>NZ_JAYGJK010000001.1:0-4800000 GCF_040775605.1 Achromobacter animicus
ATGAAAGAATTCTGGCAGACCTGCGTCAGTCGTCTTGAGCAGGAACTCCCCCCCCAACAAATCAGCGCGTGGATACGACCGCTGGTCCCGCTTGCGTACGACGAAACGCAGGCGGTGCTGCGCGTTGCCGCGCCCAACCGCTTCAAGCTGGATTGGGTGCGCAAAAACTTTTCCCACCAGATCGAAGCGTTGGCCGCGGAGTGGTTCAAGCGACCGGTGCAGGTGCTGTTCGAGCTGCCTTCGCAAGGGACCGCGCCGCGTATGCCGGTCGCGCCCGTGCGTGCGCAGCAGCCAGTCCAGCAACCGCACCCGTCCGCTGCGCCCCCTTCCGGCGCCGCGCCGCCCGTGACGGTCACCGTGACGACCGCCCCGCCCCCGCCCGCCACGACTGCCGCTGCGCAGGCCGTGAACGCGGACGCCGCCAACATCGTGTACGAGCGATCGCGCCTGAACACCGACCTCACGTTCGAGAACTTCGTGACCGGTAAGGCCAACCAGCTCGCGCGCGCGGCGGCGTTGCAGGTCGCGGAAAATCCCGGCACCTCGTACAACCCGTTGTTCCTGTATGGCGGCGTCGGCCTGGGCAAGACCCACCTGATCCACGCCATCGGCAACGCCATGGTTGCGGCGGGCACCGGGGTGCGCGTGCGCTATGTGCATGCCGACCAATACGTGTCCGACGTGGTCAAGGCGTACCAGCGCAAGGCGTTCGACGATTTCAAGCGTTACTACCATTCGCTCGATCTTCTGCTGATCGACGACATCCAGTTCTTCTCCGGCAAGAACCGCACGCAGGAAGAATTCTTCTACGCGTTCGAGGCGATGGTCGCGCAGCGCAAGCAGATCATCATCACCAGCGATACGTACCCCAAGGAACTGTCGGGCATCGACAGCCGCCTGATCTCGCGTTTTGACTCGGGCCTCACGGTGGCCATCGAGCCGCCGGAACTTGAAATGCGCGTGGCAATTTTGCTGCGCAAGGCCGAGTCCGAAGGCGTGCCCATGCCCGAGGAAGTGGCCTTCTTCATCGCCAAGCACCTGCGCAGCAACGTGCGCGAACTGGAAGGCGCGCTGCGCAAGGTCCTGGCCTACGCGCGCTTCCACGGCCGCGACGTGCTGACGGTGGATGTCTGCAAGGAAGCGCTCAAGGACCTGCTGTCGGTGTCCAACGGCCAGATCACCGTGGAAAACATCCAGAAGACGGTGGCGGACTTCTACAAGATCAAGGTCGCCGACATGTACTCGAAACGCCGGCCGGCCAATATCGCGTTGCCGCGCCAGGTTGCGATGTACCTGGCCAAGGAGCTGACCCAGAAAAGCCTGCCGGAAATCGGCGATTTATTCGGCGGCCGTGATCACACCACGGTGCTGCACGCCGTTCGCAAGATTTCCGATGCCCGCGCCAAGCAAGCGGAGCTCAACCATACCCTGCACGTGTTGGAACAAACTCTAAAAGGATGAACATGCAACTCGTACAAACCACACGCGATGCATTGCTGAAACCGCTGTCGACTGTGGCGGGCATCGTCGAAAGACGCCATACCCTGCCCATTCTTGCGAACATCCTGATGCGCAAGGAAGGCAACAAGGTTGCCTTCATTGCGACCGACCTGGAAGTGCAGATCACCACGCACGCCGACTTTGGTGTCGGCCAGGACAACGAGTCCACCACGGTGGCCGCGCGCAAGCTGCTGGACATCCTGAAAGCCCTGCCCGATACCGGCGATGTGCGCCTGGCCCTGGCCAGCAACAAGTTGTCGGTGCAATCCGCCAAGAGCCGCTTTGCGCTGCAGACGCTGGCCGCCAGCGAATTCCCCACCGTGGCTCAGCCCGAGCAGTGGGACGTGTCGCTGACCATGCCGCAGCGCACCTTGCGCCACCTGTTCAACATGGTGCATTTCGCCATGGCCCAGCAGGACATCCGCTACTACCTGAACGGCATGCTGCTGGTGTTTGAACCGGGCCGTGTGCGCGCGGTTGCCACCGACGGCCACCGCCTGGCGCACTGCTCGACCGAAGCCGACGGCATCGCCGAGCGCCACGAAGTCATCGTGCCGCGCAAGACCGTGCTGGAAATGCAGCGCCTGCTGGAAGACTCCGACGAGACCGTCTCCATCGACGTGGCGCCGGGCCAGATCCGTTTCCGTTTTGGCGACGTCGAGCTGGTCTCCAAGCTGGTCGAAGGCAAGTTCCCCGATTTCACGCGCGTGATTCCCACGAACTACTCGCGCCACTTCCTGGTCGGCCGCGAAGCGCTTCAGGGCAGTCTGCAGCGCGCCGCCATCCTGACCACGGACAAGTTCAAGGGCGTGCGCCTGCAATTGGCGCAGAACCAGATGAAGATCTCGTCCTCGAACGCCGAGCAGGAAGAGGCCCAGGAAGAAATCGACATCGACTACAGCCATGAAGCGCTGGACGTGGGCTTTAACGTGGGCTATCTGCTCGACGTGCTGTCCAACGTGAAGGTCGACAACATCCAGTGGTCGGTCATGCCCGATGCCAACGCGTCGGCGCTCATCACCCTGCCCGAAGACGACCAGTTCAAGTACGTCGTCATGCCCATGCGGATCTGATCCGCATTCCCCCCGTGGGTTTGTGCCGCTTGCGGACCGATGGTCCGCGGGCGGTCCGGCCGCCAGGCCGTTCTTTAAAGCGTTATCGATACAGACATGTCAGATCAGCAGAACACCACTCCCGAGACCAGCGGCTACGGCGCTGACTCGATCAAGATGCTCAAGGGGCTGGAGGCCGTGCGCAAGCGCCCCGGCATGTACATCGGCGACACGTCCGACGGCACCGGCCTTCACCACATGGTGTTTGAGGTCGTCGATAACGCCATCGACGAAGCCCTGGCCGGCTATTGCGACGACATCGTCGTCACGATCCACACCGACAATTCCATCTCGGTCACGGACAACGGCCGCGGCATCCCGACCGACATCCACAAGGACGACGAATTCCACCGCAGCGCGGCGGAAATCGTCATGACCGAACTGCACGCCGGCGGCAAGTTCGACCAGAACTCGTACAAGGTGTCCGGCGGCCTGCACGGCGTGGGCGTGTCTTGCGTGAACGCGCTGTCCGAATGGCTGCGTCTCACCATCCGCCGCAACGGCCAGGTGCACCAGATGGAATTCCGCCAGGGCGAGCGCGTTGCGCCCCTGGCCGTGACCGGCACGACCGACAAGCGCGGCACCGAAGTGCGCTTCCTGGCCGACCCGATCATCTTCAACAACATCGAATACCACTACGAGATCCTCTCCAAGCGCCTGCGTGAGCTCTCGTTCCTGAACAACGGCGTCAAGATCCGCCTGATCGACCAACGCCAGGGCAAGGAAGAGAACTTCGCGTTCTCGGGCGGCGTGAAGGGCTTTGTTGAATACATCAACCGCGCCAAGACCGTGCTGCATCCGAACGTGTTTTCGGTCACCACGGAATCGTCGGCCGGCGGCGTGCCGGTCGGCGTGGAAGTGGCGATGCAGTGGAACGACAGCTACAGCGAAAGCGTGCTGTGCTTCACCAACAACATCCCGCAGCGCGACGGCGGTTCGCACCTGACCGGCCTGCGCGCCGCGATGACGCGCATCATCAACAAGTACATCACCGACAACGAGCTGGCCAAGAAGGCCAAGGTCGAGACGTCCGGCGACGACATGCGCGAAGGCCTGGCCTGCGTGCTGTCGGTGAAGGTGCCCGAGCCCAAGTTCAGCAGCCAGACCAAGGACAAGCTGGTGTCCAGCGAAGTGCGTCCGGCCGTTGAAGAAGCCGTGGCGCGCACGCTGGAAACCTGGCTGCTCGAACACCCGAACGACGCCAAGGCCCTGTGCAACAAGATCGTCGAAGCCGCCCGTGCACGCGAAGCCGCACGCAAGGCACGCGAAATGACGCGCCGCAAGAGCGTGCTGGAAGGCGCAGGCCTGCCCGGCAAGCTGGCTGACTGCCAGGAAAAGGACCCCGCGCTGTGCGAGCTGTACATCGTCGAGGGTGACTCCGCAGGCGGCTCGGCCAAGCAAGGCCGCGACCGCAAGTTCCAGGCCATCCTGCCGCTGCGCGGCAAGGTGCTGAACGTCGAGAAGGCGCGCTTTGACCGCCTGATCGCCAGCGAACAGATCGCCACGCTGATCACCGCGCTGGGCACCAGCATCGGTCCCGATTTCAACGTGGACAAGCTGCGCTACCACCGCCTCATCATCATGACCGACGCGGACGTCGACGGCGCACACATCCGCACCCTGCTGCTCACGCTGCTGTACCGTCAGATGCCCGAGCTGGTGCAGCGCGGTTACGTGTACATTGCGCAGCCGCCGCTCTACAAGGTCAAGGTTGGCCGCGAAGAGCGCTATCTGAAGGATGACCAGGAAGAAGCGCAGTTCATGCTGACGCTCGCCCTGAAGGACGCCGAGATCATCTCGGGCGGCAACATCATCCGCGGCGAAGAACTGAACGACCTGGCCCGCCAATACGTGGCAGCCGACGGCGTCATCGCCCGCTTGTCGCGCGTGTTCGACGTGGGTGCGCTGTCGGCCATGGCCGAAGGCGTGGAAATCAACCTGGACACGGCCGAGTCCACCGCGGACTCCGCCAAGCGGCTGGCCGATGCCATGCGCGATCCCATCAACGGCAACGGCGTCGAGGTCGTTCCGCAATTCGACGAAGCCACCGAACGCCATCGCCTGTCCGTGCAGCGCATGCACCACGGCAACGTGCGCGTCAGCATCATCGATGCCGACTTCATCAATGGCTCGGATTACGCCATCCTGTCCAAGGCCGCCAAGAGCTTCCTGGGCAAGGTCGGTCCGCGCTCGCTGGCCGCTCGCGGCGAAGGCGACAAGCGCAAGGAGCAGCCGGTGTCCGACTTCCGCGAGGCCATGCAATGGCTGCGCAGCGAAGCCGACCGCAGCATCTCCAAGCAGCGCTACAAGGGTCTGGGTGAAATGAACCCCGAGCAGCTGTGGGAAACCACGATGGACCCGAAGGTGCGCCGCTTGCTGCGCGTGCAGATCGAGGACGCCATCGCGGCCGACGAAGTCTTCACCACGCTGATGGGCGACGACGTCGAACCGCGCCGCAACTTCATCGAAACGCACGCGCTGTCGGCGGGCAATATCGACGCCTGATCGCACGCCGGCTTGTGTCGAATGCCACCATTGTTGAAAACTTTGCCAAGTTGATGAAAAACCTTTGACAAAGTTGATGAAAAAAATAGCCCGGATTGCTCCGGGCTATTTTTTAATCGAAATGAAGTCTATGGCTGCTATGCAGCGACTCGCGACCTTCAATCCCCTCCACCCAGCGTCAGCTCCACACCTCATACCTGCCATTCCCCAAACTTGCAGCATCTGCATACAGGCCCGCGCCATGCTTCCAACTGCCATACACCCCTAAATTACGGGTGCTCAGCGTGTTAAAGCCCACGTATTTGCGCTCCACGCCACTGGGAAACCCTGTGACGCTCATGTCTCCGCTGAGCTGGCCGCAAGTCACCCTGCGGGAAATCCATACAGAGATCACAGCTTAAGTTACAAGCGGGGGGTCACTGCGCACGACAATCTCCCTCCGCAAAACACTGTTATTATTTACAGTATCAATCAACAAGATGAACTGGTGATCTTCACCAGTTGGAGCAGTTAGAGCCGATGGCACGCTAGAATCACCATTATGAAAACCACATCAAACGTCAGCGGAGGAACAGTCGCCCATTTTTCGGGGCACGAAACATTTCCTCTGCGCCAAATGTGGCTCAAGAAGGCCTTTGATCAAGCGATCGATGGTAATTTGATCCGCAAATCCGTCTTCACAGATGCAAATGCAATCGCTGAGTTCGGCGTCGGCAAAAACATGGTCGCATCAATCCGACATTGGGCCTTGGCATGCGGTCTTATGTATGAAGATGAAGCAAGTGGCGAATTCCGTGTCGGTGGTCTTGCCCGTGAAATTTTCGCCGATGGCGGCCTTGACCCCTATGCAGAGAGTCCTTCGACAGCGTGGCTTGCTCATTGGCAGCTTGCGGGCCATTGCTTTCGCTCTACCACGTGGTATTGGCTATTCAATCATGTGACTGCTCCATCATTCACTCGCCAAGAGCTTGAAGAGCCTCTAGCACGCTACGCCCGTGAGATCAACCCGAAACACAGGCTCTCTGCTTCGACAATCTCGCGCGACTTGGAGACTTGCCTTCGGAGCTATGCACCTCGTGCAACGGGAGGTTCACCCGAAGATTTTGCCGAACCTCTGCTTGGTGAGTTAGGTCTCTTGCAGGAGCCCCATAAAGGCCAATACACCTTCCGCCGTGGCCCAAAGACCTCATTACACGATGGTATCTTTGCCTATGCCCTCGTCGACTTCTGGGATCGCAAGGCTGAAGGTCAGAGCTCGCTGGCCTTCGAGACCGTTGCCTACGCAGAGGGCTCCCCAGGCCGGGTCTTCAAACTCGACGAAGAGTCGATCGCCCAACGACTCATCACTCTCTCCGACTTCACCGGGCGCAAGCTCGAATGGACCGACTCCGCGGGCCTTAGGCAAGTGCACCGCAAAGAGCTATCCAAGGAAGAAATCAAGAACATGATCAGGCGCGCCTATGACTGATAATAAGCCGCTGGCACTGTCCGACATCGTGCAAATCTCGCGCCAATACCAGCGCTCCATCCGCGTCGACGCGGATATCGGTCGAGCTGATGCCCTCTCTGGCTACATCTGCCATGCGACGGCCAACTCTGTGATCGATGGCATGTGTAAGCAGCTTGCTAGCACCAATCAACGCTGCTTTACCTGGACCGGCCCTTTTGGAGGCGGCAAGAGCTCGCTGGCTGTTGCCTTGGCAAGCGCGCTGCATTCTGACAAGAACCTGCGGATCAAGGCTCGCGAGACGTTGCGGCTGGACTCAAAACCCGTCTTCGACAAGGTCTTCCCCGTGCGCAAGGGATGGCTGCTTGTACCGGCTGTGGGCCGGCGTGGAAGTGTGGTCTCCGAACTCCATGCGTCGCTGCGCCGTGCGCAGGGCCGCAACATCGACGGCCGCAGCAAATCCACCTCCCAATCTTTGATTGCGGAGCTTCTTGAAGAAGCCAAGGGTCGGCCACAGGATGGCGTATTGGTCATCATCGACGAGATGGGTAAATTTCTGGAGGCCTCCGCCCTAAGCTCTGGCGACGATGTCTACTTTTTCCAAGAGTTGGCCGAGGCAGCCGCACGCTCCGACGGCCGCCTAGTAGTCGTGGGCGTACTGCATCAGTCCTTCGCGCAATATTCTGCTCGCCTGGGCATCGACACCCGCGACGATTGGGCCAAGGTTCAAGGCCGGTATCTTGACCTCCCTTTCGTGGCCGCGAGCGACGAAGTGGTCGAGCTCATCGGCCGCGCAATCCAACTTAAGGAGGGCCCCCCACCCTGGATGCCCAAGGCATCCAAGGAAATCGCCGAAGCGATCCGTTCGCGCCGTCCTGCCGTTGGGAAGGACTTCGCCAAGGCTTTGGAAGCTTGCTGGCCGCTGCACCCGAGCATGGCTGCTCTGCTGGGGCCGATATCCAAGCGGCAATTTGGACAGAACGAACGTAGCACTTTCGGCTTCCTGTCGTCTGTGGAACCATATGGCTTCCGCTCCTATCTGAACTCGACGCTCAAGAGTGAAGCAAGCTGGTATCGACCGAGCGACTACTGGGACTATCTGCGCTCGAACTTGGAGCCTGCGATCCTTGCCTCCCCCGATGGACATCGTTGGTCGCAGGCCGTTGAAGCGGTCGAGCGGGCCGAGGCCAAGACGGGCGACGACTTGCTCGTGGCGATGATCAAGAACATCGCTGTCATTGACCTCTTCCGCAACGGTTCAGGCCTGGCAGCTGATGCTGCGGTAATTGCCTCGCTCTTCTACCAGCGGCCCGCCGCGGAGCTCGATACGGCCCTCAAAAAGCTCTCGGATCTCAAAGTCGCTCTCTTCAAGAGCTACACCGGCGCTTGGTCGGTGTTCGAGGGCAGTGACTTTGACATCGACGCAGCCATTGCCCAAGCCTTGGCCGCTTCTCCTGGTATCGACTACGCCCGACTCGCACAGCTCATGGGCCTGCACCCCGTGGTGGCCAAGCGCCACTATCACGAGACGGGCTCCATGCGCTGGATGGAACTCTCGCTATGCAGCATTGAACAAGCCGAGAAAATTTCTGCTGACTACCGCCCCAAGAGGGGCGAATTCGGTATCTTCATCCTTGCACTGCCGAGCAAAGGCATGAAGCCTAGGGACGCGAGAAAACGCGCTCAGGCCTGCGCCAAGCTTCGTCCTTGGCCGGTGATGATTGGAATCCCTGAAAACCACGCCCGCATTGCCGAGCTCTCCGCGGAGCTAGTCGCATTGGAGCAAGTCAAGGATCGCCACGAGCTCTCTGGCGACGCCGTCGCCCGTCGTGAGGTCTACGCTCGATTGGCGGCAACCCGTGCCAATCTGGAGGATCAACTGCAAGCTGCAGTATCCCTGGCGAAGTGGCACGACGGATCCGATCAAGTCGTCGAGCCGGGCGCGAAGCTATCGCCGGTAGCCTCTGAGTTGGCCGAAGAGCTGTTTCGAGATTCGCCGCAGGTGTGGAGCGAGCTGGTCAACCGCGACAGCGTGTCAAGCAACAGCGTCAAGGCCCGCCGCGACCTGCTGCATGCAATGATCAACGCTGAAGGCCAGGAAGCTTTGGGGTTCGAGGGCTACCCGGCTGAGCGCGGCCTCTACGAAACGTTGCTCAAACGCACAGAGTTGCATCGCCAAGATGCCTCCGGAGCCTGGCGCTGCATGCCTCCGGACGATCGATTCGCCACTGGCTTCAAGGCGATGTGGGACGAGACACGCGCCCTCTTCTTGGACTCCGGCGCCCGTGTGGGTGCGCACGAAATCTACGCATTGTGGAGCGCTGCACCCTTCGGCATGAAGCAGGGGATCCAGCCGGTGGTCCTCACGGCTTTCATCCTCGCCCACAAGGCCAACATCGCCGTCTACAAGGACGGGATGTTCTTGCCACGGCTCACTGACTTCGAGATCGACGAGTGCCTGCAAGACCCCGACCGCTTCTCGCTGCGCTGGGTAGCCATCGATGAGGACAAGAACCGGATCCTCGAAGGCATCTCGAAGCTTCTGGCCGAGATCGGCGAGAATGCCGGCGCGGCCGACCCGCTCGAAGCCGCCCGCGGCCTGGTGGCGATGGTCTTCAACCTGCCCGATTGGGCCCGTCGGACATCGCGGCTGGGGCAGACCGCCAAGGAAATGCGCGACATGCTCTTGAAGGCCAGCGATCCGCACAAGGTCTTGTTCGTCGACCTGGCGTCCCTTCTGGGCGCGGAAGACGGCAAGGCCTACGTGAAGGCGCTGCGCGCACCGCTGCAAGAGCTCGCCGGAGCCTACGGCAAGATGCTCTCGGAAGTCGAAGGCAAGATGCTCTCCGCCCTCGACGCTAGCCGCGACGACCTCGAAGCGCTGCGCGAGCGGGCGAAGTCGGTCTCCGGCATCTCCGGCGATTTCCAAATGGATGGGTTCGCCACGCGCCTGACTAACTACGACGGATCGCGCGCCTCCCTCGAAGGCATCCTAGCCCTAGCGGCCGAGCGGCCTCCTCGCGACTGGGTGGACCGCCATATCGACGCGGCCGTGTTGGAACTGGCCAAGTTCGCCCGGCGCTTCCGCGAGTCAGAGGCTTTCGCGGCCGTGAAGGGCCGCAAGGCGCACAGCGAAGCGATCTCGGTCATCATAGGCGCAGGCTCGGACACAAAAACGCTCTCGCGCTCGTTCGCGATTCCAGACAAGCATCGCAAGACTGTGGAGGCCAAGGCCGACGAGCTCACCTCGATGCTCGAAGGGCAAGGCTTGGGGACCGACGTATTGCTGGCTATCCTCGCCAAGGCCGGGATGAAGCTGGCGTCTATCGACAAGGAGGCGGCCAATGGCTGAGCGGCATGTTCTGGGAATCTCCGGCGGAAAGGACAGCGCAGCGCTCGCAGTCTACATGGCCGCCAACCACCCCGAGCTCGACATCGAATACTTCTACACTGACACCGGCGAAGAGCTCCCAGAGGTCTACGAGTTCCTGGCCAAGCTCGAAGGCAAGCTGCACAAGCCGATCCTGCGGCTTAACCCCAATCGCGACTTCAAGTTCTGGCTGCGCCAATACAACCACTTTCTTCCCAACCCAAATTCGCGCTGGTGCACTCGGAAGTTGAAGCTCGCCCCGTTCGAGGAGTGGGTCAAACCAATGCTCGCGGCCGGCGATAAGGTCACGTCCTATGTGGCCATCCGCGCCGATGAGGACTACCGCGAGGGCTATGCAGCGAAGGCCGAGAACCTCTTTGTGAAGCTGCCGTTCCGCGAGGCCGGCATCGACAAGGCGGGCGTCATCGACATCTTGGAGAACTCCGGCGTCGGCTACCCTAAGTATTACGAATGGCGCTCGCGCAGCGGCTGCACCTTCTGCTTCTTCCAGCAAAAGATCGAGTGGGTGCGGCTGCGCGAGAAGCACCCTGACGCATACGAAGCCGCCAAGGCTTTAGAGAAGGACGCCTTAGAGCACGGCTCGCCCTTCACTTGGTCCAAAGGCGAATCGCTTGTTGATATGGAACAGCCCGAGCGCGTGGCGGAGATCGAGGCGGAATACAAGATCCGCCGCGACCGCATGCGCAAAGCCATCCCCATCAATCCGCTGCGACCTGTGAAGGCCTGCCCGGATGACATTGACGACATCTACGGGGTCGACGAGGGCAACGGCTCTTGCGCCGTCTGCCATAAATGACAGGCTGGCGGCGGCATAGGAATCAGAGCGCCGACGACCCGCCGCTCGGCACGCCGCAGCCTTGCCCGATTTGCGCGGCGGCCCGTGGGCTTTCCGAACATTTGACCGAAGTCGCCTTCGCTGCCCAATACCTTGGGAACACGTCGCCCTATGAAAGCGAACACGGGACGACGAAGATCAGGACAGAAACGATCGGGGACTGGCTCAGGCTTGCCGCCCAGCTAAAAACCGTCGAGATTGATCCCTGGAAGTTTGAGCCGACCGCAGGAGATGCCTTCTACTGCGAACCCGTGGCAGACAGCATCCGCGACTATGGCCAACACTACACGACCCATGCCACGGCGCTGACGCGCTTCGTGTTCGTATGCAATGGCTTGGAGGAGGCCTACCGCTTCCTCGACCATCTCTACGGGCCGATGGCGGTTCGGAAAGGCATAGCAAAAAGGGATCTGAAGCGGACCAGCAGCATGCGAGCCGTTGCGCTTCTTGATGATCTATTCGAAAGAGAGGGGTCGGCAGCGGTCCCGCGTGACTTCGAGCACCATTGCGGCAACTTCATCCAGCTCTTCAGGCTATACGAGACCGAACACGACGCAGCGGTAGGAGGCATCGCAGCCGGCGCCGAAAAGTTGCCGACCTTTGCCCTTCAATTGGTGCGCAACCTCCGAAACCATGTTGCGCATGGCACTTTTCCTCTTGGACCGCCAGCCGACTACGGAGGCAATGAAGACAGCAAAGAGCTTGTATTAATGCTCCGACACGCGTGTCGAGTTGCATCTCTATACATGCAAATCATGCTCAGGTGGTTCAGCCCCGGGTTTGAGTCCTATGACTACAAAGCCATGCAAGGTACAAATGGCAAAGAGTTTGATCGCTTCATCAAAAGATGCAGCCTTGCATACGTTTTAGACCTGCATTTGAAGGGCGACTTTGCCCTCCATGAGGGCTTATCCGACTACGAAGACTATGACGACGAGGGCGCCGACTAACGGTCAGCCGCTCCTTTTTCGAAAAGCTTGGTCAGTCGATCAACGACAAATGATCGAGGGCTTCACCAAGCGTCGGGAAGACGCGCTCGGAGCATTGGCGGACCATCTCGAAGTAGCGCCTGACCGAGGGATCCCGGACTTGGTCGACCATGAAAATCCGCTTGCCCAAGGCCTTCGCGAATCCGACTTCCAACGCCAACGAATAGCCGCCAGGATTCGAGGCCTCCATGTTGGCCAAGACGATGTCGGATTCGCGAACGGCCTCCAGGTCCCATCGTGTGTATTCGGCGGGATCTTGGATGTTGTGCGCGCTGGGATCCAGCAAGACAAATGAGCCAGACAAGCGAGCGATAACCTCAGCCTGCCAATTCGATCGAAAGCCGCCGGCCAGATAAATCTTCTTAAGGGGTTGCGGGGGGTTTGCCAGCATTGGCATCCTTCTTGAATTTCAATTCGGCGACGGCGATCGAAAATGGCGTCGCCATCGCTCGGTTGTAAAAAATCTCACCGTGTTTGAACAAGGCTAACGTCAGGCCGAGCAGCAAGAGCGTCTGCGCTGGCCACGGTGCTGCGTGGTCGTAGGCGAACAGCAGCTCTGGAGAAAACAACGAACAGACTGCGAAGTCGATGGCGATGATCGCCAGCGCGGTTCCCACACCGATGCAGAGCAGCGAGATGAACATGAACCTGCGCCCCGTCGACGCTGCCTCCGCGGAAATGGAGAGGGCCACGCTGCGCAGGTCGTTGTAGCCCCAGTCCTTCGCGCCTGACCCAGTCTGCTGAGCCTTGACCAGCTCGGCGAACCATTCGTAGGACTGCCGCTTCTTCGCGCTGGCCTCATCGAAGGGCTTGGCAAAGCCGATTTTAGCGAGCAGCCTCTTGAAGATCTGCTCGTGAAGGGCAAGCAACGCATGTCCAATGGCGAACAGGATGCCAGCGAACGTCAGAGCCGCCGCACTCGAATCGCCGAGCTTGAAGACCGCTTGTAACTGTGCAGGGCCCAAGTGCATAAGCGCCAAGCCGACCGCTAGGACGGCGCCGGGCACCCAGGCGCCAATCAAGTCGTTGAAGAACTTGGCGATCGTGTCAGTCGCATCGTCGATCTTCATTCAGCGCCTCCTTTGCCCCCGTTGTCCGCTGCGATGGCCGCCACCGCGGCTTCAATCTCTTGGTCCGACAGAAACGGGGCTTGCGCAAAGACCAAGCCTTGCTCGCCGTTGAGTTTGGCGGCCAGGTGTCCTCGGCCCAGCAGTAGCTCGGCTCCCGGACGATCCAGCGCGATCTTCGATGTCGCCTCGCTCGACACCTTCAAGATCAGACGGTTGCCAAGGTTCTCACGAAGCTGCATAGGCATCACATCCTTGTCGGGCCGCTGCGCAGCAAAGATCAAGTGGATGCCGGCCGCGCGCGCCTTCACGCCCAGACGCTGCACCGCTGCCCCCACTGCCGACTTGTAGGCGTCGTCGAGCATCCAATCCGCGAATTCGTCGTGGACCAGGAAAACCATCGGCAGCCGCTCTTCTGGCGCGACCTTGGCGTTATAGGTCGGAAGATCGCGCGCGCGGGCCTTGGCGAACGCCCTATAGCGGTTCTCCATCTCCTCGACCAAGGCCTCCAACACTTCGCCTGCCTTCTCCTTAGTGGTGACGATCTCCTCGCGCATGTGTGGCAAGTCCGCCAATGGAGCGTAGTCCACGCCCATCTTCGGATCGATCAAGATGAGCTGAGCCAAGTCCTTGGAGTTGGTCGCTGCGATGTCCAGGATCAAAGCCTGTATCAACACCGACTTGCCGCTGCCGGTCGAGCCGGCCACCAGCGAATGCGGCTCATGCGACGACAGCCCGCCGAACTCCGAGCCGAGATTCAGATACAGCAGCGCACCGTTGATCTCTTGGAGGCCCAAGAGGAAGGACGTGTTGATGCCGGCGACGTTGCGGTTGAGCTCGCGACGAGACCATAGCTCCCAAAGCGACACGGCCTGCCGCTTGGTGCCCGCGATCGTCACCACGATTTCTCCCGGCTTGGGCTGAACCGTCACCAGGTTGATCGCATGCGTCGTCAGAAGCTGCATGCGTTTGTTCTCGATGTCTTCGACGCGCAGCTTGTCGGAGCCGGCCAGGCGGACCAGGCAGCCATTGGGCGTCAGTCGCGTGCCGAGTATGGTGGCCTGCAGCCCATAGCTATTCAGCGCGGCTTTGAGCTTCTTGCTTAAGTCCTGAGCCCACTCCTCCCGCTCGGCATCGGACTGCGCTCCGCCCGCGAACTTGGCGGCGACCAGTTCCGCGAGGCCAGCGCCAGTGTTCGCGCCCACGAATGCCGGCGCGATTGGGGCCGGCACCAGAGTTTCGGCTGGTTGGACCGAGGTGGGGGTGGGCGCTGGTGCCGCAGGCTCTTGCGTCGGGGCGCTGACGGCCATGGGCGACTCCGCGTCCTCCGGCATTGCCAGCGACGCCTCGCCTGCGCCATCTGAGAGTTGACCCATCGCAGAAAGCCAGGCGACCCGTTTCGCGGGCTTCTTGAAGCTATGGCCCGACCAAGGCTCGAGCGGGCCAAGGCCGGCTCGGGCGGCCAGGCTACCGGCGTTCTTCGCATAGGCCTCGACTAGCTTTCGTAGGTCTTCCCGGTCGAAGACCTCTTGCCAGGCCTTCACGCCACTCTCATCGAGCAAAAGCTCTTGCTCGGAGGCCGAGCCAGAACCTGCATCCGAAGTGTGGATGTAGACCTGCGAGTAGCCGCGAAGCGAGATCTCCACGTCTCCCTCGCGAAGCTTCGAGCGGGCGCGTTCCATCTGGCCGGTCATGCCTGGCGGAATCTCGGCATCGATGAGCATGTCGGCCAGGCGGGCCAGCCAAACGTCTCGGTCAAGCCGACCCGGGTCGCCGAAGAGGGCTTCCCGGAACTTGTCCAGCGTTTGCAGCAGTTGATCCTTGGAGCTGCGGCGCGCCGCGGCCAGTCCATCGGCTCCGACGTATTTCGACTCGACGATCGAGATGACCACGCGGATCCCATCTTCCTTCTCCTCGACATTGATCGCGAGGATGTCGGCAATGCGGCTTTCGGGCTGCGAGAGCCAGCTTGCGTAGTCGTCGAGCAGGAAATAGGCGGTCAACGTCTGGCCGCCGCCCGCCTGCGCCTTGAACTCTTCGGCTAACAGATGGCGACTGAGGACCAGGCCGATCATTTCTCCCGCGGACACGCCGCGCTTGGCCGCGCGAAGCACGATGTCTCCGGAGACGGAAAGCGCATCGCTCTTGGCTTTCTCCGCAGTTTCGCCAAGCTCTTCGGCCGTGAGCCCGAGCTTCAACTCGTCGAGACGGCGACGCACGAGAACTCCCAGCAGCCGCAGCTCGGAAGTCGAGCTCACGATCATGTTGCGGCCGTTGGTCGAGCCACGGCGGTAGCGGACGACAGTGATCTTGTTGTGCTGGAGCTGACGCTTGTCGAGCAGCTCGTCATAAGTAGCGACCCATTCGGCTAGCTCGTGTGCGTCCTTGATCAGAGCCGCCAGGTCCTGGCTTTGCAGCGAGATGCGCCGGGCCGGCAAGAAACGCTTCTCTTGCTCGATGTCCTTCGACATGCAGACTGAGGCCACTGAGGTGACATAGGCCCACCCCGAAGCCGTCTGCCACGGGCAAGTCAGGAACATCGTCGATTTGAGCTCGTCCTCGCCAGAGACGCTGCGATAGGACCAACGCGATGGCGCGTGATCGAGGCTGGGGCGATCGTTGGTCCAAGCAACCTCCAACCACTCCTCTCGGGCCGAGCGAGCGACCACGTCATGCAGGAAAGCTACGTCAAAGGCTTTGAAGCCCTGCGCGCTTTCGCTAGGAGTGGACGAGATGGGACTCACCGCGATGCGCAGCTTTGAGATGAAGTTGTCGCTGGTCTCGTTGACCACGGGAAGGTCGGGATCGTCCCCGGCCTTGTTGACCAGCTCGCCGTAGACGCTGCGGAGCTTCGCCTGGTCGGCGTGGCGCACCGAAACGCTGCACTGGAACTTGCCGTACTCTTGGATCGAAGAGAGCTCACGCACTGTCGCCAGCGGCAGCTCGGCCGCGTCGGCGTTATAGAGCACCACGCTGAGGTTCGAGGCCTCATGAGGCTGCAAGCTGACGTAGCGCTCCAGCAGCTCGCGCGCCTGCTTGGCAGCGGCGGCCGGGTCCACATCCGACATTGCATCTTCTTCGCCGCGAATGGGCGACTCGAAGAGGCTGTATCCGTTGACCGTGCTGCTTTCGCTGACCAGCTTGGGCGAGCTGTAGGCATTCAGCACCGCGATCTCCGGATAGAACGGATGGGCGATCTCGTCGGCGAGCTCGCGCATGAAGATCTCGCGATCCCCATAAAGGATGCTATTGCTGGAGAGCAAATGGGTGGCGAAAGCGGCCACGCGGCGCGACTTCACCGCCAGCGCCTTCATGCGCTCGGGGTGCCACGGCGGAATGATCAACGACGGGTTTTCGCCTGCCACGCGGGCCGTTCCCACTGAGAGGACCTCAGAGACCAGTTTCGAGCGGCAGATGTCGCCGCGGGCTTGCGTCATCAGCGTGTTGAGCAGCGCGCCGAACGACTCGGCTTGGCGCGCGACGGCCTCTCCATGCAATCCGAAGCCGATGAAGTCCTCCATCGCCTTGATGTAGTCCGTCTCGAAGAGATCCCAAGCGGCCCGCACCTCGTCGCGCTGGGACTTGTTCAGGCGTCCATCATCCACGAGCTGCTTGATTCGCTTCTTGATCTCTCGCGCCAGGCTGCCAAACTTGTTCGTCGCAGGCACCAGCGAGCCAGCGTCGGTGGAATACGTGGCCTCCAGTGAGTTGGTGTCGAGAAGCGATACGTTTTGAACGCCGCCCTTTTTGCTCACAAGCCGGCGATGGACTTCCGTGCAGCCGACCGCGCCCTTCTCCAACAGGCGGCGCATGTCCGCGACCATCGACAGTCCGATCGCCCCAGGCTTGTAGCTCCAGACAAGTTGTGTCTTGTTGATTCTGGTCTCGGCGCCGCCAACGACCTTGATCAGCTCCACATCGAACTTGATCTGCAGCGCCGCACGTCCGAGCCCGGTGAAAGGCTTGAACTTCTTGTTGCGGCTCTCGGCGATCTCACGCTCTTTGGCGATGAACTTGTCGAAGTCGAACAACGGATCAGGGAGATCGGCGGTGGTCATTTTCGTGACCCTCCAGTCCACCTTCGATCCCATCAGCCCCCGCAGACCGCGATACATGGCCGAGAAATAGCTTCCGGCGTCTTGGTTGAAACGCTCACGCCACTCGGTCCGACCCTTGTTGACGGTGAATCGCAAAATCCGCTCGCCGTTGGCGTCGTCCAAACCTGCATGAAGGTTGTTGACTACCCGCGCAAAGCCGTCGAAAAAGTCCACGCACTCGATCGGCTTGCCGAACAGAGCCTTTTCCCAGCGCGCCATCAGCTTGGAGTCACGCTCGAGGAACCGGCGATGAGAAGCGAAGAATTCTTCGTCCTCCGGCGTGAATTCGCCGCGACGCTCCCGCGTCCTCAAATCTTCGAGATGCTTGCGCCCGTCCTGCGACAGCGAATCTTCTTCTTCGCAATCGTGCTCAAAGAATCGAAGCGTCGTCTCAGCCAAGCCCTGGAGCTTTTCCTTCGGCTTGTCGAAGGCGAGATAGACCCCGTCGACCTCCCACTCGAATTGAGCCAGCGCCGCGGCGGTGGTTTGGTCTCCCGCCGAGGCCGCAGCGAAGGCCAGCAAGGCCTTGCGCGCGCCTTCATCGATCTCGTTGACGTTCGCGTCGATCCGCTCTTGGATTTCATCCGGATCCAGGGGCTGCCCATTCTGACGCAGCTTCTTGAGCAGAGGAGCGCGCTGGTCGAAGAGCTTCGCGAACGCCTTCTGCCAGGGGCCTCGCGCTGTGGCGAACGTCCTGGCGTTGGTGAAATAGCCGCTGTCCTTGGGCAGTCCGACCCTGGGCAGCGAATAGCCCACGGCGTCCCGAATCGGCAAGCCGCCGGTGGAGATGGCTTCGACGATCTCGGAACAAAACTCGCCGAGCTGCACCAGAGAGAGCTCAGTGGCATTGAGCAACCCGCCAATTGCGGCTTGGAAGGCCGCGCGATCGTCGGCCACCGGAGAGAGGCCGCCGGTAAAGAGGGCGGCGTCCACCCAGGGCTGCGGCTCGGCGCGCATCTCCTTGGCGCCGATCGGCGTAACGTGCGCGAGCGTGTCGGCGAGGTTGTGCTCGCTGCCGCTTGCAGTGAGGATCGCCTCCTTCTCCGTGACGGCGTTGTTGCGCACGTAGCCGGCGTTCTCGGCGATCAAGATCTCTGGCGGCAGACCCTGCCCGACCACCAGTGTCTCGGGGATCATCAGATCCATCCGGGCGAACAGATCGGTCTTGGCCATGACCGCGCGCGCCACGGCGGCGACCTGGCTGGACGAGAGCCTGTCGAGGCGGAACAACGCGACGGTGTCATCCGCTTCGGAAGGTTTTGCGAGGCGCTTGGCGAGGATGTCCGCGCCGACGCGTCCAATGATGCGATCTGTCAGCATTCAGCCTCCACCTCAGACGCGAACGGGTTTTCAACAAAGGAACAGGAGTCGGAAAGCCTTCGAACTAGCCCCAAGCCAACAAGGCGGGCTTCGAGGTTGTCGCGGTTCTCCGTGAGCTCCGATTCGTCGATGGACTTGGTGTCCATTAAACGGGCGCCTTCGACTTCGCCGATCACCAGCCCATACCGGGTCTTGGCCGCGGCCAGGAACTCATCGAATTGCATGCGCTCGCCCACGAGAGCGATGACGATGGATTTGAGCAGCCGATCGTTGGGCGCGTAGCGGTAGCGACGCGACAGCCTGCGAGAACTGAGCCCGATCGCTCGCGACCATGAAGCATGGATCTTGCCGACGTGCTGGGAATGGCGCGGCAGCGCATCCTTGACAAGCATGTCGATCAAATCGTCTGGCTTGCGGCTCGCGAGACCCTCTTCATCTTTGTCATCGGCTGGTGGCCATTGGAAGGCCTCGCGCAACAGCTTCACCCGCTCAGCATCAGGGAATTCAGCCGAGCCCGCATCGATCCAGGCCTTCTCTCGTCGGATGGACTCAATGTGGGCGCGGATCGCCTTCTCGGGACAACCCTGGTTCTGCAAGTAGCTGTCGCTCGACAGCGCCCGCACCTTTCGGCCATCTTTGGAGACGATCTCGCAGACGAACTCGACGGGCTCGTCATCCCCCGCGACGCGCTTGGCTCGTTCAAGGAAGTAGAGGAGCATATGCAGGCCCGTGATCGCAATCAGATGCTCCAAGGCGTCGTAGACAGGCATGTCCCTCGACAAAATCGCGAGCCAGTCTTCGCAGATCAGATCGAAGCGCTGATTGGAAGCTTCGGGCAGATAGCCAGACGTGCGTGGGTCTTCGGGAAGCTGCGGATCTCCTTGCAGCGCGCGAGTCAGCCGATTCATCGGCGCCAAGCGATCAAAGAGGCGCTTGGCCAGGATGTCGCCGAGCTCGGCGCCCTTCTTGGCGCGCGTCAGCATCAAATAGAGCAGCTCACCGGAGCGCGCGAAAAAGCGCCGGTCATTGCTCATACCGCCCTTCGCGTCGATCTTCAGATCCTCGAAGAGCGCATCCGGGCCGAAGGGGAACACGAACTTCGAGCTCCAGCGCTTGTTGCTGCGGTCCTCGAATGAGGATGAGCGCAGCAGCTCGATCGCCTTCGCGAAGTCGTCGAAGCTGGCGAAGGACTGGCGGAGGTAGGCCACATCCTCTTTCGAGTCGCTGTTGCCCGTCGTGCCCTGGTCGAACTTGTCGAACCATTGCCGCCACTTCTCCTCGTCGGGGAGCCGGCTGTCCGCGATCGACTCGACGTAGGGGTTGTTGAAGAGCAGCCCTCGCAAACGCATCTGCCGCTGCGGCTTGAATCGCACCGCGCCGTCGAGCCCCTCATGGGGGCGCAGAGGCTTGTCCAGATTCGATCCCAGGACGCCCAAGAATTCGAGCACGGTCAGATGGGGCAACTGCTCGTCGTAGAGGCGGTGCCCCCAGATGTTTTCGTCGACGCAAAACTCGACGCCCTTGATGTAGGGCCGCTTGAAGATTTCACTCATGCTGGGGCCCTCACCGTCACGGGGCGAACCAAGCCGCGCCCGCCGGGTTCGATGTCGATGAAGTCAAGGGTCATGGCCGAGTCCTGGACTCCCACCTCGTCGTCATCCGCGACGCCATTGAGGCGGACGTTCTCAGCCTTGCGCAGGAGCTTGGCCTTGAAGGCCAACAAATCCTCCAAGCACTCGTTGGAGAAGCTGGCGGGAAGAGCTCCCTCCGCGACGCGCGCTAGGAACTCATGGCGAATCGGCGTGAGATCGAACTCCACGCGATTGGCGACGCCCGCGGCAAGCTGAATCTCCAGATAGGGGCGACCCGTCAATTCACGGAGTTTGATCGCCATGCCGAGGCCTTGCTGGCGCCGGGCGGTGGTCTCGTGGTCGCAAAGCACGCTCACCCGGCTTTGAGTGAAGCCGCCGGAGCTGGCGATGAAGATGCGATCGGCGTTCTCGAGCAGAAGGCCCGTCAGTACGCGGTTGAGACCCTTGGCGATCCGCGCTCGGACCGCCTCGCTGACTTGCGTCTTCTTCTCCTTCAACGTTTCGATGATACCGAGGTAATCGCCCGCGAAGCGGTAGACCGTCATCGACCAGCGAGCGTAGCCAGGCTCGTCGCTGGGCAGCGTGAAGTAAAGCCTGCGGCGTTGGTCTTGCAGCATCTCCATGAACTCCGCCGCCCCGCCATCAACCCGGGCCCCCTCGTGGCCGTCAAGGTAGTTGTGTTGGACTTTGAGGTAGTTCGCTGTGGCCCCGTAGATTGGGTCGCTGGCCACCAGACGAGCAAAATCAGACTGCAGCCGAGCGTCATCCTTGCCGTAGACCAGCAAGCCATCGGCCGCGTTCGAGGTTTCCTCTCCAACCCCGAAGGACGCCATGGCCTTGAAGACAGGGCCATCGAACACCCGGCGCTTGGGAATGTTCGCGCCGAAAGCGTTGGCGTAGATGCTGGCCTTGCCGATGTGGCCCGCCTCTTGGATCTGAGCCACGTCGGCGCAGGTCATGAGATTTTCCTTCGCCTCCTTAGCATCGGAGTATCCGAGGACCATGTTCGCGCAGAGCGCGAGCAGATCCCGCACCGGAAGATGCAGGCCATTCAGGCGCGCGATCTCCACCAAGTCACCGAGGCGACCGGCGAGTTGCTCGCCATCGGCTTCGCCGAGCAGTCGGCGGCGGTTCTCATCGATCGGGCAGACCTTGTCGCCGGCCTTCAAGGAGCAGCGGGAGCACTTGCTCCACTGAGGATGCCCCGCCACGGCCTTGGCCACCTCTTCGATGGTCTTTCGGGTGGTCGTGCGGCTGAGGTCGAACACCGCCAGGCGATCAGGCGCCGGACCGGCTTGCACGAAGCACTCTTGCAAAGGCGTGCGCAGCGGATGCCTGCCGCCTTGGCGTTTACCAAGGATGCGCAGGCGATCCAAGACCTGGCCATGGTTCGCGGCCAGGATGACGACCTCGGAGTCATCGCCGCCGAGAACGGACTTTTCGAGACGCTGCATGGACAAGTCGCTCGACTCGCCCTCGAATTCGGAGAGGTCCTTGACGAACACTGCCAGGCGACCATCTGCCAGAGGAAGTTCCTTGACGTTGCCCTTGGCCGCCCAAGCCTTGGCATCTCCGCCAAGTCGAGTCCACAAGGACCGGCAATGGTAGGTCTTGCCGTCTCCTGCGGTGCCGGCGATCAGCATCGAGCCCGGAACCTTTGACTCGATGTGCGCGACCATTGCTTCGAGCATGGGTGTGGCGAGCTTGATCGGCTCGACCTTGGCCCGGCTGACCGCGGCTGCCACATACTCGTCAAACAGGGTCAGATTTTGTGGCGTCGGTCCGTAGCTACGCAGCAAGCGTACCCACGCACTTGCGGGAGGAGCTCCCAGCGTCTCCAAGTTTTGCGGGCTTATATTGATAGACAAGCGACTTTTCCCTTGTATGCAATCCTTCTTCGTATCGAAGAGAATTCACGCGATCGCCTCACCAAATTTGGGGGGCAAAGTACTGATTGATTACGAAATACTTCTCTGTGTCAGAGTGTAAAGGAACCCCTGCATATATCACTAGCACTTGTGCTTGCACATGCATGCATGGGTGCGACAGCATCCAAGCCTATGCAGCAATTTGATGTCAGCCTGAACCTATCTACTAAGAAGACCCGTAAGCGTGAGTTCTTAGAGCGAGTGCAGCAGGTGATTCACCGTTCACCGGCTGAAATGTTCAACGAGTGTGTTGCATCGATCGGTTGAATCCACAGCCTAAAGCCGTCTTTCTTGGCTTAATCTGGAGACTCGTAACGAGGTAGAGATAAGGCGCCGGAATCATCCAAAAATAACTGAATAGCGACCTTCATTGAGGCCACTAAAAATCAATGTGATGTATTTATATCATATTGATGTTTATAGACTTTTATGGTTTCTTCAATTACTCTTTGAACATATACACCACCTATTAAGTCACGTGAGCCCCTTCGCCAATCTTCTCCACTCTCTGCGTATGAAGTACGGCATACGGCAGGTGGATTTGGCTGCGCTGATCGGATACGACCAGACATACATTTCAGCAATGGAGAGCAGACTCAAAGGGCTACCCGCTGAAGAATTCGTCAACCGGCTTGCAGAAGCACTGCCACTTACACAGCAGCAGCAACAAGAGTTGCTGTTAGCTGCCGATGCATCGCAACGCAAGCTCATCGTTGATCTAGACACACACGAAGAGGCTTATTGGCTTCTGAAAGCTCTTCGCGACAACTTTCGAACGCTGTCCTCTCGGCAAATTCGCATGATTCGCGATGTTCTTGAGCTACCTGGTGAAGGCACTACAGGTGTTACCTCCATCGAGGCTGAACCTGTGCGCCGCCTAAGACGCCGCTCCAGATTGGAGGCCTCTATGTAGAGCCGCAAAAGAAAAGCGGGACAGCCTTTCGGACAGTCCCGCTGGTGGAGCATCAGAAGATACCCCGACTTGCACCCGCAGTATCTCCATAGCTTTCGCCAGCGTCAAGGCTTTCCCCCACTCCTACCTCTTTGATTTCACTGGTTTATGACCGCGTGAGGGCATAGCTTTGCCTGCATTCGGGCATGAAACCGTTGTCCGCTTTGCTCCACGGCAAGGCGGATGGTAGAGCCTATGCCTGAAAACTTTTGGAGAGGAAACTGGCACGGAAGCCAATCCTCATCTTCTCCGAATCATCGTGCCCGCGAGATCGTGCGCCCAACGGGCGGCATCCTGCGCGGCTTCGTGCCCAGCAGAAAAAATGGCCGCTTGGTACACCATGAAGGGCTGCTGGAGCGTGACGCCATCGCGCTGTTTGAAGCCCATCACCGCATCGCTCAGTACCGCGAACAGCTGTTGACGCTGCAGTACCCGGATGGCCCGCGTTTACGGCGCTACACGCCGGACTTTGAGGTGGTGCTTGATACCGGCGAAGCCGTGCTGGTCGAAGTCAAGCCTGTGCGCAGCCTCCAAGCTGCAGAGGTCGGACATAAGCTGGCCTGCAATGCCGCACATATGGCTCGCACAGCACGGGCCTTCTTGGTGCTCGACAACACGGTGATCCGGCAGGAGCCTCGCCTTTCCAACCTGCAACAGATCCTGCAACACGCCGATCACTTGATGCCGACCGCTGCTGCCGTGACAGTGGCACTACGCCAATGGGGCAAGCACTTCCCTATGCCGTATCAGCAAGCACAGCAGGCTCTGGCAACGCTGCATTTGCGCCCCGCCAATCTGATGCTCATGGGCTACCTGGGGTAATTTTTCTAGAAGCGGACTTCGCGAAAGGATGCGGTGCTGTCCGTTGGGAGGGCGTCACGGCCAAGCGCGTGAAGCGATTGATCGGTGTTGCGGTGCTGGTTGTGGGCAGCATCATGCTTACAATGCATCGCTTTTAACGCCAAAGAAATTTCATCTTCTTTGGCTCTAGCGCTGATTTTTTTCAACATCTTTGTCACAAGCAACCGTGAGGGCTGCCACCGATGATGAAAAAGTCCTTACGAAACAAGCATGTGCGTTCTCAGCTTCTCTGACAACTCACAGCTTGGGTCACCAAAGGCCAGCACCGCAAGGGCTGGCCTTTGGCTTTATGGCGCGACGCGCTGGGTGCCGCAAAGGGGCGTCGTGGGGCGCGTCCGCAAACGAAGGAAGTGAAGATGGGAAATCGAGCCTGGCTGACTCTGTGTTCGGACGAGGATGAAGGCGCGCCGCCCGTGGAGATCGCCAGCGCGAACGGCAATCTGCCGACGTTGTGGCAGGTGCTGTTGGCGACAGGTGAGTCCCGTGCGGCGCCCGATGACCAGGACCTCCTTGGCGGTGTCGACGGTGACGAAGCGGGCATCGCCGCCGATGCGCATGCCGCCCGCGCACGTCTGGGCGAATTGGCGGCGTTCATGCGGTCGCATGCGGCGCGTGATGATGCGCCGCACGTGCTGCAATTCGATGCCGCCGTGCAGTACCTGGACGAGCTGATCGATGAACACGACGGCGAAGGCGAGTTGTGGATAAGCGCAAATCTGAATGAACTGTCGTGGCTGCATACGGGCGGCGCGCAGGCCTACGTGCACCAGACGCGTACCCTGTGCCACGAACGCTGGCATGCATTGCAGCAAGGCATGCAATTGGGCGACGTGACCGCCATCTGCCAGCTGCTGGACGTGCAGGATGCCGGCGACGCCTCCGGCTGGGCTTGGTGCTTTGGTTTTGGCGGGCTGTCGCATCCTTACTTTCACGAACAGGAGCCGGCCCGCACAGTCAGCTTCGAGGATTACGTTGCCGAGGGTGGCGACGACGACGACGCCTGGCTAGGCGGTGGGTTGTACCGCTACCGTGTGGACAAGTTGTGGGGGCTGCGGGCGGTCGATCCGGAGGCCGAGTCCGACGACGACAACGACGGCGACAACGACGGCGATTGCTGGCTGCCGGTGATGGCGCCGCAGTGGGATGCGATCTGGCGCAGCGGCGCGTCCGATGAGGGCGTGCTGTGGATAAGCCGCGAGGGTCGCACGGGGCTGCTGCAGGTTACGGAGAACGTCGCGCGGGTGCTGGTGCCGCCGCGCTTTGACGCGGTGTGGGATTTTGAAGAAGACGTGGCAAGCGTCCAGATTGGCGACAAGGTGGGGCTGATCGCCGCGGACGGCCGTGAGATCCTGCCGCCGTCGCTGGACGAGGCCTGGAACTGCGCGCAGGGCCTGGTGGTGGCGCGCGTCGGAGATCAGCTGGGCTTTGTGGACAAGTCGGGTGGCTGGGCGATCACGCCGCGCTTCGAGGACGCGGGGTCGTTCTGCCCCGGAGGCTTGGCGCCCGCGTTCGAGGCGCAGGCGTGGGGTCTGGTCGGCCGGCGTGGCGATTGGGTAGCGGCGCCCGAGTGGGACGATGTTTATTGGGACGAGGACCTGCATGCGTTCATCACCGAGCGTGATGGGATGCAGGGGCTGATCGAAGCGTCGGGGCGCCCGGTGCTGGATGCGAGCTTTGCCGCGCTGGCGCCGCTGGATACGGCGGCGGATGCCGCCGAGCTGTGGACAAGCGGCTTGATGCGGATCAGCGTGCTGACGCAAGATGCGCGGCGCGGCGTGGTGGATGGCGAAGGGGCCGTGCGGGTGCCGATCGTTTACAGCGATCTCGGCGAGGTGAGCTGGCTGCCGTCGGAACGGCCTGGCATCCCGGAGCCCGCGCCTGAAGGCCAGGCGGGGCGCTATGCGCGGATCCTGGCGAATGTGGGTCGCGATGACGACGGCGACGAGACGTGGGCCGAGGGCGTCTATGACATGGCCGAGGGGCGTGAAGTGCTTGCTTGCCAGCATGTGCTGACGTTCGGGTTGGCGTGGAACGGCGCGTATGGGTGGCTGGTGTTGCAGGCGGGTGAGGCGCCTTGCCCTCACAACGTGGACGGGCTTTACGTGGGCGTGGCGCGCGCCGGGGGCGACTGGTTGCATGAACCTGTCTACGCCTGGATCGGATCGCCGGAATCCCTGCAGACGGCGGCGGGCGTCTACAACGGGCCGCCGGCGATTGCGGGGCAATGGAATCAGGATGAGCCGGTGCGGGCTATGCGCGGCGATACGGGTGTGCTGGTGATGCTGCACCGTGACGGGCGGGAGACGCCGGCCTAGGCAATTGCGGCAACGGTGTCTGACACCTGATCGTGCGAGCATTGCTCCCAAGACCTCCAGTCTTGCGCAACGGTGTCTGACACCCTGGGGAGATGGTCGCCAGTTTGAGGCGGTGTCTCACAGGGTGTCAGACACCGTCTCCAGACTCCGTCTCCACACGTATCGCCGCAGCGATCGGCTACCGCGGCGGCCGCGCCTTCAGATCCCCCATCTCTTCCTGCATCAGCTGATGCGCATAGCGCGAGAACACCGTGACCAGGCGCGTGCGCGTGTGATACGGCGGGTACAGCAGCGCGACGGTGACCGGCACCGCCGGGCTGAACGGCCGGACCTCCACGCCGTTCGCTTCGTACTCCTCGCGCGCGGCCAGGGGGTTGATCAGCGCCACGCCCAGCCCCGCGCCCACCAGCGCGCACACCGACGACCCCAATCCCGCTTCGGCCACCGTATGTCGCTCGACCTTGGCGGACTTGAACACGGCGTCGATCTTCTCGCGCAGCGGGGTGCCGCTGGGAAATGCGATGAAGGGCTCGCCCGCAAAATCGGCGGGCTTGAGCTTCTTCAGTTTGGTCAGGCGATGTCCGCGCGGCAGCACCGCCACGCAGCTCATCGTGAGCACCGGCTCGACCTGGATGCCGGGCGCCTCGCCGGACAGCATCGCCAGCCCCGTGTCGCAGAACCCCGAACTGATCCAGTTGTGGACCGCGCTGGCGTTGCCCGAGTGGATGGACACCATGACGTCCGGGTACTCGGTCTTGAAGGCCGCGACGATGCGGGCCAGGAGCCCGCCCGCCAGGCGTGGCATGGCCGCCACACTCAGTCGGCTGGCGCTGAACGAGCGGATGCTGGCCGCCGCCGACTCCAGGCCGGCGAGGCCGATGAAGGTCTTTTCGACCTCCTGAAAAAAGCGCGACCCGTCCTGGGTCGGGCTCAGCCGGCTGCCATTGCGGTCGAACAATGGAAACTGGGTGATGGCTTCCAATTGCGCAATTAAGCGGCTAACGTGCGGCTGCGAGGTATGCACGCGGCGCGCCGCAGCGGTCATGGATCCGGTCATCATGACGGCGCGGAACGCCTCAATGTGCCGCAAGCCCATGCGAGTAATGGCCATGTCAAATCCGTATAGAGGAATACCTGATTGGAACTGGATAAAACCATACTGCTAGTTGATACTTTTTGCCAGCCGCGGGGCTCATCGCGGGACGCGGCGGTCGCCAGCCAGACTGGAGCCGCCGATCGTGAACATAAACACGCGCCGCACGTACGGCGCCAAGGGAATCAGATGAAAGCACTTGCCGCGATCTCCGTCGCCGCCGCCCTGCTGGGCACCACCGCGACGGCCCATGCCGAAGGTCCCAGCCGCCTGGACAAGATCCGGGAAACCGGCGTCATCACGATCGGCCACCCCGAGACCTCGGTGCCGTTTGCCTATCTGGACGGCAATCAGAAGCCGATCGGCTACACGGTCGAGATCTGCCAGGAAGTCGCCAAGTACGTGCAGGAAGCGCTGAAGCTGCCCAAGCTGGAAGTCCGCTACAACCCGACGACGTCGGCCACGCGCATTCCGCTGCTGGCCAACGGCACGATCGACCTGGAGTGCGGCAACACCACCAATAACGAGGCCCGCCACAAGCTGGTGTCCTTCGCGCCCACGACCTTCGTGGCGCAGGTGGTGCTGGTGGCGCGCAAGGACGGCGGCGTGGACCCCAATGACCTGTCCTCGTTCCGCGGCAAGACCATCGCGGCGCAGGCCGGCGGCCAGACGTTCAAGCTGATCTCGCAACTGAATGCGCAGGGCAACCTGGGCATCTCGATGGCGCCCACCAAGGACACCGCCGAGACCATCCTGATGGTGGAATCGGGCCGCGCCGCGGGTTCGGCCAACGACGACGGCATCGCCTACGGCGCCGTGGCCTCGTCCAAGAATCCGGACGCCTTCGTGATCGGCAAGAAGGGCCTGGAAATGGCGCCCTACGGCATCATGCAGCCCAAGGACGATCCCAAGTTCAAGAAGGTGGTTGATGACGCGGTGCTGGATCTGATGAAGACCGGCAAGGTTGCGGCGCTGTACGACAAGTATTTCAACTCGCCGATCCCGCCCAAGCAGATCAACCTGAAGTACCCCATGAGCGACGCCCTGAAGCGCGCCCTGGCCAACCCCACCGACTCGGGCGATCCCAAGGCCTACGAGTAAGCCGCATGCCGCGGGGCGCAACGCGTCCCCGCGGCGCATGAAGCAAGGACGCCGGCCGGGGCCGGCGTTGCAATCAAGGGCGAGGGCATGAATTACAACTGGAGTTGGAGCGTCTTCCTGGAGATGTCGCCGGACGGCGTGCACACCTTCCTGGAAACGATCCTGATCGGCGTGGGCTGGACGCTCGCGCTGGCATTGACGGCCTGGGTTTTCTCGTTGCTGCTGGGATCCTGGCTGGGCGTGATGCGCACGGTGCAGTCGCGCCTGATGAACGCCATCGGCGCGACCTATGTAGAGCTGTTCCGCAACATCCCGCTGCTGGTGCAGATGTTCCTGTGGTATTTCGTGCTGCCCGAATTGCTGCCGCATGCCTGGGGCTTGGCGATGAAGCAGATGCCGCAGCCGTGGGGGCAGTTTTTGCCCGCGGTGCTGTGCCTGGGCTTTTACGGATCGGCGCGTGTGGCCGAGCAATTGCGCGCCGGCATCCAGTCGCTGCCGCGCGGGCAGTTTCAGGCGGGGACCGCGCTGGGACTGACCGAGGCGCAAGTCTATCGCTACATCATCCTGCCCGAGGCCTATCGCATCGTGCTGCCGCCGCTGACCTCGGAGTTCATGGGCACGATCAAGTATTCGTCGGTGGCGCTGACCATTGGCCTTCTGGAATTGACGGGCCAGGCGCGCTCGATGGCGGAATTCAGCTTTCACATCTTCGAGGCGTTTTCGGCCGCGACGGTGATCTACCTGATTCTGAACGGCATCGTCGTGCTGGGGATGCGCACGCTCGAGCGCCGAGTCGCGGTGCCCGGCCTGATCGGCACGGCCGCGAAGTCGCCTGCGGGATTGGGGCGCTGACATGGGCAAATTCGATTTCGATGTGATCTGGGGCTCGCTGCCGTACCTGTTCCAGACCGGCATGACCTTCACGCTGACGCTGACCGTGCTGGCGGCGGTGATGGGCCTGGCGTTGGGCACGATCCTGGCGATGATGCGGTTGTCGCGCTACAAGATCCTGTCGGTGCCGGCAGGCATCTACGTGAACGTCATGCGTTCGATCCCGCTGCTGCTGGTGATCTTCTGGTTCTACTTTCTGATGCCGTACATCGCCGCGTGGGTGGTGGGATCGCCCACGCCGCTGCGCGTGGGGGCGTTCAACTCGGCGGTGATCACGTTCACGCTGTTCGAGGCCGCGTACTTCTGCGAAATCATGCGCGCCGGCATCCAGTCCATCGCGCGCGGCCAGGTATCGGCCAGCATGGCGCTGGGCCTGAATCACTGGCAAGGCATGCGGTACGTCGTGCTGCCGCAGGCGCTGCGCAACATGGTGCCGGCGCTGCTGACGCGCGTCATCATCCTGTTCCAGGACACGTCGCTGGTGTACGTGCTGTCGCTCACCGACTTCCTGGGCGCCGCGTCCAAGATCGGCCAGCGCGACGGCCGGCTGGTCGAACTCTATCTCTTCGTGGCGGTGGTGTATTTCGTGATTTGCTTCACGGCATCGCGTCTGGTCAAGCAGCTTGAAAAGCGTACGCGGGTGCTGCGCTGAGCCGCTTGCCGCAGCAATCACGTTATCCACAGGTTCAACGATGCAATCCTCTTCCAATCCCCCGATGATCGAGATCCGGCAGGTCAGCAAATGGTACGGCGACTTCCAGGTGCTGGACGACTGCTCCACCACCGTGCGCCGCGGCGAAGTCGTGGTGGTGTGCGGCCCGTCCGGCTCGGGCAAGTCCACGCTGATCAAGACCGTCAATGCGCTCGAGCCCTTTCAGAAAGGCGAGATCGTGGTCAACGGCGTGTCCGTGGGCGATCCGCGCACCAACCTGCCCAAGCTGCGCGCAGTCGCCGGCATGGTGTTCCAGCACTTCGAGCTGTTCCCGCACCTGTCCGTGACCGAGAACCTGTGCCTGGGGCAGATCAAGGTGCTCAAGCGCGGCAAGGACGAAGCGCGGCAGCGCGCGCTTGCGCTGCTTGAGCGCGTGGGCCTGTCGGCGCACAAGGACAAGCATCCCGGCGAACTGTCGGGCGGCCAGCAGCAGCGCGTGGCGATTGCCCGGGCGCTGTCGATGGACCCCGTCGTGATGCTGTTCGATGAGCCCACGTCGGCGCTGGACCCCGAGATGGTCAACGAGGTGCTGGACGTGATGACCGACCTGGCGGGCGAAGGCATGACCATGATGGTGGTGACCCACGAGATGGGATTTGCGCGCCGCGTCGCCGACCGTGTGATCTTCATGGACGGCGGCAAGATTGTCGAGGACTGCCAGAAGGAGCAGTTCTTCGGCAATGTCGAGGAGCGTGCCCCGCGCACGCGCCAGTTTCTTTCCAAAATTTTGCAGCACTGAAAGCCATGACCCAGCGGACCCCCGCCGAACCTCCCCCACTCCGCGTCGACCTGCGCAGCGATACGGTCACGCACCCGACCGCGGCCATGTACGAGCGCATGCGCACCGCGCCGATCGGCGATGACGGCCTGGACGGCGACCCCACCGTGCGCGAGCTGGAAGCGACTGTCGCGGCCAGCCTGGGCAAGGAGGCGGGCCTCTTCGTGCCGAGCTGCACGATGGCCAACCTGCTGGCCGTGCTGGCGCAAACGCAGCGCAGCGAGCAGGTGGCGCTGGAAGCGACTGCCCACATGTACACGTCGGAACGGGGCGCGGCCACGTTCACGGGCCTGTTCTACCAAGGCTTGCCGGGCGCCGAAGGCGCGATGGACCTGAACCGGCTCGAAGACGCGCTGATGGCAGGCGGGCACCGCCTCAAGACTGCACTGGTGGCGATGGAGACGTCGCACAACAACGCGGGCGGCGCGGTGCTGCCGCTGGACCACATGCAGGCCGTGCATGGCATGGCGCGCGCAGCCGGCGTGCCGGTGCACCTGGATGGTGCGCGGCTGTTCAACGCGGCGGTGGCGCTGGGCGTGCCGGCCATGGACATCACGCAATACACGGATACGGTGTCGCTGTGCCTGTCCAAGGGCTTGAGCGCGCCGGTGGGCGCAGTGCTGGCGGGCAGCCAGGCCGTGATCGCCAAGTCGCGCACGCTGCGCCGCATGCTGGGCGGCACGCAGCGCCAATCCGGCATCATGGCCGCCGCGGGCCTGGAAGGCGTGCAGCACATGAGCGCGCGGCTGGGCGAGGACCACGTGCGGGCGCGCCGGTTGAGCGACGGCATCAACACGCTGGCGCCCACGCTGACCGCGACCGTGCCGCAAACCAACATCGTGCAGGTCGAGACCGCCGACACCGGCATGACCAATGCAGAGTGGGTCGCGGCCCTGCAGGCGCAAGGCGTGCTGACGCGTCCGTGGGGCCGTACGCGGCTGCGCTGCGTCACGCATCGGCACATCAGCGACGACGATATCGACATGGCCGTCAAGGCGTTCTCCGCGGTGCTGAACGCGCGCTGATTCAGCCGATTTTGGGGCGGGCGATGCGATAATGCCCGCCATGTCCACCCCCACTCATCTTTCCCGGAAAGACTATTTCTGCGCCCTAGCGGTGGTGGTCATCTGGGGCCTGAATTTCGTCGTCATGAAGGTCGGCATGCGGGGCTTGTCTCCGATGATGCTCGGCGCGTTGCGATTCGCGCTGGCGGCCTTCCCGCTCATCCTCTTCGTGCGCATGCCGCGGCTGCCGTGGCACTGGGTCGCGGCCTACGGGCTGGTCCAGGGGCTGGGCCAGTTCGGCCTGCTGTTCACGGCGCTCAAGTTCGGCATGCCGGCCGGCATGGCATCGCTTGTCATCCAGACCCAGGCCTTCTTTACGCTGCTGCTCGCCGCGCCGGTGCTGCATGAGCGCGCGCGGCGGCATCACTGGATCGGACTGGGCGTCGCCGCGATGGGCCTTGCGGTCATCGCGGGGGCGCGTGGCGACGGGCCGGGGCAGATGACGATGCTGGGCTTTGTCCTGACGCTGGGGGCGGCATTCATGTGGGCGGTGTCCAACATGATCGTGCGGCTGGCCAGCCGCAAGGCGCCCGGCTACGACCCCTTCGCGTTCATTGCCTGGAGCAGCGCCGCCCCGGTGCTGCCTTTCCTGGCGCTGGCCGTGCTGATCGACGGCTGGGAACCGGTCGTGGGCATGATCACCGGCATGGGCTGGGGCGAGGCATTGTCGGTGCTGTATCTGGCGGTGCTGGCGACCCTGGTTGCCTACACGCTCTGGACGCAGTTGCTGTCGCGCCATCCCGCGGCCAAGGTCGCGCCGTTCTCGTTGCTGGTGCCGGTGGTGGGGCTGTGGGCGGCGTCGATGGCGTTCGGCGAGCGGCTGCAGCTGCTGCAATGGGTGGGCGCCGGGTGCGTGCTGGCCGGGCTGGTCATCAACCAGGTCGGCGCGCGCTGGTTGCGCACGCGCTGACGCCAGTCAGCCTTTACGCTACCGGGCCCTCATCCGCCCGGCCTACAGCGTGCCGGCGAGGGCCCACTGCCCTCAAAGTTGCTCGAAGCGGATGTAACGCTTATCGGTGTACTCCCGGCGCGTGATGATTTCCTGCACCGACGCGCCCGGCGGTCCGCGGCGCAGCCATTCCAGCATGTGATCGACCTGGTCGGGCGTGCCCTGCACCAGCGCTTCGACCGTGCCGTCCAGCATGTTCTGCACCCAGCCCTTCGCGCCAAGCATGTGAGCGCGCCGCACCGTGGCGTGCCGGTAGCCCACGCCTTGCACCGTGCCGCTGACGGTGACGTGGACGGTTTCGATCTGGGTATCGGCCTTAGGGTCTTGCATGGGTTTTTCCTTCGGATGATGCGCCGCCACGCGCGACTGGCGTAGGCGGAACCGGCTACAGCGGATGGTCTATAGGCCCGGCAGGCTTCGAAGCGATACGTTAGAGCCCATGTCAAAACGTGCCAGCTTAGAAATACCCATTACCAGAGCTTGGAGAAGCCATTATGGAAGAGACCAGTTTGTTGTCGGAAGCCGAGACAGCGCGCTACAGGGATCAGGGTTACCTGGCCTTGAAGGACATGTGCCCTCAGGACGAGGTCGGCTACATCCGCAGGACGCTGCTGGACTTGTTCTCGAATAAGACGGGTTACAACGAGGGCGCGCAATACGACTTTGTCAGCCGCGACGACCCGAGCAAGCCCGCGAAGTTTCCGAGTCTGCACGATCCGCGACATTATGCCCCGGGCCTGCTGAAGACGGTGTACCACGAACGCACGCTGGAACTGGCGCGGCAGCTGCTGGGCCCGCAGGCCGCGCTGTATGGCGAGCACGCGTTGCTCAAGCCCGGCCCGCACGGTCCGGAAACGCCGTGGCACCAGGACGAAGCTTTCCGGTCGCCGGACTTTGTCTACAACGAACTGAGCATCTGGCTGGCGCTGCAGCCGGCCACCGTCGAGAACGGCTGCATGCAGTTCCTGCCGGGGTCGAACAAGTGGGACGTGCTGGAGCACCGTTCCCCGGGCGGCGACAAGACGCTGCATCCGCTGGAATGCTGCGGTGATTTCCCGCGCGAACAGGCGGTGGCCGAGCCCCTTGATCCGGGCGGCATCACCGTCCACGATGCGCGCACGCTGCACTTCACGGGACCGAACACGTCGCAGACGCCGCGCCTGGCGTACATCCTGATCTACAACACGCCGCCGGTGTACAAGCCGGGCCGCCGGGAATTCCCGTGGCTGGAAGGCCGGTGGACCGACAGCCAGACCCGCAAGAAGCAATGGCACAAGCGCGGCGGGCTGGCGGTGGACGTGATGCGCCGGCTGCCGGGCGCGCGGCTGACCAGCCCGCGCTGGGTGGCGTGGGCAACGATACGCGCGGTCAGCAAGGTGTGGCCGCGCTAGGGCTGGGCGTGCAGGGGCCATAGAGCCTTTGCGCAGGGGGGCGAACGGGGCCGGCAAGCGACGCTTGCCGGCCTCGGCGCGTATACTGGGCGGCGCCGCGCGGGTCATCAAGCCTGGCGCGGCGGCAAGGCTGCCCCACGGCTGGCGGCCCGAAAGCACAAGAAAATGAGTCGCAGCTGGCGCACCCCTATCACTCCACAGACACTCCATGACCGCTAACCTTTCTACGATCACCTGCATCGAAGATTTGCGCGTTGTCGCGCAGAAGCGCGTGCCGCGCATGTTCTACGACTACGCCGATTCCGGCGCCTGGACCGAAGGCACCTATCGCGCGAATGAAAGCGACTTTCATCGGATCAAGCTGCGCCAGCGCGTGGCGGTCAACATGGAAGGCCGGTCGCTGCGCACCACCATGGTGGGCCAGGACGTGGTCATGCCGCTGGCGATTTCGCCCACGGGCCTGACCGGCATGCAGCATGCCGACGGCGAGATCCTGGCCGCCAAGGCCGCCGCCGATTTCGGCGTGCCGTTCACGCTGTCCACGATGAGCATCTGCTCGCTGGAAGACGTGGCGCAGGCCACCGGCAAGCCCTTCTGGTTCCAGCTCTACGTCATGCGTGACCGCGAGTTCGTGGGCAACCTGATCGACCGCGCCAAGGCCGCCGGCTGCTCGGCGCTGGTGCTGACGCTGGACCTGCAGATCCTGGGCCAGCGCCACAAGGACATCAAGAACGGCCTGTCGACGCCGCCCAAGCCCACGCTGCGCAACCTCATCAACCTGGCGACCAAGCCGCGCTGGTGCATGGGCATGCTCGGCACCAAGCGCCGCACTTTCGGCAACATCGTCGGCCACGCCAAGGGCGTGAGCGACCTGTCGTCGCTGTCGTCGTGGACGGCCGAGCAGTTCGATCCCCGCCTGAGCTGGGACGACGTGGAATGGATCAAGCAGCGCTGGGGCGGCAAGCTCATCATCAAGGGCATTCTGGATGTCGAGGACGCGCAGCTCGCCGCCAACAGCGGCGCCGACGCGCTCATCGTCAGCAACCACGGCGGCCGCCAGCTTGACGGCGCCATGTCGTCCATCGCGGCCCTGCCGGGAATTGCCGATGCCGTGGGTTCGAAGATCGAGGTGTGGATGGATGGCGGCATCCGCTCCGGCCAGGACATCCTGAAGGCCGTGGCGCTGGGCGCGCGCGGCACGATGATCGGCCGCGCCTTCCTGTACGGGCTGGGCGCGTATGGCCAGGCCGGCGTCACCCGCGTGCTGGAGATCCTGTACAAGGAAATGGACACGACGATGGCGCTGTGCGGCCGCCGCACGATCGAGCCGGGCGACCGCAGCATCCTGCTGCCGGGCACGTATCCGACCTGATTGCTGATGCTTGTTGAAAAGCCCGGACCCATACGTGTCCGGGTTTTTTATGCGCGGACGCCGCGCGCCGTGCGTGGGCTATGCGCCGTTGCCCGTGCCCAAGAACTGGCTGGGCCTGCGCAGCGCGGGGTCGAAAGGATTGATCTGCGCGCCCACCGCGTCGGCCTCGCGGCGCAGCATTTCCACGATCAGCGGCAGGCGTTCATCGCTGATGCGTTCGATGGGCGCCGCCACGCTCAGCGCCGCCACCGTGACGCCGTTGGGATCGTAGACCGGCACCGCCAGCCCCGCGATGTTGGGGAACACGCCCTGCCCCTGGCTGCGCGCGTAGCGCAGTTCCAGGCATTCCTTGATGCGCACGCGCATCGAGATCTCGTCCACGAAGCCCAGGTGATGCAGGCGCGGAATGTTGAAGCGCATGACCTCTTCGCGCTCGGCTTCCGGCAGGCTGGCCAGCAGCACCAGGCCGCCCTGACCCATGCCCAGTGGCACGCGGCCGCCGATGTCGCCGGTGTGCGAGCGCACCGGAAAGGCGCCGTCCACGCGGTCGACGCAGACCGCATCAAAGCCGCTGCGCACCAGCAGAAAAATGGTGTCATTGAGCATGCCTGACAGGCGCAGCATGGCGGGCCGGTAGAGGGTGCGCAGGCTGGATTGATGGTTGCCCGCCGCGGCCGCCAGCGAAAAGAAGGCGACGCTGAGCTGATACCCCTTGCTTTGGGCCGGCTGCTCCACCACGCCTTCCTGCATCAGGCCTTGCAGCACCCGGTGCACCGTGGCTTGCGCCTGGCCCGTGCGGGCGGCGATATCGGTCAGGCGCAGCTTGTCTCCCTTGGCGTCGGCCAGCACGCGCAGCACGGCAAAGGCCCGCTGCAACACGCCCTGGCCTGCGGAATCGTCCGGCGTTTCTGATTTCTTCATTCTTGGGTTCCGATAATCAAAATAGTCTGCCGTGCTTTTATCAAGAAATTCAGTCTACCGGAAATAACGAATAAAAAATTCGATTCTTCGGAAAACCCTAATTGACCCTCCGTTTTGGCGGCTCCTAGACTGCGCCATCACTTAGGCAGCCTGGGCGGCACTTTTTCCACCCGGCGGCGCAGGGCCCGGACGGGCCACGGGGTTTGGAACATGGCATTTCTGCGGCTGGACAACGTCTCCAAGAACTACGGCGATCTGCGTGTCGTCTCGGACTTCTGCCTGTCGGTCGACAAGGGCGAGTTCGTCTCGCTGCTCGGTCCTTCCGGCTGCGGCAAGACCACCACACTGCAGATGATTGCCGGCTTTGCCGACGTGACCTGCGGCACCATCACGCTGGACGCCCGCGACATCACGCACGCCAAGCCCAACACGCGCGGCCTGGGCATCGTGTTCCAGAGCTATGCGCTGTTTCCGCACCTGACCGTGGCTGACAACGTCGCGTTCGGCCTGAAGATGCGCAAGGTCGAACGCGCCGAACGGCAGGAGCGTGTGCGCGAGGCGTTGGCCCTGGTCAAGCTGGACAAGCATGCCGACCGCTTCCCGCGCGAACTGTCGGGCGGCCAGCGGCAACGCGTGGCGCTGGCCCGTGCGCTGGTGATCCGGCCGCCGGTGCTGCTGCTGGACGAACCGCTGTCCAACCTGGACGCCAAGCTGCGCGAGGACATGCAGTTCGAGCTGCGCAGCATCCAGCGCAAGATCGGCACCACCACCGTCATGGTCACGCACGATCAGGCCGAGGCCCTGTCCATCAGCGATCGCGTCGTCGTCATGCAGGACGGCCGGGCCACGCAGGTGGACGCGCCCTACCGCATGTATGAACACCCGCAGACCGAGTTCATCTCGCGCTTTGTCGGCAAGACCAATCTGCTGCCCGGCCGCGTGACGCGCTGCGGCGCGCAGGCTGAAGTGCAGACCGGCGCGCTGAGCCTTGTGGTCGACGGCGAAGGCCTGCGCCACGGCGACAGCGTGCAGCTGTCGCTGCGCCCGGAAAAGCTGGTGCCCGTGCCGTCTGGCCAGGGCAAGCTCGCCTGTGTCGTGAACACGCGCTACTTCCTGGGCAGCCAGTGGATGTACGACCTGGATTCGCCGGTGGGGGCGCTGACCATCCTGACGCCCAACGACGGCCGCCGCCCGCATGACGACGGCGAACAGATCGGGCTGGACTGGGCGGACGGCGTGCTGCGCGTGTTGCGCGCACCGGCTGCCGCGGCGGCGGACTGATATGGCGACGCTGACGCAACGCGGCGCCGCCGCCAACCCGCCCAAGCCACGCAACGACGGGATGCTGGCCATCCTGGGATCGATCCCGCTGGCCCTCGTGTTTCTGACGCTGGTGCTCACGCCGCTGGCGCTGACCTTTGCCCTTTCGTTCCGGCCGTTCGACTACGCCACCGGCATCCAGCCCGGCCACACGTTCGAACACTACCTGGCCGTGGTGACGGACGGCTATTTCATCGAAATCTTCTGGCGCACCTTCTGGATCGCCGGCGTCACCACGCTGATCTGCGTGCTGATCGGCGCACCGGAGGCCTACATCCTGTCGCGCATGCGCAAGCCCTGGCGCTCGATCTTCCTGCTGGTGGTGCTGTCGCCGCTGCTGATCTCGCTGGTGGTGCGCGCGTTCGGCTGGAGCATGCTGCTGGGCCCAAGCGGGCCGCTAGGCAAGGCGGCCGCGGCACTGGGGCTGGGATCGCTGCTGTACACGCCCACCGCCGTCATCATCGGCCTCGTTCACGTCATGCTGCCCTTCATGGTGATTCCGGTCTGGACGTCGCTGCAGAAGCTGGACCCCACGGTCGAGCACGCCGCGCTGTCGCTGAACGCCTCGCGCTTTCAGACGCTCACGCGCATCGTGCTGCCGCAGGCCATGCCGGGCATCCTGTCCGGCAGTCTTATCGTGTTCGGCCTGTCGGCCAGCTCGTTTGCCATTCCCGCGCTGCTGGGCGGACGGCGGCTGAAGATGGTGGCCACCGTCGTGTACGACGAGTTCCTGACCGAGCTGAACTGGCCGCTGGGCGCGGCGATTGCCATCGTGCTGCTGATCGTGAACGTGATCGTCATGATGGCGTACAACCGCGTCGTCGAACGCTCTTACCGCCGCAGCCTGGGCTGACCCGCGCAAGGAATCGAACATGCAGAAGAACGGTCCTTTCGCGCTGGCGTTCAACTTTCTGGTGGTGGCGTTCGTGCTGGCGCCGCTGGTCATCGTGTGCCTGGTGGCGTTCACGCCCGATTCGACGCTGACCGTGCCGACGACCAGCTTCTCGCTGCGCTGGTTCTACGCGGTCTTCGACCATCCCAACTTCATGCAGGCGTTCAAGAACAGCCTGTGGCTGGCGTTCCTGTCGGCCAGCATCGCCGTGTGCCTGGCGGTGCCGGCCGCCATCGCCATCACGCGCTACCGCTTTCCGGGGCGCGACGTGCTCAACGGCCTGTTCCTGTCGCCGCTGATGATTCCGCATCTGGTGCTGGGTGTGGCGCTCTTGCGCTTCTTTGCGCTGATGGGCATGGCCGGCAGCTTTCCGTGGCTGGTGGCCAGCCACGTCGTCGTCATCACGCCCTATGTGATGCGCCTGGTGATCGGCGCGCTGGTGGGTTTTGACCGGTCCATCGAACACGCGGCGCTGTCGCTCGGCGCCAGCCGTGCGACGGTGTTCTTCACGGTCACCTTGCCGCTCATCATTCCCGGCGTGTCCGGCGGCTGGCTGCTGGCGTTCATCAACAGCTTCGACGAACTGACGATGTCGGTGTTCATCACCGCGCCCTCGACCATCACGCTGCCGGTGCGCATGTACATGTACGCCACGGAATCCATCGACCCGATGATGGCCGCCGTGTCTGCGTTGGTGATCGCGCTGACGGCCGTGACGATGCTGCTGCTGGACCGCGTGTATGGCCTGGACCGCGTCCTGGTGGGCCAGAAATGAATTCCCTGCCGACAGCCGCAAAGGAGCCGCGCGCGCCATGGCAATCCTGAAACGCCTGGCCGAAACCGGCCGGCCCGCGTTGACCTTCACCTTCGACGGACAGACGTGCACGGCACTGGCCGGCGACACTGTCTTGACCGCCGTGCTGACGCAGGCCGAACGCCTGCGCACCTCGGAATTCGGCGGTGGTCCGCGCGCCGGCTTCTGCATGATGGGCGCGTGCCAGGACTGCTGGGTGCAGCTTGAAAACGGCGAGCGTGTGCGCGCCTGTTCCACGTACATCGAGCCCGGCATGCGGCTTCAGAGCGCCGCGCTGGCGCCCGCTGCCGCGCCCGGCACGCTGGCCGCCGCCTCTGCCCCAGGGACGCTGACGGCCGCTGCCTGGCCCGAGGATGACGCGTCATGAGCATCGTCATGCCCGTGATCGTGGGCGCCGGCCCTGCCGGTATCCGCGCGGCCCAGACGCTGGCCGCGCAAGGTTTGCGGCCCGTGATCCTGGACGAAGGGCTGCGCCCCGGCGGCCAGATCTACCGCCAGCCGCCGCCCGGTTTCTCGCGTCCCAAATCCGCGCTGTATGGCTTTGAACATCGCAAGGCTGACGCCGTACACCGCACCATGCAGGAATTGCAGGGCAACGTCGAATACCGTCCCGGGTGCCTGGTCTGGAACGCCGAGGGCAAGACGCTGGACGTGCTGCGCGACGGCGTCAGCACGGCGGTGCCCTACACGCATCTGATTCTTGCGACCGGGGCGACCGACCGCGTGCTGCCGTTTCCCGGCTGGCTGACGCCCGGTGTCTACACGCTGGGCGGATCGCAGGTCGCGTTGAAGCACCAGGGCTGCGCCATCGGATCGCGCGTGGCGTTCCTTGGCACGGGCCCATTGCTGTATCTGGTGGCATACCAATACGCCAAGGCCGGCGCACAGGTTGCCGCCGTGCTGGACACGTCGCGATTTGCGGACCGCGTCGCGGCGCTACCCGGCATGTTGCGCGCGCCCGCGCTGCTGGCCAAGGGCCTCTATTACATGGCGTGGCTGCGCGCGCATGGCGTGCCGCTGCGCAGTGGCGTACGCCCCGTCGCCGTGCAGGGCGGCGATCGGGTCACGGGCCTGTCGTACACCCGGAACGGACGGACGCATACGCTGGACTGCGACGCTGTCGGCTTCGGCCTGTCGCTGCGTTCCGAAACCCAGCTCGCCAGCCTGGTCGGCTGCGACTTCGAATTCAACGAACGCGACCGCAACTGGATCCCACGGCGCGACGCCGCCGGACGCAGCAGCGTGGCGGGCGTTTACGTCGCGGGCGACGGCGCGGGCATTGCCGGGGCCGATGCAGCGGAACTCGCCGGCGAACGCGCCGCGCTGGCGCTGCTTGAAGACACAGGACATCCGCACGACGCACGCCGCGCGCGGATACTGGAATCGCAACTCGCGGCAAATAGCCGCGTGCGCGACGCGCTGGAACGCGCGTTTCCGTTTCCCGAGGACTGGGCCGCCAGCATCGCCGACGACACCGTCGTCTGCCGCTGCGAGGAAGTCACCGCCGGCACCATCCGCCAGGCCGCGCGCGACAACGGCGTGCAAGAGATGAATCGCCTGAAGGCGCTGACCCGCGTCGGCATGGGACGCTGCCAGGGCCGCATGTGCGGCGTGGCTGGCGCAGAGGTCCTGGCGCATGCCGTCGGCTGCGCGCCGCAGGCGGTCGGACGGCTACGCAACCAGCCGCCGGTCAAGCCCATTCCGGTCAGCGTCGTCTGCCTGGAACGTCCCGCGAAAAAGGCCGCATGATGGAACGCATCGACACCGAAGTTGCGATCATCGGCGGTGGCATCGTCGGCGGCAGCGCCGCGCTCTTCCTGCGCCGGCTAGGCGTGCCCGTCGTGCTGCTGGAAGCCGCGCTGTGCGGCGCCAAGGCCAGCGGCGTCAACTACGGCGGCGTGCGCCGGCAGGGACGCGGCATCGAACAGCTGCCGCTCGCGCGGCGCGCGCACGAACTGTGGGGCCAACTGCCCGCGCTGATCGGCATCGACGGCGAATACGTGCGTTCCGGCCACCTCAAGCTGGCCACCTCCGACGTCGATCTGGCGCTGCTCGAAGCCTACCGCGACAACACACGCGGCTTCGGCATGGACCTTGAAATCCTGGACCGCCGCGTGCTCGCCCAACGCTTCGGCTGGCTGGGCGAAAGCGTGATCGGCGGCTCGTTCTGCCCGCAGGACGGCCACGCCAACCCTCGGCTCGTGTCCCCCGCCTTCGGACGTGCCGCCGCCGCGCTGGGCGCCGACGTGCGCGAAGGCGTACGCGTCACCTCCGCCACGCACGACGGCACGCGCTTCATTGTGCGCGCCGGCGACACGCTTGAAGTGCGATCGCGCTACCTCTTGAACTGCGCGGGCGCGTGGGCCGGCCGCTTTGCCGAAGGCTTCGGCGAGCCGGTTCCCGAAACGTCCATCCACCCCTTGATGATGGTGACCGAGCCCCTGCCGCTGTTCATGAACGTCAGCCTCGGCATGCAGGGCGGCGGCATCTACGCACGGCAGGTCGCGCGCGGCAACTGCGTCATTGGCGGAGGTCGCGGCGTCTCCGCCGAACCCGACTACGCACGCCCCGGCCGCGCCAACCTCGGCGCGCTCATGGCAAACGCCGTCAAGCTCCTTCCCGTGCTGCGCGGCGCCCAGGTCATCCGCTTCTGGACCGGCGTCGAAGGCAACATGCCCGACCACAATCCGGTGCTCGGCCCCAGCGCCACCGTGCCCGGCCTCTTTCACGCCTTCGGCCTGTCCGGCGCGGGCTTTCAGATCGGCCCCGCCGTCGGCGAAATCCTGGCCGACCTGGTCGTGCACGGCCGCTCCTCCATCCCTATCGATGCCTTCCGCATTGAACGGTACGCGCCCGCCGCTCACGGCGCCGCGGCCCGGCCTGATCGTCTTCGTGAGCAAACGCTGGAGTCACCATGATGCACAAGAAACAGGGCGCGCAGCGCCTGACCAAGGGGAAACGGTTGCTGGGCGCGGCGATGCTGGCATTGCTGTCCGCCGGCGCCATCGCGCAGCAGAAAACGTTGTACGTCGGCATGAACGGCGGCGACATGGAACGCGCCTTCACCCAGCACGTCTTCCCCGATTTTGAGAAGGCCAACAACGTCAAGATCGTCGTCGTGCCCGGCACCTCGACCGACGTCCTCGCCAAGGCCCAGGCCTACAAAGACAAGCCCCAGATGCACGTCATGTTCCTGGACGACGGCATCATGGCCCGCGCCATTTCCATGGGCCTGTGCGAACAGCTCAACGACGACCCCGTCCTCAAAGAGCTGTATCCCACCGCCCTGATGAAAGACCGCATGGCCGCCGGCATCGACATCGGCATGACCGGCCTCGGCTACAACACCCGCCTCTTCCAGAAAAACGGCTGGACCCCGCCCACCTCGTGGCTCGACCTGGCCGACCCCAAGTACAAAGGCAAGGTCGTCTTCCAGTCCGCCTCCGGCAGCACCTTCGGCCTGCACGGCTTCCTGATGTTCAATCGCATCGAAGGCGGCAACGACCAGAACTACGAGCCCGGCTTCAAGAAGTGGCCCTCCACCATCGGCCCCAACGTCCTCGAGTACATCCCCAACTCCGCCAAGCTCGCCGAGATGATCCAGTCCGACGAGGCCGCCATCTTCCCCCTCACCCCCACCGCCATCGCCCGCTTGAAGAAGCGCGACATCCCGGTGGAATACGCCCAACCCAAGGAAGGCTCCGTCATCCTCATGGTCGGCGAATGCGTCATCGCCAAGAACAGCGAACCCGAACTCGCGCAAAAGCTCGCGCTGTACCTCTTGTCCGCCAAGGCCCAGGCCAAGGCCCTGGAAATGGGCGGCCACTTCCCGTCCAACAAAAACGTCCAGGCCCCCGCCGACAACGCCGAGTCCCTCAAGCGCTTCCAAGGCTACATGGCCAACGCTAAGATCCTGGACTGGGACCAGATCAACGCGGCCCGGCCCGCCTTCAACGCCCGCTGGAACCGCACGGTCGAACGTTGACGACAACGCGCGGCGCGCCCTGTGGACAACCCGCAGGCGCGCCGCGCCGGGCAAGACGCCGGAAGTATCGGGATGAAACCCGGGGGCTGAAGCCCGGGCCTAAACCCCGCGCTTGAAACACGCACCTGAAACATGCGCCTGGCCGACACGCCCTCATCACCAGCAAGGACAACGATGCGCCTCATCATCAATTCCGGCGGCCCCCAGGCAATAGAAGAGTGGCGCACACAATTCCGCACCTTCGCGCCAGACCTGGACGTCGTCGGCTGGCATGAAGACCCCGATCCCGCCACCATCGACTACGCCCTCGTCTGGGCTCCCGACGCCGGCCGCCTCGCCACCTTCCCCAACCTCAAACTCATCATCAGCGCCGGCGCAGGCGTTGACCACATCCTCGCCGACCCCGCCCTGCCGCGCCACCTGCCCATCGCCCGCATGGTCACCACGCGCACGCAGACCGAGATGGCCGAGTACGTGCTCACCAGCGCCCTGATGATCACGCGCAACGTCAAACGCATCACCGACAACCAATCCCGCCGACACTGGGAAATCTTCGACTCCCTGCGCGTCGCCGCCGACGTGCGCGTCGGCATCATGGGTCTGGGCCACCTGGGCGTCGCTTCAGCCCAACTCCTGTCCCGCGCAGGCTTTCCCGTCAGCGGCTGGTCCCGCGGCGCGACCATACTGCCCGGCCTGCCGTCCTACGCAGGGCAGCAACAGTTCACACAATTCCTGGCAAACACTGACCTCCTGGTCTGCCTGCTCCCCGCCACCGACGCCACTCGTGGCATCCTCAACCGCGACACGCTGTCGCAACTACCCAAAGGCGCCAGCCTCATCAACGCCGGCCGCGGCACCCACATGGTCACGCAGGACATTCTGGATGCGCTGGACAGCGGGCATCTGGACCAGGCAATCCTGGACGTCTTCGAACAGGAACCCCTGCCAGAAGACTCCCCACTGTGGACTCACCCAAGAATCACGATCACTCCCCACTGCGCAGCGATCCCCGACCGCAAGGAGCGCGCCCGTCACACCGCCTTGTTGATCGCGGCAAATGAGCGGGGCGAAGCGCTTCCCAACATCTACGACCCTCAGCGCGGCTACTGACATTCAACCGCTGTGGCGCGCGCGACGCCCAAGATCGCCAACGCGCGGCGCGTTCACACGCATCGTCAGAAAAAGCGGCAAGACGTCTCGCCCCCCAGCGAAGCGCGCAGCGCCAAACGCATGACGCAAGACACTGCGTAAGCTCCACCAGGCCGCCCGCGCGGCCGCCGTGGAGCGGGCCCCGCAAGATCTTCCTCTCACACACCGCTGCCTGCCAGAACGCCAAGCACACACCCCGTCCCAGCACTGCGCGCACCCGAACCACTAGAGCACGGTGCGGCGGCGGCCTTGGGGCGCGGGGCGTGTAGATGCGCCCGAGGGAATCGGAAGGCAGTCGCCGAAGGCGACAACGACGATGACGAAGGGGAAGTCCGGAGCGAAGGCTCCGGACCGCAATCGTAGCCCCGCGCCCCAAGGCCGCCGCCGCGCCGTGCGCCTTAAGGACCCAACCAAGCAGCCCCAACCAAGCAGCCCCAACCAAGCAGCCCCCCAAAGAACCCCCTACCCCACCACCCCCGCCAAATACTGCCTCAACCAAGCATGCGCAGGATCATCCTGATACCTCTCATGCCAATACAACGACACAGCAATCGGCGGCAACGTCAACGGCACCTTCTGCGACACAATCCGCGCACTCCCCGCCATCGCCTTCGCAACGCTCACCGGCATCGTCGCAATCAAATCCGACGCCTCAACGATGAACGGACAAACCAGATAACTGGACAACGTAGCCACAATCTTGCGGCTCCGATTCTGCCCCATCAAAATGCGATCAATCGCCGTACTGAAATACCGCGTATGCGCCGCCAGATCCAGATGCCCATAACTCAGATAAGCATCCAGATTCCACCGCTTGCGTAAACAGGGGTGCCCCTCGCGCACGATGCAAACCGCCGGCTCCTGATATAGAAACCGCGTCCGAAGATCCGGCGCAGGATCAGGGAAATACCCCGCGATCAGCTCCACATGATTCGTATCCAGCATGCTCAGCCCATGCTGCGGCCGCGCAGGCACGATCTGCAACTGGAAGTGCGGCGCATCCACCGCCAGCCGTGGAATCAGCTTCGGCAGCAACGTGTACTGCACATAGTCCGTCGCATACAGCGACAACGTGCGCGACGAATGCGCCGGATCGAACGCCTCCCGCGTGCGCGTCGCCCGATGCCAGCCCTCCAGCAGCGGCTTGAAATTCTGGTGCAGCTCCAGCGCCCGCAACGTCGGCTGCCACGCCCCGCCCTCGCGCACCAGCAGCGGATCGCCGAACAACTGACGAAGCCGGTTCATCGCCGCGCTCATCGCCGGCTGGCTGATGTTCATCGCCTCCGCCGCGCGCGACACATTGCGGCACGCCATCAGCGCATCGAAATGCACAAGCAGATTCAGGTCCGGGTTCTTCATCGCCGCGCGTCCATAAATGGCATCTATACAAATATAAACCTGTAGGACTGCTGTCATTTCCACGCCAGGCCTAGCATGACCTCGTTGTTGCAGCGAACCAAGGTCGGACACGCATGATCCGGCCATCACGAAGTTCTATCAACAAGGGGAAACCAAGCCATGAAAACAGGGCTACTGCGCAGTTGCTGTCGCATTGCCGCCGGTATCGCGCTCTTTGCGGCCGCCGGGTCCGCCAGCGCCGCCTGGCCGGACAAGGTCATCCGCATCGTCGTGCCGTTCGCGGCCGGCGGATCCACCGATCTGGTCGCGCGCAAGATCGCCGAAGGCCTCGGCCAGCGCCTGAACGCCAACGTCATTGTTGAAAACCGCCCCGGCGCCGGCGGCACCGTCGGCACCGAATTCGTCGCGCGCCAACCCGCCGACGGCTACACCATCCTCATGGGATCGGTCAGCACGCACGGCAGCGCGCCCTGCGTCTATTCCAAGCTGCCCTACGACGCCATCAAAGACTTCACCCCCCTGACGGTCGTCGCCACCATCCCCAACGTCATGTCGGTCAATCAGTCGGTGCCCGCCGCCAACCTGCAGGAGTTCGTCGCCCTCCTGAAGAAAGAGCCCGAAAAGTATTCCTTCGCCTCCAACGGCCAAGGCACCTCCAACCACCTGGCCGCCGAACTCTTCAAGTCCACCGCCGGCGTATCGATGGTGCACGTGCCCTACCGCGGCTCCGGTCCTGCGCTCATCGATCTGGTCGGCGGGCAGGTCAACATGATGATGGACGTCGTCATGACCTCATACCCCTACATCAAGGACGGCAAGATCAAGGCCCTGGCCGTCACATCGCCGCAGCGCTCGCCCATGTTGCCCGACGTGCCCACCGTCGCCGAATCCGGCTACCCCGGCTACGAGGCCATGGTGTGGTTCGGCATGCTGGCGCCCGCCAACATGCCCGAACCGCTGCGCACCAAGCTCACCGACGGCCTTGTGCAGACCCTGCACGCGCCCGCAATGAAGACCTATCTCGAGCAACAGGGCGCGCAGGTGTCGGACGTCGCAGGACCGGCGTTCGGCGCAATGATCAAGGACGAAATCAACAAGTGGTGCCAGGTCGTGAAGAAGGCCGGCATTCGTCTGGACTGACCTTCTTTACTGGAACAATCGATATGTATCGCATAGGGATAGACGTCGGAGGCACGTTTACCGATTTCACGATGATCGACGAGGACGCCGGCGTGGTGCACTTTCACAAAGTGCCTTCCACGCCGCACGATCCCTCCGAGGCCATCGCCACGGGCATCGGCCAGATGCTCGCGGATCACGGGGTCGCGCCATCACAGGTCTCGCACGTCGGCCACGGCACCACGGTGGCCACCAACCTCATCATCGAGCGCAAGGGCGCGCGCGTCGGGCTCATCACCACGCGCGGCTTTCGCGATGTGCTGGAGATCGGCCGCCAGACGCGTCCGCACCTGTACGACTACAGCGTCGGCAAACCGCCCGTGGCGGTGCCGCGTGAGTTCCGCGCCGAAGTCGACGAGCGCGTGAACGCCGCGGGCGACGTGCTGACGGCGCTGGATGAAGCGCAGGTGCGCGATGCCGCGCGCCGTTTTACCAAGGCCGGCATCGAGGCCGTCACGATCTGCTTCCTGCACGCCTACCGCAACCCCGCGCATGAGCGCCGCGCGGCGCAGATTGTCGCGGAGGAGATGCCCGACGCCTACATCAGCCAGTCGTCTGACGTGCTGCCCGAGTTCCGCGAATACGAGCGCCTGTCCACCACCGTGCTCAACGCCGCGGTCGGGCCCAAGATGGCGCGCTATCTGGAACGCTTCCTGAACCGCGTGCGGGAACTGGACATCGGCCATGAGCCGCACACCATCCATTCCAACGGCGGCCTGATGTCGATCGCCACCGTGCGCCAATATCCGGTCCGCACCTGCCTGTCGGGTCCGGCGGCGGGCGTCGTCGGCGCAGCCGCCGTGGGACGCGCCATCGGCAGCCTGAACCTGGTGACGTTCGACGTGGGCGGCACCAGCACGGACGTCTCGCTGGTATGCGAGGGCCGTCCGCTCTTCACGTCGCACCGCCACGTCGCCGGGTATCCGGTCAAGACACCCATGGTCGACATCCACGTCATCGGCGCGGGTGGCGGCAGCATCGCCTGGCTGGACGACGCTGGCGCGCTGAAGGTCGGGCCGCATAGCGCGGGCGCGGTACCCGGTCCCGTGGGCTACGGCCGCGGCGGCCAGGAGCCGACCATCACGGACGCAGAAATCGCGCTGCAACGGCTCAATCCCGTGGCCTTGCTCAACGGCCGCATGCCGGTGTACGCAGATGCCGCGCGCGAGGTCATCCGCAGCCGCGTCGCCGAACCGCTGGGGCTGGACATGGAGGCGGCAGCCGAAGGCATCCTGCGCATTGCGGCGGCCAACATGAGCCGTGCGATCCGTGCGGTGTCCACCGAACGCGGCTACGACCTCTCGCGCTTCGCGTTGTATGCGTACGGCGGCGCCGGTCCGCTGCATGCGGTGGAAGTGGCCGAGGAATGCGGCATCCCCGTCGTCATCGTGCCGCAGGAGCCGGGCACGATGTGCGCGCGCGGCATCCTGCTCACCGATATCTCTTTCGACTTCGTGCAAAGCGAGATCTCGCTGGCCGATGCGGACAGCTGGCCCGCGATCTCCACGATCTTCGACGGTCTGCGCACGCAGGCCCAGGACTGGCTGGCATCCGAACGCGTCGATCCGTCGCTGCGCCTGTGCCACAGCGCCATCGACGCGCGTTACGAGGGCCAGAACTTTGAAGTGCAGGTCAGCCTGGACGACACCGGCACGGGCGGCTACGCGGAATTCGCGCGCCGCTTCGCCGAGGCGCATGAGCGGGAATACGGCTACACCGTCGACGACCGCAAGGTGCAGATCATCAACTGCCGCATGCAGGCCGTGGGACAGGTGGTGAAGGCGCCGCTTGCGCCAAGACACGTGGGCGGCACGTTGCAGGACGCGGCGCGGGGCCAGCGCAAGGCGTACTTCGGCCCGGCGCATGGCTGGCGTGAAACGCCCGTCTATGACCGTGACCGCGTGCCGACCGGCGCGCGCTTCACGGGACCCGCGCTGCTCGAGGAAATGAGCTCGACCACGGTGGTGGGCGTGGGCCACAAGGCCAGCGTCGATGAGTACGGCAACCTGATCATCCGCCTGCAAGGAGGCTCGCATGACCAAGCCTGATTCCGTTCAATCCCGCGCCGCGGACGCCACGCCCACGCTGGCGGATCCCATCGGCATGGAGGTCTTCTGCAACCGCCTCCTGTCCATCACCGAGGACATGAACAACACGCTGGTGCGCGCATCGTTCTCGACCAACATCAAAGAGCGTAAGGACTGCTCGGTGGCGCTGTTCGACGCTGCCGGACGGCTGGTAGCGCAGGGCACGCAGATTCCGCTGCACCTGGGCTCGCTGGACGGCGCCATGCGCGCCATTCTGCGCACGTTCCCGGCTGACCAGATCCGCGACGGCGATGTGTATATCTGCAATGACCCGTACCTGGCGGACGGCAGCCACCTGCCCGACATCAACATCATCACGCCGGTGTTCTGGGACGGCGTGCTGCGCTTCTTCGCTGCCAACATCGCGCACCATTCCGACGTGGGCGGTGCGGTGCCCGGTTCGATCGCCGGGGGCCTGAAATCGATCTTCGAGGAAGGCATCCGCATCCCCGCCTGCCGCATCGCCCGCGCGGGCGAAACCGACGAAGACCTGCTGCGCCTCATCTGCGCCAATACGCGAGACCCGGAAGAGCGCGTGCTCGACCTGCGCGTGCAGATGGCCACCAACCGCCGAGGCGCGGCCGCCGTGCAGGGCTTGATCCGCCAGATGGGACTGGAGGCGGTGCTGCGGTCGGTGGACGACGTGATCGCCTACACGCGCAAACGCCTCTTGAACCGCATCGCGGAATTGCGCGCCGGCAGCTATACGTTCCGCAGCGATCTGGACGACGACGGCATGGGCGGTGACCCGGTCCCCATCCAGGTGACGCTGACCGTCAGCGCGGACAACCTGCACTTCGACTTCGAAGGGTCGGGCAAACAGGCGCGCGGCGCCATGAACCTGCCCTTCAACGCGTTGCGCGCCTGCGTGTACTACGCGGTCAAAGCGCTGCTGGATCCGGACCTGGCGCCCAACGCAGGGTTGTTCGATCCCATCACGTTGTCGGCGCCGGTGGGCACCATCACCAATCCCGAACACCCGGCCGCGGTGGGTGCGCGGTCCATCACCGCGCAGAAGGTGGCCGGCGCCATCTTCGGCGCGTTCCGCGGCCTGCTGCCGCCCGAAAAGACCATGGCGTCCAGTAACGACTGCTGCCCCGCCATCGTGTTCTCGGGCCGCTGGCGCGAACGCGCGGGCCATTTCGTGTATCTGGAAACGCTGGGCGGCGGCGCGGGCGCGCGCTTCGATGCGGACGGCATGGACGCGGTGCACGTGCACATGACCAACACGTCGAATCTACCCGTGGAAGCCTTGGAGAACGAGTATCCGCTGCTGATGGACGAGTACGCGATGATCCAGGACTCGGGCGGTGCGGGCCGCACGCGCGGCGGCATGGCCATCGCCAAGCAGATCCGCGCCGTGGGACCGGGCATCGTGTTCTCGGCCCGCTCGGACAGCCACACCGTGGGCGTGGCGGCGGGCGTGGACGGCGGACGCGACGGACGACGCGCGCGGCTGATCCGCAATTTCGGCACGCCGCAACAAGAGGAGCTGTTCTCCAAGACCGCGAACATTGCGCTCGAAGCCGGTGAGAGCGTGCGCATCGAAACGCCTGGCGGCGGTGGCTATGGCGCGCCTTCGGCGCGGCCGCGGGCGCGCGTGGCGCAGGATCTGGCGGACGGCAAGATCAGCGCCGACGCGGCGCGCGCGGACTATGGCTTGTCCGCGTGAGCCGCGCTGCGCATCAACTGACGTTGAGCGTCATCGAGTACTTCATCTTGTCGTGCGGAAACGTGGTGATGGTGGCAAGCAGCAGCACGCCGCCATCGCCGTAGTAGCGGCGCGTGATGACGAAGCCCGGCGTGCCGGTGTCGACCTGGAGCTGCTTTGCGATCGCCGCGCCGATGGGCGTGGCGGAGAACTCCTGGTTGACCTCGGTGATGCGATCGCCAAAGTGATCCTCGATCAGGCGCAACAGCGAGATCCGCGACTTCACGTCCACCCGCACGTCGGAATGCACCGGGTCCGCGTAAATGAGCGTGCAGGCGGCGGCGACGTCGGGATCGTCCAGAGTCTTGATGGAGTTGATGTGCAGCCACTGCTGGCCGGCCTCGCAGCCCAGCGTTTCAGCCAGGCGTTTGGTGAGCTTGACGGTGCGCACGTCCTGCACCAGCAGCGCCGCATTGCGGGCGTACTGCAGCAGGTCGGGGAACTGCGAGATGCGCTGCGTGAAGCGCGTGGTGGCGCGCGCCGTTTCCACGCGCGTGCCCACGCCCGGACGGCGCGACACCACGCCGGCAACGGTCAGCATGCGGATGGCTTCGCGGATCGTGTGACGGCTGGCGCCGAACTGTTCGCACAGCTCGTGTTCCGTCGGCAGCAGCGTCATCACGGGGTAGCGCCCCGAGCTGATGTCCTGCGACAGCGATTGATAAATGCTCTTGTAGCGCGGTCCGCCCGCCACGTCGGCCGGGAGCGCCGCGCCAGGCCGGCCGCGCGCTTCCCGCTCCCCGCCGGAACTGGCAGCGCGCTCGGAAGATCGGGTCATGAGGGAAGCCTCCTTGATTGGTTTTATAGGGTTTGTCCGGACAATAACCGATTGACAAGGCAGTCTTGCCGGATCCATTATTTGTCCGGACATTCATGTACGGACAAATTGTACGGCGGACATGAAGTCGCCGGGCAACAAATCAGTCGGTTCTTGCAGTTCTCTTCCAAAATTCGGGGGTTCTCATGAGCAAGGTACTTGCAGTGCTCGCGGCCGCGGCGGTAGCAGCCGGGCTGGGCGCAAACGCACAGGCGCAGCAGAAACTGGTGGTCGCCGGCTACGGCGGCTCGTTCGAAGACATCATGCGCAAGGACATCTTTCCGCCCTTCGCCAAACAGCACGGTGTCGAGCTGGATTACGTTGCCGGCAACTCCACCAACACCGTTGCGCGCCTGCAGGCGCAAAAGAGCAACCAGCAGATCGACGTCGCCATCATCGACGACGGTCCCATGTACCAGGCCATTGCGCTGGGCTTTTGCGAACCCATCAAGAACCTGCCCGCCGACGACATCTACACCACGGCGCGCTACAAGGACGATAAGGCGGTTGCCATCGGCATCGTGGCCACCGGCATCATGTACAACAAGAAGGTCTTCGACGAGAAGAAATGGGCGCCGCCCACGTCGTGGAAGGACCTGAAGGATCCCAAGTACAAGAAGCAACTCGTCATCCCGCCGCTCAACAACACCTACGGCCTGCACACGCTGGTGGAGTATGCGCGCGAAGGCGGCGGCGGCGAAAAGAAGATCGACCCAGGTTTCACCACGTTCAAGAACGAAGTCGGTCCCAACGTGCTGGTCTATGAGCCCTCGCCCGGCAAGATGACCGAACTCTTCTCCAGCGGCCAGGCCACCATCGCGGTCTGGGGCAGCGGCCGCGTCAAGGCGTTTGCCGACACCGGCTTCCCCGTCGGCTTCGTCTACCCGCAGGAAGGCGCTTACGCACTGCTCTCGTCCGTGTGTCCGATCGCCAAGTCCAACGCCAATCCGAAGGCGCAGGCGTTCGTGGAATACCTGGTGTCGCCTGAGGTTCAGGAGAAGCTCGCCTCGGCTTACGGCTACGGCCCGGTCAACAAGAAAGCCAAGGTGGCTGACGATCCTCGCGTGCCCCTGCCCATCGGCAAGCGCGCCGCCGACCTCATCGTGATCGACTGGGACACCGTCAACCAGAACCGGGACGACTGGAACAAGCGCTGGACGCGGGAAATCGAGCGCTGACTGCGTGTGCTTAAGGGCGGCGCTGGCGCCGCCCACCGGGAGCTTTCATGACCTATCTCGTGCTGGACCGCCTGAGCAAACGCTACGGCGACACCACTGCCGTTGAAAACCTGAGCCTGTCCGTGAAGCAAGGCGAGTTCATCTCGTTGCTGGGGCCTTCCGGCTGCGGCAAGACCACCACGCTGCAGATGATCGCGGGCTTTGTCGAGCCGTCCGGCGGCAGCATCGTGCTGAACGGCAAGGACGTCAGCAAGGTGCCTGCCAACAAGCGCGGGCTGGGCATGGTGTTCCAGAACTACGCGCTCTTTCCGCACATGACCGCGGCCGAGAACGTGTCGTTCGGCCTGGAGATGCAACGGGTCAAGAAGGACGAGCGGCTGGCTCGCGTGGCGGATGCCCTCAAGCTCGTGGGCCTGTCGCATCTGGCCGACCGGCATCCGGCGCAGATGTCGGGCGGTCAGCAGCAGCGCGTCGCGCTGGCGCGCGCGCTGGTCATCCGTCCCAGCGTGCTGCTGCTGGACGAACCGCTCTCCAACCTGGACGCCAAGCTGCGCGAAGAAATGCAGCTTGAACTGCGCAGCATCCAGCGCACCGTCGGCACGACCACCATCCTCGTTACGCACGACCAGTCCGAGGCGCTGGCGCTGTCCGATCGCATCGTCGTGATGAACCAGGGCCGCGTCGAACAGGTGGCCGAACCGTTCGCCGCGTACGAAGGCCCCGCCAGCCATTTCGTCGGCGGCTTTCTGGGCAAGGCCAACGTCTTCACCCCGCAGGCCGAGCAGTACGAAGGCGAGATGCGCGCCCGCATCGGCGAGGCGCATATCGGTCTGGAAGGCGCGCCCGTGCCGCAAGGCGCCGTGATCGTGCGCCCCGAAAAGATCCTGTTTTCCGAACCCGCGGCCTGTGCATTGCCCGGCCGCATGAAGACGCGCGTGTTCCAGGGCAATCACTGGCTGTGCCAGGTGGAAACGTCGGTCGGCGAAGTCATGGTGATCCGTCAGAACGACGGGGTGCCGGTGCCGGCCGAAGGCGAGCCCGTGCATCTGCGCTGGCGCGCGCAGGACATGTGCACCGTCGATCCGGCCGCTGCGCCGCAAGGTAAAGCGTCATGACCGCGCGCACCAATCCGTGGGTGCTCAGCGCGCCGGCGCTGGTGGTGTACGCCACGTTCCTCGTGGTGCCGATGGCGCTGGTGTTCCTGATCAGCTTCTTCGACTTCCAGTTTTATGGCGGTATGCAGGCCACCTTTACCTGGAAGAACTACATCGAGATCTTCTCGGACGGCTACTACTACGAGATCTACGCGCGCACGTTCGGCGTCGCCGCCGCCGTGACGGTCGCGTGTCTGTTGCTGGGCACGGCCGAAGCCTACGTGCTGTCGCGCATGGCCAATCCGTGGAAGGGCCTGTTCTTGATGGTGGTGCTAGGGCCGCTGCTGATCTCGGTGGTGGTCCGCACGCTGGGCTGGGCGCTGCTGTTCGGCTCGACGGGTCTGATCAACAAGGCGTTGATGGGCATCGGGCTGATCTCAACGCCCATCGACCTCATGTACAGCAATCTGGGCGTGGGCATTGCGCTGACGCACGTGCTGGTGCCGTTCATGGTGATCGCGGTGTGGGCATCGCTGCAGCGGATCAATCCGGCCACCGAGGCCGCCGCGCTGTCGCTGGGCGCCAGCCAATTCACCGTGATCCGGCGCGTGATCGTGCCGCAGGTGATGCCCGGCATTCTGTCCGGCGCGATCATGGTGTTCGCGATGGCAGCCAGCTCCTTTGCCACGCCGGCCATCATCGGCGGACGCCGCCTGAAGAACGTGGCCACCGCTGCGTACGACGAATTCTTGAACACGCTGAATTGGCCGCTGGGCGCGGCGCTGGCCGTGGTGCTGCTGGTGGCGACCGTGGTGGTGCTGCTGTCCGCCAACCGCATCATCGAGCGCCGCTATGGCGCAGTGTTCAACCAGGCCGGAGGCTGACATGCAATTTCGCAACGGCCCCATCGGCCTCGTCTTCCACACGCTGTTCATCCTTTTCATCCTGGCGCCCATCGTCATGGTGTGCGCGGTGGCGTTTACGTCCGAAGGCTTCATCTCGCTGCCGTCCGGCGGGCTGTCGCTGCGCTGGTTCCGCGCCATCCTGGACAACCCGCGCTTTGTCGATGCATTCTGGTTCAGCCTGGGCCTGGGCACGCTGTCGGCCACGCTTGCCATTGCACTGGCCGTGCCCAGCGCGCTGGCCATCGCGCGCAACCGCTTCCCGGGCCGAGAGGCGCTGGTGGCGTTCTTTCTGTCGCCCCTGATGATTCCGCATGTGGTGCTGGGCCTGGCGTTCCTGAAGTTCTTCACCACCGTGGATCTGGCCGGCACGTATTTCGGCCTGGTGGTGGCGCACGTGATCCTGGTCATGCCGTACGCGCTGCGGCTGGTGCTGGCGTCGGCGGCGGGCATCGACCCGGCGCTGGAGCGGGCGGCGCAATCGCTGGGCGCGTCCAACTGGACGGCCTTCCGCCGCGTGGTGCTGCCGCTGCTGTTGCCGGGCGTGGTGAGCGGCTGGGTGATCGCGTTCATCACCAGCTTCGATGAGCTGACGATGTCGATCTTCATCGCCTCGCCGTCCACCACCACGCTGCCGGTCCGGATCTTCCTGCATATCGAAGACACCATCGACCCGCTGGTGACAGCCGTGTCGGCGGTGCTGATCTACGTAACCATCATTGCCATATTCATCCTGGACCGCGCCGTCGGTCTGGAGAAGCTGTTTGTAGGAAAGGGACGCTGATGACGGACGAGAAAGAACTGGCGCCGCGCGCGCCCGTGCACCGCGGCATCTACGATGCGGTGGTGATCGGGGGCGGGTTGGTCGGGTCGGCCGTGGCCTACGGGCTGCGGCGCGAACTGGACCACGTGGCCGTGCTGGACGAGGGTGACGTGGCCTACCGGGCCTCGCGCGGGAACTTCGGGCTGGTGTGGGTGCAGAGCAAGGGGATGGGGCTGCCGCGCTATGGCGTGTGGACCATGACCTCGGCCAAGGGTTGGCCGCAACTTGCTGCCCTGCTGCAGGAAGAGACCGGGGTCGACGTGCATCTGGAGCAGCGCGGCGGCCTGCATGCGCTCTTGAGCGACGAAGAGGTCGAGGCGCGCACGCGCTTCATGACCACGCTGCTCGCGCAGCCGGGCATGGCGCAGTACGACTGGAAGATGCTGGACCGCGCCGAAGTCGCGGATCTGGTGCCGGGCATCGGCCCGGAAGTGCGCGGCGCGACGTGGACGCCGGTGGACGGCATTGCGAATCCGCTGAAGCTCCTGCGCGCGTTGCACATGAGTTTTGCACAGCGGGTTGTGGATTACCTGCCGCAGCGGCCGGCGCAGAGTATCCGGCTGCGTGACGGCGTGTTCGATATCGCGACCCCCAGCGGCACGGTGCGCGCGCACAAGGTGGTGCTGGCCTCGGGGCTGTCCAACAAGCAGCTGGGCGAACAGGTGGGACTGGACGTGCCGGTGCGTCCGCAGCGCGGCCAGATCGTCGTGCTGGAGCGCACACGCCGCATGCTGGAAACCCCCTTGTCCACGCTGCGCCAGACCGATGAAGGCACCTGGCTGATCGGCGATTCGCAGGAAGAGGCCGGCTATGTGGACAACCTGGTGGGCCTGCCGATCCTCGGCACGCTGGCCGACCGCGCGGTGCGCACGTTGCCCGCGCTGCGCGATGTGCGCGTGGTGCGCAGCTGGGCGGCGCTGCGCGTCATGTCCAAGGACGGCTTTCCGATCTATCAGCAATCCGAAACGTGTCCGGGGGCGTTCGTCGCCACCTGTCACAGCGGCGTGACGCTTGCCGCCGCACACGCGCTCAATCTGGCGCCCATGATCGCCGCCGGCAGCCTGGCCGACGACATGGCGCCCTTCTCGACCCGGAGGTTTCATGTTCAAGCGGCTTGACGAGGCGCAGCGGCAGGCGCAGGGCGCGCCGGTGCGGGTAACGGTGAATGGGGCCGAGATGCTGTGCCGTCAGGGCGACAGCGTCGCTGCCGCCTTGTTTGCGGGTGGCGTGCAGGCCTGTCGCGATACGGCGGTCAACGAGGTGCCGCGCGGGCCGTACTGCATGATGGGCGTCTGCTACGACTGCCTGGTCACCATCGATGGGCAAGCGAACCAGCAGGGCTGCATGACGCCCGTGCGGGATGGAATGAAGATCGAGCGCCAGTTGGGTGCGCGCAAGGTGCAGGCATGATCGACACGACGCAATGCGATTTGCTGGTGGTGGGCGCAGGCCCGGCAGGTCTCGCCGCCGCAACGCTGGCCGCGAACCTGGGCGTGAACACCGTGCTGCTGGACGAGCAGCCCGCGCCGGGCGGCCAGATCTACCGCGCCATCACCACCACGCCGGTCACCGATCGCGGCATCCTGGGCGAAGACTACTGGCACGGCGCCACGCTGGTGCCGCCGTTTCAGCAGTCCGGCGCGCGCTACGTGCCGGGCGCGACGGTGTGGGCCGTGGCCCAGCGCACCGCGCCCGAATCAGCGGAAGGCTTCGAGGTGGCGTATTCGGTCGCGGGCGAAGCGCGCATCGTGCACGCGCGCCGCCTGCTGCTGGCCACCGGCGCGCAGGAGCGGCCGTTTCCGATTCCGGGCTGGACGCTGCCGGGCGTCATCACGGCGGGCGCCGCGCAGATCCTCTTGAAGTCTTCTGGGGTGGTGCCGTCCGATCGCACTGTGCTGGCCGGTTGCGGACCGCTGCTGTACCTGGTGGCCTGGCAATACCTGAATGCAGGCGTGAAGGTGGACGCGCTGCTGGAAACCACGCCGCCCGGCCGCCTGGGCCAGGCGCTGCCCAAAGTCTGGGGATTTCTGCGCTCGCCGTACCTGGGCAAGGGGCTGAAGCTGCTGCGCGCGGTCAAGGCCGCCGTGCCCATCGTCAAGGGCGTGACCGCGCTGGAAGCGCTGGGCGACGGCAAGCTGCAAAGCGTGCGCTACACGGCCGGCGGCGTCACCAAGACGCTGCCCGCCGATCAGCTGATGCTGCATCAGGGCGTGGTGCCCAACGTGAACCTGTCGCGCGCCGTGGGCGTGGCGCATCGCTGGAACGACGCGCTGGACTGTTGGGAGCCGGAGGTCGACGAGTGGGGCACAACGGCGGTGGACGGCATCGGCATGGCTGGCGACGGCGCGGGCATCGCGGGCGCGGTGGCGGCCGAGCACCGTGGCCGGCTGGCCGCGTTGCAGGCCGCGCATCTGCTGGGCCGCATCGACGCGCGCAAGCGCGACAGCGAGGCCGCCGTGCCGCGCGAGGCGCTGGCGCGGGCCGTGCGGGGCCGCGAGTTCTTCGACACGCTCTACAAGGCCCCTGAAGCGTTCCGGCGCCCCACCGGCGACACCATCGTGTGCCGCTGCGAGGAAGTCACCGCCGCGCAGGTGCGAGAGACCGTCAAGCTGGGATGCAGCGGTCCGAACCAGATGAAGGCCTTCCTGCGCTGTGGCATGGGACCCTGCCAGGGCCGCTTCTGCGGCCTGACGGTGGCCGAGATCATCGCCGAGGAACGCGGCGTGCCGACCGAGGAAGTGGGCTACTACCGGCTGCGTTTCCCGACCAAGCCGCTCACGCTGGGCGAACTGGCTTCATTGCCCCAGACCGACGATTCGCGTCAGGCCGTCGTCCGCCTGAAGAAATGACGGGTGGACGCCATGACCGTTCAAACGCGGGCGGCTGAAGTCATCATCATCGGCGGCGGGCTGCACGGCAGCTCGGCCGCGTTGCATCTGGCGCGCGCCGGCGTGCGCGCGCTGGTCATCGAGAAGAACTACGTGGGGCGGCACGCCTCCGGCGTCAACGCGGGCGGTGTGCGCACGCTGTCGCGCCATCTGGCCGAGGTGCCGCTGGCGCTGGCTTCGCGCGAGCTCTGGTATCGCATCGGCGAGCTGGTGGACGACGACTGCGGCTTTGAGCAGCACGGGCAGGTGCGTGTGGCCGAGAACGAGGCGGATGCCGAGACGCTACGGGCTCGGCTCAAGACCATGACGGACCATGGCTACACGCACGAGCAGTGGATAAGCCGCGAAGACCTGCTGGACCTGATTCCTGCGATTGCGCCGACGGTGCAAGGCGGCCTGATCGCGCGCGAGGACGCGGCGGCCGATCCCTACCGCACCACCCTCGCCTTTCGCATGAAGGCCGCGAGTCTGGGCGCGCAGTTCCTCGAAGGCGTGCGCGTGCACAGCGTGGCGCGGCACGACGGGCAGTGGCGCGTGGAGACGGACGCCGGCGTGTACACCGCGCCGCAGGTGCTGAACTGCGCGGGCGCGTGGGCCGACCGCATCGCCGCGCAATGGGGCGAGCCGGTGCCGCTGTTGCCCATCAGTCCCATGATGCTCGTCACGCTGCGCATGGACCACTTCCTGGATCCCGTGGTGCTGGGCACCGGCCGCGCGCTGTCGTTCAAGCAGCGCACCAACGGCACGGTGCTGATCGGCGGCGGCCGTCGCGCGTGGGTGGACCGCGATGCCGAATGGACCGAGCTGGATTTCCGCTCGCTGGCCGAAGGCGCGCGCACGGTGGTCGACCTGTTTCCGCACATGCGCGATGCGATCGTGAACCGGGGCTGGGCGGGAATCGAAGCGGCCATGCCCGACGAGATTCCCGTGATCGGCCGCAGCAGCCGGCACGAGACGGCCTTTCACGCGTTCGGGTTTTCAGCGCACGGCTTTGAGCTCGGGCCCATCGTCGGCCGCATCATGGCCGACCTGATCACGACCGGCGCGACGGACCTGCCGATCGCCCCATTCCGGATCGAACGTTTCTCGGATGCCGGCCTGGCATCCGGTTCATCCACCAAGGAGCAACACCAATGAACGATATCGTGCGCAAGGAAACGAACGAGCGCCTGTCCCGCATCGTGATTCACGGCGACACCGTGTATGTGGCGGGCGTGACCTCGAATGCGGAAGGCGGCATCGCCGCGCAGACCCGCGACGTGCTGGCCAAGATCGACGGCTATCTGAAGCAGGCGGGCACGGACAAGTCGCGCCTGTTGACGGTGCAGATCTGGCTCAAGGACATCGAGCGCGACTTTGCCGGCATGAATGCGGTGTGGGCGGAATGGGCGCTGCCGAAGGCAATGCCCACCCGCGCCACGTGCGAGGCCAAGCTGGCCTCGCCTGATCTGCTGGTGGAGATCATCGTGACGGCCGCCGCGCGGCCGGCGTACGTCAGCGGGCCGACGTCTGAAAGCTGACTTCGCCGGGGCGGCCCGGCAGGTTCAACGTGGCGGTGGCGGGCGGCGTGGTCGCCACCACCTTGCCGGCGCGTAGCACCATCAGGCGCGTGGCGCGCAGGCGCAAGGCCTCGACGGCGTCGCGCGCCTGCAGCAGCACCAGGTCGGCGCGCTTGCCGACTTCCAGGCCCGTCTCGTCCAGGCCAAGAATCCTGGCAGGCGTGGTGGTGATCGCTTCGAAACAGGCGCGCATGGCGTCCTGTCCCGTCATCTGGCCGACGTGCAGGCCCATGTGCGCAACTTCCAGCATGTCGCCGGAACCCAGGCTGTACCACGGGTCCATCACGCAGTCGTGGCCGAAGGCGACCGGCACGCCCGCCGCCATCAGTTCCGGCACGCGCGTCATGCCGCGGCGCTTGGGGTACGTGTCGTGGCGGCCCTGCAGCGTGATGTTGATCAGCGGATTCGCAATCGCGGAGACGCCTGCCTCGCGAATCAGCGGGATCAGCTTGGACACGTAGTAGTTGTCCATCGAGTGCATGGACGTCAGGTGCGAACCCGTCACGCGGCCGTGCAGGCCCAGGCGCTGCGTGTGGTATGCCAGCGTCTCGATGTGGCGTGACAGCGGATCATCGCTTTCGTCGCAGTGCATGTCCACGCGCAGGCCGCGCTCGGCCGCCAGTTCACACAGGATGCGCACGGATTCGGCGCCGTCCTGCATGGTGCGTTCGAAGTGCGGAATGCCGCCCACCACGTCCACGCCCATGTCCAGCGCGCGTTTCAGGTTGTCCAGCGCGCCGGGCGCGCGCAGCACGCCGTCCTGCGGGAAGGCAACGAGCTGCAGGTCCAGGTAGGGTTTGACCTTCTCGCGCACGTGCAGCAGCGCTTCGGTCGCCAGCAGGCGCGGATCACAGACGTCCACGTGCGAGCGGATCGCCAGCAGCCCGCGCGCCACGGCCCAGTCGCAATAGGCCAGTGCGCGTTCCACCAGCGCTTCCTGCGTCAGCAGCGGTTTGAGTTCGCCCCACAGCGCGATGCCCTCGAGCAGCGTGCCCGACTGGTTCACGCGCGGCAGTCCGAAGGACAGCGTGGAATCCATGTGGAAATGCGCGTCGACAAAGGGCGAGGTCACCAGCTGGCCAGCGGCGTCCACGGTCTGCGCGGCCTCGGCCTTCAACGCCGGTTCCAGCGCGGTGATGCGGCCGTCGGCCACGCCGATGTCGATGTTCGTGCGGCCGTCGGGCAGCGTGCAGTTCTTGATGATCAGATCGAGCATGCGAATTCCTTGCGAAAACATTCAGTTGCTGCATTCCTGTCGCGCAGCGCCTCGGGGGCGATCACCGTTCGCCCTTGCGGTAGGGCTTCATCAAGGCCTGCGGGTAGGCGGCGCGGCGCGCCATGAACACCAGGGCCAGGATGGACAGGATATAAGGCAGCATCAGGTACACCTGATACGGCAGTTCGGGCAGGCCCGGCAGCGCCGCGCCGCCCTGCTGCAGGCGCAACTGCAGCGCATCGAAGAAGGCGAAGATCAGCGCGCCCAGCAGCGCCTTGCCCGGCCGCCACGACGCAAACACCACCAGCGCCACGCAGACCCAGCCGCGGCCGTTGACCATGTTGAAGAAGAACGCATTGAACGCGGCCAGCGTCAGGAAGCTGCCGGCCACGCCCATCAGCGCCGATCCGGCCACGATAGCGCCGATACGCAGGCGCGTCACGGACAGACCCTGGCCTTCGGCGGCGGCGGGGTTCTCGCCCACCATGCGCACGGCCAGTCCCACGGGGGTGCGGTTCAGCACCCATGCAAGAATCGGCACCGCGGCCAACGCGATCAGCGTCATCGGCGTCTGCCCGGCCAGCACGGGGCCGATCAGCGGAATGCCGTCCAGGAACTTCATTTCGGCAAACGGCGTGATGGTCGGCGGCGTGGACACGCTGGGGAACGTGACGCGGTAAGCGAAGTAACTCACGCTGGTCGCAAGCAGCGTCACGCCCAGGCCCGACACGTGCTGCGACAGGCCCAGCGGAACTGTCAGCACCGCGTGCAGCAGGCCGAACACGGCGCCGGCCAGCGCGGCCGCCAGCACGCCCACGTACAGCGGCGCGCCCAGGTAGACGACCAGCCAGCCCGTGAAGGCGCCGGCCACCATGATGCCTTCGATGCCCAGGTTCAGCACCCCGGCGCGCTCGCACAGCAGCACGCCCAGCGTGCCCAGTATCAGCGGCGTGGCCAGGCGCAGCACGGCCACCCAGAAGGCCGAGGAACTCATCAGATCCATCCATTCCATGGCGTGCTCCTCAAGCCTTGTTGCGGCGCAGGCGGTACTGCGCGAATAGCGTCGCGACCAGCATGGCGAGCAACGAGGTGGCGACGATGACGTCGGCGATGTAGTTGGGCACGGCGATGGCGCGGCTCATGCTGTCGGCGCCCACCAGCATGCCGGCCACGAAGATGCTGGCCAGGATCACGCCCAGCGGATGCAGGCCAGCCAGCATGGCGACGACGACACCCGTGTAGCCGTAGCCCGGCGACATATCCAGCGTGACGTAGCTGGTGCGGCCCGCCACTTCAATGGCGCCGGCCAGACCCGCCAGCGCGCCGGACAGCATGGCGGTGCCGAGCATCACGCGGTTCACCGGCAGGCCCAGAAAGCGCGAGGCGTGGGCGTTGGCGCCCACCGCGCGCATCTGGAAACCGAAGACGGTGTAGCGGTTCAGCAGCCACAGCCCCAGCGCCAGGCCCGCGGCCCACAAGAGGCCCGTGTGGGCGCGTGTGCGTTCGATGAGCTTGCCCAGTTCCAGGTCGCCGTTCAGCGCCACCGACTGCGGCCAGCCCATCGCCATCGGGTCCTTCATCGGGCCGTCCAGCATCATCGACACGAACAGCAGCACGATGAAGTTGCCGAGCAGCGTGGTCACGACCTCGTCGACACCAAGGCGGGTTTTCATGATGGCCGGAATCAGCAGCAGCAAGGCGCCGGCCAGCGCGGCCGCCAGCATCATGCCGCCGAACAGCACCGGCACCGGTAGGTCAAAGCCCGTGCCGTCATGCAGGCCGCCCACGGCCACCGCCGCCAGCGCGCCTAGATAGAGCTGCCCTTCGGCGCCGATGTTGTAGAAGCGCGCGCGGAACGCCACGGCACAGGCCAGGCCGGTCAGCATCAGCGGCGTGGCGCGCGTCAGGGTTTCGGACAGCGCGAAGCGTGTGCCGAATGCGCCTTCGAACAGCAGGGCGTAGGTGCGGCCGACGGGGGCGCCGGCCCAGGCCACCAGCAGCGTGCAGACCGCCAGCGTGAAGAGGATGGCCGCAATCGGCGCAAGCGCCAGCGCAAGGCGGCTGGGCTCGGGGCGGCGTTCCAGGATCAGTTTCATGTGATGCTCAATAGTGAAGAAAGCCAGGCGTGACGGTGCAGACCGTCATGCCCGGGTTCCCGTCATGGCCAGGCCGACGGTGGCGGGCGTCCACTCGGCGACCGGCTTGATCGCGACCAGCTTGCCGCCGCACAGCACGGCGATGCGGTCGGCCAGCGCGAAGATCTCTTCCAGGTCTTCGGACACCAGCAGCACGCCAGCGCCGCGCGCGCGGGCGGCCAGCAGCTGCTCGCGCACGTAGGCCACGGCGCCGATGTCCAGGCCCCACGTCGGCTGGTCGGCCACGATGAAGCGCGGCTCGCGCGCCAGCGTGCGGCCCAGGATCAGCTTCTGCATGTTGCCGCCCGACAGGCTGCGCGTGCGCACGTCCAGCGAGGCGGCGCGCACGTCGAACTGCTTGGCCAGCGAGGCCGCGTAGGCCTTGCCGGCGCGGGCGCGGATCAGGCCGTGACGCGCAAAGCGCTTGTCCTTCAGGTCTTCGACGATGGCGTTTTCCCACAAGGGGCTGTCGCCGATCATGCCTTCGCCGTGGCGGTCTTCCGGAATGCGGCCCACGCGCGCGGCCGTCCAGCCGGCGGGTGTCGTGGGCGCGGCGGCGTGTTCCGGACCCAGCCGGATCGTGCCGTCCGAGGGCTGGCGCAGGCCGGTCAGCACCGACACCAGCGCCTGCTGGCCGTTGCCGGCCACACCGGCGATGGCCACGATTTCATGCGTGTGGACCACGAGGTCCAGGCTGTCCAGGCGCGGCGCGCCGTCGCGGCTGTCGCGCACGGTGACCTGCGACAAGGTGACCACGGGCGCAGCCTGCTCGGCGGCAGTCGCGGCCTCGGCGCGCGGCATGACCACCTTGCGGCCCACCATCAGTTCGGCCAGCTCCGCGGGGTTGGTGCCCGCGGTGTCGCGTTCCGCCACCAGCTTGCCTTGCCGCAGCACCGCCACGCGGCGCGACACGGCCATCACTTCGTCCAGCTTGTGCGAAATGAAGATGACCGCCAGGCCTTCGTCGACAAAGCCGCGCAGCGTCGCGAACAGGTCCTGCACTTCCTGCGGCGTGAGGACCGCGGTGGGTTCGTCCAGGATCAGCACGCGGGCGCCGCGGTACAGCGCCTTCAGGATCTCGACGCGCTGCTTTTCACCGACTGACAGCGTGCCCACGCGCGCATCCGGGTCCACGCCCAGGCCGAAGCGCTGGCCGAGTTCCACGAGGCGCTTGCGGGCCTGGCCGCGGCCCGAGGCCAGCTTCCAGAGCGATTCGGTGCCCACCATGATGTTGTCCAGCACGGTGAGGTTGTCGGCCAGCGTGAAGTGCTGATGCACCATGCCGACGCCCGCCGCCAGCGCGGCATCGGGCCGGCCGGCGGGCAAGGGTTTGCCGAAGACTTCGATACTGCCGGCGTCGGCCACATAGTGGCCGAACAGGATCGACACCAGGGTCGATTTGCCGGCGCCGTTCTCGCCCAGCAAGGCCAACACTTCGCCCTGGCGGAGCGTCAGCGAGACATCGTCGTTGGCCGTGAGGCTGCCGAAGCGTTTGGTGATCCCCGTCAGTTGCAGGGCGAGAGGCGCTTGGTTCATCGTGCCGAGGACTTGGGTTCTTTGTCGTTGACCTTCACGGTGAAGCTGCCGTCCAGGATGGCTTTTTCCTTGGCCTGGACCTTGGCGATCAGGTCGGCGGGGACCTTCTGCTCGAAGGTGCCCAGCGGCGCGAGCGACGAGCCCTTGTGCTTCATCAGCGAATACTGGCCGAAGTCATCGGCCTTGAACGCGCCGGCCTTCACCTGCTTGAGGGCTTCTTCGATGGTCGGGATCATGCTCCACAGCGCCGAGGCCACCACCGTCTCGGGGTACTGCGGCTGCGTGTCGATCACGTTGCCGATGGCCAGCTTGCCGCGTTCCTTGGCCGCGTCCGACACGCCAAAGCGCTCGGCGTACAGCACGTCCGCGCCCTTGTCGATCATCGCGAAGGCGGCTTCCTTGGCCTTCGGGGGATCGAACCACGAGCCGATGAAGGTCACCGTGAATTCGGCCTTCGGGTTCACTTCCTTGACGCCTTCCATGAACGCGTTCATCAGGCGGTTCACTTCGGGGATGGGGTAGCCGCCCACCAGGCCGATCTTGCCGGTCTTGCTCATGCCGCCGGCGATCATGCCGGTCAGGTAGGCCGGTTCCTGGATGTAGTTGTCGAACACCGAGAAGTTGGGCTGCTGCGGCTTGCCCGACGAACCCATCAGGAAGGCGGTCTGCGGATAGTCCTTGGCGACCTTGCGGGCCGCGGCTTCAACCGCGAAGGCTTCGCCCACGATCAGCTTGTTGCCCTGCTCGGCGTACTGGCGCAGCACGCGCTCGTAGTCGGCGTTGGTGACGTTTTCCGAGAACGTGTAGTCGATTTCGCCGCGGTCGCGCGCGGCGGACAGCGCGATGTGGATGCGCGACACCCATTGCTGTTCGACCGGCACCGTGTAGACGGCGGCGACCTTGATCTTGGCGGGCGCCTGCGCCAGGGCCGCGCCCGAGAACAGCAGCGCGCCGGCGGCCGCTGCGGCCAGCTTGAGCAGGCCGCGGCGGGCGATGCCGCCGGCGGACGAAAGGGAAAGGGATTTCATGCAGGTGACTCCTACGCGGGGAAGGACAGGAAATGGAGGGATGGGGGGATGCCGCCCGCCGCACGGAGGCCGCTGCCGCCGGCAGTCGTGCCGGGCAGATCGTGCGTGAACGGGGGCGTGGGATCGGTCATCGGATGGGAGCGCCAGGCGGCGCACCCGGCCAAATGGTCGAGTTCTCAGCCTGTCCTGGCGAAGCAATATGTATGCCACGGGGCGTTCCCGCGACGAGGCGGGGAAACCTGATGGCCGGGCAGGATTATAGGCACCCTCGCGGGGAAGCGTGGCACCAGTTTGGTGCGTGGTGTCCCGATGGATGGACACCGGCGGGTCGTGCGACGCACTGCAATGGAACGCAGTGTTGCCGCGCGGACGGCAGGGTCTATGCCCCAAGCGCGAGGCCGCGCGCCTAAAATTGCGCGCATGAGCCGCGCCCGCGCCGCGCGCGGCAAGCTGGAAACCCCAATGCAAGATATTCAATTGCTGCTCGAACAGTATGGCGGGTGGCTCGTGTTCGCCAACGTCCTCATCGAGCAAGCCGGTCTGCCGGTGCCCGCCTACCCCATGATGATCGCCGCCGGCGCGCTGGCCGGCGCTGCCGGCTGGCTCGTGCCGCTGCTGGCCGCAACGGCCGCGTGTCTCATCGCCGACAGCCTGTGGTACTGGGCGGGAAGGCGCTACGGGTCGCGTCTGCTGGGCGTGGTCTGCAAGCTGTCGTTGTCGCAGGACTCGTGCATCCGGCAGACGCAGCGGCTGTACCTGCGCATCGGCGTGCGCGCGCTGCTGGTGTGCAAGTTCCTGCCGGGCGCGGGCGCGCTGTCCACCGTCATGGCCGGGCTGACCAACACGCCTTACCGCCGCTTCTTCCTCTATGACCTGGCTGGCGCGCTGATCTGGGTGGGCTCGGCGCTGCTGCTCGGTGGCCTCTTCCACAGCGTCATCAACGACGTGCTGGACATCCTGGGCACCTACGGCCCGATGGGGCTGGCGGTGTTGGCGGCCGTGCTGGCGCTCTACATCGTGGCGCGCTTTCTGCGGCGCAAGATCCTGCTGCGCAGCCTGCGCGTCATTCCACGGCTATCGGTCGACGAATTGATGCAATGGCGCCAGGACGGCCGCGAGGCGCTGGTCTTCGACGTGCGGCCCGAGGCGCAGCGCGATGCCGCGCGCATTCCGGGCGCAGTGGCCGTGGACCTGAAGCAGCCATTGCCCGCGCTGGATCCCGGCGCGATCGATTCCGACATCGTGGTCTATTGCGCGTGCCCGAATGAAGTGTCCGCCGCGCTGCTCGCCTCGCGGCTGCGCGCGGCCGGCTACCGCAAGATCTGGGCATTGCGCGGCGGCTACGAGGCCTGGGCGGAACGCGAACAGCAGGCGTGAGGCGTCCAGGACAGCAAGCTTGGTGCGTCTTGGGCAGGTCCGACGCGTGGAGCCGCAAGCCTGAAGCGTCCAGCGCATGATCCATCGGCCGCCGCGCGTGCGCGGCTGCGTGGCCCGGGCGCATAATGCCCGCATTGGCCCGCGCCTGACGCGGGCAGCCAACAGGAGACAGGCATGCGGTTGTTGTTCTTGGGCGCCGGCGGCACCGGCGGATACTTTGGCGGACGCGCGGCGCAGGCCGGCGCGGACGTGACGTTCCTGGTGCGCGAGCCGCGCGCCGCGCGCATCCGCGAACACGGTTTGCGCATCCAGAGCCCGTTGGGCGACGCCACGCTGCACCCCAAACTGGTTACGCAGCAGACGCTGCAGGAAAGCTATGACGTCGTCGTGCTGTCCTGCAAGGCCTACGACCTGGACAGCGCCATCGAGGCCATCCGCCCCGCCGTGGGACCGGACACCGCCGTGCTGCCCATCATGAACGGCGTGCTTCAGTACGACGTGCTGGACCGCGAATTCGAACCGCATCGCGTGCTGGGCGGCCTGTGCCAGATCAACGCCACGCTCGGCCCCGAAGGCGAAGTCGTCCACCTGGGCAAGCACGCCAACCTGGTGTTCGGCGAACGCGCCGGTCCCGCCCGCAGCGAGCGCTGCGTGGCGCTGGAGCAGGCGCTGGCGGGCGGCGAATACGTCAGCCGCCTCAGCGAAAACATCTATCAGGACATCTGGGAAAAGTACGTCATGCTGACGACGCTGGCCGCAGCCACCTGCCTGATGCGCGGCTCGGTCGGCGAGATCGCGTCCACCGACGACGGCGTCGACATCCTGCTCGGTCTGCTGCAGGAATCGCAGGCGGTGGCCGCCGCCTCCGGCCACACCGTGCGGCCCGAGGCGGACGCCACCGTGCGCAAGCTGCTGTCGGACCGCACGCAGCCCATGACGGCCTCCATGTTCCGCGACCTGCGCCAGGGCCTGCCCGTCGAGGCCGACCACATCGTCGGCGACATGGTCCGCCGTGCCCGCACGCTGGGCGTGGACGCGACTTACCTGCGCGTGGCTTATTCGCATCTGCAGGTCTATCAGGCGCAACGCGCCGCCCGCTGATCGCGGGGGCGGCCCCTGTTCAAGCGGGGTCGCCGGGCGCACACTGATCGGGCGTGCCGCTGCTGCGTGCACGCCCGGTCAAACCCCAGCCGCCCGCCGCCATCCAGCGCATTGGTGCATGGATTGCAAAGAACTCTTCCTGTTTGACGGGTTTTTCGTTCGGATTTGACCGAATAGTATGGCTTTGCCTTGAGCCGGAGCCTGTTCCGCCGCAATCGTGCGGCGCCTGTTCCCGGCCCATCCTTCCAGGAGCAAGACCATGAAAATCGCATTGATCGGCATTACCGGGCGCGTGGGTTCGCGCGTGGCAGACGAATTGCTCAAGCGCGGCCATCAAGTGACGGGCATCGCCCGTACCCAAGGCGAAGTGAACGAGCAGCCGGGCCTGACCGTCCGCCAGGGCGACGCCACCGATCCCGAAGGCCTGACCCCCATCCTGGCCGGCCACGACGCCGTCATCAGCGCCACGCGCTTCGTGTCCGCCGACGCCAAGCCGCTGCTGGCCGCCGTCAAGAACGCCGGCGTGCCGCGTCTGCTGGTGGTGGGCGGCGCCGGCAGCCTGCTGGTCGCACCCGGCAAGATGCTGATCGACACCCCCGAATTCCCCGATGCCTACAAGCCCGAGGCCCGCGCGGGCGTCGTGTTCCTGGATACGCTGCGCCAGGAAAAGGTGCTGAACTGGACCTTCCTGTCGCCCTCGGCCCTGTTCGAACCCGGCGAGCGCACCGGCACGTTCCGCGTGGGCGACGACCATCTGCTGGCCGACGACGACGGCAAGAGCTGGATTTCGATGGAAGACTACGCGATCGCCCTGGCCGACGAGATCGAGACGCCCCAGCATTCGCGCCGCCGTTATACCGTCGGATACTGATCCTCGGACGCGTTTGTTTGTAAACTGGCAGGCCGCCAATCGGCGTCATCTGAGTAGTCCTGTATGCGTAAGAAGTGGAAATCCTTGGCCGCCTGCCTGCTGGTCGCCGCCAGTTGCGTGGCAACTGCGCCGGCGCTTGCCGCCGCGCCGCAATCGAACAAGGAAATCGCCGTCGCGTTCTTCCGCATGATGTTCCAGGACCGCGACGTCGACGAGGCGGTCCGCCTGTATGTCGGCCCGAACTACACGCAGCACAATCCGTACATGCAGGACGGCGTCGGGCCGATGGTCGATTTTTTCCCGCGCTATTTTGAGCAGCATCCGCAGGCCATCGTCGAGATCAAGCGCGTCATCGCCGAGGGCGATCTCGTCATGATCCACAACCTGTGGCGCGATTCGCCGGAAGACCGCGGCCAGGCCGTGGTCGACATCTTCCGCGTCCAGGACGGCAAGATTGTCGAACACTGGGACGTCAGCCAGGAAATCCCCGAGAATCCCGCCAACAAGAACGGCATGTTCTAGGTGTCCATGATCGAACCCGTTGACCTGCCCCGCGCCTATCTCCTTCTGAACCACGGCCCGACCGTGCTGGTCACCAGCGCGCACGGCGATGCCCGCAACGTGATGGCCGCGGCGTGGGCCATGCCGCTGGACTTCAGTCCGCCCAAGATGCTGGTCGTGGTCGACAAGAACACCTGGACGCGCGAACTCATCGAAGCGTCGGGCGAGTTCGCGCTGTGCATTCCGTCGCGGGCGCAAGCGCGCGCCACGATGGTCGTGGGCTCGCAGTCCGGGCGCGACGACGACAAGTTCCATGCCAGCGGCCTGACGACGTTTCCCGCCAGCAAGATCGGCGCACCGCTCATCGAGGGTTGCCTGGGCTGGCTGGAATGCAAGGTCATTTCCGAACCGCACAACCAGCAGGCCTACGATCTCTTCATCGGCGAGGTCGTGGCCGCGTGGGCGGCGCCGGACGTGTTTTCCGGCAACCGCTGGCACTTTCCGGACGACGAGCGCCGGTCGGTGCACTACCTGGCCGGCGGTTCCTTCTTCGCCACCGGCGAAGCCTTCAACGTCGCCGATCCGGAGTAAGGGCCATGCGCAGTGTGTACCTGGCGGGTTTCGATGTCTTTCTGCCCGATGCCGTGGCACACGGCGAACGGCTCAAGACCCTGTGCGCCACCTACGGTTTCGAGGGCCTGTTCCCGCTGGACAACGCCGCGCCGCCAGCGCTGTCGGGGCAGGCGCTTGCAGAATGGATCTACCGCGCGAACGTCGCGCTGATCCGCCGTGCCGACATGGTGATGGCAAACCTGAATCCGTTTCGCGGCGCCGAGCCCGATTCGGGCACGGCCTTTGAAGTGGGCTACGCGATCGCCTGCGGCAAGCCCGTGTGGGGCTACACCAACCAGGCCGGCACGCTGATCGATCAGGTGGCGGTGGGGGCGGCGGCGGACGACGGTGCCTCGCGCATGGTCGACGCGCAAGGCCATACCGTCGAGGACTTCGGGCTGAATCTGAACCTGATGTTGGCGTGCAGCGCGCGCATCGTGACGGGCGGCCCGGCGGACTGCCTGGCCAGAATGGCGCGCGGCGCCTGAGTCCGGCGCCTAGGCGCGCGCCGGCTTCGCCTTTTTGGCGGCGCTGGCTGTCTTGATGGCTTTGGCCGGCTTGCCTGCGCTGACCGTCCTGGCCGCCTTCGGGGCAGCTTTGACAGCCTTGCTCATCTTGCCCGGCGCGGCGTTTCCAGACGCGCCCAGGTATCCCATGACCGCATCGACCACCGCGCCTTCCAACTGCTTGGGCGTGAAGCCCGCGGGCGGCTCGAGCGCGGCCGCGTGCACCAGCGACTCCATGATCCGCAACACCACGTAGGTAGCCAGATCCCGGTCTTGCTGCGCGACTTCTGCGCGGTGCAACTCCAGCAGGTGCCGCATGCGGCGGTGGATGTCCTGGTCCGCGCGGCTGTGCTCGTGCGGCTGGTCGAACAGCGGGAACTCCCTTTCCAGTACGCGGTGCAGCGCGGGCTCCAGCAGATGCGCGTGCAGCATGGCCTGCACGATCGCGCCCACGCGCTCGCGCAGCGTGGCCGCCGGGTTGCCGTTCAGCACGTCGTCGATCACGTCCAGCATCTGGTTGTCGTGCCGGTCATGCAGCGCGGCGATCAGCGCGTTCTTGTTGGGAAAGTATTGATAGAGCGAACCCACGCTCACGCCCGCCGTTTCCGCGATCAGATTCGTATTGGTGCCGGCATACCCGTGTGAGGCCAGAACCTGAGCCGTGGCCTGAAGAATGGTGTCGACGGTTTGCTGCGATCTGAGTTGGCGCGGTGATTTCCGGGGCTGGGGAATGGCGGTCATGAGTGAGGCAAAGGGCGAGAATCAAACGTGAGCAATGGCTCATTGAACTGGCGGCACGCGATGACAGGCCGGCCAATCGTGGTCGGGCGCCGCGGCCGCCAGGCGGCCATGGACCTGCATCGCTTCGCGCGAATTATGCCATCCGCTCGTGCCCGCGATCGGGGCGCGCGCACTCGTTCAAATGCTCGTTCAACAACTTACCCTGTCGACGCCGCCCGCGGCCAGCGCAGCCGCGGGTGCGTTCGACGAGTGCGTTCAGACCGTCGCCGCCATCTCCAGCACTTCGTCGTCGATCGCTTCGGCTTGGCCGTCCTTGAGCTTTTGCAGATGGTCGGCCAGTTCAGCGATCGTCAGCGCCACCAGCCCGTGCTCGGCGGCGTAGCGATCCAGCGCCGCGCCGCGCATCATCGTGCCGTCGGCATTCATCAGTTCGCACAGCACGCCCGCCGGGCGCATGCCGGCCAGCACGGCCAGGTCCACCGAACCTTCAGTGTGGCCGCGGCGCGTCAGCACGCCGCCCGGTTGCGCGCGCAGCGGGAACACGTGGCCGGGGCTGACGATGTCGTCTGGCTGCGCCGACGGCGAGATGGCGGCGCGGATGGTGGTGACGCGGTCGACGGCGGACACGCCGGTGCTCACGCCTTCGCGCGCCTCGATCGACACGGTGAAGGCCGTGGCAAAGCGGCTCTGGTTGCGCTGAACCATCGGTGGCAATTCCAGGCGATCCAGCGTGTCGCCGGGCAGGCACAGGCAGACGATGCCGCTGCCGTCGCGGATGAGCTGCGCCATGACGGGCACTGTCAGCTTGTCGGCCGCGACGATCAGGTCCGCTTCGTTCTCGCGGTCAAAGTCGTCCATGAGGATGACGGGACGGCCCAGGCGCAGGTGATGCAGCGCGCGCGACAGGCGCACGGCAAAGGGCTGCGAAGCCAGGCTGGGAATGGGGGACTGCTGGGTGAAGGCAACGTTGGACATTGAAACGCTCTCGCAAAAGGATGGGGCGAAAAACGTTTCAGGGCTAATCGACAGCCGAACGCAATACGGCCAGGCAAGGCGCAAACGCGCCCGGCGCAGCCGAGTATGTGCCGGCACATCTTCTCTCATCCGGACTATGACCGTCGGCCCTGGCATCTCACCAGATCTGCTGACCCCGGCCAAAGCTTGGCCGGGCGCTCGCGGGCTCGCCACATTGCATGGCATACCGCCGGTGGGGAATTGCACCCCGCCCTGAAGACGTACTGCATGTCGTGTTAACGACCGGTCGATTGTACGCCTGTCCGCAGCGCGGGGCTGAATAGGCTTATTGCGGTTGGGGTCTTGGGAAATGGGGCGACGGGCCCCTTTTTCCGTCAGGCGGCCTTGGCGGCCTCGGATGCTTCAGTTTTCGCGGTCTTGGCGGCGTTGGCTTTCCTGGCCTTGCCGGCATCGGTCTTGGTGGCCTTGTCCGCGTCGGCCTTCTTCGCCTTTTTCTTGGGGAGCGCCAGCATCGTGCCGCGGCAAGGCGGCGTGCCGCAGAGGCACTTGTAGCCTTCCTTCAGCGCCTTCGTGATGCGGCCGTCCAGGACCAGACCGTAGTCGTAAGACAGTTCCGTGCCGCGCGGAATGTCCTGCAGCGCCACGATGTAGACGCGCTTGCCGTGCTTGCCTTCCTGCGCCTCGCAGTTGGGCTGGCAGGAATGGTTGATCCAGCGCGCATCGTTGCCTTCGTCGCCACCGTCGATCACGCGGCCGGAGCTGAGCGCGAAGAAGAACGTGTGGAAGGGATCGTCCGGATTCGTGGGATGGCGGCGGTCGGCTTCCTTGGCGCTGATGCGCGCGCCGCCGTACTCGATGATGCGCGTGCCTGCAGGGATCTTGCGGGCGGCGAAGACGCCGTTGCCGTGCAGCTTGGAGCGGCGGACGGCATACCAGGGCTTGATCGGAGTGTCTTCGGTGGTCATTGAGGCTCGAGGGTGGCGGTGAGACGAAACAGAATTATATCGGCGGCTTTTTTGCGCGATGACAGGCGTATAGTTGGCGCCGCCTTGTCCCTTGCTTGATATTCATCATGATCGTCCGTCCGCGGCCCTCCGCGCTGGCTTTGTTCTTTGTACTGCGCGGTTCCATCATTCCGCGCATCCTCAGCAGGATCATCGTCATCACGGTGCTCTCCTGCGTGGTGGTGTGGATGTACCACCGCCAGTTCTTCTCGCCCGCGCACCTGACCGCGGTGCCCTTCTCGCTCTTCGGTCTGGCCCTGTCCGTCTTCATGGGCTTTCGCAACAACGTCTGCTATGACCGCTGGTGGGAAGCCCGCAAGCAGTGGGGAGACCTCGTCGTGCAGGCGCGCAGCCTGGCGCGCGAAAGCGCCGTGCTGCTGGCGGCCAGCACCGCCAATCCGGTGCAGGAACGGCTGGTGCGGCGCTGCATCGGTTTCGGGTATGGGCTGGCGGCGCGGCTGCGCGGACAGGACATGGTCGAGGCCGTGCGTCCGTGGGTGCAGCAGGACGAGCTGGATTCCCTGGCCGGCTGCCGCAACGTGCCCGATGCGCTGCTCATGTCCATCAACCGGGATCTCGCGGCCTGCCTGCGGCGCGGGGAACTGACCGACATCCTGTATCAGGGGCTGACCCAGCGCGTCGCGCAGTGCGCCGCGATTCAGGCGGCCTGCGAACGCATCAAGTTCACGCCTTGTCCGTTCGCCTATTCACTGTTGCTGCACCGCACCGCATGGCTGTTCTGCCTGCTGCTGCCTTTCGGTCTGGTGGGCACGCTGGAGTTCCTGACGCCGCTTGCGGTGACCATCGTCGCCTACACGTTCTTCGGCCTGGACGCGTTGGGCGACGAGCTGGAAGATCCCTTCGGCGCGGACGAAAACGACCTGCCGCTGTCGGCGCTGGCCCGTGTGATCGAGATCGATCTGCTTGAAGGGCTGGGCGTGCGGCCGCTGCCGGAGCCGGCGGTGCCCGTGGATTACGTGCTGCGCTGAGGACGTTGGAATGCCGGCCGTGGCGATGGGGCCGCCCATCGCGACTGGCGCCGCCCCAACGTCACTGGCGCTGCCCTACGCCGCCGGCCCCGGCCCCGGGCCCGTCAGCGGCAGCTTGGTTTCCTTCAACCGGCGCAGCACGAAGCAGGACTTGCTGTGCCGGATCCCGGGGATGCGGTAGAGCTGTTCGCGCAGCAGGCGCTCGTAGTCGCGGGTGTCGCGCACGGCGATGCGGATGTAATAGTCATAGTCGCCCGACACCAGAAACGCCTCCAGCACCTCCGGTATCTGGGCCAGCGCGCGCCCGAATTCATACAGCGTCTCTTCGCTGTGGCTTTCCAGCGTCACGTGGACGATGACCGTATCCATGAAGCCCAGGCTGGCCGGATCGATGTCCACCGTGTAGCCGCGGATGACCCCGGCGCTTTCCATGCGCTTGATGCGATTCCAGCACGGCGTGGACGACAAACCGACCGCCGCGCCGATGTCGTTCAGGCTGGCGCGCGCGTTGTCCTGCAGCACCTTCAAAATGGCCAAGTCGAACTTGTCGAGGTTCATTTTCTTTGATTCCTCCAAATCAAAGATGAATTTACTCCGTTCGTCCGTTATCCGTGGAAAAGAAGATAAAAATTCTTCGAATCTACCAATAAGATGGATAGCATGAACGATCGCCTGCACCCCACCGCCGCCGCCGCACTTGCCGCCAGCGAAACCGCCACCGAATCTGCCCCTGAAAACGGGGCGAAAATTCTGCTCGACACGCTGATTGCGCACGGTGTCGATACGGTCTTCGGGTATCCGGGCGGGGCGGTCCTGCCCCTGTACGACGCCCTGTACGCCGAGCCGCGGCTGCGCCACGTGCTGGTGCGCCACGAGCAGGCCGCCGTCCATGCTGCCGAGGGCTACGCCCGCACTACCGGCCGCACGGGCGTGGTGTTCGTGACCTCCGGCCCCGGCATGGCGAACACGACTTCGGGCCTGTTGGATGCCATGTGCGATTCGATCCCGGTGCTGTGCATCAGTGGCCAGGTGGCCACGGCGGCCATCGGCACCGACGCCTTCCAGGAATGCGACGCCATCGGCATCTCGCGTTCCGTCACCAAGTGGAACACCCAGATCCGCGCGGTGGACGACGTGGCCAGCGTGACGGCCCGTGCGTTTGAACTGACGCGCCAGGGCCGCCCCGGCCCGGTGCTGGTGGATTTTCCCAAGGACGTGCAGCTTGCCGTGCCGCGCGACAGCGATGGCCTTGACGCGCCGTCGCAGCACAAGCTGGCCGCGCTGCGCGCGCGCCGCCAGTCCGGCAAGCTGGCGGCCAAGCTGCCGCAGTCGGCCGTGCGCCGCGCCGCCGCGCTGATCGCGCAGGCCAAGCGGCCCATCTTCTACGGCGGCGGCGGCCTGGTGAACGCCGGCCCCGAGGCCTGCGAGGCGTTCACCGACCTGGTGCGCCACACCGGCGCGCCCTGCACGCTGACGCTGATGGGCCTGGGCGCCTTCCCCGCGTCCGACCCGCAGTTCGTGGGCATGCTGGGCATGCACGGCACGGTCGAGGCCAATCTGGCCATGCACAATTCGGATCTCGTCGTCTGCATCGGCGCGCGCTTCGACGACCGCATCACCGGCAAGCTGTCGGAGTTCTGCCCGCACGCTCGCAAGATCCATATCGACATCGACCCCGCCTCGATCAACAAGGTCGTGCGCGTGGACGTGGCGCTGGTCGGCGACTGCCTGCCGCTGGTGCGCGCGTTGCGCGCCGAGCTGGGCGACACGCCGCTCGAGCCCGCGCGTCTGGCGCCCTGGTTCAAGCGCATCGACGCCTGGCGCGCGCAGGACTGCCTGGGTTTCACGCCCGCGCCCGACGCCATCCTGCCCCAGCACCTGATGTCGCGCCTGAACGCCGCGCTGGCCGACCGCGATGCCATCGTCTCCACGGACGTGGGCCAGCATCAGATGTGGGCGGCGCAATACCTGCGCTTTGACCGGCCGAACCGTTGGTTGACGTCCGGCGGCGCCGGCACCATGGGTTACGGCGTGCCCGCCGCCATCGGCGCGCAGGTCGCGCACCCGGACAAGACGGTGGTCTGCGTCAGCGGCGATGCGTCGGTGCTGATGAACATCCAGGAACTGTCCACCGCCATGCAGCACGAGACGCCCGTCAAGGTCGTGTTGTGCAACAACGGCTACATGGGCATGGTGCGCCAATGGCAGGAACTGATCCACGGCGGCCGCTACAGCCACAGCTACAACGCGTCATTGCCGGATTTCGTGGCGTTGGCCCGGGCGTTCGGCTGGGGGGCGGCGCGGGTGGATGATCCTGCCAAGCTGGATGCGGCGCTGGCCGAGTGCCTGGCGCATGACGGTCCGTACTTCCTGGACGTGGCGGTCACGGCGCAGGAAAACTGCTTCCCGATGATGCCGGCGGGGCATGGTCACCAGAAGATGATGCTGGCCGAAGGCGTCTGGTATCAGGACGAGACGACCTGAGACGTTGCCGGAGTGGGTGTCAGACGCCTTGCAGCCGCCGACACCCGCACCGACTTTAAAACTGGATCGACAGCCCGCCGTCCACCACCAGCACGTGGCCGTTCACATACGACGCCGCAGGCGAAGCCAGGAACACCGCCGCGCCCGCGATTTCCTCGGGCTCTCCCCACCGCCCCGTCGGATTGCGTGCAGCCACGCGCGGCCCGAATTGCGGGTCCGCCACCATCTCCGCATTGGTTTCCGTGGCAAACGTCCCCGGCGCGATGGCGTTGCTGGTGATGTAGTGCGGGCCGAACTCCGCCGCCAGCGCACGCACCATGCCGGTCAACCCTTGCTTGGCCGCGGGATACACCGCGTCGCCCGCGCGCGCCAGCTCGCCTACCACTGACGTAATCGCGATCAGCCGCCCGCCGCCCTGGCGCATCATGCGCTCGGCCGCGAACTTGGCCAGCAGCATGCCGGCCACCAGATCGGTGTCGATCAGCTCGCGGATTTCGGCTGGGCTGGTGTCGCGCAGCGTCTTGCGATTGCGCGCGCCCACGTTGTTCACCAGGATGTCCAGGCGCTCGTGCTCGCTGTCGATGCGTTCGAACGCCTCTGCCATCGCCGCGTCGTTGCTCACGTCAAACGGCAGCGGATGCGCGTCCAAGCCGGCGCCGGTCAGTTCGGCCACCGCCGCGTTGACCGCTTCAACATTGCGTCCATTGATCAGCACGCGCGCACCACAGCCGGCCAGCGCCCGCGCGATGCAAAAGCCCAGCCCACGTGCTGAGCCGGTCACCAGCGCCACCTGTCCCGTCAGGTCGAAATTGCGCAGATACGGAAGTGTCTTCATCAATCGGGCCTCGCTCATTCCCGGAATTCCGGCGCCCAGTGCAAGAGCCGCCGTTCAATCCACGTCACACAATAAACCAGCGCGATGCCGACGATGGACAGCAGCGTCACCGCCGCGAACATGTCGGTGGCGTTCAGCGTCGCCAGCGCGGTAATCATCAGATAGCCCATGCCCGTGGTCGAGCCCACGAATTCCGCCAGCACCACGCCGATCAGCGCGAAGCTGATGGCGTTGGGCAGCGCGGCAAACGTCCAGGCCGCCGCCGTCGGAATGCGCACGCGCCACAGGATCTGGCGCGGCGAACCGCCCAGCGTGCGGCAGAAATCGACAAGCTCCCGTTCCACGCTGCGTCCACCCTTGTAGGTGTTGAAGAACACCAGAAAGAACACGACGAACCACGACGTGACCACCTTGGATGCCAGCCCCAGCCCGAAGAACATGGTGATGAGCGGCACGAACGCGATCCGCGGCATGGAGTTGAACGCCACGATGAACGGGTTGAACACGTCGGCCAGAAAGCGGCTGCGGCTGAGCGTCATGCCCACCACGAAGCCGCTGCCCACGCCCACCACCAATCCGACAAGCGTGGCCTGCAGCGTCAGCCACAAATGCGGCCAGACCGAGCGCGGCCCGGGCTGCAGCCATTCCCACAACCGCACGGCCACGCGCGAGGGCTGGCTGATGAAAAAGGGGTCGAACAGCGTGTTCTGCGCAAACCACGGAATGCGTGTCAGCGTCTCCCACGAGCCCAGGATGACGGCAAGGATCAGGATCTGCCACAGGGTGATGCGCACGCGGCGCGCGACGGCGGCGCGGCGGTCCAGGCGTAGCTGGTCCTGCAGGGTGTCAGCGGTATCAATCGAGGTCATGACGCGTATCGGTTCAGGCGGCGGCGCGGAACTGCTGGCCCAGCACGCTCCAGAGGCTTTGCACGTGGGAGACGAACTGCGGCGTTTCGCGCAGGGTGAAGACGTCGCGCGGATGCGGGATCTGGATGCGCTCGTCCAGCAGCACGCGGCTGGGCGGGCCGGACAGCACCACCACGCGATCGGACAGCAGGATGGCTTCGTCCAGATCGTGCGTGACCATCACGATGGTCTGGCCCAACTTGCGCCAGATCTCCATCAATTCGCGATGCAGGTGCGTCTTGGTGTGCGTATCCAGCGCGCCGAAGGGCTCGTCCAGCAGCAGGATGCGGGGCTCGACGGCCAGGCTCATCAAGAGCGCCACGCGCCGCCGCATGCCGCCCGACAACTGATGCGGAAAGGCGTCGGCAAAGGCGCTCAGGTGGCCGAGTTCCAGCAGCTCGGCGACACGCTTGGCGATGCGGTCGGCCGGCACGCCCTGAAACTTCAACCCCAGTGCCACGTTCTTCCTGACGCTGAACCACGGCAGCAGCGTGTCCTTCTGGAAGATGTAGCCCAGCGCCGGCGGCACCTGCCCGTCCACCACGCGCCCGTCCACCTTGATGGTGCCGGTGGTGGGGCGTAGAAAGCCCGCCATCATGTTCAGCAGCGTGCTCTTGCCGCAGCCGGACGGCCCGACAATGGACACGAATTCGCCTTCGTTGATCGTCAGGCTGACCTCGCCGACGGCGTGCGTCGTGCCCTGGCGCGACTGGTACGCCTTGCCTACCTTGTCCAGCGTAATCATCAAAGGCCCCGGGCTTTTCGCACGAAGCTCATGTTCACGCATTTGGCGTAGGGCACGGTCTTGATTTCTTCGTTCGAGAACTGGCGGCCGTCGCCCATGATGGCCGTCATACGGTTGTACGCGTCCTCGGTGATGATGTTGTCCTTCAGGAACACCGTCTCCTTGTAGACGCCCAGCGTCTTCTCGATGGCGGGGCGTGGGAAGGCGCTCAGGTAATCGTCGTAGATCACGTCCGTAATCGCGGCCGCGCTGTTCGCCGTGATGAAATCCTGCGCCTTGACCATGGCGGTCACAAAGGCCTGCACGACCTCGGGCCGCTTCTGGATGGTGTCCTGCAGCGTCAACGCCGCGATGCCGGGCACGTCGCCGCCCATGAACTCGTTCCACGACGCTTCCGTGGTGGCGTCGAAAATAGGCACGCCCCAACCTTCCTGGCGCGCCTGTTCCATCATCGACATGGTGGCCATGCTGGCGGCGACCGATCCGGTCTTGAGCGCGCCCAGCATGGTCGCCAGATCGCCCAGCGGGCGGATATCGACCTTGTCGGCCACGCCGGCCTTCTGCATCAGGTACAGCGCCATCAGCCACGTGCTGGACTGCGGCTGCGTCGCGCCGACGCGCTTGCCCGCCAAGTCCTTTAGCGACTTGATCTTGCCGCTTTCAAAGTCTTCGCGGCGCACGATCACGTTGGCGTAGGTCAGCTTGCGGTCAAACCCGAACACCAGCGTGGCGGGCTTGCCCGCGATGGTCAGCGCGGGCGCGGCGGTGGCCGCCGTGGCGCCGAACACGATCTGGCCGGCGGCCAGCAGCTGGTTGGTGCGCGGGCCGCTCTGCGAATTCAGGTACTCGACCTCCAGGCCGCCTTCTCCGAAAAAGCCCTTTTTCAGCGCCACGTAGCCGGCCGCGAAAAAGGGGTCGATGCTGCCCTGGCCATACACGACCTTGCCCAGCTTGGGCTGCGCGAAAACGACGCGCCCGTTGAGCAGGCTGACGCCGGCGAAGGCGGACGCGGCAGCCAGCACGCGGCGGCGGGTGGTGAAGTCGGAGCTACGGGTCATGTCGTCCTCGAAGTGTCTGGGTTGCAGCTGTTTGGCGTCAACAATACCCCAGCGATTGCTGCCCAACAATGGAAAACGCCCGGTTTCCCGGGCGTTCGGTCGTGCGACGCGGCGCAGATTACGCCGCGGTCTTCTTGGGTGCGGCCTTTTTCACGGCCTTCTTGGCGGCGGTCTTGGTTGCCGTTTTGGTTGCGGTTTTGGTCGCTGCCTTCTTGGCGGGCGCCTTCTTCGCAGCCGTCTTGGCCGCCGTCTTGGTGGCGGTCTTCGTCGCCGTCTTGGCCGGTGCACGCGCGCGGCCCGGCTTCTCGGGGCGCGGCTCGAACTCGAAGCCGACCTTGCCGTCCGGCTGGCGCACCAGGAACGCCTTGAACTTGCGGTTCGTGCGGCTGGAGACAAAGCCGTCCAGCAGATCGGTGCGGCCGTTGGTCAGCAGCTTTTCCATCTGCTCGCGCGAGATCTCCTGCTGCAGGATGACCTTGCCCGACCGGAAATCGCACGACTTCTCGGGGCCGACGGACTTTTCGCAGACGTAGCTCATGCCGTGCTCGAACACGCGCGACTGGCATTTCGGGCACGGCCCCACCGGCGTGTGGCCGGAGAAGTCCACCGCTTCGTTGTCGTCTTCGTCGTTCTGGCCGAAGTCGAATTCCAGCTTGTACTCATCGCTGATGCGCAGGATGGCGGCAAACGGCCGGCCCATCTTGCTGATGAAGCCTTGCAGCGGACCGATTTCGCGCTTGGCCAGCAGTTCCTCGACTTCCGGCAGTTCGAACGTGCGGCCGCCCGGGTGCTTGCCGATGGAAAAATCGCAGGCCGTGCAGGCGTAGCGGCGGTAGTTTTCCTTGACCACCGCGCCGCATTTGGGGCACGGCGTGGTCAGCGTGGCGTAGTCGCCCGGCACCGTGTCGCGCTCGTATTCCTTGGCGCGCTTGACGATGACCTGCGTCATCTGCGCGATCTCGCGCATGAAGGCCTCGCGGCCCAGACCGCCCTGCTCGATCTGCTTGAGCTTGTGCTCCCATTCGCCGGTGAGTTCGGGCGAGGTCAGTTCGGCCACGTCCAGGCCCGACAGCAGCGTCATGAGCTGGCGCGCCTTGGCGGTGGGCACCAGGTCGCGGCCTTCACGGCGCAGGTAGCTTTCGTTGAGCAGGCCTTCGATGATGGCCGCGCGCGTGGCCGGGGTGCCCAGGCCGCGCTCGGACATGGCCTCGCGCAGTTCCTCGTCGTCCACCAGCTTGCCCGCGCCTTCCATGGCCGACAGCAGCGTGCCTTCGTTAAAGCGCGCGGGCGGCTTGGTCGACAGGCCGACGGCTTCGATTTCTTCCGTGCGCACGGTCTCGCCGTCCGCCACGGGCACCAGATTGGCGTCCTCGCCCTGGGCTTCCTTGCCGTAGACGGTCAGCCAGCCCGGATTGACCAGCACCTTGCCGTCCGTGCGGAAGCGATGCCCCTGCACTTCGGTCAGGCGCGTCGTGACGCGGTACTCCGCGGCGGGGAAGAACACCGCCAGGAAGCGCTTGAGCACCAGGTCGTAGAGCTTGGCTTCGGCTTCGCTCAGATCGTGCGGGATCTGCAGCGTGGGGATGATGGCAAAGTGATCCGACACCTTCTTGTTGTCGAAGATGCGGCGGTTCGGCTTGACCCACTGCTGGCTGACGACGGTGTCGGCATGGCGCGCCAGGCCGCCCACGGCGTTGGAACCGCCCTTGGCCAGCGCGCGCATGGTTTCCTGCACCGTGCTGATGTAGTCCTCGGGCAGGTAGCGCGAATCGGTACGCGGATAGGTCAGCGCCTTGTGGCGTTCGTACAGCGTCTGCGCCAGCGCCAGCGTGGTCTTGGCCGAGAAGCCGAAGCGGCCGTTGGCCTCGCGCTGCAGCGACGTCAGGTCGTACAGGGCCGGCGACATCTGGCTGGACGGCTTGGATTCTTCGGTCACGCTGCCCGGCTTCTCGCGGCAGGCGGCGACCACGCTTTGCGCGGCGGCGGCCGACCACAGGCGCGATTCGCGCTTTTCGGGATCTTTTTCGTCTTTCTTGAACTGCGGGTCGATCCAGCGGCCTTCGTACAGGCCCGCGGCTGCCACGAAGGTGGCGCGCACTTCCCAGTAGTCGCGCGGCACGAAGCGGCGGATGCGCTCTTCGCGTTCGGCCACGATGGCCAGCGTGGGCGTCTGCACCCGTCCGACCGGCGTCTTGAAGAAACCGCCATCCTTGCTGTTGAAGGCGGTCATGGCGCGCGTGCCGTTGATGCCAACCAGCCAGTCGGCTTCGGCCCGCGAGCGCGCCGCGGCTTCCAGCGGCTTCATCTGCGTATCGTCGCGCAGGTTGGCGAAGGCCTCGCGAATGGCGGCCTGGGTCATCGACTGCAGCCACAGGCGCTGAATCGGCTTCTTCACGCCCGCGTATTGAACGATGTAGCGGAAGATCAGTTCGCCTTCACGTCCCGCGTCACAGGCGTTGATGATGGCGTCCACGTCCTTGCGCTTGGCCAGGCGGACAAGCAGCTTAAGGCGTTCGGCGGACTTCTTGTCGGTCGGGCCCAATTCGAAGGCAGGCGGAATCACGGGCAGGTGCGTGAAGCTCCACTTTCCCTTGACCGGATCGTTGGGCGCGACCAAGCTGAGCAAATGGCCGATGCTGGAAGCGAGAACGTAACGTTCGCTTTCAAAATAGTCGCCCTCGCGCGCAAAGCCTCCCAAGGCGCGTGATATATCAAGGGCCACCGAGGGCTTCTCGGCAATAATCAGCGTTTTATTCATGTGTATCCAGTGGCGGTAGTCCCGCCGTATCAGCGCGGATAATAAGATCGGAGATTCGCCAGATGCAAGTCGGCACTGAAAGCAAAGCGGGATCCGAACTGCACGCTTGGCGTCAATTTTTGTCGCGAAGCACCTTGTGGCTAGGGGTTTTGCTGCTGGGCAGCGCTGCCGTTTGCTGGGTTGCCGCCAACTGGCAGGACATGACAAAAATGCAGCGCTTTGCCGGCGTGCAGGGTCTTCTGGCCGTGTGCGCGCTGGCCGCGGCGTGGTCCGGATTGCGCTTGCGCGCCCGGCCCGGCGTGCGGCGCAGCATCCCCGGCGCGCTGCTTGCACTGGCCGGCATTCTGCTCGGCGCGCTGCTCGCGCTGCTGGGCCAAACATATCAGACGGGTGCCGATACCTGGGAACTGTTCGCGTGGTGGGCAGTGCTGCTGCTGCCGTGGGCGCTTGCCGCGGGCAGTCAGGCGGTGTGGCTGCTGTGGGCGTTGGTGCTCAATCTTGCGGCCGCGCTGTGGCTGGGTGAACGCGTCTTCACCTGGATGATGATATTTGGCGGTCCGGGTCTGCCCAGTCTGCTCATGGCCGTCCTGAACCTGCTGATGCTCTTTGGCTGGGAAATGGCCGCGCGCCGCTGGCGCGCCAGCACCGTCTTCGGACCACGCATTCTTGCCGCCATCGCGATCAGCGTGCTGGTCCTGGCCCTGATGTTCGGCGACTCCATCGTCGGCGGGCTGGGCACCTACAACGGCATTGCGTGGGTCGTCGTCACGCTGGGCCTGGGTCTTTACTATCAGCGCGGTCGGCGCGATCTCGTCATCCTGGCCATGCTGGCGGCCGGCGTCATCTGCGTGTCGCTGCGCGTGGTGGGCGAATGGCTGTGGCGGCTGGAGCCCGGCGTGTGGGCGGCGCTGCCGCTGGCCGCCTTGCTCATGGCCGAGGCCGTCGTCGCCGCCCGCTGGTTGCGAGGCCTCAGCAACGAAGCGCCGGTCCCCGTGCCCGCCGCGGACGCCGAACCCGCCGGCGCGTCGGCCGGCAACGCTGTGGACCCCGCCGACTCCGGCGCGCCCGTCGCCCAGCTGGCCCCCGCCGCCGTGCCGCGCGCCGAGCCGCCCTGGTACGTGCAGTGTCTGCTGGGCCTGTCCGCCTGGTTGGCCACCCTGCTTCTGCTGCTGTTCGTGGCGTTTTCCAATCTGATCACCACCGAAGGCGGCGCGCTGGTCGCCGGGCTGGTGCTGTGCGCCGCGGGTGTGGCGGTGCTGCGCAGCGACGCCGGTCCGTTCTGGCGGCAATGCGGCACGGCCATGGCTTTCACGGGGCAGATCCTCATCATCTTCGGGCTGTCCAGCTCGACCTCGTTCGCCAGCGCCAGCTTCTTCGTGCTGCTGATGGCGGCCGCGGTGTATGCGCTGGGTCCCGACGTGATCCTGCGATTCCTGAGCGGTCTCCTGATCGCCCTGGCCAGCGCTGCCCTGATCTGGCGCGGCCTGTCGCCCGACCTTATGCAGGAAGACCTGATGGACGCGTGGATCCGCTTCGACGCGACCCGGGCCACCTTCCTGTGGCTGCCCATCGGCGTGATCGGCGCGTGGGCCACGGCCGTCATTCTGACCGTCAGCCACCGCGTGGGCGCGCGGCGCGGCCATGCGCTGCAGCCGCTGGCGTGGGCCTTCCTGCTGTCCGTGCAGGGCATGGTCTGGCTGGCGAGCGGCATTTCGGTTATTGAATTGCCCGCCATCTGGCAGTTGGCGCCGCGGACCGCCATCCTGATCGTGGCGGGCGCGCTGCTGCCCATGGCTGCGGCGCTGGCCGTCCTGTGGCCGCGCCGCCGCCTGCTGACCGGCGGCGTCACCTGGGGCGTGCCGATCGGTCTGCTGCTGCTCGCGCTGTTCTGGCTGCCCAGTCCGGGCGTCGGATTCGCCCTGACGTGGCTGCTGCTGGGGTTCGGTCTGAACCAGTCGCGCGTCATGATCTTCGGCGCCGCCAGCCTGCTGGCTTATCTCGGTGTCTATTACTACCAGTTGGAACTGCCGCTGCTGCAAAAAGCACTGTGGCTCAGCGGCGCGGCGGTCCTGCTGTTCGTCCTGCGTGCCGCGGTGTGGCTGGTGCCGCGCCTGATGCGCACGCAGGCGCCCGTGCAGGCACGCCCGATGCCGCCGGTGTCCCCAGCCTTGCGCTGGCGCACCGCGGCCATTCTGGGCGGTCTGGCGCTGGTGCTGGCGGCGGCCAACTTTGGCATCTGGGACCGCGAAAAGCTGCTGGCGTCGGGCAAGGTGGTCATTCTTGAGCTTGCCCCGGTCGATCCGCGTTCGCTCATGCAGGGCGACTACATGGCCCTGAATTTCGCGGCCGGGCGCGAAGTGACGCGCTTGCGGCTGGGCGGCGACCGCACCGACGTGGACGGCGTCATGGGGTACGAGCCCGACGGCTACGTGATGCTGACACCGGACGCGCGCGGCGTGGCGCAGCCCGTGCGCATCCAGCCTGATGTTCACCCGCACGCCGAAACCGAAGTGCCGCTGCGCTATCGCGTGCGCGGCAATGGCGTGCGCATCGTGACCAACGCGTGGTTCTTCCCGGAAGGCGAAGCGGCGCGGTATGAAGTCGCGCGTTTTGGCGAGCTGCGCGTGGCCGACGACGGCGAAGCGTTGTTGGTGCGGATGCTGGGGGCGGATCTGCAGCCGTTGTGAACGGAGGCAGCGTTAAGTATGCCGGGCGTTTCCGGTAGACGCCGGTTTGACCCGGATTCGCGCGGATGCAATCAGTCGCGCAGAGCCGCCGGTCAGCCCGGAAACCGCTCGGCCCAGCGCACCGTCGCGTCTTGCAGGAATGACGCGACATCCGCAGCGGGCAGCGGCGTAAATCCCAATGCCGCCCACGCGGCCTGCAAGGCTGGCAGCGGCGAGCGCGTGTCGATCGCCGGTGCGCCATTCTGCTTCGACAGTTTCAAACCGCTGGCGGGATCCAGAATCAACGGCACGTGCAGGTAGCGGAGTGGCGGCAAGCCCAACAAGCGCCCCAGCACGCGCTGGCGCGCCGTGGAGCTGAGCAGATCGGCGCCGCGCACCACGTCAGTCACACCCTGCGCGGCATCGTCCACCACCACGGCTAATTGATACGCCCACAGCCCGTCGGCCCGCCGCAGCGCAAAATCCCCGACTGCCTGCGCCACGTCTTGCTCCTGCGCGCCGAGCCAGCGATCCTCGAAGCGCTCCAGCCCTTCAGGCACGCGCAACCGCCAAGCGCGGGCCTCGCGTCCCGCCGGCAGTCCGTGACGGCAGGTGCCGGGATACGGTCTTTCGCCATCGGCGCCCGGCGCGGTCTGGCCGCGCAGCGCCGAATCGGCAATTTCGCGCCGCGTGCAGCCGCAGCCATAGATCAGACCCCGCGCGGCAAGTGCATCAAACGCCGCCTGGTAGGCGGCGTTGCGTTGAGACTGCCAGACGATCTCGCCGTCCCAGACAAGCCCCAGCGCCTGCAACTGCCCCATGATGACGTCCGCTGCGCCCGCCACCGTGCGGGGCGTGTCCACGTCTTCAATGCGCAGCAGCCAGCGCCCACGTTGCGCGCGCGCGTCCAGCCAGCTTGCCAGCGCGGTCGCCAGCGAGCCCGCATGCAGCGGTCCGCTGGGGCTGGGTGCGAAGCGGCCAACGTAATTCAAGGGGACGTAGACAAGACTTCAGCCCGCACAAGTGCGCGGGCTGAGGGGTTGGAAAGTGCGGCGCGGGGACGCGTGCTCAATGCAGCAGGCGCCCGCCTTCTTCGTCGAGCAGCTCTTCGAGGACCAGATTGTCGATCTCGGCTTCCTGGCTCCAGAGAACCATAAGGGCAATGATCTTGATCTTGGAGAGCGGCACGGGCGTTTCCGGCGAGGCCAGGCCCCGGTCGATGACGATCTCGCGCAGGGGCGCGGGCAGCACGCCGGCCGATTCCAGGAAGGCGATGAAGCCGATGGACTCGGTGCCGAGCTGTTGGTATTCGTTATCGGTGTAGATCCGGGTGCCGGACGTGGGCGCCTGGGCCAGGTCAACGCACCGTTCGGTGGTCTCGGCAAGGCCATACAGCCAACCGAGCGCGTCGTCGATGTCCTCGTGCTCGAAACCGGCAGCGGCAAGCCGCTTGGCGAGCACATCGGCAGCAGGACAGGCCTGAGGCGTGTAGTAATTCTCGAACAGATAGACCAGGATATCGAACATATGGCGCAGTTTGTGCCTGTTTGCACAGTCGGCCCGCATATCGGCAGACCAGCAAACATGAATTTTACTTTACGCCGATTTATTTTGCCGGGCAACCGGGGAAAAGGCGGATGTTGTACTACGTCACCTTGCGCGCAAGGACGCCTATTTTGCACCCAAATGCTGACAAAATGGCTGATTCAGCAAAAAGGGGCGGTCCCGCGTGGGTCCGCCCCTTTTTTGTTTGCCGCGTCCTGCGTTACGCCACCTTGGGCGCATTCTCCAGTTTCAGGCCCGCCAGCTGGCGGATGAAAACGGGGATGCAGATCACCAACCCGATGATGCCGCTGGTCAGGCCCGGAATGATGGTCAGCAGCGCGCCAATGGTGCACAGCCACCGCTCCCAGCTCTTCATGCCAACCAGCAGGAAACGCGACAAGGCCGCCGACAGCAACACCAGGCCGACCATGCAGCCCAACAGGGTCACGAAGAACTCGTACCAGGTGAATCCCTGCACCGAAATCAGCAGCGACGGCGAGAACACGAAGACAAACGGCACGATCAGCTTGGTGATGCCCAGCCGGAACGCCGTGTTCCCGGTCTTGAAAGGATCGCTGCCCGCCATGCCCGCCGCCGCGTATGCGGCCAGCGCCACCGGGGGCGTGATGTCCGCCAGGATGCCGAAATAGAACACGAAGAAGTGCGCCGCAATGGGCTGCACGCCCAACTGCACGAGTGTGGGCGCCGCGACGGCCACCATGATGAGGTAGTTGGCGGTCGTGGGCACGCCGCAGCCCATCAGGATGCAGACGATGCCGGTCATCACCAGCGCCGCGATCAACGTCAGCGACTGCATGTCCGTCAACGCCTCGGGCAGGAAGAACGCCGCGCCCGACGCCAGCGCCTGCGACGCCGCGATCACGATGTACGAGATCTTGAAGCCCACACCCGTCAACGTCACCACGCCGATCACGATGCCCACCGTGCCGGCAGCCGCGCCGACCGCTAGCGCGTACTTCGCGCCGGTTTCGAAGGCTTCATACAGGTCGCGCAACCGCAGCCGCGTGTACGGATTGAGGATGCCCACCACGATGCAGCCCGTGATGCCCGCAAAGGCCGCCAGATACGGCGTGCGGCCGCTGGCCAGCATGCCGATCAGCATTGCCAGCGGAATCAGCGTGGGCCAGCGCATCTTGAACGACTGCTTGAGCTTGGGCATTTCCTCGGCGGTCAGCCCGCGCAGGCCTTCGCGCTTGGCTTCGAAGTGCACCTGCATGAACATGCCGAAGAAGTACAGGAACGCCGGAAAAATGCCCGCGATCGCGATCTGCTGGTACGGAATGCCCAGGAACTCGATCATCAGAAACGCGGCCGCGCCCATGATGGGTGGCGTGATCTGCCCGCCCGTGCTGCTGGCGGCTTCCACGCCCGCGGCGAAGTGCCGCGGATAGCCCACGCGAATCATCGCCGGAATGGTCAGCGACCCCACCGTCACGGCGTTCGCCACCGACGACCCCGAAATCATGCCGAACATCGCCGAGCCAAACACCGACACTTTGGCCGGCCCGCCCGCATAGCGCCCCGCCACGGTCGAGGCCACATCCAGGAACAACTGGCCCAGCCCGATGCGGGTGGCCAGCACGCCGAACAGCACGAAGTGGAACACGTAGGTCGCCACCACGCCCACCGCCACACCGTACACGCCCTGGCTGGTCAGGTACATATGGTTGACGACCTGCGACCACGTATTGCCCGCGTGCTTGAGCAGACCGGGGAAGTACGGCCCGAACATCGCGTAAGCCATGAACACGATCGCGATGATCGGCAGCGGCCAGCCCATCGCGCGCCGCGTGGCTTCCAAAAGGCCGATCAGCAGAATCGAGCCCATCAGCACGTCCTGCGGCAGCGGATTGCCCACGCGGAACGCCAGGTCCTCGAAAATGTACGGGATGTACAGCACCGACAGCGCCAGCGCGATCGCGATGATCCAGTCGTAAAGCGGAATGCCGCCCGGCGCATACCAGGTCGACTTGGGTTCGCGCTGGTAATGCGACTTGGAAAAGCCGAAGACCAGGAAGATCAGGCTCAGCACGAAGGCCAGGTGCACGCCGCGGTGCGTCGCTTCGCGCAGCAGGCCGAAGCCGGCGGTGTAGTAGTGAAAGATCGAGAGGCTGACCAGCAGGCCCGAGACGATCCACGTGGCAGTCTTGTCCAGCGGCCGGAAGCGGATTTCCGAATCGTACTTTTCCGCCAGCTTCTGGGTTTTCTCGTGATCGATTTCCATCGCGGTGATTCTCAAGATGATTCAACAAGCAGGGCCGCACAACGGCGGCCCTGCTCAGATTTGGCGCCAACAATAGGCGCCGCAGACGCGTCGGGGTCGAGTTACTTGATCAAACCGATTTCTTTGTAGAACTTCTCGGCACCGGGATGGAACGGAATGCCCGCGCCCTTGGTCGCGTTCTCGCGCGTGATCAGCTTGCCCTTGGCGTGGCCGGCGTCCAGCGTCTTGCGCGTGGCGTCGCTGTACAGCGCCTTGGTCACTTCATACACGGTCTGCTCGGGGATCTTGGCCGACGTCACCATCTGCGCGTTCACCGAGATGGTCTTGACCTCGGGGATGTTCTGGTACGTGTTGGCGGTGATGACATCCGGCGTGAAGAACTCCTGCTTGGCGCGCAGTGCATCAATTTCCGGACCCACCAGCGACACCAGTTCGATGTTGCCCGTGGAGGCCAGTTCGGCGATGGCGCCGGCCGGCGCGCCGCCCACGAAGAAGAACGCGTCCAGGCCGCCGTCCTTGAGCTTGTCGCCCGCCTGATTGGGTTTCAGGTATTCGGCCTTCACGTCCTTGTCGGTCATGCCGTACGCGCCCAGGATCAGGCGCACGTCGACCAGCGTGCCGGAGCCCGGCTCGTCCATCGACACGCGCTTGCCCTTCAGGTCGGCCACGCCCTTGATGCCGGAACCCTTGCGCGTCACCAGATGGATGCTTTCCGGATACAGCGTCGAAATCAGGCGCAGGTCCTGCGCCTTGGGCTTGCCTTCGAACGTGCCCGTGCCGCTATAGGCCCAGAACGCCACGTCCGACTGCGTGAAGCCGGCTTCAAACGAGCCGCCCATGATGCCGTTGATGTTGGCGACCGACCCATTGGAGGCGACCGCCGTGGCGATCAGCTTGCCCGGTTGCGACACGGCGTTGCCGATGATGCCGCCGATCGGGTAGTACGTGCCCGCCGTGCCGCCCGTGCCGATGCGGAAAAACTGCTGGGCCTGAGCCGAACTGGTGGCGCCGACAGCGGCGACCGCGACGGTCAGGGCGGTGATCCAGTGCTTGAGTTTCATGCGAGCTTCTCCGGTACTTGTTGACAGGTCTGTCGGGTGACGTGGGTCGTCTTGTCATCGCCGGCGCGACAGCGTTGCCGCGCCGGAAATGGGCCTCCCCTTGGGGGCCGTTTTCATGATGAAATTCTGTCATGCCGCCCACTGGTAGCCAATGGTTACGGGGCTATCGTTTACCTGGGGGTGAATCGCCCGTTTGGTTATGGGTGGTCCCGCTTTGGTTATGCGCGTGTTACCTCTCAAGCAGTCAGACTACGGAGTCAACAGGATGTCCCAGGAAGTCATACGCGGCATTGCGCTGCCCCCGCCCGCGCAGCCGGGCGATCCCTTGGCCCGCGTCGATACGCCCAGCCTCGTGCTGGACCTGACGCCCTTCGAGGCCAACCTGCGCGCGATGCAGGCCTGGGCCGACCGCCACGACGTCGCGCTGCGGCCGCACGCCAAGGCGCACAAGTGTCCGCAGATCGCCCTGCGTCAGCTTGAACTGGGCGCGCGCGGCATCTGTTGCCAGAAGGTCAGCGAAGCCCTGCCCTTCGTGGCCGTCGGCGTGCAGGACATCCACATCAGCAACGAAGTCGTCGGCCCCGCCAAGCTGGCGCTGCTGGGGCAGCTTGCGCGCGTGGCCAAGGTCAGCGTGTGCGTTGACAACGCGCACAACCTGGCGCAGGTGTCGCAAGCCATGGTGCAGGCGGACGCGCAGATCGACGTGCTGGTGGAAGTGGATGTCGGCCAGGGCCGCTGCGGGGTGTCGGACGACGCCCTCGTGCTGGCGCTGGCGCAGCAGGCGCGCGACCTGCCGGGCGTGAACTTCGCCGGTTTGCAGGCCTATCACGGGTCGGTTCAGCATTACCGCACGCGCGAGGAGCGCGCCGAGGTCTGCCGCCAGGCGGCGCGCATTGCAGCGTCCTACGCGCAACTGCTGCGCGAGAGCGGCATCGCCTGCGACACCATCACCGGCGGCGGCACCGGCAGCGCCGAATTTGATGCGGCCAGCGGCGTCTACACCGAATTGCAGGCCGGCTCCTACGCCTTCATGGACGGCGACTACGGCGCCAACGAGTGGGACGGCCCCCTGGCGTTTGAAAACAGCCTGTTCGTGCTGGCCACGGTCATGAGCAAGCCGGCGCCTGACCGGGTGATCCTGGACGCGGGGCTCAAATCCACCACGGCCGAATGCGGCCCGCCCGCCATCTTCGGCGAACCGGGTCTGAAGTACACCGCCATCAATGATGAGCACGGCGTCGTGCGCGTGGAGCCGGGGGCGCAGGCGCCCGACCTGGGCGCGGTGCTGCGCCTGGTGCCGTCACACGTGGACCCCACGTTCAACCTGCATGATGGGCTGGTGGTGGTGCGGGACGGCGTGGTCGAGGACATCTGGGAAATCTCGGCGCGCGGCTTCTCGCGCTAATAGGTCCTTCTGAGGGGGCGGTTAGCTAGCGCGGTGCACGGTCACGATCGACCGTTCACCCCTCAAGTCCTCCCGTCCCGCGATTCGCAGGAACGAAAAAAGGCCGGCGCGCCGTCAACGCGCCGACCTTTGGATACAGCCCGCAAGCGCCTACTTGGCCTGCTGCTGGATCTTTTCCCCGCCCCTTTCAATGTCTTTGCCGGCACCTTCCATCGTGTTGCAACCGGCGGTCACGGCGGTAATCGCGAGCATCAGTGCAAGCCAAATACGGTGGGTCATTTTCTTCTCCTTCGGGCGTTCATTGGACGTTGCGGTCATGCCGATCGGCAGCCGCAATTACTTGTCCAGCAAGTCCCGTGCCTGATCCTTCGCTTCGCCCACATTGCGCTGCACTTTACCCTCGGCTTTCTCCACTTTTCCTTCGGCTTCGGTGCGGGTGCTGCCCGTCACCTTGCCAGCTGTTTCCTTGATCGCGCCCTTCACTTCCTTGGCGGCGCCCTTGATGCGGTCCTTGTCCATGTCATCGATCCTCAGGTTTCAGGTGGGGTGAAACCGCGCCGGGGAAACCCGGAGTCCGGCGGCGGACAAGTCCAATATAGGAACCGCGCCGCACCCGCGATAGAGGCATGCGCACCAGGACAGGTGGTGCATTTTTACCTTCGGCTCACGCCAGGTTCGTCATCCCCAGGAACTGCCGCAACTCCGCCGTGGCCGGCGCGGTGAACAGTTGTTCGGGCGGGCCGATCTCGTGCACCCGGCCCTGGTGCATGAACACCACGCGATCGCAGACCTCGCGCGCAAAGCGCATCTCATGCGTCACCATTAACAGCGTCATGCCGTCGGCCGCCAGTTCGCGGACCACCGCCAGCACTTCGTTGACCAGCTCCGGATCCAGCGCCGACGTAATCTCGTCGCACAACAGCGCCAGCGGCTGCATCGCCAGCGCGCGGGCAATCGCCACGCGTTGCTGCTGCCCGCCCGACAATTCGTCCGGCCACGCGTCGAACTTGTGCGCCAGTCCCACGCGGGTCAGCATCGCGCGCGCCATGTCCTCGGCCTCGCGCTCGGGCACGCGCTTGGCCACCATGGGCGACAGCATCACGTTGCGTCCCACCGTCAGGTGCGGAAACAGGTTGAACTGCTGAAAGATCATCCCGACTTTCAGCCGCAGCGCACGCAGCCGCAGCTCATCGTCGCCCAACTGCGCATCGGCCACCATGATCGCGCCGCCGTCGATCTGCTCCAGCCCGTTGATGCATCGCAGTAGCGTGCTCTTGCCCGAGCCGCTCTTGCCGATGATGGCAATCACCTCGCCGGGCTCGACGCGCAGCGTCACGCCTTTCAGCACTTCGTTGTCGCCAAACCGCTTGCGGACGTCTTCAAGGGCGATGAGGGGCATGCAACTTCCTTTCCAGCCGGAGGCTGAGGCGCGACAGGGGCCAGCACAGCGCGAAATAGATCAGCGCCGCGCAGGCATAGACGGTGAAGGGACTGAAGGTGGCGTTGGTGATCACCGTGGCCGCCTTCGACAGTTCCGTGAAGCCGATGATGGAGGTCAGCGCCGTGCTCTTGACGATCTGCACGGCAAAGCCGACGGTCGGCGCTACCGCAATGCGCAGCGCCTGCGGCAGCACCACATAACGCATCTGCTGCACGTAGCCCAGCGCCAGGCTGGCCGACGCTTCCCACTGTCCCTTCGGTATGGCCTCCACGCAGCCACGCCAGATCTCGGCCAGAAACGCGCCCGCCCACAACGTCAGCGCCGCGCCCGCGGCCAGCCACGGCGGCACCTCCACGCCGATCAGCGACAGGCCGAAGAACGCCAGGAACAACTGCATCAGCAGCGGCGTGCCCTGAAAAAGTTCGATGTACGCCCAACTGATGCGCCGCATCGCGGCCACGCGCGACGTGCGCATCATGAGCGCCAGCACGCCCATCAACGCCCCGCCCGCAAAGGCCGCCAGCGATAGAATGATCGTCCAGCGCGCCGCCAGCAGCAGATTGCGCACGATGTCCCAGGTGGAAAATTCGATCATCGTGCCGCCTTGCGGAACAACCGCCGCCCGGTCATGCGCAGAATCTGCCGCAGCAGCACCGCCAGCGCCAGATAAATGCCGGTCGTCACCAGATACACCTCGAACGCCCGGAAGTTGCGCGACTGAATGAAGTTCGCCGCAAAGGTCAGGTCCTCGGCCGCGATCTGCGAGCACACCGCCGACCCCAGCATCACGATCACGATCTGCGACGACAGCGCCGGCCAGATCCGCATCAGCGCGGGCATCAGCACAATGTGCCGGAACACCTGCAGCCGCGACAGCGCAAGGCTCGCGCCCGCTTCATACTGCCCGCGCGGCGTGGCGTCGATGCCGGCGCGGATGATCTCGGTGCTGTATGCGCCCAGGTTCAGCGCCATCGCCAGGCAAGCCGCCTGCATCTCGCCAAGCTGGATGCCCAGCGACGGGAGGCCAAAGAACACGAAAAAGAGCTGGATCAGAAACGGCGTGTTCCGGATCAGCTCGACATACGCGGTGACCGGCGCGCGCAGCCAAGTCGGCCCCTGCGTGCGCACCCACGCGCACGCAATTCCGATCGCCACGCCCGCCACCGCGCCGAACGCAATCAGTTCGATCGTCACGCCGATGCCTTTGAGCAGCACCGGCGTGTACTCGAACACCGAGGCGAAGTCGTACTGGTAAGCCATGACGGCCGCCGCTCAGGCTACAGATCCTTGGGCAATGCGGCGCCCAGCCATTTCTGCGAGATCGCCGACAACGAGCCGTCCTGTTTGGCCGCCGCCAGAATATCGTTCACGCGGGCGCGCAGCTTCGGTTCGTCCTTGTTCAGGCCGATATAGCACGGCGAGTTCTTGATCAGGAATTTCGTTTCAGGCTTCTTGGGCGGATTGCGCGCCAGGATGGCCGCGGCCACCACGTTGCCCGTCGCGATCATCGGCACCTGGCCCGACAGGAAGGCGGTGATCGTTCCGTTGTTGTCCTCATACCGCTTGACCGTGGCGGACTCGGGCGCAATCTTGGTCAGCTCGATGTCTTCCACCGCGCCGCGCGTCACGCCGATGGTCTTGCCGGCCAGATCCGCGGCGGACGAGACCTTCAGGTCCGCCGGGCCGAACACGCCGTTGAAGAACGGCGCGTAGGCGTCCGAGAAGTCGATAGCCTTCTCGCGCTCGGCATTCTTGCCCATGCTGGAGATCACCAGATCCACCTTCTTCGTCTGAAGGTAAGGCACGCGGTTCGCGCTGGTGACCGGCACCAGTTCCAGCTTCACGCCCAGTTGCTTGGCGATGAGCTGCGCGGTGTCGATGTCATAGCCCAGCGGCTTCATGTCCGAGCCCACCGACCCAAACGGCGGAAAATCCTGCGGCACGGCGATCTTGATGACGCCCGCCTTGACGATATCGTCCAGCGCGTCGGCGTGGGACACAGGAGCGGCCAGCAGGGTGGCGGCAGCGCAAAGGGACAGCAACAGGGATCTGCGTTTCATGAGGAACTCTCCAGGGCCCGCACTGCCCGGGTGGGTCAATGCGTTGCACACCAATTCGGTATACAAACGCATTCAATGCAAGTTCCATGCCATGTCTTACGTACGGGGAGCGACGTGGGGATGGTGCATCGCGCGCCCCGCCTTGGTGCGGCCGATGCGCCGCGGGCGCGCATGCCGGCACTGCTTTGGACGGTGCGGATTGCGAGGGCAGCGGTTGAATCAGACGTCCGAATGCGGGCGTCGAGATGTAGGTGTCGAAATGCTGGCGTCGAGGGTCAGGTGTCGATATAAGGCGCCATCACACCCGCAAACCACTCATGAAAAACAGCCAGCCGCCGCGACCGCTGGCGGCGGTGGGGATACAGCAGCGACACCGGCATGGACGCCGCGCGTGCGGTGGGCATGACTTCCACCAGCTCGCCCGCATCCAGCAGATGCTGCACGTCGAACCGAGGAATCTGGATCAGACCCAGCCCGGCCAGGCAGCAGGCGATATAACTCTCGGCGTTGTTCACCACCACCCGGCTGCGGACCGAGTCCTGGCGCACGCTGCCATCGGCTGACGGCGACTCCCAGGGCAGCTCCCGTCCTGTTGTGGGCGACGCATATCCCACGGCCCAATGCCCGCTCGCCAGGTCTTCCGGCCTCGCGGGTTCGCCGTGTTCGCCCAAGTAGGCCGGGCTGGCGCAATTGATGAGCGAAATGCTGCCCAGCGGCCGCACCACCAGGCTGCTGTCATGCAGCGCGCCGATGCGCACCGCGCAATCCACCCCTTCCTGCACCAGATCGATGGCGCGGTCGGTTGAACTGAGAACAACCTGCAGGCGCGGGTGTCGGCGAAGCAAGCCGGGCAATTGAGGCGCGATCAACCGCCGCGCCACGCGGCTCGGCACGTCGATGCTGAGCTTGCCGGACACCTGGCGATCGCTCGCCTGGAACAGTTGGTCGATGTCTTCGACCTCGGCCAGCAGCGGCAGCACGCGCTCCAGCAGTTGCTCGCCGTCCGCCGTCAGCCGCACCTGCCGCGTCGTGCGATGCAGCAGCCGCACGCCAAGCTGGGTTTCCAGTTGCTGGATGGCGGCGGACACGGACGCCCGGGGCGCGTCCAGCGCATGGGCCGCCTTGATGAAACTGCCCATCTCGGCAACCTGCGCAAACACGCGGTACTGGTCGAATCGGTCCATGAGCGGCCTGTGGCGATGCGGGGGGACGGTGCAACGGGAAGCGCGCGCCGTCCCGATGCCGGGGGCGCGCGCAATGCATGAAAAGCATAGCCGCAATTTGGGGGCTGATCGGGAGCCGATCCGACAGTCTGATGGAGACTCAACCCGAGAACCTGATTGCCCGTCCGATGGTGGCCTGCCCGGCAGCGCCCAGGCCGTGTCAGCCGCTGCGCCAGATCGCCACGGCAGCCAGCGCCGCCGGCACCAGAAACACGATCGCCAGAATCGGCAACTCCTCGCGCACGGTGTACCCGGCATGGGTCACGCCCACCCACATATTCACCAGTGCCACCACCAGCCAGACGGGAATGAACGCCTTGGCTGCCACCGCCAGCGCCGCCGCATCGCCGCCCCACAGCTTGCCGAAGAGCAGAAACACGCCCAACAGCACCGCGCCGCCTCCGATCACCATCGCCATATGCATGCTGCTCTCCCTGGTCTGCCGCCTATTTGGTCGTGTAGCCGCCGTTGATAAGGATGGTCTGCCCCGTGATCCACCAGCCGTCGCTAACCAGATGGCGGATGAACGGCACCACGTCCTCGATATCCGTCAGCCCCGTCTTGCTGAACGGCGACAGCGCCGCCGCGGTCTTGTGATACGCCACGGCATCATCGCCCTCGGCCGGATAGAAGAACGGCGTATCCATCGGCCCCGGCCCCACCGCCGTCACCGAAATCCCCCGCGCGCCAAACTCCTTGGCCGCCGCGCGCGTGTAATGCTCCACCGGCGCCTTCGTGCCAGCGTAGGCCGCATAGAACGGCGTGAAGGCGCCCAGCAACGACGTCACCAGCGTGCACACCTTGCCGTTGTCATTCACGTGCCGGCCCGCCTCGCGCAGAAAGAAAAACGCCGTCTTGGAATTTACCGCCGTCATCTCGTCGTACTCGGCTTCGCTGATCTCCGTGAAGGGCTTCTTGAGCACCTTGCCCACCGTATTGATCGCGATATCCGGCCGGCCCACCGCTGCCACCGCATCGGCAAACAGCTTCTCCACCGCCGCCGCCGTCGTCAGGTCACCCTGCAACGCCACCGCCTTGGCGCCCGCCGCCTGCACCGCTGCCACGGTCGCCTCGGCCTCGGCCTTCGACGCCGCGCTGTTGTAATGGATCGCCACCGCGCGGGCGCCCTGCTCAGCCAGATCGCGCGCAATCAGCCCGCCCAGATTCTTCGCCCCGCCCGCAATGATCGCGACTTTGCCCTTGATCGAATGGTCCGCCATGGAAAATCTCCTTCAGGTGTCGATGGAGCTACGAGCTTAGGCAAGCGCCCGCGCCCGATAAACCACCTGAAGCTGGATGGATCATCCAGAAAAACCACCCAATCGCGGCGCGCGGTCTGGGCGGTGTCCAGTAACCGGCAACAAAAAAGCCGCCCCTGATTCAGGGACGGCTTGTAGCGTCGTCAATCCAGGAACGCGCTCAATCCACCTGCGCGCCCGACTGCTTCACCGCCTTGCCCCACTTCTCAACCTCGGCCGCCATAAACGTCCCAGTCGCCTCCGGCGTCAACGGCATCGGCTCCGCGCCACGATCCCGGAAGAACTTCTGCATCTCCGGCGTATTCAACACCTGCCCGATCTGCTTGCTAAGCGCCCCGGTAATCTCCGCAGGCGTCCCCTTAGGCGCCAACACCGCCGCCCAGCCGATCGCCTCAAACCCCGGATACCCCGATTCCGCCACCGTCGGCACATTCGGCAACTGCGGCAACCGCTTCGCCGTCGTCACCGCCAGCGCCACCGCCTTCTTGCTCTGCACGTGCGGCAAACCCGCCGTCACCGAGTCCACCATCAGCGGCACCTGATGCCCCAGAAAGTCCGCCTGCGCCGGACCACTGCCCTTGTACGGAATATGGCGAATATCAATATCCGCCGCCGCCTTGAACATCTCGGCCGACAAATGCTGCGTGCCGCCAATCCCCGCGCTGGCATACGCCAGCTCACCCGGATTCGCACGCGCCTGCGTCACCAACTGCTGCAGCGACGTAATCCCCGACGCCGGCGTCGCCAGGAACATCAGCGGCACCGAGAACACCCCCGACACCGGCGCAAAATCCTTCGTCAGGCTGTAATTGATGGTCTTGTACAGCGTCTGGTTCACCGCTGCCGCGCTACCCGCGATCACCAGCGTGTAACCGTCCGGCGCCGCGCGCGTGGCCTGCTCCATCCCGATATTGCTGCCCGCGCCCGCGCGGTTCTCCACCACGATCGGCTGCTTGACTGCCGCGCCCAGCTTCTCGGCCAGCGCGCGCGCAAAGATGTCGGTCGCCTGCCCCGGCGGGAACGGCACGATCAGGCGGATGGGACGGTCGGGAAATTCCGCGTGGGCGGGCGTCATGGCGGCGGCCAAGGCCAGACCGGCGGCAAGACTGGAAAGAATACGTTTCATGATTGGTCAGTAAAAAGCGACGGCGGACTGCGCGCGAGGGGCGCATCGCCTGCATAAAATAGAGCGCCCGCGCTGGCAGCCCTTGTGAGGCCGGCCCGGGGCAGATCGGAGGGGTAGCGTCACGATAGCATCCCCCCGTCGGTGCTACATTTGCCTTTTCGCGCTTCCCCCCGGGGAATCCCCCGAAATTTCCCTCATCCCCTGTCCTTACATCCCGCAGGAACCGCCATGGAATTCAGCCAGTTCAACGTCGACACCCTCATGGAGATCACCTCCCGCCCGGACCTCGTGTTCGTCAGCGGCAAGGGATCCTGGCTGGAGGATCACGCGGGCAAGCGATACCTGGACTTCGTGCAGGGCTGGGCGGTGAACACCCTGGGCCACTCCGCGCCCGAAATGCAGCGCGCGCTGGTCGAACAGTCGCAAAAGCTGATGAACCCGTCGCCGGCGTTCTACAACATCCCCTCGATCGAGCTGGCCCAGCGCCTGACCGGCGCGTCCGACTTTGACCGCGTCTTCTTCGCCAACAGCGGCGGCGAAGCCAACGAAGGCGCCATCAAGCTCGCGCGCAAGTGGGGCCAGGTCAAGAAGAACGGCGCCTTCAAGATCATCACCATGAACCACGGCTTCCACGGCCGCACGCTGGCAACGATGTCCGCGTCGGGCAAGCCGGGCTGGGACAAGATGTTCGCCCCGCAGGTCGAAGGTTTCCCCAAGGCCGAACTGAACGACCTGGAATCCGTGCGCAAGCTGATCGACGACAAGACCGTCGCCATCATGCTGGAACCCGTCCAGGGCGAAGGCGGCGTGCTGCCCGCCACCAAGGAATTCATGCAAGGCCTGCGCAAGCTGGCCGATGAAAACCAACTGCTGCTGATCGTCGACGAAGTGCAGACCGGCATGGGCCGCACCGGCAAGATGTTCGCCTACCAGCACTTTGACGTCGTCCCCGACATCATGACGCTGGCCAAGGGCATCGGCGGCGGCGTGCCGCTGGCCGCCCTGCTGGCCCGTCAGGAAGTCAGCGTGTTCCAGCATGGCGACCAAGGCGGCACCTACAACGGCAACCCCCTGACCACCGCCGTCGGCGTCGCCGTCTTCGATGCGCTGGTCGCACCGGGCTTCATGGACGCGGTCAATGCGCGTGCCAAGCAACTGTCCGAAGGCCTGCTGGCCATCTCGGCCAAGTACGGCATGAAGGGCGAACGCGGCATGGGTCTGCTGCGCGCGCTGGTCATGGATCGCGATGATGGTCCGGCGATTGTCGAAGCTGCGCGTAATCAGGCGCCGGAAGGTCTGCTGCTGAACGCGCCGCGTCCGAATTTGCTGCGCTTCATGCCCGCGCTGAACGTGACGGCTGAGGAAGTGGATTCGATGCTGAAGCAACTGGATGCGCTGATTGCGCAGGTGCGTAAGGCTTGATGAGGGTTAGAAGGGTGTGAATGCAGGGGCCGCGATTATGCGGCCCTTGTTTTTTTTTGGGGTTGATTGGATTGCGGTTGGGATTGGCTATACGGCCGCGGGTTGGGACACGTTAAGGAAATCGAATGGACGCGAAGGAATTTGTCGGCAACTGGAATGCGCTGCGAGGCGAGCTGTTGGAGACGTTCATGGCGGCGGATGGCGGAAGCGCCGTCGCGGCCAAGGTGCGGGGACTGGGGTTGTCGGCGGCGCAGCTTGAGGGTGTGCGTGGCGTTTTGGATCTGGCGTTGCGGGACACGATGTATTCGCTGCTGCTGGGGTTGGATGGGGCGGCGAGTATTGGGGATAGCCAGGAGCAGTTCACCATCGCGGGTGAGGATGGGGTGGTGATTGAGGATATTGAGGCGGAGGCTTGGGAGTGCTTCCATGGGGATTCGGGCGTTTGCGGTTGATTCGCTTGCCGAGGGTCTGGGTATTCCGGTGGCCGTCACGGGAGTTTGAAGATGTCCAAGTCACCTGCTGATGACGTGGTGTCGATCTATCGGGAGCATGCCGACGCGTTTGTGCGGCTGCGTGGGACTGGGCTGATCGAGCGCGCGTGGCTGGATGCGTTCCTAGCGCTGCTGCCGGGGGCGAGTCCGCGGGTGCTGGATATTGGGTGTGGGTTTGGGGTGCCGATTGCTCAGTATCTGATTGAGCGTGGCTGCCTGATTACGGGTGTGGATACGTCGGTGCCGTTATTGAATCGGGCGAAGGCGGCGTTTCCTGAGCATCAGTGGATTGCTGCGGATATGCGGCAGATGGCGGTCGCGGGGCCGTTTGATGGGTTGATCGCTTGGCATAGCTTTTTTCATTTATCGCCAGAGGATCAGCGGGGAATGTTTGGGGAGTTCGGGCGGTTGGCTGCGCCGGGGGCGGTGCTGATGTTTACGAGTGGGACGGGGCTGGGTGAGGCGATTGGGGAGTTTGAAGGGCGGCCGCTGTATCACGGAAGTTTGGAGGGGGCGGAGTATCGGGAGTTGTTGGGGGTGAATGGGTTTGAGGTGGTGCGGAATGTGGTGGAGGATGCCGGGTGTGGGGGGGCGACGGTGTGGGTGGCGAAACGGATTGAGGATAAGGAAATGGTTCGCCCGGAGCGCTGAGCGAGGTCCGAATTACATCGGTGCGTGCATCGGAAGCGAACGAATTGAGCTGGAGAGCCAGCCGTTCCGTCGTCTGATATTGGCGGCTAAAGAGTTCTCCGACGGAGAGTGGCTGGCCATAATTAGGGGTACGGCTGGCGGGTGCGACGAATCGTTTCCCGGATAGAGGAAAGAAGGCGCTCAGACGGCTATCGGCTCATGAAAAGGAAGAGCGGAAGATGAAGAAGCGGAATTTGTATGCCGAGATCGCGGAGGGCTTTGATGCGCTCTCTCATCTGCGAAACAGTAAAACCACCTCGGTTAATGTTCCCGCCCCGGGCGACAGTCTAGCGAAACTACAGTCTTGCGCCTGGGATCCCGAAGATATCGTGGGCGATTCTGATGCGTTTGCAGACGAAGATATCATTGGCCGTCCTGTTCTGGGATGTTAATTCTCGTTAGCGCTGATCGACTCGGGTCTGCTTTCTGCCAGATTTGAGCTGTCAGTATCTAAGTCAAATTGGGATCGTGGCCCCCTCCGGAAGGCGGATTGCTCGTGAGTTCTTGCGTGACAGTGCCACGCGTGAGTCATCCCAATCAAGAATGAGCGGAATGGCGTCACTGAAAGTTCCTCCTTCTTCTTTGACAGCCGTCAGTCCAATCACCCGACTGTCCTCCGAGCCGTTTTCTTCCTGAACGGCGGCGTAGTCTTTCATCGCAAGTTCTATGGCGTCTCTTGAATCAATGCAGGGTTGGCGGATGAGCTTTCGCAGGGCCAATTGGACACGACAGACTGAGGCCATGTAAGCGCGAAACATGGCCAACACGTCGATTTGGTCTTCTAGTCGGTCCAGAACCCGCATCTTGAAGTCACCACGGTTTTCCAAGATGAGTTTCTTCTGGCAGTAAATCATGGATGCTTCTGACCACGAGGAGCTTTCCGCGCGGCCCTTAATCCCGTGAACAGCTACGGCACGATGTTGAACGTGGTTCCGCAGTTCGCAAACGAACTGGTATCCAAGCGTTTTGTCATAGGCGTCTGAAAGGAGTTTCTTGGCCGCGCCGGCAAAGGGTTCCGGCAACTCAAGGTGCTTGAAATCGCGGACCACATGATCGGCAAATAGGCGCGCGGTGGTCAGAAAATTGATGGTATGGCGGTTGGCCGCTGAGATGACTTCCGCCCACTTCTCATAGCGAAATTCGCGCTCCAATGTTCCTCGCGTCGAAACTTCCGCGCAGAACATTTCAAATGCTGTGAAGTTGCCGAGCAACAGCTCATAACGTTCCTCGAAGGCGCCGGCATCCACAAGGGTTTTTCGCGCGTTGACCAGCAGTTCATATCGCGCCTTGCTGATCTCAACGATCGTCTGAGGCCCGATGTGCGCCCCGCGTAAGCAATAGCCCACCTTTTCTCTCCTCATTCGTTAACCATCAGTCTGCCACTCGCTATCGGGTCCATCGAAAGGAGCTTTCCCACTCAAAGAACTGCTGCATGGTGTCGGAAGTCGCCCGTCACCAGCCATGGGTCCCGGGTAAGAGCGTTCCTTAGAATTTGTCATAGGGCCAGTATTTAAGTTTTCAAATTCTCTATGTTTTCTATCAGAGATTGTCGCTTCATATCTGAATTCCAATTGTCTTCTCGAAAATAGCATTACATTACGAAAGCCAGCTACGATAGTTCAGCACTATTTCTTCAAATAAGGAATTAGCGTTCCATGATCGAATCATTGAGCATTTCGAAAACTGCTACCTACGGCATTGCACCACAGGTTCTCGACCGTCTCGCTCGATTTAATTTCATTTTTGGCACTAATGGTGCTGGCAAAACTACTATCACAAGAGTTATCGCCAGTCCGGAGGATCATCCGGATTGCGCTATTGCGTGGAAGAAAGGAACTCGCTTAGAGGCGATGGTCTACAACCGCGACTTCGTCGATCGCAATTTCAATGCGGCCCCTCGACTCAAGGGAATCTTTACTTTAGGTGAGCAGGATATCGCCACCCTCGATGCAATTGCGGCGAAGAAGACTGAGTTCGATGGCATTGTCCGCAACATTGAGCAATTGACCAACACGCTGCAAGGGCAAGATCAGAAGTCGGGAAAGAAAGGTGAACTCGCCGAGTTGGAGAGCCATATCAAAAATAAGTGCTGGGAGCAAAAACAGAGGCATGACGCGGTTTTCGGGGACGCATTTACCGGCGCACGCAACAGCTCGGAGCGGTTCAAGGAGCGCGTCTTGGCAGAGTTGATTTCGAATCAAGCCGAGTTGAAATCGTTGGACTACCTCAAGGACAAGGCCAAGACGGTGTTTGGGGCAACACCCGTCATCGAGACGGCCATTCCAGAACTAGGCTCCGCCGATATCGTCAACCATGAGTCGAATCCAGTACTCGCAAAGAAGGTGATCGGCAAGGAGGATGTGGACATTGCCGAGTTGATCCAACGGCTGGGCAACAGCGATTGGGTCAAACAGGGTCAGGCGTTCTACGAGCGGAGCAAGCCTACTTGCCCGTTCTGCCAACAAAAAGTGCAGGAAAGTTTCGAGGCTAGCCTGTCTAGCTATTTTGACGAGTCTTTCGCGAAACACACTAAGGCCATCGCCGAGCTGCAAAGCGCGTACGCCCGCGACGCCGACACCCTGCGTGTGAAGTTGAAAGCGGTTGTGGACGGCGGCTCTCGGTTCATGGACATGGGGGCGTTTGAGGCCGAGCGCTCCGCCATCGAGGCGCGCTTAGAAACCAACGCACTTTTGCTGGTGAACAAGGCCAAAGAGCCGAGCCTGCCCGTCCACATCGAGCCGATGTTCGAGCTGCTGGCCACCGCTTCCAAGCTAATCGCGAACGCCAACGCGGCCGTTAGAGCCCACAACGAGATCGCAAAGAACATAAGCAAAGAGCGAGCGGACTTGACTAAGCAGGTCTGGAAGCACATTTTGGAGGTCGAGCTCAAAACCGAGTTGGCTGCTTATACGAGCAAGCGCAACGGCCTCAACGCGGCCATAGTCAAGCTGGAGAGCCAAATTCAAGAAGCTGCGGCTTTGAGGGCGGCGAAGGGGAAGGAGATCAAGGAGTTGGAAAAGGCGGCGACGAGCATCGAGCCGACCATCGAGGGCATCAACGGCTTGCTGAAATCTTTCGGGTTTCGGAATTTCACCATCGCTAAGGCCGACGACGGCCCGTTCTACAAGCTGGTGAGGGCCGATGGGAGCGACGCCAAGGACTCGCTGAGCGAGGGCGAGCGCTCGTTCGTCACCTTCCTCTACTTCTTCCATCTACTCAAAGGGAGCGAGAGCGAGAGCGGCATGACTGCCGACCGCGTGGTGGTGTTCGACGATCCAGTATCGAGTATGGACAGCGACGTCTTGTTTATCGTCAGTAGCCTAATTAAGTCGCTTTTCGAGCCAGTGCGGAAGAATACGGGCGGAATCAAGCAGATTTTCGTGCTAACGCACAATGTCTATTTCCACAAAGAGGTGACCTACACCTCTGACAGAGGCGATGACACCAAGGCCGGAGAGCGCAGCTACTGGGCGGTGCGGAAGGAACCTAGCGGCACCACAGTCGAGCGCCACGCATCAAATCCAATAAAGACCTCATACGATTTGCTTTGGGAGGAGTTGCGCCGTCCGCAGAAGTCACCGTTGACCGTGCAAAACACCATGCGGCGTATCTTGGAGAACTACTTCAAGATTCTGGGGAGAATGGACTTCGACAAGATTTGCGACCAGTTCGATGGGCTGCAAAAAGCCAAATGCCGGTCCCTATTCGCTTGGGTCAACGACGGCTCGCACTTCTCGCACGACGATACTTTTTACACCTTCGACCAAGCCTCCATTGATACCTACATGGAAATTTTCAAGCAGATCTTTGAGAAAAGTGGGCAGTTGGCCCACTATGACATGATGATGCACGGATCGAGCTAATCGGCAGGCCTAGGCTGCCTTTCAACTTAGACCAGAAGAAAGCGCAACCATTTCTATGGTTGCGCTAAGAGTCCCACAGTCGGACCATCGTCTACTCGATTACATTGCCGATACATATTGCAGCGCTCGACGCAGCGTCGGAGCGGCTATATGTCGATCCGGTCGTTAGTCAACAGATGCATATAAAAATGAAACGAATAACAGCTTTGCCGATTAAAGGTGAATCTTATCTTTTGCAGTACATGGGAAAGCTCATTCTTGTCGATGGTGGTTACACTGGCTCCTCCCTTGCCTTGGCTCTGAAGAAGCAGCTAGGCAAGCCGAACATCCACTTAGACGTGGTCGTATGTACACATAATGATAAAGACCATGCTGGCGGGCTGACGGACCTGCTCGATCGACCAGGTATAACGGCATCAGAGTTCTGGCTGCCCGGCTCATGGAAAGAAACCGTCAAGGAACTCGTCGAGGAAACCGAACTTTTCTACCAAGAACTGGTGAAAGAGTTCAAAGATGGTGAACACATCGGAACCCTGTTCGCCGAGGAAAACGAGACAATCGACAGCGAACTTGCCAAGTTGATCTCCAATGCGCCCTTCGCCGACGAAGGTGATCCGGGTGAAGCGCGACGCACGCTTGAGTTGCGGCCTGCGAAGCTAGACACGAAGACCAAGGCCGCCTCCAAGGCGAAGCAGTCAATTAGAAAGATGGGCAAAAGTCGTGGGATCACGCGGCGCGCAATGGATCTAATCGAAACTGCCGAGAGAATCAGGGAAATTGCGTTGTCGGTGAACGGCAAAAACGTGCGTGTACGGTGGTTCGATTACCTTGCCTATTCTAAAGACCGTATAGCGACGGGCGGCGAAGTCTTTCTGACTCCTATCAATGCCAAGGAGTTACGAGAGCCGCCGGCACTGCGGGGGATTTTATTCCGCCGCTTCATCGCACTCTCCCGCGCCAATCGGGAAAGCCTCGCCTTCCTTTCTTCAGGTGATGACGCGCACGTCGACGTCATGTTCTGTGGCGATTCGCCCCTAGGAGACGGTCCGCGTTACGCAAACTCATTTCTGTCTGGCAAGCGGACATGCAAGCCTCTGATTGCGACCGCGCCACATCACGGCGCTGATTCAAATGCTATGGCATATGGACATATCGCTGAATTTGGCGATGTGTGCTTCTGGATTCGTGCCGGAGGCAAGGCCCATCATCCTCAGTCCGCGTATCGAACGATCCCTAGCGGTATTAGGACCTGCACGCATTGTCCGCACAAACACCTTCCGCTTCAGGCCGTGTGCATTACGGACAAATGCGAAAAATTTACTGACCCCGAGGCGTGGCTGACCGTGAGATCGCACGACTGCCTCTGTTAGGGCGCCATGAACGCGGCAGTATCGGACTCACGGTGTGGGCCGCGAACCCAAGCAATGCCGAAGCAAAGCATTGGGATTCTAGGGCATGCTTTCGCTCGGGACGCGCACATAGGTTGATTTCCGCCCCATTGCCCAGTCGCCGATTTATCTCTCCCTTTCCGGCTAGAGTCGCTCCGCGCCGTATACTCCCCCGACTACCGCCACGAACGGTAGCCCGGTGTGGAAGCCGGTAAATTCGTCGGTGTTGACCTCCCAGTCAGCACGCCTTCGCACGCTCAATGGGCGGGCCTTGGCAGGGGTGCGCTAGTCGCACGCCGGTTCCGACGATCCGGTCTTCCAACCTTGTCCTGTGCCCGCCCGCCCCATTTGGAAGTGGGGCAGCGGGATTTCCATATCGTCGGAGGAAATCCATGCAGTCCCATCCCCTCACTGAAAGCCCCTGGTCCGTAGACACTAATCCCGAACTCGGCGTGGTGCCTTTATCCCACCTCTACAACATCGACCGCGCTCGCTGCGCCATCGCTTCCATCGCGCGTCTTGTCGGCAACAGCGCCTCCGAGCCCGACGCCACCGGCGCGCAGCCGCTGGACGCGTGGACCGTGGCCGCGTTGTTGGGCGGCGTGGAAGGATTGTGTGAGCACATGGGCGTCATGACGGAGGTCATGCTGGAAACGGCACGCGCATGCGCACAAGACGTCGATCGCGCCGACCCGACGCATGACGCGCCCACATCAATCCAGTAAGCGCAGAACGGCTCGGGCCTGCCGCGATGTGCGACAGGCCCGAGCCGTTCGATTTAGACCAGTATGTAGACGACACAAAGGCCTGAAATTACTCAGACGTCATGACTCACCCATTTGCGCTGTCTGACCGCCCGCATCCCCCGCCGTCACCAACGCATAGTTGTACCCCCGCCCCGACCAATACCGCGCCACCAGCTCGCCATCCCTCCGGCTCCCTTGCGCCAGAAACTGCCCCCCCGGCCCAGGCGGCCGAATATAAAACGTAGCGCGCTGCCCCGCGTTCTCATAGATAACAAGCGCCGCCGGCCCCTGATCGGTAGCCAACAATCGCGCAGCAACAGGCCTAAACCCGCTATCGCTCAAATTAGGCAACCGCTCGGCATGCGCAAAATACGCATCCAACCACCCCTGCAAATCCCCAGCATCGGCCCGCACGTCCGGCTGCGGCGCATCCGCGGACGCAAACAACCGATAAGCCTGCATCGCATCCTGCATCGGCAACACCCGATTCGCCAAGGCCGTATCGCGGGCACTCCATCCCGTGACGCCGCCAATCGCCACCGCCACAACCAGACTAGCCGCCATCGCCATCCGCCGCCGTGTACGAACTCTTAGCCCCGCACGTACCGCAGCAGGATCCAACGCAGGGTTACCCGGCAAACTATCCCCGCCAGCCCCTTCCCGCAGCCGTTGCGCATCCCGACGCCAAGCCTCCAGCTCCTGCGCCTCATCCGGATGCGCCCGCAAATACGCCTGCAGCTCCTGCAATTGCGACGGATCCAACTGTCCGTCCACATACGCATTACGCGTCAGATCATCGATAGAGCGTTCTTTCATTTCAATATCCTCAGACGAGCCTCGCCGGTCTGCCCCTCATGCAATTCACGCAAGGCACTCCGCGCGCGGGACAGGCGCGACATGACGGTGCCTAGCGGTACGTCTAAAACATCGGCGACGGCCTTGTAGCTCATGCCTTCCACGCTGACGAGCCACAGCAGCGTGCGCTGCGCCTCGGGCAGGCGTTCGAAGACATCCAGGGAAGATCGCGCGATGACCTCGCGCTCGGCCGACGGCGCGGCGGCGTCGGAGCCGGCAAACCATGACAGCAGCCGCGCATAGCGGCGCGAGCGGCGTTGGGAGTCCAGGAACTGGCGGTACAGGATGGTGAAGAGCCACGCGCGCACGTCGCCTTGCGGACGGCGGCCGCGCCAGCGGGTGAGCGCTCTTTCCAGGGTGGATTGCACCAGGTCGTCGGCCGCGACCGCATCGCGCGTGAGGCGCAGCGCAAAACGCCGCAGGCGCGGCAGTAGTTGGCGCAGCACGGCGTCGGAGAGTTCTTCCGCTGGCATCTCGTCGTCGGTGGATGCCGGCGCGTCGGGCGGCACGCGGACCGGTTGAATCATGGCGGGTTCCTGGGACAGGCCTGCGCAACCAGCTTACAGGTCAATGCAGTAAGACGCCGCTCCGGCGGGTTTATTCCATCGCGGAATAACTTTTTTCGCACGGCGTCCTACAGGGGTATTCATCGCCCCATGGGCAAGGAGCCTTATGCAACAAGGATCTGATTGTAGCGGCCCGCCGCCGGGTCAAACGCCACCGGGAAGCCAGCCGCCGGGCCGCCTGCCGCCGAATCGCCAGCCGTCGGGTGAGCGGCACCAAGACGGCCAGCCCCCGGAAGGCCGGAGCCAGACGCCCCGGCCACTCACCGCCCCGCAAGCCCTTCTTCGCCTCGCCGCAATCGGCGCCATCGTGCTCGCCTCCGGCGCCGCGTTCGCCTACGTCGGCGGCTGGCTCGACCCTCAGCGCCTGACCCCAGACCGCGTGGTGAACGCGCTGGAAGCCAACAGCGGTGTCCACGAGGGCTTTCGCCGCAACCACGCCAAAGGCGTCTGTGTGATCGGCCGCTTCGAAAGCAGCGGCGCCGCCCATGACTTATCCACTGCCTCGGTGTTCGCGCCGGGCAGCACGCCCGTGGTGGGACGGCTGGCGCTGCCCGGCGGAAACCCTTATGCGTCGGACTCCAGCGTCCCGATTCGCAGCTTTGCCTTGATGTTCACGTCGGCCAATGGCGAACAGTGGCGAACCGGCATGAACAGCATGCCGGTGTTTCCGCTGTCGACGCCGCAAGCGTTCTACGATCAGCAACTTGTCGGACGGCCCGATCCCAAGACGGGCAAGCCCGATCCGCAGCGCATGCAGGCGTTTTTCGCGGCGCATCCTGAAACGGCGGCATTCCGCGCGTGGGCCAAGACCGCCAAGCCTTCGGCCAGCTACGCCACCGAAGACTATTACGGGCTGAACGCGTTCTACCTAATCGATGGGAACGGAAAGCGCCAGCCGGTGCGTTGGCAGTTGGCGCCGTTGGACGCGGCGGCGGCGCCTGTGGCGCAGCCGGGACACGATGCCGACTATTTGCAAGGCGACCTGCAACAACGCCTGACGCAAGGGCCGTTGCGCTGGCGTCTGCTGTTCACGTTGGGCCAGCCCGGCGATTCCACCAACGATGCAACCCGCCAGTGGCCGGCGGACCGGCCGACTGTCGACGCCGGCACCGTGGTGATAACCAGCAGCGCCTCGCAAAGCGATGGTCCCTGTCGCGATGTGAACTACGACCCGACGGTGTTGCCGCAAGGCATTGCGGTTTCCGACGATCCGCTGCTGGCGGCGCGTTCCGCGGCCTACGCGGCCTCTTATGAACGCCGCACGGGCGAAGGGCCGCCTCAAGCCGCCGCTGCGTCATCCCATTCGACTCAACCGGAGCGCGCCCAATGATCTCATCGCAAAATCAAACCCGCCGGCCGCCCGTCACGTTCAGCCTGTTCGCACGCGTGCTGCATTGGTCGATGGCGGCCGGCATACTCGCGATGCTGTTCATCGGCGTGGGTATGGTGGCGTCGGTGTCAGAGCGGCATCAGTGGCTGGTGCAGATCCATAAGCCGTTGGGCTTGGCGCTGCTGGCGCTGGTGTGCATCCGTCTGGTCAGGCGTGTGTTCAAGGGCGCGCCTGCGTTGCCGGCGGATCTACCGGCCTGGCAACGTCATGCGGCGCTGGCCTCGCACGTTCTGCTGTACGCGCTGATGTTCGCGATGCCGCTGATAGGCTGGGCGATGCTGTCGGCGGGCGGCTATCCGGTCGTAGCGGCCGGTTGGCAGTTGCCGCCGATTGCGCCTGCGGATGCGGCGTTATTCAGTTCGCTACGGGGCGCGCATCGGTATCTGGCCTTCCTGCTGTTCGCGACGGTGCTGCTGCATCTGGCCGCGGCGTTGTTTCATGGCTGGGTGCGGCGGGATGGCGTGCTGGAATCGATGACGCGGGGGCGTCCGGTGTCATCGCGCTAACGTGAGGAATGGGCCATGTGAGGCATCCTCCATGGCCCATGCGATCGAAGCGCAAAGGGGGTGACACGAATTCAATTCGGCTTCCACGTCACGCCATCCTTCGTCCGATACTTCGGCGTTCCCGTGCAACACCCGCCAGCCCCAAGCGCCTGCCGCCCGATGAACGCCGTCACGCCGCCCTTCTCTTCCGTCAGCGATTGACTCAAGCATGACGTCGGCAAGGGATAGAAATCGCCTTCCAGCACCAGCGTCCAGCTCACGTTCTCGCCTTCGGCTGGGTCTACCCGATACACCTTGCAGTTGTGCGCAAGCAGATGGATAGGCTTTCCCGCGAGCACACCCTTGAACTGATGCTCAGCCGGCGCTTCACGCGTAGCGATGGTTTCAGCGGTGAGCTTCGACCCGACCGGCGGTGGCGGCAGTTGGGGTTCGCATGCGGCAAGCAGGCTGGTCGCGCATAGCGTCATGGCGACGCGGCGGGCGGAATGCTTCAGCGATGGTGTCGTTTTCTTGGTGGCCATACTCGCTCCTTGGGCGACATCTTAGGCCTCAAATACCCGATTCACGCCAGACCGACGGCCGCAAAGCCTAGAACCCGTCCCGAAGGCGCCCGCATCATTCAATCCGACCTGTTTCGCCTTCACCCCTATAATGGGAACCATTCCCATTAGCAAAGCCCGTCCGATGTCCGCCAACTCCAGCGCCAGTCCCGACGCCGGTATCTCGACGATTTACCGTGACCACCATTCCTGGCTGCATGGCTGGCTGCGCCTGAAGCTCGGCGACGCGCATCGCGCGGCGGATCTGGCGCAGGACACGTTTGTTCGCCTGCTCTCGGCCAATTCCTCCGCCCAGACCGAAACCGCCCTGCGCGAACCGCGCGCTTACTTGCGCACCATCGCCAACCGACTGCTGGTGGACCATTGGCGCCGCCAGGAAATCGAGCGCAATTATCTGGCGGTGTTGCAGACCTATCCCCAACAACATTGGCCGTCCGAAGAATCGCGCCTGCTGATCCTGGAATCGCTGGAACAGATCGCGCAGATGCTGGGCCGGTTGAAGCCCGAGGTGCGCGAGGTGTTCCTGCTGGCGCAGATGGAGGGCCATACCTGCCCGCAGATCGCGCGGCAGGTGGGCAAGTCGGTGGCGACGGTGGAGCGCTATCTGGCGCAGGCGCTGCAACACTGCTACCGCCTGGTCTATGAGTGCTGATCGCGTGGCAACGGCCAAGCCTGGCGCGGGTGCGGAAGCCACTACAAACGGCGCGGGCGATGCGGCGGTGCTGGACGCCGCCATCCGTTGGCGCATCAAGCTGCAATACAACACGGCGGACGCGTCGGCGTGGCGGGCGTTCGATGTGTGGCTGGGCGCTAGCCCCGCGCATGCGCTCGTCTGGGAGCGGTTGCAGGCGCTTAGTGCGCGTTTGCAGCGGCCCGCGATGGACATGCCGCCGGAAGCCGCGGCGCGGATTCTTCGGCAGACGGGAACGGCGCAGGCGCTGCGCTCGCGGCGCAAGGCGTTGATGTCGCTGGGCGTGCTGGCCGCCGGTGGTTGGATGGCGTGGCAGGCGCGCGATGCGCAGCTGGTTCAGCATGCGCTGGCGGATGTGGCCACGTCGCGCGGCGAGCGGCGGCGGGTCGTGTTGCCGGACGGCGGCACGCTGGTGCTGAACACGGATACGGCGGTCAACATCCATTATGGCGATCAAGCGCGCAGGATCACGTTGCTGGCCGGCGAGGTCTATCTGATCTCCGGCAGCGACCCGCTGTCGCGTCCGCTGTTTGTAGAGACGCGCGATGGTCAGGCGCGGGCGTTGGGGACGCGCTATCGGGTACGTCAGTGGGACGAGGCCAGTGAAGTGTCGGTGGACGAAGGCATGGTCGCCATGCTGCCGCGCGATGGCGGCGACGAGGCCGGAAAGACACTGCAGGCAGGCGAATCCGCGCGGATGACGCGTCAGAAAGTATTCAGTGCGGGGCCAATCGATACCCGCGTGATGGATGGCAGCGCCTGGGTCGAAGGCGCGCTGTCGGTGCGAGACATGCCGCTCGCCGCATTCCTGCAGGAACTGTCGCGTTATCACGGCGCGATCGAATGCGACCCCGCCGTGGCGCGGCTTAGCGTATCCGGCGTGTTTCAGCTGGACGACACGCACAAGGTGCTGGCGCTGCTGCGTCAGATCCTGCCGATCGAACCGCAATCCGGCCGCCTGTGGTGGGGCGGGCGCGTCACGCGGGTGCGGGCGCGCGCGTGATGGACAACGCCCGGTAAAAATTATTTGAGGGGATCGGCGAATTCGTTCGTCATACCGCTTGAAGCAGTGCGCACTGCCCAAGATGGACCGACCCTCATTGGAGTAACCCTTTCGTGAAGACCTACCGACACCCGGACGCCACGGCGCCGGGCGCCCGGGCTTGCATGCGCGCCTGCCCCACCCCTTCCCTTGCCGTTCTCCTGCCGCTGGCGGCGGCGCTCGGTCTGGCCGCGTTGTCCGCCAGCCCGACGACTGCGCGCGCTCAGACAGCGCCCGCCGCAAACGCGCCCTCTGCCGCGTCGCGCGCCTATGCGATCGCGCCGGGTCCGTTGAATGACACGCTGGCGGAATTCGCCAGGCAGGCCGGGATTTCGCTGGCGTATTCGTCCGCGCAGTTGAACGGTGCGCGTAGCGCGGGCCTGAACGGCCAGTATGGCGTGGCAGACGGTTTGCGCGCCTTGCTGTCTGGCACGGGTTATCGCGCCGTCAATGTGGATGGCGGCATCCGCATCGAGGCCGAGCCGCAGTCCGCGGCCAGCACGCTGGCGCCGGTGCTGGTGACGGGCGTCTTCAATGCGACCACCGAGAACACGAACTCCTACGCGGCCCGGGCGGCGACCATCGGCAAGACGGAAGAGGCGCTCAAGGACATTCCGCAGTCGGTCACGGTGATCACGCGCCGGCGCATGGACGACCAGAACCTGTCGACCATCAGCGAAGTGCTGGAGAACACGACGGGCGTGACGATCAGCGAAGTGGCCGACGGCGGCCGCAACTTCTATTCGCGCGGTTTCAAGATCACGAACATCCAGTACGACGGCGTGCCGCTGTCGCGCAGCTTCTACGCGGTGGGCAACAGTTTCACGGGCAGCACGGCGTATCTGGATCGCGTCGAGGTGTTGCGGGGCGCGCAAGGCCTGATGGAAGGCGCGGGCCAGCCTGGCGGATCGGTCAACCTGGTGCGCAAGCGGCCCACTGCCGAGACGCAGGTGTTGATGGAAGCGCGTGCCGGTTCGTGGGATCACGTGGGCGGCATGCTGGACGCGGGCGGCGCGTTGAACGCCGACGGCAGTCTGCGGGCGCGGGCGGTGCTGGACTACGACACCAAGGGTTCGTTCATCGACGTGGTGAAGGAACGCAACACCAACCTGTACTTTGCGCTGGACTACGACGTGTCGCCGCGCACGACCGTGGGCGCTGGCGTGCTGGTGTCGCGGGTGCGGGCCACGCCCTTCTTTGGCGGCCTGCCGCGGTACAGCGACGGTCGTTCGCTGGACCTGAAGCGTTCAACGTTTCTGGGCGCGGACTGGAACCAATGGGACCGTGACGAGACCCAGGTCTTCGCCGACCTGACGCATCGCTTCAACAACAACTGGCGCCTGAACATCGCGGGCACCTACGTGAAGGAAAGCAGCCTGACGTCGGCACTGGACGCCACGGGCGCGGTGGACCCGGTGACGTTGATGGGGCCGATGCGCAATGCCTGGAACTACGACAAGTCCGCTGAGCACTTTGGGTTTGATGCCAATGTGAACGGCCGCTTCACGACGTGGGGCATGGCGCAGGACCTGACGGTGGGTGTGAGCATGTCGCGCCTGAAATCCAGCGATCGGATCGAGTACGCGTCCAACTACCTGCCGCTGGATGTGTTCCATCCGGATCCGCATGTACCCAAGCCCGAGAGCTTTCCGGACTCGCAGCGGCTGTCCCGCTATGACCCGCATGTGCAAAAAGGCATTTATGCGCAGTTGCGCAGCAGCCTGACGGACGACCTGACGCTGGTCTCCGGCGGTCGATTCAGTTGGTTTGAAAGCCGCTACACGACGCAGGCCGCAACGTGGAGCGACGTGAGCACCGCGAAAGCCAGCGCGGAGTTCACGCCGTTCCTGGGCTTGGTCTACGCGCTGACGCCGCAGTGGTCGGCCTATGCCAGCTATGCGGATATCTTCGAGCCGCAAACCGCCATCACGCTGGACGGCAGCGTCCTCAAGCCGATCGTGGGCGCCAACTATGAGGTGGGCATCAAGGGCGAGTTGATGGACGGCAGGCTGAACACGTCGTTCGCCGTTTATCGGATCGACCAGAAGAATCGCGCGGTGCAGGACTACGAGGCCGGACCGGTCTGCAATGGCGGCTATTGCTCGCGCGCGGCGGGCAAGGTTCGCAGCCAGGGCTTCGAGGCCGAGATGAGTGGCGAACTGGCGCCGGGCCTGCAAGTGGCCGCAGGCTATACGTTCAACAGCAACAAGTATCTGAGCGACCCGGAGCGTGAGGGCCAGACCTTCAGCGAGGAAACGCCTCGGCACATGCTGCGCGTGTGGAGCGAGTACCGCCTGCCGGGGGACCTGAATCGGTTGAGCCTCGGTGCAGGCGTCAATTGGCAGAGCGCGTTGACCAACACGATCTCAAATGTGCGGCGTCCGTCCTACAGCGTCTGGAACGCGCGCGTCGCGTACGACCTGACCTCGCATTGGACTGCTGCGGTAAACGTGAACAACCTGTTCGACAAGGTCTACTACGAGTACCCGGGCTATCTGGAGAACCGCAACAACTACGGCGCGCCGCGCAGCGTGCTGCTGACGCTGCGGGGAAGGTTCTGACGCGTTCGTCACCCAATTGAAAACGGCCTGCCGGATGTCTCGGCGGGCGTTTCTCTCAAGGTGTCTGACAGCCAGGCGAGATTCGCATCATACTCAGAGCAGCTCCCAAGGGTGTCAGAAGTCGCCTGCCGCAGGGCCGACATCAATCATCATTTAAACGCCAGTGCCCGAAGGGCGGCGCGTAAAGGTCGGCGCGATTCGTCTGAGCGCGGATGACCGGGCCAACTTTGGCTCACGCGGGCCAAAGTTGGCCCGAGTTTTTTTTGTTTGTTTTCAAACCGTTGAAGAATCTCGGGCCACAAATGGCCCGAACTTTCGGTGAAAAAAACACTTTCGCTGCTTTTGCGCCGTTGAGCTCGCCATGTGTGGCGGTGAAGCACGCGTAAGCAGTTGATAAGAAAGAACAACGGAAAAGACGCTTCCAAGTTGGCACAACGTTTGCATTGAGGCGATAGGTCATCACCGACTATTGCCACACTGCGCCAAGCAAAGGAACTTATGAGCGTCAGCACGACCTTGAGTTGGGCGATCCGCCATGCTGTCCCCAATCCTACGGGCACATGCAACGCCTGCGAACGCACTGGCCTGCCAATCCTTCCGTTGCGAACGGCCTACGCGCCTAAGCCCACCGCGACATCAAAGCGGCCGCTTGCCGGCGGCGGCGATCTGGCTGCCGTGCCGTTGCGGCTCGACCAGCCGCGTACCCTACGTGAAGGGTATCTCTATGTGCTGCTCGACAAGCGAGAGTGGCAGGCTTATCAGGTGACGCCCGAAGGGGCGCTGCGTCAGTTCAACCCATTTTCCATGCCGCGGGCAGCCCCAGAGCCGCTGAGCGAAAGATGCATTCACCGGGACCACGATGTCCCCGCTTCGTTCATCAACATCGATACCGAACTGTTCACGACCGCGTGGATTGCATTCTCCAGCGATCCGTGGTCCGAAAACGTATTGAACCGATATCTTCAAAGTTTCACGGCCGAACAGTCGCCAGTGAGCGCCAGGTTTCATAGGCTGGACCTAAAGACTGCCCGCGAAGATCCCGCGAGCGTAGGCATCGCGATGACGGAGCAAAGGCTTCACGTCGATCAGCAGGTGCTGGAATACGCCACACCCACCATCGGCGATTTTGTCAGCGTGCACGGCTTTTGCTCGCGCAATCATCGCTTGAACGCGCTGCAGGGCTTCGTCCGAACTCAGACACAGCGCGAACAGTTGCCGAATGGCGTGTTGGCGCTGGTCCTGCCGGACCCAGTCGGGTTGGTCCAGGAAATCAATCATCAGCGCCTGGGTTGGCAAAGGGAGCGGCAGGCTTACGAGGCAGACCCGCTCAATAACTACAAATTTTTCACCTCCGAAAGCCTCAAACGCCTGCGTGAACTCTGCAAGGTGGCCGCGGGCGACGCCATCGCCGACAGCCCGAATGCCGCCTGGGAGATGATGCCTACCGAGTCCGGCGGCCCGCCGGTTTTCGGCGATCCCGCCCGCGAGCGAGCCGAACAGGTCGAGCACAAGGCTGAGAATCTGCTTGCGCGCCTTGACGAGCGATATGATGAAGCCGCGCGCGCCAGTTGGGAGCGGTCGTTCGAAGCGCACAAGGCGCGGTTGCAGACGCAAGTGGATAGGCTGGCCGCGCTCTACACAGACCAGATCCTCAACAACCCGATGTTCCGTGTGGCTGAGCGCCATGACTACGATGCGCAAAACGCGTACTCAGTATTGGGTTACATCCGCACCATGGAGCTGTGCCTGAGCGGCGGCATCACCGAAGCAACGCCTAAACCAGATTCCGAGGGCAACATTCAAGCCGTCAACGGGCCGTCGGCGCGGGCTTGGGAAGCGTGGATCAAGGATGGTCAGAGCATCGTCTTCAAAACCTTGCTCGCGCTCGACAAGAACCTTATGCAAAGCCTCGTTCCCACGTTCAGCAATCAGGGCGAACTGGATTGGAACGACTTCGGCAAGCTCTATGCCCCGATCACCAAGATCATTACCAGTAGCGACCTGGGCGACAAACTTATTTGGCCGAATGTCCAGGACGCAATCGCGAGTGTGCTGGCAGCTTACAACAGTGCGGTGAGCCGACTGGAACTGAAGGTTGATGCCGGCGTGCGCAACGTCGCCACGCGCGTGAACAGCGCATCGGTCCTGCTGTATTCGCGGACGTACATGACCCAGGTCGCCGTTCAGATGAAGCTGGGCGAGTTTTACACATTGATGTGCAAGCAGATCGGGGAAGACCGCAACAGGCTTGCTGCTGCCATCGCGCAGGCGACCGGAAAGGCGCACAAGCAGGTGCGGTCGGTGCTGACTGCCGGTGTCCTCAGTCTTGCCTTAAGTGACCCCAAACTCGCGGAACAGATGGTTGAAGTGGTGCTCTGGGTCGAAGGAAACGCGAATGACTTGCGAAAGCGCTTTGGCGACGTCGTCAAGGATGCCACCCAGCAAACAGGGGAGGTTATCGGAGACGCCACGCGCCGGGCCGGCGGAGCGCTAAGCGAACTCAAAGTGCTCGCCGGCACGCTGGAGCCGGGGGCGCGCAAGGCCTTGGCCGGTCTTCAGCTAAACGTGGCGCGGGCCGCCGACCTCGCGCAGACCGGATTGAGGGGCGCGCGCAGTGCTGCCGCGATTGCCCGCGGCACGGTCGGAAGCGCTGAACTGCTGCTTGCTGTTGGCTCCACGTACCTGTTATCGCAGGGCTTGCGTAAATCGGTTGAAGCCGTGGATGCCACCTTTGGAGCCAAACACGAGGAAGCCGTGCTGGCGGTGTACTCGGCCTCGATCGGGGTGTTGGGGGGAAGTATTGAGGTGGCGGGAATGACGATGAGGGCCAGCGCTGAGCAAGCGAGGAAAGTTCTCCGCGCGCATGCGTCGAGTGTCGGTGCCATCAGTCAGCTCGCGGATGCTGGTAAAGCACTGGCGCGGTTTGGGGCAATATTGGGCGCGGCGTCTGGGGCTGTTGACGCAGTTGCGGCTTTAGTTGCAGCTGGTCGTGCCGGTGATGCTGGCGGTAAATCAGCAAGATCTTGGTACTTCGGTGCTGCAGGATTATCCGTCACAAGCGCGGGCTTTGCGGTGTACGCCCTCTATTCCGCCTCGACGACAATATTGAGTGCCACCTGGGTGCTTGGGCCTGTCGGGTGGGCAATTCTTGCTGGAATTAGTGCGTTTGTCTTTCTGCAGCTTGGTGGGGAGGCTGAGTCGTCTCCCTTAGAACGATGGGCGTATCGTAGTCACTTTGGACTATCGGAGAGTGATAAGTTTGACGACGCGAATTCGGCAGTTTCCGCATTGAATGCGGCGGTTCTTGGGGTCGATGCGCAGGTGGTGTTTGGTTCTATAGTGCGAGCCGTCCACTACGAAGGGAAGGCTGCCGCCATGGGTGGTGCGGAGGGAGGGCCGGCGGTTATACCGCAATTGCAATATCAAATAGTCATGCCTCGCTACGATGTCTCCCGCGTAGCCTTTAAGTGGCGACTTATCGTAAAGCGGTATTCCGGCGAGCAGATTATGGCGTCCGGTATGCACCCACTCGGTGATCCCAAGTCAAGTGAACATAGCATCCCGCTACAGCGGCTGGATTATGTGCCTGAAAGTAATGCGCCGACTAGCCGCGAGCGCACGGTTACTGCAGTAGAGGAAGGAAAGGAAACCTTCCTTATTGTGGAAGGCTCGATCGAACTCAAAGTTAGTCACGATATCGATGAGGCACGAATCGTTCTAGAGTACCTACCAAACATTCACGACTCAGAGATGATCGCAATCGTGGACGTTTCGGAGGCCAAATGACAACGTCTCCGAAAGCTCTCTTGGACATTCCGACTGCTGGATGGAAAGCTGATCTTCCGCTTCCATGGGCACCACCGGATCATATTTTTCATCCAATCGGCGTCGCACCAAATTACGTGGACGAAATCTACCTTGAGTTGCATACCGCCAAAATATTGAATCGAACGGTGGTTTGCGCTTGTGGCATCTTTATTCTCACGATCGCGTTTCTAATGCTCGTAATGTTGTTGCTTGAGCTTGCAGACGGAGCATATGCATTTAAATCAAATCCATTGGCTTATGTCTTTTTATTGGGAGCAATAATGGTCAGTTTCGTCCTGGGAATAGGCATGTTACGCACAGGTATAGCCGCCCCTCGAGACGAGCCCATTCGTTTCAACCGCAAGCGAGGCAAAGTTTACGTGTACCGATTTCACAGCGGCGGACCGATCAGTCGAAAGGGTTGGGGTGTTCGCCCGGAGGCTTTCGACTGGAGAGACCTCCGAGCCGAAGCCTGGAGCCGCAAGGCGCTGACCCCCAGCGGTGTGCCGATTTTCGCGTGGGGCGTTGATATTGCTGTGGTGGCGCCGGGCACTAATCACGTCATTGACCGCTTCCAATTAGCCGGCAGCAACGCCAACGGCGAGCACATGTGGGCAATGGCGCGCGCGTTCATGAATCAGGGACCCGAGGCATTACCCCAGTATCCAATCCCGCCTCGTGATTGGAACAACGATGTGCCGCCCTACCACTTGGCCTTGCGTTTAGCGCCCAAGGTGGAGTGGCCGGCTGATATGGACGTCGAGTCGCGCACGGGACCGTAATTCGCCTTTGGTCGGTGACTTCGGCCGAGCATGCGGCCGCGGGCTATACGTTCAACAGCAACAAGTATCTGAGCGACCCCGAGCGCGAGGGCCAGACCTTCAGCGAGGAAACGCCTCGGCGCATGCTGCGCGTGTGGAGCGAATACCGCCTGCCGGGTGACTTGAATCGGGTGAGTATTAGCGGGGACGTCATTTGGCAGAGTGCGTTGGTCAACACGATTTCGAACGTGCGGCGTCCGTCCTACAGCGTCTGGAATACGAGCGTCGCGTATGACCTGACTTCGCATTGGACCGCCGCGGTGAACGTGAACAATCTGTTCGACAAGGTCTATTACGAGTACCCGGGCTATCTGGACAACCGGAACAACTACGGCGCGCCGCGCAGTGTGCTGCTGACGCTGCGAGGAAGGTTCTGACGCGTTCTTTACGCAATTGAAAACGGCCTGCCGGATGATTCGGCAGGCCGTTTGCTTTTCGCGTGATCATGCAACGTTGGCGAAGCGCTTTTCAAGGTACGCGATGATGTCGTTGGACTCGTACATCCAGCGCGTGCCGTCGGCGTCTTCGATGCGCAAGCAAGGCACCTTCACCTTGCCGCCGCCCGCCTGCAACGCGGCGCGCGCCTCGGGGTCATGCTTGGCGTCCTTCAGCGTGATCGGCACGTTGAGCCGATGCATCGCGCGGCGCGTCTTCACGCAGAACGGGCAGGCCTGGAATTGATACAGCGAGAGCGCGGCGGCATCCGCGTTGACGGCGGCCTGGCCTTGCGGCGACCGCTTCTGGGGACGCGGACGGGTCAGTGCGTCGCCCAGGACAATGATTTGACCCAGGCCGACACGCAGGGCTTTGACGAGCATGAATGGGGACTCTGAATGGTGAGAGAGGGTGTCAGTCTACTCTGTGCGGCTGCTTTGGCGGTTGTGAACCCTGGGTACGACGGAAGCACATGACCCGTCGCCCGCAAGTGGCGGAAGGCGTCCAGCAGTGCGGCCAAGACGCGGACCGGCGCGTCGCTTCTCATGAACGCTCACCGCGATATCATGCCCTGGCGTCTTCGCCCCGGGGCCCTTTTCGGCCAGATGGGCGGCGGGCGCCGATAGGCTCAACCTCCGAACTCATAAAGGAACGAAGACCGATGACGCTGTCTCGCCGCGTGCTTGCCCTTGTATGCGTGTCCGCCCTGTTCGCCCCGCTTTCCGCGTGGGCACAGTCACCCAGCGATGAAGCGCTACAGGCCGAGGCGGCAGCCATGCGGAAACGGCACGTCGCCAACACCGACGAGCTGTTCGACCAGGCCCGCAAGGACATGGCGATTGTGGTCATCCCGACCGTCAATTTCGATGCGGGAACGCCGCGCAACTTTGATGATGCGGCCACGCGGGATCAATTTACCCGCCAGCACAGCGCGCTCGTGCATTGGCAGCATAAGACCGAAAAGGGCTTTGCGATGACCGTGGGCCAAGGCAAACACAAGTTCGATGTCTCGGATACCGGTCCATTGTTCCAGACGACGCGCGGCGCGCTCGCGTATCAGGTGATTCCGGTGTGGCCTGGCGAGTATCGGCTCAATCGCATTACGTACCGTCAGCCTCGGACGGCGCTGCCGGACTCGGAGGCGCGCGCGAAAACGATGGATTATCTGAAAAACCTCGGCATGGCTACGCTGACTGAGACGATGGCTATCGACTTCAAGAAGGAAGGACCCTGGACGCCGCTCGTGCCCAGCGAGGATGGACTGGGCTCAGGGTGCGAGGTGACGTTGCGCATTGGTGAAGGCTGCAACGAGGCTGCCCGGGAGTATCGCTGGGTGGAAGGGGCCAGGCGCGCGTTCCACAATCGCGAGGCAGAGATGTTGCCCGCTGCCGGCGTTGACACGGAACTGCTCTTCACGCCGTTGGCCACGATTACGCTGGAAGCGGGCGATGTGGTGCTGATGGATGGGTACAAGATGCCGGAGGACCAGCCGGTCATTGTCGAGGATTCGTGCGGGGTGCTGGCTGGGGAATGGGTGTGTTTGCTGGAGTCGGTGACGCTGGAGCGCTTGCCCGCCAGTATTGAGGATTTTCGGAAGGCGCGTAGCGCTGCGAGTTTTGAGTTGCCGAAGCTGGATGCTGCGTTGCAGGACCTGGTTTATCGGGAGCCTAAGTATTACTTTGAGCCGGCGGCTGGGGCGGCGAATCGGTTTGAGATGCGGAAGTAGGTCCTACGTCTGCGCCACCTCATTCCCGTTCAACGTCCTAAGCCGCCTCAACTCAGGGAACCACCGCATCCACAGCGCGGCGACTGCAATCGTCCCAACCCCGCCGATCACTACGGCGGGCACCGCGCCAAACAACTGCGCAGTCAGACCCGATTCAAACTCCCCCAGCTGATTCGACGCCCCGACAAACAAGGTGTTCACCGCGCTGACTCGCCCCAGCATGTGGTCGGGCGTATTCAACTGCACTAGCGATGACCGCACGACAACGCTGACCGCATCGGCCGCGCCGAGCACGACCAGCGCGGCGATCGATAGCGGGATCGACGTCGATAGACCGAACACGGTGGTCGCCAAGCCGAACACGATGAGCGAACCGAACAGCAGCCGGCCGACGTTTTCACCGAGGCTCAATCGCGCCAGCGTCAACGACATCAGCGCCGCACCGCAAGCCGGAGCCGCGCGCAAAGCACCAAGCGCCCACGGCCCGGCATTGAGGATGTCTTTCGCAAAGATCGGCAGCAACGCCGTCGCCCCGCCCAGCAGCACAGCAAAGAGATCCAGCGACAGCGTGCCCAGCAGCAGCCGGCGCTGGAAGATGAAGGTGATCCCGCCAAACAGCGTGCGCCACGTGGTCGGTTCCTTGCGGGGTGGCGCGCGTTCGATGACGAGGGTGGCAATGGCGATGAAGGCCATCAGATACAGCGCGGCGGCGACGCAGTAGATCCACCCTGCTCCGAGGCTGTAGCCGACGCCGCCGAGCGCCGGGCCTGCGATCTGCGCGATCTGGCCGCCGGATGAGGACAGCGCGGTGGCGCGCGGGAGCCATTCGCGCGGGACGACGGCGGGGATCAGCGTGGAGAGCGTCGGCGCTTCGAAGGCGCGGGCCGAGCTCATGATGATGATGGTGGCGTAGATGAGCGTCTTGCCGCCGACGCCATGCAGCGCGGCGATGGCGAGGACCAGCGTGGCCAAGGCTTCGAGGGCCATGCAGATGGCGACGATCTTGCGGCGGTCGTAGCGGTCGGCGACGTGGCCGACGACGAGCGTCAGGGCGGCCATCGGGAGGAACTGGGCGAGGCCGATGAGGCCCAGGTCGAGCGCGCTGCCGGACAGCGCGTAGATCTGCCAGCCCACGGCGACGGAGACGATCTGGAATGCCAGCGATGCCGCGACGCGGCCGCAGAGGAAATGCAGGAACGGCGGACGGGAAAGCGGACTGGGCGTGTCGGCGGACATGGTGGGCGTGGCGCGGGGGGAAGCGCCGATTCTAGGCGAGGGGCGCTGACGGACAGCTAAACCGAGGCGGACCGCAAGAGGTGATCTTCGGTGTCGAAATGATCGGAACCGCGCGGCAATCCGTCACAACGCGCAAGAAGGATGCGCCGGCCGTCCAAGCACGCAGCCAGTACGTGACCTTGAATGCCGGCGCCTTACGCGAATTTTATGAAGCCGCATAAACAAAACGGCTCCCGGCGTTACCGCCGGAAGCCGTCGGGTACGTTCAAACCGCCGTTACTCGATCGACACGAGTTCGGCGCCTTCCGTCACCTGATCCCCCACCCCATAGAACACTTCCCCCACCGTCCCGTCGGCGGTGGCAGAAATGGTGTGCTCCATCTTCATCGCTTCCATCACCAGCAGCGGCTGGCCCTTCTCGACCTTGTCGCCCGCCTTGACCGAAATCGAGATGATCTTGCCGGGCATGGGCGCGGCCAGACCCGCGCCGTGGTCGCCCTGCGTGTCCTGCGAGTGCGTCAACGCGTCATACAGCTCCAGGACGTGCGAGCCGTCCTCGCGGAAGACGTAGGCTCGGTCGCCATGCAGGACGACGGTGCCGGCGCTTTCATGGCCTTGCAGCGTGATGCGCAGGCCATAGGCCAAATTGGGATTGGCGCTGGCGTGCGAGCGCCACAGGAAGGGCCGCGCGCCGTCGCCGGTGTCCAGTGTCCACGCGCCGCCCTGGCGGGCGACGGTGACGTGACGGGTTTCGCCGTTGTCGGTCCATTGCAGTTGACGCCGATACTGGCCGCCTAAGCGCCAGCCGTCGCGCGCGTCCCACGGGTCGGTGGGGCCTTTGCCCGCGCCTTGCGCGCCCGGCTGAGCCAGTCCTTGGCGAACCAACACGGCCGCGGTGGCAAGGGCCAGTGCGTCGGCGTCGGCGGGCTTCGGGTCAGGCAGCAGCGTGGCGCGCTGGCGCTCGATGAGGCCGGTGTCCAGATCAGCGGCCGCAAAGGCGCTGTCCTTCATCAGCCGTGCCAGGAACGCGACGTTGGTCTGCACGCCTACGGCCTGCGTCTGCGCCAGCGCTTGCAGCATGCGGGCGCGGGCCTGGTCGCGATCGGCGCCGTGCACGATGAGCTTGGCGATCATCGGGTCGTAGAACGGGGTGATGGTGTCGCCCATGCGCACGCCGCCGTCGACGCGGATGTCGCCGTTGGCAAACGCCGTGTGCGGCGGCAGGCCCAGGTAGGCGAGCGTGCCGATGGACGGCAGGAAGCCCTTCTCGGGGTTCTCGGCGTAGATGCGGGCCTCGATAGCGTGGCCGTTGATGCGCAGGTCTTCCTGGCGCGCGGGCAGCGGCTGGCCGGCGGCGACGCGCAGTTGCCATTCGACGAGGTCGTGGCCGGTGATCATTTCGGTGACCGGGTGCTCGACCTGCAGGCGCGTGTTCATTTCCATGAAGTAGAAGCGGCCGTCGGGCTCGGCGATGAACTCCACCGTGCCCGCGCCCACGTAACCCACGGCGCGCGCGGCGGAGACCGCAGCTTCGCCCATGGCGCGACGGCGTTCTTCGGTCATGCCGGGGGCGGGGGCTTCTTCGATGACCTTCTGGTGGCGGCGCTGCACGGAGCAGTCGCGCTCGAACAGGTACACGCAGTTGCCGTGCGTGTCGGCGAAGACCTGAATTTCGATGTGGCGCGGCTTTTGCAGGTAGCGCTCGATCAGCACGCGGTCGTCGCCAAAGCTTGAGGCGGCTTCGCGCTGGCACGAGGCCAGTGCATCGAGGAACGCGCCGGAGGATTCGACGATGCGCATGCCCTTGCCGCCGCCGCCCGCGCTGGCCTTGATGAGGACGGGATAGCCGATGCCGTCGGCCTGCGATTTGAGGAACTGCGGGTCCTGGTTGTCGCCGTGGTAGCCGGGCACGAGCGGCACGCCGGCTTTCTCCATGAGGGTCTTGGCGGCGGACTTGCTGCCCATCGCGGCAATGGCGGACGCGGGCGGGCCGACGAAGGCGATGCCGGCATCTTGCGCGGCCTGGGCGAAAGCTTCGTTCTCGGACAGGAAGCCGTAGCCGGGGTGAATGGCGCCGGCGCCGGTGTCGCGCGCGGCCTGCAGAATGGCGTCGGCGCGCAGGTAGCTGGCGCGCGGCTCTGAGCCGCCGATGTACACGGCCTGGTCGCAGGCGGCGACGTGACGCGAGTTGGCGTCCGCGTCGGAATAGACGGCGACGGTGCGCAGGCCCATGCGGCGGGCGGTGGCGGCGACGCGGCAGGCGATTTCGCCGCGGTTGGCAATCAGCACAGTATCGAACATTGCGTTATCCAAGCTGAGTTTGTTTGTTGACAGCGGTGCGGCGAGGGCACTGCCGCTAAATTTCTAACAACCGTTCCCCGCCTGCGCCGGCCCTATCGGGGCACCGCGGATCCGGCTCCGCCGGTCCGCCAGTGCCGCCCCTTTGAGGGGGCGCGCGAAGCGCGTAGGGGGTGGGTCCCATTCACATCCGGAAGACACCGAACTTGGTGTCTTCAATGGGCGCATTCAACGCCGCGGACAACGCCAGCCCCAACACGCGGCGCGTGTCGGCGGGGGCGATGATGCCGTCATCCCACAACCGCGCAGTCGCGTAATACGGATGGCCTTCACGCTCGTACTGTTCGCGGATCGGGGCCTTGAACGCCGTCTCTTCGTCCGCCGACCATTGCCCGCCGCGCGCTTCGATGCCGTCGCGTTTCACCGTCGCCAGCACGCTTGCCGCCTGTTCCCCGCCCATGACCGAGATGCGGGCGTTGGGCCACATGAAGAGCATGCGCGGCGAATACGCGCGGCCGCACATGCCGTAGTTGCCGGCGCCGAACGAGCCGCCGATCAGGACGGTGAACTTGGGCACGTTGGCGGTGGCGACGGCCGTCACCATCTTGGCGCCGTGGCGCGCGATGCCTTCGTTTTCGTATTTGCGGCCGACCATGAAGCCGGTGATGTTCTGCAGGAAGACCAGCGGAATCTTGCGCTGCGCGCACAGTTCGATGAAGTGCGCGCCCTTCTGCGCGGACTCGGAGAACAGGATGCCGTTGTTGGCGACGATGCCGACGGGCATGCCGTGGATGTGCGCAAAGCCGGTGACCAGCGTGGGGCCGAAGCGGGACTTGAATTCGTCGAACTCGGAACCGTCGACGATGCGCGCGATGACTTCGCGCACGTCGTAGGGCTTGCGGGTGTCGGCGGGAATGATGCCGTTCAGTTCGCTGGGATCGAAGCGCGGCTCGCGCACGGGGATCGTGGCCAGCGGTTGCGGCTTCTTGCGGTTCAGGCGCGCAACGGCGTTGCGCGCCAGTTGCAGCGCGTGCATGTCGTTGGCGGCCAGGTGGTCGACCACGCCGGACAGGCGCGTGTGCACGTCGCCGCCGCCCAGGTCTTCGGCGCTGACTTCTTCGCCGGTGGCCGCCTTGACCAGCGGCGGGCCGCCCAGAAAGATGGTGCCCTGGTTGCGGACGATGATGGACTCGTCGCTCATGGCGGGCACGTACGCGCCGCCGGCGGTGCACGAACCCATTACGACGGCGATCTGCGCAATGCCTTGCGCCGACATCTGCGCCTGGTTGTAGAAGATGCGGCCGAAGTGGTCGCGATCGGGAAAGACTTCGTCCTGCTGCGGCAGGTTGGCGCCTCCAGAGTCCACCAGATACACGCACGGCAGGTTGTTCTGCGCGGCGATCTCCTGCGCGCGCAAGTGCTTTTTGACGGTCATCGGATAGTAGGTGCCGCCCTTGACCGTGGCGTCGTTGCAGACGATGACGCACTCGGTGCCGGACACGCGGCCGATGCCGGTGATGACGCCCGCGCCGGGCGCGTCGCCGTCATACATGCCGTGCGCCGCCATGGGTGACAGTTCCAGGAACGGGGTGCCCGGATCGATCAGGTTTTCGACGCGGTCGCGCGGCAGGAGCTTGCCGCGCGCGGTGTGCTTGGCGCGGGCGGATTCGCTGCCGCCCAAGGCCGTCTGCGCCAGTTGCTGGTTCAGATCGTCCAGTTGCGCCTGCATGGCGCTGGCGTTGTCGATGTAGTCCTGCGACCGCGGATTGATGCGGGATTCGATGATGGGCATGGGGTACCACCCGTCCTGCTTGATTGGAATTTGAAGGCGCTCGGTGTGAGCGGGTTGTCTCGCTGCCCGGTGGGCCGGGCATTCTTGTCGATTGGAAAAATCAGGATTTCGTTGCGCCTTTCCTGCATGGCCCGCGACCGACCCGTCGCGGTGGTTGCAATGCCAGAAAGGCGCAGCGAAATCCTGCTTGAGGCACAGGCCGAAGCCCGTGTCTCAAGCAGGCAACGGCTTAGACCATTTCGATGGCCATCGCGACGGCTTCGCCGCCGCCAATGCACAGCGTGGCCACGCCGCGCTTGCCGCCGGTCTTGCGCAGGGCGCCGATCAGGGTGGCCACCAAGCGTGCGCCGGAGGCGCCGATCGGGTGGCCCAGCGCGGTGGCGCCACCGTGGATGTTGACCTTTTCAGGCGAGAGCTTGAAGTCGGTCATCGCGGCCATGGCGACCACCGCGAAGGCTTCGTTGATCTCGTACAGGTCCACGTCTTCGGCCTTCCAGCCGGTCTTGTTGAACAGGTTCTTCAGCGCGCCGACGGGGGCGGTGGTGAACCAGTTGGGTTCCTGCGAGTGCTGCGAGTGCGCGACGATGCGGGCCAGCGGCTTGACGCCGAGTTTCTCAGCGGTGGACGCGCGCATCAGCACCATGGCGGCGGCGCCATCGGAGATCGACGACGAGTTCGCGGCGGTGACGGTGCCGTCCTTCTTGAACGCGGGCTTGAGCGTCGGGATTTTTTCCGGCATGGCCTTGGTGGGCGCTTCGTCGGTGTCGATCACGGTGTCGCCCTTGCGGCCGGCCACGGTGACGGGGGCGATTTCCCACTTGAAGCTGCCGTCTTCCGAAGCGGCGCGCGCGCGGCGCAGCGATTCCAGCGAGAACGCATCCTGCTGTTCGCGCGTGAACGAGTACTTGGCGGCGCAGTCTTCGGCGAAGACGCCCATGGCCTTGCCCTTGTCGTACGCGTCTTCCAGGCCATCCAGCGCCATGTGGTCGTACACGGTGTTGTGGCCGTAGCGGTAGCCCTGGCGGCCCTTGAGCAGCAGGTACGGCGCGTTGCTCATGCTTTCCTGGCCGCCGGCGACGACGATCTCGGCGCTGCCCGAGGCCAGCAGGTCATGACCGAACATCGCGGCCTTCAGGCCCGAGCCGCAGACTTTGTGAATGGTGGTGCACGCCACGCCCAGCGGCAGGCCGGCGCCCAGCGCGGCCTGGCGGGCGGGCGCCTGGCCCTGGCCGGCTTGCAGCACGTTGCCCATGATGACTTCGTCGACCTGCTCGGGCTTGATGCCGGCGCGTTCAACTGCAGCCTTGATGGCGACCGAGCCCAGCTCGTGCGCGGCCAGGCCGGACAAGTTGCCCAGCATGCCGCCCATGGGCGTGCGGGCGACGGAAACGATGACGATGGGATCTGACATGACTTGCTCCTGTGAGGGTCGGGACAGCGATTGAGTTACAACACCGCGTTGCCGTTTGAAGGGCGGTCTGCACGCAAGCGTCTGTCCTTATCGTAAGGGAAAAATTCTTCGATCCGGCCTTGCGCCACGTGGGCGCGGCAGGCCTGCCACCAGTCCGGTTCCAGGAGGTCGGCATGGTGACGCATGAAGGCGCCGCGCACGCGCGCATCGCCCAGCAGGAAGCGGCCGAATTCCTCGGGGAAGACGTCGTTCGGGCCGATGGCGTACCAGGGTTCGGACGCCATCTCCGCTTCTTCATTCGGGGCCGGCGGGATGCGCCGGAAGTTCATCTCGGTCATGCGCTGGATTTCGTCGTAGTCATAAAAGACGACGCGGCCCAGGCGCGTGACGCCGAAATTCTTGTAAAGCATGTCGCCGGGGAAGATATTGGCCGCGGCCAATTGCCGGATGGCGTCCCCGTATTCGCGCACGGCGTGGTCCAGCAAAGCGTCCGGCGCCTGCTGCAGGTACAGGTTCAGCGGCGTCATCCGGCGTTCGATGTAGACGTGGCGGATGACGACGGTGTCGCCGGTTTCCTCGATAAGGCTGGGCACCAAGCGCCGCAGCTCGTCCAGCAGCGCGGGCGCAAAGCGGGCGCGCGGCAGGGCGACCTGTGAATATTCCCAGGTGTCGGCCATGCGGCCGACGCGGTCGTGCAGCTTGACCATCTGGTATTTGCGCCGCACGGTGGCGTGATCCATGCCGTCCTTGTCGATGCGGTCCTTGATGAGCTTGAACACGTACGGATAGGACGGCAGCGTGAACACGCACATCACCATGCCCTTGATGCCGGGGGCGATGTCGAAGGCGTCGCGCGAATGCGCCAGATGATGCAGGAAGTCGCGGTAGAACAGCGTCTTGCCCTGCTTCTGCAGGCCGATCATGGTGTAGAGCTCGGCCTTGGGCTTGCGCGGCAAGAGGCTCGACAAAAAGTTGACCACTGCCGCGGGCGTTTCCATGTCGACCAGGAAATACGCGCGGGTAAAGCTGAAGAGCGTGCTCAGGTCGTCCGCGCCCAGCAGCAGCGCGTCCAGCGTCACCTGCCCCGCCGGATTGCGCGTTAGCGCGATGGCAAAGGGGTAGACGGTGGTCTGGTTGATCAGGCGGCCGACGATATAGGCGCCCTTGTTGCGAAAGAACAGCGACCCCAGCGCGTGGAGCTGGCAGTCCGTGGCGATGCGCCGGCCGACGTGGCGCGGCAGGACCGCGCGCAGCTTGGACACCGCGGCGCGGGCCAGCAATCGCGTGTCGCGCGGCAGGTCTTCGAAAGGCAGCGCCAGGCCGAAGTCGGCCACCATGCGGATCAGGCTTTTTTCCAGGCCGTCGGTCACCGGGTAGTACACGCGGTAGGACGGCACGCTGCTGTCGAGGTAGTCGGTGGCGACTGCCGGGCGTACGAACAGGAAGTCGTTGTGGAAGTAGTCGCGGTGCAGCAGGCGGCACGAGACCGAGTTGAAGAAGGTCTCGGCGCATTCGGGCTGGCGGTGTTCGCCCAGGAGGCCGACGAACTCCTGCTTGATCTGCTGCCAGTACGCGGTCTGCGCGTCGGTCAGGGACGGGGCGGCGGCGCCGTTGCCGTTCTTGGCGGTGTGGTCCGCGCCGTTGGCCGTACCGCCCACCGCGCCCTCTGGCCGGCCGCGCAGCACGCCTTCCAGTTGCGTGGCGCATTCGCGCACACGCATGTCGTAGTACTCGATGCGTTCGCGGGACAGATGCTGGATGCCGTGCCAGTCGCCGGATTCAAACAGCGCCTTGGCACGCTGGGCGCTATAGCGGAACAGCGCGTAGTGCCGGTCAAAGCCCGCCAGGATCAGCCGCGCGACCTCCAGCGGCGAGGGGCCCGGGGCGGGCGCCTGCTCGATGTGCTGGATGTCGGACGTGCGGATCATGGCGCGGGCTGTGGATAAGGCGTCAGGCGGTTTCGTTGAAGAGTTCGCGGCCGATCAGCATGCGGCGGATCTCGCTGGTGCCGGCGCCAATTTCGTACAGCTTGGCGTCGCGCCACAGGCGGCCGACCGGGTATTCGTTGATGTAGCCGTTGCCGCCCAGGATCTGCACGCCCTCGCCCGCCATCCACGTGGCCTTTTCGGCGGTGTACAGGATGAGCGCGGCGCAGTCCTTGCGCACCTGGCGCACGTGGTCGGACCCCAGTTTGTCCAGGTTCTTGCCGACCTGATAGCAGAAGGCGCGGCTGGCCTGCAGCGTCGTGTACAGGTCCGCGACCTTGCCCTGGATGAGCTGGAATTCGCCGATGGCCTGGCCGAACTGCTTGCGGTCGTGGATGTAGGGCACCACCACGTCCATCACGGCCTGCATGATGCCCAGCGGTCCGCCGGACAGCACGGCGCGTTCGTAGTCCAGGCCGCTCATCAACACCTTTACGCCGCCGTTGACCTGGCCCAGCACGTTTTCCTCGGGGATCTCGCAGTCCTGGAACACCAGCTCTCCGGTGTGGCTGCCGCGCATGCCCAGCTTGTCCAGCTTCTGCGCCACGGAAAAGCCTTTGAAGCCCTTTTCGACCAGGAAGGCGGTGATGCCGCGCTGGTGGGCCTCGGGATCGGTCTTGGCGTAGACGACGAGCGTGTCGGCGTCCGGGCCGTTGGTGATCCACATCTTGGTGCCGTTCAGCACGTAGCGGTCGCCCTTTTTGTCGGCGCGCAGCTTCATGCTGACAACGTCAGAGCCTGCGCCCGGTTCGCTCATGGCCAGCGCGCCCACGTGTTCGCCGGAGATCAGCTTGGGCAGGTACTTGGCCTTCTGGGCGGCGGTGCCGTTGCGGTTGATCTGGTTCACGCACAGGTTCGAGTGCGCGCCGTACGACAGGCCGATGGAGGCGCTGGCGCGTGAGATTTCTTCCATGACGACCATGTGGGCCAGGTAACCCATGTTGGCGCCGCCGTATTCCTCGTCGGCGGTCATGCCCAGCACGCCGAGGTCACCGAATTTGCGCCACAGGTCCATGGGGAATTGGTCGCTGCGGTCGACTTCCGCGGCGCGCGGCGCGATCTCGGCCTGCGCGAAATTGCGGACGGCGTCGCGCAGCATGTCCAGGTCTTCGCCCAGGTCGAAGTTCAGGCCGGGAAGATTCATCAGTGTCTCCGTGATAGTAGGTGCTTACATTCATGAACCTGCGCGGACGTGTCTTGGCCGCCGTCGCGGGGGTGATCCATGATGCGCCGTTCATCCGGCGCTGCGCAATGATGCAGTGCAAATATTACGTTTACGTAAACGTAAATTGGATGAGGGTTATCCCTAGCGCGTTGCACACCGCTGCGACAGGGACGATGGGCAATACTTGATATGACCCTTTAATCCTGAAATATCCGACGGAGTCAGCTGTGCTCGAACTTTCCAATCTGGACGACATCGTGGCGTTGCGCCGTGACATTCATATGCACCCGGAGCTTTGCTACGAAGAGCACCGCACGGCCAAGGTGGTGGCCGATACGCTGCGCGGCTGGGGCATCGAAACGCACACGGGCGTCGCCAAGACGGGCGTGGTCGGGGTGATCAAGCGGGGCACATCGGACCGGGCCATCATGCTGCGCGCCGACATGGACGCGCTGCCCATGCAGGAAGAAAACCAGTTCGAGCATCGCTCGCGCCACGACGGCAAAATGCACGGCTGCGGCCACGACGGCCATACCGCAATGCTGCTGGCTGCGGCGCAGCATTTGCAGACGGCGGGCGGCTTCGACGGCACCGTGTACCTGTGCTTTCAGCCGGCCGAGGAAGGCGGCGCGGGAGGCCGCGCGATGATCCAGGATGGCCTGTTTACGCGCTTTCCGTGCGAGGCCGTGTTCGGCATGCACAACTGGCCGGGATTGCCGGCCGGCGCCTTCGGTGTCTGTGCCGGTCCTATGATGGCGGCGGCCAACGGCTTCAAGATCACGGTCAAGGGCAAGGGCGGTCACGCCGCCGCGCCGCAGGACTGCAATGACCCGGTGCCGGCGCTCTTTGCCATCGGCCAGTCGCTGCAGACGATCCTGACGCGCAGCAAGCGTCCGCTGGATGCGGCGGTGCTGTCGATCACGCAGGTTCAGGCGGGCGGCAGCGTCATCAACGTGATTCCCAACACCGCGTGGCTCGGCGGGTCGGTGCGCGCGTACAGCACCGATGTGGTGGACCTGATCGAGCGGCGCATGCAGGAGATCGCGCCCAGCATCGCCGCGGCGCACGGCTGCGAGGCCGAGGTGTACTTCGAGCGCCGCTACCCGGCGCTGGTCAACACCGTGGCCGAGACGGAATTCTGCATGGGCGTGATGCGCGAGGTCGTGGGCGAGGACCGCGCACTCACCATCGAACCGGCCATGGCCTCAGAAGACTTTGCCTTCCTGCTGCAGGAAAAGCCGGGCTGCTACGTATTCCTGGGCAATGGCGACGGCGAGCATCGCATGGCGGGCCACGGCCTGGGCCCGTGCATGCTGCACAACGCCAGCTATGACTTCAATGATTCCTTGATTCCGGCGGGGGCGTCGTACTGGGTTCGCCTGGCGCAACGCTACCTCGCCTGATGTGCTTTACCGCAGTCCGTTTCACCAACGCAGTGCTACGCAACATCACCAGGACGATATGAAAAAGAAGACATTGCTGATCAAGGCCGCGGGGGCGGCCCTGGCAATCATGGCTAGCGGCGCGATGGCGCAGAGCTGGCCGGCCAAGCCCGTTACCGTGGTCGTGCCGTATACGGCCGGCGGCAGCGCCGATGCGATCGCGCGCCGGTTGGGCGACGCGCTGCGCAAGGAAGCCAACATTACGGTCATCGTGGAAAACAAGCCGGGCGCGGGCGCGTCAGTGGGCACGGACTATGTGGCGCGCGCGCAGCCGGACGGCACCACATTGCTGCTGGCCTCGACCAGCCCGCTGACGATCTTTCCGCATCTGGCCAAGACCAATTACGACCCGATGAAGGACCTGACGCCGGTGGCTAGCGTGGCCGTGGCGCCGGTCGCCATCGTGGCGACCAAGGCGTTGCCGGTGAAGGATTTTGCGGGGCTGGTGGAATACGCCAAGTCGCATCCCGAAGGCGTGCGTTATGGCACGCCGGGCCAGGGCACGGTCGCGCATATCGGCATGGCGGCGGTCACCGCGCAGACCGGCACCAAGATGCTGCACGTGCCGTATCGCGGCAACAGCCAGGCGCTGACCGACGGCCTGGGCGGCGTGGTGGAGCTGCTGGTGGTCAACAGCGACGTCGTGCTGCCGCACGTGGCCAACGGCGCGCTCAAGCCGCTGGCGGTGATGGCGCCGCAGCGCCTGGCCGCGTGGCCCGATGTGCCGACGATGGCCGAGCTGAAGTTGCCGCAGGCGCAGTACTACTCGAACTTCGGCATTTTCGCGCCGGCGAATCTGCCGCCCACGGTGGCGCAGCCGTTGCAGGCCGCGTTGACCAAGGCCGTGGCCAGCGCCGAGTTCCAGGAACTGCTGGCCAAGTCGTTCCTGCAGCCGGGTACGGCATCGGGCGAGGCGTTTGCCAAGCAGGTGCAGGCCGAGTTCGCGAACAACGCCCGCATCATCAAGGAAAGCAATATCAAGGCGGAGTGACCGGCGGTTTGTGATGGCAATTGAGCGTGGCGGCGGTCGATCCGCCGCGCGAGATGTGCCGAGACGCAGCCTGCGTCAAAAGACCGGCACCAATGCAAAGCGCGCGGCCCTTCACGGGAACGCGCGCTTTTTTTGCCCTTCCGGCAGGCCGGATCAGGTCCCGCGCGGCCCGAACATGATCACCAGCATGCCGGCCAGGCACAGGCCCACGCCGATCCAGTCGCTCGCGCTGGGCCGCACGCCATCGACCGCCCACAGCCACAGCAGCGCCATGCCGATATACACGCCGCCGTACGCGGCATAGACGCGACCAGACGCCGTCGGGTGAAGCGTCAGCAGCCACGCGAACAGCGCCAGGCTCAGCGCGGCGGGCGCGAGCAGCCAGATGGAGTGGCCCTTGCGCAACCACAGATAAGGCAGATAGCAGCCGATGATCTCGGCCAGGGCGGTCAGGACGAAAAGCCCGATGGTTTGAAAAACAGCCATGCGGACTACGGCTTCTGCGCCAACAGGACGCGGCACTGGCGTTCCTGTTCGCTGATTTCCTGAAGGGTATCGTCGATGTCGCGACGCTGCTGCTCGAGCGTGACGCGATGCTGTTCCAGCACGGACAGATACTGGCGCAACTGCACCTCGGTGTCGCCGGGTCCGTCATACATGTCGATCAGCGTCAGGATCTCGGACAGTTGCAGGCCCAGCCGTTTGCCGCGCAGGGCCAGTTTCAGGCGCGTGCGGTCGCGCGGTCCGAAGATGCGGTTGCGGCCCTCGCGCGCCGGGCTGACGATCCCCTGGTCTTCGTAGAAGCGGATCGTGCGGGGCGTGACGTCGAACTCGCGGGCGAGCTCGGAGATGGTCCAGGTTGACGGGGACATGCGACGTGTGGCAGTTTACGTAAACGTAAATTATGATGACTTGACGTGATCGTCAAGCGTGGAGCGAGAGGCAATGAACCCCAACGAACAGAAGCTTCAGTATCCCTGGGCCGATTTTCAGCCCGAGGCCGGCCGCGCGCATGCGGTGGCGGAGGGCGTCAAATGGATCCGGATGCCGCTGCCGTTCGCGCTGGATCATATCAACCTCTGGCTGCTGCGCGACAACATCGACGGCCAGGAGGGCTGGACCGTCGTTGACTGCGGCATTTCGCGCGACGAAGTGAAGACGCTGTGGGAAGACGTGTTCAAGAACGAGCTGGACGGCCTGCCCGTGCTGCGCGTGCTGGTGACCCACATGCATCCGGACCACATCGGCCTGGCCTACTGGCTGTGCGAGCGCTGGAACGCGCGGCTGTGGATGACGATGACGGACTACATGGTGGCGTCGCTGTGGTCGTCGCGCCGCACGGATGCCGGCGCGGGGCCGGGCGGCCAATCGGCGGTCGAACACTTCGCCCGTCACGGCCTGAAGGACCCGGACGCGCAGGAACAGATCCGCCAGCGCGCCAGCTATTTCCCGAACCTGGTGCCTGCCGTGCCGTCGCGCTATACGCGGATCATGGACGGCGATCAGGTGCGCATCGGCGGGCGCGATTGGCGTGTGATTGTGGGCTACGGTCATGCGCCGGAACACGCGTCGCTGTTCTCGCCTGACCTGGGCGTGCTGATTTCCGGCGACATGGTGCTGCCGCGCATTTCCACCAACGTCAGCGTGTTCGATTACGAACCCGACGCCAATCCCCTGCCTTTGTATCTGCGGTCGCTGCACGGCTATGACGGCCTGCCCCGCGACACGCTGGTGCTGCCGTCGCACGGCCGCCCGTTCAAGGGTCTGCATGAGCGCATCACGCAGCAGCACGAGCATCATCGTGATCGGCTGGCCGAGGTGCTGGAAGCCTGTGCCGTGAAGCCGCAATCGACATCCGACATCGTGCCCGTGCTGTTCAAGCGCAAGCTGGATCTGCATCAGCTGACGTTCGCGATGGGCGAGGCGCTGGCGCATCTGCATGCTCTGTACTTCGAAGGCAAGCTGACGCGCGCGCAGGATGCCGATGGCATCGTGCGGTTCAAGGCGGTTTGATTGGCAGGATGGGCGGCCGGGGGATGCGAGCGTCGCTGCTCGTGTCCGGCTGCCGGTGTCCCGCTGATCGCGTGCCGCCGCTGGTGATCAGCGCCTGCGCGACGATTAGCGGTGCCTAGCGGGAAGCCGTCGCCAGCCTGACGGCCAGCCCGACGAACACCAGCGCGGCAATGCGATTCAACCAGCGCTTGGCCGTGACTGAACGCTGCAGCAATTCCCCGAACGCACCCGAGAAGAACGCGATCGCCCCGAACACCAGCAGCGTCGACACGATAAACACCGCACCCAGTTGCATCGTCTGCAAACCCACCGGCCCGAGCCGCGGCGACGTGAACTGCGGCAGGAAGGCGAAGAAGAACAGCAGCACCTTCGGATTGGTGAGGTTCATGACGATGCCGCGGCGGTACAACGCGCCGGGCCGCATGGGTTCGGGACGTTTGCCGTCTTCGGATTCGACGGGGGCGCGCAGGATCTGCCAAGCCAGATACGCCAGATAGGCCGCGCCCGCCAGCTTTAGCACCGTAAACGCCACGGGCGACGCGGCAAATACCGCGGCCAAGCCAACCGCAACCGCCGCCGTGTGTCCCAGCAGTCCCGTGCACAACCCCAGCACCACGAACATGCCCGCCTTGCGTCCCCAGATGGCGGACTGCATCAGCACAAACAGGTTGTCCGGCCCCGGCGTCAGCGCCAGCAGCACGGCAATGCCAAAGAATGCGATCAGGGTGTCGAGGGGCAGCATGGAGTCTCTTCGGTATCGGAGCAGCGGATGCGACGGGGCGGTGGAAGCGACACGTCCGTTTGGTCAGCGGCGTAGCGTTGAAGCCACTGCGCCACTGGCACGAGGTCAGCGTCGGCCGGACAGCGCCGGACAGCAAGTGGCATGATAAGGGCAAAGCCGACCACGACAGGAGACAGACTGATCATGACCGTTGCCGCTCAGAACGCTGATAACACCAAAAACGCGAACGACGCCCTACCCGATGCCGCGCTCGAAGACTGGCTGCTCGCTCGCCACAGCTGCCGCGCCTTTCTGCCGCAGCCCGTGCCCCGCGCCACCATTGAACGCATCCTGACCCTGGCGCAGCGCACGGCGTCCTGGTGCAACTGCCAGCCGTGGCAGGTGGCAATTACCGAGGGCGACGGCACGAAGCGGTTGCGCGAGGCGCTGGAGCGCCGCGCGCAGGTCGAGGGCTTCAAGCCTGATTTCCCGTTCCCGCGCGAGTACCGCGACGAATACCTGGCCCGCCGCCGCGAATCCGGCTTCCAGCTGTACGGCGCCGTCGGCGTGCCGCGCGGCGACCGCGACGCCTACCGGCGCCAGGAGATGCGCAACTTCGCCCTCTTCGACGCGCCGCATGTCGCGATCATCACGACCGACGAGGCGCTGGGCGAATACGGCGCGATGGATTGCGGCGGGTATGTCGCCAATTTTCTGCTGGCGGCGCAGGCCAATGGCGTGGCGACCGTGGCGCAAGCCTCGCTGGCGATGTATCCCGAGGTCTTGCGCGAACTGCTGGGCATCGCACCTGGCCGGCGCGTAGTCTGCGGCATCTCGTTCGGCTTCGAAGACAAGGCGCATCCGGCCAACAGCTATCGCACCCGGCGCGCGGATTTGTCCGAGACCGTCCGATGGATCGGCTGAAATTCCGGCCGCGTCCTGATATGGTTTGGTTTTCCCGGTTTTGACGCACCTCTACAAGATGCCTACCAAACACATCGATACGGTTCTCCAGCACGCGGGCACCGCCCCGTTCAATCCCGAGACCGGCACGGCGCCGGTGCCGCTGCCGCCCATGCGGGCCAGCACGGTGCGCTTTGCCAATATCGCCGCGCTGGAAAACGCGCAGCGCAGCAAGGCGGCTGGCGGCCGCGCGTCCACGTACGGGCGCATGGGCATGGACACCCATGCCGCGCTGGAAGAGGTCTTCACGCAACTGGAAGGCGGCACACATTGCTATCTGGCGTCCTCGGGTCTGTCGGCCATGACGATGGTGATGATGGCGCTGTGCTCGGCCGGCGACCATGCGCTGATCTCCGACAGCGTGTACGGCCCGATGCGCGAGCTGGACGATGCGGTGCTCAAGCGCATGAACATCGAGATCACGTACTTTGCCGCGGGTGAAGACGTGGACGCTTTGGTGCGGCCCAATACCAAGCTGCTGTACGTGGAATCGCCCGGCTCGCTGCTGTTCGAGATGCTGGACATGGGCGCCATGGCCGCCATCGCGCAGCGCCACGGGCTGGTGCTGGCCACCGACAACACCTGGGGCTCCGGCTATATCTATCGGCCGTTGACGCTGGGCGCGCAGGTCTCGGTCATCGCCGGCACCAAGTATGTGGGCGGACACTCCGACCTGATGCTGGGCGCGGTGGTCACCAACGACGAAGGCATTGCCCGCAAGCTGAACCGCACGCAGTATGCGATGGGTTATTCGATCAGCGCCGACGACGCGTGGCTGGCGCTGCGCGGCGTGCGCACCATGCCCATCCGCATGGCGCAGCATGCGCGCCACGCGATGCAGGTATGCGAGTTCCTGGATTCCCGTCCCGAGACCGTGCGTTTGTTCCATCCGGCCTGGCCCAAGGATCCCGGCCACGAATTGTGGAAACGCGATTGCACCGGGTCGAACGGCATGCTGTCGGCCGAACTGGCCCTGTCCCCGGCCGCCGCGCGCCGCTTTGTCGATGCGCTGACGCTCTTTGGCATCGGCTTTTCGTGGGGCGGCTATGAAAGCCTGGTGCAGCTCGTGTCGCCGAAGGATCTGTCCAAGCATGGCTATTGGGGCGAAGGCGAGAACCCGGTCGTGCGCCTGCACATCGGGCTGGAGTCGCCCGAGGACATCATTGCGGATCTGACGCAGGCGTTTGAACAGGCCGCGTCCATCAAGGAATGATCGCGCAGTAAGCGCGCGCAACTACACTTGAAAGAACTACACGCGGCGGCTGCAAGGCCGCCGCGTTGCATTGACGAACGCGATCACCCCGCCCTGTCGCGTATCCACGCGCCGATGCGTGCGGCGATATCGTCGCTGTTGTCATCCATCATCGGCATGTGCGAATTGCCCGCGATGCCCATATCCGCCAGCCGCCACGTCTGCACCCGCCCGCCATGCCGCGCCAGGTCTTCGGCGTAGGCGGCGCCTGTTGCCGTGAGCTTTTCCCAGAGTGGCGTTGCGTCCAGATAGTCGCCATAGACGAACAGAAACGGCTTGTCCGCCACGCAGTGCGCGATGACCTCGGTGGAAAACCCGGACGGTTCGATGCCGATCACCCCGCGCACCAGATCAGGCCGCGCGTGCAGCGCCCGGTAGGCCACTTCGCCGCCGTGGCTGTGGGCCAGCACGATGCAGGGCCCGACCCGATCCAGCACTGCGCAAAAGCCCTGCAACGCGGCATCGTTGTTGCCCAGCCAGCGCGGCACGGCGTGGCGGATGAAGTCGTCAAAATGCCCAACCGGGAAACGCTGCCCCGCAAACGCCTGTCGCGCAGCAAAATCCTCGGCACGGCCGAAGCGGAACAGCGACCAGCTTTCCTCGGCGTTGCGGATGATGGGCGGCTCGGGCCAGACCTGCGTGAACGGCGCCCAACCGGCGCGCCCGCGCTCCACGTTGTCCACCACATACACCGCATGGCCTTGCCGCAGGAAATGCTGCATCCAGCCGGGCCGGCCGTCGGGCGTCTGCTCCCACATTGCGCCGGTCATCCCGCCGCCGTGCAGCAGCACGATGGGCAGCGGATGTGCCAGGCGCGCCGGGATGAAGTACTGCACGTAGGCCTGCTCAAAGTGATAGAGGCCGTTGGGGTCGTAGGCCAGCGACGCCGTCTGCGTGAAGGCGATATCGCGCTTGGGCTGCCCGTCGATCCGCACGGGCCGCCCGCCCGCATAGAAGCTGCCGAAGTCCGCCAGCGCCAGTTCCTGCGTCATGGCTTGACCAGCGGGCATTGGCTGTCGGACAGCGGCCACGCCAGCGATTCGCCGGGAATGGTGCGCACGATGTTGTAGTAGTCCCAGGGAGCCTTGGACTGTTCGGGCGTCTTCACCTGCGCCAGCATCATGTCGCGCACCACCAGGCCGTCGGCGCGGATGTGCGCGTTCAGGCTGAAGGGGTCGTCAATCGGCATGGACTTCATCTTGGCCATCACCGCGTCCGCATCGACTGAATCGGCCGCCTTCACCGCCTGCAGATAATGGCGCACGGAACTGTAGACGCCGGCCTGCAGGAAGGTGGGCGGACGGCCCACGCGCGCCTCGAACTTCTTGGTGAAGGCGCGGGTGCCGTCGTTCATGTCCCAATACGACGGCACGGTCAGGTAGGTCTTTTGCGCGGCGGCCAGCCCCAGGCTGTGCACGTCCGTCAACAGCAGCAGCATCGCCGCCAGTTGCTGCGTGCCGCCGATGCCGAATTCCGCCGCCTGCTTGATGGCCGAGATGGTGTCGCCGCCTGCGTTGGCGATTGCGATGATCTGCGCTTTGGAACCTTGCGCCTGCAGCAGGAAAGACGCGAAGTCCGACGCATTGAGCGGATGAAAGACGGTGCCGGCGATCTCGCCGCCGTTGGCCTTGACGACCGTTTCCGTGTCAGCGGCAAGCTGTTTGCCGAACGCGTAATCGGACGCCAGGATGAACCAGCGCTTGCCGCCCTCTTTCACGACGGCGGTGGCGGTGCCGCGCGACAGCGCGTAGGTGGTGTAGGTCCATTGCACGCCGTAGGGCGAGCACTGCGCCTGCGTCAGCGCGGTGGTGCCGGGGCTGGAGAACAGCACCAGCTTTTTCTTTTCGCGCGCGATGCCCTGCACGGCCAGCGCGACGGACGAGTTGGGCACGTCCACCACTACGTCCACGCCTTCCGTGTCGTACCACTTGCGGACCATGCTGCTGCCGATGTCGGGGCGGTGCTGGTGATCGCCGGAAACCAGCGTGATCGGCTTGCCGAGCACCGTGCCGCCCATTTCCTCGATGGCCAGCCGGGCGGCTTCCACCGACCCCTTGCCGGTGGCGTCGGCGGTGACGCCCGCCATGTCTGTCAGGACGCCGATCTTGACGCCGTCGGCGGCGTTGGCGTGGGCCAGGCCCGTTGCGAGCGACAGGCACAGGCCCAGCGCCGCGCTGCTGCGCGAGAAGTGCTTCTTCATTTGTCTTCCACCCTTTTGATGCCGTGCGTGCGGCGATTTTTATGGCGAAAGTGTAGCCCGGCACCATGACGGCACGGCTGAATGATGGCTGAAAAAAAACGCCCCGGCTGAACTGACCCCCAGAAGTTGGACGGTCAGCTAAAGCCCGAAGGCCTGAGCTCGGTATTGCACCGGGCTCAGGCCTTTTAGCTTGAGCTTGATGCGATCATGATTGTAGTAACGGATGTACTGTCGGATGCCGGCTTGCAACTGCTCGATGCTTTCGAAGCGATTCAAGTGGAAGAACTCAGCCTTGAGCGTGCCGAAGAAGCTTTCCATAGCGGCATTGTCCAGGCAGTTTCCCTTGCGTGACATGCTTTGCGTCACCGATCTATCTACCAGCATCCGCCTGTAGCTCTGCTGCTGGTACTGCCAGCCCTGATCGGAGTGCAGCACTGGACGCTCCGTCGGCAGCAGCCGCGCCAGCGCCTTCTTCAGCATGCTGCCCACGAGCCTGAACACCGGCCGGCGGCTGGTCTCGTAGGCCACGATCTCGCCGTTGTACAGGTCCATCACCGGCGACAGGTACAGTTTCTCGCCACGCACGTTGAACTCGGTCACATCGGTGACCCACTTCTGGTTCGGACGCGCCGCCTCGAAGTCGCGCGCCAACACGTTGGCCGCCACGTGGTGCGATTGGCCTCGGTAGGACCGGTACTTCTTGGCGCGCACCAGCGACTTCAAGCCTAGCGCCTGCATCAGCTTCTGCACGGTCTTGTGGTTCACTAGCTCACCGGCCTGGCGCAAGACCGCGGTAATGCGGCGGTAGCCGTAGCGGCCCTTGTGACGGGCATAAACCGCGCTGATGCGCTGCTTGAGCTCGGTGTACGGGTCCACGGCTCCGAACGACTTCAGGTGGTAATAAAACGTGCTGCGCGACAGCTTGGCTACGCGTAGCAGTAGTGCCAGCGGATGCTTGGGCCTTAATCCTTGGACCACTTGCGCTTTCCAACCAGCGCCCGGGTCTTCTCCGCTTCGATCAAGGCCTTCATTTTTTTTAGGTAATCGTTCTCCGCGCGCAGATAGGCCAGCTCTTGCTCGAGTTCTTCCTTGGTCATGTCCTTGGACACCGGCTCTGGGGGGTACTTATGCGGCATGCTTGCTCCTCGGCGCTTGCGCGCCAGCGCCTCTATACCCCCAGCATCATACTGGGCGCGCCATTTCGTAATGTGCCCTGTATGACGAATCCCCAGCAACACCGCTGCCTGCGTGTCCGATAGACCTTCGCGCCGGATCTTGATCAGCACCGATTGTTTGAAGGCCGCGCTATACGAGCCAGATTGCCTGCGCAACCCGTTAACGCCATGCGCTCGAAAACTCCCGACCCAGCGCCGCACCATCGAGTGCGGCACTTCGTATCGGCGCGCCACCGATTTGAAGCCGTCCGTGCCTTGCAGGTACGCCTGCACCACTTTGATCTTGAATTGCTCTTCGTACTTCGCCATGTAAAAACCCCCGAAGGTTGGATCAATGTCCAACTTTCGGGGGTCAGTTCAGGCCTGGAAGGCTCGGGGCGTTTTTGATGCAGGTACTGCGCAGATCGTGCGCGGAACCTTGCGAGGTTTACTTCGCGCGCGCCATCGGAATCAGCGCGTTGACTTCCTTCAGCGCGCCTTCGTAGCTGTTGCCCGCCATGACCGGCGAGGTCATGAACTTGCCGCCCACGGCAAACGACGGGGTGCCTTCGATGCGATAGGCCTCGGCCAGCTGGTTGGCGCGTTGCACCTGGGTCTGCACGCTGAACGAATCGAACACCGAGTCGAACTTGGCGCGGTCCACACCCTGGGTGGCAATCCACTCACCCATGGCCTTCTTGTCGAACAGGCGCTTGTGCTCGCCGTGGATGGCCGTGAAGACCTTGGGGTGCAGGTCGGGACGGTCCAGGGCCAGCAGCGTGTAGTACAGCTGCTGCAGCGGCTTCATGCCGGCATTGAAGGCGATGGGAACCTGCTTCAAGACGACGTCGGACGGCGCGGTCTTGGCCCAGTCTTCGACCATGGGTTCCATGGCGGCGCAGTGCGGGCAGGTGTAGGCGAAGAATTCCAGGACCTCGACCTTGCCCGGGGTGTCCGACGGCAGCGGCGGGTTGATCGGCACGTACTGCTGGGCGCCTTGCGCGTGGCTGGCCGGGCTGAAGAACGCCGTGGCGGTCAGCGCGGCGGCTGCCAGGATGCGGATGAGCTTGGGGGACAGCATGGGTGAGGTTCCTGAATAAAAGGCTACAGACAGGCCCGGGGCCAGATTAGTTCAATGCAAAACGATCCGCCGCGCGGCGCTATTGGCGCACCACGGCGGTTTCGATCTTGTTCTCGCCCAGGCGTCCGCGCGCCCGGTTCATGTCGTCCAGGCGGGCAAACGGACCGACCCGGACGCGGTTGATGGGCTTGCCGTTCAATTCCGCCTTCTGTACCGCGACCGGCAGTCCCAAAAGAATGATGCGCGCCTTGAGCGATTCGGCGTCGTTCTCGCCGCGGAAGGCGCCGGCTTGCAGGTAGTACGTGCCGTTGGCGGCGGGCGCAGACGGCTTGGCGGCTGCCGTCGCCGTGGGAGCGGCCTTGGAGATGGGCGTGGGCGCGGACGCCGTTGCGGGGGGCGCCGACGGCGCTGCAGCCGGCGCCCGGGACGTCGGCAGCGTGGCGATCAACGCGCCCAAGTCGTCCAGCTTGGCGGGCGTTTCGTCGCCCTTGGACGGCGCGCCCGCACCCGGCAGCGGGGCCGGCGCGGTGGCGGTGGGACCGGTGGGGGGCGCGCCCGCGGCCCCGTCGCGGCCGTACAGGCCGGCGTTGGGGTCCGGCGCCGAGCGCGGATCGGGCAGTTTGCCCGTATCGCCCTGGCGGCTGGCCCGGTCCACGAAGGGAACGGGCGCCTTGGTGACATAGAACGCGACGACGGCGGCGACGATCAGCCCGATCAGCAGACCGGCCAGCGCCCCGTACAGGGTGCTGCCGCTTTCGCCGGAGGAACGGCGGGTGGATTTGCGCTTGGTTGCCATGAACCGATGTTACATCCGCTCGGGCGCGGAAACGCCCAACAGCGCGAGGCCGTTGGCCAGCACCTGGCGGGTCGTGGCGGCCAGGCGCAGGCGGGCCAGCTTGACGGCGGTGTCGTCGACCAGCACGCGTTCGGCGTTGTACCAGCCGTGGAAGTCCGACGCGCAGTCGCGCAGCCAGAACGCGATGTGGTGCGGCGACAGGTCCTGGGCGGCCAGCGCCACCACTTGCGGGAACTCGGCCAGGCGCTGCATCAGCGCGAATTCGGTCGGCGCCGTCAGCAGCGCGGCGTCGGCCTGGGCCACGTCGGCGGCGGGCATACCCGCGTTGTTGATGACCGAGCAGATGCGCGCGTGGGCGTACTGGATGTAATAGACGGGGTTCTCGTCGCTCTTGGACAGGGCCAGGTCCACGTCGAACACGAATTCCGTGTCGGCGCGGCGCTGGATCAGGAAGTAGCGGACGGCGTCGCGGCCGACCCAGTCGATCAGGTCGCGCATGGTGACGTAGCTGCCGGCGCGCTTGGAGATCTTGACCTCTTCGCCGCCGCGCATCACCTTGACCATCTTGTGCAGCACGTAGGACGGGTAGTCCTTCGGGATGCCCTCTTCCAGCGCCTGCAGGCCGGCGCGCACGCGAGCCACGGTGCCGTGGTGGTCGCTGCCCTGGATGTTCACGGCGCGATGAAAGCCGCGCTCCCATTTGGCCTTGTGGTAGGCGACATCCGGCACGAAATAGGTGTAGCCGCCCTCGCTTTTGCGCATGACGCGGTCTTTGTCGTCGCCCGTGCCCAGCTCGGTGGTGCACAGCCACAGCGCGCCGCCTTCCTCGTAGGTATGGCCGCCGGCGATCAGCGCCTTGACCGTCGCTTCGACGCGGCCGGACGTGTAGAGCGAGCTTTCCAGGTAGTAATTGTCGAACGCCAGGCCGAAGGCCTGCAGGTCCAGGTCCTGCTCGCGGCGCAGGTAGGCCACGGCAAAGGCGCGGATGTCGTCCAGGTTGTCGATGTTGCCGGTGGCGGTGACGGGCTCGCCGTCGGACGCCTGGATGGTCTTGCCGTCCTGGAAGTCGCGGGCGATGTCGGCGATGTAGTCGCCCTTGTAGCCGTCTTCGGGCCAGTCGGGGGAATCGGTGGTCAGGCCGCGGGCGCGGGCCTGCACGCTGATCGCCAGGTTCTGGATCTGGTTGCCGGCGTCGTTGTAATAGAACTCGCGGGTGACGTCCCAGCCCACGGCGTCGTACAGACGGCACAGCGCGTCGCCCAGCGCGGCCTGGCGGGCATGGCCCACGTGCAGCGGACCGGTGGGGTTGGCCGACACGAATTCGACCAAAATCTTCTCGCCCAGGCGCGCGGCGCGGCCGTAGGCATCGCCCTGCTCAGCCACCGCGGCGATCACGGCCTGGCGGGCAGCCGGCGTGATGCGCAGGTTGATGAAGCCGGGGCCGGCCACTTCGGCACTTTCGACCAGCGCGGCGGCGTCGGGATTGGCCATCATGGCGTCGACGATGCCCTGGGCCAGTTCGCGGGGATTGCGGCGCGCGGGTTTCGCGAGCTGCATGGCCACGTTGGTGGCGACGTCGCCATGGGCGGCAACCTTGGGGCGCTCCAGCAGCACGTTGGGCTGGGCGTCGGGAAGGCTCTGCGCGACGGCGGCCTGGATCAGGGAGATAAGCTGTTTTTGTTGCTCGAGGAGCATGGGCGTCTGGCGTGGTTCTGAGTGAGTGACGATGGCGGCACGGCGCTTGCGGCCTGCCGGCGATCCGCGCCGTGCCCGCTGGCGGGCTCGCGGTTCTGTCCGGCGGCGGCGGGCAAGCCGGCGCGCATGTGCCGGAAATCTGGGGCCCGGCGCGGCGCCTGCTGTCACGGGAAACCCCTGAATCATAGTTGATTTGGGGGCGCCAGTTGGCATCATGGGGGCGTTGGGGTAGTGTACGGAGCTAAGGTAATCAATGTAGGAGACCGGAATATGCTGATCACTTTTCACTCCAAGGTCGTGGCCGAAGTCCTGATGCTGACCGACCACGCGGGCGCCCTGTTGCAGGCGGCCGGCAAGCCGGTCGGCGACAAGATCCCCGAGCGCGGCGTCTTCACCGTGGAGCAGCTTGGACCGGCCATCAGCGGCATCGAACGCGCGATCGACGAGTACCAGCACGCCCACGAAAGCCCGGACGAGGACGACGAGGACAAGGCGCCCGTCGCCCCGATGGCGCGCGCGGTCGGTCTGAAGGAGCGTGCCTTCCCCCTGCTGGACATGATGCGCCAGTCGCAGGCCGCAGGCGCCGAGGTCACCTGGGAAGTCTCGCGGGGCTGGTAGGACTATGTCGCCGGACGGACAATCTGTCCGGCTTTTTTTGCCTACCCTGTTGGCCTGACGCCCTCTGACGGAGCCTTATTCCCATGCGCAGCGACATCACCATTGTTTTCGACTCCCGGCGTTCGCTGGACCTTTACGCGAACGTCGAAACCTCCCCGCAACGCCAGGCCGATGCGCGCGACTGGTTTGACAGCGCCTGGGAAACCCTGGGCTGCGAGCCCCTGCGGCCCAGCGGCAAGGTCCTGTTGCTGGACAAGGTGCTGGGCGTGGCCGACGCGCTGGGCTACGACACGCTGTCCACCGACGAAAAGGAAGCCCGCGAGTTCGCCGAGCACCTGGCACTGGCGCTGGAGCGTCCGCGCATCACCGTGGACCTGCCGGGCCTGACTGTCGGGTATTGAACGGCCGAACATCCCGCCACCCGTGAAAAACCCCGCCTGGCGGGGTTTTTTGTGCGCTGCGTTCACGGCGGCGCGATGTGTGCGGCGCGGCGTGCGAACGGATTTCTACCGGATCCCCGCCCGCATGAACGACTGCACGAACTGGCGCTGGAACAGCAGGAACGCGATCAGCAGGGGCGCGGCCGACATCAGCGTCGCGGCGGTGATCACCGACCAGTCGATGCCCTGATCCGTCGACGAGAACACCTGCAGGCCGACCGTCAGCGGCCGGGATTCCACCGAGTTGGTGATGATCAGCGGCCACAGGAAGTTGTTCCAGTGGTGGCTGACCGACACCAGCCCGTACGCCACGTAGATCGGCTTGGCCAGCGGCACGTACACCTTCCAGAGCACCTGCAGCGCGTTCGCGCCTTCCATGCGGGCCGCCTCTTCCAGTTCGCGCGGCACCGTCTTGAAGGTCTGGCGCAACAGGAAGATGCCGAAGGCCGAGGCGAAGTACGGCAAGCCGATCGCAAACACCGTGTCCCGTACGCCCAGAAGGCTCATCGACCGGTAGTTTTCCACCAGCAGCACGTCGGGCATGATCATCAGCTGCAACAGCACCAGCATGAACACGAAATCGCGGCCGCGGAATTCGAAACGCGCGAACGCATAGCCCGCCAGCGTCGACAGCACCAGCTGCGCGGCCAGCACCATCGTGACCAGCACGAACGTGTTCAGGAAGTAGCGCGGAAACGGCGCTGCATTCCAGGCACGGACGAAGTTATCCAGCGTCAGCGGCGCGAAGAGATCGAAGCGGGTGGCGTAGGCGGGCGGATGGAACGCCGCCCACATCGCGTAGGCCAGCGGCAAAATCCACAACAGGCCCAGCGCCCACGCGCCCAGGGTATCGAGCTTGTCTTTCATTGGTAGTGCGTCCTGCGGTCCAGCCAGCGGAACTTGATCAGCGCGGTCAGCGCCAGCACCACCAGCAACACGACGGTCAGGGTGGCGGCATAGGCCGTATCCCAGAAGCTGAATCCCACCTGGTAGATGTAATAGAGCAGCAAGGTGCTCGCGTTGTCCGGCCCGCCGCGCGTCATGACCACCACGTGGTCGACCAGCCGGAACGCGTTGATCAGCGCATTGATCAGCACGAAGAGCGTGGTGGGCATCAGCAGCGGCCACAGGATGCGGCGGAAATACTGCCAGCGCGAGGCGCCTTCCAGCATGGCCGCTTCACGCAGCGACGGCGACACCGTCTGCAGCGCGGCCAGATAGAAGATCATGAAAAAGCCGGCCTCTTTCCAGACGGTCACCAGCATCAGCGCGGGCAGCGCGGTCTCGCGGTTGCCCAGCCAGTTGGGACCCGGCGCGCCGAACCAGCCCATCACCTGCGCGATCAGCCCGTACTGCGGCGTGTAGAAGAACAGCCAGATGTTGGCGACTGCCACCATGGGCAGCACGGTCGGCGTGAAGTAAGCCATGCGCAGGAACCCGCGCCCGGTGAGGTTGCGGTTGACCCATAGCGCCATGATCAGCGCGATGCCGATCGAGGTGGGAATGGTGCCCAGCGCAAACCACAGGTTGTTCCACAGCGACTGCCAGAATACGGGGTCGTCGCGCATGACCGCGTAGTTGTCCAGCCCGACGAAGCGGGCCGGGCGCGCGCCCTTTGGGGTGGAGAAAAAGCTGTGCCAAAGCGTCGCCACCGCCGGGTAATGCGTGAAGGCGGCGAGCAGCACGATGGCTGGCAGCAGAAGCAGCCAGCCATAAAGCGCATTCAAAGAGCGGCTCATCGTGCGTGCGGTCGGTTTACTTGTAGGAACGCAGTATGCGATCGGACTCGCGCTGCGCGTCGGTCAGGGCCTGCTGCGGGGTCTTCGAGCCCGTCAGCGCCGCCTGCAGGGCGTCGTTCAGGGTCTTGGTGACGCGCTGGTTCTCATGCGTCGAGAATTCCGCCACGCTGACTTCCAGCTGGTCGCGCGCGACCGTGGCGGCCGGCACTTCCTGCGCGTACTTCTTCATCTTCTCGGTTTCCCACGCGGCCGGCGTCACGGCCACGTAGCCCGTGGCGATGCTCCAGTCGGCCGCGCGCTCGGGCGTGGTGGCCCACTGCGCGAACTTCAGCGCCGCCGCCTGCTGCTCCGGCGTGCCGCTCTTGAAGATGTAGAAGTTGCCGCCGCCCGTGGGGCTGCCGCCGCGCTTTTGCTGCGGCATCATCGCCACGCCGAACGGGAAGTCCGCGTTCTTGCGGATGTTGGTCAGGTTGCCGGTGGTGGTCCACACCATGGCCGCCTTCTTTTCCAGGAAGTCCTTGGGCGTGGTGCCCCAGTCGATCGTGCCGGTCGGCATGATCTTGTGCTTGGCCGACAGGTCACGCCAGAACTGCGCGGCTTCGACCACCGCCGGCTTGTCCAGGTAGACCTCGTTGCCGGCTTCGTTCATCAGGATCGCGCCGTTGGGCGTGGTCAACGCCTGGAACAGCCAGTACGCGAATGCGCCGCCCGACGGGATCTCGATGCCCCACTGCGTCGTGTTGCCCGAGGCGTCCTGCTTGGTCAGCTTCTTGCCGTACTCGACCAGCTCGGCCCAGGTCTTGGGCGGTTTTTCGGGATCCAGGCCGGCGGCCTTGAAGAGATCCTTGTTGTAGTACATGACGATGGTCGAACGCTGGAACGGCACGCCCCAGGTGTGGCCGCCGGTGCGGCTGTTCTGCATGAAGGCGTCATAGAAGCCGCCCAGCCACTTCTTGTCGGCGTCGGTCTTGGCCAGGCTGTCGATCGAAACGATGGCGTCCTCGTCGATCAGCGTGAACATGTCGGTGGACAGCAGCACCGCGAGCTGGGGCGGGGTGCCGCCCTTGAGCGCGGTCAGCGCCTTGGCGATGGAGTCCTGGTACGAACCGGCGTAGATCGGCTTGATCTTGATGTTGGGATTTTCCTTCTGGAAATCCGTCACCATGTCGTCGACGATCTTGGTGATCGGGCCGCCGACAGCAACCGGGTAGTAGAACTCGACCTCGACGGGCTTGTTCTGCGCCTGCACAGGCAGAGACAGGCAGGCGGCGGCCAGGCTGGCGGCCAGGGTCTTGAGTACGATGCGTCGCATGGGATGTTCCTTTCCTGTGTGTGGGCTATTTTTTCTAGCGCCCGTCGGTGTTGATGACCGCCGAATCGGCGGCGAAGAAATGCTGTTGCCCGTCCGGCCAGGACAGGCGCAGCGACTCACCTGCGCTTGCGCGCAGATGGCCGCCGACCCGGACGGCCACGCCGCCCGTGTCGCCGATGCGGCACACCACGATGGAGTCCGCGCCGAAGTACTCCACGCTTTCGACAGTGGCCGCGATGCCGTCGCCGTCGATTCGAATGTGTTCAGGCCGCACGCCCAGCTTCACGGCGCCGGCGGGCGCGTTCGCGATGGCGGGACCCTGCGTGCCGGCGATCACCGTGGCGCCTGCTTGCTGCGTCAGGTTGATCAAATTCATGGGCGGCGTGCCGATGAAGCGCGCCGCGAACTCGCTGGCCGGACGCGCATACAGGCCATCAGGCGTGTCGTGCTGTTCGATCTGGCCGCCCCGCAGCAGCACCACCTGGTCGGCCATGCTCATGGCTTCGGTCTGATCGTGCGTGACGTAGACCATGGTGATGCCCAGGCTTTGCTGCAATGCGCGGATCTCGCGGCGCATTTCGTGGCGCAGTTGGGCGTCCAGGTTGGAAAGGGGCTCGTCCATCAGGCAGACCGGCGCTTCGGAAATCACGGCGCGGCCCAGCGCCACGCGCTGCTGCTGGCCGCCGGACAGTTGCGACGGCTTGCGGTCCAGCAGATGCGACAGGCCCAGCAGATCGGCCACGCGCTTCAAGCGCCGGTCGAAGTCCTTTGCCGGTTCCTTGCGCACCTTCAGGCCGAACAGGATGTTCTCGCGAACCGACAGGTGCGGAAACAGCGCATACGACTGGAACACCATCGAGATGCGGCGCTTGGCCGGCGGCAGTTGCGTGACGTCGCGGTCGCCGATGCGGATGGTGCCCGACGTGGGCGTATCCAGGCCGGCGATCATGCGCAGCGTCGTCGACTTGCCGCAACCGGACGGACCCAGCAGAACGGTGAAGCTGCCGGCCGGAACCGTGAAGCTCACGCCTTGGATCGCCGCCGCGCCGGCGTACTGTTTGGTGAGGTTATCCAGAACGATGGATGACATGCTGTCTCGAAGATCTAATTGTTAGATCCGCATTGTTGCCTGTTATGAAAACCTTTTCATTGTGCAGCGCAAACATGACGGATATGTGGCAATGCGCGGGTTTCCCGCGCCGGTTTCAACCGAACGGATACGGGCCGGGGTAATCCCCAATAACGGCGTGATGCGTGACCAGGTTGCCGCCCTGCCACCAATGCAGCTGATAGCCGGGCGGTTCCATGATGTATTGCAGCGTCGGGCGCGGACCGAGTTCCAGCGCAAGCTGGTGCGCGGTGCCCGGACAGGTCGATGCGATCGTGCCGCCAAAGCGCTGGAAGATCGTGCGATGGAGGTGGCCGCACAGCACGCGTTCGACGTTGGGATAGCGCGCGACGATGCGTTCCAGTTCCGGTGCGCCGGCCAGCAGGCCGATGTCGTCCATGTGCTCGATGCCGGTCAGGAATGGCGGGTGGTGCATCAGGACCAGCGTGGGCCGGCCGGGCTGTTCGGCCAGGCGCTCTGCCAGCCAATCCAGGCGCGTCTGGCAGAGTTCGCCATGGCTCTTCATCGGCACCACGGTGTCCAGCGCCAGCAGGCGCAGCGGATAGGTCTCGATGGCGTACTGCACGAACTGACCGCCGTCCTGCAGATACGCGTGGGCGGGAAACGCGGCGCGCAACTGGGCGCGGTCGTCGTGGTTGCCGGGCAGCAGGAAGTACGGAATCTCAAGCGCTTGCAGGTGCTCGCGCAGCGTCTGGTATTCGATGGGCTTGCCCAGGTCCGTCAGGTCGCCGGTGATCAGCACGCAGTCGGGGCGCGGCGTCAGCGCATTCAGGGCGCGCACCGCGGGCGCCAGAAACGCGGCCGGATCGATGATGCCGTAGGCCTTGTCTCCCGGGGTGCGCATGTGGAGGTCGGTGATTTGTGCGATGAGCATGGCGATCTGGAAGTTGTCTGAATGGTGGGTAGCGGGCTTAGCGGCGTACGGATGCCGCAGTGCCGCCGACGACGATGCAATGCGGCAGGCGGTTCGATTGCGGTGGCTGACCATGAATCTGCGCCAGCAGGTTCGAGCACGCGGTCTGGCCGATGCCGTCGCTGGGTTGCGCGACGGTGGTCAGCGGTGGGGTCAGCAACGCGCCAAAGCGCATGCCGTCAAAGCCGCACACGGAAATGTCAGCGGGCACCGACAGCCCCAGTCCCACCAGGTCGGCGATGACGGCGGTGGCCAGCAGGTCGTTGGAACAGAAGAGCGCGGTGGGCGCCTGCTTGCCGCGCAGCGCGGCCTTCAAGGCATCCACGTCGCTGCCGGTGTGCGAGCTCATGGCGATGTGCTGGATCGCGTCCAGACCCAGCTTCTTGGCGCTGGCGCGCGCGCCCATCAGGCGTCGGCGCGCGCGGTCCGAGGCGGTCAGCGGGCCGGTCACCAGCGCGATGCGCTTGTGCCCCATCGCGGCCAGATGCGCCACCATGTCGCTTGCTGCGGCGCGATTGTCGACCGAAGCAAACGGATGATCATTGGATTCGTTGTAGACCAGCACGTAAGGAATGCCGCTGCGGTCCAGGTCGTCCAGCGTGGCGCTCTTGCTGACGTCGGCCACGGTCAGGATGAGTCCGTCGACCTGATGGTCGATCAGGCCCTGCACGGCCGCGGATTCCACGGCGGGGTCGTAGCCGGTGGCGGTCAGCATGACGCTGTAGCCCGACTCACGGGCGCGGCGTTCGGCGCCTTCGAAGCACTCGGCAAACACGGGATTGGACAGCGTCGGCAGGATCAGCCCGATGGTGCGCGTGCTGCCTGAACGCAGGCTGCGGCCCACGCGGTTCGGCCGAAAGCCCGCGCGCTTGGCAATGTTGCGGATGTGCGCCAGCGTGTCGGGATGCACGATCTCCGGCTGGTTGAACGCGCGCGACACCGTCGCCGGCGAAACTCCCGCCTTGCGAGCCACTTCGATGATGGAAAAGCGGGGCGACGGGCGCGTAGCCATTGATGGAATCGCTGCAAGTTTGCTGAAAACGATTTCACTTTACTTGAGGAATATGAACTTTGTATTGCACGGGTTTGCGCTATGCTGGTGCGAACGCAACAACACAAAGCCATGGCGCAGCGCGTTATTCGGCGGAAACCCCGTTCTTTCGGTGTTTTTCCCAATTGACGCAACACGCACAACGGCGGGGTCGGTGTGCTGGGCATGACGCTTGCTTTCACAGGCAGGCAGCCACGCCGGGCATACCCTCGGTCAAGGGGACCGGGTGCGCAGTATGTTTTTCCGCGCTCGTCGCGGCACCGGCAAAGAGGAAAGAATCATGTCTACTGCCTTGAACAGACTGGGCGCGGTTGAAGCCGCGCGCAAGCTGCAACGGCGTGAATTGACCGCAGTGCAATTGGTGCGCGCCTGCTTCGCGCGCATCGAACAGCGCGAGAACACCGTTCATGCCTGGACGGCCCTGCAGAAGCAGGTTGCGCTCGACCACGCCGAAACCCTCGACCGCGGCGCGCTGCGCGGTCCGCTGCACGGCCTGCCCATCGGCGTGAAAGACCTGTTCGATACCGCCGACCTGCCCACCCGCTACGGCTCTCCCATCTACGACCGCCATCATCCCGGACTGGACGCCGCCTCGGTGGCGCTGTGCCGTGGCGCGGGCGCCATCGTCATCGGCAAGACCGTCACCACCGAATTCGCCACCTACCAGGCCGGCCCCACGCGCAATCCGCGCAACGAGGCCTACACGCCCGGCGGCTCGTCCAGCGGCTCGGCCGCCGCGGTGGCCGACGACATGGTGCCCTTTGCGCTGGGCTCGCAGACCGCGGGTTCCATCATCCGGCCCGCGTCCTATTGCGGCGTGGTCGGCTTCAAGCCCACGTTCGGCGGGATCTCCCGCGCCGGCGTGAAAAGCCTGGCCGAATCGCTGGATACGGTGGGCGGATTCGCGCGCTCGGTGGAAGACGTGGCGCTGTTCTCGTCGGTATTGATGCGCGATCCGCGCATGCTGGATCTGTCCTATCACGACGCGCCGCGCGTGGGCATGTATCGCAGCCTGCAATGGCGCCATGCGCAGCCCGAAACCAAAGAGGCCTTCGCGCAGGCCGCGGCGATCCTGTCGCGCGCGGGCGCCAAGGTCGAAGAAGTGCCGCTGCCGCCGGAGCATTGCGTGCTGGTGCAACTGCATTCGGACATCATGGCGTTCGAGGCCTCGCAGGCGCTGGCGTACGAACGCGTGGAACATGCCGCGCAGCTCAGTCCCAAGCTACAGGCCATCCTGGAATCCGGCGCGCAGATCAGCGCGGAGCAGCACATCAAGAACCTGGAACGCGCCGCCGAATCGCGCGCGCGGGTCGACACATGGTTCGACCAATACGACGTGCTGCTTGCCCCCAGCGCCAGCGGCGAGGCGCCGTTTGCCGACCTGGGCACGGGCGATCCGCAATTCTCGCGGGCCTGGACGCTGTTCGGCCTGCCATGCCTGAACCTGCCGTTCGCGACGGGACCGCAGGGTCTGCCGGTGGGCTTGCAGCTCGTTGGCGCGCGATATCAGGACCATCGCCTGCTCGCCATCGGCGCATGGATCCATGCGCGGCTGCTGGCCGCCAATGCGCCGGATATCGGCGCGTCCGACATGTGGCCGCGCGGCTGATTGCAATCGCCCCCAATGAAAAAGCCCGCCGGATAAGGCGGGCTTCATTTCATGCCCCGTTGTCGGGGGCTTCAGGCCTGGTCGTGGATCACACGGCTTCGGCGGCTTCCTGTTCGGCGGTGACGGCGCCGGAATTGATGTGGCGGTTCACGGCGCTCAGCACGGCCTGGAACGAGGCCGTCACGATGTCGCGGTCGATGCCCACGCCAAAGCCCGTGGCGGATTCGCCGACGCGCAGTTCGACATAGGACGCGGCGCGCGTGCCGGTGCCGGTGCCGATGGCGTGCTCGTGGTAGTCCATGATGCGCACGGGCACATCCAGCGCGGCCACGAAGGCGGAGATCGCGCCGTCGCCCTTGCCGCTCACGATGCGGCGTTCGCCGTTGAATTCAAGTTCGGCTTCGATGCTGAAGTGCTGGCCTTCACCGGCCGACGGATCGCCGTCGATGCGATGGCGGATCAGCTTCCACGGCGCCTTCTGCTCAAGGTATTCGCGGTTGAAGATCGTGTGCACGTCGTCGGCGGTGACTTCGCGGCCGGTTTCGTCCGTGACGCGCTGGATGGCGCGGCTGAATTCGATCTGCAAGCGGCGCGGCAACACCAGGCCGTGCTCCTGCTCAAGCAGGTACGACACGCCGCCCTTGCCCGATTGGCTATTCACGCGGATCACGGCGTCGTAGCTGCGGCCGAGGTCGGCGGGGTCGATCGGCAAGTACGGCACTTCCCAGACGGCGTCGGTCTTTTGCAATGCGAAGCCCTTCTTGATCGCGTCCTGGTGCGAGCCCGAGAACGCGGTGAAGACCAGGTCACCCGCGTACGGATGACGCGGATGGACCGGCAACTGGTTGCAGTATTCAGCGCAGCGGCGCACTTCGTCGATGTCCGAGAAGTCCAGGCCGGGATGCACGCCTTGCGTGTAGAGGTTGAGCGCCAGCGTGACGAGGTCGACGTTGCCGGTGCGCTCGCCGCTGCCGAAGAGGCAGCCTTCGATGCGGTCGGCGCCGGCCATCACGGCAAACTCGGCGGCGGCCACGGCGGTGCCGCGGTCATTGTGCGGATGGACGCTGAGCACGATGCTGTCGCGGCGGGCCAGATTCTTGTGCATCCACTCGATCTGGTCGGCGTACAGGTTGGGCGTGGTCGCCTCGATGGTGGCGGGCAGGTTCAGCACCATCTTGTGGTCCGGCGTGGGCTGCCAGACATCGGCGACGGCGTCCGAGACTTCCAGCGCAAATTCGGGTTCGGTCGTGCTGAAGACTTCGGGCGAGTACTCGTAGCTCCACTTGGTTTCGGGACGCTGCGATGTGTACTGCTTGATGAGGCGCGTGCCGGTCGTGGCGATGTTCTTGATCTCGTCCTTGGACATATTGAACACGACCTTGCGGAAGGCCGGTGCGCAAGCGTTGTACATGTGGACGATGGCCTGCTTGGCGCCCGCGGCGGCTTCCACGGTGCGGCTGATCAGGTCTTCGCGCGATTGGGTCAGCACGATGATGGTCACGTCATCGGGGATGCGCTTCTCGTCGATGAGCTTGCGCACGAAGTCGAAGTCGGTCTGCGACGCGGACGGGAAACCGACTTCGATTTCCTTGAAGCCGATCTTCACGAGCTGTTCGAAGAAGCGGACCTTGCGTTCCACGCTCATCGGCTCGATCAGCGCCTGGTTGCCGTCACGCAGGTCCGTGCTCATCCAGATCGGCGCCTTCGTGATGCGGCGGCTGGGCCAGGTGCGTTCGGAGAAATCGCGGGTAAAGGGCGCGAAGGGGACGTATTTGGTGGCGGGGTTGGCAAGCATCATCACTACACCTCGATCGGTTTCTTTTGAATCCCGGCGCGTTTTGCGCTCGTCGGCATCGCAACCGGATGACGGTCTTGTGCCAGGGTTTGCCGGGATGGCCGGCAGGATTCAGAGATAAAAGGGGGAAATCGCGTGTGGCAAACGTGGCTGCCGAGCTACCACGGGGACACTAGGCCCGGCAACCGATCGGTAGCAATAGCGATAGCGCGATGAAGGAGGATTGAACGCGCAGGCCGGCGACCGGAGCGGCGGAGCGTCCGGTGGCAATCGCGAGGGGGGTGCGGTAAGCGGCCATGGGGTGCTAGTCAAACATACTTTTTCGGGAAGCGCAAACGGAAAGAGCAAGGGACGGATCAGACCGTGGTCTTTTCCGAAGGCTGACGAATGGGCCTTTGGAAACAGAAAGGCCGCCTTGCGGCGGCCTTTTGGCAGTCTGGATGCGGCCTAGCGGGCCGGGCCGATGCGGGGTTCGACATAGCGCGGTTCGCGCGGCGCGTCGCGGCGGACGTCGTCACGCCGGCCGTCGTCGCGCGGATCGCGGCCGGGGCGGTTGGCGCCCGCTTCCAGGATCCGGGCCTGCTCGGCCACCATGTCGATCTTGCCAATGCGGTTGTGGCGCAATTCCGACAGCGAGCGGCGCAGGTCGCCGACGGTGAAGGGTTCCTGCCGGTCGCCCCAGGTCCAGCGCAGCACGCCTAGCGATTCTTCAGACAGATTGGGCGCCAGTTCGGCCAGCGTATCCGTGCCGACCGGCGTCGCGGCGCCCGAGGCCAGGCTGGCGTAGAACCAGGCGCGCACCGAAAAGAAGACGATCAGGGTCCAGATGCCGGCAACCACCCACCAGAGGTAGGGATTGATCCGCTGCGCCATGTCCTGGGTGGGCTGGCCTAGCGTGTGCAGGAAGTCGTAGTTCATGCGCTTGCCGAAATCGAGTATCCAGGAGGCAACCAGATACCAGACAACGATCGCGACAGCGATGACGATCGCGCGCAAAACGAGTCGGGGAAGCGCCAGTTTGAGCAGGGTCTGGCCGATCAGTCGGCAGTCCTGGCGAACGCTTGCGGGCGAAGTCAGATTCATCATGCAAAATATTGTACCTATGACCCGTCCAATTTTAGAACTGCGGCCTGGCCAGCACCTGACGCTGACCCCACAACTTCAGCAATCGATCCGGTTGTTGCAGCTGTCGACGCTCGACCTTGAAGCGGAAATCTCGCAAGTGCTGGCCGAAAATCCCCTGCTGGACCGGGAGGACGAGCCGTCGTCACCCGAGGCGGAGTCGCGGGCAGAGTCCGAACGCGAGTCCTCGGTGCAGGACGACGAGCCGGCGGCCGAGCGCGATACGCCCATCGACGAGATGCCGGGTTCGGGTGGCGTGTACCCCGATGACGACGCCAGCCTGCCCGAGGCGGCGCGTCCGGACACCTTGCGCGAGCATCTGCTGGGCCAGCTTGCCCTGACCCGGGCGGCGCCGCGCGATGCCGCGCTGGCGTCCCTGCTGATCGACGAACTGGACGAAAACGGATACCTCGGATCGCCGCTGGACGAGATTCTTAGTTGGCTCCCGGCAGAAATGGAGCCGGACATGGACGAGCTGCGCGCGGCGCTGTCGCTGCTGCAGTCGTTCGATCCCGTGGGGATCGGCGCGCGCGACATGGCCGAGTGCCTGCACCTGCAGTTGCGCAATCCCGACCTCGGCCGGCTGCCCGAGGCGGCCGATCCCGCCGTGCTGGCCTGTGCGCGGCGGATCTGCGCCGAACACCTGCCGCTGCTGGCAACCGGCAACGCCGCGCGCGTATGTGCGGCGCTGGGTTGCGACGAACCCACGTTCCGCGCGGCGCATGCGTTGATCCTGCGCCTGGAGCCCCGCCCCGGACGGGCGTGGACTGTGCCGGCGGCCGAATATGCGGTGCCGGACGTCATTGTGCGCAAGACGCGGCGCGGCTGGCAGGCCACGCTCAACAGCGCCGCGGTGCCGCGCTTGCAGATCAATGGCCTGTATGCGCAGATGCTGGGCAACCAGAAGGAATCCGCGCACGCCGGGCTGCAGGCGCAATTGCAGCAGGCCAAATGGATGATCCGGAACGTGGAGCAGCGTTTCGACACCATCCTGCGCGTCTCGCAGGCCATCGTCGAACGCCAGACCGCATTCTTCAGCCAGGGCCCGGCGGCCATGCGCCCGCTGATCCTGAAAGACATCGCCGGCGAACTCGGTCTTCACGAATCGACCATTTCGCGCGCCACGACGCAGAAGTACATGCTCACTCCGTTCGGCACGTTGGAGCTCAAGCGCTTCTTCGGCACGGGCGTTTCGACCGAAGGCGGCGACGCCACGTCGGCGACCGCGGTGCAGACCTACATCCGCCAGATGGTGGCCGACGAGAATCGCGCCAAGCCGTTGTCGGACAGCCAGATCATGCAAAAACTGGCCGATCAGGGGATAGTGATCGCCCGCCGGACGGTGGCAAAGTACCGCGAAGCGCTGCGGATTGCCCCGGCCGCGCTGCGCAAGGCGCAAGCCGCGGCGCGTTGAAATAAGGGACAAGCTTCGGCAAAATTGTCCCTATTTTCAATGGCTTGCGTGACACTTCGGTTGCAAAATTATTTGCGCACAGGGCTTGCCAGGGCCTAAATAATTTTCGATAATCATTCGCATGTACATTTGCGTATGTAATGCCATCACCGAACGCCAAGTCCGCGCCAGCGTGGACGCGGGCGCGACGACGCTTTCCGACCTGCAGTTCGAGCTGGGCGTGGCCACGTGCTGCGGCTGCTGCGCGGCAACCGCCGCCGAATACCTGCCGGGCGGCCGCTGCTCCAGCGTGTGCGACGTGCGCTCCATCGCAGTTCCGGTCAATGCTCCCGCCCTCGTTGAATCGGACACGCCGGCTGCCAACAGCAGCTTCCCGATTCCGCTGGTCGCCATCGCCTGAGCATTGGTGTCAATTCCGGCTCGCTGCCTTCATGCGGCGAGCCGCGTCATTTCCTTCTCGCAAAATTCCCTGATATCCATCGCCAGTTGACGTGCCGCTTCGCGCGCGTTGCCGGCCACGCATAGCGCCAATTCGGACGGCGGGACGGCGGGCAGGCCCACGTCCAGGATCCTGTGCCCGGCCGCGATGCAGCGGCGTTCCAGCAGCGCGATTCCCAGCCCGCCCGCCAGCGCGGCCTGCACGCCCGACAGGTTCGGGCTTTCGTAGGCGATGCGCCAGCGGCGTCCGGCGGCCTCCAGCGCATGGATGGCGCGGTTGCGGTAGATGCAGCCCTGCGGAAACGCCACTAGCGGCACGGGCGCCTCCGGCGTCAGCGGCGCCTGCATTGACGCGCTGCCGATCCAGTGCAGCCGCTCGGGCCACGCGGCCAGCGCCGTGCCCGCGCCGGGCTCGCGCTTGAGCAGCGCCACGTCCAGATCCCCCCGCTCCAGGCTTCGCGTCAGGACCGCCGTCAGGTCACAACGCACCGACAGCTGCACCGCGGGCCTCGTTCTGGCGAAGGCGGCGACGACGGCAGTCAGCGCGTCCACCGCAAAGTCGTCCGGAATGCCCAGGCGGATCACGTCCACGCGCTTGCGGCCGCTGACGGCCTCACGGACCTCGGTGGATAACGCCAGCATCCGCCGCGCATAGCCCAGAAGGCGTTCGCCTTCTTCGGTTAGCTGGACCTGCCGGCCTTCGCGCAGGAAGAGCGGGCATTCCAGCGTCTCTTCCAGCTTGCGGATCTGTTGGCTGACGGTGGACTGGCTGCGGTGCACGCGTTCGCCCGCGGCGGTGAAGCCGCCAGCGTCCACGACCGAGACAAAGCTGTGCAGGAGATCGAGATCGAGCATGACGGCGCCTTCAAGCATTCGAATTTCAAATACTTTCGATCCGAATAAAGAGTTTGTCAATGGATGGCCCGGCGCGCAGAATGCCTCCCATCCCGCCGCGCATGCGGTTGCAGATCTACGAAGCCGGATCAACCATGAAGGCCCTTTCGACCCCTGCCCCTGCCTTGCCCGCATCCGACAGCCCGGGCATCAGCCTCCTGCCGATCGCCGCGTTCTGCTTTCTATGGAGTTCGGCGTTTGCCGCAGCCAAGATCGCCGTGCGCGACTGTCCGCCGCTGACCCTGCTGACGATCCGGTTCCTGATCGCGGGCGCGTTGATGCTGGGCCTGGCGGCGGCCAGCGGTCGCTGGAAGCTGCCCTCGGGCCGCGACCTGGCCGCGCTGGTTCTGCTGGGGGCGCTCAACAACGCGCTGTACCTGGGCTTGAGCTGGTCGGGTATGACCACCGTGTCGTCCGCGTTCACCGCCGTGCTCATCAGCACCAACCCGCTGCTCATCGGCGTGCTGGCGGGTCCGTTGCTGGGTGAGCGGCTGAGCTGGCGCAAACTGCTGGGGCTGTGCCTGGGGTTGGCGGGCGTGGCGCTGGTGTTGCGATCGCGGTTGACCGGCATGCAGGAAGACCTGCACGGCACGCTGCTTGTGACCGGGGGCCTGATTGCGTTGGTGGCCGGCACCCTGCTCTACAAGATGCTCAAGCCCACCTCCGGTCTGTGGACGTCGACGGGCATCCAGTCGCTGGCAGGCGCCGCGGCATTGCTGCCGTTCGCCCTGGCCACGGAAAACCTCGGCGATGCGCGTCTGACGTCCAGCCTGATCTGGAGCATGGCCTACATGATCGTCGCGGTGTCGATGGGCGGTTATTACCTGTGGTTCATGATTCTGGGCCGCGCCAGCGCCACCTCGGCCAGCGCACTGCATTTTCTGATGCCGCCGCTGGGCCTGTTGTTCGGTTGGGTGGTGCTTCGTGAGCCCGTCTCGTGGCTGGACCTGCTGGGCATCGTGCCCATCGCATTCGGCATCTGGCTTGCGACGCGGCGCACCGCGTGAATTGAGGACGGTCAACGCGGCCTGATCCGGTTGCTGATATGCAACGAGCCGGCGTGACGCGTTGGCAGCGCAGATTGACGCGGCGCAGGGGCCGCCGCGCAACATATATGGGGACAATCGCGAAGCCATTTCAGCGCGCCCCGCGTCTGCAGCCCGCGCCGTTGCGTCGCCACGCATGCAAGGCCTCAGACACACATACTCATTCTCATTAGCTTGTCGCTTTCTTGTTGCGCTCCTAAAGCCGTTTACCAAATGCAGAGCAAGGCTAGGCGCGGCCCTGCGGCCAATGGTAGTCTGCATGGGTTGCGTACGCGCGGCATCGTGCGCTCCTTTGTCGCGATGCGCTCGCGTCGCGCCTGACTGCAAGGAGTCCATCATGAAAGGCGACAAAACCGTCATCCAGTTTCTCAACAAGCAACTGACCAACGAACTGACGGCCATCAACCAATATTTCCTGCATGCCCGCATGCTGAACCATTGGGGCTTCGACAAGCTGGGCAAGCACGAGTACGAAGAATCCATCGGCGAAATGAAGCATGCCGATCGTCTGATCGCCCGCATCTTCATGCTGGACGGCCTGCCCAATCTGCAAGACCTGCACAAGCTGCTGATCGGCGAAGACGTGCCGGAACTGCTGGCCTGTGATCTGAAGCTGGAAACGGCCGCTCAGGCGACCGTCAAGGAAGCCATTGCGTATTGCGAATCGGTGCGGGACTACGTGTCGCGCGATCTGTTCCAGGACATCCTGGACGACACCGAAGAGCACATCGACTATCTGGAAACCCAGATCGACCTGATCGACAAGGTCGGCATCCAGAACTACCTGCAAAGCCAGATGTCCGTGCCTGAATAAGGCTGCTGGCAGCAAAAGAAATGGCGCCCCGCGTGAACTGACCCCCAGAAGTTGGACGGTCAGCTAGAGCCGGAAGGCCTGAGCTCGGTATTGCACCGGGCTCAGGCCTTTTAGCTTGAGCTTGATGCGATCGTGATTGTAGTAACGGATGTACTGCCGGATGCCGGCCTGCAATTGCTCGACGCTCTCGAAGCGGTTCAGATGGAAGAACTCGGCCTTGAGCGTGCCGAAGAAGCTTTCCATGGCGGCGTTGTCCAGGCAGTTGCCCTTGCGTGACATGCTCTGCGTGATTGATCGATCCGCCAGCATCCGACGGTAGTTTGGCTGCTGGTATTGCCACCCTTGGTCGGAGTGCAGGACAGGCCTTTCTTCGGGCAGTAGCCGCGCCAGCGCCTTCTTCAACATGCCGCCCACCAGTTTGAACACCGGCCGGCGGTTGGTCTCGTAAGCGACGATCTCGCCGTTGTACAGGTCCATCACCGGCGACAGGTATAGCTTCTCGCCGCGCACGTTGAACTCGGTCACGTCGGTGACCCACTTCTCGTTGGGACGCGCCGCCTCGAAGTCGCGTGCCAACACGTTGGCCGCCACGTGGTGCGACTGGCCCCGGTAGGATCGGTACTTTTTGGCGCGCACGAGCGACTTCAGCCCCAGCGCCTGCATCAGTTTCTGCACCGTCTTGTGATTCACCTGTTCACCGGCCTGGCGCAAGACCGCCGTGATCCGGCGGTAGCCGTAGCGGCCTTTGTGGCGTGCGAAGACCGCGCCGATGCGCTGCTTGAGCTCGGCGTACGGATCCACGGCTCCCAACGCCTTCAGGTGGTAATAGAACGTGCTACGCGATAGCTTGGCTACGCGTAGCAGTAGTGCCAGCGGATGCTTGGGCCTTAATCCTTGAACCACTTGCGCTTTCCAACCAGCGCCCGGGTCTTCTCCGCTTCGATCAAGGCCTTCATTTTTTTTAGGTAGTCATTCTCCGCGCGCAGATAAGCCAGCTCTTGCTCGAGTTCTTCCTTGGTCATGTCCTTAGACACGGGTTCTGGGGGATATTTATGCGGCATGCTCGCTCCTCGACGCTTGCGCGCCAGCGCCTCTATACCCCCAGCATCATACTGGGCGCGCCATTTCGTGATGTGCCCTGTATGGCGAATCCCCAGCAACACCGCCGCCTGCGTGTCCGATAGACCTTCGCGTCGAATCTTGATCAGCACCGATTGTTTGAACGCCGCACTGTACGAGCCAGATTGCCTGCGCAACCCGTCAACGCCGTGCGCTCGAAAGCTCTCGACCCACCGCCGCACCATTGAGTGCGGCACATCGTGTTGGCGCGCCACCGACTTAAAGCCGTCTGTGCCCTGCAGGTATGCCTGCACCACCTTGATCTTGAACTGCTCTTCGTACTTCGCCATGCAAAAACCCCCGAAGGTTGGATTTCGTCCAACTTTCGGGGGTCAGTTCACGCGGGGCGCCATTTTTCTTGCCGTGAAACTGCGTGTGAAGTTGTCGAGGTGACGTCTTTATGGCAGACGTCTTACTGCGGACGGGCCGGGCATTCGGCCATCGTGCCCCAGGCGCGGTTCGGCGCGCAGTACTTGTTGCGCGCGTTCCAGGAACATGAGGGGCGTTCGAAGAAGCCTTGCGTAGCGCATTGGGCCAGTTCACGCCGCAGCGCGTCCTGCCAGCCTTGCGCGCCGGCTGCCGGCGCCGTGTTGGGCGGCGGCGGGGGCGCCTGCACCATCTGCGGCGTGCCGTAGCTGCCGCCAGCGGCTACGCCACCGTTGATGGCGGTTGACGTGCCGGGCACCAGCAGGTCCATCGTGCTGACGTCGGAATTGCCCGACGGCAGCGGCACCTGAGACGAGGCGGCGATTTCGCGGGCCTGTTCGGGGCTGATGCGTTCACGCGAGATCTGGACGGCGGGATCGCTGACAGTGTCGAACAGCGACACCGTGTTGACCTGCCATTCGCGATCGGACGGCTTGTCGGGCACGCCCAACGTGCCGTCGATGCGCGGCTGCGGCGGCTGCGCCACGTACGGACGGCCATTGGCGTCCAGCACGGGCTGCTGGGACGCGGCTGCGTCCTGCCCAGGAGCGGGCGCGGCCGCCGGCGCATGCGCCACCAGCCAGTCACCCAGTTGAATTCCGCCCCATGCCGACGCGCCGAGCGCGATAAGGAGCGTTGCGAATAAAAAACGCCAAGACATTGCTACCCTCAATCTGCCGTGCGGAACCCGAACGGGTCTACGCCTTGTCTCCGAAAACCTTGCCGCCGTGCTCCCGCATGGCGTGGAATTTCACATCGGGATACAGTTCCTCGGCGACGCGCAACTGCGCGGGAGAACCGATCAAAAACGCCGCAGCATCGACGACATCATAGGCGATATGGGCGGCATTGGCATCCATGAACTTGCGCAGCGCCTTGGGGTTTTCAGACGTAATCCAACGTGCCATTGTGTAGCGCGAAGGCAGCATCCGGGCATCCACGCCGTACTCCGTCTTCAGGCGGTGCGCGACCACTTCGAACTGCAGTTGGCCGACCGCGCCCAGCAGCAGCGAGCCGCCGGCGACCTCGGGACGGAACACCTGAATGGCCCCTTCCTCGCCCAATTGGGTGAGGCCGGTGCGCAATTGCTTCGTGCGCAGCGGGTCTTTCACTTCGACCGCCTGGAACAGTTCCGGCGCGAAGAACGGCAGGCCCGTGAACTGCAGCGTCTCGCCTTCGGTCAGCACGTCGCCCAGTTGCAGCACGCCGTGGTTCGGAATGCCGATGACGTCGCCCGCATAGGCTTCGTCCAGCAGTTCGCGGCGTTGCGACAGGAAGGACACCACGTTGTTGGGGCGCATTTCCTTGTTGGTGCGCGCGACCTTCAGGCGCATGCCGCGCTCAAAGCGGCCGGAGCTCACGCGCACGAAGGCGACGCGGTCGCGGTGGGCGGGGTCCATGTTGGCCTGCACTTTGAACACCACGCCGGTGAACTTGGGCTCTTCGGGCTTCACCTCGCGTTGCAGCGCCATGCGTGCGCCCGGGGGCGGCGCCTGATCGACCAGGGCGTCCAGCACTTCCTGCACGCCGAAGTTGTTGATGGCCGAACCAAAGAACACGGGCGTCTGCTTGCCGGCCAGGAACTGGTCGCGGTCGAAGGCGGGCGCCGCCTCGTTGATGAGCTCGATCTCGCCGCTGGCCTGGTCGAACGCCCCGCCGAAGCGCTTGGCGATCTCGGGATTGGTCAGGCCTTCGATGAAGTCGTCGTTGTCGGAACGGCGCTCCTGGCCGGGACGGAACACGCGCATGCGGTCGCGGCGGATGTCGAACACGCCGCCGAACGACTTGCCCATGCCCACCGGCCACGAGAACGGCACGGCGTCCATGCCCAGGTGGCCTTCGATTTCGGACAGCAGTTCCAGCGGCTCGCGCACTTCGCGGTCCATCTTGTTGATGAACGTGATGATTGGCGTGTTGCGCGCGCGGCAGACCTGCAGCAGGCGGATGGTCTGCGGCTCGACGCCGTTGGCCGCGTCGATCACCATCAGCGCGGCGTCCACCGCCGTCAGCACGCGATACGTGTCCTCGGAGAAGTCCTGGTGGCCCGGGGTGTCGAGCAGGTTGATGACGCAGTCGCGGTACTCCATCTGCATCACCGAGGACGCCACGGAAATGCCGCGCTGCTTTTCGATTTCCATCCAGTCGGACGAGGCATGGCGCGACGCCTTGCGCGCCTTGACGCTGCCGGCGATCTGAATGGCGCCTGCGAACAGCAGCAGTTTTTCCGTCAGCGTGGTCTTGCCCGCGTCAGGGTGGGAAATGATGGCGAACGTACGGCGCCGTGCGACTTCGTTGGAAATGCTCATGATCGGAGGATTCTACTTAACGCCGCTTTTCAGGCCGGTGCGGTCCGGTGTCATGCACGAAAACATGTGGGGCACGCGCCATTGCCGGCCCGTGCCCCACGCTTTTAATTTCAGTTGTGGCGGCGGAAGGTTGCCAGGAACACGCCTGCCAGGATGAAGAGCGACCCGAAGGTGCGGTTCATCCAGCGGATGTGCTTGGCGTCGCGCAAGAGGCGCAATACGCGCGCCGCCAGCAGCGTGTACACGCCCATCGCCACCAGGTCGGTAAACGCCAGCGTGGCGGCCAAGGCCGCGTACTGCGGCGTCAGCGACAGCGCCGGATCCACGAACTGCGGCACCACGGCCAGCAGGAAGACGGTGCCCTTGGGGTTCATGGTGTTGATCAGGAACCCGCGCAGGACCAGGTCACGAATGGACGCCTGACGCGGATCGCCGGCATCCACCGCGACCGGCGCGGCATCCGTGCGGATCTGGCGCACGCCCAGGTAGATCAGGTAGGCAACGCCCAGGTACTTGACCACGTTGAACGCCATTTCCGACGTCGCCAGCACAGCGCCCAATCCCACGGCGACCACGACGAACTGGAACAGGATGCCCAGGATCAGGCCTGCCGTGTTCCAGTAGCCGCGCGCAAAGCCGTATTTCAGGCCGGACGACATGGCCGAGATGGCGCCGGCGCCCGGTGAGAACGAAATGGCCCAGGAGGCCAGGAAGAACGTCAACCAGGTGGATAAGGGCATGATGGCGCGGGTCCTTGGATCGCAGTGTCGGGGTTGCGGGAGATATTACTTGCTCAGCAACGCGGCACGCGGCGCGCCGCTCGGACGGCCTTGGCCGGCGCGTCCCTCGGCCGGGCGGCCCGAACCAGCATTGCCGGCCGGACGCGACGACCCTTCGGGACGGCGATTCTGTTGCGGACGGCCCTCGTTGCGGCCGGCGTGAGCCGGACGGTCGGCGGGCTTGCCATCGCGCGAACCGCCGTTGCCACGGCCTTCGCCGGCGCGGGCCGGTGCGGGGGCACGGCCGCCTGCCGCTGCGCGCGGCTGGCCTTGGGCAGGACGCGAGGAGCGGCCCGAGCCGCCGTTGCCGCCGCGGCCGCCATTACGGGGACCGCCGCGCATGCTGCGCGAGTCTTCGTCGCGTTCCTGGCGTTCGAAGGCGGCTGCGCTGGTGGCGGGCGGCGTCCAGCCTTCCACGGGCTTGCGTTCGATCGTCTTCTTGATGAGGCGCTCGATGTCCTTGAGCAGCTTGATTTCGCTGTTGTCGACCAGCGAGACCGCGGCGCCGGTGGCGCCCGCGCGGCCCGTGCGGCCGATGCGGTGGACGTAGTCTTCCGGCACGTTGGGCAGCTCGAAGTTCACGACCTGCGGCAACTGGTCGATGTCCAGGCCTCGGGCGGCGATGTCGGTGGCGACCAGCACGGTCACGCTGCTGTCCTTGAAGCCGGCCAGCGCGCGCGTGCGGGCCGATTGGCTCTTGTTCCCGTGGATGGCGGCGGCGGTCAGGCCGTCCTTCACGAGCTTTTCGGCCAGGCGGTTGGCGCCGTGCTTGGTGCGCGTGAAGACCAACACCTGGTGCCAGCCGCTTTCACGGATGATGTGGCTGATCAGGTCGCGCTTGTGGTGTTGCTCGACGATGTGCACCGTCTGCGTGACCAGCTCGGTGGCGGTGTTGCGCGGGGTGACCGAGACTTCGCCCGGATTGTTCAGCACGCCGCGCGCCAGGGTGCGGATCTCGTCGGAGAACGTGGCCGAGAACAGCAGGTTCTGACGTTGCTTGGGCAGCAGCGCGAGAATCTTGCGGATGTCGCGGATGAAGCCCATGTCCAGCATGCGGTCGGCTTCGTCCAGCACCAGGATTTCGACGCCGGACAGGTCGACCGTCTTCTGGCCGCAATGGTCCAGCAGGCGGCCGGGGGTGGCGACCAGGATGTCCAGCGGCTTGCGCAGCGCGGAGATCTGGGGGTTAATGTTGACGCCGCCGAACATCACCATGGACGTCAGCGAGGTGTACTTGCCATAGGTTTGCACCGATTCGGCGACCTGCGCGGTCAGTTCACGCGTCGGGGTCAGGATCAGGCAACGGGGGCGGCCGGGCTTGCGGGCCTCGGGCTTTTTCTGCGACAGCAGGTGCAGGATCGGCAGCGTGAAACCGGCGGTCTTGCCGGTGCCGGTCTGGGCGGCTGCAAGCAGGTCGCCGCCTTTCAGCACTTGGGGAATGGCCTGGGCTTGAATGGGCGTGGGCGCGGTGTAGCCGGTGTCGGCAATGGCACGCAACAGCGAATCAGCCAGCCCGAGGTCGGCGAAAGGGGAAGTGGTAGTCAAAACAGCTCCAGCGGCAGCCTGTCGCTCTATTTGAGAGACTCCAATCCAGGCGGTCGAATAAGGAGAAAAGGGGAAGCGCCCATCAGGGCGAAGCTTGGCGGCGAAGGGCCTAGCGGACGTGCGCAGATTGGCTTGGCGCACGGAACGGATTGTAGCTGATGTGGCGGCGCAGCAAGCGCTCAAAAGGTCTCTATAGAATCATTAAGCAATATTTTGAATTAAATTAGAACAAAATAAGTGTTTTCCCTAGTCGGCCCTCCCTATAATCCGTCGGCTTTCATCTATTCAAAATAAAAGGGATGCAATGAAGAAATCGGCATTGGTTGGCATCGTCGTCGCGCTGGGCGCGGTCTGGACCGGCACGGCTTGGTACACGGGCCAAAAGGCCGAAGCATTCGTCAAGCAGGCCATCGAGGACTCGAACGTCGAGCTCAAGAAGGTCGCCGACAAATGGGGCATCAATGCCGTCGCCGAGCTGGTCTCGTTCGACCGCGGCGTCTTCACCTCGACGTCCCGCTACCGCATCAAGTTCACCACGCCCGCCGCCGAAGGCAAGCCCGCGCAAGAGCGCGACGTGGTCTTCATCGAGCACCTGAGCCACGGCCCCCTGCCGTTCTCCAACCTGAAGTCGGGCAAGTTCATGCCGGCCATGGTGGCCAGCGACTTCGCGCTGGAAGAAAGCGAGACGGTCAAGGAGTGGTTCGCCGCCGCCAAGGGCGCGGTGCCGCTGTCGGGCCACTACAGCGTCAGCTACGGCAAGGACATCACCGGCACGTTCAACATGGCCCCGGTCGAAGTCGCCAAGGACACCACCAAGCTCGTGTTCTCGGGCATGAAGGGCGACTTCGATTACGCCACTTCCACCAAGCGCGGCATCTTCGACGTGGCCGTCGACAGCCTGGAGCTGTCGGGCCCGTCCGACAACAGCGACATCACCGCCATGGCGGTCAAGGGCATCACCCTGACCAGCGACCTGAAGCCGGCCGCCAATGAGATGTACGTGGGCAGCCAGAAGGTGACGCTCAAGGACTGGACGATCACGTCGCGCGAAAAGCCGCCCGTCCAGCTCAAGGACACGTCGATCGCCGTGGACATGACCGAGAACGGTGCGGCCATGGGCGCCAAGATGGCCGTCGACTTCGGCATGATCAACGTGCAGGCCAAGGACATGGCCGGCCTGAAGCTGGTCATCGACGCGCAGAACATGGACTCCAAGGCGCTGAAGTCGCTGAACGACATCTATGAGGCCGCCTCGCGCCGCATGCTGCAAAGCAAGGGCGAAGAGCAGACGCCGCAATTCACGGACGAAGAAAAGGCTGCGATCCAGACCAACGTCGAGCAACTGCTGGCCGGCAACCCGACGCTGGCCGTCGCGCCGCTTGAAGTGCGCACCGCTAACGGTACGTCGACGTTCAACCTGGACATGGCGCTGGTCAAGCCGGCCCAGCTGGAAGGCGACGCGTCCGACATGGCGGTGAAGGCCCTGAAGAAGCTGGATGCCAAGCTCGTGCTGTCCAAGGGCAACCTGGCGGACCTGATGGCCATCGAACCGCAAATGCGCGGTGTGGCGGCCGAACAGGCCGCGCAGACCGCCAAGGGCCAGGTTGAAATGGTCGGCACCATGGCCACGGCAATGGGTCTGGGCAAGATCGAAAACAACAACATCGTCTCGTACCTGAACTACGCCGACGGCCAGGTCGACTTCAACGGCAAGAAGATGCCGCTGCAGCAGTTCCTGATGATGGCGATGGGCGGCGTGCTGGGCGGCATGCGCTAAGCTGCCGCAACACGATTGGCACGCCGCGATTCTCTCGGCGTCGCCTGCGACGGGCTGTCCTTGCGACAGCCCGTTTTTCTTTATGATCGCCCCTTGCGGCAATCACGGCGTATCTCAAACGGACAGAGGCATCATGAACAAGCGGATCGTGGCGGTTGGCGTGGTGGTGGCGGTGGTGGCCGCGGCGTGGGTCGGCACCGCGTGGTACACCGGCAAGCAGATCGAAGCCCGGCTGGCGCAGGATGTGCAGGCGTTGAATGCAGAGGCGCAGCGCCTGAGTGCAAAGCTGGGCGTGCCCGTGACGCTCGAACTGCAATCGTTCGAACGCGGCGTGTTTTCGTCCGATGCGCGGTTCGGGGTGAAGGTCAACGTGCAGTCCGGACGCAAGCCGGCCGAAAAGACATTCGCGTTCACGAGCAAGATAGAGCACGGTCCGTTTCCCGCCTCTCGGCTTGCGTCTGGCGCTGTCGCGCCCGTGATGGCGGCGGGCCGGCTGCATATGACGGAGACGCCCGACGCAGCCGCCTGGTTCGCGGCCGCGGGTGGGTCGGCGCCGGTGACGGCGAACTTCCTGATCGCATATGACCGCGACTTCTCGGGCGATCTGGCGCTGGCGCCGGTGAAGTATGCCGACGCTCCGATCACGTTCGACTTCTCGGGCTTGCAGCTGCAGGTCAAACATGCCGGCGACGGCACGCACGACACGGTGTCACTCGCCGTCAACAAGGCCTCGCTGACCGAAGTGATCAGGGGCAATCCCAACACGCTGACCCTGGATGATCTGGCGGTGTCGCATGAATTGTCCGGCACCGCGGCGTCCTCCACGAGCAGCTCGACGCTGACGGTCAAGCAATGGGCGTCCGATATGGACAAGCTGCCGCTGGGCCTGAAGGACATTGCGCTGACGCTGGGTTCGGAAGGGACACCTGAGCGCATGGCCGGCAAAATGACGCTCGATGTCGGCAGCATCAGCGTGCGCCACTTGCATGTGGCCAAGCTGCGGATGGAGGCGGGCGGCAAGGATATGGACGTGGCGGCGCTCAAGGCGTTTCAGGACGCCACCACAAGCACGCCGTTGAACGCGAAAAAGGCCGATCCCCTTTCGGGTGAGGGGATGCTTGCCGCGTCGCAAATGTTGAAGTTTCTTCTGGCCCGTCCCAGCTTCACGCTGTCGACGCTGCAGGTCGATACGGCGCGTGGCACATCGACGCTCAGCCTGGATATCGGCCTGGATTCGCCGTCATTCTGGAAACACGACCCCATCGCCGTCGCCAAGGAAGTCGTGCGCAACCTGAGCGTGCGGCTGAAGCTGTCGCCGGAAAACCTGGCCGACGTGATCGCGGCGCGGGCGGAACTGAAGGGCGCCACGCGTGAGGCGGCCCGGTCGGCGGCCGAGCGGGAAGCCGCAGGGCTGCGCGGCCTGGTCGCCGCAACGACCTGGGCCCGTATCGAGGACGGCGTGATCCAGTTCGAGGCGGACTACCGCGATGGTCAAGTCGACATCAACGGCAAGCGCATCCCCGTCGAGATGTTCCTGGGCCAGATGTTCATGCGCAATTCGCCGGGCGCCGCGCCGGCGCCCTGAGGGTCAGAACGGCAAGGCCCCCGCCGCAAGTTCGCCGTTGCGCAGCACGGCGACGTGAAACCGCTTGTCCGCGGCCTTCATGACGTCTTCGGCGGGGTCGCCCTGCACCAGCAGCAGGTCGGCCACCTTGCCCTCTGCAATCACGCCGTGATCGGTCATGCCCATCAGGTCATGGCCGCGTGACGTGCCGGCGATCAACGCGTCCACCGGCGTCATGCCGAACTCCACCATGTAGGCCAGTTCCATGGCGTTCTCGCCGTGCAGGTTGAACGGCGTGCCCGCGTCGGTGCCCAGCGCGATGCGCCCGCCCGCCTTGTAGTACATCTGGAACGACTCGCGATGGCGCTGCTCCACCGCGCGGGCCTTTTCCACCGCGTAGGCGGGAATGCCGTTGTCGGCGTTGGCGATAATGTTGCGCACGGCGGCGATGGTCGGCACCAGATACGTCTCGGCTTCCAGCATTTCGCGCAGGCAGTCGTCGTCCATGAAGATGCCGTGCTCGATCGAATCGATGCCCGCGCGCACCGCGTTCAGGATGCCTTGCGTGCCCTGCGCATGGCTGGCGGTGCTTTTACGAAAGCGCTTGGCCTCGTGCACGCCCGCCTTCATTTCGTCGAAGCTGTAGTGCGCATCCATGGGGCTGACGCCCGGCGTCATGACGCCGCCGGTGGCCATGATCTTGACCAGGTCGCAGCCGGCGTGAACCTGTTCGCGCACGGCCTTGACCACTTCCTCGCATCCGTCGGCGACGCGGCCGATTCGGTTGCCGTGGCCGCCCGTCATGCAGATGATGCGGCCCGAGGCCTTGATGGTGGGGCCGGGGAACACGCCGCGCGCGATGGCGTCGCGCACGCCGAATTCCAGATAATCCTTGCCGCCGCAGTCGCGCAGCGCCGTGACGCCGCCGCGCAGGCTGGCCTGCGCGTTCTCCAGCGCGGTCAGCGTGATCTGCGCGGGGCCCTGCTTGCTCAATTGGGCGTTGGGGTCCGCGCCGCCGGTGTACACCAGATGCACGTGGCAATCCGCCAGGCTGGGCATGAGCGTCATGCGGGTGGTGTCGACCCTTGCACCCGCGTAGCCCGAGAACTCGCCCGCAGGCGCCACGCGGGCCACGCGTGCGCCCTCCACCAGCACGCCGTGGTTGGGAAGTGTCTTGCCCTCCCCGTCGAAAACCTTGCCGCCGATGAAGAGGGTTTGCCGTGACTCGCTCATGTCAGTGGACTCCATTGGCGCGCGGTCTCAACCCACCACGTCCAGCCCTTCGCGGGACATGGATTGCAGACGAGGCATCAAACCGAGCAGATGTTGGCTGTAGGGATGCTGCGGGTGTTCGAACAGGGTTTCGGTCTCAGCGACTTCCAGCAGTTCGCCGTGGCGCATCACGCCGACGCGATCGCACATCTGCCGGATCACCGGCAGGTCGTGGCTGATGAACAGCATGGTCAGGCCAAGCTCTTCCTGCAGGTCTTTCAGCAGGTTCAGGATCTGTGCCTGGATGGAGACGTCCAGCGCCGACGTGGGCTCGTCGCAGATCAGAAAACGCGGCCGCGTGGCCAGCGCCCGTGCGATGCAGATGCGCTGCCGCTGACCGCCGGAGAACTCGTGCGGAAAGCGTTCCGCGGCGCGGTCCGCGAGGCCTACCACGTCCAGCAGGTCGGCCACGATGCGGCGCGTCTCGGCTTCGCTGGCGGCAAGCTTGTGGAAGCGGATGGGCTCGGCCACGATGTCCAGCACGCGCATGCGCGGGTTCAGCGACGAGAACGGATCCTGGAAGATCATCTGGATCTGCCGCCGGAATGGATTGAGTTCCTTCTCGCCCTTGAGCGCCGTGAGATCGGTGCCGCCGAATGTGACCGAGCCTTCGCTGGGCGTGTACAGCCCCGATATCAGCCGCGCCACGGTCGACTTGCCCGAACCGGATTCGCCGACCAGACCGAAGACCTCGCCTTCGCCGATGGATAGATTCACGCGCTTGACCGCGTCCAGCGTGCGCTGGTTGCGCTTGAAGAAGGCGCTCTTGAGCACAAAGCGCATGGACAGGTCGCGCACCTGCACCAGCGGGCCTTCCGTTCGCTTGCCGAAGTCGCGGCGCTGGCCCAGCCAGTGCGTGGCCAGGTCCAGCGGCTGCGCAGGCGTGCGCACGGATTCGATATAGGTCACCAGCGGAAAGCGCTTGAGCTTGATGTCCGGACGCGGCACGGCCGAGATCAGGCTGCGCGTGTAGGCGTGGTCGGGGTCGCCAAGAATCTTGGCCGTGGGGCCCTGCTCGACCAGCTTGCCGCGATACAGCACCGCCACGCGGTCCGTCACATCCGCGATCACGCCCATGTCGTGCGTGATGATGATCATGCCGACCTGTTCTTCGCGGCACAGTTTCTTGAGCAGATCCAGGATCTGCGCCTGGATCGAAACGTCGAGCGCGGTGGTGGGTTCGTCGGCGATGATGACTTCAGGCTCGCAGCACAGCGCCAGCGCAATCACCACGCGTTGCCGCATGCCGCCGGAGAACTGGTGGGGATACTGCTGCACGCGCAGCTCGGGCTGGTCGATGCCGACCTGCGCCAGCAGCTGCACGGCCCGTTTCTTTGCGGCGTCGTGCGTCAGGTCCAGATGCACCTGCATCGTTTCCACCAGCTGGCTTTCGACGGTCTGCAGCGGGTCTAGCGAGGTCAACGGATCCTGGAAAATCATGCCGATGCGTCGGCCGCGCACTTTGCGTTTCTGTGCGGGCGTCAGCGTGTCGATGCGTTCGCCGTTCAGCAGCACCGATCCGCCCGCCAGCCGTCCCGGCGCTTCAAGCAGGCCAATGACCGCGTTGCCGATGGTGGACTTGCCCGCACCGGATTCGCCCACCACGCCCAGGATCTCCCCTTTTTCCAGCGACAGGGAAACGCCGTCCACTGCCACCAGCGTGCCGCGGCGGCTGGGGAATTCGATCCGGATGTCATCAATGTTCAGCAGGGCCATGGCGTCCTCAGCGCAGCTTGGGGTTGAGCGCGTCGCGCAGCCAGTCGCCCAGCAGGTTGACTGACAGCACCAGCGCCACCAGCGCGATGCCGGGGAAGATCGAGATCCACCACATGCCCGAAAACAGATAACTGTTGCCGATGCGGATCAGCGTGCCCAGCGACGGCGCGGTGGGCGGCACGCCCACGCCCAGGAACGACAGCGTGGCCTCGGTGATGATGGCGATTGCCAGATGAATGGTGGCGATGACCAGCACCGGCCCCATGACGTTAGGCAGGATGTGGCGGCGCAGGATGGTGATGGGGCCGATGCCGATCAGCTTGGCCGCCTGCACGTATTCCTTGTTGCGTTCGACCAGCGTCGAGCCGCGCACCGTGCGCGCGTACTGCACCCAGCCGGAAATGCCGATGGCGAAGATCAGCACGTAGAGCGCAAGCTGGTCGTGCATGTCGCGCGGCAACAGTCCGCGCGCCACGCCGTCGATCAGCAGCGCGACCAGGATCGCCGGAAACGAGAGCTGCACATCGGCGATGCGCATGATGAAGCTGTCGACGCGTCCGCCCGCGTAGCCGCTGATGAGCCCGAGCGTCACGCCCAGCACCATCGAAAACAGCACCGAGGCAAAGCCGACCAGCAGCGATACACGGGATCCATACATCACCGCCGACAGGATGTCGCGGCCCTGGTCGTCCGTGCCCAGCAGAAAGTCGGGGCTGCCGCCTTCTTCCCAAGCCGGCGGCGTGTTGGCGTCCATGATGCTCAAGGACGCGAGATCGAATGGATTGTGCGGCGCCACGAGCGGCGCGAACAGCGCGCCCAGCACGATGACCAGCGTGACGACCGCGGCGATGATGGCGCCGGGCGAGCGTTTGAAGCTGTGCCACAGGTCGCTGTCGGCGGCGCGTGTGAAGAAGGGAGCGATGCGAGCAATCATGCGTTATTCCTTTATTTGCTCTGCACGCGCAGACGCGGGTCCACGGCGAAGTACAGCAGGTCAACGACCAGGTTGATCACCACGAACATGAAGGCGATCAAAACCAGATACGCGGCCATGACCGGGATGTCCACCATGCTGATGGCCTGGATGAACAGGAGACCCATGCCGGGCCACTGAAACACCGTCTCGGTGATGATGGCGAAGGCGATGATGGAACCGAGCTGCAGCCCCGTGATCGTGATGACGGGCACCATCGTGTTCTTGAGTGCGTGCCGGAAATTGATCAGCCGCTCTGGCAACCCACGCGCCCGAGCAAATTTGATGAAGTCGGCACGCAGCACTTCCAGCATCTCAGCGCGCACCAAACGCATGATGAGCGTCATCTGAAAGAGCGCCAGCGTGATCGCGGGCATGATGAGCGCCAGCCATCCGGATTTGGTGAGAAAGCCCGTTGTCCACCATCCCAGGCTAACCACATCGCCGCGCCCGAAGCTGGGCAGCCATCGCAGCTGCACGCCGAAGAACAGAATGAGCAGGATGCCGATCAGGAACGTGGGCAGCGAGATGCCCGCCAGCGAAATCGCCATGAACGCCTTGGACAGCACACCGTGGCGCTTGAGCGCGGTGTAGATGCCCATGGGGATACCGAGCGCCAGCGCCATGACGGCGGACACGAACGACAGTTCCAGCGTAGCCGGCATGCGCTCTTCGAGCAGGTCGCTGACCGGGCGGCGGTGCCGGTACGACATGCCGAAGTCGCCCTGCACCGCGTTGATGACGAAGTGGGCGTACTGCACGACGAAGGGATCATCCAGGCCGAGCTGTTCGCGCAACTGGGCGCGCTGTTCGGGCGTCGTGTCCTGACCCACCATGCTGGCGACCGGATCGCCCACGTAGCGGAACATGGAGAACGCGATCAGCGCCACCGTCAACATCACGAGCACCGACTGAAACAGCCGCTGCGCAATAAAGGAAAGCATGTCAGGAAGCCCTCTGGTTCGGACGGCGCCGGGCCGCGTTCCGCGCGCGATGCGGGAATGGGGGCTGGGCCGGGCGCGTCCGGGCGGCGCGTGCCGCCCGGGGTTGCATCACGCGCCGCTTACGGCAGCACGACGTCGCGCAGGTCCAGCACGTCGTCGGCGCGCTGGGTGACGGTGACGTTTTCCTTCACGCCCCACGACATGGGCTGCTGGTGCAGCGGCAGGTAGCCGAAGTCGCTGCGCACGATGCCGAAGGCTTCCTTGATCATCGCGTTGCGCTTGGCCTGATCGGTTTCGACGCCGATCTTGTTGGTCAGCTCGTCCACCTTCTTGTTGCAGTAGCCGCCCAGGTTGAACTGGCCGGCGGCCGTCTTGGCGTCGCGGCACGAGGTCAGGTTCAGCAGCGTGTTGTGCGCGTCGGTGGAGCTGGGCGTCCAACCCAGCATGTACATGCTGGTCTGGTTGCCGGCCTGCAGCAGGATCTTGCCGAAGTACTTGGACTTGGTCTGCGCCAGCAGGTTGATCTTGATGCCCACGCGCGCCAGCATGCCGGCCACGGCCTGGCAGACCTTTTCGTCGTTGACGTAGCGGTCGTTCGGGCAGTCCATCGTCACGGTGAAGCCCTTGGGATACCCGGCTTCGGCCAGGAGCTTCTTGGCGCGTTCGGGATCCGGCTTGTACGGCGCGCCGAACGATTCGTCGTAGCCGTTGATGGACGTGGCGATCAGCGAGCCCAGCGGCTTGGCCGCGCCGCGCATGATCTTCTCGTTGATGGCCTTGGTGTCCACGGCCAGCACGACGGCCTCGCGCACGCGCACATCCTTGAACGGGTTCTTGCCCTTCACGTCTGAGAACAGCAGCTCGTCGCGGTCCTGGTCCATGCCGATGAAGATGGCGCGGGCTTCGGGCGCGGTCAGCGGCTTGACGCCCTTGGCGTCTTCCAGGCGCTTCCAGTCCTGCACCGGCACGGGCTGCACGACGTCCATCTCGCCCGAGATCAGCGCGGCCACGCGCGTGGCTTCCTGCGTGATCGGCTGGAAGACGACTTCGTCGATGTTGGTCTTGATGTTCTTGTTCCAGTAGCCGCCGTAGCGCTTGAGCACCGTCTTCACGTCGGGCTGGCGCTCGGTCAGCATGAACGGGCCGGTGCCGTTGGCGTGCAGGTTGGCGTAGTTGCCCTGGTTGTCGCCCTTGACGTTGGTGGCCTCGGTGGTCTTGTTCTTTTCCGCCCAGTTCTTGCTCATGATGTACAGGAACACCCATTCGCGTGGCAGGATGGGGTTGGGCGTGGGCGTGGTGACTTCGATGGTGTAGTCGTCCACCTTCTTGATGTCGCTGGCCTTGGCGCCGTAGCCCTTCATGTCCGAGCCGGGCGTCAGGCTGCGCTTCCACGAGAAGATCACGTCGTCGGCGGTGAACGGCGAACCGTCATGGAACTTCACATCCTTGCGCAGCTTGAAGACCCATTTGGTGGGCTCGGGGTTCTCCCAGCTTTCCGCGAGCAGCGGCGTGAGTTTCAGGTTGCCGTCGTAGCCGGCCAGCGTTTCGTAGATGTTGCCCTGGAAACCCAGCGTGAAGGTCTCGTTCAGGGCCATCGGATCCATCGACGTGGCGTCGCCCTGATACGACCAGTGCAGCGTTTTGGCGGCTGCGCCGGCGCTGAAGGCCAGCGAGGCGGCCACGGCAGCGGCCAGCGCCGCCTGCTTGAAGTGGGGAAAAGTACGCATAGCCCTCATGCTCCGTGTGGTGCGCGGATCGCGCGACAGAAGTGACAGGGCCCCGGCCCCAAGGGGATCCGGGGCATGGCGTTGCTGCTTACGACGATGGAAGGATGGGGGCCGGGCGGCGCGCGGCGCGAACTGCGCGCAGGCCGTGGTTGGCGATGCCGGTAATCACTGCGCAGGACTTCGACTTCACGATAGACCGACCCCTTGTGATTGGCATGACGGGGACGGACCCGCGCCGATGCAGATCGAATCTTATCGACGCATTCGTTTAAGCGTCAATTGCTTTGGGTTGGGGTTATCACGCGCTTGCCGGATGCCGTGAATGGTGCGTCCTGCGGGGCACGCGGGCCGCCGGTCATTCGGCCGGGAGCGGCGTGGATGCTAGGGTTTTCGCCAATTCGTGCAGCATGCGCTTGCGGCGGTCGCTGTCTTCATAGTGTTTACCCAGGGCCGACCATTCGGGCCGGCTGCGCGCTTCCTTCAACGCGTCGGGCAACGGGCCCTTGCGCCATGCATCATCGGCGGGAAGGTCCAGGCGCAATGGATCGCGGGCCGCGTGGCCACGGCGCTCCAGTGCCTCGATCAGCTGCCGTTGGCGCAAGGCGAGCAGGCGCAGCACGGCATCGTCGACGCTGATCTCGCGATAGCCGCGCAGCTTGCCCGCGACCCGCTTGCCCAGCTTTTCGACGCCTTGCCACAAGCCGCCCGCGGCCGCGCCGATCAGCATGCCGGTGCCCAGGCTCAGGCCCGCGCTCATCAGGTCCACGGCGGCGCCGGCCATGGCGCCTGCGGCCGCGCCCATGCCGACCTGCACGCCCATGTCCTTGAGCGCCTGCGGGTGAAAGAGATCCATGCCCCAGCGTTCGCCTTGCAGGGGTAACGCGTCGTCGGTGTAATCGGTGGCGCGGAAGTTGTACAGCGCGAGCAGCGCGTTGACGCAGGTCTGTTCGCGCTGGCGCACCTGATCGCGTAGCTGGCTGGACGCGGCGGCCAGCGCGGCTTCATCGCTTGGGCTCGACAGGTGCAGCGCAGCCACGTCGATGAGCAGGTCCGCGACAAGCTCGTAGGCGGCGGCGTGGCGTTCGCGGCGCTGCGCAGCAAGGCTGTCCGACAGCCGGGCCAGCGCGCCGGCGTGGCGATCCAGCAGCACGCCGAGCTTGGCGTACAACTGCTGTTCGCCATCGAGCGGCGGCGCGACGGTGTCGAACTCCACCACGGCGTGCAGGCCCAGTCGTGCCATGGCATCGCGCCATTCGTCGGCGCGGTGCGCGGGTGCGTTGACGAAGTTGAGGACCGGCAGCAGGGGCCGGCCGCACGCGGCCAGGATGGCGATTTCATCGCGATGCTTGCCCAGCACCGGATCGCGGGCGTCGATGACGTACAACGCGGCATCGCAATCGAGCATCTTGGTCAGGACGCGCGCCTCCTGTTCGTAGCGGCCGTGCGCTTCGGGCGTGTCCAGGAAACGGCGGATGCGCGCCGGGCCGTCCAGCCTTTCGCCGGGGCGGTCCAGCCGTTCCAGGTATTCCAGCAAGGCGATGCTGTCTTCCATGCCGGGCGTGTCAAACCATTCCAGCACGGGCCGCCCGTCCAGGCGCAGGCGCGCGCCTTCGACGTGACGCGTGGTGCCGGGGCGGTCGGCCACTTCACCAAACGTCGTGTCGCGGGTCAGCGTGCGCAAGAGCGACGTCTTGCCGGTGTTGGTGTGACCGACGAGGGCGATCTTGATGAGCGGGTCAGCCATGACCGGACTCCAGCCAGGTGAGCGGTGCACTGGGCGCCTGCAGGATGGCATCGGTGGGCAGGCCCAGCGCCAGCAGGCGGTCGCGCCAGAGGCCGGCGCGGGTTTCGGCAGACGTGTCGTCGCCGGCGCGCGGCGTGATCAGCCAGACGCGCGTCTGGCCCGCGTGGGCCGACAGGTCCGCCACCAGCGACAGCGTGCCCCGGTCGGGCGTCTGGCGCGCGTCGCAGGCAATCAAAAGACGCGAGGCCGCCGATTGGGCGAGCGCATCGAGCACGCGGTTGCGTTCTTCGCGGGTATCCAGGTTGCCGGCCTGGCGGATGGTGCTGGGCACCTCCGCGGGCGGCCACGTCAGGTCCGCGGGCAGCTCCAGCGCCAGCAGCACGGGCTGCCCGCCCAGGCCGTCCAGCGCCGGGGCACGCACCCGCGGTTCGTGCAGCGGATCGACGGGGCGGTCGATGCCGGTGGACAGCGCGGGCGGTTCAAGCCGGTCGCGCAGGGGCGAGAAACCGGCCAGCGTGGGATCGATGTGCACGCGTCGCAGCGCGCGCAGCGTGGCGGCGACGCACAGCGCGCCCGCGATCAGGCGCGGCACGATGCCGTAGACCACCAGCACGCCGATCAGCCAGAGCGACCATTGCGCCTGCGCGCCGGCCGGCAGGACCTGCGTGCCGTCGCTGGCGCGGATCGTTTCGGCGTCGGGCATGGGAAAGCCCAGATGCGCGGGCAGCCAGCCGATGACCTGCGTCAGCCAGACGAAGGTGTCGGGCGCGAGCAACGTGGTGGCCCAGATGAAGCGGTAGCTGGCGGTGGACAGCACGGCCAGCAGCGTCGCGAGCGCGGCGCACAGCGCGGTCAGCCACAGCAGATGGCTGATGCTGCCGAACAGGCCGCGCAAGGCGCCGGCGCGTGACAGCAGATTCAGGAAGGCCTGCGGCACCAACGCGCCATCGGGTCCGCGCGCCAGCTTGCGCGTTGCCCATAACCAAAGCCGCCCAAAGCCGGTCACGGCCCCGGGCCGCAGCAGAAAGCTTGCCAGCCACAGCAGGAACGTCAGCGCGTGCAGGCCCAACAGCGCGCCCACTGCCCACAGCACATTGACGGGCCGCGTGCCATCGCCCAGCGCACCCATGGCAGCCGCGGCGCCGGAAACCAGCGCCAGCACAAACAGGGCGGCCAGCATGGCCGTGGCGCTGCGGCGCCAGGCGTCGACGAGGGGATTGAGGTTTTCGCGTTGCGCCAGCAGCGCGGCGCGGGCCAGGATGCGCGACGGCAGGTCGGCATCGAGTTGGCGCACCTGGCGCACCGCCTGCGCGTCTTCGAGCGGCCCCCAGTGCGTTTCGCGCAACCGGATGAGTTCGGCGAGCCAGTGCGCGCGCAAGGGGCGCTGACCGGCGCTGTCGATGAGGGGGGAAGTATCGCGAGAGGTCGGAAGCGGCATCGCGTCGGAGCAGGCGGGAGGTGGCCGGGTGAGCCGCTAGGGCGATGCGCCATTGTAGACCGCGCGCTGCGGCCGGCATGATGCCAGATGGGCGGTGTCAGTGCCGGGCGTGCGCACTGCGGTACTGGCCCGGCGTGACGCCGATGGCGTCCCGGAAGACGCGGGCCAGGTGGCTGGCGCTGCCAAAGCCGCAGGCCTGCGCAATGCTGGCGAGGTCGCCCTTGCCGGCCGCCAACAGGTGTTGGGCGCGGGCCAGACGCCTGCCCCGTACCCAACCATGGGGCGGCTCGCCGAACGAGGTGTGGAACATGCGGGCGAAGTGATACGTGGACAGCGCGGCGACGCCGGCCAGCTCGTCGAGCGTCAGCGGATCGGCCAGATGCGCGTCCACGTAGTCCATCACCCGGCGGCGCACGCCCGGCGCCAGGCCGCCGCGCGCCGGTTGCGGCGTTTTGCGCGCCACGCCCTGCATCAGCAGATGGTGCAACACGGTCTCGGCCGCGCTGCTGGCGGCCAGCCGGTCGGCGGGTTCGTTCCAGTCCGCATCCAGCAGGCGGCGGCAGACGTCGATGAGCGAGTCGTCCTGGATGTAGGTGCGGTCGCGCAGTTCGAGGGTGCGCGGTTCGCAGTCCAGCCGCATGACGGCTTCGCGCGCCAGCCGCTGCGGAGCGATGTACAGGTGCAGGAAGCGCACGTTGTCGTTCATGCTCCAGCGGGAATGGTGCTCGGCGGGCAGCACGCAGAATTTGCCCGCACCGCCATGCAGCGAGTCCTGGCCCACGCGAAACGACCGGTCGCCGCCGTGCAGGTACAGCGACAGCGTGTGGTGGCCGGGCGTTTCGTAGCCCAGCGTTTCGCGGGCGGTGCGCGACCACTGCGAGATCGCCATGCCCTCGCCCAGCGACGTGGCGCGCTGCAGCGTCGCGGTCGAGCGCGACAGCGTGCGGAATACGGAGAAATCGGCCGGGGCCGTAGCGGTGTTGCCCATGGGAAGGAATGCTACTGCGTTCGCGCGCGCGTGACGCGCCCGATCCGGACAAAAGCGCAAGAAACGGCAATTGCGGCGTGGCTCGGGGGCGCACACTGGATGCACGGTGCGCCAGGTGGCCGCCGGTGTCCGAATCGGCTCTCAGGGCTGCTTTACCGCGCCCCTCGCATCATGAATCTTTTCCTGTATCTGCTCACCGTCCTGATCTGGGGCACCACCTGGATCGCCATCAAGCTGCAGCTTGGCGTGGTGGCCATTCCCGTGTCGATCTTCTACCGTTTCGCGCTGGCGGGGCTGCTGCTGTTCGTGACGCTGCTGGCGATGCGCAAGCTGCAGAAGCTGGACCGGCGCGGCCACTGGCTGTGCGTGGGTCAGGGCCTGTGCCTGTTCTGCCTGAACTTCCTGTGCTTCTATTCGGCCACGCAATGGATTCCGAGCGGCCTGGTGTCAGTCGTGTTTTCGGCTGCCACGCTGTGGAACGCCCTTAACGCGCGGATCTGGTTCGGCACCCGCATCTCGCCGCGCATCATGGTGGCCGGCGCGCTGGGATTCTGCGGCCTGGTGCTGCTGTTCTGGCCGGAACTGGCGGGCCAGGAGGCCAGTCACGAGACGCTGCTGGGGCTGGGCTTTGCGCTGCTCGGCACGCTCTGCTTTTCCACGGGCAACATGCTGTCGTCCCTGCAGCAGCGCGCCGGCATCCGGCCGCTGACGGGCAATGCGTACAGCATGCTTTATGGCGCGGCGATTCTTCTGGCGGGATGCGTGGTTGCCGGACTGCCGTTCGGCTTCGATTCCTCGCCGGCCTATGTGGGCGCGTTGCTCTATCTGGCCGTGCTGGGGTCGGTCGTGGGTTTTACCGCCTATCTGACGCTGGTCGGCCGCATGGGGCCGGCGCGGGCCGCCTACTGCACGGTGCTGTTTCCGGTCGTGGCGCTGAGCATATCGACCGTCGTCGAAGGCTACCGCTGGACGCCCTACGCCTTCGCCGGCCTGGCGCTGGTGATGCTGGGCAATCTGCTCGTGTTCACGAAATGGTCGCCGTTTTCGAAGCGGGCGGGCGTGGCGGGCAGGATCGCGTAATGCGGGCCGCAGGCGCCGCCGCGCAGTCATACGCGGGCGGCTCGATCCAGCACCCGTTATGAGGCCAGCTTGCGCAAGGCTTCCAGCAGCCGGTCGATCTCGTTGCCGCTCGTCAGATAGCTCACCGATGCGCGTGCGACCCGGTCCAGGCCGCGGGCCTGCATGTCCAGCGGGGTGTAGGGCACGCCGTTGCTGCCGATGGTGATGCCCTGCGCGGCCAGCGCGCGTTGCACGTCGGTCGCGTCGTGTCCGGCGAGGTTGAAGGCGACCAGCCCGGATTTGTCGCGGCCCTGGTCCAGCACCGACACGCCGGGAATGACCGCCAGTTCGGCGCGCAGTGCCTGGGCGTTGGCGTCGATGGTCGCCCGGATCGTGTCCAGGCCCACATCCAGTGCTTCGCGCAGGGCATTGGCAAGGCCGCAGCGCAGCGCCAGCGAGTTCTCCGCGGATTCCAGACGCGCGGCATCGGCGCGCAACATGGGCTCGCCGTCAGCGCCCAGCGGCGCGGAATGCGTGTCCACGAAGGCGGGCGTGAGCCGATCCAGGAAGTCGCGCCGCACGTACAGCAGCCCCGTGCCGCGCGGTCCGCGCAAGGCCTTGCGGCCGGCGCCGCTCAGCACATCGCAGCCGACCTCGCGCACGTCGATGGAAAACTGACCCACCGCCTGTGCGCCGTCCACAAAGTACGGAATGCCATGCTTGCGCGCCACGCGTCCGATGGCGGCGGCGGGGTTGATGAGGCCGCCGTTGGCGGGCAACCAGGTCAGCGCGATCAGCCGCACCCGGTCGTCCAGCATGGCTTCCAGCGCCTCTGCGTCCACGCAGCCGCTGTCGTCCGACGGGATCGTTTCCAGCGTCGCGCCCGCGCGCTGCGCAATCAGGCGCATGGCGGCCAGGTTGCCGCCCCATTCGTGGCGGCCGACCAGAATGCGATCACCGGGCCGCCACGCCGGCAGCGCCGCAAACGCGGCGCCCCAACCCGGCGAGTTGCCGCCCGTCAGCGCGATCTCCTCGATCTGCGCATTGAACAGCTGCGCGGCCAGCGTGCGGGCTGCTTCGATAAGATCGCGCGCCGCCACGCCCGCTTCCATCGGCCCCTGCGCCGCTTCGCGCTTCAGATGCGCATGAATGGCCAGCAGCGTGGCTTCTGACGGCAGCGATGCGCCGGCGTGATTGAAGTGCACCGTGCTTTGCGCGCCGGGCGTGAGGGCGCGCAGCGCCTGGACGGCGCTCGGGGTCAGGGGGGCGGTCATGGCGGTTCCTGTTGTGGCTTTCAGTCGGCCGGCATCAGGCCGGGGTCAGCGCGATCACGGCCTCGACTTCCACCGATACGCCTTGCGGCAACGCGGCGACGCCGACGGCGCTGCGGGCATGGCGTCCCGCGTCGCCGAACACCTCGACCATCAAGTCCGAAGCGCCATTGGCGATGGCGCTCTGGCGGTTGAAGTCCGGCGCGCTGGCAACGAACACGCCCAGCTTGACGACGCGCGCCACGCGATCCAGGCGGTCGCCCGTGGCGGCGGCAATCTGCGACAGGATGCCCAGTGCGCTGGCCCGCGCCGCCTCGACGCCGTCGGCGTCCGACACCTGATGGCCCAATTGGCCCAGATAGGCCGCCTTGCCGTCCTTGCGCGAGATCTGGCCAGAGATATAGAGCAGGTTGCCTTCCTGGACGAAGGGCACGTAGTTGGCGGCCGGCGCGGCGGCTGCTTCCAGGACCAGGCCAAGTTCGGCAACGCGGGCGGAAATGCTTTGGGTCATATCGGATCACCTATGAAGAATGGGAAAGCGCGTCTTGACGCTTCCCCGATGCTATCGGCCGCGGCGCGGCATGACCAATCAATTCTTGCTTGGTACGTATGAGTAAAACTAATACGTGTCAGACACCCGTGGATTGGGTTGCCGTCTGCGCCAGCCAGTCGTGCAAGGCCTGGACGGGTTCGCTGAATGCACCGCGCGGCGTGACGAACCACCAGCCGATGCGCGGATCTTCCAGCACCGCACCGGGCAGCGCCTCGACCAGCGCGCCGCTCGCCAGGTGCGCGCCGATCAGCCGTTCCCGGCCCATCGCCAGGCCCTGCCCTGCAAGCGCGGCCTCGACGACGATGTTGTAGTCGTGCAGGCGCACCGTGCGCGCGGCACCCAGATCCAGCCCGTACCGGTGCGCCCAGGCGTCCCATTCGAACTGCTGCCGCGCGTGCGAGACCAGCAGCGGGTGGCGCAGCAGGTCTGCGGGCGTTTTCGGCCGCTTCCTGCCCGCCACCAGCGCGGGCGCGCACACGACCGACAGGCGTTCCGTCATCAACAATGTGCTGCGCACGCCGGGCCAGCCACCGCGACCATAGCGGATCGCGGCGTCGACCTCGCCGCCCGCCACATCCGCCAGCGCGATGTCGGGCTGCAACTGCAGATCGATGTGGGGATGCGCGGCGGCAAAGGCGGGCAGGCGCGTCGCCAGCCAGCGCGTGGCGAACGACGCCAGCAAGCCGATCCGCAGCGTATGGCGCGCGGGCTCGGGCGCGCGCAGTTCGTCGGTGCTCCGGCGCAGCAGCTCGAATGCCGCGTGCACGTGGGCGTAATAGGCCTGGCCCGCGTCGGTCAGCGCAACGGCGCGCGTGCGCCGCTCAAAGAGCGCCACGCCCAATTCCTTTTCCAGCCGCTGGATGTGATGGCTGATCGCGCTCTGCGTGACGAAGAGCTCTTCTCCGGCCTGCGAAAAGCTCAAGCGCCGCGCGGCGGCCTCGAAGGCGCGCAGGGAGACCAGAGGCGGCAGGGATCGCGAGGAACGCATTGTTGTGCGGGGATGGAAGGTGCGGCAGATCCGGGTGATGCTACGCGATGTGCTCGGGTTGGCAACTCGTGCGCCCTCCCGCGCACGCCGCCGCGCCCGAATGCAAAAAGCCCGCAAACAAGTTGCGGGCTTTTTTAAGGGTACTGCGGTACTGCAAATTCTTGGCTCCCCGAGCTGGGCTCGAACCAGCGACCTGCGGATTAACAGTCCGTCGCTCTACCGACTGAGCTATCGGGGAACAGGTAGAGGGGGCGAATTATGCACAAAAAAACGGAAGAATGCAAAGCGGGGCCGAAAAAGCGCGTTTCGGCGGCCGAAACCGGCCCTTTTTTTCAAGCTTGCCGTCAACCCGATCCCGTATGATGGCGCGCAGAGGGCTCGCGACCTCTCTCGATTTTTCTGGGTTCTCATATGTCTTCGTTCGACATTCAATTGCTGCTCACCGCTCTGGTGAGCGTTCTGGTCCTGGTCGCACTGATCGTCTCGCGGATACGCATGCATCCGCTGCTGGCGCTCTTGATCGTGTCGATCGGCGTCGGCTTTGCAACGGGCATGGCCCCGGGCGCCATCGTCAAAAGCCTGACCGACGGCGCCGGCAAGACGCTGGGCGCCGTGGGCGTGGTGATCGCGCTGGGCGCGATGCTGGGCAAGATCCTCGCGGACTCCGGCACCACCGAGCGCCTGGCCAACGCAATCCTGCGCCACACCTCCCCGCGCCTGATTCCCTGGGCCATGACGCTGGTGGCGTTCGTCATCGGCATCCCCATGTTCTTTGAAGTGGGTCTGGTGGTGATGCTGCCGCTGATCTTCAGCGTGGCGCGCAAGCTGGAAAGCCAGGCGCGCTTCAAGGGTTCGGCCTATGTCTACGTAGGCGTGCCGGTGATTTCGGCGCTGGCCGCCATGCACGGCATGGTGCCCCCGCATCCCGGTCCGCTCACCGCCATTGCCACCCTCAAGACCACGGTCGGCCCGACCATGATCTACGGCTTCATCGCAGCCCTGCCGGCCATGATCTTCGGCGGACCGCTGTATGGCGCGTTCATCGCCCCGCGTATGACGACGCGGCCGGACGAGGCGCTGCTTGAACAGTTCACTGCCTCCACCGACAGTCCCGCGGGCCAGAATGCGCCCAGCGTCGGCCTGGGCGTGCTGGCGGCACTGCTGCCGGCCTTGCTGATGCTGGTCCATGCCGTGGCCGAAATGCTGCTGCCCAAGGACTCCAGCGTGACGCACGTGGCCGCCTTCCTGGGCAACCCTGTCGTCGCCATGCTGCTGGGCGTGCTGTTCGCGGCCGTGACACTGGTCTTCATGCGCGGCGGCGACCCGGAAAAGCTGCGCGGCGCGCTGGGCCAAAGCTTGAAGCCCATTGCCGGCATCATGCTGATCATCGCCGGCGGGGGCGCCTTTCAACAGGTCCTGACGAACGCCAAGGTCGGCGACGCCATCGTGCACCTGACCCACCAGTTCGCGTTCCCGCCGCTGATCCTGGGCTGGCTGATCGCCATGCTGCTGTCGGTGTCGACTGGCTCGGCCACCGTCGGCATCGTGGGCGCCGCGGGTTTGCTGGCGCCACTTGCTGGCGCCGACCCCAACCTGAATTTGCCGCTGCTTGCCCTGTCGATCGGTTGCGGCTCGCTGTTCTTCAACTACGCGAACCACGCCGGATTCTGGATGGTGAAGGAATCGTTCGGCATGACGATGGGCGAAGCCACGAAGACGATCTCGGTCGTGCAGTCGATCGTGTCGGTGGTGGGGTTGGTGATGGTGCTGCTGTTTAACTTGTTGCCGGCGCTGGGGTGACGAGGGCCGGGGGCGGAGGCGCGGCGTGCGCGCGCCGCCTTCTCATTACCTATGCGGGCGCTTAGTAAAAGGATGCCGATCTGCCCGGTGCCCGGCATTGATCACCGTGGCAGACTGAACAGCTTCTTCATATCGATGCTGTTCTGCAGCGCGCGCCTCGTCGCTTCGTACTCGCGCTGCTCCGCTTCCTGGCGCTGTTGCTCGGTGGGTGGCGCCTGGGTCACGGGCTTGCCTGTGCCCCGATAGATGCGACGGTAGCGCAGATAGCCTTGGAGTTCCCACCTGCCGGGCACGGGATCTGCACAGCCAAGGCGGCTAAGCGGTTGATCGAGCGGACGGAAGCCCGCGTAGGAATCATGCAAGTAGTTGGCAAACAAATAGGCTTGCGGCGTCAAGTGCTCCGGATTCTCGGGAGTCGCCAACGTCGGATGTGCCTTGATGTGCTCCAGCACGTCCCCGGCTTCGTCGGCCAGCACCAATCGGCGCGAAGTTTTCGTCACGGCATCGCCGCCATACGCCAACGGACTCACCATGGCCGCACGTTTGAGGTACTCACTCTCCTCTTCGGTCATCCCGTCCAGGGCGGAGATGTCCTTCAGTAGCGTCTGGTTGGCGCCTTCCAAGTCCTGAAAGTCGTGGGGGAAGGCTTTCTTCGCGCGGGCCACCCAGGTTAGTTTGGTTGAAAAGACGTTTCGCACCTGATAACGCCACGCGAGGTAGGAAATCAGCCAATGGCTGGCAGTCGCTTCCGCTGGAACCGCTTGCATGAAGGCGTCGTAGGCGTTGCGTACATCCGGGTGAATGGCGAAGGGGTCATAGCCGATGTCTTCCGCCAACTTCTTGTTCAGCGGAACTTGCGCCATGCGTGCGGCGTCGTACATGAGTTCCAAAGGAATCTGCGACAGCATGTCGTCGTATCGTCCGCTGGGACCGCGCCCCTGACTTCCGGGCAGATAGCCGCCTCCCACATCGGAATGCACACCAGGCACCGCGTATTCCTTGTGCCTGCGTGCAAGGCTGCCATCGGGGCTGCGTATGCTGTCCAGCGGAAACGAGGTGCGATTCTCGTGCATGGCCACATAATGCACGCATTGCACGTTGGCCGGCACTGCTAGTGCGTCGGGCGTGGCCCAAGCGAAATGCCCATCGCCACCGGCGCTGGCCGGAATGCCGATTGAGGCCACCGTGTCGAACAGGCCGACAAACCGAATCTCCGTCTGTACGCCGCACAAGCGATCCCCGTCCATCAGCGCGCGCAACCAATTGCAGAACACGCGGGCCTGGGCAGCACCTCGGGAAAAACCGAAGACGTCCAGCGAAATACTGATCAGTTTGGGCTTGACTGTCCTGGCGATCCTGTCTGCCAACGCCTGGACCTCACGCCGGTAAAACGCCTCTGCGTGCGGGCGAGCACCGTCTCCACAGCACAGCAAGCCCCCCTCGGTACGCATGCCCACCGCATCCAGCGCCTGCACATCCTGAACGCCTCCCTCCAGAGGGGAATAGGTGTCTGTGCGCTCGAAATAAATGCGCTTGCCGTTGCGGCAGAGCGCCATGATGACTGCGTCTGCGTAGCGAAATCTATTGCCGCTGATCGCACGATGAATAAAATCCAGCACGCTCAGCAAGCCAAAGTTGATGCGTCCGTCACCGCCCTGGCCGCTCGACGGTCCGAAAGCGGCGTGGTCGTTCTCGCCGATTTCTGGAAAGGGTGTACCCACGCCTGGAACATATAGCCTGCGCTTACCCTCCGTGAACTTTTCGGGGTATGCCCTGAACAGCCGAGCCACATTTGTGTCTTTCCGCGCCATGAGTTGGGTAATCCCCGGGCCAAGGCCTGGCGCGCATTCGTTCGCATCGTCCCAATATTGGTTGTTGCCCGTCCCATCAAAGAATACGCCGATCTGTAGATCCACCTCGCAGTTCTCCGTGGCGGGAAGGCATTGTGGAAACGACGGGTGGATACTCGGCGTAGGGCCGACGGGATGGGCTCGAAGGAGTTTATTCACTGCGCTCTTTCCATCATGACCGGGCCGCCTGCCCACGAACAGCGTTCGCGATAGCTGCCGTAGACATCCCAGGGGTCCTTGTTAGGGATCAAGTCATCCGGTCCGAGGTAGCCGTTGCCAGGGTAACCAGGACCTACGTTTGCTGAAACGACACGAACGCTTCCATCTGCTAAGAAGTGAACAAACATATGCCCCACCTTCTCGTAGGGGTCCACTGCCACGCGTCGCTCGTAGCTTTGTCCGCCACAATCTCGCCAGTTAGTGACATTCCAGTTCACCACCACCGTTAGATCGGGATGCCATTTCCGCGGCAGCGTCGCGCAGCAGACGACGCTGCCACCAGTGCCTGCTTGATGTCCGCTGGCGCCATTGACCCAGAAGTTCTGCACGCTCACGTGATCCGGCAAGTGATCGATTCCGGTCATGGACGTGCCCACGGTGTCCTGCTTGGCCTGCCGACCGTCACAGCTAGTCAGCTGGACCGCGAGCAAGGCGAGTGCTAGAAAAACAAGAGGGAAAACTTTCATGCCGACGCGTTGTTGGTTCTGACTACAGGTGGATTGAATTACCCCAGGACGGGTGTTTCCGCGACCCACTTGTAGACGCCATGCTCAAGGTCGGTAAATAGGATTTCTATTATTTGTGCGGCCGATCCGACCACGATCATGGAGTCCGGCGCAGATGTCCCGGGGCCGCGTCAATCGGGGTTCAACGATTGCGCGGTTGCCGTGGCATGAAAGTCACAGGCCGCAGTGTCCGCCGCACGCGGTCAAATGTGCCGTCTCCCGGCGCAATCTGACGGTCGATTCTCACAGGCAAGAAAAAACCCGCATCGCCAGTTTGGATGCGGGTTTCGTGTACTGCGCCAGATGAATCTGGTGGAGATTTTTGGTGCCGGTGAAAGGAATCGAACCCTCGACCTTCTCATTACAAGTGAGCTGCTCTACCAACTGAGCTACACCGGCGAAGCGTGCCGGGGCACGCGCAGGGACTGCATTGTAATGAAAAAAATGCAGCCCCTCTTGTGGGGTCGTTATTTGACGATGGTCAGGCGCGGGCGCTTGGGTTCGTCGTCGTCGCCGTCATCGTCGCCGGAGGCGGGATTGGCGTCCGAGCCCTCGGGGGCGGCGGGGTTCGGCGTGGCGCCTTGGGCGCCTGCCTCGGGCGGCTCGTAGGGCTGTACCTCGAAGCCCATGCCGGCGCCGGTTTCGCGCGCATAGATGGCGCTGACGGCGCCCACGGGGACGTAGACGTTTTCGGTCACGCCGCTGAAGCGGGCCTGGAATTCGATGAGTTCGTTGCCCAGCACCAGGCGGTTGGTGGCCAGCGTGCCCACGTTCAGCGTGATCTGGCCGTCGCGCACGTGGGCGACGGGCACCATGGTGTGCTCGTCGACCTGCACGGTGATGTACGGCGTGTAGCCGTTATCGGTGCACCATTCGTGCAGCGCGCGGATCAGATACGGTTTGGTCGAAGTTTCACCCATTACACAGCCAGCCTTAACGACGCATCACTTTTTCCGAAGGCGTCAGCGCTTCGATGTAGGCCGGGCGCGAGAAGATGCGTTCGGCGTACTTTTGCAGCGGAGCCGCATTCTTGGGCAGTTCGATGCCGTAGTGGTCCAGGCGCCAGAGCAGCGGAGCGACGGCCACGTCGAGCATGGAGAATTCCTCGCCCAGCATGTACTTGTTCTTGAGCAGCATCGGGGCCAGCTGGGCCAGGCGGTCGCGGATGTTCTGGCGAGCGTTGGCGAGCTTCTTTTCGTCGGGCTTGGCGCTGCGGTCTTCCAGCGTCGAGACGTGAACGAACAGTTCCTTCTCGAAGTTGTACAGGAACAGACGCGTGCGGGCGCGCATGACCGGGTCGGCGGGCATGAGCTGCGGGTGCGGGAAGCGCTCGTCGATGTACTCGTTGATGATGTTCGACTCGTACAGCACCAGGTCACGTTCGACCAGAATGGGCACTTGACCGTACGGGTTCATCACCGAGATGTCTTCGGGCTTGTTGTACAGGTCGATGTCGCGGATCTCGAAATCCATACCCTTTTCGAACAACACGAAGCGGCAGCGTTGCGAAAACGGACACGTGGTTCCGGAATAGAGCACCATCATGGCGGTAAGTCCTTTATTGAAAAACGAAAGGCCAGCGCCTAAATCTAGCAGGCGCTGGCCCCAATTGCCAGGCAGGATAGGCTTACAGCCCTATCCGCCTCTTCCGTCCCCGATAGACGGGGTGGCTGGGGAACCTGGCGGGGCGTTACGGTTAGCGCACGTGTTTCCAGTACGAGGCATTCAGGCGCCACGTAACAAAGAAGAACAGGAGCAGGAACAACATGACGCCGACGCCGATGCGGACGCGCAGTGTCTGGACGGGCTCGGCCATCCAGGACATGAATGCGGTCAGATCAGCGACGTCGTTGTCGTATGTTGCGGTTTGGGCCGGGTTGGCGGCCTTGAATTTGGCATCGAAGGTGGCATGGCCATGGTGATTGGCTAACGGCTCGGCCTTCACCGTGGCAAAACCCTGTGCATCGTACACCGTTGTGACGCGTTCCCAGGTTTTGGGGGCGCCTTCCTTGCCTTCGACTTCGTGAACGGCGACGGTGGTGAGCTCGCGCGGACCCTGTTCCTGCCAGAGCGCGTGCGGCATGCCGACCGACGGGAAGACCAGGTTGTTCCAGCCCGTGGCGCGCGACGTGTCGCGGTAGAACGTGCGCAGGTAGGTGTACAGGTAGTCGGATCCCGAGGGGCCGGCGTTCACGGATTTGGCGCGGGCGATCACGGACAAGTCCGGGGGCGTCGTGCCAAACCAGGCCTTGGCGTCCTTCGGCGTCATGGCGACGTGCATCATGTCGCCGATCTTTTCGCCGGAGAACAGCAGGCTTTCCTTGATCTGTTCGTCGGTCAGACCGATATCCCGGAGCTTGTTGTAGCGCATCGAAGACGCGCTATGACAGTTCAGGCAGTAGTTGACGAACAGCTTGGCGCCGTTTTGCAGCGACGCCATGTCGTTGACGCGGTAAGGCGCCTTATCCAGCGGGAATCCGCCTCCGGCGGCAAAGGTTGCGGTACACGTGAGCATCAAGGCCACGGCACCAATCAGCTTCTTGATCATGGTTAGTCCGTTATTCTCGTTGGCTCAGTGGGCGTGGAACGTGACGCGGTCGGGCACTTGCTTGAACGTGCCCAGGCGGCTCCATACCGGCATCAGGAAGAAGAAGGCCAGGTACAGCAGCGTGCCGATCTGCGACGTCAGGTTCAACGGCGGACTGGGCGGCTGCGTACCGATGTAGCCGAGCACCAGGAAGTTGACCATGAAGATGCCGTAGATCCACTTGTGCCACGTGGGGCGGTAGCGGATCGACTTGACCGGCGAATGATCGAGCCAGGGCAGGAAGAACAGGATGACGACCGTGCCGCCCATGGCCACCACGCCCCAAAACTTGGCGTCGATGACGCGCAGCAGCACGGCGACGACGATCAGGATGCCGGGGACGGCGATGCGCATGAAGCCCTTCAGGTTGCTCTTGGCGAACAGCACGATGGCGCCCAGCACCGACGCGCCCGCCAGCACCCACGTGAATTCATCCGTGGTGGCGCGCAGCATCGAGTAGAACGGCGTGAAGTACCAGACCGGGGCGATGTGCGGAGGCGTCTTCAGCGAGTCAGCAGGAATGAAGTTGTTGAACTCGAGGAAGTACCCGCCCATTTCCGGGGCGAAGAACACGATGGCCGCGAACACCAGCAGGAAGCCCGCCACGCCCACCAGGTCATGCACCGAGTAGAACGGATGGAACGGGATGCCGTCTTTCGGGCGGCCGTACTTGTCTTTCGGGCCCTGCTTGATTTCGATGCCGTCCGGGTTGTTCGAGCCGACTTCGTGCAGCGCCACCAGGTGAGCCGCGACCAGACCGATCAGCACCAGCGGAATGGCGATGACGTGGAAGGCGAAGAAGCGGTTCAGCGTGGCATCGGACACGACGTAGTCGCCGCGGATCCAGATGGACAGTTCAGGACCGATGAACGGAATGGCTGCGAACAGGTTCACGATCACCTGGGCGCCCCAGTACGACATCTGGCCCCAGGGCAGCAGGTAGCCGAAGAAGGCTTCGGCCATCAGACAGAGGAAGATCGCGACGCCGAAGATCCACACCAGTTCGCGGGGCTTGCGGTAGGAACCGTAAAGCAGGCCGCGCAGCATGTGCAGGTAGACGACGACGAAGAACATCGACGCGCCGGTCGAGTGCATGTAGCGCACCAGCCAGCCCCACGGGACCTCGCGCATGATGTATTCGACGGATTGGAACGCGCGCTCGGCGTCCGGCTTGTAATGCATGACCAGGAAAATGCCGGTCACGATCTGCAGCACCAGCACCAGTAGCGCCAGCGAGCCAAAGAAATACCAGAAGTTGAAATTCTTGGGTGCGTAGTACTCGGACAGATGGGCTTTCCAGGTGGAGGTCACCGGAAAGCGCCGGTCCAGCCAGCCCAACAGGCCTGTCGTCTCGACGGTTTTCTCGCCAGCCATGTAACGGCTCCTTCTATACGTGGCGTATTGTTCTTACTTACGTAGATCGGGAAAAAAGCGCGACGCGAGCGTCAGGCCTTGTTGTCTTCATCGACGCCCACGATGATGCGGGTGTCGGTGAGGTACTGGTACGGCGGAACTTCGAGATTATCGGGAGCAGGCTTGTTCTTGAAGACCCGGCCAGCCAGGTCGAACGTGGAGCCGTGGCACGGACAGAGGAATCCGCCTTGCCAATCCGCGCCCAGACCGCCGCCGCCACCCGTTTCGAAATGCGCGGTGGGCGAGCAGCCCAGGTGGGTGCAGATGCCGACGCAGACGAAGATCTCGGGCTTGCGCGAGCGGGCTTCGTTTTCGGCATACGGAGGCGTGAAGCCGGGCCGCTTGGATTGCGGGTCGGCGAGCTGGGGATCCAGCGCTTTCAGTCCGGCCAGCTGCTCGGGCGAGCGGTGGATGATCCAGACCGGTTTGCCGCGCCATTCGACCGTTTTCATGGCGCCGACGGGAATGTCGCCGATATCCACTTCAACGGGCGCTCCGGCCGCGCGGGCTTTTTCGGAGGGGGAAAACGTGCTCACAAGCGGCACTGCCGTTGCGACACCTGCTACGCCGCCCACAGCACAGGCGGTGGTAACCCAGAAACGTCGCGAAGGATCAGGTGGCAGGTTGGGATCAACCGCACCGTCATCGTCATGCACCAGCGTATCCTGACTCATCTTCCTATCCTTGTTGATGCGCCCGCTCAACGAGTAGCATCACTTCTGCGGCATCGGGTTCGCGGGAATATGTAACAACATAGCAACCGCGTATTATAGGCCAGCCTACCCCAGGCGTATCACGAATGGAGCGGATTTATGAGCAAATCGACTGGTTTCGTCAAAGAGTTTCGAGATTTCGCGGTCAAGGGCAACGCGGTCGACTTGGCCGTTGGTGTGATCATCGGTGCGGCGTTTGGCAGGATTGTCGACTCGCTGGTCCGAGACATCATCATGCCGCTCGTCAATTTCATCCTTGGCGGATCGGTCGATTTCTCGAACAAGTTCCTGGTCTTGTCGATGCCTGAAGGCTATGCCGGGCCGATGACCTACGCGGATCTCACCAAGGCCGGCGCCAACGTGTTCGCGTGGGGCAACTTCGTCACCATCATCATCAACTTCGTCTTGCTGGCGTTCGTGATCTTCTGGATGGTCAAGGCCATCTACAAGGCCCGCAACAAGCAGGAGGAAGCGCCGGCGCCCGCCAAGACGCCGGAAGACGTGGCCCTGCTGCGCGAGATTCGCGACCTGCTGAAGCGGCCGTAAACAGCAAGGCGCCCCGTCGGGGCGCTTTTGTTTTCTGCCGGGTCGATGGCCGGAGGTCCGGCGCTCCGGCGTCAAGGATTCAGGCCGGGTTGTCGATGTCGACGAATTCGACCTTGATGCCGAAGCGCTCGGCCACGGCCTGCCCCAGTGCCTGAACGCCATAGCGTTCGGTGGCATGGTGCCCGGCGGCGATGAAGCCCACGCCGGTTTCCCGCGCCAGATGTACCGTGGACTCCGAGACCTCGCCCGTGATGTAGACGCTGGCGCCCGCGTCAACCGCGTCGCCCATCATGCCTTGCGCGCCACCGGTGCACCACGCGACTGTCCCCAACGGCTGGTCCGGGTCGCCCACGACGAGCGGCTGGCGGCCAAGGCGTTGGGCCACCTGGTCGCCCAGTTGGCCCAGCGTCTGCAGGCCGCTGGCCTCGCCCAGCCAGATCAGCCCGTCCTGCCCGCAGGTCCGCGGGGCGCCGTCGTCGCGTAGCGCCGGCGTCAGACCCAGCACGCGCGCCAGTTGCGCATTGTTGCCCAGCGTGGGGTGTGCATCCAGCGGCAGATGGTAGGCAAACAGGTTCAAGTCGTTCTTGAGGGTCAACGCCATGCGCGTGCGGCGGGTGCCGATGACGCGGCGGTCTTCGTTGCGCCACATCCAGCCGTGGTGCACCAGCACCGCATCGGCGCCGCGGTCGACCGCCTCGCGCAGCAATGCTTCGCTGGCCGTGACACCGGTGATAATGTGTCCGACCTCGGATCGGCCTTCCACCTGCATCCCGTTGGGACAGTAGTCCTTGAAACGGGCTGCCTGCAGGGTGTCGTCCAGCCAGTTGGCCAGGACGCGGGAGTCCACTTTATTCATTGCTAGTCCTATCAGAAACATGCGCCGATATTGGCTGATCTTTGCTCAGGCCGTCACGGTCTGCCTGGCTATTCTATTCGTGGTGACGACGTTGCGGCCCGACTTGCTGCGGGTGAACGGGCCCGGCACGGTCCCGTCAGCCACTGCCGCGGCGGGCGGCGCGCCCACGGGTGATGTGGGTGCTGTGTCGTACGCGGACGGCGTGGCGAAGGCGGCGCCGTCGGTGGTGAATGTGTTCACCACCAAGCACGTGAACGTGCCCTTGATTCCGCTGCCCGATGATCCGGTGCTGCGCCAGCTTTTCGGGCAGGTGCCCGGCGTGAGCCGGCGCGAGGCGTCGACCAGTCTGGGTTCGGGCGTGATCGTGAATGCGGACGGCTACGTGCTGACCAATTACCACGTGGTGCAGGCCGCCGATGCCATCGAGGTGGCGCTGCGCGACGGACGGCGCGATACCGCCAAAGTGGTGGGCGCGGACCCGGACACGGACCTGGCGGTGCTCAAGCTGTCCAAGTTGCGCGACTTGCCTGCCGCAACGCTGGCGTCCGACAAAGGCTTGCGCGTAGGCGACGTGGTGCTGGCGATCGGCAATCCGTTCGGCGTGGGCCAGACCACCACGCAGGGCATCGTGTCGGCGCTGGGCCGCAACGGCCTGGGGCTGAACACGTACGAGAACTTCATCCAGACCGACGCGGCGATCAATCCGGGCAATTCGGGCGGCGCGCTGGTCGATGCCTACGGCAACCTGGTGGGCATCAACACCGCAATCTATTCGGAGTCGGGCGGGTCGATGGGCATCGGCTTTGCGACCCCGATCGAGATTGCGCGCAAGGTCATGGACGACATCGTCAAGACCGGGGCGGTCAAGCGCGGCTGGCTGGGCGTGGAGCCGCAGGACATGACGCCGGAACTGGCGCGGGCCTTCGAGCTGCCGCGCGATGCGGCGGGCGTGATCATTGCCGGGGTGATGCGCGACGGCCCGGCAGCGCGGGGCGGCCTGCGCGTGGGCGATATTGTCCAGTCGGTCAATGGCAAGCGGGTGGCGGACACAAACGGCCTGCTGTCGGAGATTGCGCAGGTGCCGCCGGGCCAGCGGGCCACGCTGGGCATCTTGCGCAGCGGCAAACCTGCGGAACTGGCCGTGGTGGTGGGGACGCGGCCGGGCAAGCCGCGCTAGGCGCATTTTCGCGCCGCTGAACGGGTGGCGGGGGTGGCGCCGGTGTCTGGTTTGTCGGAGAGTTCACGCACCAGGGCCAGGATCAGGCGCTTGGTGCTGTCGGGTTGCGGCGCCAGCCGCGCGCAGATTTCGGCGCAATAGCCGTCGATGCCGTTGGCGGCGGCGTCCTGCGGCCCCGACCCCGGGGAAGTGGCGGGCACTACGCCATCCGTCAGCCACGACGCGCTGGTGCCCAGGGCCTGCGCCAGCCGCACCACCGTGTTGCGCGCTGGCGAATAGCGGTCTTCGCGGGTGAGGATGCGGTGGATGCAGGACTGCGGCACGCCCGACAGGCGCGAAAGCTGGTTCTGGCTATGGATGCCGCGCCACCGCATGAGGGTGCGCAGTCTTTGTGAGAGCGACATGACTGCAATGTAGGACTGCAGTCATGGGCCGACAAGGTAAAACGGTCCGCTTTTGTGCGGACCGTTCTGGTTTCCTTCTACCCTGCCGTCTGCGGAGATTTCAGTGGCGTTCGGTCAGGGAGTCGGCGGCGTCATCTGTCGACGCACCTTCTTTCGGTGTGACCATCCGGGCGCAGATCAGCCCGACTTCATAGAGCAGGCACAGCGGCACTGCCAGCATGAACTGGCTGACCACGTCGGGCGGGGTGACGACGGCGGCGATGATGAACGCGCCCACCACGACGTAGCCGCGCGCCGCCTTCAGCTTGGACAATTCGACCACGCCCATCTTCACCAGCAGCACCACGGCCACGGGCACTTCGAACGTGATGCCGAACGCCAGGAACATCGTCATGACGAAGCTGAGATAGGCCTCGATGTCCGGCGCCGGGGTGATGGACTGCGGCGCGAACGTGGCGATGAAGTGGAACACCGTGCGGAACACCACGAAATAGCAGAACGCCATGCCCGCGATGAAGAGAAAGGTGCTGGACACGATGAGCGGCAGCGCGAGGCGCTTTTCGTGCCGGTACAGCCCCGGAGCCACGAAGGCCCAGGCCTGGTACAGCACCACGGGCAGCGCCAGGATGAATGCGGCCATCATCGTGACCTTGACCGGCACCATGAATGGCGTGATGACGCCGGTGGCGATCATGCGGGTGCCTTCGGGCAGCGAGGCCAGCATCGGGGCGGCCAGCACGTCATAGATGGCCGACGCGCCGGGATAGATGAAGAGCACGATAAACACGGCCACCACGGCGCCGACGGCGCGCAAGAGGCGCGTGCGCAGCTCGACCAGGTGGGAGATGAAGGTCTCTTGCTGGCCTTCTTCTTGGGTTGCGTCCTGGGTCACGACGGAGTTCCGGAGGGCGAGACGGGCTTGGCGGCGGGCGCGGCGACGTCGGCCGCAGGCGCGCTGGGCGCCGGGGCGGGTGGTTGAGGGGCGGCGGCCGGACGCGGTGCGGGCTCGGCGGCAGGCAGGTCCAGGTCCAGATTGTGGTTCTGGCTGGGCGGTGCGATCGTGCGCGCAGGCTCAGCGGATGCGCCAGCGACGGACGCGTCGGCAGCGGGCGAACCTGCGGCAGGCGAACCTGCGGCAGGCGCTTGTGCAGCATCAGCGACCTGGGCCGTCACCGGCGCCTGCGCAACCGCCGGCGTCGCCTTGCCGCTGGCTTCGCGGGCGACTTCGTCGAGTTCGGCGCGGAACTGCTGCACGGGTTCCTGCAGCGAGGCCCCGGTTTCGTTCAGCGATTGCTGCACGCCCTGGGCCGCGTCTTCCATTTCGGTCTTGAACTTGCGGAGTTCGTCGAGTTCGATTTCGCGCTGGATATCGGACTTGACATCATTGACGTAACGCTGCGCGCGCCCGAGCAGGTGGCCGACGGTGCGGGCAACCTTGGGCAGGCGTTCGGGGCCGATGACGATCAGGGCGACGACGCCGATCACCATCAGTTCAGTGAGGCTGACATCAAACATTCGACGGCCGCTCGGGAATTGAAGCAATAAGGGCCGGCCCGTTCAGGGCTGGCCCGGAGGGAGACTGGCTGGCGCTCAGGAGTTGGACTTTTCCTTGGCCTGCACGTCGATGGTGTCGCCGGCGACGCGTTGCTGCGTGACCGGTTCAGCGGGCTTGTCGCTGTTGGCTTCTTTCATGCCGTCCTTGAAGCCCTTGACCGCGCCGCCCAGATCGCCGCCGATGTTGCGCAGCTTCTTGGTGCCGAAAATCAGCGCAACGATGACCAGGACGACCAACCAATGCCAAATGCTGAAACTACCCATGATGATTCTCCGAATTACGCAGTGGGAGCCACGCGCCCTTTCCAGGGACGCGAGCCGCCGATGATGTGGAAATGCAGATGCGGGACTTCCTGGCCGCCTTCGACGCCAGAATTGATCATGATGCGAAATCCGCCATCAGGGCCCGGACGGCAACCGTTCTCGGCGGCAAGCCGCGGCGCCAACGACATCATTCTACCCAACCAATCTGCGTCCTCGCCCGTAATATCCTGCATGGATGTGACATGACGTCGAGGGATCAGCAGTAAATGCACCGGTGCGGCCGGATTGATATCGTGGAATGCAACAAAGTCCTGGTCCTCGTAGACCTTCTTGGACGGGATCTCGCCGACGGCGATCTTGCAGAAAAGACAGTTGTCGCTCATGGGGTGGTTTCCGTGGTCAGTCCTTGGGGCGGCTTGCCTTTTCCACCAGGCCCGACAGGCCTTCGCGGCGGGCCAGCTCAGCCAGCACGTCTTCGGGCCGCAGATTGAAATGCGTCAGCGCCACCAGGCAATGGAACCACAGATCGGCGGTTTCGCTGACGATGCGGTCGGGCACGCCGTCCTTGGCGGCCATGACCAGTTCCGTGGCTTCTTCCCCGATTTTCTTCAGGAAGGCATCCGGCCCCTTGGCCAGCAGCTTGGCCGTGTAAGAGGCGGCAGGATCGCCGCCATTCTGCGGACGGCGGGTTTCCAGGGTGTCTGCGATGCGGGCCAGGATGTCGGCCGCGGTCAGGGTCTGATCGGTCATTTGTAGATGAGTTCCGGATCTTTGAGCACCGGATCCACCGTGACCCAGGACGCGTGATCGGTCTGGCCTTCCAGGCGACGGAAGAAACAGCTGGCGCGGCCGGTATGGCAAGCGATGCCGCCTTCCTGGTGCACCTTCAGCAGCACCACGTCGCCGTCGCAATCCAGGCGCAGTTCGTGCACTTCCTGGACGTGGCCGGATTCTTCGCCCTTGCGCCACAGGCGCTGGCGCGAACGCGACCAGTAGACGGCGCGGCCGGTGGCGGCCGTTTCGGCCAGGGATTCGCGGTTCATCCAGGCCACCATCATGATCTGGCCGTTTTCGGCGTCTTGGGCGATGGCGGGAATCAGGCCGTTTTCGTCGAAGACGACGTCGGCCAGCCAGGCGGGTTCGTTGCTCATAATCAGTCCAATCGTACGGCGATGCCCTGTTCGGCCATGAAGTGCTTGCACTCGCCGACGGTATGCTGGCCAAAATGGAAAATGCTGGCGGCCAGCACCGCGCTGGCGCGGCCGGTGGTGACGCCGTCGGCCAGATGCTGCAGGTTGCCCACGCCGCCGGAGGCGATGACGGGCACCGGCACGGCGTCCGAGACGGTGCGGGTCAGTTCGAGGTCAAAGCCGGACTTGGTGCCGTCACGGTCCATGCTGGTCAGCAGGATTTCGCCGGCGCCATAGGCGGCCATGCGGCGCGCCCACGCCACGGCGTCCAGGCCGGTGGCCTTGCGGCCGCCGTGCGTGAAGACTTCCCAGCGTGCCGGTTCGCCGGGCGCGGACACGCGGCGCGCGTCGATGGCCACGACCACGCATTGCGAGCCGTGGTAGTCCGACGCGGCGCGAACCAGTTCAGGGTTGGCCACGGCGGCGCTGTTGATGCTGATCTTGTCGGCGCCGGCGTTGAGCAGGCGCTGGATGTCGGACACCTGGCGCACGCCGCCGCCCACGGTCAGCGGAATGAAGACCTGCGACGCCACCTGCTCGATGATGGGCAGGATCAGGTCGCGGCCGTCGCTGGTGGCGGTGATGTCCAGAAAGGTGAGTTCGTCGGCGCCCTGCTCGTTGTAGCGGCGGGCGATCTCGACGGGGTCGCCCGCGTCGAGCAGGTTGACGAAGTTCACGCCCTTGACGACGCGGCCGGCCGTGACGTCAAGGCAGGGAATGATGCGGCGGGTCAGCGCGTTCTGTGCGGACGCGCCGGCCCTGGGGGTGCTGCTGGATGTGGTCATTTTGCCAATTCGTCGGCGCGCGCCTGCGCGGCCTGGAAGTCGAGCGTGCCTTCGTAGATGCTGCGGCCCAGGATGGCGCCTTCGACACCCTCTTCCTCGACGGCGCACAGCGCCTCGATGTCCTGGATGCCGGCGATGCCGCCCGAGGCGTACACGGGAATGCGCACGTGCTGGGCCAGGCGGACCGTGGCTTCGACGTTGACGCCGGACAGCATGCCGTCGCGGCCGATGTCGGTGTAGATGATGGCTTCGCAGCCGTAGTCTTCGAACTTCTTGGCTAAATCCAGCACGTCGTGGCGGGTGAGTTTGCTCCAGCCGTCGGTGGCGATCTTGCCGTCGCGGGCGTCCAGGCCGACGATGATCTGGCCGGGGAAGGCGCCGCAGGCGTCCTGCAGGAAGCCCGGGTTCTTGACCGCGGCGGTGCCGATGATGACGTACGAGATGCCGGCGTCGAGGTAGCGTTCGATGGTGTCGAGGTCGCGGATGCCTCCGCCGATCTGGACGGGAATGTCGTCGCCGACGGCGTCCAGGATCGCCTTGATGGGGGCTTCGTTCTTGGGCTTGCCGGCGACGGCGCCGTTCAGGTCGACCAGATGCAGGCGGCGGGCGCCCTGGTCCAGCCAGCGGGTGGCCATGGCGGCGGGGTCTTCGGAGAACACCGTTGCATCGTCCAGGTCACCCTGGCGCAGGCGAACACAGCGCCCGTCTTTGAGGTCGATGGCGGGGATCAGCAGCATGGTTGGCAGCGAGTAAGAAAGTGGGGTTGAACGGGCTGGCGCACGCGGCTCGAGGCCTAGGGCTGCCAGTCTACAAAATTGCGATACAGGCGCAAACCGTGCTCGGCGCTTTTTTCGGGGTGGAACTGCACCGCGAAAATGTTAGCTGCCGCCACCGCGCAGGTAAAGGCGACGCCATAATCGGTTTCACCAACCGTCAGGCCCGGATCGGCCGGATCGGCGTAATAACTGTGGACGAAATAGAAGTGCGAGTCGTCCGGAATGCCGTCCCAGATCGGATGAGAGCGGGTGTGACGGACTTTGTTCCAGCCCATGTGCGGGACCTTCAGGCGCTCGGGACGGGTGTCCACGAGACCGGCCGCGCCCGTGTCGGCCAGGCAGGCCTCGTCGTCGGCGGGGATCAGGTCGGCAAAGCCTGGGCCGGAAAAGCGGCGCACGACGCCGGGGAACAGGCCCAGGCAGGCGGTGCCGCCCTCTTCGCTGGATTCGAACAGCATCTGTTCGCCGACGCAGACGCCCAAGAGGGGCTTCTCGCGGGCGGCGCGCACGACGGCGTCGCGCAGGCCGGATTCGTTCAGGGTGCGCATGCAGTCCGCCATGGCGCCCTGGCCCGGGAAGACCACGCGGTCGGCGGCGGCGATTTCCTGGGGCTGGTTGCAGATGCGGATGTCGGCGTCAGGCGCGGCGTATTTCAGGGCGCGTGCGACGGAATGGAAATTGCCCATTCCATAGTCGACGATGGCGATAGTGGTCACTTCTGTCTGCCTGGTGCGGTGCGAAGGTGGAATGCGTACGTTACAGCGTTACAGCACGCCCTTGGTGGACGGCACGACGTCGCCCATGCGGGGGTCGACTTCGAGGGCCATGCGCAGCGCGCGGCCACAGGCCTTGAACACGGTTTCCGCCTGGTGGTGCGAGTTGAAGCCGCGCAGGTTGTCGATGTGCATGGTGATCAGCGCGTGATTGACCAGGCCCTGGAAGAATTCGCGCGTGAGGTCCACGTCGAAGCTGCCGATGTGCGAACGCGTGAAGGGGATGTGGTATTCCAGGCCGGGACGGCCGGAAAAGTCGATCACGACGCGCGACAGGGCTTCGTCCAGCGGCACGTACGCATGACCGTAGCGGCGCAGACCCGCCTTGGTGCCGGCGGCCTTGGCGATGGCCATGCCCAGCGTGATGCCCACGTCTTCCACCGTGTGATGCGCGTCGATGTGCAGGTCGCCCTCGGCCTTGATGTCCAGGTCGATCAGGCCGTGGCGCGCGATCTGGTCCAGCATGTGGTCCAGGAAGGGCACGCCGGTGTCGATCGTCTGCTTGCCGGTGCCGTCAAGGTTGATGGCCACGCGGATGCGGGTTTCGTTGGTGTTGCGGGTGATTTCTGCGGTACGCATGTTAAGCACTCAAGATCTCTTGCAGGGCAGCCAGCAAGGCGGCGTTCTCGGCCGGGGCGCCCACCGAAATGCGCAGGCAGTCGGCCAGCAGCGGGTGGGCATTGGAGAAGTTGCGAATCAATATTTTGCGCGCTTTCAGGGCAAGATGCACGGCGTTGCCGTCGAGCTTGCCGGAAAAGCGGGCGAGTATGAAGTTGGCGGCGGAAGGGAATACCCTGACGCCGGGCAGTTGCGCCAGCGCCGCGGCCAGCGGTTCGCGGTCCGCGCGCAGCCGTGCGGCCTGGTCGTCCAGCACGGCCTTGTGGCGCAGCACGGCCAGCAGCGTCGCCTGGGTCAGCACGTTCAGGTTGTAGGGCGGGCGCACCTTGTTCAGTTCGGCGATCCACGCGGGATGCCCGGCCAGGTAGCCGAAACGCAGGCCGGCCAGCCCGATCTTGGACACGGTGCGCATGACCACCACGGTGGGCGCATCCAGCACGCGCGGCATGAACGTGTAGTCGGCGAACGGCTGGTAGGCCTCGTCGATCACCACCAGCCCGGGCGCGGCCTGGATGATGGCGTTGACGTCTTCCGGCGACCACAGGCCGCCGGTGGGGTTGTTGGGCGTGGCCAGAAACACGAGCCGGGGCTGGTGTTCGCGGATGGCGGCCAGCATGGCCGGCAGATCCAAGGCCAGGTCCGCCGTCAACGGCACGCCCACGAAGCGCGCATGATCGAAGCGGGCCGCCATGTCGAAGTACACGAACGACGGCCACGGCGACAGCACCACGTCGCCCGGGTTGCAGCACGCCTGCACCATCAGGTGGATGAGCTCGTCCGAGCCGTTGCCGAACAGCACGTCTGCGGCGTCCGGCACGCCAAAGGCCATCTTGACGGCGGCCTCAAGCGCCGACAGGTCGGCGGACGGATAGCGGTTGAGCGGCGTGTCGCGGACGGCGCGCGCGATGTCGTCGCGCACGGCGTCGGGCAGCTCGTACGGGCATTCCATGGCGTCCAGCTTGATGCAGCCTTCGGCATGGGCGACGGGGTATGCCGCCAACCCGCGAATGTCCGCCCGGACGGTGCTTTTAATGCGGCCGGCGACGTCCGCCGGTCCGACGCTCATGACTTGTCGATCCGGTACTGGGCGCTGGCGGCGTGCGCCTGCAGACCCTCGCCCAGCGCCAGTTCGGCGGCGATGCGGCCCAGCGTCTGCGCGCCGGCGTGCGAGACCTGGATCAGGCTGGAACGCTTCTGGAAGTCGTAGACGCCCAGCGGCGACGAGAAACGCGCCGTGCGCGAAGTGGGCAGCACGTGGTTCGGGCCGGCGCAGTAGTCGCCCAGGGCTTCCGAGCTGAAGCGGCCCATGAAGATGGCGCCGGCGTGGCGGATGCGGGCGGTCCAGACCTCGGGCTGCTCGGTGGAGATCTCGAGGTGTTCGGGGGCGATGTCGTTGGCGATCTGGCAGGCTTCTTCCAGGTCGCGGACCAGGATCAGCGCGCCGCGGTTGGCCAGGCTGACGCGCAGGATGTCGGCGCGCGGCATGGTGGGCAAGAGGCGGGCGATGGACGCTTCGACTTCCTCGATGAAGGCGGCGTCGGGGCAGAGCAGGATGGACTGGGCCAGCTCGTCGTGCTCGGCCTGCGAGAACAGATCCATGGCGATCCAGTCGGCCGGCGTCTTGCCGTCGCAGATGACCAGGATTTCACTGGGGCCGGCGATCATGTCGATGCCGACGACGCCGAACACGCGGCGCTTGGCGGCCGCCACATAGGCGTTGCCCGGGCCGACGATCTTGTCCACGGCCGGCACGGTGTCGGTGCCATACGCCAGCGCGCCAACGGCCTGCGCGCCGCCGATGGCGAACACGCGGTCCACGCCGCTGATGGCGGCTGCGGCCAGCACGATGGGATTGCGCACGCCGTCAGGCGTGGGCGTGACCATGACCAGTTCCTGCACGCCGGCGACCTTGGCCGGGATGGCGTTCATCAGCACGGACGACGGGTAGGCGGCCTTGCCGCCGGGCACGTACAGGCCCACGCGGTCCAGCGGGGTGACCTGCTGGCCCAGCAGCGTGCCGTCGGCTTCGGTGTAGGTCCAGGTCTCGGCGCGCTGGCGCTCGTGGTAGGCGCGCACGCGGTCGGCGGCGGCTTCCAGCGCATTGCGCTGGGCGGCCGGCAGCGCGGCCAGGGCCGCATGCCAATCGGCCTTGGGGATCTCCAGCGTATGCGCTGCCGCGTCCGGCATGCGGTCGAACCGCTGCGTGTATTCCACCAGCGCGGCGTCGCCGCGGGTGCGCACGTCGGCCAGGATGCTGGCGGCGGCGCGGTCGATGGATTCGTCCTCGGTGGCCTCGAAGGCCAGCAGCGTGGACAGGGCGGTTTTGAAACCGGGATCGCGGGAGTCGAGACGATTGATCAGGGCCATGGCGTCATGGAGCAAAGCAAGTAACGGTAACGTCCGCCACGCCGGGCGCGGCGGACGGTCGGGAATCAGACGTTGCGGGAGGCGGCTCTTGCGAAGGCGTCCAGCAGCGGTTGCAGGCGATCGCCGCGGGTTTTCAGGGCGGCCTGGTTGACGATCAGGCGCGACGAGATCGGCATGACGTCTTCCACGGCGACCAGGTCGTTGGCGCGCAGCGTGCCGCCGGTGGACACCAGATCGACGATGCAGTCGGCCAGACCGACCAGCGGTGCGAGTTCCATCGAACCATACAGCTTGATGATGTCGACGTACACACCCTTGCTAGCGAAGTGTTCACGGGCTGAGTGCACGTACTTGGTGGCCACGCGCAGGCGTGCGCCCTGGTGGACGGCGGCCTCGTAGTCGAAGCCGTTGCGCACGGCCACGGCCAGACGGCACTTGGCGATGTTCAGGTCGATGGGCTGGTACAGGCCGCCGGGCTGTTCCTTGGCGTGCTCGATCAGCACGTCCTTGCCTGCAATGCCCAGGTCGGCCGCGCCGTACTGCACGTACGTGGGCACATCCGAGGCGCGCACGATGATCAGGCGCAGGCCGGGATCGCTGGTGGGCAGGATGAGCTTGCGCGAGCTTTCCGGGTTTTCCGGGACTTCGATGCCGGCTTCCGCCAGCAGCGGCATGGTTTCTTCGAAGATGCGGCCCTTGGACAGCGCCAGGGTCAGGGGGGTGACGGTCGCACCGTTCATCGCTGTTCCTTGCCGGTAACTCGTTGGATGTTCGCGCCCAGGGCGCGCAGTTTCACTTCCATCTGGTCGTAGCCGCGATCCAGGTGGTAGATGCGGTCGACCAGCGTGTCGCCATCGGCAGCCAGGCCGGCGATGACCAGGCTGGCCGAGGCGCGCAGGTCGGTCGCCATGACGGTGGCGCCGGACAGGCGCGGCACGCCGCGCACGATGGCGGTGTGGCCGTCGATGTCGATCTGGGCGCCCATGCGGCGCAGTTCCTGCACGTGCATGTAGCGGTTTTCGAAGATGGTCTCGACGATGACCGACGTGCCGTCGGCCACGGCGTTCAACGCCATCAGCTGGGCCTGCATGTCGGTGGCAAAGCCCGGGTACTCGTGCGTGCGAAAGCCCACGGCCTTGGGACGCTTGTCCATGGCGCCGCGGATCCAGTCCGGGCCGGTCTCGATGGTCAGGCCTGCTTCGGTCAGCTTGTCCAGCGTGGCGCCCAGGATGCCGGCATCTGCGTTCTTGAGCAGGATGTCGCCGCCGGCTGCGCCCACCGCGCACAGGAAGGTGCCGGCTTCGATGCGGTCGGAGATGACGCGGTGTTCGGCGCCGTGCAGGCGGTCGACGCCGTCGATGACAATGCGGTCGGTGCCGTGGCCCTGGATGCGCGCGCCCATCTTGATGAGCAGTTCGGCCAGATCCACGACCTCGGGTTCGCGCGCGGCGTTTTCCAGCACGGTGCGGCCTTCGGCCAGGACGGCGGCCATCAGCAGGTTTTCCGTGCCGGTGACCGTAACCATGTCGGTGCGGATAGAGGCGCCCTTCAGGCGCTTGGCGCGCGCCACGACAAAGCCGTGTTCGATGCTGATTTCAGCGCCCAGCGCGGCCAGACCCTTGATGTGCTGGTCGACCGGCCGCTGGCCGATGGTGCAGCCGCCCGGCAGGCTGACGCGGGCTTCGCCAAAGCGTGCGACCAGCGGACCCAGCACCAGGATCGAGGCGCGCATCGTCTTGACCAGGTCGTACGGGGCTTCCAGGCTGTCGACGTTGCCGGCTTGCAGCGTCACCACGCCGTCGTCGGCGCGCTCGGCGCGCACGCCCATCTGGGCCAGGAGGCGCAGCATGGTGCCGGTGTCGTTCAGGCGCGGCACGTTGGACAGGACCAGCGTGTCGGCGGTCAGCAGGCCCGCGCACAGGATCGGCAGGGCCGAATTCTTGGCCCCGGAGATCGAGATCTCGCCGTGCAGCTGCGCGCCGCCGGTGATGCGTAGCTTGTCCATCATTCGCCCGCTTTGTTGTATTCGGCGGGGGTGAGGGTGCGCATCGACAGTGCGTGGATCTCGGCCTTCATGCGGTCGCCCAGCGCGGCGTAGACAAGCTGGTGACGCTGGATCAGGCGCTTGCCTTCAAAGGCGGTGCTGACGATGACGGCGTCAAAGTGCGAACCGTCGCCCTGCACGTCGAGATGTTCACAGGGCAGGCCGTCAGCGATGTATTGGCGGACTTGCGCGGGAGTGGGAAGCATGGACGTCAGTTCCTGAGTTTGTAGCCGCTGGACAGAAGCCGCAGCGCGTAAGCGGAGAGCGCAAGGAACACCGCCGTCACCACCGCCAGGCTGTGCCAGGGCGAGACGTCCGACACCGAGAAGAATCCGTGGCGGAATCCGTCGATGGTGTAGAAGATGGGGTTCCAGTGCGAGACGCTTTGCCAGAACGGCGGCAGCGTATGGATGGAATAGAACACGCCGGACAGGAAGGTCGCCGGCATGATCAGGAAGTTTTGAAAGGCCGCGAGCTGGTCGAATTTTTCGGACCACAGGCCCGCGATCAACCCCAGCGTGCCCATGATGCCGCACGCCAGCACCGCAAACACCAGCACCCACAGCGGATGCGCGGGCGACAGCGGCACAAAGAACAGCGCCACGGCCCACACGCACAGCCCGACGGCGAGACCGCGCGCGATGGCGGCCAGCACGTACGCGCCGAAGATATCGCGGTGCGACAGCGGTGGCAGCAGCATGAAGACCAGATTGCCGGTGATGCGGCTTTGTATGAGCGACGAGGACGGGTTGGCGAACGCGTTCTGCAGCATGCTCATCATCATGAGCCCGGGAATCAGGAACGACGTGTAGGGCACGGTGCCGTACACGGTGACGCGCCCTTCCAGCACGTGGGCGAACACCAGCAGATACAGCAGCGCCGTGATGACGGGGGCGGCGATGGTCTGGAAGCTGACCTTCCAGAAGCGCAGCAATTCCTTGCGCAGCAGGGTCGGAAAGCCGGAACCCGCGTCCAGGCGGGGTTGCACCAGCGGCTGGCCGGCAGACGTGGCGGGCTGGGTCATGATGAGATCTCTTCGGGTTGCAGGGCGCGCGCGCCGGGCTCGTCGTCCTGATGCATGATGCGCACGAAGGCGTCTTCCAGGTCCACGCCGCCGACGCGGGCCAGGAGCGCCTGGGTGGTGTCCAGCGCCACGATGCGACCGCCCTTGAGCATCGCGATGCGATTGCAGAGCGCCTCGGCTTCTTCAAGGTAGTGCGTGGTCAGCATGATGGTGTGGCCGGCCTTGTTCAGCCGCGAGATGAACTCCCACAGCGTACGGCGCAGGTCCACGTCGACGCCGGCGGTCGGCTCGTCCAGGACGATGACCGGCGGCCGGTGCACCAGCGCCTGCGCTACCAGCACGCGGCGCTTCATGCCGCCGGACAGCGCGCGCATGTTGGAGTTGGCCTTGTCGGCCAGGCCCAGGTTGAACAGGATTTCGTCGATCCAGTCGTCGTTCTTGCGCAGGCCGAAATACCCGGACTGGATGCGCAGCGTTTCGCGCACGGTAAAGAACGGGTCATAGACCAATTCTTGCGGCACGACGCCCAGCGCCCGCCGTGCCGACTTGTAGTCGGCCACGACGTCGTATCCACAGACGGTGGCGCGGCCCGCGGTGGCGTGCGCCAGGCCCGCCAGAATGGAAATGAGCGTGGTCTTGCCCGCGCCGTTGGGACCGAGCAGGCCGAAGAACTCGCCGTGCTCGATATTCAGGCTGACGTTGTCCAGCGCCTGGAAGCCGGGCCGGGGCGTGCGCCCGAGCAGCTTCTGCCAGCCGCGCTGGCGCGGCGAGTAGATCTTGGAGACGTTTTCTAGGCTGACGGCGGACATGACGGGGGGAGATGGCCCGAAAAGAGCGAATTGACCATTATATAAGCGCGATGTGGCGGAAACCGGGGATGGCCCCGGTGGCGATGGGGGCGGCGCACTGTTGCGTCCCCCAAAACAATCGGCCCGGCGGACCCCCGAGGGGTCGCGCCGGGCCGAGGCAAGCCTGAGCGAATCTTTACTTGTTGCGCTGGTTCAGCGCCTGGATCAGGCCGTCGATACCGTTCTGGTTGATCTGCTGGGCGAACTGGTTGCGGTAGTTCTCGATCAGCCAGATGCCTTCGACGTTCATGTCGTAGATCTTCCAGCCTTGGGGCGTCTTTTCCAGGCGGTAATCCACGCCCACCGGCTGGCTGTTGGACTGGCTGATCAGGGTGCGCACGACCACGTCGTCGGCCTTGGGATCGCCGCGGAACGGCAGGCCGGTGATGGTGGTGCTGGACGTGACGCGGGTCAGCGCGCCGCTGTACGTGCGGATCAGCGTGCCGCGGAAGGCGTCGGCCAGCGCGGTTTTCTGCTGGTCGGAGGCCTGGCGCCAGTAGCGGCCGGCGGCCAGGCGCGTGGTCTTCTGGAAATTGACGTACGGCAGGATGTGCTGGTCAACGACTTCGTTGATGCGGGCGGTGTTGCCGGCCCGCAGCGCGCCGTCGGACTTCAGGACCGCGAGGGCCTCGTTGGCGGCGGCCAGGACGAACTGCTCGGGCGGGCCGTTGGGGTCCGGCTTGGCGTTCGCGGCCGTGGCGGCCGCCAGGCCGACGAGGCCCGTGAAAACCAGCCGCTGCAACAGAGAGGGAATGGAAAATCGCATCAAATCTCCTTCAAATACCGAAAGCGCAAGGCCTCAGCTTACTTGTTCGCGGGTTGCGGCGCAGGCACGGGGGCCGGCGCGGGCGCGGCGGGGGTGTCGTCGTCGCCGTCGTCTTCGTAGTTGGGCAGCGAGCCTTCCTCGTCCACGCGGTGGCCCAGCACCATGGCGGCGCGGCGTTGCAGGAAGGCGTCGCGCACGAAGCTGTACGGGTCGAGCGCCACGCGGTCGATGGTGTCGGTGGTGTCGAGCAGGCTGGCGCGCGTGTCGACGATGCGCAGGCCCCACAGCGAGTTGCGCAGGCGGACATTGTCGATCGAGTCCACCCCCATGTAGCCGTAGGTGGTGCCGTACAGGTCGCCGACCAGGCCGACGCCGTCGCGCACGCTGGAGGCGCCGAAGAACGGCAGCACCAGGTACGGACCCTGGCTGAAGCCCCAGACGCCCAGCGTGGTGCCGAAGTCGTTGGGGATCTTGCGCGCGCCATTGGCCGAGGCGACGTCGAAGCAGCCGCCCACGCCCATGGTCGTGTTGAACAGGAAGCGGCCCAGCGTGTTGACGAAGTCGTGGCCGCGGCCCTGCAGGAAGCTGTTGGTGCCGGACCAGAGGTCGCCGACGTTGCTGAAGATGTTGTGGATGCAGCTGCGCACCGGCTGCGGCGTCACGAACGTGTAGGCCTGCGCGACCGGCTTGAACACCGCGCGGTCGACCGTGTCGTTGAACTGGTAGACGCCGCGGTTGAAGCCTTCCCAGGGGTCGCGCGGATCCGGATTCTTGGGGGCGGCGCAACCAGCCATCAGCGCGCCCGCGGCGGCGACAGTGGCAATTCGGGAAATAGCTTTCTTATTCATGTTCCGGGTATCCCTATCAACAATTCTTTTGTTATCGCGACGGCGAGACGCAGCGTTGTAACAGCCTGATGGCGCCGCGCCTTTAGTCCTGGGCCTTGGGGGCCGATTCCGGCGCGGCGGTCGTGCCTTGCTTTTCCGCCGACCCGTACAGGAACTGGCTGATCAGCTGCTCCAGGACCACGGCGCTTTGTGTATAGCGGATTTTTCCGCCGTCGGTAAAGTTATCTTCCTCGCTGCCGGCGGTCAGGCCCAGGTATTGCTCGCCCAAAAGGCCGGAGGTCAGGATGGCCGCCGACGAGTCCTTGGGGAACTGGTAGGCCGTCTCCAGATCGACCGACACAATCGCCTGGAAGGTCTTGTCGTCGAAGGAAATGCCCGTGACCCGGCCCACCACCACGCCGGCGCTCTTGACCGGCGCGCGCACCTTGAGGCCGCCTACGTTATCGAAGTTGGCGGTCACGGTATAGGTCGGGGCAAAGGAAAACGTGCTCAAGTTGCCGGCGCGCAACGCCAGGAACCCGAGCGCGATCGCGCCCAGCAATACAAACAGGCCTACCCAGAAGTCGGTTTTTTCGCGTGACATGATCGATCCGTATCAATTTCCAAACATCAAGGCGGTGAGCAGGAAGTCCAGCCCGAGAACCGCCAGGGAGCCCACGACCACGGTGCGCGTGGTGGCGCGGGCAACGCCTTCGGGGGTGGGCTTGGCCTGCCAGCCTTCATAAAGCGCCACCAGCGTCACCGTGACGCCGAAGACGACGCTCTTGATGGCGCCGTTGGCGACGTCTTTCCATACATCGACGCCGTTCTGCATCTGCGACCAGAAGGCGCCTGCGTCCACACCGATGAGCAGCACGCCCACGACCCAGCCGCCCAGGATGCCCACCATGGAGAACACGGCCGCCAGGATGGGCATGGCGATGATGCCGCCCCACAGGCGCGGCACGAGCACGCGGCGGATCGGGTCGACGGCCATGACTTCCATGGCCGACAGCTGTTCGCCTGCTTTCATCAGCCCGATCTCGGCTGTGAGCGAGGTGCCGGCGCGCCCTGCAAAGAGCAGCGCGGTGACCACCGGACCCAGTTCGCGCACCAGCGACAGGGCCACCAGCAAGCCCAATGCCTCTTCGGAGCCGTAGCGGTTCAGCGTGTAATAACCCTGCAGACCCAGCACGAAGCCCACGAACATGCCGGAGACGGCAATGATCAGCAGCGAATAATTGCCGATGAAGTGGACCTGTTGAGACACCAGGCGCGGCCGCGACAGCGCGATGCCGCTGCGCGCCAGCATGGCGCCGAAGAAGCGGGTGAAGTAGCCGATGCCGGCGACGCGGGAGCGCACCCAGTGGCCCAGTACGGCGACGGCGTTATTGGAAGCGCTCATGCTTTGCGCCCTTTCTGTTGCGACAGCCATTTCTGAAAGGCGGGCGTTTCGGGATACTGGAACGCGACCGGACCGTCCGGCTGGCCCTTGAGGAATTGCTGGACGTAGGGGTCCGGCGAGGCGGCCAGCATCTGCGGCGTGCCGGCGGCAGCCAGTTGGCCGCGGCCCACCAGATAGACCTGGTCCGCGATGGCAAAGGACTCCTGCACGTCGTGGGTGATCAGCACCGAGGCGCAGCCCAGCCGGTCGGCAAGGCTGCGGATCAGGCGGGCGGTGATGCCCAGCGAGATCGGGTCCAGCCCCGCGAAGGGTTCGTCGTACAGGATGAGTTCCGGCTCAAGCACCACGGCGCGGGCCAGTGCCACGCGCCGCGCCATGCCGCCGGATATTTCGGAGACCTTCAGGTGCGCGGCGGCGCGCAGGCCGACGGCGTCCAGCTTGTCGAGCACGCGGTCGGTGACCTCTGCCTCGCTGATACGGGTGTGTTCGCGCAGCGGAAACGCCACGTTCTCGAAGACGTTCAGGTCGGTGAACAGCGCGCCCTGCTGGAACAGCACGCCCATGCGCTTGCGCAGGGATTGCACTTCAGCGCGGGAGGCGGCGCCGATATCCTGGCCGAATGCCAGCACGCGGCCCTGCTGGGCGGTGATCTGGCCGGTGGCCGCACGCAGGAGCGTGGTCTTGCCGGAACCGGAGCCGCCCATGACTGCCACCACCTGGCCCGCCCGGACGTCCATGGAAATATCGCGCAAGACGGTGAAATCACCGTAGCCAAGCGCCACACCTTCCAGGCGCAGGGCGAATTCCGGGGTGCTGCTGGTTTGAGCGGGCATGGGCAACGAAAGGGAGTTTCGGCGGCGGAGCTTGCCCTGCGGTCCTGTCGACACGCGGGACCGAGGACCTGGCCGGCGCGGGCAAGACAGACTGCGTCGGGAAGCGCCCTGTTACTCAGATACCGGGGCAAGCGTAAGCGTTCGCTCCCGGCGGCGAGGCGCCATTGTAGCCCGACGCTGTGTAATCACAATTGGAGCGGCCGCCCGTGGAACAGTGTTTTCGGCTTCAGGAACAATCGGGTCGTCGCCGTTTCGGTGCTGATGGCGTTTGCCGATGCTCCATGGGTGTCTGACACCCTTGAGGCACTGGCCCGGCACACGCGGCTCCTACATGGGTGTCAGACACCCATTCCGGACAGACCGCCGCCAGCACTCAACGTCGCGCCTGCGCCGCCACCGTTTCCCGGGCCAGCCGCTGGATCAATTCCGCCGTCGACTCCCGCCGTGCCAGCGGTGCGCCCTGGCCGGCCCACAGGGACAGGACATTGATGTTGCCGCTCTTGCCGCCCGCCGTGCGCATGGGCCGGGTCAGGGCGTTCTGCAGCGGATACGGCAGGATGTCGCCGCCGATGGCGTCCACATCACGCATGAAGGCATTGGCGATGCCGCGCGCCGGACGGCCGGAGAAGCCGCGGGTGATCCGGGATTGTTCGGCGCGGGAGGCCGCCACGACCGCCTTGTAGGCGTCGCTGATGCCGGATTCTTCCGTGGTGAGGAAGGCCGTCCCCATTTGGGCGAAGTCGGCGCCCAGCGCGAGGGCGGCCGCGATGCCGCGCCCGTCCATGATCCCGCCCGACGCGATGACTGGCACCGAGACGGCGTCCGCCACCTGCGGGACCAGCGCCATGGTGCCGATCATGGACGCCTCGAACGTGTCGAGGAACGTGCCGCGGTGGCCGCCTGCCTCCGCGCCCTGCGCCACGATGGCGTCAACGCCGTCCTGCTCCAGCGCTTGCGCCTCGCGGACGGTCGTGGCCGTGCCCACGGTCAGGATGCCGAGTTGGCGGCAGCGGGCCAGCGCCTCGGCCGGCAGGCGGCCGAAGGTGAAGCTGAGGACGGCGGGCCGGATGCGCAGCACGGCCTCGAGCTGGCCCGGCAGCGGATCGGCCTGCGGGCCGGGGGCCTCGGGCGCCGGCAGACCAAGTTGCTCGTGATAGCGCGCCATTAGGGCCAGCATCCGGCTCGCATCGCCCTGCATGGGCTCTGGCGGCACGGATGCGAACAGGTTGATGGCGAACGGGCGATCCGTGCGGGCGCGGACCCCTTCGGCCGCCGCCTCGATCTGTTCGGGCGTCATGTACGCCCCGCCGAGCGATCCCAGGGCGCCCGCCTTCGATGCCTCCGCCACCATGTCCACCGTGGTGGCGCCGCCCGCCATGGGCGCCTGGATGATGGGATGGGTCAGCTTGAGCAGTTCAATCAAAGGGGTAGCCATGGGAAAACTCCTGGGAGGTTATTGGAGCTGGATGTTTCCAGCCTTGATGACGTGCGCCCACTTGTCGCTTTCGGTTTTGATGAAGGCGGCGAATTCCTCGGGCGTGCCGCCGCCGGCCTGGCTGCCGGTGTCGGCAATGGCCTTCTGCACATCCGGGTCCTTCAGGATGCGGTTGAATTCGGCATTGAGCTTGGCGATGATCGGCGCGGGCGTACCGGCGGGCGCCACGATGCCCTGCCAGTTGTAGGACTCGAAGCCCGGCAAGCCGGATTCGGCCATGGTGGGCACATCGGGCAGCACGTCCAGGCGCTTGGCGGACGTGACGGCGATCGGGTGGATCTTCTTGCCCTGAATGGCGGGCAGCGCGGAATAGCCCATTTCGAACATCATCGCGATGTGGCCGCCCATGAGATCGGTCGCAGCCAGGCTGCCGCCCTTGTAGGGCACGTGGACGATGTCGATGTTGGCCTGCTCGCGGAACATCTCGCCCGACAAGTGGTGCGCGCCGCCCACGCCGGACGAGCCGAAGGTCAGCTTGCCCGGTTCCTTCTTGGCCAGTGCGATCAGGTCGGCCAGCGTCTTGACCGGCAGTTCGTTGTTCACGCTCAGGACCAGCGGGCTGTTCTCGATCAGGATGATCGGGGCCAGATCCTTTTGTGGGTTGTAGGGCATTTCCTTCATCAGCGACGGGTTGACCGCCATCGGGGCCAGGTTGCCCGTGCCGATCGTGTAGCCGTCCGGGGCCGCCTTGGCGATGAGGTTGGTGCCGACCACGCCGCCTGCGCCCGCCTTGTTTTCGACAACGATGGGCTGGCCCAGCGATTCGCCCAGCTTGCGGGCCAAGAGGCGCACGCGGGTGTCGGCAAAGCCGCCCGGCGCGTAGGGCACGATCATGGTCACGGGTTTGGCGGGCCATTCGCCGGTCTGGGCTTGGGCAGCGCCGCCAAAGGCGGCGGTGGCGGCCAGGGCGGCGATCAGGGGGCGTAGTGCTTTCATGCTGGGGACTCCTCGTTACCTGCTTTCTAATTGCTGTGTGGTTGGCCCGAAGGGCCGATGGCATTATGCCCAGCGCCATTGCCGTCTGTCGTGACTTTTCCCAGCCCCCAGGCCGACGCCGCCAGCAACGCCGCGCTGGCCGCCAGCACCTGCGGCAGGCCGGCGCCCCAGCGCGCCGCCCACGAGGCCAGCAACGGTCCCAGAATCTGCCCCGCCGCAAACGCCGCCGTCATGATGGCCGCCGCCCGCGGCGCCGCCGGGCCGGACAGGCGGCGCGCGGTCAGCATGCCCGCCTGCGTGATCACCATGAAGGTGCCGCCGACCAGCAGCGCTGCCAGGATCACGGCGGCGATGTGGTGCCACAGCGCCACGGTCAGCATGCCGGCCGCCATCAGCGCCTGCGCGCCGCGCCACACCTGCCGGTCGTCTCGGCCGCGCGCCAGCCGCGGGACCAGCAGGCACGACAGCGCCGCCGCCATGCCAAAAAGCGGCCAGGCCCAGCCGAAGATCGCCGGGTCGGGAAAGATCTCTTTGGCCATGGCCGGCAGAAAGGTGGCGGGAATGATGTAGCCGACCCCGAAGACACCGTAGTGCAGCGACAGCGCGGCGATGCCGCGCGGCAGGCGGGTTTGCGGCGCGTCAGCAGCCGCCCGTCGCACGGGAGGCGATTGCCGGCTGAGTCCGGGCCACGCCGCCACGGACAACGCCAGCGCCAGGCAGCCCAGCGCGGTCCAGGTAACGCCGGCGCTCGCGTGCGACGCCATCAAGGCCAGACAGGCCAATCCCGTCAGCGCAATGCCCGCGCCCACGCCGGCATACGTCACCGCCGAAGCCGCAGCCTCGCGCGGGTCGCCGGCGGGCACCGGCCGCCATGCGACGATGCAGATGAAGGCACTGGCGCTGGCATAGCCGGCCGCCAGCCGCAGCACCGACCAGCCCGCCACGCTGTTGAGCATTGGCATGGCCAGGGTCAGCGCGGCCACGGCGGCCAGGCTGGCCGCCAGCGTGACGCGCAGCCGTCGCACCGGCCAGACGATCGCCGCCAGTGCGCCCAACAGATAGCCCGCGTAGTTGGCCGACGCCATCCAGCCGCCCTGTGTCAGCGACAGGCCGGACTCCTGCGCCATCAGCGGCCATACCGGCGTGAAGGCGAAGCGGCCGATGCCCATGGCCGCCGCCAGCGCAAGCGCCGCGGGCCAGGCCAGGCTTGTAGCGCTGGCCGAGGGGCGGGGGGAAGGGTAAGCAGGCGTTGACATGGAGCCTACTCTACGGCTGTACTTATATCTTGAATAGTGAATTATTAAGAACGTGAGTTCCCAAAATGAGAAATTTGGATCTCGACGCGCTGCAAATCTTCAAGACCGTGGCGGATCAGGGTGGCGTGGCGCGCGCCGCCGCGCATCTGAACCGGGTGCAGTCCAATGTGTCGACGCGCCTGAAGCAGCTGGAATCCTCGCTGGGAACGCCGCTCTTTCGGCGGCAGAACCGCCGACTGGTGCTGTCGGATCAGGGCCGCGTGCTGCTGTCCTACGCCGACCGCCTGCTGCGCCTGTCCGATGAGGCGCAGGCGGCCGTCCGGGAAGGCGCCCTGCAGGGCGTGCTGCGCATCGGCACCATGGAAAGCACGGCCGCCGCCCGCCTGCCCCCCATCCTGGCGGCCTATCACGCGGCCTGGCCGCAGGTGCGGATCGAGCTGGTCACCGGCACCTCGGGCGCATTGGCCGCGAAGGTGCGTAATTACGAGATCGAGGCTGCCTTCGTGGCGCAACCCTTCCCCGCAGAGGGACTGGCGGCGATGGATGCATTCAGGGAGGAATTGACGCTGATCTCGCCGTTGGCGTGGGATCCGATCGGCAGTCCGAAAGACCTGGGCAACCGCAGCGTCATCGCCTTTGCGGCGGGCTGCTCATACCGGCGCATCCTGGAGTCGTGGTTGAACCAGGAGGGCATTGCGCCCGGCAAGGTGATGGAGTTTGCGTCGTATCACGCCATCGTGGCGTGTGTGGCAGCGGGAACCGGGGTGGCGATCGTGCCGCGGTCCGTGCTGGCGGTGCTGGGGGCGGAGCATTCGGTGCGCGTGGGTGCGTTGTCCGGGTCCCATGGGCAGGCGCTTACCCAGCTGATCTGGCGCGCCGACGACGACACGCCGGCATTGCAGGCGCTGCGCAGCCGGCTTGCGCCGCCGCAGAATTGAGCGATGCGCGCGGGGCCGCGCGCATCGTCAGGCCAGCGATCAGAAGCGGTAACCAACGCCCACCGTGGCCACCCACGGGTCGATGCGCGCGGTGCCGACGCGTTCGCCGTCCAGCGTCACCTTCGACTTGATGTCGATGTAGCGGATGTCGGCGTTCATGAACCAGCGATCATTGATCTTGATGTCCGCGCCCAGTTGCGCGGCCACGCCCCAGGAATCGCCCAGCTTCAGGTTCGAGCCCTTGAGCGCGCCCTCGGCCTTGGTGTCGAAGAAGTGGGTGTAGTTGATGCCGACGCCGATGTACGGCTGGATCATGCTGTCGGGCAGGATGTGCCATTGCAGGCTGAGCGTGGGGGGCAGTTGCTTGGAGGAGCCGATCTTGCCCAGGCCGCCGCTGCCGCTGACGTCATGCTGGAAGGGCCAGGCGCCCAGCAGTTCGATACCGATGTTGCGGGTGGCCATGTAGGCCAGGGTGAAGCTGGGGCGCACGTTGTTGTTCACGTCTAGCTTGACGCTGCCGTCGAGCACGGTGCCATTGTTTTGCGAGGGGCGGACTTGCGTGACGCCGACGCGGAACAGCACGTCGCCCGCTTCGTGGGCGTGGGCGGGAGCGGCAAAGGCGCCGGCAGCGATCAAACCGGCAATGGCGGTGGCGCGGATACGCCCGTTCAGCGAAAACATTTTCTTCTCCGATCTTTCCGTGTGGGGTGAGACGACAGGTTCTCAGACCGCCCCGTCCCCGTTCTTGACGTGTGTCAATTCGTGAAAAGACCGTTTTCAGAAAGTGGTTATGTCGCAACAACTGCGGTTAACCGCAACGCAAAGGCAAAAAAAACGCCGCCGGTGCGCGAGGCAACCGGCGGCGTTGATATGTCGCAATACGATCAACGCGGCAATTCGCTGCTTCCCATCAGGTAGGCGTCGACCGAGCGCGCACACTGGCGGCCTTCGCGGATGGCCCACACGACCAGCGACTGGCCGCGGCGCATGTCGCCGGCGGTGAAGACCTTTTCCACATTGGTGCGGTAGTCGTCGGTGTTGGCGCGCACATTGCCGCGGCCATCGCGATCCACGCCGAACGCGTCCAGCACGTTCTGCACCGGCGACACGAAGCCCATGGCCAGCAGCACCAGATCCGCCTTGATCTCGAACTCCGAGCCTTCGACTTCGCGCATCTTCATCTGGCCGGTGGCGTCGTCCTTGAACCATTCGACGCGCGCGCCGACCAGCTTCTCGACCTTGCCGTTGGCGCCCTTGAGCAGCTTGGTGGTCACCGACCAGTCGCGGTCGCAGCCTTCCTCGTGCGAGGACGACGTGCGCATCTTCAGCGGCCAGTACGGCCACGTCATGGCCTTGTTTTCGGACTCGGGCGGCTGGGGCATCAGTTCGAACTGCGTGACCGATGCGGCGCCGTGGCGGTTGCTGGTGCCGACGCAGTCGGAACCCGTATCGCCGCCGCCGATCACCACCACGTGCTTGCCCTTGGCCAGCGTCTGGTTGGTGAGGCGGTCGCCCGCCACGGCCTTGTTCTGCTGACGCAGGAAGTCCATGGCGAAGTACACGCCGTCGAGCTCGCGGCCCGGCACCGGCAGATCGCGCGGCGTTTCCGAGCCACCGCTCATCACGACGGCGTCGAATTCGGCCATCAGCGATTTCGGCGTGCGCACCGTCAGGCCATCGGCAACGGGATCCTTCGGATCGCCGACGTAGGTCGACGGCGCGAATTCCACGCCCTCGGCTTCCATCTGCGAGATGCGGCGGTCGATCTGGTGCTTTTCGAGCTTGAAGTCGGGGATGCCGTAGCGCAGCAGGCCGCCGATGCGATCGCTCTTTTCGAACAGGGTCACGGAGTGGCCGGCGCGCGCCAGTTGCTGCGCGCATGCCATGCCGGCGGGGCCCGAGCCCACGACGGCGACCTTCTTGCCCGTCTTGCGCGCCGGCACTTGCGGCGCGACCCAGCCTTCGGCCCAACCCTTGTCGATGATCGCGTGCTCGATGGACTTGATGCCCACGGCGTCGCTGTTGATGTTCAAGGTACAGGCAGCCTCGCAGGGCGCCGGGCAGATGCGGCCCGTGAACTCCGGGAAGTTGTTGGTGGAGTGCAGGACGTCCAGCGCGCGGCGCCAGTCCTGCTTGTACACCAGGTCATTCCAGTCCGGGATGATGTTGTTGACCGGGCAGCCGTTGTTGCAGAACGGGATGCCGCAGTCCATGCAGCGCGCCGCCTGCTGCTTGGCCTGATCGTCCGTCAGGTGCAGGACGAATTCGCGCCAGTTCTTCAGCCGCTTCTGCGGGGACTCGGAGGCCTCCTGCAGACGCTGAAATTCCATAAATCCAGTAATCTTTCCCATGGTATCCCTCACGCAGCCAGTTGTTGCGGGTTGGCTGCACGCCACATTTCACCCAATGCGCGGCGGTAGTCCGTCGGCATGATCTTCACGAATTTGCCGCGCGAGGCTTCCCAGTCGCCCAGGATTTCGCGGGCACGGTAGCTGCCGGTGTAGCGGAAGTGATCTTCCACCAGGCGGCGCAGGATGGACTCGTCCGTCTCGCGTTCGCCACCGCGCTGCGCGCTGTGCCAGATGTCGATGTTGTTCAGCGACTGCTGCTCGGCGTGCGGCACGACCGATTCCAGTTCCACCATCGACAGGTTCACACGGTGCTTGAGCGTGCGGTCCGGATCCCAGACATACGCCACGCCGCCGGACATGCCCGCCGCGAAGTTGCGGCCGGTGGAACCCAGCACGACGACGGTGCCGCCGGTCATGTATTCGCAGCCGTGGTCGCCGGTGCCTTCCACGACGGTGGCCGCGCCCGAGTTGCGCACCGCGAAACGCTCGCCCGCCACGCCGTTGAAGAACGCCTCGCCTGCCAGCGCGCCGTACAGCACGGTGTTGCCGGCAATGATGTGGTCGGGGCCGAAGCCGCGGAAGTCATTGGGCGAGCGCACGATGATGCGGCCGCCGGACAGGCCCTTGCCCACGTAGTCGTTGCCTTCGCCCACCAGATCCATCGTGATGCCGTGCGCCAGGAACGCGCCGAAGCTCTGGCCGGCGGTGCCGTTGCACTGGATGTGGATGGTGTCGTCGGGCAGGCCGTCATGGCCGTAGCGCGAGGCCACGGCGCCGGACAGCATCGCGCCGATCGTGCGGTTGCGGTTGCGCACCGGCACGATGAACGACACCTTCTCGCCACGCTCCAGCGCGGGCTTGCTGCGTTCGATCAGCAGGTGATCCAGCGCACCGGCCAGGCCGTGGTCCTGCTCTTCGGTCTGGTGCACTTCGGCGTCGGACACCGTCTGGTGGAACACGCGGGTGAAGTCCAGCCCTTGTGCCTTCCAGTGCTCAACACCCGAACGCATGTCCAGCAGATCGGCGCGGCCGATCAGGTCGTCGAACTTGCGGATGCCCAGTTGGGCCATGATTTCGCGGACTTCTTCGGCGATGAAGAAGAAGAAGTTCACGACGTGCTCGGGCTTGCCCTGGAACTTCTTGCGCAGCGCGGGATCCTGCGTGGCCACGCCCACCGGGCAGGTGTTCAGGTGGCACTTGCGCATCATGATGCAGCCTTCGACGACCAGCGGCGCGGTCGCGAAGCCGAATTCGTCGGCGCCCAGCAGCGCGCCGATGACGACGTCGCGGCCGGTCTTCATCTGGCCGTCGGCCTGCACGCGGATGCGGCTGCGCAGGCGGTTCAACACCAGCGTCTGCTGCGTTTCGGCCAGGCCCAGTTCCCAGGGCGTGCCCACGTGCTTGATGGACGACACCGGCGAGGCGCCCGTGCCGCCGTCATGGCCGGCGATCACGACGTGGTCGGCCTTGGCCTTGGCCACGCCCGCGGCGACCGTGCCGACGCCGACTTCGGACACCAGCTTGACCGAGATCGAGGACTTGGAATTGACGTTCTTCAGGTCGTGGATCAGCTGCGCCAGGTCTTCGATCGAGTAGATGTCATGGTGCGGCGGGGGCGAGATGAGGCCCACGCCCGGCACCGAATAACGCAGCTTGGCGATGTACTCCGACACCTTGTGGCCGGGCAGCTGGCCGCCTTCGCCGGGCTTGGCGCCCTGCGCCATCTTGATCTGGATCTGGTCGGCGGACGACAGGTACTCGGCGGTCACGCCGAAACGGCCCGATGCCACCTGTTTGATCTTCGAACGCAGCGAGTCGCCGCGCTTGAGTTCGACGTCGGCTTCGATGCGGTCGGTGCCCAGCACCGAGGCCAGCGTGTCGCCGTCCTTGATGGTGCTCTTGCCTTCGCGCATTTCGGCGCGGTAGCGCAGTTCGTCCTCGCCGCCTTCGCCGGTGTTGGACTTGCCGCCGATGCGGTTCATGGCAACGGCCAGCACCGAGTGCGCTTCGGTCGAGATCGACCCCAGCGACATGGCGCCAGTGGCAAAACGCTTGACGATTTCCTTGGCCGGCTCGACGTCGTCCAGCGGGATGGCGCGCGACGGGTCGAAGCGGAACTCGAACAGGCCGCGCAGCGTCATGTGGCGACGGCTCTGGTCGTTGATGATCTGCGCGTACTCCTTGTACGTGCGGTAGTTGTTGGCGCGCGACGCGTGCTGCAACTTGGCGATCGAATCCGGCGTCCACATGTGCTCTTCGCCGCGGACTCGGTAGGCGTATTCGCCGCCGGCGTCCAGGTCGTTGGCAAGCACGGGGTCGGTGCTGAAGGCGGCGCGGTGCTGGCGCAGCGCTTCTTCGGCGACCTGGAAGATGCCGATGCCTTCGATGTTGGAAGCAGTGCCGGTGAAGTACTTGTTCACCAGGGCGCTCTGCAGGCCAACGGCTTCGAAGATCTGCGCGCCGGTGTAGGACATGTACGTGGAAATGCCCATCTTGGACATGACCTTGTTCAGGCCCTTGCCCAGCGCCTTGATGTAGTTCTTCACGGCCTTTTCGGGGTCATTCATCTTGCCCAGCGATTCGAGCGCCAGGTAGGGGTGAATGGCTTCGGCGCCGTAGCCGCCCAGGAGCGCGAAGTGATGCACTTCGCGGGCCGAACCGGTTTCGACGACGAGACCCGTGTTGGTGCGCAGGCCGGCGCGGATCAGGTGCTGGTGCACGGCCGACGTGGCTAGCAGCGCAGGGATGGCCACGCGCTCGCTGTCGACCAGGCGGTCCGACACGATCAGGATGTTGTAGCCGCTGCGCACCGCGTCAACGGCGCGCGCGCACAGGGCCGCCACGCGGGCTTCGATGCCCTCGGGACCCCAGGCGGCGGGGTACGTGATGTCCAGTTCAAAGCTGCGGAATTTCTTGCCCGTGACCTGGTCGATGTCGCGGATCTGCGCCATGGCGGCGAAGTCCAGCACCGGCTGGGACACTTCCAGGCGCAGCGGCGGGTTGACGTTGTTGATATCCAGCAGGTTCGGCTTGGGACCGATGAAGGACACCAGCGACATCACGAGCTGTTCGCGGATCGGGTCGATCGGCGGGTTCGTGACCTGAGCGAACAGCTGGCGGAAATAGTTGTAGAACGGCTTGGCGCGGTCCGACAGCACGGCCAGCGGGGCATCATTGCCCATCGAGCCGATGACTTCCTCGCCGCTCGACGCCATGGGCTCCAGGATGAACTTGTAGTCTTCCTGGGTCCAGCCGAATGCCTGTTGGCGGTCCAGCAGCGACACGGCCGATTGCGTGGCCACGGCGACCTGACGCGGCGCGGGCAGCGATTCCAGCTTGATCTGCAGGCGTTCGATCCACTGGCGGTACGGACGGCTGTTGGCCAACTGCAGCTTGATCTCGGCGTCGTCGATGATGCGGCCTTGTTCCAGGTCGATCAGGAACATCTTGCCCGGCTGCAGGCGCCACTTCTTGACGATGCGGTTTTCGGGGATCGACAGCGTGCCGGCTTCGGAAGCCAGGATGACCATGTCGTCGTCGGTGACCAGGTAGCGGGCAGGACGCAGGCCGTTGCGGTCCAGCGTGGCGCCGATCTGGCGGCCATCGGTGAACGCGACCGCGGCGGGGCCGTCCCACGGCTCCATCATGGCGGCGTGGTACTCGTAGAAAGCGCGGCGGCTTTCGTCCATCTGCGTGTGCTGTTCCCAGGCTTCCGGGATCATCATCATCATGGCGTGGGCCAGCGAGTAGCCCGAATTCACCAGCAATTCCAGGCAGTTGTCGAACGTCGCGGTGTCCGACTGGCCTTCGTAGACGATGGGGTACAGCTTTTTCAGATCGTCGCCCAGCACGGCAGACTGCATCATGCCTTCGCGGGCGCGCAGCCAGTTGAAGTTGCCCTTGACCGTATTGATTTCGCCGTTGTGGGCAATCATGCGGTACGGGTGGGCCAGCGGCCAGGCGGGGAACGTGTTGGTCGAGAAACGCTGGTGGACCAGCGCCAGCGCGGACACCGTGCGGGTGTCGGCCAGGTCGCGGTAGTAGCGGCCGACCTGATCGGCCAGCAGCAGGCCCTTGTAGACCACGGTACGCACCGAGGCCGAGGGCACGAAGTATTCCTTGCCGTGCGCCAGATGCATGTTCTGGATGGCGTGGCTGGCGGTCTTGCGGATGACGTAGAGCTTGCGTTCCAGCGCGTCCGGCACCATCACGTCGGCGCCGCGGCCGATGAACAGCTGGCGGATCACGGGTTCGCAGTCGCGGACGGTGGGCGACATGGGCATGTCGACATCCACCGGCACGTCGCGCCAGCCCAGCACAACCTGGCCCTCGGCGCGCACCGAGCGCTCCAGTTCCTGTTCGCAGGCCAGGCGCGACGCCGTTTCCTTGGGCAGGAACACCATGGCCACGCCGTACTCGCCGGGCGGGGGCAGGATGATGCCTTGCTGGCTGAGTTCGTCGCGGTACAGCGTGTCGGGGATCTGGATCAGGATGCCTGCGCCGTCGCCCATGAGCTTGTCTGCGCCGACCGCGCCGCGGTGGTCCAGGTTCTCAAGAATCTTCAGACCCTGCTGGATGATCGCGTGGCTTTTCTTGCCCTTGATGTGGGCAACGAAGCCGACGCCGCAGGCATCATGTTCGTTCTTGGGGTTGTACAGGCCCTGGGCCGAAGGCAGGCCGATGCGGGTCGCATCGATGGCAACTGCCTTGGAGGTGGGACAGGATTCGGTCGGGGTAATTTGGGGCATGGCGCGCTCCGCAGTGGGCCTGCGTCTAATGTTGCAGTGCAGGAGTCGGACAATACCCCCGGCGCAAGTAGGGTGCAACAGGAACAAACGGGGTATGACCCTAATTAAATAGGTGCGCCGTCATAGTGCATGAATATAGGGACACAACAACGGCCGCGCCGTTATTGGCTGTCTCTGGAGCAGATCTTTTGGCGCAGTCACTCGGGCGTCCAAAGCGGTGCAAAATCACGCTATACGTCCCTATTTAAAAGGATGTTTTTTCTGTGCGCGATCAATGTCAGGTGTGGCGAAATTGCACCTTGTCGTCGCGCAGGTCCCGCGATGATGTGAGTCAAGCGCACGCGCGGATCGCGCTTTTGCGGCGCAGATGTCGCCAAGCGCACGAGCAGATCGTGTTTTTGCGGCGCCGACTCCGCGGGCTGCCCGAATGCCTCGCGGCGGCAGCGCGGCACCGCAATGCCCGGACGCAGACAAACAAAACCCGCCGTGATGGCGGGTCGGGGGGTCAGGAGTTGTTGACCGGTGGCGTGGTGGTTGGTGGCGTCGGCGGGCTGGACTCATTGTCCGCGGGCGCCGCGGCCGGCTTCTTGCGGGGCCGGCCACGCTGGCCGGGTGCCACACGCCGGCTGGCCGTATGAGCCAGGCTGGCAATAAAGCTGGGACCGCCCAGCGCCCACTGGCCAGAGACCGCCTGGTCGATGCGTTGGGTTTCCTCGCGCGACAGCCCATCCTGAAGCCGCTTGCGGTAATTGGCCTGCCGGTCGAACGGCGTATTGCCGCAAGCCCAGTAGTCGGCGTGATCGGACTGCCATTGAGCCGGCGCGGCACTGGTGTTGCCGGTATGGCTGGACGCGGACGACCAGGGCCAGGAATCGGGGTCCTGCGAAGCCCCGCTGCGAACCGGATACGTTTCCAGCCAGACCAGCGAGGGCAGCACCCACGCGCCGGGTTCCAGCAGCGCCGACCGGTAACGGCCGGCGAACACCCGCCCGCCGCGCAGCCGCGCCGCAAGATTGCGGCCCAGCGTCTGCATCAGCCGCGGCAGGCCTTCTTCGTCTGCGGGCGTGGCAAGCAGCAGAATGCGGTCGTTGGCGAGGAGCCAGCCGTGCACCGATACGCGGTGCCGCTGGGCCGACTCGCCCAGCCACGTGGCGAGCTGATTCAGGATGTCGGCGGGCGCGGGTTGCGATGGCGCCGCCAACGGCTGAATAAAGTTGGCCTGCACCAGTTGGGGCAGCCCAGGGGCATACAGACGGGGCAGACGGGCCATAGTGTCAGGGCTTGCGTATCAGGAAGAACGGGTTGTCTTCACACACGGTATATAAATAGTGCCACGGTGGGCGCTGGTCAAGTGCCGTGATCACAATCTGAGCGCGGAATCGTATTTTTTTGTGGCGAGCGCTCATTGAGGGGCAGGTTAACATTCGGCGACGGAACGTCGCACCGTGGATTCCCCTAACCCGCCGACGTTTTATCCACCTCGATTTATTTTTCTCCGGAGCAAGCCCATGGCCGCGTCCCTCGAACTCATCTCGCAGCATCGGTGCTTCGGCGGCACGCAGCGCTACTACCGCCACGACTCCACCGAGATCGGCCTGCCCATGCGGTTTTCTGTGTACGTGCCGCCGCAGGCTGAGCACGGCCCGGTGCCGGTGCTGTTCTACCTGGCGGGCCTGACCTGCACCGAAGAAACGTTCATGATCAAGGCCGGCGCGCAGCGGCTGGCAGCGGAATTGGGCGTCATGCTAGTGGCGCCCGACACCAGCCCCCGCGGCGCTGGCGTACCCGGCGAGGACGAAAGCTGGGACCTGGGCACCGGCGCCGGCTTCTATGTCGACGCCACCACGACTGCATGGCGCGATCACTACCGCATGTACAGCTACGTCACGCAAGAACTGCATGGCATCGTCACCGGCGGCGCACTGCCGGGCGACGCGTCGCGCACCGGCATCTTCGGACACTCCATGGGCGGCCACGGCGCGCTGGTGCTGGCGCTGCGCAATCCCGGCAAGTTCGGTTCGGTCTCGGCGTTTGCACCGATCGCGGCGCCCAGCCAATGCCCGTGGGGCAAGAAGGCGTTCGGCGCCTACCTGGGCGCGCAAACCGAAGACTGGGCGGCCTACGACGCGTCCGCCCTGATGCGCGGACTGCAGCAGCCCTTCCCCGGCGGCATCCTAATCGACCAGGGCGAAGCCGACCAGTTTCTGGCTGAACAGTTGTATCCCGAGGTATTCGAGGCGGCCTGCGCCGCCGCCGGACAGCCGCTCACCCTGCGCCGCCAGGCCGGCTACGACCACGGCTATTACTTCATCTCGACGTTCATCGAGGATCACATCCGGTTTCACGTCGAACGGCTTGGAAAACCGGACGCCTGAAGACGCGCTTCTATACTGGGAAGCCTGCCGCGGCGGGTGGCGGCTTCCTGCGCCCGCCGCGCTGTACGACGCGGCGGCTTGAATAGGAACGCCTGATTTGATCAACGGAATTGCTCCCTTCGCCTGGATCCTGCTGGGCGCCGTCATCGTCCTGTTGCCCGGCATCGTCATGCTGCTGGGCAGGGGTGGTCCCCGCGACGAACGCGGACGCCGCATGTTCCAGTTCCGGCCGGTGCGCCGGGCGTGCGGCCTGCTGCTGGTTTGCCTGGGATGCGTATCGGGCCTGCTCGCGCTGTCGCTGGTGCAGTTCGTTCGCCTGACTACCGACCAGCCGGTCGCCCGCATCGACATCCGCCAACAGGCCGAGGGGCAGTTCCAGGTCAATGCCAATGCGCCGGGCATCGGCGACAAGCAATATGTACTTTACGGCGACCAGTGGCAGATCGACGCCCGGGTCGTGCGCTGGAAACTGCCGGCACTCATGGCCGGCGTGCCGCCCCTGTATCGGCTGGAGCGCCTGTCGGGCCGCTACAGCGATGCCGCCCGCGAAGCGACGGCCACGCGCTCGGTGCATCCCCTGGACGACTGGCCCGCGCCGGACCTCGGATCCTTAAAGAAAAGTTTTCCGAACTGGTTCCCCTTTGTCGATGTCCAATTTGGCAGCGGCGCCTACATGCCCCTGTTCGACGGGGCCCGTTACCAGGTCTTCATGGACCCGCGCGGCGCGCTCTTCATCCGTCCGGACGGCGAAGCCACCGCCGAAGGGCTGAAGCGCCTCGGGTGGTGAACCGCCCCGGCTCCCGAATAAACGGGGACGCGTCACGGAATTGAAACTTTGACGCGTCGCAACAGTCGAATTAGCACTCCTATTACTTGAGTGCTAACATCGAATTCATGTCGTTTTCTCGCCATCCGGAGACCCCCGCTATGAAGCAACCCAGTACCTCGTTGACCGCCTCCGGCAACGCTCTGGCGTTGGCCATCGCCAATCCGGGCGCTCTCGGTACGATCGACGCTTATATTTCCGCGGTCAACCGCCTGCCGGTGTTGTCCGCGGATCGCGAAACGGAACTCGGCCGCCGCCTGCGCGACCAGGAAGATCTGGGCGCCGCCCGTGAGCTGATTCTTTCGCACCTGCGTCTTGTGGTGTCCGTGGCCCGTCAGTATCTGGGTTACGGCCTGCCCCACGCCGACCTCATCCAGGAAGGCAACGTCGGCCTCATGAAGGCCGTCAAGCGTTTCGACCCCGAGCGCGGCGTGCGCCTGGTGTCCTTCGCGGTTCACTGGATCAAGGCCGAAATCCACGAATACATCATCCGCAACTGGCGGCTGGTCAAGGTGGCCACGACCAAGGCGCAGCGCAAACTGTTCTTCAATCTGCGCAGCATGCGTCCCGACGGCCAGACCCTGGATCCCGAACAGGTCGACCACATCGCTCGCGAGCTGAACGTGCGCAACGAAGACGTGAGCGAAATGGAAGTCCGCATGTCCGGCCGCGACATGTCGCTGGAAAACCAGGACGACGACGACGACAGCTACGCGCCGATCGCCTACCTGTCCGACGAAGGCCGCCAGGAACCCACGCGCGTGCTGGAGCGCGCTGCGCGCGATCACCTGCAAAGCGCCGGCCTGACCACCGCGCTTGAAGCGCTGGATCCGCGCTCGCGCCGCATCGTCGAAGCCCGCTGGCTGCAGGACGACGGCGGCGCCACCCTGCACGAGCTTGCGCAAGAGTTCGGCGTGTCGGCCGAACGCATTCGCCAGATCGAAGCGGCGGCGCTCAAGAAGATGCGCGGCAACCTCGCCTCGTGATTGCTGTCCCGCGCATAACAAAGGCCGCACATTGCGGCCTTTTTCTTTGGCGTCTGACATTGCGCGCCGCGTTCAACAGCCGGCCGATGACAATGGGACGGCCAATAAATTGATACAAATTCGGGGGCAAATTTTCTGCGTTCGCAGAAACTTAATGAGGAAGGCGCCGCCTAACTTCATGTAGACCGCGAACTTCGGTTAGCAGTCTTGTCATCCGTCTCGGCTTCTCCTCTTTCCCCTCCCCTATGAGACGGATGCTTACGGGGCACCTAGCATATCGGTGCCCCGTTTTTTATGCGCGCTCGGAACGCAGCGCCCATAAAAAACGGCGCCTGTTTCGACGCCGTCCTCGGACAGATCAAGCCGCGCGCGCGCTGTCTGGCGGTTGCAGCGCGGAGTGCCACAGCGCGTCCTGCACGCGGCGCACGCCGGTCGCCATCGATCCATCCTGATAAAGCTTGATCCACCGGTAGCCCGGCGCCATGTTGTCGACGATGTGCTTGCCGTCGCGGATGCTGAACTGAAAGCATGTGGACGGCGTGGCCAGCATGCGCAGGTTGTGGCGGCGGCGGTCGAACTCGTGGTGCACATGGCCCCACAGCAGCACGCGCACCTGCGGAAACCGTGCAAGCAGTTTGAAGAGCGCCTGCGGGTTGTCGATCATCATCGAGTCATGCCAGTGGCTGTCGATCTGCATCGGGTTGTGGTGCATCGCCACCAGCGTGTGGCGGTTGGGCGCCTGGGCCAGCGCCGCTTCCAGCATGTCGAGTTCACTGTTGCACAGATGGCCGGCGTTCGAGCCGGGCACCGTCGTGTCCAGCGTGACGACGCGCCATGCGCCCACGTCCGTCACCGGCATCGACCAGTCGGACAATTCCTGGCGCAGGACGGACGGTTGATCGTGATTGCCCGGCAGGCAACGGATCGTTGCACGATCCAGCGCGGCCGATTCGGACAGGATACGCGCAAAGCGCTGGTAGCCCGCGGCCTCGCCATCCTGCGACAGGTCGCCGGTGGCGAGCAGCAGGTCGGGATGTTTGCCATCGGCCTCGATCTGGCGCAGCACGGCGCGCAGGCTCGCGTCGGTATTGACGCCCAGCATCGACGTTTCGGGCTCGCCGAACAGATGGCTATCGGTCAACTGGACGAGCATCGCGGGCGCGTCGTGGCGCCGGGTCAAGGTGTGGATGCGTGCCACGTGCCGCTCCTGCAAAAGTTCGCGTGATGCCACATTACCCAAAAAACATGGCGCGGCACGTTTCGCAAGCGTCCATTGGGGTAACGAAACGTGCATTCTCCACGATTCCCGTCACGTCCCGACCGCGAGCGCCGGAAAAAAGCCGCTATTCTTGTGGAACTTTCCACACGCACTACGATCGGGACGCGGCGCTACCCATGGATGTTGGTTTTCTTGTATTTGGTCTTGCGGGCCTGCTCACGCTGGTCTGCTTCATGCCGCCTCTGGCCGGCCGCGTCAAGCTGCCCTATTCGGTGCTGCTCGCCATCGTTGGCTGTCTGCTGGGGATCGTGATTCACGTGCACGGCTGGGCGCCGGCCTGGATCGGCGACTTTCTCGATTCGCTGGAGCGCTTCGAGATCTCGTCAGAGACCTTCCTGATGGTGTTCCTGCCGGTGCTGCTCTTTGAGACGGCGCTGTCGATGAACGTGCGGCGTCTGATGGACGACATCGGTCCGATCCTGATGATGGCCATCGTGGCGGTGGTTGTCTGCACGGTTGTGGTCGGCGTGACACTGGACGCCATCTCGCCCTATGGATTGGTGGTGTGCCTGCTGCTCGGCGCCATCGTGGCCACGACCGACCCGGTGGCGGTGGTCGGCATCTTTCGCGAAGTGGGCGCGCCCAAGCGACTGACGACGCTGGTCGAGGGCGAGAGCCTGTTCAACGATGCGGCGTCCATCGCGCTGTATTCGGTGCTGCTGGCGGTGTTGAGCGGCAAGGGCGAATTGTCCGTCAGCGGCATCTTCAACGACTTCATCGTGCACTTCATCGGCGGCGGCGTGGCCGGCTTTGCGATGGGGCGTCTGGCCTGCTTCCTGTTTGCCTGGCTGCGCGGCTTTCCTACCGCCGAGATCACGCTGACCCTGACGCTGGCCTACCTGTCCTTCTTCATCTCCGAGCATTACCTGAACGTCTCGGGCGTGGTGGCCACGGTGATCGCGGGCCTGGTGGTGGGCTCCACCGGCCGCACGCGCATGTCGCCGACCACCTTCGAGCATCTGTCCAGCGCGTGGGAGCAGTTTGGCTTCTGGGCCAACTCCCTCATCTTCCTGTTTGCGGCGATGCTGATCCCCAAGCTGATGGCGGCGGCCGATTGGCAGGAACTGGTGCTGGTGGGCGTGGTGTTCGTGGTGACGCTGGTGGCGCGTGCGATTGTGGTGTTCGGGCTGCTGCCGCTTTTGGGACTGACGCGGCTGGGCACCAAGGTCAGCAATCCGTACAAGGTGGTGATGCTGTGGGGCGGCCTGCGCGGCGCCGTGTCGCTGGCGCTGGCGCTGGCGGTGACCGAACAGACCGGCGTGCCCGAAGAGGCGCGCCAGTTCATTGCCGTGGCGACGACGGGCTTCGTGCTGATGACCTTGTTCGTCAACGGCATCAGCCTGCGGCCGCTGATCCGGATGCTGGGGCTGAACCAGTTGTCGCCCGTCGAGCGCACCATCCGCAACCAGGTGCTGGCCGTGGCGCTGGAAGACCTGCAGGGCAAGACCGAGGAAGTGGCCAAGGCCGAGCATATCGGCAACGAAGTGCGTGACCGCATCCGTGCGGTGTTCGACGCCAGCCTGGCCAGCGTGCACGACGGCCGGGTCAGCCAGATGACCGACGAGCAGCGCGTGGCCGTGGGCTTGGCGATCGTGGCGCAGCGCGAAGAGGAAATGTTCTTCGACATCCTGAAGGCGCAGATCGTGGACTGGCGCATGGCGGAAACGCTGCTGGCGCGGGCCGAGCGGCTGGAAGACGCCATCCGGCTGGGCGGCGTGGAGGGCTTTGAGCGCGCTATTGCTGCCGACGTCCGCTATTCGACGGGCTTCCGGCTGGCGCTGCGGCTGCATTACGTATTCGGATTCCAGGGATGGCTGGCGCGCGAGCTCGGCCAGCGCTTTGCCAACCTGATGAGCAAGCGGTCGGTCGCGCAGCGCCTGATCGGCTTTGCTCGTGAGCAGATCACGCCGCTGCTGGGCGAAGAGGCCACGCAGCGCATCGTGTCGCTGCATCAGCGCCGCCTGGACCTGATCGAGAACGCGATGCAGGCGCTGAACCTGCAATATCCGTCGTACGCCCAATGGCTGCAGGAGAGTTACTTGGGCCGCGTGGCGCGCGAGCTTGAACGCATCCGCTACCGCGACATGCTTGAGCAGTTCCTGATCAGCGGCGAGGTCTATGCCGACCTGACCGAGCAACTGAAAAGCCGCTGGGCGCACATCGACAAGCATCCCCCGCTGGACATCGAAATGAGTGCGGCCGAACTCATCAAGCGCGTGCCGCTTTTTGAAGGCCTGTCGCCCGACTCCCTGCGCGCCATCAGCAAGCTGCTCAAGCCGCGCCTGGCCCTGCCCGACCAGCGGGTGTTGACTAAAGGGCGGCACGGCGAGGAGATGTGCTTTGTAGCGTCGGGCGCGGTCGCGGTCCATCTGCCCGACAACACCATGATCGAACTGGGCAGCGGCGAATTCTTTGGCGAACTGGGCTTGCTAGGCGAAGAGCAACTGACGCCGGACGTGACATCGCTGGGGTACAGCAAGCTGCTGATGCTGTCTTCGCGCGATTTCCATGCGCTGCTGGCCCGCGACGAAAACCTGCGCGATCGCATTCAGGTCGTGGCCAAGCAGCGTCTGCGGGCGATTGAAGTCTGGAAGCAGTTTTCGCAGGCTTCCGCGGCGGCGGCGGCCACGCCCGCGCCGGTGGCGGGGCCTAGCTCCGCGCAGGCGGCCGAAGCGGCGGAAGCGGCCGGCGCAGGCGGTCCGCCGGAAGGCGAGGACCTGCGGGCGGCGCGTGAACTGCGCGGCGAGCCGGCTGACGGCGGAGAGATTCCGGGCGCCAATGCGTCGGACGCCGGTGCCCCTGGTGTCAAGGCCCCGGTTGCCAATGCACCCGTTGCCAGCGCGCCGGACGCCAATGCCCCGGACGCGAACGCCCCGGGCGCCGATGCGCCGGGCGCCGCTGCGCCCAGCGGCCCCGTGCTGGGAACGCCGGAACCAGCGTCCCGCTAGCCGCACTCTGCCGGGCGCGCCACCGCGCGCGTGCCGGCAGTTTCATTTGAGGGTGACTGGGCCCGCCCCGTGGGCGTGGCCCGATCCAACGATTCAGATCTTGATGTCGCCGGCGGCCTGGCGCCGCATGATGTCTTCGACCAGCACCAGGGCCGCTTCCAGCGTGAACTCGCCTTCGGCGATATGGTGCAAGGCCGTCGCGACGTCGACGGTGGCGATTTCCATGACCTCGCCATCACGGTTGGCGGGCCGCGCGTCCGGAGCAAGGATGCACGTGCTGGTCAGCACATCTTCCACCTGATAGCCCTCGGGCAGCCGGCGGTGGATGCGCAAAATCGTGCGCAGCGGCGTGCGGCGCGCGAGGTCGGGTTCGTCCAGGCCGGCTTCTTCGCCGCATTCGCGCACCAGCGCCAGTTCCAGATCCTCGCCCCTTCCTGCCAGTCCGCCGACCAGCGTGTCCCACATACCGGGATCGGTCGACTTGCTGAGCGAGCGCCGGGCGACCCACAGCTTGCCGTCGGGCGTCCACGCATTGAGATGCACGGCCTTGGTCAACAGACCGAGCGGCCGCACGGCGGCGCGTTCGATGACGCCCAGCGGCTCGTCGCCATCCAGAACGTCCAGCAATTCATCGCGCCAGCCGCGCAGGCAGTTGGCTTGGCGCAACAGTTCCGCGGCCTGTTCCAGCACGGCGTCGAGCGCATTGCCGGGGGCAAGGCCTTCGCCGATGCGCAGCGCCGTGTCGTCCGCGTGCGTTTCCGGTGCATCGCGCAGCGCATCGCAGGCTGCGTGCGTGGCCCAGCCGCAGCGGCGCCCCGCTATATATAAAGCGCGCGCGCCTTCTGGGGCGGGCTCCTGCGCGCGGGCGCACAGGGCGGCATACAAATCGGGCAACTGCTTTTGCATCGTGGCGCCAAGGAGATGAGGTTGCTGGCGATTTTAAGCCACCCGGTTTACGGCCCGTAGTCAAGGGGCGAGCGCACATGGGGGCGGGCCGCATGAATTCAAGAGCACTAAATTACATCTGTTTGCGCGTCCGCTATAATCCGCCAGTTTCTTTGTGATTTCGAGAGGGAACGACAGGGCCGCTCTATCTCCCTGCATCGCCCTGCCATCTAATAATTGCGTGTTGCCCGTATTCCGGTGACTTCCGCCACCAGCAAATGGGCCTTCGCGCCGTATTTCGAGGTAAGCATGAAGAAGTGGAGAGGGATACTGGGGGCTTGTGCGATGCTGATTGGCGGCGTGGCCGGTGCCCAGGTGCAAAACATGCCCGGCGGTCCGAAGGTCAATCAGCTGAACCTGCATGAAGGCGTCACCGCGATTTCGCGCGACATCATGTGGCTGCATTGGTTGCTGCTCACGATCTGTATTGTGATTTTCATCGGCGTCTTTGGAGTGATGTTCTACTCCATCTGGGCGCACCGGAAGTCCCGCGGCCACAAGGCGGCGACCTTCCACGAACACCTGGGCGTCGAAGTCGCCTGGACTGTCATCCCCTTCATCATCGTCATCGCCATGGCGCTGCCGGCCACCAAGACGGTCGTCGCCATGAAAGACACTTCCAGCGCGGACTTGACCGTCAAGGTCACCGGCTACCAATGGAAGTGGGGCTACGAATATCTGGACGGCTCGGCCGCCGGCATCAAGTTCCTCTCCACGCTTTCCACGCCGCGCGCCCAGATCGAGAACCGCGAGCCCAAGGGCGAGTTCTATCTGATGGAAGTGGACAATCACCTGGTCGTCCCCGCCAACAAGAAGATCCGCATCGTTCTCACGGCGGCCGACGTCATCCACTCGTGGATGGTTCCGGACTTCGGCGTGAAGCAGGACGCCATCCCCGGGTTCCTGCGCGACACCTGGTTCAACGCCGAAAAGCCTGGCATCTATCGCGGCCAGTGCGCGGAATTGTGCGGCAAGGACCACGCCTTCATGCCCATCGTCGTGGAAGTCCTGGCGCAGCCCGACTACGATAAGTGGGTTGAAGACCAAAAGAAGAAGATGGCGGCAAACGCCGACGATCCCAATAAAGAGTGGACGGAAGCTGAACTGGTTGCCCGCGGCGAAAAGGTTTTCGCGGCAAATTGCGTGGCCTGCCACCAGGCCAACGGCAAGGGCATTCCCGGCTCCTTCCCGCCGCTCGACGGAGACAAGGTTGTTCTGGGCCCCAAGGGGGAGCAGATCAACACCGTGCTGAAGGGCAAGCCCGGCACCGCCATGGCGGCGTTCGGCGGGCAGCTCAACGATGTCGAGATCGCAGCGGTCATCAGCTATACGCGCCATGCCTGGAGCAACGCCGGCAAGGGGCAGGACCCGACGGTTCTTCCGAAGGACATCACGCCCGCGCGCTGATTGCGCGTGGGCCGTTCCTTCACCGGTAGAACCGGTTCCGTTTAGTCAGAGATACCCTGCCGCCCCGTTGAACGGGGCTGGCACTCAGCAGGAAGGAGTCCATCATGAGCAGCGTCACTGTAGACCACGTGTCGCCGGGCCACGGCCACGGTCACGATGACCACCACCACGGCGTGCCCACGGGCTGGCGCCGGTGGCTTTTTGCAACGAACCACAAAGACATCGGGACGATGTATCTCATCTTCTCGTTCGTCATGCTTCTGGAGGGCGGCACGCTCGCCCTTCTGCTGCGCACCGAGCTCTTCGAGCCCGGCCTGCAGTTCTTCCGCCCCGAGCTGTTCAACCAGTTCACCACGATGCACGGCCTGATCATGGTGTTCGGCGCGATCATGCCGGCCTTCGTGGGCTTTGCGAACTGGATGATTCCGATGCAGATCGGCGCATCCGATATGGCGTTCGCGCGGATGAACAACTTCAGCTTCTGGCTGCTGCCGGTCGCCGCGATCATGCTGACCGCCTCGTTCTTCGTGCCGGGCGGCGCCACCGCCGCGGGCTGGACGCTGTACGCGCCGCTGTCGCTGCAGATGGGCCCCGGCATGGACCTGGCCATCTTCGCCATCCACATCATGGGCGCGTCGTCCATCATGGGCGCGATCAACATCATCGTGACCATCCTGAACATGCGCGCGCCCGGCCTGACGCTGATGAAGATGCCGCTGTTCTGCTGGACCTGGCTGATCACGGCGTTCCTGCTGCTGGCCGTGATGCCGGTGCTGGCCGCGGCCATCACCATGGTGCTGACCGACCGTCACTTTGGCACGGGCTTCTTCAATGCCGCCGCCGGCGGTGACCCGGTCCTGTACCAGCACGTGTTCTGGTTCTTCGGGCACCCCGAGGTCTACATCATGATCTTGCCGGCGTTCGGCATCGTGTCGGCCATCGTGCCCGCGTTCGCCCGCAAGAAGCTCTTCGGCTACGCCTCGATGGTGTACGCCACCGCCTCCATCGCCGTGCTGTCGTTCATCGTGTGGGCGCACCACATGTTCACGACGGGCATGCCGGTGACCGGCCAGCTCTACTTCATGTACGCCACCATGCTCATCTCCATCCCGACCGGGGTGAAGGTGTTCAACTGGGTCGCGACGATGTGGCGCGGTTCCATGACGTTCGAGACGCCGATGCTGTTTTCCATCGGCTTCATCTTCGTGTTCACGATGGGCGGCTTTACCGGTCTGATCCTGTCCGTGGCCCCGATCGACATTCAGGTCCACGACACCTATTACGTGGTGGCGCACTTCCACTACGTGCTGGTGGCCGGTTCCCTGTTCGCGCTGTTTGCCGGCGCCTACTACTGGGTGCCCAAGTGGACGGGCCGCATGTACAGCGAAAAGCTGGGCAAGCTGCACTTCTGGTCGACGCTGATCTCGTTCAACGTGACCTTCTTCCCGATGCACTTCCTGGGTCTGGCCGGCATGCCGCGCCGTTACGCCGACTACGCCGCGCAGTTCACGACGTTCCATCAGCTCGCCACCATCGGCGCGTTCTGGTTCGGCCTGTCGCAGCTGATTTTCCTGGTTGCGATCCTGCGCTGCTACATGGGCAAGGGTGAACCGGCCCCGGCCAAGCCGTGGGAAGGCGCCGAAGGACTGGAATGGACGGTGCCGTCGCCCGCGCCGTTCCACACCTTCGAAACGCCGCCCGAAGTGAAGTAAATCCCTATCCATGTTCCAGGTAGCACAGCAATGACACCCGAGCAGCGCCGCCGTAACAAGATCGCAGGACTGGTTCTTCTGGTTTTCGTCGTTGCCGTGTTTGCCTGGACGGTGATCCGCGGTTCGGCCTTGCTGACCGGCAAGGCCGTCGGCTAGGAGCCGAGGCCATGAGCGACGACCTTCGCGAAACGTCTCAGCGCAAGCTGAGTTTCCTTCAGACGATGAAGGCGGTGGCGTGGGGGTTCTTCGGTGTGCGCAAGGGCGCGGGCTACCGTGAGGACAGCGCCAAGCTCAATCCGGTCCACGTGATCGTGGCCGGACTGCTGGCAGCGGCAATCTTTGTGACTGTGCTGGTTTTAATTGTTCGTTGGGCCGTATCCAGCCTGACTTGAATTACCTAAATCTAAATCTGTACCAGGGAGAAAGCCATGAGTGCAAGCCACTCGGTTCAAGGTAAAGAGGCACCGTACTACTTTGTCCCCGCCGACTCGGGCCATCCCGTGCGCATGGCCGTGGCACTGCTCTTCATGGGCCTGGGAGCCGCGGCCTGGGTCAACGGCGCGGACTGGGGCAAGTGGTCCGTGCTGGTGGGGTTCATCGGCGTGGTCATCGTCATGTATTACTGGTTCGGCGATGCCATCCACGAGTCCGAGACCGGGCTGAACAGCAAGCGCATCGACGGTTCGTACCGCTGGAGCATGAGCTGGTTCATCTTCTCCGAGGTCATGTTCTTTGCGGCGTTCTTTGGCGCGCTCTGGTACACGCGCACGATCACGACGCCGTGGCTGGGCGACATCGACCACCGCCTGATGCTGTGGCCGGATTTTCAGGCCGCGTGGCCGAACTTCGGTCCGGCTGGCGTGGTGGAACCGTTCCAGACCGTGGGTCCTTTCTGGCTGCCCACGATCAACACGGCCCTGCTGCTGAGCTCCGGCGTCACGCTGACCATCGCCCACCATGCGCTGCGTGAAAACCACCGCGGCAAGGCGAAGTTCTGGCTGGCGGCCACCGTCATCCTGGGCTTTGTGTTCGTGGCCTGTCAGGCGTTTGAGTACATCCACGCCTACCAGGACCTGAACCTCAAGTTCAACTCGGGCGCGTACGGGTCGCTGTTCTACATGCTGACCGGCTTTCACGGGTTCCACGTGATCCTGGGCGCCACGATGCTCACCGTCATCCTGATCCGCCTGATCCGCGGCCATTTCACGCCGGACCATCACTTCGGGTTCGAAGGCGCGGCCTGGTACTGGCACTTTGTCGACGTGGTGTGGCTGGGCCTGTACCTGTTCGTGTACTGGTTCTGACGTCGTGGTTCTGATCGCGGCCGGCGGCGCCGGCTGCGGTTGCAGCACGGGAAAGCGCGAAGGGATGGCTGGGCGGCAAGCCGGCATCCATCGCGCTTTCAGGCTATTTGGAGGGGCGCGCCGGCAATGCGGTGCAGGACCCGGGGAACCGGGACCCGTGCAGCCTATCTAAAACCGGTGCTTTCGATCCAGCCCATGTGATGGGCGAACAGCACGAACAGGAACAGGGCGACCGACAGGCCGATGCGGACCGTCAGCGCGTTGACCGTGCGGTTGGTGGTACCTTTGTCCCGCATCAGGTAGACCAGGGCGGATGCCAGACTGGCCAGTATCCCGATGAAGGCCAGAACGACGAAAACGCGCATTGTGGTCTCCCGACTATTCAGATTCAGCAACGACAGATGTCCCGACCGCATTCCACCCGCTACACGGTAGCCGCCTTATTGCTGCTTGGCCTGGCCGTGATGGTCCTGGTGTCGCTGGGGCAATGGCAGTTGCGCCGCAGCGATGAGCGACGCGCCATTCTGGCCTCGATCGAAGCGGGCCGCAAGCAAGCGCCGCTGGCGTTGACGCCGTCAACGCCGCCCGCCGACATGACGCCCTGGCGCGTGGCGCAAGCAAGCGGCACGTGGCTGCCGCAATTCAGTGTACTGCTGGACAATCGCAACCATGAAGGCCGGCCGGGCTACTGGCTGGCCACGCCGCTGCTGCTGGACGCGGCCACGAATCGCGCGGTGCTGGTGCTGCGGGGCTGGCTGCCGCGCGTCATCCAGGGCCAGGGCGAGCCGCAACTGCCCGCCACGCCCGAGGGCGTGCAGACCGTGCAGGGCGAGCTGTCAGTGCGTGTGCCGCGCATGTTCGAGCTGTGGTCGCTGAGCGGCGCGGAAACCTCCACCCTGCCCGCGGCGCTGCCGGTGGCGGGCGGCACGGTGCCGCAGGTGCAGAACCTGCCGCTGGACGCCTATGCCCGCGCGACCGGACTGAATTTTTTGCCCACGGTGCTGAGCCAAGGCGGCCAGGCCGATGATGGCCTGGTGCGCGACTGGCCCCAGCCCTCTGTCGATTTCCAGCAGAACACGTCGTACGCGGTACAGTGGTTCGCTTTTGGCGCAATTGCCGCCATTGCATGGCTGGTGGTGCTGGGGGGCGCCATCCGCCGCTCACGCCAGCGCGTGGACCAGCAGGCCCAGGCGCGCATGCGTGCGCGCAGATGACCAACGCTAATCCAGGATAAAAAGTGGCTCGCGACATTCCAACCAACAAGCCCGCAGTCAAGCGTTCGCTGACGCCCATGGTGCTGGTGTTCCTGTGCTCGCTGGCGCCCATCGTCGCGGCGTTCGTGGTCTACCTGAACCCGCAGTGGTGGCCCACCGATTCCAGCAATTACGGTACGCTGCTGTCGCCCCAACGGCCCATGCCCGCGGCGTCCGAACTGCGTCTGACCACGCTGGACGGCAAGCCCTTCGATCTGGAAAGCCTGAAGGGCAAATGGCTGCTGGTGGCCGCCGACGGCGCGGCCTGCCCCGAAAGCTGCGCGCGCAAGCTGTTCATCACGCGCAACAGCCACGCCAGCCAGGGCAAGAACGTGGACCGCCTGGCGCGCGTCTGGTTCATCACGGACGACGCGGTGGTGCCGGACAAGGTGCTGGAGGCCTACAAGGGCACGGTGATGGTGCGCGTGGATCCGGATCAGCTGGCGCGGTTCCTCCTGGCGCGCGACACGGCCGCCGGCCAGCCCGGCCTGCAGGATCCGATCTGGGTGATCGATCCGCTGGGCAACCTGATGATGCAGTATCCCGCCGAGGCGGATGGCGAGCGGGTGCGCAAGGACATCAGCAAGCTCGTCTATAACTCGCGCATTGGTTGAATGTAGGTTTTTGATTTGAATATGGAACGCATCAAAGCGCGTTATCGCAAGCTCGTCTTCTTTACCTGGTTCCTGACGCTGGACCTCATCATGTTCGGCGCCTTCGTGCGCCTGACGGATTCCGGCCTGGGCTGTCCGGATTGGCCCGGCTGCTACGGCAGCGTCACGCCGATCGGCGCGATGGGCGACATCCACGAGGCCTCGCAGGCCATGCCCTTCGGGCCGGTGACGTTGTCCAAGGCCTGGATCGAGATGATCCACCGCTATGTCGGCGCCATTCTGGGCATGCTCATCATCGGCATCGTCTACATGGCGTGGCGCTATCGCCGCGAACTGGGCCGTTCGCCCGCGCTGGCCATCACGACGCTGGTCGCCGTGTGCGTGCAGGGTGCGTTCGGCGCCTGGACCGTGACCCACAAGCTCATGCCCGCCGTCGTGACGGCCCATCTGGTCTTTGGCCTGTCGGTGCTGGCGCTGATGACCTGGCTGTCTTCGCGCGAGCGTCCGCACCTCCCGGTGAGCGCGCAGGCCGTGCGCTGGAAACCGTGGGTGGCGGTCGGATTCGGACTTCTGCTGGTGCAGGTCACCTTGGGCGGCTGGGTCAGCACCAACTATGCGGCGCTCGCCTGCATGGACTTTCCCACCTGCCACGGGGTGTGGGTGCCGGAAATGGACTTCCACGGCGGCTATTCCGTCATCCGGGGCCTGGGCGAGCTGCCCTCTGGCGAAATGATCTCGCAGCCCGCGCTGACGGCGATCCACTGGGTGCACCGCAACTTTGCCTTCGTGGTGTTCGTCTACCTGGGCATCCTGGCGTGGCGGCTGCGCGCCGCCGAGCCCGGCCTGCGCGGCCCGGCCACGCTGATGCTGGCCCTGCTGGCCGCGCAGCTGTTTACGGGACTGACCACCATCTTCTTCCAGTGGCCGCTGCTGATCGCCGTGCTGCACAATGGGGGCGCTGCGGGCCTGACGCTGGCGGCCGTGGTTTTGATGGTGCGGCTGGCGTCGGCCGGCCGCGAGCCGGTGGGGCGGTACGACCCCAATTTGGTGCGCGTTTAAAATGAGGTCCACTATGACCAGTCTTGCCGCTCCTCAATCCGGATTGCTCCGCCAGTACCTCGTTCTCACCAAGCCGCGCGTCACGCAGCTGGCAGTGTTTTGCGCCGTGATCGGCATGTTCCTCGCGGCGCCCGGCATTCCCGACATGCGCCGTGTGCTGTTCGGCACGATCGGCATCTGGCTGCTGGCCGCTGCCGCGTTCGCCATCAACTGTCTGATCGAACAGGAAGTCGACGCCCGCATGCTGCGCACCGCGCGCCGGGCCACGGCGCGCGGCACCATTTCGGCATTCCAGGTGCTGAGCCTGTCGGGCCTGTTGGGCGGCGCGGGCATGTTCGTGCTCTACAACATGGTCAACCCGCTGACCATGTGGCTGACGTTCGCCACGTTCGTGGGCTACGCCATCATCTACACCATCATCCTCAAGCCGCGCACGCCGCAGAACATCGTGATCGGCGGTCTGTCGGGCGCAATGCCGCCCGCGCTGGGCTGGGCCGCCGTGGCGGACTCGGTGCCGGCCGAGGCCTGGGTGCTGGTCCTCATCATCTTCATCTGGACCCCGCCGCACTTCTGGGCGCTGGCGCTCTATCGCAATCACGATTACGCCAAGGCCGGCCTGCCCATGCTGCCGGTGACGCACGGCAACCAGTTCACCCGCCTGCACATCCTGTTGTACAGCCTGGCCCTGATGGCGACCACGCTGTTGCCCTACGCCATCCGCATGAGCGGCGAACTCTATCTGCTGTCCGCCCTGGTGCTGGGCGGCATGTTCGTGTCCTATGCCTGGCGCCTGTACCGCGCGTACAGCGACGAGCTGGCCCGCAGCATGTTCCGTTTTTCCATTCTCTACCTGGCGCTGCTGTTTGGCGCGCTGCTGGTGGACCACTGGGTCGGCCTGTTGCGCTGATCCCCTGGAGGTTGTTGATGTCCGTGTTTTCCGCCAGCCGCCGGCTGGCCCTGCGACTGGGCGCAGCTGCCGCCGTCGCCGCCGCCCTGGCTGCCTGCGGCGAAAGCAAACCCGTGTTCAAGGGCAGCGACATCAGCGGCACGCAACTGGGCCGCGCCATGGAACTGCCCGATCACAACGGCAAGATGCGCCAGCTGTCGGACTTTTCCGGCAAGGTCGTGGTCGTGTTCTTCGGTTTCACGCAGTGTCCAGACGTGTGCCCCACGTCGCTGGCCGAACTGACCGAAGTCATGAAAAAGCTGGGTCCGGACGCCGATCGAGTGCAGGTGCTGCTGATTTCGGTGGACCCTGAGCGTGATACGCCCGAGGTGCTCAAGCAGTACGTCACGGCATTTGATCCGCGGTTCCTGGGGCTGACCGGCACGCCGGATCAGGTGAAGAAGGCGGCGGCGTCGTTCAAGGCGTATTACGCCAAGGCGCCCACCAAGGACGGCAACTACACGATGGACCACACGGCCGCGTTCTACCTGCTGGACGGCAAGGGCGAGTCGCGCGTGCTGGTCAACAACAATGTCGGGGTTGACGCCCTGACGCATGACATCCAGGCGCTGCTCAAGGGATAACGGCGGGGTCGATTGCGGCGGAACTGGCCGCCAGCCTGCTCAGACCTTTGCAGCCGCCCAGGCCGCCAGCGCCGCGCGCGCTTTATCGCCGAGTTCGGCGGCGGCGATTTCGCGTTGATGGCTGATGATCATCAGCGCATAAGGGGTGGCCAGCGCGGCCGCCTCGGGGCACAGGCGAGACTCTTCTCCCACTGATGGCGAGGTGTTGCGCCAGTAGTTGATTGCCTGTTCCAGTTGGGTCAGCGTGATCGAATCCATGGGGCCTATTGTCCACGAATGCCCCACCCTGTCCACCCTCCATCTGCCCTGCAATGAAGGGTCACCATCGCAACATGCCGAAACCGCGCGCGGGTGCTATACCACTGCCGGTTAGTTACGATGGAGCATCGTCATGAATACCTCGACCTCTTCCGCGTCGCCGCGCCGCGGCTTGCATCCGCTGCTTGCCGCCGCGGCGATCGCCGTCATCGTCATGTGTTCGGTAGGCGTCGCTGCCGTGCTGGGCTGGCTGCCGTCGCCGTCCGCCAATCCGCACGCGGAGGCCGTGGCCGAGGCCGGACCCGAGGACGCCAACCTGGCGCCGGCGCCGGCCGCTGAACCGCCCACCGCCGCGAATAGCGCACCGCCGGGCGCGGGCAGGCCCGCCGGCCAGATGCATCAGGCGCAGCAATCGCAGCAGCCGGCTCAGGCCCAACGTCCGGCCGCAGCGCCGGCGCAGCAGGCCTGCGCGACCTGCGGCGTGGTCCAGACCATCCGCCAGGTGCAGGTGCCCACCAAGGACGACAGCAACCATCTGGTCGGCACTATCGCGGGCGGCGTGGCCGGCGGCGTTGTGGGTAATCAGTTTGGCGGAGGCAACGGCAAGACGGCGCTGACGGTGCTGGGCGCGGTCGGCGGTGCTTTGGCAGGCCGTGAAGTTGAGCGTAATATCAGACAGCAACAAACAGTGACGCACTATGAACTCACGGTGCGCATGAATGACGGCAGCACGCGCCAGTTCCGCAGCGCGCAGCCGTTCGCGTTCGCCTCCGGCGACCACGTGCGCGTGGAGAACAATCAACTGCTGCCCGGGTGACCCCGGCCGCCGGCGGCAAGCACCCGACTATGGAGACACCTGGAATGAGCGACCAATACAACAACCCGTTCGTCCTGCCCGGCATGGGCCAGAGCTCTGATTTGTCGGGCAACCCGCTGCTGGCCAGCATGGAGATGATGCGTCAGGCGTGGGCCGGGTTGACCGGTCCCGGCGGCCTCGCCAGCAGCCTGCCCATGGCCCCGCCGATGAATTTGGAAGACCTGGACCGCCGCATCGCCGAACTCCGCTCGGTGGAAAACTGGCTGCGCATGAATCTCAGCATGCTCTCGAGCACTATCCAGGGCATGGAAGTGCAGCGCTCCACCATCAGCACCTTGCGCGCCTTCGTGGACAGCGCATCGCGTATGGATATGGGCGCAAGCCAGGACGGCGCCGCGGCGTCGCCGCTGGAAGTTGCGCTGGGGTTGAAGCCGGCGCCAAAAACGGCGGGGTCTGCCAGTGCCGCTTCTGCGCAGTCCAGCAATGCGACCCCTTCAAGTGAAAAGGAAAACGGCGCCGCGCAGTCGGGTGCTCAACCGCAAGGCGCGGACGCATCGGCCGGGACCGGACCGGAATCGGCGGCCGCCATGAGCGAACAGATGGGCGCCGCGGCGCAGTCGGCGTCCAAGGCGTGGTGGGACCTGCTGCAGCAGCAGTTCAATCAGATCGCAGCGGCTACCGCTGCATCCATGCCGGCCGGCGCACCGGGCGCAGCAGGCGCGCCGGATGCCGCCAAGTCCAGGGCCAAGTCCGACTCCGAGGCCCCCAAGGCGTCGGCCCAGCCGGACGCCAAGACCGGAAAGCCGCCCGCCAAACCCGCCGCCGCGCGCAAGCCGGCCGCCGCCAAGCGCACGGCCAAGACCGCCAAGAAAAATGGGCCTGCCGACGGCAAGCCCTGAACCCATCCTTCAATCGACACGCGGGTAGGCCGCAAGGCCGCCCGCCCGTCTCTCAACCTACTGGAACCTATGCTTAATGTTGTGATTCTTGCCGCCGGACTGGGTAAACGCATGCAGTCCGACCTTCCCAAAGTGCTGCACACGCTGGCCGGCAAACCCATGCTGTCGCACGTGCTGGACAGCGCGCGCCAACTGAAGCCCGCGCGCATCATCGTGGTGGTCGGCCATGGCGCTGAACGCGTCAAGCAGGCGTTTGAAGGCCAGCCGGATCTGCACTTCGTGCTGCAACAACCGCAACAGGGCACGGGTCATGCCGTGCAACAGGCCGTGCCGCTGCTGCTGGAAGGCGACGGCAAGGACGACGTCACGCTGGTGCTGTATGGCGACGTGCCGCTGGTGCAGCCCGAAACGCTGCAGCGTTTGCTGGACGCGCGCGGCCAGGGCGCCGCCGTGCTGACCGAAGTGCTGGCCGATTCCACCGGCTACGGCCGCATCGTGCGCGATGCCAACGGCAACGTGTGCCGCATCGTCGAACACAAGGACGCATCCGATGCCGAGCGCGAAATCAAGGAAGTGAACACCGGCATTCTCAGCGCGCCCACCGCGAAGCTGAAGAACTGGCTGACCCGCATCGACAACAACAACGCCCAGGGCGAGTACTACCTGACCGACGTGGTCGGGCTGGCCGTGGTCGACGACGTGCCCGTGGGCGCCGCCCAACCGGGCGCCGGCTGGGAAACGCTGGGCGTGAACAGCCGCGTGCAGCAGGCCGAACTGGAGCGCCGCTGGCAGGCCGAGCAGGCCCGCCGCCAGCTCGAAGCCGGCGTCACGCTGGCCGACCCGGCGCGCTTTGACGTGCGTGGCACGCTCACCTGCGGCCGCGACGTGTTCATCGACGTGGGCTGCGTGTTCGAAGGCCAGGTCTCGCTGGCCGACGGCGTGCGCGTGGGCCCGCATTGCGTGCTGCGTGATGTCAGCGTCGGTGCGGGCACGCAGATCGAAGCCTTCAGCCACCTGCAGCAGGCCGAAGTCGGCCGCGATGCGCGCGTGGGTCCTTATGCCCGCCTGCGTCCCGGCGCCGAGCTGGGCGATCGCAGCCACGTCGGCAACTTTGTCGAGATCAAGAAAAGCGTGCTGGGCGCCGACAGCAAGGCGAACCACCTGGCCTACATCGGCGACGCGGACATCGGCGCGCGCGTGAACGTGGGCGCGGGCACCATCACCTGCAACTACGACGGCGTGAACAAGCACCGCACCGTCATTGAAGACGACGCTTTCATCGGCTCTGACACGCAGCTCGTCGCGCCCGTGCGCGTCGGCCGCGGCGCCACGCTGGGCGCCGGCACCACCCTCACGCGCGACGCACCGGCGGACAAGCTGACGGTGTCGCGTCCCAAGCAGGTCACCGTCGACGGATGGCAGCGCCCGGTCAAGAAGTCGTGACGCAGGAACAGGAAGCGGCCGCGGGCAGCGGGGCCAAGCCCGCGCCGCCCGACGGCCTGCCGGCGCCGCGCCGGTACTGGGCGGCGGCCACCGTGATGACGGGCATCAGCCTGTCGGTGCTGGACACCACCATCGCCAACGTGGCGCTGCCCACGATCGCCAAGGATCTGAACGCGCTGCCCGCGCAGGCGGTGTGGATCGTCAACGCCTATAACCTGGCCGTCGTGATGGCGCTCTTGCCGCTGTCCGCGCTGGCCGAGCGCATCGGCTTTCGCCGCATGTTCACGTTCGGACTGGTGCTGTTCACACTGGCCTCGCTGGGCTGCGCGCTGGCCGGCACGCTGTGGCAGTTGACCGCCGCGCGCGTGTTCCAGGGGCTGGGCGCCGCCACGCTCATGTGCATGTTCGGCGGGCTGGTGCGCAACATCTATCCGCTCAAGATGCTGGGGCGGGGCATCAGCATCAACGCCACCACGGTGGCGGTGATGTCGGTGCTGGGTCCCACCATCGGCTCGGCGATTCTGTCCGTCGCGCCGTGGCCGTGGATCTTTGCCGTCAACCTGCCGATCTGCGCGCTTGCCATGTTTGGCCTGCGCCATCTGCCCGAAGTGCCGCGCAACGATGTGAAGCTGGACTGGATCAGCGCACTGCTCTGCATGGCGACGCTGGGCGTGTTCATCTCCGGCGTGGACATGATGGGCGAGGACCTGCTGCGGGGCATCGGTCTGGTCGCGATTTCGGCAGTGGCGGGTATTGTGCTGGTGCGCCGCGCCAGCCAGCAGACCGCGCCGCTGGTGCCTGTGGATCTGCTGCGCATCCGGCCGCTGGCGTTCGCGGTGGGCGCGTCGGCGTGCACCTTCGCCGCGCAGATGGCCTCGTATGTGTCGCTGCCGTTCTACTTCCAGCAGGTGCTCGGCCGGCCGTATCTGGAAGTGGGCATGCTGATGGGGGCGTGGCCGGTCGGCACGGCCATCATCGCGCCGCTGGCCGGACGCCTGTCCGACCGCTATTCCGCCGCCACACTCAGTGGCATTGGCGCGGCCACGATGGTCGCGGGCATGCTGTGGCTGGCGCTCCTGCCGTCCACGGTGTCGAACTGGCCGGTCATCGCCGGCATGTTCGTGGCGGGCGTGGGCTTCGGTTTCTTCCAGACGCCGAACAACCGCGCGCTGCTCTCTGCCGCGCCCCGGCTGCGCAGCGGCGCGGCGGGCGGCTTGCAGGCCACCACCCGGGTCTTCGGGCAGAGCTTCGGCACCGCGCTGGTGGCCATTGCCTTCAGCGTCAGCGCGGCCCACGGGCCGGGACTGGCGCTTGTGCTGGGCACGGTGTGCGCGGCGCTGGCCGTGGTGGTCAACACCGTCCGCTTCAACAAGCTGCGGGCTTAAGGGCTGCTACGGCCGCTATTGCCGCCCGGAACCCGCTCGGACCCCCGGGCGCGGGCCGCTTCTATAATGGCGGCCGGCGCCCGGTTTCACTTTCCGGGCGCAAAGATTACCTATTTGAAGGCGCACAGGCATGAAAATCACGGTCGTGGGTACCGGTTACGTAGGATTGGTGTCGGGAGCGTGCCTGGCCGACATGGGCAACGATGTCATGTGCCTGGACGTGGACGCGGCCAAGATCGCGCTGCTGCGCCAGGGCGGCATCCCCATTTACGAGCCGGGTCTCGAAGACCTGGTGCGCCGCAACGTGCAGGCCGGCCGGCTGCATTTCACCGATGACGTCGCCCAGAGCGTGGCGTTTGGCGATGTCCAGTTCATCGCCGTGGGCACGCCGCCCGGCGAAGACGGATCCGCGGACCTCAAGTATGTGCTGGCCGCCGCGCAGAACATCGCGCGCCACATGACCTCGCGCAAGCTGATCGTGGACAAGTCCACGGTGCCCGTCGGCACGGCCGACAAGGTGCGCGCCGTGGTCGCCAAGGAACTGGCCGAGCGCGGCGTGGACCTGCCGTTCACGGTGGCGTCCAATCCGGAATTCCTGAAGGAAGGCGCGGCCATCAACGACTTCATGAGCCCCGACCGCGTCATCGTCGGCGCCGACGACGACTACACGATCGGCGTCATGCGCCGCATCTACGAGCCCTTCCAGCGCACGCACGACCGCCTGATGGTGATGGACGTGCGCTCCGCCGAACTGACCAAATACGCCGCCAACGCCATGCTGGCCACGCGCATCTCGTTCATGAACGAGATGGCGAACCTGGCCGAAGTCCTGGGCGCCGACGTCGAACAGGTGCGCCGCGGCATCGGCGCCGATCCGCGCATCGGCTATCACTTCCTGTATCCCGGCGCGGGCTACGGCGGCTCGTGCTTTCCGAAGGACGTGCAGGCGCTGGTCAACACGGCGTCCGAGCACGGCCTGCCGATGCGCGTCATCGAAGCCGCCGAAGCCGCGAACCACGCGCAGAAATTCCGCCTGTCCGAGAAACTGATCGAGCGCCTCGGCGAAGACCTGCGCGCCCGCAAGATTGCGTTGTGGGGCCTGTCCTTCAAGCCCAACACCGACGACATGCGCGAGGCGCCCAGCCTGACCGTCATCGCCGAACTCACGCGCCGCGGCGCCGAGGTGCGCGCCTACGATCCGGTGGCCATGCACGAAGCCGGCCGCGCGCTGGCTGGCCAGCAGGGCGTCAGCTTCGCCACCGACATGTACGACGCGCTGGACGGCGCGGACGCCCTGCTCATCGCCACCGAATGGAAGGTCTTCCGCGCGCCCGACTTCGATCGCGTCAAGGCCCTGCTCAAGACGCCGCTCATCATCGACGGCCGCAATCTGTACACGCCGGCCGACGTGCGCGGCCTGGGCTTCGAGTATTCAGGCATCGGCCGCGCATGAAGATCCTGCAACTGAACTTCGAGAAAGGCTGGCGCGGCGGCGAGCGCCAGACGCTGTACTGCATGCGCGCGTTCCGCAAGGCCGGGCATGACGTCGAAGTGATGTGCCGCGAAGGCGCGCCGCTGGCCGAGCGCGCCCGCCAGGAAGGATTCGTCGCCCACACCGTGCGCAACGTGCCCGGACAGCTCGCATTTCTGGCAGGCGCCGGCCGCTACGACATCATCCACGCGCAGACCGCCAACACCATCACGTGGGCCGTGCTGACCAAATGGCTGCACCGCCGGCCGGTCGTGTTCTCGCGCCGCACGTCGTTCGTCGTCAAGCCGGGCGACGAATGGAAGACCGGGTACAAGTGGCGCCACACGGATCTGTTTGTGGCCATCAGCGAGATGGCCGCCGGCGAGCCGCGCCGACTGGGCATCGAGCCCGTCATCATCCGCAGCGCCGTCGAACCGCATCAGATCAACACCGAGAACGTCGCCAACCTGGTGCGCGAGTTCGACCTTGAGGGCAAGAAGGTCATGGCGACCTCCGCCGCCCTCATCCGCGACAAGGACCCCGTTACGCTGGTGCGCGCCGTCGGCGAACTGGCCAAGACGCGCCGCGACTTCGTCTTCCTGCATTTCGGCGCCGGCGGCGACCGCGAACAGCAGGCCAAGGACGAGGCCCGCAAGCTCGGCATCGAAGACGTCTACCGCTTTGCCGGCTTTCGCAAGGGCGTGGAAGACTTCTACAGCATCCTCGACGTCTTCGTCATGAGCTCCGAGGAAGAAGCGCTGGGCAGCAGTGTGCTCGACGCCTTCCTGCAACGTGTGCCCGTTGTTTCCACCGACGCCGGCGGCTTGAAGGAAAGCCTGGCCGACGGCCGCGGCGTGCTATGCGCCGTGGGCGATCATCAGGCCATGGCGGCCGGCATGGCGCGCTGCCTGGATGATGCGGCGTTCCGGCACGAGGTCACCGAACGTGCGTATGAGTACGTGCGCAATGAGCACGACGTACAGAAGATGGGGAACCGGTATCTGGCGCAGTTTGAGCGGTTGGTGGGGCGGAAGTAGGCCGCTTCATCTGCCGCGTTTCTCTGCGGCTGTTGATAGCCGCACCTTATGCCGGCACTTCACCCCCGCACATCAATCCGCGTCTCGAACTTGGCGCGATGCACAGAGAAAAACGTGCGCACGTTGCGCACGTTGGCCTGCGCGGTGAAGGCGCGGTGCACCAGCGCGTGATACGCCGGCATGTCCTTCACCTGCGCGATCACCACAAAATCCGGACCGGGCGATACGCGGTAGCACTGCAGCACCGCGGGTTCCGACAGCATGCTTTGCTCGAACGCGTCCAGGCTTTCAGCCGCCTGCACGTCCAGCGTGATCTCCACAATCGCCGTCAGCGTGCTGCCCAGCTTCTCGGCCGACAGGATGGCCACCTGCCGGTCGATCACCCCTTCTTCCACCAGTCGCCGCACCCGCCGCAGGCAGGTCGGGGGCGATGCGTGCACCCGCGCGGCCAGATCCTGGTTGGTCAGCGAACTGTCTTCTTGTAACTGTTCAAGAATGCGCCGGTCCAGATCATCCAGTTCAGGCCGAGGAATGGACGTGTTTTGCATGATTAATTCAAAATGTCTATTTTGACGAAAGATAATTTAATCACATTTGTGTAAGGGAATTAACTGCCAAATTGTCGAACATAAAGAAATCAAATTTCTTTAAGGGTCGCGCACAATGCGTCGGTACTGAACTTACCCGGAGTCACTCCTATGTGCGGCATTGTTGGCGCCGTCGCCCAGCGCGACATCACCCCGATCCTCGTTGAAGGCCTGAAGCGCCTGGAATACCGCGGCTATGACTCCTGCGGCGTCGCTGTCTACGCCGACGGCCATCTGCGCCGCACGCGCAGCACGCAGCGCGTGGCCGAGCTGGCCGACCAGGTTGCGCAGGACAGGATCCAAGGCTTCACCGGCATCGCCCACACCCGCTGGGCCACGCACGGCGTGCCCGCGACGCACAACGCCCACCCGCACTTCTCGCATTTGGGCAATGACGAGCCGCGCATCGCGCTCGTTCACAACGGCATCATTGAAAACCACGACGAACTGCGCGCCGAGCTGCAAGCCGTCGGCTACGTCTTCGAAAGCCAGACCGACACCGAGGTCATCGCGCACCTGGTGAATCACCTGTACTCGGGCGACCTCTTCGAAACGGTGCAGAACGCCGTTCGCCGCCTGCATGGCGCCTATGCGATCGCCGTGTTCTGCCGCGACGAACCGCACCGTGTGGTCGGCGCGCGCCAAGGCTCGCCGCTGGTGGTGGGCGTGGGCCAGAACGAGAACTTCCTTGCGTCCGACGCGCTGGCGCTGGCCGGCACGACCGACCAGATCATCTACCTGGAAGACGGCGACGTCGTCGACCTGCAGCTCTCGCGCGTCTGGATTGTGGATGCCGCCGGCAAGAACGTCGATCGCGAAGTGCATACCGTGCACGTGCATACCGGCGCCGCCGAGCTGGGCCCCTACCGCCACTACATGCAGAAGGAAATCTTCGAGCAGCCGCGCGCGGTCGGCGACACTCTGCAGGACATCGAGTCCATCACGCCCGAACTCTTCGGCGACGAGGCCTACAAGATCTTCAAGGAAGTCGATTCCCTGCTGATCCTGGCCTGCGGCACCAGCTACTACGCCGGCCTGACCGCCAAGTACTGGATCGAATCCATCGCCAAGATCCCGGTCAACGTCGAAATCGCCAGCGAATACCGCTACCGCGACAGCGTGCCGAACCCGCGCTCGCTGGTCGTGACGATCTCGCAGTCAGGCGAAACCGCCGACACGCTGGCCGCGCTGAAGCACGCGCGCTCGCTGGGCATGGAAAACACGCTGACCATCTGCAACGTGTCCACCAGCGCCATGGTGCGCGAGTGCAAGCTGTCGTACATCACGCGCGCCGGCGTCGAAATCGGCGTGGCCTCGACCAAGGCCTTCACCACCCAGCTCACTGCGCTGTTCCTCTTGACGCTCGCGCTGGCGCAGACGCGCGGCAAGCTCACGGATGAGCAGGAAGCCGAGCACCTGAAGGCCCTGCGCCACCTGCCGTCCGCCATCGGTTCGGTGCTGGCGCTGGAACCGCAGATCATGGCCTGGGCCGATCGTTTCGCGTCCAAGGAAAACGCGCTGTTCCTGGGGCGCGGCATGCACTACCCGATCGCGCTGGAAGGCGCGCTCAAGCTCAAAGAAATCAGCTACATCCACGCCGAAGCCTACCCGGCGGGTGAACTCAAGCACGGCCCGCTGGCGCTGGTCACCGAGCACATGCCGGTCGTCACCATCGCACCCAAGGACGAGCTGCTGGAAAAGCTGAAGTCCAACATGCAGGAAGTGCGCGCGCGCGGCGGCGAGCTGTATGTCTTTGCTGATGCCGACAGCAAGATTCAAAGCGCCGAAGGCATGCATGTGATTCGTATGCCGGAACACTATGGCAAGCTGTCGCCGATTCTGCATACGGTGCCGCTGCAGTTGCTGTCGTATCACACGGCATGCGCGCGGGGGACGGATGTGGATAAGCCGCGGAACCTGGCTAAGAGCGTGACGGTGGAGTGATGCGGTAGCGCAGCGCTTATCCAAACGTGAACAGGGCCGCGAATACGCGGCCCTGTTCACATTTGGCACGTGGATCTGCTCAGCATGAAAACGACAAATAAAGTCGGTCGCGCGTGCCTCACGATTGCTTTGCCTAACTACGTGCGGCATCGTCGACGCCAACCTCGACTACATGCATCCCCATCTCACGCGAGCGTTTGCTGAGATTGCCGAGTCGTACCGTGGCGGGGAGTTTTCGCAGGAACAGGGGGTGGAACTGGAAACAGCGGCGCGAGCTATGCGATAATTGATAACGATTCCTATTTGTTTATAGCGCAGCCCGTGGCCTCGACACGCGATAGCCGGTTTTCCACCATTTATAAGAATGACCACCCGTGGCTGGAGCGGCGGCTGCGCAATGGCCTGCGCAACCGCGAGGACGCGGAGGACGTGGCGGGCGAGACGTTTACGCAGTTGCTTTGCCTGCCAGCGTTGGAGCAGCTAAACGAGCCGCGGGCCATGCTGGTCACGATCGCCCGGCGCATTACGTGGCGGCTGTGGCGGCGGCGCGAGCTGGAGCAGGCCTGGCTGGAGACGTTGCGGTTGCAGCCGGAGCCGCTGGAGCCGTCGGCGGAGGAGCGGGTGCAGACCCTGCAAGCCTTGCAGGCGCTGGATGTGGCGCTCGATGGGCTGTCTGCCAAAGCCAGGATGGCGTTTCTGTATAGCCAGCTCGATGGGATGACGCATGTGGAAATTGCGGCGCGGCTGAAGGTATCGCCGACCATGGTGCGCAAGTACATCGTGCAGGCCTTGCGCCGTTGCTGCGAGGTGTTTTGGGTATGACGGCCTTGGATGCGCGCACCCGCGAGGCGGCGATCGAGTGGCAGGTCTGCTTGTCCAGCGGGCAGGCCAGCGATGCAGACCGCGCGGCGTTTGAACGATGGCTGGCGGAGAGCCCGGGCCATGGCGCGGCGTGGCAGCGGCTGAACGCAGCGCTCAATGGTACGTTGCATGCGCTGCGGCCAGGGCTGCTGGCCGACGGCGATGCGCTGCGGCGTTCGCTGGTGGGGCCGCAGCTGGCGCAGCGCCGGCGGCTGGGGAAGCTGGCGCTGGCGGGCGGGGCGCTGCTGCTGGGAGCGGGCGTGGCGGACCGCTATGTGCCGTTGCAATCTCTGGCGGCGGGCTATGTCACCCGCACCGGTGAGCGCCGGCGGGTGGCTTTGCCGGACGGCAACACCATGGAGCTGGATGCGCGCAGCGCGGCGTCGTGGGAGGGGCCGCACGTGGTACGCGTGTCGGCCGGGGCGGCGATTTTTGAGTTGGGGGGCAGCCAGGAGTTGCAGCTGCGGCTGCCGCAAGGCGAGGTCAGGCTTGCCCAGGGGCGCGTCATGGTGCGCTGCGCTGCCGGGCGCAGTTTCTGTCTGTCATTGAGCGGGACCGCCGTGGTGACCACGCTAGCAGGCGTGCGCCAGCCCTTGGCGCCGGGGCAGAGCGTGTGGTTCGATGCGCGGCAGGTGGATGCGGTGCAGAACGGCCAGACACACGCCGCCGCATGGCAGAACGGCGAGTTGGAAGTCCATGACGAGCCCCTGCAAACCGTGGTGGATGCGCTGGCCCGTTACCGGGCGGGCTGGCTGCGGATGTCGCCGCAGGCGGCGCGGCTGCGCGTGACGGGGCTGTTTCCGTTGGACGATGGCGACCGGGCGCTGGAGGCGCTGAGGAATACCTTGCCGATCCGGATGCAGCGGGTGAGCCGCTGGTACGTGATGATCGATCTGGCCTGACTATTTCACGCGCCGGGTGTTTTTTTGATGGAGCCGATGCACATACAGGGAACGCGTACTCACGCAACCACGGAGTGATTCATGCTTTCCCTGAGGTTTCCGGCCGCCTGCGTCATCGCAGCCGCCGCCTGCACCGCCCATGCCCAGGCGCTGCGCCAATACGATTTGCCTGCGGGCCGGCTGGATGTGACGCTGACCCAGATCGCGCGCATCGCGGGCGCGGTGATCTCGTTTCGGGCGGATCTTGTGGCGGGCAAGTCCGCGCCGGCCGTCTCTGGCCGGATGTCCTTAGAAGAAGCCACCGCTCGCGCCCTGGCCGGAAGTGGGCTGGAGCTGCGGCGTACGCCGGACGGCAGCCTGTCGGTAGCCCCGGCTAACACGACGACGCTGGCGCCGGTGTCGGTGGAAGCGGACACGCTGGGCGTGACGGAAGGCACCCATTCCTACACCACGACGGTCATGTCCACGGCGTCCAAGTTCGCGCTGTCTCCGCGCGAGACGCCGCAGTCGGTCAGCGTGGTGACGCGCCAGCAGATCGAGGACCGGGGGTTTCAGTCGCTGGACGATGTGGCGCGCGACACGACCGGGCTGACCACGCGCCAGATCGGCGGCGGGGAACGCACGCAGTTCTTCTCTCGCGGGTTCGAGATCAGTTCGTTCCTGGCTGATGGGGTGCCGCTGGGCTACGACTACGACACGCAGGGCGTGGCGACGTTGGCTATGTACGATCACGTCGAGGTGCTGCGCGGCGCGGCCGGGATGATGACGGGGGCCGGCAATCCCTCGGGCACGATCAACCTGGTGCGCAAGCGCGCCACGGCGGTGCCGCAGTTCTCGGTAACGGCGAGCGCCGGCAGCTGGGACAATTACCGGGGCGAGGTCGACGGCTCGGGCCCGCTGAACGAGGCCGGCACATTGCGCGCCCGGGGTGTGGTGGCGTATCAGGATTCCAATACCTTCAAGAAGGCCTACGAGCACCAGCGCCAGCTCTTCTACGGCACCATCGAAGCCGATCTCACGGCAAACACCACGCTCAGCGTCGGCGGCTACTACAACCGCGAGGACAACCCGGGCGCGGACTGGAATGGGCTGCCCACGCGCCGAGACGGCAGCTTCTACGACTTCAATCGCTCGATCCGCTTGTCGCCGGACTGGGCCTATTGGAACAAGGAAAACACCAGCTTCTTCGCCGAGCTCGACCACCGTTTCGAGAACGGCTGGTCCGGCAAGCTCACCGCCCGCACGTTGCGCGCCAGGATGAACATGCTGGGCAGTTATCTGTACCCCCTGGAAGACTCGACGTTCTTTGGGCAGGGCCTGGGCCAGTATGCCTATGACAAAACCCAGTACAGCGTGGACGGCTACCTGAGCGGCCCCTTCTCGCTGCTGGGGCGCACGCATGAATTGGTGTTGGGCGGCAGCTTCCTGAAGAACAAGGACGACGACGGCCCCGGCGGGTGGCCGTTGGACTACAACATGACGGTCGACCCGGAACACTGGAATTCCAGCGCCGTGGAGAAACCCGCGTTCGTCTACCCCTGGTCGCGCAAGGGATACCAGCGCCAGATGAGCGGCTACGCCACCACCCGCCTGAGCCTTGCCGACCCGCTGACGCTAATGCTGGGCGCTCGGTTGGACTGGTATGAATACGACATGACGCTGAAGTCCGGCGACTACGTCAGCCCGCCCGCGGACTATAAGGTCAAGCACGAGCTGACACCCTACGCGGGCCTGATCTACGACCTGGACCGCCACCATTCCGTCTACACCAGCTGGACCAGCGTGTTCCAGCCGCAGAGCAGCCAGTCAACCAGCGGCGCGCCGCTGGACCCGGTCATCGGCACCAATCTGGAGGCCGGAATCAAGGGGGCGTATTACGACGGACGGCTCAACGCCAGCGCGGCGGTGTTCCAGATCCGACAGCGCAACCGACCGGTCGCGCTGGCCACGTCCGCGTGCAGCCCGGGGGTGATCGAATGCTATGCGCCGTCGGGCAAGGTGCAAAGCCGGGGGGTGGAGTTTGAAGTGGCGGGCGCAATCACGCCGGGCTGGCAGGTGGCTGCCGGCTATACGTACAACCAGTCCAAGTACCTGGAGGATTCGGGCAGCCTCCGTGCGGGCGCGCCCTACGACACGCAGACTCCGCGTCATCTGTTCAAGCTCTCGACCATGTACACATTGCCGGGCGCGCTGAATGCGTGGCGGGTGGGGGGGGCGGTACGTGTGCAAAGCGCGATCAGTGTGCCCGCGTATAACGTGCGCCAGCCGGGTTATAGCGTGTGGGATGCGGTGGTGGCGTATCGGGCCTCACAAAATCTGGATCTGCGCCTGAACGTCTATAACCTGTTCGACAAGTATTACTACCAGGCGATCGGCAGCACCCAGGACAACAACCATTTCGGCGCGCCGCGGTCGTTCTTGCTGACGGCGAAGTACACGTTTTAAGTGTGGCGCAACGTGCGCCTGTACCTCGCCAACATTCGCCAGCCATCGACAGGACGAACGGCCGAAATAATCATTCGCCTCCGGCACCCCAGGGCGCCGGAGAGCGCTTCTGCCGATGCTCGCTGTCAATGCCTGCTGTTGGCTGATAGCTGTCTTATGACGGCGGTGCCGGGTGCCCGCCCGCTTTTTGCGCCACCCCGCTTCAACTTCCCCGCATAATTTTCTTCGCATACCCCGCATGGTTGAAAAGGCCGCTTTCGCGGCCTTTTTCCTTTCGCCCGGGTGCATGTTTCCGATCGGCATCCTGAATGGCACGAAGTCGGCTCCATGCGCCGTGCCTGCCGCGCCCTCCCGTACACCCCGCGCTTCGAAGTCCGGCTGACCATGTCCCGTATCGCAGGGAACAACCGGCATTCCCGGTCGAAAGCAAGCCGTGACCAACCGTCAAAAATATAGTGGATTAAATCAACTAATCGGCATATAGTGACTTTCTGGCCGCGGCTTCTTGCTGTGACGAGAACCGAACATTCAGGAGCAGGCATGACCCAGACTTATCACACGATTCTGTTTGAGGTGCAGGACCGTGTCGCGACGGTGACGTTGAACCGCCCCGATAGCCGTAACGCGCTCAGTTCGCAGATGTGCGCGGAGCTGGTGCACGTCATGGAGGCGATTGCTGCGGATCCCGGCGTGCATGTGGCGCTGATCATGGGCAGCGGCCCGGCCTTTTGCGCCGGCGCCGATCTCAAAGAACGCAAGACCATGAACAACCAGGAGATGACGGCGCGCCGGGTTCAGGGCTTTGCCGCCTATGCCTCCATCGAGCGTTTGCCGCAGCCGGTGGTGGCGGTGGTCCAGGGTCCGGCGTTTGGTTCGGGGTGCGAGATCGCCGCCGCCTGCGACTTTGTGCTGGCGTCCAGCGAGGCCGTATTCTGCTATCCCGAAGTGGGTTGGGGCACGGTCGGCGCGACGCAGCGTCTGCCGCGCGTTGCCGGCGCTCGCAAGGCCAAAGAGCTTTTGTTTACGGGCCGCCGCTTCGGCGCCGAGGAGGCGCGCGAGATCGGCCTGGTCAACCATGTGTATGCGCCCGATGCATTGCGCCAGGAGGCGCAGGCCATGGCGGCCGCCATGGCGCGTGCCCAGCCGCTGACCATGCGGCTGACCAAACGCAGCATCGATCAAGGCCTGGCCACGACGCGCGAAGGTGCGATGGCCATTGAACTGCTGGCCATCGAAGAAAACCTGCGCGGCACGGATTGGCAAGGCGCCATCGCGGGCTTCGGCAAGGAGTCGCAGGCATGAAGGCGATGACTCTGGCTGCCGTATTGGCGCAGACCGTGGCGGCGCGTGGCCCGGAAGAGGCGTTTGTCGCCCCGGGTGAACGCTTGAACTGGAATGAGCTGGCCGCAGGCGCCCGACTCCGCGCGCGGGCGTTGCATGCGGCCGGGGTGCGCGGTGGCGACCATGTCGGCATCTTTCTTGGCAATGGCGGCGACTGGCTGCAGCTGTTCTACGCCTGCGCCTTGATCGGCGCCGTGACGGTGCCGGTCAATACCCGCTTCAAGACCGAAGAGCTCGCCTTCTGCCTGCAACAGGCGGACGTCAAGCTGCTGCTGACGGCCGACACGTTTCTGGGCATCGACTTCCTGGAACTGCTGCAGCAGGTAGAGCCGGCCTTGACTCAGCGCCTGCCGGGCGCGGCGCTGCCGGTACTGGAAAAAGTGGTGGTGCTGGGTGATCGCAACCTGCCGGGCACGACCTCCTGGCAAGACTTCGTCGAAGGCGCACATCGTGCCGACGATGCCGGCTTCGATGCGGCCGTGCGCGCCGTCAGCAGCGATGACGTGCTCCTGATCCAGTACACCTCCGGCACGACGTCCTTTCCGAAAGGCGTCATGCTCAGCCACGGCAATATGCTGGGCAATGCCGCAGCCGTGGCGCAGCGTATCGGCGTGCGGCCCGAAGACCGCTATTTCAGTATCCGGCCGTATTTCCACGTGGCCGGCACCACGCTGTCCATTCTGGTTAGTCTGGTGACGGGATGCTGCCTGTTGACCTTGCCGCGCTTCGAGGTGGGCGAGGCTTTGCGCATGCTGGATGAAGAGCGTTGCACGCTGACCTCCGGCAACGACACCATCTTCCTGATGCTGATGGGCCATCCTGATTTTGACCGCCAGCGGATCCATCTGCGAGGCGGTTGGGCTGCGGCAGGCCCCGAGGTAATGCAGAAGATCCGCGATGTCATGGGTGTGCCTTCAGTGTGCAATGCCTATGGGCAATCCGAAGCTTCGCCCAACATCGTCATGTCGGCCTGGGACGACGAGTTCTCCCTGCGCGCCCAGGGTTGGGCGCTGCCGCATCCCGGCATGGAAATTCGCCTGGTCGATCCGGCCACCGGCGCGGTGGTAGCCGCCGGCGAGCAGGGCGAAATCCAGGCCCGTGGCTGGAGCGTGATGAAGGGCTACTACAAGATGCCCGACGCAACTGCGCGCGCCCTGAGCGCGGACGGCTGGCTCAGCACGGGCGACCTGGGCGAGATGAATGCCGACGGCCGCTTGCGCATGGTGGGACGCTTGAAAGATATGTTCCGGGTCGGTGGTGAAAATGTGGCGCCGGCCGAGGTGGAAGAGGTTCTGCACAGTCACCCGGCCGTGCGCATGGCGCAGGTGGTGGGGGTGCCGGATGCCCGTCTGGGCGAGGTGCCGGCCGCCTTTGTGCTGTTGCGCGAAGACCAGCAAGTCGATACAGCCGAGCTGATCGCCTGGTGCAAGAGCCGTTGCGCCAATTTCAAGGTGCCGCGCTATATGGAAATTGTCGATACCTTCGAGAACATCGGCATGACAGGCAGCTCCAAAGTGCAGAAAAACAAGCTGCGCGCCCATGCGCTCGGACTGTTTGGACTGGGGGAAAAAGCATGACGCGCGATGTGGTGCTGTGCGAGTGTTTTGCCCGCGATGGCTTGCAGCACGAGCCGGATTTCATTCCTACCGACATCAAGACCGAACTGGTCGATGCCTTTGCGGCGCTGGGTTTTGAGCGGGTGGAGGCGACTTCGTATTCCAATCCCAAGGTCGTGCCGCAGTTCGCAGACGCCAGCGACATGCTGGCATCGCTGCCGCGGCGGGACGGTGTCTGGTACAAGGCGACCTGCGCCAACGCGCGGGCCGTGCAACGGGCGCTGGCCGATCTTGAGCGGGGCCAAGGCGCCAATGAGATCAGCCTGCTGGTCTCGGCCAGCGAGTCGCACTCCGAGCGCAACCTGAAGCGCAGTCGCGCCGATCAATGGGGCAACATTGCCGAGATGGCCGGCATGGGGCGCGGCCATTTCCGGATGATAGGCACGATCTCGGTGGCCTTTGGTTGCCCCTTTGAGGGCGCAGTAACGGCCGACAGCGTGCTGCGCGACGCCGAGCGCTACGCGGCGCTGGGCGTGGACATCGTCACGTTGGGCGACACCACCGGCATGGCCACGCCGCAGGCGGTGCGCGAGCTGTACGGCGTCTTGCAACGCGAACTGCCGCAGCTCACGCTGGTGGCGCATTTCCATGACACCCGCGCAACCGGCCTGGTGAATTATGTGGCGGCGCTGGATGCGGGCGTGCGCTGGTTCGACTGCGCCGTGGGCGGGGTCGGCGGGCATCCGGCCAAAGTCAAATATGGCGGCGGCCATACCGGTAATGTGGCGACTGAAGACCTGGTCAATCTGTTCGAATCCATGGGCGTTCGCACCGGCCTGGATCTGGACGCGCTGGCTGTCGTATCGCAGCGCTGCCGCGAGGTGCTCGGTCGTGATCTGCACAGCCGTGTGGCCGACAGCGGCTTCAATCCGCTGATCACCGCCGGCGCTTGAGCTGCGTTTGTATATCATGCCCTCGTCACCCCAGCCGCTCCAAGAGGACTCCATGGCAACCCGAAGCAAGCTTTCCCCCCGCCGCGCCCCGCCTGCCGCGCTCAAGGAGCTGTTTTCCTACCGCTTGAACAGGCTGGCATATGTGTCCAGCCGCATTGCTGCAGGTCTGAACGAGAGCCGCTATGGCGTGGGCCCGCGTGAGTGGCGGATCCTGGCCTTGCTGGGTGCGGCGCCCGATATGTCTTTGAATGCACTGGCCAGTGAGGCCAATATCGACAAGAGCCAGGCCAGCCGCACGGTGTCCGACTTGATCGAACGCGGCCTGATCGAGCGCAGCGCCGATGCCCAGGACGCTCGCGGCGTCAGCCTGGACCTGACGCGCGCCGGAAAAAAGCTTTACCAAGAGATGTTTCCGGCCGCCGTCGAGCGCAATGAGGAAATGCTGGCCGTACTGAGCGAAGACGAGCGCGAGGTGCTGGAGCGCGCTTTGGAAAAGATGACTTCGCACATGCTGAACATGCTCAATGACCTGAAGGCTGAAGTGCCGGCACGCCGCGGTCGTGGCGTCCAGCCGCGCTGAAGCGACAGCCTGTCCGCGACAGGCTTTTTTATGCTCATAAAGTTGATTAAATCAATTAATTGGAGGTAGAGACATGGCCGAATTGATTATCGAAAACCAGGGCGCGGTACGCGTGCTGCGGTTGAATCGCCCGGAAAAGCACAATGCCCTGAACACCGCCCTGACCACCGGCTTGCTGGCGGCCCTGCGGGAGGCCGATCAGGATCTGGCGGTGCGCGCCGTCGTGCTGACCGGCAATGGCAAGTCCTTTTGCGCGGGCGCGGACACAACCGAGTTTTCGGCGCTGACGCCCGAGCATCCCGAGGCCGTGCTGGCGCGTGCCAGCCTGACCACCGATCTGCATCTGGTTTTCTCGCGCATGAGCAAGCCGGTGATCGGCGCCGTGCATGGCAATGCGCTGGGCGGCGGCGCAGGCCTGGCGTTGGCGTGCGACATGGTCGTCATGGCTGAGGACACGCGTTTTGGCTATCCGGAATTGCGTCACGGCATCGTGGCTGCCGTGGTGATGGCCAATCTGGTGCGGCAGTTGGGCCGCAAGCAGTCCTTCGAGCTGGTGGCCATGGCCGAAGCCATCGACGGCCAGCGGGCGCTGGCCCTGGGATTGGCCAATCGGGCCGTGCCGGCCGCCGACGTCTTGCCGCAAGCGCTCGCGTTGGCCGAGCGTCTCGCCGGCTGGGAACCCGCCGCCATGGGCCTGACCAAGCGCGCATTCCATCGGTGCGCGGATCTGGCGCTGGAAGATGCGTTGGGCGTAGGCCGCGACGCCAACGTCATCATGCGTGGGTTTCGTCAGGGAGCGGCGCGATGAAGCCGCTTGATGGCGTCACCATCCTGGACTTGTCGCGGGTGCTGGCCTGCCCTTTCGCGTCGATGATATTGGCGGAATTGGGGGCGACGGTGATCAAGGTCGAGCAGCCCGAAGGCGGCGACGAGACGCGCGGATTCGAGCCCAAAGTGCACGGCGAGGGCGGCGACGAGTCGGCTTATTACCTTGCATTCAATCGCAGCAAGCAATCGATCACGGTCAATTTCCGCAAGCCCGAGGGTCAGGATTTGATACGCCGGTTGGCCCGCGACGTCGACGTGGTGATCGAGAATTTTCCGGTGGGCACCCTGGCGCGCTATGGCCTGGACAAAGAACATATCGCGCCCGAGAACGCCGACCTGATTTACTTCTCGTGCACCGGCTTTGGCATGACCGGGCCGTATGCGCCGCGCAAGGGCTACGACACGGTGTTCCAGGCCATGGGCGGCATCATGAGCTTGACCGGCGAGCGCGATGGCGGGCCCGTCAAGCCGGGGTTACCGGTGGCCGACTTGACCTCGGGCCTGTGGGCGGCGATAGGCATTTTGTCCACCCTGGTCGGCCGTGAGCGCAGCGGTCGCGGGTGCCATGTCGATTTCTCGATGCTGGACGGGCAGGTCGGTCTGTTGTCGCTGGCGGCGGCGCGCTACTTCGCCTTGGGTGAAGTGCCGCCGCGCATGGGCACGGAGCATCCGGGACGTGTCCCGTCGGCGGCGTTCGAATGCCGCGACGGCAAATGGGTGCAGATCACCGGCAGCGATCAACACTGGAAACCGCTGTGCGACCTCCTGGATCTGCCGCAATGGAGCGCCGACGGCGAGTTGGCGCGCAATGCCGTGCGGGTGGCGCGCCGCGAGGAAGTCATGGCCGGATTGCAGCAGGCCGTGGCCAGGCTGGACCGCGATGAGCTTTGCCGCCGTTGCGATGCGGCGGGCGTGCCCGCCGGGCCGATTCTGGATGTCGGCGAAATCCTGAACAACGAACACGTGCGCGCGCGCGGCATGGTCGCGAGCTACGACCATCCTCGCATCGGCCGCTTCGGCGCGGTGCCGGTGCCCTTCAAATTCCAGGGTTACGAAGATCCGCAGGTCGAGCGTCCTCCCTTGCTGGGCGAGCATACCGACGAGGTGCTGCGCACCAGGCTGGGATTGTCGTCCGAGGAAATCACGGCGTTGAGGGAGCTTGGCGCCATTTAGCAACACAAAAACAAGCATCCCAATGAGGATCAGGAGACAAAGATGAAAACCTTGAAGCGATTGCTGTGCGGCCTGAGCGTCAGCGCGGTCTGCTGCAGTGCGAGCCTGGCGGCGGACAGCTATCCGAATCAGCCGATCACGCTGGTCAATCCCTATGCGGCGGGCGGCCCTGCTGACGTGCTGGGGCGAGCGCTGGCACGCGAACTGGAAAAGCAGCTTGGCAAGACGATCATTGTCGAGAACAAGGCCGGAGGCGGTGCTGCAATCGGCGCAAACTTCGTGGCGCGCGCCAAACCGGATGGCTACACCTTGCTGCTGGGAACGTCAGCCGCGCATGTGGTGACGCCCTTGATGCAGCGCACGCCGTACGACGGCATCAAGGATTTTGCTTTTGTGACGATCGTGGCCAACCAGCCCAACATGCTGGTCGTGCGCTCGTCCTTGCCGGTTTCGACCTTGCCGGAGCTGATCGCCGTCGCGCAAAAGGAACCGGGCAAGATCAACTACGCGTCGGCGGGGCCGGGCAGTTCGCCGCATCTGGGCGGCGAGTTGTTCCGTCAGCAAGCCAAGGTCGACGTCATGCATATTCCGTACAGCGGCGCCGCACCGGCCATCAATGATCTGGTGGGCGGGCAGGTCGACATGGCCGTCTTGAACCTGGCGGCCAGCGTCCAGTTCATCCGCAGCGGCAAGCTCAAAGCGCTGGCCTATGCCAACCCCAAGCGTTCGACCCTGTTTCCCGATGTGCCCACCATGGCTGAAGCGGGGGTAAGCGGGGCGGAATCGGCGTCGTGGTACAGCCTGGCCGCGCCCAAAGGCACGCCGCCCGAGGTGCTGGAGAAATTGAACAAAGCCGTCCAGGCCGTGAACCAGTCGGCGGAATATCGCAAGCTGATGGACGCCCAGGGGGTCGAGCTCTGGACCATGACTCCGCAGGAAGCCACCCAATTCGTGGAGAAGGATCAGGTCGCCATGCGCAAGCTGGTCGAAAGCGCGGGCTTGTCAAAGAAGTAAGGAAGTCGACGACTTCCGGCATGAAATGCGGTGACTCCCGAAGATTGAATAAGTCGATCTTCGGAAGTCACCGCGTAGAAAGATGACTGCTCGCCCCGATCAACGGCTGCAGGTTATGAAACGCCCTTCGTTCAGACCAGCGCGCTGACCCGCTTGATCGCAGCCAAGGTTTCCTCGACCAGGCGCTGCATCAATTCGCCGGCGGGCACCAAGTCACCAATCAGTCCGGCGCTTTGCCCAGCTTCGACTTTGCCCTGCTCGACGTTGCCTTCCAGCGCCGCTTGCTTCAAGGTGCTTTGCGCGAACAACGCATCCAGTTCATCATCGCCGCTGCTGCGCTCGGCACTGAGGTACTGCTGGGCAAAGGCGTTGCGCAGCATGCGCACCGGCGAGCGCCCGCGGCCTACCAGAGTGGTATCACTTACGCTTGCCTGCATCACCGCCGCTTTGTAGGCGGCGTGTACGCTGGCCTCGGGCGTCAGCAAGAACCGCGTTCCGAGTTGCGCGCCGGCTGCACCCAAGCAAAGCGCGGCGGCAATCCCCGCGCCGTCCGCAATGCCGCCCGCCGCGACGACCGGCACGTCCACGCGCTGCACGGTCGCTCGCAGCAGCACATGGGTGGCGATCTCGTCGGGGCCAGGGTGCCCCCCGGCCTCCAGGCCGACCGCGATCACGCCGTCGACACCGGCAGCCTGGGCTTTCTCGGCATGGACGGGGCTGGCAATAACTTGAAGCCATTTCATCCCGGCATCGTGGACTCGGCCCAGATGCTCTCGCGGTCCACCTTGCGAAGCGATGATGATGGGCGCGCCTTCCGCGATGGCGATGTCCAGATGCTCGCGTGCGCGCTTGTTGTAGAGCGGAATGTTCACCGCGTAGGGGGCGTCAGTCAGGCTGCGCAGTTTGCGCAGCGCGCCTTGCAGTGCCTCCGGGTACATCGGTCCGGACGCCACAACGCCCAGGCCGCCGGCTGCGGAAACGGCGGCCGCCAGTTCCGCATTGGAGGAGGCCCAGCTCATGCCGGCTTGAACAATGGGATATCGGATGCCTAAAAGGCGGGTCAGCGGAGTCTGCAAGGTCATGATGGCATCTCATCGGAAAGCAACCATTCTCGTGCAGATGGTTGATTAAATCAACTAAAAGCATGTTCCGACTTGGTCGTTCGCTGGCGATCGAACCAGGCGCGATTCACGGCGCGGGCGACCTCGGCTTTACCGCCATCGTTCCATAAAAAGAACGATGAAGTCAAAAATCGCCATCTACCGCCCGATTGTCCCGAAGAATATAGTTCTGTTCATCGCAGCAACGCGCTGCAAGCAACACCCCAAACCTACCTCTCCAAGGACACTGAAATGACCAACGCCACCGCCAAGCTCGAAGTTCTGACCCCCGAAAACAGCCAGATCATCTTCATCGATCACCAACCGCAAATGGCCTTCGGCGTGCAGTCGATCGACCGCCAGACGCTGAAGAACAACGTCGTGGGTCTGGCCAAGGGCGCCAAGGCGTTCGACATTCCGACCATCATCACCACCGTCGAAACCGAGTCGTTCTCCGGCTACACCTACCCCGAACTGCTTGATGTCTTTCCGGAAAAGAAAGTGCTGGAACGCACCTCGATGAATTCGTGGGATGACCAGAAGGTGCGCGACCAGCTCGCCGCGAATGGCCGCAAGAAGGTGATCGTGGCCGGCCTGTGGACCGAAGTCTGCAACACCACGTTTGCGCTGTGCGCCATGCTGGAAGGCGAGTACGAGATCTACATGGTTTCCGACGCGTCGGGCGGCACGTCCAAGGAAGCGCACGACATGGCCATGCAACGCATGATCCAGGCTGGCGTGGTGCCGGTGACGTGGCAGCAAGTGCTGCTGGAATGGCAGCGCGACTGGGCCCGCCGCGATTCGTACGATGCCGTGATGGAAATCGTCAAGGAACACTCGGGCGCGTACGGCATGGGTGTGGACTACGCCTACACGATGGTGCACAAGGCCGCGCAACGTACGCAGACGAAGCATGAGGCGATCGCGCCCGTCGCTGCGCCGGTTATCGCTCGCTAAATCCCCAGGCCCGCGGCCGATGCCGCGGGCTTTTTTTCTCGTATTGACCGGCAGCCCCGGAGCCTCCCATGACGACCGCCGACACCCGCCCCGCCGACGCCCAGCCGTCCTCGCCTTTCGCCTATTCCGCCTTCTCCGTAATCTGGGTTGCCACCGTGCTGTCCAACATCGGTACCTGGATGCATGACGTGGGCGCCGGATGGCTCATGACGTCGCTGTCGCCGTCGCCGATGTTCGTGGCGCTGGTGCAGACGGCGGGCGCGCTGCCGGTCTTCCTGCTGTCGCTCCTGGCCGGCGCGCTGGCCGACACGATGGACCGCCGCAAGCTGTTGCTGATGGTGCAGATCGCCATGGGATTCATCGCCCTGGCGCTCGGTCTGGTGGTCTGGTTCGGTCTGACCACGCCGTGGGTGCTGTTGGGCTTCACGCTGCTGATGGGCATCGGCACCGCGTTGTCGGCGCCGGCCTGGCAGGCCATCGTCCCCAGCCTGGTGCCGCGTCCTTCGCTGCAGCAAGCCATCGCGACCAACAGCGTGGGCATCAACGTGAGCCGTGCGATCGGCCCGGCGCTGGCCGGCGTGCTGATCACCAGCCTGGGCGTGGCGATTCCGTTCTTCGTCAATGCGCTGAGCTTCATCGTGGTGGTGGCCGCACTGATCTGGTGGAAGCCGCCGGTTGCCGCCGAAAAGCGTCTGCCCCGCGAGCAGCTGTTTCATGCCATGCGTGCCGGCCTGCGCTTTGCGCTGCACAGCAAGCCGCTCAAGTCCACGCTGGTCCGTGCCGTCGCGTTCTTTCTGTTTGCCAGCGCCTACTGGGCCCTGCTGCCGGTGATCGTGCGCCAGGTGCTCAATGGCGGCGCCATGCTCTACGGGATCATCCTGGGCTGCGTCGGTGCGGGTGCGGTGATCGGCGCGATGGTGCTGCCGCCGCTGCGCAAGAAGCTCGGTCCTGACCGCAGCGTCATGGCGGGTACGCTGGGCACGGCGCTCACGCTGGTGGTCTTTGCGGTGATCCCGCATCCCGTGGTGGCCGGTGCGTTCAGCTTCCTGGCCGGCGCGTCGTGGATCATGGTGCTGACCTCGCTCAATGTATCGGCGCAGGTCGCCCTGCCGGACTGGGTGCGTGCTCGTGGCCTGGCGATCTTCGTGACGGTGTTCTTCGGCTCGATGACGGCGGGCAGCATGATCTGGGGCCAAACCGCGGTGTATGCCGGCGTCCCCGCCGCGATGCTGATCGCCGCCGCCGGCTCGGTGATTGCGATGCTGCTGACCCGCAAGGCCAAGCTGCAGTTGGGCGCCGACCTGGACCTCGCGCCGGCGATGCACTGGCCCGAGCCCCTGATCGATCAGCAGGTGTCGCATGACCGCGGCCCGGTCATGATCACGGTGGAATACCTGATCGATCCGGCACGCGGCACGGACTTCGTGCAAGCCATGCAGCATGCCGGCGCCGAACGCCGCCGCGATGGGGCCTACGCCTGGGGGATCTTTGAAGATGCGGCGCAGCCGGGCCGCTACCTGGAATACTTCCTGGTGACGTCGTGGCTGGAACACCTGCGCCAACATGAGCGTGTGACGCACGCCGACGCGGACCAGCAGGCCGAAGTGCGCGGTTTCCACATCGGCGATGCGCCGCCGAAGGTGTCTCACTTCGTGGCACCGCAGCAGTCCTAAGCATTGTTGTTATCGAATGCGGCTCACTCGAGCCGCATTTTTTTATGCCTGGATGCAATGCGGGGCATCATCTCGGGGTGAAGCTGATCTGCTCAACGTTCCTGAGATAGCGCCTTGAGACTTTCAAGGCGTTCCATCTCCTTCTTCTCTTTCTCTTTTCTAGCGCCTTCGCGATGCGACTTGATGGCGAGGAACATGCACACGCCCAGCACGCCGAGCTTGAACGTACCGAAGGCTAAAGGGACCCAGAAATTCATCATTTCCTCAAAACGCTGCTTGAGCAGCTTGATCGCTACGCGCGGACGCTGAACCGGACAGGAACGCGTGGAGCGAGTGCTAAAATCCATACAAGATTGCCAATTCTACTGCCAAAATCCATACAAGCAGTTGAATTGTCCGGCCCGTACCTCCTTGCCACCTGCGGAAGTGGCCAAAAACCCAAAAAATCAAACATGGCTCTCTCGCGTCGTCTGAAAAAAGCAAGCCTGTCGTGGGTGCGGCCCCTGACCCCCGGCGCGGGCTCGCGGTATCAGCAAATCGCCACGCAGATCGTCACCGCGGTGGAGGATGGAGTTCTCCGGCCGGGTGATCGCCTTCCCACGCAGCGTGAACTGGCCCAGACATTGGGCGTCGATCTCACGACCGTCACGCGGGCGTATTCGGAAGTTCGCCAGAAAGGGATTCTGGAAGCACAGGGGGCCGGCGGGACCTATGTGGCGTATGCCGGGTCGGCAACAGGCGGCACGATCGATCTGGGGATGAACATCCCGCCATTGCTCGGCAGTGCCGCCTTTTCGCAGATGCTTGCAGAAGGCAGCGGCTCGACGCAGGCCGCGGCGAGCTCGATGGATCTGATGAGCTATCACGTGGGGGCGGGAGACGCACGGCATCGTGCAGCCGGCGCGAAATGGCTGCAGCCGGTGCTGGGCAGCGTGGACACTGACCGGATCGTGGTCTGCCCCGGCGCCCAAACCGCGATCGCGGCCCTGCTTCTGGCCAGGAGCCAGGCCGGAGATGCGATTGCGTGCGATGCGCTGACCTACCCTGGCTTCCTGGCTGCGGCCCGCCTGCTGCAGCGCGTGGCCGTCGGGGTGGAGGCGGATGCATTCGGCATGGACCCCGCCGACCTCGAGCGCGTGTGCCGAAAACATCGTCCGGCAATGCTGTACTTGAATCCGACGATTCAGAACCCGACCGCACTGACGCTGTCCACTGAGCGGCGAACCGAGCTGCTGCGGGTGGCCAAGAAATTTGCGTTGCCGGTTATTGAAGATGATCCGTACTGGCTGTTGGCGGAGCAGCCGCCGAGCACGATGTTTTCGGTGGCCGCCAACACGTCGTCGACGCCGGTTTACTACGTGTCGACGCTATCGAAATGCATCGCGCCTGGCCTGCGGACCGCATACCTGGTCGTACCCGCCGGCGAGCCGTTGACGCCCGTGCTTGATGCCCTGCGCTCGCTGGCGCTGATGCCTACGCCCTGGATGACGGAGATGGCGTCGACGTGGATCGAATCGGGCGCTGCGGTGCAATGGATGGCGCAGGTCAAGCGTGAGCTGCAGCATCGGCAAGCCATTGCGGCGTCGATCCTGCCGGGAGAGATTCAGGCCGACCCGAACGGGCTGCATCTCTGGCTGCAGTTGCCGGGTCATATCGATCTGTACCGGCTGATTCAAACCGCGCTTGAACAAGGTGTGAGTGTCACGGATTCGGCGTCATTTTCGACGGGGGCGTTCAGTCCCTTGGCGCTCCGTGTGTCGTTGGGGGGCGCGATTGATCGGACACGTTTGACGCACGGGCTGAACCGGTTGGCGGACTTGCTCCGGGGCGATATGGCCGGGCGGGTTTCAGACATTGTCTGAGTTGCCGAGGCGTTCAGTCCCCGTCCTCGGCTTCAGGCCTTGCGGGAACGCCTTTAGGATTCACGAGCGGTCGATGCGCCCGCGTCGACGGCCCGTTGAATCGCCCCTTCGAATCCCGCGTGGATCGCGGCAGCGCTGCGGCGGTAGTGCCGTTGTAGTCCAGGAATTGGTGGGCCACGTCGCCGGGCTGATGGTGTTCATCGCCAAGTAACTGCGCAGCATCGCGAACCACGTCCAGTGCGGCCCGCAACGCAACGTGCTCGGGCCGCCCACGCGAAACGGCGACATCCGTGTGTTCGATTCAACTCCACGCGGTGAAGGTTAAGGCGGCCGGCTGCCTGGCGTGGGCTGCCGGCGGGACTAATGCATCTGCTCGAAAAAATGGTACTCCGCTCGAGCGTGCACCCGCCGCGCCTCGTTCACAGCGTAGCCATCTGCCCCGGCAACCACAGCGCCAGTTGCGGCACCGCCAGCAGCAGCACGATCATCAGCAACAGCATCGCCAGGAACGGCAGCACGCCCACCACCACATCCATGAACTTCCCCTGCCCGCGCACGCTATGCACCACGAAAAGATTCATGCCAAACGGCGGCGTGAGCTGGCCCATTTCGCACAGCACGATCAGCAGCACGCCGAACCACACCGGGTCATAGCCCAGCGCGATGACGATCGGCACGGTGAGCGGCGCGGTGGTGACCAGCATGGCAAGCGTGTCCATGAAGCAGCCGAGCAGGATGTAGAACAGGATGATGGCCAGCATCATGCCCAGCGGCGGCAGGTCCAGGCTGGTCACGGCATTGACCAGCAAGGTGGTGAGACCAATCGAGGACAGCACGAAGTTCAGGAAGAACGCGGCCAGCGTGATCAGGATGATCATGCCGGTGGTGCGCAGCGTGGCTTCGAAGGCGCGGCCCAGCATTTCCCAGGTCAGCACGCGCTTGTAGGCGCACAGCAAGGTGGCGGCCACCACGCCGAGCGCGGCCGACTCGCTGGCGGTGGCGATGCCGCCGTAGATCACGCCGATCACCAGCGCGAAGATCGCGAGCGGCGGCAGCAGGTGCGGCAGGGCGGCGATGCGTTCGGCCCAGGAGACCGCAGGGCGTTTGCCGGCGAGGCCCGGACGCCACAGGCACAGGCCCACGATCAGCGCGATGAACAGGCCGGTGAGCAGGATGCCCGGCAGCGTCGCGGCCAGATAGAGCTTGGGCACCGACACGTTGGCGATCAGCGCGTACACGATCATGTTGATCGAGGGCGGGATCAGGATGCCGAGCGTGCCGCCGGCCGCGATCGAGCCCAGGAACAGCGGCGCGTTGTAGCCCGACTTGCGTTGCTCCGGCAGGGCCAGCGTGGCGATGGTGGCGGCGGTGGCGACGCTTGAGCCGCTGGTCGCCGAGAACATGGCCGAGGCGCCGATGTTGGCGTTCATCAGGCCGCCCGGCAGCCACGAGACCCACTTGGACACAGCGCCATACATGCGGCCGGCGACGCCGGAATGCACCAGCAGCTCGCCCATCAGGACATACAGCGGAATCGCGACCAGCAGGAATTCGGCGCTGGTGCCCCAGGCCAGTTCACCGATAGCGTTGGTCAGTTTCAGCGGGGAATAAGCGCCGGCCAGGCTCATGCCCAGCAGGCCCACGGTGGCGGCCGCGGTCACGCTCAGCGCCAGCAGGCCGAGCAGCATGGAAATCGTCATTATCAACATGGCTCACTCCTGGGGTTGCGTGCGCGCGGGCACCGGTGCGTCAGCGGTTTCTTCTTCGATGCCCTCTTCCACCGAGTGGATGCCGATCAGCGCATTGACGGCCTGCCAGCGGCCACGCATCACGCGGCCCAGCGCGCCGGCGCCGAGCACCACGATGGTGAGCAGGAAGAACGCGTAGCCGGCGAACCAGAGCGACTGCGGGATCCATTGCGGTACTTGCAGCGGCGTGTTGGACACGGACTGGAAGGCGATGGAGTCGGCCAGCACAAACCATGCGTGCCACGTCAGTGTGCCCACGAACACGCCCAGGCAGGCCAGCGCGAACAGGTCGAGCACGACGCGCGTCTTGGCGGGCAGATGCGTGTAGACCACGTCGACCCGGATGTGCGAGCGGCGCAGCAAGGTGATGGGAAAGGCCCAGGCGCTGGCCACCGCCAGCGTGTAGCCGGCCAGCTCGTCGGCGCCGCCGAGCGAGACGCCCGCGACCTTGCGGGCGATCAGGTCGGCCACGATGAGCCAGGACACGAGCAGCAGCCCGAGGCCGCCTATCCATGCGCCGATGCGGGCCACGCGGTCGAGCAGGCGTAGCGAACCATGCGTTTCTGTTGTCATGAGATTTCCTTGAAGTTCAGCGCAGCGTCACGCCCAGGGCCTGGCCCACGGACGCGCTCCAGTTGGCGGCGCATTCCTCGCCGCAGCGCCGCGCCCAGCGGCTTGCCATCTCGGTGGCGACCTCGCGCAATGTGGCGCGCTCGGCCTCGGTGGGCGCGGTGGCCTGCATGTCGGCCTGGGTGTGGATGCGGCATTCGCCCTGCCCCGTGTTGCAGGCGAGCGCATAGTCGCCCTCGCGGCCGGTCTCGTCCCACAGGCGATCTTCCAGCACCTTCGCCTCCTTGAGCATGAACTGCTGCACGGCGGGATCCAGCTTCTGCCAGCGGCGTTCGGCGATGGCGTAAAAGCCGATGGACCAGTCGATGGGAAGCAGGTAAAGATTCTTGGCGACGTCGTACCACTTTGCGGCGTTGCCCGAGCCGATGCCGGTCACCGCGCAATCGACCACGCCGGTCTGCAGCGCGGGGATGACCTCGGCAAACGGGATGGTCACCGGCGACGCGCCCAGCGCGCGCACGTATTCGGCCATGTTGCTGCCGCGGGTGCGCACCTTGCGGCCCTTCAGATCAGCCAGGGTCTTAACCGGTGCGCGGCAGAAGAACACCTGTGCGGTGTACGGCACCGTGGCCAGCAGCCGCACGCCGTGGCGTTTGAGCATGCGCTGTTCCAGCACCGGGCGGTAAGCGGCCACCATTTTGCGCGCGGTGGCGTAGTCGGTCGCCATGCCGGGCAGGTCGACGCCTTCGAAGGTGGGGTCGTCGCCGCTGACGAAGGCGAACACGCCCATGCCGACGTCAAGCGCGCCGGCGCGCATCAGGCGCACGATCTCAGGGCCTTTCAGGCCGCTCTCGGACAGGCCGATCAGTTCGGCCGTGACCTTGCCGCCGGAGGCTTCGGGCAGGGTCTTTTCCCAGAACGGCTTTTCAACCGCGCCGAAAGTGTAGTTGTGACTGCCGCCGCCGACGACCGCAAAGTGGGTCTCAGGCAAGGCGGCGGTCTGGGCGCGGGCGGGTGCGGCGAGCGAGGTCGCGACGGCCGCCAGCAGCGCCGCCAGAATGCTTCGTTTCATGTTTTCCCCCTGTTTGTGTATGGGCACGCGCGCCGCGCGCGCTCTGCCACGGCATCGGGTTATGCCGTGGTCGCTTGCGCACGCGTGTCTGCGCGCACGCGATGCCAATCGGAATGACGCTGGAAGACCTCGGCCAGATACAGCGCCAGCCGGTCTTCGCCGCCCGGGCAGAGAATCTGCAGGCCGGTGGGCAGATCCGCGTCGTCGCGGCCGTTGGGCACCGAGACGCCGCACATCTGCAACAGATTGCCGATGCGTGTGTAGTGGACGGGCGCGTTGCCGTGATCGACCTCGTCGAGCGGCAGCGCGGTGGTGAGCGTGGTGGGCGTCAGCAGCCCCGCCACGCCCTGCAGCCGCGACTCCATCGCCGCTTGCAGGCGGTCGCGCTCGCGCAGCGCGGCGAGGTAGCGCAAGGCCGACACGTCGAGGGCAGCAAGCAGGCGAGGCCGCACCGAGTCGTCAACGGGAAGGTCGAGGTCGGTCATCTCGCGCTCGAACGACGCCACGCCTTCGGTCATCATGATGTCGCCCGTCACGGCCTTGAACTCGGACAGCGTGGCGGGCGGCGTGATTTCGACGATCTGCGCGCCAAGGCTCTGATACAGCGCGATGGATGCTTCATAGGCGCGTCGCACGGCGGGCGTGACGTCATTGAGGAACGCCTCCGGCAGACGGCCCAGCGTGGCGCCGGCAATGCCAAAGCGCGACGCGTCGAGCGGCTCACGCCACTCGCCGGGCTCAACCGGCACCAGCGCGTCGAACACCAGGCGCGCGTCCGCGGCGCTGTGCGCGAAGATACCTACGCTGTCGAGCGTCTGGCTCAGCGTGACCACGCCGTGCGACGAGATGCGGCCCACGGTCGGCTTGAAGCCCGTGATGCCGCAGTAACTGGCGGGCACGCGCACCGAGCCGCCGGTATCGGTGCCGATGGCGGCCGGCGTCAGGCGTCCCGCGACCGCAACCGCGGAGCCGCTGCTCGATCCGCCGGGGATGCGGTGTACGCGGTCATCCCACGGATTGCGCGGTGTGCCCATGTGCTGATTGGGCCCCCACGCGCCCATGGCGAACTGCACCATGTGGGTCTTGCCCAGGATGATGGCGCCGGCGCGCTGCAATTGCCGCACCAGCTCGGCCGTGTGCGAGGCAATGGTGTTGGCGTGGATGGGCGAGCCGATGGTGGTGGGCTGGCCAGCGATGTCGATCAGGTCTTTAAGTGCGATCGGCACGCCATGCAGCGGGCCAAGCCAGATGCCCTGGTCCAGTTGCAGGTCGGCTGCGCGTGCGGCGGCCAGCGCCTCGTCGGCGTATACGGCGACGTAGGCGTGCAGCCAGCCGTCGAGCGCGGCGATGCGCGCAAGGTAGTCACTCACCAGCGCTTCGGATCGCAGCTCGCGGCGGCGCAGCCGCTGCGCGAGGTCGGTGATGTCGAGGTCGATGCTCATGCGTTTGCTCCTTGGGCTGCCGCGATGGCGCGTTCGATCAGCGCGCGCGAGCCCACGATGTCAGGAAACTTCTCGCCGGCACGCAGGCGCGCCAGCGTGGTCTGCTCCTGGGTCTGGAAGTCGATAGCCTGCTGCGCGGCGGCGCGCACGGCGGCGCGATCAAGCACCAGCACGCCGTTTTCGTCGGCCAGGACGGCCGCGCCGGGCCGCACCGTGACGCCACCGCAGTGGATCGTGCCGCAGAATTCGCCCTCGTGACCCAGCAAGCGCGTGGTGATGGGAGAAGGCCCGCGCGACCACACCGGCATGCCGTGCTGGCGCAATTCGCCAAGATCGGTCACAAGGCCGTCCACGATGATGCCGGCCACGCCGGCCTGCTTGGCGGCGTAAGCCATCGCGCCGCCGAAGGCTGCGGTCACGGCCTCGCCAGCCCGGTCGATCACCAGCACGTCGCCGGGACGCACGCAGGCCATCGCATGATGCAGAATGCCGCCATCGTTGCCGGGCATGCGCACGGTCACGGCTGGCCCGGCGATGCGCACGTCCTGCTGATGTGCGCGGATGTCGCCGCGCATGAAGCCGGTGGTCTGGAAGTGCCCGATAGTGGCCGGCTCCGCCTTCAGCAACAGCGCCAGATCTTCATGCGGCAAGGCCTCGGGCATGGGATGAATCAGATACATCGCTTGTCTTCACTACAATGAAAAAGGCTCGGAAGCCGGTGAAAAAAGGTATCACGCGGGCTTTCCGGGCCAATAATCAAAGTTTCGGCGCAGTTTGAAAAAGAGTTCTTATCATGCGGATAACCCTAAGCCAGCTTGAGGCCTTTTACTGGACCGCCAAGCTGGGCAGCATCCACGCGGCCGCGCGCCATCTGCACGTGACGCAGCCGGCCGTCTCGGCCCGCATCCGCGAACTTGAAGGCGCGTTGGAGGTGCAGCTGTTTGATCGCTCGCGCCAGCGCGTGACACTGACCGATGTGGGGCAGTCGGCGTTGCGTCATGCCGAGAGCGCGTTGCACAGCACGCGCCAGCTCGAACACTTTGGCAAGGATCGCAGCCTGGGCGGCAAGTTGCGGCTGGGCGCGGACGAGTGCTCGGCGAACGTAGGCCTGACCGCGGTGATCGCACAGCTCAAGGAACACTACCCCTCGCTCGCGCTGGAGATGACGGTGGACGTGGGGTCGGTGCTCAACAGCAAGCTCAACGCGGGCGAATTAGACATGGCGCTGCTGACCAATCCGGCCACGGGCGACACCATCACCGACGTGTTCATCGGCTGGATGACGTTTCATTGGGTGGCCTCGCCCACGTTGCACATCACGGCCGATCCATTCCGCGCAGAGCACGCGCGCGGCCATCACATCGCCACGCACTCGCCGCCTTCCACGCTCTACACCGTGGTTGAAAACTGGCTGGCGTCGGGCGGTGTCGATATGTCTGGGCCCAGCACCACCAATTCGCTGGCGCTGATCTCGCGCCTGATCGCGGCGGGCCATGCCATCGGCATCCTGCCCGTGCCGCTTTTGCAGGACATGCTGACCATGGGCGTGTTGCGCGCCCTGCCCGCCGATCCGCCGATTCCGCCGGCGCGTTTCTATATCTCGTATCTGACCGCCTCGCATGGTGCGCACATCGACTCGATCGTTGACATCACGCGCGACACGCTCATGCGCCTGAACTTCCTGGCGCCCATCGACGCCGCGCCCGCGAACGCTGGACAGGCATGACAACGGGGCCGCGCTAGCGGCCCCGATCTGGCTTCAAGTGATCGCGCACGTCCTGGGCCGCCCGGACTGCGCTGCGTCACGCTCAATCGATGCGCGCGCCAGATACTCGCACGACCTCGCCCCACTTCTCTACTTCGGCATCCACCAGCGTCACGAATTGCTTGCGATCCGTAAGCTGCGGAATCACCAGGCCGACGGCGCCCAGCTTTTCCTGAATGGCGGGCGACTGCATGGCGGTGCGGGTGGCCTCGAAGAGTTGCTGGAACACCGGCGCCGGCACACCGGCCGGGGCTGACAGGCCAAACCAGTATTCGGACGAGAAACCCGGATAGCCGCTTTCCGCCACGGTGGGCGTATCGGGATAGGTGGGATTGCGCTTGGCGCTGCCAATGGCAAGCGCGCGCAGCTTGCCGGCGCGCACGTGCGGCAGCGCCGTGTCCTGATTGACGAACAGCACATCCACGCGACCCGCCAGCACGTCGTTGATGGCAGCCGAGCCGCCGTTGTAGGGCACATGCATGATGTCGAGCTTGGCGCGCTGCTTGAGCATTTCCATGCCCAGATGGCCGGTGGTGCCGTTGCCCGACGAGGCGTAGGAGTATTTGCCGGGCTCTTTTTGCACCAGCGCGACGAACTCGGCCAGCGTCTTGGCCGGAAACCCGGGTGCGGTCCCCAGCACGTCGGCGCCGAAGGCCAGGATCGCGATCTGGTCGAGCTGATCGAGCTTGTAGGGCAGCTTGCTATAGAGGCCCTGGTTGGTGGCGATGCCCACGCCCGACACGAGCAGCGTGTGGCCGTCGGGGCGCGCCTGGGTCACGTACGCGGTGCCGATGTTGCTGTTGGCGCCGCCCTTGTTCTCGACCACGATGGTGGTCTTGAGCGCCTTGCCCATCTCGGAGGCGAGCAGGCGGCCGATGAAGTCGGTGCCTCCGCCGGCGGGGAACGGCACGACCAGGCTGATGGGCTTGTCGCCCGGGAAGTCCGCGGCCTGGACTGGCGCGGCGGTCATGCCCAGCGCCAACCCGGCGATCAGCGCCGGCGCCATCAACTTCAAGAACGTGCTGCGAACGGACGATGCCATCCCTGCCTTGCGGCATGCTTTTCCCACGGCGTGCATGGTGTGATTCCCTTGAGTGTTATGAAGCGAGCTTTGAATTGCAGGGAAAAATTAGCACGCGGGTTCGGGCGGCAAGTAATCACAATTGGCCGCTGATTTGAGAGATTTTTCTTATTACGGGTAATCCCGGCGTGGGTTGTCGGGTCGGTTGGAACCAGGGTCGCTGGACGAAAAAAAGGGGTCGCTCAACCATGAACGGACCCCTTTCCATTGCGCGCGGCGACGCTATCCCGCCGCGCCGCCTGCTGCCTGCTTCATCAGCCCGCCAGTTCCCGGCGAATGATCTCCGCACCCGCGCTCAGCGCATTCAACTTGCCCTTGGCCACCGCACGCGGCAACGGCGCCATGCCGCAGTTGGTGCACGGGTACAGCTTGTCGGCGTCCACGAACTTGAGCGCCGTGCGCAGCGTGTTGGCGACTTCTTCCGGGGTTTCGACGGTGTGATTGGCCACGTCGATGGCGCCGACCATCACCTTCTTGCCGCGAATCAGTTCGATCAGGTCGATGGGCACGTGCGAGTTATGGCATTCCAGCGAGACGATGTCGATGCTGGACTTCTGCAGCTTGGGGAACGATTCCTCGTACTGGCGCCATTCCGAACCCAGCGTCTTCTTCCAGTCGGTGTTGGCCTTGATGCCGTAGCCGTAGCAGATGTGCACGGCGGTTTCGCACTTGAGGCCTTCGATGGCGCGTTCCAGCGTCGCGACGCCCCAGTCGTTCACTTCGTCGAAGAAGACGTTGAACGCAGGTTCGTCGAACTGGATGATGTCGACGCCGGCGGCTTCGAGTTCGCGGGCCTCCTGGTTCAGGATCTTCGCGAATTCCCAGGCCAGCTTTTCGCGGCTCTTGTAGTGGGCGTCGTACAGCGTGTCGATCATGGTCATGGGACCGGGCAGCGCCCATTTGATCGGCTGTTTGGTCTGCCGGCGCAGGAACTTGGCGTCTTCGACGAAGACGGGCTTCTGGCGGCTGACGGCGCCGACGACGGTGGGCACGCTGGCGTCATAGCGGTCGCGGATGCGGACGGTTTCGCGTTTTTCGAAGTCAACGCCGTCCAGATGCTCGATGAACGTGGTGACGAAGTGCTGACGCGTCTGTTCGCCGTCGCTGACGATGTCGATGCCGGCCAGTTCCTGTTCCTTCAGCGCGAGGATCAGGGCGTCCTGCTTGCCTTCGGTCAGTTGTTCGTCTTGCAGGCTCCAGGGCGACCAGAGCTTTTCGGGCTGGGCCAGCCAGGAGGGTTTGGGCAGGCTGCCGGCGGTCGAGGTGGGCAAAAGCTTTTTCATGGCGGGTGTCCGTCTGTGTTCGTTTATTGGTGAGAGTGGCTGGCAGCCCATTGATCAAGCACGTGCTTGTACGGCTTGATGAAGTGCGCCTCGGCAAACTTGCCCTGTTTGACGGCCAGCTGGCTGCGTTCGACGCGGTCGTACACGATCTGCGTCAGCGAGTAATCCTGGTTTTTCAGGCTGGGTTGATAGCGCTTTCCGGCCGCGGAATTGGCGTTGTAGATTTCGGGGCGGTAGATGCGCTGGAACGCTTCCATCGTGCTGATGGTGCCGATCAGCTCAAGATTGGTGTAGGCGCCCAGCAGGTCGTCCTGGAAATAAAACGCCAGCGGCGCAACGCTGTTCGGCGGCATGAAGTAGCGCACTTGCAGCCCCATCTTCTCGAAGTACTGATCGGTCGGCGAGAATTCGCTTTGCTGATATTCCACGCCCAGGATCGGGTGGTGGTTGTCGGTGCGGTGATAGGTCTTGCTGCTGGAAACGCTGATGCAGATGACCGGCGGCTTCTTGAAGTTTGCCTTGTAGGCCTCGGATTCAACGAAGTGCTTGAACAGCTTGCCGTGCAGGTCGCCGAAATCGTCCGGCGTGCTGAACGTGGATTTGTTGTCGTTGTATTCGGGCAGCAACACGCTGAAGTCGTAGTCGCGCACGTAGGACGAGAAGTTATTCCCGACGATGCCGTCGATGCGGTTGCCGGTCTTCTTGTCGACGATGTTGGTCTTCAGCACCTCGATCAGCGGAAACGCATTGGCATTGCCGTTTGCGCCCAGCGTCATCTCGGCGGTGATGATGTCAAGCTCAACGGAATAACGATCGCCCGTGGGGTTGTCCCAATGCGCCAGGTCATTGAAACGGCTGTCGATCATCTTCAGCGTGTTGCGCAGATTCTGCTCGCGGCTTTCGCCTCGGGCCAGATTGGCGAAGTTGGTCGTGATGCGCGTGCTGTCCGACGGCTGATAGTTTTCATCGAAGCGAAGGCTTTTGATGCTGAAGGTGAAGTCTTTGTTCATGATGGTCGGATGCAAAAGTGCTGCGATAAGCGTGAATTCAGGGTGAACGGGGCCGGCGTTCGCGGAGGCGTTTCTGCGCGGCTTGCTGTGAAAGCCGCTGGGCCTGGGCTTCAGGCCGCGATGGCTTCCACGGCCGCGGCAGATCGCATCTGCCGGGTCAGTTCGACCAGCGGCAGTGCGCGTTGGACGGCCAGTCCGGCACGCTCAATCAGCGCGTCGTTCTTAAGCCGGTAGTCGACGAAGTCCTCGTCGGTGGCGTAGATGCCGAGCGGCAGCGTGCGCGCCTGAAAGAAGCTGAACAACGGCCGCAACTGGTGGTCGATGATCAGCGCATGGCGTTGGCTGCCGCCGGTGGCGGCCAGGAGGACCGGCTTGTCGATCAGCGCGTCCTGATGAATGAAATCGAAGAAATGCTTGAACAGGCCGGTATAAGAGCCGCGATAGACGGGCGTTGCCACCACCAGGACATCGGCTTGCTCCACCGCGGTCAACTCGCGCTCGACCGAGTCGGGCAAGTTCGAGCGCCACGTCGCGCCGGCAAGCTGCGGGGCGATCCGGCCCATTTCGACCAGGCGGGGTTCGCAGGGAATTTCATTGGCGATCAGCGTCAGCAGTTCCTCTGCCAGGGCGGTGGTCCTGGAGGGACGTTGCATGCCGCCGGAAACGGCGACCAAGCGTAGGGGGTGTGTCATCTTTGCTTCCATGAAGCCAATCGGCGCGGAGGGAGTCGACTTGCCATGGAACGTGCGTGTTGATCTGGTCAACGTGCGGAACACAGCGGCAAACAAGAACGCAATGCTAAATATCAAAATCCATGACGTAAAATGGTTTTATTTCACAAATCCATGAATCTAGATCATAAGAATGCTTGAACGTATCCATCTGAGCATCGTCCAGCAGGTCGAAAAACAGGGTTCGTTGACGGCCGCGGCTGGCGTGCTGAACCTGACCCAGTCGGCGCTGAGCCACAGCATGAAGAAGCTGGAGGTGCAGCTCGGCACCGATATCTGGCTGCGTGAGGGAAGACGTTTGCGCCTGACGCAGGCGGGCCAATATCTGCTGGCGGTGGCGAACCGGGTGCTGCCGCAGCTGGACCTGGCCGAAGAGCGGCTGGGCCAGTTTGCCCAGGGCGAACGCGGCGCGCTGCGCATCGGCATGGAATGCCACCCATGCTATCAGTGGCTGCTCAAGGTGGTGGCGCCGTATCTGGCCGCGTGGCCGGACGTGGATGTGGACGTCAAACAGAAGTTCCAATTCGGCGGCATTGGCGCGCTCTTCGGCTACGAGATCGACCTGCTGGTCACCCCCGATCCGCTGTTCAAGCCGGGGCTGAAGTTCGAACCCGTGTTTGATTACGAGCAGGTGCTGGTCGTGGCCAAGGGCCATCCGCTGGCGTCGGTTTCCTACGTGAAGCCCGAGCAACTGACGCAGGAAGTGCTCATCAGCTATCCCGTCGATATCGAACGGCTGGACATCTACAACCAGTTCCTCTTGAAGGCCGGCGTCACGCCCAAGCGGCACAAGGCGATCGAGACCACCGACATCATGCTGCAGATGGTGGCCAGCGGCCGCGGCGTGGCCGCGCTGCCGCGTTGGCTGGTCGAGGAGTACGCCGTCAAGATGGATCTGGTGCCGGTGCGCTTGGGTCCGCGCGGTATTCCCAAGCAGATCTTCCTGGGGTCGCGCGAGGCGGACGACGCCCTGGATTACCAGCGGGCGTTTATCGAGATGGCGCGTCAGCCTGCCGCAGCGAAGGCCGTCACGCCGGACATCTAACGGGGACACATGAGCGGGTGGGCTTGGCATCCCTTCATCTCCTTAGCGAAAAGAAGAAGTGAGGCTCCTGGCGGGAAAATCTGCAGGGCGGCTCCGGCCGCCCGCAGTTAAAGGGGACAAATCTCAACGCTTAAACTCGCAGCATTTGTATCTGGTGGCTGCCCTATGAGGCATGCGACGCAAGCATTGCGCCGCGCCCCGCAAGGAGTCATAGCGTTGAACATTCAAAAATCCGGCGCGCCCTCTGCGATTGTGTACATCGTGGACGATCACGCCGAGGTCAGCGACTCGCTGTTTCGCTTGCTGTCGTCCATCGGGATCTACGCCGAAACCTTCGACTCGATCAGTGCCTTTCAGGCGGCGGCGCGGCCGCCGGTGCCTTCCTGTCTGATTCTGGATCTGCAATTGTCGGATGGTGACGGCCTGGCATTGCAGGCGCGTATGCGTGAACTGGGCGATCACATTCCCATCGTGGTGGTCACGGGCTTTGGCGATATCCGCCAGACAGTCAAGGCCATGAAGGCCGGCGCCATCGATTTCCTGGAAAAGCCCATTTCCGAGCAGCGGCTGCTGGATTCCGTGCACCGCGCACTGGAGTCGGACGTCGCACGCCGCGCAAAGGAGCAGGAGTTCGAAAAGGTCATGGCGCTTTATCGCTCGTTGACCGCGCGCGAGCAGCAGGTGATCGAGTTGATCGCGTCCGGCTGCCTGAACAAGGAAGTCGCCGAGCAGTTGGGGATCAGCGAAGTGACGGTCAAGGCGCACCGGGCCAGCGCGTACCGGAAGATGCAGGCGCGCAGCTTTGCCCAGCTGGTGCAGATGATCATGAAGGTCAATCCGCGCGTCGCCGCGCACGCGCCGGCCTCGCGCGACGATGCCGAGGCGGGCGACGGCGAATGACTCAAGCCTGCGCGGGCAGCGAAAAATAGAACACCGCGCCCGCCGGGCTGTTGGGCCGCGCCCACATCTGGCCGTGATGCAGCTGGATGATCTCGCGGCAGATGGCAAGACCCATTCCCAGGCCCTTTGTCTTGGTGGTGAAGAAGGGATCGAACAGTTTCTTCACCGACGCCGCGTCGATGCCGCTGCCGGTATCCAGCACCTCCACAAGCACTTCGTCGTCTGAGGTAAGCCGGGTGACGACAGTCAGTTGCCGCGCAGAGGGCTCGTGCTTCATGGCGTCGACCGCGTTGACATACAGGTTGAGCAGGACCTGCTGCAGCTGAACGCGGTCCCCGGACGTGTGCAGCGCTCCATCAGCCAGGTCCAGGATCACTTGGACGTCGCTGCAATCGAGCTCGCTGCGCAGCAGCGTCAGCGTTTCCTTCACGAGCCCGTTCAGTTCGATCGGACCAAAGGCCGCCGGCGCCTTCTTGATCAGCGCGCGTACCCCCGAAATGATTGAACCGGCACGTTGGCCGCTGCGTACGATGCGGCGCAGGGACTCGGCGACTTCTTCGGTGTTGGGCGGGGTGCGCGCAATCCAGTTCAGCGCGGCCTGCGCTTCTGTCAACACGGCCGACACCGGCTGGCTGACATCGTGCGCGATGGATGCCGTCATCGCGCTGACGGTAGTCATGCGCGTGACGTGCGCGAGATCCGATTGAATCTGCTGCATCTTGGCCTCTGCCGCCTTGCGTTCGGACAGGTCCAGGACAAACGACACGCCCTGGTTGTCGTCGGCGGCGAACCGGGCGGAGCCCAGCAGCACGGGCACGCGGCGGCCATCCTTGCGGATCAGTTCGGTCTCGACCGGCTCGGCGGTCTCGCGCAGCAACAGTTCATGCAGCGACACAGCGCCGCTGCGTGACACCAGCGCCGTCCATCGCAGCCGGCCCGCGCCCACGTCCTCGCGGTCGTAGCCGGTCATGGACAGGAACAGGTCATTGGCTTCCAGCACTTGTCCGTCGTCGCGCCAGAACCAGATGCCGATGATGTTGGCTTCGACCAACCGCTGTATCCGGGCCTCGCGCTGCGCCAGATCGCGATACAGGCGCGCGCGTTCGATGGCAATGGCGGCTTGCGATGCCAGCAGGCGCAGCACGGCGGTCCGGTGCGGCGCGAATACGCCGCGCGCCAGGGTGTTTTCCAGGTACAGCACGCCGATGGATTTGGACTGGGTGGTCAACGACAGGCACAACACGGACGGCAGCCGCGCGGCGCGCACGTACGGGTCGCCGGTGAACGCGCCCGTCGCCCACGCGTCGTCGAGGACGATGGTCTCGCCGGTCCGCCAGCCGTAGTTCACGATCTGCTGCGGCAGACCGGCTTCGTCCAGCGATTGGGCGCGCTGGCTGATCGTCACGGAATCGCCGGATGTGGTCGCGATGGCGCGGGCATACAGTTCGCCGTCGGATTGCAAGACAAGCACGCCACGCGTGGCGCCGGCTTGTTCCAGCGCGATCTTCATCAGCTTGTCCAGCAAGGTCTGCAAGTCCAGCGCGCTGGCCAGCGCGCGGGAGATGTCGATGACGGTGGCCAGATCCAGGCTTTCTACCGGGGTTTCGATGGTGGAGCCCTGCGCGGCGCTGCGGCGGTCCACGAACAGCGTGGGATACAGGGCGTCGATCTGCCTGACCTTGCCCGACGCGCCCCAGTGCTGGTAGCACGCGCGTGCATGTTGCAGATACGTGTGCGCAATGCGCTGCTGGCCGCGGCCCTCGAAAAAGCGCGCGGCGCATTCATTGGCCAGTCCTTCGACGTGCACGAGGCCGTGGTCGCTGGCGCAGTGGATGGCGTCGTCGTAGCGTTGCATCGCGTCCAGCACGTCGCCATTCAGTCGCGCGACTTCGGCGTCGATCAGCAGTTGCTGGCTCTGGAAGTTGGACGGGCTGGATGCGGCCCACGGACGGAGCTTCTCAAGATGGACCTTTACGGCGGCCAGCGCCGCGGCGCGTTCCGAAGGACACGCCGGTACGGGACACCAGGCGCGGGCCAACGCGGAATAGAAGTGGAATTCCATCTCCTCGATGAACGCCAGCGACGTCCAGACGAACGCGGAGGCTTCCTGGCTGGCGCGCACGGCGCTGGTGAAATCGCCAGCGAAAACCCGGGCCTGAAGCTTGCGCAGGTAGTGCCAGCAGGCCGTGACGTTCCGGCCGGGCTCGGCCTGGATCTTCCGTTCGAATTCAGCCTCGCTGAAACCGGCGTCGTCCAGCGTGCCGAATTGCGTCGTGAGACCCTGCAGCATCTTGGTCAGCTGAAGCTGCGACGTATACCGGTCCAGGACTTCAAGACCCGCCTTGCGCGCGAAGGCGAGGCCGCGGCTGGCGTCGGCGCGGATGGTGTTCAGCGCGCCGCCGGTGGCCAGCATGTGCGTGACCATACTGTTCAGCGCGAAGGACGCATAGGTCCAGTCGCCCTGCAGGCTGGCCAGTTCGAAGGCGGTTTGCAGCAGGTCGCGCGCCTGGCTGACGGGCTGCGACCACGGCACGATCTGGCCGCCGAACACCTGATAGACCCGCGCGCTGAAACGGACCTGTCCGCGCTGCTGGACCAGATCGACGCCCAGCTTGCCGAAGGCGTAGCCGTCTGCGTAGTCGCCGGTGCGCGCGGCCAGGATCATGCCCAGCCACGCGTAACCCAGGCTGGATGCATCCGTATTGCCATGGCGCAGGCTCAGGTTGGCCATGCGCAGAATGACGCGCTCGCGCAGATTCGCAAAGAGCGTCCAGGCCGGGGGCAGCAGCGCGGTCAGGACGCCCATCGTGCCTTCCGCGTCGGCGTCCTGCATCTCTGGGAGGCCGAGCAGGGCAGCCGCAGGCCGGCCGTCGCGCAGCGTATTGAACTCGGCGTACTCGCTGGAGACGGCTTCATCGGACGGGCTATCCGTCCAGTCGATGCCGGCGCGGCGCAGGTAGTGCAGCCCGGCGTCAATGGCCTCGTGCCGCTCGCCTAGCGCCATGAATACTTCCACGCGCAACTGTGTCACGCGGGCCAGTTCCGGCAATGGCCCCTCGCGCTCTCCCAGCCGGGCCAGCCGATGCTTGGCGCTCGCCACCGCGCCCCTGCGGAACTCGCATTCCGCGCGGGTGATCTCGATGGTGAAGGCCAGCGCCGGTTGATGCTGCCTGCCGTCGTCGGACAGGAACGCCGAGGCGGCCTCCAGATATCGGATGGCCGCGGAATAGTCGGCGGTGTCCTTGGCCAGCGCGCCGGCCAGGGCGTTCAGATGGGCAAGCCGGACGCGTTCTTCCTGGCTGTGCACCAGTTGCCATGCCCGGTTGAACTGGTCGACCAGTTCAAATGCCTGCGCCTTCAGTTGTTCAGGTTCGAGGTCCTGCGCAAGCCGCCGGCCGATCGCCAGGTGCGTGGCCGCGCGCTGCCGTTCGGGAATCAGCGCATAGCTGGCCGCCTGCACGCGGTCGTGCGGAAAGCGGCACACGTCGCCGGTCCGGAACACGAGGCTCTGCCGCTCGCATTCGCGCATGGCGCTGGCCACGTCGAGTCGCGGCCAGTCCAGCGCGAGCGCAAGCTTGTCGAGCGACGTGTCATGTCCCAGGCAGGCCATGTGTTGAATGGCTTCGCGGCTGTCCGCCGGCAACCGCTCGACCTGCTGGATGATGATGCCGACCACGTTGTCGGTATAGGCCTGTTCGCGGATGGCGTCCGCATCCCAGATCCAGCGCTGGCGGCGCGGGTCGTAGTGCAGCAGTCCCTCGGCCGCAAGCGTGGCCAGGAAGCGAAGCATGAAGCACGGATTGCCGGCCGTCTTGGCCTGCACCAGGCTGACCAGCGGATCGATCCACGGCGACTTGCTTTGCAGCGCATCGGCGATCAGGCGGGCGGAATCGCGCTCGTGCAGGTTGGTGAGCGCAATCTCGGTCAGGGGAATCGTGTTGGCGCGCAGGCTGTCAATGAAGGCGGCGAGCGCGTGGCGCGGCGTTATGTCTTCGGCGCGGTACACGCCCACGACCAGGATGTTCTGCAGATCCATCTGCGCCAGCTGTTCAATGACGCGCAGCGTGGCGGCGTCGGTCGACTGCAGGTCGTCCAGGAACAGGATCAGCGGATGGCCTGGCGACGAGAACGCGCAGAACAGATGCTGAAAGGCCAGGCGCAACCGCGCCTTGGCGTCGCCTTCGGCCAGCAGGCCCGACGCGTCCGGCACGATCATCGCCAGTTCGGGAATCAACGCGAGCAAGCTGTCGCCGCCCGCGGAGACCACCACGCGCAGCTTTTCGCGCCACTCGCCCAGATCGCTCTCGTTCTTGGCAAGCACGGCCTGAAGCAGGCCTCGCGCCGCCTCGACCAGCGCGGCGTAGGGACCGGCGTGGCTGTGAGGATCGCCCTTGCCCTTGGCGAGCAGGGTGTACTGGCTGCCGACGACGCGATGCAGTTCTTCGATGAGGATGGACTTGCCGACGCCCGGTTCGCCGGAGATCAGCACCACTTCGGCGCGGCCCGATCCCGCCACCCGGCCCATGGCGCCGAGCAGGATGTCCAGCTCGGTGCCCCGGCCGTACAGCGTGGCCGGCACGCGCACGCGCCCGGGGTGATCGTAGCGGCCCAGCACGAAGTCCGGGGCGGCGCTGGGGCCGGCCGTCAGCGTGGTCAGGCAGCACTGCAGATCCGCGGCAAGCCCTTCCGCCGTCTGGTACCGGTCGTCCGCCGATTTCTCGAGCAGCTTCATGACGATGGCCGAGAGCTCGGCGCAGATGCCGGGGTTGCGTTCGGCGGGCGCCACGGGCAGGCGCGCCGTATGGCTGTGCAGCCAGGTCAGCGCCGATTCGGCTTGGAACGGAAGCTCGCCGGTCAAGGCTTCGTAGAAGACGACGCCCAGCGAATACAGATCGGATCGCGCGTCGGCGCGGTGGCCGGAGCGGCCGGACTGTTCGGGGGCCATGTAGGCCGGGGTGCCGACGATGTCGCCCGGCGTTGAGGCGGGCGCCGTCTGATAGGCGCCGAGTGGCGTGGAAAACGAAAAGCCGGTCAGGTGAGCGGCGCCGTCCTGCTCGTTGAACAGAATGTGCGCCGGCTTGAGATTCCGATGGATCAGCCCGGCGCTGTGCATCTTGCCCAGCGACATCGACACCGCGATGGCGAAGCGGAGAAATGCCGGGGCGGGCATCGCCCGCGAGTGGTGCATGGCCAGCGGTTGTCCGCCGGGATCCTGCAGGTACAGGACGGTGGAGCCGCCGACGCGCGCCAGCTCGGTCGGCACGGCCGCCCAGGCCGGATGCAGGTAGTCGCGCAGGCCGTATTCCTGTTCCAGGAGGTGCCGCGCGCACTCCGAGCTGTCGTTCGGCCTGAGCCAGACGGCCAGCTTCGAGGCGCCGCGCCCGAAGACCCGGTCGCCATCCACCCACAGAACCTCGAAGCGGGCTCCGTTGACTGCCTCGAAGCGAGGAGCGCTATCCATGTCACACCTAAGCCGCGGCCTCTCGGCGCGCGGCATCAAAATCCCTGTCGGCGCAATTCTAGTCAGGAATCATGCTTCGCTTGTAACGGTGTGTGCGGGCAGCGCCGGTCTCATCCTGCTGCCCGTTATTGCGGGATGGGGGCGACGAAGTGCGACACCCGCGGCGGGGTGTCGCCGATGTGGAAGGCGCGCACTTCCGCCTGCTGGTCCTCGTCGGCGTGGGTGACACGCTCGTGCTGGCGCAGGTGCTCCAGCCACGACATCACCAGAAAGTATTCCAGGTAGCGGCCGGGCTGGGCGGCGTCTTCAAAAATGCCCCATGCATACGCGCCGTCGCGGCGGCGTTCGGCGCCGGCATGCTGCATGGCCTGCACGAAGTCCGCGCCGCGTGCCGGATCGATCAGGTATTCCACGGTAATCATCACCGGGCCGCGATCATGCGTGACGTGCTGGCCGATCAGGGGCTCGGGCCAGTGCATCGACGGTGCGAGGTCCAGGTCGGCGCCCAACTGCAGCTTGGCCTTGCGGGTCAGCAGCATCGCCACGACCGAGCCCGCGGCCGCGATCAGCAGGGCCGTGGGAACGCCGGCGCGCACGGCGGTCTGCCCCCAGATCATGCTGCCGACGGTCATCGAGCCGAAGAACACCGTGACGAAGATCGCCAGCCCGCGTGCGCGCACCCAGTCGGGCAGCGCCACCTGGGCGGACACGTTGAGCGAGGTCAGCACCATGATCCACGACGCGCCCGCCAGAAAGCTGAACGCGCCGGCCACCACGGGATGCGGCACCACCGCAAACACCACCAGCGTAAGCGCCGTGCCCAGCGTGCCGGCCATGACGCTGCGGTCCGGGCCCAGCTTCTTGCGCAGCGGCGGCAGCACCATCGCACCGATCACGGCGCCCGCACCGACGCAGCCCAGGATGATGCCGTAGAGCAAGGCGCCACCCTGCAACACCTGACGCACGATGACCGGCAGCAAGGCCCAGTAGGCGCTGGCGAACAGGAAGAACGCGACGGCACGGACCAGCGTGGATTTGAGCGGCTTGCTGTGCAGCGCGAAACGCAGGCCAGCACGCATGGCATGAAACAGCTGCTCGCGCGGCAGGCGTTTTTCAGCGGCCGCGGGCGGCTTCCACCAGATCAGTGCGGCCACAACCACGATGAAGCTGACCGCGTTCACAAAAAACGGAATCGCCACGCCCAGGCTGGTGATCAGTACGCCGGCCAGCGCCGGACCAATGGCGCGGCTGACGTTGATGCCCACGCTGTTGGTGGCGATGGCCTGCTGCAGCGAAGGACGCGGCACCAGGCTGGGGACGATGGCCTGCCAGGCCGGCGCCGACAACGCGGTGCCGATGCCCATCAGCAGCGTGAAGCCCAACAGCACCCACGGCGTGGTCAGACCAAACCAGACGACCAGGCCCAGCGCCAGCGCGATGAAGCCCATCGCGATCTGCACCATCAGCAACAGCTTGCGGCGGTCCATCGTGTCGGCCAGCGCGCCGGCCAGGAGCGACAGCAGGAAGACCGGCAGCGCGCCCGCCGTCTGCACCAATGCCACGAACATCGGCGACGGCGACAGCGAGGTCATGAGCCAGCCCGCGCCCACGTCGTGCATCCAGGTGCCGATGTTCGACAGGACGGTAGCCACCCAGATCACCGTGAAGGCGGAGTAGGCGAAGGGAGAGGAAGGCGGGGCTGGGTCAGCGGGTCGGATGTCGGCGGTCGTCATGGCGGGCAGGCTGCGGAAGAAAGCAAAAAGGCCCGCGGCCGCTGCGAGAGCGGCTGCGGGCCCGTGGGGCATCAGCGGGCGATGACGGGCGCGGCGACGGGCGCGATGGCGTCGTGGGCGGTCTGCGTGCGCTGGCCGGCCTTGTGCACCATGGTGTAGGCGTAGTCCACGCCCATGCCGTAGGCGCCCGAGTGTTCCTTGACGATTTCCATCACGGCATCGTAGGAGTCACGGTGGGCCCAGTCGCGCTGCCATTCCAGCAGCACTTGCTGCCACGTCACCGGCACGACGCCAGCCTGAATCATGCGTTGCATGGCCATGTCATGCGCTTCCTTGGACGTGCCGCCCGACGCGTCCGAAACCATGTAGATCTCGTACTCGCCTTCCAGCATGGCGCACAGGGCGAACGTGGTGTTGCAGACTTCGGTCCACAGGCCGGCGACAACAACCTTCTTGCGGCCATTGGCGGCCAGCGCGTCACGTACCTTCTGGTCGTCCCACGAGTTCATCGAGGTGCGTTCCAGGACCTTCTGGTTGGGGAACACGTCCAGCAGTTCGGGGTAGGTGTAGCCCGAGAACGACTCGGTTTCGACGGTGGTGATGGTGGTCGGAACGCCGAAGACCTTGGCGGCCTTGGCCAGGCCGACGGTGTTGTTCTTCAGCGTCTGGCGGTCGATCGACTGCACGCCGAAGGCCATTTGCGGCTGGTGATCGATGAAGATGATCTGGCTGTTCTGCGGGGTCAGGACTTCGAGCTTTGCTTGGGACATGAAAATCACCTGGAAGATTGAATCAGAGGGGGGACGCATAGCGCCTGGCTGCATGAAGATGCCTCATTCGCCCGCTGTGCCGCGAGCTTTAACGAGAACGTCAGGATATGGGAAACGTTCGCATTTCGACATTGTTCGAAGGTATGGCGCGTCCCCCCTTCAGGTAGGGTCAGGCGGGGGCGCGCTTGATGCCCAGGGTGGCCAGGGCGGCGACGACGGGCGGCAGGACGAAACACCACATGAGCGACGCCCAGTACAACAACGCGGCGATGGCGCAGCCGGACGCAAAGGCCGCCAGGGCGGGCAGCATCTTGCGCAGGCGGCCGACGGCGGCCGTGCGGGCCTCGCCCGACACGCCCTTGCAGAGGTCGGCAAGGTCGATCATCACCTGCGTGGTGGTGCCGGTCATCAGCGTGGACGGCGGCGCGCTGCCCAGGTGCATGCGCTGGATCGCATTCTGGATGCCCATGGCCGCGACCAGCAGCATGCCGCCCATCACGGCAAAGGGCGCGTCGCTGTCGGAAAACGGGCCGTAGGCGATGAGGACGGCGGCCGCCGCAGCCAGCAGCAGCACCTTCGCGCACATGAGTTTCGACATGGCCGTGTCCGCGGCCGCGAGGCCGGACGCAAAGAGGCGCGTCAGGACGACGACGACACAGAAGAGCGGCAAGGCCAGGAGCTTGGCAAAGGCGCCGGTCGTGCCGTGGACGAAGGCGGCGCCCAGCGTGACGAAGTTGCCGGTCACGTGCGCCGTGAACAGGCCATTCAACGCCAGGAACCCCGCCGTATCGACGTATCCCGCGTTAAAGCCCAGGAGGCCGGTGAATCGGGGAGATACGGGTGTCTGTTCCATGATGTGCAAGGTAAGCGTGGAAGACGCAGTGCCCGTTGGACCGGCGGTGCGGCCAGCGCGGCGGGCACTGCGAAAGAGGTCGTTACCGCCGTTCGTTCAGGTCCTGCCAGATCACCAGCAGGAATCCGCCGACCAGCCCAAGGTGCTCGTAGAACGAGTTGGCGGCGAAGAAGCGCGCCTGGCCGGGCGGCATTTCCCAGAACTGCAGGGCGACGAAGGTGGCGAGGAGCGTGAAGATCGCCAGCGCCAGGGCGCCGATCCAGCGGTGCCAGCCGGTCAGGATCATGAGCGAGGCGATGATCTCCAGCGCGATCACGACCACGGCGAAGAACGGCGCGGGCGTGAGCCCGAAATGGGTCATTTCCGCGATGGCGCCCGGAAAGTCGGTCAGCTTGACCAGCCCGCCCTGCAGATACGCGGCGCACAAGCCCAGATAGGCGACAAAGCGGGCAACGCGGCCCCCAAGAACGGGGCGCGCGATGCCGGCCAGCGAGGTTGAAATGCTCGACATGGATTCAGTCCCTTACACGGCCCAGCACGAGCAGCCCAGCGCGCCGAAGAACGACTTCTGGTCGGAGGCCGGCACGCTGGACGCCCACGCATTGGCGTGGCTGTGGCCATGCAGGCCGCACGCGCTGGCGCAACCGCACGCGGCGGCAAAGCGCTTGTAGTCCAGCGAGTTGCGGCCCGCGCCTTCCGGGTCGCCCCAGGCGGCATAGCCGCCGAACAGGCGCGTGGGCGACCAGTCGGGCATGGCGGGCGGCGGCGCGTTCTCGTCGAGCTTGGCGAAGTCGCCCGCGCCGTAGACCACGCGCCCGCCGACCACGGTCAGGTCGGACGTCAGGAACGAAATCTCTTCGTCCGCCACCGTGAAGTAGTCCTGGGACGGGACCATCAGATCGGCGAATTGGCCCACCTGGATGCGGCCGCGCTTGCCTTCGTCGTTGGAGAACCACGCGACGTTCTCGGTCCACATGCGCAGCGCCGTCTCGCGGTCCAGCAGGTTTTCGTGCGGATACAGCGGCATGCCGCCCACGGTCTTGCCCGTGGTCATCCACGACAGCGAGATCCACGGGTTGTAGGACGCGACGCGCGTGGCGTCCGTACCGGCGGACGTCTTCACGCCCTTTTGCAGGATGCGCTTGACCGGGGGCGTGGCCTGCGCGGCCTTCGCGCCGTAGCGCTCGACAAAGTATTCGCCCTGGTAAGCCATGCGGTGCTGCACGGCAATGCCGCCGCCCAGCGCGGCGATCCGGTCGATCGACTTGTCCGAGATCGTCTCGGCGTGATCGAAGAACCAGTTGATGCCGGTGAGCGGCGTGTCGCGATGCACTTTCTCGAAGACGTCCAGCGCCCGCGAGATGGTTTCGTCGTACGTGGCGTGCAGGCGCCAGGGCCATTTGTTCTGGACCAGGACGCGCACGACCTCTTCCAGCTCGCCTTCCATTTCCGGCGGCATGTCCGGGCGTTCGACGCGGAAGTCCTCGAAGTCGGCGGCCGAGAACACCAGCATTTCACCCGCGCCGTTATGGCGGAAATAATCGTCGCCCTGCTTGTACTTGACCGAAGACGTCCAGTTCAGGAAGTCTTCCTTCTCGTGCTTGGGCTTTTGCGTGAAGAGGTTGTAGGCGAGGCGAACGGTCAACTGGTTGTCGTCGGCCAGCTTCTGGATGACGGCGTAATCGTCCGGATAGTTCTGATAGCCGCCGCCGGCGTCGATGACGCCCGTGACGCCCAGCCGGTTCAGCTCGCGCATGAATTGGCGCGTGGAGTTCAGCTGGTAGTCGAACGGCAGCTTCGGGCCCTTGGCCAGCGTGGAATACAGGATCGTGGCATTGGGCTTGGCCAGCAGCAGGCCCGTCGGATTGCCGTTCGAATCGCGGATGATCTGACCGCCTTCGGGGTCGGGCGTGTCCCGGGTGTAACCCACCACGCGCAGCGCCGCGGCGTTCAGCAGCGCGCGGTCGTACAGATGCAGCAGGAACACGGGGGTGTCCGGCGCAACCGCATTGATTTCCTCGATGGTCGGCAGGCGCTTTTCAATGAACTGGTGCTCGGTGAATCCGCCCACCACGCGCACCCATTGGGGCGCGGGCGTGTTGGCGACCTGGCGGCGCAGCATCTCCATGGCGTCCGCCAGGGACCGCACGCCGTCCCAGCGCAGCTCCATGTTGTAGTTCAGGCCGCCGCGCACGACGTGGGTGTGGTTGTCGTAGAGCCCGGGCAGGACGCTCTTCTTTTTCAGGTCCACCAGCCGGGTGTTCGATCCCGCCAGGCGCAGGACTTCCCGGTCGCTGCCCACCGCGACGAACTTGCCGGCCTTCACGGCGACGGCGCCCGCTTCCGGATTGGCGCGGTCCAGCGTGGTGAAACGGCCGTTGTAGAAGATCACTTCCGGGGGGCCGTCCGCCAGCGGCGTGCCGGTTTGGGACTGCGACCCGGCATTCGCCCGGCCTGCCCACATGCTGTTGAGCGCAAACGCTGAAGCCAGCGAAGACGCCGCTCCCAGGACTTGTCGACGCGAAGCCATGCCACTCTCCTCGATTAATTTCGCGGTGGCTAGGTTTTCATGGCGCCCGCCGGGGCGCAATCCGACATTAGGTTCGTCACCCTATACCATCGACGAATGGCGCTGGCACGGCATGCACGCGTATCGTCTTTCGGTTTGCGTGCTGCCTTGCAGTTCCGGGGTCGCTCGTATCCCGTGCCCATGGGTTCATCGCGCAGGATTCCCACGGAAAGCACAGGAGCATGAGATGAAGGTTGGCCGCGACGCGCGCAAACGGGTTCTGGTTGGTGGATGCGCGGTGGCCGCGCTGTGTGGCGCCGTGGGCAGCGCGACGGCGCAGTCATCCGTCACGCTATACGGCCGGCTGAACACCGCACTGGAATACGCCTGGATCAGCGGCGGCGACAATGCCGGCTCCGGCTCGCGCATGACGAACAACCGGTCGGTTTTCGGCCTGCGCGGCGAAGAGGACCTGGGCAATGGTCTCTCGGCAATCTTCCAGATCGAAAGCGGCATCGCGCTCAACACCGGGCAAGGCGAGATCGCCAGCCGGAACACGCGCCTCGGGCTGGCATCGCCCTACGGCACGTTCTTCCTGGGCAATTGGCACACGGCCTACACCGAGTCGACCATGAAAATGGACCCGTACTACCCGATGACGGCCGGGTACATGGCGCTGATGGGCAACGGTTCGGCCTCCAGCTCGGGCAACGTCGAGAACACCAGTTCGTTTGACCGGCGCCAGAAGAACTCGCTGCATTTCCGCTCGGCCGACTGGCATGGCCTGAGCGCGGGCTTCACTTGGGGTCTGCCGCAGGAGCGCATGACGACGCCGCGCAATCCCCAGCTCTTCTCGTGGTCCGCGGCCTACAAGGAAGGTCCGCTGGCGCTGGTGGCGGCCTATGAGCTGCACAGGAACTACCAGATGGCCGATTCGCACGACGATGCCATCAAGCTGGGCGCCTCGTATTCGTTCCCGACCACCACGATCAACCTCGTCGTCGAGCAGCTGCGCTACCAGACGCCCACCGGCGATCTGCGCCGCAAGGGTTACTACGTGTCGCTGGTGCAGAAGCTGGGTTCAGGCAGCCTCAACGCGTCCGTCGGCTACGCCGCCAACGGCACCGGGCCGTCCACGCAACAGGTGGGCTATGTCCGTAGCGGCGAGAACACCGGCGCGGTCCAATACACGCTCGGCTACGAGCAGCCCTTGTCCAAGCGCACGTCCGTGTATGCGTACTACTCGAAGATCAAGAACCGTTCGAACGCGGCCTACGATTTCGCCATCAATGAACTTGGCGTGACTGCCGGCGCCAGCCCGCAGACCATTGCGCTGGGGTTGCGGCACAGCTTCTAGCCTTGGCGAGGCTTAACGATTCATTAATTGTTGCATCGCTATAGTCGCGCTCGTCAGCCGGCGCGGCGCCCGTCAGTGGGGCCAGCGCTGCAATAGCGCGAGTAGTCATGAGCCGGTTGCCGATCACAACAAAGGCGAATGATGAATCTTGCAACCATGAAAGTGAGGTCTCGCCTCGCTATCGGTTTCCTCTTGCTTATCCTGGCGCTGCTGGTGCTTGGGGGCCTGTCCCTGTATGCCGTGCGGACGCTGGACAAGTCGATGTCCGACATCGTCAACGTGAACAACCAGCAGTTGAAGCTGGCGTTGCAGATGCGCGAGCTGGTGCAGGGCCGGGCCATCGTGGTGCGCAACATCGTGCTGTACACGGACCCGCAAGCCGTGGCAAATGAGATCAGCCGATCGGAAGACATGGCGACGCGCTATCGCCAAGCCAGCGAACAGCTTGCAAAGATGTTTGCCGAGGACGAAGGGACGCTGCCCGCCGAGACCGATCTGCTGGCCGCCGCGCAGCGTGCGCAGCAGGAAGCGACGCCCATCTACATGCGCGCCCTTGAAGCGGGACGGCAGAACAATGCGCAGGAAGCCGCCCGGATTCTGCGTGAAGAGCTGCGCGCCAAGCAGGACGCCTGGCTCGACCAGTTGATGGCGCTAGCCAACCTGGAAGCCAAACTCAGTGACGAATCGGCCGCAGAGGCCGCGCAGACGTCAGCGCGCCTGCGCAATGCAATCGTCGTGATCATGGCGATCGCCGTACTGGCCGGTGTGCTGTCGGCCTGGCTGATCACGCGCAGCATCCTGCGTCAGCTTGGCGGCGAGCCTGCCGATGCGCAGAAGCTGGCGGGCGCCATTGCAAGCGGCGATCTCACCACGGCGCTCACGCTGGACGGACGCGACAGGTCGAGCCTGATGTATTCGCTGGAGACGATGCGCATGCAACTGGCGACGACGGTGGGGACCATCATCAGCGCGGCGGAGTCCATCTCGACGGCGTCCGCCCAGATTGCAGAAGGCAACGCCGACCTGTCGCAGCGTACCGAGGAACAGGCCGCGTCGCTGGAGGAAACGGCCGCCAGCATCGAGGAAATGACCTCGACCGTGCGGATGAACCAGGACAACGCGGCCAGCGGCAGCAGTCTCGCCGTGGATTGCAGCCAGCTCACGGTTGAGGCGGGCCACGTGGTGGGCCAGGTGGTGGACGCGATCGGTGCGATCTCGACCGATGCCGAGCGCGTCGGCGAGATCGTCTCGGTGATCGACAGCATCGCGTTCCAGACGAACATTCTTGCGCTGAATGCGGCGGTGGAAGCCGCGCGGGCCGGCGAACAGGGCCGCGGCTTCGCAGTGGTGGCCACCGAAGTGCGCGCGCTGGCGCAACGCAGCGCGACGGCAGCAAAAGAGATCAAGGGCCTGATCGAGAATTCCAAGCGCGCGGTGCAAGGCGGCGAGTCGCTGGCGGCCACGGCGGGCGACCAGATGCAGAAGGTGCTGGACGCGGTGGCGCGCCTGAAAGAGGTGACGGTGGAAATCGCCTCGGCCTCGGCGGAGCAGACCAGCGGCATCGAACAGGTGAACGTGGCGGTGTCGCAGATGGACACGATGACGCAGCAGAACGCCGCGCTGGTCGAGGAATCGGCCGCGGCGGCAGGCGCAATGGCCACGCAGGCGAAGGAGCTGCTGCAGGCCGTGGCGCGCTTCAAGACGGAACGGCGAACCACTGCAGCGCATCCGGGCGCGCGCTACGAGCCGCTGGCGCTGGCCGCGCCCGGGCACGCCTGAGCCGGCGGCAGACCTTTATGATGCGGCATGCGCGGCAAGCCCGCCGCGCCGCGCAGAGGCTGCCAACGCCCACACAGGGGAACTGACATGCGGGTGCTGTTGGTCGAGGACGACGCGATGTTCGCGGACGCACTGACGCTGGCCCTCGAGGAGCTGGACTTTGCGGTGACGCTGGTGCAGGAAGTCGACGCCGCCAAGGTGCTGCTTCTGGAGCATGCCTTCACGATCGTGCTGCTCGATATCGGTCTGCATCGCGGGTCGGGGCTGGACGTGCTGCGCTTTCTGCGCCGGCGTGGCGACGCGGTGCCGGTGATCCTGATCACCGCGCGGGATGCCTTGAGCGACCGCATCAAGGGGCTGGATCTGGGCGCCGACGATTACGTCATCAAGCCGTTCGAGCCCACAGAGCTCTTTGCACGCATGCGCGCGCTGCTCCGGCGCAGCGGCGTGGCGGGCGACAAGGTGCTGGCCTGGCGTCATGTGAAGCTGGACCCGGGGCGCCGCGAGGCCTTTGTCGACGAGGCACCGACGCGCCTGTCCGAGCAGGAGTTCCGCACGCTGGAGATGCTGCTCAGGCATCCCGACCGGCTGGTGTCCACCGAAGAACTGCGCGCGCATCTCTACGGCGCCGACCGGCCCGGCGAAAGCAATACGATCGCCGTGTTCATTCACGCCCTGCGGCGCAAGCTGGGCAAGGACGCCATCGAGAACGTGCACGGCCAAGGCTATCGCCTCGCCCGGGACAGCAGCTGATGCGCCGGGTCACGAATTCGATGCGGGCGCAGATTCTGCTGGGCATCTTCAGCGCGCTGCTGGTGTCTTGGCTGGTGCAGTTCGGTCTGTACTGGAACAGCCTGACGCGGACCGAGTCCGGGGCGCGCGATCATGAGCTGAGGGCGGTAGTCGACAGCGTTGCGTTCTTTCTGGCGATGGTGCCGGTGACGCAGGACATCACCCGCGACCTGCCGGTGCCCCCCTTCCTGTTGCGCCAGTCCATCGGCAAGACCGAGATCCAGGTCTGGGACCGCGTGACGAACCGGCTGGTGCTGGCGTCGACGGACGCGCCGCGCACGCAGATGGCGCAGGTCGATTCCATCGGGTTCTCGTGCGTCCTCTTCGGCGGCGACACCTGGCGCGTTTATGCGGGACTGGACGAGACGGCCCGCTTCGAGATCGTTGCCGCGACGCCGACGCGCGCGTTCTACGCGGGGCTTGCCGACCGCTTCGAGTTGGGCTCGATCATCACGCTGCTGATGTTTGCGGGGATCGGCAGCGTCACGATGTTCGTGGTCTGCCGTTCGACGCGCAAGCTTGGCCGCGCCGGCCGGGAGATCGCGCAGGCCAGCGTGACCGACGGCGTGACGGTTGACGAACGCGCGGTGCCCGCCGAAGTGGGACCCCTGATACGCGCCATCAACGAGCGGCAGCGGCGGGTGCTGACGCTCGTCGAGAACGAGCGGCGATTCATCGGCGACGCCGCCCACGAGCTGCGCACGCCGTTGGCGGTGCTGGCCGTGTACGCGGACACGGCATATCGGGTCAACGATCCCGTCAAAGCGAAGATGCTGATGCAGAAGATCGCCGAGACGACCCGCCGCAGCGCGCGCATCGTCGAGCAGCTGCTGGACCTGGCGCGCACCGACAGGAACGACATCGTGCTCGAACCCGTGAATCTCGCTTCCGTCGTGGGCTTTGTCCTGCGGGACATGCAGGCGTCGTTTGTCCATCGCGGCCAGCAGCTCACCGTGGATGCCGTCCCGGGCCAGATCCTGGGTCAGGTCGACGCGCTGGGCATCCTGGTGCGCAACCTGCTGGACAACGCAGGCCGGTACAGCGGCGACGGCAGTTCGATCCGGGTAGCGGTGGAGCGGGCGGCCGACAGCGTCACGTTGGCGGTGTCGGACAACGGCCCGGGCATCGCACGGCCGCTGCGCGAGCGCATCTTCGACCCCTTCTACCGCGGGCCCGGTGCGCCAAGCCACGGCAGCGGATTGGGGCTGGCCCTGGTGGCAAGGATCGCCCGCTCGCACAATGCGCGCGTCACGTTGGAAGACGGCGCCGAGGGGCGTGGCGTGTGCTTAAGCGTGACGTTTCCGCTGCCGGACGCCGGGGCCGCCGCCTCACCCGCGGAATAGGCGGGTGGAGAGAACATGGATACGCCCGACTGCCGCAGTGAGACACGGCCACCGTTCGACGGGCTGCGCGCTTATCTGCGAGCCGTCCAAAGCCGGGACGACTTGCAGCGGATCCGGCAGCTTGAGCAGCGAAATGGTGGACTGAAGCGGTCCGTGGAACGCTTGATGGCGGGGCACGGCGTTGCCACGCGGTGTCCTGAATGCGGCTCCAGAACCGTGAGAATCCGTACAGCTTCTTCACCAGCGGCATTAATCAGCCGACTGAAACGCATTTTTAGCTTGGGCACGCAGCGCCGGCCGGATTAATCAAAAAAGTAATGGTCGACCGATCCGTCGTGTCATTTTGTTTCCGAAACGTATGTGAATCGCGTTCCGGTAATTGGCACAGGCAGGACGAAGGATGGTATCCAGATCAAACGTTATGCCGCGCAGAGATGGTATCCAATCAACGAATATAAATACTTTGGATAACCCGTCCGTCGTGGTTTCTACAAATATCGGTCGTATGCCGTAGACCTATTTTGATAATTAACGGGTTATAACCCCGTTTATTAACGGGGACGTAAAAAGAACCGTTATACAGTGCCTCCTTTTTTCGAGAGCTGACCCTAGATTCACGCCGGCTGCATTATTACTTGCCGATACTTTTTAAACATATCGGCAATGTGTGAAAGGAAGCTCGATTAATCCGGAGGATTGAAGTTTTGGCATACGGCACAAAGAAGTGGCTGACGGCGACGCTCGCCCTGAGCGCGTCCTACGTGGGGAACGTCACCGCTGCGGATCTGACCATCGGGTCAGGTAATACGCAGGTGTTTGACGGGTCGGCCAACTTTCCCGGCGGCATTGATGTCAACGGCGGCACGGCGGTTATCGGCGGCAATGGCGGCGGTGCGGGCGTGGCGATCGGCGGCAACGTCAATGCCATGTCGAACGGCACGGTGGCGGGTTTCGGGTCGATTGGTGGCGACTTGAACGTGACGGGAGATTCCCGCGTTGCGCCGGGATACTGGGTGGACACGCCGACGGGCGTCTCCAACGGCAATCTCGTGGTGAACGGCAATCTGTCGATCAACAACGGCGTCTTTGATTTCGAAACCGGCTACGCCGGACTGCCCATCACGCAACCCGGCACGGGCGACAACATCAAGGTGGGCGGCAACGTTGCCCTGAACAACGCGACGCTGAACGTGAAGGTCAGCACGCACGGGGTCAACGCGGGCTTTTACCGCATCATGTCGTACGGCGGCACGTTGAGTGGCGGCCTGACGCTGGGCACGGTCTCCGGCGACTCGGCGCCGGCCGCGACGATCCAGACGTTGACGGGCGACAAGCACATCAACCTGGTCCTGGGTCCCAGCACCACCAATCTGTGGAACGGCAATGGCGCGGCCTCCGCGGCCACTGCGGGCGGCGGCAGCGGCACGTGGACCGCGGCGAGCGGCAACTGGAGCAGCCCGACCAACGCCACGGGCGCCCTGCCCAGCGGCGGCTACGCGATCTTCACGGGCGCGGCGGGCACGGTCACCGTGGACGGCAGCGCCGGTCCGGTGCGTGCGTCGGGCTTGCAGTTCGCCACGGATCGCTATCGCCTGCAAGGCGCGCCGATCACGCTGGCGGGCACGGGCGGCAACCCGCCCGTCATCGTCGTCGGCGACGGCACGTATGCGGCGGGCCAGTTCGTCGACATCATCGACAACCCGCTGCAAGGCACGGAAGGCTTTGTGAAGACGGGCGTCGGCTCGATCATCCTGAACGGCGACAGCAGCAACCTGACGGGCCCCATCTTCATCGCCGACGGCGCGCTGGAGATCAACGGCAAGCTGAACGGCCCGATGGACATCGGCCGCGAGGTGGTGCTGGCAGGCGTCGGCCAAGTCGGCAGCACGACGCTGTACCCGACGGCGGTGATTTCGCCGGGTAACGACGGCACGCCGATGGGCACGCTGACGGTCAACGGCAATCTCAACTTCGGCCAGGACACGATCTATCGCGTGCACGCCGATCCGACCAGCACGCTGAGCGACCGCATCCATGTGACCGGCGTCGCCACGCTGGACGGCACGGTCGCGCATGTGGGGCCCAATGGCAACTACGCGCCGCGCACGACGTACAACATCCTGACCGCGGACGGCGGCATTCAAGGCCGGTTCACGGGCGTGTCGAGCAACTACGCGTTCCTGACGCCGTCGCTCAGCTATGACGCGAAGAATGCTTTCATGACGCTCTCGCGTAACGACGTGCCGATCGGCAGCGTGGGCGGTTCGGAGAACGAAACGAACGTGGGCGGTGCGCTGGATCAGGAAGCGCCGCCTGCGAGCGGCAATGGGTCGGCCTCGGCGGGCAATGGTTCCGCATCGACGGGCAATGGCTCGGCGTCGGCGGGCGACGGCTCTGTATCGGCGGGCAACGGATCCGCATCGGCGGGCAACGGATCCGCATCGACGGGCGATGGCTCGGCATCGGCGGGCAACGGATCCGCATCGACGGGCGATGGCTCGGCATCGACGGGGAACGGCTCGGCATCGACGGGCAACGGCTCGGCATCGACCGGCAACGGTTCCGCAACGACGGGCAGTGGCTCGGCGGCGACAGGCACCGGCAACGGCAATGAATCCGCCCCGGTCGTCACCACGCCCGTCACGCCCGGCGCCGACTCGTCGCTGATCGCCAGCGGCAATAGCGCAGGCAAGACGACGGGTGCAAGCCAGGTGACGGCGGCCGTGCTGGCCATGTCTCCCGCGCAAGCGCGCGCGGCCCTGAAGCAACTGTCCGGCGAAGCGTACGCCAGCACCGGCAGCGTGCTGCAGGCCCAGGGCGACGCGGTGACCACCCTGCCGCTGTCGCATCTGCGCGGCAACCTCGACGCGCCGATGCGCGCGGGCCGGCCGACGGCGCAGCTGGGCGCGTCGTCGTCCGACGCCTTGCCGCAAAGCGGCGCATCGCCGATCTGGGCGCAGGCCTTCGGCAACTGGAGCACCTTCCGTGGCGACGGCAATGCATCCACCGTGCATCAGTCCGCGGGCGGTCTCTTTGTCGGCGGCGACGGCGACGTGGGCGGCGGTTGGCGTCTGGGCGGCGCGGTCGGGTACACCGGCAGCCACAACTCGATCTCCGACGTGTCGTCGCGCATGAGCGTGGACAGCTACACGGCCACGGTCTTCGGCGGCAAGAATTTCGAAGCCGGTCCCGGACATGTGCGCTTCATGGTGGGCGCGGCCTACACCTGGCACGAGATCGATTCCAAGCGCAATATTGCGGCCGGCAGCCTGAACCAGCGCCTCGAGTCGTCGTATAACGCGTCGTCGACGCAGGTGTTCACGGAACTGGGCTACAAGCTGCCGCTGGGCGACGCCTACGCCATCGAACCCTTTGCCGGCGTGGCATGGAACCAGGTCCGCACGCGCGATTTCCAGGAAACGGGCGGCAGCGCGGCCCTGCGCGGCGAGGGCAGCAAGGACGATGTGACGAGCACCACGCTGGGCTTGCGCGGCGCCATGCTGATCGGCACGGATGACGCGCCGGGCCGCCTGACGGCAACGGTGGGCTGGCGCCATGCGATGGGCGATGTCAAACCCACGCAGAAGCTGGCTTTCGAGGGCGGCAGCACCTTCACGGTGTCGGGCGTTCCCATTGCGCAGAACGCGGCCGTGCTGGGCCTGGGCGCAGAAGTGGCGATCACGCGCAACACGACGGCTGGCGTGGCGTACGACGCGCAGTTTGGCGGCGGCAATCGCCAGCAGTCGGGCATGTTCAAGCTGATGACGCGCTTCTAAGGTGCAGGGAGCGCGGCCGGTTCAATGCCGATGCCTGAACGGCAACGGGCTGGAATCCGGGTTCGTTCCTTTGCATGCGCGACGCGCTGAGGGCAGGGTGTTACGGCCCTGCCCTCAGCGCGTTTTCTTTTGGGTTTCCGTCTTCGGCATCCCGGCGGGCAACGGCAGCCCTTCGGCTCTGGCCAGGCGTTCCATCGCAACCTCCAGGATGGCGCGTGCCTGCCCGGCTGCGCGTCCGAGTTCGCTGTGCAGTTGCGCGTCGTCTTCGTTGCGGGACGCGCACTGGACGCTATAGCGTTCAAAGCTGCCCACCATCAGCAACAGGTCGGCCAGGTGCTTCGGGCATTCGCAGGCAAGGCCGCTACCGGAAGCCATGATGGTCAGGAGCGCATGCTCGTCAAAGCGCAGCTCCAGCGTCGGATGCTGCGGTGCGGTCGGCAGCCGCTCGCCCGCCAGCGCGGACCGGCACAACTGCAGCAGCTCGCCGGTGTCGGCGGGAACGCGGGCGGCCAGGCAGCCGTGCGCGCGCAACGCGCGGATGGTCGCGCTGGCGCAGAACCGGTACAGCACCACGACGGCCGCTTGGCCGCATGCTTGCGCAGCGGCCACGATCAGCGGCAAGGCGCTCTCGTGCAACTCGGACTGTTCGATCACCAGAACCTCGACGCCGGTGTCCTGCGGCGTGAGCGCGACCTGTTCAAGGTGGGGCCAGCTATGTTGGACGATCACGTCCAGGCCATCGCGTCCGCTGCCGGCAATGCGCCGCGCCAGGTTGGCGCCGACCACGCCCAGCCTCAACGGCCCGTGCGCCTTGGGCTGGTGCGCGGCGGCGCCCGCCAGTTCCTGCAACTGATCCACGGACATGGGTGCAAGCACGCCGATGGCGTGACCTTGATCGACCAGCTGCTTGAGCAGGCTGAGCCGTCGCACCTGCTCGGCGGAATAGAGCCGCTGGCCACGCGCCGAGCGTTCCGCGCCCGACAGGTTGTAGCGGCGTTCCCAGACGCGCAGGGTTTCGGGCGACAGTCCCGCCAGCCGCGCCGCCACGCCGCTGCGGTAGGTGATGCGGCCGTCATCCGGTTGCTTGGATTCCATGGTTTTAGTTGACCCGATATTGAACCGATAAGTTTGAATAGTAGCGGTTCAAAACATGGACGAGAAGCCGTCCGACGCGTAAATTTTCTCCTCAAGCGGTTCACTTTCGATCTCAACGCCGCTTTGCGCAAACCCCGCTTTTCGCGGATGTTCACGGGACAAGGAGTCAATCATGAAACGTCTTCTGGCAGGTATTTCGCTCACCCTGGCGCTGGGCACGGCGCAGGCCGCCGACATCGTCGACACCGCCAAATCCGCGGGGTCGTTCAACACCCTGGTGACCGCCGTGCAGGCCGCCGGATTGGTGGACACGCTGAAGGGCCCGGGGCCGTTCACCGTGTTTGCGCCGACCGATGAGGCTTTCGCCAAGGTGCCGAAGGACAAGCTCGACGCGCTGTTGAAGGACAAGGCGGCGCTGACCAAGGTCCTGACCTATCACGTCGTGCCGGGCAAGGTCATGGCCAAGGACGTGAAGGCAGGCCAGGTGAAGACCGTTCAAGGCAGCCCGCTGACGGTGACGGTCAATGGCGGGACGGTCATGGTGGATAACGCGAAGGTCGTGAAGACGGACGTGGTGGCGGATAACGGCGTTATCCACGTCATCGACACCGTGCTGATGCCGAAGTAATTGGGCTGCAACGAAAGGGCTGCAATGCGCGGCCTGCAATGCGCAGGCTGCAACGATGTCGGCCTTGGTAGGCCACCGTGACGGTGCGTGGCCTACCTTTTTTGCTTTAGTCCGTATGCCGGTCCAGCGACATCGTCAGCCGGATATTGGGGCGTATCAGACGACAGCGTGGATCGCGCTGCAAGCGCTAACGGTTCAGGCCGGCGGGTACGGGCGGACGGTTGCATCCGCCTCGCGCTTGCGATGCGCGAAGTTCAGCGTCACCATCAGCCCCGCCACCATCGAAAACAGGTGCTTGAGCGTGTGGCCGCTGAGGAACGTGAACGTGTCGTAAATCTGATGGTCGAGCAGCTCGGCAGCCTTGGCCAGCACGTAGAACCCGATCGCCGCGCCAAAGTACAGCCGTTCCCGCATGGGTGTGCCGTTGCGCCATTGCAGCAGCGGCACCAGCACCAGCGGCATGAACTGCACGAAAAGGTACGGACGCAGATCGCCCGTCGACGTGTGATCGGTGTACCACCACCACGCCACGCTGCCCACCGCCAGCGTGGTCCACAGCACATCGACCCAGCGGCCGTCGCCCACGGTTTCGCGCCACACGGCGGACAGGATGCCGGCGCACAGCAGCGCAATGGGCAGGCGGTCCCAGATCAGCCGTGCGTTGTCCGGCACCAGGTGATACCAGCCGGACCCGAACGCGGTCAGCAAGAGCGCAAGGAAAAACACCGTGTAGCCAGGCCGGATCGCATCGAGCGCAGGGTGCCGGCGCGAGTGCAGCACCAGCGCCAGGCCATACCACCCGACCACCGCAAAACCCAGGTTGGACAGCACATCGCCTGCGTTGGGAATGCCCAGCCACGAGCGCTTGTCCGCAAAGTCGTGATAGTGCTCGAGCTGCGGAATCGGCCCGTAGAGCGCCAGGCCCAGCGCCACCAGGATCACCACCGTCCACGGCAGCACGCGGCGCGAGCGGGGGGAGGACATCGTTGCAGCAGATCGAGTGCTCATGCGGATTCATCCCCGGCAGGCGGGTGTGCCGGCTAGCAGTGATAGTAAAGGTGCAGCCAGGCCGCCTCCAGCCCTTCCAGGGCCCGTCCTTCAGCTTTTTTATGTCCTTGTGTATCCGCCCGCGCGGCGCGTACATGCCGACACCCAACGCCCGGCGGCCTGCGCCACAGTGACGTCCAGCAGTCATGTCCCCTTCAACACGACTTTCTGGAGCATCACCATGTCGGAACCGGTAAACGTCCAGCGGCGCCGCCTGCTGGGTACCACTTCTTCGCTGGCGGGCGCCAGCCTGCTGGGCCTCGCGCTCGGCGGCAACGCGATCGCCAAGTCCGTGGCGCAAGCCCCGCAAGGCCTCGTCCCCACGTTCAACAACATCCGGCAGATCCGCGCCGGCACGCTCGACGTGGGCTACGTGGACGCCGGCCCCGCCGACGGCCCCGTCGCCATCCTGCTGCACGGCTGGCCCTATGACATCCACAGCTTCATCGACGTCGTGCCGCGCCTGACCGCCGCCGGTTACCGCGTCATCGTGCCCCATCTGCGCGGCTACGGCACCACCCGGATCGTGTCGCCCGACACCCCGCGCAACGGCGAACAGGCCGTCGTCGCCGTCGACATGATTGCGCTGATGGACGCCCTCAAGATCCGCAAGGCCGTCGTCGCCGGCTTCGACTGGGGCGCGCGCACCGCCTGCATCATGGCCGCGCTGTGGCCTGAGCGCTGCGAAGCGCTGGTGTCCGTCAGCGGCTACCTCATCGGCAGCCAGGAAGGCAACCGCAAACCGCTGCCGCCGCAGGCCGAACTGCAATGGTGGTACCAGTTCTACTTCGCCACCGAGCGCGGCGCCGCCGGCTACGCCGCCAACGTCGACAGCTTCAACAAGCTGATCTGGCAACTGGCCTCGCCCCAATGGCGCTTTGACGACGCAACGTTTGCGCGATCCGCACGCGCCTTCAACAACCCCGACCACGTCGAGATCGTCGTGCACAACTACCGCTGGCGTCTGGGGCTGGCGCAGGGCGAAGCGCAATACGACGCGCTCGAGACGCGCCTTGCGCAGCTGCCCAAGATCGGCATACCGACCATCACGATGGAAGGCGACGCCAACGGCGCCCCGCATCCGCCACCCGCCGCCTACGCCGGCCAGTTCACCGGCAAATACCAGCACATCGACGTCGGCACCGGCATCGGCCACAACCTCCCGCAAGAGGCGCCCAAAGCGTTTGCCGACGCCGTGCTCCGCGTCACGCGCCTGTAGCGCAGAAACGCGTCACACCGCATCACACCGCGACACCACGCGCCGCTCAGCCGGCGCGCGGCAGCCAGTCCGACACCGTCGCAAGCACCTGCTCGGGCATCTCGCGGTGCGGCACATGGCCGCAGTTCTCGAAGATAACCGGCCGCGCGCCCGCCAATTGCGCAATGCGCTCGGCGTGCACCGTGGACCCGTATTCATCGTTGTCGCCATGCAGCGCCAGCGCCGGACACTTCACCTGCGCCAACTGCGGATCCAGCGTCCAGTCCGCGAAGTCTGGCGACAGCCACGTGTCGATCCACGCGCTCAGCACCCAGGCCGCCTTCTCGCCGTGATACTTCTTCAGGCGGTCCAGCTGTCCCGGCTGCGCGAAAGACTCGCGCGCCTGGCGGATCCCTTCCAACGTGCGTTCCTCGGCATAAACCTGCGCCGACTCGGTAATCAGCGCGCGGCAAGACTGCGGATAAGCCGCAGCGCTGGCAATCGCCATCCCCCCGCCCACGCTGTGCCCGAACGCCGCGAACTCTTCCAGTTCAAGCGCCTCGCGCACGGCGCGAAATCCCTCGATAGCCTCGCGCACCACAAAGTCCACGCCCAGCGTGCCCTTGTACGGATCGGACCGGCCGAACCCCAGCCGGTCGTAGGCAATGACCTCGCGGCCCGTTGCGCCCGCCAACCGCTCCGGAAAGTCGCGCCACAACTCCACGCATCCAAGAGAGTCGTGCATCAGCACGATCGGCACGCCGTTGTCGGGAGACGAACCGGACGCAGCGGGCGTCCAGCGCCGCACGAAAAGCTGGCCGCCGGCGGCGGGGACGAAGACATCTTGGGGTTCGACGGAAGACATCAAGGATTCTCACGAAGTAGATGGCACGGGACACGTCAAGAATGCGGCGGCGCTACGCCAGCCGCCTCCCGGGGACAGTGCGAAATAGTAGCGTAGCCAAACGCAGCAGATACTCTTCGCGGGCGTCAGGCACCTGATCGAAGCGCGCCACCCCGCCAGCGCGCAGCGCACACCGCCACGACGCCCCACGAACCCGATGCCGGGTTGCCGCCGTCCGGGCGGCAGCAACCCGGCGGCCCCGCAGATTTCCTGCCCTGAACACAGGTCTTGTAGCGCCCATACCAAAGACCCTGGCAGCACGGCGTCGTGGTCACCGGGGAGGCGAGCGCCGTCGATGCGCCCGAGGGAATCGGAAGGCAGTCGCCGGAGGCGACAACGACGATGACGACGGGGGGGGCCGCCTAGGCAAGTCCGGAGCGAAGGCTCCGGACCGCAATCGTGGGCGATCGCCTCCCCGGTGACCGCGGCGTCGGGCGACCTACGAAGATCCTCGTGGCAACAGGATCACCAACCGCAAAGCCCCCACACGCCCGTCCGACGTTCAACATCCTCACCCCTAACACCGGTATCAAACCCGTGACGTTACGAATGCAATTGCTACGGTCCCACGGCGCACGGTATGCCCATGCTCATCATTTGTCGCATTACCCGCCCCGCCCGCACGCCGATCCGCGCCACCGCGCCGCTACGATGGCCGCACTCACCACCGCACCAGGAGCAAGTCATGAAGATCCCTTTCCGCCACCTAGCCGTCGCCGCAGCCCTCATCGCGGCGCAGTGCTACGCAGGCGCCGCCAGCGCCCAGTGGCTCGATGCCGTAAAGGGACAGATGGAGAGCCAAGGCAGCTCAACCCAAAGCGGTACAACCCAAGGCGGCATCCTGCAAGGCCTAGGCAACAGCCTGCCGCTCTCTTCGCTTACCCCCGCCTCAGCCGGCAACGCAGCCGGCGTGCTCGAGTTCTGCATGAAAAACAACTACCTGGCCGGCGGCGATGCCCAGGCCCTGAAAGACAAACTGATGGGCAAGGTCGGCGCCGGCTCAACGCAGAAAGCCAAATCGGATTCCGGATACCTAGCCGGCCTGCAAGGCCTGCTAAACGGCAGCGACGGCAAATCGGTCGACCTGAGCGGCGGCGGACTGAAAGAGGAACTCACTCGCAAGGCCTGCGATCAGGTCCTCAAACACGCGAAGTCGTTCCTGTAATCAGCCGCACACAGCGGTGCGCCAGCCTTCGCGCGCCGCCGTTACGTCACCGCCCCAAAAATATCCTCCCGCGCCGCACGGCTCAACGCCACCACCGCCGGATGCTCCAGCCGCTGGTCGGTCGTGATCGCGTAGAACTGCTCCTTCACGTCCGCCGCGTGCCCGATCACACGCACCCGATACTGCTTGCACAGATAGGCCGCCGTCGCCGTCGGCGCAACAAACAGCCCCGTTCCCGTCTGCCCGAAAGAATTCATCAGCGCACTATCGTCGAATTCGCCCACGATACGCGGCCGGATGTCATGCTCATCGAACCATTGCAACAGCCGCGGCCGGATCGCGGCGTCTTCGCCCGGCAAGAGGAACGGCGCCTGGTCCAGCAGCGCCGGAAACGTCCCCGTCAGACTGTCCAGCAACGGCGGCGATCCAAAGAACGTCAGCCCGCATTCCCCCAGCAAATGGCTGAACCCCCGCACATTCAGATTGTTCGGCATCGGCCGATCCGCGATCACCATATCGAAGCGATGCACCGCCAGATCCGCCAGCAAATAAGGCAACCGTCCTTCGCGGCAGATCAGCCGCACGTCCTGGTCCAGATGCAATGCCGGCTCGATCATCCGATACACCATGGCCTTGGGCATCCCCTCCGCCACACCCACCTTGAACTCCAGCGCACGCTGCGCCGGACGCTCGCGCAGGTCGTCCAGCAGTTCGTCGCCCATCGTGAAAATGCGATCCGCATACAGCAGCGCATGGCGGCCGACATCGGTCAGTTCCAGACCGCGCCCCGCGCGCCGGAACAGTTCCGTGCCGAGTGTGGATTCCAGCTCCTGGATCTGGCCGCTGATCGATTGCGGCGTGCGCTGAAGCTGCTGTGCCGCGCGGGCGATGCTGCCCGCCTTCGCGACCGTCCAGAAATAGCGCAGATGCTTGTAGTTGAGAGTGACCATGGCTGATCAATCCAAAAAATCTGACTATCGGGTCATCATAATGCGGATTGTTGGAGGAATCGCCCCGCACTAGACTGGCCTCGTGCGATTGCAGTACCTGTTTTCCCATTGCGTGGCGCACGCGGCGCGATGGAAGGAGGCGCCTCTCATGAACCGGGTCGAAACCTTTGCCACGCTGCCGATGTGGGCGGGGTTCGTGGGATTCGTGCTGATCGTGCTGGCGCTCGACCTCTATGCGTTCGGCGGACGCCGCGCCCACCGCGTGTCCTCGCGCGAGGCGCTCTGCTGGGTGGGCGCGTGGATAACGCTTGCCACGCTGTTCGGCGGCCTGATGTGGTGGTATCTGGACGCCACCCTGGGCCGGGCGGTCGCGCATCAGAAGGCGCTGGAGTTCTACACCGGCTACCTCATCGAACTGTCCCTCTCCGTGGACAACATGTTCGTCTTCTCGCTGATCTTCACGTACTTCGCCGTGCCGCTGGAATTGCAGCGGCGCGTGCTGCTGTACGGCGTGCTCGGCGCCATCGTCATGCGGATCAGCATGATCCTGGCCGGCGTGTGGCTGCTGTCCCAGTTCGCGTGGCTGTTCTATGTGCTGGGCGCCTTCCTGATCTTCACCGGGCTGAAGATGCTGTTCACCGCGGGCCGCCAGCCCGACATCGCCCGCAATCCGCTGGTGCGCTTTCTGCGATCCACCATGCGGATCACCAAGGACTATCACGGCCAGTCGTTCTTCGTACGCATCGACGGGTTGCGCTACGCGACGCCGATGTTCGTGGTGCTGATTGTCATCGAAGCGACGGACGTGGTGTTTGCCGTGGACAGCATCCCCGCCATCTTTGCCGTGACGACCGATCCGTTCATCGTCTTCACATCCAACATTTTTGCCATCATGGGCCTGCGGGCGCTGTATTTCCTGCTGGCGGACATGGTGGCGCGGTTTCACTATCTCAAGTATGGCCTTGCGTCGGTGCTGGTCATCATTGGCGGCAAGATGCTTGCCGAACAATGGGTCCACGTGCCGGTGCACTGGTCGCTTGGGGTGGTGGGCGTGATCCTGCTGGCGTCGGTGGGCGCAAGCTGGGTGATGCCCGGAAGGGGCGCGCACAAGCCCGCGCGCAACGAAGCCAGGAAGTCATGAACCGGAGGTCTGCCATGAACACGATCATTCTTGCCACCGACGGCTCGCTGCACAGCGATGCGGCGGCCCGATTTCTGGTGGAAAGTCCCTTGCTGAACCGCGATTTCGTCGTGCACGTGGTGCACTGCGAGCCCGATGTGGCGGGTGACGTGAAGTCCTTCATCGGCAAGGCGGACATCGACGCGTGGCACCACGAGGAAAGCGGCAAGGCGATGCAATCGGTGGTCGGCATCCTGACCGCCGCCAACGTCGGCCACGAATGCCACGAGCTTGTCGGCTTCACGCCGGAGAAAATTGTCGAGTATGCAAAGCAGATCGATGCCGGGGCGATCGTGATCGGCTCGCATCATCACAGCCCGCTGATCAACGCCATCCGCGGCTCGGTCAGCGGGCGGATCCTGGCGCACTCGCCCTGTCCGGTGATGCTGGTCTGAGGCGGCGGCACGTCTCGGAGCGCCGGCCTGTTTGACACGCCGATCCCGCGGCGCGGGCCGCGGGGGGGCGTGGCAGTGGTATCTTCTGCGAATCTTTCGCTTTGCACCCTGCGCCCATGTCCGACGTACCCGTTCCCGCCGATTCGCCCGTTTCCGACGGGCCGGCGGCCCCCCACCGGCCCTTCATCCAGAATGCCGGCACCCGGCGCACCCTGCATTTCACGCAGCAGGAGATCCAGAGCAGCATGTCGCTGCTGAATCCGGATGCGCTCGAAATCGAATACACGCGGATGATGATGGGCTTCGTGCTGTTCAAGCCGGAGCCGGCGGACATCCTGATGGTGGGCCTGGGCGGCGGATCGCTGCCCAAGTTCTGCCACCGTTATCTGACGGGGGCGCGCGTTACGGTGGTGGAAATCGATCCCGCCGTCATCGCGCTGCGCGACGCCTTCATGGTGCCGCCGGACAGCGCGCGCTTTCAGGTCATCCAGGCCGATGCGGCGCAGCATCTTGCCGGGCTGACGGACGCCGCCGATGTAATCCTGCTGGACGGATTCGTGGCCGGCGGCATTCCGGATGCCCTGTGTTCCGCCGGCTTCTACGCCGACTGCCATCGCGCCCTGCGCGACGACGGCATCCTGGTGATCAACTTCCACGTCAACCACCCCATGCATCACGAATACCTGGACCGCGTGCGCGACGCGTTCGGCTCGTCGATGTTCGAGGTGGTCGACGACGACATGACCAACAGCATCGTGTTCGCCTGCAAGGGCAACCTGCTGGACAACCCGGCGGCCGCGCAACTCACGCGGCCAGCCACGATGCCCAAGGATGCCTGGCGCCAGCTCATGCCGACGATGCGCGTGATCGGGGCGACGCTGGAACTGCGCTGATTCTGGCGTTGCGCTATGCCGGATCGCTCAGCATGATGGAAAGCAGCTCCCGGGTGGCGCGCGACAGGGCGCCGGGCGTCTGCGCGCCACCTTTCTCGCCGAGTGTTTTCGTCAGGTTCGACACCGTCTGCGCGACAGCGTCGTCGTCCAGCACCTTGGGTCCGGTTTCTTCTGTTGGGACGGGCGGCGGCGTGATGTGTTTTTTGGCCGCCTTCAGCAGCTCTGCCACCGGGTCGGCCTTGCCCCGCGCGTTGACGCGGTCCGTCATCGCAGTGGCCAGACTTTTGCCGCCGCTGCGGGTTCGCAGGCCCGACCGCTCGCTGGCGGCTTCCCACGCGCCGCGCTGCGCGGCATAGGCCGTCAGCAGCGCGAAGCGGTCCGCGTCGATGAGCAGCGGCGATTCCGCCACCGCGATCAGCAGGGACTGGTACGCGGCGCTGGCGGCCGTGGCGTCGTTGCCGATCAGCGCCTTGGAGACGTCCTTCCACAGATGATGGAACGGCAGCGTGGTGGCCGCGGCGAACATGTCCGCGCCCAGCGTCGCGCGCTGCTCAAAGGCCAGGACCAGATAGTCGACGTCGTTGACCGGCTCCGGTTTGCCTGCGCCGTTCTGGCGGTGCAGCACGCCATCGACGAGTTGCAACCCCGACAGCTTGTCCTGCGAATCCGCGCCCGCCAGGACGCGGTAGCCGCTGCGCCGCAATGCGTCGCCATCGTAGACGCCAAAGCGCACGCTGACGCCGTCGGTGCCGAACAGTTTGGCAAGCGGCGTGAGCAGGCTTTCGCCTGTCTTGACGATCGCCCCGCCGACCGGGCCGCCCAGCATCGTGACCGCGGTGGACACGAAATCCAGGATGCCGCGCGACAGGCTGTTGTCGGCGAAACGGCACAGCGCCGCGTACATCTCCAGTCCATCGCTGGCGTACGGGACGTTGCGCGCAACATAGACATCCCGAAAGGCGACACGGCGCACCCCGGCGTCGGGCGCCGCCTCGCCCAGCGCCTGCTGGATGAGGTCGTAGCCGACGATGTAGGGAATCTCGCGCCGCGTGCCGTCAGCGCCGTAGCGCAAGAAGAACGTGCACAGCGGCAGGAACTGGCTGAGATAGTTGCCCGCGTCGCACAGGCGCATTTCGACCAGCCGGACGCTGAAGTAGCACTGGCCGGGCACGAAGGCGGCGCCGTCCATGCCCGCAGCCAGCGCGGGCGTGCCGCCGGGCGGCTCGATCTCCGCGTAGAAGTTGCGTCCCGCAGGCACGGTCGGCAGCAGCGCGCCCGCGCCGTCGCCGCCAGCCGCCTTGCCGCCGATGCCGCGCAGCATGCCGAATATTCCGTCCATGTCAGCTCCTTGTGCCGCGGGACCGCTGCCCGCTCAGTCGCGCACGATGGCCATTGCCGATGCCCACGTCGGCAGGTCGCCCGCGTCGCCCTGCGCGGCCTTGCACGCATAGCGGTAGGCCTCCGCCAGGTCCTTGGGCTGCGTCGCATCCAGGTACACGTCGTAAAAGCGCTGGATGTAGCGGGCGCAGGATTCTTCCTCGACCTGCCAGCGAAAGGCCAGCACGCCGGCCGCGCCCGCGCGCATGACCTCCAGCGCGGTGCGCACCGACGCGCCGCTGCACGAAGACAGCACCAGCAGCTTGCACTTGCCCGCCTCCATCCACTGCCCGATCAGCCGGATCGACAATTGCCAGGCCTCGCCGTCCTCGCCGGGCAGCACCAGCATCGTGCTTTCGCCTTCGGATACCGAATGGCCGGCAAAGTGGAAGATGTCGTAGTTGCCCGTCCGCAGACGCTCTTCGATGCGGCGCTGCAGGTCCGCACCCACGAGCCCCGCTTCATCGGCGGCACGCACGTGGTCGATGATCAGGTGCCCCGGCGCGCGCGCGGCCAGTTCCGCAAGGTGCTCGCGCTCCTTGGCCACGGATTGCAGCGGCCCGAACTCCATCGCCGGCAGCGCGGGCCCGCCGTCCTCGCGCCGGAAGGTGACGGTGCCAAACACCGAACTGGCGTCCATGAACAGCATCCGCACCGGCTGGCCGGGCGTGCGCGCGTCCGGCTCCCAGCGCGGCGCGGGCGCCGTGCCGTCCAGATGCAGGCGCCGCGCCATCGGCAGTTCCAAACACAGGTAACGCCCGCTGTCGGCGCCGAACTCGCGGCCCATCTCGAAGGGCAGGTTGAACAGGCGCGACACCTCCTGGCTGGCCAGGTTGAATTCAAAGCGCAGGTCCAGACCCGCGAAGGCCCCTGCGCCCGGCGACACTTCCTCGTCGCGCGCCCGCTGGATCAGCTTGGCGACCGGGGCGCCCAGGCTGTGGGTCACCATGGCGCTGAAGACATCCTCGCCCACGCCGCTCAGGTCTTTCAGCCATTGCGGCGCCTTGGTTTCGCCCAGATAGGGACTGAAGGTCTCGATACGGCCCACCAGCGCGGAGATGCGGTCGCGCTCCTTGTACGGCATGTCCTGCGACGAATACTCGTGGCGTCCCATCTGGATGCGGTAGGTGATCGAATGCTCGCCCACGCGAATGATCAGCCGCCGCCGGCGCTTGGGCGCAAGCGGCGTCAGGCAGGTGAGCACGGTGGCGACTTCCGCGCCGCTGTTGACGTTGGTCTTGGCATCGTTGGTCCACATGAAGACCTGTGGACGTTCCAGCACATAGCGCTGCACCAGTTCGGGCGGGTCGACCGCCAGCACCAGCAGCGGGACCGACGAGCGCGCGGCGATCCATTCCAGCAGTTCCACGGCTGCCGCGCCGGGCTTGCCGCGTTTGCTGGCCGTGGAGCCGAGCCGGGCGTCGATGATGACGAGCCGGGGTTCGATGCGGGGTGTGGACATGTCCCACGATTCGAGCTGCGTCTTGGCGCTTTCGAGCGACGTGCGGCGGCGCAGCTCCGCGCCGACGAACGGCGCAATCGCGGGGTACTGCTGCACAAGGCGATGCAACTGGGCAAGGTTGTTGGCCCAGTCGTCCTCGTGCTCGTCGTTCATGCTGGCCAGCAGAATGAAATTCGGTCCGGCGGCGTCTTGTTCCATGATGGCGATTCCATGATCCCGATGGCCTAGCCGGCCCGCAGCGGCAGGATCAGCGTGAACGCGCGCCACGGCGGCGTGACGGACTCGTAGGCCTGCGGCGGCGCATCCGATAGCGGCGGGTCGGTGACAAGCGCGCCGCCGTGGTCGATCACCGTTTCCTGGATCTGCGTGATGGCGATGCTGGCGCCGTCGTGCGCCGCGCGTTCGGCGTTGAGCAGCGCGTCGTCGGGCACGGCGTGCACCGGCGGGTCGGACTCCCACACCTGCTCCTCGCTCAGGCCAAAGCGGATCTCGCAGCCGTCCGGCCCGGTGTCCAGGTCGATCGTGACGCGGGCGTCGTCCGCGTTGCGACAGCGCAGCAGGTAATCGATCATCGACCGGAAGGCCGCGGACAGCGCCTGCGCATCGCCCGACACGGTCGGACCGTCGCGCGAGGGCGAGTGGTTCGTGAACGCGATCCGGCGCTGATCGCGCGCGGGCAAGGCGGTCACCACCTCCTGCAGGCGCGCGCCCAGTTCCACGTCGCTATGCATGGCGCGCGTGCGCCGCCGCGATTCGCTGGCGCCGGCCAGCCGCTCGAACGTAATGTCGGCCTTGCCGATCTCGGCCACGATGCGTTGGCTCAGATCCTGCGCCTGCGCCGCAACGACGTCCGCCGGCGTGCCCTGGCGGGCGTCGTCGTGCAGCAGCACGGTCTGCGACGTCAGGCTGCACGCCAGCGACAACGAGGTGCGTGTCTGCCGGGCCACTTCGGCCACGGTCTCGCGCAGATAACGCAGGTCGCGCGCCCAGCCCAGATCCGCGATGTCGGTGAAGAACCAGATCGACATGTCCAGACTGGGATCCAGGTCGGTCCGCGTGGCCAGCACGGAGCGCGGCTGGCCGGTGCTGTCCAGCAGCTCGATGCGCTCGCGCTTGACGGTGAAGGTGGAGGTCAAAACGCCCAGCGTCGCTTCGTCGCCCGCGATAGCGTAGTCGGTGATCGACGGCGATTCGGTCTGGCTGCGTCCGCGCCGCGGTTCCGCGCCCAGCATGTCGGTCGCCACGCGGTTCATCTCGATGACGGCGCCCTCGCGTCCCACAAACACCACCGCCTGCTCGGTTTCCGCCATCAGGCTTTGCTTGGTCTGGCTGAGCAGATGCTGGGCCAGGCCTTCTTCCAGCGACGCGATGATCTGCATCAGGTCGTCGATATCCGGGCCCTTGAACGCATGCGACACCGAGGACTCCACGTCCAGCAGCCACCGTATCCGGCCGTTCAGATGGATGGGGACGGTCATGGCCGAGCGCAGCGGCCGTTTCGGGCCGCCATAGCCGTGCTGCGCGTAGATGGGGTTGCCGATGTCGTCCACCGCCAGCAGGCACCCCTGCGCCAGCGTCGCGCCCAGCATGCCCTTGTCGGCGGGTTGCTGATAACCGGGCGGCAGCGCGTAGGCTGGCGCCAGGCTGTGCTGCGTGACGACTTCGAACCGGTTCTCCTGGCGGTTGACGCGGTACAGCGCCACGTGGTCCCACGAGAAATGCTGTGCGAGCTGGACGATGATCTCGTCGGCCGCCTGGCGCAGCGACGCAGCGGCCATCACCTTGCGCCGCAGGGAATCCGCGAACTCGGCGCGCTCGTCGTCACGTTCCTTTTCAAAGCGCATCAGCACGGGTTCAAGGTCCAGGGTGCGCAGCATTTCCAGATGCCGCTCGCCATACGCGCCCGGCTGCCGCGAGCACAGGCTGAGCGCCGAGCTGTAGCCGTCCGCGCGTGTTACGGGCAGCGTGACCGAGGCCTCGATGCCCAGGTCCTGGTAGCAGCGCACGACCTCGTTGCCGGGCTCGGGCATGTTCTCCCGGACGAACGCGCCGATCTCGTCGACCCACGTTCGCCCGGAATCCAGGAACGCACGTATCGTGGGCGGCAGGTCCATCCAGCGCGCGGGCCAAAGCTCCACGCCTTCCGGGCGCACCGCGATCGCGCGAAACAGCGACACGTCGTTGCCATAGATGCCGAACACCGCGTGTTCGAACGGGATAAGACGCCGAATCTGCTCCAGGATGCGGTCCAGCTTGGCGCGCCAGCCGCCAATTGCCGGGTCCAGCGCGATGCGCCGGATCTCGTCGCGGGCGGATTCCAGCGTGCGCGACTGGATGACGGCAATCACGCCCAGCAACTGGCCGTTCGGCGCGGGATCGGGCGTCATGACCAGCTCGAACTGCCGGTCGGCGTCGTCCGGGACGGGAATGGCGATGGTCACGGCGACCATGGCATCGCCTTCCGTGTCCTCGATGCAGCGCAGGATGGCGCGCTGCACCGGTCCGCCGTCGGACGGCCGGAAATGCGCCGCCAGCCGGGTGCCGCACAGCGCGTCGCGCGGCAGGCCCAGCGTGCGCGCCGCTTCGGGGTTGGCAAAACGGATCACGCCGTGAATGTCCAGCCGGAACACCGCGTAGGGCGTGCGCTCGAACCGGTGGGCCTCGGCGTCGCGGAACGGCGAGCCGTCATTGACCAGCACGATGAGTTCGCCGCTGTCCAGCGTGCACAGCGGGATGAGCTGCGCGGGCATGCGCGCGCCGCCGGGGCGCCGATACACGACGTCGACGGCGCCGTCGCCCATGCGCAGCGGTTTGGCAAGGCCGTAGACCTGGCTGACGTGGCGGCCGACGAGCGCATCGCGCGCCAGCGGCAGGACGCTGCTGGCAGCCACGATCTCGCCGGTGGCGGCCAGCACGAGGCAAGGCACGCCGACCTGGGACAGCACGCGGGCAACCTCCGCGGGCTCGCCAAACAGGGAAAACTCGCGCAGCGCCGCGTCCCGGGGAAGCGCCGGGGCGTCGCGATAGGGTTCCATCTCTGTCATGACAAGACCTCTTCACCTGCCGTCACCGTTTGATGAACGCGATGACCTGCTGTTGCGTGCCCTTGTCGTTGTCGAATCCGCCGTGTGTGCTGGACGCCACCGGCGCCACGCGGGCGGTGGCGGACGGGCTGCCGGCCGGCGAGACGTGGACCGCATCGCACGGAATGGCGGCCTCGCGAAAGTAGCGTTCCATGCCCAGCAGCGGCGTGGTGGTGCCGCCTTCGAACGATTCGCTGACCAGGTACAGCAGCGAGCGCCGGTACGGTCCGCAGGTCGGGTCATCCTCTTCGGCGCGATCCGACAGATGGAATTGCTGATAGCGCTTCACGCGGCTGCCCAGGTGCGGCACGACCAGGTCCTGGAAGGTCTTCATCGTGACGGCGGGCGCCATCAGGCTCAGCGATTCCAGTTCCCCGCCGTCGGCGGTCAGGCGCTTGACGAAGTGGCTGGCGACGATGGCGCCCGCCGAATGGCCCACGATGTGCAGCCGCACGCGGCCACGTGCGACGTGCGTCTTGAAATGCTTGTACAGCAGGATCATCGCGGCCTCTTCGCCGCCGTTGATGGCCGGCTCGCTCATGGCTTCGGCGTTCTGCTTCATCTCGCCCCAGATCACCGTGCCGGGGCGCGCCAGCCAACGCTCAAGCCGCTGGTTCCACCAGCGTTCCAGCCGCTCGCCGATGCCGCCGGTGGTGCGCGGCACATTGCTCGCCGCGTCGCGGATGATGTTCTTCACGGTGCTGATGAAGTCCGTTTCCCACATCAGGAAGACGGGGAAGATCTGGTTGTCATACAGCAGCGGAATCCATTCGGCGGCGGCTTCGGCCGCGTCGTTCTCGCCGACCAGGCCGCCGTGCGCGTAGACGCAGACATCCATCGGCTTGTCCTTCAGATTCCAGCGTTCGCGCGCGGCGCCCATGTGCACGTCCACGATGGCGCGCAGGTCGTCCTGTGTGGTGCGAAAGGCCCCGCTATTGCTGAGCTTGCCGTTGTTGCCGACGTTGACGATGAAGGGCGTGAGCTCGCGGTCGCGCAGCACCTTGCCCGCCGCCAGCGTCACCTTTTGACCCTCCGTGCGCAGGCTGATGCTGTTGGCGATCCGCTCGTGCTCGTGCGTGACCACGCCCAGTTGCACGACCCAGCAGTCCATTGCGTTGCGCAGCCAGTCGTCATAGGTCAGCACGGCCATGCCGTGCGTGCCCCATTCCTCGCCCCACGAGTTCTGGATCAGAAAGCCGTCCTGCGTGTAGCCGACGATGACGAAGGCGTGGCCCTGCATCGCCATGTCCTGGCCGGTGGCCGGAATGACCCAGAACGGCCGGGTGACGGGCGTGGGCTCGTCGTCGTGCGGCGTGACGCCGTGGCCGTCGTCCCAGCCGTCGTGGCAGCCCGCGCTGGCGTACAGGATGCCGACCTCGTTCAGCGCGGCGTGCATTTCCACGATGCTGCGCGTGTCGATCCGGTAGTAGGCGCCCAGCGGCCGCTTCACGGCGTCCAGCCACCAGTCGTCTTCGGGGCGCTTGGCCGCCGGCGGCATGTCGATGGTGGGAAACAGGCCCTGCGCGCAGGCGCCGTGCCGGAACCAGCCCTTCAACGCGCCGCGCAGGCTGGAGCCGCTGTCGTCGACCGATCCCGGAAACTCGTCATAGCGCCGGGCCATGGAATACAGCATGTAGGGCGAAATGGCAGGGCGCGAGTCGCGCTCGGACTTGCGCAACAGGTATTCGACCACCGTGGACAGCGCAAAGCCGGTGCAGGCCGACGTTTCGCCCTGGTGCTTCACTGTCAGTCCCATCACGGGAATCATCTCTGCCTTGGGCGTGACGGAAATGTTGGGCCGGAACAGGATGTCGCGCGCGTCGAAGGCATCGGGCTTGGCGGACCGCTCAAATAGCCGCGCGGCCGGGGCGTCATCCTGTTTGCGGCGCTTGCGGGCCTTCGCGGGCGGATCTTCCGGCGCCGGGGCGGACGCTTGCGTCACGCGTTTGGGCTTTTTCTTTGCCGCGGGCTTGGCCGCCGTGCGCGCTGCCGCCTTTCGGGTCGCCATGTCGTTCTCCCAATGCCGGCGGCCGGCTAGGACGCCAGCTTCAAGCTGGCGATGTAGCGCGGCGCGTCGGCGGCCAGCTTGGCCTCTACGTCGTCGCGCAGCTGTTCATACAGGGCGGCGTTCAGCGTCAGGCGCTGCGCGCAGGCCCAGAAGTTCACCTGGCGCGCGCCCCACTGCGCAAACAGGAAACGCTTGCGGCTGTCCACGGCGCGAAAGTAGTAGGCGCCCAGCGCCATCGACAGCCCGCCGCCGCGATCGCGCTGCACCGCGCCCAGCTGGAAGTTGCCGCCCGACTGCGACGACGCGTGAAAGTCGAAGAGCTTCACGGTGTCGTCGTCTTCGGCCAGCTGGCCCAGCGCGGTCACGGCCTGGTCCAGCACCGCCAGCTGATCCCGCCGCGCGACGGCCAGCAGCAGGTCGACGGCCACCTGGTCCATGCGGAACTCGCGCTCGTCTTCCTCGTGATGGGTGAAACTCATCTGTCCGCTGGTCCACCCCAGGTTCTCCAGCACTTCCACGTAGGTCTGATACCAAGCCTGCGACTGGGTGAATCTGTCATGCGCGGCGCTGGCCGCGCGTTGCGCCAGTTGCAGCGAATACAGCACGTCGCCGCGTTCCTGCTCCTGCAGGCCCGCCGCAAACGACAGCACGCTGCCGGCGTTGATGCTGGCCTGCGGCGCCTGCCGTGCGGTCTTGCCCGCGGCGCCGGCACGCAAGACGGCGCCAGAACGTTTGGCGGGCGCGCGCCGCCGCGCGACGGGCATGCCGGGCGGCTCCAGCGTCTGCACCGCCAGATCGTTCAGGTAGCCGTGGATACCAACCGCGTTGACGCCGTGGTCCGGCATGGTCGAGGTGGGCGCGGCGCTTTTGGATGCACGGCGCGCGGCCGGACGCGGCGGCGGGGCGGGCGACACCAGCGCGCCGTCCTCGGAAAACGTGGCGGCCAGGATGAAGTCCGCTTCCGCCGCGGAATAAGCGGGGTCCCAGTGCGAGTTTTCGGGGACGTGGCAGTGGCCGAAATGCCCGCTGGCCGAATCCCAGATGGCGGGGTCGCGGTTGTGGCCGCCGGGATCCTTGCCGTTCTTGGCTGGCAGCGGGCGGCCAGACGGCCACTTGCGGGGGATGCCGTGCTGTTCCTCGATCCAGCGGCACAGGCGCGCCACATTGGTGAGCGCGCGGCTGTCCTTGGGCAGATGCGCGAATCCCACCAGCTCGATCTGCACCGCCGAATCGCGATTGGTCTGCACGCCGCCCGCATCGTTGCGCAGCGCTCGCGCGCCTTCGGCGGTGTCGACGTGCTGGAAGATAGTGGTGGCGTCGACCGTGAAGTGGGGGTCGGAGCGGTTGCGGCGGAACGCGTCCATCGCACCCTGCGCGGTGCTGCCCTCGGTGGTGTGATGGACGATCTTGAAGGGGCCGCCAAGATGAGGCCCGCACGAACCCGATATAGGCCGCCACGTCGCAAAAGGACATCGTGCCATCGATGGTCTCCTGGGAACGGGCGCGGGTGTTCTTGGCAAGACGACATGACGACGATGATGCGGCGCCCATTGCAGGGATATATATGCGGACCTCATCCGCCTTGCTAGTAGCCGAAAGTATTAATCCTTGAATTTGCAATGGTGCTTACGCATCATCCGGCCCCGCTTGCGCTCATCCAGAGGAATGATGGGCGGCGGCCGGGGCATGCGGCGGCGCTCAGGCCGCTTTCTGGATCCGCACCGGAATCGACTTGTAGCTGGGTGTGCCGCTTGCCGTGTCCTGGTAATCCAACGGGCACAGGTTGTTGGCTTCCGGGTAGTACGCGCCCACTGACCCCGCCGCGATGTCATGCTGGATGGCCGTCAGCCGCAGCCGCCGGTGCGTCTGGCCGGGCAGGCTGGTGACGATGTCGACCTCGTCGCCGTGCGCAATGCCGTAGCGCGCCAGGTCGGCGGCATTCATGAACAGCACGTCGCGCCGGCCGAACACGCCGCGATAACGGTCGTCCATGCCGTAGATCGTCGTGTTGTACTGGTCGTGGCTGCGCAGCGTGGTGAGCCGCAGGATGTTGCCTTCGACGATATCCGGATCTTCGCGCAAGCCCGCGAACGGAATGAATTCCGCCTTGCCCGACGCCGTCTTCCAGATGCGCTCGGTGGGCGGCAGCGGCAGCCGGAAGCCGCCGGGAATGCGGATTCGTGCGTTGTAGTCGCGGAAATCCGGATAGATCTTTTCGATCAGGTCGCGGATGCGGTCGTAGTCCTCGATCAGGTGCGCCCAGTTGACGCGGCTGTTCGGCAGCGTCGCCTGCGCCATGCCGGCGATGATGGCCGGTTCCGAACGCAGGTGCGGTGAGGCGGGCGCCAGCTTGCCGCGCGAGGCATGCACCATCGACATCGAATCCTCGACCGTGACCGATTGCGCGCCGCCGGCCTGCACGTCGCTCTCCGTGCGGCCCAGCACCGGCAGGATGATCGACGCCTTGCCGATCAACAGGTGCGAGCGGTTCAGCTTGGTGTTCAGATGCACCGCCAGATCCAGTTGCCGCATGCCGCGCTCGCAGGCCTCGGTATCGGGCAGCGCAATCGCAAAGTTGCCGCCCAGGCAGATCAGCGCCTTGGCGCGGCCCGCGGCCATCGCCTTCATGGCTTCGACCGCATCATGGCCGGTGCGGTTGGGAGGCCGGAAGCCGAAGGTCTGCTCGACGTGGTCGAACATGGTGTTGTCGATCTTCTCGGTGATGCCCACCGTGCGGTTGCCCTGCACGTTGGAGTGCCCGCGCAGGGGACAGATGCCTGCGCCCGGCTTGCCGAAGTTGCCGCGCATCAAGAGCAGCGCGGCGATCTGCTGCACGTTGCTCGTGCCTTTTTCGTGCTGCGTGATGCCCATGCCGTACGTGACGATGGTGGCGTTGGAACGCGCATAGGCCTCGGCCACCAGCTCCAGGTCGCGCCGGCGCAGTCCGCTGGCCTGTTCGATGTCGGTCCAGCTCGTGGCGTCCAGGTCCTGCGCGAAGGCCTCGTAGCCGTTCGTGTGCCTCGAAATGAATTCGTGGTCGAGCGTGTTGCGCCCGTCGCGGTCCGCGTCCATCAGCGCCTTCATGATGCCCTTGAGCGCGGCGGCGTCGCCGCCGACCTTGACCTGGTAGTACGTGGAGGCGATGGCCGTGGAGCCGAAGGTGCCCATCTCGATCGGGTCCTGCGGATCGGCAAAGCGCTCCAGCGAACGCTCGCGCAGCGGGTTGAACACGATGATGGGCACGCCGCGGCGCGCGCATTCATGCAGGGTGCCCATCATGCGCGGATGGTTGGTGCCGGGGTTGTGCCCCATCGAGATGATGAGGTCGCACTTGTCGAAGTCGTCCAGCGACACCGTGCCCTTGCCGATGCCGATGGCCTTGGGCAGCCCGACGCTGGTGGCCTCGTGGCACATGTTGGAGCAGTCGGGGAAATTGTTGGTGCCGAATTCGCGGGCGTACAGGCTGAAGAGAAACGCGGCCTCGTTGGATGCGCGGCCCGACGTATAGAACTCGGCCATGTCCGGGTCCGGCAGGCTGGCCAGCGTCTGGCCGATGCGTGCAAAGGCGGCGTCCCATTCGATGGGCTGGTAAGTGTCGCTGGCGGCGTCGTAGGCCAGCGGATGGGTCAGGCGGCCTGCGTTCTCCAGGTCGTGATCGGTCCAGGTCAGCAGTTCGGTCACCGTGTGCGCGGCAAAGAACTCGGGCGTCACGCGCTTGCGGGTGGCTTCCCACGTGACGGCCTTTGCGCCGTTTTCGCAGAACTGGAACGTGGACGTATGCGCCTTGTCGGGCCAGGCGCAGCCGGGGCAGTCGAACCCGTCGGGCTTGTTGGTGCGCAAGAGCAGCACGGGCGCTTCGGCAATGCGCATCTGGTTGGCCACCGCCTGCGCGGTCGCCTTCAACGCGCCCCAGCCGCCCGCCGGGGCGTCGTAGCGGTGGATGCCAGTGGGTTTGCCTTGGGACATGCGGATCTCCGGATTTCAGGAAGCGGTGCGCGCGGCGGCGGGGGCGTCGGCAAGCCGCGCGCCGCGGGCGGCGAAGTAGCGGCTGGTCAGGACCGAGCCGGCCACGGCCACGATGATGGGGACAAGAAAGGCCTGGTCGACCCGGGTGAATTCCAGGATCAGCACCACCGCGGTGAGCGGCATGCGCATCGACGAGGCCAGAAAGGCGGCCGCGCCCACGACGGCAAACGCGCCGGGCGGCGAATCGGGCCAGGCCAGGCTCCATAGGCCGCCCAGCACGACGGCCATTGATGCGCCGACGGCGATGGCGGGGGTGAGCAGGCCGCCCTCCGCGCCCGCGCGCAGCGTGCAGGCGACCACAACCACCTTCATCACGGCCAGCGTGGCGGCCAGGGCGATGGTCAGTTCATTGTCGAAACTCAGTTGCGCCGGCCCCTTGCCGTTGCCCAGCAGCGCGGGAAGATAGATGGCAAGCAGGCCGATCAGTGTGAAATTGACCAGGCAGGCCACGGGCAATTGCCAGCCCCGGGCGGCCTGGGCGCGCGCCGCGGCGGTCAGCCGCTGCCAGCCGTGGGCCGCGCATCCGAACAGCGGCCCGGCGGCGATCGCCCAAACCACGAGGCTGGCGTTGATCTGCATGGCGGGTACGGCGTACTGGATGTCGTTGCCCAATCCCGCCCAGGCCACCACGGCGCCAATGCAGCAGGCAATGAGCGCCGCGACGACAGCGGGCCAGGCGAACGAGCCCAGCAGGACTTCCAGCACGAAGAGCGCTGCGCCGAGCGGCACGTTGTAGACGGCGGCCAATCCCGCGCCGGCGCCACAGGCGATGACGATCCGGTGCTGCGCGGGGGCAAGCCGCAGCAGCGCGGCCAGCCGGCCGCCCGCCAGCGCGCCGACTTCGCGCGGCGCCACCTCGCGTCCCAGCGGCGATCCCAGGCCCACCGTGATGATCTGCAGGATGGCGTGCGCCATCGTTGTCGCCGGGGGCATGGCTTGCGTGGGGTCTGACACCGCGTTCTTGACGCTGACCAGGGGACGGCCATAGCGATAGATCAGCCACCATCCGCCGCCGGCCGCCAGGCCGCAGGGCACCAGCGCCAGCACGCGGCGCGGGCCGCTGGCGGCCTGCACGCCTTCAAGAAAGGATTCGTGGCTGATGATGTGGCCGCCGCCGTAGCCGTACGCCAGGTGCTGGACGGCGTGCAGCAACATGCCGAGCAGCATGCCGCCCAGACCGGCGAACAGGCCGGTCAGGACGACCGCCAGGAGAAACCGCGGGCGCAGCCAGAAGGGATCGTCGGGCGTTGGATCGTTCATACCAGGAGGGGCTCCCGTCGTTGGCGCGCTGACCGAACGGCCGTGCAAAGGCTGGCGCGCGCTGCGATGAGGCAGTGTATGGCCCGGCGCCGCCGCGCTGGGCGTCCGGCGCCCGAAAACCATACTTATTGGTTAGGCGGTAATCCGCAGTTTCCTTGTTGAGCGTCAAAAAGGACCGGAATTTGGGCTTTATTTCAAATAGTATCTAAGTAATTCAGTACATATACTCCGGGTTCAATTCAATGGACGGATGCCGCCCGCCGCAAATGGCGCCAGGAGCGGCCTGGAGAAAAAGATGTTGAACAAGGTTGTAAAGATCGGGGCATTGGCCTTGCTGTCCACCGTGGTGGCAGGTTGCGCCACCGAGCGTTCCCAAGCCGTGGCCGTGCCGGCCGTCGCGGCGGCCAGCAAGCCGTACGCGGGCGTGCGCAGCCCCATTTCCGTCGGCAAGTTCGACAACCGCACCAATTACCTGCGCGGCGTGTTCTCGGACGGCGTGGACCGCCTGGGCGGCCAAGCCAAGACGATCCTGGTCAGCCACCTGCAGCGCAGCGGCCGATTCCAGGTGATGGACCGCGACAACCTGTCCGAAATCGCCCAGGAGGCCGCGTTCAACAAGAAGGCCGCCCAGATCAAGGGCGCGCGCTACGTCGTCACGGGCGACGTGACGGCCTTCGGCCGCAAGGTCACCGGCGACCAGCAACTGTTCGGCATTCTGGGCCGCGGCAAGGAACAGGTGGCCTATGCCAAGGTCGACCTGAACGTGGTGGATGCCACGACCTCGGAAGTGGTCTATTCCGCGTCCGGCGCCGGCGAATACAGCCTGTCCAACCGCGAAGTCGTGGGCTTTGGCGGCACCGCCGGCTACGACTCCACGCTGAACGGCAAGGTGCTGGACCTGGCCATCCGTGAAGCCGTGGACCGCCTGGTTGACGGCATCGAACAGGGCGCCTGGCAGCCCGCCCGCAACTGACGGAGGCCGGGATGACCATTCATACCCACCAACCCCGCACGGGCGCCGCGCGCGCGGGCCGCGCACTGGCGATCGCCGCCCTTGCGGGCGTGCTGTCGGCCTGCGTGCAGCAGCCCAAGTCCATGTATAGCTGGCAGTCCTATCAGGGCTCGGTCTATTCCTACCTGAAGGACGACGGCGGCGATTACGCGACCCAGACGCTCGCCATGGAACAGAACATCGAGACGGCGCGCGCGTCCAACGCCGAACTGCCGCCCGGTTTCCGTGCGCATCTGGGCATGCTCTACATGAAGATGGGCGACGGCGACAAGGGCGTCGAGCAGATGCAGGGCGAGAAGGCGGCCTTCCCGGAAGCCGCGCCGTTCATGGACTTCCTGCTGCGCAACGCGGGCAAGCTGCAGACGGTTGCCGCGCAGGCGGCAGGTACGGTGGCTGCGGGTTCGCCCGCCGCGGGATCGCCCGCCGCAGGTTCGCCTGCCGCGGGATCGCCCGCCGCGGGATCGCCTGCCGCAGGTTCGCCCGCTTCGGTCAAACCCGCTGCCGCCGCGCCGGCCGCGCCCGCCGAGGCCGGCACGTTGAAGAAGGGATCGTGATGATGAACAAACTCATGCGCGCCGGGCTCGTGGCCATCGTGGCGCTGCTGACCGGCTGCGTGGCGCCGCCCCAGAACAACGTCGACTACACCGCGTTTCGCGAAAGCAAGCCGGCGTCGATCCTGGTGCTGCCGCCGCTGAATACGTCGGTCGACGTGTCGGCTACCGCGGCCGTGCTGTCGCAGGCCACGCGCCCGCTCGCCGAATCCGGCTACTACGTGATTCCGGTTGGCGTCATGGAAGAAACGTTCAAGCAGAACGGCCTGACTTCGCCCGACGACATCCACGAGCTGCCCGCCGTGAAGCTGCGCGAGATCTTCGGCGCCGATGCGGCGCTGTACATGACGGTCAAGCAGTACGGCGCCAGCTACGCCGTCCTGGCCAGCACCGTTACGGTCTCGATCGACGCTGAACTGCTCGACCTGCGCAACGGCGCCAAGCTCTGGAGCGGTTCCAAGCAGGTGGTGCATGCCAACAACAACAGCAACGGCGGCCTTATCGGCATGCTGGTGCAGGCGGTGGTGGATCAGGTGGTCAACAACCTGACGGACCGCAGCTACAGTGTGGCCGGCATGACGAACGCGCAACTGCTCAGCGCCGGCACACCTGGCGGCATGCTGTACGGGCCGCGCTCGCCGCGCTACGAAGCCCAGTAAACCGGCCGGATGACGGCTTACCGCCCGCGCGCCAATTCTGGCGCGAGGGCGGCTTCGTTTGGGGCGTGTGGATTTACCGCGCCCCGGACACCGGATAGTCCGTCAACCCGCGCGCATCGCCGCCGAACAATGTGTTCCTGTCATGCTCGGCCAGCGGTACGTCGTTGCGCAGGCGGTCGGGGAGGTCCGGGTTCGCCACGAACGGCCGGCCGAAGGCGATCAGATCCGCCCAGCCCGCTTGCAGCGCATCGCGTGCGCGCTCGGCCGTGTACTTGCCGGCGTAGATCAGCACGCCGGGATACGCGCGGCGCAGCGCCGCTTTGAAAGACAGCGGCATGTCGGGGGCGTCGTCCCAGTCGGCTTCGGCGATGTGGATGTAGCCCACGCCGATCTCGCCCAGGCGCTTGGCGGCTGCGGTGTACGTGGCGACGGGGTCCGCATCCACGCAGCCGTTCAGCGTCGTGAGCGGCGCCAGACGGATGCCGACGCGGGCCGGATCGCCCAGCGTCTCGACCAGCGCGCGCGCCACCTCGTCCAGGAAGCGGATGCGGTTTTCCAGCGAGCCGCCGTACGCGTCGGTGCGGTTGTTGGCCTCGGAATCCAGGAACTGGTTGACCAGATAGCCGTTGGCCGCGTGCAGCTCCACACCGTCAAACCCCGCGGCAATGGCGTTGCGCGCGGCCTGGCGGTATTCCTCGACGATGGCCTGGATTTCCGCGACCGACAGCGCGCGCGGCGCCGAGGCCTGCACGAAGTTGGGGCTGCCGTCTTCGTTCTGGATGAAGACGTTGACGCCCTCTGCCTGAATCGCAGACGACGACACCGGCGCCTGTCCGCCCAGCAGGCTGGTGTGGCTCAGCCGGCCCACGTGCCAGAGCTGGGCGTAGATGCGACCGCCGGCGGCGTGGACGGCGTCGGTCACGCCGCGCCAGCCGGCCACCTGGGCGGTCGTGCATAGGCCGGGCGTGCCGGCGTAGCCCTTGCCCATCGGCGAAATGTACGTGCCCTCGCTGACGATGAGGCCGGCGCCGGCGCGCTGCGCGTAATAGCGCGCCATCAGCGCGTTGGCGCAATCGCCGGGCTGCGTGGCGCGCGAGCGTGTCATCGGCGGCATGACGATGCGGTTGGGCAGTGTCAGGCTGCCCAGCGCCAGCGGTTGGAACAGCGGATCAGTCGTGTGCATGGTTGAATTCCGTTCAGTTCAGTCGCGTTCGGTTCTGTCCGCTTCGGGTTAATCCCATTCCGCGGCCAACCCTTCCGGGCTGACTTCGCGGCCGTTGCGTTCCAGCGCGGCGATCTGCGCCATGTCTTCGTCCGTCAGGCGCAGGTCCTGGGCGAGCAGGTTGCTGGCCAGGTTGTCGCGCTTGGTCGACGACGGGATCACGGCATAGCCCAGTTGCAGGGCCCAGGCCAGCGCGACCTGCGCGGGCGTGGCTTCGTGGCGCTGCGCGATCTGGCCGATGACCGGATCCTTGAGCACCTTGCCGTATGCCAGCGTCATGTACGAGGTGACGTGAATGCCCTGTTCCTTCAGGAAAGCGGTCAGCGTGCGGTTCTGCAGGTAGGGGCTGAGCTCGATCTGGTTGGTGGCGATCTCTTCGCGGCCGACGGCGGCGATGGCGGCGCGCGTTTGTGCGATGGGGAAGTTGGAAATGCCGATCTGGCGGGTCAGACCTTGCGCCTTGGCGTCGGCCAGCGCGGTCATGAATTCGTCGACGGAAACGCCGTTGTCCGGCGCGGGCCAGTGGATCAGCGTCAGGTCCACGTAGTCGGTGCGCAGCTTGGCCAGGCTGTCCTTCAGGCTGGGGACGAGCTTGTCCTTCGCGTAATTGGGCACCCAGATCTTGGTGGTGATGAACAGGTCTTCGCGGGCCACGTTGGACTCGGCGATGGCCTGGCCGACGTCGGCTTCGTTCTCGTAGATCTGCGCGGTGTCGATGGCGCGGTAACCGACGTCCAGCGCGTTGCGCACGGAATTGATGACGGTCTGGCCTTGCAGACGGAAGGTGCCGACGCCAAAGGCGGGGATGCTCATGTAAAACTCCTGGGGGTGTGCGTGGCCGAACGTGCAGTGTTCGGGAATGGACGTAGTGTGCCCGCCGTATCCTTGCGGAAAAATACCGGTATCGGCGAAATACTTTTGATAAAACGTCAAATATGAAAACCACCCTCGACGAAATGCAGGTCTTCATCGCCATCGTGGACAGCGGCTCCATCACCGCCGCCGCCGACGTGCTGGGCCAGACCATCTCCGCCACCAGCCGCACCATGAGCCGGCTGGAAGAAAAGCTGCAGACCACGCTGATGCGGCGCACGACAAGGCGGCTGGCGCTGACCGAAGAAGGCAAGGCCTACCTGGAGCAGGCGCGGCGGATCATCGCGTCGGTCGAGGAGGCCGAAGAGCTGATGAACCTGCGCCGCAACCAGCCCGCGGGCCTTTTGCGCGTAGATGCGGCGTCACCCTTCATGCTGCACGTCATCGCGCCGCTGGTGCCGGCCTATCGCAAGCGCTATCCGCAGGTGGAGCTGGAACTCACCAGCAACGAAGGCAACATCGACCTCTTGGAGCGGCGCACCGATCTGGCGTTTCGCATCGGGCGTCTGAAGGACTCGTCGCTGCACGCGGTGGCGCTGGGCACGAGCCGCGTGCGCGTACTGGCCAGCCCGGGTTATCTGGCGCGGTACGGCACGCCGCGGCGCGCAGCGGATCTGGCCTCGCACGTGCTGCTGGGCTTTGCCCAACTGGAGCCGCTGAACGAATGGCCGCTGCTGGACGCGGACGGGCAGCCGGTGCATATCAAGCCGCAGGTGCGCGCCCAAAGCGGCGAGACGCTGCGCCAGCTGGCGCTGAACGATGGCGGCATCGTGTGCCTGTCCGACTTCATGACGCGCGGCGACCGCGCAAGCGGCGCGTTGCAGCCGCTGTTTGTGAAGCAGTTGCTGGAAGTGCGGCAGCCGATCAACGCGGTGTACTACCGGAATACCGCGATCTCGTCGCGCATCAAGTCCTTCATTGATTTCGTGGTCGAGACGGTGGGGACGCGCGGATTCGAGGAGTAGCGGGCGCGCGAAGATGTATCCAATGGCGACCTCGGCGATGCATGCGCCAGCGGGATCCTTATACTGTCCCCGTTTTTATTTTGAACCTTGGACACGCATGAGCCTCTTCTCCCGTTTCTTCGGCCGCAAGGAAGCCTCCACCGACGTCGCTGATCCCGCGGATTCCAACGCCCTGCTGGCGAATCCGGACATCGCGCAGCCGTTGAGCCTGCAGGTCCTGTTCGCCGCGCCGCTGGCGATTTCCGAGGCGGCGCTGACCGATGCGCTGCGCGCGTATCACCCGACGATGCAACAGGCGCGCGCCGAAATCGCGCCCGACATGCCGGAATTCCTGGGCATGGTCGGCTGGGACAAGCACGTCGTGCGGCTGGTGGGCTTCAATGCGCCCTACCCCAAGGACGCGCTGGAAACCTGCGTGGCGCCGTCGCACTATCCGGCCACGGTGAAGGACGAGGTCCGCGCGCACGTGAGCCACATCATCCTGTATTACGCGGGCTACGAGACCGATCCGCTGGAGCAGTACGTGGCGATGGCCGCGGTGGCGGGCGCCTTGGCTAATTTCAAGGCGCTGGCGGTGCTGAACGAGCATGCGCATACGTCGCTGCCGGCCGGCGTGTTTGCCGACGAGTCGCTGGGCGACGAAAGCATGGACCTCCTGCGCACGCTCCCGCTGAACATGCTGTATTGCGGCTTCGTGAAGTATGAAGTGGAAGGCGTGCAGGGCGTGTGGATGCGCACCTATGGCGGCGATGCGTTCGGCCTGCCGGATTTCGCGGCGCTCGCGACGGGCCATGACGAGGGCGAGATGTACTCGACCATGTTCAACAACATCATGGGCTACATGCTGGAAAGCGGCGCTGAGCTGGCTGCCGGCCACACCATGCAGATCGGCGAGGATGCCTACATGAAGCTGCGCGAGCCGGCCAAGGAGGAGTATTACCTGGACGGTCCGGGGCAGGTGCTGGTGGCGGAGATCATCTCGGCGGATCAGATCAACACGCCGGAATAAGTCAGGTCCGCGCGTGCCGCGATTGGCGCGCCGCGATCGGATGGGCCGCGATCGGTCGGGCCGCGCCAGGCCGGGCCGCGTCAGGCCGGGCCGCGTTGGACCGAGTCACTCCCGGCTCGGTCAGAGCAGGCCCGCGCTGCGGGCCCGCGCCACTGCCTGCGTCCGGCTGTCTGCACTGAGCTTGACGTTCAGGTGGCGCAGATGCGTGCGCACGGTGCTCTCGGAAACGAAGAGCTGCCGCGCGATGGCGCTGTTGGAATGACCCTCGGCCAGCAGGCGCAGCACGCGCAGCTCCTTGGGCGTAAGGCCTTCCGCGCACGGCGATTCGGCGGCCGGCGTGATCGGAGCGGCTGCGTAGGGACCGACCTGCGCCAGGTAGCGCTGCCACCACGCACGCGCGCCTTCTGACGCCAACCACGCATTGCCGGCCGCTGACGTGGCATGGCGTTGCAACAGGCCGGCCAGCGCCGCGCCCTCATCCACCAGCACGCGGCACAGACCTTCGGATTGCGCCGTCTGCAACAGCGGCGCAAGCTGCGCCGCTGCCGCACCATCGTCCTGCATCCGCGACAGCGCCACCGCGCGAAACAACTGAAGCTTGTACGCGCGCCGCACGCGCCGCGCCGCCAACGCCTTTGCGATGTCCTGATCCAGTTCACGCAGCGCGGCGGCGGGATCGCCGTCATACGCCGCGCAACGCAAACGTCCCAGCCGCGGATACAACAGGTCGTTGGCCGGCAGCCGCAGCGCTTCCACGCGGCGCCACAGGTCGGCGTCATCGGCGCGCAGAAGTTCGTCGCGCGCGGCCTGAGGATGGCCCTGCATCAGCAGCACGCGCGCGCGCTCGACGCGGGCGCTGGCCGCGATGCGCGGCAAGCCGCGCTGGTGGCCCAGATACTCCAGTTCGCCCAGCAGGTAGAAGGTCTGTTCGGCATCGCCTTCATAGAACGCCACACGCGCCTGCATCAGGTAGCCCAGGATCAGGTGGTCCGGCAAGCCGACGTCGCGCCCCAGCGGCACATACACCTGCAGCAGCCGCGCAGCCTGCGCGAGGTCGCCGGTCTCATACACCCACGCGGCATACAGCACGCCGGCCCAGGCGTTGCCGTTGGCCTGTCCGTAGGCGCCCTTGCGCGTGGCGCGCACCGCCATGCGAAAGCGCGCGCCCGCCTGGCGCATGCGTCCTTCCTGCAGGTCGATGATGCCCTCGACCGCTTCCGAGTACATCAGGTTGAAGGTGCTGGCGCTGCGGCTTTGCGCGCGCCGCGCGGTGTCCAGCAGTGCGCGCGCCTCGTGGTAGCGGCCCAGGACGGCGCTGACGTTGGCCATGGCGTTGGCCAGCGCGGTATCGGTGAACGACAGGGCGTCGCCCAGCGAGGCGACGCTGGGCATCCCGGCGGCGTAGGCTTCTTCCTGGCGATCCATCATGGACAACAGCAGCGGCTGCAACGCGCGCACGTGTGCTTGCACCGCGGGATCGGCGCTGCCGGCCAGCTTCAGGTCCGCCATCAAGGCGGACGCCTCGCCGGGACCGCGCGTGAAACAGGTGGCCCATATCTGCATGGCCTGCAGCAGCGGCCGCGTGGCAAGCACGGCGGCGGGCAGCTGGCCCAGCCAGCGCGACAAGAGGCGCATCCGGCCCTCGGCCAGCAGCGGCTCGGCGTGCGTCTGCAAGAGCGCCAGCGCGCGGCCGAAGTCGCCGCCGTCGATGGCGTGGTCGATGGCCGGCACGGGCCGGCCCTGCGCCTCATACCAGCGCGAGGCCGCAAGGTGCAGGTGCGCGATGTCGCCCGGCGCCTGCGCGCGAAGCTGCGACTGCAGGTAGCTGGCGAAAAGGCTGTGATAGCGGTAATGACGTTCGTCGGTGGCGGTGCGCGTGAGCAGCACGTGGCCGTCTTCCAGTTGCTGCAGCAGGTCCGCGCAGTCCAGTTCGGGCACGAGGGCCTGGCACAGCGGCGCGCTGAGCTGCTTGAGGATGCTGGTGCGCAGCAGGAAGCGCCGCAGCGCGGGCGTCTGGCTGGCCAGCACGTCCTGCGCCAGATAGTCGGCCACGGACTGGTCGCTGCCGGAGAACCGTTCGACGAAGGCGGCGGCCGACGGCTGCCGCGCGAGCGAGGCGGACGCCAGGCACAGCGCGGCCGCCCAGCCCTCGGTCTTGCGATGCAGCAGCTCGACCTCGGCAGGCGTCAGCATGGGTTGGCGGCGCGCGAAGAACTGCGTGGCCTCGTCCACCGAAAAGCATAGTTGCGCGGCGTCGATCTCCAGCAGCTGATTGGCCGCGCGCAAGCGGCCCAGCGCCAGTCCGGGCGTGTGCCGCGAGCCGATCAACAGCCGGCCGTGCGCGGGCAGGCGCCCGATCAGGTCCTGCGCCAGGTCCAGCACTGCGGGGGCGGTGATGGCTTCGAACTCGTCCAGCACCAGGGCGAACGGCGCCTCGTGCGAGGCCACGGCCTCGACCAGCGCCAGCGCCAGCGTGTCCTCCGAATCGTGGGCGGCGAATGCCGCGCTGGCGTCGCCGGACAGCGCACCCAGCGCCGCCATCAGGCAACGCAGAAAGCGCGAAAGGTCGTTGTCGGCGCGGTCCAGCGTCAGCCAGGCGGTGCACATCGGCGCACTTTGCAGGCGCGCCTGGCATTGCGCCAGCAACGTGGTCTTGCCGTAGCCCGCAGGGCCGCGCGCCACCACCACCTTGGGTCCTTCCGGACGGCAGATCGCCTCGCACAGCGCAAGCCGGGCGACATGATCGCCATGCGCGGCCGGGGCATTGAGCTTGCCGCTGGCCAGCGCGTGTTCCATCGAGAACGAATGACGCATGGGCTGCCTGTTCGAGGACTGCGGTTTGCGGGGATCGTTGCGGGAAAACCCGCGATGCGCGCGAAAAATCGTCGCTTTGGACGAAGGCGAAATCGCGTGCCTACGATACAAAAGGACGCTCCCCGGAGCAATACGCACACCGCCGCAAAGACGGCGTAAACCGATAACGGAGACAAGTCCATGGCAATCCCCAAACTGACGCTCGCGCTGGCGGGCGCGATCCTGGCCGCAAGCGGCGCGCACGCGCAGAACGCGGCGGCTCCCGTGAAGATAGGCATCATGGCCGACATGAGTTCGGCGTACTCGGACATCGGCGGCAAGGGGCTGGTCGAGGCCGCGCGCATGGCGGTGCAGGACTTTGGCGGCTCGGTGCTGGGCAAGCCGATCGAGCTGGTCTTTACCGACGGGCAGAACAAGGTGGACGTGGCAAGCGCCGCCGCGCGCCGGTGGTTCGACCAGGACGGGGTGGACATGATCACCGACCTGCCGACGTCCGCGCTGGCGCTGGCGATCAGCGAACTGGGCCGCGAAAAGAAACGCGTCGTCATGGTGACCAGCGCGTCCACGTCCGAACTGACGGGCAAGGCGTGTTCGCCCTACACGGTGCACTGGACCTACGACACCTACGCCCTGGCCAACGGCACCGGTGCGGCCGTCACGGAACAGGGCGGCAAGAACTGGTTCTTCATGACGGCGGACTATTCGTTCGGCTACGCGTTGCAGGGCGATGCGTCGGCGGTGATCGAACGCAACGGCGGCAAGGTGCTGGGCGCGGTGCGCTCGCCGCTGAACACGCCCGACTTCAGCTCGTACCTGCTGCAGGCGCAAAGCTCCAAGGCCGGCATCATCGGCCTGGCGCTGGGCGGCAACGACGTCATCAGCGCGATCAAGCAGGCCGCGGACTTCGGCATCGGCCGGCCGGGCAGCTCGCAGCGGCTGGTGGCGCTGCTGGCCTTCCTGTCCGACGTCAAATCCATCGGCCTGCCGCTGGGCCAGGGGCTGCTGCTGACCGAAGCCTTCTACTGGGATCAGAACGACGCCACGCGCGCATGGTCGCAGCGCTTTCAGGACAAGGTTGGCCGCAAGCCCACCATGACGCAGGCGGGCACGTATGGCGCCGTCACGCACTACCTGAACGCGGTCAAGGCCGCGGGCACCAAGGACGCCGACGCCGTCATGGCGAAGATGCGCGAGATGCCGATCAACGACTTCATGACGAAGGACGGCAAGCTGCGCGTGGACGGCCGCGTGGTGCGCGACATGTACCTGTTTGAAGTGAAGAAGCCGGCGGACTCCAAGAGCGAGTGGGACCTGTACAAGCAGGTTGCGGTGATTCCCGGCAACGTGGCGTTCCGTCCGCTGGACAAGGGCGGCTGCGCGCTCGCCAAGTCCGGAGGCGCGGAATGATCAGCTATCAGGTCACGGCGTTTGGCGAACCGCTGACGCGCGCCGAACGCGCGACACCCGCGCCGCAGGGCAGCGAGGTGCTGCTGCGCGTGCTGGCCGCGGGCGTCTGCCACACCGACATCCACACCTGGGAAGGCTCGTACGACCTGGGCGGCAGCAAGCGCCTGAGCATGCAGCAGCGCGGCGTGACGCTGCCGCTGACGCTGGGCCACGAGACCGTGGGCGAAGTCGTTGCCACCGGGCCGGACGTGCCGGGGGACGTGCAGCCGGGGCAGCGTTACCTCGTCTATCCCTGGATCGGCTGCGGCGACTGCAAGGTGTGCCGACGCGGCCGCGAGAACCTGTGCGCGTCGCCGCGCTTTCTGGGCATCTTCCGCCCCGGCGGCTACAGCGATCACATCGTGGCCCCGCACGCGCGCTACCTGGTCGATATCGGCGAACTGCGGCCCGAGCAGGCCGCGCCCTACGCGTGCTCGGGCCTGACCACCTACAGCGCCATCCGCAAGATTCCCGAGGACGTGCTGGCCGAGGAATCGGTGGTGGTGATCGGCGCGGGCGGGCTGGGGCTGATGGGCGTCACGCTGCTGCGCGCGATGGGATGCGGCAACGTCGTCGTGGTGGAGCCGGACGGCGCGCGCCGGGGCGCGGCGCTCGCGGCAGGCGCGCATGCGGTCATCGACCCTGGCGCAGCCGATGCCGCCGCGCAGGTTCGGCAGGCGGCGGGCGCGGTGTGGGCCGTGATCGACTGCGTGGGCGCGGCCAGCACCGTGCAGCTGGGCCTGGACCTGCTGACCAAGGGCGGCCAGCTCATCCTGGTGGGCCTCTTTGGCGGCGAGCTGTCCCTGTCGCCCGCGCTGGTGCCCATGCGCGCCATCAGCATCGAGGGCTCATACATCGGCAACCTGGACGAACTGCGCGCGTTGATGGCGCTGGTGCGCGAACGCAAACCCATTGCGATTCCCACCGCGTGCCGCTGCCTGGATAACGCGCAGTCCGCGCTGGCGGATCTGGCCGCGGGCCGCGTGGTGGGCCGGCTGCTGCTCACGCCCACTGACGGCACGGTTCCTGAAGCATCCCCGGTCACTCTTGAACAGGCAACACAACCATGAGCATCAATCTGGATTCCGATTACACGATGACGGTGAACGGCCGCGCGGAGACGTCGCCGCAGACCTTCGACGTGCTCAACCCCGCCACCGAGGAGCGCATCGCGGCCGTGCCCGATGCGTCGCTGGACCAGTTGAACGCCGCCATCGCGGCGGCCCGCGCGGCGTTCGGCCCGTGGCGCGACCGCCCTATCGGCGAGCGCCAGGCGGCGCTGCGCAAGATGGCCGATGAACTTGAACAGCACGCAGACGGCTTCATGCGGCTATTGACGCGCGAGCAAGGCAAGCCGCACGCGGACGCGCGCGCAGAAGTGGGCCGCTGCGTTGCCTGGCTGCGCGCCTTTGCCGCGCGCGATATGCCGGTGGCGCATCACGACAGCGGCGCGGGCCATCGGTTCGAAACGCGTCGCGTGCCGATCGGCGTGGTCGCCGCCATTGCGCCGTGGAATTTTCCGATGACGCTGGCCATCTGGAAGATCGCGCCCGCGCTGCTGGCCGGCAACACGGTGGTGCTCAAGCCCTCGCCGTACACGCCGCTGACCTCATTGAAGATGGGCGAACTGTTTCGCGGCCTGCTGCCGCCCGGCGTGCTGAACGTGGTCAGCGGCGGCGACCGTCTTGGGCCGTGGCTGACCGAGCATCCCGGCATCGACAAGATCGCCTTCACCGGTTCCACCGTGACCGGCCGCCGCGTCATGCAAAGCGCATCAAGCCGGCTCAAGCGGGTGACGCTGGAGCTGGGCGGCAACGACGCGGCCATCGTGCTGCCCGATGTCGATGTCAAGGAAACGGCGGCCAAGCTGTTCTGGGGCGCGTTCCGCAATTCGTCGCAGTATTGCTTGGCGACCAAGCGGTTGTACGTGCACGAGTCCATCTATGACGCGTTTGCCGACGCGCTGGCGGGCGAGGCGGCCAACGTCGTCGTGGGTGACGGTTCGCAGCCCGGCACCGGACTTGGCCCCATCCAGAACCGCGCGCAGTTCGAACGCGTGAAGGACCTGATCGCCGACGCGCACCGGACCGGCGTGCGCTTTCTGACGGGAGGCGAGGTGCCGGAGGGCAAGGGCTACTTCGTGCCGGTCACCATCCTGGACAATCCGCCCGACGATGCGCGCAGCGTGGTCGAAGAGGCCTTCGGGCCGGTGCTGCCGCTGTTGAAGTACCGCGACATCGATGAGGTGATCCGGCGGGCCAACGACACCGAGTACGGATTGGGCGGTTCGGTGTGGTCCAAGGATGTGGCCCTGGCGCAATCGATTGCGCGGCGGCTGGAGACCGGCACCGTCTGGATCAACCACATCCACATCATGTCGCCCGACGTGCCCTTTGGCGGGCACAAGCAGTCGGGCGTGGGGGTGGAAAACGCGCTGGACGGACTGCTGGAATACACCAACACGCAGACGGTTTCGGTGCTGGTGTAGCGGCAAGGGCCGGCGTGGTGATACGCCGGCCCGATCCTCACGCCGCGTAGCGGCTGGCCTCGCCGTTGCGGTTGCTGGCGGGCCACAGGCGCAGGGCCAGGGCGGCAGCTGCGGCGCCGGCGGCGGTCAGCGTCACGCCGGTCCAGCCCCAGTGCGCCAGCGCCAGGCTGCCCAACGCGCCGCCGGCGGCCATGCCGATGAAGACGCCCGTCATCAGGATGGCGTTAAGGCGGCTGCGGGCGGCCGGATCGATGCCGTAGACGATGCTTTGATGCGCGATCAGCGAGGTCTGTATGCCCAGGTCGAAGCCGACCGCGGCGCCGCCGATGAGCCACAGCGCGGCATGCGTGGGCAGGAAGGGCAGGAAGATCATCGCGGCAAACGACACCATCGTCAGGCCGGCGCCCAGGCTGGCGACCGCCAGCGGCCCCCGTGTATCGGCCACGCGGCCAGCCAGCGGCGCGGCCAGGGCGCCCGCGGCGCCGGCAAGACCGAACGCGCCGGCAGCGCCCGCGCCCAGGTGAAACGGCGCGTCGTGCAACATCACGGCCAGCGTCGACCAGAAGGCGCTGAAGCCCAGCGACAGCAGACCCTGCGCGGTGGCGGCGCGGCGCAGGCCGGGGTGCTGGCGCCACAGCGTCAGCAGCGAACCCAGCAACGCGCTGTAGGCCAGCCGGGTCGACGGCTCGAACCGCGGCAGGCCGCGCCACAGTGCCGCGCCCAGCGCTACGATGCTGACGGCGGCGGCCGCGAACATCATGCGCCAGCCGAACTGCTCCGCTACGAAGCCGCTGACCACCCGCGACAGCAGGATGCCCAGCAACAGGCCCGTCATGACGGTGCCGACGATCTTGCCGCGCTGGTCGGCCGGGGCCAGATGCGCGGCGGCCGGCACGATGTCCTGCGCCAGCGTGGCGGACAGGCCAATGGCGAAGCTGGCGGCCAGCAGCAGGCCGATCGTCGGCGACGCGCCGGCCAGCAGCAGCGCCAGGCTCAGCACGGCGGCCTTGATCAGGATGATGCGCTTGCGGTCATAGCGGTCGCCCAGCGGCGCCAGCATCAGGATGCCGAAGGCGTAGCCCAGCTGCGTCAGCGTCGGAATCCAGCCCAGCGTTTCTGCGCTGGCGTGGATGTCCGCGCCCAGCACGCCAAGCATCGGCTGGCTGTAGTAAAGGGAGGCGACGCCCAGGCCGGCGCCCACGGCCAGCAGGAAGACCAGGCCGCGCGATAGGGAAGGGTGGGAAGTGGGGGATGACATGGTGGTGTCCGGTGGCTTTGGGTACGGGGCAGATTCTGGGCTTGCCGCCGGGGTTTTGGTAGCCGACCTTCGGGTACAGGCGTTATACGATAGGCGTATGACCGCCTCCGCCCTCCCCGCCGCAGCCGGCACCGACCGCATGCTGCTGATCGAAACCTTCGTGCGCATCGTCGAGGCCGGCAGCCTGTCCGCCGCCGCCGCCCAGATGGGCGGCACTCAGCCTACCGTCAGCCGCCGCCTGCAACTGCTGGAACGCACCATGGGCGTGCGCCTGTTGAAGCGCTCCACCCACGCCATCCGCCTGACCGAAGACGGCCAGCGCTGCTACGAGCGCGGCAAGGAGCTGCTGGCCAGCTGGCAATCCTTCGAGAGCGAGGTGCGCGGCGCGGACGATGACCCGGCCGGAATGCTGCGTGTGGTGGCGCCGCACGTGTTCGGCCAGGATCAGTTCATCGAGCCGCTGGCTAAGTATTTGAAGCGTTATCCGAACATGCGGGTGGAGTGGCTCCTGCATGACCGCATGCCGGACCTGATCGCCGAGAACGTGGATTGTGCGATCCGCGTCGGGGCGGTGACCGATCCGTCAGTGATTGCGGTGAAGCTGGGCGAGGTGCCGCGCATCGTCGTGGCGTCACCGGACCTGCTTGCGGGCGGGCCGGTTCCGCAGGATCCGTCGGATCTGGCGCGCCTGCCATGGCTGGCGCTGCGCACCTTCTATCGCACCGAGGTGACCCTCACGCACTGCGGCAGCGGCGACAGACAGTCTTTCGACATCCAGCCGCGCCTGTCCACCGACGGCCTGCACGCGCTGCGCAACGCGGCCATCCAGGGATTGGGCGTGGCGCTGGGATCGGCGTGGGCCATGCAACCCGATCTGGCCGCCGGCCGCCTGGTGCACTTGGCGCCGCAGTGGCGTGCGGACGCCCTGCCCGTCTTCCTGGTCTATGCGCCGTCGCGCTTTCAGCCGGCGCGCCTGCGGCGCTTCATCGAGATCATGCGCGAGCATCTGCCGGTGGAGCTGGCGGGCACGTGACGGTCCGCTACGCGTCCCGCACGGATTCGTACACCAGCGTCGCCAGCGTGAGGTCTTCCAGCGCGCTGCCCACCGCCTTGAATACCGTGATCTCCTGATCGTTGCGCCGTCCGGGGGCCTCGCCTTTGGCGAGCTGGTGCAGGTTGCCTTTGATGCCTTCGCGCGTCAGCACGCCGGCGTCGAATGCCGACAGCAGGTCGCCGGACTTGGTCGGCGCCTCGTCGGTATCGACATAGACGGTGGTGCCGTCAAAGCACGCGGGATCGGTCTCGCGCATTTCCGGCTTGAAGCTGCCGATCAGGTCCAAATGCGTGCCGGGGCGCAGCCACGCGCCGTGGATAAGCGGTTCGGTGGACAGCGTGGCGCAGCTGACGATGTCGGCCTGCCCGGCGGCTGCCTGCAGGTCAGTGACCGCCTGCGCATCGAAGCCCTGCTCGCGCAGGGTTGCCGCCAGCGTCTCGGCGCCTGCCGGCCGAACGTTCCACACCAGCACGCGCTGGATCGGGCGCACCGTGCGCATGGCCTGCGCCACCAGGCCGGCAATGCGGCCGGATCCCACGATCAGCAGCGTGCGGGCATCGGCGCGCGCCAGGTAGTCCGCGCCCAGCGCCGCCGCACCCGCAGTGCGGTACACGGTGACGATATCGCCGTCGACCTGCGCAACCGGCACGCCCGTGGTGGCGCTGTACAGGTTGTACGTGGCGTGCAGGCCCGGCAGGCCCTGATGCGTGTTCTCGGGAAAGATGTTGATGATCTTCACGCCAAAATACCCGCGGTCGCTCCACGCGGGCATGATGAGCGACGTGCCGTGCGCGTTGCCGGACTGGATGGCGTGCACGTGGCGGGCGGGCACCGTGGCGTCTTCGCGGAAGGCGTCCCGCAGGGCGGGAATGACGGTGTCGAAGGACAGGGCGTTGCGGGTCTGTTCGGTGTCGATTAAGCGCATCGGATCGTTGCCTGCGTGGTCGGTCAATCAAGGGGCCTCGGGCAGTCTAGCAGCGTGCGGGGCGCGGCCGCCAAAAGAAAATTGCCCGCGATGACGCGGGCAATGGGTCGCTTACCGCAGGCGAACGGCGTCAATCCACGTCGGGCCGGGGCAGCGGATCGCCCGCGCCGGTGCGCTCGACGATGAGCTTGTAGTGATGCGGGCTGCGATGCTTGGCGAAGTTGAACACGTGGTCGCGGAAGGTCTGGCCCATCCCCAGGTCGATGCGCGCGGTGATGACTTCGTCTTCCTCGCCGCTGGCGCGGGCCACGATCTCGCCGGACGGCGCGACGATCATCGAACTGCCGATCATGTGATGGCCGTCCTCGTGCCCGCACTTGGCTGCCGCACCGATCCACACCGCATTCTGGTAGGCGCTGGCCTGCAGTACGATCTCGTGCGTGGTGGTGCGCAGGTGCGCGGGCTCGTTCCAGTGGATGTTCAGCGACGGCGTGTTGTAGCCCAGCACGATCAGTTCGGCGCTTTGCAGCGACATGACGCGGTAGGTCTCGGGCCAGCGGCGGTCATTGCACAGGCACATGCCGATCTTGACGTCGTTGGTCTCCCACACGCCAAAGCCCAGGTCGCCCACTTCGAAGAACTTCTTTTCCAGATGCTGGAAGGGGGCGTCGACCTTGTGGTCCGAGTGGCCCGGCAGGTGGATCTTGCGGTACTTGCCGATGATCTTGGCGCTGCGGTCCACCAGGATGGCCGTGTTGAACTGGCGGCCTTCCGGCGTCAGTTCGGCATAGCCCAGGTAAAAGCCGATGCCCAGCTCGCGCGCCGTGTCGAACAGCGGCTGCACGTCGGCATTGGGCATGGTTTTTTCGAAATAGCGCTCCACCGCTTCGGCGTCGTCCATCCAGTAGCGCGGGAAGAACGTCGTCAGCGCCAGTTCGGGAAACACGACGAACTCGGCCTGGCGGGCGGCGGCTTCGCGCATCATCTCGACAAGGCGGCGCACGACCACCGCGCGGGTGTCGGCCAGATTGACGGCGCCCATCTGGGCGACGGCCAGGCCCATTTTGCGGGACGGGGAAGAGGGGGTCACGGAGATCTCCAGAATCTTGCGAAGGGGCCGCCACGCGGAGGCGCGTTCAAGGCCGAAGGCGCAAGCATGCCCGCGCTCAGGCGGATCGGAAACCGCGGTCTGGCTGTCTGGCGCCGCGTTGCATTGGCCTCGTCCCGGCATGCAACCCACTGATCTGAATGGAAAATCCCGATAAGCCGCGCCATCGCATCCGGCCCTGTGCATAACGCGGGATCATGGGCGTCGCGCAAAGTTTTATATCGGGTTTCCCCGTAGATCCGGTGATTCAGAGGCACTTTGGCGCGGACTGCCCACCGGTTTTCCTAGCAACGTGCCTATTTCCGAAAGCCACAATTAGCGGGTCAGGAGGGGCGAATTTGCCGTTTAGGCTGCGGGAAGTTCGGTTACATTGCCTTACGCGCAGAATTGCATGCCACGCGCCGCCCATGTGCACCGGTCCCCCATGTCACGTTCCAGAATTGCGGCTTTCGTGTTGTTGTTGTCGGCGCTTGGATTCCTCGCGGGGGTGCTGGCTGGACGCCAGATCGAACTGAACCAGGCCGACGACAAACTAGCCGGGCATAACGCCCGGCTGCTTGCGCACGCGCTGCGGGTGGCGCAGGAAAGCCATCGCCTGATGGCTGCGGCCACGCAGGGCGGCCCGCTGTGTTCCGAAGCCGATGTGGCGACCCTGCGCGTGCTGCTCTTCAATTCCACCTATATCCGCGACATCGGCCGCACGCTGGGCGGCATGCTGCGCTGTTCCGCGGCGTGGGGCAAGCTGCCCGATCCGCTGACCCTGCCGCCGCCGGCCTTCACGTTGGCCAGCGGGCTGCAGCTCTGGGTGGGCGCCGCCAATATCGTCGACCGCCGCATCATCGGCGACATGGCGGCGATGCGCGACATCATCGTGTTCACCGCGCCGGGCGCGTTCGACGGATTTCCGGAACCGGGTTCCGGCATCGACGCCAAGATCGTGACGCGTGACGGCGACCATGTGTACCGGCGCTTTGGCCGCGCGCACGACCTGGACATGCCGCGCGAGAACGTGGACGACCAGGGTTTCGCGCCTGAACGGCGCGCCTCGCTGTGCGCGCCGGACGGCGGCCCCGACATCTGCGTCGTGTCGCGGCTGCGGTCCGACGCCTGGTTCCAGCTTCCGGCGATGGTGCTGTCCGTGGTCGGCGCCCTGGCCCTTGCCTTTCTGGCGGGTCTTTGCGTCATGTGGCGGATGCACGCGGGCAGCGCCAAGAGCGAGCTGCGCAAGGCCATCCTGGGCGGCGACATCCAGGTCCACTACCAGCCGCTGCGCCAGCTTGCCTCCCGGCAACTGGCGGGTTTCGAGGCGCTGGCACGGTGGCGCGCCCGTGGCCGCGATGTGTCGCCCCTGCTGTTCGTGCCGCTGGCCGAAGCCATGGGGCTGGGCCGCGCGCTGTCCCGGCTGGTGACCTCGCAGGCGCTGCGCGACCTGCACGAGCGCCTGCGCGGCAATCCCGCGCTCTACGTCAGCATCAACGTGTCGGCGGCCGATTTGAAAGACGCGGGTTACCGGAACTTCCTGTTGGACGCGGTCAGCGAGCGCGGTCTGAAGCCCGGCAACGTCGCGCTGGAAATCACCGAAGGCACGCCGTTGTCTGATGGCCATGTGCTGGCAATGGTCAAGACCTTGCGCGGCAAGGGCTTCAAGGTGTTCATCGACGATTTCGGCACGGGGCATTCCAACCTGAACTATCTGGCCGAAATGCAGGCCGACGCCATCAAGCTGGACCGCAGCTTCACCAGCGCGATCGGCGCCGAGGACGCGGGCACCCTGATCATCGACCACGTCATCGCAATATCCCGGGAGCTGGGCATCAGCCTCATCATCGAGGGCATTGAAACCGAGGCGCAGGCCAGCTATCTGCTCGCCCGCCAACCGGCCGCAGTGGGCCAGGGCTGGCTGTTCGGCCGTCCGGTTCCGCTTGCCGACATCGTGGCCGATTGACCGATGGCCGGCTGGTTGTCGAATGTCCATTTTATTTTTGGCACAACCGACATAATGCAGCGCCGTCGCGCAAACTACGCGGCCCGCATTATCTACACCCCGGCAAAACAATATGCGCCGCTTTTACAGATAGAATGCGGGCGGTATTTAACGGGTTAATTTGCTGCATCTGCCATGGGACATAACCAGACGCTCGTCGACAACCTGCTGCGCATCCTTCCGTATGTCCAGAACGAAGAAACCGATGCGATGGCGATGGGCATGGGCATGGCGGAAATCCGCGACCGGCTGGCCGCGCTGCAGAACCCGGTGCCCGGCGACAAGCAGATCCGCCGCACGCTGCTCAAGCTGGACAGCGTTGGCAGCGTGGGCGCCACCCGCGGCAAGCTCTGGTATCGCACCATCCAGCGCGCCGATTTCCATATCCAGAACATGAACGCGAACATGGCAATGGCGATGTGCGCGCTCAAGCAGGTGGCCGACCGCCACCTGCCGGCCGTCGTGCTGGACGATCTTGAAACCACCTTCGACAGCGCGTGGCGCTACCTGGAAACGCACCGCTCCCAGCCCGGGATCGGGCCGGCACACGACTGGGCGCGCAAGATCCTGCGCATCGACGGCACCCATCCCACCGTGTTGCCCACGGTGTCTGCCGAGGTCTACCGCCAGGTCAGCGGCGCGCTGTACTTCAACCGCAAGCTGTCGTTCCGCAATACGCCCTTCGGCGAGAAGAAGCCCGCCGACCGCCTGTACGTCATGACGCCGCTGGCGATGGTCGACCGCGCGGGCGTGCTGTACATGGTGGCGTGGGGGGCGCGCCAGCCGGGCAGGCGTTTCCTGTTCCGGATGGACAGGTTGTCCGAGGTCCGGCTGCTGGACGAGGCGGCGGACATGGATCCCACGTTCGACCTGCAGGACTTCGTGCGCCGCGAGGAAGCGCTGAACTTCGATCCGGGCGAGGAAACCCGCATCCGTCTGCACGCCGCCGAACCGGTGCTGGACGATGGCCGGCGCCAGCGTCATCCGCTGCGCGAATTCTGGTTGTCGGCGGACCAGATGATCGACGAGGACGAGCGCGGCTTCACGCTGACAGCCACCGTGCGCCCGTCCGTCATGCTGTGGCAACTGCTGCACGGGCACGCGTCCTCGATCGAGGTGCTGGAACCCGACGACATCCGCGCCCGCTTTGCCCAAGAGGCCCGCGAACTGGCGCGCCGCTACCTCTAGTCCGCCGCCCGCGGCGTCAATCGGCGGGCCAGGCGCGCGCCAGCAGCAGCGGCAGCACTTTTTCTGCCGCGCCCCGGATGCTGTGCGTCGCCACGCGATCCAGCGTTGTCGGATTGGGATTGATCTGCACCAGCTGCGCGCCGCATCCGACCGCCTCGTAGCAGAGCTCGGCCGCCGCGGATGTCTGGCACGACGTGCCCGCTGTCAAGATCAGATCGGCGTTGGCCACCAGCCCCTTGGCCACCCGCCAGACGGCGGGCGCGGGCGCCTCGCCGTGCCACAACCGCCCCGGGCGCACCAGTTCGCCGCAGATACGGCAGGCGGGCGGCGCGGGGTACGGGCCGTGCCGCGCGGACTTGTCCGGCGGGGCGGTCAGCGTGTGGGGCATGCCACAGCCCGAGCAGCGCGGCTGGTCGAACCGGCCTTGCAGATGCAGGATGCGCGGGCTGCCCGCCTGCTCATGCAGCGTGTCGCCGTTCTGCGTCACCACGAACGTGCCCGGCACGCGACCGGCCAGCGCCGCAATGGCGCGGTGCGCCGCGTTGGGCGTGGCCAGCAGCGCGCGGCGCCGCCGTTCCTCGTGCCAGGCCCACACCAGCGACGGATCGTTGCGGTAGCCGGCATCGGTCGCCAGGGCCGCGGCATCGTAGCGCGCCCACAGGCCGCGCATGCCATCGCGGGTTTGTGGCAGGCGGCTGGCGGGGTTCAGGCCTGATCCCGTCACGACGACGATCAGACGCGCCGCGCGCAGCGTTTCCACCAGGGGATCAGGGATATCGAGGGAGCGAAGTTTCATGCGAACCGCCCGCCGTTTGAATGGGCCGCGGCGCGGCCAAGGCTGCAGTTAAACGTATCGAACAAACCAGGCATGTCGCTTCCATTTACTGAAACAGCCTGGATTATGAAACCGCATTCGGACAATTCAGGGTTGAATTAATCGGAACGGATTTCAAGGGATTACTCAGGTATTGGCCGGATAATGTCCAAATTCTTGTTTTGCTATTCTTGGCCTCCGCAAATTGCGCCCGGCCTATTTACGCACCATGCAAAAAACCGGCGACCGCCTGTTGTTTTCCGCCTCCGACCTGGTCGGTTTCCTGGAATGCGAGCACCTCACCACGCTGGATCTGCTCAACCTCGAATCGCCGTTGCCGGCCGCGCCAGAGGACGAGCAGCTCGAACTGATCCAGCAGAAGGGGCTGGACCACGAGCGCGCGTATCTTGAACGGCTGCGCGCAAGCGGCCGGCACATCGTCGACGTCAGCGATGCGGGCGACGGGCTGACCGCGCGCCTGGCCCGGACGCGCGAGGCCATGGCCGACGGCGCAGATGTCATCTACCAGGCGGCGTTTCGGCATGGCCAATACATCGGCCATGCCGATTTCCTGCTTAAGACCGAACGCCCTTCACGCCTGGGCGATTACAGCTACGAGGCCAGCGACACCAAGCTGGCGCGGTCGGCGCGCGCCAAGTTCGCGATCCAGCTCTCGTTCTATTCATGGCTGCTGGGCCTGGAACAGGGCGCGGCGCCGCTGCACATGCACGTGGTGCTGGGCAGCGGCCGCGAGGTGTCCCTGCGCGTGGCCGACTATGCCCATTACTTCCGCCAGGTCATGCGCCGCTTCGAGGCGCACGTCGATCAGCGGGACGCTGCGTCCACGTATCCCGACCCCTGTGAGAAGTGCGCCCAGTGCCGCTGGGATCCGCTGTGCATGGCACGCCGCGCGGAAGACGATCACCTGTCGCTGGTCGCCAACATCACGCGGCAGCAGATCCGCAAGCTGAACGCGCAGGGCATCCGCACGCTGGAACAACTGGGCACGCTGGCGCCCGATGCGGCCGTGGCGCGCCTGGAGCCCGCCATCCTCTCCAAGCTGCGATCGCAGGCGGCGCTGCAGCTGCGCGCCCGGACCGACGGCGGCCGCCATTGGGACCGCATCGCCAAAGACCCGGACGACACCGCGCTGCGCGGCTTTGAACGCATGCCGCAGCCCGACGCGGGCGACATGTTCTTCGACATGGAAGGCGATCCGCTGGAGGAAGGCGGGCTGGAGTACCTGTTCGGACTGTACGTCATCGACGACGGCCAAGAGCGTTTCGTGCCGTTCTGGGCGCATAACCGCGGCGAAGAGAAGCTGGCCTTCGAGGCCTTCATCGATTACGTCGTGGCGCGGCTGCACCGCCATCCCGATGCGCACATCTATCACTACGCGCCCTACGAGGCGACGGCGATCAAGAAGCTGATGTCCGTGCACGCCACGCGCGAGGCAGAGGTCGACAACCTGCTGCGCATGAACAAGCTGGTGGACCTGTACCAGGTCGTGCGCGAAGGCGTACGCGTGTCCGAGCCGGGGTACTCCATCAAGAACATCGAACATTTCTACCTGCCGCAGCGCGAGGGCGGCGTGACCAACGCCGGCGCCAGCATCGTCTACTACGAGCGCTGGAAGCGCACCGGCGAGGCGCAATTGCTGCAGGACATCGCCGACTACAACCGGGACGACGTGCTGTCCACGTACAAGCTGCGCGAATGGCTGTGCGCGCTGCGTCCTGACGGCATGCCTTGGGCGAACCGCCGCGACTCGCAGCAGCAGATCGACGCCGCCCGGTTCCAGGTCGGCGAAAAGACCGCAGCCGAACTGCGCCTGGAGCCGTATCGCGCCGCGCTGCTGGGCTCCCTGCCCGCCGACGAGCTGGACTGGTCAGCGCGCGACCGCTATCGCGCGCTGGTCTACCAATTGCTGGATTTTCATCGCCGCGAACAGAAGCCGGAATGGTGGGCCATGTTCGCCCGCATGGAGGCGACCGATGCCGAACTGATGGAAGACAACGAATGCCTGGCCGGACTGGTGCGCGATGACACTGTGGCGCCCGAACCGGTGGCGCAGTCGCTGCGCTACACCTACCGGTTTCCCGCGCAGCAGACCAAGCTGCGCACAGGGTCCCCCTGTACGGACGTGCGCGGCGGGCCGGCGATCAGCCGGCTGACGGTGGATCCTTCGGCCGGCGTTGCCACCTTCACCCTGTCGCGCAAGGCGACGCCGCCGCAGCGCCTGTCGCTCGGGCCCGGCAGGCCGGTCAGCATCGACGAACTGGCCAACGCCATGTTCCGCTACGGCGACGCGCTGCTCGCCTCGGACGATGGCGCCAGCACGCCGTTCCGCGCGGTGGATGCGCTGCTCAAGCACGAGCCGCCGCGCATTGACGGCGTACCGCCCGGCACTCCGCTGGCCGACCCGGGCGCGACGCTGCTGGATCAGGTCGTGGACATCGTCGGCCGCATGGACCAGACCACCCTCTTCCTGCAAGGCCCGCCCGGCGCGGGCAAGACCTACACCGGCTCGCGCGTGCTGGTGAACCTGCTGCGCCAGGGCAAGCGCATCGCGGTCACGTCCAACAGCCATCACGCCATCAACAACCTGCTGGCCGGCCTGGAGAAGGCGGCGCGCGAGGCGGGCCTGACGTTCACCGGCGCCAAGAAGTCGGGCAAGGAGGGCGACGACTCCTGTTTCAACGGCGACTTCATCGAAGACGTCTTTGCCAACGACAGGATCGACCTCGCGCGCCATCAACTGGTGGCGGGCACGGCGTGGCTGTTCAGCCGCGCCGACTTCCAGCAGCAGTTCGATTACCTGTTCGTGGACGAGGCCGGGCAGGTCAGCCTGGCGAATCTGGTGGCGCTGGGCCAATGCGCGCGCAACATCGTGCTGCTGGGCGACCAGATGCAGCTTGGCCAGCCGACCAAGGGCACGCATCCCGGCCGCTCGGGCGAATCCACGCTGGAATACCTCTTGAATGGCCACGCCACGATCGCGGCTGATCGGGGCATCTTCCTGGACACGTCCTATCGCATGCACCCGGCAATCTGCGGCTTCATTTCCGACGCCATCTACGACGGCCGGCTGCGCGCCGCGGAATCGGCCGCGGGCCAGGGCCTGGTGCTGGGCGCGGACGCACCGGACGCGCTGGCCGCCAGCGGCATCCGGTACGTGCCGGTCGTGCATGAGGGCAACGCGCAGTCCAGCGACGAGGAAGCGCGCGAAGTCGCCGCGCTGTACGCCAGCCTGATGCGGCAGCGCTATCTGGACAAGCACGGGCGCGCGGTGCCGATGACGCCCGACGACGTGCTGGTGGTGGCGCCCTACAACGTGCAGGTCAACACGCTGCGGCAGGCGCTGCCCGAGGGTGCGCGAGTAGGCACCGTCGACAAGTTCCAGGGCCAGGAAGCGCAGGTGGTGATCATTTCCATGGCCACCTCCAGCGGCGAGACCATGCCGCGCGACATGGAGTTTCTGTTCAGCAGGAACCGCCTGAACGTGGCGGTGTCGCGGGCCAAGGCGCTGGCGATCCTGGTCGCCAGCCCCGCCCTGTTGTCGGTACGGTGCCAGACGCCGGAACAGATGGCGCTGGTCAACACGCTGTGCTGGGTGGCCGAGGCGGGTCAGAACGTGTAGCGCGGTCGGCGTAACGCCGTCGCAATACGGGCAAGGAAGGCGGGCGCGCCGTACCGGACAGAAATTGCCGGCCCGGCGCGCCCGCAGGCGTTGCCGTCAGCCTCGGCGGGGCGCTTCGGCGGGCGGCGTGCCGTTGTGGAACAGGGACTTGAGCTGCGAGCGCAGTTCGGGCGAGTCAGCGTGCTTGTGCACCGTGGTGGCGTGCTGCACCGCGGCTTCCAGCAACTCCTCGTCCGAGTCCGCGGACAAGGCGACCGAGCAGTTCATCTCGCTCGGGTACTCGCGGCAATCGATGTATTTGCGTGTCATGGGGCTCCCCCCGCGCATGCCTGCAAAGGCATTGCGTGCTTGAACAGCCGGCGCGCCAGGCGCAACACACCGGCGCGATGGCGCGTCGCATCGCGGCCGGTGTTTTCAAAGTATAGGTCTGCGGCGCCCGCCGCAGACGTCTTATTTCAGGGGGCCGCACCGGGTCCGTTTCTCGCCGGCGCCGCCTCGGCGGCGGTGTCGCCGTGCGATACGGGTCGACCCAGCAGATAGCCCTGGAAGTGCGAGCAGCCCTCCGCCGTCAGGCGTTCCAGCTGCGCCGGTGTTTCCACACCCTCGGCCGTCGTCGGAATGTCCAGACTGCGGCCGATACCGTTGATGGCGCGGATGATGGCCAGCGCCTCGCGGCTGGATTCGACGTCCTGCGTGAACGACTTGTCGATCTTGATCTTGTCGAACTCGAAGGTGCGCAGGTAACCCAGTGACGAATAACCCGTTCCGAAGTCGTCCAGCGCCACCTTGACGCCCAATTCCTTCAAGCGGTGCAGCGTTGCCAGGTTGCCGGAGGAATTGGTGAGCAGCACCGATTCGGTGATCTCCAGTTCCAGCCGGCGCGCGGGCAGCCCGGACTTGGTCAGCGCGGACTCCACCAGCGACACCAGCGCGCCGTTGGTGAACTGGCTGGCCGACAGGTTGACCGCCACGGTTTCGTGGTCGTCCCAGCGCATGGCCTCGACGCAGGCCTCGTGCAGCGTGAAGGCGCCCAGTTCGTGGATCAGGCCGGTTTCTTCCGCGATGGGGATGAAGTCCTGCGGCATGATCAGACCCTTTTTCGGATGCTGCCAGCGCATCAGCGCCTCGCGGCCCACGATGCGCACGTGGCTCACGTCCATGATGGGCTGGTAATAGAGCTGCAGCTGATGCGAGATGATCGCCTGGCGCAGATCCATCTCGACCTCGTGGCGCCGCAGCGCGGCGGCTTCCATTTCAGGCTCGAAGAAAGCCAGGCAGTTGCGGCCGTTGCGCTTGGCCTCGTACAGCGCCATGTCCGCGTAGCGCAGCAGGTGGTCGGCCGACAGCGCCTGTGATTCGGATATGGCGATGCCGATGCTCACGCTGACGGGCACGGTGTGCCCGGCGATCTCGAACGGCTGGCGCACCGCCTCGATCAGGCGCTCGGCCAGCTTGCGCACGTCGTCCTGTTCGGCGATGTTGGGCAGCACGATAGCGAATTCGTCGCCGCCCAGCCGCGCCAGCGTGTCCTGTTCGCGCAGGTGCTTGGGCAGGCGCTTGGCCAACAGGCGCAGCAGTTCGTCGCCGTATTGGTGGCCCAGCGTGTCGTTCACGCTCTTGAAGTTGTCCAGATCCAGGCACAGCACCGCGGTCGAACGCTCGCGGCTTGCGCCCAGCGCGCTCAGCAGCCGGTCGCGGAACAGGCGGCGGTTGGGCATGCCCGTCAGCGTGTCGTGGTGCGCCATGTAGCGCACCTGCGCGTGCGCGGCATTCTCGTCGGTGACGTCGTCCGCGATCAGCAGGACGTAGCGCGAGCGCGGATCGTTGCTGTGAAACGCCAACGTCTTGGTGTTCAGCGTGCGCGGGCCGCGCGCGGTGGCCAGTTCTTCTTCCTCTTCGCGCATGGCGCCGTCCGAACGCAGCGCGTCGTTGGTCAGGCGGTCGAAGAACGCGCACACCAGTTCAGGCAGGGCTTCTTGCGCGGTCTGGCCCTGCAGGCCGCCCGGCTTGCCGCCAAACGTTTCCTCGGCCTGCCGGTTCGCCAGCAGGAACTTGCGCGACACGGCATCCAGCACCAGCACGCAGGAGGGGATGTGCGACACCACCGCCTGCAGGAAGGTCGACATGGACGTGAGCTCGCTGTTGTAGTGCTCGACCAATTGCTTGGCCTTCAACAACTGCTGTTCGCGTTCGCGGCGTTCGGTGTTGTCGCGCGTGACCTTGGCAAAGCCGATCAGCGCGCCCGTGTCGTCGTGGATGGCGTCGATGACGACGTGCGCCCAGAACAGCGTGCCGTCCTTGCGCACGCGCCAGCCTTCGGCTTCGAACTTGCCGGTTTCACGCGCGGTGGCCAGGCCGCGCTGCGGAACGCCGCGTGCCTGGTCTTCCTCGGTGTAGAAGCAGGAAAAGTGGCGGCCGACGATTTCGGCGGCGGTGTAGCCCTTGGCGCGCTGCGCGCCGGCGTTCCAGTTGGCGACGGTGCCATCCGGGTTGAGCATGTAGATGGCGTAGTCGACGACGCCTTGCACCAAGTGGCGGTACATGACGTCGGAATTGGCGAGGATCATTGGATGCGGCGGGCTCGCGCTCCGGCCGCGTTGGGGCAACGCGTCTGCGCGGGTGTGCCCTGAAGAACTAGGGGTTATACGGATTTACGTCGTGAAGCCGGCAATATTTACCTTACTGTCACGAAAAAGACCAATCTATCGAATCGTGTCGTACAAACGCATTTCATTGCATCGGTCCGCGATCAGAATTTGACGCGTTGCTTCAATGCCTGCGCGATCATGGCGACGTCGATGTCCTTGCCTGGGTTCTTCAGGCAGAAGTCGTGCAGCACCGCGATGTAGGCATTGCCCAGCAGCTTGGTGATGGCGCCGGCCGTGGTGGCCGCGATGGTGCCGCCGACGGCGCTGCCTGCGCCGGGGATGAACTTCAGCATGCCCGAGACCACCGAGCGGCCGATGAGCGTGGCGGCCGACGCGCCCAGCGTGGACGTGACCAGCGTGGTGATCGCGGTGGTGTTCAGTTCCATGCCGAAGGTGATGCCGATCTTGGCGATCATGCCGACCTGGATCGGCACCAGCGCAAAGGCGTCCGAGAACGGAATGGGTGCTGCGGCGGCCGAGGCGGCCAGGCCCGCCGCCACGTTCACCTCGATCTCAGCCCGTTTTTTTTTTACTTCCAGGGCCTTCTTGTTGCGGGTGGATAGCGCGTTGGCGTAAGCGCGCTGCTGCGCCTCGGGCACGTGCTCGGCCGTCACCTCGATCAGGCGGTCCAGCCCCATGGGCGGCAGTTCGGCGTCCAGTTCGTCGATCCATTCCGGCAACGCGCGCACGGCGACGACCTGCCGGGCGCGCGGCAACAGCTTGCGCGCCTCGTCGACGAACGGACTGTTCTTGCGCGCTTTGGTCAGCACGGCCACGACAGGGATGCCGGCCTTGTCCAGCATGTCGCACAGTTCGATTTCCGCGTCCTCGACGCGGTGGCTGCTGTCCTGGATGCACAGCCACGCCACGTGCAGGTGCCGATCCTGGTCGTCGGATGCCGAGCGTTCCTGGATCAGCTCGGCAAGCTGCGCGCGCGAACCCTCGTAGTCGCCGACTTCCAGGCCGCGCGTGTCGATGATCGTGAGCGGATGGCCCGGCCGGGTGAATTCCTGCGTGGTCTGGGTGACGGGCTTGCCCGCGCCCGTCCGGGCAAGATCGCCGCGGAACACCGCGTTGAGCAGCGTGCTCTTGCCCACGCCCGTCTTGCCGGCAACCAGGATGTTGACGCGGCCGGCGCCGCGCGTGGCCGTGCTGATGGCATCCGCGATGGCGTCCTGCAGGTCGGGGTGGTCGGGGCGGATGGCGCTCATGAGGGAACAAGGAAAGCGAAGGAAGGATGGCGGAACAATATCAGACGACGACTTCTTTGGCGCAAAACGTAATCGCCGCCAAACGCGTCGTCCATACGGGGGACACCATCGGCACGAGTCATGTCACTCATGCCGCCTAGGCATCCCGTGGGGGCGAATGGGATTTTTTCCTGCCGTAAAAGAAGGGGCCGCAGCAGACGCCACATCAGGAATATTTGGGGGCGGATTGTCCAAGTCTTCAAAGGGTTACATCTCACATAATCCCCTCGCGCTTTCCCAAATGGCGCTGCGTAGAATCAGGCCGTTGTAAGGCTACGCCGCGGCACCCGCGCAACCATCATGCACCGTCTTGCGCTCGTCCCCCGCTTGCTGCGCTCGCGCCCCGTGACCAAGGGGCTGCGCTACTTGTACCGCTACACGCGGTCCAGGGCGGACCGTCATAACGAAACGCTTTGGCCCTTCGTGACCGTGCGCCGCGACGGGCCGGAACGTCTGACCGGCTGCAATTTGCATGGCGTGCGCGGCCCCAAGACCCTTCCGCTGGCCGAACTGCCGCGAGGCATCGGCGGCGATGCGCACCTGATTCTCAGCGGCCCCTCTGTCGCGCAGATCGACTACGCCCAATGCCGCATGCGTACCGTGATGGGCGTGAATGGCTCGATCGCGCTGCGCGCCCGCCATCCGGCGCTGCGGTTTGACTACTACGCCATGCTGGACGCGGGGTTCGTGAAGAAGCGCCGCGACCTGGTGGCCGAGGTGCTGGCGCAGGACCTGGTGTTGTTTGTGACGCCCGAAGTCTACCGCTGGATTGCGCTGCTGTTCGACGATCGGACAGTGCGTTGCCGCATCGCACTGTTCGAGGAAGTGCATCAGCGCGCGCAACGGCCGCGTGCGCAACCTGCGGCGCTTGAGGCGCAACTGCGCGCTGACGAGGAACTGGTGCTGTTCGATGCGCATCATCCGATGCACGCGCACGGCTTCAGCCTGAATGCCGCCCGCGGCCTGTTTGGCGGCGGAACGGTGGCCTACACGGCGTTGCAGCTGCTGGCCTGGCTGGGCGCCAAGACCGTGTACCTGCATGGGCTGGACCTGACGGCCACGGCGGGCCCGCGTTTCTACGAAAGCGCCGGCGCGCAGTTGCCCACCGCGCTGGACCGCCAGTTTGCGGGACATATCGAACCCGCATTCCGGCAGGCCGGCAAGCTGCTGCGGGCGCGAGGTGTCCAGGTCTACAACCTGTCGCTGCTGAGCCGGCTGGGCGACGACATATTTGAAAAACGGCATTGGAGTTGTTTGCTGGAAGACCCCTCCTCGCAACCGCCGACGAGACCCGAATCATGAAGATCCTCTACACCAATTTCCATCAGGGCGATGGCGGCGGTCACACGACGTACGTGATGTCGCTGGCCCGCATCCTGTGCCAGAAATCGCAGGTCACGATCGGCGCGCCGCGCAAGAGCCGCCTGCTGGCCGAAGCCGAGGCCCTGCCCGGTCTGCGCACCGTTGATCTCGAATTCAAGGGCAAGCTGTTCGAACAGCTTGCCGCGTTGCGCCGCCTGCGCAACCTGGTCCGCCAGGAACAGTTCGATGTCATCCACGTCAATGGTTCGGCCGATCACCGGCTCTGCATGCTGGCCACCATGGGCATGGGACGCAAGCGCCCGTTCATCGTGTACACGCAGCATAACGACCGCGATGCCAACAGCCTGGGCGTGCGCCTGCGCGCCAAGTGGGGCACGAACCGCGTCATCTGCGTGTGCAGCCACACGTTCCGGCGCATGAAGCAGTCGGTGTTCCGCAACGAGGATCTGCGCGTGGTGCACAACGGCGTGGATACCGAGAAATACCGTCCGGCCTGCCGCACGGAAACAGCCCAGGCGCGCGCGCGTTTCCTGCCGCCCGCGCTGCGCGACCGGCTGGTGATCGGCAGCAATGCCGGCACGGCGGACTACAAGAGCTGGATCGACATGGTGGCTGCGGTGTCGCTGCTGCCCGCCGGCCAGCGCAGCCAGGTCGCCGTCCTGATTGCCGGGGCGATGCCGGGCGATGACATGCTCAACCGGGTGGCCGAGCTGGGCATGCAGGATCAGGTGGTCTTCACCGGCCTGCTCGACAACGTGGAGCCCGTGCTGGCGGCGCTGGATGTGGGGTTTGTGCTGTCGTCCCGGCTGGAGACGATTTCGTTCGCGTGCCGCGAGATGATGGCCGCGGGCAAGCCGGTCATCGTGTCGAGCGTGGGCGGCCTGACGGAGAACGTCACCGAGGGCCGCAATGGCTGGATCGTGCCGCCCGGGTCCCCGGAATCGGTGGCCCGGACGCTGTCGGACATCCTGGCGAACCGCGGCGTGCTGCACGCCATGGGCGTGGATGCGCGCAGCACGGCGCTCAAGGAGTTCTCGCTGGCGACCTTCGTCGGCAATACCGAACGCGTCTACCGCGAGAACGCTTACGTCAGTAGTGGATCACCGTCCGGATCGACTTACCTTCATGCATCAGATCGAAGGCTTCGTTGATACGGTCCAGGGGCAGCGTGTGCGTGACGAAGGGATCGAGGTCGATCTTGCCGCTCATTGCGTCTTCGACCATGCCCGGCAGCTGCGTGCGGCCCTTGACGCCGCCGAACGCTGAGCCGCGCCACACGCGGCCCGTCACCAGCTGGAACGGACGCGTGCTGATTTCCTGACCGGCGCCGGCCACGCCGATGATGATGCTTTCGCCCCAGCCCTTGTGGCAGCATTCCAGCGCGGCGCGCATCACGTGCACGTTGCCGATGCATTCGAACGAGAAGTCCACGCCGCCGTCGGTCAGTTCGACGATGACTTCCTGGATGGGCTTGTCGTAGTCCTTGGGATTGATGCAGTCGGTCGCGCCCATGGCGCTGGCCAGCACGAACTTGTTGGGGTTGGTGTCCACCGCGATGATGCGGCCGGCCTTGGCCTGCACTGCGCCCTGGATGACCGCCAGGCCGATGCCGCCCAGCCCGAACACCGCAACGGTGTCGCCTTCCTTGACCTTGGCGGTGTTGTGCACCGCGCCGATGCCGGTGGTCACGCCGCAACCCAGCAGGCAGACTTTTTCATGCGGGGCGGCGGGGTTGATCTTGGCCAGCGAGATTTCGTTGACGACGGTGTATTCGCTGAACGTCGAGCAGCCCATGTAGTGATAGAGCGGCTTGCCTTCGTAGCTGAAGCGCGAGGTGCCGTCCGGCATGACGCCCTTGCCCTGCGTGGCGCGCACTTTCTGGCACAGGTTGGTCTTGCCCGACAGGCAGAACTTGCACTCGCGGCATTCGGCCGTGTAGAGCGGAATGACGTGATCGCCGGGTTTCAGCGAGGTCACGCCTTCGCCCACTTCCACCACCACGCCCGCGCCTTCGTGACCCAGCACGGCCGGGAACAGGCCTTCGGGATCGTCGCCGCTCAGCGTGAAGGCGTCCGTGTGGCAGACGCCCGTGTGCGTGATCTGCACCAGCACTTCACCGCGCTGCGGCGGCGCGACGTCGATTTCAACGATTTCCAGGGGCTTGCCGGGGCCGAATGCGACTGCTGCGCGTGATTTCATAGCGATGCTCCACGTAGATGGGGTTATTTCAGATAGGAACGGACGATGCGCATGAGGTCATCGATCTGCGATTCGGTCTCGGGCCTGGGGTCGGGCGGATTCGCCTGAGTAGACTGCAGGAAGGTTTCCCGCAGATGGCTTTCCAGCACTTCGGCCATCAGGCCGTTCGTGGCGCCGCGCAACGCCGCCAGCTGCTGCAGCAGCGCGCCGCATTCCGTGCCTTCGTTCACCGCGCGTTCCAATGCTAACGCCTGCCCCTGAATGCGGCGCAGGCGCGTGACAACGCGTTTCTTTTCTTCTGGGGAGTGCGGCACGGCAGGCTCCGATTCGATACAGGGGGGGAGTATACGGATTTCGAGGGGGCGCGTCCAGGCGGAGCGCGGGCAGACGCCGTCGCCTGCGTCGGCCACCCTCATCGGCCACCTATAATTTCGTCTGTCTTCCGCCCGACCCAACAGGACTAATCCGTGGCCATGATCCCCTCTGACGTGCGGCTGTACCGGGCCGCGGACTATCCCCGCATGCCTTGGCGCAACGGCGGCGGGACGACCCAGGAAGTCGCCTGCAATCCGGGCGGCCATACCGCGTCGTTCGGCTGGCGTCTCTCGCTGGCCGACGTCGCGCAGGATGGCGGTTTTTCTGCCTTTGGCGGATATCAGCGGATCATCACCGTGCTGGAAGGCCGCGGTATCGAGCTGACGGTGGACGGGCAGCGCCAGCCGCCTTTGGCGCCGCGCGTCGCGTATGCGTTTTCCGGTGACGCGCAGGTGGCGTGCCGCCTGCTCGACGGCCCCATCCGCGACTTCAACCTGATCTACGCGCCCAACCTCTGGCACGCCCGTCTGCAATGGGTGAGTGGCGCAGAGCCCTGGGTGTTTCACAGCAGCGCGACGAGCGTGCTGGTGTTCAATGCCGGCGGAGACCTGACGGTGGAGCTGGACGGCGCGCAGCATCGGCTGGCCTCGCGCTACGATTGCCTGCACGCCGAAGGACGGGATGGGTTTGGCCAGTATCGTCTTAGCGCGGAACACGGCATCGACGCGTGTGTCATTGAACTGTCGCCGCGCGCGGGCTGATGCGCGCCGCGTGGATGTAAACAACGCATCAGCGCCACCAAAGCCACGACAACAGCGCATCAACGGCGCTTCGAAAAAGGGGTGTGCATGCGGATCTGCATGATGGAAGGCCCGGCCGGCCTGATGCCGGAGGGCGCGAACTGGGAAGGCATCGCCGAGCGCATCCACGAGTTGGCGCCCGACCTGCTGGTCACCAACGAGATGCCGTTCGGCCCCTGGCTGGCGGCGTTGCTGTCCTATGACGCCGCGCTGGCTGCCGAGTCGGTGCGTATCCACGAGGCCGGTCTTGCCGCGCTGGCGGCGCTGAACGTGCCAGCCATCGTGTCGTCCCGCCCCGTGTATGCCGGCGGGCGGCTTGCCAATGAAGCGTTCGCGTTGCAGGACGGACACTATGCGGCGCTGCATCACAAACAGTATTTTCCGCAGGAACCGGGGTTTTTCGAGGCGGCCTGGTTCCACAGCGCGCGCGACGGGTTCGAGGTCGCCGAGGTGGGCGGCATTCGCGTCGGCGTGCTGCTGTGCACCGAGCTGATGTTCAACGAACGCGCGCGCCGCTATGGCCGAGACGGCGCCGAGCTGATCGTCGTGCCGCGCGCCAGCGGCGCGTCTAGCGGCCGCTGGCTGACGGCGGGCGCCATGGCCGCGCTGGTGTCCGGCTGCTATGTTGTCAGTTCGAACCGCGCCGGGCGCACGCCCGAGGGACAGGTGTTCGGCGGCGTGGCGTTTGCGTTCCAGCCAGGGGGCGAGCCGCTGGCGCAAAGCACCGATACGGAGTCCATCGTGGCGTTCGAGGTGGACCCCGCCCGGTCGCGGGCGCAGCAGGCGCTGTATCCCTGCTACGTGAAGGAATAACCCATCAGGCCGGCAATAGCGCCGGCTGGCCGTAGGCAGGCACCGCCTGCTGCGCGGCGCCCTGTCCCTGCGCCGGCAGCCGGAATGCGCTGACCGCCGCCTGCAGCCGCTGCGCCTGCGTTTCCAGCGACGACGCGGCCGCCGCGGCTTCCTCGACCAGCGCCGCGTTCTGCTGCGTGACCTGGTCCATCTGCGTGACGGCGGTATTGACCTGGTCGATTCCGGTCACCTGCTCGTTGGACGCGGTGGCGATGTCGTTCACCAGCATCGTCAGCCGCTCGATGGTCTCCAGGATCTCGGTCATCGTCAGGCCCGCCGCCTCGACCTGCGCCGAGCCGGCCTGCACCGTGGCGCCCGAGGCGTCCAGCAATTGCTTGATCTCCTTGGCGGCGCTGGCGCTGCGCTGCGCCAGCGACCGGACCTCGGCGGCCACCACGGCAAAGCCCTTGCCTTCCTCGCCCGCGCGGGCCGCTTCCACCGCCGCGTTCAGCGCCAGGATGTTGGTCTGGAACGCAATCCCGTCGATCACGCCGACGATGTCCTCGATGCGGCTGGAATCCTGCGCGATCTTGCGCATCGTGCTGACCGCGGCCTGTACGGCATCGCCGCCGCGCTGCACCACCTCGGACGCGGTGGCGGCCATCTCGTTGGCCATGCGGGCATTTTCAGCGTTGCTCGTCACGGTGGACAGCAGTTGCTCCATGCTGGCCGCGGTTTCCTCCAGCGACGCCGCCTGCTGTTCTGTGCGGCTGGACAGGTCCTGGTTGCCCGCCGCGATCTCGCTGGAACCCGTGTTGATCTCGACGACGCCGTCGCGCACGGCGTGCACGGTGCGCACCAGGCTCGCCTGCATGTCCTGAAGGAACGGGATGATCTGGCCCACGCAGTTCCTGCCGAACGACGGAATCGGCGTGGTCAGGTCGCCGCCCGCGATGCGCTGGAAGTGGCCCTTCAGCGAATCCAGCGGGCGCTTGACGAAATACACGACGTAGCGGTCGCCCAGGATCAGCAGCAGCAGGCAGATGCCTAGCACCACACCCATGCCGATATAGGCCTGGCGGCGGTTGGCGTCGGCATTGGCCAGCAGCTGGACTTCGCGCGCCTGCGCGTACGCCTCGTATTCCTCCATGCTCTTGCCGAAGCTGCGGCTGGCGGTGACCACCGGCCCGGACGCCTGGGCGCGCGCCTTGTCGACCTCGCCCGCATCCAGATGCCGGCGCTGCACGGCAATGCCGTCGGCCAGCGCGTCAAATCCCGAACGCATGGCGTCCAGCAACGCCGCCGGGGCGTCGCGCCGGGCCAGCTCGATGAATTGCGCCTGATGCTTCTTCGCTTCGGTCAGCGCGGTGTCGATGCTGCGCCCTTCGGCCGCGGCCTGGTCTTTCTGGCCGCCGGCCACGTATTCCAGCTGGCGCGACAGCCGCAGCCGCGCGCGCATGACCTGGTCGTTGACGCGGGAAAGCGCCGATACCTCGTGCAGGAGTTCGTTGCTGGCTGCGAGCGCTTCCTCTGCGCTGCGCAGCCCATGGACGCTGATGGCCGACAAACCGGCGATGAAGAGGCTGATCACGAGCAAGGTGCCCAGGATCATGCGGCGGATGGTGATGTCTTTCAGAAACTGTGTCATGCGCGTCGTCCCAAAGGTGCAGCAAGCCTGCATAAGGACAACGGCCCCGCCAGAACCTTATTTAGCGGATGTTGCACATCTTACGAATATGACGTCGCACCGCCCGAATATATCGACACGAACGGCAATAGTGTTGCGTGATGACGTTGTCATCGGACTATTGGCGTATCAGCGCGACGCCGGGGTCTGCACCGGTTCACTTGCGTCGAACCGCAGGCGGGCAAAGCTGGCGATGCAGGCCAACCCGGCGCACAGGCCGCCCAGCCAAAGGGCCGCGATGGCGCCGTGTGTGGTCGAGACGTTGAAGCACGCAGCGACCAAGGCCGCACCCGTGGCTTGGCCCAGCAGGCGCACCGTGCCGATCATGCCGCTGGCGCCGCCCGCCCGCGACGCCGGGGCCGAGGTCATGATGGCGCGCAGGTTGGGGGACTGGAAAAAACCAAAGCCCGCGCCGCAGATCGCCATGCGCCACGAGATGTCCAGCACCGACGGGTCGGCCGGCATCAGCGCCAGCAACGCCATGCCCAGCGCCAGCAAAGCAAGCCCCACGCCGCCCAGCATGCCCGCCGGATAGCTGTCGGACAGCCGTCCCGCGATCGGCGCCATGAAGGCCACGACGACGGGCCATGGCGTGATGAGAAACCCGGTCTGGACCTGGCTGTAGCCCAGCACCGACTGGAACAGGAACGGCAGCGACACGAAGGCCAGCGCCTGGGCGGCGAACGCGCACACGGCGGTGGCCGCGGACAGCGCAAAGAGGGGGCGGCGCAGCAGGTCCACTGCCAGGATGGGCGCGGGGTGACCGGCCTGGCGCCGCATCAGCAGCCAGAGGCTGCCCGCCGCCAAGCCGCCCTCCAGCGCCACGCGCGGCCACGGCGCGCCGTGCGCAAGTTCATTGGTCGCCAGGACAAGCAGCCCCAGCGCCATCGCGCACAGCACCGCGGCCAGGCCGTCGAATCCGTGACCGGATCGCGTGGTGTCGGGCAGGCCGCGCAGGGCCAGCACCGCCGCCAGGATGCCGATGGGGAAATTGACCAGAAACAGCCAGTGCCAGGACCCGAGCAGCAGGATGGCCGACGCCACGGTGGGCCCGCCGGCAAACGACAGCCCCACCACCATGGCGTTCAGTCCCAGGCCGCGGCCCAGCATGTGCGAGGGGTAGATGAAGCGCAGCAGCGCGCCGTTCACGCTCATCACGCCCGCCGCGCCCAGCCCTTGCAGAATGCGCGTGGCCACCAGCACGGGCAGCGACGGCGCCAGGCCGCTGGCCAGCGAGGCCAGCGTGAATACCGCGAGTCCGACGATGTAGACGCGCCGGTGACCCAGGATTTCGCCCAGCGCGGCCGCCGGCAGCAAGCCGGCCACCATCGCCAGCTGATAGCCGCTGATGACCCAGATGGAACCCGCCTCGCTGGCCTGCAGGTCGCGCGCGATGGTCGGCAATGCGGTATTGGCGATGGCCGTATCCAGGCTGGCCATGCAGACCGCCAGCATGACGGCGATGAGTGCGCCCAGCCGTTCGGCGGCGGGCAGGCCGACGCCGGCCGGATAGACGGTGCTGCGGGAGAACGAGAGCATGAATGGGCTGCGCTGCGAGGGCGTCCGGCCGGTGCGTCCGGATTCGTAGGCACTGATTCTAATGCGCTGTTTGAATTCGGGCTTTTCGTCTGACGGCATGCGCGCCAGGGTGGGCTCGGGTCAGGGCGGCAATTCAGGATGTGCGCGCCCGATTAAACCTGTCATGCGCGGCGATTATCCGATTGGATAATCAGGCGGTAATTGTCACTTAATGAAACTGCTATGGAAATTCAATCACAACAATATGTACAGCGGAAATTCCCACGGCTTCTAAGAAGAGGTTAATTATTGCGGTGCGGTATCCCAGGCCGATTCGTTAATAATCGTAATAAATTCCCCTGGTATATGAAACTATTTGGTGCCGCATACCAATATTTGGACGTACGATTATCCGCAGCAGGATTGATGGTGCAACCGTATATCGTGGAGGCATACCTCATGAAACGCCCGACCTTGCGCGCAGCGACGCTGTGTTTGTTTATCGGTGGTGCAGCGCCCGGCATAGCGCTCGCTCAGACCGCCACCGCCAATTTCAACGTCACGCTTACCATTACGGCCAATTGCGTCATTTCCGCGACTGATCTCAGTTTCGGCAGTCAGGGCGTGCTGAATACCGCGGTTACCGGCAATACCAACCTGTCAGTTACGTGCAGCAATACCACCCCGTATACCGTCGGCCTGAATGCGGGCACGGGCACGGGGTCGACGGAAGCCCAGCGATTTCTGAGCGGCACCGGCGCCAATACCGCGACGGTGGCTTATCAGTTGTACAAACCGGGCAGCACGACCGTCGTGTGGGGCGATGCCGACGTTGCAGCGCGAGTGGGCGGCACCGGCACCGGCGCCGCGCAGCCCATCCAGGTGAACGGCGTCGTGCCCGCGCAGACCACGCCGGCGCCCGGCACCTACTCTTCCACGGTTACCGCGACGGTCTACTTCTAAGGGGGCCGCCCGATGCGGATGTTTTTTCGGGCGCTGCTTACCGCCTGCCTGGCAGGCTGGGGCGGCGCAGCGGTGGCGGCTGCCCTGCAGATCTCTCCGGTGCTCGTCGAGCTTGCGCCCACGCAGGGAGCAAGCGGCATCATGCTGCGCAATCCCGGGTCCACGCCGATCTACGGGCAGGTGCGCATCTACGGTTGGGAACAGGCGGACGGCGACGACGTGCTCTCGCCAACCGACGACATCCAGGCCAGTCCACCCATCATCCAGGTGCCGCCCGGCGGCGAGCAACTCGTCCGTCTGGTGCGCGTGTCCAAGGATGCGCCGTCGCTGCAGCAGGGGTTCCGCCTCATCATCGACGAAATTCCTGACCCGTCCTCGCCCGGCGTGAATGGCGTGGTGCTGCGCCTGCGTTATTCGGTGCCGGTGTTCGTGTCCGGCACGGCGCCATCTCCGGAACCCGAGCTGGCGTGGCGCGCGGAACGCGCTGGCGGCGACTGGGTGGTGAGGCTGTCCAACAGCGGCAGCCGCTATGCGCAGGTGGCCGCGCTGCAGATCCTGAATGCGGCGGGCAAGCCCGTGGCCGAGGTGGAGGGGCTGCTGGGCTATGCGCTGGCCAACCGGGCGCGCCAATGGAGCATTCCGGCAAAGCAGGGCGCGGCCGGGCCGGTAAAGATCAGGGCAATGATCAACGGCGACACGGTCACCGTCAGCCCGCGTTGACCGTATGACCGCGTTCCGGCTTGCCGCTCGGCCCGCCGGCAACCACAGAAGGGCAGTCTATGGCAGTGCGCGCTACCCGTCTCCGCGGGCAACGCGCCTTGGGTGTCGCACTCTTCCTGCTGGGTGCGCCTGCCCAGGCGGCGGATGTGCCCGGTCAACTGGTCTCGTTCGGCAGCATCGCCGAGCGTGACGTGTACCTGGAGGTCAGCATCAACGGCGTCAACACATCCCAGCTATTGCGCTTTTACGACACGCATGGCCGCCTGTCCGTCAGCGGCGCCGCGTTGCGTTCGCTGGGCGTGGACCTGTCCGTGATCGGCATGTCCGCGACGCGCGAAGTCAGCCTGGATGCCGTGGCCGGCCTGCGCTACGTGTACAACCCGGCGGCGCAGTCGGTGGATCTGGTGCTGCCCGACACGTTGCGCGTGCCGTACGAGGTGAATACCCGCGGACTGCCGGCCACGCCGCTGGCGACGGCCGGGCGCGGCGTGGTGGTGAACTACGACGCCTATGCGCAGACCGACTACGAGTACGGGCTGTCGCTGTATTCCGAACAGCGTTACTTCGATTCGAATGGCGTGTTCAGCAATTCGGGCACGGCCTACTTCGGCGGCCGCGGCGATGAATACGTGCGCTACGACACATTCTGGACGCGCTCGGATCAGGAGACGCTGCGCACGCTGCGCCTGGGCGACACGATCACCTCGTCGCTGAACTGGTCGCGCTCGGTACGCGTGGCCGGCGTGCAATGGGGGCGCAACTTCGCGCTGCGTCCGGACCTGGTCACCTTTCCCGTGTCGTCGCTGAGCGCGTCGTCGGTCGTGCCGTCGTCGGTGTCGCTGTTCGTCAATGGCGTGCAGCAGTACTCGGGCAACGTGCCCCCGGGGCCGTTCGTGGTCAACCAGATTCCGGGCATCACCGGCGCGGGCCAGGCAACCTTGATCACGCGCGACGCGCTGGGCCGCACCGTCAGCACGTCGGTCCCCTTGTACATCGACCCGCGGATGCTGGCGGCGGGGCTGTCCAGCTGGTCGGTCGAGGCGGGCTTCGTGCGCCGCCAGTTCAGCGTGCGCTCGTTCGACTACGACAGCAAGCCGGTGCTGACGGCGTCTGGGCGTTACGGCTACACCGACAACCTGACGCTGGAGGCGCACACCGAGGCCGGCCCGGGGCTGTACAACGCGGGCGCCGGCGCGATGGTGAAGATGGGGCAGCTGGGCGTGCTGAGCAGCTCGCTTTCCGGCAGCGCCGGGGACTACAGCGGCGGACAGGTCAGCCTGGGGTACCAGTACGTGCGGCCCGAATTCAGCGTGGACACGCAGGTCACGCGTTTGATCGGCAACTACGGCGACCTGGGCTCGCGCGAGGACGCGCCGGTGCCGCGCCAGACCGACCGCGTGACGGTGTCGATGCCGCTGGGCCGCTCGCAAAGCGTGGCGCTCAGCTACATCGGCTACCGCATGCCGGACGTGCCGATGGCAAAGCTGGGGTCGGCCTCGTACACGGCCAACCTGCACAGCCGCGTGGTCCTGACGCTGAGCGCGTACAAGGACTTTTCGCAATCGAATTCGGAAGGCGTGTTCCTGGGTCTGGCGGTGATGCTGGGCGAGCGCGCGCAGGCCGGCGTGTCGGTCGGCCGCCAGGGCGGCGAGGACACCTACAGCGTCAACGCGCAGAGCAGCGTGCCGTACGAGGGCGGCTGGGGGTGGGCAGTGCAGAACGGCCGCAGCGGCGGCATGCAGCTCAACCAGGGCCAACTCCAGTATCTGGGCCAGTACGGGCTGGTCAGCGGGCTGGTGCAGGACTATGGCGGCCGCACGCAGGCGTCGGTGCAGGCCTCGGGGTCGCTGGTGATGATGGACAGCACGGTGATCCCGTCGCGCCGCATCAACGACAGCTTCGCGCTGGTCTCCACCGATGGCACGGCCGACGTCGCGGTGCTGCACGAAAACCGCCGGCTGGGCCGCACGAACGGCAGCGGTCATCTGCTGGTGCCCGACCTGAACGCCTACCAGACCAACCGCATCTCCATCGACCCGGAAGACCTGCCCGTGGACGTGCGGCTGGACTCGACGCGGGCGGTCGTCGTGCCGCAGTCCGGCGCCGGCGTGCTGACCGCGTTCAAGGTGGAAAAGTACGACGCGGCCTCGGTGATCCTGACGCTGCCGGACGGGGCCTTCGTGCCAGTCGGGGCCGAGGTTGCGCACATCGAAAGCGGCAAGCGCACGGTGGTGGGCTACGACGGCCTGGCGTTCGTGGAGGACGTGGCAGCGACCAACCGGTTGCGGGTGCGCGGTGGTGGCGTGTCGTGCGAGGCCGTGTTCGATTACGCGCACTCGGATGCCGATCCGCTGCCGACGCTGGGACCGATCGTGTGCGAGCCGTTGGAAAGGGGGCAACCATGAGAATCGCCCTGCTGCTTGCCGCCATGGGCGTCTGCGCGGGCTACGCCGGCTCGGCGCAGGCAAACACCTGCGCGCTGTCGGCCGGCACGACTGCCACGCTGGACTTCGGCACGGTCAATCCGCTGCTGCCGGGCGACACGGTGGCGGACGGAACGGTTGCCGTGACCTGCAATTTTTCGCTGCTCGCCATCGGCGCGCGGCTGTGCTTCAGCCTGGGCGTGGGCAACACCAGTCCGTCCATCGCGGCGCGCGCCCTGGGCGCGGGCACGAACCGCATGAACTACAACCTGTACACGGACGCGGCGCGGACGCAGATATGGGGCGCGGCGACGGCCGGGCAACCGACGTCGCAGACGCTCACCGGCCCGCTGCTGGGGGGCGGCAACGTGTCGACCACCTTCCGGTTCTACGGCAAGCTGCCGGGCGGGCAGTCTACGGTGCCGACGGTCGGCAACGCCAATACCGTCTACAGCGAAACCTATGCGACGACCGGCCGCCTGGACGTGCTGTTCGGCCTGCTGTCGGGCCTGTCCAACTGCCCGCTGGCGGCGCCGACGCAGCGCATCACGATTCCGCTGGTGGTGCGCACGACCGTGCAGAAGAACTGCACCATCAACGCGACGGACATGGCGTTTCCCCCGCGCGGCGTGTTGAGCGCTGCGGTCACGGCCAACAGCCAGATCACCGTCCGATGCACCAACGCCAACGCCTTCTCCCTGGCGTTGAATGGCGGCTCGGTCGCCGGCAACGTGCTGGCGCGCAAAATGAAGCACACGACCGCCGCCGACACCGTGAGCTATCAGCTCTACCAGGATGCGGCCTACGGCACGGTGTGGGGCGATGCCTCGGGCGGCGCGCCGCGGGCGGGCGTGGGCACGGGCGCCAATCAGACCTTCACGGTCTATGGCCGCGTGCCTGCGCAGACGACGCCCCGGCCCGGCACGTACCGCGACGTGGTCACCGCCACGATCACGTTCTGAACACGCGGCGCCGCAGCCGCGTCCGTTCAGGCGCACCATGTCAGTCAGGCCTGCCCTGCGCAGCGCGTCAGGATTGCACGGGCGTGGCGCGCGGCTTGACTGGCCAGAACAGCGCCGCCGGCCGCCGCAGGATGCGGCGGCGCACCCCGGCAGTCAGCGACACGCGATCGTCGCGGCGCATGTCGCGCGACGCCAGCGCTACGTTGAAGGCCAGCGCAAAACTGACGATGACGTTCAGCGCGCCTGTCGCCACCGTGCCCGCCACGGCCAGCCAGAACACCTGCGTATGCACGAGCTCCCAGCCCAGCGTCGCAATCGCGGCCGCGATCTGGCCGGCGCTGAGCGACACGTGGCGGACTTCCAGCGTCGATCCCAGCGCGCTGACGAGGGCCGGCAGCAGGCCCAGCATCAGTCCCAGCGAAACGTTGGCGGCGATCTGCGAAACGTTGCGCCGCCAGAAGCCCGCCCACCGAACGGCGCCGCGCGCCCCGAGCAGGTAGCGGGTGCGCCGGCCGTACGCCATCACGTCGTGCACGCGATGCAGCGCGAACCAGTTGTCGGCCCAACCTGCGATCAGGCTGGACACCCAGATCAATGCGCCGGTCACCGCGGCGTACAGCGGCGTCGGTCCCCAGAACGACAACGATTGCAGCGTGTCTTGCGCCTTGTCGGCATCGATCAAAGGCTGTTCCAGAAACCGCATGGCCAACCATTGAATCGCCCAGGCCAGCGGAAACACCACGGCCAGGTTGCCCGCGATCGCGGCGGCGTTCGAACGCAGCATCGCCAGCGTGTCGTCGACGAAGGCCTCGCGCCCGTCGGGCGAGTAGGCCGCGTCCAGCCGGCGGGCAAGCGCAGGCCCGGTCATGGCCGGCTGCTTGGTGGCCAGCGTGAAATGCGCGAACTGGATCACGAGAAAACTGCCGGCGTAGTTCAGTGCGTTCAGCAGGCCTTCCATCCATTTGTCCAGGTGGGCCGACGTGATGATGAACTTGACGTACACCGTGAACGCCACGACGAAGCCGCCGCCCATGGACGCCTTCAGCATGTCCATGTATTCCAGCGTGTCGCGGGCGATGTAGTGTTCGCCGGTCTCCGCGCTGCGGTCCATCACGCGGCGCGCCAACTGCAATAGCGACGACGCCGCCAGATGCCGGATGCTGCTGCGGGCCAATGTGCAACGGATCAGCTCGGCCATCAGGTGCGCGTACCGGTGGCGTTGGGTGGGGTCGATCCACACGCCCAGCAGCAGTTCGATGCGCGCCAGGCGCAGCTTCATGCACTCGATCTGGTAGACCACGTCGACCGCGACGCCGTTGCGCTTGAGTTCTTCATAGACGGCGTCGCCGGCCGCGCGGCAGTCGTCCAGCAAGGCGCGCAGCACGTTCAGGCGCTGGCCCACCACCTCGTGCGGCGTGTCCGGTGTGCTGTCGAAGAGTTCTGCGGCGGTGCCCTCCAGCGTGAAAAACGGCGATTCTTCGACGCGGCCCGGCACACGGGAGCGGATATCCTGGCTGAGTCCGACGGCGCCCACCTGGCTGACGAGCACCTGCATGCTGCTGGTCAGTGCCTGGTCCAGCCGCCGGGCAAGCGCCTCGGGCGTGGGGGCTGACAACGCATCGGTTTCTGTTGCCGGCACGTGCGCTTTCAGACGCAGCAGCGCGCGCCCGCGCGCCAGCGTCTCGTCGTCCAGCGATTCGATCCATTGCGCGTCGCCGGCGCGGCGAAACAGCAGCGTGAAGAGGCCCGACATATCGCCCTGATTGACGGTCGGCGGCAGCATCCAGGCGACGACGCGGCGCCACAACTCACCCCAGAAGCCGGGGCGTGACGCCACGCCGGTGTCGCACAGGAGCGCGGTGGGGTCGTTGTCCACCAGTACCGAGCGCAGCGTGGCCGCCGTGCGGGCCGCGACAGCGGGATTGCGTTCCAGCACCTGCAACAGGTAGCGCAGGCGGGCGTGACGCGGGTCGCGCCCGTCTTCCCGTGCCGGTTCGCCGTCCGGACGGTTCAGCCAGCGGCCAAGGTCGACCAGCCACAGATTCCGTTCGGCCAGCGGGGCTTGGGGGTCGGCGTTGGACAGGATGACGTCAAGCTGCGACCCGCCACGCCGCCAGGTCCGCCAATTGCGCCACAGAGAGGTAAGCATGGTCGGGCCTCGCGCGTCATCGGGAATCGGGGGCGCGGCGCAGCGAGAAACCCTGCGCCTCGTTCATGGCCAGGTAGCTGACGTTGCGCGACACCACCGGCGGCTTGTCGCCCGCGTGCAAGGCGCGCACCTCGTCCAGCACCATCTTGTCGGCCAGCGTCATGCGGTCGATCATCCGCAGGTACTGCATCCAGCTTTCCACCAGAAAGACCTCGCGCCAGACGCCCTCGCGCTCCAGGTCGCGGAACAATTGCCACTGCTGCGCGCCATTGCGCAGCCGCAAGAGGCGCAGCGGCCGGGCGGCGTGGATCAGCGCGGCAAGCTTGTCCGGGTTGACCTGATATTCGACGGCAACCAGCACCGCGCCGCGCTGCGTGTTGAAGCCGGCGGCGGCCATGGCCGGTTCGGTGTCGTCGGCGCGCGTCAGCGACCGCGCGTCCACCTGTTCCGGCAGACGCGAGCGGTACAGCAGCGCCACGGTCACGCCCAGCACGATGCCGGCGGCCGACATCGCGCCGGACACGCCCATCGTGCCCGCGAAGTGACCCCACATGAACGAGCCCGCCGCCAGGCCGCCGAAGATCGCGGTCTGATACAGCGCCAGCGCGCGCGCCTTCACCCAGTCCGGCACCAGAAGCTGCACGGTCGTGTTGTAGGTGGCCAGCACGCCGATCCAGCAGCCGCCCGACAGGAGCAGCGCCGGAAACGCAACCCACAGCGTATCGGTGAGGCCCAGCGCCAGCAGACAGGCGGCCAGGAGCGCGGCGGCCACGCTGATCAGGCCGCCGGATCCCCACGCCGCGCGCGCCCGGCGCACCACCACGCTGCCCAGGATGGCGCCCACGCCCAGCGCGCCAAGCATGTAGCCGTACAGCAGCGCGCTGCCGCTTTCGTGCTCGTGCGCCAAGAGCGGCAACAGCGCCCACAGCGCGCTGGCGGACAGGCCGAAGGCGAACGAGCGCAGCATCACCACGCGCGTCACCGTCGAATGCTGCGTGTAGCGCAGCGCGGCGACCACGCCTTCAAAGAGGCCTTCGGGCGGCAGCCGGCGCACGGGCAGGTCGCGCTTCCAGCGCCAGATCGCCCAGATCAGCCCGGCGTAGCAAAAACAGTTCAGCAGAAAGACCCAGGACGTGCCCAACGCGCCCAGCAGCAGGCCGCCGATGGCCGGCCCCACCGCCCGCGCGACGTTGAAGTTGACGCTGTTCAGCAGCACGGCGCTGCCGACGTGCTCGCGCGGCACCTGTTCGCCCACGGCGGCCTGCCATGCGGGCGTGACGATCGCGCTGCCGATGGCGATGCAGAACACGGATGCAATCAGCGTGATGGGGTGCAGCAGCCCCGCGAAGGCCAGGATGGTGATGAAGACGCCGCCCGCCAGCTCCAGCAGCATGCCCGCAAGCATGACGCGGCGCCGGTCGTGGTTGTCGGCCAGCACCCCGGTCAGGATCGACAGGGCGACCAGCGGAAACGCCGCCGCCACCTGGATCATCGCGACCATCAGCGGGCTGCTCTGCTCCGTGGTGATGACCCACGCGGCGGCCACCGATTGCGCCCAGGTGCCCAGGTTGGCGAACAGGTTGGCGATCCAGATGATGCGAAAGGCGGGAAAGGCGAGGGGGGAAAGCGTGCTGACCTGGAGGACAGGCGCGGGCGCGGCCGGTGGGGCCGCCGGCAGATCGGTCGAAGCCGAAACGGGCTGCAGCATGGGAACGTGGCCGGACGCGAGGATCGCGCCCGTTCTGGGCTGGGTCGGGGTCGCTCCATGGTACGCCCAAGGCAGGCGGCCGAGGAGGGCGGCCCGCGCTTTTCCGGTAACCTGCGCGCTGGCCTTGTTACCGGCCGGGGCGCGGGCGTAGCAGCGCTGCGTGTGCGGATTCTTGCGCGAATTCAGGCAGCGATGCGCAGCCGCCGCGAACGCAGCCGCGCCCCTCCCTGTTTCACTATTTACGTTTGCTGATTCAATGACTTCGACTTTCAACGGGCGCGCGTTCGCCGCCCTGCTTGCCGTGACCGCCGTGCTGGCGCTGATCGCCACCGTGGGCGCGCCCTATCCCTTCCTGCGTGGATTCGTGGGGGACGTGGTGGCGGTGGGCTGGGCCTATCTGCTGTACCGCAGCTTTGTTCGAGCGGGCGTGCTGCCGCTGGCGCTGGCGGCGCTGTTCACGGGGTATGCGGTCGAACTGGGCCAATACCTGGCGCGGCACTTTGGCTGGCGCATCGAGCAGCCCGTGCTGCGCGTGGTGTTCGGCAGCGTGCCGGATTGGTGGGACGTGCTGGCCTACACCGTGGGCTTTGCGATTGTGCTGGTGCTTGCCGGCGGCAATGCCCGGCGTCAGCGGAATGCGGCGCAGCAGAACGCCCGGATGCAGGTCAGTCTGCGCGCACGGCGCTGACGGGACTAACAGCGCTAGCGGGGCTAACAGCGCTAGCGGGGCTAACAGCGCTGACGGCGCCGCGCTCGTCCGGGAAGACGTCCTGGGCGTTCTAGCCGGGGTGTTTCGATCCCGGCCTTTTCAGGCCAGGACGTTCTGTCCTGGGCTTTTCCTTCAGCCAGCTTGGCAGACGGTCTCGTCGCGTTGCGTGCGTGCGGCGGGTGCGGTTGCGCGTAGCGGTTGCAGACGCGCGTTGCGGAACGGGGCCAGCAATTCGGCCCAGGACGACGGGAACAGCGGCGTGGCGTGGCGCACGGCGTCGCGGCGAGCGTAGTGGGTGAGCAGTTGTTGACCGATCGGGGCGTCGCCCAGCGGGTGGCGGGTGTTCATGGTATTTCCGTATTGCGTTGAAATTGTATTCATTGTACGCCTTCGGCGCGCGCCGGTCCAATTCGCCTCATGGATGGTAAGTGCTTGATCTGGTTGAAACTGTCCCTCTTTAAGCGAGGAACTCCGGGATTGCCCTAGCGGCTCAAAACAGTAGACGGTATACAATGTTCATCATGCCCGGGCTGACACAGGCCTGGAATTTCTCCCACTGGACCTGGAGCGAGTCATGGCAGAACTGATGAACCGAGATGAATTCCGCACGGCGCTGGAAAACGCGATCAAGGGCAAGAGCGCCAACGCGTCGCCCTTTTCGATCGCCTGGGCCGAAGGCAAGCTGAGCCGCGAGCATCTGTCGCGCTGGGCCGAGAACCACTATCACTATGTCGGCCCCTTTGCCGACTACCTGGGCTATCTGTACGCCCGCACGCCGGACACCTATACCGAGGCCAAGGATTTCCTGCTGGCAAACATGTACGAAGAGGAGATCGGCGGTGATCGCCACACCGACCTGCTGATCCGCTTTGCCGAAGCCTGCGGCACCACCCGCGAACGGGTCACCAATCCGGACAACATGTCGCCCACGACGCGCGCGCTGCAAAGCTGGTGTTATGCCGTGGCCATGCGCGAGGATCCGATCGTCGCGGTGGCCGGCCTGGTGGTGGGCCTGGAATCGCAGGTGCCCTCCATCTACCGCAAGCAGACGCCGACCCTGCGCGAGAAGTACGGCTTCACCGACGAGGAAGTGGAGTTCTTCGACCTGCACATCGTGTCCGACGAGATCCATGGTGAACGCGGCTACCAGATCGTGCTGGAGCACGCCAACACGGTGGACCTGCAGCAGCGCTGCCTGAAGATCTGCGAAATCGGCGCGCAGATGCGGCTGCTGTACACCACGGCGCTCTACACCGACTACGTGCAGGACGAGATCAAGCTGCCCGAACTGGGCCTTGCCGCCTGATCGCCCGAACCCGCCCGGCCCGCCCAGCCCGGCCGGGCGGTGGCCGCACCGCAGAACCTGGACGAAGACCTCATGCCTACCGTTGTGTTTCATAAAGGCGGCCAGACCTACACCGACGTGGTGAAGGACAACACCAACCTGGTGGTGCGGGCCGGCATCAAGCAGTTTCCGTTTCCGCATCTGCGCTATGAATGCGGCATGGGCAAATGCGCCAAGTGCGCATGCCGCATCATCGCCGGGGCTGAGCATCTGCCGCCGGTGAACTGGAAGGAAAAGAAGCAGCTGGGCGACCGTGTCGACCAGGGCTACCGGCTGGCATGCCAGCTTTGGCTGAGCAGCGACATCGAGCTGTCGCAGGACGTGGAGGCATGATGGCGGCGCAATCCACCTATGTGATCCTGACCTCCAAGCCCGGCGTCTTCCGCACCGAGGCGGGCGACGGCGCCGACATCATCGAGACCTACGACTACGTGTTCTACGGGCGCGCGCTGGCGGTGTTCAGCATTGCCCGCCTGGACCGCGAGATCAAGCTGGTGGTCACCGAGGAAACGCCGCCCTACGTGGTCAACCACGTGCCGTCCAAGTTTCTGGAGAAGTTCTCGTCGGTGGACGCGGCCCGCAAGGAGCTGGCGCACCTGACGCGTTTTGGCAGCATGGCGTCGACGCTGACGCTGCGGTCGGGCGTGCGCGCCGCGGAGCACTGAATATATGGTCCAGATCACGTTCCTATCCAACGGCGGCATGGTCGCCACCGCGCCGGAAAACAGCAACCTGTTGCGCGTGTCGCTCAAGGAAAAGGGCGGCATCCCGTTCAAGTGCGGGGGCGGCCTGTGCGGCACCTGCAAATGCCGGATCGAAGAGGGGCTGGAAAACACCGACGCCATCAAGCCGAAGGAGCGCAAGCACCTGCGGCCGGAAGACTTCGAGGCCGGCTACCGCATGGCCTGCCAGACGTTCGTGAATGGCGACGTGAAGGTGTCGTGGGTGGTGCAGAACGGCAAGGGGATCGTGGTCGGCGCGGCGCCGGGCGCGGTGGAAGCGGCCACGACGGGATGAGCGGATGGCGGGGGCGCCCCGGCGCCGGCGCGGCGGCGGTGACAGCCGCTCGTCGGGGGGCAGTCGCTCAGGCCACCGACGCCTGCTGCGGCGGCTGCTGCGCCTCGGTGTAGGCCTTGGCCGCGTTGTGCACGTGCTGGCTGGCCAGCAGCGCCGCCAGATCGCCGTTGCCCGCGATGACGGCATTCAGGATCTGCGAATGCTCGTCCCAGTTCTGCTTGGCGCGGCGCATGTTGCTGGGCGCGAACAGCAGGGCGGTGCGGTCGCGCAGCGAGCGCATCAGGTCGGTCAGCACCACGTTGCCGCCGATCGTGGCCAGCATTTCATGGAACTGCGAATTGAGCGCCAGGAACTTGTCCAGTTTCTCGTCGCGCGCGGCTTCCGTGCCTTCGCGCAGAAACGCCTGCAGGCGCTCCACTGTCTTTTCGTCGCGGCGCTGCGCGGCCAGCTTGGCGTTCAGGCCTTCCAGCGTGGCGCGCACTTCCACCATGTCGTAGGCCACGGCATCGGATAGCACCGACACCGACGCGCCGCGCCGCGGCTCGATTGTGACCAGGCCTTCGGCGGCTAGCGCCCGCAATGCCTCGCGCACCGGGATACGGGATACACCCATTTCTTCGGACAGGCGGCCTTCCACTAGGCGGTCGCCGGGCGTGAACTCGCCGCTCAGGATACGTTCGCGCAGCTTGTCGCGGATGACGGCAAACAACTGCGGGTGCTGCTCGCCGATCTTCAGCGGGGAGGAATGCTGCGTCTCGACGGCTTGCGGGCTGACGGGGGAAGTTGTCATGGCGAGCAGGTTTGGCGTAATGGATATAGTCGGCATTGTATTACCGGGTGTAGCCGTCCGTCGCTGGCGGTTTGCCGCATCAGTGCACCCAGAATGACTTCACCAGCACGCCCACCGCGCCCATGGCGCAGGCGACGAGCAGCACACCGCGCACCGCGCGGGGAGGCAGCAGGGTGCGCAGCCGGCTGGAGACGGCGAATCCGGCCAGCAGAAACGGCGCCAGGCTGAGCGCCAGCCCGGCGTGATAGCCCGTGTAGCGCTTGGCCAGCGCCAGCATGGCGAGCGAAAAAATGGATCCCAGAAAGAGCACCATGCCCAGCGTGGCACGCAGCCGCGGCGGCGCGGCGTGCTGCAGCACGATGGCGATGGGCGGGGCGCCCACCGACGTCATCGTGCCCATGATCCCCGAGGCCACGCCCGCCCCGGACACCCGGCCCGGCGTCGCGGAGAACTTCAGTCCCGCCACGCTGAGCGCGACGGCGGCCAGGATCATGCAGGCAAAAAGCACGCCCAGCGCCTGGGGCGCAAAGCGCGCCATGGCGTAGATCGCGATCAGGGTGCCGACGGCGCGCCCGGCCAGGGCGTAGGATACGGCGGGCCAATCGATGGCGGCCCGCTCGCGCAGGGCGGTCAAGAGCGAAATGAAGCCGCCCAGGGTCAGAAGCGGGCCAGGCGCCAATTGCGGGAAGAACATGGCGGCGACGGGTGCGGCGAACATCGCAAACCCCACGCCGCCCACGCCTTGGGCGACGGCCGCGCCGAACACGACGGCTGCCATGGCGGCGTAATGCCACAGATCGGTGGTTATCAGGGAGGACAACATGCCTGAGGGCTTTGTAATTTCTGTATACGATAGTCTATCGGTGAATTCGGACCTTGATCGCAAATTTCCAAAAACTCCGGGTAATCCCTTGATTTTCAGCTGAAAATCAGGCTGAAATCCGCACTATCGGTTTCCCTAGGCGGCGCATATTTCGGTTGGTATGGCTTCTAACGAAATATAGTATACCGAGTGTGGCGACCCAACAGCCACGCATACAAGGGGAATAGCGCATGCAATCCGACGTCGTGCTCACTGCCGCTCATTGGATTTACCTGATCAGTGTGGCCGCCATCATCCTGACGATGATCCTGCGCGCCAATGTCGTGGTGCCTTCCGTCATCGGTACGTTCCTGGTCGTGCTGGCGATCACGGGCAATCCGATCAGCGGGCTGATCGGCATCTTTTCCGCCAGCTTCGTCGCCGCCAAAGAGCTCTTCAACATCTTTCTCGTCATCACCTTCATGACGGCGCTTCTCAATTCCTTGAAGACGCTGCAGGCGGACGTGCGCATGGTCCAGCCATTTCGGCGGGTCATGCGGGGCGGGCATTCGTCGTTCGTGATCATCGCCCTCTGTACCTATGTAATCTCGCTGTTCTTCTGGCCCACGCCCGCCGTGCCGCTGGTGTCCGCCATCCTGCTGCCGGCGGCCATCGCGGCCGGGCTGCCGCCGCTGGCCGGCGCCATGGCCATCGCGATCGCGGGGCAGGGGATGGCCCTGTCGTCGGATTACGTGATCGGCGTGGCGCCGAGCATCAGCGCCAAGGCGGCGGGGGCGGCCGTCAGCGCCGCCGTCGTGGCCGACCGCGCGCTCGTGCTGTCCTTGATCACCGGCGGGATCGCGCTGGTGGCGGCCTACCTGCTGGTGCGCCGTCACATCGTGCCGGCCGATCCCGCGCTGCTGACGGCCTGGCAGGCCCGCGCGCAGGACGGCAGCCTGGCGCGCATGGAACAGGCCGGGTCGTTCGACAAGGCGGAACTTGCCCGCGGCACGATGGGCGCCGATCCCGCGCTGCCCGCCGGCCCCGCGCTGAGCGAGGAAGAGCAGCGCCGTGTCCGCTGGTCGAAGGTGTTTGCGGTGGTGACGCCGCTGGCATTCCTGGCCGTGATCGCCGTGATGGTGCTGCCCCGGCTGTTCCCGTCGCTGCCCGCCCTGCGCGGCGGCGATGCGGCGGCGCTGGTCGGCGGCGTCGCCTTCGTGGTGATGATGCTGGTGACGCTGGCCGCCGAAGGCCCTCGCAAGATGCTGGACGTCTGTCCGGAACACGTGACCGACGGCTTCGTGTTCGCCTTCAAGGCGATGGGTTCCGTGCTGCCCATCGCGGGCTTCTTCTTCGTGGGTGCCAATGAGACGGCCGCGCAGATCCTGGGCGTGCCGGCGGCGCAGGCGCCCGGCCTGCTCTTCGAGGTGATCTCCGCCGCACAGCACCTCATCCCGGAAAACCACTTCCTCGTTGCCTTCGGTGTGCTGCTGGTCGGCATGATCACCGGCATCGACGGCTCGGGCTTCGCAGGTCTGCCGCTCACGGGCACGTTATCCGGCGCGCTGGGTCCGGTCGTCGGCGTAGACCCCGCGACGCTGGCGGCGGTCGGCCAGATGGGCGCCGTCTGGACGGGCGGCGGCACGCTGATCGCCTGGTCCTCGCTGATCGCGGTGGCGGGGTTTGCGCGGGTGAATGTGCTGTCGCTGGTGCGCGCGCTGCTGCTGCCCGTGCTGCTGGCGCTCTTCGTCTCGACGATCTGCGCTGTGCTGATCTGGAGTTGAACGGCGCGACCTGACGCGAAAAGGCTCCCGCGCGGGAGCCTTTTTGCTGACGCTTCAGGTGGGGTTTCCACGGATCGTCGCCTAATGATTAAAGTATACAATGTTCTGAACGTAGCCCAGGCGCCTTGCGCCTGCCGCGCCCGCCCAGACTCAATCAAGGAAGCGCTCCCGTGGACGATCTCTCGCAGCAGACCTTTTTGAACCACATCGGCGGCAAATGGACGCCCAGCGTGTCGGGTAAAACCGCGCCGAACCGCAACCCGGCCGACACGGACGACGTCGTCGGGCAATTCCAGGTCTCCAACGCCGAAGACGCCCGGCAGGCGGTCCTGGCGGCCGAGGGGGCGTTTGCCGCGTGGCGCGACACGCCGATCTCCAAGCGCGCGGCCATCCTGTTCAAGGCGGCCCAGCATCTGGAAGACAACGCCGCGTCGATCGCGCGCGAACTGACCCGTGAAGAAGGCAAGGGCCTGAACCTGGCCAAGGACGAGGTCTTGCGTTCGGCGCAGACGATCCGTTTCTACGCGGTCGAAGGCCAGTCATTCACGGGCGAGACCTATCCCAACGACGATCCGGACATGATCGTCTACAGCCAGCGCGAACCGCTGGGCGTGGTGACGGTGATCTCGCCCTGGAATTTCCCCATCTCGATTCCGGCGCGCAAGATCGCACCGGCCCTCATCACGGGCAACACGGTGGTGTTCAAGCCCTCATCCGACGCGCCGATGTCGGGCTATCGCCTGACCGAGGCCTTTGTGCAGGCCGGATTGCCGGCCGGCGTGCTGAACTTCCTGACGGGCCCGGCAGGAGCGGTGGGCGAAGCCATCACGGGGGCGAGCCAGGTGCGCGCCATTTCGTTCACCGGCTCCACGGCCGCCGGCGAGCAGATCCATCGCACGGCCGGCCTGACTACCCGGACGCAGATGGAACTGGGCGGCAAGAATCCCTTGATCGTGCTGGCCGACGCCGACCTGGACCGCGCGGTGGACCTGGCAGTCAAAGGCGGTTTCTCGCTGAGCGGCCAGGCGTGCACCGGCACCAGCCGCGTGCTGGTCGACCGCAAGGTCAGCGGCGCCTATACGGAAAAGCTGCTCGCCAGGATCAAGACGCTGACCATCGGCAACGGCCTGGACGGCAATTTCGACCTGGGCCCGCTGGCCACCGCCCGCCAGCTCGACAACGTGCTGGGCTACGTCGAACTGGGCAAACAGGAAGCCACGCACCTGTACGGCGGTGATCGCCTGACGGGCGCGGGTTTCGACCGCGGCTATTACGTCACGCCCGCGCTCTTTGCCGGCGTGACGCAGCAGATGCGCATTGCCCGCGAAGAAATCTTCGGTCCGGTGATCGCGCTGATCGAGGTCGACGGCTATGAAGACGCCATCGCGCAGGCCAACGACACGGAATACGGCCTGTCGGCCGCCATCGCCACCACCGACGCGCGCTACGCGCACCGCTTCGCCCGCGATATCCAGGCAGGCACCGTGAAGATCAACCGCACCACTACCGGCAACCTGATCAACGCGCCGTTCGGCGGGCTGAAGCATTCCAGCACCTCCACATTCCGCGAATCTGGCCGCGTGGGCCTGGAGTTCTACACGCAGATCAAAACCGTCTACCGCGCCGGCTGACGGCTCATCCATCCAAAGAGGCTTTGCACATGAAACAGATCTATCGCCTGGAACTTGAAGAAGCGCGCGTCATGGTGCGCGCCGCCATCGCCAAGTCGCAGGAAATCGGCGTGCTGGAGTCGATCTGCATCGTGGATGACGGCGGCTATCCGATTGCGCTCGAGCGCATGGACGGCGCCCGCATCACGGGCCCGCAGATCGCCTGGAACAAGGCGTTCACCGCCGCCGGGCACAAGCGCTCGACGCACCTTTTCAATACGCCGCCCAACGGCCCCGCGCTGCCCGGCAACGAAGCCTTCGGCATCCAGTGGAGCTTCGACGGCAAGTTCGCGGTGTTCGTCGGCGGCTTTCCCATCGTGGTGAAGGGCGAGGTGATCGGCGGCGTGGGCCTGAGCGGCGGCAACGGCGAGCAGGACACCAAAGCAGGTCTTGCGGCACTGGCTGCGCTGGGTGAACTGCTGGAGCCGCGCGGCATGAAGGTGCTGGTGGAAGCGGACATCAAGAAATAGGCGAGGGCGTCATGGCATACCGCGTGCACATCCTGGAACCCGCAGAAGCCTTTGTCGTCGATGAAGGCGAATCCGTGCTGGAAGCCGCGGAGCGTTCGGCGGTGAAGCTGCCGCACGAATGCACGTTCGGCGGCTGCGGCACCTGCCGCATCAAACTCGAATCGGGCACTGTCCGGTATGACGAATTCCCCATGGCGCTGACCCCGGAAGAGGCCGAGCAGGGCTACGCGCTGGCGTGCCAGGCCCGTCCGACGGCCGACCTGTGCATCAGCGTGGCGAGCAGCCGGCAGACCTTTCCTCCCCCCCGCCGCATGCCTGCCACGATCCATCGCATCGCCGCGTTCTGTGACGACGTCATCCACCTGACCCTGGCGCTGCCCGGCGACGGCCTGGATTACGTGCCGGGACAGTACATGAACGTGGTGCTCCCCGACGGCGAGACGCGCAGCTTTTCCATGGCGTCGGCGCGGGCGGGCAACCTGATCGACTTCCACGTGCGCCGCATTCCCGGCGGCCGCTACACCGACCAGTGGCTGGGGCAGGCCAGCGCCGGCACGCCGGTGGAGATCGAGGCGCCGCTTGGCGTCTTCAGCTATCACGAGGAAGATTGGCGCCCGCTCATCATGATGGCCACCGGCACCGGCATTGCGCCCATCAAAGCGATTCTCGAGTCGCTGCTGGACAACGAGGACTGCCCGCCCGTGACCCTGTATTGGGGCATGCGCACCGAGGCGGACCTGTACCTGCGCGACGAGATCGAAAGCTGGGCCGGGCGGCTCTATGAATTCAATTTCGTGCCCGTGCTGTCGCGCGCGGGGGCGGACTGGCAGGGGCGCCGGGGCTACGTGCAGCAGGCGGTGCTGGAAGATCACGCGGACCTGTCGGAACATGCGTTCTATCTGTGCGGCGCGCCGGAGATGATTCGCCAGGCCAAAAGCCTGTTGGCCGAACACGGCGCCAGTCTGGATCACCTGTACGCGGACAGCTTTACGTTTCAGCACGCGCTGGCGGCCGCTTGACCGCGGCCACCCGGCCCGGCACCTTGATGCAAGGCTAGCGATACACCAGCACCGGCAGCCGCGTGCGCGCCAGCACGCGCTGCGTCTCGCTGCCCAGCAAAAAGCCCGTCATGCCGTGCCGTCCGTGCGAGCCCATCACGATCAGGTCGCACCCGGACTTTTGCGCCGTCTCCACGATGGCCTCGTGCGGATGGTCGTTCACCGTGACGATGGCTTCGCAGGGCACCAGCGCGTGCCGCGCCTCGGCTTCAAGCCCGTCCAGATACGCCTGCGCGTTCTTGCGCGCCTGATCGGTGTGATGCCCTTCGGTGGTGCCCAGCATTTCGGCCTGGTAAACCAACAGGTGGTCTTCCGGGATGGCGCGCAGCAGGGTGATGGTGGCGCCCATTTCCTTGGCGAAAACGAGGGCGCGCTTGAATGCCGATTCGGACAGCAGGGATCCGTCCACGGCGATGAGCAAGTGCCTGTACATGTTGCCTCTCCTTTAGGTAAAGGAATGTCCAGCAACGGCGAATCCAGTATAGGCCTGCGGGCAGGCGCAAGCCAGCCCCCCTTAAGGCGGAGCCCGCGGCGGCGTCAGGCGATCCGCCGCTGCGCCTCGTCCCGCGGTTCCAGTCCCCGGGGCAGCGCGGCGATGAGGCTGCGCGTGTACGGGTGGCGGGCGTCGCGCCAGAGCGTGGCGTTCGGCCCCTCCTCGACGATTTGCCCCGCGTTCATCACCAGCACCCGGTCCGCCAGGTAATGCACCACGGACAGGTCGTGCGAAATGAACAGGTAGGACAGCCGGAACTCATCCTTCAGGTCGACCAGCAGGTTGAGGATCTGCGCCTGCACGGACACGTCCAGCGCCGACACCGGTTCGTCGCAGATGACCAGCGCCGGGCGCAGCACCAGCGCCCGCGCGATGCCGATGCGCTGGCGCTGGCCGCCCGAGAATTCGCTGGGGTAGCGTGCCAAGGCGTCGCGCGGCAGGCCCACGGCGTCCAGGATGTGGAGAATGCGGCGCCGGCGTTCGTCGCGATCCTTCACATGGTGAATGCGAAGCGCCGCCTCCAGGATGTCCGCCACGGTGTGCCGGGGATTGAGGGACGCGTACGGATCCTGGAAGATCATCTGCACGCGCTGGCGGTAGCCCGCCAGACGCCCGGCGTCCAGTTCCGTGGTGTCTTCGCCGCCAAGCAGGATGCGGCCCGAGGCCGGTGGCAGCAGCCGAACCAGCGCGCGCGACAGCGTCGACTTGCCGCAACCCGATTCGCCCACCAGACCCACGGTTTCGCCCGCTGCGATCTCGAACGACACGCCATCGACCGCGGCGGTGACGCCGCGGGACGTCCGGTACTGCACGCGCAGGTCCTGCACCTGCAGCAGCGGGCCGTTTGCGCTGGCCGCGGGATCGTTGGCGGCTGCGGGCGCGCGCGGCGGCGTCACCAGTCCAAAAGCCGGTTTGCCCGACGCAGGATCCAGCCGCGTGCGAATCTCCGGCAGCCTCAGCCTGCTGTAATGCGTGGCGTCGTCCAGCCGCAGCGATGCACCAAGCAGGCCGCGCGTGTACGGGTGGCGCGGCTGGCCCAGCAGCGTGGACGCCGCGCCTTCTTCCACCTTTTCGCCTTGCACCATCACCGCCACGCGGTCGGCCCATTCGCCCACCACCGCCAGGTCGTGCGTGATCAGCAACAGCCCCATCCCCAGTTCACCGCGCAGGTCGTCCAGCAGCTTCAGGATCTGCGCCTGGACTGTGACGTCCAGCGCGGTGGTGGGCTCGTCGGCCACCAGCAGCGCGGGCTGGCAGGCGATGGCCGCGGCGATCATCGCCCGCTGGCGCTGACCGCCGGACAGGTGGTGCGGATAGTCGTCCACCCGGCGCTGCGGCTCGGGCACGCGCACCAGGTCGAGCAGTTCGATGGCGCGGGCGCGGGCCGCGCGGGCGGACGCGCCGCGATGCAGACGCAGCGCTTCGCCGATCTGGTCGCCCAGCGTCAGCACCGGATTCAGGCTGGTCATCGGCTCCTGGAAGATCATGGCAATGCGGTCGCCGCGCAGCGCGCAGCGGCGGCGCTCAGGCTGCGCCAGCAGGTCCTGGCCCTCGAACAGCACGCGGCCCTGCACTTTCGCATGGCGCGGCAGCAGCCCCAGCAGCGCGAGCGCCGTGGTGGACTTGCCGCAGCCGGACTCGCCCACCAGCGCCAGTGTTTCGCCCGCGCGCAGTTGCAGGTCCAGGTTCCGCACGGCCTGGTGGCCGGGGAAGGCGACGTTCAATCCTTGGATGTCGATCAGCGTGGTCATGGCAGGAGATGAAGTTACGGCTGGCCGGCGGCGGCGGGCTGTGCCGCCACGCGGCGGCGGCGCAGCTTGGGGTTGAGCGCGTCGTTGATGGCGTCGCTGAGCAGGTTCAGCGCCAGCACCGTCGCCATGATGGTCAGGCCGGGCAGCGCGGTCATGTACCACGCGGTGCGCAGCGCCTCGCGGCCCGCGCCGACCATGCTGCCCCAGCTCACCACGTTGGGATCGCCCAGTCCCAGAAAGGACAGTCCCGCTTCGGACAGGATGGCGTGAGCCACCAGCACGGCGGTGGTCACGATGATGGGCGGCAGGGCGTTGGGCAGGATCTCGCGGAAGATAATGCGGGCGTGGCCGGCGCCCAGCGTCTGCGCGGCCCGCACGAATTCGCGTTCGCGCAGCGAAATGAATTCGCCGCGCGTCAGCCGCGCGATGCCGGTCCACGACGTGATGCCCAGCGCAAAGATGATGGTCGACAGCGACGGCCCCAGAATCGCCACCAGCACGATCGCCAAGAGGAACGAGGGCACCGTCTGGAACAGCTCGGTGATGCGCATCAGCACGGCGTCGGTACGCGGACCGGCATACCCGGCAAAGGCGCCCACCAAGAGGCCGATGCCCAGCGCAATCGCCGCCGACGCGCCACCCACCAGCAGCGACACGCGCGCCCCGTGGAAAAGTCCGGCCAAAATGTCGCGGCCCATCAGGTCGGTACCCGCCGGAAACGCGGCGTCCTCGCCGGGCCAGGTGAACGGCGCGCCGACCATCTCCAGCGGATCGTCCGGGAACAGCCAGGATGCGGTGGCGGCCGCGCCGATCACGATGGCCAGAATGACCGCGCCGACGGCGGCCGAAGGCGTGCGCAGCAGGCGCAGGGCGGCAAGGGCGGGTGCTTTCATGTCTTTCTCACTCGGGGGTCGAGCAGGCCGTAGCAGGCATCGACGGCAATGTTCATCAGGGCGACCAGCGCCGCGCTCATCAGCAAAATGCCAAGCAGCAAATTCACGTCGCGGCTGGCGATGGCTTCGAACGACAACTGCCCCAGGCCCGGCCACGCGAACACGGTCTCGACGACGATGCTGCCGCCCAGCAGCGCGCTGCTTTGCAGACCCAGCATGGTGATGACCGGCAGAATGGCGTTCTTCAGGGCATGGCGCCAGATCACGCGCGCCTCGCCGTTGCCGCGGGCGCGGGCCGTGCGGATGTAGTCCTCCTGCAGGGTCTCGATCATCGACGCGCGCGACAGCCGGGTGTAGATGGCCACGTAGTAGATCGCCACGGTCGTGACCGGCAGCGCCAGGTGGCGCGCGTAGTCCAGCCACAGCGCCCAGCCTTGGTGCGCCGCGCCCACGTCACGGATGCCGCCGACCGGCAGCCAGTTCAGATGCACGCCAAAGCCCACGATCAGCATCAGCGCCGTCCAGAACATGGGCGCGGAATAGCCGGCCGTGGCCAGCCCGGACAGCAGCGTGTCCAGGATGCCCTGCGGACGCCGGGCGGCCAGCACGCCCAACAGCACGCCGACGGCCACGGACAGCGCCAAGCCCGTGCCAATCAGCGCCAGCGTCGCGGGCAGCCGGTTGAAGATCAGGTCGGACACCGGCTCGCCATAGCGGAACGAATACCCCAGGTCCAGCGACAGCAGGCTCTTGAGGTAGTAGCCCAACTGCGCGAACACGCTCTGGTCCAGGCCATACGCCTGGCGCAACTGCGCGACGTGCTCGGGCGTGATGCCGCTGTTTTCAGAGGCGATCACGTCCACCAGATCACCAGGAACAAGTTTCAGCAGGAAGAAGTTGGCAATCGCGGTGACGCCCACCACGAACAGGATCTGCAGCAGGTAGCGCAGCGGACGGGGCAGGCGAAGGGACATGGCGATCTTTCCCCGGCCGTCAGGCCTTGCCCAGCCAGACGTTGGCAAAGTTGTTGCGCGAATGGGACGAGGCATCCGTCACGTTGCGCACCTGTTTGTCCCACACGCCAAACCAGCGGAACTCGAACAGCCCGATCAGCGGCAGATCACGCTGCGCCAGCCGCTGTACCTCGTTGTACTGCTCGATGCGCTTTTGCGGATCGGTTTCGATCTGCGCGGCTTCGATGGCCCGGTCCATGTCGGCGTTCTTGTAGCCGGACACGTTGTACCAGGGCGTGCCCTTGGCTTCAGCTTTGCTCCAGTAGCGCGTCTCCACGCCCAGCTGCGGATCGATCAGCACGGTGCCCCAAGAACTGATGAGCTGGAAGTTGTAGTCGGTGAACACATTGCGCGTCCACGTCGCCAGGTCCAGCCCGCGCAGCGTCACGTCGATGCCGATCTTGCGCAGCGCCTGGCGCACGAACTCGCCGGTGCGCCGGTAGTCGTCGCCGAACGGGATGTAGTCGTGCGTCAGCGCAAAGCGCCAGCCGTCGGCCTTGCGCGGATAGCCCGCTTCGTCCAGCAGCTTCTCGGCCAGCGCTGGATCAAACGGATACTGCTGCACGTTGGGATTGTGATAGGGCTTGACCAGCGACGGCACCGGGCTGACGAACGGTTCGGCATAGCCGTTCCAGACGGTCTTGACCAGCACCTGCTTGTTCACTGCATGCGCGATGGCCTGGCGCACCTTCAGGTTCGACAGGATGGGATCGCGCAGGTTGGCTTCCAGCCACAGCCACGCCGCAAAGCCGTTGTAGCCGGACGTGTCGACCGCCAGCTTGGGCAGCTTGGACAGGCGCGTCGCATCGGTGAAGGCCACCGGATTGCGCTCGCCGTAGGCCACGCCGCCGGTTTCCAGCGCAGTGGCGCGGCCCGAGACGTCGGGAATGATCTTCCAGACGATGCGGTCCAGGTACGGACGCTCGGGCTGCCAGTATTTCTCGTTCTTCTCCAGCACGATGTAGTTGCCCCGGTTCCATTCCTTGAACACGAAGGGGCCCGTGCCGATGGGCTTGTTGTTGTACGGATTGTTCTGGATGTCCGTGCCTTCGAACAGGTGGCGCGGCAGGATCGGCGCACCCAGCGAGTCGATGGCGTTCAGCGCCACGGGGGTGGGCTGGGACAGGTGCAGCACCACGGTGTGATCGTCCGGCGCTTCCACCTTCTGCAGGTACTGGAACACGCGGCGCGCGCTGGGCGCATGTTTGAGCCACACTTCCTCGGCCGACCACTTCACATCCGCCGACGTGAACGGCTTGCCGTCATGCCACAGCACGCCCTGGCGAAGCTTGAAGGTAATGGTCTTGCCGTCCTCCGACACGGTCCAGCTTTCGGCCAGGACGGGACGCGGTTTGAGGTCCGGGCCGTACTCCACCAGCCCGTCGAAGATCTTGCTCACCACCGCGCCGGTCGGCGTGGACGAGTTCAGGTAGAACGCCAGCGTCGGCGGTTCCGGATGCACCACCGCATTGAGCACGCCGCCGCGCACCGCGCCGTCCACCGTATTGGGCAGGCTGTTCGTGTCCGCGTGCGCCGGCGCGAAGATCACATTGGGAAACAGGGCGCCCGAGCCCATCAGCGCCGCGGCGCCCATGAGCCAGCGTCGCAACGGGCTGGCGGGCTGGTCCTGATCGTCCGCGGCGGGGGGAAGAGACTGCGTCATCGTGGTGTCCTTGCGTGTGAAATGGAAGCGTCGTGCAGAGAAGGGGGAGGGTGTGCGGAATCACGCCGCCAGGCTGGTCAATGCAGGCAGATCCGCCGGATCACGCCGCAGCAGCGTGGCCAGCAGCTCGCGCCGCCACGCGTCGTACAGCGCGACGTGGTTGCGGGTGTCCAGGCGCGTGGCGTGTTGGTTCAGTTGCCAGGAGTCGCGCAGATAGGGACCCAGGATGCGCTGCGCATCCTCGTCGGCCTGGATCAGGCCTTCCACCCAGTCTTCGCGTTGGGCCGGGTCTGCGCGTTCCAGCTTGTTCAGCCACCACTGCGTGATGCGGATGCGGTGCGCCTCCTCGTCCGGCAGAATGCGGTTCTCGCCGAATTCGCGGTGGCCGAAGTCCAGGACCTGTGCGGTGCGCCGGTTCACGAACAGGCGCGCCAGGATGTAGTGCTCGTAGTGAAACTGCCACGCCAGGAAGTTCTGCCAATTGCGCAGCGCAAAGCCGCCGATCAGATCCCATGCATCGCGCACGCCCTCCTCGACCAGCGGCAGCGGATCGGCGCCCAGCAGAATTGCGGCGCGTCCGCGCGAAAACTCCGCGTGCGCCGCGTCGTCGCCAAGCTGACGCGCCAGCGCAAACTGAAACTCGACGTCGTCGTCGAACAGGCCCGATATCGCATGCGCGGCAACCTGCGTGATGAAGAGATCATGCACGGTATTCCACACGGCGTAGCGGCCGGCGGCCTCGCGCTCTTCCGCGTTTGCCAGGTCGCGCGGCGCGTCGAGGCGCGCGGCCGGAATGTTCGGCGCAACGACAAGCCGCAGATCGTCAAACAGCTGCGCTTCAAGCGCGCCGTCGTAATGCAGGGACAAGGGCAGATCCAGTTCGGGCATGGCGGCTGCTAGGTGGTTGGCGGAAAGACTCGACTCTAAGCAAGCGCCAACGCCCGCCACAAACATTCTTTGGTGATTTGGATATGCGCGCCGCGCCCCGCTAACAGGGGCGTGCGCAGCGTTCGGGCGCATATGCCGATTTCAAATAAGCCAATGCAAAATCAGTTCTTCCGCTTCGCCTCAGCCGCGACGTAGGCTGCATGTCTTCTCAACGCCGGGGCATTCCATGCCGCAAGCTTCAAGCATTTCCACCACGCACGATATCGACGAGGCGCCGCGGGTCGTGCATGCCGTCCGCATCGCCGGCGACGCGCAGGCCATCGACGCCGCGTATGCGCTGGCGGCCGATTTCGCACAAGGCGCGGCGCAGCGGGACCGCGAGCGCGGCTTGCCGTGGCGCGAGATCGAACGCTACTCGGCGAGCGGCCTGGGCGGCATCACGGTGCCGCGTGAATACGGCGGACCGGACGTGTCCCATGTCACGCTGGCCGAGGTCTTTCGCATCATCAGCGCGGTGGACCCGTCGCTGGGCCAGATCCCGCAGAATCACTTCGGATTTCTGAATCTGCTTCGCCTGACGGGATCGCCCGCGCAGAAGCGGCGGTACTACGAAGGTGTGCTGGCGGGGCGGCGGCTGGGCAACGCGGGCCCCGAACGTCACACGCGCCACACCCGCGACATCCAGACACGCCTTGTCCCCGACGGCGACGGCTTTCGCCTTACCGGCCGCAAGTTCTACTCCACCGGCGCGCTGTTCGCGCACTGGATTCCCTCCAAGGTGCTGGACGCGCAGGGCAGGCTGGTGACGGTCGTGCTGGAACGCGGCGCGCCGGGCCTGACGGTGGTGGACGACTGGTCCAGCTTCGGCCAGCGCACCACGGCCAGCGGCACGGTGCTGCTGGACAACGTGCGCGTGGAAGCGGACAGCATCCTGCCCGCCTGGACCGTGCAGGAAAGCCCCGTGCTGATCGGCCCCTTCGCGCAGCTGATGCAGGCCGCCATCGACGCCGGCATCGCGCAGGGTGCGCTGAACGACACGATCGCCTTCCTGCGCGAACGCGCGCGCCCCTGGGTGGAGGCCAACGTCGAACGCGCGACGCAGGACCCGTACGTCATCGCCGACGTGGGGCGTCTGTACACCGACCTGCATGCTGCCGAGGCCTTGCTGACCGAGGCCGCGCAACACCTGGACGACGCCGCCCGACGCGAGCTGGACGCCGACGCCGTCGCGGCCGCGTCCATCGTGGTGGCGCGCGCCAAAGCGCTGACCACGGAGATCGCGCTTACCGCCAGCGAGAAGCTCTTTGAACTCTCGGGCTCGCGCGCATCGCTGGCCGAGTTCAACCTGGACCGCCACTGGCGCAATGCGCGCACGCACTCGTTGCACGACCCGGTGCGCTGGAAGTACCACGCCATCGGCAACCACGTGCTGAACGGACAGCGTCCCAACCGCCATTCCTGGATCTGACCTCATGCCGCACCAGAACGTGTCCACGCTGGCGCCCCGCCGCGCCGCCATCATCCAGAACGACGCGCAGGCCATCGAAACCGCCCACGCGCTGGCCGCCGAATTTGCCGAAGAGGCGTCGGTACGCGACCGCGAACGCCGACTGCCCCTGCCGGAGCTGGAGCGCTATTCCCAGTCGGGCCTGTGGGGCATCACCGTGCCCCGCGAGCATGGCGGCGCCGGCGTCTCCCGCGTAACGCTCGCCGCCGTCACGGCTATCATCTCGCGCGCCGACGGCTCGCTGGGCCAGATCCCGCAGAACCACTACTACGCGCTGGAAGTCCTGCGCGTGAACGGCAACGCCGACCAGCAGGCCCGCTTCTACGCACGCGCCCTGGCCGGCGACCGCTTCGGCAATGCGCTCGCCGAGGTCGGCACACGCACCGCCGCCGAGCGCCGCACCCGCCTGACGCCCGACGGCCAGGACGGCTGGCGCATCAACGGCAGCAAGTTCTACTGCACCGGCGCACTCTATGCCCAGTGGATCCCCACCGCCACCGTTGACGAGGGCGGCATCCAGCGCCTGGCCTTCGTGCGCCGCGACAGCCCCGGCGTCGAAGTCATCGACGACTGGTCCGGCTTCGGCCAGCGCGTGACCGGCAGCGGCACCGTGGTCTTCAAGGACGTCGCGGTGCCGCGGCAAGACGTGCTGCTGCTTGCCGATCCGTCCGCGCCCGCCAACACGATCAAGCCGCTGGCGCAGCTGATCCACGCCGCCATCGACCTGGGGATCGGCCAGGCCGCGCTGGCCGACGCCGTCGACTTCGTACGCGAACGCTCGCGGCCTTGGATCGACGCCGGCGTCGACGAGGCGCGGCACGACCCGCTGACAATCAGCGAATTCGGCCGCCTGTCCGTCCGGTTGGAGGCTGCCCGCGCCCTGGTGGCGCGCGCCGGCCGAATCCTGGACATCGCCACCACGGACGCCACCGCAGAACACATCGCCGCTGCCGCCATCGCCGTGGCCGAGGCCCGCGCGCTCACCACCGAGGCGTCGCTGGCCGCCGGCACCAAGCTCTTCGAGCTGTCGGGAACGCAATCCACGCTGGACCACCTGAACCTCGACCGCCACTGGCGCAACGCCCGCACCCACACGCTGCACGACCCGGTGCGCTGGAAGATCCATGCCGTCGGAAACTACTACCTCAACGACGCCCCGCCCGCGCGCGTGGGCACCACCTGATACGCCGGAGCGGCTCGCCATGGCTAAAAAGCAAATCCTCCTGAACGCGTTCAACATGAACTGCGTCGGCCACATCAACCACGGCCTGTGGACGCATCCGCGCGACACGTCCACCCAATACAAGACGCTGGAGTACTGGACGGATCTGGCCAGGCTGCTGGAACGCGGCCTGTTCGATGGCCTGTTCCTGGCCGACATCGTTGGTGTGTACGACGTCTACCAGGACTCGGCCGACATCACGCTGCGCGAGTCCATCCAGCTCCCGGTCAACGACCCCCTGCTCACGGTCTCCGCCATGGCCGCCGCCACGCGCCACCTGGGCTTCGGCGTGACGGTGAATCTGACCTACGAAGCGCCGTACCTGCTGGCGCGCCGCTTCTCGACGCTGGACCACCTGACCAACGGCCGCATCGGCTGGAACATCGTCACCGGCTACCTGGAAAGCGCGGCGCGCGCGATGGGCCTGTCCGAACAGATCGCCCACGACGAACGCTACGACCGCGCCGACGAGTTCCTGGAAGTCGCCTACAAACTCTGGGAAGGCAGTTGGGACGATGACGCGGTACACGCCGACAAACGCGCGCGCCTGTACGCAGACCCGACCGCCGTTCGCCCGGTGGACCACAGCGGCAAGTACTACCGAGTACAGGGCTATCACCTGTCCGAACCCTCGCGCCAGCGCACACCGGTCCTCTACCAGGCTGGCTCCTCCGGCCGCGGCCAGGCCTTCGCCGCGCGCCATGCCGAGTGCGTGTTCGTCTCAAGCCAAACCAAGGAAGGCCTGCGCAAACTCGTCGCCGACGTCCGCGACGCGGTGGCACGCGAAGGCCGCAATCCGCGCGACATCAAGTTCTTCATGGGCGTGACAGTGGTGCCGGGAAGAACGGAAGCCGAGGCACGCGAGAAGCACGCCGAGTACCTGCGCTACGCCAACCCCGAAGCGGGCCTCGCGCACTACGCCAGCTCCACCGGCATCGACTTTTCGCGCTATGCCCCAGACGAACCGATCCGCTACGTGAAGAACAACGCGATCGAATCGGCCGTCAAGAACCTGACCGTGGCCCGCACCGACCGCACGGTCAACGACCTGCTGGCCGACATGGCATTAGGGGGCAGATATCCGGCGCTGGTCGGCAGCGCATCGCAGATCGCGGACGAACTGGAATCGTGGGTGGCTGAAGCGGATATCGACGGATTCAACCTGGCGAGGACGGTGACGCCGGAATGCTACGAGGACTTTATCGACATCGTGGTGCCTGAATTGCAGGAACGGGGGTCGTACAAGCGGGCGTATTCGGAGGGGTCTTTGAGGGAGAAGTTGTTTGGGGAAGGGAGGGGGAGATTGGCGGAGGGACATGTGGGGGCTGGATTTGGAAGTGTGTTGGTTTGAGATGTTGAGGCAAGGCGTAGTAGGCGGCGTCAGATATTCGTAGGCTGGATCAGATCTTCTAGGCTGCGTCAGATCTTCGTAGGTCGCCCGACGCCGCGGTCCCCGTGGGCACGATCGCCCACGATTGCGGTCCGGAGCCTTCGCTCCGGACTGCCCCTTCGTCATCTTCGTCCGCCTTCGGCTCCCTTCAGATTCCCTCGGGCGCATCGACGGCGCTCGTGCCCACGGGGACCGCGACGCCGTGCTACTAGGGTCTTTGGTATGGGGCGCTACAAGACCTGTGGTCAGGGCAGGAGATCTGCGGGGCCGCCGGGTTGCTGCCGCCCGGACGGCGGCAACCCGGCATCGGGCCGGTGAGGCGTCGTGGCGATGGTCGCTTGCGCGCTGGTGATGGTTGGTTTGCTAATGGCCCGCCGTCACGGGGGGAGGGGCGGTGATGGGCGGCGCGTCGACGTTCAGCCACAACTTGCCGACCCGTACGCGCCGCCCATCGGGCACTGGAGTTCAACTGACGGTTATTGCCGTCGCTGCCGGAACCTACCGATGCCGTCTGCCGCTGGCGGTGTCTGACACCCTCGGAAGATGCACGTGGTATGAAGCGAATCTCACCGCTGCCGGTGTCTGACACCCTCGGGAGATGCACTTGGTATGAAGCAAATTTCACCGGGGTGTCAGACACCTCATTCGGTCTTACGAATTTGAGGCTGTCAGCCACCCAAACCCAAAAGCAGCCACACGCGAAGCGTCATCGCCACGACGCAAGACGCCGCGTAAGTCTCCGGAGGCCGCCCGCGCGGCCGAACGGAGACGGGCACCGCAAGATGCTTCTAGCCCGAAGGCATCTGCGCAAAAAGGCCAAGCACGCCGACCGCCGCGGCGGCAATCAAATTTCAATTGCCAGAGTCCGGTGCGGTGGCGGCCCGGGGTGCGCGGGGCGTCGATAAGCCCGAGGGAATCTGAAGGGAGCCGAAGGCGGACGAAGATGACGAAGGGGAAGTCCGGAGCGAAGGCTCCGGACCGCAATCGTGGCCCCGCGCGCCCCGGGCCGCCACCGTGCCGGACGTCTTAAAAACTCAATCACCGCGCCGGCCGCCACCGTGCCGGACGTCTTAAAAACTCAATCACCGCGCCGGCCGCCACGTGCCGCACGTCTTAAGAACTCGATCATCGGACCCACGCCGCACCCGACGTCTTAAGAAGAACCCAACCCTCCACCAGCAACCAAATCACCATCCGCGCTAACAAGCACACCCTTTGCACACATAACCTCATATCGACTAAGTATTTTTCGCCCGCAAACCCCGATGACAGAATCACCTCATCAAGCATTCACCTCATCGGACACAAAACGAAATGGCCTCCTTGCTCCGCCTCCTGACCACAGCAGCACTAACGCTCGCGTTCATCACAAGCGCACAAGCCCAGAACAACAGCAAGGACACCATCACAGTAGGCATCTCCGTAGGCACCGCTGAAAAAATCTTCGACGTCGTCAAGCAAGTCGCCGCCCGCGACGGCCTGCAGATCAAGCTCGTCAAATTCAACGACTACCAACTCCCCAACGCCGCCCTCAACGCCGGTGACCTCGACGCCAACGCCTTCCAGCACAAGCCCTTCCTGGACAACCAGATCAAGGCACGCGGCTTCGACATCGTTCCCGTCGGCCTTACCGTCACCGCGCCGCTAGGCTTCTACTCCCGCAAAATCAAATCGCTCGACGAACTGCCCGAAGGCGCGTCCGTGGGCATTCAGAACGATCCCTCCAACGGCAACCGCGCCCTGCGTCTGCTAGCCGCCTACAAGCTCATCACCCTCAAGCCCGAGGCCGAGCAGAAGAACACCGCCACGCCGCTTGACGTCGTCTCCAACCCCCGAAAGCTCAAGCTGATTGCGCTCGACGCCGCGCAGCTGCCGCGGTCTCTTGATGATCTGACCGCCGCGTCCATCAACAACGACTACGCCGAACAGGCCGGTCTGGTGCCTGCCCGCGACGCCATCGGACGAGAGGCTGCCGATGGCCCCTATGCCAACCTCATCGCCGTGCGCACCAAAGACCGCGACCAGCCCTGGGTCAAGAAGCTGGTCTCCGCGTATCAATCGCCCGAAGTCCGCGCCTATATCGAGCGCGAATTCAAAGGCTCGCTTGTCCCCGCCTTCTAACGCATCGCCCCGGCAGATCACCATGAGCATCCTCACCCTGGCGGGCAGTCCGTCGCAGCGGTCCCGTTCCTCCGCGTTGCTCCGCCACGCCGCGCAGATCCTGCGTGCACGCGGGCTAGGCATCAGCGAACTCGGCCTGCGCGACATCCCCGCCGAAGAACTCATCGAAGGGCATTACACCGGCGCGGCCGCCAACGCCCTGCGTGCGCGGGTTGCGGCCGCCGACGCCGTGCTCATCTCCACGCCCGTCTACAAAGCCTCGTTCTCCGGCGGTCTCAAAGCCGTGCTCGACCTGCTCGATGAAAAGGCGCTCGCCGGCAAAGTCGTCCTGCCGATTGCCACCGGCGGCAGTCCCGCGCATCTGCTTGCCCTCGAGTACGGCCTCAAGCCCGTGCTGTCCGCGCTCGGTGCGCGGCACATCCTGGCCGGCGTCTACGCCACCGACAAACAGGTGCGGCTCGATGAGTCGGGCAACGCCGACATCGACGACGACGTGCGCGGACGGCTCGAGGATTCCGTCGAGCGTCTGTCCGAACACGTGCAGCCGCGCGCTGGCGCCGTCCACCCTGCCTACGACCTTGGCCGTCTCGCCCTTGCGGGCGGCTTCAGCGTCTGATCCGGAGTTTCAGCATGGATGTTTTCTGGTTCATCCCCACGCACGGCGATTCCCGTTACCTTGGCACCAGCCGTGGTGCGCGCGCCGCCAGCTATGACTACTTCCGCCAGGTCGCCGTCGCCGCCGACACCCTCGGTTATGACGGCGTCCTGCTGCCCACCGGCCGGTCCTGCGAAGATGCGTGGGTCGTTGCCTCCAGCCTCATCGGCGCTACCCGCAACCTGAAGTTCCTGGTCGCCATCCGCCCCGGCGTCAGCTCGCCGCAAGTGTCCGCGCGCATGGCCGCCACCTTCGACCGCCTGTCCGAAGGCCGGCTGCTCGTCAACGTCGTCACCGGCGGCGATCCCGGCGAGCTCGAAGGCGACGGCGTCTTCGTCAGTCATGACCAGCGGTACGCCATCACCGCGGATTACCTCAAGATCTGGCGCGGCATTCTTGAAAACAGCCACCAGGCTGAAGGCTTCAGCTTCGAAGGCGAGCAGCTCGTCTCCAAGGGCGGCAAGGTCATCTATCCGCCCGTCCAGAAACCGTACCCGCCGTTGTACTTTGGCGGCTCGTCCGAAGCCGCGCACGAACTCGCGGCCGAACAGCTCGACGTCTACCTGACCTGGGGCGAACCGCCCGATGCCGTTGCGCGCAAGATCGCCGACGTGCGCGCCCGCGCCGCGCGGCATGGGCGCACCGTGCGCTTCGGCATCCGGCTGCACGTCATCGTGCGCGAGACCAACGAAGCGGCGTGGGCCGCGGCCGATGAACTCATCAGCCATCTCAGCGAAGACGCCGTGCAGGCCGCGCAGGCCGCGTTCGGCAAAATGGATTCCGAAGGCCAGCGCCGCATGGCCGCGTTGCATGGCGGCAAGCTGACCGACGGCAACGGCGGCCGCGCGCACCTGGAGATCTCGCCCAACTTGTGGGCGGGCGTCGGGCTCGTGCGCGGCGGCGCCGGCACCGCGCTGGTCGGCGATCCCGAAACCGTCGCCGCCCGCATCCAGGAGTACGCCGACCTCGGCATCGACACCTTCATCTTCTCCGGCTATCCGCACCTGGAAGAGTCGTACCGCTTTGCCGAACTGGTGTTCCCGCTGCTGCCCGGCAAGGGCGAGCGCAAGCCGGGCAGCACCGTGCTCACCGGCCCCTTCGGCGAAGTCATGGCGACCGAGCTGGTGCCCAAGGAGTCGGCAAGCTGATGTCTGCCCCGCGCAAGCCTCCCAGCCCGAACCTGCGGGCCGCGCCTTGGCTGGTGTCCGTTCTGGCTCCCGCGCTGTCTCCACTGCTGGCCTCCCTGCTCGTTCTCGCCGCATGGCAGGCCGCCGCGCAGGCCGGCTGGCTGTCCGGCCGCCTGCTGCCCGCGCCATCGACGGTTGCCGCCGCCGCGGTGGCGCTGGCGCGCAGCGGCGAGCTGTGGAGCCATGCGGGCGCCAGCCTGCTGCGCGTGCTCGCAGGCCTGGTGTTGGGTGGCGGTGCGGCCTTGATCCTGGGCGCGATGAACGCCACCGCCCGGCGCGCCGGCAAGCAGGCCGACACCTTGCTGCAGGCGTTGGGCCTCGTGCCCGTGCTCGCGTTTGCGCCGCTCATCCTGCTGTGGCTCGGCGTGGGCGAGACGGCCCGGCTGGCGCTGTTGTCGCTGGGCGCATTCTTTCCGATCTACCGCCAGACGGTGCGCGGTATCCGCGCGGTGGATCCCGGATTGATCGCCACGGGCAGGTCTCATGGCTTGCACGGCTGGGCGCTGTTCCTGCACGTCATCCTGCCTGGCGCACTGCCGTCGATCCTGACGGGGCTGCGGCAAGGCCTGGGACTCGCGTGGCTGATCCTGGTGGCGTTGGAAGTGTTCGCGGCGCCGTCGGGCGTTGGCATCCTGGCCGAGCAGGGCCGCATCGCCGCGCGCGCCGACCTGCTGTTGCTCGGCATTGCGCTGTACGCCGCGATGAGCGCGGCGTCGCAGGCGCTGGTGCACCTGCTTGCGCGCCACCTGCTGCGCTGGAGCCCGGTGCATCGGCCCGAACTGTTTTCAAGGACCGATTGATGGCCAAGATTTCCCTGTTGCGCCAAGCGCGCCACGATGAAGGCGCCAGCGCCGATGCGGCCCATGCGGTCGGCGCTGCGTTGGAAGCGTTGGTGGCCGAGCTGGCCGCCACCGCCGTCGAACGCGACCGCGCTGGCGGTCATGCGGCCCATGAGCGCGAACGCATCCGCGCCAGCGGACTGCTTCGCCTGTCCATTCCCACCGCCTACGGCGGCACGGGCGCGGACTGGTCCACCGTGCTGGCGGCGGTGCGCCGCCTGGCCGAAGTCGACAGCGCGCTCGCGCACGTATTCGGCTTTCATCATCTGCAGGTCGCCGGCGTGCTGCTGTACGGCACGCCCGAGCAGCAGGCCTACTTTCTGGCGCCCACCGCCGAGCGCCAGCTCTTCTGGGGCAACGCGCTCAATCCGCTGGACCGCCGCGTCATCGCCCGCGCGGAGCTGGACGGCTACCGCATCGACGGCGTGAAAAGCTTCAGCTCCGGTTCGGTCGGGTCGGATCTGCTGACGTTCTCGGCCTGGCACAAGCCTTCGAGCACCGCGCTGATCGCCGCGCTGCCCACGCAGGCAGACGGCATCACCGTCAATCCCGACTGGGATGCGTTCGGCCAGCGCCAGACCGACAGCGGCACGGTGCGCTTCGATCACGTGCGCCTGGAGGCCATCCAGGTGCTGCAGGCGCCGGGCGTCACCCCAACCGCCCGCGCCACGCTGCGTTCGCAGGTGGCGCAGCTCATCATGACCAACCTTTATCTGGGCATCGCGCGCGGCGCCTTTCACGAGGCGCGCCGCTACGTGCGCGACGAGGCGCGGCCGTGGTTCGCATCCGGCGTCGATCGCCATGTCGACGATCCCTACGTGCAGGAGCGCTTCGGCGAATTCTGGCTGCGCGTGCAGGCGGCAGAGGCGCTGGCCGATCTGGCCGGATTGAAGCTGGACGCGGCGCTGGCGCGCGGACCGTCCGTCACGGCGCAGGAACGCGGCGACGTCGCGGTGGCCGGTGCGCAGGCCAAGGTGCTGGCGCATCGCGCCGCGCTGGCAGTGGGCTCGGAACTGTTCGAAGTGACAGGGGCCAGCGCCACTTCCGCGCGTTACGGCTACGACCGCTACTGGCGCAACGCGCGCGTCCACACCCTGCATGACCCGGTGTCCTACAAGATCCGCGACCTGGGTCGGTACGCGCTGCTTGACCAGGCGCCCGAACCCACCGCCTATTCCTGATGCAATCGCAATGACCGATATTTCCGACATCACCGCCGTGCCGCAGCCCGTCATCCGCCTGGATGCGGTGAGCAAGTCGTTTGCCACGCGTGCGGGACGCTTTGACGCCGTGCGCAACGTGTCGCTGTCGATCCGCGCCGGCGACACGTTCGGCATCATCGGCAAGAGCGGCGCGGGCAAGTCCACGCTGCTGCGCCTCATCAACCTGCTGGAGCGGCCGGACGAGGGCGCCGTGCGCGTGGCCGGCACCGAACTCACCGCGCTGTCCAAGCGCGACCTGCGGTCGGCGCGGCAGAACATCGGCATGATCTTCCAGCAGTTCAACCTGCTGCAGAACGAGACCGTGTTCGAGAACGTGGCCTTTGCGCTGCGCGTGCACGGCGGGCGCAGCAAGACGCAGATCGCCGACCGCGTGCGCGACTGCCTGGATATCGTGGGCCTGACCGACAAGGCGGCCAGCCATCCCGCGCAGTTGTCGGGCGGCCAGAAGCAGCGCGTGGCGATCGCGCGCGCGCTGGCCAGCGAGCCGGCCGTGCTGCTGTGCGACGAGCCCACCTCGGCGCTCGACCCCGAGACCACGCGCTCGGTGCTGAGCGTGCTGCGCGACATCAACAAGCGCCTGGGCGTCACCATCGTCATCGTCACGCACGAGCTGGCCGTGGTGCGCGCGCTGTGCCGCCATGTGGCCGTGATGGAGAACGGCGAGGTCCTGGAGCAGGCCGAGATCTCGGGCGCCAACGTGCACCTGTCCTCGCCGCTGGGCCGCGAACTGATCCGCGAAGCCACCCACCCCTACGAAGAGGTTGCATGATGCTGGACACCTTTGTGCAGTTGCTGCCCGAACTGGGCGTGGCGGTCGGACAGACCTTTCTGATGCTGGCCATTGCATTGGCCGCCTCCATTCTGCTCGGCGGGCCGCTCGGCATCCTCGTATTCCTGACCGGACCCGGCCAATCGCTGGACCGTCCGGTGCTGCACCGGTTGCTGAGCTGGACGGTGAATACCGTGCGGTCGTTTCCTTTCATCATCCTGCTCGTCGCGCTGGTGCCGTTTACGCGGGTCATCGCGGGCACGTCGATCGGGCCAGTCGCCGCAGCGGTGCCGCTGTCCTTCGCCGCGATTCCGTACTTCGCGCGGCTGGTCGAGCAATGCCTGCGTGAAGTGCCGCGCGGCGTGATCGAAGCCGCGCACGCCGCGGGCGCGTCGGAGTTGCAGATCGTGCGCCGCGTGCTGCTGGTGGAGGCGCGTTCGGGCCTTGTGCTGGCCTTGACGGTGCTGGCCGTCAGCTTCCTGTCGTACTCGGCCGTGGCTGGCGTGGTCGGCGGCGGCGGCATCGGCGACCTGGCCATCCGCTATGGCTATTACCGCTTCCAGACCGACGTGATGGTGCTCACCGTGGCGCTGCTCGTGGTGCTGGTGCAGATCATCCAGTTCGCCGGCAATACCGTCGCGCGACGCATCGACAAACGCTGACCCCATAGGACACTCATGCTGCTTACCAATCGCCTCGCCCCGACGCTCGCCGTGCTGGCCGTGCTGGCCTTCGGGGGAACCGCCCACGCGGCCGACCCCGCCAAAAAAGAAATCGTGTTCGGCGCGACGGCCGGGCCGTACAGCGACCAGATCAAGCTGGGCATCAAGCCCATCCTGGAAAGGCAGGGCTATACGGTCAAGATCGTCGAGTTCAACGATTACGTGCAACCCAACTTTGCGCTGGCGCAGGGCGCGCTGGACGCCAACGCGTTCCAGCACATCGTCTACCTGAAGAACTTCGCGGCCAAGAACAAGCTTGAACTGTCCGAACTGGTCAAGGTGCCGACCGCGCCCATCGCCATCTACAGCAAGAAGTACAAAAGCGTCGATGCGGCGCCCGACGGCGTGAGCGTGGCGGTGCCCAACGATCCCACCAACCAGGCGCGCGCGCTGGTCGTGTTGCAGGAATTGGGTTGGGTGAAACTGCGCGACGGCTATGACCCTTTGCAGGTGTCTGAGAAGGACGTGGCGGTCAACGTGAAGAAGATCAAGATCATCCCGCTGGAAGCCGCGCAACTGCCGCGTTCGCTGGAAGACACCGACTTCTCGTTCGTGAACGGCAACTTCGCGCTGGCCTCGGGTCTGAAGCTGACCGAGGCGCTGGCGCTGGAAAAGACGACGCCCACCTACCAGAACCTGGTGGCCGTGCGCACTGCGGATCGCGACAAGCCGTTCGTCAAGGACATCGCAGCGGCCTACGCGTCGCCGGAGTTTCTGGCGGTCACCGAGAAGTCGTTCGCCGGCTTCGTGAAGACCGACTACCAGCAGAAGCTGGAGGCGGCCCGCTAGGGCCGCGGACAGGGGCATACGCCGGCAGGCCGCCATGTTCATCCACCCCAACGAGTTCGAGCTCTTCCAGCACCTGCAGGCGCCTGACCGCGCCGAGCGGGACAACGCGCCGGACGAGGACGCCGCGCGTCCTGCGCCTCTGCGTGTGACGTTGCGCAAGCTGGCCGGGCGTGTTGGCAGCGACGTGCTGCATCCGCTGGACCTGGACATCGCCGCCGGGGAATTTGTGGCGGTGGTGGGGCGTTCAGACAGCGGAAAGCGCGCGCTGCTGCGGATGCTGGCCGGCGACGCCACCCCGACCGGCGAACAGGGCGGCGCGCCGCAACGCTCGCCCGTGCTGTTCGACAACTTTCCGCTGTGGGCGCCAGACCATCGTGTTCGCGCGTTGCGGGCGGATGCCCGCCTGTTGCCGTGGAAGCGCGTGATCGATAACGTCGCGCTGGGATTGCCCGAGCGCCACCGGGCGCTTGCCGCGTTGCGGCAGATGGACCTGGCGCGCCACGCCAACGACTGGCCCGCCAGCCTGACCGACGCGCAGTGCCAGCGCGTCGCGCTCGCGCGCGCGCTGGCGCACCGGCCCGGCCTTTTGCTGCTGGACGAGCCCCTGGGCCGGCTGGACGCGCTGGCCCGGATCGGCATGCAGGGCGAGCTGGAAGCCGCATGGCGCCGGCAAGGCTTTACCGCCGTGCTGGCCACCCATGACGCCGCCGAGGCGGTGGCCGTGGCGGACAGGATCCTGGTGCTGGACGCGGGCCGCGTGACGCTGGACGTGCGGGTGGACCTGCCGCGTCCGCGCGTGCGCGGATCTGCTGCCTTTACGGCGCTGGAGGCGCGCGTGCTGCGCGCCGCGCTGGGACAACCCGACACGCCGGGTCCGGACGGCAGGCCGCTTGCGCCTGTCATCCAGATCCGGCATCTGAGGCTCGCGGTCTGACGCCGCGGGCCGGCAGGCACAACCCGGCGCCGCCGTGGCGCCATCCTCATCTTTCAGGAGCAACACCATGAGCATCCAGTCCATCAATGCCCGCAACCAGTTCCGCGGCAAGATCAAGGAAATCATCCTCGGCCCGGTGGTGTCCGAAGTCGACGTCGACACGCCCGCCGGCATCGTCACGTCGGTCATCACCACCCGCTCGGTCAAGGAACTGGACCTGCAGATCGGCACCGAGGTCCTGGCATTCGTGAAGGCGACCGAGGTGTCCGTCGCCAAGCTGTAGGCCGATAGGCGCGGTTCGGGCGTACTACCGCTGGCGCTTCCAAACGGCCAGCGTTAGGCATATATTGTCTTCGCGATATCCGGCGGTTCCCTCCTGGCTTGTGGCATCTTGCTCTGTGTGCGGAGAACGGAAATGCGGCGACTGCGAACGTGGTTCTTCGGCCTGATTTGCCTGGGGCTGTCACTCTCTTTTCCCGCCATGGCGCAGATCAAGCTGAGCAACGCTCAGCTTGATCAGTTGATGGCGCCCGTGGCGCTCTATCCGGACGCGCTGCTGTCGCAGATCCTGATGGGATCCACGTACCCCGATGACGTCGCGGCGGCGGCCAAATGGTCGGCCGCAAACGCCAACCAGTCCGGCGATGATGCGGTGCGAGCCGTCGACGCCGAAACCTGGGATCCCAGCGTCAAGTCGCTGGTGGCCTTTCCCTCGGTCATGGACATGATGGGCCGCGAGCCCGGCTGGGTGAAGTCCGTGGGCGACGCGTTCCTGGCGCAGCCCGAGGCCGTCATGGATTCCGTCCAGCGGCTGCGCGCCCAGGCGCAAAAGGCCGGCAACCTGAAAAGCACGCCGCAACAGACGGTCAAGACCACCACCGCGAATGACAAGACGGTTGTGGTGATCGAGCCGGCGGATCCTCAAGTCGTTTACGTGCCCAGTTACAACCCCACGGTGGTCTATGGCGCGTGGGCATATCCGTCGTATCCGCCTTATTACTATCCCCCGCCGCCGGGGTCGGTGTTTGCGAGTTCGCTGGTGGCCGGGATCGGATTCGGCATCGGCGTCGCGGCGATCAATTCGATGTGGGGCGACGCGAACTGGGGGCATGGCGACATCGATATCGACGTGGATCGCTACAACAACATCAACGTCAACAATCGCATCGACCGCAACAACGTCAACAACAACCGGTCGACGTGGCAACACAACGCCGCCAACCGCGGCAACGCACCGTACGCGGACGCCGCCAACCGCCAGCGTTTCGACAGCCAGCGGCAGGCCGGCTTGCAGAACCGTGCGCAGGCGGGCGGCCAAGGGCTTGGCGCGGCGGGCGCGGCGCCGGCAGCCGGGTCACGCGATGCCGCCAGGCAGCGGGCGGCGCAGTCTTTTGAAGGGCGGACCGGGCAGCCGATCGCGGGTCATTCCGGCGCGGACGGCGGACGCGGCCAGGGGGCAGGCCGGGGCGACGGCGCCGCGGGCCGGGGGCAAGGGCAGGGGCCGCAAGCCGGACAGGGCGGGCGGGACCGCGGCGCCGGGACGGCCGGTGTATCGACCCAGGATCGCGCTCAGAACCGGTCAACCAGTGTCTCGACCCAGGATCGCGCCCAGAACCGGTCAACCGGCGTCTCGACCCAGGATCGTCCGCGCGACGGCGCGTCCAGCGTCGGGACGTCCGGCATCTCGACCCAGGACCGGCAGGCCGCCGCCCAGCGCCAGCGCGCCGACGAGGCGGCCGCGCGCGACCGGGCCCGGGCGTCGAACAGCCACAACGCGCTGAGCGGGGCGGGCGACGGCGACCGCATGCGGCAGCAGAACCAGCGCGGCGAAATGAGCCGCGGCGGCGGCGGGCATCGCAGCACCGGCGCCAGCGCGCCGCATCGTGGCGGCGGGGCAGGCGTCCATCGCGGCGGGCGCGGCGGCGGCCGGAGATAGGCACCATGGACAAGGGACTTTCTATGACGATCGCTCGTTTGCGCGCGCTGTGCGTGGCTTCGGTCCTTGGGCTGGGCGTGGCGGCGCCCGCCATGTCGCAGGCCGTGTATCCCAGCGCCCAGGCGGCGGCGCAGGCGTTTACCGATGCGCTGGCCTTGAACGACGTCGACGCCCTGCGCACCGTGCTGGGTCCGAACCACCGGCAGCTCGTGCCGGGCGGCGTCGATCAGGAAAACATCTATCGCTACCTGGCGGCGTGGGTGCGCAAGCACGACATCGTCGCCGACGGCGGGCGTTCGTGGGTGGCGGTCGGCGATTCCGGGTGGACGCTGCCGGTGCCGCTGGTGCGCGCCGGCCAGGGATGGCGATTCGACCCGGTGGCGGGCAAGGCAGAGATCCAGCGCCGCGCCATCGACCGCAATGAGCTGACCGCCATCGAAACCCTGCAGGAACTTCAGGCCGCGCAGACCCGGTATGCGCAAGGGGTCGGCCAGGGCCGGTACGCCACGCGGCTGGTCAGCCGGGCCGGCGAGCGCGACGGCCTGTACTGGCCCGACGTGCCCGGTGCGCCGCAGCAGGCCTTTGGCCCGGATGCGCTGGCGATGGGGCCCGACGTGCCCGTGGACGACGCGTATTTCGGCTATCGCTACAAGGTGCTGCCGGGTGGCGCGGGCAATACGTACCGCATCGTGGCCTGGCCCGCGCGGTACGGGCACACGGGCATCGGCACGTTCGTCGTGGGGCCGGAAGGCGGCGTGCTGGAGAGTGACCTGGGACCGTCCTCGGCCTCCCGCGCGGCGGCCTTGCGCGACGCCGATATCCGCGCTGGAAACTGGGTGGACGCGAACGGTCAGCCGGCGCCTGCAAGGTAGGTTTTTCGGGGCCGTATGCCGCTTTTCACGCGCCTGTTGCGGGGTCGCAACAGGCTTGCGTGTTTGCCGTCAAAGCCTGCCGGCGCGCCGCGTTTCCGTCGTCACCTGTGACCCATTTGTCAGGCGCCTGTGCCTAAAATGGCGAGCACCGGGTGCCTGCCCGATTTCCCCTTGCCGGATCTCCAAATTGAACCCCATGTCTTTTGTCCGCTACGCCCTGTTCGGCGTGGGGATGGCGCTTAGCGCCGCGGCGGCTTCCGCCCCGATTTTTGTCCTGAATTCCCTGGACGCCAACGTCAGCATCATCGATCCGGCCACCTACAAGGAACTGCGGCGCGTGCCCACCGGCAAAGAGCCGCATCACCTGTATCTGACGCCCGACGAAAAGTCGCTGATGATCGCCAACGCCACCGGCGATTCCATCACCCTGATGGATCCCAAGACCGGCGAAGTGCAGCGCACGCTGACCGGCATCGTCGATCCCTACCAGTTGCAGTTTTCGCCGGACATGAAGTGGTTCGTCACGGCGGCCAACCGCCTGGACCACATCGACATCTATGCCTGGAAGCCGCTCGAAAAGGGCTTTGACCTGACGCTGGTCAAGCGCATCCAGGCGGGCAAGACGCCCAGCCACATCATGATCGACAAGCACAGCACGACAGCCTACGTCTCGCTGCAGGACAGCGATCAGCTCATCGCCATCGACCTGGCCACGCAGACGCCCAAGTGGACGGTGTCCACGGGCAAGACGCCCGCTGACGTCTTCCTGACCCCCGACCAGAAGACGCTGCTGGTAGCGCTGACCGGCGACTCGTACGTGGAAGCCTATGACGTCAGCAACGGCCCGGCCAAGCTGGTCAAGCGCATCCAGACAGCGGCGGGCGCGCACGCCTTCCGCGCGCAGGGCGACCACCGCCACCTGTTCGTCAGCAACCGCACCGCCAACTCGATCAGCCGCATCGACCTGCAGACGCTGGCCGTCGTCGACACCTTCCCGGTGCCCGGCGGCCCGGACTGCATGGACGTGCTGGCCGACGGCAAGACGCTGCTGGTCACCTCGCGCTGGGCGCGCAAGCTGACCGTGGTGGACCTGGAGCAGAAGAAGGTCGTCAACCAGGTGCCCGTGGGCAAGTCGCCGCACGGCGTATGGACCCTGAATCATGCGCCGACCCGCTAAGGGCAAAGCCCGGTCCGCGGTCCTGTGCCTGGCGCTGGCGACCTCGGTGGCCGGCGCGGCCCCGCAGGCCACCTGCGACAAGCCTGTCTACCTGACGTTCGACACCGGCCACATGGGCGTCGCGCCGCTGGTGGCCGACGTGCTGGCCCGTCACCAGGTCAAGGTCACCTTCTTTCTGGCCAACGAGCGCACGCTGACCGACGGCACCAGCCTGGACGACGTGTGGGCGCCCTGGTGGAAGGCGCGCGCCGCCGAAGGCCACGCCTTTGCCTCGCACACCTACGACCACGTCTACTGGCAGGGCGACCTGCCGGGCGGCAAGTTTCGCGTCAAACCCAGCGCCGGGCCCGACGCCGGCAAGCGCGCCGAGTGGACCGCCGAGCAATACTGCGCCGAAATCAAACGCTCCGTCACCCGGTTCCACCAGATGACGGGCAAGAACATGCTGCCGCTGTACCGCGCGCCCGGCGGCAAGACCTCGCCCGCGCTGCTGAAGGCGGCCAAGGCCTGCGGCTTCGAGCACGTGGGCTGGTCGCCGGCCGGGTTCCTGGGCGATGAGCTGCCCAGCGACAAATACCCCAACGCCAAGCTGCTGGACCAGGCGCTGCGCACCATCAAGCCCGGCGACATCCTGCTCGCCCACCTGGGCATCTGGTCGCGCCAGGACCCGTGGGCGCCCGGCGTGCTGGAACCGCTGATTGAAGGTTTGCAGCGCAAGGGCTATTGTTTTGCCACCTTGAACACCCATCCGGCCTATCGCGACTGGATCGCTTCGCATCACTGATCATGGATACGCTTAGCCAACTCTTCGGGGACAGCCAGCAATGGCTCTTCGAGACGGCGATTCAGCCCGCGCTGTTCCACCTGGGCCTGAGCAACTTCATCGAGGACGCCTACGACGCCACCATGTGGCTGCTGGTCGGGCTGATCCAGATCGCGGTGCTGGTGCTGGTCCTGGGCCCCCTGCAGCGCCTGCGTCCCGTGGAACCGGTGACCGACCGCCGCCAGATCGGCATCGACGTGCTGTACACGCTGATCCACCGTCTGGGCGCCTTCCGGCTGCTGCTGTTCTTCACCATCGACCCGTTCTGGGACAGCATCTTCGGCCAGCTGCACGTGTGGGGCTTTGCGCCGTTCCAGCTGGATCAGTACTGGCCGGGCGTGACCGACAAGGCATGGGTCAGCCTCATCATCTACCTGCTGCTGTTCGATGCGGTGGATTACTTCTACCATCGCGCGCAGCACCGTTTCGGCTGGCTGTGGGCGCTGCATGCCGTGCATCACAGCCAGCGCCAGATGACCATCTGGAGCGACGACCGCAACCACCTGCTCGACGACATGCTGCGCGACGTGCTGGTCGTGTTCGTGTCGCAACTGGTGGGCGTGCCGCCCGCGCAGTTCGTCATGGTGGTGGCCATCACCCAGCTGGCGCAGAGCTTCTCGCACGCGAATCTGCGCATGCACTTCGGCGCGCTGGGCGAACGCCTGCTCGTCAGCCCGCGCTTTCATCGCCATCACCATTCCATCGCCTACGACGCCTCGTCGCCGGGGCCGGTGGGCGGCTACAACTTCGCCGCGCTGTTTCCGATCTGGGACGTGCTGTTCCGCACCGCGCGGTTTGGGGTGGGCTACGGTCCCACGGGCATCCATGACCAGCAGGCCGAGCTGGGCGGACGCGACTACGGACGCGGGTTCTGGTCGCAGCAATGGCTGGGCATCAAGCGCATGATCGGCCGCGACCGCGAACCCGTGGCCGCGCCGCCGGCCCCGCCGGCGGGCATCGAGCGGGCATGAAAAACCCCCGCGGCTGGGTATCAGCGGGCGGGGGTAAGCAGGGCGCGGTCCGGACGACGGGAGCCGGCCAACGGATTCCAGAGCGGGGCAACGGGCAGACAGCTGCGTGCCTGTCTTCCCCGCGATGATCAGGCGCCCGGCGTGTCGTGCGTGGTTTCGCGCTTGATCTCGCCGTGGCGGCGTTCCATTTCCTGGCGCAGTTCGCGGCGCAGGCCGGCGGCCTTGAAGCGCTGCTTTTCCTCGTGCGTGCGGGGCTCCAGCGGCGGCACGGCGGTCGGGGCGCCCTTGTCGTCCACCGCCACCATCGTGAAATAACAGCTGTTGGTGTGACGCACCAGCTTCTTGCGGATGTCCTCGGTCACGACCTTGATGCCGATTTCCATCGACGTGCGGCCCGTGTAGTTCACGGCTGCCAGGAACGTCACCAGCTCGCCGACGTGGATCGGTTCGCGGAACACCACCTGATCGACGGACAGCGTCACGACATATTGGCCGGCGTACCGGCTGGCGCAGGCGTAGGCTACCTGGTCCAGATACTTGAGGATGGTTCCGCCGTGTACGTTTCCTGAGAAATTCGCCATGTCAGGCGTCATCAGGATGGTCATCGACAATTGGTGGCTAAAGGCGTCGTCCATGGCGGGCGGCTCATTCATGAATAAAACGCCAATGGTAGCGGCTGGCGGCTGACATCGCGCCGTATTTTTGGGGGCAGTCAGGGTTTCTTGGCGGGCGGCGTGGCGGGGGCGTTTGCCTGCGGCTTTGCCGCGCCAGACGGCGATGCGGTCTTGTTTGAGACCGGCGCTTCGGACGTTGCCGGGGCATCGGTCTTCGCGGCGTCTTCCGACCCAGGTTCGCCTGCCGCAGGTTCGCCATTTCCCCCATCAGCCGCCTCCGGCACATCCCGCCGCACCGCAGGCGGCGTCCACAAGCCATCCCGCACCGCCGGTCCCGGCAGATAAACCCGCAGCAGCATTCCCACCGGCCCGGCCGCCGGAATCGGCAGCCAGTTTGATTGATCTTCCGGCGGCGGCGCCGAGTGGCTGAAGACAAGATCCAGCGAGCCGTCCGCGTTGTAGCGCAGCGGATCGCGGCTGCCGAGCGCATGGCGGTTGACGGGGTTGGGCACGGGCATGCCCTGGCTGTCATACGCCGTCAGCGACCAGAACGCGCCCGCGTCGGGCAACTGGCCGGTCTCGAGATGCAGCGCATACCGGTGCGCGCCGTCCAGCAGCGCGCCGTCGCTATCCGTGGCCAGCACCAGCACCGTCAGGTCCTCGGGCAATCCGCTGCCCGGCTGCGCCTGCGCGGCCAGCGCGCGGCGTAGCCAGTCGTTGCCATACACGCCGATGCTGCCTGTTTCCTGCAGCCAGCCGTCTGTGGCGCGCAGCGAATGGCCGGCGGCTGCCGCCATGCGGGCGCGCGCGGCGCGCACGCCGCGGCGCATGCCCTGCTTGGCGGAATGATCGAGCTTGTCGAAGTCGAACGGCCGGCCCGGCGCCAGCCCGACGCGGCGCAGCAGCGCCAGCACGGGCTGATCCGTCGCATGCGGCGGGTGCTTGCGCAGCAGCTCGGCGGCGTAGGTGAAGAACGCGTCGGTGGGCATCGAGTCCACCTGTTCGCTCACCGGGGTTTTCAGATCGAGGGACGGGTCGGGCTTGGTGCGCGGCGCTTGCGCAGGCAGGTTCCATTGCGCCAGGGGCGTCAGGACGAAGCCATCCTGCAATGTGTTTACCGCCGCCTGGTCGGCGGGGCCGTGCGTTTCGATCATCCCCTTCGCCCAGACGTGCACGGTGGGGGCGTCGATGCGCGCCATGCCGGAGGGCAGCGTGCCGCTCCAGCCCGGGGGCACGATCACGGTGTTGCCCTTTGCGGTGCCCGTGGTGCGCTTGCCCAGCGTCGCGAAGACGTCGGTCCACATATCCAGCAGCGTCAGTGTGTAGAGCCGTCCCGCCGTGTCGGGCACGGACAGCACGACGGGTCCGTCCGTCAGATCCAGCCACGCGCTGCTGCGCAGCATGTCGACGTTCGCCCACGGCGTGGCCGCGCCCGCGCGGGGCAGGGTGCGCCCGTGATGGAACGTGTTGGCCGGCGCCCCATCGGCGCCCCGCGATGGATGCGTGAACTGCCGGCGGGTCAGGTCCATCGCCACCAGCGGATAGAAATACAGATAGCCTTCTGTCGCCGCCTGCTGGGCCGCCTCGGTGGCGGCGGCGGCGGGCGACAGCGCGGCGGGCGCCGCGTGGGCGGGCGCCTGCGGCATCAGAACGAAGGGCGAGAAAGCCAGTGTCAGGGCGAGAACTCGGGCCAAGGGGGCAAGGCGGCGCATCGGCGCTCCAATGACATGCGGGAAAAAGGGCAGGCGGCGACCGGCGCAGACATGCTGCCGGATCACCGATGCCGCCGGCCATCGTAGCAGCGCTGCACTGCGGCAAAATCTGCGAAAAAAGCGCATTTTGCCGTCAAATTCGGACCAGCGCCGTCGTCTCCGGCATCGGCAGGCATGACGGTTCGCGTATCGAAGGCCTATACTTCTTCACATTTCCCTGGAAGTCGTAGGGCTTTTTCGTCCTGGAAATTTCCGCTTCCTTCATTCACCAGGAGAGGAGTGCTTCATGGTCAACATGAATCGCCGCCAGTTCTTCAAGGTGACCGGTGCGACGCTGGCGGGCTCCAGCCTGGCCTTGTTGGGGGCTGCCCCCGGCACGGCCATGGCCGAGGTGCGCCAGTTCAAGCTTGCGCGCATGACTGAAACGCGCAACACCTGTCCCTACTGTTCGGTCGCCTGCGGTTTGCTGATGTACGGCTTGGGCGATGGCTCGAAGAACGCCCGCGCCAGCATCATGCACATCGAAGGCGACCCCGACCACCCCGTCAACCGCGGCACCCTCTGTCCGAAGGGCGCGGCCCTGATCGACTTCATCCACAGCCCCAACCGTCTTAAATTCCCGGAATACCGGGCGCCCGGTTCGGACAAGTGGGTACGGATGTCGTGGGACGAAGCCCTGACGCGCATCACCAAGCTCATGAAGGAAGACCGCGACGCGAACTTCGTCGAGAAGACCGCGGACGGCAAGACGGTCAACCGGTGGCTGACCACCGGCATGCTGGCCGCCTCGGCAAGCAGCAACGAGGTCGGTTACATCACGCACAAGACAGTGCGCAGCATGGGGATGCTGGCGTTCGACAATCAAGCCCGTGTCTGACATGGCCCGACGGTGGCAGGTCTTGCCCCGACGTTTGGCCGTGGAGCGATGACGAACCATTGGGTCGACATCAAGAACGCGGACATAGTTTTGATCATGGGCGGCAATGCCGCCGAGGCCCACCCGTGCGGGTTCAAGTGGGTTACTGAAGCCAAGGCCCACAACAAGGCCAAGTTGATCGTCGTGGATCCGCGCTTTACGCGTTCGGCGTCCGTGGCGGACTTCTACGCGCCCATACGCACCGGCACCGACATCATCTTCCTGGGTGGCGTCATCAAGTACCTGTTGGATCACGACAAGATCCAGCACGAGTACGTGCGCAACTACACCGACTTTTCGTTCATCGTGCGCGAGGATTTCGCGTTCGACGCGGGCCTGTACTCGGGCTACAACGCCGAAAAGCGCACCTACGACAAACAAAGCTGGGACTACGAGCGCGGCGACGACGGCTACGTCAAGACCGATCCCACGCTGCAGCATCCGCGTTCGGTGTATCAGCTGCTCAAGAAGCATTATTCGCGCTACACGCCGGAAATGGTCGAACGCGTCTGCGGCACGCCCAAGGACAAGTTCCTGACGGTGTGCGACATGCTCGCGTCCACGGCCACCACCAACCGCGCCGCCACGATCCTGTACGCGCTGGGCTGGACGCAGCATTCCATCGGTTCGCAGATCATCCGCACGGGCGCGATGGTGCAACTGCTGCTGGGCAACATCGGCATCGCCGGCGGCGGCATGAACGCGCTGCGCGGGCACTCGAACATCCAGGGCCTGACCGATCTGGGCCTGATGTCGAACCTGCTTCCTGGCTACATGACGCTGCCCAACGAACCCGAGCAGGACTACTCCAAGTACATCGACACACGCACGCTCAAGCCGCTGCGGCCCAACCAGCTGAGCTACTGGCAGAACTATCACAAGTTCCACGTCAGTCTCATGAAGGCCTGGTGGGGCGGCGCGGCCACGGCCGACAACAACTGGGCGTTCGATTACCTGCCCAAGCTGGACAAGCTCTATGACATGCTTCAGGTCTACGAGCTGATGGTCCAGGGCAAGATGAACGGCTACATCGCGCAGGGCTTCAACCCGCTGGCCGCGGCGCCCAACAAGGCCAAGCTGAACGAGGGCTTCGCCAAGCTCAAGTTCCTGGTCATCATGGATCCGCTGGTCACGGAAACGTCCGAGTTCTGGCGTAACGCCGGCGAGGCCAACGATGTGGATCCGTCCAAGATCCAGACCGAGGTCTTCCGCCTGCCCACCACCTGTTTTGCCGAGGAAGACGGCGCGCTGGTCAACTCCGGCCGCTGGCTGCAATGGCACTGGAAGGGCGCCGAGCCCCCGGGCGAAGCCAAGAGCGACATCGAGATCATGGCGCTCATCTACACGCGCCTGCGCAAGATGTACGAACAGGACGGCGGCAAGTACCCCGACCCCATCGTCAACCTGTCGTGGCCCTATTCCAATCCGCAGAATCCCACGGCCGAGGAACTGGCCAAGGAATACACGGGCCGCGCGCTGGTGGATCTGGCCGATCCCAAGGATCCGACGAAGATCATGCGCCGCGCCGGCGAGCAGCTTGCCGGCTTTGCCGAACTGCGCGACGACGGCTCCACCGCCAGCGGCTGCTGGATCTTTGCGGGCGCCTGGAGTCCCAGCGGCAACCTGATGGCGCGCCGCGACAACAGCGACCCCACCGGCATCGGCCAGACCCTGAACTGGGCCTGGGCGTGGCCGGCGAACCGCCGCATCCTCTACAACCGCGCGTCGTGCGACCTGGAAGGCAAGCCGTTCGATCCGCGGCGCAGCGTGGTGTCATGGAACGGCAGGGCGTGGGTAGGCGCCGACATCCCCGACTTCAAGGGCGACGAGAACCCCGCGGGCGGCATGGGGCCGTTCATCATGAACCCGGAAGGCGTGGCGCGCTTCTTTGCGCGGGCGGGCCTGGCCGAAGGGCCGTTCCCGGAACACTACGAACCCTTCGAAAACCCGCTGGGCTACAACCCGCTGCATCCCAAGGCCAAGGGCGTCACCAGCAACCCGGCCGCGCGCATCTTCAAGGATGACCTCGCGGCGATGGGCACGGTGGAAAACTTCCCGTATGTCGCCACCACCTATCGCCTGACGGAGCACTTCCACTACTGGACCAAGAACGTCCGCATCAACGCGATTCTCCAGCCGGAGCAGTTCGTGGAGATCGGCGAGGCGCTGGCCAAGGAGCTGGGCATCCCCAACGGCTCCCGCGTCAAGGTGTCGTCCAACCGCGGCTACATCAAGGCCGTGGCGCTGGTCACCAAGCGCATCCGTCCGCTCACCATCGAAGGCAAGACGGTGCACCAGGTCGGCATTCCCATCCACTGGGGTTTCGTGGGCATCGCCAAGCCGGGCTTCCTCACCAACACCCTGACGCCATTCGTGGGCGACGGCAATTCCCAGACACCGGAATTCAAGTCGTTCCTGGTGAAGGTCGAAAAGGTATAGGAGAACCGACATGTCAATGCAATCCCTGGACATCAAGCGGCGCTCCGCCACCACAACGCCGCCGCCGGGCATCCGTGAACCTGTCACGGGCTCGGTGGCCAAGCTGATCGACGTCTCCAAGTGCATCGGTTGCAAGGCCTGCCAGAGCGCCTGCATGGAGTGGAACGACCTGCGCGACGAGATCGGCGTCAACGTGGGCGTCTACGACAACCCGGCCGACCTCACCGAGCACTCCTGGACCGTCATGCGCTTCTCGGAATTCGAGAATCCCGCCGGCGACCTGGAATGGCTGATCCGCAAGGACGGCTGCATGCACTGCGAGGACCCGGGCTGCCTGAAGGCCTGTCCCTCGCCGGGCGCCATCATCCAGTACAACAACGGCATCGTGGACTTCCACGAGGAAAACTGCATCGGATGCGGCTACTGCATCACCGGCTGTCCGTTCAACATCCCGCGCATTTCCAAAAAGGACAACAAGGCCTACAAGTGCACGCTGTGTTCCGATCGCGTCGCGGTCGGCATGGAGCCCGCGTGCGTCAAGGCCTGTCCCACCGGCGCCATCGTCTTCGGCACCAAGGACGACATGCACCAGCATGCGGCCGAACGCGTCGAAGACCTGAAGTCGCGCGGCTTTGCGCAGGCCGGCGTGTATGACCCGCCCGGCGTGGGCGGCACGCACGTCATGTACGTGCTGCATCACGCCGATCAGCCGGGGCTGTACCACGGGCTGCCTGCCGATCCGAAGATCAGTCCGATGGTGTCGTTGTGGAAGGGCCTGGCCAAGCCGCTGGGCCTGGCCACGATGGCGCTCACCGCGCTGGCGGGCTTTTTCCACTATGCGCGCGTGGGCCGCAACGAAGTGACCGAGGAAGACGAACGCAGGGCTGAAGAGGAGGTGCGCCATGAGTGAAGAACACCACTACCGCCGCATCAAGCGCTACACGCCGGGCGAGCGCACCAACCACTGGATCATCGCGCTCACGTTCATCCTGCTCGCGCTGTCCGGGCTGGCGCTGTTTCATCCATCCATGTATTGGCTGTCCAACCTGTTCGGGGGCGGACCCTGGACGCGCATCCTGCATCCGTTCATCGGGGTGGTGATGTTCGTCTGCTTTGCCGTGTTTGCCGGGCACATGTGGCGCCACAACCTGCTGACGCGCGCGGATCGCCAGTGGCTCAGGCAGCTCGACGACGTGGTCGAGAACCGCGAGGAAAAGCTGCCCGAGGTCGGCAAGTACAACGCCGGCCAGAAGCTGCTCTTCTACGTGCTGATCCTGTGCATGCTGGGGCTGATGGTCAGCGGCATCGTGATCTGGCGCGAGTATTTCGCGTTCTACTTCCCGATCGAAGTGGTCCGCGCCGCGTCGGTGCTGCACGCGGTTTGTGCGCTGGTGCTGATTTGCGCGATCATTGTGCATATTTACGCGGCGATCTGGGTGAAGGGGTCGCTCACGGCAATGCTGCGCGGCTATGTCACCGCCGGCTGGGCGTGGAAGCACCATCGCGCCTGGTTCCGGGAGCAGGTGAAGAAGTAACCCCCGGCATGTCGTGATCGACGGCTGCTATCCTCTTTGCAGGCTGGCAGCCGTATTTGTTTTTCTGGAGACGAGAATTGCAGCGAATTCTTCCACGCGGCGAGATCGAAGCGCTAGACCATAACGCCATTCCCCGCATCACCCTGCCGGAACGGACATCCGTTTTCGCGGCGCGGGCGGCGCGCCTGCGGCAGCTTGCCGACGGCAATCCGGTCGGCGACTACCTGCAGCTCATGGCGCATCTGGTCGACGCCCAGCATCGCGCGCTGCAGGACTGCGCCGCGCCGCCCGCCACCGAAGACCGGATTTCGCTCGCACAGGCGCATGGCATGCCGCCGCTGCAGGCCATCGGCTGGCCGCGCGATGCGCTGTGGCGCCGCATCCTGGGCCAGTTGCTGGACGACGTGTCGCGCGCCCCTGGCGTGCCCGCCGAAGCGCTCGACGTCTGCGCCGCGCTGCGGCGCGCGCTGGCCGACGATCCCGAATCGCTTGAAGACCTGGCGCAGGCCGTGCTGTCCGAGCAGGACGAAGGCGTGGACAGCGCGGCCGCGCCCTTTGTCATGGCGGCGCTGCAGGTCTACTGGACGGACCTGGCCAACCGCTTCGATCCCAAGCAACTCCCCGTCGCCAGCCCGTTCGGCGTGTGTCCGGTGTGCGGCAGCCTGCCGGTCGCCAGCATCGTGCGGGTCGGCGGCCAGTACGAAGGCTATCGCTATCTGTGCTGCAGCCTGTGCGCGACGCAGTGGCACATGGTGCGGGTCAAATGCTCGCACTGCGAGGACGTGGAAAAGGTCGCGTACCAGTCCATCGAGGGCCGCACGCCAGCCATCAAGGCCGAAACCTGTGACAACTGCCACACGTACCGCAAGATCTTCTACCAGGACAAGGATCTGTACGTGGAGCCGGTGGCCGATGACCTGGCCAGCCTGATGCTCGACGTGCTGGTCGGCGAGGCCGGTTATTCGCGGTCCAGCGGCAATCCGCTGCTGTGGCATGGCGCCGAGGACTAGCGCCGCTCAATGACGGAGTCTCGCATGGCAGATCAACTGTCCGGCGCCGGCCTTGCCGCCGCGTCCGACATTCCTTCGCTGGACCGCCTGCTGAATGCCGACGCGTTGCAGCCGGCGCTGGCAACCCACGGCCGGACACAAGTGGTGGCGGCCCTGCGCCGTGACCTGGACGCGCTGCGCAAGCGCGCGCTGGACGGCGGCGTGCCGCGTCACGAGCTGGACGCGGCCGCGGTGGCGGCGCGCACATCAGCCGCGCTGGACGAGGCCGCGCGGCCCCGTCTGCGCGCGGTCTACAACCTGACCGGCACCGTGCTGCACACCAACCTGGGCCGCGCGCTGCTGCCCGACGAAGCGGTGGCCTCGGTGCTGCGCGCGCTGACCACGCCCGCCAACCTGGAGTTCGACCTGGACACCGGCGGCCGCGGCGATCGCGACGACCTCATCGACGACCTGCTGTGCGAGCTGACGGGCGCCGAGGCCGCCACGGTGGTCAACAACAATGCCGCGGCCGTGCTGCTGATGCTCAACGCCCTGGCGGATCGCCGCGAAGTCGTGGTGTCGCGCGGCGAACTGGTCGAGATCGGCGGCGCGTTCCGCATCCCCGACATCATGAAGCGGGCGGGCGCCAGGCTCGTCGAAGTCGGCACCACCAACCGCACGCACGCGGCGGATTATGAAAACGCCATCGGCCCGCGCACCGCGATGCTGATGAAGGTGCATTGCAGCAACTACGCGGTGACCGGCTTCACCAAGAGCGTGAGCGTGGCCGAGGTGGCGGCGCTGGCCCATGCGCGCGGTCTGCCGGCCACGGTGGATCTTGGCAGCGGCACGCTGGTGGACCTGACGCAATTCGGGCTGCCGAAAGAAGACACCGTGCGCGAGACCATCGCTGCGGGCGCCGATCTGGTCACGTTCAGCGGCGACAAGCTGCTGGGCGGACCGCAGGCGGGCCTGTTGGTGGGCCGCGCCGACCTGATCCGCAAGATCAAGAAGAATCCGCTCAAGCGCGCGCTGCGCGTCAGCAAGCTGACGCTGGCGGCGCTGGAACCCGTGCTGCAGCTGTATCGCGCACCGGAGTTCCTGGCGCAGCGGCTGACGACGCTGCGCCTGTTGACCCGGCCGCTGCGCGATATTCAGCCGCAGGCCGAACGGCTGCGCGGCGCGCTGGCGCATGCCGCAGGCCCGGGCTATGCGGTCGAGGCGGTGCCGATGTTCAGCCAGATCGGCAGCGGCGCGTTGCCCATCGACCAGCTTCCCAGTTACGGACTGGCCGTGCGCCATGCGGGAACCGGCCGCCCCGGGCGGCATCTGGACCGGCTGGAGACGCTGTTGCGCAAGCTGCCGGTGCCCGTCATCGGCCGCATCGCGGATGACGCGTTGTGGCTGGACCTGCGCTGCCTGGAAGACCGCGACGAAGCCGCTTTTGCGGCGCAGCTGGCGGAGCCGCTGGCATGATCGTCGGCACCGCAGGGCATATCGACCACGGCAAGACAACGCTCGTGCGTGCGCTGACGGGCGTGGACACGGACCGGCTGAAGGAAGAAAAGGCGCGCGGCATTTCCATCGAACTGGGCTACGCCTACACGCCGCTCGCCAACGGCGACGTGCTGGGCTTCATCGACGTGCCGGGGCACGAGAAGCTCGTGCATACGATGGCCGCCGGCGCCAGCGGGATCGATTTCGGCTTGCTGGTGGTGGCGGCGGACGACGGCGTCATGCCGCAGACGCGCGAGCACCTGGCCATCCTGTCGATGCTGGGCGTGGCGCGCGGCGCGGTGGCGCTGACCAAGACGGATCGCGCGGATGCGGCACAACTGGAAGCCGTGCGCGGCGAGATCGCGGCGTTGACGGAAGGGACGTTCCTGCAAGGCGCGCCGGTGTTCGGCACGAGTGCGACGCAGATGGCTCAGGTGAGCCAAACATCCCACGCGGCCCACGCTGAAGCACCTGCCGAGGCGGCGCAAGCCGGCGATCCCGGCGTGGCGGCGCTGAAAGACTATTTGCACGCGCAGGCGCAGGCCCTGTCGCGGCCCGAGGCTACGGGCCTCTTCCGGCTGGCGGTGGATCGCGTGTTCACCTTGTCCGGGCACGGCACGGTCATCACCGGCACGGCGCACGCCGGCCAGGTCCGCGCGGACGACGACGCGACCGATCTGCGCCTGATGCCGGCCAATACACGCGTTCGCGTGCGCGGCATCCACGCGCAGAACCAGCCCAGCGAGACGGGCTCGGCCGGCCAGCGGTGTGCCTTGAACCTGGCGGGCATCGACAAGAACGCCATCTCGCGCGGCGACTGGATCGCGGACGCGCGCTGCTTTCTGCCCTCGAAGCACGTGGATGTGGCGCTGACGCTGCTGCCGTCCGCGGATGCGCCAGTGCGGGCGTGGGCGCCGCTGCACGTGCACATCGGCGCGGCGCGCCATGTGGCGCACGTGGTGCCGATCAGCGTCGAGTCGCTGTCGCCGGGCCAGTCGGGATGGGTGCAACTGGTGTTCGACGAACCGGTCTGCGCGATGCCGGGCGACCGCTACATCGTGCGCAACGCACAGGCGACGCGCACGGTGGGCGGCGGCCGGGTGCTGGATCCCAATGCGCCGGACCGCAAGCGCCGGTCGGCGTCGCGGCTGGCGGGCCTGCAGGCGCTGACCGACATGCTGGATGGCGGCGGCCTGCAACCGGTGCTGGCGCATGCGCCGCAGGGCCTGGACGAAGCGGCGTTGCAGCGTCTGACGGGCCTGCCGGTCAGCGACATCGCGGCGCCCGAAGGTGCGGTGTGGATCGAGCCGCGCAATGCGCAGGGCGCGCGCACGCTGATCCTGGACGCGCATTGGAAGGCGCTGCGCGATCGGACCGAGCAGGCGCTGGCGTCGTTCCACCAAAGCGCGCCCGACGAACCCGGTCCGGACAGCGCGCGGCTGCGGCGCATGGCGTTTCCTGCGATGTCCGACACGCTCTGGACATCGCTGCTCGACGAACTGCAACGCGACGGCCATATCGCGCGCAATGGTCCCTGGCTGCATCTGCCTACGCACACTGCGACGCTGGGAGCGGCCGAATCCGCGCTGGCAGCGCGTCTGTTGCCGCTGCTGGACGCGGGCGCGTTCGATCCGCCGTGGGTGCGCGACCTGGCGAAGCTGCAGGCGCAGCCCGAGGACGCCGTGCGCCAATTGCTGCGCAAGCTGCTGCGGCGTGGCGAGGTGGCGCAGGTAGTGAAGGATCTGTTCTATCACCGCGATCAGGTGCGCAAGCTGGCGGCGCTGGCAGCAGACCTGGCCGCGCGGCCGCCGGGCTTGAACGCCGCGGTTTTCCGGGACGCGACGGGCCTGGGCCGCAAGCGGGCGATCCAGATCCTGGAGTTCTTCGATCGCGTGGGCTACACGCGGCGGGTGCGGGATACGCATGTGCTGCGCGGCGAAAGCGCGTACGCGGCGATGCAGCCGCCCGCCGAGCCGGTATCATAGGCGGTCCGCCACGGAAGGCATTCGTGCCCGGCGGCACGGCCGGGCTTCAAACCCGGTTGGGGGCGTCAGACGTTCCCAGGTAGGTTCGACTCCTGCTGCCTTCCGCCATTTGGGCTCTTCTGCCGGTCCCCACGTAGGTGTCTGATTCCCGTACGAGATAGTCGTCGTGATACTGCATGGCGTCCGGGTGTCTGACACCGGGGCTGATACTGGGTCGTGTCCGGGTGTCTGACACCGGGCTGTCGGTTTGTGTTCTTCTGCCGCCCGCGGCGTCGCGGGGTTCGCGTTGCGGGCCTCCGATGGCGGTCCGGAGCCTTCGCTCCGGACTTCCCCGTGCTCATCCTCGTCCGCCTTCGGCTCCCTTCGGATTCCGCCGGGCACCATCTAAACGGCCCGCAACGCGAACCCCGCGCCACCACGGGCTCTTTCAGGGGCTGATCGGGCTGTCGTTGGGGTGGACGGCGGACCAAATGCCGATATACCCCGATGCAGGTGTCTGGCACCCTTACGAGATGTCCGTCGCAGTGCGTAGCTGCGCCCGGGTGTCTGAACACCGGCGCAAATGGGCGGCTCTCCATCAACTGCGCAGCATGCGCGTCACCACGCCGCCTATCTCGTGCGACTTCCAGTTCAGTTCACCCAGATGCCAGAACCGGATCGTGCCGGCGCGGTCGACGAGGTAGTTGGCGGGCAGCGCGGCGGCCTCCCATTTCTTCGATGCGGCGCTGTTGCGGTCGTGCAGGACCGTGCCGTTGATGGGGGTCTTTTTCAGGAAGGCGGAGATCTTGGCGGGCGCTTCGCCGACGTTGACGGCGACAAGGCGCAGGCCTTCCTCGCGATGCCGCTTGGCCATGGTCGACAGAACGGGGAGTTCGTCGCGGCACGGCTCACACCAGGTGGCCCAGAAGCTGACGATGACGACGCTGCCGCGCCAAGCAGAAAGCTTTTGCTCGCGCCCGCCGAGGTCGGGCAGGACGAGCGGCAAGGCCGGGCCGGTCCATGGCGCCCAGTTGGGGCCGGTGGCGGCTTTCAATGCGTCGGCTGTCTGGGCGGCATTCTGGGCGGCACTGGGAGTGCCGTTCGGGTTGCCATTCTGGGCGCCATTTGCCGGGCCTTTTCCGACGCCAGCCGCGGCGTTGCTTGCCGCATTGTTCGCGGCGCCGGCCCACGCGGGCAGCGCCGCAAGCGACAGACCGGTTTGCAGAAGGCGGCGGCGGCTGATCAAGGCGGACTCCTGCAAGCGAGCGTTCAATGGCGAGGGCCTGGCTGCGTTCGATCATAGGGCCATTCACCGGGCCGGTGCTATCCTTTTTCCGACTGACTCACGGAGACTGAGATGACCCAGGATGTTGCGTCCACCAACGCGCCGCGCTTGACTTCCCTATCGCATGGCGGCGGCTGCGGCTGCAAGATTGCGCCGGGTGTACTGTCGGCGCTGCTGGCACGGTTTGGCCCCGCCGCCAGCTATCCCAACCTGCTGGTGGGCACGGAAACCGCGGATGATGCGGCGGTGTACCGGCTGAACGACGAGCAGGCGCTTATCGCCACCACGGACTTCTTCATGCCCATCGTGGACGATCCCTTCGACTTCGGCCGCATCGCCGCGACGAACGCGCTGTCGGATGTGTACGCCATGGGCGGCACGCCGATCATGGCGCTGGCGATCGTCGGCATGCCGATCAATGTGCTGCCGCACGACGTGATTGCCCAGATTTTGAAGGGCGGCGAATCGGTCTGTGCCGACGCGGGCATTCCGGTGGCGGGCGGCCACAGCATTGATTCTGTCGAACCCATCTATGGCCTGGCCGCGATGGGGCTGGTGCATCCGGACCGCATCAAGCGCAACGCGGATGCGCGCGCCGGCGACGTGCTGATTCTGGGCAAGGGCCTGGGCGTGGGCATCCTGTCGGCGGCGCTCAAGAAGAATCTGCTGGACGTGGACGGTTATCGCGTGATGATCGACACGACGACGCGGCTGAATCGTCCCGGCCCCGCGCTAGCGGCGCTGGACGGCGTGCATGCGATCACCGACGTGACGGGCTTTGGTCTGCTGGGCCATGCGCTGGAGATGGCGCGCGGCGCCACACTCACGGCTCGCGTGCGGTTGGATGCGTTGCCCTGGCTGCCGGGTGTGCAAGCGTTTGCCGCCGACGGCGTGATCACGGGCGCGTCCGGCCGCAACTGGACGTCGTACGGCGAATCGGTGCGTCTGGGCGCCGGGGTGTCGGACACCCAGCGTGCTTTGCTGACGGATCCGCAGACCTCGGGTGGCCTGCTGGTGTCGTGCGCACCGGAAGCCGCGGATGCGGTGCTCAAGATCTTCCACGGACAGGGGTTCGGCCAGGCCGCCGTGATCGGCGAGATGGCAGCGGGTCCGGCGCAAGTCGTGGTGGACTGACCGGCAGGCTACACAAGGCACGGCGGGCTGCACCCGAGCGGTCTGGTGGTCGCCGGTCTGGTAACCAGGGCATGGGCGGCTGCTGTGCCACCCGCGTTCGCCCCTGCGCGTGCCCGCCGCCCCGTTCGCCGCGGCGACGTGCGCTCAACCCGTCAAATCCCGCGCCGTCGCCGCCGCCTGATCCACCAGCCACTGCGTGACGACGTCGGCATCCGGCGTGCTGCGCCGCGCGTTACGCACCAGCCAGTAGGCGTGTTCGGTGGCGCTGGCCGCGGGGCTGCCAACGAGGGCCAACCGCCGGTCCGCCAGCATGGGCGCAATCAACGCCAGCCGTCCCAGCGCGATGCCGTGGCCGGCCAGCGCGGCATGTACGATCTGGTCGTACTGGTTGAAGCGCAACATGCCTTTCGGGCGCACACGGCCCAGGCCGCGCGCGTTGAGCCATTCCGACCATTGCAGCCAGGGCCGCGTGGGATCGTCGAATTCCAGCAGCACATGGCGCTGCAGCTCGCGCGCATCCAGTTCGCGCGCGTTGAGCGACGGATGGGCCACGGGCACTACCGACTCGCCAAAGAGCCACACGGCGCCATCTGAGACCGTGTTGCGCTCGCTGTAGCGGATGGCGATGTCGACGGCTTCGCGGTCGATGTCGATGAGCCGGTTGTCGGCGGCCACGCGCACGTCGATGTCGGGATGCGCCGCCTGAAAATCGCCCAGCCGGGGCAGCAGCCACAACGAGGCCACGCCGATGGTGGTGGTGACGGTGACAGGCGTGCGCCGCTCGGGGGCGCGCAGTTGTTCGGTCAGGTCGCCGAGCTGACTGAGCCATACATCGGCCATCCGGAAAAGCTGCGCGCCTTCAGAGGTGAACGTCACGCTGCGAAACCCGCGCACCAGCAACGGCACCCCCAGATGGGCTTCCAGCGCGCGGATCTGGCGGCTGACGGCGGACTGCGTGACATGCAGATCCTGCGCGGCAAGCGTGATGCTCATGCGGCGGCCGACGGCGACAAAGCCGCGAACCAGATCAAGCGGAGGTAGTTTCGCTAGCGGATATGGCATTCGTGAAACTCATGCGTGTCGAGCGGAAAAGTCGCTTGAGCAATAGTACGCCGCGGGCGTCCAATATGACTCAGACGTTGGGTGACCGGGACCAGGTCGTGGTCATCCGCCGTGATCGCCGCTGCTGCGGCCGGGAGGGGCGCCATGTTCCAGTTATGTTGCACCGCAGGCATGTCATTCCGTTTGGGCGGCGGCTCGACTATGCTGCTCAAGCGCGCTTCGGGCGTCCGCATCGAGTGTCACGCTGGCGCCGTGTGGGTCTCCGAGTACCGCCGCTTCGATGACAGCGTGCTGCAAGCGGGCGAATCCCTGACCGTGCACAGCGATCGCGACGTCGTCCTCAGCGGCCTGCCGGATGCGCAGGTCGCGTTACTTTTGCAGGGCGGTCAGGCGCAGCGCGCCAGGGCCACGCCCCGCTGTGCAGGCCAACCGGAGTTTCAGCCATGACTGCGTCCTTGCCCGATACGCCCCGCATCGAAATGTGGTTCGACTTCGCCAGCCCGTACAGCTATCTGGCGATCGAGCGCATCGACCGTCTTGCGCGCGAGGCCGAGGTCAATGTGGATTTGCGGCCGTTTCTGTTGGGGCCGATCTTCCAGGCGCAGGGCTGGAACGACACGCCGTTCCGGCTGTTTCCCGGCAAGGGTGCGTACATGATGCGCGACATCGCCCGCCTGGCCGAGAAGTACGGCGTGGTCTACAACCGCCCGCGCCTCTTTCCGCGCATGAGCGTGCTGCCGGCGCGCATCGCGCTGCTGGGCCAGGATGAACCCTGGGGACGCGATTTCTGCGTCGCGGTGTTCCGCGCGAATTTCCAGCACGACCTGGACATTCAGTCCGAAGACGTCGTGCGCGATCTGCTCATTGGCCTGTCGCTGGATGCCGATGCGCTCATCGCCCGGGCCAAGACGGAAAGCGCCAAGGAGGCGCTGCGCAAGCAGGTCGACCGTGCGCGCGACCTGGGCATCTTCGGCGCACCGACGCTTTTCGTGGAGGGGGAAATGTTCTGGGGCAACGACCGATTGGAAGACGCACTGGCGTGGACGCGCCGCAAAGCGCCGGCCAGCGCCTGGTCTCCGCATGCGGGCGTGTAGATAGCCGCGCCTGGCCCGCCGCCGCACCTCGCCGGCCGCAACTAGCCGGGCGCACCTAGCCGGCCGCACCTGGCCGGCCGCACGGCAACGGCTGTACGTCGTCAGCCGCTCCGCCCAATCATCCTTCGCAAGATTTCTCGTCAACGCATCATCAGCAATGAAAAACGCAAGCAGCGCCTATCGCGGTGCGCCCATGCCGGGCGGCCGTTCGTTCACGCAATTCCGCGCCGCCCGCATCCGGCGGGTGTCCTTCCAGTGGAAACAGGCCGAACGCGCCGGCCTTCAGGACGAGACCTTGTCCAAGGGCGGCGGCCACGGCAAGCGCGGGTAAGGCGCGTTATCCCTTCGTCACCGGCCCGACGTTCGCCCACTCGTCATCCGAGTACAGCCGCGACCGCAGCAGAAACCGCTTGCCCTCCGCGCTGTCCAGTGAAAACGCGCCACCGCGTCCAGGCACGGCGTCGATGACGAGCTGGGTGTGTTCCCAGTAAGCGAACTGGTCTTCACCGATCCAGAACGGGCAGCCTTCCAGATCGCCCAACAGCACATCCGAGCCGCCCACCATGAACTCGCCCTGGGGATAACACATGGGCGAGCTGCCGTCGCAGCAGCCCCCGGACTGGTGAAACATCAGCGGCCCGTGCTTGGTGCGCAGGGTGTCGATCAGCTGGCGCGCCTCGTCGGTCGCAACCACGCGTGGCGTGTGCTCTGGCATGGCGGGATTCCTCTGCAAGCGCGCCGGGCGGACCCGGCGCGCAGGTTGGCCGCGCAAGCGGCTTGGGGTGAAGGGATCAAGCCTGCCGGATCAGAAGAACCCCAGCTTCTTCGGCGAATAGCTCACCAGCAGGTTCTTCGTCTGCTGGTAATGGTTGAGCATCATCTTGTGGTTCTCGCGTCCGATGCCCGATTGCTTGTAGCCGCCGAATGCCGCGTGCGCGGGATAGGCGTGATAGCAGTTGGTCCACACGCGACCCGCCTTGATCGCGCGGCCCATCCGGTAGCACGTGTTGGCGTCGCGCGACCACACGCCGGCGCCCAGGCCGTACAGCGTGTCGTTGGCCAGCGCCAGCGCATCATCCGCATCCTTGAACGTGGTGACCGCCACGACCGGCCCGAAGATTTCTTCCTGGAACACGCGCATCTTGTTGTGGCCCTTGAACACGGTGGGCTGCACGTAGTAGCCGCCTTCCAGCCCGCCCTGCATCTGCGCGCGCGAGCCGCCCGCCAGCACGTCGGCGCCTTCCTGCTTGCCGATATCCAGGTAGGACAGGATCTTTTCCAGCTGCTCGGTGGAAGCCTGCGCGCCCAGCATGGTGTCGGCGTCCAGCGGGTTGCCCTGCTTGATCTCGGCCACGCGTTTCAGGGCGCGTTCCATGAACTTGTCGTAGAGCGATTCCTGGATCAGTGCGCGGCTGGGGCACGTGCACACCTCGCCCTGGTTCAGCGCGAACATGACGAAGCCCTCGACGGCCTTGTCCAGGAAATCGTCGTCCTGCGCGGCCACATCCGCAAAGAAGATGTTGGGCGACTTGCCGCCCAGTTCCAGCGTGACCGGGATGATGTTCTGCGACGCGTACTGCATGATCAGCCGCCCGGTGGTGGTTTCACCGGTGAACGCGATCTTGGCGATGCGCTTGCTCGATGCCAGCGGCTTGCCGGCTTCCAGCCCGAAGCCGGTCACCACGTTGACGACGCCCGGCGGCAGGATGTCGCCGATCAGTTCCATCAGCAGCAGAATGCCCAGCGGTGTCTGTTCGGCCGGTTTCAGCACCACGCAATTGCCGGCGGCCAGCGCGGGCGCGAGCTTCCACGCAGCCATCAGAATGGGGAAGTTCCACGGGATGATCTGGCCGACCACGCCCAGCGGTTCATTGAAGTGGTAGGCCACCGTGTCGTGATCGATCTCGGACAGCCCGCCTTCCTGGCTGCGGATGCACGACGCGAAATAGCGGAAGTGGTCGATGGCCAGCGGAATGTCGGCGGCGCGGGCCTCGCGGATGGGCTTGCCGTTGTCCCAGGTTTCCGCCGTGGCCAGGCGTTCCAGGTTGGCTTCCATCACGTCCGCGATCTTCATCAGCATGCGGGCGCGTTCGGCGGCCGGGGTCGAACCCCATTTCGGCGCGGCGCGATGCGCGGCATCCAGCGCCAATTCGATGTCGCGCTCCTTCGAGCGCGCGTTGCGGCTCAGGGTCTGGCCCGTGACCGGCGTGACGTTGTCGAAGTATTCGCCATCCGCGGGCGACTGCCACTTGCCGTCGATGAAATTGTCGTACTGCGTCCTGAGGTCCAGGCGGGTGCCGTAGGTCTCCGGGGTAACGCGGGTCGCGATATCCATGCTTGTCTCCGTATTGTTGGGATGGTGGCAGTGGGCTGCCTGTCCGGTATCAAGCAAAACGCATGCCAGTCGGGGCATCCCGGCTGGACAGCCCGCCGCACGCGTGCGAAAGTAGTTTTTCGCTTGTTCCATGTCGCAATCCGCGACGATGTCGCGCAACAGGTGTCGCGCAACGGGTGTCGCAGCACAGGCGTCGCAGAACGCCGGTCCCAGGAGACATACATGGCCTCTCACTCCGGTAGGCAGACGCTGACGCAGGCGCGCCTGCTCTTTAACCAGCAGGGCGCGGTGCCGGGCGGCATGGTTGCCGAACCCATCCTGCGTTCCTGGCGCCGCTGCGCCGACCTGGGCTTCGACATGCGTGGCGTGCGCCGCGCCGATCTCATGACGCAGGGCGAACTGCGCGAAGCCCAGCAGCGCAACGAAGCGCTGCGCCGCATGTCCGAACCCGCCATCGCCTATCTACGCCGCCAGGCCGGCGGCAGCAGCAACCTCGTCATCCTGTCGGACGCACAGGGCCTCGTGCTGGACTCGGACGGCGACACGGGTTTTGCGCATCGCGCCTCGCGCGTGGCCCTGATGCCGGGCGCGCCGTGGGACGAAGCCGCCGCCGGCACCAACGCCATCGGCACCGCGCTGGTCGAAGGCCGGCCCATCGCCGTGCACGGCGCCGAACACTATTTCGAACCCAACCGCATCCTGACCTGCGCGGCCGTTCCCATCACCGACAGCGAAGGACGCACGCTCGGCGTGCTTGATCTCTCCAGCCAGGCCCGCGACGTGCGCCCCGATGTGCTGGCACTGGTGCGCGGGGCAGTGGACCGCATCGAACACCAGTTGTTCGAAAGCGCCTATGAACCCTGCACGGTGCTGCGCCTGCATGCCGACCCCGCCGGGCTCGGCCAGCCCGGCGAAGCGCTGCTGGCCTTCCAGGGCGACCTGCTGATCGGCGCCAACCGGCGCGCGCTGCAGGCGCTGGCGCTGGCGGCGACGGCGCTGGGCGTGTACCGCTACGCGGACGTATTCGACGGCGACATCGAACGATGCCCGGACGCGACGGGCAGGGTGCACACACGCACAGGCGCGGTCTATCACGCGCGGCTGCGCATGCCGCGCTCGCGCGCACCGCAACCGCCCGCCGCGCCCGCGTCGCGCGCGCCGGGCGCGCTGGCCAGGACGCCAGCCCCCAGCTTCGATGCCGGGACGCTAGGCGCGCTGGCGCGCGCCGTGCATCTGGCGGACGCCGGCGTGTCGATCCTGCTGCAGGGCGAAACGGGCGTGGGCAAGGAAGTGTTTGCGCGTCAGATCCATGCGCGTGGGCAGCGCGCGGCCGGCCCCTTCGTGGCGGTGAACTGCGCCGCCTTGCCCGAAAGCCTGATCGAATCGGAACTGTTCGGCTACGAAGACGGCGCCTTCACCGGCGCGCGCCGCCAGGGCAGCAAGGGCCTGTTGCGACAGGCGCATGGCGGCGTGCTGTTCCTGGACGAGATCGGCGACATGCCGCTGCTGCTGCAATCCCGCCTGCTGCGTGTGCTGCAGACGCGCGAGGTCTCGCCATTGGGCGCCGCGCGGCCCGTGCCGGTGGACTTCACCCTGGTATGCGCCACGCATCGGCCGCTGGCGCACGAAGGCCCGGACGCACCGGTGCGTCCTGATCTGTACTTCCGGATTGCTGAATACACCGTCACGCTCGAGCCTCTGCGCGCGCGGGCGGACCGCCTGGAATTGCTGCGCGAGCTATGGGCGGCGCAAGGCGCGGGTCCCGCGCTGCCGCCCGCTATTGAAGCCGTGCTTGCGGCATATTCCTGGCCCGGCAATTACCGGCAACTGGCGTCGGTGCTGCGCACGTTGCATGTGCTGGCGGGACCAGCGGGCAGGGTGGATGCGGACATGCTGCCGGCGGAATTGCGCGGCGCAGCGAGCGCCGCGAAGATCGAAGCCATCGCGTCGGGCGTCGACACGTCGGGCGCTACTACGTCGGGCGTCGATACGTCGGGCGTCGACACGCCGGGCATCGCGACGCCGGGCGTCGATGCCTCGCGCACCGCAACAACGACGCTCGCGCCGGCCGGCGGCTCCGGCGATCTGCACGCCATGACGGACGCCGCCATCCGGGCCGCCTTGGCCGAGCACGGCGGCAGCGTCAGCCGCGCGGCGCGCGCGTTGGGCGTGCACCGCAGCACGGTGTACCGGCGCGGCGCTGCATGGGGATTGGCTCGGCCGAAATAGCTGTTGGATGTAGAAACGAGCGAGGGATCAGCCGATTGGCCGATCCTTCGTCTGGCGATGCGCCGCATGACGCATGCGCCGTCCGGCACGGCAAGACGGCAACGCCGCCCGCCGCCGCGGGTTCACCCGATCAGACGCGCCAGTTCCGCGCCAGGATCCTTCGCGCGCATGAAAGCTTCGCCCACCAGGAACGCGTCGACCTTGTTCTCGCGCATCAGCTTCACGTCTTCCGGCTTGAGGATGCCGCTTTCGGTCACGACGCGTTTGCCTGCGGGAATGCGCGGCAGCAGGTCCAGCGTGGTCTGCAAGCTGGTCTCGAACGTGCGCAGGTTGCGGTTGTTGATGCCCAGCAGCGGCGTCTTGAGCGTGAGCGCGACTTCCAGCTCCTGGGCGTCGTGCACTTCGACGAGCACGTCCATGCCCAGCTCGATCGCCAGCGTTTCGTAGTCGCGCAGTTGCGCGGGCGTAAGCGCGGCCACGATCAGCAGCACGCAGTCGGCGCCCATCGCGCGCGCGGCGACGATCTGGTAGGGATCGATCACGAAGTCCTTGCGCAGCACCGGCAGCGCGCACGCGGCCCGCGCCTGGCGCAGGTGGTCGTGCGAACCCTGGAAGAACTGCACGTCGGTCAGCACGGACAGGCAGGCCGCGCCGTGCACGGCGTAGGTGGCCGCGATTTCGGCGGGCGCAAAGCCCTCGCGGATGACGCCCTTGGAGGGCGAGGCTTTCTTGATTTCGGCGATGACGCCGGCCTTGCCTTGCGAGATCTTGTCTTCGATGGCTTGAGCGAAGCCGCGCACGTCCTGGCGCGCCTGCGCTTCGCGCAGGACTTCGGCTTCGCTGCGCATCTGGCGGGCGGCGGCGACTTCCTCGGCCTTGACGGCGAGGATCTTCGCGAGAATATCGTTCATTTCTGGAATGTCCGGGTGTATGCGCAGAATTCTTCCAGCTTGGCTCGCGCCGCGCCGGTGGAAATTAGTTCAAATGCTAGCGCTAAGGCTTCGGGAATGGAATCGGCTTTGTTGCCGGCATAGATGGCGAGCCCGGCGTTCAGGGCGACGATGTCTCTGGCCGCGCCTTCGACATTCTCCAGCGCCTCTATGACAAGCTCGCGCGACTGCTCGCGATTGGACACCTTGATGCTTCGGTTGGACATCATGGATAGCCCGTAGTCCTCGGGATGAATCTCGTACTCGCGGACCACGCCGTCCTTCAGTTCGCCGACCATCGTGGCCCCGCCCAGCGAGGCCTCATCCATGCCGTCCTTGCCGTGCACGACCAGCACGTGGCGCGAGCCCAGGCGTTCCAGCACGCGAACCTGGATGCCGACGAGGTCGGGGTGGAAGACGCCCATCAACTGGTTGGCGGCGCCGGCCGGGTTGGTCAGGGGACCCAGGATGTTGAAGATCGTGCGCACGGCCAGTTCCTTGCGGACGGCGGCCACGTTCTTCATCGCGCCGTGGTGGGCGGGCGCAAACATGAAACCGATGCCGGTCTCCTGGATGCATTCGGCCACCTGCTCGGGCGTCAGCACCAGGTTGGCGCCCAGCGCCTCCAGCACGTCGGCGCTGCCGCTGGACGACGAGGCGCTGCGGTTGCCGTGCTTGGCGATCGGCACGCCGGCCGCGGCTGCGACGAACATCGCAGTTGTGGAAATGTTGAACGTGTGGCTGCCGTCGCCGCCCGTGCCGCACATGTCCAGCAGGTCGTTCGGATTGGGCGTGACCACGGGCGTGGCGAACTCGCGCATGACCTGCGCCGCGGCGGTGATCTCGCCCACGGTTTCCTTTTTGACGCGCAGGCCCATCAACAGCGCGCTGGCGATCTGCGGCGACATCTCGCCGCGCATCAGCATGCGCATCAGGTGCAGCATTTCGTCGTGGAAAATTTCGCGGTGTTCGATGCAGCGCGTCAGCGCTTCGGAGGGGGAAATCGTCACGGTGCGTCCTTTCAGGCGAGGTTCAGGAAATTGCGCAGCAGGGCGTGGCCGTGCTCACTCAGTACGGATTCGGGGTGGAACTGTACCCCGTATAGCGGCAGGGTCTTGTGCCGCACACCCATGATGTCGCCATCCGGCGCCGTCGCGGTGACCGCCAGGCAGTCCGGCAGGGTGGCCGGATCGATGGTCAGCGAGTTGTAGCGGATGACAGTGTACGGCGTCGGCAGGCCTTCAAAGATGTCAGTGCCCGTGTGCGACAGCTGGATCGTCTTGCCGTGCATGATCTGCTGCGCGCGCACGATGTCGCCGCCGAAGGCCGCGCCGATGGCCTGGTGGCCCAGGCACACGCCCAGGATGGGCTTCTTGCCGGCGTACGCCTGGATCAGCGGCACCGAGATGCCGGCCTCGGCCGGCGAGCACGGGCCGGGCGACACGCAGATCTGGTCGGGATTGAGCGCAGCCACTTCTTCAAGCGTGATCTGGTCGTTGCGCGCCACGCGCACGTCCACGCCCAGTTCGCCAAAGTACTGCACCAGGTTGTAGGTAAAGGAATCGTAGTTGTCGATCATCAACAGCATTTTTTTCTCCTCTGGGCCGTTCTGCGGCCCGGACGGTAATTCGGTGTGGCCGGGGCCTCAGATGGGTTCGTCCAGGCCGTGCTGCACCTGCTCGGCCGCGCGCAGCACGGCGCGCGCCTTGGCTTCGGTCTCGGCCCATTCGGCTTCGGGGTTCGAATCGGCCACGATGCCGGCGGCCGCCTGCACGTACAGCGTGCCGTCCTTGATGACGCCGGTGCGGATGGCAATGGCCACGTCCATCTCGCCGCCGTAGCTCAGGTAGCCGGCCGCGCCGCCGTAGATGCCGCGGCGCACGGGTTCCAGTTCGTCGATGATCTTCATGGCCTCGACCTTTGGCGCGCCGGTCAGCGTACCGGCCGGGAACGAGGCGCGCAGCACATCCATGCTGCTCATGCCGGGATTCAGGGTGCCGGTCACGTTGGACACCAGGTGCATCACATGCGAGTAGCGCTCGATCACCATGGTGTCGCTTACCTTCACCGAGCCCACCTGCGCGACGCGGCCCACGTCGTTGCGCGCCAGGTCGATCAGCATGACGTGTTCGGCGATCTCCTTGGGATCGGCCTTCAGTTCGGCCGCCAGCGCCGCGTCTTCCTCAGGCGTGCCGCCACGCTTGCGGGTGCCGGCCAGCGGACGGATCGTGATCTGCGACTTCGGCTCGCCGTTTTCCACGGTGCGTTCCTGGCGCACCAGGATCTCGGGCGATGCGCCCACCACCTGGAAATCACCGAAGTTCCAGAAGTACATGTAGGGGGAGGGATTGAGCGACCGCAGGGCGCGGTAAAGGGACAGCGGCGAATCGCGGAAGGGCTTGGCGATGACCTGGCCGATCTGCACCTGCATCAGGTCGCCGGCGGCGATATGTTCCTTGGCGCGCAACACGGCCGCCAGGTAGTCCTCTTTCTTGAAATCGCGCCGTTCCTCGGTCTGCATGCTGGCGTGGCTGTACGGAATCTCCACGGGGCGGCGCAGACGCGCGCGCAGGTCGGTCAGGCGCTGCTGCGCGCGGCTGTAGGCCTCGGGCTGGCTGGGGTCGGCATAGACCATCAGGTAGATACGGCCGGCCAGGTTGTCGACGATGACCAGTTCGTCCACGTGCATCAGCATCAGGTCGGGCGTGCCGCCTTCCATGCCGGCCGGGAACGGCTTGACCGCGGGACCCAGGCACGGCTCGATGTGGCGCACGGTGTCGTAGCCGAAGTAACCGGCCAGACCGCCGCAGAAGCGCGGCATGCCCGGGCGCAGCGCGACCTTGAAGCGGCTCTGGTATTGCTCGATGAAGGCCAGCGGATCGCCGTCGTGCGTCTCGGCGACCTTGCCGTCGTGCAGCACTTCGGTGCGCGTGCCGCTGGCGCGGATCACGGTGCGCGCCGGCAGGCCGATGAACGAATAGCGGCCGAAGCGCTCGCCGCCCACCACGGATTCCATCAGGCAGGTCATGCGGCCGGCCAGGGGACCGGAGTGCGCCAGTTTCAGGTAGATGCCAAGCGGGGTGTCCAGGTCGGCGTAGGTCTCGGCCACCAGCGGAATGCGGTTGTAGCCTTGTGCCGCTAGGGCCTTGAATTCGATTTCGGTCATGTCGGGTCTCGTAAGCGGTGTCTGCTTTCGGACCGGGCACGCAACAAAAAACCCGGTCCAGTTGACTGGTTCCGGGTTGGGCGCTGTTTACACAGTGTCGGCGCTAGGCGGCAAGGTCGCGTCTAGGGCCGGGAAGGGGAATCATCGCCACCCGGAAGACAAACGCCACCAACGCCACGAGGCGCCGAGCATTTGGTTCTGGATGGAAACGTTCATTTAGCGGTTCGGTAATGAAGTACGCGGAAGTGATGCGCGGTAGTGAATTCTTGCCTGGGTTGCGACGTGCTTCAAGCGGGGACTTTTGCTGCGTTCTGGTTTTGATTCCAGAGCGCGACCCACTGGGCGGCGTCAACAAGCGTGTCAACTATACCATCGACATCCAGCTCGCGCACGTCACGTCCTTCGTTGTAGCCATATGGCACCACTAGGACCTGCGTGCCGGCGCTGCGGCCCGCCTGCGCGTCATTGATGGAATCGCCGATCGTCACGGCCTCGTTCACGCCCACGCCCATCAGGTCGCACGCATGGTGGATCTGGTCGGGATCGGGCTTGCGGCGCTCGCAGGTGTCGCCGCACACCACGGCCTCGAAAAAGCCCGCCAGCCCCGTGCGCTGCAAGAGCGGCAAGGTGAATTCCGTGGGCTTGTTGGTGACCACGGCCAGCTTCAGGCCCTGGTCGCGCATGAGTTTCAGGCCTTCGATCACGCCCGGGTAGACCTGCGCGCGCTCGCCGTTGACCAGGTGGTAGTGGCGGTAGAAAGCCTCGCGGGCGCGCTGGAATTCGTCGGGGGCCGGGTCGGCGGCATCGAGCGAACCGGCCAGGCTGCGCCGCACCAGGTTGTCCACGCCCTTGCCGACGAACGTGGCGACCACGTCCTCGCGCAGCGCGATCATGCCAAGTTCAACACGCATGGCGTTGGCGGCAAAGGCCAGATCGGGAATGGAGTCGAGCAGGGTACCGTCCAGGTCCAGCAGCGCGGCGCGAAAAGCGGTCATGTCGGGTTCCTTAGACAGCGGTGGTTTCGCCGATGGCGATCTGGTCGCGCATGGCCTTGATGATGCCGGCGTAATCCGGCTTGCCGAAGATGGCCGAGCCGGCCACGAACGTGTCCGCGCCCGCGGCGCGGATCTCGGCGATGTTGTCGATCTTGACGCCGCCGTCCACCTGCAGAACGATCTCCTGGCCGCCGGCCTGCATCCACGCGTCGATGCGGGCGCGGGCCTCGCGCAGCTTGGTCAGCGCCGCCGGAATGAAGCTCTGGCCGCCAAAGCCCGGGTTCACCGACATGATGAGCACCAGGTCGATCTTGTCCATCACGTAGTCCATGTAGGACAGCGGCGTGGCGGGATTGAAGACCAGACCGGCCTTGCAGCCGCTTTCGCGGATCAGGGACAGCGTGCGGTCCACGTGGGCGCTGGCGTCGGGGTGGAAGCTGATGTAGTCGGCGCCGGCCTTGGCGAACTGCGGCACCAGCGCGTCCACGGGCTCGACCATCAGGTGCACGTCGATCGGCACCTCGACGTGGGGGCGGATCGCGGCACAGACCATCGGGCCGATCGTCAGGTTGGGGACATAGTGGTTGTCCATCACGTCCACGTGGATCCAGTCGGCGCCCGCGGCGACGACGTTGCGGACTTCCTCGCCCAGCCGGGCGAAGTCAGCCGACAGGATGCTGGGAGTAATGCGGGTGGAGGCCGTTTGCTTGGACATGATGTTCGGGGTCGGGGAGGGCATAATGTGCCATTATTGCAGTTTGAGGCGCCGCAGCGGGTATGCCCCGGCTGGCGCGCCTGAAATTCCGTCTTTCAAGCGTGGGCGCCCATGTTCCGCCGCCCGCGTGCAGCCACACAGGGAAGGACTGTGAAACCTTACGACCTGAGCGTCTCTGTCTCTCCGCGCTTCGTGCCCGAACAGTCCGACCCCGGCGAACAGCAATTCGTGTTCGCCTACACCGTCCGCATCACCAATACCGGCGAACATCCCGCGCAGGTGATCAGCCGCCACTGGATCATCACCGACGGCAACCAGCGCGTGCAGGAAGTGCGCGGCCTGGGCATCGTGGGGCAGCAGCCCCTCCTGGCCCCGGGCGAGACCTTCGAATACACCAGCGGCTGTCCCCTGCCCACGCCGGTGGGCACGATGCGCGGCATCTATCACTGCGTCGGCGAGAACGGCATTCCGTTCGAGGTGCCGATCTCCGAATTCGTCCTGGCCATGCCGCGCACCTTGCACTGAGTATGGTCCGGCCTTCCGTTGCACGTTTTTCCCTCTGCACATGAAGCGCATTCTTAGCCTGTCCGTGCTGTCGATCCTGCTGGCGGCATGTTCCACCCCCTCCGATATTCCCCCTGATTCCGGATCCGGCCTGCCGGCTACGCCCGGTGCTCGCACGCCCGCGGCCGACGGCCCGCTCGTCGTGCCGCCGCTGGGTTCGTTGCCCGACACCCCGCCGCGCGCGCTGGCCGGCAAGTTGAAGCCGGCCAACTGGTCTGAGCTGCCCGGCTGGAGCGCCGACGACCTGTCGCAGTTCTGGCCCCTGTTCCTGCGCAATTGCAAAGGGCTGATGCGGCCCACCAGCGGCAACCTGGCCGCGCCCGCGCGCGCCACGCCGCGCGCCTGGCAGCCGGTCTGCGCCGCGGCCATCGACCCGGCCCGCGCGCCCGCCGCTGGCGACGCCGAAGGCGTGCGCCGCTTCCTGCAGACCTACCTGCAACCGTGGCGCCTGAATGCGGCCGACGGCAAGCCGGCCACCAATACGGTGACGGGCTACTACGAACCCCTGGTGCGCGGCTCGCGCCGCCAGGGCGGTGTCTACCAATGGCCGCTGTACGCGGTGCCCGCCGACCTGCTGACGATTGACCTGGGTTCCATCTACCCCGACCTGGCCGGCAAGCGCGTGCGCGGCAAGCTCGACGGCAAGCGCGTCGTGCCGTACGACACGCGCGCCGCCATCGAATCGTCGTCCGGCCGACGCCCGCCCGTGGTGGTCTGGGTGGACGACCCCGTGGACAACTTCTTCCTGCAGGTCCAGGGGTCCGGGCGCGTACAGCTGACCGACGGACCCGACGCCGGCAAGACCATCCGCGTCGCCTACGCCGACCACAACGGCCAGCCCTACGTGTCCATCGGCCGCTGGCTGATCGACCGCGGCGAACTCACCGCCGACCAGGCGTCCATGCAGAACATCCGGGCCTGGGCGCAGCGCAATCCCAAGCGTGTCCAGGAAATGCTCAACGCCAATCCGGCCGTGGTTTTCTTCCGCGAAGAGGCGGTCGTGGATCCTGAACAAGGCCCCAAGGGCGCTTATGCCATCCCGCTGGCGCCGCGGCGCTCGGTGGCGGTGGATGCGACCTTCGTGCCGCTCGGCACGCCGCTGTTCCTGTCCACCACCTATCCCGCGTCGGACCGGCCCTTGCAGCGCCTGGTGTTCGCCCAGGACACCGGCACCGCCATCCGGGGCGCGGCCCGCGCCGACTTCTACTGGGGTTACGGCGAAGAAGCCGGTCAGCAGGCCGGCCGCATGAAGCAACGCGGCCAGATGTGGCTGCTGTGGCCCAAACAGGCCGGGGAGCCTTCCGCACGATGAGCCATCAGATCGTAGTTTGCGGGGCCGGCATCGTCGGCCTGTCCACCGCCCTTGCGCTGGCCCGCCGCGGCCAGCGCGTGGCCGTCCTGGCGCCGCGCGCCGCCGTGCCGCCCGCCGATCCCAACCGCTATCATCCCCGCGTCTACGCCATTTCGCCGGCCAGCCAGCGCTTCCTGGCCGACATCGGCGTGTGGGACGCCATGCCCGCGTCGCGGCTGATGCCGGTGCAGGCCATGGAAATCCACGGCGACGCGGACGGCCAGGTCAACCTCAATGCCTGGCAGGCCGCGCTGCCGCAACTGGCCTGGATCGTCGAATCCGGCGAGATCGAGCGCGTCCTGATCCAGGCCGTGCGCATGTTCGGCATCGCGTGGCTGGAAGACCGCTGCACCGGCTACCAGAACGGCGCGATCGACACCGAAGGCGGCGCCCGCATCCAGGCCGAACTCTTCGTCGGCGCCGATGGCGCGGCCTCGCCGCTGCGCGAGGCGGCCGGGCTGAAGCACGAAGCCCAGTCCTACAACGACACCGGACTCGTCGTGCATCTGGACGCGGAACTGCCGCACCAGGGCACGGCGATCCAATGGTTTCGCGACGACGGCGTGCTGGCGTTGCTGCCGCTGCCCGATACCGCGGACGGCCCCCAGGTTTCGATGGTGTGGTCCATGCGCAGCGAGCTGGCCCAGCAACTGCTGGACCTGCCGCAGGAAGCGCAAACCGCCCGCCTGGAAGCGCTGCTGGCCGAGGCTGCCGAAGGGCGGCTGGGCCGCCTGAAGGTCCGCAGCAAGCTGCACGGTTTTCCGCTGACGCTGGAGCGCGCCCAGATGGTGGCGCCCGGCATCGCGCTGGCCGGAGACGCCGCGCACCGCCTGCACCCGCTGGCGGGGCAGGGCCTGAACCTGGGGCTGGGCGACGTCGAGGCGCTGGCCCGCATCGTCGCCGAGCGCGAACCCTACCGGCAGGCCGGCGACCTGCGCGTGCTGCACCGCTACCAGCGGGCGCGCGCCGAACCGGTCCTGGCCATGCGGCTGGCGACCGACGGGCTGCACAAGCTGTTCGGATCGAAGGCGACGCCGCTCGTCTGGCTGCGCAACGCCGGCATGCACTGGGTCGAGGGCGCGCCCCTGATCAAGCGCCGGCTGATCGCGGGGGCGTCGGCCAATTAGGGCTGACCCGGCCCAACCCGGGCCAACTCGGCCAAACCCGGCCCCGATTCGGTCCGATTCGGCCAAACCTGGCCCGATTCGGCCCGACGCCGGCGCCGGGCGGAACCTGCGGCGGCCGGCGCCCGTCTGATACGAATCCGCCCACCCGCCGCCTGCCGCGGCCGCCCGACCCGGATCGGTTACGCTTTCCGGCTGAGCACACGACTGACAAGACCAGGAGTACCGATGAAATTCCGCATTCCCGCCACGCTGGCGGCCTGTTTCCTCGCCGCGGGTATCGGCTTGTCCGCCACGGCACATGCGCAGGGCGCAAAATCCGTCTCCACGCAGTCCGTGGGTCAGGCGGCCAAGGGCGAAAAAAGCGTCTCCACCACCGAACTCGATCCGCAGTCGGCCGCCGTCAAGGAACGCTTTCAGCAACGCTTCTCCGGCATGAACGTCACGACCGTGCGCCGCACGCCTTATGGCCTGTTTGAAGTGCAGCTCGGCATGGACCTGATCTACACCGACGAAGGCGTGACGTGGGTCATGGAAGGACCGCTGATCGACGCCGCGACGCGCCGCGACGTCACCCGCGAATCCCAGGAAAAGCTCAGCGCCGTCACGTTCGACCAGCTGCCGCTGGACCTGGCGATCAAGCAGGTCAAGGGCGACGGCTCGCGCAAGGTCGCGATCTTCGAAGATCCCAACTGCGGCTATTGCAAGCAGTTGCGCAAGACGCTTGAAGATGTGGACAACCTGACCGTCTACACCTTCCTCTACCCCATCCTGTCGCCGGACTCCAAGGTCAAGGTGCGCAATGTCTGGTGCGCCAAAGACCAGGGCAAGACCTGGGACGACTGGATGCTGCGCGGCAAGACGCCGCCCAACGCCAATTGCGACGTGCCTGAAGACAAGCTGCTCGAGCTTGGCCAGCAACTGATGGTGCGCGGCACGCCGACGCTGTTCTTTGCCGACGGCTCGCGCATCAGCGGCGCGCTGCCGCTGGACCAGCTCAAGGCCCGTTTGAACTGACCGGCGTGCGTCGCGCCGGCCCGGGAAAGGGGGGGCGCGGCAAGCGCCATCCCTCCCGGAGACAAGACTTGAAAATCGCAATACTCGACGATTACCACGACGTAGCCCGGCGCTATGCGGACTGGACCTCGCTGGGCGGTGACGCCGAGGTGCAGATCTTCAACAACTTCATTCCCGACGACCAGGTCGAGGCCTCGCTCGAGCCCTTCGACGTGATCGTCGCCATGCGCGAGCGCACGCCATTTCCCGCCGAGCGCATCCGCGCGCTGCCCAAGCTGCGCCTCCTGGTCACGACCGGCATGCGCAACAACGCCATCGACATGCAGGCCTGCGCTGAGCAGGGCATCGTCGTGTCCGGCGCGCCCGGCAGTGCCGACGCCAACACCGCCACGGCGGAACTGGCCTGGGCGCACATCCTGGGTCTCTTCAAGCACCTGCCCGCCGAAGACGCCGCCATGCGCCGCGGCATGTGGCAGACGGCCATGCCCGAGCCGCTGGCCGGCAAGCGCCTGGGCGTGGTGGGCCTGGGCAAGCTGGGCGCCGCGGTGGCCAAGGTGGGTCTGGCCTTCGGCATGGACGTGGTGGCCTGGAGCCCCAACCTGACCGACGAGCGCGCCGAGGCCGCCGGCGTCACGCGCGTGGACAAGCACGAACTCTTTTCCACGTCCGACGTGGTGAGCCTGCACCTGATCCTGTCCGATCGCAGCCGCAACGTGGTCGACGCCACCGCGCTGGCCTCGATGAAACCGACCGCGTATCTGGTCAATACCTCGCGCGCCGGACTTGTCGATCAGGAAGCGCTGATGGACGCATTGATCAAGTTCCGCATCGCCGGCGCGGGGCTGGATGTGTATCCCGAAGAGCCGCTGTCGCCCACCGACAGCGTGCGCGACCTGGACAACGTGATCCTGACCCCGCACCTGGGTTACGTCAGCCGCGAAAACTTCGAGGCCTTCTACCAGAACTGCCTGGAAGCCGTAAAGGCGTGGGCAGCGGGCTCGCCGATCCGGGTGTTGAACGCCTGATTGCGCCCGAGCAAAAAAATGGGGCTGCCTATCGCAGCCCCATTTTCATTTGGGATGGTCGCGTTGCACGCGGCGCATCACCCGCGCGAGAACACCACTTTCTTCTCGATGATCGCGCCCGGCTCCAACGCCGGCGGCGTATCGCCGCACGCATCGTCCGACTCGTCCGTGGGATCGACCGTATCAAACGCCGTGTCGCCGTTGGCATCCGGCACGCCCGTGGGCTTCAAGCCGACGAAATCGAACAGGTCGCGGTCCATCAGATGCGAAGGCACCACACGCGACAGCGCATTGAACACGTTCCACGACCGGCCCGGGTGCTGCTTGTCCCACTCCTTGATCATGCGGCCCACTTCCTTGCGCTTCAGGTTCTCTTGCGAGCCGCAGAGATTGCACGGAATGATCGGGAACTGCTTGAGTTCGGCGTAGGCGATCAGGTCGGACTCGACAACGTACGCGAGCGGGCGGATCACCGTGTGGCGGCCGTCGTCGGACACCAGCTTGGGCGGCATGCCCTTGGCCTTGCCGCCATAGAACAGGTTCAGGAAGAACGTGGCCAGGATGTCGTCGCGATGATGGCCCAGCGCGATCTTCGTGGCGCCCAGTTCCGATGCGACGCGGTACAGAATGCCGCGACGCAGCCGCGAACAGAGCGAGCACATCGTCTTGCCCTCTTCCAGCACGCGCGTCACGATCGAATACGTGTCCTGCGTCTCGATGTGGAAGGGAACGCCCAGTTCCTTCAGGTACTGCGGCAGGATGTGGTCAGGAAAGCCCGGCTGCTTCTGGTCCAGGTTCACCGCGATCAGTTCAAACTTGAACGGCGCGCGCTTCTGGAGCTGCAGCAGGATGTCCAGCATGGCATAGGAATCCTTGCCGCCGGACAGGCAGACCATCACGCGGTCGCCTTCCTCGATCATGTTGTAGTCGGACAAGGCGCGCGTGGTCTCGCGCGCCAGCCGCTTGGTCAGCTTGTTGCCTTCGTGGCGTGCCTTTTCGTCGGCGGGCGTGCGAAATTGCACGCCGGGGGGAGCGATATCGTTCATGTCAGCGATTGATCTGGATTTCCACGCCCACCGCCGCACAGTCGGAGAAGGCCATGGGCTTGCTGATGCGCAAGCGCAGCGCGCGGATTTCCTGGAAGTCCGCCAGGAGGCGCGCCGCCACTTGTTCGGACAGGGTTTCGATCAGGTTCACATGCGCCTGCGTGCATTCCTCGACGATGGCCTCGCGCAGCCGGCGGTAGTCCAGCACGCTGTGGATATCGTGGTCGTCCACCGAACGCTGGATGTCGACGTCGAATTCGGCATCGACGTGCAGGGGCTGGGTGGCGCGGCGCTCGTGTTCGAGGATGCCGATGCGGGCGTCGAGCGCAAGGCCGGAAAGAATGATGCGGCGAGTGGGCATGATGAAAACCTGGGTGGAATAGCCCGAATTGTAAGGCGGCGGCGGATGGGGGGACGCGCTGGCTACAATTCGGCCATGTCCGGGCGCCCGCGAGGCGCCGGCGCAGTCAATAAGGGGTGAAATGCAACAGATGCACGATTCGGTCATTGTAGGCGGCGGCCCGGCCGGCGCCTCCTGCGCCCTCTGGCTGGCCCGCCTGGGCCTGTCGCCGTTGCTGGTCGAGGCCAGCGCCCGTCTGGGCGGGCTGGGCAATGACAACCCGTTCGCCGACGACTGGATCGCCGTGTTGCCCGGCGTGACCGGCCAGCAGGTGGCCGCCAACATCGACACCAGCGTGCGCGCCGCCGATGTGCCGGTACGGCTGGAAACCCGGGTCACCGGCGTGCGGCCCTGCAAGGGCGGCATCGAGGCCACGCTCGCCGGTCCGGACGGCCAGGAAACCCTGGCCCGCGCCCGCACTCTGGTCATTGCCTCCGGCGTGCGCGCCAAGGGACTGCCCGACCACCCGCCGGGCGCGTCCTGGCCGGGCGTGCTGATCGGCCCCGGCTCACCCATCGTGGCGCAGGACTATTCCGGCCTGTCGGTCGCGGTGCTGGGCGGGGGCGACAACGCCTTCGAAAACTACGTCTACGTGCGCAACCGCGGCGCGCGCAATGTCCATCTCTACGCCCGCAGTGTGCGCGCCCAACAGCAATGGGTGACGCGCGCCGGTACCGAAGGCGTGCACATCGGACCCTACAAGGTCGACCCGGCCACCCGCAGCGTGGACGGCCGGCAGTACGACCTGATCCTCGTCTTCTACGGCTGGGAACCACAGGCCGCGTTTGCCGACGACCTGAGGCTCGCGCGCGACGAGCGCGGCTACATCCGCACCGACTTCGCCACCGCCGAGACCAGCGTGCCCGACATTTACGCCATCGGCGAGGTCGCGCACCGCATGCACCCCTGCGTGGTGACGTCGATGGCGGACGGCGTGGTCGCGGCCAAGGCCATCCAGCGGCGCTGGGAGCGCGCGGGGGCGTAATACCCGACGCCCGGCGGCCGCCACTGAACACGCCGGCCGGCCGCCGCAGCGTTGGCCGGCAAGGCCATCGTGGCGCCCGCGGCATTGAAATCGCGTCGGCCAGAATGCGTACTTCAGCCCAGGCGAACCCACACCTCCGGATTCCGGAATAGGCAATTGCCACCCCCGCGCCCACACTCGTGCTCACGAGTTGACCAATCAATGGTCACGCAGGGAGACAAGCATGATGTGTGCGCATCGCTGGCTGGCGGCCGGCGCGATGGCCATCGCCATCGCGAACCCGGCGCAGGCGGCCTGGCCTGAACGGCCCATCACCCTCATCATCCCGGCCGCGCCGGGCGGCACCACCGACATCTCGGCACGCCTCATCGCCGACAAGCTGTCCGCCAAGCTCGGCCAGCAGGTCATCGTGGAAAACCGCGCCGGCGCCGCCGGCATCATCGGCGCGCAGGCGCTGGCGCGCGCCAAGCCCGACGGCTACACGCTGCTGATGGGCAACATCGGCCCCAACGCCATCAACTACGCGCTCTACAAGACGCTGCCCTACAAACCCGCCGACTTCGCGCCGGTGACGCTCGTGATCTCGGTGCCCAACGTCCTCGTCGTCAACGAAGCCTCGCCCGCCCGCAGCGTCGCGGATCTACTGGCGCAGGTCAGGCAGGACCCCACCAAGGTCTCCTTCGGCAGCTCCGGCGCGGGCCAGTCGCCGCACCTGTCCGCCGAAATGTTCAAGCAGCGCGCCGGCATCCCTGGCACGCACGTCGCCTACAAGGGCGCCGGCCCCGCCGTGGCCGCGCTGCTCGGCCAGCAGTTCACCTTCATGATCGACAACCTGCCCAGCTCCATGCCGTACATCCAGGCCGGCAAGCTGCGCGCGCTGGCCGTCACCAGCGACAAGCGCCTCGCCGAATTGCCCGACGTGCCGACCATGGCCGAGGCCGGCGTCAAGGACATGGTGGTCACCGCGTGGTTCGGCCTGGTCGCGCCCGCGGGCACGCCGCAGGACGCCATCGACAAGCTCTACGCCGCCACGCGCGACGTGGTGCGCAGCCCCGAGATCAGCGAGCGCTTCAAGGCCATGGGTGGCCAGGCCGGCGGCAACACGCCCGCGGAGTTCGCGGCTTTCATCGACCAGGAACGCGCCCGCTGGAAAAGCATCGTGGACGCCGCGGGTCTCGTGCAGGAGCAATAAGTGATCGACAAGATTCAGGAATCCATGGCGCAGGCCGTGGCCGTCATTCCCGATGGCGCATCCGTGCTGGTGGGCGGCTTCGGCGAAGCTGGCGTGCCCTACGAACTGCTGCACTGCCTGGCCGAACTGGACCGGCGCAACCTCACCATCATCTCCAACAACGCCGGCACTTTCGAACGCGGCATCGCCGCGCTGCTGGTGCGCAAGCAGGTCCGCAAGATCATCTGTTCGCACCCGCGCCCACCCAACTCCGAGGCTTTCGCGCGCGCCTACCGCGCAGGCGAGGTCGAACTGGAATGCGTGCCCCAAGGCACCCTGGCAGAACGGCTGCGCGCCGCCGGCGCTGGACTCGGTCCGTTCTACACGCCCACCGGCTACGGCACTGAACTGGCCGAGGGACGGCGCCAGGAAGTCATCGACGGCATCGGCTATGTGCTCGAGCAGCCCCTGCGCGCCGACTACGCCCTCATCCGCGCGCACCTGGGCGACCGCTGGGGCAACCTCATGTACCGGCACGCCGCGCGCAACTTCAATCCCGTCATGTGCATGGCCGCGGGACACGCCATCGCGCAGGTCGACGAGATCGTGCCGCTGGGCGCGCTGGTGCCCGAACAGATCATGACGCAGGGCATCTTCGTGAAATCCGTCGTGCGCGTGGAGGCCTGACATGCAAGACATCATCGGCCTGACCCGCCAGCAGATCGCCCAGCTTCTGGCCAGCGACATTCCCGACGGCGCCATCGTCAACCTCGGGATCGGCATGCCGACCCTCGTCGGCGACTACCTGCCACGCGGCCGCGAAATCCTGCTGCACAGCGAAAACGGCATTCTCGGCATGGGCCCTGCCGCCACCGGCAACGACATCGACCCCGACCTCATCAACGCCAGCCGCCAGCCCATCACCCTGCTGCAAGGCGCGTCCATCACCGAACACACTGTCTCTTTCGCCATGATGCGCGGCGGCCACCTGGACTACGCGGTCCTGGGCGCCTTCCAGGTGTCCGAACGCGGTGACCTGGCCAACTGGAAAACCGACGCCCCGGACGCCATCCCCGCCGTCGGCGGCGCAATGGACCTGGCCGTTGGCGCCAAGCAGGTCCTGGTCACCATGGAACACCGCGGCCGCGACGGCACGCCCAAGATCCTGCGGCAATGCACCTATCCGCTCACCGGCAAAGGCGTGGTGTCGCGCATCTATACGGACCTTGCCGTCATCGACGTCATGCCTGTGGGTTTGGAGGTGCACGCGATGAAGGCGGGCGTGACCGAAGACTTCCTGCGGTCAGTCACCGACGCGCCGTTGCACTTTCCACAATCGCCGCGAACGATCGTCGTGGATGACACGGGCGTGCCGCGATACGCGCAATCGACCCGCTGACGCAGACGCGCCGCGACACACATAAGCGGGATTCTGCGCGGGGCGCGTCGCGATGTGCGTAAGCGACCGGCTTGCGCAGCCACGCCGAGATGTGCGCAAACGACTGGCAGGCGCAGCCGTTCCTGCCGCCCTGATGATGACCCACGTCCGCCCCGCGCCGGGCAAAGGAGCTACCGATGATCCGTTCAATCCTGGCAGCCGCGTCGGCAAGCGTGCTGTGTCTAGGCGCCAGCGCCGTCGCGCACGCCGCGCCAACCTATCCGGACAAGCCCATCACCTTGCTGATCCCGTACCCGCCGGGCGGCAGCGCAGACATGCTCGCGCGCCCGCTGGGCGCAGAACTCCAGAAGAAGTGGGGCCAGCCGGTCGTCCTCGAATACAAGCCCGGCGCAGGCGGCGCCATCGCATCCGCCCAACTCGCGCGCGCCAAGCCCGACGGCTACACGCTCCTCATGGTGCTGGCCGCCCACACCATCAACCCCAGCCTTTATCCCTCGCTGCCCTACGACACCCGCAAGGACTTCGCGCCGGTCTCCCTCGTCGCCACACTACCCATGCTCGTCGCCGCCCCGCTCGCCACGCCCGCCAACACCGTCAGCGAACTCATCGCCTACGGCAAGGCCAACCCCGGCAAGCTGAGCTTCGCGTCCGCCGGCAACGGCAACACCAGCCACCTGGCCGCCGAGATGTTCAAACACCAGACCGGCGCCGACATGATGCACGTGCCGTACAAAGGCAGCGGTCCTGCGGTCGTTGCACTGCTCGGCGGCGAAGTGTCCTTGATGTTCGACAGCATCTCGACCTCGCTGCCGCAAGTGCAGGCCGGCAAATTGAAAGCAATCGCCGTCACCGGCGAACACCGGTCTCCGCTTCTGCCCGACGTCCCGACCGTCGCCGAAACCGTTCCCAACTTCGTCGTCAACGGCTGGTACGGAATATTGGCGCCGGCGGGCACGCCGGGGGCCGTGGTTGATGCAGTCAGCAAGGGAATTGCGGAGGCGGTGGCAGTGCCTGCGTTGAAGGGGCAGTTGGCGGGGTATGGGTATGAGGTGGTGGGGTCTACGCCTGGGGAGTTTGGGGCGCATATCGAGCGGGAGTTGGGGACTTGGAAGAGGGCGGTTGAGGTGTCTGGGGCTAAGGTGAATTGAAGGGTTGTCTCGGCTGAGGAAGGCTACGTTAAGTGTCTGATACCGGGCTTCGTGGCGATAGTCTTCGTAGGTCGCCCGACGCCGCGGTCACCGGGGAGGCGATCGCCCACGATTGCGGTCCGGAGCCTTCGCTCCGGACTGCCCCGTCGTCATCTTCGTTGTCGCCTTCGGCGACTGCCTTCAGATTCCCTCGGGCGCATCGACGGCGCTCGCCTCCCCGGTGACCACGACGCCGTGCTACGAGGGTCTTTGGTATGGGGCGCAGTAAGACCTGTGGTCAGGGAAGGGGATCTGCGGGGCCGCCGGGTTGCTGCCGCCCGGACGGCGGCAACCCGGCATTGGGCCGGTGGGGCGTCGTGGCGGTGGTCGCTTCGCGCTAGCGGAGATTGGTTTGCTAATGGCCCGCCGTCACGGGGGGAGGGGCGGTGATGGGCGGCGCGTCGACGTTCAGCCACAACTTGCCGACCCGTACGCGCCGCCCATCGGGCACTGGAGTTCAATTGACGATTATTGCCGTCGCTGCCTGAACCTGCCGATAGCGTCTGCCGCTGCTGGTGTCTGACACCCTCGAGAGACGCACTTGTTATGAGGCGAATCTCACCCGGGTGTCAGATACCTAGAGCAGAAGCAGCCACACGCGAAGCGTCATCGCTACGCCGCAAGACGCTGCGTAAGTCTCCGGAGGCCGCCCGCGCGGCCGATCGGAGACGGGCACCGCAAGATGCTTCTAGCTTGAACATCACGGCGCAAAAATGCCAAGCACGCTGGTCGTCCCAGCGGCCTAAAGACTTGAATTGCCAGAGTCCGGTGCGGTGGCGGCCCGGGGTGCGCGGGGCGTCGATAAGCCCGAGGGAATCTGAAGGGAGCCGAAGGCGGACGAAGATGACGACGGGGCAGTCCGGAGCGAAGGCTCCGGACCGCAATCGTGGCCCCGCGCACCCCGGGCCGCCACCGTGCCGGACGTCTTAAGAACTCAAACTTCGGGAAGCCACAGCACCGACCCAGACGTCAAACCAACACACACTCCGAAGCCTCAGGCCCACTCAACCGCACCCGAAACTCCCGCAGTTCATCCCGCCGAAACACATGCACATTCACCCGATCCCCGGCCCGGTACTGCGCCAATAACAGCTCCAACCCCGCCGGCGCATCCACCCGCAACCCATCGATCGCCACCAGCACATCCCCGGCAGATAACCCACCCTTATGCCCAGCCCCGCCTTCAAGCACGGTCGCCAGCGTCAGTGACTCACCTTGCTTGCGCGTCCGCACGTCCAATGACGGAATATTGGCCGACGCCTTCCACTGCAGCTTCACTCCCTGCGTTTCAAGCAAGTCAGCCAACGGCACATCCGCCGTCCCGTAAGCATGGCGAGCGATGAACCGGCGCGTATCCACGCCCGTCGCTTCCTCGATCAGCGCGGGCAATCCATCCTCCGGCAACCCTTGCGGCTTGCCCCGATAGAAATCCCGCCCATAGCGATCCCACAACAACCGCATCACATCATCCAGCGAACGCGCGCCAGAAGATTCGTCCCGGATCAGCAGATCCAACCCCAGCGCCACCAACGCGCCCTTCGTGTAATAGCTCACCAACGCGTTCGGCGAATTCTCGTCCTGCTTGTAATACCGCGTCCAAGCATCGAAAGAGCTTTCGGCGACCGACTGCTTATGCCGCCCCGGCGTGCGCGCCACGCTCGTGATCGTCTTGCCCAGCAGACGCAGATAATCTGCACGCGTGATCGCGCCCGAGCGCAACAGCAGCAGATCGTCGTAGTAAGACGTAAAGCCCTCAAACACCCACAACAACCGCGTCAGATCCGGCTGCGAAAGATCGTAAGGCGCGAACACATCCGGCTTGATCCGCTTCACGTTCCAGGTATGGAAATACTCGTGGCTCACCAGCCCAAGGAATCCCCGGTAGCCGTCGCCCTGGCCTTGCTGGCCCAGCACAGGCAGGTCCTTGCGCGCCGTCATCAGCGCCGTGCTTGCGCGATGCTCCAGACCCCCGTAGCCGTCGCCCGTCACCATCGTCATGAACACATAGCGGTCCGCGCTGTCCAGGAACGGCGCCCGCTTCGTGCGCGGTTCGAAAAACGCAATCTGCGTCTCGCAGATCTTCTTCACGTCTTCCGTAATCCGCGCCAGATCCAGATTCGGCGCAACCCCCGTGAACACCAGCTCGTGCTCCGCGCCGTGCGCCACAAATCGCGACACCTGCGGCGTGCCCATTTCGACAGGGTGGTCGATCAGCGCGTCATAGTCCGGCGCCAGATACAACCCGAACCCGTGCCGCCGCGCCGCGCCCTTGTGGCCTGCGGCCTCCGGCAGGCTCGTGTACACCTTCCAGCCGTCGATGCCTCGCGGCGGCGCCAGGTCCACCAGGCAGGGTTCATGGTCCTGGCCCTGCACGCGCAGGAACACGCTCGTACCGTTGAAGAACCCGTGCGTCTCGTCCAGATGCGCGCCGCGCACCGACAGATCCCACGCATACACCGTGTATTCAATCCGCAGCGGCCCCTCGCAAGGCGCTGCCTGCCACGTGTGGTTGTCTGTTTTGTCGACATTCACCCGCCGCGTTCCCGAATACGCGGTCAGCGACTCTATCTGCCGCGAGAAATCGCGAATCAGGTAGCTGCCCGGAATCCATGCCGGCAGCGACAGGCGCTGGCCCGCGGGCGAGGGCGATACGATCGTAAGGGTTATCCGGTAGCGGTGGCCGGCGGGATCGTGCGGCGCAAGGCGGTAAAGTATGGGCGGTACGTCATCAATTTTTTTCATGGCTCATATCTTATTACCGGAGACATTCATGAGCGAGTCGTTTGTACTGGTCGAAACCCGGGGCCGAGTCGGCCTGCTGACGCTGAATCGTCCCAAGGCGCTCAACGCGCTGAACGATCAGCTCATGGATGAACTCGGCGCCGCGCTGCTCGCGTTCGAGGCCGATCCCGAAATCGGCTGCGTCGTCATCACCGGCAGCGAAAAGGCCTTTGCCGCTGGCGCTGACATCGGCGCCATGAAAGACTGGTCCTACATGGACGTCTACGGCAGCGAATACATCACCCGCAACTGGGAAACCCTCAAGCGCATCCGCAAGCCCGTCATCGCCGCGGTCGGCGGCTATGCGCTCGGCGGCGGCTGCGAACTCGCCATGATGTGCGACATCATCATCGCCGCCGACACCGCCAAGTTCGGCCAGCCCGAAATCAAGCTCGGCGTCATTCCCGGCGCCGGCGGCACGCAACGCCTGCCGCGCGCCGTCGGCAAGGCCAAAGCCATGGACCTCGCGCTGACCGCCCGCATGATGGGCGCCGAAGAAGCGGAACGCGCCGGTCTCGTCTCGCGCGTCGTCGCCGCCGACAAGCTGCTCGAAGAAGCCCTCGACGCCGCCACCGTCATCGCCTCCATGTCGCTGCCCTCCGTCATGATGGCCAAGGAATGCGTCAACCGCGCATTCGAGGGTTCGCTCAACGAAGGGCTGCTGTTCGAACGCCGCGTCTTCCACTCGCTCTTTGCCACCGAAGACCAGAAGGAAGGCATGGCCGCGTTCACCGAAAAGCGCAAACCCGACTTCAAACACCGTTAATCCTTGTTACGTCCGGGCCTGCATCCACAGCAGGCCCTTCATTGCCCCGCGCGCCCTATGACGGCGCGCTTTTTCATGGCCATCTGCGGGCAATCCCCAGGTTTCGCCTTGAAACTTCTGGCTAGCACCTTGTTGCAGACTTCGGCCCTATCCTGATTGAGCGTCATCCCGAGGTGCCGCGCCAGAGCGGCTTGCCCCCCACACTGGCAAGTCCCGCGCGGCGGCTCGATTGCAAACAAAATCAAGAAGGAGCCTTGCATGCGTATACCTACCGCTACCCGCCGGCTGTCGACGGCTGCGCTCGCCGGCGCGCTCAGCGTCTGCTTTCTCAATGTTGCCCAGGCTCAATCGCCGCAGTCCACGCTGCGGCTGGTCTCCGAGACGCCTTATCAGGCCGGCCAGGCCGCCGCACCGCAGATGAGCGAGGCCGAGTTGCGCGACACCGCCATCGACGCCTACGTCTATGCGTATCCCATGGTGCTGATGGAACTGGCCCGCCGCCAGGCCACGGCCGTGCAAAGCCCGCTGGACGGCAAGGCGCCGATGAACCAGTTCGGCCACAAGGCCGCCTTCCCCGACCCGCGCGCCACCGACGCGCCGTGGCCCAGCGCCGACGCGCTGTATTCCAGCCTGTGGTTCGACGTCTCGCGCGCGCCGCTCATCATCAGCCTGCCTGACACCGGCGGCCGCTACACCGTGCTGTCCGCGCTGGATATGTGGAGCGACGTCTTCGCCTCGCGCGGCACGCGCACCAACGGCCATGGCGCCCAGTCCTTCGCCATCGTCGGTCCGCACTGGAACGGCACCGTGCCGGCGGGCGTCGACGTGATCCGCGCCCCGACCTCGACCGGCTGGCTGATCGGCTGGACGCAGGCCGGCGGTCCGCAGGACTACGCCGCGGTCAATCAGATCCAGTCCGGCATGACGGCGCGTCCGCTGCTGGTGCCCGTGACCCCGGCCACCACGCCGCGCGGCCGCAATGCCGGCAACGCCTTCCCGCAGACCGGCTCCAGTGTCGGCACCGCACCGATCGGCAGCACGCTGCCCATGCCGGCCCCGGCGACCACCGTGCCCGATGGCACCCCGGCCGAGCAGGTCGCGGGCATGGATGCCGCCTCGTTCTTTGCCGTGTTCTTCGACGCGCTGCGCAACAACCCGCCGCATGCCAACGACACGCCCATGCTGGACCGCATGCGCCGCATCGGCCTGGATGACCGTCAGCCGTTCTCGTATGGCCGTCTGAGCCCGGCCGTGCAGCAGGCCCTGACGGATGCGCAACCGCTGGCGGGCCGCCGTATCGCCGACAACGTCTCGCGCCTGGCCACGCCGATCAACGGCTGGAACACCGTGCTGACGGGCATCGGCACCTACGGCACCGACTACACGCGCCGCGCCGCCATCGCCTACGCCGGCCTGGGCGCGCCGACGCCGGAAGACGTGCTGTATCCGGTCACCGTGTCTGATTCGAAGGGCCGTCCCCTGGACTCGAACGAAGACTACGTGCTGCACTTCGACAAGGGTCAACTGCCCCCGGCGCAGCTCTGGTCGCTGCATGTCTACAACAGCAAGTACGGCTTTGCCGAAAATCCGGCCAACCGCTACGTGATCCGCAGCACCGACGGCCTGAAGTACAACGCCGACGGCTCGCTCGACATCTACGTCCAGCGCCGTGACCCGGGCGAGTCCAAGCGCGCCAACTGGGTCAGCACGCCGGCCGCCGATGGTCCGTTCGTGCTCAGCATGCGCCTGTACGCGCCGCAGAACAGCGCCCTGGACGGGCAGTGGGCGCCGCCGCCGGTCAAGGAAGACTAAGGTCCGGCAAGGGCGCGTTCGGCAAGCGCCCGTCTGTGAAGCCCATCGGGCGCGCGGTTTCCTGCAAGGGGCCGCGCGCCTTTTCATGAGGGGCGCGCGCTTGCGGACACGCCTCGGCGGGCCGCTCGCTCGTCCCCAATTTTTCTGTCGCAAGCGGGCGTTGTTGCCGCCTTACAAACGGCCGAAAGTTCATTTGCTAGGGTGCAAAAAACCAAGCTATACTCTGCGGGTTTGACGCTTGCGGGATAAGAAACATGCGCCTAAAAAAGCGCGTCGATTCCCTCAGGGCCAAGTTAAGCGGGGAAGTTTGATGCAGCAGAGCTCCATGCAGCAAGGGCAGGGGAAGAAACCCGGTCTGAGGCCCAGCCTGGATCAGGATTCGATCGATCCGGATGTGGTGGAAGTTCTGATACTCAGTGACGCGGATCGCGCGGCGCTGAATGCACAAGCTAGCCGTGGGCTCTTGTTGGCATTGGCGGCGCAAGGCGCCATGGGGCTCGCAGCAGCAGTAATAGCGGGGGTTGTCGGAGGGGCGGCGGCAGGTTGGTCGGCGCTGGCGGGGGCAGGAGCGTATTTCATACCCAATGCGTTGTTCGCATTGCGCCTGGCTGTCAGCGTTCGGGCCGGTAAGGCCAGTCCCTTTACCTTTCTCTCTGGCGAGTTGATCAAGTTGTTCGCAACGGCATTGCTGTTGTGGCTGCTTTCGCGTGTGACGCATGACTGGCTTGTGTGGCCTGCCGCGTTGCTCGGTCTGATACTCACATTGAAAGGCTATCTCCTGCTTCTGATGTTCCGCAGGCTGTCTTAGCGCCGAGTAAGTTGCGGCAAACGAAATCGTGGAATCGTCCGGTTCGCAAGGACCGGGCATACAGCAAATAGGATAGGTTCAAATGGCTGCTGCCAGCGACGTGTCGCCTCAATCCGCGTATATTCAGCATCACTTGGTGCATCTGAACAATACGGGTGAGAAACAGAGCGCTATTGCTCAGTTCGACATCATCAATTACGACTCGTTGTTCTGGTCCGGCCTGATGGGCCTGATCGTCATTTTCTTCCTGTGGCGCGCCGCGCGCCGCGCCACCAGCGGCGTTCCTTCCCGCTTCCAGGCCTTCGTGGAAATGATCGTCGACATGGTTGACGACCAGGCCAAGGGCATTGTCCACAACGCCAAGAGCCGTCTTTTCATCGCCCCGCTGGCCCTGACCGTGTTCCTCTGGATCATCCTGATGAACGCACTGGACCTGCTGCCCGTCGACCTGCTGCCCTCCATCTGGCGCCTGACCGGCCTGGGTGCTGAGCACGGCGATCCCCTCTATTACCACCGCATTCTGCCGACCGCCGACCTGAACGTGCCGATGGGCATGTCGCTGGGCGTGCTGCTCCTGATGTTCTACTACGGCATCAAGATCAAGCAGCCGGGCGGCTTCGTCAAAGAACTGTTCACCGCGCCGTTCCATGCGCATGGCCTGGGCGCCATCGTGCTGGCTCCGTTCAACCTGCTGCTGAACCTGATCGAATACGCCGCCAAGTCCGTGTCGCTGGGCATGCGGTTGTTCGGCAACATGTTCGCCGGCGAACTGATCTTCATGCTGATCGCCCTCCTGGGCGGCGCCTGGACCGGCTTCAACGGCGCCAGCATCGGCTTGGGCATCGGCCACATCCTGGCCGGCTCGATCTGGGCAATCTTCCACATCCTGATCGTTCTGCTCCAGGCCTTCATCTTCATGATGCTGACGCTGGTGTACCTCGGCCAGGCTCACGAAGGCCACTGATCCCCCGAATTTCCGGTGTCGGCCACCCGGCCGGCATCGGATAGCAAGATTATCTTGCATTGAGCTGTACCTCTTATTTTTCAATTTTTGACTTCAGATTTCTAACCAAGGAGTTGTCATGACCAACGTCGCTTTCGTTGCCCTCGCTTGCGGTCTTATCATCGGTCTGGGCGCTATCGGCGCTTGCATCGGCATCGCACTGATGGGCGGCAAGTATCTGGAAGCTTCGGCTCGTCAGCCTGAACTGATGAACGCTCTGCAAACGAAGATGTTCCTGCTGGCTGGCCTGATCGACGCGGCATTCCTGATCGGCGTGGGTATCGCCATGCTGTTCGCCTTCGCCAACCCGTTCGTCGGCTAAGGCACCGCCCGCCGGCAAATAGGTGGGTCATGACGCTGTCGGCGATGAGAGCAACGGCTCCATCGCCGATCAGCAAAGTATCGAGTGCTCCGCGACGCCCCTTTCCGGGTGCGGTCGGAGCCGCAAGGTGTTAAAGGAACGACCGTGAATCTGAACGCGACGATCATTTTCCAGATGCTCGTGTTCTTCGTTCTGGGCTGGTTCACGATGAAATTCGTGTGGCCTCCCCTGACGAAGGCGATGGACGAGCGCCGCCAAAAAATCGCCGACGGCCTGGCCGCCGCCGAGAAGGGCAAAGCCGACTTGGCTCAAGCCCAGGCGCGCGTCAGTCTGATCGAGGCTTCTGCCAAGTCCGAAAACCACGCACGCATCATCGAGGCCGAGAAGCAAGCCGCCTCCCTGATCGAACAGGCCCGCCGCGAAGCGGAAGCCGAACGTGCCCGCATCGTGGCGCAGGCTGCCCAGGATGCCGCGCAGGAAGTCCAGCGCGCCCGTGAAGCGTTGCGCGACGACGTCGCCGCGCTGGCCGTCAAGGGTGCTGAACAGATCCTCAAGCGCGAGGTTGACGCCCGCGCACACGCCGAGCTGCTGAACCAGCTCCGCGCGCAGCTCTAATCCGGGACCGTCATGGCTGAACTTTCCACTGTTGCCCGGCCCTACGCTGAAGCGCTCTTCAGCGCAGCGCGCGACGACAAGGCCGGTTTGCCGGCGTGGGCCGACCTGGTCAGCGTAATGGCTCAGGTCGCCTCCAACCCCGACGTGCGCGAGGCCATGGCCGACCCGCGTCTGGGTGACAAGCAGCGCGTCGAACTGTTTACCGGCCTGATCAAGGCCGATTTTCCGCAGGCCGCCCGTAATTTCATCGAGCTGCTGGTCGAAAACGACCGGCTGCTGCTGCTGCCCGAGATCGCCTCGCAATTCGTCGCGCTGCGGAATCGTCACGAAGGCACGGCGCAGGCGGAAATCACCAGCGCGTTCGAGCTCAGCGATGCCCAGGTCAAGGATCTGGTCGGCGCGCTCGAACAAAAATTCGGCCTCAAGCTCAAGCCCAGCGTTACCGTCGACCCGTCGTTGATCGGCGGCGTGCGCGTGGCCGTCGGCGACCAGGTGCTCGATACTTCCGTACAAGCCCAATTGGTCCGCATGCGCGATCAGCTCGCCGCTTAAGGCTACTAACAGGATTCCAGGAGTCAATATGCAACTCAATCCCTCCGAGATCAGCGAACTGCTCAAGAGCCGCATCGAGGGCCTGGGCGCTTCGGCTGATGTCCGTACTCAGGGCACCGTCGTGTCCGTGACCGACGGTATTACCCGCATCCACGGCTTGTCCGACGTGATGCAGGGCGAAATGCTCGAATTCCCCAACAACGTTTTCGGTCTGGCGCTCAACCTCGAGCGTGATTCCGTCGGCGCCGTTATTCTGGGCGACTACACCGGCGTTTCCGAAGGCGACCAGGTCAAGACGACCGGCCGCATTCTGGAAGTTCCGGTCGGTCCGGAACTGAAAGGCCGCGTGGTCAACACGCTGGGCGAGCCCATCGATGGCAAGGGCCCGGTCAACGCCAAAGAAACCGACATCATCGAAAAAGTGGCGCCTGGCGTTATCGCCCGCCGCTCGGTGTCGCAGCCGCTGCAAACCGGCGTCAAGGCTATCGACTCGATGGTTCCCATCGGCCGTGGCCAGCGCGAACTGATCATTGGCGACCGCCAGACCGGCAAGACCGCCGTGGCCGTCGACACGATCATCAGCCAGAAGGGCAAGGGCGTCACCTGCGTGTACGTCGCTATCGGCCAGAAGGCTTCGACGATCAACAACGTGGTCCGCAAGCTCGAAGAGCACGGCGCGATGGAATACACCATCGTCGTGGCCGCCTCGGCTTCCGACTCCGCCGCCATGCAGTACCTGGCCGCCTACGCCGGCTGCACGATGGGCGAATACTTCCGCGATCGTGGCGAAGACGCCCTGATCGTTTATGACGATCTGACCAAGCAAGCCTGGGCCTACCGCCAGGTCTCGCTGCTGCTGCGCCGTCCGCCGGGCCGCGAAGCCTACCCGGGCGACGTGTTCTACCTGCACTCGCGTCTGCTCGAGCGTGCCGCTCGCGTCAACGAAGAGTACGTCGAGAAGTTCACCGACGGCGCCGTCAAGGGCAAGACCGGTTCGCTGACCGCGCTGCCGATCATCGAAACCCAGGCAGGCGACGTGTCGGCCTTCGTTCCGACCAACGTGATCTCGATCACCGACGGCCAGATCTTCCTGGAAACCGACCTGTTCAACGCCGGTGTCCGCCCCGCAATCAACGCCGGTATCTCGGTGTCGCGCGTCGGTGGCGCTGCCCAGACCAAGGTCGTCAAGAAGCTGTCCGGCGGTATCCGTACCGACTTGGCGCAGTATCGTGAACTGGCCGCCTTCGCGCAGTTCGCCTCTGATCTGGACGACGCCACCCGTCGCCAGCTCGAGCGCGGCAAGCGCGTCGTTGAACTGCTCAAGCAGCCGCAATACCAGCCGCTGCAAGTGTGGGAACTGGCCGTCACGCTGTACACGGTCAACAACGGCTACCTGGATGACGTGGACGTGGCCCAAGTGCTGTCGTTCGAAAAGTCGCTGAAGGATCAGCTCAAGAGCAAGCACGCTGCTCTGATCCAGCGCATCGAAGACACCAAGGAACTGTCCAAGGACGACGAGGCCGAACTGGCCGCCGCCGTTCAGGAATTCAAGAAGCACGGTGCTTTTTAAGAAAGTGATGGGTTAGGCGTCCCAGGCGCCTCACCCATCCTTCCCGGATGGTTGAGGCGCGAGCGGAACCCATCGGCCAGTCTTCACAGGAAAGCGCAATGCCCGGAATTAAGGAAATCCGAACCAAGATCAAGAGCGTGCAAAACACGCGCAAGATCACCAAGGCGATGGAAATGGTCGCCGCATCCAAGATGCGCAAGGCGCAGGAGCGGATGCGTGCAGGCCGTCCGTACGCCACCAAGGTGCGCGAGATTGCTGCGCACCTGATGCAGGCCAATCCCGAGTACAGCCACCCGTACCTGGTCGAACGCGAAATCAAGGCGGTCGGCGTGGTCATGGTGACGACCGACAAGGGTTTGTGCGGCGGCTTGAACACCAACATCACGCGTGTGACGTTGGGCAAGCTGAAAGAGTTCGAGAAAGCCGGCATCGCCGTGCAGGCGACCGCTTTCGGCAACAAGGGCGTGGGTGTGCTGACCCGTATCGGCGCCAAACTGGTTTCCCAGGAAGTGCAACTGGGCGACAAGCCGCAACTCGACCGCCTGCTGGGCGCGATCAAGGTGCAGCTGGACGCCTACCTGGAAGGCCGCATCGACGCGCTGTACGTGGCCTCGACCCGCTTCGTCAACACGATGAAGCAAGAGCCCCTGTTCCTGCGTCTGCTGCCGTTGGCCAGCGGTTTGGAAGATCCGTACCAGACGGGCGCCGATAGCCTGGCCAAGACCTCGGAAGTGAAGTCGGAATACAGCTGGGATTACATCTACGAACCCGACGCCCGTAGCGTGATCGACGACCTGCTGCAGCGTTACGTTGAAGGCCTGCTGTACCAAGCCGTGGCCGAGAACATGGCTTCGGAGCAGTCGGCCCGGATGGTCGCCATGAAGGCGGCGTCGGACAACGCCAAGAAGGTCATCGGCGATCTGCAACTGGTCTACAACAAGACCCGTCAGGCCGCGATCACCAAAGAAATTTCGGAAATCGTAGGGGGCGCTGCCGCCGTTTGAGGCAGGCAGCATCCCGTCAAAAGCTATCAAGCAAGGAATCGACATGAGCAACGGAACCATCGTTCAGTGCATCGGCGCCGTGGTGGATATTCAGTTCCCCCGCGATCAAATGCCCAAGATCTATGAAGCGCTTACTCTGGCCGACGAGGGTTCCTCGTTCGCCGAAAAGGGTCTGACGCTGGAAGTGCAGCAACAGCTGGGCGACGGCGTGGTGCGTACCATTGCGCTGGGCTCCAGCGACGGTCTGCGCCGCGGCATGAAGGTCACCGGCACGGGCGCCCCGATCTCGGTGCCCGTCGGCACCGGCACGCTGGGCCGCATCATGGACGTGCTGGGTCGTCCCATCGACGAAGCCGGCCCGATCCAGCACGAAGAAAAGCGTGGTATTCACCAAGCCGCTCCCCGTTTCGACGAACTGTCGCCGTCGGTGGAACTGCTGGAAACCGGCATCAAGGTTATTGACCTGGTGTGCCCGTTCGCCAAGGGCGGCAAGGTCGGCCTGTTCGGCGGCGCCGGCGTGGGCAAGACCGTGAACATGATGGAACTCATCAACAACATCGCCAAGCAGCACAGCGGTTTGTCGGTGTTTGCCGGCGTGGGTGAGCGTACCCGTGAAGGCAACGACTTCTACCACGAAATGGAAGAGTCGAACGTTCTGGACAAGGTCGCCATGGTGTTCGGTCAGATGAACGAACCCCCCGGCAACCGTCTGCGCGTCGCGCTGACCGGCCTGACGATGGCCGAGAAGTTCCGTGACGAAGGCCGCGACATCCTGTTCTTCGTGGACAACATCTACCGCTACACCCTGGCCGGTACCGAAGTGTCCGCACTGCTGGGCCGTATGCCGTCCGCCGTGGGTTATCAGCCCACGCTGGCCGAAGAAATGGGCAAGCTGCAAGAGCGCATCACGTCGACCAAGACCGGCTCGATCACCTCGATCCAGGCAGTGTACGTCCCTGCGGACGACTTGACCGACCCGTCGCCTGCCACGACCTTCCAGCATTTGGACTCCACCGTCGTGCTGTCGCGTGACATCGCCGCCCTGGGTATCTACCCGGCCGTCGATCCGCTCGACTCCTCCAGCCGCCAGCTCGACCCGCAAGTCGTCGGCGAAGAGCACTACTCGGTTGCCCGTGGCGTGCAGCAGACGCTGCAGCGCTACAAGGAACTGCGCGACATCATCGCGATTCTGGGCATGGACGAACTGTCGCCGGAAGACAAGCAGGCCGTGGCCCGCGCGCGTAAGATCCAGCGCTTCCTGTCGCAGCCGTTCCACGTTGCTGAAGTGTTCACCGGTTCGCCCGGCAAGTACGTTCCGCTGGCCGAAACCATCCGTGGTTTCAAGATGATCGTCAACGGCGAGTGCGACTCCCTGCCGGAACAGGCGTTCTACATGGTCGGTTCGATCGACGAGGCCTTCGAGAAGGCCAAGAAACTGCAATAAGGAACCGATATGGCTACCCTGCATGTGGATGTGGTCAGCGCAGAGGAAGCGATCTTCACCGGCGAGGCGAAGTTCGTGGTTCTGCCTGGCGAGTCGGGTGAACTGGGCATTCTGCCCGGCCACACCCCGCTGATCTCGCGCATACGCCCCGGAACGGTCAAGATCGTTCGTGCCGACCAAGGCGAGGAAAACATCTTCGTCGCCGGGGGTATCCTGGAAGTTCAGCCGGGCAGCGTGACGGTCCTGGCCGACACGGCTATCCGTGCCGCCGACCTCGACGAAGCCCGCGCCCTGGAAGCGCGCCAGAAGGCCGAACTGGCCCTGGCCAACGCCAAGGACAAGGCTGACATCGCTGTCGTCGAAGCCGAGCTCGCCATGCTGGCTGCGCAAGCCATCGCGGCGCGCAAGCTGCGCCAAGGCGGCCGCTCGCACTAAGCGGCAATGCGGTTTCCGGGCATGTCCCGGCGTACAAAAAAGCGGCCCTCGGGCCGCTTTTTTTCATTCCTGCTTATTGCAGGGTGTCTGACACCTGAATGCGTCCGATATTTTGCCGAGCCCGCGCCAACCTGCGCCGCCCCACGGCGCTACGCCCTGTAGCGGCCTGCCGCAATGCGTTCACTACGAATAGTCGGCACGGGGTCTGCAACAGTAGCCTTCAGTTTTTGCGATGCAAACGAGGAAGGCATGCGAGACGTGCTGGATTGCGGGGTGCTGCTGGCGCCCGGTCATGAATCGACGATGGGCGCCTGGATCGCCGGCCATCAGGCCAAGGTGACGCGTGTGCGGCTGCATCCGGTGTCCCTGGCTCCGCCGGCGCTTGCCGAGGCGCCGCCGGACTCCCTTGCACAGCAGGCGTTGTCGCTGCGGCGCTATGACGCTTGCATTCTTCCCGTGGCGCCGTCTTCGCTCGCCTGGGCCCGCATGGCCTTGCAGCAGGCGCGCGGCGCGCTCACAACGCCCGTTCTGCTGCTCATCCACGACGTCAAGGCGCCCGCCATTCTGGACTTGCTCAGCCTGGGCGCGGCGGACTTCATCTCGCAGCCGGTGTGCGTCGAGAGCCTGCGGGTGCGGCTGGTTCGCCTGGCTCGCCGCGGCGCCGTGCGCCGTGCCGGCGTGACGGGTAGCGTCCATGAGCATCCCGTCAACTATCTGGGCGAGCATGCAGAGGCGCAGGGCGCCGAGCACGCGGCATATCCGCCCCACGCGTCACGCGCGGGATCCGCGCGTCCAAAGGTGCCGGCCGACATCGTCGAGCACGCCTTGAGCAGCTTGCGGCACCAGTACCGGCGCGGCGTGCCAGAAACATTCCGGGCGGCGAAGGCGCAGGTGGTGAACGGCTTCGAGCGCGAATACATCCGTCACGCGCTGTCGCGCCACGGCGGCAACGTCGCGCAGGCCGCACGTGCGTGCGCCAAGCACCGCCGCGCGTTCTGGGCGCTGATGCGCAAGCACGGCATCGAAGCCGCGCCTTACCGCCAGGCGGCGCTGGCCGCGGCGCGGATGCACGACATGGGTTGACGCTAACGAGGCGGCAAGCCCGCAGCCGCCGCCCATTGCGCCCGCTCAACCCCGTCCACGCGGGCGCGGCCCGCCTTGTCAGCCAAGGGAAGTAAACTCACGGCTTCCGATCATCGAGGTTAGCCGTGTCTGCTCCCCGTTTGAAGAACGATGTGTTCTTGCGCGCCCTGATGCGCGAACCCGTGCCCTACACCCCCATCTGGCTCATGCGCCAGGCGGGTCGCTATCTGCCCGAGTACCGCGAGACGCGTGCGCGTGCAGGCTCGTTCATGGGGTTGGCGCAGAATCCGGACTATGCCTCGGAAGTCACGCTGCAGCCGCTGGAGCGCTATGACCTGGACGCGGCCATCCTGTTTTCGGACATCCTGACCGTGCCCCACGCGATGGGCCTCGGGCTGGACTTCGCTGAAGGCGAAGGCCCGCGCTTTGCGCATCCCATCCGCACCGAAGAAGACGTCGCGCGCCTGGCGGTGCCCGACATGGACAAGCTGCGGTACGTGTTCGACGCGGTCAGCACGATCCGGCGTGATCTTGACGGCAAGGTGCCGCTGATCGGCTTTGCCGGCAGCCCGTGGACCATCGCCTGTTACATGGTCGAAGGCAAGGGCAGCGACGACTACCGTCTCATCAAGACCCTGCTGTATTCACGTCCCGATCTGCTTCACCGCATCCTCGAGATCAACGCCGAAGCCACGCTGCAATACCTGAACGGCCAGATCGCCGCCGGCGCGCAGGCCGTTATGCTGTTCGACAGCTGGGGCGGGGTGCTGGCCGACGGCCTGTTCCAGCAGTTCTCGCTGGCCTACACGAAGAAGGTCGTCGCCGGTTTGACCCGCGAGCACGAAGGGCGGCGCGTGCCGGTCATCGTCTTCACCAAGGGCGGCGGCCAGTGGATTGAAGACATTGCGGCCTGTGGCAGCGAAGCAGTGGGCCTGGACTGGACCGTGGATCTGGCGGCGGCGCGGCGCCGCACCGGCGACTCGGTCGCGTTCCAGGGCAACCTGGATCCGATGGCGCTTTTTGGCGGTGGCAGCGCCATTCGCGCGGAAGCGCGCCGCGTGCTGGACGCGTTTGGCCCGGTGGGCAAGGGCGGCCATGTGTTCAATCTGGGACATGGCATTTCGCGCTTCACTCCGCCAGAAGCTGTAGCTGAATTGGTCGATGAAGTCCACCAGTACAGCCGCGCCTTCCACGCGTAAGTAAGTGAACGCTTCGGCCCCAAGGGCCGAAGCAGATGGGCCGCCCGGGCGACTTGTGCACATTAAATCCGGGGTCGGGGAAAACCCTCCCCAAGCTGGCTTACAATCTGGAAACCGGCTTCAAGTGCCTGTTTTATATCGGAAAATGTCGCTTATCAACAGGGATGCAATAGTTTGTGCATTCTTGCCATATTCCATTTTCTGATGTTGCTCTCGCCTTTTCCCCAAAGTTATCCACAGGCGCCGGTGGATCAATGGCGCGGCGGCGAGCGAGAATCCTCCAACGTGGCGCCGTGCGGTCCTCATCCTTTCGGCTAGTCCTATTTCATTAGATGAATGTCCCCAGACTCCATGCCTGACGCGCAAGCCAATCCCGACACCCCAGCGGTGTGCTGGGTGCGCGTCGCGCTGGACGTGCCGTTGCCCGGCCCGTTCGATTACCGCAGCGACGCGCCGATTCCGGCCGGCCTGCGGGTGATCGTTCCGTTCGGCCGGCGCAAGATGATTGGGGTGGTCGTCGACAACCCCGCAGAGCCGTCTTTCGAGCCCAAACAGATCCGTCCGATCGAGGCGGTGCTGGACGATCTGCCACCTTTTGACGAAGCGTGGTTGCGCATGGCGCGCTTTGCGGCGGACTACTATCAACGGCCGTTGGGCGAGGTGATGCTGCCCACGTTGCCGCCGCCGCTGCGCAAGCCCACGTCCTACCAGGGCAAGCTGTCCGGAAAAGGGCCCGTGGCGCGCATGGACGCGCGCAAGCGCAAGACCCCACGCGCGCCGGCCACGCCGGATCAGCCGCCGGCGCTGAACGAGGCCCAGGAGGCGGCGGTGCAGGCCATCGGCGCGCTGGGCGGCTTCAAGCCGGTGCTGCTGCACGGCGTGACGGGCAGCGGCAAGACCGAGGTCTACCTGCGCGCCGCCGAAAAGGTCCTCACCGCAGGGAAGCAGGTGCTGCTGCTGGTCCCCGAAATCAATCTGACGCCGCAGCTCGAAGCCGCGCTGCGGGCACGCCTGGAAACGCTGGTCGGACCCGAGGGGCTGGCGGTGATGCACAGCGGGCTGTCCGACGGCGAGCGGCTGCAGGCGTGGACCCGCGCCCAGCGCGGCCAGGCCCGCATGTTGCTGGGCACGCGCATGTCGATCTTCGCACCGCTGACCGAGCTGGGCCTGATCGTGGTCGACGAAGAACACGATACGTCCTACAAGCAGCAGGACGGACTGCGCTATTCGGCGCGCGACCTTGCCGTGTGGCGCGCCCACGATCTGAACATTCCGGTCGTGCTGGGGTCCGCCACACCGTCGCTGGAAACCTGGCAGCACGCCGAGCGTGGCCGTTACCTGCGCCTGACGTTGCCCGGCCGCGCGCGGTCCAGCGAGCTGCCCAAGATCCGCCTGGTGGATACGCGCCGCCTGCAGATGAAGCAAGGGCTGTCGCCGCAGCTGCTCGAGGCCATCGGCCAGCGGCTCGAGCGCAAGGAACAGGTGCTGATCTTCCTGAACCGGCGCGGTTATTCGCCGGTACTGCATTGCCAGTCCTGCGCGTGGGTCAGCAATTGCCCGCGCTGCACGGCCTTTACCGTGCTGCATCGCACGGACTTTCGCGGCCATCGCCTGCAGTGCCACCACTGCGGCTATCAGGCTCCCGTGCCGCGCGCCTGCCCCGAATGCGGCGACCAGGACCTGGCGCCCATGGGCCGCGGCACGCAACGCGTCGAGGAACACCTGGCCGAACTCTTTCCCGAGGCGCGCATCCTGCGCATCGACGCCGACAGCACGCGCAAGAAGGGCAGCGCCGAAGCGCTGTTCGCGTCCGTCCACGCCGGCGAGGTCGACATCCTGGTCGGCACGCAGATGGTGGCCAAGGGGCACGACTTTGCGCGGTTGGGGCTGGTCGGCGTGCTGAATGCGGACTCCATGCTGTTCGCCCACGATTTCCGCGCACCCGAACGCCTGTTCGCGCAGCTCATGCAGGTGGCCGGCCGCGCGGGCCGCCATCAGGGCAACGGCGAAGTGCTGATCCAGACCGGCTATCCCGAGCAGCCCGTGTACCAGGCCTTGCTGCGCCACGACTACGCCGGGTTTGCGCGGCACGCGCTGCACGAGCGCGAAAGCACCGGCTTGCCCCCTTACGTCTACCAGGCGCTGCTGACCGCCGAGGCGCGCGAACTCAAGGTGGCGCAAGCGTTCCTTGAGCAGGCCCGCGTGCTGCCCGAGGGCGAATGGGCGGCCGATTTTCCCGGCATGGACGCGATCATGCTGTACGACCCCGTGCCGCTGCGCGTCGTGCGCGTGGCCAACATCGAGCGCGCGCAGCTGCTGGCCGAAAGCAGCAGCCGGCCGGCGCTGCAGGCGTTTCTCGCATCGTGGTCGCATCACCTGCCTTATCTGGCGAACGAGGCGCGCGTGCGCTGGCAACTGGAAGTCGATCCGCTGGAAATCTGATAAGCGATAGGGCGGCACGCTCGTGCGACGGGGCGCCGCGGCCCCGCGCTGCTGGCTGGCTGTCGCGCATCGCAGGACTCCCCGTGTACCGTTCGCCGCTGCGACGATGCGCCGGTGTTGCATGCCTGCGGCCACGTGGGGCGCCTCTGCGGCAACCCGCCGATGCGCCTTCGACCCGATTGTTCTATGATCGTCTTCCTCTATCGCGCCGGCGCGGCAGACCCGCTGCGGCGGCTGCGCCCGTCCCCTTTTTCTCGCGTTTTTCCGGCCCATTGACGGGCAGCGGCAGGCCTCTCGCGTGCCGACTGCGTTGGCATGGCCGCCGCGACGCATGACGATCTGAATCTCCAATGTCCGCAAGCGAACCGATTGGCCACGGCATGAATCCCGCGCAGCGGGAGGCGACGCTCTACCTGGACGGCCCTTGCCTCGTCCTGGCGGGCGCCGGCAGCGGCAAGACGCGCGTCATCACGCAGAAGATCGCCTACCTGCTGCGCGAATGCGGCTACATGGGCCGCAATGTCGTCGCGCTGACCTTCACCAACAAGGCCGCCCGCGAAATGGACGAGCGCGTGAAGACGCTGGTCGACCGCAAGCTGTCCAAGGGCCTGATCATCAGCACCTTCCACTCGCTGGGTGTGAAGATGCTGCGCGAAGAAGCGCGCAACGCGGGCCTGAAACCCACGTTCTCCATCCTGGACGCCGACGACGCCATGGGCATCATCCAGGAACTGCTGGCGACCACCGACAAGGCCCGCCTGCGCCACGTGCAGGGCATCATCTCGCTGTGGAAGAACGCGCTGCTGGAGCCGGACGACGCCGCGCGCGAAGCCATCACCCCGGGCGACGTCGAAGCCGCCAACGTCTATCGCAGCTACGCCGCCACGCTGGCCGCCTATCAGGCGGTGGACTTCGACGACCTCATCCGCATTCCTGCACAACTCCTGGCCAGCAACGAAGAAGTGCGCACCCGCTGGCAGAACCGCGTGCGCTACCTGCTGGTGGACGAATACCAGGACACCAACGTGTGCCAGTACCGTCTGGTGCAGTTGCTGACCGGCCCGCGCGCCATGTTCACCGCCGTGGGCGACGATGACCAGGCCATCTACGCCTGGCGCGGCGCCACCATCGAGAACCTGGCCAAGCTGACCACCGACTACCCGAACATCAAGCTCATCAAGCTGGAGCAGAACTACCGTTCGGTGCAGCGCATCCTGGCAGCCGCCAACCAGGTCATCGAAAAGAACCCCAAGCTCTTCGAAAAGAAACTGTGGTCCGAGCTGGGCGTGGGCGAACCGATCCAGGTCTCGGCCATGGACGGCGAGGAGCAGGAGGCCGAATCCATCGCCATGAAGGTGTCCGCCGCGCGCTTCGAACGCCAGGCGCAGTGGAAGGATTTCGCCATCCTTTACCGCAGCAATCATCAGTCGCGCATCCTGGAACAGGCGCTGCGCAACTTGAAGATTCCGTACACGATCTCCGGCGGGCAAAGCTTCTTCGACAAGGCGGAAGTGCGCGACATTCTGGCCTACCTGCGTGTGCTGGCCAACGACGATGACGACCCCGCCTTCATCCGCGCGGCCACCACGCCCAAGCGCGGCATCGGCCAGGCCACCTTGCAGGCGCTGGGCCAGTACGCCGCCAGCCGCGAACTGTCGCTGCTGGCCGCCGTGGCCGAGACCGGCCTCGAAAGCGTGCTGGCGCCGCGCCAGATTGACCAGCTGCGCACCTTCGCGGAATTCATCCGCCGCATGCAGTGGCGCGCCGGCCGCGGCGCGGCCTCGGGCAAGGACGCGGCGCCTGCGGAACCCGCGGGCGCCATCCTCGACGACCTGCTCGAAGCCATCCAGTACGAACGGCACCTGTTCGAACTCTTCGAAGAACGCCCGGCGCAGACGCGCTGGCAGAACGTCCTGGAGCTGACCGGCTGGCTCAAGCGCAAGGCCGAGGAAGACAACATGTCGCTCTTCGATCTGGTGCAGCACGTGGCGCTGGTCACCATGCTGGAGCGCGGCGAGGAAGAAGCGCCCGACGCCGTCAAGATGTCCACGCTGCACGCCTCCAAGGGCCTCGAATACCCGCACGTGTATCTGGCCGGTGTGGAAGAAGGCCTGCTGCCGCATCTGGGCAAGGACGACGAAGTCGGCGATCCTGCGCGCGCCGCCGAAAACCTGGCCACCCGCATTCAGGAAGAACGGCGCCTGATGTACGTGGGCATCACGCGCGCGCAGCGCAGCCTGCACCTGAGCTGGTGCAAGCGCCGCCGCCGCGCGCGCGAAGACCTGGTGCGCGAGCCGTCGCGCTTCATCGAGGAAATGGGCCTGGGCGACGTGCGCATTCAGGAGGACGACGCGACGGCCGCCATGAGCCCCAAGGAGCGCATGGCCATGCTGAAGGCGCTGCTGAACAAATAGGGGCGGGGCGGACCAGGGGCGCGACACACAGGGGCGCGATACACAGGCCTCCACACACAGGGGCGCTACAAACCCGGCGCAACACGCGACGGCATTGCAGGCGAAGACGGGGGGCGTAAGCCAAGACTTGAAGAAACGCGCGCCCCGCTCCTACACTGGCCTGTCCGGATCGAAGGAGCGCATCATGTGCCGTTGGCTGGCTTACACCGGTAGTCCCCTGCAGATGGAGAGCGTGCTGTTCAAGGCCAAGCACTCGCTCATCGAACAAAGCCTGCATTCCCGCCTGGGCGCCACCACCACGAATGGCGACGGTTTCGGGCTGGGCTGGTACAGCCGCCCCATCGAAGGCCGCCCCATCGAACCGCCGTTCCGCTATCGCAGCGTGCATCCGGCCTGGAACGACCGCAATCTGCGCGAGGCCGCCCGCGCCATCCACGCACCGCACTTCGTCGCGCACATCCGCGCCGCCACCGATACCCCCGCGCAAGAGACCAATTGCCACCCTTTTCGGCACGGGCAATGGCTGTTCGTGCACAACGGCCTCATCCGCGACTACCCGCTGCTGCGCCGTGATCTGATGCTGATGATTGCGCCCGCGTATTTCGGATCGCTGGAAGGCTCCACGGATTCCGAGGTGATGTTTCTTCTGGCCCTTACGTTCGGCCTGGACGAAGACCCTATCCCCGCAATCGCCCGCATGGTGGGCGCGGTCGAGGAAACCGGCCGGCGCCACGGCGTGGCGCATCCCATCAACATGACCGTATGCGCGCTGGACGGCGAGCGCCTGATCGCGGTGCGTTATTCCAGCGAAGGCGACTCGCGCACGCTGTTTCACAACACCTGCGTGCGCCACCTGCGCGAACTCTACCCGGACAACGCGCAGATCGCCGCCATGGACGACGATGCCTTCCTGCTGCTGTCAGAGCCGCTGTCGGACATGGCCGGTGTCTGGGAAGAGGTGCCCGAATCCACCGCGATCATCGCCGGACGCGGCGACGTGCAGCACATGCGTTTCTCGCCGATTCCGCCGGGCGAGTGATTTCCGTTCAACGTGCGGGAATTGGGGTCATCAAGCACGTAATCCGCATATGGGGGAGAATACGGCTCGCAAGACATTGCGACGTCCTGGGCCGCGATAGCACCCCAATCCATTCAGGAAGTTGCATGACAGATAGAGAAACCCCGCAGGCCATAGACGCATTCGCGGTGTTTACCCGCACGGGGAGCGCCCCGGATTGCTTTGAATTGCACGAAAACGGAGTCGTCAGCCAGGAAGGCGGCGCCCGCACCTACACCGCATTTGCGGACATCCAGGATCTCTGCCTCTACACCGGCCAGCCGGACTCGCCAGCAGGATCCGCCGACCGCCTGGCGTACCGCAGCGCCGCGCAAGGCGCCTGGACAGTCGCCACCGGCATCGACGAATTCCCCGCGTTCATGGACGCCTTCCGCTCCCACTACGTGGCGCGCCGGCTGCCGGTTCTGGAATCGCTGACCGAGCAGGGCGCGCGCGTCACGTTCCGCTATATCACCGGCGGCACCTTCCCCAACCTTGAAACGCGCGAAGTGTCCTTGTCCGCACAAGGCCTGCACATCGACGGCGTCACGTGGCCCTACGAGTCGCTGCAGCCCATCGATCTGAACGACTGGACCGACACGGTCACCCTGCAGGACGACAGCGGCAAGACGGTCTTCTCATGCCGCGTGGCGCGCATCCTGAGTTCCGACCTTTTCGTCAACCTGGTGTACAACCAGCTGGGGCAAACGGCGGAATACGCCTGACGCCAAGGCGCCGGCTCGGGTAACCGAGCGCACGCCGCATGATTGATATGGCCGCTCGCAGCGGCCATATTCCATTCAGTGGCCCGAATGCAGCGCGGGATTCAACGTGCCCCACGCCGCGGTCCGCACCAGCGCTTCCACCGCGCCGGTCTGCGAGTTGCGGCGGAACAGCAGCCCGTGCTGACCGGCCAGCGACACCGCCTTGACCACCGCGCCCTCCGGCGTCAGCACCCGTGTGCCGGCGGTGACGTAGCAACCGGCCTCGACCACGCAATCGTCGCCCAGCGAAATGCCGATGCCCGAATTGGCGCCAAGCAGGCAACGCTTGCCGATGGACACCACCTGCTTGCCGCCACCCGACATGGTCCCCATGATCGACGCGCCGCCGCCAATATCGGTGCCATCGTCCACGATCACGCCCGCACTGATGCGGCCTTCGACCATGGACGCGCCGAGCGTGCCGGCGTTGAAATTGCAGAACCCTTCATGCAGCACGGTGGTGCCCGGCGACAGATGCGCGCCCAGCCGCACTCGCGCCGTGTCCGCGATACGCACGCCACTGGCCACGACGTAATCGGTCATGCGCGGAATCTTGTCCACGCCGCGAATTTCCAGAACCTGCCCGGTGGCGCGCAGATGCCAGCGCAGCGCGTCAACCTGATCCACCGCACAAGGCCCCACCGAAGTCCACGCGACGTTGGCGAGCACGCCAAACAACCCATCCAGATTGGCGTCATGCGGCCGGATGAGCCGATGACTGAGCAGATGCAGACGCAGATAGGCGTCGTGAGCATCAGCGGGCGGCTCGTCGAGCGAGGAAATGGCGGTGCGCACGGCAACGATATCGACCTTGCGGCGCGTGTCCCGGACGAGGGCCGTGGCCACGTGCTCGCCAAGCGCGGCGCGCGCTTCCTCAGGCGTCAGATGACGAGTCCCGGTGGGAGGGGCGTTGTCGGCGAGCGAGGGACGCGGATACCAAGTGTCAAGGATGGTGCCGTCGGCGGCTAACGTGGCTAGGCCGTAAGCGATGGCGCTGGTGGGGGCGGCGGACATGAGAGATGGTGGGGGATGGCGATTTTGGTGGGCGACATTCTAGGCGAATGGGTCTGGGTGTTGGTGGTTTTGTCTGCGGATTTAGCTTTACCTAGGTGTCTGACACCCGCTAAGACGGTGATCCGAGTTGAGGGTCGTCTTCCCAGGGTGTCTGACACCGGCCCTCGAGACATCAGCCTTTCGTGACGACAGGTCTTCGTAGGTCGCCCGACGCCGTGGTCACCGGGGAGGCGAGCGCCCACGATTGCGGTCCGGAGCCTTCGCTCCGGACGTCCCCTTCGTCATCTTCGTCCGCCTTCGGCTCCCTTCAGATTCCCTCGGGCGCATCGACGGCGCTCGCCTCCCCGGTGACCACGACGCCGTGCTACGAGGGTCTTTGGTTTGTGGCGCTACAAGACCTGTGGTCAGGGAAGGGGATCTGCGGGGCCGCCTGGTTGCTGCCGCCCGGACGGCGGCAACCCGGCATTGGGCCGGTGGGGCGTCGTGGCGGTGGTCGCTTGCGCGCTGGTGACGGTTGGCTTGCTAATGGGCCGCCGTCACGGGGGGAGGGGCGGTGATGGGCGGCGCGGCGACGGTCAGCCACAACTTGCCGACCGGTTCGCGCCGCCCATCGGGCACTGGGATTCAATTGACGATTAATGGCGGCTCCGCTTGAACTTGGCGAGAGCGTCTGCCGCGGCCGGTGTCTGACACCGAATCGATTGCCGTCGCTGCCTGAACCTGCCGATAGCGTCTGCCGCTGCCGGTGTCTGACACCCTCGGGAGATGCGCTTGGTATCACTTGAATCTCACCTAGGTGTCAGACACCTAGACCAAATGCAGCCACACGCGAAGCGCCATCGCTACGCCGCAAGACACCGCGTAAGTCTCCGGAGGCCGCCCGCGCGGCCGAACGGAGACGGGCCCCGCAAGATGCTTCTGGCCCGAAAAGATCTACACAAAAATGCCAAGCACGCTGATCGTCCCAGCTGCCTAAAGACTTGAATTGCCAGAGTCCGGTGCGGTGGCGGCCCGGGGTGCGCGGGGCGTCGATAAGCCCGAGGGAATCTGAAGGGAGCCGAAGGCGGACGAAGATGACGAAGGGGGGGGCCGCCTAGGCAAGTCCGGAGCGAAGGCTCCGGACCGCAATCGTGGCCCCGCGCGCCCCGGGCCGCCACCGTGGCGGACGTCTTAAGAACTCAACCACCCGGCCGCATCAAGAACTCAACTCTTCGCGCAAAGATGCCGCAAAAAACACAACATCAAGCCAAATCCCGCAGCAGCAATTCCCAAAACTTCAACCGCTGCTCCAACGTAGACACCAGCACATACTCATTCAACGTATGCGCGCCATCTCCATCAGCTCCCAACCCATCCAGCGTCGGAATGCCCATTGCCGACGTGAAGTTGGCATCGCTGCCGCCACCCGTCATCGGCGCATCTTCAAGCAAGAAGCCCGCGCGATCCGCAAACCCCTGCACCAAGGCCAGCAACGCAGCCGCCGCCTCCGTCTTTACCATCGGCGGACGGTTCAGTTCCACGTCGATGTCCAGTTCAACGTCCGGACCCACTGCGCACAGTTCACGCATCCGGCGCAGCACGTCTTCCGCGGCGCCCATGTCAGGCACCCGGAAATCCACCACGCAGCGGCAAAGCGCCGGAACTGTGTTCGTGACCGTACCGCCCGCGATGGTCCCCACGCTCACCGTGATCCCACGGTCGTAGTCCGTCATCGCTTCCAGCGCCAGCACCTGATGCGCCATTTCGCGGATCGCGCTGCGGCCCTTCTCGTGTTGCATGCCTGCGTGGGCCGGGCGGCCCTTCACGTTCAGATTCAGCATGCCCGTGCCTTTGCGTGCCGTCACGCACTTGCCGCCGTTGGGGCGGGCCGGTTCGCACACCAGCGCGTACTTGGCATTGGCGGCGAAGCGTTCGATATGCGCGCGCGAGGCGTGGCTGCCCGTTTCTTCGTCCGGCACCACCAGGAAATCCACCGGCAGTTGCGTCGCACCCGGACGCGCCACGCCGGCCAGCGCCGTCAGCGCCAGATAGATGCCCGCCTTCATGTCATAGCTGCCCGGGCCGTAAAGACGGTCGCCGTCGATGCGCACCGGGTTTTCCAGCAGCGTGCCCACCGGATGCACCGTATCCATGTGCGCCAGGATCAGGATGCCCGGACGCGTATCGCCCGGCGCGCGGTTGGTCGCGTACAGCAGCGGGCCCGTCGTGGGCCCCAGCGACGACAGCTCCACCGTCAGGCCGGCCGCAGCCGCGTAGTCGGCGATGATGCGCGCCATCGCGGCGATGCCTTCCGGGAAGTTCGACGGCGACTCGCATTGCAGCCAGCTTTGAATGCCGGCGACGATCTGTTCAGTGCTCTGGGTGTTGGACATGGCGGTATCGGATTTCAGCAATGGAAAAGGGATTCAGGCGACCTGCTGGCCGGCCAGGCGGGCGAGCTCGGCATCGTCGGGCATCTTGCCATCGAACCACAGGCTCGCGCACACGGCAGACATCGCGCGGCCGTCGTGGCCGATGCCCGGCACCACCTGCAGCTTCCAGCCAAACGGCACGCCGCGGCGCTCGGCCTCTTTGCGGCCGAATTCGAAGTAGTTTTGCGCACGGGCAAAGCGGTGCGGGCCCTGGCGCATCGCGGCGGGCTCGGACGGCAGGTTGGGATCGTTGGTCTCGATGTCCTTGTCGCCCGCCAGGATCGTCATCGGGTAGGCCAGCAGCTTCACCAGATGGTCCTCGGTCAGCCCCACGCCGTCCATGCCCTCGGGATAGGGATAGTCGAACGTCGGCAGCGTGTACCAGCCCGGATTGCCCGCCGTCACCGCCTTGAAGGGCGCGTGCGGCTGGCTGCTCATCAGGCGGTGGACGAACTGGCCGCCCGCGCTGTGGCCGAACAGGTAAACGTTCTGCCCGTCGGTGATCTCGCCGGCGATCATGTCCTTGATGACGTTGCCCACCAGCGCATACGTCCAGCCATCGATGTGGCGCGGATTGCCGCCGGCTGAAAACACCCGGCCGTTGTTGTAGCTTTCAACGCCCGGCCAGATCTCGTTCGAGAACGTCAGCGCCACGATCAGCAGCTTGTGCTTGTCGGCGGCTTCGACCCAGAAATCGCGGTATTCGTCGCCGTTGCGCAGCACGCCGTGTTGCACGATCACCACCGGTCGGTCCGGCGTGTAGCCGTAGGGGCGATAGGTCTGCAGCTTGAACGGACGGTCGTAGTTGCGGTCCTCGTCCACGTACAGGATCGCGTTGCGGCCCGCATGGCCCATTTCGATGGCGATGCGGTCCACGTTGGACATATCGGAAGGTTTCATCAGGCGCTCGCTTCGTTCAGGTGGCAGGCCGACCAGTGGCCCGCCGAGATTTCTTTCAGGGCCGGCGCCACTTCACGGCAGCGCGGCATCGCGTGGGGACAGCGGGGGTTGAACGTGCAGCCGGACGGCGGATTCAGCGGCGACGGAATCTCGCCCTTGATCGGCGTGAACTTGCGGCCGCGGCGCGCCACGTCCGGCACTTCGGCCATCAGCGCCTGCGTGTACGGGTGATTGGCGCGGGCAAAGATTTCGGCCGACGTCGAGATCTCCACGATCTTACCCAGATACATGATCGCGACGCGGTCCGAGATGTGCTTGACCACGCCCAGGTCATGGCTGATGAACAGGTACGTGAAACCGTGCTGTTCGCGCAGGTCCATGAACAGGTTGATCACCTGCGCCTGGATGGACACGTCCAGCGCCGCCACCGGTTCATCACAGACGAGGAACTTGGGCGCCACCATCAGCGCGCGGGCGATGCCGATGCGCTGGCGTTGACCGCCCGAGATCTGGTGCGGGAAGCGGTCGCGGTATTCGGTGGCCAGACCCACTTCCGTGAGCGCCTGGTCGACGCGGGCGGGGATCTCGTTGGGAGGCGCCAGCTTGTGCACCTTCAGCGATTCGCCCAGGATCTGCCGCAGCCGCTGGCGCGGGTTCAGCGAGGCTTGCGGATCCTGGAAGATCATCTGCACGCCCAGGGTGTACGCCAGCTTGTCGGCGCCGCGCAGGCGGTTGGCGTCCAGGCCCTGGTACAGCAGCTCGCCTTCGGTCTGGCGATGCAGGCCGGCCACGACGCGTCCCAGCGTGGACTTGCCGCAACCGGACTCGCCCACCAGGCCCACGACTTCGCCGCGCTTGATGGACAGGTCCACGCCGTTCACCGCGTACACGGTGCGGCGGTCGATGGGGCGGCCGGTCAGGGCGAGAATGCGTTGGGCCAGGTCAGGCCGCTGCTCGAAGCGCTTGTGGACGTTCTTGAGCTCGATGACGGGGGTATCGGCTTGGCTCATTGCTTACTGTGCCTCGCGGGCAATCGGCACGTAACAGCGATAGCTGCGCGAACCTTCGGTGGTGACGGAGGGGGCCTGCTCGGTGCAGCGCGTGACCGCGTTGACGCAGCGCGGCCGGAACGCACAGCCCGACGGACGGCCCGCCAGGCTGGGCGCCATGCCGTTGATCTGGTGCAGGCGCGCGCCCGGCTGCGTGGCGCCGGGCATCGAGTCCAGAAGGCCCTTGGTATAGGGGTGGCGCGGCGCATCCAGCACCTGTTCGACCGGACCGCTTTCCACGATACGGCCGGCATACATCACGGCCACGCGGTCCGCCAGCTCGGCCACCACGCCCAGGTCGTGGGTAATCCAGATCAGCGCCGTGTTGTGCTCGCGGCAGATCTGCTGCATGCGGTACAGGATCTGGCCCTGGATGGTCACGTCCAGCGCGGTCGTGGGTTCGTCGCAGATGATCAGGTCGGGTTTGTTCAGCATCGCAATCGCGATCGCCACGCGCTGACGCATGCCGCCCGAGAATTCGTGCGGATAGCTCTTCAGCCGCTTTTCCGGCGACGGGATGCCGACCATGGCCAGCGCCTCGCGGCAGCGTTCCTCGGCCTGGGCGCGCGGCACGTCCTCGTGCGTCAGGATGGCTTCCATCATCTGCTCGCCGATGCGCAGCACCGGGTTCAGCGTCATCAGCGGGTCCTGGAAGATCATGGCGATGCGGTTGCCGCGCAACTGGCGCATCTGCTCTTCAGACAGCTTGCGCAGGTCCGTGCCCTTGAACTTCACTTCGCCGTCGACGACTTCGCCCGGCGGGTCGATGAGGCCAAGCAGCGAAAAGCCTGTGACCGACTTGCCCGAACCGGACTCGCCCACCAGGCCCACGATCTCGCCACGGCGCACGGTCAGGTCGACACCGTCGACCGCCAGCCACGCGCCGGCCTCGGTATGGAATGCAGTGCGCAGGCCGCGCACATCAAGAAGAATGTCGCTCATGCTCGACGAGGATCCAGGCTTTCGCGCAGGCGGTCACCCACGATGTTGATGGAGAGGATGAGAACCAGCAGCGCAATGCCCGGGAACAGGCTGATCCAGTAGTCGCCCGACAGCAGGTACTGGAAGCCGTTGGAGATCAAGAGGCCCAGCGACGGTTCGGTGATCGGCACGCCCACGCCCAGGAACGACAGCGTTGCTTCCAGCGCGATCGCGGTCGCGATCTGGATGGTGGCGAACACCATCACCGGACCCAGGCAGTTGGGCAACAGGTGAAAGAGCATGATGCGCCACGCCGGAAAGCCCAGGTTGGCTGCGGCCTCGACGTATTCCTTGCGGCGTTCCTGCAAGGCGCGGCTGCGCATGATCCGCGCGTAGTGGCCCCATTGCACCAGGACTAGCGCCAGGATCACCTTGTCGACCCCCCGGCCCAGCACCACCAGCAGCACCAACGCCACCAGAATGGTCGGAAAGCCCAGGATGAAGTCGACGATGCGCATCAGCACGGTGTCGACCCAGCCGCCGATGTAGGCGGCCACCAGGCCGATCGCGCCGCCGATGGCGGTTGCCAGCACGACGGCGGACAGGCCCACCATCAGGCTGATGCGCAGGCCATACAGGATGGCGCTGAGCATGTCGCGGCCCTGGTCGTCAGTGCCCAGCCAGGCGATGCTGCCGTCCATCAGCGCCTGGCGCGGGGCCAGGCGCCCGTCCATGAGCGACAGGTTGGCCAGATCGTACGGATTCTGCGGCGCAAAGAATGGCGCGAAGACCACCAGGATGATCAGGACGGCCAGCGCGATGACCGAGCCGCGCACCGTGGGGCGCGCATGCAGTTTTTTCAGGATGGCGGCGCGCCGGGGCGTCTCGGCCAGAGGCTGGACGGTGCGGGTGCGGCCGGGATTGGGAGAGTTAGCCATGGCGGTTCAATGAGCGGGGGCCACGAGCTGCACGCGCGGGTCGAGCGCGGCGTACAGGATGTCCACAACCAGGTTGATGATGACGAAGATCAGCGTGACCAGCATCACGTAGGCGACGACGACGGGGCGGTCGAGCTGGTACACGCTGTCGATCAGCAGCTTGCCCATGCCGGGCCACGCGAACACGGTCTCGGTGATGGTCGAGTAGGCGATCAGCGTGCCGAACTCCATGCCGATCACCGTGACCACCGGGATCAGGATGTTGCGCAGGATGTGGCGGCGCACGATGCGGCCGGGTTTGACGCCCTTGGCGCGCGCGAACTTCACGTAGTCCTGGCTGCGGGCTTCCACCACGCCGGAGGCCGTCAGGCGCAGCACCAGGGCGATGTTGGCCAGCGCCAGGTTGATGGCGGGCATGATCAGGTGCGACCAGCCGTCGGCGGTCAGGATGGACAGGCGCACGCCCAGCACGGTCACCGTGTCGCCGCGGCCGGTGGCGGGCAGCCAGCCCAGCCAGACGGCGAACAGCAGGATCAGCATCATGCCCTGCCAGAAGTTCGGCAGCGAAAAGCCCAGCACGGACGAGGCCATGATGCCGCGGCCCACGTACTCATCGCGGTACAGGCCCGCGATCAGGCCCAGCGGAATGCCGATCACACAGGTCAGCATGATCGCGACGATCACGAGCTCGAACGTGGCGGGAATGCGCTGCACGATCAGTTCGATCGCCGGGATGCCGTGCACGAACGAGGTGCCCAGATCGCCGTGCAGCGCGCGCCACAGGAAGCCTGTGTACTGCTGCCAGACGGGCAGGTCCAGGCCGAGGCGGGCGATCATCGCCTCGCGCGCGGCCTGGCTGGCTTCGGGGCTGACCAGCAGCTCGATCGGGTCGCCCACGGCATACACCGCGAAGAAGACCACGACCGACACGGCCAGCAGCACGAACAGACTCTGTATCAGTCTGCGTAGGATGAACAAGGCCACGAGATGATTTCCTTGGTGGGCTCAGGGTTGGGGAAAAGCCGGGGGTGAAAGGCTGTTGCTAGGCGATCGGCTGCGCCAGGCGCACGACGGTGACGCCGGGCCGCAGGTTGGCGGTGGACGGCATGATGAGCACGCAGTTGTCGTACGGGGTGGTGACGGGCTCGCCTTCCGACCAGCCGATGACGGTGCCCGCCTTGGGCAGCATCTCCAGGCCCTTCCAGGCCTCGGCGAAACGGAAGTCGGCGCTCTTGGCGGCGATAGCGTGCGTGACGCGCAGCGCGCGCTGCAGCGGCGCGCCGGGCGCGAACCAGGCGGCGGGGATGTCGCTGCGGTCCACCGTGCCGGCCTGCACCAGAAAGCGCGCCATCTGGTCGGCGGCCACGCCGCGCGCCTCGGGGGCGCCATGGAACCCGCATTCAATCAGCAGGGACCGCGTGCCGTTGTCGCCGGCTTCGCCGAAACGGCCGAAATCGCGCATGCGCACGCCGGCAGCGTGGCCCGCGTCGGCAATGATGGTGGCGGGATTGCCCAAAGCCAGCGCCAGATCGATGTTGCGCTGCTCCAGGCCGGTCAGCTGCAGCGGCACGTCGGAATTGCTCATCGAATGAAAGTCGAGCAGCCAGTCCGCCTGTTCCACCCACGGCCGGAGCTCGGCGGCGCGGCGGCGCTCTTGGGAGATCGGCGCGGACAGCTTGTCCTCGCTCCAGACGCGGTTCATGTCTTCGTCCACGAAGCGCGCGGGGGCGTAATTGCGGGCGTCGAAGCGGTCGAAGGCCGCCAGGTTACAGAACGCCAGCGTCAGCGTGCCGCGGCGCGGGCGCAGGCCGGCGGCAAGCAGGTCCTTCAGCGCCCAGGCGCCGCACAGTTCGTTGCCGTGGATCAGCGCGCTCAGCATCACCCGCTTGCCGGGCGCGCCGGAATCGAAATGCCAGACGCCGGGCGTGTCGGTGTTGCCCACGCGCTCGGCCGACAGGTCCGGACAGGCCAACAGGAAAGGACGGGGGGCAGGGGCGGACGAAGACGGGGGCAAAGACGTGGGCATGGCGGTTCCGATGAAGCGAGACGATTGTAGGGGATGGGGCGGGGGGCTCGGGCAAAGCGGGGCGCATTTGCGCCGCCACAAGGCAAAACGGCTGCACGAGGCAGCCGTTTCTTCTTTACTCAGCCCTGCCGGCTCACTTGGCGTCGGGCTTGACCGAGGTGGCCAGGGTGTACTGGTCGCGGCGGCCTTCGTACGAGATGCCCTTGCGGTATGCCCAGATGCTGCTTTCGAAGTGCAGCGGGATCAGCGGCACGTTGTCCAGGGCGATCTGGGTGGATTCCTGCAGCAGCTTTTCGCGCTTGGCGGGGTCAACCGTCACGATGGCCTGCTTGTAGACCTTGTCGAAGTCGGCGTTCGAGAAGCCGCCGTAGTTGCTGGTGCCCAGGCTGACGGGCGAATCCAGCGTGGCGACCCACAACTGGAACAGCGCCGAGGCTTCACCGGTTTCCGCCGGCCAGCCGCCCATCGAGAAGCTGAACTCGCGCTTGGCGCGCTTGGGGAAGTAGATGGAGGCGGTCATCGCGTCCACGTTGGTCTTGATGCCGACGCGCGACAGGTACTGGGCGACGGCTTGGGCGACCTGGCCGTCGTTGACGTAACGATCGTTGGTGGACGACAGCGTCAGTTCAAAGCCGTTCGGGTAACCGGCTTCGGCCAGCAGCTTCTTGGCGCCTTCCGGGTCGTACTTGATTTCCGGGGCCTTGGGCAGCGCGCCGAACATGCCGTCGGGCATGAACTGGAAGGCCGGGGTTGCCATGCCATCCATGATGCGGGCGGTGATGGTCTTGCGGTCGATGGCCATGTTGATGGCCTTGCGCACGCGCAGGTCCTGCAGCGGGTTCTTGCCGTCGGCGCTCTTGACGAACGGGCTGGGGTTGCGGCCCACGTCCGGCTGGAAGAACACCAGGCGGGTGGACGGCGTGGCCACGAAGCCGAACTTCGGGTTGTCCTTCAGGCGCGGCAGGTCACGCGCGGCGGGGTTTTCGATCATGTCGAAGTCGCCGGACAAAAGGCCGGTCAGGCGCGGGCCGGCGGACGGCACCGGCACGAACTTCACTTCCTTCCAGTGCGGCTTTTCGCCCCAGTAGTTCTCGTTGCGGACGAGTTCGATGCCGGTGCCCTTGACGTAGGACTTCAGCATGTAGGGGCCGGTGCCGATGGCGTCCTTGCCGTTGTTGAAGTCGACGACCGTGGGCCAGGCGCCCGTCACGCCGCAACCCTTCTTGGGGTCATACGTGAGCTTGCCGTGCTCGACGATGCCGTTCCAGATGATCGGCAGCGAGCGGGCCAGTTCGGCCGGCATCAGGGGGAAGGGTTCGCCCGTCTTGATGATGACGGTGTGCGCGTCCGGCGTCTGGACGTCGGTGATGCGCTTGGTCATGTCCATGTAGGACTGCGACACGTTGGTTTCGTTGTTCAGCGTCCGGCAGATCGTGAACAGCACGTCTTCGGACGTGAACGGCTTGCCGTTCGAGAACTTGACGTCGTCGCGCAGCTTGAATTCCCAGGTCAGGTCGTCCAGGGTCTTCCAGGAAGTCGCAAGCTGGGGAACCAGCTTCATGTCGGCGCTGCGGCCCACCAGCGAGTTGTAGACGTGCGCGGAGAACGCGTCGTTCTGCGTCATCTTGTGATAGTGGGGGTCCGCCGAGGTCGGTTCGGCCGACAGGCCGATCTTCAGCGTCTGGGCTTGGGCGGCTGCCAGGGGAATGGCGGCGGCCACAAGGGCCAGGGTGGTGCGCAACTTCATGGTGACAACTCCGGATGGGGAACGAACCGGATCGTGCAGGCGGCCACGCGCGCCAGGGGACGACTGCGTCGGCCAGGGGGCTTGCGGGGAAATGTCGCCAGGGCACGACGGCAAGGGGCCGATTATCGGTAGGGGGTTCGCGCGCTGTCAATGCGCAGCGGCAATCGGGGCGCTAGGGAAAACGCCGAGAGGGGAAGGGAGAGAGGGCGTCGCGCGGTCCCTCTTGGGACCTCTCGCGACGCGATGGCGCCGGTGAGGGGACGGGCGCCGAAACGTTGCGGCGGGCGCCTGGGGAGGGCCAGGCGGGCGCGGCAACGGCAGCGCGCCAGGCTGAGTCGCGGGAGATTGGTCGCGATTCAGCCTGGCGCGGCTGTTATTACCACTGCGATCCGGAGAAGCGCGAGCTGGCGGCGCGAGCCTTGTTCATCGATTCGTTCACTTCGTCGATGAAGGCAAAGACGGCGGCAACAGCGGCTGCTACGGATTGGCCAGCCTTCTTCAGGCTGGTCAGCGGGTGAGAATTCGGTTGGTTTTCGAGAGCGCCGCGGAGCAGGTCACGCTCCAGCGCGTCGGTCAGGCGGGCAGTGTTGTTCAGGGTCAGTTCGCTCATGGTTTGGCTCCAGTCCGTTTCGTCATGGGGTAAACCATTATAGGGATAACCCTAGGCCAATAGCAATCTCATTTTAGGGGAAAACCCTAGTATGTTGTAAAAATGTTTTGTCGGGCTTGGACTTAGCGCGCGTTGCGCAGGGCGCGGGCGGCGTCGGCCAGCTCGCCGGCCGTCAGGCCGATGGGGCCGACACCCTGGGCGACGAGTGCATCGGCGGCGGCGCCATGCAGCCAGACGGCGCCGGGCACGGCCTGGTCCAGCGGCAGCTTCTGGGCGATCAGCGCGCCCAGCATGCCGGCCAATACGTCCCCGGTTCCGGCGGTGGCAAGGCCCGGGTTGCCGGTGGTGTTGACGTGCAGGCCGCCGTCCGGGGCGCACACCACGGTGCCGGCGCCCTTGAGCACCACCCACGCCTGAAAGCGCTGCGCCAGTTGCCGGGCGGCGGCGGGGCGGTCGCGCTGGATGGTGTCGGTGCCGACGCCCAGCAAACGGGCGGCTTCCGCCGGGTGCGGGGTCAGCGCGACGGGGCCCGCGCCCCAGGTCGGCCGGATTTCGCCGCGGGCGAGCAGATTCAGGCCGTCGGCGTCCAGGACCAGCGGCGCGTGCCGCCGCAGGACGAACAGTTCCGACAGGGCGTTGGCGGCCAGCGCGCCCGTGCCGATCCCGCAGCCGGCGACCCAGGCGGTCACGCCCCAGTCTTCTTCCAGCAGCGAACGGAAGTCGCGCAGCATCAGTTCGGGTTGCAGCGGGTCGCAGGGCAGCGGCAGCGTTTCCTGCACGAAACCCACCAGCACCTTGCCGGCGCCGGTCTTCAGGGCAGCGCGGGCGGCGAGCAGGGCTGCGCCGGTCATGCCGGGACCGCCGCCCACCACGCCCACGGTGCCGAAGCTGCCTTTGTGCGAGTCGTCCGCGCGGGGTGCGAACAGGGCGGGCAACGCGGCGCGGTCAATGGGGACGGCGGGGGTGTTCATGGGGTGAGGCTCCGGAGGGAAATCGTCTTGGCGGGTCGGCCGTATCCACTATAGTGCGCAAAAACGCGGCCGCCTTGGGGCGGGGTGCGAACAACCAAAGACCAGACCCGGAGCAGACAATGACCGACATCACGCTGGAACACTATTCGGCCTACGAATCCCTGAAGCTGCGCCGCCATCCTGGCGGCGTGCTGGAACTGATCATGGGCGCCAAGGGCGGCGTGCCGGGCAAGCTTTCCACGGCCGACGACCGGATGCACCGGGAACTGGCCGACATCTGGCGCGACATCGACACCGATCCGGACACGCGGGTCGTGGTGATCCGCGGCGAGGGCAAGGGCTTCTCGGGGGGCGGCGACCTGGATCTGGTGCAGCAGATGGCGGACGACTTCGACGTGCGCACCCGCGTCTGGCGCGAGGCGCGCGACCTGGTCTACAACATCATCAATTGCAGCAAGCCCATCGTGTCGGCCATGCACGGCGCGGCGGTGGGGGCGGGGCTGGTGGCCGGCCTCCTGGCAGACATCTCGATCGCGGCGCGCGACGCCCGCATCATCGACGGCCACACCCGGCTTGGCGTCACGGCGGGCGACCACGCCGCCATCGTCTGGCCGCTGCTGTGCGGCATGGCCAAGGCCAAGTACTACCTCATGCTGTGCGAGACGGTGTCTGGCGAGGAAGCCGAACGAATCGGCCTCGTGTCGCTCTGCGTGGACGAGGCCGAGCTGATCGGCAAGGCGTTCGAAGTGGCCAACAAGCTGGCGGCCGGGTCGCAGACGGCGATCCGCTGGACCAAATATTCGCTGAACAACTGGCTGCGCATGGCCGGACCGACTTTCGACACGTCGCTGGCGCTGGAATTCATGGGTTTTGGCGGCCCGGACGTGCGCGAGGGCATCAATTCCCTGCGTGAACGCCGGGCGCCGAACTTCCGCCCCGATTCGCCCTTCTGACGCGCTATTTCTTGAAGAACTTCGCGAACGCCGCCTGCGCCTCTTCGGTCTGCAGGCGGGCGCGGAACTGCTGGGCTTCGTAGTCCAGCGTCTCCTGGATGGCCTGGCGGTCAGCCCGCTTCATCATGGCCTTGGTCAGGCGCAGCGCGGCCGGCGGCTGGCGCGCCAGGTCCGCTGCGGTGGCTTGGGCCGCAGCCAGCGCCTCGCCCTTGGGCGTGACGGACGTGGCCAGGCCGGCGTCCACCGCCTCCTGCGCCGAAAAAGCTTTGCCCTGCATCAGCCACTGCGCTGCCCGGCGGCCCACCAGGCGCGGCATCAGCAGGCTGGACGCGCCTTCCGGACACAGCCCCAGGGCGACAAACGGCATGCGCAGGGTCGCGCCTTCCCCGATGTGGACAAAATCGCAATGCTGCAGCAGCGTCACGCCGATGCCGATGGCGTAACCCTCGACCGCGGCGATGACGGGCACGTCGGCCGTGGTCAGCGCGCGCAGGAACGTCAGCCCGGCGCTGTCGCCCGCCCCGCGTTCGGCCTGGAAGTCGCGCAGGTCGTTGCCTGCCGTGAAATGTTCGCCCGCGCCCGTCAGGATGACCGCCGAGACCGCCACGTCCGCGCTGGCGAGCGAAATCTGCTCGGTCAGGGCGGCATAGGTGGCGGTGTCCAGCGCGTTGCGGCGGTCCTGGCGGTCGATTGTCAGCGTGAGGACGGCGCCGTCGCGCGCCACCTTCAGGCCGGCGCTCATGCGTGCGGTCCCGTGGCCAGGCGGGCCTTTGCCTCGGCGTATTCATGCCGCAGCGTGTCGACGATCTTGCGGGTCGGCTCGACGCTGGCGATGCCGCCCACGCCCTGGCCGGCGCCCCAGATGTCCTTCCAGGGCTTGACGCGGGTCGTGCCGAAATTGGATGCGCCGCTGTCCGGGGCGGGCAGGTTGGCCGGATCCAGGCCGGCGGCCGCGATGCTGGCCTTCAGGTAGTTGCCCGGGATGCCGGTGAAGAACGGCGTGTACAGAATGTCCGAGGCGCTGGCCTCGACGATCGCGGCCTTGTAGCCGTCGCTGGCGTTCGCTTCCTCGCTGGCGATGAAGCGCGTGCCCATATAGGCGAAGTCCGCGCCCATGGCCTGCGCGGCCAGGACGTGCGCGCCCGAGGTGATGGCGCCCGACAGGATCAGGGGGCCGTCATAGAAGCGGCGCACTTCAGAGATCAGCGCGAAGGGGCTGAGCGTGCCGGCATGGCCGCCCGCGCCCGCGCACACCAGGATCAGCCCGTCCACGCCCGCTTCCAGCGCCTTTTCCGCGTGCCGGATCGTCGTCACGTCATGGAAGACCTTGCCGCCCCAGTCATGCACGCCCTTCACGAGGTCGCCGGGGGCGCGCAGGCTGGTGATGATGAGCGGCACCCGGTGGCTGGCGCATACCGCCAGGTCCTGTTCCAGGCGGTCGTTGGACTGGTGGATGATCTGGTTGACGGCAAACGGCGCGACGGGGGCGCCGGGATTGGCCTCGCGGTAGGACGCCAGACCGGCCTGGACTTCGTCCAGCCAGTCGGTCAGAAGCGTCTGCGGGCGCGCATTCAGCGCGGGAAACGACCCCACGATGCCGCTCGTGCACTGCGCGATGACCAACTTGGGATTGGACACGATGAACATCGGGGCACTGATGACCGGCAAGGACATCTGGCCATACAAATCAGTCACGAGGGGATGGGGCATGGGGCGTCGTCTCGTTGTAGGTTTTGGAGTATATTAATTACCTACCGACCGTCCGGTAATTAATTAATCTTTATTTAACGGCATGCGCGGAATGGCTGTCAATTGCGGTTCGCCAGAACCCTCCGGCCTCGCGCGGCCCCTGCCAAAGGCGTCCATGGGCATCACCCCCCAACCCGTTCAGAAACGTGCCCGTGCGGGCCGGCCACCCACCCTGGCCGCCCCGCGCGAACGCATTCTGGAAGAAGCCGCCAAGCTGTTCGCGCGCAGCGGTTACGACGGCAGCTCCATTGCCGACCTGGCCGGCGCGATCGGCGTGTCCAAGGCGGCCATCTATCACTACTACCCCACCAAGCAGGACATCTACGACGCCATCATCCTCGAGGTGCTGGAGGGCCTGACCCACACCGTCGGCCGCGACGTGGCCGGCGCCGAGGGCGGCGTGGCCCGCCTGCGCGCTTTCATGGTGGGACATGCCCGGTACTTCGAGCAGCACCACGCCCAGTTCGTGACGATGCTGATCGGGTATTCCGGCATGGCGCTGTCCGAACGCGAAGATGCCGCCCGCCTGCGCGACAGCTACGAGAAGCAGCTGCGCGACGTGATCGCGCAGGGCGTGGCCGAAGGCGCATTCCGTGTGCTGGACGTGGCCGCCACCGGCCGCGCCGTGCTGTCGATGCTGAACTGGATGGTGCGCTGGTACAAGCCCGGCCAGGGCGACAGCGCCGAATCCATCGCCGACGGCTATTTCGATCTGCTGGTGGGCGGCATGCGCGCCTGAACCGGCCGCCACCCCCCGTTCCTGACCCATATCCGCTTATAGAGACCTCCATCATGGCCCTCGACACCGAAACCCTGAACCTCCTGATCGACGCCGTCCGCCGCTTCGTCCACGAACGCCTGATTCCCGCCGAGGACGAACTGGCCGCCAGCGGCGAAGTGCCGCCGGACATCGTCAACGAAATGCGCGACCTGGGCCTGTTCGGTCTGTCGATCTCGCCGGACTACGGCGGCCTGGGCCTGACGATGGAAGAAGAGGTCCGCGTTGTGTTCGAACTGGGCCAGACCTCGCCCGCCTTCCGCTCGCTGGCAGGCACCAACATCGGCATCGGCTCGCAGGCCATCGTCCTGGCCGGCACCGACGAGCAGCGCGCCAATTACCTGCCCAAGCTGGCCAGCGGCGAGCTCATCGGCTCCTTTGCGCTGACCGAGCCCGATGCCGGTTCCGACGCCATGTCGCTGCGCGTGTCCGCCGAGCGCGACGGCGACTTCTACGTGCTGAACGGCACCAAGCGCTACATCACCAACGCGCCCATCGCCGGCCTGTTCTCGGTCATGGCGCGTACCGCGCCCGAGCGCCGCGCCAATTCGATCTCGTGCTTTCTGGTCGAAGCGGGCACGCCGGGCCTCATCATCGGCAAGCCGGACAAGAAGATGGGCCAGGCCGGCGCGCTGACCAGCGACGTCGTGTTCGACAACTGCCGCGTGCCGGCCAGCGCGCTGCTGGGCGGCGAAGAAGGCAACGGCTTCCGGACCTCCATGCGCGTGCTGGACAAGGGACGCCTGCACATTTCCGCGCTGTGCGTGGGCATTGCCGACCGCCTGTTGCGCGACGCCGTGCAGTACGCCACCGAGCGCAAGCAGTTCGGCCAGCCCATCGCCGAGTTCCAGCTCATCCAGGCGATGATCGCCGACAGCCAGGCCGAGCTGTATGCGGCCCGCTGCATGGTGCTGGACGCCGCCCGCATGCGCGATCGCGGCGAGAACACCACCATGCAGGCCGCCTGCTGCAAGCTCTTCTCCACCGAAATGGTGGGCCGCGTCGCCGACCGCGCGGTGCAGATCCACGGCGGTGCGGGCTACATGTCCGAATACGCGGTGGAACGCTTCTACCGCGACGTGCGCCTGTTCCGCATCTTCGAAGGCACCTCGCAGATCCAGCAGCTGGTCATCGCGCGCGAGACCATCAAGGCGCATTCCTGATCTTTCCGTCGCCAGACGTCCGGCCAACGCGTTCCAGAGGCTAATATCCAGTCTGACGAATGTTGATCGGAAGGCGGCCCCCGCGGGCCGCCTTCTGGCATGACGGAATCCCAGTCCGCCCGGCGCTTCTCCGCGGGGCCGGAAGTTCTCATTTCCCTTCTAGCGAAAAGATTACCGATGTCGCAACGTCCCGCTCCCCTCACCGGCATACGCGTGCTGGATCTGACCCGTGTGCTGGCGGGTCCCTGGTGCACCCAGAACCTGGCCGACCTTGGCGCCGAGGTGATCAAGATCGAACGGCCCGGCTCGGGCGACGATACGCGCGCCTGGGGCCCCCCGTACCTGAAGGACGAAGCGGGCCACGACACCACCGAGGCCGCCTACTACCTGTCGGCCAACCGCAACAAGATGTCGGTGGCGCTGGACATCGCGTCGCCGCGCGGCGCGGAGCTGGTGCGCGAGCTGGCGCTGCAAAGCGACATCCTGGTTGAAAACTTCAAGGTGGGCGGCCTTTCCAAGTACGGCCTGGACTACGAGAGCCTGAAGGAACTGAACCCGCGCCTGATCTATTGCTCGATCACGGGCTTCGGCCAGACCGGCCCGTACGCCAGCCGTCCCGGCTATGACTTCATGATCCAGGGCATGGGCGGCCTGATGAGCATCACGGGCGAACGCGACGACCTGCCCGGCGGCGGTCCGCAAAAGGCCGGCGTGGCCGTGGCCGACCTGATGACGGGCATGTATTCCACCGTGGGCATCCTGGCCGCGCTGCACGAGCGCGCCCGCAGCGGCCTGGGCCAGCACATCGATATGGCCCTGCTGGACTGCCAGGTCGCCATGATGGCCAACCAGAACCTGAACTTCATGACCTCCGGCGTGGCCCCGCGCCGCGCCGGCAACGCGCACCAGAACCTGGTTCCCTACCAGGTGTTCGCGGCCAGCGATGGTCACCTCATCGTGGCCGTGGGCAACGACAGCCAGTTCCGCAACTACTGCGGCGCGATCGGCCTGCCCGAGCTGTCGGCCGACCCGCGCTTCGCTACCAACCCGCAACGCGTGAAGAACCGCGAGGAACTCGTGCCCCTCTTGGCCGAGCGCATGGCCACCGGCGAGCGCGACCACTGGCTTGCCGCGCTGGAGGGCGTGGGCGTGCCGGCCGGGCCCATCAACACGCTGGACCAGGTTTACGAAGACCCGCACGTCCTGGCCCGCAACATGAAGCGCGAGCTGCCGCATCCGGCTGCCGGCACCGTGCCCGTGGCCGCCAGCCCGCTGAAGTTTTCCGGCAGCCCGGTCGAGTACCGCCGCGCGCCGCCCATGCTGGGCGAGCACACCGAGCAGGTCCTGTCCGAGAAGCTGGGACTGTCGGCCGAAGAAATCCAGGCGCTGGCGCAGAGCCGGGCCTGATGCGCGCGCGAAGGCGGCCAGTCCGCCTGTCGCGCACGCCGCGCCGCGCCAAGCGCACGATCCATTCCAATACAGGCAGGAGAGAGTTGATGACGGAGATTCAAACCATCGGCGTCGTGGGCGCCGGGGCCATGGGGCGCGGCATCGCGCAGATCGCGGCGCAGGCCGGCCTGCACGTGCGTCTGTACGACACCAGTTCGGAGGCCATTGCAGCCGCGCGCGAATCCTTGCGCCAGACCTGGGAAAAGCTGGCCCAGAAGGGCAAGCTGACCGCCGCCGACGCACAAGCCGCGCTCGAGCGCGTCGAATCGGCCACCGCGCTGACTGACATGTCGAACTGCCAGCTCGTGGTCGAAGCCATCGTCGAGCGGCTGGACGTCAAGCGTGATCTTTTCGCCGCGCTGGAAGGCGTGGTGTCCGACGACTGCATTCTGGCGTCCAACACCTCGTCGCTTTCCATCACGGCGATTGCGGCCGCCTGCAAGCGTCCGCAACGCGTGGCCGGCTATCACTTCTTCAATCCCGTTGCGCTGATGAAGGTGGTTGAAGTCATCGACGGCCTGCGCAGTGCGCCGGAAGTGGGCGACGCCCTGGCCGAGCTGGCCCGCCGCATGGGCCACACGCCTGCGCGCGCCAAGGACATGCCCGGTTTCATCGTCAACCACGCGGGCCGCGGCATGAACACGGAAGGCCTGCGCGTCGCGCAGGAGGCTGTGGCCACCTTCGCCCAGGTCGACGCCGTGATGCGCGAGCAGGCGGGCTTTCGCATGGGACCGTTCGAACTGCTGGACCTGACCGCGCTCGACGTCTCGCATCCGGTGATGGAATCCATCTACCGCCAGTTCTTTGACGAGCCGCGCTTTCGCCCGTCGCCGATCACGACCGTGCGCCTGGCGGGCGGGCTGATCGGCCGCAAGGCGGGGGAGGGCTTCTACGTCTACGCCGACGGCCAGAAGCAGGTGCCGGCCGAAGCGGCTGCGCCCGCGCTGCCCGAGGGCCTGAAGGTCTGGGTCAGCCCCAAGCACGGCGAAGGCTACGCCCGCGCTTCCGCGCTGGTTGAAAAGCTGGGCGGCACGCTGGTCACGGGATCGACGCCGGATGCCGATGCGCTGATTATCGTCACGCCGTTCGGTGAAGACGTGTCCACCAGCGTCTCCGCGCAAGGCCTGAACGCGGGCCGCACGGTTGGCCTGGACACGCTGTATGCGTTCGATAACGCGAAGCGCCGCACGATCATGGTCTCGCCCGCCACCGAGGACAAGTGGCGTGATGCCGCCCATGCACTGCTGGCCGCCGACGGCGTGCCCGTCACGGTGATCGAGGATTCTCCCGGCTTCATCGCGCAACGCATCGTGGCGCACATCGTGAACATTGCCTGCGATATCGCGCAGCAGAAGATCGCCACGCCCGAAGACATCGATCTGGCCGTGACGCTGGGGCTGGGTTACCCGGTAGGCCCGCTGGCTTTGGGCGACAAGCTGGGCGCCGATCGCATTCTGGAAATCCTGAAGAGCATGCAGCGCGTGACGGGCGACACCCGTTACCGTCCCAGCCTGTGGCTGCAGCGCCGCGTGCAGTTGGGCATGTCGCTGGTGAAGGCGTCGGCGGCGGACTGATCGCTGGGTGGCGAGGTGTCTGACACCTTTGCCACGCGAAGCCGGGTCACCGGATAAAAAAAGCCCCTTGAAGATTCAAGGGGCTTTTTATCGCCTGCGATGCGGGCGGGTATTACTTGGCGGCGTTCACCATGAACTCTACGGCGGCGCGGATGTCGTCTTCCGAGGCGTTGGCTGCGCCGCCCTTGGGAGGCATTGCGCCCTTGCCCGTCATGGCGACCTTGACCATCGCGTCCATGCCGGTCTTGATGTAGGGCTCCCAGGCGGCCTTGTCGCCGAACTTGGGCGCGTTGGCCACGCCCGTGGCGTGGCACGCGAAACAGGCCGTTTTGTAGAGCTGTTCGCCCGCCGGGTTGACGGCGGCGGCCTTTTGTTCGGGGGCGGGAGCGGCGGCAGCAGGAGCGGCGGCAGCAGGAGCAGCGGCGGCGGGCGCAGCGGCGGCGGGCGCGGCAGCAGCGGGAGCCGCCGGCGCCGGTGCAGCGGCTTGCGCGGCCGGTGCGGCTTCGCCTTCCTTCTTGGCGCCGTCTTCAGCGGGGGCTGCCGGTTCCGGCAGCGAGGCGCCGGACTTGTTGGCCATGTAGACCACGGCGCGCGCGACTTCGTAGTCGGACAGGGCCGGGTTGCCGCCCTTGGCGGGCATGCCGCCCTTGCCGTGCAGCGCGACCTTCATCATCTCGTCGTAGCCAGCCTTGATGAACGGCGCCCACGCGGCGTTGTCGCCCAGCTTGGGTGCGCCCGCCACGCCAGCGGTGTGACAGGCCGTACAGACGCTGGCGAAGACCTGTTCGCCGGTCTTGAAGACCTTGGGCGCGTTGGCGTCAACGAGTTCGAATCCCGCAACGGGCGCGATCCGCCGTGCGACGGCCTCGCCGGACAAAGCGTCCGAGCCGGCGCCGGTCTTGGTGCCGGTGACCACCATGTTCACCAGAAGGATGATGATGGCGATGGGAACCACGAAAGCCAGGACGATCGTGACGATCAGTTGCTTCGGGGTCTTGATGGGGGAGGAGTGCTCTTCTATGTGTTCCTGCTCGTTGCTCATGACCTAATCCTGCTAACGGGTACCGGGGGCGCCTGGCGGCGGCAACAGAAAATCAGAACTGCACAAGTCGGCGGCAACTCATGCCCGCCTGCAAGCAAACGCTGGATTATATAACGGTGTCATGGACGATCGTCCAATGAGAAAGGACGGGTTTTCGATGAGTTTGCCGGAGGATTTGATCCAGTTCATGCAGAACGCGTAAAACTGGGTACAATACCGCCTCCTTGCGCTGCGCCCGTAGTTCAATGGATAGAATGAGAGTTTCCGAAGCTCTTGATACAGGTTCGATTCCTGTCGGGCGCGCCAACTGATTAAAGCAGTGCGTTGTTCCGGGCCCTTCATGGGCCCTTTTTTGTTTTCGCCGATACTGCGGGCGAAAGCCCGTGGACAAAATCGCGAGGGCACAATCGCGAGGGTAGGATCACCGACGATTCCCCACAATCCGCCGCGAAAGAACCTCCGCCAATCATCGTGCCGTCCAAACCCGCCAAAACTCAGACGCATTCCGATCGCCCTTCCGTGGGACAGCGCGACGCGGCGCAACAGTTGTCATGGGATGACCTGCGCATCATCAAGACACTGAGCGACTGCGGCAATCGGTCGATCGCTGCCGAAAAGCTCGGCATCAATGCCTCCACCGTCTCGCGCCGCGTGGCGCACGCCGAAGCCGCGCTGGGCGTCGCGTTGTTCGACCGGCGGCACGCGGGCTACAAGCTGACGCCTGAGGGCACGGAGCTGCGCGCACTGAGCGAGCGCGTCGAACTTGATGTCGTCAGCGTGGCCCGACGCATTTCCGGCGCCGCGCACGATCCGCAGGGCACGCTGCGCGTCGCCACCAGCGATTCGCTTCTGCTGTATTTCCTGACGCCCATCATTGCTGAATTCAGAGCGGCGCATCCCTCATTGACCGTCGAGGTGCTGGTCGGCAACGGCACACTGGATCTGGCGCGGGACGAATCCGACGTCGCGCTCAGGGCGACGCGGCGCCCGCCCGAGAGCTGGGTGGGACGCAGGCTGGCAGGCATCGCGTGGGCGCCCTACGGGGCTGCGCAGCAATTTCGCCGCAAGGCACCCGCCGCCGAACGCCTTTACGAGCTGGATTGGGTGTCGTACGCGGGCGGGCTGTCCGGCCTCAAGGCCGCGCACTACCTTGAAAGCCGTGTCGCGCCATCCCGCATTGCCTACCGGTCGGACTCGGTTGCCGCAGTAAGCGCGGGTATCTCGGCTGGCCTGGGCATGGGCTACCTGCCTTGCATGCTGGGCGACACGATGGCCGATGTGGTGCGCGTCGGTCCCGTCGTGCCCGAGCTTCAGGATGAGCTTTGGCTGCTCACCCATCCTGACATCCGCGGATCCCGGCGCGTCCAGGCTTTCATGCGCTTTTGCGCCGCGGCCGTGGCCAAGCAGAAGGCGTTGATCGAGGGCCGCTAGGCCCTTTTCCCGCCAAGCAGCAGTGCCCGGTCAGCCGGCAGCCTTGGGACGCAGGATGGCCTTGCAAGCGATCTCGATCAACTGCGCAGGCATCGCCAGACGCGACACGCCGATCAGGTTGCTGGCCACTTGCGGACGGTCGGTGCCGTACGCGGCCTTGCGCACCTTGCCCGCCGCTGCAAAGGCGGCATCCACATCCAGCACATACAACGTTTCTTCGACGACGTTATCCAGCGTGGCGCCGAATTTGCCCAGCAACACCGCCAGGTTCTCGTAGGTGGCGCGCATCTGCGCTTCCATCGTGGAGAAGTCGCGCGGCTTGCCTTGGTCGTCCAGTTCGGCCGGCGCGATCAGGTTGCCGTCCTGGTCGTGGTTGAGCTGGCCCGACACGTAGATTTCGTTGCCCACCTGCACCGCCTGCGCATACCCATAGGCGTCTTCCCACGGCACGCCCCAGTAGGCGGTTTTCTTGTCGAGCGGGTTCGCTTGCGTTGTCATGGTTTTCTCCTCGGGGATATGGGAAAGAAGGTGGGTGATCAGAAGGCTCCAGCGTAACCGTGGCACGAAGTTCCGGGAGCGCATTACTGCGCTTTCAAGATGCAAATTTGCACTTTGATTGCCGCCGGCATGAATACACCCTTGCCGCCGCAAACGATCCGGTGGGCTGGCACGTTATCGAATTCAGAGCAACCGAGACTCGTCGGATTCCCAAGCGGACGTTGATCCTGATAAGCGGGTCGCGCCATCGGAGTAAACGTACTCTGGGTGAGGCCGGGGAGCTTGAACACAATCGATCACACCGACGCAATGCGCTTTGACGATCAGCCGAGCTGAACGAACAGAAGCCGCGCGTCAATCCAACACCCAGGATGATCGATTGATGCTCGTGGATTCCCGCGCGGCGCTGCGCCGCGCAGATTCAATGCTGTTTCCCAATGCCAGAACAACCGCGATCAAGCTTTGCCTTGGTCTGTTGCTGCTGTCCGTGAACATGTCACACCAACCCGATGCCTGGGGCGCGATCGTGGGTGTTTCGGGGGCCGGCGGCCTCGGCGGCGCACCCAATGGAGGCCGCGGCGGCGATGGTGGCAACGGGGATGCCGCCCTGGACCTGACGAAGTCATACACCATGGTCGGCGACGTCGAGGGCGGGGCCGGCGGCGGCGGCGGGGGAGGCGGTGGCGGCGGGCATGGTCACTCCATGGGGGGAGCGGGCGGCGACGGCGGCAACGGCGGAGTCGGCGTCGTCATATCAGGCGACGCGGTGGTATTGCACAACGATGGCTGGTCGATCCGCGGCGGCAAGGGCGGCGGTGGCGGAGGGGGAGGCGGCTCCACCTTCCACCCCTCCGTAGAGCCGGACGGCGGTCGCGGTGGCGACGGCTCGATGGGCGTTGACGGCGCCGCCGGCGGGGGCGGCGGAGGCGGCGCACACGTCCGGGCGGCCTTCGGCGGAGACGGCGGCAACGGGGGAGAAAATGGTCTGACTGCCGGCGGGGGCCCTCCAGGCATCTCCTGGGCTGGCGGCGGGGGCGGGGGCGGAGGTGCTTCCGTCAACGGGGGGGCGCCGGGCGCAGACGTGTGGCCGATCCTGATCGAGGGAATTGGGGGGGCGGGCGGCATTGCCGGCGGGGCATCCGGCGTCAACGGAGGCGATGCCAAACCGTATGAAGGTTTCGCCGCAGGGGGTGGGGGCGGCGGCGCGCCAGGCGGCGATGGCGGTAACGGCGGGCAGTACTCGCGTTTCGATACGAACGGGGGCGGCGCGGCCGGCAGCAGCAATCACGGCGTCTATGTCACGGGGGCCGGCTCCGTCATCATCAACGCGGGCTCCATTGTGGCGGGGCCGGTCAACCAGGACACCGCCATCCAGTACGCGGCGACCGCCAGCAATTCGACCTTGATGCTCCGCGAAGGCAGCCTGATTCAGGGGCTCGTCGATGCCACCGAATCGAGCGGCACAAACACGCTGGTCCTGGATGGCGGCGCGGCGCAGGCGTTTGACGTGGGCAAGATCGGCCCCGGCGCGCAGGGTCAGTATCTGGGCTTCAACGCATTCGAGAAAGCGTCTCACGGCACGTGGGCGCTCACGGGTTCGCCCGCGCTGGCGCTTACGCCTTGGACGCTTTCCGGGGGATGGCTTGCGATCACGGACGACGCGGCGCTGGGAGACACGACGGGCGGCCTCATCTTCGAGGGCGGCGGATTGCAGTTGAACGCCAGCATCACATCGCAGCGCGATTTTCAGCTGCGCGGTGATGGCGCGGTCCACACTGCCGATGGCACCGTGTCCGTGATGCACGGAACGATCAGCGGCGCCGGCAACCTCACCAAGACCGGGTCCGGAACATGGATCATCGAGCGCAACGATATCGGATCGGGCATTACCACGCCGGCGGCGCAGCTCACGTATACAGGCGCCACGCGAGTTGATGAGGGCATGCTGGTCATTCAAGGCACGAGCCTGGGGCGGGCCGATCATGCGGCCAGTGTTGCTGGCGCCAGCAACGCGGCCTTGTACCTTTCCAACGGTGCCGTGCTCGACGGCCGGATGGACGGACCGAATCTCGTCATCGATGCGACGAGCCGATGGAACGTCCTGGCCGATACCCCTCATGCCTCGGCGGGAAACAATCTCAGCACCGTCAATGCGCTTCAGCTTGCCGGCAGCATTGCCTTCGCACCGCCCGACGGGTCCAACAACGAGGTCGGCCGAACGCTCACCGCCAACAACCTGGCGGGCGCGGGCGGGCAAGTCCAGTTGCACGTCAGCCCGGCCGGCGCTGCGGATCATCTGACGCTGACCCAGGGCGCCACGGGGTTGACCTATCTGAAGATCATCACGCCCGGCGGCTTCGGAGATCCCATGGCCGGCGACGGGCTGTTGGTGGTCAAGGCCGGCGCCAGCACCGACCATGCGTTTCGCCAATCCCCAGGACAACCCACGCTGGCCGGCGCGTTCAACTACGGGCTGGTGCACGGCGCGCGAAACGGCGCAGCCGATCTGGCCAACAACTGGTATCTGTTCAGCGATGTCCGCCCCGAGGTGTCCATCTACTCGCAGTTGGGCAATCAGGCCTTGCGGCAGTCCGAGGTGGCGGTGGGTTCGTTCAACGAACGGATGGGTGCGACCGAAACACTGGCGCGAACGGTCTATCCGTATGTCTGGGCGCGATCGTTCGGGGTCCTCGAACGCCGGGATGGCGCACCCATGGGGATCCGGCAAGCGAACGTCGCCGTGGATTCGCGGCTGGGCGGGCTACAGGTGGGAACCGACCTGTTCGTGGCCAGCAGAGGCGCCGGCCGCCGGAGCGCGGGCGTGTTCGCTACGGCAATGGCTTCACGCAACGACGTGGCGCACTATCAGGCGTTCACGCGTTCGACTGTGGCTGCCGGCCACAGCGATCAGACCATGTACGGCCTGGGCGCCTACTACACGTTGATCGACGGCAAAGGCGGATACGCCGATTTCGTCGCGCAGGTCAGCCGCTACGGTGTGAAGGCCCATTCGCGCGGCGCGCAAGGTTTGTCTTTGCAGACGTCCGGATGGGGCGCCGCGTTGTCCGCCGAAGCCGGCAAAGCCATCGACATCGACAACGCCAGCGGACTGCGCATCGAGCCGCAAGCCCAGGTGAAGATCCAGCACGTCAGACTGCGCGACAGCGAAGACCGAGTCGGGCCGGTTGCGCTGCCGGGAATGCGCGCGCTGCACTCGCGTGTGAGCCTGAAGGTTTCCAAAATCTGGGATGCGCAACCCGAGACGCGGCACCACGGCTGGCTGATGCTGAGCTATCGGCACACGCTGGGGAAATCCTCCAGTACTTACCCCACCGCCACGCAGGGCGACATCTCGTTCGACAACGATCTGGATGGGTCGCGCGTGGGCCTGACGGCGGGCTACGACCGGCGCGCGGGCAGGAACACTTTCGTCAACGTGCAGGTGCATGCCGAACAGGGCTTGGGCGGCGCGTCAGGGTTGCGGGCGGTGGGCGGCTCGGTCGGGGTGAAGTACCTGTTCTAGCAATCGCGCGAAGCATGGGGCCGTCGGATAACTGGCAGTGTCTCGAGATTTTCGCCATAGCGATCGTCTGATTTTGCCCGGCAACTGATTCTTATAAATGCTGGTGCGACATCGGAGTAAACCTACTCTGGGTGAAGCCAGGGCGCTTAAAGAGAATCTGAGACACCGACGACATAGGCTTGAACGCTTTGCAGCGTGCATCCGTCGTTCGATGTGATTAACCGGATTCTTCAAACGCGCAACCGGCCACGCCGGTGTGCCACGTTCTTACGAGACCCAAATAGCAGTTCTGCCTGGAGCGTCACTTGATCCTCCGGTGCTATTGAATTCGTGAAGCCGCGCGTGAATCCACCACCCAGGATGAACCATTGATGTATACGGATTCTTGCTTGGCGTCGCGACACGCGGATTCGATCTCGAATCGAACCAACAAGGCGCGCGGTATCGCGCTCAAGCTTTGTTTTGGCCTGTCTTTCATCTCTCTCGGCATGTCCCCGCATCCCGCGGCGCGCGCGTTGATCGTCGGCGAGGCGGGGGTGGGCGGCGCAGGCGGGGCTGCCAACGGGGGCAACGGGAGCGACGGCGGGGATGGTTTTGCGGCCCTGGATGTCACTACGTCCTATACGACCTATGACGACATTGAAGGCGCGCCCGGCGGCGGCGGTGGCGGTGGCGGTGGGGGCGGGCCGGGAAACTTTGCCGGCGGCGGGGGCGGGGCGGGCGGGAACGGTGGGCACGGCATCGTGATCTCTGGCGACGGCGTGGTCCTGCATAACGCCGGCTACTCGATCAGCGGCGGCAAAGGCGGTGGCGGCGGGGGCGGGGGGTGGCGGTAGCTACAGTGAGCGTGCGGTCAGCGACGGCGGCCGGGGTGGTAATGGGTCCGGAGGAGAAGGCGGCGGCGCTGGCGGGGGCGGAGGAGGCGGCGCGGATATCAACCCCAACGGGATCGATGGAACGGGTTTCGGCGGAAATGGCGGCAATGGGGGTGAAAATGGCATGCCGGGTGGCGGCGACGTCCCGGGGACGTCCCCCTATGCGGGTGGCGGTGGCGGTGGCGGCGGTACCTACACCAACGGCGGGTCGGCGGGCCAAGGGTTATTCCATAGCCAAAGTCCGGGAGTAGGCGGATCGGGTGGTATGGCTGGCGGTGAGGCCGGCGTAGACGGTGGCCGGGCAAATCCAGGAACGGGATTGGAAGGATTTGGTGGGGGCGGCGGAGGCGGCGGGGCAGCCGGCGGATCTGGCGGCAACGGCGGGCGTGGGACCGGCTTCCCAGGCGGGCCTCCAGGCGGCGCTGGCGGCAACAGCGGTCACGGTGTCTATGTCACCGGCGCCAACACCGTGATCATCAATTCCGGAACGATATCTCAAGGGCCGGTGAACCAGAACACCGCCATCAAGTATTCAGCCACGGCTCGCGATTCCACGCTTGTTCTGCAAGCGGGCAGCCAGATCATTGGCCTGGTCGACGCCACGGAGTCGGGCGGCAAGAATACGCTGGCTCTGGATGGCGGCGCCGCGCTGGCCTTTGACGTCAGCCAGATCGGAAGTGGCGCGCAGGCGCAATACCTGGGCTTCAATGCTTTCGAAAAAACGTCGGCAGGAACATGGACGCTGACAGGAACGCCCAGCCAGACCCTCACACCCTGGACCCTGTCGGGCGGGTGGCTCGCGATTGCCGACGACGCCAGCCTGGGCGACGCGGCCGGCGCCGTCACGTTCAACGGCGGCGGACTGCAACTGGATGCCGACATCCTGACGCAGCGCGACATGCAATTCGCGGGAGAAGGCGCGATCCGTGCGGCGGACGGCACGGTATCCGTGATGCAAGGCGCGATCACGGGATCGGGCACGCTGACCAAGACCGGCGCGGGCACGTGGATCATCGACCGCGACAATGCCTTTGCTGGCGACACGCTGATTGACGATGGCGTGCTGCAGCTCGGCACGGGTCAGACCGCAGGATCGTTGGGGGCGGGCGCTTTCGAGAACCACGCCGTCCTGGCCATCGACCGCGCCGACGCGGTCGTCATGTCCAACGCCATATCGGGTACGGGCGAACTGCGACAGGCGGGCACGGGCACGACCACGCTGACCGGACCGCTCACCTATACCGGTGTCACGAGGGTGGACAATGGCACGCTGGTCCTCGACGGCACGTCGTTGGGCCAGGCCGATCATGCGATCGCCCGGGTCATCGGTGCGGGCAGTGCGGACCTGGGCCTGGCCAACGGCGCCACGCTCGAAGGTTGGGTGGATGGGCCGAGTCTTTCCATCGACGCGTCCAGCCGGTGGCACATCTTGACCGACGCGTCCAACCCCGCGCAAGACAACAACCTCAGCACGGTCAACGAACTCCAGCTTGCCGGCAGCGTTGCCTTTGCGCCACCCGCCGAATGGACCACCGATGCGATCGGACGCACGTTGTCCGCCAACAACCTGGCAGGGGGCGGTGGTGAAGTGCAGCTGCACATGATTCCCACTGCCGCCGGCACCGTGGATTACCTGACCTTGAACGCCGGAGCGACGGGCTTGACCAATCTGACGCTCAATGCCGAGGGCGATTTTGGCGATCCGCTTCGTGGAAACGGCTTTCTGGTGGTCAAGGCGGGCGCCGGCACGGACAACGCGTTCAGGCTGACGCCGGGACAGGCCCCGCGGGGCGGTGCGTTTCGCTACGTGCTGGCGCATGGCGCGCAGGACGGCTCGCCGGAACTCGCCAACAACTGGTACTTGATCAGCGAAGTCCGCCCCGAAGTCTCCATTTACTCGCAGTTGGGCGGGCAAGCGTTGCGGCAGTCCGAACTGGCGGTCGGCACTTTCAACGAACGTATGGGCGCCACCGAAACGCTGTCTCGGAAGGTATACCCGTTTGCCTGGGCCAGAACGCTCGGGGGTTGGGAAAACCGCGACGGCGCGTCGCGCGGCATTCTGCAATCACAGGTCGCAAGCCGCACGACGCTGGGCGGGCTGCAGGTGGGAACGGACTTGTTCGTGACCAACACGGGGATTCGCCGCAACAGCATTGGGGTGTTCGGGACTGCGATGGTCTCGCGCGCGCAGGTGGATCATTATCAGGAATCCACGCGTTCAACGATCGATGCCGGCCGCAGCGATCAGACGATGTACGGCCTGGGCGCGTACTACACGATGATGGACGGTAAGGGCGGGTATGCCGACTTCGTCACGCAGATCAGCCGGTATGGCGTCCAAACGCAATCGAGCGGCGCGGCCGGCATGTCGCTACAAACATCGGGATGGGGCCTGGCGCTGTCGGCCGAAGCCGGCAAGGCGTTCGACATCGGCGACGCGTCCGAAGGGCTGCGAATCGAACCGCAAGCGCAGGTGATGGTCCAGCACATCAAGCTGCGCGACAGCGATGATGACCTTGGCCGCGTGGCGCTGCCCAAATCTCATGCGCTGCATTCGCGCGTGAGCCTGAAGCTGTCGAAAGCCTGGGGCGAGCAGGACGATGCGCAGAACCACGGCTGGCTCATGCTGAGTTACCGGCACACGCTGGGGGACTCGACCAGCTCCTACCAGACGCTGACGCAAGGCGATATCGCGTTCGACAACAAGCTGGACGGATCGCGCGTGGGCCTGGCGGCGGGCTATGACCGGCGGGCGGGCAAGAACACGTTCATCAATGTTCAGCTGAATGCCGAGCAGGGTCTGGGGGGCGAGTCGGGGCTGCTCGCCGTGGGTGGATCGGTCGGCATCAAGTATCTGTTCTAGCGAACACAGAACATCCCCCGCGTAGGCGCCCCGCCGCATAGCGGCTGCGCGGGTATTCGCTCCTTTAGGATCAGTCGTATTTCGACGGCTGGAATCGATGGCTTTGGAAGTTTGCGGGCCAACGGAGTAAACGTACTCTCGGCGAATCCTGCGCGCATACACAGAATCAATTGCGCCGACGATATGGGTATCAATAATTACTTGAGACTACCCAGCCGACGTCGCGCGATGTCATTAATCGGAATTCAGCGCGCAACCGGCAAGTCCGGTGTTCCACGTTCTTAAAACCTCAAGCAGACGATTTCGCCTGGTGCAGCCCGATGCGCCGGGAGCAATTGTTTTCGTGAAGCCGCGCGTGAATCCACTACCCAGGATGAACCAGAGATGCACACGGATTCTTGCTTGGCGTTGCGACACGCACATTCGACCCCGACTCAAATCCACAAAGCGCGCGGCATCACGCTCAGGCTTTTCTTTGGCCTGTCCTTGATCTCCCTCGGCATGTCCCCGCATCCCGCAGCGCGCGCGCTGATCATCGGCGAGGCGGGCGTCGGCGGCGTTGGCGGGGCTGCCAATGGCGGCAGAGGCGGGGACGGCGGGGATGGCATTACCGCCCTGGATATCACGACGTCCTATACGACCTATGACGACATTGAAGGGGCGCCCGGCGGCGGGGGTGGCGGCGGCGGTGGCGGTGGACGCGGCGGTATCGTGGGGGGCGCGGGAGGCTCGGGAGGTAACGGCGGGCACGGCATCGTGATCTCGGGCGACGGCGTGGTCTTGCATAACGACGGGTACGCGATCAGCGGCGGCAAGGGCGGCGGCGGCGGGGGCGGTGGCGGAGGCGCTTTTCATATGACCGTGTCCAGTAATGGCGGCCGCGGCGGTGACGGAGGCGGGGGCGCGGGCGGCGGTGGCGGCGGCGGGGGTGGCGGCGGCGCGGACCTCACCTTTGGCGGCGCGTTTGGGGCAGGCTTTGGCGGAGATGGGGGCCACGCGGGTGGCAATGGTTCGTCGGGCGGAGGCAATATCCAGAGCCCAGGGGCCAGCAAGTTTGCAGGCGGTGGCGGCGGGGGCGGTGGCACCTACACCCATGGAGGAACGCCCGGCCAGGCTTTGTTCGAGAGTCAGATTTCCGGCATGGGTGGCGGGGGCGGCATCGCCGGCGGAGAGTCGGGGGTAGACGGCGGCATCGCCAACCCTGAAGCGGCCGAAGCGCTGGAGTTGGGGTTGAGCCGGCAAGAAATCGATGCCGTCCTGGACGGCTACGGCGGTGGCGGAGGCGGCGGCGGGGCGGCTGGCGGATCGGGCGGCAACGGCGGGCCTGGCAGCTACGTCGAGGGCGGCCCCGCGGGCGGCGCCGGGGGCACGAGCGGTCACGGCGTCTACGTCACGGGCGCCAACTCCGTAATCATCAATACGGGCACGATATCGCAGGGCCCGGAGAACCAGGACACCGCCATCAAATATGCCGCGACCGCCCGCGATTCCACGCTGGTGCTCAAGGCGCAGGGCGGCTGGGACAACCCGGACAGCCAGATCATCGGCCTGGTCGATGCCACGGAATCGGGCGGCACGAATACGCTCGTTCTCGATGGTGGCTGGGACGCCCGCCTGGACTACGACAACAACGTCTTTGATGTCAGCCTGATCGGAACCGGTGCGACCGGACCGGCCCAATATCTGGGCTTCAATGCCTTCGAGAAAACGTCGGCCGGAACATGGAAGCTGATAGGCGGGACCGGCCAGGTCGGAACGCCGTGGACGCTGTCGGGCGGGTGGCTCGCGATAGACCACGACAACAATCTGGGTGATCGGTCAGGCACGCTTACCTTCAACGGCGGCGGGCTGCAGGTGGAGGCCGCGACGGTGATGGACCGTGACATGCATTTCGCCCGAGACGGCGTGATCCGGACAGGAAATCCAGAGCTGGCGACGCAAGGGCAGGCGGCGGACGTACACCTGTTCGGAAACATCACCGGATCGGGCGCGCTTATCAAGACCGGCGCGGGAACCTTGTCCATCGGTCGTGACAATGACGCCTTTTCCGGCGCGGTCGTCATCGAAGAGGGGGTGCTTCAGCTTGGCGCCGGCGGAACGCAATACGGTGGATCTCTGGGCGCAGGTGCGATCGAAAACAATGCCGTCCTGGCGATGTCTCAGCACCGAGGCGCGTTCTCCAATGCCATATCGGGTAGCGGCGAGCTGCATCAGTTGGAAGGCATGACGACGCTGACGGGCCCGCTCACGTACACCGGCATCACGCGGCTATTCGACGGCGCGCTTGAGATCCGGGGGACGTCGCTGGGCCAGGCCGATCATGCGGTCGCCCGGGTCGTGGGCGCGGTTGGCGCCGATTTGCGTCTGGCAGGCGGCGCCACGCTCGACGGCTGGGTGGATGGACCCAGTCTCGCCATCGACGCGACCAGCAAATGGAACGTGCTGACCGATGCTTCCAACCCCGCGCAAGCAAACAACCTCAGCACCGTCGGTGAACTTCGGCTTGAAGGCAGCGTCGCGTTTGCACCGCCCGCGGACTGGGCGCACGATGAGATCGGCCGAACGTTCACCGCCAACAATCTGGTGGGCAGTGGCGGCGAAGTGCAACTGCACTTGGGTCCCCCCGCCAACGGCGCAGCGGATTACCTCACCTTGAACGCGGGCGCCACGGGGCTGACCAACCTGACGATCAACACCGAAGGCGGTTTCGGCGATGCCTTCAGCGGAAACGGCTATCTGCTGGTCAAGGCCGGCGCCAGCACGGACAACGCATTCCAGCAAATGCCTGGACAAGCTTCGCGGAGCGGCGCGTTTCACTACGTGCTGACGCATGGCGCGCTGGATGGCTCACCGGAACTTGCCAACAACTGGTACTTGATCAGCGAGACCCGCCCCGAGGTCTCGCTGTACTCGCAGCTGGGCGGCCAAGCCTTGAGGCAGTCCGAAGTGGCGGTGGGGACGTTCAATGAACGCATGGGCGCCACCGAAACGCTGGCGCGGAAGGTTTACCCGTATGCGTGGGCCAGAACGCTGGGCGGATGGGAAAACCGCGATGGCGCTTCGCGCGGCATCCTGCAGTCTCAGGTGGGAAGCCGCACGACGCTCGGCGGCCTGCAGGTGGGCACGGACCTTTTCGTAACCAGCCAGGGCATCCGCCGCAACAGCCTGGGCGTGTTCGGCACCGCGATGGTATCCCGAGCCGACGTGGATCATTTCCAGGCATCCACGCGTTCGACCATCAATGCCGGCCGCAGCGATCAGACGATGTACGGTCTGGGCGCGTACTACACGATGATGGACGGCAAGGGCGGGTATGCCGACTTCGTCACGCAGATCAGCCGCTATGGCGTGAAAACCCAATCGAACGGCGCGGATGGCATGTCGATGCAGACGTCGGGTTGGGGCATGGCGTTGTCGGCCGAAGCCGGCAAGGCGTTCGACATTGGCGATGCGTCCAGTGGCCTTCGACTCGAACCTCAGGCGCAGGTGATGGTCCAGCACGTCAAGCTGCGCGACGGCGATGATGACGTTGGCCAAGTGGCGTTGCCGGCATCGCAGGCGCTGCATTCGCGCGTGAGTCTGAAGCTGTCCAAGGCGTGGGGCGAGCAGGACGGCGCGCAGAACCACGGATGGCTGACGCTGAGCTACCGGCACACGCTGGGGGAATCGTCCAGTTCCTACCAGACGCTGACGCAAGGCGACATTGCCTTTGACAACAAGCTGGACGGATCGCGCGTGGGGCTATCGGCGGGCTACGACCGTCGGGCCGGCAAGAACACGTTCGTCAATGTGCAGTTGAACGCCGAGCAGGGATTGGGCGGCGCTTCGGGCTTGCGCGCGGTGGGTGGCTCGGTGGGGATCAAGTATCTGTTCTAGCGTTCGCAGATCAGGCGTCTGCGAATGACGGATCCCACGGAGGTACTGGCTGCGTGCTGGCATTGCACGCCAAGCCATTGAATCGCCCGCCCCGCGAGCATGCGGGGCGGGCGATTTCCGTTGGCTAGTCGTCCAGTGAAGGCACGGTGCCGATCTGCATCAGGATGCGCGGCGATTCCATGTCGCCGGTTTCCTTGTCGATCATCACTTCATAGGCCGCGACGCCGGCAAATTTGGAGGCCATGGAATTCGCGATGCGGATGGCTCCGAATTCGCTGCTGGCCGGGCGGATTTCCCCGGGGGCGACGCCATTGGCGGCGGCGCGGTAGGGAACGACGATGTACTGAACGAGATGAGCAGCTTCTGACACAGGAATTCTCCCCTGGACGACAGTTTTTCGGGCGAGCGCAATGTATCACGTCGCACTGTGTTTTTGTACAGTATTTTTGCCACGGTCGCCAAGATATTTTTGCGAAGCGACTTCGCCGTTCAAGGAAAACCCCTAGCGTTTCGCCATTGCCCGCCCTCTGGCCCCGCGCTTAGTATTTTCGAAAATCCTCAGCGTTTTATAAAACCAGGGGCACGGAATGGAAGCGAACCGCTACGACGCCTACCGCGAAGACACCGCGGGCCGCGCCAATGTGGCCGACTCGCCGGAGCGGGTGGCCTATTACCAGGAGCTGGCGCGGCTGGAGACCGGCGCGCTGTGGACGGTGGCGAACAAGATCGAGCCGTGGGCGCCGCGGTCGGCGTCCGTGCCCGTGGTCTGGCGCTACCAGGACCTGCGCGGTCACGTGCTGCGGTCCGCCGAACTGGTGTCCCCCGAAGAGGCGGGCCGTCGCGTCATCTACCTGAACAATCCCGGCCGGCGCGACGTGGCGGCCGCGGTGGGCTGGCTGTATTCCGGGCTGCAGGTGATGCGGCCGGGTGAGCTGGCGTCCGCGCACGCGCACACGCATTCGGCGCTGCGGTTCATCATGGAAGGACAGGGCGCGTTCACGGTGGTGGACGGTCACAAGATGACGTTGGGGGCGAATGATTTCGTGCTGACGCCGAACGGCACGTGGCACGAGCACGGCGTGGCCGAGGACGGCACCACCTGCATCTGGCAGGACGGCTTGGACATCCCGCTGGTCAATGCGCTGGAAGCGGGCTTTTATGCCGTGCATCCCGACCTGAACCAGACCGTCACGCACCCGGTGGACGACACCAGCGGCGCGTGGGGCGGCGTGGCGCTGCGGCCGCAAGTGTCGGGATGGACGAAGCCGTATTCCCCGCTCTTCAAGTACGAATGGGAGCCCACGTACGAGGCGTTGCGCCGCTACGCGCGCACCACCGCGGGCAGTCCCTACGACGGCATCCTGCTCGAATACGTCAATCCGGCGACGGGCGGCCCCGTCATGCCGACGATTGGCGCCAGCATGCAGCTGCTGCGTCCCGGCGAGCACACAAAGGCGCACCGGCATACCGGCAGCTTCATTTACCAGGTGGCCAAGGGCAGCGGTTTTTCCGTCATCGACGGCAAGCGCTATGACTGGACCGAACGCGACATCTTCTGCGTGCCGTCCTGGGCCATCCACGAACACGCCAACCTGTCGTCCAACGACGACGCATGCCTCTTCTGTTTCAACGATCTGCCCGTCATGCGCTCGCTGGCCCTGTATCGCGAGGAAGCGGTGCAGGACAACGGCGGCCATCAGCAGCTGATCTAGTTTCTGAACGCAAACCGCCGCGCCGTGGCGGCCGGTTCCATCAACCTTTGACCTTCTGGAGTTCCCGATGCGCCTGGTGACCTTTCGCGCTCATCCCACCGCCGCCGCCCGCCTGGGCGCGCTTGTCGACGGCTACGTGATCGACCTGTTCCTGCTGGGTCAGGAAGGCGGGGTCGACTTGCCCGACGACATGTTGGAGTTCATCGATCTGGGGCCGGTGGCAGTCGCGCAGGCGACGCGTCTCTTGGACACGTTCCGTGGCAACTGGCCGGTGGGCAGCGCGGTGCCGCAGGAGAATGTGAAGCTGCTGGCGCCCATCCCGCGTCCGCGCAAGAACATCTTCGGCATCGGCTTGAACTACGTGGAGCACGTGGCCGAATCCAGCCGCACGCTGGACACGTCGGCCGACCTGCCCAAGCAGCCCGTCATCTTCTCCAAGCCGCCCACGACGGTGATCGGACCGGGCGACGCCATCGAGCACAACGCGAAGATCACGCAGCAACTGGACTGGGAAGTCGAGCTGGCGGTGATCATCGGACGCCGCGCGTCGCGCGTTGCCGAGGCCGATGCGCTGTCGTATGTGTTCGGGTACAGCGTGATGCTGGACATGAGCGCGCGCGATTGCCGCCGCGCAGGGCAATGGATCTATTCCAAGGGGCAGGACACCTATGCGCCGTTCGGCCCGTGCATCGTGACCGCCGACGAAATTCCCGATCCGCAGGTGCTGGACCTGTGGCTGACGGTCAACGGCGAAAAGAAGCAGGGCTCGAACACGCGCCACATGTTGTTCAAGGTGCCGTTCCTGATCTCCGACATCAGCGCGGGCATCACGCTGGAGCCGGGCGACATCATTGCCACCGGCACGCCGGAGGGCGTGGGCGCCGGCCGCAAGCCGCAGGAGTTCCTGTGGCCGGGCGACGTGGTCGTGGCCTGCGTGGAAGGCATCGGCACGCTGCGCCACCCGGTGGTGGCCGTCTAGGAGCGCCGCGCTTGAAACCCAGAATCAAGGCCCCGCGTGAGGATGCGGCGGCAAACGGCGGCGCCGAGATCGAAGACATCACGCTGTCCGAACAGATCTACCGGCAACTGCGCCGCGACATCATGCGCGGCGCGTTTGCGCCGGGCCAGTCGCTGCGGCTGGAATTGCTGCGCCAGCGCTATGGCGGCAGCTTTTCGCCGATCCGCGAGGCGCTGAACCGGTTGCGCAGCGAACGCATGGTGCTCACCACGACGTCGCGCGGGTTTCGCATCGCGCCGTTGTCCGTGGACGAAATGCGCGATGCCTGCGAGACCCGCATCCTGATCGATTGCGACGCGTTGCGCCGGTCGCTGGCCAACGCCGACGACGCCTGGGAGGCGCGGCTGGTCGGGGCGTTTCACGCATTGGCGCTGGCGGCGCGGCGGGCGGACGCCGCGCCGGGACTGGACCCGGACCGCGAGGACGCACTGGAAGCCCGTCACCAGGATTTTCATCAGGCGCTGATCGGCGCCTGCCGCTCGCCCTGGCTGCTGGACCTGTCCGCGCAGTTGTACGCGCAGACCGAGCGCTACCGCCGGCCGGCGCGCGCGCAAGCCATGGCGTACGGCCCTGAACGCGATGTTGACGACGAGCACCGCGCGCTGCTGGATGCGGCGGTGTCGCGCGATGCCGATCGCGCGGTGGCGCTGCTGGCGGCGCACTACCGCGAGACGGCGCAGGTCATCGCGCGCATCCTGTCCCTGCCCGAGGGACAAGCGGCGGCCTAGCAGCGCGATGCCGTAAGCTTGTCGTCCATGGCAGACCTGAAACTCCTCGAAGACCTGATTGCGCTGGCGCAGACCGGCAGCTTCGTGCGTGCGGCCGAGCTGCGGCACGTCACGCATCCCGCTTTCGGGCGGCGCATCCGTGCGCTGGAGACGTGGGCCGGCACACCGCTGGTGGAACGCCAGCGCCTGCCGGTGACGCTGACGCCCGAAGGCGAGACGCTGCTCAAGACGGCGACGCAGGTCGTCGAGCAGATGGGGCTGGTGCGCCATCGCATCCGCAGTTCGGGCGCGGGCGGCGAGGCCGTGCTGCGCATCGCCACGGGCCGCAGCCTGGCGCGCACGCTGGTGGCGGACTGGATTGCGCGGCTGCGGCACCGCGCGCCGCGCGTGCTGACGGACGGCACGCAGGTGGAGCTGTCCACCGGCAAGGCGCAGGACCTGGTGGTGCGGCTGGAACAGGGCAAGGTCGACCTGTTGTGCTGCTACGAGCATCCGGCGCTGTCCGTGCCGCTCAGCCCTTCGCGCTACCGGTATATGACGCTGGCGACGGACAAGCTGGTGCCGGTCAGCCAGATGGATACCCGGGGCCGGCCGCGTTTTCTGCTGCAGGAGGGCGGGGCGCCCGTGCCGCTCATCACGTACACCGGCGGGCTGGCAATGGAGCGCATCGTGGGGGATCGGCTTGAGGCCACGCCGTATGCGCTGACGCCGTTTGTGCGCAGCGATTCGCTGGACGCGGCGCATGGCGCGGTCGCCAAGGGTGTGGGGGTGGCTTGGCTGCCGTGGTCCATGGTGGCGGCCGACTGCCGGCGCGGCGCGCTGGCTGAGTTGGGCGGGCGCAGCGACGAGATCGCATTCGAAGTCCGCCTGTACCGCCCGCGCGCGCGGCTGACCGACCTGGCCGAAGCCGCCTGGGAAGCGACGGCGAATCGCAAGGCGTGAATTCAGGTCTGGCCTCGGGTCCGGATTCCTGCGCCTGAAGTTCAACGCCTGTTGTTCAGTACCTGGAGTTCAGCGACCATATCTCGCCGCCAGAATCCCGATCAGCACAACGATGTGCCGTTTTGGCACGGACTGCCCCTGGGCCGCGCTCGAAAATAGCTCCCGAAATCAAATGAGACGGCTCCGCCGTCCACCCACAGCACCCCAGGGAGAAAGTCATGAAGTCCATCTTGAAGCCGCTTCGTGCGGCGCTAGTCTCGTTGTGTGCCGCCTCGGCGCTTGCCGCGGCCCCTGCCGCCAGCGCGGCCGATTATCCGTCCCGCAGCATTTCGCTGATCGTCGGTTACCCCGCAGGCGGCAGCCTGGATCTGACCGCGCGCCTCTTGGGCGAGGAACTGGGCAAGCGCCTGGGCCAGACCGTTGTGGTCGAGAACGTGGGTGGCGCCGGCGGCACGATCGGCGCGCAACGTGTGGCGCGCGCCGCGCCGGACGGCTACACCATCTTTTTGGGCTCCACCAACGAAATGGTGATCGCCCGCATGATCAACACCGCCGTCAAATACGACAGCGCCAAGGATTTCACGGCGCTGGGCATCGTGGCCTCGCAGCCGATGCTGCTGGCCGCCAGCAAGAACTCGGGCGTGAAGACCGCCGCCGACTATCTGGAAAAGCTGAAGGGCGCCGCGCCCGGCACGTTCAACTACGGTTCGTCGGGCGTGGGCACCACGCTGCACCTGGCCGGCGAGATGATCAACCAGGCCACCGGCACCCGCGCCGAGCACGTCCCATACCGCGGGGTGTCGCCGCTGGTGACCGACCTGATGAGCGGTCAGCTGGATTACGGCATGCTGGTGCTGTCCTCCGGGCTGCCGCAGGTGCGCAGCGGCAACATCGTCGCGCTGGGCCTGACCGAGAACAAGCGTTCGCCCGCCGCGCCCGAGATCGCGCCGCTGGCCGCCACCAAGGGCTTTGAGTCCGTGGACATCAACCTGTGGTTTGCGTTGTACGGCCCGGCCGGCCTGCCCGAGCCGGTGGTGACCAAGCTGCGCACCGTGCTGGATGAAACGCTGAAGTCGGACCAGTTCCGCGCCAAGATGCAGGACGCCGGCGGCGAAGTGGCCAAGCCGGGCGTGGACCCGGTGGCGTTCCAGGCTGAAGAAACCAAGAAGTACGGCGCGCTGGTCAAGGCCGCCAAGATCGAAGCGCAATAAGGCTGCGCGCGACGCAGCACACCATCGAAAGACCAGGCATCAAGCGGATATCACCATGGAATTCAAGCTCCCCGTTCCCGACATCGCCGCCGAGCGCGCGGGCAATACCGACACGCCGGGCGTGTGGCACTTTGATTCGGGCGTGCCGGGACGGGCGCTCATGGTGAGCGCGCTGGTGCATGGCAACGAGTTGTGCGGCGCCTGGGCGCTGAAGGACCTGCTGGCCTCGGGTCTGCGCCCGCGCCGCGGCAGCCTGACCCTGGCCTTCTGCAACCTGGATGCGTTCGACCGCTTCGATCAGGCGAACCACGATGCGTCGCGTTTCGTGCAGGAAGACATGAACCGCGTCTGGAGCGCCGAGCGCCTGGACAATCCCACGTCGCCGGACCGCCAGCGCGGCGCGGCGCTGCGCCCGTGGGTGCGGCGTGCCGATTGGCTGCTGGATCTGCATTCGATGCACGAGCCGGGGGCGCCGCTGCTGCTGACAGGCGTGCTGCCGCGAAATATCGCGCTGGCGCGCCGCCTCAAGGCGCCGCAGCACGTCATCGTGGACGCCGGCCATAAGGACGGCGTGCGCATGCGCGACTTCGAACACTTTGGCGACCCGGCCCGCGACGACGCGTGCGCCCTGCTGATCGAATGCGGCTTTCATGGCGACCTGTCGTCGCGCGATGTGGCGCGCGACATGGTGGCGCGGATGCTGGTGGAATCGGGCGTGATCGACGCGCCGGACCTGCCCGAAGGCTGGCTGCTGCCGGATCCGGCGGCGCAACGCGTGCTGGAAGTGACGGATGCCGTGGTGGCGCCGTCGATGAATGTGCGGTTTGCCGGCCCCTGGTCGGGGCTGGAAACGTTTGAAAAGGCCGGATCGCTGATCGGTTGGGCCGACGAGCAGCCGGTGGTGACGCCCTACGACAACTGCACGCTGATCATGCCGTCGCTGCGGCAGTTGAAGCCCGGCGTGACGGTGGTCAGGCTGGCCCGCGACTACGCCGCGGGCTGAGGGGGGCGCTTACTTCTGCGGCGTGTAGCGCAGCTCGTCGAGCTGATAGCCCTGCGCCGTGGCGGCGGCCAGCGCCTTGTCCAGTTCTTCCTTGGGCAGCTTGGGTGAGCGCGACAGGATCCACAGGTACTTGCGGTCGGGCGTGCCGACGACGGACCAGCGGTATTCGGGATCCAGGCCGATCACCCAGTAATCGCCCTTGAATGGCTTGAAGAACGTGACTTCGAGCTTGGCGTTGTTGCTGCCTTCGACCACCGTGGCGGTGCCCGAGGCCGAATCGATATCCCCGTCCTTGGTGCGGCAGCGGTTGTTTACCCCGATGGTGCCGTCCGGATGCGCGGTGTATTCGGCCGTGGTGTCTCCCACGCAATTGCGCTGGAAGAACATGGGGAAGTTGGCGATTTCGTACCACATCCCCACGTAGCGCTTCAGGTCGACGGATTCCACGGTCTGCATGGGCGGCGGCGCGGCGTGGGCAATGCCCGCCACGCTGACCGCCAGGGCCAGCAGAAATTTTGCGGTGCGGCGCATGGATAAAACCTCCTGATGTGACTGGTAAGGTCCGCGCGCGTACCCCGCAGGGGCGCGGCGCGGACCAATCCCTAACGATACGCCTTATTTGCGCGGCGCCTTGAGCGCGGCGTGATAGCGGCTCACGTAGGTATCGAAGTCTTCAGTGTCCGACTGTTCCAGGCGGAGCTGTTCGGCGGCGGACGCTTCGGCGGCTTGCTGATACGCCGTGGCCACGTCGGCCGGCAGCGGCTGCGCGCGCAGCGCATCCGCATGCTTGCGGCTCAGCGCCAGCGAGTAATCGTGGAACGACAGGCCGCTGTCCTTCAGTTCGGCCAAGAGGCGCGCCGAGGGCGTGGTGTCGGGCTGGTCAAGCTTGGCGCGTTGCGCCGCCAGCGCATCCGCGTAGGCGGTGCCGCCCATGGCGCTGTCGTACAGCGCCGCGTACGGCGCGATCTGATCCAGCAGTTCGTGGCCCCATTGCGCCAGGCCGATGGTCTGGCCGTCGCGGTCCAGCGTGAGGCCCGGTTTGCGGCCTTCCTTGACGACGACCGAGAAGTTGTCGGCGCTGCGCTGACAGTAACCGTTGGCGGGGAAGAACGGGCTGTCCGAGGCCGTGCAGAACAGCAGGAAGGCGTCGACGAAACGGGCGGTGGTGGCGTCGATGCCGACCGGCGAATACGGATCGATGTCCAGGCAGCGCACTTCAACGTATTGCACGCCGCGTTCGGCCAGCGCCGTGATGGGGCGTTCGCAGCGGCCCGTGGCGCGCTTGGGGCGGATGCTGGAGTAGTACTCGTTTTCGATCTGCAGCACGTTGGTGTTGAGCTGGATCCATTCGCCGTCGCGGTGGGTGCCGATCTTTTGATAGTCGGGCCAGGGCTGCGTCACGGCGCCGTACAGGCGGCCGAGGAAGGTGTCCAGGTCGTTGTAGCAGAGCTTGAGCTGCGACTGCGCCTTGTTCTGGTAGCCCAGGTCGCTCATGCGCAGGCTGGTGGCGTAGGGCAGGTAAAGGGTGTGGTCGCCCAGCTTGTCCAGCGCATGGTCCTGACCTTGCAGGAAGCCGCTGGCCAGCGCGGGCGCCGAGCCGAACAGGTACATCAGCAGCCACGAATATCGCGTGAAGTTGCGGATCAGGCCGATGTAGCCGCGCGAGCGGCGGTCCTGGTCGGAGCCGGGCTGCGTGTCGAGCACGGACCACAGGGCTTCAGGCAGCGAAAAGTTGTAGTGCACGCCGGCGATGCACTGCATCGTCTTGCCGTAGCGTTCGGCCAGACCGCGGCGGTAGACGTGCTTGAGCATGCCCGTGTTGGACGTGCCGTACCAGGCAATGGGGATTTCAGGTTCGGGCGGCAGCGTGGCCGGCATGGACTGATTCCAGATCAGTTCATGGTCCAGCACGGTGTAGACGTGGCGGTGCGTGTCGGCAAGCTCGGCCAACAGCGCGTCCACGTTGTCGTGCGTGCCCGTGATGAGCTCGAGCAGCGACTCGGAATAATCGGTGGTGACGTGTTCGTTGGTCAGCGCCGAGCCCAGCCCGGCGGGGTGCGGCGTGCGGGCCAGGATGCCCTGTTCGTCCACGCGCAGGCCTTCTTTCTCGATGCCCCGCAGGGTCTGGGTCAGCATCGAGCGGTTGGCCTCTAGGCGGGCGAGGCGGTTGGCGGCAGTATCGGTCACGGATTGTTCTCGTTGGGGGCTGTCGCGGGATTTTACGGGGTGCTGGCCTCCTGTGCTGAGGGAACCAGTACTGGGGACAGGGACAATGCCTGGGCGGTGCGCGCCAGCCATTCGTCCAGGTCAGCATAGACGGGATCGGCAATGGGGGCGGTTTCGTTGAAGATCTCGTGCCACGCGGTGTCGTACCAGCGCAGCGTGAGCAATTCAGCAGGCGCCCGCTGGGCGAACTGGCGGCTGCCTTCGGCCGCCACGATGGAGTCGTCGCCGGCCACCATCAGCAGCGTGCGGCAGGGCAGCAGGCTGGCTTCGCGCAGCGCCTGCTGGCCGGCTTCGTCCACAAAGCGCGCCAGCCGCCCGGTCATGCGGCGCCGCACCAGGGGATCGGCGCGGTAGGCCTTTACGACGGCCCGGTCGTGGGAAATGCGGGCGGGCGCCAGGCCGTGCGGGACGCGCAGGTCGGGGGCATGCAGAGACATCCATGTCAGGGTACGGCGCACCCATTGCGGAACATTGACGGCAAAGGGCGGGGAGCTGAGCACCAGCCCGTCCAGGTCGGCCAGCCGGCGCTGGGCGATGCGCACGGCGACCAGGGCGCCCAGGCTGTGGCCCAGCAGAATGGGCGGACGGCCGCAGGCCTGTGTCCAGTCCTGCAGCCGGTCCACGGCATCGGTGACCAGGTCTTCCTGGTCACGCAGGGTGGCGGGGTGTCCGCCAGAGCGGCCGTGACCGCGGTGGTCGTGCGCGCCCACCGTCCACCCCCGGGCGGTCAGCCAGCGCGCCAGCCGGTCATACCGTCCGGCATGCTCGCTCAGGCCGTGCAGCAGATAGATGCTGGGCCGGGCTGCCGGCTGCCCGTCTGCGGCCTGCGCGTCACGGGAGTGCCTGTCATCGGATAGCCCGTCATCGGAGTGCCGGCCACCGGATAGCCGGCCTCCGTCGCCTGCTATCGGAGGCGGGACGTTTGGCGCGGCGGGCCAGCAATAATTGGCGAGCAACGTGCCATCGGGCGCGGGCGCCATGGAAATCGGCGACAATTTCTGGATTCCTCGAAATGACGGGACCCTGGAGTCCTCGGGTAATGACGATTTCATCGCTGTTTCGTTTCATGTTCAAGAAAGCGGGCGTTTTTTTGACGCTGACGTTGGCGTTGGCGGCTTGCTCGCCCAGTTACAACTGGCGCGAGATGGATGTGGCGGACGGCCACGTCCGCGCCGCGTTCCCCGCCCGGGTATCGACCGAAACCCGCGATCTGAAGCTGGACACGCACGCGTTGAAGTTCACGATGGCCAGCGCGACCGTCGGCGAAGCGGTGTTTGCCGTGGGATCGGCGCCCCTGCCGCCGGAGATCGCGGCCAGCCCCGCGGCCCGGCAGGCGCTGGGCGTGGCGCTGATGCGGTCGCTCTACACCAACATGCAGGCGCCGCCGCCCAACGACTGGCCGCCTTATGGCCAGGAAATCGAGGTGCGCGGCAAGGCGGTGGGCAAGCCCGGATGGCTGCAGGCCAAGGTGTGGGTGACGGACACGATGTTGATCGAGGCCGTGGCCGCCGGCACCGAGGAAAGCCTGCCCGCCGAGCGCGCGCGCGAATTCCTGCGGTCCGTCGTCATCAAGCCTTGAACTCGAGCAGGCCCAGCCGCAACGCCGCCACCACGGCCGCGCGCCGGCCCCGTACGCCAAGGCGGCTGCAGGCGTTGCGCAGGTGGAAATTCACGGTGCTTTCGCTGACGCCCAATATGCGGGCGGTTTCCCAGCTGGTTTTGCCCGCGGCGGACCACCGCAGGCACGCGGCCTGTCTGTCCGATAACGGCAGGCAACCTGCCTGCCGGTCTGCCAGATGCAGGCCGGCGGGTGGAATGGCGCTGCGGACGGCGCAACGCGATGAGTGGGCAGGAATGCGCATCGGTGTGGCGGACATGGCGGCGAGGACGGGATGGTCCTGTTGTGAACAATGTCCCCATGCTGCGGCGACCGCCCCGGCCGGGGCAAGCAATGATGCCGTAACGCATCAATCCTTTTATCTCTGACGGAATAGTCCATGTTGGCCATCGCGCAGTTCTACCTGTCAGCCATTGTGCTGATGCTGCCCCTGCTTTTCTGCGTGGGAATCGGGCTTTATTGGGGTAAGCGCGATCTTCCCTTCGGCGGCAACTTCATCACCACGCTGGTCACCTCCGTCACCACGCCCGCGCTGGTGTTCCATACCTTCGTCACCACCCACCTGGACAACCGCGCGCTGGCCGACGTGGCTGCGGCAACCCTGATCGCCCTGCTGCTGTGCGCGTTGATTTGCGCGGCGCTGCTCAAGGCCTGGAAGCTGCCTGTGCTGAGCCTTCTACCCACGGCGTTCCAGCCCAATGCCGGCAACCTGGGCCTGCCGATTTCGCAACTGGCGTTCGGCGACGCGGGCCTGTCGGTGGCGGTGGCATTTTTTGCGGTGAGTTCCTTCGTGATGCACACCATCGCGGTGCGCATGCTGCCGGGCGTCAACACCAAGGGAAGCTGGAAGAGCCCGATCCTGCTGGCGTCCGTGGTGGCGGTGGCGCTGCGTCTGCTGGACGTGCCGGTGCCCGCGTGGATCATCGAGACGGCGCGCATGCTGGGCGCGGTGACGGTGCCGCTGATGCTGCTGAGCCTGGGCCATGCGCTGGCGCTGATTCCGTCGAACGGCATGCGCGACGGCGCCAAGGTCGGTGCGATCCGCCTGGTGGCGGGTCTGTTGACCGGGCTGGCCGTGGCGTGGGCGATGGACCTGGAGCCGGTGCTGGCCGGTGCGCTGACGCTGCAGATGGCCATGCCGTGCGCGGTGGTCAGCTACATGTACGCGCGGCGCTATACGCCGCTGGGGGACACCGCGGCGGGCGCCGTGCTGGTGTCCACCGTCGTGTTTCTGCTGCTGGCGCCGCTGATGCTGTGGTTCTCCCACGGGCAGTAGGGGCGCCGGGCGGCGGGGTCAAGTCCCGCAGTCAAACGCGGCAGTCAAACCCTGCAGTCAAGCCCGGCAGTCAAATCGCGCAGTCAGGCCGCGTGGTTCAGCCTGCACCCGCCAGCGTGCGCAACTGCGTCATCAACGCATCGGGCAGGTCCAGTCCGTGCTTGACCGCCTCGTCGCGCAGCTTGCGGCGGCGGTCGCCCGGCAGGCGCACGCCTTCGTCTTCGAGCATGGCGTCGACCAGCGTTTCCACGCGTTCCAGGTAGACATCGTTACCCGTTAGCGCGTTGGGATCGATCGCCATGAAGGCCTGCCCCAGCCGCGCCGGGCCGCCTTCATCCACAAAGAACGACTCGTTCTCGTAGCCGAAGCGCGCGCCGGTCAGCGCGCAGGCCATGAGTTCGACAATGAGCGCCAGCATGGCGCCCTTGACGCCGCCCGCGGGCAGCATGCTGCCGGCCAGTCCCGCCTTGGGATCGGTGGTGGGCTGGCCCTCGGCATCCAGCGCCCAGCCCAGCGGAATGGGCTGGTTGTCGCGCGCGGCGATCATGAGCTTGCCGCGCGCCACCTGCGACAGCGACAGGTCGATGACCAGGCGCGCGCCGCCGCGGCGCGGGAAGATCGCCGCGATGGGGTTGGTGCCGAACAGCGGACGCTTGCCGCCCCAGGCGGGCATGGCGGCGGGCGAGTTGCTCAGCGCCAGCCCCACCATGCCGGCGTCCGCCAGGGCTTCCAGGTGGTAGGCCGCTTCGCCAAAGTGATGGCTGTTGGCAACGCCCACGAACGCAACGCCATGCTCGCGGGCGCGGGCCGTGGCCTGTTCGACCGCCATCGCGCAGGCGGGAAACGCCAGGCCCGAACCGGCATCGATCAGCGCTGCGCCGCCGCGTTCGTTCACAAGGCGCGGCACGGCCGAGCCGATGGCGCGACCGGTGCGCAGATGACCGGCGTAGAACGGCACGCGCGACAGGCCATGAGAGCTGAGCCCCTGGCTTTCCGCGAAGACCAGTGCGCGGGCGGTGCTGTCGGCCATGACCGGGTTGGCGCCGGCGGCGGCAAGACCGGCCGCGGCCAGGTGTTGAAGTTCGTCCAGATAGATGTGAGCCATATCCTTCCTGTCGTGTGAGGCGCGCCGCGCCTCGTCAGCGTGCGCGGGCGTCAAGCGCCATTGTCACACCGGCGGCCACCATGTCGGAAACGCGCGTGTTGGCCTCCTGCGTGAGCCCCGCGATGTGCGGTGTCAGGATCAGGTTCGGCGCGTCGGCCAGCGCACTGCCCGCGGGCAGCGGTTCCTGCTCGAAGACATCCAGCGCCGCGCCGCGCAGGCGTCCGGCCCGCAACGCCGCCGCCAGCGCGGCTTCGTCCACGATGCCGCCGCGCGAGGTGTTGATGAGGATGGCGCCGGCGCGCATGCGTTCGATGCGCGAGGCGTCCAGCAGATGCCGGGTCTGGGGCGTGAGCGGCAGGTGCAGCGTCACGACGTCCGCCTGGGCAAGCAGATCGTCCAGTGACAGCGATTCTGCACCTGCTTCCTGCCACGCGGGATGGTCGGGCGGCAGGGCGGCATCGCTGCCCACGATGCGCATGCCCAGCCCGCGCGCAAGCTGCGCGGCCAGGCGGCCGATGCCGCCGAATCCCACCACGCCCAGCGTGCGGCCGTGCGCTTCCAGCCCCTGCGACAGCGCATTGCGGGGCCACACGCCGGCCGCCACGTCCGCGGTGGACCCATAGGCGCCGCGCAATAGCGACAGCATCGTGCCGACGACGTATTCGGCCACGGCGCGGGCGTTGGCGCCCGTGGCGGGAATGACCTTGATGCCGCGCGTCTCGCATCCCGCCAGGTCGATGTTGTCGAGCCCGACGCCCAGCCGGCCCACCGCAACCAGCCGCGGCGCGGCGGCCAGCAGCTCCGCGTTCACCTGAGTGCGGTTGCGCACGATGAGGGCGTCGGCATCCGCGACGGCGGCGAGCAGCGCGCCGCGCTGCTCGACCAGTTCGGGCGCGTACTGCACGTCGAACCGCTGCTGCAGGGCCTGGACGGCAGGCGCGTCCATGAACTCCGATATCAAAACTCGCATCTGCCGGGCTCCTTTTTGTGGTGGCAGGTTGGCCGCGTCAGGCGACCTGGATGTTGGCGTCGCGGATGATCTTGGCCCAGCGGTCGACCTCGGACTTCAGGTACGCGCCGAACTCTTTCGGGCCGCGCGGCTGCGGCACGAAGCCCAGTTGCAACAATGACTGCTGCATGGCGGGCTGCGAGACCTGCTTGACGATGGCGTCGCCGATGCGCTGGACCAGTTCAGGTGGCGTGCCGGCCGGCGCGAGCACGCCGGTGAAGTTCTCGACAATCAGGTCCGGCAGGCCGGCTTCGGCCGTGGTGGGCAGGTCGGGCAGGTCCTTGCTGCGCTCGCGCGTGGTGATGGCCAGCGCGCGAAGCGAGCCGTTCTTCACGTGCGCCAGCGATTCCGGGTAGTTGGAGAACACCACGTCCAGATGCCCGCCGATCAGGTCCGTGAGCGACGGCGCGCCGCCCTTGTACGGCACGTGCATCAGCGGCACACCCGTCAGCTTCTGATACAGCGCCAGCGTCAGGTGCGGCGGGGTGCCGTTGCCGCTGGAACCGGCCGACAGCGGCTTGGCCTTGGCCGCGCGCGCCAGGTCGTCCATGGTCTTGATGTTGCTCTTGGCGTTGACGACCACCATGATCGGCGACGACGCCAGCCCGGCGAGCGGGGTCAGGTCGCGGGTCAGGTCATATCCGGCCTTGCCCGCGAACAGCGTGGCGTTGGCCGCGTGCGACAGCGTGATGGCCAGCCAGGTGTAGCCGTCGGGCGCGGCGTTCGACACATGCGCCGCGCCGATGTTGGCGCTGCCCCCGGGTTTGTTTTCGACCACGACGTTCCACCGTTCGGCGTCCGCCAACGCCTTGCCCACCTGGCGCGCGGCCACGTCGGTCAGGCCGCCCGGCGGAAACGGCACCACGTAGTTGATGGGACGCTCGGGCCACGCGCCTTTCTGCGCCACCGCGCGTTCCCACGGGGCCAGCGCACAGAGGCCGGCGGCGCCCAGGGCGCCCAGCAGGCGACGGCGCTGCGCATCGTGCAGGGGGTAATGCGGTTCGCTACTCATCTGTCTTCCTCCTTGGGGATAACGCCCGGGTAGGAATGCGTACGCCTTTGCTGCCGCGGACTGCGCCCGGGTCTGCAGGTTCTTGTCGTTGATGTTGCGAGGATGCCGCTAAGGCGGCCGGCGCGTTCTCCTGGTCGCGCCGGCGCCGGAAAGGCGCTATCAGGCGCTTTCGAAAATCCGCGTGAGCACGAACTCGCGGTGGCCCAGGGCCTCGGCCGCGGTCCACCGGCCGTTGGCGGTGGCCAGCATGCATTCCAGCAGCTTGTCGCCGGCCTGGTTCAGGTCGATCTCGCGCTGCAAGAGGGCGCTGGTGTCCACGTCGATGTGCTCGGACATCGTGCGCGCCGTGCGCGGATTGGCGCAGATCTTGATGACCGGCAGGATCGGGTTGCCGATGACGTTGCCCTGGCCGGTGGGGAAGAAGTGCACGGCGTAGCCCGAGGCGGCGCATAGCGTGACCATTTCCGCCGCGGCCGAGGACGAGTCCATGAACCACAGCCCGGGGCCGTCGGGGATCTCGGCCTTGTCGATGACGCCATCCACCCGGCATTGCTTGCCGATCTTTTGAATGTTGCCCATCGCCTTTTCCTCGATGGTGGTCAGGCCGCCGGCGATGTTGCCCTTGGTGGGCTGGGATTCGGACAGGTCGCTGGTCTTCCAGCGGTCGATCATGGCCTGGTAGCGGTCGAACATGAACATGAAACGCTCGCGCACGGCGTCGTTGGCGCAGCGTTCGGCGACGATGTGTTCGCCGCCGGTCAGCTCCGACGTTTCGCCGAACACCAGGGTGGAGCCCAGCGCATACAGCTTGTCGAACGCGTTGCCCACCGTGGGATTGGCGCCGCAACCGGACGTGGTGTCGGATTCGCCGCACTTTGTGGAGACCCACAGGTCGGCGATGGGGCATTCGCTGCGCGTGAGTGCGGTGGCGTAATGCACGTATTCCTTGGCGCAGCGCGACGCGCGCATGATCGTGTCGTGGTCGCCGTGCAGTTCGATGGAAAAGCCCATGACGGGCTTGCCGGTGGCGGCGATGCCGTCGACGACGCGCTTGGTCCAGCCTTCCTCGATGCCGATCACGACCACGGCGGCGACGTTGGGGTTACAGCCGGTGCCGATCAGCGTGCGAAAGTGCAGTTCAAGATCCTCGCCGAACTGCAGGCGGCCATAAGGATGAGGCAGGGCCAGGGTGCCCTTGATATTGTTGGCGACGGCTTCGGCCGCGGCGTTGGAGATGTCGTCCACGGGCAGGACGATGACGTGGTTGCGCACGCCGACGCGGCCATTGTCGCGGCGATAGCCTTGGAAGGTAGTCTGGGCAGTGATGATGGACATGGTGGGTTCCTGTGCGATGGACGGGCGCTTACCAGCGCTTGGTCTTGATGTTGTGCACGTGGGCGTGCTGGCCGGCCTTGATGGGCGCCACCACGCGGCCGATGTCGACGCCGTACTTGAAGACGGTGTCGCCCACGTCCATGTCCTTCATCGCCACCTTGTGTCCGATGGGAATGTCCTGCGACGCGCGCACATGGATGATCTTGTCCTCATCCATGATCCAGGCGTTCAGCTCCGTTCCGGCGGTCAGGCCTTCCACCACGGCGACCGCCACCGTGTCCTTCGCATCGTGCAATACGGCGTGAATCATTGTCTTCCTCTCTGAGTCAGGGGCGCCGCCCGGGTGCTGCACGCGGCGCGGATCACAACGGCCAGGAAATCTTAGGCCCGGCTTGTTTCAAAGTCAACTAAATCATATAGATGAATTACATGACTTGAGCGAATGACGGACGCGCCGCTACACTGGAGGTCCTTGATTTTTGCGATGCACCCATGAACACCAGCCTGTCACCGACTGTGCCCCTGGGCAGTCCCTTGTACGAACAGGTCAAGCAGGCCGTGCTTGCCGCGCTGGCGCAAGGCGAGTGGAAGCAGGGCGACGCGATTCCTCCGGAAAAGCATCTGGCTGAACGGTTCGGCGTATCGATCGGCACCTTGCGCAAGGCCATCGACGAACTGGCCGCCGAGAACATCCTGGTGCGCCATCAGGGACGCGGCACCTACGTCGCGGTGCACACGCGCAACCATCACTTCTTCAAGTTTTTCCGCATCGTCGGGCAGGACGGCAGCAAGTCCTATCCGACCACCGAGCTGTTGCGCTTCCGGCGCGTGAAGGCCTCGGCGGTCGCGCGCGAAAAGCTGGAACTGCCCGCGGGCGCCCATGTGTTCGAGTTCCTGAATGTGCTGTCGCTCAACGGCGACGTGGTCATGGCCGACGAGGTGTGCCTGCCCGAATCCCGCTTTCCGGGGCTGACTGAAGCGCATCTGCGCGAGCGCACCAGCACGCTGTACGCCCTGTACCAGGACCTGTTCGGCGTCAACGTCATCGCCACCGACGAGCGCTTGCGGACCTGCCTGGCCGAGCGCATGCAGGCGCGCTGCCTGGGCGTGGCCGAGGGCAGCGCGCTGCTGGAGATCCGCCGCATCGCGTTCTCCTACAACCGCCAGCCCGTGGAATGGCGCGTGTCCCGCGTGAACACCGAACGCTACGAGTATCTGGGACAGGAGCCCTGGGAAGCCGGCACGTAGCAGTGCTAGAATTCCTGCCGCACTACCCAATTTTCGGCGCCGATTTGCCTGATCCGCTTGCGGGCGCCTTCCAATAAATCCAGCTAAAGAGGTCCGTATGACCACTCCTGCCCAACATTTGGCCGGTGATTCGGCCAGCGGGTTCGTCCCCGCAACCGTCACGACTTCCGATACCGTTGATCCCGGTTCGGTCGGCCTTGTCTCCCCCACGTTCATTCGTTTCGACGAACCGCTGCCCCTGCTGAGCGGCCAATCGCTCGCGTCCTACGAACTGGCCGTCGAAACCTACGGCACGCTCAATGCGCAGCGCACGAACGCCGTGCTGATCTGCCACGCGCTCAATGCCTCGCACCACGTGGCTGGGCAAGCCGCGGACAACCCCAACGACCTGGGCTGGTGGGACAACATGGTGGGTCCCGGCAAGCCGGTGGACACCAATCTCTTCTTCGTGATCGGCGTGAACAACCTGGGCTCGTGCTTCGGCTCGACCGGGCCGGCCAGCATCAACCCCGAGACCGGCAAGCCCTGGGGCGCCGCGTTCCCGGTGCTGACGGTGGAAGACTGGGTGCGGGCGCAGGCGCGGGTGGCGGACCACTTCGGCATCGAGCGCTTTGCGGCGGTGATGGGCGGATCGCTGGGCGGCATGCAAGCGCTCAGCTGGTCGATCACCTTGCCCGAACGCGTGGCCAACTGCATCGTCATCGCCAGCACGCCGCGCCTGTCCGCGCAGAACATCGGCTTTAACGAAGTGGCCCGCCGCGCCATCATCACCGACCCGGATTTCCACGGGGGCGACTACTACGCGCAGGACACCGTGCCCCGCCGCGGCCTGTCGGTCGCGCGCATGATCGGCCACATCACGTACCTGTCCGACGACGACATGGCCGAAAAATTCGGCCGCGCCCAGCGCGCACCCGCCGAGAACGGTGCGTACCGCTACGGCTACGACGTCGAGTTCGAGGTCGAGTCGTACCTGCGTTACCAGGGCGAGAAGTTCACGCGCTATTTCGACGCCAACACCTACCTGCTGATCACGCGCGCGCTGGACTACTTTGATCCGGCTCGCACCACGGGCGGCGATCTGGCGCGCGCCCTGGCGCCTGCCAAGTCGAACTTCCTGCTGGTGTCGTTTTCGACCGACTGGCGCTTCCCGCCGGAGCGGTCGCGCGAGATCGTGCGGGCGCTGCTGAAAAACGCCAGTCCCGTCACGTACGCCGAGATCGACGCGCCGCACGGCCACGACGCCTTCCTGCTGGAAGACGCGCGCTATCACGCGGTGGTGCGCGGCTACTACGAACGCATCGCGCGCGAGCTGGGCCTGCAAGCCGCCGCCCCGATTGAAGGATGCTCCGAATGACTTCCGTGACCCCACGCTATGCTCACAGCGCGCTGCGGCCTGACCTGGCGCGCATTGCCGGGTGGATCGAGCCGGGCAGCCGCGTCCTGGACCTGGGGTGCGGCGACGGCGCGCTGCTGGCGCACCTGCGCGACCATCGCCAGGTCAAGGGAGCCGGCGTCGAACTCGACGACACCTGCGTGATCGCCTGCGTGCGTCGCGGCGTCGAGGTCATCCAGCAGAACCTGGAAGACGGCCTGGCGCTCTTTGACGACAAGCAGTTCGATACCGTCGTGCTGTCGCAGACGCTGCAGTCCATGCACCGCACCGAGCACATCCTGCGTGAAATGGCCCGCGTGGCGCGCTACGGCGTGGTGTCGTTTCCCAACTTCGGCTACTGGCCGCACGGCTGGGCCATCCTGCGCGGCCGCATGCCCGTGACCGGACAGATGCCGTACCAGTGGTACAACACGCCGAACATCCACCTGTGCACGTTGCGCGACTTCGAACAGCTCGCGGGGGAAGTGGGCCTGCGCATCCTGGAACGCGCCACCTTCAACGAAGGCAAGGAAGTGAAGGCGTTCCCCAGCTGGCGCAGCACGCTGGCCGTGTACCGCTTTGCTTCGCCCTGACAATCATCCCCCTGACATTCCGACACGCATCCTCCTGACGGCGCGGGGCAACAGGCCCTAAAATGCCGCAAGCCCGCGGCCGGCGCCCGTGACGCCGCTGGCCAAGTTTCAGGAGACCGTCATCACCGCTGTATCCAACGTCTACACCAGCCCGCGCGTTGCCCCCTTGCTGGTGCTGGGCTTTGCCAGCGGGCTGCCGCTGGCCCTGACCAGCGGCACCTTGCAGGCCTGGGCCACCGTCGAAGGCGTGCCGCTGCAGGAAATCGGTTTCCTCACCCTGGTAGGCACGGCCTACACCATCAAATTCCTCTGGGCGCCGTTCGTCGACCGGTTTGCGCCGCCCGTGCTGGGCCGGCGCCGTGGCTGGATGCTCGTGACGCAGCTGCTGCTGGCGGTGGCCATCATGGCGATGGGCACGCTTTCGCCGTCGTCCACGCTGATGGCGCTGGCCGTGCTGGCCGTGCTGGTTGCCTTTCTGTCCGCCACGCAGGACATCGCCTTCGACGCCTATTGCACGGACGTGCTGCGCAAGGACGAGCGCGGCGCGGGCGCGGCCATCCGGGTCATGGGATACCGGCTTGCCATGATCGCATCCGGCGGTCTGGCGCTGATCATGGCGGACCAGTGGATAGGGTGGGGCAACACCTACATGGTGATGGGCGGGCTGATGCTGCTTTGCGCGCTGGCTACGCTGTGGGCGCCCGAGCCCGAGCACGTCGCGCGCCCGCCGCGCACCCTGCGCGAGGCGGTGAATGAGCCGCTCCGCGAATTCTTCATGCGCCGCGGCGCGATGGAAGTGCTGCTGCTGATCGTGCTGTACAAACTGGGCGACGCGTTCGCCGGGGCCCTGTCCACCACGTTTCTGATCCGCGGCGCGGGGTTCACGCCGACAGAGGTCGGCACCGTGAACAAGGTGCTGGGGCTGGCGGCCACCATCATTGGCGCGCTGGCGGGCGGGTCGCTGATGGCGCGCTGGGGGCTGTACCGGTCGCTGATGGCGTTCGGCCTCTTGCAGGCAGTGTCGAACCTGGCGTACTGGCTGATCGCGGTCAGCCCGAAAAACCTGTGGCTGATGGCAACCGGCGTGGGCATCGAGAACCTGTGCGGCGGCCTGGGCACGGCGTCTTTCGTGGGTCTGCTGATGGCGCTGTGCCACCAGCGGTTCTCCGCCACGCAATTTGCGCTGCTGTCGGCGCTGTCGGCCGTGGGCCGCACCTATCTGGCCGGCCCGTTGACGCCGCCGCTGGTCGAATACCTGGGATGGCCCGGGTTCTTCCTGCTGACGGTGGCCATTGCCCTGCCGGGACTCGTGCTGCTGCGCAAGCTGCGCGGCACGATCGAGACCATGGAAAAGCAGGGCGAATCGTAGCCGACCGATCGCAAAAAAAAGGCGGCGCACAAGCGCCGCCTTTTTGCTGGCCGAAAACCTATTCTTCGCCGCTCAGCCGGACGATCAGCACGTCGCTGGGCAGGGATTCCAGCAGCCGCTCGGCCACGCTGCCGATGGCGGTGCGCAGGATGCCGGTGCGGCCGTGGGTGCCGGTGACGACCAAGTCGGAGCGGTGGTTGAACGAGTAGTCGGACAGCACGGTTTCGGGCTGGCCGGCTTCGAGCACGACCTTGGTCGGGCGGCCCTTGGGAAGTTCGGGCGTTTCGGCGATGAAACGCTCGGCGCACTGTTCGGCGGTTCGATACAGGTTGTCCACGACGCCGTCGTCCGGCTTGCTCACGCTCTGGAACGGCACTTCATACGCGTTGAACAAGGTGATGTCCGCATTGGGCACCAATTGCAGTGCGGCGCGCAGCGCCTGGCGCGAGCCATCCGAGAAGTCGGTGGCGACCAGTACGTCGCGGTAGGGCCGGCGGGGGCGGTTCTTGACTACCAGCACGGGCTGACGCGCCTGGCGGGCCAGCTTTTCGACCGTGGTGCCGAGCAGCAGGCGGCCCAGCGTTTCCTGGCGGGCGATGCCGGCCACGATCAGCGAGCAGCCATACGCGTCGGCGGTTTCCATGATGCTGGCGACGGGGTCGCCCTTGGTGACCACGACTTCCGCCGGCACGTTGGCGGCGGCGACGTCTTCGGCGAGTTCGCGTTCGACGAGGGCCTTGTGGTCCGGCGACAGGCGGCGCCAGACGGGGGTGGTGAGCGGCGTGGCATGGGATTCCATGACATGCAGCATGATCAGCTTGGTGTTCAGTTCCTTGGTCAACTGCAGGGCGCGGTCAAGGGCTCTGTCGCCGCGCGCACTCAGGTCGGTGGCCAGAAGGATGGGGCCAATTTGCTGGGTCATACCTAATCTCCCGGTTACGGCCAGAGGGGCGGCTCCCGCGTCCGCGCTGCCTGGCCCAGTAGCGCCCGGTCGGGCACGTCTCCATTGTCTCGCCGCGAAACGAGACCGGAGTTGATCGTTGTCAACGCAGGTTTGAGGGTACGGGATGATGCGCGCGCAGGCAATGGCGCGCCCGCCGGCAAGGCTCAATACAATGGGGCCTGCCCAAGCTACCCCCCCACCTATGTTTACCGATCTGTCGCCCGCCCTGCTGCACACGCTGTACCTGGTCGCCATCGTTGCCGAAGCCATGACGGCGGCACTGTCGGCGGGGCGGCGCGACATGGACTGGATGGGCGTCTGCATCATCGCGTGCGTGACGGCGCTGGGCGGCGGATCGCTGCGCGACGTGCTGCTGGGGCACTATCCGCTGACCTGGGTCGTGCATCCCGAGTACCTGTGGATGACGGGCGGGGCAGCGATCCTGACCGCGCTGATCGCGCCGGTCATGCGCCGCTTGCGCAGCGTGTTCCTGCTGGCTGACGCGCTGGGTCTGGTGGCGTTCACGGTCATCGGCTGCCAGGTGGCGCAGATGATGCAGTTGCCGATCACCGTCGTGCTGATCAGCGGCATGATCACCGGGTGCGCCGGCGGGGTGCTGCGCGACGTGCTGTGCAACGAGGTGCCGCTGCTGTTTCGCAAGGAACTCTACGCCAGCGTGTCTCTGGTGACCGGCGCACTGTATCTGGGCTCGATGTCGCTCGGCCTGTCGGCCAACGCGTCGGTGCCCATCGCGCTGGCCGCGGGGCTGACCATGCGCCTCATGGCCCTGCGCTTCAACTGGCAAATGCCCAAATTCGTCTACCGCGACGACTGGGACTGACCGCGCCAGGCGGTCAAATTCGTCCTTCCCGCCCTGCCCGCAGACGGCCATGCTATGCCGTGTCTATTGTGTGAAACATTATTTCTATTTCTGTTTCAATAGATTTCTAGTATCTTGTCTGGGTCTCATAGCTTGCATACGCAGTAGAAGGGGAGCCGATTGGACGTCAAAGCGCCCGCCACGATTCCGTATTTCCTACAGGAACAGATTCGTGAGTTGATAGTGAACGGCACTATCCGGCCCGGGCAGCCGTTACGGGAACAGGAACTGGAACAGCGCTTCGGCACCAGCCGCAGCCCCATCCGGGAAGCGCTGCGTCTGTTGGAACTGAGCGGGCTGGTGACGCACATCCAGCGCAAGGGGTTCCGGGTCACCCTCTATACCGAAACCCAGATCCGCCATCTGTACATGCTGCGCGCGGAGCTGGAAGCCTATTGCATCCGGCAGGTCGCCGAGATGCCCGATCTGAGCGCGCTGGTGGCCGAACTGACCACGCAGCATGAGGCGATCGTCGCCGCGATGGGCCGCCTCGATGGGCGCGGCTTTATCGCCGCCTCGCGCGATTTTTACCTGGCCGCCGCGCGCTTTACCGGCAATGCGCCGCTGACCAGCATGCTCGGCAAGGTGTACGAACAGATCGAGCCGTTGCGCCACATGCTGGCCAGCACGTCACTGGAGGCCAACAAGATTCCGATCTATACGGAAGGCGTCATCCAGGCCCTGCGCGTCCGGGATTTCGACCACGCCGCGGCGTTGACGCGCAAGTACGTGGTGCAGGTGCTGCCCGACATCGTGCGGGCGTACCGCGAGGCATCGCTCGACGACGCCTAGCTATTGCGCCCGCCTTAGCCGCGGGGCGGCGTGCGCACCTCGATGCCCGCCTGCTCCAGCGCGCTGCGGATGCCATTGGCAAAGACCAGCGCGTTGGGCTGATCGCCATGAATGCAAAGCGTGTCGGCCTGCACCGGCACATCCTTGCCGTCCACCGACCGCACCAACCCTTCCCGCACCATCCGCACGACCTGCGCGACGGCCACATCCACGTCTTCGATCATGGCGCCTGCGCGCGTGCGCGGGGTAAGGGAACCGTCGTCCTGGTAGGAGCGGTCCGCGAAGACTTCATTGGCGGCCGACAGCCCAACGGCGCGCGCCGCATCGATCAGTTTGCTGCCCGCCAGCCCGTACAGGATCAGCGAGGCGTCCACGTCCTTGACCGCCTGGCAGATGGCTTTTGCCAGCGGTTCGTCCTTGGCTGCCATGTTGTAGAGGGCGCCGTGCGCCTTCACGTGATGCAGCCGCGCGCCCTGCGAGGCCGCCACGCCGGCCAGTGCGCCGATCTGGTACACGACGATGTCATAGGCCTCGTCCGGACTGATCTGGATGACGCGGCGGCCAAATCCCGCCAGGTCCTGCAGGCTGGGGTGGGCGCCCACAGCCACCCCTCGCGCCAATGCCGCGGCCACGGTCTTGCGCATGGTGGCCGGGTCGCCGCCGTGAAAGCCACAGGCAATGTTGGCGGAGCTGACGAACTGCAGCACTGCCGCGTCGTTGCCCATGGCCCAGGCGCCATAGCTTTCGCCCATGTCGCAATTGAGGTCGATGCGGGTGGTCATAACGGGTTCCTTTCTAGGCCAGCAGCGCGCGCAGCGGTTCAAGCGCGGCGTGCAGTTGGGCAAACGCGCGCTCGCGCTCGCCGTCCAGGCGCTGCGCTTCTTCCAGCTCGATCCGCTGGAAACGCAGCGTCTGGCCGGGCGCGGACTGCGCCAGGGCGGGCAGATCCACGGTGGCGATCTGCGCAATCTTGGGATAGCCGCCGGTGGTCTGCCGGTCGGCCATGAGGATGATGGCCTCGCCGCCCGAAGGCACCTGCACGGTGCCGAAACAGGCCGCTTCGGACAGCATCTGCCGCGGCTGGTTCATGGCGAGCGGGCGGCCGAGCAGTCGGTAACCCATGCGGTCCGACTGCGGACTGATGCGGAAATCCGACTCCGCAAACGCGCGGCGGCTGCTTTGCGAGAACTCCGGCCAGTGCACGCCGGGCAGAAAGCGGATGAATTCGCGCTGCTTGTTGCCCAGCGTCGCGGGCAGATAGACGCGCACGTCCCACAGCGCCTTCTGCAAGGCGGCGGCATCGCGGTCCGGCGGCAGCGGCCGGCGCAGGGGGACGACGTCGCCCTTGGCGAGCGCGCGTCCTTCAAAGCCACCGAATCCGCTGCGCAGGTACGTGGTTTCGCTGCCCATGACGGGCGTCAGCGCGAACCCGCCGTGCACGGCCAGATAGGCGCGCACGCCGGCGGCGGGCCTCGCGCCGAAGGCCAGCACGTCGCCCGCGCGCGCGATCAGCGGACGCAGCAGGGGAATGTCCTGGCCATTCAGCGTGGCGCCCAGGTCGGCGCCCGCCAGCGCGAAACAGGCCGGCACGTCGAAACGCAGCGTAGGGCCGGTCAGCGTGATTTCCAGCGTGGCCGGGTCGCCTTCGTTGCCCGCCAAGGCATTGGCAAGCCGGTGGGCGCGCTCGTCCATGGCGCCCGCCGCCGGAATGCCCTGATGCTGGAAGCCTTCGCGCCCGCGGTCCTGGAAACTGGACAGCATGCCCGGCTTGATCACCGTCACGCTCATGGCCGGTTCCCCCGGATGCGGTCGAATTCGTCGGGCGCGATCGGCACGAAGCGCACGGTGTCGCCGGGCTGCAGCAGGGCGGCGGGTTCGCGGGCCGGGTCGAACATGACGAGCGGCGTGGCGCCGATGATGTTCCAGCCGCCCGGCAACCGGTTTGGGTAGATCACGGTCTGGCGGTTGGCGATGGCCACGGCGCCCGGCGGTACGGCGGTACGCGGCGAGGGGCGGCGGGGAATGTTCAGTTTTTCGTCGTGCACGCCCAGATAGGCATGTCCAGGGGCAAATCCCAGCATGAAAACCATGCTGCGCGGTTCGCTGTGCAACTGGATGACGGCGTCGGGCGAAATGCGCGCCGCGCGGGCGACCTCGGCCAGGTCGGGACCGTGTTCACCGCCATAGCAGACGGGGATGTCGACCTCGCGTCCGCCCGCATCGTCGGTGGGAATGCCGCCGGCCAGCAAAGCCTGGATGTGTTCGGAGAGTGAGGCGTAGGTGGGGCCTTCGCCCTGTCCGCCGGGCCGGTAATGCACGGCCACGGCGACGAAGGAGGGCACGACATCGGTGACGCCCGGCAGCCGTGCGTCGCGCAGCATGCGAGCCGCCGCCAGGCACGTGCGGCCGATGGCGGCGTCGATGTGTTCGCCGAAGGAAATGATCAGGCAGCGGTCACCCTGGGGCAGGATGCGCCAGCGGGTTTCGGCCGGAGAAAGCGGGTCTGAATTTACGTTCAACGGCACGAAACCTGTAGTGACGGGTTACTTGGCGAACAACGAATCCATGTTCTTGAACGCCTTGAATTCCAGCGCGTTGCCCGACGGATCCAGGAAGAACATGGTGGCCTGTTCGCCGACCTCGCCCTTGAAGCGGATGTAGGGTTCGATTACGAACTCGGTCTTGGCGTCGGTCAGGCGCTTGGCCATGGCTTCCCATTGTTCCATGGAAAGCACGGCGCCGAAATGGCGCACGGGCACATTGTGCGAATCGACCGCGCTGGTGGCTTTGTGGCCACACTCGCTGGGCGCCAGGTGAGCCACGATCTGGTGGCCGTAGAAATTGAAGTCGATCCATTCGGAGGAGCTGCGCCCCTCCGGACAGCCCAGCTTTTCGCCGTAGAAGGCGCGGGCTTCAGCCAGGTCCCGCACGGGGAAGGCCAGGTGGAACGGCGGCAGGTTGGTTTGAGCGGACATGCAAGGCTCCGGGTCAGGCAAAGGAAAGATGAGCGTTCGGGGTGGGCGGCCGACGCAGTCGCGTCGGCTTTAGCACCAGGACGTAGTTTAAGTATTGTTTTTTTTATAGCAAAACGATATTTTTCGAGTCTTAGCATCAAAAAAATTGATTGTGCTCAAAGAATTCAAGACCTTCATCGCCGTGGCGCGGGACGGCACCTTCACTGGGGCGGGGGCGCAACTGGGACTCACGCAGTCCGCAGTCAGCGCGCAGATCCGGCGCCTGGAAGAGTATCTGGGCGTCGCGCTCTTTGACCGCAGTCCGCGCTCGGCCCTGCTGAACGCGCAGGGCCGCGAGATGCTGCCTCAGGCCGAAGAGCTGGTCGCCATGGCCGATCGCATGGCGGCGTCTGCCGGCGGCGCCCATGTCAGCGGGCTGCTGCGCATCGGCGCGATTGCGTCCGTGCAGCAGGATCTGCTGGTCCACGCGGTGGGCGAGTTCCGCGCGGTCTATCCCGACGTGCGCGTGCGCATCGTGCCCGGTGTGTCGCTGTCGCTGCTGGGTCAGGTGGACGCTGGCGAAGTGGACCTGGCCGTGCTGATCCGCCCGCCGTTCGCCTTGCCGCCCGAACTGGGATGGCAGCCGCTGATGAGCGAGCCGGTGATGCTGGCCATACCGGAATCCATGCCGGTCGCGCCTTGGCGGGAACTGCTGGCGACCCAGCCCTTCATCCGCTACGACCGCGCTTCGTTCGGCGGGCGGGTGGTGGATGTATTCCTGAAGAAGCACCGGATCACCGTGCATGAGGCCGTGGAGCTCGACGAGATCGAGGCCATCGCGGGGATGGTCCGGCACGGGCTGGGCGTGGCGCTGCTGCCCCGGCTGCGGCGTCTGGACATGACGGGGCTGCGGCTGCTGCCCCTGGACGAACACGCGTTTCACCGCGAAATAGGCATCATCGGCCGCCTGCCGTTCGACCCGGGCAGCGTCCGCGAAAAGATCGCGCAATGCCTGCATCGGGCGGCGGGTGATTCGGCAGGGGTTTGACACCATCCCAAGCCAGCCGGTCGCTCAACAAAAAAGCCCCCGAAGGGGCTTTTGCTTTTACACCCGGTCGCAGCGGACCGTGATCGGGTGATCGCGCAAGGCGGTCATGACGATGTCGTCGACCTGGCCCTCCACGTCGGTGATCACGTAGCCGATCTGGCCGCGCGTCTGCAGGGTCTGGCTGACGATGTTCAGGCCGTGTTGCGCCATCAGGTTGTCCAGCGCGCCCAGCGCCCCGGGCGCGTTGCGGTGCACGTGCAGGATGCGCGTGCCGCCGGCCTGTTCCAGGAACGGCAGCTCGGGGAAGTTGACCGCGCCCTTGGTGGTGCCGGCCTGCAGGAAGCGCACGAGCTTTTCGGCGACTTCGCGGCCGATGTTCTCTTGGGATTCCTGCGTGCTGCCGCCGATGTGCGGGGTGAGGATGACGTTGGGCATGCCGATCAGCGGGCTGGCCAGCGGTTCGTCGGCGCTCTTGGGCTCGGTGGGGAACACGTCCAGCGCGGCGCCGGCCAGGTGGCCGGATTTCAGCGCCGCGTGCAGCGCGTCGATGTCGACAACCGCGCCGCGCGAGGCGTTGATCAGGATGGCGCCGCGGCGCATGCGGCCGATGGTCTCGGCGTTCATGATGTTTTCGGTGGACTTGCCGCCGGGGACGTGCAGCGTCACGACATCGGCCTGTTCCAGCAGATCGTTCAGCGTGCCGGCGGGGCGGGCGTTGCCCAGCGGCAGCTTGGCCTCGACGTCGTGATAGATGACGCGCATGCCCAGGCTTTCGGCCAGGGTGCTGATCTGCGAGCCGATGTTGCCGTAGCCGACGATGCCCAGCGTCTTGCCGCGCGTCTCAAACGCGCCCGCGGCGCTCTTGTCCCAATGGCCCTGATGGACCCGGGCGTTCTTTTCGGGAATCCGGCGCAGAAGCAGGATGGCCTCGCCCAGCACCAGTTCGGCGACCGAGCGCGTGTTGGAGAACGGCGCATTGAAGACCGGGATGCCGCGCTGCATGGCGGTGTCCAGGTCGACCTGGTTCGTGCCGATGCAGAAGCACCCGACGACGCGCAGGTCGGGGTTGCCGGAAAGCAGGGCAGCGTCCAGGTGCGTGCGAGAACGGATCCCCGCCACTTGCACGCCGCGCAGGGCGTCGTGCAATTGCGCCGGCGGCAGGGCCGCGGCATGCGTGACGATATCGGTGTAGCCGGCGGCCTCGAAGACGGCGCGGGCGCTCGGGTGGATGTTCTCGAACAGGACGATTTGTGCCATGACTGCCAAGGGTTGGTGAGAAACGCAATTATTTATTGTGGACCATTTTTGCTGCAGTGCAAGGAGTAGCCATTGAGGCGGTGTGGGTGAATTGTTTCAGGCGCGGCTCAGCGGTAAGCCTGGAAAATCTTGGCGCCGCCGCGCTTGTCGACCAGCACCACGTCGTGCGGCGTCTTGCGCCCGCCGTATTCCGGACCGTCCATACCCGGGGACCCCAGCGGCATGCCGGGGGCCGAAATACCCGCCGCGTCCGGCTTTTCGAGCAGCAGCCGGCGCACGTCGCTGGCCGGCACGTGGCCTTCCACCGCGTAGCCATCCACCATCGCGGTGTGGCAGGAACCGTAGTTGGCCATGCCCGCGTTGCGGCGGATGGGGCCGGTGTCGTCGACGTCGTGCGTGACGACCTCAAAGCCGTTGTCGCGCATGTGTTTGACCCAGTCTTCACAGCAGCCGCAGGTGGGCGTCTTCCAGACTTCGACTTTGACGGGCGCCTGCGCGGCGGCAATCGCGGGGATGCTGAGGGCCGCGGCAAGGACGAGGCGGCGCGTAAGACGGGAAACGTTCATGATGCTCCGGGGGATAAAGGGGATGTTCTGGCGCGGGCCGGTCAGAACCAGAACCGCACGCCCGCGATAACGGCTGCCTGCGACCGGCTCTCGCCGGCGTCCGAGGCATAGCTTGCCGTCTGGCCGAACTTCCGTTCAAAGGATACGCCAACGTAGGGGGCGAATTCGCGCGTCACCTCGTAACGCAGGCGCAGGGACAGGGATCCCTGCGACAGACCGGAACCGATGCCGCGTTGCGGGTCGTTCTTGCCGTAGGCGCTGGCTTGCAGTTCGGGCGTGAATATCAGGCGCTGGGTCAGCAGCAGATCGTACTCGGCCTTCAGCGCCAGGGCGCTGCGGCCTGACGGGCCTGCATAGGCAGTGGCCGTCAGTTCGATGTTGTAGGGCAGCAAGCCTTCGACGCCGACCGCGGCCCAGTTGCGCTTGGGGCCTGCGCCGATGTCCCGGCGCGCACCCAGTTGCAGATCCCAGAATGGCGAGATGGCGTGGCTCCAGAAGGCCTCGACCTTGCCGTCCGACCCGCCGCCGCTTTCGCGCTCGCCCTCGCTCTTGACGAGCAGGCGGTCGGTGGCGGTGCCGAACCAGAAGCGGCCATCCCATTCGAGCGCGTTCCGCCCATCGCGATTGCGCGATCCGCCGAATTTGTCGAACAGCACCTGCCACGTGGGCGCGTTGTCCATCATGTGCGGATGGATGCCGTAGCTGTCGTAGCCGCGCGGGCCTTCGCCATCACTTGCGGGCAGGCTGCCGACGGGCGGGGCGTCTGCGGCGGGCGCGTCATGGTTCGTATCTGCATGGTCCATACCCTGGTGGCTTTCCGGGCTGTCCGGTGACCGCGCCTGGCCGTGGTCCATCGAGCCGTGGTCCATCCCGGTCATGCCGGCATGATCCATTTGCGCCGCTTGAGCCGCGGCCAGGGGGGGCGCCAGCGCAAGGGCGATTGCGCAAAGGGCCGGCGCGTGTTTCTGGAAACTGATCGGCTTCATCGTTTACTCCACCACGACCGCCCTGAACATGCCGGCCTCCATGTGATACAGCAGATGGCAGTGGTAGGCCCAGTTTCCACGCGTGTCGGCGCTGACGCGATAGCTGATGCGCTGCGCCGGGTTCAGCGAGATCGTGTGCTTGCGGACCTGGAATGCGCCATCCGGGGACTCCAGGTCGCTCCACAGGCCGTGCAGGTGGATGGGATGCGTCATCATCGTGTCGTTGACCAGCACGAAGCGCACGCGCTCGCCGTGGCGCAGCACGATGGGCCGCGCGTCCGAGAACTTCACGCCGTTGAACGACCACATGTAGCGCTCCATGTTGCCCGTCAGGTGCAGCTCGATCTCGCGCGAGGGCGCGCGGTCGTCGTCGGGCTCCCGCACCGACCGCAAGTCCGCATAGGTCAGCACGCGGCGGCCGTTGTCGCGCAGTCCGGGGCCGGGATCGTCCAGGCGGGTCGACACCACGTCAGGCAGCATGGAATTGCCCACGCCGCGCTCGGCGGGGTAGGGGTGCCTGACCTCGACCATGCCGCCCTGGTCCGCGCCGGCGCCATGATCGCCGTGCCGGGCCTGCATGGCCTGCGATCCGCCCATGTCATGCGCCATGCCCATGTCCATCATGCCCAGCACCTGCACGCGATCCATCTCGGGCACGTCGCCCTCTATGCCCGGACGTGGCGCAAGCGTGGCCCGCGCGAAGCCGGAGCGGTCCATCGCCTGCGAAAAGATCGTGTAGGCGCGGTCTTCCAGAGGTTCGACGATGACGTCATAGGTTTCCGCGACGCCGATGCGGAATTCCTCGACGTCCACGGGCCGCACGTCCAGTCCGTCGGCGGCCACGACGGTCATCTTCAGGCCCGGGATTCGAACGTCGAAGTACGTCATCGCCGAGCCGTTGATGAATCGCAGCCGCACTCGCTCGCCTGGCGTGAAAAGCCCGGTCCAATTGGCGGCCGGCGTGGCGCCATTGGTGAGGTAGGTGTAGGTCGCGCCCGACACGTCCGCCAGGTCCGTCGGGTTCATGCGCATGCGTTCCCACATCAGGCGCTCGCCCAGCGCCGCATGCCAGCCGCGGTCGCGGGCATCTTGCGACAAGCCCTGCACGCTGGGCTGGATGCGGTTGTAGTAGTCGGGCATCACCTTCAGCTTGTTGAACACGTGCATCGGGTCTTCGTCTGTCCAGTCCGACAACAGCACCGTGTAGTCGCGATCGGATGCGATGGGATCGCGGCGCCGCGGCTCGATGACGATGGCGCCGTACAGGCCCGTCTGCTCCTGGAAACCCGAGTGGCTGTGATACCAGTAGGTCCCGCTCTGGCGAACATCGAACCGGTACGTGAAGGTCTGGCCGGGATCGATGCCGGCAAAGCTCAGGCCCGGCACGCCGTCCATGTTGCTGGGCAACAGGATGCCGTGCCAGTGGATCGACGTCTGCTCGCGCAGGCGGTTGGTGACATGCAGCGTGACCGTATCGCCCTCGCGCCAGCGCAGCAGAGGCGCGGGGAGGCTGCCGTTGATCGTGGTGGCCACGCGCGCGGCCCCCGTGAAGTTCACCGGCGTCTCGCCGATCTCCAGATGGAATTCATTGCCGCGCAATTCGGCCGTTGGCACGGTGGCGGGCCGGGCCAGCGCATGGCGCCAGCCGCCCAGCGCGGCCAGTGCGCCGCCCGTGGCCAGGCCCTGCACGAAGCGGCGGCGGGTCGTGAATGAGGGCGCCGTCATGTCACAGCACCGAGACGGAACCCTTCATCCCCGCCGCATAGTGGCCGGGCTCCAGGCAACCAAACGACACCGTGCCCGCCTTGTCGAAGCGCCACACGATCTGGCCGCTTTTGCCGGCTTCCAGCGACACGGCATTGGGTTCCTCGTGCCGCATGCCGGGATCTTTCATCATCATGGCGTAGTGCGCCTGCAGGTCGGCATCGGTGCCCAGTACGAGCTCATGCCGGATCTTGCCGGAGTTGTGCACGTTCAAGCGGACGGTTTCGCCGGCCTTCACGTCGATGGTGGCAGGCGAAAAGCGCATGGCGTCGTTCATGTCGATCTCGACCGTGCGCGTGACGCGGGCCGGATCGCCCGGCGTGCCGATGGGCGCTGCGGCGGCGGGCTGCGCGTGGCTGCCATGCGCGTGGTCGCCTGCGGCCAACGCCGCGCCGGACAGCATGAGCGCCAGGGCGGCGAACGAAGTGCGTAGCAGAGTGCCTTTCACGAGAATCCTTGCAGAGGGAATGAGCGTGATGGCACTTTAAGAAACCGGGGGTGACCCGATCCTGTCGCGCAGATTACGTTTTTGTAATGTTCGGCTCTGCCGCCGGATCCATCAGCGTGATGCCGACGACAGTGCCGGTGGTGTCTGACACTGCATCGGCCTCGCCGCCGTGCATGAGCGCAATGGCGCGCACGATGGCAAGACCCAGGCCGTGGCCTTCGCTGCGCGGGGCGCGCGTCGGGCCGGCGCGGAAAAAGCGGTCGAAGATGCGGGGCAGGTCTGCGGGCGGGATGGGCGGCCCGGGGTTGCGGACCGCGATGCGCGCGCCGCCGGGGATGCGCGCGCAGGCCACCACGATCCCGCCGCCGGGTGGCGTGGCCTTAATGGCATTGGAAATCAGGTTGGCCAGCGCGCGTCGCGCGAGGCCCCGGTTGGCGGCCACGGTGGCGTCGCCCTCGCAGCGCAGCTGCACGCCGTGTTCTTCCAGCGTGGCTTCGTAGTATTCGGCAACGCGCCGCGCTTCCGCGGCCAGTGACACCTGAGCCAGATCGGCCGCACGTTCGCCACGGTCGGCCCGGGCAAGGAACAGCATGTCGTTGACCAGCGTCTTCAGATCTTCCAGCTCTTCCAGATTGGATTCCAGCGCGTCGCGCATCTCGGCGGCGTCGCGCGGCGCGGACAGCATGACCTGCGTGCCATTGATGAGCGTCGCCAGCGGCGTGCGCAGTTCGTGCGCCACGTCGGCATTGAATCCCTCCATCTGCTGGTAGGCCGCCTGCAGCCGGTCCAGCGTGCGGTTGAAGGAGCGCACCAGGTCATGCAATTCGCGGTCGGTGTCTTCCAGCGGGAGACGGCGCGCCAGGTTATCGGGTTGGATGCCCGCGGCCTGTTCGGACAGCCGGCGCGCCGGCGCCATGCTGCGCCGCACCGCCCATGCCGCCAGCACGACGGTGGCGCCCACCCACAGCGCGCAGATCAGCGCGAGGGCCGTGCCGTAGGCGTAAAGAAATTGCGAACTGGTCCGGGTGCTGACCGCCACCGTCAACTGCGCGCCAGGCAGAATGCGATCGTTCATGGCGACGCGCAGGCCGCGCATGCGGCCGCCATCGGGCGCTTCCAGCAGGACCTGGCGACCGTCCGGCGACGTCAGCGTCTCGGGCGGCGTGCCGCCATAGACGGCCTTGCCGTGCGCGTCGACGATCCAGATGCCGAGCTGGCCCTGCCCCGCGCGCATCTGGTCGAAGGTGGCCGCCAGATCGTGCAGGCCGCTGGCGCTGTTCTGCATGTCGATCAGGTGGTCGATGAGTTCGAGCTTGCCGCTGACTTCGGTAATCTCCTGGCGTTCGACCTCGCGCTTGAGCGCCCAGAAGAGGGTCGCCCCGGCAAGGCTCGAGACCAGCAGCGCGATGGCGCCCAACAGCAGCGTCAGCCTCGCCTGCATGGACCGCACGCGCGGGCGGATCATCGGGGGCTGCCACCCGGGGCGACGCGCGATTCCAGCACATACCCCATGCCACGCACGGTGTGCAGCAGTTTCGAGTCGAAGGGATCGTCCAGCTTGCCGCGCAGGCGCCGCACGGCGACGTCGATCACGTTGGTGTCGCTGTCGAAGTTCATGTCCCACACCTGTTCGGCCAGGGTCGTGCGCGACAGCACCTGTCCCTGGCGGCGCAGCAGCAGGGCCAGCAGGCTGAATTCCTTGGCGGTCAGGTCCAGGCGGTGGCCGCCGCGCTGGGCACGCCGGCTGGCAAGATCCAGCTCCAGGTCTGCCAGGCGCAGCAGCGTGGGCTCCTGCGAGCGGCCGCGGCGCAGCAACGCCTGCACCCGGGCCAGCAGTTCGGAGAAAGCGAAGGGTTTGACGAGGTAGTCGTCGGCGCCGCCCTCCAGGCCGCGGACCCGGTCTTCGACCGCGTCGCGGGCGGTCAGCATCAGGATGGGCGTGTCCTTGTGCGCGCGCACCGAGGCCAGGACCTCGAAGCCATCCACGCCGGGCAGCATGACGTCGAGCACGATGAGGTCGTACGCGCCTTCCAGCGCCAGATGGCGGCCATCGACGCCGTCGCGGGCCACGTCCACGATGTGGCTTTGTTCCGACAGTCCCTTCTTCAGGTAGTCGGCCAGTTTGGGTTCGTCTTCAATGACCAGGATGCGCATGGCCAAAAATTTACCACCCGCGGGGCGCACTCAGGCGCCCGCGCGGGCGGAATTCAGGCCGTTTCGGCAATCGCGATGCGGTCGGCGGGAAAGCGCAGCGAGAAGACGCTGCCTTTGCCGGGTTCGCTGGTAATCAGCAGTTCGGCGTCGTGCCGCATGGCGATGTGCTTGGTGATCGCCAGACCCAGGCCCGTGCCGCCAACGGCGCGCGATCGGCCCCGGTCCACGCGGTAGAAGCGTTCGGTCAGGCGCGGCAGATGGCGCGCCGGGATGCCGATGCCCGTGTCCTGCACGCTGTAGCACGCGCCGCCTTCGGGCTCGCGTTCCCAACGCACGGTGATGGTGCCGCCGTCCGGCGTGTAGCGCACGGCATTGGTCAGCAGGTTGGACAGGGCCGAGGTCAGCTCATTTTCGGCGCCCAGCACGTCCAGGGTTTCGTCGATGTGCCAGACCAGCTGGTGCCGGCCGCCCGACAGCGCTTCGATCTGCTGGCGCGCCTTTTGCAGCAGCGCGCCCATGTTGACCGCACGCGGATCGCTGCCCGGCGACGATTCCAGCGTGGACAGCGTCAGCAGGTCTTCCACGATGGCCTGCATGCGGTGCGCCTGCTCGTGCATCATGTCGATGTACTGCTCGCGCTGCTCCTGCGGCAGCGCGTCGTCGGGCATGTCGCGCAGCGTTTCCAGAAAACCCGCCAGCACCGTCAATGGCGTGCGCAATTCGTGCGAGACGTTGGCCACGAAATCGCGGCGCGTGGTTTCCAGGCGCTCGATCTGCGTGACATCGCGGGTGATGAGCAGACGCTGGTTGCTGGCGTAGGCCGTCAACTGCATCATCATCAGCCGTTCCTGGCCTTGCTGGCCCAGCCGCACCAGGATGGGCTCGGGCCAGGACGGGCGATGCGCGTATTCCACGAATTCCGGCGCGCGCAGCAGGTTCAGAAGGTTGTGTCCGCGATCGGCCGGCAAGCGCAGACCCAGATGCTGGCGCGCCATGCGGTTGCACCAGTCGATCTGAAAGTCTTCGTTCAGCGTGACGGCGCCGTCGGGCAGGGCCTGGGCGGCAGCCAGCATGCCTTGCATGGTGTCGCGGGTTTCAGTCAGTTCACGTGCGCGGGCGCGGGTGTACCGATAGAGCGGAGCAAGAATGTCGTCCCAGGGGCCGACAGAGGCCGGCGGGGCGGAGTCGGGTTGATTGGCCCAGCGGGAAACCAGCGTCAGCCGCCAGCTGCGCCACAACAGCATGGCGGTCAGCGAAGCGGAAAACACGACCCAGCCCGCGGGGTCTCCAATAAGCCATTGCGCCAGTAAGGCAACCACCGCCCACAGGGCGACAAATATAAGCGTGCGCAGCCAGATCATCGTGCGCCAGTTTTACCGCGTCGGGAGCTGTGCCGTAAACCGATAGCCGCTGCCGCGGACCGTTTCCACGTGCGCGTCATGGCCGCTGGGTTCCAGGGCCTTGCGCAGGCGGCGGATGTGCACGTCGACCGTGCGTTCTTCCACGAAGACGTGGTCGCCCCACACCTGGTCCAGCAGCTGCGAGCGCGAGAACACGCGCTCCGGGTGCGTCATGAAGAAGTGGAGCAGACGGAATTCGGTGGGGCCGATCTGCAGGGACTGGCTGTTGCCCGACAGGCGATGCGTCACCGGATCGAGCTTCAGGCCGCCGACGTCGATGACGTCGTCCGTCAGCTGCGGCGCGCGGCGGCGCAGCACGGCCTTGATGCGGGCCATCAGCTCCTTGGGCGAGAAGGGCTTGGTGATGTAGTCGTCGGCGCCGGCCTCCAGGCCGTCCACCTTGTCCTGCTCGGAGCCCTTGGCGGTCAGCATGATGACCGGGACGGCGCGGGTGCGCTCGTCGTTGCGCAGCTTGCGCGCCATGGCCAGGCCGGAGGTTCCCGGGAGCATCCAATCCAGCAGGATCAGATCGGGAAGCTCGGCGCGGATCAGCGTCTGGGCCTGGTCGGCGTCGAAGGCGCGCAGCACCTTGTGGCCAGCGAAGGACAGGTTGACGGCGATCAGTTCCTGGATGGCGGGTTCGTCTTCGACGACGAGGATGGTGCTGGACATATCGAATTGGGCACACTTCTGAGCGCCGGCGCGGCGCGAACATTGCGATAGTATGGCCGCAATATTTCAAGTATGTGACCGCAGCGCGTCATTCGGCGGGTCTGGCACGCCGCAGGCGCGCGCCCGATAGGCTACCATTGACCGATATATCGGGAATTCACCATGCAAAACCCCTCCGAATCGCAACAATCCGCCGGTTCCGGCTCGACCTCCACGCACTTCGGCTTCCAGTCGGTCCCCGAAGGCGAAAAGGCCCGCAAGGTCGCCGAAGTCTTCCATTCAGTCGCCCAGCGCTACGACGTCATGAACGATTTCATGTCGGCGGGCCTGCATCGCGTCTGGAAGGCCTTCACCATCGGCCGCGCCGCCATCCGCCCCGGCATGAAGGTGCTGGACATCGCCGGCGGCACGGGCGATCTGGCGCGCGCCTTCGCCAAGCGTGCCGGCCCCACGGGCGAGGTCTGGCTGACCGACATCAACGATTCCATGCTGCGCGTGGGCCGCGATCGTCTCACTGACGCCGGCCTGCTGGTGCCCACCGCCGTCTGCGATGCCGAGCGCCTGCCGTTCCCCACCGGTTACTTCGACCGCGTCAGTGTGGCCTTCGGTCTGCGCAACATGACCCACAAGGACCGCGCCCTGGCCGAAATGACCCGCGTGCTCAAGCCGGGCGGCAAGCTGCTCGTCCTGGAGTTCTCGCGCATCGCCAAGCCGCTGTCGCCCGCGTACGACTGGTATTCGTTCAACGTCCTGCCGTGGCTGGGCAAGAAGATCGCCAAGGACGAGGCCAGCTATCGCTACCTGGCCGAATCCATCCGCATGCACCCCGACCAGGAGACGCTGGCCGACATGCTGCGCACCGCCGGCCTGGAGCGGGTGCAATATTTCAACCTGACAGCGGGCATCGCCGCGCTGCACGAAGGCGTCCGTCTGGGCTGAAGCCCGGCGACCACGGCGGATTTCGCCGTCCCGCGGGGAACTTGTGGGGCAGCGGCTTGTCCGTTATTCTTACGCCATTCAGATTACTGTAAGAAAAGTCGCGCAGATGGTCTCGCGTATTGCGAGGCCCTCCCGTTGCTCGGGGCAGCGGGGGCGCGAGTACGAGGGAGCAAATCTATGTCCAAATTCTGTCTTTCGCGCTTTGTCGCGGCAGCGCTCATCGCCGTTTCGGGCGCTGCGCTGGTGACGGCGTCGTTTGACGCCGAAGCCCGTCGCGCCGGCGGCGGCGCCAGCGTGGGCCGTCAGTCCTCCAATGTCACGACGCAGCGCCAGGCCACCACGCCGCCGGCTGCCAACAGCAACACCGCGGGCGCCACCGCCGCGCCGGCAGCCGCCGGTGCCGCAACGGCCGGCGCAGCGGGCGCCGCCGCCAAGAGCGGCGCTTCTCGTTGGTTGGGCCCCATCGCCGGTATCGCCGCCGGTCTGGGTATCGCCGCGCTACTCTCCAGCATGGGCCTGTCGGGCGCATTCCTGGAATTCCTGTCGTCCGCGCTGCTGATCGCCGCTGTCGTCTTTGCCGTCATGTTCATCATCCGCCGCCTGCGTGGCGCCGGTCCGCGCACTGCCACCCAGGGCGCATTTGGCGGCAACAACAATGCCTCGGGCCAGCAGCAACAGCAGCCGATGTGGCGTGAAGCGCTGAAGCCGGGCGCCGCCGCGCCCGCAGCCGCCGCACCGGTGGCCGCCGCTCCCATCGAGCCGCCGGCCGTCCTGCCCAAGGCGGGCGATGACAACAACTGGTTCGTGCCGGGCGATTTCGACACGCCGGCCTTCCTGAAGCAAGCCAAGGAACAGTTCGTCCGCATCCAGGCCGTCTGGGACAGCGGCAGCACCGACGGTCTGCGTGAATTCCTGACCGACGACCTGATCACCGAACTCAAGCCGCAACTGGCCGAGCGCGGCGCGGCGCCCAACAAGACCGAAGTGGTCCTGCTGAACGCCGAGATGCTGGGCATCGAAACCGTCTCGGACGGCCACCTGGCCAGCGTGCGCTTCTCCGGCATGCTGCGCGAGGCCCCGGGCGCCGAGGCTTTCCGCTTCGAAGAAGTCTGGAACCTGTTCAAGCCGGCCAATGGCGGCTGGTTGCTGGCCGGCATCCAGCAGATCCCGGTGGAACACGCCAGCTAAACCCTGGCGGTCCGGCTCGACCGGCCCTCTGCCGCGGACGCCGTCACGGCGTCCGCATGAACCGGCCCCCAAAGGGCCGGTTTTTCATGTGCCTTCCGCAAAACAGGCCCCCATCTAACCCGTTACACTCCCGATTTACCCATCAACTTCGGCAAGCCCTCCCGGGTCCTTGCAACCGCCCATGCTGCCTTTTTCGTTCCTGCCCACCCCCAAGCGCCTGGCCGTCAGCGCCCTCAACGCCCTGTTGCGGCGTGAGGACTGGGCGCGCGAACGCCTGGCGCGGCATGCCGGCAAGACGGTGCGTTTCGTCATGGGCGGCTTCACGCTGGGGCTGTCGATTGACAGCGACGGACTGGCCGACCAGGCCGATCCGGCCGTGGTGCCCGATGTCACGCTCACCGTGTCGCCAGACAAGCTGCCGTTGCCGCGTCTGGGCGCGGGGCACGACAAGCCCGACTTCGCCGAGGCTACGCATATTTCTGGCGACGCGGCGCTGGCGCAGGTGGTCGCAGATCTGTCCAAGCAATTGCGGTTCGACCCCGAAGACGCGCTTGCCCGTGTGGTGGGCGACATCGCCGCGCTGCGCATCGTGGGCGGCGCGCGCGCGGTGGCCGGCGGGGCTCGCAATGCGGGTCAGCGGCTGGCCGAGAATGTCTCTGAATACCTGTCCGAAGAAAGCGGTGTGCTGGCGGGCCGCCCGGCCCTGGAGCAATGGCGCCTGGACCTGGCCGAACTTAACGCGCGCGCGGATGCGCTGGCGCGATCGGCGGCCGCGCTGCAAACCCGCCTGGCCTCGGCCGGCGCAAAGCGGGGCGCCTGATCCATGTTCCCCTTGCTGCGCCTCTTTCGCATCATCGTCGTCTCGCTGCGCTACGGCCTGGACGAACTTGTCCTGTCCAGCCTGAATCATCCGCTGGCCACGTGCCTGCTCCGCGTCATGCGCCTGGGCACGCGTCCGCGCTCGCCGCGCGGGCAGCGGCTGCGTCTGGCGTTGGAATCGCTGGGTCCCATCTTTGTGAAGTTCGGGCAGGTGCTGTCCACCCGCCGGGACCTGATCCCCGCCGACATCGCCAACGAACTGGCGTTGCTGCAAGACCGTGTGCCCCCTTTCCCGTCCGCCCAGGCGGCTGCCTGCATCGAGGCGGCGCTGGGTGCACCGCCCGAAAAGCTGTTCGCGCAGTTCGACGTGGACCCGGTGGCGTCGGCGTCCATTGCGCAGGTCCACTTCGCGGTGCTGCACGATGGCCGCGAGGTCGCCGTAAAGGTGCTGCGTCCGGGCATGCTCAGCATCATCGAAAAGGACATGTCGCTCTTGAAGGTCGTGGCGCGCATCATCGAGCGCCTGGGCGCCGATGGCCGCCGCCTGAAGCCGCGCGAGGTAGTCGCGGAGTTCGACAAGTACCTGCACGACGAGCTGGACCTGGTGCGCGAGGCCTCCAATTGCAGCCAGCTGCGACGCAATTTCGGCCCGGAGTCCGGCCGCGGCGACATGCTGATCGTGCCCGAGGTGATCTGGGAATACACGGCTTCCACCGTGTTCACGATGCAGCGCATGTACGGCATGCCCGTGGGCCAGGTCGAGCGCATGCGCGAAGCCGGCATCGACATTCCGACGTTGGCGCGCACGGGCGTGGAGATCTTCTTTACGCAGGTGTTCACCGACGGATTCTTCCATGCGGACATGCACCCGGGCAACATCTACGTGTCGGACCGCCCCGGCACGCTGGGCAGCTATATCGCGCTGGACTTCGGCATCGTGGGCTCGCTGTCCGAGTTCGACAAGAATTACCTGGCGCAGAATTTCCTGGCCTTCTTCCATCGTGACTATCGCCGCGTGGCGCAACTGCATATCGAATCGGGCTGGGTGCCGCCGGATACGCGCGAGGAAGAACTGGAGGGCGCGGTGCGCGCCGTCTGCGAACCGTATTTTGACCGGCCGCTGTCGGAGATCTCGCTGGGGCAGGTGCTGCTGCGGCTCTTCCAGACCTCGCGCCGTTTCAACGTTGAAATCCAGCCGCAGCTGGTCCTGTTGCAGAAGACCCTGCTGAACGTCGAGGGGCTGGGCCGTCAGCTCGATCCCAACCTCGACCTCTGGAAGACCGCAAAACCCTATCTGGAACGCTGGATGCGTCAGCGTGTCGGATTCCAGGGATTGCGGAAAAGCCTGGAAAAAGAGGCCGTGCAGTGGTCGCAAATGCTGCCCGCCCTGCCCAGGCTGGTCCATGACCATCTGAGCCGACCCAATGTCTCGCCCGCGATGCTGGCCGAGATGATGCAGTTACGCCGCGCACAAGAGCAGAACAACCGGCTGGTTGCAGCGCTGGTTGGCGTGCTGGCGCTGGCAGTCGGGGTCGCGATATGGGCGTTGACCCGATAGGCGGCGCGATGATCTAGACCTTACTGTCATGTTTCATTCATGAAACGGTCATCATAGCTTCGCGGGAGACGGCGAAAAATAGCGCTGCGCAATTGGCAAGCAGCGCCCACGCCTATAAGAACGCGCGCGCCATTCATCAATTTTCATAGCCCCACTAGCGGGACGAATACAAGGGCAGAATATGCTTTATCCAGAACTCTTCAAGACCATGGAAGCCGTGCGATGGAACATGGCGCACGATATTCCGTGGGGCGATTTCGACCGCAGCAAGCTCTCGGACGAACAAGCCCACACGATCAAGATGAACGCCATCACGGAGTGGGCGGCGCTGCCGGCCACCGAGATGTTCCTGCGCGACAACCGCGGCGACAGTGATTTCTGCGCGTTCATGTCGGTCTGGTTCTTTGAAGAGCAAAAGCATTCGCTGGTGCTGATCGAGTATCTGCGCCGCTTCTGCCCGGACCTGGTGCCGACCGAGGAAGAGCTGCACAACGTGCGCTTTGAATTCGACAAGGCCCCTGAACTTGAAACGCTGATGCTGCACTTCTGCGGCGAGGTCCGCCTGAACCACTGGTACCGCCGCGCGGCCGAATGGCACACGGAGCCGGTGATCAAGGCGATCTACAAGACGGTGGCGCAGGACGAGGCGCGCCACGCGGGCGCCTATCTGCAATACATGCGCCGCGCGCTGCATGATCGCGGACAGGACACGAGCGCAGAGGCGCGTCTGGCGTTCTCGAAGATCGGGGTGCTGATGGCGTCGGCGGGCCGCACGCAGCAGGCGCTGCATCCGACCAATCTGCACGTGAACAAGGATCTGTTCCCGAACGATACGGTGCAGTCGCGCCTGCCGGAGCCAGGCTGGCTGGAGCACTGGCTGGATACGCAGATCCGTTTTGACGGGGTGTGGGAGCAGAAGGTGGCGACGCGGATTCTGCACATTCTGTCGAGGCTGATGGACCGCAGCTTCGAGACGGTGAAGGATCTGAACCGCTACCGGAAGGAAGTGTCGGCGCTGATCGTGCCGAAGGACAAAGAGATCATCCTGGGCGGCGCCTGATCCCTCCTATAATCGCCGCATGCCTGCCGCCCGCTTCGAATCCAAGGTCCTGTCCCGCGACGAACTCGTCGCTGCCGTTGCCGCTGGCCGCTATCCGCGGCCGCTGGTGTTTACGAACGGGGTGTTCGACATCCTGCATCGCGGGCATGCGACGTATCTGGATCAGGCGGCGCAGTTGGGGGCGACGTTGATTGTCGCCGTGAATACGGATGAGTCGGTGCGGCGGCTGGGTAAGGGCTCGGAGCGTCCGCTAAATCGCATGGAAGATCGGGCGGCGTTGCTGGCGGCGTTGGGTTTCGTGACCGTAGTCACGTCCTTCCATGAAGACACGCCTGAGGCGCTGATCGGAGAGATCAAGCCCGATCTGATCGTCAAGGGTGGCGATTACGATATGGAGACGTTGCCGGAGACTGCGCTGGTGAAGACCTGGGGCGGACGTGCCGTTGCGATTCCTTTTGAGTTTGAGCGGTCTACGACGGCGTTGGTGAAGAAGATTCAGGGCGGGTGAATTTGCTTTGGAATGTGTAGCGGATGAATGGAAGGCGGCCCCTTGATGGCCGTCTTTTCTTTTGCGCTCGGGGTTTTGGCGGTTTTGCCGGAAGGCTTTTTGAGTCGTGCCGCGGGTCTTCGTAGGTCGCCCGACGCCGCGGTCACCGGGGAGGCGATCGCCCACGATTGCGGTCCGGAGCCTTCGCTCCGGACTTCCCCCTCGTCATCTTCGTCCGCCTTCGGCTCCCTTCAGATTCCCTCGGGCGCATCGACGGCGCCCGCCTCCCCGGTGACCACGACGCCGTGCTGCCAGGGTCTTTGGTTTGCGCGCTGTAAGACCTGTGGACGGGGCAGGGGATCTGCGGGGCCGCCGAATTGCTGCCGCCCGGGCGGCGGCAATCGGCATCGAGGCGGTGGGGCGTCGTGGCGCTGTGCGCTCGCGCGCTGGTGGTAGTACGCGCACCGCCCTCAGCGCGGAGCGCGCAACAGCCGGTTGATCGCTTCCAGGTCCGATTCCGCCAGGATGCCGCTGGTGGCCTTCAGGCGCAGGCTGGAGAGCACTGTGCTGTAGCGGGCCAGGGCCAGGTCGCGTTGGGTGGCGTAGAGCTGTTGCTGGGCGTTAAGGACGTCCAGGTTGATGCGGACGCCGACTTCGTAGCCGGTGCGGTTGGCTTCCACCGCGGCGCGGCTGGATTTTTCGCCGGCTTCCAGGGCCTGGATGCGGGCCAGGCCACTGGTGACGCCGGTGTAGTACTGGCGGGTGGCCTGGACGGCCTGGCGGCGGGCGGTTTCGTAGTCGTAGCGCGCCTTCTGTTCCAGTTCGACCTTTTCCGTGACCTGCGAGGACACGCCGCCGCCGGAGTACAGGGGGATGGAGAGGACCACGCCGATGGTGTTGTCGATGGGCTTGCCGGGGGCGGCGTTGCGCATGACGGCGTCGCTGGCGCTGCCGCTGGTGGCGCGCAGGTTCAGGGTGGGGTAGTGGCCGCTCTTGGCGATCTGGATTTCGCGGCCGGCGATGCGGGTCAGCAATTGCGCGCGCAGGACTTCGAGGCTGGAGGTTTCGGCCTGGTTGCTCCAGTCGGCGATGCGGGCGGGCTGGGGGGCGGGCAGTTGCACGCCGTAGGGCAGTTCGGCCAGGGCGCCGGGCTGCGTGCCGATGATCTTGGCGAGTTCGTCGCGGCGCACTTCCAGGTCGTTCTGCAGGCGCAGTTCCTGGGCGACGACGAGGTCGTAGCGCGACTGGGCCTCGTAGGTGTCGGTGATGGTGGCGTTGCCGAGTTCGAAGTTGCGCTTGGCGGATTCAAGCTGGCCGGCGACGGCGGTTTTTTCGGCTTCGGTGGCGGTCAAGGTGTCCTGGGCGTACAGGACGTTGAAGTAGGCGTCGGCGACGCGCAGCAAGAGGTCTTGATAGGCCTGCTGGAGTTGCACTTCGACGTCGGCGACGATGAGCTTGGATTGCTCGAAGTTCTGCCAGCGGCCCCAGTCGAAGAGCGGCTGGGTGAGCGCCAGGTCCCACACGCCGCGGCCGCCGCTGTAGGCGTAGGACAGGCCGCGGGTGCTGCGGGTTTCCTGGTAGGCGCCGCCGGCTTCGGCGGTGATCAGGGGCAGCAGCAGGGCGCGGGCCTGGGGTTCTTTTTCGAGGCCGGCGCGGTAGTTGGCGCGCGCGGCGGCGTAGGTGGGATCATTGCCCAGCGCGGCCTGCCAGACCTGGACCAGGTTCTGGGCGGACGCGGTCAGCGGGCCGGCACTTGCGGCGCAGGTGAAAACCAGTAAAGCCGTAAGTGAGCGGACGCGCATGATCTTTCAACGATACGCCGGGCCGCCGGACGTGACGCCGGCCCCATGGGGGCCGGGCAAAAGGCGGCGAGGTCGCGGAGTTAGAACTTGAACTGCGACACCGTGACGCCGCGCAACGGCTTGATGACCGTTTCGAAGAGCTTGACGGTTTCGAAGCTGGCGGCGGTGGTGCGGGTGATGCGACAGGCGGTCATGATGGGGGCTTGGCCAACCACCACGACAAGGCGGCCGCCCACGCGCAGCTGGTACTTCAGCGCGTCCGGCACGACCGGCACGGAACCGGTGACCAGGATGGCGTCGTATTCGGTGGAGCCCCAGCCATTGCGGGCGTCGCCGGTTTCGACCTTGACGTTGGTGACGTTGTTCATCTGCAGGTTCTGCTGCGCGAAGGTCACCAGGCGGCTGTCGATTTCGACGGAGGTGACCTGTTGCGCCAGGTAGCCCAGGAGGGCGGCCTGGTAGCCCGAGCCGGTGCCGATTTCAAGCACGCAGTCGGACTTGGTGAGCAGCAGTTCCTGCGCGAGACGGGCTTCGACCTTGGGGGCGAGCATGTTCTCGCGGGTGTTGACCGCGTTGATCTCGAGCGGCAGCTCCAGGTCGGAAAACGCCAGGCCACGCAGGGCCGGCGGAACGAATTGTTCGCGGCGCACATCGAACAGCGCTTGCAGCACGTTGGCGTCCAGGACGTCCCACGGGCGGATCTGCTGTTCCACCATATTGAAGCGGGCTTGTTCTACGTCGGGCAGGGTCGAAGCGTTCATGACGGTCAGAAAAAACAGAGGAATCAACGGGCCATTGTACCGATTCGTAGCGTCCTGTGACGGCGCGCCCGTGCGGCAGATGTTTCAGACGCGGCGCTGAGCCCGGAAAAGCAGACGGCGCCCCGTGGGGCGCCGTTGAGCTCAGCCGGAAAGGGGCGTTACCACCAGCCGTGGAAATGGTGGACCGGGCCGTGGCCCGAGCCGACCGACAGGCGCTCGGCGTGGCGGATGGCTTCAGTCAGGTAGGCCTTGGCGCGTTTGGCGGATTCCGGTACGTCCCCGATTTGTGGCAGCAGCGCCGCCAGCGCGGCCGACAGCGTGCAGCCGGTGCCGTGGGTGTTGGCGGTGTCGATGCGGTGGCCGGGCAGTTCGATCATGCGGTCGCCGTCATGCAGCAGGTCGATGGTTTCGCTGCCGGGCAGGTGGCCGCCCTTGACGAGCACCCAGCGTTCGCCGGAATGCGCCAGCTTGTTGCGCAGGCGCTCGGCCACGCGCCGCATTTCCTTGACGGTCTCGACGGGGCGCTCTTCGAGCAGCACGCCGGCTTCGGGAAGATTGGGCGTGAGCAGGGTGGTCAGCGGCAGCATGGCTTCGCGCATGGCGCCGACGGCATCGTTCTCGAGCAGCAGGTCGCCGCTCTTGGCGACCATGACCGGGTCCAGCACGATGTGCGCGGGCGTCCATTTGGCGAGCTTTTCGGCCACGACCTCGATGACGGGGCGCTGGCCCAGCATGCCGATCTTGACCGCGTCGATGCGCACGTCGGTGAACAGGGTGTCGATCTGCAGGCCGACGAAGGCGGGCGGCACCGGCGAAATGCCGGTCACGCCCTGCGTGTTCTGCGCGGTGAGCGCGGCGATGATGGCGCAGCCGTAGGCGCCCAGCGCGCTCATGGCCTTGACGTCGGCCAGGATGCCGGCGCCGCCGGACGGGTCGACGCCGGCGATGGTCAGCGCGTTGGGGATCGGACGGCCGCTGGCGGCCGGCTGGCGGGAATTCATTTCGCGGGACCGCCGGTGATCAGGCCTTCGGTGGGCGAGCTGGGCGCGCCGCTGTACAGCTTCTTGGGCATGCGGCCGGCCAGGAATGCCTCGCGGCCGCTTTCCACGCCCTTCTTCATGGCGCTGGCCATCAGGATGGGGTCGCGCGCGCCGGCGATGGCGGTGTTCATCAGCACGGCGTCGCAGCCCAGTTCCATGGCGATGGCGGCGTCGGAAGCGGTGCCCACGCCGGCATCGACCACGACCGGCACGCGGGCCTGGTCGATGATGAGGCGCAGGTTCCAGGGATTCAGGATGCCCATGCCGGAGCCGATCAGCGAGGCCAGCGGCATGACGGCCACGGCGCCCATGTCTTCCAGCATGCGGCACTGGATGGGATCGTCGGTGCAATAGACCATGACCTTGAAGCCTTCATCGACCAGCGTCTTGGTGGCCTTGAGGGTTTCGGGCATGTTGGGGAACAGCGTGTGCGGGTCGCCCAGCACTTCGAGCTTCACGAGGTCGTGGCCGTCCAGCAGTTCGCGGGCCAGGCGCAGCGTGCGCACGGCGTCGTCGGCGGTGTAGCAGCCGGCCGTGTTGGGCAGCAGCGTGAATTTCGAGGTGGGGACGTAGTCCAGCAGGTTCGGCTCGCCGGCGTTCTGGCCGATGTTGGTGCGGCGGATGGCGACGGTGACGATTTCCGTGCCGCTGGCGTCCAGGGCCGCGCGGGTCTGTTCGAAGTCCTTGTACTTGCCGGTTCCGACGAGCAGGCGCGACGAATAGGCGCGGCCGGCGATGGTGAGAGTGTCTTGTGTGGTCATGGCGGTGCTTCAAAGGGCGGGCGCGCACGATGCGAGGCCCGCGGGGGACTGGCTGACTGATGCCGAATGATAAAGCAGTCCGCCGGACGGCAGGGCCGGGCACTGGCCCGCGCGTTCCACTATTTGCGGATCGCGCGCGTCAGCGCACCCGGTCCAGGTCGGCGCAGAGGGTCTCGGCCGCGTCGATCAGCCGGGGGCCGGGCCGGTACAGCGCGTCGGCATCGACGCCATAGACGTGGCCCTGTCGCGCCGCCGGCAGGCCCATCGTCTGCCAGGCGGCCAGGTTCCTGGCCGTGTCCTCCGGGCGCGAAACGCCGGCCAGCACGGCCTCGGGCCGGGCCGCCAGCACGCCTTCCAGCGTGACCTGCGGGGCGACGATGGGCGCCTGGCCGAAGACGTTGACGCCGCCGCACAGCCGCAGCGCGTCGCTGACGATGCTGCTGTCGTTCAGGGTGTAGATGGGGTCCAGGCCGGCCTGGACGAAGACCCGCACCGGGCGGCGGCCGGCATAGCGCGCCTTCAGGGCATCCAGCCGGGCGCGCATGACCTGCGCGGCGGCCTGCGCCACGGCCTCGGTGCCGAACAGCTGGCCCATGCGCTCGACGGCGCCGGGGATGGCGGCGAGCGTCAGCGGATCGCTGTAGAAGACGGGCACGCCCAGCTTGTCCATCACGCGCGTCAGCGGTTCGGCGGCGGACGGTTGCCAGGCGATAAGAAGATCGGGCCGGGCGGCGGCCACGCGCTCGACGTCCGGCTGCGTGCCGTCGCCGATGACGGGCAGCGCGCGCGCCGCGGCCGGATAATCGCTGCCGAGGACGGTGCCGACGATATATCCGCCCGCGCCGGCGGCGTAGATGAGTTCGGTGGCATGGGGCGCCAGCGTGACGGCGCGCCGGGCGGGGGCGTCCAGCATGACGGTGCGGCCGCGGTCGTCCTGGACCTGGATGGCGGGGGCGCCGTGGGACAGCCGCGGAGACAGCGCCAGGGTCAATGCCACGATCGGCACCAATGTCGGCACAAATGTCGGCACAAACGCCAGCACCAACGCCCGCATCAACCCTGACGCCGACGTCAGGGTCAGCTTCAGCGCAACGCCGGCAGTCGTCAGGACGCGTCGAAAGGTCATGCAGCGGCTCCGTCGGGTGGGCACAAATGTAGAAAAGGGCCTGCGCAGACCCTGAGCCTCAACAAAGGCTCAGACCGGCAGGCCCAGTCCGCAAGGCGGCAATCAGTAGCGTAGCGTGAGCGACGCGTAGAAGTTGCGGCCGGGGGCGGGGTACAGGCTGTAGTTGGCGACGGGACCCAGCATCTCGAACGAGGCGTTGCCGCCGCGGATGCCGTACGTGGCGTACTGGCGGTCGAAGATGTTGTTCACGCCCACCGCGCCTTCGATGTTGCGGGTGAACTTGTACGCGACCTTGGTGTTGAACAGCACGTAGGCGTCCAGTTCCTTGTCGAACTGGTTGGCCTGGTCGTTGTCCATGCGCGACTTGCCCACGTATTGCGCCGACACGTTCCACAGGAACGCATCGGTGGGGCGCCACGTCACGCCGGCGTTGGCCAGCCACTTGGGCGCCAGCGGCACGGTCTTGCCGGCCAGATCAACGCCGGCATAGGTGCCGGAGCGGAACTGCGCTTCCATCCAGGTCAGGTTGGCGTCCACGGTGACGCTGCTGGACAGCGCGGTGTGGCCTTCAAGCTCGATGCCCTGGCGGCGGGTCGGATCCAGGTTGGTGTTGGCGCCCGTGCCCGGGCCCCACAGGCCGTCGGCCAGCGGGTTGTACTGGATCTCGTTGGTCAGGTCGTAGTGGAAGTACGACAGGCGCGCGCTGCTGCTGGCCGACTGCCAGGTGACGCCGATTTCCTTGTCGGTGGACGTCTGCGGGGCCAGCGGCGACTGGACCGACAGCAGTTCGTCGGCGTTGGGCAGGCGGAAGCTGCGGCCGACCTTGCCGTACAGGCCGAAGCCGCCGGACAGGTCCTGGCGCACGCCCAACTGCCACGCGGTCAGGTGGTGGCTGCGGTCGGACGGCGTGCCCGAGCCCGAAATCACTTCCAGGTCGTCGGACGCGTACTGGCGGCGCACGCCCGCCGTGATGTAGGTGCTGTCGGTGGCGCGGATCTGGCCTTCGGCAAACAGGCCGTACTGATGCTGGCGCGACTGCCACTTCGACGGTTCGAAGTCGTAGTAGGCGTTCTGGTCGGCGGTGGTCTTGGCTTCCTGCGCATCGGCGCCGAAGACGACGCTGTGGCCGCCGTTGATCGGCAGGCGGTAGCGCACGCTGGCGATGTTCTCTTCCAGCTTCTGGTCGCGCAGCGTGTCGCCGAAACCGTCGTAAGTCAGGCCGCTGAGCTTCTTCTCGCGGGTCGACAGGTCCGAATACAGCACGCCGGCGCCGATGGCCTGCTCAAGTTGCAGACCAAACGTGGTGGTCGTGGTCTTGACGTAATCGACGTCGTTCTTCGAGCCGCGCGGATCGTCCTGGAATTCGTTCACGCCCGTGAACGGGTTGATCGTGCGCGGACCGGGCAGTTCCAGCTTCTGCGTGGTGGTGCGGCCGTACAGGCGAATCGAGCCGTCGTTGTGGCGGAAGGTGATGCCGCCGCCGCCGCCTTCGCGGCGCTCGCCGCTGTTGTCGCGGTAGCCGTCGCTGTGCAGCGACTGCATGTAGGCGTCAACGCCCACCTTCTCGTTGTTCATCGCGACCGCGGCGTCGTACTGGCGCAGGCCGTAGCTGCCGAACGTGGCGGTGGCGCGGGCGGTGACCGGTTCCTGGGCGAAGTCGGAGCGGGTGATGATGTTGATCACGCCGCCGGTGGTGCCGCCGCCGTACTGCACGGAGCCGCTGCCACGCACGATTTCGATGCGTTCGACCTGATCCAGCGGCACCACGCCCAGGCTGGGCGCCGACAGGTCGTTGGTGTTCTGCTTGACGCCGTCGATCAGGATCAGCGTGTTGCTGGCGCCGGTGATGCCGAAGCCGCGCAGGTCGACGATGGCGTTGTCGCTGGAGCTGGTGGTGTTGATCAGGTTGATGCCGGCCTGCGTGGACAGCAGGTCCTGCATGGTGCGCGCGCTGCTGGCCGCGATGTCCTCGGCGGTGATCACCGAGATCGACACCGGCAGCGTGCGGCCGTCGGTGGGCACGCGCTGGGCGGTGACGGTGATGCTGTCGAGTTCGGACGTGGCGGGAGCGGTTTGCTGGGCGGCGGCGATGGCCGGAGCGGAACAGAGCAGGGCGCCGGCATAGCGCCGGATGGAGCGGGCTTTCATCTACAAGACCTCGGTGCAGCCCGCGACCCCGCAGGCCATTCACGATGGGAAGGATGCCGGCGCGCCGGGCGAGCCGAAAGGCCGCGTGGCGGGAAACAGGCATCCTGACGAGCGAACAGGCCGGTATCGGGCTGCCATGGGCGCCAGGCGCGCATGGGGACCGTTGCGGGGGCAGCACATGCTGGACGGGCGGCGCTGCGGCGGCCTTGCGGGCGGCGCGGCACTGCGGGGGCGTCTTCCTGTTTCCCGTTTATCTTTCGCTCGCGGCGGGCAAGTGTTGCGTGCTTGCCCAACCTGATGCGCCGAAAGCACCGGTTCGGGGCCGAAACTGTATCACCGTGAGGCGCGCGAAGGCCCATTTTGTTACGATCAGGGCTTGTTTTTTCGGCGTTTTTCGCGTTTTAGCCACATCCGCGCTGCCGTGGCCAACCTAATCCGGACCTGATCGTGTCGTATCCCCGCCTGCCGTACCCTCCCGAAGCCTATACCCGCGGCGGCGACTTTGCCCGCCTGCTGGGCAAGCGCATCCTGATCCTGGACGGCGCCATGGGCACCATGATCCAGCGCTACAAGCTGGGCGAAGCCGACTTCCGCGGCGAGCGCTTTGCCGAGCACGGCAAGGACGTGAAAGGCAACAACGAACTGTTGTCGCTGGTGCGGCCAGACGTCATCTCGGAAATCCACCGCCAGTATCTGGACGCGGGCGCCGACGTCATCGAGACCAACACCTTCGGCGCCACCACGATCGCCCAGGGTGACTACGACCTGCCGGAACTGGCCTACGAGCTGAACCTGGTGTCGGCGCAGCTCGCGCGCGAAGCCTGTGACGCCTACAGCACGCCCGACAAGCCGCGCTTCGTGGCGGGCGCGCTGGGCCCGCAGCCGAAGACGGCTTCCATTTCGCCGGACGTGAACGACCCGGGCGCGCGTAACGTCACGTTCGACGAACTGCGTGTCGCCTATATCGAGCAACTGAACGGCCTGCTCGACGGCGGCATCGACATCGTCCTGATCGAAACCATCTTCGACACGCTGAACGCCAAGGCCGCCATTTTCGCGACCGAGGAAGTGTTCGAGGAACGCGGCATCCGCCTGCCGGTGATGATCTCCGGCACGGTGACCGACGCATCCGGCCGCATCCTGTCCGGTCAGACGGTCGAAGCCTTCTGGAACTCGGTGCGCCACGCGCGTCCCGTCACCATCGGCCTGAATTGCGCGCTGGGCGCGGCGCTGATGCGCCCCTACGTGGCCGAGCTGTCCAAGATCTGCGACACCTACGTCTGCGTGTATCCCAACGCCGGCCTGCCCAACCCCATGGCCGAGACCGGCTTTGACGAGACCCCGGCCGACACCTCGGCGCTGCTCGAGGAATTTGCGCGCGCGGGCCTGGTGAACATGTCGGGCGGCTGCTGCGGCACCACGCCGGACCACATCCGCGCGATTGCCGAGAAGGTCACGGCGCTGACGCCGCGCGTCGTGCCCGAGATCGCCGTCAAGACCCGCCTGTCGGGCCTGGAGCCGCTGAACATCGACGAAGACACGCTGTTCGTCAACGTGGGCGAACGCACCAACGTGACGGGCAGCAAGATGTTCGCCCGCCTGATCCGCGAAGAAAAATACGACGAGGCGCTGGCCGTGGCCCGTCAGCAGGTCGAGAACGGCGCGCAGATCATCGACATCAACATGGACGAGGCTATGCTGGATTCGGTGGCCTGCATGCATCGCTTCCTGAACCTGATCGCGTCAGAGCCCGACATCGCGCGCGTGCCGGTCATGATCGACAGCTCGAAGTGGGAAGTCATCGAGACCGGCCTGAAGTGCGTGCAGGGCAAGGCGGTGGTGAACTCGATCTCCATGAAGGAGGGGCTGGAGCCCTTCCGCCATCACGCCCGCCTGTGCCGCCGCTATGGCGCAGCGGTGGTGGTGATGGCGTTCGATGAACTGGGTCAGGCCGACACACTGGAGCGCCGCAAGGAAATCTGCGGCCGCGCCTACAAGATCCTGGTCGAGGAAGAAGGCTTCCCGCCGGAAGACATCATCTTCGACCCGAACGTCTTCGCGGTCGCCACCGGCATCGATGAGCACAACCACTACGCCGTGGACTTCATCGAAGGCACGCGCTGGATCCGCGAGAACCTGCCGCACGCGCGCATCTCGGGCGGCGTGTCCAACGTCAGCTTCTCGTTCCGCGGCAACGAGCCGATGCGCGAGGCCATCCACACCGTGTTCCTGTATTACGCGGTCAAGGAAGGCATGACGATGGGCATCGTCAACGCCGGCCAACTGGGCGTGTACGCAGACCTGGACGCCAAGCTGCGCGATCTGGTGGAAGACGTGGTGCTGGACCGGCCGGAACCCGTCGGCAAGACCGAAGCCGACGACGAGCGCACGCCCACCGAACGCCTGGTGCAGTTTGCCGACAGCGTGAAGGGCAGCGGCGCCAAGAAGGAAGAAGACCTGGCCTGGCGCAATGCCGAGGTCGAGCAGCGCCTGTCGCACGCGCTGGTCCACGGCATCACGGCCTTCATCGTGGAAGACACCGAAGAGGTGCGCCAGAAGATCGCAGCGCGCGGCGGCCGTCCCATCGAAGTGATCGAAGGCCCGCTGATGGACGGCATGAACGTCGTCGGCGACCTGTTCGGCGAAGGCAAGATGTTCCTGCCGCAGGTCGTGAAATCCGCCCGCGTCATGAAGCAGGCCGTGGCGCACCTGATTCCGTTCATCGAGGAAGAAAAGCGCCAGATCGCGGCCGCGGGCGGCGACGTGCGCGCCAAGGGCAAGATCGTCATTGCCACCGTGAAGGGCGACGTGCACGACATCGGCAAGAACATCGTGTCGGTGGTCCTGCAGTGCAACAACTTCGAAGTCGTGAACATGGGCGTGATGGTGCCCTGCGCGCAGATTCTTGAGAAAGCCAAGGAAGAGAACGCCGACATCGTCGGCCTGTCCGGCCTGATCACGCCCAGCCTGGAAGAGATGGCGTACGTGGCGTCGGAAATGCAGCGCGACGAGTACTTCCGCAGCCGCAAGGTGCCGCTCATGATCGGCGGCGCCACCACCAGCCGCGTGCACACCGCCGTCAAGATCGCGCCCAATTACGAAGGCCCGGTGATCTACGTGCCCGACGCCAGCCGGTCGGTGGGCGTGGCCACCAACCTGATGTCCGACCAGTCGGAAGCCTACCTGACGGAATTGGCCGAAGAGTACGAAGACGTGCGCCGCCGCCATGCCAACCGCAAGGCGACGCCGATCCTGCCGCTGGCCGAGGCGCGCGCCTCGCGTCCGGCGATCGACTGGGACAACTACACGCCGCCGCGCCCCAAGTTCATCGGCCGCCGCACCTTCAAAAGCTACGACCTGGCCGAGATCGCGAAGTACGTGGACTGGGGCCCGTTCTTCCAGACCTGGAGTCTCTTCGGCCCGTACCCCGCAATCCTGCAAGACAAGGTGGTGGGCGAGCAGGCGCGCAAGGTATTTGCGGACGGCCAGGCCATGATGAAGCGCATCGTCGAAGGCCGCTGGCTCACCGCCAACGGCGTCGTGGGCTTCTATCCCGCCAACACCGTCAACGACGAGGACATCGAGGTCTACAAGGACGAGACGCGCAGCGAAGTGCTGTTCACGTACCGCAACCTGCGCCAGCAGGGCGCCAAGCGCGAAGGCGTCAGCAACAAGTCGCTGTCGGACTTCATCGCGCCCAAGTCCAGCGGCAAGGTCGATTACATCGGCATGTTCGCCGTCACGGCCGGTTTGGGCATCGAAAAGAAGGAAGCGGAATTCGAGAAGGCGCTGGACGACTATTCCAGCATCATGCTCAAGTCGCTGGCGGACCGCCTGGCCGAAGCCTTCGCCGAGTGCCTGCATGCGCGTGTGCGCCAGGACCTGTGGGGTTACGCGCCCGACGAAGCCCTGTCCAACGAAGACATGATTGCCGAGAAGTACGTAGGCATCCGCCCGGCGCCGGGCTACCCGGCCTGCCCGGAACACGTCGTGAAGACCGACATGTTTCGCGTGCTGGACGGCGAGGACATCGGCATGATGCTGACGGACAGCTACGCGATGTACCCGGCGTCCAGCGTGTCGGGCTTTTACTTCAGCCACCCGCAGTCGCAGTACTTCAATGTGGGCGTCATCGGCGAAGACCAGCTCGAAGACTACGCCCGCCGCAGCGGCCGCAGCATCGAAGACCTGAAGCGCACGCTGGCGCCCAACCTGGGCTGACGCGGCTGACTGCCGCGAAAGCCCAGGCTGAGGCTAAGGTCGGACCCGGGGCGCAGCGATGCGCCCCAATATCTTTTCGATGGCCACGCCGATCGCGAGCACCTTGCGGTCCTCGCCCGGCAGGCCGTCGATCTCCAATCCCACCGGCAGGCCTTGATTCGACAGCCCGGCCGGCACGCTCAGGCCAGGGAGGCCGGCGTTGCTGCCGGGATCCACGTTGCGCGCCAGGCGGGCAAAGGTTTCGAAACTGCTGGCTTCGGGCGTGGACGCGGGCGGCGGCACCGGCACGGTCGGAAACAGCAGGCCGTCCAACGCGTGTTCCTTGAAGGCGCGGCGATAGACGTCGATGAGCTCACGCCGGCCGCCTGCGATGGCCTGTTCGTACAACGGTTGCAACGGCAGGAGCTGGCCGTCCGGCGTGGGCAGCACGCCCGGCACGATCAGGTTGTCGAAAATGCCCTTCACGTCGGGGCTGGAAATCTGCGCGACTACCTCATCAAAGCTCATCCCCACGTGATAACGCGCCAGATAGGCCGTCAGATCGGGCTTCTGCTCGAACAGGCATAGCGGCATGCCGATCGCCGCGTTGGCGGCGGGCAGGTCGGGCATGTCCAGCTCCACCAGCGTCACCCCGGCGGCGCGCAGCGTGTTCAAGGCGGCTTCTGAAACCGCCTGCACGTCGGGATCGAGGTCGGCCCAGAAGTACGCGGCCAGGCCCAGGCGAATGCCTTCGGGCGGCAGGGGCGCCAGCGGCTCGGTCTGGCCCGTGAGGATCGCATCCAGCAGCACGATATCGGCCATGCCGTTGGCGATGGGTCCGGGTGTGTCGCGCGTGTGGGAAATGGGGGTGATGCCCGCGCCGTCGTAGCGGCCCACGGTGGCGCGGAATCCGGCGGCGCCGTTCACCGAAGCGGGCAGGCGCACCGAGGCGCCGGTATCGGTGCCCAGCGCGGCGGGCGCCAGCCGCGCGCCCACCGCCGCGCCGCTGCCGGACGACGAGCCGCCAGCGATCAGGCGCGCGTCGTAGGCGTTGCGCGTGCCATCGCCATCCGGGCCGGGGAAGGCGGTGTTGAAGCCGGACACGCCGAACGCCAGTTCATGCATGTTGGTCTTGCCCAGGATGACGGCGCCGGCCTCGCGCAGCCGCTGCACGACGGGCGCGTCCTCGGCGGGGCGGAAGTTTTTCAGCGCTGGTGTGCCAGCGGTGTTCGGCAACCCCGCGACGTGGATGTTGTCCTTGATGGCGACGGGCACGCCGCCCAGCGGGCCGTGGCCGGGCGCCGCATCGTAGGCGCGCGCCTGCGACAGCGCGCCGTCGCGGTCGACCGTGATGAACGCGTTCAGGTCCTGGCGGGCGTCGATGCGGTCCAGGCAGGCTTGCGTCAGCGCAACGCTGGTGAGGCGGCCCTCGCGGATGTGTGCTGCCGCCTCGGTGACGGTCAGGTCCGCCAGATTGGCGGGCAAGGGCTGGTCGGTCGTGCTGGGCATGTCGCTTTCCTTGGCTGTCGTTCGATCCGTATCTATACAGGGGCCGCGCGGGGGCTGTCGAGGGGTGATCCGGCGGTTGTCCGGGCGTTGCCCGAACGTTGCCGGTCGGCGCGTAGTGGAAAACCACGATGGCGGAAATTGGTGGACCAAATACGATTTGGTCAGACCAATTTGAGGCGCCATGACGTTGCATTCGCTCTCCAAGCCCGAAGTCCCCGCCGGCCGTGTCGCACCAGACCGCGGTTACTTGCGGTTGGCCGCGCAGATCCATGCGCTGGTGGCGCAGGGGGAATTTGCCGCGGGCCAGCGCCTGCCGGCCGAGCGCGCGTTGGCCGAGCGCTTCGACGTCAGCCGCACGTCCGTGCGCGAGGCCATCATTGCGCTGGAGCTGCAGGGCGTGGTGGAAGTGCGCGGCGGCTCGGGCATCTATGTCTGCGAACCGGATGCGAACCGTCCGTCCGCGATGCCGGAGGCGGGCGCCGGCCCCTTCGAGCTCCTTCGCGCCCGCTGCCTGATTGAATCCGAGATCGCCGCGCTGGCGGCCACCACCCGCACCGACGCGGACCTGGACCGCATCTTCGAGGCGCTGACCGCCATGCGCGACCGGATGACGGACAAGGACGCCAACGCCGAGGCCGACCGCCGCTTTCATCTGTGCATTGCCCAGTCCACCGGCAACAGCGTGCTGCTGGCGACGGTGACGTCGATGTGGGATCAGGCCCGGGGGCCGGTCTGGGAAAAGATGGAACAACATTTCCACACGCAGGCGTTGCGCCAGGCGTCGCAGGCCGATCACCAGCGTATCTTCGGCGCGCTGGTGGCCCGCGACGCGCAGGAGGCGCGGCAGGCGATGCGCGATCACCTGGAACGGGTGATCGGCGAATTTGCACAGGGGTGGCGCTGATGCTGAACTGCATGATCCACGGGGCGCAGGACCTGCGCCTGGACACCTCGGACTCGCAGCCCTTGGGGCCGTCGCAGGTGCGCGTCGGCGTCAAGGCCGTGGGCATCTGCGGATCGGACCTGCATTACTACCGGCACGGCCGGGTGGGCGATTTCGTCATCCGTGAACCGCTGACGCCGGGCCACGAGGCGTCCGGGCAGGTGCTGGAGGTGGGCGCGGACGTCACTGCGGTCAGGCCCGGTGACCGCGTGGCGCTGGACCCGGCGCGCACGTGCGGCGTGTGCCGCTATTGCCGGCAGGGCGATTCGAATCATTGCGAGTCGGTGCATTTCTTCGGCAGCGCCAGCCGCTTTCCGCACATGCAGGGCGCGATGCGCGAAGAGGTGGTGGTCGACGCGCGGCAGTGTGTGCCCGTGCCGGATTCGCTGTCGTATGAACTGGCTGCGTTTGGCGAGCCGCTGGCCGTCGCCCTGCATGCGGTGCGCAGCGCGGGATCGTTGCTGGGCAAGACGGCCATGGTGGTCGGCGCGGGTCCGATCGGCGCGTTGATCCTGATGGCCGCGCGCCTGGCGGGCGCCAGCCGGGTCATCGTGGTGGACATCGTGGACCAGACACTGGCGGCGTGCGCCCGGGTGGGCGCCACGCAAACCATCAACGCGGCCACGGACCCGGCCGCCTTGGGCGCGCTGGCCGCGGGCAAGGGCACGGTGGACGTGTGTTTCGAGGCGTCGGGCAGCTATGCCGGCCTGGCAAGCTGCCTGCGCGCGGCGCGTCCGCGTGGCGTTGTCGTGACGGTGGGAACGCTGTCCGGCAGCAGCGCCGATTGCCCGTTCAACCAGATCATGGTCAAGAGCCTGTCGTGCATCGGCAGCTTCCGCTTTGTGAACGAATACGCGATGGCCGTGGATTGCCTGTCCCGCGGCCTGGTGGATGTGTCGCCGCTGCTGACGGCGGCGGTGCCCGTCGCGCGCGTGCATGACGCCTTTGCGCTGGCGGGTGATCGCAACCAGGCGATGAAGGTGATGGTGACGTTCTGATCCCGCGGCCGCGTTGAGCGGCCGTCCCTTTCCTGTAGCCGGAAGTCCAAGATGAAGATTACGAATGCACGCGTGATTGTCTGTTCTCCGGGCCGCAACTTCGTGACCCTGAAGATCGAAACCGACCAGGGCCTGACCGGCATTGGCGATGCGACGCTGAACGGGCGCGAACTGGCGGTGGCCGCCTACCTGACCGAGCACGTCATCCCCTGCCTGATCGGGCGCGATGCGCATCAGATCGAGGACATCTGGCAGTACCTGTACAAGGGCGCGTACTGGCGGCGCGGGCCGGTCACGATGACCGCGATCGCCGGCGTGGACACCGCGCTGTGGGACCTGAAGGCCAAGGCCGCCGGCCTGCCGCTGTACCAGCTGCTGGGCGGCAAGAGCCGTAGCGGCGTGATGGTCTACGGCCATGCCAACGGCTCGGACATCGAGCACACCGTGGACGAGGTGCTGCGCTACGCCGACATGGGCTATCGCGCCATCCGCGCGCAAAGCGGCGTGCCGGGTTTGGAAAAGGTCTATGGCGTGGGCCGCGGCACGCTGTTCTACGAGCCCGCCGATGCCGACCTGCCCAGCGAGCACGACTGGTCCACCGAAAAGTATCTGCGCCACGCGCCGCAACTGTTCGAGCGCATCCGCGAGAAGCTGGGCTTCGAGCACCATCTGCTGCACGACGTGCATCACCGCCTGACGCCCATCGAGGCCGCGCGTTTCGGCAAATCGCTGGAGCCCTACAGCCTGTTCTGGATGGAGGACGCGACGCCCGCCGAGAATCAGGAGGCCTTCCGGCTGATCCGCCAGCACACCACCACGCCGCTGGCGGTGGGCGAAATCTTCAACACGATCTGGGACTGCAAGGACCTGGTGCAGAACCAGCTCATCGACTACATCCGCACCACGGTCGTTCACGCGGGTGGCATCACGCATCTGCGGCGCATTGCCGATATGGCGTCGCTCTATCAGGTGCGCACCGGCTGCCATGGCGCCACGGATTTGTCGCCGGTCTGCATGGGGGCGGCGCTGCACTTCGACCTGTGGGTGCCCAATTTCGGCATTCAGGAATACATGCGGCATACCGACGAGACCGATGCCGTGTTTCCCCACTCCTATACGTTCGAGCAGGGCATGCTGTATCCGGGCGAGGCTCCGGGCCACGGCGTGGATATCGACGAGAAGCTGGCGGCGCGATATCCGTATCAGCGCGCGTATCTGCCCGTGAACCGGCTGCAGCACGACGGCACGCTATGGAACTGGTAGGCGAAGGCGGCCGGCTGAATGCGGGGGCGCTGGACGGCCTGCCCGCGCATGTCGCGCGGCCGGGATATGACCGGGACGCGCTCAGCATCGGCATCGTGCATCTGGGCCTGGGCGCGTTCGCGCGTGCGCATCTGGCGGCGGTCAACGATGCGGCGCTGCGCGCCGGAGCGGGGCCGGACTGGGGCATTTGCGGCGTCTCGCTGCGCCACGCCGACACGCGCGACGCGCTGGCGCCGCAGGACGGCCTGTATGCGCTGGCGTTGCGCGATGCCGACGGCAGCGGCGCGTCGCGGCAGCGTGTGGGTGTCATCGGCTGTCTGCTTGAAACGCTGGTGGCGCCCGAGGACCCGCAGCTCGTGCTGGCGCGCATCGCGGCCGCCGGCACGCGCATCGTCAGCATCACGGTCACCGAGAAGGGCTATTGCCATGATCCCGCCAGCGGCAGGCTGAATCTGGATCATCCCGACGTCGTGCATGACCTCGCGAATCCCGAGTCGCCGTGTGGCGTCATCGGTTTTGTGGTGCACGGCCTGCAACGCCGCCGCGCGATGGGCCGGCCGCCGATCACGGTGATGTCGCTGGACAACCTGCCCGCCAACGGCCACTTGCTGCGGGCGCTGGTGCTGACGTTCGCGGCGCGCGTCGATCCGGCGTTGGCGGACTGGATTGCATCGGCGTGCGCGTTTCCCTGCTCGATGGTCGACCGCATCGTGCCGCGCACGACGGACGTGGATCGGCACGAGATCGCCGCGGCATTGGGCGTGCGCGATGCGTGGTCTGTGGTGGCCGAGCCCTATCTGGAATGGGTTGTCGAAGACCGCTTCGCGGCGGGCCGGCCGGACTGGACCGCGGGCGGTGCGCGTTTCGTGATGGACGCCGCGCCGTTCGAGACGCTGAAACTGCGCATGGTCAACGGCGCGCATTCTGCGCTGGCGTATCTGTCGGTGATGGCGGGGTGGGCCACCGTGGACGAGGCGATGGCGCGGCCCGGCATGCGGCGGTTCCTGGGCGCGCTGATGGGCCAGGAGATCGAACCGACGCTGCCGCCGTTGCAGGGGCTGGATATCGAGAAGTACCGGCAAGGCCTGTTGCAGCGATTCGCCAATCCGGCGCTAAGGCACCAGACGCGGCAGATTGCGATGGACGGCTCACAGAAGTTGCCGCAGCGGCTGCTGGGGACGGTGCGCGACCGGCTGGCGGCGGATGCGCCAATGCCGGGTCTTGCGTTGGCCGTGGCCGGGTGGCTGCTTTTCCTGCGCGGACAGGATGAGGCCGGGCGTGTCTATGAGGTCCAGGACCCGTTGGCCGAAGCGCTGGCGCATCGGTATGAGCAGGCCGAACGGGCGGCGGAGCAGGCGGGCGAGGGGTCCGCGGCGATGCTGGCGTGGGCGGGCGTCATGACGGGGTTTGAGCCGGTGTTCGGTGACCTCGGCCAGGAGCCGCGGTTTGTGCGGGCGGCGGGCGCGGCTGCGCAGTTGCTGCGCAGCCTGGGCGTGGTGGGGGCGCTGGCCGCGATGGAGCCGTCGAGAGTGGACTGATTCAGCCCGGCTTTCTCACCACGATCGTCGCCGTGTCGCTCGTAAAAGACCCGTCCTCGCGCACGTCGAAATGCGCGCGCACAACGTCCGGCGCGATGCCGAACATGTGGCGCAGCGCCGCCACCAGCGTGTCGGGCGTGCGCATGCGCGTGACCCACGACTGAAACTCCAGCGGCAGGCGGCGCGGCGCCAGTTCCTGCAGCGTGAAGCCCGCTTCGGTCAGCATGCGGGTCCATTCGGCCACCGAGTAATCGCGCACGTGCGAGGTGTCGCGCAGCACTTCGATGGTCTGCAGCCAGGTGTCCAGCAGCGGTTCGCCCGGCGACACCACGTCGGCAAAGACGGCAATGCCGCCCGGCTTGAGCACGCGGAAAGCCTCGCGCAGGCCGCGGCCGGCGTCCTGCCAATGGTGCGTGGAATAGCGTGACATCACCAGGTCGAATTCGGCGTCGCCGAACGGCAGGTACTCGGCCTTGCCCTGACAGGTCACCAGATTGGCGAGCCCGCGCTTGCTGGCTTCGGCGGCGACGACGTCCAGCATCTGCTGCGACAGGTCGTAGGCGGTCACATGCGCCACTTTCGGCGCCACGTGAAAACTCACGTGCCCGCCGCCACAGCCCAGGTCCAGCACGCGCGCGTCCGGGTGCTGGCCGGCGACCGCGGCCATTTGCAGCAGGTCTTCGCCCTGGGCGTGGACGGCGCTGGTCAGGTAGGCGGCGGCGCGGGGGCTGAATTGGCGGTCGACGGCGGCGTCGTGCGAGCTGGCGGTCATGAGGGGTCCTCGTGTCGGAATGGCTGTTGGGGGCGGAATCCTGGCTGGAATGTTGCCGGGAATGCTGTCGAGATCGTTGTCGGAATTCCTTTCGGGATTGCGAAAGGATGCAGGCGCTAAGATAGGCGGGCCCGTATACACGTACAAGCCCATTACTCATCCTGGTATGAACACTTCCCCCCAGCCCGTCACCTCCAGCCACGAAGGCTCGCATCTGCGCCGTCACGCGCTGGGCGAATTTGTGCGCAGCGCGCGGTCGCGCATCACGCCGCAGATGGCGGGTCTGCCCGAGGGATCGCGCCGCCGCACGCCCGGCCTGCGGCGTGAGGAAGTGGCGCAGCTGTGTGGCATCAGCGTTACCTGGTACACGTGGATCGAGCAGGGGCGCGAGGTGTCGGTGTCGCCCTCGGTGTGGTCGCGAATCGCGGGCGTGCTGCAGTTGGCGCGGGCCGAGCGTGCGTACCTCTTCGATCTTGCCGATTGCGCCGACCCGCAGCACGCCCGCGACGACGCCGGCGGCGCGCCGGGCCCGCTGCAGGAATGCGTCAACGCGATCAACGCGCCCGCCTATGTGCTGGACCGCGCCTGGAACGTGCTGGCCTGCAACGCGCCGCTGGTCGACCTGTTCGACCACTGGCCCGAGCGCGACCCCGAGCCCAACCTGTTGCGCTACATCTTCCTGGATCCCGCGGCGCGTGAACTGGTGGTCGACTGGGACCAACGCGCCCGCCGCGTGGTGGCTGAATTTCGCGCCGACGCGGGCGCGCATCTGGACGAACCGGCGGTGCTGGCGCTGCTGGACAGCCTGAGCCGGCAAAGCGTGGTTTTCTCGCATTGGTGGACGCGGCACGCCGTGGTGGAACGCGAAGGCGGCCTGCGCGAATTCCAGCATCCGCAGCGCGGCAAGCTGGCGTACCAGCAGATCACGTTCCGGCTGGCGACGCATCCGGATTTGAAGCTGGTGATGCTGCTGAGCGGGGCGGGTGTCTGAAACCTCAATGAGGCGGCGTCGTAGTTTGACCGGTGTCTGACACCGCTCAAGCTCACACCGGTTAACCCGCCGAATCGCTACGCCGCGTTTTCCTCGCCGAACAGGCTGTCCTGCATCCCGGCATCAACCAGCCCCTGCAGCAGTTTCTTGACGGGCGCCGGCAGCGCCATCATCCCCAGCTTGTCTGCAGGCACCCAGCGTTCCGGCAACGCCGGTTCGCGCAGGGCAACCGCGCGCACCGGCACAAGCCAGGGCCGGATGTGCAGGCGGTAATGCGTGAACGTGTGGGCGAAGGCAGCCAACTCGAAGCGCTGTTCCGGCTCCAGCCCCAGCGCGCGCGACGCGGTGTCGGGATCACCCGCCGCATCAAACTCCGGCAGGCTCCACAGCCCGCCCCAGATGCCGGGTTCGGGACGCTGTTGCAGCAGGAACGCGCCCTGGTGCCGCAGCACCAACATACAGGTCTCGCGTTCGGGGATCGCCTTGCGCACCTTGGGCGTGGGCAGTTCGGCCTGTCGACCTTCGCGGCGGGCAACACAGGTCTCCGCCACCGGACATCTGTCGCAGGCGGGTTTGCCGCGCGTGCAGAGCGTGGCGCCCAGATCCATCAGCCCCTGCGTGTAGGCCGCCATGTCCAACCCGGGCGCTGCGTCCACCTGCGCATGCGCCAGCGCCCAGAGACGCTGCTCGACCTCGCGCTTGGCGGGATCCCCGGCAATGCCGAAGTGTCGTGTGAATACCCGCTTGACGTTGCCGTCCAGGATGGGCGAGCGCTCGCCGTTGGAGAACGCGGCAATGGCCGCGGCAGTCGACCGGCCGATGCCCGGCAGCGTAGCGATGGCCTCGGCGGTGGGCGGAAAGCGGCCGTTCCAGTCGCGCACGATCTCCTGCGCGCAGCGATGCAGGTTGCGGGCGCGGGCGTAGTAGCCCAGGCCGGCCCAATAGGGCATCACGTCTTCCTGCGAGGCGGCGGCCAGCGCCGCGACGTCCGGAAAGCGTTGCAGAAAGCGCTCGTAATAGGGAATGACGGTGGCCACCTGCGTCTGCTGCAGCATGATTTCGGAAAGCCAGATCCGGTAGGGATCCCGGGTGTTCTGCCAGGGGAGATCGTGGCGGCCATGCTGGCGCTGCCAGGCGACGATGCGAGGGGCGAAGTCCATGCCGGCAATTATCGCATCGCCCTATTGCCCGCCCGAGGGCCAGGGGTTACAACCGAAAGGACTAACGCCAGCCGGCCCCGTTTTTTCGGAGCGGCGGGTGCGGCAAGCGCGATTCCGCCCGCAGAGGCGCGAACGCATCAGGACTTCACTTTCACGGCCCTTGTTGGCCCGCGTGCGTTCTGGCAAGAGGCGCGACGCTGGTGGGGGCATCCGATGTTGGAGTAGACATGAATGCCCCCCTTACGCCCGCCGTCCGCGCGGCGCTTGAATCCGTCCAGCTCGACGACAAATACACCCTGCAATCCGGCCGCGCGTGGATGAGCGGCATCCATGCGCTGGTGCGGCTGCCCATGATGCAGCGCGTGCGCGACGCGCAGGCAGGGCTGAACACGGCGGGCTTCGTATCGGGCTATCGGGGTTCACCGCTGGGCGGCGTCGACCAGAACATGTGGAAGGCCGCCGCCCATCTGAAGGCGCACCACGTCGAGTTCCAACCCGGCATCAACGAAGACCTGGCGGCCACGGCGGTGTGGGGCACGCAGCAGGTGAACCTTTTTCCCGGCGCAAAGTACGACGGCGTGTTCGGCATGTGGTACGGCAAGGGTCCTGGCGTGGACCGTTGCGGCGACGTCTTCAAGCATGCGAATGCAGCCGGCACCGCGCGCCACGGCGGCGTGCTGGTGGTGGCGGGCGACGACCACCCCGCCAAGTCCTCGACGCTGCCGCACCAGAGCGATCACATCCTGAAGGCCTGCATGATTCCGGTGCTGTTCCCGTCCAGCGTGCAGGAAGTGCTGGATTTCGGCCTGCACGGCTGGGCGATGAGCCGCTACGCGGGCGTGTGGGTGGGCATGAAGTGCATCACCGACATCGTGGAGGTGTCGGCATCGGTCGATGTGGACCCTGACCGCGTGCGCATCGTGCTGCCCGAGGACTTCCAGCTGCCGCCGGACGGCCTGAACATCCGGCTGCCCGACACGCCGTTGCAGCAGGAAGCGCGGCTGCTGGACTACAAGCTGTACGCCGCGCTGGCCTATGCGCGCGCCAACGGGCTGAACCGCGAACTCTGGGAGGTGCCGCAGCGCGATGCGCGCTTCGGCATCATGACGTCCGGCAAGGCCTACCTGGACACGCGCCAGGCGCTCTCGGACCTCGGCCTGTCCGAAGACGTGTGCCGACGCATCGGCCTGCGTCTTTTCAAGGTGGGCATGGTGTGGCCGCTGGAGTCCGCCGGCACGCAGCGGTTCGCCGAAGGGCTGGACGAGATCCTGGTCGTGGAGGAGAAGCGCCAGGTGCTGGAATATCAGCTGAAAGAGGAGCTGTTCAGCTGGATCGGAAGCGGCAAGAAGATTCCGCGCGTGGTGGGCAAGTTCGACGACAAGGACGGCGGCGAGTGGTCCGTGCCGCAGGGCAATTGGCTGCTGCCGGCGCATTACGAATTCTCGCCTGCGATGGTCGCCAAGGCCATCGCGGCGCGCCTGTTGCGGTTCGCGTTGCCGGACGATGTGCGCGCGGGCATCGAGGCTCGCGTGGAGTTCATCCGTGCCCGCGAAGCGGCGCTGGCGCGACCGCGTGTGGTTGAAGAGCGCAAGCCCTGGTTCTGTTCAGGCTGTCCGCACAATACGTCGACACGCCTGCCGGAAGGTTCGCGCGGCATGGCGGGCATCGGCTGCCACTACATGGTGCGATGGATGGACCGCAGCACCGACGTCTTCACGCAGATGGGCGGCGAGGGCGTGCCGTGGCTGGGGCAGGCGCCGTTCACCGAGGAAAAGCACGTGTTCGCGAACCTGGGCGACGGCACCTACTTTCATTCGGGGCTGCTGGCGATTCGGGCAGCAGTGGCGGCCAAGGCGCCGATCACGTACAAGATCCTCTTCAACGACGCGGTGGCGATGACGGGCGGGCAGCCGGTGGACGGCCCGATCAGCGTGCCGATGATCACGCGCCAGGTGGCGGCCGAGGGCATCGAGAAGATCGTGGTGGTGACGGACGATCCCGGCAAGTATGTGGACGTGACCGACCTGGCGCGGGACGTGCCCGTGCGCCATCGCGACGAGCTGGACGCGGTGATGCGCGAGCTGCGCGAGCATCCCGGCGTGTCGGTGCTGATCTACGACCAGACCTGCGCAACCGAAAAGCGCCGCCGCCGCAAACGCAACGCCTATCCGGACCCGGCGCGCCGCGTGGTCATCAATGAACGGGTGTGCGAGGGCTGCGGGGATTGCTCGTCGAAGTCGAACTGTCTGTCGGTGGAGCCGCTGGAGACCGAGTTCGGGCGCAAGCGCAAGATCAACCAGTCGAGCTGCAACAAGGACTTCTCCTGTTTGAAGGGCTTTTGCCCGAGCCTGGTGACGGTAGAGGGCGGCAAGCTGAAGAAGCCGCCCGCGTTGGCGCAATCGGGCGACGCGCCGGACGAGGATGTGCCTGCGCCCCGGGTGCGTAGTCTGGACGTGCCTTATGGCGTGTTCATCGCGGGGGTGGGCGGCACGGGCGTGGTGACGATCGGGCAGCTGCTGGGCATGGCGGCGCACCTTGAGGGGAAGGGCTGTTCGGTGCTGGACATGGCGGGACTGGCGCAGAAGGGCGGCGCGGTGTTTTCGCACGTGGTGTTGGCGGGCTCGCCGGACCATCTGCTGAACACGCGCGTGGCGATGGGCGAGGCGGATCTGCTGCTGGCAGGCGACTTGGTGGTGGCGACGAGCGCGGAGGCGATGGCGCGCGTGAGTCCCGGGCGCACGCATGTGCTGCTGAACAGCGACACGGCGCCGACGGCGGCATTCGTGTCGAACCCGGGCTGGACATTGCCGGGGGCGAATCTGACGGCAGATCTGCAGAGCGCCTGCGGCAAGGAGAATCTTGACGCGGTGGATGCCGCAGCCATGGCGGTGGTGCTGCTGGGCGATGCGATCTATTCGAATCCGCTGATGATGGGCTACGCATTCCAGAAGGGCTGGATTCCGCTGTCGCGCGAGGCGCTGCTGCGGGCGATCGAGCTGAACGGCCAGCAGGTGCCGAACAATCTCGCAGCCTTTGCGTGGGGACGGCGCGCGGCGCATGAACCCGCGGCGGTGGCGCGGTTGATGGCCAATGGGGGTGTGCCGGCCGCGCAGCCGGAAGACATCATCGAAATCACGCGGCCGCGGGTGGCAAGTCCGGTGGTGGATCTAAGGAAGCCGGCCAGTGAGTTGGCGCAGATGGTGGCGGTGCGCAAGGCGTTCCTGACGCAGTATCAGGACGCGGACTATGCCAAGCAGTACACGGATCTGGTGGACAAGGTGACGCATGCCGAGCGGGAGGCGACGGGCACGAACCGGCTGGCGGTGGCGGTGGCGCGGTATTACTTCAAGCTGATGGCGTACAAGGACGAATACGAGGTGGCTCGGTTGTATTCGGATGGGGAGTTCTTGAAGCGGGTGGGCGAGCAGTTCGAGGGAGATTGGAAACTGCGCTTTCATCTGGCGCCGCCTTTGTTTGCACGGCGGGACAAGGATGGGCATCTGGTGAAGCGGTCTTACGGGCCGGGGATGCTGAAGGTGTTTCGGGTGCTGGCAAGGATGCGGGTTTTGCGGGGGTCTCGGTTTGATCCGTTCGGGTATACGAAGGAGCGGCGGGCTGAGCGGGAATTGATCAAGGAGTATCGGGAGACTGTGACGGCGATTCTGGGGAAGTTGAATCGCGGGAATCTGGATAAGGCGGTGGCGTTGGCGAGCGTGCCGGAGGAGATCCGCGGGTACGGGCACGTGAAGGAGGCGTCGATGGTGCGGGCCGAGGCGATGCGGGAGGAGTTGTTGAAGGGGTTTACCGCGAGGGTGGTGGCGATTGGGGTTCGGGCGGCTTGATGGTGCTTTATTGGTGTTGCCGGGCAGTGAGTGCTTGGGACGCCTCTCGGTGCCGTGTTATTGCCGGGGTTGAGTTCTTGGGACGCCTCGCGGTGCCGCGTTGTTGCCGAGGGTGGAGTTCTTGAGACGCCTCCCCGGAGCCGTGGTAATGCCGAGGGTGGAGTTCTTGAGACGCCCGGCGCGTCGTCGGCCTGGGGCGCGCGGGGCTACGATTGCGGTCCGGAGCCTTCGCTCCGGACTTCCCCGTCGTCATCGTCGTTGTCGCCTGCGGCGACTGCCTTCCGATTCCCTCGGGCGCATCTACACGCCCCGCGCGCCCCAGGCCGACGCCGCACCGGGCTTTACTGTGGAAGCTTTACGGGCGCTGGGGCGGATTGGGTTCTTGAGGTTCTTGCACGCATTCGTGTGGGATAGAAGCGGCTTGCGGGGCCCGTCACCGTTCGGCCGCGCGGGCGGCCTCCGGTGACTTACGCGGCGTCTTGCGTCGTGGCGATGACGCTTCGCGTGTGGTGGCGTGGTTTTTGAGTTTTGCCGCCATTGGCTACATCAGAATAGCTCCGGCCAAAAGCGTGAAACCGAATGAGTAGGACTGCACCGCCAGCGGCCCGGTCCAAGTGGGAGTAAGTGTCAAGTCGGCGAGCACTACAGCAGCCCCACCGAGGCCGACACCAAGGCGGAACAGCATGTCTTCTTTCTTGCCCTCTGCTATTAGCTTAGCTTGGCCCGCAGCGCGACAGACTTCATTCGTGAATTCGTCCAAATTTCGTAGAAAGTGTTCAGCGGAGCCGCCACCGTACTTGCCGATGTATGCATGCGCCTGGAGATCGAAGCCGTCTTTTACGACTTGAACGATGGCCGTGCTTGAGAGACCCGCTCGCTCCAGGACTAATACTTCAGGACTCAGAAACTCACCGAGAAAGCGTGCGAGGCTATGCCGTATGGCCGCGTTGGTTTCGCTGTGCTTTTCTGCGGCTGCCGCTACATCAGACACACGTTGGCGAAATGCTTGATCTCTGGTCAGTTCCTGAAGCCCATCGCAGCCCAGCTTGGTAGCGCGGATTGCTTCTTCTGTCGCAATGCTTCCTCGACGCGTGCGGAGTTCCTGAACGAAGTTTGTAGCTTTGATGAGCTTATCGTTGGCCAGTTGAACTTGCGCTTGCGCAAACGCGGCGTCCGATGCGAGAAGCGCAATCATCGACGCGATTAGTAGAAGGACTCGCATGCCATCTCCTTGACTAGACGGATGTTGAGCTCGCAGGCTAGGTGCGAAGAACCTTCGGCGACATCCCCAAAATTGAGGATGTGCGAGCGGCAAATTCTGATGCACCGCAGTCATCCGGCGGCTAGGTCCTATCGACCGCGAGGGGTCGAAAGCGATCATTGGAGTTGGCTCTGTACGTCCCTATGGACGGGCCTTGGCGGGGGTGCGCTTGCGCACGCCGGGTCCTATAGCTCCGGTCTTCCAACCTCGACTCGTGCCCGTCCTCCCCATTTTGAAAGTGGGGTGCGGGTTTGTTCGCCGCTATAGGAGATTGTCCAGGGAGTGTCATAAATTTTGTGTTTGGGGCCTAACATGTTGCTCAAGGAGCATGTATGGCTACCAAGAAAAAGACACCGCTGAGGGAACTGCCGGCGATTCCCGCCGAGCTGGTTGATCAATTCGTCAAAGGCCCGATGACCGCCGAGGCGGTGCAGGACCTGTCGATGGCGTTCAAGAAGGCGCTGATCGAACGGGCCCTTGGAGCGGAATTGGGCCACCATCTGGGCTACCCGGCGGGCGGCGAGCGCCCCGAGCAGGCCACCAATCAACGCAACGGCAAGAGCTCCAAGACGGTCCTGACCGATGATGGGCCGCTTCGGGTAGAGATCCCACGCGACCGCGATGGCAGCTTCGCCCCGATCCTGATCCCCAAGCACGAGCGCCGCTTTACCGGGTTCGACGACAAGATCATCGCCATGTACGCCCGCGGCATGACGGTGCGCGAAATCCAAGGGTTTCTGCTCGAGCAGTACGGCACGGAAGTCTCGCCGGAGTTCGTCAGCTCGGTGACCGACGCGGTGATGGACGAGGTCACCGCCTGGCAAACGCGGCCCCTGGAGACGATGTATCCGGTGGTGTTCTTCGACGCGCTGAGGGTCAAGATCCGCGAGGACGGCGTGGTGCGCAACAAGGCCGTTTACTTGGCGCTGGCGGTGTTGCCGGACGGCACGCGCGACATCCTGGGCCTGTGGATCGAGCAGACCGAGGGCGCCAAGTTCTGGATGAAGGTGTTCAACGAGCTCAAGACCCGCGGCACGCAGGACATCCTGATCGCTGTCACTGACGGTCTGAAGGGCATGGAGCAGGCGCTGAACGCGGTGTTCCCGGCCACAACGCTGCAGACATGCATCGTGCACTTGATCCGCTCCAGCCTGGAATACGCCAGCTGGAAGGAGCGCCGGACGGTGGCTGCGGCGCTGAGGCCGATCTACACGGCGGCGACCGTGGAGGCAGCGCTGGCCGCGCTCGTGCAGTTCGAGCAAGGCCCTTGGGGCCAACGCTACGCGCCGATCGCAGACGCATGGCGCCGGGCATGGGACCGTGTGATCCCGTTTTTTACGTTCCCACCGGCGATCCGCAAGGTGATTTACACCACCAATGCGATCGAGAGCATTAATGCCCAACTGCGCCGCGCGGTGAAAACGCGAGGTCACTTCCCAAGCGATGAAGCCGCCACCAAGCTACTGTGGCTGGTCCTACGCAACATCACCGGGGCCTGGGGCAGCGCCACGCACGACTGGAAGGCCGCTATGAACCAGTTCGCCGTGATTTATGCAGAACGCTTCACTGACCCGTATCGCTGAGATAGCATCAATAAGCCTGATAGAACCAACTATCAGGCTTCTAACGCCTCAAACACAAAAATACTGACACTCCCATTGTCCATGACGCAGCACTCCCTTACCCAAGACCCCTGGTTCGTCGACGCTAATCCCGCACTTGGCCTCGTATCCCTCTCCCAGCTCTACAACATTGAGCGCGCCTGCTATGCCATCGCGCCGATCGCTCGCCTTGTCGGCAACAGCGCCTCCGAACCCGACGCCACCGGCGCGCAGCCGCTGGACGCATGGACCGTGGCCGCATTGTTAGGCGGCGTGCTGTGTGAGCACATGGTCATCATGACTGAGGCCATGCTGGAAACGGCACGCGCCTACGCACAGGACGCGGATTGCGCTGACCCCACGCACGACGCTCCCGCGTCGATTCAATAAGCGTATAAGCGGCTCGGGCCTGCCGCGATGTGCAACAGGCTCTTCTACGAAGACGAACGGGCCAACATTGGCTCACCCGGGCCAAAGTTGGCCCGATTTTTTTTGTTTTTTTTCAAACCGTTGAAGAATCTCGAGCCACAAATGGCCCGAACTTTCGGTGAAAAAAACACTTTCGCTGCTTTTGCGCCGTTGAGATCGCCATGTTTGGCGGTGAAGCACGCGTAAGCAGTTGATAAGAAAGAACAACGGAAAAGACGCTTCCAAGTTGGCACAACGTTTGCATTGAGGCGATAGGTCATCACCACCGACTACTGCCACACTGCGCCAAGCAAAGGAACTTATGAGCGTCAGCACGACCTTGAGTTGGGCGATCCGCCATGCTGTCCCCAATCCTACGGGCACATGCAACGCCTGCGAACGCACTGGCCTGCCAATCCTTCCGTTGCGAACGGCCTACGCGCCTAAGCCCACCGCGACATCAAAGCGGCCGCTTGCCGGCGGCGGCGATCTGGCTGCCGTGCCGTTGCGGCTCGACCAGCCGCGTACCCTACGTGAAGGGTATCTCTATGTGCTGTTCGACAAGCGAGAGTGGCAGGCTTATCAGGTGACGCCCGAAGGGGCGCTGCGTCAGTTCAACCCATTTTCCATGCTGCGGGCAGCCCCAGAGCCGCTGAGCGAAAGATGTATCCACCGCGACCACGACGTCCCGGCTTCGTTCATCAACATCGACACCAAACTGTTTAAGACCGCGTGGATAGCGTTCTCCAGCGATCCGTGGTCCGACAGCGTATTGAATCGCTATCTCCACAGTTTCGCGGGCGAAAAGTCGCCAATGGCCGTCAGGTTTTACGAGCTTGACTTGCAGACTGCGCGGAACGATCCCGCGAGTGTAGGCATCGCAATGACGGAGCAGCGCCTTCAGGTCGATCAGCACGTGCTGGAATACGCTACGCCCACGATCGGCGATTTTGTCAGCGCGCACGGATTTTGCTCGCGCAATCATCGCTTGAACGCGCTTGAAGGTTTCGTCCGGACTCAGACACAGCGCGAGCAATTGCCGAATGGCGTGTTGGCGTTGGTCCTGCCGGACCCGGTCGGGTTGGTCCAGGAAATCAATCATCAGCGCCTGGGTTGGCTAAGGGAGCGGCAGGCTTATGAGGCAGACCCGCTCAACAACTACAAATTCTTCACGTCCGAAAGCCTGAAGCGCCTGCGTGAACTCTGCAAGGTGGCCGCGGACAACGCCATTGCCCACAGTCCCTATGCTTACCACAGTGGAACGGCGGGGCCGCCGGTTTTCGGCGACCCCGCTCGCGAGCGAGCCGAACAGGTCGAGCACAAGGCAGGGAAGCTGCTTGCGCGGCTCGATGAGCGATACGACGAAGTGGCGCGCGCCAGTTGGGAGAAAGCGTTCGAAGCGCACAAGGCGCGGTTGCAGACGCAAGTGGACAAGCTGGCCGAACTCTACGCAGACCAGATCCTCAACAACCCGATGTTCCGCTCGGCGGAGCAGTATGACTACGATGCGCAAAATGCGTACTCAGTATTGGGTTACATCCGCACGATGGAACTGTGCCTGAGCGGCGGCATCACCGAAGCAACGCCTAAACCAGATCCCGAGGGCAACATTCAACCCGTCACCGGGCCGTCGGCGCGCGCGTGGGAAGCCTGGGTCAAGGATGGTCAGAGCATCGTCTTCAAGACCCTGCTGGCGCTCGACAAAAGCCTGATGCAAAGTCTGGTGCCCACGTTCGGCAATCAGGGCGAACTGGATTGGAACGACTTCGGGAAGCTCTACGCCCCGGTCACCAAGATCATTACCAGTAGCGACCTGGGCGACAAACTCATATGGCCTAACGTCCAGGACGCGATCGCCAGTGTGCTGGCCGCTTACAACGGTGCGGTGAGCCGACTGGAACTGAAGGTTGATGCCGGCGTGCGCAACGTCGCCACGCGTGTGAACAGCGCATCGCTCTTGCTGTACTCGCGCACATACATGACCCAGGTCGCCGTTCAGATGAAGCTGGGTGAGTTTTACACATTGATGTGCAAGCAGATCGGGGAAGACCGAAACAGGCTTGCGACGGCCATTGAGAAAGCGACCGGAAAGGCGCACAAGCAGGTGCGGTCGGTGCTGACTGCTGGTGTCCTCAGCCTGGCCCTGAGCGATCCGAAACTCGCGGAACAGATGGTTGACGTGGTGTTGTGGGTCGAAGGAAACGCGAATGACTTGCGAAAGCGCTTTGGCGACGTCGTCAAGGATGCCACCCAGCAAACAGGGGAGGTTATCGGAGACGCCACGCGCCGGGCCGGCGGAGCGCTAAGCGAACTTAAAGTGCTCGCCGGCACGCTGGAGCCGGGGGCGCGCAAGGCCTTGGCCGGTCTTCAGCTAAACGTGGCGCGGGCCGCCGACCTCGCGCAGACCGGATTGAGGGGCGCGCGCAGTGCTGCCGCGATTGCCCGCGGCACGGTCGGAAGCGCTGAACTGCTGCTTGCTGTTGGCTCCACGTACCTGTTATCGCAGGGCTTGCGTAAATCGGTTGAAGCCGTGGATGCCACCTTTGGAGCTAAACACGTGGAAGCCGTGCTGGCGGTGTATTCGGCGTCGATCGGAGTTTTGGGGGGAAGTTTTGAGGTAATGGGACTGGCGTTGAAGGGCAGTGCCGAACAGGCGCGGAAGGTCCTGCGCGCGCCTGCGACCGGGAGCGGTGCAATCAGCCGGATCGCGAATGCTGGTAAAGCTCTGGCGCGATTTGGAGCTTTACTGAGTGCGGTATCTGGTTTCGTCGATGCAATCGCGTCATTCAAATCTGCAAGAAATGCTCGCGATTTGGGAGGCCGACCGGAGGTTGGATATTACACAGCGGCCGCGTTTTATGGAGCGAGCGCAGCTGCGTCGGGATACGCTATTTACGCAAGCTCCGCAGCCATTCTAAGCTCGACATGGGTGCTTGGACCCGTCGGTTGGGCAATTCTTTTCGGCTTGATCGCATATATAGCCGAGAGAATCGGAGAGGAAGCAGAATCTTCGCCATTGGAGAGGTGGGTCTACTGCAGCCACTTTGGTAAATCCGATCCCGGTAAATTTACCGACGCCAGTACTGCGGTTGCTGCGTTGAATGCAGCTGTTTTGGGAATCGATGCACATGTGATTTTTGATTCTGAGATCCGCTTGGTGCATTACGAAGGGTTGGCTGCAGCCATGGGAGGCATGGAGGCTGGCCCCGCAGTTATCCCGCGCTTGAAATATCGAATAGTTCTTCCGCGATACGACTCGGTCAGGGCTGCGTACTCATGGAAACTTCAAGTCAACCGCTATCGGGGGGACGAAGTGCTCGCGTCGGGCAATTACCCTCACGATGCTGCAAAAAAGGAAGAAGTGATCCTTCCATGCAATCCGTTGGATTACCGCCCGGATAGCACCATTCCGACAGTCAAGGAAAAACTGCTGACTCTCGCTGATGAGAGTAAGTCGAGTTTCCTTGTCATCGAGGGGGATATCGAACTTTCGGTAGGGCACGATATTGATGTGGCAGTCATCAGCGTCGAGTACCTTCCCAATGTTATCGATCCCGAGATGATTGCCAAAGTGGAATGTATAGAAGCAAAGTAATGATGAAAAAAAATGCACGTTTGGATAATCCAACAAAAGGGTGGCGAGCCGACCTGCCTCTGCCGAATACATTGCCTGGTGCACCACTGCCTCTGTTAGGTCGCTGCCCGAACTTCGTGGACGATATCTATCTGGAACTTAGCGGCTCCCGCAATTTGAATCGCACAGTCATATTCATTTTTGCTTTTTCGATGTTCCTAATAGCAGTATTTATCGTAAAGATATTTTTCTTCGATCTTGGCGGCGGCGCATTTTCGAGCCACCCGTTTCTGTTCATGCTGACGACGGCCTTGTCAATTGGGACACTGGTTGCCGGAATAGGAATATTCCGCTCTGGCGCGGCCCCCCCTCGCGATGAGCCGATCCGCTTTAATCGCAAGCGTCGCAAGGTCTACGTTTATCGCTTTCACAACGGCAACCTAGTAAGCGGCAAAGGTACGGGCGTATGCCCCGTGATTTTTAACTGGGAAGATCTGCGCGCCGAAGCCTGGAGCCGAATGAGCCCAAGCCCGAGCGGCGTTCCGATTTTTGCTTGGGGCGTCGATATTGCAGTGGTTGCACAAGGTTCCAATCACGTTATTGATCGCTTTCAATTGGCCGGCAGCAATGCCGATGGGGAACATATGTGGGCCATGGCGCGCGCGTTCATGAACCAGGGACCCGGGTCGTTGCCAAAGTATTCGAACCTACCGCGTGATTGGAATAATCACATCCCGGCGTGTGATCCTGGGCTGCGACTGGCACCAAAAGTGCATTGGCCGATTGATATGGACGTTGAGTCGAAGACGGCGCCGTAGAACGCGTTTGTTCAGCTTCCGAATCTTGATCGAGTGGTCTCGCGGCATTGATCGCTTCCAATTAGCTGGCAGCAACGCCTACGGCGAACACATGTGGGCAATGGCGCGCGCGTTCATGAGCCTGGGACCGGAAGCATTACCCCAATATCCAAACCCTTCCCGTGATTGGAACAAAGATGTGCCGCTCTATCACTTGACCCTGCGTTTAGCGCCCAAGGTGGGGTGGCCGGATGATATGGACGTCGAATCGCGCACGGGACCGTCACTCGCCTTTGGTTGGCGCCGAAGTCAAAGTGCCGACGATGTGCCGTTGGAGCCACGCATCTACTGTCGCAGGGGTTGCGCCAATCGGTTGAGGCCGTGGATGGGCTCTCGGCCGAGATGCGGCGAAGATTCTCCGCGCACCGGTGACGGGTGCCGGTGCGACCACAATACGGCATCGACGTGTCGCCCGAGTTCACCAAATCGCTGATCGATGGGGGCACGGGTGAAGGCCTGGCGCAGCACAAGGCCATCTATCTGGGCGCCAGACACCAACGCCAAACCAACAACCGATGCCTTACTTAGCGGCCCCTACCGACCACCCCTTAGACAACTCCACTGCCTGCCGCCACCGCTTCATCCGCGCATCTCTCACGGACTGAGGCCACGCAGGCGTGAACGTGCGTTCAGCCTGCCACTTCGATGCAAATTCATCCGGACCCGACCAGAAGCCTACAGCCAGGCCGGCGAGGCCCGCTGCGCCGAGTGCAGTCGATTCGGGAACCCGGGGGCGGACAACCGGAACGCCCAGAATGTCAGCCTGCATCTGCATCAGCAAATCGTTGCGGGCAGCGCCGCCGTCGACGCGCAATTCCGTCAAAGCGATGCCGCTGTCCGCATTCATGCACGTCAGCAGTTCAGCGCTTTGCAGGGCGATGGATTCCAGCGTGGCACGTGCGATGTGGGCGCGTGTGGTGCCGCGAGTCAGGCCAACAAGGGTGCCGCGCGCATAGGGATCCCAGTGCGGAGCGCCCAGACCAGCAAACGCCGGGACCATGAAAACGTCGTCCGTGTCCGAGACGCTGGCGGCCAGGGATTCGATTTCTTCGGAGCGCTGGATGATGCCCAACCCGTCGCGCAGCCATTGAACCGCAGCGCCGGCCACGAAGACGCCGCCTTCCAGCATGTAGGCCGGCTTCCACTTGTCGTGCCCCGCTTGAGGCAGGCCCCACCCGACCGTGGACAGCAGGTTGTTGCGCGATTCAACGGGCTTGTCGCCCACGTTCATCAGCATGAAGCAGCCGGTGCCGTAGGTGTTCTTGGCCATGCCCGGGGTAAAGCAGGCCTGACCGAAGGTCGCGGCCTGCTGGTCACCCGCCACGCCCGCGATGGGCACGGAGCCGCCCAGCCATTCCGGCAGCGCCTCGCCGACGATGGCGCTGCTGGGCGCGATCTGCGGCAGAACGCTGCGCGGGATGTTGAGCAGCGCCAGGATGTCGTCGTTCCAGTCCTGCGTGTGCAGGTCGAACAGCATCGTGCGCGAGGCATTGCTGGGGTCGGTGCTGTGTACCGCGCCGCCGGTCAGCTGCCAGATCAGCCAGGTGTCGATGGTGCCGAAGGCCAGTTCGCCGCGTTCGGCCAGGCGGCGGGCGCCGGGCACGTGGTCCAGCAGCCAGGCCAGTTTGGTGCCGGAAAAGTAGGCGTCGACGACCAGGCCCGTGCGCGCCTGCAGGAAGTCGCCGTGGCCGTCCTGGCGGAGCTGGTCGCACATCGGGGCCGTGCGGCGGTCCTGCCAGACGATGGCGCGGGCCAGCGGGCGGCCGGTCGAGCGTTCCCAGATGAGCGTGGTCTCGCGCTGGTTCGTGATGCCGAGGGCGGCGATGTCTGCCGCCGCCGCGCCCGCGTTGCGCAAGGCTTCGCGGGCGACATCGAGCTGGCTGTGCCAGATCTCGTTGGCGTCGTGCTCGACCCAGCCCGGACGCGGATAGTGCTGGCGGAATTCACGTTGGCCGACGCCGCGGACCACGCCGTCGCGGTCGAACACGATGGCCCGGGAGCTGGTCGTGCCCTGGTCCAGGGCTAGGACAAATTCATTCGTCGTCACTGTTTTTCGCGCCGTTCAGGTGTGCCCCGGCCAGCGGGTCGAGGCGTCTAAAGGAGAAAGTCGATGCCATGCACAGCAGGCCGATGACGATGAAGCCGGCAACCACGTCGCTGATGGCCAGCGTTTCGGCGCCGCGCAGCGACATGCTGATGTTCAACGTGACCGCGGCCACCCCGACGCCCAGCGTGATGCCCAGTTGCTGGGCCATGGCCGAAAAGCTGCTGGCGCGGCTCATCTTGGCGGGCGGGATGTCGGCATAGGTTAGCGTATTTACCCCCGTGAACTGCAACGACCGGAAGAAGCCGCCCACCAGCAGGATGGCAATCATCAGCCATACGGGCGTGGCCGGGTTGAAGGCGCCGCAGACGATGATGAAACCGCCCGTCAGCAACGCGTTCAGGGTCAGCACGCGGCGAAAGCCGAAGCGTTGCACGATGGGCGTGGCCACGAACTTCATCAGCAGCGCGCCGGCGGCGCTGGCGAAAGTGATGAGGCCGGCCGAGAACGGCGAAAGGCCAAAGCCCACCTGCAGCAGCATGGCCAGCAGGAACGGCGTGGCGCCGACGGCAAAGCGGCACAGGTTGCCGCCCAGCGTGGAGATGGCGAACGTGGGAATCCGCATCAGGGACAGATCGATGATGGGATGTTCGGTGCGCCGTGCGTGCACGCCGTACAGCAGTCCGCACACGATGCCCACGGCGATGAGGCCGAGCAGCATGGGCAGCGGCATCACGTCGCGGCCGATGGCCTCGAAGCCGGTGACCAGGGTGGCCAGGCAGCCGGCGCTCAGCAGAAAGCCGATCCAATCGAGCCGCGGCGTGCCGGTTTCGCGGATTTCGGTGACGTACCGCAGCACCAGGAAGATGCCCAGGAACCCGATCGGGATGTTGATCAGGAAGATCCAGTGCCACGACATGTACGTGACCATGAAACCGCCCAGCGGCGGTCCGATCACCGGTCCCAGCAGTGCCGGGATCGACAGGAAGGACATGGCCTTGAGCAGATCCTGCTTGGGGACGGTGCGCAGGAGGATGATGCGGCCCACCGGCACCATCATCGCGCCGGCCATGCCCTGGACGATCCGGGCCAATACGAGTTGGGGAAGGTCTTGCGAGATGGCGCAGGCGACGGAACTGAGGGTGAACAGGCCGATTGCGGTAATGAACACGCGCCGGGCGCCGTAGCGGTCCGCCGCCCAGCCGCTGATGGGCACGAAGACGGCGACGGCCAACAGGTACGAGGTGATGGCCACATTGAGCCGCACCGGGGTGGATCCCAGGGCCCTTGCCATGGCGGGCAGGGCGGTCGCCACGACCGTCGCGTCCAGCATCTGCATAAACAGCGCGCAGCCGACGATGAAGGGGATCATGCGCGCCGCGCGCACCGCATCCGGGGTTGACGGTGGAGCGGGATTGGCTGCGGCGGCGGATTCTGCGGACATGTCGGGCGGGCTGCGGTGGAAGCCTGACGATTGTAACGCCGGGGATATGGCCGCCGTGAAGTAAACTCGAGACATCTGCAACCTAATGAAATTGGCGTCATGGCGACCAACTACGAATCCGAGATCACCCAGTTCCTCAAGGACTTCAAGAAATCCCACCCTGGCACCGAAGAGCGCCAGCGCGAGGGACGCGCCCGCCTCTGGGACAAACCGCAGGATCAAGAGCTGCTCGAAGGCTTCCGCGCGGCACGCGTGGCGCAAAGGCCGTACGTGTATCAGGCCGACTGATACCGTTCTCGGCAAACATGGTCCAGAACCCCTCGGTGCCAGGCGATGCCCTGGCCAAGCTAGTGGAACCGTCCGTCGACAGCACGCCCGACACCATCGATAGCGTGGCGTTTGCGCGTCTGTACGGCGAGCCGCTGTTCCAGATGCCGACGGACCTGTACATCCCGCCCGATGCGCTGGAAGTCTTCCTCGAGGCGTTCGAAGGGCCGCTGGACCTGTTGCTTTACCTGATCCGCAAGCAGAACTTCAACGTTCTGGACATCCCCATGGCGGATGTCACGCGGCAATATCTGTCGTATGTGGACCAGATCCGCATCACCAATCTCGAACTGGCCGCCGAATACCTCCTGATGGCGGCCATGCTCATCGAGATCAAGTCGCGCATGCTGCTGCCGGTCAAGAAGACCGACACCGGCGAAGAGCCCGAAGATCCCCGCGCCGAACTGGTCCGCCGCCTGCTTGAGTACGAGCAGATGAAGCTGGCCGCCCAGAAGCTCGACAAGATGCCGCAACTGGGGCGCGATTTCGTCAGCAGCCAGGCCGTGGCCGACCTCAGCGTCGAGCGCGCGCTGCCCGACGTCAGCGTGGACGACCTGCGCGCGGCCTGGGCCGACATCATGAAGCGGGCCAAGCTCAACCAGCATCACCACATCACGCGCGAGCAGCTGTCCGTGCGCGATCACATGACGCACATCCTGCGCCGCCTGAACGACGTGCGTTTCATGGAATTCGGCGACCTCTTCATGGAGCGCGTCCGCGAGGGTGCACCCGCCGCGGTCGTGGTCGTGCATTTCATCGCCATGCTCGAACTGGCGCGCGAATCGCTGCTGGAAATCACGCAGGCCGAGCCCTATGCGCCCATCTACGTCCGCCTGGCGTACACCAGCGTGGCAGCCGTCGCGGCCTGATCCTGACCGGGCTCCTGCCCACCCCGGAGATTCCCTTGAAAGTCGTACACACCATCCAGGAATTGCGCGATCACCTGCGCGGACAGAACCGCGTGTCGTTCGTGCCCACCATGGGCAACCTGCATGAAGGCCACCTGTCGCTGATGAAGCTGGCGCGCCAGCACGGCGATCCCGTCGTGGCCAGCATCTTCGTGAACCGCCTGCAGTTCGGCCCGAACGAGGACTTCGACCAGTATCCGCGCACCCTGGCCGCCGATATCGAAAAGCTTGAAGCGGCACGCGACGTCTACGTGCTGTTCGCGCCGAACGAGCGCGAGATGTATCCCGAGCCGCAGAATTTCCGCATCCAGCCGCCCGATGACCTGGGCGACATCCTGGAAGGCGAGTTCCGTCCCGGGTTTTTTGCCGGTGTCAGCACCGTCGTGCTGAAGCTGTTTTCCTGCGTGCAGCCGCGCGTGGCGGTGTTCGGCAAGAAGGACTACCAACAGCTCATGGTGGTGCGCAACATGTGCCGCCAGTTCCAGTTGCCCGTCGAGGTGCTGGCGCACGAAACCGTGCGCGCGGACGACGGCCTGGCGCTGTCGTCACGCAACCGCTACCTGACCGACGGCGAGCGCGCCGAGGCGCCGGCGTTGTACGCCGAGCTTCAGGAGATCGGCCGCCGCCTGGCCCAGGGCGAGCGCGATGCTGCTGCGTTGGAGAACGACGCGGCCCAGCGGCTGACGCAGCGCGGCTGGAAGGTCGACTACGTGGCCCTGCGCCGCCAGCGCGATTTGAAGCGCCCCGAGGCCGCCGACTTGCAGGCGGGCGAACCCGTCGTCGTGCTGGCCGCGGCCAAGCTGGGCGCCACGCGACTGATCGACAATCTGGAATTGGTCTACACGGCCTGAAGCGGCGGGGCGGTGACATCCGGGCGCGCGATGCTGGGCGCTCGGTGCAAGGCGCCTGGTACAGGCGCTTGATAGGGCGATTGAGGCGAGGCGTTTTCATCAGCCCCTAGCAGAATTGCCAGCTTACGGCGGCCCGGCCGGCGGGGCAGACTGTTTGCAATCCTACATTGCAAACGAGCTTCCATGCCCTTTCCTCACCCCGAACTCGACGCTGTCCTTTCAGCCCTGACCGCCCGCGAACGCCAGATCGTTGACTACGTGGCGGCTGGGCGCGCCAACAAGGTCATCGCCATTGACCTGGGCATTTCCCTGCGCACGGTCGAGGCCCACCGCGCCCGCATCTTCGCCAAACTCGGCGCCCGCAACGCCATGCAACTTGCCTGCCGGCTGTGTGCCCACGGGCAGTCCGGCGCATCGCCCGTTCCGGGCGCGCACTGGCCGTCCCGCACTATGCCGCCTTTCGTCCGCCCTGGCGCGCCGGCCCAGGCATTGCACGAGCCGGCCAGCGAATACGGCGACTGCCCGGCAAAACCCGATGTTCCTCCCTGATGGCGATTTGGCGCAGGCGGTCTTGTGCAAACACGTAAGGCAAGCCGTGCTTCGCATCCAAAACCCTCCGCCATAGCGTGCAGCCGTGGGGGCCGCCGTATTCTGCCGCGCTTGTCGTTTCACCGGGCCCAATGGCTGCCGGCAAAAGAATTCGGGCCTGACGAACAAGGTGTTCGTCAGGCCCGGATGGGGTGCTGCGGTGTTCGCCCTGCGGCGCTCACGCACCGTGGGCGGACATCCCTTCGATCAAGGGCACTTGGGCGCTGCGGCGCTGGCCAGTTCGTCGATCGGGTCCAGATCCGGCTGGCGGGTCAGGTTGTAGTTCAGGTTGGGGGTCTGGCCGCCAATGGAGCGCACGCGCAGCACGTTGTTGGCCGCGACCACGAATTCCACGCGGACATTGCCTTGGCCGTCCATCAGGATGACGCGCGGCGGGCGTTCTTCGGTGGCGTCCCAGCAGCCTTGCTCGGAAACAGGCGGGCCCTTCTTGGGATCGTTGTCCAGGTAGGCGGTGCGGCCGCGCCAGCGGCCATTGGGTGCCAGCGTCAGCGTCACGCGCTGGGCCGTGCACTGCATGGCGGGCGAAAAACACGGCAGCGTGCCCATGTAGGTTTGCGGCTGCGGAACGAGGCTGTGGGTGATGCCGTTGGCCGCAGGGGCAGGGGCCACGGGGGCGGGCGCCGAGCCGCCGGCGCCGCCGGAGCCACCGGCACCGCTTTCTGCGCCTTCGGGCACGGACTGGCCGTCTTCGGTGGTCTGGCCGGCAGCAACCGCCTGCTGATTCTGGTTCTGTTGACGGCGCGCGTCGGGCTTGAGCTCGATCTGCACTTGCGACGGGGCGCGGATGACGGTGCGGTAGCCGGCGCCGGAACCTTGGTACTGGGCGTCGGTCACGGTGCTTTCGGCCGGCAGGTCGTAATAGCCTTCAGCTTTCTGCTTGGCGCAGCCGGTTGCGGCGATCACGGTGCCCGCTAGCAGCAGCCCCATGACGCTGAGTTTGCGGGAGCGGGAAACGATTTCTACGCGCGCGGCCATGGCAGCTTATCCGTGAATTAAGTCTGTCTCCGATTTTACGCACTTATGCGAAGATTCGATACGTTCCCCTTAGCCGTTCCCGGGCATCCCGGCACTTTATGCACAAATTACGACACGGCCGCGCGCGGCTCCTCATTCCTTGCGCCATCGCCGGTTTGTCGGATGGGCAGGCGCGTCCGGACCGCAAGGGGCGATGACGCCGATGTGGCACGTCTTTGATCTACCCTTTGGCGTCTTCATCGGCGTGGCGGCGCTGGCGGGCCTGTTCGTGGGCAACTGGCTGACGGTGCTGACCCATCGGCTGCCGCGCATGATGGAGCGCGAATGGCAGGCGCAGTGCCTGGACGCCGCCGGCGAGCCGCGGCCCGCCGGACACTATGGCCTGCTGTCGCCGGCTTCGCAATGCCCGGCCTGCGAGGCGCCCATCGAAAGAATGGCCCGGATTCCCGTGCTCGGCTGGCTGCTGCTGCGCGGCCGGTGCGCGGCGTGCCACGCGCCCATCGGCTGGCGCTATCCCGTCATTGAACTCCTGACCTGCGCGCTGTTCGCCGCCTGCGCGCTGCGCTTTGGCGCAACGCCGATCGCGTTGGCGGCCATGGGCTTGTCGGCCATGCTGGTGGCGCTGGCATGGATCGACTTCGAAACGACGTTGCTGCCCGACGTTCTGACGCAGCCGCTGGTGTGGGCGGGCCTGCTGGTGAACCTGTTTGATGCGTTCACCAGCGTGCAGACGGCGGTGGTCGGCGCGGCAGCCGGGTATCTCTTCCTGTGGGTTATCTTTCATGTGTTCCGCCTGTTGACCGGGCGCGAAGGCATGGGGCAAGGCGACTTCAAGCTGCTGGCCGCGCTGGGCGCGTGGTTTGGTGTCGAGGCCTTGCCGATGTTGCTGCTCAGTGCGTCGCTGGTGGGCGTGCTGATCGGCGGAACGCTGACGCTCACCGGCCGCGCCAGCCGCGGCCAGCCCTTGCCCTTCGGGCCGTACCTGGCGCTGGCCGGCCTGGTCATGCTGCTGCTGGGCGGCGAACAAGGCATGTGGCAGTTCATGAACTAGGGACGGCCAGTCAGGACGGCCAGTCAGGACGACCAGTCAGGACGGCCGGTCACGATGATCGGCCAGCCGAGGGCCGCCGGTATCGACGGCCATGCAACGGCACTAAGCAAGAGACAAAGGAAAGGCAGCATGTTCAACATTGGTCTGACGGGCGGCATCGGCTCGGGCAAGTCCCGCGTGGCGGACATGCTGGCGGAGTGGGGCGCGGCGTTGGTCGACACCGACGAGATCGCGCGATCGCTCACCGCCGCCGGCGGCGCTGCCATGCCCGCGATCGAACACGAATTCGGACCGCAGGCGCTGACGCCCGACGGCGCGCTGGACCGCGCGTGGATGCGCACGCAGGCGTTCGCCGATCCGCAGGTGCGGCGGCGGCTGGAGGCCGTGCTGCATCCGGCCATCGGCCGCGAAACGCAGCGGCAAGCGGCGGCCGCGCGCGGATCGTATCTGGTCTTTGTGGTGCCGCTATTGGTTGAGTCCCTGGACCGTTGGCGTGACCGCGTGGATCGTATCTGCGTGGTCGATTGCGATCCCGAAACGCAGGTCGCTCGCGTGCAGCAGCGCAGCGGGCTGACGGAGCAGGACATCAGGCGTATCATGGCGGCACAGGCTGCGCGGGCACGCCGGTTGGAGGTCGCGGACGACGTCATACTCAACGACGCAACGACAACACCGGAACAGTTGCGCGCGCGGGCGTTGACCCTGCATGACCGCTGGCTGGCGCTGGCGACCACCACGGGCCGGTAAGCCAGCGGCTGCCGGCACCCCTGAAAATTCTTGGCCCGCCGGCCAACCACTTGATAGGGCCTGTAAAAAAGCGTGATCGTTTACGAATATCCCTTCAACGAGCGCATCCGTGCTTATCTGCGGCTGGAATACCTGTTCGACAGGCTCTTCTTCTTTGCTCGCGAGGGTGACTCACGCCAGCATCAGGTTGCCGTCACCTCCCTTTTCGATCTGCTCGACGCGTGCGAACGCACCGACGTGAAAGGCGCGGTCCTGCAAGACCTCGAACGCCAGCGCTTGGCGCTGGTCGGGCTGCGCGACCATCCCGGCGTGGCGCAGGACGCGCTGGAAGGCATGCTGCGCGAAATGGAAAAGGTGGCCAGTGCCCTGGCTGCCCCTGGCAAGACCGGCCAGTCGCTGCGCGAGAACGAATGGCTGACCAGCCTGCGCGGACGTCTGTCGGTGCCCGGCAGCGCCACGCAGGTCGACATGCCTTCGTACTATGCCTGGCAGAACAAGCCCGAAGCCGCGCGCTGCGCGGACCTGCAGGCGTGGGTGTCCCCCTTCATTCCCCTTTACGATGGCCTGACCCTGGCGCTGCGCCTGTTGCGCGAGTCCGGACGCAAAACAGACATCGTGGCCGAGCAGGGCGCCTATCAGCAGATGCTGGGCGGCAAGCAGTTCCAGCTGTTGCGCGTCTGGGTGGACCCCACCCACGGCGTCTTCCCCGAGATCAGCGCCAATAAGTACATGATCTGGATACGTTTTTCCACCCAGGACGGGGAGTTCAAACCCCAGCAGGTGGCCCGTGATGTGTCATTCCAGATGACCCTCTGTAGCTCTTAGGCTGAAGTTACGCAGGGTTTCGCTGCCCGGATTCCTGTTGCGGGTAGTTTCAGCATGACGGCCATCAGGGCCGAAATCGGGACGGTCTAGTAGACAATACGGCTTTCCTTCCGAGTGTGCCGGAACCGTTTCCATGTCCGATAGCCGTCCTGTATCCCCACCCTCCCGCTGGAGCCGTCGCCGCGTGGTCGGCCTGGTTTTGCTGCTCCTCGTTGTGGCGGCGATCGCGTGGTTGGTGCTCCGGCCCTCGGCCAAGCAGGGTGGTCCCGGCGGACGTGCCGGCGGCCGGCCTCCCATGGCGGCCATGGCCAACCTGCCGGTGCCGGTGCGGATCGCCACCGCCGCCCAGCAGGACATCGACATCTTCCTGCGCTCGCTGGGCACCGTCACCGCCTACAACACCGTCACCGTCCGAAGCCGCGTCAGCGGCGAACTCGTCGACGTCGCCTTCCAGGAAGGGCAGCAGGTCAAGGCCGGCGACCTGCTCGCGCAGGTGGACCCGCGTGCGTTCCAGGTGGCCTTGGACCAGGCGCGCGGCACGCAGATGCAGAACCTGGCCCAGCTGGAAAACGCCCGCCGCGACCTGCAGCGCTACCAGGCCCTCTTCAAGCAGGATTCCATTGCCCGCCAACAGGTCGACACGCAGGCCGCGCTGGTGCGCCAGTACGAAGGCACGGTCAAGAGCGATCAGGCCAATGTCGACAACGCCAAGCTGCAACTCGATTACGCGCGCATCACCGCGCCGATCAGCGGCCGTCTGGGTCTGCGCCAGGTGGACCGCGGCAATCTCGTGTCCAGCGCGGACACCAACGGTCTGGTCGTCATCACCCAGACTCAGCCGATTTCCGTCGTCTTCACCCTGCCTGAGACGCAGTTGCCCGAAGTGCGCGCGGAAATCGCCGCCGGCAAGACGTTGACGGTCGACGCCTACGACCGCGCCGACACCCGCCGCATCGCGACCGGCACGCTCGAAACGCTGGACAACCAGATCGACGTGACCACCGGCACGCTCAAGCTCAAGGCCCGCTTCGACAACGCCGACGATGCGCTTTTCCCCAACCAGTTCGTCAACGTGCGCCTGCACGTCCTGACCCGCAAGGACGTGACCGCCATTCCGACGGCGGCGGTCCAGCAGGGGTCGGCCGGCGCGTTCGTCTTCCTGGTGCAGGACGACAACACGATCGCGGTGCGCCCGGTCAAGCTGGGCGCCATCAACAGCGGCATGGTCGCCGTGAACGAAGGCTTGAAGCCGGGTGACCGCGTCGTCACCGAAGGCACCGACCGCCTGCGCGCTGGCGCCAAGGTGGAAATCCTGGGCGGCGCCGAAGTCATTCCCGCCACCCGCGACAAGACGCTGGGCGCGGGGGCGCCGGCCGGCACCACGCCCGCGTCCAAGTAAGCCGAGAACGCCGTGAGCCCGTCGCGCCTTTTCATTCTGCGCCCCGTGGCCACCACCCTGTCGATGGTGGCCATCCTGATCGCGGGCCTCATCGCCTACCGTTTCCTGCCCGTTTCGGCGCTGCCCGAAGTCGACTATCCAACGATTCAGGTCGTGACGCTGTATCCCGGCGCCAGTCCCGACGTCATGACGTCGCTGGTCACGTCACCCCTGGAACGGCAATTCGGCCAGATGCCCGGCCTGAACCAGATGTCGTCCACCAGTTCGGGCGGCGCCTCGGTCATCACCCTGCAATTCAACCTCACGCTGCCGCTGGACGTGGCCGAACAGCAGGTGCAGGCGGCCATCAACGCCGCGTCGAACCTGCTGCCGTCAGACCTGCCGGTGCCGCCCACCTACAACAAGGTCAATCCGGCCGACGCGGCGGTGCTGACGCTGGCGATCACGTCGCCCACCATGCCGCTGCCGCAGGTGCGCGACCTGGTCGATACGCGCGTGGCGCAGCGGCTGTCGCAGATCCCGGGCGTGGGTCTGGTCAGCGTGGCGGGCGGGCAGCGCCCGGCCGTGCGGGTTCAGGTGAATCCGCAGGCGCTGGCAGCGAATGGCCTGTCGCTGGCCGACCTGCGCACCGCCATCGTCGGCGCCAACGTCAACCAGCCCAAGGGCAACCTGGACGGTCCGCAGCGCTCCACCACCATCAACGCCAATGACCAGCTCAAGTCGCCCACCGACTACAACAGCCTGATCATCGCGTACAAGAACGGTGCGCCGCTGCGGCTGGCCGACGTGGCGCGCGCGGTTGAAGGCGCCGAAGACACCCGCCAGGCCGCGTGGGCCGGGGACAAACCCGCCATCCTGCTGAACATCCAGCGCCAGCCCGGCGCCAACGTGATCGACGTGGTCGACCGTATCCAGGCGCTGATGCCGCAGTTGCGCGCCGCGCTGCCCGCCACGCTGGACGTGACGGTGGTGTCGGACCGCACGCAGACCATCCGCGACTCGGTCGCCGACGTGCAGTTTGAAATGCTGCTGGCCGTCGGGCTGGTGGTCATGGTCACGTTCATCTTCCTGCGCAGCCTGACGGCCACGCTGATTCCCAGCGTCGTCGTGCCGCTGTCGCTGGTAGGCACGTTCGGGATCATGTATTTGTCCGGGTTCTCGATCAACAACCTGACGCTGATGGCGCTGACCATCGCGACCGGCTTCGTGGTGGACGACGCCATCGTCATGATCGAGAACATCGCCCGCCACATCGAAGAAGGCGAAAAGCCGATGCAGGCCGCGCTGAAAGGCGCGTCGCAGATCGGCTTCACGCTGATCTCGCTGACCCTCTCGCTGATCGCCGTGCTGATTCCGCTGCTGTTCATGACGGAGGTCGTGGGCCGGCTGTTCCGCGAATTTGCGATCACGCTGGCGGTGGCCATCCTGATTTCGCTGGTGGTGTCGCTGACGCTGACTCCGATGATGTGCGCGCGCCTGCTGCGCGCCGAATCCGAAACGAAGCACGGGCGTTTTCATCAGGCCACGGGCGCCTTCATCGATCGCATCATCGCCGGATATGACCGCATGCTGCAGGTCGTGCTGCGCCATCAGACGCTGACGCTGATCGTTGCGGTGGCCACCTTTGCGCTGACCGTGCTGCTTTACCTGGTGGTGCCCAAAGGCTTCTTCCCGCAGCAGGACACCGGCCTCATCCAGGCCATCACGCAGGCGCCGCAGTCCATTTCGTTCACCGCCATGTCCCAGCGCCAGCAGGCGGCGGCCCGCTTGGTGCTGGAAGATCCCGACGTGCAGGCCGTGTCGTCCTTCATCGGGGTGGACGGCAGCAACGCCACGCTCAGCGCCGGCCGCATGCAGATTTCGCTCAAGCCCCAGGCCGAGCGCAATGGCGATCTGCGCACCGTCATGGCCCGCCTGCAGGAAAGCCTGAACAAGCAGGACGGCCTGACCGTCTATATGCAGCCGGTGCAGGACCTGACCATCGAAGACCGCGTCAGCCGCACGCAGTACCAGATGACGCTGTCCAACCCCGACCTGAAGGTGCTGAGCGAATGGACGCCCAAGCTGGTCGAGCGTCTGCGCGCCGTGCCGGGCCTGATGGACGTGGCCGACGACCTGCAGGACGACGGCCTGCAGACGTGGGTGGAGATCGACCGCGACGCGGCCTCGCGGCTGGGCATCACCGCCGCCGTCATCGACGAGACGCTGTACAACGCCTTCGGCCAGCGGCTGATCTCCACGATCTTCACGCAGTCCAATCAGTACCGTGTGGTGCTGGAAGTCCTGCCGCAGTTCCAGATGTCGCCCAGCGCGCTGGGGCAGATCCACGTGCCCACGTCCACGGGCGCGCAGGTGCCGCTGTCGTCGGTCGCGCACATCAGCGAAGGCCGGACGGTGCTGGCCGTGAACCGGCTCGATCAGTTCCCCATGGTGACCGTGTCGTTCAACCTGGCGCCCGGCGCCTCGTTGTCCGACGCTGTGGAAAACATCAAAGCGGCCGAAGCCGAAATCGGCATGCCGTCCAGTGTCGAAACGCGCTTCCAGGGCGCGGCGCTGGCGTTCCAGAATTCGCTGTCCAGCACGCTGTGGCTGATTCTGGCGGCCGTGGTCACGATGTACATCGTGCTGGGCGTGCTCTATGAAAGCTACATCCACCCCATCACCATCCTGTCCACGCTGCCGTCCGCGGGCGTGGGGGCGTTGCTGGCGCTGCTGATCAGCGGCACGGAACTGGACATGATCGGCATCATCGGGATCATCCTGCTGATCGGCATCGTCAAGAAGAACGCGATCATGATGATCGACTTCGCGCTGGACGCCGAACGCAAGCGGGGACTCGCGCCGCGCGAGGCCATCCACAAGGCCGCGCTGCTGCGCTTCCGGCCCATCCTGATGACCACGCTGGCCGCGCTGTTCGGCGCCTTGCCGCTGATGCTGTCCACCGGCACCGGCGCTGAACTGCGCCAGCCGCTGGGCCTGGTGATGGTCGGCGGCCTGCTGTTGTCGCAGGTGCTGACGCTGTTCACCACGCCGGTCATCTACCTGATGTTCGATCGCATGTCCCGCCGTTGGCGCGGCGCGGGTGCGCCGTCCGCCGGAGACGCGCGATGATCCTGTCGGCCCCCTTTATCGTCCGGCCGGTGGCGACCACGCTGCTGAGCCTGGCGGTCGTAATGGCCGGCATGCTTGCGTTCTTTCTGTTGCCCGTGGCGCCGCTGCCGCAGGTGGACATCCCCACTATTTCCGTGTCGGCCAGCCTGCCGGGCGCCAGTCCCGAGACCATGGCCTCCAGCGTCGCCACGCCGCTGGAACGTTCGCTGGGCAGCATTGCGGGCGTCACGGAAATGACCTCGCGCAGCTCGCAGGGCTCCACGCGCATCACGCTGCAGTTCGACCTGTCGCGCGACATCAACGGCGCGGCGCGCGACGTGCAGGCCGCGATCAACGCGGCGCGTTCGCTTTTGCCGACCGGCCTGCGCAGCAATCCCACCTATAACAAGTCCAATCCGTCGGACGCGCCGATCCTGACGCTGGCGCTGACCTCCGACACGCTCAGCCAGGGCCAGCTGTACGACCTGGCCTCCACCATCGTGGCGCAGAAGCTGTCGCAGGTGGACGGGGTGGGCGAGGTCACGGTGGGCGGCAGCTCGCTGCCGGCGGTGCGCGTGACGGTGCTGCCTGGGGCGCTGGCCAACCAGGGCGTGTCGCTGGACGAACTGCGCGCCACGCTGGCCAACGCCAATGCCAACCGCCCCAAGGGCGTGCTTGAAAACGATCGCTACCACTGGCAGATCATGGTCAGCGACCAGCTCAGCCGTGCCGAGGAGTACCGGCCGCTGATCGTCGCCTGGCGCGACGGCCGGCCGGTGCGCGTGTCCGATGTGGCCAAGGTGGAAGACTCGGTCGAAGACCTGTATCAGACCGGCTTCTTCAACGACCGCAACGCCATTCTGATGGTCGTGCGGCGGCAGGCCGACGCCAACATCATCGAAGCCGTGGACGCCGTGCGCGCGCAGTTGCCCGTGCTGCAGGCGCTGATGCCCGCCGACGTCAACATGACGGTCGCGCAGGACCGCACACCCAGCATCCGCGCGTCGCTGCACGAGGCCGAGCTGACGCTCATCATCGCCGTCGGGCTGGTGGTGCTGGTGGTGCTGCTGTTCCTGCGGCGCTGGCGCGCGGCCATCATTCCCAGCGTCGCGGTGCCGGTGTCGCTGATCGGCACGTTCTGCATCATGTACCTGTGCGGCTACACGCTGAACACGATCTCGCTGATGGCGCTGATCGTCGCCACGGGGTTCGTGGTGGACGACGCGATCGTGGTGCTTGAAAACATCATGCGCCACGTCGAGAACGGGATGTCGCCGATGCGCGCCGCCTTGCGCGGCTCGCGCGAGGTCGGTTTCACGGTGCTGTCGATGAGCCTGTCGCTGGTGGCGGTGTTCATTCCCATCCTGCTGATGGGCGGGGTGGTGGGGCGTCTGTTCCGCGAGTTTGCCGTCACCTTGTCCGCCGCCATCCTGGTGTCGCTGGTGGTGTCGTTGACGCTCACGCCCATGATGTGCGCGCGCCTGCTGCGGCCCGAACCCAAGGATCCCAAGCCGCCGGGCCGGCTGGCGCGCTGGACCGAGCGCGGCTTTCAGTCCATGCAGGACGGCTATCGCCGCTCGCTGGGCTGGGCGCTGGCGCACGGCCGCCTGATGATGCTGACGCTGGCGATCGCCGTGGGCCTGAACGTCTATCTGTACACCGTGGTGCCCAAGGGCTTTTTCCCGCAGCAGGACACGGGTCAGCTGCTGGGCTTTTTCCGTGTCGACCAGGGCACATCGTTCCAGGCCACGCTGCCCAAGCTTGAAGCGCTGCGCAAGGTGGTGCTGGACGATCCGGCCGTGCAAAGCATGACCGGATACGCGGGCGGGCGCGGCGGCAGCAACAGCAGCTTCATGCAGATCCAGCTCAAGCCGCTGGGTGAGCGCAAGGTTTCGGCCGACGTCGTCATCAATCGCCTGCGCGCCAAGCTGCAGAACATGCCCGGCGCGCGCCTGTTTCTCGTGTCGCAGCAGGACATCCGCATTGGTGGCCGCCAAAGCCAGGGTTCGTACGACTACACGCTGATGTCGGGCGATCTGCAACTGCTGCGCACCTGGATGCCCAAGGTGCAGCAGGCGATGGCCAAGATTCCGGAGATCACCGATGTGGACGCCGACGTCGAGGACCGCGGCCGCGAGATCAACCTGGTCATCGACCGCGAAGCCGCGACGCGGTTGGGCATCAGTATGGCCACCATTTCCACGGTGCTGAACAACTCGTTCAGCCAGCGCCAGGTGTCGGTCATGTACGGGCCGCTCAACCAGTATCACGTGGTGCTGGGCGTGGACCCGAAGTTCGCGCAGGACATCGAATCGCTGCGCCAGGTCGAGGTCATCACCGCGGACGGCGCCCGCGTGCCGCTGTCGGCGTTCACCAAGCTTGAAAACGCGAACGCGCCGCTCAGCGTGAGTCACCAGGGCCTGTTCGTGGCCGACACCATCTCGTTCAGCCTGGCGCCCGGCGTGTCGCTGGGGCAGGCGACCACCGCGATCGACAATGCCGTGGCGCGCCTGGGCTTGCCATCTGACCAGATCCAGGCGGGCTTTCAGGGCACCGCCGCCGCGTTGCAGCAGACGCTGGCGCAGCAACCCTGGCTGATCCTGGCCGCGCTGGTCACCATGTACATCGTGCTGGGCATTCTGTACGAAAGCTTCATCCACCCGCTCACCATCCTGTCCACGCTGCCGTCGGCGGGGCTGGGCGCGCTGCTTGCGTTGCTGCTGGTGCGATACGACTTCACGCTGATTGCGCTGATCGGGGTGTTCCTCTTGATCGGCATCGTCAAGAAGAACGCGATCATGATGGTGGATTTTGCGCTGGACGCCCAACGCCACCACGGCATGACGCCGCGAGACGCCATCTTCCAGGCGTGCCTCACGCGGTTCCGCCCGATCATGATGACGACGATGGCGGCCATCTTCGGCGCGCTGCCGCTGGTGTTGGCCACCGGCGCCGGCGTCGAGATGCGCCAGCCGCTTGGCATTACCATCGTGGGCGGCCTGGTGCTGAGCCAGATCCTCACGCTGTACACCACGCCCGTGGTCTATCTTTATCTGGACCGCTTCCGCCTGTGGGCCGCGCGCCGGCGCGCTTCGCGGGGCGGGAATTCCGCTTCCATAGAACACACATGATCCGTACCAAGCCGTATTCCTCCGCCACTCTTGCCCGCGCCGCGGCCACGCTCGCGCTTTGCGCGCTGCTGGGCGCCTGCGCGGTCGGGCCCGACTATCAGCGCCCGGCGCTGGACGTGGGTGCGGCCTACAAGGAAGGCCAGGTCGAGGTGCCCGGCTGGAAGCCGGCCCAGCCGCGCGACGACGCCGACCGCGGCGCGTGGTGGAAGGTCTATGACGACCCCACGCTGAATGGCTTGGTGGACCGGCTGAACACGTCCAACCAGACCATCGCGCAGGCCGAGGCGAATTATCGCCAGGCGCTCGGTCTGGTGCGCGGCGCGCGTTCGGGCTTCTACCCCACTGTGGGCGCGGGGGCGGGCATGACCCGAGGCGGCAACGGCGGGCAGAGCGGTTCCTCGACGGGTTCCGGCAGCAACGTGTCCAACCAGTATTCGCTGACGGGCAGCGTCAGCTGGGAACTGGACGTCTGGGGCCGGGTGCGCCGCAGCGTCGAGTCCTCTGAAGCCAGCGCCGCCGCCAGCCTGGCCGACCTGGGCGCGACCCGCCTGAGCGCGCAGGCCGCGCTGGTGCAAACCTATCTGCAACTGCGCGTGCTGGACGAACAGAAGCGCCTGCTCGACGCCACCGTGGCCGCGTACGAAAAGTCATTGCAGCTCACGCAGAACCGCTATGAGGTCGGCGTCGCGGGACAGGCCGACGTGGCCGTCGCGCGCACGCAGCTTGAAAGCACCCGCGCGCAGTCCATCGACCTGGATTGGCAGCGCGGTCAGTACGAGCACGCGATCGCGGTGCTGATGGGCCAGGCGCCTTCGCAGTTCAGCCTGCCGCCCGCGGTGTTCACGTTGCGGCTGCCGCAGATTCCGGTGGGCCTGCCCTCCGAGCTGCTCGAGCGCCGTCCCGACGTGGCCGCCGCCGAACGCCGCGCCGCAGCCGCCAACGCGCAGATCGGCGTGGCGCAGGCCGCGTGGTTCCCCAGCCTGACGCTGTCGGCCGACGGCGGTTTTCGCAATGGCGAATTCGCGGAACTGCTGACGGCGCCCGCCCGTTTCTGGTCGCTGGGGCCGGCCCTGGCGTTGACGATCTTCGACGGCGGTGCGCGCGAGGCCCAGGTCGAGCAGGCCCGCGCATCGTACGACTCGCAGGCCGCGGCTTATCGCCAGGCGGCGTTGACCGGTCTGCGCGAGGTCGAGGACTACCTGATCCAGCTGCGCGTGATGGAGCAGGAGCAGATCGTGCAGCGCCGCGCGCTGGAATCGGCGCGCGAATCGCTGCGCCTGATCCAGAACCAGTACAAGGCGGGCTTGGTCGACTACCTGAGCGTGGCCGTGGTGGACGCCACGGCGCTCAGCAGCGAGCGCAATGCGCTGAGCCTGCTGGGCAACCGGCTGGTGGCCAGCGTCAATCTGATCGTTGCGCTGGGTGGCGGTTGGGAAGGACTGCCGGTCGAGACGGCGCGTGCTGACGGCGCCGGGCCGGCCGTGACGCAGACGTCCGCCGCGCAAACACCTGCCGCGCAAACGCCGGCGCAGTAACCTCGCGCGGGGACGGCGCCCCTGCGCCAGGCGGTGGCCTTACAAGCCAACCGCCTTCAGATCCGGCCGCTGGCGGTGCCATTCGGTGACCGCCTGGAATGCGATGCCGATCTTGCCCAGCACGCCTTCCGCGTTGGGCTTGCCCAGCAACTGCACGCCTAGCGGCAAGCCATCGCTGGTGAAGCCCGCGGGCAGCGCCAACCCGGCTGCGTTCATGTAATTGCCCGGGCGGGTGAACGCCGCGAGCGGGGTGGCCGCTTCGTCCACCTCGGTCAGCGGACGCGCGCCGAACGGGGCGGCTGGCGTGAGCACGGCGTCGAATTCTTGCATCCAGTCCAGCCAGTCGCGGCGCGCCTGCGCGTGCGCCTGCAATGCCGCGATGTAGTCGGCGGCCGAGATCCCCTTGCCCGACAGCACGCGCGCGCGGACATACTGGCCGATGGGCTTGGCAGGGTCCTCGATGTAGCCGCGATGCAGCGCGTAGGCTTCGGCCGAGATGATCTGGCCGTTGCGCTGCATCATCTCGCGAAAGTCGAAGGGCAGGGGCGTCTCGGCCACATCCGCACCCAGCGCGGCCAGCACGCGGCGCGCGTCGTCCAGCGCCGACAGCGCGTCGGCGTCCACGGCGATGGGATGCTGTGCCGTCGGCATCAACGCGATGCGTACGCCGCGCAGCGGCTGCGCGCCGCCGGCCGGCTCCCGGTAGTCGAACGCGGGGATGCCGAACGTCAACGGGTCCTGGGTATCGTGGCCGGCCATCAGTGCGGTCAGCAGCATCGCGTCGCGGGCGTCGCGGGTCAGCGGGCCCAAGGTGTCCAGCGTGGTCGACAACGCCACCGCGCCGTGCAGGCTGATGAGACCGCGCGTGGTCTTCAGGCCCGTGATGCCGTTCAGGGCGGCCGGAATCCGGACCGAACCACCGGTGTCCGATCCCAGGGCGGCAGGCGTCAGGCCGGCCGCCACGGCGACGCCGGATCCGCTGGATGAGCCGCCGGGCACGCGCGCACGCTCCAGGTCCCAGGGGTTGCGCGGCGTGCCCATGACGGGATTCGTGCCCCAGCCGCCGAAGGCGAATTCCACCATATGGGTCTTGCCCAGCATCACCATCCCCGCGTCCAGCAGCCGCGTGACTGCGGTGGCGGTGACGCCGCTGCGGCGTTCGCGCCAGGCCTCGGACCCCGCCGTGGTGATGTGGCCCTGGATGTCGCACAAATCCTTGACCGCCACCGGCACGCCGTCCAGCGGGCTGAGCAGCCCGTAGCCCGCGCGCCGCCGCGCGTCGGCGGCTTCGGCCAGCCGCAGTGCACCCGCGTTGTCCACGCTTATGAAAGCGCCCAGCGTGGGATTTGCCCGGTCGATGCGGTCCAGGAAGTGGCGCGTCAATTCCACCGAGCTGTAGCGGCCCTGCGCCAGGCCATCCGCCAGATCGGCCAGGGTGGCAAATGCGATGTCAGACATGGATTCCCTCGATGCGATGCCATGCGTCTGTCTGCCAGGCGCATGCAACCCCGTCCGCGTGATGGCGGCCGGTCTCGGCATGTAGGGTGCATCGGCGCGGGGGTTTGGTCTATGCGCGCTTTCCCGCGCGAGTCAAAAACAAAACGGCCCATGCGGGGCATGGGCCGTCGGACGGCCAGGCGAAGTGCGATGCGCGTCAGAGCACGCCGCGGATCCCGGCGATGCCGTGCGCGCCGTGGCGCAAGGCTTGCGAGACGGTCTGGGTGGATTGACCGCCCAGCGCGAACACCGGTATGCCGGCATCCCGGTTGCCTTCCACAAACCCTTCCCAGCCCAGCGTCGGTGCGCCGGGATGGCTGGGCGTTTCCAGCACGGGGCCCAGCACGGCGAAGTCTGCGCCCAGTTCGCGGGCGTGGACGACCTGGGCGTTGTCATGCGCGGAGACGCCGACCAGCGCATTGCGGGGCAATTCCGGACGGGCGGTCAGGCGCAGCGCGTCTGCCGTGCGCAGGTGCACGCCGTCGGCTTCTTTCCACCATGCAACGGGATGGATGCTGTTGACCAGCACGCGCGCGCCGGCGGCGCGGCAGCGCTTGATGACCTGTTGCAGCACTTCGTGCAGCGAACTGGCGCCCACGCCGTCCGGCCATTGCGGTTCACGGAACTGCACCAGCTTCACGCCGCGCGCCAGCGCGGCGTCCAGGCGGCCGAGGAACGGCGCGATGCCCGCGCGCGAGCCAATGGCGCTGATGCCGTAGGTGGTGGGCAATTGCAGCCAGCGCAGCGGGGGCAGGGTGGCGGGCAGCAGGTCGCCCACCGAGGCCGCATTGGCCGGATCCACCCATTCGAGCCGCTGATTTTCCAGGCTTTGGGGCTCGCCTTCCCAGCCGGTGACGTGGCAGAAGGCCAGGCGCACCGTGGTGTGCGGGTACGCATGCACGTACGTGACCCACGGGCGCGACTGCGTGACGCGGATGCCGATTTCTTCTTGAAGTTCGCGGGCCAGCGCCTGCAGCACGGTCTCGCCGGGTTCGAGCTTGCCGCCCGGCAGTTCCCACCAGCCGGACCACGGCTTGCCTTCGGGCCGCTGGCCCAGCAGAAGCTTGCCGTCCGGGCGCAGGATCAGGCCGGCGGCGACGTCGACGATCTTTTCAGACATGGCGGGCCGCCCAGTCACGTGCGAACTGATAGGCCACGCGGCCCGAACGCGAGCCGCGCTCGATGGTCCATTGCAGCGCCTCGGTGCGCGAGGGTTCGATGTGCTGCTCAGGGCAGCCCAGCTCGCGCAGCCAGTGATACACGATGTCCAGGTAGTCGTCCTGCTTGAACGGGTAGAACGACAGCCACAGACCGAAGCGCTCGGACAGCGAGATCTTTTCCTCGACGGTTTCGCCGGGGTGGATTTCGCCGTCGGGCTGGTGCTTCGCCTGCAGGTTTTCGCTCATGTATTCCGGCATCAGATGGCGCCGGTTGGACGTGGCGTAGATGAGGACGTTGTCGCCCGAGGCCGACACCGATCCGTCCAGCACCGATTTGAGCGCCTTGTAGCCGGCCTCGCCTTCTTCAAAGGACAGGTCGTCGCAGAACACGATGAAGCGTTCGGGCCGCGCCGCCACCAGTTCGACGATGTCGGCCAGGTCGCCGAGGTCGGACTTGTCGACTTCGATGAGGCGCAGGCCACGGTCGCCGTAGGCCGCCAGCATGGCTTTGACCAGCGAGCTTTTGCCGGTGCCGCGGGCGCCGGTCATGAGCACGTTGTTGGCGGGCTTCTTTTCAAGGAACTGCAGCGTGTTGCGGTCGATGGTGGCCTTCTGGCGCTCGATGTGCTGCAGGTCCTGCATGTCGATGCGCGCCACGTGGCGCACGGCGTCCAGCCAGCCGCGCGCGCCGCGCTTGCGCCAGCGGAACGCGTGGGCGGTCCAGTCGATATCGGGCGGGGCGGGAGGCAGGAAGGCCTCCAGCTGCGCCAGCACGCGTTCGGCGCGCTGGATCAGCGTGGTGAACTCGGTAGCCGTCATGGTCGATCAGGAACGGTAGTCGGCGTTGATCGACACGTACTCGTGCGAGAAGTCGCAGGTGTAGACCGTGTCGCTGACCTGGCCGCGGCCCAGCGCGATGCGCACCGAGATCTCGGCCTGCTTCATCACGCGCTGGCCGTCGGCTTCCTGGTAGTCGGGGTTGCGGCCGCCGTTCTTGGCAACCAGCACGTCGTCCAGCCACAGGCGGATGTTGGACACGTCCAGGTCGTCGATGCCGGCGTAGCCGACCGCGGCCAGGATGCGGCCCAGGTTGGGGTCGGATGCGAAGAACGCGGTCTTGACCAGCGGCGAGTGCGCCACGGCATACGCGACCTTCAGGGCTTCCTCGGTGCTGCCGGCTTCTTCGACGCGGATCGTCATGAACTTGGTGGCGCCTTCGGCGTCGCGCACGATCTTGGTGGCCAGTTCCAGCGCGGCGGCGGTCAGGGCCTCGCGCACGGCGGCGTAGGCGGCGTCGGATTCGCTGTTGACGTTGACGCCCGACTTGCCGGTGGCGGCGATGATGAAGGAGTCATTGGTGGAGGTGTCGCCGTCGACCGTGATGCGGTTGAACGAGGCATCGGCGATTTCCACGGCCAGCTTGCGCAGGAGCGGCTGGGCAATGCCGGCATCGGTGGCCAGGAAGCTGAGCATGGTGGCCATGTTGGGACGGATCATGCCCGCGCCCTTGCTGATGCCGGTGAAGGTGACCGTCTTGCCATCGATCTGCACCTTGGCGGACGAAATCTTGGGCAGCGTGTCGGTGGTCATGATGCCGTGGGCGGCGCTGGACCAGTGGTCGGCGGCCAGGTCGGCGATGGCGGCGGGCAGGCCGGCGACCAGGCGGTCCAGCGGCAGGGGTTCCAGGATGACGCCGGTGGAGAACGGCAGGATCTGCGCGGCGGGCACGCCCAGCAGCTTGCCCAGGGCGTCGCACGTGTCCTTGGCTTTCTTCAGGCCTTCTTCGCCGGTGCCGGCGTTGGCGTTGCCCGTGTTGATGACCAGCGCGCTGATCGGGCCGCCGGCGGCCAGGTGGGCCTGGCAGACCTGCACTGGGGCGGCGCAGAAGCGGTTACGCGTGAAGACGCCCGCCACGCTGGTGCCTTCGGCCAGGCGGAACACCGTCAGGTCGCGCCGGTTGGCCTTGCGGATGCCGGCCTCGGTGACGCCGATTTCTACGCCGGCAACAGGAAAAATTTCGGACTCGGAGGGGATCTGCAGATTAACGGCCATGACTTCGTCTCTTGGTGTGAGCGGGACGGAACCGCCGCCAGGCACGGCGGCGCGCGGGAAAGGTTCGTATTATCCCACCGGATCCGGCGGGGGTGGCCGGTCCCCTCGGCAACCCGAGGGGAGGCGGCCCCAGGCGCCGGCCTCAGGGAGCCATGCGCATGGCGGCCACGTCCAGCACGCCGGCTTCGCGGTTGCTCAGCACGCTGCGCACCGTGCCGTCGGGCGCCTGCAGCACCGACTTGCCGGCGGGGACGTCTTCGCCGCCGGCCCGGCGCGCCGAGCGCCCGCGGGACGGCGAGAACAGCAGATCGCCAGGCTGCGCGCCCTGCAGGCGCGGGTTGGCGGCCAGTACGCGCGTGCCCGGCGGGTAGGTCATTTCGCCCAGGACGGTGTCGCGCGCCGCCAGACCCTCGAAGCCCAGCATCCGGCGCTGCGCGTCCAGTTGCAGGTCGACCTTCAGCAAGGGAATCCCGGCGACGGTCAGGGCGTCGCTGCCTTCGGTGCGCAGCAGCCAGCGGGGCGCCGTGCCGGTCTTGTCCAGCGGCGTGCCGCGGGCGGCGGGGTCGACCTTCAACCAGGCGCCCGCGGGCACCGGTTGCTGGTCCAGCGTATTGCCGATGGCAAGGTGGCAGCTGGAAAACTGCGGATGCCCGCCTTGCACCACAAATTCAATGCGATGGCCGTGCGCGCAGAGCCAGCCTTCCAGCGCCTGGTCCCGCGCGATCTCGGCGGACAGGGTTTCGGGCTGCTTGGGCGTGGCGGGGTAACGGAACAGGCGCGTCGCGGCGACGCCGTTAATGTCTGCCGGGTGGGATTCGGGAAAGACGGCCCGGTCGAACGATGCCAGTTCACCGGGCGTGGCAAGCCGAAGCGTGGTGCCGGTGGGCATCTGGACGCCGGCCAGTTGCGTGGGTTGTGACAGCACCGTCTTGCGCGCGTCGTCGGCCTGCGCTTCGCGCTGGACCGAGAACCACTGGCTGAACTGCTGATACGGGAAGATGGCGCCGATGACGGCCAGCACGGCCATCAGGACGGTGCCGGCGCGCCGGTGGCCGGACAGCCAGTCTCGCGCGCCGGGAGAGGTGGCCAGTGCAGCCAGCCAGGTGAACAGCGTGGCGAGGCAGGCGAGCGAAGCCGCCATCAGCACATAGAAATTACCGCCAGGAAGAGAAACCGGAATCATGGCGGCAATTATGCGCCAATCCGGCAGGCCGGACCGTCGCGAAAAAGTCCTGGTCCGCCCTCAGTCGCGGGCCGCCGCCGAGCGCGTGGCCACCACCTGCAGCTTCAGTTCGCCCAGCGCCTGGAACAGGGCGTTGCGGCTGGCCTCTGGCAGTTCGGCAAACATGGATTTGACCCAGTTCTCGTGGGCGCGGGCCATGCGCGCAAAGCTCTTCTTGCCTTGCGGCGTCAGCTTGATGAGCGAGCTGCGGCGGTCGGACTCGACCTTGGTCCGCACCACCAGGCCTTCTTTTTCGAGCTGGTCGGTGATCCCGGTGATATTGCCGTTGGTGACCATCATGTGGCGCGACAGCTCGCCCATCTTCATGCCCTTGGGGGCGCGCTGCAACTGCGCCATCAGGTCGAAACGCGGCAGGGTGGTGTCGAAGTCGTTGCGCAGGCGGCTGCGGATCTCGCCTTCGATGAGGTTGGCGCAGGTCAGCATGCGCAGCCACAGGCGCAGCGCGTGATGGTCGTCGGGCGCGGCGCGGGATTCCAGGTCGGGGGTATCGGTCATGGCTCGGAAGATTACCGGGAATGCGGGGGTGAAGAGGGCGCCAGACCCATCTGTTCGAAGATGGCTTGGGTCAGCGGGCTGTTCGGATCGTTGAGCGTCAGGACAATATCAAAATGATTGGTGCCTGGCATTGGTACATACCTACCGGGAAAACCGCGCGCCCGCCATGCGGCCAGATAATCATCGCTCTGGCGCTTGAATTCGTCGGTTTCGGATTCTCCGTAGCTGACCACCAGCGGGCAGCCCGCCTGCGGCAAATGCAGGGCGGGGCTGTTGCGGATGGCATCGGCTTCGCTCATGCGCATCCATTCGTTGATGTGGGTGTGCACCAGCGGGCGCAGGTCGAACAGGCCCGACAGGGGCGCGGCGCCCCTGACGACGCCGGGCGGCACGTCGTAGCTGGCATGCCAGCCGCCGGCGAGCAGGGCGCCGACCAGATGACCGCCCGCCGAGCTGCCGCAGATGTGGATGCGCGACGGGTCGCCGCCGTACTCGGCGATGTGGTGGTGAATCCAGGCCAGCGCGCGCCGGTTCTGGTCCACGATACGGTCCAGCGTGACGGCGGGGGCCAGCGAATAATTCACCGACACCACCACCGCGCCCGCCTGCGTGAACGCGGGCGCCATGTTGCTGGATTCGTTTTTGGACAAGAGTCGCCAGTAGCCGCCGTGGATGAACACGAAGACGGGCGCGCCGGACTTGCCGGCCGCGGCTGGAAATATGTCCAGCAGTTCATCCGGATGATCGCCAAAAGGCACGTCCAGCGCGCATTCCAGCGTGCTGCGCGCCGTGGCGCTGTCCTCGGCGTATTTCTTGAGTATCGGTTGGATGTCGGGTACTGTCGCGCGAGCGTTGTACTGGACGTCCAGTTCGGCGCGATCGTAGTTGCGGTAGAGGGTGACCATGGCGGCAGGTGGTAAAAACCCTAGACTTGTTTTGCCGATTACTTTAAACCTAAACTATGAACCACGCCAGTTTTCCCTGTGCTGCATAAGGGGATTGGGGCGTTGCAGAGCATACGTTCTGCAGGCACCGGCCTGACGGCGGCGACCATCGCGCCAGCGGGCCGGGCATAGAAGTCTTTCGCATCGCACTTTCAAAAAGAACACCCTCTGCGCGGGCTCGCGCACGGAGCACACCACCATGCGTTTGATCACTTCCTTCCTGGCTGCCGCCGCCCTGATTCCGGCCCTGGCACAGGCCGACACCGTCAAGGTCGGCATCGCCAACGACATCTCGGGCCCGTTCTCGGCGCTGGGCGCCGAAGCCCGCGACGGCTTCAACCTGGCCATCAAGCAACTGGGCAGCAAGCTGGGCGGCCAGCCCGCGGAATTCCTGCAAACCGACATGGGCGGCAATCCGGACCAGGCCCGCCAGCTCGTCACGCGCTACATCCAGCGCGAAAAGGTCGACTTCTTCACGGGGCCCATCGGCTCGAACGTGGCGCTGGCCGTCGGCCCCGCGCTGTTCGCCGCGAAGGTGCCCTACCTGTCCAACAACCCCGGTCCCAGCCAGTTCGCCGGCGCCCAGTGCAACAACTATTGGTTCGGCACGTCGTACCAGAACGATGCCTTCCACGAAGCGGCCGGCAAGGTCGCGGCCGACCGCGGCTTCAAGAAGATGTTCATCATGGCCCCGGACTACCCGGCCGGCAAGGATGCGCTGACCGGCTTCAAGCGCGGCTACAAGACCGCCCCGGGCGACGAGGTCTACACCAAGCTCGGCCAGATCGACTACGCCGCAGAGATCGCGCAGATCCGCGCCGCCAAGCCGGACGCCGTCTACATCTTCCTGCCGGGCGGCATGGGCATCAACTTCGTCAAGCAGTTCGTGTCCGCCGGCCTGTCGCAGAACGTCAAGCTGATCGGCCCGGGCTTCTCGGCCGACGAGGACGTGATCCAGGCCGTGGGCGACCCCATGCTGGGCATGTACAACACGGCGCAATGGGCGCATGACCTGGACGTGCCGCAGAACAAGGCCTTCGTCGAGGCCTTCCGCAAGGAATACAACGGCCGTTACCCGTCGGTGTACGCCGCCCAGGCGTATGACGTGATCATGGCCATGGACGCCGCCGTCAAGCAGGCCGGCGGCAAGGCCACCGACCGTGATGCCATCGTGAAGGCGCTGGAAAAGGCCGACTACCCCTCGGTGCGCGGCAGCTTCACCTACGGCAAGAACCACTACCCGATCCAGGCCTACTACCTGCGCGTCGTCGAGAAAGACGGCAGCGGCCGCATCACCAACAAGCTGGTGGGCAAGGTCTTCGACAAGTACCAGGACGTGTACGTAGGCGACTGCAAGCTCTGATCCCCCCGAAGCGCTGCGCGCTTCCCCCCAGGGGGCGTCGCAGCGGACCGGCGAAGCCGGATCCGCGCGACCCCGCTTGGGGGCGGCGGCTTGGGCGCGGGGATGCGTCGCTGATGCAGGTGGGATAGCTTTGGTGAATTGATCGCGGGGGCCCATCGGCGGCGCGCGGCAAGGGGGAAGTTTTCATGACGTTTACGCTGATCGTCGAGCAATTGCTGAACGGTCTGCAGTTTGGGTTGATGTTGTTTCTGATTGCGGCCGGGCTGACCCTGGTGTTCGGGATCATGGACATCATGAATCTGGCTCACGGCTCGCTCTATATGGCTGGCGCCTATGTCGCCGCCGAAACCATGCAACGCACCGGCTCGTTCACCGCCGCGGTTCTTGTGGCGGCGGTTGCCACGGGCATCGTCGGCATCGTGCTGGAGCTCTCGCTCATCCGCCGCCTGGCGCTGCGTGACCATCTGGCCCAGGTGCTGGGCACCTACGCTGTCATCCTTATCGCCAATGACCTGGTCAAGATGATCTGGGGTCCGGCGCCGGTCATGCTGAACATGCCCGCGATGCTGTCCGGTCCCGTGCGCCTGTTGCCCGACCTGATGTATCCCGCCTACCGCCTGATGATCATCGTCTTCGGCGTGGCCGCGGCCGCGGGCCTGTACTGGTTCGTGACGCGGACCCGTGCCGGCGTGCTGGTGCGGGCCGGGGCGTCGAACCGCCAGATGGCCACGCTGATGGGCGTGCGCGTGCCGCTGCTGTTCCTGGGCGTGTTCGTGCTGGGCGGCATGCTGGCCGCGGTGGCGGGTGCGCTGCTGGGGCCGATCACCTCGGTGCAGGTGGGCATGGGCGAAGAAATCCTGATCCTGGTGCTGGTGTGCATCGTCATCGGCGGCATCGGCTCGATCCGGGGCGCCTTCGTGGGCGCGCTGCTGGTCGGCATGGTCGACACCGCCGGCCGGGCGTTCCTGCCGATGCTGCTGCGCCAGGTGTTTTCGCCGGCCGTGGCCTCCAGCGTCGGTCCGACGCTCGCGGCCATCGCCATCTACGTGTTGATGGCGGCAGTGCTGGTGTTCCGGCCCTCTGGCCTCTTTCCGGCGCGGGGCTGACCATGAAAACCAAGATCTGGACCGTGGTCCTGCTGGCCGCGCTGGCGGTGTTCCCGCTGGTCGCGCCCATGCTGGGCCTGGACTTCTACATTTCCTTCGTGCGGCGCGTGCTGATCTACGCGCTGGCGGCCACCAGCCTGAACCTCATCCTGGGGTATGGCGGCATGGTGGCCTTGGGTCACGCCGCGTTCTTCGGCGCGGGCGCCTATGCGGTGGGCATCCTGTCCATGTCGGGCGTCACGTCCGCGCTGGTGTCCTGGCCGGTGGCCATGCTGCTGGCGGGCGTGCTGGCCTGCATCACGGGCGCGATCTCGCTGCGCACACGAGGCGTGTACTTCATCATGATCACGCTGGCGTTCGCGCAGATGCTGTTCTACATCTTCATCTCGCTGCGCCAGTACGGCGGTGAGGATGGCCTGAACCTGCCGGGATATTCCACGCTGCCGGGCATCGACCTTGCCCACGATGTCAGCTTCTATTACCTGGTGCTGGCGCTGTTCGCGCTGCTGATGTGGGCCTTCGGTCACGTCGTCGCCTCGCGCTTCGGCATGGCGCTGCAGGGCATCCGCGAGAACGAATCGCGCATGGAGTCCATGGGCTATCCCGTGTACCGCATCAAGCTGATGGCGTTCACGCTGAGCGGCGCGGCGGCGGGGCTGGCCGGCGCGCTGCTGGCCAACCACAACCTCTTCATTTCGCCCAGCCTGATGCATTGGACCCAGTCGGCCAACCTGCTGATCATGGTGCTGGTGGGCGGCATCGGCCTGCGCTATGGCGGCGTGGCCGGTGCGGTCGTGATGCTGACGCTGGAAGAAGTGCTGCGCCTGTGGACCGAATACTGGCACCTGCCTTTGGGCGTGCTGCTGCTCTGCGTGGTGTTTGGCGCGCCGCGCGGCCTGGTCGGCCTGTTCGGGCCGCTGTTCAGCGGGCGCGCTGCGCCGCAATCCGGCAAGGTGGGCTCATGAGCAATCCGATGAATGCCACGACTGGCGCAGCCGCGAATAGGACGCAACCCGCGGGGACGCACCGCTTGGGGACACAACCCGCGGGGACACACGCCCCGATGACGCACGCCCTGCAGGCGCGCGGTCTGGTCCGGCGCTTTGGCGCGCTGGTGGCCACCGACAACGTATCGCTGTCGCTGGCGCCGGGCGAGATCCACGCCCTGATCGGCCCCAACGGCGCGGGCAAGTCCACGCTGATCCACCTGCTGTCGGGCACGCTCTCCGCCGACGCCGGCACGCTGGAAGTCGACGGCCGCGACGTCACCGCAATGAACGCGCACCAGCGCGTGGCGGCGGGCCTGTCGCGGTCCTACCAGATCACCAACATCTTCAAGCAGTCCAGCGTGCTGGATAACTTGGTGCTGGCCGTGCAGGCCCACGCCGGCAGCAGCTTCCGCTTCTGGAAGCCGCGCGCCGCAGAATCGGCGCTGTACGAACAGGCGCGCGAGCTGGCCCGCGAATGCGCCATCGACGCCAGCCTGCTCGACCGCGCCGCGGGCACGCTGCCGCACGGCGAGCAGCGCAAGGTGGAATTCGCGCTGGCGCTTGCCGCCCGGCCCAAGGTGCTGCTGCTGGACGAACCCATGGCAGGCATGGGGCCCGACGAGACCGTCCGCCTGACCGAACTGATCGAATCCTTGCGGGGACGCGCCGCCATGCTGCTGGTTGAACACGACATGCAGGCGGTGTTCCGTCTGGCCGACCGCCTGTCCGTGCTGGTGTACGGGCGGGTGATTGCCTCGGGCACGCCGGACGAGATCCGCGCCAACCCCGAAGTGCGCCAGGCCTACCTGGGCGACGAGGAGACCGCATGATGCTGACCATCGAATCGGCCAAGAGCGGCTACGGCGCCAGCCAGGTGCTGTTTGGCGTGGACCTGGAGATTGGCGCAGGGCAGGTTGTGACGCTGCTGGGCCGCAATGGCATGGGCAAGACGACGCTGCTGCGCACGCTGTTCGGCCAGTTGCCGCTGCGCGGCGGCAAGATCCATTTCGCGGGGCAGGACATCAGCGGATGGAGTCCGGACCGCATCGCGCGGGCCGGCGTCGCCATCGTCCCGGAAGGGCGGCAGTGCTTTCCCAATCTGACGGTGCGCGAACACCTGACGGCCTTCGTGGCCGGGCGCAACCCGGAGATCGGCGAACCGTGGACGCCCGATCGCGTCTTTGAACTCTTCCCCCGGCTGGCTGAACGCGCCCGAAACATGGGCAACCAGTTGTCGGGCGGTGAGCAGCAGATGCTGGCCATCGGCCGCGCGCTGGTGACCAACCCCCGGCTGCTGATTCTGGACGAAGCCACCGAAGGGCTGGCGCCGAAAATCCGGGAAGAGATCTGGAACTGCCTGGCGCGTCTGCGTCAGGCCGGGCAGACGATCCTGGTGATCGACAAATATGTCGAAAGGTTACTCAGCCTGGCCGACCGCCATGTCATCCTGGAACGCGGCAAAGTGGTGTGGACCGGGGACTCGCAGGCCCTGGACGCCGACCGCAGCCTCTGGGAACGCTATCTGGGCGTCTGACAACGTGTCGTAATAAAGCTGCAATTCGAACCTGCCAGGCGTAACAGCCGCTGATATAAAACGCAATAAATCACGATATATATTGCTGCGGTGAAACTTAAGGTGTCTCGAACGCATCCAGACGTTTGCACCTGTATCAATAAACCCCCCTGGCATCTACACTAGCCGCGCCGGTTGCCCGCACGGGGCGCCGGCGTTCAGGCTCATGGCTCAAAAGGCGGGGCGAAGCACGGGTACGGCGCCTCGTAAGGTCAGCGCGTCCTATCTGCGTCCCCTTTTTCGCGCGTGGCATCGCATCAAGTTGTCAGGAAGACTTTGCATGGCGAAATGGGGATTGCGCAGGAAATCACTGATGGCGCTGCTGTTGGCGTGCCTGGTCGCCTTGGCGCCGGCCGCGCTGATTGGCTGGCAGGTGCTGGACGGCGTCCGCGAGCACTTTGGCCGCGCCTTTTCCGACAACTTCACGCAACTGAACCGCCAGCGCATCCTGGCGCCGGTGTCGCGCGAACTGGCGCTGTCGCAGCGCCTGGCCGACAGCGAGGTCACGCGCCGCTGGCTCCGCAATGAAAACGATCCCGCCGCGCGCGAGCTGTTCTTCCGCGAGGCCGACGGCTACCGGCGCGATCTGCTGGGCGGCGCGTATTTCATCGCCAGCGCCAGTTCCGGCAACTACTACTTCAACGACGACAAGCCGCTGTCCGAGACGCCGCGCTACACGCTCAGCCCCAGCGCGGCCGACGACGGCTGGTTCTACGCCACGATCAAGTCGCCCGCCCGCTACAACATCAACGTTAATCCGGACCTGAAGCTCAAGACCACCAAGGTCTGGATCAACGTACAGATCCGCGACGGCGAGACGGTCATGGGCCTGACGGGCGCTGGTCTGGACGTGGGCGGGTTCCTGAAGGAATTCGTGAACAGCGGCCAGCCCGGGGTCACGCCCATCATCGTGGACGAGGAAGGCGCGATCCAGGCGCACATGAACCCCGCGCTGATCGCCTACAACTCGGGCGCGGGCGGGGCGGGCGGCAAGGGCATGGTCTTCAGCCTGCTGGATCAGGGCGAAGGCCGCGCCGAGCTGCTGTCGGCCATGCATGCCGCGCAGGCGGATCCGCAGTCGGTGCAGTCGGCCTGGGTCAAGATGGACGGGGTGCGCCAGCTGGTGTCGGTGGCGTACATGCCGGAGCTGCACTGGCACGTCCTGACGGTGGTCGACCTGGGCGCGGCCCGGGTGCTGGACACCGGCTGGCTGTGGCCGGCGGCCATTGGCCTGGTGCTGCTGTTTGCCGCGATGCTGCTGTGCTTCGGCTACGCCATCGAGCGCCTGATGCTGCGCCCCTTGCGCCGCCTGCAGCAGTCCGCGCGGGCAATCGCCGACGGCAGCTACGACGTGCGCCTGCCGCCGGGCGGCCAGGACGAGATCGGCGACCTGAGCCGCGCGTTCGGCGTGATGGCCGACAAGGTCCGCAAGCACACGGCCGAGCTGGAAACCAAGGTGCGCGAACGCACCTCGGAACTGGAAGACGCCAACCGCGCCATGGCCGCGGCGCACAAGAAGATCGGCGACTCCATCGACTACGCCAGCCTGATCCAGCGCGCGATCCTGCCGGATCGCCAACTGACGCAGTCGCTGGGCGCCCACCATTTTGTGCTGTGGAAGCCGCGCGATGTGGTTGGCGGCGATTTCTACGTGTTCCGCGAGGACGGCGCCAACTGCCTGCTGGGCATCATGGACTGCGCGGGCCACGGCGTGCCCGGCGCGCTGATGACGATGCTGGCGCGTGCGGCGATCGATCTGGCGATCACCGAGGTCGGACCGGGCGATCCCGCGGGCATTCTGACGCGTACCGACAACGCAATCCGGGCCATGCTGGCCGACGCGCAGCTGCCCCGGGCCTTGGCGACCAATACCGATGCGGGGCTGGTATATATTGACCGGCAAGCCGGCAGGCTGCTGTACGCAGGCGCGAAGATCAGCCTGTACGCAAGCGACGGCGAAAACCTGCATGAAGTGCCCGGCGGCCGGCGTGCGCTGGGCGACAAGCGTATGGGGGTTTACGAGAACAACGCGTTGCAGATGGAGCCGGGCTGGACGTATTACCTGGCGACCGACGGTTTTCTGGATCAGGCGGGCGGCGAGCACGGGTTCGGCTTTGGCAATACGCGCTTTGCGGACATGCTCAAGACACACGCGCGCCGGCCGTTAACCGAACAGGCGGCCGCGTTCAGCCAGGCGCTCGCCGAGTACCAAGGTGGCCGGCCCCAGCGCGACGACATCACCTTGCTGTCTTTCCGTTTCGAATAATCGTTATCAAGGCGGTACCCTCCATGAATGCCTCCGATCTTTACGCGTTGGGCGCGCGATTCGACCAGAACCGCACGTTGCTGTGTTTCAACGGGCCGATCTCGCGCAGCCTGATCGAGGAAATCGGCAATGCGCTGAAGAACTACCTGAACGCCGAGCACGTCCGGCCCGCTGAAGCCATGGACGTGTTCTCGGTCTACATCGAGATGATCCAGAACATCCGCCAGTACGCCGCGCAGAACGGCGACGCGGACGCCTCCGCCACGGTCGTGATCGGCCGCCGCGACGAAAGCCGCTACGTGGTGTCGGCGGGCAATCTGGTCAGCGCGGAAGACGGCCACAGCCTGGTCGCCCGCATCCAGGAACTGGCCGCGCTGGACAAGCCGGCCCTGAAAGCCGAATACAAGGCCCAACTGCACAAGCCGCGTACGCAGGGCGTCGCGTCGGGCGCGGGCCTGGGCCTCATTGACATCGCGCGCCGCGCCGGCGCGCCGCTGGAAGCCAGCCTGACCCCCGCTGCACAGCCGGGCAAGGCCTTCTTCAGCCTGAGCGTAGTGGTCTGAGGACGCGCGCTCAACAGGATTATTTTCGGAGTATTTGATGAAAGACCTGAACATTCCCGGGACCCAGTCCACGCCCGCCATCACCGCCGACGCTGCCGCCGGCGTGCTGGCGATGCGCGGCGACTCCTACCCCGAGAATTCCTTCGAGCTGTTCGGCCCGGTCATTGAATGGGTCGAGACGTACCTGCAGGATCGCGACACGCCGCTGAAGCTGGAGCTGGAACTCCTGTACCTGAACACCAGCAGCATCAAGTCCGTCATGGACATCTTCGATGTGCTCGAAGCCGCGCACCGCAAGGGCCGCGAGGTCGGCGTCACCTGGTTCTACGACATGCGCAACGAGCGCGTGGGCGAACTGGCTGAAGAGTTCAAGGAAGACTGCACGTTCCCGTTCTCGGTGGTTGGCCGCCAATGAAACCGGGCGCCGCCGAACTGGATCAGCGTATCGCCGAGCTGCTGGCGGATCCGGCGCATGCCGGCCATCCGCTGCGCGACGCGCTGGAAGCGCTCTGGCGGCACACCGAGGAACAGATGGCGCGCATTCAGCGCGTCACGCAGCTTTCGGACGCCTATCAAAGCATGGCGCACGAACGTGAACTGGGCCTGTGCGACCAGTTCGACCGCCAGCTGCGCCGCCTGACCCGCATCGCGCGGATCTCGGATCACTATCAGAACATGATGCGCGACCTGAACCGCGCGCTCGAGGAAACGTCCAGCCGCGACCCCCTGACGGGCCTGTTGAACCGGCGCGCGCTGATGGAAATGATCAAGCAGGAAGTCCAGCGCGCTGCGCGCAGCGGCGACAGCTTTGTCGTCGCGATGCTGGACGTGGATCACTTCAAGGCCGTGAACGACCGTTTCGGCCACGAGACGGGCGACCGCGCGCTGGTCGAACTGGCCGGCGTGCTGGGCGAAAGCCTGCGCGAATACGATCTGTGCGGCCGCTGGGGCGGCGAGGAATTCCTCGTGCTGCTGCCCCATACGGACCCGGACGCGGCGCAGGCGGTCATGGACCGCCTGGTGAGCGACGTGCGGGGGCTGGCGATGCCGGCCGGCGACGAAGTCCTGCGGCTGACGGTCAGTATCGGCATGGCGTATCACCAGTTGGGCGAAACGTTTTCGGAGACGCTCAGCCGGGCGGATCAGGCGTTGTATCTGGCCAAGCAGGACGGACGCGATCGCGTCGCCCTTGGTTTTCCGAGGCGCTGAATGAAACCGGAACAGCTGTTATCCGGGTTGGAGCCCCTTATGCTTGATTCTCATCTTGGCGGGTCGCAGTCGAACCCCCAAGGCGCCGCGTGGCATGTGGGCAATTATCTGACGTCGATGGACCGCGCCTTGCTGCTGTTCGATTTCGACGCAGCCGGCTCCTTGTTGAACGGCAATACCAATTTCCTGGCCGCGGTGGGTTACACCCGCGAAGAGGCGCTGACCCTGCGCCACGAGCTGCTGTGCGACAGCATGGACGAAGGCAAGGGTACGCGCAGCGGCGAACAGGTTTGGGACCGGCTGCGCCGCGGCCAGCACTTTTCGGGCACCTGCCGCTACCGCAAGAAGGACGGCAGCTCGCTGTGGATCGAAGCGACCTACCTGCCGCTGCTGAACGACGCGGGCGAGGTGGGCCGCGTGACGGTGATTTCGCGCAAGTCGATCGCGGACGCGGAGCGCCAGGAAGAAATCCGCCTGCTGATGCTGGGCATCAACGAAACGGGCAACGCGGTGGCGGTGTCGGGCTCCGATGGCCGCATCGTCTACGTGAACGACGGCTTTCAGCGGATGCTCGGCTTTTCCCGTAGCGATGCGCTGGACCAGGATCTGGGCGAACTGCTCTCCGGCGGCCGCGCGGACGGCGGCACGCGCGAGGAACTGCACCGCCGCGTGGCCTGTCGCGAGGGCTACCACAAGGACGTGCTGGTCTATGACCGCGGCGGCAAGCCGCTGTGGGTGTCGGTGATGGCCAACTCGGTGTTCGACGAGCGCGGGACGCTGGTCAATATCGTGGACGTGCTGACGGACATTACGCCGACGAAGGTGCACGAGGTGCTGCAGCGCCGGGTGCTGCAGGCGATGGTGAACGAGGCCTCGGTGGTCGAGGTCATGAACATGGTGTGCCGCGAGGTGGAGCGCCTGGCGCCGGAAGTGGCGGCGTCGGTGGTTCGCGTGGACGATGCGGGCCTGTTGCGCCCGCTGGCGGCGCCGAGCCTGCCGCAGGGCTATTCGGACGCGCTGGAAGGCGTGCCGATCGGCCCGCAGGTGGGCGCCTGCGGCACGGCGGCGTTTCTGGGCCGTCCGGTGATCGTGCCGGACATTGCAACAGACCCGCTGTGGGACGATTACCGCCATCTGCCGCTGCCGGAAGAATACAAGGCGTGCTGGTCGTCGCCGATCAAGTCGAGCGATGGCCGGGTGATCGGGACGTTCGGTTTCTATTTCCGGGAACGCCGGCTGCCTGATGATTTCCATCACCGTCTGGTGGACGTGTGCGTATACCTGTGCGCGCTGGCGCTGGAACGCGAGGAAGCGCGCGCGCGCATCCGGCAATTGGCGTTCTATGACGAACTGACGGGACTGCCGAACCGCAATCTGTTGCTGGCGCAGGCGGAACAGGCGATCGCGCGGGCGGAGCCGGAGCGCAAGCGGGTGGCGGTGTTGTTCCTGGATCTGGACCGCTTCAAGCAGGTGAACGATACGCTGGGCCACCCGATCGGGGACGCGCTGCTGCGGGATGTGGCGCAGCGTCTGCGACGGTTGGCGCGGGCGACGGATATCGTGGGCCGGCTTTCCGGCGACGAGTTCGTGATGTTGATGCCGGAGTTCGAACATGGCCGCCTGACCGCGGCGGCGGAACACATCCTGGTGGCGCTGGCGCAGCCGTTCTCGGTGGGCGGCATTACGCTGAATCCGTCGGTGAGCATCGGCATCAGCGTCTTCCCGGAGAACGGCCGGGATATGGATACGCTGTTGCGCCATGCGGACATGGCGATGTACCAGGCGAAGACGGCGGGCCGCAATCGCATTTCGTTCTTCAGCGCCGAGATGAATCGTCAGGCGCAGGAGCGGTTGGCGCTGGAAGCGGCGCTGCGGGATGCGTTGGAAGCGAAGGCGTTGCGTTTGCACTATCAGCCGCAGGTTGGCTTGAAGAACGGCAGCCTGTACGGGGTGGAGGCGCTTGCACGTTGGCGCCATCCGACGCTGGGGGATATTTCGCCGGCGCGGTTTGTGCCGCTGGCGGAAGAGTGCGGTCTGATCGGAGATCTGGGCGACTGGGCGTTGCGCGAGGCCTGCTCGCAATTGGCGATCTGGCGCAATAACGGTCTGCGAGTGCCTTCGGTGTCGGTGAACCTGTCGGCGACGAATTTCCACAATCTGAACCTGCCGCGGATGATTGCGGCGACGTTGGCTGAGTTCGGTTTGGCGCCTGCGGATTTGATGCTGGAGATTACCGAGGGCGTTGTTCTCGATGCCACGGCTGGGACGTTGCGCACGATTGCTGAACTGCATCGGTTGGGCGTACGGCTGTCGATGGATGACTTCGGGACTGGATATTCCAGCCTGGGGCATTTGCGGCGCCTGATCGTTGACGAACTGAAGCTGGATCGCAGTTTCGTGCAAGGGTTGGAGAGCGATGATGCGGCTCGGGCGTTGACTAGCGCTGTGATTCGGATCGGGGAGAGCTTGAGTCTGCCGGTTGTGGCTGAGGGCGTTGAGAACGAAGAGCAGCGGCGGTTTCTGATCGAGCAAGGGTGCGCGGCGGGGCAGGGGTTTCTGTTTTCGCCGCCGTTGCCTGCGGGGGATCTTGAGGAGTGGTTGCGGGCTCGGGGGTGATTGGTTCGCTTCGTTTGCCGGGTTGAGTTCTTGAGGCGTCCGGCACGGTGGCGTCCCGGGGCGCGCGGGGCCACGATTGCGGTCCGGAGCCTTCGCTCCGGACTGCCCCGTCGTCATCTTCGTCCGCCTTCGGCTCCCTTCAGATTCCCTCGGGCTTATCGACGCCCCGCGCACCCCGGGACGCCACCGCACCGGACTCTGGCAATTCGAGTTTTCAGGCAGCGGGGGCGGTCGGCGTGCTTGGCATTTTTGCGCAGAGCACTTCGGGCCAGAAGCATCTTGCGTTGCCCGTCTCCGTTCGGCCGCGCGGGCGGCCTCCGAAGACTTAGACTAAATCGGGTGTCAGACACCATGAAGCACTCCGGCCGCCATTCATCGTCACTTGAACTCACGTGCCCGATGGGCGGCGCGAACCGGTCGGCAGGCTGTGGCGAACCGTCGCCGCGCCGCCCATCACGGCTCTCCCCACGGTGATGCTGGAGCTTTAGAACCCCACTCCCCGCAAGCGCGGAAGCGTCTACCTCCACGACGACCCACAACGCGTATGCCGATCGTGGCCGCCCGCGCGGCCGCGACTCGGCGGGCCCCGCAAGACTCGTCCCTGACCACTGCTCTAGCAGCGCCCCGATTCATGCACACCGCAGCTCCTCGGTGCGGGCGACAGGGGGCCGAGCGCCGTCGATGCGCCCGAGGGAATCTGAAGGGAGCCGAAGGCGGACGAAGATGACGACGGGGCAGTCCGGAGCGGAGGCTCCGGACCGCAATCGTGGGCGCTCGGCCCCCTGTCGCCCGTGCCGAGGGGCGGGAGAAGAACGCAGCAACCGCCAACCCAGAACCAACGGTCAAAGCGGCCTCAACGACACCCCGTACGCTCCTCTGCACCCACACCTATACCCCGCCTCTACAACCGACCTCCAATCGTCCCCATTTCCCCTCCCCCTCCAGCATTACTAAATACTTTCCCTCATTTGCACACCCACCACTTCCGATATATATTTCAAGCCTAAACTATCCAGACCTAAATATCTGCGGCTTCCGCTCCAGCACCACAGAGCGACTGTCGCGTACTTGGAGCGTATACGGCAATGAAGATAGTCTGCATCGGCGGCGGTCCCGCCGGCCTGTATTTCGGTCTGCTCATGAAACTGCAGAACCCCGCCAACGAAGTCACCGTCATCGAACGCAACCGTCCGTATGACACTTTTGGCTGGGGCGTGGTCTTCTCCGACGCCACCATGCAGAATTTGCGTGAGGCCGATCCCGTATCGGCGCAAACCATTGGCGATGCGTTCAACCATTGGGATGACATCGACATCCATTTCAAGGGACGCAGCATCCGCAGCAGCGGCCACGGCTTCATCGGCATTGGGCGCAAGAAGCTTCTGAACATCCTGCAGGCGCGTTGCGAAGACGTGGGCGTGAAGCTCGTGTTCGAGAGCTTCGTCCAGGACGACCAGGCCATCGCCCGCGAGTACGACGCCGATCTGGTCATTGCCTCGGACGGCATCAACAGCCAGATTCGCACCCGGTACGCCGATACGTTCCATCCCGACATCGACCAGCGCCGCTGCCGCTTCGTGTGGCTGGGCACCAAGAAGGTGTTCGATGCCTTTACCTTTGCCTTCGTGCAGACCGAGCACGGCTGGTTCCAGGCGCATGCTTACCGATACGAGGACGGCATGTCGACGTTTATCGTCGAGACGCCGGAGGAAACCTGGCAGGCTGCGGGCATCGAGCAGATGAGCCAGGAAGAGGGCATCGCCTATTGCGAGAAGCTGTTTGCGCCCTGGCTGGACGGCAATCCGCTGATCAGCAATGCGTCGCATCTGCGTGGTTCGGCGATCTGGATCCGTTTCCCGCGCGTCATCTGCAATACGTGGGTCCACTGGAACAAGCTGGACACCGCCCGTGGCGAGCGCCGCGTGCCGGTCGTGCTGATGGGCGATGCCGCGCACACGGCGCACTTTTCCATCGGGTCGGGCACGAAGCTGGCGCTGGAAGACGCTATCGAGCTGGCGCGTTGCCTGAGCGGCGCGGAAGGCAGCGTCGAGGCCGGACTGCATCATTACGAGGAAGTGCGCAGCGTCGAGGTGCTGAAGATTCAGAACGCCGCGCGCAACTCCACCGAATGGTTTGAGAACGTCGAGCGCTACGCCGACCTGGAGCCCGAGCAGTTCGCGTATTCGCTGCTGACCCGTTCGCAGCGCATTTCGCACGAGAACCTGCGCCTGCGCGATCCGGCCTGGCTGGAAGGCTTTGAGCGCTGGATCGCGGAACGCGCCGGCGCGGCCACGCCCGAGGGCCGGCGTCCGGCGATTCCGATGCTGACGCCTTATCAGGTGCGCGGCGTTCGGCTGAAGAATCGCATCCTGGTGTCGCCGATGGCGATGTATTCGTGCACGGATGGCGTGCCGGGAGATTTCCATCTGGTTCACCTGGGCGCGCGCGCCATGGGTGGCGCCGGGTTGGTGATGGTGGAAATGACCTGCGTGTCGCCCGATGGCCGCATCACGCCGGGGTGCCCGGGGCTGTGGAATGACGAGCAGCAGCAGGCGTTTGCCCGCATCGTGAACTTTGTGCACGGCAACAGCGATGCGCGGATCGGCATGCAGTTGGGTCATGCTGGCCGCAAGGGGTCGACGCAGCTCGGCTGGCAGAAGATCGATCATCCGCTGGCAGAGGGCAATTGGCCGCTGGTGTCGGCATCGGCCCTGCCGTACATCGAAGGCGTGTCGCAGACGCCGCGCGCCATGACGCGCGCGGATATGGACGAAGTGCGCGACAACTTCGTGGCGGCGGCGCGCCGCGCGGCGGCTGCGGGCTTCGACTGGCTGGAGCTGCACTGCGCGCACGGCTATCTGTTGTCCAGCTTTATTTCGCCGCTGACCAATCGTCGTGAGGATGAATACGGCGGCAGTCTGGAAAACCGGCTGCGCTTCCCGCTGGAGGTGTTCCATGCGGTGCGGGCGGTGTGGCCCGAGGACAAGCCGATGTCGGTGCGGATCTCGGCCAGCGATTGGGTGGAAGGCGGCATCACCGCGGACGATGCGGTCGAGATCGCGCGTCACTTCAAGGCGGCGGGCGCCGACATGATCGATTGCTCGTCCGGTCAGGTCAGCAAGGAAGAAAAGCCGGTGTACGGCCGCATGTTCCAGACGCCGTTTGCCGATCGCGTCCGCAACGAAGCCGGCATCCCCACGATTGCGGTGGGCGCCATTTTCGAGGCCGACCACGCCAACGGCATCATCGCCTCCGGCCGTGCGGACCTGTGCGCGCTGGCACGTCCCCATTTGGCTGACGCCTCCTGGACGCTGCGCGAAGCGGCGCGCGTGGGCTATGTTGATGTGTCGTGGCCTAGCCAGTATTTCGCCGGCAAGCGCCAGCTTGAGACCAACTTCGAACGCGCCGCCGCGATGGCGCAACTGGATATCAAATGAACGCACAACCGCTACCACTCGCCGGGCGTCACGCCCTGGTGACGGGCGGCGCCCGCGGCATCGGCCTGGCCGCCGCCCGGTCGCTGCTGCAGCGCGGCGCCCGCGTCACGCTGCTGGGCCGCGATGGTGGCGCGCTGGAGGCGGCGACCGACGAGTTGGCCCGGCTGGGTCAGGTGCAGGCCGTCAGCGCGGACATTGCCGACGAAGCCTCGGTGCGCGCCGCCTTCGCGCAGGCCGAAGCCGAGTTCGGCCCGGTGGTGATCCTGGTGAACAACGCGGGGCAGGCGGTCAGCCAGCGTTTTGACCGCACGGACGCCGCGCTGTGGAACCAGATGCTGGCCGTCAATCTGACGGGCACCTTCCATTGCATCCAGGCGGCGTTGCCGGGGATGCTGCAGGAAAAGTGGGGCCGTGTGATCAACGTGGCCAGCACCGCAGGGCTGATCGGCTATGGGTATGTAAGCGCCTACTGCGCTGCAAAGCACGGCGTGATCGGGCTGACCCGGTCGCTGGCGCTGGAAACGGCGCAGAAGGGCGTGACGGTCAACGCAGTCTGCCCGGGCTATACCGAGACCGACATCGTGCGCGGCGCCGTCGCCAACATTGTCGAGAAGACCGGCATGACGCCGGAAGCCGCCCGCCTGAAACTGGCGGAGCGCAACCCGCAGGGCCGCCTGGTGCAGCCCGAGGAAGTGGCCGAGACGGTCGCGTGGCTGGCGCTGCCGGCCTCCGCTTCGATCAACGGCCAGGCGATCGCCGTCGACGGCGGCGAAGTGATGACCGGCTGAGGCCGGCGTTCCATCCACCCAGCATTCATGAACGGAGACACCATGAGCACCCAGCCCGAAGAGCACACCATGAAGCATCACAAGCGTCCCATCGCCGGCTACCAGGCGAAGACGTTCCTGTGGCAGGTGTCGGACGACGGCAAGGTCGGCACCATTACGCTGAACCGTCCCGAGCGCAAGAATCCGCTAACGTTTGATTCGTACGCGGAACTGCGCGATTTCTTCCGGTCGCTGGTGTATGCCACCGACATCAAGGTGGTGGTGGTGACGGGCGCGGGCGGCAATTTCTGCTCGGGCGGCGACGTGCACGAGATCATCGGCCCGCTCACGAAGATGAGCATGCCGGAACTGCTGGATTTCACGCGCATGACGGGTGATCTGGTCAAGGCCATGCGCGCTTGCCCGCAACCCATCGTGGCGGCCGTGGACGGCGTGTGCGCGGGCGCGGGGGCGATGGTGGCGCTGGCGTCGGATATGCGCTTGGGCACGCCGGCCGCGCGGACCGCGTTCCTCTTTACCCGCGTGGGGCTGGCGGGGGCCGACATGGGCGCATGCACGCTGCTGCCGCGCATGATCGGTCAGGGCCGTGCTTCCGAGCTGCTGTACACCGGCCGCGCGATGACGGCCGACGAGGGCGCGAGCTGGGGGTTTTTCAATGCGCTGCACGAGTCCGGCAAGCTGCTGGAAGCGGCGCAGACGCTGGCGGCGCAACTGGCCGCGGGTCCGACCTTCGCACACGGCGTGACCAAGAAGCTGCTGCACCAGGAATGGAACATGGGTGTGGACGAGGCCATCGAGGCCGAAGCCGAGGCGCAGGCCATCTGCATGCAGACGCGCGATTTCCATCGCGCCTACGAGGCCTTCGTGGCCAAGCAGAAGCCCGTTTTCGAGGGGAACTGATGATGCGCGACGCAAGCTGGCTGGACTGGCCCTTTTTCGACGACGCGCATCGCAAGCTGGCGCATGACGTGGACGCCTGGTGCGAGCAGTCGCTGGGCGACGTGGATCATCACGACGCAGATGCGGCATGCAAGAAGCTGGTCAAGGCCATGGGCCAGGCCGGGTGGCTGCGTTACGCGGTGGCAGGCGGCCCGGGCGGGGCTTGGGGCGGCGCGCTGCCGGAGGTGGACTCCCGCGCGGTATGCATCCTGCGCGAGACGTTTGCCCGGCATGAAGGATTGGCGGACTTTGCGTTTGCGATGCAGGGCCTGGGCAGCGGCGCGATTTCGCTGATGGGCTCGGATGCGCTGCGCCAGCATTACCTGCCGCGCGTGGCGCGCGGCGAGGCGATTGCGGCTTTTGCGTTGTCGGAGCCTGATGCGGGGTCGGACGTTGCCGCGCTGGCCTGCGAGGCGAAGCTGGACGGCGATCACTATGTGCTGAATGGCGCCAAGACGTGGATTTCGAACGGCGGCATTGCGGACTTCTATGTGGTGTTCGCGCGCACAGGCGAAGCTCCCGGCGCGCGGGGCATCAGCGCGTTCGTGGTGGATGCGGACACGCCGGGGTTCGAGGTGGCCGAGCGCATCGACCTGATCGCGCCGCATCCGCTGGCGACCATTACGTTCGACAACTGCCGCATCCCGGTGACGCACCGGTTGGGCGACGCGGGGCAAGGTTTCAAGCTGGCCATGATGACGCTGGACATCTTCCGCGCGTCGGTGGCGGCGGCGGCGCTGGGGTTTGCGCGCCGGGCGCTGGATGAAGGATTGGCGCGCGCCAAGTCGCGCCGCATGTTTGGCCAGACGCTGGCCGACCTGCAACTGACGCAAGCCGCGTTGGGCGACATGGCAACCGCCATCGACGCCTCGGCGCTGCTGACGTACCGCGCCGCGTGGATGCGCGACGTGCAGAAGCTACGCACCACGCGTGAAGCGGCGATGGCCAAGATGACGGCGACGGAGTCGGCGCAGACGGTGATCGACCGGGCGTTGCAGATGTTCGGCGGCGCTGGCGTGGTGTCGGGGATGCCGGTGGAGAAGCTTTACAGGGAAATCAGAGCGCTGCGTATCTACGAAGGCGCCACGGAAGTGCAGAAGTTGATCATCGCCCGTGAATTGCTAAAGGCATAAAGGGCCATCGAGCGCCTGCTTTTTGCAACGTAAACCGCATCGCACAGCCAAGGGGAATTTTCATGGAAGTATCCGCCCACATCGACACCTTTGCCCGGGACAACCTGCCCCCGGGCGAACAATGGCCTGAGTTCCTGCTGGACGGCCCCGACGTGGCCTATCCAAAGCGTTTCAATTGCGCAGTGGAATTGGTGGACGCGATGGTCGGCCAAGGCCACGGCGATCGCGTGGCGCTGCGCTGGCGACAGGACGGCAAGCCGGCGACGATGACCTACGGCGAACTGGCCGCGTTGACGAACCGCATCGCGCGCGTGCTGACCGAGGACATGAAGCTGGTGCCGGGTAACCGCCTGCTGCTGCGCGGCCCGAACAATCCGATGATGGCGGCCTCGTGGCTGGCGGCGATCAAGGCGGGTCTGGTGACGGTGCCGACGATGCCGCTGCTGCGTTCGAAGGAACTGAAGCAGATCATCGAGAAGGCGCAGATCCAGGCGGTGCTGTGCGACGTGCGCCTGAAGGACGAGGCGCAGTTCTGCGCGCAGCCGGATCACGAGAACCACTGCCCGGGTCTGGCGCAGGTGATGTACTTCAACGATTCGGCGGCCGATGCGCTGGACGCGCTGGCGGCCGGCAAGCCTGACACGTTCGAGGCGTGCGATACGGCGGCGGACGATGTGTGCCTGATCGCGTTCACCAGCGGCACGACGGGCTCGCCGAAGGGCTGCATGCACTTTCATCGCGATGTGCTGGCGATGTGCGACCTTTTCCCGAAGCATGTGATCAAGCCTGGGCCGGATGACATTTTCTGCGGCACGCCGCCGCTGGCGTTCACGTTCGGGCTGGGCGGGTTGTTGTGCTTCCCGCTGCGAGTGGGCGCGAGCACGGTGCTGGCCGAGAAGCTGTCGCCGGAAAGCCTCTTGGAACTGATCCAGGAGTTCCGCGCGACGATCGTGTTCACGGCCCCGACCTTCTACCGCCAGATGGCGGCGTTGGTGGGCAAGTTCGATCTGTCGTCGCTGAAGAAGAGCGTGTCGGCGGGCGAAGCGCTGCCGGATGCGACGCGTCAGCTTTGGAAGGACGCAACGGGAATCGAGATGATCGACGGCATCGGCGGCACGGAGATGATCCACGTGTTCGTGTCGAGCCCGCCGGAGTCGGTGCGCCGCGGTGCGATTGGCCGCGTGGTGCCGGGGTACGTGGCGCAGATCGTTGACGATGAGATGAAGCCGGTGCCGAACGGGACGGTGGGCCGGTTGGCGATCAAGGGGCCGACGGGCTGCCGCTATCTGGCGGACGAGCGCCAGCGCCGGTTCGTGCAAGACGGCTGGAATCTGCCGGGCGATACGTTCGTGCAGGACGATGACGGCTATCTGTTCTACCAAGCGCGCAACGACGACATGATCGTGTCGGCGGGCTACAACATCGCGGGTCCGGAAGTCGAGGACGCGCTGCTGCGCCATGAGGCGGTGGCGGAGTGCGGGGTAGTGGGCGCGATGGACGACGAGCGCGGTCAGGTGGTGAAGGCGTTTGTGGTGCTGAAGCCGGGGTTTGCGCCAAGCGCAGAGCTGGTGACGGCGATGCAGACGTTCGTGAAGGCGAATATTGCGCCCTACAAGTATCCGCGCGCGATCGAGTTCGTGGATGCGTTGCCGCGGACGGAGACGGGAAAGTTGCAGCGGTTTGCGCTGCGCAAGATGGCATAGGCATCGCAAGCATCAAGGAAACATCATGGCAGCACTCATCACGACGGCTCCTTTCGTGAGCCAGGTAGAAGTCCGATTCCGCCATTGCGACCCGGCGGGGATCGTGTTCTATCCGCGCTATTTCGAGATGATCAATGATTTCGTCGAGGAGTGGTTCGACAAGGGAATGGGGTTGCCGTTTCATGCGCTACATGTGGAGCGGCATATCGGTACGCCGATGGCGTCGGTGACGTGCGATTTCAGCGCACCGAGCCGGTGGCACGAGAAACTGCGGCAGACGCTGTCGGTGCAGCGCATTGGTGGTGCATCGTTCAAGGCGCTGGTGCGGTTTGAAGGGCCGGACGGGCAGTTGCGGTTGTCGGCGACGCTGACGATCGTGACGGTGGATCTGCGGACGATGAAGTCGATGCCGCTGCCTGCGGATCTGCGGGAACGCATGCAGCATTTTCTGGCAACCGCGGCATAAGCGGGCGCCACCCTGTGGTTTGTTTATTTGATCAATAGGATGAGACGTTATGAAGATTCTGCAACCGCCGGATTGGATGGCGCCCCGGGGCTATTCGAATGGTGTGCTGACCGAGATGCTGGTGGGCAGCAAGGTCGTGTTTGTGGGCGGACAGGTGGGATGGAACGGGCAGCAGCAGTTCGAGTCCGATGACTTCGCGGACCAGGTGCGTCAGGCGCTGCTGAACATCGTGCAGATTCTTGCCGAGGGTGGGGCGAAGCCTGAACATATCGTGCGGATGACTTGGTATGTGACGGACAGGAAGGAGTACGTCGCTGCTTATCCGGGCATTGGTAAACACTACCGGGAGTTGATCGGTCGGCATTTTCCGGCGATGACGGCGGTGGAAGTGGCCGCTCTGGTGGAGGATCGCGCGAAGGTTGAAATTGAAGTGACTGCGGTGGTGCCTGCGCAGTAGGGGTTTATTTGGTTTGACGGTGTATCGAAGGTTCGCCGCATTTGCTTCCCGGCCGGCACCGGGGGGCGAGGGCGGCGGGCCTTCGGTGCTTGTGGGGCGGATTTTCTTGTGAGCATGCCGCTGAAGTCAGGTGTCTGACACCCGCATGAGAAAGTCGTCATTGCGCGGCGGTATTCGCCGGGTGTCTGACACCGTGCGTAGTGCGTTGGACTGTTAGCTAGAGGTCTGACGCTGGCCGATGATGCGTCGGTCGCGGTTCTTAAGACGCCCGGCGCGTCGGCGGTCTGGGGCGCGCGGGGCTACGATTGCGGTCCGGAGCCTTCGCTCCGGACTGCCCCTTCGTCATCTTCGTTGTCGCCTTCGGCGACTGCCTTCAGATTCCCTCGGGCGCATCTACACGCCCCGCGCGCCCCAGACCGCCGCCACGCCGGGCTCCGGTGTTTGCTCTTGGCGGTCGCTGGGGTGTACAGGGTTCTTTAGGTTCTTGTCCACGTGCTCGCGGGCATGAAACATTTTGCGGGGCCCGCCCCACGTCGGCCGCGCGGGCGGCCTGGTGGGGCTTACGCAGCGTCTCGCGTCCACGGGCCTGCGCTGCGCGCTTGCGGCGCGCCTAGGGCTGATTCCGGTGTCATGCACCGCAATCCGGGATCAGCTGCCCGCGCGTCGCGTCTCTTTCGGCAGTTCCCCGAACCGTTCCCGGTAATACTCCGAGAATCTCCCCAGATGCCCAAACCCCACGCTCAGCGCCACCTCCGTGACGCTCGCATCCGGCTGCGTCTTCAGCCGGCTCCTCGCCGCGTCCAGCCGAAACGCGCGTAGCGCATTCATCGGCGTCGTATTCCGGTGTTCCTGAAAAAGCCTAGTGAGGGCGGTGGCACTCGCCCCAGCGTGGCGGGCGATGGTGTTCAGCGTCAGCGGGGCGCCGAGGCGTTCTCGCATGAAGGCCTCGGCGACGCTCAGGCGGCGCGGGACGGTGTTGGGCTGGCCCGCGTGGTTTTGCCAAGTATTGGGCTGGTTGTAGAGCAGGTGCAAAACCAGCGTGTCTTCCAGGTGCTCCAGCCACGCCGCGGGCGGGCGGCGGGCGCCGTCGTCCAAGGTGGGCAGCAAGTGGATCAGGCTGCCCATCATGCTGCGCCAGGCGGCGCCGATGGGGGTGTCCAGGCGCAGGGCGGGGCTGAAGTCCAGGGGGCGGGTGGCGGCTTCGCCGAAGGCGCGTTGGCCCATGGCTTCCAGTTTGCCTCTTGGGATCTTTAGCAGCAGTTGTTCGCAGCCGGCTTCCCAGTGCAGCCGCAGGCGGCGGTTGGGGGCGATGACGGCGGCGCAGTCGGGGGCGGCGTTGACGCCTTCGTCGCCGCATTCGATGCGGGCGCGGCCGCGTAGGGGGACCTGCACCAGCATGAAGTCCTGGAGGCGGTCGGGTTCGATGTGGACTTCGGCGCCGTAGCGCAACGTACAGACGGTGAGGGAGCCGAATCGGCCGCGGTTCAGTTCGGCGTCGACGCGGCCGCCTTTCCAGGTGAGGCGGTGGTCCTTGAGGGCTTCGGACACGCGGGCGCGGGTCTCATCCTGTTGCGTGGAGCTGAAGACGCGCCGTTTCAGCAAGGGCGCCAGCTCTAGTCGGGACCAGCCGTGCATGGAAGCCTCCGGGACGGGACCGATCCCGTATCTGCGGGCAGCGTAATGGAATCGCGCGTCATTGGGAATTAAGTGAATCCCGGATAAGCCTGGCGGAATTCGGATAGAGCGGGGGTGGGCGCGGGCCTAATCTTGGCGAGAGGCGCGTGCACGGTGGGCGGGCCTGTTGGAATGGAGGCGCCGCGGCGCGTAAGCTGGGCGACTTGGATCGGCGGCATGCGTGTACCGACGGCAGACGGGTTCTGTCAGCTTTCCGCCAGCGTGGCTGGCGGCGAATACGGGGTGGCACATGAATCGAAATGGATGGAGCCGGCGCGCGCTGGCGGCATTGGTTTGCATGGGCGCTGCGGTGGGCGCGCCGGGTGTGGCGTCGGCGGCCGACAAGGTGACGGTGGGGCTGCTGACGACGCTGTCGGGGCCGGGCGCGGCGCTGGGCAACGAGATCCGGGACGGCTTCAATCTGGCGCTGCAGCATACGGGCGGCAAGCTGGGCGGGTTGGCGGCGGAAGTGGTGGTGGCCGATGACCAGCAGAAGGCGGATACCGGGCGTCAGGCGGTGGAACGTCTTCTTAAGCGTGATCGCGTGAACGTGATGACGGGCATCGTGTTTTCGAATGTGCTGCTGCCTGTGATGCCGGCGATTCTGCAGTCGGACACGATTTATCTCAGCACCAATACGGGCCCGGAGAACTATGCGGGCGCGGGCTGTAATCCGAATTTCTTTGCGGTGGCCTGGCAGAACGAGGACATTCCGGCGGCGATGGGCAAGTACGCGGCCGATCAGGGGTACAAGCGCGTGGCGTTGATCGCGCCGGATTACCCGGGCGGGCGCGAGTCGCTGAACGGCTTCAAGCGTCTGTACAAGGGCGGCGTGGCCGAGGAGATCTACACGCAGCTCGGCCAGCTGGACTATGGCGTGGAGATCACGCAGCTGCGCGCCAGCAAGCCGGATGCGGTGTTTTTCTTTTTGCCGGGCGGGATGGGCGTGAATTTCATCAAGCAGTTCAACGGCGCGGGGCTGTCCAAGGACATCGCGCTGCTGGCGCCGGGATTTTCCGGGGATGAAGACACGATCGCGGCAGTGGGCGCGCCGATCAAGGGCCTGCGCAATACGGCGCAATGGGCGGCCGAACTCGACAACCCGGCCAACCGCAAGTTCGTCGAGGATTTCAAGAAGACCTACAACCGCAGCCCGTCGCTGTATGCGTCGCAGGGGTATGACGCGGCGATGCTGCTGGACAGCGCGGTGCGCCAGACGGGCGGCAAGCTGGATGCCGAGGCGCTGCGTCCGGCGTTGCGGCGTGCGGACTTCAAGTCGGTGCGTGGCGATTTCAAGTTCAACCGCAATCAGTACCCGGTGCAGAACTATTACCTGCGCGTGGTCGAGGCGGACGCCAGCGGCAAGCTGTCGAACAAGCTGTCGGGCACGGTGCTGACGCAATACCAGGATCCCTTCGCCGCCGCGTGCCAGATGAAGTAGGCCGCCGCAGCTTTGCAATACAGGAGATACGCATGACTGAACGCATTACGACGCGCGAGGTGACGATCGCCTCGCACGATGGCAAGTCCTTCGGCGCCTATCTGGCGGTCCCGGCCTCGGGCCGCGGCCCGGGTCTGGTGTTGTGCCAGGAGATCTTTGGCGTCAACGATTTCATGCGGCGCAGCGCGCAACTGCTGGCCGAGGAAGGCTATGTGGTGCTGGTGCCGGATCTGTTCTGGCGTCAGCAGCCGGGCATCCAGCTGACGGACGGGCCGGCGGACATGCCGCGCGCGTTCGAGCTGTACAAGGGTTTTGACGTGGATCTGGGCATCAAGGACATTGCGTCGACGCTGGCGGTGCTGCGCGAACTGCCCGAACAGGAAGGCGGCGCGGGCGTGCTGGGCTATTGCCTGGGCGGCAAGCTGGCTTATCTGGCGGCGTGCCGCACGGACGCGGATGTGGCGGTGGGATATTACGGCGTGGGCATCGAGGACAGCCTTGAGGAAGCCGGCAATCTGCGTGGCCGCCTGGTGCTGCACATTGCCGAGCAGGACGGGTTCTGTCCGCCCGAGGCTCGCAAGCGCATCCTGGAAGCGCTGGGCGGCAAGCCGGGCGTGGAGCTGTACGTGTATCCCGGCGTGGACCATGCGTTTGCACGCACGGGCGGCGATCACTACGACAAGCCGTCGGCGTTGATGGCGCACCAGCGCAGCATGGCGGCGCTGCAGCGCACGATCGGGCCGGAGTTCGATTATTCGTATCTGTGGGACAAGCACTGCGAATATGAATTCGGCACGCGCGACGTGGCGGCGACGATGGCGACGATGGTGGCCGAGCCTTACGTCAACCACATCCCGACGATGACGGGCGGCGTGGGCTACAAGGAGCTGTCGCGCTTCTATCAGCATCATTTCGTGAACAGCAACCCGCCGGACACGCGGCTGGTGCCGCTGTCGCGCACGGTGGGCGCGACGCAGATCGTGGACGAGCTGCTGTTCTGCTTTACCCACACGACCGAGATCGACTGGATGCTGCCGGGCGTCGCGCCGACGGGCAAGTATGTGGAGATCCCGCTGGTGGCCATCGTGAAGTTCTGCGGCGACAAGCTTTATCACGAGCACATCTATTGGGATCAGGCGAGCGTGCTGGTGCAGGTGGGCCTGCTGGATCCGGCCGGTCTGCCCACCGCGGGCCGCGAGACGGCGGCCAAGCTGCTGGACGAAACCCTGCCTTCCAACACGCTGATGGCGCGCTGGAAGGACAGCGCGAACAAGTAGGGAGACGACATGCCATATACCGACGAACAACTGGCGGGGCTGGTGCGCGGCGACAGCGTGCACCGGGCCCTGTACACCGATCCGGCGATCTTCGACCTTGAGATGCAGCGCATCTACGGCCGCGCGTGGATCTACGTGGGCCACGAAAGCCAGGTGCCCAAGACGGGCGACTATCACACGACGCGCCTGGGCGATCAGGACGTGCTGATGGTGCGCGCGGCCGATGGGCGCGTGCACGTGCTGTACAACCGCTGTCCGCACAAAGGGGCGAAGGTGGTGGCCGACGGCGAAGGCTGTGCGGGCAAGTTTTTCCGTTGTCCGTACCACGCTTGGACGTTCAAGCTGGACGGCAGCCATCTGGGGGTGCCGCTCAAGCAAGGGCTGGAAGGCACGTCGTACGATCCCACGGATCCGTCGTTCTCGATGCGGCGGTTGCCGCGCGTCGAGAGCTACCGCGGCTTCGTGTTCGCGAGCCAATCCGCTGAAGGGCAGCCGCTTGTGGATTTTCTGGGCGGCGTGCGCTCGTCCATCGACAACCTGTGCGACCGTTCGCCGGTGGGCGAGGTGGAAGTCGCGGGCGGCATCTTCCGCGTGATGCAGCGGTCGAACTGGAAGGTGTTCTACGAGAACCTGCACGACACGATGCACGCGCGCGTGACGCATGAATCGTCGTATGCGGCGGCGCGCGACGAGGCCAAGGAAATGGGCGAGATGCCGCTCGAGCTGCACATCATGGACGGCAACGGCGAGCCCTACGAGTTCTGGGAGAAGCTGGAGCTGCGCGCCTACGACAACGGCCACGGCTACATGGAGGGCATCTTCAATCCGGGCGCCGCCGAACGCGATCCGGTGTCGCGCGCGCACTTCGAGTCGCTGACCGGCGCTTATGGCGAGCAGCGCGCTCGCGAGATCCTGGGGATGAACCGCCACAACACCGTGATCTACGGCAGCGGCTCGCCCCACACGGTGTTCCAGCAGTTCCGCGTGATCCGGCCGGTGGCGGTGGATCGCACCTTGATCGAGATCCAGACGTTTCGCTGCAAGGGCGCGCCGGAGGGCGTGTTCAAGCGCGCGATGCTGTACGCCAACGTCATCAATTCGCCGTCGTCCAACGTGATGCCGGACGACATCGAGCTCTACAACCGCTGCCAGGAAGGCAACGCGACGCGGGGCGGCGACTGGGTCAGCATGCACCGCTATCACGGCACGGACCGCGTCGAGCCCGACGGCATGGTGTCCGTGAACGGTACCAGCGAATTGCCCATGCGCAATCAGTTCCGCGCGTGGAAGGCTTACATGGAGGCGGGCGCCGGGACCAGCGCAGACGCCACGGCCAAGGGAGACGGCGCATGCTGCTAGATCTGGATTTCGACGTCGGCACCGCGAATCTTGCGCCGGCCGACGTGCCCGCCGACGCCTACCATCGCATCGCGCAGTTCCTGTACCGCGAGGCGCGGTTGCTGGACGAACGGCGCTATGACGAGTGGCAGGCGCTGTGGACCGAGGACGGCATGTACTGGATGCCGCGCAAGCATGGCCAGGAAAGTCCGTACGACTTCATCTCGATCTTCTGGGAAGACCGCATGCTGCGCGACGTGCGCATCCGGCGCCTGGAGCATCCGCGCAACTGGTCGCAGCAACCGCCAACGCGCAGCGTGCGGCTGGTGGGCGGCGTGCAGGTCGAGGGTGTGGATGCGGCCGGCAACCTGGTGGTGCACTCGGTCTTTCAGATGACCGAATGGCGCAAGCGGCAGCCGCGCCAGCTTGCAGGCCGTTATACGCACAAGCTGGCCGCCGAGGGCGATGGCTGGCGCATCCGCATGAAGCGCGTGGACCTCGTGAACTGCGACGATGCGCACGACGCGTTCGAGGTGTTTGTGTGATGAACGCGGACGTGGCGGTGCTGGCGTTGCACTATCAGAACGATGTGCTGCATCCGGATGGCAAGATCCGCGTCGGGCTGGATGCCGACAGCGGAGCGCGCCAGCGCCTGCTGGACAACGCCGCGGCATTACTAGAGGGCGCGCGGTCGCACGCGCTACCCATCGTGCACGTGCGCATTGCATTTCGTCCGGACTACGCGGACCTGCTGCCCAATTGCGAGATCTTCCGCAATGTGGCCACGATCGGCGCGGTGCCGGAAGGGCAGTGGGGCAGCGCGTTCTACGACGGCCTGCATCCGCTGGCGGGCAGCGCGCGCGAGTTCGTCGTCAAGCACACGCGCATCAGCGCGTTCTACGGCACGCCGCTTGAGGAAACCCTGCGGCTGCTGGGCGCGCGGCGGCTGGTGGTGGCGGGCGTGGCGACGCATTCGGTGGTTGAGGGCACGGTGCGCCATGCCGCGGATATCGGCTTCTCGGTGATGGTGGCCGAAGATGCCTGCGCGTCGGCCGATCCGGCGGTGCACGAGGCGTCGCTGGCCAGCATGCGGCTGATCGCGCGGACGGGCTCGGTGCACGACGCGGTACGCTGGGCCGCCGCGCCAAACTGATAAGGAATACACATGGATTTCTCAGGCTTTCCCGGCCTGGCGGGCAAGACCGCCATCGTCACCGGCAGTACGCAAGGCCTGGGCGCGGATATCGCGCGCGGCCTGGCGGCGGCGGGCGCCAACGTCGTGCTGGCCGGCCGCAACGCCGAGGCAGGCGAGGCGCTGGCCAAGGCGTTGGGCGACCGCGCGCTGTTCTGCGAAACCGATATCGGTGAGGACGCCCAGATCCAGGCCTGCATCGACGCCGCGCTGGCGCGCTTTGGCCGGCTGGATTTCCTGGTCAACAACGCCTGCCAGTATGCGGACCGCGGGCTGGCATCGTCGCGGGAGGAATGGCATCGGACGCTGGACACGAACCTCGTGTCGGCGGCGATCTTCACGCAGCTGGCGGCTGCGCATCTGCCCCGCGGCGGCGTGGTCGTGAATCTGGGCAGCACGGGCGGCAAGTTCGGCGCGGCCGGACGCGCGCTGTATCCGGCGTCCAAGGCGGCGCTGCTGCAGATCACCAAGAATTTCGCGGTGGAATTGGCGCCGGCCGGGGTGCGTGTGTTGGCCGTGTCGCCAGCGTGGACCTGGTCGCCGTCGGTGGAACAGCTGTCGGGCGGATCGCGCCAGGCAGCCGATGCGGTGGGCGCGCATTTTCATCCGCTGGGCCGCGTGGGTTCCGGCGAGGAGATCGCGGCTGCTGTGTGTTTTGCGTGCTCCGACGCGGCATCGTGGATGACGGGCGTCGACATTCCCGTGGACGGCGGCTTCTCGATCCTGGGCCCGGACCGCGGCATCTCGCCGCGCGTGTGGTTCCAGGAATTGATGCCGGACGACGGCGCCTGAGAGGGGGTCAGACACCCGACTTAGTCCTAAGCCGGTCGGAGGGGAAGCCGCAGGGGGGGCAGCCCCCCGATTGGGTGCTATGTCGGTTCCGCACGAGGGCTGCGCGGCTGCCAACGCCCTCGCGCGCCCATCAGCGAATCACGATCTCCCCTTCTTCCAGGCCAGCCTTGCCGCCCACCTGGTCTTCCAGGAACTCCTGCATCTTGTTGCCCAGCTGAATCTTGGTGCCGCTACAGAACCGCCGCGTGGCGGCGATAGTGGCGTTCTGCTGGGGCAGCAGGTCGCGGGCCAGTTGCGCTTCCTCGGTTTCCAGCCCGGCCAGGTCGCCGATGAGCTTGGTGTGCGTGTTGCGCGCGCGTTCGACCACGTCGCCCGTGGCCCGTTGCGGGTTCGCCTGCAGGAACATCAGCAGTTGTTCCAGCTTGGCCTTTTCCTCGTTCATCTTCAGGCGCTTGCGCGTGAGCGCCGAGCGTTTGATGTCGGCGTGCGGGTCCAGGCCTGCCTGCACCAGCGTCGGAATGCCCGCGGGCGAGCCGATGGTGCCGGCGCGCACTGCCAGCAGCGCGCGGGTCTCGCCGCCCGTGATGGCGCTTTGCTGCGTGTTGGGCGGGCCGACGTTCACGCTGCCGCCGGCGGCGATGCTGCACTGGCGGATTTCACGTTCGACATCGATGTCCTGGCCCGCGCTGATGACGGCGTTCTCGATGAACTTGGCCCGCAGCGTGCCGCCGCAGACGATGTGCGCGGTGCGCGGTGTTCCCGAGGCGTCGTGCACGGTTTCGGCCATGCCGATGATGCCGCCCTTGACGGTGACGCTGCCGCCGGCCTCGACCAGCGCGGCTTCGATGGTGCCGTTGACGACCACGTCACCGGTCACGCGCACTTCCATGGTGGCGGCGATGTCGCCGCGCACCTGCAGGGAGCCTTCGAAGTTGATGTTGCCGGTGGACAGGTTGACGGCGTCCACCTCCACCATGGGGTTGACCTGCACGCCGTGGGTGATGAGCGTCGGCGTGCCGGAAATGGCCGCGCGCAGCAGCAGTGGATCTTCCGGATCGATCTCGACGCCGGACAGTTCCTTGGAAAACGGGGTGTCCGGCAACTCGTCGGGCAGCACGGCCGCGCCCAGCACGTTGGTGCCGTCCACGCCGGGCAGCGGCGGAAAGCGGCGCATGAGCGGCGTGCCGGGCGACACAAGCAGCAGGCTGCCGAGGTCGCGGTAATCCACCTGGGCCAATTCGTCGATGTCCTCGGCGCGGGGCTTCAGGCGGTCCAGCAGGCTTTCAAAACGGGTGGGCGTGCCGCGCGTGGGCGGCGTGCCCTGCGCGGCCAGGATGGTCTCGGCGCGTCCCAACGCTACGGCCTCGGCCAGCGCGCCGTCCAGCACGCCGTGCACGATGCCCTGATCCGCCAGGGCCTGGCGCACCGCTTCCAGCGTGATGGGCTTGCCGCCCTTGGGCGGGTGCAGCGTCAGCGTTGCCGCCATGAGGGTGGCGTTCAGCTCGATGTCGAAGCTGCCGTCCACGACCTTGCCGACGGGGCTCTGGACGGGCTCGGCGGCCGTGCGGCACAGGTGGATGAAGGCGACGATGGCGTGATTGTCGAGCGCATCGGGGCCCCAGCCTTGTGCGGCCGCGGCAGCGACCAGCACGTCCCACGTCGGAAGGTCGGTGTTGACCGGCGGGGCGTCGGCCTCGTCGGCAACCGCAACGTCGGCATCCTCGTCGGCGGTCTGGGCATCGGCCTGGGAGGCGGACGGTGAACCAGCCGGTGCATCGGCAGGGTCGCCGCCTTCCGCTTTCGCTGTACCGGGTGCGCCGTCGGCGACGGCGGATTCGGGACGAGGTGGCGGCGTATACACCGCCGTCAGGACGTTGGTGTCGGCATCCAGTATCAACTGGAGCAAGTTTTCTGCGCCCATTTCACCCTCTCTCCGATTCCGGCACGAGCGGCCGGTTCAATCATTTGGTAATTGAACGAAATATTACGTCATATTCTTTGCCGGGACGATCTTTACCGGCGGTAACAGCCAAAATTTATCGGCCGCATGGCCTAGTCGCGTCCCCGATTTTCCCTGGGAAACGTGCGCGCCATCGCGATCTAGATCATCGGCAGGAAAGACAGGACCGGGATGGCGCAAGCAGCATAAGGGCTCGCCAACGCGTCTCAGGACGCCGCCGGAGCCCCGTCCCATGTCCCACCCACCTTCCTCCATTCTTTCGGCCACGCGCGCCATGCTGGCGCGCGCCGGCGGGATGGCGGCGCTGGCGACGGGTGCTCTGGCGCTGGCGGCCGCCGCTCCCGTGCAGGCCGCCGACACCTACCGCTACAAGGATCCGTTCGGCGTCTGGCGCACGATGAAGGTGCCAACCGGCACCGGTAAATACTACAAGCGCGCGCAAGCAAGAACCGCGCTGCGCGGCGGCGCCGAGAAATTGTGCCTGACCTGTGAGCCGGAAGCCGGTGACGGCGCCCGCCGCGTGACTCGCGCGCCCGCCGAACCGGCGTTGCGCTGGAGCACCGTCAAACCCACGACCAAGCACGACAACCTGATCGCCCGCGCTGCGTTGGATTCGGGAGTCGACCAGGCGTTGCTGACGGCCGTCATCGCCATCGAATCGGGCTTTCGCAGCGATGCCCGCTCGCCCAAGGGTGCGCTGGGCCTGATGCAATTGATGCCGGCCACGGCGGCGCCGTTGCTGTCGGTGGATGACGTGGAACGCGCGCTGGTGGATCCGGCGACCAATGTGCAGGCCGGATCGCGCCACCTGCGCCGGCTGATCGACCGGTATCCGGGCCGCCTGGATCTTGCGCTGGCCGCGTACAACGCGGGCGAGGGCGCGGTGCGCAAGTACGACGCAGTGCCGCCGTACGCGGAAACCCAGGCCTATGTGAAGAATGTGACGGCGCTGTACGAGCAGTACAAGGCGCCGTGACGCAAGCGGGCGCGAAGCCCGCTCCGGACAACCGCTTAAAGCCCTGCGAACACCTTGTCCGCGATATCCAGCGTGGCCTGGATGACGGTGTCGTCGTGCGTGGCCGACACGAAGCCCGCTTCGAAGGCGGACGGCGCGAAGTGCACGCCGTTGTCCAGCATGGCATGGAAGAAGCGGTTGAATGCCGCCGTGTCGCAGGCCGAGACCTGCGCGAACGAGGCCGGGATGCTGTCGCTGAAGTAGATGCCGAACATGCCGCCCACCGAGTCCGCCGAGAAGGGCAGGCCGGCCTTGCGCGCGCGTTCCTGCAAGCCTTGCGCCAGCTTGGCGGTCTGCGCCGACAGATTCTCGTAGAAGCCCGGCGCGCCGATCAGTCGCAGCGTGGCCAGACCCGCTGCCACGGCCACCGGATTGCCGGACAACGTGCCGGCCTGGTAGACGCCGCCCAGCGGGGCGATGTGCTTCATGACTTCGGCGCTGCCGCCGAAGGCGCCCACCGGCATGCCGCCGCCGATCACCTTGGCCAGCGTGGTGATGTCGGGCTTGACGCCCGTCAGGCCCTGCACGCCTTGCGGTCCCACGCGAAAGCCCGTCATGACTTCGTCGAAAATCAGCAGCGCACCGTGCTGCGTGCAGACCTCGCGCAGACCTTCCAGGAAGCCGGGCGCCGGCTTGATGAGGTTCATGTTGCCGGCGACCGGCTCCACGATGATGCAGGCGATGTCGGCGCCGTGCTGCGCAAAGGCTTCGCGCACGGCATCCAGGTTGTTGTATTCCAGGGTCAGCGTGTGCGAGACGAACTCAGGCGGCACGCCGGCCGAGCTGGGATTGCCGAAGGTCAGCAGCCCCGATCCGGCCTTGACCAGCAGGCTGTCCGAATGGCCGTGATAGCAGCCCTCGAACTTGACGATCTTGGCGCGGCCGGTGGCCCCACGTGCCAGACGGATCGCCGTCATGGTGGCTTCGGTGCCCGAGCTGACCAGCCGCACCTGTTCCAGCGACGGCAGGCGCGAGATCAGCACTTCGGCCAGCTCGATTTCCGCTTCAGTCGGCGCGCCGAATGACAGGCCGTTGACGGCCGCTTCCTGCACCGCGCGCACCACTTCCGGGTGCGAGTGGCCCAGAATGGCCGGGCCCCACGAACCGACGTAGTCGATGTACTGCTTGTCTTCCGCATCCCACACGTACGGGCCTTGCGCGCGCTTGATAAAGCGCGGCGTGCCGCCCACAGAGCGGAAAGCGCGAACGGGCGAGTTGACGCCGCCGGGAATGCTGCGGCAGGCGCGGTCGAAGAGCTGAGCGTTACTGGACATGGCGATCAAGGCTTACGGTTGGAGTTGGCGGAATAGGGCGCGGAGCAGGCCACGGCGGCGGCCCGGACGCTGGGCACCTCGAACAGCGCCGTGATGACGGCGATGGCGTCGGCGCCGGCCTGGGCCACGAGCGGCGCATTGGCGGGCGTGATGCCCCCGATGGCGACCACCGCGGGCCGGGGCGCGTCGCGCTCGTCGGCAAGGCGGCGGGCTTCGGTCAGGACGGACAGCGGCGCGCGCACCGTGTCGGGTTTGACGGTGGACGCGAACATGGCGCCGAACGCGATGTAGTCTGCGCCCGCGTCGAGCAATTCACGTGCCCGCGTCAGGTCGTCGTAGCTGGAGCCGCCCAGGATCAAATCGGGGCCGGCTTCGCGGCGGATGTGCGCCAGGCTTTCGTCGTCGCGCCCCACGTGCGCGCCGTCTGCGCCGACGTCCAGCGCCAGGCGCCAGTCGTCATTGATGAGAAACACCACACCTAGTTCGCGGCACAGCGGCGCCAGGGCGCGGGCCTGCGCGGCGCGCACGGCGTCAGGCACGTTCTTGCGGCGCAATTGCAGCGACCGCATGCCGCCCGCGGCCGCGTCACGCACGGCCTTGAGCAGGCGGTCGGTGTCGTCCCATTCAGGCGTCACTCCATACAGGCCGGTGGGAAAACGCAGCGATTTCATTGGGGCAGGATCCGATTGGGAATGCGCCGGCCCATGCCCGGCAGGAAGCTGGCGGCCACGGCGGCGTCGGCGTGGACCAGACCCTGGCGCACGGCCTCCGGCATTTCCAGGCCCTGCGCCAGCATGGCGGTGATTGCGGTGGCGGCCAGGCCGCCGGCATCGCCGTTGCGGTCCGGGGGCGCCTGCCAGGGCCACGTATGGGTCTGGCCGCCGGGTCCGAGCAGTACGTTGGCGAAGTGGCCGGGGCGTTGGGGGCTGCCCAGCACCAGGACCCACGCCGCGCCGGCCGCCACGAGGGCGTGCATGGGCGTAGGTGCGTCCCCGATATCGATGTCGCCGTCGGCGTGCCACTGGGCGAGGCGCAGGTGTTCAATGACCAGCAGGTCGGTCTGCGGCAGCACCAGTTCGAGGGTCGCGGCCAGCAGGTCGTCGGCTTCGTCCTCGTCGGCGGCATTGGCGGGCACCTGCGCGCGCTGGCCCAGGTGCAGCACCAGCGGGACCTGGCTGTAGTCGGCGGCAACCTGCGCCGCCACGCTTGCCGTTTCCGCGGTGTATAGTCCGCCCACCTTGATGGCCTGAACCGACATGTCTTCGAGCAGGCAACGCGCCTGGTCGTCCAGCAGATCGGGGGAAACGGGGTGGATTTCTTCGATGCCGGCGGTGTCCTGCACGGTCAGCGCGGTTACGGCCGCCAGGCCATGACAGCCCAGACGGGCGCAGGTGACGGCATCCGCGGGCAAACCGTCTGATCCCGAGGGATCGAGCGGGCCGAAGACCAAAACGAGAGGGGGAGTAACGGGGGCCACGTGACAGTGCTTGATTGAGGGCGCCCCGGCTCATTTGGCATGAATCAGGGGAACCCCTATTGGGTTTCGGTAAGATTGTCCCCATTCTAATGGAAGCCCCTCACCTTTGCCCCACCGCGGGGACGCCGGTGGGGTTTTGATGTAAGAGAGAACTATGCGTACTTGGATGTGTCTGATTTGCGGCTGGGTCTATGACGAAGAGGCCGGCCTGCCCGACGAAGGCATTGCACCCGGCACCCGCTGGGAAGACGTGCCGCCAAACTGGGTCTGTCCCGAATGCGGCGCCCGCAAAGAGGACTTCGAACTGATGGAAATCTGAAACCGTCACGCCGACAACTTCCGCCAGGGCTCGTAAGATGGGGCATACCCCATTCTTCGTAACCGCCGGACTGCCGCCAGGCATGACGTTTGCGTCTGCGCAATCACTCCCAACGGTTTTCTCAGACTACCCATGAAGGGGTTGCCATGACGGAAAAACACCACGAAAACGCCAGCACCGAGGCGGCCAACTTCGCCAACCAGTTCCTGATCGCCATGCCGGGCATGGTCGAAGGAAGCCTGGCGGGTTCCGTCATCTACGTGTGCGAGCACACTGACCGCGGCGCGCTGGGACTGGTCATCAACCGTCCCACCGATCTCACGCTGGGCACGCTGTTCGAACGCATCGACCTGACGCTCGAGATCGGACCCGTCAAGGACACGTTCGTCTTCTTTGGCGGACCGGTCCAGACGGATCGCGGCTTTGTGCTGCACGCGCCCGCCGGCGACTACAGTTCCAGCATCAAGCTGGGCGACATGGCGCTGACCACCTCGCGCGATGTGTTGCAGGCGGTGGCCGATGGCAACGGGCCGGCACGCATGCTGGTCACGCTGGGCTACGCCGGCTGGGGCGCAGGCCAGCTCGAAAGCGAAATGGGCCAGAACGCCTGGCTGAGCGTGAGCGCGGACGCGCACATCATCTTCGACGTGCCGCCCGAGGAACGCTACCCCGCCGCGCTCAAGCTGCTGGGCATCGACCCGGTCATGCTGGCGGGCGACGCTGGCCATGCCTGAAGAAACCCTGCTCGCCTTCGATTTCGGCGAAAAGAAGATCGGCATTGCCATCGGCAATACGCTGACGCGGCAGGCGCGTCCGCTCGAAATCATCTTCAGTGAAGTCCGCGACGCGCGCTTCGGCCGCATCGCGGCACTGCTGCAGGAATGGCAGCCGCACCGCGTCGTCGTCGGTCTGGCGCTGGACGCCGAAGGCGGCGAACAACCCGCCACGGCACGCTGCCGCCGCTTTGCCAACCAACTGAATGGCCGTTTCGGCATCGCCGTGGAACTGGTGGACGAACGCGGCTCCAGCATGGAGGCGCAACGCCTGCTCGGCACACATGCCGCGGACGACGCGATGGCGGCGGCGGTTATCCTGCAACGCTATCTGGACGCCTTGCCCGCGGTCTGACGGCCGCGGCCTGTCTTGCCCATGCTCAATCCGCAACTCGACCGCCGCGGCGAACTCACGCATCTGCTGACTACCGAAGGGCTGCCGCGCCGGCACGTCGAGCGCCTGCTCGAGATGGCGCGCGCGCCGTCGGCGTCCGACGATTCGCCGCCGTCCATCGCGCCGGAAATGCCGGTATTTCTGTGTCTGCCCGACACGGACACTGCAGCCTGCGACGCCTACGCCGCTGCCACGGCCAGCCTGTCGATGCTGCCGGTGCCGCTGGAAGCGCAAGCCATTGAGGCGCTTGCGGAAACGGCCGCTGCGTTGGCGCCTGGCGTGCTGATCCTGCGCCACGGCCAGAGCGGCGCGGCCCATTGCGCCGCGGCCCATGCCGCGCCCGGTTTGCACGTGCTCAATGCGGGCGACGGACGGCATGCCGATCCCGTAGCCGCATTGGCGCTGGTACAGGCCATCATCGAGATCAAACCTGACCTCACCAGCCTCGTCGTGACGCTGGTGGGCGACATCCGCCATTCCGGTGTGGCGCGTTCCGTCATCCATCTGCTGACCACACTGGGCGTGCCCGAAGTGCGGGTCGCCGCGCCGCGCACGCTGCTGCCTGACGGCCTGGCCCAACTGGGTGTGCGCGCGTGCGCAACGCTGCAGGAAAGCCTGAGCGATGCGGACGTGGTGATCGCGCTGCCGCTGAATGTCGAAGAAATCAGCGGCGCGCAGCTTCCGTCGGCGCGCGAATACGCCTGCACCCACGGCATCACGCTCGCGGCGCTGGCGTTTGCCAAGCCGGATGTGCTGCTGCTGCCCGCGGGCGGGCTGGTGCCGGGCGTGGAAGTGGATGGCGACATCGCCGCCGCCCTCGAACCCACCGAAGCGCGCGTCGCGGCGCTTGAACAACCCCTGCGCACGGCGGTGCTGCGCGTGCTGGCCGGAGCGGCGCCATGAGACTGCACATAGCCAACGGCCGGCTGATCGATCCCGCAAACGGCGTGGATGGTCAGCACGATCTCTACATTGCCGCGGGCCGCATCGTCGCGGTTGGCGCGGCGCCCGACGCCTTCCAGGCGGATCGGCGTATTGATGCAACGGGCCTGGCCGTGTTGCCGGGCCTGATCGATCTGTCGGCGCGCGTGACGCAGCCGGGCAACGCGGGATTAGCGCCCGGCGAACTGCGCGCTGCCTTGGCCGGTGGCGTGACGCGCCTGGTGCTGCCGCCCGATGCCGATAATCCGCCGGACGAACCGACCAAGCTCGAGGCGCTGCTGCGCCACACGCAGGCGGGGCAGTGCGCAGTTCACCCGCTGGGCGCGATGACCGTGGGCCTGGCCGGCGAAACACTGACCGAGATGGCGCTGCTGGCGCGGGCAGGCAGCATCGCGTTCGCACAGGGCGAGTCGCTCGTGGCGGACACGCGGGTGCTTTGGGGCGCGATGCGTTACGCAAGCGGTCTGGGCCAGACGCTATGGCTGCGTGCGCAAGACCCCTGGCTTGCACGGGGCGCCTCGGCCGCCAGCGGCGCGTACGCGGAACGCCTGGGCCTTGAAGGCATGCCGGCGCAGGCAGAGACGGTGGCGCTGCAGACGATCTTCGAATTGCAGCGCGCGACCGGCGCGCGCGTGCACCTGTCGCGCCTGTCGACAGCGGCCGGCGTGGAACTGTTGCGCGCGGCCCGCCGGGAAGGCCTGCCGGTCACGGCGGATGTGTCCATGAACAACCTGCTGCTGACGGACGTGGACATCGGCTTCTTCGACACGAATCACCGCCTGTCGCCGCCGCTGCGCGGCCAGCGTGACCGCGACGCGCTTCAGTCGGCGCTGGCGGAGGGCGTGATCGACGCGCTGTGCTCGGATCACACGCCGGTGGACGCACGAGGCAAGGCCGCCCCGTTCGCGGCCGCCACACCGGGCGCAACCGGTCTTGAACTGCTGCTGTCGCTGGCTCTGAAGTGGGCGCGCGACAGCCGCCGTTCAGTCGGCGACGCGTTGGCACGCGTGACGTCGGGCCCGGCCACCGTGCTGTCCGCCGTCGCGCCGCACGTGGGTCCATGCGGCAATCTGGGCGTGGACGCGCCGGCAGACCTGTGTCTGGCGGACCTGGACACCGAATGGATGGTGATGCCGGCAGCACTGCAAAGCCGCAGCGCCCAGACACCTTTCGCAGGTATGATGCTGCCCGGTCGAGTACGAGCCACCGTGGTCGGTGGTCAACCGGCCTGGGAGACTCCAGTTTGAAGCTGCTGCGCTTTGTCCTACGGCTGAGCCTTGTCCTGCCCCTGATCATTTTCGGCCTGCTGAGCGTGGGCCTAGCCTACCCCCTGATGCGCCCCGCAGCCCGCGCCCGGCTGAACCGCCGGTGGTCGCGCTGGCTGATGGCAGCCTGTGGCATCAAGGTCATCCTCAAGGGCGAACCACGCGTGGAAGGACCGGTGCTGCTGGTGGCCAACCACGTGTCCTGGGTCGACATCTTCGTCCTGAACTCGGCCCGCGCGACGTCTTTCGTGGCCAAGAGCGAGATCCGCGCCTGGCCGGTGATCGGCTGGCTGGTCGCCGGCGCAGGCACGCTGTTCATTGAACGCGGCCAGCGCCACGCGGTGCACGCGATGGGCGAGTCGATGCAGGCGCGCTTCAAACAGGGCGACGCGGTCGGCCTGTTTCCGGAAGGCACGACGACCGAAGGCTTCGAGCTCCTCCCTTTCCACGCCAGCCTCTTCGAACCCGCCCGCGCGGCGGCGGTTGAAATCCAACCCGTGGCGCTGCGGTTCATGCAGCACGGCAAGCGCAGCGGATATGCGGCGTTTGTGGGGGAGGAGTCTTTGGTGGGTAACCTTTGGCGGGTGCTGGGCGTGACCGGTTTATCCGTCGAAGTGGTATTTCTGCCGCCGCTGGCTGCGCGTCATCCGGATGGGAGTCTGCCGACACGGTTGGAACTGTCGCATCAGGCTCGGGATGCGATTGCTCGGGTGCTCTGATTTACGTGATTTCTGGCTGGGTGTGAACTAGCACTGTAGGTCTTTGTACGTTGCTTGCCGGTGTTGCGGGTTTGGTTCTTGACGTGTCCTGGGCGGTGACGTGCTTCGGGTTTTAAGGCGTTCGGTGCGGAGACGGATTCGGTTTTTTAGGCGTTCAGTGCTGCGGCGACTTCGGTTCTTAAGACGTCCGGCACGGTGGCGTCCCGGGGCGCGCGGGGCCACGATTGCGGTCCGGAGCCTTCGCTCCGGACTGCCCCGTCGTCATCTTCGTCCGCCTTCGGCTCCCTTCAGATTCCCTCGGGCTTATCGACGCCCCGCGCACCCCGGGACGCCACCGCACCGGACTCTGGCAATTCAAGTTTTCAGGCAGCTGGGGCGGTCGGCGTGCTTGGCATTCTTGCGCAGTTCCTTTCGGGCTCGGAGCATCTTGCGATGCCCGTCTCCGTTCGGCCGCGCGGGCGGCCTCCGGAGACTTACGCGGCATCTTGCGTTGAAATGATGACGCTTCGCGAGTAGGTAACGCTTGGGTTTTTGACACCCGCGAAGACTGGCTGCAGGCTCGAAGTGTGCTCCCTGGTTTCAGACTCCCATCCCTTGGCGAAGGCGCTAGCTTGTCCAGGTGCCCGACACCCGCGGACTTGTAAGACTGGTTCGGGTGTCAGACACCAGCAGATTCGTAGGACTGGTTCCGGTGTCTGACACCTTCGTGCGAGCACGGCTCGCTGCTAATCGTCACTTGAACTCAAGTGCCCGATGGGCGGCGCGAACAGGTCGGCAGGTTGTGGCGGATCGTCGCGGCGCCGCCCATCACCGCCCCACCCACCGTGACGGCGGCCCATTAGCAAACCAATCCCCGCCAGCGCGAAGCGCACCCCGCTACGACGTCCCACAGACCCGATGCCGGGTTGCCGCCGTCCGGGCGGCAGCAACCCGGCGGCCCCGCAGATCTCCTTCCCTGAACACAGGTCTTGTAGCGCCACAAACCAAAGACCCTCGTAGCACGGCGTCGTGGTCACCGGGGAGGCGAGCGCCGTCGATGCGCCCGAGGGAATCTGAAGGGAGCCGAAGGCGGACGAAGATGACGACGGGGAAGTCCGGAGCGAAGGCTCCGGACCGCAATCGTGGGCGATCGCCTCCCCGGTGGCCGCGGCGTCGGGCGACCTACGAAGAACCGAAGAAAGCGACCTACGAAGACCTAAAGAAGCGACCTACGAAGATCGAAAGAATCAACGCAAGAAGATCTAAAGCAGACCCCCACGGATCACTCCGCCAAAGGATCCTGAAACTGCGAACACTTAACCTGCACGAGCTTCCGATCCTGCAACCGCAACGCAGTCAACGACCCACCCCAAACACATCCCGTATCCAGGCAGATCACGTCCGGCCGCTGCAACAACCCCAGCGTCGACCAATGTCCAAACACCGTCGTGACATTACGCGTCGCCCGATTAGGCACATCGAACCAAGGCACCAGCCCCGGCGGCCAAGCCCCCGGCGTCACCTTCGTTGCAAACTCCATGTGCCCGTTCGGCGTGCACAAGCGGATCCGCGTCAGCGCGTTGATGATCACCCGCATCCGCTTGCCGCCCTTGTGGTCTTCCTTCCAGGTGGCCGGCTCGTTGCCGTACATCTTTTGAAGCGCCTTCTGCCAGTTCGGGCCGCGCAGGGCGTCCTGGACTTCGCCGGCCAGGGCCAGCGTCTTGGCCACGTCCCACTTGGCCAGCGTGCCAGCATGGACCAGCAGATGGTTCTGCTCGAAATGCGCCAGCGGCCGGAAACGCAGCCAGTTGAGCAGGTCAGTGGCGTCCGGCGCGCGCAGGATGGATTCCAGCGTGTCCGATTTGGACGGTTTGCGCACGCCCGCGGCCGCGGCCAGCAGGTGCAGGTCGTGGTTGCCCAGGACGACCGTCGCGCGATCACCGAGGTCGATGATGCGGCGCAGGGTTTCGAGCGACTGCGGGCCGCGGTTGACCAGGTCGCCAGCGAACCAGAAGCGCGACTTGGGGTCGCCGACCAGGTCGGGGTGGGACAGCAAGCGATCCAGCGGCGAGCAGCAGCCCTGCACGTCGCCGATCATCCAGATACTGCCGTTCATGCGGGACTCTTGCTCCAGGGCCAACGTTGTTGGACGAGACGGGTGATGGTGTGGCGGTATTCCATGTAGCTCATGGCGCCCAGCGCCAGCGCCATGGCGCCCAGGTTCGGGCCCAGGGCGGTCAGCCAGGGCGGCCACTTGCCCAGCATGCCGACGTTCAGCGCAAGCTGATTCAGCATGAAGAAGCCCACACCCAGCAGGATGCCCACGAAGACCTTGGCGCCGACGCCGCCGCGGCGGGTTTGCATGAGGCCGATGGGGGCGGCGATGGTGATCATTACCAGCAGGGTGAAGGGGTAGGCCAGTTTGCGCCACAGGGCGACGACCTGGCGGTCGTATTGAAGCTGGTTGTCCCGCAGGTATTCCACGTAGTCGAGCAGCGTGACGATCGACATGCGTTCTGGCGTCAGCACGCGCGCCAGCAGACGTTCGGCGCTGAGGGTGGTGTCGATGGAGCGTTCGGGCAGCTTGATGACGGTGGCCGGCGGGTTCTTGGGCGGGCGGGCGTTGGCGAGCGCCTCGGCGGCTTCGGCGTCCAGGCGGGTTTCGGAGACGTCCTTGAGCACCAGGTCGCCGCGCGTGAATGAGCCCGTGGGGGCGGTGGACAGCGCGGACAGCGTCAGGTCCTTCTTGAATTCGTAGAGGGTCACGCCGGCCACCTGGCCGTCGCCCTTCAGTTCAGCGATGTTGATGATACGGGTGCCGCCATTGGCGGTGGGTTCCTTGAACCAGTAGCCGCTCTTGAGGCGGTCGCCGCCGGCCTTGCCGCGGAACATCAGGTTGGCTTCGCCGGTCTTGACCTCGGCCCAGGGCGTCACGTATTCGGACAGCAGGCCCGCGCCGATCATCAGGGGGATCGTGACGATCCAGAGCATCCGCAGCAGTTTCATGCCGCTGACCCCGGAGACCCGCAGGATGACGAGTTCGTTGCGCTGGGCCAGGCCCGCCAGCGCCAGGATGGCCCCGATCAGGAGCCCGATGGGCAGCAGGTCATAGAGACGGGTGGGGATCGCCAGCGCCTGCATGTACAGCAGGGCCATCATGGAGAACTTGTCGCCCACGTTGTCCAGGTCGTCCACCAGTGCGAAGAACGTGAAAAGGCCGAGCAGGGCCAGAAGGACCACTGCGCAAGAGCGATAGACCTCTCGGGCCAGGTAGCGACGTGCAGTACGCATGAAGGAAAAAGGAGTGGAGCGCGTAAACGTGAAAGCTTAACAAATCCCGCAGCGGGAAGACGGCCGGCAGGACCGATTTGTCCGGTTCCCCTTTCAGGGGATGTCGACCATCTGCATCCGGCGCGTCAGCACGCCGACCCGGGAATTCAGATAGTTGGACTTGCGATGACTGTCATAGAAGCGCGGGTTGGGCAGCATGGCCGCCAGCCGGGCTGACTGGCTGTTGCCCAGGTTGGCGGCGGTGGTATTGAAATAATGCTTGGCGGCGGCCTGGGCGCCGAACACGCCCACGCCCCACTCGGCGACGTTCAGGTAGAGCTCCAGGATCCGTTCCTTGCTCATGACGTGTTCGATCATGTAAGCCAGGACCAGTTCCTGGCCCTTGCGCAGGTAGCTGCGAGAACCTGACAGGAACAGGTTCTTGGCCAGTTGCTGGGTGATGGTGGAGCCGCCGCGCATCTTGGAGCGTCCGGCCTCTTCCTGTTTCTGGTTGTATTCCCAGGCCTTGCGGATGGCGTCCCATTCGACCCCATCGTGACCCGTGAAATTGGAGTCCTCGGATGCGATCACCGCGCGCTTGAGCGACCGGTTGATCTTGTCATACGGCACCCATTCGTATTTCAGTTCGATGCCGGGGTCTTCCTTGCGCAGGCGCGATAGCTCTTCGCGCATCATCGCGCTGCTGCCCGGGTCGCGGTAGTTGTACCAGACCACTTGGGCGAACAGCCAGAATTGGTACAGCAGGATCGCGCACACCAGCGCCATCACCAAGCCGGTGGTGATCCGGAACCAATTGCGGCCGCCGCTGCGGCCCGTGCGCGTCGCCATGCCGTTCAGCTTCCGGCGGCCAGCGCCTCGCGCAGCGCTGCCAGGACGGGCGCGGCATCGGGGCGTACGCCGTGCCAGATGAAGAAGCTTTCGGCGGCCTGGCCGACCAGCATGCCCAGCCCGTCGGCCGTCAGGGCGGCGCCGTCAGTCTGGGCCTGCCGCATGAACGCGGTGGGCTGCGCGCCGTACATCATGTCGTAGGCGGCGGCGCCGTCGGCGTACAGGCCGGGCGGGAGGTCGGGCGCGGCGTTCTGCAGGCCGCTGGCGGTGGCGTTGATGACCAGGTTCCAGCCGCCGGGCACGGCGGCGGTGGCCAGTGCGCCCGCGGTCACCTGGGTTTGCGGCGACACGCCGCTCGCGGCCCACGCGGCGGCCAGTTCCTCGGCGCGGGCGGCGGTGCGGTTCACGATGTGGATGCGCGCGCAGCCGGCCTCGGCCAGGGGTTGCAGCACGCCGCGCGCCGCGCCGCCGGCGCCGACCAGCAGTACGGCGGCGCCCGGCAGGCGTACGCCCAGGCGCAACAGGTCGTTGACCAGGCCCACGCCGTCGGTGTTGCAGCCGTGCCAGACGCCATCGCGCCACGACAGCGTGTTGACCGCGCCCGCCAGCCGCGCGCGATTCGACAGATGGTCCGCCGCCAGCGCATAGGCGTCCAGCTTGAACGGCACCGTGACATTCAGGCCCAGGCCGCCGTCCGCCACGAAGGCGGCGACGGCGTCGGCAAAACCGTCCACCGGGGCAAGCAGGCGCTCGTAGCGCAGCGGCTTGCCGGTCTGCTGCGAAAACATGGCGTGGATCTGAGGCGAGCGGCTATGCGCGATGGGATTGCCGATGACGGCGTAGCGGGCTTGAGGAATCGCCTCGGTCATGGGGCCTGTGTTTCCAGAGTGTCGTTGACGAAATGCCAGGTGCGGGTGATGACCAGCACGTCCGTATCGCGGGCGATATCGGGAGGAAAGGGGGGAAAGGGCGCGGCCAGCTGGACGATGCGGCGCGCCGCCTGGTTCAGGACCGCGTGCGGCGAGGGCTGGTCGATCTCGACCTCGGCGATGCTGCCATCGGCGCGCACCGACACGGTGATGCGCAGCGATCCGTAGATGCGGCCGCGCGCTTCATCGGGGTAATGCTGGGTGCCGACCGTTTCGATGCGGGTGCGCCAGGCGTCCAGGTAGCCGGCGTAGCGGGAAGCCTCGGCAGATGGGGCGATGAACTGTTTGCGCGGCTCGGCGCTGTACTGCTGGACCCGCGCCGCCAGCGCCGCCACCTGGGCGTTCTGGATGACGCTGGCCTGGTCCTGGGCGTCCTGGCCGACGTCGGCGCCGTCGGGCCACGGGTTGACGGCCTGGCGCTCGGGGCCGGCGTTGTGCGGCGAGCGCAGCTGGGTAATGAGGCGGGCCTGTTCGGCCTCCAGCTGCACCTGGCGCTGGCGCATGGCTTCCAGGACGATGGTCTCGGCCGAGCTGCCGGTCTGGGGAAGGGGCGTGGTGGACACGCCGCGGTCGGCGTTGCCGCCGCCCGTCATCTGGTTCTGCGCGACGGTGCGCGGGGTTTCCGGCGGGGTCTCGCTGCGGGCATTGAGCAGCACGACTTCCAGGCTGGTCACGGGCGGGCGCGTCTGCGTGGGCGCGCTGAAACGCCACGCCAGCGCGCCGGCGTGCACCAACAGCGATATCGCGATGCCGATACGCAGGTAGTGCTGGGCGGGGGCGCCCAGCCACCAGAGGTAACGGCTCAGCATGGAGGGGGAATCAGCGCGTTGCACCAGCGCATTGTAAGGCGAGTCCGCACCCGCCGCGCGGTCCGTCCGAAGGCGGTATTCACCCTCGGACGGACGGCCTAGACCCCGTCAGGCGGACGCCCGGGGGAAGATCCAGACCTTGTCGGCGGGCAGCGCGAGGCGGCAGGGGCCGGGCTCGCGGCCTTCGGGACCGTAGGCGCGCAGGGCGAGGCTGCGGGCCGGATCGGCGTCCGGCGTGCGGAACAGGTACTCCCAGCGGTCGCCCAGATACATGCTGGTCAGAAGCGGCATGTCGACGTGGTTGCCGTGCGGGTCATCGGCCAGACGAACCTGCTCCACGCGGATGACGGCGGTGGCGTCCTGGCCCGCGGCGACGCCTGCGCCCGCCTTGCCCCATAGCGACCAGCCGGCGCCCTCGATCCGGGCCTGGCCGTCGCGCAGCTCGGTGACCTTGCCGTCCAGCCGGTTGTTGCTGCCCATGAATTCGGCCGTGAACAGGGTGGATGGCGATCCGTACATCTCCTGCGGCGTGCCCTGCTGCTCGATCTTGCCGTTGTTCAGCAGCAGGATGCGGTCGGAGATCGCCATGGCTTCGCTCTGGTCGTGCGTCACCATCAGCGCGGACAGGCCCAGGCGGATGATGAGTTCGCGCAGGAAGGCGCGCGCTTCCTCGCGCAGCTTGGCGTCCAGGTTGGACAGCGGCTCGTCCAGCAGGATGACGGGCGGGCTGTAGACCAGCGCCCGGCCGATGGCCACGCGCTGCTGCTGGCCGCCGGACAGCGCGTGCGGGTGGCGCTGGCCAAGCTTGCCCAGGCCCAACTGGTCCAGCACGGCCTGCACGCGTTCGCGCACCTCGGCGCCCGGCGTCTTGCGCAGCTTGAGCGGATAGGCGACGTTCTCGAATACCGTTTTATGCGGCCACAGCGCGTACGACTGGAACACCAGTCCCAGGTTGCGCTCTTCGGCCGGGATCTCGGCGCGGGCCGCGCCGTCGTAGACGACGTTCTCGCCGATGGTGATGCGCCCGCGTTTGGGGCCTTCCAGGCCGGCCACGGCGCGTAGCAGGGTGGTCTTGCCGCTGCCCGACGGGCCCAGCAGCGACACCACTTCGCCCTGGCGCAGCTGCATCGACACGCCCTTGAGCACCGGGTTGTCACCGTAGTCCAGGTGCAGGTCTTCTACAGAAAGCTCAATCATGAAGTTTGACTCCGAATCGCAGGGCGATGCCCAGGCCGATCACGACCAGAACGATATTGATGAAGGAAAGCGCGGCCACGATGTCGATGGCGCCGGACGCCCACAGCGACACCAGCATGGACCCGATGGTCTCGGTGCCGGGCGACAGCAGATAGACGCCGGTGGAGTATTCGCGCTCGAAGATCAGGAACATCAGCAGCCACGAGCCGATCAGGCCGTACTTGGCCAGCGGCACCGTGACGTGACGGGTGACCTGACCGCGGCGCGCGCCTGCGGTGCGGGCGGCTTCTTCCAGTTCGGGCCCCACTTGCAGCAGGGTCGAGGAAATCAGGCGCAGGCCGTAGGCCATCCACACGACGGTGTAGGCGAGCCACACGCTGAAGATGGTGCTGCGCAGGGCACGCAGCCATTCGACGAAGTTCTCGCGCAGCCATTCCGCGAAGGGCAGGGCCGACAGCCAGCCGTTCTCGTCCACGTCCAGCGCGTTGTCCAGCCACATCGGCACGAACAGGAACACCCACAAAAACGCCAGACCGGCCAGGAGGCCCGGCACGGCGCGCGGCACCAGCACGCTGTAGTCCATGAAGCGCGTGACGTTGTCCGGCTTGCGGTGCATGGCCAGGCCCACGAACATGTAGCACATCACCGCCAGCGCGCCGCCGAAGACGCCGATGGCGACCGAGTTGACGATGGCGCGCATCAGGTTGGGCTGCGAGAACACGGTGCGGAAGGCGTCGAGCGACAACACGTCAAAGAGCGAGACGCCCAGCCCCCAGTTGGACACGAACGCGCGCAGCAGCACGCCGGTCAGCGGCACGATGATGGTGACGAACAACCAGAACGCCACGACCGCGCCCGCGACCCAGCGCCACTTGCCCAGCGGCAGCGGACGCGCGCGCGAGGCCTTGCCCTTGACGGTGACGAAGCGGTTGGCGGTGCGCATCAGGCGGCGCTGCAGCATCACCAGCGGAATGGTCATGCAGATCAGCACCACGGCCACGGCGGCCATCAGGTGATAGGACGGGATGCCCAGCTTGTTGGTGAGCTTGTACAGGTAGGTCGCCAGCACGAGGTTGCCTTCCGGATCGCCCAGCACCAGCACCAGACCGAACACTTCCAGACCCAGGAAGAAGAGCAGCACGGTGGCGTACAGCATGGCCGGCCGCACCATGGGCAGGCTGACCGACACCATCACGCGCAGCGGCGACGCGCCGGCCACGCGGGCGGCTTCCTCCACGTCGGACCCCATGCTGCGCAGCGCCGACGAGATGTACAGGTAGGCATGCGGCACGTGGGTCAGGCCGGCGATGATGACGATGCTGGTCAGCGAATAGACGTTCCAGGGCACGAAGCCAAGAATGTTCTGCACCCAGGTCGAGAAGAAGCCGACCGGACCGGCCGCGACGACGTAGCCGAAGCCCAGCACCATGGGAGACACGAACACCGGCACCAGGATCAGCGGCTCGATCCAGCGGCGGCCGGGCAGGTCGGTGCGGATCATCAGGAACGCCAGCATGCCACCCAGCGGAATGGCGATGGCGGCCAGACCGAATGCCAGGATGAAGCCGCTACGTAGCGCCTTGTAGAAATCGGGATCCGCGAAGATGAAGCGGAAGGCGTCCAGGCTCCAGCTCTTGGACGGGGCAAAGAAGGGCGCCGAGAGAAAACTCTGGATGATGATGAACGACAGCGGCACGTAGATGGCGAGCGCCGTGATCAGCACCACCACGCCGCGTGGCAGGGACTGCCATTTTCTGCGCAATGACTGCATGGGAAATCCTGTGGTCGGAAATGACGCGGTGGCCGCGCCGCCGGGGCGATGGCCCCGGGGCAGGGTCAGGCGGACGGCGCGCCGTCCGCTGCGTTGGCGGCGGCTCCGGGCCGCGTGACCGCCCGGAGCCCGGGCATCACTTGCCCGCTGCCGCCCGCCATTGCTTGATGAATTCCAGGCGCTTGTTCTGCTCCAGGTAGTCCAGCAGCGTTTCGTTGACCGGAATCGGCTTGAGCGAGGCGCCCAGCTTCTTGGTCATGCCGTCCACGTCGTTGTCGCCTTCGATGTCATCGCGCACGGACGCCAGGTCAGCCTGATTGGCCATGATCTCCTGGCCCTTCTGCGACAGCAGGTAGTCCATCCACAGCTTGGCGGCGTTGCGGTTCTTGGCCTTCTTGCTGATGAACGCGACGCGCGACAGCACCAGCGCGTAGTCCGTGGGATAGGCCACGCCCAGCGACGGATCGTTCTTGGCGCGCGTTTCGGCGTAGGAGCCCAGGATGTTGTAGCCGATCAGGTTTTCGCCCGAGGACACGCGTTCCATCATCGTGCCGGTGGACGATTGCACGATCAGGCCGCCCTTGGCGATGTCCTTGAGGGTGTCGAAATACTTGGGATCGTTGGCCTTGTCCTGCACGGCCAGCATGAAGCCGACGGCGGACTTCTCGATGTCGTAGGTGGTGACCTTGTTCTTGAACTTGTCGGGCTGGCTGGCGATCAGCTTGGCCAGCGCGCCGTGCGTCGTGGGCACTTCATTGGCGGGAATGAGGCGCTTGTTATAGATGAAGACGGCAGGCTCGTAGGTGGTGCCGTAGGCCGAATCCTTCCAGTTGGCCCACGCCGGCAGCTTGCCTGCCTCGGGCGACTGGTACTTCAGCGCGTAATCGGTGGCCAGCTTCAGGGCCGAGTCCATCGACGAGCTCCAGACGATGTCGCCGCTGCCGCCGCCCGCCGCCTGTTCGCTGATGTAGCGGTTGTAGAGCTCGGTGCTGTTCATGTCGTTGTATTCGACCTTGACGCCCGGATACATGGCTTCGAAGCCCTTGATGATGGGGCCGGCGGCCTTGGTGTCGGTGGTCGAATAGATGACGACCTTGCCTTCCTTCTTGGCGCCGTCCAGGATCTTCTGGTAGTCGCCCGGGTAGCCCGCGGGCACTGCCTGCGCAAAGGCGCTGCCGGAGGCGATGGCGAATGCGGCGGCGCAGGCGGCCGCCAGTTTGGACTTGGCAAGCATGGGGGATGTCTCCGATTGATTTGGCTTGTTGCGGACTCTGGGGTCCGCGTGCAGCCATCTTAGGAGTGCGCGTCTGTCGTCGTCCTGTCATGGCGGCAGGCGACGTCTAGGGGAAATCCCTGGGCATGGCGGCGGGGGCGTCTTGGGCGTGTCCGTGGTCCGCCCACGTTTTTTATGTTCGTGGCCGGCCCACGTTTCTATTACGGCCGCTGCGGCGTATCGGTGACGAGCCGTATCCAGTTCTGCACGAAGCGCGAATGCCGCCGCTGATCCAGTCCCACGAGCAACGCCGGACTCAACACCACCGGCTGCACAATGCCCTGCGACCGCGCGAGCACCGCTTCGGAGGTCCAGCGCCCCGGCGTGTCTTCCATGATGGAGCCCAGCGCGGCATGGCTGGATGCGACCTGCTGGCCGGCGGGCGACAGCAGCCAGTCGACCAGCGCACGTCCCAGATCGGGATTGGGGGCGGTACGCGCGATCAGCACCGAGCGCGCCAGCACGAGCACGTAGTCCTGCGGAAACACCACGCCGATGGGCCGGCCCGCGGCTTGGCGCGACAAGGCGTACGAGCCGAGGATGTTGTAGCCGATGTCCAGTTCGTCGCGCTCGATGGCATCCAGGATCTCGGCGCTGGTGGCGGCCAGCCGCACGCCGGCCTGGCCCATGGCGTTGGCCAGCCCCCAGAAGTTGGACGAGACCAGTTCGTCCTGTTCGGCCAGCAGATAGCCCAGGCTGCTGGCGGCAATGTCGTAGGTGCCGATGCGTCCGCGCAGACGCAGGGGGTCCTGTTCCAGCAGCCGCAGCAGGTCCTGGCGCGATCGCGGCACGGCCGCCTCGGCAAAACGCTTGGGGTTGTAGACGATGACCGCGGGCTCGAACGTGAACCCGTAGACCTCGTGCCGCCAGATGGCCCAGGACGGCAGCCGCGCGGCGTAGGGCGAGGCATAGCTTTGCGCGTACCCGTCGTTGGCCAGCCGGATCTGCAGGTCGGATGCCGAACTCATCAGCACGTCCACGTCCTGCAAACGCCCTTCGATGGCGGCCTCGTAGAGCTCGCGGCTGCCCATTTCGCGGTAGACGACGCTGACGTCGGGGCGGTGGGACTGAAAGCCTTGGATCAGTGGCGCGACAACGGGCGTGTCGGTCGGGCCGGCGATGGTGAGGACGCGGGAGGAGGGCTGGGGGGCGGGGTAGCGGGTGATGATTTCTGGGATTTGCGAGGGGCGGAGGGTGTCGACAGTTTTGGCAGCGGCGGGAGCGGCAACCGGATCTGACGTGACCCGCGCCGGCTCAGCTGCGCCTGCCGCGCGGACCTCAGCGGACGGCGCAGCGAGCAGCAGGCATGTCATGCAGAACGCCGCCGCAGCTGTGGTCAGCGCGCGCCCGGCGCCGCCGCGCGCCAAGGGCAGCACGACGCGAGCCGTGAGGCCGCCGCCGGGCCGGTCGAGCAGCCACAACGAGCCGCCATGCGCGACGGCCACGGACCGCACGATGGCCAGTCCCAATCCGGACCCGGGCAGCGATTCCCCCGCACGGCCGCGCGAAAACCGCTGCTGTACGGTTTCCTTCTCATCGTCAGCCACCCCAGGCCCGCGATCCGAGACGGTCAGCGCGACACGATATCCGGCAACCGGCATGGCCTGGATCTCAACGGGTCCATCCGGCGCGTAACGCAAGGCGTTGTCCACCAGGTTGCGCAGCATTTCGCGCAATGCGACACGATCCCCTGCGATGCGCGCGCGGCGCACTTCAGGCGCAATGGCGATGCGCAGCCGCTGCGCATCCAGAGGTCCAATGCGCCGGCGCGTTTCGTTGACAGTCTCCGCCACGCCGACAAGCGCGCGGGCGCCCTTGCCCATGCGGTGGGTGATGGTGGCGTCCATGAGCAACTGGTTGATGAGCTGGCTGGCGTGGGTGGCGTTCAGATGGATGCGTTCAAGCCGCGCATGCAATCGCTGGGGATCGGTCTCGTCCAGGGCGACCTCGGCCTGCGCGCGTAGCGACGCCAGCGGTGTGCGAACTTGGTGCGCAGCGTCGGCCACCAGGGTGTTGAGGCTGTCCATGGCGCCGGACAGGCGCTGCATGAAGCCATTGAGCGCTTCGATGAGCCGCCGCACCTCGCGCGGCACGGGCTTGGACAGCGGCTCCAGATCATCGGGCGCCCGACGCCGCAATTCGCGTTCGACGACGGCAAGCGGCGCAAAGGCGCGCTGGACGCCAAACCACAAGAGGCCGAGCGCGACCAGCGATACGGCAAGCAGCGGCAACACGCTGCGCTGCAGAATTTCACCGGCCAGCGCCTCGCGCGACCCCAACGTCTCGGCGACGCGCAAGGTGACCCAGCCGGCATGCTGGCTGGCGGACACGAGGCGGCCGACAGTCGCGACGCGGATGGGTTCGTCGTGATACCGCAAGTACGTGAAGACAGGCGTGGCGGACTGCGCGAGCGGCAGGCCGGGCGCAAGGTCGCCGTACCCGGTGATGAGCCTGCCGTTGGAGGTGCGCGCCTCGTAGAACACGCGCTCGCCGCCGGACAGCATGGCAAGCGACGAGACTGGCGGCTCGACGGTGACTTCGTTGTCTTCGATCTGAACCGATCCGGCGATGGTCAACGCGGAGGCGGCGAGCAGGCGATCAAACGCCTGTTCCGCAGCACGCTGGGCGTAGCCGCGCAGGAAGAACACCAGCCCGATGAGCGCGCACGCAAGCAACACGGCGCCCAGCGTGAAGACGCGTTGCCGGATGGAGAAGCTTTCAGGGATTTTCATGGCTGCGGGCCTGATACCCGACGCCCCGCACGGTGACGATGTCCACGGACGCGCCGGCCAGTTTCTTTCTCAGCCGCGAGATCAGCAACTCAAGCGCATTGAGCGAGCCGTCGTCCAGGTCGAAGATCTGATTCATGAGGCGTTCTTTGGCGACGGTCTGACCCAGCTTTCCGACCAGAATCTCAAGCAACCGGAATTCACGCCGGCCGAGTTCGAGCGGGGCGCCGGCCAGTTCGACATGCCTGTTTGCCAGGTCCAGACTGAGATTCCCGAAATGCGCAACACTGGTGGTCTGCCCCGCAGGCCGCCGCAACAGGGCACGCAGCCGTGCTTCGAGTTCGCGCAGGTCAAAGGGTTTGACGAGGTAATCATCGGCGCCAAGATCCAGCATGTCGATCTTGTCCTCGATCTCGGCGCGCGCGGTCATGACGAGCACGGGCGCGTCGAGCCCGGCGGCACGCAATTCACGGATGAGCGTGAAGCCATCCTTGCCGGGCAAGTTGATGTCCAGCACGAGCGCGTCCCAGGTCTCGTCCAGCGCCCATCGCGAGGCCTGCACGCCGTCGTGGACCCACTGCACGCTATGACCTGCCGAACGCAGCTTGCTCTCAACGGCATCGCCAAGATCGAGATTGTCCTCGACCAGCAGAATGCGCATGATGTCTTCTCCTCCGTTTGCTTTTTTGTTGGGAGTTTAACGGGGAGATCGTTAGCGTTGCGTTGGGATTCGGGTTTGGGGTTTCTCGACTTGGGCGCGTGCTGGTTCTTGAATTTTGGCGGCTTTGGTTCTTTAGGCGTTCAGTGCTGCGGCGACTTCGGTTCTTAAGACGTCCGGCACGGTGGCGTCCCGGGGCGCGCGGGGCCACGATTGCGGTCCGGAGCCTTCGCTCCGGACTGCCCCTTCGTCATCTTCGTCCGCCTTCGGCTCCCTTCAGATTCCCTCGGGCTTATCGACGCCCCGCGCACCCCGGGACGCCACCGCACCGGACTCTGGCAATTCAAGTTTTCAGGCAGCTGGGGCGGTCGGCGTGCTTGGCATTTTTGCGCAGGTTATTGAGGGCTCGAAGTATCTTGCGGTGCCCGTCTCCGTTCGGCCGCGCGGGCGGCCTCCGGAGACTTACGCGGCGTCTTGCGTTGAAATGATGAAGCTTCGCGAGTAGGTAACGCTTGGGTTTTTGACACCCGCGAAGACTGGCTGCAGGCTCGAAGTGTGCTCCCTGGTTTCAGACTCCCATCCCTTGGCGAAGGCGCTAGCTTGTCCGGGTGGCCGACACCCGCGGACTTGTAAGACTGGTTCGGGTGTCAGACACCAGCAGATTCGTAGGACTGGTTCCGGTGTCTGACACCTTCGTGCGAGCACGGCTCGCTGCTAATCGTCACTTGAACTCAAGTGCCCGATGGGCGGCGCGAACAGGTCGGCAGGTTGTGGCGGATCGTCGCGGCGCCGCCCATCACCGCCCCACCCACCGTGAGGCGAACCATTAGCAAACCAATCCCCGCCAGCGCGAAGCGCACCCCGCTACGACGTCCCACAGACCCGATGCCGGGTTGCCGCCGCCCGGGCGGCAGCAATCCGGCGGCCCCGCAGATCTCCTTCCCTGACCACGGGTCTTGTAGCGCGCAAACCAAAGACCCTGGCAGCACGGCGTCGCGGTCACCGGGGAGGCGAGCGCCGTCGATGCGCCCGAGGGAATCTGAAGGCAGTCGCCGAAGGCGACAACGAAGATGACGACGGGGGGGGGCCGCCTAGGCAAGTCCGGAGCGAAGGCTCCGGACCGCAATCGTGGGCGATCGCCTCCCCGGTGACCGCGGCGTCGGGCGACCTACGAAGAACTGAATAAAGCGACCTACGAAGAACCGAAGAAAGCGACCGACGAAGATCGGAAGAATGCGACCTACGAAGCCGCAGCCTCCCCCTTAACTTCGCCCACAAATCGACAATCCAACTCCAGAGACAACTCATCCATCCCCAGAATATCCACCTCAACCGCAGTCCCGCGTTCAAACTCCGGCATCCCTCCCACCCGAGTCACCAACGGCGCATTCGCAAACCGCACCAGATCGTCCCGGAGCACATGCGCCACCGTCCGCGTCACGCCGTTCTGCTTCAGCCAGCGCAGGCACCAGTAGCGTTCCATTGCGCTCTGGAATTCCGCCCAGGCCGCGTATTGCGCGTCAAAGGCGCCGATGATGGCGAACAGGTCTGCGTCGCGCGGCTTGAAGGGGGCGATCAGGCGGGCCGAGACGCCGTGTTCCACCGCGGCGATCAGTTGCCATTGGTTGACCAGGTCGACGTAGCGGCGCAGCGGCGACGTGCTCCACGCGTATTGGGGAACGCCGATGGCCTCGTGCGGCAGCGCCTGCGTGCTCATGCGCACGCGGCCAGCTTGCTGCGAGCGGTAGATGCCCGGCACGCCGTGCTGGTTCAAGAGGCCGCCCCACAGGTTGTTGGCCAGGATCATGTATTCGGCCACCATGCGATCCAGCGGCGCGTTGCGCTGGCGCGGGACCAGGCGCACGGGCGTGTCGGGATCGTCGGGGTTGCCGTCCAGGTAGAAGCTGTACTCCACCCGGGAATTGTTTTCCGGCTTGCCGCGCACGTTTTCGCGTTGCGCGGACAGGGCCTGCGCCAGCTTCCAGAGCGGGCGCAGCCAGTGGCCGTAGGGGAGGTCGGCGTCCGGATCGGACAGGCTTGCCTCGGTGACCTGGCTGTCCAGCATGTTGTGGCGCAGGTTTTCGCGCACGACGATGCGTTCCAGGCGGGTTTCCGATTCGATGACTTCGCCGGTTTCGGGATTGGCGGTGACGTACAGCGATAGCGCGGGCACTTCGCGGCCGGCGTCCAGGGAGAACGCCTGGATGACGCTGTCCGGCTGCATCGGGATCTTGTCGCCGGGCATGTAGACGGTGGACAGGCGGGCGCGGGCCAGCTTGTCCAGTTCGCTGTCGCGGGTGACGGACAGGCCGGGCGCGGCGACGTGGACGCCGACGCGCACGCGGCCGTCGGGCAGCGTGGAGACGGAGAGCGCGTCGTCGATTTCCGTGGTGGTGACATCGTCCACGGAATAGATTTCGGCGTCGGCCAGCGGCAGTTCGCGGTCGATGGGCGGCAGTTCCACGTCGGGAAAGGCCAGGCCGCGCGGGAAGTTGACGGCCAGGAAGCGGCGCTTGTGCAGCGCGAGCGCGTGCGGCCAGGCGCCCAGTTCTAGCAGCAGGCGGTCAGGCGTCTTGCCCAGCTTGGCGCACGCGGCGTCCAGGGCCTTCCATTGCTGCGAATTCTTGTCTGGACGGATCAGGAGCGATTCGGCGGCCTGGGCGATGGGTTCGGGCAGGCGGCCCGCGGCCATTTCGTCGACCCATTCCTGCTGCTGTTCGGCCTGGCGCTGCTTCTTTTCCAGCGCGGCGAGCGCGGCGGCCAGGATGTCCGGCGGGGCGGGGCGGTAGCGGCCCTTGCCGCGGCGGTGGAAGTACGCCGGCGCGCCGTGCAGGCGCATCAGCAGCGCGGCCTGCTCGACGGGCGTGGGGGCGTGGCCGAAGTAGTCGGCGGCCAGGGCGGGCGAGTCAAATTCCTCTTGCGGCGCGCATTCCCACAGGAATTGCAGATCCAGCGTCTCGGCCGTGGCGGCCGCCTGGGTCATCAGGGCTGCCGGATCCGGCGAGGCGAAGTTGAACAGGGTATTGGCGCGCTTGATTTTGCTGCGCTTGCCCGACTCCGACTCCACCTGCAGGCTGGCGTCGGTCTCGGACAGGATATTGCCGGCCTTGAAGCTGCCGTCATCTTCGTAAAACACATACATGGTGGGGATCGTCCTGGGCGGCGGCCTCGCGCCGCCTTGCGCAGCTTTGTGGGTGTTGAAAGTCGATATTGATTATCAGGTGCGTACCGGCTTGCCGCCTAGGGCGAATTCAAGCACTTCCGGCATCCAATCCGCGAAATCGGACAGGCCGTGGTCGCTGCCTTGCACGATGCGCTGGCGGCAGCCGGCGTATCGGTCGCGCATCTCGCGCCAATCCAGCACTTCGTCGCCGGTCGCGGCCACCAGGAAATACCGGTCGGGCTGCGTGATGCGCGGCGCATGGATGGCGGCCAGTTCGTCCACATATTCGGGCAAAAAAACGAACGGCGCGCCGGAATGATACATGTGGTGCTCGCCGACCTGGGTGGCAAGGTCGCGCGCGGCGTGGACGGCGGGATTCAGCAACACGGCCTTGCAGCCCAGCTGCTCGGCGATCCTGGTGGCGTAGAAACCGCCCAGCGACGAGCCGATGACAGTCAGTTCGCGCGGCGAATCGGCGTCCGCCAGCCGGTCGCGCGCCATGCCCAGCGCCAGGTCGATGGCTTGGCGCGGGCTGGCGGGCAGTTGCGGGCAGGCCCACGCATCGGTCAGGCCGCGCGCGGCCATGGCGTCCGCCATCAGGCGGGCCTTGAAAGAATCGGGCGACGATCGGAAACCGTGTAGATAGAGGATCATTGCTTGCTGTTTCCGTGTGCGTTGCGGGAGGCGGCCGGCTGAGGGCTTGAATTCCGGACATGCGGGTCTGGCAGGGCCAGCCCGGCATGTCCGGCAGGGCGCGCTTTGCCGGGTTCGGCCAAGCGGGCGGAATCAGCCCCGCGCCTGCAGCGCATCCAGCAGCTTGCCATGGATGCCGCCGAAACCGCCATTGCTCATCACCAGCACCTGGTCGCCCGGCCGGGCGGCGCCAGCAACGGCGTCGACGAGCGCGCCGATGTCATCGTAGCTGGAAGCCCGCCCGCCCAGGGGCGCCAGCACTTCAGCCGGGTTCCAGCCCAGCGCATGCTTGCCCTCGCTGGCGCCAAAGCAGAACACCAGGTCAGCGTCGGCCAGCGCCTCGGGCAGCCTGGCGGCCATGGTGCCCAGCTTCATGGTGTTGGAGCGCGGCTCCAGCACGGCCAGGATTCGCGCCGATCCAACCTGACGGCGCAGACCTTCCAGCGTGGTGGCGATGGCGGTGGGATGGTGAGCGAAGTCGTCGTAGACCTTGATGCCATTGACCGTGCCGCGCAATTCCATCCGGCGCTTGACGCCGCCGAAGCGGGTGAGGGCATCGATGCCCTGTTCGGCGGGCACGCCAACGTGTTCAGCGGCAGCCAGGGCGGCCAGCGCGTTCATGCGGTTGTGTTCGCCGGTGAGCGACCAGCGGACGGTGCCGGCGTGGACGCCGGCGCGCGTGACCTCGAACGCGCCGTCAGCGTCCGGTGGCGACGCCTGCCACTGCCCATCCGGGCCGAACGTGACGGTATCCGACCAGCATCCCCGTGCAATCACGCGGTCCAGCGCGTCCGATTGCGTCGGTCGGACGATACGGCCCGAGCCGGGGATCGTGCGAACCAGATGGTGGAACTGCGTTTCGATCGCCGTCAAATCGGGGAAGATGTCGGCGTGATCGTATTCCAGGTTGTTCAGGATGGCGGTGCGCGGGCGGTAGTGAACGAATTTGGAGCGCTTGTCGAAGAACGCCGTGTCGTATTCGTCCGCTTCGATGACGAAGGGGCGGCGCGCCGGGTCGTAGCGGGCAGATACGTGCAGGTCCTGCGCCACGCCGCCGATCAGGAAGTTCGGGGCCATGCCTGCGGCTTCCAGCACCCACGCCAGCATCGAGCTTGTGGTGGTCTTGCCGTGCGTGCCGGCCACCGCCAACACGTGCGCGCCTGGCAGGATGTTGTCGCCCAGCCATTGCGGCCCGGACACATAGCGCGCCCCGGATTCCAGAATGGCTTCCATCAGCGGGTTGCCGCGGCTGACCACGTTGCCGATGACGTACAGGTCAGGCTTGAGCGCCAGTTGCTCGGCGCCAAAGCCTTCGATCAGTTCGATACCCTGTTCGGAAAGCTGGGTGCTCATCGGCGGGTACACGCCCGCGTCGCAACCCGTGACTTTATGGCCGGCGGCGCGCGCAATCAGCGCCAGTCCGCCCATGAAGGTGCCGCAGATGCCAAGAATGTGCAGGTGCATTGATAAATCTCCTGCCCCGCATTGTATATATAGCGGCCCGACAAGCCGGCGCCTCGCGCCTGCGGCGTAAAACGGCCGCAACGGTTATCATCGCGCCATGAATCGACGCCTACTTCTTTCCGCCGCCGTGGCGGTGGCCGCGACTGTCGCGGGCGGCTATACGCTGATGGGCCGCAAGCCCAAGAACGATGCCGCGCCGGCTGACGCGGGCGATCCAGTCGCGGGACTCATGCAGATGCAGCTCCCGGATCTGAACGGCGCCTCGCATTCGCTGGCCGGCTGGAAGGGCCAGCCCATCCTGGTCAATTTCTGGGCAACGTGGTGCGCGCCGTGCGTCAAAGAGATGCCCGCGCTCGACGCTTTGCAGAAAAAATACCCGCAAGTACGCTTTGTTGGCATCGGCGTTGATTCTGCCGCCAACATGCAGAAGTTTGTCGAGAAAGTACAGGTTTCATACCCTCTATGGGTGATCGGCGCCGGCGCCATCGATACGCTGCGTAAGCTGGGTAATCCTAGCGGTGGTCTGCCTTTTACTATCGTTTTCAACGCAGATGGCAGCATTAACCGGAAGATATTGGGTGAAGTTCAGCCCGACGATCTGGATCGCACCCTTTCGGGTTTGAAGGCGTAAGTCTGTTGGACAAATAGTAGGAATTGGCGTAAAAAGCTGGTTTATCGGCTGTTTTGCCAACAATTGGCAATCCACAATTTGGCACGCGCATGGCGCAAAACATACTGGTATTGCATGGCCCGAACCTGAACCTGCTTGGCACCCGGGAACCTCATATCTACGGCAGTCTTACTCTGGCCCAGATCAATGAGCGTCTCGAGCTGCTTGCGGGCGAATTGGGCGCCACGCTGACTGCGTGGCAAAGCAATCACGAAGGTGCGCTGGTTGACCGCATTCAGGCGGCACGGCAGGACGGCACGGACTTCATCATCATCAACGCAGCGGCATACACGCACACCAGTGTCGCGATTCGCGACGCGCTGGCCGGGGTCGCGATCCCATTTATTGAAGTACATTTGTCCAATCTGTATAAGCGAGAGCCGTTCAGGCATCACTCTTATCTGTCCGACTTGGCGCAGGGCCTGATCAGCGGCCTGGGCGCGGACGGCTACGAGGCCGCGCTGCGTTACGCAGTGCGGCACTGATCTCGCATCAAATCAACGCTTTTACATCTTATGCGGCGCGAACCCCGACGCTGGGACGACGCCGACACTATCTCGGGAAGCAGCTTCTATGGATCTTCGAAAACTCAAAACCCTGATCGACCTGGTGGCTGAATCGGGCATCGCCGAGCTGGAAATCACCGAAGGCGAAGGCAAGGTCAGAATCGTCAAGTTCTCGCAGACGCTGCAGCCGGTGGCCTACCACCAGCCCGAAGCCGGCGTGCCCGCCGCGCCCGTCGCCGCCGCCGCCGCGCCCGCCGCTGCGCCGGCCGCGCCCGCTGCCCCGGTCATTCAAGGCCACGTCGTGAAGGCCCCGATGGTCGGCACGTTCTACCGTTCGCCGAACCCGGGCGCCGCCCCGTTCATCGACGTGGGCGCCACCGTCAAGGAAGGCGATCCGCTGTGCATCATTGAAGCCATGAAGCTGCTCAATGAAATCGAAGCCGACAAGGCCGGCGTCATCAAAGAAATCCTGGTCGAAAACGGTGAGCCCGTCGAGTACGGTCAACCCCTGTTCGTCATTGGCTGATAGCTGAACATGTTCGAAAAAATCCTGATCGCCAATCGGGGCGAAATCGCCCTGCGCATTCAGCGCGCCTGCCGCGAGCTGGGCATCAAGACCGTCGTCGTGCACTCCGAGGCCGACCGCGAAGCCAAGTACGTGCGCCTTGCCGATGAATCCGTGTGCATCGGGCCCGCGCCGTCGCGTGAAAGCTACCTGAACATGCCGGCCATCATCTCGGCCGCCGAAGTCACGGATTCCGAGGCAATCCACCCGGGTTACGGGTTCTTGTCCGAAAATGCCGACTTCGCCGATCGCGTCGAGAAGAGCGGTTTCGTGTTCATCGGCCCTCGCCCGGACACGATCCGCCTGATGGGCGACAAGGTCAGCGCCAAGCGCGCCATGATCGAAGCCGGCGTGCCGGTGGTGCCGGGCTCGGAAGGCGCGTTGCCCGACGATCCGCAGGAAATCCTGCGCACGGCGCGCGAAGTCGGCTATCCGGTCATCATCAAGGCAGCAGGCGGCGGCGGTGGCCGCGGCATGCGCGTGGTGTACACCGAGGCCGCGCTGCTCAATGCCGTCACGATGACGCGTTCCGAAGCAGGCGCCGCCTTCAACAACCCGGAAGTCTATATGGAGAAGTTCCTCGAGAACCCGCGCCATATCGAAATCCAGGTGCTGGCCGACGGCGGCCGCAACGCGGTCTGGCTGGGCGAGCGCGATTGCTCCATGCAGCGCCGCCACCAGAAGGTCATCGAAGAAGCGCCGGCGCCCGGCATCGCCCGCCGCCTGATCGAGCGCATTGGCGACCGCTGTGCCGACGCCTGCCGCAAGATGGGCTATCGCGGCGCCGGCACGTTCGAGTTCCTGTACGAAAACGGCGAGTTCTATTTCATCGAAATGAACACCCGCATCCAGGTCGAACACCCGGTCACCGAGCTGATCACAGGCGTCGATCTGGTGCAGCAGCAGATCCTGATCGCCGCCGGCGAGAAGTTCACGCTGCGTCAGCGTGACATCACGTTCAGCGGCCATGCGATCGAATGCCGTATCAACGCCGAAGATCCGTTCCGTTTCGTGCCCAGCCCGGGCCGCATCACGAACTGGCATACGCCTGGCGGTCCTGGCGTGCGTATCGACTCGCACGCGTTCAATGGCTACTTCGTGCCGCCCAACTACGATTCGATGATCGCCAAGGTCATCACGTACGGCGACACGCGTGACCAGGCGCTGGCGCGCATGCGCATCGCGCTGTCGGAAATGGTGGTGGAAGGCATTTCCACCAACATCCCGCTGCACCGCGAAATGCTGCAGGACGCCCGCTTCATCGAAGGCGGCACCAGCATCCACTATCTGGAACACAAGTTGGCGCAGCGTCCCTGACCGACTCTGGGGCCTCACGGCCCCTTTTGCGTTTTACCTTGTTGATGTTTTAAGGTTGATCGGGCCGCGGCGGATGCCGCGGCCCGTTGACCAGATGGAAGAGAAAAATCATGCGTGAACTCGTGCTCCATTGCTCGGAGACGCAGGCCGAAGCCCTGTCGGACGCCTTGCTCGAAGCCGGCGTGCTGTCGGTCTCCGTCGAAGATGCCGACTTCGGCACCGAAGTTGAGCGGCCGTTGTTCGGCGAGCCGGGCACCGAGCCCGACGTCCAGGCATGGGACCGCAATCTCGTCGTCGCCTTGCTGCCCGACGGCGCCGATCCCGCGCAGATCATGGAAGAAGCCGCCCAAACCGGGGAGCTCGATGCATCGGTGTTCGACGGCTGGAGCCTGCGCGACGTGCCGGACGCCGACTGGGTGCGCCTGACGCAATCGCAGTTCGGCCCGATCCACATCGCCGAACGTCTCTGGATCGTGCCCAGCTGGCACCGCGACAATCCCGATGTGCCCGGCCTGGACACGGCCTTGCCCGACCAGGACGGCGCCATTCATATCGAACTGGACCCGGGCCTGGCGTTCGGCACCGGCAGCCACCCGACGACACACCTGTGCCTGGCGTGGCTCGAAGCCGAGCTTCCCGCCGGCGCGACCCTGCTGGACTACGGGTGCGGATCCGGCATCCTGGCCATCGCGGCGCGCAAGCTGGGCGCCGGCCCCACGCAGGCGGTCGATATCGACGCGCAGGCGGTGCAGAGCACGGTGTTCAACGCCGAGGTCAACAAGGTCGAGCTGCAGGCCATGCTGCCCGACGGACTGGCGGACGGCACGTTCGAAGTCGTGGTCGCCAACATTCTGTCCAACCCCCTGAAGGTGCTGGCCCCCATGCTGGCCGGACGCGTTGCCGCGGGTGGCCACCTGGTGTTGTCGGGCGTGCTGGAACGGCAGGCCGAGGAGGTCGCGGCCGCCTATGCGCCCTGGCTGGCCATGTCGGTCTGGCGTGCGCGCGACGGCTGGGTCTGCCTGCACGGCAAGAAGTCCTGAGTCCCGGCAGCAGGAGCACGCCTCATGGCTCTGACCACCCGCTGCCCGCAGTGCGGCACCTCGTTCAAGGTGGTGCCTGATCAGCTTCGGGTCCGCAATGGCCTGGTGCGTTGCGGCGCCTGCTCGACCGTTTTCGATGGCCGCGCGTGCCTGGTATCCGCGCCGGGTGCGCCTGTCGCGATCACCCCGCCGGCCGCGGCGCCGCTGCCATCGTCCGCCGCCGCCTTGGCCGCGCCCGTGCTGGCCGCGCCCGAGCCGCATCCGCCCGCCGCACCGTTTCCGGAACCGGCCTTTACGCCGGTGTCGACACCGGCCCCGGCGCCTGCACCGGCCCTCACCCCGGTGCGTCCGGCGGCGGTTCCGCCGCATGTGCCGCCGCATGTGCCGCCGCATGTGCCGCCGCATGTGCCGCCGCCCGCCATCGTGCCGCCCCGCGCAACGCCCGCCGTGCCAGTTGAGCCGCGCGTGATTCTGCCCTGGGAAGACGAGCCCGAGGCGCCGCCCGCGCCTTCGATTCCGCCCGCCGTGCTGCGCGGCCGCGACGACATCCGCAAGCGCGCCGAGCCGGAAGCGGCCATGCCGGATGACCACGCCGACGACGACGACTATCTCGACGATGACGGCGAACCATTCCTGCGCGAGCCGGAGCCGCCCCGCACCGCGCCCGCGCCGCGGCCCCCCGTGTTTCGCAACGAACCCATCGTCGCCAGCCGGTCCGGCGAGCCAACGCTGGACTGGCGCGCCGGGCAGCCGCGCAGCGACGTGCGCAGTGATCCGCGCCATGATGTTCGCCACGACCCGCGCCAAGGCCCCCGCCAAGATCCTCGCCACGACATCGCCGACGACTTTCGCGACCAGCATCGCGACGATGTCCGCGACATCGAGCGCGACGACGAATACGAGGACGAAGACGACCTCGATCACGCCGCCCACGAACCGGTGCTGGGCGACACGCGCACGCGTTATTCCAGCGCCACCGACGTGGGCCGTGCGCCGCCCGAGTTCCTGGACCAGGACCGGATCGAGCGCAGCGGCCTGGTGCGCAAGCTGTGGGCCTACGCCTGCCTCATCGGCCTGATCGTGCTTGCCCTGCAACTGCTCTACGCATACCGCACCGATATCGCCAATTCCGTGCCGGCGCTGCGACCGGTCCTGGAGGCCGCCTGCAAGCCGCTGGACTGCACGGTCGGCTACGCGCGCCGCCGCGATCTCATCAGCATTTCGTCGTCGTCGTTGCAGCCGCCCAAGGGCGCCGCCGCCATCGATGACGGCCGCACCCGCCTGGTGCTGACCGTGATGCTGCACAACCGCTACGACAAGCCGCAGCATTGGCCGGCGCTGGTGCTTGAACTGAACGACCTGTCCGACACGGTGGTCGTGCGCAAGGTGCTGATGCCCGAGAATTACCTCACGCCCGAACAGTTGAAGGGACCGTTCGGTCCCCAGGGTGCATTGAAGATTTCAGTCCCCATTGAAGTGACCGGCGTTCAGGTCAATGGCTACCAACTCGACAAGTTTTTCCCGTAAAGGATGACAAGCATGGCAACCCCTGTTCTGGTCTGCGGTTCGATGGCGTTCGACACCATTGCGGTGTTTGAAGGCCGCTTCAAGGAACACATTCTTGCCGACCGCATCCAGTCGCTGAGCGTGTCGTTCCTGGTGCCCAGCATGCGCAAGGAATTTGGCGGCTGCTCGGGCAACATCGCCTACAACATGAACCTGCTGGGCGGCGCGCCGGTGCCGGTGGCCACCATCGGTGAAGACGCCGGCGAATATATGCAGCGGCTGTCGGGCCTGGGCATCGACGTCAGCCGCGTCAAGGTCATTCCCGACACGTTCACCGCACAGTGCTTCATCACGACCGACCTGGACGACAACCAGATCACTGCCTTCCACCCGGGCGCCATGTCGTTTGCCGCGCAAAACGACCTGAGCGACGCCGACGCCGCCTGGGCGATCGTTGCGCCGGACGCGAAAGAAGGCATGTTTGCCCACGCCGAACGCCTGCACAAGCGCGGCATCCCCTTCATCTTCGACCTGGGCCAGGCAATGCCGCTGTTTGACGGCGCCGACCTCGAGCGCATGCTCAAGCTGGCGCAGGCCCTCACGGTCAACGACTACGAAGCCGGCGTGGTCGAGCAGCGCACCGGCCGCAGCGTCGCGGACATTGCGCGCACGCTGCAAGCGGTGGTCGTGACGCGTGGCGCCGAAGGCGCCACCCTGCACACCGAAGGCAAGACCATCCAGATCGAACCCGTGCGCGCCTCGCAGGTGGTGGATCCCACCGGCTGCGGCGACGCGCAGCGCGGTGGTCTGCTGTACGGCCTGACCAGCGGCTGGAGCTGGGAAGACAGCTGCCGCCTGGGCAATGTGATGGGCGCCATCAAGATCGCTTCGCGCGGCCCGCAGAACCATGTGCCGACGCGTGCCGAGATCGACGCCGTGCTGCACGCCACCTACGGCATCCATCTGCCTGCCTGATCGGCCAGGACTCCCCGGGAACCGACACCTCGCACACAGGTCGAACGTCAGCGCATATTCAATGGCAACGGGCTGTAGCCCGTTGTTTCGCGCCTGAGTTTGCAGCTTCTGGCGGAGCGTTTCAGTCTGTTGCGGGTGCGCTTGCCGGGCGTTGCGGGCGGAGTATCATCAGTCACCGTCGGTCGTGCCCGAATGAGGAGTCCAAATGAATCATATAAAGTCTTTTTCCCTGGTGACGCCGCGTACCGGCCGTTGGCTGGCTGTCGCGGCTGTGGTGACGTCGATGGCAGTGCTTGGCGGTTGCGCAAACCCCAGCGCCTCCAGCGGTGTGTACAGCTACGATCAAGCGCAGCGCGAACAGATCGTCCGTAACGGAACGGTCACCGGCGTGCGTCCGATCGTCATCCAGAACGACAAGTCCAGCGGCGTCGGCATGGTGGCCGGCGGTGCGTTGGGCGGCGTGGCCGGCAATGCGATCGGTGGCGGCACGGGCCGCACCATCGCCACGGTCGGCGGCGTCATCCTTGGCGCGCTGGCGGGCAACGCCGTCGAAAACCGCGCACAGAAGAACTCCGGCCTGGAGATCACGGTGCGCCTGGATAACGGCGAGACCCGCGTGGTCGCCCAGGAAGCCGACGTGCCCATCAGCGTGGGCCAGCGCGTCCAGGTGATCAGCGGCGCCGGTCCGACCCGCGTCACGCCGATGTAATCGGCCCAGCCCGCAATCAAAAAGCCCGCGCAAGCGGGCTTTTTTGTCGCTCGCCCGCAACGCAGCCCCCCGGGATTTACCCGCGAACGTTACCTTTCCAAGCGTTTTCTCGCCATTTCCTCCATAAGTTTCATGGCGATTCGACGGCCGAAGTGCAATGATTGCCACGGCGCGGCAGTCCGGATTTAATGTAACCACGTGCTTCCGGAAGCCCCGCTTGCTGGCTGGAATTTTTCAGTTTGGTTTCAGCTGTTTTCTGTATCCTCGTCGCCTGAATCCCGGGGCGGGGGATGGTTTGCCGAACAGGCAACGTTACGCTGCAATACCTATGCATACCGAGCAAGAACTCCACACCAAGATCGGCGAGATCGTCGAGTCGATCGTCATGAAGAAAGTCACCCCCGACACGCAACTGATTGCCACCGGCCTGGTCGATTCGCTCGCCGCCGTGGACATCACGCTGGCGGTCGAGTCCGAGTACGGCTGCAGTATCCCGGCTCCCGAAATCGCAGAACACCTTCAGTCGGTCCGCGTGCTTGCCGGCTATGTCGCTGCCCATACTTCGTAATACCCGGTTCCTGTCGCACGTCGCGGCGGCAGCGACGGCGGTGGCGTTGGCGGTAGGGGCGTATTGCGGGGCGGACGATCTGCTCAGCCGCGTCGTCAATCCGTCATCATCGCCCTCGGCCATCGCGGCCGACAAGAGCAACTACCTGCCCAACCTCGGGCCGGACTGGGGCACCCAGCACGTCAACCTGAACCGTCTGGGCAACGCGCTCAGCGACGGCACGCTGGTGGTGCTGGGCTCTTCCGAGCTGTCCAGCCACGACCTGCGCTTCGTTCCCTACCGCTTCTTTCCCGAAGAGCTGAAGGTGCCGACGCTCGCGTACGGCCATGCGATGTTCCAGTCGTATGGCATCGTCAGCGTGCTGGAATCGGTATCGGACTCGCTCACGCCCAACACGCGCCTGGTCATCATGCTGTCGCCGGCTTGGTTCGCGTCGGGCGGGCAGCTGCCGCGCAGCGCGTTTGCCGAGCACGTCACGGGACCGGTCTGGGACCGGTTGTGGGACCAGCCCAGTACGCGCGAGCAGATGCAGAACTGGATCAGCGACAACGCGAACTGGGGGTTGCTGTGGCTCATCGCCAATGGTCAGGTGTCCGAGCTGAAAGACAAGCTGGCGCTGTGGTGGCATGCCCGCCAGGAGCCGGCCCCTGACAAGCCGCGCACCAAGCTGTCCGTGCCCGCGCACCGCTACGTGTCCTGGCCGATGTCCGCCCGCCTGAATGCCGGACAGTGGTCGCGGATCACGCACGAAGCGCGCGTCGTCGAACACAACCTGGGCGGCAACAACCCCTACGATGTGCGCGACGACTACTACCAGCAGTACCTCGCGCCGCTGTACTCGCCCGCGCGCAATGAATTCGCGGACGTCGATCCCATCACCCGTACCGAGCTGGGAGACCTCTCACGTGTGATGGCGCTGCTGCAAAAGCGCAAGGTCAAGGCGTACTTCGTCATCCAGCCGTTCAACCCCAAGCTCATCCTGGACGTCGAACGGTTCGACCCCGTGGTGGCCGCCATCACCGGCATGTGCACGCGGTACCAAATGGGGTGCCTGGATCTTTACAGCATTCCTTTCGAGCCGGGCATGCTGCGCGATGACATGCACCTGGCCGAACTTGGCTGGGCCATGGCCGATCAAGGCATTGCGGAGTATTTTTCCCGATGAAACTCTTTCGTAAAGACGAAGCCCGTAATGCGGGCGTGGCCTGGGCGCGCCGCTTCTTCTGGCACCTGTGCCTGTACGTGGGCGTGATCCTCGTGTTCGTGCTGCAGGCGCAGCCCACGACGGGCAGCGGCGGACCAATCAAGGTCGAATTCCAATACCAGCAGTTCTGAGCGCACCATGGAACTCTTCGCAAGCTTGAGCTTCTTCGGCGGCGCCCTGTTCGGCGGCCTCGGCCTGGTCGCCTACCGATCGTCCGGCATGCCGCTGCGCATCGGCTATCGCCACATCATCGGCGTCATCTGCCTGGGCGTCTGGATGGCGGTGTTCTGGGCGCGGCCGTACCAGCCCATCGCGCTCTTCGCCATCTCCGGCGCCGCGCTGTGGGCCATGCGCCGCAACTACATCCCGACCTGGCTGGCGGTGATCATCACGATGACGCCGTTGCTGTTGGTCAAAACCGGCGTATCGCACCTGGGTGCCATGCTCGGGTTGTCCTTCGCCACCTTCCGCGCCATCGACGTGCTGCTGTTCGCGCCGCGCAACGAGCGCGTCTCGCCGCTGGATTACTTCATCTACCTGTTCTTCCCGCTGACGCTGCTGGCCGGTCCCATGTACCGCTGGCGCGCCTTCCAGGCCGATCTGAAGCGCGGCTACGAAGGCGTCAACCTGAACACCTGGCTGACCGGGCTGGAACTCATCATGGTGGGCGTGATCCAGAAGTTTGGCCTTGCCGAGCTCATCTGGCGTTACGGGCTGGCCACGCTGGACGCGCACGACTATTCGTTCACCGGCGTGGCGCTGAATGCCTCGCTCTACAGCGCCTACCTGTTCTTCGATTTTGCCGGCTACTCGACCATGGCGATCGGCATCGGCATGCTGTTCGGCTTCACGCTGCCGATCAACTTCCGCAACCCGCTGGCCACGCTGAATCCGCAGGATTTCTGGCGTCGCTGGCACATCAGCCTGTCCGAATGGCTGCGCGATGTCGTGTTCATGCCGATCTACAAGGCATTGAGCAAGACCAGCTTCTTCGGCCGCCACCGGCTTGCGGCGCAGAACATCGGCATCTTCGCGACGCTGCTGGCGATGGGCGTGTGGAACGGCCTGTCGCTGCACTACATCGTCAGCGGCCTGATGTTCGGCGCGTATTCAGTGGGCCACAACCTGCTGATCAACGCCGCGCGCACGCGGCCCGGTCTGCAGGCGCTGCTGGCCAAGCCCGTCATGCGCTTTCTGGGGCGCGTGCTCACCCTGATTCTGGCCGCACTGGCGCTGTACGTGTTCAGCGGCCGCAGTCCCATCTGACGCCGGGAGCTTCGGCATGCGTTTCGACTTGAAGTCCTTCCAGTTCGCCGACGACGGCCGCGCGCCCGACGCGCTGGCCGTTGCCGCCGCCGACCGCAGCCTGACCTGGGCGCAGTTGCGCACTGAGGCCGAGGCCTGGGCCGACGCCGCCCGCCAGCACGGCGTGGCGCCCGACGTGCCGGTGGCCATCTACGGTCACAAGGAAGCCGCGTTCTTCGTCGCGATGGTCGGCGCGCTGCTCATCGGCGCGCCGTTCGTTCCGGTGGACACCATCTACCCTGCTGAGCGTCTGCGCCGCATCGTCGAGATCGTGCGCGCCGCCGCCGTCTTCGATGCCGCGGCCGGCACCTTCACGGCGGGCGAGGGCGAAGTGCTGCAAGAGCGTGGCCTGGCCTACGTGATGTTCACGTCGGGCAGCACGGGCGATCCGAAGGGCGTGCAAATCGGCCGCGAAAGCGTCGGCCTGCTCGGCGACTGGATGCTCGGCAGCTTTGGCCTGGGCGAGGCGCCCGTCTTCATGAACCAGGCGCCGTTCAGTTTCGACCTGTCCATGTACGAGGTCTTCGCCACGCTGGCGTCCGGCGGCAGCTGCGTGCTCAACGCGCGCGAACAGATCGCCGCGCCCGGCCCGTGGATGGAACGGCTGGCCGGCCACGGCATCACGGTGTGGGTGTCCACGCCGTCGTTCGCCCACCAGCAATTGGCCAACCGCGACTTCTCGCCCGTCACGCTGCCGACGCTGCGCACGTTCCTCTTCTGCGGCGAGCCGCTGCCGGCGGCGCTGGCCAAGAAGTTGCGCCAGCGTTTTCCCGACGCATCCATCCTGAACACCTACGGCCCGACCGAAGCCACGGTGGCCACCACCTGGATCGAAGTTACCGATGCGGTGCTGGCGGCACACGATCCGTTGCCGGTCGGACACGCCAAGCCCGACAGCGTGCTGCTCGTGGACGAGGGCGAGATCTGCATCGTGGGAGACCACGTCATGCGCGGCTACCTGAACCGCGCCGACCTGAACGCGGCCAAGCTCTACACCTATGACGATGGCCGCCGCGCGTTCCGCACGGGCGACCTGGGTCTGATGGAAGAGGGCGGGCTGCTGTTTTGCCGCGGCCGGATGGACGATCAGATCAAGCTGAACGGCTATCGCATCGAGCTGGCCGAGATCGACGAGGCTTTGCACGGCCTGCCGGGGGTGGAAGGGAGCGCCTGCGCGGTGCTGCGCCGTCCCGACGGCACCGCGGTGCGGTTGATCGGCTTCGTGACTGGGCTGGACGGTGCGGGACAGGAGGCGTCGCTGCTTGCGCCGGAGACCTTGTCCGGCTGGAAGGAGCGGCTGGCCGAGCGCCTGCCGCCGTACATGGTGCCGTCAGAGCTGGTTGCCTGCCCGGCGCTGCCCATGTCGAACAACCACAAGATCGATCGCAAGAAGCTGATCGAGATCTACAGCGCCATTCCGGTCTAGCGCAAGACGCCGGCCGGATGGACCAGCGCCCCGCTGATGGGGGCGCTGTGCAAAGCAATGGTGCGGCGGGCGATTACACGCCCATCATGCCGTAGCTCAGGCGAGCCAGGACCATCAAGAGGATCTGCGCGGCCACCAGCAGGATCAGCGGCGAGAAGTCGATCGAGGTGCGCGGCAGGATGCGGCGGATGGGATCGAGCAATGGCGCGGTCAGCGACTGCAGCAGCGGCATCATGGGCGCCATCGGGTTGACCCACGACAGCACGGCCTGGATCAGCGTCAACCAGACCACCAGATTCAGCGCCCATTTCGCGGTCATGATGAGCGCCGAACCCATGGCGGCGGGCAGCAGTGCGGCGGGAATCAGCGCGCCGATGGCCACCAGCCACAGCAGCACCAGATAGACCAGCGCCGACAGCCATGCGCACACGAGGCTGGTCCAGTCGATCTTGTTGCCGGCGGGAATGATCTTGCGCAGCGGCATCACGAGCCAGTTGGTGGCGCCGTAGATCGCGCGCGCCAGCGGGTTGAAGGGATGCAGCCGTATCGCGTGCATCCAGGCGCGTGCAATCAGTGCCGCGCCAAACAGCGTGAACACGATTTCGAGAAGGAAGCGGAAGATTTCACCGAGCATGGACGCGATCACCCCAAAAAAGAGGAGTCAATTGTCGCACGGCCAGACGTAAAAATTGCGTACGGTCCTAGTGCTTCAGGCCTAGTGCAAAGGGGCAGCCATTTGCATGGCATTGACGCGGGGACGACAAAAAAGCCGCCCGGTAAATACCAGGCGGCTCTGATGAAGCTAACGCTTCGGCGCGTCCGGATTAGGGACGGCCACCCGTCGGGAACGGCCACGACGCGGCGGGGTTCAGCGCGGTCTTCGCGCCCGGCGCAGCAGCCGTGGTGGGCGGCGTAGCGGGCTTCTTCGGAGCGGCTTTCTTCGCAGCGGGCTTCTTGGCGGCGGCGGGCTTCTTTGCGGCGACAGCCGGCTTGGAAGCGGGAGCCTTCTTGGCAGCGGGAGCCTTCTTGGCAGCCGGGGCCTTCTTGGCTACGGCCTTCTTGGCAACAGCCTTCTTGGCGGCCGGGGCCTTCTTGGCTACGGCTTTCTTGGCGGCCGGGGCCTTCTTGGCGACAGCCTTCTTGGCAACAGCCTTCTTGGCGGCCGGGGCCTTCTTGGCTACAGCTTTCTTGGCAACCGTCTTCTTGGCGACAGCCTTCTTGGCTACGGCCTTCTTGGCGACGGCTTTCTTGGCAACTGCCTTCTTGGCAACGGCCTTCTTGGCAACGGCCTTCTTGGCGGCCGGAGCCTTCTTTGCTACGGCCTTCTTGGCGACTGCCTTCTTGGCAACGGCCTTCTTGGCGGCCGGCGCCTTCTTGGCGGCAACCTTCTTCACGGCCGGCTTCTTGGCGGCTGCGACTTTCTTCACTGCGACTTTCTTGACGGCAGCTTTCTTGGCCGGAGCGGCCTTCTTTGCTGCTGCCTTCTTGGCGGCGGGTTTTTTCACCGCTGCTTTCTTGACGGCTTTCTTGGCTGTTGCCATGGTCATGCTCCTTAGGTTCAGGGGTCCCAGAACTTAAACCCGTGCCCCGACCCGCCAATTGGCGGACCGTGCCCGGGCTATTCATCGGCGCATGCCGCTGTTCTGTGCGAGCAACAGCTACTACGGTTTGCGCTAATGAATTCGGCACAGCCATTTGATATGGCCCCCGCTCCTTTGGCGCGAGCCATTTCAAATGGCGCCGGCAGGCAGCCTGTCCACAGGCCGCCGACCGCTTGTTCTACGTGTTCGAAGACACCCTGACCAAGGAGATTGCCATCAAGCCTGTCGCGAACGCGACGCCCATCAACGAGAAGAGGGCGTGCCCGCGCCGGGCTCGATGGCGTACTGCGTTACTCCCAGCTCAGCGTGCCACCGGTTTGGTATTCGATCACGCGAGTTTCAAAAAAGTTGCGTTCCTTTTTAAGGTCGATCATTTCCGCCATCCACGGGAAGGGATTTTCTTCCTGGGGGTACAGAGGTTCGATACCGATCTGCTGGCAACGACGGTTGGCGATGAAGCGCAGGTAGGATTTGAACATGGGTGCGTTCAAGCCCAACACGCCGCGCGGCATCGTGTCTTCGGCGTAAGCGTATTCGAGTTCGACCGCTTTGCGGAAGAGTTCTCGAATTTCTTCGCGGAATTCCGGCGTCCAGAGATGCGGATTTTCCAGTTTGACGGTGTTGATCAGATCGATGCCGAAGTTGCAGTGCATGGATTCATCGCGAAGGATGTACATGTACTGCTCGGCAGCGCCGGTCATCTTGTTCTGGCGGCCAAGCGCCAGGATCTGCGTGAAGCCAACGTAGAAGAACAGGCCTTCCATGAGGCAAGCGAAAACGATCAGCGACTTCAGCAGCGTCTGGTCGGCTTCGGGCGTGCCCGTCTTGAAGTTGGGATCAGCGATCGCGTCGATGAACGGGATCAGGAACTCGTCTTTTGCCCGGATGGACGGCACTTCGTTATAAGCGTTGAAGATCTCGGCTTCGTCCAGATCCAGGCTTTCGACGATGTATTGATAGGCGTGCGTGTGGATGGCTTCCTCGAAGGCCTGGCGCAGCAGGAACTGGCGGCATTCGGGAGCCGTGATGTGGCGGTAGGTGCCCAGCACGATGTTGTTGGCGGCCAGCGAGTCGGCGGTCACGAAGAAGCCGAGGTTGCGCTTGACGATGCGGCGCTCGTCCTCGGTGAGCCCGTTCGGGTTCTTCCAGAGGGCGATGTCGCGCGACATGTTGATCTCTTGCGGCATCCAATGGTTGGCGCAAGTGGCCAGGTACTTTTCCCACGCCCACTTGTACTTGAAAGGCACAAGCTGGTTGACGTCGGTCTGGCCATTGATGATGCGCTTGTCGGCAACCTTCACGCGCTGCGAGGTGGCCGAGCCGCTGGCGGCCAGGCCGGCAGCGTGTTCAGGCGCGGCCGGCGTGGGCATGGCGGTGTCGCCGAAAACACCCGTCGCCGCCCGGACTTCCGGGGCAGCCTGACCGCCCGCCGCGGGCGCGGCAGGTTGTGCAGGTTGCGTGGCGGTGGTGTCGTCGTCCCAATTAATCATGATTCATTCTCCGGAGGCGGTTATTGGCAGGCTTCGCACTCTTCGAAGCCGGGGTCGCCCGGCCGCATGGTGCAAACCGCCCCGAGAACTTCGGGTTCCGGCAAAACAGGTGCTGCGGCAACGGCGGAAGCAGTGGACGGATTGCCTGCGCTGACGGCGTTCAGTTCGCCGCCGCGTCCGGTGGACTTCTCGGCGCTGGTGGCGCCAAGGGTGCGCAGGTAGTACGTGGTCTTCAGGCCACGCGTCCATGCCAGCTTGTAGGTGTCGTCCAGTTTCTTGCCCGATGCGCCAGCCATGTAGATGTTCAGCGACTGGGCTTGATCGATCCACTTCTGACGGCGCGACGCGCATTCAACCAGCCAGCTCGGTTCGACTTCGAACGCGGTGGCGTAGAGTTCGCGGAGTTCGGACGGAACGCGATCGATGCGGGACAGGCTGCCGTCGAAGTACTTGAGGTCGGCGACCATGACTTCGTCCCAGAGACCGAGTTTCTTCAGGTCACGCACGAGGTAATCGTTAACGACCGTGAACTCGCCGGAGAGATTCGATTTGACGTACAAGTTCTGGAAAGTGGGTTCGATGCACGCAGATACGCCAATGATATTGGAAATAGTGGCGGTTGGGGCGATTGCGATGCAATTGGAGTTGCGCATGCCGTGTTCTTTGATGCGCGTGCGCAACGTATCCCAATCGAGCGTGCTCGATTCATCAACCTCAACGTGACCACCACGTTCATCACGCAGCATCTTCAACGTGTCTTGCGGCAAGATGCCACGCGACCACAGCGAGCCTTCGTACGATTGATAGCGACCGCGTTCTTCAGCGAGCAGGCTCGACGCGAAGTACGCGTGATAGCAAACCGCTTCCATCGAACGGTCCGCGAATTCAACAGCGGCTTGCGATGCGTACGGCACGCGCATCATCTGCAGGCAATCCTGGAAGCCCATGATGCCCATGCCCACCGGACGATGGCGCGCGTTGGAATTGCGGGCCTTGTCGACGGCGTAGTAGTTGATGTCGATCACGTTGTCGAGCATGCGCATCGCGATGCTGACCGTTCGCTTGATCTTGTCGTGGTCCAGTTCGAAACCGCCGCCGGCAGCCGGCTTCATGTGTGCGACCAGGTTCACGGAACCCAGATTGCAAACCGCGATTTCGGATTCGTTGGTGTTCAGCGTGATCTCGGTGCACAGGTTCGAGCTGTGGACGACGCCCACGTGCTGCTGCGGCGAACGGATGTTGCACGGATCCTTGAACGTGATCCACGGGTGGCCGGTTTCGAACAGCATCGACAGCATCTTGCGCCACAGCGTCAGCGCAGGCATCTTCTTGAACAGCTTCAGTTCGCCGCTGGCGACGCGGGCTTCGTAGCCCACGTAGGCTTCTTCGAACGCGCGGCCATACTTGTCGTGCAGGTCGGGGCAGTCGGACGGCGAGAACAGCGTCCACTCACCGCCTTCCATGACGCGCTTCATGAACAGGTCGGGAATCCAGTTCGCCGTGTTCATGTCGTGCGTGCGGCGGCGTTCGTCGCCGGTGTTCTTGCGCAGTTCCAGGAATTCTTCGATGTCCAGGTGCCACGACTCGAGGTACGTGCAGACCGCACCCTTGCGCTTGCCACCCTGGTTCACGGCGACGGCCGTGTCGTTGACGACCTTCAGGAACGGCACGACGCCCTGGCTTTCGCCGTTGGTGCCCTTGATGTGGCTGCGCAGCGCGCGGACCGGAGTCCAGTCGTTGCCCAGGCCGCCGGCGTACTTGGCCAGCAGCGCGTTTTCCTTGATGGCGTCGTAGATGCCTTCCAGGTCGTCCGAGACGGTGGTCAGGTAGCACGACGACAGCTGCGAGTGCAGCGTGCCCGAGTTGAACAGCGTGGGCGTGGAGCTCATGAAGTCGAACGAGGACAGGATCTCGTAGAACTCGATGGCGCGCGCTTCGCGGTCGGTCTCGCGCAGCGCCAGGCCCATGGCCACGCGCATGAAGAAGACCTGCGGCAGTTCGATGCGGGTGCCGCGGATGTGCAGGAAGTAGCGGTCGTACAGGGTCTGCAGGCCGAGGTAGCCGAACTGCAGGTCGCGCTTGGCGTTCAGCGCCTTGCCCAGCTTGGTCAGGTCATAGTTGGCCAGTTCGGGCGACAACAGGCCGCCTTCGATGCCGCGGGCAATGAACGTGGGGAAGTATTCGGCGTAACGCGCGCCCATGCCGTCTTGCGAGACTTCCTCGCCCAGCACTTCCTTGCGGATCGTGTGCAGCAGCAGACGGGCGGTGACCTGGCTGTAGGCCGGATCCTTTTCGACCAGCGCGCGCGCGGACAGGATGGCGGACTTGAAGACTTCGTCGACGGGGATGCCGTCGTACAGGTTCTTGACCGTTTCCTTCAGGATGGCTTCGGCGTCGATGAATTCAGACAGGCCTTCGCCGGCGGCGACGATGGTCGCGCGCAGTTCGGCGACGTCCAGCGGACGGCGCACGCCGCCGTCGGTGACGTTCAGCACGTGTTCCTGCGGCGCGGCGGCGGCCTTCTGCTGGCCTTCGGCGGCAGCAGCAGCGGCGCGTTCCTGCGTGCGCTTTTCGCGGTACAGGACATAGGCGCGCGCGACGTCATGCTCGCCAGAGCGCATCAGCGCCAGTTCGACCTGGTCCTGGATGTCTTCAATATGGAAGGTGCCGCCGTTGGGGCGGTTGCGAACCAGCGCGTTGACGGCTTGGCCGGTCAGCGTTTCGACGAGTTCGCGCACACGGGCGGATGCGGCGCCTTGGCCGCCATTGACGGCCAGGAAGGCCTTGGTCATGGCGATGGCAATCTTGCTGGGCTCAAAGCCAACCACCGAGCCATTGCGGCGGATGATGTTGTAGCTGGCCCATTTGCCGCTATTGGCGTCGGCGGGGGAGTCGGTTTGGGAGGGCGGCACGGCCGAAGGCCGGGTCACAGAGGCGATCGTAGTCTGCATGGAAGCTCCTGTGCGTAAAAGCGCGTAGATAACGGCATGACGGCGTCATGTCGGGTCAAAATTGGATCTTGTAATGGGGGTCGCAACGTCCGGACAGGCTAGTCCGTAAGGCGTGGCCGGCGGGAATCCGCGCTTGGGCGACCACAAGATGTAGTGTAGCACCCCTCGTTGGCCACTAATTCTAGTGATCGAGGTTTACAGGGACAAGAAGAAGATAAGACGAATCCCACAAAAGATTGTAACCAAATGCACTAGGCGCGCCCCGTAAGGCGCGCCCAGGTCAGTGACCACTCAGACCGGCTGTTTATGCGGTTTTCCGCAAGGGGACGGCGTGTGAGGCCGGTGCTGTATAGCTCTGCATGAGCCGGGCCAGATCGGTCCGATACTTGTCGACATTCGCGGCCTTCACGTGGCCGAAACCGCGAATGTTTTCTGCCAGGGCGGCGATTGTAGCCGCTTGCGCGAGGTTGTCCGAGGTCAACCCTGCAACGAGCTGGTCTATGGTCTGGCGGTATTCCTTCACCAGCGCCCGTTCCATCTTGCGCTCGGCCGTGTGGCCGAACGGATCGAACCACGTGCCGCGCAGGCCCTTCAGACGCGTCAGCAATTTCAGTGCCGACATCGTGCGCGGACCCAGCGTCATCTTGCGCGGCACGCCGGTGCGCGGATCCTTGCGCGCGAAGATCGGCGGGGCCATGTGAAAGCGCAGGCTGTAGTCGCCTTCGAACTGACCCTCCAGCTGCGTCTTGAACGCGTCGCCGGTATAGAGGCGCGCCACTTCGTATTCGTCCTTGTAAGCCATGAGCTTGTACAGGCCGCGCGCCACCGCCATCGCCAGGCGCGGCGACTTGGCGTCCGGCGCCAGCTCCCGCTCGCGTGCCGCGACGGCGTCGATGACCTGCTGGTAGGTGCGGGCGTACGCGGCGTCCTGATAAGCCGTCAGGTCTTCGACCCGGCGCGCCACGGCGCGTTCGAACGTTTCGGGCACGTGAAGCTGCACGACCTGGGCCCGGGGACGCAAGGCGCCTTGCAGCGCGTCAGGTTGATGCGCTGCGAGCCGGCCGTTGTCGAAGGCGGCGCGATTGGCCGCGACCGCCACGCCGTTCAGTTCGATCGCGCGGTAGATGGCGGCCTGCGACAGCGGCACGCCGCCGCGTTGCCAGGCATAGCCCAGCATGAACATGTTCGACAGGATGCTGTCGCCGAAGAGCGCCAGGGCCGCTTCGTGCGCGTCGATCGCCGCGGTGTGCGTGTCGCCGGCCGCGTGACGGATCTTGGCGAGCAGCGCTTCGGGGCGCATCGCGGCGTCGGGATTGCGCGTGAAGTCGGAGACCGGCGCCACGTAGGTGTTCACCGTGACCTTGGTGTGGCCGCGGCGCAGGGCGCCCAGCGAATCGGGCGCGACGGCGGCGACCGGATCGCACAGGATGGCCGCGTCGGCCTGCTGCCAGTCCAGGCGCACGGGGCCGGCGGTTGCGCCGGCGGGTGCAAGACGGATGTGGCTGACGACGGTGCCGCCTTTCTGCGCCAGCCCGGTCAGGTCCAGCACTGCCGCGGACAGGCCTTCCAGATGCGCGGCCATCGACACGATGGCGCCGATGGTGATGACGCCCGTGCCGCCCATGCCGGCGACCAGCAGGCGATAGGGATGCTCCAGCGCGTGGATGTCGGGCAGCGGCAAGCCGGCGATCAAGCCTTGCAGGCGTTCCTGGTCGGCCTTCGGCGCCGCGCTCTTTCTGGGCTTGCCGCCCATCACGGACACGAAGCTGGGGCAAAAGCCTTCCGCGCAGGAATAGTCCTTGTTGCAGCTGGATTGATCGATCGCACGCTTGCGGCCATAAGGCGTTTCCAGCGGAACGACCGACAGGCAGTTCGACTTCACGCCGCAGTCGCCGCAGCCTTCGCACACCGCGCTGTTGATCAGCATGCGGCGCGCCGGATCCGGGAACTGGTTCTTCTTGCGGCGGCGGCGCTTTTCGGCGGCGCAGGTCTGGTCATGGATCAGCACGGTCACGCCGGGAATTTCACGCAGCTCGCGCTGCAGCGCGTCCAGCTCGCGGCGGTGGTGGACCTTGATGCCGGGGCCCAGGTCCACGCCCTGGTACTTTTCCGGCTCGTCCGTCGTGACCACGATGCGCGCCACGTTCTCGCCGCGCAACTGCTGGCAGATCTGCGGGACCGAGATCGGGCCATCGACCGGCTGCCCGCCCGTCATCGCCACGGCATCGTTGAACAGGATCTTGTAGGTGATGTTGGCGCGCGCCGCGACGGCCTGGCGGATGGCCAGGTAACCCGAGTGGTAGTACGTGCCTTCGCCCATGTTCTGGAAGATGTGCGGCATCTTCGTGTAGCGGGACAGGCCGATCCAGTCGACGCCTTCGCCGCCCATCTGCGTCAGGCCACCCGTGTCGCGGTCCATCCATGCAGCCATGTAGTGGCAGCCCACGCCGGACAGCGCCTGGCTGCCCTCGGGCACCTTGGTCGACGTGCTGTGCGGACAGCCCGAGCAGAAGTAAGGGCGGCGGCGCATCCCGTCCGCGTCGTTGGACAGCGGGGCCTGGCATTCGAATGCCGACAGGTCGCGGTTCACCGGAAGTCCTGCGGCGCGCGACAGCCAGCCGGCCAGCGGCGCGGCCAGCAGCGACGGGCGCAATTGGCCGGCCGACGTCACCATCGGCTCGCCGTCCAGACCCTTCTTGCCCACGACTGTGGGGCGCTCGGGCAGGTTGAACAGCATGTCCTTGATCTGGCTTTCGACCACCGCGCCTTTTTCTTCGACGACCAGGATGTGCGACAGGCCGCGCGCGAACTCGAGCAGACGGCCCTCGTCCATCGGCCAGGTGAGACCCGGCTTGTAGATGCGTACGGGCGCGTTCGCCGTCACCGTATCCACGCCCAGTCGCGCCAGCGCTTCCATGGTGTCCAGGTGGGCCTTGCCCACGGTGACGATGCCCACCGTTGCCTTGGGCGCCGGACAGGTCAGCTTGTCCAGGCTGTGGCGGCGCGCGAACGCGGCGACCGCCTTCATGCGCTGATTCATGCGCGTCTCGACCGCCAGGGACAGAAAGTCGCGCGCCGAATACTCAAGCGATCCGGACGGCATGTCCGGATCCGCGGGCATGTCGTAGGTCTGGATCGGGGCAGGGGTGAACGAGTGGCCGCTTTCGATGGTCTCGGACACCGCCTTGAAGGCGACCCAGGTGCCGGCATAACGCGACAGCGCCCAGCCCCACAGCGCGAAGGTCTCGTATTCGTCGATGGACGTCGGATGCACGATGGGCATCTGCCAGCCGATCAGCGAGGCCTCGCTGGCGTGCGGGATCGAGGAGGACACGGCGGTGTGGTCGTCGCCCACCACCACCAGCACGCCGCCGTTGCGCGAGGCGCCCGCGGCATTGCCGTGATGCAGCGCGTCGCCGGCGCGATCCACGCCCGGGCCTTTGCCGTACCACATGGCAAACACGCCATCGACATTGCGGTCGTCGCGCACGCCGGCCTGCTGCGTCCCCATCACCGCGGTGGCGGCCATGTCTTCGTTGATGCCCGGCAAGAAGGTGATCTGGTTGGCGTCCAGCGCCTTCTGCGCCTTCCACATGGCCATGTCCACGCCGCCCAGCGGCGATCCGCGGTACCCCGACACGAAACCGGCCGTGTTCAGGCCGCGCTCGCGGTCCACCCGGCGCTGCGTGAGCATCATGCGCACCAGGGCCTGCGTGCCGGTCAGGAAGATGCGGCCGGACTCGCGCGTCAGGTTGTCGGCGAGCTGATACTCAAGGTCCAGCTCGGGTGCGGCGGCGGGGGTACCGTCCATAGTCAATGCTCCTCGTATTTGGCACCATGATAGGTTCGCGAGGGATCAGGTTTATTGCGTTTTTGGATCGTGCTATCCCTATAATTCGCAATGAACATTTCGTATTCCAAAAAAATCAGGAGACAAACGAATGGACAAGACCGATATCGGCATCCTCAAGGCCCTGCAGGAAGACGGCCGGGCCTCGGCGCAGCAGCTTTCCGAGAAGGTGGGGTTGTCCGCCGCGCCGGTGTGGCGGCGGGTGAAGGCAATGGAGGCGAGCGGGGTGATCCAGGGCTACAGCGCCCAGGTCGACCGCAGCAAGGTGGGGCTGGGCTGCATGTTTGCGCAGATCAGCCTGGAGCGGCACTCGGCCAACACCGTTGAACACTTCGAGCGGTCGGTACGCGATGCGCCGGAAATCCTGGAGTGCTATGCGGTCACCGGGGATTCGGACTTCCTGTTGAAGATCCTGGTGGAAAGCCCCGAAGCCTATGACCGCTTCCTGCATCGCTTCCTCTTCAACATGCCGGGCATCCGGCAGACGCGCACCATCGTGGCGCTGCGCGAGATCAAGCACGAACAGCGGCTGCCGCTGTAGCCGTTTCGGGGCGCTCTATATATAGAGAGGCTCTGTCGCTTGAAACCAACGCATTTTTGCGGTTTCCGCGCGGATTCCGGGCGCGCTCGCGGCCGCACTGTTGCGCATTTGCACACGGCGCGGATCCTCGTTGATTCTTCCCTGGCGCCTATTTAGAGTGCGTGAAGTCCGCTGCGCCTGGGACGTGCCGGTGTGATCGGCGCGGCGCGTCGGCGCACGTCTTGAGGAAGTCATGAGCAGTGTGTTTTTGCGTACGGCAGGCGTTGCCTGCGCCCTCGTGATCCTGGCCGGTTGCGCCGCCAGGAAGCCCGCCGCCATCACCGAGGCCCAGCCCGCGGAACCGCCCAAGCCGGTGGCGTGCACGCCCGCCAAGGCTGGTGACCCGATGGTCGGCACCTGGTTGTCGAATTCGCGTCCGCGCGACGTGGCCGGCGACATGCAAGCGCTGATCGTGCTGTCGGCCGACGGCACGATGTCCTACGAATCCCTGCTCAAGATCGGCCGCAAGACGCGTCCCGCGCTGCGTGAGACGGGCTGCTGGAGCGTGGAGAACGGCGTCTACACGATGCGCACGACCAAGTCGGCGGGCGAGCCGGTGGACCCCACCGATCCGATCTATCTGAACCGCTACCGCGTCGAAAAGGTCGAGCAATCCAAGCTGTCGCTGCGTGAACTCAAGAGCGGCGGCATGCTGCTCACGGCGCGCCGCATGCCGGCGGGCTATCGCCTCGCCTACTGAGCGTTGCGCCGGGCGGACACTTCGCCCGGCGGTTTCGCCAAGCGGGCCGGGCTGCGGTAAGGTGCGGGCTTCGACTTTCGCCCCGCCGCCGGTTATCCATGCCCGCCCTGTCCTCCGAAGCACGCGCGATCGCGCTGCTGGCGCTGGCCGCCTTCGTCAGCGCCAGCGCTTTCCGTATCTGTGATCCCATGCTGCCGCAACTGGCGGCGGAATTCGGCACCACCACCGGCCAGGCCGCGCGCGCGGTCACGGCGTTTGCCGTGGCGTATGGCGTGCTGCAGATGTTCTTCGGTCCGGTGGGCGACCGTTACGGCAAATACCGCGTGGTCAGCGTCGCCACCGTGGCGTGCGCGCTGGGCAGCGCCGGCGCCGTCATGGCCGGATCGCTCGATATGCTGGTGTTCTGCCGCGCCTTGTCGGGCGCCGCGGGCGCGGGCATCGTGCCGCTGTCCATGGCCTGGATCGGCGACAACGTCCCCTATGAACGCCGGCAGGCGACGCTGGCGCGCTTTCTGACCGGCACCATCCTCGGCATGTCCGCCGGCCAGCTTGCGGGCGGCCTGTTCGCCGATACCGTCGGCTGGCGCTGGGCCTTTGCCGCGCTCGTGGCGGGCTATCTGATCGTGGGCGTGCTGCTGCATCTGGAAGTGCGTCGCCAGCGCGCGGCCGGATTTGCGCAGGTCGATCCCGGTGCGCCACGGCAAGGTTTTATCGCGCAGGCGCGGCTGGTGCTCGGCACGCGGTGGGCGCGCGTGGTGCTGGCGACGGTGTTCATCGAAGGCTTGCTGGTGTTCGGCGCGCTGGCCTTTGCGCCGTCGTACCTGCATGAGCGCTTCGATATCTCGCTGACGGCCGCGGGCGCGCTGGTGGCCGTGTACGCGGTGGGCGGGCTGATCTACACGGTCGTCGCGGGGCGCATCCTCAAGCGGCTCGGCGAGCGAGGCCTGGCTGTCGCGGGCGGACTGGTGCTGGGCGTGGCGTTTCTGTCGTACCTGTTGGGGCCGGTGTGGATGTGGAGCCTGCTGGCGAGCGTCCTGGCGGGTTTTGGGTACTACCTGCTGCACGCGACGCTGCAGACGAACGCAACGCAGATGGTGCCGTCGGCGCGCGGCACGGCGGTCGCGTGGTTCGCGTCGTGCCTGTTCATGGGGCAGGCGGCCGGCGTGGCGCTGGCGGGGGCGGTGGTGGACGAGATCGGACCGGGCGCGCTGTTCGGCGGCTCCGCCGTGCTGTTGCCGCTGCTGGGGGCGTTCTTTGCCCGGGCGCTCAAGGCGAGGGCGGGGATGCAGCAGGGGTGAGGGCGTTGGCGTGACGCCAGATTGAAAACAGAAAGGGCCTTGTTCATCGTTGGATGAATAGGCCCTTTCTTTATGCAGGTGTCAGACACCCTGCCGAGACCGTCGCGGGTTTGTGGCCGTTATCTCTCAAGGGTGTCAGACACCTGGGCAGTAGGCTTTCGGAGGGTGTCTGGCGCCCGGATTCAAATCGCCGACAGCCGCTTGAGCACCGTTTCCTTGCCCAGCAGTGCCAGCACCGCATCCACCGCAGGCGTCTGCGTCTGACCGGTGACCGCCACGCGCAGCGGGATGGCCAGTTGCGGCATCTTCAGCCCGCGGTCGGCCAGCACGCCCTTGATCAGCGCAGACAGCGCTTCGCGCGTCCATTCTGCATCCTGCGCGCGCTGTGCGAAGTCGGCCAGCGCCTCGCGGGCCGGCGCGGTCAGGTGCTGTTCGGCCAGGTCGGCCGGCGCGCCCTTGAACTCGCCGCAGAACAGCATGGCGCCGTCGGCCAGTTGTTCCAGCGTTTCGGCGCGGTCCTTCAGGAGGCCCATGACGCCCGGCAGGTCGATCTGCTCGGGATAGCCGCCCCGCGTCGCCACGCGCGTGGCCACGCGTTCGGCCAGTTCGGCGTTGTCCATCTGCTTGATGTAGTGGGCGTTGACCCAGTTCAGCTTCTTGGGATCCCACTGCGACGCGGACTTGGACAGATGCTTGGTGTCGAACCACGACACGAGCTGGTCGCGCGAAAAGAGTTCGTCGTCGCCGTGGCTCCAGCCCAGACGGGCCAGGTAGTTGATCATGGCTTCGGGCAGATAGCCCTCGTTGTCGTACTCCATGACGTTGACCGCGCCGTGGCGCTTGGAAAGCTTTTCGCCGTCCGGGCCCAGGATCATCGGCACGTGGCCATATTCCGGCAGGGTGGCGCCAAGCGCGCGCAGGATGTTGATCTGGCGGGGCGTGTTGTTGACGTGGTCATCGCCGCGCAGCACGTGCGTGATGCCCATGTCCCAGTCGTCGACCACGACGCAGAAGTTATAGGTGGGCGTGCCGTCCGGACGCGCGATGATCAGGTCGTCGAGCTCGGTGTTGTCGAAGCTGATCGTGCCCTTGACCATGTCGTTCCAGGACGTGGCGCCGTCCTGGGGATTCTTGAAGCGCACCACCGGCTTGCGGCCTTCGGGGATGGCGGGCAGCATCTTGCCGGGTTCCGGGCGCCAGGTGCCGTCGTAGCGCGGCTTGTCGCCGCGGGCGCGGGCGGCCTCGCGCATCGCTTCGACTTCTTCGGGCGAGCTGTAGCAGTGATAGGCGGTGCCGGCGGCCAGCATCTGGGCCACGACTTCGCGGTACCGGTCCATGCGCTGCATTTGGTAGAAGGGGCCTTCGTCCGGCTGCATGCCCAGCCATTCCATGCTGTCCAGTATGGCCTGCACCGCTTCCGGCGTGGACCGCTCGACGTCCGTATCTTCGATGCGCAGCACGAAGGTGCCCTTGTGATGGCGCGCGAAGGCCCAGGAGAACAGCGCGGTGCGCGCGCCGCCCAAATGCAGGAAACCGGTGGGCGAGGGCGCGAAGCGGGTGCGAATGGGAGTAGTGGCGTTGGAAGTCATAGGTGGCAGTGTTAGCGGCTGCGGCGCCACAAAGCGGCGTCGGGCAGTGTCCTCATCAAGCGGACAGCGGGCTTGTCTTGATACGATGAACGCTATTTTAGATTAGTGTGAACAGGCCCTGGCCCGACCTCCCCATGTTGAGACACGCTCTTGCGCCGATGTTCGAACCCGCCTCGCTGGTGATCGTGGCCGATCGGCCGCTGCCCGCGGCAAGTTCCCTGTCTCCCGCCCTGAAGACAAAGACTACGGTTGTCGCCGTCGAACCCGGTGCAGCCCCCGACCTGCCGGACAGGCTTGAAGGCCTGGCCCAGGGCGACCGGCCTGATCTGGCCCTGGTTTGCGTGTCGCCTGCCGTGCTGCCCGAAACGCTGCGCCGCCTGGCGCCGTTGTCGCCCCGCGCCGTGATTCTGCTGCCGCACGAATTGCCCGACCCGTACCCGCGCGGCACGCTGGCCCTGTGCCGGGCCTGGGCCGAGGAAAACCACTGCGAACTGCTGGGGCCGCGCTCTTTCGGCGCGCAGCGGCCGCACGCGGGCCTGAACTTCAGCCAGCACCCGGTGCTGGCGCGCAGCGGCCGCGTGGCGCTGGTGGCGCAGTCGCGCTCCATCATGGCCGCCGTCATGGACTGGGCCGAGGACGTGCACATCGGCTTTTCCACCGCCGTGTCGCTGGGCGACGAGGCAGTGGTGGGCCTGCCCAAGCTGCTGGACTACCTGGCCAGCGATCCGCGCACGGACAGCATCGTCCTCTACCTGGAAGACGTCGGGCCCGCCCGCGAGTTCATGAGCACACTGCGGGCCGCGGCCAGCATCAAGCCGGTCATCGTGCTCAAGGCCGGCCGCTCCGATGCCGACAGCAGCGACGCCGTTTTCGATGCGGCGCTGCGCCGGGCTGGCGCGGTGCGCGTGCGCTACTTCGTGCAGCTCTTCTCGGCCGTGAAGGTGCTGGGCTACACGCGCCGCCCCAAGGGCCGCCGCGTGGCGCTCATCTCCAACGGCAGCGGACCCCCGCAGCTCGCCATGGATCTGATCGGCCCCGACGCCGCCGTCCTGCGCGCCGACCTGGCGCCCGCCACGCAGCGCGCGCTGGCCGAGATGCTGGAGCCCGACGCCGGCACCGCCAACCCCGTCATCACCTATCTGCCGATGACGCCCGAGCGCATCCGCGCCATGCTGGAAGCTGTCCTGGACGACACCGGCGTGGACGGTGTGCTGGTGCTGCTGGCGCCCGACGCCTTGGCCGACATGCCCGCCGTGGCGCGCGAACTGGCGCAGATCGCGCCGTCCGCCAAGAAACCCGTGGTGACCTGCTTCATGGGCGACGCCGGCATGCGGCCGTTGCGGCGCATGCTGGACGATGCGGGCACGTCGGCGTTCCGCACGCCCGAGTCGGCCGCGGACGCGTTCGGCGTGCTGGCGTCGCACCACTACAACCAGCAGTTGCTGTTGCAGACGCAGCCGCCCGAACCCGCCAGCCATGTGCCGGACCTGGCAGCCGCGCGCGAGATCGTCGCGCGCGTGCGCGCCGATTGCCGGCGCGAACTGAACACCGCAGAAATCCGCACGTTGCTATCGCTGTTCTATGTGCCGCTGTCCGACGCGGCCGCGTCGGCTACGGCAGCCGAAGCCGAGTCCCGGCCCATGGCGATCCGCGTGCGGCGCAATCCGCAATTCGGCCCTGTCATCCGCTTTGGCGCGGGCGGGCCGGACGCGGTGCTCTCGCTGGCCGAGCGCGGCATGGACTTGCCGCCGCTGAACGGCTATCTGGCGCGCCAACTCATCGAGCGCAGCAGGCTGTGGCGGCGCGTGCTGGCCCCCCGGGTCGGCCACCTGGCCGCCGAGGCGCTGCAGCAGACCTTGGTGCTGGTGTCCGAGCTGGTGTCGGAACTGCCCGACATCGAATCCCTGGACATCGACCCGCTCTATGCGGGCGAAACGCATCTGCGCGCCGGCGGCCTGCGCATGACGCTGACCGATACGCCGGGCTGCGCTTCGCCGCAGACCACGGGCTACCCGCACATGGCGATCCACCCGTATCCGGCTCGGCTGGTGCAGGTGCGCCGGTTCGATGACGGCATCCCGTGGGTGCTGCGCCCGATCCGCCCCGAAGACGGCGAGGCGCTGCAGGAATTCATTCGCGGCCTGTCGGAGCGGTCGCGCTACATGCGGTTCGTGTCGATGATGCGCGAACTCACGCCGCGCATGGTGTCGCGCTACACACAGGTGGACTATCACCGCGAACTGGCCCTGGTGGCGGCGACGCAGGTGCCCAATCCCGCCAATCGCGGCCATCCGCGCGAGGTGCTGGTGGGCTTTGCCCACTACCTGCGCAATCCCGACGGGCGGGGGGCGGAATACGCGCTGGTGATCGGCGACGACTGGCAACGGCGCGGGTTGGGACGTCAGCTCATGACGGCGCTGATCGACGCCGCGCGCGAGCAGGGCCTGGAATACATCGACGGCCTGGTGCTGTCGACGAACCGGCCCATGCTGGCGCTGATGACCAGCCTGGGCTTCACGAACGATCGCGATCCCGAGGATCCGACGATGCGCCGGGTCTGGCTGGACCTGGGCTGAGTCTGATTCAGGATCTGGGTCTGGACCTGGGGCTGGGCCCGGGTCTGGACCCGTCACCCGTCGCGCCGGATCGCTTCAGGCGGTCCGGCGCGACGGCTGCGCGGGTTTGAGCCGCGCGGCCGCTTCGTCCACCGACAGCACGTCGCCGAAAAACAGCATCCAGCCGTGAAGCGCGTTTTCGTGCTCGGCCGGCGTCACCGCGGCCAGCGCGTCGTCGATCATGATGGTCCGGAAGTCCCGCATCATTGCGTCGCGCGCGGTGGATTCGCAGCACACGTTGGTGACCGTCCCGGCGATCAGCAGCGTATCCACGCCCAGCCCGCGCAGCAGGGGTTCCAATTCCGACGAACCCGGCGCCATGGCGCTGTAAAAGCGCTTGACCACGCGCGGGTCCGTGGACTGCGCGTGCAGGTCCGGATGCAGCGCAAAGCCCGGCGAATCGCGCCGCAGGGTCTCCAGGCGGCGGGCGCTGCGTTCGGGCGTGAGCATCACGCCATGATGATGCGACCAGAACACGTCCGCGTTGTCCGACGCCGTCTGCACCCACACCACGACCCCGCCCGCATCGCGCACGGCGCCGCACAGGCGGTTGATGGGGTCGATGATCTCGCGCGCGGGGGCGCATTCGCCCTGATAACCCGGCATCAGGAAATACTGCTGCATGTCGATCACCACCACCGCGGTGCGCGCGGCCGGCAGTTCGTCATAGGGATGCAGGCAGCCCTGACGGGCCACGACGCGATCCTTCACCCACTGGGGGAATTCCATGCTGCCTCCTTAGCCGTAACGCCGCGCCACGGCGGACTCGACGCGGTAGATGATGAGATACATCACGCTGGAAATCAGCGCCAGCATCACGATGGCGGTCATGACGATGTTCAGCTTGAACACCTGGCTGCCGTTCATGATGAGAAAGCCCAGGCCTGAATCCGCCGACTGGAACTCGCCCACGATCACGCCCACCAGCGCCAGGCCGATGTTCATCTTCACGGCCGCGATCAACGTGGGCACGCTGCCCGGCAGCACGACCTTGGTCAGCACCTGCCAACGGCTGGCGCCAAAGGTGTGGGCAAGCTTCACCTTGTTCAGGTCGATACCGCGGAATCCCGCGTACACGACCATGATGGTCACGAACACCGCAATGGCCACCGCCATGCCGTAGACCGCGTAATCGGAACCCAGCCACAGATAGAAGATCGGCACGAATGCGATCTTGGGCATGGCGTTGGCCACCACCAGGAAGGGGTCCAGCACCTTGTACAGAAAGTCGGACCACCACAGTGCGGCCGCCACCACGATCCCGATGCCCATGCTGAGCACAAAGCCGACCAGCGTGGCCGACAGCGTCGTCATGATGTGCTTGCCCAGGCTGCCGTGGTTCCACAGTTCCAGGAACGTGGGCCACAGCGCGCTGGGATAGCTGGTAAGCAGCGGATTGACGATGTGCATGCGCGGCAGGATTTCCCACGCGCATAGAAAAACCACCAGCAGCAGCGCCTGGGCCATGCGGATGTTGCGGCGGCGCGCGCGGTCGCGGCGCAGGTAGTTCAGGTATTTCTCGCTGGGGCCGGGCACGGCGCGCAGCGGAACGGTATTGGCAATCGGCGCGTTCATGGGTCAGCCCTCCACGTGAACATCCAGCTCGTCCCAGAGCTGTTTGAAGTAGGTGTTGAACTCAGGCCGCGAGCGCGCCTGGAATGGCGTGGGGCGGACCTGGCCGTCGCCGTAATGAATGCGGTACTGGCTCTTTAAACGTCCCGGCCGGCGCGACAGCACGATCACGCGGTCGGTCATGGCGATGGCCTCGCCGATGTCGTGCGTCACCAGCACCACCGTCTTGCCTTCGCGCCGCAGGATGTCCACGACTTCGTCGGAAATCGCCAGCCGCGTCTGCGAATCCAATGCCGAAAACGGTTCGTCCAGCAGGATCACGTCGGGCTCGGTGACCAGCGTGCGCGCCAGCGCCGCGCGTTGACGCATGCCGCCGGACAGCTGCCGCGGCGTGTGCGACAAAAACGCGCCCAGGCCGCATTTTTCAAGCAGGTGCACGGCGCGCGCCTCGCTGCGCGCGTCGCGCCGCCCCTGGATCTCGGCGCCCAGCATCACGTTGTCCAGGATGGTGCGCCATTCGAACAGATAGTCCTGCTGCAGCATGTAGCCGATGCGGGCATTCGGCTTGGTCACCGCCTGCCCGTCGACCAGCACCGCGCCCGAGGTCGGCGGAATCAAACCCGCGATCAACGACAGCAGCGTGCTCTTGCCACAGCCGCTTTGCCCGATCAGGCTGACGAACTCGCCCGGCGCCAGACTGAACGAGACGTTGGACAGCGCCTCGGTCTCGCCTTCCGGCGTGAAGTACGAAAGACAGACCTCGCGCAGTTCGATCTTGGCCGTGGCGGGCGCCGGCTTCAGGTTATGGATGGCGGCGCCCATCATTGCGCCTTTTTGGCAAAGTCGGCGATCACCACGTCCTCGTACTTGACGCGGGCAGTGTCCTTCATCACGGCGCTGGCCACCAGCATGTCCTGCAGTTGCGTCATCGCCTGCGCGGTCACCAGCGGCGTGGTCTTCCAGATCTGATATTGCTTGTAGCGTTCGATCGCCTCGGTCACCGCGGCCTGGTCCATGCCGGGAAAGAAGGTCATGATCTGCGGGGCCAGCGTGGCGGCCGGCGTGTCCTTCACGTATTTCTCGGCGCGCGCGACCACATCGGTCCAGGCCTGGATGACCTTGGGGTTGTCGCGGATGTATTTGTCGGTGGCGGTGAAGACCGTGTAGTCCACCTGGCCCACTTCATGTCCCACGGACGCGACGATGTGCCCCTTGCCGTTGCGCACCAGTTCGCCGGCCTCGGGCTCCAGGAAGATGCCGTACTCCCCTTGGCCCGCCATCCAGGCGCCGGCACGCGCGGGGATGCCGATGTTGTTGAGCAGCTTCACGTCCTTTTGAGGATCCAGGCCATGCTTGCGCAGCGCGGTCTCCAGGAACACGATGGGATTCGATCCCGGGCGAAAGCCGATTACTTCCTTGCCCTTGAGCATGGACCAATCGAACTTGTCGACCGGCTTGCGCGACAGCAGGAAAAAGCCGTCCGTGGCGGTCAGGCCGGCAAAGATCTTGGGCTTGACCGGTGATTCGCTGTTTTGCACGTAGATGGACGCCTCGGGCCCGATCAGCACGATGTCCGCGCTGCCCGAGAGCAGGGCGGTCATGCCCTTGTCGGTGCCTTGCGAGGTTTTCATGGACACGTCCAGCCCGGCGTCCTTGAAATAGCCCTGCGATAGCGCGACATACTTCGGCACGTAAAGGATCGATCGCACCACTTCTTCGTAGCGCACCTTTACGGGAGGGTTCAGGGCTTCGGCCTGGGCGGCCAGAGGGGCAAGCAGCGCGAGCAGCGCCGCGCCTGCCAGGCGGGGCAAGGGCAAGGTCTTCACGGGACTTTCTCCTGCGTCTTGAATGCGCCGACGGATCGGCGCAACACGGCCAATGGGATGGATCGACTGCAACAACAGGGAAGCCCGAACAGAGAAGGCCCGGGCCGGTAAGGCTTGGATCGAATACTATATTCAAGACAAGGAGGCGACAAGCGTTTTGAGATTGGCGTTTTTCTCTATGGACGCAAGCCTTCCGAGCCGGGACAATGCGAGGCTGGAATACCAGTTGGTATACAAAATAAGATTTTGAGCCGCTTCAGATTTGAATCGTGACGGGGCGGGGCTCATCCCATCGTAGGCGCGCAATGCCGGCGCGCCCATCAGCCAGGAACACGAGCCGCGTCTTGCACGCCGCCCGTCGTCGTTCCTGGCCCGTGCTGCGCTAGACCAGCACTTCGTTCAGGAAGTCCGAAATGTCCGCCACTTCCTCGGCGCAGACCGAGTGCGGCATCGGGTACGTGTGCCAGCGCACGTCGTAACCCAGGCGCTTCAATTCCGCCAACGACGCTTCAGCGCGCGCCAGCGACACCACCGGATCGTATTGGCCATGCGCCATGAAGATAGGCGTGGCATTGTTGGCGGGCTGACGCTCGGCTTCTGCCGTGTCCAGCAGCGGCAGATAGCCAGACAGCGCCATCATGCCGGCCAGCTTCTCTTTCAAGCGCAGACCCGTGTGCAGGGTCATCGCGCTGCCTTGCGAGAACCCTGCCAGCACGATGTTCGACGTCGGGATGCCACGCGCGTTCTCGCGCGCGATCAGCTGGTGGATGGCGGCTTCCGAGGCGCGGATGCCGCGGCCGTCTTCCACGCGCACCAGATCCATCACCAGGATGTCGTACCAGGAACGCATCGACATGCCGTTGTTGATGGTGACCCGTTGAACCGGCGCATTCGGAAACACGAAGCGCACGCCACGCCCGGCGGGCAGGCGCAGTTCCGGCACGATGGGCGCGAAATCGTTGCCGTCGGCGCCCAGGCCGTGCAGCCAGATCACGGCGTGCGTGGGATTGGGGGCGGTTTCGATCTCGATGCAGTCGAGCAGGTCGGGTGCGGTCATGGACGGGCTGTTGGGATTATCAGAGGGTAAGGGTCTTGAGCGCCTGGAACAGCGCGCGGTAATGCTTCTTCTGCGGCTCCTGGCCCTGCAATAGCGATGCGTTGGCCAGCTTTTCCTTGCGCGCGGCGCGGATCAGCGTGCGCAATTGCTGCACGTCGGCCTGCGGGTTGTTGGTCAAGAGGCGGGTCAGGGCGTCGTCGTCGTCGAGCAGGCGGTCACGCAGCCCTTCAAGGCGGTGCATGGCGGCCGTTTCCTCGCGGGAGCCGTTCTCCCAGACGTCGAGCTGCTTGCGGATGACGTCAGCCGGCGCGTCGCGCATCAGCTTGCCCACGAAGTGGACCTGACGCCGCAAACCCTCGCGGCCGGTGGTGCGCTGGGCCATGCGGATGGCCTCGTACAGCCGTTCTTCGAGCGGCAGTTGCTTCAGACGTTCGGGCGACAGCGCGATCAATTGCTTGCCCAGGTCCAGCAGGGCGTGCATCTCACGCTTGACCTGGGACTTGCTGGGACGGTCGTAGCCGTTCTCGTCGTAACCGTCGTCGACGGAATCTTCTTGGGGATGGGAATTCATGGAAAACTGCGCAATGACAGACTTGGCTATGATAACCGTCTCTGCAAATTGGACTGCAATGGTTAAAACCTCCTCATCCTTGCCGCTGGCGGCGAATCACGCGCGTTTTTCCGAACTTGTCGAACAAACCCTGGCCTACGCGCGCCAGATCGGCGCTTCCGACGCCGCCGCGGAAGTCTCCGAAAGCCTGGGACTGTCCGTCTCGGTCCGCAAGAACGACATCGAAACCGTTGAGCAGACGCGCGACCGGGCGCTGGACCTGACGGTCTACGCCGGCCAAAGCCGCGGCTCCGCGTCGACGTCCGACTTCTCCGAGGCCGCCCTGCGCCAGACGGTCGAAGCCGCCTGGCACATCGCGCGCCATACCGCTGCCGACCCGGCCGCCGGTCTGCCCGACGCCGATCAGCTGGCCACCGAATTCCCCGACCTGGACCTGCACCGCGCCTGGACCGTCTCCACCGAGGAAGCGGCCGAACTGGCGCTGCGCGCCGAACGCGCCGCCCGCGAGGTCGATCCCCGCATCACCAACACCGACGGCGCCACGGTCGGCACGTACGAAGGCCAGTTCGTGATGGGCAACACGCGCGGCTTCCTGGGCGGGTACCCGTATTCGCGCCACAGCCTGTCCGTCGCGCCCATCGCGGGCCGCGGCAACGGCATGCAGCGCGACTACTGGTACACGTCCGAGCGCGATCCCGCCAAGCTGGCCTCGCCCGAGGCCATCGGCCGCTACGCCGCCGAACGTACGCTGTCGCGCCTGTCGGCCCGCCGCGTGCGCACCGGCAAGTTTCCGGTCCTGTTCGAGGCGCCGCTGGCGCTTGGCCTGGTCGGCGCCCTTACGCAGGCCGTCAACGGCGGCGCGCTGTACCGCAAGGCCAGTTTTCTGGTTGATTCGCTGGGCAAGCCGCTCTTTCCCAAACACATCAATCTGGTCGAAGATCCGCACATCCGCGGCGCCATGGGCAGCTCGCCGTTCGACGATGAAGGCGTGCGCACGCGCCGCCGCAACGTGGTGTCGGGTGGGGTGCTGGAAGGCTATTTCCTGTCGTCCTACACCGCCCGCAAGCTGGGCATGACCACCACCGGCAACGCCGGCGGCTCGCACAACCTGGTGTTCAGTTCCACGCAGACCCGCCGCGGCGACGATTTCGAAGCCATGCTCAAGAAGCTCGGCACGGGCTTTCTCGTCACCGAACTGATCGGGCAGGGCGTCAACTACGTGACGGGCGACTACTCGCGCGGCGCCTTCGGCTATTGGGTCGAAAACGGCCAGATCCAGCATGCGGTGCAGGAAGTCACCATTGCCGGCAACCTGGCCGACATGTTCAAGCAGATCGTCGCGATCGGCGCCGACACGATCTCGCGCGGCACAAAGACCACCGGCTCGATCCTCATCGAGCAGATGGCAATCGCCGGGATCTGACCCCGCGAGCCGGCGGCGCGCAATGCGCCGCCGGGTTCCTGCATTTGTCCGCTTGGCAATCCCCCCGCATTGCAATCCCGCGCATTGCAACCCCTTTACGCTCGGGATTTCCTCTAGCCGTTCCGGCCATTGCCACCGTGTAATATCCGGCGGGTATTGCTCAAAGTCCCGGGTGTTGCCGTATAGGAGCAAAGTGATGCAACGACGTTCATTCCTGAAGCGCGCCAGCCTGGGCGCCGTCGCTGGCGCCGCCGTCAGTGCGCCCGCGTTCGCCCAGGACATGCCCTCGGTCAGCTGGCGCCTGTCTTCAGGCTTTCCCAGCGCCCTGGACCTGCGCGTCGGCGCCGCCGAAAACTTCTGCAAGTTCGTTGCCGAATCCACCGGCGGCAAGTTCAACATCCGCCACTTCCCCGACGGCGAAGTCGTTGCCGCCGCTGACCTCATGGAAGCCGTGTCCACCAAAAAGGTGGAGTGCGGCCACGTCTCCTCGCGCCTCTACTACGCCAAGAATCCCGCGTTCAGCTTCGACGCGGCCGTGCCGTTCGGCCTGAATGCGCGCCAGATGAACGCCTGGATGAGCGAAGGCGAGGGCCTGCGCCTGACGCGCGAACTCTTCAAGCCCGAAAAGATCATCAACTTTCCGCTGGGCAACACCGGCGCCCAGATGGGCGGCTGGTACGTCAAGGAAATCAAGCGCACCGGCGACCTGAAAGACCTGAAGATGCGAGTCGGCGGCTTGGCCGGCGACGTGCTGTCCCGTCTGGGCGTTGTCCCCCAGCAGGCCGATCTGGCCCAGCTGGCCGAGCTCTTCGAAAAAGAGGGCCTGCAGGCAGTGGCGGGGGCGGGCGCGTATGAAGATGCCAAGCTTGGACTGAATAAAGTAGCTAAGTATTACTACGCACCTGGTTGGTGGGCGGGCGGCGAACAGCTGTCGCTCTATATCAACGACGAGGTCTGGAACCAGTTGCCCAAGCACTACCAGGCCGTCGTGCAGTCCGCCGCGCTGGCTGCGCACACCTCGGCAACGGCGCGGTTCGATGCCCTCAATCCGCAGGCGCTGGCGCAATTAACCTCGAATGGCGCGCAAGTGCGCGCATTCCCCCGGTCAATCATGGACGCCGCGTTTGAAGCATCGCAGCAGGTCTACAAGGACTTGAGCGCCAAAGACCCCAGATTCAAGGCATTGCATGATAGTTACATGGGCTTTCGCGACAGCGAGATGCCGTGGTTTCGCCTGACCGAAGGCGCGTTCGGCCAGTACCTGGGCGTGGCGCTGTCGGCCAGGAGTTAGGAGGAAGCCGGTGCCGAATGGCATTCGGTGAGTTTGAGGGTTTGTGCTAGTAACCACACGTTTTTTACAAAAAAATGGGCGGTTTTGAGGCTTTTGTTGAACGGCATTCGAGTTTCGGCCTGATACAAAGGAGTAATATCCCGGGTCTTGACGCGCATACATGCGGCCTTTAGGCGGCATCGACGTCAATCCGGCAGGATTACATCAGCCCGGATTACCAATATTCCGAGACAGACTTTAAGGTGGTAACAACCATGCAATCCAAGACCAAAAAGCTGCTGGCCGCGCTGATCGCCGCCGGTATCGTCCCGGCCGCCAACGCTGCCGACATCAAGCTGGGCGTGGCTGAAGCCCTGTCCGGCGGCGCCGCCCAGTACGGCGTGTCGATCCGCAACGGTTTCCAGCTCGCTGCCGATGAAATCAATGCCGCAGGCGGCATCAACGGCAACAAGATCGTCCTGGTAATCGAAGACGAACAAGGCAAGAAAGAAGAAGCCATCAACGTCTTCAAGAAGCTGATCTTCAAGGACAACGTCCTGATGGTCTTCGGTCCCACCCTGTCGAACTCCGCCCAGGCCGCCGACCCGGTCGCCCAGGCCGCCAAGACGGTCGCTTTCGGCACCTCCAACACCGCTGACGGCATCACCTCCATCGGCAACTACGTGTTCCGCAACTCGGTCACCGAAGCCGACGTGCTGCCCGCCACCATCTCCACCGTCAAGGCCAAGACCGGCCTGAAGAACGTGGCGGTGCTCTACGGCAACGACGACGTCTTCACCAAGAGCGGCTACGACAACTTCAAGAAGGCCCTGGAAGACCAGAAGATCCCGGTCACCACGACCGAAACGTTCGCCAAGGGCGACGTGGACTTCAAGGCCCAGCTCACCAAGATCAAGGGCACCAACCCCGACGCCATTGTGCTGTCCGCACTGCTGGCCGAAGGCGCCCCGATCATGGTCCAGGCCCGCCAACTCGGCCTGAACGTGCCGGTCATCGGCGGCAACGGCATGAACTCGGTCAAGATTTTCGACCTGGCCCCCGGCGGCGCGTCGAACAATCTCTGGATCGGCAGCCCGTGGTCGATCGAGAACAAGGCCCCCGAGAACGTCAAGTTCATCGACGCCTACAAGGCCAAGTTCACGAATGCCCCCGACCAGTTCGCGGCGCAGTCGTATGACGCCATGTACATCGTTGCCCAGGCCCTGAAGAACACCAAGATCACCGGCGAACTGGCCAAGGATCGCGCTGCTCTGCGCGATGCCCTGCCGTCCGTGACCTGGACCGGCGCCACCGGCCCGTTCAAGTTCCGCCAGGCCACCGACCGCGCCGGCAAGCCGGCCGGTTACGACGCCGACCAGGCGCCGATCGTCAGCGTGACCAAGGACGGCAAGTACGTCATCGAGAAGTAAGCAGTACGCATCCCCGCGCGGGGGGATGCGCCTTGCGGATGGCTTGCCGGCCGTCTGCAAGGCGCTTTTTATCGCAGGGCCGTCCCAAGTAGAAAGCTTCCCCGGAAGCAGAAAAGACCTCGCTGTGGGCACGGCGAGGTGGCCCTCTCAGATCTGGAAAGTCCCATCATGTTCGAACAACAATTCGTCAATGCCTTGTCGCTGGGCTGTGTGTATGCACTGTTCGCGCTGGGCTTCACGCTGATCTTCGGCGTGCTCGGGGTGATCAACCTGGCGCATGGCGCCGTCTTCATGGTTGGCGCCTACGCAGCACTTGTCGTGGTCCAGCAGTTCAGCCTGCCCTTGTGGGCCGCGCTGATGGTCGCATTCTTCGTCGCCGGCTTCACCGGGGTCATCATCGACTACCTGGTCCTCAAGCCGCTGCGCAAGCGCAACGCACCCCACCTGATTCCCATGATCGCCACCATCGGTGTCGGCATCATCCTGAACAACGGCGCCCAAAGCATCTTTGGCGCCAGCAACCTGCGCTTCCCGCACGGCACCGTGCCCGAGGAAGTCATCGAAGTCGCCGGCCTGCACCTGACCGTCATCGAACTGGGCATCATCTTCCTGTCGTTCGCGCTGATGGCCGTGCTGATGTACGTCATGCGCCGCACGCAGTTCGGCCGCGCGCTGCGCGCCATCGCCGAATCGCCCAAGGCTGCCTGGCTGCTGGGCATCAACGTCGAAAAGCTGTTCATCACCACCTCGTTCGCCGCGGCCGCCCTGGGCGGCGTGGCCGGCGTGCTGATCGGCCTGTACTCGAACGCGCTGTTCCCGCTGATGGGCCAGCCGATGCTGCACAAGGGCATCGCGGTCATCATCCTGGGCGGCATGGGAGACATTCGCGGCGCCATGCTGGGCGGTCTCTTCCTGGGCTTCGCCGAGGTGCTGTCCGTGGCTTACATCGGCTCCACCATGCGCGACGCGGTGGCTTTCGGCCTGCTGTTCCTGATCCTGCTGGTCCGCCCGCAAGGTCTGTTCGGCAAAGTGGTTCAACGCAAGGCTTAAGGTATGAGCGGATTCGAAAATTTCTGGGCCATCTACGGCAACCTGGTGCTGACGCTTGGCACCAATGCACTCCTGGCCCTCTCCATCTGGCTGACGCTGGCCTGCGGCATGCTGGCCATGGCCAACGCCGCCTTCATGGGGATCGGGGCTTACACCGCCGCGCTGCTCACCATGAATTACGACGCTCCGTTCACGGTGGCGCTGGCTGGCGGCATGGCCGCGCCCGCGCTGGTGGCGGCCCTGATCGGCCTGCCGACGTTGCGGCTGTCCGGGGTCTACCTGGCGATGGCCACGCTGGGCTTCGGTGAAGTGGTCCGCGTGACCATCCTGAACACCGAGTCCATCACCGGCGGCGCCCTGGGCCTGAACGGCATCCCGCAACTCACGCAGTGGTGGCACGTCCTGCTGGCCGTCATCATCGTGCTGTTCGTGCTGTGGCGCGTGCGTGCTTCCAAGATCGGCCGCTCCTTCGACGCCATCCGTGGCGACGAGACGGCGGCGGGCCTGATGGGCATCAACGTGCGTTCGAACAAGATGCTGGCCTTTGTTGCCGGCGCCATGATCGCCGGCCTGGCTGGCGCGTTGAACGCGCACCTGACGTTCTTCATCGGTCCCAACGAATACGGCTTCGACCGTGGCGTCGAAATCCTGACGATGGCGATCCTGGGCGGCATCGGCGGCCTGGCTGGTCCCGTGATCGGCAGCTTCATCATTACGGTGCTGCCTGAATTGCTGCGCGGATTTGCGGATCTGCGCCTGATCGCGAATGGAGTGATCCTGGTGGTGATTGTGTTGTTCCTGCCGCAAGGCATCTGGGATCCGGCGCGCTTCAAGCGCTGGATGCGTCAAAGCCGCCAGGGAGGGAAGCGTCATGCTTGAGCTGTCCTCCGTCTCCAAGAGCTTTGGCGGCCTGCATGTGCTGCATGACGTCGGCCTGTCCGTGCCCGAAGGCGCCATCTTCGGCCTGATCGGCCCGAACGGCGCCGGCAAGACCACGGTCTTCAACCTCATCACCGGCCTGCTGCCGCCCAGCGGCGGCACCATCACGTTCCAGGGCGAAAGCGTCCTGCGCAAGAAGCCGCACAGCATCACGCGCATGGGCATCGCCCGCACGTTCCAGAACATCCGTCTGTTCAAGGAAATGACGCTGCTGGAGAACGTCGTCGTGGGCGCCTATCGCCACATGAACTACGGTTTCCCCAGCCTGCTGCTGGGCCTGCCCGGCTACCGAGAGCACGAGCAGCGCGCCCGCGAACGCGCACATGAACTGCTGACGTGGATGCGCCTGGATCACAAGGCCAACGATCTGGCGGACAACCTGTCCTACGGCGAACAGCGCCGCCTGGAGCTGGCGCGCGCACTGGCCACCGAGCCCAAGCTGCTGCTGCTGGACGAGCCCGTCGCCGGCATGAACACCGGCGAACGCGCCGAACTGATGCGCGAGATCCTGGCGATCCGCGACCGCGGCTACACCATCCTCATGATCGAGCACGACATGCGCTTCGTCATGGGCTTGTGCGAACGCATTGCGGTGCTGAACTTCGGCAAGATCATCGCCTGCGGCGGTCCCGAGGAAATCCGCAACAACGAGCAGGTCATCGAGGCCTACCTGGGCCGCGAAGACGACGAAGACACCGAACAAGCGGAGGCCGCCAAATGAGCGCCATGCTGGAAGTCCGCGGACTCGAGGTCAACTACGGCCACATCGAAGCCGTGCGCGGCATCGACCTGGACCTGAACGCCAACGAAATCACCGCCCTGGTCGGCGCCAACGGCGCCGGCAAGTCGACCACGCTGCTGGCGCTGTCGGGCCTCCTGCCCAAAGCGCGCGGCCGCATCCTCTTCGAGGGCGAAGACGTCACCAACCTCGCGCCGAACCAGCTGGTCGCGCGCGGCATCGTGCAGGTGCCGGAAGGCCGGGCCATCCTCACCACCATGACGGTGCTGGAAAACCTGGAACTCGGCGCCTATCGCCGTGGCCTGAAGAACGTCGCCACCGATCTGGAATACGTCTTCAACCTGTTCCCGCGCCTGAAGGAACGGATCAATGGCATGGCCGGCAACCTGTCCGGCGGCGAACAGCAGATGCTGGCCATCGGCCGCGCCTTGATGGCCAAGCCGCGCCTGTTGCTGCTGGACGAACCGTCGATGGGCCTGGCGCCGATCGTGGTCCAGGAAATCTTCCGTTCACTGCGCGCCATCAACGCCGACGGCCTCACGCTGTTCCTCGTTGAGCAAAACGTGCGCCAGGCCTTGAAGATCGCGCAACACGGCTATGTGCTTGAAAACGGCGCGTTGGCGCTGAAGGGCACCGGCCGCGAACTGCTGGGCCATCCCCGCGTGCTGGAAGCCTACCTGGGCGCCTGACGGGGCAGCGGGCATCATTTGTCCCCTTATCCAAATTGCGGCTGCCGTCTGGTGGCGGCCAGCCGCAAGTCACTCGAATTCTTTACCGCTTGCCCATTTTTTGAGCAACCGTGTTAGAATTTCAGGCTTTCCCTCATTTTGACCTTTGCACGGGCGGATTCATAACGCTTAGGCGGGGGGCGATTAAGGGCTGTAGGTTGTGGCCAAGGCGTGTAGCCAAAGCGCTGCAATACGCGGCCTAGTTTGGGAAAGAACACTGGCGGGATGTTCCGGCCAGAGCAAATTTTTATTCTTAGGAACCATCATGAAGACCTTTGTGGCCAAGCCGCATGAAGTCCAACGTGACTGGTTTGTGATCGACGCCAAGGGCAAAGTCCTCGGTCGTGTGGCCAGCGAAGTCGCACGTCGTCTGCGTGGCAAGCACAAACCTGAATTCACGCCTCACGTTGATACCGGTGACTACATCGTCATCATCAACGCGTCCGATATCGTTGTTACCGGTGCCAAGGCGAAGGACAAGAAGTACTTCCGCCACACGACGTACCCGGGCGGTATCCGTGAAACGAACTTCGAGAAAATGCAAGAGCGTTTTCCCGGCCGTGCCATTCAGAAGGCCGTCAAGGGCATGCTGCCCAAGGGTCCTCTGGGCTACGCCATGATCAAGAAGCTTAAGGTCTATGCCGGTGCCGAGCACCCGCATACCGCCCAGCAGCCCAAGACGCTGGATCTCTAAGGAAACGCCATGATCGGTAACTGGAATTACGGAACCGGCCGTCGCAAAACTTCGGTGGCTCGCGTTTTCATCAAGAAGGGCACTGGCAAGATCGTCGTCAACGGCAAGCCCGTCGACGAGTTCTTCGCTCGTGAAACCGGCCGTATGGTCGTGCGCCAGCCGCTGGAACTGACCGGCCACCTGGAATCGTTTGACATCAAGGTCAACGTGCACGGCGGCGGCGAAACCGGCCAAGCCGGCGCAATCCGTCACGGCATCACGCGTGCCCTGATCGATTACGACGCCACGCTGAAGCCCTCGCTGTCGCAAGCTGGCTTCGTCACGCGCGATGCCCGTGAAGTCGAACGTAAGAAGGTCGGCTTCCGCAAGGCGCGTCGTCGCAAGCAGTTCAGCAAGCGTTAATGCCCTGCAAAAAGCCCGCTTCGGCGGGCTTTTTGTTTTTGGGCCGGCAATGCGTCATCGCCGGCCCCGCGCGGAACTCCGCGCCACCCGCCCGGTCGGAAAAAAGGTTTGCAGTGCCAAATCCGGCACGCCGGTGCAATCCGTCGTTTCCCGAGCGATACAATCGTCATTCGTTCTCCGAAGAGCATCCATCATGGCCCAAGCATCGAACACCCGCATCAAGGTTGGTATCGTCGGCGGCACCGGATATACCGGCGTCGAACTGCTGCGCTTGCTGTCGCAGCATCCCAACGTGGAACTGACTGCCATCACGTCCCGCAAGGAAGACGGCCTGCCCGTCGCCGACATGTATCCCAACCTGCGCGGCCGTGTGAAGCTTGCCTTCTCGGCCCCGGAAAAGGCCTCGCTGACCGACTGCGACGTCGTCTTCTTTGCCACGCCGCACGGCGTGGCCATGGCGCAGGCGCAAGAGCTCATCGCTGCCGGCACCCGCGTCATCGACCTGGCCGCCGACTTCCGCCTGCAGGACATTCCCACGTTCGAACGCTGGTACAAGATTCCCCATACCTGCCCGGACATCCTGGCCGAATCGCAATACGGCCTGGTCGAACTGAACCGCGAAGCCATCTCCAAGGCGCGCGTCATCGGCAACCCCGGCTGCTACCCGACCACGGTGTTGCTGGGCCTGGCGCCGCTGCTTGAAGGCGGCAAGGCGCTGGTCGATACGCAAACCCTGATCGCCGACTGCAAGTCGGGCGTGTCCGGCGCGGGCCGCAAGGCAGAAGTGGGCTCGCTGTTCTCCGAAGCCTCCGACAACTTCAAGGCCTACGGCGTGGCCGGCCATCGTCACCACCCCGAGATCTCCGCCCAGCTCGAAAAGCTGGCCGGCGGCAAGGTGGGCCTGACGTTCGTGCCGCATCTGGTGCCGATGATCCGCGGCATGTTCTCCACCATCTATGCCCGCATCAAGCCCGAAGCGCGCGACACCGACTTCCAGGCGCTGTTCGAGCAGCGCTATGCCGACGAGCCCTTCGTGGACGTCATGCCTGCCGGCAGCCATCCCGAAACGCGTTCGGTGCGCGGTTCCAACAACCTGCGCATCGCGCTCAGCCGCCCGGATAACGGCGACCTGCTGATCGTCATGGTCGTGCAGGACAATCTGGTCAAGGGCGCCGCCGGCCAGGCGGTGCAGAACATGAACCTCATGTTCGGCATCCCCGAAACGGTCGGCCTCGACCAGGTCGCCATCCTGCCGTAAGGCCAGGGCGGCCCGCTCGGCGGGCCGCCAATATTGCTCTTTATGCCTGCAGATCCGTCAGTCAGTTCCCCGCCTCGCGCCCGTTATGGCGCCATCGTGCGTCTCTGCGCGATGCTGCTGCTGGGCGTGCTTGCGGGTGGCGCCGCCGGGTTCTTTCACGCGCGGCACCTCTACCGTCCGCAGGACGCCGTGGTCATCAGCGTCCAGCAGGCCGAAGCCCAGGACGAGGCCATGCGCCAGCAGGCCACGCAGCTGCGCTACATCCGCGGCCAACTCGATACCGCCGACGGCGAACTGGTCATCGAACGATCCGCCCGCCAGGAACTCGAAACCCAGCTCCACGCCGCGCAAGCCGAAGTCGGCCGCGTACGCGACCAGCTCGCGTTCTATGAGCAACTGCTGCCGCCCGGTCCTGAGGGGTCTGTGGACATCCGGGGCGTTCAGATCGACCGCGAAGGCGGCGGTCTGCGCTACAAGGTGCTGCTGATGCGCAGCGGCCGCAATGGCGGCACGCCCTTCGCGGGCGCCCTGCGCTTTCAGGCCACAGGCGTGCTCAAGGGCGAAACCGTCACCGTCGACCTCGCGCCCATGCAGGTCAAGGCCGAAACCGGTCCCGTCACGGCCACGGGCGAAAACCTGGCCGCCGCCTCGCTTGCCCTGCAGTTCGACCAATACCAGCGCAGCCAGGGCATCCTGGCCGTGCCCGAGGGATTTGTCCCCGAAAGTGTGACCGTTAGCGTCCTCGAGGGTGAAACCGTCCGCGCATCGCGCAGTGTCAAACTGGAACTTTGAGTCTGGTCAAGCCCTGCGCTATAGTGACACCATACGAGCGGCGACGCCGCTCACTGAAATATGGCCGATTCGGCCAGGAGTGAACCATGAATGCAGTGACCGAAACCGTCGACCTTCAGGCCCCCCCGCCTGTTCCCCTGGTGTTCACCGACTCGGCTGCCGCCAAAGTGAAAGACCTGTTGGCCGAAGAAGGCAACCCCGAACTGAAGCTGCGCGTATTCGTCCAGGGCGGCGGCTGTTCCGGCTTCCAGTACGGTTTCACGTTTGACGAAGTCGTCAACGAAGACGACACCGTGCTGGACAAGGACGGCGTGCAATTGCTCGTCGACCCGATGAGCTTCCAGTACCTGGTCGGCGCCGAGATCGACTACAAGGAAGACCTGGAAGGCGCGCAGTTCGTCATCCGCAATCCCAACGCCAGCACCACCTGCGGCTGCGGCTCCTCGTTCTCGGTGTAATCGCCAAGACCGGAAAGGAAAAAGCCCTTCGGTTTTCCGAAGGGCTTTTTGCATTGGGGCGGCGCTTGGCGCGTAGCGGGGATTCTACGCGCGATGCGGCGCGTCCCCGCCGCGCGCCAAGCGCCAAACCCAGACCGCCGCCCGAGCCTGATGCGGAGCTCAAGCCGGATACAGCGCTCCAAGTATCCTCGGGCCGCGTGCGCCGGTCACGCTGGGCAGGCCGGCCGGCTTGCGCATCATGAACGCATGCGCCAGCCACGCAAATGCCAAGGCCTCCACCTGCTGCGCCGGCACGCCTAGCGCATCGGTGGGACGAACGGGGCGTTGCAGGCAATACGCCAGTTCCTGCATCAGGCCGGCGTTGTGCGCCCCGCCGCCGCACACAAAGACCTCCTGCGTCCCCGCCGCGGCCCGATCGATCGCGTCGGCGACCGTCCTGGCGGTCAGCCGCTGCAGCGTCGCCTGCACATCTTGAAGGGCGGGCGCGGCACCGTCGAACTCCGCCAGTCGGGCGTCCAGCCACTGCATATTGAACAGGTCGCGGCCCGTGGATTTGGGGGGCGGCAAACCGAACCACGGCTCGCTGCCGATCAGTTGTTCGAGCAGGGGCGCCAGCACCTGTCCCGTCGCGGCCCAGCGGCCGCCGGCGTCGTAAGGCCGGCCCAGATGGCGCTGGCACCAGCCGTCCAGCAACACGTTGGCTGGACCGGTGTCAAAGCCGCGCGCTGGCTGCCCCGGCTCAAGCAGTGTCACATTGGCAATGCCGCCCAGGTTAAGCACGGCGCGGCCGTGGCTGGCGCCGAAGATGGCGGCGTGAAACGGCGGCACCAGCGGCGCGCCCTGGCCGCCTGCGGCGACGTCCCGCGTACGGAAGTCGGCGATCACCGAAATGCCGGTCTGTTCCGCCAGCAGGGCAGGCGCGTTGAGCTGCAGCGTGTAGCCCAGGTCGGGTCGGTGCCGCACCGTCTGACCGTGTGCCCCAATGGCGCTGACGTCGGCTGCGGCCACGCCGGCATCCGCAAGCAGCTTTGCCACGGCCTGGGCATACACGCGCGCCAGTGCATTGGCCGCGAGCGCGGCGCGGGCAAGCTCGTCGCCTCCCGAAACGTTCAGTGCCAGCAACTCCCGGCGCAGATTTTCCGGCATGGGCAGGCTGGCGTTGGCCAGCACCTGCGGCGGTTGTCCGTCTTCGAAGCGGGCCAGCACGCCGTCGACCCCATCGACGCTGGTGCCCGACATCAGGCCGATGTAGAGCGGGCGACGGTCTTGCTGCAAGGGCAGGGTGGCATTCACGGGCGCCTCCAAATAAAAAAGGCGGCTGGGGCTTTTCGCCCCGCCGCCGCACCCGCTGCGCGCGGGCCTGTTTAGTGCGGACCTGCCTTAGCGGCTGGCCACGTTGGTCAGCGCGTCAGGCAGCGTCTGCTGGAATTGCGTCAGCAACTGGATCTGCTGCTTGTACGGTCCGACCGCCTGGTTGAACGCGCGGACTTCCGCGGGTTCGAGGGCGCGCGCCACGGGCAGGTCCACCGACAGCGGGTCGATGGGCTGGTTGTCGACGCGGAATTCGTAGTGCAGGTGGGGACCGGTGGCCCAGCCGGTGGAACCGACATAGCCCAGCAGTTGGCCTTGCGAAACCTTGGAGCCCTTGGTGACGCCTTCGGCGATGCGGCTCTGGTGCGCGTACAGCGTCGAATACTTGCCGTGGTGCTTGACGATGACCACGTTGCCGTAGCCGTTCTGCCAGCCCGAGAATTCGACCGTTCCGTCCGCGGTGGAGTGGATCGGCGTGCCCGACGGCGCGGCGTAGTCGACGCCCTTGTGTCCGGTCCAGGTCTTGTGGATGGGATGCATGCGCATGCCGAACGTCGAGCTGATGCGGCTGAACTTCAGGGCGGTGCGCAGGAATGCGCCGCGCAGGCTGGTGCCGTCGAAGTCGTAATAGGAGCCGGACTTTTCGTCGGGGCTGAACCAGACGGCGTTGAAGGTCTTGCCGCCATTGATGAATTCCAGGGCCAACACGCGGCCGGCGCCAGCGTAGCGGCCGTCGTGCGAACGCACTTCGTAGACCACGCGGAATTGATCGCCTTGGCGCAGGTCGCGCAGGAAGTCGATCTTGGCGCTGAGGATGTCGGCCATTTGCATGGTGACCGAGTCCGGGATGCCGGCGGAGTCCGTGGCGCCGAAGAGCGAGGACTTGATGGTGCCGACGGCGACGCGGGTCTGGCGTTCGGTGCTTTCGGTGACTTCCTCGGCCTTGTAGCTGTCGCCGGACGGGGCGACGTGCAGCATGCGCGTCACGACCTGGCCGTCGGTTTCATTGCCGGGAGTGTGGATGTAGCGCAGCCAGACCAGATTGCCCTGTTCGTCCGTGGCGGCCTGCACCGAGCGGCCGGGATACAGCTTGTAGATGCTGCGGGCGCTGGCGTCGTGCGTCAGGAAGGATTGCAGGTTGGGCGCGTCGAGTTCCAGGCGCTGCAGCACTGCCGACAGCGTGTCGCCCGGACGGATCCGGGTTTCGCTGATGTAGGGGGCGGCGCTGGGGGTGCTGACTTCGACTTGCTCGGCGGTCAGCGGCAGAATGCTCTGGATGACGCGCGAGGGGGGGAGTTCGGTGCGGTCGGGTTGCTGCACCATGCCGAGAGCGGCGGCGCCTGCGAACAGACCAATTGCGGTGACGAGAAGCGTGCGGCGGAAAAGTCCCGAGCGATGGGGCTTGGGCTCAACGGGCGCAAATACGGCAGCGACTTTGCGCTTGAGGCCACTCGCCAGTTCGTGGAGGCCACGAGTCATCGTGAAAATACCCTCTCAGGTGGCTTGAACTCGCAGGGTGCGGTACACGAACGGCCCTCGCGCGCCACGTTTCCGGGGCAAGGGCTGGCGCGGGGGCGCATCTGTGAACAAGGGATGGTAGAGCGAACGCACCTGCGTACATATGGCAGTTGCGTATGATTAGGCCGGTATCCTAGCCGATTCGGCTAGAATTTACGATAGTTTTCGTCACTTTTTACACCTTTTTGTCGGCTGAAGCCGCCTTGGGCCCCCTGTCATGTCACCCACCGAAGCCCCCATCACCCCCGAAGTCGAAGCGGATCTGCGTATAGCCAAGCGCGGCTGCGATGAACTGCTGGTCGAGTCCGAATTCGCCCGCAAGCTGGCCAAGAGCCGCGCCACCGGCGTGCCGCTGCGCATCAAGCTTGGCCTGGATCCGACCGCGCCGGACATTCACCTGGGTCATACGGTGGTGCTGAACAAGATGCGCCAGTTGCAGGACCTGGGGCACAACGTCATCTTCCTGATCGGCGATTTCACCTCGACCATCGGCGACCCCAGCGGCCGCAACAGCACGCGCCCGCCGCTGACGCGCGAGCAGATCGAGGCCAACGCCAAGACCTATTACGCCCAGGCCAGCCTGGTGCTGGATCCGGCCCGCACCGAGATCCGCTACAACTCCGAATGGTGCGATCCCCTGGGCGCGCGCGGCATGATCCAGCTGGCATCGCGCTATACGGTCGCCCGCATGATGGAGCGCGAAGACTTCACCAAGCGCTTCAAGGGCGGCATCCCCATCTCGGTGCATGAATTCCTGTATCCGCTGATGCAGGGTTACGACTCGGTCGCGCTGAAGTCCGATCTGGAGCTTGGGGGCACCGATCAGAAGTTCAACCTGCTGGTGGGACGCGAGCTGCAAAAGGAATATGGACAGGAGCCGCAGTGCATCCTGACGATGCCGCTCCTGGTCGGGACGGACGGCGTAGAGAAGATGTCCAAGTCCAAGGGCAACTACATCGGCATTTCGGAGTCGCCCGATTCCATGTTCGGCAAGCTCATGTCGATTTCCGACACGCTAATGTGGCGCTACTTTGAGTTGCTGTCCTTCCGCTCGCTGGAGGACATCGCGTCGCTCAAGCAGGAGATCGACGGCGGCCGCAATCCGCGCGACGCCAAGGTCATGCTGGCCCAGGAAATCATCGCGCGGTTCCATTCCGCCAAGGCGGCGGACGACGCGCTGGCCTCGTTTGAGGCACGGTTCCGCGACGGCGCCATTCCGGACGACATGCCCGAAGTCAACATCGGCGGCGCGCCGGTGGGCATCCTGAAGCTGTTGCGTGAAGCGGGGCTGGTCGCTTCCGGCTCGGAAGCGCAGCGCAACGTCGAGCAAGGCGGCGTGCGCGTCAACGGCGATCGCGTGGAAGACAAATCGTTGCAATTGCCGGCCGGGACTTACGTCGTTCAGGTGGGCAAGCGCAAGTTTGCGCGTGTTAACTTGAACCCGTAAATGCGAAGTTTTGATACGCTCAGGGTACATACAAACGCCTGGCGCCTTTGCGGCATTTAAAGGAGCACGACATGGAACTTTCGAGTTTGTCTTTTTCCGATCACGAGTCGATTCCCGAACGCTATGCTTTCGGCAAGATCGATGCGCAATCGCACGTCGCGCTGGCAGACAACTGCAACCCGCAATTCTCCTGGGACGACGTCCCCGCGGGCACGCAGTCGTTTGCACTGATCTGCCACGATCCCGATGTGCCCTCGCGTCCTGACGACGTCAACCAGGAAGGCCGCGAAGTGCCTGCCGACCTCGCCCGCGTGGATTTCTTCCATTGGGTGCTGGTCGATCTGCCGGCCGACCTGCGCGAGATCGACGAAGGCGCGTTTTCCAACGGCATCACGCCGCGCGGCAAGGGCGGCCCGTTGGCCCCCATGGACGCGCGCCAGGGCATCAATTCCTATTCGTCGTGGTTCGCCAATGACCACGACATGAGCGGCGAGTACTTCGGCTACGACGGTCCGTGCCCGCCCTGGAACGATGCCCTGGTCCATCGCTACATCTTTACGCTGTACGCCCTGGACGTGCCCAGCCTGAACCTGCAGGGCTCTTTCACCGGCGAAGACGCGCTGCGGGCCATTCAGAAGCATGTGCTCGCGCAAGCGTCGCTGACCGGCACCTATACGCTCAATCCGGCGCTGGCGCCCAAGCAAATCGGGGCCACGTCGGCCTGATCGACACCGCCATGTACGCAGGGCCGCCAAGCGCGGCCCTTTTTATTGCCCGCGCCCTTTGCATGAATCTTTCTCAAGTCGTCATGAGAGCCGTTTCCCGGCCCGCGGCGATGACGTGGTTTTCGCGCCCGTCCGCCGGAAATTGGGCCGGTTCAGGCCGTTTTGAGCGCAAATGATCCCGCATGACGGGGTAAACTACTCAGCATTCTGCGGGTTTACCCGCCCGACGCCGTTTTCTTCTCTCTCGTTTTTTCCTTTTATCGCCTCAGGAAACCCCCGTCATGTTTGACCGCAACCTCACCTTGTCCAAGGCTGACCCGGACGTTTGGGCCGCCATCCAGAAGGAAGATCAGCGCCAAGAGCAGCACATCGAGCTGATCGCTTCGGAGAACTACGCCAGCCCGGCCGTCATGGAAGCGCAAGGCACGCAGCTCACGAACAAGTACGCCGAAGGCTACCCGGGCAAGCGCTACTACGGTGGTTGCGAATACGTGGACGTGGTCGAGCAACTGGCTATCGACCGCCTGAAGCAGATCTTCGGCGCCGAGGCCGCCAACGTGCAGCCCAACTCCGGCTCGCAGGCGAACCAGGGCGTGTACATGGCCGTGCTCAAGCCGGGCGACACCGTGCTGGGCATGAGCCTGGCCGAAGGCGGTCACCTGACGCACGGCGCGTCGGTCAACGCGTCGGGCAAGCTGTACAACTTCATCTCGTACGGCCTGGATGAAAACGAAGTCCTGAACTACGAGCAGGTCGAACAGCTGGCCAAGGAACACAAGCCCAAGCTGATCGTGGCAGGCGCATCGGCCTATGCCCTGCATATCGACTTCGAACGCATGGCCCGCATCGCTCGTGAAAACGGCGCGCTGTTCATGGTCGACATCGCCCACTACGCGGGTCTGGTCGCCGGCGGCGCCTATCCCAACCCGGTTCCGCACGCCGACTTCGTCACCTCGACCACGCACAAGTCGCTGCGCGGCCCGCGCGGCGGCGTCATCATGATGAAGGCCGAGCACGAGAAGATCATCAACTCGGCAATCTTCCCCGGCATCCAGGGCGGTCCGCTGATGCACGTCATCGCCGGCAAGGCCGTGGCCTTCAAGGAAGCGCTGGAACCCTCGTTCAAGGACTACGCGCAGCAAGTGGTCAAGAACGCCAAGGTGCTGGCCGACACGCTGGTCAAGCGTGGCCTGCGCATTGTCTCGGGCCGTACCGAAAGCCACGTCATGCTGGTGGACCTGCGTTCCAAGGGCATCACGGGCAAGGAAGCCGAAGCGGTGCTGGGCCAGGCCCACATCACGGTCAATAAGAACGCCATCCCGAACGACCCGGAAAAGCCCTTCGTGACCAGCGGCATCCGCCTGGGCACGCCGGCCATGACCACCCGCGGTTTCACCGAAGCCGACGCCGAGCTGACCGCCAACCTGATCGCCGACGTGCTGGACAACCCGCGCGACGAAGCGAACATCGCCGCCGTGCGCGCCAAGGTCAATGAACTGACCTCGCGTCTGCCGGTGTACGGCAAGAAGTAAGCAGGTGCCCCGGACGCGGCCTGGCCGCTTCCGGGCAGAGTCATACCAAGGGACGGCGCCGCAAGGTGCCGTCCCTTGATCTTTATGGCGGGCAGGCGTTGGCATCTGCCGCACGATGCGCCGATGTCGCGGCGGCGTCGGATTCGTCCCTAATGCCGCTTTGCATCATGCCGTCGTTACAATATGCTCAATTTTTGCGTCCAGCGCCTTTAGGGATCACACATGCGGTGTCCATTTTGCGGCAATGCCGAAACGCAGGTCGTCGACAGCCGGGTCTCCGAAGAGGGCGACGCCATTCGCCGTCGCCGCCGTTGCCTGTCCTGTGACAAGCGGTTCACCACCTATGAACGGGTGGAGCTCGCCATGCCTTCGATCGTCAAGCGCAATGGCAGCCGCAGCGAATACGATCCGGTCAAGCTGCGCGCCAGCCTGAGCCTGGCCCTGCGCAAGCGCCCCGTCAGCACGGAAGACGTGGATGCGGCCGTCGCGCGCATCGAGGAACAACTGCTGGCCAGCGGCCAGCGCGAAGTGCCGTCCGAACACATCGGCGAACTGGTCATGACCGAACTGCGCAAGCTCGACAAAGTGGCCTACGTGCGCTTTGCCTCGGTCTACAAGAGCTTCGAGGACATCGGCGAGTTCGTCGAGGCGATCCGCGAGATGCAGGGGCCGCTGCTGCCCGGCAAGCTGCGCAAGGACTAGCGCCGCACGGCGCGGCCTGACCGATCATGAACGGCGCCTGGGGCGCCGTTCATTGCATTGGCGTCCCGCGCAGGGCATCTCCAGGCGTGAACTCCCCCCGCATCAGGCTGGGCGTCAGGGGCTGAAACTTGCGCCATACGCGGCGCATGTGTTGCGCCGACCCGAATCCGGACTTTTCCGCCACGCGCTCCAGGTCCAGCCGGGTGTCGCGCAACAAGTCGCGCGCCAGCGCCACGCGGATCTGATACAGGTAGTCCATCGGCGTGCAGCCGGCGTGTTCACGAAAGAGGCGCGTCAGATGGCGGGCGCTGGTGTGCGCCTGATCCGCCAGCGACTGGGCCGACCAGGGCGCGGCCGGATCGCGGATGACGGCATCCTGGACCCGGTGCACGCCCGGGTGCATATGGCTGCGATGGTCCAGCCAGGGCGACAACGCGGAATCCGAGCCCGCCCGGCGCTGGTAGACGACCATGTCGCGCGCCGCCTCGCTGGCCGCGCGCGGGCCGCAATGGCGCGACACCATGTGCAATGCCAGATCGATCCCGGCCGTGATGCCCGCGCTGCTGACCAGATTCCCGTCCTCGACGAAGATGCGGTTGTCCAGCACGCGGGCAGTGGGATCCAGCGCGGCAAGCTGGTCCAGACAGGTGTGATGCGTGGTGCACTCGCGCTGCCGCGTCAGGCCGGCCGCGGCCGCGAACAGCGCGCCCGCGCAGACCGTCATCAACGTGAAGCCGTCGGCCGGGTGGCGAACCGCCAGCCAGTCGACGATGGCGCGCGCATCATCGTCTTCCAGGCGCGTGTGTTTGCCCACCACGCCCGAGATGATGACCAGCGCATTGCGGGGCACGGCCGCCGGCAGCGGTTGCACGTGCGCCAAATGCAGGCCCGGAATGCCGCTTTCGACGTCGCGGGAAGGGCCGCAGAAATGCTGCGCGAACGTACCCGGACACAGCTTGTTGGCCACGCGAAAGGCTTCCGCCGGACCCGCGAGGTCCAGCAGGACGATGCCCCGCGGCACCACGAAATACACCGGGATCATCTGCGCCTCCCGCCGGACGCTACGCGGCCAGCGCGTCGGCCGCGCGCACGATGCGGGCAAAGCGGCCCTGCAGGACCAGCTCGGTCCGGTCGCGGATCTCGGCCGGCGTGTAGTTCCTGCCGGACGGGCTTTGCATGGCAAAGGTCAGCGTGGCGTCGGTGGGAAACACCACCTTGAAGCCGGCGTCGCTGGCATGGCGCGACGTCGTTTCGCAGCACTGTTCCGTGCGGATGCCGGCCACGATGATGCCTTCGACGCCGTGTTTGACCAGCCAATCGTGCAACGAGGCGCCATGCTCGTCCTTGGCGTACAGCGACGAATGCACTGTCTTGTGAAACACCGCCGTGGGAGAAATTCGCAATTCCTTGAGCGTCCTGACGTGGCCGGAGGCGAGCGAAAACGGATTGGCAGGGTCGTCGGCGGGGCTGGTGTGGAATACCTGCAAGACCGGCATGTCCTTCGCGGCGGCGGCGTCGATCAGCGGCTGGATCTGCGAAATGAACGCCGGATACTCCGATTCGTCCCAAAACGGACGTTGGCGAAAGGATTCTTGGACGTCGATGACGATAAGTGCCTGTTTCATTTCCGGGCCTCCTGGCCATGGATTCTTGGGGGTGACGCCATTTTTACTCCCGATTGGCCGGATCCGCGAGCGCGTTCCAAGACGGCCGGCGGCCCAAAACGGACATGGCGGGGTGGCAGCCGGAAAGCGCCCGGACCGCGCGGCAGATTCGTGCGCGGCGGACATACAATCCTCGGCATGGACATTACCCGCGACTCCGACGATCTCTTCTGGATGCGACGCGCCCTGGCGCTGGCGCACACCGTCATGTTCACCACCGCGCCCAACCCTCGGGTCGGCTGCGTGATCGTGCGTGACGGCCGCGTGCTGGGCGAAGGCGCGACGCAGCCGCCGGGCGGCCCGCACGCGGAAATCTGCGCGCTGCGCGATGCGCAAGCGCGTGGCGAGACGGTCGCCGGTTCCACGCTGTATGTCACGCTGGAACCGTGCAGCCACTTCGGCCGCACGCCGCCATGCGTCGATGCGGTGCTGGCGGCGCGGCCGGCGCGCGTGGTGGTCGCCATGGGTGATCCGAATCCGCTCGTCAACGGGCAGGGGCTGGCGCGGCTGCGCGAAGCGGGCATCGCGGTGACGACCGGCGTCTGCCGCGAAGAAGCGCTGGCGGTGAACGCCGGCTTCATTTCGCGTATGAGCCGCGGCCTGCCGTGGGTGTGGATGAAGATGGCGGCGTCGCTGGACGGCCGCAGTGCGCTCCATAACGGCATGTCGCAATGGATCACCGGACCGGAAGCGCGGGCCGACGGACACCGCTGGCGGGCGCGCAGCTGCGTCGTGCTGACCGGCATGGGCACCGTGCTCAAGGACGATCCGCAGCTGAACGTGCGCGACGTCGATACGCCGCGCCAGCCGCGCAAGGCCGTCGTGGACGGCCAATTCCAGATCCCGGAGACCGCGCGGCTGTTCGATGGCGCAGAGGTCATCGTGTTCACCGCGCGCGAAGATGCCGCGAAGGCAGCGCGCCTGGCGGACAAGAATGCGCGCGTGGTGTGCTTGCCGGGCACGGAACCTGGCCGCGTCGATCTGCCTGCCATGATGCGCTGGATGGGCGAGCAGCAGTTCAACGAGGTTCACGTCGAGGCAGGCGCGGGCCTGAGCGGTGCGCTGGTGTCGGCCGGCTGCGTCGACGAACTGTTGTTGTATCTGGCGCCGGTGCTGCTGGGCGACGCGGCGGGCATGGTGCGCTTGCCGATGCTCGAACACCTGGACGCCGCGCGGCGCTACGAATTTACCGATATCGCGCGCGTGGGCGCCGATCTGTCTGTGCGCGCGCGCGTGGCAGGCACGTGGCGGCAATTGATGGAAAGCGTCGCGTTGCCCACGTTGTCGTAACGGATTTGCTGTTAGCACTCCGCGCGTTCGGCTGCCAATCGTTTGAAAGCCGCGCACAGCTTGCGTCTGCACGATGCACCCTATCGATGCGTGAGGATCGGCATGCGCGATGGGCGCGCACCACACCGCGCACGAAGGCGTTTCGGGTGATTACGCGAGCAAATATTCGCGCAAAATGAATTGCCACAAAAGAGTCACGGGCTTAGCATAAGCAGCATGACTTGGCGCTACGCGCTCACGGACCACCCGCACAGCCGCTGCGCGCCCTCGTCACCACGGATTCCCGTGCCGCGAATCGGCGCAGTTCAACACCGACCGGCACGCCACTGAACGAAGTCGCCCAGCGCCGTTCAGCCCGTTCGCTGCGATCGCATGGCGAACGCTCCGGGTTTATCCCGGGCCAACAAGAATCCATCGGATATCGCTCATTCCGTCGTTTCGTTGCCGACCATTTCATGTGCGGTTGCGTCAGGCACGCTATATGCGGGTCTATGCTCGAGACGACGAGTTAACTTGCTCACGTTAGTTGCAATCCCTGACGGAACTAGTGCGAAAGGGGTGCAGCCTAAACACAAAGGGTCCGATCGTGCTTATGGTTGATGTGTGGCGAAAGCAACATAACAACTTGCCGAAAACGCCAACAGCGAAGTTGTTTAGTAATTCGCAGGCGCTGATGCACAATGGGCATGTAGGGACGTATTGAATTTTTCGCGTGTTGTATGTAGGAGGTTTCCGTGCAAAACATCGTCGAAGGCTTCAAGTCGCAGTATGCAAGAGAGCAGGAATCAGAGCTCTCGCTCGAGGAGTATCTGAGCCTCGCCAAGCGCGATCCCATGGCCTACGCCAGCCCCGCTGAGCGCATGCTTGCCGCGATCGGTGAACCTGAAATCGTGGATACGCGCAACGACCCACGTCTTTCCCGTTTGTTTTCCAACCGGACCATCCGGCGCTATCCCGCGTTCCAGGAGTTCTACGGCATGGAGGACGTGATCGGACAGATCGTCGCGTTCTTCAAACACGCCGCGCAGGGACTGGAAGAGCGTAAGCAAATCCTCTATCTGCTGGGACCGGTGGGCGGCGGCAAGTCGTCCATCGCGGAACGGCTCAAGGCGCTGATGGAAAGTTTTCCCATCTACGCGTTGAAGGGATCGCCGGTGAACGAATCGCCGCTCGGGCTGTTCCATCCGGAGCGATTCGGCGACACGCTCGAAAAGGAATACGGCATCCCGAAGCGCTACCTGACCGGCATCATGTCGCCGTGGGCAGTCAAGCGCCTGAAGGAGTTCGACGGCGACATCTCGAAGTTCCGTGTGGTGCGTTTGAATCCGTCGGTGTTGCGGCAGATCGCCATCGCCAAGACCGAACCGGGCGACGAAAACAACCAGGACATTTCGTCGCTGGTGGGCAAGGTTGATATCCGCAAGCTCGACCGCCATTCGCAGGACGACCCGGACGCGTACAGCTATTCCGGTGGCTTGTGCCTGGCGAACCAGGGTCTGCTCGAGTTCGTGGAAATGTTCAAGGCCCCGATCAAGATGCTGCATCCGCTGTTGACGGCTACCCAGGAAGGTAACTTCAAGGGCACGGAAGGCTTCTCGGCCATTCCGTTCAACGGCACGATCCTGGCCCACTCGAACGAATCGGAATGGCAGACCTTCCGCAACAACAAACACAACGAGGCGTTCCTTGACCGTATCTATATCGTCAAGGTGCCTTACTGCTTGCAGGTGTCCGAAGAGGTCCGCATCTACGAAAAACTGCTGCATCACAGCTCGCTGTCCGAAGCCCCGTGCGCGCCCGGAACGCTGGACATGATGGCGCAGTTCTCGGTGCTGACACGCCTGAAGGAACCCGAGAATTCCAGCATCTATTCCAAGCTGCGGGTCTACGACGGCGAAAGCCTGAAGGACGTCGATCCCAAAGCCAAGGCGCTGCAGGAATACAAGGACTACGCGGGCACGGATGAAGGCATGACCGGCGTCTCCACGCGTTTCGCGTACAAGATCCTGTCCAGCGTCTTCAACTACGATCAGACCGAAGTGGCCGCCAATCCGGTGCACCTGATGTACGTGTTGGAGCAGCGCATCGGCCGTGAAGACTATCCCGACGAAATCCGCCGGCGCTATCTGGAGTTCATCAAGGGCTTCCTGGCGCCGCGTTACGCGGAGTTCATCGGCAAGGAGATTCAGACCGCTTACCTGGAGTCCTACTCCGAATACGGCCAGAACATCTTCGACCGCTACGTCACGTTTGCCGACTGCTGGATCCAGGACGAGGAGTTCCGCGACCCTGAAACCGGCGAAAGCTTCGACCGCAGCGCGCTGAACGATGAACTGGAAAAGATCGAGAAGCCCGCAGGCATTGCCAATCCGAAGGACTTCCGTAACGAGATCGTGAACTTCGTGCTGCGGGCGCGCGCCAACAACAGCGGCCGCAATCCGAACTGGACCAGCTATGAAAAGCTGCGCGAAGTGATCGAGAAGAAGATGTTCTCGAATACGGAAGACCTGCTGCCGGTGATTTCGTTCAACGCCAAGGCCTCGGCCGAGGACAAGACGAAACACCAGAGCTTCGTCGACCGGATGGTGGAGAAGGGCTACACGGAAAAGCAGGTCAGGCTGCTGTGCGAGTGGTATCTCCGTGTGAGGAAGTCTTCCTGAGCGAGGTGAATCATGAATTCACTGATCGATCGCCGTCTTAACGGTCGCAACAAGAGCGCCGTTAACCGGGAACGCTTTCTGCGGCGTTATAAGGATCAGATCCGCAAGGCGGTACACGGGATGATCCGTGACCGCTCGATCCAGGACATGGATCAAGGCGGTGAGATCAACCTACCCGCCCGCGATATCTCCGAGCCGACGTTCCGGCACGGCGCGGGCGGCGACCGCGAAATGGTGCATCCGGGCAACCGCGAATTCGCCAAGGGCGACACCTTCGACCGGCCGCAAGGCGGGCAGGGCGAGGGTGGCTCCGAGCCGGGTGAAGGTGAGTCGGTGGACCAGTTCACCTTCAGCCTGTCGCGTGCCGAGTTCCTGAACCTCTTTTTCGAGGATCTGGAACTGCCGCACCTGGCGCGCAACCAGCTGGGCGAAGTCAGCCAGAAGAAGTGGCAGCGCGCCGGCTACACCACCACCGGCTCGCCCAGCACGCTGAGCATCAGCCGCACGCTGAAGTCATCGCTGGCGCGTCGGGTGTCGCTGGGCGTGAAGGCGCGCGCCGACCTGCGCGATGCCGAGGACGCGCTGGAAGAGGCCAAGGCTGCGGGTGTGTCGCAGGCCCGAATCCGCGAGCTGGAACAGGAGGTCGAGGATTGCCGCGAGCGCCTGGCGCGCGTGCCGTTCCTGGACGACCTGGACCTGCGCTATCGCAACCGCGTGTCGGTCGCCATCCCCATGGCGCGCGCCGTCATGTTCTGCCTGATGGACGTGTCTGGCTCCATGGACGAGGGCAAGAAGGATCTGGCCAAACGCTTCTTCACGCTGCTCTACCTGTTCCTGTCGCGCAAGTACGAGCACGTCGATCTGGTGTTCATCCGCCACACCGACAACGCCGAGGAAGTGGACGAGCACACGTTCTTCTACGACCCCAAGAGCGGCGGCACGATCGTGTTGTCGGCATTGGAGCTGATGCGCGAGATCCTGGAAAAGCGCTATCCGCCGTCCGCGTGGAACGTCTACGCGGCGCAGGCCAGCGACGGCGACTCGTTTGGCGCCGATGCGGGCAAGAGCGCACGATTCCTGGCCGAGCATCTGCTGCCTTCGTCGCGCTACTTTGCCTACATCGAAATCCCCGACTCGCAGGAAGCCCGCAAGAGCAGTCTGTGGGCCGAGTATGAACAGAAACTGGAACCGCACTTCGTCATGCGGCGCATTTGCGACCGCGGGGAAATCTTTCCCGTGTTCCACGACCTGTTCAAGAAGGAGACCGCATGAACGCCAACATGGGTGCGCTCGTGGAGCCGGGATCGGACGGTGGTATCCGGCCGATCTCGCAGGGTTCCGAATGGACGTTCGAACTGATCCAGACCTATGACGACGCGATCTCGCAGATTGCGCGCGAATACGGCTTGGACACGTATCCGAACCAGATCGAGGTAATCACCTCGGAACAGATGCTGGACGCGTACGCGTCGGCGGGCTTGCCCATTGGCTACCCGCATTGGTCGTACGGCAAGGAATTCATCCGCAACGAGCAGTACTACCGCCGCGGCATGCAGGGGCTGGCGTACGAAATCGTCATCAATTCCAACCCGTGCATTTCTTACCTCATGGAAGAGAATTCCATGCCGATGCAGGCGCTGGTGATCGCACATGCCTGCTACGGGCACAATTCCTTCTTCAAGGGCAACTATCTCTTCCGGCAATGGACAGACGCCGACGGCGTGCTGGACTACCTGGTGTTCGCGCGCAAGTACGTGATGGCGTGCGAAGACCGCTACGGCATCGATGCCGTGGAGTCGCTGCTGGACTCGTGCCATGCGCTGTCGCATCACGGCGTCGACCGCTACAAGCGCCCGACGCCGGTCTCCTTCAAGGAAGAAGCCACGCGCCAGGCCGAGCGCGAGGAACACGCGCGCCTGCAGTACAACGACCTATGGCGCACGCTGCCGCGCATCGAAGCGGACAAGGACACGCGCGTCGCGGCGTCCGTGTTTCCGCCCGAGCCCGAGGAAAACCTGCTGTACTTCATCGAGAAGTACTCGCCCAAGCTGGCCCCGTGGCAGAAGGAGCTGGTGCGCATCGTCCGCAAGGTCGCGCAGTATTTCTATCCGCAGACCCAGACCAAGGTCATGAACGAAGGCTGGGCCACGTTCTGGCACTACACGATCCTGAACCGCCTGCACGAGAAGGGTCTGGTGAACGACGGCTTCATGATGGAGTTCCTGCAAAGCCACACCAACGTCGTCAGCCAGCGCGGCTTTGACGAGCGCGGCTATGGCGGCATCAACCCGTACGCGCTGGGCTTTGCAATGATGTCGGACATCCGCCGCATCTGCGAAGCGCCCACGCCCGAAGACCGCCGCTGGTTCCCCGACATCGCGGGCGGCGACTGGTTGAAGACGTTGGACTTCGCCATGCGCAACTTCAAGGACGAGTCCTACATCTCGCAGTATCTGTCCCCGCGCCTGATCCGCGAATTCCGCTTCTTCGCGATCTCGGACCACCAGGCCAACCCCAAGCTGGAAGTGGCCGCGATCCACGACGACGAGGGCTACCGCGACATCCGGCGCCTGCTCGCCGCGCAGCACAATCGCGACAACCTGGTGCCCGACATCCAGGTCGTCCGCTTCAACCGCGACACCGACCGCTCGCTGGTGCTGCGCCACTTGAAGAGCCGTGGCCGGCCGCTGGCCGGTGAAGACGCCGAACAGGTCATGAAGCATCTGGCACGTCTATGGGGATTCCGCGTCCGGCTGGAAGAAACCGAACCGGACGGCACGATCAGCTCCTACCGGGAGCAGGACCCGCCCGCGTCGAAGTAATGGCGCCGGCAGGGGAAGGGACGCGCGTAGTGCGTCCCTTTTTGTTTGCCCGCTTGCTGTGCAGTTGCCGATTCTGCTAGAATCGCGGATTCGCATTTTCAGCAGCGTCTTTCATCAGCACCGAAAGGCCCCTGGAAGTGCAGTAGGACAGGTGGCCGAGTGGTTGAAGGCGCACGCCTGGAAAGCGTGTATACGTCAAAAGCGTATCGGGGGTTCGAATCCCCCTCTGTCCGCCAGGAATACTGGCAAGGCCGCCAAGCCCCCAAAAAGCGGCCAAGCCAAAAAAGGCCCCGATCTCCCAGAGATCGGGGCCTTTTGCATTTCCGGGAATCGTTACGGTACGCTCGTGCCATGACTTTCGACCTGCCGATTCGATCATCCGCGCCTCGCCTGGATCTCTACAGCCTGCAGGTCTTTGTGGCCGTGGTTGAAGAGGGCAGCATTGCCGCAGCCGCCGCGCGTGAGCACATTGCGCCCTCGGCGCTGAGCAAGCGGCTGTCGGAGCTGGAGCGCATCCTGGATGTGGTGCTGATCACGCGGCATGCTCGAGGGGTGGCCGCGACAGGCGCTGGCCATGCGTTGGCGCGGCACGCGCGGGCGCTGCTGCATCAGGCGCGCGGCCTCACGGACGAGATCCGCGATTTTTCATCGGGCGTGCGCGGGCATGTGCGCATCGCGGCCAACCTGTCTTCCATCACGCAGTTCCTGCCGCAGGATCTGCGGCGCTTTCTGACGCTGCACCCCGGCGTGCAGATCGATCTGGAGGAGAACGTCAGTTCCGCGGTGACGCGAGCGGTGCAGCAGAACATGAGCGATATCGGTATCTATACCCAGACCGACGACGACAGCGGGCTGCAGAGTTTTCCGTACCGGCGCGATGTGATGACGCTGGTGGCCAACCGGTCTCATCCGCTGGCTGCGCGGGAGCGCGTGGCGTTTGCCGACACGCTGGAGTACGACCACGTCGGCATGCACCGGGGCAGCGCGGCGAACTACCTGTTCACGCGCGAGGCGGCAGCCATCAATCGGACGGTGCGGCTGCGGTTCCAGGTCACGTCATACGATGCGCTGGTGTCGATGGTGCGCTGCGAGCTGGGCATTGGCATCGTGCCCGTCGAGGCGCTGTCCCTCTTCGATTGCGGCGATCTACGGATTATCCCTTTGACGGACGCCTGGGCGCGTCGCCAGCTCAAGTTGTGCGTGCGCAGCAATGAGCCCCTGTCCGGCGCTGCCCGGTTGCTGATGGAGCACCTGCTGCAAGAGGCCGCCGCCTCCGGCAATTGAGGCAGGTCTTTCCGGATTCGGATCCGGATGTTGCGTAGCAAAATCCGGACGGCCAACGCAGGCGCCGCCGCGCTCAGCCATCGCGAATGGCGATGCCCCGCTGAAGAATCGCGATTTGTGCCACGGCGGCGGACCTCGGAAGATAGCTCATCAAGCCCATGGACCGCCCGCCGCGCGGGCGCGAGGAGAGAGAGACGTGAGCCTTCCAAGCCGAGTGCAGATCGTGGAGGTGGGACTGCGGGACGGACTGCAAAGCGAGCCCGAGTTCGTGCCCACCGACACCAAGGCTGCCATCCTGAATGAACTGATTGCCGCTGGCGTGCGCCACATCGAGGCGACCTCGTTCGTGTCGCCCCGGGCGGTGCCGCAGATGCGCGACGCCGCGGAGTTGCTGGCGCTGGCGGACAAGCGGCCGGGCGTCGTGTTGAGCGCGCTGGCGCCGAACCCGCGCGGCGTTGAACGCGCGCTGGCATCGCGTGCCGATGAAGTCGTGGTGTTCCTGTCGGCCAGCGAAAGCCACAACAGAAAGAACCTGAACCGGTCCGTGGAGCAGTCGCTGCGCGACATCGAGGATGTGGCGGCGCTGTTGCAGGAGCATCCCATGCGGCGCAAGGGCGCCATCGCGGTCGCCTTCGGTTGTCCGTTTGAAGGCGATGTCGATATCGCCACGTTGAAGACCATCGTGGCCGAGTTTGCCCGTCTGGATTTCGACGCCGTCACGCTGGGCGACACGACGGGCATGGCGACGCCGCGGCTCGTGCGCAAGACGGTCGACGCGCTGTGCGCCGCGTTTCCGGCCATGGATTTTTCGCTGCACTTTCACAACACGCGCGGCCTCGGGCTGGTGAATGTGGTCGAGGGGCTGCACGCCGGCATCACGTCCTTTGAATCGTCGCTGGGCGGCTTGGGCGGCTGTCCGTTCGCGCCCGGGGCGACGGGAAATGTCTGCACCGAGGACACGGTCAACCTGCTGCACGAGATGGACATCGAGACGGGCATCGACCTGGCGGCGCTGATCCAGGCGTCGCGGCATCTTGAGCAGGTGATGAAGCGCCCGTTGTCAGGACAGGTGATGAAGGCCGGGCCGCGTCTTGCCTTGCACGATTACGACGGCGCCGTGGCCGCCGTTGGCTGATTTCCGCAACCCTGGATTCAAAAGAACCCATGCCTTTATCCGGATTCCGCATTCTGGACCTGACCCGCATCATCTCGGGTCCGTTCTGCACCTCTCTGCTTGCCGACATGGGCGCAGAGGTCATCAAGATCGAGACGCCGGGCGAAGGCGACCCGGTGCGCGCCCAGGGCGTGATACGCGACGGCCTGAGCTGGTACTTCGCCAACTACAACCGCAACAAGAAATCCGTCACGCTCGACCTGTACAGCGAGGAAGGCAAGGCCGTGCTGCGGCGCCTGATCGCCGAATGCGATGTGATCGTCGAGAACTACCGGCCGGGCGTCATGCAGAAGATGGGCCTGGGAGACGAGGCGCTCAAGGCGCTCAAGCCCGACATCATTCATTGCAGCATCAACGGCTTTGGCACGACGGGGCCTTATCGCGACCGGCCGGCGTTCGATTTCATCGCGCAGGCGATGAGCGGGTTCATGAGCCTGAATGGCGCGGAAAGTCAGCCGCCCATGCGCGCGGGTCCCCCCATCAGCGATCTGGTGGCCGGCATGAATGGCGCGCTCGGCATCGTGGCGGCATTGCTGCGCCGCGAGCGCACCGGGCAGGGGGACAGCGTCAGCGTGAGCCTCCTGGGCAGCATGATCGGCCTCTTGAGCTTTCAGGCGTCGAACTATTTTGCCGACGGCCGGCTGCCTGCGCGCACGGGCAACGATCACGGCATCGCGTCGCCCTACGGGCTGTTCGAGACGGCCGACGGGCAGGTCGCAATCGCGCCCAGCAACGACGTCGTCTATCACAAGCTGCTGGACGCGTTGGAGCTGCCGGAACTGCGCGCCGATCCCCGTTTTGCGACGAACGCCGATCGCATGCGCAATCGTGGTGCCATCACCGAGGCCATCCAAACGCGCACGCGCCAGCACACCAGCGCCCACTGGATCGAACGCCTGAACCGGTTTGGCGTGCCGTGCGGTCAGGTGCTGAACCTTCAGGAAGTGTTCGAGGATCCTCAGGTGCAGGACCAGCGCATGGCTATCGACGTGCCGCATGGCGACCACGGCGATGTGCGGATGCTGGGCTTCCCGATCAAGTTTGCGCAGGCCGAAGCCCGGCCCGTGCATGCCGCGCCCGCGCTGGGCGCCGATACTCGCGATGTGCTGCTGCGATTCGGATTCGCGCAGGAGGACATCCGCGGTTTGCAGGAACGCGGCGTCATCTGAATGCGCCGCGGCAGGACCACCAAGGCGACACAGCCTGCCCATAAAGCAATAACGACGGAGACAAACGACATGCTACGCAACCTTCTGCTTTCAGCTTGCGTGCTGGGCGTCGCGGCAGGCGCCCACGCCCAGGAGTCCTACCCGAATCAACCCATCCGCATCATCGTGCCGTTCACGCCGGGCGGCGGCACGGACTTCCTGTCCCGCACAGTGAGCGCCAAGCTGGGCGAGACGACCAAATGGAACGTGGTGGCCGAGAACCGGCCGGGCGCCGGCGGCACCATCGGCATCGGCGCGGCCGCGCGGGCCAAGCCGGACGGCTATGAAATCGTCATGGGGCAGGTCGACAACCTGGCGGTGGCGCCTTCCATCTACAGCAAGCTTTCCTACGACCCGATCAAGGACTTTGCGCCGATTGGCATCGTGGGCGAAGCGCCCCTGGTCATCGTGGCCGGCAAATCCAGTCCCTACCAGACCTTGCAGGCGCTGATCGAAGCGGCCCGCAAGGCGCCGGGGGCCGTCAACTACGGGTCGCCGGGCGCCGGTACCATCACGCACCTGGCTGCCGAACTGCTCCAGCAGCGCGCGGACGTCAAGCTGGTCCACGTGCCGTACAAGGGGTCGGGGCCCGCCATGGCGGATCTGCTGGGCGGGCAGGTGCCGGTGATCTTCACGTCCATCCCGTCGGCGGCGCCGCAGCTCAAGGCCGGCAGCGCGGTCGCGCTGGCCGTCACCTCGCCGCAGCGCAGCCCGGCGCTGCCCGACGTGCCGACCGTGGCGGAACTGGGTTATCCCGGCTTTGACGTACGGGTCTGGTATGGCTTGCTGGCGCCCGCCAAGACGCCCAAACCCATCATCCAGACGCTGAACACGGAACTCAACAAGGTGCTGGCATTGCCGGCGATGCAGGAGGCTTTGGCGGCTCAGGGCGCGCAGGCCATGCCCACGACGCCGGAACAGTTCGCGGAGACCATCAAGCAGGACTACCAGAAGTGGAAGCCTGTGATCGAGGGTGCGAAGGTGAAGCTGGACTGAGGGGATCGCCGGCTTTGCACCGGCGATCCCTATGCGCGGAACGCCGTGCGCGTCACGTCTTGGGTGTGTCGTACGACGTATCCAGCACGTCGTCTTCCGGCGTGATGACGCCCGGTTCTCCGGGTTCCGCAATGGCGCGGCCACGCCGCGGCATGCCTGCGACGACATTGCTTTCATCCGGCATGGGCAGGGTCTCGGTACCCTTGCGCGGGTCGGTCGGGGGCTTTTGTTCGTCCGCACCCTTGGACGCAGTGGTGGGATCAGGGGTGGTTTTCAGCATGGCGATTGCTCCGACTGCGCGCGAGGCCAGGATGGCGCGGCGCCTGGACATTGATCGATCTTAGAACCGCCGTCCCGGTGAGGCAGCGTTCTGGATGTCACGATTGCAAGGGGCTGTTGCAGGACGAGGCCATCAAAACTTGCCACACTGCGTCCTTATAATCTCGAGCTTCGCGCCGCCATTTTCTGCCGACCGCCCATTCTCGATATCCCCCCGCCCACCTTGACCGAATCCGTCGAACGCTCCGTCCATGCTGAACTCGTTGCCGTGCTGGTTGCGGTGACCAACGGCGAGCCGCGGGTGCTGACGACGGACGATGCCAGGGCGTTGCCGGCCGGGCCGTTCGAGTTGTCGCATCGGTCGCTGCAGGCCGGCTTGCGCGATTGGGTCGAGGCGCAGACGCATCATCCGTTGGGGTATGTCGAGCAGCTGTATACCTTTGCGGACGGCGATCGCTCGGATGAGTCCGGCGGGCGGGTCATCTCGGTCAGCTACCTGGGCCTCACGCGCGAAGCGGGCGAGACGGGCGTTGCGCAAGTCGGCTGGCAGGACTGGTATCGTTACTTTCCGTGGGAAGACCGCCGCGCGGGCACGCCGGCGCTCGTCGAGGATGTGATCGTGCCCCGGCTCACCGCGTGGTGCGAAGGCAGCGCGGACGCATCGGTCCGCGCGCGCCGCCAGCAGCGCGCGGCGATCACCTTTGGACTGGATGGCGCGGCGTGGAATGAGGACATGGTGCTGCAGCGCTACGAACTGTTGTTCGAAGCCGGGCTGGTGCCCGAGGCGGTGCGGCGCACCGGCGAAACCGCGGTGGTGCCCGGACAGCCGATGCGCCACGACCATCGGCGCATCCTGGCCACCGGCATTGCGAGGCTGCGCGCCAAGATCAAGTACCGCCCGGTGGTGTTTGAACTGATGCCGGACGAGTTCACGCTGTTGCAGCTGCAGATGGCGGTCGAGGCGCTGGCGGGGCGTGGGTTGCACAAGCAGAACTTCCGCCGCTTCATCGAGCAGCAGGATCTGGTCGAAGAGACCGGCGCCATGGCGACCGGCACCGCCGGCCGGCCTGCCAAACTGTTCCGGTTCCGGCGCGATGTGCTGCTGGAACGGGCCATTGCAGGCAGCAAGCTGCCGGTGTCGCGCGTCGTTTGACGCTTGACAAGGCTTATACTCATATTTAGCATAAGTGGTGCGCAATTCTTGCGCGCCTTTTTTTACGCTACAAATACTCAAAATGAGCATTAAAGCCGCAAAGCCCCTCGCAGCTGATCGCCTTCCCGTTCCGCCGCTGCCGGACGTCATGCTGGAGCCGCTCGTGCGGGCGGCGTTGCTGGAGGACCTGGGCCGCGCTGGCGACCTGACGACCGACGCCATCGTGCCGGCCGATGCCACGGCCGAAACGCGGCTCGTGGCGCGGCAGGAGGGCGTGCTGGCGGGATTGGATCTGGCCCGGCTGGCGTTCCGCACGATGGACCCAAACCTGGCATTTACGGTGTCGCGCCGCGATGGCAGCGATCTCGAGCCCGGGATGGAAATCGCGCGCATCCAGGGCAATGCGCGCGCGATGCTTAGCGCGGAGCGGGTGGCGCTCAATTTTCTGTGTCACCTGAGCGGCGTGGCGACAGCCACGGCGTCGATTGCTCGGGCCATCTCGGATTTCGGCGCGCGTGTCACGTGCACGCGCAAGACCATGCCGGGGCTGCGGGCGGTGCAGAAGTACGCGGTGCGTGTGGGCGGCGGCAGCAATCACCGTCATGGGCTGGACGACGCGGTGCTCATCAAGGACAACCACATTGCGCTGGCCGGCAGCGTGGCGACGGCCGTCGAACGGGCGCGCGCCGGCGTGGGCCACATGGTGAAGATCGAGCTGGAAGTGGACACGCTGGAGCAGCTTGAAGTGGCGCTGTCGCTGGGCGTAGACGTGGTGCTGCTGGACAACATGAGCCTGGATGACCTGCGCCGCGCCGTCGCGATGGCGCGGGGCCGGGCGATTACGGAAGCCTCGGGCCGGATCACGCCCGAAACCGCGGCGGCCGTGGCCGCTACCGGCGTGGATCAGATCGCCGTGGGTTGGCTGACGCACAGCGCCAAGGTGCTGGACATTGGTCTGGACGCCTGACTTTTCATTGGTCCCGAACATGAAACGCCTGCTGCTTTCGTCCCTTACGCTTGTTGTGCTGTCGCTGACCGCCTGCGGTAATCCGCCCTCGGGCGAGGCGCCGGGCGATGCGTCGTATCCGTCGCATCCCATCACGATCGTCGTGACGTTCCCGCCCGGCGGCGGGACCGATCTGCTTGCACGCCGCATCGGCGCCAGTCTGCAGGAGTCGTTGGGGCAGCCGGTGGTGGTGGAGAATCGGCCGGGCGCCAGCGGCAACATCGGTGCCCGGATCGTGGCCGAGTCGCCGCCGGACGGCTACACGCTGCTGATGGTGAACAGCTCGTTTGCGATCAACCCGGGCGTCTATCGCAATCTGGGCTTCTCGCCGAAGCGGGATTTTGCGGCGGTCATCAATGTGGCTTTCGTGCCCTCGGTGTTTGTCGTGCCGGCGGCGTCGCCTTTGCGCAATCTTGATGACGTGATCGTGGCCGCCGTGCCGGACAAGCCGCTGGCGTTTGCGACGTGCGGCAACGGCACACCGCAGCATCTGGCGGGCGAGATGCTGTCGCGCAAGACGGGTGCGGTGATGCAGCAGGTGCCGTACAAGGGATGTGGCCCCGCGCTGACCGATGTGATGGCGGGGCAGGTGGGCGTGGGGGTGGTGACGGCTTCCAGCGCGGCGCCGTTGATCGCCGCGGGCAAGCTGCGCGCGCTGGCCGTGACGTCGCCCGCGCGGTCACCGCTCATGCCCACCGTGCCCACGGTGGCCGAGCAGGGCGTGTCAGGCTATGCGCTGGATCAGTGGCACGGCCTGTTGACCCCGGCGGCGACGCCGCCGGCAGTGGTCGACAAGCTGAATGCAGCGGTGGCGAAGATCGTGCGGCGGCCGGATGTGCAGGCCGCACTGCGTGAGCAGGGCTTTACGCCTGCCAGCAGCTCGCCGCAAGAGTTTCAGCAGATGATCGGCGCGGACATCGACCGCTATACCGCGCTGACCGAGGCGATCGGATTGCGCGCGGATTGAACGGCAAAGCGGCCGACACGGCGCGTGATGCGCGGAATCGGCCGCGGAGGGGGCTGAAACTACGGTTGCAGCGTCAGCCGCTGCTATCAGACAGCCGCTTTGGCGTGCTGCTCCAGTTGCTCCTTCAGGCCCGGTTCCAGCTTGAGCTGACGCGCCAGTTCGTCCAGGTACGCGCGCTCCATGTAGCTTTCCTCGTCCACGACGAGCAGGCTGGCCAGGTACATTTCCGCCGCCATTTCGGGCGTCTTGGCTGACTGGGCGATCACGCTGGGATCCAGCGGGCGGGACAGCTCGGCTTCCAGCCAGCGGCGGTCCTGGGCGTCGGATGACAGCTTGGCCAGTTCCGTTTCCAGCAGGGTTTTTTCTTCGGGACCGATATGGCCGTCGGCCTTGGCCGCGCCGATCATGGCGGTGAGGACGGCGTTGCTGTGCTGTTCGGCCTCGGGGGCGGGCAGGCGGTCCAGCGTCTGGGGCGGGGCAGTGGGCGCGCCCGCCTGCTTGCGCTGCCAGTCGCCGTAGGCGCGATAGGCCAATGCGCCCAGCGCGGCCATGCCGCCGTACATGGCGACCTTGCCGCCGATCTTGCGGGCCTTCTTGCTGCCCATCAAGAGGCCGAGGGCGCCTGCGCCCAGGGCGCCGCCGCCCAAGCCGGAAAGCAGGGACGATCCCTTGCCGCCGGTGGCGTTCTGCACGCGGTTCGTCGTGTCGGAAAGCAGCCCTTGTCCGGACTGCAACAGTTGATCTAGTAATTGCCGGGCGCTCATGCGGCCTCCTGTAAAACGGTCGGTCAGGGATATCGGACCGTGGCCGTCGCAGGAAGTTCAGCTAACCGTCAGGCGGTTGATCCGGCCCCGGAAGGCTGCGGCAAGTGCTACAACCGTCCTTGTCGCCGGCCGACCGGCCGCCCCATGCAGGCGCAGCCAGATCATCCAGGGCTGTCCCTGGTAGTCCCAACACAGGAGAACCGATCCATGAGCATCCGCGTGCGCCAGAATGCGCCCCAGTCCCTGCAATTCACCGCAACGGCCGAAGGCCACGACCTGCCGCTGGACATGCCCAAGCCGCAAGGCGAGGGGCCGGATCCGCACGATTACTTCGATACCGCGCTGGGCGGCTGCAAGGCGATGACGCTGATGGTCTACGCGCAGCGCAAGGGCCTGCCGCTGGAATCGGTGGGGGTGGAAGTGGTGCGCGATGCCAGCGAGGAACGCCGTGGCATCTACCGCCTGACCGCCAAGCTGACGCTGCACGGCGAGTTGTCCGATGCGCAGATCGACGAATTGCTGGCCGTGGCCGAGAAGTGCCCGATCCACAAGCTGATGACGGCGGTGGACGTGCAGGTGTCCACGCTGATCGTGCGGCCGGACTGAGAAACCGGAAATCGGAGAAGGGGCCGGAGAAACCGGCCCCGTTCGGCAAGGCGGGGCGCCAGGCCCCGTCCCAAGAAAGTCTTACTCTTCCATGCCCGGAACGATGGTCGAGAAACCGCCGTCCACGTGGGTGATCTCGCCGGTCACGCCGGCAGCCAGGTCCGACAGCATGAAGGCCGCGACGTTGCCGACGTCTTCGATGGTGATGTTGCGGCGCAGGGGGGACTGGTTTTCCACGAACTTCAGGATGGCCGAGAAGTCCTTGATGCCGCTGGCGGCCAGGGTCTTGATCGGGCCGGCGGAGATGCCGTTGGCACGGATGCCGCGCGGGCCCAGCGCCGTGGCCAGGTAGCGCACGCTGGCTTCAAGCGACGCCTTGGCCAGACCCATCGTGTTGTAGTTGGGAACCACGCGCTCGGCGCCCAGGTACGTCAGCGTCAGCACGGAACCGTTGCGGCCTTCCATCAGGGGCAGCGCGGCCTTGGCCATGGCGGCAAAGCTGTAGGCCGAAATGTCGTGGGCGATGCGAAAGCCTTCGCGCGACAGGCCGTCCAGGAAGTTGCCGGCAATGGCTTCACGCGGGGCGAAGCCAATGGAGTGGACCAGGCCGTCCAGGCCGTCCCAGTGCTTGCCCAGTTCGGCGAAGGCGCCGTCGATCTGGCTGTCTTCGGCCACGTCGCAGGGCAGCACGATGTTGCTGCCGAACTCGGCGGCGAATTCGCTGACGCGGTCCTTGAAGCGGTCGCCCACGTAGGTGAACGCCAGTTCGGCGCCTTGCTGATGACAGGCGCGCGCGATGCCGTAGGCGATGGAACGGTTGGAAAGCACCCCGGTGACCAGGATGCGCTTGCCGGCGAGAAAGCCCATAGATGTGTCCTTGAAATTTTTCCCTTCTGGAGGCCGCCTATTTTAGGGAATTTGGCGGTCCAGCGGGCGAGACGGCGCGGCCCCCTTGCGGGGTGCCGCGCCGGGGTGTCGCGCCGCGTGTGCGGCGATTGTGGCGGGGGTTACCCGCGCGCGTTTGTGCCAGGCACGCGGAGCTGCGTGCCGATCTTCAGGGCACTGCCCTTGATGTTGTTGAGCGCACGCAGCGCGTCGACCGTGGTGCCGTATTGCTTGGCCAGCGAGAACAGGGTGTCGCCCTGGCGGACCTTGTGGCTGCGGACGTTGGGGCGGGCGCTGGAAACGCGGGCGGCGGGCGCCTGCGTGGTGCGGCCACGCGGGGCGGCGGCCTTGTTGTCCTGCGGCGCCGCGTCCAGCGCGCCCACCGGCGGGGCCAGCGATGCGATCTGCACGCCGCCGGTGCCGGGGTCGCCCGGCACCAGCAGCGCCTGGCCGTTCGCGGATTTCTGGCGGCGGCTGATGTCGTTGGTCTCGCGCAGCGACGCTTCGGACACGCCAAAGCGCTTGGCGATGGCCGCGTAGGACTCGCCGCGCCGGGAGTGGTAGACCTTCCAGGCGGACAGGTCGCCCTTGTAGTTGGTGAGGTTGGCGTTGAAGATTTCGACGCGGTCGGCCGGCAGCAGCAGGGTGGGGCCGTGGTCGCCGCGGATGACCGGGCGGTTGAAGGACGGGTTCAGGGCCTTGAATTCGTCCAGCGGCATTTCGGCCAGCTTGGCGGCGATTTCCAGGTCGATGTCGCTGTTCTTCTGCACCGTCACGAAGTACGGCGTGTTGCCAACGGGCGGCAGGGCCACGGCATAGCGCTGCGGATCCGCAATGATGTTCTTGATGGCCTGCAGCTTGGGCACGTAGTTGCGGGTCTCGTCCGGCATGTTCAGCGACAGGTAGTCGGTGTTCTGGCCGGCGGCCTCGTTCTTGGCCATGGCGCGCTGCACCGAGCCTTCGCCCCAGTTGTAAGAGGCCAGGGCGAGGTACCAGTCGCCCTGCATTTCAAACAGCTTTTCCAGGTAGTCCAGGGCCGCGTTGGTCGAGGCGATGGGATCGCGGCGCTCGTCGCGCCACCAGTCCTGCTTCAGGTTGAAATGCTGGCCCGTGGCCGGCACGAACTGCCACAGACCCGAGGCCTGCGCGCGGGACAGCGCCGTCGGGTTGTACGCGCTTTCAACGAAGGGCAGCAGCGCCAGCTCGGTCGGCAGACCGCGGCGGTTGATCTCATCGACGATGAAGTACAGGTATTTGCCTGCGCGTTCCGCCATGCGCTGGACCGCCTCGGGGTGGGACGCGTAGTAGTCGGTCCACTGCTTGGAGAGGTCGGTATTCAGGTTGGGGATCGCGAAACCGCGGCGGATGCGGTCCCAGGCGTCGGCCGGCGGGTTGGTCAGGTCGATCGTGCGGGAAGTGTCCCGGGCGATGTATCGGCCTTGGGAATTGGTGGTGAGGTTCTTGCTATCGGGGGCTTTGGTTCCTGCGCAACCGGCGAGGACTGCCAGCATGAGCGGCAGAAGGAGTCGGGATAGATTCATCAGGTGGTCACTTGAAATCGTTCTTCCATTCACGAAGGGAGGCAAAAACCTCTACCGGCGTTTGCTGGTGGCGTCCGGCCCAGCTTGCGGCGGCCTGGACGACGTCGGGCTGCTGCGTGCGCAAGAACGGATTGGTCGCGCGTTCCTGGCCGATGGTCGAAGGAAGCGTGGGGTGACCATCCGCGCGTAATTGCTGGGCCCGCAGGTGCCACGTTTGCAGGTCGCGGTTGGCCGGTTCGACGGCCGATGCCCAGCGAAGGTTCGCTAGAGTGTACTCGTGTGCGCAAAAAACTTTTGTATCCGGCGGTAAAGCGGAAAATTTTTCCAAGGAATCAAACATTTGCGCTGGGGTGCCTTCGAAAAGCCGGCCACAGCCCCCCGCGAAAAGCGTGTCGCCACAGAACAGCGCGTGCTCGACGCCGGCCGCGCGGCCGGCATAGGCGATGTGCCCGGCGGTGTGGCCCGGGACGTCAAGCACGGTCAGGTCCAGGTCCAGTTCCGGCAGCGTCACGCGGTCGCCTTCGGCCAGGCGGACGTCGCAGCGCGGCAGCTTTTCGCGCGCCGGACCATATACGGTGATGCCCTCGATGCGGGACAATTCGAGCACGCCGCCCACATGGTCGCCATGGTGGTGCGTGAGTAGAATGGCGCGCAGCTTCAAGCCATGCTGATCCAGGAACTGCAACACGGGGCCGGCTTCGCCGGGGTCCACGACAGCCGCCAGGCCGTCCTGGACGATTGCCCAGATGTAGTTGTCGGAAAAGGCTGGCAAAGGCAAGACCGCGGCGTTGCGTTCGCGGCCGCCTGCGGGGGCGGTCAAGGCTTGCATGGGATTCGAAGGAAAAAACGTGGCAGAAGAAACTCCGCCGATTGTAGAACTGGCCGAATGGTTCCAGACGCCGCCGGGCCAGTACGTGCTGGCCTGGGAACGGGCCCAGTTCGACGCGGCCGTCGCGGATGTCTTCGGATATTACGCCTGGCAGGTCGGCCTTGCCGACCTGAACCTGTTGCGGGCGAACCGGATGCCGTTCAAGGGCTATGTGGGCACCGAGACCCCTGCGCCGGAAAATATGCCCGGCTGGCAGTCGCGCGTGGTCGTCGCAGAGCCCGAGGCCCTGCCGTTCGAATCGCAAAGCGTCGATCTCCTGATCCTGCCGCACACCTTCGAACTTACGCCCGATCCCCACAACGTGCTGCGCGAGGTCGAGCGCGTGCTGGTGCCCGAGGGGCGGGTCGTCATTTCGGGGTTCAATCCCTGGAGCATGTGGGGCGCGCGCACCCGCATGCCCGGCATGGAGCCCTGGCTGCCGCAGCCGCCGTCGTCCCAGGTGTCGCTTGTGCGGCTCAAGGACTGGTTCAAGCTGCTGTCGCTGGAGGTCGATGAAAGCCAGTTCGGTTGCTACGCGCCGGCCTGCCGCAGCGAAAAATGGCTGCAGCGCTGGGGCTTCCTGGAATCCGCCGGCGCCCGCTGGTGGAGCCTGGGCGGGGCGGTCTACATGGTCTCGGCGGTCAAGCGCGTGACGGGCATGCGTATCATCGGGCCTGCCTGGAAGACCAAACCCAAGCGCGCACGCGCGGCGTCGGTGGTGGTCAACCGCCAGGCGGACGACGGCTTCGACCCCTCCTGAACGGCCGGGCCGGCCTCACATTGCAAGAACAAGGACACGCACGCAGCACCATGCAGGACAACAAAGCGAACGATCAGAAAGTGGAAATGTGGACCGACGGCGCCTGCAAGGGCAATCCGGGTCCCGGCGGCTGGGGCGTGCTGATGCGCGCCGGCGCGCACGAAAAGACGCTGCATGGCGGCGAACTCCAGACCACCAACAACCGGATGGAACTGCTGGCGGTCATCGAAGGCCTGCGCGCCCTCAAGCGTCCGTGCGTCGTCACCATCCACACCGACTCGCAATACGTCATGAAGGGCATGACCGAGTGGCTGGCCAACTGGAAACGGCGCGGCTGGATCACCGCCGAGAAAAAGCCGGTCAAGAATGCCGAGCTCTGGCAGGCGCTGGATGAGCAGGTGCAGCGGCACACGGTGTCCTGGCGCTGGGTTCGCGGTCACGCGGGCGACCCCGGCAACGAGCGCGCCGACCAGCTTGCCAACATGGGCGTCGACGTCGCGCGCCGCGCCTGACCGGAATCAGCCGCCCCGCCGGCATCCGGAAATACCCTCAAATCGGCCCACTAGGGCAGATTTAGTTCTTTCATCGCGCTTCAGGATTGTTCCAGTATGTAAATCCGGGTGCTAAAGTGCCTTCCCTTCCTCCAGTTCCTGCGGCGACGTCCGAGTGGGGCATGCCCGGTCCGCGCCGCAACACCGCCACTTTCGCGCATGAAAAAAGCTGTACTGCTGGCCGCCGTCGCGGCAGGGTTGGCCGCGGGGGCCGCGCTCGGCGTGTTTGTGCCGCGCTGGCTGGCGCCGTCCGCCGCTCCCGCCCCTGTCACCACCAAATCTCAAGCCGCGCCCGCCGCGCCGTCCCGCGTGGCCGTGGCCGCCGTCCAGGAAATCCCCTTTGCACGCGGCCTGTCCGCAGTGGGCAGCCTGCGTTCCGATGAGTCCGTCGTCCTCCGCCCCGAAGTGGCCGGGCGCATCCAGGCCATTGATTTCAAGGAAGGCCAGCCCGTCAAGCAGGGTCAGTTGCTCATCCGCCTGGACGATTCGGTGCCGCGGGCTGAACTTGCGCAGGCGCGCGCGAACCTCACGCTGGCGCAGAGCCATTACCGCCGCGCCGTCGAGCTGCAGGGCAAGGGCTTCGTCAGCCAGCAGGCGCGCGACGAGTCGGCCAGCACGCTGAAGGTGCAAGAGGCCGCCGTGGCGCTGGCCCAGGCGCGGCTCGACAAGATGACGATTACCGCGCCATTCGCGGGCATCGTTGGCCTGCGCAGCGTGTCGGTGGGCGACTACGTGAATCAGGGGCAGGACCTGGCGCCGCTCGAGGCGATCGATCCGCTCAAAGTGGATTTCCGCGTGCCCGAGATGTACTTGAGCAAGGTGCGGGTCGGCCAGCAACTGACGCTGCGCCTGGACGCCTTGCCCGGCCAGGAGCGCCGGGGACTCGTCTACGCGGTCAGCCCGCTGGTCGACGCGGGCGGCCGGTCGATCCTGCTGCGCGCCACCGTGGCCAACCAGGACGGCGTGCTGCGCCCCGGCATGTTCGCGCGGGTGCAACTGATGTTCAACGAGGACAAGGCGCTGGTCGCGCCCGAGGCCGCGCTATCGCCGTCGGGCGAAACGCAGTACGTTTACCGGGTCGAGAACGGCGTGGCGCATCGGCGCGAAGTGACCATCGGCGAGCGCCGCGAGGGCCGTGTCGAGATCCTGACCGGCGTCGCCCTGAACGACCAGCTGGTGGTCTCGGGCCTGCAGCGCGTGACCGATGGCGCGCCCGTGACCATCGTGGGCAACGGCCAATAGCCGGCCCCTTACCCTTTCAGCGATAGCGCCATGCGTATCTCGGAAACCTGTATCAAGCGCCCGGTGTTCGCGTCGGTCCTGTCGCTGATCATCGTGCTGATCGGTCTGATCTCGTATTCGCGCCTGACGGTGCGCGAATACCCCAAGATCGACGAACCCATCGTGTCGGTCGACACCACGTACAAGGGCGCCTCACCCGAGGTGATCGAATCGCAGGTGACCAAGCCGCTGGAAGACCAGCTGGCCGGCATCGAAGGCGTGAACGTGATGACCTCGCGCAGCCGGTCCGAGCGCAGCCAGATCAACATCAAGTTCAACCTGACGCGCGACCCGGACGCCGCGGCGGCCGAAGTCCGCGACAAGGTCTCGCGCGCGCGGCGCTTTCTGCCGGATGAGATCGACGAGCCCATCATCGGCAAGGTCGAGGCGGATTCCCAGCCCATCATTTACATCGCGGTGGAATCCGGATCGTTCTCGGCCATCCAGACGTCCGACTACATCAACCGCTATATCAAGACCCGTCTATCGGTGCTGCCGGGGGCGGCCGAGGTGCGCGTCTTTGGCGAGCGGCTGCCGTCCATGCGCATCTACGTCGACCGCGACAAGCTGGCCGCGTACGGCCTGACGGTGCAGGACGTAGAAGCTGCGCTGCGCAGTCAGAACGTGGAAATTCCGGCGGGGCGCATCGAATCGCGCGCGCGGGAATTCTCGGTGGTGTCCGCGACCGACCTGCAGACGCCGGCCCAGTTTGAAGACGTGATCGTCGCCAACGTGAAGGGCTATCCGGTGCGGATGCGCGACGTGGCCAAGGTCGAGATCGCGGCAGCCAATGACCGCATCCTGTCCCGCTTCAATGGCAAGCCCGCCATCAACATCGGCGTCACGCGGCAGTCCACGGCCAACCCGCTGGAACTGTCCAAGGCGGCGCGCCAGGAAGTCGCCCGGCTGAACGAGACCCTGCCGGCCGGCATGAAGCTGAATATCGCGTACGACTCGTCCGTGTTCATCGAGCGGTCGATCGATTCCGTGTTCCACACCATCATCGAGGCCATCGTGCTGGTGGTGCTGGTGATCTTCTTCTTCCTGCGCAACCTGCGCGCCAGCATCATTCCCATCGTCACCATCCCGGTGTCGCTGGTGGGCGCGTGTGCGCTGATGTACCTGTTCGGCTTTTCCATCAACACGCTGACCCTGCTGGCCATGGTGCTGGCGATCGGCCTGGTGGTGGACGACGCGATCGTGGTCCTGGAGAACATCTACCGCCACATCGAGGACGGGATGCCACGCAAGGAAGCGGCGCTGCGCGGCTCCAAGGAAATCGGCTTTGCGGTGGTCGCCATGACCATGACGCTGGTCACCGTGTATGCGCCGCTGGCGTTCGCCACGGGGCGCACCGGCCGGCTGTTCATTGAATTTGCGCTGGCGCTGGCCGGTGCGGTGCTGGTGTCGGGCTTCGTGGCGCTGACGCTCACGCCCATGATGTGTTCCGTGCTGTTGCGGCACGAGACCAGCCATAGCCGCTGGTACAACCTGATCGAAGGCTGGCTGAACGGCATGAGCAACGGCTATCGCCGCATGCTGGGCGCGTCGCTGCGGCATCGTTGGATCGTCGTGGTGATCGGCCTGGCCGTGGCCGCGGGCAGCGGCGTGCTGTTCAAGGTGGTCAAGAGCGAGCTGGCGCCGGTCGAGGACCGCGGCGTGGTGTTCGGCATCGTGAACGCGCCCGAGGGCGCGACCCTGAACTACACGCTGGACAGCATGCTGGGCATCGAGAAGTTCTATGCCGACATTCCGGAAGCCAGCGGCAGCCAGGTCACGGTGGGCTTTCCCACGGTCACGGACGGCACGGCGATCCTGCGCTTGAAGCCCTGGGAAGAACGCGAGCGCAAGCAGCAGACCATCACGCAGCAGTTGCAGCCGCAGTTCGCGTCGCTGCCGGGCGTGCGCGCCTTTCCGACCAATCCGCCGTCGCTGGGCCAGTCGGCCCGATCCAAGCCGGTTGAGTTCATCATCATGAGCCAGGCCTCGTACGAAGAGCTGTCGCGGCTGACCCAGATTTTCCTGACCGAGCTGCGCAAGTATCCCGGCCTGCTGAACCTGGACACCGACCTGCGCCTGAACACGCCGGAGCTGCGCGTGCGCGTGGACCGCGACAAGATGGCCGACGTGGGCGCCAACGTGGACGTCGTGGGCCGCACGCTGGAATCCATGCTGGGCGGCCGCCAGGTCACCCGCTACAAGGACGAAGGCGAGCAGTACGACGTGATCGTGCAGGTCACGCCGCGCGACCGCGCCAATCCCACCGACATTTCAGGCATCTACGTGCGCGCGCGCGACGGCAGCATGGTCCAGCTGGACAACCTGCTGGGCGTGCACGAAGGCGTGTCGCCGCAGTCGCTCAACCACTTCAACCGCCTGCGCGCCGTGAAGATCGACGCGGCTGTCGCGCCCGGCTATGCGCTGGGCGAAGTGCTGGAACACATGCACCAGGTGGCGCGCGAGGTCCTGCCGAACACGATCATCACGGACCTGGACGGCCAGTCGCGCGAGTTCCGCGATTCGTCGGGCAGCATCTATCTGGTGTTCGCGATGGCGCTGGCGTTCATTTATCTGGTGCTGGCCGCGCAGTTCGAAAGCTGGCGCAATCCGTTCATCATCATGCTGTCGGTGCCGCTGTCCATGACGGGCGCATTGCTGGCGCTGTGGCTGACGGGCGGCACGCTGTCCATCTACAGCCAGATCGGGCTAATCACGCTGGTCGGCCTGATCACCAAGCACGGCATCCTGATCGTGGAATTCACGAACCAGTTGCGCGACGAGGGCAGGGAACTGTTCGAGGCCGTGGTCGAAGCCAGCGTGCTGCGCCTGCGGCCCATTCTGATGACGACGGGCGCCATGGTCCTGGGTACCGTCCCCCTGGCGCTGTCCACGGGCGCGGGGGCGGAATCGCGGCAGCAGATCGGCTGGGTTCTGGTCGGCGGGCTGTTGCTGGGTACACTACTGACCTTGTTCGTCGTGCCGGTGGCCTACACGCTGATTGCCACCGCACGCAAGAAGGCAGGCGAGTCCGGCAGCGAAGCGCATCAATCGCACACGCCGCCAGCCTCGCAGCCTCAAGCATCGGAATAAACCCTTCGGAATAGACCCGTCGGAATCGACGGGTCGGAATCGTTATGCGCCAGATCATCTTTGACACTGAAACCACCGGACTGGACCCTGCACAGGGTCATCGCATCGTCGAAATCGGCTGCGTGGAGCTCGTCAACCGGATGGCCACGGGCAACAACCTGCACATCTATCTGAATCCGGACCGCGACAGCGATCCCGAGGCACTCGCGGTGCACGGGCTGACTACCGAGTTCCTGTCGGACAAGCCGCGCTTTTCCGAGGTCGCGGACGAATTCGTCAAGTTCATCCAGGGCGCCGAGCTGATCGCGCACAACGCCGCGTTCGACGTGAAGTTCTTCAACGCCGAGCTTGCCAAGACCGGCCGCGGTCCCATCACCGAGTTCTGCGAGACCGTCACCGACTCGCTGCTGCATGCCCGGTCGCTGTTCCCCGGCAAGCGCAACTCGCTGGACGCGCTGTGCGACCGCTTCGGCATCTCGAACGCGCACCGTACGCTGCACGGCGCATTGCTCGACTCGCAGCTTCTGGCCGAAGTCTGGCTGGCGATGACGCGCGGCCAGGACGCGCTGTTGATCGACGTGGACGACAATGCGGGCACCGGCAGCGATGGCCTGGTGCTGGCAAAGTTCGACGCATCGGGGCTGCCGGTGCTGTACGCCAACGCCGAAGAGCTGGCCGAGCACGAAGCTTACGTGGCTGCGCTGGACAAGAGCGTGGGCGGCGAGAGCATCTGGCGCAAGCTCGATGCGCCTGTGGCGGCATCCGCTTGAAAGTTTTCCCGAGGCGACTTGCGCACGTTTAAAAATTCGTGCTATTATTTCGCCTCTTTCGGGGTGGTTAGCTCAGTGGTAGAGCACTGCCTTCACACGGCAGGGGTCACTGGTTCGAACCCAGTACTACCCACCAAAGACCTTCTGGGGCTTAACAGCCTTCGAAGAGCCCCAAAAGACAACGCCCATGTCGTAGCAGTAATGCAGCAGTAATTAGCGATATCGGTTTTGTTCTTCGGGCAGTCAGTATTTCGGGCAGTAATGCTCAAGCAAAAAGCCAACCTTCATCGGTTGGCTTTTTTGTTTTTGATTCATTAATCTTCTTCTGATCTGTCGCAATCGGCCAGCTTTCGGTTGCGCCAAGCCTGTTCCACGCCTGTCTATCATCGATAAAACGGCGAATCGCTGCCGAGCAAAACAGGAGAAGGCCATGGGTCCGCATACCAACACCATGCTCATCATCATCTGCACCGGCGTGGCGCTCATGTTGATCGGCTTCGGGTTTCGTGACCGCAATCTCGGCATGACCCTGATGGGCCTGGGCCTTGTCACCGCGATCGGCGCGATCATCTACAAGGCATACATCACCTTCTACTGACCGCTGATAACTGACCGCTGGCCCTGCCGGCGGTTTTCAGCTTTTCTGCGCCTGCTGGCGGGCCACCCGCGCGAGCAGCGTGTCGAGCTGGTTCGCGAACGCCTTGCGGTCGGACTGGCTGAACGACGACGGGCCGCCCGTGTCCACGCCGCTGGCGCGCAGTTCTTCCATCATGTCCCGCATCGCCAGCCGTTCGCGGATGGTTTCCGGCGAATAGCGTTCGCCGCGGGGATTTAGCGCCATCGCGCCTTTTTCCAGCACCTGCGCAGCCAGCGGAATGTCGCCGGTGATGACCAGGTCGCCTATTTCCGCCCGCTCGACTATATGCGCGTCGGCCACGTCAAAGCCGCGCGGCACCTGCACGGCCCGGATCAGCGGCGACGGCGGCGTGTAGAGCGCCTGGTTGGCCACGAGCGTCAAGGGCACCTGCCAGCGCTGCGCGGCGCGGAACAGGATGTCCTTGATGACGCCGGGGCACGCGTCCGCGTCGACCCAGATGTGCATCGCGTTTACTTGCTCAGCGCTTTCTCAAGCGCCTCGGCCACGAGGTCGTTGGTCGACACGCCGCGTTCGGCGGCGGCGGCGCGCAGCTTGTCGGCCTGCGCCTGCGACAGCTTCAGCGGGAAGGGCACCAGACCGGCGGCCTGATCCAGCTTGCGCTGCTCGCGGCGGTCGGGCACTTGGGACGAGGCGCCAAAGCGGTCGGGCGTCGCCGATTGCTTGAGTTGGCCGGCCAGCTTGAGGGCCTGGTTCTTTTGAAGATCGAATTTGTTCATCGGAATTCCTGATAGGGAGCGCCATCATAGACGCAACGCGCGTCAGCGCGGTTTGGCGTGCTCCAGTTGGGCGATTCCTTCCTCGGCGCCGTCGTGCAGCGGCACGCTCAGGCCGAGCCGGGCGGTGGCCGCCGATACCTGCGAGCCCTGCGTCGACCCGGCCGCCAGCAGGTCCTGGCCGGCCTGGTAGACCGCGCGCACGACCACAAGCGCTTCGTCGCGCGTGAGGTCGGTGGTGGTCAGCATCAGCGCCGCCACGCCCACCGTGGGGATGCGTTCCTGCTGATTGGGATACGTGCCGGCCGCGATGTCCAGCGGCATCAGCACGCTGTCGCCGGCCGTGAGGGTCTTGATGGCATCGGCGTCAAGCGGCAGCAGCTTGAGCTGCGCGGGAATCAGCGCGTCGCGCAGCGGCGTGGCGGGCACGCCGATCACCTGGGCGGCGGCGTCGACCGCCCCGGATTGCAGCAGCGGCAGGGCGGCAACAAACGGGGTGTCGGACACTTGGTAATCGCGCCCGGCCTGCAGGCCATGCGCGGCCAGCACAGTTTGCAGGGTAGCGCGCACGGCTGACCCTTCGGGACCCAATGCGATCGTCTTGCCCTTCAGATCTCGCACGCCACGCAGCGCGGGATCGTCGCGCACGACGATGTGGACCATCTCCGGATATAGGCTGCCCAGCGCACGCAGGCCGGGAAAGGGCCCCTGACCTGCGAAGGGACCCGTGCCCTCGTAGGCCATCTGTGCGGTGTCGGCCTGCGCCAGGCCGACGACGGCGTCGCCGCTGCGCAGCAATGCGATGTTGTCGGCGCCGCCGCCGGTGATGAGCGGCGACACCCGGATCTGGCGCGCGCGCGCCACGTCGCTCAGGGCGCGGGAAAAGGCCAGGTACTCGCCGCGGTCCGGACCGCCGGCCAACGGATAACCCTGCTGGAGCCGGGAAAGCCGGCCATTGATGCGCGCGACCGAGCGTTCCAGCTCCTGCTGGACCACATGCTGGGCCGTACTGGACGCGCTGTAGGTTACCGAGTGGGTGATCTGGTCCAGCGTGTCCAGCAGCTGGCGCGTGACGGGCGGCGGCGCCCCGGTGTCCAGCGAGGGCGCCTCGGCCGCCTTGAAGCCTGCGGGCGTCACCAGCTTCCACGCGCCGTCCGCTTCGCGGTAGATGGCGCTGGCGTGGGCAATGATGCGATCGCCGGCCTTGTTGCCGCCGGACTTCACGCCGCTGATGCTGCGGGGACCGGCGCCCAGCAACGTCACCAGCGACGCCGCGCCGGGCTGATCCCATGCGCCCAGCGAAATGTCGCGCGTCAGTTCCAGGTCGATGTCGTAGTACACGACGCGCCGGGTTTCGCCCGCCGGGGCGGTGCTGTCCGTGGCCGACCCCATGCGCTTGAGATCCGCGACGCGGAACAGGTCCTGCCCATAGGTCGCATCCAGGCTGCGCGTGACGTCCACGCGCAGGGCGTCCGCGTCGGGCGCGCGGCCGCACGCGGCCAGCACCGCGCACAGCAGGACCATCAAGAGTCTTTTGAACATGGCTACATCCCTCCCACGAACGGCAAGGAAATCAGCGAACTCAGGACGATCACGTTCAGGATGTCCACCAGGAAGGCCCCGGTGACGGGGACCACGATGAAGGCTTCCGGCGCCGGACCGTGGCGGCGCGTGAGCGCCTGCATGTTGGCGATGGCGGTGGCGGTGGCGCCCAGCGCGAAGCCGCAGAATGCCGCGGACATGATGGCGGCCTCGTAGTCGCGCTTGAGCAGCCGGAACACCACCCAGGCGGCATACAGCGCGCAGACCAGCGTCTGCACCGCCAGCATCAGCGCCAGCGGGCCGGCCAGACGCGCGACGCTGGACAGGTCCAGCGTCATCATCGTCATGCCCAGAAACAGCGATAGCGAGATCGTGCCGATGATGTCGGTGGCGCGATCGTCGAGCCGGATGCCCACCAGCGGCCCTGCATTGCGGATGAGTACCCCGGTCGCAAGGCACCACAGGAAGTTGGGCAGGCTGACCGGGGCATCTTCCACCAGCGCTGCCAGCATGCCGCCGACGACCAGGCAGACGAACGCGGCGGTCATGGACAGGATGAACGTACCGGGGGTGGGCGGCTGATGCGTTTCATTCAGGTCGGCGGCCTGGTGGCCTTCGGCCGCGGTATGGTCGAGGCTGCCCGACACTTTGTGGCGGCGCATGATCCATTCCGCCACGGGGCCGCCCACCACGCCGCCCAGCACCAGTCCCAGCGTCGCCGCCGTCATGGCCAGCGGCATGACGTCCTGGATGTTGTTGAAGTCGGCGAAGCGCGTCGCGTAGGCCGCGCCGGTGCCGTGACCGCCCACCAGCGTGATCGTGCCGCCCAGCAGGCCCATGAGCGGGTGCATGTCCAGCAGCCATGCCATGCCCAGCCCCACGGCGTTCTGCAGGACCAGAAACGGAATCAACGCGAGGAGAAAGGCGATGAGACGGGGCCCGCCGCGCGCCAGCAGCTTGAGGTTGGCGGTAAGCCCGATGCAGCCGAAGAACAGCAGCAGCAGCGTGGGCTTGATGCTGGTCTCCAGCGAGACGGCGACGCCGCCCCAGGTGGACAACAGATAGGCCAGTACGGCGAACAGCAGGCCGCCTACGATGGGGTCCGGAATGCTGTAGCGCGCCAGGACGCCGATGCGCGTGGTCATGACCCGTCCGATGACGAGCACGAGGCAGCAGGCGAGGAGGGATTGGACGGGCGAAAGGGAGATCATATGAACCTTCGCGCCCCGCCGGGGCGCAGCAAGACTAGCTGTTCAAACCCGATGTTCAAGCCCGCTGTTCAGGCCATCTTCCGCCGCATCGTTCGCGGACTGCGAAGCTATCTTACGTCCAGGCCAGTGCACCTGTACACGGGGTGGGGGACGCCGTCAGGCGCGCAACGGGCGTGCGGCGGGGAAGGGAAAGGCGCGGGACATGTAACTGGCGCCCTCGCCGTAGCCCGCCAGTTTTTCTGCGATACCCGGCGTTTGCGGCGCGAACGGCGCGTAGCCATGACGCAACCAATAGCCGGCCGCCGATGCCAGGGACACCAGGCTGGCGCGCGTCAGGCCGTTGTCCATGGCGCTTGCGGCGGCGGCGCCCACCAGCGCCTGACCCACGCCCGTGCCTTGCGCCGCCGGCACGACCGCGCAGTCATGCAGAAACCAGTGATCGGCCCGCGCCGGCAGCGCGGCTAGCGGCACGTCCAGGGCGGGGGGCAGGCCCGCGTCCCACGGGTAGGAAATCAGGTAGCCCAGCAACCCGCCCGAAGACATTGGCGTGCCGGGCTGGGCAACCCAGCAGTATTGCGGCGCAAGCGCGAGACGGTTCAGGAAGAAGCCGGCACCTTCCAGCAGGAACTGAGGATAGGCAAGGGCCTGGGCCTGCAGGATGGCGTCCACATCGCTGGCCCGCATGGGACGGACTTGGTATTGCATGACAACCGGAAGACTGGAGATGCCCGTCATTTTAGCGGCCAGGCGCGGGCCGGCATTTCATGAAAATTCGACGAGCCCCTGCGCATACTGCACCGCATCGTGTCCCGTATTCCGTCATTGCAGAACCCCATGCACATCCAGTTCCGGTCCGACCCGCCAGCGCCGCAGGTGCTGGCAAAATCCCTGCCGCTCAGGTCCGTGTGGCCGCCGCAGGCCGCCGACGTGCCGTATGACATCCGCGTCACCTGCGTGATTCCGTGCCTGAACGAGTGCGAGAACCTGCGCGTGCTGCTGCCGCTGCTGCGCAACCGGCTCTCCGCGCTGTGCACCAGCTGGGAGATCATCGTGGCCGACGACGGCAGCACCGACGGCACGGACGCGCTGATGGCCGAATGGACCGAGCACGAAGGCTTTCGCCACGTGCAGTTGTCCCGCAATTTCGGCAAGGAGGCGGCGCTGAGCGCAGGTCTGGAAGCCGCCAGCGGCAACGTGGTCATCTGCCTGGACGCCGACCTGCAGCATCCGCCCGCGTTGATCGAGCTGATGTTGGCGCGATGGGCCGCGGGGGCCGAGATGGTGTACGCCGTGCGGCGCGACCGCGCCGACGAATCCTGGCTCAAGCGCTCGGGCGCGCGCTGGTTCTATCAGTTGCTCAGCAACGCACGCGGCGTGCAGGTGCCAGCGCACGCCGGCGACTTCCGGCTGATGGACCGCAGCGTGGTCGATGCGCTGATCGCGCTGCCCGAGCGCACCCGCTTCATGAAGGGCCTGTATGCCTGGGTCGGCTTCAAGGGCGAGGCCGTGCCCTACACGCCGGACGAGCGCATGCACGGGACCAGCACCTATAGCGGGCTGCGCCTTTTTCGCCTGGCGCTTGACGGCCTGACGGCATTCACGACGTGGCCGCTGCGCATGGTCAGCCTGGTGGGCGTGGCGTTTGCCGTGCTGGCGCTGGCCTATGCGGCCTTTCTCGTGGGTGATTACCTGATGTCCGGCAACGCTGTCTCCGGGTGGACGACCATCGTCACCGCGGTGCTGTTCTTTGCGGGCGTCAATCTGATCTCGCTGGGCGTGGTGGGCGAATACGTGGCCCGCATCTTCGACGAGGTGAAGGGCCGTCCGCTGTTCGTCGTGCGGCGCAGCCGCGGCCGACCCGCTGGCAAGGCGCAGGGCTGATGATGGCGGACTACAGCACACCGGCGCGCTCCGAATGGACCCCGCCGACAGGACGGTTCTTGCTGGCCGTCGGCATCTGGCTGGCCTGGCTGGCGTGGATGCGGCCGCTGACCTTGCCCGATGAAGGGCGCTATGCCGGCGTGGCCTGGGACATGCTGCGCAGCGGCTCACACGCCGTGCCGCTGCTGGACGGCATGCCTTACTTTCACAAGCCGCCGCTGTACTACTGGCTGACCGAGCTGTCGTTCTCGGTGTTCGGCGTGCATCCGTGGGCGGCGCGCGTGCCGTCTTGGCTGGCCGCCTGGGGCGCTGCCGCCGGGTTGTACGTTTTCGTGCGGCGTCATCGCGATGCGTTTGCCGCCACGCTGACCGTGCTGGCGCTTTGCACCATGCCGTTCTTCTATGGGGGCGCGCAGTTTGCCAACCTGGATATGCTGGTTGCGGGCCTCATCACGCTGTGCGTCCTGGCCGCCGCTGAAACCGCGCTGCGCGTCGAACGCGGGGAAGGGGCGCGCGGGATGTCCGTCGCTGCCGCGGCGCTGGCCGCGCTGGCCGTGCTGGCCAAAGGGCTGATCGGGTTGGTGCTGCCGGGCGCCATCCTGCTGCTCTGGCTGGTCTGGGAACGGCGGTGGCACGGGCTGGCGGCACTGTTCTGGCCGCCGGCGCTGCTGGTGTTCGTGGCCGTCGCCGCGCCGTGGTTCGTGCTGATGCAGGTGCGGTATCCCGGCTTCTACGACTATTTCTTCGTCTATCAGCATTTCCAGCGCTTCGCCGCCAGCGGCTTCAACAACGCCCAGCCGTTCTGGTTCTACCTGCCGGTGCTGGCTGGCCTGAGCCTGCCGTGGTCATTGTGGGGCGGCGGCATCCTGCGCCGCGCCTACTGGGCACCCGGTCCCGCGCGCAGCCTGCGGCGCCTGGCGGCGGTGTGGTTCGCCGTGGTGGTGGTGTTCTTTTCATTGCCGCATTCCAAGCTGGTCGGCTATGTGTTGCCGGCGTTGGCGCCGCTGGCCTTTCTGCTGGCCGAGGTCATCCTGTCGGCGTGGCGTGGCCAGACCGGCGTGATGACGCCGCGGCTGGTGCGCATCAGCGCCGCCGTCGCGGCGGGAATCTGCGTCATCGCGGTGGGTGTTGCGGCGTTCAATGCCCGAGGCAGCGCCGCGCCGCTGGCCACGCTGGTGCGGCAGGAGGCGCGGCCGGACGACACCTTTGTCTCGCTGCACGCCTACCCCTTCGATCTGGCGCTGTACGCGCGTGCGCCGCGGCCCACGTGGGTCGTGGACGACTGGCGCAATCCTGAAGTGCCGGTGCGCGACAACTGGCGCAAGGAACTGTACGACGCCGCCAAGTTCGATCCGGTCACCGGGGCGCAGGTGCTGGTCAGCGCGGCCCAGTTCAATGCCCGCTTGTGCGCGGCGCCCGAGGGCTCGCGGTTCTGGGTGTGGGGCAATCATGGCGACGGCGCGGTCTACGCGCCGCTGCAAGGCGTGAAGCCTGCCGTCGCCAGTGCCCGGCATGCAATGTGGTTACTGCAGGCGGACGCGGCGCTTAAGAACCGGCTTTGTGCCGGAACGCCCACAGCCGGCTAGCGATGAATGTCGCGAACGCCAGGCCGATCAGAATCAGCGCCAGCAGCGTGTCGTACGGCACGTCGGTGGCCTGCAACAGCCAGGCGTAGGCCGTTTCATTGATCAAGAAGCCGATCGCTGAAATGAAAAGGAAACGACGGGCCGCTACGGTCCAGGGGATGGGCGAATGTCGGAACGTGAGCCGGTAATGGCCGCTGAAGGACACCACGAAGGCGACCATCCAGCCGATCAGGTTGGCCGCCAGCGGGGGGGCGCCGAACGCTTCGACGCAGCCCACGGCAACGGCCCAATGCGTTGCCGCGGCGGCGCAACCGACGGCGATGAAAAGGCTGATTTGCCGGATGAGGGCGCGCATGTGGGATGTGGCGGACAGAAAGACGGAGAGGCGGCGATGAGCAAACGCGTCGTGGTGTGCGGTGATGATTTTGGCATGAATGCGGATGTCGACGAGGGCATGATTGCGCTGGCCGGCATGGGGCGCGTCAGTGCGGTCAGTTGCCTGACGCTGGGACCCACCTTCGCGGCCAACGCGCCGCGGCTCGCCGCGTTGGATGTGGACATCGGCCTGCACCTGAATCTGTCGGAAACGTTGAGCGCGGGCGCCGAACCGATGCCCGCGTTGGGCGCGCTGATCCTCAAGGCCTACGCCGGCCTGCTCGACGCGGCGTGGGTCGAGGCGCAGCTTGTCCGGCAGTTCGATGCGTTCGAGGCGGCGTTCGGCCGGGCGCCGGACTATGTGGATGGACACCAGCATGTGCATCAGCTGCCCGGCATCCGCCAGCGCTTGCTGGCATTAATGGCGCGACGTTATGGCACGCAGGCGGGCGCGCAGGCGCCCTGGCTGCGCCAGACCGCGCCCGGCATGCAGTGCGGGATGCCGCTGAAGGAGTCGGTGAAGGCGCGCGTGATCGGCGCGTTGGGGGCGTCGGCGCTGGCGCGCGAGGCCCGTTCAAGCGGCTTGCGGACCAACAGGCGGCTGCTGGGCGTCTATGCGTTCGACGGCGGCAAGCGCCGCTACGCGCACTTCTTGCAAACCTGGCTGTTCAACGCGCGCGAAGGCGATCTCGTCATGTGTCATCCGGCACTGGGCAGCGAGCGGGGCAGCGCCATGGCTCGCCAGCGGCGCGCCGAATTCGACGTGCTGGCCGATCCGAAGCTGGGTGAATGGCTGCGCGCCAATGGCGTCAGCATCACGCGCCTGGCATTGACGCACGCGGAGCCCTTGTTGCCCGTGGCGGCGCGCGCTATCCCTGCGTAAGGCTTTCCAGCAGCCAGGCGCCCGCTGGTCCCAGCGCGCGGCGGGTGGACCAGACCGCGTCGACATGGATGTGGCGCGGCCAACCCGGCACCTTCAATTCCACGAGCTGGTCGCGGCCGAAGCGCTGGATCATCCAGCGCGGCAGTTCGGTCCAGCCGAAGCCCAGGCTGGCCATTTCCAGCAGCATCAGATAGCCCGGCGCCGACCACGTCGAATGGGCCGGCGTGGCCTCCTTGTCGTCCAGTTCGTAGGTGCTCAGTCGCAGCTCGCGTTCGGTCTTCAGCTGATCGGACGTGACCGACGGCAAACTGGCCAGCGGATGCGAGCGCCCCACGCACAGGACGATTTCGGAGCGTTCCGCCAAGCACGCGTGGGCGACGTCCGGCGGATAGCTTTCCTGCGCCGCCATCAGCCCGACGTGCGCGCGGCCCTGCTGCACCAGCGCCACCACGTCCTCGTATTCCGCGATCAGGCATTCGAAGCGCAGCGCCGGATAGCGCGCGTCGATCTGGCTCAGCATGGCCTCGAACGTGCGCGACTGGAACGTGTCGGATAGCACGACCGTGAGCCGGGGTTCCAGGCCTTCGGATAATTGGCTGGCGCTGCGGTTCAGGCGATCGTTGGCGGCCAGCACCTGCAAGGCCTGCCCCAGCAGCACCTTGCCGGCGGCGGTCAGGGAAGGCTGGCGCTGACTGCGGTCGAACAGCGCGACGTTCAGGTCCACCTCGAGATTGGCGATGGTCTCGCTGATGGTGGACTGGCTCTTGCCCAGCTTGCGGGCCGCAGCCGAGAACGAGCCTTCAGAGGCGACCTGGGCGAAGGCGGCGAGGGATTCGAGTGAGTGGCGCATAAGTAGCCCGGCGGTAGGTGTATCGGTTTTTCCGATGGATATTATCTTTTTCGTACCGGAAATGTCGCGGACAATGCGGTCACTCTTCAGCAATCGACCGCAGGTGGGTCATGACCCAAGCCAAGAAAACCCTAAAAGAACGTTTCATCCACGCCTTCTTGTTCGAAATTATCGCCATCGGCCTGTGTGCGCCCGTGGCCGCGTGGGCCATGGGCAAGTCGCTGTTCGAAATGGGCGTGCTGACCGCGGTCATCGCCTGGATCGCGCTGGTCTGGAACATGATCTACAACGCTGGCTTCGACCGTGTCGAAAACCGCTTCGGCTGGACCCGTACGTTCCGCATCCGCGTACTGCACGCGTTCGGCTTCGAGTTCGGCCTGATCCTGATCGTGATTCCGCTGGCGGCCTGGTGGCTCAACATCAGCCTGTGGGAAGCCTTCGTGCTGGACATCGCGCTGGTGCTGTTCTATCTGCCCTACGCGTTCTTCTACAACCTGGCGTACGACCGCAGCCGTCCCCGCGTGATCGCGTGGCTGTCCCGCCGCAGCGGCGCCGCTGCCGCCGGCGTCTGACGCCTCGTCAACCCTTCTTGCGCTCGTATGCCTGGCTCGCGTCCTGCATGAAGGTTCTGACAGCGGTCTCATACTGTGTGCCGCTGCGGAAGGCGCCCGAATGCGAGGCGCCTTCTATTTTCACCAGCCGCTTCAATTCGGGCGCCACGTTGCGGGCAGCGGCAAAGAGTTCGTCGCTCATGGTATGAGGCACCACGCGGTCGGCCGTGCCGTGCATGAACAGCATGGGCGTGTGCAGCTGGGCCAGCTTGTCCACGGATGCGAACGGCTGCGTGACGAGCAGGCTGGCGCCGGGCACGTTGCCCCAGCGCAGCGTGGCCAGCATGGCGCCGATGCTGGTGAAGCTGGATTCCACGATCAGGCCCGCGAAGTCCGGTTGCTCGGGACGTGAGGCCAGATCGATGGCGATTGCGCCGCCCAGGCTATGGCCGTACACAAAGCGGCGCGCCGGATCGGGCTGCAGGCGCGCCAGTTCCTTCAGGCCCGCCATGGCGTCCTCTAGCGCGCTGTCTTCGGAGGGCAGACGCGGCGTGGACGCACCGAAGCCGCGGTAATCGATCGCCAGTATGGAATACCCCATACGGCTCCAGCCGTCGATGCGGAACGCGCTGCCATTCAGGTTCCAGCGCGCGCCGTGCAGATACAGCACGGTGGGGGCGCCTTTTTTGGGGCTGGCCAGATACCAGGCGCGGATCTTGTCGCCGTTGTCGAGCGTCAGGTCGTAGACCTGCGTTCCCGCGGCAGGGTCCCGCCACCAGGATTGCGGCTCGGACTGTGGCGAAAAAATGGTCTGGCGCTGCCAGGAATCCAGTTGAGAGCAGCCGACCACGCCGGCGGCGGCAAGCACGGCGGCGGCAAACAGGCGGCGGGCGGAGAGTCGGGGCAGGGCGGGCATGAATGATCTGACCCGGCAAGTCGGGCCGGGTTCCGGCATCAGCATACTCCGGCGCGGGCGCCGGAAGTTTGTCCCGATGTTTGCCGGTCCGGGCGCGGCCCGCCATCAGGCGGCGCCCGGGTGGACCTCGCGCGTCAACGCCAGCCATGCCTGCGCGGCATACGACAGATAACCGCCACGGCGCCACACCAGGACCATCTCCCAGTCCGTCCCCGAATCACGCAAAGGCACGCGAGCCACGCTCGCATGCAGTTCCTCGTTGGCCTTCATGCGCGGCAGAAACGCCACGCCCAGCCCCGCCGCCACCAGCGCCACGATGAAATCGATCTGACCGCTGCGCGCGGCGATGGTCGGGACGAACCCCGCCCGTTGGCACGCGTCGTGGATGATGCGGTTCAGGGCAAACCCTGTTTCGAACAGCACGAAGGGCGAGTCGCGCAGGTCGTGCAGCCCCACCGACTCGGCGCGGGCCTGTGGGTGATCGGCGGGCATCAGCGCCACCAGCGGTTCGCGTGCGACGGGCTGCCATTCGAAGTGGTCCGGCACGGGCTTGAGCGATCCCGCCAGTTCGATTTCACCGGCCATCACCATTTCTTCAAGCCGGCGGCTGCCGTGTTCGACCAGGCTGATCTCGATGCGCGGATAGCGGCTGCGAAAGCGCGCGAACATCGGCGCAAACAGCGAACTGCTGCCCAGCGGCGGCAGGCCCAGGCGCAGCACACCCCGTTTCAGGCCCTTCAGGTCATCCAGCTCGGCGTTCAGATCGTCGCGTTCGGCCAGCATGTTCAGGGCGCGCCGATACACGATCTCGCCCGCGGCCGTCAGCCGCAGCGGCTGCGCCTGCCGGTCCAGCAAGAGCATGCCCAGCTCGTCCTCCAACTGCCGAACGGCCTTGCTGATCGTGGGTTGGGTCGCGTGGATCACTTTGGCCGCCTGGGAGAAACCGCCTTGCCTGACGACCTCCACCAACGCGCGCAACGTTCGCAGTTCCATCGCTATGCCAGTTTGGAATAAATGGGATTCATCGAATTCATTTTATCTATGCGCCCACGAAGCGTAAAACAAGGGCTTGCCGCTGGATCTTCGTCTCATGCCCCGCTTTCGCTATTCCGTCCTCATCCGCAGCGCGCTGCGCCGCAGCCGTTTGCTGCAGATTGCATTGATCGTCCTTTTTTCCGTGCTGGGCCAGGCGATGGCGCAGGCCTCAGGGCTGCCGGTGCCGGGCGGCGTTATCGGAATGGCGCTGGTGCTGGTCCTGCTGGCGACGCGGCGGTTGCGCGTGCGCAACGTGCAGCGCGGGGCGAGCTGGCTGCTGGGGGAAATGCTGCTGTTCTTCGTGCCGGCGGTGATGTCGTTGCTGGACCATCGCGAGTTTCTCGGCCTGCTCGGCGTGAAGCTGCTCGCCGTGATCCTGCTCGGCACGGCGCTTGTCATGGCCGGCACGGCGCTGACGATCGATCTTTGCTATCGCTGGATGAACCGCCGTGCGGCCTGAATTCAACCTGCTGTTCTGGCCGGCGGCCACCGTCGCCGCGTATGTCTGCGCGCGCCTGTTCTACCGCCGCTTCGCCTATTGGTGGACATCCACCCTGGTCGTCGCGCCCGCGCTTCTGCTGACGCTGGCCATCCTGCTGCATACCGGCTATCGCGACTACATGTCCGGCTCGCACTGGCTGATGGCCATGCTGGGCCCGGTCATCGTGGCGTTCGCGCTGCCGCTTTACGAGCAGCGGGCGCTGATCCGGCGGTACTGGCCGGTATTGGCCGCGGGCGTGGCCGTGGGCAGCGGCATCGCGGGCATCAGCGCGTGGTTGCTGGGCAGCCTGCTGGACTTGCCGCCGGACCTGCGGCTCAGCCTGCTGCCGCGCTCGGTCGCCACGCCGTTCGCGATCGCGGTGTCTTCCCACGTGGGCGGGGTGCCTGACCTGACGGCGGTCTTCGTCATCGTCACGGGCGTCTTCGGCGCTGCCATCGGCCAGCTCATGTGCCGCTGGCTGCGGCTGCGCTCGGCGCTGGCGCGCGGCGCGCTGTTTGGCATGGGCGCACATGGCGCCGGCACGGCCAAGGCCCGCGAGCTTGCCGCCGAAGAAGGCGCGGTCGCGGGCCTGGTGATGGTGATGGCTGGCCTGTTCAACGTGCTGGTCACGCCGGCCGTCGTGGTGGGATTGCTGGCCTGAGCCGCTGTTCAGTGCAGCAGTTCCAGCGCGACCGGATACAGCGAGGCGACGAGCAGAAGAGCCATGCCCACATTGAAGGCGCGGATCGCGGCGGGCCGGTGCAGGACGCGGCGCAGGGCTGTACCGAACGTCACCCAGATGCCGATGCTGGGCAGGTTGACGATGCCGCAGACCAGCGTCGCGATCACCAGATTGGCAAAGAATCCGTTTTGCGGCGTATAGGTAGCCACCACGCCCACCGCCATCACCCAGGCCTTGGGATTGACCCACTGGAAGGCGGCGGCCTGCAGGAACGTGAACGGTTTGCCGCGCGCCTCGCCCTCGTCCAGCGGACCCGAGGTGGCGATCTTCCACGCGAGGTAAAGCAGATAGGCCGCGCCGGCATACTTCAGGATGGTGTAGAGGACAGGCGTCTGCTGAAACACCGAGCCCAGGCCCACACCGACCAGAAAAATCATCAGCGTGAAGCCCAGATTCACGCCCAGCAGGTGCGGCACGCTGCGCCGGAATCCGAAGTTCAAGCCCGACGACGCCAGCATCACGTTGTTGGGGCCGGGCGTGATCGAGCTGACCAGAGCAAACAGCGCCAGCGGACCCAGGAGGGAAAGCGAGGCCAGCGGGACGTCGGCCCAATTGGCGGGAAACAGGTTCATGTCGGGGTCCTTACGATGGCGCGGCGTCCGCCGGCAATAACGGCGATCACGGCGGCGGCAAACACGAACGTCGTCGCCTCCACGGTTTCGCCAAACAGCAAAGCAGCGGCCACGACGGTAAGGAAGGGTTGCAGCAATTGCACTTGTCCGACCCGGGCAATTCCGCCGGCGGCCAAGCCGCGATACCAGGCGAAAAATCCCAGGAACATTGAGCCGAAAGCCAGGTAGGCGAAGGCGGCAACCACATCGGAACTGGGCCAGTGGGGCTGCTGCGCCGCCATCCAGCCGACGGGCAGGGCAACCACCGGTGCGCTGATGGTCAGCGCCCAACATATTGTGCGCCAACCGCCCAGCGTGCGCGAGGCCCGCGCACCCTCCGCGTACCCCATTCCGCCCAGCACCACCGCCACCAGCAGCCACAGGTAGCCGGCCGTCAGCGTGCCTTCGCCCTGGCGCAGCGCATAGGCGGTGACCAGCGCGGCGCCGGCGACGGCCCAGCCCCAGAAGGCGGCTGACGGACGCTCGCCGCTGCGCAGGGCGGCAAACGCGGCGGTGGATAGCGGCAGCAGGCCGTTGAAGACAGCGCCCTGCGACGAGGGCACCGTCTGCATCGCCATCGACGAGGCCAGCGGCCAACCCACGACGATGCCCAGCGCCGCCAGAATCACGCCCGGCCATTCCTGCCGGTTGGGCCGGCGGCTTCGCGTGAGCCACAGCAGGGCGATGGCAGGCAGGGCGGCGATGAGCGCACGGCCCAATCCGACCAGCAAGGGCGACAACTCGGCCACCGCGACGCGGGTCATTGGCAGGGTCAGCGAAAACACCAGCACGCCCAGGAAACCATAGCCGTATCCCTCCCAGAGGGAAGTCGAGGCGGCGGAGGCGGCCGAAGGCGTGGGATAAAGCGCGGGACGGGACATGACGGCACCGTAAAAAGTGACATGGCCGCAGCGCCTGCGGTTGCAGGTTTGCGGCATTGCTGTCACTCTACGCACAGCCGTCAGTACAGTACCGGTACACCTTCGCAGTCACTTTAATCACTGGCCTGGTCAAATCTCCATGACAGTTGCTCACTCCCCCTCATCTTCCCCGCCTTGGCAGCCCGTGCGCCAGGCCGATGCCACGCTGGTGGCGCAATTGGCCGACGGCCTGGCCCGCCGCATTGACGAGCAAGGCCTGCGGCCCGGCACGCGCCTGCCGTCCATCCGCAAAATGGCCGAACAGTCGGGCGTCAGCCGTTTCACCGTGGTCGAAGCCTACGACCGCCTCGTGGCGCGCGGGCTGGTGCAGTCGCGCCGGGGCGCGGGGTTTTTCGTCAAGGCGCGCAGCGGCCCGCTGACGGCAGTGGCCGCGGCCGCGCCCAGCACGCTCGCGCCGCCCGCGCGAGTCGACATCGCGTGGCTGCTGCGCAGCATGTTCCGGGAATCGACCGCGCCGGGCATGCCGGGCGGCGCGGGCCTGCTGCCCGCAGACTGGCTGGATCCCGACATGGTGGCGGGGGCCGTGCGCGCCGTGGGCCGCTCGGTGCGCGCCAACCTCGTCAGCTACGGCAGCCCCCAGGGCTTCGCGCCGCTGCGCCAGCAGATTGCCGCAGTCCTGCAGAACGAGGGCGTGCCCGCCCATCCCGAGCTAAACCTGCTCACGACCAACGGCGTCACCCACGGGCTGGACCTCATCGCGCGCCATCTGGTCAAGCCGGGCGATACCGTCCTGGTCGAGGACCCGGCCTGGTTCGTGATCTTCGGCCGGCTGGCGGCCTTTGGCGCCCGCCTGATCGGCGTGCCGCGCGGCCCGGACGGCCCCGATCTCGACCTGCTCGAGCAACTGGCCGCGCAGCACAAGCCCAAGCTCTTCATCATCAATGGCTCGGTCCACAATCCCACCGGCCACACCCTGTCCGCGGGAGCGGCCTACGGCATTCTGCGCATCGCCGAGCGCCACGATTTCATGGTGGTCGAAGACGACACCTACGGCGAGCTGCATCCGGGGGGCGCCATCAAGCTCGCCGCGCTGGACCGGCTTAACCGCGTCATCTACGTGGGCGGCTATTCCAAGATGCTGGCGGCCAGCCTGCGTGTCGGCTATTTGGCCGCCAATTCCGAACTGCTGCAGAAGCTGGCCGACCTGAAAATGCTGGCGGGGCTGACCTCGCCCGAACTCGGCGAGCGCGTCGTGCACCGCGTCCTCATGGAAGGGCAGTACCGGCGGCATATCGAGCGCGTGCGGCACCGGGTCGATGACGCGCGCCAGCGGTGCATGAAAGGGCTGCTGAAACTGGGCCTGACCATCCCGCACGAGCCGCACGGGGGCATGTTCGTCTGGGCCGATTGCGGGCGCGATTCCGAGGTGCTGGCGCGCGAAGCCGCTGACCGCGGCCTGCTGCTGGCGCCCGGCACGTTGTTTTCGCCGACGCAGGCGCCGTCCACCATGCTGCGCTTTTCGGTATCCGTTGCCGACCACCGGGGAATCTGGGCCGAACTGGAAAAACTTTTCGCGCAGAACGGGTCCTACAATCAATAATTCCGAGCCACATCGCCAGTCACCGAAGGAACCGTCATGTCCGCACCCATCAAGCCTCTCACCCAGAACTTTGCCGTCGCCCCGCAACTGGGTCCCGACGACATGGCCGACGTGGCCGCCGCCGGCTACAAGAGCGTCATCATCAACCGCCCCGATTTCGAGGGCGGTCCTGACCAGCCCACCGCCGCCGACGTGTCGCGCGCCGCGCAGGAAGCCGGTCTGCAGATCGAATACCAGCCCGTCGTGGGCAGCGCCATGACGGCCGCCGACGTCACGCGCTTTGCGGAACTGCTGCGCACCCTGCCGGGCCCGGTCCTGGCATACTGCCGCACCGGCACCCGCTGCACGAACCTGTTCGCGGCTGCCCAGCAGTTGGGATAAACCCGGCCTTGACCCTCGTCAAGGCCGCCGGTTCGACGGATGTGGACCCGGCGGCTTTCCGGTAGCATAAAGATTCCTTTAAAACAGGAGCAGGCAAGATGTTCAAGAAGATCCTGATTCCCACCGACGGTTCTCCGCTCTCGGCGCAAGCCGCCAACGCAGGTATCTGCTTCGCGCGCTCGGTTGGCGCCGAAGTCGTCGCCCTCTACGTGACGCAGCCGTTCGCGGCCACCATCGGTTTTGACGGCATGGCCGCAGCCTATGCCATCACCGACGAAGACTACGAAAAGGCCTCCGCCGAGCAAGCCGACAAGTACCTCAAGCAGATCATCGACCGCGCCGACACTGCCGGCGTCAAAGCCGATGCGCGCGCGGTGTCCAACTTCAACGTCGCCGACGGCATCGTTCAGGCCGCCACCGACGCCGGCTGCGACCTGATCTTCATCGGCAGCCACGGCCGCAGCGGCCTGTCGCGCCTGCTGCTGGGCAGCGTCACCGCCAAGGTGCTGTCGCTGGCCACCACCGCCGTGCTGGTGTATCGCGTCAAGGAAGACAAGAAGTAATTGCGCGCCAAAGTGGTGCGCGCTGCGCGCCGCCGTATGCGCCACGGCCCCTCCGTCGGAGGGGCTTTTTTATGCGCCGCGCATGCGCTTATACGTTGGTATGGCGGGGCCAAACTCATTGCCTTCGCAAAGACCCTTCAGAAGCCCGTTTCAGGCTTGTATCTTGCCGCACGGCGCGTAATATTTACGCATCTTCATCCAACCGTAGGAAGAGGCCATGACCCGCAAGACGCGCATCGAGCTTTATCGCAATATCGGCATCAGCGCCCATATTGATGCAGGCAAAACGACGACCACCGAGCGCATCCTCTTCTACACCGGCATCACCCACAAGATCGGCGAAGTCCATGACGGCGCCGCGGTGATGGACTGGATGGAACAAGAGCAGGAACGCGGCATCACCATCACGTCGGCCGCCACCACCGCCTTCTGGAAAGGCATGGCGGGCAACTACCCCGAACACCGCATCAACATCATCGACACGCCGGGCCACGTCGACTTCACCATCGAAGTCGAACGTTCCATGCGCGTGCTCGACGGCGCCGTCATGGTCTATGACGCCGTGGGCGGCGTACAGCCGCAGTCCGAGACCGTCTGGCGCCAGGCCAACAAATACCGGGTGCCGCGCCTGGCCTTCGTCAACAAGATGGACCGCGTGGGCGCGGACTTCCTGCGCGTGCAGCGCCAGATCGCCGAGCGCCTGAAGGGCGACGCCGTGCCCATCCAGTTGCCGATCGGCGCCGAAGACCACTTCGAAGGCGTGATCGACCTCGTCAAGATGAAAGGCATCATCTGGGACGACGCCAGCCAGGGCGTGAAATTTCAGTACGTGGACATTCCCGCAGCCATGCAGGACGAGGCGCAGAAGTGGCACGACAAGATGGTGGAAAAGGCCGCCGAGGCCAATGAAACCCTGCTTGAAAAATACCTGTCCGGCGAAGCCTTGACCGAAGCGGAAATCAAGGAAGGCCTGCGCGCCCGCACGATCGCCAATGAGATCGTGCCGATGCTGTGCGGCAGCGCGTTCAAGAACAAGGGCGTGCAGGCGATGCTGGATGCAGTCATCGACTACATGCCGTCGCCGGTGGACGTGCCCGCCATCAAGGGCCACGACCAGCGCGACAACGAAATCGAGCGCCACCCGACCGACAACGAGCCGTTCTCCGCGCTTGCCTTCAAGATCATGACCGATCCGTTCGTGGGGCAGCTCGTGTTCTTCCGCGTGTATTCCGGCGTGGTGAAATCCGGCGACTCGGTCTACAACCCGATCAAGGAAAAGAAGGAACGCCTGGGCCGCATCCTGCAGATGCATGCCAACGAGCGCCGCGAAATCACCGAAGTCTACGCGGGCGACATCGCCGCGGCCGTGGGCATCAAGGACGTCACCACCGGCGACACGCTGACCGATCCGTCGCACATCATCATCCTTGAACGCATGGTCTTTCCCGAGCCCGTCATCTCGCAGGCCGTGGAACCCAAGACCAAGGCCGACCAGGAAAAGATGGGCATCGCGCTGGGCCGTCTGGCGCAGGAAGACCCCTCGTTCCGTGTGCGCACCGACGAAGAGTCCGGGCAGACCATCATCTCCGGCATGGGCGAGCTGCACCTGGAGATCCTGGTCGACCGCATGAAGCGTGAATTCAACGTGGAAGCCACGGTGGGCAAGCCGCAGGTGGCGTACCGCGAGACCATCCGCAAGGCCTGCAACGAGGTCGAGGGCAAATTCGTCAAGCAATCGGGCGGCCGCGGGCAATATGGCCACGTGGTGCTCAAGCTTGAACCGCAGGAAGCGGGCAAGGGCTACGAGTTCGTCGACGCCATCAAGGGCGGCGTCGTGCCGCGCGAGTTCATTCCGGCAGTGGACAAGGGCATCCGCGAAGCGCTCAACGCCGGCGTGCTGGCGGGGTACCCGGTTGTGGACGTGAAGGCGACGCTGTTCTTCGGCTCGTACCACGACGTCGACTCGAACGAAAACGCGTTCAAGATGGCCGGTTCGATGGCATTCAAGGAAGGCATGCGGCGCGCCGATCCGGTGCTGCTGGAACCCATGATGCAGGTCGAGGTCGAGACGCCCGAGGACTTCACCGGCAATGTCATGGGTGACCTGTCGTCGCGCCGGGGCATGGTGCAGGGCATGGAAGACATCGCGGGCGGCGGCGGCAAGGTCGTACGCGCCGAAGTGCCGCTGGCCGAGATGTTCGGCTATTCGACGTCGCTGCGGTCGCTGACGCAGGGCCGCGCGACGTACACGATGGAGTTCAAGCACTACGCCGAAGCGCCGCGTCAGGTGGCGCAGGAAATCATGGCGGCGCAGGGCGCGGGCCGCTGATTTCCATGCGGCTGGTTTTCCGGCCGCAGCGTTTCAGGCAACAGCGTTTCAGGCGGCGGCTGCGGCCGTCGCCGGGCGCAGCCGCGACGCGGCCAGCTTCACGCCCAGCAGGATCATCGCAAAGCCGTATGCATGAAAGAGCTGCGGCGCCTCGCCCAGCAGCGGCCAGGCCAGCAGCGCGGCGTAGACCGGCACCAGAAACATCGACAGGCCCGCGGTCGCGGGGCCGGCCACGCTGATTAGCCGGCCGTACACGTAATAGGCGCCCAGGCTAGGCACCACCGCCAGAAACAGCAGCACCGCCGCCAGGCGCGGGTCCGTCCAGGCAGGCGCCATGCCGGCGGCCGCTTCAATGCCCGCGAACGGCGCCAGCGCCAGCGCGCCACCCAGCATCATGGTCGCCAGCCGCGCGCTGTCGGGCACCGCCGGCAGGGTCAGACGCTTTTGCAGCACCGTGTAGAACGCCCACCCGGTGGCCGCCAGCAGCACCCACAAGTCGCCTTGTCCGAACGCCAACCGGGCCAGCACATTGGCGTCACCGCGTGTCAGCACCACCAGCACACCGCCCAGCGCCAGCGCAAGGCCGGCCGCGCGCGGCGCGGACAGCGGCTTGCGCCAGATCACGGCTTCCAGCAGCGTCACCAGCAGCGGGCTGCACGAAAAGATCAGCGCGATATTGGTGGCGCTGGTGGTCTGCGCGCCGATGTACTGCGGCGCCACCGCCACGCCCATGCCCAGCACTGCCAAGGGCAACAGCGCCGGCAAGCCGCGCCACAGCGCCCGGCGATGCGTGCGCAGCGCGGGGAGGGCGAACGGCAAGAGGATCAGAAGGGCAATCAGCCAGCGGCCGAACGCGAGGAAAACGGGGGGAAGGTTGGCGTCGTGGGCCCAGCGGGCTGCGACCATGTTTGAAGCGAATAGCGCCGGAGCGCTGAAGAGCATGACGGCGCCGGACAGGCCGAGACCGGGTTTTGCGGGTGCTGCTGTGTTGGGCATGATTTCCGGCCGCGCGGATCGGCGCGCGGGCTTGCTGCGTGGGAACTGCCGGCGCACCCGCCGGGTTGTGCCGCAGCGGAAGCGCCGAATCGGGGCGTGCGGGATAGGTGCGCGCCTTGGGGAAAGTCTACGTGCCCACGCGCAAAATAGGTTTCCTGATTCCCGCCTGTTTGCGGCAATCTGAAGAATCTTCTTTCTGTAGAATCCGCTCTTGCAGGGATTTTGTCTTCACATATCGCCCACGATGCCCACATTGCCCAAACTCGATGAAACCGACCGCAAGATCCTCCGCGCGCTGCGCGCGTACGGTCGGCTGACCAATCTGAAGCTGGCCGACATGGTCGGCCTGTCGCCGACGCCGTGCTGGAACCGGGTCAAGGCTTTGGAAGAGGCGGGCGTAATCGAAGGCTATGCGGCCTTGCTGAACCAGAAGGCGCTCGGGCTGCCGGACACGGTAATGATCGAAGTCACGCTGGAGCACCACGACGACGACACGCTGGCGCGCTTTGGCGAAGAGATCAGCCGCCTGCCCGAAGTGGTCGAGGCGTTCCTGGTGACGGGCGAATACGACTACCTCATCAAGGTCGCCGTGGCGGGCACGGAGGGCTACGAGGAATTCCTGCGCAAGCGCCTGTACAAGCTGCGCGGTGTGCGGCACAGCCGCTCCACCTTTGTGCTGCGCCGCCTGAAGCACACGCCGTCGGTCGAACCCTGAAGGGTGCGTCCGTTATCCGCCGAGGAATTCCTGAATGGCGCCATTGAAGGCGCGCGGATTGCCCAGGTTCATGCCGTGCGATGAGCCCACGATATCCAGGCGCTGGGCTTGCGGCAGCCACTGCGCCAGCGCATCCAGCACGGCCGGATAGGGCGCCGGACTGAGCGCGCCGCCGATCAGCAGCACCGGCATGGTCAGGCTGCCGATCTGCGCGGGCGTCAAGGCGTCGGGCTGCTCGTCCACTTGCGCGAAAAGCGTGCCCACGTTGTCGCGCACCATCTCCTTGAACCACGGCACCATGCGCTGCCACGTGTCGGGTCCGGTCACGGTGTCCACGAACAGGGCCAGCCCTTCTTCGACGTCGCCCTGCCGGATGAGCGTCAGGGCGCGCTGGCGAAAGCCGCCGCGTTCATCCTTGCAGCCCGGCAGCGACAGGCCGGGGTCCGCAAGAGTAAGACTGCGCAGCGAGTCGGGCTGGCGCAGGGCGGCTTCCAGCGCGACGCGCCCGCCGCGCGAATGGCCTACCAGATGGGCCGGGCCGCCGGCCACCGTGTCGATGAATTCCAGCACGTCGCTGGCATGCTGCTCGACCGAAAAGCCACCGCCTTCGCCGTCCCAGGTCTCCGGCCAATACCGGCGCAGGCACACGGCCAGCACCCGGAAAGAACGCCCCAGCGGCGCCATTTGCGACTTCCAGTAGCGGGCGTCGGACAGCGAGCCATGCACCAGCACCAGCGGCGTGCCGCTGCCGTACTCGGTGTAGGACATGGCGTAACCGCCGATGGACGCGGTTTGCAGGGGCAGAACGGGTTCGGAACGCATGTGGATCGGGAGGTGAAGCCAGGCACGCATTCTAGCCCGGCATCGCGTCGCAGCGGGCGTGCCGGACGCTGATACACTCGTCTGCGGCGCGCCGGCGGGAGTCCGCCCGCGCGCCTGTTTTCTTGAACGGAGTTTTCAACGATGTCGCCAGAATCCATCGCCGCCTTGCCGGAATCCGCCCAGCGCGTTGCGCGCCTGCTGGTGGACATGGGGCACGACAAACCCGTGGTGGTGCTGCCCCAGTCGGGCAAGACCTCGGCGGAAGCGGCTGCGGGCCTGGGGTGCGAAGTCGCCCAGATCGCCAAGTCCATCATCTTTCGCCGCGCCACCGACGACGCACCGGTGCTCGTCATCGCCAGCGGCGCCAATCGCGTGGACGAAGCCAAGGTCGCGGCGCAGGTCGGCCCGCTGGCCAAGGCCGATGCGCGTTTTGTGCGCGACATGACCGGCTACGCCATCGGCGGCGTCTGCCCCATCGGCCACGCGGTCAAACCCGTGATGCTGCTGGATGCGGATCTCTTCAATTACGAAAGCCTGTGGGCCGCCGCCGGCCACCCGCACACCGTGTTCAACCTGACGCCCGCTCAGCTGGCGGACATGACCGGCGCGCCGGTTGCGGACGTGGCGCTGCGAGCCTGAAGGCCCCGGTTTGATCTTTGGGTCTGGGATTCGGATTCGAGCACGGGGCCGGAGACCCCGGCCTGCGCTGCGGCACTGCGCTGCGGCACTGCGCTGCGGCCCGCCCCGGTCAGCCGGGGTGCGCCTGAAGCCCGTCGATCAGCACCTGCCGCCGCCCCTGCGAGCACGATTCCACCCGCGCCTCCACGCCATAAACGGCGGCCAGCGAATCCGGCGTGATGACGTCCGCCGGCGCTCCCGCGGCGTGCAGACGCCCCTCGTGAATCATCACTGCCTGATCCGCGTGCTGCAGGGCCACGTTCAAGTCGTGCAAGACGATCAGGCTGATCAGGCCATGCTCTCGCGTTTCTTGCCGCAGCAGCCGCATGACGTGGAACTGATAGTTCAAATCGAGGGCCGATAGCGGCTCGTCCAGCAGCAGCACGCGCGGATGGCGGATCAACGCCTGCGCCAGGCCCACCAGTTGCTTTTGTCCGCCGGAAAGGGCGTCCAGATAGTGCAACGCCAGATGTGCAATACCCAGCCGCGCCAGCAGTTGGTCGATGGCCTGCAGATCAACGGGCCCCGCCGCGGCGTCGCTGGCGCGCGCCGCGACCAGTACCGATTCGAACACGCGCAGGTGAACCGCCGCGGGCAGGCTCTGCGGCAGATACACCACGTGGCGCGCGCGCTCGCCATGGTCCAGCCGGGTCAGGTCCAGCCCGTCCAGCGCCGCGTTGCCCGTCCGGGGCCGCACCAGACCCGCCAGGGCCTTGAGCAACGTCGACTTGCCGCTGCCGTTGGGTCCCAGCAGCGCCGTCACCTTGCCCGCCGCCAGCGGGGGGATCGACAGGTCGTGCAGGACGTCTTCGCGCCCGTAGCCCACCGTCAGCGCTTGCACCGTCAGTCCGGAAGATTGGGTCGTGTGTGCCGGTGTTGTCATGGCAATTGGCGGCGCAGCACGACGGACACGAAGAAGGGGATGCCGACCAACGCGGTCACGATCCCCACGGGCACCACCACGCCGGGCATCAGATTCTTGGACGCAATGGACGCCATCGACAGGATCACGGCGCCCACCAGCGCGCTGCCCGGCAGATAAAAGCGGTGGTCTTCGCCGAACAGCCGCCGCGCAATGTGCGGCGCGACCAGCCCGATGAAACCGATGGTTCCCACGAATGCCACGGCCAGCGCGGACAGCAGGCTCACGCGCGCCAACGCCGACACGCGCACGCGGCGCACGTCCACACCGAAGCTCGCGGCGCGATCCTCGCCCAGCCGCAACGCGGTCAGCTTCCACGATTGCCGCATGGCCAGCGGCAGCGCCACCGCAAACGCCAGCGCCAGCACGCCCACGGTCGTCCAGCTTGAACGCGCGAGGCTGCCCATCGTCCAGAACACCAGGTTCTGCAAGGCTTCGGCGCTGGCCGTGAACTGCACCAGCGACACCAGCGCATTGAAGGTGAACACCATGGCGATGCCGAACAGCACGACGCCAGAGGTGTTCATGCCGCCCCAACGGGCCACGGCATCGAGCAGCAGCGCGGCCAGCAGGGCAAACAGGAAAGCGTTGGCGGCGATCAGCCAGCCGGCCGGAATGCCGGGCAATCCGAACTGAAGCACGATCGCCAGCGACGCCCCAAAGGCGGCCGCCGACGACACGCCCAGGGTGAACGGGCTGGCGAGCGGGTTGTTCAGAATGGTCTGCATCTCGGCGCCGGCCAAGCCGAGCGCCATGCCCACCAGCGCGGCCATCAGCGCGGACGGCAGGCGGATGTCCCAGACGATCACGCGATAGGTCGGATCGGCGTCGCCGGGCGCGGCCAGCGTCTGCCAGAGCGCGCGCCAGGGCAGGCCGGACGGGCCCACGGTGAAGTCGATCAGCAGTGCAAACAGAATCGCCGCCAGCAGCAGGGCAATCAGCCCCGCCCGGCGGCGAAGAATGTGGCGGTAAGCGCCTGCCGCGCTTGCGGCGTGCCGCATTACTGCAGCAGTTGCAGCCGGCTCTTGGCCGTGGTGGCGGCCGGCGTGGTCGGGTAGTCGCGAACAATGCGCTGCAAGGTGGTCTTGGCGCCGGCGCGGTTGTTCAGTTCGATCTGGCTGCCGGCGATGATCAGCAGCGCGTCGGGCGCACGGGCGTTATCCGGCGACTTCTGGACCATGGCGTTCAGTTGCTCGATGGTGCCCTTGAAGTCCTTCAGCGCATAGCGGCTGCTGCCCTGGTAGAACTGGGCGCTGGGCGCGAGCTGGCTGTTGGGATAAAGCGCGGTGAAGGCGGCCAGCGATTCGGCCGCTTCCTTGTATTGGCCCTTGCGGAACAGGTCCATCGCGCCGTCATAGGCGGTCTGTTCCTGGGGATCGCCGGCGGAGGCTCCCGGCGGATTGGCGCTGCCCGGGGCGGTGCCCGGCTTGGCGCTCGGTTGCTGGCGCGATACCAGTTCAAGCTGGTCGCGCAGTTGGGCGATTTCCTGCTGCAACGACTGGATCTGGTCGGCCAGTTGCAGCTTGGCGCGTTGGCTTTGCTCGTTCTGCTGCTGCACCTGCTGGCGCAAATCCAGGATGGCCTTGCGGGCTTCATCGTCGGAAAAAGCGTGAGCGGGGGCCGTGAGGGCGGCAAGCGCCAGGCCAGTGGCCACAATCAGGGGACGCAGGGACAGAACGTAATCGCGCATGAATATTCCCGGGTATAAAAACAAACGTCGGGACGGCCGGCTGGCCGTCCCGACGCGAGGTAGGGCTCCAGACTAAGCGAAAATCTTAGCGCAGATAGTTGATATCGGCGCGGCGGTTTTCAGCAAAGTCGGCTTCAGTCGTACCCGTCGAGCGCGGCTTTTCCTTGCCGAAGCTGATGGTTTCGATCTGGTTGTCGCTGACGCCCAGCAGGGTCATCATGCGACGCACGGCGTCGGCACGACGCTGGCCGAGGGCCAGGTTGTACTCAGCACCGCCGCGTTCGTCGGTGTTGCCTTCGATCTTGATCTTTTGCTGTTGGTGCGAAGCCAGATACTTGGCATGGGTTTCGACCAGGCCACGGTATTGGTCCGACACGGTGTAGCTGTCGAAATCAAAGTACACCGAGCGCTGTTGCGCCAGGATGCTTTGGGGGTTGAAAGGATCAAGGATTTGGCCAGAGGCCGAAGATCCTTGGCCAGCGCCTCCACCCTGACCCGCTTTATCGTCGAGAGGGACGGAGCTGCAAGCTGCCAGGGCGGCAGCCAGAGCGGCGATGGTTAGGCTTTTGGCAATGCGCGACTTCATGATAGTTCCTTTGCAAAGAGAGTCACACGTGTTATCGGGTAATGAATGGGCCCCAAGTCGGTTCACGTATTTCCCCGTTCAGTACCGAAAGCGTTTGTCGCACGCGTCCATCGCTTGACACACCTGCCAGCACGCTACGGCCATTCTGGATGGCGGCGTAGAGCACTTGCATTCCGTTGGGCGCAAAGCTGGGCGACTGATCGTCACGACCATCAGTCAGCAAGGCTTCGGCACCAGTGGACAAGTTCAGAGATGCGATTCGAAACGCGCCGTCTCGTCTTGCAACGTACAGCAGCGTCGATCCATCGGGGGAAATTCGGGGTGAGATGTTGTAACCACCATTAAACGTGAGACGGCGTGCTTCGCCGCCTGTCGAGCCGGTCTGATAGATTTGCGGCCCGCCGCTGCGGTCACTCGTAAAGATAATGGAAGCGCCGTCGGGCGTAAAGCTCGGCTCGGTGTCAATCCCGGGAGAACGCGTAACTCGGCTCGGATTCGAGCCATCGGCCGCATTAACGACGTAAATTTGCGACAAACCGTCACGCGTCAGGGCGACAGCCAGCTTGCTGCCATCAGGCGACCAACCGGGGGCGCTGTTGTTGCCCTTGAAGTTGGCGACCGGTGCGCGGGCGCTGGTGGCCAGCGTGTGCACGTAGACGACGGGTTTGCCGGACTCGAAGCTCACGTAGGCGAGCTTGGCGCCATCGGGCGACCAGGACGGCGAAATGATCGGCTCGCGCGAGCGCAGGGCAACCTGCGGATTCTGGCCGTCGGCGTCAGCCACCTGCAGTTCGTACGTGGAACCCTTCTTCAGCACGTAAGCGATACGGGTCGAGAACACGCCGCGAACGCCGGTGATCTTTTCGTAGATGCGGTCGGCGATCTGGTGGGCCACGCGGCGCAGTTCCTGTTCGGTGCCCGAGAAGGCCACGCCGTCCAGCTGCGACTTCTTGACCGTGTCGGCCAGGCGATAGCGCACGTCGTAGCGGCCATCGGCGCCGCGGGTAATGCTGCCGTAGGCGATGAAATCGGCGCCCTTGCCGCGCCAGTCGTCGTGGGCGATCGGGGAATCGACGTTCAGGCCGGAGCCGGCCGCGTTGATCAGGCGGAACTGGCCGGTGCGGGTAAGGTCGGCGCGGATGACTTCGGCCAGCGCGCGGCCGTGGGTATCGTCAACGGCGAAGTCGGCGATAGCCACGGGGTATTGCGTGGCGCCGGTGCCGGAGATATCGACACGCAATTGTGCGTGGGCGGGCTTCATGGCCATCAGGCAGGCAAGCGCCACCATCAGCAGTCCGATTCCATACGCTCTCCAGAGCGCGAGAGTGGGTACTCGTCGACTATAAGCGGGAGTCATGTTCGTCAATCTCCTGTCAGTCATACATTCTGTAGACAACGTCAATAATGGGTTCGTAGCGGCCCGTCGAGGGCTTCGGGAACGGGTTGCAACGGCGGATGCCTGTCTCGACCGCGCGGTCGAAGCCGGAGTTGCCAGAAGAACTGGTCAACGTAACGCCATTCACCTTCCCGTCAGAACCTAACTGTACCCGGTATTGGGCGGTCGGATTTCCCGAGCCGCTGCGGGGCGGGGGCGGATACGCCACCCCGGGTTGCACGCAGGCGCGGACCTTGGCGCCGTAGCCGCTGTCGCGTCCGCCGCCCGCCTGATTGCGGTCGGCGGTGCCGCCCGGAATGCCGGCGGCGCCCAGGGCGTCGTTGCGGAACGCGTCCTTCAGCGCCTTGTCGGCGGCGGCCTTTTTGGCGGCGGCAGCCTTCTCGGCAGCCGCCTTTTCGGCCGCCGCTTTCTCAGCCGCAGCCTTTTCGGCAGCGGCCTTTTCCGCGGCAGCCTTTTCAGCAGCCGCCTTCTTGGCGGCTTCTTCCTTGGCCTTCTTCTCGGCAGTCGCCTTTTCAGCAGCGGCCTTCTCGGCTGCGGCCTTTTCAGCGGCGGCCTTCTCGGCGGCAGCTTTCTCCGCAGCCGCCTTCTGGGCGGCAGCCTTTTCAGCCGCGGCCTTTTCGGCAGCCGCCTTTTCGGCGGCCTGGCGTTCCTGTTCCAGGCGCTTCTTTTCCTTCAGTTCGGCCTGCTTGCGCTCTTCCTCGAGACGCGCCTTTTCCTTGGCGGCCTCGGCGGCTTCGCGCGCTTTCTCTTCCTGCTCGCGCTTTTTCTTGGCTTCCTGGATGGCGATCTCGGGATCGACTTCCTCGGTCTTGGCCTGAACCTGCGGTTCGGGCTCGGGAGGCGGCGGCGGGGGCGGCGGAGGAGGCGGCTCAGGCGTCTTTTCCGGCTCCGGCTCGGGCTGGGGCTTCGGTTGCGGCTTGGGCGGTTCGGGCTGGGGCGTGGGCGGCGGCGAGACGGGCGAATTGCCGTCTGCCCAGAGCTGCACCTGGACGGGGCCAGGGTTCTCGGTATGCCAGTTCACGCCAAAGATCAGGGCAACCAGCAGCAGCAGGTGCACCGCCACAGCCAGAATCAGCGAATTCCGGTTGTCGTTGTTGGGCGGGGTGGCCGGCGGGCCGCTGCGGTGTCGAATTATGGGTGGCGTCATGTGCGGTGCATGCCGGCCAGGCCGGCGGAGGGCGGCGCGTTAGCGTTTCTTGGCGGGGACGGGCTGGGAGGCGGCGCCGGACTGGTCCACCAGCAGGCCCAGGCGGGTGATGCCGTTGGTGCGCAGCTCGTCCATGACCTTCACGACCGTCTCGTAGGGCACCTTGCCGTCGGCGGCGATCACCACCGGCGTTTCCGCGGTAATGCGCGAACGCACCTGCGCGACCAGTTCGGGGCGCGCGATGTCCTGCATGGTGGCGCCGGCTTCACGCATGCGCAGCGCGATCTTGCCGTCTTCCGAAATCTGGACTTCCAGGGGCTTGACCGGCACGTCGGAGGCGGCGCCCACCGACGGCAACTGGATCAGTCCGGGCGTGATCAGGGGCGCGGTCACCATGAAGATGACCAGCAGCACCAGCATCACGTCGATGTACGGCACCACGTTGATGTCGGCCTTCATGCGGCGGCCGGACCTGCCGCGCGAGCTTACCGAGGGCATTAGCGCACCTGCCGTTGCAGAATGTTCAGGAATTCATCGACGAAGCTGTCGAAGCGGATCGAGATGCGGTCGATGTCATTCGTGAAGCGGTTGTAGGCAACCACGGCCGGGATGGCGGCGAACAGGCCGATCGCGGTGGCGATCAGCGCCTCGGCAATGCCGGGGGCCACCGAGGCCAGCGTGGCCTGCTGCATGTTCGACAGGCCGATGAAGGCGTGCATGATGCCCCAGACCGTGCCCAACAGGCCGATGTACGGGGACACCGAACCGGCGGACGCCAGGAAGTTGAGGTGGGATTCCAGCGAGTCCATTTCACGCTGGTAGGCGGCGCGCATGGCGCGGCGCGGGCCGTCCAGCACGGCCGTGGCGTCGCCGCTGGCGTTGCCGCGGCGGGCCTTCAGGAATTCGGTCATGCCGGCATCGAAGATGCGGGCGAGGGCGCCTTGCTCGTCGCGGCGCGAGGCCACGGCCTGCTGCAGCATCGACAGGTCGCCGCCCGACCAGAAGTCGTCTTCAAAGCGGCGCGTCTGGTCATGGGCCCGCTTGATGGCCATGCGCTTGGCGAAGATGTAGGTCCAGGACATGATCGAGATGCCCAACAGCATCAGCATGATGAGCTGGACCGGCACGCTGGCGTGCGAAATCAGCGAAAGCAACGACATGTCGTTGGTGACTTGCATGGTTATTCCTGAATGAATTCCAGTTTTGCGCGAATGTCAGCCGGCAACTCCGCCGGCCGCATGTGAACGGCATCGACGCAACAGACTTGGATGTTGCCTTCGGCAAGCAGTTCCCCGTTGCGCTCCGCGCGCTGCGCGAAGTGTATCGAAGCGCGGCCCAGTTTGGTGACTCGGCTGCGTATGGTAAGCAAATCGTCCAGTCTGGCCGGTTTGCGGTAGGACATGTCCAGGGCGCGAACAACGAACAGCCGTTGCTCGCTGGCGGCCAGTCCGGACTGGTTGACGCCAAGGTCCCGCAGCCATTCGGTGCGGGCCCGCTCCAGGAATTTCAAGTAGTTGGCGTAGAAAACCACCCCGCCGGCATCCGTGTCTTCGTAGTAGACGCGGACTTGCAGGGTGGATTCGGCGGACTTCGGGTCGGTCACGGTACTCAACAGATGATATGCGGGTCGGGACGCGGAAAGTCCGTAGTGGCTACAAGGTTAGAGCGTGTCGAGCTTGGTCAGCACGGCTTCAAGCGCGGACTCTACCGGAATCTTGGCCGCTTCGGTTTCCCGGCGGGCCTGCAATTCCACCACACCATCGTTCAGGCCGCGTTCTCCAACTGTTACACGCAGCGGCGCACCGATCAGTTCCCACTCGGCAAACATGACGCCGGGGCGGGCATCGCGGTCGTCCAGCACGACATCAACGCCGCGCGCCAGCAGGGATTCATAGAGCTTTTGCGCGGTGTCACGCACCGTTTCACTTTTGCCCCAGCCCACCGGGCAGATCACGACCTCGAACGGCGCGAGCGCTCGGGGCCAGATGATGCCGCGCGCGTCGTGGTTCTGCTCGATGGCGGCGCCCACGATGCGGGTCACGCCGATCCCGTAGCAACCCATTTCCAGGACGGCAGGCTTGCCGGTTTCGTCCAGGAAGGTGGCCTTCAGGGCTTCGGAGTACTTCTTGCCCAGGTAGAAGACGTGGCCCACTTCGATGCCGCGCTGGATCGACAGCGTGCCCTTGCCGTCGGGCGAGGGGTCGCCGGCGACCACGTTGCGCAGGTCGGCCACGAGTTCGGGCTCGGGCAGGTCGCGGCCCCAGTTCACGCCCTGGGTGTGGAAATCTTCGCGGTTGGCGCCGCACACGAAATCGGCCATGTTGGCCACGGTGCGGTCGGCGATGACGTGGACCGGCTTGACCGTCTTGACCGGGCCCAGGTAGCCGGGCTTGCAGCCAAAGTATTCGACGATCTCGGTTTCGGTGGCAAAGCGGAAGCCCGACAGGCCCGGCAGCTTGCCCGCCTTGATTTCATTCAGTTCGTGGTCGCCGCGCAGCAGCAGCAGCCAGATGTCGACCTTGCCCTTTTCGCCGTCGGTGGCCAGGACGATCGACTTGATCGTGCGTTCCAGCGGAATGTCCAGCAGCTTGGCCACGTCCTCGCACTTGGCGGCGCCCGGCGTCGCGACGTCTTGCATCGTCTGGGCGGCAGCGGCACGGGTGGCGTACAGGCTGGGCGCCTCGGCCAGCTCGATGTTGGCGGCGTAGTCCGAGTCCGCGTTGTAGACCAGCAGGTCTTCGCCCGTGTCGGCGATCACCTGGAACTCATGGCTGCGCGTGCCGCCGATGGAACCCGTATCGGCCGCCACCGCGCGGAACTCCAGGCCCAGACGGCCGAAGATGCGCATGTAGGCGGCGAACATGGTGTCGTAGCTCTTCTGGGCGCCGGCTTCGTCACGATCGAAGGAATACGCGTCCTTCATCGTGAACTCGCGGCCGCGCATCAGGCCGAAGCGCGGACGGCGCTCGTCACGGAACTTGGTCTGAATGTGATAGAAGTTCAGCGGCAGCTGGCGGTAGCTGTGGATTTCATTGCGCGCGATGTCCGTGATGACTTCCTCGGACGTCGGCTGCAGCACGAAATCGCGCTGGTGCCGATCCTTGATGCGCAGCAGTTCGGCGCCGTACTGCTCCCAGCGGCCGGATTCCTGCCAGAGTTCGGCCGGCTGCACCACGGGCATCAGCAGCTCGATGGCGCCCGCCGCGTTCATTTCTTCGCGGATGATCGCCTCGACCTTGCGGATGACCTTCAGGCCCAGCGGCATGTAGGTGTAGATGCCGCCCGCGAGCTTGCGGATCATGCCGGCGCGGGTCATCAGCTGGTGGCTGGCGACTTCCGCTTCGGACGGGGCTTCTTTGAGGGTGTTGATGTGGTAGTTGGATGCGCGCATGTTTAAAGGTGGCAGCAGATACGTATAATCGACCGTAATTGTATTGAATTCGGTGGGGGTGGCCCATGCTTGACCGCGAAGGCTACCGCCCCAATGTCGGCATCATTCTCGTCAACACTAGAAACGAGGTCTTTTGGGGCAAGCGTATCAGGGAACATGCGTGGCAGTTCCCCCAGGGCGGCATCAAGTATGGCGAAAGCCCGGTGCAGGCCATGTATCGCGAACTCCATGAAGAGGTGGGCCTGAAGCCCGAGCATGTCCGTATTTTGGGGCGTACACGCGATTGGTTACGTTATAACGTGCCCGATCACTTTGTCCGGCGTGAGTGGCGTGGCCACTATAAAGGACAAAAACAGATTTGGTTCTTGTTGCGCCTGGTGGGACGTGACAGTGATGTTTGCTTGCGCGCGACGCAGCATCCGGAATTCGACGCCTGGCGCTGGAGCCAGTACTGGGTTCCGCTGGATGCCGTCATCGAGTTCAAGCGAGACGTCTATACCCAGGCGTTGAACGAGTTGTCGGCTATCCTCTTTCGGCGCCATCACGAAACCCGCTACCTGCGCCAACGGGTGCATGGTCAGCGGGCTGCAGAGAATTTGCCCGAAGGAACGGACGGTCATGCGCATATTGTTGGTTGAAGACGAACGGGACATGGCGTCCTGGCTGATGCGCGCGCTCGCCCAGAGCGGGTTTGTGCCCGATCACGCGGCGGACGCGCGCACGGCCGAAGCCTTCATGGCGGGCACCGAATACGATGCCATCGTCATGGACTTGCGCCTGCCCGACAAGCATGGTCTGGTCGTCCTCCGGGAAATGCGCAACCGTGACGACCGCACGCCCGTCCTGCTCCTGACCGCGCAAGGTGCACTTCAGGACCGTGTGCGCGGCCTGAATCTCGGCGCCGACGACTTCCTGACCAAGCCCTTCGCCCTTGAAGAACTCGAAGCGCGCTTGACCGCGCTCGTGCGCCGCAGCCGCGGCCGCCAGCATCCGCGCCTGCAGTGCGGCTCGCTGTCCTACGACAGCGAAAGCCGTGCGTTCACGCTGGACGGATCGCTGCTGTTCCTGACGCCGCGCGAACACGCCGCCCTGGCGGCGCTGCTGACGCGCAGCGGCTACCCGGTGGACAAGTCGCAATTGTTCGGCAAGGTCTTCACGCACGACAGCGAAGCCAATCCGGACGCCATCGAGGTCGTACTGCACCGCCTGCGCAAGAAGCTGGCCGGCAGCGACGTGCGCATCGTGACCGTGCGCGGGCTGGGCTACATGCTGGAAAGCGTCGCCAGCGAGTCCGCGGAACCCTAAGTGAGCCTGCGGATTCCCGGACTGCCGCGCGTCGGCATCCGCGCGCTTCTCATCATCCTGCTGCTGCCCGGCGTGGTGGTGCTGCTGGTCATCGACAGCCTGAACGACTACCGCACCCTGGCCGAGATCACCAACGAAGCCTACGACAGCGCGCTGGTGGAACCCGCGCGGGTGCTTGAAAGCAGCCTGGAATTCACGCCGGACGGCAACCTGCAGGTTGCCACGCCGCTCTACGCGCAGGTCATGCTCGAATCTCGGGCCGGCCTGCGCAAGTATTTCCGCATCGAGGAAATCGATCCGCCCTTGCCCGACGGGGCGCCCGTGCCCCAGACGCAGGGCAAGACGCTGCTGGGCATGCCGGAGATGCCGCGCCCGCCGTCCTGGCCCCGGTCCAACGGCCAACCCATCTTCTACGACAGCGTGTACCGCAACGATCCCGTGCGGGTCGTTTCCGTGGTGCGCGATCTCTATTACCAGGGCCAGCATCGCCAGGTGCTGGTGGTCGTGGCCGAAAGCACCGGCAAGCGCATCGAGGCCGAGAACAATGCGCGGCGCCAGGAGATCCTGCGCGATTCACGCATGCTGGCGCTGGTCGTGCTGCTGGTCTGGTGGGGCGTGTCGTGGGCCTTGAAGCCGCTGCGCCGGCTGCAGGCCGACATCCGCGGACGCCGGCCGGACGACCTGACGCCGCTGGACGCCTCGCGCGTGCCCAGCGAAGTCGCTCCGCTCGTCGAAGCCGTCAATCACCACATCGCCCGCTACCGGCGGGTGCTGGACGAGCAATCGAACTTTCTTGCCGACGCCTCGCATCAATTGCGCACGCCGCTCGCCATCATGCTGACGCAGGCGCAATACACGCTGCGCGAACGCGATCCCGCGCGCGTGCGCGAGGGACTTCGCGCCATCGTCGACCAGCTCGGGCGCACGCGCCGGCTGACCGAACAGCTTTTGTCGCTGGCGCACGCAAACCAGGCCGGCCAGACCCCGCGCCAGTTGCTCGACATGAACGCGGTCTCGCGCGAAGTCGTCCTGCAGTACCTGCCGCTCGCGCACGAAAAACAGCAGGATCTGGGCTGGGTGCAGGCCGATGCCGAAGACGGCCAGGACACGCCGGTGCCGGTGTCCGGCAACGAGGCCGAGCTGCACGAGGCCTTGTCCAATCTCGTGCACAACGCGATCCATTACGCGCCGGTCGGCGCGCAAATCACGGTTTCCGTCTGCCGTGCCGACAACAGGGTCGAGGTCGCCGTGTCCGACAATGGGCCGGGCCTGGATCCGGTCATGCGCACGCGCGCCTTCACACGGTTCGAGCGCGTGGGTACGGACAAGCCGGTGACCTCCTCCGGTTCCGGCCTGGGCCTGGGCATCGCGCGCGCCTACGCCCGGCGCAACGAGGGTGACATCGAACTGCGCGATGGCGAGCCCAACGACCAGGGCGGCGTCGGCCTCGCGTCGGTGCTGTGGCTGCCGCTGGCGCCCACCGTATCGCAGTATCCGCGGCCCGCCGAGGTCCAGCTCAAGGGCGATCAATAACCGGGCGATCAATAACCGGGCGATCAATAAGGCGGCGCTCCCCAGCGCCTTCCTCGACGCTCAATCCATCAAGGTCCGCTTCCCCACTACCCGCTTTTTTCGCGGCTTCGCGCATGCCGATCAGGGATAACCCCCGGATTCAGGAATGCGACAGCGCATAGAAAGCGGATTAGCAGCTTCCTTCCGTAATCTGCGATCCGGCCTGTCGTCAGGGGCCGGGCGCTGTCCGCTTCGTGCAGCGCATGAAAGGCCGGCGCTGTCCGGCACAAGGAAGGAGGACGGAAGTGAAAAAGACAATCAACAGAAAGGACTATTACGGCGGCGCGCTGATGGTCCTTATCGGCATGGCCGCGATCTATGGCGGCACCGACTACCACATCGGCTCGCTCAGCCACATGGGTCCGGGATTCTTCCCCGCGGCGCTCGGCGGCCTGCTGGCGCTCACCGGCCTGCTGATCGCGATGTCGGCGCGCTCGGCCGAACCCGCGGCCCCGGCGCCCGCTGAAGGCCATCCCACCGGCATGCCGGATATCCGCGGCAGCGTCTGCATCCTGCTCGGCATCCTGGCTTTTCTGCTGCTGGGCCATTACGGCGGCCTGCTGCCCGCCACGTTCGCCATCGTTTTCATCTCGGCGTTGGGCGACCGCAAGAACACGATCAAACAGGCCATCCTGCTGTCGATCGCCATGTCCGCGATCGCGGTCGTCGTTTTCTGGTGGGCGCTGCAACTGCAGCTTCCGCTGTTCCGCTGGGGTTGATGCGCCATGATTTCTCAAGCTTTGGTAGACCTTTGGTACGGCTTCGGCGTCGCGTTCCAATGGCACAACCTGATGTGGTCGTTCTTCGGCGTGCTGGTGGGCAACCTCATCGGTGTGCTGCCCGGCATGGGCGCGCTGTCCGCGATCTCCATCCTCCTGCCGCTCACCTACGTCATGCAGCCCGTGCCCGCCATCCTGATGCTGGCCGGCATTTTCTATGGCTCGCAGTACGGCGGCGCCATCGGCGCCATCCTGCTCAACCTGCCTTCGCACCCGCCGCACGCGGTCACGTGTCTTGACGGTTATCCATTGACCAAGCAGGGCAAGGGCGGGACAGCGCTCGGCATCACGATGATCTGCTCGTTCTTCGCGGCATCGGTCGGCATCATCGTCATGATCTTTGCCTCGCCGCTGCTGGTGGAAGTCGCGTTCAAGTTCGGCCCGACCGAGATCTTCTCGATCATGCTGCTGGGCCTCTTGGCGGGCGCCACCATGTCGCGTGGCTCGCCGCTTAAAGGCGTGGCGATGACGCTGTTCGGCCTGATGTGCGGCGTGGTCGGCACCGACGTGAACACCGGCACGATCCGGTTTTCGTTCGGCCTGCTCGACCTGTCCGACGGCCTTGAACTGGTCGCGATCTCGATGGGGCTGTTCGGCGTTGCCGACTTCCTGATGAGCGTGAACCGCATGACCATCATCGGCAGCGGCGCCAAGCTGCGACTGCGCGACATGCGGCCCAGCAAGCAGGAGCTGAAGACCGCCTTCTGGCCCATGGTGCGCGGCACGGCCGTCGGCACGCTGTTCGGCGCCATGCCCGGCACCGGCCCGACCATCACCACCTTCGTCGCCTACGCGCTGGAACGCAAGGTCTCCAAGACGCCCGAGAAGTTCGGCACCGGCATGATCGCCGGCGTGGCATCGCCCGAAGCATCGTCGCATTCGAAGACGCAGGTCGACTTCATCCCGACGATGAGCCTGGGCATTCCGGGCGACGCCGTGATGGCGCTGATCCTGGGCGCGCTGCTGATCCAGGGCATCCAGCCCGGCCCGCAGCTCATCACCGAGCATCCGGACATCTTCTGGGGCCTCATCGCCAGCTTCTGGGTCGGCAACGTGCTGCTCATGGTGCTGAACGTGCCGCTCATCGGCGTGTGGGTCAAGCTGCTGCAGGTGCCGTACCGCTACCTCTTTCCCTCGGCGTTGTTCTTCATCGCGGTGGGCGTGTACAGCACGCAGAACAGTCTCTTCCAGATCTGGGAAGTGCTGGCATTCGGCGTGATTGGCGCGGTCCTGATGACGCTGGAGTTCTCGGTGGCGCCCATCCTTCTGGGCTTCGTGCTCGGCCCCATGGTCGAAGAGAATTTCCGCCGCGCGCTGCTGCTGTCGCGCGGTGACCTGGCGGTGTTCGTCGAACGTCCGATCAGCGCATGGTTCATCGGCGCCAGCGCCTTGCTGATCGCGCTGCAGGTATGGGCCTTCCTGCGTCGCAACAAGGGCAAGAACAAGCCTCAGCTGCCGCAGACGGCCTGATCCCTCGGCTTGCTTCTGGCACACGCGGCCCGGCTTTTGCCGGGCCGTTTGATTTGTACGGCGGCATCCCTCATGCTTGGGGTTTTCATCGCCCGCGCACTGCCACCATGCACATTCTCTTTGCTTGTCCCCATCACGATCCTGACGCCTGGGTGCCTCGCCTCGAGGCCGCCATGCCCGGTTGCCGTATTTCGGTTTGGAATCCCGACGGCCCGCCGTCTGGTGCCGAGGTCGCGCTGGTCTGGCGTCCGCCGGCCCAGCTCTTCCAGCACGAAACCGGTTTGCAAACCCTCTTCAATCTGGGCGCGGGCGTCGATGCCTTGCTCAAGATGCCGGAGATCCCGGCCCACGTTCGCATCGTGCGTCTCGAAGACGCCGGCATGGCCGTGCAGATGGCCGAATACGCGCTGTATGCGCTGCTGCGCGTCTCGCGCGATTTCGAAGCCTTCGACCAGGCGCAGGCACGCCAGCATTGGGACACCCGCGAGGGCACCCGGCAGGCGGACTGGCCCGTGGGCGTTCTCGGGTTGGGGCAGGTCGGTGCGCGCGTTGCGCAAACCCTGGCCGAATTCGGCTATCCCGTGGCCGGCTGGTCGCGCTCGCCGCGCGAGATCCCGGGTGTTGAATCCTTCGCTGGCGAGGCCGCCTTGCCGGCCTTCTTGGGCCGCACGCGTTTTCTGGTCAACGTGCTGCCGCTGACGCCCGACACGCAAGGCATCCTCAACCGCGAAACGCTGTCGCAGCTGCTGCCTGACGCGCATCTGGTCAACGTGGGACGCGGCGAGCATCTGGTCGAAGACGATCTGGTGCAGATGCTCGAAGAGGGCGAAATCGCGGGTGCCACGCTCGACGTCTTCCGCACCGAACCGCTGCCGAAAGACCACCCGTTCTGGCACGACCCGCGCGTCCATGTCACGCCACATATCGCCGCGCGCACGCTGCGCGACGAAAGCATCGAACAGATCGCGGGTAAGGTCGCGCAACTGATGCGCGGCGAATCCATCACCGGCGTCGTGGAGCGCTCGCGCGGCTACTGAGGCGCGGGCGTCACGGCTTTCTCCAGCCGCTCGTACATCGAGGGCAGGCGCTGCGACAGGAAATCCAGCAGCGTCCGCACGGCGGGCATCATGCCCCGCCGTGACGGATAGATGCAGTGCACGATGCCCTCGGGCGATTGCCATTGCGGCAGCACCGGCACCAGCTGCCCGCGGCGCAGTTCCTCCTGCGTGGCGATCGACGGCAGCAACGCGATGCCGCGTCCCCGCACGGCCGCTTCCGTCAGCACGATGAAGTCGTTGCACGACAGTTGCGGCTTCAGTTCGATCTGCACCTCCTCGCCCTTGTCATTGCGCAGCGGCCACCGCACTTCGTTCTGCGGATCGCTGAAACTCAGCGTCACGTGCGACGCCAGGTCCTGCGGCGTATCCGGCGCGCCGTGGCGCTGCAGATATCCCGGACTGGCCACCAGCGTGCCGCGCGCCGTGCCCAGGTGCCGGACAACCAATTCGGCGTCCGTGTCGAGCTTCGTGCGCACCCGCAGCGCCAGGTCCACGCCTTCGCGGATCAGGTCCACCCGCCGGTTGGTCACCAGCAATTGCACCGAGATCGCGGGCCATGCATCCAGGAATTCCGGCAGCAGCGGGGCCAGCACGTCCTGCGCGATCGACACGGGGCAGCTCACGATCACCGGCCCGGTCGGCTCCGCCTGCAACTGCCGCATCGCGTCGTCCGCCGCGCGCGCCGATGCGGCCATCTCCCGGCAGTAATGCAGATAGCGCTCGCCGGCGGACGTCAGCCGAAGCCGGCGGGTGGTGCGCTGCAAAAGACGCACCCCCAGGCTTTCTTCCAGGTGGGAGATACGGCGGGATAGACGGGATTTCGGAATGTCCAGCGCGCGCGCTGCGGCGCTGAAGCCTCCTTGCTCGACGACTTGCGAGAAGTAGTAGAGGTCATTGAGATCTTGCATGATTGTTCTATGCTTGGAACGAACAGTTCATCATACCCGTATTTATGTATTCAATCGGTCCTACTACAGTGTCGCCATGCACAACGGATCTGCCAACGCCGCCCAAGCGGCAAGGCCCCGCCCGATCATCCTGACGGGTGCGGCGCTGACAGATCCAGACCGTCCACCCCGGGCGGGCCCACTGGAGATATCTGCAATGAAAACCCTGGTCATCCTTTCCTCGATTCTCGGCGAACGTTCCAACAGCAAGCAATTGGCCGATCACCTGATCGCCCGCATCAAGGCGTCGAACCCGGCCTCGGCCATCAAGGTTCGCGACATCGGCGCGCAACCGATTCCTTATTTCGACGGCAACACCGCTGGCGCCCTGTTCACGCCCGCTGAATCGCGCTCGGTCGAGCAACAGCGTCTGGTCGAACTGAGCGACTCGCTAGTCGCCGAAGTGATGGAAGCCGATCGCATCGTCTTCGCCGTGCCCGTGTACAACTTCAACCTGCCGGCGCAGTTCAAGTCCTACCTGGATCACCTGGCGCGCGCCGGCGTCACGTTCCGTTATACGTCGGAAGGCGTGCCCGAGGGGCTCGTCAAGGGTAAACAGGTGGTCGTGCTGACCGCGCGTGGTGGCAAGGCGGAAGGCACGCCGTCCGACACGATGACGCCTTACCTGCGCCAGATGCTGGCGTTCCTGGGAATGACCGAAGTGACTTTCATCGCCGCGGAAGGCATGGCCATGGGCGAAGTGGCCGCGCTGGAAGGACTGGCCCTGGCCAAGCAACGCATCGACGCGCTGCTGCCGGCTGCCAGCGAAGCCTCGCTCGCCGCCTGACCCGGCGGCGCTGCCGTATCAAGCAAAAAGGCGAGCCGGAAGGCTCGCCTTTTGCATTGGGCCAGGACGGCACGCTTAGTCGCGCAGACGCTTGATGAGGCTGGACGTGTCCCAGCGTCCGCCGCCCAGTTTCTGGACGTCGCCGTAGAACTGATCCACCAGCGCGGTCAACGGCAGGCGCGCGCCGTTGTTGCGCGCCTCCGCCAGCACCAGGCCCAGATCCTTGCGCATCCAGTCCACCGCGAAACCGAAGTCGAACTTGTCGTCGACCATGGTGCCGCCGCGGTTCTCCATCTGCCAGCTCTGCGCCGCGCCCTTGCTGATCACGTCCAGCACCTGCTTCATGTCCAGCTCGGCCGCCTGGCCGAATGCGATCGCTTCCGACAGGCCCTGCACGATGCCGGCGATGCAGATCTGGTTGACCATCTTGGCAAGCTGGCCGGCGCCCGGGGGGCCGACCAGCGTGACCGCGCGGCCAAAGCACTGCGCGACGGGCTGGATGGCGTCAAACACCGCCTGCTCGCCGCCGCACATGACTGTCAGCACGCCGTTGACGGCGCCTGCCTGACCGCCCGAGACGGGGGCGTCCACGAAGTTCAGGCCCAGCTCCTTGGCTTTCGCGTGCAGTTCGCGCGCCACGTCGGCGGAAGCCGTGGTGTGGTCGACGAACACGGCGCCCGGCGCCATGCCGGCGAACGCGCCGTCAGGACCCAGCACGACGCTGCGCAGGTCGTCGTCATTGCCCACGCAGGCAAAGACGATCTGCGCGCCGGCAACGGCTTCGCGCGGGGTGGCCGCGCTATGGCCGCCAAACTCGGCGACCCAGGCCTGCGCCTTGGCGGGGGTCCGGTTGTAGACCGTGACGTCATGTCCGGCGCGGGCCAGGTGACCGGCCATGGGCAAGCCCATCACGCCCAATCCGAGGAAAGCGACTTTCTGGGCTACGGCTGCGTCGTAGCTCTTGGTACCGATCGTTGCCATGCAATGGACTCCGCTGAATAAGGGTAGGTCTGTTTCAGGACACTAACCTTAACGCAATCAAAAGCCGGCGGCGAGTCCATCTCTGCGGCTATCGCTGGCGCTGACGTAACCGTCCACGGCCGGGTCGCCCAGCCGCCAGATGAATTGCCCCGATCCAAAGTCCATGTACGGATCGTCCATGCCCTGCAGCACATGGCCGCGCTCGCGCAGCCCCTGCGCAAGGGCAGGGGACACCGTCGGCTCCAGGTCCACCTCCAGGCCCTGGTTCCACTTCCAGCGCGGCGCATCGCACGCGGCCTGCGGCTGCTGGCGGTAGTCCAGCATGCGCACCAGCGCCTGCATCTGGCCCTGCGGCTGCATGTTGCCGCCCATGACGCCAAAGCTCATCACCGGCGCGCCATCACGCATCAGAAAGCCCGGAATGATCGTGTGGAACGGCCGCTTGCCGCCCGCGACCACGTTGGCGTGTTCGGGATCGGCGCTGAAGCAATGGCCACGGTTCTGCAGGCTGACGCCCGTGCCCGGCACCACGACGCCGGATCCGAATCCCATGTAGTTCGATTGGATGAAGCTGACCATCATGCCGTTGCGGTCGGCGGCGGTCAGATAGACCGTGCCGCCTTGCGGCGCGTGACCGGTCGCGAAAGTCTGCGCGTGTCGCGGATCGATCAGTCGCGCGCGCTCGGCCAGGTAGTCGGCCCGCAGCATCTCTTCGGGGGCGACCCGCATGTGGCGCTCGTCGGCCACGTGCGCATAGACGTCGGCAAACGCCAGCTTCATCGCTTCGATCAGCAGATGCTGCGTCTCAGGATGATCGATCGGACGCGCCGCCAGATCGAAGTTCTGCAGGATGCCCAGCGCAATCAGCGCCGCGATGCCCTGGCCGTTGGGCGGAATCTGATGCAGCGTATGGCCGCGGTACGCCTGGCTGATCGGCGTGACCCACTCTGGGGTGTAGTCGCTCAGATCTTTCAGCGTCAGGGCCGCGTCGTGCGCTTGCGCGTGTGCCACCAGCTTGTGGGCGGTCTCGCCTTCGTAGAAGTCGCGCCCGCTGGTTGCCGCAATGCGCTTGAGCGTCGATGCCGCGCCTTGCAGCACGAAATGTTCGCCGATGTGCGGCGCACGGCCGCGCGGCAGGAAGTGGTCGGCAAAGCCGGGCTGCGGTTGCAGCACGTCAGCCTGCGCGGTCCACTTCTGATGCACCATCGGTGTGATCGCAAAGCCGCGTTCGGCGTATTCGATGGCGGGCGCCAGGATGTCGGCGAAAGACAGGCGGCCCAGCTTTTCGTGCAACGCCGCCCAGCCGGCCACGCAACCCGGGACGGTCACGCTGTCCCAACCCCTCGCCGGCACCGCGCCCTGATGCTTGCGCCGGAAGTAGTCCACGTTCCAGGCGGCAGGCGCCGGTCCGGAAGCGTTAAGTCCATGCAGCTTGGCGCCGTCCCAGATGATGGCAAAGCAATCCGAACCCAAACCGTTGCTGACGGGTTCGACCATCGCCAGGGTTGCCGCCGCGGCAATGGCCGCGTCCACGGCATTGCCGCCTTGCGCCAGGATGCGCAGGCCCGCCTGGGCAGCCAGCGGCTGGGAGGTGGCGACGACGTTGCGGGCAAAGACGGGCGTGCGGGTACTCGTATACGGATTCTTCCAGTCGAAATTCATGTCGAATCATCGCGTGGGGTAAACCCGTAGCTTAACGTAGATGAAATCGGCTATGTACGATTTGTTGCTGTAGGTAATTTTCAGTAGTCTTCAGCCGGATGGCGCAGGCGCGCCCAAATGAAAAACCCCGGGACGGGCCCGGGGTTTTGAAGGTCAGCGCCGCGGCAGGGCGGCGGCTGTGCCTTAATCTTCTTCGACGAAGGTTTCTTCGCGCTTCTTGCGGATGGCCGGCAGGGCCACCAGGATCACCAGGAACACGGCGACGGCCAGCAGGGTAGCCGACAGCGGACGCGTCACGAAGGTGGAGAAGTCGCCGCGCGACAGCAGCAGGGCACGGCGGAAGTTTTCTTCCATCATGGGACCCAGCACCAGGCCCAGCAGCAGCGGGGCGCCTTCGCACTTCAGCTTCGACCACACATACCCGATGATGCCGAACATGGCCGTGGTGAAGATGTCGAACGGGTTGTAGTTAAGTGAATACACACCGATCGTGCAGAACACCAGAATCGCCGGGAACAGGATGCGGTACGGCACCTTGAGCAGCTTGACCCACAGGCCGATCAGCGGCAGGTTCAGCACCACCAGCATCAGGTTGCCGATCCACATCGAGGCGATCAGGCCCCAGAACAGCTCCGGGTGGCTCGTCATGACTTGCGGGCCGGGCTGAATGTTGTGGATCGTCATGGCGCCCACCATCAGCGCCATTACGGCGTTGCCGGGGATACCAAGCGTCAGCAGCGGAATGAACGAGGTCTGAGCTGCAGCGTTGTTCGCCGATTCCGGACCTGCCAGGCCGGCCGGGTGGCCCTTGCCGAAGCGTTGCGGATTCTTCGAGATCTTCTTTTCCAGCGTGTAGGACGCGAACGAGGACAACACCGCGCCACCACCCGGCAGGATACCCAGGGCCGAACCCAGCGCCGTGCCACGCAGCACGGCGGGAGCGGCTTCCTTGAATTCCTGCTTATTCGGATACAGCGTGCCGATCTTGTCGGTGATGTCGACGCGGTTTTCCTTCTGCTCGAGGTTGGTCATGATTTCGGCAAAGCCGAACACGCCCATGGCCACGATGGCGAAGTCGATGCCGTCTTGCAGTTCCGGCACGCCGAAGTCGAAGCGGGCAACACCCGAGTTGACGTCGGTACCGACCATGCCGAGCAGCAGGCCCAGGATGATCATCGCGATTGCCTTGGGCAGCGAGCCCGAGGCCAGCACCACGGCGCCGACCAGGCCCAGGCACATCAGCGAGAAGTATTCGGCAGGACCGAACTTGAACGCGACTTCAGCCAGGGGAGGCGCAAAGGCAGCCAGCAGCAGCGTGGCAACGCAACCGGCAAAGAACGAACCCAGCGCGGCAATTGCCAGCGCGGCGCCCGCCCGGCCGTTGCGGGCCATCTGGTGACCGTCCAGCACGGTCACCACCGCGGACGTTTCTCCTGGCAACGCCACAAGAATCGCCGTCGTGGAGCCGCCGTACTGGGCGCCGTAGTAAATACCCGCCAGCATGATCAGGCCGGCCACCGGGGGCAGCACGTACGTGATCGGCAGCAGCATTGCGATGGTCGGAACGGGGCCGATGCCCGGCAGCACGCCGATCAGCGTCCCCAGAATGCAGCCCAGCAGTGCGTAAAGCAGGTTCTCGGGCGTGAACGCCACCGAGAAACCCATCATCAGGTTGTCAAACAATTCCATGACCGGTTGCTCCTCAGTTCATGCCCAGAAACGACGGCCACAGCGGGAAAATCAGCCCCAGCCCCTTGATGAATGCCAGGTACGTGAACACCACCAGGAAGATGCCGTTGGCAACAGCGACCTTCAGGTTGAATTCATGGCTGGCAAGACTGCTGACGACCACCAGCACGAACACCGAGATGTACACGCCCAGCAGCTTGAGGATCACGCCATACAGCACGACGGAGCCCACCACCAGGAAGACGATGCGCCAGTCGAACTTGTCGACGTGAGTTTCATGGGCTTTCTTGGACAGCGAGCCAAGCAGCACGATGGCGCCGAGCAATGCAAGAACAATGCCTAGCCAGAAAGGAAAGTACCCTGGGCCCATTCGGGCAGCAGTACCCATTTGGTAGCTGCTGGCCTGCCAGGCGAATCCCAGTCCGAGAGCGATGAACATCACCCCCGACCAGAAATCCTGTCGATTGCGTAGCTGCATGATTGGTTGGCTCCTGTTTACAGCATGTAGATAAAAGAGGTTTGTAGCCGGATGGACGCTCGCCGAAAGGCGAGTGACAGGCACAAAAAAGGCACTTCGGGGTGCCATTAATTATTCTGAAAGCGACGTCGTGGTTTCTTGAAAGGCCGAATGGTAATGGACGCCCGCCACGCTGCAAACCCTGTAAGGTCTGTGAAAGGCTGGGGTTTTCCCTAGAATTGGGGAACTCCCGATCCCCGTTTGTAACGCGGTCAGAAGTTTGAGGGCTTTTTGAAAGCTAAGTGAAAGTTTATAGAAAGATTCACGAAAGCCGGATCGGCCGGATGCGGCAATTTCGACGGATGGGGACTTTTCTTGGCAGGCAAGAGCCGGTAACCTTCGCGCGCCAAAACCCAACCGTATTTCCTACTGAATATTGCCGGGTTTCTCACCTTGCGTGAAGAGGCCCGGTCCAACCCAGGATGGTTTACGATAGCGCCCATGCTGCAAGATCTAGACCAACTCGCCGCCCGAATCGGGCAACTGGTGCAACGCACCCGCCAACTCCACGCCGAGCGTGACGCGTTGCGTCTCCGCCTGAACGACTTCGAAGCCGAGCAGCGTGTGCTCAAGCAGCGCGCTGCTGATCGCGAGGCCGAGGTCGTCACGCTGCAAAGCAAGCTTCAAGATAACGACGGCGCCGTCTCGGCCATGCTCGAGGACGCCAAGCGGGCAGAAGCCGCGCTGCGCGAGCAACTCGCTCGCGAGACCGCCGAACGCCAAGCGCTCGAATCGCGCTTCGCCGCCCGCGAAAGCGAACTGCAGGGCAACCTGCAATCGCGCGACTCAGAACTACAGCGCTTGCGTGTGGCCGCCGCTTCGGCCCGCGAGCGCATCGACGCCGTCCTGGCCCGCTTGCCGGGTGCGCCGTCCGGAGAGCAACACTAAATGGAACGTGTAGACGTATCGATCCTCGGCCGTGAGTATTCACTTGCGTGCTCCGCCGAAGAAAAGCCCACGCTGCTGGCTGCCGTGCGCCATGTCGATCAGCTCATGCTGCGCATCCAGGGCACGGGCAAGGTTTCCAGCAACGAACGCATCGCTGTGATGGCTGCATTGCAGATCGCTGGCGAGTTGCTTGCAATGAAAGCGCCGGACGGTCCGCTGGGCGGTTTGGCGGTCGGCGACTTCAAGCGTAGAATTGAGGACATGAACGCAGTACTCGATGACGCCTTGTCGGGTCAGGAAAAACTGCTCTAACGTTCATAAGCTGCATTCAAGATTTTCAAGTTTGTCCCTGCCGTGTTCGTGACTAGGCCATACATTCTCTGAACCTATGTCTTTTTGGCATATTGGTTGCGGGAGTGCAGAGCTGGAGTGATTGTCTCTTGCAGACGAACCCGATGCTCTTCGGAACGCGACCACCTTGAACCTCAGGGTTCGAGATGCCGGCCTTGACGGCACAGGCGGGGCATCTATCCCAGCGGACCTGCCATGGAGCAGGTCCGCGTCGGGTGCCTCTCGGCAATTCCCCTTCGTCCTCCCACATAGGACCAGTCCATGTTCAAACACCCCGTTTTTTCGCTCACCAGGCTTGGTGCGGCGTGCGCAGCCGTGGCCGCCATCGCTGTGGCCCAACCCGTTTTCGCTCAGGCTCAGGCGCCCGCACCGGCGGCCGCTGCCGAGTCCGCCGCGAACCGTTCGCCGGAGCTGACCTTGCAAGCCATGGCGTCGTCCGAGGTCAAGCAGGACACCGTCCGCATTGCCCTGTCCGCCGAAGTCGAAGCGCCGGATCAGCCGACCGCCGGCCAGAAGCTGACCGCTGCGCTCGAAGACGTGGTCAAGCGCGCGCGCGACACCAAGGACGTGGAAGTGCGCACCAGCAACTTCAACGTCTGGCCCAACATGAACAACAAGGGAAAGATCGCCTCGTGGCGCGGCCAGGGCGAGATCGTGCTGGAATCCAAGGACTTCGCGGCTGCCGCGGCCCTGGCGTCCAAGCTTTCCGACAAGACCGCCATTTCCAACATCAGCTTCTCGCTGTCGGATGCCGCGCGTGAAGCCGAAGAGCGCAAGCTTCTCAAAGAAGCGGCGCAGGCCTTCAAAGACCGCGCATTGGCCGCGGCCAACGCGTTCGGTTTCTCCGGCTACCGCCTGTCCAAGCTGGATCTCGGCGGCTCCGGTGCTCCCGCGCCGATGCCGCGCATGATGGGCGCGGCCATGGCGAAGGGCGGTTCCTTCAGCAGCGCCGACGTCAGCGTTCCCCTTGAAGCAGGGAACGTGACGGTCAGCGTCGCCGTCAACGGGACGATCGTTTTGCAGTAAGGCTGAACATGATGGCGCCCAAGGCGACCATCGGCAGGGACAGCCACTGTCCCATGCTCAATCCCCCCGCGAGCAGACCCAGGAAGTTGTCCGGCTCGCGGGTGAACTCCACCAGGAAGCGAAACGTTCCATAACCCATCAGGAACAATCCGCTCACCTGTCCCAGCGGGCGCGGCTTGCTCGAAAACCACCACAGCAGCGCGAACAGCACGATGCCTTCCAGGCCCAGCTCATAGAGTTGCGAGGGATGGCGGGGCAGGCCGTCGCCGCTGTCGGGAAATACCATCGCCCACGGCACATCGGTGGGACGGCCCCACAACTCGCCATTGATGAAGTTGCCCAGCCGGCCAAAACCCAGGCCCAGCGGAATCAATGGCGCGATGAAATCGCTGATTGCAAAGAACGGCAGGCCCTTCTTGCGCGCAAACAGCAGCATCACCAGGATCACGCCGATCAGGCCGCCGTGGAAAGACATGCCGCCCTGCCACAGGTACAGCACTTCCAGCGGATGCGACAGGTAATAGCCTGGCTTGTAGAACAGCACATATCCCAGCCGTCCCCCCAGCACCACGCCCAGCACGCTATAGAAGATCAGGTCTTCCAGGTCCCGCACGTTCAGCGATGTAGTGTGCCCGCTCTTGATGCGATGGCGGCCCAGCAAATACACGAGCGCGAAGCCCGCCAGGTACATCAGCCCATACCAATGAATGGCGAGCGGCCCGATCTGCAGGGCGATGGGGTCGATTTTTGGATATTCCAGCATGTTCTGCCCGACACAATAAAGTTGAATGATAATAACCGGCGAGCACTGAAGATTCGCATGCCAAGCGAGCCAGCTTCCCCGGGTGCGTTCGCCATGTCCGCGCCCCGACGGCCGACAGGAGACACTGACCATGCCGCACAACGAACGTTCCCGCCACATTACCGAAGGCGTCGCGCGCGCACCCAATCGCGCCATGTACTACGCGCTGGGCTACAAAGAAGCAGATTTCCAGAACCCCATGATCGGCGTGGCCAACGGCCATTCGACGATCACGCCCTGTAATAGCGGCCTGCAACGGCTGGCCGACGCCGCCATCGACGCGATCCGCGCGTCACGCGCCAATCCGCAGGTGTTCGGCACGCCCACCATTTCCGATGGCATGTCCATGGGCACCGAAGGCATGAAGTACTCGCTGGTGTCGCGCGAGGTCATCGCCGACTGCATCGAAACCGCCGCGCAAGGCCAGTGGATGGATGGCGTCGTCGTCATCGGCGGATGCGACAAGAACATGCCCGGCGGCATGATCGCCTTGGCGCGCACCAACGTGCCGGGCATCTATGTTTACGGCGGCACCATCAAGCCAGGCCGCTACAAGGGCAACGATCTCACCATCGTGTCCGTGTTCGAGGCCGTTGGCGAATACACCATGGGCCGCATGCCCGAAGAAGATTTCAAGCAGATCGAGAAATGCGCGATTCCCGGCTCGGGCTCCTGTGGCGGCATGTACACCGCCAATACGATGAGCTCGGCATTCGAAGCCATGGGCATGAGCCTGCCGTATTCCAGCACGATGGCCAACGAAGACGAGGAAAAGGTCACATCGGCCGCCGAGTCCGCGCGTGTGCTGGTCGACGCGGTCAAGCGCAATCTGCGCCCGCGCGACATCATCACGCGCGAAGCCATCGAGAACGCGGTGTCCGTCATCATGGCCACGGGCGGCTCCACCAACGCGGTGCTGCATTTCCTGGCCATCGCGCACGCCGCTGAAGTGCCGTGGACCATCGACGACTTTGAACGCATCCGCCGGCGCGTGCCCGTGCTGTGCGACCTGAAGCCGTCCGGCAAGTACGTGGCTACCGACCTGCATCGTGCCGGCGGCATCCCGCAAGTCATGAAGCTTCTGCTCAACGCGGGCCTGCTGCATGGCGATTGCATCACCATCACGGGCAAGACCATCGCGGAAACGTTGGCCGACGTACCCGACGTGCCGCGCGCGGATCAGGACGTCATCATGCCGATCGATCGCGCGCTCTATCCGCAGGGGCACCTCGCTATCCTGAAGGGAAATCTCTCGCCGGAAGGCTGCGTCGCAAAGATCACTGGGCTGAAGAACCCCGTCATCACGGGACCCGCACGCGTGTTCGATTCCGAAGACGACGCGATGACGGCCATCATGGCGCAGCAGATCCGCGACGGCGACGTCGTCGTCATCCGCTACGAAGGCCCGAAGGGCGGTCCGGGCATGCGTGAGATGCTGGCGCCCACGTCCGCGCTTGTGGGGCAGGGGCTGGGCGAAACCGTGGGTCTCATCACAGACGGCCGTTTTTCCGGCGGCACCTGGGGCATGGTGGTGGGCCACGTCGCGCCCGAAGCGTACGTGGGCGGTCCCATCGCCCTCATCCAGGAAGGCGATTCGGTTACCATCGATGCCCACAAGCTGCTGCTGCAGCTCAACATCAGCGACGAAGAGATGGCGTCTCGTCGCCAGGCCTGGGTCCAGCCCAAGCCGCGTTATACACGCGGTGTGCTTGCCAAGTTCGGCAAGCTCGCCAGCACCGCCAGCCGTGGGGCAGTAACCGATGCGTTTGAAGATTAGTCTGTTGTTGGCCGCGGCCGGCGCCCTGGGCGCTGGCGCGGTGCATGCGCAAACCACTGGCCTGGATCTGGCCAAGAGCAAGGCCTGCATGGCCTGTCATCAGGTGGAAGCCAAACGGGTCGGGCCGCCCTTGAAGAGCGTGGCGGAACGATACGCGGGGCAGGGCGACGCCATGGTGGATTACCTGGCGGGCAAGATCCGCGGCGGTGGCCGCGGCGCCTGGGGGGCGGTGCCCATGCCCGCCCAGACCCACGTCACGCCTGAAGACGCCCGTGCTTTGGCCGAATGGATCTTGTCGCTGGCGCCGGCAAAGCAGTAGCCTTATTCTTATGCCCCGGCACCAAGCCGGGGGCGCCGGCCGCGCGCAGCGGCCGTCTACAGCAAAGGAATCGTCATGGCAGAACAACCATCACCGGGCAATGAAGTCGCCGTACTTGGCGGCGGTTGCTTCTGGTGCGTCGAAGCAGTGTTTGTCGATCTGCGCGGGGTCAAGAGCGTCTTGCCGGGCTACGCGGGCGGACACGTCGACAATCCCAGCTATGAACAGGTCTGCGGCAAGGACACCGGCCACATCGAAGTCGCGCGCATCGAATTCGATCCGGCCGAACTCTCTTACAGCGATCTGCTGCGCGTCTTTTTCGCCACCCACGATCCCACCACCCCGGGTCGCCAGGGCAACGATATCGGCCCGCAGTACGAGTCCGCCATCTTCTGGCAGAACGAATCGCAGCGCGAGCAGGCCGAAGCCGTCATCGCCGAGGTCGATGCGCAGAAAGTCTACGATGCGCCCATCGTGACCAAGCTGCTGGCGCCGGCGCATTTCTGGCAGGCCGAGGACTATCACAGCAATTATTTCGCCTTGCATCCCGAGCAAGGCTATTGCCAGTTTGTGATTGCGCCCAAGGTCGCCAAATTCCGTAAGCAATTTCAGGATCGCCTGAAGCGCTGAGCGGCGGCAATCGTTTCGCGTGACTGAAGGCCCCGTACGGCGGAAAGGGTTCCGCCGATCAAAGCGGGGCCTTCTCGCATGTGGGGCTTTTTTCCACGCGGTCCTTTTCCCGATGCGTCGCGTGTCAGATTGACGATCGCCCAAAGAAAAACCCCACTTCGCAGCGGGGTTTTGGGCAAGCTTGGTAGACGCACGCCTGGCGCCCGTCTGCAAGCCTTATTCCACGGTCTTCACAACGCCACGGCGCATCTGGTCCAGCTCGATGGATTCGAACAGGGCTTTGAAGTTGCCCTCACCAAAGCCGTCGTTGCCCTTGCGCTGGATGATCTCAAAGAAGATCGGACCGATCTGGTTTTCGGTGAAGATCTGCAGCAGCAGTCCGCCGTCCGGCGCGCCATCCAGCAGGATCCGGTTCTTCTGCAGGCGATCCACGTCTTCGCCGTGGTTCGGCATGCGGCGATCCAGCAGTTCGTAGTAGGTCTCCGGCGTGTCCAGAAACACGACGCCCGTCTCGCGCAGCGCTTCTACCGTCGCATAGATGTCATCGGTCGCCATGGCGATGTGCTGGATGCCTTCGCCGCGGTACAGATCCAGGTATTCCTGAATCTGGCCTTTCTCGTCGGTGCCTTCCTCGTTGATGGGAATGCGGATATTGCCGCAAGGCGACGTCATCGCCTTGGACTTCACGCCCGTCACCTTGCCTTCGATGTCGAAGTAGCGCACCTCGCGGAAGTTGAACAGGCGCTCGTAGAACTCCGACCATTCGGCCATGCGGCCCTTGTGCACGTTGTGCGTCAGGTGGTCGACCAGCGTCAGGCCCGCGCCGCGCCAGTTGACGTCGGTCTGCGCATTGGCCGGATCCAGCGGAATGAAGTCCACGTCGTAGATGCTGATGTCGCCAATGCCGCCGTGGCCTTCCTTGCCGGCCCAGCGGTCCACCAGATAGATCAGCGAATCGCCAATGCCCTTGATGGCAGGAATGTTCAGTTCCATCGGCCCGCTATGGGAATCAAAGCCCCACGCGCCCAGTTCCAGCGCACGCTTGTAGGCGGCGTTGGCGTCCTGCACCCGAAAGCCAATCGCACAGATCGACGGGCCATGCAGGCGAGCAAATCGTTGAGCGAAGGAATCGGGCTCGGCGTTGATCAGGAAGTTCACGCCGCCTTGGCGGTACAGCGTCACGTCCTTGTGGCGATGCTTGGCAATGGCCTTGAAGCCCAGCAACTCAAACACCTTGCGCAGCGCGGCGGGGTCCGGCGCGGCATATTCAATGAACTCGAACCCGGCGGTGCCCATCGGGTTGTCCCAGGGTTGGAAAGCGCTGCTCATAAGTCTGCTCCCTTGCATGTTTTGTGAGGACGACTTGTTCTTCAAGTCTAGACGCAGATTGTAGGTACGAAGACCGGGCAGACAATTGCAAAGATGGCGCGAAAGGCGGTGACTTGAGCAATAATATTGCTCATTTTCGAATCAGAGGGGTTGAAGATGTCCGGAATTGAGCTAGACAGGACAGATCTAAGGATTCTGGCTGAACTGCAGCGCGACGGACGCCTCAGCAATCAGGAGTTGGCGGACCGGGTCTCGCTGTCGCCCAGCCCCTGCCTGCGCCGAGTGCGGCGTCTTGAAGAGCAGGGCTTCATCAAGAAATACGTGGCGCTCATCGACGCGGCCAAGGTAGGCCTCGGGCTGCTCGCGTACGTCAATATCCGCCTGAACAAGCACAGCGGATCCAGTCACGCACCCATGAGCGACTTCGCACGCGACGTCCAGCTCTGGCCGGAAGTCGTCGAGTGCTACGCCATGTCCGGCGACATGGACTATCTGCTTCGCATCCAGGTCGCCGATCTGGCGCACTTCTCGCGCTTCGCCATGGATACCCTCATGCGCCACCCGGCGGTGGTGGACATGCGTTCCTTCTTCGCGCTCCAGCAGATCAAGGAAACGACGGAGCTTCGTATATAGACTCAATGAGCGGGGCGGGTGCCGCCGTCGAGGGCATCCCCGTACCTTCTATCTATATAGAGGCGAGCCCGCACGCTCTATATAGATAGATACCGAAGAGCGCCGCCTCAGCGGCTTGCCCGCAACTGCGTCCCCAAAAAGAATCACATTTCTGCAAAATGGGTGTCATGCTGATCGCACACGCCAAATTTCTGTGCTATAGTCTCGCTCCTTCGCTGCTCCAACAGTTTTGAACAGCGAAGCCAAGCAAGTGCAACAGGTTCGTGGGTTTCCCCGGCCTGCCGCAAAGGCAGTCAGAAATGAGGCTAAGCGGTTATTGCAAAGATCGACGCAAATCAGGCAGAAGCCAGTTGCAAGATCTGCAAAAATTGTGCTATAGTCTTGGGCTTGGCTGGTGATGACGAATCAGGGTTTACCCGAATCGATGTTTCAGCCACCTGTGCGGTAACCAGCCTTCGGGTTTCCCGAAGCCGCTTGAAAGTTGAGCGGGGTTGCAAGATGCGGTGCAAATCAGGCAGAAGCCAGTTGCACAATCTGCAAAAGCTGTGTTATAGTAGAGGGCTTGGCGGTTGCCGAAAAATTAGGGTTTACCCTGACGTTTCGATAGTCGCTAAGCGCTGAGAAATCAGCGCCTCGATTTTGAAGTTAAGTAGTACAGAATTTAGTAAGACCGCTCTTTAACAATTAAACAACCGATAAGTGTGGGCGCTTGATGCGAGTGCAGCGGTTTGGGTTTCGGCCTGGATCGCAAGCACAAGAAATCAAGTGCTCACTAGAAGTGAAGTACCTTAGACGTCAAGTTTAAGAACATACCTCACTTCCTTTGAGTAGCGACGTATGACCTGGTTTGGATTTATTCAGACCAAGAATACGAAACAAATACAGAGATTAAACTGAAGAGTTTGATCCTGGCTCAGATTGAACGCTAGCGGGATGCCTTACACATGCAAGTCGAACGGCAGCACGGACTTCGGTCTGGTGGCGAGTGGCGAACGGGTGAGTAATGTATCGGAACGTGCCTAGTAGCGGGGGATAACTACGCGAAAGCGTAGCTAATACCGCATACGCCCTACGGGGGAAAGCAGGGGATCGCAAGACCTTGCACTATTAGAGCGGCCGATATCGGATTAGCTAGTTGGTGGGGTAACGGCTCACCAAGGCGACGATCCGTAGCTGGTTTGAGAGGACGACCAGCCACACTGGGACTGAGACACGGCCCAGACTCCTACGGGAGGCAGCAGTGGGGAATTTTGGACAATGGGGGAAACCCTGATCCAGCCATCCCGCGTGTGCGATGAAGGCCTTCGGGTTGTAAAGCACTTTTGGCAGGAAAGAAACGTCGTGGGTTAATACCCCGCGAAACTGACGGTACCTGCAGAATAAGCACCGGCTAACTACGTGCCAGCAGCCGCGGTAATACGTAGGGTGCAAGCGTTAATCGGAATTACTGGGCGTAAAGCGTGCGCAGGCGGTTCGGAAAGAAAGATGTGAAATCCCAGAGCTTAACTTTGGAACTGCATTTTTAACTACCGAGCTAGAGTGTGTCAGAGGGAGGTGGAATTCCGCGTGTAGCAGTGAAATGCGTAGATATGCGGAGGAACACCGATGGCGAAGGCAGCCTCCTGGGATAACACTGACGCTCATGCACGAAAGCGTGGGGAGCAAACAGGATTAGATACCCTGGTAGTCCACGCCCTAAACGATGTCAACTAGCTGTTGGGGCCTTCGGGCCTTGGTAGCGCAGCTAACGCGTGAAGTTGACCGCCTGGGGAGTACGGTCGCAAGATTAAAACTCAAAGGAATTGACGGGGACCCGCACAAGCGGTGGATGATGTGGATTAATTCGATGCAACGCGAAAAACCTTACCTACCCTTGACATGTCTGGAATGCCGAAGAGATTTGGTAGTGCTCGCAAGAGAACCGGAACACAGGTGCTGCATGGCTGTCGTCAGCTCGTGTCGTGAGATGTTGGGTTAAGTCCCGCAACGAGCGCAACCCTTGTCATTAGTTGCTACGAAAGGGCACTCTAATGAGACTGCCGGTGACAAACCGGAGGAAGGTGGGGATGACGTCAAGTCCTCATGGCCCTTATGGGTAGGGCTTCACACGTCATACAATGGTCGGGACAGAGGGTCGCCAACCCGCGAGGGGGAGCCAATCCCAGAAACCCGATCGTAGTCCGGATCGCAGTCTGCAACTCGACTGCGTGAAGTCGGAATCGCTAGTAATCGCGGATCAGCATGTCGCGGTGAATACGTTCCCGGGTCTTGTACACACCGCCCGTCACACCATGGGAGTGGGTTTTACCAGAAGTAGTTAGCCTAACCGCAAGGAGGGCGATTACCACGGTAGGATTCATGACTGGGGTGAAGTCGTAACAAGGTAGCCGTATCGGAAGGTGCGGCTGGATCACCTCCTTTCAGAGCTTATGTGCTCGTGTTAAGCGTCCACTCTTATCGGTTGTTTGTTGTAGCTGGCGTCATTGGTTTGGCGCAGCGTAGAAACTAACTGATAGCGCTGCTTGCAGCGCTATCAGTTGGGTTTTACCCAACAGCTACATTTGTTCTTTAACAATCTGGAAGAAGCACAACGAAAATGTGTTCATCAAGTAATCGGCATTGCTGATGAAGATGGGCACGGGTTGTGATTGCATTATTTTTGTTCCAAGTTCTCAAGACTGGGGTGCAAACCTCAGACTGCTTTGAAACTTATGAACGGCACAAACGCTAATACTCAGGTCCTATAGCCTACAGCGTTATAGGATCAAGCGACTAAGTGCATATGGTGGATGCCTTGGCGATCACAGGCGATGAAGGACGTAGTAGCCTGCGAAAAGCTGCGGGGAGCTGGCAAACAAGCTTTGATCCGCAGATATCCGAATGGGGAAACCCACTGCAGCAATGCAGTATCCCTAGCTGAATACATAGGCTAGTGGAAGCGAACCGGGTGAACTGAAACATCTCAGTAGCTCGAGGAAAAGAAATCAACCGAGATTCCGAAAGTAGTGGCGAGCGAAATCGGATGAGCCTTTACGTTTTAGCGCGCAGGATAGTCGAACGGAATGGAAAGTCCGGCCGTAGCAGGTGATAGCCCTGTAGACGAAATTCTGTGCGTGGAACTAAGCGTAAGACAAGTAGGGCGGGACACGTGAAATCCTGTTTGAAGATGGGGGGACCATCCTCCAAGGCTAAATACTCGTGATCGACCGATAGTGAACCAGTACCGTGAGGGAAAGGCGAAAAGAACCCCGGAAGGGGAGTGAAATAGATCCTGAAACCGTATGCATACAAACAGTAGGAGCCTCCTTGTGGGGTGACTGCGTACCTTTTGTATAATGGGTCAGCGACTTACATTCAGTGGCAAGGTTAACCGAATAGGGAAGCCGTAGCGAAAGCGAGTCCGAATAGGGCGAATTAGTCGCTGGGTGTAGACCCGAAACCAGATGATCTATCCATGGCCAGGTTGAAGGCACGGTAACACGTGCTGGAGGACCGAACCCACTAATGTTGAAAAATTAGGGGATGAGCTGTGGATAGGGGTGAAAGGCTAAACAAATCTGGAAATAGCTGGTTCTCTCCGAAAACTATTTAGGTAGTGCCTCAAGTATTACTGCGGGGGGTAGAGCACTGTTATAGCTAGGGGGTCATGGCGACTTACCAAACTATGGCAAACTCCGAATACCCGCAAGTACAGCTTGGGAGACAGAGCACCGGGTGCTAACGTCCGGACTCAAGAGGGAAACAACCCAGACCGCCAGCTAAGGTCCCAAATTATCGCTAAGTGGGAAACGAAGTGGGAAGGCATAGACAGTCAGGAGGTTGGCTTAGAAGCAGCCATCCTTTAAAGAAAGCGTAATAGCTCACTGATCGAGTCGTCCTGCGCGGAAGATGTAACGGGGCTAAGCGATAAACCGAAGCTGCGGGTGTGCACTTTTAGTGCACGCGGTAGGAGAGCGTTCTGTAAGCCTGCGAAGGTGGCTTGTAAAGGCTGCTGGAGGTATCAGAAGTGCGAATGCTGACATGAGTAGCGATAAAGGGGGTGAAAAGCCCCCTCGCCGTAAGTCCAAGGTTTCCTGCGCAACGTTCATCGGCGCAGGGTGAGTCGGCCCCTAAGGCGAGGCAGAGATGCGTAGCTGATGGGAAGCTGGTTAATATTCCAGCACCGTCGTACAGTGCGATGGGGGGACGGATCGCGGAAAATCATCAGGGTGTTGGATGTCCCTGTTGCTGTATCGAAGATGGCGCTTAGGCAAATCCGGGCGCGTAAATCAAGGGTATGGCACGAGCGAGCATTGCTTGCGAAGTGATCGGAAGTGGTTCCAAGAAAAGCCTCTAAGCTTCAGCTGTACGAGACCGTACCGCAAACCGACACAGGTGGACGGGATGAATATTCCAAGGCGCTTGAGAGAACTCAGGAGAAGGAACTCGGCAAATTGATACCGTAACTTCGGGAGAAGGTATACCCCGGTAGTGTGAAGCGCCTGCGCGCTTAGCATGATGGGGTCGCAGAGAATCGGTGGCTGCGACTGTTTATTAAAAACACAGCACTCTGCAAAGACGAAAGTCGACGTATAGGGTGTGACGCCTGCCCGGTGCCGGAAGGTTAAGTGATGGGGTGCAAGCTCTTGATCGAAGCCCCGGTAAACGGCGGCCGTAACTATAACGGTCCTAAGGTAGCGAAATTCCTTGTCGGGTAAGTTCCGACCTGCACGAATGGCGTAACGATGGCCACACTGTCTCCTCCTGAGACTCAGCGAAGTTGAAGTGTTTGTGATGATGCAATCTACCCGCGGCTAGACGGAAAGACCCCATGAACCTTTACTGTAGCTTTGCATTGGACTGTGAACCGGCCTGTGTAGGATAGGTGGGAGGCTTTGAAGCGTGGTCGCTAGATCACGTGGAGCCATCCTTGAAATACCACCCTGGTTTGTTTGCGGTTCTAACCTTGGTCCGTTATCCGGATCGGGGACAGTGCATGGTGGGCAGTTTGACTGGGGCGGTCTCCTCCCAAAGTGTAACGGAGGAGTTCGAAGGTACGCTAGGTACGGTCGGAAATCGTGCTGATAGTGCAATGGCATAAGCGTGCTTGACTGTGAGACTGACAAGTCGAACAGGTGCGAAAGCAGGACATAGTGATCCGGTGGTTCTGAATGGAAGGGCCATCGCTCAACGGATAAAAGGTACTCTGGGGATAACAGGCTGATACCGCCCAAGAGTTCATATCGACGGCGGTGTTTGGCACCTCGATGTCGGCTCATCTCATCCTGGGGCTGTAGCCGGTCCCAAGGGTATGGCTGTTCGCCATTTAAAGAGGTACGTGAGCTGGGTTTAAAACGTCGTGAGACAGTTTGGTCCCTATCTGCCGTGGGCGTTGGATACTTGACGGAGCCTGCTCCTAGTACGAGAGGACCGGAGTGGACGTACCTCTGGTGTACCGGTTGTCATGCCAATGGCATTGCCGGGTAGCTAAGTACGGAAGAGATAACCGCTGAAGGCATCTAAGCGGGAAACTCGTCTGAAGATTAGGTATCCCGGGGACTTGATCCCCCTGAAGGGTCGTTCGAGACCAGGACGTTGATAGGTCGGGTGTGGAAGCGCAGTAATGCGTTAAGCTAACCGATACTAATTGCCCGTGAGGCTTGATCCTATAACACTGATGGTTATTGACCTGGTGATATAGCGTTCCAAGTGTCGTTCAATACAAAATACTGGCTGCACCGTCAGCAGCCAGCCAACACAATTACACCCCACTGTGCGTCGATCATCGAGCCCTAACGCTCTGATCGCCACACGTTGCGCTTCTTCCAAGATTGGAGCAGTTGCCTGAACCGCAACCGCTCAACCAGTTACGCCTGACGACCATAGCAAGGTGGTACCACTCCTTCCCATCCCGAACAGGACAGTGAAACGCCTTTGCGCCGATGATAGTGGACGGACGTCTGTGAAAGTAGGTCATCGTCAGGCTTTTATTGCGCAAACCCCCACAGGTAAGCCTGTGGGGGTTTGTTTTTAGTGAGAACCTATGTTCCATGTTGCTGAAACGGAGATCCTCCAGCTCGGCGACAGTGCAGAACAGAGTGCAAGTCAGGCAGAAGCCGGTTGCATTCACTGCAAAAATAGTGATATAGTTTCGGGCTTGGCTGCTACCGAAAAATCTAGGGTTTACCCTGACGTTTCGATAGCTGCTAGGGCAGGGCGAAAGTCCTGGCGAGACCTGAAGAGGTCGCAGCAAGAAAGCAAAGCAAAATGCGAAGCTGACTTGACAAGCGATAAAAACTTCTTCATAATCTCGTTTCTCTGCTGCAACGACAGCGACGACGCGAAAGCGAAGTTGGCCGAAGTCGAAGGCAGGAACCAGTGGTACAGAATTTAGCAGTACCGCTCTTTAACAATTAAACAACCGATAAGTGTGGGCGCTTGATGCGAGTGCAGCGTTTTGGGTTTCGGCCTGGATCGCAAGCACAAGAAATCAAGTGCTCACTAGAAGTGAAGTACCTTAGACGTCAAGTTTAAGAACATACCTCACTTCCTTTGAGTAGCGACGTATGACCTGGTTTGGATTTATCCGGACCAAGAATACGAAACAAATACAGAGATTAAACTGAAGAGTTTGATCCTGGCTCAGATTGAACGCTAGCGGGATGCCTTACACATGCAAGTCGAACGGCAGCACGGACTTCGGTCTGGTGGCGAGTGGCGAACGGGTGAGTAATGTATCGGAACGTGCCTAGTAGCGGGGGATAACTACGCGAAAGCGTAGCTAATACCGCATACGCCCTACGGGGGAAAGCAGGGGATCGCAAGACCTTGCACTATTAGAGCGGCCGATATCGGATTAGCTAGTTGGTGGGGTAACGGCTCACCAAGGCGACGATCCGTAGCTGGTTTGAGAGGACGACCAGCCACACTGGGACTGAGACACGGCCCAGACTCCTACGGGAGGCAGCAGTGGGGAATTTTGGACAATGGGGGAAACCCTGATCCAGCCATCCCGCGTGTGCGATGAAGGCCTTCGGGTTGTAAAGCACTTTTGGCAGGAAAGAAACGTCGTGGGTTAATACCCCGCGAAACTGACGGTACCTGCAGAATAAGCACCGGCTAACTACGTGCCAGCAGCCGCGGTAATACGTAGGGTGCAAGCGTTAATCGGAATTACTGGGCGTAAAGCGTGCGCAGGCGGTTCGGAAAGAAAGATGTGAAATCCCAGAGCTTAACTTTGGAACTGCATTTTTAACTACCGAGCTAGAGTGTGTCAGAGGGAGGTGGAATTCCGCGTGTAGCAGTGAAATGCGTAGATATGCGGAGGAACACCGATGGCGAAGGCAGCCTCCTGGGATAACACTGACGCTCATGCACGAAAGCGTGGGGAGCAAACAGGATTAGATACCCTGGTAGTCCACGCCCTAAACGATGTCAACTAGCTGTTGGGGCCTTCGGGCCTTGGTAGCGCAGCTAACGCGTGAAGTTGACCGCCTGGGGAGTACGGTCGCAAGATTAAAACTCAAAGGAATTGACGGGGACCCGCACAAGCGGTGGATGATGTGGATTAATTCGATGCAACGCGAAAAACCTTACCTACCCTTGACATGTCTGGAATGCCGAAGAGATTTGGTAGTGCTCGCAAGAGAACCGGAACACAGGTGCTGCATGGCTGTCGTCAGCTCGTGTCGTGAGATGTTGGGTTAAGTCCCGCAACGAGCGCAACCCTTGTCATTAGTTGCTACGAAAGGGCACTCTAATGAGACTGCCGGTGACAAACCGGAGGAAGGTGGGGATGACGTCAAGTCCTCATGGCCCTTATGGGTAGGGCTTCACACGTCATACAATGGTCGGGACAGAGGGTCGCCAACCCGCGAGGGGGAGCCAATCCCAGAAACCCGATCGTAGTCCGGATCGCAGTCTGCAACTCGACTGCGTGAAGTCGGAATCGCTAGTAATCGCGGATCAGCATGTCGCGGTGAATACGTTCCCGGGTCTTGTACACACCGCCCGTCACACCATGGGAGTGGGTTTTACCAGAAGTAGTTAGCCTAACCGCAAGGAGGGCGATTACCACGGTAGGATTCATGACTGGGGTGAAGTCGTAACAAGGTAGCCGTATCGGAAGGTGCGGCTGGATCACCTCCTTTCAGAGCTTACGTGCTCGTGTTAAGCGTCCACTCTTATCGGTTGTTTGATATAGCTGGGATCAGTTGTAGGCTTGGGTCGAGGGAATCTTCCCTGGGTCTTCAGCTTCCTGACTACTGATCCGAGAAGGTTTTGGGTCTGTAGCTCAGTCGGTTAGAGCACCGTCTTGATAAGGCGGGGGTCGTTGGTTCGAATCCAACCAGACCCACCAGGTATTTCGCGATGTGCGGAATATGGGGGTGTAGCTCAGCTGGGAGAGCGCCTGCTTTGCAAGCAGGATGTCATCGGTTCGATCCCGTTCACCTCCACCATTGATTCTCATTGATCGCCGGTGGCGATGTAGAGGCCAACTCATAGTGTCGTATCTCACGGTGTTATGAGTTGGGTTTTACCCAACAGCTATATTTGTTCTTTAACAATCTGGAAGAAGCACAACGAAAAGGTGTTCATCGAGTAATCAGCATTGCTGATGAAGATGGGCACGGGTTGTGATTGCATTATTTTTTGTTCCAAGTTCTCAAGACTGAGGTGATAAGCCTCAGACTGCTTTGAAACTTATGAACGGCACAAACGCTAATACTCAGGTCCTATAGCCTACAGCGTTATAGGATCAAGCGACTAAGTGCATATGGTGGATGCCTTGGCGATCACAGGCGATGAAGGACGTAGTAGCCTGCGAAAAGCTGCGGGGAGCTGGCAAACAAGCTTTGATCCGCAGATATCCGAATGGGGAAACCCACTGCAGCAATGCAGTATCCCTAGCTGAATACATAGGCTAGTGGAAGCGAACCGGGTGAACTGAAACATCTCAGTAGCTCGAGGAAAAGAAATCAACCGAGATTCCGAAAGTAGTGGCGAGCGAAATCGGATGAGCCTTTACGTTTTAGCGCGCAGGATAGTCGAACGGAATGGAAAGTCCGGCCGTAGCAGGTGATAGCCCTGTAGACGAAATTCTGTGCGTGGAACTAAGCGTAAGACAAGTAGGGCGGGACACGTGAAATCCTGTTTGAAGATGGGGGGACCATCCTCCAAGGCTAAATACTCGTGATCGACCGATAGTGAACCAGTACCGTGAGGGAAAGGCGAAAAGAACCCCGGAAGGGGAGTGAAATAGATCCTGAAACCGTATGCATACAAACAGTAGGAGCCTCCTTGTGGGGTGACTGCGTACCTTTTGTATAATGGGTCAGCGACTTACATTCAGTGGCAAGGTTAACCGAATAGGGAAGCCGTAGCGAAAGCGAGTCCGAATAGGGCGAATTAGTCGCTGGGTGTAGACCCGAAACCAGATGATCTATCCATGGCCAGGTTGAAGGCACGGTAACACGTGCTGGAGGACCGAACCCACTAATGTTGAAAAATTAGGGGATGAGCTGTGGATAGGGGTGAAAGGCTAAACAAATCTGGAAATAGCTGGTTCTCTCCGAAAACTATTTAGGTAGTGCCTCAAGTATTACTGCGGGGGGTAGAGCACTGTTATAGCTAGGGGGTCATGGCGACTTACCAAACTATGGCAAACTCCGAATACCCGCAAGTACAGCTTGGGAGACAGAGCACCGGGTGCTAACGTCCGGACTCAAGAGGGAAACAACCCAGACCGCCAGCTAAGGTCCCAAATTATCGCTAAGTGGGAAACGAAGTGGGAAGGCATAGACAGTCAGGAGGTTGGCTTAGAAGCAGCCATCCTTTAAAGAAAGCGTAATAGCTCACTGATCGAGTCGTCCTGCGCGGAAGATGTAACGGGGCTAAGCGATAAACCGAAGCTGCGGGTGTGCACTTTTAGTGCACGCGGTAGGAGAGCGTTCTGTAAGCCTGCGAAGGTGGCTTGTAAAGGCTGCTGGAGGTATCAGAAGTGCGAATGCTGACATGAGTAGCGATAAAGGGGGTGAAAAGCCCCCTCGCCGTAAGTCCAAGGTTTCCTGCGCAACGTTCATCGGCGCAGGGTGAGTCGGCCCCTAAGGCGAGGCAGAGATGCGTAGCTGATGGGAAGCTGGTTAATATTCCAGCACCGTCGTACAGTGCGATGGGGGGACGGATCGCGGAAAATCATCAGGGTGTTGGATGTCCCTGTTGCTGTATCGAAGATGGCGCTTAGGCAAATCCGGGCGCGTAAATCAAGGGTATGGCACGAGCGAGCATTGCTTGCGAAGTGATCGGAAGTGGTTCCAAGAAAAGCCTCTAAGCTTCAGCTGTACGAGACCGTACCGCAAACCGACACAGGTGGACGGGATGAATATTCCAAGGCGCTTGAGAGAACTCAGGAGAAGGAACTCGGCAAATTGATACCGTAACTTCGGGAGAAGGTATACCCCGGTAGTGTGAAGCGCCTGCGCGCTTAGCATGATGGGGTCGCAGAGAATCGGTGGCTGCGACTGTTTATTAAAAACACAGCACTCTGCAAAGACGAAAGTCGACGTATAGGGTGTGACGCCTGCCCGGTGCCGGAAGGTTAAGTGATGGGGTGCAAGCTCTTGATCGAAGCCCCGGTAAACGGCGGCCGTAACTATAACGGTCCTAAGGTAGCGAAATTCCTTGTCGGGTAAGTTCCGACCTGCACGAATGGCGTAACGATGGCCACACTGTCTCCTCCTGAGACTCAGCGAAGTTGAAGTGTTTGTGATGATGCAATCTACCCGCGGCTAGACGGAAAGACCCCATGAACCTTTACTGTAGCTTTGCATTGGACTGTGAACCGGCCTGTGTAGGATAGGTGGGAGGCTTTGAAGCGTGGTCGCTAGATCACGTGGAGCCATCCTTGAAATACCACCCTGGTTTGTTTGCGGTTCTAACCTTGGTCCGTTATCCGGATCGGGGACAGTGCATGGTGGGCAGTTTGACTGGGGCGGTCTCCTCCCAAAGTGTAACGGAGGAGTTCGAAGGTACGCTAGGTACGGTCGGAAATCGTGCTGATAGTGCAATGGCATAAGCGTGCTTGACTGTGAGACTGACAAGTCGAACAGGTGCGAAAGCAGGACATAGTGATCCGGTGGTTCTGAATGGAAGGGCCATCGCTCAACGGATAAAAGGTACTCTGGGGATAACAGGCTGATACCGCCCAAGAGTTCATATCGACGGCGGTGTTTGGCACCTCGATGTCGGCTCATCTCATCCTGGGGCTGTAGCCGGTCCCAAGGGTATGGCTGTTCGCCATTTAAAGAGGTACGTGAGCTGGGTTTAAAACGTCGTGAGACAGTTTGGTCCCTATCTGCCGTGGGCGTTGGATACTTGACGGAGCCTGCTCCTAGTACGAGAGGACCGGAGTGGACGTACCTCTGGTGTACCGGTTGTCATGCCAATGGCATTGCCGGGTAGCTAAGTACGGAAGAGATAACCGCTGAAGGCATCTAAGCGGGAAACTCGTCTGAAGATTAGGTATCCCGGGGACTTGATCCCCCTGAAGGGTCGTTCGAGACCAGGACGTTGATAGGTCGGGTGTGGAAGCGCAGTAATGCGTTAAGCTAACCGATACTAATTGCCCGTGAGGCTTGATCCTATAACACTGATGGTTATGACCTGGTGATATGGCGTTCCAAGTGTCGTTCAATACAAAATACTGGCTGCACCGTCAGCAGCCAGCCAACACAATTACACCCACTGTGCGTCGATCATCGAGCCCTAACGCTCTGATCGCCACACGTTGCGCTTCTTCCAAGATTGGAGCAGTTGCCTGAACCGCAACCGCTCAACCAGTTACGCCTGACGACCATAGCAAGGTGGTACCACTCCTTCCCATCCCGAACAGGACAGTGAAACGCCTTTGCGCCGATGATAGTGGACGGACGTCTGTGAAAGTAGGTCATCGTCAGGCTTTTATTGCTCAAAACCCCGCAGGTATCCCCTGCGGGGTTTTGTCTTTAGTGAGAGACCAGGCCGTTGCGCTGGAGGTTGATTGCGCGATTGGCGCGAACCCTTCCGCGGCTGTAAGCGCCAGGTCCCATTGCAGTAAACCGTAGTGCCCAACAGTGTCAAAGCGGCACTTAAGTAAGACCCAAGATTCGAACGATTGACCCTGGCGTCAATTGCTCAAGCAGCTACGCTTGACGACCATAGCAAGGTGGTACCACTCCTTCCCATCCCGAACAGGACAGTGAAACGCCTTTGCGCCGATGATAGTGGACGGACGTCTGTGAAAGTAGGTCATCGTCAAGCTCTTATCCTCAAAGCCCCACCGGTACCCGGTGGGGCTTTGTCTTTGGTGCGTCACTGGCCTGCAAGCCGCGCCAATGCTGAATGTGCCCAAATAACAACGCGCGTGGGCGGGGTGGCTTTGTGCGGTAAGATTGTTCGAGTCAATTCGTTGGAGCGTTATCGTGAGTGATCCCCAGACCCCCGTGCCCGGTACGACATTGGACCTTCGCACGTTGACCCACGTGGCCTATGGCTTGTATGCCTTGGGCTTTCTGACGAGTGGATTTCTGGGCATTGCCACGATCGCGGCTGTTGTGCTCATGTACCTCAAGCGGTCTGACGCGGCCGGCACCGTCTACGCCGGCCATTTCGACTGGCTGCTGCGTACGTTCTGGTGGGCGTTGCTGTGGCTTGCCATCAGTGGGATCGCGACGCTCATCTTCATCGGCTGGATCGGCGTGGCGGCAACCATTGTGTGGGTGCTGTATCGCCTGATACGCGGTTGGCTGTCGCTGCTGGAAGGCACTGCGCCCACGTCTTACGCCTGAGTCCAGGCTGTACCCTCGGAAAGGCCGGCAGTGATGCCGGCCTTTTTGCATGCGCCTCGTGTGACGCGCGAGAACATGCGCGCGGATGGTTCTTGGCTCGCGTGTGCACTCAATGGAATCGGAAAGGACGCGGGCGGGCGCCTCGTTTAGGAGCGGGGCGCTGAGCTCGATTTAGTTGAGTGCGACGCGCAGGACGCATTCAGAGGCGGCGCGTGCGCCTATCGACGTCGCGTGTGCCGGAGGGGCCATTGAAGTGCGTGAGCATGCAGCTTGTCGGCTTGCAAAGGCGCACCAGCGCTGACGATCAGGCGAGAGCGTCGCTATTGAAATCGGGCGGGGATGTCCACGGACGTGGCAATGGGGAACTGCGAGGAGGGGGCTTGCTTGGTGGCGTCGAGCTCGCCCGGCCGTAAGCCAGGGCGTCGCGACAATCCAAAGGCAGGGACGTACGCCGTACGCCCTTTGCCTGCTTACTTCAGATGTGCGTTGACCAGTTTGGTCAGTTCGAACATCGTGACCTGATCCTTGCCGAAGATCGGGCGCAGCTTGGCATCGGCGTTGATGTTGCGCTTGTTGCTGGCATCTTGCAGGTTGTGCTTCTTGATGTATTCCCAGATCTTCTTGGTGACCTCGGTACGCGGCACGGCTTCCGAGCCGATGACAGCGGCCAATTCGGCGCTGGGGGTCAGCGGCTTCATGAATGCAGCGTTCGGCTTGCGCGCGGTCGCGGGTTTGGAGGTTGTGGCCATAATGCGGCGCTCCTTCTCTGGCTGTTGGAAAAATTGTCCTGCGGCCGGAGCATAACGTGTCTCTACACTAAAGACAAAGGCATTTATCCTCTGTAGCAACTAAAATGCACCGACTGTCCCCTCTCTCACGTCATTCTGTAACGTCCTATGTACGCACGTTCTCCGTTGGAATCGATTCGGCTTTTTCATGACGAATTGACGGCGCTCCGGCGCGATTTGCATGCCCATCCAGAACTCGGTTTTGAAGAGGTCAGAACGTCCGGCATCGTCGCGGGTGCGCTGGAAGCGTTGGGCATCGAAGTGCACCGCGGTATCGGTAAGACGGGCGTGGTGGGCGTGATCCGCGGCAAGCGCTGCGACAGCGGCCGCATGATTGGATTGCGGGCCGACATGGACGCGCTGCCCATGACGGAAGACAACACGTTCGGCCACAAGTCGACCAAGCCGGGACTGATGCACGGATGCGGGCACGATGGTCATACCGCAGTGCTGATCGGCGCGGCGAAGTACCTGGCGCAGACCCGCAACTTCGACGGCACGGCGGTGTTGATTTTCCAGCCGGCCGAAGAAGGACGCGGCGGTGCGCGCGCCATGCTGGAAGACGGTTTGTTCGACACGTTCCCTTGCGATGCGATCTATGCCTTGCACAACTGGCCGGGCCTCAAACCTGGCACGATCGGCATCAACCCCGGACCGATGATGGCGGCGGCCGATCGCTTCGAGATCCTGATCACGGGGCGGGGCGGTCACGGTGCGCATCCCTATCAGACGATCGATCCGGTAACGATCGCGGGTCAGATCATCACCGCGTTGCAGACCATCGTATCGCGCAATGTGAATCCGCTGGATTCGGCGGTGCTGTCGATCGGGTCGGTGCAGGCCGGGCATCCGGGCGCGATGAGCGTGATTCCGCGCGAGGCGCGCATGGTGGGCACGGTGCGCACGTTTCGCAAGTCCGTGCAGGAGATGGTCGAGACGCGCATGCGCGAGCTGGTGAGTGCCATTGCCGGCGCTTTTGGCGGCACCGCTGAAGTGGTGTACGAGCGCATCTACCCCGCGACGCTGAATACGCCGCAGCACGCCAACCTGGTGGCCGACATCGCGACCGAGATGATCGGCAAGGAAAACGTGGTGCGCGACCTGGTACCCTCGATGGGTTCCGAAGACTTTTCATTCATGTTGCAGGCCAAGCCGGGCGCCTACTTCCGTCTTGGCCAAGGCGGCGCCGATTCCGGTTGCCTGCTGCACAACCCGCATTTCGATTTCAACGATGCCGTCATACCCCTGGGCAGTGCGATGTTCTGCGCGCTTGCTGAACGGGGCATGCCGCTGGCAGATTAAGAAGCCTTCCATGTCTACTCAAAGCACGACTCAACTCACCATCACCCGCCCTGACGACTGGCATCTGCATTTGCGCGATGGCGCGGCGCTTGAAGCCGTGGTCGGCGATACGGCGCGCCAGTTCGCGCGCGCAATCATCATGCCGAACCTGAAGCCGCCGGTCACGACGACGGAACAGGCTTTGGCCTATCGAGGCCGCATCCTGGAAGCGCTTGGCAAGTCGGGCGTCAATCCGGCGTCGTTCACGCCCCTGATGACGCTGTACCTGACTGACAACACGCCCGCTGAAGAGATTGTGTGCGCGCATGAGTCGGGCCATGTCTACGCCGTCAAGCTGTATCCCGCCGGCGCCACGACCAACTCGGACGCGGGCGTGACCGATCTGCTGGGCAAATGCACGAAGGCGCTGGAAGCCCTGCAGAAATGCGGTATGCCGCTGTTGGTGCATGGCGAAGTGACGGATCCGTCGATTGACGTGTTCGATCGCGAAGCCATTTTCGTGGAGCGTGTGATGAAGCCGTTGCGGCGCGCCTTCCCCGCCCTGAAGGTCGTGTTCGAACACATCACGACCAAGGAAGGCGCGGAGTACGTTCGCGATGCGGAAGGTCCGATTGCCGCGACGATCACACCGCAGCACATGCTCTACAACCGCAATGCCATCTTCCAGGGCGGCGTGCGGCCCCACTGGTATTGCCTGCCGATTTTGAAGCGCGAGACGCACCGTCTTGCGCTGGTCGAGGCGGCGACCAGCGGCAGCCCGCGTTTTTTTCTGGGCACGGATAGCGCGCCGCACGCGCGCGGTCTGAAGGAACACGCCTGCGGCTGTGCTGGCTGCTACACCGCATTGCATGCCATGGAGCTTTATGCGACCGCGTTCGAGGCCGCCGGCAAGCTCGACAAGCTGGAAGGGTTTGCCAGCTTCCATGGCCCCGACTTCTACGGTCTGCCTCGCAATACCGGCACGTTGACGCTGTCGCGCGAGACCTATCAGGTGCCGGAAGAGTTGGCGTTCGGCAACACGACGCTGGTCCCGCTGGCGGCGGGCGAGGCGCTGGAGTGGCGCGCTCACGTCTGAGGACGATCGCGGCTGGCGCCGCATGCAAATGAAAAAGGGGTGAGCGGCTGTGCCGTTCACCCCTTTTTTCCGCCGCGCGGACTATCTATATATAGCAGTCACGTCAAAGCGTGCCATCGCGCCGCGCTTCCAGCAGTTCCCAGCGCGCAAACTTCTCTTCGAGTTCATTTTCGAGCTTGGCCAGTTCGCCGTTGATGCGGTCGACCTCGGCCGGCGCATCGCGGTAAAGGCTGCCGTCAGCAAGTTGGCCGGCCAATTCAGCTTGCTTCGCTTCGAGCGCGGCAATCGCGTCCGGCAGCCCTTCGAGTTCGCGCAGGTCCCAGGCGTTGATCTTGCCAGCCTTCGCAGGCTTGGGCCGCGCCGCCTTTGCTCGTGCGGCGCCGTCGTCGGCGGGTTTCGCGGCCTTGTCGGCCTCAGCCTGCGGAGCGACAGGCGCCGGGCGCTGTGCGACCCATTCGTCGTAGCCGCCCACGTAATCGCGCCAGTGGCCGTCGCCTTCGTAGGCGATCGTCTGCGTGACCACGTTGTTGAGGAAGGCGCGATCGTGGCTGACGAGCAGCACGGTGCCTGCGTATTCCTGCAGCAGTTCTTCCAGCAACTCCAGCGTTTCGATGTCCAGATCGTTGGTGGGCTCGTCCAGCACCAGCACGTTGGCCGGCCGGGCAAAGAGCCGCGCCAGCAGCAGGCGCGCGCGTTCGCCGCCGGACAGGCTGCGCACCGGTGATCCGGCGCGCGCCGGCGAGAAGAGAAAATCGCCCAGGTAGGTCATCACATGCTTGCGCACGCCGCCGATCTCGACCCATTCGCTCCCCGGACTGATGATGTCGACGAGCGAAGCGTTTTCGTCGAGCTGCGCGCGCATCTGGTCGAAGTAGGCGACGGCGACGTTGGTGCCCAGGCGCGTCGTGCCGCTATCGGGCTGCAGTTCACCCAGGATGAGCTTGAGCAGTGTGGTCTTGCCTGCGCCGTTGGGGCCGATGATGCCGATGCGGTCGCCGCGCAGAAGGGTTGTGGAATAGTCGTCGACTACGATCTTGTCGCCGAAGCGCTTGCTGACGTGATCGAGTTCGGCCACGAGTTTGCCGGAGCGTTGGCCTTCGGCCAGCGCCAGCGACACATTGCCCACGCGCTCGCGGCGTTCGGCGCGCTGCACGCGCAGGCTTTCCAGGCGACGCACCCGGCCTTCATTGCGGGTGCGGCGGGCTTCCACGCCCTTGCGGATCCAGACTTCTTCCTGTGCCAGCAGTTTGTCGAAACGCGCCTGCTCGAGCCTTTCGGACTCGAGCCATTGGGCCTTGCGCTCCTGCCACTGCGAGAAGTTGCCCGGGAAGCTCAGGAGGCGTCCGCGATCGAGTTCGACGATGCGAGTGGTGACGGCGTCCAGGAACCGGCGATCGTGGGTGATGATGACTGCGGCGCCTTTCCAGGCGCGCAGCATGTCTTCCAGCCAGGCGATGCCTTCGAAGTCCAGATGGTTGGTGGGCTCGTCGAGCAGCAACAGATCCGGCTCGTCGATCAGGGCGCGGGCAAGCGCGACGCGCTTACGCGTGCCGCCGGACAGGCCGGCGATCTGCACGTCGGCGGGCAGGCCCAGCTTTTCGATGACGGCGCGCGCGCGCGAGGGGCGCTGCCAGTCTTCGTGGTCGCCATCTGCATTGCATACGACGTCAAAGACAGTGGCGTTGTCGTCGAGCTCGGGTTCCTGTTCGACGGTGGCCACTCGCAGACTCGAGCTGCGCGCAATTGCGCCGTCGTCGGGCTGCGTGCGGCCGTCGAGCAGTCTGAGGAGCGAGGACTTCCCTGCGCCGTTGCGGCCGATAAGGCCGATGCGCTCGCCGGACTGGATGGCGAAGTCGGCATGGTCCAGCAGTGGATGGTGCCCATATGCGAGCTGGACGTCGGTCAGGGTGATGAGAGTTTCGAGGGCCATGTAGTGTTGGTGTCTGCGGCATCTAAGCGGATCAGCGCGTATTGTCGCAGGAACCCGCCCCGCGGTTCTCGCGGGCGCCCTGGGGACAGAGCGGACGGCTGTAATAGAATACGCACTGCAAGATGGGTCGGACGATCGCGGTGGGTGCAAGCCCATCGAGGAAGGTCCGGACTCCACAGGGCAGGGTAACGGCTAACGGCCGTCCGGTCGTGTCTTCGGGCATGGCTGAGGAATAGGACCACAGAGACGAGACTGCGGCGCGGGCGCGCTATGCGCGCACTGATACGGCCATCTCCGTATTGCGCCGTCCGGCAACGGGCGGCGGCATCGCAGGGTGAAACGCGGCAACCTCTATCCGGAGCAACATCAAATAGGCATGCGTGCGGCCTCACGGCCGTGAAGGGCGGCTCCGTCCGAGCATGCGGGTAGATGGCTAGAGCGGCTCAGCAATGATCCGCGCAGAGGAATGATCGTCCGCCGGGGCAACCTGGTGTACAGAATCCGGCCTATAGACCCGTCTTGCACTGAATTTTCCCGGCGCGCGCGGATCTGGACGAGGCCGCGCGGCCGTCTGGCGCCCACCGCGCCAGTTGATTGCCACTTCCAGGGTCGCCCTTTTGGCGGGAAGCCTCGCCAACGGGAGGGATCGACCCAGCCCCAGGCGGTAAACCGCAATCGTTAGGCGCTACTTCTTAAGTAGGACTTTTAGAGTATGTCGCAACCTCCTGATTTATTGGGAGGTTTTTCTTTTTGCGAATTTACAAGTTGATCTAAGTCCTTGTTGTGATTGAAAAAATTGCAACCGCTCGCTTGACCGCCCCTTTCCCATACCGTAGAGTGGGAAATAGTAGGAAATTGTGCAATTAAGTGGGGTAAATGTGGTGTTTCAGGGAAGCAGCGCGCTCACGCTGGATGCCAAGGGACGGATCTCCATTCCGACCCGGCATCGTGACGCGCTCATGTCGCAGGCCGAAGGCCGGCTGACCCTGACCCGCCATCCCGACGGCTGCCTGCTGGTGTATCCGCGACCGGAGTGGGAAAAGAAGCGCGAGCAGATCGCCGCTTTTCCGATGACGGCCCGCGCGCTGCAGCGGCTGTTGCTGGGCAACGCTCAGGACGTGGAACTGGACGGCTCCGGCCGGGTCCTGATCGCTCCTGAACTGCGCAACGCTTCCGGTATGACGCGCGATGTGATGCTGCTCGGTCTGGGCTCTCACTTCGAGCTGTGGGACGCCGCTACCCTGGCTAGCCGAGAGGCTGAAGACTTGGCCAAGGGTATGCCGGACGTGTTGAACCAGTTTTCGTTCTGAAAGAGTTATGGAATTCGAACATCGGCCCGTCCTCCTGGCGCCGACGGTGGACGCGCTTTTGCTGCCCGGTTTCGGCGGCAAGGGCGCGGCACGGTCGCAGCCGCAGGATGGGCAGGATGTGGCTACGCGAATCGAAAGCGGCGTCTTCGTAGACGGCACTTTCGGCCGGGGCGGCCACAGCCGCGAGTTGCTTGGCCGGTTGGGCAAGCACGCCCGGCTGGTCGTGTTTGACAAGGACCCGCAAGCCATTGCGGTCGCCAACGCGCTGGCGGCCGAGGATGCGCGGGTCACTGTGGTGCATGGGGGCTTTGCCACCATGGCCGAAGAATTGCAGCAGCGCGGCATCGGCAAGGTCGATGGCGTGATGCTGGATCTGGGCGTTTCGTCGCCTCAGATCGACGATGCCGAGCGCGGTTTCTCGTTCATGCGAGACGGCCCGCTCGATATGCGGATGGACACCACTCGTGGTCCCACGGTGGCGGATTGGCTGGCGCAAGCCAGTGTGGATGAGATGCGGGAGGTCATAGCGGATTATGGCGAAGAACGGTTTGCTTTTCAGGTTGCAAAGGCGATTGCTGCTCGCCGCGCAACAAGGCCGCTGCGCACCACGCTCGAGCTTGCCGAGTGCGTCGCCAGCGCCGTCCGCACGCGCGAAAAGGGGCAACATCCGGCCACACGCACCTTTCAAGCTTTACGGATTTACATCAATCGGGAACTCGAAGAGCTCGCGCGCACCCTCGCGTCAGCTTTAGACCTGCTTGCCCCGGGGGGGAGGTTGGCGGTGATCAGCTTTCATTCACTTGAAGACCGCATGGTCAAGCAGTGCATCGCGGCGGCGGCCAGGCCGGCTGCTGCGCATGCACGCCTGCCCCTGCGCGAAAGAGAAATGCCCCAACCCGTTGTGCGATCCCTGGGCAAGGTCGTGGCCGAGGACGACGAAGTCTCGACCAACGCCCGCGCCCGTTCCGCCATCCTGCGCGCGGCTGAACGTACGGAAACGCCGCTGCCCGCTGAGGGCGGCTTTGCATTTGTGAAGATCGGTTCGCTGCCCGGCAGCGACCTCGCCCCGCCGTCCCGGCGTGGCGGCAAGGGAGGGCGCCGCTGATGGGTCGCGTCAACCTGATCGTTGCGGCTTTGCTGATGCTGTCGGCCATTTCCCTGGTCACCAGCCGGTATCAGTCGCGCCAGCTCTTCGTGGAGCTGGGCCGCGATCAGGCGCATGCGCGCGACCTCGAAACCAACTGGCGGCGCCTGCAGCTTGAGCGCGCCGAGCTGGCCCGCAATGCGCGGGTCGACGCCATTGCGCGCGACGGTCTGAAGATGATTCCCATCGTCCCCGACCGTACGCTCTATATGAATCAGGCGCCCGTGCCCGCGGCCGCCGGAGGCACGCAATGAAGCGCGTGCCCTTCTTCGACAATCCCGTGCTGCGCGGAAGCTTGCCTACGTGGCGCGCCCGCCTGGTGCTGATCCTGCTGTTTGGCGGGTTTACCGTGCTGGCCGGCCGCGCGCTGTTCCTGCAAGGATTGTCGACGGAATTCCTGCAGCAGCAGGGCGAGCGCCGCTACGAGCGCACGCTGACGCTGGCCGCCACGCGCGGCAAGATCATGGACCGTAATGGTGCGGTGCTGGCCTCGAGTGTGCCGGCGCGCGCCATCTGGGCGATTCCCGAAGACGTGAAGCAGGCCACGCCCGCGCAGCTGGATTCGCTGGCCAAGCTGCTGGACACGCCGGCGGGCGATCTGCGCCGCCGCCTCGTCGATGAGGACAAGAACTTCGTGTACCTGAAGCGCCAGGTCTCGATGGACGTGGCCGACAAGATCAAACAGCTGGGCTTGCCGGGCGTGCACCAGCAGCCCGAAACCCGCCGCTACTACCCGGACGGCGACGTGATGGCCCACGTGGTGGGCTTCAATAGTGTCGAGGACCAGGGGCAGGAAGGCGTCGAGCTGACGTTCAACCAGCAGTTGTCGGGCCGACCGGGAAGCCGCCGTGTCATCAAGGATCGGCTGGGCCGCGTCATCGAAGACGTGCAGGCCGTCACGTTGCCGGTTGATGGCCGGGACTTGCGCCTGTCCATTGACACGCGCCTGCAGTACCTGGTGTTCAAGGAACTGAAGGACGCCATGGACAAGCACCGCGCCAAGGGTGCGACGGCCGTGGTGGTGGATGTGCACACGGGCGAGATCCTGGCGCTGGCCAACGTGCCGACCTTCGATCCGAACAACCGCGAAACCTTCCATGGCGCCAACCTGCGCAACCAGGCGATCACGGATACGTTCGAGCCGGGCTCGATCATGAAGCCCTTTACCGCAGCGCTGGCGCTGGACCTGGGCCGCATCAGCACGTCGACGCAGTTCGAGACGGGTAACGGCCGGTTCACGTATCAGGGCAGCACGATCAGCGACGTGAGCCGCAACGGCACGCTGGATGTGGCGGGCGTGCTGCGCAAGTCCAGCAACATCGGCATGACGATGATCTCCGAGAAGCTGGAATCCCGTGAAATGTGGGACCGCTTCACCGAATTGGGTCTCGGCCAGGCGCCGCAGGTGGGATTCCCCGGCGCCGCGCCCGGCCGTCTGCGTCCGTGGGAACGCTGGCGCTTGATCGAAAAGGCCACGATGGCCTACGGCTACGGCCTGTCCGTGTCGCTGCTGCAAGTGGCGCGCGCCTATACCGTTTTTGCACGTAACGGCGACATGGTGTCGCTGACGCTGGTCAAGCGCGATAGCGATCCGACCAGCGTCAAGATCTACACGCCCAAGACGACCGCGCTGGTGCGCGCCATGCTGGAGGCCGCCACCGGCCCCGATGGCACGAAGGCCGCGCAGGTGCAGGGCTACCGCGTGGCGGGCAAGAGCGGCACCGCGCGCAAGATCGTGGACGGCAAGTACAGCACGCAACGTTACCGCAGCTCGTATGTGGGTTTTGCCCCGGTGTCGGATCCCAAGATCGTGGTGGCCGTGTCCATCGACGAACCGACGATCGGCGGCTATTACGGCGGCGCCATTGCCGCGCCCGTGTTCTCCCATATCGTGGGGGGGAGCCTGAGGCTGATGGGGGTGCGGCCCGACGCACCGTTTGAATCCACGATTGTTGCTGGTATCAAGGAGCCAGGCAGATGAGCGCCAACGGCTTCCACTCTTCCCCTGCCGCCACGGTTGCCGAGACCGTGGCGTGGTTGCATGAGCGCGTGTCGTTGACCGCGCATCTCAAGCTGGACTCGCGCGACATCGAGCCGGGCGACGTGTTCGTTGCTTGCCCGGGACTGTCGAGCGACGGCCGGCTCTATATAGATAAGGCGTTGGCGCTGGGCGCCAGCGCCGTGCTGTTCGAAGCGCCAGCCACCGATGCCGTACAAGCCGCGTCGGCCGGCACGCCCATGCTTGCGGTGACCGGCCTGCGCTCGCTGCTGGGCGAACTGGGCGACACCTGGTATGGCCGTCCGTCGGCGGCGCTGGCCGTGGTTGCGGTGACCGGCACTAACGGCAAGACGTCGTCGGTGCAATGGATTGCCCACGCGCTGAGCCGCAACGACAAGGCTTGCGGCACCATCGGCACGCTGGGCGCCGTGCTGCCCGACGGCCAGACGCTGGGCGGCAGCCTGACGACGCCGGATGTGCTGACTGTGCACCGCACGCTGGCCGCGATGCGCGACGCCGGCGCGAAGGCCGTGGCCATGGAGGCCTCGTCGATCGGCATCGAGCAGGGCCGCATGGACGGCGTGCGCGTGGCGCTGGCCGCCTTCACGAATCTGACGCGTGACCATCTGGACTATCACGTCACGATGGAGCGCTACGAAGCGGCCAAGGCGCGCCTCTTCCGCTGGCCCGGCCTGACCGCCGCGGTGATCAACGCCGACGATGAAGCCGGGCGGCGGATGCTGGCCAGCCTGCCGGACGGCGTGACGCCGATGGGTTACAGCCTGAGCGACGATCCTGAAATTCCGGCCGCCATGCGTGCGCGGGACTTGCAGGCAACGTCGCAAGGCCAGATCTTTACGCTGGTGTCGCCGCATGGCGAAGCCCAGATCGTGACGCGCCTCTTGGGCGCGCACAACGTTTCGAACCTGCTGCTGGTCGCGGGCGTGCTGTACAAGCTGGGCCTGCCGTTTGCGCAGATTGCGCGTGAACTGGCGGCGACGGATCCCGTCGATGGCCGTTTGCAAACCGTGGAACCGGCAGTGAGCTTGCCAGCCCATACGGCACGCGGTCCGCTGGTGGTGGTGGACTACGCCCACACGCCGGACGCGTTGTCCCGTGCGCTGCTGGCGCTGCGTGCCGTAGCCACGGCGCGTTCCGGCCGCCTGATCTGCCTGTTCGGCTGCGGCGGTGAGCGCGATCCGGGCAAGCGTCCGGTGATGGGCGCCATTGCCGCGGAGCTGGCCGACCACGTGGTGGTGTCCAGCGACAACCCGCGCACCGAATCGCCCGAGGCGATCGTCCAGCAGATCCTGGCCGGCGTGCCCGAAGCGGCGCATGCCGACGTGCAGGTCGATCGCGCGCGCGCCATCTTGCAGACCATCTGGGCGGCGTCGCCGGAAGACGTGGTGCTGCTGGCCGGCAAGGGTCACGAAACCTATCAGGACATCGGTGGCGAGAAGCTGCCTTTCGACGATCGGGAATGGGCGCGCGTGGCGCTGCTGCTGCAGCAGACGCCCGGCGTGTCCACCGATACGCGCCGCATCGGCGAAGGCGAACTCTTCGTCGCGCTGGTGGGCGAGAATTTCGACGCGCACGACTACCTGGATCAGGCAGCTTCGCGCGGCGCTTGCGCGGCGCTCGTCGCGCACCAGATTGCCGATGCCGGATTGCCGCAGCTTGTCGTGGGCGATACGCGCGTGGCGCTGACGCGCATCGGCGCCGCCTGGCGTGCCCGGTTCGTGCTGCCCGTGGTGGCGGTGACCGGCAGCAACGGCAAGACGACCACCAAGGAAATGATCTCCGCAATGCTCGCCGAATGGCAGGGCGACGCGGGGCGCCTGGCCACAGCCGGCAACCTGAACAACGACATCGGCGTGCCGCTGACCTTGCTGCGCCTGCGCGCGGGTCATCGCGCCGCCGTGTTCGAACTGGGCATGAACCACCCCGGTGAAATTGCGCAGCTTGCCGCCATTGCCGCGCCTACCGTGGCGCTGGTCACGAATGCGCAGCGCGAGCACCAGGAATTCATGCACACCGTCGAAGCGGTCGCGCATGAGAACGGCGCCGCGATTGCCGCATTGCCGGCCGATGGCGTCGCCGTGTATCCCGGAGACGAGCCCTACGCAGCCATCTGGGACGCGTTGGCCGCGCCGCGCCGCGTGCTGCGGTTCGGCCTGCAGCCCGGCCTGGACGTCTATGCGGAACAGATCATCGCGGAAGTCGACGCCACGCGCTGCCGTGTCGTGACGCCGGTCGGCGTTGCCGATCTGACGCTGCCGGTGGCGGGATTGCACAACCTGCGCAACGCGCTGGCCGCCATCGCCAGCGCCATTGCAGCGGGCGCGCCGCTCGAGATCGCGGTGCGTGCGCTGGCGGGATTCAGCCCGGTGGCCGGCCGCATGCAGCACAAGCGAATGGGTGACGGAACGTTGCTCATCGATGACACCTACAATGCCAACCCCGATTCGGTCCGCGCAGCCATCGACGTGCTTGCGCGCATCGGCGGCACGCGCGTCCTGGTCTTGGGCGACATGGGCGAAGTCGGGGACAACGGCCCCGCCATGCACGTCGAGGTGGGCAATTACGCGCGCGAGCATGGGCTCGACGCATTCATCACGCTAGGCGAAGCCAGCCGGGCGGCAGCTGCCGCATTCGGCGCTGGCGCGCACGCCTGCGCATCGGTAGACGAAGTCGTTGCCGCCTTGCGCGGCTTGCGCCCGTCCTGCGTATTGGTAAAAGGATCGCGCTTTATGCGCATGGAGCGGGTAGTGACGGCTTTTTCTTTGAATGACGGTACGGCAGCCGCAGGGCAGGGAGAGCAGCATGCTGCTTGAGATCGCCCGCCTGCTTTCCGATGATGTGCGCGCGCTGGGCGTGTTCGAATACATCACGCTGCGCGCCGTGCTGGCGTGCGCGACGGCGCTGGTGATCGGCCTGGTGGCCGGTCCGCGCGTCATCCGCAAGCTGACCGAAATGAAGATCGGCCAGGCTGTGCGCACGTACGGTCCCGAATCGCATCTGGTCAAGACCGGCACGCCGACCATGGGCGGCGTGTTGATCCTGATCTCCATCGCCATCAGCACCTTGCTGTGGGCGGATTGGACGAATCGCTTCGTGTGGGTCGTGCTGCTGGTGACCTTCGGGTTTGGCTGGATCGGCTGGCGTGACGACTACCGCAAGGTGGTCTATCGCGATCCCGAAGGCATGCCGGCGCGTCAAAAATTCTTCTGGCAAGCCACCATCGGCATGGTGGCTGCGGTGTATCTGGCGTTCGCGGTGTCCGCGCCCGCCAACACCGAACTCTGGCCCCTGTTCAAGGCCTGGGTGGGCAGCGGCTTCACGATGGCGCTGCCGACGCGTGCCGACCTGATCGTCCCGTTTTTCAAGACCGTGAGCTATCCGCTGGGCGTGCTGGGTTTCGTGGCGCTGACCTGGGCTGTGATCGTCGGCACCAGCAACGCCGTGAATCTGACCGATGGCCTGGATGGCCTGGCCATCATGCCCACCGTGATGGTCGGCAGCGCGCTGGGCATCTTCGCCTACGTGGTCGGTCGCGTGGACTATTCGAAGTACCTGCTGTTTCCGTACATCCCCGGCGCATCGGAATTGATGGTGCTGTGCGCGGCGATCGGGGGCGCGGGGCTCGCATTTTTATGGTTCAACGCGTATCCGGCGCAAGTGTTCATGGGCGACGTCGGCGCGCTTGCGTTGGGCGGTGCGTTGGGCACGATTGCGGTCATCGTGCGCCAGGAAATCGTGCTGTTCATCATGGGCGGCGTGTTCGTCGTCGAGACGCTTTCGGTGATGATCCAGGTGACCTGGTTCAAGTACACGAAGCGACGTTATGGAACAGGTCGACGCATTTTCCGAATGGCCCCGTTGCATCATCACTTTGAAGTGGGCGGCTGGAAGGAAACCCAGGTGGTCGTGCGTTTCTGGATCATCAGCATGATGCTGGTGCTGATTGGCCTCTCTACGCTGAAGTTGCGATGAACATGATGGAATCCTCCCGCGCTGACGCGCCGCTCGTGCTGATCCTCGGATTGGGCGAGACGGGCGTCGCTGCCGCACGCTGGTGCGCCCGCCTGGGCGCCCGCTTGCGCGTGGCCGACACGCGCGCGGAACCGGGAGGCCTGGCCGCGCTGCGCGAAGCGTTGGCGCAAAACGAAGTGGAGTACCGGCTGGGCTGCGACGAATCGTTTGCCACCGATCTGCTGGATGGCGTGTCGCAGGTCGTGTTGAGCCCGGGTCTGGCGCCCACGCAGGCGCCCGCCGCCGACGTGCTGCGCGAGGCCGAGGCCCGCGGCATTGAAATCGTCGGCGAGATCGAACTGTTTGCCCGCGCGCTGGCGGATCTGGCCGCCGATCGCGAGTATCGCCCGCGTCTGCTTGCCGTGACCGGCACCAATGGCAAGACCACCGTCACCGCGCTGACGCGGCAACTGGTCGAAGCCAGCGGGCTGACGGTCATCGCTGCCGGCAACATCAGCCCCGCGGCGCTGTCCGCGCTGATGGACGCGCTGGACACGGACGCGCTGCCGCAGGTGTGGGTGCTTGAACTGTCCAGCTTCCAGCTTGAAACGACGCGCACGCTGATGGCCGATGCGGCCGTCGTGCTGAACGTGACCCAGGATCACCTGGACTGGCACGGTGGCATGCAGGCCTATGCCGATGCGAAGGGCCGCCTGTTGAAGATGGCGCGCATCGCCATCGTCAATCGCGACGATCCGCTGACCGTCGATATGGTGTCGTCGCTGAACGCCATGAACGTGCGCAGCTTTGGCCGCGATGTGCCTGAGCTGGTGGGCGACATGGGCCTTGAACTGGGACAGGGCGTAGCGTGGCTGACGGCCTGCGAGTCCAACGATTTCGATGAGCCGGCACCGCCCACGCGGCGCAAGAAGGACGCGCCCGAACCTGTGCGCGCCAAGGGCCGCATGAGCCGCCTCATGCCCGTGGACGCGTTGCGCATCCGCGGTATCCACAACGCGCTGAACGCGCTGGCTGCGTTGCAGCTTGCCCGCTGCCTGGATCTGGGCTGGGGCTCCATGCTGCGCGCGCTGCGCGACTACGCGGGCGAGCCGCATCGCGCCGCCTTCGTGCGCACCATCGGCGGCGTCGACTACATCAATGACAGCAAGGGCACCAACGTGGGCGCCACCGTGGCCGCGCTGGAAGGCCTGGGCCAGCCCGTGGTGCTGATCGCTGGCGGCCAAGGCAAGGGCCAGGATTTTTCGCCGTTGATTCCCGTCGTCTCGCGCCATGCGCGCGCGGTGATGCTGATCGGCCTGGATGGCCCGGAGATCGGCCGCGTGCTGGAGCCGACCGGCGTCGAGTGCCTGACTGTCGAGACCTTGCGCGACGCCGTGCGCGGTGCGGCCGAACTGGCGCAGCCGGGCGACGCCGTGCTGTTGTCGCCGGCGTGCGCCAGCCTGGACATGTTCCGCAATTACCCGCATCGCGGGCAGGTGTTCGTGGAAGAGGTCGAAGACCTGGCCCGCGACCGTGGAGAGGTGGCATGAACCGCAACGCCGCCTCCTGGGCGAATTCCGTGGCTCGTGGCGCCGAGGCCGCACAATGAGCCTGATCGCCGACCTGACCGCCAGCGTCAATGCCGTACGGCCCGGCCGTACCCGCATGCGCAACTTCGACATGCCGCTCGTGATCGCGGCGTCGACGTTGCTGCTGCTCGGCCTGCTGATGGTGTATTCGGCATCGATCGCGCTGGCCGACGGCCCGCGCTATGCGTCCTATGGCCGCTATTACTTCGTGATCCGCCACGGCCTGTTCGTCAGCGCGGGCCTGGTCGGCGCCGCCATCGTGCTGTCGATCCCCATCCGGGTCTGGCAGCGTCTGGCTGTGCCGCTTTTCGTGGTGACGATGGTGTTGCTGGTGGCGGTGCTGATTCCGGGCATCGGCCGCGAAGTCAACGGCGCGCACCGCTGGATCCCGTTGGGTCCGCTGAATTTCCAGCCGTCCGAGCTGATGAAGCTTGCCGCCTTGCTTTACGCGGCCGACTACACCGTGCGCAAGCAGGAGCACATGCAGGCCTTTGCCCGCGGCTTCCTGCCGATGGCGTTCGCGCTGGCCGGCGTCGGCATGCTGCTGCTGCTCGAGCCCGACCTGGGCGCGTTCATGGTGATCGTGGCCATTGCCATCGGCATCCTGTTTCTGGGCGGCATCAACGGCAAGTATTTCAGCAGCCTGCTCGCCGTGCTGGTGGGCACGTTCCTGATGCTGATCTGGCTGTCGCCGTGGCGTCGTGCGCGGCTGTTCGCGTACCTGGACCCCTGGAACGAAGACAACGCCTACGGCAGCGCGTACCAGCTGTCGCACTCGCTGATTGCGCTGGGTCGCGGTGAATGGTTCGGCGTTGGCCTGGGCGCCAGCGTCGAAAAACTGCATTACCTGCCCGAGGCGCACACCGACTTCCTGATGGCGGTGGTGGGCGAGGAACTGGGCTTTGCCGGCGTCATGCTGGTGATCACGCTGTTCGCCATCATCGTGTACCGCGGATTCGACATCGGCCGTCAGGCCATCGCCATGGAACGCACGTTCGCCGGCCTGGTCGCGCACGGCGTGGCCATGTGGTTCGGCGTGCAGTCGTTCATCAACATGGGCGTGTGCCTGGGCCTGCTGCCCACCAAGGGCCTGACGCTGCCCCTGATGAGCTACGGCGGTTCGGGCGTGGTGATGAACCTGTGCGCGCTGGCGATGCTGATCCGGGTCGACGTGGAAAACCGCATCATGATGCGCGGGGGACGGGTATGACCGCCGCTCGCACGATCCTGATCATGGCCGGTGGCACCGGCGGTCATATCATGCCGGGTCTCGCCGTGGCCGACGTGCTGCGCGAGCGCGGCTGGCGCGTGCTGTGGCTGGGCAATCCCGAAAAGATGGAAGGCCGCCTCGTGCCGCCGCGCGGCATCGAACTGGTGCCGCTGCGCTTCCAGGGCGTGCGCGGCAAAGGCGCGTCCGCGTTGCTGAAGCTGCCGTTCCTGCTGCTGCGCGCGTTCGCGCAAGCGTGGTCGCGGCTGTCCGATGTGCGTCCCGACGTGGTGCTGGGCATGGGCGGTTACGTGGCATTTCCGGGCGGCGTGATCGCGGTGCTGCGCGGCACGCCGCTGGTCGTGCACGAACAGAATGCCGTCGCCGGCACCGCCAACAAGTGCCTGGCGAAGATGTCGCGCCGTGTGCTGAGCGGATTTCCCGGCGTGCTGCCCAAGGGCGAAGCCATGGGCAACCCGGTGCGCGCCGACCTGTGCGCCTTGCCGGATCCCGCGGAACGCTATGCCGGCCGCACCGGCCCGCTGCGCGTGCTGGTGGTGGGCGGCAGCCTGGGGGCGCAAGCCTTGAACACCACCGTGCCGCAGGCGCTGGCGCGTCTGCCGCTCGAGAACCGGCCGACGGTCGTCCACCAGGCCGGTGAACAACATTTGCCGGCGCTGCAACAGGCCTACGCCCAGGCGGGCGTGCAGGCCGATTGCCGCGCTTTCATCGACGACATGGCGGGCGCCATGGCCGACGCCGATCTGCTGATCTGCCGCGCAGGCGCCATGACGGTGTCCGAAGTGGCGGCCGCCGGCGTCGCGGCGCTGTTCGTGCCGTTCCCCCACGCCATCGATGACCACCAGACTGCCAACGCACGCTTCCTGAGCGACGCGCAGGCCGCCTGGCTGCAGCCGCAGACCGCCCTGACGCCTGAGTGGCTGGCGGACTGGCTGAGCCAGCGCACCCGACAAGAACTTGAGGCTGTCGCCGTCCGGGCCCGCGCGCATGCGCGTCCCGACGCGGCCGCCCATATCGCCGACGTCTGTGAACAAGCAGCGGGGCGTTCATCATGAAACACAGAATTCAACATATCCATTTTGTAGGCATCGGCGGTTCGGGCATGAGCGGCATTGCCGAAGTGCTGCTGAACCTGGGCTACGACATCAGCGGTTCCGACCTGAACGAGTCGGCGGTGACGCGCCGCCTGGCCGGCCTGGGCGTGAAGATCGCGATCGGCCATGCCGCCAGCAACGTCACGGGCGCCAGCGCCATCGTCACGTCCACCGCGGTGGCGGGCGACAACCCCGAAGTGATCGCGGCGCGCTCTGCGCGTATTCCGGTGGTGCCGCGCGCCATCATGCTGGCCGAGCTGATGCGCTTGAAGCGCGGCATCGCCGTGGCCGGCACGCACGGCAAGACCACCACGACCAGCCTGGTCGCCAGCGTGCTGGCGGCGGGCGACCTGGACCCCACGTTCGTGATCGGCGGCCGCCTGAATTCGGCGGGCGCCAATGCGCGGCTGGGGCAGGGCGACTACATCGTGGTCGAGGCCGACGAGTCGGACGCCTCGTTCCTGAACCTGCTGCCCGTGATGGCCATCGTGACCAATATCGATGCCGATCACATGGACACCTACGGGCACGACGTGGCGCGGCTCAAGAGCGCGTTCATCGAATTCACGCAGCGCCTGCCGTTCTACGGCAGCGCCGTGCTGTGCTCGGACGACGCGAACGTGCGCGAGATCATGCCGTTCGTGTCGCGTCCCATCACGACCTACGGCCTGAACGAAGAAGCGCAGGTGCGTGCCTATGAGGTGCAGCCTGACGGCACGCGCATGCGCTTTAACGTGCAGCGCACTCACCGCGACACGCTGTTGCCGCCCCTGAACGTCGAACTGAATCTGCCCGGCCTGCATAACGTGCGCAACGCGCTGGCCGCGATCGCCGTGGCGACCGAGTTGGGCGTGTCCGACGCCGCCATCTGCGAGGCGCTGCGCGCGTTCAAGGGCGTGGGCCGCCGCTTCACGCAGACGGGCGAATTCCCGGTGCCGGCCAACCACGGCGGCGGCACGTTCACGGTGATCGACGATTACGGCCACCATCCCGTCGAAATGTCGGCAACGCTGGCTGCGGCGCGGGGCGCCTGGCCCGACCGCCGCATCGTGCTGGCCTTCCAGCCGCACCGCTACACGCGGACGCGCGATTGCTTCGAGGATTTCGTGCGCGTGTTGGGCACGGCTGACGCCGTCCTGCTGACCGAGGTCTATGCCGCTGGCGAACCGCCGCTGGTCGCCGCTGACGGACGTGCCCTGTCGCGCGCGTTGCGCGTGGCCGGCAAGGTCGAGCCGGTGTTCGTGGAAGACGTGGCGGAGCTGCCGCAGACGGTTGTGGATTTCGTGCGCGATGGCGACGTCGTCATCGTGATGGGGGCGGGTTCGATCAGCAAGGTCCCCGCCCAGGTGGGAGAGCTGGCATGAGCAAGCAATTCGGCAAGGTGGGTGTGTTGTACGGCGGCCGGTCCGCCGAACGTGAAGTTTCGCTCATGTCCGGCAAAGGCGTGCACGAGGCGCTGACCAGCGCCGGCGTGGACGCGCACCTGTTCGACACCGGCGAGCGCAGTCTTGCCGAACTGGCCGATCAAGGCTTTGACCGTGTGTTCATCGCGCTGCACGGCCGTTACGGCGAAGACGGCACCCTGCAGGGCGCGCTGGAACTGTTGGGCATTCCTTACACGGGCAGCGGCCCGATGGCCTCGGCACTGGCCATGGACAAGACCATGACCAAGCGCATCTGGCTGCAGCATGGCCTGCCCACGCCCGACTTTGAAGTGCTGGACGCCGATACCGAACTGCGCCTGGTCCCCGACCGCCTGCAACTGCCGCTGATCATCAAGCCGCCGCATGAGGGCTCGACCGTGGGCATCACCAAGGTCGTCGGCTACTCAGACATGAAGGAAGCCTACGCCGCAGCCGCGCAGTACGACAGCGAGGTCCTGGCCGAGCAATTCATCACTGGGCGCGAGCTGACCGTGGCCGTGCTGGGCTCGGGCAAGGCGGCACGCGCGCTGCCGGTGATCGAGATCGCGGCGCCGGGCGGCAACTACGACTACGAACACAAGTATTTCTCCGACGATACGCAGTATTTCTGCCCGGCCGCCTTGCCCGCGGACGTCGCTGAAGAAGTCGCGCGGATTGCCGTCAAGGCGTATCAGACGCTGGGCTGCGAGGGCTGGGGCCGCGCGGATTTCATCCTCGATGCCGACAACCGGCCCTGGCTGCTTGAAATGAATACTTCGCCCGGCATGACCGGCCACTCCCTGGTGCCCATGGCCGCGAAGGCCGTGGGGATCAGCTATGCAGAATTGTGCGTGGCCATCCTGTCCGAGGCCTCGTGCAAGGTGCACGGCCACGCCCGCAACGCTTGATCTGGATACTCCGTGTGGAACGACGCTCGTACTACCAACCTGATCGCCAACACGCTCGCCGTGCTGGCGGTTGCCGCCATGCTCATCGCGGGCGTGGTGTGGGTAGCGCAACGTCCGTATTTCACGCTGTCGGCGATCGAGCTGGAATCGATGCCGGACACCGAACTGCACTACGTGTCGACGGGCGCCGTGCGTTCGGCGATCGCGGGCCGCGTGAAGGGCAACTTCTTCACGGTGGACCTGGACGACGCGCGCGAGATCTTCGAATCGGTGCCCTGGGTCCGGCATGCCACCGTGCGGCGGATCTGGCCGAACGTGCTGCGTGTGCGCATCGAGGAACAGCAGCCCCTGGCGCTGTGGAACGAGAACCAGATGATCAACACCTGGGGCGAGGCGTTCACGGCCAACACGGGCGAGGTGGACGACGACACGGTGCTGCCGCAGTTCTCCGGACCCGACGGCACGGAAGCGCTGGTCGTGCAGCGCTACGCCGAGCTGGCGCGCTGGTTCGCGCCGCTGGACATGCATGTGGAACAGTTGGAACTGAGCCCGCGCTACGCCTGGCGCGTCGTGCTTTCCAACGGCATGCTGCTGGACCTGGGCCGGGATCCGGGCGCCGATGCGCCGGACCCGCACGGCCTGCCCGGCGCCTTGCCGTTCGCGGCTCGTATTCAACGCTTTGTGCAGGCGTGGCCCACCGTATCGGGGCGCCTGGTAGGGCGCACCGTCACGCAGGCCGACCTGCGCTATCCGAATGGTTTCGCCCTGGCGCTGGCCCCGTTGCCCGCGTCGGAAACCAAATCCAAATCCACACCAAAACCTCCCAAGAAACGCTAACGCCATGACCCGTGACATCAAGGACCTTATCGTCGCCCTCGATATCGGCACCAGCAAGGTGGTGGCTGTGGTGGCTGAAATCCTGCCTGAAGGCCGCTTCGAGGTGCTTGGCCTGGGCCAGCACGAATCGCGCGGCATGCGCAAGGGCGTGGTCGTCAATATCGAGACCACTGTGAATTCCATTCAGCGCGCGCTTGAAGAAGCCGAGCTGATGGCAGATTGCAAGATTCGAGACGTCTACACCGGCATCGCCGGCAGCCATATCCGCAGCTTCAATTCCAGCGGCATGGTCGCCGTGAAGGACAAGGAAGTCACCGCCACCGACGTCGCCCGCGTCATCGAGACCGCCAAGGCGGTGAACATCCCGACGGACCAGCAGGTGCTGCACGTGCTGACGCAGGAGTTCATCGTCGACGGCCAGGAAGACATCCGCGAGCCCATCGGGATGAGCGGCCTGCGCCTGGAAGTGCGCGTGCACATCGTGACCGGCGCCGTCAGCGCCGCGCAGAACATCGTCAAGTGCGTGCGCCGCTGCGGCCTGGAAGTGCAGGACCTGATCCTGCAGCCGCTCGCCTCCAGCCTGGCCGTGCTGACCGCCGACGAAAAGGAGCTGGGCGTGGTTCTCGTCGACATCGGCGGGGGCACGACCGACGTTGCCATCTTCACCGGCGGCGCGATCCGCCACACCGCCGTGCTGCCCATCGCCGGCGATCAGATCACCAACGACATCGCGGCGATGCTGCGCACGCCCACGCCCGATGCCGAAGAAATCAAGCTGCGCTACGGCGTCGCCAAGCAGGTGCTGGCCAGCCCGGACGAGTCCGTGGAAGTGCCGGGCCTGGGCGACCGCGGCCCGCGCCAAGTCAAGCGCCAGGCGCTGGGCGCGGTGATCGAGCCACGCGTCGAAGAACTGTTCACGCTGGTGCAGCAGGTGGTGCGCGATTCCGGCTACGAGGACCTGCTGGCTTCCGGCGTTGTCCTGACCGGCGGATCCGCGCAGCTGCCCGGCATGATCGAACTGGCCGAGGACGTGTTCCTCAAGCCGGTTCGCGTGGCGGTGCCCGAGTATGAAGGCAGCCTTGCCGACGTGATGCGCAATCCGCGTTTCTCGACGGTGATGGGGCTGCTGCAGGAAGCGCGCATGCAGCGTGTGCGTGGCCGCAAGGTGGCTGCGCAGACGGGCAACTTCAAGAGCCTGCTTGCGCGCATGAAAGAGTGGTTCATGAATTAAAGGGTGCAGGTTGGGGCCTGCTCCTTGGTGCGAACCGCGGCTGTCTAGCGGGGAGCGCCAGAAAGAGGAGGCGTCTCAAACCCGTAGCGGGCCTATGTAGCCGGCGTCGGCTTTGAGGCGATTCACAAAAGATAGGTTGTCGGGGAATTTTTGTGATTTGCAAATTCGGACTTGTGAGGGAGTCATCATGATGAACTTTGAGATGCTTGAGAACAACACCAAAGGGACCGTAATCAAGGTCGTTGGTGTGGGTGGTGCGGGCGGCAATGCCGTCGCGCACATGATTCGCAGCGGTGTGCACGGCGTGGATTTCATCTGCGCCAATACCGATGCGCAAGCGCTGGCGGCAACCAATGCGCCGGTGCAGATCCGCCTGGGCCGTACCGGTCTGGGCGCGGGCGCCAAGCCCGAGCAGGGACGCGCGTCGGCGGAAACCGCGCGTGAGGAAATCCGTGCCGCGCTGAACGGCGCGCACATGGTCTTCATCACCGCGGGCATGGGCGGCGGCACCGGTACCGGTGCAGGTCCGGTCGTGGCCGAAGTGGCGAAGGAACTGGGCATCCTGACCGTGGGCGTGGTCACGAAGCCTTTCTCCTTTGAAGGCAACAAGCGCCTGAAGATGGCCGAGGACGGTATCTCGGAACTGGCCAAGCACGTGCATTCGCTCATCGTGGTGCTCAACGAGAACCTGTATGAACTGATGGACGAGGACGCGACGCAGGAAGACTGCTTCCGTTCGGCCGACGACATCCTGCACAACGCGTGCGCGGGTATCGCCGAAATCATCAACGTCGAAGGCAACGTCAACGTCGACTTCGAAGACGTCAAGACGATCATGGGTGAGCAGGGCCAGGCCATGATGGGCACGGCGTCGGCATCGGGCGCGGATCGCGCACGTGTTGCCGCCGAGCACGCCATTGCTTGCCCGCTGCTGGAAGGCGTGGATCTGAACGGCGCGCGTGGCGTGCTGGTCAACATCACCGCCAGCCGCTCGCTGAAGATGCGCGAAACGCGCGAAATCATGGAAACGATCCGCAGCTACGCTTCGGACGACGCGACCGTGATCTTCGGCACCGCCTACGACGAGTCCATGGGCGAAAACCTGCGTGTCACGGTGGTTGCAACCGGCCTTGGCCGTGCGCAAGCCCGTCCGCAACTGGTGCAGAACACCGCTGAAGTGCTGCGCACCGGCACCGACAACATGCCCATGGGTACGATGCCGGCCGGCCAAGGCGGCGACTACCGCAATCTGGACATGCCGTCTGTCATGCGCAATCCGCGCAGCCAGGCGTCGGCCCAGGTGCGGGCGCTGGAAAGCTCGGGAATGGATCATTTCGACATCCCGGCCTTCCTGCGTAAGCAGGCGGACTGAACCTAGAGCCGGTCAACGGCTCTAACTGCACTCCCTCACTCCGGCTCGCCTGTCCCCACGGGCGAGCCGGAGGCAGAGCGGTCCGTGTTTCCCTTGCACGTTAAATAAGGGACGGAGGTTTCGGCCGGTCTGAACGTCAGTTTGAATGGCGGCATGGATCGGACAGCGTTACAATACTTCGGTTACGCCGGCAATCCGTACTTATCTTGCCGGCTTCCGGGTTCAAAATTCCAAGTCTCATGTTCCGACAGCGCAGCATCCAGAATCTCGTCCGCACGACAGGCGTCGGCGTCCACTCAGGACGGCGGGTGGAGCTCACCCTGCGTCCGGCACAGCCCAATACCGGCATCGTCTTTCACCGTGTGGATCTGCCGCAGGTCGTCGACCTGCCCGCGCAAGCCACCGGCGTGGGTGACACCCGTATGGCGTCCGTGCTGCAACAGGGCAATGTTCGCGTGTCGACCGTGGAACATCTCATGTCGGCGTTGGCCGGCCTGGGTATCGACAACCTGCACGTCGACCTCACTGCCGAAGAAGTCCCCATCATGGACGGCAGCGCGGCGACGTTTGTTTATCTGTTGCGCTCGGCCGGCATCGTCGAGCAGAACGCGCCCAAGCAGTTCATCCGTGTGTTGAAGCCGGTGGAAGTGCGTGAAGGCGAAGGCCGCAACGAGAAATGGGCCCGGCTCGAACCCCATGAAGGGTACGCGCTGGCTTTCTCGATCGACTTCCGTCACCCCGCCATCGACTCCACGGCGAATTTCGCCGAAATCGATTTCGCCACGCATTCGTACGTTCGCGAAATCGCGCGGGCGCGCACCTTTGGTTTCGTGAATGAAGTCGAGGCCCTGCGGTCGATGGGCCTGGCCCGTGGCGGCAGCCTGGATAACGCCATCGTCATGGACGAGTACCGCGTGCTGAACAGCGACGGGCTGCGTTACGACGATGAATTCGTCAAGCACAAGATCCTGGACGCCATCGGCGACCTGTATCTGCTGGGCAAGCCGCTGGTGGCACGTTATGTGGCGTGCAAATCGGGCCACGGCTTGAATAACCAGCTTGCCCGCGCGCTGCTCGAGCAGCGCGACGCCTGGGAAATCGTCACGTACGAATCGCAGGCAGAAGCGCCCCAGGCGTTTCGCCATGAATGGAAACTGGCCTGACGCCAGGTTTCCGCTGAACCCGCGCACGGGGGCCACCCCCGGCTCAGCGCGGGTTTCTGCTTAGATACCCGCTTGGGTTTCTCCTTAGGGACGACGCTGGCCGTCATCCCCTCGCGCGATAGTCGCAATCCGGTAGCCAACCATCCGGCCATCGGTCTGAAAAGTTGGTTTCGCGACGTTTCCGGCCCTTTGAGTTGCCGGACAAAGCCGGGTTGCTCAGCTACTCTTGTGATGCTTCAAGAGCTTGGCGACGGCATCGGCCAACGGACCTGGCCGCAGGTTGCCGTGCAGCGTTTCGAACGCACCTAGAGCCTTGTCGTTCAACGGCTGCGCCTCTGTGGGAGGGCGCGGCTGACGGGCGCCGGGCTTGGGTAACCCCGCTTGTACCTTGATGGCAATTTCGTTAAGGTTCCAGCCCTGGTCCGCCAGAGACCGCGCGATGCGCGGCGCCAATTGACGCATCTTGGCCGCATGCGCGGCGGTCGGCACCACCAGGTGCAGACACAGGTTTTCCAGCTTGGCGACCTGGCACACAGCACCCAGCGGGGCGGGCAACACCGCCGCCACCGCGTATTGAATTTGCAGATGCTTGCGGGCAGTCGCCAATACACCGGCGCCCCGCATGTCATGACCCAGCCATCCCAGGGCGGTATTTTCTACGCGCCGGCTGGTACTGGAACGTTGACGGTATGAAGCGGGTCTATTCATGCCGGCTTTAAAAGAATTAGGAAGCAAACCTTGAAGATCGTGATTATGCACGCCCGCGACGGGCAGGACGGGCATTTCACCCTGGGCGGCGCGCGACTGGCGTTGTTCCTGGGGGGCGCCTTGATTACCGCGGCCATTTTTGGCGCAGCGCTTCAACGATACATCACTCCGATCCTTCCCGCCGTCCACACGATGGGATGGCCGCTCTCTGAGCAGCCTGGGCGCGACGCCGATTTCCTGCGTGAAAACATGAACCTGCTGGCTTCGAAGGTCGGCGCGCTGCAGGCCAAGCTGGTCAGCATCGACGGCTTGGGCCAGCGCGTGGCCAAGGTGGCGGGCGTGGCCTACACCGACCCGGAACTGGCCCAGCAGCTGGCGTCGGCGCAGCCCGAGGCACCGGCGCATCCCGAGGCCACGCAGGTCATGGACGACCTATTTACCGACCATCCGCCGCCCAGCGCGGCGTCGGCCGAGGCGCTGGGCCGGCAGCTCGACGAGATCCAGGCACGGCTGTCGCAGCAGACTGACAACCTGAAGTTGCTGGACGCGGCGCTCACCAAGCGTTCGGCGGATCAGGCGCGCATGCCGACCGCCATGCCGATCACCGATTACCCCTATCTGTCGTCCTCGTATGGCTGGCGCCGCAACCCGGTGACGGGCCGCTCGGCCATGCACGAAGGGCTGGATTTCGCGGCGCCCTCCGGCACGCCGATTTTGGCCGCGTCCGGCGGCGTGGTGCTCGAGGCCAAGTGGGCGCCTGGCTTTGGCAACATGGTCGAGATCGACCACGGCGACGGCCTGATCACCCGCTACGCCCATGCGTCGTCGTTGCTGGTCAAGCAGGGCGATCTGGTCGAGCGCGGCCAGCAGGTCGCGCGCGTCGGCAGCTCTGGCCGATCCACCGGCCCGCACCTGCATTTCGAGGTCCGCCTTGCCGGACAACCGCTGGATCCGCGCCTCTTCCTGGGGCCGCAGCCTCAGCACGCGCCGCCCGCCGTCGCGCAGGCTGCCGCGCCTTGAACCCTTCGCGGGTTGGCCGGTCAAACCGGCCGACAGTGCTACCCTGGTCATAGGTCCAGGCTATTACGCTCCAGGTGCGTTAAACTGGTTCGTTTCCCGGCGGACCCCCGCTCAACCAATAACATCAAGTCACGGGTGACGCTGCCCCAAGCGCTTCGGGTGTGGTGTGGCTCGTGCGGCCGACATACGCATGGTTTCTCTGCTCAAAAAACTCATAGGTAGCCGCAACGACCGGCTGCTTAAGCAGTATCGCAAGCTGGTAACCCAGATCAATGGGCTCGAACCCAAGATCTCCGCGCTCTCCGACGCGGAACTGGCGGCCAAGACCGACGAATTCCGTTCCCGCCACGCCCAGGGCACGTCCCTGGACGATCTGCTTCCCGAAGCCTTCGCCGTTGTGCGCGAAGCCGGCAAGCGGGTGTTCGGCATGCGGCACTTCGACGTGCAGATGCTGGGCGGCATCGCCCTGCATAACGGCAAGATCGCCGAAATGCGCACGGGTGAAGGCAAGACGCTCATGGCGACGCTGCCCGTCTACCTGAACGCCATCGCCGGCAAGGGCGTGCACGTGGTCACGGTGAACGACTACCTGGCCCGCCGCGACGCCGAATGGATGGGCCGCCTGTACCGGTTCCTGGGCATGTCCACCGGCGTGGTGGTGCCGCAGCAGCCGAACGACGAAAAGAAGGCCGCGTACGCTGCCGACATCACGTACGGCACCAACAACGAATTCGGTTTCGACTACCTGCGCGACAACATGGAATTCCGTGTTGAAGACCGCCGCCAGCGCGTGCTGTTCTACGCCATCGTCGACGAAGTGGACTCGATCCTGATCGACGAGGCCCGCACGCCGCTGATCATCTCCGGCCAGGCCGAAGACCACACCGAACTCTACGTCCGCATGAACGCGGTGCCGCCGCTGCTGACGCGCATGGCGCACGAGCCCAAGCCGCAGGAGCCGGAACCCGAAGGCGATTACTGGGTCGACGAAAAGAGCCAGCAGGTCTACCTGTCGGAAGCCGGCCACGAACACGCCGAAGGCATTCTTGCCCGTCTGGGCATCCTGCCCGAAGGCGAATCGCTGTACGACCCGCGCCACATTGCGCTGATGCACCACCTGATGGTGGCGCTGCGCGCAAACACCCTGTTCTTCCGCGACCAGCAGTACGTCGTGCAAGACGGCGAAGTGGTGATCGTTGACGAATTCACGGGCCGCCTGATGGTGGGCCGCCGTTGGTCCGACGGCCTGCACCAGGCCGTCGAAGCCAAGGAAGGCGTGAAGATCCAGCACGAGAACCAGACGCTGGCGTCGATCACGTTCCAGAACTACTTCCGCATGTACGAAAAGCTGTCCGGCATGACCGGTACGGCGGACACGGAAGCCTACGAATTCCAGGAAATCTACGGGCTCGAAACGGTCATCATCCCGACCAACAAGCCCATGGTCCGTAAAGACCAGAACGACCAGGTCTTCAAGACCGACGGCGAAAAGTACAACGCCATCCTCGAAGACATCCGTGATTGCCACCAGCGCGGCCAGCCTGTGCTGGTGGGCACCACCAGCATCGAGAACTCCGAGCTGCTGTCGGGCCTGCTGAAAAAGGCCAAGCTGCCGCACGAGGTCCTGAACGCCAAGCAGCACGCCCGCGAAGCCGAGATCGTGGCCGAAGCCGGCAAACCGGGTCACATCACGATCGCCACCAACATGGCCGGTCGCGGTACCGACATCGTGCTGGGCGGCAGTGTCGACAAGCAGGTCGACCTGATCCGCGCCGACGAATCGCTGTCCGAAGCCGAAAAGACGGCGCGCATCGAAAAGATACGCGCCGAATGGAAGCCGCTGAACGATCAGGTCAAGGCTGCGGGCGGCCTGCGCATCATCGGCACCGAGCGCCATGAATCGCGCCGTATCGACAACCAGCTGCGCGGCCGTGCCGGCCGTCAGGGCGATCCGGGCTCGTCCCGCTTCTACCTGTCGCTGGAAGACTCGCTGATGCGCATCTTCGCGGGCGACCGCGTGCGCGCCATCATGGAACGCCTGAAGCTGCCCGAGGGCGAGCCCATCGAGGCCGGCATGGTCACGCGCTCGATCGAGACTGCGCAGCGCAAGGTCGAAGGCCGCAACTTCGACATCCGCAAGCAATTGCTGGAATACGACGACGTTTCCAACGACCAGCGCAAGGTGCTGTACTCGCAGCGCAACGACGTGCTGGAAGCCGCCAGCGTCAGCGCAACCGTGCAGAACCTGCGCGACGCCGCGGTGACCGATCTGTTCAACACGTACGTGCCGCCGGAATCGGTGGAAGAACAGTGGGACATCCCCGCGCTGCAGAAGGCGCTGGAAGCCGACTGGCACCTGCATCTGCCGCTGACCGAGATGCTGGAAAAAGAACCCAACCTGAACGACGAAGAACTGCGCGAACGCGTGGTGGCCGCGGCGCGCGATGCGTACCAGGCCAAGGTCGACCAGGTGGGCGAGGAATCGTGGTCGCAGTTCGAACGATCGATCATGCTGCAGGCGATCGACACGCATTGGCGCGAGCACCTGTCGGCGCTGGATTACCTGCGTCAGGGCATCCATCTGCGCGGCTATGCGCAGAAGAATCCCAAGCAGGAATACAAGCGCGAAGCCTTCGAACTGTTCTCGGGCATGCTGGAACGCGTGCGCGACGACGTGGTGAAGGTGCTGATGACGGTGCGCGTGCAGTCGTCGGAACAGGTCGAACAGGCCGAAGCCGAAGCGGCGCAGTCGCATGTGCAGAACGTGCAGTATCACCATTCCGACTACGACGAGGCGCTGGCTTCCGATGCGCAGGAAACGGGTGCGCAACCCGCGCGCAACGCACTGCCCAAGGTCGGCCGCAACGATCCGTGCCCGTGCGGCAGCGGCAAGAAGTACAAGCAGTGCCACGGTAAGCTGGTCTGATTAAAGGGGTTAGCCTTCATGCTGCATTCTGTCGGCCGCACTGAATTCGACCACGCCGTCGTCATGGTGCGAGACCGGCTGGATGCGCTGGCGCCCCATTACGAACGGCAGGGGTTTCACCTCAGCGACAAGGCTGTGCACAACCTGGGGTCGTGCAATCGCCTGATCGTGCTGGAAGGCACGTACGTCGAATTGCTGGGTTGGCCGCCGGGCGCGCCGCCCGCGCGCAAGGAAATTGCCGATTCGCCGTTTGGTCTGGAAGCGCTGGTGTTCCGGACCTATGACGCCGAGGCCACCTACAAGCGGCTGCAGGACGCCGGCTTTGCCGTCAATCCCGTCCAGGAACTGACCCGTCCGGCCATGCTGGACGGTCAGGAAGTCCAGGCCCGTTTCCATACCGTGCGTTTTGCCGAGCAGCCCTTGCCCGGCATCCGCATGTATTTCTGCCGGCACCTGACGCCCGAGTGCGTCTGGTCGCCCGAACTGATGGCGCATCCCAATGGCGCCCGCAGCCTGCATCGTATCGATGCGCGCGCGGCGGACGCCCGCGGCGTGGCCGAGCGTCTGGCGCTGGTGGCCGGGGTGACTGCCGAAGCCGCCAACGGCGGCTGGGACGTGCCGTTGGCGAACCTGCGCATTCACGTCCAGCAGGACGACGCTGCGCAGACGCCTGTCCTGTCCACGCTGACCCTCGAAAATCGCGATGGCGCGCACTACACGCTGGATACCGGACTGTAGCCTTCCACGTACCGACTGCTTGCCGATAGCCCGCCGCCTGGCGGGCTTTTTCATGCCTGCCCGTCCCCGCCACGAGGCGGCCGTGGGCGACGACCGTGAAAAGGGTGCCCGCCTGGGGCAAACCCGGGTTGTCCGTCAAAGTGTATGCACTTTAGTATGCACTTCATCCCGACTGGAACATTGCCACAGGCGATCCGGTATGACGCTCTCCCAACCTGCAGCCACCCCCGTTGCCCGCGCGGCCCGCACCTCGGCCGGGCAGGCCGAGTTGTATGGCGCCGTCAAGGCCATGGCGGTGCGCTTTGAGTTCAAGCCGGGTGAACGCATCAACGAGGTTGAGCTTGCGCGCCGGCTGCACGTCAGCCGCACGCCGCTGCGCGAGGTGCTGAACCAGTTGATGGTCGAAGGATTTCTGACGCGCGCGGTCAATCGCGGCTTCATTGCCCGCCTGCTGGACGCCAAGCAGATCCACAGTCTTTATGAATACCGCGCGGTGCTGGAAGCCGGCATCGTGCGTGCAGCCTGCGAGCGCGCCACCGACGAGGAGCTTGCCAGCCTGCGCGCCTTCGTCGAACGCTCGCGCGACGAGCCCGACGACAGTGATGCCGCCCGGCTGCTGGAACTGGACGAAGCCTTTCACCTGGCGCTGGCGCGCTACTCGCGCAACGACGAATTCGTGCGGGCGCTGGAAAGCGTCAACGCGCGCATTCATTTCGTGCGCTGGATCGACATGCAGCAAGGACGCCGCAGCCATACGCAAGGCGAGCACCTGCGCATCGTGGACGCGCTGCAAAAGCGCGACATCGAGGCCTTGCCCGGCCTCATCAGCGCGCATATCGGCCGCCGGCTGGACCAGATCACCGACGTCATCCGCACGGGCTTTTCAACGATTTACATGCGGGACCAGGCCGAACCCGCCACGGTAGTGCCGGCCAACACCACAACAGCAGGGGAAAACTGATGAATAGAACGATCAAGCGGGCGCTGGCGGCGGTATGCACGCTGGCCGCGGCCGGGGGCGCCTTTGTCGCCGCGCCGGCGATGGCCGAGGAACGGCCGCTGATTCTCGTCGTGCCGTATCCGCCGGGCGGCAGCACCGACATCCTGGCGCGCATCCTGCAGCCGCGCCTGTCGCAGCAGATGGGCGGCCGCGCGGTGGTGGTCGAGAACCGTCCGGGCGCTGCCAGCCAGATCGCCACGGCGTTCGTGGCGCGCGCCGAACCGGACGGCAACACGCTGCTGGTCAGTTTCGACAATCACGGCATCAATCCGGCCGTGAAGCCCAAGCTGCCGTACGACACGTTCAAGGATTTTGTCGCCATCGGGCAGACGGTGCGCTTTCCGCTGGTGATCGGCGCGAATCCGAGCGTGCCTGGGGACAACCTGAAGGAGTTCCTGGCGGCAGCCGCCAAGCAGCCGCCCAACAAGTTCAACTATGCGTCCACGGGCGTGGGCTCGCTGAACCATCTGGCGCCGGAAGAGCTCAAGCGGCTGTCGAAGGTTGAGCTGCTGCACGTGCCGTATGGCGGCGGCGGACCGGCCATTCAGGCCGTCGTCGGCGGGCAGGCCAACATGACGTGGCTGAGCTTTGCCGCGCTGCGTGGCCAGATTCAGGCCGGCAAGATCAAGCCGCTGGCCGTCGCCGGCGAAAAGCGCCTGCCCGAACTGCCCAACGTGCCCACCGTGGCCGAATCGGGCTTCCCCGGCTTTGTCGCTTATTCGTGGAGCGGCATGTTCGCCCCGAAGGGCACGCCGGAAGCCACCGTCAAGAAACTGACGGCCGATTTCCAGGCGGTGCTGGCCGATCCCGAGATCAAGAAGAAGATCACGGAAGCGGGCTTTGAGATCGTTGCGTCTGATGGTCCTGCGCTGGATGCGTACGTAAAGTCGGAGTACGACCGCTGGAGCGCCTTCATCAAGAGCAGCAACATCAATCTGGACAACTGAACGGCGTCGTGCCGGGGCGGCTGACTGCCGCCCCGGCCCGGCTCCCGAATTACGTGGAGATGACATGGAACACATGAACGGCGCCGAAGCGATGGTGCGGATGCTGCAACACAACGGCGTCAAACATATCTTTGGCCTGTGCGGCGACACCACGCTGCCGCTTTATGACGCGCTGTACCGCTTGGACCACGGCATGCAGCACATCCTGACGCGTGACGAGCGCAGCGCGGCCTACATGGCCGACGCCTATGCACGCGTGACTGGCAAGGTCGGCGTGTGCGAAGGCCCGAGCGGCGGCGGCGCGACCTATCTGCTGCCTGGCCTGGTCGAAGCCAACGAGTCGTCGATTCCCGTGCTGGGCATCACGTCGGACGTGGCCGTCGGCTCGCGGGGCAAGTATCCGCTGACCGAACTGGACCAGGAGGCGCTCTACCGCCCGCTGACCAAGTGGAACCGCACGATCGACCGCGCGGACCAGATTCCGGGCATGGTGCGCGCGGCCTTCCGCGCCATGACGACTGGCAAGCCTGGCTCGGCGCACCTGTGCTTTCCCTATGACGTGATGAAGCAGGAAGTGGATGCGTCCGACGTGTGGGCGCAGCCCGAGCACGGCAGCTTCCCCGCCATGCGCTTCGCGCCGGATCCCGCCGACGTGGCGCGCGCCGCGCAACGCCTGGTGGCGGCGCGCTCGCCGGTGATCATCTGCGGCGGCGGCGTGGTCATCGCCGGCGCCTGCGGCGCGCTGCAGGAAGTTGCCGAGGCCTTGAAGGCGGCGGTGTGCGTGACGGTGAGCGGGCAGGGCAGCCTGGCCGACACCCATCCGCTGAATGCGGGCGTGGTGGGATCGAACGGCGGCGTGATGGCGACGCGCGATGTGGTGGCGGCTGCCGACGTGGTGCTCTTCGTGGGCTGCCGCGCCGGGTCGACTTCGACCGAGCACTGGCGCTTCCCGAACCGCAACGTGCCGATCCTGCACATCGACATCGACCCGATGGTGATCGGCGCCAACTACCTGACCGAAGTGGGTCTGGTGGGCGACGCCAAGCTGGCCCTCGAAGCGCTGTCCGCCGAAGTGCAGGCGCGCATCAAGCACCGGCCGTCCGATGCGACCGACGGCGCGGTGCTGGCGGGGCGCGCCAAGGAAGCGCGCCGCGCGCAGCTTGAGCCGCTGGCCGCCAGCCTGGACGCGCCGATCCGCCCCGAGCGCGTGGTGCAGTCGCTGAACCGCCTGCTGCCCGACGACGCGGTAGTCTGCGCAGACCCCGGCACGCCGTGCCCGTACTTCTCGGCCTATTACGACGTCTCGCGTCCCGGCCGCCACTTCATCACCAACCGCGCCCACGGCGCGTTGGGCTTTTCGATGTCGGCGGCGCTGGGCGCCTGGGTCGGCCGTCCGCAATCGAAGTGCGTGTCGGTGATGGGCGACGGCAGCTTCGGCTTCACGGTGGGTGAATTGGAAACCATCGTGCGCCACAAGGCGCCGCTGCTGATGGTGGTGTTCTCGAACTCGGTCTACGGCTGGATCAAGGCCAGCCAGAAGGCCGGCTACGACAAGCGCTACTACAGCGTGGACTTCAATCGCACCGACCATGCGCGTATCGCCGAGGCCTATGGCGTGAAGGCGTGGCGTGTCGAGGACCCGTCCAAGCTGGACGCCGCGATCAAGGCCGCCATGGAGCACGACGGCCCTGCGCTGATCGACGTGATCGCGCAGCCGCTGCAAGATACCGCGGCGCCCGTGAGCCAATGGATGGGCTGATGCGGTAAGCGCAGCGCGCTGCATTGCCGATGGGGCCCTTCGCGGGGCCCCATTTTTCTTGGCCGGTCCGATTAGAAAAAAATTCCCTGCCGGCGGGCGCGCTCCTATACTGGACCGCTTCGGAGCGGCGGGCCGCGGAGGTCCGGCGCCGTCAACGCGACAGCAGAGAGGGCAGGCATGGACCTGGGGATCAGCGGCAAAAAAGCACTGGTGTTTGGCGGCAGCCGCGGCATGGGGCGCGCCTGCGCCCTGCAGTTGGCGCGCGAAGGCGTGGCCGTGACCATCGCGGCGCGCAATCCGCAGACGCTTGAACAGGCCGCCGCCGACATATCGCGCGAAACCGGCATCGGCGTGGGGTGGGTGTCGGCCGACCTGACGCTTGCCGAGGGGCGCGACGCGGCAATCGCCGCCTGTCCGCATCCCGACATCCTCATCAACAACGCCGACGGCCCGCTGCCGGGCGACTTCCGCGACTGGTCGCGTGACGACTGGATCGCCGCGCTCGACGCCATGATGCTGGGACCGATCGACATGATCCGCCGCGTGGTGGACGGCATGGTCGAGCGCCGGTTCGGGCGTATCGTCAATATCGTGTCGCGCAGCGTGAAGGCGCCGCATGCCGAGCTGGGGCTGTCCAACGGCGCGCGTTCGGGCCTGATCGGCTTCGTGGGCGGCCTGGCCCGCCAGACGGTCCGGCACAACGTCACCATCAACAATCTGCTGCCGGGCGCCTTCGCCACCGATGCGCAGACCCGGCACATCCAGGGCATGGTGGAGCAGGGCGGCAAGACGTTCGAGCAGTTGTGGGACGAGCGGGCGCGCAGCAACCCCGCCGGCCGGTATGGCCAGCCCGAGGAACTGGGTGCGTTGTGCGCGTATGTCTGCTCGGCGCACTCGGGTTACATGACGGGGCAGAGCCTGCTGATCGACGGGGGCGGCTACCCCGGAACCTACTGATGGCGTCAAGACATCCCATGGACCAGACGGACCTGAAGATACTCGCGCTGCTGCAGAAGGACGCCACCTGCTCGGTCGCGGAAGTGGCCGAACAGGTGAACCTTTCCGTGACGCCGTGCTGGCGCCGGATCCAGAAGCTGAAGGACGACGGCGTCATTGCGCGCAACGCCATCCTGCTGGATCCCCGCGCGCTGGGCCTGAACCTGACGGTGTTCGTGTCCATTCGCACCAGCCAGCACAACGAGAAATGGACGCAAAGCCTGATCAATGCCGTGATGGCCTTGCCCAACGTGGTCGAATTCCATCGCATGGCCGGCGACGTGGACTATCTGCTGAAGGTGGTGGTCGAGGACATGGCGGCGTATGACCGCTTCTACCGACGGCTGATCGGCGCGGTGGATCTGCTGGACGTCAGCGCCAGCTTCTCGATGGAAGTCATTAAAAGCACCACGGAATTGCCGCTGGGCGCCGTGTAGCCGCCGGGCGCGCAAATTTTTTCCTGAGTCCCCCGCCGCCGCGGATGCAAATTTCTTTCTGCGTGTTGCGCGGGCCCAATCTGGCAATGCTTTTGCGCGGGGCGCGGCGTAGGATATCGCTCACTCCAGTCTTGGAGTGAATTGGGATATCAGAGGACCCTATGTCGTTGGCAGTGCCCGCCGGCTGCGCCGGATTGCAAGAATCGCGGCAAGCAGCATCGGTGGATGACCTCCTGGCCGGATGGAATGGCGTCGACGACCTATGGGTGTTTGCCTACGGTTCCCTGATCTGGCATCCCGGGTTTGCCTGGCGCGAAAGGCGCCTGGCCACCGTGCGGGGCTATCACCGTTCGCTGTGTCTGTGGTCGCATGACCACCGCGGGTCGCCGGAGAATCCTGGTCTCGTGTTCGGACTGGATCGCGGCGGTTGCTGCCGCGGCGTGGCCTTTCAGATCGCGGCCAGCGACGTGCCGCAGGTCTTTGAAGCCTTATGGCGCCGGGAGATGGTCACGGGCGCCTACCGTCCGCGCTGGCTGACCTGTCACACCGAGGCCGCGCCGGTGCGTGGACTGGTGTTCCTGCTGAATCGCACCTGCCGCGAGTATGCCGCCGATCTCTGCGACGACCGCCTGCTGACGTCGGTGCGCAATGCGGTCGGACATTCCGGACCGTGCCTGGACTACGTGGTGGAAACGGCGCGCGCGCTGCGTGCGCATGGCATCGACGACTGGCGGCTGGGCGATCTGGTGCGCAAGCTGGGTCACGCGTTCTGACGCGTTTCAGAACTGCCAGCGGCCGAACACGAACAGCACATTGCCCGCGCCGCTTGAGCCCGGGATGTACGTCGCGTAAAGCATGGCGTCCTTGTAGCCCGCGCTGACCAGCGGCAGGATGCCGGGAAATGGCACGTAGCTCATGATGTCGTGGCGCGCGGTGAGGAACACGGTGTAGCCCGCGCCGAGCCGGAAGTTGTCGCTGACCTGGCCGATCTTCAGAAAGCCATAGCCGGCGATGGGCTGCACCTTGGAGTGCGAGTCCAGAAACGCCATGGCGTACAGGCCCTGCCAGTCGCCGTCTTCATCGTAGATACTGCGGCCGTAGCCGCCGCCCCAGGCAAGTTCGCGGAAGCTGTCGATCTTGTCGGCGCTGTACTTGGCGCGGTTGTGCCAGGCCCAGCCGCTGACATAGAGGTCGTTGCCGCCTTCGGACCAGATCTGGTCGATGCGATTGCACGCCGACTGGGCCCACGAGGGCATGCCGTCGCAGGCGTGTGCGGAAACGGTGAAAACGGACAACAGTACGCAGAGCAGCGCGGCGCGGAATCTGGCGGTCATCGCAGGACCCAGGTAAAGATGACAGTTCCGTTACTGTAACGGAGCGCGTGTCATCTTCCCTGTCAGCGGGCTGTCGCCGGGGGGCGGCAGGGGCTGCGGCCATCCGATGCGGCGCACGGATGTGGCGGCAGCGCTACAGAAGAAAGATCGTAGCCAAGCCCAGGAAGATGAAGAATCCGAGCGAATCGGTGGCGAAGGTGAGCAGCACCGATGAGCCCATCGCGGGGTCCTTGCCGAAGCGCGCGCGCACCATGGGCACCAGCACGCCGACCGAGGCGCCGACCAGCATGTTGCAGATCATGGCGGCCATCATCACCAGCGCGATGGACAGCGAGCGCGAGATCACCCACGCGAACAGGGCGGCCACGAGGCTGCCGCACAATCCCACCAGCAAGGTCACGAACAGCTCGCGCTTGACGAGCTGCCACAGATTGCGCCCGGTGATCCGGCCCATGGCCAGCGCCCGGATGATGAGCGTCATGGTCTGGTTGCCCGAGTTGCCGCCGATGCCGGCCACGATCGACATCAGAAACGCCAGGATGACGATCTGGCTGACCGTGCCCTCGAACTGCGACGCCACGAACGAGGCCGTGGCGGCGGTACAGAGGTTGAACAGCAGCCACGGCGCGCGGTTGCGCAGCGCGGTGCTGACGGGGGCAAAGATGTCTTCTTCTTGCAGACCCGCGCGCGACAGCGCCTGTTCCTGCGAGTCTTCGCGCATCACGTCCACCACGTCGGCAATGGTGACGCGGCCGATCAGCCGGCCCTGGTCGTCCATCACGGGGGCGGAAACCAGGTCATAGCGTTCGAAGGCGCCGGCGGCGTCCGCGTCGGAGTCCAGCGGGTTCAGCGTCAGGAAGTCGGAATTCATGACCGCCCGCACTTCGGTTTCGGGCTCGCTGACCAACAGGCGCGACAAGGGCAGGATGCCCTGCAGCTTGTCCTGGCGGTCCACGACGAAGATCTGGTCGGTGTGATCGGGCAGTTCGTGCAGCCGGCGCAGGTAGCGCAGCACGACCTCGAGCGTGACGTCCTCGCGCACGCGCACCATCTCGAAGTCCATGATGGCGCCGACGCTGTCTTCCGGATAGCCCATGGCTTCCAGCAGCTGCGCGCGTTCTTCCTCGGTCAGACCCTTCTGGACTTCGGCCACCACATCGGGCGGCAGGTCGGGCGCCAGGTCGGCGAGCTCGTCCGCGTCCATGCTTTCGGTCGCGGCGACGAGATCCTGGCGGTCCATCGCTTCGATCAGCGATTCACGGACCCAGTCTTCGACTTCGAGCAGGACGTCCGCGTCGTGCTCGGGGCTGACCAGTTTCCAGATCGCCTGGCGCTCGTCCTTGGGCAGCGATTCGAGGATGAAGGCGATATCGGCCGGGTGCAGGTTGTCGACCAGCGTCTTGAGCTCGGCCTCGTGCTGGCGGTGCACCAGGTCTTCGACGAGGGGAGCCTTGGCGTCGCCTTCTTCCTGGCGGTGAACCAGGTCTTCGACAAGCTGCTGGCGCCGCAGGCGCTCCTGGACTTCAGCCAGGGCGGTCTGGGCGTCTTCCGGGTCGAGGCGGCGTGGCGTCGCGGGCGGTTTCTGCGCGGCGGCGGACTGCGTCATGCGTTACGGCTCAAAGTGTGGGAAGAGGGCGGCTGCGCCGCGCTTCGTCGGTGGCGACATACGTCAGCGTGGCCTCGGTGACCTTGACGACTTCGGCGTCCAGCCGCTGGCGTTCCGCGTAGACCTCGACGGAGACCGTGATGGACGTGGTGCCGGTCTTGACGATGGCGGCGTAGAAGCTGAGCAGGTCGCCCACGAACACGGGCTCTTTGAACTGGAAGGCATTGACCGCGACGGTGGCGACACGGCCAGCGGCGCGGCGGGCGGCGGGGATGGACCCGGCGATGTCGACCTGAGCCATGATCCAGCCGCCAAAAACGTCCCCGTGGATGTTCGCATCGGCCGGCATCGGCATGACGCGCAACACCGCGTCGCGATGGGCAGGCAGAGTCGTAAACGGGGTTTTGGTGCTGGAGGTCATGCGGCCGACTCCAATGCTAGAGAACCAGCCGATTATGCAGGAAAAACGAGACGGCGGCGTGCGCGTCGGCGCCCGCCGCCCGGCCCGGCGCGGCCATCAGGTGGCCAGTTTGACGATCCCGTAGCCGCCAACCAACAGCCAGACGTAAAGGATGAAGCCCAGGGCCATTACGCGCGGGCCGGCCTTGCGGATCTGGGCGAAGCGCGTTTCGATGCCCAGCGCGGTCATGGCCATGGTCAGGGCGAAGACGTCGAGCCGGCGGATGGCCGCGACGACATCGGCGGGAATGATGTCGAGCGAATTGATGATGGCCAGCACCAGGAACCCGACGGCGAACCAGGGGATCGGAAGCTTGGCGCTCTTGCCCTGGCCGCCCGCATGGGAGGCGGCGCTGCGCAGGTACATGCCCAGCACCAGCAGCACGGGCACCAGCAGCGCCACGCGGGTCATCTTGACGATGGTGGCGACCTCGGTGGTGGCGGGGTCGATGTTGCTGGCGGCGCCCACGACCTGCGCCACTTCGTGAACCGTGCCGCCGATGTAGATGCCAAGCGCCTGCGTATCGAAGTTCAGCCAGCCGGCGTGATAGAAGACCGGATACAGGAACATCGACAGCGTGCCGAACAGCACCACGGTCGCGACAGCCACCGCGCTCTTGTGAGGGGCGGCGCGCAGCGTGGGTTCGAACGCCAGCACCGCGGCGGCGCCGCAGATGGCGCTGCCCGCGGCGGTCAGCATGGCGGTGTCGCGATCCAGTCCGAGCAGGCGCTGGCCGACGACGGTGCCGATCAGCAGCGTGCCCACCACCACCGCCACGGACACGGCCAGCCCCGGCATGCCGACGGCGGCGATCTGCTGGATGCTGATGTTCAGGCCGTAGAAGGCGACCGCGATGCGCAGCAGGCGGCGCGCGGTGAAATTCACGCCGACGCCCCAGTCCGCGGGCATGGTGCCGCGCAGGAAGTTGCCATACAGCATGCCGACGACGATACCCACGACCAGCGGCGAAAAACCGAGCTGCCGGATGAAGGGCAGATCGGCCAGTTGCATCACCGCGCCGGCCATCAGGCCCACGAACAGCACGCCGTTGAGCTTGTCGCGCCAAGGCGTGGCGGCGGCAGCGGGGGCTGCGGCAGCAGGGGCCGCAGGGCTGGCGGGAAGGGGGACGGCGGTCGTGGTGGAGGTGTTCATTACTGGCCCTTTGGGCATAACTAAATAACTAGACGAAATATTAGATCCGGCCGTATTATTTGAAAAATCTTCAATCTAAATATTGAATATCAGAAATTCTGATATCGAGCCCATGACGCCGGATCAATTGCTCACGTTTGCCGCAGTCGCCGATACCGGCAACATCAGCCGCACCGCCCAGGCGCTGCATCTGTCGCAACCGGCGGTGTCCGGCCAGCTGCGCGCCTTGCAGGAATGGTTTGGCGAACCGCTGTACCGCCGCAGCGGCCACGGCATCGCGCTGACGGAAGCCGGCGAGCGCCTGGCCGAGCAGGCGCGGCAGTTGCGCCAGGTGTACCGGCAGGCGCAGGCCGTGCGGGAATCCTGGCGTGGCCTGGAAACCGGTGCATTGCGATTGGGCGCCAGCACCACGCCGGCCAGCTACCTGCTGCCCCGCCTGGTGGCGGACTTTCGCCACGCGTTTCCGGCCGTCAGCCTGCATCTGTCGGACGGCAATACGCGCGAGATCGTGGATCGCCTGCCGGCGCTGGACCTGGCGTTCATCGAAGGCGACGTGCCCCCCGGACTGCCCGCCGACACGGCGGTGCACGCATGGCGGCAGGACGAAGTAGTGGCGATCGTGCGGGCGGATCACGCCCTGGCGGGCAAGGGCGCCGTGACGCTACGGGATCTGGCGGGGTCGCCGCTGGTGATGCGCGAACCCGGTTCCGGCGTGCGCCGGCTGGTGGAACGGGCGTTCAGCGATGGCGGTCTGGCGCCGTCGGTGGGCCTGGAGCTGGCGGGGGTGGAAGGGGTGAAGCAGGCCGTGCGTGCGGGGTTGGGCGTGGGCTTCGTGTCCGTGATGTCGATGCGTCACGAAGACGGGGCGCTGGCGGCCTTGCGCCTGTTGCCCAAGCCGCTGACGCGAACGCTGAGCATCCTGGTGCCGCATGCCGATGCGGCTGCCCGCGCCGCCGAACGCTTTCTGGCGATGTGCCTGGCGGTCGGCGGGCAGGACGTCGGGTAACTAAGCAGCCGGGCCGTTCAGGCCTTGGCCAGGCGCTTGAGCGCGAGCTGCACCCAGTAAGTGCCGCCCAGCGGCAGCAGATCGTCGTTGAAGTCGTAGCTGCCGTTGTGCAGCATGCAGGGACCCAGTCCGTGGCCGCTGTCGCGGTGCTCGCCAGTGCCGTTGCCGATCCACACGTAACAGCCCGGCAGTTCCTGCAGCATGAAGGCGAAATCTTCCGCGCCCATGGTCGGCTGCACGTTGGCGTTGACGTTGTCCGCGCCGACGATGTCGCGCAATACGTCGGCGCAGAAAGCGGCTTCGTCGGCGTGGTTGATGGTGGGCGGATAGTTGCGCTGGAACGTGAATTCGACTTCGCAGTCCATCGCCGCGCTGGTGTGGCGGGCGATCTCTTCCATACGGCGTTCGATCAGGTCCAGCACGTCCAGCGTGAACGTGCGCACCGTGCCGCGCAATTCGGCGTGGTTGGGCACGACGTTATCCGCGCTGCCCGCGTGGATCTGCGTGATGCTGAGCACCGCGGCATCCAGCGGATTGCGGTTGCGCGTGACGATGGTCTGCAGCGATTGCGCCATCTGCACCGCGGCCATGACGGGGTCGATGCCAAGGTGAGGCATGCCGGCGTGCGTGCCCTTGCCCTTGATGACGATCGAGAATTCGTTGCTGGAGGCCATGATGGGGCCGGGCGTCAGACCGAACTGGCCGGGTTTCATGCCGGGCCAGTTGTGCATGCCGAATACTGCTTCCATCGGGAATTGCGTGAAGAGGCCGTCGTCGATCATGCGCTTGGCGCCGCCGCCGCCTTCCTCGGCGGGCTGGAAGATGACATAAACCGTGCCCGCGAAATCGCGGTTCGCGGCCAGGTATTGGGACGCGGCCAGCAGCATGGCGGTGTGGCCATCGTGGCCGCAGGCGTGCATCTTGCCTTCGTTCTGGCTGGCATGCGCGAAGGTGTTGACCTCTTGCATCGGCAGCGCGTCCATGTCGGCGCGCAGGCCCACGGCGCGATCGCCGGGCTGGTTGCCGCGGATGATGCCGACGACGCCAGTTCCGCCCAATCCGCGATGGATCTCGATGCCCCATTCCTCGAGCTTGGCCGCCACGACATCGGCGGTGCGGAACTCTTCGAAGGCCAGTTCGGGATGCGCGTGGATGTCGCGTCGGATCTTGGAAATATCCTGGTGCCAGGCAACGATGGGTTCAAGGAGTTTCATGAGCGAACTCGGGCGGAATATGGGGAACGGACAAAGGGTATCATCATTCAAAAATCAATTTAATGGAGACAAATACCATGACGCGTCCGTGGCTTGCTCAGTATCCCCAAGGCGTTCCTGCGGAGATCTCCACCGAGGATTATTCCTCGCTCACCGACTTGCTGGACCGGGCCTGCAAGCGTTACGCATCACGCATCGCCTGCACGGCGATGGGCAGCAACATCACCTATGCGCAGCTGGACGGGCAGGCACGCGCGTTTGCAGCATGGCTGCAAGGCCTGAACCTCGAAAAGGGCGCGCGCGTGGCGCTGATGATGCCCAACGTGCCGGCGTATCTGGTGTGCATGCTGGGATCGCTGCGCGCGGGCAAGACCGTGGTGAACGTCAATCCGCTCTATACCGCTGACGAACTGCAGCGGCAATTGCTGGACAGCGGCGCGTCCGTCATCGTCATCCTGGAAAACTTCGCGCACACTTTGCAGCAGGTCTCCAATCGCGGCGACCTCAAGCACATTGTCGTGACCGGCCCGGGTGATCTGCTCGGTGGCCTGAAGGCGCCGCTGGTCAACCTGGCCGCGCGCTACATCAAGAAGATCGTGCCCGCGTGGCACATCGACGGCGCGCACGCGCTGCCCAAGCTGCTGCATGAAGGCGCGCACCTGCCGTTCAATCCGCCGTCCATTTCCATGGACGACGTGGCGGTGCTGCAATACACGGGTGGCACCACGGGTGTGCCCAAGGGCGCGATGCTGTCGCACCGCAATCTGGTGGCCAACGTGCTGCAGACCGAAGCGGTGGCGCAGCCGGTCGTGCATGACCTGGCGGACCAGCAGCTCACCATCATCAGCGCGCTGCCGCTGTATCACGTGTTCGCCATGACGGTCTGCGGTCTGTATGCCCTGCATGCGGGCATGCGCAACGTGCTCATCATCAATCCGCGCGATCAGCCGTCGCTGATCAACGCATGGCGCAAGACGCCGGTGAATCTGTTTCCGGGCGTCAATACGTTGTTCAACGCGCTGGCGCACAACGAAGACTTTGCGAAGCTGGATTTTTCCGGCCTACGGCTGACGCTGGGCGGCGGGATGGCCGTGCAGCAGCAGGTGGCCGAACGCTGGCTGAAGATTACCGGGCGGCCGCTGATCGAAGGCTACGGCCTGTCCGAGACGTCGCCGGTGGCGACGGTCAATCCCACCAACGCGACGGCGTATTCCGGTTCGATCGGGCTGCCGTTGCCGTCGACGGATGTGGCGATTCTGGACGATGCCGGCAACGAGGTGCCGCTGGGCGAACGCGGCGAAGTCGGCATCCGCGGGCCGCAGGTCATGCTGGGGTACTGGCGCAAGCCTGATGAAACGCGCGATTCGATGACGGCCGACGGCTACTTCCGTACGGGCGACATCGGCATCATGGACGAACAGGGCTACACGCGCATCGTGGACCGCAAGAAGGACATGATTGCGGTGTCCGGATTCAAGGTCTATCCGAACGAAGTGGAGGCGGCGGTCGCGCAGCATCCCGGAGTGCTGGAGTGCGCGGCGATCGGGGTGCCCGATGAGCACTCCGGCGAGGCGGTCAAGGTGTTCGTCGTGAAGAAGGACCCGGCGCTGACCGAAGAACAGGTGCAGCAGTGGTGCAAGGACAAGCTGACGGGCTACAAGCGCCCGCGCTTCGTGGAGTTCCGCGACGAACTGCCCAAGAGCAACGTGGGCAAGATCCTGCGCCGCGAGCTGCGGCCGGACGCGCAGGCCGCTGCGGTATCCGCGAAGACGTCCGCGTAAAGTGACAGGCCGCGCAAGGCGGCCTCTGGTGTCCAGGCCGCCGCTTGGCTGCCTGCGGCGTGCATTTCAGCCCTGCTTGTTCAGATGCGGGGCAATCATTTCATGCAGCGCGCGTTCGATGGCGGGATTGCCCGCCACGACGCGCCCGCCGATCGGCCAGGGATCCTGCTTGTGCATGTCGGTGCAGACACCGCCCGCTTCGCGCAGGATCAGTGTGCCTGCAGCCACGTCCCAGGGCGCCAGGCCCATTTCCCAGTAGCCGTCGTATCGGCCGCAGGCGGTCCAGGCCAGGTCCAGCGCGGCGGCGCCCATGCGGCGCACGCCGCGAGACCGGTTGATGGCGTCATGCAACATTGGCATGTACTGCGCGGCAAATGAGAAGTCGCGGAACGGGAAGCCCGTGGCCAGCACGGCGTCTTCGATCGTTTGCGTGCGCGAGCACGAGATCCGCCGGCCATTCAGCCATGCGCCCACGCCGTACACGCCCGTGAACAGCTCTTCGCGGCAGGGGTCGTAGACCACGCCGATGACCGGCGTGTCCACGGCCAGGGTTTCGTTGGCCGCCATCGACGTGCCCGCGTGCGCGATCAGGGCGATGGACACGGCGTAGTGCGGGATGTCGTGCAGGAAATTGGTCGTGCCATCGAGCGGGTCGATGTACCAGGTGGCCGCGCCTTGCGCCTTGCCGCCCGTTTCTTCGGCGACGATGCCGAACCTGGGCGTGCGGGCCTTCAATTCCTGGATGATCGCGGCCTCCGCCTCGCGGTCCGCCTGCGATACGAGATCGTTGCGGGCCTTGCGATCGATCACTAGATCGGCGCGGTGGTGCGCGTAGGATTGCAGGATGGCTGCGCCGGCATGGGCGGCCGTGACCGCCGCGTCGATCGCGGCGCACAGGTCGATGGGCGAAGCCAGCGATGGGGGCTGATCGTAGGTATCCATTGGCCCAGTGTAAGCCCGTCCAGGCGTCAAACCCGTGGCGAACGGACTAATCCATTGGGCCGCGTGGTGCGCATCCAACGCGAATCGGCCGGTGGCCCGATAATTCGCGCTTCATCGTGTTTGTATTTATTGGGCTGGATGTCTGTGACTTACGTTCCGCTGGTTCCCGCAAAGGTTGATGTCGATGCCGACGGCAGGCTGGTCAGTTCCGTCTATGGCGATGTCTATCACTCGCCGTCGGGGGCGCTGGGCCAGGCCGAACACGTCTTCCTGCGCGGCAACGGACTGCCGGAGCGCTGGCGGGGGCGCGCCTCGTTCACCGTCTGTGAGACGGGCTTTGGATTGGGGCTGAACTTCCTGGCGCTGTGGAAAGCGTGGCGGGACGATCCGCAACGGTCTGCGGCTTTGCACGTCGTCTCGATGGAAGCGCACCCATTTTCCCGGGACGACCTGGCCGCACTGCTGGCGAGCCATGGGCCCGAGCCGCTGGCAGGGCTGGCGCGCGCCCTGGCTGCGCAGTGGCCGACGCTGCTGCCGGGACTGCATCGGCTGGAATTCGAGAACGGCGCCGTCACGCTGACACTCGGCTTTGGCGATGCGCAGGTGCTGGCGCCTCGCCTGGGCGCGCGGGTGGACGCGTTTTTCCTGGACGGCTTCGCGCCCGAGCGCAACCCCGAGATGTGGGCGCCGCCGCTGTTGCGTGCGCTGGCCAGCCTGGCGGCGCCGGACGCCACGGTCGCCACGTGGGCCTGCACCGGCGAACTGCGCCGCAATCTGGCCGATGCCGGCTTCGACGTGCGGCGGGCGCCCGGATATGGGGGCAAATGGCACATGACGGTGGGGCGGGTCCTCCAGGCCGGAAGTGCGGCCCTGCCGGCGGCGGTCTCATCGGAACGGCATGCGGTGGTCGTGGGCGCGGGGCTGGCCGGTGCCGGCATTGCTCACGCGCTGGCGGGCCGAGGCTGGCGCGTCACCGTATTGGACGCCGCCCGGTCGCTGGGCGCGCCGGCGCATGCCGGCCACTTGGCCGCGGCGCTTACACCGGTGGTCGCGCGGGATGACAACGCACGGGCGCGGCTGTCGCGGGCGGGCAGCGAACGGGCGCTGGCGCGCTGGCAGGGTCTGCCGGGCGGCGCGGCGCCGCGGGTGTGCGGCACCGTCCAGGTCGAGCGGGACGCGGGCCGGTCGGCGACGCTGGCCGGCACCCTGGAAGCGCTGGCGTTTCCGTCGGATTGGGTGCGCCAGGTGTCGCGCGAAGAAGCCAGCGCACTGGCCGGACTGCCGGTCGAGCGGGGCGGCGTGTTCTTTTCGCAAGGGATGCTGGTGCAGCCGGGGCTGCTGATCGACGCGTTGCTGTCCGCGTCAGGCGCGGCGGTGATCCCCGGCCGCGCCGAGCGGGTGTCGTCTGCGGGCCAGGGGTGGCGCGTGCTGGACGCGTCCGGTGCGGAGCTGGCCCGGGCCGACACCGTGATCCTGGCCAATGCCGCCGGTTCGCGCGAGGTGCTGGCGGCCAGCGGCCTGCTTGACCCGCTGCCCCGCGTCGCCCAGATGCACGCGCTGGCCGGTGAAGTCACCTTGATCCCGGCCGCGGCCCTGGACGGAGGCCCGCGGTGCATCGTCGGGGGCGAGGGGTATCTGTTGCCGGACATCGGCGTGGGCTGCGTCGTCGGCAGCACTTATGTCCACGGCGCCGCCGAGGCCGTGGTGGGCGCCGAAGGGCAGGGCGTCACGCTGGGCAAGGCGGCCGGGCTGCTGGATGGCCGTTTTCCGGCATTCGACGCGCTGGTGCCGGGCAGCCTGCCCGGGTGGGCTGGGTGGCGCGCCGTCCTGCCGGGCCGTCTGCCCGCGGTCGGAGAGTTGCCGCATGCCCCGGGTCTGTGGCTGGCCGCGGGTTATGCATCGCGGGGGCTGTCGTGGTCGGCGCTGATGGGAGACCTGATCGCGGCCCGTCTGATGGCCGAACCGCTGCCGCTGGAGACCGATCTGGCCCAGCTTGTTTCACCACGATGAAAAAAATTTAATGCGCGGCGGGGGCTTTGCCGGGCTGGCGTAGAATTGTAAGAATTGCCGGAATTTGGCGCGAATAGGCCGCAATTGACCTTTCGGGACGGCAATTCGGCGACTCGGCGGCGTCTGCGCGCCTGGCGCAGGCCAAGGGCTTCATGCCCCTTTTTTGGATGAATTAACCGTCCAAAAGAGGGATCGAGTTTATTTCAAAGCTCAAATCCGTCAAAATAGCGTCTTTTGATGGTTTTTGGCTTAAGCCGGGGGATGCTCTGTGCCGCCCAAGTTCGACTTTGCCCATACTACCCAGCTCGATAATGTCGAGCTGTTGACGTCCCGCCCCAGTCGCATCGATTTCGACGCGGGCGATGGGTTGCACCTGGTAGTCGAGGCGCATGCGCCTGGAGTTTTTCGCCTGCGCTGCGGCGAGGCGAACCACTTCAATGATGACAAGCCCGGCGCGCGCGTGCGCGCCGTGGCCGAAATGCTGCTCGCACGCCAGGAGGCGGTGGGCGAAGCTACCATCGCGCCCCGCGAAAGCGGGGACGGCTGGCGAATCACACAGGGCGACGTCGCCCTGGAGATTCAGACCAACCCTGTGCGCGTCGCCCTGTACCGCAACGAAGACCGCGTCTTCGAATCCGAGGTTTCCGCGCATACGCCCGCATTCGGGTACAACGCGCTGGACCAGGCCGATGACGCTGTCTGGACGGCCGGCTTCACGCTGGCTGCCGACGAGCGGGTGTTCGGCCTGGGCGAAACGCCCGGGGACCTGAACCGCCGCGAGGAATCGGTGGTCTCCGACGACCCCGAGCATCGTGCGCTGCCGTTGGCATGGAGCCCGCGCGGTTGGGGCGTCTACGCCAATACGATGCGCCGCGTGGAACATTCGGTGGGCGTCGCGCCCGCGGATTCGGCCTATGTGCTGACCGTCGACGACGCCGTGCTGGACCTGTTCCTCTTTGCCGGCGAACCCGCCGAAATCCTGAATCAATACACCGCGCTGACCGGCCGCGCCGGCCAGCCCGTCCTCTGGGCAATGGGCGCGTGGCTGCAGCAGGCCGCCGGCGAAATGCCGACGCAGACGGTCGCCCTGGTGGCGCGCATGCGCGAAAACCAGATTCCCGTCGACGCCGTGACGCTGGCCCAGCCGATCGCGTGGGGCTTTCAGGCGGACAAAACGGTTTTCGAATGGGACGCCCAGCGCTTTCCCGACGCCAAGCAGATGCTGGCGCTCTTTCACAAGCACAACGTGCATGTGGCGGCCTCCGGCTTTCCGGGCGTCATCAAGACCAGTCCGCTCTTTGAAGAACTGGAAGACCGCGGCTGGCTGCTGACCAAGGACGACGGCGCCGCCCAGGTGTTCGACGGCAACGCCGCCACGTCCGGCCAGCCCTACGGCCTGCTGGACCTGACCTACCGCGACATCTACAACCTGTGGGTCGAGCGTCACCGCCAACTGGTGGAAGACGGCCTGGACGCGCCCGCCTGCGACGCGCAGATCGCCATCCCCGATGGCGTGACCGCCCGCAACGGCGAGACCGGCCCGGCCTTGCGCTCCATGTACCCCTTGCTGGTGCGCCGCGCGCTGTTCGACGCGGTCGCCGGACTGAAGGTGCCGCCCGAGGGCGTGGTGCCCAGCGCCGACCTCTTTCCGGCGGCCCAGCGCTTGCCGTGGCAGGTGGGGCCCCAGGTCGACAACACCTGGGAAGGCCTGCGCCACACGCTGCGCACGTCCCTGTCGATCGGTTCGAGCGGCGTGCCCGTCCAGGTGCACAACATCGGTTCAGCCGCGCGTGATCGTTCGGGTATGACGTCCGAGCTTTACCTGCGCTGGCTGACCGCCGGCGTGTTCTCGGCCAATTTCTCGTTCCAAGGCGTGGAAGGGCTGATGCCCTGGGATTTCGGCGACGAAACCCTGTCCCACGCCAAGACCTGGATGCAGTGGCGCTACCGCCTGGTGCCCTATGTGCTGGGCGCCATCGAGGACTCGGCCCGTACCGGCCTGCCGGTGCAGCGCTCCATGGCGCTGTCGTTCCCGAACGATCCGCACGCCCACGAATGGGATCTGCAATACCTGCTGGGTCCGGCCCTGCTGGTGGCGCCGGTCACCGAACCGGGCAATCAGGTGCGCGTCTACCTGCCCAAGGGCGAGGCCTGGTGGGATCTGAACACCGGCCACCGTTACGAAGGCGGGACCACCTGGACCATCGATTGCGAGCTGGGCCAGTTCCCGGTGTTTGGCCGCGAAGGTCACATGCTCTGTCTCGGACCGGCCGCGCAGCATACGGGCGAGTTCAACTCGGCCCGTATCCTGGACGAGGTCTGGATGTTCGGCATGCCGGTGCATAACCCGGTCGTCATGCGCAACAAGATCCGCGTGATGCAGATGCAGGGCTCGAGCTACATCAAGGGGCTGGAAGGGCTGCGGATTTCGCCGTCCGAAGGCCTGGAAGTGAAGCGCCGCGGCGCGGAAGTCCGCATTTCGCGCGCTCGCTGAACCCGGATCGGCCGCCCGTCGGCCGCCAATTGAAAGGGCAGTCAGGAAGGCTTTCCTTCCCGGCTGCCCTTTGTGTCTTTGCCGGATCGCCGTTGTCGGGGCACTTGCGCCTTCTTTGAGAAGCGCAGCGGGGCCGCGTCGGCAAATCATATTACTTGTAGTTATTAAAAACGGAAAAAACGGTCGTTCTCTTTAGAAGAGAAAAGATACAAAATCGCTTGCCATGATTCACATCGAGAACCTATCCAAGACCTATGCCACGCCGCACGGAGAATTCCAGGCGCTGCGCGGCATCAACCTGCACATCGAGCAGGGCGAGGTCTTCGGCATCATCGGTCCCAGCGGGGCCGGTAAAAGCACGCTGGTCCAGTGCATCAACCTGCTGGAACGTCCCAACCAAGGCAACATCTCCATCGGCGGCCAGGCCCTGACGGGCCTTAACGAAGCGCAACTGCGAGAACAGCGCCGCCGCATCGGCATGGTGTTCCAGGGGTTCAACCTGCTGTCGCGCCGCACGGTGTACGGCAACGTGGCCCTGCCGCTGGAAATCGCGGGCGTGGCCAAGGCCGAGATCCCGGCGCGCGTCGAACGCCTTCTGGCGCTGGTGGGCCTGGAGCATTTGCGCGACCGTTACCCCAGCCAGATCAGCGGCGGCCAGAAGCAGCGTGTCGGCATTGCCCGGGCGCTGGCCAACAATCCGGACGTCCTGCTGAGCGACGAAGCCACCTCTGCGCTCGATCCGGAAACGACGCACAACATCCTGGCGCTGCTGCGCGACATCAACCGCAAGACCGGCGTGACCGTGGTCATGATCACGCACCAGATGGAAGTCGTGCGCGAGGTCTGCGACCGCGTCGCCGTGCTGTCGCAGGGCGAGGTCGTGGAAGTGGGCAGCACGCGCGAAGTGTTCGCCCAGCCGCGCCACGACGTGACGCGCAACATGGTGTCGGCCGCCACCGCGTCGGAATTGACCGACGCCACGCTGGCCGCTGTCCAGGAACGCATCCGCGCGCTTACCGCCGCCAAGCCCGGCCAGGCCGTGCGTCTGCTGCGCCTGTCTCTGACCGGCACCGACGCATCGGGCGCCTTCCTGTCCGACCTGACCCGGCAGTTCGCGCTGGACGTGGGCCTGGTGCAGGCGCGCGTCGAAGACATCCAGGGCGTGGCCGTGGGCACGATGTTCGTGCTGGCCCAAGGCGCGCCCGCCGCGCTCAAGGACGGCATCGCCGCCCTGAACGCCCGTGACATTACCGTTGAAGAAATAGCTCATGAGTCCGCAACTGATCGACCTGCTTATTACGTCGCTGCTTGACACCCTGCTGATGGTGGGCGTGGCCAGCGCCATCGCGGTGGTCATCGGCATTCCGCTCGGCGTGACGCTGACGGTGACCGCGCGCGGCAACATGCTTGAAAACCAGCCCGTGAACCACGTGCTTGGCGCCATCATCAACGCGACCCGCTCCGTGCCGTTCGTGATCCTGATGGTCGCGATCATCCCGTTCACGCGGCTGGTGGCGCAGACCTCCATCGGCACCACCGCCGCCATCGTGCCCTTGTCCGTGGCCGCGATTCCGTTCATGGCCCGCATCGCCGAAAACGCCATGCGCGAAGTCGATCCGGGTCTGGTCACCGCAGCGCGCGCGATGGGTGCTTCGCCCATGCAGATCATCATGAAGGTGCTGCTGCCCGAAGCCCTGCCGGGCCTCATCGCCGCCACCATCGTGACCGTTGTCAGCCTGATCGGCTATTCGGCCATGGCCGGCGCCATCGGCGGCGGCGGGCTGGGCGACCTGGCGATCCGCTACGGCTACCAGCGCTTCCAGTCCGACGTCATGGCCGCGGTCGTGATCGTGCTGATCGTTCTGGTGCAGGCCATCCAGAGCCTGGGCGACCGCTTCGTGCGCCGCATGTCGCATCGCTGATCCACTTTGTTTTTTCCTACTTCCGTCATATCGGGATATCGCAACATGAGCATCAAGGTTTTGAAGTCGCTGGCCGCGTTCGCGTTGGGCGCCGCCGTTTTCGCCCAGCCCGCGCTGGCTCAGGACAAGCCCCTGAAGGTTGGCGTCACCGCCGGCCCGCACGCCCAGATCTTTGATGTGGTCAAGGCCGAAGCCGCCAAGCAGGGTCTGAACCTGCAGGTCATCGAGTTCTCGGACTACGTGCAGCCCAACGTGGCGCTCGCCGCGGGCGACCTGGACCTGAACAGCTACCAGCACCAGCCCTACCTGGACAACGCCAACGCTGATCGCGGCTACAAGCTGGTCAGCATCGCCAAGACCGTGATCTTCCCGATCGGCATCTACAGCAAGAAGATCAAGTCGCTGTCCGAACTGAAGGAAGGCGCCCGCATCGCGCTGCCGAACGACCCGACCAACGGCGGCCGTGCGCTGCTGCTGCTGCAGGCCAATGGCCTGATCAAGCTGCGTCCGGAAGCGGGCCTGAAGGCCACGCCGATCGACGTGGTCGAAAACCCCAAGAAGCTGCGCTTCATCGAACTGGACGCCGCCCAATTGCCGCGTTCGCTGGACGACACCGACGCCTCGGCCGTGAACACCAACTTCGCGCTGGAAGCCGGCCTGAACCCGACCAAGGACGCCATCGCCCAGGAATCGCCCGATTCGCCGTACGCCAACGTGCTGGTCGTGCGTGAAAAGGACAAGGACCGTCCCGAGTTCGCCAAGCTGGTCTCGATCTATCACAGCCCCGCTGTGAAGGAATTCATCCAGACCAAGTTCAAGGGCGCCGTGGTCGCTGCCTGGTAATTTGGGCGCTGGATGCGTTTTGAAGACGGCCGCCGTGAGCGGCCGTTTTTTTGCAGGTTGCGTTGCGGATTGCGGTGAGTGTGTTGCGGACGGATCGGGCCTGCAACACGACCAGCCGTCATTTTTTGACAAGCCCTTTGAAATCCGCCATAATTTCGGGCTTCGGTCGGGTTGTTAGCTCAGTCGGTAGAGCAGCGGACTTTTAATCCGTTGGTCGCGAGTTCGAGTCTCGCACAACCCACCATCAAAACTTTGCAGTATCAAGAACTTACGCCGCTTCTACAAGCGGCGTTTTTTCTTGGCGTTCTGACTTTGACCAAAATTCGACCGTGGCCGAATGGTGCGCGAGGTGAGACGGGGCCAGGTGAGCATATCGCTGCACCATGTCCAGTGTCTCCCAACCGCCGAGGTCCTTCAGCACCATGAGCGGCGTGCCAGCCTGTACATGCCAGCTGGCCCAGGTGTGCCGTAGGTCGTGAAAGTGAAAGTCGTCAATGCCAACTTCTGCGCAAGCGCGGCGAAGACAGCGCGCATCGACCTGACCAATCTTGCGGACGAGGCCGTCGCGCGACGGCCTCTCGAAGACGTACTTCTTCGCCTTGGGAATCCGACGCTGCAGGACTGCAAGAGCATCCGCGTTGAGCGGCACAGAACGTGCGTAACCGGATTTCGCCTCTTCTGCGATGACCCAGGCATTGGAGCGCGGCATGTCGACGTTGCTTGGCTTGAGCGAGAGCAGTTCGTCCTCGCGCATACCGGTGGCTACTGCGACCAAGCTCACGTCCCGCATCCATTCGAGCGTCATGGCGCTAATCAAGCGGCCGATAACGTCCTTTGGTTCCCAGCGCACTCGATTATCGGGCTCGACGAACTCGGCGAACTTGGGACACTTGTCGATCCAATCCCACTCCTCGCATAGCTTGAGCATTCGGCGCATCGTTGCAAGATAACGATTCTTCGTAGCTGCGCTGACTGGAGTGGGTTTCCGATGACGGTGCGTCGTGTGAGTGGGCAGCTTGTCCGCGATCTCGTCGAATTTTAAAGAGCGAATGGCGCGTCCAGAGAACTGCGTGCGCCAGTAGGCAATGTGCCGGACCTTGCTGTCGTAGTCTCGCAGGCCGTCCCAAAGTCGAAGGCACCGTACAGCGGCTTCTTCATACAAGCGGTCGGGTTGCTCACCGAGCTTGGCTTGGCGCCACAAATCAGCCTTCAACTTGTCGTGATATTCCTGCGCGGCTTGCCTGTCCGATGTTCCAGAAGAGCATCTAACTCGCGGGAGGCCTGGGACGCGGATATCAACTTGCCAGATACCTGAGGTTTCATCTTTGCGGATGGGCATGGTGCTTCTCCCAAGACCCGCAGCGATAGCTGGGTGACATTGTTCTTCTTTTCCGAGAATGCAGCAAGGCGCGAAGGCCAGATCCGCCAGGCGCCACGCGCCCTAAGCTGAAATCCAAGTTCCTTGCGATAGCTGAAGATTGTGCTGTAGGAAACATTGAGGCGTTCAGCGGCTTCATGCAGCGTGAGCGCCTTTTCATCCGTGGTCTGCACGGAAAGTGCATTGAGCATCGTGAACACCTCTAAATTGGATGCATACCCGAGGGGTCGACTCATCCGCCCGCGCCTGTCGGAAGCAGTTCATGCAGAACCATGGCGGCAATGGTGGCACCTCACGGGGAGCATCTAGGCGGTTTTGGGGGGCAATTCGGGCACTGGGTCACCGATCGCGGCATTCCACGACCACCAGCCTCCGGCACCGAATGTTTCGTCATAGTGCGCAGCCTTCTCTTTTTTGCGCGACAAGTAATCCGTGCCGGACATGCCCCAAACTTCAAGGGGGATCGGCTCAGGCAGGTCGCGCAGCCAAAAGTCGGGAAAGACCGCGTCTTCGCCTGCGTCGAATCGCAGGGGCTTTTCAAATCGGCGCTTCTCCGCAACGAGCTTCTCAGCGATCAGAACTTCATACCCCGAATCGACCGGGATGCAGTCACGCGTGATCTGCATGAGCGCGATGTCCACGACCTGCGCTCGCATGTTGCCCGCCGAGGATTTCGGCGGATCTGTTTGCGCAACCGCGATGATTGGGTTTCCAGCGCGCCAAGCGTCAATCTCGCGGCCGAAGCGGCGCTCGAGCGCTGCCCAGATGCCTTCGTCCAAGGCCATGAAAGGTATGCCGTGAAACCCGGCGATAGGCAGTACTTCACTGCCGTCCATTCCTTCCTGATGCTGGGCGAGCGGCGCAACAATGACCAGGCGGCGGCGCTGTGTGATCGCTTCGAGACTCTTAGCCTTGTTGTGTCCCGCCTGCTGCCCCGAGCCGGGCTGCGTGGCAATCACGAGGTTTTGCGACAGTCGAGCGCGGCCTGCATAGGTCGATGTCGCGATACGCATCAGGTGGTGGTGAACCACGCCGAGGTTGCGCTTGCCTTCCATGCCGGGAGTCCACGTATTCAGGCCGGCTTGCGTCCAGAGGAAATGAAGCAGGCCGAGCAGTGTCATGCTTGCTTGGCCGGACCGGGGTCGAGGGGTGGCGACCTTCGTCTCGGCCAGTCCGGCATTGTTGCTTTCATCAGGCGCGACAGCCGCGCGCTGTTGCAGCCCAACCTTGAGCTTGATCTTCACTGCGCCGTCATCCAGCTCCTGCACGACACCGCGGCGATAGGAGCCAAGGCCGGACATGCTGGGATCGACGCCGTAGTAGATACAGTCTTCGCTATGCTCGGCGCCCGTCTCTGGAAAGCGGGCGAGATGGAACCTGTCGGAATTGGCCCTGCTGTGAATTGAGAGGCGCTTTTCACCGGCACCGGGGCACGTGCAGCGCACGTCCGCCTTTCCATGAGCCATCAGCAGGACTCGCTTCCAACCCTCCTTGTATTCGTCCAGCGTTTGAAACTCAGGGGAGTAAGGGCGTTTGTTGGGACCGAGCGTTATTTCCACCGGGTAAACCTTGCGGTCCATCATTTGCCTCCCAAGGTGGCACAAAGCGTTGTGCTCACGAATTGCTGTTTTGCGCAGACGTCTTTGACATCGGAATAGATGAGGTAGAGCGCGTAGCCCGCCGCGAAGATCAACGCGGCGATCGTCCAGACGAAAAATTGCTTCATCAAGATTTCATGTGCGAGATGGCGGATGAGGGGGGCACATGCAGACGCGAGCGCGTCGCCAGAATGCAGAGGCCGACGTAAGGTCGGGTCGTCCTCCCTCCTGCAAGTGATGGCAGCGTGTTTAGGCGCTAAACAGCAGAAGGCGTATCGGCCTTGCTGCGACTTTGGAGCGTACACATCCGAATCGGAGCGCTCAGCCGGAGGCGTTTAGCTGCTAAACACCTCTCAGTCGATTACTGAACGCCGATTCGGATGCCGCCAGCGAGATACCACGACGCTGGCGGATTCCTGCCGACTTGCACGGCGCAGGCCAGTTGTTCTCCCGGCCGGGTGTTCGCCCCGCCGTTACTCGCCACGGAGGGCATAGACATTCTGCTTAGGCGCTCGCGCCCTTCACTCGAAGGGCTGGTGGGAAGGCGGGATCGTTGATCCCTTCCTGCCTCATCTCGAGATCTAGGTGGTCTTCCAGGCTCTGCGCCTGAACAGATTTTTTCAACCACATGCTTGCCGCACCTGGCCGGACTTCACGGGCCTCTACGGGACCCCTAGATTTTTGCTGCTTCTTTTCGTCCCCGGGGCTTTCCGTGTTCGCAGCCAACTCCCCTTCTGCGGCGCCCTCTCGGGCGGCGCAGGACGTTACTTCTGTGCGTATTGTTAAAGAGCGGCAACCCATATTTGGGTGTGTGCGAACATGATAACCCGTAAATAAACGTTGTCAACCCAAATATGGGTTTACTAAGGCAGCCGTGTTCTAGCCGAGTTAGGGGCGAACAAAAGGACATTGTTTTCGTATTTGGTAACAAAAGGCCTAAATTTCGGCCGCAAGCTGCCGTTTGTACCTATATCCAACCAGTAGACAGTGGCACCCGTCGTGGTTTCGATCCGCCATTGCGGGAATCTATGCGCGTCGCTTGGGGGATTCCCCCTTTTTTGCAAGCGTTTGACGCTCAGCCTCTGAATAACGTTCTATATCGTTCAAAATCAGCTGCTGGAATGCAGGATTGAGGGTGCGGAAGCACTCCAACAAAGTTTGCTCTTCCTTTGAGAGGGGCAGGGTTCCTGCCACGGGCTCGGTCATTAACGACGGCAGATGTGCCGGATCCAGGTCCTCGACAAACAATTGCCAAAGGTCCAAACCAAAAGCCCGTGCGATTTCCGCAACGCTTTCCACTCCTGCGCTTCCCTGCGCGCGACGAACACGGTCAACCGTCGACCGCGTCAGGCGGCCGTTCGTTTTCTTCTCAAGCGCGGCATTAGATAGACCAGCCGTACGCATGAGCTGATCGACGTTCGTGCCGACGAGTTCTGTAGCTTTTTTTGCCATACGGAACTATGCCGCGCCGGCGTGCATATATGTGGGTTGAAATAACCCAAATACGGGTTAGAATCGCTTGCATGAGCGAACTTCAATTTTTTGACCGGGTGTTATCCCGCCTCCGCGCCGTCCCGTACAACGAACTCGGCGTAGTCGCCGACGCGACGCACGTGTCGCTGAGCAATCTCCGTAAGATCCGCTACGGCGAGGTGAAGAATCCAGGAGTCCAGACGGTTCAGGCCCTGGCTGACTACTTCGCTGCCATAGACGTCCCCCGCGACCGATCCAATCAAACTTCCGCTGTTCCCGCTAAAAAACCGTAGGGACGGCCGATGATCTTCGGTGTTTAGCAGCTAAACACGGAGTCTCGCGTTGGCTGCTGTGCATCCGTACCTCACAAGGACAGAGGAATGGCAAACATGAGAACTGTTGTAATCGCACAGAACAAAGGTGGTGTCGGCAAGACCGCTGATGCCATCCACATTGCGTTTCACGCCGCCGAACGGGGGCTCAAGACACTCGTAGTGGACCTGGACACCGGGAACCTCTCCAAGACCATGCGTCAGCACCGCTTGGAGGTACCGGCGAGCGCACTGTTTCTCGATGAGATGCCGGTCGTTCGCGACGCCCCAGGCCCTATTGCCCTGCTGCACGCAGATCGGCTTCTGGCCAACGTCATCTACATGCCCCTCGAGCGAGCACTTCGAAATTTCCAGGTAAACCTGCGCGAATTTGAAACGCGGGGCTTTGATCTCTGCGTGATCGACACGCCCGCCAGCATCGGCATCGCCACCATTACTGCACTGCGCACCGCGGATGCGGTGATCAGTCCAGTCGAGATGGAGGACTACAGCATCGAGGGCATCAAAGACATGATGCGCGTGATCGTCGGGGCCAAGCAGCACAACCCGAAGCTGCACTTCCTGGGTATTGTGCCGAACCGGGTTGACCGCCGTAACCCGCGTCAGGTCAAACATCTTGCCGAGGTACAAGCTGCGCACGGCAAACTTCTGGCCCCAGTTGTGGTGGGTCTGCGCACTAGCGTCGCAGAGGCACTGGCTGCGGGCGAACCCGTCTGGAAGAGCAGGAAGACAACGGCACGGGCAGCAGGCGCGGAGATGCGCGCCCTCGGCAATCACGTCCTGCAAACGATGGGAGTGGCGAAATGAGTTTAGCCGCTAAACACGGTGATGCCGGCGGCCTGGACTTGGCCGGCCTGGGCGATTTGGCGTCGCTGCTAGACGGCGCGCCGCCCCAGGCGCGCGAACCCGGCTCCTATGACATTAGTCTCATCCACGAAGATGAAAAGAACTCCCGCGGCAAAAACAATCCGGGATACAGCGTGGAGAGCATCGCAGAGCTAGCTGCGTCGTTCAAACGCCAAGAGCGCAAGGGTAAGCGTGCCATCAAGTCTCCTTTGTCGTTGCGACCGCATCCAACAATTCCCGGACATTTCATTATCAATCACGGTCACCGCCGATTCCGTGCAGCGAAGGTCGCTGAGATGACTTCGGTGCCGGGGTTCGAAGATCCGGATTTCGATGACTTCGATCAGGTCGTGGAGAACGTGCAGCGCGAGAACCTAACCGCGCGGGAAATTGCGGACTTTATCGGCGGCAAGCTGTCAGCTGGTTGGTCCCGGGCCGACTTAGCGCGTCAGCTCGGTAAATCGAAAGCCTGGGTAAGCCATCATGCAGGTCTACTCACGCTGCCCGAACCCGTCGCCGAAGCGGTTGCGGCGGGGAAGGTGACTGATGTGACGCTCGCCAATGAACTGGCCGTCGCGCACCGTGAGCAACCGGAGGCCGTCGCAGATCTGTTGAGCGCGAATGAGGCCAAGCCTACGCGGTCGGCGGTGAAGGCGATTCGGAAAGCCGGAGGTGCGAAGCGAGCGTCGTCAGACGCACTGGCGGAGGAGACGCCACAGTCATCACGTGATGAGACGACAGCCCGCGCCGTAGTGGCGGAATGTTCGACCCATGTGTTCCATGCAAAAGAACCAAGCACCCCACCCGAAAATGGCGAACTACCGCCCACGGTTGGCCCGGAAGTCCAACGAAGCATGGATCGCCTCGAGCAGCATCGACGGGAAGGCGCAAACCCGGTGCTTCAAAAGAAAGGGACTGATGCCCTGGCACGCCTCATCAACATCGCACAGCGTGATACTGGCCAAAGCAAACGGGTGGCGGACTTTCTGCTTTCGTGGTGGAACGCGACCAGGTGCGGTGGCTTCGACCTGACCGATATCTGGAGCGTGGACGCTGAGATAGCCGATGACATGCTCGTCGTGATTGGCCTGATCCGCCAAACACGCGCGTATCCCGATACCCTGGGGACCGAGGTACATGCGCAGTTCAAGGCCCTGGTTGCGCTTTGGCGTCCGGCACTGTGCGACGCCTGATGTATCGTTTAGCCGCTAAACACCGAAAGAGGAGCCATCCGATGGAAAAGTCTTTGGCCAAAATTAATTCCCAGATCCGCTGAGGTATGTCGGGCCGATAACGACCGAGGCTGTGTGAAAACTCGTGATGGACTTGTTTTCGAGGGTGTTCAAACCCTTCCCTCAACTCCGATCGTCGATCCTGAGTTGATCTGAGAGGCCAACTTCCGACATGACCCTCAGCACGGTGAGTTTTCACACAACCTCGACCCAGAGCGGTCGGTCTGCCTCCCACCTCTCGGCGCAGATTCTCTGGCATCCAAAGCGAATTCGATTCGCCCAGCTGCAACTGCGCATAGTGACATCGCGTAAACGGCGCGTGCGTCAACTGCCTAAAGTTTTGCCTAGTTCCAAGCGTAATGTCGCGGGTAGTTTTGAGACGAGCTAGGTTTTGATTTGCACGCAGAGTTGAACCACCTTTACGTTTGATTTGCATGTAAGTCCGAACAACCTCGTGAACACCATCCTGCTCGGTACGCGTGTGGGACACAGGAGTGATCGACGTGGGTCTTCTCAGCATTACTCGCCGTTGGCATTTGCGCGATCATGGCTCTTTACGAGAGATTGCCAAGCGACTTGGCATATCGCGCACCTCGGTGAGACGCTATCTGCACTCGTCGTGGCTCAAGGTCGAGGCTAACCGCACACGCAAGCAGCGACGCTCGCTTTTGGAGCCGCACCAGGATTCTTGCTCTCTAGGCTATACGGGCTCTTACGACCGAGTCGCTGCTTTCGCGTTCGTCACTAGCCCAGAACTCAGGGCGGCGTTGCCGAATGTGCCGACGGCCCCAGAGGCAGGGATGCCCAGACTTTCGGCCGTGGCGTGGTTCGGATCGCCGGCGCCCAATGACATGCCGACTGCCATGGTGGATAAGATTAAGCAAGCCATCGCTCGGGAATTCGCCAAACCCCGTCCGGATTGCGGAAAATCCTGAAGTTCTGAACGATCGTTAGACAAAGGGAGAATGAGAATTGCGGGGCTCACATGGCTACCTGCGAGTGCCTTTTGCCCGGGGCCTCATTAACAGGTATTCCATGGTGATCGATGCTTGGGTGCCATTTTGAATCCCCTGTAGCAGTCATGGACAAACTCACTCAGGCTTTCGCATTTGAACGGCGCATCAAGGCTTTGTTCGATCCAATGAGTATTCTTCCGACATTGCCAGAGCCGATTGGAACCGCCGGCAAGCGCCTAATTCCCTAAGGCTTGATATCCGTTCCATCTACTGACTGAAAATCGCTCCGCCATCTTCAGGCTGCACTGTCCCTGGGCCGCTTGTGCAAGGACTTCGCCCACCGCAGGCGCAATCTGAAAGCCTCCCCCCGAAAACCCGAAGGCGTGCAGCAGCCTCGGCACCTTGGCGCTGAAGCCGATGACGGGATTCTTGTCGGGGAAATAGCCTTCTATTCCCGACCAGCAGCGGATGATGTTGGCGCGGGCGAGGGCGGGCAGAATGGCCGGGCCGGTGCGGCCGAGATCGGCCAGGGCCGCGGGACCTGGGCGGCTGCGATCGCCGGGCAAGGCATGGCCATAACCGCCTCCCATGACGACATTGCCGCGCGCCACCTGCCTGGCGTAGAAGCCTCCACCTTCGACGCCCAGCGACACGCCGATCTGCGGTGTGAGCGGTTCGGTGACGAGCAGGGTGGGGTACTTGACCTGCAAGGGCAGGACGTCGCCAAACCAGCCGGCCACGACAGCGCCCCATGCGCCGGCGGCGTTGATCACCGTGGCGGCGCGAATGCGGCGCCCGTCCGTGGCCGTCAGCAGGAAGTCGCTTGCCATGGTGTCGACGTGGGCGATGGCGCAGTGCTCAAGCAGTTGGGCGCCCGCGCGCGCCGCGGCGTGGGCGAAGGCGGGCGCGACCAGGCGAGGATTGGCCTGGCCGTCTTCGGGGCAAAGTGAGCCGCCGACGATGTCGGGCGCCAGCGCGGGAAAGCGCCGGCGCAGGGCGGCGCGGTCCAGAATCTCCAGGCCCAGGTCAAGGTCGCGCACCTTGTCGCGATAGGCGACGAGTTTGTCCAGGTCCGCTTGCGATCGGGCAAGTTTCAGATGACCGGTGCGCACGTATTCGGCGTCGGTACCGATCAGCGCCGGTAGCCGTGCCCAGATGCCGTGGGCGCGCTGGGCGAGGTGTAGCTGTTCAAGGTTGCGGCCCTGGCGGCGCACGCCGCCGAAGTTGACGCCGCTGGCGCGCGCGCCGCACAAGTCGCGTTCGATCAGCAGGGTGGAGACGCCAGCGCGCTGTAGCGCCAAGGCGGCGCTGGCGCCGACCAGGCCCGCGCCGATGATGGCGACGTCGGTATGCAGCAGTGTCATGACGGGTTCTTGTCAAAGCTTGCGAACGGCAGGGGTTTGACGGGCGCCTGTCCTCGCAGGCGGCCGACGGCCGCCAGGGGGATTTTCCGGCAGTCGGCCAGCAATTCGGCGGCGCCGCTCTGGCACAGGCGGCCCTGGCACAAGCCCATTCCGATGCGCGTCAGGGCTTTCAGGCGGTTGAGGTCATCGATGGCATATTGCGCGGCGGCGGCGCGCAGCGCTCCCGCCCGCACTTCCTCGCAGCGGCAGACGATGACGCTGTCGTCGCAGCCGGAGCCTGCGGCCGGCAGCGGGAACGCACGGTCCAGACCATGCCGAAAGCGCGTCAGCGCGGCCTGCCGGCGCGCCAGCCAACGCAGGCGCTTGGGGTCGACGCGGATGCCGCTGTCGGCCAGCATGGCAAGCGCGCTGCGTTCGCCGGCCAGTTCGGCCAGTGCGGCGCCGCCGATGCCCGCGCCGTCGCCCGCCAGGTAGACGCCGGCGATCGAGCTGCGGCCGTCGGCGTCGCGTCGCGGCAGCCAGGCGCGCTGGGCGGCGTGGAAATCGAAATCGCAGTCGAGCAGGTCGGCCAGTTGGGTTTCGGCGCGCAGGCCGTGGCCGACTGCCAGCGCGTCACAGGCAATGTGGCGTTCGGCGTCGACGATGCGCGCGCGCGCGCTTTCGATGCGGGTCTCGCCCCGGGCCGAGATAAGGCTTGCCGAATGGTGCACGGGTACGCCGTGCGCGCGCAGCCATCCCAGGTAATACAAGCCCTTGGCCAGCGTGCCCACCTGATTCAGCAGCGCGGGCAGGGCGCGTGCCTGGCCAGCCAGCGGCGCGCTATCGAGCACGGCCTGCACCTGGCCCCCGGCACGCGCGTATTGATAGGCGACGAGATACAGCAAGGGCCCGGTGCCCGCGAAGACGATGCGCGGCCCCAGCAGGCAATGCTGGCCCTTCAGCGCAATTTGGGCGCCGCCCAGCGAAAAGACGCCAGGCAGGGTCCAGCCGGGAAAGGGCAGAACGCGGTCGGTGGCGCCGGTGGCTATCAGCAGTTGGGAGTAGGGCAGTTCATCCAAGTCGCCGTCTTGCGTAACGAGATCTAGGTGGCCGGGCGCGGTGTTCCACACGGCGGTGTTTGCGCGGTAGTCGGCCTGCTGGCGCAATTGGGCGCCTGCCTCGTGGATGCGGGCCGCGCGCTGATGTTCGAAGCCGTACCGCTGGCGTGCGGTGCCGCGCGGGACGGGGCTTTGGCGATAGATCTGGCCGCCGGGCAGCGCGGCCTCGTCGATGACGACGGGCCGCACTCCGTGGCGCAGCAGCGTTTGTGCGGCGCGCACGCCGGCGGGTCCTGCGCCCACCACCACCACGCTCGGCGGCGCATCGGACATGGGAGGCATGTTCATGGGCACGCTCCGGGCAGGGCGTCGAGCAGTTCCATGCCATCTTCGGCCAAGGTGGAGCAGGCGCGCAGGCGCTGGCCGTCGATGCGCTGTACCCAGCAGTCCTGGCAAGCGCCCATCAGGCAGAAACCCGCGCGCGGCGCGCCCGTGCCCAGTGTGGTTCGCAGCCGGTCGCCGGCCAGCAGCAGCGCCGTCAGCACGGTGTCGCCGTGCTGGGCGGCTATCGGCTGGCCGTTCCAGGTCAGGTGCAGGGCGGAACCGGCCTGCGGCGCGGCACGGCGCAGCAGCGGTGTCATGCGCGCGGCTCCGGGGCGCATGCCCTGTCAGCGTGCATCTGCGACAGCGTGCGGTCGGGCAGGATGATGTCGGCGTCGTACACCAGATCCAGAATCGCGGGCAGTTGGTGCTCACGGGCGTGGGCCAGCGCGGCGTCATAGGCCGGCGCAAATTCCTCGGTGGTTGTGACGCGGTGGCCGAAGGCGCCATAGCTTTGCGCGAGCTGGGCGAAGTCGGGATTGACCAGGGTCGTGGCCAATGCGCGGCCAGGATAGGCCCGCTCCTGATGCAGCCGGATGGTGCCGTAAAGCCCGTTGTTGAACACCAGGATGACGATGCCCAGCCGATGCTGCACGGCGGTGGCGACTTCCTGCATGGTCATCTGGAAGCATCCGTCGCCGGCAAAGCAGATGACCGGGGCGTCGCGGTCATGCAGCTTGGCCGCGATGGCCGCCGGCAGGCCGTAGCCCATGGCGCCCACGGCCGGCGCAAGCTGGCTGGCAAGGCCCTTGAAGGCGATGTGCCGGTGCGCATAGAGCGCGTAGTTGCCCGCGCCCACGGTGACGCAGGCGCGCGCGGGCAGGGAAGCCGCGACATGGCCGGCGGCCGCATTCAGGTCGAGCGGGCCGGGGGTCGGCAGCAGCACGGGCGCCGAACCCGCGGCGTGCGCGCCGCTGCGCGCTGGCCGCCAGCCCGGCGTGGGCGCGAGAGCCGCCGCGGCCTGGGCAAAGCCAGCCACGCTGGCAACGATGCCGAGCGCCGGCGTGCAAAGCCGCCCGATCTCGTTGGCGTCGGCGTGGATGTGCACCAAGGTCTGCCGCGGCGTGGGCGAGGCGAGCCATTCGTAATTGATGGTGGTCGGTTCGCACAGGCGCGTGCCCAGCGCGATGACGAGGTCGCTGTCCGTGACGACGCGCTTCTGGTGCGCGGGCATGCTGGCGCTGACCTGCCCGACGAAGTTCGGATGGTTGTTGTCGAACAGCTCCAGCCGTCTCCAGGCGGTGGCGACCGGCAGGTCAAAGCGCAGGGCAAAGTCGCGTACCGCCCCGCGCGCCGCATCGGACCAGCGCGAACCTCCCAGCAGCAGCAACGGCCGGGCGGCGGACTCGATCATCCGCTGCAGGCGCTGCATATCGTTGGGCGTGGGGCAGGCCTGCGGTGTCGCGGGCGGCGCGGCCAGCGGCGCTCGGGTCAGGCGGGCCAGCATGTCCTCGGGCAGCGCCAGCACCACGGGGCCGGGACGTCCGCTGGTGGCGGTGGTCCAGGCGCGCGCCAGATATTCCGGGATGCGGTCGGCGCGCTCGATCTGCGCCACCCATTTCGCCAGCGGCGCGTACATGGCGCGGTAGTCCACTTCCTGGAAGCACTGGCGGTCGGCGGTGTCGCCGCCGACCTGGCCGATGAAGAGGATCATGGGCGTGGAGTCTTCGCGGGCGGTGTGCACGCCGATGGCCGCGTTGGTGGCGCCGGGGCCGCGCGATACAAAGCAGATGCCGGGCTGGCCGGTCAGCTTGCCGTGTGCCTCGGCCATATAGGCCGCACCGCCTTCCTGGCGGCAGACGATAGATTCGATTGCATCGCGCCGCGCGTACAGGGCGTCGATGCAGGGCAGGAAGCTCTCGCCGGGCACCATGAAGACGCGCCGCACGCCAAAGGCCTGCAACTGTGCGATGAGGGCCTCGCCGCCGCTGCGGGGCTCGGCTGATTCGGGACGGGTCATGCGCCTTCCTGTTCAAGGGCGCGCGCCACACGCTCGGGTCCATAGTCGCGCTCCGCGGCGGCGCGGCTCACCTTGCCGCCAACGACGTCGCGGCGGATATCGGCAAGGTCGCGCTCCGCGGGAATCCCGTAGCCGCCTCCGCCGGGCGTCTCCAGGCGGACCGTGAAGCCCGCCGGCAGAGGGTGGCCCGAAATCTTGTTGGGCAGCCGCTGCTCGTCGGCGCGGCCCGGGTTCTGGATGAGGCGCGAGGTGCCGCCCGTCAGGCCGCCATCGAGGCCGGCTGCGCCGAACAGCGCCGCGTCGCAGCGGATGGTGCAGGCCAGTTGATCGTGCAGCGAGCGGATCTGGCGCGCAATGCCCATGCCGCCCCGGTATTTGCCCGCGCCGCCCGTATCGTTCACCAGGGCGTACTCGTCGACCAGTAGGGGGTATTCGATTTCCAGCGCCTCGGCGGGCAGGTTGGACGTATTGGTGACGTTGACCTGGATACCGTCCATGCCGTCGCCCCGGGCGCGCCCGCCCGCGCCGCCGCCCAGCGTTTCAAGATAAACGAAGGTGCCTTTGCCGTCGCGCATCGGGCCGGAGAACAGCATGGAGGGCATCACGTCGTTGGACGAAGCCATGCCGCGGCCGGGCGGCAGCAGTTGGCCCAGGGCGCCAATCACGGTGCCCGCCACGCGCTGCGCGGTGGTCACGCGCGCGCCCACGGCGGCGGGAAACACCGGATTGGTGATCGTGCCCTCGGGCGCACTGATGGTGATGGGTTGGAAAAGCCCGTTATTCGGCATCAGCTCGGGATCGAGCATGGCCTTGACCGCGAAATACACGCTGGCGTTCAGCGCGCTGGCCGGCAAGTTGAAGGCGCCGCGCGCCTGCTTGCCGGTGCCCGTGAAGTCCACGTGCAGTTGGCCGTCGCGCGCCTGCACGTTGGCCTGGATCACCACCGGGTCGCCGCCCATGCCGTCATCGTCCATGCGTTCGGTGAACGAAACGCTGCCTGTCGGAAGCTGGGCGATGCGGTTGCGCAGCCGCCGTTCGGTGTAGCGCAGGATGCCGTCGATGGCGGATAGCACGGTGTCCAGCCCCGATTGGCCGACCAGCTCCAGCATCAGGCGCGCGCCCTTGTCGTTGGTCGCGATCTGGGCGCGGATGTCGTGCATGCGGTTGTCCGGCTCGCGCGTGTTGTGCGCGATCATCTCCAGCAAGTCCAGGTCCAGCTCGCCCTGCCGCACGATGCGCATCGCGGGCAGGCGGATGCCTTCCTCCCATACCGTCTTGAGGTGGTGCGAGGTCGAGCCCGGCACGGCGCCGCCTACGTCGGTGTGGTGGCCAATATTGGCGGCGAAAAAGCGCAACACGCCGTCGAAGAAGATGGGCGATACGACGGTAATGTCCGGCGCGTGGGTGCCCCCGGCCAGGTAGGCGTCGTTGCACAGAAAAGCGTCGCCGGGACGGATGCCGGCCGCGCCGTAGCGGCGCAGCACGGCGTCGATGCCGCCCGACAGCGAGCCCAGGTGCACCGGCACGTGGGCAGCCTGCGCCACCAGCCGGCCGGCGGCGTCGAACAGCGCCACGGAGCAGTCCTTGCGCTCCTTGATGTTGCTGGAAAACGAGGAGCGGATCAGCGTGTTGCCCATTTCTTCGGTGATGGACAGCAGGCGGTTGCTGAAGACCTCCATTTCGATGGGATCGAACGCGTCGGTGTCGGCGGCGGCAGTCGGTGCAGTGGTCATGTCGGGTTGCCTTAGGGGTTGAGGTTGACGACGAGGTTGCCGTAGTCGTCCACGCGCGCTTGCTGGTCCGGCAGGATCACGGTGGTTGAACTCATCTCCTCGATGACGGCGGGGCCGTCGATGGGGACGCCTGCCGGAAGCAGGGCGCGGCGATAGATGGGCGTGTCGGTCCATCCGGCGCCTTCGAAGTACACGGCCCGGCGCTCCTTGATCGCGCCCGCGAGGCTGGCGCCGCCAGGCACGCGCGCGATCGGCGCGCGCGGCACCAGACCCACTGCCCGCGCGCGGCAGTTGACGATCTCGACCGCGCGGCCGGTCGCGTCGTAGCCGTACTCGCGGATATGGGCCGCGCTGAAAGCCGCCACGAAGTCGGTGAGCGGCATCAGGCGCATGCCGTCCAGCGGCACGGGGATCTCGAAATTCTGGCCCTGGTAGCGCGCGTCGATGACCGCCGATAGGCGCTGGGCGGAATCGTCCACGCCTTCGCCCGTCAGCCACGCGCGGGCTTTGCCGCCCAGCGCGTCCAGCGCCTGCTGCACCGCCAGCCAGCCCTGTTCGTTCGCATTGGCCATCAGCGTCTGGACGAAGTCCATGGATATGTCCGACAGCAGGATGCCGCGCGCGCACATGGTGCCGGGCTCCTGCGGAATCAGTAGCGTGCCGATGCCGCAGTCGCGCGCCAGCTCGGCCGCGTGCAGGCCGCCCGCGCCGCCGAAGGCGCACAGCGCGAACTTGCGGATGTCATGGCCGCGTTCGGTCGAAACCGCGCGCACGGCCCGGGCCATGTTCGAGTTGGCGATTCGCAGGATGCCGTAGGCCGCTTCTTCGATGCTGATGCCCAACGGGTCGGCCACTTGTTCCTGAAGCGCGGCGCGTGCGCGCTCCGCATGCACAGCCATGCGGCCTTCAAGCAGCGCCACGGGATTCAGGCGGCCCAGCACGACGTGCGCGTCCGTCAGGGTGACGGTCGTGCCGCCCCGGTTGTAGGCGATCGGGCCGGGCACCGCGCCGGCGCTTTGCGGGCCCACCTTCAACGCGCCGGCGTCGTCGATGCGCGCGATGCTGCCGCCGCCCGCGCCAATGACGTGTACGTCGACCATAAGGGTCTTGACGGGATAATCCGCCACCAGGCGGCTGGAAGTGAACAGCGGCTGCAGCTCGGCCACCAGCGACACGTCCGTGCTGGTGCCGCCGACGTCGAAGGTGATCAGGTTGTGAAAGCCGGCGGCCTGCCCGAGCTCGGCCGCGCCGATGACGCCGGCAGCGGGCCCGGACACGCAGGTTCGCACCGGCGCGGTCAGCACCGACTCCACCGACATCAGGCCCCCGTTGGAATGCACGGTCGTGGGAGGCACGCGCACCCCCATGGCCTGCACCGAGTCGACCAGGTTGCGCATGTATGACGCCATGCGCGGGCCCACGTAGGCGTTCAGGGCCGTGGTCGACATGCGCTCATACTCGCGGAACTCTGGCAGTATTTCGCTGGAAACGCTGAGGTAGGCATCGGGAAGATATTCGGCCAGGATTTCGCGCGTGCGGCGCTCGTGGGCGTCGTTGCGATAGCTGTGCATAAAGCAGATGGCCACCGCTTCGACCCGCGCGTCGGCCAGTTGGCGCGCGACCGCGACGACTTCGTCCTCGTTCAGCGCCTGCAGCACGGAGCCGTCCGCCGCCATGCGTTCGCCGATCTCGAAGCGCCATTCGCGCGGCGCCAGCGGCGCCGGCTTGATGACGTTGTAGTCGTACAGATGCGGGCGGGTTTGGCGGCCGATCTCCAGCACGTCGCGAAAGCCGCGCGTGGTGACCAGGGCGCAGCGCGAACCGCGGCGCTCGATCACCATATTGGTGGCCACCGTTGTGCCGTGGCCCACGTGGACCAGTTCGTCGCCGGCGATCCCGTGCTCGCGCATCAGATGGGCGAGACCGCTCTGGATGGCCTCGGACGGGTCGTGCGGCGTCGAAGGCACCTTGAAGTAGGATAACGCGCCGCTGTGTTCGGCCAGTAGGGTGAAATCAGTGAAGGTGCCGCCCACGTCGAATCCGACGCGGAAACGGCGCTCGCCGGTGGGGGATGCGGAGTGGGTCAACGCGGGTCTCCAGGAAGCCGGCGCGGACATGCGCCGAAGCTAGGGTGACCAGAATCTTATCGACCGCGGATCATTCGATCTAATCAAAGATTTGCATTGATCTTCATCATTTGTGTGAATAACGACAGGCTCAATAGGCGTGCGATTCAGCCCCCTGCGCGGGGTCGAACATCATGCCCTGCGCCTTGCACACCTTGAGGATCTCCTCGCGGAGCCAGCGATGCGACGGCAGGTTGTCCGAGCGCTCGTGCCAGATCAGATTGACCGTGCGGGGGATCAGCGGGAAGGGCGGCTCGATGGCCTCTAGCTGGTGGCTGTGCGGGCTGTTGCGCACGGCGTTGGCCGGCACCACGCAGATAAGGTCGGTCTCGGCCAGCAGGCGCGGGGCCAGCGCGAACTGGTTGATCGTCAGCACGGCGTTGCGCTTGTAGCCGTGGGCGGCCAGCTCGTGATCGATCAGGGCCGCCGTGCCCAGCAGGCTCACCACCAGATGGCGCGCGCACAGGAAATCGTCCAGCGTGAAGCGCGGCAGGGACAGCAGCGGATGGCCTTTGCGCATCGCGCAGACGTAGGTCAGGGTTTCAAGCGGCAGGGTGCGCAGCGACGAACCGAAGTTCGAATACACGCCCGCTGCCATATCGACTTCCCCCTTTTCCAGCAGCGAGGTGGTGTTGTCCAGCGAATAGGGGTGCAGGTGGATGCGGATATTCGGCGCCACCTCCTGTTGTTCGACAAACAGCGGCCGGATGACCTGGTCGGCCACGTAGTCGGACATGGCCAGACGGAAGACGGCTTCCGATCGGGCGGGGTCGAACTCATTGCGCTCCAGGGTCTCGGCGATACGGGCAAGCGCGTCGCGGATGGGCGGCCAGAGCAATTCGGCGCGCTGGGTGGGCAGGACCCCACCCTGGACCTTGATGAACAGTGGATCCTTCAGCGTCAGCCGTAGCCGGTTGATGGCGTTGCTGACCGCCGGCTGCGTCATGTGCAGGGTGTGCGACGCGCGCGTGACGTTACGCTCGGTCATCACGGCGTCGAATATGCGAAGCAGGTTCAAGTCGATGGCGTCAAGCACGCTTACCCTAAGTCGTTATCAAAAACGTTGATGATGTTTTATTTTAATTGTTGATTGGTCATATAACATGCGACCGCTTAACCTTGCCCGGGTTACTGCGCAGTTCCTCCGCAACTTGGGTAATCAATTCATGATAAAGAACCTGAAGTTTCTGGCCGCCGCTTGTGTGGCCGCCTTCGCAGCCTCATCTGCCGCAGCCGCGGACAACTATCCCAGCAAGCCGATCACGATCGTCCTGCCTTATGCCACGGGCGGATCGGCCGACATGCTGGCGCGCTTCGCGGCCCAGGCGGTGCAGAGCGAATTGGGGCAGCCCGTCATCGTCGAGGCCAAGCCGGGCGCCGGCGGCGTCCTGGGAACCGAGCACGTCGCCCGCGCGGAGCCCGACGGCTACACGTTGGCCCTGACCGCGAGCGGCACGATGGCGGTCAACCCGTACGTCTACAAGCTGCGCTACAAGCCCTTGGAGGACTTCAAGCAGATCACGGTGCTGGTGGACCTGCCTTTCGTCGTGGTGACGAATAACGAGTTTCCCGCCAAGACGCTGAAGGAATTCATCGATTACGGGCGCCGCAATCCCAATAAGATCACTTTCGGCAATGCCGGTCTCGGGACCCAGCAACACTTGACGCAGCTTATGTTTGCACGCTCCGCCGGTATTGAGATCAACATCGTGCCGTACAAGGGAAGCAGCCCGGCGATGAACGATCTGCTGGGTGGCCATATTGACGCCGTGCTGGACAATACCGGCGTGCAGACACCCTTCATCAAGGCGGGCAAGGTGCGGCCGCTGTTCGTCACCAACCCCGAACGCGTGGCGGCGTTGCCCGATGTGCCGACGGCTCCAGAGGCCGGCATGCCCGGCTTTTCGGCCGTCGCGTGGTTTGGTTTAGCGGCGCCCAAGGGCACGCCGGACGCCATTGTGGACAAGATTCAGCAAGCTATCGCTCGCGAATTCGCCAAACCCGAGATGAAGCAACGCCTCCTGGAGCTGGCCATGATCCCGCGCGTATCGACGCCCGCCGACACCACGGCCCGCGTCAAGACGGACCTTGAGGCCTTTGGCAAGGTCGCCAAAGAGGTTGATTTAAAGCAGATGTGATTTGGTCCATAGGACTGCACGGTGCGAGGAGCCGTTCATGGCCATGGTCAGCCTCTAGTGGAGGCCCGGTTGCGACCTAAAGCGGAAGTAGCTCGCGGTGGAAAGCGGACGTTCAGAAACGCTGTAGATGACCGCCGACAGTTGGTCGGCAAAGCCGGTCGATTGGACGTCCGTGTCGATCAACCTGTTAGACGCCACTTTCCTCTTGCTCTGTGTCGTTATTTCTCTGGGCCACGACGGGGGGACTAGGGAAAACGACTCTGCCAACAGTCGACAAAAGAGCGGCACGACATGCAGCCGCATATTCGGCGTCCTCGTGCGCAAGCAAGTACTGAACGGGCAGAAAGAGGTCAGCGGTTGAAACAAGCGCCGTCGATGACGTTGAGGCGGCTGAGTGGCATTTCTCCGTGAACGGGTCAGATCGGGAACTGGGTTCTTGAAGTCGGAATCCATTTCCGAATAGGACCGGCTTTGCAGGTTCTGAAACCTCCTCCCGCTGTAGGTCTTCATGAATATTCATTGAGAGCTGACGGAGCTTGTCGATGTTTATCGCTTTGCTGTCCTTTCCCTCTGCCTCGCCAATAAGACGACCTTCGGCGGACTCAAAAACCACATCGAATTCAGAATCGGACTGTTTGAATTGGCACGCATTGAAGCCGAGAATGGTTAGGGCGTAGATGATCGCGGCCTCCAGCGGTTTGCCCTTTTCATATAGAAGACCGCGCGGCATAACGGCACCAGAAATCGCCTCGGCGACCTGTTCCTTTTTTCTTTGCGCTGCCTCGACTTGGCGCTCTGCTTCAAGGAGTTGAACGCGTAGCGCTGTCTCCGGTGCGAGCGTGTACTGTGAGGTAGCGGCCCACGGCGGCTCCGGTGTTACCTCCGAAGAGGATCGGAGGGCTTTGTCGAGGGCAACCACGGCAGAAAGGAATGCGCCTGCAAACTGAGTAGCGGCAGACGTCCAGACCTCACTGTTGCCTTTTTTTTTCGTGAAGTTCGGCGGACTGAAATCCATGTCGGGGAGCAACAATAGCGTCCCGGCGGAAGACTTGCTCCGATAGAGTACGCCCACGGTTTTGTCTCCTGCACGAGTCTGAACGCATGCTGGAACATCGGATGCGTTCAGGACAACCCTGTAGCCAGATCTTTCGCCGAACTCGGTCCAGTATGGGGCCAATAATTCAGCCCCCTTCGACGTGAGCTTCATCGAACTCCCAGTTGCTGCTAACGGCTCCAAGCCCATCGGGAGCGTGTCGTAGTTAGTGAGGAGTTCAACGTGACGGGTTGTCTTCTGATTTCGACCGGTACCTGAGTAGGAGCGCCTACCCGTATCTACGTAGGCTTCGTACAAAGAAGGCAGAAAGACAATTACGGTCTTTCCCGTCTCCATAGCCTGTTTAATTTCGCGACGCCAGTGTTCACAACACTCTTTCGCCTCGAACGACGAGCTGTCATTGAAGCACGGCTTGCCTTGGTACGTTTCGTGGTAGTTGTGAAGAAACTCCGAGATTTCTGGTCTGAAGAGAAATATGTCCCAGTCCAGTAGCGATGCCTTTGACCGAAACGTAGCATAGGTTGGCTCGGATGACGCGAGCTCCAGACCGACAGTGAGGATTTTTCTTGCAGCCATATGACACCGTTAACATATGCAGATAACGATATTTTGGCATGCCCGCCGAGCGTCCGCTTATGGCCGAGGCTGTGTGAAAACTCGTGATGGACTTGTTTTCGAGGGTGTTCAAACCCTTCCCTCAACTCCGATCGTCGATCCTGAGTTGATCTGAGAGGCCAACTTCCGACATGACCCTCAGCACGGTGAGTTTTCACACAACCTCGGCCGAAAGCAGACAGGTGCACCGCGCGCAGTCCAGCCAGTCAGTGGAAGCCCTGGGGCAGACCGCCCCGACGGAGACAATCAAGAGTCAAATTGGTAAGCGCGGGGAACACACTTGGACCGTTGTGCCACGTGTTTAGCCGCTAAACCATCAAGACCAAAGACATTCATCGAACCCGTGGATATGTGGATGATCGCTGCGCGACCACTCGGCTCGCTGCGCTCGGCCCATGGACAACCGCTGATGGACAAACGGTGGACAGGCTCCGCCTGACCACGCGCTTGACCACAGGGTGTGCCCACCGGCTTCCCGAGTTTCACCCACATACCCACCGGCCCCCATCTGCCAATCATTAGATGCAGAGCCTCAAAACAGCAGTGCTGATGCTGCAGCATGGGCGTTCTGAAGGCGGGCTAACTCTTCGTCCGCTCCGGGCTGTAGCCGATCGCGTTCATGGCCTAGCTGATCGTTTGCGGCGTGTAGTCGTCCCACGGTGAGTTGGCCACGTCAAGCCGACCCTGGACGTTCGAAATCGTCCATTGCGCGCCACCAGTGACGTCGCCCAGCTCATCCCAAGACAATGGCACTGATACGCCCAACCATCAAACTTGACCTCGTAAAGCCAATCATCTCCGTGCCTGGGAACGCCGTCGACCAAGGTAGCCAACTGAGGCTTTAGGGAAGGCGGCAGATCTGCCTCGAGGCCTGGAAGTTTTGATGCAGCGGACGCCGCTCCGGAGCGGCCGGTCGCATGGGCATTGCCCTTTCGAGGTCGGGTTGCCATGGTTCAGTTCCGCCGGTCACGAACCGATGTGAAGATGAGTAGCCAAGGAGGCCGTTCCACGGCGCCGCTGCCAGACATACGCACGAGGGCCCAGCGGCCCTGCAGGAGCGCGCCATGGAGGCGGAATCTCAGATGGCCGGCCTCGTATCCGCCTGCATCGCCCGCCAAGTTCCACTCTCCGGCGTCCCACACAGATACCGGCTCCCCGCTGAGCGGGGATACCGCAGTACGTCCTCTACGCTTCCGTCCGACCGAGGGAACTGCCGGCTGCTCCACCGCGATGCGTCTCGCCTTCGGGTCATCCGGCATCCCGTTGATTACCGTCCAGCGCCTCATCGCATCATCGAACTCCAACAGGAGATCGAACCGTTCCTGTTGGTTCAGGGACCGATAGACGATGAATTTTCGGCCGTTGTCCACGGTCCTGCCCCACCACGATAGCTAGGAGCGCTTGGCGCCGGTCTGGCCCTTCAGATGCTCTCGCACCGCTGTTGCTGAGACGCCGACGGCCTGCACAGCCTTTCGCAACTGTTCGTCACTCACGTCCAACTCGTTGGTCCAGTAATGAAGCTCGTGGGCCTCGTTCACGTTGATACGCGACCGGTCTTGCGCACCGCGATTTTTCAGATCGTCCGACATGAAATCCTCCTTCTCGTGTTGGACCCATGCTCGCAGCAACCAGCGTGCCTACGGTGCGGCACGTCGGCATCGTTTAGCTGCTAAACACCCTGGGGATGATCTGCGCGACCGCGTGGCTGGTGTTTAGCCGCTAAACGCGCCGCGGATCTCTGCCAAAACGAAAGCGCCCCATTCGGGGCGCTGGTTTGTGGGCCGGTTAAGCGGCCGGTAGGCGGAAGCCCGGTCGCCTCTCGGCGACGGAGACTGCAAACGGACTGGTGGATCGTTTGGCACCTCGCTGTGCCACCTCTCTCTTCCAGCCTTCCTCCCAGGCATTCACTCGCTCGATCCATTCGCGGGGAGATTCCCCGGTGTGACCTGGCATAGCGTCCGCCTTCAGATACGGGCAACTTAAGAGACTCAGACCCTTGCGGGCCGCCTCCGCGCCTTCCTTCTGGATCTCGATGAGCATGGCCTCGCTCTCCAAAAGTGGTGGGGGTCCAGTATGCCAATGAAACGGCGTTCGAATCAATGGTGCCGCTGTACTGGGCGGGATAGTCTTAGCGCGGCCCCATACCCTTGCGAAGCTTCTTCGGGTCTTCCAGGAGCTCGCGGACCATCTGTTCTTGCTCCGCCACACAGGGCTCGGCGGAGAGGATCTCAAACCACTCATCGTACACCGGCCCCAGCACCCCGGACGGCCGTTTGAATCCACCGGACAATTGCTTGGTGCGCAATATGAACGAGCGGTACCGCTTGACCTCCTGCAGGAGGGCCAGAAGATCGGCATCACTGATCTTTCCGTCCGGACCGCGATGGCGATCTTGGATGGCGCGCAGCTGGGCGATGCGAAGCGGAGGCTTGAACGGCATGATGCTGAACCACTGTATGGACATACAGTATAAACAAGCCTAGAATCCGCGCCATAGCGCCCTATTTCCCAGCGGCAACACTGGGCCACGGCCATGAGCGATCCCGAAGATTGGCGGCGTATGGATGACTACTACTGGGCAGGACCGCGTGGGTGGACCATTTGCCGCGTTTGGGTCGACGGCCGTTATCAGCACGAGCTATGGCACAGCCGAGGGGACTCGGGGCGGCTGGTCGGCATGCGCGCATCGTTTGAAGCCGCGCTCGCCCTGTTTGACCACCAGCCGCGGTCTTGACCATCAGATTGGTTCAATGGCGTCCGGCAGCTGATACTTCGAGTTGCCGACTTCCTGCCGAACGGGATGCCAGGTGAAGGCGTCCTCGGGTACACCTTCGTGGAGCAGATCGCGGGCTTCGGCGGCCGAGATTGCTGGATCGGCCCAGCGCTGCGCGATCGCGGGCGGCAATGCCACCGGACGCCTCGCGTGGATGTCCACCATTCCACCCTTCGTATCGTTGGTCACGATCGCAAAGCCATGAGCGGCATCGAGCGGCGCGCCGGGCGACCAGGCCGTCAACGCGGCGAAGTAGAGCGGGCCATCACCGTGAATATAGTGGGGTTGCTTCGCGCCGTCCGCGAGCATCGGCCACTCGTACCAGCCGTCTGCAGGCACCAGGATGCGGCCAGCTCCGATGAGAAAGCGCCAGGGCCATCCGTTCTTCAGAATGGTCTCCAGCTTTGCGTTACTCATGAAGTGTTTGGAGTCTGGACGCTTGTAACCCCAGGGCAGTCTGCCCATGGCCTCGGTGCCTTCAGCCAGGCGATGCAAAGTGAGCGGGCGCGTGCCCGGAGGTATGTTGAAGCGCGGCCCCGTCGGGTCCGCGAAGATCTGGCTCTGGTTGGTAAAGATCAGCTCAACGTAGTCCAGCGGACCTGATTTCTGAACAATACGACCGCACATCGACCACCTCTGTGAATGCAGATGTCTGGCCAGTATAGGCGCGCGCGGGGTGTGCGGCAGGAGGTCAACACTGGAGGAGAGAGGGCGGTCTTGCGTCTTTGGCGATTGTGACACGCTGTTCTCGCCGTCAAGTGCTGCGCAACGCCGACGGTGCCGGCGCCGCTTGCGGCCAGGGGCCGGCGGGCCACTTGACCGCTCCGCTGCAGCGTATCCCAGGATCGCCGGGCAATCCCGCCCGGCACTGGAGATCCAGCAATGCAGTATTCCATCGCGTTCAACACCATCGATCACGCCGCCGGCGCGCTCTTCGTGCAGGATTCCGCTGGCGAGGTGCGCCTTGCGGCGCCAAAGGAGATCCTCGCCGCGGCACGCGAGGTCGTCCTGCAGGAGATCCAGCGCGGCCAGCTCATGGATTCGCCCAAGCTCGTGCGCGAGTTCCTGCAGCTGCGGTTGAACCCGAGTCTTGAGCACGAAGTGTTCGGCATCCTGTACCTGAACCCGCGCGCGGAACTGATCGCATATGAAGAACCGTTCCGGGGGACGTTGAGCACCACTCCTGTATATCCGCGCGAGATCGTCAAAGCTGCGCTGGCGCATAACGCGGCGAGCGTGATCTTGGCGCACAACCATCCGAGCGGTCACGCAGAGCCGAGCGCGGCCGACATCAGCATGACGCGTCAGCTCAAGGATGCACTCGCATTGGTCGGCACCACCGTACTCGATCACTTGGTTGTGGCCGGCAGCAGGATCGTCTCGTTCGCAGAGAAGGGCATCATGCCCTGACCTGCGGCGCCGGGCCTGGCGCTGGTGTCAGGCCTTGGGCGCATCTTTGCCCTGCGCGCACCGGGCGCAAGGGGCTTTCGCGGCATATAGCCGCTCGCTGCGCTCGCTTTATATTCCACGGCCCCTTGCCCCCGGCGCTTGTTCCGCAGGGCGCCAGTGCTCCCGTCCCGCCACCCGGCCGGGCCCTACTTCTGAGGAGCACGAAATGACCCAAGCCACTCTTTCCGTCGCACGCCTGGTTCCCGATGGCGAACGCATGAACTTTCTTCCCAAGGCGTTCGGAAGTCGCCTGATGCTGCGCGGAGAGATCAGCGTCTACAACTGGTTGGATCGCCTGTCGCAGGAATACAGCGGCGGCTTCTGGCACTACTACGAGATCCCGAACGGCTTCTACATGGCCCCCGCCGACTACGAGACGCTTCACATCGTCTGGCCGATGAACTGGTGCGACCGGACGATGTCGGCAGACGCCGCCGGCATCGTGGCCACGCTGTACGCCCTCTGCGAACTGTGCAGCCAATACCGTAGCGATGACCTGGCAGAGAAGTACCACGCCCTGCGCGACTTCGCCGGCGAACAGGCCGAGGCGAACGCCATCTTCGCGGCGATCGATTAACGCCATCCCGGCCCGCTTCGGCGGGCCTTTCTTCTTCTGGCCGCCATCAGGCCATCGTGGCTCAGTCCCTGCTAAGTGACGCTGCAGAGGAACGGCTGCGCTTTGAAGGTGGACCGTGGAAAGCCATACGGGGTGGCGGGTCTGCTTTCCCGGTCAGGGTGCCACGTCGTTCTCGCGTTCAAGTGCGGCGCGGCCCGGGCTACGCCCGAGCCGCTGGCGGCCGCTGGCCGTCTTCGACACTTGAGCGCTGCGCTGCGCCGTGCCTCTCAAGTTCCGGGCATTCCCGCCCTGGCAACCGGAGAGAGTACATGGCCAAAACCTCAAATGCACAACAACGCCGTTTCCTGAACAACGCGGACGCCCACCAGAAGGAAATCGTCAGCCTCATTCGGCAGGTCGCGCACACGCGTGGGATCGACCGCGTGTGGAGCGACTGGGTGGAGATCTGCGCGATCGCATTGGCCCGTGCCGATCTCGCGCAGCGCGAGGCGCGCGAGCAGCGCTACCAGCAGGTAATCGCTCAGTACGAGCGGGCCGAGCTGGACTTGCTGGTGCAAGCGTTCTCGCACCTGGTCATGGCCTACGAGGTCCGGGTTCAAGCAGCAGACTTTGGCGACGTGCTGGGCAGCACGTTCATGATGCTGGACATGGGCAACGCCGGCACCGGCCAGTTCTTCACGCCGTACGAGGTGTCGCGCCTGATGGGCAACATGATTATGGGCAACGGCCAGGATCTCATCGACAAGACGGGGGCACAGGGGTTCGTGCGCGTACTGGAACCAGCCTGCGGCGCTGGCGGCATGTTGATCGCGGCTGCGCACGCAATGCATGATGCGCAGCTGAACTATCAGCAGTGCATGCACGCCACTGCAATCGACATCGATCAGCGCTGCGTGCATATGACGTTCATCCAGCTGGTGCTCTTGCACGTGCCGGCCGTGGTGATTCATGGCAACGGCCTTACGGGTGAGTGCCGAGAGCAATGGTTTACGCCCGCACACATCCTGGGCGGCTGGGGCGCGCGTCTTCGCCGTCGCGAAGCGGAGGAGGGCGCTCGAGCGCTCCTGCAGGCGCCGGCGGCCGTGCCAGATCACCATGTCGACCAGGTTGCGGCCGACAGTTCATCGGCCGAGATCGATGCGCCGCTGCAGGCCATTCCGAAGGCCATCCGCCAAGCCGCTGCCGCTGGCCAGATGTCGCTCTTCTAGCGAGGTTGCAATGGCCCCTCACGGGGCTTGGCGCGCCGGCGACGCGCCATCTTCGGCATATGGAGAACCGCAAGCACTGCACGGAGCATACAGTCGCATCCCACTCACACACGGACGCTAGGGCCGCTGCGCGCGGCTTTGTAGCCGCGGCCCCATCTTCAAGGGCTTTCGCGGCATAAACCGCTCACTGCGTTCGCTATTTATTCCACGTCCCTTGACCGCGCTTTCGTGGGCTGCGCCCGCCTGCCCCGTGCAGTGCAATGCAGATCGGCTGACATTGCTGCACGCAAGGAGCCAACCATGAGTCGTGTTGTCCTGGGCGATTGCCTGTCCGTTCTCCCCACCTTGCCTGATCGCTGCGTCGATCTGGTCCTGACCGATCCGCCATACCTCGTCAACTACGTGGACCGCTCAGGCCGGAGCATCGCCAACGATCGTACCGACGAATGGCTGGCGCCGGCGTTCGCACAGATGTTCCGCGTCCTTCGCGATGACGCCTTCTGCATTTCGTTCTACGGCTGGAACCGCGTGGACCGATTCTTTGCCGCCTGGCGCGCCGCCGGCTTTCGCGTCGTCGGCCACCTGGTCTTTGCGAAGCAATATCAATCCAAAGCGCGATTTCTCGCGTATCAGCACGAGTCGGCCTACTTGCTGGCCAAGGGGCAGCCGGCGCTCCCGGCCGAGCCCTTGCCAGACGTCATGCGTTGGAAGTACAGCGGCAACCGCCACCATCCGACGCAAAAGCCCGTCGAATGCCTGGCGCCGCTGATCGAATCTTTCAGCCGCCCGCGGGACATTGTGCTGGATCCGTTCGCCGGCTCGGGTTCGACGTGCGTGGCCGCCCGCCAGGTCGGCCGGCGCTTCTACGGCATCGAAATGGATCCGAAGTACCACGCAGCCGCAACGCAGCGCTTGCAGCTCGCCCGCCAAGAGAGGATCGCAGCATGAGCCGGGACGACGCAATTACGGGTGGCCTGGTCGCATTCTTGCAGGGCTACGGAAAACACGACTTGGACGGCCTGGCGGCGATCGCCAGATACAGCGCCTGGCCGGCGCTGGCCGCCCGCGAGAACGAGCGGCGCATGGCGCGAATTATCGAATCACTGCCGCTCGATGAAGTGCAAGCGATTGCCCGGTCGGAAATCGACCTCAATGAATTGGCCCGCCGAGTGCTGGCCGCGCTGGACCCGGAGTGAGCCCAGGGGCCATGGTAGAACTTTCCATGGCGGCTCGCGCCGCCATTGCGGACATCGCGCGCCGCGTTTTGAACCTGGAGACGCTGGATTGCCGAGGACGCGCCCAGCTCGTCTATCACGAACTGTTCGTAGGCCAGTTGCGCGAGGCGCTGGAGGCCGCGTACTTGGCCGGCATGGTGGACCACTATCGCCGAAAATGAGAAAAGCGGCGCCGGCCTGCCGGCCGGCGCTGCACTTCACATTAGTCCGAGCACACGCGTCATATTGGCGGCAATCTGGCTGCGAATGGCAGCGCGCGCTTCGGCGGCGGTGGCGAAAAAAGTGCCGGGCGGGCCTACACCTTCCCACGGCCCCCGCTGCCCGTATCGGATGCTGGCCACAATCCCGGCGCCGTCGTCGGTCGGCGTCATCGAGTACGCAGCCCTGACCCCATTTACCACCATGGTGCCCTCCATTGTTCCTCCTGTTGTCAGCCTATTCGCGGTTTTTTTTCACGAGTTAAGAATGCCACTGCGCTAGTGTTGCGCTACTAGGAAAAACACGCATCCGCCGTGTCACAGCTCGTGCTAGATTGCGGGCCTTCGTGACCCACGCACCGTTCCGACATGGATGAGCCAAAAAAGAGACGCCGTACCAAAAAGCAGGCGCCAGAGTTGCATTGCTCGTTCTGCGATAAGTCCCAATATGAGGTGCGAAAGCTCGTTGCCCGAGGTGACAACGATCAGGTCACGATCTGCGACGAGTGCATTGAAATGTGCATTGGGATCATCAACGATGAGTCGTTGGTAGAGCTCAAAGATCGTCCGAAAGCGCTGTTCGACTACATCGTTCGACAGCATGAAGTCATCGGCCAGGCGACGGATCGGGCAAATAAGGCCATGGATCTGCTGAACATCTCGCCTTCGACAGATTCGCAGCGCTGAAACGCACAAGGCCAGACCGGTCAGGACGTCGGCGCGGGCCGTTTTCGGACGGAGTGTTCACCCCTGGGCGTGCCCCTACGCCTTCGGCTGCGGGTCGGGCTCTCGCGCTTCGCGTTGAGCCTGGCCAACCCCGCCAGTCTCACCCCCGGTGGGGCTTCCAGCCGTCCCTCCCTTCGGTCGGCTCACGCCTTCGCGCCTGCCGGCGCTGCGCGCTATCGCTTGCGGGCCGCCTTGCGGCCAGCTTGACCCGCGCTGCGCGCGGGTAGGGGCGCTCGGCGCGCGCCTGGCTTTGGTGTCGCCGCCCTGTCTCTCGCAATGCATCCATTCCCGCGAGCCCCGTCCTAAAACGCCGACCGTACCACTGCGCTCCTCCCTCCAAGGGTCCGGTGCTCACCCGTTCGGTGCTCGCCTTTGGCTGCGCTCCGCGTGCGGCCTCTGCTCCGGCCCTTTCCAGTCGTCACTACGTGGCCACGGACGGCACGGACAGGCCTCACAGGAACGGATGCGAATAACGCGGAGGGAAAGACCATGAACAACCAAATCCAACAAACCTACGCTCGGACGACTTCTTCAGGATCGGCTGGCGAACAGGACACGACTGATATGCCTATCGTGATTTACACGGTGCTGGGTGGCGCTGAATGCGCCTTGACTAAAGCGGCCCTGGCGCAGCGCGGCCTTCAGTACGCCGAGCGCAGCGCGATGGACTATGCGCCCGCCCTGGCTCGTAAAGGCTTTGATTTCGCGCCCGTCGTGACCGCCGCGATTGAAAACGAGTTGCTCGCCTGGACCGGCCATCGCCCCGACCTCATCGAACTGTTGGCCGACCTGATGGATACCGGCGTGGTCGACGCGGACGGTTTGCGCGACAGGGAAACGGCCGACGAAGCCGTGTTGACCCGGTTTCAAGTGGTGCTGGAACTGCGCGACCACCAAGCGAACGCCCAAGAATTCTTTGCCGAACATGGCGACCAGCCGCTGTATCGCGGGCGCGACCTGCTGAACTGGCTTGGCTACTAAGTAAAAGGCCCCTGTCGGCGGCAACCGACAAGGGCCATCACCCGCAACCTCGGACTAGGAGATTCGTGATGAACCACGACTTTATCAGATTGGCGAACGACATGCGCCGCGCCCACTTGCTGGGCCTGGGCTTTCGCATTCCCGCGATGACCATGCGCCAGCTTACCGCCCTCATCGCCGCGCTCGACGCGCCCGAATTCCCCGCGCAACTGCACTGATTTGATATCGACCCGGAGCATTTTGATGAAACTCGATTCCAACGAACTCGCCGCCGTCCACGCCGCCGCAACGCGCACAGAAATCCCGCATTCGCAACTGCGCCTGAGTGAGGCGTATCAGGCCCGTGGCCTGGAAGACCGGAAGCAGGACGCCGAGATTCTGGAACTGAAAGCCACCATCCTGGCGATGGGCGGATTGCTGCAAAACCTCGTTGTGGTCGCAGCGCCGGACGGTTCCTATGAAGTGTGCGCGGGCGGACGGCGCTGGACGGCCCTGGGCCTGCTGATCGCGGACGGCGTTTTTCCCGCCGACTGCCCGGTCCCTTGCCTTGTCATTCCGGCCGCTCACGCGCACCACGCCAGCCTGATCGAAAACATCGGGCGCAAGGCGATGCACCCGGCAGATGTGTACGCGGGATATGCGCGCTTGCGTGCCGAAAACTGGACGGTTGCGGCCATCGCCGCCGCGCATGGCGCGTCCGAATCGGCGGTCAAGAAGCTGCTGGCGCTGGGCAGCGTGTCGCCCACGCTCATGCAGTTGTTCCGCGACGGCAAAATCAAGATGGACGAAATGCAGGCGCTGGCATCCGTCTCTGACCATGCTCGCCAGGAGGCGGCATGGAAGGCATCGGCGGGCCAATACTGGAACCGCGATGACCACATTCGCCAGTTGCTGGCCGAAACCGAAATGCGCGGCGATTCGCCCGTGGCGCGGTACGTGACCGTCGCCGCATACGAGAAGGCGGGCGGCGAGGTTCGCCGCGACCTTTTCGAAAACGACGCCTATCTGACCGACCCGGAGAAGGTGCGCAGCATGGCCGATGCCAAGATGCAGCGATCCAAGCTGTTCAAGGCGGTGCAGGCAGAAGGCTGGTTGTGGGTGGAATGCCGCGTGTCTTTCGAGTACGCCGACAAAAAGTCTTTCGGCGAGATTCAGCGCGTCCTTCAGGAGCCCAGCAAGGCCCAGGCCAAGCAGATCGACGGACTGCAAAAGAAGACGGAAGCGGCGCGGACAAAGCTGGCTGAATTGCAAGAGGCCGAAGGCCAGGACGCGGCCGACCTGGACAAGGTTCGCGGCCTGATTCGCGGCTATGAAGGGCAGCTTCGTGAAATCCGGGCCGAGCTTTACGACTACCCGGCCGACCTGAAAGCCCTGTGCGGAGCGATTGTGCACCTGGACTACCATGGCGACTTGACCGTCACGCGCGGTTTGATTCGCCAGGACGAGCGCGACGCCGTGGCGCAGGCCACGCGCAGCAACGACGCAGAGGGCCAGACGGTGACGGGCGTGGACTTGCCCCCGGTAAAGACGCGCCCGGTGCATTCCGAAGCCCTGACAAATCGTCTGCAAGCCCAAAGAGTGATTGCCTTGCAATACGAAGTCATGATGCGCCCGCAATTGGCTCTGTGCCTGCTGGTGGAGCAGATGCTGGGCGATATGGACTGGAACCGGCGCAGCGCCAGCGGCGATACGTTCGATTTCTCGGCACGGTCGGCCCAACATGAATTGGCGAACACGGACCCCGATATCAAGGACTGCGCGGCCTGGACCGCCGTGCAGGAAATGATTGGGTCGGTCACGAAGGACGTGCCGGAAGATGAAAGCGCCGTCCTGCCCTGGCTCCTGAACCAGTCCCAGGCCGATGTTCTCGACATGCTGGCCGTGCTGACGAGTCTGACGATCTACCGCCGCCGCAGCAATGCGCACGGCGCGGAAACCAAGCACCTAGACCGTTTATCGGGCCTTGTTGATCTCGACATGAGCAAGTGGTGGAAGCCGACCGCGCAGTCCTACCTTGCCCATGTGTCCAAGGACCGAATCGCGGCAGTGGTCACAGATGCAGTCGATGCCGAGCAGGCGAAGCCGCTGCTTGCGATGAAGAAGGCGCAGGCCGCCGCAGCAGCGGAGCAATTGCTGGAAGGGAAGGGCTGGGTGCCTGAACTGATGCGCGTCCAACCCCTTCAGGCCGCAATGGCCGTGGAACACCCGATGGGAGAAATGGAGGACTAAAGAGCATGTGCGCCGGGGTCGCTGCGCGGTCCCTGGCTGAGGAGGCGAGCCGACGGACATTGCGGTCCCTCGGTCGCCCGCACCGGGAAACCTTCGGAATATTCCCTTGATGGAATATTCCGTGCAGGCTATAATCTTTAAAACAGCTTAGGCGGGGAATCGATGGTTTGGGAAGTTGAGTTCACGGATGAGTTCGAAGACTGGTGGAACAGCTTGTCGGTCAGCGAACAGGAATCGGTGGCCGCCACGGTCGGCCTGCTGGAGGAACGGGGCACGTCGTTGGGCTTTCCACATTCGAGTGGAATTAACGGCTCCAGGCACGAACACATGCGCGAGCTTAGAACTCAGGCGGGTGGGCATCCCTTGCGTACCCTGTACGCCTTTGACCCCAGGAGGACCGCCATTTTGCTGATCGGCGGCGACAAAACGGGGAATGGCCGCTGGTATGAAGAGTTCGTGCCGCGAGCGGACAAGCTTTACGACGATCATTTGGAACAATTGCGAAAGGAAGGGCAGATCAATGGCTAAGAAATTTGCAGCACTCCGGGCGGCCATGTCGCCGGAATCTCAGCTTCGCGCCAAAGCCGCTACGGAAGAGATGCTTCGGGACATGCCGCTACAGGAATTGCGTCAGGCCCGTGGTCTGTCGCAAAAGGTCCTGGCCGAGATCTTGCACGTGCAACAGCCGTCCATCGCCAAGATGGAAAAGCGGACGGACATGTACATTTCGACGCTGCGCAGCCACATCGAGGCCATGGGTGGCCAACTGGATGTGGTTGCCCGGTTCCCGGACGGTGCAGTGCGGATCAGCAACTTTTCCGACCTGTCGGGCAAGGTGGCGGGAGCAGACCTAGGGGAAGCTAGGTCGTGACAATGCACTGCCCGCCGCATCCCGGCGAGATTCTCCGGGAGGATGTCATTGCCCCCCTGGGGCTGTCCGTCACCGAAGCGGCTGACCGGCTGGCCATGTCCAGGGTCGCGCTGTCTCGGGTGCTCAACTGCAAGGCTGGGATCAGTCCCGACCTCGCGGTCCGGCTGGAACGGGCCGGGGCAAGTACTGCCCAGGCGTGGATTGCGATGCAGGCCAACTATGACCTTTGGCAAGCACTTCAGCATGAGCAGCCGCCAGTCCGGCCTTTGGCCTCCGTGGCTGACGTTCACTAACCACCGCGACACCCGCCAAAGCAAGAGGGCCGCCCTAGGGGCGGCCCTTTTGCTTTGGATGAACGGCGTCTTGGATTGGGGCGTCCAGTCCCACCGGCTGCGCCGGCGGGGCCGTCCTTCGGACTTCGTGAGCGTCCCCCGGACGCCCACAGGTGCCCTTAAGGCCCCCGCCGCCAGGGCGGCGGCGGGTCCCTTAAAGCCACCACACACTACGCACCCTCCGGGTGCGGTTATCTCTTTGATTTTTTGGGGCTTTCCTCGCGCAGAATTGTTTTCTTTTGTCCTACAACAAACCGCGCTAAAGCGCCAGAGGCCACGCGGGCAGCGGGTTTGCCCGGAATGCAGCCGTATACATTCCGCCGATTCTTGACATTCTCGTCGTCGGGCGCTGGGTGATGAGACAACTATGAGACAGGTGTCAGACACGTGTGAGACAACTATGGGACATGTGTGAGACATCTATGAGACACACATGAGACCACAGTGGGACAACAGTGAGACAAAGTACGCCCCAGGCGACAATCGCAACATGAAATCGACTTGTGCTGTGTCATTTCTTGCGCTTGACCGTGGTTCAGGGCCGCTGCCAGTCGGCCGATTGTCCGAACCTAGTCGCGCGAGGAAACGTGACATTTCGGGCAGGCGGTCATGCCTGTGGTGTCGGATCTGTCCTAAGGGCAGTTTCCGACCGGGAACCGCGAGCGGCCCTTGTCGACTGGCCGATGACGACCCGTTGCAGCCCTTTGGGTCGGCGCCGTCTAACGGCAGCTTTCAAGGGGTTAGTGGTCAGTCCCAGCGGAGTGGCTGCTTGGACATGTCATTGCGCATCCCCTCGAAAGGTGAATGATCTTGGAGAACAAGTGCAGACTGAAAACGAGGCGAAGCGGCACCGCGACGGTCGGAAGGCGACGTCCGGCTCGCTTCCTCAGGCCGCGTCAGGGTGAGGACGGTGCGACACTGAGCAGGTGCGCCCTCATGTCGGAGGAGGTGCTCGGCGGGGAACCGAGGCGCACGGTCAAACGGGGTAACGTTCGCATTGTGTCTCCGATGTTCGGGTATGTGGTCCCTGTGGGACCAGGCTCCACCCAAAAAGCGGACGGCGCTCCTGGGTATTGACCTGCGGAAAGGCCGGCCTCTGCAGCGCTGAAGCGGCGGCTCGCTCGGGGCCGGCCGCCGCGGTCGGGGCTGCAGTCAGCTCTGCTCCCCGTCGCGCATCTCGTGCAGCCTGTAGCGCATTTCGCAGTCGAGATAGTCTTCGGTGTGGATCAGCACTTGATCGGACGCCAGAAGCACCACGCCGTATTGCGGCTGCTCATGTACACCGATGATCTGGCTCTCGTCGCCGTGCAGATCGAGCGCGACCTGATGGTTAGTGCCACGCAGCGTCGAGTAGCCGATGCCTCGAAAGACACCGCAGATCGGGCGGTGGATGTGGCCGAAAAACACCTGCTGGATACGTGCTTCGAAGCCGGCGATGGCGGCCATGAACGGCCCGGTGTCACGCAGCGAGAGGAAGTCCATGCTGCGGATGCCGATCGGGAAGAATGGATGGTGCATGAACAGCAGCACCGGCTTGGCCGTCCCCTCCAGTTGCTCGCGCAACCAGGCTGCGCGACGCTCGCAGAAAACGCCCCAGTGCACGCCCGGCTCGTTGGTGTCGAGGAACACCGCCAGGTGATCGCCGAAGTCCACCGCATACTGCACAAAACCCTCGGGGTCGCGCCCGACGTGCGGGAAGTACTTCTGGAAGATTTGGCGATGATCATGGTTGCCCAGGATCGGGAACACCGGCATGGTGAGCGGCGCCAGGCATTCGCGCAAGTGTTCATACGCGCCGGTGTGGCCGTAATGGGTCAGGTCGCCGGTGATGGTCACGGCCTGGGCGTCGGGCTGGTGAGCCAGAATGTGAGCTACCGCCTGCTGCAGCCGCTGCTTGGGATTGGTGCCATACAGATCGCCAGCGTCGGCGATCAGGTGGGTGTCGGTGAGATGGATGAATTTCATCGCGGCGCTCAGTTCAGCAGCTTCTGCACATCGCGCGTCATGGCGTCCAGCGCGGCGTCGGGCTTGGTGGACTTGTCGAACACGGTCTGCAGATGATCATTGATCACGTCAGTGATCTTCAGGCCGTTTTCGCCCGGGAACGCATACCAGCCGGTCAGCCACGGCAGCTGGCGAACGGCAGTGTATTGGTTCGGATTGGCGTCGTAATAGCCCTTGAGCTTGGCGGGGTCGTCAATCGGCAGGGTGTTGGCGGGGAAATAGCCGGTGCCCTTGGTCATGATGGTGGCCCCTTCGGGGCCGGTGGCGAACTTGATGTATTCCCAGGCAGCCTTCTGGTGCGCCGGGTCTTTAGCAAACATCATGGCCACGTTGCCACCGGCCGGCACGCGAGCGTTATCCCCATAGGTCGGGAAGAACCCCGTCACCATCTTGAACTTGCCGCCGATCTGCTTCTCGATGGTCGACAAGCGTGACGTGGACGATGACAGCACAGCGAGCTTGCCGGTCACAAACAGCTGGGCGGCGTCCTTGTATTTTAAGTTCTGCATGGTGCCGTGCTCGACCATGCGGCCCATCTGCTCGATCGACTCGCGGCCGGTCTGGTCATCGAAGGCCACCTTGGCTTCGCTCGCGTCGAGCATGCTGCCGCCCTTCGAGAACACCATGGCCTGCCAGAGCCAGTTGCCGGTGATTTCCCAGTCGTAGTGCAGGCCATTGGTGCCGGCGTTGGCGGCGCGCGACTTGTCGGCGGCGGCGAGGATGTCGTCCCAGGTTTTGGGCAGCGCGTCGGCCTTCACGCCGGCGCGCTCCAGCAGGTCCATGTTGTAGTAGACGATCGGGGTCGAGAGCGAGAAGCCGATACCCACCTGCTTGCCATTGACTTGGCCGAGCGACATCAGCGCAGGGCTATACCCGCTCTTATCCCAATCCTTCTCGGCCTGGATGAAGGGCGTGAGATCGACCGCGATGTTGCGGTCGACGAACACGCGTTGGCGGTTCAGGCCCTGGTACGACACGTCGGCCAGTTGGCGCGTGACGGCATGCCGCAGCGCCTGTTGCGCGGCGGCCTCGTATTCGGGCGTGGGCGCGCGGAACTTCACGGTGTAGTCGGGAAACTTCTCCGTGAAGCGCTTGGCGATTTCCTCGTGCACCGTGTTGAACATGTCGGGATAGGGGTAGTCGACGATCAGTTCTATCTTGGCGGCCTGGGCGGCATTGCCGATCAGGGCGACGCCGGCCAGCAGGCCGAACAGCAGTTTGAATTGCATGGAGGTTCCTTTAACCTTTGACACCGGTGAGGGTAACGCCCTCGATGAAGCGCTTCTGCGCCGACAGAAAGAACAAGAGCAAGGGCAGGGTGATGATCACCGTGCCTGCCATTAGGGGGCCGAAATCCGTGCCGGCTTCCTCGTTCTTGAAGAACATGGTGCCCAGCGGCGGGGTGGCCAGATCGGTGGTGTTGATTACCAGCAGCGGCCAGAAGTAGTCGTTCCAATGCCACACCACGGAGAAAATCGAGAAGGCGATGAGCGCGGGCATAGCCGCAGGCATCATCACGCGCCACACCAATTCGAACTCGCCCATGCCGTCCAGCCGCGCAGCATGGATCAGGTCGTCGGGTACGCCTATAAAGAACTGGCGCATCAGGAAGATGCCGAAGGCTGAGGCGATGAACGGCAGAATTAACGCTGCGGTGGTGTCGAGCAGGCCGGCGTGATAAAGCAGGATGTAGAGCGGGATCGCGGTGGCCTGGAATGGAATCATCAGCGATAGCAGCACCAGACCCCAGGCCAGGCGCTTTCCACGGAATTTGAGCTTGGCAAAGCAATAGGCGGCCGGCAGCGACACGATGATCTGCAGGATCAGGATCCCGCCGCACACCACGATGCCGTTCCACAGATAGCGCAGCAGTGGCACCTGGGTCAGCGCGCGGGTGTAGTTGTCGACCGCGGCCCACTGCCGCGGCAACAGGTGGAAGCCGTCGCGGAAGATCTCGTCGGCCGGTTTCAGCGATGTCGACAGCATCCAGACGAAGGGCAGCAGATAGACCGCGGCGCCGGCCAGTAGCAGTGTGTGACGCAGCACGCGCCAGGGCAGCCCGGGTTGCATGGGATTTTTCATCAGTGGAGTGTCCGTTTTTCCATGCTGGCCTGCTGCACCAGCGTGAGCACGAAGATGCAGCCGACGAACACCACCACCATGGCCGCCGCATAGCCCATGCGGAAGAAACCGAAGCCCTCGGCGTAGATGGTGTGCAGCAGCACCTCCGTGGATTTGTTGGGGCCGCCCTGGGTCAGCGCGTGTACCGTATCGAACACCTGCAGCGAACGGATACCGCACACCGTGACAACGAACAGCATGGTTGGGCCGAGCATCGGCAGAGTGAGCCGCAGCAGGCGGTCGAGCGGATGGCGCATGCCGTCGAGCAGGCTGGCGTGGCGCAGTTCGGCCGGGATGCTTTTCAGACCGGCCAGGAACATCACCAGCGCCAGGCCCGACATCTGCCAGATGCCGATGGCCGCCAGCGCCGGCAGGGCCAGGTCGTAGTCTTTGAGCCAGTTGCGCGGCTCGGCGCCGAACCAGCCCAGCACGTGGTTGAGAAAGCCCACCGAGGGGTGCATCAGGAACTGCCACACCACCGCCATCGCGATCAGTGTCGAGGCCACCGGCATGAAGAACGCGGTGCGGTAGAAGCCGCGCCAGGAATCATGCGACTCGATTAGGAGCGCCACGGCCAGGCCGATTGCGATCGAGCCAAGCGACACCACCATGAGGTAGTACACGGTGTTGGCGAAGCTCTTGCGGAACGTGGTGTCGTTCCACAGATCGGCGTAATTGCCCAGGCCGATCCAGTTCCAGCTGGCCGCGCCGAACTGCCAGTCGGTGAGCGACATGAGCGCTACCACCACCAGCGGCAGCACCAGCAGCAGCAGGGTCAACACCAGGCTTGGCCCGAGTAGCAGCGTTAGTTGCAAAGGCTTGATGCGCATCCCGGCTCCTAGGCGGCCAGCGACAGCGCGCGCTGGCCGTCAGCGAGACTGTGGCCGTCGGCATCGAACGCATGCCAGGCCGTCAGTGGCACGTACACGCGCAGCACCTCGCCGGTGTGGATGCGGTTGCTGGCGGGCAGCACCACGACGACCTTCTCCGCCCCTGCAGTCTGCAGCGTAACCATGCAGTCGGCCCCGGTGAATTCCACCAACTGCACCGTGCCGCTTACCACCAGGGCATCGCGCATGGGCGCGAGCGTGGCGGCGTGTGGACGGAATGCCATTCGGGTGCTGCGCGTGGGGAAGTGTGGCTCGATGGCCTGTTCCTGCAGCGCAGCGCGGCCGGCGCCGTCGTGGCCCACGGTCAGGAAGTTGATGCGCGGCGCGCCCACGAATGCGGCGACGTCTGCGTGTTGAGGCGCGTGGTAGATCTCCTGCGGCGTGCCCAACTGCAGAATGTGGCCACCCTTCATCACCGCCACGCGATCCGACATGGACATGGCCTCGTGCTGATCGTGCGTGACATAGACGAAGGTCACGCCGAGCTGGTCGTGCAACTGGCGGATTTCGCTGCGTAGCGACTGGCGCAGGTTCGCATCGAGATTGGAGAGTGGTTCGTCGAACAGGAATAGCGAGGGTCGGCGCACCATCGCGCGTGCCAACGCCACGCGCTGGCGCTGGCCGCCAGAGAGCTGGGCTGGCTTACGTGTCCATAGATGGTCGATGCCCAGGATACCGGCCACCTGGCGGCCCTGGTCCTGCGCGTCGCGCACACGGCGGCGCGTACCGGGGATGAGCCAGCGCGCACCGGGCAGGCGCTGGGCGAAGTTGAGTGAGCGCATATAGAGCGGGGTGCAGATGTTGTCGCCCACGCTCATGTGTGGATAGAGCGCGTACGACTGGAACACCATGGCGCAGTCGCGTTCGCTGGGCGACTGCGCCAGGATGTCGGTGTCGCCCTTGCGCAGGGTGCCGCTGTCGGGCATCTCCAGTCCGGCCAGCAGCTTGAGCAGCGTGGACTTGCCACAGCCCGAGGCGCCCAGCAGGGTCAGGAACTCGCCATCGTGGATGGTGAGCGAGAGACGGTCGAGCACTGTCGTGCTGCCATAGGACTTGCTGATCTGGTCAAGGACGAGGTCAGTCATCTTCTGTCTCCAGGACGCGGGTGGGGTGCGACGCGATCCAGTGCTTCAGGTCGCCGGCATGGTCATAGGTGAATACGGCGGGGGCAAGGTCACCGGGCCGGGCATGGTAGCCACCGCGATGGGCGGCGAAATCCACGCGGGCGGCCTGTGCGCAGCGCGCGTCGACCTGCGAGTCCCCCACGAACAGGGCCCGTCCGGAGGGATGGCCGACACGTTCGAGTGTGGCCAGCAGCGGCGCGCCATCGGGCTTGGGCGGCAGACCGTCGTCGAGACAATGGACGTGGCTGAAGTGCGCGCGCCATTCGTGGTGCGCCAGCAGGGTCAGGGTGGAGGCGCGGTCGCGGTTGGTGCACACGGCCAGCGTATGGCCGGCCGCCCGCAGGCCGGCCAGCAGTGCGCCGGTGCCGGCGTAGGGCGTGGCCGTCACCAGCGTGTGATCGAGATAGTGGCGCGACATTGCCGCGAACAGCGCGGGACGCGCCCCGTCTTCAGGGCCGGCCAGTTGCGCGGCGGCGCGTTTGAACATTGGGCCGACGCCCTGGCTCAACGCCAGACGCAGCGCGGTCGGATCGAGACTGGGGGCCGAGGCCGGGGCCACGGCGCGCACGGCCGCCAGCAGGCTGGGCCAAGTATCGAGCAGCGTGCCGTCGAGATCAAAAACGATCGCTGGATAGGGGGTGAAAGTTGTCATGTCCGCTACTTTATTGATCGAATGTGACGCAGATATGAACAAATTCGTTTATAAAAGATCAATATCGATCATTTCATTTTTTAAGGCTCCAGAAATCTCTGTGTGATAGGGTGGCGGCCCCGGCCCGATAACGATCAAATATGCTCAAAGCCGAACGTCAGCAGCGCATCCTCGCGCGTATGCAAGAAACCAACGCCGTGACCGTGCGCGATCTGGCGCAGGCCTTTTCGACCTCGCCCATCACCATCCGGCGCGATCTGCTCGAACTGGGCGACAAAGGCATGCTGGCACGGACCCATGGCGGCGCGGTGGCCTTGCACGAGGTGCTGGCCGAGGGCAATGCGCGCTATGAGATGTACAGCTATGCCGAGCGGCACAATCAGCAGTCGGCCGAGAAGGCCGCGATCGCGGAGTGCGCGGCGCAGTACATCTCCGATGGCGACAGCATCCTGATCAACGCCGGCACCACTGCGCACGCGCTGGCTCAGGCTCTGCGCGGCCACCAGGATCTACACGTCATCACCAACGGGCTTTCCGTGGCCGCGGCGGCCGGGCAGAGCCGAATGGCGTATGTGTATGTGCTGGCTGGCCGGCTCGACACTCGCAAACAGGCCACTATCGAGCGCGCCGACAACGACACGCTGTCGGGCATCCAGATCCGGGAGGCGTTTCTCGGGGTGCACGCGGTGTCCGCCGCCGGCATATTCATGCGCGACAGCGAGGACGGCGCCATGAACCGCGCCTTCATCGCGGCGGCGAGCCGTACCACCGTGATGGCCGACCACACCAAGCTCAACGCGCATGCCAGTTTCCGCGTGGCCGCCTGGCAGCAGGGGCAGCGCCTGATTACCGATCCGGCGGCCGACCTGGAGGTCGTGGCCGCGATCCGCGCCCAGGGCGTGGAAGTGGTGATCAGCGCCTAGGCGGGTAGGGGCGCGGACCCGGTCGAGCTCTCAATGGCGAGTTAAAGCGGACATTCAAAAGGGCAAGTTATACGACCGCTTCTGGCCGCCATCGGCCGGTCGACAAGGACGGCTAGCCGCCAGAAGCGGTCGCCTACCTGATATATATTCGAGACTTCTAACCAAGTTTGCAAGGTAAGACGTGGAAATCGATATTACCTCTGTTGACGTCCGGCTATTTACACCCGACGACGATATTTCGACTCTCACTTCGTTACTGCACCGAGCATATGCCCAACTCGGTGAAATGGGATGGCAGTTCAAAGCTGTAGATCAGTCCGACGATGTCACGCGGCAGCGCTTGGATGCTGGGGAGTGTTATGTGGCGGTTGCGGGCGGCAACTTGGTGGGGACCGTACTCTACGTTCCTCCGCCACGGACCAGAGGGACACCATGGCTCGATCGGCCCGATGTCGCTAGTCTTCATCAGCTGGGGGTGGACCCCGCTCTACAAGGGTCGGGGCTCGGGACCAGACTGATGAAATACGCCGAAGCTCGGGCGGCAAACTGTGGTGCCAGTGAAATCGCTTTAGATACCGCCGAACCCGCAACGCATTTGCAAGATTGGTACATCTCACGCGGCTACCGGCCGATTGAATTTGCGCAATGGGCACACACTAATTATCGCAGCATCATTATGAGCAAGCCATTGGGCGAATCCGCCTAGACTTTTAGTGCGCGCAATGGACGCGCTGAACGCACGCCGGATGGGGAGAGAACCTTCCCCACTTGGCGACGGTGGGGCGGGAGTGATCGTGCGCCTTTTGCGGCTTCAGGTCGAAAATTGCCTGTCTTCGACGACCACTCCGGGCCAAGAGTGGCCGGCTGCGGGTTTACGCAATAACACTTTTGAGTGTTTATCGCACTTCGTGAGCGGTCGTTCGGGCGATCAGACGGCGAGAAACCTGCGGCCGATTATATTTCTCGCTTTCACTACGCAACGTGATCGCTTGTCCGCAAGAATATAGGCGGCGCTCTTAGCTGGATGCTAGTCGCACCAGGAAACGTGACACTTCGGGCAGCCGGTCATGCCGGTGGCGTCTGTAATTTCCAGAGTGACGTCCTCCTCGCAGCGATAGCAATAGCCTTCCGGCGGTAAAAAGGTGAGGCCTTTGGCTTGGCGGAGCAGTATTTGTGCTCGCTCGGCAGTGCACGCCCGCGCTGCTTCGTCCGGTCGGGTTATCTCGAACAAGTGCATGACCTGGTGCCGCAATTGCAGAAGTGCTTGCAACTGGATCTGCTCCTGCTCAGGTTCACCCAGAGCCAACGATCCGCTGCTCGGATGCCGTTCTAGCTCGACCTGCAAGCGGCCGTACTCTGCATGAGTAATGTCATCGACGCGCAGCAGCACCGCGCCGCATTCCACTGGGTACGGATCCTCGGCCCAGTTCGTGTAGGAGGACTCGCGGACGTGCAGCAGCTGGTCGAAGGTTTCTAAGGCGTCCCTCTCGACTAAATGGATCACGCCCTGGGCCCCCGCCAGCCCGGTACTTTTAATGTGGACAAAGCTTCCCTTGACGGTTAGCGTGAAGAACGGTGTTTGAATAGATTGCATTGTTAATCCTATTTGGTGTGGTGTTCCATCGTGGCAGGCGCTTTGTATGGACGCCAAGGGCGGGTAGCTTCCAATCCGATGTCCAAGGCCGCAGTCTTTTCCTCGAGCCGATCTACGACGCCGGCCAACTCGCTGGCGTCGTTCGTGTAGATCTCCGTATGGTGACGTGCGCGTGAAATAGCCACGTAATAGACGTCACGCTGCGTGGTCCGGCTAAAGCTCTCCGCGTTGATGAGTGCGCGGTCGCATGTGAGGCCCTGGGCGCTATGGCTGGTCGTGGCATATGCGCGATCCAGGTGTAGGGGGCCGGTGGCAGCATCCAGCGTGAGCCTCCGGCCGTTGCCGCCAATGGTGACGGTGGTGGGGGTTACCGCCAGCACCTCGAATCGGCCACCGTTGACAAGGTCAAGCTTGGCGTTGTTCCGTGTCACTCGCACCCAGTCGCCTGCAGACAATTCCGCCTGGACTGGCTCGTATACGGAAAGCTTGGCGGCGCGTGCAGGATTGAACTGCGTGCGCTCTCCTGTGATGACATGTTCGACAACCAGATCATTTGGCTTTCCTGGCGCTACGCCGATGACGCGGTACATCTCGGTCTGGCGTAGGTTGCCCGTCTTGTAGTCGCGTTCCGGTTGGAGGATGTCGCCGGCGACGTAGTACTTCGCCACCCGTCGCTCCGCCTGGGTCGTGTCGCGACGGGTGAGCAGATTGAAGTCGAATCCACGGCCAGACAGGCCCAGCGCCTGGTGCGTTGCCTCGTTCAGTGCATTGCGCGAATCGTTCGTGCCTGTGACGATCAGCGTTTCACGCCTTTCATCCCCGTCGAGCGTGGCGTACTTGGAGGCGATGGCGTCATAGCGGGTGCCGTCGTCATCGATGGAATGGACCGCTTTGAGCTTTCCGTCCAACACGGCGAGGGATGCGGACGCCTTGCCAGCCGCGGCGAGTTCCACCGCCGCCTTCAGTTCTGGCGATTTCTGGCGGATGATGTCCCCCATGAGCGAAGTCTCCATGCCGGCCGCCTGCAGCTGGTGAAACGGTCGGCCCGCTTCAATCGCTTTGGTCTGGCCGGTGTCGCCGAGCATGACCACACGAGCACCGTCGGCCTCGGCCATCTTCATGAGGCGCTCCATGATTCGGGCGGGAACCACGCCGGCTTCGTCGATGACGAGGACCGTCTTCGCGTCCAACTTGAAGCGGTCCTTCTGGCGCGCTTCAAGCACGGAGGCCACTGTACGTGCCTCCATGTTCAGCTCTCGCAGCGCCTCGATCTGCTTGCCGTAAGACGCCACCGCCTGGACGCGATAGCCGGCCGCTTCTGCCGCCTCCTTGACCTGCGCCAGCATGTGCGACTTGCCGGTGCCGGCCAATCCCTGCACGCCGACAAAGCGATGCGGCGTGCTTAGTATCAGGCCGGCCGCCGCGAGCTGCCCAGGCTTGAGCTTTTTGTCAGCCAACGCAGCCTGCGCCGCGTCCACCTGCAGGATCGGGGCGACGGCGTCACGGCCTTCGCGCTCAATCTGCAAAATGCGCTTTTCACGCTCACGCGCGGATTGCGTGGTGTAGCGGGCGCCCGTGGGGACATATTCGCCTCGGGCAATAGACTTGCGGACCTGTTCTTCCGCCTGCCTCTTGGTAGTGCCGCCTTGAACCAACGCGTCAACCATCTCGGAACGATACATTGCGGGCGCATCACGGTCCTTGGCGTGGCGATACTGCAGCGTGCCAAGGATTAGGTGACCCCTATCTAACGATCGTTTGACGGCACCTTTGAGGTCTGCCAGGTTGACGCCCGTGCCGTGGGATCGGCGCAGCGCTGTCTTCAGCAATGCCTTGCCATCCATGACTGACTCGCGCTCCGTGTGGTGTTTGATTGCCCACTTCAAGCATTCGTCGGCCGTCAAGGATTGAGCCTGCGGCGTGCGCTCGGCCGCCTTGCCGGTCGGTGTGTTCGACGGCTCGAATGACACGCCGAGATCCCTGGCCTGCCGCTCCCAGTCGCGCTGCAACTCCTCGCGAGTGAGCTCCGGCGCTTTGTTGTTGCGCGTCTTGAGCGCGATCGTCTGTTTGAGTTTGGGACTTGCGGTAAGACGAGTTGCACCCACCGAAGCCAGTTCGGCATTGATGTCTTGAGAACGCTTCGAATAGGCTTCGATCTGTTCTCGAGAGACGTGCGCAAGTTCAAAGCTCTTGCCCTCATATCGAATGGCGTGCCCGGCGCGTTCCAGCTCGGCGACGAGCTCTGCCGAATAGACTGACTGCACCAGCGAAACGAGCCGGTAGATCTCATCGTTCGAGATCGCGGTCCAGGACCCGTCCGCGCGCTGGGTAATATTCAGAACTAGCGCGTGAGTGTGAAGTTGGGGGTCCGAGTACGCACCGTCCGTCGGGCGGGCAGTCTCGTGGCGAAACTTGGCGATCGCGGCGTTCCCACTGCGCTCCATGGTGGTGACGCCCTTTTCCGTTTGGCGTGCCCGCACCAGCTCCTGCTCAATGAATGCCAGCGCCTTGGTGACCGCCGCGTCATGTGCGGCTACAACAGAAGGGTCCTTGCCGACCAGCGCTTGGATACTGACGCTCTTTGGAGGGGAGAACGTCATGTCAAGCGCGGCCCTGGCTTTGGCATCAAGCCGAACCGATTGAGACAGTGCAACTTCAGATCCGAAGTCACCGCGGAGCGCCCGCAGGAACTCGTCCTGTTGGATGCTGCCAGTGAGGCCAAGGGCCTCTGCAGCTTTTCCCTGCCACTGCGCCGCAGTACCGTCGCGGCTGTAGTAGTCATCCTTCTGGTCTGCGTAGTAGTGCGACGCCTTGTTGGCGGCGCTCCGGTGGATGGTCTTGAGCGAAATCATCGGATGTTCCATGCGAGCGGCCGCCGGCGCTGCCGGCGACCTGGTGTGATGCGCTTACGCCGCGAGAGTCGGATCCTCGGGTAGGTCGACTTGCGACCAGGGTTGAGGGCCGCTGGCAGACGAATTGGTCATACTTTGAGCGCCGCTGCGCCTCGCTTCGACAAAGGGCGCATTGCGAATAGCGAAGGTTGCCGGCTGGAGCTCGAACTTCGAGATCGGCCGGTTGCCCGCGAAGGCAACCCAGCCGGTGAGTTCAGGCAGCGTTTGTACCTGCGCGGCGGTAACGACGCGTTCTGTCGAGCGGACCATGCGTTCGCTCGTGTTCGGCGTCTTTCCAGGGTTTCGGCTATCGGTGTATTCCGGCCGCGCGACCTCATGCTCACCGAGCGACTTGGACATGACTTCTGCTGTTTCAAAGTCCGTCTTGGAGCCGCCGAGCACGACCAGCGAGCGGAAACTTGCGCGTAGCGTCTGGGACATCTTCTCTCCGAAAATGTCGTCCATTTGGGATACCGATTGAAGGCCAGCAAGCGCGCGGCCACCGTTCTTGCGCCCCTTCGTCAAGAAGTCCTCCAAGCTGGCCATCTTCTCCATCGACCCCAGTTCATCGATGACCAGCCACCACCGGCGCGCCTGATCTTCTGGCAGCGAAAGCAGTGCCGAGCAGAAAACGTCAACGAATGCGGAGATGAGAGGCTTCATCGCCTCCTTCATGTCCTCGCGCCACGTGATGTAGAGACTGCCGGTGCCGTGCTCCATCCAGTCACGAATGCTGAACTGTCCAGCAGGCATCGTGACGTGTTCTGCCAGATACTTGGAAAGCACGAAGCGTGCGCTCGTCAGGGCTTTGTTGGCCTCAGATGAGCCGGCAAACAGGGACTCGGCAAGCGTGCCGGAAAGGAAGGCCCGAAGGTCTTTGTCGGAGGCGATCGTGGTCCAACGAAAGAGCTCTTCGATGGACGGGTTTCCTAGTTCGTTCAGCTTGCGGGCAGCCTCACGAAGCAGGAGTCGAGCATAGCCGTTCCACTCTTCCGCGTTAGCGTCTTTGCCCAGCGGAACAATAGACAGCGCTAATCGCTTCCAGTCGTACTCCGCACGCACCTCATTGAAGAATGACCAACCCTCGGTCCGCTGATCATAGGGATTGAGCAGGACGTCGCTCTCCCGCCCGAATTTGCTGTAGAGATCGCCGTTCGGATCGACCACGACAATTCGGTCGCCACGCCGCAGGGCGGAATAGACCAGGTTGCGCAATAGCACCGACTTGCCGCTGCCCGTTGCTCCGTTCAGCAGGATGTGAAGATTCTCGATGCCCGTGGGCATCGGGACGCCGGCCACATCGATCTGCTGGCGGCCGTTTTCGGCGCAAAGCTTCTTCAGCTTCTTGACAGGGACCGCCTCGGTACCGCGAATGTGCTTCTTGTACCCGGCGCCGTCGAAGCCGTCTTTGGTTGAGTACTTCTTGAGCGTGAGCGAAAGTGCGAGTGCCAGGATGAGGGCGATGATGGGCGCGGCGATTAGGGAGGGGTAGTCTGGCGTGGAGACTACCCAGTGTGATAGCACCGTCCAGGTGATGTGGGAGAAGGGGAGGCCGGATAGCACCTTGGCTGTAAAAAGCCAAGCGCAAAGAGGAAGAACTAGAAGGGCGAACTTGATAATTCGCCGGCGTATGTCGGGTGCCATGAAAGTCCTTTCGGAATAGGAATAAGGCGCCTAGGGCGCCATTGAAATAGCGCCCGCAGGGGCTACCGATAAAGCGCGAGCGCCACAAGGGCGCCGCCGATGCCGCTGCCGATGAGCGCGCAGACCGCGCACAGGAGACCAGCTCGCCACGCGGCCGTCGGCAGAGCCCGGGTTGCGACGCGAGTCGCGATTCGGGCTTCGGACGTCGACTTAGCGAGGGTGCGGCTTGCCTCAAGAAGCGAGCGGGCGGCCTGGCCGCCCGCATTGACCGCAGCCTCCATGCCTGCTTGGCGCACAGTGGAGGGCAGCGCTTGCATTGCCTGGGCGATCCCCTCCTGCCGTGCTGTCAGCTGCTCCATCTGCCCTACCAGTTGAGCGCTTTCCTGCAGCATGTCGCGATACAGAAGCTCCATCCTGCTTCGGGGGATGGGGGACGAGGCGGCTGCGCTTTCGGGCTGAATGGCGGTCACAGAGTCCCCTACAGGAAGAGTGCGCCAAACGCCTTGTCCAGCTGCCGATCGACCGGACGCGCAAGCGACTGCAGGGCATGCATGTCGCTGAGGTGACTGACGAGCTTCGCATCGTCACGATCAGCCTGACGCAGCTCCTGGCGGTAGTCGCGCGGGTCGGCGAGAATTTCCTTGATCGTGGTGCGCTTGTTGGCCAGCAGATCGAACACCTCGTTTTCAAAAATCGCCGCTTCCGGATTGGCCTGGAAGTCGCCGGACTTGCGGGCGTAGCCGAAGATAGCTGCGAACTCCTCACGGACATCGGAATCGACCCGATTGAAGAGCACTCGCACGCGGTCGGCCGGCACGCCCATCTCCGAGAGGGCCTGGATCGTTTTGATCGTCTCGCGTTGCGCTTTACCCGAACTGACCACGGGCAGGACGTAGTAATCGATCTCGAGATGCGCCTGGTCGTACTTCACCAGCTCGGCCAGAAAGTCCTCGATGTTGGAGGCGCCGACGTCGACGATGGCGGCTTCTGCCATCAGCAACTTGCGAAAGAGGCGGCCAAATTGCCCGCCGCGCATCTGTTCGACATCCAGCCCAAGATCGGCTGCGCTTTCGTTCGTCGACTCAACGGCGATGATTTCGGCGTCCGGGATGCGGGGCGCCAGCAGGTGGCTCGTCGTGACGGTTTTGCCGACCGAGCCGGAATAATTGACGGTTGCGATTTTCATGGGTGATGCCTATTTTCTTCGGCCGATTTCGGCCAGTTCGTTGAGGTCAATGTGATCTGAGGCTAGGCGAAGCCGAACCAAGTCGGCCTTGCTTTGAATGCCGCCAGGAGCGGGGGTATCGGGGATGCGCGATGGACAAGGCAGACTTGCCTCGGAGCTGGGCGCGGAATGGCGGTCGGGCACGTTGTCGTCGATCTCCAAAGCGACGGACCGCTTGCGCCATCGGTAGAGCGCCTTTCGAAGCGACAGAAGTGTCACGGGCAAATCAGCGTTGATCAGGGATTCAACGATCTTGGCGTGGGGGACTCCCTGTCTGACGAGTCGGTCTATCAACGGAAGTAGCGCGCGAAACCGCGCGCGCTGGTCGGTGGCATTCAACGCGTTTAGCTGCTGAACGATCTCGCCTTTGTTGGCCGGCGGGGCGTGATTCTGTTGCATGGAGAGGCGTTTCCCAGGTTCGGTGAGTTGCGCGGACGCCGGGTTACCGCTCGAGGGCGGCCGAAATTTTCTCCGCACCTGCCTTCTGCCACGCGGTGGCTTCGAGCGCGAGGGATTCCACCTCGCGCACCAGGCCAACTTTGCCGCACGGGTAGCTGATGTCCACCTCTCTGCCTACGAATCGAAGCGGATCGGGTACGCTCATCCTGCCTGCGTCGTGCGAGATGGCAGTGCCGTTCGACACGAGCTGATAAACCTTGCTGCCCTGCACATCAAGAATGGCACCCCGATACGTCGCGCCGACTTCAGCCGGTTTCACTTCGGCCGGTGTCGAACCACGCCACAGAGTTTCGCCAATCACGAGCGTCAAATCCTCGCTGGCGCCGTGTCGCTGCAGCTCATCAATGGCCTCCGCTATAGGCATGATGTCGTAGGTGGTTTGTTCGAAGTCGCTCACGTGGTGCCATAGTTGTGTCTTGAGAAGCGCTTGGCCTTGCGTGTCGACCGCCAGTAAGGTGACCTTCTCGACCGCGTTCTCGTCTAGCGGCGACGGGTTTAAGAAGTCTTTCCGAACCACCGGCGTGGGCACGGTTTCTCGCATGACCGGGTGGTCTTCGAGATTTCGGAAGTCATCGAAAACGCCTGCGTCGATATCGCTTACCGACTTTCCGTCCCATAGCCGTAGCTTCGCTTCGGCTTCGCGCTCGAGCGCAGAGAGATGTTGCTCATAGGAATCGGCGGGGTCTACGTCCATCTGATCGGCTGCGTGGCTGACTTCGCCAGGTTGAGGCGTTGAGGGCACGTGAACGAATCGCTCGCCGGTGCTGACGATGGAGATGTCGACCGGCTTGCGTTCGCCGTCGGCGGAAAGAGCTCGCGGGCCGTTCGAAACGGGCGCGCGATCGGGTTGGGCGGAGCGAAACAACGCTTGGAATTTGGCTTTCAGGTCGGAGATTTTCATGAGATTTCCTCGTGAGGTGAAGGTGCGTAGCGCTCCAGGCTGAGCACCGGCGTGCGGTTGAGTTGACGTGAGCGGTGGCGCCCCTCGTGCTGCAGAACCGGGGTTGAAGGAGGGGGAGCCGCGCCCGTGGGCGGGCGCGGGGGAACCGTTGCGGTTCCCCGGGGGGTCGGAAGCGCGGACGCCGCTAGGCGGCCGGCCAGGGGGGCAGCAGCCCCCGCGCTTTTGGGGCCTTCCGATCCCCACCCGGCGGGATGCCCGCCGGGAAGGGGACGGACCTTTTTCTGGGGTATGCAGGCAGCGCAGCCATGGAGGTCAGCAGCGGTGGCGCGGCATTGGAGGCGTTCGGCAGACAGGTCGTGGCGCTAAGGGCGGGGCGAGGCCAGCGGCCCGCAACGCCCTGGGGGGCTGCCTTTCCCCCGCCTGGCGGCGCATCGCGCCGGCGGAGAGGGGGACTGAAGCTATGGGTTCAGGCCGGCGCCGCAGGCGTCGGGGCGGAGGGAGCGCAGCGATCGGAGGGTAGGCGGATCGGCGTTCGCGATGAGCCAGCGCCTCGCGCGCGACTCTCTCTAAAACCTATAAAACCTATATATACCTATTGGGTACCGTTTTCGGTACTGGCAAAAAGCCGTTTTCGGTACTGGCGAAAGCAGAAACTGGGACGGGCAAAAAGTACTTTTCGGGCTAGGCCCAAAATTGGGACTGGTCCCGATACTGGGCCAGGCTGTGGACAATTTCTAATGGGACGGCACGAGCCCAGCGGCCTGGAACACGCGCGCCTTGAAATGGGGAGGTGGCTCGTTCGGGGCCTGTTCCACGCCCAGCTTCTTGCCCGTGGCCACGATGCCGGTCCAACTGTTCTGCCACGCCGCGCCGGCGGCTTCGCCGGGCTCGCGCTCTCGGAAAACCCAAAGCCGCCACGACTCGAACCAATCGGGCGACGTGCCCAGCTCGCCGGGCCTGGATCTCATGTAGGCGCTGAATGTGGCGGCCATGGCGTCGATCTTCTCGTGCGTCCAGAGCGGCCGCTGTTCCTGCGTCCAGCTTCGCCATCGCTCCGGCAGTGTCCAGGTCACCGGGAGCCTGGTGGCACCGGCGCCGGCACCGCGCGCTTCGGGCTGGCGCCTTCGGCCTTTTTTCCGGGAGCCCTTCGCCGCCTTGCCGGTGGCTGCATACGTCGCGGGAGCGGAATTCCGAGAACTGTCGTGGGTGGGGCTGGAGTCGCCTGCTGAGGTCATGACGCCCTCTCTGGGCAACCCCTCGGACATGCCGTCAATACCGGCTCCATCCCGATCGCCCGGCTGCCGTTGGTCCAACGGTGGCGGGTTGTCGACTGGCGGCGCGGCCGCGGGGGCATCGTCTCCCTCGTCCTGCAGGCCCAAGTCTTGCTGCGCCGCCTGAGCCTCGCCGCCGGCGACAGCACCGGTGGCCGCTAGATCGATCAGCGGGACCGCATTCGGGCACAAGCGATAGATGATGCTGCTGCGATTGTCGCCCGCACGCCGCCCGGTGTCCTGTATCGCGCCCAGTTCGCGAAGCCGACCAAGCGCCTCGATGACCGTCTTGCGATTCAGATGCGTGACCTTGGCCAGGTAGTCGATTGATGCGAAAACGGTCCAATGCTCGGCATCGTACCGGACGAGCTGCGCCAAGTTGAGCAACACGAGCTTGGATGAGGATTTCTGGACGTCGGCCATTCTGGCCCATTTGGATGCTTCGACGCTCATGTTCGTCCCTTGCGTTGCTTCGAGGTTTTGCCGGGTAATGGATGGTGCGGGTACAGCTTGCCGATCACGAGTCAGCCTCCAGAGATTCAGCAATGGAACGACGTGCACGCAGGGGCAGGCCGTGTGCTTCGTAGAACTCGCGGCGGGCCATCAGCCACGCTTTGTAGGGCCAGGCACGGCGCTCGCCCCAGGGGTACGCGTCCTTGATGGCCTGGTGGGTTTGTTCGGCGCTGAGGCCTTCGGCGCGGCAGCGGTCGAAGACGCTTTGCATGATCTTGTAGGCCATGCGGGTGCGTGCTTCCTGCGCGCCGCGTTTGCGGTTCGCTCGGGTCATGGAAGTCTCCGGGTGAAATTGGCGTCGGGGCGGTGTGAATGGTCCGCCGACGGCAGCGCAAGCCCGGACTTGGCCGGGCGCGCTGGGATTACGAAACAGAGAGGACAGAGTGCGCGCTGGCCGCCTTCGCTGGCGCGCTCGCTCGGATGGCGCCTCGAGCTCGGCCGGGACTTCAGGCTTGCTGGGCGGGGTGGCCTTGAAAGACGTCTCGAGCCCAATGCGCGAGGAGCATAAAGTCGGCGTCCACCTTTTGGCGTTGGAATCGGGAGTCCGGGCAGTGAAGATGGAAGACGAGCTCGCCGTTGGCATCGAACATTGCGTCGATGGCCCAATAGTGCTGCAGCTCGCACGCCTGCCCATAATCAAGCAGGATCCTACCCGCGAGGCGCGCGGACCGAGCGACATCCGTACGGAACATAACGAAGGGCGTCCGACGCGTCGGCAGGCGCCACAGCCGATGTCCTTCGCAGCTGCTTACTGATGAGACGACGCCGTCGACGTTGAACGCCGCAACCAGTGCACGGACGCGCGGATCGATGACATCGAGCGCTAGCGCTTCGGTGTGTGGCCGCAACGATCCTTTGAAGAGGCGTGCTTGCATCCTCCGGCGAAAGGCGCTGCGCATATGCTCAAGTACGGCTTGCATGGTTTGTATAGGCCGGAAGCCGATGAACTTGCACGTCACCGTCGGCGGCCGTGTTGAAGTGCAGGCGTAGCAAGGCGTCGGTGGCCTGCTTGTAGCGAGAGCGCACACGCGGCGGCATGGAAAGGTATGCCAAGAAAATGGAAATCGCGCCGGTGATGCCGACAATATTCGTCAGCGTTGCGCTGCCCCATGCGCGTGCGTGCCACTCCGCCGATAGCTCCTGCAGCATAGGTACCGCTTCATTGGGAAAGGCCATTGCAAGAAGTGCCAGTAGCCAGAAGAGAACTAGGGGCCAGATGAGCAACATCTTCGCAGCGAGGGCGGCCGACCACTTCGAAGAGGACATAAGTTGCTCGACGGCGACACCGCTATTACGGAGAACGCTGCGCTGAATAGCGGCGTAATGCCTGTCGGCCATTGTCCCGACCGATATCCCGTTCACAGTGACCTTCCAGACGATGGGCCGCGGCTGGGTGACGCGTGCCTTCAGACGGCGGTCGTAACTCACCGCCGTGACGTACATCATGGCGGCGACTACCCCGGCAGATATCCCGAAAACAGGCATCTGCATGCCGCTCGCCATACCAATGACGAAAACAAGCAGCAGACAAAACGCAATAACGGTGAACCGGAACGGAAGTGAAAGATCGAGTTCTTTAATCATGGATTTTACTCGGCTGCGAGCGAAGCGCTCGCCAGGTGAAGAAGAGGGTTGAACCAGGAAGCGACGGTGCAAAGCACCTGTGGCTGCGTCCAGGGCGCCACGTGACCTGCAAACGGGCTACTCGCGCCAGCGAGAGCTACTTACACGCATGAGCCGAACGCAAGTTTTAAACTCACAGCCGCTCTTGCCGCTCGATTGCGTAGATCGCGTCCATCAAGCCATCCACAAGCTGGTGCATGTCGGCAGTGGTAAGTGAGGCGGACGCAGTCGGCGCGCCAGGCATGCCACAGCCATCCATGGCTAGAAGTGCGGTTTGGCCTTTGCCGCACTCGTGCTGGAGCCGTAGAACACCCGGCTGCCCCACCGGCGCTCTGAACGGGATTTCGACGTCTATGCGTTTGTTCATAGCACCCGCCCAGGGTTGAAATACACCTGCGTCAGCTTGTAGTCGGCGAAGTACAGCGAGATATCCAGCGTGGAAAACAGGTAGCGCCGAATGGTGTCGAGATCCATCTGATTGCCGGCCGTGGACTGCTTGACGAGGAGCGCGACGCGTTCAAACGAATCGGGCGCACTGTTGGCGTGCGTGGTCGTGACAGATCCAGGGTGGCCAGTATTCAGAGCGTTCAGGTAGTCCCACGCTTCCGGGCCGCGCAGCTCGGACAGGAATATCCGATCGGGCGAGCTGCGCATGGCGGCCTCGATGCACTCTGTCGCCGACATTCGGCCCGCACCTTTGCCGTAGATCATGTGCACGCGATTGGGATGGTTAGGCAGGAAGAGCTCGTGCACGTCTTCGATGGTCAAGAGGCGTTCGAGGGAGGGCACGCAGTCGATGAGGCTGCGCGCGAACGTCGTCTTTCCTGAGCCGGTCTTGCCCGCGACAATGATGTTGCGGCATTGAAGGACTGCGCGTCGCAGAAACTGCAACATATCCCTCGCTGTCAGAAGGTCGAGCAATTCCTTGTCGTTGTCGGTCAGGTTGTCGAGGTGTCCCGTCAGACCACTCACATTGACCCAGTTGGCGAAGGCCCCTTCTGCGGCCAGCTCGTCCAGCGTCTTCACGACACTGCTGTGCTTGCGAATGTTGATCGAGAGTGCGCCGTCGATCACCGCAGGCGGCTGGGCAACCTGAGCGCGCTCCCCGTCCGGCAGCAGCAGCGACATGATTGGCGTGAAGTTGACGTTGTTGTAGCTGGCCATGGCGCTCACCAACGCTTCCAGAAAGCTGAAGGTCAGCTTCGGATCGTGGCGCTCATGCCATCGCCCTTGAGAGCGCGTAAAGATAACGCCAGGCCGGGTGATGGTGATCTCGCGGACAGCGTCGTCGGCCATGTAGCCAGAGATGGGACGCATCATCTGGCGCAACGCTGTGTCGCGCCCGCCCGAGTCGACGGGCGGTGCACCGGAGGAGTCTTTCATAGGGAATCCAATTAATGCGTCTGGCCCGCCGAGACCCGAAGGTCAGGCAGGCCTAACGGAGGATGCGTTGGAAGCTTCGGTCAGCTTCGCAGCATTGGCAGTGCCGGCGACTGCGCTGCTACCGCGGGACGGACCGGAGCGTGTAAACAGAACTGAAGTCCAGGTCGCGAGCGACATAGATCCCCAACCGGCCTCCCTGGTTGCGGTATAGCGTCGGCGGAATGTTGATGGTGTTATCCAGCACCGTGGTAACCGCGTTGGTAGCCGCGTCGCCCGTCGTGTTGAATTGCACTTGCCCGTTGTCGCTGCTGCCACGTGAGGTAGCCCACGTGCCCAGATCGCTGATCAAGCTGACCAGGATGGCACCGCCGAACCGCTCAGCGAAGTGCGTGTCGATGAAGCCGTCCAGGCCTGCCTCACCCAAGGGGCCGGTGCCAGGCGAATCCAGGTGGATGACAACACCCTTGGGCGTTTCCAGCCGCGACCATACGACGCCCACGCGCGGCTGGCCCTGGGCCAGCACGCCTTGCTGATAGCCGATGAACCGGGATCCTTTGTCGATCAGGACCACGCGACCGCTGGTCGAGCGGATATCGTGAGGCGCGTAGCAGCTCAGCATGCCTGCCTGCGCAGTGACGAGCTTGGTTTCCTGGACGCAGTCGATCATCGAGCCCTGCGTGATCAACATGTCTCGGTTGCCGATCAAACCTGCTCGCGATGCCGAGAGCTTCATAGGGGTGAGTTTGCTGGCCATCGGCCCGCTGTCGACTTCGCGTGCTGGCGGAGGGGAAGAGCTGGACTGCCCGGAAGACTGGCCTTCTTGTCCCTTGGTGCCACGAAGGCCGCTGGCCAAGCGCCGCTGGGTGACTGCGTCTACCGTCACGGCCTGTGCAAGGTCAGGCACTGCGCCCTTCTGCTCCGCCTGCATTGGAGCAGGCACTATAGGCGTAGCCAGAGGCGAATCAGGCATCGGAGGTGGCGGCGGAGGAGGTTCGGGTCTGAGCTTCAGGCCGGGAAGCACGTTCTCGATTCTCGCCTGCACGGCGGGCGCGGCCTCCTCTGCAGCGGGCGAGTTAAATGCGCGCCATCCCGTTACGCCGATAGCCATCAGAGCAATCAGGATCATCAGAAACATGAACGCTTTTGCGCCCTGTTGCATCGGCTTGGCCGTGCCGGACAAATCGGGCCGGCCGCGGCCCTGTATCTGTGCCTGGTGCTCCTCGATCTCCGCCACGGCGTCAATGGTTTGACCGGGTCTTTTTCGCCTTTTGAAGAACTTCATGGCGCTGGCTCCTCACGAAGGACGCGTTCGACTTGCGGGGACACAGTCCCGGTGGCCAAGCTGCGTGCGACAGGCGGGCCATCGTTGTGAACGGCCAGAACCTGGTTGCCAATTCGCAAGTGCCACCGTTTGGCGACGCGATGGAGTACCACGGTTTGTTCGTCTTCCATATGGCGGTTCACAATGACCTCCTGGCCGTCGGCGTCGACGAAGTAAATGGCTGGCAGATCCTGGCCAGGCGCGAAACGAAGCCAGGTCTGCGCACCGTCATCCCAGGCGGCACTGGGTGCCAAGCTGATGTCGCCGCTCATCGAGTAAGCCTGCCAGTTGATGGCGACGTCCGCCGTGGCCAGGTCGCGCTGAACGCGCTCACGCTCTTCCTGGGCGGCCGACTTTGCCTGCTCAAGCTCGGGGTAGCGCAGCACCACGCGAAAGACACCACCGCTCTTTCGGGCCTTTTCATACTTCAGGAGGAACGAGTAGTTGCGCTTGGTCGTGATGTAAAGGAGGTTCGTGTCGGCCTGCTCGACGATAGGTTTGAGCAGGAGGTGCTTGCCGATCTGCTGAAAGTCATACGCGGCCGAATCACCGAAAGCATGAGTCACATAGTCCTCATCGTCGTTCAGCTGGATCTGCGTTGCGACACCCAGCGTCGTGTCGACCTGAATGACGTCTGCGGCGTCATAGTCCGTCCAGCGGATGCGTTGATCCTTGGGCGAAGCTGCAGGGCGGTCAAGCGACCAGGCCGGCGCTGCGACCGCGCATAGCGCGGCCGTCAGCACCGCCAAGGCCAAAGGCCTGAAGCGGATGTTCATCGGGCGTGCCCCATCTCGAGGTTGCTCTCGCGTTGGCGGACCTGGTGGTGCGAGTGCTGATGCTCGACGCCCAGCTCGGCCTGCTTACCATGGTCAGCGTCGCGCACCAGGCCGACGCCTCCGACGGCCTTGAACGGATAGCTGATCGCGAGGGCTTCTTCGTTGCCGGTCATCTCGAAGGAACGATTCAGCGTGTTGCGTGCGTGGACGATGAGGTCGCCTGTCTCGTTGTCACGCTGAATCAGGCAGTTGGGAGTCGTCCCAACGATCGGACCTTTGTACTCGCGACCGTCTTCCGGTTGGCGGATTTGTCGGTCCTGTTCCCCGTACAGTTCCACCGGACGGCGCGCTTCGCGGATCCGCTCTTCGAAGTGCTTGCCGATGCGGTCAGCGGCCATCACAGCGGTAGGCAGGCGCAGGTTCGCATCCTTTTGGAGATGGTCCTTGCACAAGCGGGCGGCGCCGTAAAGGTCGCTCTTTGCATAGCGCTCAATGTCGCGCAGCAGGGCAGTGCGCTGTGCGTTGTCCATGCGGCCCACATCTTCGAGGCGGCGGGCGAGTTCGTTGATTTGTGCTTTTTGCATGACGATTACCTCAGCGTTTCGACAGCGGTCGAGTAGGAAATGACTTGAAAGCCCAACGGGTTGTCACGGATCACGCTTTCCGACATGGGCGTATTGACGAACCGATAAGCGAGGGTGGCGATGAACTGCTCAGAATTCGGCGCCCGATTGGGGCCGATCTCGCTTCGGGTAAAGCGAACCGTGGCGGTCTGGTTGGGGCCGGGGGTGATCGAGCGGACGCTGATCGCCAGGCGCGTGTGCTCGCCATACTTTTTGTCCAGGGCTTCCCGGCCCGTTCTCGAGTCATCCTCGAACTTCGAGTGGTACTGCTTCTGCACGTCAGGGGAGCTGAACAACCCGCAGCGGTCGTACATGTTCTGCAGGGTTCGCCAGTCGTAGCCTTCGCAGGAAAGCACGTACTGAGTGACGAAGTAACGGGCGAGCCGGGGGCCGTAGTCTTCCCGTGCATCACCAACCTGAGATACGTTCTCGACCTCGCCGGTCGCGTCATTGACACGCACAACGTAGGGCGGTTGGGGCGTGTAGCTCAGCAGGAGGGCGGTCAGCGCACCGACAGCGAGTGCCGCCAGCACAAAGAAGGCTGTTGCCACTCGCCAAGCTTTGGCCCTGGACACGCTGAATTCCGTAAGAAGGTCTCGGTCCAGGCCACGGTTGCGATCCAGTTCTTGCTGCAGTGAGAGCTTGGGATCTTCAGAGGACATGACCTTCCTCCCTTTGCCCGACGAGGTGGAAGGGCCGCACGTTTCGTACGGACGTGAAAGGGCGAGCCGCGGCGAGCGCGGCCAATATGGCGTGCTTCATCGATTCTCCGAGGAGATGAGGGGATTTAAATCAGAGGAGGCTGGCTAATGCGCAGCTCAAAGAGAAGGGCACAGCGATTGCTGTGCCCTGTGAGAAACCGGCAGTGGCGCCGTTGATATTGCTTTGACCGCGCTAGCGATCCTGACTCATGTTCCGAACCATCGAACGGGTCATTTCATTATGTTGCTGTTGGGAGTGCCTTTTCTGCCAAGGCGCGCGTCCAACATCGCTCGAGCGTTGGGTAGTCGCTGTGCCCGCTATAAATAGCTGCGTCGGCCATTTGAAGCAGAGATACCAAATCGGCCGCAGAATCCACGTCCAGCTCGCGCGTGCCAAGCTCACCCACTGGAAGGCCGAGATCGGTTGTTCGGCTCCCGTCTGAAGGGACGGAGATAGGGGCACATCCTGGCTCACAAGCGGAGCCCTCGAAAGAGGTTTGCCCAGGGGCGTAATCGGGGCCATCAGTTCTCCCACAAATTGTCTTGAAATCGAGATGATGACTTGCAGTAGGTTTGGATCAATGTTAGCCGATCCTACCCAGGAAAGGAACCGAAATACCCCCCCCTTCTCCGCCCGTAATCTTTGCCGCCACGGTGGAGACCTGTTCAAGCATGTATTTGGAACACATCATGAAAAAGACGATGGCTGTGAGCATGGAAAAGATGTTTATCTGATCCGCTGCTGTGAGGTCTAACAGCCCTTGCTGCAGCATGCCGAACATGCCCATGATGAACATGAATACGACCATAAATAGGCCAGCATAGATTGCATAGAACAAGGCTTGACGCAGCCAGGTAGTAAAGAAATCCCGGGTCACATCGAACAGCAGAGCCAGTATGCAGAGTGGCCCCAACACGACGACTAAGCCCATCCCGACTTTTACGGTGATAAGTACTAGCATGCCGATCGCGCTCATTACGGCAGAGATGATCGTAATGATGACCGACACGACGACAAATACGAACGCTTGTGCGATCTTTCTGATGCCGCTGGGTGCGCGCTCCTGCAGCCTCGTGCCGATCTCCGCGCCATTGTTTGCGGCATCGTCCATCATCTCTGAAGGAGTCTTGACGGTGCCGGTAAAGAGCTGTGCGACCGACGTGGGTAAGTCCAGCATCACGGTGACGATCCTTTGCTGATAAAAGCCATTGGCACCGGCTATGCCCACAATGAGCACAATGTTGACGACACGTCGCAAAGCGTGGAGTACCGGGGTTTGAATTGCCCCGGAGCAGATTAGCCACCCGTACCAGATCAGTGAGATCGAAAGGCCGACCGAGACAAACGGCAAGATTTTCGCCGTGACGGATGCGACCATTGGCGTGACGACATTTGTCAGCATCGTGGTTACTGACTGATCGATCCAGTTCGCGATGCCACCGAGACTGACAAGGCTAACCCCGGTGGTGGCCATTACCGCGCTCCCGGAAGCGGCGCCCGAATTGCGCTGAGGCTAAAGGAACTATCGGCGAGCTTCTCGGCCTGCTGTTCCATCAGTGCCTGCTCCGCCTCGATCTGTCGGGTCAGCATATCCGCCCGAGTTTGGTCGGCCTGGATGTTGGCCTGCTCAACCAACAGACGAGCCTGAAGGTCGGCAATAGCCTTCGGATCCTGGGTTTGGTTGATCTGCGCCTGGAGCTGGTCCACCTGTTTGACGCGAGCGGTCATGGCTTTCTGGGTCTGCTCCATCATCGCCTGACTGCGGATAGCGAGTTTATCGGCGCGCGCATCGAGGTTCTTCTTGTCTTGCTCGTAGTTCCCGGTCAGACGTTCCTCGCGCTCAATGCGCTCCACGACGTCTGAGATACCGCCCAGCCCGCCGCTGGACGCCCGCAGGATCTCTCGTGCGTCCGCCGGCAGGGCATTGCGGATCGCCGGGTTGTTCAGGATGTCGCCGAGGTTGCGCGTGCCCGTGAGCGATTCGAGTTGGCGTTTCTGACTTTCGAGCTGACTCTTGAGAACCTGGATCTGCTCGGCGTACTTGGCCAACGTCTCCACATGCTTGATTGCGCGGTCGGCGAGGCTGGCGCCGTCAATCACGGGGATTCCGCTCGCGTGGACAGGGGCCAGCGCGTTGCAGAAAAGGACGGCGGCCAGGCATGCGGTGACCCGTGCGCGCCAGGGGCTGCGCAGGCGGGTATTGCCGTTGTGCTTCTGGGTCATTTTTAGCTCCTTGTCGCCTCTTGGGCGCGTTTGAGGTAGTGGGGCAGCCAGATCGCGGGATCGTCGCCATGGGTGGCGACGGCCGCTTCGGCGATTTCGGCCAGGTCTTCAGAACCGGAGAACACCAGCAGTGCTTCAGGGCAAGAAGAAAGGTCCAGCTCGGCGGTGACGGCAGACTCGTTTTGCTTGACGACGAACTGCCGGCTGAATGGCGGCAGTTCCTTGACCATCTTGAAGACGGCCGGGGACAACTTGAAACCCTCGACATATTCCTCGGCGGTTGCTTTGGGGTTCTCGAGGAACATGGCAGTTGCCGACTGCTGAATGAGCGAGCGCCCCACCGGGTTCTCCAAGATCGCCGCCGGTTCCTGGGTTGCGAACACCAGGACGCCGTTCTTCTTGCGAACGGTGCGGCTGGCGTCCTGCATCGATGCTTGGAAGTACGGCACTTTCAGCGGGTGCTGCACCTCGTCAAAGAACAGGGCGATACGTCGGCCGTCCATCATCTGGTCAGTCCGATAAAGCAAATATGTGATCGCCGCGTCCCGGATCGGCCCTTGTTCGAGAAACTCCGTCAGGTCAAAGCCAAAGAGATCTGTGACTGCGAGGTCAAGCTCGTCCTTCGGGTTGTCGAACAGCCAGCCGTTCTCGCTTCCGGCACACCAGCGCTTGAGGCGGTCCTTCAAGCTGAGCTGGCCATCTGGCGCCGGCGCCGAAGGCAAGAACTGCAGCAGGGTAGAAAGGCACCGGTCCCCCAAGTCGATATGGCTGACCAGGTGGTCGATTGCCTCGGCGATCTGCTTTTGCTCGGAACTGCTGGGCGGCTCGTCGCCCCTGGCGCCCAGTTGCCGCGTCATGCTCGCCATGAATGCGACGTTGGAGGCGGTGGGCGGCAGCTGCAGGTAGTTCCAACCGGTTCTGACGCCCAGGCGCAGCGGGAAATACTTACCGCCCATCGCCATGACCGTGACTTGCATGCCGCGATCCTTGTCGAAGACGACGCCCGTGTAATTGAACTTGCGTGCCTGGGTGATCAGATGCCCTAACAGAACGGTCTTGCCAGCGCCTGACTGCCCGATGATGGACGTGTTGCCAAGGCGACGCTTGCCTGTATCGTCCACGTCCTCCAGCGAGGCGTGAAAGTTCAGGTAATAGGGCGTTCCCCCAGTCGTCTTGAGCATCGTGACGGCCGGACCCCAAGGATTGCCCGCGGGCTTTCCGAAGAGGTAGTTGTGCATGGACGCGAAGCTCAGGAAGTTGAGCGAGGTGATGGGCGCCGGGCGAGGGCGCCACTTCCAGTTGCCTGGGAGCTGCGCGGCCCATGCCGCCAGGGAAGCGCGATCACACAGCTTTCCAATGATCTCCTCATCGGCCAGCGCGCCGCTGATGTTTGCAGCCGCGCGAAGGGCGCTTTCGTTGTCCTCTCCGAACACTTGGATCGTTGCGTGATGATCCCCCATGACGAAGCGGCCGGCGGCCAACTCGTCACGCGCCTTGTGCAGATCCGCGATCTGTGACGACGAGTAGTCGCCCGAGTCTTGCAGCCATTTGATCTGGCGCGATAGGGCTTTCAGACCGTCTGCCTTGGACATTGCCCCGAATGACTGCGACAGGACGAACTCATGAGGCTGATTGAGCAGGCAGTTCAGATGGCCAGCTCTGGTGTTGTTGGGGTATTCACGCAATTCCAACATCACATAGCGGCGTGTCCAGTCGGGCCCGCGCATCTCGCCCAGCTCACCGTGCGTGGAGAAGAACTGCCGGCTGGTCGGCAGGTAGTTGTAGAGCCGGGCATTGACCAGCGGCACGGGCTGCATCTTGCCGTTGAGCAAATAGCCCAGGAACTCCGCGGGCTCCGAGAACCGCGACATCCTGCGCGGAGCCTCCTCATCGCCTATGTCTTGCGGCGACTCGCGTTCGACGATGGACAAGAGATCCGGCGAATAGCGCTTGAGCGAGCCGCGAAGCTTGCGGTTGACGTCATCGAGCTGCTCGATGGCCTGGTTCTGCCAGGCGAGCGCCGCGCGCGCGGTGCGCTTCTCAAAGTTCGAGAGCAATCGCAGCGCGGGATCAATCTGCGCCCGCATCAGCACGGTCAAGTACATCTCGTTGATCATCGGCGGCTTGCCTGCAAAGACCTTGCGGTACGCGGCGTCATGATCTCGCGAGAACTGGTCCGGATAGTCACTCTCGGGGTACTCGAAGACCTTGCGCCGGACCAGGTGCGACCAGATCCCGAATCCAGTCGGAAAGCCACGGAAGACGTTGTTCAGCTCCTCGACCCAGCGATAGTGTTCCTCTTCGCTGTAGCCCTGGAATGTACGGCCGTCGATACGCCACACTGAAAGGTACTCCCAGTCGCGGGTTGCGACGATGGTCGGGGTGACGTGGTGGGAATAGGGAACGTATTCGCTAACCGGTGGCTCATGCGCCGGCAGCGTCACGGTGGATTGTTGTTTCATCGGTCGTGAACTCCGCGCCCGCGTGCCCATGGGCGCCGCGGACTGTAGGGCGTGGGTGTGAGCGAAACTGCTCCCCAAAAGCCCTTGTTTTTGGCGAAGATCTTGGTCTTCAACCAAAGCTCCCAGATCCAGAAGGCCCGGTCATCGTTGCGGCTGACAATGGCCATGATCGGATAGAGCGCAGGGAAGAGCAGCCAGCCCCACAGGGTGAAGGACGCCGCCGTGACGGTCAGGAAGACCAGGGCCGCAAACGCCCGCGTCGGAACTCCACCCGGGACGGTGGCGACGCGGGTGGCTCCCTTGAAAAGAGGGAAGCGGTTGGGCGGCACTTCGGACCCCACCGCAACTGGGGCGGCTGCGGCGGGGGCTTTTGCCTTCTGCTTAGGCGAGGTGGCCATGTTTAGAAGAGCAGCTTGATGATGCCGCCAGCGATCGCGCCGGCAAATACCATACCCACCGCCCACTGATAGGCGGTCTCCTTGCGAATCACGTCGAAGGAGTAAAGGATGCCGATGATGCCCGCAGAGATGAGGCCGATGACCGGGATGATCAGCCAAAGCCAGTCTTTCAGAGCTTGCGTGGCACTGGTGGCCTTCTCGAGCTGAGCCATGGCCAGCTCAGGTTGCAGCATGAGGAGCGCTGCCAGGGTGGCATATGCCAGTGCGGTGAGCATGCGCCAGCTCTTGGACGGCGTTTTGATGTGGGAGGAAGAGGAAGCGACAAACATGTGAAACTCCAATGGGTGTGGCCTTCCGGCCGGTCGGCGGGGAGGCGTTTGTTGAGGCTGATGGGAAAATTCCGGTGTTTAGCGGCTAAACACGTTGAGGGGTACGTGGCTACTGCGTAGGCGGACGTGTGGGCAAGGTCGGTACTGGACGCCCGAATACCGCGTCGGTCTGCGGCGTGAAGGCATCGTTGCGCCGGGTGCCGAACGCATCTCTGCGGGGCGCTTGGAATGCGTCTGGCTTGGATGGCTTGGGTGGCGGTGAACTACCTGCCTTGCGTTCGGCGTGGGCGATGGCGCCGGCGTCCTTCACGATTGCCGGTACGGCCAGGCCCGCGCCTGCGATAACCTTGCCGACATAGCCATTGGTGAAACCTGATGTGAGGTTGCCAGTGTTGTAGCAACTGAATGCCGCATACAGCGCATTCTGTCCAGGCCCATGCAGCTTGGCTGCGCGCTGGTAGCAATTCACGAGTACGCGCTGCGCAGAAGCCAGGTTCACGCAAGGGTCAAAGATGGACTCCGGCGTGACACCCAGCCACTTCCAGTTGCGCACGTTGATCTGGCCGTAGCCGACATCGAAGTCGACCCCCTTGGCCATTAGCTCACGCACCGCTTCTACAGCTTCCTCCTTGGACTTGGGGCGGATGCTTCGATGCGGCTTGGCGTTGACGCCAATGGCAAGCGGATTGAACGCAGACTCGTGCCGCACTACCGCGCTCAGCGTACTGATATGCACGTCAGGCGCGCACTGCCGGGCGAGCGTGGGAAAGTCCATCGTCTAATTCCCCCCGCTTCCAGAGCCGTGTAACCACTCCTCGTGCTGCTTGCGCTCGGCGAGTTCCTTTTCGTACTTGGCGAGTTCGCGGTCATAGTCCTTCGCCTCAACCCAGTAGCCGCGCTCTTCGGGCGTTCCAACGTAGCGAGGCAGATCGTCATCAAATGACGTGTACTCGTGCGAGACATAGGCGTTGCAGTAGCCCGGTCGTTTGTTGCTGATGATGGGGTATCCGTCGTCGCTGGTCCCTCGCCAGGCGCCGAGGCCCGCGTTTAGGGAGCCTGCGTCGCATCGCCCTGCGCCATGGGCGAGCGCATCTGCGAGTGATGCCATTTCCTTGGTTTGGTTGGAGGACGGGCACAGCTTCAAAAAGTCATGGCGAGCATCCAGCGTGTCGGACAGCTTTTTCTTCTTGATGCCGTAGAAGTGCGAGAGGGCCGGGTCGCACTGCCCCGGCCGTACTCCGCTGGAAAGGCAAATGAGCGCTTCGCAGGCCAATTTCTTGTCGCCGGTCAGATAATCGAATTGACCGGGGCTTTGCGCCCACGCCGGAGATGACAGTGCCGGGAGAATCGAAGCAATGATAAGCGCCATCAGGCGCCGCAGGATCTGCATGGTTGGGGTCCTCAGATTAGTGGCAGATGTCGTAGCTACCGACGTCGACGATGTTGCGGCCTTCACGCGTCTCGGTAGTCACGATGCAACCGCTCACGGACGTGATGTTGACTACACGAGTGGCTGGAATGCAGTGGCTTCCATCGCCGCCCGTGTGGCCGTCGCAGCTTCCGTACAGCTCGGCGGTACGATTGCTGTTGGACAGTTTGCAGTATCCGAAAAAGCCGCTTTCACCCCTAACTTCGACCGACTCGCCGGGTTCCGCCAGCTTGCCGTACCAGATGGGATCGTTAGAGTTGCCGCTACCGGCGGTGGTGCCCGACGCGAACAAGCAGTTCAAAGTGGCCGAGGGTCGATGAATCGTGACCCCGTAGCGGGTGCCGTAGTACACCAACATGGCGCGCTGAAGGTTCGGCGTAACGATGGTTGAGTGATTGTCCGACCATCCACTTTGGCCGCCGTTGACCCCCGCTATTAGGGCGTCGACTACCCCAGGAAGGCGCGCCGCCACACATGCGTCTTGCCAGGGCCCCCAGCCCTCGTAGGCGACGTCGGCGTGATTGGCCTGCAAGATGTAAGCCGTTCGGTACCGAGTTCGGCTGCCGGTATAGCCCGCGGGGCAAGTGGCAGATTCGGACTGGGACTGAGCCAGGCGGCAACCACCGTAAGTTGTGTGCCAGGCATAGCCTGAGAAGCAGCCGCCAGGAGGAAGCGGCGCGCCTTGGGTGACCTGGACGTTCATGAGCGTAAGGTCCGTCTTGAGCTGGACGTCGGCCTGCTTGCCATTCGGGTCCGCCGCAGCCGCGGCGTGGGTGGACACCAGCAACGCAGTCAGGGCGAGCGCACGCCGGCCCCAGCACTTGAGAGTGTGGAAATTCATGCTTGCCTCAAAGGTGATGAGTGCGTCCATAGTGGACGCACGTGGGGGACTGCCTAGTTCCTGCAGCCCTGGATGACGGCGGCGCGTGCGTTTGCGCCTGCCGGAGAGATAACTACGCGGTCGCCACTCATTGCCACGGTCTGGCCCACCCGAACATAGCTGGAGCCAGAGTTTTGGAAGCTTCCCGCGAACGTGCCGTTCACGGTTACGGAGCCTGCGGCATTGACCGAACCTGATCCTTGAATGGTCCCTCCGACCGAACCGCCAACGTTAACGTCAGTCCCCGTGACAGTGACGTCTAGGGATTGGATCGACGCATACCTCCACGGCGTCTGACCTGCTGGGCAGGTGAGCGCCGGAACTGCTGCATCGGTCGGCAGGTTGCTGTACACCCCAGTAACCACGTGACCGAAGGGCGTAAACCACACCCCGCCCGTGCAAACCGCGAGCATCTTATTGGCCGTTGAAGCGTAAAGACCTTCGATCGTGCATGCGGCGCCTGGGGCGACCGACGTTTTGAGCAGCAAGCCTTTGTTGCTCTGGATCGTCTCTCCCACTGTCAAGGTGTTATGCAGAGTGACGGGGCGGGTTTCACCATGCCGCACGAACTGGCCGAAGGGTGTGGCGTCCAGGCTTGCAGCGATGACTGCATGCCCTGGCTCTGTGCCGAAGTCAAACCAGGCACGCGGAATGTCCATCAGCGGCCCCCGTACATTTGCGGACCCGCGCGCGTCGTGGCCACCGTAGCCGTCAGCGGCCAGAACCACCTTGCTCAGGAGGGCTTGGTCGAAAACGCTACGGTTGGCGGCAGGCGGTGTGCATCCGGCATTCTGTCGGAGGCTGCGCGCTGCGTTGATGGGATGGCAGGCGTAGACGAAGGCGCTGGTACGGCAATCAGCGCCTGGGCAGGCACCCTGTCGGACCAGAATGAACCGCGCTACGTCTCCCAAGCTCGGGTATCGCGGGATGGTCGCCGGCAGCAGCCCTAGCGCCGTGAGATCGGAGAGCCCGCCCCGCGCCACTTGCGCACCTCCCACGCTGGCCCAGGCTAGAGCTGGAGGCGTGGGATACGAGCCTGCGGGCAGTCCGGTGAGGTCTTCGCCGCGCAGCCAGGCCTCGTGCTTTAACTGCAGATCGACCACCGCGCCCCGGATTTGCATCAGGTAACGGCCGGTCGCTTCAGCGGCGCCTTCGTCTGCTTTGCGTCTGACTTCCTTCGCCGCGAATACAGCCAGCAACATGACGAGCAGTAGGGCGACCGTGACCTCGACGAGAGTAAAGCCTGCCTGTGTGCGCGCGCGGGAGGGCAGCGGTGATTGAAATAATTGCATTGGTTCGCCTCCGTTGAGAGCCCGTCGGGGCGTGCCGGTGGCACGTCCCACACGCAGTCCCAGGGAATCAGCGCGTGGCGAAGACGAAGGTGTTGTTGTCGCCATTGACGCAGAGGTTTTGGGCGGTGACGGCGTTGAACGTCCCCGACTCGCTGTTGGCACCCAAGGTTTTTGCGACCGTGCCGTTCACGCTGATCATCTCGGAAATGCCGTTCAAGGTGGAGGCGAGGACAGGGCAGGCGCGATGGTTGACGTTCGTCAGCGTCAGGGAGAACGCGCTTCCTACCGCGCCGCCACCCAGCGCGGCCGGGGCGATAGTGATCGTCCCGTTCGAGCCCACGCCGGTACCGCCGAGGCGGTGTGCAACCGTGTTCCCGGTCACCTTGAAAACGGTTGAGTCCCTCAGCGACGGCGCCAGGTTCTGCGCGTTGTCGATCGCCGAGTAAGGCGTGGCCGAGTCACCTTCGCTCATGATTCGTGCAGTGGACATGAACCGCTGCAGTTCACCAGCCGCCGCAGGGACACGACCTTGAACAAAGAAGCCCTTTACCGAGGGGAATCCCACGATAGCGAGGATGATGACGATAGTGATGACCACGCCCACCTCGGCCAGCGTCCAACCGCCCTGACGGCGAAGGTCCGCAGATTTGGCGCGTTGGATTGCACGCTGGGTTGCGATGTTGTGCTGTTGCATCTGAATTCCGATTGTTCGAATGAGTTTTCACCACGAGCTTTCGTGGCGGCGAGTTGCTACATTGCGTCGATCATCAAGGCGTTGCGCATGTCCATGATCACGCTTTGATGCCAAAAGAAGAGGCCTGCCATGAAGAGGACGGCGCAAATGAGCGCCGCCCATCGCAGCACCTTTGCGCGGTCTTCAACGCGCTTGAGAATGGTGGTCTCCATGCGTGCGCGGGTCATCTGCAAGCCCGCGTCCAGGCCAAGCGTGTTCGTGAGGTCTTCGAGATACCAGTAGATCTCTCGATCCAGCAGGCCAACGTCAAAAATCTCCGCGCCCTTTTTTGCGTCGTCGAGTCGGTTCTGAATGGCCTGAAGCCGACGGCTAAGCCAGCGGGATGCCCCGGGTAACTGCAGCTCTATCGCTTGACGGATCTGCATGACCTTGCCGGCGCGAGGCTTGACGGCGGTTGCCGCCGTGCTCACGACCGCAATCGCTTGAACGTCCCGGTAAAGCCGATACGGTCCCCACTTGTCGAGCCACCGGCGTAGCGCGTTGTCCATATAGGGAAACGAGAGATAGACACCAACGCCGAGGGCACTCGATACCAACCACAGCCGAATACCTTTGTCCCGAATCCACTGCGCCATGTCGAAGAACGCCTGGGTCGACGGACTAAGCAGCTCAAACCGTATGTCGGGCATGGCGTCCTGCAGCATGGGCGCGGTGAGGTAGGGGACCGCGATCATCACCATGGCCCAGACCAGCAGCAGCATTAGGGCAGCCACCGCCAACGTTCCGACGAGGATTGACCTAAGCTTGGCCGTCACGCGCACGACGGCGGCCATGTCGCGCAGCCCTCCTGCGAAGACTGCTTGCCCTTGGGTTTGCAGCGAAACGAATTCCGCTACCTCTCGCGGTGGGAGCGTCCGGTGAAGCGTCCTGCCAAGCTCGCCCGTCTCCACAATTCGGTGCGCCCAGTAAGCCGACAGGACGCCACGGGCGCTTTTGCCATAGCGCTGGGCGTCTGCCTCAAGAATGCTGAGGAACGTCCGGCGCCCCTGAGTGTCCTCCGTCATGTCCGCCAAGTATTCGTACCAGTCCGCACGGGCACGCGCGAACTTGCTGGCGGCCTGGCCCACCCGCGTGAAGTAGAAGGGAATCTTCATCCCTTTTTCCTTTGGCGCAGAAGTGTTGCGTACGCCGTGAAGTGAGGCTCAATGTCCCGGGGGTCGATCATTCCCTGGCTCATCTTGTAGACGGCGCATTCCATGGTCGACTTTCCTTCCATATCAGGGTCGTCGTAACGGGCGGTGCGCTGGCTGGCGAAGATCGCTCTCAGGCGGATCTCGTCCCCGTTTGCGATGGCTCGAAGTGCATCGGGATCACTAGAGGGCTCGAAAAGTTCTGCTACTGCAGTACGACTTGCGTACCCGAAGAGTTCAGGGATCCCCTTCTTGCGGCAGTGTTCGCACCCGTCCGGGTTACGGATCTTGAGCGGATCGCTGCCGAAGTCGTATAGGGCTTCGATGTCCGCCAAGTACCGTTGCCATGTATCGCGATCTCGATTGATTCCCATCCGATCCTGGGCGCCGTCAAGGAGTGCCACGGCGGGAAGGGCGCAGCTGCACAACTTTGGCATCAGGGCCTGGTGAACCAGCAGCTTCAACACGCCAGGGGTTCCCAGCGTGCTGCGCGGTATTCCGATTTCGCTGGAGGCAAACCGCTGCGGAATGGCAAGCGCACCTCCCACGTGCGTCGTGCAATAAAGGTTGCTGCCCGAGAGCACGATGTCCTGAAATGCCGCGCCCGTGAGCACATCGCGAATCTCACCGAGAAAGACGTCACTGGCGGCTGCCCGCTTGAGCGCCATGAGCTTCGATTTCATCGTGTCGCGGTCGGAGCCATCCAATGAGCGCGAAACGCTGGCTTGGAGCACTGCCTCCATGATGAGTTCCACCGGATCCTCGATCGACATCCGCTTGCGGGTCTTCGGCAAGCGCACGATGAGTTGGGCGATGCTCACCGTTTTCCCGGAGCCGGGGATACCGCCCATGACGATGGCGCCGCCCATGCTGCGCATCGCCCGCTCGAACTGGGCGATCTGCGAGGGGAGGTATCCAAGGGCTGACATGTCCACCGTTTGCACCTTGGAGTCCACGTCCAGCAGGCGCAGTGTGATGGACGGCCCCTTGTCCGCAATGAATGAACCCCAGCGAAGCATGTAGCTGCGCTCGTCCACCACCTCGTACAGCCGGCCCTGTTGCTCGTTGGCCATGTCAAGGAATAGGCCGTTCCCGCCGCTGACATCCAGCCATGCAACGCTGGCCATGTCGAGGAGCTGCTGCGTGGGCATCGCCAGATGTTCAGGCGTGGTGTACTGGCCGTCGATGGTGGCGCTGATGCGCGATTTCGCGGCCGTAGTGTCGATGTTCAGATGCAGATCGCTCGCATCGTTGCGAACCGCCCAGGACACAATGTCGTAGAACCCCTGGCGAACCGCCGACTTCTCCTTTTGGCCACGGATCCGGGAGCTTCGCTGCATCACGTCTTCGGCCTGCATCCGCTCTCTGACAAGGGTCAGCAGAATGACCGGGTTGATCGTATATATGTGGACCGGGCCTTTGGCGGCGTCGATGGCGCGCTGTTTGACGGCGCGAAAGATGTCCGTGTCGACTTCGCGCGGTTTGACGAACACGACATAGCGCGGTCCCTCGAGCTCGGCGACGCATGCGGTGACCGCCGATGTCGAGCCGCACCAATCGACCTTGAGCGTCCTGAACGCCGGCTGCATTTGCGTAATGTCTTCGAACGAATCGAGGTGCGGGTAGTCGTCACCGGTGGGCACTGCAGGCATCGATGCATGCATATCCAGCACCGGCATTTCCTCTTGTTCGCGCAGGCTGACATGCAACGTTCGCTTGAGCCGCCGCACCCACTGAAGGAAGCTTGAAATCATGGTGTTCCCCGATTAAGGCAATAGGTGACTGCGTCCTGAGACTGGTCAACGAAGCTGGCGCAGGGTTGCGAAACGGCCTGCAGGCGCAGTCCGAGGTCGACGCCGGCAACCGGCTCGGCGTGGCCGCTGCGAAAATGCGCCCGACGGCCCGCCTGGTCGACCATCACCGTCAGCTGCTTGCCGACACCTGTGATGGCGAGAAGCCGAGGCGGGGCAACAACTGGCGTTGCGTTTGGATCGGGTTTGGCGGCCTGCGCGGCAGGCGGGCCAGAAGCGGCAAGGTGCGCGCTTTCGCCTATTCCGGGCTGCGCCTTGCGCTTTTCCTCATCGAGTGCGCGTTGGGCATCGAGCTCCAACAGTTCTTGCACCATCCGAGGAACTGGCTGGCTTAGATTGACGGCATCGACGCCAAAGACGGGAATCTGCGCCGCCACCGATAGCGGCACGGCAATTGCAGCTGCTGCGCAGACGACTATTGCGACGAATCGTTGTCGCTGTCTGCGTTCAGGGCGATTCAACATAGATGGTTCCTTTGAGCGTTGTGTCGAAGGCGCTCGTCGTGAGCCCTGGTGTGGTATCTGGCGAAAAGCGCACGTGCAACTGCGTGACTTCGGTGGCGCGCGGAAGCGCCAAGCCGTACAGGGAGCGCAGCGGCGCGTTGATGACGAGCGCGCGCGTTGCCGGAAGCTTGATCTCCTTGGGCCGGATCACGGGTTGTTCCAACCCGTTGGCAAGCTTGATGTTCGGTACCGAGATCGGCACTTGTCCTGGCGCAGACAGAGAAATGTCCTGCAGCGCTGGGCGCAGTGCCTGCCAGGATGGCTCCCAAACCTGCCGCATCGCGTTTGCGTCGGGGAGTTCCGCCAGCAGCAACGGCTGAGCCGCCAGCCCCGCAGGGACGGTCCAGGAGGCGTTCGCGCTCTCCAGATCGACATGCTCAATCTTCCAGGTGGGAGGTAAGGCCGCGTGCAGGGTGCGATTATCCGCAAGTCGCGTGCGCTCGTACTTCGCTACGCAGCTGCGAACCTTGGGTTGGCAGTCAACCTCGACGAGCTTCCACCGACCGGGCGCGGTCGGCACGGACTCCACTTGTTGCAGCAGCGGAGTGAGCCCCGGCTCGCCAAGTGTTCGCGCGGTCTTTGCCCACGCAGCGATTGCCTTTTTCCACAGCGTTGCTGGGTCAACTTCGGGCTGCGCGGCCAGCATCTCCTGTGCAATTCGTGCTTGCCGCTCCTCCCAGTAGCTCATGCCGATGTCCCAGGCCTCGTACACCAGAAATAGCCCCAGGATGGTCCACCAGAAGGGCGAGACCATCGCGAGACTGAAGCCCGCTCGGCGCAGGGTCGACTGCTGGTTGGTGTGCGCGGCAAGCTGTTGCAAGGAGAAAGGCCGCGACTGCGTGCGGTGGTCCCCGTGCACCTGCGCCTCGCCGTAGCGGGCCAGCGCCTCATCGAGCGCACGCTGTGCCGCCTGCAGATCTGCGAAGACCGCGTCTCCGCCTGCCTGGACCACACCAGCAACGACGACGGCAATCCATACGGATTTGTCGGGCAGGTTGAGCGCCACGATGTGGGTGCCGTGACGGTGCATCTGTGCAAACGCGGAGGCCGCCGAGAATAGGCTGGCGCGCGTCTTTGCGCGACGCTCCTTCCCTTTGGCGATGAGGAGTCCGACGGAAGGGCTGCGGGCATCGCTGTGGACAAAGTGCGTGGCCTTCACCTTGCGTGCCAGCCGCAGCGCTTCTTTCTGCGGATCCTCTCCGAGGACCGTCTGCCATCGGACGCCGAAGACAAGCTGATTCGATGTGCCGGGGATGGCGACGAGCCGATAGCTCAGCCGCCGCGGGGCTTTCTCTCGTCGTGCCACGTCAGAATCCTTCTTCGGGAATGGCCGTGACCAGCACGACCGTGAGCATCTGCTTCTCTTGCGAAGCGTCGGAGCCGCCGGCGAGCATCGGAGCCTTGTCATCCAGGCGCCGCCTGGTAGAGGTGTCGGCCGATTGTTGGTAGCCGCCGATCACGACCTGCTCGCCGGGGCGCACCATCACCTGCTGCACTCGTCCCTGGCCACCGATGTCAGTCTGCTGGACAAATGACTGATCACCACGCGCACCGACCGGCTCCTTTTTCATCTCGATGAGCCGGGTGTCGTCGTAGGCAATGGTCAAGAGCACTTGGCCGTCGTCCTGCGCGTCCGGCACAACCGTAAGGAAAGTGCCGACCGTCTTGTTGTCTTGCGTGACCGTGACGGTGGGGGCTGAGGTGTCCGACGTGCTTTGCGTTTGCTGCAGGTCCTTGATGTAGTCGAAGGAGCGGCGGGTGTCGTACTTGCCTGGGCGGCGGTTTTGCATCAGGAGCGGGATGCTCTTGTGGTCGATGATCGAACCCAATTGCGATAGCGCTGACAGTGCAAGGTTGGTTCCTGCGAACGGGCCGCTGCCCACTGTGGCTCCTACGCTGCCAGCGGCCTTGGCCGCGTCCAGCATTGGAGCGACACCAATTGCTGACGCGGTGTTCTGGCGCCCGAGGCTGTTGAACAGGATGCTCCAGTCCACACTCCCCTGGTTGATCCGATCGCTCTGCACCGTGATTTCTTCGAAGACCAGGCGCACGCGACGAGTCATCTGCCGATTCTCGGCGTCCAGGAATTCGCTGATTCGGTCCTGAGCTTCCTTGGTGTCCGTCACCACGATCGTGTTCGACGCGCCGTCCGCCGCTTTGATCACGCCGGCGCGGCTGAGGAACTGGGTGACCTTGCTGACAACTGCGGCCAGCTCGCGGGCTTCGTCTTTCGCACCCGCGGTGGTTCTGTCTGCAAGCATCGAATTGGTCGACTTGATATCGCGCTGCAGGTTTTCCTCGGCCGCCTGAGTGGGCGTGCGGACCACATAGCTCTTGGTCTCTGTCCGGTAAAAGCGCAGCGCACCGATCTTGTCGTCGTAGCGCCAGTACACGCCCAGGCGCAGGGCGATGGCGTCCAGCACGGAGGCGAGCGGGGCCTGGCCAGCTGGCAGGGGGGCCATCTTTGTGCGCGCTACGCCCGTCGGCAGCGCGGGACCCGCAACACGATCCACTGCCGCGCCGGGGATTAGAGCCGGGACGAGCGTGTCAGCCGTGCTGGCGCTCAGGCTAAGCGGGTTCACCGCGCCGAGATCGCCCGCCAGGCGAGGCAAGAAGTATTCGGCGGGGAGCAGGGCGTCGGCAGTGACCTGCGTCAGGATGCCGGTGGCGATCTGGATCCGGTCGGCCAGCGTCTTGAGATCGGCGGAGTTGTTCTCAAAGAGCAGCGTCGTATTGACGTTCGCCCGGAGCGCCGGGGGCAGGGTGACTTCGCGAGCCAAGGGCTGCGGTCGGCCGGCGATCCAGGGGAGCTGCACGACTTGACCCTTTGCCCGGTCGATGTCTCCGGCTTTGAGCTTGAAATGGTCCAGCGCGATCGTGCCGTCGGCTTGACGGAGGGCGGCGCGGGATTCGACTCGATCGGTGGCCTGCAGGGCCGAGCAGCCAGCAAGCGTTGCCAGCATGACCGCCGTCGGTACGGTGCGGTAAGCAATCATTGGATTTCCTGTTCAACGCCACGGCTAGGATTGCGTGGCGGGGGATCGGTTGCAGCTGCGGGTGAAGGGCAACATGCGGAGCACGCGGTTGGCATAGAAGCAGGGGCGGATCGGCGATTCACCCATGGCGACCGCCTGCGATAGCGCCTGAGTGGCTTCTCGGAACGAGTCCGCCTCGAACTCGGCGGGAGCCTGTATCGGAATGTCGACGTTCAGTTCCCACTGATCAGGTCCGAAGGTCCAGTGGGCATCAGCTGCCCAGCGCACAAGCGCTTGGCGGACGGTCCCGTCTTGCGGGCTGACCCGCCAAATCTGTTTAGGCGGCTCCACGACTTGCGGTTCGGCAACGGGCTCGGTAGGAGTAACTTCGACCGTTACGACGGCGCCAGCGGTCGGAGTGACTTGTTGCGGACTTTCGTTCACGTCGTTGGTAGGCACGGAGGCTTCATTTGTTGCTACCGGCGGCGGCGCCGACGCAGAGGCGCTGGCACCAGGCGTTGCCTCAGTCGCGGCTGGCTTAGGCGCGCTGGCAGCTGGTGCAGTGCTTTCGAGCTTGGGCGGCGCTTCCGGCACGGGGATGGGGGGAATGTCTGCCGAAGCCAGGGCGGTCGGCGATTTACCCGGTAGAACGGTGCGCGGATCAGCATGGTTGATGAGGATGCGTCCGGAGTCCGGAGGTGTCGGAGGGGCGGGCGGGACAAATCCGCAGGCCGAAAGAAGGCAGGCCGCCGAGACGACGGCCGCCAAGAGGGGTGCTTGCATTGGGGATCCTAAAGAGTTACTTGAAGGTCTGGGGCGTCACGCCCTGCCGTTCAAGTTCATGGTGAACGGCGCGCAGCTCGGCCGGGGAGCTCTGTCGCCTGGTGAGCAGCAACAGTTCGAGGAGGATGGGGAGCAGCGAACCGTCGGACTGTCCGCTCGGGGCGTTATCCAGCAGCGTGAGGCGCAGCTGCGAAACATGTTCGGCGACCTGGTCGTCGACTTCGAGCCGATCCCGCAGGTACGCGGAAAGCGTCATGCCGCGATCCGCAGCTGCTTGCGCGTACCGCCGGCGGGCGTCATCGGATAGCCGGAATGTGATCGGGCGCTCAAGCAGGGAGCGCATGAAGCCTCGCCTCCTCCACCACGATGTGGCCCATGGCCTCAGCAAATGCCTGCTTGAAGGCGTCCCGCCGGATTCTGCGTTCGAGGGGCGAATCGGCTTTGCCTTTGCAATGCTCGATAAATTGCTGGTCGCGGTACTGAGCCGGAGTCATCTCCGGAGCCGTTTCGAACCAAGTGCGAGCTGCTTGGCGTGCGTCGCGCGCCGTGGATGGAAATTCAAATGCGGCGCCGGATGGGTAGGCCGCGGACGACTGAACCATATAGATCCTCTGCGAATGACGTGCGCACCTCGGCCTGCCGCCGTGGGCGACATACGCGGGCTGCGGGTTTAGCTGACTATCCAGCGTGACTGGGGATGTGCCGCGAAGGAGCGGCTAGGGCTGCTGGCGCATGTGTCGGCGCGCCAGAGAGGTGAAAGTCCTGCTAGGTTCGCGCGGCAGCGGGCCTTGACCAAATCTTGACCGCAATCATTAAAAAAGACCGCAAAACCCTGCGAATCACTGATTGAATGTCCAGTGGCTAAAGGGGGGCTATCGTTGCAAGTCTTTGATTGAAAAGACATTCTGACTTGCAGGGATTTGCAGATCGGCGGACTTTTAATCCGTTGGTCGCGAGTTCGAGTCTCGCACAACCCACCACCCCAATTCGCAGGACATTGTGAACGCCGCTATTCATAGCGGCGTTTTTGCGTTTGGGTCCAAGCGCTTTTGGCGTTCAGTGTCAGCGGCCGCCTACTGACCGCGCCTTACGCAGGTACTCGGTAATTTCTGCTTCCGGCACCGCGCGCGAAAACAGAAAGCCCTGCAGTTCATCGCAGCCCGCAGCGCGCAGGAAATCGCGTTGGGCGGCTGTCTCGACCCCTTCCGCATTGATCGTCAGTCCCATTGACCGCCCCAGCATCACGACCGCATTCACGATGGCGGTTGAATCGCTGCCTTCGCCGATATTGGCCACGAAGCTGCGGTCGATTTTGATCTTGTCGACCGCGAACCGCTGCAGGTAGCTCAGGCTGGAATAGCCGGTTCCAAAATCGTCCAGCGCGATCCGGAATCCCGCGGCGCGCAGTGTGGCGATCGCCCTCTGCACCCGGCCATCGTCTTCAATGAAGACGCCTTCAGTGACCTCCAGTTCGATCTGCGCGGGGTCCACGCCCGCGCGTTGCACCAGGTCGATGACGCGCTCGGCGAATCCTTGGCCGCGAAACTGCACGGGCGACAGGTTCACCGCAATCGACAGCCCCGGCCATTGCAACGCGGCGCGGCAGGCTTCCTTCAGTACCCATTCGCCCAGCGGCACGATCAGTCCCGTGGATTCGGCCACCGGCACGAAGATCTGTGGCGACACCGGGCCCTTGCCCGGATGATTCCACCGCACCAGCGCCTCCACGCCCACCAGCTGTTGCGTGCTGCTGTCGATCTGCGGCTGGAAATGGACCTGGAGCTGGCCGCTGCCGGCCAGCGCGCGGCGCAGGTCTTCCTCGATGACCGCCTTGGCCTTCAGCGTGTCGTCCATGTCGGGGGCGAAGAAGCTGTACTGGTTCCTGCCAAGCTCCTTTGCGCGATACAGCGCGATGTCGGCCTTGCGCAGCAGCTCGCTGCGCGTCGTGCCGTCGCGCGGGGCCATCGACGCGCCGATGCTGGCGCCCACGAAGGCCCGGCCGCCCAGCAGGTCGAAGGGCTCGCGCACCTCGGCGAGAATGCGTTGCAGCAGGGCGGTCGCGCCAGCTTCGGTCGCGTTCTGCATCAGCACGGCGAACTCGTCTCCGCCCAGCCGCGCGACCGCATCGTCCGGCCCGAGGATGAGCTTGACCCGTCTTGCGAACTCTTCGATGAGCGCGTCGCCCGCGGCGTGGCCCCACGTGTCGTTGACCTGCTTGAAATGGTCCAGGTCCAGCAGCAGCACCGCGCAGCACGCATCGGGCCGGCGGCGGACCAGCGCCTGGTCCACGCAGGTGTTGAAATAGGCGCGGTTAGGCAGTCCGGTCAGCACGTCGTGAAAGGCAAGATGCTGCGCGTGCGCTTCGCTGGCCTTCAGTTCGACATGGGCCGACCGTAGTGCGCTCAGGTGCGCCTGTTGCTGGCGCAGCAGGCGATAGGTGCGCAACGCCAGCCATGCGACAAGGATGAAGGCGCTGGCGAGCATGGCGGCCACGGCGGGCAGCATCGAGCGCCAAAGTTCGGAGCCGGGCAGGTCGGGCCGCCACATCAGATAGCCGAGCAACGCGCCATCGGACGACAGCAGGGGCTCTTCGCGCTCGTGCACTCCATCGTGACGCGTGCGCACGGGATGATAATGAAGCCCGTCTATCAGGTTGTCCCGTGCGAACGAGCGCAGGAAATCTCCGTCGACGAATCTGACACTCACGAGCAGATTGGGCGTCTCGACCGCCGGGGTATCGAGGTTGGGCGGAAAGCGCGCGACGCGCATCACGCTCACCACCGCAGGCCTTTGCCCGATGGTTGCGAGGTCGGTGGCATGCACGGCGGCAGCCGTCGTGCGCACCGAAGAATTGGTGGAGGGAGGCTGGCCGGGCAGGCGCTCATGGTCGTTGTTGGGCCGGGTGTCCTGTCCGCGAGTCAGCGCGATGAACGGGCGCAGATCCGGTTCGTACACGGCGTAGCGTTCAGGGGGAACCAGTTCGCCGTGGACATTGCCGAAGCGCACCGTGTTGTCCGGGCCAAGGATGAACACCAGATCCTGTTCGAACAGCCGATGCAGAAAGGCCCCCACGTTGTCGTCGAGCCAGGCCTGGTCGGGCGCGGGCTTGGCCAGTTCGTCGGCCAGCATGTCCCAGATGGCGACGGCTTCCTGCGCCTGCGCCACGTCGTCCAGCGTGTTACTGATTGCCTGCTGCAGCTCCTTGCTCTGGCGCATCGCCGCCATATCGTCGCTTTTGTCGACGGACAGGTGCAGCGAGAACAGCATTGCCGCCAGAAAACCGACAAAGGCGATCAGCAGCAGGACGAGAAGTCCACCAGCGGAACGGGGAAGCGGCCCTTCTTTTATTCTCATGCCGGTACAGCTCCGTGTTGTTGGGGCGATCAACAGACGGATCAGATGCGCTTCGAGGCCGCGTGCCGGCGCGGCAGGATTCGAAGAGGCAGGTGATCGATCCGCACGCTGACGCGGTCGTCGACGATTCCGGTGCCGGGCAGACGTCGGGCGCCGCAATTCGCGTGCCTGCGTCGCGCGGTGGAAGGGGGCGGCGTCGAGGGGGCGTGTGGATGCAGCCCGGCATGGCGCTTGCTGCATGACGGGGTTGCCAATCACTGCGATCCCTCGCGGATCGAAATCACCCGATGGACCTTGCGCAAGCGCCAAACCCGGCTGACGATCCGTCGCTGCCGCCATCCCCCCTCGTTGTGATCTCCCCGCATCTGGATGACGCCGTCCTGAGTTGCGCTGGCCTGTTGGCGGCGCGGCCGGGCAGCACGGTCGTGACGGTTTTTACCGCGCGGGCGCCCGCGCAGCATCCGCTGACCGACTGGGACCGCCGATGCGGGTTCGACAGCGCGGACGCCGCGATGACGTGCCGGCTGGCCGAAGACAGGGAGGCGCTTGGCATCGTGGGGGCAGTGGGGCGGGAGCTCGGCTTTCTGGACTGTCAGTACACCGCGACGGCGAATCAGGATGGACCGCAGATCACCGAACGCCTGTTTCACCTGCTGGCGAGCTTGGCGCCCGCGAGCGTGGCGATGCCGCTGGGCGTTTTCCATTGCGACCATGAGCGCGTCAGCGACGCCGCCCTCATGATCCGCGACGCGTTGCCCGGCGTTGCCTGGTTTGGCTACGAGGATGTGCCGCACTGCGAGCGGCCCGGCGTCGTGCAGGCCCGGCTGTCGCAACTGCACGCGCGGGGCGTCATGGCCACGCCGGTTCGTCTGACCGTGGATGCGGCAAGCAAGGCGCGCGCCATCCAGGCGTACGCGTCGCAGCTCAAGGGGTTGGAAAGCACCGCCCTGGAATTGGCAGTGCATGAAACGTACTGGCGGTTGACGAACGGCGCGGCGGATACGGATTGAAGTGCGATAGCGCTGCGCGCGCTCATGAGCGGGCTGTGGAAAGGGCGGGCGCTGAGACAGCAGGGCAGACTCGATGCGGGTGCGTCGGCTGAAACGGACGAGACAGCGCGTGGTGTGAAATGTCCGTTTACATGTCGCGTGTAACGTCTAAAATCGGGACACTTCCACGCCGGCTGCCTGACGGCGGCCCCCGCCTCCCCGCGTTGCGCCGTGCCCTCTGGCGCTCATCACCGTGCAACCTGCCATCGGCCCGATTCCCGCCCCTCCGCCGCAAGGTTCCGTGTATGCCGCCCGCATCCATCAGGTGCAGGTGGACGCGCTGCGCCGGATGTTTCCCTTCGCGCTGGCTGGCTCACTGATCACCGCCTGCTTCTCGGTCTTTGCGCTGCTGGACGTGTTGCCCCGTCAGCAGATCCTGCTGTGGATTGCCGTCACGCTGGTGGTCGGCGCATTGCGCCTGGGTGCCATGCTGGCCTACGACCGGCGCCGTGCCGACCCGGCCGCCGCTCGGATCTGGGTGCGGCGCATGCTGGTGGGCAACCTGTGTTCGGGCATCCTGTGGGGCTTGCCGTTCGCCTACTGGACGTTCATCGTTCCGCTGGAATACCAGCTCTTCTTCATCGTCATCCTGTTCGGGCTGGGCACCGGCGCCATCTACTCGAACTACATGATGTTGCCGGTCATGTACGCGTTCGAGATCCCCGCCTTCGCGCCCATGTTCATCGCGCTGGCGGCGCAGCCGTCCGCCATTCACCTGGCGCTGGTCACCAGCGGGCTGGCCTATCTGGTCGCCACCCTGGCGTTCATCCACCGCATGAACCGCACGCATCTGGACGCCTTGCGGCTGGGCTATGAAAATCTGGCACTGTTGGAACAGGTGCGCCAGGAGAAGGCGGCCGCAGAACGCAGCGACCTGGAAAAGTCGCGCTTCCTTGCCGCAGCCAGTCACGACCTGCGTCAGCCGGTGCACGCGGTCAACCTGTTCCTGGGGCTGCTCACGAACGAGCGCCTGTCGCGGCATGGCCGCTATCTGGTCGACAACATCGCCAGCGCGATGGCGGCGATGGGCCAGCTGTTCGACGCGCTTTTGAACCTGTCCCGGCTGGATGCCGGCGTCATCGAGACGCGCGTCGAGGCCTTTGCCCTGCAGCCGCTGCTTGAGCGCTTGCGAGCGGAGTACGCGCCCCAGGCGGCCGAGAAGGGCATCACGGTGCGGGTGCGGGCCTGCGCGGTCAGTGTGCGTTCGGATCCCATCCTGCTTGAACGCATTCTGCGCAACCTGATCAGCAACGCCATCACGCACACGGCGGGCGGGCGAGTGCTGATCGGATGCCGGCGCGCCGGCGGGCGGCTGCGGATCGAGGTCTGGGACAACGGCCCGGGCATTCCGAAGCCGGAGCAGGAACGCGTGTTCTGGGAATTCCATCAATTGGGCAACCCCGAACGCGATCGCAGCAAAGGCCTGGGACTGGGGCTGGCCATCGTGCGCCGCACGGCGCGGCTGCTGGGGCACGAGCTGTCGCTGCGCTCGCAGGAGGGGCGCGGCACCGTCTTTGCCCTGACGGCGCCTATCGCGGAACGTGCAGCGTCGGAGCCGCCTGTGCGTGACCCGGAGCCCGGCATGCCGCAGGTGACCGCGTCCAGCGGCGGCCTGGAGGGCAAGCTGGTTCTGCTGGTGGACGACGATCCGCAGAATCTGGCAGGCCTGTCCATGCTGTTCGAGAGCTGGGGCTGCCGCGTCATCGCCGCCACCAGCGGCAATGCGCTGCTCGAGCGCGTGCTGCCGTTGGCCGAAAGCCCCGCGCTCATCATCAGCGACTACCGCCTGCGCGACCACGAGACGGGTATCCATGTCATTGAAAGGCTGCGCGAGGAATACAACGATCCGGACCTGCCGGCCTTGATGGTCAGCGGCGACACGGATCCGGCCCGGCTGTCCGAGGCCGCCGCCCGCGGGGTGCCGCTGCTGCACAAGCCGGTGCAGGTCCAGGCACTGCGCGAGCGCGTGGCCGGACTGCTTCAGGCCACCCCTGTTCACCCCCTGACCGGAGACGCCGAATGACGGCAGTGCTATTGATTGACGACCATGCCATGTTCCGCGAAGCACTGGTCATGGCGCTTGACGATGCGCTGCCCGACGTGACCATCCACCCGGCGGCCAGCGGGCAGGAGGCGCTGGAGGTGCTGGACCAGCACGACGCCATCCGCAACGTCATCATGGATTTCTATCTGCCCGACATCGCGGGCGCGGATCTGCTCAAGCGCCTGCGGCAGCGGCGGGCGCAACTGCGTGTGCTGGTGTTGTCGGCGTCGCAGGATCCCGAGGACCGGCGCCGCGCCATGGACGCGGGGGCGCAGGGATTCATGAACAAGTCCGCCAGCTGCCAGGAACTGGCGGCCGCGCTGCTGGCGATTGACGAAGCGCCGGCGCGGGTCATGCACGCTGCGTCCGCCGCCGGCAGTGCCGGCGCCGCGCAGGACGAGGCGGCGCTGCTGCGCGCGCTGACGCCGCGCCAGAGCGAGGTGTTGCGGTTGATGTGCGATGGCCTGCGCAACAAGGAAATCTCGGAACAGCTCAACATGACGGAAAAGACCGTCAAGACGCACGTGTCGGCCATCCTGGGCACGCTCGGGGTGCTGAACCGCACGCAGGCCACGCTGGTGGCGCGGCGCGGCGGCGTGTTCGGCAAGCCGGTCTAGGCCGGGACGACCCTTGCTGCGGCGCATGCGCGCCGGCCGCTGTCCCGGACCACCTTGCCGTCCGCCAGCGCGATTTCGCGTTCCGCAGCGCCGATGGTGTCCGGACGGTGCGCGACAATCACGCGCGTCATCTCAAGCCCCGCAATCGCGGCGTTGACCGCACGTTCCCGGTCTATATCCAAATGGCTGGTCGCTTCGTCCAGGAACAGGACGGTTGGCCGCTTGTACAGCGCGCGCGCGAGCAGCACCCGTTGCTTCTGGCCGCCTGACAGCACGGTGCCCATGTCCCCCACCAGCGTGTTGTAGCCCATCGGCATGGCGCGGATGTCGTCGTGGATTGCGGCGATCTGCGCACATTGGGCAGCGCGCTCGGGGCTGTACTGCGGATCAAAAAAACTGATGTTCTCGGCGAGGGACCCGGCAAAGAGCGCGTCGTCCTGCAACACGGTGCCCGCCATCCGGCGCAGGCAGGCCGCGCCGGCGCCGCGGGCGGGCACCCCGTCGATCAGCACGTCGCCGTCCGTCGGCGCCAGGACGCCGAGCAGGATGTTGATGAGCGTCGACTTGCCGCCGCCCGACGGCCCCGTGATGGCGACGGATTCACCGGGCTCGATCGTGAAGCTGACGCCGTCGAGCACGTAGGGTTCCTGCGGGCTGTAGCGAAAGCGCAGGTTGCGCACCTCGATCACGGGCGGGCGCACGGGCATGTCGTCCGCCTGCGGCATGTCTTCCAGCGGTTCGGGGGACTGGCGCACGATGTCGGCCAGGCGCTCGCCCTGCAGCCTCAGCATTTTCACGTCGACCAGCTTGTCCAGAAGCGCCGCCACGCGCTGGTCGAACAGTGTCTTGTAGACGATAAAGGCGAGTAGGGCGCCCACGGTGAACTGACCGTCCAGCACGAGCCTGGCGCCCAGCCACAGGATGACGATGGACGACAGGCCAAACAGCAGGCCGTTGCAGGTGCGAAAGAACAGCGCCCACTTCTGCGTGCGAAGATCCGCGTTGATCTCGTTGACCAGCAGCGACAGCCACCGCGACCGGCGGTCGTCCTGATGCTGGAAGAGCTTGATCGCCTTCACCCCGCGCACCGTTTCGAGAAAGTGCGTTTGCTCCTTGGCCGCGTGCACGATGTGCGCCTCGGTGGCATTGCGCAGCGGCGTATAGCCGCTCCAGCGCACGATGCCGTAAAGCGCCATGGCGCCCAGCGAGATTCCTGCGAGCGGCGGACTGTAGAGGAACATGAGCACCAGCGTGATGAGCATCACCAGCCCGTCCAGCACGGCTTCCAGGAATGAGGTCGTCAAGGTGCGCTGGATCTCGTCGACGGCCCCGAAGCGCGACACCACATCGCCCAGGTGCCGCTTTTCAAACCAGGCGACCGGCAGACGCAGCAGGTGGGTGAAGACGTTTGTGCGCCATTGCAGGTTCAGCGTCGTGCTCATGACCATCAGCATCCAGCCGCGCGCCACCGAGGTGAGCTGCTTCATCACCATCAGCAGGGCGAAGGCCAGCGCCAAGGTGCTCAACAGGTCGCGGTCTCCCGTGTTCAGCACGTGGTCCACGACCCACTGCAGGAAGAAGGGTTGCACGACCGTCAGGATCTCGAGCGCCAGCGCCAGCAGCAGCACCTGCGAGCATGCCCCGCCCAGGCCGCGGATGCGCCCGGTGAGTTCGCGCAGGCGCACAGGTGCGCTTGCGCGCGTCTCCTGGAACTGCGGCGTTGGCCACAGTTCCAGCGCGACGCCGGTGTAGGACGCTGACAGCGCCGCAAGGGAGCAGGTGCGCTCGCCGCTCGCCGGGTCGAACAGGGTTGCCGAGCGCGCGTTGATGGCCGTCAGCACCACGAAGTGATTGAACTCCCAGTGCAGGACGCAGGGCAGCTTCAGGAGGCCGAGCGCGCCCAGTCCGGCCTTGACGGGACGCGCCGCCAGGCCAAGCTGGCCGGCCACCTGAATCAGCGTGGCGAGCGTCGCGCCTTTCATCGACACGGGAAAGCGCGCACGCAGGGCCGCAAGGTTCTGGTGGTGGCCGTGATAGCCCGCAATCATCCCCACGCAGGCCAGGCCGCACTCGGCCGCTTCGGTCTGCAATAGCCCCGGAACGCGCCGCTTGAAGCCGAGCGCCAGGCGCTCCAGCGCGCTCATAGCTTTTCCGCCAGGCGCATGGCCGGATCGAACGCCCACTGGTACAGCCGGCGCGTCTGCTGCAGCAAATCGGCCTCCAGCCGCATGCCGGGCCGCAGCGCCAGTTCCTGGCCTTGCGGGCCCTGGGCGGGCGTCTCAATCGCCACGGTGATGCGGTAGACGGCCTCGTCGTCTGGCGTGTTGCGCTTGGCGTCGTCGAGCTGCCATTCGGGCAGGGCGCTGCGCGCCACGTCCTGGACGATGCCGGTCTGCTGGCCAAACGTCTGATACGGATAGGCGGCCAGACGGATCAGCACCTTGTCGCCCGGCGCCACGAAACCGACCGCGCGGCTGGGCGCCAGCAGTTCGGCCAGCAGCTTCGCGCCGTCCGGAACAATTGTGGCAAGCGGCCGGCGGCTGTCGACCGCCTGGCCGGCGTCGGCGGTGGCGGCCGTGACCACGCCCGCATGGGGCGCGGTCAGGACGATCTGGCGCCGCGCCTCGCTCTGGGTCAGTTCGACCGCCACGGCGGACAATTCCCGGTCCAGTTGCGCCAGCTGGTTCTGATGGCGCAGCGTCAGCTCGGCCAGCGACTGTTCGTGTGCCGCAAGGGTGGTTGCCAGCCCGATGCGGTCGCGCAGCAGCGCTTGCAGCAGGTTGCGCTGGTCCAGGAGTTCTGCGCGCTTCTGATCGGTTTCCTCGGGCGACAGATAACCCTTATCCATCAGTTGCCGATAGCGCTGGGCGCTATCCTGCGCGAGCTTGATGCGTTCGCGCTGGCCGGCGATCTGCTGGTCTATGGCGGCAAGTTGCGCCTTCAAGCTAACGATGGCGGTGGCCTGGGTGCCGACTTCGCTTTGCTGCAGCAGGGCCGTCTTTTGCCGGGCCTCGTGCAGACTGTCGCGGCGCTGCCGTATCTGCATGCTGATCGCCTGATGCGTGTCGCCCAACGCGCTTTGCCGGTCGCCCGACACGACATACAGCACCTCACCGGCGGCCACGTGCTGGCCTTCCTGCACGCGGCGCTCGAGCACGATGCCCGGTTGCGGCACGTACAGCTTGAGCAGTCCCGCGTCCGGGGCAAGTTGGCCGCTGACGGTCGCGCGCTTGGTATAGGTGCCGAACGCCAGGAACAGGCAGACGGCCAGCACGAAGCCCGCCAGAACGGTCGTCGCAAGGGCAAAGGACACCGGCCGGATCAGGACGATGTCGCCCAGGCCGGAGATGCGTTGCGCGGCGAGCGCTTGGTCGCGGTAGAGCGGCACGGATCGGGAACGTGAGAGGCTTCGCGCTGCGGGGACTGTCCGGGCTCGGACGGCCCCCGCAATGCTCGTCAGTCAGTTCAGCTCAAGAAAACCTGTCTGATCCCTGCCGTGCTGGGCTTTTGGACATTGGGCTTCGTGGAGAGCTGGGCGTGCGGGTTGTAGGACGTAGCGCCCGTGGAGCGGTTCGGGCCGATTCCGCCGCTGACCTGGTTGATCTCGTCGTCGGTCATCGCTTCGATGCGGAACTCCGCGTTGCCTTGCTGAGCCTGCTGTTCCATTTTTTCCATTGCTATCTCCTGCTGCATGCCGGCGGAAAAAGCCGCGCCAACGTCGGCTGAGCGCCCCGCGGGCGGATCCAGCCGCGTGTGTCACACACCTTCAAGGCCGGGGGCTGGTTTGCTCGAGGCGGACAGTAGCAGCGGCCCGGTGCAGGCGCATCGGTCTTTGGTCGTAGAAGGCGCGCGACCGCCCGTGCTGTCTTTTGTTTTTCAAAGCCATCGCGTATAACTGCCGAACGATATGTGCGCCGCAACATGGTTCATATCGCAATCATTTGATCGCCCGCTCACCCCCCAGCCTCCCGCAAGGAGTACCGCCGTGGCCCGATCCAAAGCGTCGCCGACTGACCGCGATCCCCTGTTGATCGACCTGGCGCTGCAGGGCGGCGGCGCCCACGGCGCATTCACCTGGGGCGTGCTGGACCGGCTGCTCGAAGAATCCTGGCTTGGCATTGACGGCATCTCGGGCACCTCTGCCGGCGCCATGAATGCCGCGGTGCTGGTGCTGGGGCATGCACGGGGCGGCGCCGACGGCGCCCGTGCGGCGCTGGAAGACTTCTGGCGCCGCGTGTCCGACGCCGCGCGCTACAGCCCTTTTCGCCGCAGTCCGCTCGACATCCTGATGGGTTCCTGGTCGCTGGATCATTCGCCCATGTTCATTGCCTTCGACCTGGCGTCGCGGGTGTTTTCGCCCTATGACCTCAGCGCTGCGGCCAATCCGCTGGCCGCCATCCTGCAGGAAGTCATCGATTTCGATGAACTGGCGCGCGCGCCCATCCATCTGTTCATCACGGCGACCAATGCGCGCACGGGGCGCGGCCGGGTGTTCAAGAATGCCGAGGTGAATGCCGACGTGCTGCTGGCCTCGGCCTGCCTGCCGACCATGTTCCGGGCGGTGATGATCGACGGCGACCCGTATTGGGACGGCGGCTACAGCGGTAATCCCACCATCACGCCGCTGGTGCGGGAATGCCAGTCGCACGACACGATCCTGGTGCAGATCAATCCGGTCGAACGCCCCGGGTTGCCCAGCAGCGCCCGCGAGATCATGAACCGGCTGAACGAAGTCACGTTCAACGCGTCGCTGCTGAAAGAGCTGCGCATGATTGCGCTGCTGCGGCAGGTGGCCGACCCCGGCAATGGCGAGGGCAGGATGTGGGCGGACATGCGCATCCATCGGGTCTCGTCCGACCTCATGGTGGAACTGGGCTATTCCTCCAAGCTCAACGCCGAATGGCCATTCCTGTGCATGCTGCGCGACGAGGGCAGGAAGGCCGCCGACCGCTTCCTGGCCGAACATGGCGATGACCTGGGCAAGCGGTCATCGCTGGACATCGACGAACTGCTGGGCGAGGTCTGACCATGGGACTCTTCGGCATCCTGCTCGCGCTGGTATTACTGATCGGGCTGGCCTACCGCGGCTGGAGCATCCTGCTGCTGGCGCCGGCGGCGGCCATGGTGACGGCGGCCGCGGCGGGAGAGCCGCTGCTGGCGCATTGGACGCAGACGTTCATGGGCGGCGCGGCCGGATTTGTGGCCCAGTTCTTTCCGTTGTTTCTACTGGGGGCGCTGTTTGGCAAGCTGATGGCCGACAGCGGGTCGGTCACCGCGATTGCCGACGCGATGACGCGCAAGCTCGGCGCGCGGCGCGCCATCCTGGCGGTGGTGCTGGCCGGCGCCATCGTCACCTACGGCGGCGTCAGCCTGTTCGTGGCGTTTTTCGTGCTGGCGCCCATGGCGCACGCGCTTTTCAAGTCGGCCGGGATTCCGGTGCGCCTGATGCCCGCGGCCATCCTGCTCGGCACATCCACCTTCACGATGTCCGCCTTGCCTGGTACGCCTGCGGTGCAGAACGCGATTCCCATGCCGTTCTTTGCGACCACGCCGTTCGCCGCGCCCGGACTGGGCATCATCGCCAGCGCGATCATGCTGGGTTTCGGACTGTGGTGGCTGAGCCGGGCGGAAGCGTCGGCCCGGCGCGCGGGCGAGGGCTATGTGGCGCCCGCGGGCATGGCCGCCGACGTGTCTGACGATGTCCTGGTGCGCGAGCGTGCCACCGTGGCGCGCGAGTTTGATCCGGCCGAAATGCACCACGGCCAGCGCAGCCCCGACGCGCCGTCCACGCTGGTGGCCGCGACGCCGCTCGTGGTCGTCATCCTGGTCAACCTGTTCATGACGCTGGTCGTCCTGCCGCGCATGGACACCGCCTGGCTGGCCGAGGCGCGCTGGGGCGGCACCAGCCTGGCCGCGGTGGGCGGGGTCTGGTCGGTGATCACCGCGCTGCTGGCCGCGATTGCCGTGCTGGTGGTGTTGAACTTCCGGCGCCTGCCGTCGCTGCGCGACACCATGGACGCGGGCGTGAACGCGTCGGCGCTGCCCCTGCTTAGCGTGGCAAGCCTGGTGGGTTTCGGCGCGGTGGTCGCGTCGCTGCCGTCGTTCGCCGCGGTGCGCGATTGGGTGCTGTCGATCGAAGGCGGGCCGCTGGTATCGCTCGCGGTGGCGACCAACGTGCTGGCTGCGCTGACCGGTTCGGCGTCGGGCGGCTTGACCATCGCCCTGCAATCGCTCGCCGCGACGTACATGGAGCTGGCCCAGACGCTGGGCATCGATCCGGCGCTGATGCACCGCGTGTCGGTGATCGGCGCGGGCACGCTGGACAGCCTGCCGCACAACGGCGCCGTGGTGACGCTGCTGGCGGTGTGCGGGTCAACGCACCGCGAGGGCTACATGAACATCGTCGTGGTGGGCATCGTGGGACCCATCATCGGACTGGCCGCCGTCATTGCGCTGGGCAGCGCGCTGGGGTCTTTCTGACGGGCGAACGCTCAGGACAGCGTGCGCGCGGGCAGCGCCGCCGACAGGTCGTTCAGACTGAGACCGCAGCACCGCGCCCGCTCGGCCAGCGTTTCACTCTGCGCCAGCGCGCGGCTGCTTTCGTCCAGCAGCACGTCCAGCTGCTCTTGCGGCGTGGCGGCCATCGCCCACGCGCGCTCGGCGAAGCGGACGGCAAACTCGTCCACACAGGTTTTGCAGATGGCCGCGCCGTTCTGTTCGAGCAGCGGCGCGCCCTGCGCGAGCGTCGATTGGCAAAACAGACAGGCGAGGGCGTGGTTCATGCGTCGGGCGGCCGGTGCGAATTGTTCGAAGGCGGCCGCGCGGATGGCGGCGCCTGTCATTGAACAACGGCCGCGCACGCCCAGTCTTAAATCGCGATGCGGCCCCTTAATCGACGTTGAAGCCGCCCGGGCCCGCCTGCCCGAGAAGTTCGCGGGCGCATTGGACCGCTTCGCCCGGCGTCGCGACCACCAGGAACGGCAGGCCGAAGGCGCGGGCCATCTTTTCGCCGCGCTTGCGCAGCTTGTCCAGCGCGTCGGTATCGCGCTCGACGGCGATGAATGCCCGGCAGCGTGCCCGCAGTCGCGGCATGTTGGCCGTCTGCCATTCGATCATCGCCTTGCGGTCCTCGTGCGCGGCCTCGTGGCGGGTATCGGGCACCACCATGACGAAGCTGCGCGGGTTGTCCACCAGCAGCTCCATCTCGCGAATCCACGAGGCCGAATAGCCCAGCGGCGCGCCGCCATGGCGGGCGGTCACGATGGGAAATTGCGACAGGTCGTGGAAGAAAAACTGATCGTGGTTCATTCGAAGGCTCCGTGGGGCAGGGCGGGGTCGTCCTTGGCGCAGCCGCAGCTGCCGTATAGCACCAGGCTGTAGGAATCCAGCTCGAAACCGCTGCGCCGCGCGATCTTCCTGACCAGTTGCGCCATGGCGGGATCGCTGGATTCCCGGATCTGTCCGCAACGCGTGCAGACCAGGTGGTCGTGATGGCCCTTGTCGCTCAGTTCGAACACATTGGTGTGCGTGTCGAGCTGGGTGCGTTTGAGCAGGCCGGCGTGCTCCAGTTGCGTGATCACCCGGTAAACCGTGGCCAGGCCGATATTGCTGTGATCCGAGATGAGGCGGCGGTAGATATCCGCGGCGCTCATGTGCTGGTTTGCGTGGCGGTAGAAGATGTCCAGGATCTTCATCCGCGGGAAAGTGGCTTTGATGCCGGCGTCGCGCAGCCGTGTGTGGTCCATGTCGATTCTCCATCCGGGGGGCTGATACCCGGCTGATGAGAATGATGTACATTTTCAAATGGACCCGCTAACGGGAACCCGTCAACCTGTACCTCAAACCTGCCAACCATGCTTCAAGCGGCTGCCGCTTCCCCTTTGCCCGACGTCCTGCTGACGCCGTTCAGCCTGCGCAGGCGGCGGGAGTCCAAGGGCATTTCCGTGCCTGCGCACACCCACGCCGAGGGCATGCTGGTGCTGGTCCACGAAGGGCTGGTGATGGTGCAGTCGGGCGAGCGCGTGCTGACGGTGCTGCCCGGCAGCCTGGGGTGGATTCCGCCCGGCGTGCAGCACGGGGCGCGCTGGTTCGGCGAGGCGCGCGGGTCATTCCTGCACGTGCATCCGGACATCTGCGGGCGCCTGCCGGCAAATTGCCGGGCGTGGCCGTCTTCCCGGCTGATCGAGGCGCTGGTCGAACGTTTTACGGAAGGCAGGTGGCAGGATGCGACGCCGTCTTATCAGGCGCAGTTGTTCGACGTGCTGCTGGAGGATCTGCGGCAGCGCACATCCGATGCCACCGCGCCGCTGCCGATGCCGGCCGATCCGCGCCTGCAGGATCTGGCCAACACGCTGCTGGACACGCCGGACGACACGGCGGACATTGAAGAATGGGCGCAGCGGCTGAATATGTCGTCGCGCACGCTGATGCGCCGTTTTCGTCAGGAGACCGGCGTGACGCTGGGGCAGTGGCGCCAGCAGGCCCGGCTGCTGCGGGCGCTGGAAATGCTGTTCCGGGGCGGATCGGTCACCCAGGCCGCGCTGTCGGTCGGGTATGAAAGCACCAGCGCGTTCATTGGAAGCTTCCGCACGGCGTTCGGCATGACGCCGACACGGTATCTGGCGGATCGCGGTTAGGGGTTGAACGCGGTCAGGCGTGCCACGCAGTCAGGGGGCCACGCGGTCGGGGGCAGCGCAGTCAGGCGGCGGCGGGCTGGTCCGGATGCAACGGGCCTTCCGGGTCGTTTTCCGCGTCCGGCCGGGGCGGCACCGGCGTCAAACCGAGCGACAGCCGCAGGCGCTGGCAATCCGGATTGGGCGCGCCGTCCGGCATCCAGATGTCGAACTCGCGGCACGGCGTGGGCCGGCTCTCGTAGATGTCGCAGTGGATGCCGGGCTTGCCCAGCTCGCCGCGCAGTGAAATGCAGCGTCCGCCGCCCATTTCCGTGCCCTTCATGCAGGCACGCAGCGGGCTCATCTGGGTGACCAGGTCCAGCGGCACGTGGCCGCCGTTTTCGCCGGCCAGTTCCCCGACGTAAAACGACACGCGAAAATGCGCGCAGCAGGCGCCGCAGTCCAGGCAGGGATTGGCGGACGGGTCGTCGCCGGCCAGTACCGCGGGCGAGACAAACGAGACGAGCGAGGTCAGTGGCAGGGACATGGGCGTAGGTCCGAAGGCCGGAAATATTATCTGGATTTGCGTTGCGGCCGCTACGACTTTTTTCAGGGACATTGCAGGAGTAGCATCGGTACCCTGTCAGTCCTGAGGAGCGCTTTCTTGTCCGCGAAAACCGATTTTCCAGATGGCCTGGCCCGTTGCGGCTGGGTGGACACGTCGGCCGAATACATGGCCTATCACGACACCGAATGGGGCCGCCCCGAAGGCGACGATCGCGCGCTGTTCGAACAGCTCTGCCTGGAAGGTTTCCAGTCCGGACTCAGCTGGCGCACCATCCTGAACAAGCGCGAGGCCTTCCGCCGCGGTTTCGCCAACTTCGATCCCGCCAGGCTCGCAACCTTTGGCGAACCGGAAGTCCAGGCGCTGCTGGCGGATGCGGGCATCGTGCGCCATCGGGGCAAGATCGAAGCCATGATCAACAACGCGGCCCGGGCACTGGAAATGATCGACCGCGAAGGATCGTTGGCCGCGTATTTCTGGCGCTTCGAAGCGCCGCCCGCCAAGGGGTCCACCTACGGCGCCTCAACGTCGGAACAGTCCGAAGCCCTGTCCAAGGCGCTCAAGAAGCTGGGCTGGAAATTCGTGGGGCCCACCACGGTCTACGCCTTCATGCAGTCCGTCGGCATGGTCAACGACCACAGCCCGGGCTGCCATTGCCACGCGATCATCGAGAAAAAGCGCAAGGCGTTTGTGCGGCCAATCGTGCGTCCGCCCGTGCGGCCAGCCGGCTGACGCCTTGTACTGAACGGCCCGCGTCAGGCTGCGCGGCCGTTCTCCTGCCCGGTCTGTTCCGGCGCCTGCCCCGGCAGGCTGTAACGCCCCTCGCGGTAAGCCCAGCTTGGCCACAACGCGTGCGCCAGCGCCTCGGTCGCCAGTTCGGGGTTCAGCGGCGCGGGGGCGTAGTCCTCGGGCGCGGTGTAGCGGTATTGCACCGCCGTCTTGTTGGGCGCCAGCACCAGCAGGTCGTCGCCCTTCAGATAGCCGTAGGTGCTGTCGTACTGCATGATCGCGCGTCCCGGCGTGCTGCGCGTGAGGTCGTGCCCGATCATCGGATGCTCGGTATCCACGCCGATCAGCGACAGCAGCGTCGGCGGCAGGTCGATCTGGCTGACCAGGCGGTCGTCGCGCCGCGCCTCGATGCCGGCGCCCAGGATCACGGCCGGGATATGAAAGTGGCGCACCGGCACCAGGCTGGCGCCAAACACCCGCGAATCGTGGTCCGCCGCCACCAGGAAGACGGTGTTCTCCCAATACGGCGACGCCTTGGCCTTTTCAAAGAACCGGCCCAGCGCCCAGTCGGCATAGCGCACCGTGTTCTCGACCGTGGCGGGATTGCCGTCGGTCTCGATGCGGCCCGCCGGATACTCCCACGGCGTGTGGTTAGACACGCTGAAAGCCAGCGTGAAGGTCGGCAGGTCGGCGTCTTCGCGCAGCAGGCGGTCCAGCTGGTTGAACATGTCCTCGTCCGAGGCCCCCCAGGTGCCGACGAATGCCGGGTCGACAAAATCGGCCCGGTCGACAATCTGCTTGAAACCGTTGCCCAGGAAGAAGCCCTTCATGTTGTCGAAGTGCGACTCGCCGCCATAGATGAAGCGCGAGTGATAACCGTGGCGTCCCAGCAGATCCGCCAGCGAGAAGAACCCGCGCTGCGAGCGCGGCAGCTTCAGCACCGCCTGCGCGGGGGTGGGAAGAAAGCCGGTGGTCACGGCTTCCAGGCCGCGCACCGAACGGGTGCCGGTGGCGTAGGCGCGCGTGAAGGACCAGGCGTCGCGCGCCAGCGCATCCAGTTCCGGCGTCAGGTTGGCGCCGCCCAGCGCTGCGCTGTACTGCGCGCCCAGGCTTTCTTCAAGAATGATGACCAGGTTGAGCGGGCGATGCGTCTTGCGGGTGGCCGGCTGGCGGTGCAGGCTGGGGTAATCGGGGTTCGGCGGCGGATACGGCAGTCCGGACTGCGCCAGCACCAGGGCGTGCATCTTGTCGTCGTCCATGCCGCCATACACGGCGGAGGCCGACTTTTCGTTCTTCATGCTGTAGACCGCGTAGAACACGTTGTACAGCGAGTTCAATGCCAGGGTATTGAGCATCCCGTCGGAGCTATAGGCCACCGAAGACGGGTTGATCGGACGGTGGCTCAGCGTGCCGCGGATGGCCAGGATCACCACGGCCAGGATCGCCACGCTGGCAAGCGGCATCTGCCACCACGTCAAAGGCGCGTCGGGACGCGCGTGGCCCAGCAAGGTCCAGGCGGCCCAGCCGATGAGCGCCAGCGCGCCCAGCCCGCCCAGCAGCGCGCCCTTGTAACCGCGCCACAGCATTCCGGAAACCTCGCGCGGATGCTTCAGGTATTCGACAAACAGGCGGTTGGGGCGGGAGTCGTATTCGATGATGAAGGGCGGCGTCGCCACTTCCAGGAACGCCAGCAGCACGAACGCCACCAGATACCAGCCGGCGGCCAGGTTTGCCGCCAAGGGAATGTGACCGAAAAGCGGCGACAGGACGGCCGGCAGCGCCGCCAGCACCGCAATCTGATGCGCGTCGATGCGCAGTCCCCGCAGCAGCAAGGGCGCGAGACCGCCGGCATTGCGCACGCGCTGCCATTGCCAGAGCGCAAGCGCCAGACGGCTGAGCGTCAGCAGCGCGAACGCCGCCAACACGAAAATCAAGGTTGAATGCCGCATCGGGCCTCCAGGTTGTCCTGCTTCACCACCCGGCGCGGGCGGAATCGGTCATTTGGCATTGGAACCGCGCCGGCGTCAAAAATTCTGTAAGGGCGTCTGATAAGGCAGTTCTTCGCACGCCCTAGTGGTCTCTGTTTGTAACGGCGGCGCCGGCGCCCGGGCACAGCACTTGCTGCGCAACGCCGCGGACGTTCGTGCCGTTGACATGCCTGCCCGGCGCGACCGCCCGGAAAAATCCGCACACATTATGGCGTCGTTCCGTCCGACCGCCGCAACAGGCCGCGATACCCTGGGGTAGCAAGTCCGGCCAGCGGTGTGCGGCCGGCAGCCAAGCCAAGGATAGTAACCATGACGCGCACAAGAAAAATAGCGATCGGGATTGTAGGGGGCATTGCCCTGCTGGTGGCGGTATTGATCATCGTGATCGCCACGTTCGACTGGAACCGCGCCAAGCCCATGATCAACGAACGGGCCACCGCCGCCATGGGGCGCCCCTTTGCAATCAACGGCGACCTGAGCGTGCGATGGCAGCGCGAGCCCGGCGAAAGCGGCTTGCGGTCCTGGGTGCCCTGGCCGCGCGTGGTCGCCAACGACATCACGATCGCGAACACGGAGTGGGGCAAGGCGCCGCATTTCGCCACGCTCAAGCGCGCGGAATTCAGCCTGTCGCCCTTGCCGCTGCTGGCTCAGCACGTCGTTATCCGGCACATTCAATTGACGGAGCCGGCCGCCGACCTGGAACGGCTGGCCGACGGCCGCGCCAATTGGGTCTTCACCCTGCCGGAATCGGGCGAGCCCTCGCCCTGGGTGCTGGACATCAACGAGATCGGATTCGACAAAGGCCGCGTCGGCTATGCCGACGAAATGCTCAAGGCCGACCTGACGGTGCTGGTCGATCCGCTGGGCAAGCCTGTGCCGTTTGCGGACGTGACAGGTAAGTCGTTTGTGCCCGAGGACGGCACGGCCCCGGCGCCGCGCGATTACGTGTTCGGCTGGAAGGTCGACGGCAAGTACAAGGGGCTGGCCACCAAGGGCGAGGGCAAGGTTGGCGGCATGCTGGCCATGAAGGACCCCAAGCAGCCTTTCCCCTTGCAGGCCGATGTGTCCATCGGCGGCACGCGCGCATCGGTCGCGGGCACGCTGACCGATCCTGTGAATCTGGGCGCGCTGGATCTGCACCTGAAACTGTCCGGCTCGTCCATGGCGCAGCTTTATCCGTTGACCGGCGTGACGCTGCCCGACACGCCGCCCTACAGCACCGACGGCCATCTGGTGGCCAAGCTGCAGAATCCCGGCGGCGCGGTGTTCGACTACAAGAACTTCAACGGCAAGGTCGGCGACAGCGACTTGCACGGCGACATCACATTTGCGCTGGGCGCGCCCAGGCCCAAGCTGACCGGCAAGCTGTCGTCCAAGCTCCTGCAAATGGCCGACCTGGGTCCGCTGATCGGCGTGCAGTCGGGCGGCGGGCCGAAGTCGGCCGTGGATAAATCCAAGGACGCGCCCGCCAAGCCCAAGGGCGGCAAGGTCCTGCCCACGCAAGAGTTCCGTACGGACCGCTGGCGCGACATGGACGCGGATGTCTCGCTGGACGCCGCCCGGATCGTCCATGACAGCAAGCTGCCGCTGTCCAAGCTGTCGGTGCATGTCATCCTGCAGGACGGCAAACTCACGCTGGATCCGCTGCGCTTCGGCATGGCGGGCGGCACCATGAACGCCACTGCGCGCCTGGACGGCTCGCGCGCGCCGCTCACCGGCCGTATCGACATGCAAGCGCGCCGCCTGCAGCTCAAGCAACTCTTTCCGTCGGCGGAAGCCATGCAGAAGACGCTGGGCGAGCTGAACGGCGACCTCGCGATCAGCGGCACCGGCAACTCCGTGGCGGCGTTGCTGGGCTCGGCGAATGGCGACGTCAAGATGCTGGTCAACGACGGCGTGATCAGCCGCAGCCTCATGGAGCTTGCCGGGCTGAACGTTGCCAATTACGTGGTCTCCAAGCTGTTCGGCGACGACGAAGTGAAGATCAACTGCGGCGCGGCGGACCTGGAATTGAAGAACGGCGTGATGACGCCGCGCATCTTCGTTTTCGACACGGACAACGCGCTGATCACCATCACCGGCTCGGCCAACTTCAAGGACGAGACCATGGACCTGGATATCGATCCCGACAGCAAGGGCTTCCGCATCTTCTCGCTGCGCTCGCCGTTGTATGTGCGCGGGACGTTCGGATCGCCCGATGTGGGCGTGCATGTCGCCCCGCTGGCGGCGCGCGGCGCGGGCATGGTGGCGCTTGGCGTGCTGTTGACGCCGGCGGCCGGGCTGCTGGCGCTGATCGCGCCCAGCGCCAACGACGAGAATGCGTGCGGCCCGCTGCTGGAGCAGATGCGCAAGCCGCCGAAGGCGCCGGCGCCGGCCAAGAAGTAAGCGGGCGCGTGCCGGCAAATGCGCCGGCTCCGCCCAGGTGACAGGAATATGCGGGCCGGCGTGACCGCAGACGTCCCCGTCCCGCCACGGCGCGTGACGGTCAGCCCCCGGGCATCAGTCGAAAGCCATCCGGCGCGGCTTCGTCGGCCGCGCACACCACATTGCGGCCATGGTTCTTGGCGTAGTAGAGCGCCTGGTCGGCGCGCTCGAATACCGCCTCGAGGGTCGCGCCTTGTTCCGGATAATGCGCTACGCCGGCCGAGATGGTGAGGGGGGCGGGTAGCGGCGTCGCCGCCGGCGTCGCCAACCGCGCGCGCAGCCGCTGCGCAATCGCGATGGCCGCCGCCATGCTGGCGCCCGGCAGCAGCATCACGAATTCTTCGCCGCCCGGCCGCGTCAGCACATCACCGCTGCGCGATCCCTCGCGCATCACGCCGGCCAGCGCCTGCAAGGCCTGATCGCCCGCCGCGTGGCCATAACGATCATTGATGCGCTTGAAGTGATCGATGTCGATCGCCACGATGGCGACCGGCGTGCCTTCGGCGCCCAGCAGCGCCAGCGCCTCATCCATGCCGCGGCGGTTCAGCAACCCGGTCAGCGTGTCGGTCGTGTTTTCGCGGCGCAGGTCGCTGAGCTTGTGATGAAACGACGCCAGTCCCATCAGCAGCGCGCGCCGCAATTGCGCGGCTTCGAAATACCACGAGCGCACGGCACGGATACGGTCCGCGGAATCGGGGTCCTGCATGCGCTTGGCAATGCTGGCCATCTGCCCCAATGGGCGTGCGATCCAGCGCGACAACAGCCAGATCAGCGCCACCGATAGCAGCAGCAAGGGCAGGGTGTTGCGGGCGGTGGCCATCAACAGGTCCGAAAGCGGGGCAAGCGTGCTGTCCACCGGCCGCTGCGCGATGATGCTCCAGCCGGTGCTGGGCACGGGCGCAAACCCGGCCAGCATGTCGCGGCCTTCGTTGTCGATGAAGCGCCGCTCCCCGGTCTCGCCACGCCGCGCCGAGGCAAAGGCTTCGTTGTCGGGGGCCGGCTTGCCAAGCTGCGCGCTGTTGGGGTGATAGATCAGCGTGCCCTTGCGGTCGATGACGTAGAGAAAGGAATCGTCGCGGTAGAAATGCTGGTCCAGCAGACGATCCAGCACGTTGTCTTCGTGCAGGTAAAGCGAGCCGGCGATGAAGCCGAGATAGCGGAAATCGCGGGAAAAAATCGGCTGGGTGTAAAGGATCTGCCAGCGGCCGTTGCTGGCCTGAAACGGCTCGCTGATCGTCGGCTGCCGGGCGGCGAGCGCCTGCTTGACCGCGTCGCTGACCAACTGATGTCCCAGCAATTGCGGATACGACGGCGACACCGCCAGCACCTTGCCTTGAGGTGATGAGACAAAGCTGGAATTGAAAAGCCCCAGCTGCTGCTCCTGCCGCCGCGTTTCCTCGGCCATGCTTTCGGGACGGCTTTCCATGCCGGCCAGCTCGTCGGCGCTGTAGGCGAGATAACGGCGAATGTCGTTCAGCAGCGCATCGGTGGTCAGCGCCAGCTTGGACGCATAGATGCGGTTCGTGTCCATGGCATTGCGCAGCAGCAGATCGCGTTGCACCAGATAGCTGGCATGCAGGCCGCCCGCAAGCACCACGACGACCGACAGCAGGCTGATCCACAGGATGAGACGCCGCAGGTCGACGCGGAACATGACGGCATCCGTCAGTTGCGGGCGCGGCCCGGTGGCACGCCGGACGGCGGCGGGGCGTCGCAGATCAGGGCGTCCCACGCGCGCATCGCCTGCCGGGCCACCGCCTGCAAGGTCTTGCGGCTGGCGCCGTCGCGCGCCTGGATGGACATGCCATGCAGCACCGTCGTGTAGAACGCGGCCAGCCCCTTCAAGTCCGCGCCGGCGGGCAATTCGCCTTGCGCGGCGCCTGCGTTCAGACGGGCGAGGATGCGGCTTTGCATCTCGCGCCGGTTGTCTCCCAGGAAATTCCCCACGCCGGGCTGGTTGTCGCATCCAGCCGGTGCGCCCAGCACGATCATGCAGCCAGGCGGCAGGCCAGGAGCGGTGAAACGTTCGGCCGATGCCAGCAGCATGGCCTGCACCGCGTCGCGCGCCGTCGGCGCCGCCAGCAGCGCGCGTCGCGCCGAGCCGCCCTCGGTCTCGCGGTAGAGCTCGACGGCTTCGCGGAAGAGGCCTTCCTTGGAACCAAAGGCGCCGTAGAGGCTGGGCGAGTTGATGCCCATCGCTTCCGTCAGATCGGTCAGCGATGCCCCTTCATATCCCTTCGACCAAAAAACTTCCATGGCCTTTTGCAAGGCCTGGGCACGGTCGAAGTTCCGCGGGCGCCCACGTTCAGCCATGCCCGCGATTTTACTCGCGTCGCGTATTTTGTGTTGATCGATAAAAAATTGTTGACCGTGCCGTAATGGCGCGGCGATGATATTTGTACCGATCACTACAAAACGAGGTTTCCCATGCAGAACTTGAACGGAAAAGTGGCGTTCGTCACGGGCGGCAGCCGAGGCATCGGCGCCGCCATTGTTCGACGCCTCGCCGCTGACGGCGCGGATGTCGCCTTCACCTATGTCAGCGCATCGTCCGCCGAGCCTGCCCGGGCGCTGGCGCAGGAGCTGACGGCGCAGGGCCGACGCGCGATAGCCATCCAGGCCGATTCCGCGGACGCCGCCGCGGTCAAGCGCGCCGTCGAAGACGCGATCCGTGAACTTGGTCCTGTCGACGTGCTGGTCAACAACGCCGGCATTTTTCTGGCCGGGCATGTCGCGGACACCAGCCTGGACGACTACAAGCGGACGATGGACATCAACGTGCGCGCGCCTTTCGTCGCCATCCAGACGGCGCAGGGCTCGATGCCGGATGGCGGCCGCATCATCAACATCGGCAGTTGCCTGGCCTCCCGCGCCGGGCGCGCGGGCGTTGCGCTGTATGCCGCCAGCAAGTCCGCGTTGGTCGGACTGACGCAAGGCCTGGCGCGCGATCTGGGGCCGCGCGGTATCACGGTGAACGTCGTACACCCGGGTCCTATCGACACGGATATGAACCCGGCCGATGGAGACCGCGCGGCTGATCTGGTTGCCGTGCTGTCCTTGCCGCACTACGGGGAAGCGCGTGACATTGCGGGGATGGTCGCATTCTTGGCAGGACCGGAAGGCCGCTATGTCACGGGCGCGAGCTTGGCCGTCGATGGCGGGTACGCGGCCTAAAAGTGGATGCCTTCAAAACTTTTTCGCCACCCGACTTGCACAAACAAAAAAAGCCCCATATAATCTTTCTTCTTCGCAGCACACACATAACGAAACGCTACAGCGGCAACGCAGCAGCAGATCAAAGTGAGTGACTTGCAGGGCTGTTAGCTCAGTTGGTAGAGCAGCGGACTCTTAATCCGTAGGTCGAGTGTTCGAGCCACTCACAGCCCACCAGAATTCTTTGGCGGTACTTCTAGTAGTAACTGCAGCAGTAACCCCAGCAGTACCCCAGCGCTAAGCCCACCGGAAACGGTGGGCTTTTTGCTTTGTGGGAATTTTGGCCGCAATGCTAACGTACTCCGGTTTCATCTCCTCAGCTTGCGAGCCGCATCTCGCAAGTCGGCAAGGGGATTGCAGGAAGGGAGACGCATGTACGACATCATTGGCGACATCCCCGGTGAAGACCTGAAGCTCGAGGGGCTGCTGCGTTGTCTCGGCTATGTGCCGGCGGGCAAAGGCTACAAAGCCCCCCAAGGCCGGCAGGCAATATTCCTGGGCGATCTGGTGGATCGCGGCGCGGGGCAGCGGCGTGTCCTGGAAATCGTCCGCGCCATGATGGATGACGGGCAGGCCTTGTGCATCATGGGCAACCACGAGTTCAACGCCATCGGCTACGCCGTCGAAGACCCTCACCACCCCGGCGAATTCCTGCGGCCCAATCGCGGCGACTCGGCGACGTGCCGGAAGAACCGCAAGCAGCACGGCGCCTTCATCGATCAGATAGGCGAAGGCAGCCCCGAGCATGCCGCCTGGGTTGCCTGGTTTCGCCAATTGCCGCCCTGCATGGACTTGGGCGGCATCCGCGTTGCGCATGCATGCTGGGACGACCGTGCCGTCAAAGCGTTGACCGAAGCGGGCTGGGTGGCTGGCAAGTCATTGGATGACGCCATGCTGGTGGCCACGCATCAAAAGGGCTCGGATCTGGAGCAAGCCAGGAAGCTGCTCACGTCGGGAATGGAATTGGCATTGCCTGACGGCCGCTTCATCGAGGACAAGGAGGGGCACCGCCATCACCACGTGCGCCTTGCCAATTGGCGCGATTGGGCCGGTGCCTTGCATGAGGTCGCTTTGGTGCCGGCCGGCCAGGAAGAGCAGATCCGCGGCTTGGCATTGCCCGAGGGCTTCAACCGGACGCCCATCACCGGCGCGCCCGTGTTCATCGGCCACCATTGGTTCAAGGGGAAGCCCAAGATCGAGAGCGGGAAGCTCGCCTGCCTGGACTGGTCGGCCGCAGCCGGCGGTCCGCTGGTGGCGTACCGCTGGGATGGCGAGGACACGCTGTCCAATGAAAATCTGGTCTGGGAAAGGGAGTAACGCCGCGACGGCTTTCAAGCCATGATCCGCAGCGCCGTCTCGATCCCGAACGTCTGCGCAAACTGCTGCGCCGCCATCGGCTTTCCGAACAGATACCCCTGACCCTCTTCGCAATGCTCGGCCTGCAGCCGTTCGCGTTGCGCATCCGTTTCGATGCCTTCGGCGATGGTGTTCAGGTCAAAGCTGCGCGCCACATCCAGAATGGCCCGGACTACCGTGGCGTCCTGGTTCGACTCCAGTATCCCGCTCACGAACGATCGATCGATCTTGATGCGCGTGATCGGATGGGTCTTTAAAAGGCTCAGCGAGGCATACCCCGTGCCGAAGTCGTCGAATGAAATGCCTACGCCTTGGGCGCGCAGGCGCTGCAGCGTTTCCAAGACCGTGTCGTCGCTGTTCAGCACGATGTTCTCGGTGATCTCCAGTTCCAGCGCCTCGGCCGGCAGGCCGTGCCGGGCGAGGGTTTGCGCGACTTCGGCCGCCAGGTCGCCCTCGCGGAATTGCACGCCAAAAAGGTTCACTGCGATGCGAAAGTCGTGCAGGCCGCTGCGTCGCCAGAACGCGGCCTGACTGCACGCTTCATTCAGCACCCATGACCCGACCGTGCCCGCCAAGGGCCCGCCTTCCAGCGACGGCAGGAAGACGCCCGGCGCCAGCAGACCCAGTTGGGGATGGCGCCACCGCAGCAGCGCCTCGGCGCCCGTCAGTGCGCCCGTCGCCAGATTGATCTGCGGCTGATAGAAGAGCTGGAATTCGCCTTTGGCGACCGCGCGGTGCAGCTCCATGCCGTAGAGGCGCCGCGCCACGGCCTCCAGGCGCAGGTTGGGGGCGAAGACAGAAATGCGGCCGCGGCCGACCGCCTTGGCTTTGACCAAGGCGAGATCGGCGTTGCCCACCAGTTCCAGCGCTTCGTGCGCATGCAGCGGGGCCAGAGCCACGCCGCAGCTCGCCGTCAGGCGCAGCTCTTGCCCCTGGACCGAAATGGGATCGGCAAAGCGCGCCAGCGCCTGTTGCGCCAGTTCCATTGCCTGTTTCAGGTCGCCGACTTCGTGCTGCAGAATGGCGAATTCGTCGCTGCCCAGGCGGGCCACCGTGTCGCACGGACCCGCGATGCCGTCCAGGCGCGCCGCGAGTTCCCGCAGGATCGCGTCGCCCACGGCATGGCCCATCGTGTCGTTGATGTCCTTGAAACCGTCCAGATCCAGCATCAGGATGGCGGCGGCACACGGATGCGCCAGCACTTCCTCCACGCGCCGGTAGAACACCCCGCGGTTCGCAAGGCCCGTCAGGGGATCGAAACTGGTGAGTTTGCGCGCGTCGTCGTCATGGCGCGTGTGGGGGTGGGCCGCCCCGGGCCGTGGGGTGGGGCTGCGCTTCGTCCTCTGTGCGCCCGCAGGCAGTTCGGCCCGCGCGCGGGCGCGTTCGGCGCTGACTTCGACACGCCGCAACTCCAGCCGGTCGGCCGCCATGCGGGCCAGTTCGCGCAGCCGTTCCTTGTCGTCCTCGCTGAAATCGGCGTGCGGTTCCGTGTCGATGACGCACAGCGCGCCGAGCGGATGGCCGTCCGGTGAATTCAGGGAAACGCCGGCATAGAACCGGATGCCGGCAGGGCCCGCGACGAGCGGATTGTCGTGGAAGCGTTCGTCCAGGCGCGCATCTGGCACGACCATGACGTCGTCCTGCAAGACCGCATGGGCGCAGAAAGAGACGTCACGGCGCATGTCGGTGTCGCCGACGCCGATGCTGGCCGCGAAAAACACATGCTCGCTGCCGACCATGTTGATGGCCGACACCGGCATGTTGAACATGCGCGATGCAATGCGCACGACCGGGTCCAGGCTGGGCAGCGGACGCTGCGGATCCAGTCCGTATTCCGACAGGGCGCGCAGCCTCTCGGTTTCAGTCGGCAAAGGTGGGGGGCATTTCATCTACAGCCTCCTTTCTGTTTCTCCTTGTGCTGCGCTGTCTGGTTCCCCCGGCGTTGCGCGGGCAAGCCGCGGAACTGTCCACCACCTTGCTGCGCCGCCATTGCGGGTAACGCAGCGATGGTGTCGCCCATCAAAGGGGTCTGTTACGCCTTACAGCGAAACCGGCGCCACATTGCCGGAAGCGCCGGTGGAAGAACCAGTTTTCGAAGTGTGACTTGCCTGAAAAGTTTCGGAAGATGAATCTGTAACGGATTATTCCGACGTATGAATTTATCGCACGAACCTTCGTTTTTCCAGTGCGGGATGTGTTTTCTGATGCGCGCATGGCCGGCCGGAGGCGACGCAATCATGCTCTCGAAAAGCCACTCCCGTTACACCAGCTACGCGTCAAAAGCATGTCCGGACGCGAAAAATCGACCATTTTCTTGCGCGGAAGGTTTTCAGCTCGCATTCATCGTTGCGTCATACGCGGCAAACAGAATGCGGGCCTCGAATAGCCTCCACGGGAAAAAGGAACATGAAGCACTGGAATCGGAATGCGCTGGCCTGCGCAATGATGAGCGCAATGGCGCTGCTTGCCGGCTGCGGCGGCGACAACGACAACGACAACAGCAGCGACCCCGAAACGCCGCCCGTTACCGAACCTCCCGTGCAGGCGCGTCCGCTTGAGCTGACGATCCTCCACATCAATGACCATCACTCCACGCTGGACGGCAAGGACCGGACGCTGACCCTGAAGAACGCGGCGGGCGCTGACACCGAAGTGACCGTGTCCGCCGCCGGCATGCCGCGCGTGAAGGCCGCCATCGACCAGTTGGCCGCGAATTCTCCGAACGTGCTGAAGCTGCACGCGGGCGACGCGCAGACCGGCACGCTGTACTTCAACCGCGCCGGCGAGCCGGGCGAGGCCGATGCCGCGCTGATGAACACGGTCTGCTTTGACGCCATGGCCGTGGGCAACCACGAGTTCGACAAGGGCGACGATGGCCTGAAGCGCTTTGTCGACTTCCTGCACGCCGGCGCCTGCCAGACGCCGGTCCTGAGCGCGAACGTCAACTTCGGCGCGAGCTCGCCGCTCAAGGGCACCGACCTGATCAAGCCCGCCATCGTGGTGGAACGCGATGCCCAGAAGATCGGCATCGTCGGCCTGACGATCGCCAGCAAGACCAAGGAATCGTCGAGCCCCAACGCGGACACGACGTTCACCGACGAAACCGTGGCCGCGCAGGCGCAGATCGACGCCCTGCGCGCCAATGGCGTCAACAAAGTGATCCTGCTGAGCCACATCGGCTACGGCTATGACAAGGAAGTGATTGCCAAGCTGAGCGGCGTGGACGTGGTGGTGGGCGGCGACTCGCACACGCTGCTGGGTCCGGACGCGATGAAGACGATGGCCGTGGGCACGCCGGGCGGCGCCTATCCGACCCGTCTGGCCGACAAGGACGGCAAGCCCGTCTGCCTGGTGCAGGCTTGGGAATACTCGCAAGTCGTGGGTGAACTGAAGGTCAGCTTCGACGCCAACGGCGACGTGACGAACTGCGCCGGCACGCCGCACGTGCTGATCGACACCGACTACCGCGTCAAGTCGGGCAGCGCCCTGGTTGCGGCCTCCGATGCCGATCGCGCCGCCTTCAAGGCCGGGGTCGCGGCCAGCGGCTTCCTGCGCGAACAGACGCCGGACGCCGCCGCATTGTCGGTGCTGCAACCTTTCAAGGCCAAGATCGACAGCTTCAGCAAGACCAACGTCGCGCAGGTGCCGCTGGAACTGTGCTTCCGCCGCATTCCGGGTCCCACGCCCGCCAGCAATGCAGCCAGCCCCGCCTGCGAGAGCGAAGGCAACGTCGCCCTGCGCGGCGGCGACATCCAGCAGTTGGTGGCGCAAGCCTATCTGGACGTAGCCAATGCCGAGTACGGCGGCGCCGACATGACCCTGCAAAGCGGTGGCGGTGTGCGCCGCGCGCTGAACGGCACCGTGACGGCGGCCGACGTGATCGCCGTCGTGCCGTTCGGCAACATGCTGTGGCGCCTGGATCTGACCGCCAACGAGGTCAAGTCCATGATCGAGGATGGCCTGGACGCGACGTACAAGCCGGGCGGCAAGGACGGTCCTTACCCCTACGCGGCCGGCCTGCGTTGGGATGTGACCGCGTCCAACGCCAAGGGCAGCCGCGCCAGCAACTTCCAGTATCTGGACCAGGCCACCAGCACGTGGCTGCCGCTGGATAATGCGCGCACCTATCGCCTGTTCGTGCTGAGCTTCAATGCCACCGGCGGCGACGGCTACACGACGCTGGCCAACGTGCCGGCCGAGCGCCGCTCGGACATCGGTGTGCTGGACGCGGATGTGTTCCAGGCCTACATCGACATGCAGGTGAAGGATTCGGGCACCGGCCTGCCTGTCTTGAACCGCATCGACAACGACCGGTACAGCACGCACAACTGGCAGCAGTAATCGTCAATCCGGCAGGCCGGAACGCCGGTCCTGCCGTGCCGTTGGCGGGTCCCCGATGCGGGGGCCCGCCTTCGCGCGTCCTGAATACGCGCTCGGCCTCGCGCCAGCCGCGAGGCCCGTCGCTCAACCGTATTCCAACTGATAGAAATGCTGGCTGGCGATCAGCGTGGCGCCGCACGACGTGCGCATGCCTTCCAGCGCGGTGAGGCGGTCCGAGCCGACGTTCTGCACGCCTTCGACGATGGTGTGGGTGTCGCCGCATTTGGGGCAGGTGACGCGATCGCCGACGCGGGCCATCGGCTGCCCGAAGATGACGACGGTTTCGTCGCCGGTCACGACGACGCCGCCGTGCGACGTTTTATCGCCCTTGCGGATGACGGAGCGTTGGGACATGTTGCGCGCCAGGTATGGGTTTACAGATACGTGCCGTCCGGCGCCAGCCGTGCCGGGCCCACCACGAAGGTGCCATCCGGCGCCATGCGCACGGGACCGCCGCCGCCTTTGTAGCTGCCGTCGGGGGCGCGTTGCGGCGTGCCGGCCACGTAGGTGCCGTCCGGGGCGCGGGTGATCGGACCTTCTCCACCGACGATGGTGCCGTCGGGCGCGCGGCGCGGGGTGCCGGCGATGAAGTGCCCGTCGGGCAACATGCGGATCGATTTCGTCGTCATGAGTGCTCCTTGATCGGAGCGCAAATCATAGCGAAGCATCGTGACGCGCTTTGTAATAGGACGTGTCATCTTTGAACGTCCTGCGTAAACGGTTGTGGGATGATTTGCGCCTACTTACATATGCTCTGCGCCCATGACCGACATCAACGCCCTGTTGCTTCCGATCCCCGGCGACGCGCCTTGCGGCGTCGACCTGGTGTTTTCGCCCGAGTTCGACGCGATCCGCGAGGCGCGCCGGCATGACGATCCCCAACTCGACCAAGGCGATTGGGTCATCGACCTGAAAGAGGCCGACTGGCCCGAGGTGGCGCGCATCTGCTCCACGGTGCTGCGCGAGCGCAGCAAGGACATCCGCATCGCGTCATGGCTGGCGGAAGCCTGGGCCAAGACGCGCGGGTTTGCGGGGCTGCGTGACGGCTATCTGCTCATCGACGGGCTGTGCCGCGATTATTGGGAAGGGCTGCATCCCGTGCCGGAAGACGGCGACGTGCAGCAGCGCGTGGGCAATCTGGCGTGGCTGCTGTCGCGATCGCAGCAGCTGATCGGCGAGATTCCGCTGACCCAGGCCGATGGCGCGCGCTACGGCGCGGTGCTGTGGGAGGCGGCGAGCCAACTCGCCAATGCCGTCAAGCGTACGCCGGACAACGCCAATGAATTGACGCGCGGCAAGCTGACGCTGGACCGCTTCGATGCCGCGCGGCGCGATACGCCGCCGTCGTTCTATTCCGAGCTGGACACGCAGCTCGAAGGTTGCTCGCAGGCGCTGGCGCAACTGGAGCGCACGCTGGACGAGCGGCTGGGCGACGAAAGCCCGGCGTTCTCCCGTGTGCGCGAGTCGCTGCGCAATGTCACGGAACTGGTGCACCGCTTTGCGCGCGACGCGGGCCTGCTGGTCCGTGCCGACCTGGCGGCCGCGCCGCCGCCCGCGGCGTCCACACCCGCCGTTCCCGTTCGAGTGGAGCCCACCTTGCCCCCCGCCGATCACTTTCCCGCAGTCGATACGCCCGCGCATGGCGCGCCGCCGGCCGCCGTGCGCGGTCCGATCCAGAGCCGCGAACAGGCGCTGGCGCAACTGCGCGAGGTGGCCGATTTCTTTCGCCGCACCGAGCCGCACAGTCCGGTCGCCTACCTGGCCGACAAGGCCGCAAGCTGGGGCGAGATGTCGTTGCACCTGTGGCTGCGCACGGTGGTCAAGAACGACGAGACCCTCTCGGGCCTGGAAGAACTGCTTGGCATCAAGAAGGCCGGCGAGGGCAGCTGAGGCGGCCCTCGGCGCGCGGCCTCAGCGCGCCGCGCGGAACTCAATACGGCGGTTCTTGGCGCGGCCTTCGGGCGTGGCGTTCGTGGCCACCGGCTGATCCGGGCCGGCGCCCATCGCCTCAAAGCGCGATGCCGGCAAACCCTTATCGACCAGATAGTCCCGCACCGCGTCCGCGCGCGCCTGGCTGAGCGCCAGGTTGGTGCTGCGGCTGCCTGAACTGTCGGTGTGACCGATGATCTGGATCTTGTCGGCACGCAGCTTCGGCACGGCATCGGCCACCCGGTCCAGCAGCTCTCGGCCGCGTGCGGTCAGGCGCGTGCTGCCCGTCTCGAACTCCACCACGCGATTGCTGAGCAGGTTGTCCAGCACGTCCTGCTCGTCCTTGTCCGCCGACACGCGCAGGCCGTTGACGATCTTGTAGGTGGGATTGAGCGAGGTGGCGAAGGTGCTGGCGATCTGCTGGCGCGAGGCTTCGTTGTCCACCTCGCCGCGGAGCCGGATCTGCGTGCCGTCGATTTCCAGCTGTCCGCGGTTGATCTGCTTGAGCGGACTGTCCAGCAGCTTGCCCACGTGTTGCGACCAGTTCGGCGGGGCGACGACGCCGCCTACGTCGATGCGGTCGATCACATTGCCCACGCCATACACCTTTTGCAGCCGTTGCAGCACGTCGGCCTTGGTGGCTTCGTCAGGCACCGCGCCGCTGGCGACCACCTGGCCGGGTTGGGGGATGACGTTGGCGGGAACGACCGTCGCCGCGTCCTGGGCATGCGCCGCCCAGGAGCAGGCCGCGGCCAGGACCAGAGTGAGTGTGCGCATGTCCTAGGCTCCGATGAAGACTTCGCGGTAGGTCTCCAGCGCCTGGCGCAGGGACAGCCGCTGTTGATCCAGATAGCTCGACAGCTTGGCCAGGCCGTGGCTGGCGCTGACGTGGTCGCGCACCCAGGGGGCGGCGTCCAGCATGATGTAGTGCTGCGACAGCGTCTGCGGCGTCGACAGCAGGGTGGCCAGCGTCTGCGGTGACGCGCCGCGAAACCCCACCACCAGCCGGTGCTTGCCCGCGATATGGCCGATGAACATGGCGATCTCGAAGTCGGCGCGGTTCAGGAAGGGCGCGATCAGCGTCATCCAGTACGTTGCCACCAGATTGATGTAGAGCGGGTCGTCGGGCAGCGGCAGCGCCAGTCCGGTGTCCAGCTGCGACGAGCCGCTGGACATGACCGGCGTGAGCAGGATGCCCAGCGCCAGCACGATGTCGTGCATGTTGGCGGCGTGGCCGTTGCTGCGCAGCATCGCTTCCACACGCTCGAGCGTCTGCAGGTCGATGAATGCGTCAAAGCCGTCGTCGGCTGCGGTGCGGATTTCGCCTTCCAGGCCGTTCAGGGTCTGCAACGCATCGGCGGGGTCGCCTTCCTGCATGAGCTGCGACGCGGCAGCCCCCATGCGGTTCCACATCCGGCTGAAGGCCAGCGGACTGCGCGCAATGAAGTCCAGCGGGCGCGATACCTCGACCGAGGTCGCGCTGATGAACGGGAAGCGCCGTCCGGACAGGTCGCGGCTGGGCTGCAGATGGCCCGCGATGGCCAGCTTGCCGCGCGAACCCAGCACCGCGAAGGGCACCGGCTGCGCCTCGTCGTACAGCGTCTTCCAGTGCGGATCCTGCGCCAGGATCTCCATGGTGTTGGCGACCCAGGCGTCCAGCGTCGCCATCAGCTGCGGGTGCGACGTGTTCTTGACGAAGTCGCCACGCGACGGAATCTTGCCGAAGTAGGCCGTGCGGAAAATGGGGGACTGCGGATTGCTCATTGCTGCACTCCGGCAGCCGTCGAGGCGACGGAAGGTTGAGGGGAGGAGCCCGCGACCGTGGCGGGCAGACGCAGGTTGCGCAGGCCCTGGCTGCCGGGCTCGGCGCCGCCTGCGCTGGCCGCCTGGGTATTGCTGATGATGCGCAGGCGGACTGGCACGGTGATGTTGGACTTGGTCCAGCTCATCTCGAAGCTGCCGTCCTGGTTGGGCTTGCGCTGGGCGCCCGAGATCAGGCGTTCCAGGCCGAAGCGGCCGGGCTCGTTCACGATCTCGACCACCGTGCCGTCAAAGGCGGTGGCGGTGATGCGCGCGCCGGGCGCGCCCTGCGCGTTGGGCCACACGAAGTTGACCCATTGCGGCGGCGTGTTGCGGTAGCGCAGTTGCTGGCCATCGATCTCGATCGTGTACTCGGTGACGCCGCCCGCGGGCTTGGGCTGGATCTGGAACAGCGTCTGCGGCTGGCTGGCCGCGCCTGATCCGGCCGCGCCGCCCGACAGCGGCGCCACCCATTGCGCGAAGTTCGCGGTGAACGACGGCTGCAGGTCGATGCCCATGTCGCCCCACGTGCGGGCCGTGAGGATGTCGCCGCGGCGCACGGTGAGCGGGCCCAAGGTCTCATTGACGTACTTGGCGATGCTGCCCTGCGGACCGAAGACCTGCGCGATCTCTTCGCTGCTGGCCTCGATGCCGGCCTTGGTCGAGAACGGATACTTGTCGGCCAGGTTCTGCGTGAAGCCCTGATAGACCTGCGCGTTCCAGACCTTGTTCAGCTCGGTCTGCGCGGGCTGCATGGCAACGGCGTAGCCCTGGATCAGCGGCCGCACCAGCAGCGGGCGCAGCGTCTCGCGCTGTGCCGGCGTCAGACCGGCAAGCATCTGCTCGTCCACCAGCTTGAGCGCGTCCGCCAGTTCGGAGTCCTTGCCTTCCAGCGTCTGGCGCATCAGCAGCAGGGCGCCCGGGCCGGGATCGCCCTGGTTGTTGATCAGGTTGAAGCGCGTCCGGATCTTGGACAGGGCGTTCATGTAATTGCCCAGCAGCGACTGGTTGTCGCGTTGGACCACCAGGCGCGCCACGTCGGAGAATTCGCGGCCCACCGGGCCCATCGGGATCTGTTCGCCGCCGGGCGCCGCCTCGGCCGGCTTGGGCTGGCCCTGGCGCAGGATCACGCGCTTGAACCAGGCGACGACGCCCGTCTGCGCCTGCGTGATGCCGGTGTTGATCAGCGACGGGTTGTCCCACGAGGTCTGTTCGTACGTGGTGTTGATGAGCTTGACCAGCGGCGAGTTCTGCGGATCGCCCAGGCGGTTCATGCCTTGCACCGCCTGATCGAAGCTGGTGAAGGGCTTGATGGTGACCCCGCGCAGCATCTTCTGCCATTCCTGCGCGTACTCGGTCTTGTACATCGTGGCCAGGCTCTTCTGGATCTGCTCGGGGCTGCCTTCCAGCGTGAGATCGTCGCGCGCGTTCACGCCCAGCACCCAGTCGCTGGTCTGCACCTCGCGGCGCGCGGCTTCGCCGATGGCCGGCTCGATGTATTGCTCCCAGGCCTCGCGCGTGAACGTGCCCGGCACGGCGTAGCTGCCCGCCACGACCGCGGCATCGGCCTCGCCCATGATGCGGGCGACGGTCATCGCGGGGAAGCGCGTGGCGGCGCGCGCCTTCAGCGTGGCATAGGCGCGCTCGCGCGCCGGCATGCCCTGCATCACGCTGCGCAGGTTGCCGCGCGTGCGTTCCACCATGGCCAGATTGGTTTCAATCTGCGGCCAGTCCGCATCGGCGGCTCGCGCCACGTAGAACGAGATCAGGCGCTCAGCGCTGCGGATCAACTGGTCGCGCGGCATCGCGCCCCGGTTGGTTTCCAGCCATCCGCGCCAGAATCGGGTGATCTGGTCGGACAGATGCGTGGGATCCACGTGTTCGCGGTTCGCCATCATCAGGTACGTCTTGAGCGCGTTGTAGGCGTCGTCGACGTTGGTGGGCGAGGCGTCCTGGAACAGCGTGTTGCCGGCATTGGCGCTCACCGGCTGAGCCTGCGGCGGCGCCGTACGCGGCGCGCCGCCCGCGGCCGCCTGCGACACGTCCACGCGGCCCAGATAGTCTTCCAGGCTGGCCTTGACCGGCACCAGCATGAACTGGCGCAGACCGTTGTAGTACTCGGCCAGCAGGCGCTGCTTGAGCACGTCGCCCTGGTACAGACCCAGCCCCAGCGACAGCGGCCGGCTTGTTGAATAGCGGTCCAGCTGCTCGATGCGATCCTGCAGGATCTCCATGGCTTCCAGGCGGCTCTGCAGATCGGTGCGTTCGCTTTGCAGGCGCACCACCTTGTCCAGATCCGCCTGCACATTGCTCGCCAGTTGCCGGTTGCCCAGATACGACCAGCTCCAGCCGCCCAGCACCAATCCCAGCGCCAGCACCAGGCCGAAGAAGGTCAGGTAGCGCATGCGGACCTTGTTGGGGCTGGCGTGCTGGCGCACCAGTTTCTTGTCGGCAAAGATGACGTTGGAGAACAGGTCGCGCAGGAAGAATCCGTTGTGCGACGTCACGCTGCGCGCCGCTTCGCGCGAGGCCGGCCGCAAGCCGAAGCGCGCCGCGAGCTTGTCGGTGGAGGTGCTGCGCGACGCGCCTTCCTGCAATGCGCTGGTGAAGTAGAAGCCGCGGAACACCGGCTTGTACTGGAACGGGTTCGTCTCGAACAGCGTGGACAGGAAGGTGCGCAGCGCCGGCTTGATGCCCGCGAATTCCAGCGGGAAGGTCAATAGCCCCGGCGGCAGGGCCGCATTGCGGCGCAGCGAGATCTGGGCCGTGCCCATTTCCTTCAGGCCTTCATACAGCTCATCGAAGCGCTCGTCGAACAGCGTCAGCACGTCGCGGCTTTCGTCCGCGCCGTACGGCAGCGTCGCGCCCCAGACGCGGTCGCGCTCGCGCGCGTCGGCATCGGCGAAGAATTCGGAAAAGCCCGCGATCAGGTCAGCCTTCGTGAAGATCACATAGACCGGCGCAAACACTTCCAGCCGGTCGGTCAGTTCCTGCACGCGCTGGCGCAGGTTCTTGGCCAGGTTGATGGCAAATTCGGGGCCCGCGTCCGTCAGCTCGCTGATGCTTGCCGCCACGATGATGCCGTTGATCGGCGCCTTGGGGCGATGGCGCTTGAGCAGGTCCAGAAAGCTCATCCACTCGTTGCGGTCTTCTTCGTGCACCGAGTAGCGGCCGGCGGTGTCCAGCAGGATGCCTTCGGTGGTGAAGAACCAGTCGCAGTTGCGGGTGCCGCCCACGCCGCGCACGGCGGCGCCGTTCTTGTCGGCAAACGGAAACTGCAGTCCCGAATTGATGACGGCGCTGCTCTTGCCCGCCGCGGGGTTGCCGATGACGATGTACCAGGGCAGTTCGTACAGCGCCTCGTTGCCGGAGGTCTGGCCGATCTTGGAGGTCTTGATGGTGCGGACCGCCTGCGTCAGCCGGGTGCGCAGCGCCTCGATTTCGCTGCGGTTGGCGGCAGGGCTGGCGGCCGCGCCCGTCTGCACCTGCTGTTCCAGCATGTCGCCCAACTGCTGGTTGGCCCGCCGCGTGCGGCGCCGGCGCCAGAGATAGACGCAGAGCCACAGAAGCAGCAGCACGCCCAGCGCCGCGCCGGCCCAGGTCATGGCGATCTGCATCGTGTCGGCGAACAGGAACAGGAAGACGATCAGCGCGATCAGGCCGATGAGCATGAAGGTGCGTGGGTTGGCGAATACGCGTCCACTCCAATAGCGCACGTCGCTCATGGCGCTGGAAAATCGAGAAAGCAATCCTGATGGGCTACGCATGGTTTTCGCTTTTGTTTTGGGTCAGGCGGTGGCGCTGGCGGCCGGTCGTGAGACCAGCGCGGCGGCGCGCAATGCGGGGTCTTGCAGGGTAAGGGTCAGCACGGGCTGGTCGAATTGCAGGCACGTTTCGCAGGCCACGGCCAGCGTCAGCAGCGACGCCGCCGCGCCCGTGTGGCCGCAAGTCATGCCGACGGCCTGGCAGTCCTTTGCGGCATCCAGATGGTCGAACACCTGCGATGCCACGTTCAGCGGCTCAAGCGGACGGGCGCCGCGGTGATCACCATCGCTGACGATGTGGCCGACGGCCCCGGGCTCCACGGCGGCGGCTTGCAGCAGGTCGCGCGCCAGGTCCGCCAGCGGCGCTTCGGCCAGGGCGCCGCGCGCGTCGGCTGATTTCTGCCGTTGCAGCATCGGCGACAGCGTGACGTGGAATTCGGCCTGCGCATCGGGCGGCGCCAGCAGCAGGCCGGCGGCGGCTTCGCCCGGGACACGGCCCTGCGGATTGGCGTGCGTCAGCAACGTGGCCAGGCCGTCCCAATGGGCGACCTGCTCGGCGTCGATATAACCATCCCCGGCCAGCACGATGCGCCATTGCGGTTCGGCGCGGGCACTAGCTGACTCGGCGGCAATCTGGCGCAGCAGGTGGTCGGTGGCCATGCCGTCGCGTGCGGGATGTTCGGTGGTGTGGATGCGCGCATCGGGCCAGGCCCCCGCAGCCGACCGCACTGCCGCGAGCGCGCGGTGGCGCGCCGCTTCGGACCACGCCGCCGGCACGACCACGTCGAGGTGCAGGCGGGGCCAGTCCGCTTCGCGCGCGGGAACGTCCAACTCGGTTGCGCGCGCGTGCGCCTCATGCGTCAGCACCTGTGCGACATCGGCCAGCATGGCCGTCACACGCAACGTGGCGGCGGCCAAGGCGTCAGCGGGCGCGCCCCGGTCCCGCGCGGCGGCATACAGCGCCATGTCGTCCATGCCGGCCACGCGCGCGGCGAAAATCGGATAGCCCTGCGGCGTCTTCAGTTCCGCATCGAGTTCGGGCCGCTTCTGCTCGGCCAGCGCTTCGGCGATCGCCGCGACATTCTCGCCTGGCGCGGCGCGCGCGGCGGCCGCGATCAGCCGTAGCGCAGCGGGCCGGGCCGGCGCGTCGGATTGCGCTTCCGTCTGCGCCTGTGCGGGCGCCGCCTTGGGCGCGCGGGCAGCACGCACCATGCGCGCCCCGATCCAGATCGCGGCCAGGATGACCAGCGGCAACGCAAACAGGTACAGCCCGATGTCGACGCCGGTGGGCAGCGTGCGCGACTCCTGCCACCAGATGATGACGGCCAGCCACACCACGGCGAACAGGGCCAGGACAAGCCCGCCTTTCTTCAGCACGCGAATCATTGTTTCGCGGCCTCCCGTGCGCGTTGCATGACGCCGGGGCGGCGCAGCTCCACGTGGCCGAAGTCCATCATCTTCCAGCGTCCGCCCCAGGTCAGGCCGACGAGCTCGGCTGTCTCGCCGAACAGCTCATAGCCGCGCATGGCCCAGGGGTCTTTTTCCGAAATCACGATCTTGCCGTCGCGATAGAACGCGCTGTCCGCGGCCAGACCGAACTGGTGATAGCTCTGGAAGGCGCCGGCGTTCGTCACGTGCGACCCCATGCCTGCCAGTTCATCCTGCCGCTCGGGACTGCGGTAGCCCTCGATCAGGGTCATTTCATAGCCGTGCTGTTCGCGCATGATGCGATAGGCCAGCAACAGCCGCTGGCGGAAATCGGCATCCAGCAGATCCCAGTTGCGGCTTGCGCCGCCCAGCTTCGGACGCACCTGTTCGACTTCGCGGGTGGTGAATGCTTCAGGGGGCAGGGCGGCGGGCGGAACCAGTCTTTCGCCCTCGAGCAATGCCTGGATTCGGCGGTCCGGACCGCTGGTTGAGGCGCTGTAAACGAATGTGTGATTGTGTCGCATCAAGAAAGCAAACAGTGACGGAAGCAATACAACTGTCAGCCCGATCGCGACCTGCCACCGATACCTTCCGACCCACTCGAACGAGGCGCCGAACCCTTTTCTTATCGCGCCGGCCGTGCCGCCCACGGCGCCGCCGGCCTGGTTCGCGCCACGCGTCGCGCCCCGTGCCACGCCCGCTACGCAGGCGCGCATCCCCCGCACGGCGCCTTGGCGCAGTGCGGGAAAAAACAGGAGAGCGGAGACGCCCACCGCCAGCAAGAAATACAGGGGCAGAAGCAGCAACAAGGCAGGTCCCTCATGTGAAGGCGTAATCTTTTGTTTTATCCGCGCATGAGGCAAGCGATCCGGCGTTGCAAACCGCGTCGGAGGCTTAGAAATCGTAACAAGAATCGGTGTCTGAAAGGGGGCGATCAGGTATTCTCGGCGGGCTTGGTTACAGGGGGGCTGCACACGCCTCCTGCTGACACGGGAACCCGCATGGCAGAAGAGAAAGAACAAGCTCGCCCTACGATGACCGCGCCGAGTCTGCTGATGACCTCGACTGCCGCGCGTGGCGAGGCCGACTCGCCGCGAATCCTGGCCGCATTGGAAGGACGCGCGCCGGAAGCCGAGGTCAAACACATGGCAACGCCGCGACGTTCGCGCGCGCGGCGCTGGACCACGCTGTTACTGGTGCTGTTGTTGTTGGCGGGCGGTATCGTCTGGGTGACACATGAGGACGACGCTGCGCCGATGATGGCGCGGGCACCGGCGCAGGCGCCTGCCGCCGCGCCTGCGCTTGCGAACGCGTCTGTAAACGCGCCGGTGCCCGCGCCAGCAACCCCGCAGCAAGCCGCACTGTCGCCGTCGCCGGATTCGGGCAGCAACCCGCTCGGCACTTTGGAAAAAACACCCGACGTCGCCACGATCATTGATGAGTCGCCGCCTGCGCGCGACGCAGACCTGGGCCGCGGCGAGCCGGAACCGCTTGGCGAGCCGGCCAATCCCTTGTCCATGCTGGCGATGACGCCATCATCGGCGCCCGCCGCCACGTCTTCGCTCGCAACCGCGGCGGCGCCGGGTCCCACGCGGCAGGCCGCGGAGCGGCTAGCGCAACGCGACGGTGCGTCGGGCGCTGCTGCGCCACGCGCGGAGAAGTCCGCGCCCGCCGCTCCGCGCAAAAGCGCCAAGACCGCCGATAAGGATGCCGCGCTGTTGTCGGCGCTGATGGACTACGGGTTGCCGCCTGCATCACCGCCCGGCACGCGTGTCTACAAGTCCGACGGCGTGTTCATCCGCGAGATGCCGGGTTCGCCGTTATCCGAGCGGTTGAAGGAATGCCGCCGTTTGAGCTTCATCGCAGGCGAACAATGCCGCCTGCGCGTATGCGCGGGTCAATGGGGTACCGCACCGGAATGCCCGACCCCGCAGGCCAATATCGAACCTTGAATTCTTGCCGGCTCGACGATGCCGGCGCCGCCCACGTTCCCATGAGGTTTTTCTTCCATGGCTGTCAACGCTAGCAACGGCAGTTTCAGCGCCGAGTCCCGTCTTTTCCGGCTTTATGGCGAGGGCGCGATGTCGTCCCTGCAGGTCGAAGGCTGGGTCGCGCGCGAAGGCCTGTCCACGCTGAGCGAAATGCGCGTGGTGGCCCTGGCCGAAGATGCCGCGCTGGATCTGAACGACATGGTGTCGCGGCCCGCCACGCTGTGGACCACGCGCGCCGACGGCACCGAGGCCGGCCGCAGCGGCGTGGTGCGCGCCGCCGAGATGCTGGGCGGCAATGCGGGCATGGCCCGGTATCGCCTGACGCTCGCACCCTGGCTGTGGCTTGCCACGCAGCGGCGCGACAGCCGCATCTACGAGAACCAGCCGGTGCTGGACATCGTGCGCCATGTGCTGGACAGCTACGAGGGCTACACCTACAAGGTGGCTTCCGATGTGGAAGATCACCTGGCCGGCCTGCCGGCGCGGCCCTACACCACGCAGTACCGTGAAACCGATTACGCCTTTCTGTCGCGCCTGCTCGCGGAAGCCGGCCTGGGTTGGACCACGGTCGAAGACGACAGCGCACCGTCGCGCCACGCGGTGCTGATCTTCGCCGACAGCCGCAGTCTGGCCGAAGACGCGGAGTCGGCGGGTGCGGGCGTGCGGTTCCAGCGCGCTCATGCGAGCGAATCGCGCGACGGCGTGCAGGCCATCGCGCGCCGCATGCGCCGCACCGTGGAGAAAGTGACGGTGCTGGCCTGGCATGAAAGCGGCAAGCACGCCATCACCGGGCAGGCCTTGGCCGGTCCCGCCGATGACGCCGGGGACGAACGGGCGCTGGAATGGTTCGAGCCGCTGGGACACGGCGGGTTGCTGAACCAGGCGCACGCCCAATTTCAAGCGAATCTGCTGATGCAGGCCGCGCAGGCCAGCGCAGAGACCTTTGTCGGCCGCGGCACGGTGCGCACCTTCCGCTCGGGCACGCGTTTCACGTTGCAGCAGATGTCGCCGCTGGGGCCTTCTGGCGAGGCCGGGTTTGAGCCGAACTTCGCACTGGATCGCGTGGAGCACGCGGGGGTGAACAATCTTCCTGGACAGAACGACGCCAGCCTGGCGGACAGGCTGGGTGCCCTGGACGATTTCCTGTGCTTTGAAGACGAGGCCGAGGACGACGGCCATGCGGTGCACGGCGATGCCGATATCGGCGTGGGGCGCCCCGAGGCGGCCGTGATGGCGCGCGCGCACGAGGTCGGCTACGCCAACCGGTTCTGCGCGGTGCGCTGCGACCGGCCGTGGCGCGCCTTGCCCGCTGCGGCGCGCGGCGCCAGGCTGGCGGGGGCGCCGTCCGCCGTCGGCGTCCATACGGCCATTGTCACCAGCGCCGACGGCGCGACCGAGGCCAGCGGTGAAGACGAAATCCATCGCAACGCGCGCGGCGACGTGCGTGTGCGCTTCCATTGGCAAACCGACGGCGAGGGCCTGGCGAAAAGCCGATGGGCACGCGTGGCGCAGCGCCAGGCAGGCGCGGGCATGGGCATGAGCTTCGTGCCGCGCATCGGGCAGGAAGTGCTGGTGCGATTCCTGGACGAAGACATCGATCAGCCTCTGGTCGTGGGCGCGCTCTACAACGGGCGCGGCGAGGGCGGCATTCCGTCCACGCCCGGCGGCAAGGCGGGCGAGCCGATGAACACCGAGGTGTACGCGGCGGCCATCGACGGCAAGCCCAGCGCGCAAGCCAACCTGGCCAGCGGCAACGCGCCGGCGTGGCACGGCGCGGCGGGCGGCGACAACCAGCACCGCAACGCAGCCGCGTTGAGCGGCTTCAAGAGCAAGGAATTCGGCGGCGACGGCTACAACCAGATCGTGTTCGATGACAGCGATGGCCAGTTGCGCATGCAGATCAAATCCTCGCTGGCGGCCAGCGAATTGAATCTTGGCCATCTGATCCACCAAAGCGGTAACTATCGCGGCAACGTGCGCGGCGTGGGCGCGGAACTGCGTACCGACGCGTTTGGCGCGGTGCGCGGCGGGAGCGGCGTGCTGCTGACCACCTACACCGCCGCCGGCAGCGAGCCCGCAGGCGACTCGGCGGGGCCGCTGGCGCTGGCCGGGCAGGCTGACATCATGGCGCAGTCGTTCGACGGCGTGATCGGCGCCCATCAGGGCGTGCGGCTGGCCTCGGCGCGCGGCACGGCCTCGGCGGGCGCGAGCCGGCTGGACGGCGAACGCGCGCCGCTGGCCGCCATGACGCACGCGGTGTCGGGCACCGTCGCGGGCGAGGCCGTGGGCGGCGCGGCCGGCGACGCGTCGGCCAAGCACACCGAAGTCGTCGACGGCAAGGTGCCGCACCTGACCGATCCGCTGGTGCTGATGGCGGGGCGCGCGGGGCTGACGCAGGCGGCGGGGCGCAACGTCCAGGTGGCGGCCGGCGAACTCGTGCATTGGTCGTCGGGACAGGACCACAACCTGGCCGTCATCGGTTCGCTGCGTGTGCATACCGGCCAGGCGCTGGGCATCGTGGCCGGCGTGCAGACAGGCGGCGCGGAATCCGGCCTGGACCTGATCGCGGGCACCGGCGAGGTCGATGTCATTTCTCAGCACGACACGCTGACGGTGCAGGCGCAACAGGACCTGCGCATGGTCAGCGCCAACGCGGGCATCGAGTACGCGTCGCCGCAGCGCATCCGCATCGCCAATGCGGCGGGCGCCAGCATCGTGATCGAAGGCGGCAACATCACCGTGACGGCGCCGGGGCGCATCGACGTCAAGACTGGCAACAAGCAGTTCGCCGGCCCGACGCAGATGCCGTATCCGTTCCCGCAATTCACCGTCTGCAAGACCTGCATTCTTGACGCTCAGGAAAGCGTGCAGTCCATCACCGACAAGGCATGACGGCGATGCAATATTCCTGGCAGGACGCGCTGCTGTCCACGTTCGCCGAATTGCCCCATCACCGCGGCCCGTATGGCGAGGCCGCGCGCGCCTATGTGATCGTCGACTTCCGCGGCCATCCGGACCTGCTGGCGCGGCTGACGGCCACCGAAGACCTGAGTTTCGGGTCGGTGTGGGCGCAGACCGGATTGGACATCTACGGCGACGTGGCGCCGCTGCTGATCGAAGTGGACGGCGCGTCGCAAGGCGTACTGCGCGGGCCGCGCCATGGGGACTTCAGCACCGTGCTGGTGCGCGTGCTGGAAGCCCTGCATGAACGTTCCGGCGGCCGCTACGCGATGATGAGCTTCGCGTCGGCCGTGCCGCTGGAGAAGCTGATCGCGCACTTCGGGCCGTTCTGCGACTACGCCTTGCCCGACGCCAGCGAGTTCTTCCTGCATTGGTACGACAGCCGCATCCTCGCGCGCGTGTTGCAGGTCTGGACGCCAGAGCAGCGCGCGCGATTCGCCGGGCCGTTCGTCACGCTGCGCTACGCGCTGCGCGATGGCACGCTGGCTGAATTGCCTGGCGCGGGCAGGCTGCCCGCCGCACGGCCGGAAGGTATCGAAAGATTCTCGCCTGAACAGCACCAGATGCTGTTCGACCTGGACTACCCCGACAAACTGGCGGTGCAGTTGCGCCGGCTTTATCCAGACATGCTGCCCGGCAATCCCGATCAGGACACGCTGGTGCCCCGCGTGCAGAAGCAGTTGGAACGTGCCCGCGCGCACGGCGTGGCGGGGGATAAGGACACATTCGACTACGTTGCCTGGGGCGTGGCGATCTCGCCGCGCTTCGATGAGCACCCCTTGATCGCCGATGGGCTGCGCGCCTATCGGCCTGGCGCAGAGGGCGGGCTGGCGAAAGCGCTGGAAGCGGTGCCGGATGCGGTGTGGGATGCGGTGCATCGGGCGGGGAGGGATCGCGGCGATGCGTAAAGCACTTGCCGGCATGCTGCTTTGGCTTGGCCTGTTGACTGGCTGCAACGCAGAGCCCACTTATCAAGGGGTGAGCTTCATTACGTATAACTACACACCGTGGAACCTGGAGCCCGTGCGCATCAGCGATGCATCGGGTCGCGCGGCAAGTTCCAGCACGCTCCCATCAGGCGGCGGCGAGGGAAGTGTGTCTTGCTGCTATACGTTTTCCGGTACGGAATTCAACGTGAAATGGAGCGGAGGCGATCCCGACCTGCTTCGCAAACACCTGTTTGATGACAAGTTCGACGATGTGCTCTTCAAGAAGGAAACGATGGTGCACTTCCCCGCCACGAAAGTGCCCGAAGGGGATGGAACGCTGATTCTGGAGTTGCACATCTATCCGGATGAACACATGGAACTTGCCTTGAGCCGCAAGTTGCGCGGGCAAGTCAGAATTCCAATCGTCGATACCGCTCGCTGGTTGTATGGGAAATACCGGGACGAGCTTGTGGGGTACGAGAGCGCAGATTATCTGGCCAACGACGTCGCCAGGGTCACCAGACAGGCGTGGATAAATTATCGGCTTGAAGACGCGCAGGACTTGCGCGCGTACATGTATCTCCATTTCATCGTGGCCTCGAACGTCGACAAGGACGCGCAGATTGCGGCCCTCTTGAAGGACGCGGCGCGAAAGCCTGGCGCATTTGGCGACGCGGTGATGTCTTTGCCGGCAGAGAAGATCGCGCAGTTGAAGGCGGGGGGGGCACCACGTGGAGATAAGAATGTCGGAAGTGGGTATGGCGGAACAACTCGGGAGCACTGAATGCGTAAGGGTTTGATTGGGGTATTGCTTTGGCTGGGCCTGTTGGCGGGGTGCAATGGCGAACCCGTGTACCAGGGCGTCAGCTTCATCGCGTACAACTACACGCCCTGGAATCTGGAGCCGGTTCGGCTCAGTGACAAGTCGGGCAATGTGGTCAGTTCCAGTACGTTGGTGCCGGGTGGCGGCGAGGGGCGGGTTTCCTGCTGCTACACGTTCAAAGGGACCGACTTTACGGTGAAGTGGCGCGGAGGAGACCCTGAGTTGCTTCGCAAACATCTGTTGGACGACAAGTTCGACGATCTGATGTTCAAGAAGGAAACACAGGTGCATTTTCCCGCCACCAAGGTGCCCGATGGCGACGGCACGCTTTATCTGGAATTGCACATCTATCCTGACGAGCACATGGAGCTCGCGCTGAGTCGCAATCTGACGGGACAAGTCAGGATTCCGATCGTGGAAACCACGCGTTGGTTGTACGGGAAGTACGGCGCCGATTTGGCCGGATACGAAAGCGCGACCCAGTTGAAGCATGTTCTTGCGAAGGTCACCAGGCAGGCCTGGACGAGGTATCGCATTGAAGACCCCGAGGACATGCGCGGCTACATGTATCTCTACTTCGTCGTGGCCTCGGATTTCGACAAGCATGCCGAGATCGAAAAACTCCTGAAAGATCCAAATCGCAAGCCGGGTGACTTCGGCCGCGCCGTGTTTTCCCTGCCGGGCGAAAAGATTGCGCAGATCAAGGCGTCCGGCACGCCTCCTGGAGAGAAGAATGTCCAGTGATCAGATTCCTGACGTCGACAGGACTCCCGCTTCAGTTCTGAAGGCCATGGCGGCCAATGAGGCTGCCTACCCCAAGGATTCCTGCACCGAATGCGGTCTCACGTTGCGTATGGGATTCTTCTTCGATGGCTTCGGGCGGAACAAGGATATCGATGAGGCGAATCCGACGTTCCTGTCGAACGTGAGCCGGCTTTGGATGGCCCACTTCAGCGAAGACGATGAGAGCAGGCCGAACAAGCAGCACTGGTTTCCGTTCTACTATTCCGGCCTTGGCGTCGAGCTTAACGAGAGCGCAAAGGCTGACGTCGTGGTTCGCGCGCTGACGATTGCAGGCGGGAAAGTGGCCGACAAGGCGATCTCCAGCGCGCAGGACGCGGCAAAGAACATCACGCGTCTTGATGAAGTGCCCGATGTGGATGCCGCGGGGCGCGCAAAGTCGGCTGTCAAGCAATCCATCAGGGATGGGTCCTTCCACCCCATGGTGAAGGCCTACAAGGACGTCGTCAAAGACGTCCAGTCGCTTCCTGAGAAGACGGTAAGAATCTGGAATGCCCTGGACCCAGAGCGAATCCGCAATCGCGCAAAGGCCACCGTTCGCGGCTTCTGGTCGGATTTCAAGAAAAACCCATTTAAGGTTGCCTGGACCGCAGGAAAGAACGCTGCGAAAGCCACGTTGCTGGAAGGCGTGCCGGTCGTTCGGGACAATGCCGCCGTCGCCGAACTGATGGGAACCGGTGTCGACACGCGCCTGGACGCGGCCAGGCGTCAGTTCGAGGAAGCCTATCAGAAGGCCAACGCGGGTACCGAAAAAGTCGTGCGTATCGAGATCTGCGTGTTTGGCGCGGATCGCGGCGGGGTCATTGCCAAGCAATTCGTCAACGATATCGTCAAGAAGTACAAGCGCCGCCATGACACGGACCTGGCCATCGTAGGAAAAGACGGTGCGCCGGACGCGAAGATCGTCATCCGATTCCTCGGGCTGTTCGACAGTGTCGCTTCCATCATGGAAGAAAACTGGTTCCTTGAGGTCATTCCGTTCACGGACCTGATCAAACAGACGCACAAGGACCGCACGCTGACCATACCCGCAGCCGTCGAGAAGGCCGTGCATTTTGCCGCGGCGCATGAACTGCGCCGCAATCAGCGGCTGGATTCCCTGGAAAAGACGCGTGGCCTGCAGTACCTCTATCCGGGGTCGAGCGGGGATGTGACGGGCGTGGCCCCCGAGGGCTCGCTGGGCACGCGCGCGTCGCTATCGCGGGTTCCTTTGCGCGAGATGATGAACCTGGCTCTCGCTAACGGCGCGGCGTTGTACAGCATGGAAAGCCTGGCGTCCCGGGATCCGGTGCTCTATCGGATGCTGAGCCTGGCCGGCTCGATCGAAGACGAAGGCCAGACCTATCACGTCCAGGAACTGGTCGACGCCTACCGGGAGATCGTCAAATACGAACCCGGCTGCGATTTCGCGCCGCACATGGAAGTTTTCCTGCGCTGGCTGGCAGTGCGTTATCAGGACCCCGTGTTTCGCGCCGGGATGTCGGACCCCGCGGAAGCGTGGATCAAGGACCGGGATTTCTTCACGCCGGAGCAGGAGCTCGCAGAAGAGCGCAGGCGTTTGAGCATGCTTTCGCGCGAGGAGCTTGCCAAGCCCGAGACCACGGCGCGTGCGCGGGAACTGGAAGCACTTGCCAACGAGCGCCGCGAGCGCGCCAATGCCAGCCGCGGCGAAGCGCCGCCGCAGCGCTTCCTGCCGCTGTGGGAACGCCTGGAAGAAGAGTACAAGGGCTTGGAAGAAGCCGAGCGCCAGGATGCGGCGACGGAGCAGCGGCGGCAGGACATGGAACGCAACTACCCCGAGCAGCTTCGCACCATGGAACGGTGGGAGCAGGATACGATCGCCATGGAAAACATGCGCCTCGGCAAAAAGCCGGGCGACGCCGATTATGTTCAGTCGCTGCCGGACCCGTTTGCCGACATGAAGGCCGATCGCGCGATGCAGCAGCGTCTGCTGACCGCCTGGCGCGATGCGCGCGACGGCAAGACGCAGTTGCCGCCCAAGGTCATGACGCTGTTCGACTGGCTGGTGCATGACGCGATGCTGAGCAGCTGGCCTGACCATCTGCTGGCCAGCACCCGGATGTATTTCCGAGTGCGCGACAAGGATGTGTTCGGCAAGACCGATGCGAAGGCCGAGATGGATCAGCGCGCCAAGGATATGCAGAACGCTGAAAAGGTGGAGGCGATGGCCGCGCGCAACGAGCAGAACATCCGGCAGATGACGCCTGCGCGGCCCTGAACGGGGGCCGTTCACTTCTTGCCGTCTTCGACCTCGATCGTCACCGTGTTCGACTTCACGTCCTCGGCCTCGATGTAGACCTCATACGTGGCCGGTGTGGCCGGCAGGTGCAGCACGCCGGCCATGTCGGTGGTGAAGCGCGTTTCCACGGTCATGCCCGGCGGCAGGGCCATCTTCGGGGGGCGCGGTCCGCCTTCCCGCGGGTCCACCGAGACGTTGGGCAGCTTGGGACGCACGTAGTTGAACGCGACGCCGCGGTAGACCTTGCCGGTTTGCGTATCCTTCGCCACGAAGCGGGGCAGCTGCGGATTGTCGATCACGGGCAGGATGCCGCGCGCGCAGATGGGAATCGTCAGGGTGTTGCCGTCGCGGATCTTCACGCGCGAGGGCGCGGCGATGCGCATCTGCGCGTCGTAGCCTTGCAGCGGCGGCATGCAGGCGTGCTCCTGCTGCGAGTGCGTGGGCACCGTGGCAAAGGAGGCGGGCTCGATCCAGTCGGTAGTCATGATGGGCATGTCGATGTCGTGTCAGAGAGCGAAGGGGATCAGGGGGGGCGTCGTCAGAATGAGGTCCAGCCTTCCGAGCAGTCCACCTTGCGCACGGCCTTGCTGCAACTGGGGCAGAAGTGGATGTTGGCGCAGGTGATGCCGTACATCACGCATTGCCCGATCTCACTGCTGTACTGGCCATTGCGGTTGGGCAGGCCAAAGTAGCAGTGTCCCCCCATGTTGTAGTAGAAGTGCTGCGGCGGATCCAGCTTGGAATCGTCGGCCGACGGGTCTTCGTCGCGCAGGCCGGGCCAATCGGGGCCGCTGGGCACCATGCCGAGCAGGTGGCCCATTTCGTGGGCCAGCGTTTCCGTCAGGTAGGCCTGCGAGTTGGGGACGTAGGGATCCAGCGTGGACACGAAGAGCAGGTTGGTGCCGGTGATGGCCAGACCCGCGTAGCTGGCGGCCACCGTGTTGAACTGGATGTTGAGCACGCCATTCAGGGGCGTGGACGAGATCTGGGTCAGGTCGACCCTTACGGAGAAGACGGCGCCCGAGCTTTCGCGCAGCGGCGTCATCAGGTGGCGCGGGATGGGAATGGACCTTTCCGCGCCCGACGCGTCCGTATAGATGTAGCGGGCGTGCACGAGCCAGTCGTCGCTGTCGTCGAACTCGTACCAGAGGCTGGCCAGCGTGCGGTCGTCGTTGACGATGGGCACCGTCATCACGCGGCCGCCCGGTCCGGCGGGCACGGGCAGGCGCATGTCGCCGCTGGTGCCGGGCGCCGCCAGCCTGTCCACGTGGCAGACCACCAGCGTGTAGGGCTCGCGCTGTTTGCCGGGCGAGGTGGCGTACACGCGGCGCACGGCATCCATGATGGCCTGCTGCGAGTCCACGTGGTCCGCCGCGTCCACCGCCGAGCGGCCACGGAATTGCAGGCGCGGCAGCTGGATCATGTCGATGCCGTGCAGCGCGAATTCCGCGGTGACGGGCGTCACGTCGGCCAGATGGTTGGCCGGCCGGGTGCTCATGCACATGACTTCCTGCACGTACAGCCGGCGGGCGGTCTCGACGCGTTCGGTCTTGATGAGCTGGCCGCGTTCGTCGCGCACTTCGAACAGATAGACGTTGCGACCGGCGGCGGGCAGGTCGATGTCATCGACGATGCGGGTGCCGTCGGCATCCGTGACGTAGCTGCGCGGGTTGGTGTGCGGTTCCTGGTAGCTGGCGCGGCGGCCGCGTTCGCGGCTGGAGTACGTGATGTTTCCGGTATCCGGCTTGACGGTGATGGTGAAGCGGTGCGCGCCCGGGCGGTTGAATTCCACGTGGATGCGGGGACGCCGGGTCTGCCGCTCGGTGGTGGTGAGCGCGTTGCCGTCGTTCCAGCGCTCGTCGGCGCGTTCCAGGTTCACGTATTGCAGGCGCGCGCCGTCCTGACGTCCGCGATAGGTGGATGCGCTGGGAACCACGCGGCCGGCGTCGCCCATCGGAGGCATGCCGCCAGGCAGGTTGGTGCCTTGCGTGCGTGCGACCGGCCCCAGGCCGATCGTGTCGAGTACATCGCGGGCGATCTGGGGCAGCGGCGATTCCGCCACGCCCGGGATCTTCATCAGCACCTCGGCCACCTTCGGCAGCGTTTCCGTGGCCAGCGTGGGCGATTGCAGGATGGCGCCGATCACGCCGGGCACCGACGAGGACGATAACCCCGGCATGCTGAGGATGGCGCCCGCGACGGCGGGGATGTTGGCCTGCTTGACGTCGGGCAGCGTGAACAGCGTGTCGACGGCGGACCCCAGCGCGGCGGCACGGTCGCCGGCCGCGTTCAACGCCTGCGTCATGACCGGCACGATGGCGGCGCCGACGCTGGCGCTGACGCCGCCGGACAGGAGCGTGGACGCGCCGGACATTGCCGTGGACGCGGCGCTGGCCTGCTGCGCAACGGCGGCAAGGCCGCCGCCCGCCGCCAGCGCGCCGAAGCCCGCCGCGCCTGAACCGCCGCCTCCCGCAGCGGCGGCTGCGCCCGTTGCCGCGCCCGCACTCGCCACCGCGTCTGCGCCGCCCGCGGCGGACAGATCGGTGGCGCTCGTGGCGGGCGCGCGGTCGGACATGCCCGCCGCCTGCGCCGTCGTGCTGCCGAGGACAGCGTCAGGGCTCCCGGCCGGGGTGACGGCGGTAGGCGGGGCGGTGGCGCCTGAGACGGTGGTGGTGGGCGACGCGGTCGGCGTGGCGGAGGGGTGGTTGATGGGGGGCGTGGCGCCCGGGGGGGAGGTGGGGGTGGCGGCTGCGCCGGTTCCGATGGTGGCGCCGGTGCTTGTGCCTGCGGTTGCGGTTGCCCCGGCGCCTGCGCCAGTACCAACGTCAGCACCTGCTGCGCCGCCCGCTTGAGGGTTTGTTCCAACGCCAGCATCCGCGCCCGCTCCCATGCCAACGTCCGCCCTTGCTCCGGCGTCAGCATTCGTCGCGGCAGGCGTGGATGCTGTGGCGCCCGTGTTCGCGCCCGGACCAGCATCCGTGCCCGATCCTATGTTGCCCGCATCGATACTTGCGTGGGTGCTGGGGCCTGGGGGCGCGCCAACGGCTGCATCAGCGCCCGCACCCGCTCCTGTCATCGTGCCGTCCGCGCCTGGCGCTCCCGTCATGCTTGCGGAGGAAGACCCGACGGTCGGTGACACTTCAGCGCCCGGCGCTGCCGTGGCTCCGGCGACGGAACCAACGGCCGGCGCCGTGCCTGCCGTCGCGTTGCCGCCGGAGGCCGCGCCGACGGCGGCGCTCGTCCCCGCGATGCCTGCCCCGGCCGACGGCTGCACATCGGGCAGCCCGGCGCTTTGCGGCAGTCCGGCTCCTTGCGGCAGCCCGGCGCCTTGCGGCAAGCCCGCTCCTTGCGGTAACCCGGCGCCTTGCGGCAATCCTGCCGTGCCGGCCTCCGGCACGAAGCCCGGCGTTTGCATCGAGGCTTGCGGCAGAGACGTCGCGGCGGCGGACGAAACATCGGTTGCCGGCAGCATTGTCGCTTCGCTCATGACGGCGTCAGGCGCGGAGGCGGGGGGCGCATGCTGCGCGAATGTGCCTGTTGAGGACATCGCGGCAGCGGCGTCGCCTTGTGCCGGCGCGGACACTGCCGCCGAATAGTCTCCGGTCATGGCGTCGCTGGCGGATACCCCGGATGCGGCGCTGCCGGAAGGCGAAGCCACGGAGGGAAGATCCGAGGCGCCGGACAGGCCGCCTTCCACCGTGGACGCGGAGGTCAGCGGGCCGGCATGGCCGGCTGCCGACGCCGTTGTGCCAAGCAGACTGCCCGCGCCCGCAGCCAATGAGGCGAGCAGGGCCGTATTCGGCAGCGCCGTGGTGTTCGCCGTGTTGTCGCGGTGAGAACCGGATTGCGCGTTGCCGGTCTTGGCATCGTGTGAAGCGTGCGGGAGCGTGGCCGAGCCGTCCGCTGCCTGTGCGCGCGCGGACGGCGCGGCGGTCGCGTTGGACTGTCCCGAACGGCCTGCGGCAAGCAGGGCCAGCGCGGACAGTGCGGCTGTTTTCGATTCGGAATGCCGATCGTGCGCGGCGGGCGTTGCCTCGCCCTGTGTCGGCGTTCCGTACTGTTCGGGGTTCTCAATGGAGGCAGCGGAGCCGGTCGCGGCGCTGCGCGGTGCATCGGCGGTGTGGGCCTCATCGGCACGGCGGCTGACGCCTTCGCTGTCGGCTTGCGACGACGCTTGTGCCGACATCGCGTGGGCCAATGTCGCCAGCATGCCAGCAGACGCGATCGGTGCGCTCGTTTGGCGGGCGCCGGGAGACGCGGCGTTGCCAAGGCCCGCGAGCAGGGACGGCGGGGCGTCGAGGGGAGAGACGGCATCCTCAGGCCGGACGGAGCGCTTCATGTCTGCCGGGTAAGCGGAGTCCGCCGGACTCGCCGAATTCCCTGCGGCCGTGGCGGCAAATGGAGCGGCCGTTTCCGAGCCCGGGGCGTCCGTGGCTGCACGCGCGCCACTTGCGCTCGGCTCGGGTTCGCGCGAGGCTTGGACCTTGCCGCCAACCGTGCCGGCGGCAACGCCTGCGGCCATCGTCGCGCCAGCCGCTGCGCCCATTGCATCCAGAACGGGCCTTGCTGTTGCGCTCGCACCCGCGGCGTCGCTCGCGAGACCCGCGCCCGCGAATGCTGCTGACGTTCCCGCTGGCGTAGTCGCTGCAATGCCTGCATCTGTCACGCCGGTCGGGAGACCTGCGCCGGCGATCGCTGCTGGCGAACGCGCGATGGTTTGCGTCGCGATGCTTGCATCGGTTGCGGGGTTCGCGAGCGCCTTGTCTGCAGATGCTCCGGACGATCCCGCTAGAGATGGTGCGGGACTGCCTGCGTCGGCGGCATGGTTTGCGAGACCCATGTCCGCGAATGCGCCAGACGTTCCCGCGACGGTGCCCGTCGCCATGTTTGCGCTGGTCGCGCTGTGGGCGACGCCTGCGCCCGCCGATGGGTCAACCGCAGCGAACGGCTGTTCTGCCGCCGAGCCCGCGCCTTGGATATCAAGCGCGGGACTCGCGAATTGCGCGCCGGCGTTCATTGCCGCCGCGGACGGATTCACGTCCGCCGGGCCAGCGGTCAGGCCTGCGACCGTGCCGGCGCCGACAGTGCTGGCAGCCAGCCCCGCGCCGGCCCCGGCCGGCAGGGCGTTGGCGGCTACGCCTGCCGCCGCGCCCGTGGCAGAAAGGGCGGAAGCGTTTGCCGCGGCAGTTGCGCTGCCTGCCGCCGCGCCGGAACTCGAGCCGGTGGCTGGTGTCGTCGCGGATTGCGTGGGCGTTGCGTTGGCGGACGCTGTCGGCGCTGCGGAGGGCGCGTCAGCGGCTGCCGACGTGACATTCGGCGCAGATGCTGCCGATTCAGCCGCTGATGGGGAAGTCGATGACGACGCCGATGCTGCTGTCTGTGCGGATGCGGATGCCGTTGCCGGAGCCGAATCCGATGCCAAAGCGGGACCCGATGCCGAAGCAGAGGCAGGCGCTGAAGCCTCGGCGGAAGCCTGTGCGGAGTTCGGCGCCGATGCAGGCGACGCAGCGGCGTCCGCCGTGGGGGCCGAGCTGTTGGTGGCGGGCGATGCCGCAGCGGGTTGCGACGCCTGCGCGGCAGTTGCGCTGCCTTGTGCGCCTTGCGTTCCGGCCGCTTTTGCCTCGCTGGGAGGTGTGGCGGACGCCGGGCTCGCCGATTCAGTCGGCGAGGTCAATGATGCTTGCTCGGCAGTTCCTGCGGTACTTGCGCCGCCTGCAGCGGCAGGTCCGCCAGACGTGGCGCCAGCGCCACCAGCAGCGCTTGTCGCGGCTGTTGAGCCTGCGCTTGTTTGCGCGCCATCTGCAACACCGGCTGGGGCAGCGGCTTCACCCCCCGAGCCAACAGCCGCACCAGCACTAGCACCCGAACCAGCACCAGCACCGGCACCAGCACCCGCACCAGCACCAGCACCCGATCCCCCCGCCACGCCAGCGCCCGCTCTGCCAGCGTCGCTTCCGATCCCCGCCAATCCCGCGGCGCTGCTGATCATCTTCGACGCGCCTTCGGGTGCGACGGAAGCCAGCATGTCGGTGGCGGCCGGCAGGGCGGACATGGGGTTCTTGACGAGTTCAGCCGCCTTGGAAACCGCGCCCGCAGCAGAAGCGGCGCCGTCGATCAGGCCGCCCGCGCCGGGCGCCACGCTACCCAGCAATCCCTTGGCTGCTGGTAGCGCCGACATGGGGTTGGCAACCATGGCCTGCGCCTGCGACACCATACCCATGGTGTTCTTCGCCGTATTCAGCAGGCCGCCGACGGCAGGGCTGGCGTTGCCCAGCAGCCCGGGGGCGGCCGACAGCGCGCTCATCGGATTCTTTGCCATGCCGGCCAGCGCATTGGCCTGGCCGGCCAGTTGCGACAGTTTGCCGGCTGCACCCGCAGCGGTCTTGCCCAGGTCGCTCAAGCCGCTCGGCATCATGTCGCCCAATCCGACCAGGCCACCGCCCGCGCCCGCAGCACCCGCCGCGCCGCCAAAGCCCGCCATCAGGCTCGTACCGGCCTTCTTGGCGGCGGTGGCGAACACGCCGTCCTTGTGCACCAGTTCCGCGCTGACGATGAGCGGATCATCCACCGTCGTGCTGGGCAGGGCCGGCAGGCTGGCGGCGTCGCTGCCGGGGCCGACGAAGTTGTGCGTGGCGCCCTTGACCGAGAACAGGCCGGGCCCCTTGAACACGATGTCCGCGCCATCGAGCGTGACGCTGCCGCCGGCGGCCTGCAACGTGACGCGCTGGTTGCCGAGGATCTCGATCCCTTCGGCCGACGAGGTCACGGTGATGTCCTGCCCGGCCAGCGCTTCCAGGATGTCGGTGTGGGCGTGCAGGGAGACGGGCGCCTGCGCCGAGATGGCGCGCAGCGGGCCCTGCTGCGCGAACACGCTGGCGGACTTGGCCGAGACGGCTGCATACGTCTGCGTGGCCGCGACATGGGCATCGGACTGCGCGGTGGCATGCAGGTGTTCGCCCGCATGCAGCACGGCGCTGGCCGGTGTGGCAAGGTTCAGCGAGTTCGGCGCGTCGACCAGCAGGTGCGGCCCGTCGATGCGTTCGATGTCGGCCTCGGCCATGCGTTGGCCGTTGATCGCCTTGCCGGCCGCCTGGCCATTGACCTGGCGGGCGTAGCGGCCGTCCTGCTCGGGATCCAGCGCCTTGATGAGATCGTCATAGCCCTCGGCGGCCGCCAGGGGCCGCGCCTGGTGCTGGCCCGCACTGTCGTTGAGCCGGCGCGAGGCGTCCTGCGCGCCGCGCAGCAACAGCAGCGCTTCGTTGATATCGGCCTGTGTCGACTTGCCCTGCTCGCGTGCCGTGGCCGACACCAGCAGGCCCTGGCCCGAGCGCAGCACGGCCCAGGCGTCCGTGCGCAGTTCGAAGCCCGTGCCGCGCCACTGGCCGCGGCTGGCGTCGTCCAGACCCTGTTCCACCAGATAGCCCAGGCCCAGTTGCGTGGCGGCGGTGGAACTTGCCAGGCGCGTGCGCAGCTTGCCCTTGGTGTCGTCGAAGACCCACTGGTTGCGGCCGGCGCCGTCCAGTCCCTGGCTATGCCAGCCGCTGAGCACGCCCGCGTGGTTGGCGTCGCCGTTCTCTCCCGCGGACCAGGGCGGCAGATCCGCGTCGTTGTATAGCTGGCCCGCCACGACAGGCTGATCGATATCGCCGTCGATGAACTCGACGATGACTTCGGTGCCGCCACGCGGTAGATGATGAGCGCCCCAGTTCGGCCCGGCCTGCGCGCTGGCCACGCGCAGCCAGGTGCCGGACCGGTCGTCGCCGGGCGCGTTGCCGCTGGCGTCGCCATGGGAGCGATGCGGCAGGCCGCCCGTCAACGGCTTCTCGCCGCGTTGCCACGGAAACTGCACCTTCACGCGCAGGTCGCGGTCGGACGTGATGGGCGCGTCGGCCGCGCTGACGACCACGGCGGCCAGGCTCTCGGGCGCCGTGGGGCGGGGGCGCCAGGCCGGCATGAGCGCTGCCGCCTCCGGCTGCGCGCGGAAGCGGTTGCGATAGGTGCCGCGCTCCATGTCCGGCGTGTTCAGGACCTGCGCGGCTTGCCCGCCCAGGTTGTTGGTCGCTTCGTGCGTGACGTCGAGCAGGACGTACCGGTTGCCGGCAAGCTCATCGATGGCTTCTCCGCCGCCGCCCTGCGCGTAGCGGTCATGCTGGCTCAGCGCGAACACCCGGCCCGGCGCAAGCGAGCGGGCCGTGCCGGCGCCCTCGAAGCGCACCAGCCGCGACTCGTGCGCGCGCATCGCACGCGCCGCGCTTTGTTCGGCGGCATCGTCGTCGGTGTACTGGCCGTGGCCCGCGTAGTCATAGTCTTCCAGCACGGGCAGCGCTTCGACGACCACCTGCGACTGCAACTGTGCGGCATGCGCGGTCAACGAGCGCTCGTTCCACGCCGCGCGCGCCACGCTGCCCGGACGCACGGATTGCGCGGCGGAAAAGCGCGTGATGCTGTCGCTGGTTTCCGTGGCGTCGCTGCGGTGAAAGCGCAGGGGTGACGCCGGGTCTTCCGGACGCGCCGCATCCGCATCGAAGATCACCACGCGGTGGCGTGCGCCGCCGCCGGCGCTTTCGCCATCGTCCTGCTGGTGCTCGAACCGGTAGCACAGGCCGGCCTGCGCCAGGATGCGCTCCACGAACGCCAGGTCCGATTCGCGGTACTGGGTGCAGATCGCACGGGGCGGCAGCGCTTCGGTGAGTTCGAAGGCGAACGCGGCCTGGGGATAATCCGAAAACACCTCGCTGACGATGTCCTGCACCGACAGGTCCTGATAGATGAAGCTGTCGCGGCGCAGCGCGAGCGCCGCCATCCACGGCGCGGCGTGCAGGCGGTAACGGGCCAGGCCGCCATCGGCGCCCAGCGCGTCGGCGCCTTCGACTACCGCGTGCCAGTGCCGCATCGTGCCATCGGCCTGCAGCAGGCTGACGGTGATCTCCTTGCCCAGCAAGGCCGCCACGTCCAGTTCCGCGCTGGCCGCCAGGCAGTCGAGCGTCATCGAGAACAGCCGCGAGACGCCCTCGGACAGGCTCATGTGCTCGATGACCAGTTCCACATCAAGCGCGGTGGTCAGGCGCAGCAAGCGGGCTTGTTGCGACAGGGTGGCGATGTTCAGCGTGGAATAGGCCGGGGCGTTGGAAGGCGAGGCGTTCATAGGGCTGGGCGGTATTCGTTTGGCGGAGCCAGAGGCGCGCGGGTGCGCCGGAAGGGACAGGCCCTCTCATGCGTGGCCCGCCCGGGTCTTGCGTGCCGCCGCTAGGGCAGCGAAATCGTCAGGTGCGCGGCACGCGGACCCAGCTTGACGATGTCGTGATAGGGCGCCATCGCGGTCTGCATTTCCGTGTTCAGGAAGTGGCCCATGCCCAGGAAGGCGAGCAGGCCCAGCAATGCGAACAACGCCATGATCGACCACAGCGGCACGTCGCGCTTGAGCGTGTGCGCCACCTTGTCGGGCAGCGGCCAGTGCGGCGCGAAGCCGGTGCGCTTGCCGCGCAACAGGGCGATCTCGTCGCCCAGGCGCGCCGTCAGATACCCCAGCTTTTCCTGGCCTTCGATCAGGTACTTGCCCTGGAAGCCCAGCAGCAGGCACATGTAATAGATCTCCAGCGATTGCAGGCGCGGGGCGCCCTGCGCGCGCAGATCTTCGAGCCGGGCGAAGAAGTTCTCGCCCGCCAGTTGCTCGCCAAAGAGCGCAAGCTGCAGCGGCTGAAGCATCCAGGCGTCGCGGATCGCGAAACCGGAATTGAGCACGGTCTCGTCCACGGCGGCACAGAACGCGTACTTGGTCGCGTACACGTCCTCGGCGGGAATATCCATTTTCTTGGCGGCGCGCTCGTAGTCCGCCAGGAACTGCTGCACGTGGGCGGAGAAGGCGGCCGCGTCGGCGGGCTCCTGGCCGCTCTTGAGCAAAAACAGCATCAGGAAGCCGTCGTACATCAGATCCAGCAACGACCTGGCGGGGCGGCTAGCGTGAAAGGCCGCCGCGTGCGGCGGCAGCGTTGCGCCAGGCATCAGGGAGGGGGCGTCAGCAGTCATGGCGGTGTCGTTCCTGTCAGCGAGTCACTGCGATCAGATCCAGCTTCAGTTCGGGAATCCCGGCGGGGGCATAGATGGCAATGCTTCGCGCCTGCAGCATGCGGTCATACAACGAACCGCGCGTCTGCAACGCGAAATAGACAGCGCCCGGCTTGACGGGCACGGCGGGCGGCACCTGCGGCGTATAGGAAAGCGGCACGCCCGGCATGGCGGACAGCACCAGCTTGTCCACGTCTTCCGGCGCGCCCACCTTGAAGCGCATGGGCACGCTCTCGGCCAGTTCGGCGGCGGGCATCGCGGCCTGCACCGCCAGATACAGCGAGGTGGTCTCGTCCAGCTTTTCGGAATCGAGGCGGCCCATGTGGAACGAGGGACGCAACTCTTCGAGCACGATCGAGAAGTACCGGGTCGAGATCACCGTTTCGAGCAGGTCGCGCAGGATCTCGTCCATGCGGGCGAACGCCGGTCCGGGCGCATCGTGGCGATACACGGGAAGATCCGCCAGCGTGTGCACCTTGGAAAAGGTCATCAACGCGCCCGCCAGCCGCGCCAGTTCCTGAAACAGGCGCTCGGGATGCAGTTGCGGGTGGTGGAACAGGTGCGAGAGCGTGGCGTAGGCCTCGTTTGCGGTGTGCAGCAGCCAGAACGAGGCGACGTCGCCGGAGCGGAACTCGATGATGTTCTTGCTGGGTTCGCGATGAAACCCATAGAGCGCGTTGACCTTGGCCTGCAAGGCGTCGAGCAGCCGCCGAAGCAGCTCGTGTAGGGCGCCGGAGGCGGTCAGCGACAGGCTGGGCGCAATGAAGGTCGTATCCAGTTCATAGCTGGCGTTGGCCGTGCGCCGCACACGCGCCACGGGAATCGCCAGCAGTTCGTCGCGCGGTTCGAATTCGGAGATCAGGCGCACGTCCTTGCGCAGGAACGCAAGTTCGGCGGAGGCGGCGCCGGTGTAGAGATCGGGGGCGGGGGTATTGCTGTGCGTGTAGCGGGAATCGAAGCTGCCCGACGTCTGGGCGTCGCGGTAGTTGCCGCCGATGGCCTTCAAGGGATGGATCGCCAGATAGAACACGGCTTCGGTCACGCCATCCAGCGCGGTCAACGCCACAGGCGGTGGAAGTTCATCGCCGTGTGGCGCGCTGTAGAGTTCGCCGTCCGGAAACACGGCGCTCATTTCGGTGGCGCGCAGCATGCCGTTGGCGAGCGCCGAGGCATCGAAACGCGCAGAGCGCAGACCCCATGCATAGGGGTGCAACACGCGGGCCATTTCGGCCAGCCGATCTTCGTGATACGCATCCTGCCGCTGGAAATGCTGCGGCCGGAGGAACAGACCTTCGCCCCAAAGGACTTTGGCGGAGTAACTCAAAATACGCGCTCCCTGTTTCGTCTTTCCTGGTTTCTCTATTGCTTTAAGAATTGAAGGATGTGAACGGCGGGCGGCTTTGATGCGTCAGCCCGGACACTGCACGCCGGACAGGCGTGACGGGTCGTAGGCGGGTACACCCGCAGGCAACGTGGGGCGGCCCTTGGCCACCGTCAGCGCGCAGGCATGCGCGCCCAGTACGATGCCGTCGTCTTCCACATCCTCGACTTTGAATACGTACTTCCAACGCATGGGCGCGGGTGCATAAAACAGCCCGGCGACAGCGATGTAATCGGCTTGCTTGGGGACTTTTTCGACGGTTTCGTAACGCTGTCCCGGCGTGAGCGTGAGCTCGCGCGAACCCAGCATTGATTCCCCCAGCGCTGCCTTTTCCCCGGCAGTGTCTATCAATTGCGTGAGCGGCGCACGCTGGAATGGCTCAGGATTCTTCAGGTAGTATATTTTTGTAACGACCGCCATCGACTGGCCGGCGCCGGCATTCAAATTTTCTCCGGCGTGAATCGCCAGGTTCACTTCCACAGGCGCGTTTTCGGGCTTTTTCAGGCCCGCCATCTCCATCGCATTGCCCGTCAAACCGGCCACCGCGCCGATGGCCGAAACGGCTGCACATCCAGTAAGGACGGTGCTCGCGAGCGCACACGACAACCCCGTGAACAAACGTGATAAACGGATATGTTTGGACATGGCTCTTTATACCGGAAGTGTGTGAAGCAATACAGATCACGGCACGATACGTGCAAATTCGACGCAAGTAACATGAAGAAACGTGCTGTAGCGCTGCACTAACAAAAGGTTGATGAAATACGGCCCCTGGTTACAACCTTGCTAGGTGCTTAAAAAATGCCCTTCTTCCGCCTCGTTGTCATCGCAGGTGTCGTTGCATTGATGACCGGCTGTGTGTCGGTCAAGCCGCAGTCCGAAGCCGAGTACAAGCAGTCCCTGGCCGACGCCGAAAAGACGTTGGCGCAGAAAGACGCTGACCAGGCGGTCGCGCAATTTGAAGAGATCGCGCAGCGCAATCCGTCGAAGGGCGAACCCTGGTCCTACATCGCAAAGATCCGCTTCGACCAGCAGAAGTACGGGCAGGCGATCGTGGCCGCCGACGAAACGTTGAGCCGCGATCCGGATGACTTCGTGGCCAAGACGGTGCGCGCCGTCGGTGGCCTGCGCGTGGCCATGCAGTCCCTGGCCGATGTGCGCGCCGACGCGCTGCTGGCCGGCAATGCCCGCCCGGACGCCGTTGCACTTGCCGAGGCAATGCGTGAAACGCTGGGTCAGGACGTCCTGTTCCCCGAGGGACGCCGTCCGCCGCCCCGGCCGCGCCAACCGCGCAAGGTGGATCCGGCACCTGCAGTCAAACCGGCAGCGGCGCTGCCCGCTGCGGGGTCGCCTGCAGCAGGATCGCCTGCCGCAGGATCGCCCGCCGCAGGGTCGCCTGCCGCAGGATCGCCTGCCGCATCCCCCGCCGCGTCCCCGTCTTCGCAACAACCCGCCAGCCCGCCTGCCCAGCAGCCCAATCGCGCGCCGAATCCGTTCGGCGACCTGCTGACCAAATGATTCGCCTTGGGGCGCCGCCATGGCGGCGTCTCCCCGACCGACAGACAAGATCCTTTGCACGGAGCCGTCCATGGCCAAGAAAGAAAGCGTTCAGAAACGATTGCAGAAAGTCCGTCCGCCGCGCGTTCAGCTCACGTATGACGTGGAGAAGGGCGACGCCATCGAACAGAAGGAGCTTCCCTTCGTGGTCGGCGTGGTGGGCGACTTCTCTGCGCAGTCCGAGGCCGAGCTGCCCCGTCTGAAGGACCGCAAGTTCGTCAACATCGACGTCGACAACTTCGACGACGTGATGCGGGGGCTGGAGCCCCGCGCGGCGTACCGCGTGAAGAACCGCCTGACTGATGAAGGCGGCACGTTCGGCGTCGACATGAAATTCCGCTCGATCGAGGATTTCCGTCCGGAAGCCGTCGTGCAGCAGGTGGATCCGCTGCGCGAGCTGCTGGACATCCGCACCAAGCTGGCCGATCTGCGCAACAAGCTTGCCGGCAACGACAAGCTGGAAGACCTGCTGGGCGAAGTGCTGACCAGCACCGAAAAGCTGCAACAGCTCACCAGCGAGACCGACAAGGGAGGCCGCAATGAGTAATTCCGCCGCCGCACAAAACACCGCCGCCACCGCCACCGAAGCGCAAAGCGGGCTGCTGGACCAGATCGTCGAGCAAAGCCGCGTCGCCAAATCCACCGCCGAGCACGACCGCGCCAAGGACATCATCGGCGAGCTGGTGCGTGAGGTGATGAAGGGCACCGTCGTCGTATCCGACAACCTGTCGGCCATGCTGGACGCGCGCGTCGCCGAGCTCGACCGCCTGATTTCGGCCCAGCTCAGCGAAGTGATGCACGCGCCCGAGTTCCAGAAGCTGGAGAGCACCTGGCGCGGTCTGCACTACCTGTGCCAGGAGACCGACACCAGCCCGATGCTGAAGATCAAGGTGCTGAACACGACCAAGCGCGACCTGGTTCGTGATTTCCAGACCGCGATCGACTTCGATCAAAGCCTGATGTTCAAGAAGGTGTACGAAGAGGAGTTCGGCACGTTCGGCGGTGCGCCGTTCGGGGCGCTGCTGGGCAATTTCGAGATCACGCGCCAGCCCGAGGACATGTATTTCATCGAGCAGATGTCGCACGTGGCGGCCGCGTCGCACGCGCCGTTCATCGCGTCGGCGTCGCCGGAGCTGCTGGGGTTGGACAGCTTTGCCGATCTGGGTCGCCCGCGCGATCTGGCCAAGGTGTTCGATACCGTCGAATACACCAAATGGCGCAGCTTCCGCGATTCGGAAGATTCGCGCTATGTCGGCCTGACCATGCCGCGCTTTCTGGGCCGCCTGCCGTACGACCCGGTGGAAGGCACCACGGTCGAAGGCTTCAATTTCGTCGAGGACGTGGACGGCACCGACCATTCCAAGTACCTCTGGTGCAACGCCGCGTGGGCCTTCGGCGCTCGCTTGACGGCGGCATTTGCGGACTTCGGCTGGTGCGCGGCGATCCGCGGCGTCGAAGGCGGCGGCCTGGTCGAGAACCTGCCCACGCATACGTTCAAGACGGACGACGGCGAAATCGCACTCAAGTGCCCGACCGAGATCGCCATCACTGACCGGCGCGAAAAGGAACTGAGCGATCAGGGCCTGATCCCGCTGGTGCATTGCAAGAACTCGGATTACGCCGCCTTCTTTGGCGCCCAATCGGTGCAGAAGGCCAAGAAGTACAACACGGACAGCGCCAACGCCAACGCGGTGTTGTCGGCGCAGCTGCAATACATCTTCTCGGTATCGCGCGTGGCGCACTACCTGAAGGCGATGATGCGCGACAAGATCGGCAGCTTCGCATCGGCGCAGTCCGTAGAGAGTTTCCTGAATCGCTGGGTATCGCAGTACGTGCTGCTGGACGACAACGCGACGCAGGAACAAAAGGCGCAGTTCCCGCTGCGCGAAGCATCGGTGCAAGTGGCCGAGGTGCCTGGCCGCCCTGGCGTCTTCCGTGCCGTGGCGTTCCTGCGGCCGCATTTCCAGCTTGACGAACTCTCGATCTCGTTGCGCCTGGTCGCCGAATTGCCGGCGCAGGCCCAGAAATCCTGAGCGTCATTGCACTGACAACTCATCCATCATCTGAAGAGGCTATCAACAATGAAGGACATCTACGTCAAGTTCGGCAATCCGGCGCTCAAGGGCGAGTCGCAGGACAAGGACCATCCGGACTGGATCGAAGTCAGTTCGTGGCGCCACGAGATCATCCAGCCGCGTTCGGCCACCGCATCGACCTCGGGCGGCCATACCGCCGAGCGCACCGAACACGGCGAAATGGTCTTCACCAAGGATCTGGACGTTGTCAGCCCGCTGCTGTATCAGCACGCGTCGGGCGGCACCACCTTTGACGAAGTGACCATCGACTTCCTGCGCGCTGACGGCGAGGGCAATCGCGTCAAGTACCTGGAGATCAAGCTCAAGTACGTGATCATTGCCCGCGTGGCGCCGGAAGTCGTGGCCGAAGGCCTGCCGCACGAAACGTTCTCGCTGAAGTACGCCGCCGTGCAGTGGAAGTACACGCAGCAGAAGGTGGGCGGCAATCAGGGCGGCAACGCCCAGGGCGCCTGGAGCCTGACCAAGAACGACAAGACCTACTCGGTCTGATCTCCGCCGGGCAGGCACGAAGACCGCGGCCCGAGAGGGTCGCCGTCCTTCTTTTGAGGCCCCGATGAAAGGATTCGAACCGAGTCTCTTCGACAAGCTGTTCGAAGCAGAGGGCCAGTCGCCCTATGCCTTGCGGCGCTTGTCGATCGAGGAGATGAAAGAGACGGTGGCGCGCGACATCGAGGCGCTGCTGAACACCCGCATGGTGTTCACCGAGGAGGACCTGCGGCGCTACCCGAACTGCCGGCGTTCCGTGCTGACGTACGGGCTGTCGGACTTTTCTGGGCTTAGCCTGGCCAGCCACTACGACCGCGAGTTCATCTGCCGTTCGCTCGAACAGGCGATTGCGCGCCACGAGCCCCGGCTGACGCACGTGCGGGTCATGCTGCAGGTCGACAGCCGGGCGACGTCGGTGCTGTATTTCGCGATCACGGCCATGCTGGATGTGGGGCCCGCCCACGAGCCCGTGACCTTCGACGCCACGCTGCAGCCCTCGACCTTGCAGTACTCCGTGACCAAGGGTTGGGCCAAAAGCCCGGCCACGGTCTAGCGCATCAACCCGCGGTGCAGGTGCCTTGGCGCGCCGGACAGGAAGACATCAATGGAAGAATTGCTGCCCTATTACGAGCGCGAACTTGGCTTCTTGCGCACCTCGTCGCGCGACTTTGCCGAGCGTTATCCGAAGATTGCCGCGCGGCTGGGGCTGTCGGGCGAGACCTGCGAGGATCCGCACGTCGAACGCATGATCGAGTCGTTCGCATTGCTGAGCGCGCGCATCAACAAGAAGCTGGACGACGATTACCCCGAATTCACCGAAGCGCTGTTCGAGGTGATGTATCCGCATTACCTGCGGCCGTTTCCTTCGTGCAGCGTGGCGCAGTTCGACTTGGGCGGCGCGGGCGCGCAATTGACCGCACCCGTGCGCATCGGGCGAGGCACCGAACTGAAATCCCATCCGGTACGCGGGGTGGCGTGTCGCTTTCGCACCGCCTATGACGTCACGCTGGCTCCCATCGAGGTCCGGCGCGCGGCGTTCGAGTCCAGCGCCAATGCGCCGGCCACGGCCAAGCTGCCGGCCGGCGTCACGGGCCGCTTCTCCATTACGCTGGGCTGCCTGGGCGAGAACCAGCACTTCGGCATGCCGGGCGTCGACCGCCTGCGTGTCTATCTGCACGGCGAACCGTCGTTCGTGGCGGCGCTGCGCGACGCCCTGTTCCTGCGCGCGGCTGCTGCCTATGTCGAGCTGCAGCCGGGACGGTGGGACCGCCTGGCCACGATTCCGCTGGCGCAGGTCGGGCTGGCCGAGGACGATGCGCTGATCGACTTTCCCGCCAGCTCGCACCCGGCGTACCGCCTGCTGGCCGAATACTTCGTGTTCGCGGAAAAATTCAATTTCGTCGATATCGACCTGGCCGCGCTGCGTCCCCATCTGGACGCCGTGCGGCAATTTACGCTGCACGTGCCGGTCAGCGGCGTGCGCGCCGATTCCAACACGGCGCGGCTGCTCGAATCGACATCGGCGGACAACCTGAGGCTGGGCTGCACGCCGGTGGTGAACCTGTTTGCGCAGCGCGCCGATCCGATCCGCGTGACGCACGCCGCGGCGTCGTATCCGGTGGTGGCCGATGCGCGTCGCGCGTACGGATACGAGGTCTATTCCATCGATCGCGTGCGTCAGGTGCGGCAGAACGCCCAGAACGATACGGTGGTGGACTTCCGGCCGTTCTACTCGCTGCATCACGGCGAATCGCCGGAGTCTGCCGGCCACTACTGGACCATGCGGCGCGATGCGTCGATGGCGCAACGCAGCCCGGGGTACGAGACCGAGATTTCCATCGTCGACATCGATTTCGATCCCTCGGTGCCGCAGACCGAAACCCTGAGCCTGGACCTGACGTGCACCAATCGCGACCTGCCGGCGAGCATCGCGGTGGGCCAGTCGGGCGGCGACCTGTTCCTGGAAGGCGGCACGGTGGCGCGCAGCATCCGGATGCTGCGCCGGCCGACGCATTCTCACCGTTTCCAGCAGGGGCGCGCCGCCCACTGGCGGTTGATTTCACATCTGGCGCTGAATCACCTGTCCCTCGTGCAGAGCGGCCTGCCCGCCTTGAAGGAAACGCTGCGCCTTTACGACCTGTCCGGGTCGGCGGTCGCCGCGCGTCAGATCGAAGGATTGATCGGTCTGGACTACAAACCGGCCACGCACTGGATGCCGGGCGAGCCTTTCGCCACATTCGTGCGCGGGATCGAGATCCGCCTGACCGTCAATGAAGATCACTTCGTGGGCACGAGCCTGCATACCTTCGTTGCCGTCATCAACCGCTTCTTTGGCCTGTACGTGCACGCCAACAGCTTTGTGCAATTGGTCGTGTTGTCGCGCCGCGGCGCAGAGGAATTACTACGATGCCCCCCATGCAACGGCGACGCCATCCTAGCGTGATGGACGCGCTGCTGGCAGAGCCGCAGCGCTTCAAGTTTTTCCAGGCCGTACGTCTGCTCGAGCAGTGCTTCGCGCGGCAGGAACGCGGCGCGACGCGCCATACGGTTCCCGTGCACCTGCGCTTTCCCAATGCCCCCGGGCTGGCGTTCCCGCCCAGCGAAGTCGTCGATGCGGTGGCGTATGACAAGGACGGCGAGGCGTTGGCCGACGAGGCGGCGCGCCAGGCTGCCATTGCCGAGGGACGGTTGGGCCGTGTGGAAGTGACGCCGGCATTCTTTGGTCTGCTGGGCGGGCAGGGCGCGCTGCCGCTGCATTATTCCGAGATGCTGGCAAACCGGGAGAGCCTGCGGCGCGACCGCGGCGCGCGCGCCTTTTTCGATATTTTCTCGAACCGGGCGGCGGCGCTGTTCTACGCCGCGTGGAAGAAGTACCGCATGCCGCTGCGGCACGAAACCGAACAGGACCATCACTTTCTGCCGCTGTTGCTGGCGCTGGGCGGGATCGGTCACCCGGCGCTACGCGACCGGTTGCACAGCGGCGCGGGCAAAGTGTTCGACGAGTCCGTGGCGCATTACGCGGCGGCCGCGCGCCAGCGGCCTGTTTCGGCGCCGATGCTGCAGCGCGTGTTGCAGGACTACTTCGGCGTGCCTCTGCGCGTGGAGCAGTTCGTGGGGCGCTGGTATGACGTGCCGCCGCAGAACCGTACCCGATTGGGACAGCCGGGCGCGGTACTCGGCGTGTCCGCCCTGGCGGGCGATCGCATCTGGCAGCGCGACCTGCGCATCCGGTTGTGGATCGGACCGCTGCCGCGCCAGGCCTTCGCTGATTTCCTGCCGGGTGGCGAGCGCGCGCAGGCGCTGGAAAAGCTGTTGACGATGTTCGGCGGCATGACCTTCGAGTACGAGGTGCGGCTGGTGCTGGCGCGCGAGAGTGTCATGCCTTGCCAGCTCGGCGAGGGCTGCGACTTGCGCCTGGGCTGGAATTCTTTTCTGTGCACCGGGCCGGCCGCTGAGGACCGCGACGACGCCAGTTATGAACTGCACACCATCCATTGAACCGAAGACAAGCTAAAGACTCATGGCCACTCCGCTGAAGACGTTGATCGGGAAGTTGAATCAGACCTGCCGCCAGGCCGCCGAGCGCGCGGCCAGCCTGTGCATGGCACAAGGCCACTATGAGGTGGATCTCGAGCATCTGTTCCTGGCGCTGCTGGAAAAGCCGGCCAGCGACGTGAGCATCATTGCGCGGCGTTGCCACATCCAGGCCGATGCGCTGGAAGCCGATCTGAAGGCGGAGATCGACCGGTTCAAGAATGGGAATACGCGTACGCCCGTGTTTTCGGCGCATCTGCCGAAGCTGTTCGAACACGCGTGGCTGATCGCGTCGCTGGACACGCAGACCACGCGGATCCGTTCCGGGCATCTGCTGCTGGCGTTGCTGACGGAGCCGGACCTGGCGCAACTGGCGCGCCGGGGCTCGCCGCTGTTCGAATCGTTCCGGCTGGACGAACTGAAACACGATTTCGCCGCCCTGACGCAAGGGTCGGAGGAGACGGGGCAGGCGGTGGGCTTGGCCGATGACGCGGGTGGGCAAGAAGCGCCCGGGCAGCCCGCGCCGGGCTTGTCGCAGACGCCCGCGCTGGATCAGTACACGACCAATCTCACCGAGCGTGCGCGGGAAGGCAAGATCGATCCGGTCATTGGGCGGGATGCCGAGATCCGCCAGATGATCGACATCCTGACGCGCCGGCGGCAGAACAATCCCATCCTGACCGGCGAGGCGGGCGTGGGCAAGACTGCGGTGGTCGAGGGGCTGGCGCTGCGCATTGTCGCGGACGACGTGCCGCCCGCCTTGGCCGGCGTCACGTTGCGCGTGCTGGACATGGGCCTGCTGCAAGCCGGGGCCAGCGTCAAGGGCGAGTTCGAAAACCGCCTGAAGAACGTGATCGACGAGGTCAAGAAGAGCCCGTCGCCCATCATTCTTTTCATTGATGAGGCGCACACGATGATCGGCGCGGGCGGGCAGGCGGGGCAGAACGATGCCGCCAATCTGCTCAAGCCCGCCCTGGCGCGGGGCGAGCTGCGCACCATCGCCGCCACGACCTGGAGCGAATACAAGAAGTACTTCGAGAAGGACGCCGCGCTGGCGCGGCGCTTCCAGGTCGTCAAGGTCGAGGAGCCGGACGAAGCGCTGGCGGCGTCGATGCTGCGTGGCATGGCGCCGCTGATGGAACGCCACTTTGGTGTGCGCGTCCTGGACGAGGCCATTGTTGCGGCCGCGCGGCTGTCGCATCGCTACATCACGGGCCGTCAGTTGCCGGACAAGGCCGTCAGCGTGCTCGACACCGCCTGCGCGCGCGTGGCGCTGGGCCGCAGCGCCACGCCGGCGCTGATCGACGATGCGCGTCATCGCCTGACGCGGCTGCGCACCGAACGGGAGGCCCTGCGCCGCGAGGCCGCCACGGGGGCGCCGCAGGCGCGGCTGGCGGAACTGGACGCGGAGATCGCCAGCGTGGAAGCGGCGCTGGCCGACGCGGAAGGGCGTCACGTGGCCGAGATGGCGCTGGTCGACAGGATCCAGGCCTTGCGCGCCGAACTGGAAGCCCAGGGGCAGGAGGGGACGAGCGGGGATGCGGCTGCTGCGCCATCCGCCGCGCCGGCCGCCGGACGCCGCAAGCCGGCGCCCGCGCCGCTTACGCCCGAGCAGCAGCGCCTGGCCGGGCTGATGGACGAGCTGCGCGCCTTGCAGGGCGAGCAGCCGCTGGTGCCCGCCTGCGTGGACGCCCAGATCGTGGCGGAGATTATTTCCGCCTGGACCGGCATTCCGCTGGGCCGCATGGTGAACGACGAGATCCGCACCGTGCTGCAATTGCAGCCCATGCTGGCCGAGCGCGTCATCGGCCAGGACCACGCGCTGCATGCCATCGCGCAGCGTGTACGCACGGCTCGCGCCGGGCTTGAAGATCCGGACAAGCCCAAGGGCGTGTTCCTGTTCGTGGGCCCGTCGGGCGTGGGCAAGACCGAGACGGCGCTGGCGCTGGCCGACATTCTTTACGGCGGCGAGCGCAAGCTGGTCACGATCAACATGAGCGAGTACCAGGAGGCCCACAGCATTTCCGGACTGAAGGGCTCGCCGCCCGGATATGTCGGCTACGGCGAGGGCGGCGTGCTGACCGAGGCGGTGCGGCGCCAGCCCTACAGCGTGGTGCTGCTGGACGAGATAGAAAAGGCCCATCCCGATGTGCTGGAACTGTTCTTCCAGGTGTTCGACAAGGGTGTGATGGACGATGCGGAAGGGCGCGAGATCGACTTTCGCAACACGCTCATCATCCTGACGTCCAACGTGGGGTCCAGCACCATCATGCAGGCCTGCCTGAACAAGCCGGCCAGTGAACGCCCGTCGCCGGAGCAGTTGGCGGAACTGCTGGCGCCGCAGTTGTACAAGGCGTTCAAGCCGGCGTTCCTGGGCCGCATGAAGACGATTCCGTACTACCCGGTGGACGACGACGCGCTGGCGCACATCATTGGCCTGAAGCTCGGCCGCATCGCGCGCCGCGTCCAGGCCACGCACCGCGCGGCGTTCGACTGGGACGACGGATTGGTGGAAGCCGTGCTGGCCCGCTGCACCGAGGTCGACACGGGCGCGCGCAATGTGGACCACATTTTGAATGGCGCGCTGCTGCCGGAGATCGCCGAGCAGGTGCTTGGCCGCATGTCGCAGGGTGAGGCCATCGCCAAGATCCGCGTGACCGCGGGCAAGAACGGCGAGTTCCGGTTCCGGATGAGCTGACGAGGGAGACGCAGACATGGCCCTTGAATCCGCTGCCGCCGGCCCGCTGGGCGCAGGCTTTACGCAGGCCGATCGCCTGTTGGACCTGACCACGCCGCTGGGTCCGGACACCTTGCTGGCCGAGCGGCTGCAGGGCCGGGAGCAGTTGAGCGGCGGCGGCTTCGTGCTGGACGTGGATGCGCTGTCCGGTGATGCCCACATCCCGCTGAAGTCGCTGATCGGCCAATCCGCGCAGGTCAAGCTGCAGACCGCCTTGGGCCGGGACGAACACCGCGTGTGGTGCGGCGTGGTGACCGAGGCGCGCTTCGAGGGCGCCAATGGCGGCTTTGCGCGCTACCGCCTGCGCATCGAGCCATGGCTGGCGCTGCTGCGCCAGCGGCGCGACAGTTTTGCGTTTCAGGATCTGTCGGTGATCGACATCGTCGACAGCGTGTTTGGCGATTACAAGGGCCAGGGTGCGCTTGCGCCCCAATGGCGCTGGGAAGTGAAGGATCGCGATGCTTACGCCAAGCGCAGCCTGACGATTCAGTATCGCGAAACCGACTTCGCTTTCGTGGAGCGTCTGCTGGCGGAAGAGGGGCTGTTCTATTGGGTCGAACATGAAGGCGGCGACGGGGAACCCGGTACGCATACGATCGTGATCGCCGATCACAACGGCGCATTCGAGACCGGCCCGCAGGACAGCGTTCCCTTCCAGCGCGCCGATGCGACCGAGGAACAGGACTCCATCCAGGCTTGGCGCCAGCACCGCGCATGGCGCACCAATGCCGTGCGGCTGGCCACCTGGGACTATCGCGCCATGCAGGCGCGCAAGGTCAGCGCTCAGGTCGAAGACAAGTTCGCCAATGCGCTGGAACTGGCCGACTCGGATTACCCCGGGCAGTATCTGTACGAAGACAGCGCGCAGGGCGAGCGGCTGGCGCACAACGCGCTGGCCGCGCAGCGCGTTCGCCAGTCGTTGTTCGAGGGCGAAGGCACCGTGCGCACCCTGGCGCCGGGTCAGCGCTTCACGTTGACCGGCCATTGGGAGCCCTCGCAAGGCGCAGGGGCGGACTTCGTGGTCATCGGCATCCGCCACGAAGCGCGCAACAACTTCGACGAAAGCCTCGGGCAGGCCGTGGCGCAGGCGCTGGGCGCGGCGGGCGGCGGGGCTGTGGAGAAGGCGGATGGCGAGGCGGCGGACTTCTATCGCAATCGCTTCGAGGCCATTGCCGCTACGCTGGAGTACCGGCCCAGCACACGCGACGGCCACGGCGCGCGCCTGCATCCGCGCCCCACCGTGCACGGCGCGCAGACTGCGCTGGTGGTGGGCGCCGGCGATTCGGTGCACACCGACCGCGATCATCGCATCAAGATCCAGTTCCACTGGCAGCGCGGCAGCGCGTCCAGCAGCCGGCAGGACCATCCGGCCGGCGACGACAATGCGCCCGCCAGCGAGGCGCTGGGCACCTGGGTGCGTGTGGCCGAGCCCGTCGCCGGATCGGATTGGGGCGGGCATTTCGTTCCCCGGCTGGGGCAGGAGGTGTTGGTGCAGTTCCTGCATGGCGATATCGATCGGCCTGTCGTCGTGGGCGCGCTGTACAACGGCGCGGGCACGGAAAACGCCGCGAACAACCAGGTGCAGGGCGGCGCGGCCAAGGCGACCGGCAATGCGCCCGCCTGGTTCGCGGGCAGCGAGGCGGGGCACGCGCACAACGTGGTGATGTCGGGCTTCAAGACCCAGGCGCTGGCGTCCAGCGGACAGGGCATGGGCGGTTACAACCAGCTCGTGCAGGACGACACGCCGGGCCAGTCGCGGTTGACGGCCTCGACCACGCAAGCCGAATCGCGATTGAACCTGGGGCACCTGAAGCAGCAGCGCGACAACGAGCGGCTGTCGGACCTGGGCCATGGCGCCGAGCTGGCGACGGCCGAGGCGCTGGCGCTGCGGGCGGGGGAAGGCCTGCTCATCAGCGCCCACAAGCGCGAGGACGCAACGGGCGGCCTGCTGGACAGCGAAGAGGCCATCCAGCAAATGGAAAAGTCCATCGAGCAGGCCGCCGAGCTGTCCGCAACGGCCGGCCGCCAGGAGGCCCTGTTGCCCGGCGACAACGACAAGCCGCGGGCGCTGAACGAGCTGAATGCAGTGCGCGAGATCATCGAAGGCACCAAGTCCGACGCAGAACACAATGTGCCGGCCTACACCCAGCCGCACATCCAGGTCAGCGCGCCCAGCGGAATCGGGCAATACACGCCGCATAACGCGTACACGGTGGCCGGCGCCACGCTGTGCCAGATTGCCCCGGACGTGAACTGGGCGGCGGGCGCGAATCTGGCGATGTGCGTGGCGCAGGGCGTCGCGCTCTTTACCAAGGGACTGGGCGGCAGCGGAAGGGCGGTGCAGGAGCAAGGCATCCGCCTGCACGCCGCCGGTGGAAAGCTGCGGCTCCAGAGCCAGAAGGCGCGCATGCGGCTGGCGGCGGAAAAGGCGGTGACGCTGGCGTCCGCGCAGGGCGCGGTGGACGTCAATGCGTCCAAGAAGGTGCTGGCGACGGCCGCGGGCGCGTACATGCGGATCGAGGGTGGCGGCATCCAGCTGCATGCGCCCGGCAAGGTGGAACTGAAGGCCGGTGTGCACAACTGGGTGGGACCGCAAAGCGGCGCCGGACCCGCGCAGCCGCCGCAGGGCGACATGGAAGGCTGCGCCGCGGCGCTCGAAGACGCGGCCGGCAGCGGCGCGCTGGCGGCATGACGAAGGATGTGACGTTGGACATGACGTTGGACATGACGTTGGACATGACGACCCGCCAGCGCGAGTATTGGACGCCCGCCGCCGAGGCCCGCGTCGAGCACGCCATTGCGGGCCTGCGCGCGGTGCTGGACGCGCGCGCCGACCGCCGGGTGCTGCTGTTGTGCGATTCGACGCTGGCCGATCCGCTGGGCGAGAACATCGCATCGGCCGGTCTGCGGCGCTGCGAGGTCGACCTGATTTCACAAGGGGCAAGCGCGCCGCCCTTGTATCTGGCCGAGGTGCCGGATGAAGTGCGGCACGAACGTCTGATCAACCGCAGCCTGCGGCTGGCTGTGGACGAGGCCGTGCGTCCGGCGCCGGCGGCCAAACGGCCGCGCTCGATGTCGGCATGGCTGGCCACCGATCTGCCGCTGGCCGAGGTCGCGCAGCGCCTGGTGCTGCGCGCGCGCCTGCGCGATGCGCAGGGGCGCGTGCGCATCCTGCGGTTCTGGGACCCGCGCACCACGCAGTTCCAGAGCGAGCTGTACGCGGGCACGGCGCCGGCCTCCTGGATCGAGGGCGTCACGTGGATGAGCGTGGACGGGTTCGGCCAGTGGCAGACGCTGCCGGACGCGCGCGGCCCGATGCAGACCGTCACGCCCGATTGGCCGCGTCTGGCGCGGCTGGGCCGCGTCAACGCCGTCCTGCAACGGCTGAACGCGCAAGGGCTGCGTTATGAGACGCCGGCGCTGGAGGCGGTACGGCGCGCGCTGGATGCCGCCGCGGCGTGCGGCATCGCCGATGACGAGGACGCGGCGCTGTTCGCGGCCTGGCGCGTGCGACTGGACGCGCCGCTGGAATGCGCGCCCTCGTTCCTGGCGTTGCTGCGCGAAGTGCGCGAGGAAGGCGGCCGCCTGTATCGCGCCGCCGAGGACATGGACGACGAGGATTGGCAGGCGTTTGCGCACGAGGCGCAGGCGCGGGAGGATCTGCAAGCATGACGACTGACTACGACGCGCTGCCCTGCAAGGGCAAGTTCTGCGGCCGGCCGGGCCTGCCCATCCTGCCCATGCGGATCGCCTACGTGCCGGGCGGCAAGAACGACCTGCCCGACGGCGTGTACATGGATCCGGAGCTGTACTACGAGACCATGCGCCAGGGCGCCTACATGCTGCGCGCCATCACCGCCGGCTACGTCTACATCTGGGATCCGCGCCGCAGCTACGGCTGGCGCGCATTCGCGGCGACGGCGACGGGCCAGATGAAGGAAGTGCCGGTCGACGACGACAACCGTCCGTCCGAACAGCCCACGTTCACGTGCACGCGCGAGGGTCACGGCCTGGAATCCACGCTGATCAATGTGGAGGCGCCGGCCAACGCGTCTCGCACGGTGTGGGTGGGGTATTCGCGCGTATGGTGGACGCGCGACATCCGCCGCGATCTGACCCGCGACGAACGCTGGCGCAAGAAGATCATGGTGGAGCTGGACGCCAAGGCGGTGTGGGGCGGCGGGTATCCCAAGCCCGAGACCGGCTACCGCGTGGCCGAGGACGGCGCCAATCTGGCCAAGCACTCGATCGAGTTCCGCGACGCGGCGGGCGCCGCCACGCTGTTCAGCAATACGCTGTCCCCGGCCGTGAACGTGTTCGGCGGGCAGGGCGCAGCCGTTGCGGCCAAGATGCGGCAGATGACGCCCAAGGGCGGCATCGTGCTGGCGCTGCGCGACCCCGTCGGCATCCTGGCCGACGTGGCGACGTGGCGCAACAAATGCATGGGCGAGCTGGCCGAACACCATCTGGACCCCACGCGCATGCGCGAAGTGGGCGTCGCGCAGATCATCGACGGCCTGCAGAAGCAGATGGGCAACACGGGCGACGAGATCCGGCGCCTGCGCGAACGCGTCGATACCGGCAAGGTCGCCAAGACGCTCAGCGACAACAAGGTCGCGATCGACCGCATGCGCGAGAAGATCGAAGGGGCGGGCAAGGACTGGGCGTGGTGGTATGGCCGCGAGGCGTTCTGGCTGGCGCTCAAGGCCTATTCGCCCAAGGACGCCGCGGCCGGCGAGCGGCTGGAAGAGGACATGGCGCTGTGCGTGGATGGCGCGGGCGCGATCGAAAGCGAACACAAGGCCATCGACGATTCGCTCAAGGACGAGGACAGCGACAGCACCTATGCGGCGATCTGGCGCGCGCTGGCGGCGAACGACGGCGAGCTGCTGGGTTTCCTGGACCGCGAGGCCAAGGGCAAGGTGATCTCCAAGCAGGTCTCCAATGTCCGCAGGATGATCAAGAGCTACAACGACTGGATCAAGGCGCGGGCGGCCAAAGGCCAGTTGCCGCCGATGCGGGCGGCTGGCGCGGCGATCGGCCGGTTCATGGCGACGCAGCTGCTGCGGCTGACTCTGGCGGGCGACCCCATCGCCGAACGTGTCGCGGCGCGGGTCACGCTGACGATGTCGGCGCGGATGAACATCGTGATGGCCGTGCGCACGCATACGACCACCTTGCCGCGGATGATCGCGGACATGCACCAGATTGTCTGGGAACCGAACCCGGCGACGGTGACGGTGGGCGCGGGCAGCAGCGAGGGCCTCGGTGCGAGCAAGCAGATGCAGTCCGGCTGGATGGGCACGCAGGCCGAACGCTCCACGCCGGTCACACTCAACTACATCATTCCCCAGGAAGTGGATGCGCAGTTGAACGCCGCGGCCGCGGCGCCGCCCCGTCCCGGCGGCGGCCCATCGCCGGCGCTTGCGCTACCGGCGCCCGCGCCCGTGCTGGCGCTGCCCGCACCGACCATGTCGCCGCTGGCGGGCCTGGTCAAGTGGGCAAAGTCCAAGGACGGCGCGAATGCGGGGGCGACTGGCGTGCTGACGCTGGTGGCGCTGTATGCGTCGGTCTCGGACTTGCGCAACGCGCAGGTCGTGCAGGACGCCAAGGCCGCGCGCAAGGCATGGTTCGGCATCACGTCGGGGGTGTTGGGCGTGGGCAGCGTCGCGATCGAAGTGACCGCGGGCGCGATCGGTGCACGCGTGGGCGCCAACACCGCCTTCACGATGAACCTGAAATTGAACATGCGCCTGACTGCGGTGCGGACGGCCGGCGCCGTGTTTGCGGCAGCGGCCACGTTCGTCGACGGCGCCAACAACGCGCTGAATGCGATCGACCAGTACGATGTGAAGAACTACGAGGCGGGTAACGCCTATGCCACCTCATCCGTGTTCCTGCTGTTGTCCGGGTTGACCGGCGTGGCCACCGCCCTGGTTTCGTTGGGCGGCGCATTCAGCACGGCCGGGGTGGTGGCGGGCGCGGGGGGCTTTGGCAGCGCGATGGTCGGCCTTACCAGCGGCGGCACGGTGCTGCTGGGCATTCCCGTGTGGGGATGGATTGCGCTGGGCCTGTGCCTTCTGGCTGCCGGGTTGTACTTCAAATTCTGGGGCGACAGCGCCAAGGAAAGCGAACTGGAAGTCTGGTTCACGCGTTGCTGCATGCGCTCCGCGCAGTTCTCGGACGTGAAGGATCGCGAACTCTATTCGACCCGGGAAGAGGAACTTGAGGATTTCAACTGGGCCGTGTTCGGCGTGCGCGTGATGCTGGAGTGGAAGGGCTTTAAGCAGGGGGAAATCTTTGGCCGCGATCGTCTGGTGCTGGACGTGGTGATGCCGGGCTATACCGAACACAGCGATTACGCATACATCCTGAAGCTCGTCGGACCGGGCATCAGCGTCATCGTGGCAAGCAAGGGATCCCCGCGCGCGACGGACCCGGATCTGCTGCCGCGTGGACCATCCGATATGCAATGGGTGCAGGGGCGCCCGCGTGAGGAGACCTGGGCCGACCGTGTGGACAACTACGTCGACAATATGACCTCCCGCCCCGGGTGGGCGGATGCCTGGCGCTGGATACGCAAGGATCGCAGCCAATCCATCGAGTTCACCGCCAAGCCTTGGGACGAGTCGGTTCAGTTCAATGTGAGCAGCGGCCGCGGGGTGCTGCGCACGGAGGTGCTGGTCGATGACGATATTTTCAATGAAGCGATCCTGAAGGTCGAATACTGGCCCGACCCGGACCGCATGCCCGACATCCGCTCGGTGCCCATGGGCCCCGGCGGTTCAAATCTTGTAAGAGCGACTAACTGACAAGGCGCACGCATGAACAGCAACGAACGGATCCCGGTGTCGGTCTATACGCGATGGCACCAGTTGTCGGTGCCCCTGGCGTTCGCGCTGGCGGCAGGCAGCTTTATGCTCGTGGTCTTCAACCGCGGGCCGATCGGGCTGGCTGCCGTGCTTGCCGTGTTGGGCCTGCTCGTGCCGCCGCTGGTGGCGTTCAGGGGATTTCCCACGCGCAATGACGTGAAGGTGACCGCCGAAGGGCTGGAGTTCTCGCGCCGCAAACCCGTTGCCTTCAAAGATCTGGTTAGTTGGGGCACGGACGATTATCTGAAACTGGTCCGCCCCGGTCTGCCGACCCTGCTGGTCAGCGCGGCGGACTTGCCCAGGCGCGAGCGCCTGCTGCGCGAATTCGAACAGGCATTGACGGCGTGGCAGAAGCGCCAGCCTGCAGGCACGCAGGCGGCGCGCCGCACGCATTTCTATGGGTCCACGGCGGGGCGTCTGGTCGGCTTGGCAATCACCGCCCTGGGCGCGGGATCGGCCATCATGGCGCTGAACCTGCGCGAGCCATCGGTGTCGCTGGCCATCGTGGGCGGGCTGGGGGCGTTGTTCGGGCTGGCGATGGTGTTTGGCCGGCGCGGGTGATCGCACCGCTGATGGCCCGCGACGGCGTGGCCTACCGGATCGTCGGCACACGGGCCGAATCCGAGAACACGACGCTGATCGACGTGTTCGACGTCAGGCGCAAGCTCACGTCAGCTTGAGGATGAACCGCGGAGCCCACCGTCTTGGCGGAGGTCCAGATCAGCCCAAGCAATGGCACGGCTGCCGATACCAGATCGCCGATTCCGGGCGCGGGATTGAGCGGGGCACGCACCACCGCGCTGCTCATGCCGGCGTCGCGGCACAAGGCCTGGAGGCGGGTGACGGCGAGTTTCAGGTCGTCGACGTTTTCAAGGAAGAAATCCGCTTTTGCGCCGCACAAGCGGGCGAGTTCGTCGCCGGCCATCCTGTTGAAAAAGTAGGTGCGCGCCACGGACATGGGTTTCTCCATCGGAAGCGCCATCTTAGCGTTGGCCGCGTACAAAATGTTGCCCGGCGCCCCATTTCCCCTTGCTAGCATGATCCACGCCGGAATGATCCGGCATCTGGATGGATGGACAGTGGAGGTTGCCATGAATTCAAGAAGAACACTCAACCGTATCGCCGTGATTGTGGCGGCGGGTGCCTTGATGGCCGGTTGCGCGACGCAACAGCAAACGAATACCGCTGTCGGTACGGGCGCGGGCGCGGCGTTGGGCGCGGGCATCGGCGCGCTGATCGGGCACGGCAAGGGCGCTGCGATCGGGGCCGGCATCGGCGCGGTGGCGGGCGGCCTGGTGGGCTACAACTGGAAGGTCGTGAAGGATGACGTGCAGAAGTCCGGCGCGTCATCGCTCGGCATCGACGTCGTCGAAATGCCCGACGGCAGCCTGAAGGTCAACATCCCGAGCGGCGTGTCGTTCGATACGGACAAGACGCAGCTCAAGCCGGCGTTGCTGCCGGTGCTGGACAGCGTGGCGCGTTCGCTGAATCAGCATCCTGAACTGCGGGCCAAGGTGGTCGGCCATACCGACAGCACCGGTGCGCTGGCGCATAACCAGACGCTATCGGTGAACCGCGCCAGGAGCGTGACGGATTATCTGGCCAAGCAGGGCGTGGCCGGCACGCGTCTGACGGTGGAAGGCCGCGGTCCGAACGACCCGATCGGCGACAATGCGACCGCCGAAGGGCGCGCGCTGAACCGGCGCGTGGAGATCTACCTGTACGCGGTCCAGCAATAAACGCGGGCGCGTCATTTGCTGACAGGCGGCTGGCGCGATGCGCCGCCGCCTTTCTTTACGGAGTCTGTCATGAGCGATTTTCCCCCCGCCCGCATCGGCACCGATATCGCGATCGCCGCGCTCACTGGCTGGCAGGCCGTGGCCGGGCGCGATGCCATCGAAAAGCGCTACCGCTTTCCCAACTTCAATGCCGCGTTCGGTTTCATGGCGCGGGTGGCGATGTTCGCGGAAAAGCTGAACCATCACCCCGAGTGGACCAACGTCTACAATCGCGTGGACGTCACGCTGACCACGCATGACGCCGGCGGCGTGACCGAGCTGGACGTGCGGATGGCGCAGTTCATGGACGAAGCCGCCGAGCACGCGGGCGCGACGGCGCCGAAAGCACAGCCCTGAACGACGCTGCCGCCGCGCTCAGTCCGCGGCGTCGCCGGCCTCGGCTTGCAGATGGCCGATCAGGCGGTCCAGCATATCGCCGAACTGCCGCTGTTCGTCGGCGGTCAGGCAGCCGAAGATCTCTTCGTTGCGGTGCGCGATGAGGTCGATGATGCGCCGGTAGTGCGTCAGGCCCTCCGCGGTCGGCGCCAGCACGACGCCGCGTCCATCTGACGCCGACACCGTTTTTTCCACCAGCCCGCGATCCACCAGTGCCTGCGCGGAGCGGCTGGCCTGGCCCTTGTTCAGGTTGGCGGCGCGCGCCAGGTCATTGACCGAGAGCGGCGCAAACCGGCCGATGGCGGCCAGGCACCGCGCCTCGCCCAGAGGAATGTCGCAATCCTTCAAGTAAGCCCGATTCGTGTCCCGGTCCGTGATCTTGTTGAGCACGTGCAGGCGGTAAGTCAGGAATCGTTCCAGCGGGGGCGTTTTCACGTCGGGCGGGCGGGATCTGCGCCCGCGGAAGATGAGGCCGGATAGTTTGCCATAGCGCCGTCCTCGAGGCTGGCGGCTTCGGCCTGCGCCAGCAGGGCCAGCGCGTCCTGCGTGGAAGGCAGGCGGCTCAGCAACGACAAGCCGAGTATCGACAGAAAGAGCGGCGCGCGCGATTCGCCGACGCGCGTCAGCGCCTGCGCCATGCTGGTGTAGACCTGATCCAGAGATTCGTTGTTCATGCTTGGCCTTTCGGGGTGGCGTTCACGTGCAGCGAGGGGTAGTAGGGCGCCAGCGCGGCGCGCAGTTCAGCGGCGGCGGGCGCGATCCAACGGCCCAGCACGTAACCGTCCGGACGGAGCAGGTAGACCGCGCCTGCCTGATTGCCGTAACGCGCGGCAAGCTGGCCGTGCGGGTCGGCCAGTCCGCCTTCGCCTGCCCGCAGCACCCGCAGTGGCTGGGGCGCGTCTTGCGTGTCGGCGGCCAGTGTGTTCAACGCCGCCGACAGCGCCGTATCGGGCGCAATGGCCAGCGCGACGAAGCCCGCGCCAAAGCTGGCGGTCAGGTACTGCGGGGATTCGCCGTCTTGCAGCAGCACGTCGGGCGCGGGCTGTCCGGGCGCGGCGGCGGGGCCCGCTTCAGGCGCACGGTCCTCGCGATTCAAGGGAGAGGTGTCGTAGGAGATAGGTGCAGACTGGCGCGGATTGATGAGCGACCGCACGCCGTCGTCCACCAGGGCCAGGCGCAGCGCGGCGTCGCGCATGAGCCGGAAGCCGAAATCCGGCGGCGCCATGAATTCCGTGCTTTTGGCGCCATAGGCCAGGTTCTGCCGCGTGGCATGAACGCGCTCGATGCTGTAGCTGTCCAGCAGGGTGTCGGGCGACTGGCCCTTCAGCACCCACGCCAGCTTCCAGGCCAGGTTGCCGGCGTCGTCCAGCCCGGAATTCAGGCCGCGCACGCCGAAGATCGGCACGAGGTGGCACGCGTCGCCCGCGAACAGCACGCGGCCGTGGCGGTAGCGGTCCAGCGTCAGGCACTTGGCGTTGTAGATAGAGATCCAGAGCGGCTTCCAGGGCGCAGTCTCGCCAATCATGTCCAGATGGCTTTGCACGCGCGGCAGCACGTTTTCCGGCTTGACGGCCTCGTCGGGGTCTTCGTCGTCGCGGATCTGGTAATCGACGCGCCAGATGTTGCCGGGCTGGCGGTGCATCAGCAGCGTGGAGCCGGGATTGGATGGGGGATCGAACCAGGCCAGGCGTTCGACGGGCCGTTGCGATTCCTGTTGGATATCGACGATGACGTAGCGGCCTTCGTACTGCATGCCTTCGAGCTTCAGGCCCATGGATTCGCGGACGGTGCTGCGGCCGCCGTCGCAGGCGACGAGCCAGTCGGCGCGCACCGTGTGACGGGCGCCGCCCGCCTCCACCTCGACCGATACGCCGTCGGGACCGGGCTGCACGGCAGTGACGCGTGCTGACCAGGCGAGGGTGGCGAGGCCGGGATGGCGCTGCATGGCCTGGTGCGCGAATTCCTCCACGTAGTACTGCTGGATGTTCACCATCGGGGCATACCGCTGCAGGGGATCGTGCGGCATCTGGAAGTGCAGAACTTCGCGGTCGCGGTAATAGCTGCGACCGCCTGTCCAGGCCAGACCGGTGTCGATCAGCGGCCGGTCGGCGCCGATCCAGCCCAGGATTTCCTGCGACCGGCGCGACATGCAGATGGCGCGGCTGCCGCTGCAGTAGCCTTCATCGGCCTCGATGATGAGCGAGGCAATGCCGTACTCGGCGAGAAGGGCGGCCAGGGTCAGACCGACCGGACCGCCGCCGGCGATCAGCACGGGAACATGCGAAGGGAGCGTCATGCCGTCTCCATAATTTGGTTGTTTGCGCAACTATATTCCCGGTATGTTGCGCACGCAACCAAATTTTGAAGACGATAAAAAACCCGCCGAGGGGCGGGTTTTGGGGGCCAGGTCAGGCGGGTAGGGGGCCTTCAGTGGCACATGCTTTTAGTTGCGCACGCTTCAGTTGCGTACGTTGTAGATGCGCATCGCCTGCTGTTTCTGGTTGGGGTCCAGCACGCGCAGCACCACGACCCGTGCGGTGAAGCCGTCGGGCAGCTTGAGCTGGCCCAGCGCGTAGTCGTAGCGGTCGACCGTGAGCGCGGGGCCTTCCGGGGTCACGGTGGCGGCGCGGCCGTTGGGGTAGGAGCCTTCGATGGCGAAGGTCAGCGTGCCCTTGAAGGGTGCGCCCGTGCGGTCTTCGCGCATCACCAGCACCTGATAGTCCAGCAGGCCGGGGGCGCGCTTGAAGCTAGCCGATCGGATGCCGATGTTGCCGCCGCGAGGATCGGGCGGCATGGCGTCCTGGAACAGCACCAGTTCCTTGTTCAGCGTTTCGATCTTGGCGCGGGATTCCGCCAGGTCGGTGGTCAGCTTTTCGTGGCCGGCCTTGTTGGCGTCGCGCTGCTGGGTGGCTTCTTCAAGCTGGGTCTGCAGGCGCTGGCGCTCCATGTTGGAGGCGCTGAGCTCGCTGTGCAGCTGTTCGGATTGTTCGACGGTCAGGCGCTGCGGGCCGTAATTGGTTTGCAGGAAGAGCACACCGCCCGCGCCAAGCGCAATGCCAACCATCAGCAGGACGAGCCAGCGCGGCATGCGGCGCGTGCGTTGCCCCGGCTGGTATACGGAGGGCTTGAACGTGGCCCGTTGCGATCTTCCAAACATCCCCATTCCTAGAAAACTTCCTGTGTTTATGCCTGTGGGCAAGCGGCGCGCGCATGCCAAAGCGTCAGAGAATACCCCGTTAGCCGGGGGCGATGGTGCGCAGACAAGCCTCGTTGCGCACCTTGATATTGTGAAATATGTGGGTTTCAGCCAGCCCTGTCAGGCAGCCCTGTCAGCCAGTTCCGCGTCCAGGTCGGCAAGCCGCTGCGGGGTGCCGACATCCGTCCATCGGCCCGCATGCCGGGCGCCGTGCACCTGGTCCTGGCCCATCGCCTGCCTGAGCAGCGGCGCCAGCGGCGCTGCTTCGCCGCGCGGGACGTCCGCGAACAACGAAGGATGGTAGACGCCCACGCCGGCAAAGGTCAAACGCGGCTCGCCGTGGGCCAGCACACGCCCATCAGCCGTCAGGACGAAGTCGCCGGCAGGATGGTGCGCGGGGTTGTCCACCAAAAGCAGCCAGGCGCCGCCCCGCGCCACAAGGCGCGCGGCGTCTTGCGCGGCGGCCGGATCCCAGTCGCACCAGATGTCGCCGTTGATGACGAGGAACGGGTCGTCGCCCAACAGGGGGAGCGCCTGCGCAATGCCGCCGGCGGTTTCCAGCGCGGTGGCTTCGGCCGAATAGCGGATGCGCACGCCCTGCGCGGCGCCATCGCCCAGCCCGCGTTCGATCTCGTGGCCAAGCCAGGCATGGTTGATGACGATGTCGCGGATACCGGCCGCGGCCAGGCGTTCCAGGTGCCAGACGATCAGCGGCTTGCCGCCCACCGGCAGCATGGGCTTGGGCAGGCGGTCGGTCAGCGGGCGCATGCGTTCGCCGCGGCCCGCGGCGAGGATCATGGCGCGCATCAGAACGTGTATCCGACGCTGACCTGGCGGTCGTCCAGGCGATCCAGCAGGCGCAGGAGCGGCGTGAAGACGCCGTAGCGCTGCGCCACCTGGCGGACGTAGCCGTTCACGCGCGGCATGTGCGCCAGGTAGTGCGCCTTGCCGTCGCGGTGGTTCAGGCGCGCGAAGACACCCAGGATCCGCAGGTTGCGCTGCAGGCCCATCCATTCATAGGCGCGGTGGAATTCGGCGAAATCGGCGTCGACGGGCAGGCCGGCCGCGCGCGCCATCTCCCAGTAGCGGATTGCCCAGTCGAGCTGTTGCGGTTCTTCCCAGGTGGTCCGGGCGTCGGTCACCAGCGACGCCAGGTCGTAGGTGATGGGGCCGGCCAGCGCATCCTGGAAGTCGATGACCCCCGGGTTGGGGCCGTACTGCGGCTGGTCGCAGACCATCAGGTTGGGCGAATGGAAATCGCGGTGCACCAGCACGTGGGGCTGCCCGCCGTTGCTGGCCGACAGCAGGGCGAAGATCTTTTCCAGGGCATTGGCGGTCTTGTCGTCCAGCGTGACGCCGTGGTGCTTGTGCACGTACCACTCGGGGAACAGTTTCAGCTCGTCGGCCAGGCGCGCGCTGTCGTAGGTGCCCAGGCCGTCGGTCGAGGCCTTTTGCAGCTTGACCAGGGCGGCCAGCGCCTCGCGGTACAGCGTCTGCAACTGGGCGTCGTCCAGACCGTCCTGGATGCGCTGATAGTAGGTTTGTTCGCCCAGGTCGGACAGCAGGAGCAGGCCCTGGTCCAGGTCCTGCGCCAGCACCGCCGGCACGTTCAGGCCGGCGTCCGCCAGCAGCTTGTCCACGTGCAGGAAGGGGCGGCAGTCCTCGTGCTGGGGCGGGGCGTCCATGACAATCAGGGTGCGCGATCCGGCGTCCAGCCTGAAGTACCGGCGAAAGCTTGCGTCAGCCGACGCGGGGCGCAGCGTCTCCACGGCCAGGTTCAGGGCAGGGGGCAGGCCTTGCAGCCAGTTGCGCACCTGCGCCAAGCGGGGGTCGTGATCGTTTTTCAAGGAAGATCCGTGTCAGAAGGGCAAAATTGCGGAAATTTCGATTTGGCGAACATAAGGCTGGGCGTTGTTCGCGGCTTCTCTATAATACCGGCTCATTTCCGTCAGCATTGGCCCCCCGTGGGCGCCTTTGTCCGGCTCTCCCGTGGTCTAAAAGGGCTGTTTTCATTCGTGCGCAAGGTTCCGTGGTTGATCCTCTCTGTTGTCAGCGTCGCCGCCGGAGCCGCCCAGGCTCAAGGTAGCCCGGGCACCGCTGCTTCCGCGCCGTCGGTCACGTCAACCCCCCAGCTGCGCACGTCTCCGGGTCTGCGCATGCACCGGTTGCCCGACGAGAGCATTCCCGCTTTCATGGAAGCGGACACCATTTCGGGCGACCCCGACTACGAGCTCACGCTGTCCGGCAACGCGCAGGTGCGCCGCATCGACGGCGTGATCAAGGGCGACGAGATCAATTACCGCAAGGACACCGGCAAGGTGGACGTGCGCGGCAACGCCCGCATGATGCGCGACGGCACGCTGGTGACCGGTCCGAACGCCACGTTCAACGTGGACCGGTATTCCGGCGAAGTCGAAAAACCCAACTTCTGGCTGGGCGCCACGGGCGGCTTTGCCGTCGCCGACCACGCGGACATCTTCAGCAAGTCGCAGATGCGGCTGCACACGGTGACGTACAGCGGGTGCCCGTGCGAAAACCCGTCCTGGTACATCAAGGCCAATTCGGTCGATATCGACTTCGACGAAAACGAAGGCGTGGCCCGCGGCGGCGTGCTGTATTTCAAGGACGTGCCCATCCTCGCATCGCCTTACATGACCTTCCCGGTCAAGCGCGAACGCAAGTCGGGCTTCCTGATTCCGACCTACGGCACGACCAGCCAGGGCGGCTTCGACATTTCGATCCCGTACTACTTCAACCTGGCGCCCAATTACGACCTGACGGTGCAGCCGCGCTACTTTTCCAAACGCGGCACCCAGTTGGGCGGCGAGTTCCGCTATCTGGGGTCGAGCTATGCGGGTACCATCGATGGCACCTACTTGCCCGATGACCATGTCACCGGCGAAGATCGCTGGATGTACTGGTGGCGTCACCAACAGACGTTCTCGCATGGTTTTTATACCGACTGGGACGTGGCCAGGGTCTCGGACGACAATTACTACCGCGATATTTCGCAGCTGGGCCTGAACCAGGCCTCGACCACCTATCTGCCGCAACGTGGCCGGGTAGGCTGGGCATCCCGCTATTGGAGCACCTATGCCCAGGTCTATAAGTATCAGACGCTGCAGGATCCGGATGCGCCGCTAGTTCCGCCGTACAACAAGGAACCCGAGTTGTACCTGCGAGGTGCCCGGTACGACTGGGGCGGCTTCGATGTCGATTGGACCTCGACGGCCGTGCGTTTCAAAATGCCGGAGTTCGGCGCCGTAAGCCGGTATCCCGACGGGGACCGTCTTCAGACCTATCTGTCGGCGTCCTATCCGATCGTGCGTCCCGGCTGGTTCATCATCCCGAAGGCCGGCGTCAACTACACCGATTACCAGACCAAATGGTATGGCGTGGATACGCTCGGCTTGAACGGCGGCAACGCAGCCGGCCTGCCGCGTTCGCAGTCGCGCACACTGCCCATCATGTCCGTCGATGCCGGCCTGATCTTCGAGCGTGACACGACGCTTTTCGGCAAGTCCTCCACACAGACCCTCGAACCCCGCCTGTATTACCTGCGCGTGCCGTATCGTGACCAATCCAAGCTGCCCGTGTTCGACACGTCGCTGGCCGATTTCAGCTTCTCGCAGGCCTTCGAGGAAAACATCTACACCGGCGGCTGGGACCGAATCGCCAACGCCAACCAGCTCACCGCGGCGCTGACCACGCGTTGGCTGGATGCCGACACCGGCTTCGAGCGCATGTCGCTGGGCGTCGCCCAACGTCTGTACTTCGAGGACCAGGAAGTCACGCTGCCCGGCGAAACGCCGCGCGAGAACGTGCGCTCCGACTTCCTGGTGGGCGCCAGCGCGGCCCTGACCGATACGCTGTCCACCGACCTTGCGGCGCAATACAACCCCTACGACAACAACTGGTCGCGCGGGCTCGTGAGCGCGCGCTGGTCGCCGCAGCGTCTCACCACCGTTGCCCTGGCGTACCGTTACCAGCGCGATCCGCAGCAAGGCGTGCTCTACCAGCCCCAAGGCCAGAACCAGGTCAGCCTGGCGGTCCAGTGGCCGTTCAGCAAGCGCTGGTACGGCGTGGGCCGGGTGGACTACTCTTTGCGTTCAGGTCCGTCCAGCACGGTGGCCAACACGACGGAATCTCCCCGCGTGACGCAGGCCATTGCCGGCCTGGAGTACAAGGGCGACTGCTGCTGGGTGGGCCGCATGGTCTACCAGCGCTACGCCGTATCGGCGGCGGACACCAACTCCGCGCTGTTCTTCCAGCTTGAGCTCACGGGCCTGGGTTCCCTCGGAACCGACCCGATGAACCTGCTGAACAGAAGTATCCCCGGTTACACGCGCGTCACGCCGCCCGCGCAGGCCGGGACCACATTTGAAAGGTATGAATGATGCGTAGGTTGCACTCTTTGCGCCGCCTCTCCGGCAATGCGCTGCTGCTGGCCTTGTGCGCCGGCTTGCCCGCCGCTCATGCGGCCGAGCAGACCGCCCGCGGCGCGAACAGCGCCAAGGCCGCTCCGGCTGCGCAGAACAAGGAAGCGCCCGCGCCCAAGGGCGAGCAGTTCGTGGACGGCATTGCCGCGATCGTCGACAAGGATGTGATCACGCTGCGCGAACTGCGCGACGCTTCCCAGCGCATCGCAGGCGAACTCAAATCGCGTGGCATCCAGGTGCCGGACGACCAGACGCTGCAACACCAGGTGCTGCAGCGTCTCATCATGGAGCGCGTGCAGCGCCACGAAGCCGACCGCCTCGGCATCCGCGTGGATGACGCCCAGATCGACACGGCCATCCAGGCCATCGCCGCGCGCAACAAGATCACCGTGGCGCAACTGCGCCAGGAGCTCGAGAAGGCCGGCACGTCCTGGGACGGTTACCGCAAGTCGCTGCGTGACGAGATACGCTCGGATCGCCTGCGTCAGCGCGCGGTCGATTCGACCATCGTCATCTCCGACGCTGAAGTCGACGCCTTCCTGAAGGACCAACGCCGCAACCCGGCTTTCGGCGCGGCTCCCCCGCAGGCCCAGCAACCGCAACCCCAGGCGCAACCGCAGCCCGCGCCCGAGCAGGCCGCCGCGCCCGCCGGTCCCATGCTGTACGCGCTGGCGCAGATTCTGGTGCGCGTGCCCGAAGGCTCGTCGCCGGAACAATTGGCGCTGCTGCGCAAGAAGGCCGAAGGCCTGCTGGCGCAAGCCAAGCGCGGCGACGACTTCGCCAGCCTTGCCGCGGCGGCGTCCGACGGTCCCGAGGCGCTGCAGGGCGGCGTCATGGGCGTGCGTCCGCTGGACGGCTGGCCCGACCTCTTCGTCAAGGCCATCAGCAACCTGCAGAAGGGCCAGGTCAGCCAGCTCATCCAGAGCGGCAACGGTTTCCACATCATCAAGGTGATGGACCGCGGCACCGCCCAGCCCGCGCCCAGCCGCACGGCTCGCGCGCCGGCGCCCCAAGCCGCTCCGCAACCGGCTCCGCAGCCGGCCGCGCGCGCGCAGGCGCCGCAGGGTCCCACGCAGGTCGTTCAAACGCGCGCGCGCCACATCCTGATCAAGACGTCGACCGTCATGAGCGATGAACTGGCCCGCCAGCGCCTGGAGCAGGTTCGCCAGCGTCTGGTGAACGGCAGCGCCAAGTTCGAGGAAATGGCGCGCCAGTATTCGCAGGACGCCACCGCGCCGCAAGGCGGCGAACTCGGCTGGCTGAACCCGGGTGAAACCGTGCCGACGTTCGAGGCCGCGATGAACGCGCTGCAACCTGGCGAAATCAGCCAACCCGTGCAGACGCCGTTCGGTTGGCACCTGATCGAGGTCGAAGAACGCCGCGATCACGATGCGACCGACGATCTGGCCCGCATGCGCGCCCGCCAGACGCTGTTCGAGCGCCGTGCCCAACCGGCCTTTGAAGACTGGCTCGAGCAACTGCGTGCGCAGGCGTACGTCGACAACCGCCTCGAAAAGCAGCAGAAGATCCAGCAGAACAACCGCTAAACGCATTACGGGCTTTTCATGTCTCAACACCAGGCGCGCAAGCGCTTCGGCCAGAACTTCCTGACCGACGACAGCGTCGTCGAGTCCATCGTCCGGGCGGTTGCGCCCGCCCGCGACGATGCCGTGGTCGAAATCGGCCCAGGCCTGTCCGCGCTGACGCGGCCGCTGCTCGAGCGCCTGGACCATCTCACCGCCGTCGAAATCGACCGCGATCTGGCCGCCCGCCTGCGCAAGCAGTTCGAGGCTTCGCGCCTGACGGTCGTCGAGGCCGACGCGTTGACGGTGGATTTCTCGCAGTTCGGCGGCGCGCTGCGCGTTGTCGGCAACCTGCCCTACAACATCTCCAGCCCGTTGCTGTTCCACCTGATGACGTGGGCCGATCACATCCGCGACCAGCATTTCATGCTGCAGCGCGAAGTGATCGACCGCATGGTGGCCAAGCCCGGCTCCGGCGATTTCAGCCGCTTGTCCGTGATGCTGCAGTCGCGCTATCGCATGCACAAGCTGTTCGACGTGCCGCCCGAGGCCTTTGATCCGCCGCCCAAGGTGGTGTCGGCCATCGTGCGCATGGTGCCTTTACCGGCGGACCGCCTGCGGCCCATCAGCGAGCGTGCGTTCGAAACCGTCGTGGCGCGCGCCTTTTCGCAGCGCCGCAAGATGCTGCGTCGGGTGCTGGCCGACTGGGCGCCGCAGGTGCCCTGGGAAGCGCTTGAAATTGCGCCCACCGCGCGCGCCGAGGATATTTCGGTGGACCGCTACATCCGCCTGTCGGATGCGCTGGTCGAAGCCGGGGTGTTGGCGCGCGATTGACGTCCTTTCGGTATGGCAAGGCAATGCAAAAAGGCCCCTCGGGGCCTTTTTGCTTTTCCGCGCTAAGGCGGGGCGGCAACGTCGCCGGCATGCACGGTGAGGGTGGCCGGCTGACGGATCACAACATGCGTTTCTGCGCCGCCATCCAGAGCTGCATCACGTCCCGCGCCCGGTCGGTCAGCAGGCGCTCGGCGTCCACCAGAGCCTGCTGCAACGTGATGGGGCCTGGGGCCAGACTGAATGCGGCGCTGATGCCGCAGGTGTGCAGGGCCTCGTAGCCTTCTCCCAGCGAACCGGCCAGCGCCACGACGGGTACGCCCGCGCGCTGCGCAATCCTGGCGACGCCGGCGGGCGTCTTGCCCCGCAGGGTCTGTGCGTCCATCCGGCCTTCGCCGGTGAAAACCAGCGTTGCGCCTTCCATCGCGTCGGCCAGGCCACCCAGTTCCGCGACGATTTCCACCCCGGGGCGGAAGTGCGCATTGAGAAACGCCTTGGCGGCAAAACCAAGGCCGCCCGCAGCGCCGGCGCCGGGCGCATCGCGGTGATCCGCGTTCAGATGCCGGGCGCAGACGTCGGCAAAGTGGGCCAGCATCGTGTCCAGCTTCTGCACCTGTTCCGGCGTCGCGCCTTTCTGCGGACCGAAGACATGCGAGGCGCCCTGCGGACCGCACAAGGGGTTGTCGACGTCGGAGGCGATGTCGATGCGGACGTGCGCCAGCCGCGGGTCCAGGCCGCGAGTGTCGATCGAGGCAAGCTGCCCCAGCGCGCCGCCGCCCGGCGGCAGGCTGTTGCCGCCCGCGTCCAGCAGGCGCAGGCCCAGCGCCGTCAGCATGCCGGCGCCCGCGTCGTTGGTGGCCGATCCGCCAAGGCCGAGGATGATGCGCGTGGCGCCCGCGTCCAGTGCCGCGCGCATCAGTTCGCCCACGCCGTGGCTGCTGGCGCGCATCGGGTCGCGCTTTGCCGGTGCAATCAATTCAAGCCCCGCCGCAGCGGCCATCTCGATGATGGCGGTGCCGTCTTCCAGCAGTCCCCAGACGGCATCGACCTTGTGTCCGAGCGCGTCGTTGACCGCGATCTGCTGTTCCTTGCCCCCGGTGGCCGCGAGGACGGCTTCGACGGTGCCTTCGCCGCCGTCGGCCATTGGGACGCAAACCGTATGCGCGCCGGGAAAGGCTGCCTTGACGCCGCGCGCAATGGCGGCGGCCGCATCCGGCGCGGAAACGCTTTCTTTGAACGAGTCGGGAGCGATGACGATTTTCACGGGTGTCGTTGGGCGCGTTGAGGGTCGGAAATGTCACCCATGATACCCGTGGCAACGCGGCCGGCGTACCATAGCGCTTTCGTTGTTTTTGCGAGAGTGGACCGCCATGCCTGTATTGCGCCGCACCAAAATTGTCGCCACCCTGGGACCCTCGACCTCGTCGCCCGAACGCATCGACGCGATGATTCGCGCCGGGCTGGACGTGGCGCGGCTGAACTTCTCGCACGGCAGCGCGGACGATCACCGCGAACGTGCGCGCATGGTGCGCGAGATCGCCGCCAAGCAAGGCCGCTACGTCGCCATCATGGGCGACCTGCAGGGTCCCAAGATCCGCATCGCACGCTTTGTCGACAAGCTGGTGCATCTGCAGGTGGGCCAGCCGTTCACGCTGTCGCGCGTGCATCCCAAGGACGCGGGCACCGCCAGCATCGTGGGCATCGATTACCCCGAACTCGTCACCGACTGCCGCGTGGGCGACGAGCTGCTGCTCGATGACGGCCGCGTCGTGCTGGTCGTCGACCGCGTCGAAGGCGACGAGGTCCACACCACCGTCACGGTGGGCGGCCCGTTGTCCAACAACAAGGGCATCAACCGCCGCGGCGGCGGCCTGTCGGCGCCCAGCCTCACTGACAAGGACCGCGTCGATATCAAGCTGGCCGCTGAAATGGAACTGGACTACGTGGCCGTTTCGTTCCCGCGCTATGGCAGCGACATCGACGAGGCCCGCACCCTGCTTGCCGCCGCCGGCAGTCAGGCGTGGATCATCGCCAAGATCGAACGCGCGGAAGCCGTGGCCGACGACGAAGCCCTGGACGCGCTGATCCGCGCCAGCGACGGCGTCATGGTGGCGCGCGGCGACCTGGGCGTGGAAGTGGGCGACGCCGAACTCGTGGGCATCCAGAAGCGCATCATCCAGCACGCGCGCACGCTGAACAAGGTCGTCATCACCGCCACGCAGATGATGGAGTCGATGATCTCCAGCCCCATGCCGACCCGTGCCGAAGTCTCCGACGTGGCGAACGCAGTGCTGGACTACACCGATGCCGTCATGCTGTCGGCCGAAAGCGCGTCGGGCCAGTACCCGGTGGAAACCGTGCAGGCCATGGCCCGAGTGTGTCTCGGCGCCGAAAAGCACCCCACCTCGACCAAATCGCACCATCGCGTGGGCGAAACCTTCACGCGCTGCGACGAGACCATCGCGCTGGCGGCCATGTATGCGGCCAACCATTTCCCCGGCGTGAAAGCCGTCATCGCGTTGACCGAAAGCGGCCATACGCCGCTCATCATGTCGCGCATCCGCTCAGGCGTGCCTATCTACTGCTACAGCCCGCACAGCGTGACGCAGAACCGCGTAACCATGTTCCGCGGCGTGTACACGATTCCGTTCTCGCCGTCGGACTACGATCCCGCGGACCTTTCCAACGCCGCCATCGACGAACTACGCAAGCGCAATCTGGTGCAGACGGGCGACTGGGTCATCCTGACCAAGGGCGATTTCTACCGCGACAGCGGTGGCACCAACGGGATGAAGATTCTGCTGGTGGATTGAAGCGGACGCGTTGCGGCGCGGCGCGGGCGTGAATGCCGGCCGCCGCGCCCTGCGGTCAACCAAAGAACCAGTAGCAGACGCCGATCGCGGCCAGCACGCCGGCCAGGTCGGCGATCAGCGCGCAGCCCACTGCATGGCGGGCGCGCAGGATCCCCACCGATCCGAAATACACCGCCAGCACGTAGAACGTGGTCTCGGTGCTGCCTTGCACCACCGCAGCCAGCAGCGCCGGGAAACTGTCGACGCCAAAATGCGTCATGGTTTCCAGCATCATGGCGCGCGCCGCGCTGCCCGAGAACGGTTTGACCAGTGCAGTGGGCAACGCGTCCACAAACCGCGTGTCCCAGTTGGCCTGCGCGGCCACCCAGCGGATGCCGTCCAACAGGAAGTCCAGCGCGCCCGACGCGCGCAGCACGCCCACGGCGCAAAGCATTGCCACCAGATAGGGCAGCAGGCTCTTGGCGATGTCGAATCCTTCCTTCGCGCCCTCGATGAAGGCCTCGTACACGGGCACCTTTTTCCAGGCGCCCACGATCAGAAACGCCAGCAGGATGCCGAACAGCGTCAGGTTGCCCATCAGCGAGGACAGCGAGGAAATCGCGGCCGCCGACATGCTGGCCAGCAGCGCCATGAACCCGCCCAGCACCAACGCGGCGCCGCCCAGCCACAGCATGATGACGGGATCGGCCAGGCGCAGGCGCTGGCACAGCGCCACCGCCAGAAAACCGGCCAGCGTGGACGCGCTGGTGGCCAGCAGGATGGGCAGAAACACCAGCGTGGGATCGGGCGCGCCCTGTTGCGCGCGGAACATGAACAGCGTGACGGGCAAGAGTGTCAGCGACGACGCATTGAGCACCAGGAACAGGATCTGCGCATTGGTGGCGGTGTCGGGCTTGGGGTTGAGCGATTGCAGCTCGCGCATGGCGCGCAGGCCGATGGGCGTGGCGGCGTTGTCCAGCCCGAGGCCATTGGCCGCAAAGTTCAGCGTGATGAGGCCGATGGCTGGATGATTGCGCGGCACCTCGGGCATCAGACGCGCGAACAGCGGTCCCAGCAACCGCGCCAGCTTTTCGACGAGGCCCGCGCCTTCGGCGATGCGCAGGAAACCGAGCCACAGCGTCAGCGTGCCAAACAGCAGCACCATCACTTCCACGGACACGCGCGCCATGTCGAACAGGCTGGCGACCATCTGGCGAAAGACCTCGGGATCTCCGATGACCAGCCAGCGGTACAGCGCGGCCGCGGCAGCGGTGAGGAAGAAGCCAAGCCAGAGTTTGTTCAGCATGCGGACGTGCCCGGACAGCGGTTGATTGCGCATCAGCGCGGCGACGCTCATTGTCGCAGAGTCGGTAAGCCGCAGCTTGGCCGCACGGCGCCAATTCTGGTACTTTGCCCCGATACGTCTTGTAGCGAACCACAGGGGGACCCATGGATTTCAACGCCTGGCGCCGGCGCCGCATTTCGGAACCCGCATACCGCTGGGCCCGCAATGCATTGCCGGCCATGTCGGCCACCGAACGCGAAGCCATCGAAGCCGGCGACAGCTGGTGGGACGCCGACCTGTTCACGGGCAACCCCGACTGGCGCAAGCTCCTCGCCGTGCCGCCCGCGACGTTGACGTCCGATGAGCAACGATTCATCGACGGCCCCGTGCGGCAGCTTTGCGGCATGCTGGACGAATGGGACATCTCGTGGAACCGCCGCGATCTGCCGCCGCGGGTCTGGGAATTCCTGAAGGCGCAGCGCTTCTTCGGCATGATCATTCCGCGGCGCCATGGCGGCCTGGGCTTTTCGCCGTACGCGCACTCCGAGGTCGTGCGCCGCATTTCCGCCTATTCCATCACCGCCGGCGTCACGGTCATGGTGCCGAATTCGCTGGGACCCGGTGAACTGCTCATGCAGTTCGGCACGCAGGCGCAGCGCGATTACTGGCTGCCTCGGCTGGCCGATGGCCGTGAAGTCCCGTGCTTCGGCCTGACCAGTCCCGAAGCCGGATCGGACGCGGCTTCGATGGTCGATACCGGCGTCGTGTGCCGCCAGGTCGTGGACGGCCGAGAGATCATCGGCATCCGCCTCAACTGGCACAAGCGCTACATCACGCTGGGGCCGGTGGCCACCGTGCTGGGGCTGGCGTTCAAGATGTCGGACCCCGACGGCATCCTGGGCGGCGCCAAGGACATCGGCATTTCCGTGGCGCTGGTCCCCACGGATGCGCCCGGCGTCGACATCGGCCGCCGCCACCTGCCTGCCATGCAGGTCTTCCAGAACGGGCCCAACTCGGGGCGCGACGTCTTCGTGCCGCTGGATGCGCTGATCGGCGGCGTGGAGCGCGCCGGGCAGGGCTGGCAGATGCTGATGAGCGCGCTGGCCGCCGGACGCGGCATTTCGCTGCCGTCGCTGTCGGCGGCCGCCGCGGCGATGTGCGCGCACACCACCGGCATGTACGCCCGCGTGCGCGAGCAGTTCGGCATACCGATCGGCAAATTTGAAGGCGTGCAGGAGCGGCTGGCCAGCCTGGCCGGCAACGCCTATCTGGTCGAGGCTGCGCGCCGCCTGACCTGCGCCGCGCTCAACCAGGGCGTCAAGCCCGCGGTCGTGTCCGGCATCATGAAATACCACGCCACCGAGCGCATGCGCACGTCGGTGAACGACGCGATGGACGTGCACGCGGGCCGCGCCGTCATGGACGGGCCCAGCAATTACCTCGGCTCGCTGTACCGCGCCGTGCCCATCGCGATCACGGTCGAGGGCGCCAACATCCTCACGCGTAATCTGATCATCTTCGGGCAAGGCGCCATCCGCGCCCATCCCTACCTGATGCCGGAGATCCTGGCGCTGGGCAATCCCGACGAGGAACGCGGCATCGAGGTCTTTCACGATGTCTTCTGGCGCCATCTGCGCCACGCGGGCATGAACACGTTGCGCGCGATTGGCCGCGCCTGGACGGGCGGCATGCTGGCGCCCGCGCCGGCCTCGGGGCCGGTGGCAGGCCATTACCGGAGGCTGGGCCGGTATGCGTCGGGCTTTGCGCTGCTGGCGGACGCTACGCTGGCGCAATTGGGCGGCGGCCTGAAGCGCCGCGAAATGATCTCAGCCCGGCTGGGCGACATCCTGTCCGAACTCTATCTGCTGTCCGCCGTGCTCAAACGCTGGGAAGACGAAGGCCGCAAGCACGATGACCTGCCGCTGGTGCGGTGGTGCATGGCGCAAGGCTACGCCAGCATCGAGAAAAGCATGGATCAGGTGCTGCGCAACTTGCCGGTCAAGGCGCTGTCGTGGGGCCTTCGGGCGGCCATTCTGCCCTTGCGGCTGGCCAGGGGCCCGGACGACGCGCTCACGCGCGAATGCGCCGAGCTGCTGCTCAAGCCGTCGCCCACGCATGTGCGGCTGGCGGCCGACCTGCAGCGCGAGCCCGGCGATGATCCGTTGGGCCTGTTGACCCGCGCCTTCGCGCTGGCCGACGCGGTGCAACCGATCCGCGACCGTCTGCGGCAGTCCAACGTGCGCGACTGGCGCGAGGCCCATCGGCGCGGGGCGATCACGGACGCGCAGGCGGCGCAGCTCGAAGCCGCGGAAGCGACCGTGCTGAAGGTATTGCAGGTGGATGATTTTGCGCCGGAGGCGCTGACGCCGCAGGGCGAAGGGGCGCCGGTTCGCGCGCAGGAGCAGGAACAGTCGGAACCTCAGCAGCGGGAACGGCAGCAGCCGGAACCGCAACAACACGATCCGCAGCAGCCGGAACCGCAGCAGCCGGAACCGCAGCAGCCGGAACCGCAGCAGCCGGAACCGCAGCAACCGACACCGCAGCAACCGGAACCGCCGCGGCAATCACCGCAACCGCCGCAACAGGAGAACGAGCCCCCCGCTGCGGCAAGGCCCGCCGATAACGCCTAGTCGTCCTGGTTCGGGTCCATGCCCGGAAACAGGATTTCAGTGAAGCCGAACTTCGTGAAATCCTGGATCCGGGACGGATACAGGCGCCCGATCAGGTGATCGCACTCGTGTTGCACGACGCGCGCATGAAAGCCCTCGGCTTCCCGTTCGATCAGCTGGCCGTACGGATCGCGGCCGCTGTAGCGGATGTGGCGGTAGCGGGGCACCAGGCCGCGCAGGCCGGGCACCGACAGGCAGCCTTCCCAGCCGTCTTCCATCTCGTCCGACAGCGGCGTGATGACCGGATTGCACAGGATCGTCTGCGGCACCGGCGGCGCGTCGGGATAGCGGTCATTGCGGTCGAAACCGAAGATCACCAGTTGCAGGTCCACGCCGATCTGCGGCGCGGCCAGGCCCACGCCCTGCGCGGCCGCCATGGTCTCGAACATGTCGTCGATCAGGGCGTGCAGCTCAGGGGTGTCAAAACGATCCACGGGCGGCGCCACGCGCAGCAGCCGCGGGTCGCCCATTTTCAGGATGGGATGGATCATGGCCGGCGTCCGGGTCAGTCCTGGCGGTCTTTCTTCTGGATGAACTCGATCTTGTAGCCGTCGGGATCTTCCACGAAGGCGATGACCGTCTTGCCGTGCTTCATGGGGCCGGCTTCGCGGGTGACCTTGCCGCCGCGTTCCTTGACCTTGTCACAGGCTTCGTAGGCGTTGTCGACTTCCAGGGCGATGTGGCCGTAGCCGTTGCCCAGGTCGTACTTGTCGGTGTCCCAATTGTGGGTCAGTTCGATGACGGCGCCATCGACTTCATCCTGGTAGCCCACAAAGGCCAGCGTGAACTTGCCGTCCGGGTAGTCGTTGCGGCGCAGAAGGCGCATGCCGAGCACGTTGGTGTAGAAGTCGATGGACTTGTCGAGGTTGCCGACGCGCAGCATGGTGTGGAGCAGACGCATGGGAAGTGTCCTTAAGCGGTGAGGGGTTGGGGGAAAAGCCGGGCATTTCCGGCGCGTTCCCGGGTGATTCCGATGTCGCGCAGCGCGCCGCCCATGGCGTCGACCGCCTGCCGCATCTGACTGGCGCCAAAGGCGCCGATGCAGCCGACCCGGAACGTGGGTTCTTCGGTGTTGGTGAAGTTGCTGATCACATAGCCGCGCTGCTTGAGCGCGTCCACGAAGAGCTGCAGGTGCCAGGTCGGGGCGTCCGGCGCGCGGACGTTGACGACGATGGGGCCTTGCAGCTCGGGCGGCAGGTATGGGGTCAGGCCAAGATCGATCACGCCATCATAGAGCGTGTGCATGTTGGCGGTGTAGCGCGCCAGCCGGGCCTCGCGGCCTTCCTGGCGGAACAGTTCCAGCGCCACGGCCAGCGCCGCCAGCGTGGGCGCCGCGGGCGTGAAGCGGGGCCCGGCGTTGGGCGCGAGCGTGTGCTGATAGATGTCCGCCAGGTCGAGCGACCAGCTTCCGGCGTTGCCGCGCGCGGCATCCAGGCTGTCGCGGCGCGCGACGACGAAGGCGGCGCCGGGCAGGCCTTCCAGGCATTTGTTCGCGGTCAGCACCACGGCGTCGACCGCGGGCAGGGCCCGCAGTTCGAGCGGCAGGGCCCCAAAGGCGGACACCGCGTCCACGATCACGCGGCGTCCCAGCGCATGGGCGATGCGCGCCAGATGAGGCACGTCGTGGCAGATGCCGCTGCCGGTTTCGCTGTAGACCAGCGCCAGGTGCGTGAGCGTCGGGTCGCGTTCCAGCGCGTCGGCAACCGCTTGCGGATCCACGCGCTCGGTCGTGCCCACCGCAAGCGGCACGGCGACGCGGCCGGCCTCGCCGGCCAGCTTCTGCAGACGGGCCGCATAGGCGCCGGTGGACGGCGCCAGCACGCGGCCGCCGGGCGGCACAAAGGTGCGGAGGGCGGCTTCGACCGCGAAATGGCCGCAGCCGGGTAGCGCCAGCGCCACGTGTTCGTCCGCGCCGGCTTGGGCAATGGCGAGCACGCCGTCGCAGACCTGCCGGTACAGGGTTCGGAAATCGTTGTCCCACGGCGCGTAGTCCTGCGCCATGGCGGCCTTCACCCGCGCATCGGTCGTGACCGGGCCCGGAATCAGCAGCAACATTTCGATTCTCCTTGGAGCGCGATAGACGCTGGTGTGCCCCGGCGCCTCAGAACTGAGGCAGCGAGGCGGGATCGTGACGCCGCAGGATGTTCTTGGCGTCTTCGAAGTCGGGCAGGATCTGGCCCACTTCGCGCCAGAAGTCCTGACTGTGGTTCATCTCGCGCAAATGGGCAAGCTCGTGCGCGATGACGTAATCGATGATGGCGGGCGCGAAATGGATCAGTCGCCAGTTCAGCATGATGTTGCCGTCGCTGGTGCAGGAGCCCCAGCGGGTGGCGGCCGACGACAGGCGCCAGCGGCGGATCTTCAGCCCGCTGATCTGCAGGAAGTGCGCCAGCCGGGTGCCGAACCAGGCGCCCGCGCGCTGTTGCAGCCAGGCTTGCGCTGCATCGCGGATGCGGCCCTGGTCGGCATTGGATGGCAGCGCCAGCCACAGCGTGTCGCCATCCTGCGGCGCGTCGGCATCGCCGGACAGATTGGCTTGGCGGCTGTCGCCGCCCACGCCGATGATGATGCGACGGCCCAGATACGGAAGTTCGCCGCCTGCCTGCCAGCGCGTGTGCGCCATCGCAAGCTGCTGCTTGCGGGCATGCCATTCACGCAGCTTGGTCAGGATCCAGCGGGATTTCTCGCGCACCGCATCGTCGATCTGCGTCAGCGTCACCCAGTTGGGCGCGGTGACGCGCAGGCCGTCGTCGGTGATGACGAAGCCGATGCTGCGCCGCCGCGAGCGCAGCAGCACGAAACCGATGGGTTGCTGTTCGGTGGGCACCTCGCGCCAGCGCGCGCCGGGCGGCAGCGGGTCGGGGCAGGGCGTGGGCACGCGTGAGGCGGCGTTGGGCGAGAGCGTCAGCAGCGGCTCGCCGGTGGCTGCGGGCGCCTTGGCGGCATCGGGAAACAGGTTGGCGGGCGTGACGGGCCGGGGAGTGTCTGGACGGTGAGCCTGGGGCCCGGCGGACGACGCCCGGGGGGCGGCCGTCGGCGTCGGCACGGCGATCAACGGCGGCGCGCCCGCGGGCGCGTCGTCTTCCTGCGTACCAAACAGGAGTTCTAGCTGATCAGTGCTGGGCATACCTTTCGGGGTTGAGACGCCGCATTTCCCCTTCGATCCAGTCCTGAACCTTCTGGTTCAGTTCTTCGGGGGTAAGACCCTTGGATTCTATCGCGGGACCGATCGACAGGGTGACCATGCCGGGATACTTGACGAAAGCGTTGCGGCGCCAGCATTCGCCGGCGTTGTGCGCCACGGGAATGACCACGGCGCCGGTGCGCGATGCGAGCAGCGCACCGCCCATCTTGAAACGTCCGGCCTGGCCCGGCGGCACGCGCGTGCCTTCGGGAAACAGCAGCGGCCAGCGGCCTTCGTTCAAACGGGTCTGGCCTTGCTTGACCACCTGTTCGAAGGCGTCGCGGCCCTTGGCGCGGTCAATGGCGATCATGCGCAAGAGCGCCAGGCCCCAGCCGAAGAACGGCACCATGTGCAGCTCTTTCTTATAGACGAAGCAAACCTCGCGCGGCATGTAGGCCGGGAAGAACAGGGTTTCCCAGGCCGACTGGTGCTTGGACAGCAGCACCGCGGGGCCGTCGGGCAGGTTTTCCCAGCCCTTGACCTGCCAGCGGATGCCGCAGAAGACCTTGGCGCCCCAGATGGCCAGGCGAGGCCAGCCCACCGTGAGCTTGTAGCGCCAGTGCAGCGGCAGCGGCGCCCACAGGATGCAGGCGAAGGCGTACGGGATGACCGTGACGGCCAGGAACACGAAATACAGGAAGGAACGAAGCCGGGCCATCGGGTCACGCGTCCTGCAGCAAGGCGTCGGCCACGGCCGACAGGTCGTTGCAGACGCGCGTGTTGTCCGGCAGTCCACCCTTGGCTTGCGTCTTGGCGCCGTTGCCCGTCAGCACCAGCCACGGCGAGCACCCGGCGGCCGACGAGGCCTGCAGATCGCGCAGCGAATCGCCCACGGCCGGGACACCGGCCAGATCGATGTCGTAGCGGTGACCAATCTGCTCGAACATGCCGGGACGCGGCTTGCGGCAGGTGCAGTCGTCGTCGGGGCCGTGCGGGCACATGAAGATGGCATCGACGCTGCCGCCTACCGCGGCGAGCTCGCGTCGCATCTTGGTGTGGATGGCCGTCAGCGTGTCCATGTCGAACAGGCCGCGCGCCAAGCCCGATTGGTTGGTGGCAACCACCACCTTCCAGCCGGCCTGCGTGAGGCGCGCGATGGCCTGCAGGCTGCCCGGCAGCGCGATCCATTCGTCGGGCGTCTTGACGAAGGCGTCGCTGTCCTGATTGATGACGCCGTCGCGGTCGAGGATGATGAGCTTCACTGGGCGAGCCTGGAAATGTCGGCGACCTGGTTCATCAGGCCATGCAGTTGGGCCAGGAGGGCGAGCCGGTTGGCGCGGACGGCCGGGTCTTCGGCCATGACCATGACGTCGGCAAAGAACGCGTCGACCGGTTCGCGGGCCTGGGCCAGCGTGGACAGGCTGCCGGCGAAGTCGCCGTCGGCAAGCTGCGCCTCGGCCTTGGGACGCAAGGCGGCCACGGCGGTGGCCAGGGCCTTTTCGGCCGGCTCCACCAGCGCGGCGTCGTTCACCGCGCCGATCTCGCCTTCGGCCTTCTTGAGCAGGTTGCCGATGCGCTTGTTGGCGGCGGCCAGGCTGGCGGCCTCGGGCAGCTGCGCAAACGCGGCGGCGGCGCGCACGCGCTCGGCCACCTGGTGCAGCGGCGGGGTCAGCGCGATCACGGCCTCGACGGCGTTGCGGTCGAAGTCGTTGATGAGCTGATTGCGATAGCGCTCATAAATGAAGGTGCGGACCTCGGCCAGCGTGTCGCCCGGAATCTTGTCCGCCGGGAATGTGCCGGCGGCCAGCTGCAGCAGGCCGTCCAGCGTCAGCGGACCGTTCTGGCTGATCTTCAGCCAGCCGCCCGCGGCCAGTTGTTCGAAGGCGCTGATCAGGCCCAACGCGGCGCGGCGCAGGCCGAAGGGGTCGCGTTCGCCGGTGGGGGCCAGGCCGATGGCCCAGATGCCGACCAGCGTTTCGACGCGTTCGGCGATGAACAGCGTGGCGGCGGTCAGGGTGTCCTGCGTGACCGGCGCGTCGTAGCGGTTGCGGTATTGGGTGCGCAGGGCCTCGACGACGCTGGCGGGCTCGCCGTCGCCGGCGGCGTAGTACGCGCCCATGATGCCTTGCAGTTCGGGGAATTCACCGACCATGTTCGAACCGAGGTCGGCCTTGGCCAGCATGGCGGCGCGGTCGGCGGCGGACACGTCGCCGCCCAGTTCGCCGGCGATGCCGCGGGCGATGGCGCGCACGCGCTCGACGCGCTCGAGCTGGGTGCCCAGCTTGTTGTGATAGACGATGGAGCCCAACTGCTCGACACGCGCGGCCAGCGGCGTCTTGCGGTCGGTCTCAAAGAAGAACTGCGCGTCGGCCAGACGGGGGCGTACCACGCGCTGGTTGCCTTCGACGATGTTCACCGGGTTGTCCGTGCGCATGTTGCTCACGATCAGGAAACGGTGAGTGAGACGGCCGGTTGCCGGGTCGAACAGCGGGAAGTATTTCTGGTTCAGCCGCATGGTCAGGATCAGGCATTCCTGCGGCACCTGCAGGAACTGTTCCTCGAACTGGCCCACATAGACGGTGGGGTGTTCGACCAGTGCGGTCACTTCATCCAGCAGCGCGGCCACTTCGGGGTCGTCGCCCAGCGTGGCGGACAGGCGGGCCGCTTCTTCTTGCAACTGGCGCTGGATCTCGGCGCGGCGCGTCTCGAACGACGCCACGACATGGCCCTTTTCCGCCACCGTGGCAACGTAGGCGTCGGCATCGGCGATGGCAACGGCGCCTTCGCTCATGAAGCGGTGGCCCAGGGTTTCGCGGCCGGCGGCCAGGCCCAGTGCCGACACCGGCACCACGTCCGCGCCGAACAGGGCGATCAGGCCGTGCGCCGGGCGCACGAACTTGACGGTGGAGACGCCGTCAGCCAATTGGTAACGCATCACCTTGGGGATGGGCAGGCCGTCGATGGCGGCTTCGATGCCTTCCTGCAGGCCGGCGGCCAGTTGCGCACCCGCGGCCGTGCCGCGCGCCACCAGGTAGTCCTGCTTGCCGTCGGATTCACGGTCCAGCGTGGCGAGGTCGATGTTTTCAAGGCCCTTGGCGGCCAGCTTCTTTTGCAGTGCAGGCGTGGCCTTGCCGTCTTCGGTCAGGCCGATCTTCACGGGCATCAACTTTTCGGCATAGGCCTGGTCGGGCGCCTGCGCCAGCACGGCGGACAGGTGGACGGCCAGGCGGCGCGGCGTCGAATAGGGCGTCACGGCGCAGCCTTCGGCCAGCAGGCCGTGGCGGTCCAGCGTGGCGCGCACGCCTTCGGCAAAGGCCTGGCCCAGCTTCTGCAGGGCCTTGGGCGGGAGTTCTTCGGTCAGCAGTTCGACCAGCAGCGGGCGGATGTTCGTCGTCATTTATGCAGCCTCCCCGGCGGCCTTGTCGCGGCCCAGCATGGGAAAGCCCAGTCGTTCGCGGGAATCGTAGTAGGCCTGCGCGACGGCGCGCGACAGGTTGCGGATGCGGCCGATGTAGGCGGCGCGCTCGGTCACGCTGATCGCGCCGCGCGCGTCCAGCATGTTGAAGGTGTGCGCGGCTTTCAGCGCGGCCTCGTAGGCCGGCAGCGCCAGCGGCACGTCCATCAGGCGCTTGGCCTCGGCTTCGTAGTCGTTGAAATGCGCAAACAGCATCTCGGCCGACGAGTGTTCGAAGTTGTAGGTGGATTGCTCGACTTCGTTCTGGTGGAACACGTCGCGGTACAGCACGCGGTTGCCGTTGGCGCCTTCCGTCCAGACCAGGTCGTACACGCTTTGCACGTCCTGCAAATACATGGCCAGGCGTTCCAGGCCGTAGGTGATTTCACCGGTGGTGGGCGTGCAGTCCAGGCCGCCGACCTGCTGGAAATACGTGAACTGCGTCACTTCCATGCCGTTCAGCCAGACTTCCCAGCCCAGACCCCAGGCGCCGAGCGTGGGGTTTTCCCAGTCGTCCTCGACGAAGCGGATGTCGTGCTGCGTGGGATCGATGCCCAGCGCCTTCAGCGAACCGATATACAGATCCAGGATTTCCGGGGGCGCGGGCTTGAGCACGACCTGGTACTGGTAGTAGTGCTGCAGGCGGTTGGGGTTCTCGCCGTAGCGGCCATCCTTCGGGCGGCGCGAGGGCTGGACATAGGCGGCGCGCCAGGGCTCCGGGCCGATCGCGCGCAGGAACGTGGCCGTGTGCGAGGTGCCGGCGCCGACTTCCATGTCGTAGGGCTGCAGCAGGGCGCAACCCTGTTTGTCCCAGTATTCCTGGAGCGTAAGGATGATTTGCTGAAAGGTGAGCATAGGATTCTTGGAATTCGGCCGCCGGGCAAAAACTGCCCTGCGCGTGGGAAACCCGGCATTTTAACTGGCCTGCGGCCGCAGCGGTCCCCGGTGGGGCCGTACCCGTTACATCTGAGGCTGAGGGCGTCCCCGAATGTGCCCCTGGTGGACACGCGCCGGCCTTTGCCTGCGCCCGCAAACCAATGGTCGTATGATTCCGGGTTGAGCCTGAGTCTTATATAAAACCCGGAACCCGATTCCGAGAAATTCGCGAAAAAGGAGCAGTCCCATGTCTGACCTGATCACGGTGGAAGTCACCGACGGCATCCAGATCATCACGATCAACCGTCCCGAGGCCAAGAACGCCATCAACCTGGAAACCGCCGTGGCCATGGCCGCCGCGCTGGACCAGCTGGACAGCCGTGACGACGTGCGCATCGGCATCCTGACGGGTGGCGGCGGCACGTTCTCGTCGGGCATGGACCTGAAGGCATTCGCCGCGTCCGGCCAGCGTCCTTACGTCGAAGGCCGCGGTTTTGCCGGCCTGAACGAACGCCCGCCCAAGAAGCCGCTGATCGCCGCCGTCGAGGGCTACGCCCTGGCGGGCGGTTGCGAAATGGCGCTGGCTTCCGACCTGATCGTGGCCGCCAGCAACGCCAAGTTCGGCCTGCCCGAGGTCAAGCGCGGTCTGGTGGCCGGCGCCGGCGGCCTCCTGCGCCTGCCGCGCCGCCTGCCGTACCACATCGCCATGGAAGTCATCCTGACCGGCGAAATGCTGAGCGCCGAACGCGCCCACGCCTTTGGCCTGGTCAACCGCCTGACCGAGCCGGGCGGCGCCCTGGCCGGCGCGCTGGAACTGGCCCGCGCCATCGTCGAGAACGGCCCGCTGGCCGTCCAGACGGCCAAGAGCATCGTCGCGCAAGGCGGCGACTGGGACCAGGAAGGCATGTTCGACCGCCAGCGCCCGCTGATCGCGCACATCTTCACTTCCGCTGACGCCAAGGAAGGCGCCACCGCCTTCGCCGAAAAGCGCAAGCCCGTGTGGCAAGGCAAATAGGGCGTCCAATACTTTTACCTCGCAGCCGCTAGCCGGCCGCGTTTCACGTTTTCCCCCTCCAGACCTGCAAATCGCCATGTCCGTCATCATTAAAGAAGAAGACTTGATCCAGTCGATAGCCGATGGCATCCAGTTCATCAGCTATTACCACCCCGTCGATTACATCCGCCACCTGGCGCGCGCCTACGAGCGCGAGGAAAGCCCGGCCGCGCGCGATGCGATGGCGCAGATCCTGACCAACTCGCGCATGTGCGCCGAGGGCAAGCGTCCGCTGTGCCAGGACACCGGCATCGTCAACGTCTTCCTGAAGATCGGCATGAGCGTGCGCTTTGACACCAAGCGCACCCTGCAGGAGCTCTGTGACGAAGGCGTGCGCCGCGGCTATCTGAATCCGGACAATCCGCTGCGCGCCTCCGTGCTGGACGACCCGCTCTTCGCGCGCAAGAACACGCGCGACAACACGCCCTGTATCCTGCACGTCGAGCTTGTCCAGGGCGACAAGGTCGACGTGCAGATCGCCTCGAAGGGTGGCGGTTCCGAGAACAAGACCAAGTTCGCCATGCTGAACCCCAGCGATTCGCTGGTGGACTGGGTCCTCAAGACCGTTCCGTCGATGGGCGCCGGCTGGTGCCCGCCCGGCATGCTGGGCATCGGCGTTGGCGGCACGGCCGAAAAGGCCATGCTGATGGCCAAGCAGTCGCTGATGGAAGACATCGACATGTATGAACTGCTGGCCCGCGGCCCGCAGAGCAAGCTGGAAGAGCTGCGCATCGAGCTCTACGAAAAGGTCAACGCGCTGGGCATCGGCGCCCAGGGCCTGGGCGGCCTGACCACCGTGCTGGACGTCAAGATCAGCACCTTCCCGACCCACGCGGCCTCCAAGCCCGTCGCCATGATCCCGAACTGTGCAGCCACGCGCCACGCGCACTTCGAGCTGGACGGCTCGGGTCCCGCGCGCCTGGATCCGCCGTCGCTGTCCGAATGGCCCGAAGTGCACTGGGCGCCGGACTACAACAAGTCCAAGCAGGTCGACCTGAACACGCTGACCAAGGAAGAAGTCGCCAGCTGGAAGCCGGGCCAGACCCTGCTGCTGTCGGGCAAGATGCTCACCGGCCGCGACGCCGCGCACAAGCGCATCCAGGACATGCTGGCCAAGGGCGAACCGCTGCCCGTGGACTTCACCAACCGCGTCATCTACTACGTGGGTCCGGTGGATCCGGTGGGCGATGAAGTGGTCGGCCCGGCAGGCCCCACCACCGCCACGCGCATGGACAAGTTCACGGACATGATGCTCGAGAAGACGGGCCTGATCTCGATGATCGGCAAGTCCGAGCGCGGCCCCGTCGCGATCGAAGCCATCAAGAAGCACGGCTCGGCCTACCTGATGGCCGTCGGCGGCGCTGCCTACCTGGTGTCCAAGGCGATCCGCGGCGCCAAGGTGCTGGGCTTTGCGGACCTGGGCATGGAAGCCATCTATGAGTTCGACGTGAAGGACATGCCGGTGACGGTGGCGGTCGACGCCCAGGGCACCTCGGTCCACACGACCGGCCCGAAGGAATGGCAGGCCAAGATCGGCAAGATCCCGGTTGCCGTTGCCTGATCGCATTGACTGCATGAAGCCTGAATTGGCCGCTGACATCAGCGGCCAATTTTTTTGACGGGTGTTTTTGACGGGTGCGCGGCGCACGCGATGTATATACTCCGTCCGTCGTTCCGGGATAGTTCAGCGGCAGAACATTCGGCTCCAGTCCGGATAGGCGCTGGTTCGAATCCAGCTCCCGGATCCCTTCCTCTTTTCCAAGCGACGCAGCATGGATGACGCGCCGGATGCGCACGGGGCGGGTGGCGGCTATGCCGCGGCCATGCTCGCCAAAGCCTTCCTGACCCTCGAGACCCACCCGGACCCCGCCGTGCGCGAGCGCGCGGCCGTGCGCGTCGAACGCTGGCGCCAGGTGCTGGCGCATGCGCTGGACGGTTCGGCCAGCTATGGTTCCGCCACGCCGCTGCCCGGGATTCCCGACTGGGTGACGCTGGACGTCGCCACCGGCGGCTTTGCCACGGGCGATCTGCTAGCCGGCGGACCCCTGACGCCCTACGAGCGCGAATTGGCGGCGACGCTTTCCGGCATCACGCCGGGCAGCGAACGGCGGGATCTAAACGCCTGGTTTCTCAGCGAGGCCGGTGTCGCGCAGCTGCAAGACCGCCTGGCGCGTGGCGACTATCGCATCGAGGTGCCGGAAGAAGCTGCGCTGGCCGTGGTGGCGTGGCTGTTGGGTCAAGGGCTTGGCGACGCCGCGCGGGAACTGGTCGCGGTGGTGGCGCCGTTCTTCGACCGGCTGCGATTCTTCCCCGAGCCCGGCTCGGCCGATGACGCGTCGGCCGCCGACATTCATGTCAGCACCGCGGGCGACGTTGCCGCGCGATTGTCCGGCTTGCCTGCGCAGCCGCGCATCGCGGCGCAGCGCGCGGCCGTTCAGAACCTGCTGCCCGTTTACGACCGCGCCGTCGCGCTGTTCCTTGAAACGGTCGAAGACGATTGGCCGTGCCGGCGTTATCCGCAGGATTGGCGTCAACGCGCGCAGGCGCTGACGAACGAGATCAATGCCGCCCAGGACAGCGGCCAGTTGCCGATCGGCACGTCGCGCAGACATCGCCACAAGCGCGAGCTCTTCGGCCTGCTGGCGCAATGCGCGCAGGACGCTGCCAGCCTGACCGGCAAGCAGGTCGGCCGCATACGCCGCATCGTTCGCGATTTCGTGGCCGCGCATGGCGAGCCCGGGTCCGCGGAGCACGAGGCCCTGCGCCAACGTCAGCGCGAGGATGTTTCAGCAGTGGGATTCCATGAGATCGCGCGCGTGGTGGCCGCTCGCTTGCGGAATCATCCGCCGACGGCCGGCGTGCGCGATCTGGCCCCGGTGCTGGCGCCGATGAGTGCGACCGAAGCCGCAACGCTCCAATTGCCGCCGGGCGTGCAGGTGCCGGCGCCCATCGCGCGGCGCGCGCAGCGCTGCCAGAGCGGCACGCTGGCCGACCTGGTGACGCGGGAACTGATCACCTCGTCGGACTTCCTGGCGACGCTGACGCCGCAGATCACGTCGGGCCTGCAAAGCGGCGGCTTCGACGATGCGGCATTGCGCACGCTCTACAGCGCTTGTTATCGCGCGTTCCGCCGGCGCCGATCGCTACTCCTGGTCAATCTTGAACGGCAGGCCTCGTTCGACCGGTTGCCCTGGATCGCTGCCCTGGAGAATCTGCGGCATCCCGCGCGGCAGGATGCCGACGCGGCGCGCGCCGCGCTGACGGAAATCGCGGAACTCGCGCTGGCGTCATTTCCGCATGCGCCTGTGCCGAACAAGCTGCTGCAGGAACTGCATGCGCTTGCCGAGCGCGCGCAATGGTCGCTGCCGCTGGTGGATGAGGTGGCGGCGGACATCTTCATGGGGCGATTCGGACGCAAGTTCCAGGAGGCGGCGCAATGCGCGGCGGCGCTGCTCGGCGACTGTCTGTACACCCGCTATTTCGACATCGACGCCCGCCAGGTGCTGGCGTTGCCGTTGCCGCGCAAATCACGCGGCGACGACGCAGAGGCCGACGCGTTCGGCCGCCTGTGCATCACGCGCGCCGGCGTGCAGCCTGGCTTCGGCCAGGTGGGCGCCAACGGCATGGTGATCGAGCAGCAGCAGATCCTGACGACGCAGAATCTTGCTGTGCTGGTGAAGGGCGCAGGGCTGGATGAGAGGCTGCGTGACCAGTACGGCCGCATGGCGATGGCCGGTTTCGAATGGATCTGCGCGCGCCATCAGAGGAAGATCCACGATTGGCATGCGTGTGTGCGGATGACCCGCAACACCGCCTACGCCTGGCGGCAGGTGCTGTTCTTTCTGTCGATGATGCCGCAGGCGGAGCAGGCAGCAACCATCGCCACCATGGATGCGCATTTCCGGGCGCAGAGCAGGGCGTTTCGCGATCGCTTCGAACCCGTGATTCGCGGCCTGCACGTGGCGGCAGGCGGCCAGCGGCTGCCGCAGCATGACGCCGGCCCGCAAGGCGCGCGCGTGTTTCGAGGCTGGTTCAACACGCGCCACTGGCTGCTCGACGGCATGCACTGAGCCGCGCGGCGATGCCCGGGGTGACGCTGCAGCGTGCTGCCGCGCCTTCCCCCCCCCGGCTTACTTCCGAAACGCCGCAATCGCCTCCGCCGACTTGCCCAGCACGTCGCGCAGCACTTCCTCGGTATGCTCGCCCAGCATCGGCGGCGCGCGGCGGTACACGACGGGAGAGTCCGACAACCGCAGCGGACTTGCAGTCACGGGCGCCACGCCGCCCGCCGGATGCGGCATGTCGCGACGCAGCTGCCGCGCCTGCGCCTGCGGGTGCGCAAACGCCTGCGCGATGTCATTGATCGGCCCACACGGCACGCCCACCGCCTCCAGCTTGGCAATCCAGTCATCACGCCGGCCTTCGCGCATGATGTCCGTCAGGATGCCGATCAGCTCCACGCGGTTGGTGACGCGCAGCCGGTTCGTGGCAAAGCGCGGATCGTCGCCCAGCTCCGGCACACCGATGGCGCGGCAGTAGGCGCGGTACTGAGTTTCGTTGCCCGTGGCGACGATCAGGTGGCCGTCGCTGGCCGCAAACACCTGATAGGGCACCACATTCTGATGCGCGTTGCCGGCGCGCGTGGGCGCCACGCCCGAGTTGAAGTAGTTGGAGTTCTGGTTCGCCAGCAGGGCCACGTGGCTATCCAGCAGCGCAATGTCCAGATGCTGGCCCTGACCGCTGCGATGACGCTCCTGCAGGGCCGCCAGCACCGCTACGGTGGCGTACATGCCGGTCACGATGTCGGTGACCGCCACGCCCGCCTTCTGCGGCCCGCCGCCCGGCAGGTCGTCGCGCTCGCCCGTGATGCTCATCAGCCCGCCCATGCCCTGGATCATGAAGTCGTAGCCGGGCCGCTGCGCAAACGGACCATCCTGGCCGAAGCCGGTGACCGAGCAATAGATGAGGCGCGGGTTGATGGCTTTCAGGCTTTCATAATCCAGCCCGTACTTGGCCAGTCCGCCCACCTTGAAGTTCTCGACCAGAATGTCGCTGACCGCCGCCAGTTCGCGAATCAGCGCCGCGCCTTCGGGCGTGGCCATGTCGGCTTCGACCGAGCGCTTGTTGCGGTTGGCGCTGAGGTAATACGCCGATTCGTTGGTGTCCTGGCCATCCCCGTCCTTCAAAAAGGGCGGTCCCCACGCGCGGGTGTCGTCGCCGACGCGCGGGCGTTCGATCTTGATGACGTCGGCGCCCAGGTCGGCCAGGTTTTGCGTGCACCACGGGCCGGCCAGGATGCGCGACAGGTCCAGCACGCGGATGCCGTCAAGCGGAGGCGGGCGCGTCATGATTGCACCGTCGCGGTGCCGTGGCTCATGACCACGATGCCGCGCTCTTTCGCGCGGGCAATGAAGCGGATCTGCCCATCCGGCATGCGCCACATGTCGCACTGCAGCGTCTCGCCCGGATAGACGGGCGCCGAGAACCGCGTATTCAGGCTGGTGAGCCGCGCCGCGTCGTAGTCGCAGAAGGTCTTGACGATGGCGTGCGCGGCCACGCCGTACGAGCACAAACCGTGCAGGATGGGCCGGGGATAACCCGCCTGGCGCGCGACCTCCGGGTCTGCGTGCAGCGGATTGCGGTCGGCGTTCAGGCGATACAGCAGCGCCGCGCTGGACGGAATGCGCAGCTCGCAGCGCAATTCCGGGTCGCCATCGGGCGCGGCGGGCAGGGCTTCGGGGCTGGCATCGCCGTCGCCGAATCCGCCATCCCCGCGGCAGAACGTGCTGGAGCGCAGCGTGGCCAGGCATTGCCCGTCTTCGTCGTGCAGCGTGCGTTCGCTGACGATGATGGCGCCCTTGTCCGCACCCTTGTCGATCACGTGCGTGTTGCGCGTTTTGCCGGTGACGACGCCCGACACCGGCAGCGGCGCGTGCAACGTCAGCCGCTGCTCGCCATGCACCACTTTCACCCAGTCCACCGTCGAGCGCGGATCGCTCACCCAGAAGCCCGGGTAGCCGAGGATCACGCTCATCGTCGGGAACGCGCGCAGGTCCTTTTCGTACACGTAGCGCAACTGTCCCGCGTCTTCCGGATCCTGTCCCAGACCGATGCCCAGCGCATACAGCATCGTGTCCTTCTGTTCATAACGCTGACGCACATCGTCAAAGCGCCAGTCCTTCACGGTTGCATAGTCCAACGGCATGTGGCGGCCTCAGATGGGATCCCAATCGATCACGTCGGGCGAACGCTCCAACGCGTAGAAGTGCTTGCGCATCGCGGGCGCGGCGATCTCGGCGATGCGCTCCGGCGTCCAGCCTTCGCTGTGATGCACCGTGCGCAGCGGGCGGGGCTGGCTCATCAGCATGATCTCGTTCGCGCGCACGGCAAAGATCTGCGCCGTGATCTCGCTGGCCGCGTCGCTGGCCAGAAACACGGCCATCGGCGCCACCTTGCCGGCCTCCATCTTTTTCAGCTTCTCGACGCGCGCCTTTTCTTCGTCGGTCTCCGCCGGAATGGAGCTCGTCATGCGGCTCCAGGCGAACGGCGCGATGCAGTTGGACCGCACGTTGTAGCGCGCCATGTCCAGCGCAATCGACTTGGACAACGCGACGATGCCCAGTTTGGCGGCCGCATAGTTGGCCTGTCCAAAATTGCCGATCAGCCCCGAGGTGGACGTCATGTGCACGAAGGCGCCAGACTCCTGTTCACGAAAGTAGGGCGCCGCCGCGCGGCTCATGTAGAACGAGCCGTTCAGGTGCACGTCGATCACCTGCCGCCATTCCTCTTCGCTCATCTTGTGGAAAACCCGGTCGCGCAGGTTGCCCGCGTTGTTGATCACGGCGTCCACCCGGCCGAATGCATCGATCGCCGTCTGCACGACGCGGCTGGCGCTGTCGTACGCGGCCACGCTGTCGGTGTTGGCGACGGCTTGGCCACCCGCCTCCACGATTTCCTTCACGACCGCCTGCGCGGGGCCGTCCGCGCCGCCTTCGCCCGTGAGCGACACGCCGATGTCGTTCACCACGACCTTCGCGCCCGCCTCGGCCATTGCCAGCGCCACGCTGCGGCCGATGCCGCCGCCCGCGCCCGTCACGATCACCACCTTTCCGGATACCAAGCCGCTCATTGCTTCTGACTCCTGTGCTGCGGCGCGCACGCCGTCTGTGGAAAACAGTTCCGCATCAACCCGTCTGGTTCATGGGCATGGCCTCATGGTAGATTCGACCCGGCATTCGAAGAATTCAAAATTAGAAATGCCCCCCTTCTGCGTGGTGGAACATGAGACATGATCTGACGGACCTGCGTTTGTTCTTGAACGTGGGCGAAACACTCAATCTGACCCGTGCTGCGGAACGCACTTTCCTGTCCTTGCCCGCGGCAAGCGCGCGGGTCAAGCACATGGAAGAGGCATTCAAGGCCCGTCTGCTGGTGCGCATGGCCACAGGCGTCGCGCTCACGCCGGCAGGCGAGGTGCTGCTCAAGCACGCCAATGCCGTCTTCCGCCAGCTTGAATGCCTGAACGCCGATCTGCAGCCCTACGCCAGCGGCCTGAAAGGCCGTCTGCGCCTGCTGGCCAACACCACCGCCACCAACTCCTTCCTGGCCGATGCGCTGTCCACGTTCCTTGCGGAGAACCCCGACGTCGACGTCGAGCTCGAGGAAAAAATCTCCGGCGACATCGTCATCGCGATCCGCGCGGGCGCCGGCGACCTGGGCCTCGTCGCCGGCAACATCGACGTCGAGGGCCTGGACGTCACGCCGCTGTTCCGCGATGAACTCACCGTAGTCACATCGCTGGACCATCCGCTGGCCGCACAGAAGACCGCGCATTTCGCCGACCTTGTGGACGCCTACCAGTTCGTCGGCATCCACCCGGACAGCGCGATCCAGACCTTCCTCGAAGACATCGCCAGCGGCCTGGGCAAGCGCATCTGCCAACGCGTCCACGTAGGCAGCTTTGAGGCCGTGTGCCGCATGGTCGAGGCCGGCGCAGGCATCGCCGTCGTGCCGCGCGCGTGCGCGGCGCGCTACAGCCGCCCTGATTTCCTGCACGTGTTGAAACTGGATGACCCCTGGGCGCTGCGAGATCGCCTGCTGTGCCGCCAGCGCGGCCGCGACCTGCCCAGTTTTGCCGAGTGCTTCATCGGCCACGTGCAACGCGCCGCACGCGGGCAGTAGGGGGCTGCGACAGACAGGACGCCTGCAGCCAATCGCGCCTGCAACAGATAAGGCGTCCCCCACCCATGGCAGCCCGCGTCGTCGTCGTGCGCTTGCGACGCTGAAACGCCCGCGGTCGATCACCTGAATGCACCGGGTCGGGGTTTGCCCTGATCAGAATGTCCTAGCCCGTGTGCCGTAGCCCGGCCGCACCGCGAGATCGCCGGGCGTGCAGTCCGTCCTTCCGGCAGCGCGAAAGAGGGGCTTTTGCAAATACGTAGCGGCGTCGATCCGCATTCGGCAAATAATAAAAAACAGCGGCGGGCGGCAGCACGCGATGTCCAGCCGTGACCAGAACAAAACTCAGGAGACTGCCGTGATTCATCAAGACCGCCGCCGCGTCCTCGCGGGGCTGGGCGCAGCCTGCGCCGCCGCCATGCTTCCATCCTGGGCCCGCGCCGCCACCTGGCCGGGCCACGCCGTCACCTTCATCGTTCCCTTTCCCGCCGGCGGCCCCGTCGACACCACCGCACGCTTCACCACGCAGCCCCTTGGCCAACTCTGGTCCGTGCCCACCGTCGTCGACAACAAGTCAGGCGCCGGCGGCATCGTCGGCGCCCAGTTCGCCGCGAAAGCAGAGCCCGACGGCTACAACTTCTTCTTCGCCTCCATCCACCACGCAGTCCTTCCCAGCCTGCGCAACAACCTCAGCTACGACATCACCACCGACTTCGTGCCAGTAGGCATGGCCGCGGTATTCCCCATCGTCCTCGTCGTCAACGCATCGCTGCCCGTCAACACCGTCAGCGAACTCATCGCCTACGCCAAACAGAACCCCGGCAAACTGTCCTTCAGTTCCTCCGGCACCGGCGGCGGCACGCACCTGGCCGGCGAACTCTTCAACGCCATGGCCGGCGTGCGCATCCAGCACGTCCCATACCGCGGCAGCGCACCCGCCATGCAAGACCTGCTCGGCGGCCAGGTGCAAGTCATGTTCGCCGACGGCCCCTCCGCCGTCCCCCACCTCAAAGGCGGCAAGATCCGCGCGCTGGGCGTCGGCAACCCCACACGATCCAGCATGGTCCCCGACATCCCCACCATCGCCGAATCGGGTCTGCCCGGCTACGAAGCCTACTCGTGGAGCGGCGTCATGGCGCCCAAAGGCATCCCGCCCGACATCGTCAAGCGCATCAACGCGGACATGGTGAAGGTCCTGTCGAACGACAGCACCGCAAAGGCAATGATCGCCGCCGGCGCGGAACCCAAGCCGGGCTCGCCCGAGGAATTCGGCAAATTCGTGCGCGACGAAATCGCAAAGTGGCGCGACCTGATTAAGACCGCGAACATCAAGCTGGAGTGATCCGGTCGGAATCGTGAAAATCAGCATGAACCGGGCTGGTCGGCACTGCCGACATCACCCGAGGAGTGACCTGATGCGCGCGATTGCGCATCAGGTCACTCGCGCAACCGCGGTGGTGATCAGCGCACTGCGAACCAGTTGCCAGACAAACTGCCGTTCATGCCACAAAACGGCGGCCCAAAGCCCTCATTCTTCACACCGGCAGCCGGCGTCTCAACCGTCACCAGCACTGCACCGCGGCGCTTGAGCGTCAGCGACCACGGCGGTCCATCCTGATAGATCACCGTCAGCGTGTCGCCCGACACAATGCCCCGGCCGCTCAAATCGCAAACCCAGTTCCCGCTATACGGCCGCGCCGAATTCGCCGCCACCAGAAACTCGCCACGCGAATTCTTCGTCACCTCGATCTCGCCTTCGATGTTCCTCCACTTGCCGACAAATCCGTCGGCCGGCTTGGGATTGATCGCTTTCAGAAACTCCAAGCGATATCGCATGGTGTCGGTAAGCGCCTGGAAAGGCGTGCTCTGCACGTAGGGCTCTGCATACGCTCTGTCGCGCACGCCCAGAAAGTACTTCTGATCGGCAACCAACGCCTTGGCCGCCTCGGCATCCAGTTGATCGCGCACGGCTTTGTATTGCTGCGCAATGGCAGCGTCCTGATCCCCCAACCGCGAATTGCCGCAGAGAGACTTCTCAACCGGCGTGGAAGCCTTGGCGCAATTGAACGAGGGCGCGGCCACAACACTGCCAGCCATCGCCAGCGAAGCCGAAAGGACCAGATATCGAATCATGGTGTGAAGCTCTCCAGAGGATGTACAAGTCCGGCCGCCAACCGGCGCCGCATGACCGCGCAGTTTACCGGTGTTGCCGTCATCTTGGAGAGGGTGTCTGACACCCTGCGACACCCTGCGAAGACTGTCGTGATGCCGGGGGTGTGCCTCAAGGGTGTCAGACACCTGCTACACCAGCGCACATCGCGAGCAAAAACACATCCAGAGTACGAACCCGCCACCACAAGCGCGAAGCGCCATCCCCGAACGCAAGACACCGCGTAAGCGCCCGGAGGCCGCCCGCGCGGCCAACCGGCCGCGGGCCCCGCAAGACGCTCCAAACCCGCGCAAGCGCAGCCAAGAACCTCAAGAACTCAACCCGCCAAAGCGCCCGCCAAGCTGAAACCACCCGAGCCCGGTGCGGCGGCGGCCTGGGGCGCGCGGGGCGTGTAGATGCGCCCGAGGGAATCGGAAGGCAGTCGCCGAAGGCGACAACGACGATGACGACGGGGCAGTCCGGAGCGAAGGCTCCGGACCGCAATCGTAGCCCCGCGCGCCCCAGGCCGACGCCGTGCCGGGCGCCAAAAGAACCATCTCAGGCCGACGCCGTGCCGGGCGCCAAAAGAACCACCTCAGGCCGACGCCGTGCCGGGCGCCAAAAGAACCATCTCAGGCCGACGCCGTGCCGGGCGCCAAAAGAACCATCTCAGGCCGACGCCGTGCCGGGCGCCAAAAGAACCATCTCAGGCCGACGAAGCGCCGGACGTCAAAAGAACTCAAACCCTTCGCGACACAGCACCAATAGCCCCCAGATACTCCCCCTCCAACTGCGCCACCAGCTCTGCAACAGCCAACACCTCCTGCACAGCCCCCACCCCCTGCCCAGCACTCCAAACATCCTTCCAAGCCTTAGGCCGCGAACTCTTATCCATATTCGGAGGCGGCGTCACCCCATTGCTGCCCAACACAACAGGATCCAACCCCGCAGCCAAAATACTGGCTGACAAATAATTCGCCGGCACCCCAGAAAAGTAAGCCGTATAAGTCACATCCCCCGCCTGCGCAGCCAGCACCATCTCCCGGTAAGCGTCCCCCGCCAGCGACTCCCGGGTAGCAATAAACCGAGTCCCCATATATGCAAAATCGCACCCAAGCACCTGCGCAGCCAAGATATCCTTCCCATGGCTGATGCACCCCGACAAAGCCAACGGCCCGTCATAAAAGGACCGTATCTCATTCACCAGCGCAATCGGATTCATCTGCCCCGCATGTCCGCCGGCCCCTGCGGCAACCAGGATCAACCCGTCAACCCCCGCATCCAGCGCCCGCTTCGCATGCCGCACGTTCGTCACATCGTGATAGACCACCCCCCCATAGGCATGCGCCGCCTTCACGACAGCCTCCGGCGCGTGCAGAGAAGTAATCAGCAACGGCACCCGCCGTTCCGCACAAATCGCCAAGTCGCCTTGCCAACGCGGATTGCTCGGATGCACGATCAGGTTCACCCCATAAGGCGCCACCTTCTGCGATGGCGCCGCGAGACGCCGCGCCGCCAGTCCATCTTCGATCCGCGTGATCCACTCGTGCAACTGCTCCTGCGGCCGCGCGTTCAGCGACGGAAACGTCCCGATGATCCCCGCCGCGCACTGCGCGACCACCAATTGCGGCCCCGACACCAGAAACATCGGGGCGCCGATCACAGGCAGGCGGATCTGGTCTCGCAAAGCGGACGGGGAATTCATCGTGATGCTCCGGGGAAAATCAATTGGCCTGAATATTCGCGGTCTGGATCACGTCCGACCACAACGCGTACTCGCGGTCGATCCGCGCCTGCAGCGCCTTCGAATCGCCCGCGTTGATCGTGTACCCGCCTTCCGTCATCGCCTGGCGGAAAGCCGGATCCTTCGACACCTCCGACAGCGCCTGTGTCAGCCGCGCCGTCACTGCATCACGCAGCTTCTTCGGCCCCACCAGCGCATACCAGCCCACCACCTCGTAATCCTTCATCCCGGCCTCCATCATCGTCGGCACGTCCGGCAGCTCCGGATTGCGCGTCTTCGACGTCACCGCCAGCGCCCGCGCCTTGCCGCTTTTCACGAATGGAATCGCCGTGCTCGTGATGTCGAACATGAACGTCACCTTCCCGCTCACCACGTCCATCATCGCCGGTGAATTCCCCCGATACGGCACGTGCAGCATCGACGCCTGGCTCTGCTTCTTCAGCAATTCAGCTGAAAGATGATTCGACGCCCCGATCCCCGCTGACCCGAACGACACCGCCTCCGGATGCTCCCGCGCATAGGTGACGAGTTCGCCCACATTCTTTGCTGGAATCTGCGGCCCGATCAGCAGCACGTTCGCGTAATCCACCACCAGGCCGATCAGCGAAAAGTCCTTACGGGGGTCAAACAGCGTGCTGCGCTGGACCAGCGGCGACATCGTCAGCGTCGGGCTGGCGGCAAAGCCCAGCATGTAGCCGTCAGGCGTCGCCTTGGCGGTCGCGTCCGACGCGATCATGCCGCTCGCGCCCGCCCGGTTCTCCACCACCACGGTCTGTCCCAGCTTGTCGCCGAGATACTTCGCAAAGACACGCGCCGTCGTGTCCACCGGGCCGCCCGGCGCGTAGCCCACCAACAGGCGGATGGGACGGTCGGGATACGTCTGCGCGGCCGCGGTTTGCGCGCCAGCCAACGCGGCCACGGCCGAGGCCGCGGCGATCAGGGTCTTGATGTTCACGCTCTTGTCTCCTTGTGCATAGGTGGCCGGTCGTCAGAGCGGAACAGCTGTCCGCGCCTACGCCAGCCTTTCTTTCAGCGGCTGCTTCAGGATCTTGCCGCTGACGGTGGTGGGAATCGTCTCGATGGGAATGATCCGCGCCGGCCGCTTGTACGGCGCAAGCTGGGCGCGCAGGTGCAGCATCAGCAGATTCGTGTCGATCGTCGCGCCCGGCAGCGGCTCGACGAAAGCGATGACCTCTTCGTTGTGATCTTCGGTGCCGCGTCCCACCACGGCCGACAGCCGCACGCCGGGAAACGCGTTGATGACCGACTCGACCTCGATCGGGTAAACGTTGAAGCCCGACCGGATGATCAGGTCCTTCGACCGCCCCGAGATGAACAGCGCGCCGCTGGCGTCGACAAAGCCGATGTCGCCCGTGTTGAGCCAGCCGCCCGGCAGCAGCGCCTGCGCTGTCTGTTCCGGATTGCGGTAATAGCCCAGCATCACGCCCGGACCGCGGATCAGCAGGTCGCCGCGCGTGCCCGGCGCAGTCGCCGCGTCCGGGCTGCCGATACGCAGTTCCACGCCGTCCACCGCATGCCCCGCCGAGCAATCGTCCCGCGGCGAATCGATGTCCGTTATGAACATGGAGCCCGCGTACTCCGTGATGCCGTAGCCGTGGTGCATCGGCACGCCGAAGTAGCGTTCAGCGTCGCGCTTCTGCGTCGGATCCAGCGCCGCGCCGCCCGTGTACAGGTAGCGCAAGGCCGGCGCGCGCAGTTCCGCGCGGGGCGGCGCCACCGCCATCAGGCGGCTGAACATCGTCGGCACGCCCTGCAGGATGCTGACGCCGGGATGCGCCAGCGCCTTGAACACGTCTTCCGGATCGAAGCGGCTGCGCAACACCAGGCTGGCCCCCGCGTGCAGCGTGGCCATCAACACGGTCGCGATGCCGAAGATGTGCGACATCGGCAGCGCCGCGTAACCGATATCGTGCGGCGTCAGCCGGCGTGACGCCGCCGACACCCGCGCAAAGTGGATCAGCCCGCGATGCGGCACCATCACGCCCTTGGGCGCGCCAGTGGTGCCTGACGTGTAGATCACCGTGGCGACCTCGCCGGCCAGCTCGCCGGTTTCAGCGTGCGTCGGCTCGGCCGCGCGCGCGGCAGCGACGCCCGGTCCCCAGACGGCCGCGTCCGCGTCGACCGCGCCCGCCGCGGCGGCATGCGCGGCAGCCGCCGCCGACACGCCGCTCGTGAACAGCACCAGCTCGGGCTGCGCGTGCTGGCGGATGTTGTCGATCTCGCGGCCGGACAGGCGCGCGTTCACGCCCACGGGCCAAGCGCCTGCCACGCCGCACCCGAACAGCGCCGCCAGCATCGCCGTGCAGTTCTCGCCCACCATCATCACGCGATGGCCGGGCTGCACGCCCTGGCCGCGCAGCCATTGCGCCGTGTCCTGCACCCGCTGCCACAACTGGGCGTAGGTCACCGTGCCGCCGCCTTCCTCGTACAGGCAGATGGCGTCGGGCTGCCGGCGCGCCTGCAGCGCCAGGATGTCGTGGATGCGGGGGATGGGTTCTGCGTGAGACATGGGTTGATACGTCAGGATCAAAGAGTTGCCTGGGTGCCCAGGATGGCGGTCGATTGGCTGGACAGGGTACCGCCATTGCCATGCACCAGCGCAAGCTGTGCGTCCGAAACCTGCCGTTCGCCGCATTCGCCGCGAAGCTGGCGCACCGCCTCGATCATGATGAAGACACCATACATGCCGGGATGCACGCAGCACAGCCCGCCGCCGTTGGTGTTGACCGGCAGCCGGCCCCCGGGCGCAATGGCGCCGTCCGCGATGAACTCCTTGCTTTCGCCCTTGGCGCAGAAGCCCAGGTCTTCCAGGAACAGCAACGTGTTGATGGTGAACGCGTCGTAGAGCTCGACGACGTCGATGTCCTTGGGGGCAAGGCCCGCCATCGCGAAAGCCCGGCGGCCGGACTCGGACGCGGCGGTGACCGTCAGGTCTTCCATCGAAGAGATCTGCCGGTTCCACACCGCCGTCGCATTGCCCAGCACATAGACGGGCGGACGCGGCAGATCGCGCGCGCGGTCGGCGCGCACCAGCACGTAGGCGCCCGCGCCGTCGGTGACCAGGCAGCAATCGCGCACGCTCAAGGGGTCGGACACCATGCGTGCCGACAGAATCTGATCCAGCGTGGCCGGCTCGCGCAATTGCGCTTCCGGATTGAGCTGCGCCCACTGGTTGGCCGCCAGCGCCACCCGCGCCAGATCTTCGCGGCGGGTGCCGTACTGATGCATGTGCCGGGCGGCTGCCAGCGCGTACGAGGACAGCGGGTTGAGCGGATCGTAGGGGGACTCGTAGGGTTGCGGATCAAACTGCTTGCGCACGCGTCCGACCTCGGCGCGGCTGAGCGTGGACGTGCGCTGCGTGCTGCCGTAGCAGACCAGCACGGCATTGCACTGGCCGGAGGCCAGCGCGTGCAGCGCCGGCATCAGATGCGCCACGAAGCTCGAGCCGCCCAGCATGGTGCTGTCGATGAACGTCGGGCGGATGCCCAGGTGTTCGATCACCGGCATGGCCCACATCGGCGCGGCCACGCTGGCCGTGCAGATGCCGTCGATGTCGCGCATCGTCAGGCCCGCGTCCGCCACGGCGCGCTGCGCCGCCTGCACCAGGATTTCCATTTCGGTAAAGCCCGTGGCCTGTCCGAGACCCGCGTGGCCCACGCCGGCCACCGCCACAGCGCCGCGCAATTCGTTCAGCGTCATGCCGCCTCCTTGTTGGGAACAAAGACGACCAGCCCGCGGCCGTCCTGCTGGATCACCTGCGCGCGCACGCTCATGCCGATACGCACGGCGTCCGGCGCCACACCGTCGACGCGGCTCATCAGCCGCACGCCTTCCTGCAGGTCGATCAGCGCGACGTTGTAGTCGCCACCCGCCTCGGGCTTGCGCCGCACGACAGTCGTGGAATACACGGTGCCGCGGCCGTCGGGCGCCGTGAAGGAAAGCTTGTCCGCGCCGCAGTGCGGGCAGATCATGCGGGGATAGAACACGGCGCGGTCGCAGCCGCCGCAGCGCTGGATGAGGAAGCGGCCGTCGTCGAGCGCCTGGCGGTATTGCGCCTCGACGCCTTGCGAGACGCCATCCGTCTGATCGGGAGCAGTCATGGTGCGATGGGATTCCAGTGATTGAAGCGTGAAGCTGAACAGCGCCTAGTGTCCGCACTGCCAACGGCTTCGGCCATTCTTCATTGCTGAAGCAGGACTTTTGCCAATCCGTAGTGGACCGCACGCCCTACACGCAACGCGAAGCCCGTCTTCGGGAGAGGCAGATTGTCCGGCCGTACGCGCCGTGGCTAGATACCGGGCAAAGGAGGTGGACCATGAACTTGACCTGGACGCCAGAAGAGCGCCAATTCCGCAAAGCCGTGCGCGCCTTCGCCGCCGAGAAGCTGCCGGAAGACATACGCGCCAAGGTGCTGCGGCACCAGCGGCTGGAACGCGACGACTACGTGCGGTGGCACAACATCCTGGCCGACCAGGGTTGGGGCGCGCCCAACTGGCCGGTCGAACATGGCGGCACGGGGTGGAACGCCTTGCAGCGCCTGATCTTCGAAGTGGAATGCTTCAAGGCGGGCGCGCCGCGGCTGCTGCCGTTCGGCCTGTCCATGATCGGCCCCGTGCTGATGAAATACGGCAGCGCCGAGCAGAAGGCCCGGTTGCTGCCGCGCATGATCCGTGTGGAGGACTGGTGGTGCCAGGGGTATTCCGAGCCGGGCTCCGGTTCCGACCTGGCGTCGCTGAAGACCCGTGCCGTGCGCGATGGCGACGACTACGTGGTCAACGGCCAGAAGACCTGGACCACGCTGGCGCAGTATGCGGACTGGATGTTCTGCCTGGTGCGCACCGATCCCGATGCGCGCGCGCAGCGCGGCATCTCGATGCTGCTGCTGGACATGCGCTCGCCGGGCGTCACGGTGCGGCCCATCCGCACGCTGGACGGCGGCCATGACGTCAACGAAGTCTGGCTGGAAGACGTGCGCGTGCCGGTCGCCAATCTTGTCGGCGAGGAAAACCAGGGCTGGACCTACGCCAAGTACCTGCTCGGCCACGAGCGCACCGGCATTGCGGGCCTGGGCCATTGCCACCGCGAGCTGGGCATCCTGAAAGACATGGCGGCGCGTGCGCAGTCGCGCGGCAGGCCGCTGCTGCAGGACAGCCGGATGCGCGACCGCATCTCGCGTATCGAGGTCGACATCATGGCGCTGGAAATGCTGCTGCTGCGCGTGGCCGCCAGCAACGATGGCACGCCCGGGCCGGAGGCCTCGGTGCTGAAGATCCGCGGGTCCGAGATCCAGCAGGATCTGGCCATGCTGCAGATGGAAGTCGCGGGCCCGGACGCTTGGCCTTATGACCCCGACTGGCTGGTGGCCGGCAACGATTTTCACGGCCCCGGCCCCGAGATGGCTGCCGCCGCCGGCGCCGGCTATGCCGATATGCGCAAGACCTCGATCTATGGCGGCACGACCGAAGTGCAGAAGGGCATCATCGCCCGCCTCGTGCTGGGCGTGTAGGCCCGCCGCGCAACCCCGACAGGAACACGACGCATGGATTTCATCTACACGGAAGAACAGCGCATGCTGGCCGACAGCCTGCGCCGCCTGGTGGACCAGGCATGGACCTTTCCCCAGCGGCGCGCCCGCCAGGCCGCGGGCACGCTGGACCGGCAGGCCTGGAATGCGCTGGCAGAACTGGGCGTGCTGGGCCTGACCATTTCGCAGGACCACGGCGGCTTTGGCGAGGTGCCGGCCAGCCTGCTGCCGGTGCATGTCGAGCTGGGGCGCGGGCTGGTGTCCGAGCCGGTCATCCCGAGCGCGGTGATGGGCGCGGCGTTGGCGGACGGCTGCGGCGAGGCGGCACGCGGCCGCTGGCTGCCGGCCATTGCCTCGGGCGAGGCCATCGCCAGCGTGGCGTGGCAGGAGCCCGGCCGGCGATATGCGGCTGATCCGCAGGACTGCCGTGCTGCGCAGACCGCCGAAGGCTGGCGGCTGGACGGCGCCAAACACCTGGTCTGGCACGGCGCGGCCGCCGATGCGTGGTTCGTCAGCGCGCGCGGTGGTGACGGTCAGACCGTCCTGTTGGCGGTGCCGGCCGATGCGGCCGGCGTGCGCGTGACGGACACGCCCACGCTGGATGGCGCGCGCTGCGCGCGGCTGGACTTCGATGCGGTGACGCTGCCCGCGGAGGCGCTGCTCGCAGAAGGCGCTGCGGCCGACGATGCGCTGGCGCAGGCGTTGCAATGGGGCACGGCCGCGCTGTGCGCGCACGCGGCCGGCGCCATGGAGCGGCTGCTGCAAATCACGGTGGAATACCTGAAGACCCGCAAGCAGTTCGGCCAGCCGCTGGCGTCGTTCCAGGCGCTGCAGCACCGGATGGCCGAGATGCTGGTGGCCAAGGAGCTCGCGCTGTCCATGGCCTATGTGGCGGTGGCGGCGTTGACCGAATCCGACGCGGCGCAGCGGCGCCGCATGATCGCGTCGGCCAAGCTGGAAGCCGCGCGCGCCGGCCGTCTGGTCGCGCAGCTGGCCGTGCAGTTGCACGGCGGTATGGGCATGACGGACGAACTGGAGGTCGGCGATTATTTCAAGCGCCTGACCGTCGTGGATCAATTGATGGGCGATACGGCCGAGCAGCTGGCCGTGCTGGAGGAGTTGGCATGAGCGCGCACGTACCGGCTTTTACTCAGATCCAGTTCACGCTGGACCGCGGTGTGGGCGTCATTACGCTGAACCGTCCCGAGCGCATGAACAGCTTCACCGAGGTCATGCACGGCGAGCTTTCTCGCGCGCTGGACCTGCTGGAAGGGCATGAAAACCTGCGCGGCCTCGTGATCACCGGCGCGGGCCGCGGATTTTGCGCCGGCCAGGACCTGGGCGAACGCAAGCCTGCCGAAGACGGCTCGCGCCGCGATCTGAGCCTGATGCTGGAAAAGTGCTATCGCCCGCTCATCAACCGCCTGCGCGCGTTGCCGGTGCCGGTGGTGTGCATCATGAACGGCGTGGCGGCAGGCGCGGGCGCCAGTCTGGTGCTGGCGTGTGACGTGGTGTTTGCGGTGGAGTCGGCGCGCTTCGTGCAGGCGTTCAGCAAGATCGGCCTGTTGCCCGATGCGGGCGGAACGTGGTTCCTGCCGCGCCTGGTCGGGTCGGCGCGCGCGATGGGCGCGGCGCTGTTCGGGGAATCGGTGTCGGCCGCGCAGGCGGAGGCCTGGGGTCTGATCTGGCGGGTGGTGCCCGACGCGGCGCTGGCGGAAACGATCCAGCAGGTGACGGACACGCTGGCCGCCGGCCCCACGCGCGCCTATGGGGCCACCAAGGCGGCCTTGCAGGCGTCCAGCGGCAACACGCTGGCGCAGCAGTTCGATCTGGAATGCCGCCTGCAGCGCGAGCTGGGCTACACCGACGATTACCTGGAGGGCATGCGCGCCTTCGCGGAAAAGCGGCCGCCGGCGTTCACCGGCAAATGACGCGGCGCAACGTCAGGGCGCTTGCGGCGTCTGGATCTGGTCGATGAGTTCGCGCGCGCAGCCGGGCAGGGCGTCGATGTCGCGCACCAGCAGCTTGCGCTCGCGCACCACCCACGGCTCGTCCAGCTCGACAACTTGCAGCTTGGTGTCTGCCCCGTAGCGGCGCGCGGCCGAGTCGGGAATGACGCCGACGCCCACGCCCGCCTGCACCATGCGGCAGATCGAGTCGAAGCTGTAGAGCTGGATGCGCTGCGGCAGGCGCTGGCCGACGCGTTCCAGCTGGTCGCGCAGGAAGGCCACGAGCGTGGAGCCTTCGTGCATGGTGATGAACGGATAGCGCACGGCGTCCACCAGCTTGACCTTGTCCTGGTCCTGCAACGGATGGCCGTTGGGCACCACCAGCACCAGGCGGTCGGTGCTGAAGTGGATGGTCTGCAATTCGGGTGCATCCACCGGACCCGCGACGATGCCCAGGTCGGTGGTGCCATCCAGCACGCCGCGCACGATGTCGCGCGTCAGGCGTTCCTGCAGATCGACCGTGACGCCCGGATGGCCCGACAGGAATTGCGCCAGGATGTCCGGCATGAATTCCGTGACGGCCGTGGTGTTGGCAAAGATGCGGATGTGGCCGGCGTCGCCGTCGGCCTGTTCCTGGAAGTCGTGTTTCAGGTGATCCACCTGCCGCATGATGACGCGCGCATGCTGCAGCAGTTTCTGCCCGGCAGGCGTGATTTCCACGCCGCGGCTGTCGCGGTAGAGCAGGCGGGAATTGAGCTGGTTCTCCAGCGCCTTGATTCGCACGCTGACCGCGGCCAGGGACAGATGCGCCCGCTTGGCTGCCTGCGTCAGGCTGGGGGATTCGGCGATGTGGATGAACAGTCGGAGGTCGGCAAGGTCGAAGTGCATGGGCCATATATTACGGCGGCCGCCGCCGGCGCGGATGGCCGATTCAGGCGCAGCAAACCCCGCCTTGAGGAAAAACGAATTCACACGCCCGTCGGCTTGCGGGCATGCTTCAGGCTGTAAAAACACCACCAGAGGAACTCGGCATGACATCTACAGATCCGGCCGCGTGGATCGGCAGCGGCGAACGCAAGGCGGACGCCATGGATCCCGGCCACGCCGCGCGTATCGCCGCCACCCTGGGCGGTCCGGTGCCGGCCGAGGGCGACGACCTGCCGCCGCTGTGGCAATGGGCATTCTTCATCTCCACCGTAGGCATGGACGGGTTGGGGACGGATGGCCACCCGTCGCGCGGCGGTTTCCTGCCGCCCGCGCAGGACCGCAACCGCATGTGGGCGGGCGGCCGGGTGGAATTCCGCCAGCCGCTCAAGGTCGGCGTGCCGGCCGAGCGCGTGTCCACCGTGGCCGAGGTCAAGGAAAAGACCGGCCGCACCGGCTCCCTGCTGTTCGTGACCGTGCAGCATGAATACCGGCAGTCGGGCGAAGTGGCCATCCTGGAAGAGCAGGACATCGTGTACCGCCAGCCCACGCCGCCCAAGCTCACCGGCAGCGAGCCGGCGCCGCAGGCGCAATGGCGCGACACGGTCAATCCCACGTCGGTGCTGCTGTTCCGCTATTCGGCCGTCACCTTCAACGGCCATCGCATCCACTACGACCATCCCTATGTCACCGGCGTCGAAGGCTATCCCGGCCTGGTGGTCCACGGCCCGCTCATCGCCACCGAGATGGTTGCCGCCTTTGCGCGGGCGCATCCCAAGGCCCGCCTCACGCATCTCGCCTACCGCGGCCTGCGTCCGCTGATTTCCCCCGCGCCTTTCCAGGTTGCCGGCCGCCTGTCCGAGCCGGGCGTCGCCCAGCTCTGGGCCGAGCAGGACGGCACGCTGGCCCATCAAGCCGAATTGAGGTTCACCGAATGAACATGCAGGCCTCCCGCCCGCTGGACGGCATCACCGTCGTCAGCCTGGAACACGCCATCGCCGCGCCTTTCTGCACCCGCCAACTGGCGGACATGGGCGCGCGCGTCATCAAGATCGAACGCCCCGGGACCGGCGACTTCGCCCGCGGCTACGACGAGCGCGTGCGAGGCCTGTCCTCGCACTTCGTCTGGACCAACCGCTCCAAGGAAAGCCTGACGCTGGACCTCAAGCGCGACGAAGCCGGCGGCATCATGGACCGTCTGCTGGAATCGGCCGACGTGCTGGTGCAGAACCTGGCGCCAGGCGCCGCGGCCCGCCTGGGCCTGTCGTTCGAGGCGCTGCACCAGAAATACCCGCGCCTCATCGTCTGCGACATTTCGGGCTACGGCGAGGGCGGCCCCTACCAGGACAAGAAGGCCTACGACCTCCTCATCCAGAGCGAAAGCGGCTTCCTGTCGGTCACCGGCACGAAGGACGATCCGGTCAAGGCAGGGTGTTCCATCGCGGACATCGCCGCGGGCATGTACGCCTATTCGGCCATCCTGAACGCGCTGCTGCTGCGCCAGCGCACGGGCCTGGGCAGCCGCCTGGACGTGTCCATGCTGGAGAGCATGGTCGAGTGGATGGGTTTCCCCATGTACTACGCCTTTGATGGCGCCGCGCCGCCCGTGCGCGCGGGCGCGGCGCATGCCTCCATCTATCCGTACGGGCCGTTCCCGGTGGGCGGCGGATCCACCATCATGCTGGGCCTGCAGAACGAACGCGAATGGCGCGTCTTCTGCGCCCAGGTGCTGCGCCAGGCCGAGCTGGCCGAAGACCCGCGCTTCATCTCCAATTCGCTGCGCACCGCCAACCGCGACGCGCTGCGCGCGCTGATCGTTGCCGCGTTTGCCGACCTGTCCATCGAGCAGGTGACGCAACGCCTGGAAGACGCGCAGATCGCCAATGCGCGCGTCAACGACATGGCCGGCGTGTGGGCGCATCCGCAATTGCAGGCGCGCCAGCGCTGGAGCGAGGTCGATAGCCCCGCCGGCATGCTGCCGGCACTGCTGCCGCCCGCCACCAGCAACGCGTTCACGGCGCACATGGGGCCTGTGCCCGCGGTGGGCCAAAACACCGATGCGGTGCTAGCATCTCTGGGATACGCGCCGGATCAGGTGGCGCAGTTCCATGCCTCGGAGGTTGTGTGACGCATCCCGTCGTTCGTAGCGCCCTGTTTGTGCCGGCCTCGCGGCCCGAACGCATCCCCAAAGCGCTGGCTGCGGGCGCGGACGCCGTCATCGTGGACCTGGAAGACGCCGTGGAGCACTTGGCCAAGGCGTCGGCCCGAGAAGCCCTGTGCGATTTCCTGGGCTTGAATCGCGAGGCCCGGCTCTGGGTGCGCATCAACGACGCCTCCACGTCCTGGCACGACGACGATCTCAAGGCCTGCCGCGGCAGGGCCGGCGTGGCAGGCATCCTGCTGCCCAAGGCCGAAAGCATGATGCAGGTGCGGCACGCAGCCCAGACCGGCTGTCCCGTGATTCCCATTCTTGAAACCGCGCAGGGCATTCTCAATGCCGGCGAGATCGCCGCCACCCCTGGTGTCGCGCGGCTGGCGTTCGGCAGTCTGGATTACAGCCTGGACCTGGGCCTGACGCCCGACACGCCGGGCGCCGAAACCGTGCTGGACCACGCCCGGGTGCAGGTGCTGCTGCATACCCGTGCCGCGGGCCTGGCGCCTGCGTTGGACGGCGTCTTTCCCGGCGTGCAGGATCAGGCCGGGCTGGCCGCGGCAGCCGGCCGTGCGCAGCAGATGGGCTTTGGCGGCATGCTGTGCATCCATCCCACGCAAGTCCCCGTCATCCACGCCGCCTTCGTGCCGGACCAGCAGGAACTCGACTGGGCGCGGCGGGTCATCGCCGCGCATCGCGACACGGCCGCGGGCACGTTCATGCTGGATGGCAAGATGGTCGACGCACCTGTCATCGCACGGGCGCGGCTGGTGCTGGCGCAGGCGGGCGAATCCGCGCGCGGCTGAATCCCGCGCCGGCGCCTCGTCCAGACCCTGCGCCGAGGCGCCCCGCGCATACAACCTGACAAGGCGGGCCCATGGGCGAGGCGCTTTTCATCGGACATACCTACATCGACGTCACCGTGCTGGCCGACGAATGGCCCACGGGCGACCAGAAAAGCGTGGCGCGCGACTACGCGGTCTCGTTCGGCGGCAATGCGGTGACGGCGGCGTTTGCCTGCGCGCGGCTGGGGGTGCCGCCCGATCTGATCTGCTCGCTGGCGCCCGACTGGCTGGGCCACATGTACTCGGACATGGCGGCCGCGCATGGCGTCACGCTGCACGCGCGCCAAGTGCGGCGCTCCTCGCTGTCGTTCATCATGCCCAACCACGGCAAGCGCGCCATCGTCCGCGCGCGCGACGCGGGCTACCTGAACGACTTCCCCCGGCTGGACATCGGTGGCTATCGCGCCCTGCATCTGGACGGCCATCAGCCCGACGCCGCGCTGCATTACGCGCGCGCCTGCCGCCAGGCCGGCGTGCTGACTTCGCTGGACGGGGGCGGCATGCGCGAGAACACCGACGAACTGCTGCGCCATATCGACGTGGCCGTGTGCGCCGAGCGCATGTGCGAGCAGCTAGGTCTGTCTCCGGAACGGCTGCTGGATCTGCTGAAGGCGCGCGGCTGCCGCATCGGCGCGGTGACGCTCGGCGAGCGCGGCATGCTGTGGTACGACGAGACGGGGCGCGTCGACACGCTGCCGTCGCTTGACGTGCCGGCTGCGCGCATCATCGACACGTCGGGCGCGGGCGACGTGTTTCACGGCGCGTATGTGTGGTCCTATCTGACGCGGCCGGATCAGCCTTGGATCGAGCACTTCACGTTTGCGCGGGCGGCGTCCGCGCACAAGATCCAGCATCTGGGGAACGAGGCGGGGCTGCCGGGGGTGGAAGACGTCGAGCGGGCGATGATGGCGTTTACGCCGAAGGCGTGAGGGCTGGCACGCGGCGCGCCATGTGTCGCGCTATGTGTCGTGCTATGTGTCGCGTCATGTGCTGCGCAATGTGCCGCGCAATGTGCCGCGCAATGTGCCGCGCGAATCCGCAGGCGCGCATTGCGCCGCGCTGCTGATCCTGCGCTCAGGGTGCGATTCGTTCGATCGGCTGATCGTGGATCGCGTCGATCCATGCGTCAAGCGGCTGTCCTTGCACGGCCAAGCCGGGCGCAAGATCGCGCAGCGGCAGCAGCACGAAGGCGCGCAGATGCAGGCGGGGATGCGGCAGGATCAGCCGCGCGTCATCCAGTCGCGTATCGCCGTGCAGCAGCAGATCCAGATCGAGGGTGCGGGGGGCATTGCGGTAGGGGCGCAGGCGGCCGTGTTCGTTTTCAAGCGCCTGCAGGACGTCCAGCAATGCCAGCGGCGCGAGGACGGTGTCCACAGCCGCCACGGCGTTGATGAAGTCGGGGCCGGTGGCGTCCACCGGCGCGCTGCGGTAGAACGGTGAGGCCGTTACCGCGGTGACGCCCGGGGTGGCCTGCAACTGCGCCAGGACCTGGCGCAGGGTGGCCGCGCTGTCGCCCAGGTTGGCGCCCAGGCCGACATAGGCGCGCACGGACGGCTGCGGCATGGGGTTACTCGCCGGCGGGCGCGCTGCGCGGTCCGCTGCGGCGCGGACGGCGGCGCCGGCGCGCGGGAGAGGCCGTGCCCGTGGCCGCATCGGAGGCTTCGCGCGGCTGGCGCGAGATTTCCTCGATCATCTCGGCGCGGGTGTCGTCGTCGGCATTGGCCAGATCCATCCACCATTGCGCCAGCACGCTGTCGAACTCGCCGGCGGCGGCGCGCAGCTGCAGGAAGTCGCAGGCGGCGCGGAAGCGCGGCTGCTCGATCATGCGGTAGATGGTCTTGCCCATGCGGCGCTCGAACCGCGGCTGCATGAACCAGATTTCGCGCATGTCGGACGAGAAGCGGCGCTGGATGGCGAGCTTCTCGGTCTGTTCGTCCAGCACCGAGTCCGCCGCCGTCGACAGCGCGGGGATGGTGTGCTCGCCCTGGGCGCGCAGCTGCTTCCAGCGCACGTCCACCTGCTGCCACAACAGCGCGGCAAAGAGGAAGCTGGGGCTGATGGTCTTGCCAGCGCGCACGCGCGCATCGGTGCGTTCCAGCGCCAGTTCCACGAAGTGTTCGCCGCCGGGTTGCTCAAGCACGACGTCCAGGAGCGGCAAGAGGCCGTTGTGCAGGCCGTCGGCGCGCAACTGGCGCAGGCAGTCCATGGCATGGCCGCAGGTCAGCAGCTTGAGCATCTCGTCGAACAGGCGCGAGGCCGGCACGTTTTCGATGAGGTCGGCCATCGTGCTGATGGGCTGGCGCGTGGCCGGGTCGATCGTGCCGTTCAGCTTGGCGGCAAAGCGCACCGCGCGCAGCATGCGGACCGGGTCTTCGCGGTAGCGCTTGACGGGGTCGCCGATGATGCGGATCTGGCGCTTCTTCAGGTCGGCCACGCCGTCGTGGTAGTCGATGACTTCCTCGTTGTGCGGGTCGTAGTACAGCGCGTTCATGGTGAAGTCGCGGCGCTTGGCGTCTTCTTCCTGCGAACCGAAGACGTTGTCGCGCAGGATGCGGCCGTGCTCGTCGGTCTCCTGGTCTTCCGAGGCGGGCGCGCGGAAGGTGGAGGTCTCGATGATTTCCTGGCCGAACACGACGTGCACCAGCTGGAAGCGGCGGCCGATGATGCGCGCGCGGCGGAACAGCGGGCGGATCTGTTCGGGCGTGGCGTTGGTGGCTACGTCGAAGTCCTTGGGCTCCAGTCCGACGATCAGGTCGCGCACCGCGCCGCCCACGATATAGGCTTCGTAGCCGTGCTGGCGCAGCACCTCGCACACCTTGATGGCGTGGCGCGACACGTTGCGGCGATCGATGCCGTGCTTGTCGCGCGCGATGCGCAACGGCCCCTTGGGTGTCGGCGCGAAGAGCCGGCCGACGAATTTTCTTATGGTTTCAGTGATCATTTAGGACTTCGAATCTTCCATGTGGTCGAACAGGTCGATCACTTGCCAGCCGCGTTCCTGTGCGATGGCGCGCAGGGTGGGGCTGGGGTTGGCGGCAATTGGACGGGTCACTTTTTCGAGCAGCGGCACATCATTGACCGAATCGCTATAGAAAAACGATTCGGAGAAATCCGCAACCCCCAGGCCCATGCCGGCGAGCCAGTCGTTGACGCGCACGACCTTGCCTTCCTTGAAGCTGGGCGTGCCCAGGATGCGGCCGGTGTAGCGGCCGCGCAGGTACTCGGCGTCGGTCGCGACCAGGTGGGGCACGCCGAAGGCGCGGGCGATCGGGGCGGTGACGAAGCTGTTGGTGGCCGTGACGATGGCGCAGAGGTCGCCGGCTTCGAGGTGGCTGTCGACGAGGTCGCGGGCAGCCGGTGTGATGGACGGGCGGATGACTTCGCCCATGAAGGTTTCGTGCCAGGCGGCCAGGTCGTACGGCGAATGCGCAGCCAGCAGGCCCAGCATGAATTCGGCGGCCTGTTCGGCCGTGAGTTCGCCGCGGTTGTAGCGGTCCATCAGATCGTCATTCAGGCGGCGGGCTTCGACGGGATCGCCCGCGCGGCCTGTGCGCGCCAGATAGTCGGCCCATTGGTAGTCGCTGTCGAGCGGCAGCAAGGTGTGATCCAGGTCGAACAGGGCGAGACGTCGGGTGGTCATGTGCGTTGTGAATCAGGATCTGCGAGCATGGCGCGCAGCAGGGGGAGGGTGATGGGGCGGCCGGTGGCCAATGAATAACGGTCCAGCGCGTCGAGCAACGCGGCAAGCTTGCGGATGTCGCGTTCGTGGTGCGTGAGCATCCAGTTGATGATTTCGGGCGCCAGATGCAGCCCGCGTTCGGCGGCCTGCGCGGACAGCGCGGCCAGCTTGTCGGCGTCGGACAGCGGATCCAGGCGGAACACCAGATCCCAGCCCAGTCGCGTGCGCAGGTCTTCGCGCAGCGGCATCGACAGCGGCGCGCGGTCGCCGGCCAGCGCCAGCGCAAAGGCGCGCTGCGTGGCGGCGGATTCGCGCCACCGGTTGTACAGCGCAAACAGGGCAGCCTGGCGGCTGTCGTCCATGCGGTGCACGTCGTCGACCGCCACGAACTTGGGCATGGGCGATTTGGAATCAGCCTCGGCCAGGCGGCGCAGCATGTTTTCGCCGTTGGCGGGGTCTACGTAGACGGCATCGGGCCGGGCGGTAAGCGCGCGCAAGAGGTGGGTGCGGCCGCAGCCGGCGGCGCCCCAGATGTACAGGGCCCGTCCGGGCTTGAGCGCACGCACGGCCGCCACCGCTTCTCCGTTGGGGCCGGCGATGTAGTTGTTCAGCGATGGCGCTGGCGCGGGGAGAACGTCAAGCAGCAGCTGGCGGTTCATGAGAGTTAGCAATCGGGCTTTTCAGGGGCGCTGGAATAGCCATGTTCAGGGGCGCCGGAAGAGCCATTTTCAAAGGCGCCGGAATAGCCAATTCGGGGCGCCACAAAAAGCCAGGAAAAAAAGCCAAGAAAAATCGGTGATGCAAGGGCCATGTAGAAACTGGCAAAATCAATACCGGCCAACCCTACACTTTAAACCACCTGGGGCGCTGATGTCGCGTCGGAACGCTCGGCCTGGCGTGGGTTTGCGCCTTACGCGCCTGTCCGTGCCCGCGTCATCGTAAAATGCAGGGCGTTCCACCAAAATCCCAGCAATTGTTACATACCCCACGGCATTTCTCATGACGAACCAACCTAAAGCCCCCCTGACCTACCGCGACGCCGGTGTCGACATCGACGCAGGCGACGCCCTGGTCGACCGAATCAAACCCCTTGCCGCGCGCACCATGCGTCCCGGGGTGCTGGCCGGTATCGGCGGCTTTGGCGGCCTGTTCGAAGTGCCCAAGACCTACAAGGAGCCGGTGCTGGTTTCCGGCACCGACGGCGTGGGCACCAAGCTGCGTCTCGCGTTCGACTGGAACCGCCACGACACGGTCGGCATCGACCTGGTCGCCATGAGCGTCAACGACATCCTGGTGCAGGGCGCCGAGCCGCTGTTCTTCCTGGACTACTTCGGCTGCGGCAAGCTGTCGGTGGACACGGCGGCGGCGGTGGTGGGCGGCATTGCCAAGGGCTGCGAACTGTCGGGCTGCGCCCTGATCGGCGGCGAAACCGCCGAAATGCCGGGCATGTACCCGGACGGCGAATACGATCTGGCCGGCTTCGCGGTGGGCGCGGTGGAAAAGTCCAAGATCATCGACGGCAAGTCCATCAAGGCGGGTGACGTGGTCCTGGGCCTGGCGTCCAGCGGCGCGCACTCCAACGGCTACTCGCTGCTGCGCAAGATCCTGGAACGCGCCGGCGCCAAGCCGGACGACGATTTCCACGGCCAGAAGATGGTGGACGTGGTCATGGCCCCGACCCGCATCTACGTGAAGCAGGTGCTGGCCGCGCTGGCCAAGCACGGCACCGACATCAAGGGTCTGGCCCACATCACGGGCGGCGGCCTGCTGGACAACGTGCCGCGCATCCTGCAGGACGGTCTTGCCGCCAAGCTGCACCGCGACGCCTGGGAAATGCCCAAGCTGTTCCAGTGGCTGCAGGAGCAGGGCGGCGTCGAAGACACCGAGATGTACCGCGTCTTCAACTGCGGCATCGGCATGGTGCTGGTGGTGGACCCGGCCCAGGCCGACGCCATCGCCGCCACGCTGCGCGAGCAGGGCGAGACGGTCAGCAAGCTGGGCGAGATCGTTCCCCAGGAAGCCGGCATGGCGCAGACCTTCGTGGTGTGATGCCGCGGCGATAGCGCTGAAATGAAATGACCGCCGTGATGGCGGTCATTTTTTTTTGTGTCGCGAGCGGTCGCCCGGGCACCACGCTCTCGAAGGTGTCTGACACCCCAACGAGACCGACTTCATCCTGCGGTGCTGTCTCAGGGGGTGTCAGACACCATCGAGAGACACCCTCGAATCAGGAAGTGTTGCCGCCCGTCAATCCGCCAGCGCCACTGCCACGGCGTCGATCGTCTGCGCGACGGCGTCGGCGGCCAGGCAGTCCACGATCAGGCGCTCAGGCTGGGCGCGCAGCCAGGTGATCTGGCGCTTGGCCAGTTGCCGCGTCGCCGCGATGCCCTGTTCGCGGGCGGTATCCAGGTCGATCGCGCCGTCCAGGTGCGCCCACATCTGCCGGTAGCCCACGCACCGCACCGACGGCAGGCCGGGATGCAGGTCGGCGCGGGCGTGCAGGCCGCGCACCTCGTCAAGCAGGCCTTGCCGCAGCATGGCGTCAAAGCGCTGTTCGATGCGCGCGTGCAGCGCGGCGCGGTCCGAGGGTTCCAGGCTGATGGTCAGATACCGGTTGGCGCCGTCGTCCGGCTTGCGCTCGGCCCGCTGCAGCAGCGCCGACATCGGCTGGCCGGACAACTGGCAGATTTCCAGAGCGCGCTGGATGCGCTGGCTGTCGTTGGGCGCGAGGCGCGCGGCGGTGATGGGGTCCAGCACCGCCAGCTCGGCATGCAGGGCGGGCCAGCCCAGGCGGGCGGCGCGCGCTTCCAGTTCGGCGCGCAGGGCAGGATCGGCCTGCGGCAGATCGTCCAGGCCGTCGCGCAGCGCCTTGTAGTACATCATCGTGCCGCCCGCCAATAGCGGAATGCGGCCGCGCGCGCGAATCTCCCCGATCAGGCGCAGCGCATCGGCGCGGAATTCCGCGGCCGAATACGACTGGGCAGGATCCAGGATGTCCAGCAGGTGCTGCGGCACGCGGGCCTGCTCTTCTGCAGACGGCTTGGCCGTGCCGATGTCCATGCCGCGGTAGATCGTGGCCGAATCCACGTTGACGATTTCGAGCGGCCAGCGTTCGGCGAGCGCCAGCGTGGACGCGCTCTTGCCGGCCGCGGTGGGGCCGGCAAGGCAGATGACCGGGAGCGATGCGGGAGATTGGGAAGACGACAAGCTATTGTCCGCGCAGAAAGAGCTTGTCCAGGTCCGACATGGACCACTGCACCCAGGTGGGCCGCCCGTGATTGCACTGGTCGGCCCGTTCCGTGGTTTCCATCTGGCGCAGCAAGCCGTTCATCTCTTCAAGCGTGAGCTTGCGGTTGGCGCGCACGGACCCGTGGCAGGCCATGGTCGAGAGCAGTTCGTTGCGCTGTTCGGTGAGCAGTCGCGACACGCCGACGGCGCCCAGGTCGCGCAGCACGGCGCGGGCCAGGGTTTCGATGTCGCCGCGCGCCAGGATGGCCGGCACCGACCGCACGGCGATGGACGTGGGGCCTGACGGGCGCATCTCGAAACCCAGGTCGTTCAACTGTTCTTCGAACTCCTCGACCAGCGCCACATCCTTTTCCTGCGCGTGAAACACTACGGGCACCAGCAGGTCCTGGCGCGGCAGGCTGCGCGCGTCCAGGGCCTGCTTGAGCTGCTCGTAGACCACGCGCTCGTGCGCGGCGTGCATGTCCACCAGCACCATGCCGCGGCGGTTCTGCGCCAGGATGTAGACGCCGTGCAGCTGCGCCACCGCCATGCCCAGCGGGTGTTCTTCGTCGGCCGGTAACGCGGCGGACGCGGGCGCCGGTTCGCGCAGGGGCGCGGTGCGGGCCGTGGTGTCGTCGGTCAGCGGGCGATAGAGCGATTGCCAGTCGGCGGCCGGGATCCCGGCCGGTTCGGCGTGCAGGCGGAAGGGGACCTGGGTGTGCGGGCGCTGGGGGGCGGGAGAGGGGCGCAGGCCGTAGGCGGCGCCGTTGCCCGGGCCGCCGCTTGCGCCAGGGTAAGCGCCGGCATTCGAGCCGCCAGCCGCGGCGCCGTTCAAGCCGCCATTGCCGCCAATCGTGCTGCCGTAGCCGCCATTCACGCCGCCGTAGCCCGGGCGCGGAGATTCCGTCGTGGACGGCGAGGCCGGCCGGTAAGCCGGTGCGGCGGAGTCGGTCGAGGTCGCGTCGCCCGCCGGGCGCGCCACGGTTTCAAATTCGGCGTCTTCAGCGTGCCCCGCAGGCGCCACGGCCGACGAGCCGCCCATCTGGGCCAGCGTCTGGCTGACCGCGTGCGAGACAAAGCGGTGCACGGCGCCGCTGTCGCGGAAACGGACCTCGTGCTTGGCCGGGTGGACGTTCACGTCCACGGCGGCGGGGTCGATGTCCAGGAACAGCACGTACGCGGGCTGACGGTCGCCGTGCAGCACGTCGGCATAGGCCGAGCGCAGCGCGTGGCTGACGGTGCGGTCCCGCACGTAGCGGCCGTTCACGTAGAGGTATTGGCGGTCGGCGCGGGCGCGGGCGGCGGTCGGCCGGGTAATCATGCCGGCCAGGCTGACCGTGCCGACCGAATGCGACAGCAGCAGGCCGTGCTCGGCGAATTCGGCGCCCAGCACGTCGCGGATGCGCTGCGGCGGGTCGGCCGGCAGCCATTGGCGCTGCGCGCGGTCGTGGTGGAACAGGCGGAAGGCGATCTGCGGATGCGCCAGCGCGATGCGCTCCATGGCGTCGACGCAATGGCCGAACTCGGTGGCTTCGGAACGCAGGAATTTGCGGCGGGCCGGCACGGCGTCGAACAGCTGGCGCACGTCGACCGTGGTGCCGGGCGGGCCGGACGCGGGGCCGACCTGCATGCTGCCCGCGTCGATCTGCCAGGCGTGATCGCCGTCGCGGGTGCGGGAGATGATGGACACCTGGGCGACCGACGCAATGGACGCCAGCGCTTCGCCGCGGAACCCCATGGAAGCGACCGATTCCAGCTCGTTCAGCGAACGGATCTTGCTGGTGGCGTGGCGGGCCAGCGCCAGGGGCAGTTCCTCGGGCGGAATGCCGCCGCCATCGTCCGTGACGGCGATACGCCGGATGCCGCCGCCTTCGAGGCGGACCTCGATGGCGCGCCCGCCCGCGTCGATGGCGTTTTCAAGGATTTCCTTGAGCACGGACGCGGGGCGCTCGATGACCTCGCCAGCGGCGATCTGGCTGATCAGCAGGTCGGGAAGCGCAAGGATGGAACGACGTTCGGTCATGAGGCCCAGATCTTATGTAGCAGTGCGGACGATTTTAGCGTCATGCCCCGGTCGGCTATAGTCGCTGACAAATTCCACTCGGATATCAGGGCCGCTTCAATGCTTGAGTTTTTCAATATGGTGCTTCACATCGACCAGACGCTTGGCCTTTGGGTCGAGCAGTACGGCGTGTGGGTGTACCTGGTGCTGTTTCTCATCGTCTTTGCGGAGACGGGGCTGGTCGTGCTGCCCTTCCTGCCGGGCGACTCGCTGCTGTTCATCGCCGGGGCCTTTGGCGCGACAGGGCATATCGACCCCGTTTTGATGTCGGTGTTGCTCATCGTCGCCGCCGTGACCGGCAACTCGCTGAACTACGCCATCGGCCGTTACATCGGGCCGCGGGTGTTCTCGATGAACCTGCGCTTTCTGGACCGCGGTGCGCTGATGCGCACGCACGCGTTCTACGAAAAGCACGGCGGCAAGACGATCGTGATGTCGCGCTTCATTCCGGTGGTGCGCACATTCGCGCCCTTCGTGGCGGGCGTGGCCGAGATGTCGATGGCGCGCTTCCAGCTGTTCAACATCATGGGCGCGCTGTTGTGGGTGATCAGCCTGGTGGCGGCGGGTTACTTCTTTGGCAATATCCCGATCATCCGCGATCACCTGAACACCATCGTGTTGGTGGGCCTGGCGGCGGCGGTCGTGCCGGTAGTGGGGGCCGGTGTCCTCAAGCTGGTGCGCGCGCGCCGCACGCAATAGCGACCGCGCAGCGCAAACAAAAAGGCTATGCGCCGGAAGGTGCATAGCCTTTTTTTGTGGACCCTGAAATGGGTCCAAGCGCGGGGCCGAATCCCGGCTAGCTCAGATCGCCCAAACGAGCCAGCGGCGGATTGGCCGTGAAGTAGCGCTGGATGCCGGTCATCATGGCCTGCGCCAGCTTGTCTTGGTGCGAGGAGCTGCGCAGCAGCGCTTCTTCTTGCGGATTGCTGATGAAGGCGGTTTCGACCAGCACCGACGGGATGTCCGGCGCCTTCAGCACGGCAAAGCCGGCCTGCTCGACGCTGTTCTTGTGCAGGCGGTTGATCTTCTTGATCTCGTCCAGGAAGGCGTTGCCAACCTTGAGCGAGTCATTGATCTGGGCCGTGGTGGACAGGTCCAGCAGCACTTTCGCGACCTGGCGATCGTGGCTGCCCAGGTTGACGCCGCCGATCAGGTCGGCCGCGTTTTCCTTGTCGGCCATCCAACGGGCCTGCGCGCTGGTGGCGCCGCGCTGGGACAGCGCAAACACCGACGAGCCGTTGGCCGAGGGCTTGACCCAGGCGTCCGCGTGGATCGAGATGAACAGGTCTGCATGCACGCGGCGCGCCTTTTGCACGCGCACATGCAGGGGCACGAAGTAATCGTCGTCGCGCGTCAGGTAGGCGCGCATGTAGGGCTGGCTGTCTATCAGCGCCTTCAGGCGCCGCGCGATGCGCAGGACCACGTCTTTTTCGCGCAGCCCGGATTTGCCGATGGCGCCCGGGTCTTCGCCGCCGTGGCCGGGGTCCAGCGCGATGGTCAGCATGCGCGGCTTGCCGCGGCTGGCGGTGGCGGGGGGCTTGGGCGGGGTGGGTAGTGCGGGCGCGGGCTGCTGGCCGCGCACGCGCGGCGGCTCGGGCGGATCCGCGCGGGTCACCGGATTGCGCTGGATGTCTTCGAGGATGCGCGCCAGCGGATCGTCCACGTCGGGACCGCTGGATTTGTTCAGGATCGCGATCAGCGGATCCTGCGCGATCTTGGGATACAGGTCGAGCACCAGGCGGTACTGGTAATCGGCCACCGGCTTGAGCGTGAACACCTGCGGCGCCACGGGCTGCTTCAGGTCGAACACCAGCCGCACCACGTTCGGACGGTTCTGCGCCACGCGCAGGCTCTGGATGTAGGGATCGTCGGGCCGGACCTTCGAAACCAGGTCGTTTAGTGCCGCGCTGAGGGTCAGTCCCTCGATATCGACCACCAGGCGGTGGGGATTTTCAAGGGTGAATTGTTCGGCCTTGAGTTCGCTGTCGAGTTCCAGCGTGACCCGGGTGTATTCGTCTGCCGGCCAGGTCCGGACAGCCAGGATCGTTGCAGCCTGCGCCAGCCTTGGCACGACCGGCAGGACGAGCAGGGTGGCGGCGACGCTGATCAGGCGTCGGCGGGTGGCGCCTGCCGAGGGGAGGGCGCCGTCAGGGGCGGGGGGACAATCGCGTTCAACCATGTTTGTCCTCGAGCGGTGTACGCGGTCAGGCTGGCGTCACGTCCGTCGCCTGCATAGTCCAGGCAGATCAGCAGGTCGGGCGGGGGCAAAAGACCCTCCGCCCGCTCCGGCCATTCGATCAAAACGACTGCTTCGTCACGCAGTAGATCCCGGAATCCTGCGTCCAACCATTCGCGCGAATCACTAAATCTATAAAAATCAAGGTGATAGAAGTATAAGTTAGAAACTTTATAGGATTCAAGCAGCGCGTAGCTTGGACTCTTGATTCGGCCTGTGATGCCGCTTTCCCGCAACAATGCCCTGGAGAAGGCCGTCTTTCCTGCCCCGAGGTCCCCCCGAAGATGAATACATGCGCCTGGCAGGCCGGTTTTGGCGCCGGTGACCATCGGGGCAAGCTGGCGCGCCAGCGCCTCGGTGGCGGCTTCGTCGGGCAGGTGCAGGGTCAGGGTGGCAAGGGGGGCGGACATGGCGCGGGAGCAGTGGTAAAAAACGAGGATCGGAGCACAGATGGGAGCAATTATAGGAACGCGGGTTTCTGCTAACCTATAACGATTGCTATTCTCAATAATGTCGCGACTTTGCGGCTTTTCGCCGCACGCGACTGACGCCGCCACGGAGTTGTACGCGCCATGAAGACCCGCATCGAAAAAGACACCTTTGGCCCCATCGAGGTGCCGGAAGACCACCTGTGGGGGGCGCAGACGCAGCGCTCCCTGCATTTCTTCGCGATTTCCACCGAGAAGATGCCGGAGCCGCTGGTCAATGCGATGGCAAGGCTCAAGCGCGCGGCGGCCAAGGTCAATGCCGACCTGGGCGAGCTGGACCCCAAGATCGCCGACGCGATCATGCGCGCCGCTGATGAAGTCGTCGCGGGCAAGTGGCCCAACGAGTTTCCGCTGTCCGTCTGGCAGACCGGATCGGGCACGCAAAGCAACATGAACATGAACGAGGTGCTGGCCAACCGCGCCTCGGAATTGCTGGGCGGCGTGCGCGGCGAAGAGCGCAAGGTGCACCCGAACGACCACGTCAACCGCGGACAATCGTCGAACGACACCTTCCCGACCGCGATGCACGTGGCGGCCGCCGTGGAAGTCGAACACCGCCTGCTGCCGTCGCTGAAGGCCCTGCGCGCCACGCTGGCGGCCAAGAGCGCCAAGTTCTACGACATCGTCAAGATCGGCCGCACCCACCTGCAGGACGCCACGCCGCTGACGCTGGGCCAGGAACTGTCCGGCTACGTGGCGCAGCTGGATCTGGCCGAACAGCAGATCCGCGCCACGCTGCCCGGGCTGCACCAACTGGCCATCGGCGGCACGGCAGTGGGCACCGGCCTGAACGCCCATCCGCAATTCAGCCCCAAGGTGTCGGCCGAACTGGCCCACGCTACCGGCACGGCGTTTGTCTCGGCGCCCAACAAGTTCCAGGCGCTGGCGTCGCACGAAGCGCTGCTGTTCGCGCACGGCGCGCTGAAGTCGCTGGCGGCGGGCCTCATGAAGATCGCCAACGACGTGCGCTGGCTGTCGAGCGGTCCACGTTCGGGCCTGGGCGAGATCAGCATCCCCGAGAACGAGCCGGGCAGCTCGATCATGCCGGGCAAGGTCAACCCGACGCAGTGCGAAGCCATCACGATGCTGGCCGCACAGGTCATGGGCAACGACGTGGCCATCAACATCGGCGGCGCCAGCGGCAACTTCGAGCTGAACGTCTACAAGCCGCTGGTGATCCACAACTTCCTGCAATCGGTGCGTCTGCTCACGGACGGCATGGCCAGCTTCGACCAGCATTGCGCCGCGGGCATCGAGCCCAACCACGAGCGCATCGCGGAACTGGTGGACCGTTCGCTGATGCTGGTGACCGCGCTGAATCCGCACATCGGCTACGACAAGGCCGCGCAGATCGCCAAGAAGGCGCACAAGGAAGGCCTGTCGCTGAAGGAATCGGCGCTGGCGCTGGGCTTTGTGACCGAAGCGCAGTTTGCCGAATGGGTCGTGCCGGGCTCGATGACGAACGCGCACAAGCCGTCGTAAACGTCACACGCCGGCCCGCGCCGCCGGTCCCATGAATATGGCCGCCCCGCAAAGGGCGGCCATTTTTCTTGTGAGCGGGCTAGCCGCCCGCCACGAGCAGCCACATCGGGATCGTGACCGCTGAAAACAACGTGCCCAGCGAGATCAGCACGGCGACCATGCGGCCGTCGCCGCCCATGCGCATCGCCAGCACATACGCCGCGGATGCCGTGGGCAGCGCCGCGAACAGCAGCAACATGCGCGCTTCGAGCGGGGGCAGGTCGAGCAGGTGCGCCACCAGCAGCGCCACCGCGGGCAGCGCGACAAGCTTGACCGTCAGCATCCACGCGATCAGAGACCCATAACCCTTGCCGCCTTCCCAGGCCAGGCTGGCGCCCACGCAGATGATGCCCAGCGCAAGCGCCGCCGCGCCCAAGCGCGCGAACACCGTGTCGACGGGGCCGGGAAGCTGCAGTCCCGCCAGATTGCAGGCCAGGCCGAGCAGCGTGGAAATCACCAGCGGATTGCGCGCGAGTTCGCGCAGCAGGTTGCCGCCGCTGTGACGCGCCAGGCCATAGACGGCGGCGACGTTGGCCATCGGCACTGCGAAGCCGACGATCAGCGCCATGACGGTCTGGCCCGGCGCGCCGGCCAGGCTGGCCGACAGCGCCAGGCCAATGTAGGTGTTGAAGCGGTACCCGCATTGCGCGGAGGAGGCGAGACCCAGCGACGAGGGCCGCAGCGCCAGGCCCGCCAGCCACGCCATCGCGACGCCGGCGGCAATGACCGACGCGGTGGCCTGCAGCAGTAGCGCCGCGTTGCCCGCCGTGATGGGCGTGCGCAGGATCGATTGAAACAGCAGCGCGGGGAACAACACGAAGTAGACGAGACGTTCCGTGCCGGCGAAGAACTCGCGTGAGAAACCCAGTTTGTGACGTAGCGCCCAACCCAGCGCGACCAGCATGAAATCGGGGAGAACCAGGAGTGCAACAGACATGAGGGAGTGGTTTTTCGTCTGGCGCCGGGCGGCGTCGGGCGCGCTATGCGGGTGTAAGCATTTGCTGCTATTCTCCGTCATTCTGGCGGGCGCGTGTGCCACAAGCAACCTATAAATGCGGCGTAGACACGCTGCGCACAAGCAATGCGCCCGCACCGTTATCTGCTGGTCCGTCTACAGGCGGGCACAACACACAACGGTCCGTCTACACACGGGCTCGCAATCTTGGAGGAAACACAACTATGAATAAGGTCCGCTCCCTGGCAGTGGCCATCGCCCTTGCTACCGGTGCTGCCGGCACGTTGGGCGTTTCGGTCGCGCACGCCGCAGACAAGTACCCCAGCAAGGCCATCCGCGTGATCGTTCCGTTCGCGCCTGGCGGTTCCACGGACATCATTGCGCGCCTCGTGACGCAGCGCATGAGCCAGGAACTCGGCCAGCCGATGGTCGTTGAAAACAAGGGCGGCGCCGGCGGCGCCATCGGTGCGGCCGAAGCCGCGCGCGCACCGGCCGACGGCTACACGCTGTCCATCGCCACCGTCTCCACGATGGCCGTGAACCCCGCCTGCCGTCCGAAGGACCTGCCGTACGATCCGATCAAGGACTTCCAGCCGGTCACCAACTTCGCCAACACCGCCAATGTCGTGGCGGTGAACCCCAAGTTCCCCGCCAAGGACTTCAAGGGCTTCATCGAAGAGCTGAAGAAGAACCCGGGCAAGTATTCGTACGGCAGCTCGGGCACCTGCGGCGTGCTGCACCTGATGGGCGAATCGTTCAAGATGGCCACCGGCACCGACATCGTGCACGTGCCCTACAAGGGTTCGGGCCCGGCGCTGGCTGACGCCGTCGGCGGCCAGATCGAAATCCTGTTCGACAACCTGCCGTCCTCGATGCCGCAGATCCAGGCCGGCAAGCTGAACGCCATGGCCATCGCCTGGCCCGAGCAGATCGGCACGATGAAGGGCGTGCCGACCTTCAAGGACGCCGGCTTCCCGGTGCTGAACCAGCCCGTCTGGTATGGCCTGCTGGCGCCCAAGGGCACGCCGATGGAAGTCGTGAACAAGCTGCGTGACGCCGCCGTCGTGGCCCTGAAGGACCCGAAGGTCATCAAGGCGCTGGACGAGCAAGGCTCGGCGCCGTCGGGCAACACGCCGGAAGAGTTCGCCAAGGAAATCCAGGAACAGTTCAACTGGGCCCAGGACGTCGTGAAGAAGCAGAACATCAAGCTGGACTGATGCTGCGCGGGGCGGCCTGGGTTGCCCCAATCGACACCGCAACGGGCGCCTTCGGGCGCCCGTTGTGCGTTTTGCTTTGTGCGTTGTGCTTTGCCGGCCGCGCGCGGTTGGTCAGACGGGCGCGTCTAGCCCTTCGAGCAGCGCGGCGCACGCCGTGCGCAGACGTTCGATCAGGTCTCGGTGCAACGCCGACAGCGGATCCTGGTTGCGCGTCATGATGCTGATCGGCACGCGCAGCGCCGGTTCCAGACGGCGCAGGGTCATGCCGGGACGCAGCATGGCGCGCGCGGTGATGGCGTCGACAATGGCGTCGCCGCAGCCTGCATCGACCAGCGCGCAGGCCACGTAATGGGTCTGCACCTGGATGGCGACCTGCGGCGCCAGGCCCTGCGCGTCCAGCGCCAGTTGGAGCAGGGCGCCCGATGCGTCGCCCGCGTCCAGCACGATGAGCGTGTCGCCGGATGCTGTGGCGTCCGCGGTTTCAGACAATTCCGACAGTCTTAGCGGCCCATTCCCGGGCTTGCGGCTCAGGTGCACGAGTTCCGTGTGCCCCAGCCCCATGCGCGTCAGGCCGGGATAATCGTTCGTGTCGAACGTGATCGCCAGATCGAGCTCCCGCGTCAGCAGCCCTTGCACGAGTTCGGCGCTATGGTGCGTGTGGATATCGAAGGTGATGCCGGGCTGCGCGTTGCGGCTGTCGCGCACCACGCCGGGCAACAGGCCAAGTCCAAGCGCGGGCGCGCAGCCCAGGCGTAGATGGCCGTGAGGCCGGTCGCGCAGGTTGGTCGCCAGCCTGCGCACGCTGTTCAGGTCCTGGCTCAGACGCGCGATCTCGGGGGTGAGGATCTCGGCCTCGCGCGTGGCGACCAGCCGGCCCTTTACGCGGTCAAACAGCTTGAAGCCCAGCTGGCTTTCGGCATGCGCCAGCAGCTTGCTGGCGGCGGGCTGGGAAATATGCAGCGCGGCGGCGGCTTCGGTCAGGGATCCGGTGCGGCGGATCGCTTCGAATATCTCGATGTGGCGCAGACGCATGGCGCGGAAATGGGGGGGGGTGATCCGAAACCGCGATTCTAAGCCGGATGGCGCGCCGCGCGCCGCCACAGGGGCGGCACCGCTACCGCCGTGAAAATGCCACCGCCGCGAAACCGCTGCAGTTGAACCGCGACAGCGGCGCCGCCCTTTGACTATCATGGACGCCAGCCGGATGTCCGGCGACCACCGGAGCCATCCATGCGTCTACGCCGCCACGCCGCCCTGCTGCTCGCCGCCGCGATAACCGGCCTGCCATTTGTTTCCGCCAGCTGGGCGCGCACGCCGCCCGCAGCCGAGGACATCAATCCCGAAGCCGCCAGCGGCGTCCAGGCGCGCCAGCTGGTGCGCGCGCCGCATTTCATGATGGTGTCGGCCAACCCGCTGGCCAGCCGCGCGGGCGAAGCGATGCTGCGGCGCGGCGGCAGCGTGGTGGACGCCGCCATTGCCACGCAGCTTGTGCTGAATCTGGTCGAGCCGCAATCGTCGGGCATCGGCGGGGGCGCGTTCATGGTGCTGTACTCCGCGGCGGACGGCCAGATCCGCACCATCGACAGCCGCGAGACCGCGCCCGCGGCCGCGCGGCCTGATCGCTTCCTGGATGCCGAGGGCAAACCGCTGCCTTTTGCGCAGGCCGTCAACAACGGCATGTCGGTGGCGGTGCCCGGCCTGTTGCGCGGTCTGGAACTGGCGCACAAGACGCACGGCAAGCTGCCCTGGGCCGACCTGTTCCAGCCGGCTATTGAATTGGCGGAAGCGGGCTTTGCGGTGTCGCCGCGCCTGCATTCGCTGCTGGCCGGCAACAAGGCGCTGCCGCAGCAGGCCGCGGCGGCCGCGTATTTCTATGCGCCGGACGGGACGCCCTGGCCCGTGGGCCACGTGCTGAAAAACCCGGAATTTGCACGCACCCTGCGCGCGGTGGCAACGCAAGGCGCCGACGCGTTCTACCAAGGCGATATCGCGCGCGACATCGTGGCCGCGGTGCAGAAGCATGAGAAGCCGGGCGACCTTACCCTGGCGGATCTTGCAGACTATCGCGCCAAGCCGCGCGATCCCGTGTGCGGCGCGTACCGCGGCTACCAGCTCTGCGGCATGGGTCCGCCCAGCAGCGGTCCCATCGCCGTCCTGCAGATGCTGGGCGAGCTGGAGCAGTTTCCGCTGAGCCGCTACGCGCCGGGCACGGCGCAGGCGGTGCATTATTTTTCGGAAGCCGGCCGGCTGGCCTTCGCCGACCGCGATTTCTACGTGGCCGACCCGGACTTCGTGCGCGTCCCGGTACGCGCGTTGCTGGACCCCGCCTATCTGCGTGCGCGCGGCGCGCTGATCCAGCCGGATCGCAGCATGAAGGTCGCGCTGCCCGGTGACCCCGAAGGCAAGCTGCTGTCGCTGGGCAAGGACAACGCGCTGGAACTGCCGTCCACCAGCCACCTCGTGGCCGTCGACGCGCAAGGCAACGCGCTCACCATGACGACGACCATCGAAAGCGAATTCGGCAGCAAGATCTTCGTGCGGGGCTTTCTGCTGAACAACGAGATGACCGATTTTTCGTCGTCGTTCAAGGACCCCGAAGGCCGGCTCGTCGCCAACCGCATCGAGCCGGGCAAGCGCCCGCGCAGCTCGATGGCGCCGATGATGGTGCTACGCGATGGCAAGCCTTACGTGCTGGTGGGCTCGCCGGGCGGCAGCGCAATCATCAACTACGTCGCCAAGACGCTCGTGGGCGTGCTGGACTGGAATCTCGATATTCAGTCGGCAATCGACCTGCCCAACATGGGCAGCCGCAACAAGGAAACCGAACTGGAGAAGGGCACGGCGCTGGAAGCATTGGCGCCGGAACTGGAGCGCATGGGCCACCCGGTGCGCATCACCGAGTTTCCCAGCGGCATCCACGGCATCGTCATCGATGCGAAGGGCCTGCAAGGCGGCGCGGACCCGCGCCGCGAAGGGCTGGCGGTGGGCGGCTGACGCCGCGCTGCAGCGCCAGGCCCGGCGGGGGGCGTCCTCGCTGAGACGCCGCGGCCAATACGTGAGGCTGAGGCGCCCGGCTGAGGGTGCCTCAGCCGTGGCGCCACGCATCACTCCAGCGCCGAGGGATCCAGCTCCATCTTGGCCTCGCGGCGCCGTGCCAGCCAGGTTACAAACCACATCACCACGCCCAGCAGCAGCAGCCAGCCGGCGACCTGATACTGGATCACGTCACGGCCCGTCAGCGGCGTTACCAGGAACAGGCAGGCCGCGGCGCCCAGCCACGGGACGATGCGGTTGATGGAAAAGTGCTTGTGCTTGACCTTGTCACGCCGCAGCACCAGCACCGCGACGTTCACGAACGCGAACACGCCCAGCAGCAGCAACGCGGTGGTGCCGCCCAGCGCGCGGATCGCCTGCGAGTCGGTCAGCGAGACCAGGATGATGAGGCCGAAGGCCAGCGCCGTCGTGAACAGGATGGCTGTCCACGGCGTCTGGTTCTTGCGGTGCACGTGCGCCAGGAACGACGGCAGCACGCCCTGGCGCGACATGCCGTACAACAGGCGGCTGGCCATCATCATGTTGATCAGCGCCGAGTTCGCCACGGCGAACATCGAGATGATCGGCATGATGTACTCCACGGGCAGATCCGGCGCGGCGCGCTTGACCACCAGCACCAGCGGCGTGCTGCTCTTGGCCAGTTCGCCCACCGGCACCAGCGCAACGGCGCAGATGGACACCAGCACATAGATGAGTGCTGTGATGCCCAGGCCGGTCAGCATGACCTTCGGGAAGATGCGGCTGGGATCGTGCGTTTCCTCGGCCATGTTGACCGAATCCTCGAAGCCGACCATGGCGAAGAACGCGAGCGCGGTGGCCGAGGTCACGGCCAGGAACACGCTCTTGTCCTCGGGCGTGTCGAACGCGACGACGCGCGAGAAGTCCGCCTGGCCGCCGGAGATGGCGTAAAAGCCCAGCAGGATGACCATCAGCAGACCCGACAGCTCGATCAGCGTAAGCACGACGTTGGCGCGAACGCTTTCAGTCGCGCCACGAAAGTTGACCAGCATGACCAGCGTCATGAAGCCCAGCGCGCCAAGCGTGATCCAGTGCTTTTCGGCCTCGATGCCCATCGCGGCGAACAGGTTGGCGGCGAAGGCCTGCGAGGCGGTGGCGGCCGACGTCAGGCCGGAACACATGACGGTAAAGCAGACGATGAACGTCAGGAAGTGCACGCCGAACGCCTTGTGGACGTAGAGCGCGGCGCCGGCGGCGCGCGGGTACTTGGTCACCAATTCAAGGTAGGACAGCGCGGTCAGCAGGGCCACCCCGAAGGCGACCAGGAACGGCAGCCAGGCCGCGCCGCCGACTTCAGCGGCCACTTGCCCTGTCAGTGCGTAGACGCCGGTGCCCAGGATGTCGCCAACAATGAATAGCAGAAGCAGCTTCGGGCCCATCACCCGTTTCAGCTGGCCGTGGTCTTGTGAGTCTGTCGTGGCCATAGTCTTTTATTTCCTCTTATGTGGCTCGCCTTTTTATGTGGCTCGGGAAAGCGTGCAGATGCGACGCAAAATGCAAAAAAAGTCTACGGCGGCAATAGGGCGGTGTGCTGAAACCAAATGTCTAAGTTGTTGCGCGCGGGGATAGCGGTCCACTTCGGACGGTGTCAGACACCCGGGCGAGAGGGCCGTCAGCCTGTGACACCGGATATGCGGGTGTCTGACACCTGGCCAAGCGGAAACGCTGCAGCAAAAAAAGCCCGGCGGGCGCCGTGCGGGGTCATCGATGCGGGATCAGTCCTGCCCGGCTGGCGGCGCCAGGTCTGGCGGCAGCTTGCGCAGCGTGGCGGGCGTTCGCGACAGCTTGATGGGCGAGCCCACGCCTTTGTAATCGCCCTGTTCCAGCACCATGCCGCGATGCCGCGTATGCGGATGCGCGAGCGCCTGATCGACCGTCTGCACGGCGGCGGCAGGCACGCCGGCGCGCAGCAGTTGGTCGGCAAGCGCGGCGGCTTCGTGGCGGGCAAGCAGCGCAGAGAGATCGTCGCGCAGCGCCTGGCGATGGCGCAGGCGGTCTGCATTCGTGGCGTAGCGCGCATCCGCCGACAGCGCCGGCGCATCGAGCGTCTGCGCCAGCATCGCAAACTGGCGGTTGTTGCCCACGGCCAGAAAGATCGGCCCGCTGGCGGTTGGCAAGGTTTCGTACGGCGCGATGTTCGGGTGCGCGTTGCCGCTGCGCTGCGGCACCTTGCCGCTGTAGAAGTAATTCGGCGCATGCGGGTGCAGCAGCGACAGCGCGCAGTCATACAGCGTGATGTCCAGGAACTGCCCCAGCCCGCTGCGCGTGCGCTCGTTGAGCGCCAGCAGGATCGCCACCGCTGCGTTCAGCCCCGTCACCATGTCCACCACCGGCAGGCCCACGCGCGTCGCTTCGCCGTCCGCATCGCCGTTTACGCTCATCAGCCCGCACATCGCCTGCGCGCACGCGTCGTAGCCGGGCAAGCCGCCCAGCGGGCCGTCCGAGCCGAACCCGCTGACGCGGCAATGGATCAGCGCGGGGAAGGCCGCCTTCAGGTCTTCATAGCCCAGGCCCCACTTTTCCAACGTGCCGGGCTTGAAGTTCTCGACCAGCACGTCGGCGTCAGCCAGCAGGTGGCGCAGCAGTTCCTGCCCGGCGGGCTGCGACAGGTCCAGCGTCATGCCGTCTTTGTTGCGGTTCACGCCGACAAAGTACGAGGCCGTCTCGCCCAGAAAGGGCGGGCCCCAGCCGCGCGTCTCGTCGCCGCCGGGCGGCTCGATCTTCAGCACGTCGGCGCCGTGGTCGGCCAGGATCTGCGTGCAGTACGGACCGCCCAGCACGCGTGACAGATCGATCACCTTGCAGCCCGCAAGAGCGCCGGCATTGGGTAGGGTGTGAGCCATGGAATTCTTCGCGTCAGTCGATGGAAACGTTGGCGCTCTGGATCAGCTCGCGCCACTTGGGGACTTCGGTGGTGATGAAGGTGGACAGGCCTTGCGGCGTCTTGTCCTGCGCTTCGACGATGCCCTGCATGCGCAGCGTCTGCTCGATGGCGGGATCGGACAGCGCCGTCTTGAAGGCCTGGTTTAGCGTGTTCACCACGTCGGCCGGCGTGTCCTTGGGCGCGACGATGCCGAAGAAGACGCTGACGTCATAGCCCTTCAGCCCCTGCTCGGACAGCGTCGGCAGCTCGGGCAGCGCGTCGGAACGCTGCGCGCTGGCCAGGCCGATGGCGCGCAGCTTGCCCGCCTTGATGTAGGGCAGCGCGGTCAGGATGTCGGTGAACGACATCGACACCTGGCCGCCCAGCAGATCGTTCAGCGCGGGGCCGGTGCCCTTGTACGGGATGTGCATGATCTTGGTGCCGGCCATGCGGTTGAACAGGATGCCGGCCAGGTGCGACGACGCGCCGTTGCCGGACGAGGCGTAGCTCAGCTTGTCCGGATTCTTCTGCGCGTAGGCGATCAGCTCCTGCATGTTGTTGGCGGGCACCGACGGGTTCACGACCAGGATGTTGGGCAGGTGGCCGATGCGGATGATGGGCGCGAAGCTGGTCTCGGGGTTGTAGTTCTGCTTCTTGTACAGGCTGACGTTGATCGCCAGCGGGCCGGACGTGCCGAACAGAATGGTGTAGCCGTCGGGCTTGGCGGACGCGACGTATTCAGAGCCGATGTTGCCGCCCGCGCCGCTGCGGTTTTCGACGATGACGTTCTGCTTGAGCGGCTCGCGCAGCTTTTCGGCCAGGCGGCGGGCCAGCGCGTCGGTGGGGCCGCCGGGCGGGAAGGGCACGACCAGCGTGACCGGCCGCGCAGTGGGGTAGGCGTCTGCGGCAACGGCCGGCGTGGCCGCTATGACGGCGGCGGCCGCCAGGAACAGGGGGGTGAAATAGCGTTTCATGCATGTCTCCAGTGGATGGCGCGCCGGCTGTGCCGCCGGCGTCGGGTTACTGCAAAAGCCGGATGGGCGTTACAGCGCGTACTGCAGGATGGCCTGGCAGGCCGCGCTTTCGTCAGGCGGGATGGCATAGGGATCGCGCGGCGCCAGGCGGTGCAGCAGCACCTGGTCGGCCAGCCGCGCGCGGCTTTCCAGACCCGTGCCGGTGGCTTCCCAGCGCAACGCGGCCATGGACACCGCGTGATACAGCAGCGATGCGGCCTGGCGCGCCAGCTGGGCATGGTCGCCTTGCGCGGCATGTTCCGCCAGCGCGTAGGTCTTTTCCAGGGCGCTGGCCTGCAGATCGGCCAGTTCGGGCGGGCAGGGCGCGCCGTCCGCCAGCAGGCGGTCGATGTGGCTGCGCAGCGCGGGCAGGGAATGTTCTTTCTTGATGGCGCGCAGGACATCCAGCGCGACGATGTTGCTGGTGCCTTCCCAGATGGAGCCCAGATGCGCGTCGCGCACCAAGCGGGGTTCGGTGAACTCCTCGATATAGCCGCAGCCGCCGCGCACTTCCATCGCGTCGCCGGTGACCTTGCGCGCGTCGCGGCAGGCGCGGAACTTGATCAGCGGTGTCAGGATGCGCGCCAGCGCGGGGTCCGCCGCGCCCTGATCGGCATCGGCCAGCGCGCGCGCCGTCTGGAACATGACGCTACGCGCCTGTTCGGACCACACGATCATCTTGACGAGCTGACGCTGCATCAGCGGCATGTCGATCAGCCGCTTGCCGAAGGCGCGGCGATGCTGCGACACGTAGACGGCCTCGGTGACGGCGCGGCGCATCAGGCCCGCGGCGCGCATGCCGTTGGACAGGCGCGAGTTGTTGATCATGTCGGCCATGTGCTTGAAGCCGCGGCCGCGTTCGCCCACCAGCCAGGCCACCGCGCCTTCCAGACGGATTTCGCCGCTGGCCATGGAGCGCGTGCCCAGCTTGTCCTTCAGGCGCAGGATGCGGTAGTGATTGTGCGTGCCGTCCGCCAGGTCGCGCGGCAGCAGAAAGAGCGACACGCCCTTCAGGCCGGGATCCGTTTCGCTGCGGGCCAGCACCATCGCAAAGCCGGCGTCGGGGTTCGAGCAGAACCACTTGTCGCCGTGAATGCGCCACGTGCCGTCGTCCTGCGCTTGCGCCGTGACTTCGGTGGCGCTGACATCCGAGCCCGCGCCCTGTTCGGTCATGAACATGGCGCCCTGGCGCAGCGTGTCGAAGTCCTGCGACGTCACCTGCGGCAGCACGCGCTCGACCAGTGCCGGGTCGCCGAATTTGCGCAACGTGCGCGCCAGCGAGTCCGTCATGCTGACCGGGCAGCACAGGCCGAACTCCGCCTGCACGAAGAGATGGCTGAGCGCGTATTTGGCGGCGGCGGGCATGGGCTCGGGCCAGCCGAGCACACCGCCCCGGTGGGACAGGGCGGCCAGACCGAATTCGCTGTAGGCCAGGCGTTCCAGTTCGACGTAGGCCGGATGCTTGTCGATGCGGGACTCGTCCGTGCCGGCCCGGGTGCGCACGGACAGCGTGGGCGGATGCTTGTCGGCCACGGAAGCCAGTTCGTCCATCACCCCGCCTGCCAGTTCGCCCAGCCGGCTCAGGTGCGGCAACAGATGCGCGTGCAGGGCGGGCGGCAGGTAGCGTCGGCTCAGCGCCTCGGCGTATGGGTCGGCGCTGAACAGGTTCAGCCCTCGGGAATCCGGGACGGGCGTGGCGGTGGCGGCAAGGGGGAATGCAGGGGTATCCATGGCGGCATCCGGGTCGAACGGGGAGATGTCCTATGGTGAGGGCCTTGATTTATCTATTCAAATACTGTTTTGTTGTAGATCAATCCAAAAAAAATATAGATATGCCTTAAGGAGGGACGCATGGACTTGGAACCCCGGCTGCTGCGCTACTTCATCGCCGTGGCCGAAGAGCGCCATTTCAGCCGCGCGGCGGCGCGTCTGCACATCTCGCAGCCGCCGCTCAGCTACGCGATCCGCCAGCTGGAAGAGAACATCGGCGCGCGCCTCTTGGCCCGCACCAGCCGGCATGTCGAGCTGACCGACGCCGGCCAGGCGCTCTACCACGAGGCCCTGATTCTGCTGCGCCAGGCTGAAGAGGTCCGCACGCTGGTGCGCCAGGTGGACGCGGGCCTGCGGGGCCGGCTGCGCATCGGCTTCGTGGGGTCGATGCTGTATCGGGGCCTGCCCGCGCTGCTGAGCGCCATGCGCACGGAACTGCCCGACGTGGAGCACGTGCTGACCGAACTGAACTCACATGATCAGATCGAGGCGGTGCGGCGCGGCGAGCAGGACCTGGGCTTCATCCACGCCAATCCGGTGCCGGACGGCGTGCAGGCGCGTGATCTGATGGCCGAGCCGTTCGTCGTGTGTCTGCCGGACGCGCATCCGCTCGCGCAGCGCACGACGCTGCGGCTGGCGGAGCTGGCGGAGGATGACTTTGTCTTTTTCGCGCGGGCGGCCTCGCCCAGCTATTACGAGACGGTGCTGGCCATGTGCGTGTCGGCCGGCTTCATGCCGGCGATCCGGCACGAGGTGCGCCACTGGCTGAGCGTGGCGTCGCTGGTGTCGCAGGGATTGGGGGTGTCGATCGTGCCGGCGTGCCTGTCGCGCAGCGGGCTGGCGGGCACGCGGTTCATTGCGTTTGAACACGAAGCGCGCTCGATCAGCCAGGTGATCTGGCCCGATGCGGCGCGTTCGCCCTTGCAGGAGCGCGCGGTGGCGTTGGTGGCCCAGGCGTTTCCGCCGTTGCAACCGCCCGCCGCGGTCCCGTCAAAGGCGTGAGGATCAGCGGAACACGACGGTCTTGTTGCGGTTCAGCAGGATGCGGTGTTCGACGTGGCTGCGCACGGCGCGAGACAGCACCAGGGATTCGATGTCGCTGCCCACCTGGGTCAGGTCCTGGGCGGTCATCGTGTGGTCGACGCGTTCGATGTCCTGGTCGATGATCGGGCCTTCGTCCAGGTCCGAGGTGACGTAGTGGGCCGTGGCGCCGATGATCTTCACGCCGCGCGCATGCGCCTGGTGGTAGGGGCGTGCGCCCTTGAAGCTGGGCAGGAAGCTGTGGTGGATGTTGATCGCGCGTCCGGTCAGCGCGCGGCACATGTCGGCGGACAGGATCTGCATGTAGCGCGCCAGCACGACCAGGTCGATGTTCGCCTCGTCGACGATCTTGAGCACCTGCTTTTCCTGTTCCAGCTTGGTATCGGGCGTGACCGGCAGGTGGTGGAACGGAATGTTGTAGGTGGCGGCCAGGCCGGCGTAGTCGTTGTGATTCGAGACGATGGCGGCCACTTCGGCATGCAGATGGCCGCTGTGCACGCGGAACAGCAGATCGTTCAGGCAGTGGCCCTGCTTGCTGACCATGATGAGCAGGCGTTCCTTGCGGCGCGCGTCGTGCAGCTTCAGTTCCATGCCGTAGTCGGCGGACATGGCGTCCAGGCGGGTGCGCAGGTCATCGGCGGAGGCGCCGACCGGCAGGTCGAAGTGCACGCGCAGAAAGAACCGGCCGGTCTCTTCGTCGCCGAACTGCTGCGAATCCAGGATGTTGCAACCCAGTTCGAACAACAGGCCGCTGACGCGGTAGACGATGCCGGTGCGGTCGGGGCAGGACAGGGTCAGGATGTAGTCGTTGTGCTGCATGGCGGAATTGGATGAATAAGAAAGAGGGAGCGGGCGGAGATCAGGCGGACAGGCGCGCCAGGGTTTCTTCCGCCAGGGCCAGGCTGGAGGTCAGCCCGGGGGATTCGATGCCGAACAGGTTCACCAGGCCCGGCACGCCATGCATGGCGGGGCCGGCGATGACGAAGTCTGCGGCCGGCTCGTGCGGGCCCGAGATCTTGGGCCGGATGCCCGTGTAACCGGGCGCCAGCGCGTCGTCCGGCAACGCTGGCCAGTAGGTGCGGACGGCTTCGTAGAACACCTCGGCGCGGGATGGGTCCAGCGTGTAGTCCTCGGTCCCGACCCATTCGGTGTCGGGGCCGAACTTGGCCTGGCCGCCCATGTCCAGCGTCAGGTGCACGCCCAGGCCGGCATGCTGGGGCACGGGATAAATCAGGCGCGAAAACGGCGCGCGCCCGGACAGCGTGAAATAGCTGCCCTTGCACAGGTAATCGGTGGGGATGCTGTCTGCCGGCACGCCTTCGATGCGCCGCGCCAGGGCGGGCGCCTGCAGGCCGGCCGAGTTGATCAGCACGTTGCAGGTCAGTTGCATGGCGTCATCGCCGCCGAACTGCAGTTCAAAGCCGCCTTCAGGACGCACACGCCCTGACACGAGCGGCGTATGGAAGACGCATTGGGCGCCCGCGTTTTCGGCGTCGCCCTGAAAGGACAGCATCAGCGCGTGGCTGTCCACGATGCCGGTGGACGGCGACACCAGCGCGGCGGTGCATTGCAGCGCGGGCTCAAGGCGCATGGCTTCTTCGCCCGAGATGTACTGCAGGTCGTCCACGCCGTTGGCACGGGCGCGCTGGGCGATGCCTTCCAGCTGCGTGGCCTGTTCGGGGCTGGTGGCGACGATGAGCTTGCCCAGCCGCTTGTGCGGCACGCCGCGCTCGGCACAGTACGCGTACAGCAGATGCTTGCCGCGCACGCATAGCCGCGCCTTCAGGCTGCCGGCGGGGTAATAGATGCCGGCGTGGATGACTTCGGAGTTGCGCGAGCTGGTGCCGGTGCCGATGGCCTCGGTGGCCTCGGCCACCAGCACCTCGCGGCCGGATTGGGCCAGCGCGCGGGCGATTGCCAGCCCGACCACGCCGGCGCCGATGACGACGCAATCGACGTCGACGCTCATGATTTGGCCTTCTCGGCGCGCGTGCCGGCCGGCGTCAGGTCGAATCCGCCAGCGTGAAACACCAGCGGAGGCTCGCCGCTATGACCGCAACGTTCGACTTCTCCGACCATGATGACGTGATCTCCTTCGACATAGCGGCTGCGGTTGCGGCACTCGAACCACGCGGCGCAGTGGCCGTCCAGCATCGGCGTGCCGCCCGGCGCGTAATGCACCTGCAGTCCGGCATAGCGGTCCGGCGTCTTGCCGGTCGCGAAGCGCCGCGCCAGCGCGATCTGATCCGCGCTCAGCACGTTTACCACGTAGCGCTCGCACTGTTCGAAGGCCTCCAGCGACGAGGAGCCCAGCGACAGGCTCCACAGCACCAGCGGCGGGTTCAGCGAGACCGAATTGAACGAGCTGACCGTCAGGCCGATGGGCGCGCCGTCCTGGCCGGCGGTCGTCACGACCGTCACGCCGGTGGCGTAACGGCCCAATGCGGTGCGAAAGAAGACGGAATCGAAATCAGGGGAGGAGGCGGACATGCAGTAGACAGTTCGGTCGGGCGCGGGAGGCGCCCGGCGTGGAGACGCCCCGCGTCGGGGGCGCCTGTATCAGGGAGACAGGCGTTCGATCTTCCAGTCCGCGCCGTCCGCGACGTAGCGCAGGCGGTCGTGCAGGCGGGACGGCCGGCCCTGCCAGAACTCAAAGGCGGTGGGCTTCAAACGGTAGCCGCCCCAGTGCGGCGGACGCGGCGGCTGTTCGCCGAAGCGTTCGCGGAATTCCTTTTCACGGGCTTCCAGTTCTTCGCGGGTGATGGGCTGGCTCTGGCGCGAAGCCCAGGCGCCGATGCGCGACCCGGCGGGGCGGCTGTGATAGTAGGCGTCCGACTCTTCGGCGGCCACTTTTTCCACCACGCCCTCGATGCGGACCTGGCGCTCCAGCGGCTGCCAGAAGAACAGCAGGCTGGCGCGCGGTTCGGCCAGCAGATCCAGGCCCTTGCGCGATTCGTAATTGGTGAAGAACGTGAAGCCTTGGTCGTCAAAGCCCTTGACGAGGACGATGCGGGCGCTGGGCTGGCCGCTGGCATCCACCGTCGCCAGGGTCATGGCGTTGGGTTCGGGCACCTTGGCCGCGAGGGCCTCGTCGAACCAGCGGGTGAATTGCTCGAACGGGGAGCGGGCGGCCTGGCTTTCCAGGAGCACATTCTTTTCGTAGCTTTGACGCAGATCAGAGACGGACATGGTCTTAGGGGTTCAGCGTTGATAACAGGGAGTTTATACCGCCTGGAAGACCGGCCCCTCATTGACCCCGCGCAGGCCCCGGGCAAGTTCGCCGCGCCTGCTTGCCCCGTGGGCGTCAGGGACCTTCGGGCAGCGGGTGGCCGTCCAGTTCCAGCCGGCGTGCGATCGCGTCGAGCCGGGCGTCGTGGATGCCGGCGGACCGCAAGGCCTGGGCGGTCTGCACCACATAGTCCGTGCACGGGCCGTAGCGTCCCGCCGCGCGGCGCACGATCTCCAGCAGTTCCGGCTCGGGCAGTGCGCGGATATAGGCGGGATTGCTGCGGTTCATGATGAAGACCAGTGCGCGGACGACCCCTTCGTCCGTGGCGCAGTTGATCCAGCGGGGCAGGTAGGCGCCCGTGGACATCTCGCGTTCCCAGAGGGCGGGAAAGTAATTGGGGACCTGGTCGCCGGCCAGGCGGTAGACCACACCCCGGCAGGAACCGCCGCGATCCAGTCCAAACACCAGGCCGGGGCATTCGGGCGTGCCGCGGTTCACCCGCGACCACAGGCAAAGCGCCCGGTGGTGGCCGCGCAGCGTGGCCAGGCGCCGTTCCTGGAAGTCAAAATCCGGCCGCCAGATCAAGGATCCGTACCCGAATACCCATACGTCTTCCCCGGCCTGCCAGTGTTGGAGCGCATCGTCGAGCGAGGCTTGGCGTTCTTCTGCCGTCCAGAGCCGGAAGGGCAGGGACGCGCCGGAGATGTCGGAGGGGGAGGACTGCTTGTTCACAACTACGTTTTCCGTTCAGGCTCGTGCGGAGGATTTCGATTGGCCCAGCCCCCGGCCATCAGCGCCACGGAATAGGCCCAGAAAAGCGGGGCAACGCCAATTACCGCACCCAGCGCGCCGAAGGTCAACGGCAGGGACACCTGCGAGCCGTTGATCAGCGCCATGCGCAGGCCCACGGCTTCGGCGGCGCGGCCCGGCGGCGAGTATTGGTGCAGCAGGGACAGCATGCTGGGTTGGCAACAGCCCAGCGCCAGTCCCAGGATGAAAGACAGCACGATCAGGACAGTAACGTCGGTGAACAGCGGGTAAAGCACAAAGTCGATCGCCGCGGTGGCCATGGCCACGCGCACCAGTGTCCAGGATCGCACCCGGCGCTGGATCAGCGGCAAAGCCAGCCGGATAACGAAAGTTGCCGCCGCGAATGACGCAAGAATGACGCCGATGGTGGTGGCGGACAAGCCAATCGCCACGCCGAAGATCGGTACGACGAACAGGTGGGTATCCCACGCGCCGGACAGGATGGTGTTCACCATCAGGACACGGCGCAAGGCGGGCACGGCGAGCAATTCGGTCACCCGGCGGCGCTGGGCCTCTCGCACGCCGGTGATGGCAGCGTCGACGGCCTTCAACTGATGGCGCAGCGCATACAGGCCGATTCCCGAGAGCAGGGGCCCGACGGCGAGGAGGCCGAAGGCCGTGCGCGTACCCAGGTGGTCAATGGCCAGACCGGCGATCAAAGGACCGGAAAATCCCGACCCTGCCAGGGCCAATGACATGAACGAGAAATTGCGCAGCCGCTTTTCGGGTTCGGCGTGTCCCAGCAGATCCTGCGTGGCGACCTGATGCAGCATGAAGCCGATGCCGATGCAGCAGGACGCCACCAGCAGCGCGGACTGGGTTTGTGAAATAGAGGGGAGTAGCGTGCCGAAGGCCACCAATGTGGTGCCGATGAACAGCGGACGGACGATGCCGACCCGGTCCACCCAGCGACCCGCGCGGACCGAAAACAGCATGGGCAGCACGGCAAACACCGCCACCAGCGTGCCCACCGTGAATGTGGACAGCCCCATCTGAAGCGCCGTCAGGGAAACGGTGATCCGTCCCCCGGTCAGCGCCACATGATTCATCATTGCCAGCAGGCACAAAAGCACCGCCCCGGAAAATTCCGGGGAACTGGATGGCGAGGAGGGGGATCTGTTGGAGGTAGACACGGCTTAACTGCATTCATTCTGTTCGTAACGTCCGGCTATGTCGAGGCGATGCGATTTTGCGCTGCAGCGGACAGTGACTAGTCACATTGCGAAGTTAACGGTCTCTACCGGACAAGTCTCGCGCTTATTCGGCAAGATGACGGCACGTTCGCGGCAGGTGCGGTAAAACGGTTCCGCAACCGTCCTGGGATCGTTGTATCGTTCACGCAACGGAACACGTCCGCCCGGCGCAATTCACCTGCGAATTACGCCGCTTGTTTGCAGCATTACCGGCGCCGCCCGTGGCGCCTTGCCGTTCCCATCGTCCAGGTTCAATGAAAAAGTCCCGCAGCAAGTTCAAGCGCTACGTCCTGATAGCCGTCATCCTCCTGCTTCTTGTCTTCGGTGCGCGCGCCGCATTCTTTTCGGCGCCGCCGCCGCCTACCTTCGCCGTGGCCGAGGTGTCCCGCGCGGACCTGGAAGACAGCGTCCTGGCCAGCGGCACCATCGACGCCATCGAACGCGTCAGCGTCGGTGCGCAGGCCACGGGCCAGCTCAAGTCCCTGAAGGTGGAACTGGGCGATCGCGTCAAGAAAGGACAACTGGTCGCCGAGATCGATGACCTGACCCAGCAGAACGAGCTGCGCAACGCCGAAGCGGCGCTGCAGACGCGGCGCGCCGAGCGGGCGGCCAAGGTCGCCACGCTGAAGCAGGCCGAACTGGCGTTCAAGCGCCAGCGCATGATGCTGGCGGCCGACGCCAGCTCGCGCGAGGCCTATGAAACCGCCGAGGCCACGCTGGCCGTGACCCGTGCCGAGATCGCGTCGCTGGACGCGCAGATCGCGCAGGCCGAGATCCAGGTGGACACGGCCCGGGTCAACCTGGGTTACACGCGCATCGTCTCGCCGATCGACGGCATGGTGGTGGCGGTGGTGACCAAAGAAGGCCAGACGGTCAACTCCATCCAGAGCGCGCCCACCATCATCAAGGTGGCGCAGGTGGACACCATGACGATCAAGGCGCAGATCTCCGAGGCCGACGTGACGCGGGTCAAGCCCGGGCTGCCGGTCTACTTCACGATCCTGGGCGAACCGGACGAGCGCTACCGCGCCACGCTGCGCGCGGTGGAACCGGCCCCGGATTCCATCCAGAAGGATGACGCGGCGTCGTCGCTGACGTCCTCGACCAGCACCTCCACCAGCGCCGCGGTCTACTACAACGGGCTGTTCGACGTGCCCAACCCCGACGAGAAGCTGCGCATCTCGATGACGGCGCAGGTCTTCATCGTGCTGGGCGAGGCCAAGGGGGCGGTGGTGGTGCCGGCGTCGGCGCTGGGCAAGCGCGGCGCGGACGGGCGCTACGAGGTGCGCGTGGTGCTGGACGGCAACAAGACCGAGACGCGCCAGGTCCGCATCGGCATGAACAACAATGTGCAGGCGCAGGTGCTGGAAGGCCTGGAGGTGGGCGAACGCGTCGTGTCGGCGGATTCGTCGCCGGCCGCCGCCAAGCCGGGAGCCTGACATGAGCGGTCCGCTCATTTCCCTGTCGGGCGTGCGCCGCGAGTTTCCGGCGGGCGACCAGACGATTGCGGTCCTGAAAGACGTCAACCTGACGATCGAGGCGGGCGAGATGGTCGCGATCGTGGGGGCGTCCGGTTCGGGCAAGTCGACGCTCATGAACATCCTGGGCTGCCTGGACCGGCCCACGCGCGGCGATTACAAGGTCGACGGCCGCAGCACGGGCGAGCTGGACCCGGACGAGCTGGCAGAGCTGCGCCGGGAGCACTTCGGGTTCATCTTCCAGCGCTATCACCTGCTGGCGGACCTGAGCGCGCAGGGCAACGTGGAGGTTCCGGCCGTCTACGCGGGCAAGCGCCGCGAGGCGCGGCTGGAACGGGCTTCGGCCTTGCTGGCGCGGCTGGGCCTGGCCGATCGTTCGGAGCACCGGCCCGGCCAGTTGTCCGGCGGTCAGCAGCAGCGCGTGAGTATCGCGCGGGCGCTGATGAACGGCGGCGACATCATCCTGGCCGACGAGCCCACGGGCGCGCTGGACACGCATACGGGCCAGGAGGTGCTGCGCATCCTGGAAGAACTGAACGCGGCGGGACACACGATCATCATCGTCACGCACGATATGAACGTGGCGCGCCACGCGCAGCGCATCATCGAGATCAGTGACGGCGAGATCGTCGCGGACAAGCGCAATCCGGACGCGCCCCGCCATCAGACGGCATTGGACGAGGCCCCGGCGATGGCCCAGCGGCCGGCCTGGCAGGCGTATCTGGACCGCTGCGGCGAGGCGCTGCGCATGGCGCTGCTGGCGATGAACGCGCATCGGCTGCGCACGTCGCTGACGATGCTGGGCATCATCATCGGCATTGCGGCGGTGGTGTCGGTGGTGGCGCTGGGCGAGGGCTCGCGGCGCAAGATCCTGGAAGACATCAGCGCAATCGGCACGAACACGGTTGAGGTTTTTCCGGGTAAGGATTTCGGCGACGAGAAGGCGGTGAACATCCGCACGCTGGTGGCGGCGGATGCCGAGGCGTTGGCGCGCGAGTCGTATGTGGACAGCGTGACGCCGGAAGTGGGCACGAGCAATACGCTGCGTTACCGCAACGTGTCGGTGAATGGGTCGATCCAGGGCGTGGGCGATCAATACTTCCGGGTGCGCGCGATCAAGCTGGCCGAGGGCAAGTTCTTTGACGAGACGAGCGTGGCGCGCCGTGCGCAGGAAGTGGTGATCGACGAGGGCACGCGGCGTGCGCTGTTCGGGTCGCATACGGAGCCCATCGGGCAGGTGATCTTCCTTGGGTCGATGCCGGCGCGCGTGATCGGGGTGACGCAGAAGAAGGACACCGTCTTTGGCAGCAATGATTCGCTGAACGTGTGGATTCCCTATACGACGGCGCTGTCGCGGGTGCTGGGGCAGCAGCACCTGAAGAGCATCACGGTGCGCGTGAACGACGCAACGCCGCCGGCCGCCGCCGAACAGGCCATCGTGCGGGTGCTGACGCGCCGGCACGTAGTGAAGGACTTTTTCGTGTTCAACACGGATGCGGTGCGCAAGACGATCGAGCGCACGACGGCGACGATGACGCTGCTGGTGTCGCTGATCGCGCTGATTTCGCTGATGGTGGGGGGGATCGGGGTGATGAACATCATGCTGGTGTCGGTGACCGAACGCACGCGCGAGATCGGGGTGCGGATGGCGGTGGGCGCGCGGCGCAGCGACATCATGCAGCAGTTCCTGATCGAGGCGGTGCTGGTGTGCCTGATCGGCGGGGCGGTGGGCATCCTGTTGTCGCTGGGCTTGGGCGTGCTGGTCAGCAAGGCGACGGGCGGCTCGTTCCAGATGATCTATTCCACGGCATCGATGGTGGCGGCATTCACGTGCTCGACGCTGATCGGTGTGATTTTTGGCTATCTGCCGGCGCGCAACGCGGCGCGCCTGGATCCCGTCGAGGCGTTGGCCCGGGAATGAGGAAGATGAAAGCAGTTTCTCTTGTGTGCAAACCGCTGGGCGTGGCGCTGTTGCTGGCGCTGGGCGGGTGCGGTCTGCTGCGTACGGATTACGAGCGGCCGGCGGTAAGTGTGCCGGCGTCCTGGACTTATGCGGGGGCGGGCGCTGATGCGGGCGCGCAGGCTTCGCTGGCCGATGGAGGCGACTGGTGGCGCAATTTCGATGATCCGGTGCTGAACAGGTTGGTGGAGACGGCGCTGGCGCGCAACAACGATCTGGCGGCGGCGGCGATCCGGGTGCGGCGGGCGCAGTATCAGGCGGGATTGGCGGATGATCAGCTGATGCCGCAGTTTGGCGGGGACGCGAACGTGTCTCGGGTGCGCAATCTGTATGGGGATCGCGCGATCACGCGGGCCAATTCGGCCGAGCTGACGGTGAGCTATCAGGTGGATCTGTGGGGCAAGCTGGCGCGCCAGCGGGATGCGGCGCAGTGGGAGGCGCTGGCGACGGAGCAGGACCGCCAGGCCGCGGCGCTGTCGCTGGTGGGGACGACGGCGACGTTGTATTGGCAGACGGCGTTCATCAACCAACGCATCGCCAGCAGCGAGGAGAGCATTGCCTACGCGCGGCGCACGCAGGATCTGGTGCGGGCGCAGTACGCGGCGGGCGGGGCGTCGGCGCTGGAGTTGGCCGAGGCGGAGCAGACGGTTGCCAGCCAGGAGGCGGCGCATGCGTTGCTGGTGCAGCAACGGGTGGAGTACATCAATGCGTTGACGATTCTGTTCGATGGGCCGCCGGATCGCATTACGGCGGATCCGATGCGGTTGCCGTCGAGTGCGTTGCCGGAGGCGCGGGCGGGGGTGCCAGCGGAGTTGCTGGGGCGGCGGCCGGATCTGCGGGCGGCGGAGCTGCGGTTGCGGGAGTCGCTGGCTACCGTGGATGCGACGCGGGCTAGCTTTTATCCGCCGGTGACGTTGACGGGGGCGTTGGGGAGTTCTAGCCCGACGTTGTCGGATGTGTTGAAGAATCCGATCGGGACGTTGGGGGCGGGGTTGACGTTGCCATTTCTGCAATGGAACCAGATGCAGCTCAATATCCGGATTTCGAAAGCGGATTTTGAGGAGCGGGTGGTGACGTTCCGGCAGGCGCTGTACCAGGCGATGGCGGATGTGGAGAATGCGCTGTCGAATCGGACGCAATTGTCGATTCGTGCTGAGCAGCTGGATCTGTCGTTGCGGGCGGCTCGGGAGGCTGAGCGGCTGTACGAAGTCAGGTATCGGGCGGGGGCGGTGCCGCTGCGGGATTGGCTGGATGCGCAGGAGAAACGGCGGGTGGCTGAGGTGGCCAGCGATGAGAATATGCTGAATCGGTTGGTGAATCAGGTCACGGTTTATCAGGCGCTTGGCGGGGATGATGTGGTGGCTGTCGAAGGTGATGGGCGGCGGATGTGAGGTTTTCAGCCGGCCGGCGCATCGATTTTCGGCGAAAGTCGGGGGCGGGTGTCGGTTGCGGTTCTGGTGGCGCTCGGCGGGTGTTTTGGGTGTCGATTGCGGTTCTTGTGGCGCTTGGCGGGTGTTTTAGGGGTCGATTGTGGTTCTTAAGACGCCCGGCGTGGCGTCGGCCTGGGGCGCGCGGGGCTACGATTGCGGTCCGGAGCCTTCGCTCCGGACTGCCCCTTCGTCATCGTCGTTGTCGCCTTCGGCGACTGCCTTCCGATTCCCTCGGGCGCATCTACACGCCCCGCGCGCCCCAGGCCGACGCCGCGCCGGGCTCGGGTGGTTTCAGCTTGGCGGGCGCTGGGGCGGGTTGAGTTCTTAAGGTTCTTGGCTGCGCTTGCGCGGGTTTGAAGCGTCTTGCGGGGCCCGCGCCCGGTTGGCCGCGCGGGCGGCCTCCGGGCGCTTACGCGGTGTCTTGCGTCGGAGGATGACGCTTCGCGCTTGCGGTGGGCGGCGGCGCGTTGCCTCCGGTGTCTGACACCCTGTCCGCGGGTCCCTCTGGGATCTGGACTGGCGGCGAAAAGTGCGCCGGTGTCTGACACCCTTGGGGCACATCCGCGGCATGACTGCAGTCTCCGCAGGGTGTCAGACACCTTGTCCGCGTGACTTGGGCGGGTAGGCTGGCGGCTGCTGCCATAAAATGCGCTCCATGAACTCGCCCGAACTCATTCCTGAACCCGCCGATCTTGACCGTCGTTTCGGCGCGCTGTCGCGCCTCTATGGTCCTGACGCGCCCTCCCGCATCCGCAATGCCCACGTTGCCGTCGCCGGCCTGGGCGGCGTGGGGTCGTGGACCGTCGAGGCGCTGGCGCGGTGCGGCGTGGGGGCGTTGACGTTGATCGATCTGGATCACATCGCCGAGTCCAACGTCAATCGGCAGATCCATGCGTTGAGTTCGACGCTGGGGCAGTCGAAGGTGGATGCGATGGCTGAGCGGGTGTTGGCGATCAATCCGGAATGCCGGATCACGCGGGTGGACGACTTCGTGTCGCCAGAGAACGTGGGCGAGGTGTTGCCGGGGCCTTATACGGTCATCATCGACTGCACCGATCAGGCGGCCGCGAAGATCGCGATGATTCTGCATGCGCGTGCGCTTGGCGTGCCGATGCTGCTGTGTGGCGGCGCGGGCGGGAAGACGGATCCGTTGGCGTTGCGGGCGGGGGATCTGTCGGGGGCGGTCAATGATGCGTTGCTGTCCAAGCTGCGCAACAAGTTGCGGCGTGAGCATGGGTTTCCGCGGGCGTCGGACAAGAACGGCAAGGCGCTCAAGCGGGTGCCGAAGATGGGCGTGCATGCGTTGTGGTTTGACCAGCCGGCGATTTTGCCGGATGCGTGGACCAGGCCGCTTGAAGGTGAAGATGATATGGGCGCGTCGGGTCTGAACCTGGCGCCGCAGGGCTTGTCGTGCGCGGGCTATGGGTCGGTGGTTACCGTGACCGCCGCCATGGGCATGGCGGCGGCGAACGAGGCGTTGCGGCTGGCGGTTTGAGGGCCGCCGGGGCGGCGGCGCCTCAATTTCTGAGCGCTGCGGTGCGTCAACGGACTGGCGTCTTGTGGTCGCCGCGCCCAGCGTCAGTAAATCAAAGCGCCACGAACACGACGCCATCCTCAATACGCACCGGATAGGTCGCGATGTTCTCCCGCAGTGGCGAGCACAGCGCGCGGCCGTCGCGCACGTCGAAGCGGCCCTGGTGCAGCGGGCATTCGATTTCGTGGCCGGTCAGGAAGCCGTCGCACAGCCTGGCATTGCCGTGCGTACAGAGATTGTCGGTCGCGTAGACCTGGCCTTCGACGCCGTATAGCGCGATTTCTTTTCCGCCTGCCTCTATGGCGATGACGTCTTCTTCGGGGACTTCATCGCGTTCAATCGCCTTTGTCCATTGCACAGTCATTGTTCGTCTCCGGGTCAGATGGGATAGATCAGCGAGTTGGGGATCAGCTCGCTGTCGAAGATGCACAGCCGCGATTCGAATTTGAGACCGTCGGGGGTCTGGCGGATCACGTCGAGGTAGCGGCCTACGTTGAAGACGGTGGTGAGCTGGCTGGGCTTGGTGCGGAAGATGGCGTAGTTGGCTTCGGACTCGATGCGGTCGTCCTGCGCCAGCAGCACGCGGGGGGCGCCGACGACGTGGCGTTGGTAGTAGGGGTCGTGGAAGATGGTTTCGGTGGCGCCGTAGATGCGGTCCTTCAGCATGCCGCGGCTCTCGAACGCCATGGTCGCCAGCGGAAATCCGCGTTCGTAGTTTTCGCGCGGCAGCACTTTGTAGATGCAGTCTTCCGTGAAGAAGTCGGGCCACTTTTCCCATTCGCCGGCGTCCAGGGCGGCGGCGTAGTCGGTGTACAGGCGGGTGAGTTGGTAGTAGCGCGGAAAGTCCAGCATGTCACGCCTCCATCACGCGGCGCCAGTACGCGTACATGCCGCGTATCAGCGTTTCGGTGACCATGTGATCGGTGTTTTCGGCGGTTTTTCCGCCGAGTTCGGCGACGCTGCGGTGCCAGGGCTTTTGTTCGAAGCCGGATTGCGAGAATTCGATGACTTCGCCGTCGTCGGCGGACACGAAGCCGGCGGGGCCGAAGAGGTTGGCCTGGCGCAGGCGGCGCTGGGTCATTTCGGGGGTGTCGTCGGCAAAGCCGAAATGCGTCCAGACGAAGTCGAAAGCGTCGTGGCCGACGGGCTGGATGTGGCGGGTGGACAGTGAGTTCACCTGCTGCTGCATGATGACGCTAGGGAACAGCGTCATGAGCACGGCGGTGGGGCCGTTCCACCAGGGTTCCTGCACGATGTCCAGGAAGCGGTCGTCGTTCAGCGACATCTGCTCCTTGAAGCTGGACACGCCGCTGGTAACGGTGCTTTTGCCGCCCTGGCCGCGTGTGGAGATCATGGCGGCGTGGCGGAAATGGCGGTCCATCTTCAGTTCGGACCGGTTGTCCGCGCGCCATAGGCCGAAGGTGACGAACCAGGTGTGCAGGAGGCCGGGGTGATAGGGGTCTTTGATGTTCTCCTGCATCAGCTTCCAGTTGCCGGGAATGCGCTGGCGGCTGTAGCCGTGGATCACCAGTTCGCGGCCGTCGAAGACGCGGTCGAAGTAATGCGCGATGTCGGGGCCCAGGTAGTCTTCGAGCGGCTCGACGTCGTGGTCGAAGGACGCAAAGACGACGCCGTTGCGGCAGGCGACCGCCAGTTTTGTCAGGCCGTGGTCCTCGGGCTTGAAGTCGGGCGGCATGCCGCCGTTGACCTTGCCGTCCTGCTTGACCCCGCGGCGGAAGGGCACGCCGATCAGGTTGCCCTGCAGGTCGTAATTCCACTGATGGTACGGACAGACGAACTCAGTACGGTTGCCGGCGCGTTCGCGGCAGAACTGCACGCCGCGATGGGCGCAGACGTTTTCCACGACGCGCACTTCGCCATCGTTGTCGCGCAGCAGGATGACGGACCGCTCGCCCACGACCGTGCGTTTGAAGTCGCCGGGATTCGGGATTTCGGCCTCGAGGCCGACGTAGCTCCAGTGGCCTTGGTAGAAGAAGCGCTCCAGTTCCCGCTGGTGCAGCGCGGCGTCGGTGTAGACGCCGAACGGGATGCGATGGGAACCGTCGCCTTGCCAGGGCGGGACGAATTGGACGGGGTGTTCGGGGGCGTTCATGGACGGCCCCAGCTACAGGACGTGGCGATGCGATGCGTGCGGACGCGCATGATTTGTCTCCATTTTTCAGCTGGCCGCATGGCGGCCGGGCAGCGCCTTGCGCGGCATGGGCGCAGGCAGTTTTTCCGCATCTTCGGGCAGGGCGCCAAATTAATAAATAGAATCTGGCTTATTACATAAATCACCAGAATCAATATTGGTGGAGACAGCCGCATGAACCTGAAAGACGTGGATCTGAATCTGCTCGTCGTCTTCAATGAATTGCACAAGCATGGCCGGGTGTCGGCGGCGGCGGAAAGCCTGGGGATTTCGCAGCCGGGCGTCAGCAATGCGCTGAGCCGGCTGCGCAAGCTGCTGGGCGACGAGTTGTTCCTGCGGACCTCGCGCGGCATGGTGCCGACGCCGTATGCCGAGAGCCTGGCTCAGCCGATCGCCGATGCGCTTTCCGCGCTGCAAGGCACGCTGAACGCGCGCGTGGCGTTCGATCCGGCGCGCAGCGAGCGGTCGTTTGTGATCGGGGTGAACGACGTGGGAGAGACCTACTTTCTGCCACGCCTGATGCGGGCGCTGGATCAGGTGGCGCCGGGCGTGACCATCCGCACGGTGCGCACGACGTCGATCGACGTGCGCGACGAAATGGAGCGGGGCCGCATGGATCTGGCCATGGGCTTTCTGCCGGGGTTGAAAGGCGGGTTCTTTCAGCGCCGGCTGTTTCGCCAGCCCTATGTGTGCATCTTCCGGCAGGACCATCCGCTGGCGCGCTCGGGCGTGTCGGCCAGGCAGTTTCGCGCGGCCGAACACGTGGCGATCGTGTCCGAGGGCACGGGCCACGGCGTGGTGGACGAGGTGATCGCGCGTGCGGGCATCCGCCGCCGGCTGCGGCTGACGGTGCCGCACTTCATGGCGGTGGGGCCGGTGCTGCAGGCCACCGACATGATCGCGGTGGTGCCGCAGCGCTTTGCCGACTGCGCGTGCGGCCCGTTCGGCCTGGCCGCCGCGCCCTGTCCGGTGAAGATTCCGGAGTCGGTCATCAACGTGTTCTGGCACGCCCGCAACCACCGCGAAGCCGCCAACCAGTGGCTCCGGCAGGTGGTGGTGGACGTGTTTGCCGATTGAGCGTCAGCGATCAGGACGGCTGTCAGGCGTCGCGGAATGTCACCGTGAACCATCCGCGCAGCGCATTCGACAACCGGATTTCGTCGGCTGCATGCAGGTCCGCCAGCGTCAGGACGCGTTCCTTCGTCTTGCCGTCGTCGAGCAGTTGCGCGCGCTGCACGCCCGGCAGGCAGCCGCTGTCCACGGGCGGGGTGTACCAGACGTCGCCCAGGCGCAGGTATACGTTGCTGCGGCTGCCTTCGCAGAGTTCGCCGCGTTCGTTCAGATAGACCAGATCGAAGATGTGCGGATGCGAAGGCAGCCATTCGATCGTCTTGGTGTACCAGGGGCGGTGCGTGGTCTTGTAGCGCAGCAGCGGTTCGGAGGAGCGCAGCGCCTCGGGCGCCAGCATGACTTCCTGGTGTGCGGGCAGGGGCGGCAGGACGGCGGTCTGGATGTGGCGGCTGCCGTCGCGCGCGACCAGGAGGCGCAGGCGGTGGGGGCCGGCGGAGCCCAGGGACATGACGGCGACGAGGATGTCGCCTTCGACATCGCGGCCGCCCCAGACATAGCCCAGCGCCTTGCATGACGCTTCGAGGCGGTGGAGGTGGCGCGCCAGCAGCGGCACGTTGCCGGTCGCTTCAACCAGGATGGTCTCGATCAATTCAGGTTGCATGGGACTCTCCTGGGATAAGGCGCGGGGCCGGCTGAGTGGGGCCGCGCCAGGCCGGGCTGCGCGGGCCGCGCTCTATGCTACTACCGGCCGTGGGGTTTGCGCCGTCAGGCGCGCAGGATGCGGGCCTTCCAGTGGCATTCCTGCCATTCGCCGGCCGGCTCCGAATCGTAGACGATGCCGCCGCCCACGCTGTAGACGCCGTGGCCCTGCTGGTCCAGGACCAGCGTGCGGATCGCGACGTTGAGCGAGAAGTCGCCATCCGGGGCCAGCCAGCCGATGCTGCCGCAATACAGACCGCGCGGGGCGGTTTCCATTTGCCGGATGCGGCGCATGGCCGCGACTTTCGGCGCGCCGGTGATCGATCCGCAGGGAAAGAGGGCGTGCAGCACGTCCGACAGCGTGGCGTGCGGCGCGGTGGCCGACACGGTGGACGTCATGGTCCAGACCGTGGGGTATCGCTCCAACGAAAACAGCGCGTCGACCTTCACCGAACCCGGCTCGGCCAGCCGTCCGAGGTCGTTGCGCAGCAGGTCCACGATCATCAGGTTCTCGGCGCGGTTCTTGTCGCTGGCCAGCAATTCCTGGCCCAGGCGTTCGTCCTCGGCCGGGTCGGCATGTCGCGGTGCGGTGCCTTTCATGGGCCGGGTCGTCAGCCGGGCGCCCTCGCGCCGCACGAATAGCTCGGGCGAAAACGACAGCACCGTGCGATCGCCGTCCTGGATGTAGGCTGCGTGCGCGACCGGATTGCGCGCCGCGATGCGGCGGTACAGCGTGGCCGGATCGCCCTGGAAGCCGACGTCGAGCGGCTGCGTGAAATTGACCTGATACAGCTCGCCGTCCCGGATCAGGCCGCGAATGGCGTCGATCTGGCACACGTAGGCGGGCTCGGTCATGCGCGGTACGGGCAGGCTGATGGACGCTGTGGGCGCGTCGGCGTCCGGCGCGTCCCACGGCGCTTCGTCGATCTTGCGGTCGAACACCAGCGCGGTCAGGCGAGGGCGCCCGTCGTCGCGCGGCGGCGTCCACGGCCCGGCCGGCGCGGGCCGGGTGGCCTCGGGCAGTAGCCATTCGCCCAGCTCGTAGTCCAGCAGCAGGGCAATCCAGCGGCCTTCGCGCCGCGCGGCGTCGATGGCGGCCAGCGCCGGGGCGACCTCGGCCGCGGCGCGCGCCTCGATCCGGTCGCAAAACCCGTCGAGGCGCAGCGCGCGACCGGCAAGCCGGTCTTCAAAACGGCAATCCATGGTGCGTTACCGCTGTTGTTGCGCAAGGAACTCCGTCAGGACCCGGCCGGTGTGGGAATGATCGGCCAGCGTCATCACGTGCTCGGGCGAGCCTTCGCCCACCAGTTGCCCGCCGCCCGTGCCGCCTTCGGGGCCCAGGTCCAGCAGCCAGTCGGCTTCGGCGATGACGTCCAGGTTGTGTTCGATCACCACCACCGTGTTGCCGGCTTCGACCAGGCGGTGCAGCACGTGGATCAGCTTTTCGACGTCGGCCATCGACAGGCCCACCGTGGGCTCGTCCAGCACGTACAGCGTGTGCGGGATGCGCGAGGCGCGGCCGGTCTTGATCAGGCCGTCGGTCAGGCGGGCCTTGGACAGCTCGGTCACCAGCTTGATGCGCTGCGCCTCGCCGCCCGACAGCGTGGGCGACGGCTGGCCCAGCGTCAGGTATCCCAGCCCCACGTCCTGCATCAATTGCAGCGGACGGTGGATCTTGGGATGGGCGGCGAAGTAGCCGATGGCGTCGTCCACTTCCATGGACAGCAGCTCGCCGGCGTTCTTGCCGCGCATCTGCACGCTGAGCGTGTCGTTGTTGAAGCGCGCGCCGTTGCACGCGTCGCACGGCACCTTCACGTCGGGCAGGAAGTTCATCTCGATGGTGCGCATGCCCTGGCCTTCGCAGATCGGGCAGCGGCCATCGCCGGTATTGAACGAGAAGCGCGCCGCCGTCCAGCCGCGCATGCGGGCCTCGCGGGTGTCGGCGAACTGCTTGCGCACGTCGTCCCAGAAGCCCACGTAGGTGGCCGGGCACGAGCGCGGCGTCTTGCCGATGGGCGTCTGGTCCACTTCCAGCACGCGGTCGATGGCTTCCCAGCCCTTGATGCTTTCGCAGCCCGCCCAGCCCGGCGCCTTGCCTTGCGAGACCGCCTGCGTCAGGTTGTCCAGCAGCACTTCGCGCGCCAAGGTCGATTTGCCGGAACCGGACACCCCGGTCACCACGCTCAGGCGGCCCACCGGAATGCGCGCATCGACGCTGCGCAGGTTGTGCAGGCGCGCGCCGCGGATCTCGATCATGGGCGTGTCGGCCTCGACCGGACGGCGGCCCTGCAGCGGATGCGCCAGCGGCGTCTTCAGGTAGCGGCCGGTCACGGATTCAGGCGCGTCGATCACGTCCTGCACGGTGCCTTGCGCCACCACGCGGCCGCCGCGGATGCCCGCGCCCGGGCCGATGTCGATGACGTGCGAGGCGCGGCGGATGGTGTCGTCGTCGTGCTCGACCACCACCAGCGTGTTGCCGTTGCCTTCCAGCCGCGCCAGCGCGTCCAGCAGGATGCGGTTGTCGCGCGGGTGCAGGCCGATGGTGGGTTCGTCCAGCACGTAGCAGACGCCCTGCAGGTTGGAGCCCAGTTGCGCGGCCAGCCGGATGCGCTGCGCCTCGCCGCCGGACAGCGTGGGCGCGGCGCGGTCCAGCGCCAGGTAGTTCAGGCCCACTTCCTGCATGAAGTTCAGGCGGCCGCGGATCTCGGCCAGGATGTCGCGGGCGATCTCGCCTTCGCGGCCGCGCGCCACCAGTCCGGTAAAGAAGGTGTGTGCGTCCGACACCGGCAGCGACGCCAGTTCGGCAATCGACTTGTCGCGCCAGCGCACGGCGCGCGCCACGCGGTTCAGCCGCTGGCCATCGCATTGCGTGCAGGTCTTGGCCTCGCCTTCGTACCACGCGTTCCAGGCGGTTTCCTCGCCGGTCTGCTCTTCGTCAAAGCCCTGCAATTGCAGGCCCGTGCCGTAGCAGCCCGTGCACCAGCCGTGCTTGGAGTTGTACGAGAACAGGCGCGGATCGGGTTCGGGGAAGCTGGTGCCGCAGGACGGGCACGCGCGCTTGACCGAGAAATGCTGCTGCTGCAGTTCGCTGTTCAGCGCCTCGTGAAGCTTGTTGACGGGCCAGACGACCGACATCACGCCCTGGCCGTTTTCCAGCGCGCTCTTGACGGCGGCGCGCAGGTCGGCCTCGTTGGCCGGGTCCACCACCACATCCGCCACCGGCAGTTCGATGGTGTGTTCCTTGTAGCGGTCCAGGCGCGGCCACGGCGCCACGGGAATGAATTCGCCGTCAACGCGCAGATGGGAATGGCCCTTGGAGCCCGCCCACTTGGCCAGATCCGTGTAATAGCCCTTGCGTGCGGTGACCAGCGGCGCCAGCAGGCCGATGTGCTCGCCCTTGTGCTCGCGCAACAGGCGCGCCACGATCTGGTCGGTGTTCTGGGGTTCAACCGCGACATTGCAGTCCGGGCAGTATTGCGTGCCCAGTTTCACGTACAGCAACCGCAGGAAGTGATGGATTTCCGTCATCGTGGCCACGGTGGACTTGCGGCCGCCGCGGCTGGTGCGCTGTTCGATCGCCACGGTGGGCGGGATGCCGAAGATGGCGTCCACATCCGGCTTGCCGGCCGGCTGCACAATGGCACGCGCGTAGGCGTTCAGCGATTCCAGATAACGGCGCTGGCCCTCGTTGAACAGGATGTCGAAGGCCAGCGTGGACTTGCCCGACCCCGACACGCCCGTGATGACGGTGAACTTGTCGTGCGGAATTTCGACGCTGATGTTCTTCAGGTTGTGTTCGCGCGCGTTGCGGATTTCGATGGCCATGCTGCCCTGGCGGCGTTCACGCACCAAGGATTGCAGCGGCGTGCCCGCGCCGGCGCCGTACTCGGCCTGCGGCTCGGCGATGCGCGCGGTCAGGCCGGCCTGTTCGGCCTCCTGCGCGTCGGCATCGCTGCTGACGATGACGTCGGCCTTGCCGCCCGCGACGGTATCGACGGGCAGGATGCTGACTTCATAGTCGCGCAGGGCGGCGCCCGTATGCGACTTGGGGTTGTCCATCAGGTCCTGCGGCGTGCCCGTGCCGAGCACCAGGCCGCCGGCGTCGCCGCCTTCGGGACCCAGGTCGATCAGCCAATCCGCGGCGCGAATCACGTCCAGGTTGTGTTCGATGACCAGCAGCGTGTGGCCGGCGGCCAGCAGCTTGCGGAATGCGCGCATCAGGCGCGCGACGTCGTCGAAGTGCAGGCCGGTGGTGGGTTCGTCGAACAGGAACAGGCTGCCCTTCTTGGCGACCTTGGCGGTGGAGATGCCGCTGCGCGCAGCCTCGGCCAGGTGGCCCGCCAGTTTCAGGCGCTGCGCCTCGCCGCCCGACAGGGTCGGCACCGGTTGCCCCAGCCGCACGTATTCCAGGCCCACGTCGGCCAGCGGCGCAAGACCGGTCTGCACGTCGCGCAAGCCCTTGAAGAAGTCCAGCGCCTCGCTGACGGTCATTTCCAGCACCTCGTCGATCGAGGCGCTCTTGCCCAGGTGTTCGACGCGCACTTCCAGGACTTCGGGGCGGAAGCGCTTGCCGTCGCAATCGGGGCAGCGCAGGTACACGTCGGACAGGAACTGCATTTCGACGTGTTCGAAGCCGGTGCCGCCGCAGGTCGGGCAGCGGCCGTCGCCGCCGTTGAAGCTGAATGTGCCCGCCGTGTAGGCGCGCTCACGCGCCAGCGGGGCCTGGGCAAACAGCTTGCGGATCGCGTCGAACGCGCCGACGTAGCTGGCTGGGTTGGAGCGCGCGGTCTTGCCGATGGGGGTCTGGTCCACCATGACGACGTCGGCGATCTGCTCGGCGCCGAGCAGACGGTCGAAGGCGCCCGGCGCTTCCGACGGCTTGCCCTTCTGCTTGAGCAACGCGGGGTAGAGCACGTCCTGCACCAGCGTGGATTTGCCCGAACCGGACACGCCGGTCACGCAGACCAGGCGGCCCAGCGGCAGCTCGACAGAGACGTTCTTCAGGTTGTGCGCATTGACGCCTTCCAGCAGCAGGCGCGGCGTGTTGGCCGCCACCGGCATCGGACGCGGCGCTTCCACACGCAGTCGGCCGCCGAGATAATCGCCGGTCAGCGAGGGCGCGGCGCGCAGTTGATCAGGCGTGCCGTCGAAGACGATGCGGCCGCCCCGTTCGCCGGGACCGGGGCCGATGTCGATGATGCGGTCCGCGGCCACCATGACCTGCGGATCGTGCTCCACGACCACCAGCGTGTTGCCGGCGTTGCGCAGGCGGTGCATGACTTCGACGACGCGGTGCATGTCGCGCGGGTGCAGGCCGATGGAGGGCTCGTCCAGCACGAACAGCGTGTTCACCAGCGAGGTGCCCAGCGCGGTGGTCAGGTTGATCCGCTGGACCTCGCCGCCCGACAGCGTGCGGCTCTGGCGGTCCAGCGTCAGGTAGCCCAGGCCCACGTCGCACAGGAATTTCAGGCGCGCGCGCACTTCGGTCATCAGCAGGTCGGTGGCGGCGTCCAGCGCGCCCGAGAACGACAGCGTGTCGAAGAATTTACGCACCCGCTCGATCGGCAGCAGCATCACGTCGTGCAGCGACAGGCCGTCCAGGCCGTTGAGCTGCTCGCGGCTCCAGGTGGTGCCGACCGGCATGAAGCGCTTGTAGCGGCCGTCTTCGGGCGGCAGCACGGCGTCGGCTTCATCCTTGTTGCCCAGGCGCCAGAGCAGGGCGTCGGGCTTCAGTCGCGCGCCGTTGCAGCTGGGGCAGGGCGTGTAGCTGCGGTACTTGGACAGCAGCACGCGCACGTGCATCTTGTACGACTTGGTTTCCAGCCAGTCGAAGAAGCGCTGCACGCCGTACCACTGGTGCTTCCAGGCGTCGTTGCCGCCCTTCCAGTCGGGTGTGCCGTACAGCACCCAGCGCTTGTGCTCGTCGCTCATGTCCTTCCAGGGCACGCCCAGCGGCACGCCCGCGCGCGGGGCGTACTTTTGCAGGTCGTCCTGGCATTCCTTGTAGGACGGCGTGGTCCACGGCTTGATGGCGCCTTCGAGCAGGGTCTTTTTCTCGTCGGGGATGACCAGGCCGAAGTCGATGCCGATCACGCGGCCGAAGCCGCGGCAGGCCTCGCAGGCGCCCAGCGGCGAATTGAACGAGAAGCTGCTGGGCAGCGGGTCGGTGTATTCGATGTCGCAATCGGCGCAGTGCAGCCGGTCGCTGTACTTCCAGATGTGCGCGTTGCCGCCGTCGGCGTCCATGGCGTAGACGGCGATGTGGCCGGCGCCCATGCGAAGCGCGGTGTCCAGCGCTTCCATGATGCGTTCGCGCTCGGTGCCGGCGAAGCGGAAGCGGTCCTGGATGACGTGCAGGATGCGGCGTTCCTCGGTGGCGGCCTTGGCGGTCTTCGTGGCCTTGGCCTTTTTGGCGCCCTTGGCGGGGGCGGCGGCGCGGGGCACGGCGGTTTCTTCGGCGTGCACGCGGGTGTAGCCCTGCTGCTCAAGGAAGCCGCGCACTTCGTCTTCGGTGAAGTTGGCCGGCACGGCGATCGGGAAGGTCACCACCAGGCGCGGGTCGCCCACGGTCGCAGCGCGCTCGGCCAGCGAGTGATAGACGGATTCCGGCGTGTCGCGCCGCACCAGCTTGCCGCAGCCGCGGCAATAGAGCTTGGCGCCACGCGCGAACAGCAGTTTCAGGTGATCGTTCAGTTCGGTCATCGTGCCGACCGTGCTGCGCGAGCTGCGCACCGGATTGGTCTGGTCGATGGCGATAGCGGGCAGAATGCCCTCGATGCGGTCCACCTGCGGCTTGTCCATGCGGTCCAGGAACTGGCGCGCATAGGGCGAGAAGGTTTCCACGTAGCGCCGTTGGCCCTCGGCGTAAAGGGTGTCGAAGGCCAGCGAACTTTTACCGGACCCCGACACCCCGGTGACGACGACCAGTTCGCCGGTGGCGATGGTCAGATCGAGGTTCTTGAGATTGTTCTGGCGGGCGCCAACGATGCGGATATGGGAGCTCATGGACGGTATCGTAGCCTGACGAAGGGAGCATGCCGGCGCGGCGATCCATCGCTGGTTCCGGGCGCGTCGATATGGAATAATTGACTATATTGTGAGGCGCATGTCCATATGGTGGACAATCGGCGCCTCGGTAGCTGTACAAATAAACAGTATCGCAGATTCGTCTGATATTCGCGCTTGCCGCGTTGCGGATCTGGCCTGGGCTATCGCATGTATTTGGGGACATGAGTGCAGGAATCCAAGGTCGCGGGCGCGGCAGCGTTCGGAAAATTCATGGCGGTGATGCAGGCGGTGGCCGATGCGCCGCAGCCGCCGACGGCCGCCATGCTTGCCCGTGACTGCGGCTATCCCCGTCCTACCGTCTACCGCATCCTGGCGGCACTGGCCGAACAGGGGATGGTCACAGAATCCAGCGGCGCATATCGCCTGGGGCCGCGCCTGATGTCGCTGGCCAGCAAGGCATGGTCCCAGTTCGATCTGCGCGCCGCGCTGGCGCCCGAACTGCAGGCGCTGCGCGACCAGACCGGCGAAACCGTCCATCTGGCCGTGCCCGCGGGCCACGAGATGATCTACATCGACAAACTGGAAAGCCCCGGCCCCGTGCGCATGGTGTCGCGCGTGGGGGCGTCCGTCGCGCTGCATTCCAGTGCCGTCGGCAAGGCCTATCTGGCCGCGCTGGACGAGCCCGCGCGCGAGCGCCTGCTGCACGCGCTGCCGATGCCGGCCCGGTTGCCCGCCACGCTGACCAGTCTGCCCGCGCTGCGCGAGGCGCTGGGCGTGGCGGCTCAGCAAGGCTACGCTGTCGACAACGAGGAAAACGAACCCGGCATCGTCTGCTACGGCGTCGCGCTGTGCGACGGGGCAGGGCGTCCCGTCGCGGGCGTCAGCGTCAGCACGCTGCTGTTCCGCCGCCGCGGCGATCCGCAGTCCGCCTATATCGAACCCTTGCTGCGGCTGCGCGACGCCGCCGCGGCCAAACTCGCCGTCCTGCCGGTAACGTCCGGCGGCGCCTGATCGTCAGCCCCAGAGGAAATCCATGACCGCAACCGCTGCTCCCACCGCCTCCAAGCTTGCCGCCCTGTTGGCCGCCCGCGTCGTGCCCGTCCTGCGCTACACCGACGCGGCCGCCGCGGCCTATGCCGCCGAAGTCGCGGTGTCGGCCGGCTGCACCACGCTGGAACTGACCTGGACCATTCCGAACGTCACAGATCTGGTGCGCGCGCTGCGCGACAAGCACGGCGCCAGCCTGCTGCTGGGCGTGGGCACCGTGCTGGACGAGTCGCAGGCGCGCGAGGCGCTGGTGGCGGGCGCGGACTTCCTGGTGTCGCCCGCGCTGGCGCACGAGATCGTGGATATGGCCCACGCCGCCGACGCGCTGTGCATGCTGGGCGCGTTCACCCCGAGCGAAGTCCTGGCCGCGCGCCGCGCCGGCGTGGACGTGGTGAAGGTGTTCCCGGCGGACACCGGCGGCCCCAAGCACCTGGCCGCGCTGAAGTCGGTGTACCCGGACACGATCTTCTGCCCCACGGGCGGCATCACGCAGGAAAACATGGGTACGTATTTCGCGGCCGGCGCCGGCCTGGTCGGCATCGGCAGCAACCTCTACGACAAGGCCGCCTTCGCGTCGCGCGACACCGCCGCGCTGGTGGCGCAGATCAGCCGGACCCGCGAGGCCGCTCATGGCTGACTTCGACATCGTCGCGCTGGGCGAGCCGCTGGTCGAGCTGAACCAGACGCACGACGGCCAGCGGCAATACCTGCAGGGATTCGGCGGCGACACCTCCAATGCGGTGATCGCAGCCGCCCGCCAGGGCGCGCGCTGCGCATACCTGACCCGGGTCGGCAATGACACCTTCGGCAAGCAGTTCCTGGACCTCTGGCTGAACGAGGGCGTCGACACGTCCGGCGTAGAGGTCGACGATGACGCGCACACCGGCCTGTACTTCGTGCAGCACGGACCTGACGGCCATGCTTTCAGCTATCTGCGGCGCGGCTCGGCCGCCAGCCTGATGACGCCGGCCAGCCTGGACGCGGGCCTGATCGAACGCACGCGTTTCCTGCACGTATCGGGCATCAGCATGGCGATCAGCACCACCGCCTGCGATACGGTCTTCGCCGCCATCGAGCGCGCGCATGCCGCTGGCGCGCAGGTCAGCCTGGATTCCAATCTGCGGTTGCGCCTGTGGCCCGTGGACCGCGCCCGCGCCATCCTGCGCGAAGCCATGCGGACGGCGGACGTGTTTCTGCCCAGCATGGACGACATGCAGCACCTGACCGGCAACGACGACCCGGAGCGCACGCTGGACTGGATTCGCGACGGCGGCGCGCCGGGCGTGGTGGTGCTGAAACTGGGCAAGGACGGCTCCATCATCGACGACGGCCGCAGCCGCACGGCGATGCCGGCGCTGCGGGTGCAGGCCGTGGACGCGACCGGCGCGGGCGACTGCTTTGCCGGCAGCCTGCTGGCGCGGCGTTGCCAGGGCGATGCCTGGGAAGACGCCGTGCGTTATGCCAATGCCGCGGCGGCGCTGTCCACGCTGGGCTACGGCGCGGTCGATCCGCTGCCGCGGGCGGAGCAGGTGTGGGAACGGCTGAAGGAAACGTCGGGCTGAGCGCGGCAGGGCGGCGGTGCAGCGGGTGAGACGGACGCGGTCCGGCCATATTGCGCCGCGCGTTGGCGCCTTGGCGTATCCGCCGCCGATTTGTCCCTGGTTGTTTCAGGCGGTGCGTAAGCCCCGGCTGGCGCCCTTGAAATCCGCCCATTGGCGTCCGATTCGGATTTCAGGCTAAAATGCCAAGTTATCCGAATTTTTTCCGCCAGTCCGGTTTCCGGTTGTGCGGGCCACTTTCCGCAAATTCAACAGGAGAATCAACATGGCTGAACGCAAACGCGTGCGTCGTAACACCCTGGAACGCCGTTGCCTGGGCAAGGCTTTCAAGCGCTTGTTCGTCAAGTCGCCCAAGGGCGTGTTCAAGATGCTGGAAAAGATCAAGCGCGTCTAAATGATGCGTTCGGCCGGCAGGTCTTCGGACCCGCCCGGCCTGATCAAAGAAAAACCGCAAGGCGCGAGCCCTGCGGTTTTTTTTCGTCAGGCTTGCGGGGCCCCGAGCTTGGGCCGGATGAAATCCATGAACGCGCGGGTCTTGGCCGGCTGGATGCTGGAAGGGAAAACCACATAGATCGAGATCGGATCCACCGACCAGCCGGGCAACACGCGCCGCAGCGAGTTGCGCTGGATGATCGGTTCCAGCGCCAGGCAATGCGGCATGCGCGTGATGGCCAGGTCCAGACCGGCCAGCGTGCCCGCGATGCTCATGTTGTTGGCGGCCAGATGTCCGTGCACGGCCACGCGCTGCGAAATCGCGCCGTTATTCAGCGTCCAGTACGAATGGGCTTCGTCGATGGTCGTGCGCAGGCACTGGTGCTGCGACAGATCGGCCGGCGTCTGCGGCTCGCCATGACGTGCGATATAGCTGTCGGACGCGTACAGATGCGTTTCCAGCGAAACCAGCTCGTGCACCACGGCGCCCTCGATGGCGCGATGCGGCGTGCCGTTGCCATTGCCGTTGTCGGCGGAGGCGCCCGGATAGTCGGCTTCGCGGCCGAACCGCAGCACGATGTCGAACGGCGTGCCCTGTGCGTCGGAGGCCGTCATCATGCTCAGGTCGAACTCGCATTCCACTTCGGGATAGCGATCGGTGAAATCGCTGATGGTCTCGGGCAGCAGCCAGATGGCCAGGCTGTACGGCATGGAGACGCGCAGATTGCCCGACGGGCCGCCTGACAATGACAGCAGTTGCTCGTGCGCCAGGCGGGCTTCATCGATGAGGCCTTGGCACCGGCGCATGTAGGCCGCGCCCGCGTCGGTCAGATCCAGCCGGCGCGTGTTGCGGTTGATGAGCCGCAGCCCGATCGCGCGTTCCAGTTCGTTGATCCGCCGCGACAGCGTCGACGTCGGCATGTCCAGCGCGCGCGCGGCCTGGCTGAAGCTCTTGCGCTTGGCAACCTCCACGAACAAGGCGATGTCATTGAGCTGGACGGTCGAGGCTTCCATAGGCGTTCCGAATTGGGCCGCCCGAGTTTACGCCACGATGCCCTGCGGCCAACGTCCGGCGCCGCGCACGGCAACAAAAAAAACCGCACGGTTTGTCAGATTTGATTGCAAATTCCAAAGCCGTGGAATCGGTTCCCCGAGGCATATCCCCTACACTTCAGGCGAAATCATAAGAACCAAGACCGCAGCGGTTTCTGGAAGATCGCAAGGGGCACAGCAGGCATGACCGATACACCGATTTTTTTCACCGTTCTGACGCCGACCTACAACCGGGCAGGAACCCTGCACCGCGTCTACGAATCGCTCTGCCAGCAGACTTTCCGGGATTTTGAATGGGTGGTGGTGGACGACGGCTCCACCGACAACACGCACGAGTCCATCCTGCATTGGCAATCGCTGGCGGATTTTCCGATCCGCTATGTCTGGCAGAACAATCAGCACAAGAAGACCGCCTTCAATCGTGGCGTGCGCGAGGCGCGCGGCCAGATGATCGTGGGCCTGGATAGCGACGACGAAATGCCGCCGGACGCGCTGGCCATTTTCCATGAGGCCTGGAACGCGATTCCGCCCGCGCGCCGCGACTCGTATTTCGCCATTACCGGGCTGTGCGCGCGGCCCGACGGCACCATCGTCGGCGACCGTTATCCGCAGGACGTGTTCGACAGCACCGCCGTCGACGTGTATTTCCGCTACCGCATCAAGGGCGAGAAATTCGGCTGTATGCGCACGGACATCCTGCGCAAGTACCCGTTTCCCGAGGACGTGGCGGGCTTCGTGCCCGAAAGTCTGGTGTGGTGGGCGGTGGCGCGTGCCGGGTATCTCAGCCGCTTCATCAACCGCGTGGTGCGCACCTATCACGACACGCCCGGTGGCCTGAGCCAGGGCGCGGTGTCCGTCAGCAACAACGCCCAGGGCCTGTACCTGCTGGCCTGGGACATGCTGCAGCATCACCTGGAATTCTTCCGCTACCGTCCACGTGAATTCATGATGGCGGCGGCGCGCTACACGCGTTTTCGCCTGCACCTGAAGCATTCGGGCGTGCCGACGGCAGTGCAGGCCTACCGGCTGACCCATCCGGTCGCGACGTTTCTCGTGGCCGTCATGTACCCGCTGGGATATGCGCTGTACCGCCGCGATCGGCGTCGCGGCGTGGCCTGACCCAGCCGGCCGACCCGGCAGCCTGCGTCACGCAGGCGCGCCGTGCCCCAGTCCCAGATAGACCTCCACGACGCGCGGATCCTGCGCCACCTCGGCCGCCGGACCTTCCAGCGTGACCGTTCCGGTTTCCAGCACATAGGCGTAATCGGCCACCTGCAGCGCGGCGCGCGCGTTCTGTTCGATCAAGAGGATGGACACGCCCATCTCGCGCAGCCGCGCGACGATGCGGAACACTTCGCGCACGATGCGCGGCGCCAGCCCCAGGCTGGGTTCGTCCAGCATCAGCAGGCGGGGTTTGGCCATCAGTGCGCGGCCCACGGCCAGCATCTGGCGCTCGCCGCCGGATAGCGTGCCGGCCAATTGCGCGCGCCGTTCCTGCAGCCGGGGAAACAGTTCAAAGACCTCGGCCAGCGTCTGGTCCTGGTCGCGCAGGCCACGGCGATAGCGGTCGAAGGCGCCCAGCATGAGGTTGTCCTCGACCGTCATTTCCGCGAAAAGCTCGCGCTTTTCGGGCACCAGATTCATGCCCGCGGCGACCATTTCCTCGATTTCGGCGTGTTCCTGCGCCTTGCCGCCGAAGGTGATGCCGCCCTGTGACGGCAGCACGCCCATGATGGCCGACAGCAGCGTGGTCTTGCCCGCGCCGTTGGGGCCGATCACGGTCACGATCTGGCCTTCGCCCACTTCCAGGCTGACGCCGGAGACCGCCTCGACCTTGTCGTAGGCCACGCGCAGGTCGCGCACTTGCAGCAGTTTCGCGCTCATTCTTCCACTCCGCCCAGATACGCTTCAAGCACCGCGGGATTCTGCTGGATCTCTGCCGGCAACCCTTCGGCGATCTTTTCGCCGAAGTCCATGACCACCACGCGATCCACCAGCCCCATCACGAAATCCATGTCGTGTTCGACAAGCAGGATGGCCATGCCTTCGGCGCGCAGGCGCTTGAGCAGTTCGGCCAGCTCGCATTTCTCTTGATAGCGCAGGCCGGCCGCGGGTTCGTCCAGCAGCAGGATGCACGGGTCGGACGCCAGCGCGCGCGCGATCTCCAGGATGCGCTGCTGGCCCAGCGCCAGCGAGCCCGCCTCGTCATGCAGATGCTTGCCCAGCCCCACGCGCTCGACCTGACGCGCCGCTTCGGCCAGCAGGCGCGCCTCTTCGGGCCGGTCCAGCCGCCAGGCGGCCGGCAGCACGCCGCGATGCCCGCGCAGGTGCGCGCCGATGGCCACGTTTTCCAGCACGCTCATGCGGCCCAGCAGCCGCACGTGCTGGAACGTGCGCGACAGGCCCAGGCGCGCAATCTTGCGCGCTCCCACGCCGGCCACTGGCTGGCCCAGCAGCGTCACCTGTCCCGACGTCGGCGTGTCCACGCCCGAGATCTGGTTGAACATCGTGCTCTTGCCCGCGCCATTCGGGCCGATCAGCGCCAGCACTTCGCCCGCGCGGATCTCCAGGTTCATGGCGTTGTTGGCCACCAGGCCGCCGAACTTGCGCGTCACGTCCACGGCTTTCAGCACCACCTCGCCGCGCGGCGGCATGGTGCGCCGGGGCAGCGGTTCGGCCGTCATGTCGACATGGCGCGGCTTGCGCTTGACGGGCACCCAGCGCGTCAGCACCGGCCACAGGCCGCTGCGGGCGCGGTGCAGCAGCAGCACCATGCCGAAGCCGAAGACGATCACTTCGAAGTTGCCGGTCTGGCCCAGCACCTTGGGCAGAAGGTCCTGCAGCCATTGCTTGAGCACCGTGAAGACGCCCGCGCCGACCAGCGCGCCCCACACCTGTCCGGCGCCGCCGATGACGGTCATGAACAGGTATTCGATGCCCATCTGCAGGCCGAAGGGGTTGGGGTTCACGAAGCGCTGCATGTGCGCGTACAGCCACCCCGACGCGCAGGCCTGCAGCGCCGCGATGACGAAGATCACCATGCGCGAGCGCGCCGTGTCCACGCCCATGGATTCGGCCATTACGCGCCCGCCCTTGAGCGCGCGGATGGCGCGGCCTTCGCGCGAGTCCAGCAGGTTCTGCGTAGACCACACGGCGACCAGCAGGAAAGCCCAGATCAGGTAGTAGATGTTGCCGCCCTGGTTGAGCGTCCAGCCGAACAGGCTGATGGCCGGAATGTCCGGGATGCCGGTGTGGCCGCCCAGCCCTTCGACCGAGCCGAAGACGAAGTACAGCGACAGGCCCCACGCGATGGTGCCCAGCGGCAGGAAGTGGCCGGACAGCTTCAGCGTGATCGCGCCCAGCAGATAGGCCAGCGCCAGCGTCAGCGCCAGGCCGGCCAGCAGCGTGAGCCAGGGCGACGCGCCCAGCCAGCCGAGCCACGAGGGCAGCGTGTCCGCGCGGGTGGTGAGCAGCGCGGTCGTGTAGGCGCCCACGCCCACGAAGGCAGCCTGGCCGAAGCTGGTCAGGCCGCCGACGCCGGTCAGCAGCACCAGACCCAGCGCCACCAGCGCATACAGGCCGATGTAGTTCAGCAGCGTGACGTAGAACGGCGGCAGCACCAGGGGGCCGAGCGCCAGCAGGGCCAGGAAGGCGAGGAGGATGTGGCGCGGGGTCATTCGTCTTCTTCCTCGACGTGATGGCTGTTGAGTGAACGCCAGAGCAGCACGGGGATGATCAGCGTGAACACGATGATTTCCTTGTAGGCGCTGGCCCAGAACGACGAGAAGGCTTCGATCAGCCCGACCAGCACGGCGCCCGCCGCGGCGAGCGGATAGCTCACCAGCCCGCCGATGATGGCGCCGACGAAGCCTTTCAGGCTGACCATGAAGCCCGAATCGAAATACATGGTGGTGATCGGCGCGATGAGAATGCCGGACACGGTGCCGATCAGCGCCGCCAGAAAGAACGTGGCCTTGCCCGCGAACACGGGCGAGATGCCCATCAGGCGCGCGCCGATGCGGTTGAACGCCGCGGCGCGCAGCGCCTTGCCGTACATCGAGCGTTCAAAGAACTGGTACAGCACGACGATCAGCACCACCGACACCGCCACCACCCACAGCGCCTGGCTGTTCACGTTGACCGGGCCGAGCGTCATGCTGGCGTCGCTGAACGGCGCGGTGCGCGCGCCTTCCGCGCCGAACGCCAGCAGGCCCAGGCCGACCAGCGCCAGGTGGACCGCGATGGATACGATCAGCAGCACCAGCGTCGAGGCCGACGCGATCGGCTGATAGAACAGGCGATAGAGCTGCGGTCCCATCGGCACCAGCAACAGCAATGTCAGCAGCGCCTGCACCGCCATCGGCAGTTGTGCGAGCGGCAGGCGGTACAGCAGCAGCGCCAGCGCCAGCGGATAGATCACCTTGGCCGCCATGCGCCAGTGGGTGCGGCCGCGCGCGGGGCGCTTGCGGCGCGCCATCAGATCGGCGATGACCTCGGCCAGCGCGAACGCAAGCAGCAGCCAGACCAGCAGGATGGGCTTGCCGGCCTGCATGGCGGCCATGGTGAGCGCGCCAAAGGCGACGAACTCGCCCTGCGGGATGAACAGGACGCGGGTGACGGTGAAGACGAGCAGGATGGACAACGCCAGGAGCGCGTAGATGGCGCCATTGGTGATGCCGTCCTGCCCGAGTATCAGAGCAATCTGAGCATTCATGCGAAATTCCGGGTGATACAGAGAAGCACGCCAGGCACCCCCGCTCACATGCGGCGCGGGCGTCGCCAGCAAGCAGGCGCTGCGCGTCCCATCGGGATGCCGCGGATCCGGGCTCCGCCGGTCCGCTGGCATGCCCCCTTGGGGGGAAGCGCGCAGCGCCTCGGGGGGAACCCCTCCTACTTGACCAGGGTCCAGTTGCCGTCCTTGACGGTGATGAGTTCGCGGCCGCGTTCGTCAAAGCCGCTGTGGTCGGCGGCGCTCATGTTGTAGACGCCTTGCGTGCCGACCAGCTCTTTGGTCTGCTCCAGCGCGTCGCGCAGGGCGCTGCGGAACTCCTTGGTGCCCGGCTTGCCGGCCTTCTCGGCGATCGGCACGGCCTTTTCCAGCAGCAGGCCGGCGTCATAGACGTTGGCGCCGAAGGTGGCGGGCTTGGAGCCGTTGAGCTTTTCGTAGGCGGCGATGTACTCGGTGGCCACCTTCTTGGACGGGTTGCTGTCCGGCATTTCCGGCAGCACCAGCATCAGGCTGGCGGCCAGCACCGTGCCTTCGACCTTCTTGCCGCCCAGCTTCAGGAAGTCGGGCAGCGCGGCGCCGTGGGTCTGGTAGAACTTGCCCTTGTAGCCCTGATCGAACAGCGTCGTCTGCGGCAGCACGCTGGCGGCGCCGGGGGCGGCGACCAGCACGGCGTCGGGCTTGGCGGCCAGGATCTTCAGCGCCTGGCCGGTGACCGAGCTGTCAAAGCGCAGGTAGCGTTCGTTGGCGGCGATCTTGATGCCCTTTTCCGCGGCCAGGCCCGAGAACACCTTGTACCAATTCTCGCCATAGGGATCGTTCAGGCCGATGAAGCCGACCGTCTTGATGCCGGTCTTGGCCATGTGGTCCACCAGCGCGCGCGCGATGATGTCGTCGTTCTGCGTGGTCTTGAACACCCACTTCTTCTGGTCGTTCATCGGCAGCACCACCGCGGCGGTGCCCACCGGCGCCAGCATCGGCACGCCGGCCTCGGCCGCGAACTGGATCACGCCCATGGCGTTGGGCGAGCCCGACGGCCCGATCAGCGCATCCACGTTCTGCTCCGAGATCAGCTTCTTGAAGGCCGTGACCGAGTTCGTGGAATCGCTGGCGTCGTCCAGCGAGATGTATTCCACGGTCAGGTCGCCGATCTTCTTGGGCAGCAGCGGCACCGTGTTCTTCTGCGGAATCCCGACCAGCGCGGTGGGGCCGGTGGACGAGGTGACCACGCCGACCTTGACTTGCGCCAGGGCGGGCAGGGCGAACAGGGTGGCGATGGCGGCGGCAGCGGCCAGGGGGAGTTTCTTCGACAGCATGGCAAAACCTCCGGGGTAGGGAGCAGAGTGGGAGTGCGGCTGGAAAGCGGAGAAAACGGGAACTGCGGGAATACTTGTTGCTTAAACTTTCTTACGTTCAAGGATCAGCACTGTAGACCCGGGTCCCGGTGCTTACCTATCCGTCAAAACCCGAAGCGCGGGGCGGTCAGATGGTGATGGAGCTGACGCTGGCGCCGCCGCAGACGAACAGCGTCTGGCCGGTGACGAAGCTGTTGGCGGGATCCGCGAAGAACATGACGGCGCGCGCCACGTCGTCCGAACGGCCCAGGCGCTTGACCGGAATGCCCTCGGCAAGCTGGCGTTCGCGTTCGCTGCCGGCCTCGATCACCTCGTAGAACATGTCGGTCTGGATCGGGCCGGGCGCCACCACGTTGACGGTGATGCCGTATGGCGCCAGTTCCAGCGACCAGGTGCGGGCCATGCCCACCATGCCGGCCTTGGTGGCCGAATAGGCGGTGCGCGTGGGCAGGCCCAGCGCGCCGCGCGACGACATCATCACGATGCGGCCGAACTTGCGTTCCTGCATGCCCGGCAGGGCGGCCTGCACCAGGCTGATGGCGGCGCCCAGATGGATCTGCGTCAGACCATGGAGCTCTTCCTGCGTGACCTGCGGCAGCAGATTCGGCCAGATCACGCCGGCGTTGTGGATAACGTGGCTGATCGGAAATTGGGCGGCGGCTTCGGCGCCCGCCTGCGCGGTCGCGGTGGCGTCCAGCAGGTCGACCTGCACGTTGTGCAGGCGCGGATGCGAGAAGTCCGCGGCGCGGCGCGCCATCGAGATCACCTCGTAGCCCGCGTCCAGCATGCTGCGGCAGATTTCCGCCCCGATGCCGGCGCTGCCGCCGGTCACGATGGCCACATGGGTTTGCGTCATGGTTCCCCCTTGATTTATTGGTATGGTCCGGCCGCGATCAGGCCGTGGGCGCCAGCGCCAGCACGCGCAGCGGACTGCCCGAGCCGCTGCGGATCTTGAGCGGCGCCGAGAAGATCACCGCGCCGGTGGCCGGCAGCTGGTCCAGGTTGGTCAGGCACTGCAGGCCGTAGCGGTTGTTGCCGTGCATGTAGTAGTGGCAGGGGTAGGGCGGATCCAGGTGCTGGGCTTGTCCCGCGTCCGTGCCCACCGACTCGGTGCCGAACCCGTGCACGTCGCGCTCCTTGATGAGCCAGGGCACGACCTCGGCATCCGGCCCGGGAGAATGCGCGCCGTCAGCCTGCATGTTCAGGTAGTCGGCGGGTTTGGCGCGCTTGGACCAGTCGGTGCGCATCAGCACCCACGACCTTGCGGGGATGCGGCCGTGCTGTTCTTCCCATTTCTTGACGAAGTCGATGGTCAGCAAAAAGTCCGGATTGCCGGCCGCTTCGGCGGAACAGTCGATCACGCAGGCGCTGGCGATGAAGGCGTCGATGGGAATCGTGTCCACCGTGTTGTCCGGCTGGTCCTTGCCCGTGACCCAGTGCGCGGGGGCGTCGAAGTGCGTTCCGGTGTGTTCCGAGCACGAGAAGTTGTTCCAGTACCAGGCCGGCCCGCGCTCGTCATAGCGCGAGATTTCCTCGATCCGGAACGGCCACGCCTGGCCGAATTCCGGTGGCAGCACGATGGTGGGAAACTCCGGCGTCAGCGTCTCGGTCAGGTCCACCAGGCGGATGCGGCCAGAGACCAGCTCGGTCATGAATTGGGCAAGAATGGGTTGACTCACGGTGCTCTCCTGTTGGTGCTTGTTGGGGGACGACGCGCGGGGCAGGCGGTCAGCCGCCCGCGCCCAGCTCCCGTTCCAGTCCCTTCGGGTTCTCGGCCAGCCGCGCGCGGAATTCCTGCGCAACGTCGCCCACGTACACGTCTTCGATACCGTCCTTCAACGCGCGCACAATCGCGGCGGCGATCGCAGCCGGCGCCACGCGCGGCGGCGGCGTGCGCTGTTCCCATTCGTGATCGACCGGGCCGGGAAACACGTTCACCACCCGCACGCCCGCGCCACGCATTTCGGCACGCAGGCATTGCGCCAGCGATAGCGCGGCGGCCTTGGACGCGGACCACATGCCGCGCGATGGCAAGTTCATGTGCGCGTAGATCGACAGTACGTTGACCCACGCGGCGGCGTTGTTCACGCCGTCGGCGGCGCGGCCGCACAGCGCGGGGCCGAAGCTCTGCGCCAGCCGCATCAGGCCCAGTACGTTGACGTCCATCGCGTCGCGCGCGGTGTTCACGTCCTTGCGGCTAAGCAGTCCGCCTTCGCGCTCCAGGTCCGCCGTGTTCACCAGGATCTCGACCTTGCCGCCGATGGAAGCTGCCACGCGTTCGACGGAATCGGTGTCGGTCACGTCCAGCGTCACCGCCTGCACGCGCGGATCGGCCGCCAGCGCGTCAAACGCGGCGTCGCGCTTCCAGGCCTGCGGATCGCCCAGAAAGATCATCGGGCTGCCCGCGTCAAGCAGCGCGCGCGCCACGGCCTGACCGACGGCCGACTTGCCGTCCGTGACCAGCACGCGGCGGAATTTCGGATCGCACGAGGTCTCGCGCAGTGTCTTGTCGTCTTCCATGTTCGGCGTATTCCTTTCGGGCAGGGCGATCATCACGGCCTGGCCGCTGCGGTCCAGTTTCAAGGCGAGGCGCACACGCGCGCCATCGGCGCAATCCTGGTGGACGTGCGCCACGACGGACGGACCGGCGTCCATCCGCACCGTGCCCACGCGCCAGGGCAGGCGTTCGCGGAAATACAGGTCGTTGCTGTGATGCAGCGTGGTGCTGACCAGCAGCACGCCGTTCGGATCGGCGGGCCGCCACGGCAGGTGTTCCGACAGGCAATGGCCGCAGACCTCGCGCGGCGGGTACTGCACGGTGCCGCACTCGGCGCAGGTCTGCAGATCGAAACGCCCTTCGGCGGCGGCAGCGGTCAGCCCCAGCGCGCTGCGGCTGCGCGAGCCCGGCGGCAGCGTGGGCTGCCGGGTGCGCGCGACAGGATTCTTGCGAGGCGGCTTGGCCAGCGGCTCGGTCATGCGTCGCTCCTTGCCAGGATGGCCGCGGCCGTGCACAGCCCGCGGTCGTAATTGATCATGCCGAAGCCGCTCACCATGCCCAGCTTCGCATCGCTGACCTGCGTGCCGCCGGCCGTGCCGGTCAACTGGCGCAGCGCCTCGACCATGCCCAGATAGCCGCCGGCCGCGCCGGCCTGGCCGACCGACAACTGGCCGCCATTGGTGTTGAACGGAAAGCTGCCGTCCACGGTAAAGCTGTTGTCCCGCACGAATTGCGGCGCGGCGCCTTTTTCGCAGAAGCCCAGATCTTCCATCTGCATCAGGTTGATGACGGGATAGTCGTCGTAGGCCTGCAGGAAGTCCATGTCGGCCGGCGCGGCATTGGCTTGCCCGTACAGCTCGTCCACGTCCATGGTCCAGCCTCCCCGCGTCTGGATCGGATCGTCGATCCAGGCGTTGTGGCGCTCGATGGTCGACAGGATGCGCGCGTAAGGAAGCTTCAGCGCGCGGGCGCGGTCCTCGCTCATGACCAGGAATGCGTCGGCCCCGGCGCACGGCATGACGCAGTCGAACAGGTGGATCGGCTCGGTGATGACGCGCGCGTCCAGATACTGCGCCAGCGTCAGCGGCTTTTTCATCAGCGCGTGCGGATAGCGCAGGGCGTTGTCGCGCTGGGCCACGCAGAGCTTGCCGAAGTCTTCGCGCGTGGCGCCCGTCTCGCGCATGTAGTTGGCGGTCAGCAGGGCAAAGCTGGCGTTCGGGCCGCCCGCGCCGTACGGGTAGACGGCGTCCTGCGCAAAGCGCGAGAACTGGCTGACCGTGTTGCGGAACGAGTCCACGTGGTTCGTGTCGCCGGCCAGGCAGGCCACGACGTTGGCATCGCCCGCCTGCACGGCGCGCGCCGCACGGCGCAGCGCGGCCACGCCGCTCGCGCCGCCCATCGGAATGTGATCGAGCCAGCGCGGCGTCATGCCCAGATGCTGGACCAGACCGACCGCGGTGTCGGGAGCAAGCGTGAAGCTGGACACGCACAGGCCGTCGACGTCGGTCTTGGCCAACCCGGACTGCCGGATCAGCGCGCCCAGCGCGCGGCCCAGCCACCAGTGCGCGGCGTGCGTGGAATAGCGTTCGTACGGAATCGTGACGGGCAGGGCCGCCACCACGCCGTCGTAGCCCAGGCGGCTCATCGGTGGGCCCCTTCGGCCGGACGCTTCTTCAGGTGGCAGGTGTCCACGCAGCGCGCCGTGCCCGGCAGGCCGGGCGCCAGCGCCTTCATTTCGCCGCGCTGGATCTTGTTGGTGGTGGTGAGCGGCAGGCTGTCCACGAACGCGACATAGCCGGGCGCCTTGTAGTAGGCCAGCTGCGACAGCGACCATTGCACGATGCTGCGCGCGGCCTCGGCCATCGCATCCGCGTCGGCGGGTGCGGCCTCGGGCACCACGCACGCCAGCACTTCGTCGCCGCGCACCGGATCCGGCACGGCGGCCACCGCCACGGCCTTGACCAGCGGATGCTGCATCAGCACGCTCTCCACTTCCACGGCCGAGATGTTCTCGCCGCTGCGGCGGATCACGTTCTTCTTGCGGTCCACGAAGCGCAGCGCGCCGTCGGCCTCGCGGCGCACGATGTCGCCGGTGTGGAACCAGCCGCCTTCCCAGGCTTCGTTGGTGGCGGCCTCGTCCTTCAGGTAGCCGGCAAAAAAGCCATAGCGCGGATCTTCCCCGGCATGGCGCACCAGCAGTTCGCCCGGCTCGCCAATGGCGGCCGGTTCACCCGCGTCGGTCACAATGCGCACCTCGACGTCAGCTTCCTCGCAGCCGAAGCTGCTGGTGCCGACGTGGCGCGGTTCCTGATTGGCGATGATGACGGCGCCCGCGCCGGTCTCGGTCATGGCCCAGGCTTCCAGCAGCGGAAAGCCGAAGCGCGCCTCGAAGGGCGCATGCAGCTTGCGGTCCACGCCCGCGCCGAAGCCGAAGCGGATGGCGGGCTGCAGATCCTGCGGGGTGGGCTCGGCCTTCATCAGAATGGCGGGCATGACGCCCAGATAGTGCAGCACGGTGGCGCGCGATTCGCGCACGCTGTCCCACCACGAGCGCGGGTGGAAGCGGTCCAGCGGAATCAGGCAGCCGCCCGTCAGCACCATCGCCATCGCCGAATACGCCATGGCGTTCATGTGCACCAGCGGCAGCGGCGTCAGCATGCGTTCCTGTCCCGGCCGCAACGCCGCAAGCCCGCCAATGCGTGCGTACCAGCCGCCCGCGTGCAGGAAATAGCGGTTGGGCAGGATGCAGCCTTTCGGCCGGCCGGTCGTGCCGGACGTGTAGAGCAGCGCGCACTCGGTCAGTTCCGACAGCGCCGTGCCTTGCAATGGCGCCGGGAACGGCGCGGCGGGCGGCGCATCGTCCGGCCCCATCACACGCAGCTCGCGGCCCGCGCGTTGCGCGGCGGCCAGCAGGTCCGCGTGGCGGCCGGGCAGGGCGACCGCCAACGCGATCTCGGAGTGGCCAGCCAGGTATTCCAGTTCGGCGGCGCGCAGGTCCGGGTTGATCGGCACGACCGACACCCCCAGCGCGTTCAGCGCGAACCAGTGCAGGAAGAAGGCGGGCCGGTTCTCCAGCAGCAGCCCCGCGCGGTGTCCATGGCCGTAGCCCGCGGCGGCATATGCGGCGCGTAGCGTCTCGATGACGTCGGCCGCTGCGGCGTAGGTCAGTTCCCCCGCAGCGATGCCATAGGCCTCGGCGGTTTCGGGCAGGATGCACAGGAACGGCTGGCCGCCGTGGCGGGACGCAGTGTCGGCAAATGCCTGGTGGACGGTGGCGGTCACGGTCCGCTCCTACATGAACAGTTGGATGTTGCCGAACGCAGCGTCGCAGTTGACGAGGTCCACGCGTTTCAAGCGAATGCGCAGCGCGCCGTCCTGCTCCACCAGGTGATGCGTCGCCCAGCCCGCATACAGCGTCTGCGCGTCCTGCCGCGTCTCGACGTAATGGAAGGCGGTGCGCACGACGTGACGCCCCTCGGATGGCGCGGCCTCCGGGTGGTCATGTTCGACCGTGGGCGCCTGCAGCAGATGATGGCAGCGGCTCTTGGGCTGCTGCGAAAACGTGCGCTGGCCCGCCAGCCGCTCCACACGTACGCGCAGCAGCAGCTTGTCTTCATACATCAGCGACGCATGCAGCTTCGCATCGGTCTGGCCGTGCGCCAGCGGCATCCAGTAGTAGCCGTCCTCGGTGTACAGGTCCAGCCAGTCCTCAAAGCGCAGCTCATCCAGCAGGCGCGCCTCGGCGTAGACAAAATTGATCAACTCGCGGTCGCTTGCGCTCATACCGACTCCGGTCCGGTCATGTAGCGGCCCCATGCGCGATATTGGTTGCGCATCTGCCATTCGTTGGTGCCATTGGTGACGACGTTCTTCTGGTCCTGCTCGCCAGGCGCGTAGAGCCGTCCCACGTTCACCCAGTCCCGCGCACGCGAATGCAGGCCGTCCTGCGCGCGTTCGTACATTTCCAGGTCGTCGTGGCCGACCACGGACGTCGGCGCGTTGATGAGCCGGTTGTACATGAGGGTGCGTTCCAGCAGCAGGTCCGGCGCGCCCACCAGGCGGAAGGTCCAGGACTCCACCAGCGTGCGGTCCGCGGCAATCGGCTTGAAGATCCGCAGCGTCTGAATCGGACCCTTGACCATGATGTTGGGGAAGTAGACGGTGTTGTGGCGCACGTCGCCCAGGATCTGCTTGGCGCGGTCCTCGCCGTAAGCCTCGACCATCGACTCCCAGTAGCCGGGAATGCCGGAGTACGACGCGTGGATCGAGTCCGACACGCCCGTATGCCCGTGGCCGTTTTCCCAGACGCGGATCCCCATGTTCTCGAAGAACTCGTACGGCGAGATGAACGGCGCGAACAGTTCCACCGCCATCGGCTTGGGTGTGCCCTGGGGCGCCTGTTCCCAGACCTTGACGGCCGTGCCCGCCGACGATTCGTGCGCGACCATCGGATGGCAGGTGTCGGTCTGATTGTCGACCAGCATCTTCCAATTGCAGCGGTGCATGTAGCGCAGCACGCCGCCCGCGACTTCCAGGCGGCCTTCGGGCGACCGGTCCACCATGTTGTCCAGCGTGGACAGCGAGTCGCCGAAGAATTCCTCGAACGACTGGCCCTCGGGATTCAAGCGGCAGAACACGAAGCCGCGATGGTTGCGCACGTCTTTGACGGCGGCCATGCCCTGGCTGGCTTCGCAGTTTTCCAGGCCGGTATTCTCGTAGCCCTTTTTCAGCGGGATCGACAGCAGGCTGCCGTCGGTCTTGAAGGTCCAGGCGTGATAAGGACAGCGAAAGAACTTGCCCGTGTTGCCGCAGGCCTCGCCCGCGACCATGGTGCCCTTGTGCGGGCAGCGGTTGTGCAGCACGCGCACCGTCTTGTCGCTGTGGCGCACCATCACCACGGGCTGGTTGCCGACGGTGGTGGTGATGTAGTCGCCGGCGTTGGGCACCTGGCTGTCGTGGCCGACGAAGACCCAGGTGTTGGCGTACAGGCGCTCCATTTCCAGGTCGAACAGTTCCTGGTCGATGAAGAGGTCCTTGTGCACCTCGGTGTCGCGGAGCAGCGCGCGGATGGCGTCGGGATTGTCGCGGTATTTGGCCATGATGGCTTCCTCGTCGGGCTTACAGGTCCAGCACCAGGCGCGCGGACTTGGCGCGCGAGATGCAGATCTGGATGATCTTGCCGCTGGCCTTCTCGGTATCGGACAGGTAGTAGTCGCGGTGATCGGGCTCGCCTTCCAGCACGGTGGCCTGGCAGACGCCGCATTCGCCGCGCTTGCAGTCGTACATCGGGTCGCAGCCTTCGTCTTCCATGACCTCGACGATGGTCTTGTCGGCGGGAATCGTCAGCACGCGGCCGGACTGGCGCAGTTCGACCTCGAAGGCCTGGTCGCCGGCCTGCGCGGCGGCCGTGGTGAAGAGTTCGAAATGGATGTGGGCGTCGGGCCAGTGGCGCGCGTGCGCGCCCTGGATGACGGCGTCGATCAGGCCCTTCGGGCCACAGACATACAGGTGCTGGCGCGGGTTGGACGCGGCAAGCAGCGCCTGCAGATCGAACCGGCAGGACGGATCGTCGTCGGCGTGCAGCGTCAGGTCGCCGCCCGCCAGCGCCTGCAGTTCAGGCAGGAAGGCAAGCTGGTCCTTGCTGCGGCCGCAGTAGTGCAGATGGAAGGCGCGGCCGGCGGACTTGAGCGCGGCGGCCATGGACGCGATGGGCGTGATGCCGATGCCGCCTGCGATCAGCACGACCGGCTCATCGCCCGCGGGGGATTCATGCAGCGGAAAGTCGTTTTTGGGGCCTTCCACGGTCAGGACGTCGCCCTCGGCCAGCGCGTGCATGTGGCGCGATCCGCCCTGACTGGGGTCTTCCAGCCGCACGCCCAGGCGATATTCCGCCGGCTCGGCAAAGCGGCCGGCTTCGGGCGCCAACTGCACCAGCGAATAGCAGCGCGGATCGCGCAGGCCCGGCACCGTCACCTTCAGGTGCGCGCCGGGGCCAAACGCGGGCAACGTGCCGCCGTCTTCGCGCGCCAGCCGGAACGAGCGGATCAGCGGTGATTCCTGCCGGACTTCCCGGACGATCAGTTTGAGTGTCTGCACGATGTCTGTCTCTTTCTGGTGGCGGCCTCAGGCGGCCAGTTTTTCCGCGATCTGGCGTTCCATGGGCTCGCACTTCACGTTGGCGAGCGCCGTGTCGCGCAACGCGCGCAGCGCGTCGGCGGCATCGGGGCGGCCAACCAGCTGGTCGGCGGCCGCGATGAGCTGCCGGTACTTGCCGCCGCCGCGCACATGGGTGTCGCTGTAGCCCTTGACCAGGCGGCGGCAGTTGACGGTTTCGACGGCCAATGCGTAGTCGCGCGGGGCCAGCCGCGCCACCAGCGCCAGCCACGATTCCAGCGATTCGGTTTCGATCTGATGGCGCAGCGTGCTGCGGCGGAAGCGCCGCATGCCGGCCAGTGTGTACAGCATCAGGAATCCGCCCAGCGTGCCGCTGCGCAGGCGGCGGCCCTTGCCGAGCCGGCGTTCGACGAAGCCGCCGAAGGCCTTGGAGTTTTCCAGCCAGCGGCCCAGCCGCACCGGCAGCGTGCCGCAGATTTCTTCCAGCCGGGGATGCATGAATTCGGTCGTGTCGACGAGCTGGTCGGCACGCGCGCCGACTTCCGTGCGCACGCGGTCAAAGCGCGTGCCGCGGGTCTTCAGGTCCGCCACGCGGATCACGTCGTCGTAGGCCATGGCGGTGGTCACGTAACGCGCCGCGGCGCAGGTCAGCGCCCATTGGTGCGCGTCGCCGCCGTGCTGCGCATCCAGGTCGCGGATGGCCTTCATGCGGCGCAAGTAGTCTTCGGCGTAGGGCAGATCCTGGAATTCGATCTGGCGGCGCACGCCGGCGGTCAGCATGGGCTGGGCACAGGCGGGGAAATCGCGCCGGATGGCGTCCAGCAAGGCCTGCGCGCGCGGGCTGGCGGCGCGCTCGGGTACGTCCGGAACGGGGCGCGTCAGGTCGATGGCGGCAGGCTGCCCGGGCGCCGAGTTGGCCGACTCGAAACCCAGCGCAAAGGCGCGCAGGCTGGCGTCCACGCCCAGGCCCGCGCGGCGCACGGTGGCCTCGAAGTCGTCACGGGTGAAGGGCAGGGCGCCGCTGCCGGCCACCGCGCCAAACAGGCTGGCGCTGATGACGCTGCCGGCGCGGTCGGCCAGGTCCTGCAGATCAAAACACAGGAAACGCTGGGCCGCCGTGCGGCCCGCTTCCAGCACCTTGTTGGGATCGGCGATGCCGTTGCCGGGCGCGGACTTCTCGCTGACCGCAAAACTGCGGTGCGACGACGCGATCAGGACCGTGCGGTCCGGCGTCACGAGGCCGCGCTGGATGGCCCGGCCGCCTTCCATCAGTTCGGCCGCCACCACCAGGTCCACGTCGCCCGGCGTGGGCATCAGCGCCAGCGCGGGTTGGCGGCCGGCGCGCTGCACATCGGCCTCGGGCAGCAGTTCCAGGTAGTAGATCGTGGCGCCCGTGCGCTGCGCCACGCCGGGCACCGAGGTGGTCTGCGCCCACCAGCCGGCGTGTTCGGCCATGTCGACGATCCAGTCGGCCAGCACGCCGCCGCCCTGGCCGCCCATGGCCAGGATCGCGATCTTGATGGGGTTGCCTTGCTGCATCACCGCCGCGTTCATGTTGCTGGGTTCCTCAAAGCGCGCTTTGCGCCAGACGCGCCGCGCGGCGCCGTTGCAGGAAGCCGATCACCGCGCCGCGCATGCGCGCCAGGAAGCGGTCGGCGCCGGTCGGGTTGTGGATGATGTCGGCACGGTAGAACGACGGACACAGCACGGCCGCGTGCGCGACCTCGCCACAGTTGCCGCAGCCCACGCAGCTGCTTTCCACGTGCGCAACCGGGTCTTCCTTGAGCGGATCGCCGCTGTCCTTGACCGTCAATGACGGACACCCGGACAGCCGGATACAGGCGTGGTCGCCAGTACAGACATCCGGATCCACGCCAAAGCGTTCCTTCACGACCCGCTTGCCTTCCTTGACCGCCTTGTTGAACAGGGGCTTTACGCGCCGCTGCTTGTTCAGCATGCATTCGGACTGCGCGATGATGACCTTCGGACCCTTGATGTCGGTGGTCAGCGCCTCTTCGATGGTGGCGCGCACCTTGGCCACGTCGTAGGTCCGGCCCAGCGTGCGCACCCACTTCACGCCCACGCCGCGCACGGCCTGGTCGATCGGGTTGTTGGTCGAGCGATCGGGGTTGTCGGCGCGCGAGGACAGGATGTCCTGTCCGCCGGTAGCCGACGCGTAGAAGTTGTCCACGATGACGATGACGCCGTCGTACTTGTTGAACACCGCGTTGCCGATGCCCGACGCCAGCCCGTTATGCCAGAAGCCGCCGTCGCCCATGATCGAGATGGGCCGCTTGGCGGCCGGCACGTTGAAGGCGGCCGCGCTGGAAGCGCCCAGGCCGTAGCCCATCGTCGTGGCGCCCAGGTTGAAGGGCGGCAGGATGGAAAAGAGATGGCAGCCGATGTCGCACGAAATGTGGTGCTGGCCCAGCGTTTCCTGCGCCAGCGTCAGCGCGGAAAAGATGGGCCGCTCCGGACAGCCCGTACAGAAGCCCGCGGGCCGCGGCGGCACAACGGCCGCCAGGCCTTCGACTTGCTTGTGGAAGGTGATGGGCTGTTCGGCGGGGCGCGGCGGCTTGGGCCGCGAGACTTCGGTGATGGTGAGCTGGGGCTCGGGCTGCACTTCTGCCTGCGCATCCACCGCTACCGCCGGATGCGTCTGCAGCGATTCCGGCCGGTTGCGCTTGAGGAATTCCCGCAGGCCATCGCGCATGACCTGGGTCGTGTATTCGCCCGCCATCGGCAGCACGTCCTTGCCGGACAACTGCGTGCTCACACCGGCTCGGCGCAGCACCGCGTGCAGGTTCTGCTCGATGTAGTCCGGCTGGCCTTCTTCCAGCAGCAGCACGGCGCGCTTGCCGCGGCAGAAGTCGATGACCTCGTCCTCGATGACGGGGTAGGTCACGTTCATCACGTACAGCGGGATGCGGCTGTTGCCGAAGTTGTCGGCCAGGCCCAGCAACTGCAGCGCGCGGATCACGCCGTTGTACAGGCCGCCCTGCAGGATCAGGCCGATGTCATCCTGGTCGCCGTCAAAGTGCTCGTTGAGCTGGTTTTCCTTGATGTAGCGGATGGCGGCCGGCCAGCGCTCCTTGATCTTTTCCTGCTCGTGCAGGAACGAGGCCGGCGGCAGCACGATGCGGCTGGTGTCGCGCGCCGGGCTTTCCAGCGCCTCGGCCAGGCTGAACGCCGGGCGCTTGTTTTCCTTGGCGATGAAGCGGCCATGCACATGACAGCCGCGGATGCGCAATTGCAGCATCACGGGTGTCTTGCTGGCTTCCGACAGCGCAAAGCCGTCTTCCACCGCCTTGACCATGCTTTCCAGATTAGGACGCGGGTCCAGCAGCCAGATCTGCGACTTCATGGCGAACGCGTGCGAGCGTTCCTGCATGATCGACGAGCCTTCGCCGTAGTCTTCGCCCACGATGACCAGCGCGCCGCCCGTGACGCCGCCCGAGGCCAGGTTGGCCAGCGCGTCGGAGGCGACGTTGGTGCCCACCGTGGATTTCCACGTCACGGCGCCACGGATGGGGTACATGACGGAAGCGGCCAGCGTGGCCGCGGCGGTGGCTTCCGAGGCGCTCGCCTCGAAGTGCACGCCCAGTTCCTGCAGGATGTCGTTGGCGTCGGCCAGCACGTCCATCAGATGCGAGATCGGCGAGCCCTGATAGCCGGCCACGTAACCCACGCCGGATTGCAGCAGCGCCTTCGTGACGGCAAGAATCCCTTCGCCGCGAAATTCCTCGCCCGCGCCGATGCGCAGTTGCTGGACTTCTTTCTTGAAAGACCTTTCCGCCATCTTGGATCCCTTTCGCGGACCCCGTCGGGATCCTTAATCCGTGCTGCCGTGCAGCATCGTCTTGCCACGAAAACATCGCCTGAAAAATACTTTAGGAGTCAACGTTTTAGCTGTCAATAAAAAAGATGAAATTTCATGGAAATTAAAAAATATCACGCAAAAACAAGGGTGTATATACTGGTTGTTCTCTAGGTTTTTGACGGAATGAGGGCGCTGCAATGGTGCAAAAACGGGTTGCGATTTGGGGTATACCCTGTGCTGCGCAACAGCATTGCGGTACATCATGGCGCACGGCTGCGCCGTCGTGGTGCAATGCGCTTTTCGGCAACGGGGCAGGCCTTCGAAATGGGTGCGTGGGAGCAAACCAACATGCAGGCAGATAAGCCACGCGGCACGCGCGCCGCCGCAACGGGCCCGCGGTTCGTCGACGGCTACCTGGCCTATCTGCTTGCGCAGGCCAGTCAGCGCATCTCGGCGGAATTCCATCAACAGGTCAAAGCCGCCGGCCTGTCCGTAACCGAATGGCGCGTGCTCGCCAGCTTGCAAGGCAGCGCCGGCGAAACCATCGGCAGCCTGGCCGTGCTGGCCATCACCAAGCAGCCCACGCTCAGCAAGGTCGTGCAGCGCATGGAGGCCGACGGTCTGGTGGCCCGCACCGGCGTCCGTGCCGACCGCCGCCAGACGCGGGTTTGCATCACGGCCAAGGGCTCCAACCTCATCGGCGGCCTGTGCGATCAGGCTTTGCAACACCAGAAGGCGGTGCTGGCGCCCTTCGGCGAAGAAAAGGCCGCGTTGCTGATCGACATGCTGGACGTGCTGATGACCGAACACGTGCCCCTGGAACTGCCCATCGACCCGGACGAATAGGTCCGTCCGTTGCAAGCGCGCACTCGAACGTCGTTTGGTCCGATTTTTTTGTTACACGCTTATGCGTCCCCGGTTGTCGTTCCCCAGAGAAAACGATCGCCGGTACGCGCAAACCCTGAATTGACGCGGGTCTCGTGGGTAGGCACACTCGCGCCGGTATTCAGACTACTGTCAGGAGTTGACACTTATGCGCCGCACTTTGATTGCTATCGCGATCGCCGCCGCCGTGGCAGTGCCCTCGATCGGGCAAGCCAAGACCTTCCGCTGGGCCGCCCAGGGCGACATCCTCACGTTCGATCCGCACTCGCAGAACGAAGGCATGACGATCGCCGCCAACAGCTACATCTACGAGCCGCTGGTCGACTACGACAAGTCCTTCAAGGTATCGCCGCGCCTGGCCACCGAATGGGAGCAGGTGTCGCCCACGCTGTACCGCTTCAAGCTGCGCCCCAACGTCAAGTTCCATGACGGCGCCGCGTTCACGGCGGACGACGTGGTGTTCTCGATCCACCGCGCCATGGCGCCCACGTCGAACTACAAGGCCTACACCACCGGCATCAAGGAAGCGCGCAAGATCGACGACCTGACCGTCGAGATCGAAACCTCGGCGCCCAACCCCGTGCTGCTGCGCCAGCTGACCAACGTGTTCATCATGAACAAGGCCTGGTCCGAAAAGAACAACATCGCCAAGCCGCAGGACTTCGTCAACAAGGAAGAAACCTACGGCGCGCGCAACACCAACGGCACCGGTCCCTACAAGCTCAAGAGCCGCGAAGTCGACGTGCGCACGGTCTTCGAGGAAAACAAGGACTGGTGGAACAAGGCCGGCAAGGTCGGCAACGTGACCGAAGTCGTCTTCACGCCGATCAAGCAGAACGCCACGCGCACCGCCGCGCTGTTGTCCGGCGAGATCGACTTCGTGCTGGATCCGGCCGCGCAAGACCTGGACCGCCTGCGCCAGTCGCAGAAGGTCGTCGAGGGCAACGAATACCGCACCATCTACCTTGGCCTGGACCAGAAGCGTCCGGAACTGCAGTACTCCAACATCAAGGGCAAGAACCCGTTCCAGGACGTGCGCGTGCGCGAAGCGCTGTACCGCGCCATCGACGTGGACGCCATCAAGCGCGCCGTGATGCGCGGCCTGTCGGCGCCCACCGGCACGATGATCGCGCCGCAGGTGCATGGCTGGGCCGAGTCCGTGCACAAGCGCGTGCCCTACGACCCCGAAAAGGCCCGCGCCCTGCTCAAGGAAGCCGGCTACGACGGCACGCTGAACTTCACGCTGGACTGCCCGAACAACCGCTACATCAACGACGAAGCCATCTGTCAGGCCGTCGTCGGCATGTGGGCCAAGGTCGGCGTCAAGGCCACCATGAACGCCATGCCGCGCTCCACGTACTTCCCGAAGGTGCAGTCGTTCGACACCAGCGCCTATCTGTTCGGCTGGGGCGTGCCCACGTTCGACGCCATGTACACGCTGCAGAACCTGATCCGCACCAAGGGTGAGGGCGCCGACGGCATGTACAACCTGGGCAACTACAGCAACAAGGAACTCGACGTCATCATCGATCGGATCAAGACCGAGACCGATGAGAAGAAGCGCGACGCCGACATCATCACCGTGCTGGAAGGGCACGCCAAGGACTTCGGGCATATCCCGCTGCACGACCAGGTCATCCCCTGGGCCATGCGCAAGAACGTCACGGTCATCCACCGTGCCGACAACCGCCTCGTTGCCGATTGGGTCAAGGTTGACTGATCCAGGCTAACCAGACGGCGGGACCTACCCGGTTCCGCCGTCTTGCTTTTTTCCGCCTATGTTCGCTTTCATACTGCGTCGCCTGTTGCAGGCCGTAGCGGTGATGCTCACCGTCGCGCTACTGGCCTTTGTGCTTTTCCAATACGTCGGCGACCCCGTCACCATCATGCTGGGGCAGGACGCCACCGATGCCGAACGCATCGAACTGCGTGAACGCCTGGGCCTGAACGAGCCCGCCATCGTTCAATTCGGCCATTTTGTGGCCAACGCCGTGCAGGGCAATTTCGGCATCTCCCTGCGCCAGAGCGAACCCGTTTCCACCCTGCTGAAGTCCCGTTTGCCCGCCACCCTTGAGCTGTCCATGGTGGCCGCGTTGCTGGCGCTCGTCGTGGGCGTGCCGCTGGGCGTGTACACGGCGCTCAAGCGCAACAGCCTGGTTTCCCAGATGCTGCTGGCCGGCTCGCTGCTGGGCGTGTCCCTGCCGACCTTCCTGATCGGCATCCTGCTGATCCTGGTGTTCTCGGTGCAACTGGGCTGGCTGCCCAGCTATGGGCGCGGCGATACCGTCAGCCTGGGCTGGTGGACGTCGGGCCTGTTCACCGCCACGGGCTGGAAGCACCTCATCCTGCCGTCCATCACGCTGTCGCTCTTCCAGATGACGCTGGTGCTGCGGCTGGTGCGCTCCGAAATGCTGGAGGTCCTGCGCTCGGACTACATCAAGTTCGCGCGCGCCCGGGGCCTGAAGCGCCGCGCCATCCATTTTGGCCACGCGCTCAAGAACACGATGGTGCCCGTCATCACCATCACCGGCCTGCAGCTGGGCGGCATCATCGCCTTTGCCATCGTGACCGAGACCGTGTTCCAGTGGCCGGGCATGGGCCTGCTCTTCATCCAGGCGGTCCAATTCGCCGACGTGCCGGTGATGGCCGCGTACCTGTGCCTGATCGCGCTCGTGTTCGTGGTTATCAACCTGATCGTCGATCTTCTGTATTTCGTCGTGGACCCGCGGCTGCGTTCCGGGCTGACTCGCGGGGGGGCTCATTGATGCGCGCCGTACTTAAACGCTGGTGGGACAGCGACATTGCCTGGGCCTGGCGCCGGGCGCCCGTGGCCATCGTCGCCACGCTGCTGCTTGCAGCCCTGTTGATCGGTTCCTTCGGGGCCGGCTGGGTCGCGCCGCACAACCCGTTCGACCTGACCAAGGTCGAACTGCTGGACGCGCTGCTGCCGCCGGCCTGGGAACCCAACGGACAGGCCACGTACCTGCTGGGCACCGACAGTCAGGGCCGCGATCTGTATTCGGCCATCCTGTACGGCACGCGCGTGTCGCTGCTGATCGGCCTGGCCTCGGTGCTGCTGTCGATGGTGATCGGCATCGTGCTGGGCTTGATCTCCGGTTATGCCGGCGGCCGCATCGACGCGTTCATCATGCGCGTCGCCGACGTGCAGCTCTCGTTCCCCGCCATCCTGATCGCGCTCCTGATCGACGGCGTGGCGCGTGCGGCAGTGCCGCGCGAACTGCACGAGATCATCGCCTTTCCGGTGCTGATCGGCGCCATCGCGCTGGCCGGCTGGCCGCAGTACGCGCGCACGGTGCGCGGCTCGACGCTGGTGGAAAAGAACCGTGAATACGTGCAGGCCGCCCGCGTGATCGGCGTGGCCTCGCCCGTCATCATGTTCCGCCACGTGTTGCCCAACGTGCTGGGTCCGGTGCTGGTGCTGGCCACGGTTCATCTGGCCACCGCCATCATCACCGAGGCGACGCTGTCGTTCCTGGGGGTGGGGGTGCCGCCGACCGCGCCGTCGCTGGGCACGCTGATCCGGATCGGCAACGATTTCCTGTTTTCCGGAGAGTGGTGGATCACCATTTTCCCGGGCGCGGCGCTGGTGCTGCTTGTGCTGTCGGTCAACCTGCTGGGTGACTGGCTGCGCGACGCACTGAACCCGCGGCTGAACTGAGGTAAACCATGAGCGCATTACTCGAAGTCCGCAACCTGCGCGTGGAGTTTCCCACGCGCCGCGGCACGCTACGCGCCCTGGACGACGTGTCCTTTTCCATCCAGGCTGGCGAAGTCCTGGGCGTGGTGGGCGAATCCGGCGCCGGCAAGTCGCTGACCGGCGCCTCCATCATCGGCCTGCTCGAACCCCCGGGCCGCATCGCGGCCGGCGAGATCCTGCTGGCCGGCCGCCGCATCGACAACCTGCCCGACGAACAGATGCGCCGCGTGCGCGGCCGCGAGATCGGCGCGGTGTTCCAGGACCCGCTGACGTCGCTGAACCCGCTGTACACGGTGGGCCGGCAACTGGCTGAAACCATCGTCACCCACCTGGACATGACCTGGTCGCAGGCGCGCAACCGTGCGGTCGAGCTGCTGGCGTCCACCGGCATTCCCGCCGCGCGCGAGCGCATCGACCACTACCCGCACCAGTTCTCCGGCGGCATGCGCCAGCGCGTCGTGATTGCGCTGGCCCTGGCCGCCGAGCCGAAACTGGTGGTGGCCGACGAACCCACCACCGCGCTGGACGTGTCGATCCAGGCGCAGATCATCGAACTGCTCAAACGCCTGTGCCGCGAAAACGGCACGGCGGTCATGTTGATCACGCACGACATGGGCGTCATCGCCGAGACCGCCGACCGCGTGGCGGTGATGTACGCCGGCCGCGTGGCCGAGATCGGGCCGGTGGCCGACGTGATCCACAAACCGCGCCATCCCTATACGTCGGGACTGATGGGGTCCATTCCCACGCTGGAAGGCCACACCGAGCGGCTGGTGCAGATCGACGGCAGCATGCCGCGCCTGAACGCCATCCCGCCGGGCTGTGCGTTCAATCCCCGCTGCGGCCAGCGCCTGCCGCGCTGCGCGCACGACCGCCCCGAGCTGATGCCCGCGGGCACGTCGCGCGCGGCCTGTTGGCTGCATGACGAAGGCAATACGTTGGAGGTGGCCGCATGAGCACGCCCTTGGTTCAAGTAAAGGACGCGGCGCGCTGGTTCGACGTATCGCCGCCCTGGCTGGAGCGCACGCTGGCGCGCAAGCCCAAAGTGATGCTGCGCGCGGTTGACGGCGTGTCGTTCGACATCGCCCGCGGCGAAACGCTGGCGCTGGTGGGTGAATCCGGCTGTGGAAAATCCACGGTCGCGCGCATGCTGGTCGGGCTGTATGGCCTGACGCGCGGCGACATCCACTTCGACGGCCAGCCGCTGTCGCGCATGTCCGAGCCCGGCGGGCGCGCTTTGCGCAAACGCTTGCAGATGATCTTCCAGGATCCCTATGCCAGCCTGAATCCGCGCTGGCGCGTGGGCCGCATCATCGCCGAGCCGATGCTGACGCACACGCAGATGTCGCCCGCGGACCGCGTGGCGCGCGTGGGCGAACTGCTGCGGCAAGTGGGCCTGGATCCCGCGGACCAGAGCCGCTATCCGCACCAGTTCTCGGGCGGGCAGCGTCAGCGCATCTCGATCGCGCGCGCGCTGGCGGTCAATCCGGAATTCCTGGTGTGCGACGAGCCCACCTCGGCGCTGGACGTGTCCGTGCAGGCGCAGGTGCTGAACCTGATGAAAGACCTGCAGCGCAAGCTGGGGCTGACGTACCTGTTCATCTCGCACAACCTGGCCGTCGTGCACCACGTGGCGGATCGTGTGGGCGTGATGTACCTGGGCCGCATGGTGGAAGTGGCGCCGCGCGACGAACTCTTCGCGCGGCCGCGCCATCCTTACACGCGGATGCTGCTCGAGGCGATTCCGGACATCAACGGCGCGGGCAAGCCGCGCACGGCGGTGGCGGGCGAGGTGCCCAATCCCCTGAATCCCCCGTCCGGCTGCACCTTCCATCCGCGCTGCCCGCACGCCAACGACCGTTGCAAGGCCGAAGCGCCGGTCGCGAAGCTGGCGGGGGTGTCGATCGTGGCCTGCCACGCGGTCGAGGAAGGCCGGATCACCGTGTGATTCTGTAAACGCCGTGGACCGGGCGCCTGTCCGGGCCGCGGCGCGCCGCTCAATGGCGGTGGTTGTGGTTGTGGACGTCGTCGTACGGCGTGTCGTCGTCTTCGTCGTCCCCGCCGTCGTCTTCTTCGTCTTCCTCGTCGGGATCGGGCTGCGGTTCCTCGGTCAGGGCAAAGGGCAGCACGTCTTCCAGGTTGTCGGACCAGGCGGATTCTTCACCGTCGTGGTCCAGCTTGATGAAGCGCTCGCCGTCGTTCAGCGAGATCTGGATCGCCCACAGGTACAGACAGTCGTAGGTGTCGTCATCGGACTGCGGCAAGCCGCCACGGTTGCCGAGCAGGCGCGCGCCCGGCCCGCCCATCTGCACATGGGTCTGTTCCTCGTCCGTCTCGGCCTTCTCGTCCATTGGGACGCCGTAGGTCACCCATTCGGTGCCTTCATCGCCCAGCACCACTTCCGCCAGCACGGGTTTGCCCAGATAGGCGCTGAGTGCATCCGCGGTCTTGGCCAGCATGTCCAGTTCGGGTGCGCTGAAATGGGTCAAGGAAGCGGGAGGAGTGGCAGAGGCGGACATGAAGGTTCCTGGGCGCGATGAAGCCGCGACGGCACGGCAGATACGTCAGGCGCTATTGTCGCGCGAACCGCGCTGCGGTGCATCGGGCGCTTGGATTACGAAGAAACGCGGGCGGTCTTCGGATGGCGTGCCGGGGCGCCAACATATCAGTGACGTATACAGCGGGTCGGACGGAGCCTACACTGGCCTGCTTTTCGTCTTTCTGCCTTCCCGTTTCATCCATGCGCTCCGACGCCCCGCAGCTCCCCCTCCGATTTTTCCTGTTTCCGCTTCTGGCCGCCCTGATCTGGTCGGTCAATATGATCGTCACCAAGATGGCCGCGGGCGTCATCGCGCCGGCGGCCATCGGCTTTTATCGCTGGGCGCTGGCGGGCATCGTCCTGACCCCGTTTGCCCTGCCCGGCGTCTGGGCGCAACGCCGCCAGGTGCTGGCGCACCTGCCGAAATTCGCCGTGCTGGGCGGACTGGGCATGGCGCTGTACCAAGGCCTGGCGTACGTGGCGGCCGCGTCCACCACCGCCACCAACATGGGCTTCATCACCGCGATGATCCCGCTCATGACCATCGCCGTCATGGCGGTCATCATGCGCGAGCGCCCCACGGCCATGGCGGTGCTGGGCAGCCTGGTGTCGCTGGCCGGGCTGGCGCTGCTGATCGGCGAGGGCGACCCGGCCCGGCTGCTGTCCGTGGGCGCCAACCACGGCGACGTGCTGATGGGGCTGGGCGCGCTGGCCTATGCGCTCTATGGCGTGCTGCTGCGCCGGTGGGCGCTGCCTGTGGGGCCGTGGCAGTCGCTGTACGTGCAGGTCGCGTTCGGCATTCTGTTCCAGCTTCCCGCCTTTCTGATGGCGGCGCCGTCGCCGCTCAATGCCGCCAACGTGCCGCTGGTGCTGTATGCGGCGGTGTTTCCGTCGCTGTTTGCGCCGTATCTGTGGATGCAGGGCGTGCGCCATCTGGGCCCCAACCGCGCCAGCATCTTCCTGAACGTCATGCCGGTGTTCACCGTGGCCATCGCGGCGCTGCTCCTCGATGAAAAGCCGCATCTGTTTCATATCGCGGGCGGTGCGCTGGCGCTGGCCGGCGTGATGCTGGCGCAGATGCGTACGCCGGGTCTGCCGGGCCGGCCCGAGAAGGCCAACTGAAGGCGGGCAAAGGCCCGGATCAAGGCGAGATGGGGCCGGATCACCGCTGCCGCACGCCGGTCAGGGATCCGGCCTACAATCAACGGTTTCTCAGCTATATCTCACCTACGAGCCCATGGCCCAATACGTCTACACCATGAACCGCGTCGGCAAGATCGTGCCGCCCAAGCGGCAGATCCTGCGCGATATCTCCCTTTCGTTTTTTCCTGGCGCCAAGATCGGCGTGCTGGGCCTGAACGGCTCGGGCAAGTCGACGCTGCTGAAGATCATGGCGGGCGTCGACCGCGAGATCGAAGGCGAAGCCGTGCCCATGCCGGGCCTGAACATCGGCTACCTGCCGCAGGAACCGCAGCTCAACCCCGAGCACACGGTCCGCCAGGCGGTTGAAGAAGGCCTGGGCGCCGTCGTCACCGCCAAGAAGCGCCTGGACGAGGTCTACGCCGCGTACGCCGAACCCGACGCCGACTTCGACGCGCTGGCCGCTGAACAGGCCGAACTCGAAGCCATCATCGCCGCCGCCGCCTCCAGCGGCGCGGACGACATCGAACACCAGATGGAAATCGCCGCCGACGCGCTGCGCCTGCCGCCCTGGGATGCCACCGTCGGCAACCTGTCCGGTGGTGAAAAGCGCCGCGTGGCCCTGTGCCGCCTGCTGCTGTCCAAGCCCGACATGCTGCTGCTCGACGAACCCACCAACCACCTGGACGCGGAAAGCGTGGAGTGGCTGGAGCAGTTCCTGCACAAGTTCCCCGGCACCGTCGTCGGCGTGACCCACGATCGCTACTTCCTGGACAACGCGGCCGAATGGATCCTGGAACTGGACCGCGGCTACGGCATTCCCTGGAAGGGCAATTACAGCTCGTGGCTGGAACAGAAGGAAGACCGCCTCAAGCAGGAAGAGTCCTCCGAATCGGCACGCCAGAAGACCATCAAGAAAGAACTGGAGTGGGTGCGCCAGAATCCGAAGGGCCGCCAGGCCAAGGCCAAGGCGCGTCTGGCGCGTTTCGAGGAACTGTCCTCGTACGAATATCAGAAGCGCAACGAAACCCAGGAAATCTTCATTCCGGTGGGCGAGCGCCTGGGCAACGAGGTCATCGAGTTCAACAACGTCAGCAAGGCCTACGGCGACCGTTTGCTGATCGACAACCTCAGCTTCAAGGTGCCGCCGGGCGCCATCGTCGGCATCATCGGCGCGAACGGCGCCGGTAAGTCCACGCTGTTCCGCATGATCGCCGGCCGCGAGCAGCCGGATTCGGGCGAAGTCAAGATCGGCCAGACCGTGAAGCTCGCCTTCGTCGACCAGTCGCGCGACGCGCTGGAAGACAAGAAGACGGTGTTCGACGCCGTGTCTGATGGCGCCGACATCCTGACCGTCGGCAAGTTCGAGATGTCCTCGCGCGCCTACCTGGGCCGCTTCAACTTCAAGGGCGGCGACCAGAACAAGGTCGTGGGCCAGCTCTCGGGCGGCGAACGCGGCCGCCTGCACATGGCCAAGACGCTGATCGCCGGCGGCAACGTCCTGCTGCTTGACGAACCGTCCAACGACCTCGACGTCGAAACGCTCCGTGCGCTTGAAGATGCGCTGCTCGAGTTCCCCGGCAGCGTCATGGTCATCAGCCACGATCGCTGGTTCCTGGACCGTATCGCCACGCACATCATGGCCTTCGAAGGCGATTCGCAGGTCGTGTTCTTCGACGGCAACTATCAGGAATACGAAGCCGACAAGAAGCGTCGCCTGGGCGAAGAGGGCGCCAAGCCCAAGCGCCTGCGGTACAAGGCATTGAAGTAAAAACGACAGGCTCCACCGCCAAGAATCCCGGCCACGCGCCGGGATTTTTTTTTCTGGTGTCAGACACCGGAATCGGTCCTACCTTTGCAGGGGTGTCAGACACCGCCCCACAGCGTTATGCTGACCCCTTGCCCCCAGGAGTCCCTCACCATGCTGCTGTCCGCCTCCGATTCCACCCTGTTGATTGTCGACATGCAGGGCCGCCTGATGCCTGTCATCCACGAAGGCGACGCCGTGCTGAACGCCGCGCACAAGCTGGCGCAGGCGGCGCGGTTGCTCGATGTGCCGGTCGTCGCCACCGAGCACCACAGCAAGATGCTGGGCGTCACCGTGGACCCATTGCGCGAGCTGGTGCAGGCCACGTTCCAGAAGATGCACTTTTCGTCAGCGCGTGAACCGGGTTTTGACGGCTGGCTGCCCGCCTCGCGCAAGACGGTGCTGGTGGCCGGCTGCGAGGCGCATATCTGCGTGCTGCAAACCGTGATCGGTCTGGTGGACCTTGGCTACAAGACGGTGCTTGTCGCGGATGCGGCCGGATCGCGCAAGCCGTCGGACCATCATGCCGCGCTGCGCCGCGCGCGCGCTCACGGCGCGGAGATCGTCACGACAGAGATGGCGATTTTCGAGTGGATGGAGACGTGCGAGCACCCGCGCTTCCGCGACGTGTTACGTCTGGTCAAATAGCCGCCGGCCCTTGCAACATCGTTCCCAGGGGAGTGCAAAAGTTCGCTCTCCCTTTGACACAATTCCTGGGTAAACCTAACACCGTGTCCCCGGATAATTTGCGATCCTGAAAGCTCTAAACCCCTAAAGGTCCGCTCGCTCGCATTTTGATTCTCCGGTGCGGCCCCGGGTAAAAGAATAGGAGCTACATCATGAAAATCGCATCGCTTTCCAAGATCTGTGCCGCTGTGGCGCTGGCTGCCACCATGGCGGGTTGTTCATCGTGGGATGGCATGAGCCATCGCCAGAAGAGCACCGTGGGGGGCGCCGCTCTCGGCGGCGTCGCGGGTGCGGTGATCACTAACGGCGGCGTGCTCGGCACGGTCGGCGGCGCTGCGATCGGCGGTGTGATCGGCGACCAGGTCGGCAAGCGTTAAGCGTTCCTGGTCCCAAAAAGCAACGCCCGGCAATGCCGGGCGTTTTTTATGCGCAACGCGCGCCGGCAAGGCCGGCGCACAGCAGAGACGTCACGTCTCGTTCTGCGGCATTTCGATCTTCACTTCCAACACTTCCAGCGTGTCCTGGCGTTCCAGGTGCACCTTGATGTCTTCAGGATTGATCTTCACGTACTTGGAGATGACCGCGATCAGTTCCTGCTGAAGCTGCGGCAGGTAATCGGGCGAATCCCCGCGGCCACGCTCGTGGGCAAGGATGATCTGCAACCGTTCTTTGGCGACGGACGCGGAGGTCTTCTTTTGACCGAGCAGAAACGACAGGAAGGACATCGCTTACTTGCCTCCGAACAGGCGTTTCAGGAAACCCGGCTTTTCGTAGTCGGTAAAGCGCAGGGCCTTGTCTTCGCCAAGGTAACGGCTGACGACGTCCTTGTAGGCTTCCGAGACGTCGGTGTCTTTCAGGTGAATGGCCGGCAGGCCCTGGTTCGACGCCTGCAGCACGGCTTCCGATTCGGGAATCACGCCGATGAGCTTGATGCGCAGGATGTCTTCGATGTCGGTCAGCGACAGCATCTCGCCGTCGGACACGCGCTTGGGGTTGTAGCGGGTCAGCAGCAGGTATTCCTTGACCGGCTCGTCGCCCTCGACCGCGCGCTTGGACTTGGCAGCCAGGATGCCCAGGATGCGGTCCGAGTCACGCACGGACGAGACTTCCGGGTTGGTCACCACCAGCGCGTCATCCGCAAAATACGCGGCCATCAGCGCGCCGGTTTCGATGCCGGCGGGCGAATCGCAGACGATGTAGTCGAAACCCATTTCCTTCAGGTCATTGATGACCTTTTCCACGCCTTCCTGCGTCAGCGCATCCTTGTCGCGCGTTTGCGAGGCGGGCAGGATGAAAAGGTTTTCAAGCTGCTTGTCCTTGATGAGCGCTTGCTTGAGGGTCGCTTCGCCCTGGATCACATTGACGAAGTCATACACCACGCGACGCTCGCAACCCATGATGAGGTCGAGGTTGCGCAGGCCGACGTCGAAGTCGATGACAGCGGTCTTGTGGCCCCGCATCGCGAGGCCCGCGGAAAAACTGGCGCTCGTCGTGGTTTTGCCCACGCCGCCTTTGCCGGAAGTCACCACAACAATGCGTGTCATGACGATCAAACCCTTATGTTCGAATAAATCGCGTTATCGTAAAGCAAAAAGCCCGTGTAAGGCTTCTTACAGGATGTGTTGAGATTTGAGCGGGCCGCGGCCGCGCCGCCGTCTCGCAGGATGCCGCGCCCGGAGCGCGGCATCAGGCCTTCAGCGCTTCGATGCGCAGCGTGTCGCCATCCAGGCGGACCAGCGCAGGCTGGTTCTGCAGCGTGCCATCAAGCTTGTCTTCGACCACGCGGTAGACGCCCGCCACGGCCAGCAATTCCGCATCCAGATGCGTCGTGAAGATGCGTGCCGACGTGTCGCCGCGCGCGCCGGCCATGGCCTTGCCGCGCAACGGACCGTAAACGTGCACGTTGCCGTCGGCGATGACTTCGGCGCCCTGGCTGACCATGCCGATCACCACCAGATCCGTATGCCGTGCGTAAACGCGCTGGCCCGAGCGCAGCGGCCGCGTGACCACCAGCGCCGACGACGAGTGCGGGGCGGCGGCCGTCGGGCTGGGCGCGGACGTGGTGCTGCTGGCCGCGCGGGCGGGCAGGGGATCGGCGTCGGCCGCGGGCTTTTCGGCCTGCGCTTCGGCCTTTGCATCGGCAACGTCAGCGGCCGCCGTCTTGTCCTGCGCCGCGGTATCGGCGGCAGACGTCTGCGCGGCAAGCGCCGACGTGTCGGTGGGTGCGGGCGCGATCTCGACGGCGGCGGCCGGCACGGACGGCACGGGCGTCGCGACGTCATTCGGCGGCGCGGTGTCCACCACGGGGGCGGGTCGCGCGGCAGGCGTGGACAGTTCGACCGGGGTCAGGCCGGCATCGCGCGCGGCTTGCAGATTGGCGCCTTCGGCCACCACGCCGATCGGAGGCAGGTTGTGGCCGCGCAGCGACGCGACCAGCGCCGGCCAGTCGATCGTTTCCTCGACCCGGCTGGCGTCGATGACGACGGGCTCGTTTTCAAAGAAGCTGCCGGCATCCGCCATACGCTTGGCCAGCGCTGCGTTCAGGCGTTCGGGATCGGCGCTATGCAAAACCACCCGGATGGCATACAGGGTGGCGCTCTTGAAGTCCAGGGCTAGGGATTCAGTGTTCATCTTGATTGTGGCTGGCGGTCCGGGCGGCGGAAAACGGCGCGCGCAACCGGCTGCGGGATGTCGGGGATGATAACCCGCCAGGGGCGGCCTGCGCCGGGCGCAGGGCGAAAGAAAAAGGCGCCACAAGGCGCCTTTTCCCGGTATTGCGCACGCGGGCGCGTCAGCCTTGCACCCACGAATCGCGCAGGGTCACGATGCGGTTCAGCACCGGCGCGTCGGGCGTCGAGTCCTTCAGGTCAGCCGTGAAGTAGCCCAGGCGCTCGAACTGCCAGGTCGCGCCCGGCGTGGCCACCGTGCCCGGTTCCAGCCAGGCCGTGACGGTCTGTTTGGAGTTGGGGTTCAGGCAGGCCAGGAAGTCCTTGTCGCCGCCGTCCGGACGCGGATCCGCGAACAGGCGGTCGTACAGGTGGATCTGCGCGGGCACCGCGTGCGCCGCGCTGACCCAGGTGATGTTGCCCTTGACCTTGACGCTGTCCGCGCCCGGGGTGCCGCTCTTGGTGTCGGGCAGGTATTCGGCCTGCACTTCGACGACCTCGCCGGCCTCGTTCTTGGTGAAGCCGGTGCAGCGCACGACATAGCCGTACTTCAGACGCACCGTGTTGCCCGGGAACAGGCGGAAATACTTCTTGGGCGCTTCCTCGCGGAAGTCGTCGCGCTCGATCCACAGCTCGCGCGACAGCGGGAACTCGCGCACGCCGGCTTCCGGGTCGTGCGGATTGCGCGGCGCGGTGCAGGTCTCGGTCTGGCCTTCCGGGTAGTTGGTGATGACCAGCTTGATCGGGTCCAGCACGGCCACCGAGCGGGCGGCGATGGGGTCCAGGTCGTCGCGCACGGCCTGTTCGAGCAGGCTGTAGTCGATGCGCGAATCGGACTTGGAGACGGCGGTGCGGTCGCAGAACAGGCGGATCGACGCGGGCGTGTAGCCGCGGCGGCGCAGGCCGAAAATGGTGGGCATGCGCGGGTCGTCCCAGCCGTCCACATGGCCTTCCTTCACCAGCTGCAGCAGCTTGCGCTTGCTGGTGACGACGTAGCTCAGGTTCAGGCGGGCAAATTCGTACTGGTGCGGCAGCGGCTGGGCCAGCTTGCCCAGTTCGGCCAGGCGCGTCAGGATCCAGTCGTAGAACGGGCGCTGATCTTCAAACTCAAGCGTGCAGACGCTGTGCGTGATGCCTTCCAGCGCGTCTTCCACCGGGTGCGCCCAGCTGTACATCGGGTAGATGCACCACTGGTCGCCGGTGCGATGGTGCGTGGCGTGGCGGACGCGATACATGACCGGGTCGCGCAGGTTGATGTTGGGCGACGCCATGTTGATCTTGGCGCGCAGCACCAGGCTGCCGTCCGGATGCTTGCCGTCGCGCATTTCGCGCAGCAGCGCGATGGACTCGGCGGCCGGGCGGTTGCGCCAGGGCGAATCCGTGCCGGGTTCGGTCAGCGTGCCGCGGTTGGCGCGGATTTCTTCCGCGCTCTGTTCGTCGACGTAGGCGTGGCCGGCTTCGACCAGGGCTTCGGCAAACTCATACATATAGCCGAAGTAGTCGCTGGCGAAGTACAGGTTCTCGCGGCCGTCGGCCTTCCAGTCAAAGCCCAGCCAGTGGACGGCCTCGATGATGGCGTCGACGTATTCCTGGTCTTCTTTCTCGGGGTTGGTGTCGTCGAAACGCAGGTGACAGACGCCGCCGAAGTCGCGCGCCAGGCCGAAGTTCACGCAGATGCTCTTGGCGTGGCCGATGTGCAGGTAGCCGTTGGGCTCCGGCGGAAAACGCGTGCGGATGCGCGCCGGGTCCGCGTCTCCCTGCTGCTGCATGGCCGCCGGGCCAGGCTTGCCCGCCCAGCGCTTGCCCTGGAAGCGGTTGGCTTCGAGGTCGTCTTGGACGATGTTGAGCAGGAAGTTTGATGCGGCGGGGGTCGGCGTCGGGGCGGTGGTCATTCTTGAAAGAATAGGAAAAAGCAGCGACAAAGCGTCAATTTTGCCACGTTCCGCAGCGCGGCCATTTTTGCCACGCCTTCAACCGGTTTCGATCGGCCCCCATAGTCATGTAACTGGCTCTACACTACGGGCCATTATGGATATCTCGACCCTATCCCTGGCCCGGGCGCAGTTTGTGGCCAGCCTTAGCTTCCTGGCGCTTTTCCTAGCCGTCTCTCTGGCGCTGGCCTGGGTGCTGCTGTTCTTCAAGATCCGGGCCCGGTGGTCCAGCCACGGTGGCTGGACGGCGGCCTACCGCTTCTGGGTCCGCATCTTTGCGCTGTCCTTCGTGTTGACGCTGGCCGCCAGCGTGCCCGTCCTGATCCAGATCGGCAGCCTGTGGGCGGGCCTGATGGACAAGATCGGCAACGTGGCCGGTCCGCTGCTGGGTTACGGCATCCTGTCCGTCTTCATCCTCAAGTCCTGTTTCCTGGGCGTCATGCTGTTCGGCCAGCGCCGCGTGTCCGATGGCGCGCACACGCTGGCCGTCCTGATGGTGGCGGCCGGGCAGCTCGTCGCCGTGTTCTGGGTGCTTGCCCTGCAATCGTGGATGCAGACGCCGGACGGCGCGCTGCTGGTCGACGGCCGCTACCAGGTCTATGACTGGCACAAGGTCGTGCTCAATCCCTCGGTTGGCTGGCGCATGGCCGTGGTGATGGTCGGCGCGGCGCTGGCCGCCTCGTTCCTCATGATGGGCGTGACCGCGCTGCAGGCGTTGCGGCGGCCGCTGGGCGAGGGCGAGCGCAGCGCGTTCAAGACGGCGCTCGTGGTGGCCGTGGTGGCCGCGTTCCTGCAGGTGCCCGTGGCGACCGGCGCGGGTCAGATGATGGCAAAGCTGCAACCGGCCAAGGCCGCGGCCGCGGCGGGCTTCTGGGAAAGCGGCCCCGTGCCGCAACTGGTGCTGTTCGGCTGGCCCGACGCGCGCGGGCACGTCAACGAAGGCGACCTCACGATCAATAACGCCGGCGGCATGTGGCTGCATCGCAATGCGGACGGCACCTACCAGGGCCTGGACAAATATTCGGGCATGCTGCCGCCGGTGGCGCTGACCTTCTGGTCGCTGCGCGTGGCCGTCGGCCTGGGACTGCTGATGCTGGCCGTGGCGTGCGTGACCTTCCTGTGGACGTTCCGGCGCGGCATGGACCCGTCGGTCCTGCCGCCTTGGTGGCAGCGGGTCCTGTGCGGCATGATGTTCTCCGGCGGCATCGCCGTGGTGGCCGGCTGGTGGGTCTCCATCATCGGGCTGCAGCCTTTTGTCGTGAACGGCACCGTTACGCAGTCCGAGGTCCTGGGTTCCGTGCCCTCCAGCACCGTGCTGTACGGGCTGGCCGGCTACGGACTGCTGTACGCGCTGCTGCTGGCCGCGTTCGCCGGCATGCTGTTCCATGCGGCGCGCTACGGCGTCGTGCCTGTGCGCAAGCTGAGCGGAGGTGCGCCATGATCGCCATGCTGGCTGCGTCGCAAGGCCTGAGCCCCGACGATCCTTCGTTCTGGATGCCGCTCGCCTTCATGGCGCTGCTGTTTGTCGTGATTGCCGCGGGCATGGTCCTGGACGGCTTCGACCTCGGCGTGGGCATCCTGCTGCAGATCGCGCCGGAACACGAGCGTGGCCGCATGATGAGCCTGCTCAGCCCGTGGCGCGACGCCAACGAGTTCTGGCTGCTGCTGGGCATGGGGCTGTTTGCGGCGGCTTTCCCGTTCGCCTGGGGCGCCGTGCTGGGCAAACTTTATGGGCCGCTGACGTTCATGGTGCTGGGCGTGGTGCTGCGCAGCGTCGCCTTCGAATTCCGCATCCGCGCCCGCAACGAAATGAAGCCGCGCTGGATCTTCGCATTCTGGATCGGCTCGGTCATCACCGCGTTCGGCCAGGGCACGCTGCTTGGCCGCATCGCCACGGGCTACCAGTCCGACGCGGGTTATGGCTGGTTTGCGATGTTCGTGGGCCTGTGTGCGGTGGCCGCGTACGTGTTGCTGGGCGCGTCGTGGCTGGTCATGCGTGTCGAGGGCGACCTGCAGCGCCGCGCGGCCAACTGGGCGCGCCACGCCATCCGCTGGACGGCCGTGGGCATGGTGTCGATCGCGGTCACGCTGGGCCTGGCCAACGCCGGCATCTTCTACAAGTGGAGCAACATTGCCCACCTGAGCCTTGCGGCGTCGGTGTGGGTGCTGATGCTGGCCGGCTTCGTGGCCGCGGAAATGCTGCTGGCGCGGCTGCCGGGCCGCGCCGACCGCTTCAGCTGGCTGCCTTTCGTGCTGACGGTGGCGCTGTTCCTGCTGATGCTGAGCGGGCTGGCGTACAGCCTGTTCCCGTACCTGATCCTGGACGACATGACGCTGTGGGACGGCGCGGGCGCGCTGGGCTCGATGCGGCTCGTGATGGCGGGCGCCGTCGTGGGGATTCCGATGGTGCTGGTGTTCAACATCCTGGCGTACCGGTCGGTCTTCGGCAAGGAGCGCCGCCCCGTGCCGCTGCTGCCGCCGCCGTCGTATTGAGCCGCTGCTGTTGTACTAAGCGATTCGACGCAGGGCGGATTGCCGGACAGGCATTCAGCCCGGCCTCGGGCGCTACCCGGGCGCTACAGCACCGGCCGCGCCACCCGCTGCAGGATTTCTTCGCCGTAGGCTTCCAGCTTGCGGGCCCCCACGCCGTTGATGTGGCTCAGTTCGTCCATGGACTCGGGCTGCGCCAGCGCGATCTCGCGCAGCGTGGCGTCGTGGAAGATCACGTAGGCAGGCACGCCGTGGCTCTTGGCGACTTCGCCGCGCCAGGCGCGCAGTGCCTCGAACACCGGCTGCAGTTCGGCCGGCAGGTCGATCGCCGCCGCCTTGGGCCGTCCGCTGCCCGTCTTGCCGGAACGCGGCTTCTTTTCGGATTCGCGCCGCAGCATGAGCTGGTGCTCGCCCTTGAGCACCGCGCGGCTGCCTTCGGTCAGGGCCAGCGTGCCGAAGCCTTCGTTGTCCACGGTCAGCAGGCCCTGCGCCAACAGCTGGCGCAGCACACCACGCCACGCGGTGTCGGAGAGGTCGGCGCCCACGCCGAACACGCTGAGCGACTCGTGGCCATGCTGCTTGGTGCGGTCGGTGACCTTGCCGCGCAGGATGTCGATGATGTGGCCGGCGCCGTAGCGCTGGCCGCGTTCTTTCCAGAGCCGGTACACGGCTGACAGCACCTTCTGCGCCGCCACCGTGCCGTCCCACGCCTGCGGCGGATCCAGACAGACGTCGCAATTGCCGCAGGCGGTGATCTGCTGCCCAAAGTAAGCCAGCAGACGCACGCGCCGGCATTCCACCGTTTCGCACAGGCCCAGCATGGCGTCGAGCTGCTGGCCCAGGCGCCGGCGATAGGACTCGTCGCCGGGCGATTCGTCGATCATGCGGCGCTGCTGCACCACGTCTTGCAGGCCATAGGCCAGCCAGGCGGTGGCGGGCAAGCCATCGCGGCCGGCGCGGCCGGTTTCCTGGTAGTAGCCTTCGACGGATTTGGGCAGGTCGATGTGCGCCACGAAGCGCACGTCAGGCTTGTCGATGCCCATGCCGAACGCAATGGTGGCAACCATGACCACGCCGTCCTCGCGCAGGAAGCGCGATTGGTTGGCCGCCCGGATCTGGGGGCTGAGGCCCGCGTGGTACGGCATCGCATCGATGCCCTGATTGCACAGGAATTCGGCTGTTTCTTCGACCCGGGCGCGCGACAGGCAGTACACCACGCCGGATTCGCCTTCGTGCTCGGTGCGGATCATGTCCAGCAACTGCTTGCGCACCTCGTTCTTTTCGACGATGCGGTAGCGGATGTTGGGACGGTCGAAGCTCGAGACGAAATGGCGCGCTTCATCCAGGGACAGGCGCTGCGCGATCTCGGTGCGGGTGACGGCGGTGGCGGTGGCCGTGAGCGCGATGCGCGGCACGTCGGGCCAGCGCTCGTGGAGCATGGACAGGCCCAGGTATTCGGGCCGGAAGTCATGACCCCATTGCGACACGCAGTGCGCTTCGTCGATGGCGAACAGGGCGATGCGGCCGCGGTCCAGCAATTGCAGGCAGCGGTCGGTCAGCAGGCGCTCGGGGGCGACGTAGAGCAGGTCGAGCTCGCCATCCAGAAAGGCCTGTTCAACTTCGCGCGCCACCCGCCAATCCTGCGTGGAATTCAGGAACGCCGCGCGCACGCCCAGTTCGGTCAGCGCGTCGACCTGGTCCTGCATCAGCGCGATCAGGGGCGAGACGACGATGCCGGTGCCTTCGCGCACCAACGAGGGAATCTGGTAGCAGAGCGACTTGCCGCCGCCCGTGGGCATGAGAACGAGCGCGTCGCCGCCGCCGATCACCTGTTCGACAATGGCTTGCTGGTCGCCGCGGAAGGATTCGTAACCGAAAACGCGCTGCAACACGCCGAGGGCGCGCGCGTCAGACATGGGGGTAGGCCGGAAGCATCATGGCAGCGATTTTAAGCCCCAAATCCCGGCCGCCCGTTCCGGAGGGAGATTTTGGCCACGCTATCCGGCACTTACCAGCTGAGCCAGGTGCCGCGCATGAAGGTGTCGACCGGCATGCTCAGGTTGGCGCGCCAGCCGTAGTCGCCCGTCACGATGTCGCGGTCGGCGCCGACGGCCAGCTTGACCTTCGGAGCCACGAACATGCTGTGGGACAGGCCCACGCGCTGTTCGGCCAGGACCGAGCCTTCGCGCAGCCCGGAATACGTGCCGCTCAGCGTGCCCCAGCCGGACAACGGGACGCCCGCCGATACGGTGTTGCGCGTCTGGGCCGTGGACGCGACGCCGTCGGAATAGGTGGACAGGTCGCCGTAGCCTGCGCCGATCTGCTCGTTGGTGTAGCCCAGCGTCACCGTGTCGGCCACGTCGATGCTGTAGCCGAAGCGGTAGCGGTAGCCGCTGGCCGCATCGAAGGTGCTTTGGGTGGCGCCGGCCCGGAAGGTGCCGAATTCGCCGGCGTTGTACGTGGTGCCTACGCCGCGGGTGGTCAGGGACGGGGCGCTCTGCATCTGGCCTTCGACCGTCACCACGGGCGTCAGCCCGTAGCGCACGCTGCCGCTGCCGACGGACGCGCCGTAGTCCACGGCGCCGGACTTGGCGGCTGGGTCCATCAGGTTCAGTTTGCCCACCGATGACGAGTAGCCGAAGCTGCCCTCGGGCAACGTGGCGCCGCTGCCGCCCCAGTTGGCGATCTGCAGTCCGCCCACCGGCGCGCCGCTGCCCCACGCGGGCGCATTCGGATTGACGTTGCCCACGGTGAGAGAAGGGCCGACGGTGTTGTTGTAGACCCAGTTGCGGCTGCCGCCATAGCGCAGGCCATCCAGTCCGCCGACGGACGAGAACCAGGGGCGCGAGGGGCGGGAAACCCCGGAAATCACCACCACGGGTATTTTCGGGAGATCGCCGTCTTCCAATGCAAACGAGTAGTCCGGGGGGATGTCGACGGCGGAAGCCGGCGTTGCCAGGGGATCGCAGGACAGCGGGACCGTCGGCGCGTTGCCCGTCAGGCCCATGCCGGTGCCGGGGATGAAGCCTTCGGCCGGGTCGTCAGCGCCATCGCGCACCGTGGTGTCCATGCCGGGTTCCGTCGCGTGCAGGTCGCACGGCGTCGGATCCAGCGGCACGGCCCGATCTTCCAGCGACGGGGCGGGGCGCACCGGCAGCGACTGAACCGGCGAGAGCACGCCGATGCCGCGCGCCACGCGCGTGACGTCGCCCGCCGGGGGCGGCGTCCAAGTAAAAGGGGACACGTCGGGCTCGTCACCAAAAGCGGGCGCCAGCGGCCAGGCCAGGCCCGCCGTCAGCGCCGCGTGCAACAGCCCTCTGCGCCAGGGGTTAGCTGTGGCGGCCATGGGGACAGTGTAGGGAGCACCCTGCCGGGCATCTGTAAACGATCTTTAGGAAAGTCCACGAAGGGCGGCAGGCGAAGCGACATTCTAGGGCCAGTTCGGGGGCGAGGGGACCCCCGTTGCAAAAAGCCCGACACATCATCCGTACATCGTGCAACGGGTATATTTCAGATGATTTCCCGCCCCTTGCGGGCGACGGCGACGCGCCGCACTATGACGCCCATGGACAATTCCCACACCAAGCTGCTGGTCGTCGACGACGATCCGGCGCTGCGCCAATTGCTGGCCGACTACCTGAACCGGCATGGCTACGACACTTTGCTTGCCCCGGACGCGACCGACCTTTCCTCGCGCATTACCCGTTACGCGCCCGATCTGCTGGTGCTCGACCGCATGCTGCCCGGCGGCGACGGCGCCGATGCCTGCCGCCGCCTGCGCGAGCAGGGCGAGGACATTCCCGTCATCCTGCTGACCGCGCGCGACGAAGCCGTGGACCGCATCATCGGCCTGGAGGCCGGCGCCGACGACTACGTCGGCAAGCCCTTCGATCCCCGCGAACTGCTGGCCCGCATCGAGGCCGTGCTGCGCCGCAAGCGCGGCCCGTCCGCGCTCACCAAGGACGCGCCGGTCTCGTTCGGACCATTCGTGTTCGATCCGTCCACGCGTCAGCTGTCCCGCGACGGCACCGTCGTCAAGCTGACGGGCGGCGAGATCAACCTGCTTGAAGCCCTGGTGCGCAACGCCGGCAAGCCGCTGTCGCGCGAACGCCTGCTGGCGCTGGCCCGCGACGACGACGCCGGCGAGCGCAACGACCGCGCGATCGACATCGCAATCCTGCGCCTGCGCCGCGTCATCGAAGACGATCCCAAGCAGCCGCGCTGGATTCAGACCGTCTGGGGCATCGGCTACCGGTTCTCGCCCTGATGCGCTTTTCCCCCGGCATTCTGGTGCCCCGCTCGCTGCGGGCACGGCTGATCCTGCTGATCCTGGGATCCGTCCTGCTGACGCAGGCCGCCACGTTGGTGACCGTGTCCTACTTCCGGCACAAGTTCATGGAAGACGTGGCCATCGGCTACATCGTCACCACCATCCGCACGCTGCGGGCCGCCGTGTCCCAGGTGCCGGCCGAAGACCGCGCCGATTTCGTGCGGGCCGCGTCGCAGAACCAGTGGCGGTTGTGGTCGCGTGTGCTGCCCGCCGAAGCCAAGCTGCAGCGCTTCAACGGCCGCCGTCCGCCACCGCCACGCGCCGCGCCGCGCCCGCCGCCTCCGCCGCCGCCGTCCTCCCAGGATGCCCAATTTCACGGGCCGCCGCCGCCCCCGCCGCCCGAAGTCCGCGACGACGAGCGCGACACGCACGCCGCCCAGGCCGACGGGCGCGGCGACGCGCAGCGCACCGGCGATGGCGCCCGCGACCGCGAGGAGTCCAACCGCCGCTACAAGCCCGAGCCCGACGACATCCGCCGCGATCTGCGCGTGCTGGTCCAGCAGCTCAACGAACGCCTGAACGACGGCACGCGCGTGGCGTTGTCGCGCGGCCCCACGCCGGAAATCTTCATTTCGCTGGCGCCCAACCCGGCCACCGAAGACGCACCGCGGCTGCGCGAGTGGCTGGTCATTCCGCTGGAACGGCTGGACCCGCCCGTGGCTACGCCCTTCATCGCCGCCTGGCTGGGCGGTCTGGGCCTCCTGCTGCTCCTGGCCGTGGGCTTTTCGTGGCACATCACGCGGCCGATCACGCGCCTTGCCGATGCCGCGGACCAGTTGGCCGCCGGCCAGCCGCAGCGCGTGGAGCCATCGGGGCCACATGAAACCCGCGTGCTGGGCGAACGCTTCAACGCCATGCTGGATGCGTTGTCCGAATCCGACTCGGTGCGGCGCACCCTGCTTTCCGGCCTGCCGCATGACTTGAAGGGGCCGCTGTCGCGCATGTGGCTGCGCGTTGAAATGGCCGACGATTCCACGCTGAAGGAAGGCCTGCGCACCGACCTGCGCGACATGCAGCACATGGTGGATCAGTTCATCGGCTTCGTGCGAGGCACCGATCCGGCGGCCTACCGCTATGCGCCCATCGTGCTGGCCGAATGGCTGACCGAGCGCGTGGGCGCCTGGCAGGGCGCCGGCACCGCCATCGGCCTGGACACCGCCCAGGATGCCAGTGGGGCGGTGGTGCAGGCCGACGCCGTGGCGTTGGGCCGTCTGCTGGACAACCTGATCGGCAACGCGCTGAACCACGGCGCGCCGCCGGTGGACATCGCGCTGCGCCGCGAAGAAGGGCACGCGGTGCTGGACGTGGCCGACCACGGCCCGGGCATCGTACCCGAACGCCGCCTGGAGGCCTTGCGGCCGTTCAGCCGGCTGGACGACGCGCGCACCCGCACGGGCAGCGTGGGCCTGGGCCTGGCCCTGGCCGAGGCCATCGCGCGGGCGCACGGCGGATCGCTCGAACTGCGCGAGGCCGAATCCGGCGGCCTGTGCGTGCGCGTGCGCCTGCCGCTGTCCCAGGCTGCCTGACCGCAGGCCGCCTGATCGCAGGCCGCCTGATCGCAGGCCGCCTGATCGCAGGCCGCCTGCCCGACGTGTCCTCGGGGCGGCCCCGGGGCGGGCCGCGCTACGGTACGATTCATCCTGCTTCGTCCTTTGCCCGTACCCCGCACCATGGCCATCCAGTCCGATTCGCTTTCCTCCCGTCCCGACGCCCCTCGCATCGTGGCGCCGCAGCCGGTGTCGCCCAACGAGGAGTCGATCGAACGCGCGTTGCGGCCCAAGGCGTTACAGGAGTACGTCGGGCAGCAGCGCGCCCGCGAACAGCTCGAGATCTTCATCGCAGCGGCCAAAAAGCGCGGCGAGGCCCTGGATCACGTCCTGCTCTTCGGCCCGCCGGGCCTGGGCAAGACCACGCTCGCGCACATCATCGCCCACGAAATGGGCGTGCAGTTGCGCCAGACCTCAGGCCCGGTCCTCGAACGCCCGGGCGACCTGGCCGCGTTGCTGACCAACCTGGAAAAGAACGACGTCCTCTTCATCGACGAAATCCATCGCCTGTCGCCCGTCGTCGAGGAAATCCTCTACCCGGCGCTGGAAGACTTCCAGATCGACATCCTGATCGGCGAAGGCCCGGCCGCGCGCAGCGTGAAGCTGGATCTGCAGCCCTTCACGCTGGTAGGCGCCACGACGCGCGCCGGCATGCTGACCAATCCGCTGCGCGACCGCTTCGGCATAGTCTCGCGGCTCGAGTTCTACAACGCTGCCGATCTCGGCCACATCGTGACGCGCAGCGCTGGCTTGCTCAATGCCGTCATCACGCCGGACGGCGCAGCCGAGGTGGCGCGGCGCGCGCGCGGCACGCCGCGTATCGCCAACCGTCTACTGCGCCGGGTGCGCGACTACGCCGAGGTCAAGGCGGGCGGCACGATCGACGCCGACGTCGCGGGCCGCGCGCTTGCCATGCTGGAAGTCGATCCGCAAGGGCTGGACCTGATGGACAGGAAGCTGCTCGAAGCCATCGTCCACAAGTTCGATGGCGGCCCGGTCGGCGTGGACAGCCTGGCCGCGGCCATCGGCGAAGAGCGCGACACGATCGAGGACGTCATCGAGCCGTATCTCATCCAGCACGGCTACCTGCAACGCACGCCGCGCGGGCGCACCGCCACGCTGACCACCTGGCGCCACCTGGGCCTGGCGCCGCCTGCGGGCACCGCCACCGGCGGCAGCGGCGACCTCTTCGGCAAATAATCCGCGCCACGCGCCGTCATGCCAACGGGCGGCGCGCAAACCGCGCGACGGGTTTATGATCCGAGGGTTTCGTTTCCCCCTCGCGATCTAAGGACCTTATTCCATGCAGCCCGAATTGCCCTCCTATGATGACGTCGTGCGCGCCAGCGAGCGCCTGGCCGGCAACGCACACCGCACGCCCGTCCTGACCTCGGCCACCGCCGATGCCATCGCCGGCGCGTCGCTGTTCTTCAAGTGCGAGAATTTCCAGCGCATGGGCGCGTTCAAGTTCCGGGGCGGCTACAACGCCATCGCGCGCCTCACGCCCGAGCAGCGTGCCGCCGGCGTGGTGACGTTCTCGTCGGGCAATCACGCGCAGGCCATCGCGCTGGCCTCGAAGCTGCAAGGCGTTCAGGCCACGATCATCATGCCGCTGGACGCGCCCGCGGCCAAGCGCGCGGCCACGGAAGGCTACGGCGGCAAGATCGTCACGTACGACCGCTACACCGAAGACCGCGAGACCATCGCCCGCCGCATCCAGGCCGAAACCGGCGCTACGCTGATCCCGCCGTACGACCACGAGGACGTGATCGCGGGGCAGGGCACCGCCGCCAAGGAGCTGTTCGAGGAAGTCGGCGAACTGGACTACCTGTTCGTGTGCCTGGGCGGCGGCGGCCTGCTGTCGGGCTCGGCCCTGTCCGCCTTCGCGCTCAGCCCGCGCTGCCTGGTGTACGGCGTCGAGCCCGAAGCCGGCAACGACGGGCAGCAGTCCTTGCGCAAGGGTGAAATCGTCCGAATCCCCGCGCCCAAGACGCTGGCCGATGGCGCCGCCACCACGCACCTGGGCAACATCACGTTCCCCCTCATCCAGAAGTACGTGCGCGACATCGTCACGGTGACGGATGAACAGCTCGTCACGACCATGAAGTTCTTTGCCGAGCGCATGAAGATGGTCGTGGAACCCACGGGCTGCCTGGCCGCGGCGGCCGTCATGCAGAACGTGGTGCCGGTGCGCGGGGCCCGGGTCGGCGTCATCATCAGCGGCGGCAACGTCGACCTTCCGGCCTACGCCCGGCTGCTGGCGGGCTGACGCGCATCAAGCGGCGCGCGCGGCGTGCGCCCTGCGCGCGCTTGCGCCTGCCGACCTGGCAAGGCAGAATCGAACCTCGATCCTGACGAACCGGAGGCTACGCCATGCGTATCCTTGTCATTGGCGGCACGGGCTTCATCGGCCGCCACTTGGTAGCACGGCTTTGCGCGGACCCGCATCAGATCGTCGTGCCCACGCGGCTCATTGCACGCGGACGCGACCTGCAATTACTTCCCACCGTCACGCTGCTTCAGGCGGACATCCATGATGACGCCGCGCTCGACGGCATGGTCCGGGGCTGCGATGCCGTCGTGAATCTGGTGGGCATCCTGCATGGCAATCTGGGCCGGCCATATGGGTCGGACTTCGCGCGGGCCCACGTGCATCTGCCGCAGCGCATTGCGCAGGCCTGCGTGCGCCACGGCGTGCGTCGCCTGCTGCACGTCAGCGCGCTGGGCGCCGATTCCAGCGGCGACAGCATGTACCAGCGCTCCAAGGGCGACGGCGAGGCCGCCATCAAGGCGGCCTACCAAGACCGCGGCGATATCGGCTGGACCATCTTCCGCCCGTCGGTGCTTTTCGGCCCCGACGACAACTTCACCAATATGTTCGCGTCGCTGGCGCGCTGGCTGCCGGTATTGCCGCTGGCTGGCGCCAACGCGCGCATGCAGCCCATCTATGTGGGCGACGTGGTGACCGCCATGACGACGGCGCTGGCCGACTCGCATACCTGCGGCAAGACCTACGAACTGGGTGGACCGCAGGTCTACACGCTGGGCGAGATCGCGCGGCTGTGCGCCGCCTGGAGCGGCCATCCGCGTCCCGTCATCAGCATCCCGATGGGGGTGGGTCGCATGCAGGCCCGGCTGTTCGAATGCATGCCGGGCACGCCGCTGATGTCGCGCGACAATCTGGATTCCCTGCGCCGCGACAACGTATGCGGCGGGCCGATCGCCCCCGAGCTGCATGTGGTGCCCACGGGGCTGGAAGCCGTGGCGCCGCGCTACCTGCAGCACGGCAAGACGGCCTAGCGCGATTACTCAGCGCACCAGCGCCTTCAGCGCCTGCTTGATGCCGTCGGACACGCCCACGCCCTCGGGCAGCGTCTTCAGCGCCGACAGCGATTCCTTCTCGGAGTAGCCCAGCGCCAGCAGGGCATTCAGGATGTCGGACTGGTTGTCGTGCGTGACGTGCGCCGCGGCGCCGATGTCCGCGCCCAGCTTGCCGCGCATCTCCAGCAGCAGGCGTTCCGCGGTCTTCTTGCCGATACCCGGCACGCGGGTCAGGCGGCCCGACTCCTGCAGCGTGATGGCCTGCGCCAGATCCGAGACCGACAAACCCGACAGCACCGACAGCGCGGTTCGCGCCCCGATCCCGCTGACCTTGATGAGCTCGCGGAACGCGCTGCGCTCGCCCGCCGACGCAAAGCCATACAGGATGTGCGCGTCTTCGCGCACGGTCAGGTGCGTGTAGAGCGTGACGCGCGCGCCCGTGTCGGGCAGCGAATACAGCGTGCTCATGGGCACGTCGATGTCGTACCCGATCCCGCCCACATCCACGCAGATCGTGGGGGGCAGTTTTTCGATCAGGGTTCCGGTGATTCTTCCGATCATGGTGAGAGGCCTGGCAATGGTGGAGCCGCGCAATGCGCGGCAGATGCGGGGATTCTATACGTGCGGGCGCGCGAGCGGGCGGGGCCGCGTAGGCGTGATGTGACGCAGCGAAAAAGGGAAAGCGGGGATCAGCCGATCAGCCGGCCGTTGCGGATGCGGGTCTTGCCGCCCATGCGCAGCGCGCTGCCCAGGCGTTCCAGCTTGTCCTGCAGCGGACCCACGTGCGCGTGGCAGATCGCGCAGGCCAGCGCGTCGGCCGAGTCGGGGGCGGGCACGCCGTCCAGCGCCAAGAGGTGCTGCACCATCATCTGCACCTGCTCTTTCGCCGCGCGGCCGGTGCCGACCACGGCTTTCTTGATCTGCAGGGCGGTGTATTCGTGCACGTCGAGCGAACTGTCGGCCAGCGCGCACAGCGCCGCGCCGCGCGCCTGCCCGAGCAGCAGGGTGGAAGCGGGATTGGTGTTCAGGAAGACGATTTCCAGCGCGGCCACGTCGGGTTGCGTGTCGCGGGCCACCTGGCGCAGATTGTCCAGGATGACCTTCAGGCGTTCGGACAGCGTCAGCGCCGGCGGGACCACGATGGTCCCGCTGGCCACGTAACGCAGCCGCGAGCCTTCGGCATCGATCACACCGAAGCCGGTGCGGCGCAGGCCGGGATCGATGCCGAGGACGCGCATCAGTGGCGGAAGTGGCGGGTGCCGGTCAGCACCATGGCGATGCCGTGCTCGTCGGCGGCGGCGATGACTTCGTCATCGCGCACGCTGCCGCCCGGCTGGATCACGCAGGTCGCCCCCGCCGCCACCACGACGTCCAGGCCGTCGCGGAACGGGAAGAACGCGTCGGACGCCACGGCCGAGCCCTTCAAGGTCAGGCCGGCGTTTTCCGCCTTGATGGAGGCGATGCGCGCCGAGTCGATGCGGCTCATCTGGCCGGCGCCCACGCCCAGCGTCATGCCGCCGCCCACGAACACGATGGCGTTGGACTTGACGTACTTGGCGACCTTCCAGGCGAACGACAGGTCGTTCATTTCCTGTTCGGTGGGCTGGCGCTTGGTGACAACGTTCAGGGCGTCACGCGGCACGTTATAGGCGTCCGGCGTCTGCACCAGCCAGCCGCCGCCCACGCGCTTGATGTCGAAGGCGTTCTGGCCCGTGCCCATCGGCACTTCCAGCACGCGCACGTTCTTCTTGGCGGCCAGGATGGCCAGCGCGGCGCCGTCGTAGGCAGGGGCCAGCAGCACTTCCAGGAATTGCGCGCTGACGGCTTCGGCGGTCGCGGCGTCAACCGGGCGGTTGAAGGCGATGATGCCGCCAAAGGCCGACGTCGGGTCGGTCTTGAAGGCTTGCTGGTACGCGCCCAGCGTGTCGGTGGCCACGGCCACGCCGCACGGATTGGCGTGCTTGACGATGACGCAGGCGGGCGCCTCGAAGCTGCGCGCGCATTCCCACGCCGCGTCGGCGTCGGCGATGTTGTTGTAGGACAGTTCCTTGCCCTGCAGCTGGCGGTAGCTGCCCAGCAGGCCCGCCGGACGCTGCGCGTCCACGTAGAAAGCGGCGCTTTGATGCGGGTTTTCGCCGTAGCGCAGGGCTTGTTCCTGCTTGACCTGCAGCGTCAGCGTGCCGGGCCATTCGTTGCGGGCGGGCACGGCTTCCTGCACGGGTTCGGCTTCGGTCAGGCTGGTCAGGTAGGCGGCGATGGCGCCGTCATACGAGGCCGTGTGTGCGTAGACCTTGGCGGCCAGCGCCAGGCGCAGGCCGTAGGAGGTCGAGCCGCCCTTGTCCATTTCGGCCAGGACGCGCGAGTAGTCGACCGGGTCGATCACGACCGTCACGCCGCCGGCTTCGGTGCCGTGGTTCTTGGCGGCAGCGCGCAGCATGGCAGGGCCGCCGATGTCGATGTTCTCGACGGCGTCGGCAAACGTGCAGTCGGGCTTGGCGACCGTCTCACGGAACGGGTACAGGTTGACCACCAGCATGTCGATGCGATCGATGCCGGCCGCCTTGATCGTATCCATGTGCTCGGCGCTGTCGCGGCGGGCCAGCAGGCCGCCGTGGATCTTCGGGTGCAGCGTCTTCACGCGGCCGTCCAGGATCTCGGGCGAGCCGGTGTGGGCTGCCACTTCGGTGACGGTCAGGCCGGAATCGGCAAGCAGCTTGGCGGTGCCGCCGGTCGACAGCAGGCGCACGCCACGCGCGGCCAGGGCGCGGGCAAATTCAACGATGCCGGTCTTGTCGGACACCGAAAGCAGGGCGGTTTCGATTTTCATGATGGGACGGAGTGGGGCGGAGACGCCTTTCTCGTTCTGGTCGGATGGGAAATCTGGAGGGGGCGGCGGCGCCAAGCATGCGCCGCCCGCGCGGGGGAAAGCTAAACCTGGATATTGTGCGCCAGCAACTTCTTGCGCAGGGTGTTGCGGGTGATGCCCAGCATCTCGGACGCCCGGGACTGGTTGCCGCCCGACCGCTCCAACGCTACTTCAAGCACCGGGCGCTCCACGCAGCGCATGACCATGTCCCACATATCGTGGGGCTCGGACTCGCCCAAGTCTTCGAAATAGCGCTCCAGGCTGGCGCGCACGCATTCTTCCAGGACATCTTTCTTGCTCATTTGAGTACAGATATTTTTATGTTGGTGTTTAGGCGGTCATGCCGCCAATAGGGCTTCTGCGGCCGGCGCCGGGGTAGGGGCGCCGTCGCGTGATAGCGTGTCGAACCAGTCCGCCACCGCCCGCCATTGGTCGCGGGTGTTGTCGATCAGGTTCATGCCGGCGCAGAACGAATCCGCGCCCGGCAGGCCGTCCACATACCAGCCTATGTGCTTGCGCGCGGTGCGAACGCCGGTGTGCTCGCCATAGAAACGGTAGTGGTCGTCGAGATGTTCGAGCAGCAGCTCGCGCATTTCCCTATAAGAGGGAGGGGCCAGTGTTTCGCCCGTGCGCAGGTAGTGGTCGATTTCGCGGAAGATCCACGGACGGCCCTGGGCCGCCCGGCCAATCATGACCGCGTCGGCGCCAGTGTAATCCAGGACATGCCGGGCTTTGGCGGGCGAGTCGATATCTCCGTTCGCAATCACGGGGATGCCGATTTCGGCCTTGACGGCGCGGATGGTGTCATATTCCGCCTCGCCCGTATAGAGGTCGGCCCGCGTGCGGCCGTGCAGCGTGAGGGCGGCAATGCCGGCGTTTTCGGCCAGCTTCGCGACGCGCAATGCATTGCGGCTGTTGCGATCCCACCCGGTGCGGGTCTTCAGGGTGACGGGCACGCCAAGTGGCGCGCAGGCGGCGACCACCGCGTCCAGGATGCGGACGATCAGGTCTTCATGGCGCAACAGCGCCGATCCCGACGCCACATTGCACACCTTCTTGACCGGACATCCCATGTTGATGTCGATGATCCGGGCGCCCTTGTTGGCGTTGAAGACGGCCGCCTCAGCCATCATGGCGGGGTCCGCCCCGGCGATCTGCACGGAAATCGGGGCGATCTCGCCATCGTGGTTCAGGCGGCGCGAGGTCTTGACGCTGTCCCAGAGTTTCGGGTTGCTGGCGGCCATCTCGGACACCGCGTAACCCGCCCCCAGCTTCTTGCAAAGCTGGCGGAAAGGACGATCCGTCACGCCCGCCATGGGCGCGACAAGAACGTTGTTGGGAAGGGTCCACTGGCCTATGCGCATGCTCACATTTTAACCGGCTCGATCGAACCCCCATTTTTGGGGCGCGAGGGCCTGGTAACAAACAGGGAAGAAAAGAGGGCGATCCAGCCCCTATGCGGGGCCGGATCGAAGGGAGGTCAGGCGCGGAATCCCTGCAGCAGGTGCTGCGCGAGCGGGGCGCGCAGCGGGGAGGCAAGGTCCATCCCCAAGAGCGCGGCGCCGCAGGCGTGTTCGACGGGCGCGAGGCCGGTGGCGAAGATGCGCGGCATGAAATCGGTGAGCCCGGCGGTGATGAAACGATCCAGATGGCGCGCGCTGGCGAATTCGGCGAGCGCGGGGCCGGGGTTTGAGCCGGCGTTGGCAGCGCGACTCGCCAGCCAGCCCGCCAGGGTCTGCGCCAGCCGCGCCGCGTCGCGCAGGCCCAGGTTCAAACCCTGCCCCGCCACCGGGTGCAAGGTCTGGGCCGCGTTGCCGATGGCCGCCACGCGGCCGTGCACCTGTGCGCGGCGGGCGGACAGCGCCAGCGGGAAAACGTGGCGGGGCGCATGGCTGGACAGACGGCCCAGGCGTTCGCCGAAGGCCTGCGTCAGTGCGTGGGAAAACGCGGCGTTATCCAGCGCCGCCAATTCGGCCGCGCGGTCCGGCGCGCTGCACCAGACGACCGAATAGGCGTCCGGCGTCTGCGGGTGCGGCAGCAGCGCCAGCGGGCCCTCGGACGTGAACCGTTCCCAGGCCCAGCCGCGCCGGGGCAGGGTGGCCTGCGCGGTGGTCAGCACGGCGTGCTGGTCGTAGTCGCGCCGCACATCCGTGGCGCCGGCGCCGTCGGATTGCACCGCAACGCCGCAAAGGATTTGTGTTTCGCCCTGCTGGATGCGCACGCCGTCGGCATCCTGGAGGCCGATCTGCGCCGGCGGACCGGCCAGCACGGTGACGCCGGACGCCGCGACGCATTCGTCCAGCTTGGCGTACAGCCCGGAATAGGCCACCACGCTGCCCAGTTGGGGCACGTTGAAATCGGTGTGCTGGATCAGCGTGCGGCCCAACCGGCCGCGCTGCGACACATGGATGTTGCGGATGTCGGCCGAGCGTTCGGGCCAGGCATGCAGCGACTCCAGCAGCACCCGGCTGCCGTGGTTCATGGCGAGCACGCGCGGATCTGCGGCCGGGATGGCCGCGGCCGGCGTGACGGGGACCGGTGCGCTGCCCGCGAGCAGGGCGATGCGCGCCGGATCGGGCGCCACGCGCGCCAGCATCAGGGCCAATACGCGGCCCACGGGGCCGGCGCCAAGAATCGCAATGTCGTAGGCGGAGGAAGTCATGCCCGGATTTTACTCGTCCACTACAATCGCGGCAGCCGCCGCAGCCCGGCGCCACGGCTCCCTTACCGGTTGATTGACATGACGCAGGCTCAGGCTTCCTCTTCGCTTTCCGCCGTATCCGCCCGCCGCCCCCGCAGCAAGGTTGTGGTGGGGCTGCTGGCCTGCCTGCTTGGCGCCTTCGGGGCGCATTGGTGGTATCTGGGCCGGCGCCACGCGTGGCTGGTCACCGCGTTCGCCGCCGTGTGCCTGTTCTGCGCATTCCGCTTCTACCCGGTCTGGTACGACAACCCCGCGTTCTTCCTGCTCTTCATCCCGATGATCGACGGCTTCATCGAAAGCGCCGTCTACTCGCTGATGCCGGACGAGAAATTCGATCGGCTCTGCAATCCGGGCTTGGACAAGGTGTCGTCGACAGGTTGGGGCCCGGTGCTGGTGGCGATCCTGGCCTGCCTGGTCGGCGCCATCGTCACCATGTTCGCTATCGCCATGGTCGTGGTCTACGTGTGGGTGGCCATGGGCTGGCTCGACGGCTACGTGCTGTAAGTCTTTTGCTCCGCCGCGCTATTCGCGCATCAGCGCCTCGATCTCGGTGGCCTGCACCGGGACGCCTCGGGTAATCAGTTCGCAGCCCTCGTCCGTGACCAGCGCGTCGTCCTCGGTGCGGATGCCGATATTCCAGTAGACCTCGGGCACGTCGTCCGCCGGGCGCACATAGATGCCCGGCTCGATCGTCAGCATCATCCCGGTTTCCAGCGTGCGCCACGGCCGCTCCGCGCCGGTTGCCGTGCCCGGCTGGCGGTAGTCGCCCACGTCGTGGACGTCCAGCCCCAGCCAGTGGCCGGTCCGGTGCATGTAGAAGCGGCTGTAGTCGCCCGATTCCAGCACGCCGTCCAGCGACCCCTTCAACAGTTTCAGATCGAGCATGCCTTGCGCCAGGACGCGCAGGGCGGCCTCGTGCGCGTCGTTGAAGGTGCGGCCCGGCGCGGTCGCCTGGGCCGCAGCATCCTGCGCCGCCACCGTCAGGTCGTACAGCGCGCGTTGCGGGCCGCTGTAGCGGCCGTTCGCTGGAAACGTGCGTGTGATGTCGCTGGCGTAGCTGTCGACCTCGCAGCCCGCATCGACCAGCACCAGATCGCCGTCGCGCAGCACCGCCTCGCCGGCCGGATAGTGCAGCACACAGGCGTTGGCCCCGGCGGCGACGATGCTGTTGTACGCCACCGACTGCGCGCCATGCCGGCGGAATTCATAGAGCAGCTCGGCTTCGATTTCGTATTCGCGCATGCCCGGCCGCGCAACGCGCATGGCCCGCGCGTGCGCGCCCGCCGATATCTTGGCCGCGCGCCGCATCGCCGCGATCTCCGAGGCGTCCTTGATCAGCCGCATGTCGGCCAACAGCGGACGCACGTCCTGCTGCCGCGTCGGTGGCGTGTGCCCGCCGCGGCTCTTTTCCTGTGCCGCGGCCAGCCAGCGGCGCAGGCGGCCATCCGTGCGCTTGTCGCCGGCCAGCGGCGCGTACAGCGTGGGGTGGTCCAGCATCAGCGCGGGCACCAGCTCGTCCAGCGCGTCGATGGGGTGGGCGTCGTCAAAGCCGAAGTAGGCCGCGGCAGCCTCGGGGCCGAAGCGCTTGCCTTCCCAGAGTTCATGCTCGACATGGCGCGGCCGGCAGAACAGCACGGCCCGGTCCGTGGCGCCGGCAACCAGGACCAGCCACGCGTCCGGTTCGGTAAAGCCGGTCAGGTAAAAAAAGTCGCTGTCGTGCCGGAAGGGGTATTCCGCGTCGCGGTTGCGGATGGCTTCCTGCGCCGTCGCCAGGATCGCGATGCCGCCACCGTCTGCGCGCATGCGCTCCATCAGGCGCTGGCGCCGCGCGGCGAAAGGGGCGATGTCGTCGGGAGGCAGGCTCATGGCGGGCGGGTCGGGGCGGGCACCCCGGCAAGGGCGAAAGATGGGGCCTACTTTACCCGCCATCCCGCGAATGCAACACCCCGGCGCGCGAATCCGCGAGGACGGCGCGGTGATGACTGGACGGCGCGCGAACCGCTGCTACAATCGCCGCTCTGTCATTGGGGAGTAGCCATCCTTTTCCCCTAAAGGAGTCAGCGTCAACAGACTTGGTGGTTCAGTGCTGCGGAGCAGCCGCTAGAACCCCATGGCGCTGACGGCACCCACGTCCGGCTTGCCGCCGCGTGGATCAGCCAGGCGAGACCTTTGGCCGCGTAGCGTTCACCCTTGGCCGGGCGAGCCGCTGCGTCGCGCCAATGGTATCTGCTCGTCCGGCCGCGTTCCCATGTTGCTCACCCTGTTTCTGTTCTTCCTGTCCGCGGCAGTGATCTACGTCGCGTGCGAGTTCTTCGTCAACGGCGTCGAATGGGTCGGTCATCGCTTCCAGTTGGGCGCGACCGCCACCGGCACCGTGCTGGCGGCCTTCGGCACCGCGCTGCCGGAAAGCGCCGTCACCTTCATGGCCGTTGTCTTCGGCGATACCCCAGAACAAAAGGACATCGGCGTCGGCGCCGCAATGGGCGGTCCTCTCGTGCTGGCCACGCTGGCCTACGCCGTGGTCGGCCTGGCCCTGTGGCGCGCGCGCCGCGGCCAACCCGCGCAGGCAGACTGTATCAACGCGGACCAGCGCCGGCTGGCCCGCGACCAAGCCTGGTTCATGGGCATCTTCATCTTCAAGGTGGGCCTGGGGCTGCTGGCCTTCGCCTGGAAGCCGTGGCTGGGCTTCGTGTTTCTGGCCACCTACGCGCTCTACATCAAGCGCGAGCTGAGCAACGACGAGGAATGTCTGGACTGCGAGGATCTCGAGCCGCTCAAGCTGCGACCCCGCGACGAGAACCCGACCATGTTCTGGGCCGCCACGCAGACCATCATGGCGCTGGTGGTGATCGCCGGCGCGTCGCACGTCTTCGTGAACCAGATCGAACTGCTCGGCATTGCGATGGGCGCGTCGCCGCACGTGGCCGCGCTGCTGCTGGCGCCGGTGGCTACCGAATTGCCGGAAATCATGAACGCGCTGATCTGGGTGCGCCAGGGCAAGGAGCGTCTGGCGCTCGCCAACATCTCGGGCGCCATGATGATCCAGGCCACCATCCCCAGCGCGCTCGGCATCTTCATGACGCCGTGGGTGCTGGATGCGCCCCTGCTGGCCGCAGGTCTCTTCACCATGGTGTCCATCGGCCTGTTGTGGATGCGCTTCCGCCGCGCGGCCATGAGCGTGCCGGCGCTGTCGGCGGTGGGCGGACTGTATGCGCTGTTCGCCGGCTATCTGGGCTGGCACTTCTACGCCTGAGCGCAGTTGCCGGGCAGGCCGCTCCGTGCCTGTCCGGCTTTGCTTCATTTGTGTGTCAAAAGTGCGTCAGACCCTTGTCCATCAGTACAAACCCGCGTAAACTCGCCGTGTTTTCCATCCCAGGAGTTGTCTTCGTGAATACCGATTCCGGCGAAAGTTGTCGATCTTGCATCGACGTCGCTGTCTGACAGGATCCACGCAGAACTCCGTCTGCCGCATCCTGTCATTCAGGTTGCGGTGTATCCCAAGCGCCAGGCATCAGCCCGGCCCATAGTGCAGGCCTTCGGTCTGCCGGGACTCCCCCCGACATAAACCGCCAGAACCGCCGCTAGTCGCAGCGCCAGCGTTCGTGCACGTTCGTCGTGCCCGCCGCAAGGGCGTTGTCCGGCTGCGCTCGTGTTCGCGATCACGCTCCGCCTTCTTGTCATGGAGGTCGTTATGCGTTTCTTCGACTTGTTCCTGCGCCGCGCTGGCGTGGACCGTGCCACCGCCCTGGGCCGCCGTCGCGGCACGTCCCGGCTGACGGTGATCTGTCCTCGCGGTGAGCTCGGCGCCCTGCGCAAGCAGATCTGCCTGGACTTCAGCGCCGCCGGCCTGGATGTCGCGCAAGTGCAGATCGATCAAGGCCAGGAGCCGGATCTCGCATCGGCTTGCATCACCGTCAATTGCCCCCCGGAGCTGCGGGCGGAACTGATGACGCAAGCGCGCCGTCTGAGCGCCAACCCTGCTGTCCGTCACGTGCATTTCGGCGCGCAGGCCGCATTGGCCTGATCGCGCCTTTTCTTTCAACCCAGGAGAAATCATGCCTAGCGCCTTAGACCCAGAGCCTCGATTGCGCCCTGTGCGCGGCTCCGGCATGCCTATCTGACCCGTCATCTCCCTGCGAGCCGACTGGCCGGATAGACATCCCGGTCCGTACGGAACCCGCAGCCTGGAATCCCCGGCCCAGCACGCGCCCTGCGCGCCCCGGCGCCCGGTCCTGATTCCACCGCCCGCTCCCTTTCCGTTTTCCGCACCCGGCGCGCCATAGACGCGATCCGGACACCGGCAACATTGCTCCGGCGCCTGCGCACGCCCGTCAGTGGCGGTCCCACGGCATTTCCTCGGAAACGCCGCGGCCCGCTGCTGCCCGCGCGCGGCCGCCGCCGGCAGGGTCGTCCGTGTCTCCCGCAACAACTTTAATAAATGCGGAGCACTCCCATGTTTGCTTTCCTGAAGTCCTTTTTTTCTTCCGCTGCGCGTCTGCGCCGCACCGGCCGGCATTTTCGCCGCGCCCCCATTCTCGAGCAAGGCGGGGATCAGGCCGCGGCTTCGTCCGAAGCCGCCCGCCGCGCCAGCCAGCGTATGGTCGAGACGTCCCGGCTCGGTTTCGATTCGCTGTTCGAGCGGTTCGGCAGCGGCTGGGGCGGCCTGTCCGACGCCCAGGCGCTGGCCGCGCGCGAACGCCACGGCGCCAACGAGGTCGACCACGAAAAGCCGCTGTCCTGGCCAGCGCACCTGTGGCTGTCGTACCGCAATCCGTTCAATCTGCTGCTGACTGCGCTGGCCGTGCTGTCGTGGCTGACCGACGTGCGCATGGCCGCGCCCGAGGAACAGTCCTGGACGGCCGTCGCAATCATCGGCTCGATGGTGGTGATCTCGACGGTGCTGCGCTTCGTGCAGGAGCAGCGCTCGAACCGCGCCGCCGAAGCCCTGAAGGCGATGGTGCGCAACACCGCGACGGTGCTGCGCAGCGATGCCGGGTCGCCGGCCGCCGGAGCGCCGGCCGCCGGAGCGCCGGCCGCCGGAGCGCCAGCCTCGGGATCGCCGAACGCGGGCAATGGCCGGCGCTTCTTCGGCGCCGCCCTGCATGCCACCGGCTCGCACCAGTGCGAAGTGCCGCTGGCCGACCTGGTGCCCGGCGACGTGGTGCTGCTGTCCGCGGGCGACATGGTCCCCGCCGATTGCCGCATCCTCAACGCCAAGGACCTTTTCGTTGCGCAGGCCGCGCTGACGGGCGAATCGCTGCCCGTCGAAAAGCACATGTCCCCGCGTGAGCAATCGGCCAATGCCCTCGAGCTCGAAAACATTGCCTTTATGGGCACCAATGTGGTCAGCGGGGCGGGCAGCGCGCTGGTGGTGGCCACCGGCTCGGACACGTACTTTGGCCAGTTGGCGGGCCGCGTCACGCAGACCTTCCGCGCGCCCACGCAGTTCCAGCAGGGCATCAATCGCGTGAGCTGGATCCTGATCCGCTTCATGCTCGTCATGGCGCCGGTGGTGATGCTGATCAACGGGTTCACCAAGGGTGACTGGCTCGAGGCGCTGCTGTTTGCGCTGGCCATCGCGGTGGGACTGACGCCCGAAATGCTGCCCATGATCGTCACCGCGACGCTCGCCAAGGGCGCCGTGCGCATGTCGCGCCGCAAGGTGGTGGTCAAGCGCCTGGATGCGATTCAGAACCTGGGCGCCATGAACGTGCTGTGCACCGACAAGACCGGCACGCTGACGCAGGATCGCATCGTGCTCGAGCGCCATACCGACGTGTATGGCGCGGCCAGCGACGACGTGCTGGCGTACGCGTATCTGAACAGCTACTACCAGACGGGCCTGAAGAACCTGCTGGACGTGGCGGTGCTGGAGCATGCCGAGGTCGCGCGCAGCCTGGATCTGGCGGGCCGTTACCGGAAGATCGACGAGATCCCGTTTGATTTCTCGCGCCGCCGCATGTCCGTCGTGGTGAATGAGACCGAGAACGGCCGCGACCACCACGAACTGATCTGCAAGGGGGCGCTCGAGGAAATGCTCTCGGCCTGCACGCGGCTGCGCGTCGGCAATGAGGTGCATCCGCTGACCGACGCCCGCCGCGCCGATATCCGCCGCGTGACCGCCGGTCTGAACCGCGATGGCCTGCGCGTCATCGCGGTGGGCGTCAAAGAGTTGCCGCCCACGCAGCAGGCCTATGGCATCGCAGACGAATCCGATCTGGTGCTGGTGGGGTACATCGCCTTCCTGGATCCGCCCAAGGAGTCGACGGGACCCGCGCTGGCCGCGCTGAAGGACTCGGGCATCGAGGTCAAGGTGCTGACCGGCGACGTTGAACTGGTCACGCGCAAGGTCTGCCGCGAAGTGGGACTGGACGTGCGCAAGGTGTACCTGGGCGCCGAGATCGAGGCGATGGACGACGAGGAGCTTGCCGCCGCCGTGCGCGAGGCCAACGTGTTCGCCCGCCTGTCGCCCATCCACAAGGAACGCATCGTGCGCAGCCTACGCGCGCAGGGCAACACGGTGGGGTTCATGGGGGATGGCATCAATGACGCGCCGGCGCTGCGGGCAGCCGACGTGGGCATTTCGGTGGATTCGGCGGTGGATATCTCGAAAGAGGCTGCCGACATCATCCTGCTGGAAAAGAGCCTGATGGTGCTGGAGGACGGCGTGATCGAAGGCCGCAAGACCTTCTGCAACATGCTCAAGTACCTGAAGATGACGGCCAGCTCGAACTTCGGCAACGTGTTTTCAGTGCTGGTCGCAAGCGCCTTCCTGCCGTTTCTGCCGATGCTGCCGATCCACCTGCTGCTGCAGAACCTGATGTACGACATTTCGCAGACGGCGATCCCGTTCGACAACGTCGACGAGGAACTGCTGAAGCAGCCGCAGCGCTGGGACCCGGACGGCCTGGGTCGCTTCATGGTGTTCTTCGGCCCGATCAGCTCGATCTTCGATATCGCCACCTATGCCGTCATGTGGTACGTGTTCCAGGCCAATGCGCCCGAACACCAGACGCTCTTTCAGTCCGGCTGGTTTGTCGAAGGCCTGTTGTCGCAGACGCTGATCGTGCATATGATCCGCACGCGCCGGATTCCCTTCCTGCAAAGCCGCGCCTCGTGGCCGCTGATGGGTATGACGCTGATGGTGATCGCGCTGGGCCTTGTGCTGCCGTTCTCGCCGTTGGCGGAATACTTCCAGCTGCAGGCGCTGCCCTGGAGCTATTTCCCCTGGCTCGTCGGCATCCTGCTCGGGTATTGCGTGCTGACGCAGGCGCTGAAGGGTTTCTGGGTGCGCCGCTACGGCTGGCAGTAGGCTGATGCAACCGGCGGCGGGCTCAACCCGCCGCCAACGCAAGGAAAGATCATGAGAATTGCATTGTGCGCCGCCTTGTCGGCGGCCGGCCTGATTCCGCCCTGTACCGCGCTGGCCGCGGATGCCGGGGCCGGACTGCAACTATATGGCGTGGTGGACGCGGGCGTTGCCGTGACCCGGGTGTCGGGGCAGGGCAGTCACAGCGGCCTGCTGAACGGCGGGCTGACCGACTCGCTCTGGGGGCTGCAGGGGACGGAAGACCTTGGCGGCGGTTGGGCCGCCAGCTTCCAACTGGAAAGCGGCTTTGACCCGTCCAGCGGCACCGCGGCCGACGGCAGCCGCCTCTTCAACTATGGCGCCTGGGTCGGCCTGGCCCATGCGGACTATGGCGACTTGCGGTTTGGCCGCCAGTACACCGTTGGTCAGACCTACGGCGACGCGCTGGAGATCGCCTCCTGGAAAGACATGGGCATGGGCGCCACCTTCAAGGCGTCCGACAACTACCAGTTCAGCAACATGGTGAACTGGTATTCGCCGCAGTGGCGCGGGTTCCAGGCCGGGGTCGGATACGCCTTCGACGCGGATGGGCAGGACAACTTCCGCACCAACCAGAACACTCGGGCAATCAGTGTGGGCCTGAAGTATGAGGACGGCCCGCTGCTGGCCGTGGCGACTTGGGAGCAACTGCGCCTGGCCGATCCGCCCGCGGCGGCCGAGGGGCGTCCGCAGGCGATGCAACTGGGCGCCTCGTACGACTTTGAGGTGGCCAAGGTGTCGGTGGCCTGGTCGCGCCAGCGCAACGGTTACGTGGGACTGGACGGCGGCGACCCGGATGGCTTGGGCGTCGGGCTGGGCCCGGCGGCCTTCGTGCAGGGCCGCACGGTCGATGCCTGGCTGGTCGGGGTCAGCGTGCCTGCCGGGCCGGGAGCGGTGCTGGTGCAATGGTCTCTGGCCAAACCCGACTGGCGTTGGGCCAATGGCATGACGGCGCGCAATGCGCAGGTCGCGACGCTGGGCTATACCTACGACCTGTCCCCACGCACGACTCTCTACGCCTTCGCCGGCTACGCGTCGAACTACACGCTGGACAACCAGTTCGACCCCGGCAACGCCCACACCACGCGCATCGGCACGGGCGTGTCGCACCGCTTCTGACGCATGCCGCCGCCGGCGGCGCCCGGCAGCGGACAATGGCGGGGTCTACTACAATCGCCTGAGATCGGCGCCCGGCGCGCCGGTTCTTGTCTTCGCGTCGTTTCTCGGATGGCCCGCATGGATAGTCTCGAATGGCTCGTACCCTGGGAGTTCTCTCCCACGCTGGTGGCTTCCTTCCTGGTGGCCATCGTGCTGTTCGTACGCGGCCAGCGGGTCCACCACGTCACCCGTGCGCGCAGCATTCTGTTCTGGACGGGGATGGTCCTGCTGTACCTGTCGCTGCACACCCGCCTCGACTATTACGCCGAGCGCATGTTCTTCATTCATCGCATCCAGCATCTGGTCCTGCATCATCTGGGACCGCTGCTCGTCATGGCGGCCTTCCCCGGACAGGTGATGCGGGCGGGCCTGCCGATGCGGTGGCGCGTGCGACTGCGCGACTTCCTGCGCACGGGCACGGGCCGCGCCACGGTGGCCGTGCTGACCAACAAGATTTTCGTGCCGGCCCTCTTCGTGTTCCTCGTGCTGGTCTGGCTGATCCCGTCGGTGCAGTTTTATTCGATGCTGGATTGGCGCCTGTACCGGCTCATGAACTGGTCGGTGGTGATCAGCGGCTTCATGTACTGGAACCTGATTCTGGACCGTCGTTCCGCGCCCCCGGCGGCCATGTCGCCCGGCGGTCGGGTGATCTCGCCCGTGGCGACCATGTTGCCGCAGATGGTCGCGGGCGCCGTCATCGCCTTCACGGAAAGCGACATCTACCCGCTCTTCGAGCTGTGCGGCCGTGCCATCGCCATGTCGGCGCAGACCGATCAGACGATCGGCGGGCTGACGATGTGGATCCCCGCCGCGCTGGTGGAAGTGATCGGCCTGATGGTGGCATTGGGAACGCTGATGCGTCTTTCCGCCAAGGGGCGGCTGCGCAAGGCGGATCGCGATGCGCGCGCGCGCGCCAAGTCCGGCGCGGCGCTTTCGTCGTAAGCCCGGCCGGGAATGCCGCGCTGATTGGCGCATTCCCGTCAGGCCGTGCGGGTCATTCCGGCAGCAGGCCGTGATACTTCTTGCCCAGCGCCACGGTGGCCTGGAACATGCCCGCCTTGTTGCCGCAGTCGTAGCGCACGCCGTCGAAGCGATGCGCATAGACCTCGCGCTCGCGCATCAGCGAGGCGATGCCGTCGGTCAACTGGATCTCGTTGCCCGCGCCCATCTTGGTCGAGCGCAGATGGTCGAAGATCGCGGCTTCCAGCACATAGCGGCCCACAACAGCCAGCGTCGACGGTGCGGCCTCCGGGTCCGGCTTTTCGACGATGTGCGTGACGCGCTCGGTGCGGCTGTCCGCCGGCGTTTCGCCAGTATGGGTGGCCACGATGCCGTACTTGCGCGTGTCGGCGCGCGGCACGTCCTGCACGCCCAGCACGCTGGCGTTGCGCGCCACGGCCACATCCACCAGTTGCTTCATGGCAGGCGTATTGGCGTCGATCAGGTCGTCGGCCAGCAGAACGGCAAAGGGTTCGTCACCCACGGCGGGCGCGGCCGACAGCACGGCGTGGCCCAGGCCCAATGGGGCCGACTGGCGGATATAGAGGCAATTGACGTGCGCGGGTAGAATGCCCCGCACCATTGCCAGGAGTTCATGCTTGCCCTTGCTTTCCAGGTCGGTTTCCAGCTCGGGTGCAGAATCGAAATGGTCCTCGATGGCGCGCTTGTTGCGGCCGGTCACGAATATGAGATCAGTGATGCCGGCGGCGACGGCCTCTTCCACCGCGTATTGAATCAGGGGCTTGTCGACCACAGGCAGCATTTCCTTGGGCATCGCCTTGGTGGCGGGCAGGAAGCGTGTACCCATGCCGGCGACAGGGAAAACGGCTTTACGGACGGGACGCATTGATACCTCGTTGAGGATTCGATGAAACATTTTAAGCTCATCGCTATCATAGGCTTATGAACCGCAGGAACATGCCATCCATTTGCTCGATTGCGAAACGGGGCGCGATCGCTAGCCTTTGCGCGGCGCTCGCCATTCCCGTTGCTCCCGTCACCGCGTGGGCGCAGCCGGTCGGGTTGCCTTCCATGGGCGCCGCCTCGTCGTCCGACCTGTCGCCCATGCTGGAGCGCACGCTGGGCGAAGCCATCATGTCGCAGGGGCGCCGCGACCCCACTTACATCGACGACTCCGAACTCAGCCAATACCTCACGACGATGGGGCGCAAGCTGGCGCAGTTTGCGCCGGGCGGCGTGCCCGAGGTCGAGATGTTCGGCGTGCGCGATCCCGAAATCAACGCATTCGCGATGCCGGGCGGCTTCATTGGAATCAACACGGGTCTGATCGTGTCGTCGGCCAGCGAGTCCGAACTTGCGGCCGTGGTCGCCCACGAAATCGGCCACGTCGTGCAGCGCCACATTGCGCGCGGCATGACCCAGCAGAATCAGAACGGCATGCTCATGCTGGCCAGCCTGGCGGGCGCGTTGCTTGCGGCGCTGGCGGGCGGCGGCGGCAATCTTTCCATGGGCGTGGCCGCCTTCGGCCAGGCGGCGGCCATCAACCGGCAATTGGGCTTTTCCCGCGACGCCGAACGCGAGGCCGATCGCGCCGGCCTGCAGATGCTCACCAAGGCCGGCTACGACGCCGCCGGCATGTCGCAGATGTTTGCGCGGCTGATGAACGCTTCGCGCCTGAACGAAGGCGCGGGCGGCGGCTCGTGGGCCAGTACCCACCCGCTGTCGATCGAGCGCATGTCCGACGTGCAGAACCGCACCCGCGCGCTGCCGGCAACGCGCCATCTGGACAGCGACGACTTTTGGTACATCCGCGCCAAGATGCGCGTGGTGCAGGGCCGCGATACCGTGGGCTTGCGCACCGCCGGGCAGCAATTGCAGGACGAGGCCCAGGCGCTCTCGGGCGTGCGGCAGTCTGCCGCCTATTACGGACTGTCCCTGCAGAACTATCAGCGCAACAATCTTGCGGAAGCGGAACGCTATTGGAATCTGGCGTCCGCCGATGGGCGCAGTTCGCCCCAGTTGGCGAAGCAGGGCGTGGACATCGCGCTGGCGCGCAAGGATTTCCCGCAGGCGCTGTCACTGGCCCAGGCGGGCACCAAGCGCTATCCGGACCACCGGGCGCTGGGCATCGCGTACGCGCAGGCGCTGCAGGGCAATGGGCGGCACGCCGAGGCGCAGGACTACCTGCGCGCCAAGATCAAGCAGTGGGGCAGCGACGAGCCCAGCCTTTACCAGATGCTGGCGCAAAGCGAAGAGCGCAACGGCAAGCCCGTACAGGCGCGCCGCGACCTGGCGCGTTACTACGTCATGACAGGCGCCTATGCGGCCGCGGAATCGCAGCTGCAACAGGCGCGCGGCCTGTCCAAGGACTTCTACGAGCAGTCGCAGATCGACGTGCAGATCAAGGAAGTGAAGGACAAGCTGGCCGAAGAGCGCCAGCTGCTCGAGCGCTTCAAGTCGGGCTGACGGGCGCTTAGAGACCCGTTTCGAAGAACCGCCCCAGCCGCTGCGGCAGCCAGTTCAGATGCCCCGGGAAGCTGCCTGTCGGAAAGCCCGCGTGCCCGCCATCGGAAGGCTGGTGCAGCAGGATGCCCGGCGCACACTCGTCAGGTTTCGGCAGCGAAGCGGCAGGAATGAACGGATCATTGCGCGCGTTCAGCACCAGCGTCGGCACCGCAATCTTTGGCAACCACGGCTTGCTGGAGGCGCGCGTCCAGTAGTCCAGCGCATTGCGAAAACCGTGCATCGGCGCGGTATAGGTGTCGTCGAACTCGCGCAGGTCGTGCGCGTGCGCGATTCGCATGACGTCGATGGAACCCGGAAACCGGTGCGCTTTTTCCAGGACCTTGTGCTTGAGCGTCTTCAGAAAGTGCGCCGTATACACGCGCCGGTTGAAGATGCCGGTGGATAGCGTCTTGCCGCAGGCGACCAGATCCAGCGGCGCCGACACGCCGGCGCAGGCGGTCAGCCACGTGGTGTCTTCCTGGTGTTCCCCCAGGTACTTCAGCAGCGCGTTGCCGCCCAGCGATACGCCGACAGCATGCCAGCGCGCGTGGGGAATGCGCTGGCGCACAGTGTTGAGCAGAAATCCGACCTCGGCCGAGTCACCCGAGTAATACGCGCGGGCCAGCCGGTTGGGCACGCCAGAGCAACCCCGGAAATGCGCGATGACCACGATCCACCCGCGCGCCCGGAAATAATGCGCGACGGACTGCGCATAGCGGCTGTTGCTGCCGCCTTCCAGGCCGTGGAACAGGATCAGGGCAGGGGTGTCGGGCGTTTGCGGCAGCGACTTCCAGTCTGCGTCCGTCATCCAGCGCGCCGCGGCGGTCTTGCCATTGCCGACCGGACGTTGGCCGCTCACCGGCGCGCCATCGGCGGCCTTGTGCGGAAACAGACCAGGGCCTGTCCAGTCGAAGTCGACGAAGTCCGTATCGGGCGTGTCGACGCGATCGCGCACGAACGCGATGCGGTGATACTGCGCGAACAGGGCGGCGTAGACCGTCTGGCTGTCGCCCCCGGGAAGCCAGGGGGGTACAGGGCAGGGCGTTGTATCAAGACGAGCAGCGGCCAACTGGGAATCCACCGCGTTCAATGAAGCATGTCGGGCACGTCGTGCAGGTCGAGCACCCCGGCTTCGGAGGGCGCCTGCGAGGCATGGTGCATGACCATGCGCCAGCCCGTGGGGCCCTTGTGGTAGATGTTGGTGGCATAGCAGTTGGCGAACTGCGTACCCTCACGCGTGCGCACCGCGACCTGTTCCACCAGGACATGCACCGCGCACATCATGCTGAGCATGACAAGCGGGCGCAGTGGACGCACATGCAACGGACCGTTGGCCAGCACCTGTTGCCAGGACTCGTGCACCGCGGAATGGCCGACGACGCGCAGCCCTCCCGGATGGATGCATACGACTTCCTCGTCGTCGGCCCAGACCTGCATCAGGCGGACGGCGTCCGCCTGCTCAAGGGCTTCGTAGAACGCGTGTTCTGCTTCTTCGGGCGTGGCGAACATGGCTGCTGAAACGGTTAAGCGTGTTATGGGGCGGTGCCGCTCAATGGTGGCCGTGCAACACCGTGCCGGCCTTCAGGCGGTACTCGGCGCCACAGTAGGCGCAGCTTGCGGAACCGGTGCGGGCCACGTCCAGGAAGACGCGGGGGTGCATGCTCCAGAGCGGAGCCTTGGGGCCGGGACAGAACACGGGAAGGTCTTCGGCGCCGACCTCGATGACTTCGTTAGCGCGGGAGCCGGCGGCCGGGGCAGCAGCGGTCATGGATATTCCTGAAAAAAAACCGATAGACGGCAGGTTGAAACAATGATGCGGTCTTGCTGGGCAAAAGCGCGCCAATCAGAATTGAGAATCAGACTTTACTTAGCCAGTGATGGTACTTCGGGTTGCGGCCATTCACCACGTCAAAAAACGCGTTCTGCAATAGTTCGGTGACTGGACCACGCCGGCCCGAGCCGATCTGGCGGTTGTCGACTTCGCGGATGGGCGTGACTTCAGCGGCCGTGCCGGTGAAGAACGCCTCGTCCGCGATGTAGACGTCGTCGCGGGTGAGCCGTTTGGTGACCACACGCAGGCCGAGGTCGGCCGCCAGGGCGTGTATGGTCGAGCGGGTGATGCCGGTCAGGGCGGAAGCGATCTCGGGTTCGCAGAGCACCCCGTCCTTGACCAGAAAAAGATTTTCGCCGGAGCCTTCGGCCACGAAGCCGTCGGTGTCCAGCAGCAGGGCCTCGTCGTAGCCGTCCTGCAGGGCTTCGGTATTGGCCAGGATGGAATTGGCGTAGGTGGTGGCGACCTTGGCGCGCGGCATCGTGACATTCACGTGCTGGCGCGCAAATGACGACACCTTCACGCGGATGCCGCCGGACAGCGCCTCTTCGCCCAGATACGCGCCCCAGGGCCATGCCGCGATGGCCACGTGCACCCGGGCGCCCTTGGGCGACACACCCATTTTTTCGGGGCCGTAGAACACGAGGGGTCGCAGGTAGCCGGATTCAAGCTGGTTTTCGCGCACGACCGTCCGCTGTGCCTCGTTGATCGTGTCGCGATCGAACGGCATGGGGATCTGGTAGATGTGCGCCGAATTGAAGAGCCGGTTGGTGTGGTCTTCGAGGCGGAAGATTGCCGTGCCGAGGGTGGAGTTGTAAGCGCGCACGCCTTCGAAGACGGACAGCCCGTAGTGCAGCGAATGCGTCAGGACATGCGTCGTCGCGTCTCGCCATGGGACGAGCTTGCCGTCATACCAGATGAAACCGTCGCGGTCAGCCATCGACATGGTCTTCTCCACACAGTGCGCACCAAACCTGCCGCCGTGCGCCAGGCCATGGGGGCCAAGAATCTCGAGGGCGCTATTGTATCAAGCAGCGAGGTTACAATACGGGCCTATTCGCGCAGTTCATTCCCATCGAGTATCCATGTCGTCCTGCCTGAATCGCCAGGGGCCAGCCGTTGTCCTCTGAAACCGCGCTTCCTGAATCCGAAGACCCAGCCCTGGTCCGCCAGGAACGCGTAACCGCCTTCCGTGCCGGCGTCCATGCCATCGTGCCCGCCCTGATCGCCACCGCGACCTGGGGATTGGTCACCGGTGTGGCGATGGTCAAGTCCGGACTGACGGAATCCATGGCGCTCGCCATGACGCTGCTGCTGTACGCCGGCTCGGCCCAGCTCACCTCATTGCCGCTCATCGCCGCGGGCGCGCCGCTCTGGCTGATCTTCGCGGCCGGCTGCGTCGTGAATCTGCGTTTCATCATCTTCGGCGCCGCCCTGCAGCCCTATTTCCGCCACCTGTCGTGGCCCAAGCGACTGGGACTCGGCTATTTCACCACTGACATGGGCTTCGTGCTGTTCATGCCCCGTTTTGGCGACTCGGTCGAACGCGGGACCCGCGAGCAACTCTGGTTCTTCCTCGGTTCCATCGTGCCGGGCTGGCTGGTCTGGCAGTCGTCGTCGATCATCGGCATCTACCTGGGCGCGCAGGTTCCCACCGATTGGTCCCTGGATTTTGCCGCCGTGCTGGCGCTGCTGGCCATCACGGTGCCGCTGGCCAGTTCCAAACCGATGCTGGTGTCGATGCTGGCCGCCGGCATCGTCGCCTGGGTGGGGCAGGCAATGCCCCTGCGCCTCGGGCTGGCTGCGGCGGTGATCTCCGGTGTCATTGCCGGCATGTGGGCCGAACGCTTCTTCAAGGCGCGTCCATGACAAATTGGTCCTGGGAACTCTACGTCTATTCCGCCATCCTGCTGCTTGCCCTGTGCAGCGTATTGACGCGCGCCGGGTTCATGCTGTTTGGCGATTACATTCCGCTGTCCGACAATGTGCGCCGCGCCTTGCGCTACGCACCCGCCGCGGCGCTGACTGCCATCGTGGTTCCCGATCTGCTGCCCTGGAAGGCCGGGCTGGGCCCTGTGTTCGACTACAAACTGGTCGCCGGGCTGGTCGCCATCCTCGTGTTCCTGCGCACCCGCAGCGCGGTGCTCGTGATCGTGGTCGGCATGCTGGTGCTCTGGGGTTTGCGCTGGCTGGCCAGCTGACGGCCACAAATCCAGGGTCACATCGTCCGTCTGATGGACACTCGAGGCACTTTTTTTGCCTCGGTGGGCCGTTGGATCGTGCTGCCGACCGGCCCTCAAACAGACCGTTTGACCGTGTGGTAAGGCGGCTGCGCTAAAATTCATCAATCCACAGCAATCCGGGCCTGGTACTGCCCTCATAAGTATCGAATCCAGCATGGATGCCCCGATGCCTTATGTAGCAGTGCATGCAGCACTCTCGTTTTGTTCTTTTTCACTGGTCCCGGTACTTGCCTAACCCCTGATGACTGAATCCACTCAAACCGCAGCACCCACCGCTGACGCGCCCGCGCCGACGTTCGACGATTTCGGGTTGCACCCCCTGTTGTTGCAGTCCATCGCCGAAACCGGCTACACCACCCCCACGCCCATCCAGGCGCAGGCCATTCCCGTCGTGGTGTCGGGTCGTGACGTCATGGGCGCCGCGCAGACCGGCACCGGCAAGACGGCGGCCTTCACGGTGCCGATCCTGCACCGTCTCATGCCCCTGGCCAACACCAGTGCTTCGCCCGCCCGGCATCCGGTACGCGCGCTGATCCTGGCGCCCACGCGTGAACTGGCGGACCAGGTCTTCGAGAGCGTCAAGCGCTACAGCAAGAAGACGCCGCTGCGCTCGGCCGTCGTGTTCGGTGGCGTGGATATCGGTCCGCAGAAAGAAGCGCTGCGCCGCGGCTGCGAGGTGCTGGTCGCCACGCCGGGCCGCCTGCTCGACCATGTTGAACAAAAGAACGTGAACCTCAGCCAGGTCGGTATCCTGGTGCTGGACGAAGCAGACCGCATGCTCGACATGGGTTTTCTGCCCGATCTCGAACGCATCATCCGGCTGCTGCCCGCGCAGCGCCAGGGCCTCTTGTTCTCGGCCACGTTCAGCAACGAAATCCGCAAGCTGGGCCGTTCGTACCTGAACCAGCCTGTGGAAATCGAAGTGGCGGCGCGCAACGCCACCGCGACGACCATCACCCAGATCGCCTACAAGATGACCAGCGACGCCAAGCGCGCCGCCGTCGTGCATCTGGTGAAGTCCCGCGGCCTGAATCAGGTCATCGTTTTCTCGAACACCAAGATCGGCACCGCGCGTCTGGCGCGCGACCTCGAACGCGACGGCGTCAAGGCTGAATCGATTCACGGCGACAAAACCCAGGCCGACCGCATGAAAGCGTTGGAAGCCTTCAAGGCGGGCGAGCTCGAAGTGCTGGTCGCAACCGACGTGGCCGCGCGCGGCCTGGATGTGGCGGGCGTGCCTTGCGTCATCAACTACGACTTGCCGTACAACGCCGAAGACTACGTGCACCGCATCGGCCGCACGGGCCGCGCGGGTGCGTCGGGCGAAGCCATTGCCCTGTTCACCGCCGATGAAGAGCGTTTCCTGCTCGACATCGAAAAGCTCATCAAGCGCGAAGTGCCCCGTGGCACGCTCGACGTGCCGGCCGATCTGATCGCCCGCAGCCATCGCCGCAGCGACGGTGGTTCGCATTCGCGCGAAGGGCGCGAGAGCAGCCGCGAAAGCCGCGGCGACCGTGGCGATCGCGGCCGTTCTTCGGACCGCCGCTCCAGCCATCATGGCGGCGGCTCGCGCCAACCGGTCGACGACTTCTTCCTGAAGCCTTACGAGCCCTCGACGACTGCCGCGCCGGCCGAAGAACAGGATTCGCGCAGCAATGCCGCGCCGTCGTCGGCGCCCAAGCGCCAGCTTGCCGTCCTGCTCGGCGGCAGCCGCAAGCCCTGATCGCACGCGATACCGGTCGCCGGTCCTCGGACCGCAAAAAAACCCGCAAGGCCTTCAGGCGTTGCGGGTTTTTTGTTGGGCGCGGCGCGATGTCAGGCGGCCAGCATTCGCGGCAGATCGGGCAGGGCGGTGGTCACGGCCGCGCTGTCTTCGTCAAGGCTTTCCAGCAGACGCTCCAGATGGCCGATATGCGGCAGCATGGGGCCGTAGAACACGACACGATCGCCGATCTGCACCAGCAGCGTAGGGAAGTTTTCGACGTCCACGTCGCCCAGCAATTCAGCGTGATCCTCGATGTCGACCCAGGCAAAGACGTGTTGCGGCAAGGCGCCGGCCAGGGCCTGCAATTTGGGCTTGTATTCTTCGCAGGTGTCGCACCAGGCGGCGCAGAAACAGGCGATGAGCCAGGTGTTGGGCGTGGCGCTCAGCCGCGCGCGCAGCGGGGCGAGATCGGTACCAGGAGTAAGCAGAGACATGTGAGCGGATCGGGGCGGGTTTGACTATCATACCCGGGTTGTTCACCCCTCAATTTGATTGCCATGACCGTCCTGCGTACTGATCCGCCCACCCCCGGAAACGGCCGCCTGTCCGGCGCCGGCGCGGGGGCCGTAAGCGTGGGGCAGGCGTTCAAGCGCGCGCTCGTGTCGCAGTGCCACCCGACCATGCTGTTCGCGGTGCTGCTGCCTTTCCTGATCGCCCTTGTTGGCGCCATCCTGCTGCTCTGGTTTTTCTGGACGCCCCTGACCGACTGGTTGCGCACCGAGGTGTCGCAATGGGACATCGTCAATCGCGTCGACCAATGGTTAGTCGCGGTCGGCCTGTTCTCGCTCAAGATCTGGCTGATTCCGGTCATCGCCGCGGCCATCCTGTTGCCGGTGTCCGGCATCCTGGGCCTGGCCATCGCCGCCGTCTTTGTCATGCCGCTGGTGCTGCGTCACGTCGGTCAGCGCGAATACGCCACGGTGGGCCGCCGCGGCAAGTTCTCCACCGCGGTCAGCGTGTGGAACGCCGTGTGGGTGTCCGCGGCGTTCGCCGCGGGGTGGGTGCTGACGCTGCCGCTCTGGCTCGTGCCGCCCATGGCCGTCGTGCTGTCCATCTTCTGGTGGGCCTTCGCGTTCTCGCGGATGATGCGCGTCGACGCGATCGTCGAGCACGCGAGCCCGGATGAACGCAAACTGATCCTCGAACGGAACAACGGCGGCTTCTGGACCATCGGTCTGATTTGCTCGCTACTGAACCTGCTGCCGCCCGCGTGGATTATCCTGCCGGTGTTTTCCGCGCTGGTCTACGCGCACTACGGCCTGGAAGCCCTCAAGCGCCTGCGGCAGGATCGCGTCATCGACGTCTGACCGGCGTCTTTTCTTATCAATGGAATCGGACATGGCTGCAGAACCCACCGCCCGCCGTATCGGCCTCATCATCGTTGGCGATGAAATCCTGTCGGGACGGCGCCAGGACAAGCATTTTTCCAAGATCGTCGAAATGCTGGGCGCGCGCGGCATGCACCTGAGCTGGGCCGAATTCCTGCCTGACGAGCGCGACCGTCTGGTCGACGCCTACAAGCGCAGCTTCGCCAGTGGCGACGTCGTGTTGTCGTGTGGCGGCATCGGCGGCACGCCCGACGACCACACCCGCCAGGCCGCGGCCGCTGCGCTTGGCCTGCCGCTGGCACTGCATCCCGAAGCCGAGGAGGCCATCGCATTGCGCACGCGCGAAATGGCGGAAAAGGGGCAGGGCACCGCCGACATGAGTGCGCCGGAAAACCAGCAGCGGCTGCAGATGGGCATGTTCCCCGAAGGCTGCGAGATCGTCCCCAATCCGTACAACCGGATCCCGGGATTCTTCATCAAGGATCACACCTTCGTGCCGGGCTTTCCCGTCATGGCGTGGCCGATGCTGGAATGGACGTTGGATACCCGCTATCGTGCGCTGCAGCATATTCGTGCCCACGTCGAGCATTCCTTCCTGGTTTTCAGCATGCCCGAATCGCGCATCACGCCGTCGATGGTTACTGTGGAAAGTCGTTGGCCCGACGTCCGCGCATTCAGTCTGCCCAGCGTCGGCGAGGCGGGCGGCACGCCCCACATCGAGCTGGGCGTGAAGGGCGAACCCGAGGCTGCCGCAGCGGCGCTGGAATTCCTGCGCGCCGAAGTCCTGCGCCTGGGCGGCAAGCTGGCGCCCCCGGCGGCGGCCTGATTTGCGCGCCGGCGGGGCACCGCCGGTCGCGCCCGCTGCGCAAATACCATTTGCCAAACCGGCCGGTAAATTTCACAATACGGGATAAGAACTGTTTGCTGCATTGCCGCAACGCGTGTCTTGCGTGGCGGCGCCAGCCCAAAATTCCATGGCCCGTCTTCCCACCCCTCGCAATCCGCTGGACGCCGAAACCGAAGGCGCATCCGCCCATCCGATCGCCATTCAGGTCATCGAACGCGCGATGCGTCTGCTCGACGCCCTGGCCGCGCAACCGGATCCGGTCACGCTCAAAGAACTGTCGGCCACCACCGGTCTGCACGCCTCCACCGCCCACCGCATCCTGAACGACCTGGTTGTCGGCCGCTATGTCGAGCGGGTCGACAACGGGCTGTATCAGCTGGGCATGCGCCTGCTGGAGCTGGGATCGCTGGTCAAGGGCCGTCTGAACGTGCGCGAGGCGGCCATTCCCGCCATGCGGTCGCTGCACAAGCTGACGGGGCAGACCATCAATCTATCCGTCCAGCAGGGCGACGAGATTGTCTACATCGACCGCGCCTGGAGCGAACGCTCCGGCATGCAGGTGGTGCGGGCCATCGGCGGCCGCGCGCCACTGCACCTGACGTCCACCGGCAAACTGTTTCTTTCCACCGGGGACACGCGCCAGGTGCGCGCCTATGCGCTGCGCACGGGACTGGCCGGCCATACGCGCAACAGCCTGACCGATTTGGACAAGCTGGAACGCGAATTGGCCCTGGTGCGCCGCCACGGCTACGCCCGCGACAACGAAGAGCTGGAACTGGGTGTTCGCTGCATCGCGGCCGGCATCTTTGACGACACCGGCAAGCTGGTGGCGGGGCTGTCGATCTCGGCGCCGGCCGAACGGCTGCAGGACGACTGGATCAAGGCGCTGGTCGAAACTGCCGCCAGCATTTCCGAAGCGCTGGGCTACGAACCCTCCGTGTCCTCGGGTTTCAACGGATTGGGTCTGGCGGCCGAAGCCATGCGGCCGTAGCTGCGGCGCACGCCAGAACAGAAAGCCCCCGTGAGGGGGCTTTTTTATGGGCCGTTGCCGCAAGAGGCGCCGCCGAAGCGGGCGGCCTCTTGAAGCGGGCTTATTGCTTCTCGATGCCGGCCTTCTTGAACAGCTCGGCCCATTGCGGGACCTGCTGCTTGACCTTGGCGGTCAGCGCATCGGGGTTGGCTTCCGACGTCAGCACGGTGGCGCCGAGTTGCTTCATGCGCTCCTGGAACTTGGGATCGGCCAGACCGGCCTGCAAGCTCTTGACCAGCTTGTCCACGACAGGCTTGGGCGTGCCCTTCGGCACCCACATGCCATGCCAGATGCCCACTTCAAAGCCCTTGTAGCCGGACTCGTCCATGGTCGGCAGCTTGGGCAGCGTGGGAACGCGCTTCAGGCTGGTCACGGCGTAGGCCTTCACCTTGCCGCCTTCGATCTGCTGCGTGGTGTTGGTGGTCTGGTCGCACATCAGATCGACCTGCTTGCCCAGCAGGTCGTTCATGGCGGGCGCGGTGCCCTTGTACGGGATGGTCAGCAGTTGCACGCCCAGGGCTTCGACCAGCATCGTGCCGCACAGGTGGCTGGCGGCGCCGATGCCCGCGTTGGCGAGCGAGACCTTGTCCTTGTTCTTTTTGACGTAGTCGGCCAGTTCGGCGATGGTGTTGGGCGGGAAGTCCGAGCGGGCGACGATGGTCATGGGCACGTCGACCACCAGGCCGACCGGCTCAAAGCTCGTGAAGGGGTCATACCCCGGATTCTTGTACAGCGACGGGGCGGTCGAGAAGCCGGCGTGCATCAACAGGATGGAATAGCCGTCCGGCTGGGCACGGGCGACCTGAGTGGTGCCGATGGTGCCGCCGGCGCCGCCCTTGTTTTCAACGACGACCGTCTGGCCCAGGCTGGGCCGCATGGCTTCCGCAAGGGAGCGGGCGACGTTGTCCGTCGGGCCGCCTGCCGCGAACGGCACCACCATGTTGATGGGGCGTTCCGGATATTCCGCGTGCGCGGCGCCGGCCGCGAACAGGGCACCGGCCGCGAGCAGGGCCGAAAGCGTGCGGGGAATGAAAGTCATGAGGTCTCCGATTGCAGGGTTTTGCTTGCTGCGATTGGTTATCTTTCGCTGACATATCATTGGTATTTGTCTGTCATCAGCGTGAAAACAGTGTAGAAAAGAATTGATACCGCGTCATGTCCGGTATTTCCCGAGTTCCGGGAATTCGTTGAGCAGAATCAAGCCCCAGCAGGCGGGCGCACCGTTAAAGTGCAAACACTTGTTGCGCCGCACAAAAACTGCTTGACAAGTTTTTTACCCAGTCTAGAATGGCAATTGTGCAGTGCATCAAACGGGCCGGCGGTAGCTTGTAGTACCAGTTTCCGCGCACGTTTCTTATTTCGTCGCAGACAACCATCCTTACTGCCGGACAGCCTCCGGCTACCCTGAGAGGAGCATTCTATGAGCGCAATTCCGCAACAAGTTCTGGACCGTCAAAAGGCCAGCATCAACACCATCGTTGCCGCCCAGACCGCCGTCTTCGCCGGCTTCGAAAAGCTGGTCGAACTGAACCTGAAGGTCGTGAAGGCCACCCTGGACGAAGTCGCCCAGAAGTCGCAGCAAGCCGCTGAAGTCAAGGATCCGCAGGAAGCCGCCGCGTTCGCGACGGGCCTGCTGCAACCGGGCGCCGAAAAGGCCCTGGCCTACACCAAGCACGTGTATGACATCGTTGCCGGCGTGCAAGGCAGCCTGGTCAAGCTGACCGAAGAACAGATCGCCGAAAGCCAGCAACAGCTGAGCGAAGCCGTCGACCAGTTCTCCAAGAACGCCCCGACCGGTTCCGAAAGCGCCGTCGCCCTGATCAAGTCCTCGCTGGCCACCGCGACCAGCGCCTACGATTCGATGACCAAGGCTGCCAAGCAGGCCGCTGAAGTCGCCGAGTCGAACCTGAACGCCGCCGCCAACGCGACCTTCAAGGCCGCCACGGACGCCGCCGACGCCGCGACCAAGGTTGCCGGCCGCAGCCGCCGCAGCGCCTAAGTATTTGGCGCACGGTGCTGCGCAAAGCGCAGTAATGTAGTACTGTTGAGTGACAGAGCAGAGCTGGAATTAGGGCCACCCACAGGGTGGCCCCTTTTTTTGCCTGCGTTTTCTGTCTTTATCGGCTGTCAGCGGGACGCGACGGCGCGCACGCATTCGCCGACCAGCCCGGGGCCACGGTAGATGAGGCCCGTGTAAAGCTGCACCGCGTCGGCGCCGGCTTCCATCTTTTCGCGGGCTTCCCGTCCGGACAGCACGCCGCCCACGCCGATGATGGCCAGGCTATTGCCCAGCCGTTCCTTCAGGCGGCGGATCACCGCCAGCGACAGTTGATGCACGGGCGCGCCGGACAGGCCGCCAGCCTCCTCCGAGTGGGCCTGGCCCTTCACCGCGTCGCGCGACAGCGTGGTGTTGGTGGCGATGACGCCATCGATGCCGTGGCGCGGAAGGATTTCGGCGATGGCGTCGATTTCTTCCTGTGACAGGTCCGGCGCGATCTTCACCGCCATCGGGACCCGGCGCTGGTGCCGGTCTTCCAAGGCGCGGCGCTTGTCGGCCAGCTGCGCGAGCAGCGCAGAAAGCTCGTCGCCGCTTTGCAGCGCACGCAGGTTCTTGGTGTTGGGCGACGAGATATTCACGGTGACGTAGTCGGCATGCGGGTACACGCCGTCCAGGCCGATCAGGTAGTCGTCGGCGGCCCGTTCGATGGGCGTGTCCGCGTTCTTGCCGATGTTCAGCCCCAGGATCCCGCCTTGCTTGCGCCACGAGCTGCGCTGCACGTTGGCAAGAAAGGCGTCGAGCCCCTGATTGTTGAAGCCCAGCCGGTTGATCAGCGCATTGGCGCGCGGCAGGCGGAACATGCGCGGCTTGGGGTTGCCGGGTTGCGCGCGCGGCGTCACCGTGCCGACCTCGATAAAGCCAAAACCCAGGTTGCCCAGCGCGTCGATGTAGGCGCCGTTCTTGTCCAGGCCGGCGGCCAGCCCGATCGGGTTGGCCAGCTGCATCCCCATCAGCGTGCAGGGCGCCTTGGGCTGCGCGTGCATGAGCTTGCGCGTGGCGCCGCATTCATAGGCGCGCTGCAGGCCCGAGAGGGTGACTTCGTGGGCGGTTTCCGCGTCCATGGCGAAGAGCGCCGGGCGGGCCAGGGGATAGGCGTGGAAGAGGATAGACATGGGCCGGGATTGTAGAGCGATTTGCTCCGTCCCCGTCGATTGCAAACGACGCCGCAACAGATTCAGGCGGGCGGGCGCTCGGGACTGTCGCGCCATTCCCCGTCGACCAGGAACTGCGCCGGACGGAAGGCCGATTTGTAGGACATCTTGCGGCTGTCCGCAATCCAGTAGCCCAGATAGAGCCACGGCAGGTTCAGCGCGCGGCACTGTTCTACCTGCCAGAGAATGCTGTACGTGCCCAGGCCATCGGCGATGTCCGGGTCATAGAACGTGTAGACCGACGACAGGCCGTCGTCCAGCACGTCGATGATGGAGACCATCACCAGCACACCCTCGGCGTTGCGGAACTCGACCAGCCGGGTGTTGACGCGGCTGGTCAAGAGGAACTGCGCGTACTGCGTGCGGCTGTCCTCGTCCATGCCGCCGCCCGGATGCCGGCCCTGCTGATACCGGGTATAGAGCCGGTAGTGTTCCGGCGACCATGCCAGCTCCGCGACGAACGACTGCAGATGCTGATGATCGCGCCACGCACGGCGCTGGCTGCGGTTGGGGGCGAATCCGGCCGTATCCACGCGCACGGGAATGCAGGCCTGGCAGTTGTCGCAATGGGGACGGTAGGTAAATAGACCGCTGCGGCGAAAGCCTTGTTCCACCAATTGGGAATACGTGCCCGCGTTGATCAGATGCCCGGGCGCGGCAACCTGCGACCGGGCCTGGCGACCCGGCAGATAGCTGCAGGGGTAGGGGGCGGTTGCGTAAAACTGCAGCGTGGAGAAGGGAAGTTCTTTCAGCTGGCTCATTGGAGCTGGCTCATGGGAGCTGGCGTATCGGATATCCCGCGTATGGGCGGCAAACCCGGCACGGGAGTGGCTCCATATTAACGCTTAACTCGGGCTGCAATCCGTCCCCTCGGGTGTATCCGGATGCAGCTGGCCCCGCGTGTCCAGCCGGCCGCGTGACCACGGAATGCCGGGCTGTTGAGTGGCTTGCCGAACATGCCGCAGAAAGCGTTCCCGTGGCACGGGAGCCGCGCCCATGCTGGCCAGATGCCGCGTCTGCTGCTGGCAATCGATCCATTCGACGCCCTGCGCGTCCAGGTAGCGAACCAGATGCGCGAGCGCGATCTTCGAGGCGTTCGCGACGCGGGTGAACATGGATTCGCCGAAGAACATGCGTCCCAGGCTGATGCCGTACAGTCCGCCCGCCAATTCCCCGTCGATCCAGGTTTCGATGCTGTGCACGACGCCGGCGTCATGCCACTGCCGGTAGGCGTCCTGCATGGCAGCGGTGATCCACGTGCCCGGCTGGCCGTCGCGCGGCGCGGCGCAGGCCGCCATTACCTGGGGAAACACGGTGTCGACCCGCACCTGCACACTGGGTGTGGCTTCGTATTCCCGGGCGGCGATCTGGCGGAGCAGCTTGCGCAGCGAGTGCGACGGCGCAAAGTCCTTTACGGGCAGCACCATGCGCGGGTTCGGACTCCACCAAAGCACGGGCTCGCCTTCCGAGTACCACGGAAAGATGCCGTTGGAATAAGCCTGGGTCAGCCGTTCCGGCGACAGGTCCGCGCCCGCGGCCAGCAGGCCGTCCGGATCCGTCAGCGCGAATTCCGCAGGAGGAAACGGGGTGTCGGCGGCGAGCCAGGGCAGTTTCAACGGTGGGATTCTAGGGTGTAGTGATGCGGGCCGAAGGTGCCGCGTTTGCGGTCCTCGAAGAACAGGCGCAGGGTGCTGGCGACGGTGCGGAAGGCCAGGTCGTCCCAGGGAATTTCGGATTCGTCGTACCAGCGCGCTTCCAGGCTTTCCGGGCCCGGGTCCAGTTCCGGACCCACCGCCTGGGCGAGATAGAACACGTGCACCTGCTCGATCTGCGGGACGTCGATGATGGTGTAGATGTCGCCCAACTGGATTTTGGCGCCCGACTCTTCCAGCGTTTCCCGCGCCGCGCCTTGCGCCGTGCTCTCGCCGAGCTCCATGAAGCCGGCGGGCAGGGTCCACGTGTTGTAGCGGGGTTCGATCGCGCGGCGGCAGAGCAGGATGCGGTTTTCCCAGACGGGCACGGTCCCGACCACCAGCCGCGGATTCTGGTAATGGATCGCCCCGCAGTGATCACAGATGTCACGCTCGCGGTTATCGCCTTCCGGCACGCGGCGGTTTACCGGAGAGCCGCACTGGCTGCAAAAGTGGGAACGGCGCGGGGCGGGGAAGTATTCGAGGGGCGATTTGGCGGTCATGGGTACGATTCTACCGGCTGCGGCGGGTCGTGGCGCGCCGGGCAGGCGGCGTGGGCGCGGGGCTGCCGAACCGCGCTTCCAGGTGTTCGACGAACGACCGGACCTTGGGCGACAGAAAGCGGCGGTGCGGGTAGACGGCGACCATGGAAATCGGCGTGTGGGCATAGCCGGTCAAGAGGGCGGTCAGACGTCCGGCGCGTATGTCATCCCCGACCAGGAATTCCGGCTGCAGGATGATGCCGTGGCCGGCCAGTGCAGCGGTGCGCAGCACGTCGCCGTTATTGGCCCGCAACGCCGCGTTCACGCGCACCAGATGCGTCACGCCGTCCTTCTCGAAATGCCATTCGTTGCCCGTGCTGGCGTAGGCGTAGTGCAGGCAGCGATGCTGCTTCAGGTCTTCAGGCACGGCCGGCGCGCCGTGGCGCTCCAGGTACGACGGCGCTGCGCAGACCAACAGTTGCTGCGGCGCCAGGGGTCTGGCCACCAGCGACGAATCCACCAGCGGGCCGATGCGCACCGCAACGTCGTAGCCGTCCTCGACCAGATCCACCACGCGGTCGTTCAGGTCCAGGTCGATCACCACGTCCGGATAGCGCTGCAGGTATTCGGCGATGGCTGGCCCCAGATGCAGGATGCCAAAGGACACGGGCGCGCTGACCCGCAATCTTCCGCTGGGCCGCTGGCCTTCCGCCTGCAGCGACAGCTCCAGGTCGGCAACTTCCGCCAGAATGGGCCGGACGCGGTCATAGAAGGCGCGTCCGGCGTCCGTCATGCTGAGCTTGCGCGTCGTGCGATTCAGCAGGCGTACGCCGTACTTCTGCTCCAGATAGGCGATCTGCCGCGTCACCACAGATCGCGCCTGGCCCATCTTGTCGGCGGCTGCCGCGAATGAGCCCAGTTCGACGACCTTGGCATAGGTCTGCATGGCCGTATGGGTGTCCAAGATTGTTTCCTATCGAGGAACAATAATTTGCAATTCTGCATGTTTATCTTTGTTTTTGGAATCGCAAGAATACGGCCCATGAAGGATCTGCCTGCTCCGGGCGATTCGCTTTTCTGCACAAGGATGGATTGCAATGATTGATTCCCGTACCGCGCCGTATGCCGCGCTGCTCTTGCGCGTGGCGCTGGGCGTGATGTTCCTGGCCCATGGCCTGACCAAGCTGCTGGTGTTCACGCTGCCCGGCACCGCCCAGTTCTTCGCCAAGATCGGTTTTGCCAGCTGGTTGGCCTATCCGGTCACGTTTTTCGAAGTGGCCGGCGGCATCCTGCTGATCCTGGGCGTGGTGCCGCGCTGGGTCGCTGCGATTGCCGTGGTGCAGCTCTTCGCGGCGTCGACGGTCCATTTTGGCAATGGCTGGGGCTTCGGCAACCCGGGCGGCGGTTGGGAATATCCGATTTTCCTGACCGTGGCGGCTGCCGTCCTGGCGCTGTTGGGCGACGGCAAGTTCGCGCTGGTCAAAAGCGGCCGCCGCTAAGCCATAGCGGCGTCAAGCCACTGAGCGCTACGCGCATCAATCTGTTTACCGGGCCGGACGTGGCCCGCGCGAAGGCGGGGCCATAGAATGGCTTCGCCTTTTTTATCTGGAGTCGATATGTCCCGGCCTATGTTCATGCGCACGTTTGCCGCACTGCTGTTTTCCGTCCTGGCCTGCGCCGCGCAAGCCACGCCCGAACAGGAAGCCGCCAACAAGGCTGCCGTCCTGGCGTTCTATGAAAAAGGCTTGAACCAGAAAGACGCGGACGCCGCGCTCAAGTACGTGGGCGATCGTTATGTGCAGCACAATCCCAACGCGGCCGACGGCCCCGAGGGCTTCCGGCAATTCATCGCATTCCTGCGCGACAAGTATCCCGCCTCGCACAGCGAAATCAAGCGCGTGTTCACGGATGGCGATTACGTCATCCTGCATGTCCACGCCGTGCGCGAGCCGGGTACGCGCGGCAACGCCATCATCGACATCTTTCGCCTGGAAGGCGGCAAGATCGTCGAACATTGGGATGCCGTGCAACCGATTCCCGAGAAGGCCGCCAACAGCAACGGGATGTTCTGAGTTTGCGCTGACCCGTCAGGCCGCGGGGGCGTGCGGGGCGGGGTCAAATCCCAGGCGCGCGGCGATATCTGCCTGCGCGATTGCGTGCAGCGGCGCCGCCGCGTACACGTCAGGCCAGTCGGCTGTCATCGCATCGCTGGTTGCCAGTTCGGCCAGCGCGTCCAGCAGCGGAGCGCCAGCTTGCGTCCGCATCATCTCCAGCAGCGGCTGCAAATCGCGGTCCAGCACGATGCCGGCGCCCATCGGCGTCGATGCGTAGAGCTGGCCTTCATCATCCAGCCACCACGCGCTGACTGCGTCGACGGTCGCATCCGTGTGCGTGATGAGGCCACGATTGTCATCGGCAAGGCGCAACACCAAGGGCGCTGCGTCCAGACGTACGAACACCCGCTGCGGGCCGTTCTGGAAAAACCAGCGGCCGTCATCGTCGCGTTCGTAATTGCGGCTGATGAATTCCAGGATCTGCGTATTGGTGATCGGCTCGCCCGGTCCGCCCTCATTGGCCTGTCCTTGCGGATGAAGGCGCCAGCGGCCGCGCGCATCCAGCGACAGCCATCCGTAGACAGCCGGCACATTCGGCCAGCGGGCGAGGGCGTCCTTTACCGATTGATCCATGGTCTCAGGGGCGGATGACGATCGTGGGCGAGATGACGATGCCAGGTTGCACCGGCATCACGGGCACCGCCACGGGTTGCGGTGCGTAGCCATAAGCATAGTCGTCACGGCATTTGCGCTTTTCGCTGTAGTCGCCGTTGCGCTTCCACTTGCGCTCGACCTTGCAGGCGCCATCCCAATACTTTTCCTTGTACTCGCCGCCCTTGTGGCGGTGGTGATGGTGCTTGTCATGCGCCTCGGCAGCCAGCGGCGCTAGTGCGATCAGCGCGGCGGCGGACAGGCTCAGGAAAGCGGGGCGGGCAATAAAGTGGCGCGGTTGCGATACCGGGATGTTGTGCATGGACTCATCGTTCAAATGAAAACGGGGTCACCATAACAATCATCCGGCTGACCGGGCGTAGGGATGGGTAACGAGATGCTGGGGAGGGGGGAAAAGATGCTGGAGGCGCAAGCCGGAATCGAACCGACGTACACGGATTTGCAATCCGCTGCATAACCACTCTGCCATTGCGCCAGCACTTGCAAGAAAAAAGGAAGCGCGGTGTTGGCCGATGCTTCCTCTTTGTATTTGGAGCGGGAGACGAGTCTCGAACTCGCGACCTCAACCTTGGCAAGGTTGCGCTCTACCAACTGAGCTACTCCCGCGGGGGTACTGCTGGGGTACTGCTGGGTATTACTTATTACTACTAAGCTACAAGCTTTCGCTTGTTCTGATGAATGCCTGTATTGGTATCAGGGCTGTTCACCAAAGACAGCGATTGTACATACTTTTAAGGGTCTTTGCACGGCAGACCGAAATCTGGAGCGGGAGACGAGTCTCGAACTCGCGACCTCAACCTTGGCAAGGTTGCGCTCTACCAACTGAGCTACTCCCGCATTTGCTAATACCCTCATCGCTGGCTGTGCGCTTGAGTCTTCAAGAAGAATCTTCAAGAATCTGGCGGCTGTCCAATCAGCGAGGCGAGAGTATACATTAATTTTTTCATCCATCAAGCCGGCTCGCATGTGCTGCATGAACTGGCTTTTCAGGCATGAAAAAAGGGCCTTTCGGCCCTTGCTTTCAATGATGTGCAGCTTTGAGAAAGCTGCACATCAAAATCTGGAGCGGGAGACGAGTCTCGAACTCGCGACCTCAACCTTGGCAAGGTTGCGCTCTACCAACTGAGCTACTCCCGCATTGGTTCCGCAAACTGCTCAGAACCGCTTTTCTTATTCACTCTGATCAACTTGGTTATCGATCAGAAGGCGCGCAGTCTAGCACGATTTTTTGAGCTTGTCCTGAGCCGCTGTGGCCGTTTCGATTCGAACTTCAAATCGGGTCAAGCACTCAATCAAGTAAACTGAGCGAAGACAGAAACTATAGCACACCACGTAGCACCCATGTCAAATTCCTTCGCCGGACCCGCGTCCGATTCGTTGTCTCCGGCCGTGCAGGACCTTACTCGTCTGAATACGCTGGGACTCGCGTCCCGGGCCGACGCCTTCGTCGCGCTGCGCGATCCGGCGCAATTGCCGGCCTTGTCGGCGCTCGCGCAAGCGGCGCCCTCGCTGCTGGTGTTGGGCGGCGGCAGCAATGTGGTGTTGCCCGAGCGTGTGCCGGGCGTGGTCGCGCGCGTCGCGTTCGAAGGCGTGCGTCTGCTGGAGGCGCGGCCGGACGCATGGATCGTCGAAGCCGCGGGCGGCGAAAGCTGGCACGGATTCGTAGCGGCCTGCGTGGCGCAGGGATGGGACGGCCTGGAGAATCTGGCGTTGATCCCCGGTACCGTCGGCGCCTCGCCGGTGCAGAACATCGGCGCTTACGGCGTCGAGCTGCAGGAGCGGTTCCACAGTCTGACGGCCTGGGATGTGCGCGAGGCACGCTTCGTGGAAATGCGGGCGGCACAGTGCAGGTTTTCATACCGCGACAGCACGTTCAAACATGATGAACCTGGCCGCTGGATCATCGTAAGCGTGCGTTTTGCTTTGCCGCGCCCCTGGCGGCCCGTGCTGGAATATCCCGATCTGCAACGTCATGCGCGGCTGGCGGACGGAGCGCCCAGCGCGCGCGACGTGTTCGAGGCGGTTTGCGAGATCCGGCGAGCCAAGCTGCCGGACCCCGCCGTCACTGGTAATGCGGGCAGCTTCTTCAAGAATCCGATCGTGCCGGCTGCGCAGCGTGAAGCGCTGGCGGCGCGTTTTCCCGGCCTGGTGTCGTATCCGCAGCCCGATGGCCGCTACAAGCTGGCCGCCGGCTGGCTGATCGATCAATGCGGCTGGAAGGGCAAGGCGTTGGGCGCGGCGGGTGTGCATGACCGGCAGGCGCTCGTGCTGATCAATCGAGGCGGCGCCACGGCCGAGGACATCATGGGCCTGGCGCGAGCGGTGCAAGACGCCGTGGCTGACCGTTATGGCGTGCGGCTGGAGCCGGAACCCGTCGTGGTGTGACCGGCCGGACCTGGCTGGCCGCGCCTAGCCGGCCGCGCTTAGCCGGCCGCGCCAAAACAACGGCAAGAACACGGCATGAAAAAAGGACCCCGAGGGGTCCTTTATTTTTAGCGCCGTGAACCGGATCAGAGGCCCAGCACCGACTGCATGTCGTACAGACCGTTGCTCTTGCCGTCGAGGAAGCGCGCCGCGCGCAGCGCGCCTTCCGCGTAGGTGGCCCGGCTGGACGAGCGGTGCGTGATTTCGATGCGCTCGCCGATGCCGCAGAACGACACGGTGTGATCGCCGACGATGTCGCCGCCGCGCAGCACCGAAAAGCCGATGGTGCCGGGTTTGCGCACGCCGGTGTCGCCGTGGCGGCTCCAGGTGGCGACGTCGGGCAGGGCAACGTCCCAGGCGGACGCAATCGTTTCGCCCATCTTCAGCGCCGTGCCCGAAGGCGCGTCGACCTTGTTGCGGTGGTGCGCTTCGAACACTTCGACGTCATAGCCGGCGTTCAGGATGCGGGCCGCCATGTCCAGCAGCTTGAGCGTGGCGTTGACGCCCACGCTCATGTTGGGGGCGAACACGATGGCGGTCTTTTGCGCAGCGACTTCGATTGCGGCGCGGCCATTGTCGTCAAAACCGGTGGTGCCGATGACGGCCTTCACGCCGTGCTTGACGCAGGCTTCCAGGTGCTTGAGCGTGCCTTCCGGGCGGGTGAAGTCGATCAGGCAATCGGCGCCGGCAAGGGCGTCCAGGTCATCCGTGATGGCCACGCCCGTCTGCTTGCCCAACTGGGCGCCGGCATCGCGGCCCAGCAAAGCGGAGCCCGGAACGTCCAGCGCAACAGCCAGCTCCAGGCCGTCGGCCTTCAGAATGGCCTCGATCAGCATCTGGCCCATGCGGCCGTTGGCGCCGGCGATAGCAATACGCATAAAAAAGTCCTTCGGTTTAAAGCAGCGGCTCGGGCGCGTTGCCCGGCTGGCCTGGGTATTGGTTGAGCGGGCTGACGGGCGCATCGGCGTCGCGCTTCTGTTCGTCCTGCTCTTGCTTGATACGCTCTTCGTCCCGATTCAGACGCTTGTCGGCCTTTTCGTCGGCAACGGCATCCGGCGTGTTGATCTGGTAGGGCTGCAGATCAGGCTGCTTGTCGCCTTCCCAGCGCACGAGGCGGTCGTTTTCAAACCAGACGGTGAACTTGCGCTCTTGCGAGTTGCCGTACCCGGGCTTGAAGTAATACGGGTAGTCCCAGCGGTTGGCGTGCAGCACGCTGGTGAGCGTGGGGCTGCCGAGCGCGAAGCGGACTTGTTCGCGGGTCATGCCGGGCTGGAGCAGTGCGACCTGTTCCTGCGTGATCCAGTTACCCTGCTGGACCGGAGCTTTGTAAGGGAAGCCCCATTTGTTTGAGGTGCAGCCCGCCAAGGCGACGGCCAGGGCGGCGACGGCCAAACCGGTCTTCAGAGAGCGGGAGGGAATACGTGCAAACATGGACACTACGCGCCCCTATTATTTGGAAGCAAGCAAAACCGTTATCATAAAGGTTTCATCAGGATAGTTCCGCGAGGCGGCATGAATTCGGCGAGCCGGCTTGCGGTGACCCCAGTCCTTGCCCATGCCAACGCGGACGGAGAGCGATTACACCATGAGCGACCAAAGCGAACTGAAAAACATGGGTTTGAAGGCGACTTTTCCTCGCCTGAAGATTCTTGATATTTTCCGCAAATCGGGTGAACGGCACCTGAGCGCCGAAGACGTCTACCGCGCCCTCATCGGCGAAAACGTCGAAATCGGCCTGGCTACCGTCTATCGCGTGCTGACCCAGTTCGAGCAGGCCGGCATCCTGGCGCGCAGCCAATTCGACAGCGGCAAGGCCGTTTTCGAATTGAACGACGGCGACCACCACGACCACTTGATCTGCACCAATTGCGGCAAGGTTGTCGAGTTCTCGGATCCCGAGATCGAAAAGCGCCAGCAGAAGATCGCCAAGGACAACGCCTTCGCACTGGAAAGCCACGCGATGGTGCTGTACGGCATCTGCGGTAGCTGCCTCAAGGGCCGGTAAGCCAAAGTCGGTAGGCTAGCGGCCGGTCCGTCCGGCTGCTTAGGTGAAAAACAAAGCCCCTTCGATGTGAAGGGGCTTTTTGCATTTGGCCATTGCGTGCGCGTCGGTCGAGGGATGCCCCCACGCGGGGTCAGACTCAGGGCGCAGTCTGCCCGAAGCCTTCCAGCATTTCGCGCGCGTGTTCCCGGGTGGTGGCGGTGAGCTTCATGCCGCCCAGCATGCGCGCGATTTCCTCGACGCGGGCCGGGGCGTCCAGCGGTTCGATGCTGGAGCGCGTGGTGCCGCGCGATTCGGCCTTGCTGACCAGGAACTGGTTGTTGGCGCAGGCAGCAACCTGGGGCAGGTGGGTGACGCACAGCACCTGATGGCGTTCACCCAGCTCGCGCAGCAGCTTGCCGACGGATTCGGCGACAGCGCCGCCCACGCCGCTGTCGACTTCGTCGAAGATCAGCGTGGGGACGCGCGCCGCGCGGCTGGCGATAACCGATAGCGCAAGCGAGATGCGGGACAGTTCGCCGCCCGAAGCGACCTTGGCCAGTGGCCGCGGGGTGGTGCCGGCGTGGCCGGCGACCAGAAATTCGACCTGTTCGCTGCCGTGCGCGGAGGGTGCGGACGGCGCAAGCGCCGGTTCGAAGCGGCCGCCCTGCATTGCGAGCGTCTGCATGGCCTGGGTGACCTGCTTGCCCAGATCCTTGGCAACCTTGCGGCGCGCGGTCGACAGCTTGGCGGCGACTGCGTCGTATTGCGCCTGCGCCGCGGCCGCCTGGGCGCGCAGCGCGTCGATGTCGCCGGCGGCCTGCAGGGCCGCCAGCTCCGCATGCAGGGATTCCCGCAATTCGCACAACGCGTCGGGTTCGGTGCGGAACTTGCGGGCGGTCTCGAACACCAGCCCAAGACGCGCTTCCACGTCCGCAAGCCGCTTCGGATCAAGTTCGACCCGGCTGACATAGTTGTTCAGGTCGGACACGGCTTCGCTGATGGCGATGCGGGCTGATTCCAGTTCGTCATGGACGCCCTTCAGGCCCGGATCGTGCCGCAGCATCTGCTGCAGACGCTGGTTTGCAGCCGTCACCCGGTGATGCGCGGAGTCGCCTTCGCCGTCCAGCGTTTCAAGGATCTGCGAAGCCCCGTCCAGCAGCGATTGCGAATGCGACAGGCGCGTGTGCTCGGATTGCAGGGCTTCCCATTCGTCCGGCCCGAGGTTGAGCTGGTCGAGTTCGTTGACCCGCCATTGCAGGCTTTCGCGTTCCGTCGCGAGGCTTTCCGCGTCTTTTTCAGCGGATTCCAATTGGCGCGCCAGTGCGCGCCATTGCTTCCATGCCTGGCCGACCGCCTGACGCAGATCGCCATGGCCGCCGTGCGCGTCCAGCAGGTCGCGCTGGGCATCGGGACGCATCAGACTTTGGTGCGCGTGCTGGCCGTGGATGTCGACCAGGCTGTCGCCGAGTTCGCGCAGCTGCGCCACGGTGGCCGGTGTGCCGTTGATGTAAGCGCGGCTGCGGCCTTGCGCATCGATGACACGCCGCAGCGAGAGTTCGTCGTCGGCGTCGATCTCGCGTTCGGCCAGCCACGCATGCAGGGCCTTGGGGGTGTCGAAGACGGCGGTGATGTCAGCGCGGGTCGCGCCTTCGCGCAGCATGCTGGCGTCGCCGCGCTCGCCAAGGGTCAGGGCCAGCGCATCGACCAGGATGGATTTGCCGGCGCCGGTTTCGCCGGAAAAGACGGTAAAGCCGGGACCGAAATGGATTTCGGTCTGTTCGACGATGACGAAGTCGCGGATGTGCAGGGTGCGCAGCATGTGGGGGCGCTAACTACTCTACGTTGTCGGAGGCTTCGGGCATCAGGTTCCAGTGCAGCTTGCGGCGCAGGGTGGAGAAGAAGCTATAGCCTTCGGGATGCACGAATCGGATGGTGTAGGGCGCGCGCTGCACGACGATGCGGTCGCCCGGTTGCAGGTCGGACCAGGTCTGCATGTCGAAATGCACACTGGCGCCGACTTCGACGCGGCCCATGGCAGTGAGCGTCATGTTGAGCACACCGGTGTCCGGGATGACGATGGGGCGGTTCGACAGCGTTTGCGGCGCCACCGGCACCAGCACCATGGCGTTCATGCCCGGATGCAGAATGGGGCCGTTGGCCGACAGCGCATAGGCGGTGGACCCGGTGGGCGTGGCGATGATCAGGCCGTCGGCACGCTGCGTATACATGAAGGCGCCGTCCAATTCGACCCGGACCTCGATCATGCCGCCGCGTCCCGCACGGTTCAGGACCACGTCGTTCAGCGCCGAGGCGGAGTACATCTTTTGATCGCCGCGCCACACGCTGCCTTCGAGCAGCATGCGGTCTTCGATCTGGAAGCTGCCCTCGAGCACCCGGGCAAGCGCTGCGTGCGCGTCCTGCAAGGCGATGTCGGTGATGAAGCCCAGGCGCCCGTGGTTGATGCCGACCAGCGGCATGCCATACGGCGCGAGATGGCGGCTGGCGCCCAGCACGGTGCCGTCGCCGCCCATGACCACGGCCAGCGAGGCGGTCTTGCCGATTTCCTCGAGCGTGGCGATGGGATATTCGGTCAGCCCGGTATTGCGCGCCGTGTCCGCGTCGATCAACACTTGCCGGCCCGCTTGCGTCAGCGCGTGCGCAAGGGCTCTCAGCGGTGTGTCCAGGCCGGTGTCCTGGTATCTGCCGATCAGGGCGACGGTGGGAAAGTGCATGGCTGCGTACAAATGAAAAGGGGCAAAACCGTAAAGCTGAATGTACCCAGAATGGGCCAATTAGCCGATTATATGGGGCCGTATATCGGGTTGCGGGACAAAAATCGCCCCAACCGAAAAAGATTCCCTAAAATAGCCGCTATGGATGACCGCGCACGCGCATTACTGAAAGCGTTGATAGAACGCTACATCGCCGATGGGCAGCCAGTCGGCTCGCGGACGCTATCTAAAGTCTTCGACTTGTCCCCAGCCACCATCCGCAACGTCATGGCGGACCTGGAAGAGCTGGGGTTGATCCATAGTCCGCATACTTCCGCCGGCCGTGTACCCACGCCGCGCGGATACCGCATGTTCGTCGATTCGCTGCTGTCGGTACAGTCGTACCAGCTTCAGCCGCACAACATGGGCGAAATGCTCTCTGCCGCCGAACCCACCCGCGCCGTCAATGCGGCCGCCGCGTTGCTGTCGAATCTGACGCAATTCGCGGGCGTGGTGCTCACGCCCAAGCGGGCCCAGGTGTTTCGTCAGATCGAATTCATCCGCCTGTCCGACAAGCGCGTCCTGTTGATCATCGTGACGCCCGATGGCGACGTCCAGAACCGCATTCTCTTCGTCCAGCGGGATTACGCTGAATCCGAACTGCTGGAGGCCGGCAACTTCTTCAACATGCACTTCGCCGGCAAATCGTTCAATGCCGTGCGCCAGACGCTCTCGACCGAGCTGGCCCAGTTGCGCGAAGACATCTCGCGCCTCATGCAGGCCGCCGTCGAGGCCAGCGCCGAAGCCGCCGAGGACGGCGACGCCGTGGTCATTTCCGGCGAGCGCAAGCTGCTGGACGTGACCGACATCGCGTCCGACATGGACCGGTTGCGCAAGATGTTTTCGTTGTTCGAGAAAAAGACCGACCTGCTGCAGTTGCTGGATGTCTCCAGCCGGGCGCAGGGCGTGCAGATCTACATCGGTGGCGATTCGCAACTGGTGCCCCTGGAAGACGTTTCCGTCATCACCGCGCCGTATGGCGTGGATGGCAAGGTGGTGGGCACGCTGGGCGTCATCGGTCCGACCCGCATGGCCTACGAGCGCGTCATACCCATCGTGGACATCACGGCGCGCCTGCTGTCCAACGCCCTCAGCCACAACCAGTAGTTCCATTCAAAGCTACATCCTCCTTGCGGAGGAAGGGGAGTTTTTGTGTTTCTTCGCCTGTTCAAGTATCTCTGGCCTGAGCGCTACCTTCCTGAACCCGAGCAAGAAGACCCCTTCAACGAAGATCCGCCGCCGCGCGTGCCCGGCAAGGTCGGCGTACTGCTGGTGAATCTGGGGACGCCCGACACGCCGACGGCCAAGGACATCCGCAAGTACCTGGGCGAATTCCTGTCCGACCCCCGCGTCATCGAGATCCCGCGCTACCTCTGGAAGCCCATCCTGCACGGCATCGTGCTCGTGCGCCGCCCCAAGCGGCTCGAGCCCCGCTATGGCGGAATCTGGATGAAGGAAGGCTCGCCCCTGATGGTCTACAGCCAGCGGCAGACCGACGGCGTGCGCGCCGCCCTGCAGGCGGCCGGGGTGGATGCCGCAGTCGAGCTGGGCATGCGCTATGGCAATCCCTCCATCCCGCACGCCATCTCCAACCTGCGCAAGCAGGGCTGCGAGCGCATCCTGACCGTGCCGCTGTATCCGCAGTACGCCGCCAGCACCACCGCCACCGTCGTCGACGCGGTTACCCGCTACATGGGCAAGCTGCGCGATCAGCCGGAAATGCGCTTCATCAAGCGGTTTCACGACGACCCCGCCTACCTGGACCCGCTCGCCGCGCGCATCGAGCGGTACTGGAGCGAACACGGCAAGCCGCAGAAGCTGGTCATGAGCTTTCATGGCCTGCCGCGCTACTCCATCGAACTGGGCGACCCGTATTACCGCGACTGCATGGAAACGGCCCGGCTCCTGGCCCAGCGACTTTCGCTGCCCCGCGACCAGATCGAAGTGACCTTCCAGAGCCGGTTCGGCACCGCCCGCTGGCTGGAGCCCTACACCGAACCGACCCTCAAGGCACTAGCCGCATCGGGCGTCACCGAGGTCGATGTGGTGTGCCCGGGATTTGTGGCAGACTGTCTCGAAACCCTGGAAGAAATCAGCCTGGAATGCCGCGACGCCTTTCTCGAGGCCGGTGGCAAGCAGTTCCGTTACATTCCCGCCATCAACGACGATCCGGCCTGGATCGCGGGGTTGTCAGGGCTGGTGGAACGATACTTGCAGGGGTGGATTCCAGACACCACGGACTTGAAGGAGAAGGCGCATGCACCATGATCCCAAGACTGGCGAACCGGTCAAGAAGGGCAAAGTCAGCACTCCCGTCGACGAAGACCGCGTCGAACACGACCTGGACGAGGCCCTGGCCGACACCTTCCCGGCCAGCGACCCCGTCGCGATCCCTTCGGATCCGGACGCGGACGACAAGCGGGTGGACCGCGCACTGAAGGAAAGCTTCCCCGCCAGCGACCCCGTCGCTCCCGCGCAGCCAAGCAAAAAGTAGGAAACCGCGGCCAGGCGCCCGGCCGCGGCGCCGGGTCCTGGGGAATATTTCGCTTACCCGGGCTTGAATTAGGGGTATTGGCCCCCATTCATGTCTCCGAAAGCCATTCTTTTTGGAGGATTCCCCATGACGGCACCCCACGAGCCTGCTGACCAGGCGCCCGAAGTCGGCCAGAACGCCGATGCGGCACCCGCCGCCCAGGACGCCGCGCAGGCCGAGCTGAACGAGTTGCGCGCCCAGCTGGACGCCGCCCAGGCTACCGTCAACGAGCAGCACGACCAGCTTCTGCGTGTGCAAGCTGAAGCCGAGAACGTGCGCCGCCGCGCCCAGGAAGAAGTGTCCAAGGCGCGCAAGTTCGGCATCGAATCGTTCGCCGAAAGCCTGGTTCCGGTCAAGGACAGCCTGGAAGCTGCCCTGGCCCAACCTGATCAGACGGTCGAAACGCTGCGCGAAGGCGTCGAAGTCACCCTAAAGCAGTTGGCCGCCGCATTCGAGCGCAACCTGCTCAAGGAAATCGCACCGGCGCAGGGCGACAAGTTCGATCCGCACCAGCACCAGGCCATTTCGTCCATTCCGCATGAACAGCCCGCCAACACGGTGGTGCAACTGCTGCAGAAGGGCTACGTGATCGCCGACCGCACCCTGCGCCCTGCGCTCGTGGTCGTCTCGGCTGGCCAGGGCTGAACCGCGTATCCGCCATGACCGACGCGCGCTTCGACCCGGCCCAGGTATTCCAGGTGTTCGGCATGCGCCATGTCGATACTGCGGGATTCGACGCGGACGTGGTGCAAGCGCCTGGCGCCGACCTGCGCTGTGTCTTCCTGTGGGGCCAGGATTGCTACAACTGCAACCTGTTCAAGCAGGCGGCGCTGCTGCACCAGGAAACGCTGCTGGGGCTTGGCCTTACGTGGTTCGAAGCCGATGTCTACGCGGATGAACCGCTGGGCCGCCGGTTTTCGTTGCATGGCGTCCCCACTTTTGTGCTGTACCGGTCCGGCAAGCGCCTTGGGCGCATCACCGGCTGGCCCGGATTGCCCCAGTTCACTGCGGCAATCCAGCGCCTGCAGGACCCGGGCCCGGAAATTTCCAGCCCGGCGTCTTGAAAAACCCCACGGGCAGCCCCAGTTACGGGGAGACAAGCAGTTTTCCCCAAATTTTCATAGATTTAATAATCAAGGTAACCCACCATGAGCAAGATTATTGGCATTGACCTGGGAACGACCAACAGCTGCGTGGCTGTCATGGACGGCGGGCAGGTCAAGATCATCGAAAACGCGGAAGGTGCTCGCACCACTCCCTCCATCGTTGCCTACATGGATGACGGCGAGACCCTGGTCGGCGCGCCTGCCAAGCGTCAGGCCGTGACCAACCCGCGCAACACGCTGTACGCAGTGAAGCGCCTGATCGGTCGCAAGTTCGAAGAAAAAGCCGTGCAAAAGGACATCAATCTGATGCCCTACGCCATCGTCAAAGCCGACAACGGCGACGCCTGGGTTGAAGTGCGCGGCAAGAAGATGGCGCCTCCCCAAGTGTCGGCCGACGTGCTGCGCAAGATGAAGAAGACCGCCGAGGACTACCTGGGCGAAGAAGTGACCGAGGCCGTCATCACCGTGCCCGCGTACTTCAACGACAGCCAGCGCCAGGCCACCAAGGACGCCGGCCGCATCGCGGGCCTGGAAGTCAAGCGCATCATCAACGAACCCACCGCTGCGGCGCTGGCGTTCGGCCTGGACAAGACCGAAAAGGGCGACCGCAAGATCGCCGTCTATGACCTGGGCGGCGGCACGTTCGACGTGTCCATCATCGAAATCGCCGATGTGGACGGCGAAAAGCAGTTCGAAGTGCTGTCGACCAACGGCGACACCTTCCTGGGCGGCGAAGACTTCGACCAGCGCATCATCGACTACATCATTGCCGAGTTCAAGAAGGAACAAGGCGTTGACCTGTCCAAGGACGTGCTGGCGCTGCAACGCCTGAAGGAAGCCGCTGAAAAGGCCAAGATCGAACTGTCGTCCGCGCAGCAGACCGAAATCAACCTGCCGTACATCACGGCCGATGCTTCCGGTCCCAAGCACCTGAACCTGAAGATCACGCGCGCCAAGCTGGAAGCGCTGGTCGAAGAACTGATCGAACGCACGATCGAGCCCTGCCGCGTCGCCATCAAGGACGCCGGCGTCAAGGTTTCCGACATCGACGACGTGATCCTGGTCGGCGGCATGACCCGCATGCCCAAGGTCCAGGAAAAGGTGAAGGAATTTTTCGGCAAGGATCCGCGCAAGGACGTGAACCCCGATGAAGCCGTCGCCGCTGGCGCCGCCATCCAGGGCTCCGTGCTGTCGGGCGACCGCAAGGACGTGCTGCTGCTGGACGTCACGCCGCTGTCCCTGGGTATCGAAACCCTGGGTGGCGTCATGACCAAGATGATCCAGAAGAACACCACGATCCCGACCCGGTTCTCGCAGACGTTCTCGACGGCCGACGACAACCAGCCGGCCGTGACGATCAAGGTCTTCCAGGGCGAGCGCGAAATCGCTGCGGGCAACAAGGCCCTGGGCGAGTTCAACCTTGAAGGGATCCCGCCGTCGCCGCGCGGCATGCCGCAGATCGAAGTCACGTTCGACATCGACGCCAACGGCATCCTGCACGTGTCCGCCAAGGACAAGGGCACCGGCAAGGAAAACAAGATCACCATCAAGGCCAACTCGGGTCTGTCGGAAGACGAGATCCAGCGCATGGTCAAGGATGCCGAGGCCAACGCCGAGGAAGATCACCGCGTCGCCGAACTGGCTCAGTCGCGTAACCAGGCCGACGCGCTGGTGCATGCCACCCGCAAGTCGTTGACCGAGTACGGCGACAAGCTTGAAGCTGCCGAGAAGGAAAGCATCGAGGCCGCCATCAAGGACCTGGAAGAAACGCTGAAGGAAGGCGACAAGGCCGCGATCGACGCCAAGGTCGAAGCCCTGTCCACGGCTTCGCAGAAGCTGGGCGAAAAGATGTACGCCGACATGCAGGCGCAGCAAGCCGCCGGCCAGCAGCAAGCGGCCGACAACGCGAAGCCGGTGGACGACAACGTCGTCGACGCCGACTTCAAGGAAGTCAAGCGCGACCAATAATGGCCGGGCACTGACCTGCCTCTGCCGCCCGGTAGCCGGAGAAATCCGCCTACCGGGCGTACTCATTCTGTAGCACTGAAAAGAAGGCTCGGTTTCGAGCCCACGGATCATGGCAAAACGCGACTATTACGAAATCCTGGGCGTGGCAAAAAACGCCTCGGACGACGATCTCAAGAAGGCCTATCGAAAGCTGGCCATGAAATACCATCCGGACCGTAATCCGGACAGCAAAGAAGCCGAAGAGAAGTTCAAGGAAGCCAAGGAAGCCTACGAGGTCCTGGGCGATGACCAAAAACGCGCCGCATACGACCGCTACGGTCATGCAGGCGTCGACCCCAACGCCGCCGGCATGGGCGGCGCGGGCATGGGCGGCGGTTTCGCCGACGCGTTCGGCGACATCTTCGGCGAGATCTTCGGCGGCGCCGGCGGCGGCCGTCGCGGCGGCGGACCCCAGGTCTACCGCGGCGCCGACCTCAAGTACGCGCTGGAAATCACCCTGGAACAAGCGGCAGCCGGTTTCGACACCGAAATCCGCGTCCCCAGCTGGGAAAACTGCGACACCTGCCACGGCTCCGGCGCCAAGCCCGGCACCTCGCCCAAGACCTGCCGCACCTGCGGCGGCTCGGGCGCCGTGCGTATGCAGCAAGGCTTCTTCAGCGTCCAGCAGACCTGCCCCACCTGCCACGGCAACGGCAAGGAAATCACCGACCCCTGCCAGGCCTGCGACGGCGTCGGCCGCATTCGCCGCAACAAGACCCTCCAGGTCAAGATTCCGGCCGGCATCGACGACGGCATGCGCATCCGCTCCAGCGGCAATGGCGAACCCGGCATCAACGGCGGTCCTCCCGGCGACCTGTATGTGGAAATCCACATCAAGCAGCACAAGATCTTCCAGCGCGACGGCGACGACCTGCACTGCGAACTGACCATCCCGTTCACCACGGCGGCACTGGGCGGCGAACTCCAGGTCCCCACGCTGGGCGGCAAGGCCGAGATCTCCATCCCCGAAGGCACGCAATCCGGCAAAACCTTCCGCCTGCGCGGCAAGGGCATCCGCGGCGTGCGCGGCAGCTACCCGGGCGACCTGTACTGCCACGTCGTGGTGGAAACGCCCGTGCGCCTGAGCGAAGACCAAAAGAACATCCTGCGCCAATTCGAGGCTTCGCTGAACGACGGTGGCGATCGCCACTCGCCGCAAAGCAAGTCCTGGACGGACCGCGTCAAGGAATTCTTCAGCTGATCAGTCTTCAGCTGATCGCGCTGCCGCTCAGCGCAAAAAGCCGCGACGAGAGTCGCGGCTTTTTTTCGTTTGGTCGCCAACAATGCTTGGCGCTTCAGGGACAGTGCTGCGGGATCACGCAGAACCGCTAGCCCCTTAGCGGGTGCTCGGCGGGTAGTCGAGTTCGCCGAACGTGTACTCGCCGTTGGCCTTGGCGCGCTCAAGCTGGACGCGCACGTCCTGCTCGGTCAGGTTGGAGGTGCTGGGCTGTGCCGCCGGATAATCCTGCTCGCCAAACGTGTATTGGCCGCTGACCTTGGCTTCCTGCAGCTCGGCCGCCACCTGGGAACGGGACTTGGATTGTTCAACGCCAGCTGCGTGAGCGCCGGCGCCTGCCAGGGCCAGGGAAACAAACAGCGTCGTGGCCAGGATTTTCATGAGTGAGACCTCCAGATTGCTTTAAGTGAAACCGAGTCCGGCGGCCCATCGTCGTGGTCCATCTGATGATCTCGATGGCCAGATGCAGCACGCCAAATCCCGGCATGAACCCGAACGGCATGAAACCACCTTCCAAATTGGCGAGATATCGAAGGGCTTCTAAAAATTACGCATATGCGGGAATACGCAGTCCAGGAAGCCTTTGCCAGCATGCAATGCACAGCCTGCATGCAGGTGCTACACCAAGCGCTCCACTAGGGGCGCAACGCAGCGCTGCCATAAGCTCTCCACCAGCGCGCAACGCACACTTCTGCCCGGGACTCTCCACCATCGCGCAGCGCACAGTTCTGCCCGGAACTCTCCACCATCGCGCATCGCACACTTCTGCCTAGGACTCTCCACCAGCGGGCAACGCACACTTCTGCCCAGGGCTCCCCACCAGCGCGCAGCGCACCCCCGCTGACGCAACGCATCGCGTAAGCGTTGCAAGGCCGCCCGCGCGGCCGACGCAACGCGGGCCCCGCAAGATCCTCCACAGGTGAAAGCTCGTCGCAAAAACGCCAAGAAATCCGCCCGTCCCAGCGTCCGAGGCCGTTCGACACGGCGAGCCTGGTGTGGCCGCGGCACTCGGCGCGCGGGGCGTCGATAAGCCCAACGGAATCCGAAGGAACCGCCAAAGGCGGTGACGAGGATGAGGCAGGGGAAGTCCGGAGCGAAGGTTCCGGACCGCAATCGTGGCCCCGTGCGCCGAGTGCCGTGGCCGCGCCAGGCGCTAAAGAACCCCAATGGCAGCCCAGCAAAATCCCGACGAAAAAAAGAGACCGCGACAATCGCCACGGCCTCTTCGCTACTACCACTGCAACTTCAACTGCGAACTTCAACTGCAAACTGCAACTGCGAACTGCAACTTCAACTGCGAACTGCAACTTCAACTGCAAACTGCAACTGCGAACTGCAACTGCGAACTGCACTTCAACTGCTGACTTCAACTTCAACTGCTGACTTCAACGACTACTGCTACTGCTACTTCAACCGCCGCTGTACACCGAAAATACCGGCCTCAGGCCATGATGCCACCCGAGGCCGGCCGGGCTACAGCAAGCAGCTCACCGGCTGATCGGCGGGTACTCGAGCTCGCCGAACGTGTATTGACCGCTGGCCTTCGCTTGCGCCAGTTCCTGCTGAACGTCGGCACGCGACTTTGCGCTGCCCGACGTTGCGACGACCGGCGGATACTGCAATTCGCCGAACGTGTATTGACCGCTGACCTTGGCTTGCTGCAGCTCGGCTTGCACTTCCTGCGAGCTCAGGCTGGTCTTCTGGGGCAGGGCGGGCGGATAGTCCAGCTCGCCGAACGTGTACTGGCCGCTTGCCTTCGCTGCTTGCAGTTCCGTCGCCACTTGGGCGCTGCTCTTCGCTTGCTCGACGCCGGCGGCTTGTGCGCCGAAACCGGCCAGGGCCAGGGATAGGAAAAGGGTGGTTGCTAGGGTTTTCATGGTGAGACCTCCAATTCGTCGTAAAGAGGGACCGAATCCGGCGGCACTCCGTCGTGGTTCGTTTGCTGTTCCCGATGGACTGAATTGTGCGCGCCTTCCCACCTGGGATAAACCCTTAATCCCTGAAAACATCTTTCCAAATAACCGAGTAATAGATCAGAACGAAAGAATTGACCCCATGAATGGAATGGTCAAGCCCAATCCCAGAATCCTCAAACCGCTACAGCCCACCGACTATGCAAAAAAAACCCCTGCCGAGGCAGGGGCTTTCCCAAACATAGGCTGCATCAGGGTTTCTTGAAATCCCCCGCCAGCGCCGTGCTGAACCCGTCCGGACGCACGTACTTGCGCAGCGCCGCGTTCACCGTCTCCGGCGTCAAGGCGGAAATCTTCTTGTCCATTTCCGCAGACCACGCAAACGTACGGCCGCGCTCCAGGTAATCCAGCCACGTGCTTGCCAACACGTCGTCCTGCGCCCGAGCCAGATTCCGGTAGTTCAGCAGCGCCGTAATGCCCTCCGTGATTTCCTTCTCCGAGAAACCGTCCTTCAGCACTCTTGCCAGTTCCTCGTTGATCGCCTTCTCCAGCCGCTCGCGATTCTGCGGCGCGTATATCGCGTAAATGCTCCAGCTTGCGGTCGGTTCAAACGCCGACACCGACAGCGAGCTGCGCACGTTATACGACAGGCCTTCCGTCTCGCGCACCCGGTTCCACAAGCGCGACGTTTCCGATGCGCCGAACAGGTAATTGGCCAGGTACAGCGCCGGATAGTCCGCGTCCGTATCCTGCACCTTCAACGGCATGCGCGACAGATAGAACGCATTCGCCTTGTCCGGCGTGTCGATATCGAACTGCTTGGCCGGCACGTCGCGGTACGGGTTCGGCACGCGGGTGTAGGCCGGCGCCTTCTTCCATCCGGCCAGTCCCGTGCGCAGGGACTTTTCCACCGCTGCCGGCTCGAAATCGCCCACCGCCGAGAACTCGATATCGCCGGCGCCGTAGAACTTGGCGTGGAACGTTGCCAGCGCCTCGCGGTTCAGGCCGCGCACGCTAGCCAGCGACTCTTCGAACGTCGGCACATAACGCAGATCGTCCGCAGGCCACGGATTGTCGTGGCGCGCCAGTGCGCGTCCGGCCAGCGCCGACGGTTCCGTCATCGCGTTCTGGATCGAGGTTTCAAGTTGGCGTTGATATTCCTCGACCTGCTCTTTCGGGAAGCTGGCGTTGCGGATGATCTCCAGCGCCAGCGCCGTCAACTCAGGCAGATTCTCGCCCTTGGTCGACATCGCCACCTTCAGTGTCGTGCCGCCGCCGGTAAAGCCAAGTTCAGCCTGCAGTTTGTCCAGACGGTCCTGGATATCCTGGCGCGACAGCTTGTCCGTGCCGCGCAGCAGCAGGTCCGCCGCCGCGCTGGAATTGACACGCTGGCCCAGCAGGTCCTTCTCGTTGCCGAACTGGATCAGCATCTGCGCCTGCACGCGGCTGCCGCGCGTCGCCTTGGGCAGCAGGGCCAGCTTCACCGGGCCATTGGGCAGGTCAAGCGTCGTGCGTTGCGTCAGCTTGTCGATGTTGGCCGGCGAGGGATCGAATGCCGACGCCGCCTTGAAGTCCGGATCGCCCTTGTAGTCCTTGAACACGGCGGTGAGGTCCACGCGCTCCGTCTGCGGCGCACGCACCGGCTTCTCGGTTGGGATGTAGCGGCCCTCGATGCGGTTGCTCTGCACCAGATAGGTCGTCGCGGCCTTTTGCACCTCGGCCAGCGTTGCCTTGCGCGCGCGGTCGCGTTGCAGGAAGAACAGGCGCCAGTCGCCCGCGGCGATCGCTTCGGACAGCGCCACGCCCACCTGCTCGGGATCGCTGTACGTCTGTTCCCACGACGTCAGCCACTTGCTGCGCGCGCGGTCCAGTTCCTGCTCCGTGAAGGGCTTCTTGTCGAGCGTCTCCAGCGTGCTCGTCATCGCCTTCATGGCGGCGTCCAGATCCTTGCCCGGCGTCAGTTGCGCGGCGAACATCGCCAGTCCCGGGTCCAGGTTTTCCATCGTGAAACCGAACACGCCCGAGGCCAGCTTGGTCGGCACCAGGGCATGGTACAGGCGGCCCGACGGGGTGTCCGCCAGGATCGTGGTCGCCAGGTCGAACGGCACGAAGTCCGCGCTGCCGCCGGCCGGGATGTGATACATCGCCGCGACCAGCGGTGTGCCGCCGGTGCGGCGCAGCGTCACCGAGCGCTCGCCGTCCTGCGTCGGTTCCACCGTGTATTCCGGCGGCAGCTTGCGGTCGGGCTTGGGCAGCTTGCCCAGCGTGGCTTCGATGTCCGCCAGCGTCGTCTGCGGGTCGAACTTGCCCGCCACGATCAGCACGGCGTTGTCCGGCTGGTAATACTCGTGATAGAAGGCGCGCAGCTGGCCGATATCCACGTTTTCGACGTCCGAACGCGCGCCGATCGTGTTTTTGCCGTAGCTGTGCCACTGGTAGGCGGCAGCCTGCATCTTCTGCATCAGGATGCGGAACGGGTTGTTCTCGCCGCTTTCCATCTCGTTGCGGACCACGGTCATTTCCGAGTCCAGGTCTTCCTTGGCGATCAGCGAATTGACCATCGCATCGGCCTGCCAGCCGAGGTACCACTTCAGCGTCTCGGGGTTGGCCGCGAAGCTCGCGAAGTAATTGGTGCGGTCGCTGGACGTCGAGCCATTGGCCTGCAATCCGCGGCGGGAGAACTCGCCCATCGCGTTGCGGGTGGTCGACGTGCCCTTGAACAGCATGTGCTCCAACAGGTGCGCCATGCCGGTCTGGCCGTAGTTTTCGTTGCGCGAGCCCACCAGGTACGTCATGTTGACCGTGGTGGACGGCTTGGATTCGTCGGGTACCAGGAGCACCCGCAGGCCATTGGCCAAGCGGTATTCGGTGATGCCTTCGATCGAGGCGGCCTCCGTGACGCCGGCCGGCAGGCTGGCGGCTCCGGCCTGAAAGGCCAGGAAGGAGGAAAACAGCAGCACGCCTAGCGGGCGCGGCAGCTTCGACAGGGACAAGCGCATGGCGGACTATTCCTTTGGCATGGCAGAATCCGTTGGAGTGTATACGTTGGCAATGGTTCAGGCGGGCGAAAAGGGCGCCTTCGCCGCCATCGCTGGACTACCATCGCTGGCCGCCATGCTGAGGAAGTTGATATGTCCCTGAACATCGAAGTCGAAACGCCCCGCCTCGTGCTGCGGCAATGGCGCGCGGCGGACCGCAAGCCTTTCGCCGCCCTGAATGCCGACCCGCAGGTGACGCAGTTCCTGTTGCCGATGACGCCCCAGGAAAGCGATGCCCTGGCCGACAGGCTGGCCGCCGGCATTGACGAGCACGGCTGGGGCTTCTGGGCCGTGGAGGCGCAGGGCGTGGCGCCCTTCATCGGCTTCGTCGGCATCAAGCCGCTGGCGCCCACGCTGCCTTTTGCGCCTGGCGTGGAGATCGGCTGGCGTCTCGCGCAACCGTTCTGGGGACGGGGCTACGCCAGCGAAGCGGCTGATGCCGCATTGCGGGTCGGCTTTGAACAGGTGGGCGCGGAAGAAATCGTTGCCTTCACGGCTACGGACAACGTGCGCTCACGCGCCGTGATGGACCGTCTGGGCATGGCCGCCGAACCCGGATGCTTTGACCATCCGGCCGTGCCGGCGGGACACCCGCTGCGTGCGCATGTGCTCTACCGGCTTGGACGTGAAGCATGGCGGCGGCGTCGGGAGGCGGGCGGCGCCAACGACGGCGCCATCTTTGCGGCGGCTTGATGCTCCGCCAAGCCGCGCCAGTGTTGATGTTGCGATGCAGCAGTTCAGCGCTCCCAGGCGATTTGAACCACTTCCCGTCGCGGGTGTAAGCTTTCAAGGACGCATTCACTGTTGCTGACGGGATGCGCGACGGCCGTCTTACCGGCTTCCCGTCCAACGCCAGACGCTGCCTCAGCGCGGCGCCGGTGCTTGTCGTTCGCGCCTTCGCCGCTGGCATCCTGCCGGCGCATTCTACGGAGGAACGACCCATGCTGACCGAAATCGTCACGCGTGCCTTGTCCCAGCTGACTGGCAGCGCCCTTAACGGCGATGGCATCAAAGGACAGTTTCAGTACGCTTATGCCAGTGATGACGGCCAATACGTGGCCATACTTACCCATGACATGACCACCTATGTGGTGGACCTGAGTACGCAGCGGTATTTCGCGGAGTGCGGTGGATCGCCTCGCGGATTTGCCGGCCATGTGCTTGAAATGGAGGGCGCCAGCGCGCGCTCCCATCCGTGGCCCGCCGCGCAAGATTTGTTCGACCTGGACATGGACGCCGACGAATTGTCGTGGCGGCAATGCCCCGGTTTGCGCCACATGAGTACAAGCGCGCATCGATCTGTGGAGAGCCGCGCCGCCTGAGAGTGGCCAGAAGCGGCAACGTTTCACTGAACCGGCGTCATCGCCGGTTTTTTTTCGTCCGCTTGATACCGGCAGGCGGCGCCATCGCTAAAATTCCCGCCATGAAAACGCCCGCCGAATTCCGCGCCCCGCAGGGCGCCACGCTGGTTGACTGCACGCACGAGCGCCACGCCGACCAGATCCTGGCCATCTTCAATGACGCCATTGCGACATCCACTGCGCTGTACGACTACAAGCCGCGGCCGCGCGAAGCGATGGACGGATGGTTCAAGACCAAGCAGCAAGGCGGCTTCCCCGTCGTGGGGCTTGAGAATGCGGACGGCGAGTTGATGGCGTTTGCCAGCTACGGCACGTTCCGCGCGTTTCCCGCCTTCAAGTACTCGGTGGAGCATTCCGTGTACGTGGACGGGCGCTTTCGCGGCCGCGGTCTGGGCGAAGCCATGATGGCCATCCTGATCGAGCGAGCGCGCGCCAATGGCGTGCACGTGCTGGTCGGTGGCATCGACGCCTCGAACCAGGGCAGCATCCGCCTGCATGAAAAGCTGGGGTTTGTACATGCCGGCACGATCCGCCAGGCCGGCTTCAAATTTGGACGGTGGCTCGATCTGGCGTTCTATCAGTTGACGCTGGACACGCCCGACAACCCCGTCGACGGCTGACAGCGCCAACCGCGGCGGCAGCATCGCCGCCGCGACGGCGCAACTTTTACTTCGACAGCACCCGCATCGCCTGCTCCAGGCCTGCAACGGTCACGGGATACATGCGGTCCTGCATGATGTCGCGCATCAGCGCAATGGATTGGCGGTACTGCCAGGACGCCGTGGGCTCGGGATTCAGCCAGACCGACTTGGGCCACGCGTCCAGCAGCCGGCGCATCCATTCGGCGCCCGGTTCCTTGTTGTAGTGCTCGACCGAACCCCCCGGCTGCAGAATTTCGTACGGGCTCATCGTGGCGTCGCCCACGATGATCAGGCGCCAGTCCGGGTTGTACTTGCGCAGCACGTCCCAGGTGTCGAAGCGCTCGTTCTGACGGCGGCGGTTGCTTTGCCACAGGCTTTCGTACGGGCAGTTGTGGAAGTAATAGACCTCAAGGTTGCGGAACTCGCTGCGTGCCGCCGAGAACAGTTCCTCGACCCGGCCGATGTGGTCGTCCATGCTGCCGCCCACGTCCAGCAGCATCAGCACCTTCACCGTGTTGTGGCGTTCCGGGATCATGCGCAGGTCCAGATGCCCTGCGTTGCGCGCCGTGCTGGCGATGGTGTCGTCCAGGTCCAGTTCCAGTTCGGCCCCTTGGCGCGCGAAGCGGCGCAGGCGGCGCAGCGCCACCTTGAAATTGCGCGTGCCCAGTTCGACCTGGTCGTCGTAGTCCTTGAACTGGCGCATGTCCCAGACCTTGACCGCCGTGCGGTTGCCGGCCGATGCGCCGCCCACGCGGATGCCTTCGGGGTGATAGCCGCCGTTGCCGAACGGCGAGGTGCCGCCCGTTCCGATCCACTTGCTGCCGCCGGCGTGGCGTTCCTTCTGCTCGTCCAGGCGCTCCTTGAAGAGCTCCATCAGCTTGTCCCAGCCGTGCTTTTCGATGGCGGCCTTTTCTTCGGGAGACAGGCTTTTCTCGAACTGCTTGATCAGCCAGTCGAGCGGGATGTCCTTGCCCGCGGGCAGCGCAGCTTCGATGCCGCGGTAATACGCGCCGAAGGCCTTGTCGTAGCGGTCGTAGAGGGACTCGTCCTTGACCAGCGTGGCGCGCGCCAGAAAGTAGAACTCGTCCAGCGTGGGCGACATCAGGTCCTGGCGCAGCGCGTCCACCAGCGTCAGGTATTCGTTGACCGAGACGGGCAGCTTGTGCGCCCGGAGGTGATAGAAGAAGTCGATCAGCATGTGCGGGCCGCCCGTGGATGCCGGATCAGCGGCGTTGGCCGCCGCGCGTCATGGCCGCCAGGCGTTCGAGCAGATGCACGTCCTGCTCGTTCTTGAGCAGCGCGCCGGCCATCAGCGGCACGGCAGTGGCCGTGTGGGCGTCGATCTGCGCGGCCGTGACGTCTTCGGCCAGCAAGAGGCGCAGCCAATCCAGGAGTTCGGACGTGGACGGCTTTTTCTTCAGCCCGGGCGCATCGCGCAGCGAGAAGAACGTGTCCAGCGCGGCGCGCAGCACGTCCTGCTTCAAGTCGGGATAGTGGACGGCCACGATGTCGCGCATCGTCTCGCGGTCCGGGAAGCGGATGTAGTGAAAGAAGCAGCGGCGCAGGAACGCGTCAGGCAGGTCCTTTTCATTGTTGGACGTGATGATGACAAGCGGACGGTGGCGCGCGGCGATGGTCTCGCGCGTTTCGTACACATGGAATTCCATGCGGTCCAGCTCGCGCAGAAGATCATTGGGGAACTCGATGTCGGCCTTGTCGATCTCGTCGATCAGCAGCACCACCGGCTCGTGCGACTGGAACGCCTGCCACAGCGTGCCCTGCACGATGTAGTTGCGGATGTCGCGGACTTTTTCGTCACCCAGCTGCGAATCGCGCAGGCGCGACACGGCGTCGTATTCGTACAGACCCTGATGCGCCTTGGTGGTGGACTTGATGTGCCATTGCAGCAGCGGCCGTCCCAGCGCGCGGGCCACTTCCTCGGCCAGCATCGTCTTGCCGGTGCCGGGTTCGCCCTTGATGAGCAGCGGGCGCTGCAAGGTAAGCGCGGCGTTCACGGCGAGCTTGAGATCGTCGGTGGCGACGTAGCTGTCGGTGCCATCGAAGCGGACTGGCTTGGCGGAGGAGGCGGTCTGGGCTGCGGACATGGTCTGATGGCTTCTGTGGTTTGATTGGGATCAACACTAACGCAAGGTATTAATCCTGAGCAATTATCGTACAATCAGGCGGTTTTGCTTTGGGTTCCACCCGCAACGTGTTTGCAGAGGGCCTTTTCGTGTGAGCAGGCCCTAGTCCTTAGCCATACCAAGAAGAGTCATTCCAATGAAGTTGCGAACCTCTCTGAAGTACACGGTTTCCGTGTTGGCCACGATGGCATCCTGTGCGATCGCCGGCCAGGCTGTTGCTGCAGACGCAGCGCCGGTCGGTAATGTCCAGAATGCCCGCGAGAAGGTTTCGATGTGCATCGGTTGCCATGGCATCCCTGGCTACAAGGCATCGTTTCCCGAGCTTTACCACGTTCCGATGATCGCTGGCCAAAACGCCAAGTACATCGAAACCGCCCTCAACGAGTACAAGAAAGGCGCGCGCAGCCATCCCACGATGGACGCCGTTGCCGGCAGCCTGTCCGATCAGGACATTGCCGACTTGGCCGCGTACTACTCGAATCTCAAATAAGGGGGCAAAATCATGAACCGCACCATGCTTGCCCTTGCGGGCGCGACCCTGGCCATCTGGGGCTCTGCCGCCCAGGCGCAGGATCTGGCGGCCGGCAAGGCCGTCTTCGAGAAATTCAATTGCGCGTCGTGCCACGGCGCCGACGCCAAGACGGCGGTGGATCCGGCGTATCCGACGCTGGCCGGGCAGCACGCCGATTACCTGGCGCATGCGCTGAAGGCCTACAAGCGGGGCGCCTCCGGCAGCGCCGCCACGGCCAACGTGCGCAAGAACCCCATCATGGGCGCCTTCGCCACGCAGTTGTCCGACCAGGACATCTCCAACGTGTCGGCGTGGCTGGCCACGCTGCCCAGCGATCTGGGTGTGCGCCGCTAGGACGCAACGCTTTTCGGTCGATGTGAATGAAAAACCCTCGCTGGCGAGGGTTTTTTTCGTTGGGTCAGAGGCTGGCGCGGCGGCGGATCAGGTCGATGTAGGTGTCGCTGTCCAGCGGCGTGCCCAGGCGCTGCGCTTCCCAGACCACCTGGCCCAGGCATTCCATGATTTCGTGCGCGGCGTGATGCGCGTCCGAACGTGCGGTGAGCTGCTGGTAGGCCTGGCGAATGCCCGGCGGATGGTCGATTGACAATTGTTCCGCGATGGCCAGGTGCATGGACAGGTGCAGGAACGGATTCGTGCGGCCTTTTTCCACCGCGTATTCCGCCGTCATGGCGTCCGGGCTTTCGAGGTCCGCGTGATATTCGGGATGCTCGATGATCCAGTCCAGCGCAATCGCCTCCAGCGGGGTCAGGACCTCGTTGGCGCGATGTTTGCGCCAGGTTTCAATAAAGAATTCGCGGACTTGGTCGCGGGAGGGATTGAACATTCGGGAGGGGGCCAAAAGCAGGATGTGGGCGCTTTATTTTACCGCCCCGCGCGGACCGCCGGTTTCGCCCGGCGCTTTGCGATATAGAATGGGTTGCTATCCGCCATCCGGTGTGCGGTTCGCAGGAGGCGGTATAACCCGCGGAATCGGACGCTGTCCGATCCTGGCGCGTGCAAGAAAACCACCCGGAGCAAATGGAGCATTCATGTCCTACCAACATATCAAGGTTCCCGCCGGCGGCCAGAAAATTGCGGTCAACGCCGATTTCTCGCTGAATGTGCCTGACCAGCCCATCATCCCCTTCATCGAAGGCGACGGCACGGGCGCCGACATCACCCCCGTCATGATCAAGGTCGTCGACGCGGCGGTGCAGAAGGCCTACGGCGGCAAGCGCAAGATCCATTGGATGGAAGTCTATGCCGGCGAAAAGGCCACCAAGGTCTACGGTCCTGACGTGTGGCTGCCCGACGAAACCCTGGAAGTCGTCAAAGACTACGTGGTTTCCATCAAGGGCCCGCTGACCACCCCGGTCGGCGGCGGCATCCGGTCGCTGAACGTGGCGCTGCGCCAGCAGCTTGACCTGTACGTCTGCCTGCGTCCCGTGGCGTACTTCAAGGGCGTGCCGTCCCCGGTGCGCGAACCCGAAAAGACCAACATGGTGATCTTCCGCGAGAACTCGGAAGACATCTACGCCGGCATTGAATACATGGCCGAAAGCGAGCAGGCCAAGGAGCTGATCCAGTTCCTGCAGACCAAGCTCGGCGTCAAGAAGATCCGTTTCCCGAACACCTCGTCCATCGGAATCAAGCCGGTGTCGCGCGAAGGCACCGAGCGCCTGGTGCGCAAGGCCGCGCAGTACGTCATCGACAACGACCGCACGTCGCTGACGCTGGTGCACAAGGGCAACATCATGAAGTTCACCGAAGGCGGCTTCCGCGATTGGGGCTATGAGCTCCTGCAGAAGGAATTCGGCGCGCAGCTGATCGACGGCGGCCCGTGGTGCAAGTTCAAGAATCCCAAGACCGGCCGCGAGATCATCGTCAAGGATGTGATCGCCGATGCGTTCCTGCAGCAGATCCTGCTGCGGCCGGCCGAATACGACGTCATCGCCACGCTGAACCTGAACGGCGACTACATCTCCGACGCGCTGGCCGCGCAGGTGGGCGGCATCGGCATCGCGCCGGGCGCCAACATGTCCGACTCCGTGGCCATGTTTGAAGCCACCCACGGCACGGCGCCCAAGTACGCGGGCAAGGACTACGTGAATCCCGGTTCCGAGATCCTGTCGGCGGAAATGATGCTGCGTCACATGGGCTGGACCGAAGCCGCAGATCTCATCATTTCCAGCATGGAAAAGTCGATCCAGTCCAAGAAGGTCACGTACGACTTTGCCCGTCTGCTGGAAGGGGCGACGCAGGTGTCGTGCTCGGGCTTTGGCCAGGTGATGATCGAGAACATGTAAGCCTCGGCCGGGGCTCCTCGCCAGGCTGCCGCTGTGCGCTTGGGGTTCCATCTCGAGTTTGAGCAAAACCCGCCCGCCGTCATGGCGGGCGGGTTTTGTCTAACCACCCGCATCATGCGTATTGCGTGTGCATTGTTCTTTTCAGGTTGATTGTTGTGCCCCGAATGTATGTAAATCTGGTCGCCTGGCTGGTGTTGCTCATGCCCGCCCTGGCGCTGACCAGTCCCGTTGGCGGTCCCGCCGTGCTGTACCTGAGTGCATTGATCGCGCTGACGGCCATTGCCGTCAATGCGGTGAAGCGCTACGAGCCCATGGATTTCCGGGCGCTTTGGCCCATGGCGTTGGCGCTGCTGTCCCCGCTCGTCTGTATGCTGATCACGTCTTCCGTGAAAAGCGTGTGGAGCAATTCCGAACTCGAAAAGCTGCTGCGCTTTGCATTGGCCCTGCCCGTGTTGTGGCTGCTGCTGCGCGCGCCGCAGCGGCTGCTGCGCCATATCGAATGGACCGTATTGGCCGGCGCGCTTGCCGGCTCCATCCTGCTGATCACGATGATGCTTACGGGCGGCCGAGGCGCGGTGGTCGAGGTTGGCGGACGCTATAACGCCGTGGCCTTTGCGAACATGGTGCTGCTGTTCGGGGGAATGACCTTGCTGTCGCTCGGCTGGGGCCCCGGATCGCGCTGGCCGCGACTGGAGACCGGCCTGAAGGTCCTCGCCGCGGCGCTGGCCGTGTGCGCGACCTGGATGTCCGAAACCCGCAGCAGCTGGATGCTGCTGCCCATTCTGGGACTCGTCTTCCTGCTGGGCCTGCGCAACTGGCGGCGGCGCCACAAGGTGTACTGTGCACTGGCCGTGAGCGTGGCGCTGGTCGTCAGCGCGGCGGCCATCTGGACGTTCAGCAGCCGCATGCAGGAGATCACCCACGACGTGCAAGGGTTCGCCACCTCGGCCAACCGTGACACGTCCTTCGGCATCCGGTTGCAACTGTGGCATGCCGCAATCCTGATGTTTGAAAAGAGCCCGGTCGTGGGCATTGGTCCCAGCAAGTTCCGCGACGAGCTGCGTGTGCTGCAAGGGCAGGGCATCGTGACGCAGGAAGTCGTCGACGGTTTCGGCGAGCCGCACAACGACCTGCTGGCGGCGCTGGCGGGGTACGGCGTGCTCGGCCTGCTGAGCATGCTGACGCTGTATCTGCTGCCGGCAGCCATTTTCTTCCGGCGTTTGGCCAGTGATGACCGCGTGATCCGCGTGGGCGCCCAGATGGGCCTTCTTTTCTGCCTGAGCTATTGCGCCTTCAGCCTGACCGAGATGATGTTTCGCAACATGCGCAGCGTGCCCACTTACGCGCTGATCACGGTGACGCTGATTGCGCTGACGACGGCGCGTCCGGTGCTCAGGGTCCCCCCGGCGTCCCAGTCCGTGGCTTGAATTCGCGCTGGCCAGTCCCGCAACCGGCTTCCATAAGAAACGCAAGGCGCGACGCGCCTTGCGTTTTTTTTATCGGACTTGAGCTAGATCAAAGTGACTAGTCAAATCGAATTCAAACGAAGTTTGAAAGGGTATGCTCGACGGCCAAATTACATAAAACGTCACATCCAGCTAGATATTGTTTCTAATTGGTGGCGTGTCAAAGAGAGTCGATGAGTACTTCCAGCTTGCGTAGGGAACTGTTGTGGTTCGTGTTTGCCATTGGCGCCGCCGTCCTGGCGCTGGGCGTGTGGGACGCCTGGCAGCGCCGTGCCGAGATGGTGGACGACCGCAAGACGGAGCTTCGGCATGTCTTGGATATGGCCGCGGGCATCGTCCGCGGCGGCAAGCAGCGCGTGCAGGAAGGCGTGCCGCTGGCCGAGGCCAAGCGCGACGTGGCCCGCCAACTGTCCCAGTTGCGGTACGGCGGGGACGGCTATGTAGGCGCGTTTGGCGACGACTACGATCTGCTGGTGCATCCCGACGCGAAGCTGGTGGGCACGAACGTGCGCGCCACGCGCGACAGCCAGGGGCAGCCGCTGTTTGAAAACCTTTACGCGCAGGGCAAGGCGGGCGGTGGCTATGTACGCTACCTGTTTCCGCGCCCCGGTTCCGAGGACCCGTTGCCCAAGCTGACCTACGCGGCCTATGACGCGGAATGGGGCTGGCTGATGTTCACAGGCCTGTACGTGGACGACGTCGATGCAGCGTTCTACGGCACGCTGTGGCGGCAGGGCAGCGTGACGCTGGTGCTGCTTGCGCTGGTGCTGACGGCGGCGCTGCGCTTTTTCAGCACGCACATCCTGCGGCCATTGAACGAGGCAGTGGCCGTGTGCGAGCGCGTGGCCAATGGCGACCTGTCCAGCGGCATCTCGCGTCATCACCGGGGCGAGATCGGCCGCCTGTTCGACGCAATGGCGCGGATGCAACAGCGGCTGGACGCGGCGGTGCGCAGCATCGTGCATTCCACGGCGTCCATTGCGGCCGCATCCCGCCAGATTGCCGCGGGCAGTGTCGACCTGTCCGACCGTACCGAAAAGCAGGCCGCCGCGTTGGAACAGACCGCGGCCAGCGTGGAGGAAATCACCGCCACTGCCCGCCAAAGCGCCGAGCACGTGCGTGAGGTCAGCGCGCTGGCCGGCGAAGCCGCGCGGCTGGCGCGGCAGGGCAGCGACGAGACGCAGCATGCGATCGACGCGATGCGCGAGATCTCGCAAAGTTCGCAGCGCATCGACGAGATCATCGGTCTGATCGACGTGATCGCGTTCCAGACCAACATCCTGGCATTGAACGCCGCCGTCGAAGCCGCACGGGCGGGCGAACAGGGGCGTGGTTTTGCGGTGGTCGCTGGCGAAGTGCGGGCGCTGGCGCAGCGGTCCGCCACCGCCGCCAAGGAGATCAAGTCGCTGATCGAAGCGTCGGCCGACTCGGTGGCGCGCGGCAGCCAGCGGGTGGAACAGGCGAGCGCCACGATGGGAAGCGTGCTGGAATCGGCAGCCACCAGCGCGCCGCTGATGAGCGAGATCGCCACGGCGTCCGGCGAACAGAGCGCGGGCATCGAGCAGATCAACCAGACCGTGACGCATCTGGACGAAGCGACCCAGCAGAACGCTGCGCTGGTAGAGGAGTTTGCGGCGTCTGCCGCCGCCCTGCACGGTCAGGCGGGGGATCTGGCCCGCGCCGTGTCGATCTTCAGGCTGTCTGCAGCCGCTCAGCCGATGCCGGGATAAGGCTCATAGCCCGCCGCAGTTTCGCGCCCAGGTCGCGGCTGGCGGGCATCATCGGCATGCGCAGCTCGTCGGCGATGAGGCCCTGCATGGCCAGCGCGCGCTTGACCGGCGCGGGATTGGGCTCGCTGAACAGCAACCGGATCAGGGGGCGCAATGGGTCGAAGCAGTCGCGCGCGGCCTCGTCGTGGCCGGCTTGTGCAAGCAGCATCATCTCGACGAAGCGCTCCGGAAACAGGTGCGCGGCGGCTGGAATCGCGCCGCGCCCGCCCGCCAGGAAGTGATCCAGCAAGGCCAGGTCCTTGCCGCAAAGGGCATTGAGGCGGCCCCGCGCATTCAAGGCGCCCAGCACGGCGGGATTGCATTCCTTGACTGCCCCGAAATTGGGCAGCGCCGCCAGCGCTTCCATGGTTTCGACCGTCATGGCGACACCTGCGCGCTTGGGGATGTTGTACAGGATGATGGGCCGCTCGGTGGCCCACGCGATCTGCCGGTAATGCCACAGGATGCCGGCCTGGGATGGTCCCAGATAGTACGGCGGGGGAACCAGGTAGCCGGCGGGTGCGTGGCGGTCCAGTCGTCGCACCGCGGCGGCCACGCCCCGCGTATCGACGCCGCCCGCGCCAAGCACCAGCGGCAGCGCATGCGCGTCGCTGGCGATGGCTTCGATCATGTCGGCTTTCTCGGGCATGCTGAGCAGGTTGCCCTCGCCGGTGGAGCCAAAGAGGACCAGGCCGGCGATGCCGGCGTTGCGGTAGTAGCGGGCCAGCGCCTGCGCGGCGTCCAGGTCCACGTGCCCGCCGCGCATGGGCGTCACCATCGGCAGCCACAGGCCTTCGAATGCGGGTTTGGCAAGGGTGTCCATGGCTCATCGCTCCGTAATGGCGGCGGCCGGGCGCGCCGGACCGAATTCAGCGCAGGGCAGGCCGCGCATGATCGCGGCCATCATGGCGTCCAGTTCGCCGCGTTCGCATTGCAGTTCGAGCGTGCTTTGGGCGTGCGCATGGTCGACCGACAGCAGGTAGACCCCGATGCGATCGCCCAGTGCGCGGTGCAAGGCCAGCCGCACGTTCAAGGCGTCCAGCGTATCGATGCGCACGGTCAGCGCGATCAGGCTGCATTGCGGCTGCGGCGCGGGCTGGGCAGCTAGGGCGGCGTCGAGGGGGGCCGGGCGACGGTGCGATCGGGGAATCATGGCGGTGAGGGGGCGGGGCCGAAGACGGCGACCCGCGAATCCGGTGGTTGACGACGATTCCACTATAGGAATGCCGCCGTAAATCCTGCCGATAAATGCGAGGGCGCCGTATAAAAACGGCGTCAACGGCCGCGGCGTTTCAGAACGTCTTGGTCAGCGACAGGAGGCCCGTGGCGCGGCCCATGTCACGGCCGCGCGTGTTGGTGTAGACGGCGCGGTCGGCGTTGGTGTCCAGATAGGCCAGCGAGACCGACAGCCCTTGCCCGAAGTCCTTGGTCACGCCCAGCTTCCAATCCGTGTAGGAGCCGTTATCCACATTGCGCACGATCTGGCGTCCCGCATGGACGTTGACGACGAGACCCCAGACGCCGGTATCGAAGTTGCCGGACAGGTCGAAGTATTGGCTGTACTTGCTGTCGGCAAAGCCGAACAGGTTGGTCAGCGCAAGGGAGTACTTGAACATCACCGGGCCGTAGCCGATGCCGGCGTAGAGTTCGGTGGTGTCGGGGCTGGTGTAGCCGGACGGATAGTCGCCCGGGTAGTAGTACTGCAGCACGCCCAGGTCGACGGGCACGTTGTCCGTGAGGTTGCCCTTGTAGCCGCCGTAGAAGTCCATCTCGACGGGCGCGGACACGTCGCTGTTGCTGTCGTTCAGCCAGCTGATGCTGGAGTTCCAGTTGCCCAGGTAGAAGCCGCTGGCGTGCGTGAGGTCGAAGCCGCCCTGGATGGCGGGCTGGTTGTTGGTCTGCATGAGGCCGCGATAGCGGTACTGGCTGGCGAGCGTGACGTTGGCCGTCAGCGAGTACGGCGATGCGGCATCGGCGGCGCTGGGGGCATCGGCGGCCTGCGCCATGGGAATGAAGGAAAGCAGCGCCAGTGCTGCGAGGGTGGTGCGGGGCATGTGGAGCCTCCTGGTGTTGAGCGGACCGCAACAATAGGAGGATCGGCATAAAGCGCGAGACAAGACTCGCGCCCTGCGCGTAAAGGGCGCATCAAAAAGCGGGCTTCAAAAGGCGGGTTTTGAAATGGCGTCTATCGAAGCCGGCGTTGAATGCGTCTGCTCAGCCCGCGAAGCGATAGCCCACGCCGATCTCCGTCAGCAGGAACACCGGTTGCGCCGGGTCGGCCTCGAGCTTCTGGCGCAGGTGGCCCATGTAGATCCGCAGGTAATGGTTGCTTTCGACGTGGGATGGGCCCCACACCTGCCGCAGCAGCTCTCGGTGCGTCATGACCTTGCCGCGATGAGCCAGCAGCGCGGCGAGCAGGCGATATTCCATGGCGGTCAGGTGCACGTGCTGGCCAGCGCGTTCGACCACGCGCCGCGAGAAGTCCACGCGCACGTCGCCAAACGTGATCTCAGCCGCATTGCCCGCGCCGCCGCGGCCATGCCGGCGCAGCAGCACGCGCAGGCGCGCCAGCAGTTCGCTCACGCCGAAAGGCTTGGCCAGGTAATCGTCGGCGCCCGCGTCCAGCGCCGCCACCTTGTCGGCCTCGGCGCTGCGCGCGGACAGCACCAGCACCGGCACCTCGGTCCAGCCGCGCAGCTCGCGGATCAGGGTCATGCCGTCGTCGTCGGGCAGGCCAAGGTCGAGCACGATCGCGTCCGGCTGGCGGGTGCCGGCTTCGATCAGGCCGCGCTTGACCGTGTCGGCCTCGTGCACCACGCAGCCTTCGCTTTCCAGCGCCTGGCGGACGAACCGCCGGATGTTGGCGTCGTCTTCGATGATGAGGACTACGGGCTGAAAATCGAACATGTCGCGGACTCAGGCGGTTTCGGGTTGGATTGAGGGCGGGGCGCCCAGCGGCAGGCTGAAGACGAACTGCGCGCCGCTGGCCTGGCCCGGCGCGTGTTCGACCCAGATGCGGCCGTGATGGGCGGCGACGATGGCTTCGCACACGGCCAGGCCCAGGCCGACGCCGGGCGTGGCGGACTCGCGTTCGCCCCGCGTGAATTTTTCGAAGATGCGGCGCTCGGCGCCCGGCGCGACGCCCGGACCGTTGTCGGTGATGGCCACGCGCATTTCGGCATGGTGCGGCACAGACATTTGCGTTTCAGCCGTGTGCACTTCGGCCTCGTGCATCCCGGCCTCGCGTACCCCGTCTTCATGCACGTAGGCATGGATGCGCAACGTGCTGCCGGCCGGCGTGTACTTGGCCGCATTCTCCAGCAGGTTGCACAGCACGCGTTCGATCAGCACGCCGTCGCACTCCACCAGCGGCAGCGCCGACAGGGGCGAAACGTCGACCTTGCGGCCCGCCAGCGGTTCGCGCATGGCCGCCAGCGCGGCGCCGACCAGCTCCTCGATGGATTGCCACTCCATACGCAGCGGCGCGTCGCGGCTTTGCAGCCGCGCCATGTCCAGCAGGTTGACGACCAGCGCATGCATGCGCTGCGCCTGATCGCGCATGGCGCGCACGGTGTCCTGCACGCCGTCGGGCAGCGCGTGCTGCTGGCGCATCAGCGTATCGGTCATGCCGACCAGGCTGGTCAGCGGCGTGCGCAGGTCGTGCGACACCGCGGCAAGCAGCGAGTTGCGCAGCTTTTCGGATTCCATGCTGACCACGGCCTGCTGCGCGACTTCCACGTAATGCAGGCGTTCCAGCGCAATGGCGATCAGCGTGGCGTAGGCCTCGACCTGGCGGCGTGTGTCGGGATTCGCGTAGAGGCTGCGGCGGGGGGCATCCAGTACCAGCACGCCCCGCGTGCGCATGGGCGCCTTGAGCGGCAGGTACAGCAACGCACTGTTCGACAGGGTGGCGGTGCCCGCGCCTGCGGGCTGGCCGTGGTCGTACACCCACTGCGCCAGCGCCGATTCCGGTGCGGTCGTGTCGCCGCTTTCGGGCGAGGCGAGTTTCAAGCGGTCGTCCAGGCCCAGGATGTAAAGCGAGCAGCGCGCGCCGAACGTGGCATGCACGAACGAGCCGGCGAGCGCGACGATCTGCTCGGGCAGGAGGGCGGACGACAGTTCGCGCGCGAATTCGTACAGGCTGCGCGCATCGGCCTCGCGCTTGACCGAGGCCTGCGCCTGCAGCCGCAGGCCGGCGGTAAGTTGGCCGATCAGCAGCCCCACGCCCAGCAGCACGCCGAAGGTCAGCAGATACTGCACGTCGGACACGGCGAACGACGACAGGGGCTGCACGAAGAAAAAGTCGAACAGTCCCACGCTGACGACGGACGCCAGCGCGGCGGGCCCGCGTCCGTGGCGCAGCGCCACTGCGGCCACCGCCAGCAGAAAGAGCATGACGATGTTGGTCTGGTGCAGCGTCGGGAACGCAAGCGCCGACAGCGCCGTGGCCACCGCGCAATAGCACAGCGCCCACGCATAGCCTGCAAGCGGCCGCGCCCCGCGTTCGTCATCGGACGGGCGGGCGCGGCGTCCCAGCGTGAACGGGTCGCGTCCGGGCGGCGCCTGCGCGGGCAGGGGTGGCGCGCCCAGCCGGATGATGTCGATCTCCGGGCAGCCGGCGGCCAGCATGTCGGCAAAGCTGTGGCGCCGCCACAGCCATCCCGGCGACATGACGGCGGTAAGCAGCGCGGTCAGCGACAGCCGCAACCGCTGCCAGCCGCCCGCGCGAGTCCGGCCCACGATCGCCTTGGTGATGTTGTGGCGGCGGACGTAGCGGACGACGGCATCGACCATGTCGCCACCCGCCAGCGTCTCGGTGCGCGCGCCCAGCGCGTCGGCGAGCGCCAGGCTGTGCTGCAGCCGCTCGACGTCGGCCGCCGCGGGCGGCGCGGCGCGCGGCGTGTCGATGGTGACGACGTGCAGATCGCAATCGAGCTGCTGGCTCATGCGATGGGCGCTGCGGATCACGTAGTCGGCGTCGGTATCGGACCCGACGCAGGCGACGATGGCTTCGCGCGTGCGCCACACCGAATCTATGGCGCGGTCGCGGCGATAGGCCTGCACGTCGTCGTCCACGTGCTCGGCGGTGCGGCGCAGCGCTAGTTCGCGCAGGGCGATCAGATTGCCCTTGCGAAAGAAATTGCGGGCCGCGTGGCGCGCCTGTTCGGGCAGGTAGACCTTGCCTTCCTTCAGGCGGCGCAGCAGTTCGTCGGCCGACAGGTCGACCAGCATGACCTCATCGGCCGCGTCGAACACGTCGTCGGGCACCGTTTCCCAGACGCGCACGCCGGTGATGCTGCCGACGGCCTCGTTCAGGCTGTCCAGATGCTGCACGTTCAGCGTCGTCCAGACGTCGATGCCGGCCGCCAGCAGTTCCTGGATGTCCTGCCAGCGTTTGGCGTGACGCGAACCCGGGGCGTTGGAATGGGCCAGCTCGTCGACCAGCACGAGCGCGGGGCGGCGCAGCAGGGCGCCGTCCAGGTCGAACTCTTTGAGGGTGTGACCGCGGTAGGCCACGTCCTTGAGCGGCAGGACCGGCAGGCCGTCGAGCAGCGTGGCGGTCTCGCGGCGGCCATGGGTTTCGACGATGCCGGCGAGCACGTCCGTGCCCTGCGCCGCCTGCGCGCGCGCCGCGGCCAGCATGGCGTAGGTCTTGCCCACGCCGGCCGACGACCCGAAGTACACGCGCAGCTTGCCGCGCACCGCCTGGCGCTCGGCGGCGTCCAGGGTCTTCAATAGCGCGTCCGGATCGGGACGCTCGCCAGCGATGTCAGCCATGAACGCGCAAGGGAGGGGAGGAAACGGCTGGCAATACTATACGCCGCCGCATCAGCGCGCCACGCGCAGCTTGTCCAGCGCCAGGTTCAGCGTCAGCACGTTGACCGCGGGGTCGCCCAGCACGCCCAGCGACGGGGCGGCGGTGTGCGCCCGGATCAGCGCATCGACCTCGCCACGCGGCAGGTTGCGGGCGCGCGCCACGCGGTCGGCCTGGTACGCCGCGGCCGCCGGACTGATGTGCGGATCCAGCCCGCTGCCCGATGCGGTGATCAGGTCGACCGGAACGGGCGCGGCATTGTCCGGGTCTGCCGCTTTCAGGGCCGCGATGCGCGCTTCGATGGCCTCGGCCAGCGCGGGGTTGCGCGGGCCGAGATTCGAGCCGCCGGAAGCCGCCGCGTTGTACGGCATGGGCGTGGTGGCCGAGGGGCGGCCCCAGAAGTATTGCGGCGAGGTGAACGATTGGCCGATCCATTCCGAACCGATCACCTTGCCGTCCTGCTCGATCAGCGAACCGGCGGCCTGGTGGGGAAACACGGCGGACGCGATGCCGGTGGTCAGGAAGGGATACGCCAGGCCGGTGATGAGCGACAGCGCGGCGAAGAGGGTCAGCGCGGGGCGCAGGATGCCGCCTTGGCGCGGCGTGGAGGTTGCTGAGTTCATGAGGATTTCCTTTGCGTAGGGGCTTGATCGCGGGCGGGCATCACACCCAGCCCAGCGCGGCCAGCACCATGTCGACCAGCTTGATGCCGGCAAACGGCACCAGGAGGCCGCCCAGGCCGTAGATGAGCAGGTTGCGGCGCAGCAGCACCGAGGCGCCCAGCGGGCGGTACCGCACGCCCTTCAGGGCCAGCGGGATCAGCACCACGATGATCAACGCGTTGAAGATCACGGCCGACAGGATGGCCGAGGACGGCGTGGCCAGCCCCATGATGTTCAGCACGTCGAGTTGCGGATACACCGTGGCGAACGCGGCGGGGATGATGGCGAAGTATTTGGCGACGTCGTTGGCTACGCTGAACGTGGTCAGCGCGCCGCGGGTCATCAGCATCTGCTTGCCGATCTCGACGATCTCGATGAGCTTGGTCGGGTTGGAATCCAGGTCCACCATGTTGCCGGCTTCCTTGGCGGCCTGCGTGCCGGAGTTCATCGCCACCGCCACGTCGGCCTGCGCCAGCGCGGGTGCGTCGTTGGTGCCGTCGCCGGTCATTGCGACCAGACGGCCTTCCGACTGGTAGTTGCGGATGAGCTTGAGCTTGGCCTCGGGCGTGGCTTCGGCCAGGAAGTCATCGACGCCCGCTTCGGCCGCGATGGAGGCGGCGGTCAGCTTGTTGTCGCCGGTGATCATCACCGTCTTGATGCCCATGCGGCGCAGCTCGGCAAAGCGCGACTGGATGCCGGGCTTGACGATGTCCTTGAGCTCGACGACGCCCAGCGCGCGGTTGCCGTCGCTGACCATCAGCGGCGTGCTGCCGCGGCGCGCCACGTCTTCGGCCAGGCGCAGGGCCTCGGCCGGCACGGTGGCGCCCTGCGCGACCAGCCAGGCCTGGATCGCGTCGACCGCGCCCTTGCGGATCTTGCGTTCGCCCAGGTCGACGCCGCTCATGCGGGACTGCGCGGTGAACGGCACGAACTCAACGCCGGTCATGCGCGGGGCCGGCGCATGGATGGCCTTGTCCGCCAACGCCACGATGCTGCGGCCTTCCGGCGTCTCGTCGGCCAACGACGCAAGGCGCGCGGCGTCCGCCAGTTCGCGCGCGGACACGCCGGGCGCGGGCAGGAAGGTGGAGGCCTGGCGGTGGCCGAAGGTGATGGTGCCGGTCTTGTCCAGCAGCAGCACGTCGACGTCGCCGGCCGCTTCGACGGCGCGGCCCGAGGTGGCGATCACGTTGGCGCTCATCATGCGGCTCATGCCCGCCACGCCGATGGCGGACAGGAGGCCGCCGATGGTGGTGGGGATCAGGCAGACCAGTAGCGCGACCAGCACGGTCACCGTGACCGCCGCGCCGCCGCCGGCTGCCGAGACGGCATACAGCGAGAAGGGCATCAGCGTGACGACGACCAGCAGGAAGACCACGGTCAGACCCACCAGCAGAATGGTCAGCGCCAGCTCGTTGGGCGTCTTCTGGCGCTTGGCGCCTTCGACCATCGAGATCATCCGATCCAGGAAGCTCTCGCCAGGATCGGCCGCGATGCGCACGAAGATCCAGTCCGACAGCACGCGCGTGCCGCCGGTGACGGACGAGAAATCGCCGCCCGACTCGCGGATGACGGGCGCGGACTCGCCCGTGATGGCGCTTTCGTCGACCGAGGCCACGCCAGCGATGACCTGGCCGTCGCCGGGCACCGTGTCGCCGGCTTCGACCAGGACGACGTCGCCGCGGCGCAGCAGGCCTGACGGTTGGCTGACCGCCTGGCCGCGCCATTGCGCGGGGTCGGCATCAGCCGCATCGGCGTCGCGAAAGCCTTGGAGCAGGCGCGCGTCGATGGTGGTGCGCAGGCCGCGCAGCGTGGCCGCCTGCTGCTTGCCGCGGCCTTCGGCCAGCGCCTCGGCAAAGTTGGCGAACAGCACGGTGAACCAAAGCCACACGGTGATACCCAGGATGAATCCCGGCGGCGCTTCGGCCTGCCCGCGCAGGGCCATGATCCACAGCACGGTGGTGAGCAGGCTGCCCACGTAGACCACGAACATCACGGGGTTCTTGAGCTGCGCGGCGGGCGACAGCTTGCGCAGGCTGTCGACGATGGCGGGGCCGACCAGTGCGCGGGACCACATGCCGAAGGCGGGCGCCGCCTCGGGTCCGGCTGCGACGGGGCGGGCCGCGTCAGGCCGGGCCGCGTCAGGCTGAGCCGTGACAGGCTGCGCGCCCGCAGCGGGCGCCCGGGCCACGCTGCCGCCCGAGCTGGTTGTTTCCATTTCAATCTTGGCCATGTTCTTTCCTAGCCTGTTGCATCAGGGTTGCAGGTGTTCCGCGACCGGGCCGAGGGCCAGTGCGGGCACGTAGGTGAGGGCGCCGACCAGCAGCACCGCGCCGATCAGCAGCGTCACGAAGAGCGGGCCGGTGGTCGGCATGCTGCCGGGGCCGGCGGGCAGCCGGCGCTTGGCGGCCAGCGAACCGGCCATCGCCAGCACGGCAACGATCACGGCGAACCGGCCGAACCACATCGCGATGCCCAGCAGCACGTTGTAGAAGGGCGTGTTGGCCGACAGCCCGGCGAAGGCGCTGCCGTTGTTGTTGGCGGCGGACGAGAGCGCGTAGAGGATTTCCGAGAAGCCGTGGATGCCCGGATTGAGCACGCCGGCCTGGCCCGCCGTCACGGACACGGCCAACGCCGTGCCGCCCAGCACGAGCAGCGGGGTGGCCAGGATGACGATGGAAACCATCTTCATGTCGAAGGCCTCGATCTTCTTGCCCAGGTACTCGGGTGTGCGCCCGATCATCAGCCCGGCGATGAAGACGCCCAGGATCGCAAAGGCCAGCATGCCGTACAGCCCCGAGCCCACGCCGCCGTACACGACTTCGCCCAACTGCATCAGCAGCATGGGCGACAGGCCGCCCATCGCCGACAGCGAGTCGTGCATGCCGTTCACCGCGCCGCAGGAGGCAGCGGTGGTGACCGTCGCAAACAGCGAGGTGGCGGCGATGCCGAAGCGCGTCTCCTTGCCTTCCATGTTGCCGCCGGGCGTCACGGCCCCGGCCTGGACGGCCATCGGATTGGGCTGCTGCTCGAAGTACGCGGTGGATAGCGCGAAGACGGCAAACAGCGCCGTCATCGCCGCCAGGATCGCGATGCCCTGGCGCCGGCTGCCCACCATCTCGCCGAAGGTGAAGCACAGCGCGGCGGGGATGGCCAGGATCGCCAGCATCTGCAGGAAGTTCGACAGGGGCGTGGCGTTTTCAAAAGGGTGCGCCGAGTTGGCGTTGAAAAAGCCGCCGCCGTTGGTGCCCAGCAGCTTGATCGCTTCCTGCGACGCCACCGGTCCCATGGCAATCGTCTGTGTGCGCGTCGTGACCGGGTCGGTGACCGCCGCGCCGGCTGCGTCCAGCACGGGCTGGCCCTGCGCGTCCAGGCGCGGTGCGTCGTAGCGCACCGCTTCGACCGTCTGTACTTCCTGGTAGGCGCTGAAGTTCTGGATCACGCCCTGGCTGACCAGCGCCACTGCCAGAACCAGCGACAAGGGCAGCAGCACATACAGCGTGCAACGGACCATGTCGGCCCAGAAGTTGCCCACCGTGGCGGAACAGTGCCGCGCCAGTCCGCGGATCAGCGCGAACAGCACGGCAATGCCGGTCGCGGCGGACACGAAGTTCTGCACCGTCAGCGCCAGCATCTGCGTCAGGTAGCTCATCGTGGATTCGCCGGCATAGCCCTGCCAGTTGGTGTTGGCGACGAAGCTGATGGCGGTGTTCAGCGCCGAATCGGGCGACACGGCGCCCAGGCCCGCGGGGTTCAGCGGCAGCAGCCCCTGCACGCGCTGCAGCGCGTAGACGGCGGCAATGCCAACCAGGTTGAAGACCAGTACGGCGGCGGCATAACGCTTCCAGCCCATTTCCGCCTGCGGGTCGATGCCCGCCAGCCGGTAGATGCCGCGCTCGATCGGCCGGCCCCAGGCGGTCAGCCGGGATCGGCCGTCTTCCATGGCGATGCGGATGTAGCGGCCCAGGATGGGCGCGATCGCAAGCAGGACTGCCAGGTACAGGACCAGCAGTCCAACGAATTCGGGGGTCATCAGAATTTCTCCGGTTTGAACAGCGCGACCAGCAGGTACACGAACAGGAATGCGGCCGTCAGGCCGCTCAGCCAGTAGAGCCAGCTCATGGCTGGTCTCCGGCCGACAATGCGTCGCAGAACCGGACAAGGGCCCAAGTCAGCCCGGCCATCCCTGTGAAGATGGCGATATAAATGAGATCCACGTTTTTTCTCCCCGGGAGGCTTACTCCCTTCGAACAGGCCTGCGCGGCAGAAAGCGGATGCGCGCCGGGCAGGCGAGGTGACCCTTCAGGACACCGGCAGGTTACGGAGCGGGGGGTAAAAACGGGGTATAGCTTGGCGAGCGGGGTGTAAACGGCGCGTAAAGATGATCTGGAATGCTGTGGGTTCCATGCCCGGAATCGGGCGCTTCGCGATGCACGGACTTGGACGGCCAGCGCCATCGGCCATGATCACTAACTGAGCACTGCTCAAGTATTAGGCGGTACGATGGGCCGATTTGCCGGAAAAATCCCAATATTTAGTACGGCGACCCCAAAATGCACTCATATGGTGCATGGAATATGTAAATGAATGCTCCGTCTTAGGGCATTCCCCTAGTGTGGCATTCCCGCATCTGGTGCAGAATCTCTTCCCATGCAGGTGAGGAGACAAAGCCCTGCATGGGCAAATACCGGCGGCACCGGTACATAAAAAAAGTAAAGCAGTACTCAAAAAAAGCAAACGCACAACGGCTGGCACCAGGAAGTGCCAGCCGTTGTCGCATAAAAAGCCGGCAAATCAAGGTTCAGGGCTTTTCAAGCGCTGCGTTTGGCGATATTCAGATGGGATCTGCTTATCCACGCTATGCCGCAAACGCGCCTTACTCCGTCCCGGACATCCATCACGCCCTACTGGCGCCGCAATCTGCGGCTGATCGTGCTGCTGCTCGCCGTCTGGGCGGCGCTGACCTTCATCCCCTCGTACTTCGCACGCAGCCTCTCCTTCGACTTCATCGGTTGGCCCTTCGCCTTCTGGATGGCCGCCTATGGCGCTCCGCTGGCCTACCTGATCATCATCGCCGTCTACGCCCGGGTCATGAATCGCGCCGATGAGCGCGCCGACGAAACCGGGGAGCCGCGCTGATGCCGTTTTTCACCGGAGACACTCCGCAGGAGTTCCGCATCCGGCTGCGGCGCATCTATGTGCTGTACACGGCCGGCTTCGCGCTGATGATCCTGCTGATGGCGCTGGCCGAGATCCTGGGCATGCCGCGCAACTGGATCGGCTATGTGTTCCTGCTGGTCACCGTCAGCCTGTACGCCGGCATCGGCATCGTCTGCCGCACGTCCGACCAGGTCGAATACTACGTCGCCGGCCGGCGCGTGCCGGCCATCTACAACGGCATGGCGACGGCGGCCGACTGGATGTCGGTGGCTTCCTTCATCGGCGTGGCGGGCACGCTGTACCTGACCGGCTACGGCGGGCTGGCCTACATCATGGGTTGGACGGGCGGCTACGTGCTGGTGGCGATGCTGCTGGCGCCGTACCTGCGGCGCTTCGGCCAATACACCATTCCCGATTTCATGGGCGCGCGCTACGGCGGCAACCTGCCTCGGTTGGCGGGGGTCTTCTGCGCCATTCTGTGCTCGTTCACGTATCTGGTGGCCCAGATCTACGGCGTGGGCATCATCACCACCCGGATGACCGGCATCTCGTTCGAACTGGGCATCTTCGTGGCGCTAGGCGGCATGCTGGTGTGTTCGTTCCTGGGGGGCATGCGCGCGGTCACGTGGACACAGGTCGGGCAGTACATCATCCTGGTGATCGCGTATCTCGTGCCGGTGATCTGGCTGTCGGTCAAGCACACCAACATGCCGTTGCCTCAATTGTCGGGTGGGGCCGTGCTGCAGCAGGTGACCGAAAAAGAGGTCTACCTGCAGAACGATCCTTCGGAGATCGAGGTGCGCAGGATCTGGCAGCAGCGCGCCGACGAAATGGGGCGGCGCCTGCAGGCGCTGCCCGAGTCGTGGACGCTGGAAAAGGACAAGCTGCGCAGCCGGCTGGCCCAGTTGAACGCGGGCGATGCGCCCATGGTCGAGATCCGGTCGGCCGAGCGCGAACTGGCTGCCTATCCGCCGACCGTCGAGGATGCGCGCGCCACGTGGTCGCAGGCCAAGGCGACCTTCGAGGCCAGGGCCGCGCCGCCCACGCCACATGCCGAGCCGTTCCCTGCGAAGGACGCCGAGGAACGCAGCAACATGCGCATCAACTTCCTGGCGATGGTGCTGTGCCTGATGCTGGGCACCGCGGGCATGCCGCACATCCTGATGCGCTCCTACACGACGCCGTCCGTCATCGAGGCGCGCAAATCGGTGTGCTGGTCGCTGCTGTTCATCCTGCTGTTGTATTTCATGGCGCCCGCGCTGGCGCTGCTGGTCAAGTTCGAGATCTATACGCAGGTCGTTGGATCGAACTTCCTCAGCCTGCCCAACTGGGTGCATGCCTGGAGCGCGGTCGACACCAATCTGCTCGACGTCAGCGACATCAACCGCGACGGCGTCGTGCAGCTCAGCGAAATCAGCATGGGGGCGGACGTGGTGGTGCTGGCCATGCCAGAGATCGGCGGGCTGCCTTACGTGATTTCGGGGCTGGTTGCTGCGGGCGGGCTGGCGGCGGCGCTGTCCACGGCCGACGGCCTCCTGCTGACGCTGTCCAATTCGCTGTCGCACGACATGTGGTACCGGGTCGTGTCGCCGCGGATGTCGGCGGCGCGCCGGGTGATGGTGTCCAAGATCCTGCTGCTGGTGGTGGCGTTTGGCGCGGCGTGGGTCGCGGCGCGCAAGCCGGCGGACATCCTGTTCATGGTGTCGGCCGCGTTTTCGTTTGCGGCCTCGTCGTTCTTTCCGGCGCTAGTCATGGGCGTGTTCTGGAGGCGCGCGAACAAATGGGGCGCCACGCTGGGCATGGCGGCCGGGCTGGCCGTGACGTTCGCCTATATGACGCATACGCATCCGTGGCTGCGGGAGTCGGTGCTCGGCATCGCCCGCACGCAACCGGTGGATCTGTGGTGGGGCATCCAGCCTATCGCGGCGGGTGTGTTCGGTGCGCCCGTGGCGTTTCTGACGATCGTGGTGGTGTCGCTGCTGACGCCGCCGCCTGACCGGGCCACGTTGGCGCTGGTGGATTACCTGCGCAATCCGGACGTGCGTCACCCGCAGCCGGACAACACCTAGGGGGCGGGGCAGGCGGCCGCGCGGCGGTCGTCGGGATCGGCGCAGGCTGCCCAGGCGGCGCCGGGCATGGCCTGCAACAGCGTCAGGACCTGACCCGGCGCCCATAGCCATTGCACACCGCCGGGCGCGCGGCCCGCTGCCTTCCAGATACGTTGGCGGGCGTCGGCGCTAAGGTCGAAGCGCCCATTGGCGCCGCTGTTGCCGCTGGCCAGCACGGACGAAGGATCGCGCTTGGCGTCGTAGACATCGGCGTCGCCACGCGGCTGCACGATGGCCCAGTCGTAGTGGTAGGAGTCCAGCGCCGGCGGCTGCCAGTTGGGGCTGGGCAAGACGAGGATCGGGTGTTCGCCCTGCACTGCGCGATACGGCAGTGCCGCCTGCGTGCCCAGGCCGTCTTCAGTGTCGCGGACCGGCCGCAGGTAGCGCTGGGCGGCTCCGCCTTTTGCGTCATGCACGATGACCTCGTTCGCCTCGCCGGTTTCGGGCGCGTGGCGGATGGTCCGTAACAGGCGGCCTGCGGCGTCATGCACGTAGCGCACTTGCGGGCGCGTGGCGCCGTCGCAGGCGCCGTCGGCCAGTTCCGCCAGCCAGCCATTGGCGTCGTAACGCAGGCAATGCCGCACCGGGCGATTCTGCCGGCCGTCCCAGGCGCGGGAGCGGAGGTCATAGCCGGTCAGCCTGCCGGCCGCGTCGTACCGAAAGCGGGTTTCGTTGTCTGGCGGCGGCAGGGCGGGGCCGGGCTGGGCGCGCGCCTCATCCACCGTGTGCGGGTTGTATTGGGCAATGCCGCAAAGATGCTGGCGGCCGTCTACGCCGCGTTCGAAGCGCAGCACGGTGACGCCGATGCGCGCGCCGGGTTCGGCTGCATAGACGGACCAGTCCACGCGTTCGGCCCAGAGGATCGGCGTGGCGCGCGGACCGTCTGGCACCTGGACAGGGGGCAGCCAGCTCCGGACGCGGGAACCGTCTTTGCCCAGCAACGTGTTGGTGTCGTCGAGCCGGACGTCGGCGACGACGGTCAGCTTGTCGCCCGAAGCCAGCGGCTGGCACAGGGCCAGCGCAAGCCCCGGCGCCGCGGAAAGCGCGGCAAGGGCAAGCAGGCGCAGAACGCAATCAGTTCGCGGCATTGTGCAGCCATGCAACGAGGCCCCACAACTCGGCGCTGACACCGCCCAGCCTCAGCGTCCCGTCGCGCGACTCCATCAGCAGGAAGGGATAGGCCTTGCGCTCGAGCGTGCCGGCGGGCGGCAGCCGGTAGGGGGTGAAGTGGCCGGACGACAGCAGATAGGTGTTGGTCATGTCGCCAACATCCACGTGCAGGTACCAGACGATCAGATCCGTGCCCTTGAACGCGGCATCGGATTCGGGATACGTGCCGCCTTGGCCGGCGGGAATGCCGCTGGCCAGCACGCCCAGGAAGACCGAGCGCGGTCCGTATTGCGGGTGGTAGTCGCCATCGCTGTTGCGGCGGGTGAAGGCTTCGCGGATGAAGCCAGCGGCTCGCGAGCCGGGCACCACGGATTTGTCGAACATCGCATCGAGCTGCGCGTCGTTCAACGGGCCCCGCGCGGCGGCCAGCCGGTCCATGTCCTGCGTGAAGACGGTCAGCCAGGCCCGGTAGCGCTTGAGCTCGGCCGCCCGGTCAAAGTCGTGGGCGGATGCGCTGCCGGCGAATAGGCAGGCCAGGCACAGGAAGGCCGCCAGCGCGCGGCGCAACGAGCCCTGCGCGAGGAAGCCCTGCGCCAGGAAGCCCTGCGCCAAAAAGCACCGCGCGAGGACTGCGGCGACGGCCGTCAATGCGAGACGGACTTGGAGAAGACGTTCATCACCACCACGCCGGCGATGATGAGGCCGATGCCAATGAGCGCGGGCGTGTCCAGATGCTGCTTGAACAGAACCGCGCCCACGATGGAGATCAGCACGATGCCGACGCCGGACCAGATCGCGTAGGCAATGCCCACGGGGATCTCGCGCAGGGTCAGCGACAGGAAATAGAACGAGATCAGGTAGCCGAAGACGGTAATGACGGACGGCACCAGCCGCGTGAACCCTTCGGACCCCTTGAGGGCGCTGGTGGCGAAGATCTCGGCGACGATCGCCACGCCCAGGTACAGCCATTTCATTTGCGCGGACCCTCAGACTGCCGCAGCAGCACCAGCAGGGCGCCGGCGCCGCCTTCGCGTTCGGGCGCCTCGGAAAACGCCATGACCTCGGCCTTCTGGACCAGCCACGTGCGCGCCTTGTCCTTCAGGACCGGCTCAAGGCCTTCCGAGTTGTAGCCCTTGCCGTGCACGATGCGCACGCAGCGGATGCCGTGTTCCTGGCATTCGTCCAGGAACGACAGCAGCGCATGCCGCGCCTGTTCGACACGCAATCCGTGCAGGTCGAGTTCAGCCCCCGCGCGCCATTGGCCGCGGCGCAGGTTGCGCGCGGTGTCGGGCGCCACGTCGCCGCGCACGAAGGCGGTGCCGCCTTCGGACAGCAGATGCGTGATCTCGCCGCCGTCCGAGACACCGGCATCGGCGCGGCTGGGCGTTTCGCCCAGCGCGTTGGCGCGCCGCAGGGCGGGCGCCGGTTCGGCGGCGGGCTTGTGCGTGACGCGTTCCGTGTGCCGGATCGGCGTGACGGACTTCATCGAACGCTTGAACGCCGCCAGATCGTCCTCGGGGGGCGATGCCGCGCGCGCCGGCGCTGCTGCCGCCCGTTGCGGGGCAAGGGCGGCGCGCTCGCGTTCTTCCTGCAGGTCCTTCTTCAGGCGTTTCAGGTCGGCCACGCCGACCTTATTGCCCCGCATTCTCCAACCACCGTTGGGCGTCCAGGGCGGCCATGCAACCCGTGCCGGCGCTGGTGATGGCTTGGCGGTAGACGTGGTCCTGCACGTCGCCGGCGGCAAACACGCCGGGCACCGAGGTCATCGTGGCCATGCCGGACAGGCCGCTCTTGGTGACGATGTAGCCGTCCTTCATTTCGAGCTGGCCCTGGAAGATTTCCGTGTTGGGCTGGTGGCCGATGGCGATGAAGGCGCCGGTGACGGCCATGTCTTCGGTCGCGCCGGTGTCCACGTGGCGAACACGCACGCCGGTCACGCCGCTGTCGTCGCCCAGCACTTCTTCCAGCGTGTGGAAGGTCTTGAGCTCCATGTTGCCGTTTTCGACCTTGCTCATCAGCTTGTCGACCAGGATGGGCTCGGCGCGGAACTTGTCGCGGCGGTGGATCAGGGTGACCTTGCGGCAGATGTTGGACAGGTACAGGGCTTCTTCGACGGCGGTATTGCCGCCACCGACCACGACCACGTCCTGGTTGCGGTAGAAGAAACCGTCGCAGGTGGCGCAGCCGGACACGCCGCGGCCCATGAAGGACTGTTCGGACGGCAGGCCCAGGTATTTGGCCGAGGCGCCGGTCGCGATGATCAGGGCGTCGCAGGTGTAGACCTTGCCGGTGTCGCCGGTCAGGGTGAAGGGGCGCTTGGAAAGGTCGACCTTGGCGATGTGGTCGAACAGCATTTCCGTGTTGAAGCGTTCGGCATGCTTCTGGAAGCGCTGCATCAGGTCGGGGCCCTGCACGCCATCGGCGTCGGCCGGCCAATTGTCGACGTCCGTGGTGGTCATGAGCTGGCCGCCTTGGGCCAAACCTGTAACAAGAACAGGGTTAAGATTGGCGCGTGCCGCATAGACGGCCGCCGTGTAACCGGCGGGGCCGGAACCGAGTATCAAAACTTTAGCGTGCGTAGGCGTGGACATGGGCAGGTATCTTTAGGGTAACGCCCAATTATAATGAGCCGCATGCCGCGTATCTCGACTGCTTCTCCGCGCGCCTCGCGCAACACCCGCAACGGACCTTCGCCGCTGCAAACGCGCATTTCCGCGCTGTTGCGTGAAGCCCGCTGGATCCTCTTTGCCGCCCTGGCGGCCTGGCTTACCCTGGTGCTCGCCACCTGGAGCGCGTCCGACCCTGGCTGGTCGCACTCGGTTCCGGGCGATGTCGTGCGCAACCAGGGGGGACGCCTGGGCGCCTATCTGGCCGACATCCTCCTCTATCTATTCGGTTTTTCCGCCTGGTGGTGGGTCATCCTGCTGCTGCACCGCGTCCGCGCCGGTTATCGGCGGCTGGCCGCGCAGTTGCGCGTCGCCAACAGCAAGCAGCCCGAAGTGCTGCCGCGTGTCCATTGGGAAGAGGGCATCGGCTTCTTTCTGCTGATGGTGGGCTCGCTGGGCATGGAAGCCCTGCGCCTGGCCAGCCGCGGCACGCACCTGCCGGGCGCCTCGGAAACGTCCAGCGGCGCGGGCGGGGTCATCGGCCAGATGCTGGCCGGCCTGATCGGCAGCAGCATCGGCTTTACCGGCGCCACGCTGGCCTTCCTGGTCATGCTCGCAATCGGGCTCAGCCTGTTTTTCTCGTTCTCGTGGTTGGCGGTGGCCGAGCGCGTCGGTTCCTGGCTGGAAGGCCTGGTCCGCAAGATGCGCAATTCGTATACGGCGCGTCAGGACCGCAAGGTCGGCGAAGTCGCCAAGGCCGTGCGCACCGAACAGGTCGTGGCCAAGCAGGAAAAGCTGGTCCACGAGCAGCCGGTGCGTATTGAACCGGCCATCACCGTGGTGCCCAAGTCCGAGCGCGTCGAAAAGGAAAAGCAGCAATCGCTGTTCTTCCCGCCCACGGGCGGCGCCGAAGGCGACCTGCCCACCCTCGGTCTGCTCGATCCGCCCCTGAACAACCAGGAAACCGTCTCGGCCGAGACCATCGAATTCACCTCGCGCCTGATCGAAAAGAAGCTGGCCGACTTCGGCGTGTCGGTCACCGTGGTCGCGGCGCAGGCCGGCCCCGTCATCACCCGCTACGAGATCGAACCGGCCACCGGCGTGAAGGGCAGCCAGATCGTCAACCTGGCCAAGGACCTGGCGCGGGCGCTCAGCCTGGTCAGCATCCGGGTGGTCGAGACCATCCCCGGTAAGAACCTGATGGGGCTGGAACTGCCCAATCCGCGCCGCCAGATGGTGCGCCTATCCGAGATCCTGGGTTCGCAGACCTATCACGCCAGCCATTCCGTCGTGACCATGGCGCTGGGCAAGGATATCGCCGGCAACCCGGTGGTGGCCGATCTGGCCAAGATGCCTCACCTGCTGGTGGCGGGCACGACCGGCTCGGGCAAGTCCGTCGGGATCAACGCGATGATCCTGTCGCTGCTGTACAAGGCCGACGCCTCGCACACCCGCCTGATCCTGATCGATCCCAAGATGCTCGAAATGAGCGTCTACGAAGGCATCCCGCATTTGCTGGCGCCGGTCGTCACCGACATGCGCCAGGCGTCCAACGCGCTGAACTGGTGCGTGGGCGAAATGGAAAAGCGCTATCGCCTCATGAGCAAGATGGGCGTGCGCAACCTGGCCGGCTACAACACCAAGATCCGCGACGCGATCAAGCGCGAAGAGCCGATCCCCAATCCGTTCTCGCTGACGCCGGACCAGCCCGAGCCCCTGTCCCCGCTGCCGACCATCGTCGTCGTCATCGACGAGCTGGCCGACCTGATGATGGTCGTCGGCAAGAAGATCGAAGAACTCATCGCCCGTCTGGCGCAGAAAGCGCGCGCAGCCGGCATCCACCTCATCCTGGCCACGCAGCGTCCCAGCGTGGACGTGATCACCGGTCTCATCAAGGCCAACATCCCGACGCGTATCGCGTTCCAGGTGTCGTCCAAGATCGACTCCCGCACCATTCTTGACCAGATGGGCGCGGAGACGCTGCTGGGTCAGGGTGACATGCTGTACATGCCGCCGGGCACGGGCCTGCCGGTGCGCGTGCACGGCGCGTTCTGCAGCGACGACGAAGTCCATCGCGTGGTCGAGAGCCTGAAGTCGCAGGGTGAACCCAATTACGTCGAGGGCCTCTTGGAAGGCGGTCTGGACGGCGACGGCGCCGAGGGCGCCAGCAGCGTCACGGGCATCGGCGGCGACGCGGAATCCGACCCGATGTACGACCAGGCCTGCGAAGTCGTGCTCAAGCACCGCCGCGCGTCGATCTCGCTGGTGCAGCGTCACCTGCGTATTGGTTACAACCGTGCGGCCCGGTTACTCGAGCAGATGGAGCAATCGGGTATGGTGTCGGCGATGCAATCCAATGGGAACCGCGAGATCCTGGTTCCTGCAGCCGCCGCCCGAGAGGAAGCATGATGAAGACGTTTCAAAGGCTGGCCGCCGTCGCGGTCCTGGGCCTGTCGCCGACTTTGGTGCTGGCCGCCAGCGCGCAGGAGCAATTGCGCGCTTTCGTGAGCACGGTCACCTCGGCCACCGGATCGTTCTCGCAGTACACCGTCAACGATCAGGGCCGGACGCAGCCCGCGCAGACCGGGGTGTTCTCGTTCCAGCGGCCCGGCAAATTCAAGTGGGCCGTGCAGAAGCCTTATGAGCAGTTGGTGATTTCCGACGGCCGTCAGGTGTTCCAGTACGACCCGGACCTGGCGCAGGTCACCGAGCGCAAGGTCGACGCCGCCATCGGCACGTCGCCTGCGGCCATCCTTTTCGGCTCCGGGTCGCTTGAGCAATCGTTCGACGTATCGGCGTTGCCCGCCAAGGACGGCGTGGACTGGCTGCGCGCCAAGCCGCGCACGGCCGACGCCGGGTTCTCGCGCGTGGACATCGGCATGAAGAACAACCTGCCGGTGCGTGTGGAGCTGCTGGATTCGTTCGGCCAGACCACTCGCGTCGACCTGTCTGGCATTCAGGCCAATCCGCAATTGCCCGCCAAGGAATTCCAGTTCACCGCGCCCAAGGGCGTGGATGTGGTGAAGATGTAGGCGCGGGCTGCTCGTCCGCTGAATGCAGAATGCTCGGTGGAAACCGGGCATTTTTGCTTTGGGTGCGGTGCCTGGCGGCGGCCGTGTAATGAACCCGGTGTCTGACACCCGTGTGAGACGGCCGTCAGCTTGGGCCGGCGTCGCAGGGGTGTCAGACACCTGCCGCCGACACCCGCCGCGCCACGCCGCCGGGCCGCCCCAAGGCGGGGCAGCCCCCTTGGGGGGCAGCTAGACCACGTTAGTGGTCGCGGCGTGGGGGCTGCCACGCCGCCGGGCCGCCCCAAGGCGGGGCAGCCCCCTTGGGGGGCAGCTAGACCACGTTAGTGGTCGCGGCGTGGGGGCTGCCACGCCGCCGGGCCGCCCCAAGGCGGGGCAGCCCCCTTGGGGGGCAGCTAGACCACGTTAGTGGTCGCGGCGTGGGGGCTCCTATACGCCACGCAATCGACTTCCACTTTCGCATCCACGACCAGACTCGACTGCACGCAGGCACGCGCTGGCGGATTCGCGCCGAAATACTCCTTGAACACCTTGTTGAACGACGCGAAATCCCGCGCGTCGTCCAGCCAGACGCCGCAGCGCACGACGTGTTCGGGACCGTAGCCGGCTTCCTGCAGGATCGCCAGCACCTGCTGGATGGCCTTGTGGCTTTGCGCGACGATGCCGCCTTCGATCACTTCGCCGTTGTCCATCGGCACCTGGCCGGACACATACAGCCAGCCGTCCGCAGCGACGGCGCGGGCGAAGGGCATGTGCGAGCCGCCCTGGCCGGTGCCGCCGGCCACGCCGTAGCGGGTGATGCCGTTGTTGTCGGGAGTGGGGGTAGCGCTCATGGGATGGTTCTCCTTGAAGATGTCCGGATGCCGCCGCAGTCAGGCGGCCGAAAGATCGGGGTAAGACTTTCGCAGGTCGCCGCTGCGCGGCAGCCAACGGCCGGCGCGCTCGCCGGTGGCCTGGCCCTTGCGGTAGGACAGGACGCCATTGACCCACACCGCCTCGATGCCCGCGGCAGTCTGCACGGGCTCAGCGAAAGTGGCGCTGTCGATAACGGTGTCGGGGTTGAACAGCACCAAGTCAGCGTGATAACCCTCGCGCACGAAGCCGCGCTCGGCCAAACCGAAGCGGGCGGCAGACAGGCCGGTCATCTTGTGCACGGCCTGGGCCAGCGGAAACAGGCCCACGTCGCGGCTGTAATGACCCAGCACGCGCGGGAAGGCGCCCCACAACCGCGGATGCGGCATGGGATCGTTCGGCAGGCCGTCTGATCCGACCATCGTGAGGCGGTGCGACAGCACGCGTCGCACGTCGTCCTCGTGCATGTTGTGATACACCGCACCGGCCGGTTGCAGCCGCTTTGCCGCCTCCAGCAAGGTCACGCCCCAGTCGGCCGCGATGGCCGCGAGCTTGCGGCGCGCCTGTTCCGGATGCGGCTCGGACCACGTGATGTCGATGTCGAATTCGTCAGTGACCTGCTTCAGATCCAGCGTCGACGAACTGGCCGAATACGGATAGCAGTCGCAACCCACGTGCTGCATGCGCCCCGCGTTCTCCAGCGCGAACAGCACCTCTTTCGTGCGGCCCCAGTTGCCGGCCCCCGCGCATTTCAGGTGCGACACCACCACCGGCACGCGCGCATGCAGGGCGATGTCGAAGGCTTCCTGCATCGCCTCCAGGATGGCGGCGAACTCCGAGCGCAGATGCGTCGTGTACAGCGCGCCGAACTCGTCCAACGCTTCGGCCAGCAGCTTGACCTCGGCCGTGTCCGCCTCGAACGCGGACGCATAGGCCAGGCCCGTGCTCAGGCCGATCGCGCCGTGCGCCAACGCATCGCGCAACTGTTCGCGCATCGCCAGCACTTCTTCCCGCGTCGCCGCCCGGTCCAGCCGGTCCATGTGATTGCTGCGCAAGGCCGTATGCCCGACCAGCGCCGCCACGTTAACCGCCGGCCGCGCGGCCTCGATCGCGCGGGTGTAGTCGGCAAAGGTGGCGTAGCGGAAGTCTTCGCGCTTGCCCAGCAGGTTCATCGGGTCGGGCGGATCGCCGCGCAGCGTCACCGGCGAGGCGCTGATGCCGCAATTGCCCACGACCACCGTCGTCACGCCCTGCGACAGCTTGGGCAGCATGTCCGGGGTGCGGATGACGTTGGTGTCGTCGTGCGTGTGGACGTCGATGAAGCCGGGCGCCAGCACCAGGTCAGTGCCGTCGATGATCTGGCGTGCCGGCGCACCGGGCAGGTCGCCGATGGCGGCAATGCGGCCATCTGCCAGCGCCACGCTGGCGCGGATTTCCGGACCGCCGGAGCCGTCCAGAATCCGGACGTTGCCTATGAGGGTGTCGTACATCGTGGTTTCCAGATCAATCGCCCAGCGGCAGGCGGTTCGGCCCGCCGCGGTGTTCGTCCAGCGCCAGCTTGATGCGGCGCAGGCGTTCGCGGTTTTCTTCCTGGTTCAGCATGGCCAGTTCGGTCGACAGCAGGTCGATGGCCAGCATCATCGCGTAGCGCGAGGCGGAGGGCTTGTAGATGAAGTCGGTTTCGTCGGTGCGGATGGGCAGCACGACGTCGGCCAGTTTCGCCAGTTCGGACGAGGCGTCCGTGATGGCGACGATGCTGGCGCGGTACTGCTTGACGATGCGCGCCGCTCCGACGATTTCAGGCGTGAGGCCCGAGGCCGACAACACCAGCACGGCGTCGCGCTCGTCCAGCGTGGCCGCCACCATGCGCAGCAGCACGGCGTCGCTGTAGACGGCGATGGGATAGCCCAGCCGCACCAGGCGCGACTGCACTTCCTGCGCCAGCACCGCGGATGCGCCGCCCATGCCGAAGACATAGATCATGCGCGCGCCGTCGACGATGGATGCGGCCGCTTCGAACAGCTGCTCGGTGAAGGCCGGCAGATGCGCGCGCAGCGTGCTCTCGATGTCGGCGTAGATGCGGGCGTAAAACGTGCTTTCTTCGGCCGGCGCGCTGGGATCCAGAAAGCGGCTGCCCACCGTGCTGGCCTGCGCCAGCTTCATCTTCAGGTCGCGCGTGTCGTCGCAGCCCACCGTGCGCGCAAAGCGCGAGATGGTGGCGATGCTGACGCCGGCCTTGGCGGCAAGCTGGTCCACCGTGGCGCTGGCGCTCCAGATGATGTCGTCCAGAATGGCGTCGGCCACCTTGCGTTCGGTCACGCTCAATGCGTCCCGCCGACTGCGTATCTGGAAGACGATGTCGCGGATGATGTTCATGTGTGATTCCTGGATCAATTCGGGCGGGCTCAGGCCGCGAGCGCGGGATCGTCGAGTCGGATGCAGGACACGTAATGGTCCGCGCTGACGCCCACGGCCGGCGGCACGGCCGCGGCACAGGCGTCGATGGCGTGCGGGCAGCGCGTGCGGAACACGCAGCCGGAAGGCGGGTTCACCGGGCTCGGGATATCGCCCTTCAGGAGGATACGCGAACGCGGGGCGCGCGGATCCGGCACGGGCGCGGCGGATAGCAGCGCGCGCGTGTAGGGATGGCGGGGGCGGGCGTAGACCTCGCTGGTCGGCCCGCGCTCCATGACGCGGCCCAGGTACATCACCACGACGTCGTCGCACAGGTAATCCACCACGGCTAGGTCATGCGCCACGAACAGCATCGTCAGGCCCAGGTCGCGTTGCAGGTCCTGCAGCAGGTTCAGCACCTGCGCCTGCACCGACACGTCCAGCGCGGATACGGGTTCATCGGCCACGATGAAGTCGGGTTCAACCGCCAGCGCGCGGGCGATGCCGATGCGCTGGCGCTGGCCGCCGGAAAATTCGTGCGGATAGCGGCGGCTGTGGTCCGCATTCAGGCCCACGCGTTCCAGCAGTTCGCCGATCCGCTCGGCGCGGCGGTTCTGCGCCAGCTTGTGCGTGTCCAGCGCCTCTCCCAGGATCTCGGCCACCGTCATGCGCGGATTCAGGCTGGCGTACGGGTCCTGGAACACGATCTGCATGCGGCGGCGCCACGGCAGCATCTGCTTTTCGTTCAGCGTGGTGATGTCCTGTCCGTCGAACACGATGCGTCCGGCAGTGGGGGCAAACAGGCGCAGCAACGCGCGGCCGGTGGTGGTCTTGCCGGAGCCGGATTCGCCGACGAGGCCGACGATGGTGTTGCGCGGCACGTCGAAGCTCACGCCGTCCACGGCGCGCACGACGGGGGCGTTGCGCGCCTGCGAGGTCGGAAAATGGACCTTCAGGTCGTCGATGCGCACCAGCGGCTCGGCGGCGCGGGGAGTCGGAATGCTCGTCATATCGGGTTCACCTTGATGCAGCGGGCGCGGTGTTCGGCCTGCACCGTCACCAGGTCGGGAACGCCCGCGCGGCAGTCGTCCGCGGCCAGCGGGCAACGCGGCGCGAACGTGCAGCCTGCCGGCAGCGACAGCACGCTGGGCACGTTGCCCGGAATGGCGCGAAGACGTTCGCCCGACGCCAGCAGCGCGGCGGTCGGCAGACAGGACAGCAGGCCGCGGGTGTAGGGATGCGTGGGCTTTTCGAACAGGTCGTAGACGCCGGCGTCTTCCACCACGCGACCGGCGTACATGACGGCCACGCGATGCGCGATCTCGGCCACCACGCCCAGGTTGTGCGTGATGAAGAGGATGCTCATGTTCATCTCGGCCTGCAGGCGGCGCAGCAGGTCCAGGATCTGCGCTTGCACCGTCACGTCCAGCGCCGTGGTGGGCTCGTCGGCGATCAGCACCGCGGGATTGCACGCCAGGGCCAGCGCAATCATCACGCGCTGGCGCATGCCGCCCGACATCTGGTGCGGGTATTCGTTTACGCGGCGGTCGGCCGCCGGAATCTCGACGCGCTCCAGCATCTCGCGGGCGCGCTTCAATGCCGCGGCGCGCGAGCCGCCTTCGTGCTGCAGCACCGCTTCGGCAATCTGGTCGCCCACGGTGTACAGCGGGTTCAGGCTGGTCATGGGCTCCTGGAAGATCATCGCGATCTCGGCGCCGCGGATGCGTTGCAGCGTGGCCGGCGTGGCGTGCGCCAGGTCGAGCTGGACGCCCTGGCGGTCGCGGAACAGGATCCTGCCGGCCTCGATGCGGCCGGCCGGTTTGGGCAAGAGGCCCATGATGGACAGGCTGGTCACGGATTTGCCGGAACCGGATTCGCCGACGATGGCCAGCGTTTCGCCGCGGGCCAGGTCAAAGGTGACGCCGTCCACCGACTTGGCGATGCCGTCGCGGCTGTGGAACCAGGTCTTCAGACCTTCCACCGACAGCACGATGTCTCGGGTGCTTGCGGTCATGTTTACAGCTCCTTGCGCAGGCGCGGATCGAGAACGTCGCGCAGGCCGTCGCCCACCAGTTGCAGCGACAGCACGGACAGCACGATGGCGATGCCGGGAAAGATCATGATCCAGTCCGCTGAGCCCATGTACTGCTGGCCGGCGTTGATCATGGTGCCCCAGGTCGGAATGTCGGGCGACACGCCCACGCCCAGGAACGACAGGCCCGCCTCGGCCAGGATCGCGTACGCGAAGATGAAGGTGCCCTGCACCAGGATGGGAGACACCAGGTTGCGCAGCACGTGGACGGTGACGATGCGCCACGTGGGCACGCCCAGCGCGCGGGCCGCTTCCACGAAGGGCAGCTCGCGGATCACCAGCGTCGAGGCCCGCACGATGCGCGCCAGGCGCGGCGTGTACACGATGCCCAGCGCGATCACCACGTTGACCAGCGACGGCCCCAGCGCGGCCACCAGCGAGATCGCCAGCAGGATGTCCGGGAACGCCATCATCGCGTCGATCAGCCGCGACACGAACTTGTCGGCGGTGCGGAAGAACCCGGCGATCAGCCCCAGCGCAATGCCCAGCACGCTGGACAGGATGACAACGGAAAAGCCGACCATCAGCGACAGCCGTCCGCCGTGGATGACGCGGCTGAACACGTCGCGGCCGAAGTCGTCGGTGCCGAACCAGTGCGCGGCGCCCGGCGCCTTCAGGCGGTTCATGATGGACAGCTTGAACGGATCGTAGGGGCTGATCCACGGCGCCAGCAGCGCGGCGGCCGCCAGCACCACGATCACGATGAGGCTGATCAGCACCGTCTTGCGCGACACCAGCAGGCGCAGGACCTGCCAGCGGTCCGAGCCGGGATTCATGGAAGTTGCAGTCGTCATGTCGATGGCTCAGTAACGCACGCGGGGGTCGACCACCAGATACAGCAGGTCGATGAACAGATTGATCAGCACATAGATGGCCGCGATGATCAGCAGCGCGCCCTGGATGACGGGGTAATCCCGCCGCAGCACGGCCGACACCACCAGGCTGCCCACGCCGGGCAGGCCGAACACGGTCTCGGTCACCACCGCGCCGCTGATGAGCAGCGCCGTGGTCAGGCCCAGCACCGTCAGGATCGGGATCAGCGCGTTGCGCACCGCGTGCTTCAGGATGACCTTGCGTTCCGGCAGGCCCTTGGCGCGCGCCGTGCGCACGTAGTCGTCGCGCAGCACGTCCAGCATGCTGGCGCGGATGAAGCGGGTAATCAGCGCAGAATTCACCAGTCCCAGCACGACCGCAGGCAGGATCAGGTGCGACAGGCGCGTGGCCAGCGAGGCGTCCGGTCCGCCATAGCCGGCCACCGGCAGCCAGCCCAGCTTCACGGAGAACACCTGCATCAGCAGCAGCCCCAGCCAGAAGCTGGGCACGCTGGACGTGAACATCGAGAACGACAGCACCGATTGGTCCAGCGTGGTGCCGCGCTTGACCGCCGACAGAATGCCGACCGGCAGCGCGATGGCGCTGGCGATCAATAGCGACATCAGCGTCAGCAGAATCGTCGGTTCGGCGCGGTCGGCCAGCGCCGACAGCACCGGCTTGTTCATGAAGATTGACTGGCCCAGGTCGCCCTGGAGCAACTTGCCCAGCCACGACACGTACTGCATCGCCACGGGCTGGTCCAGCCCCAGCTGCGCGCGCAGGGCGGCGATGTCCTGCTGGCTGGCCTGGGGGCCGAGCATCACGGCGGCCGGGTCGCCAGGCGTGAGGCGGATGATGACGAACACGATGGTCGCGACGATGAACATCACGGCCACCAGCCCGACCAGCCGATTCAAGAGATAACGCAACACGGTGAAGTCCTGGAAATCATTCTCGTGGGCGCGAGCGGATCGCGCGGTCTGCGGTGGCGGGCGGCTGCGGCCGCCCGCCGGGGCAGGGGCTTACTTGGCCGCCTTCCAGGCGTTCCAGAAGTACGGCCACGGCACCGCCTGCGTGCCTTGCAGCGATGGCGAGCGCGCGGCTTGCGCGTTGAAGTCGCCCACCTTGATGAACGGCACTTCGTCGTACACGGCCTGCTGCACGTCGGCCCAGCGCTTGACGCGCTCTTCCTGCGACCCGGCCTGGTTGAAGGCGTCCAGCACCTGATTGCGGCGCGGCGTGTCCCACCAGCCTGGCGCGTCCTTGGACGGGAAGTCGATCAGCGCGGGCTCAGGCAGGAAGGGGCTGTGGGTAATGAAGATGTCCCACACGGCGGGGTCCTGACGGCGTTGCGTCAGCGTGGCCCAATCCACGACCTGCATGTCCACCGTGAAGCCGGCGGCCTTCAGGTATTCGGCAGCGACCAGCGCCATCTTGTAATGGAACTCGTACTGCTGGCTGGTCAGAATGCGGATCTTGCGGTCCTGCACGTTGGCGCTGTCGACAAGCTTCTTGGCCGCCGCGGCGTCGCCCTTGTTGTAGACCTTGCCGCCCAGCGACGTGGCCCACGGGAAGCCTTCCGGATACAGGTCGCCGTTGAGCTTGTAGAAGTTCTTGTCGCCGAACGCGGCGAACAGCATGTCTTCTTCGTTCAGGGCCAGCTGCACCGCCTGGCGCACGGCCTGGTTCGACATGATGCCCTGCTTGGTGTTGAGCACCAGGCGAGGCCAGCCGAAGGGCTTGAGCATGACCGGATCGGAGCGGCCATTCTTCAGCTTGGGCAGCGACTCCACGGGCAGCGAGTCCACGTAGTCGAACTGGCCTGCCACCGCGCTTTCCACGCGGGTATTGGCGTTGCTGACCGGCACGAAGCGGATCTCGTCCAGGTATTGCTTGCGCGCGCCGCCGTAGCCGTTGGGCTCGCCTTCGCGCTGCTTGTAGCCGTCAAAGCGCACCAGCTGCACGTACTGGTCGGGCACGCGGGCCTTGAGCTGATAGGGGCCGGTGCCGACGAATTCGGTCAGGGACGGCGCGATCTTGCCCTTGGGCATGACGACCGCGGCGCTGTTGTTCATGGCCAGCAGCGCGGTCAGCGGCGCGTACGGCTGCTTGAGGGTGATGCGGATCGTGTTGGCGTCCGGCGCCTCGATGCCGCTGATGATCTTGGCGGCCATCTTGCCGCGCGTGGCGGTCTCGGTCCAGCGCTTTAGCGACGCCAGCACGTCCGACGAATCCATCTTCGAACCGTCATGGAACGTGATGCCCTGACGCAGCGGGATCGTATAGACCAGCCCGTCGGCCGACACTTCCGGCATCTTGTCGGCCAGCAGCGGCGTCAGGTTCCACTTGGCGTCAAAGGTGTACAGCGTCTCGAAGAAGTGCTGGGTCAGGATGCCAACCAGGTCGGCCGTGCTGGTCATCGGGTCCAGCGTCGGCGGCTCGCCGATGGTGGCGACAGAGATCGTGCCTCCCTTGACCGGCGTGGCACAGAGGGCGGGGGTCGACAAAGCGGTCAAGCCAATTGCGCCGGCCGCGAGCAGGCTCTTCAGCCCACCGCCTCGCCGGGAGGTACGGAAGTTCATGATTCTCTCTCCAGAGGAACAGAAACAGGTTGTCGCGTGAAATCGGATGCGCGCCGGTGCCCGGATGCTGCGGTCCCCTTGGGGCCTGGCGCGGTGCCGCGGGCAGGGGGACTAGAAGAAGGTTTCGGCTACGCCGGTGACGCCGTAGTGCTCATTCACCAGCAGCACCTGGCGCCACTTGTCGAACGTCAGGCAGGGATGCGAAATGTCGAAGGCGATCATGTCGCCGACCTGGATGTCGTCGCCGTCGCCCACCTGCATGAAGGCGTGCTGGTCCATCATCGCGGACAGCTTCCAGTGCGACGGCGCGGCGCCGGGCTGCACTGAGCCGGGCCGGTACAGCAGGGCGGGAGTGGGCAGGCCCGCGTCGAAGGCGGCGTCGCGCTTGCCCATCGCGATGATGGCGCGGCCGGGTTCGGGCAGCGACTGCACGTAGGCCCAGACCTGCAAGGCGGGCTGCAAGCCGGGCTCCATCTTGCGCGCCACCGGGTTCTGCGCATTGATGCGCTCGGCGGCGGTGCGGTAGATGCCCACGTCGTGCGACAGGTAGCAACCCGGACGCAGCACCACTTCCAGGGCGCCGCCGATGTCCAGTTGCGAAAATTCCTCGGCGACCACATCGAACCAGGCCGAACCGGCGCCGGAGATGATGGCCGGACCGTTCTTGCGCAGCCGGCCCGCGGCGGCCAGGCCGCGCAGCGCATCGGTGGCGCGGCGCAGAAACGCGCGGATGGCGCCTTCTTCCTGCAGTACGCCTTCGTAGACTTCGATGCCGGCCAGCGCCAGGCCGGGCCAGCGGGCGATCTCGTCGGCCACGGCCTGCAACTGTGCGTCATCGCGCACGCCGGTGCGTCCGCCGGCCGGACCCAGTTCGATCAGCACGGACAGCACCTTGCCCTCGTCGCCGAAGAACTTGCCCAGTTGCGCGGCGTTGGCGACCGAATCCACGATGCAGAAGAACGTAAAGGCGGGATCCTGCAGCAAGCGCGCAATGATGGCCATGTTTGCGCGGCCCACGAGCTGGTTGGCCATCAGCACCCGGCGCACGCCGTGCTGGTAGGCCGCCAGCACCTGCGGCGCGGTGGCCAGGGTGATGCCCCAGGCGCCGTTGTCGATCTGGCGCTTGAACAGCGCCGGGCTCATCGTCGTCTTGCCGTGCGGCGCCAGCTTGACGTGATAGGCCTCCATGAATTGCTGCATCCACTGCAGGTTGTGGCGCACGCGCGCTTCGTACAGCACGGCCACCGGCAGGCTCACGTCTTCGTTTAGCAGATTCCAGTTCAGCGCCGCCACGTCGGCGGTGGTACAGGACTCGGGAAACGCGCCCAGGCCTTTGCCGTTCACGTCCAGCGGCGCTGCGGGGGAGGAGGAGTTGGTCATGGCGGCGGTCCGGTATGGAAAATATTTACGTCAAAACTGGTTTTTTTCATTATCGTGAAAGAAATTTACAAGCGGGAGCTAGGAGTTTCCCGTAGCCCCGGCCGCGCCGACGGTGGGAAAATAGGTCCATGCTGCGCGCCCCACAGGGCGCGCCCGTGCTTCGACAAAGGAAAAGCCATGCTGAAAGTCGCCCTGGGCCAGTTCGCCGTCAGCCGCGTCTGGGAAGAAAACGCGCAGGTCTGCATCGACCTGATGGAACGCGCCCGCGCTGGCGGGGCGGGGCTGCTGGTTCTGCCCGAAGGCATCCTGGCCCGCGACATCACCGACCCGCAGATCGTGCTCAAGGCCGCGCAGCCGCTGGATGGCCCGTTCATCACGCGTCTGCTCGACGCCAGCCGCGGTTCGGACCTGGCCACGATGATGTGCGTCCACGTGCCGACGGGCGAGGGCCGCGTCTGGAACACGCTGGTCACCATCCGCGACGGCCAGATCCTGTCGCAGTACCGCAAGCTGCACCTGTACGACGCCTTCACCATGAAGGAGTCCACGAATGTCACCCCCGGCACCGACATCCCGCCGCTGCTGGACATCGCCGGGCTGCGCGTGGGCCTCATGACCTGCTACGACGTGCGCTTTCCCGAACTGGCTCGCCGGCTGGCGCTGGACGGCGCCGACCTGCTCGTGCTCCCGGCCGCCTGGGTGCGCGGTCCGCTCAAGGAAATGCACTGGGAGGTCCTGGTGACCGCGCGGGCGTTGGAAAACACCTGCTACGTCGCCGCTACTGGCGAATGCGGCGAACGCAATATCGGGTGCAGCATGGTCGTGGATCCGCTGGGGGTGGTCACGGCGCGGGCCGGCGAAGCGCCTGCGCTGGTCTTTGCGGACATTGACCCCGAACGGCTGGCCCATGCCCGCAAGGTCTTGCCCGTGCTGGCCAACCGACGGTTCGGTCCGCCCGAACTGGCGTAGGCCTGGCGTGCTGCCGCCGAGCGGGGCGGCTGGCAGGCAAGGGGGCCGAGCCGGACATGGTGTAATGCAGGCTTGAAATCCTTGCTGTATTCCTTCATCTGCTGCCAATGAGCAACGATCTCTTCGCGGCCGATCCTGCGCATCGGCCTTACGTTCCCCTGGCCGAACGCCTGCGTCCCCGCACCCTGGCCGACGTGGTCGGCCAGTCGCATCTGCTGGGACCCGACAAGCCGCTGCGCGTCGCCTTCGAATCCGGCCGTCCGCACTCCATGATCTTCTGGGGGCCACCGGGCGTGGGCAAGACCACGCTGGCGCGTCTGATGGCCGACGGCTTTGACGCGCAGTTCATCGCCATCTCGGCCGTGCTTGGCGGCGTGAAGGACATCCGCGACGCTGTGACGGTGGCGCAGATCGCGCAAGGCCAGGGCCGCCGCACGATCCTTTTCGTTGACGAGGTTCACCGCTTCAACAAGGCGCAGCAGGATGCTTTCCTGCCGTATGTCGAAAGCGGATTGTTCACGTTCATTGGCGCGACCACTGAAAACCCTTCGTTCGAAGTCAATTCGGCATTGCTGTCGCGGGCACGCGTCTACGTGCTGCAGTCGCTGACGGCCGAAGAGCTGCAGCAGCTGGTTGACCGCGCCGTGCAGGCGCTCAACGAAGGACAAGACGACGGCGCGGCGATCCGCATCGAACCCGACGCGCGCGAGCAACTGGCCGCCTGGGCCGATGGCGATGCGCGCCGGCTGATCAGCGCGGTGGAAGTCGTGGCCGAATCGGCGCAGTCCGCCGGACGCGACACGGTGGATGCGGCCTGGCTCGAAATTTCCCTGTCGCAGAATCTGCGCCGCTTCGACAAGGGTGGCGACGCCTTCTACGATCAGATCAGCGCGTTGCACAAGTCGGTCCGCGGCTCCAATCCGGACGCGGCGCTGTACTGGTTCTGCCGCATGATCGACGGCGGCGCCGATCCCAAGTACCTGTCGCGGCGCCTGGTGCGCATGGCGGTCGAAGACATCGGCCTGGCCGACCCCCGCGCCACGGACCTGGCGGTAAACGGCGCCGACATCTACGAGCGCCTCGGTTCCCCCGAAGGCGAGCTCGCGCTGGCGCAGGCCGTGGTCTACATGGCGTGTGCCGCCAAGTCCAACGCCGTCTACAACGCGTACAACCAGGCCCGCAAGTTCGCGGCGGAACACGGCAGCGCGCCGGTGCCCATCCACCTGCGCAACGCGCCGACCAAACTGATGAAACAGCTGGGCCACGGCAAGGCCTATCGCTACGCGCACGACGAGCCCCACGGCTACGCCGCGGGCGAGCAATATTTTCCTGACGGACTCAAGCCTTCCTTCTATCGGCCGACCGATCGCGGCCTGGAGGCTAAAATCCAGCAGAAGCTGGCATTCCTGCGCGAGCTGGACGCGCAGGAACGCGCCAAGAACCGGTGACGGGCAAAGTCCCGCCACCTTTTTTGCAACCTCACCGACCTCACCATGCTAGACCCGATACTGCTGCGTAAAGACCTGCAAACCGTCGTAGACCGCCTCAAGACCCGCGGCGTCGCCTTCGACACGGAACGGTTCAACGACCTGGAGTCTCGCCGCAAGGCCGTCCAGACCGAGACCGAGTCCCTGCAAGCCCGCCGCAATGCGCTGGCCAAGCAGATCGGCCAACTGAAGGCCAAGGGCGAGGACGCCAGCGCCGTCATGGCGGAATCGCAAGCCGTGCCCGAGCGCCTGAAGCAGCTCGAGGAAGAGCTGGCCGCCCTGCAGCAGCCGCTCAACGACCTGCTGATGTCGGTGCCGAACCTGCCGCACGCCAGCGTGCCGCTGGGCGAATCCGCCGACGACAACGTCGAGGTGCGCCGCTGGCTGCCTGGCGAAGCGGGCGCTGACGGCAACCCGCCTGCGCTGGCCTTCGAAGCGCGCGATCACGTGTCGCTGGGCGAACCGCTGGGCCTGGACTTCGACATGGCCGCCAAGCTGTCGGGCGCGCGCTTTTCGTTCATGCGCGGCCCCATCGCCCGCCTGCACCGCGCGCTGGCGCAGTTCATGCTGGACCTGCAAACCGGCACCCACGGCTATACCGAGTGCTACACCCCCTACATCGTCAATGCCTCGACGCTGTACGGCACGGGTCAGTTGCCCAAGTTCAAGGACGACATGTTCGCGGTCTCCAAGGGCGGCGGCGACGACGATCCCAAGGTCGACGACCAGGGCAAGCCGTATGTGCGTGAAGACCAATACCTGATCTCCACGTCGGAAATCACGCTGACCAGCGTGGCCAGCGGCGCGATCCAGGCAGCCGCCGATCTGCCGCTCAAGCTTACTGCCCACACGCCGTGCTTCCGCTCCGAAGCCGGCAGCGGCGGCCGCGACACCCGCGGCATGATCCGTCAGCACCAGTTCGACAAGGTTGAAATGGTGCAGATCACGCAGCCGGACCAGTCGTACGACGCGCTGGAAGAAATGGTCGGCCACGCCGAGCGCGTGCTGCAGTTGCTGAACCTGCCTTACCGCGTCGTGCTGCTGTGCACGGGCGACATGGGCTTTGGTTCGGCCAAGACCTATGACCTGGAAGTCTGGCTGCCGGCGCAAAACACGTGGCGCGAGATCTCTTCGGTGTCCAACTGCGAAACCTTCCAGGCCCGCCGCATGCAGGCGCGTTTCCGCAATGCCCAAGGCAAGCCGGAATACGTGCACACGCTGAACGGTTCGGGATTGGCGGTGGGGCGTGCGTTGGTCGCCGTGCTGGAAAATCACCAGCAGGCCGACGGCAGTGTGCTGATTCCGGAAGCGCTGCAGCCGTACATGGGTGGTATTTCGGTACTCAAGCCCTGATATTGCCGCACGTCCATCGGCCATATGGCTGATAAAAAGACGGAGCCTTCGGGCTCCGTTTTTTTTTATCATTGCCGACATATTCCTGTCGTTTTGGAACGCTATCGTGCTCGCGTGAGTGCTTGATTTTTGATGTGAGCAATTGTGTATTTGGCATAAAAGGGCCGGATAGTTACGGCACAATACACCGGCGTTCTACACGCTTCATTCACTTATATAACAAGGAGTTGTCCATGACTTCAAGAATGATTGGAGATTTTCGTGTGAGATGCTCTGTGGCAAAGGAAGACGAGCAGGGCTATCGGGTGCAAATATGGACCCGCCGAATTGGCGGTACCGCACCCGAAAAATGCTGGACCGTGCCGGGACAGCCGCCCTTCGCTGAATTGCACGAAGCAGAACAGGAAAGCCGTCATCTGTTTCAGGGCATCAATGGTGTGCGTTTCAACGGTGAACCGGAGTTTGCTCATGCGTCCGCATAATGGTTGGTGGCGGGCGTCCAGTGCGCCGCGCCGCTGGATTGATCTCGTTCAGGAATCGCCGCGTTGGGCCGATGAAAAGGCCAAACCGGTATTGCAACAACCGGCCTCGCTGGCCGCAAAACCCGTCCAGGCCCCCGCTGCCTGACAGGTCATCGCGCGGGGCACCGGACATTGCCCCGACGAAAAAAGGCCACTCGCAAGAGTGGCCTTTGCTTTTGCCGCCGGGCATATTCAGTGACGGTCGCGCCCATGTCCATGGCCGTGGCCGCGGTAATGGCCGTGGCGGGGTCCCGGGCCTCGCCATTCGCGGCGGTCGTAATAGCGGCCGCCACCGTAATACACCGGCCCCGGGTAAACGACGGGCGGCGCGACATAAACCGGTGCAGGACGGTAATACACCGGTGGGGGCGGTGCGACGTACACCGGCGCCGGGGCCACGTAGACGGGTGCGGGGTAGACGACGCCTGGAACGCCGATCGAGATACCAACGTCCACGCGGGCCAGGGCGACGCTGGAAATCAGCAGACCCGCGGCACCGACACCTGCAATAAGCCATTTTTTCATCTTGCACCTGCCTGCTGCGAGACGCAGCAAAGTTGAGTATTCGTTGGTGCTATTTTCGGCGGTTTGCGCAAGCTATTCGTAAGCATCCCGGCCGCAATGGCGACAATCCGCAACCGCCCCCGTTTTCAAGTGGGTGCGCCTGCTGCACTGCGGCAGCGGGCGCCCGCTCTGGCGAGTTCGCGATTGAAGTCGATTGAAATAGGATGGAATTAACTGAAGCGGAGGGCTGGTGTTACAGCTGGACACTAACTGCAGGCGTGCAGCCGTACCGGTGTTGTTGCGGCACACCAGCCGGCTAGTAGTCCGACTTGTTGTAAGGCGTCGTCTGGCGGTATTCGACCACCCATACCCAGGGATTGGCCGCCCACGCATGTGCGCCATAACGTTCGCACCACATCAGCGCGAACGCAGTCTGCAGAGGCACGCCCGGCAATAGCGCGGAACTCTGATAAAGCGACTGCGTGCCTTCGGCACGCGCGTCGGCCTCGGTCAGGTTCTGTAGCCGCTGAATGCGTACGCCCACGACGACGGCGCTGGCAAAAGGCGAGCCCGCTTCATCGGCCAGGATGATGGTTTCGCCTGATTTGCCATAGGGGCACCTGACCCAGCTCGAAGTCTTGCGCAATTCGGAAGGCTTATCCGGTGACGGTCCCATGGCCACCCATCTTCCGGAATCCGCGGCGTCCGCATACCAGACCGTGGTGAACTTGGACGGCTGCGGCTTGAGGATGCGCCGGCTTTGCACCTTGGCGCCATCCAGAATGGCTTGCTTGAGCGGTTCGCTGAATTGAAGTAACTGCCGTTTCATGTGCTAGCTGTATCCCTCGCGATGAACGCTTGCGCGCTTATTGCTGTTATGGCCGGGGCCGGCACGTGCCACCTGCTTGAGACTTGCTCAAGCTCCGCATGCGGAGTATGACGTGTCACGACTTACCTGTCAGGTAGGGCGCTTCATATGTGTTGTCTTTTTGAAAACGCCTGGGCGTTATTTGTATACTCGACCAATGACTACCGACCTCCACAATCTCAAGCCCGGTTACTACTGGTACACCATGGCCAACGACCCGCTGGCCGTCATCCATATTCATGAAGACGGCGGCGCCACGCTCATGGGCACGGACTATCGCATCGGCGCCGAAGGCGTCGCCGACATGGTCCGGCAAGGCGAACGCTTCTTCTGGATCGAGCCGCCTCAAGTCTGAGATGGCGGATCTGCTCCTCAAGAACGTCCGCACGGCACAAGGCGAGGGCGTTGACGTCCTGGTGCGCGGCGGCCGCATCCTGCGGATCGGACCGGGTCTCCATGCCGATCCCGGCGTAAACGTCGAAGACGGCGGGGGCGCCTTGCTGCTGCCCGCCCTCATCGAGGGCCACACCCATCTGGACAAGACCACCTGGGGTTCCGCCTGGTACGTGAACAAGGTCGGACCGTCCCTCACCGATCGCATCGACAACGAACGCAACTGGCGCGCCGCCACGGCACATGACGCCGCCAGCCACTCGCACGCATTGGCGCTCGCATTTCTGCGGGCGGGCACGACGCGGATCCGCACCCACGTTGACGTCGACACCGACGCCGGGTTGAAGCATCTGGAAGGCGTGCATGCCACGCGGCAGGCGCTGGCCGGCCGCGTCGAAATCCAGACAGTGGCCTTTCCGCAATCCGGTCTCTTGGCCCGTGCCGGCACGGCCGAGCTGCTGGACCAGGCACTTGCCGGCGGGGCGGACGTGCTGGGCGGACTGGACCCATCCGCCATCGACCGCGACCCCGTGAAATCCCTGGACGTGCTGTTCGGCCTGGCCGACAAGCATGGCAAACCGGTCGACATTCATCTGCACGAACCCGGCGAACTCGGCGCCTTCACGCTGGAGCTGATCCTCGACCGGGTGCAGGCGCTGGACATGAAAGGCAAGGTCGTGATCAGCCACGCGTTCTGTCTGGGCGCCCTCGACGCCGCTCGTTTGAACGGGCTGCTTCGGCGGCTGGCGTTGCTGGACGTGGCCCTGCTGACCACCGCGCCGGCATCGCGGCCGGTGCCCGCAGTGCGCGCCTGCCGCGAGGCGGCCGTGACGCTTTTTGGCGGCAACGACGGCATCCGGGACACCTGGACGCCGTACGGCAGCCCGGACATGCTGGAACGCGCCGCGCTGATCGGGCTGCGCAACGATCTGCGCCGCGACGACGAGATCGAGTGGGCGTTTGAATGCGTGACCCGCGCGGCAGCCCGCGCCTGCGGGTTTGCGGATTACGGCCTGGCCCCCGGCGCGCGTGCCGACCTGGTGTTGGCCGACGCCAGTTGCATTGCCCAAGCCGTGGTGCAGCGCACGCCCCGGCGCCTGGTGGTGTCCAGCGGCGTGGTCGTGGCGCGCAACGGCGAAGACGCCATCGCCTAGCGGGCGCGCTGCGCGGCCGCGGCGCCCAGGCCGAGTTGCGACTCGGCCAATTCCACAAACGCCCGCATCAATTCCGAACGCACGCCGGAGCGCAACCAGATCGCGCCCACCGTCCTGACCGGACAAGGTTCGGGCAGCGGCCAGCGTTTGACGTGCGCGGACGGCGTGCCCGTACTGGCCCAATCGGGCAGCAGCGCGACACCCAACCTTTCGGCGACCAGTTTGGCAATGGACTCGATGCCGTCCAGTTCAAAGCGGACGCGCGGACGCAGGCTGCGCGCGCGCAGGTAGTCGTCCGCCATCTTGCCGCCCACCACGCTGCGGTCGTAGCAGATATACGGCTCCCGGGCGATGACGGCCAAGGGGTCGTCGACCTTCATGTCGGCGGGGGTGACCAGCACCAGGGGCTCGTGCCGCAAGTCGCGCCACGCGCAGGTCTTGGGAATGGGAAACAGCGGGTGCACCAGCAGCGCGCCGTCCAGTTCGCCCGACAGCACCTTGCTGTACAGCAGCGTGGTCGGCGCCGGTTCTATGTAGATCTCGATGCCCGGATGCCGGGTCACCCACGTGCGCAGCACCGGCGGCATGATGCCGGTCAAGGCGGTGGGGGTGGCGCCCAGCCGCAAGGGGCCGGCCGGCAGGTCCGTGTCCGACGCGGCCGAGCGCAGGTCACGCACGTCGCGCAGGATGGCGCGCGCGCGTTCCAGGATGCGAACGCCGGCGGGCGTGGGTTTGACCGTGCGGCCCGAGCGCGCAATCAGTGCGCTGCCCACGTCCGCCTCCAGCGCACGCAACCGCTGCTGCACCGTGGCCGGTGTCAGCCCCTGATGCCGGGCGGCCTGGGCGATGGAGCCGAGTTCCACCACATGCACATAGGTCTGTAGAAAGCGCGAATCCAAAGCCGAGCGCCCTTTTCAGAAAATGGTTTTTCCATATTCTAAAGATGCGTGAAGATAATTGTTGTTTTCTTTGGTCCGGAGAAGAATACGTCCAGGCGATCAGGCAGCGCGCGGCGCGCCGATCGGTCCAGTCGATTTCACTGCTTTCAAGGAGCCACCCGTGCCCATCATTGAATCCATAGACGTATGCGCCGCGGCGGTGCCTCTGGATAAGGTCACCTCGTTTTCCAACCGCACCGTGTCCACCCGCCACTACGGCCTGGTCAAGGTGCGCTCCACCGATGGCGTGGAGGGCATCGGCTTCTGCTACGTCGGCAGCGCCGGCGGCGCGATCTTCGAGGCCGCCGTCCAGAGCCTCTTGGGCCCCGTGCTGCTCGGCAAGGATTCGCACGCGGTCGAAGGGTTGTGGCAATCCATGTATCAGGAAGCGCTGCTGCAAGGCCGCCAAGGCACGGTGATGCGCGCGTTGAGCGCGCTGGACATCGCACTGTGGGACCTGAACGCCAAGACCGCGGGCCTGCCCCTGCACAAGTTCCTGGGCGCGGTCGAACTGGAATCCGTGCCGGCCTACGCCAGCGGCGGCTACTACCTCGATGGCAAGACCCCGCAGCATCTCGGCGAGGAAATGGCCAGCTACGTGGCCAAGGGGTTTGGCGCCGTCAAGATGAAGACCGGCCGCCTGTCGCCGCGCGAGGAAGAAGCGCGCCTGAAGGCCGCGCGCGAAGCCGTGGGTCCGGACGTCGAGCTGATGATGGACTGCAACAACGCCTGGCAGGACGTGACGCAGGCCATGCAATACATCCGCCGCTTCGAACAATACGAGCCGTACTTCATCGAAGAACCGTTCAGTCCGGATGACATCGACAGCCACGCCAAGTTGGCGCGCCTGACGCATCTACCGATAGCCACCGCCGAGATCGGCTACGGCCGCTGGTATCACAAGGAACTGCTGGACAAGGGCGCGGCGGGCATCCTGCAGACGGATGCGGCGGTTTGCGGCGGCATCACCGAATGGAAGCGTATCGCCGCCACCGCAGCCAGCTACGGCGTGGTCGTGTGCCCGCACTGGTTCCACGACGTGCATGCGCCGCTGGTCGCGGCCACGCCCAATGCGCGCTATGTCGAATTCTTCTGGGACGATCAGGTCCTGAATTTCCGCAAGCTGGTCGACCGCCAACTGACCCACAAGCAGGGCCGCGTGATTCTGCATCAGGAGCCGGGTCTGGGGTTCGGCTTTGACGAGCGCATGGTCGAACGCTTCGGCAAGTGGACGCGCGTCGCCCGTTAGGCCCGTCTTCCATTAGGCCCGTCTTCCATCAGGCTCGTCGACCGGCGCCGCGCAAAGGTTGCATGCCGTGCACATGCGGCAGCGGCGCCGGTTCATGCAGGCGTAGTACCCGAAGGTCCGCATCCAGGCCGCGTCAGACGGCCGGATGCAACAGCGGCAGGCAGTTCCACATAACCAGTTGCCGGCCGTCGGACCGGCGCGCGAGGAGACAACGATGCAACGTAGGCAATTCATGACCAGCGCCGCGGCGCTGGGGGCGGCCCTTGTGCTGCCGTCGGCGGCGCGGGCGCAGGACATGCCCTCCGGGCCGGTGAAGATCGTGGTGGGGTTTCCCGCGGGCGGCGGCACGGACGTGCTGGCCCGGCTGCTGGGGCAGAAGCTCGGCGTGCTGTGGAATATGCCCGTCATCGTCGAAAACCGCGCGGGTGCGGCGGGCATCATTGCGGCCGAGCAGGTCGCCCGCCAGCCCGGCGACGGCAACACGCTGCTGATGGCGCACGTGAACAGCCATGGCATCGCGCCCGGCCTGCAGCCCAAGCTGGCGTATTCGGTGGACAAGGACTTCACGCCCATCGCGCTGGTCGGCAAGACGCCCACCATTTTGATCGGCGGCGCCAGCCAGCCGGCCAAGACGTTGCCCGAACTCGTCCAGCTATGCCGCGCGCAGCCCGGCAAGATCGTGTTCGGATCTGCGGGCAGCGGATCCGCGCAGCATCTGGCGCTGGAAATCTTCAAGGCGCGCGCCGGCATCGACGTGCTGCACGTGCCGTACAAGGGATCGGCGCCGCTGATGAACGACCTGCTGGGCGGCCACGTGCAATATTGCTTCGAGGGAATGACCACCGCCACGCCGCTGATCCAGTCCGGCAAGGTCATCGCGCTGGCCCAGACGCTGCAGAAGCGTTCCAAGAGCCAGCCCAATGTGCCGACGGTGGCCGAGCAGGGCTATCCGGGATTCGAGGCCAGCATCTGGTTCGGTATGGTCGGCCCGGGCGGTATGCCTGCCGCCATGGTCCAGCGCATGAACCGCGACATCGACCAGGTGCTGGCGATGCCGGACGTGCAGGAGAAACTGGCGCAGGTGGGCGCGGAAGACGGCGGCGGGGGCGTGCAGCGCTTTGCCGAATTCATGAAGAGCGAACAGCAGAAGTACGCGAAGACAATCCAGGACGCGAAGATCGTGGCGGAGGGGTAGCGCTTACCGCGCCTCAGGATCCACCCAGCCCGCCGTCGCCGAGATCGAGCGGGCTTTTTCGCTGAGCAGGCGCGCGGTTTCGGATTCCAGGTCGTCGTCCACCGCGCCGACCGGTCCCATCAGTGTGATGGCGGCCTTCATTTCGCCCAGCATGTCGAAGATGGGCGCGGACAACGACGTGAAATGCGGCAGCAGCGCGTGGCGGCAGCGGCTGATGTGGTGCTTCTGCACTTCGTCGCGAATGGCCTGCACGTCCGCCATCGTGTAGGCATTGCCGGCGGTGCCGCCGTGGCTTTCGGGCACGGATGAGGCCAGCTCCTGTTCCAGCAGCTCGCGGGTCAGCGCATCGGGCAGGTGCGCCAGGAAATTTCGGCCCAGCGCGGACGACAGCAGCGGCATCACCGTGCCCACGCGCAATTCGAGCAGCGGCCGGCTGCGGCTGCCTTCGACGCGGTAGACAATCGTGGGGCCCTTGTTGCCCCACACGCCCAGGAACACCGTGTGACCCGTGGCCGCGGCCACCTCGGCCATGATCGGGCGCGCCGTCGTGAACACGTCGAATTGCTCCAGCGCGGCCAGCCCCAGCCGCAACGCATACGGACCCAGGCCGTAGTGGCCGGTGTCGGCGTGCTGCTGCACCACGCCCACTTTCTGGAAGCTCACCAGGTAATAGTGGACGTTGGGCACCGTCAGCGCACAGGCGTCAGCGATTTCCTTGAGCGGCATCGGGCGGCCGGTCTTGCGGATGACGTCCAGGATCCGGAACCCCACCTCGATCGACTGGATGCCCCTGCGCGCCGTGGCCGGCGCCTGTTCCGAATTCTTTTCAATCTTGCCGGCGGGCCTTGCCATTGCTGCCTCCACAGTGTGCGTGGCGGCAGTGTAGCAGCGGCCTTTTCCCCGCTTTTCCAGTCCGCGCCGGGTTTCCCCTAGCTTTTTGCCGTCCGGGCTTAGCTTTGATAATAGTTAATGCGTACAGCACTATCAATCTAAAACGACAGGGGAAAGCAAGCATGGAAGCAAATGTCGCAATGCCCAGGCTCGACGCCGGGCCGACGCTGAGCCGCAAGGAAGAACGTCAGGTCGTGGTCGCCTCGACGCTGGGCACGCTGTTCGAGTGGTATGACTTTTTCATCTACGGAACGCTGGCTGTCTTCATGAGCCAGGTCCTCTTTCCGCAGGACAACCCCACCGTCGCGCTCTTGGCCGCCCTGGGCGCACTGGCCGTGGGCTTCATCATCCGGCCGCTGGGCGCGGTGATGTTCGGCTACCTGGGCGACAAGCTGGGCCGCAAATACACCTTCCTGATCACCGTCGTCATGATGGGCGGCGCCACCGTGCTGATCGGCTGCCTGCCGACCTATGAAACGGCGGGCCACCTGTCCTGGATCCTGCTGCTGACGCTGCGGGTCGTGCAGGGCCTGGCGGTGGGCGGCGAATACGGCGGCGCGGTGATCTACGTTGCCGAACACTGCGAACCGCGGCGCCGGGGGCTCCTGACCGGATGGATCCAGATCACCTCGTCGGCCGGCCTGATCCTGTCGCTGGTCGTCATCCTGCTCGTCCAGGCCTCGATGAGCGCCGAGGACTTCCGCCAGTGGGGCTGGCGTCTGCCGTTCATTCTGTCGATCGTGATGCTGGCCATTTCGATCTACGTGCGCGCCAAGCTGCACGAATCGCCCGTCTTCACGCGCATGAAGCAGCAGAACCGCCTGTCGAAGAACCCGGTCAAGGAAACGTTTGGCCAATGGCCCAGCCTGCGCCTCGTGCTGCTGGCGCTGATCGGCGTCACCGCCGGCCAGGGCGCCACCTATTTCACCGGGCAGTTCTACGTGATGATCTTCCTGCAGCAGGCCGTGCAGCTTGATCAGACCACTGTCTACCGGCTGATCCTGATCGGCTTCATCATCGGCGCGCCGACCTTTGTGCTGTTCGGCTGGCTGTCGGATAAGGTGGGCCGCAAGTGGATCATGATGGCCGGCCTGTTCATCGGCGCCGTGGGTTACCACGCGATGTTCAACGTGCTGCTCAATGCCGGCAATCCGGCGCTGGCGCAGGCCATGCAGACCACGCCGGTCCGCGTGCATGCCGACACCAGCGGCGGCGCGTGCGACTTCGGATTGCAGGCCGCCATGATCGGCAGCCATGCCGACCACAAGAAGGTGTGCGTGCAGGCCAAGAAATTCCTGGTCGGCAAGGGCATCAACTTTGAATATGCCGCGCCGATCCCGGGGCAGGAAATTGCGATGAGCGTGGGCGGCGCCACCGTCAACGGCTTTGACCGCGCGGCCTACGCCAAGGCGCTGACGGCGGCCGGCTATCCGGAGAAGGCGGATCCCGCGCGCATCGACCGCGCCACGATCATCCTGATCCTGGTGCTGATGACGGCCGTCGTCGCGATGGTCTATGGCCCGGTCGCGTCCTATCTGGTTGAATTGTTCCCGGCGCGCATCCGCTACACGGCGCTGTCGTTCCCGTATCACATCGGCGCGGGCATTTTTGGCGGTATCGTGCCCTTTACCGCCACGTACCTGGCGCAGGCCAGCGGCAATATCTTCGGCGGCCTGATGTACCCGGTGGCGGTGATGGTGGTCGTGGGCGTCATCGGCAGCCTGCTGCTGCCCAACACGCGTGCGAAGGCCATCGACGAAGATCCGGCCCACTGACAACAACGAGACAAAAAGGAAGCGAGCATAGATATGTCCATGCAAAAGACCTTCAAGGCCGCCGTCATCCAGGCGGCGTCCATTCCCACCGACAGCATGGCTTGCGCCGAAAAGGCCGCCGCGCTGATCCGGCAGGCAGCCGAGCAGGGCGCCCGGGTACAGGTGTTTCCCGAAGCCTTCCTGGGGGGATATCCCAAGGGCAATTCCTTCGGCGCTCCCATCGGGATGCGCAAGCCCGAAGGCCGCGACGCCTTTGCCGCCTATCATCAGCAGGCCATCCGCCTGGACGACGAGGAGGTCGCGCTGGTGGCGCAGGCCGCGGCCGACACCGACAGCTTCGTGGTGATGGGTTGCATCGAGGCCGACGGCGGCACGCTGTACTGCACCGTGCTGTATTTCAACGGCCAGGCCGGCCTGGCGGGCAAGCATCGCAAGCTGATGCCGACCGCTGGGGAACGCCTGATCTGGGGTTTCGGCGACGGGTCCACCATGCCCGTCATCGACACCCCCTACGGCAAGATCGGCGCGGTGATCTGCTGGGAAAACTACATGCCCATGCTGCGCATGTACATGTACAGCCAGGGCGTCGCGCTGTATTGCGCACCCACGGCGGACGATCGCGACACCTGGGTGCCCAGCATGCGCCACATTGCGCTGGAAGGGCGCTGCTACGTGCTGACCGCGTGCCAGCACCTGCGCCGCAGCGCCTACCCCGAGGACTTCGAATGCGCGTTGGGCGACGCGCCGGACACGGTCCTGATGCGCGGCGGCAGCGCCATCATCGGTCCGCTGGGCGAGGTGCTGGCCGGTCCGGATTTCTCGGAAGAGACCATCCTGTACGCCGACATCGAACCCAACCAGATCCTGCGCGGCAAGTACGACTTCGACGTGTCCGGGCACTACGCCCGCCCCGACGTCTTCCAGCTTCAGGTGGACACCCGTGAAAAGCGCGCGGTCTCGGCCACGGGCGCCGCCGCCGGGCAGCAGGAGGCATGATCGATGCATTTTGATTTCAACGCCTTGCCGGCGCAGACGGTCTACAACATCCTCACCTCGACCGTCACGCCGCGTCCGATCGCGTGGGTCACCACCGTGTCGGGCAAAGGCGTCGTCAACGCGGCGCCCTTCAGTTTCTTCAACGTGATGGGGCATCAGCCGCCGACGGTCGCGATCGGCCTGATGCGCCATGCTGGCGGGGAATTCAAGGACACCGGCGCCAACATCATCGAGAACGGTGAGTTCGTAGTGAATCTGGTGCCGGAATCCCTGGTCCGCGAGATGAACCAGACCTGCGCCGACTACCCTGCGGACGTGGACGAAATGGCCGCGGCCGGTTTGACCGCGCTGCCCGCCACCCATGTGCGACCGCCCCGCATCCAGGGCAGTCCGGTGTCGCTGGAGTGTGTCAGCCAGGCAACGGTCGTGACCGGTCCGCGACAGATTGTGGTTATCGGGCGCGTGCTGGGCGCGCATGTCGAAGACGCCTATGTGCGGGACGCCGAACGCGGGCATGTGGATACGCCGGCGCTGGGCCTTATTGCCCGCATGCACGGCGGCGGCTGGTACGCGCGCAGTACGGACACCTTCCAGCTTGCGCGGCCGACGTCGCCGACCTGAGTTTCCGCGGCCTTCGGGCCGTTTTTCTTGCCTGGGTTTTCCCGTTGATTTGGTCAGCAATAGCGGCTTTTTTACAACGCTGCCGACACCTTTCAGGCAATGCGAAGAGGTTGCGTCAATAACGCCTTCATTTCCCCCGATGCCGCCCAAATCCGGACTGCTAGCATCCGTTCGACCGTCGCGAGAACCCTCGAAAATCCGAACTCTCCGCCGGCAATTTCAGACACAACGGACACCATTATTGGGGGCGGATAACCAGGGGCTTGCGAGCATCTGGCTTGAATTGGCGGCGGCGCAATTCCGCCGCCAAGGCATCCGCCCGAGCACGCATTCACACCGCCCTGGAAGTCGCCGGAGGCAGTATGAAAAACATGAAGCTTGGAACCCGCCTTGCGGGTGGTTTCGCCATCTTGCTGGCCATGATCATGGTCATGTGCATTGTCGGGCTGGTCAGCCTGGCCAACATCAACGAATCGGTCGAAACGCTGACGCAGCGATCCCTCACAAAGGAACGCCTGATCAACGACTGGGCGCGCAACATCCAGTCGGGCGTCACCCGGACCACCGCCATCGCCAAGAGTGCTGACGCCAGCCTGGCAGGCTTCTTCGCCGAGGAAGCCGCGGCATCGACCCGCAACTCGTCGGCGTTGCAGCAGAAGATCGAGCCCTTGATCGAAAGCGACGAGGAAAAGGTGCTTTGGCAAGGCATTGGCAAGGCGCGCAGCGAATACCTGCGCACCCGCGACGGCATCTTCAAGGCCAAGCAGGAAGGCAACGTGGACGCCGCCAACAAGATCTTCACGCAGGAGTTCTTGCCCGCGACGCGCCAGTTCATTGACAACATCAATCGCCTGTCCGAATTGCAGCGCGCCGATATCGACGCGCGCGCCGCAGAAATCGAAGCGTCTTACGGCAACGCGAATCTGTGGATGATCGTGATCGGCTCCATTGCGGTGGTGTGTGGCCTGTTGATGTCCGTGCTGCTGACGCGCAGCATCACCCGTCCGCTGTCCGACGCCGTGCGCGTCGCGCGCACGGTTGCGGCAAACGACCTGACCAGCACCATCGTCGTGCGCTCGCGCGACGAGATCGGCCAGTTGATGGCGGCGCTGGAATCCATGAACGCCAACCTGGCCAGCACGGTCGCCCGGATCCGCACCGGCGTGGACAGCATCGCGTCCGCCTCCGGCGAGATCGCGGCAGGCAACACCGATCTGTCCTCGCGCACCGAGCAGCAGGCTGCGTCGCTGGAGGAAACCGCCGCGTCGATGGAGCAGCTGTCGTCTACCGTGAAGCAGAACGCCGACAGCGCCAAGCAGGCCAACCAACTCGCCGCGGCGGCCTCGGAAACCGCGTCGCGCGGCGGCGCCACCGTGTCCGAAGTCGTCAGCACCATGAACGCGATCTCCGCCAGCTCGGTGAAGATCTCGGACATCGTGTCGGTGATCGACGGCATCGCGTTCCAGACCAACATCCTGGCGCTCAACGCCGCGGTGGAAGCCGCGCGCGCCGGCGAGCAGGGCAAGGGCTTTGCGGTCGTGGCCGCCGAGGTGCGAACGCTCGCGCAGCGCAGCGCGCAGGCCGCCAAGGAGATCAAGGTCCTGATCGAAGACACCGTGCAGAAGATCGGTCAGGGCTCGGGCAGCGCCGAACGCGCCGGCGCGACGATGCAGGAGATCGTCAGTTCCGTGCAACGCGTGACCGACATCATGGGCGAAATCGCGGCGGCCTCGGCCGAGCAGGCGGATGGCATTGAACAAGTCAACCGTGCCGTGTCGCAGATGGACGAGGTGACCCAGCAGAACGCGGCGTTGGTGGAAGAGGCTGCGGCGGCTGCGGGCTCGATGCAGGATCAGTCGGCGGATCTGACGCGGGCGGTGAGCGCATTCAGGTTGCCGGGCGGTGCGGAGCGGGTGTTGGCGGTCGAGGCGGTGTCGTCCGTCCAGGCCGGCGGGTCGCAGGCGTCGTTGCGGTTGGCTGCTTATTGAGCATGCAGCACGGCGTGAATACGCCGTGCAAAGAAAAAAGCCCCTGATTTCTCAGGGGCTTCATTCTTCAATACTTGGCGGAGAGGGTGGGATTCGAACCCACGGTACGGGGATACCGTACGCCTGATTTCGAGTCAGGTACATTCGACCACTCTGCCACCTCTCCGTGGCTGGGTTCCGCATCGGTGAAGTTTCGGTTTAACAAGACTTCACTAAAAGATCCCTGGTCGGAAGGATCTTCGTTGTCGGAGCAGCGAAGCCCGCAATTCTACAGGATTTTTTTCTTTTGTGTAAAGGGGTGGAAAAAAGAACGGGTAAAAGGACCACAGCGGGTTTCATCCGGCTTTCAGTCGGCGCAATCTTTGGCCAGAATTCACCCCATTCCGCCCTCTGCGCATTCCATGGACCTCATCCTCATCCTTCTGCTCGCGGCCGTGCTTTGCGTGCCCATCACGCAAAGACTGGGGCTGGGCGCCATTCCGGGCTACCTGATCGCGGGCGTTCTCGTCGGACCGTCGTGCTTCAAGCTGGTCACGAACGTGGACACGATGATCGGCGTGTCGCAGTGGGGCGTCGTGATGATGCTGTTCATCATCGGGCTGGAACTGTCGCCCAAGCGCCTGTGGGCGATGCGCAACGAAGTCTTCATCCTGGGCACCCTGCAGATGCTGATCTGCGGCCTGCTGCTGGGGGTGGTGTTCGGCGCGGCGCTGCGGCATCTGGCGGGCATGGAGTGGCAGGCGGCGGTGTTGTGCGGTCTGTCGCTGGCGCTGTCGTCCACGGCGGTGGCGCTGCGGTTGCTGGACGAGCGTCAGTTGACCCGCACGCCGCTGGGCCGTTCGGCGCTGGGCGTGCTGCTGTTCCAGGACATGGCGGCGATTCCGATGCTGGTCGCGGCCGGATTGCTGGGGTCGGACGGGACCTCCGCGCCGTCCTTCAAAGAAGCGCTGGTGGCCGTGGCGGTCGTGGCGCTGGCCTACCGGCTGCGTCTGCTGGGCTGGGCGGCGAAGGCGGAATTGAACGAACTCTTTACCGCCGCGGCGCTGCTGATGGTGGTGGGCGCAGCTCAATTGTTCGACTACGCGGGCCTGTCGGCGGGCCTGGGCGGATTCCTGGTGGGCGTGTTGATGGCCGAGTCGCGCTACCGGCATGAGCTGGAAAAAGCGATCGACCCGTTCAAGGGTTTGCTGCTGGGCCTGTTCTTCGTGGCCATCGGCATGTCCATCAACCTCAAGGTCGTGGCCCATCACTGGATGTTCATCTGCGCGGGCGTCGCGGCGCTGCTGGCGGTGAAGGCCGTCATCCTTTATGGATTCGCGCGCTTTCTGGGGCTGCCGCGCTATCACCGGCTGCTGTTTGCGCTGGTGCTGGCCCAGGGCGGCGAGTTCAGCTTCGCCATCTTCAACGAAGCCTGGGACAACCATCTGGTGAACCTGGAGCAGCGCGACGTGCTGTCGGTGATCGTCGCGGTGTCGATGGGCGTGGTGCCGGTGCTGATCAAGGTGCTAGAGCGCGTGCCGGAGAAGTACGGCGGCATGGCGGGCCTGCCTGTGACGGACGCGGTGCCGGTCACGGACACTGCGCCGTCTGCCGACGCCGCGCCGTCGTCCTCCTCGGACAAGCCGCCCACCGCTTGACCCCGCAGCGGGTAAGGGCATGGCATGATTGGCGGCTTGCCGGGCAGCTACACTTGAAGCCCGTTTCGTTTCCCCACGCCAGCTCACAGGAGAAAGCTCATGCTCAAAGGAAAAGTAGCGCTTGTCACCGGTTCCACCAGCGGCATCGGCCTGGGTATCGTCACGGCCTTCGCCGAGCAGGGCGCCGATATCGTCCTGAACGGTTTTGGCGACGCGGCCGAAATCGAGAAGCTGCGCGCGGAGCTTGCCGCCAAGCATGGCGTGAAGGTCATCTACGACGGCGCGGATCTTTCCAAGGGCGCCGCCGTGCGCGAGCTGGTCGAAAACACCGTCAGCCAGCTTGGCCGCATCGACATCCTGGTCAACAACGCGGGCATCCAGCACACCGCGTTGATCGAAGACTTTCCGGCCGAAAAGTGGGATGCCATCCTGGCGCTGAATCTGTCCGCCGTGTTCCACGGCACCGCCGCCGCCTTGCCGCACATGAAGAAGCAGGGTTCGGGCCGCATCATCAACATCGCGTCCGCGCATGGCCTGGTGGCATCGGCCAGCAAGTCGGCCTACGTGGCCGCCAAACATGGCGTCGTGGGATTTACCAAGGTCACGGCGCTGGAAACGGCCGGGCAGGGCATCACCGCCAACGCCATCTGCCCGGGCTGGGTGCGCACCCCGCTCGTCGAAAAGCAGATCACCGCGCTGGCTGAAAAGAATGGCGTGGACCAGGAAACCGCTGCCCGCGACCTGCTCAGCGAAAAGCAGCCGTCGCTGCAATTCGTGACGCCGGAACAACTGGGCGGCACCGCCGTGTTCCTGGCCTCGGACGCCGCCGCGCAAATCACCGGCACGACCGTCTCCGTCGATGGCGGCTGGACGGCGCGCTAAACAAGGAAATTCTGAATGCTGTTGTTGCTTTCCCCCGCCAAGAAGCTGGACTACGACTCGCCGCTGCACGTCGAGACGCATAGCCAGCCGATGTTCGTGGATCAGGCCGCCGGCCTGATCAAGGTCCTGAAGACCAAGACCGCCGAGGACATCTCGGACCTGATGAGCCTGAGCCCGGCCCTGTCCGAGCTGAACGTCCAGCGCTACGCGCACTGGAAGCGCAGCTTCACGCAGGCCAACTCGCGCCAGGCCGTGCTGGCCTTCAATGGCGACGTCTACGAAGGCCTGGACGCCGCCACCCTGTCGGCCAAGCAGCTCGACTGGGCGCAGGAGCATGTCGCCATCCTGAGCGGCCTGTACGGCGTGCTTCGCCCGCTCGACCTGATGCAGCCATACCGCCTGGAAATGGGCACGCGGCTGGAGAACCCCAAGGGCAAGAACCTGTACGAGTACTGGGGCAGCACCATCGCGGACTACCTGAACGAGCGCCAGGCCGGCCAGAAGTCGCCGGTCGTCATCAACCTGGCCTCCGAGGAATACTTCAAGTCCGTCGATCAGAAGGTCCTGAAGGCGCGGGTGGTGCAATGCGTGTTCCAGGACTGGAAGAACGGCGCCTGGAAGATCATCAGTTTTCACGCCAAGCGCGCACGCGGCCTGATGGCGCGTTACGCCATCCAGCACAAGGTTGCCAAGCCGGAAGGGCTGCAGGGGTTTGATCTGGAAGGCTACGCGTACGACGCGTCGGCGTCGTCGGCGGACAAGCTGGTGTTTCGCCGCAAGCTGGACTGACGAAGTCGGCGGCGGGGGAAGGTGTCAGACACCTGGTTGGGACCTCGCCCTCTCACAAAAAATGCCAGCCTGGCATCTCCGCCAAGCTGGCATTTTTTTTTGCCCGTCGAATCGACGAACGGCGGCTTACGACGCCGCGGCCGCCACCGGCGGCGCATGCAGCGGATCGGCCAGCGCCTGCAGTTCCTGGCGGATCATGTGCGTGGCCTTGAGCATCTGCTTCACGGGGTAGACCAGCGCAGCCTGATCGCCCGCAGTGTCGAACTGCGTGGGCAGGTCCAGCGGCACGCGCGGGCTGTTTTCATCCAGCAGCACGGTCATGCCGTCCAGCGCTTGCCGGACCGGCTCGGGCGTGGCGGGCAGCGCCGCCAGAATCGGAATTGCCGCGGTAATTTGCGAGGCCAGCACGTGGTTCTGGATCAGCAGATTGTTCAGTTCCGGCACGTCCACTTGATGCGACTTGGGCTCGCTCATCATGCGGTAGAACGCCTCGGCGAAGTTGCTGAAGGCGATGTGCACGTTCTTGCGCGCCAGGCGCCAGGCCAGGTCGGCGTCGGTGACGGCGGGCGTGTCGGTGGCAGCTGCGCCCACGGGGGCGCCGTGCGCCTGCATGGCTTCGACGTAGCGCAGGCCGGCCAGCAGATACTCGCGGTTGGCGCGGGTCGCGGCCGAAGCCAGCGGCTTCAGGTAACGCGCCTCCCACCACGGCAGGATGTAGCTGCAGACCAGCGCCAGCGCGCAGCCCAGCAGCGTGTCGATGGCGCGTTCGCCGATCACCGACATGGACACGGTGCCCGGCGACACGAAATGGAACACCAGCACCACGAACAGCGTATTGAAAATGGCGCTGGCCATGTAGTTGAGCTGCACCATGCTGTTGCCCATGATGCAGGCGCCCAGCAGGACGGCGAACAGGACGCTGGGCTCGTCGGTCACGTTGAACAGCAGCAGCGCGGCGATGCAGCCGATCAGGGTGCCCATCAGCCGCCAGCCATTGCGCTGGCGCGTCAGCGCAAAGCCAGGCTTCATGATGATGACGATGGTCAGCATGATCCAGTAGTTGTGCGCCGAGAACTCGGGCGATAGCCAGCGGCTGGCCAGCGTCATGGCGATCGCGGCAGCGGCCGTCACGCGCAGCGCATAGCGGAAGTGCGGGGAATCCAGCCGCAGGTTGCTGGTCAAGAGGCCAAAGCGGAATTCCTGGCGCGAAATGAACCGCGTCAGCGACTTGTTGATGCGCAGCACGTCGGTGGGCTTGGCATCGGGCGAGGCCGCCGTGTGATCGGCCAGCCGGTCCACGATGCGCGCCGAATTGCGCAGGCGCCGCAGCACCTGCACGATCAGCGCCAGCATCTCCGGATCGCGTTCGCCCAGGCCTTGCTGCTTGAGTTGCTCGATCTCGTACTCGATGGCGCGCAGCTCCGCCTTGGCGCTGCTGCGGTATTGCACCTTGCGTCCGCGCGACACGTCCAGCGCGATGCGGTTCAGTTCCAGCGACATCTTCACCAGCGCGTCGCGCATGAACATCAGGCAGTCGTTGCCGGCCAGCGTGCGGCGCAGCGCGGCGTAGTCGGTGTGCGTGGCGACCAGCGTGTCCAACAACTGCAGCATGTCCACGAACATGTTCCAGATCATCACGCGCTGGCGGTCGCCCAGGCCTTTGCCGCGGGGCAGGGCGCGCAGCACCATGTCGCGGGCCGCCTGGTGCTTTTCGGTCATGACGGACTGGCGTTGGATCAGGTTTCGGTAGGCCTCGTCCAGATCGGCGGTTTCGTCGTAGAAGTTTGCGCGCGCGGCCACGTAGTCGGCGGTGGCAAACAGCGCGACGGACATGGCCTGTTGCTCTTCACGCAGCCAGAACAGGCGCGAAAACCCCAGGCTGAACGCCACATAGAACAGCGCGCCGCCCAGCGTGGCGGCGGCATGGGCCAGCACTTCTTGCGGCGCCAGCGGCGAGTGCATGGTCAGCGTCATCAGCAGAAGGCCCGCAAAGCCGATCAGGCCGCCGCGCTTGCCGAACACGGTGAACATCGAATAGACGAAGCACTGCGCAATGACGGCCAGCCAGATCAGCACCGGATGCGAGGATGCCAGCCCCGTGATGATGACGGTGATCGTGCCCAGCGCCGCGCCGCCCAGCATTTCGTTGGTGCGGTGCCGCTGCGGACCGCCCGGCTGGTCGATGATGGCCAGGCATTGCGCGCCGAAGGTCGCCACCAGCCCGGTCGTGTAATTGCCGAAGAGGCCGCCCAGCACCAGCACGGGCAACAGCATGCCGACCCCCTGGCGCACCCCTCCGAAGAAGTAGTGGCTATAGAGAAAGCGGCGAATGCTGGCAATGCGCAAATCCATGGGCGGCGGCTCGGTTCTGGACGACGCAACAAGTATAGAGAGGGCATCGCGCGTTTTGGGGCCGGATAGTGACCGAACCTTCCGCGCAACGGTCGGCAAAAGCCGATTTGCCACCTTTGACGCAACGCGGTAAATTGCTCCACTTGCTTCGGTCTGCCTATCCGATACCGGAGCGTTGATGCGAACGGCCAGGGTCACATCCCAGCCGTTGTGCAGCAAGTCTCACCTGCCGTTGGCCGCGCCACAAGCGTGTGTTGCCAAGGCTTCCATTTCGACCTCCAGCGTCCCCCAGGGGCGTTTGCACTGCGTTCTGTCGAGCGTGTGCCGGGTCGGCAAGGTGTCCGGGTGGCGTGGCTCCGTGAGCCGCTAAGCGCCGGATCATGTTGTCGTAACCGGTATGGGTTCAGTTGCCGCCGTATCCGGGCGCGCAGCAGTCAGGGTTGCAGGGCCGGTTTTGAAAGGAACTACAACATGGAAATGAATGGCGCCGATATCGTCGTGCGCTGCCTGGCCGATGAAGGCGTGGAACACGTTTTCGGCTACCCTGGCGGCGCGGTGCTCTACATCTACGACGCAATCTTCAAGCAAGACAAATTCCAGCATATCCTGGTTCGTCACGAGCAAGCTGCCGTGCACGCGGCCGATGCCTACTCGCGCTCGTCGCAAAAGGTCGGCGTCTGCATCGTGACCAGCGGTCCGGGCGTGACCAATGCCGTCACCGGCATTGCCACCGCCTACATGGACTCCATCCCGATGGTCATCATCAGCGGGCAGGTGCCCACTGCAGCCATTGGCGAAGACGCTTTCCAGGAATGCGACACCGTCGGCATCACGCGTCCCTGCGTCAAGCACAACTTCCTTGTGCGCGACGTGAAGGACCTGGCCGAAACCATGCGCCGCGCGTTCTACATTGCGCGCACGGGCCGTCCCGGTCCGGTGCTGGTGGATATCCCCAAGGACATCACCGTCGCGCAGTGCAAGTACGTGCCGCCCAAGGGCGAGATCTCGATGCGTTCCTACGCGCCCGTCAACAAGGGCCACCAGGGACAGATCAAGAAGGCCGTGCAGATGCTGCTGGCCGCCGAGCGCCCCATGATCTACACGGGCGGCGGCGTCATCCTGTCGAACGCCGCGCCTGAGCTCAACAAGCTCGTGACGCAGCTGGGCGCGCCCTGCACCAGCACCCTGATGGGTCTGGGCGGCTTCCCGGCCAGCAGCGGCCAGTTCGTGGGCATGCCCGGCATGCACGGCACGTACGAGGCCAACATGGCCATGCAGCACTGCGACGTGCTGCTTGCCATCGGCGCCCGCTTCGATGACCGCGTGATCGGCAATCCCAAGCACTTTGCGCAGAACGCCCGCAAGATCATCCACATCGACATCGATCCCTCGTCGATCTCCAAGCGCGTGCGCGTGGATGTCCCGATCGTGGGCAACGTCAAGGACGTTCTGGCCGATCTCAGCGCGCAGTTCGAGATCGCCGCCGCCGAGCACAAGCCGGCCTCGCTCGCCAAATGGTGGGACCAGGTCGAGACGTGGCGCGGCAAGGAATGCCTGAAGTTCGCCAACTCGGACGAAGTCATCAAGCCGCAGTACGTGGTGGAAAAGCTCTGGGAAGTGACCGGCGGCGACGCCTTCGTCACCTCGGACGTCGGCCAGCACCAGATGTGGGCCGCCCAGTACTACAAGTTCGACAAGCCGCGCCGCTGGATCAACTCCGGCGGCCTGGGCACCATGGGTGTGGGCCTGCCGTACGCCATGGGCGTGCAGATGGCCAATCCGGGCAAGGACATCGCCGTGATCACCGGCGAGGCCTCGATCCAGATGAACATCCAGGAACTGTCGACCTGCCACCAGTACCGCCTGACGCCCAAGATCGTCTGCCTGAACAACCGTTTCCTGGGCATGGTGCGCCAATGGCAGCAGATCGACTACGGCTCGCGCTATTCCGAGTCGTACATGGATTCGCTGCCCGATTTCGTCAAGGTCGCCGAAGCCTATGGCCACGTGGGCCTGCGCATCGAGCGTCCCGCCGACGTCGAACCGGCGCTGCGCGAAGCGTTCGGCAAGCACAAGGAGCGCCTGGTCTTCCTGGACTTCATCACCGACCGCACTGAAAACGTGTGGCCGATGGTCAAGGCCGGCCGCGGGCTGACTGAAATGCTGCTCGGCTCTGAAGACCTGTAAGGAGGCCCCGCAATGAAGCACGTGATTTCCGTCCTCCTCGAAAACGAACCCGGCGCGCTGTCGCGCGTGGTGGGCCTGTTTTCGGCGCGGGGCTACAACATCGAAACCCTGACCGTGGCGCCCACCGAGGATTCCACGCTGTCGCGCATGACCATCGTCACGACCGGTTCGGACGAGGTCATCGAACAGATCACCAAGCATTTGAACCGCCTGGTCGATGTCGTGAAGGTGGTGGACCTGACCGAAGGCGCCCACATCGAGCGCGAGCTGATGCTCGTGAAGGTGCGCGCCGTCGGCAAGGAACGCGAGGAAATGAAGCGCATGGCGGACATCTTCCGCGGCCGCATCATCGACGTCACCGACAAGTCCTACACCATCGAATTGACCGGGGTGCAGGAAAAAGTACAGGCCTTCCTCGAGGCCCTGGACCGCAGTGCCATCCTTGAAACCGTGCGCACCGGCGTGTCCGGCATCGGACGCGGTGAACGGATTTTGAAGATTTGACCGGCCTTCCAGGCCTGCCTCACCCTACATCTGAATCAAACGAATATCCAAATACTGGAATCTGGAGCACAACATGAAAGTTTTCTACGACAAAGACTGCGATCTGTCCCTCATCAAAGGCAAGACCGTTGCCATCATCGGCTACGGTTCGCAAGGTCACGCCCACGCGCTGAACCTGCATGAGTCGGGCGTGAAGGTCATCGTCGGCCTGCGCAAGGGCGGCGCCTCGTGGAACAAGGCCGCCAACGCCGGCCTGGAAGTCAAGGAAGTCGCGGAAGCCGTCAAGTCGGCCGACATCGTCATGATGCTGCTGCCCGACGAGAACATCGCCTCGGTCTACAACAACGAAGTCCACGGCAACATCAAGGCGGGCGCCGCCCTGGCGTTTGCCCACGGTTTCAACGTGCACTACGGCCAGGTCGTGCCGCGCGAAGACATCGACGTCATCATGATCGCCCCGAAGGCCCCCGGCCACACGGTGCGCAACACGTACAAGCAGGGTGGCGGCGTGCCCCACCTGGTGGCCGTGTACCAGGACAAGTCGGGCGCCGCGCGTGACGTGGCCCTGTCGTACGCCAGCGCCAACGGCGGCGGCCGTGCCGGCATCATCGAAACCAACTTCCGCGAAGAAACCGAAACCGACCTGTTCGGCGAACAGGCCGTGCTGTGCGGCGGTACCGTCGAACTGATCAAGGCCGGTTTCGACACGCTGGTGGAAGCCGGCTACGCGCCCGAAATGGCCTACTTCGAGTGCCTGCACGAACTGAAGCTGATCGTCGACCTGATCTACGAAGGCGGCATCGCCAACATGAACTACTCGATTTCGAACAACGCCGAATTCGGCGAGTACGAAACGGGCCCGAAGATCGTCACGGACGAAACCCGCAAGGCCATGCGCCAGTGCCTGACGGACATCCAGACCGGCGAATACGCCAAGAAGTTCATCCTGGAAAACGCCGCCGGCGCCCCGACCCTGACCTCGCGCCGCCGCATCAACGCGGAGTCGCAGATCGAGCAAGTGGGCGGCAAGCTGCGCGCCATGATGCCCTGGATCGCCGCCAACAAGCTGGTGGACAAGTCCAAGAACTGATCCCCACGGCAGGCGGGGCGTTGCCCCGCCGGTCAGGATCGAAGCGGCATGCCTTTCATGGGCATGCCGCTTTTTTCTTATTTTTTGGCCTTTTCGCAGCCATTTGGGCGCTTTGGCGCCAAATGGGGCCGGGCACGATCCTTGCTGTAGCCCGCAAGCAGGGCCAGATAGGTTAACCTTTCAAAGTCCGTCGTAAGTTATTGAGACCATGCCCAATTTTTCCATGCGCGATTCCGAGAACCGCCACCGGAGCATTTACCTGCTCCCCAACGCGTTCACCACCGCCGCTTTGTTCGCCGGGTTCTACGCCGTTGTGCAGGCCATGAACGACCGCTTCGAAGTCGCCGCCATCGCCATTTTTGTCGCCATGGTGCTGGACGGCATGGACGGCCGGGTGGCCCGTCTGACCAACACGCAGTCCGCATTCGGCGAGCAATACGACTCGCTGTCCGACATGACGTCGTTCGGTGTGGCGCCGGCGCTGGTCATGTATGAATGGATCCTGAACGACCTGGGCCGCTGGGGCTGGCTGGCGGCCTTCGTCTATGTGTCCGGCGCGGCATTGCGGCTGGCGCGTTTCAACACCAATATCGCCGTCGTGGACAAACGTTTCTTCCAGGGATTGCCCAGCCCGGCCGCGGCTGCGCTGGTGGCGGGTTTTGTCTGGCTGGCCGTGGACAACAAGCTGCCCATCCATGACAGCCTGATGGCCTGGGTGGCGTTCACGCTGACCATGTACGCCGGCATCACCATGGTGTCGAACGCGCCGTTCTTCAGCGGCAAGAGCTTCGCCCTGGGCCGCAGCGTGCCGTTCTGGGGCATCCTGCTTGTCGTTGCGGTGTTCGTGTTCGTGTCCAGCGATCCTCCCGTTGTCCTGTTTGGCCTGTTCGTGCTGTACGGCCTGTCGGGCTGGGTCACCTGGCTGTGGCGCTGGAACAAGGTGCGCCGCCTGCAGCAGGAGCGCCGCGGTCATTCGTCCTGACGTCCAGACGCCGCCAACAAAAAACCCGCCATCGCAAAGATTGGCGGGTTTTTTGTTCCGGGTGGTGCTACCAGAAGTTGAACCGGTCGTCGTCGTACATGGGGTCTGGTCCGGGGTGGAAGTGGGTGACCTTGCTGCCGTCGCGGCTCATGTACACGTACATCAGGGAATTCCAGACGCTGTTTTCCTTATAGCGATACGACCACACGACCTCGCGCTTTTCGCCCAGGCCAGCCTGTTCGATACGAGCTGGCGGGCCGAACTCGCAGCGCACCCGATCCGGCCCCCAATCTCCGGTCTCCAGCACTTTGAAGTGCGCGTCGGTCAGAAGCGGCATCACCCGGTCGACCCGGCCATCGGGGCCGACGTTCGCGCCCCAGGCGTACTGGCCCATGGGCTGCTGCGTCCAGATCACCCGGCGGCCGCCATTGGCCTGGGGACATTCGAAGTTGGGCGCGCCGAACTGCGCCTGGACTTGCGAAAGCGGGGTGCCGGGCGGCACCTCGGTCATGTTGGCGCAGGCGGCCAGTCCGGCCAGTGCGATCGAGGCTAGGGTCACGCGGGCCGTTCTGTATAAGCTGATCATGTCCATGCTCCTTCGGGTGCGCACTGCGGCTTGGCCGGCCCTCGCGGCGGGCCCGGTCTTCTTGCTGGGGTAATTCTAGCGAATCAGCTATAATCGCCGAGCTTTATCAAATGTATTGATTCTGCAAGATCCTTTGCGCCAGCCGCCGGCGGCTTGTCGCAGTACCCGCAACATGGCGCCAAGCCTCATGTGCCGGTCCTGCCCGATCCCGCCAATGGCAGCAGTGAGAAAGCGAATTCAAGCCTGGCTCGCGCAAAATTTTCCAAACCACGTCAGGGCGCCTCGGCCCTGTCGCATGTCCGAAGAGGTCATCAATGTCTGTAGCTGACATCAAGAAATCCGATATCGTTGCGCAATTCCAACGCGCTCAGGGCGATACCGGCTCCCCCGAAGTTCAGGTGGCTCTGCTCACCGCCCGTATCAACGAGCTGACCGGTCACTTCAAAGAACACATGAAGGATCATCACTCGCGCCGCGGTCTGCTGCGTATGGTCAGCCGTCGCCGCAAGCTGCTCGACTATCTCAAGGGCCGCAATCCCGATTCGTACCGCGCACTGATCGAAAAACTCGGTCTGCGCAAGTGATCGACGGGGCTGGCTCCCCATGACGCAACCGTGGTCGGTGCGACGCATGTCGCAGCGGCCACGGTTTTTCATTTGTAAGGAATAATCGTCATGTTCAACAAAGTGACTAAATCGTTCCAGTACGGCCAGCACACGGTCGTCCTGGAAACTGGCGAAATCGCTCGCCAGGCCTCCGGCGCCGTTGTGGTGTCGATCGAGGACACCGTCGTCCTGGCCACCGTCGTGGCTGCCAAGAAGGCAAAGCCGGGTCAGACGTTCTTCCCGCTGACCGTCGACTACATCGAAAAGACCTACGCCGCCGGCCGCATCCCGGGCGGGTTCTTCAAGCGCGAAGGCAAGCCCTCCGAAAAGGAAACGCTGACGTCGCGCCTGATCGACCGTCCGCTGCGTCCGCTGTTCCCCGAAGACTTCTACAACGAAGTCCAGGTGGTCCTGCACACGCTGTCGGTCAATCCTGAAATCGATCCCGACATCGCCGCCATGATCGGCGCCTCGGCCGCGCTGGCCATCTCGGGCATCCCGTTCAATGGCCCGATCGGCGCCGCGCGCGTGGGTTACATCGATGGTCAATACACCATCAACCCGACCGCATCGGAACTGAAGTCCTCCAAGCTGAACCTGGTTGTCGCCGGTACGGAAAACGCCGTGCTGATGGTCGAATCGGAAGCTGACCAACTGTCCGAAGAAGTCATGTTGGGCGGCGTGGTCTATGGCCACCAGCAAATGCAGACCGTCATCAACGCCATTCACGAACTCGTGAAGGATGCTGGCAAGCCCGATTGGGATTGGCAGGCTCCCGCCAAGGACGAGGCCCTGATCGCCGCGGTCACCGCCGCCGCCCAGGAAGGCCTGAACGCCGCCTACCAGATCCGCGAAAAGCAGGCCCGCACCGCCAAGCTGCGTGAAGTGTCGGCCGAGGTGTCGGCCAAGCTGGCTGCCGCCGCTGCCGAAAAGGGCGAATCGGCTCCCGACGCCGTCACGGTCGACAACATCATGTTCTCGCTGGAATCGGCCATCGTCCGCGGCCAGATCCTGAACGGCGAACCGCGCATCGACGGCCGCGACACCCGCACCGTCCGTCCGATCAGCGTGCGTCTGGGCGTGCTGCCCCGCGCGCACGGCAGCGCCCTGTTCACCCGTGGTGAAACCCAGGCGCTGGTCGTGGCCACGCTGGGCACCAAGCAAGACGAACAGATCATCGACGCGCTCATGGGCGAGTACCGTGACCGCTTCATGATGCACTACAACATGCCTCCGTTCGCCACCGGCGAAACCGGCCGCATCGGTGTGCCGAAGCGCCGCGAAATCGGCCACGGCCGTCTGGCCAAGCGCTCGCTAGTGCCGCTGCTGCCGGCCCCCGAAGACTTCCAGTACACGATCCGCCTCGTGTCGGAAATCACCGAATCCAACGGCTCCTCGTCGATGGCCTCGGTCTGCGGCGGCTCGCTCGCCATGATGGACGCTGGCGTGCCCATCAAGGATCACGTGGCCGGCGTGGCCATGGGCCTGATCCTGGACGGCGGCAAGTTCGCCGTGCTGACGGACATCCTGGGCGACGAAGATCACCTGGGCGACATGGACTTCAAGGTTGCGGGCACCGAAAACGGCGTCACCGCACTGCAGATGGACATCAAGATCCAGGGCATCACCAAGGAAATCATGCAGGTTGCGCTGGACCAGGCCCGCGAAGGCCGTCTGCACATCCTCGGCAAGATGAAGGACGCCCTGGACGGTTCGCGCGGCGAGCTGTCGGCGTTCGCGCCGCGCATGCTGACCATCAAGATCAACCCCGAGAAGATCCGTGACGTGATCGGCAAGGGCGGCGCCACCATCCGCGCGCTGACCGAAGAAACCGGCACGCAGATCGACATCTCCGACGACGGCACGATCGTGATCGCCAGCGTCGACGAAGCGCAGGCCAAAGAAGCCCAGCGCCGCATCGTCGAGCTGACCGCCGACGTCGAAGTGGGCCAGATCTACGAAGGTTCGGTCCTGCGTCTGCTGGACTTCGGCGCCATCGTGCAAGTGCTGCCGGGCCGCGACGGTCTGCTGCACATCTCCGAAATCGCCAACTACCGCATCGCGAACATCAACGATGTGCTGAAGGTCGGCCAGCAAGTCCGCGTCAAGGTCATCGAGGCCGACGACAAGGGCCGTCTGCGCCTGTCCATCAAGGCAATCGGTGGCATCGAGCAGCAGCAAGCCGCTGCCGCTCCCGAAGCTGCTCCCCAATCGGAACCGCAAGCTGAATAAGCCTGCAGCCTCCTGATTGAAAAGCGGCGCCTCATCCGAGGCGCCGTTTTTTTTGCCTGGCGCGGCTGAACGTGAGGGGGATGGGCCGCTGCTCCCCAGTTCGTCCGCCTTCCTGTAAAGTCTTGCGCGAGAGGCGCGCCGCCGGGTGCAATGGCGCGCTTCACGCTTGATCGAAGGGGGCATACGGATGAGCAAGGCATGACGGCGTGGCCGATAACCGCAGTCACCGCAGCGCTGTTGGCTGCGCTGTTGACCGGCTGCATGTCGCCCCCCGGGGCGGGCCAGCGTGGCCCCAAGGGCGAGGACATGACGGCGGACCAGTTCGCGCAGACGGACTTCAACCGGACGGTCACGCTCGAGGTACGCGACAACCTGACCAGCCTGTATTCGTTGCTGGACAAGCTGTACCGCCGCAATCCGCGGGAATGGCGCAAGACCGGTGCGCCGGACCTGGCCACGGCGGTGAACCGCGTCAAGCATTCCATCGAAGTCCGCGTGCCGCCGCGAGATCTGAGCGGGCTGCGCGACATCCAGATCCTGGCAGTCGCCCTGGATCCCAATTATCCGGGCGACCGGGTCGGCGCCTTCATCTACGGGCTTGCGGACACCATCATCGCGGCGCACAACGGCAAGACGCGCCTGTACGCGACAGACGCCCTGGACGGCCAGCGGGTCTACAATGCCGCACGGAATGTCGAGGCCGCGGCCTGGCTGCTGGCCACGCGCCGCAACAACCAGGGCGAATTGCTGTTGCTGGCCAACGAAATTTCCCCGACCGCCACGAATCTCAGCTTCGAGCGCGAGTTCGGCGCCATCATCGGCCGGCTGGACCTGATCGCCAACCTGCTCGGCGAGAACTCCCGGCGGATCGGCATCAACTACGCCCAGGGCCTTTTGCTGTTCAACTTCCTGCCTGTGCGTTAACCGGATTTCCATCGTGATCGATATCGCATCCATCCAGGCCGCCCGCGAAAAGCTGCGCGGCCAGGTCCTGAAGACCCCGTTCACCCTGTCCCGCACGCTGTCCGACATTTTCGGCGCCGAGATCTGGCTGAAATTCGAGAACCTGCAGTTCACCGCGTCCTTCAAGGAGCGCGGGGCGCTGAACCGCATGCTCACGCTGTCGGACGAGGAGCGCGCCAAGGGCGTGATCGCGGTGTCGGCGGGCAACCACGCGCAAGGCGTGGCCTACCATGCGCAGCGCATGGGCGTGCCGGCGGTGATCGTCATGCCGCGCTTCACGCCGACGGTGAAGGTCGCCAACACGCGGCGCTTCGGCGCCGAGGTCGTTCTGGCAGGCGACACCTTTGACGATGCCAAGGCGCGTGGCTACGAGCTGGCTCGCGAACGCGGCCTCATCATGATCCACCCCTACGACGACGAAGCCGTCATGGCGGGGCAGGGGACCGTCGCCCTGGAAATGCTGGAAGACCAGCCCAAGCTGGACACCCTGGTCATCGCCATCGGCGGCGGCGGGCTGATCTCCGGCATCTCCACCGCCGCCAAGGCCGTGAACCCCGGCATCGAGATCGTGGGCGTGCAGACCGAGCGCTTTCCGGCCATGTACGCGGCCGTCAAGGGCGTCACCATGCCGCCGGGGCAGTACACCATCGCCGAGGGCATCGCCGTCAAATCGCCCGGCGATCTGACGCTGGCCGTCGTGCAACGACTGGTCGACCGCATCGAACTGGTCAGCGAAGCGGACATCGAGCACGCCATCGTCGTGCTGCTGGAAATTGAAAAGACCGTCGTGGAAGGCGCAGGCGCCGCGGGCCTGGCCGCCTTGCTGCGCGCGCAGGAAGAGGGCAGCGACCGCTACAAGGGCAAGCGCATCGGGCTGGTGCTGACGGGCGGCAACATCGACCCGCTGATGCTGGGCGAGCTGATCGAGCGCGGCATGGTGCGGGCCGGGCGGCTGGCGCGGATCCGCGTCGACCTGCGTGACCTGCCCGGGGCGCTGGCCCATGCCACCAAACTGATTGCCGACGCGCAGGCCAACATTACAGAAGTGCACCACCAACGCGCGTTCACATCGCTGCCCGTGCGCAATGTCGAGGTGGATTTCGTGTTGCAGACGCGCGGTCCCGAGCACATCCAGGAAGTGATCGACATCCTGAACGCGGCCGGGTTTGCGGCCAGCAATCACGATCATTGACCGCCCGGGCGGCATCGCGATGCGGCCCCATTCTTTCAATCTGCTGTCATAAAACTGTCGCTCTGGCCGAACTTTCGGCCGGAGCGTTCTTGTATGGGCGGCGTGTTCGTGGCCGCCGCGTTGCAAGCATCAGGTGCGAGTCCCGGCAGGACCTCGCCGGTGACGGATTCCCCGCTCCAGAGCCTGCAAAAAATGCATCTGAATATTTCTACGCAGGCTTACAACCATTCTGTACGGAACTTTTCCTCTAATGGCTAACTCACCTGAAAAATCGGCTATTTAAGCCAATTTCGCGGATTTGTGACCCTTCCGGCAGGTGCCAGGATGCCGAATTGCGTCCATTCCACGGTCTAGGGATATCCCCCACAAAGTCATGGTTGATACCCATAGGAGATATGTCGTTCCACGATTTACCATCCCGCGTTCATGTCGTTGCCGCCCGTCAAAGCGGCTGCGTTGAAAGAGAAATGAGCGCGTCTGAAGTCAGGATTTCCGGGACGCGACGGATTAGGGAGAAAGCAGATTGATAAGAAACAGACAGGATTTCTGGTCTGGCGTCATGTTCATCGTGGTGGGGGGAGGCTTTGCGTTGCAGGCGACCCAATATTCCATGGGCAGCGCGGCGCGCATGGGCCCCGGTTACTTTCCGTTCTGGCTCGGCATCGTGCTGGCGCTGATGGGCGCGACGGTGCTGATGAGCGCCTTGTCCCCCCGCGCCGAGAAAACGACGATCGGCCGCTATGACTTCCGCATTCTTTTTCTCGTCGTCGGGTCCGTGTTCCTGTACGGCTTTTCCCTGCGTTATCTCGGCCTGTACCTCTCGGTGTTCCTGCTTGTCCTGATCAGCAGCGTCGCCAGCCACGAATTCAACTGGAAGGTTGCCGTCGCCAACGGCCTGTTCCTCGTGGCGTTCTCCTACCTCGCGTTCATTCGCGGGTTGGGCCTGATCTTTCCGCTGTGGCCCAGCGTGCTGACCAACTGAGGTACCGGATATGGAATTGCTTCAAAACCTGATGCTGGGTTTTTCGGTGGCCTTCACCCCCGAAAACCTGACTTACGCATTCATCGGCTGCCTGCTGGGCACGCTGGTCGGGGTGCTGCCGGGGCTGGGTCCCGTGCCGACCATCGCCATGCTGCTGCCCATCACCTACGTGCTGCCGCCTACCGCCGGCCTCATCATGCTGGCCGGCATCTACTACGGCACGCAGTACGGCGGGTCGACGACAGCCATCCTGGTGAACCTGCCGGGCGAGACCTCGGCGGTGGTGACCGTGCTGGACGGGCACCAGATGGCGAGAAACGGACGGGCGGGCGCCGCACTGTCGCTGGCGGCCATCGGCTCGTTCTTTGCGGGCAGCGTCGCCACCGTGCTGATCGCCGCCTTCGCGCCGCCGCTGGCCGAAGTGGCATTCGCGTTCGGCCCGGCCGAGTACTTTTCGCTGATGGCGCTGGGTCTGATCGGCGCCGTGGTGCTGGCGTCGGGCTCGCTGCCCAAGGCGATCTGCATGATCCTGCTTGGACTGCTGCTGGGCATGGTGGGCACCGACGTGAACTCGGGCGTGGCGCGCTATGACTTCAGCATCCCCGAACTGCAGGACGGCATCGACTTTGCCATCGTCGCCATGGGCGTCTTCGGTCTGTCGGAAATCATGAGCAACCTGGAACTCAAGGAGAACCGGGTCGAGATCACCGACAAGGTCGGTTCGCTGTATCCCAGCCGGCAGGAATTCCGCGAAGCCGCGCCCGCCATCGTGCGCGGCACGGCGCTGGGTTCGGCGCTGGGCATCCTGCCGGGTGGCGGTTCCGTGCTGTCGGCGTTTGCGTCCTACACGCTGGAAAAGAAGCTCTCGAAAGAGCCGCAGCGCTTCGGCAAGGGGCATCCCGCCGGGCTGGCCGGTCCCGAATCCGCCAACAACGCGGGCGCGCAGACCTCCTTCATTCCGCTGCTGACGCTGGGCATCCCGGGCAACGCGGTGATGGCGCTGATGGTGGGCGCGATGACCATCCACAATATCCAGCCGGGACCGCAGGTCATGTCCAGCCACCCCGAGCTGTTCTGGGGCCTGATCGCCTCGATGTGGATCGGCAACCTGATGCTGGTGGTGCTGAACCTGCCGCTGATCGGCATCTGGGTGAAGCTGCTGCGCGTGCCTTACCGCATGCTGTTCCCGGCGATCCTGGTCTTCTGCACGATCGGGGTGTATTCGTTGAACTACAACGCCTTCGACATCTTCATGTTCGCCATCTTCGGCATCATCGGCTACGTGTGGAGCAAGCTTGGCTGCGAAGGCGCCCCGCTGCTGCTCGGCCTGGTGCTGGGGCCCATGATGGAAGAGAACTTCCGCCGGGCGCTCCTTCTGTCGCGCGGCGAGTTCTCCACCTTCGTCACGCGCCCGCTGTCGGCCACGCTGCTGGCGCTTGCCGCGATCCTGCTGGTGCTGGTTGCGATGCCCGCGCTGCGCAAGAAGCGCGAAGAGGCTTTCGTCGAGGTCGATTGACGTAACGGTTACGGTTGGCTCCGGGTCTGGTTCGGCGAAAGCCGGCCAGGCCCCTTTTTTATTGGCGGCTTCTTATTGCCTGCCTTATTTCCGCCGGCTTATTGCCGCCGCTTTCATCGCCGAGCGGTCTATTGACGCGCCACCAGGTTCTTCAGACCGTACAGCCGTTCACGATGCAGCGTTGCAGTCAGCGGCTCCGGCTCGCGGCCCAGCGCGACGTAGTCGGCGGGAATCTGCGCAATCGCGTCCTGCATGTTTTCAGACCCCGCGTGCCACCACTGCACCAGCATCCGGTCCGGGTTGTAGACGTCCAGCCCCTGGCGTCGCAGCTCGGAACGATTGAAATCCTTCAGATTCCACGTCAGCACCTGCACGGTCGGCGTCTGAGGCAGCCCGCAGCGCGCGCGCCGCGCCAACCCGGCCGCGATCACGTGGAAATCCTTCGGATCGCTGTAGCGCAGCGACGCTTCATAGACCTGCGTGTCCGATTCCATGGCCGCCGGAAACCGCGCGTTCATGTCTGCCCAGAATTCCGCCATCACCTCCGGCGGAATGTCCCAGATGCGGCAGGCGTTGCGGCGCCATTCCTCGCCGATGCGCTCGGTCCATACGGGCTGGAACACGCCGGCCTCGGCCAGGCGCAGCAACAGGCGGCGCAGGATGCCGGACATGAGGACGCACGCGTCCAGGACGATGAACGGGGGAGAAGCGGGGAGGGAGGTCAAGATCGGTTCGGTCGCTGGCCCGGGCAACGCGCACGAATGGTGCGGCGATGGTCGCCGGGCGGGCGGGAAATATGAGGCGAGGCAGAAGAATAGTGGTTTTTTCTGTGGCCTGCCGAGCGGGTTATCTGTTCAGGAGGTCGTCCGGCACCTGAAGGTTTCGGTCGTCGGGACCCTGTTGGGTACCGCTGAGGACGGGTCGGGCCATGGGGGTGGCCGTCAGCATGTCTGCCGGAAACGGAACCAGCATCTCGCGGCTGTGGGCGGCCGATGCGGTCAGCCAATCGCCATAGGCGCCTTCCGGCAGGATGACCACCATGCGCTTTTCCGTGTTGGGCTGGTGATAGCGGCTGAACAGGGGATCGTGGTCGGCGTTGATAGTGAGCATGGTGTAGCTCTCCTGCCATTGCCCCGCCGCATCGCGATAGCGATCCCACAAGCCCGCGATGCCCAATGGCTTGCCGTCGGCGCGGGTGAACCGGGTGGCCACGGCCTTGCCGGACGTCCAGTCCGGCTCGAAGATCGCGTCGGCGGGAATGATGCAGTGCTGCGCGCGGCGCCAGGCGTTGCCGAACGTGTACGAGCCCGCGGCGGTCTCCGCGCGGGCATTGAAGGTGGAAAGCTTGCTGGCCCGTTCCAGGCCGCCTGAACGCGTCATGGCGCTGATCAGGCCCCAGCGGCCCGCCGCGGCCTCACGATCAGGAACGGCATCGTCGCCGGTGTCATGCTCAGGCGGACGCCGCACGAACACCCCTTCATAGCGGGGCCACATGTCGTACTTGCCGATGGCGGCGGGTCTGGTGCGCACGCCGAATTTCTGCAGCAGCAGTTCGGCGTCCTTGAGCGTCTGGTAGTGCGAACACATGCACGGGCTCCCGGAATGACGGGGAGGCGCGGTGTGGCGCCTCCGGGGTATCCAAGCTTGCCGTGTGGGCGTGCGATTTGTCCAGCGTGAGGGAATGCGAGGGGTGGTGCCCGAGACCGGAATCGAACCGGTACGGCCGCGAGGCCGAGGGATTTTCTTACCACTTCGGCTTTCGCCGCCAGCACAGGCTTGCTGTTCGTGGTCTGGAGCACGCCTTCACCATAGCCTTTTCGGCCTTAGGTGCCCGCCGTCTGCTCTCTACACCTTCCCCGATATGTCATCGGGGCTTGGCTCGGCGTTAGCGCGGAACGGGTCCAGGGCCTTCGCCGAGTTTGACGGGCTTCACCTTTGGAGTTTCCTCCAGAGGGCTCAAATTTGTTCAAGTCCCTTGTGTCTACCAATTTCACCACTCGGGCGATGCGCGTCCCGCGAGGGGCCGGCAGCGGGCGAGACTATACCACCTTGGCAGCGGGGATATTGGCGGCGCGCGCTGGTAATGGGTAATCGCGGCAGGAACCAGACCGGCGGGCGGGTAAACCCCGATCCCTGCGCGGCGGGACTACGGACGACACTTTGCGCCATGAAGCCCAGTCCGCCCGCCCCGCCGTCCCGCGACATCGACCCCGTTTCCCTGCGCCTGTTCCTGGCCGCGCTGGAGGAAGGCAGCCTTGCGCGCGCCGCCGCCCGCGAGAACATCGTGCCGTCGGCCGTCAGCAAGCGCATGTCGGAAATGGAAGACGCGTTCGGCGTGCCGCTGCTCGAGCGCGGCGTGAAGGGCGTGCAGCCGACGCCGGCCGGCGATGCGCTGGCCGCGCACGTGCGCCGCGTGCTGGAGGATATGGACCGCATGCACCGCGACATGGCGGGATTTGCAACCGGGGTGCGCGGGCATATCCGGCTGGCCGTCAGTTTTGCCGCCTTGTCGGGCGACCTGCCGGCGCAGATCCAGTCCTTCCGGCGCGCGAATCCGCAAATCGACATCTCGCTGGAAGAGGACACCACGCAGACGGCGTTCCGCGCCGTGCTGGAAGGGCGGGCGGACGTGGCGGCCGGTTCCGACTTCGGACACGAAGGCCTGCAGGTGTTCCCGTTTGGCCATTGCGAACTGGCGGCGGTGGTGCCGGGCCGGCATCTGCTGGCTGACCGCGAGAAGCTCGGTTATGCACAGTTGCTGCCGTTCGAGCAGATCGAGCTCAACCGCGATAACGGCATCAGCAGCGTATTCGATCAGGCGGCGCGCGAGGCGGGTATGACGCGCCGCATCAGCGCGCGTGTCAGTTCGCACGAGACCATTTGTCTGCTGGTGTCGCGCGGTATGGGCGTGGCGGTGGTGCCGCATTATCTGAAGCCGCGACTGGCGCACCTGGACATTCGCTTCATTCCGCTGGAAGGGCCGTGGTCAAGCACGCCGCTGTGCATTGCGGTGCGGGATCCGGAAGCGCTGTCGCCGGCTGCGCGCGCGCTGCTCGCGCATCTGGGCGTGCTGGGGGACTGACGCCCTCAGGGCTAACCCGGACGTTCCGAAACGAGAATGCCCCCGTGCTGAAAGACCGCTACCCGCCGGTGCCGCCCGCCCGCGATGATGCAGACATGCTGGCGCGGCGCGGACAAGTTTCCGAGGCTGAGGCCGCGCTCCCATCGAACAGGCTGGCAAGAGGAACCGCAGATGACAGCAGCACCGGCTTCACCCTTCATGGACAGCACCGAACTGCCGCTGCGCGGCATCAAGGTCCTGGAACTGTCTCACATGATCATGGGGCCGGCCGCCGGCCTGTCGCTGGCGGACCTGGGCGCGGACGTCATCAAGGTCGAACCGATCGACGGCGACCGCACGCGGCGCTTGAAGGGATCCGGCAGCGGCTACTTTCCGGTCTTCAACCGCAACAAGCAGAGTCTTGCGATCGACCTGAAGTCGCCGGAAGGCCAGGAGGTGGTGCGCAAGCTGGCGCTGCAGACCGACATGATCGTGGAGAACTTCCGTGATGGCAGCCTGGCGCAGTACGGACTCGATTACGAATCGCTGTCGGCCGAGAACCCGGGGCTGATCTATGTGTCGCTCAAGGGCTTTCTGTCCGGCCCTTACAAGCACCGCACCGCGCTGGACGAGGTGGTGCAGATGATGGGCGGGCTGGCGTACATCAATGGCGGGGCGGACACGCCGCAGCGGGTGGCGGCGTCGGTCAACGACATCCTGGGCGGCACGTTTGGCGTGGTGGGCGCGTTGGCCGCGCTGCACGACCGCCACGCCACCGGCCGCGGGCGCCATGTGCGGTCCGGCCTCTTTGAAAACAATCTGCTGCTGGTTGCACAGTTCATCGCGCAGTTCCAACTGACGGGCACGGCACCCAAGCCGATGGGTGCGGAGCGCAAGCCGCCATGGGGCGTGTATGACGTCTTCGAAACCGCCGATGGCCGCGTGTTCGTCGCAGTGGTGGGCGATGCGCAATGGCGCAACTTCGCGCAGAAATTCCTGCCGCCCGAATGGGCCGCGGATCCGCGCCTGGCGACCGCCATCGACCGCGAGGCCGCACGTTCGTGGCTGGTGCCTGGCGTCGGTGAAATCCTGAAAACCTGGAAGACCGACGAACTGTGCGCCGCGCTGGAGGAAGCCAATCTGTCGTATGGCCCGATCCGCCAGCCGCACGATTTGCTTGATGACGCGCATCTGAACGCGGGCGGCGCGCTGCTGCCGACCCGTCTGCCGGACGGCGGCGAAATCTCGGCCGCCGCGCTGCCCATCGAGTTCGATGGGCGCAAGGCGGGCAAGCGGTTCGATCCGCCCACCCAAGGCGCGCAGACGCACGCCATTCTTCAAGGCCTGGGCCTGGATGCCGCGCGCATCGACGCCTTGCGCACGGCGGGAGTGATTGCATGACGCCAGGGCGTTAGCGCCCGATTTCTGTCGAGGCGGCGTCAGACCGCCAAGACATCCATCAAAGAGGAGACACCCATGATCCGCAAACTCGTTGCGCTGGCTGCACTGGCCGTCGCATGTACCGCCACTGCGCAGGACTATCCGAACAAGCCCATCCGCATCATCATCCCGTCCACGCCGGGCGGCGGCACCGACTACATCGGCCGCCTGATGAGCACCAAGCTGCACGAGCTGAACGGCTGGGCGGTCGTGCCCGAGAACAAGCCCGGCGCCGGCACCGCGCTGGGGCTGGCCGAAGCGGCGCGCTCGCCCGCGCAGGGCTATGACCTGGTGATCGGCCAGTCCGACAACGTCACGCTGATTCCGCTGCTGATGAAAGTGGCCTACGACCCGGTCAAGGATCTGACGCCGGTAGCGCTGGTGGCCACGACGCCGATGGTGCTGCTGGTGGCGGAGGCCTCGCCCTACAAGACGCTGCCTCAGGTGATCGAAGCGGCCAAGAAGGAGCCCAACAAGATTTCGTACGGCACGTCGGGCACCGGCGGGGGCGTGCACATCGCAATGGAAATGCTGCAGCACGAAGCCGGCTTCAAGATGCAGCACGTGCCGTACAAGGGTTCCGCGCCGGCGCTGGCCGACCTGATGGGCGGGCATCTGCAGTTCGCGGGCTCGTCGATTTCGTCGGCGGCCACGCTGATCAAGTCGGGCAAGGTGCGCGCGCTGGCGGTGACCTCGCCCAAGCGCAACCCGGCCTTGCCGGACGTGCCGACCGTGGCGGAGCTGGGATACAAGGACTTCAGCGTGGTGACCTACTACGGCGTGCTGGCCCCGGCCAAGACGCCCGACGCCATCGTCACGCGGCTGAACAGCGACTTCAACAAGCTGCTGGCGCGCCAGGATGTGAAGGACGCGCTGGCGGCGCAGGGACTCGAGACCGACCCCGTATCCAGCGCACAGTTTGCCGCGCTGATCCAGTCGGACATCGGCAAGGCGCAGCAGACCATCAAGAGCGCCGGCATCGTCATTCAGCAATAAGACACGGGAACGCACATGAACCAGGAAGTCAGGCTTTGCGAGGTCGGGCCGCGCGATGGGTTGCAGATGGCCAAGGGCGTGATGCCGGGCGCCGACAAGCTGCGCTGGATCCGGCAACTGGCCGCTGCCGGGCTGCGCGAGATCGAAGTGGGCAGCTTCGTGTCGCCGCGACTCGTGCCGCAGATGGCGGACACGGGCGACATCCTGCCCGAAGTGCTGAAGATCGACGGGCTGACGGTGTGCGCGCTGGCGTGCAATCTGAAGGGCGCCATCGCCGCCTACGAGGCCGGTGCGCACGTGCTGGCGTTTCCCGTGTCGGTCAGCGACACGCACAGCCGCGCCAATGTGGGCAAGGGAACCGACGCGCAGGTCGACATGCTGGCCGCCATCGTCGACTGGGTGCGTTCGCAGGCGCGGCCGATGCGAATCGACGCCGCCGTCGCCACCGCGTTCGGGTGTTCGATGGAAGGCGAGGTGCCGGTGCGGCGGGTGGCCGAGGTCGCGGCCGCGGTGGCGCGCGTGGGCGCCGATGAAATTGCGCTGGCCGATACCGTGGGCTATGCGCATCCCGGGCGCGTGCGCGAGGCGGTGCGTGCCGCGCAGGACGCCGTGGGCGCGCGGCTGACCAAGCTGCATCTGCACGACACGATGGGATTGGGCCTGGCGAATGCGCTGGCCGGGTTGGACGAAGGCATCCGCGCCTTCGATTCCTGCCTGGGCGGGCTGGGCGGTTGCCCGTTTGCGCCGGGGGCGTCGGGCAACATCGTCACCGAGGACCTGGTGTTCATGCTGGAAAGCATGGGGTATCGCACGGGCGTTGATCTGTCCCGATTGCTGGCGGCGCGGCCCCTGCTGGCCAAATCATTGCCGCAGGAAACCCTGCGTAGCGGCGTGGCCGCCGCCGGCATTCCCGGGACCTTCGCGGCCACCGCTTAGGTCAGCGATACACCAGGACGGGCAGGGTGGTGTGCGCCAGCACCTTCTGCGTCTGGCTGCCCAGCAGCAGCGCGGCCATGCCCCCACGGCCGTGCGAAGACATGGCAATCAGGTCGCAGTTGCGCGTCATGGCCACGTCGACGATCACCTGATAAGGCGAGTCGCTCTCGCGCATTTCCGTGACGCAGGCCACGCCGGCGGTGCTGGCCTTGCCGGCGGCTTCGGACAGATACGAGCTGGCCAGCTCGCGCGCCTGGTTTTCGTAGATGCCGCGCATGCCTTCAAGCTGCACGGATTCCATGGAGGGCATCTCGAACGGGCTATATACGGTCAGGACCGTGACGCTGGCGTCCAACGCACGCGCAAGCGCAAGGGCTTGTTCCAGGCCGGAATTGGCCAGGCTGGATCCGTCGATGGGGATGAGTATGTGCTTGTACATGGCAACCTCCAGAGGGAATCTGCGTCCATGGTACGCCCGTTGGGGTCGGCCCGTTGGGGACGGCCCGTTTGGGACAGCCAATGGAGGACGGCCCATTTGGGACGGTTGCCTCTGAATCTGGCGGAAGCGGTGAGATTCGAACTCACGAACGGTTGCCCGTTGCCGGTTTTCAAGACCGGTGCAATCGACCACTCTGCCACGCTTCCGGGGTGTTGCCAGTACTGCCGGCGATTTTGCCTGCCGGATTGCCCGCAGTGCCGCCAGTCTATTGCGGCCGCCAGGCAAACATTCTGCCCGAACGGAATCACGACATGCCGCAAAGGGCGCAATAATAATCCATTTGCTGCAAAGGAGGCACGCGATGCACGCTGTTGAAATCACCCGCCCCGGTGGCCCCGAAGTCCTCGTCCCCGTGGAACGCCCCACGCCCGAGGCCGGCGCCGGCGAAGTTCTGATCAAAGTGACCGCTGCGGGCATCAACCGCCCCGACGTGTTCCAGCGCAAGGGCAACTACGCCCCGCCGCGCGGCGCATCCGACCTGCCGGGCCTGGAAGTGGCCGGTGAAATCGTCGGCGGCGACGTGGCCGGCAGCGGCTTTGCCGTGGGCGACAAGGTCTGCGCCCTGGTCGCGGGCGGCGGCTATGCCGAATACTGTGTCGCGCCCGTGGCCCAATGCCTGCCGATTCCCAAAGGCCTGTCCGACATCGAGGCCGCCGGCCTGCCGGAAACCTATTTCACCGTGTGGAGCAACGTGTTCGACCGCGGCCGCCTGTCCGAAGGCGAGGCGCTGCTGGTCCATGGCGGCGCCAGCGGCATCGGCACCACGGCCATCCAGCTGGCCCGTGCGATGGGTCACAAGGTCTACGCGACGGTCGGTAGCGACGATCGCGCCCGTGCCGTCGAGGCGCTGGGCGCCGACAAGGGGATCAACTACAAGACGCAGGACTTCGTGAAGGAAGTGCTGGACGCCACCGGCGGACGCGGCGTCGACGTGATCCTGGACATGGTGGCCGGCGATTACATCGCCCGCGACATGCAGTGCCTGGCCGATGACGGCCGTATCGTCATCATCGCGCAGCTTGGCGGCTCGCACGCCAATGTGGATACCGCCCAGGTCATGCGCCGTCGCCTGACCATCACCGGCTCCACCCTGCGTCCCCGTCCGGTCGCCTTCAAGGGCGCCATCGCCCGCGCTCTGCGCGAGCAGGCCTGGCCGCTGCTGGAAAAAGGGGCCATCAAGCCCATCGTCCACGCCACGTTCCCGCTGGCCGAGGCCTCCAAGGCGCACGCCATGATGGAAGGCGGGGAAAACATCGGCAAAATCATCCTGACTATGTAAGAAACGCGCGGCGTTCGGCGTATCGCCGCGCAACAGGATACAATCTCGGGTTTCGCCTGGAATTTTTTCCAGGCAGGCCCGTGGGCGGTTGCTGCACAAGTCCCCTGTATCAGGACCTGCAGGCTCACCCCTCACTCCCAATCGTCAGACAAATTCGCCATGACTTCAGTCGAAAACCGCGCCCGCCTCGTGCTGGGCAACTGGAAGATGCACGGCAACCTTGCCGAGAACGCCGCGTTGCTGACCGAGCTTCGTGCCGCGGATGCGGCGGGCCACTGCGAAATCGGCATCTGTGTTCCGTTTCCCTACCTGGCGCAGGCTGCTTCGGCCCTGACCGGCAGCAGCGTGTCCTGGGGCGCGCAAGACGTCAGCGCGCACGACAAGGGCGCGTACACGGGTGAAGTCTCCGGTTCGATGCTGAAGGAATTCGGTTGCCGCTGGGCGCTGGCCGGCCACTCCGAGCGCCGCGTCCTGCACGGCGAAACCGACGAGATCGTGGCCGCCAAGGCCCAGGCCGCGCTGGCCGCCGGCCTGACCCCCGTGGTCTGCGTCGGGGAATCCCTGGCCGACCGCGAAGCCGGCAACACGCTGGCCGTGATCGAACGGCAGCTCAAGCCCGTGCTGGCGTTGGGCGCCGATGCGGTTTCCCGCATGGTTCTCGCCTATGAGCCCGTCTGGGCCATCGGCACGGGCCGCACCGCCTCGCCGGAGCAAGCCCAGGAAGTCCACGGCGCCATCCGCGCCGCCCTGCGCGCGCTCGGCGCCGCGCAAGTTCAGGTGTTGTACGGCGGCAGCGTCAAAGCCGCCAACGCCTCCAGTTTGTTCGCCATGACTGATATCGACGGAGCCCTGGTCGGCGGCGCGTCGCTCGTGGCCGAAGAGTTTTTGCGAATTGCCGCCATCTAAGTTTCCGTTCCGGAGTCTGTAATGCCCCTGATGCTCAAAATTCTGCTGGCCGTCCAAGTGATCTCGGCGCTGGCTATCATCGTCCTGGTCCTGCTTCAGCAGGGCAAAGGCGCCGACATGGGCTCCGCTTTCGGTAGCGGCTCGTCGGGCAGCCTGTTCGGCGCCACCGGTGCGGCCAACTTCCTGTCGCGCGCCACCAAGTGGGCCGCGGTCGTGTTCTTTGCCTCCACCGCTGGTCTGGCCTACTTCAGCCACAAGGGCACCGCTGGCCCCGCTGTGGATTCCGGCGTGATGCAAAGCTTCCCGGCCGACCGTTCGGTCCCGCAAGCGCCGGGTTCCTCGGTGCCGGCCACGCCGGGCGCATCGTCCGTCCCGGGCGCATCGTCCGTGCCCGCCACGCCGGCGCCCGCCCAGCCCGACGCCTCCGTGCCGACGGCTCCGGCTGCCCCGGCCGCCCCGGCTGGCGACAAGCCGGCGGCCGCGCCCGCCGCCCCGGCAAAGTAAGGCACAGCAGCAGAAAGGCCGGCGTAAGCCGGCTTTTTTTATGCTTGCCGCATTGAAGCGACCCTGCCTGGAAAAGCCATGGAAAAGCGATTGATGCCGTCGATGATGGCGCTGCAGTGTTTCGAGGCGGTGGCGCGGCACATGAGCTTCACGCGCGCGGCCGAGGAACTGCACATGACGCAGAGCGCGATCAGCAAGCAGATCGCGCAACTGGAGGCCCTGCTGCGCAACCCGCTGTTCCTGCGCGTGCGCCGCCGGCTGCAACTGACGCCCGCGGGCGCGCTGTACCAGTCCGAGGTCAGGGCAATCCTGAATCAGATCGACGTGGCTTCGCGCGACATCCTGACCTATGGCAGCGAGACTCAGGTGCTCACCATCGGCACCCAGCCCACCTTCGGGTCGCGCTGGCTGATCCCGCGGCTGCAGCGCTTCATGGCTGCGCATCCGGAAATCCAGTTGAAGGTGCGCAGCGAAACCCATCCGTTCGATCTGATGCAGGCCAAGATCGACATATCGCTTTTCTTCGGCCATGGCGCGCTGCCCGGCGCGCAGTGCGTGGAACTCTTCGAGGCTGACGTCGTGCCGGTGTGCTCGCCCGCCATCCTGCACGGCGGCAAGCTGGCCAGCCTTGCCGACCTGAGCCGGCAGACGCTGATCCAGTGCGCCTCCCGTCCGGAGGCCTGGCACGACTACTTTTCCCATCAGCAATTCCAGTCCGACCGCAGCTATCTCGGACCGCGCTTTGACACCTTCTACATGTGCGTGCGCGCGGCCGAGGGGGGGTGCGGCATCGCGCTCACGCCGCGCCTTCTGGCTGAAGAAGAACTGCAGGCCGGCAAGCTGGTCGTTCCCTGGGATTACGTGCAGCCCAGCGATGGCGCGTACTTCGTGGCGTATTCCGAGCACTCGGCCGAGGTGCCGAAGATCAAGCAGTTCGTGGCATGGGTGCGGGACGAAGCCCGCCAGCCGGACGGCCGGGGCGCGCCGCGCGCCCGGTCCATGAAAAAACGGACTGATTAGGCCGAAATTTTTCATTTGATCGGCGCGGGGCGGCGTGATTACATGCGGGCCATCCTTTTCCACCGATGTGCCGAGCCCGTCATGAGTCAGAACTACGTCAATCCCGATCAGATCCGCGCTTGGTTTTCGCGCGCCATGTCCGACATGTACAAGCAGGAAGTCCCGCTGTACGACACGCTGCTGGACCTAGTGGCGCAGGTGAACGCCCGGACGATGGACGAGCAGCCGGAACTGGCCGCGCATCTGGCGCGCACCGGCGAGATCGAGCGCCTGGACATCGAGCGCCATGGCGCCATCCGCGTCGGTACGCCGGAAGAACTGGCCAACATGCGCCGGGTGTTTGCCGTGATGGGCATGCTGCCCGTCGGCTACTACGACCTGTCGCCCGCTGGCGTGCCGGTGCATTCGACGGCTTTCCGCGCCACGCATGAAGCGGCCCTGCAGGCCAGCCCATTCCGCGTCTTCACCTCGCTGCTGCGCCTGGAGCTGATCGACGACGTGGCCCTGCGCGAAAAGGCCGCCCGCATCCTGGCCGCCCGGCAGATCTTCACGGACCGCGTTCTGGCGCTGACCGCCAGCTGTGAGGCGCAAGGCGGCCTGAATGAGGCCGACGCCCGGCAATTCGTGGCCGAGGCGCTGCACACGTTCCGCTGGCACAGCGAGTCCACGGTCAGCCTGGCCGACTACCGCGAATTGCATGGCCAGCATCGCCTGATCGCCGACGTGGTGGCATTCAAGGGGCCGCACATCAACCACCTGACCCCGCGCACGCTGGACATCGACGAAGCGCAGGCCGAGATGCCGCGCCGCGGCGTGTCGGCTAAGGCCGTCATCGAAGGCCCGCCGCCGCGAAAGTGCCCGATCCTGCTGCGCCAGACCAGCTTCAAGGCGCTGGAGGAACCGGTGCGCTTCGCCGGCGCGGATGGCTCCAGCGCGGTGGGCAGCCACACCGCCCGCTTCGGCGAGATCGAGCAGCGCGGCGTGGCGCTGACCCGCAAGGGCCGCGCGCTGTACGACCAGCTGCTGGACCTGGCCCGCAGCCGCATCAGCGGCGCGCCCAACGAGGGCAATGCGGCGGCCTACATGCAGAACCTGCAGGATTGCTTTGCGGCGTTTCCGGACGATTACGCGGCGCTGCACGACCAGGGGCTGGCGTACTTCCGCTATTTCCTGACCGGCAAGCCGGGCACGCCGGAAACCTCGGATCTGTCCGCCCTGATCGATGCGGGCTACATCCAGTTTGAACCGCTGGTGTACGAAGACTTCCTGCCGGTCAGCGCAGCCGGCATCTTTCAGTCGAACCTGGGCGACAAGGCGCAGGCCGAATACGCGCAAAACGCCAGCCAGGCCGCGTTTGAAGCGGCGCTCGGCGCGCCGGTGATGGACGAACTGGCGCTGTACGACGCCACGCAGGCGCGATCGCTCGCGGCGTGCCTGCAGGCGCTGGGCGTGGAGGCGGTGGCGGCCTGAAGTTGTCCGGGCTGAATGGGCTGCAACCCGCCGCCTTGCAGATAAAGCGGGACGGCTTTCCCGCTTTCCAAATTACGTGATAGAATGCTCGACTTTCCAGCAGGGTTCGCCTTGTTGGGTTGGTCAAGCCGACGTGGTGAAATTGGTAGACACGCTATCTTGAGGGGGTAGTGGCGAAAGCTGTGCGAGTTCGAGTCTCGCCGTCGGCACCAAGAAATTCCTCGCAATGAACCCGCATTTCTCTTTTGGAGGATGCGGGTTTTTTGTTTGTCGGTCCCTTCGGTGGACGGTCCCTTCCATGGTGGATCCGTAAGCCAACTGTGGCTATTCGCCCGGATCCGCTGGAAAACAGATTTCCAGATACCGGAACAAAGGACGGATGGGCCTCGGATCCCCCGTGAACCGCGCGATCTCAGGGGAAACCCCATCCGGTCGCGTATCGCCGCTGCGCTTGTGCCGTCGCCGCCTCGCGACTAACATGTCGCAAGCCAACTATCAAGCCAACATTGCAATCTGTCGCTCGTGCCCCGAGATTGCGCAAAATTCTTCAATGCTTTCCTGCACCTTCGAATCCCCGAGCCGACATCGGCATGACCGACCGCATCCTCATGCCGGGGCTTTCCGGCATTTGCCGAGGCCGCGTCCGTGCTGAACGTGTCGGTCCGGCAAAAGACCGCCCATCCGAAGACGACACCCTGGAAGGGCCTGCAAGTCATTCCGCGGCGGGCGCTCGCCCCGTCGGAATCGGCCAGTCCGTTCGAAATCCTGGATTTGAAGCCGCTGAACATCGCCGCGGCGGGCAGCGAGCGGGACGTGTATCTGCATCCGGCCGACAACTCGCTGCTGATCAAGATCGTCAATGGCGTGCGCCGCAGCCAGGCCGACCGCAAACGTCCCTGGTACAAGCGTTTCCGGCGTGATGCCTCGCATCGCGTGTTCATCATGGAAGCCGTCGAATACATCGCCACCACGGCCCAGCAGGGCGCGCGGGGAGGCAATGTGCTGATGGCGCGCATCTTCGGTTTGGTGTTGACCTCGAAGGGCTTGGGCCAGGTGGTCGAGCGCATCGTCGATGCGCATGGCAACCTGGCGCCCACGCTGAAGGAAGTCGTGGCGCGGCACGGGTTCTCGCCGGAACTGCGCTACCGCGTGCACGAATTCATCATGGCGCTGATCGACGCGCATGTGGTGTTCAACGATGTCAGCGCCAGCAACATCGTCGTGGGTTTCAATGCCGAAGGGCGCGAAGGCCTTTATCTGGTGGACGGGTACGGCTCCAAGCAGCTCATTCCCGTCTATTCATGGAGCAAGTCGCTGAACGGCCGGCGCATTCTGCGCCGTTACGACACGATGACCAAGAAGCTCCTGGCCGCTAGCGAACGCCGGCGCTAGGCGTTCTCGACGCTCAGCCCTTCAACCGCTCCGGCACATCCTCCATATCGCTGCACACGGCCAGCACCTCGGCCGGCTTTCTGCTCAGCGACAGATAAACGTGGCCGATGCTGCTGTCGAAGTACGCCGATTCCAGCCGGTTCAGCACGACGCTGTCGCCGTTTTCGAACTGGATGCGAACCTTGCCCGACAGAACCACGACGAACTCCTGGCCCGGGTGGCGGATGTAGTCTTCAAACTCCACGACCTTGCGCGAATCGATCATGGCGACCATCGGCAGCATCTTCTTGCCAGGGTATTCGCCCATCAGCAGGCGGTAGTGGTAGTTCTCGGTGATGTAGTCGCGGGCGTCGCTGAGCCGGTTCTTGACGAAGGTGGGGGCGACCGCGGCCTGCGCGGCGTCGCGCAGCATGAACATGCGGGTCATGTCGATGTCGAGCGCGCGGGCCAGCGCGGCGAATTTTTCGTAACTGAGGGCGATCTGGCCGAGTTCGGCCTTCGATAGCGTCGACACCGCGATGCCGCTGGCCTTGGACAGCGCCTGCAAGGTCATCTTCCTGGCCTTGCGCTCGGCGCGCAGGCGGGCGCCCATTTCTTCCTTGCCCACGATTTCGGGCGGGGATGTGTTGCCGGTTGGGGCCATGTGTGGTCTGGCTTATAGGGTTGAGGGCAGGGGCAGGGCCCGCAAGCCCCGCCGCGTGTAGCCGGATTGTACGGGGTGGGCCGGGTCAGGCGGGGGGCTGGGCGCCTGTGCGTTCGACGATCATCCGGTAGTGCTCGGGCCGGCGGTGGGCGGCGAAGTTGAAGATGTTGGCGCGGTAGTGATCCGACACCGACAGGTCGCAGACGAAGTTGATGACTTCGTCCTCCTCGGAGAACGTGCGCACCATGATTTCGCCGGTGGGCGCGACGATGCAGGATCCGCCGATCATGGGGTTGCCTTCCTCGACGCCGGCCTTGGCGGCGGCGGCCACCCAGCAGGCGTTCTGGTAGGCGCCGGCCTGCAGCGACAGCAGGTGGTGGTGCATGCGCAGGTGGATCGGCTCGTTCCATTGCACGTACCCAGAGGGCGTGTTGTACCCGGCCATGACGACCTCCACGCCTTGCAGTCCCATGACGCGGAACGTCTCGGGCCAGCGTCGGTCGTTGCAGATGCACATGCCGATGGCGGCGTCCGGAGTCTGCCAGACGGGAAACCCCAGGTCGCCGACCGCGAAATACTTCTTCTCAAGATGCTGCAGGGGCGCGCCGTCGACGGCTTGCGCTTCGCCGGGGATATGAATTTTGCGGTACTTGCCCACGATCTGGCCGTCGCGACCGACCAGGATGCTGGTGTTGTATTGCACGCCGTCCGCCAGCTCGGCGTAGCCCAGATAGAAGCCGATGCCCTTGTCGCGGGCTGCGTCGAACAGGGGGCGGGTCAGGGGGCCCGGCATTTCGGTTTCGAAGAACGCCTGCACCTCGGCCGGATCGTCGATGGACCAGCGCGGAAAGAACGTGGTCAGCGCCAGCTCCGGAAACGTCACCCAGGCCGCGCCGCGGCTGTGGGCGTCTTCCAGCAGATCGATCAGCCGGCGAACGACCTGGACCCGGGTGTCGCTGCGCTGGACGGGGCCAAGCTGCGCGACGGAAAGGTGGAGCTTACGGGCGGTCATGCGGCGCTCCCGGCGTTGCCTGGCGCGGCGATCCCAACGGCGCTCCGCGCCAGGACGCGGCCGGCGTGCTGACCGGTGAAGGCCTGCTCCTCCCACACGGGCGCGCCGTTCACGTAGACCGAGTGAATGCCGGCCGCGCGTTCGGTGGGGCGTTCGAAGGTGGCGGCGTCGGCCACCGTGGCCGGATCGAAGACCACGAGGTCGGCAAAGTAGCCTGGCTGCACCTGCCCGCGTTCGGCCAGGCCGAACTTGGCGGCGGTCAGGCCGGTCATTTTCCAGACCGCGGTTTCCAACGGGAAGAGGCCCAGGTCGCGGGAGTAATGGCCCAGCACGCGCGGGAAGGTGCCCCACAGGCGCGGATGCGGACGCTCGTCGTGGGGCAGGCCGTCCGAGCCGATCATGGTGGGGCCGAACTTCAAAATGCGCTGCACGTCGGGCTCGTCCATCATGAAATAGATGGCGCCGGCCGGTTGCAGCTCGGGCACCACGTCGAATTTTGACTTGCCGCGTTCGGCGGCAATTTCGTCCAGGTTGCGGCCGCTGAGTTCGGGAAAGGGCTTGCACCAGGTGATGATGGTGCGGCCTGCCAGCAGCACGCGGTCCTGCTTGAGCATGGTGGAACCGGCCACATAGGGGTATGCGTCCAGCGAGACGTCCTGCTTGGCCATCGCGGCCTCGATCAGCGGCAGGGTCTCGGCGGAGCGGCCGAAGTTGGGCTGGCCCATGACCTTGTGATGCGAGATCACGACCGGCACGTCCAGTTCGCGGCCGATGCGGAAGGTCTCTTCCAGCGCTTGCACGATGTGTTCGCCCTCGTCGCGCATGTGGGTGGCGTAGATGCCGCCGTGCGTGTTGAGCGGGCGGCAGACTTCGATGATTTCCTCGGTGGTGGCCTGGGCGGCTGGCGGGTAGAACGTGCCGGTGGAGATGCCGATGGCGCCGCTGGCCAGCGCGTCGTCGGCCAGCGTCTGCATGGCCTGCACTTCATCCGGCGTGGCGGCGCGCTGCAGGTCGGGCATGACGGCCGCGCGCAGCGTGGAGTGGCCGACCATGCAGGCGGCGTTGACGGCGGCGGGCGTGGCGCGCAGTGCGTCCAGGTAATCGGAGAAACGTTCGAAGCGGTACGAACCGCCTTCGTCCAGCAGGTCCAGCGGCGCGGGCGGGCTGGCGTGGGCATGCGCCAGCGGCGCCAGGCTGATGCCGCAGTTGCCCGTGACGACGGTGGTGACGCCCTGCGAGATCTTGGGCGTCATGTCGCGGCGCTTGAGCAGGTAGTTGTCGTCGTGGGTGTGCGAGTCGATGAAGCCGGGCGCCACCACTTTGCCCGTCACGTCGATGCGGCGTTGCGCGGCGCTGCCGGACAGGTCGCCCACGGCGGCGATGCGGTCGCCGCGCACGCCCACGTCGGCGCGCTGGCCGGGGGCGTTGGTGCCGTCGATGACGGTGCCGCCGGCGAGGATGTAGTCAAACGGGGTGGCGTCAGGCTGGGACATGCGGTTCTCCGGCTGGATGGGATCAGGCAATGGGGCAATCAGGCAATGCGGGGATCAGGCAAAGTGGCAGGCGACCTGCTGTTCGGCGGCGACCTGGCGGGGCTGGGGCGTTTCTTCGGCGCAGCGCGGCTGCGCCATCGGACAGCGCGTGCGGAACGCGCAGCCGGATGGAGGCGACAGCGGGCTGGGGATTTCCCCCTTCAGGACCTCGACCGGATTGCGCTCTCCCTGGCGCGCGGACGGCACGGCGGCCAGCAGCGCGCGCGTGTACGGATGCGCCGGGCGGTCAAAGATCGCGTCGCGCGTGCCGATCTCGACGATCTTGCCCAGGTACATCACGGCCACGCGGTGGCTGATGTGGCGCACGACGCTCAAGTCGTGCGAGATGAACACGTAGGTCAGGCCCAGGTCGCGCTGCAGGTCCATCAGCAGGTTGATGACCTGCGCCTGCACAGACACGTCCAGCGCTGACACCGGCTCGTCGCACACGATGAGGCCCGGGTCCAGCGCCAGGGCGCGCGCGATCACGATGCGCTGGCGCTGGCCGCCCGAGAATTCGTGCGGATACTTGTCGGCCGCGTCGGGCCGCAGGCTGACGCGCACCAGCAGCTGCGCCACGCGCTCGCGGATGGCCTCGCGGCCGTGTCCGAAGTTGCGCAGCGGCTCGCCGATGATGTCGCGCACCCGCATGCGCGGGTTCATCGACGAAAACGGGTCCTGGAAAATGAACTGCATGCGGCGGCGCATGGCGCGCAACTGGCTGCTGTTCATCTTGGCCAGATCCTCGCCTTCCAGCAGGATGCGGCCTTCGGTCGGATCGGTCAGGCGGATAAGGCACTTGCCTGTCGTGGACTTGCCGCAGCCGGACTCGCCGACCAGGCTGAGCGTCTGGCCGCGCGGCACCGATAGCGAGATGCCATCGACGGCGCGCAGCACCTTGGCGCCGCGCCCGCTGTCCACAGGAAAGTGCTTTTTCAAGCCGATGACTTCCAGCATGGGCACCGCGGTGGCCGCGGGCGCGGAAGACGCGAGGGGAATGTCGTGCAGATTCATGGCGGGTCTCATGCGTCTCAGGCAGTCAGGGCGGCGGGCGCGGGGGCGTCCTGGCGCGCCCAGCACCAGACGCGGTGGCGCGCGCCGGCGTCGGTGGCGGACGGCGCTTCCTCGGTGCAGCGCGGCAGGGCCTCGGGGCAACGCGCCGCAAAGGCGCAGCCGCGCGACGCGGGCGTCCTGACCGGGACGATGCCGGGCAGCTCGGCAAGCCGGGCAGTGTGGTCCTGGCCGTCGACGAAGTCGGGCAGCGAACGGATCAGCGCCTGGGTGTACGGATGTTGCGGGCGGTCCAGCACGTCGTCCACGCTGCCTTCCTCGACCTTGCGGCCGGCATACATGACGATGACGCGTTGGCACATCTGCGCGACCACGCCCAGGTCGTGCGTGATCAGCACGATGGCCGTGCCAAGCCGCGCCTGGATGTCTCGCAACAGGTGCAGGATCTGCGCCTGGATGGTGACGTCCAGCGCCGTGGTGGGTTCGTCAGCGATCAGCACCTTCGGCTGACAGGCCAGCGCCATGGCGATCATGGCGCGCTGGCGCATGCCGCCCGAGAGCTGGTAGGGATACTCGCGCACCCGGCGCGCGGGGTCGGAGATCTGCACCAGGTCCAGCAACGCCTCGGCCTGCACCAGCGCCTCTTTGCGCGACAGGCCCTGGTGCAGCATGAGTGATTCACTGATCTGCTTGCCCACCGTGATGACGGGGTTCAGTGACGTCATGGGCTCCTGGAAGATCATCGAGATCTGGTTGCCGCGGATGGCGCGCATCGATTTTTCCGGTAGCGCCAGGAGGTCGCGGCCGTCGAATTCGATGCTGCCGCCCGCGACGCGGCCGGGGGCGCGCAAGAGCCGCATGATGGACAGGGACGTGACGCTCTTGCCGCAGCCCGATTCGCCGACCAGACCCAGCGTTTCGCCGGGCAGGAGGTCGAACGAGAGCTTGTCGACGGCCAGCACGGTGGTGTCGTCGCCGTCGAAACAGGTGGTGAGGTCTTGCACGCGCAGGACGGGTTGGGTTTGCATGTGCGCTCCTACAGCTTCTTGGCCAGACGGGGATCGAGCATGTCGCGCAGCCCGTCGCCGACCAGGTTGACGGCCAGCACGGCCACGCCCAGGAAGAGGCCCGGATACAGGATGATGTGGAACGCCACGGCCACGAAGTTGCGGCCTTCGGCCATGATGTTGCCCCAGCTCGGGATGTGCGGCGGGATGCCCACGCCCAGGAAGCTGAGCACCGCTTCGGTCAGGATGGCCGAGGCCGCGATGAACGTGGCCTGCACCATCAGCGGCGCGAAGAGGTTGGGCAGGATGTGGCGCAGCAGGATCGACGGCACGCGCGTGCCGACCGAGACGGCGGCCTCGATGTACGGCTGTTCGCGGATGGTCAGGACCAGCGCGCGCACCAGGCGCACGACGCGCGGCACTTCGGGCACGACGATGGCGATGATGACGGTACCCAGTCCCCCTTTTAGCGTGGCCATCAGCGCAATCGCCAGCAGCACGCCGGGAATGGCCATCAGGCCGTCCATGATGCGCATGATGACGGCGTCGATGCGGCGGAAGTAACCCGCCATCATGCCCAGCACCACGCCGGCCACGGTGGAGACGACCGCCACCACGATGCCGACCAGCAGCGAGATGCGCGCGCCCCAGACGGTGCGCGAATAGACGTCGCGGCCCAGCGCATCGGTGCCGAACAGATGCTCGGCCGATGGGGGCTTCATGCGCGCCATGGGATTGATCTCTTGCGGATCGACGGTGGCCAGCCACGGCGCGGCCAGCGCGATGGCGGCCAGCACCAGCAGGATGGCGCCGCCGGCATACAGCATGGGATGGCGGCGCACGGATCGGAAGGCGCGACGCAGTCGCGGGCGCGCGGCGGGAAGCGGCAGGGTGGTCGTGTTCATGCGTTGCCTCTTCTCAGTAGCGGATGCGCGGATCGAAGAGCCGGTAGCTCAGGTCGACCAGCAGGTTGATCAGCACGTAGATGCCCGAGGCCACCAGCAGCACGCCCTGGATGACCGGGTAGTCGTGGCGCAGCACGGCGTCGATGGTCAGGCGGCCCAGGCCGGGGATCGCAAACACGGTTTCCGTTACGACCACGCCGCCGATCAGGAGCGCCACGCCCACGCCGATGGTGGTGACGATGGGATTGGCGGCGTTCTTCAGCGCATGCCAGACGATGGGGCCGGACGACAGGCCCTTGGCGCGCGCGGTCCGGATGTAATCTTCGGACAGGGCTTCCAGCATGGTGGCGCGCGTCATCCGCGTGAGCAGGGCCATGTAGACCAGGCCCAGCGACAGACAGGGCAGCACCAGGTGGCGCAGGTAAGGCACAAGGCCATCGGCCAGCGGTTTGTAGCCCTGGACCGGCAGCCAGCCGAGCTTGATGGAAAAGCCGTACACCAGGCTGTAGCCGATCAGGAACACCGGCACCGAGAACGCACAGACCGCGCCCACCATGACCAGCCTGTCCAGCCACTTGCCGGCGTTCCACGCGGCCAGCACGCCCAGCGGAATCGCGGCCACCACGGCAAACAGCATCGTGAAGAGCGCGATCGAGATCGTGGGGCCCATGCGCTGCGCGATGAGCTGCGACACGGGCATCTGCGTGGACATCGAGGTGCCCAGGTCGCCCACGGCGATATGGCTGATCCAGATGACGAACTGCTGCAGGAGCGGCTTGTCCAGCCCCAGGTTCTGCCGGATTTTTTCGACGTCGTCGGCGGTAGCGTTGTCGCCTGCGATGACTGCCGCGGGATCGCCCGGCGACAGGTGTATCAGCAGGAACACCACGACGGCCACGACGGCCATGACGGGTATGACGGCCGCGATGCGGCGCAGGATGAATTTCACGCTGGATTCCCCCCGGCTTGCGGCCGGGCGCGCGCGGCGCCCGGCGTCTGCCTTACGGTTTCTCGATGTTCCACATCACCGGAATGCCGGACTTGATCAGATCGGTCTGCTTCAAGCCGCGCACCGCGAAGACAGGCTTGAACTCGCCCCACATCACGTAAGGCACGGTCTGGTAGGCGCGCGCCTGGATCTGCGCGGCAAGGTCCTTGCGCTTGGCGGCGTCGGTCTCGCGGATCCAGCTGGTGCGCAGGGTGTCCAGTTCCTTGTCGCACGGCCAGCCCGGCAGGCTGTTGCCGCAGGCGGCGGACAGCCACGGGTTGGTGACCGGCGTGCTGGCGTCGAAATAACCGCCCCAGGTCAGGAAGATGTTCCAGCCGCCTTGAGCGGGCGGATCCTTCTTCAGGCGGCGGCCGGCCAGCGAGGCCCAGTCCATCGACTGCAGGTCCACGTTCACGCCGGCCTTCTTCAGGTTCTGCGCCAGCACCATGACGGCCGGGGCGCTCAGGTGATCGGTGGGGTACAGCAGCACCACCTTCTCGCCCTTGTAGCCGGCTTCCTGCAGCAGTTGCTTGGCGCGTGCGGGATCAGTCTTGGCGTAGGGCGCGGCGCCCGCGTCCGTGGCCAGGGGCGAACCGCAGATGTACATGGTGGCGCAGTAGTCCACGCGGTACTTGTCCGGGTAGCCCATCGCGGTCAGCATTTCCTTCTGGCTGACCAGGTAGTACACCGCCTGGCGCGCGAGCGGGTTGTTGAACGGCGGATGCAGCGAATTCAGGATCACCATGCCTTGCGAGGCCACCGACGTGCTCAGCGTGATGTCCGGGTTGGATTCCAGCACCGGCAGGAAGTCGGGCGTGACCTGTTCGATCATGTCGACCTCGCCGTTCATCAGCGCGGCCGTCGAGGTGTTGCCGTCGGGGATGTAGACCCATTCCACGCGGTCCACCTTCACGTTCTTGCCGCCCGCCAGGCCGTCCGGCGCTTCGGAGCGCGGCACGTACGCCGGGTTCTTGACGTACACGACCTTGTTGCCGGGCACCCATTCATCGCGCTTGAAGAGGAACGGACCCGAGCCGACCATCTCGGTGACCTGGGTGTTCGGATCGGTGGCGGCCAGCCGCTTGGGCATGATGAAGGGCGGCATGCCCGAAGGCTTGGACAGCGCGTCCAGCACGAGGCCGAAGGGCTCTTTCAGCGTCAGCGTGAACGTGTTTTCGTTGGTGGCGGCAAATTCTGCGCCGGCCGCCATCATGGCCTGGCCCAGCGTGTCCTTCTTTGCCCAGCGCTGGATCGACGCAATGCAGTCCTCGGCCGTCACCGGCGTGCCGTCGTTGAACTTCAGACCGGGACGCAGGGTGAAGGTCCAGGTCTTGCCGTCTTCGGACGTGGTCCAGGTGTCCACCATCTGCGGCTTGACCTGGCCCTTGCTGTCCTGCGCGAACAGGGTGTCGAACACCATGTAGCCGTGGTTGCGCGTGATGTAGGCGGTGTTGAAGAGCGGGTCCAGCGTCTTCAGGTCGGCGTGCGGCACGAGGCGCAGCGTCTTGGTCTGAGCGAGTGCACCGGTCGCGGCGCTCATGGCCAGGAGCGCGGCGGCTCCCAGCAGGCTGAAACGTCTGATCATGGATTTCCCCTTGTTGGTTCTGGTCTGCCCGTCATGGGCGGCAATGGTGGTTGGTCCTCGGCCCCCGCCTCAGGCCTTGAAGGGCCATTTCGGCAGCTTGCGCTTCACGAACGGCAGCGTGTTGAGGTCATTCGTGATGGCGCCCGGCGTTTCGACGTAGATGACGTGGCGGCCGACCTTCGAATACGAGGCATAGAAATGCTGCGAAGACTTCACGATGATGAGTTTCATCGCGGCCAGGTCCACGCCGAACTGCGTGAAGAGGTCGGTGCCCATGGCCTGGGTGCGTGAGGTGGTCATGACGAGGGTCACGCCGCCGGTGCGCACGACGGCCACGTCGCCCAGCAGCGCGGGCGTGCCGGCCAGACCAGTCATGACGGCGTCGCGCTTGAGCGCCAGGATCTCGCAGTCCAGGTCCAGCGGCTGGCCGGACACCGGCGCCACCTTGCCGCCCACGCGCAGCTTGATCTGCGCGCCTTCGCCGGCCTCGAAGCACAGTTGCACGGCAACCGGATCCCAGAACGGGCCGGTGGCGACATCAGTGATGCCGCGCGCCAGCACGCGTTCCAGGATGAAGGTGGCATCGCTGGGCGCGCCGCCGCCGGCGTTGTCGGCCGAATCGGCCAGCACCACCGGGAATTCCTTGTGCGCCAGCGCCTGGTCCAGCGCTTCGTCCGCGCCGGGGTAGGGCGGCGCCAGCTGATCGCGGAAACCGATGATCTCCTCGCCCAGCGTGCGCGCCAGCGCCTCGGCCTGCGCGGCGTCGCCGTCGGTATAGACCAGCACCTTCGAACCCATGTCCGGCGTGTCGCCCCACGGGAAGCCGTGCGCGATGGACACGGACAGCACGCCTTCCTTGCCTTCCATCGCGAGCAGGCGGTCCACGAAGCTGCGCATCGGCTCGCGGCTGGTGTGCATGATGGAGATCATTTCGCAGTCGTAGACCGCACGCGTGGGGTTGATGCGGCCCTCGGCGCGCGCCACGCACAGGTCGACCAGGTCGAACGCACGTTCCAGGATGTCGGTGTGCGGGTATTCCTTGAAACAGACCAGGAAGTCGGCGCTCTCGACCATCGCGTCCGTCAGGTGGCAGTGCGGATCGAGTTCGGCGCCGATCACAGCGTCCGGGCCGACGATCTCCCGCGCGCGGCGCAGCAGGTCGCCTTCGCAGTCGTCGTAGCCGTCGGCGACCATCGCGCCATGCAGGCCGAAGAGTGCGATATCCACCTTGCCCGCGCGGCGCAGGTCGTCCAGCAGCTCATCGCGCAGCGTCTCGTAGGCGTGGCGGGTGGTGATGCCGGCCGGCGTCGCGCCTGCGGTCAAGCCTTCGATCAGCGTCCAGTCCTTGCCCGCGGCGCGCTGGCGCGCGGCCCACAGCGGACCCGAAAACATCTGCATGCGGTCCGGATGCTGGCCGGCGGGGAAGTAGCCGCGCGCCCGGTAGGAAGCCAGGCCGGTCGGAATGGGGGAGAAGGTGTTCGTCTCGGTCGCCAGGGACCCGGAAAAGATCTTCATGAATGACGCTCCGCGCTAGAGAGGGGCTTTGAGGGCGCGGGCATCGGGGCGCGCGCTGGGGGGTGTCGCCCCGCCAGGCGTGGGCCTGGCGGTGTCATGCAATCGAACGAATACGGCGTCAGGCGGCTGCGGGACCCTTGGGCTGGCTGTCGCCCAGCCAGGCCTGCACTTCGATCTCGACATCCACGTCCATGGCCAGCTTGGCCTCGACGGTGGAGCGCGTGGGGAAATCGGAAGAGAAATGGCTGCGGTAGGCCTCGTTGAACTGCGCGAACAGCGCCAGATCGGTCAACCACACGGTCACGCGAACCACGTCCTTCAGGCTGGCGCCGGCCAGTGCGAGCGTGTCCTTGATGCGCTCGATGGCGGCATTCGTCTGGGCGGTGATATCGCCACGCACGACCTGGCCGTCGGCATCCAGCGGGATCTGCCCGGACAGGAACAAAAAGCCGCCCGCCTGAGTGGCGCGCGAGAAGGGCAGGGGCAGGCTGCTGGGGTATCGGGTGATGGCGGTCATGTCGGGGTCTCGGTTAACGGTGACTGGATCAGCGCAAGCGCTCGGGCCGCACGGCGTCGGCATTGACGCCGTGCGCGTGCAGGTGATCGGGTAGGGGCTGGCGCGTCAGCAGCGCGGCGGCAAGCTCGGACGTGGCCGCGGCGGTCTGAATGCCGTAGCCGCCTTGCGCGGCCAGCCAGAAGAAGGCCGGCGTGGCCGCGTCCCAGCCCACCACGAAATCACCATCGCGCACGAACGAGCGCAGGCCGGCCCAGATGTGCTTCGGGCGGCGGATGGTCAGCGACGTGGCGGTTTCGATGCGGTAGATGCCGGTTGCGACATCCAGCTCTTCGGGCACGACGTCGTGCGCGTCGACCGGATCGGCATTGGCGGGCGAGCCCAGAAGTTGTCCGGCGTCCGGCTTGAAGTAATAGCTTTCGTCTACGCCGACCACGGCGGGCCAGTGCGAGAAATCGACGTCGTCCGGACCGCTGAAGGTGAAGGCGGTGCGGCGGCAGGGTTGCAGGCCGACGGGGGCGGCTCCGCACAGCGTTGCCGTGTGGTCGGCCCACGCGCCCGCGGCGTTGACGACGGCGCGCGCTCGAATCTGGCGCCCGTCGGCCAGGGTCAGCGTCCAGACATCGTTCTCGAACGCGGCGCCGGTCAATTCGGCATTGTTGTGCAGCACCGCGCCCTGGCGGCTCATGCCGCGCAGAAAGCCCTGATGCAGGGCATGCACGTCGATGTCGCGCGCGTCGGGTTCCTCGATCGCGCCGCAGAGCTGGTCTTCGCGCAGGCAGGACACGCGGGCCACCGCTTGCGCGGCGTCGATCAGCGTGACGTTGGGTGACTGGCGGTGGAAGTCTTCGAACACTTCCTGCAGCAGATCCTTCTGGTCCGGCGTTGCGATGTACAGCACGCCGCGCGGGCTAAGCAGCGGATGCTCGCAGAAGCCTTCGGGCGGATGTTCGTAGAACGCGCGGCTGGCGCGCGTAAGCGCCTTGATCTGCGTGGTGCCGTAGGTCTCCATGAACATGGCTGCGGAGCGGCCGGTGGAGTGATAACCGGGTTGGGACTCGCGTTCCAGCACTGCCACGGACGCCGAGGCGCTGAGGCGGTAGGCCACGGAGGCGCCGGCGATCCCGGCGCCGACCACGGCAAAGTCGTATAGGGTTTCAGCAGTCATTTTGTCGGAAGCGAGAATTCTCTTATTTGATAATTCTCGAATACGATAGTTTTTTGACGCGACTGGAGTAATAGGGGAATGCCCGCATGGGCCCAAAAGGCGGGACGATGCGGCGCAGCCCTGCGTGGAGTTGGGAGCCGCGCTGCCTGCCGGCGGGGCGCGCGATGGCGGGCCGCGCTACCCCAGCTTGCCCAGCAGCCCGATCAGTTTTCGCCGATCCGCCGCGCCCAGCTTGCCGCTGATGCGCGCGTCGTGCGCCTGCACGGCCTCGGTGATGGCGGCCAGCGCGGTGTGGCCGGCCGGCGTCATGGCCAGCGCGTAGGCGCGCCGGTCGCGTTCGGCTTCCTGGCGCTCCACGTAGCCCAGGTCCTGCAACTGGTTGACGATCTGCACCGCGCCCGAGCGCGCAATGCCCAGGATGCGCGCCAGGTCGGTGAGCTTGAGGTTTTCATTGGCGGCGATCAGCGTCAGTGCCGAATAACGCTGCGGCGTGATGTCCCACGGCGCCAGCGCGGCCAGGAAGTCCTCGTAGATCAGGATCTGCGCGCGGCGGATGGCGTAGCCGACCAGGTCGTCCAGCGCGCCGTACTGAATGCCGGGCACATGCGGATCGAAGTGTTCGCCGCGGGCAGCAGGGCGGCGAGGGCGTGGGACGGAGGCTCTGGACATCGGGGGCAGATCGTGAAACGGGGCCTCAACACTAATGCACGCGTCGCCGCCGCGCCACCGGATTGCGGGAAATCCCTCGTGCGAAACGCGGGGCGATTTTGTTATGTTGCATAACAAATAAGACCAGGAGTAGACATGCAAATCGTCATTGCCGGGGCCGGGATCGGCGGGCTGACCCTTGCGCTGATGCTGCATCGGCGCGGCATCGGCTGCCGCATCTATGAAAGCGCGCAGGAATTGCGGCCATTGGGCGTCGGCATCAATCTGCTGCCCCATGCGGTCAGCGAGATCGAACAATTGGGCCTCATGCCCCAGTTGGCCGAACGCGCCATCGAGACCTCGCAGCTTCACTACTACAGCAAGCTCGGCCAGCCGATCTGGCGCGAGCCGCGCGGCCTCGAGGCCGGTTATCCGCTGCCGCAGTTTTCGGTGCATCGCGGCGAATTCCAGATGCTGCTCGCGCAGGCCGTGCGCGACCGGCTCGGCCCGGACGCCATCGTGCCGGGCATGGTGCTGGAATCGGCCAGCCAGGATGCGGCGGGCGTGCATGCGCAGTTCCGCCGCCGCGCGGACAACGCGCTGCAGACCGTGCACGGCGACATCCTGGTGGGCGCCGATGGCATCCACTCGGCACTGCGCCGTCAGCTTCATCCCGTCGGGGACGAGCCCCGTTTTTCCGGGCGCATGCTGTGGCGCGCCGTGACCGAGGCGCCGCCATATCTGGACGGGCGCAGCATGTTCATGGCGGGTCACCGGGACCAGAAATTCGTCTGCTATCCGATCTCCGAACCGCTGCGCAAACAAGGCCGTTCGCTCATCAACTGGATCGCCGAGCTGTCGATCCCCGGCGCGGAACTGCCCGCCACCGACTGGAACCGCAAGGTCGACAAGTCCGTCTTCGCGGACCGCTTTGCCGATTGGCGCTGGGACTGGATCGACATCCCTGCCATCATCGATGGCGCCGAAGCAATCTACGAATTCCCGCTGGTGGACCGCGATCCCTTGCCGCGCTGGACGCGCGGGCGCTATACGCTGCTGGGCGACGCGGCGCATCCGATGTATCCGATCGGCTCGAACGGATCGGCCCAGGCGATCCTGGACGCGCGCTCCCTGGCCGACTGGCTGGATCAGGCGGTGCAGGGCAAGGCGCGTTCAGCAGAGATCGCGCTGCTGGAGTACGAAGCCGAACGCCTGCCGCGCACCGCCGGCATCGTGCTGCGCAATCGTTTGAACGGCCCCGAGCAGGTGATGCAGTTGGCCGAAGAGCGCGCGCCGCAAGGCTTTGCGAACATCAACGACGTCATATCGGGCGAGGAGCTGGCGGCGGTATCGCTGCGCTACAAGCAGCTGGCGGGCTTTGACCCCGCCGCGCTGCGCCTTGCCCGCGGAGAAAAGCCATGAGCGGCGCCGATGCCATCAACGAACCCCACGCGCCCCGGCTGGAACACGTGACCACCGTGGTGGTGGACGTGGGCGCGCCGCAGGAAGTGGGCGATACGCCGCAGGGCCGGCGCCGCGTGATCCCGATCACGGGCGGCACGGTCGACGGTCCGCGCCTGTCCGGCAAGGTGCTGCCCGGCGGCGCGGACTTCCAGATCATCCGCTCGGCCACATTCACGGACATCCACGCACGCTATGTGATCGAGACGCCCGCAGGCGAGCGCGTGTATGTCGAGAACACTGGCATCCGCACGGGCAGCGCCGAGGACATCGCGCGGCTGGCGCGCGGCGAAGCCGTCGATCCGGCGCGCATCTACTTTCGCAGCTATCCCCGCTTTGAAACGTCGTCGCCCGCGCTCGGCTGGATGAACGAAAGCCTGTTCATCGGCACCGGCGCGCGCTACCCCGACCGCGTCGAATTGCGTTTCTATCGCATTTGCTGAACCCGCGGCAGCCGCCGCGGCATTAAAAAAACCAGGAGACAACCATGCAAACGATGCTGCGCCGCCTGCTGGGCGGCTTCATGCTGTGCCTGCCGCTTGCGGCAGCCGCCCAGTTCCCCAATGGGCCGGTGCGCCTGAACGTGGGCTTTCCGCCCGGCACGGGGCCGGACATCGTGGCCCGCACGTTGTCCCAGCACATGGGACCGCTGCTGGGCGAAAGCGTGGTGGTGGAGAACAAGGTCGGTGCGGGCGGGCAGATTGCCGCCCAGAACGTCGCGCGCAGTCCGGCGGACGGCCAGACGCTGCTGCTGGGCGAGGTCGGCTCGATCAGCATTTCGCCTGCCACGTACCGCAACCTGAACTACGATCCGCCGCGCGACTTCGCACCGATCTCCGAGGTGGTGCGTGCCGACTTCGTGCTGGTGGTGCCGGCCAGCTCGCCGTACAAGGACCTGCCGGCGTTTATCGACGCCGCGAAGAAGGCGCCGGACCGCGTGAACTTCGCCACCTTCGGCGCGGGTACGCCCGGCCATTTCGGCGCGGAGCTTTTCGCGCGCGAAGCGGGCCTGAAGATCGAAGCCATCCATTACCGGTCGACAGGCGACGCCGTGTCGGGACTGGTGTCCGGCGGCGTGCAGGCAGCCTTCGTGACGACGGCCCTGGCCGCGCCCCAGGTGCAGGGCGGCAAGCTGCGCGCGCTGGCCACCACCGGCGCGAAGCGCTCGTCCGCGTTGGCTGACGTGCCGACCTTCGCGGAGGGCGGCCTGCCGGCGGTCAACTTCGGCGCCTGGTTCGCGTTGTTCGCGCCGGCCGGCACGCCGGAGGCCGTGCTGACTCGCTTGCAGGCTGACAGCGCCGCCGCGCTGCGCCAGCCTGCCGCCGTGAAGACGCTTGGCGAAGCGGGATTTGTCGTCGTGGGCTCGGACCGGCAGGCGCTGCAGGCCTTGCTGACCGCGGAGTCCAAGCGCTGGGCCGACGTGGTGAAGGCGACGGGGTTCCGCGCCGACTGAAGCACCGGGGGATCTGGCCGGCCATACGTCGCCGGCCATACGTCGCCGGCCACAGCGATTGCTATAGTCTCGCGCTCATCAATCTTCGCGCTTCACTGGAGACCCGCTGCATGTCCGATCCCACGTTCGATCACGTTCTGTCCCACCCGCCACGCTGTCTGGATGGCGTGCGCGTGACGCCCGCGCCCTTGATCGTGGAAGACCGTGGCGAGGTTGCGGTCGCATTCCGCCTGCTGGGCGCCGGCGGCGCGCAGACGGGCGAAATCCTGGGCTTTGACCTGCGCGACTACAACGAACACGTCCAGGACTACGAATTCGTGTCGCCGCTGGCCGTGAAATGGGACGACGCATCGGAGGGTGTCGTGGTGTTCGACAGCGACATCCACGGCTATCACGGCGAGCTGGATTGCTCGGCCAAGATCCGCGGCGAGGGGGCGGCGCAGGCCTTTGCCTGCCCCGCCTGCCAGGGCACGCGGTTCAGCGTCTTCGCCCAGTTCGACTACGACGGCACGGACGAACTCTGGGACGAAGATCCGGACACCGTGCAGAACTTCTTCAGCAATCTCATCGTGGCGGGCCAATGCACGTCCTGCGACACGGTGACGCGCGTCCTGGACATGGACCTCTGACCAAATCAAACGTTTGAACGCGGCCGTCTGGAGGCGGCCGATTGCTCGCGCGGATCGCACAGTTCGGCCCCTTTGGCACCATCAGTGGAACAGTATGTTCCAGCCAAAGTGCGTTTGAACGGGTATTCGCGTCATGGTCGAGCCGGTAGAATGCCTCCCATCGTCATCTCTATCTACTGGTCGAAAGGTCAAATAATGAGCAACGCATATCTCGAAGCGCTCAAGCAGCGCCGCACGCAGTATTCGCTGGGCCGCAACCTGTCGGCCTCCAAGGAAGAACTGACCACGCTGATCCAGGAAGCGATCAAGCACAGCCCGTCCTCCTTCAACTCGCAAAGCTCGCGCGCCGTGATCCTGTTTGGCGCCGAAAGCGACAAGCTCTGGAACCTGGCTACGGAAGAAGTGCGCAAGGTTGCGCCCGCCGAAGGTTTCGACAAGACCGAAGCCAAGCTCAAGAGCTTTGCCGCCGGCGTGGGCACCATCCTGTTCTTTGAAGACCAGGACGTCGTGCGCAGCCTGCAGGAAAAGTTTGCGCTGTACGCCGACAACTTCCCGGTCTGGTCCGAGCAATCGGGCGGCATGGCCCAGTTGTCCGTGTGGACCGCGCTGGCCAACGCCGGTGTCGGCGCCAGCCTGCAGCACTACAACCCGCTGATCGACGCCGCCGTCGCGCGCGAATGGAACGTTCCCGCCTACTGGAAGCTGCGCGCGCAGATGCCGTTTGGCTCGAACGAAGCCGGTTTCGGCGACAAGGCTTTCATGGACGACGCCGAGCGCTTCCGCGTGTTTGGCTGATCGAATCCGGGGGCGTGCCGCGCACGCCCCGCATGACCGCGGTATTCAGGCCCGCATTGCCCCACACGGCAATGCGGGCCTTGTCATTGGCGGGCGGGCTGAATGGGCAAGCCGGCAATGCATCCCGGTGGTATCCGTTTGACCGAGCCCCCATATCGCCTGCAGCGGATGGCGCTATAGTCGACCGATCCCCACCAGTAAGGAGATGTCATGCAGACCAACGAGATCCATCGCGGCCGTCTGATCGATCACATCCAGCTTGTCGTGCGCGATCTGCCGGCCAGTCAGCGCTTCTACCAGGCGGTGTTCGATGCCCTGGAGGTGCCGATGGGCGGCACGGCCGACGACTACTTCTGGGCGGACGAGCTCTTTGTCTCGTCGGCGGACAGCCAGGCCGCGCTGGGCCAGTTGACGGGACGCCACCATCTGGCGTTCCAGGCGCGAGATCAGGCGATGGTCGACGCGTTTTACAAAGCGGCGCTGGCTCACGGCGGCAAGGACAACGGCGCGCCGGGATTCCGCGAATACCATCCCGGCTACTACGGCGCCTTCGTGCTGGATCCGGACGGCAACAACATCGAAGCCGTGTTCCATGGCGAGGCCCAGCGCAGCGCGCCGTCAGTCAAGGTGACGTTCTGACCGGAGCGTTTCCGTGCAACTGCGCCATCTCCGGTACTTCGTGAAGATCGTCGAGGCGGGCAGTTTTTCCCGCGCGGCGGCGCTCATTCCGGTGGCGCAGCCGGCGCTCAGCCAGCAGATCGCGGCGCTGGAAGAAGAGCTGGGTGTGACGCTGCTGCATCGCAGCGCGCGGGGCGCGCGTCCCACGGCCGCGGGCGCCGCGCTCTACACGGAAGCCGCGTCCATCCTGAGCCGCATGGAGCGCATTCCGCAGATCGTGCGCTCGCTCAGCGGCGACATCCAGGGCGTCGTGCGCATCGGCATGTCGTCGACGCTGGCGTCGTTTCTGGCGGGCGAACTGATGGAAAAATGCCGGGCGGCGCTGCCCAAGATCAGCCTGCGTTTCAGCAGCGATGCCAGCGGCCAGCTGGGCGCCCGCATCCGCGACAGCTCGCTGGATCTGGCGCTGGTGTTCGAGGACGAACCGACCACGGGTTTTGCGCGCCAAGCGCTGTTCCGGCAACGGCTTTTCGTGATCAGCCCGCGCAAGCCCGGGCGTCGGCCGTCCGCCATGCGCTTCGAGCAACTGGCGGACATGCCGCTCATTCTGCCCGCGCATCCCAACATGACACGCAATCTGCTTGACCGGCTGTTTTCCGAGGCCGGCATCGCGCCGCAGGTGGTGGCGGAAACCGAGGTCTTTTCCGGCATGCTGTCGGCGGTGCAGGCGGGCATCGGCCACACCATCCTGCCGCTGGGCGATTTCTCGGGGCAGCCGGGAAACGCGATGGTGTCCGCCGTGCTGATCGAGCCGCCCGTCTATCTGACGGCGGCAGTCATCGCGTCCAGCGACGTGCCGCTGGCGCCGCCCGCCGAGGCGGTGCGCACGCTGCTCAGCGAGTTCGTGATGCAGCAGGTGCAGGAAAAAGGACTGGCCGGCGCGGAGCCGCTGCCTTCCTGACGCGCCGCTAAAGGCCATATCCGCGGCCGATACCCGCATATCGACATAGTATTTTTCCAGCTTCGCCGGCAGGCGCAATCTTCACGCTCATGCAGCAACCGCAATGTCTGCGGCCTGCAGAACTGGAGAGTGATGATGGCAAAGCTGGTTTATCGCGTGGTGTCCGCGTGCGGCGCGTTGGGATATGGATTTCCTCGTGAATCGCTGCAAAAGGCGCTGGAAGGGCGGATCGACGCCGTGATCTCGGATGCGGGATCGATGGACGCCGGCCCCTATTACCTGGGCACGGGAACCGAATACTTCGAACGCGAGGCCGTGAAGGCGGACTTTCGCCACATGGTCGAGGCGGGCGAACGCATCGAGGGTCCGGTCATCCTGGGAAGCTGCGGCATGGCGGGCGGCAACCGCAACCTGGACTGGATGATCGACGTCGCCAAGGAAGTGTTTGACGAGCTGGGCGTGAAGGACCGCGCCGTGGCCGTCATCCGGTCCGAGCTGGACCCGGCCAGCGTGATCCGCGAATTCCGCGCGGGTGCGCTTCGGCCCACGGGCGCCGGGCCGGAGCTGGATGCAGCGGCGCTCGAAGAGAGCACCATCGTGGGTCAGATGGGCGTGCATCCGCTCATCACTGCGCTGGAAAGCGGCGCGAAGTACGTGCTGGCAGGCCGCTCGTGCGACATTGCACTGTTCGCGTCCGACATGATCCGCCGCGGTATCGATCCGGGTCTGGCGTACCACGTGGGCCACGTGCTGGAATGCGGCGCGCTGGCCTGCGACCCGGGCTCGCCGTCGGATTGCCTGATCGCCGAAATCTACGACGACGGCACGGCGCTTTTCGTGGCGCCGGACTCTGGACGGCGCTGCACGCCGTATTCGATTGCGGCGCATTCGCTGTACGAGGAAAGCCATCCGCAACTGCAGTTCTATCCCGAAGGCATCCTGGCGATGGAACACACGGAATTCTTCGCGCGCGACGCCCGCACCGCCGGTATCCGCAACAGCCAATTCGTGCATGCGGGCAAGCCATGGCCGTGGAGCATCAAGCTGGAAGGCGCGCGGCGGCTGGGCAAGCGCAAGGTGTCGCTGGTTCATCTGGATCCTGCGGACCTGCCGCGTGTGCCTGGCGACGTGCTGGTCTATGGCCGCAACGGGGTCCAGGCCGTGCCGCTGCGCGAGGGCGAAAAGGAGCTGGGTCTGATCGTGGAAACGTGCGCGGCGACGCCGCAGGCAGCCGAAACGCTGGCCAGTCTGCTGACCCACTATCTGATTCATTACGGTTACGCGGGGCGCAAGGCCACCGCCGGCAACATTGCCTATCCGCTGTCGCCCAATCTGGTGAGCTTCCGGCGTGAAGACGGGCAATACGGCGCGGTGGTTCCCAGCGGCACGCGCGATCCGGTGTTCCAGGCGAATTACCCGATGATCAGGGACGCGGTCATCACGCTGGTTCAGGCGGAATTTCCGGACGCGCTGCGCGCCGCTACCTGGAAAATCCATGAGGCCGACGCGAGCCATCCGGTCGCGCTCGTGCGCACCATCGACCGCGATCCCCGTGTGCTCGCCGACCGCCATCACGCCGAGCTGCAACGCCTGCTGTCGCTGGCCGCCGCGCGCGACGGCTCGCGGATGGACATGGATGCCGGCGATGCCTACGAATGGACGCTGTACCACCTGCTGCAGAACGAAGACATCATCAAGAACCGCATGTTCCCGATCACCTACTTCCGCGCCAACGGCAAGGCGTGGACGGAAAGCGGATCCGGCCGGCCGCGGTACTACGACATCGGCATCACGGACTACCAGGGCAATCTGGACGACCGCACGCTGTCCCTGATCGCCGACGTGCCGCCCGATGGCACGCCCCAGCGCGAACAACCGCTGCTCGACATGGCCGTGGTGGTCCGCAGCAAGGACGCGGGCATCAACCGGCTGACGTTCGACATCGTCTTCAACTCGGCCGCCGACTACGAGGCCGCGTTGCGCTCGAATGTGTTCTGCCCGGCCAATGTGGCGCAGGTGCTGGGCGTGGCGCCCGAGCGCGTGGTCGGCACATTCTTCGTGGATAGCTGCAACGCCATCAAGCTGACCATCGACCGTCCGAACATTTCTGCTTCGCCGGATGAGCGCGACGTGTTCGGGGCGCAGCAGCAGGCCGTCATCGAGCGTCTGTCGATACCGCATTACGCGGAGCGGCTGGCGATGGCCTCGGCGCTGTAGCGCGTGTTGAGGCCGCCGCCGATCGCGAACGGGAAGGGCGATCGGCGGCGTGCGTCCGTGGGGTCGTCCCCGGTTTCGTGCCAGAATTGCGGGCTGTCCAACCGCCATCGAACCCGAGAAGAATCCGATGAAACCTGGAATTCCCGCCCTACGGTTGTTGTCCCTGGCTGGCTTGTTCGCCTTGTCCGCGCCCGCGCTTGCCATCGATTGCAAGAAGGCATCCACCGGCGTCGAGAAGCTGATCTGCGCCGACCGCGGCGCCGTGTCCGCCGACGCGGAATTGAATCGCAGCTACAGCGCACTGTTGAAAGCCGCGCCCGATGCCGAGATCCGCACCATGCTGATCGACGGCCAGAAGCGTTGGCTGGCGGCGCGCGACAACGCACTGGAAAGATTGATCGAGTCGCCGGACCTCCTGCCCGACGGCAAGACCCGCGCGCAGGCCGCGCGCAGCCTGATCCAGGCGCGCAGCGCCCAGTTCAAGGAAAAGGCCAAGGGGTCTGATACGCCGGTCCTGATCGCGCGGGCGCTGGATCAGCGCAAATTCCGGGCGCAGTTCACCGGCGGTCCGTTTGCCGGGTTTGCGTCGTCGTGCGACGTGCTGCCGCCCGACTACAACAACTACTCCTGCTTCGCGACCCGCCATTACCAGCACAATGACCGCGTCTGCTCGGTGGACGAGTATTGGGCCTCCGGCGGCGTCTACACAAAGCGGTACGTGGCCGACGTGGTGAACGGCAAGCCCAAGGTCATCGCGTCGTGCTCGTTCAGCAGCGCCGACGAGGCGTGCGATGACGGCAATGGCAAGACCCACTGGAACCGGTCGCCGGTAGCGCCCGATTTCAGTTATGCCGACAAGCCCCTGCCGAAGATCGACGGCGAAATCTTCGATACCGACGACTACGAATGGGCGCAGGCTTGCCTGGCAAGCCCGGTGTATCCCGCTGACAAGTAGCGCGTTCAGGCCTGCGCGGCCGCGCGTGGGCCTGACGGGGAAGGTGTCAGACTGTAATTGCGCCCGCGCTGGCCATGAGGGCCGGACCGCGCCCGCCGGATGACAATTTCCCATGCGGGGCACACGGCGCGCGGACGGTTGGATCACGCCGCCCGGGGCTGGTCGGCCGCAAGATTTGGAAACGGACTGCGCCGCGCAGCGGTAATTTCGTCCACGGCACGGACGTAGAATCCCGCTCTTCGTCAATGCCACGCGGCCGTCAGGAACCAATCATGAAAAAAACCATCCTTCTTGCATCCGTCTGCGCGGCGCTGCTGTCTGCCTGCGCGCCCACGACCTCACCCCGCGAAGGATCGTCCGCCATGCCTGATTCCGCCACCATGTCCGCCGAAACTCAGGCCGGCCTGAGCGCCTACCATTGGCGCCTGACCGCCGCCACCGATGCCGCGGGCAAGGCCATCGCGGCGCTGCAAAAGGGCGTCGAGCATCAGGTGCGCCTGACCTTCAAGGACGACGGCGTGAACATCCGCGGCGGCTGCAATGCGCAATTCGGCGGGTACACGTACAAGAACGGCGTGCTGACCATCGCGAATCTCGCGTCGACGATGAAGGCCTGCGAACAAAGCCTGATGCAACTCGATGCCGAGATCGCCCAGCGCCTGAAGGGCGATCTGCGCGTGACGATGTCGGGCGACAAGGCCGAACCGACGCTGGACCTCACGACGCAGGACGGCAGCGTGCTGAAGTTCGTCGGCGAACCCACGCCGGAAACGCTGTACGGCAGCGCGGGCCAGATCATGTTCCTGGAAGTGGCGGCCAAGCGCGCCGAATGCAGCCATCCGATGATTCCGCACTATCAGTGCCTGATGGTGCGCGAACGCAAGTTCAATGACGCGGGAATCGCGCTGCCGGCGCCGGACAAGTGGCAGCCGCTGTACCAGTCGATCGAAGGGTTTGAGCATCAGGATGGCGTGCGCACCGTGCTGCGCGTCAAGCGCTACGACTGGAAGAACCCGCCCGCTGATGCGCCCTCCAAGGTCTACGTGCTGGACATGGTGGTGGAGCAGGACGCCTCGGGCAAGCGCAAGTAAACGGGGAGGTCCGCGTGTAGGGGCGCGTGGAGGGGCGTTAGCGCGATCCGCGCGGTTATCGCCCTGTTCGCGGTTAGCGCCCTTGGCCCGGTCACCAGGTGACGTAGAACATCGCCTTAGCCAGCACGACGATGGCCAGCATGTGGCAGAACACGCTCAGGTGCAGACGCCCTTGCAGCGCGCCGGTGAGCTTGCGCTGCCTGGCCAGCACCAGCGCGGTCGCCACATGAATCAGCACGCTGATGGCCAGCGCGATCTTGATGGACAGCAGCAGGCCGAACGATGAGGCCAGCGGCGCGGATAGCGCGCCGCGGTGCTGCCACGCCAGCCCCAACCCCGCCAGGTACAACACCACCACCGACCACGGCACCACCGAACGCACGCGCGGCCCGAGCTGGCTGCCCAGCGCCTTGCGCACGTCGGGCGGCAGACGCCGGTGCACCGGTTCAAGAAACAGCACCTCGAACGTGACAGTGCCGACGAACAGGAAGGCGGCAAGCAGGTGCAGGATGAGCAGCACGGGGTAGAGGGTCATGAGGGCATTCTCCGCCCGCGGATCGCGGCGCGAAATGACAAACATCAAGGGTGCAAGGTCCGGGTTGAGTCCAGCGCATCATCGACCCAAGCAAGCAGCCCGATAAAAAAGCCGGGCCGCGCTCCCTCGCAGGAAGTCGCAGCCCGGCTTGTCCATCCCCGGAACTCAGGTCACTTGCCCGCCGGCTGCAGCGTCAGCGTATCCGACCGCTGGCTATCCACCTTGGCCCGGCTGAAGGCCATCGGGAAGTACTCGCCCGTCGCCCAGCCCTTGATCAGGTCTTGGTAATGCGGGCTGCGCGGGTCCGCCGATTGGCCCGGCACGTTCTGCACGCGCGAGTTGTCCCAGTCGGACACGTCGATCACCTGGCGGTACGACGCGCCGCTGGTCACGCGGTAGTCGCTCTTGCGGAACGTCGCGCGATGCACCGTGTCGTTGTCGCCGCCGACCGGATAGCGCGGCGTGCCCCACGCCTTGGCCGTGTCGGGCGGCAGCAGGCTGGCCAGGCTGTGATCGAACTGGATGTGGTGCAGCTTGCCCCACTGCCACTGCTTCGAGTCCGGCCCCATCTTCGCGGTGAGCTGCGTCAGACCATCGGCCAGCGCCTGCAACAGCAGGGCGTCGCGGCCCTGATCCGGGCGAGGTCCAAAGGCGGCGTCGGGCGTGGCCAGCTTTTCCAGTGTCTTGCGGGTGGAAAGCTCGCCGAATGCCGCGCGTCCGTTTGCCGGCACATACAGGTCGGTTACGCGTTTGACGACCTCGGGCAGCCAGAAGGCATAGACGGTGGCGGCCCGGGAGTCCGTGGCCATGCGGTAGTCCCAGTCCTTCAGCAGGCTCAGCGCTTCGCCGACCTTCGCGTCCGCCGAGTTCAACGACTTGGCATAGCCGCCCAGCGTGCGGGCAGGAATCGACAGATTGTCGAACTGCAGGTCCTGCGACTGCTGCACGGTCAGCCCCTTGCCGTCAGCCACCACCTCGCGGATTCGCTGGATGCGGAAGGGCTCGGCCCAGGTGCGCGCCGACATGTCCTTGTACGGATAGTTGGCGGGCAGGTTGTACTCGTTGGCCGTGGCGACATAGCCTTCGGGCGGATTGAAGACGCGGGGCAGGGCGTTGCCGGGCAGCACGCCGCGCCATTCGAAGTCGCCATTGCCCGGCACGGGCAGCATGCCGGACCAGTCGTTGCGCGGACGGATGGGCGCGATGCTGCCGCCGAACCAGCCGATGTTGCCGTCCACGTCCGCGTAGACCATGTTCTCGCTGGGTGTGTAGTGCTTTTCCATGCCGGCCACGAACTCGTTCCAGTTCTGCGCCTGATTCAAGCGCAGGCTGGCCAGATAGGCGGCCGTACCCGGGAATTCCAGGTAGGCGGCGCGCAGGGCGTAGGCCTTGCGCCGCACCGGGTCTTCGTGGATGACGGGACCGTGGCGCGTGAACTTCAGGCTGCGCATGGCAGGCGACGCGCCGCGCACCGGAATGCTCTCGTCGATCTGGCGCATCTTTTCCCAGCGGCCCTGGTAGCGGTATTCGCCGGGGTTCGCGGGGTTGGTGTCGTAGACGTACAGGTCTTCCTCGTCGCCGAACGCGAAGATCGTCAGGCCGAACGCGATGCGGTCGTTGTGGCCCATCGACACCCCGGGCAATGCCGGTTCGCCCGCGCCGATCACGTTCCAGCCCGGCGCATTCAGGTGGACCATGTAGCGCAGCGACGGCATCGTGATGGACCGGTGCGGGTCGCCTGCCAGGATGGGCTTGCCGGTGGCGGTGCGTTCGCCGCTGAGCGTCCAGTTGTTGCTTTCGTAGCGCGGCGCCAGCGGATCGAAGGCCGGGTCCAGCGACGCAAGCCGCCCCTCGGACAACGCGCTCGCCAGCTTGGCGCGTTCATCCGCGGCAAGCGGGCTGCGCGGGAAGTCGCCCGCCTCGAACTTTTGGCCGTCACGCGCCAGCCGGTAGGTGGCCAGGACGGACTTGTTGATCTGGCGCACGTCCAGGCCGGCAGGCACCTGCAGCGCCAAGGGCGGCTCGAAGGTGCTCAGCCCCTGCACGTTGTTCAGGCCCAATGCGGCGATCTGCTCGGACATCCGCACTTCCTCGCTGACGTTGCGCGTCAGGCCGTAGATGCGGATCAGGGACGTCTCCGGACTCCAGTAGCCCGGCTCGGTGCCGGTCAGCTTGAACTCCGGCGGAAGCTGGTCGGGATTGGCCTTGACCCAGTTCACGTAGGCATTGATGCCGTTGGCGAATGCGGTGAGGATGGCCTGACCTTCGGGGTGATAGCTGGCGAATTCCGCCTGCATGTCGCCGCGGTACAGGAAGAGGCGCGCGGCGCGGTCCTGCTCGATGAAGCGCGGGCCGAACTGTTCGGCCATCTTGCCTTCGCCCTGGCGGCGCCACAGGTCCAGTTGCCACAGGCGGTCGCGCGCGGCCGAAAAGCCCTGAGCAAAGAACAGGTCCGCCTGGTTCTTGGCGTAGATGTGAGACACGCCGTGCTTGTCCCTGACGATTTCCACGGGCTGCGAGAGCCCAGGCATGGCAATCGTGTCCTTCTTGCCGCCTGGCGAGGCGCAACCCGCCAGCACTGCGATCAGGCCGCTTGCCAGGAATGCGGCGGCCCTGCGCTTGAACGTACGCATAGACTTCTCCTCCGGTTATTGATCTTTTCTCTGCCGGCAGTACGTCAAACGCTGGAAGCCGCGCCGAACGCAACACCATGCAGCGACTAGAACTAAAGCAGAAGCGTGGGGAGAACTGTTTTATTTGATTAGATCTGGCAGGACTTGTAACGCTTCGTTGAAGTCTGACCAGTATGGGAAAGCGCACCTGGCTGACATCACGTCGTTTAAAGCCGCGATCAGGCATGAAATTTTTGGTCACGACATCGCGCTCCGGCCGGTAAACTCGGGCGCCCTGGATACCGCGGGCGCGCTTGCTGTTCGCCGTCCTCACCCATAGCCGTACCTCATGCCGATCTCCGACCTCGCACGCAGCCTGTCCCGTCCCATCCTTTCCGCCGATGACCTGGAGTCGATGGAGCAGTTCTTCAGGCGGCCCGAGGTTGGCGCCTTCCTGACCCATGCCCGCAACCCGGCGAACACTGCTGCGGCCCTGCGGGATTGCGCCGATCTTCTGCCGCAACTGCATCCTTCCCATGCTGCGGCGCTTGCGCTGATGGGCGGATCGCTGGTGGAGGGCGGCGCCGATCCCGCCATTCTGTTTCCCACGCTGCACGCACTGCTGCGCGACTGGCTGCAACGCCTGCGTCCGTTATGCGCGCAGGAAGTCGAAGAGGACGGCGAGGAGGTCGAGGAGACCGACCGCCAGGCTTGGACGGACGCGCAGGCCAGGTTGGCAGCGGTGCCGCAGGACGCATTCTGGGAGGTCGAAGCCCTGCAAGCGGCCGTGGACGTGCTGGTGCTGCCAATGATGACCATGCTCTTGCGTCACCGTGGCAATCACCAGGCGTTCATCGCCGACGACGCGCTGATGGCCTTGCTGTATGCCATGACCTCGCTCAACGACAGCCTGCCGTTCCACCAGCTGCATTTCCTGTGGCTGGCATCGCGCGTCAGCTACGAAGACGAACTGGTGGTCGTGCTGCCGGCGTCCGGAACGGGCTTCATCGCCGAGGCCCACGCCATCAACAACACCTTTCACGCCCTCACGCTGCTGCAGATCCTGATCGGCGAACACGCGCAGGCGCTGCGCGTGCAGCGGGTAATCGCCTCGCGCACGCCGGACATGGATGGCGACACGGCTGACTTCCAGTGGTTGCAGGCCGGCGCGTATGCCGGAGGCGAGCTGAAGAACATGCTGAAGTGGGCGTGGGGCGAAGCCGCGCTGCGCGACCATCCGTCCCGGCACGGAAAGCGCGTGCTGATCGCGTTGGAAACGGACGAGGGCACCAAGCGCAACTGGTCGGGTTTCAACGGCGCGATCCACGAGGCGCAGCAGCCGTCGATGACGTTCAAGCGCTATCTGACGCCGGAGGAAGTGGCGTCGTACCTGGCGTGAGCCGGCGCAGGTTCAGCTGCGCCCGAACAACCCGTCCACGCTGTCCTGCAGGTCGAAGACGTCCGACACGGCATACAGGCCCACCGGCTTGCCCAGTCGGCTGGTGTCCGGCGGCGTTTCCACGCAGGCCTTGATCAGCACGAACTGGCCGGCCGGATCCGGCATGAACTTCATGCCGGCGACCGACATCCGTTCGATCCGCACGCTGCCGTCGTTGTAGCGGCGGCCGCGCGCGAGCTTGTCGCGTAGTTCGTCGATGGCGGGCACATGGTCGAAGACGGCGTCGTAGAACTCGATGACCGGACTCTGGTTGGTCTGCGCGCAGTGGTGGACATACGCTGCGTGATAGCGGCCTTCGAGCTGGTATGACACCACGTCGCCCGCCCGGTAGAACGTCAGGCTGTCGGGCAGGCCGGGCGCGCGCTTGAGCGGTGCGGGCGGCGTGTGCAGGAAGGCGGCCTTGATCGCGGCGGTCTTGCGATGAAAATCGTCGCTCAGGGCCACGGCCTCGTTCAGGGCGTCGATGGCGGCATCCGCGCGGTCGGCGATGCCGGCGTCGGCGATGCCGTACTTGTGCAGCAGGATGGCCAGCGCCACGGCGGTCTTGTGGCGATACAGCGGCGAGGCCGCGTCGTCGCCCGCCTGCAGCACGCAGTGCCAGCGGCGCAGCAGGCGCGTCAGTACGCTGTCCGATGGGTTGGCTGCAATGGCGGCGTCATGGCGGGCGCGCGCCATGGTGTCCGCCAGCAGGCGCGCAAGGTCTTCGTCCAGCGTCTGGACCAGGATGTCGGCGGCGAGTTTCTTCAGCGCCTGGGCGTGGGTGATGGCGGTCATGGTGTCGGTCATGGCCGCGCCGCCGGAGCCGGCGCGGGCCGAGCGGGCGGCGAAGAATCAGGCCCGCAGCGTGTCCCGCACCTGCATGAGCGCGAAGCCCAGCAGGTTCAGGCCGCGCCACAGGTTGGGATTGGCGATGTGTTCGTCGTCCTGCGCCATGCCCACGCCCCAGATGCGGTCCACGGGGCTGGCTTCGACCAGGACGCGGTTGCCGGTCTGGAGCAGGAACTCGCGCAATTCGGGGTTCTGGCCGAATTTCGCCGCGTTGGCGCGCACGACGATGGCATAGCGGTTTGCCAGCCAGGTCTCGTCGTTAAAGCCCATGACCTGCCGGCCCAGCGCCTTGGCCGCGCCGGGATTGGGCGCCTTGAACACGAGCGCGCGTGTCGCCTCGTCGCCAAAGAGCCGGGCCTTCTCGGCCATCATGTAGTGTTCCGCGGTGGGGTAGCGCTGGCCTTCGATTTCGAAGGGCGCGCCGTACCACTGGCTGAAGCACGAGGCCGTGATGCCGTGCTTGGCGGGCTGGTGGCCCCAGAAATTGACGAACTTGAGTTTGGCGCCCGCGTTGTAGCGGCGGCGCAGGTCTTCGATGTAGCGGGTGTCGGTCATGCCGGAAGGCGGGGTCCGGATAAGGAAGAGGCTGGAGGATAAAGGGGGATGGTATCCCGCTCGTTACCAGATGCAAGCCGATCCGCCGATTATTTGCCAAATGGCGTCGCGCGGCGGGGCAGGGCAGCCCCGTCGCCGCGCGGGGTCATCATGTTGCAGACATCACCACCTGCGCTCCGACCCGCTTGTGGGCTGCGCTGCCGACTGGCCCATGCCGCCGGTCCGGACGGTGGATTCGTATTTCTTGTAGTCCTCGATGTACGTGGGCGAGTTGACGTTCGGGCTTTCCTCGCCAGCCCATTGTTCTTCCAGCCCGGCTTCGCGCCATGCGGCCAGGTCGCGTTCGACGTCGGCCCGGGTGGGCGTGAAGTCCGAGGAAGGCGCCGCGGTGGCCGGCGCCGTTGAGGCGGATTGCGCACCCGCGGGGCTGGACAGCAGGGCAAATGCCGCCAGCGCAGCGGGGATAAGGGCGCGGAATGGCAGGACAGGCTTCATGAAGGGCTCCTTGGGGATGCGTGGGGGCGCAGCGTTGGGACCGGTGCCGTTCGGGGCGCGCGCGATAGCGCTACGCGGCCGAGGGCAGCTGCGGGACCGGATGGGCGGAGTCATGGTCCGGCGGGCTCAGGCGCCGGTTTGCGGGCCTGCAGATCGCGAGCGCAGACGGGGTGGTGACCCGACAGGCGCTTGGAGGCCCGGGTCTCATGCCTTCGTGCTCATCGTAGGGCCGCATGGGTGCAGGCCGCATACCCAAATCTGAGTACACCAAGCGGCGCACAGGCCTACAACAACGACGCCAGGCGGACCAGTTCGGATTGGCGGCTGCACTCCATCTTGGTCAGCAAAGACGCCACCTGCTTGCGCACCGTCAGGACCGAGGCGTGGCGCAGCGTGGCCACTTCCTCGACGCTGTGACCGGCGGCCAGTCCGGCCAGCACCGCGGCTTCGGCATGCGTGATGGAGAACACCGATTGGAGCTTGGTGACGTCCGGCATCGCGAACGCGCTCTTCTTGCGCATTCGCATCAGCAGCATCCGGCCGCCGATGAGGCTGAGCGCGGGCGGCGCGGCGCTGATGTCGACCCAGAACAGTTCGCCCCAACCCGAGGCCGTGGCCATCGACCGCATCTGGCCGTCACGCGCCACGGCGGCACAGTGCGCATCCAACAGCCGCTGCACCTTGGCGTCCGCATGGCGCAGCCGGCGGCCATGCAGCGTCCAGCCGTTGACGTCGTCCAGAAAACCCACGGCCAGCGGCGACAGTTTGTCGACGATGCAATCCACGCTGATCAGCAACACGGCTTCGTTGACATCGGAAAACGCGCTTTCCAGCGACTTCCATCCGATCGCGCGGTTGCGCTCGCGTTGCGACAAGTGGTGGCGCAGCGCGCGGAAATAGCGGGCGTAGTCGCCGGATTGCAGCCGGTCGCTGGCCTTCGCGTCGATGGACGAACGCTGAAAGCCGATCGCGGCGTGCAGCACAGTGTTCGATTCGATGATGAGCGACAGCACCTGCGCCATGCGATGCCGGGCCATGAAGTCCGCATAGAACTCGGTGCGCTGCAACTGCGCGGGTTCGTACATTCGCGTGGTGTCCAGCCAGGTGCCGGCGGGGGCATTGCGCCCCTCCTGCTCAACGATGTCGCAGTTGCAGTAGTGCTCCTGGTAATCCGAGACGCACGCGTCGGCAAAGCCGATGGCGGTCAGGGTCAGCAGCTTGTTCCTGGCGTCGAACACGATAAGCGCGCCGCTGTCGGCCCCGACAAGATCGCGGGCGGTGCCCAGGATGTCGCGCCACGGCGGTTCGGGGTCGGTCAGGTGGTCGACGGCCTCGACGGCGCGGCGCAATGCGATTCGATGATCGGGCATGGCGAGCCTCCAACTCTGGTTCAAACGTAATCGCTGCTACGTGTCACAGATGGTGGTAGGTGGCGCCGGCCGGCAAGACATGGCGGCGCACCGCTGCTGCGGATCAAAGCGGAGAGCGCGTCGCAGGGAGCGTACAGGGATAGCGGCGGGCCCAGCGCAGATTATCGTCGCAAATTTGCAGGCGATGATGATTTTGCTGTGCTTTCCCGCAAGGAAAATGGCGTGTTGATGCGGCGATACCAGGAAAATTCAACTGGCGCGAAACCCCTGCATATCGCCGCGTGACACCGCCGCGTTTATTGCGCCAGCAGTTGCAGCAGCAGCGCCTTTTTCGGTTCGTCCGCCTTGCGCGCCAGTGCCGCCAGCTTCTTGTCGGATCCGAACAGCCGTTCGCGCACATGCGCCCTCAGATGCTCGGGCAGTGCGGCCAGTGCGTCAGCCAGCAGCGCAAGCAATGGCGCATCTTCAATCGTGAACCCCGCGGGCGGTTTGAAGCCGTCGGTGCAGACGCACAGGCATGTCACGACGGTGGCAAGGGTCTGTGGCGTCAGCCCATGCTGTTCGAGGAACACGGTGGTGTAGCGGTCCTGCACTGACTGATGTTCGTCGTCCACCAGATCCATGTAATGGCGCAGCAGCGCAAAGTGGCTGGCGTCGGCCAGACCCAGCGCAAACGCCGCATACGTGCCGGACAGGCAGGCCTTTTCGGCCTCCGCATCCGAATACCATTCGTAGGGCTGGATGGCGGCGTGCGCATAGCGCGCCAGCGCATCGTGCGCCTCGGGATGCTGCGCGGCGTTGGCAAAAAAGCGATGCGTGTCGGACTTGGCCAGGCCCTTGATGGGCAGGTAGTGGCGTGCACGGCTTTTCAGTTCGATGCGGTAGCCGGCCGGAAAGCCCGCGCGCAACAGGCTGGCGAGGAAGTCCAACGCCTGGCAGTAGGCCGCCGGCGACTCCTGCCGGATCGCAATGGACACGGTGGCCAGTACGTCGTTGGCGGCGCAGGTGACGGTGTCGGTCGCCAGGCGTGCGCGATCGGCGGGAATGGCGCCGCTGCCGCTGGCCAGCATGGTTTCGGCGCGCGCGCTGCCGACATCGCGCGCCAGTTCCAGAAAGGTCAGGCCGAGCGGGCGCGCATAGCCGGGTTCAAAGCGCAGGATCAGCGTTGCCGCGTACAGCAGCAGGTCGATGCCGCGGTCGTTGGCGTCCAGTGTTGCGCCGGGCTTGAGCGTGTAGGTGTTCGTGCGGAAGGCGTTCTGCGACACGTCGAAATAACGGGGCAGATACTGTTCCTCGGACCAGCGGCGCAGCGCGTGGATGATGGAGCCCCGCTGCTCGGCCAGCGACTCCTGGCCCGCGTTCAGCGCCAGCACGCGCGTGAAGACGGCAATCAGCCAGGGGTAATCGAACTTGGGAAACAGGCGTTCGTCCAGCAGATGGCGGCACAGCAGGCTGATGTGCAGGCGGCCGGTGGGTTGGGCGCCGTTCAGCACTTCCTGGTCTACGTATTGCGCGACGCGTTCGCGCAGGCCTTGCTGCTTGGCCTCGTCGGTGTGGTCCACCAGCGTCAGGCGCAGCCGGCCCTCGGTGGTGGGGAACTGCGCGCGAAAGCGGAAGTGGTGGTCCAGGTGCGGTTTGCCGGCAAGCCGGGCGATGCGTTCAAGCACGGTCTCGCGCAGCACGGGCGCCAGCGATTCGTGGACGGAATCGGGACTGAGCGGGCCGTTACGGCCCTCGGCGCGCAGGCCGTCTTCGTCGCCGGGCTCCCAGCTGGGCATGACGTCGAACATGATGCGCGAGGGCTCGTACTCCAGCAGGATCTCGCTGTGGATGCCGGCCTGCAGCGGTGTGCGGGCCACGATCGCGTCGATGTCGTCGCGCGCTTCCAGCTTGTCGAACCAGCCATGAATGGCGGCAAGCGTTTCATCCTGGATCTGCTGGGCGGTCTTGTGATGCAGGCCAATGGCGCGGGACTCGTGGGACATCGTGATTCGTGAGGGTGGCAACAGGTGCGCCGAATGCTACACGATGAGGCGCCGCGCCCGCGTCAGTGCCGGGACGCGAAATCGCCGATGGCGGCCGCGGGCGACAGCGCAAACGACGCCTTCATATCGCGCACTTCCTCCACAGGCGTGCGGCCAAAGAATCGCTTGAACTCGCGGCTGAATTGCGATGCGCTTTCGTAGCCGACGCGGGCCGAGGCCGACGCGGCGGTCAGGCCGTCGCGGATCATCATGAGCCTGGCCTGATGCAGCCGCGTGGACTTGATGTACTGAATGGGCGAGGTCTGCGTCACCGCCTTGAAATTGACGTGAAACGCGGGGACGCTCATGCCGGCTTCCTGCGCCAGGTGTGTGACGTCCAGCGGCTGGGAATAGTCGGTATGAATGCGGCGCAGCGCGCGGGCAACGCGGCCGAAGCGGCCCGGATGCGCCAGGGCGGCGCGCAAGGCGCCGCCCTGTTCGCCGCTCAGGACGCGAAAGCAGATTTCGCGCACCAGCGCCGGGCCGAGGATCTCGGCATCGAGCGGATGGCACAGCGCGCGCAAGAGGCGCACGGTGGCGTCGGCCAGTTCATGGGACAGGGGGGTCGAGGCGATGCCGAGCGGCGCGTCGCCGTTGTGGGCGCCCGCTGCGGCTTCGGGACCTTCGCCCGAGCGGTTATCGATCGCCACCACCAGATCGGCCACGGTCGCCAGATCCATCCGGATGGACACCGCGAGCATGGGTTCTTCCTTGCTGGCCTGCGTTTCCGTGGAAAAGGGCAGGGGCACGGACAGCACCAGAAAGTGCTGCGCGTCGTAGACGTAGGTCTCGTCGCCCAGAAAGCCGAGCTTGCGGCCCTGGCACACGATGACGATGCCGGGCTCGTAAAGCACCGGCGTTCGGCCCAGCGGCCGGTCCGAGCGCATGAAGCGCACGCCGTCCAGCGCGGACAGGCTGTAGCCCTCGTTGGGCGCCAGGCGATCGATGAGGGCAATCATTTCGCGCGACAGCGGATTGGACGGCAGCGTCATGGGGCATCCGTGGTTCGGTTCCGGTGGGGGACATTCTACCGGCGCCCATCGGGGCGGAACAGGGCCGACGATAGGAATGGGCAAGGGTGCGATAGACGCAGGTATTCGCGCGCGGCGCCGCAATCCTTAGCATTTCAGTCACGTCAACGACTTGGAGAAATGACCATGACTGCAACACAGAACCGGCAATCCAAAGTGGTGCTGATCACTGGCGCCAGCAGCGGCATCGGCGAGGCCACGGCGCGGCTGCTGGCCGCGCAGGGCCACCGCGTGTACGTCGGGGCGCGCCGCACGGACCGGCTGGAAACACTGGTCCAAGAGATTCGGGCAAACGGCGGTACGGCAGCGTTTCGCGCGCTGGACGTCACGTCGGCCGAGGACATGCGGGACTTCGTGCGCGGCGCCGAGGCGGCCTACGGGCAGGTGGACGTGATCGTCAACAACGCGGGCGTGATGCCGCTGTCGCCGCTGAATTCTCTGAAGGTGAACGAGTGGGACCGGATGATCGACGTGAACATCCGCGGCGTGCTGCACGGCATCGCCGCCGTGTTGCCGGGCATGGAGCGCCAGGGGCACGGACAGGTGATCAACGTGTCTTCCATCGGCGGACTCGCCGTGTCGCCGACGGCGGCGGTGTACTGCGCGACCAAGTTTGCGGTGCGCGCGATCTCGGACGGCTTGCGCCAGGAGACCAACAAGATTCGCGTGACGGTGGTCTGCCCCGGCGTCGTTGAATCGGAGCTGGCCGACACGATTACCGACGACACCGCGCGCGTGGCGATGCAGTCGTTCCGCCGCGTGGCCCTGCACCCGGACGCCATCGCCCGCGCCATTGCCTACGCCATCGATCAGCCTGACGACGTGGACGTCAGCGAAGTGGTGGTGCGCCCGACGGCCAGCCCGCATTGAACCTACAACCATAAGGAATCGAACCATGACGGCAACGACTATTTCTGACCAACCCGTTTCAGACCAACCCTTTTCCGGCCGGACGGCCATCGTGACCGGCGCCGCCAGCGGCATCGGCTTGGCCACCCTGGAACTCCTGCACGCGCAGGGCGCCCGCGTCGTGGCGGTGGACCGGGACGAGGCCGTGCGCGCGCTGGTGCGGCCCGGCGTCGAGCCCCTGGTGGCCGATATCTCGCGGGAAGACAGCGCCGAAAAGGCGGTCAAGACCGCGATGGACTGCTTCGGCAGGCTGGACATCCTGGTGAACAACGCGGGCGTCATCATCAACAAGCCGGTGATCGACATGACGCTGGACGACTGGGAAGGCATTCTTGCCGTGAACGCCACGGGCGCCTTCCTGTTTTCCCGTGAAGCGATGCGCGTGATGGTGCCGGCGCGCCGCGGCGCGATCGTGAACGTCGGCTCGTACGCCTGCTACCAGGCCTTTCCGACCATTGCGGCCTACGCGGCGTCCAAAGGCGCGCTGGCGCAGCTGACGCGCGCGTTGTCGCTGGAGGCCATCGAGCACGGTATCCGTGTGAACGCCGTGGGGTCGGGCGACGTGGTCACCAACATCACCAACCACATCCATGAGGACGGTCCCGGCTTCCTGGCCGAGCACGGCAAGAATGCGCCGATCCGGCGGGCGGCCGAGCCGCGCGAGATCGCGGAGGTGATTGCGTTCCTGGCATCGGACAAAGCCAGCTACATCGTGGGCGCGGTGGTGATGGCCGACGGCGGCATGAGCGTGGCGCTGCGCTAGGCGCAATGCGTGTGCGGGGTCAGCGCGGCGGAAAGATCGCCGCGCGCCACAGGTCCAGGAAGTGGCGCTTTTTCAGCGGGTCCAGATACACCAGCAGGCCGACGCCCAATGCCACGGGCCGCACGCCGGCTGCGGGCACGACCGATGCGCTGACCGGCCGCATGCCGGACTCGCGTGCCAGCGCATCCTGCCCGCGCGCCGACAGCAGATAGTCCAGGAACAGCGCGCCCAGGTCGCCGCGCGGCGCTTGCTTCGGAATGATGGCCGAGCGCGACAGCATCAGCGTGTAGTCCTGCGGGTAGATGATGGCGAGCGGCGCGCCGTTGTCCATGCGGTGCCGGGTATAGGACTCCAGCAGGTTGTAGGCCAACGTGACGTCGCCGCTTTCCAGCTTGTCCAGCGCGTGTTCGGTGGACTCGTGGATGGACACGCCGTTGCGGCCGAAGGCGCCAAGCAGCGCGCCCGCCATGCTGTCCAGCCGCGTGTCCTGCGTAGCCGCCAGATAGCCGATGCCGCTGCCCTGCACGTCGTAGGTGGAGATGCGGCCGGCGAGCGGCTGGTCGGGCGCCTGCAGCAGCGACAGCAGTTCGCGGCGGGTGTGCGGCACGCGCGCGGCATCGAGCTTGCGCGTGTTGTAGACCATCACGATGGGGTCGGTGCCGATGCTGAAGACCTCATCGCGCCAGTTGGCCCAGCCGGGCAGGGCGCGCGTCTGCGGCGATATGTGCACGCGCGCGTAGCCGTCGTTGACCAGCTTGGTTTGCAGGTCCATGGCGCTGCTGATGACGATGTCCGGCCCTGACGGGACGCCGGGCGCCGTGGCAGCGCGGGCCACGGTGTCGCTGTAGAGATCCTGCGTCGACAGCTCGGTGTATTCCAGCCGGACAGATGGGTTCAACCTGCTGAAGTCTTCCAGCACGCCGCGAAACACCTGCACGCTGTTGGACGCGTGCACGACCAGCACGTTGCTGCTGTCGGCCGGTCCCAGCGTGAGGCCGCTGCCGCTCATTTCGGCGGCGTGGCTGATCGCGGACAGCGTCAACGCGGCGATTGCGGCCAGGCCGCGCAGGATGGAGCGGGCGTCATGCATGATCGGCTTTCGCGGGCAAAGCGGTCGCGGGCAACGTGATGACGGCGTCCAGCCCGCCGCCCACGCGGTTGCTCAGGCTGAGCGTGCCGCCGTGGATGTCGACGACGCGCTTGATGATGGACAGACCCAGGCCGGCGCCTGGCGAGCGGGGATTGGGGCCGCGCGCAAACCGTTCGAAGGCCGTGTTGGCCAGGGCCGGCGGAATCCCCGGCCCCTGATCGGACACCGTGACGCGCCAGCCGCCGTCGTGCGGATCCAGCCGCACGTCGATGTGGCCGTCGTCATTGGCGCCGTGCCGCAAGGCGTTGTCGATGAGGTTCTTGAAGGCCTCGCGCAGCATCAGGTTGTCGCCCATGACGCGCGGCGGATTGCCGCCGTTGGCGGACGGCAGATGCAGCCGGACATCAGGCTGCGGGTCCGCCTGCGGGACGGTGTCGTACACGGCCTGGCTCAGCAGCTCGGCCACGTCGACGGGCTGGAACTGCCGGACGTTGCTGCGATGGATGACGCTGGCGTCGCTGAGCAGCTGGTTGACCAGGCGCGACAGCTTTTCGGCGTTGCGCAGCACGGCCAGCAGGCTGCGCCGCTGCTCGGCCGGATCGTCCTCGTCCAGTGCAAGCTCCATCTGCGCGTGCAGCGCGGCCAGCGGGGTGCGCAGCTGGTGCGCGGCCTCGGCGATGAACAGGCGCAGGGTGTCCAGGTTTTCCGACAGCCGGCCCATGAAGCCATCCAGCGAGTGCACCAGCATGTCCAGTTCCTCGGGCACCGGCGCAGCGATGGGATGCAGGTCCGATGCGGTGCGGCCGGCCAGTTCGCGCTCAATCCGCTGGATGGGCGACAGCGACCGCTGCAATCCCCAATACGCCAGCGCCAGCGCGGCGGCGGTAAAACCGATCAACGCCAGCGTGCCTTGCCACAGGATGCGGTCGGCCAGCGCGTTGCGCGCCTCGCGCGTCTGGGCGACCTGGATGATCGCGGTCTCGGTCTCTTGCGGGCCGGCCACCTTGCGTTCCATCCAGGCGACGCGCACCGGTTCGCCCTGGTATTCGGTTGCATAGAGCTGCGGCGTGCTGGCGTCGGCGTTGCCGCGCGCGGGCGGCGCGGGCAGGTCACGGTACCCCGAGATAAGCGTCCCGCGCGCCGAGGCCACCCGGTAGAACACGCGGTCGCGCGGCGCCTGTTCCAGCAGCGCAAGCGCCGCGTAGGGCATGTCCATCTGCCACTCTCCCTGCACGAGCTGCAGGCTGTCGGCCATGGACAGTACGGACGCGCGCAGCAGCTGGTCGTACGTGGTGTCGGCGGTCTGGTGCGCATAGCCGCGCACCAGCAGGTAGATCGCGCCCAGTCCCACCGCGAACAGCGCGCCGAGCACGGTCAGCAGCCGGCGGCGCACGGAAATGCGGCGAGGCTGCTCGGAACGCGGCAGGTTCATGGCGTGGCGGGCCGCTACGGAAGCGGCGGGGCCGAGGACTCGCCGTCCGCGCCGTCGGCCGCCGTCAGCAGGTAGCCGGTGCCGCGCTGCGTCTCGATGCGCAGCGGCGAGCCTTCCAGCTTGCGGCGCAGCCGGGCGATGTAGACCTCGATGGCGTTGGGCGCGGCGTCGTCGTCAAACGCGAACAGCTTGTTTGCGATCTCCGACTTGCTGACGGCGCGGTTCATGCCGGCCAGCAAAATCTCAAGCAGGCTGAATTCACGCTTGGGCAGGTCGACGCGCCGGCCGGCCAGCGTGACCTGCCGCGCCGCGCTGTCGATGACCAGGTCGCCAAACCGCAGGATGCCGGTGGCTTGCGGGCTGGGACGGCGCAGCAGCGCGCGGCAGCGGGCTTCCAGTTCACGGAAATCGAAGGGCTTGGCCAAGTAGTCGTCCGCGCCGGTATCCAGGGCGTGCACGCGGTCTTCGATGTCGATGCGCGCGGTCAGCGCCAGGACGGGCGTCTTGCTGCCGCGATCGCGCAGCCGGTGCAGGATGTCAAAGCCCGACATGCGCGGCAGGCCGATGTCCAGGATGACGAGATCGAAGGTCTCGTACTGCAGCACGCCGTCGGCGTTCAGGCCATCGTTCTGGCTGTCGACGGCATGGCCGAGACGGCGCAACCGGCGCACGAGTGCGTCGGACAAATCCTCATCGTCTTCGATTACCAGGATGCGCATAAAGCCGATTGTCGCATGATGGACAGCCCCCACGCCGCGCGCGCTTCGCACGCTAGCTGCCCCCCGAGGGGGCGCTTTTCCCTTGGGGCGGCCCGGCGGGAAAAGGACTTCCCAAGCGGCGAATGTCTCGCCGCGGCCAACAGAAACGACAGGTTCCAGACAGCTTTTCTTCCTAGTCTTGCGTACCCGCTTCCCCAGCCGGAGGCAGGCACACATAACAACGACTAGCTGGAGATAACCCTCATGCTTCTGACCCTGCTTGGCTTCGGCATGGTGATCACGTTCATGACGCTGATCATGACCAAGCGCCTGTCGCCGCTTGTCGCCCTCATCCTTGTCCCCATTATCTTTGCGCTGCTGGGCGGTTTTGGCGCGGGCATCGACAAGATGATGCTGGACGGCATCCGCAAGATCGCGCCGACCGGCGTGATGCTGATGTTCGCCATCCTGTATTTCGGCGTGATGATCGATGCGGGCCTGTTCGACCCCATCGTCGGCCGCATCCTGCGCGCGGTGAAGGGCGATCCGCTGAAGATCGTGGTGGGCACGACCGTGCTGGCGCTGGTGATCTCGCTGGACGGCGACGGTTCCACTACCTACATGATCGTGGTGGCGTCGATGCTGCCGCTGTACCGCCGCCTGAAGATGAACGCGCTGTCCATGACCTGCCTGGCGATGCTGGCCAGCGGCGTCATGAATCTGACGCCGTGGGGCGGACCCACGGCGCGGGCCGCCAGCGCCCTGCACGTGGACGCGGGCGACATCTTCGTGCCGCTGGTGCCGGTGATGGGCGTGTCCATCGTGGCGATCCTGATCCTGGCGTTCTTCCTGGGCCTGCGCGAGCGCCGCCGCCTGGGCGTGCTGGCGCTGCCGGAGGGCGCGTCGCTGCATGCCGGCTACGACGAAGATGGTCCGAAGAACCTGCCCGAGATCGAGGTCGACCACGACCTGCGCCGTCCCAAGTTGCTGTGGGTGAACGCCGGCCTGACGCTGGCGCTGATGGTGAGCCTGGTGCTGGGCGTGCTGCCGCTGCCCGTGCTGTTCATGATCGCCTTCGCGATTGCGCTGATCATCAATTATCCGAACCTAGCCGAGCAGCGCCGCCGCGTGGCGCAGCATGCCGGCAACGTGCTGTCGGTGGTGTCGCTGATCTTCGCGGCGGGCATCTTCACCGGCATCCTGTCCGGCACCGGCATGGTCGAAGCCATGTCGCGCAGCCTGCTCGCCGTCATTCCCGACGCGCTGGGACCGTATCTGGCGGGCATCACCGCGCTGGTCAGCCTGCCGTTCACATTCTTCATGTCGAACGACGCCTTCTACTTCGGCGTGCTGCCCATCCTGAGCGAAGCCGCGCAAGGCTACGGCATCACGCCCGTCGAGATGGCGCGCGCCTCGCTGATCGGCCAGCCGGTCCATCTGCTCAGCCCGCTCGTGCCGTCCACCTACTTGCTCGTCGGCCTGGCCGGCGTGGAGTTCGGCGACCACCAGCGTTATGCGCTGAAGTGGGCCACGATGGTCTGCATGGTGATGCTGGCGGCCGCCCTGGCGTTCGGCCTGTTCCCCCTGGTGGGCGCGGCCGCCTGATTCCCCGCGGCGCCAGCCGCATGACTTTGAAAGGAAGCATCATGGCTTTGCGCATCGCTTACGTCACCAGCGGCATGGGACACACCGGCACCGCGATCTGCCAGGCGCTGCATCGCGCCGGCCATCGCGTGGTCGCCGGCTGCGGTCCGCGCTCGTCCCGCAAGGACCACTGGCTGAAGGAACAGAAGTCGCTGGGCTACGACTTCATCGCCTCGGAAGGCGACGCCACCGACTGGGCGTCGACCGAGGCGGCCTTTGCCAAGGTCCGGCGCGAGGTCGGCCAGATCGACGTGCTGGTCAACAACGCCGGCTCCATGCTGGACATGCGTTTTCGGCAGATGAGCCACGCCGACTGGTCGGCCGTCCTGCGCAGCAATCTGGATACGCTCTTCAACAGCACCAAGCAGGTCGTCGACAGCATGGCGGACCGCGGCTGGGGGCGCATCATCAACATCGGATCAGTGGCAGCCGAGAAAGGCCAGATCGGCCAGATCAACTTTGCGACCGCCAAGGGTGCAGTCATTGGTTTCACGCGCTCGCTCGCGCAGGAAGTGGCGGCGCGCGGCGTGACGGTGAACCTGGTGTCGCCGGGCTTCATCGCCGACGACACGGTCCGCGCGTTCCCGCCGGCGCTGCTGGACCGCATCGTGGAAAGCGTGCCGGTGGGCAGGCTGGGCACCGCGCAGGACCTGGCCGGGTTGTGCGTATGGCTGGCCTCGGACGAGGCTGCGTTTGTCACCGGCGCCAATTACGCCATCAATGGCGGCGTGTACATGAGCTGATGTGGGGCGTCTGGCCCGCGCAGGCTAGCGGCAATGGCTTTTCAGGAAGTCGGCGATGAAGGTCTCGATACGCTTGCTGTTCGTGGCGCCTGCCGTGCCACAATGTGCCGGTTTCATCGCATGAGGAGCGAGCGTCCATGGCAAGGAAGTCTTTGTATGTCGCGGCCGGTTTGGGGCTGATGTCGCTGGTGGTGCTAGCCGCTTGCGGCAAGAAGGACGCCTATCCGCCCGAAGTTCAGCGCGAGACCTACAGTTCTTGCGTCGCGGGCTTCAAGTCCAAGGTCTCGGTCACGCCCAAGGCTGAATCCGTCGCCGCTAGTTACTGCAACTGCGTGGTCGATGGCTTGCAGAAGTCCGTGCCGTACGAGGAGTTCAAGCAACTGGACCAGCTTCTGTCCACCAAGAGTTCGACGCCGGACATGGAAAGGCTGGGCAAGGGCGTGTCCGACGTGGTCAACGCCTGCCTGAAGCGAGAGATGCCCAAGGGCTGACCCGCGCGGGTGCGTCAACCTGGCGTTCGCCGCACGCTGGCGCGGCCGCTTCAGCGAAATACCGACCCAGCCCAGCGCCGCGTCAGGTGCACTGCCAAAGGTGCCCGCTGACGCGGCAGGCGGCGCACCAGAAGGTGTAGTTGCAGCCTCCGCTGCCCCACAGCCATTCACCGCCGTCCTCTTGCGGCAGGCCTGAGTCCAACTGCATGGCCAGAGGCATGTCCTCGCCGCAGTCGGGACACGCCGGGTAGTCGGCGGATTGCACCCAGCTCGGCGCGCCGCCGACCCGGCTGAGGTTCTGGCGGCCATTGGACTCGCCCCAGTCTTGCCAATGCCAGCGCGCCGGCGCCTTGAACAGCGTCACGTCGGCTTCCAGCAGCGGACTCGCGACGAAGTCCGGCTTCAAGGGGGCGTCGCGCTGCTGGCTGGGGTGCATAAGCGGCGCGCCGTCCTCGGCGTGGCGAAAGAAAAGGGCGCCGTCGGTTTCCCAACCCTGGCACGACAGGCAGGTCGAGAATTCGATGGCGCTGTGACTATCGATACCTGCTGCGGCGGCATCCTGAATCGCCAGCAGCCGGTGCAAAGGGCTGTGGCACAAGCCGCAGCGGCTTGCCGACGTGCCGCCCATGCGCGCTTGCACACAATCCGTTGATTCGGGGTTCCAGGTGGGATGCGCGCGCTGCACCTCGCGCCGCCATGCCGGCTGTTGCGCCAGCATGGATTTTCTTTGCGCAGCGCTAAAGCCGATGTGCAGCGGCTGTTCGCCGTGCAACGCGCGCAAGCCCCCTCCGTGTTCCGCATAGCCCGTTTGCTGCAACCACGATGCGCCACCTGGGGCGTCGGCCTCGGGAAACAGGCGACGCCAGGCTGCGTACACCGTCTGCGGCCGGCGCGACCGCAGCAACGCGACGGCGCGCGCGCGTCCTGGACTGCCTTCGGCGAGGTCGTCGTCCAGCCGGTGCAGCCAGTCGAGCAGCGTGGCGTCGTCAAGAGCGCGCCATGCGAGATCGGCCGCGTATTCCGGCCCGCCGTCGTCGTCTTGCACGGCTGTCAGCAGCCTCTCCCAGTCTTGGGCAAAGGCTTCAGGGTGCTGGACCGCTGCGGAATCCAGGACCGCGCGTGCCAGTTCGGAATCCGCGCCGCGCCGCCAGACTTCGCCAACCGTGGCCACGTAGGCCGCGTCGTCCATCAGGTCGAGCGCGGCGTCAATGAAGGTGGCGTGCTTGATCGGCCGGTCCAGCGCCTGCAGGACCAGATCGGCCAACGCGGCGGGCGCATCCCGCCGCAATTGCAGCATTTGCGCCATGGGGTCGTTGTTCTTCCAGCCCAGGCGCTCATAGGCGTCAAGAATCTCGGTGGCGGTTTTCATCGGCCGGTCCAGTTTTGATTGAGCCGGGAGGATATCCGATGACGTCGCTTGCCGCGGCCCGGTGACGCAGGCCGGAATTCCGATCGAGGTTTAATTGGTTACTCATTAAGCACAAAGCGCGTTGACTTCGCCCCGCGCGCCGCCCATAGTGGCCTGGAGTCTTTTCGAGCATCGTGATTTTCGTCCGGTCTTGCACCCTTCGTGGGGCGCCTCATTGTTCGCGATCCTTTCCTTGACTGGCCTCATGTCGCGGGATTACCCGCATTCAAAGGAAAGCATCAATGGAAACCGAAATCGTGAAGTGGTTCAACGATGCCAAGGGGTTTGGCTTCATCATGCCCGAGGACGGCGGCAAGGACATATTTGCGCACTTCTCCGAGATCGTCAGCGACGGCCACAAGGTGCTTGTTGAAAATCAGCGTGTCAGCTATGTGACCGCGCAAGGCGCCAAGGGCCCTCACGCGACGCAGATCCGCGCATTGTGACCGGCGGCCGCAAGGCTTTTCGGTCAGACATTGGAGGTTCCATGTTTCAGAACAATATGGTCTACAAGGGCTATCGGCTCACCGCGAGCGTCTCCCGGGTTGCAATCGGGAACGCGCGCCGGCCGGCTTTTACGGCAACCGTGGCCGTGGAATTGGCGGGCAATCATGATCGGCTCAGCGAGCCGCATGCCGTGCCGCTTTTCGTCTCCGGCGGGTTCGTCGCCACGCCCGGCATGGCGGTCGATGCGGCGATCACCCATGGCCGCTTGATGGTGGATGCGCATTCCCGGGCAGATTGACGGCGCGATGCGAGCCGCGAGGTAGCGCGGATCGCTGCCCGTGAACGGTGCAATAACCAGTTGGGGCCGCCCTCGTGATGTGGGGCGGCCCCGTTTCATGTAGGGCAGCGCTGGTTAAGTGTGGCGATGGCGGGAAATGGCGTCTGAAGGGGCTTTCTGATCAGCACGCCGGTTGCCGCACAACTTTACGGTAATGCGCCTCACGCCTTCAGGCCCAGCCGCCTTGCAAGCTTGTGCAGGTTGCTCGGATCCACATCCAGCGCCCTCGCGGCCACTGCCCAGTTGCCTTGATTGGCATCCAGCGCCCGCCGGATGACATGACGCTGGCAGGCGTCCACCGCGTCCCGCAGCGATTGCAAGGGTGCGCTTGCATCGGGCGTCTCGGCCGCATCATCCTCCAGCGACGCCGGCATGTCGCCATCGGACAAATCCAGCAGCTTGGCCCCCAGCGTGACGATCTCGTTGCGGCTGGCGCCGTGGCTGACGGCCTTGATGGCCGCGCGGCTGATGACGTGTTCCAGTTCGCGCACGTTGCCCGGCCAGCGGTAGCGGCGCATCATTTCCTCGGCCTCGGGCGACAGCCGCAGGCTGCGCAGACCGAGCCGCGCACGGTTCAGTTCCAGATAGCGTCCGGCCAGCAGCAGGATGTCGTTGCCGCGGTCGCGCAGGGGCGGGATGGGGATGGGATAGACCGACAGCCGATGATAGAGGTCGGCGCGGAAGTCGCCCGCGCGGACCAGGTCGCGCAGGCTGCGGTTGGTGGCCGCCACGATGCGCACGTCCACGGTGCGCGGGCGGTCGTCGCCCAGCCGCTGGATCTCGCCGTTCTGCAGGGTGCGCAGCAGCTTGGCCTGCACCAGCAGCGGCAGTTCGCCGACTTCGTCCAGGAACAGGGTGCCGCCATTGGCGGCTTCGAAGCGGCCGGGGCGGTCAGCGACGGCGCCGGAGAATGCGCCCTTGGCGTGGCCAAACAACTCGCTTTCGGCCAGCGATTCGGGCAGCGCGGCGCAGTTTACGTGCACCAGCGGCCGGTCGCGGCGGCGCGACAACCCGTGCACGCGATGCGCGAACAGCTCCTTGCCCACACCGGTCTCGCCCAGCAGCAGGATGGGCAGCTCTGAATCGGCCACGACTTCGATCTCGTGCAGCAGCCGGCCGATGGATTCGCTTTGGCCCAGGATGTCGCTGCTGGCCGGAGCGGCGCTGTCCGCCGGCGCCTGCCCGCGCGCCACGCGCAGGGCGCGGATCTCGGCCTCCAGGCGGGTGGTGCGCAGCGCGGCTTCGAGCAGCACAATGTAATCGCGCAGGTCGGCCTGCGCCTCCATGTCGAACGTGCCGACCTCCAGCGCGTCCAGCGTCAGCACGCCCCAGGTCTTGCCCTCGATGTGCAGGCTGGTGCCCATGCAGTCGTGCACCGGCAGCGGTTCGCCCGCCATGCCATTGATGAGTCCGTCATAGGGATCCGGCAGCGTGCTGTCGTGGTGAAAGCAGGTGACGCCGCGCCGCCCCAGGATGGCCGCCAGCCGCGGATGCTGCTGCACGGCGAAGCGGCGGCCCAGTGCGTCCTGGGTCAGGCCGTCCACCGCGATGGGGCGCAGATGGTCCTCTTCAAGCTGCAAGAGTGCGACCGCGCCGCATCGGAAATGGGTGCGAAGGCTGGAGACCAGTCGCTGAAGCCGGATGGCGGGCGGCAGGTCGGCGACCAGGTCCGCAAGCAGGAGATTTTGCATGGGGTGAATTCTACCGTTGCAAGGTGAATAGAACCCTCCTGTTGAAGGGTGATATCTACCCTTTAAATCGCAGGTGGTTGATAAATCGCAAGTTTTTCCTGGCACGGATTTCGCAAGTAGAGAAGCACCGCAATGATCTTTGGAGAGACGCGATGAGCATGGTTGAGCAATCCCTGGGCCAGTTGGCCCGCAGCATTCCCGGCGCCACGCAGGTGTTTCACGAGTTCGATCTGGACTTCTGCTGTGGCGGCAAGAAGAGTCTGGCCGAGGCGGCCGCCCAGCGTTCGCTGGACCCTGCGCAAATCGAGGCCCGTCTGGAGGCCCTGGCGCAGAATCCGCAACACGAAACCGACTGGGTGCTGGCTTCGCCGGCAGAACTGGTCGACCACATCCTGGCGCGCTACCACGAGGTGCATCGCCAGCAGTTCCCGGAACTCATCCGCCTGGCGCTGAAGGTGGAGCAGGTGCATGCCGACAGCCCGGACTGCCCGACCGGCCTGGCCGACCACCTGCGCACCATGCAGCAGGAACTGGAAAGCCACATGCAGAAAGAGGAACAGGTGCTGTTCCCCATGCTGGCCCGCGGTCACGGCGCCATGGCGACCATGCCGATCATGGTGATGCGCATGGAACACGACGACCACGGCGTCGCGCTCGAACGCCTGATGGCGCTGACCAACAACGTGACGCTGCCGCGCGCCGCCTGCAATACCTGGCGCGCGCTGTACCTTGGCATCCGGCAGTTCAAGGAAGACTTGATGGCGCACATCCACCTGGAGAACAACATCCTCTTTGAAAACGCAGGCGCGCGCGCGCCTGCCTGACGGGCGCGGCAAGGAAGGGCGGGGCCCGCCGGCCCCGCGGCATCAGCAGGGAAGGGTTGTATGAACATCGACAAATTCAAGCAGCAGCACGTGGATATCCTGGAAGGCATTGCGACGCTGCGCAGGCTGGCCCTGGCGGGCGTGGCGCGCAACGCGGCCGAAATCGCCCAGGGCATCGTGGCCATGAGCGCCACCATCAAGCTGCATCTGGCGGTCGAGGACCGGGCGCTGTATCCGGCCGTGGCGCGCAGCGCCGACGCCGAACTGGCGCGCAAGGGGCGGGAATTCCAGGAAGAGATGGACGCCATCGCCGCCGCCTATGAAGGCTTTGCCAAGCGCTGGAACAACGCGCGCAACCTGGAACTGGACGAGCGCGGTTTCCGGGACGACGCCAACACCGTGCTGCGCCGCGTCCACGAGCGCATGCAGCGCGAAAATCGCGATCTTTACCCGCGCATCGAGGCGATGTAGCAAACCGGCCCGATCCGGACACAAAAGGAATGAAAAGCGCCATCTCCGTTGCATGAAACCGGCGACCGTCGCCTGTACACTCGGAACACCTTACAGGGCGACAGGGGTTCTTGATGGCCGGAAGCAGTTTCTTCGCGTTGTTCGACGATATCGCCACCATCCTGGATGACGTTTCCGTCATGACGAAGGTGGCCGCCAAGAAGACGGCGGGCGTGCTGGGCGACGACCTGGCGCTCAATGCCCAGCAGGTCAGCGGCGTGCCGGTCAACCGCGAGCTTCCCGTGGTCTGGGCGGTGGCCAAGGGTTCCTTCATCAACAAGCTGATCCTGGTGCCCGCGGCGTTGCTCATCAGCGCGTTCGCGCCCTGGGCCATCACGCCGCTCCTGATGCTGGGCGGCGCATTCCTCTGCTACGAGGGCGTCGAGAAACTGGCGCACAAGTACCTGTCGCACGGCGAATCCCCCGAAGGCCACCACGCCGCGCGCGCCGAGGCGCTGCAGAACCAGTCGGTCGACATGGTGGCGTTTGAAAAAGCCAAGATCAAAGGCGCGGTGCGCACCGACTTCATCCTGTCGGCGGAAATCATCGTCATCAGCCTGGGCGCGGTGGCTGGCGCCGACTTCACGCGGCAGGTCGCGGTGCTGTCCATCATTGCCATCGGGATGACGGTGGGCGTCTATGGCCTGGTCGCCGGCATCGTCAAGCTGGATGACCTGGGTTTGTACCTGAGCCAGAAAGCGTCGCGCGGCGTGGCCTGGCTGGGCGAGCGCATCGTGGCCGCCGCGCCTTATCTGATGAAGACGTTGTCCGTGGTGGGCACGGCCGCGATGTTCATGGTCGGCGGCGCCATCCTGACCCACGGCATCCCGCCGGTGCATGCGGCCGTCGAACACGCCGCTGCGGCGGTTGGCGGGGGCGGCGTCGTTCACGCGCTGATGTCCACGCTGCTCAATGCCTTGTTCGGCATCGTCGCCGGCGCGGTGGTGCTGGGCGTGGTCAGTCTCGTCAAGCGCCTGTTCAAAAAGGGCTGACAGGCAGCGGGATCCGGCGCGCCGGGCAGGCGGGCGTGACCGGGCAACGGGGGCGCCCGGAAGACCGCCACGCCGAAAAGGCCGTGGCGTACCGCTACCGCCACCGCGACCGCTACTGCTGCGGCGGGGCGCTGGCCGGCGAGCCCATCGCCTGGAACAACGCCGCCGTTTCCGTCATGCGGGCGTTGGCGTATTCCAGTTCACGCAGGCGCGCCGCCACATAATGCTGTTCCGACGCGTACTGGGTGTAAGGCGCCAGCGCACCCAGCCGAACGCGCTTGGCCGTGTTCTGATAGGACAGCTCCGCCGAGCGCCGTGAGGCTTCGGCTGATGCCAGCGCCTGTCCGCCGGCATCCAGCCGTGACAGCGTGTCGGCCACGTCGCGGAACGCGGTCAGCACGGTTTGCTTGTACTGCAACACGGCAGCCTCGTAACGCGCCTTGGCGGCGCTGCGCTCGGCAAGCAACTGCCCGCCGTGGAAGATCGGCTGCGTCAGCGACGCGCCGATGGCCCAGATGGAACCGGCGCCCGACAAGGCATCCGCCCACGCAAACCCGCCCTTGCCCATGGAAGCCGTCAGCGACAGGCTCGGAAAGAGCTGCGCGGTCGCCAGGCCCACGTCCGCCGCGGCTGCCACCAGCGCCGCCTCGGCAACCAGCACGTCCGGGCGGGAAGCCAGGAGTTCCGACGGCACCACCACCGGCACCGTATCGGGCACGGCGATCGTGCTGAAGGCCAGATCCGGCGGCGCCTGATCGGGGCTGCGGCCCAGCAGCACGGCCAGCGCGTGACGCGTCGCATGCCACCGCGCGCGCAGGCCGGGCAGCGATGCCTCCAGCGTGGCGGCATCCTGATCCGCGTCCAGCGCGTCGTTCTGCGACGCCGCGCCCAGTTCGTACCGGCGCTGCGTATCGCGCGCGACCTGCCGCAACAACACCACCTGCTTTTCCGTCAGCGCCACCTGTTCGGCCAGCGAGGCCGAGGTGATCGCACCCGTGACGATGTTGGCCGCCAGCGAACGCCGCGCGGCTTCCAGCTGATAGGCCTGCTGTTCCACCTGCGCGGCGAGCGACGTGTTGGCAAAGCGCGCCGCGCCAAAGAGGTCCAGGTTGTAGCTGGCCTGCACCTGACCTGTGAAGACATTGAAGAGCGCAGTGGGCTGCGGCAGGTTGGGCATCGTCAGCGCACGGTTGCGCGTGGCGCTGACGCCCGCGTCCACCGTGGGCAGCAGCGACGAATTGACCTGTCCGCGCAATTGCTCGCGCGCACCGGCCAGATTGCGTTCGGCGGCGGCCAGGTCCGGGCTGTTGGCCAGGCCTTCTTCGACCAGCGCATTCAGCGCGTCGGACTGGTAACGCGTCCACCATTGCGGGACGGGGTGCGCGCCGCGTTCGAAGCGCTGCGCCACGCCCTGCGCGGCGGCGCCGGCGGCAGGGGCGGCCTCGACCCCGTATTGCGCGGGTTCGGCCATCGCGGGCGGCCTGCTGTCCGGCGCAAAAGCGCAGGCGCCCAACGCCAGCACCAGCGGCAGCGCGGCAAATCGCAGGCACACGGAAGGGATGGAATGTTGCATCGTCAGGCTCCTCGTTCCACCGTGTCGCCCGCGTTGGCGCCGGGCGGCACGCCTTCAGGTTCGTCGCGCTCGTCGTGCTTCACGCGGAACCACGCGGCATACAGGGCCGGCAGGAAGAACAGCGTCAGCACCGTGGCGCTGGTGATGCCGCCCATCAGGGCCGTCGCCATGGGGCCGAAGAAGTTGCTGCGCAACAGCGGAATCAGCGCCAGCACGGCGGCGGCCGCCGTCAGCGTGATCGGCCGGAAGCGCCGGACCGTGGCGCCCACGATGGCGTCCACGCGTTTGTGGCCCGCGCTGATGTCCTGATCGATCTGGTCCACCAGGATGACCGAGTTGCGCATGATGATGCCGAACATGGCAATCACGCCCAGCATCGCGACAAAGCCGAAGGGCTTGCCGAACAGCAGCAGGGCGGCCACCACGCCGATCAGCCCCAGCGGCGCGGTCAGCACCACCATCAGCACGCGGGCGAAGCTTTGCAACTGCACCATCAGCAGCGTCAGCACGGCCACCGCCATCAGCGGCATCTGCGCGTTGATGGAGGTCTGGCCCTTGGCGCTTTCCTCCACCGGGCCGCCGACTTCGATGCGGAAACCGACCGGCAGCTCGGCGCGCAGCGTGTCCAGCTTCTTGTCGATGGCGCGCGTGACGTCGATGCCTTGCGCGCCGCCAATCACGTCGGCCTGGACGGTGATCGTGGGTTGGCGGTCGCGTTCCCAGATGACGCCGTACTCCAGGTCGTACTTCACCTGGCCGATGCTGCCCAGCGGCACGGGACCGTTCGCCGTGGGCATTGCCAGCGTGGCAAGGCGGGCGGGGTCGACGCGCTCTTCGCGCGCGGCGCGCAGGCTGACGTTGATGAGCTTGTCGCGTTCGCGGTACTGCGTCACGGTGTAGCCGGACAGCGTCATCGCCAGGAAGTCGGAAATGTCGCTGGAGCTGATGCCCAGTTCGCGCGCCTTCTGCTGGTCGACTTCGAAGCGAACCGAGCGCTCGGAAGGCTCGTCCCAGTCGAACTGCACGTTGGCCGAACGTGTGTCGGCGCGGACTTCGGCGGCCACCTTCTCGGCCACCGCTCGCACGTCCGGGATCTTGTCGCCGCTGACGCGGAACTGCACCTGATAGCCGACCGGCGGCCCGTTCTCCAGCCGCGACAGGCGGCTGCGGATGGCAGGGAAGTCGCTGCGCAGCATTGGTTCCATCCACTGCGCGAGCTTTTCGCGATCTTCCACCGAGTGTGTCGTGATGACGAGCTGGGCGAAGTTGGGCGTGGCCAACTGCTGGTCCAGTGGCAGGTAGAAGCGCGGGGCGCCCGTGCCTACGAAGCTGACCGAATGCGCGATTTCGGGCCGGCCCTCGATCGCCTTTTCCAGACGCTCGACCTGGCGCAGCGTCGCCGCAAACGACGCGCCTTCCTGCAGCCGCACGTCGACCAGCAGCTCGCTGCGGTCCGAGCTCGGAAAGAACTGCTGCGGCACGAACTTGAAGCCCGCCATGGCCACGGCAAAAACAATTACCGTGCCGGTCAGCACCAGAAAGCGGCGGTCCACGCACCACGCCACCCAGCCGCGCAGGCGCTGGTAGAAGCGGGTGTTGTAGATGTCGTGTTCGTGGTCGTGCGGCAGATGCGCCTCGCGCTTGCGCTCGGGCAAGAGGCGGTAGCCCAGCAACGGAATCAGCACCACGGCCGCGAACCACGAGGTGATCAGCGCAATGGCGGACACCTGGAAGATCGAGCGCGTGTATTCGCCCGTGGCGGACTTGGCCAGCGCAATCGGCAGAAAGCCCGCCACGGTGACCAGCGTGCCGGTCAGCATCGGAAACGCCGTGCTGGTGTAGGCGAACGCGGCGGCGCGTGTGCGGTTCCAGCCTTGTTCCAGCTTCACCGACATCATCTCCACCGCAATGATGGCGTCGTCCACGAGCAGGCCCAGCGCCAGCACCAGCGTGCCCAGCGACACCTTGTGCAGGCCGATGCCGAACATCTCCATGAACAGCGCCGTGATGGCCAGCACCACGGGGATGGAAATCACCACCACCATGCCCGTGCGCAAGCCCAGCGACACCAGGCTCACGGCCAGCACGATCGCCACGGCTTCCGCGACGGAGCGCAGGAATTCGTCAACCGAATGCGACACCGCCGTGGGCATGCTGGAGACTTCCTTCAGCGTGAGGCCCGCAGGCAGTTGGGCCTGCAATTCCTTGAACTTCGCGTCCAGCGACTTGCCCAGGCGCACCACGTCCTGATTCGGCTGCATGGTGATGCCGATGCCCAGCACGGTTTCTCCGCTGAACCGCATCTGCTGCGCGGGCGGATCGTCATAGCCGCGATGAATGGTGGCAATGTCGCCCAGCCGGATCGACTTGTCGTTCACGCGGATCAGCGTGTCCGCCAGCGCCCGGCTGTTGGGAAACTGCCCCGAAGGCCGCACGAAGATGCGGTCGTCTGCCGTGGTCAGCGTGCCCGCGCCCTGCACGGCGTTCTGGCTGTTGATCGCCTGCGCGATCTGTTGCGGCGAGACGCCCAGCCGGGTGAGCTGCGTGTTCGTGATCTCGATGTAGATGTGTTCGGGCTGATCCCCGAAGTAATCCACCTTGGCCACGCCGGGCACGCGCAGCAGCACCGTGCGCAGCTTGTCCGCGTAGTCGTGCAGCTGCGCCGGCGAAAAGCCGTCGCCCTGCAAGGTGTAGATGTTGGTGTAGACGTCGCCGAACTCGTCATTGAAGAACGGCCCCTGCACGCCTTGCGGCAGCGTGGCCCGCATGTCGCCCACCTTCTTGCGCACCTGGTACCACTGGTCGGCCACCGTGTTGGCGGGGGCCGAGTCCTTCATCGTGTAGAAGATCAGCGATTCGCCGGGCCGCGAGTAGCTGCGCAGAAAGTCCGTATTGGCGGTTTCCTGGAGTTTCTTGGCGATGCGGTCGGTGACCTGCTCCTGCACCTGCTGCGCGGTGGCGCCCGGCCACAGGGTCTGGATCACCATGACACGGAAGGTGAAGGGCGGGTCTTCCGACTGCGCCAGCCGCGAATACGACAGCACGCCGAACAGCGTGACGAGCGTGATGATGAAGATCACCAGCGGTTGATGCCGCAACGCCCAGGCCGACAGGTTGAACCGGCCTTCCTCGTGGCGATGGGCGTCCTGGCTGGCTTGCTTGCCCCCTTCCTGGCCGGGGGCGCTCATGACGCGAAGTCCTCGGGATGCAGCGGCGGCACCGGGCGAACCTTCTCGCCGGCCGACACCGTGTGCACGCCTTGCCACACCACGCGCTCGCCGGCCTGCAGGCCTTGCGACAGCGTGACGGTGCGCGCGTCGTATCGAAGCACCTGCACGCGGCGCAGTTCCAGCGTGTCGGCATCGGGCTTGACGATCCACACCGCGGGCTCCCGGCCTTCATGGAACAGCGCGGTGGCCGGCACGGTAAAGGTGGTCTGCCCGTTGGCCGAGCGGTTGTCGAAGCTGATGTTGGCCGTCATGCCCAGCCGGACGTCGGGCGAGGGCGATTCCAGCGTGAGCTTGGCGCGGTAGGTGCGGCTTTGCGGATCGGCGGCCGGCGCAATCTCTCGCAGCACTGCCGTGAAGGTCTGACCGGGCAACGGACCCAGCGTGACGCTGGCGCGTTGGCCGATCGCCAATCCCGCCAGCACGCTTTCTGGCACGTCGCACAGTGCGTCGATGTCGCCCGACCAGGCCAGTTGGTAGACCGGGGTGCCCGCCGCCACGTTCTGTCCGGTGTCGGCCTGTTCTGCCGTGATCACGCCAGCGTGGTCGGCCGTGAGGGTGGTGTAGTTGAGCTGGTCGGCCGCCAGCGCCGCCTGCTGCGCGGCCTGGTCCCGCTGCGCAAGCGCGGAGGCATAGGCGTTGCGGGTTTGTTCAAGCTGCGTCGCGGCAATCAGGTTTTCACGTGCCTGGGCGCGGTCGCGGTCCAACTGCTGCCGCGCGTAGTCCAGCTGGTGCTGCGCCGCGGACAGCGAGGCGCGCGCCGCCGCGGCGTTCTTGGCCGCGTCGGCCGGATCCAGCTTGGCGAGGACCTGGCCGGGCGCGACGGTGTCGCCCAGCCGCACCTTGCGTTCGATGATCTTGCCGCCCACGCGGAACGACAGCGGCGTGCTGTAGCGGGCCTGGACTTCGCCGGGCAACGTCCAGGCGGGCAGGGCTTCGTCCGCCTGCGCGGGCATGGCGACCACGGGACGCGGCGCCGGGGCGGGCGCCTCCTCGCGGCCGCAGCCGGCCACGGCGGCAGCCAGGGCAAGCACGGCAGACAATGCCATCAGGCGTGTCCGGCGGTGGGGCAGGGAAACGGGAGGTAGCGGCGCTGCATCTGCAGCGGCGTGGCGCGCGGTGGAACGCGCGGCCGGGCCAAGACAATTCACGAAACACCTCGCGGCGCGGAAGAGGGCAGGAAAAGGGCGAGTCGGACTCGATACGGACTGGATTCTAATACAGTCGTGTATCCGGATTCAATGTTGAATCTGAAACCGTCGCCGGTGCTAAACTCCGCCCATGTCAAAAGTGCGCCTAACCCGAGAGCAGAGCCGTGACCAGACGCGTCAGCGCCTGCTCGACGCTGCCCAGTCGATTTTTCTGTCCAAGGGTTTCGTGGCGGCCAGCGTCGAAGACATCGCCGAGCAGGCGGGCTATACGCGCGGGGCGTTCTACAGCAACTTCGGCAGCAAGTCCGAACTGTTTCTGCAACTGCTCAAGCGCGACCATGAAAACGTCATGGCCGACATGCGCGCCATCTTCGAAGCCGGCGAGACCCGGCAACAGATGGAAGCGCGCGTGCTCGATTACTACAGCACGCACTATCGCGAAAACGACTGTTTCCTGCTTTGGATGGAAGGCAAGCTGCAGGCCGCGCGCGATCCGGACTTCCGCGTGGGATTCATCGCCTGTCTGCGCGAACTGCGCGCCGCCACCACCGAATACATCCGCCAGTTTTCGGCTCTCGTCGGCACACCGCTGCCGCTGCCGGCCGAGCAGCTTGCGCTGGGCCTCCTGGCTCTGTCCGACGGCATGCAGTTCAGCTATGCCTTCGATCCCCAGGCCGTCACGCCCGAGATGACCGAGGCCGTGCTGGCCGGGTTCTTCCGCCGTGTGGTCTTCGGCGACGCAACGCCCGAATAAGACCGTGGCGCCGATCTGAAAACTTCCGATTCCTGACTCAGGTGATTGTCAGCTTGGGTGCGCCCGTGATAGTAATACCGGCGGTGCACCGGTCGTGCTGAGGGGGCCAGCGCCATGTTCCGCGACCCTCGGGCACAAGGAGTGCATCCATGACTTCGGAATCCCGATCCGGCACGACGATCCATCGGCCCGTCTTCTTTTCCGCAGCCCTATTCACCGTGCTGCTCGTCGCCTTCGCCATCATTGCGCCCAAGGCGGCGCAGGACCTCTTCGGCGCGATGCAGGCCTGGATCATCAGCAACGCCAGCTGGTTCTACATCCTGGTCGTCGCGATCATTCTGCTCTCGGTCGCGTTCCTGGCGATCAGCCGGTACGGCGACATCAAGCTGGGCCCGGACCACAGCGAGCCCGATTACCGTAATTTCACCTGGTTCGCCATGCTGTTCTCCGCCGGCATGGGCATCGGGCTGATGTTCTTCGGCGTGGCCGAGCCCGTCATGCACTTCGTGTCGCCGCCGGTGGGCGAGGGCGGCACGGTCGAGGCGGCGCGCGAGTCCATGAAGATCACCTTCTTCCATTGGGGCCTGCACGCCTGGGCGATCTACGCGGCGGTGGCGTTGACGCTCGCGTTCTTCAGTTTCCGTCACGGGCTGCCGCTGACCCTGCGGTCCGCGCTGTATCCGCTGATTGGCAACCGCATCCATGGCCCGATCGGCCATGCGGTCGACATCTTCGCCATCATCGGCACCGTGCTGGGCGTGGCGACGTCGCTGGGCCTGGGCGTGGCGCAGATGAACAGCGGGCTGAATCACCTGTTCGGCATTCCGGTCGGCGTGGTGCCGCAGATCATCCTGATCGTCATCACCTGCAGCCTGGCGACGATGTCGGTGGCCAGCGGGCTGGACAAGGGCATCCGCATCCTGTCGGAAGCCAACATGGTGCTGGCCGTGATCCTGCTGCTGTTCGTGCTGATTGCCGGCCCCACTGTGTTCCTGTTCCAGACATTTGTGCAGAACACCGGCGCCTACCTGTCCGACATCGTCAACAAGACCTTCAATCTGTACGCCTACGAGCCGACCGATTGGCTGGGCGGCTGGACCCTGTTCTATTGGGGCTGGTGGATCGCGTGGTCGCCGTTCGTGGGTCTGTTCATTGCCCGCATCTCGCGCGGCCGCACCATCCGCGAGTTCGTCTGCGGCGTGCTGCTGGTGCCCGCCGGCTTCACGCTGTTCTGGATGACGGTGTTTGGCGACACGGCCATCTACTACATCCTCGTTGGCGGCGACCAGGGCCTGGCACAGGCGGTGGATAAGGACAGTTCGCTGGCGCTCTTCGCGTTTCTTGAGTTATTGCCCTGGAGCAGCGTGATATCGGTCTTTGCGATTGCAATGGTGGCCGTGTTCTTCGTCACGTCCGCCGACTCGGGGGCGCTGGTCGTGGACCTGCTGGCCTCGGGCGGCGCGGACCGCACGCCGGTGTGGCAGCGGATCTTCTGGTCGCTATCCATGGGGGCGGTGGCTATTGCGCTGCTACTGGCCGACGGCCTGACCGCGCTGCAGACCGCCACCATCGCCAGCGCGCTGCCGTTCTCGATCATCCTGCTGCTGTCGCTATGGGGGCTGTTCAAGGCGCTCAAGCTTGACGCGACCAAGCGGGGCATCCGCTACCAGTCGCTCACGCTTTCCCGGCCGGCGCGCGGCGGCCAGTCCTGGGAACGCCGCCTGCGCAACATGGTCATGATGCCGCGCCGCGCCCACGTGCTGCGCTTTATTTCTGACGTGGTGCGGCCGGCCCTGGAAGACGTGGCCGATGAATTGCGCAAGCAGGGCTATGCCGTAGAGGTCCGCGAAGACGAAGACGGCGGCGGCGCGATCCTGGAAGTCTCGCACGGCGAACATCTGGACTTTTCCTACGCCGTCCAGCCGCAGGCCTTCGTGCGGCCCAGCCTGACGCCAGACGAGGCGGCCGACGAAGACGAGCGCAAGTATTTCCGCGCCGAGGTCCATCTGCGCGAAGGCGGCCAGGACTACGACATCATGGGCTGGAGCCGCGACGCGGTGATCGGTGACATCCTGGATCAATACGAGCGGCATCGTCATTACCTGCACATGGTGCGCGGGTGAGCCGATTGCGCTGATCCGCCCGTTCCATTTTTCTTCTTAGGCCACGCGCATCGCGTGGCCTTTTTTTCGCCCATAGGCCGCCGCTATCCCCTTCATTGCTTTCGCTGCTTTGACGAACCACCGCAATTCGTGGATTATCCAAGCAAATTCTTGTTTAAATAAAAAGTGAGCGAAAAATGAAGGTGAAGGCAGGAGCATGGGCGGTCGTCGCCCTGGCCGTGGCGGCGGTGGCCGGCGGGGCGATGTACTGGAAATCCAAAGCGGCAACGCAGGGCGGCGGTTGGTCGATGCCGCCCGCCAAGGTCGCCGTGGCCGCCGCGGTGCAGGCGGACTTCCCGGTCGTCCTTGCCGGCATCGGCTCGCTGGAAGCCACGCGCCAGGTGCTGGTGCCCGCAGAGGTGGACGGTCGTGTCGCGCAGATCCTGTTCACGCCGGGCGAGTCCGTGAAGGCCGGGCAGTTGCTCGTGCAGTTGAATGACGCGCCCGAGCAGGGCGAGCTGGCGCGGCTGCAAGCCCAGGCGCGCAACGCGCGGGCCTTGCTGGACCGCACGCGCCGGCTGGTGCCGCTGCAGGCCGCGACGCGCGAACAGCTGGATCAGGCGCAGGCCGACCATGAGCAGGCCGCTGCCGACGTGCGGCGCGTGCAGGCGCTGATCGACCAGAAACGCATCAAGGCGCCGTTCGATGGGGTGCTGGGCGTGCGCCGCGTGAACCTGGGCCAGTTTGCCCGCGCCGGCGATCCGCTGGTGTCGCTGACGGATGCGTCCTCCGTGTACGCCAACCTCACGCTGCCCGAACAGGCGCTGGGCACGCTGCGCGTGGGCCAGCCGGTGGCCGTGACGGTGGTCGCCCACGCCGGCCGTGCCTTCCAGGGCAAGGTCACGACCGTGGAGCCCCAGGTTGACCCTGGCACGCGCACGGTCCGCGTGCAGGCGCTGCTGGCCAATCCGGACGGCGCGCTGTCCGCCGGCATGTATGCGCAGGGCAGGATCAGCCTGCCCGACCGCCCGAATGTCATCACCGTGCCGGAGACGGCCGTGAGCTACAGCGCCTATGGCGATTCGGTCTATGTCGTGGCCGCGCCGGAATCCGGCACGGCCGGCGCGGCACCCACCGTCCGCCAGGCCTATGTGAAGACCGGCGAACGCCTGCGGGGCCGCGTGGTGGTGACCGAAGGGCTCAAGGCCGGCGACCAGGTCGTCACGTCGGGCCAATTGCGCCTGCATAACGGCGCCGCCGTCGAAATCCTGCCGAACGACACCGTCGCGCTGACCGCGCCAGGGCAGACCGTGGCGCAAGCCCGGTAAGGCACGGAGGCTCCCATGAAGTTCACCGATCTTTTCGTGCGCCGCCCCGTGCTGGCGCTGGTGGTCAGCACGCTTATCCTGCTGCTGGGCATCAAGGCGCTGAGCGGGCTGCCCGTCCGGCAGTACCCGCTGACCGAAAGCACCACCATCACCATCACCACGCAGTATCCGGGCGCCTCGCCCGACCTGATGCAGGGCTTCGTGACCCAGCCGATCGCGCAGTCCGTCGCCACGGTCGAAGGCATCGATTACCTGTCGTCGTCGTCCACGCAGGGCCGCAGCGTGATTACCGTGCGGATGAAGCTGAACGCCGATTCCAACAAGGCCATGACCGAGGTGATGGCCAAGGTCAACGAGGTCAAGTACCGCCTGCCGCAGGACGTCTACGATCCGGTGCTGGTCAAGTCCGCGGGCGAGGCGACGGCCGTGGCCTACGTGGGCTTTTCCAGCACGAATCTGTCGCTGGCCGCGCTGACCGACTACCTGTCGCGCGTGGTGCAGCCGCAGCTCTCGTCCATCGACGGCGTCGCAAGTGTCGAGCTGTACGGCGGGCAGAAGCTGGCGATGCGCGTGTGGCTGGACCCGGACCGCATGGCAGCGCGCGGCATTTCCGCCGGCGAATTGGCCGACGCGCTGCGCCAGAACAACGTGCAGGCGGCGCCCGGACAGGCCAAGGGCCTGTACGTGGTGTCCAACATCCAGGTCAACACCGATCTCGTCAATGTGGCCGAATTCCGCGATCTCGTCATCAAGCAGGAGGGCGGCGCCATTGTCCGGCTGGGCGACGTGGCCACGGTGGAACTGGGCGCGGCGTCCACGGATTCAAGCGGTCTGATGGACGGCGAACCGGCCGTGTACTTCGGCCTGAACGCCACGCCCGTCGGCAATCCGCTGGTCATCGTGAAGCGCCTGAACGAGCTGTTGCCCAACATCAAGCAGAACCTGCCGCCCGGCACCAGCGTGCAGGTGCCGTTCGAGCTGGCCCGCTTCATCAGCGCGTCCATCGACGGCGTGACGCAGACGCTGCTGGAGGCCATCGTCATCGTGGTGGCGGTGATCTTCCTGTGCCTGGGCTCGCTGCGCGCGGTGCTGATTCCGGTGGTGACCATACCGCTGTCGATGCTGGGCGGCGCGGCCATCATGGCCCTGTTCGGGTTCAGCGTGAACCTCTTGACGTTGCTGGCGATGGTGCTGGCCATCGGCCTGGTGGTGGACGACGCCATCGTCGTGGTCGAGAACGTGCACCGCCATATTGAAGAGGGCAAGTCGCCCGTGCGCGCGGCGCTGATCGGCGCGCGCGAGGTCGCGGGGCCGGTGATCGCCATGACCATCACGCTGGCGGCGGTCTATGCGCCGATCGGGCTGATGGGCGGACTGACCGGCTCGCTCTTCAAGGAGTTTGCGTTCACGCTGGCGGGGGCGGTGGTGGTGTCGGGCGTGATCGCGCTGACGCTGTCGCCGGTGATGAGCTCGTTTCTCTTGAACGGCCGGGTGGCCGACGGCTGGATGGCCCACAAGGCGGAACACTTCTTCGGCCGCTTGGGCGACGCCTATGGCCGCGTGCTGGACGTGTCGCTGCATCATCGCTGGGTCACCGGCGTGCTGGCCGTGGCCGTATTGGCCAGCCTGCCGTTCCTGTACAACGCCGCGCAGCAGGAACTGGCGCCGGTCGAGGACCAATCCACGGTGCTCACCGCCATCAAGTCGCCGCAGCAGGCCAACATCGACTACGTCGAGAAGTTCGGCAAGAAGTGGGACGACGTCATGAAGACGCTGCCCGAGCAGAACGGACGCTGGCTGATCAATGGTTCCGACGGCGTGTCCAACAGCATCGGCGGCGTGAACTTTGTTGACTGGCAGGACCGCAAGCGCTCGGCCGACGAGATCCAGGCCGACATGCAGGCGATGGCCAATGGCGTGGAAGGCAGCAACATCTTCGCGTTCCAGCTGCCGTCCTTGCCCGGCTCCACCGGCGGGCTGCCCGTGCAGATGGTGCTGATGAGCGCGTCGGACTATGCCGTGGTCTATGACGCCATGGAGAGCCTGAAGAAGGCCGCGCGCGAAAGCGGCCTCTTCATGGTGGTGGACAGCGACCTGGACTACAACAATCCGGTTGTGCAGTTGAAGGTGGACCGCAGCAAGGCGAACAGCCTGGGCGTCACCATGAAGGCCATCGGCGACACGCTGGCGGTGCTGGTGGGCGAAAACTACGTCAACCGCTTCGGCATGGACGGGCGTTCGTATGACGTCATTCCGCAAAGCTTGCGCGAGCAGCGCATCTCGCCGCAGGCGCTGGCGCAGTACCACGTGAAGAGCGCCTCGGGCGCGCTGGTGCCGCTGTCCAATCTGGTGTCGGTGTCGATGGGCGTGGAGCCCAACAAGCTCACGCAGTTCAACCAGTTGAACGCCGCCACGTTCCAGGCCATTCCCATGCCGGGCGTCACCATGGGCGACGCGGTGCGGTTCCTGACGCGTGAGGCGCAATCGCTGCCGGCAGGCTTCAGCTACGACTGGCAGTCCGACGCGCGCCAGTTCACGCAGGAAGGCTCGGCGCTGATGATCACCTTCATCTTCGCCATCATCGTCATCTACCTGGTGCTGGCCGCGCAGTACGAAAGCCTGCGCGATCCGTTCATCATCCTGGTGAGCGTGCCCATGTCGATCTGCGGCGCGCTGATTCCGTTGGCGCTGGGCATGGCCACCGTCAACATCTACACGCAGATCGGGCTGGTGACGCTGATCGGGCTGATCAGCAAACACGGCATCCTGATGGTGGAGTTTGCCAACGAAATGCAGGTCAGCCACGGGCTGGACCGGCGGGCCGCGATGGAGCAGGCCGCCCGCATTCGCCTGCGTCCCATCCTGATGACCACGGCCGCCATGGTCATGGGGCTGATCCCGCTGCTGTTCGCCACCGGCGCCGGCGCGCACAGCCGCTACAGCCTGGGGCTGGTCATCGTGGTGGGCCTGCTGGTCGGCACGCTGTTCACGTTGTTCGTGCTGCCCACCGTCTACACCGTGTTTGCCCGCGATCACCGGGCGGCCAACGACACGCCGCGTGCCCGTGAACTGGCGCAGGCTGACGCCGAGGACGCGCGCGCCGCGGCCTCGCATTGAGGAATCGAACATGAATAAGCTGCACCGCTATCCCCGGCTGAGCCGCAGTGCCGTCGTGCTGCTGGTTGCCCTGGCCTTGGCCGGCTGCGCCGTCGGGCCGGATTACCAACAGCCGAACCCGGCGCCCGTCGTCCTGGCCAGCCCCGAACAGGCGCTCTTTTCCACCGACCAGGTCCAGCGCGACTGGTGGAAGCAATTGCAGGACCCGCAGCTCGATCGCCTGATCGACATGGCGCTCGCCCGCAACCTGGATATCCGCATCGCCCAGGCGCGCCTTGCCGAATCGCGCGCGGTACTGGACGAAAAGGAACTGGACAAACTGCCCGCCGTGACCCTGGGCGGCGGTTACGCGCGCAGCCTGTCGCAGGCGAACCCCGGCGTCGCCGGCCAGCGCAATCTGGCCGAAAGCTATCGCGCGGGCTTCGACGCGACCTGGGAGCTGGACCTGTTTGGCCGGCTGCGCCGCGCGGCCGAGGGCGCGGCTGCCCGCAGCGAGGCGCAGGCGGCCGACCTGGCGCAGGCGCGCATCGTGGTGGCGGCCGAGGTCGCGCGCAACTATTTCGAGCTGCGCGGCGCCGAGCAGCGGCTGGCCGTGGCGCGCGCCAACCTCGCCAGCCAAGAGGACAGCCTGCGCGTGACCCAGGCGATGGTGTCGGCTGGCCGCGGCGACGAGGGCGACCTGGCCAGCGCGCGGGCGGAGCTGGAGACCGTGCAGGCCAGCATCCCTGTGCAGGAGACCGCGCGCCGGCTGGCGCTGTACCGGATCGCGGTGCTGGCGGCCCTGCGCCCGGTGGAACTGGGTGCGCTGGATGCCGCGACGCCGCTCGCGCCGTTGACGGCGCGGCTGCCCATCGGCGATGTGGGCACCTTGCTGTCGCGGCGTCCGGACGTGCTGGCCGCCGAACGCAACCTGGCCGCCGCCAATGCCGACGTGGGCGTGGCCACGGCCGAGCTCTACCCGCGCGTCGACCTGGGCGGATTCCTGGGATTCGTTGCGCTACGCGGCGCGGACTTCGGCTCGGCGGCTAGCCGCGGGTTCAGCGTGGCGGCCGACGCGGGCTGGCCCGCCTTCCATCTGCCTACGGCGCTGGCCCGCAAGCGCGGCGCCCAGGCGCGCCTGGAAGGCGAGGCGGCGCGCTACGAGCAGGCGGTGCTGCGGGCGGTGCAGGAGGTGGAGGAGGCCCTGGCCGAGTACGGGCAGACGCAGCAGCGCCTGGGCAGCCTGGCGCAGGCCGCCGCGCACAGCGGACGGGCCGCGGAACTGGCCCGGCTGCGCTACCGCGAAGGCAGCACGCCTTATTTGACCGTGCTGGACGCGCAGCGTACGCTTTTGCGCGCCCAGGACGCCGTGGCCGTCGCCGAAGCCGAGTCCTACACGCGCCTCATTGCGCTATATAAGGCGCTGGGGGGCGGATGGCAGGCCCAGCCCGCCGACGCCGTGGCGGCAAGCCAGCCCGGCGCCGGCTGACCACCGCAAGCCGTCCGTGGCACCATAGGAACCTTCTTCCGGAGCATCGATACCTCTCATGTCTGACAGCTTGTCCCACCCGGCCGCCGCGACACCGCACCAGCCTGCGGACCGCGTGCTCATGACCCTGAAGACGCGCGGACCGCAATCCATCGCGGTCATCGCGCGCGCCATGGACGTGACGGCCGAGGCGGTGCGCCAGCAGATGACGCGCCTGCATGCCGACGGGCTGGTCGACTTCGAAAGCCAAAGCGCGGGCCGCGGCCGGCCCACCCAGATCTGGTTCCTGACCCAGGCCGGCCATGGGCGCTTCCCGGACACGCACGCCGAGATGACGGTGCAGATGATCGCGGCCGTGCGCCAGGTGTTCGGCGATGACGGCATCGACAAGCTGGTGCAGGTGCGCGAAGGCGCCATGCTCAATGTCTACCAGCAGGCGATGCAGGACGCGCCGGACTTGAAGACGCGGCTCGCGCGCCTGGTCGACGTGCGCAGCGCCGAGGGCTACATGGCGGAACTGCGTGAAGACGGCGCGGATTTCGTCTTCATCGAGAACCATTGCCCCATCTGCTTCGCGGCCAAGGCCTGTATGGGCTTCTGCCGCAGCGAGCTGGAACTCTTCCGCAAGGTGCTGGGCGAGGGCGTGCAGGTCGACCGCGAAGAACACATCCTGGCCGGGGCGCGGCGCTGCGCCTACCGCGTCAGCCAGCGGCCATGACGCTCAAGCAGCTCGAGGCCTTCTACTGGGCCGCCACCTGCGCCAGTTTTGCCGTGGCGGCCGAGCGGCTGCATCTGTCGGTGTCTTCGCTGTCCAAGCGCATCACGGAACTGGAAGAGGGGCTGGGCCAGCCGCTCTTTGACCGCAGCGGCCACAAGGCCGTGCTGACCGACGCGGGCCAGCGCCTGCTGCCGCAAGCGCGCGGGCTGCTTGCCACGGCCGACCAGATCCGCGCCTCCATGACCGAAATGCCGGGTCTGCGCGGCCGTTGCCGCTTCGGCGTCGGCGAGCTGACGGCGCTGACCTGGCTGCCGGGGTTGATACGCGCCGTGCGCGCGGCCTACCCGGAGCTGGTGCTGGAGCCGTACGTGGACATCGGGCAGGTGCTGGAACAGCGCGTCGCGGACGGCGAGCTGGATTTTGCCGTGATCGCCGGCCGGTCTTCCCGCGCCGGCATTGCGTCATCGCCCATCGGCGAGGCGCACTTCTCCTGGGTCGCCGCGCCCTCGGTGCTGCAACCGGCCGACACCGGCATGACGATGGCCTTGCTGGCCCGGCTGCCGCTCGTCACGCTGCCCGAAGGCGCGGGCACCACGCGCATCATCGACGACTGGCTCGGCGGACGCGAATCCGCGGGCGAGCGCCTGTGCTGCAACAACTGGGGCGCCATCGTCGGGCTGCTGATCGAGGGCACGGGCGTGGGGTTGCTGCCCAGTCATTGGGCCGAAAAGCTCCAGGCCGAAGGCAGCCTGCGCGTCCTGCACGGCGAGCCCGAACTGGCCGCCTTGCCCTACGCCTTCCAGTACCGGCGCGACGACGCCCGGCCGCTGGTCGCCATGCTGCGCGACACGGTCGCCGCGTCGGCCGATTTCTCGGCCCCTTGCCGCCTGCCCTGAGCCTTTCGTCCGCAAGGCGGCCGCCACGGGCGTATAGTGGGCGGCGCGTCACCCGCCGGTCTATACAATCGCCGCGCGCCTGGCGCAGAATCCAACAACAAACAGCGTGCGCACAAGGGGGATGGGCCCGGCGATGCGGCGCGTCCCGGGGTCTGTTGCTCCCAGCCAGGCGGTGCCTCCGCGCACGAGACGACAGATCCTGACGGTATCGACGGAGATCATTCATGCGTAAACTTTGCCTCGCCATGGCCATGGCGGGAATGCTGGCCACCGGATTGGCGAACGCCCAGTCCACGCTGCGTATCGGGCTGCAGGACGACCCGGACGTGCTGGACCCGGCGCGCGCCCGCACCTTTGTCGGCCGCATCGTGTTCGCCTCGTTGTGCGACAGGCTGGTCGACATCACCCCCGATCTGAAGATCGTGCCGCAGCTTGCCCAATCCTGGACCGTCGGCCCGGACAACAAGACGCTGACCTTCAAGCTGCGCACGGATGCCGTGTTCCACGATGGCACCCCCATCAACGCCGCCGCCGTCAAGGCCAACCTCGACCGCGCCCGCACGCTGCCCGACAGCAACCGCAAGAGCGAGCTGGCCACCGTTGCCAGCGTGGACGCGCCCGACGAGCACACCGTGGTGCTGAACCTGTCGGAACCGGATGCCTCGCTGCTGTCGCAGCTGTCCGACCGCGCCGGCATGATGATTTCGCCCGCCAGCTTCGACAAGGACCCCGGCGGCAAGCCCGTGTGCTCGGGCCCGTACCAATTCAAGGAGCGCGTGCAGAACGATCGCATCGTGCTCGAGAAATTCCCCAAGTACTGGGATGCGGCCAATTACCACTTCGACCGCCTCGTCTATACGCCGATTCCGGACAACACCGTGCGCCTGAACAACCTGCGCGCCGGCGACCTGGACATCATCGAACGCGTGGCGCCCAGCGACGCCAAGGCCGTCAAGGATGACGCCAGCCTGCGTCTGGCGCCGGTCACGGGCCTGGGCTTTCAGTCCATTTCCGTGAACCTGGCCAACGGCGCGCGCGCCGACCATCCGCTCGCCAAGGACAAGCGCGTGCGCCAGGCGCTGGATCTGGCCATCGATCGCGACGTCCTGAACCAGGTGATCGGCGAAGGCATGTTCCAGCCCGCCCACCAGCCGTTCCCGCCCGCCAGCTTTGCGTACAACAAATCCTTCGATCGCCCAGGCCGCGACCCCAAGAAGGCGCAGGCGCTGCTGAAGGAAGCCGGCTACGACCGCGTGAAGGTCGAAATCACCTTCGGCAATAACACCACCATGCAGCAGGTCTTTGAACTGGTGCAGGCCATGGGTGCGGAAGCGGGCTTCGACATCTCGCTGCGCCCGGTCGAGTTCGCCTCGCTGCAATCCTCGCTGGCCCGCGGCGACTTCCAGATCGGGCAGAGCGGCTGGTCGGGCCGGGTCGATCCCAGCGGCAACATCCACCAGTACCTGAGCTGCAAGGGCAACCTGAACGACGGCAAATTCTGCGACCCCGCCGTCGACAAACTGCTCAACGACGCCCGCGCCGAAGCCGACACGACCAAGCGCCGCGCCATGTACGACCAGGTCCTGGCCGCGATGCAGGACCAGCGTCCGATTATCTATTTGTTCTACCTGCCCTGGACGTTCGGGGTGCAGGCCAAGGTGGACGGCTTCGTCCCGTACCCCGACGGTCTGATCCGTCTAAAAGGTGTACAGAAAAAGTAATGCCTCGGGGCCCGCATATGCGGGCCTCTTCACGGGCGGCGCTGACACCGCCCCAACACCAGGACCCACCATGTTTACGACTCGCCCGGAAATCCTCGGCACCTTCGGTGTCGTGACGTCCACCCATTGGCTGGCCAGCTCGGCCGGCATGTCGCTGCTGGAGCGCGGCGGCAATGCGTTCGATGCCTGCGTCGCCTCGGCGTTCGTGCTGCAGGTGGTCGAACCCCATCTGGTCGGCCCGGCCGGCGAAGTGCCGGCCGTGTTCTATTCGGCCCGCACCGGCAAGGTCCAGGTCTTGTGCGGGCAGGGCGCCACGCCCGCCGCGGCCACGCTGGAACGATATCGCGCCGAAGGCCTGAAGCTCATTCCCGGCAACGGCCTGCTCGCCACCGTGATCCCCGGCGCGTTCGATGCCTGGATGCTGCTGCTGCGCGACCACGGCACGATGCGCGTGCGGGACGTGCTCGAACCCGCCATCTATTACGCGGAACACGGCCATGCGCTGATGCCGCGCATCTCCAACACAATTGCCGGCCTGAAAGACTTCTTCGAAACCCACTGGCCGACGACCGCCCAGGTCTACGTGCCGGGCGGGCAGGTGCCGCAGGCCCGCAAGCTGTTCCGCAATCCGGCATTGGCCCGCACCTGGACCCGCGTGCTGCAAGCCGCCGAGGGCGCCGGCGCCGACCGCGAGCGCCAGATCGAGGCCGCGCGCGACGCGTTCTACCGTGGTTTCATCGCCGACGAAATCGACCGCTTCGCCCGCAACACCGACGTCATGGACGAAAGCGGCGCCACCCACCGCGGCGTCATCACGGCCGACGACCTGGCCGGCTGGTCCGCCAGCTACGACGAACCGCTGACCTACGACTATCACGGCTACACGGTCGCCAAGGCCGGCGCCTGGAGCCAGGGGCCGGTCTTCCTGCAGACACTCGCCATCCTGAAAGACATGGACCTGGCGGGCGTCAGTCCCACCAGCGCCGAATTCATCCACCGGGTGACCGAGGCCATGAAGCTCGCCTTTGCCGACCGCGAAGCCTATTACGGCGACCCGGCCTTCATCGACGTGCCGCTCGCCCATCTGCTTTCCGACGCGTACAACGCCGAACGCCGCCAACTGATCGGGGAGGGCGCGTCGCACGACCTGCTGCCCGGCCAGGTGCCCGGCTTCGAGGCGCAGGTCGCGCGCGTCATGGACACGCTCGAGCGCCTGTCGCCCGTCACCGCGCCCGGCAGCGCCACGAACGAACCGACCCTTGCCGATATGCGCGCGTCGGCCAAGCGCGGCGACACCACACACGTGGACGTGATCGACCGCTGGGGCAACATGATCTCGGCCACGCCGTCCGGCGGCTGGTTCCAGTCCTCGCCGGTCATTCCGGAATTGGGCTTCGGCCTGAACACCCGCGCCCAGATGTTCTGGCTGGAAGAAGGCCTGCCCGGCACGCTGGCGCCGGGCAAGCGCCCGCGCACCACGCTGACCCCGTCGCTCGCGCTGCGCGATGGCAAGCCGTACCTGGCCTTCGGCACGCCGGGCGGCGACCAGCAGGAACAATGGCAACTGCTGTTCTTCCTGCGACACGTGCACCACGGCCTGAATCTGCAGGAAGCCATCGACCTGCCCATGTCGCACACCATGCACTTTCCCACGTCCTTCTACCCGCGCGACCGCAAACCCGGTCATCTGGCGCTGGAGGCCAGCTTCGGCGCCGAGGTCATTGCGGCGCTGCGCCAGCGCGGCCACCAGATCGAAGAACTGCCCGAGTGGTCGGTCGGCCGGCTGACCGCCGCTTCGCGTGACGCGGACGGACTGCTGCATGCGGCCGCCACGCCGCGCCTGATGCAAGCGTACGCCGTCGGCCGTTGAACGGACGGCGCACGCTTTCTTACAAAGCGTGCGCCGTGCGGCGTCTTGCGGCGGTTTACCCGCTTAGGGTATGTTTGTCGCATGACGCCATCCGAGCAGAGCCCGGCAACAGCGGCTCGACCCCTCACGGGAAAAGAACCCTTATTCATCGTCCTCAATAAAGGATCGGGGCGCGGCGACGCGCAGGTCCTGCAGGACACCATCCGGACAATCCTCGACGAGGCCGGGCGGCGCTACGAACTCATGCCGGTCGGCGATCCGTCGCGGCTGACGGACGTGGCGCGCCAGGCGGTCAAGCGCGCCCAGGACGAGCAGGGCGTCGTCATCGCCGCGGGCGGCGACGGCACGCTCAATGCCGTTGCATCCACGGTGCTGGGACAAGGCGTGCCGTTCGGCATCCTGCCGCAAGGCACCTTCAACTACTTCGGCCGCACCTACGGCATTTCGCAGGAAACCGAGGTGGCGCTGCGCGGCTTCCTGCAAGGCACCATCCGGCCCGTTCAGGTCGGCCTGCTGAACGGCCGGCTGTTTCTCGTCAACGCCAGCCTCGGCCTGTATCCGCAACTGCTCGAAGACCGCGAGGCCTACAAGCAACGCTACGGGCGCAGGCGCTGGGTTGCGCTGTGGTCAGGCCTGGTCACGCTCTGGCGCCAACCGCGCCAGCTGGGGTTGCAGCTCGAATTCGAGGGCAAGTCGCGCAGCCTGCGGTCGCCGACGCTGGTCGTGGGCAACAACAAGCTGCAACTGGAACACATCGGCATCGAGAACGACGAGCTCGACCGCAATCGGCTGATCGCCATGGCGGCGCGGCCGGTGGGCACGCTGGCCCTGTACGGCCTGCTGGTGCGCGGTTTGCTCAGCCGGATGGGCGACGCCGAGAACGTCATCAGCTTCGCCTTCGACAAGCTGACGGTCGGTGTGCGCGGGCGCCGCCGGGTCAAGGTGGCGATGGACGGCGAGATCTCCTGGATGGACACGCCGCTTGAATTCAAGGTGGCGAGCGATCGCCTGCCCCTGGTGGTGCCGGCGGACCCTGAGCTTCTGGACCGCTCATGACGCGGATCCTGCATTTGTCGGACACCCATTTCGGCACGGAGCGCAAGGCGGTCGTCGAAGCCGTGCTGGACCTGGCGCGGCAGTTGTCGCCCGATCTGGTGGTGCTCAGCGGCGACATCACCCAGCGTGCGCGCCGCAGCCAGTTCGCCGCCGCGCGCCGGTTCATCGAGCGTCTGGCGCTGCCCGTGCTGGCGGTGCCCGGCAATCACGACATCCCGCTGTACAACGTATTCGCACGCGCCCTCAATCCCTACGGCAACTACAAGCGCGCGCTGGGCCCGATCCTCGAGCCCGTGTTCGAAAACGATGGCGTGCTCGCCATCGGGGTGAACACCACGCGGCCAAAACGCCACAAGGATGGCGAAATCTCCGATGCCCAGATCGCTCGCGTCGCCCAGCGGCTGCGCCAGGCTCGGCCGGGCCAGTTGCGCCTCGTCGTGGCGCACCACCCGGTGCGCGCCAAGGTCGAATCGGACCTGTCCAATCTGCTGATCGGCCGGGAGCGTGCGCTGTCGGCCTGGGCCCAGGCGGGTGTCGACCTGGTGCTGGGCGGTCACATACACTTGCCCTACGTGCTGCCGCTGACCGCGCCCACCGGACCGGCCGGCTGGATCGTCCAGGCCGGGACGACCTGCTCGCACCGGGTGCGGGGCACCGTGCCCAACTCGCTGGGCGTGATCACCCGCTCTGAAGAGGAAGGCCAGCAGGTCTGCCACGTCGAGCGGTGGGATTACGCGGCGGGCGCGCATGCCTTCGCGCCGGTCGACAAGACGCTGGTCTCGTTGTAGCAGGGGGCGCGGCCCCCACGCACCTTTCTTTTTGATGGCGCATACATGACCGATGTCTACGCGGCATGGGCCGCAGCCCATGCCCTCTCTTTGTTTGTCGCGCTGCCGCTGGTCGCGGGCGGCGTGGCGCTGCTCTTCATGCGCTGCCACGGCCGCCTGTCCGGCAACGGCCGTGCCGCGCTCTTCGCCGCGACGGCGGGCATTTCCTTTGCGTTGTTTCTGGCGCTGGCCCTGGCCGTCGAAAGCCGCGGGACGATCGTGGCGTTCGACAGCGCGCTCGCCAATGCGCTCAGCATGTCCATGTCGACGTCCATGCTTTGGTTGCTGTCCTGGATCACGTATCTAGGTGACCGCAACCTGCTCACGGTCGTCGCCGTGTTGATGACGATTGCGCTGCTATGGCGCGGGTCGTGGCAGCTCGCGCTCTTCTGCGCGGTCGCGACAGGCCTGAACGGCGCGCTGAACTGGCTGTTCAAGCACACGTTCGAGCGCGTGCGCCCCGACCACGATCACGGCTACGCCATGGCGACCGGCTGGAGCTTCCCCAGCGGCCACTCGTCGGCGGCAATGGCTGTGTACGGCACGGCCTGCTACCTGATGTGGCGATTCGCGCCACCCGCGTGGCGTCTGCCCTGCGTGGCGTTCATGGCCGCGCTCATCATGGCCATCGGTCTCAGCCGCATCCTGCTGCAGGTGCATTTTGCGAGCGATGTCGTAGCCGGGTTCGCGGTCAGCCTGGGATGGCTGGTCCTGTGCGTGGCGGCCGTCGAACGGCTGCACGTGTCAGGCAGGACGGTTCAGCGCGTCCAGTAGGCGCGCCTCGATGCCGTCCGCGGCGGGCGCCTGCATTGGCGCGCAGGTGTAGCGCCCGCCCGCGCAGGTGATGGCGCGGTCAAGCTGCCGCATCCGGTCGGCGGGTGGCGGGTCCAGATCGATGATCAGCTTGCCGGCAATGGGCGCAGTGACCTGTCCGTCGCTGAAGCGCTCCAGCGTGCGATCGATCTCGCGCTCCCGGGGCAGGGCCAGCACGATGGTGTCTGACTCCGCCAGGGCTTCGCGCGCCGAGGTTGCCAGCGTCGCGTTGCCGCGGAAATCTTCGCACCGCTCCGCCTCGATGTCATAGAGGGTCAGCGCAATGTCGGGCTCGGCGGCCAGCAGCCGCCGCGCGGCCATCGTGCCGATCCTGCCCATGCCGACGATGCTGACGCGCGGGCTCATGGCTTGGGCACCGACCACGTGCTCACGATATGCGCGACCGGCTCGTCCGAGCCTTCGCCGGTCAGCACGACTTCGCCCGCGGAAAGCCTGCCCACCTTGAGCAGCCGGGCATGCGCATGGATGGCGCCTGCCGGACTTTTGCGCAGGAAATTGATGGTCAGGCTGGCCGTGACCGCGTGGGCCTGCCCGGTGGCGCCCACGACTGCCGCATACATGGCCAGGTCGGCCAGTCCCATCAGCATCGGTCCGGCAACAATGCCGCCCAGCCGCTGGTGCGTGTCCCGGGCGGGCAGCACGGCGTGCGCCGTGCCGTGGCCGATGTGCAGCACATCGATCCCCAGCAGCATCGAGAACGGATGCTGGTCGGCAAGCAGCACGTGAAAGTCGGCAAGGCTGATCTGCGGCGCGCGCGCATCGGCGGCGAGGGCGGTTGCGGTCATCGTTGTTCCAGGGCGTGGCAATAGTTGTCCAGCAGCGCATCGGCCTGCTGGCCCAGCGACTTGAGGCGGCGGGTGTGCACCAGCAGCAACAGTCCCATCAAATAGGTGAACACGTTCATCTGCTCGGCCTGAACGGTCTCGTCCCGCCAGCCTTTTGTGCGCGACAGCGCCTGGCCGATCAGATCGATGCATTGCCGCAACCGGCCGTTGAGCTTTTCGTCCATGTCCCGGCCGAGCCCCCGCGGGCCCAGTCCCTGGAACAGATACATCCCCAGCGAAAAATCCGTGCGCCGCTGCGCGTAGTAGGCAAAAAACGCCCCTATTACGCCGCGCGCGGCCGACTGCGGCGTCTCAGCATCGCCCGCCTGCGCCAGATGCGCGTGCAGCCGTTGCAGCGATCCGTCCAGCAGTTCCCCGTAAAGCGCCTCCTTGCCCGCGAACCAGGGATAAATGGCGCCCGTCGTGCAACCAGCCTCTTTGGCGATGGCCCGGATCGTCGTCTTTTCCAGACCATCCCGTTCAAACACGCGCTGCGCGGCGTCCAGGATGATCTGCCTGCGCAGGGCGCTCAGGCGTTCGTTGCGGTCGGCACGAGGGGAAGGGGTGGACATGGCGCTCAGCGGCTATGCGGTGCCAACGATCATATCGACGATTTTTATTAATAACAACGTTATTAGCGCCGCACGTGATTACGATGATCTTCAGTGCCGGCATCATCCCGGCCGCTCCGGTTTAGCGCTGCATGGCAGCCGGAGCCGCGAAGAAAGTAGCGTGACGAATGGGTTTTGGAATTGCCCGGAAAATTGGGGGCAGGGCCGAAAGTCGCATGGTTGCGCGCTCGGGCAGTTCGGTAAGGGAAAGCCCTAGCGTTGCGCGGCAAGCATCAGCGGGATGTTGCAACTTCCCAACAAGCCTGTCGCAAACCTGCACTTTTCTGATGCCGACCATAGCCAGTCCCCCCGATTTTTGATGCAATAGCGTCAACTTCCCTTCGCGGAGTTAGGGGGGCGGCAGGCTGGTTTGCTGGATTGCTGCTCTTGTCACTCAAATCAACGGAGATTTCTTAAATGAAAAAGACTCTGCTCGCTGCCGCCCTGCTCGCCGGTTTCGCCGGTGTCGCCCAGGCAGAAACGTCTGTCACCCTGTACGGTATCATCGACACGGGCCTCGGCTACAACCGTATCAGCGGTGTTAGCGACGCCGTCAACGGCAGCCGCTTCGGCATGATCAACGGCGTCCAAAACGGTTCGCGCTGGGGTCTGCGTGGTTCGGAAGATCTGGGTGACGGCCTGCGCGCTGTTTTCCAACTGGAATCGGGCTTTGATTCGGGCAACGGCCGTTCGGCTCAAGGTGGCCGTCTGTTCGGTCGTCAAGCCACCGTCGGTCTGGCCAGCGACAGCTGGGGCCAACTGGACTTCGGTCGTCAAACCAACATCGCTTCGAAGTACTTCGGTTCGATCGATCCGTTCGGCGCTGGCTTCGGTCAAGCTAACATCGGTACCGGTCTGAGCGCCGCTAACACGCAGCGCTACGACAACATGGTCATGTACCAAACCCCGTCGTTCAGCGGCTTCCAATTCGGCGCCGGCTACTCGTTCAGCGCCGACGACACGAAGACGACCGAAACCGGCTTCAAGACCGCCGACAACACCCGCGCCATCACCGCTGGTCTGCGCTACGTCAACGGCCCGTTGAACGTCGCTCTGTCGTACGACCAACTGAACGCCTCGAACCGTCTGACGACCGAAGCTACCGACGCTACCCCGCGTTCGTACATGATCGGTGGTTCGTATGACTTCGAAGTGGTCAAGCTGGCCCTGGTCTACGGCCGCACCACCGACGGCTGGTTCGCTGGCCCCGGCGTGAACGGCAACTCGATCCTGTCGGCAACCGCCAGCGGCATCAGCAACGTGTTTGCTGACGGCTTCAAGGCCAACTCCTACCTGGTCGGCCTGTCGGCCCCCATCGGTGGCGCTTCGAACGTCTTCGGTTCGTGGCAGCGTGTTGACCCGTCGAACGACAAGCTGACGGGCGACGATGCCAACATGAACATCTACTCGCTGGGCTACACCTACGACCTGTCCAAGCGTACCAACCTGTACGCCTACGGTTCGTACGCCACCAACTACGCCTTCCTGGACGACGTCAAGTCGACCGCCGTCGGCATCGGTGTGCGTCACCGCTTCTAATCCAATGCAGGGCGCAAGCCCTGTGTGGATTTAAAGCAAAAGCGAACGGGCCTCGGCCCGTTCGCATGAACCACCCTTTTGGGGGTGGTTTTTTTTCGTCTGCGGACTGAATTCAGGCATACTACGGCTTCGTGTCGTTCGAGCCGCACATGCTCGACATGCACCGACGAAAGCTGCAATTGTTCCATTTGAGGAATGCAGTCTTTCGCCTGCTATTCAAGCTACAGAGTTCAGCCGGAAGTAACCGCGCGAATGCTACAATCCTAAGGTTTGCGCATTTGACGGACGCCTGAATGAACCTGCAACAGTATTTTCCCGTCCTGCTGTTTATCGTAGTGGCCACCCTTATCGGGTTCGCGCTTCTAACGGCCGGCTCCCTCCTTGGCCCGCGGCGTCCTTACGCTGAGAAGCTCTCGCCTTACGAGTGCGGCTTCGAAGCGTTTGAAGATGCACGCATGAAGTTTGACGTGCGCTACTACCTCGTGGCGATTCTGTTCATTCTTTTCGACCTGGAAATCGCGTTCCTGTTCCCGTGGGCCATTGCCCAGGGCACCGTCGGACTCGTCGGTTTCTGGACGGTCATGGTTTTCCTCGCCGTGTTGACCGTCGGCTTCATCTACGAATGGAAAAAGGGCGCGCTGGATTGGGAGTGACCTTCGGGTTCATTTCACAGCACGTTATCAGAGACGAATATGGCTATAGACGGCATTCTCAAGCAAGGGTTCATCACCACCAGCGCCGACAAGTTCCTGAACTGGGCGAAGACCGGTTCGATGTGGCCCATGACCTTCGGTCTGGCCTGTTGCGCGGTTGAGATGATGCACGCGGGCGCAGCCCGCTATGACCTGGACCAATTCGGCATCATCTTCCGGCCCAGCCCGCGCCAGTCCGATCTTATGATCGTTGCCGGCACGCTGTGCAACAAGATGGCGCCCGCGCTGCGCAAGGTCTACGACCAGATGCCCGAGCCGCGCTGGGTGGTTTCCATGGGCTCCTGTGCCAATGGCGGCGGCTACTACCACTACTCGTATTCGGTGGTGCGTGGCTGTGATCGCATCGTACCGGTAGACGTCTACGTGCCGGGCTGCCCGCCCACGGCCGAGGCGCTGGTCTACGGCTTGCTGCAAATGCAGAACAAGATCCGTCTGACCAACACGATTGCGCGCTGATGCTTCGTCAGGTTCGACGGCAGGCCTCAGCCGCCTCGAACCTGCGAAACCAGCGTATCGGTTCACCTAAGCGTACAAGATGATGACCAGGCTCGAATCCCTGAAAAACAATTTGCAGACCACCCTCGGCGCGGACATTGCGCTGACCGAGGCGCTGGGCGAGCTGACGCTCGAAGTGCCCGCGGAGCAGTGGTTCTCCGTCTGCAACAAGCTGCGCACCGAAGCCGGCCTGCGCTTTGAAACCTGTATCGACCTCTGCGGCGTCGACTACCTGACCTGGGGCAACGGCACGCGCCAGATGCCCGAGGAAACCAACGTCCGCATCCACCGCTCGCGTTATGCCGTGGTGGCGCACCTGCTCTCCCTCGAGAACAACTGGCGGCTGCGCGTGCGCACGTGGGCGCCTGACGACGAGTTCCCGATGGTCGCCTCGCTGATGGAATGCTGGCCCACGGTCGGCTGGTTCGAGCGCGAAGCCTTCGATCTGTACGGCATCGTCTTCGAAGGCCATCCGGACCTGCGCCGCATCCTCACCGACTACGGCTTCATCGGCCATCCGTTCCGCAAGGACTTCCCGCTGTCGGGCACCGTCGAAATGCGCTACGACCCTGAGCAGCGACGCGTCATTTACCAGCCGGTCACGATCGATCCGCGCGAGATCACCCCGCGCGTGGTGCGCGAAGACACCTACGGCATGGGGCGTTGAATCATGGCAGACATCAAGAACTACACCCTGAACTTCGGTCCTCAACACCCGGCCGCGCACGGCGTGCTGCGCCTGGTGCTCGAGCTTGACGGCGAAGTCATCCAGCGCGCCGATCCGCACATCGGCCTGCTGCACCGCGCCACCGAAAAGCTGGCCGAACACAAAACCTACATCCAGGCGCTGCCCTACATGGACCGCCTGGACTACGTGTCCATGATGTGCAATGAGCACGCCTACGTCATGGCCATCGAAAAGCTGCTGGGCGTCGAAGCCCCGCTGCGCGCGCAGTACATCCGCGTGATGTTCGATGAAATCACGCGTCTGCTGAACCACCTGATGTCGCTGGGCTCGCACGCCCTGGACGTGGGCGCGATGGCGGTGTTCCTTTACGCCTTCCGTGAACGCGAAGACCTGATGGACTGCTACGAAGCGGTCTCGGGCGCGCGCATGCACGCGGCCTACTACCGGCCGGGTGGCGTCTATCGCGACCTGCCGGATTCCATGCCGCAGTACGGCGACTCCAGCAAGTTCCGTGGCGACAAGGAAATGCGCGTCATGAACGAGGCGCGTTCGGGCTCGCTGCTGGACTTCATCGAAGACTTCACCAACCGCTTCCCCGGCTGCGTCGACGAGTACGAAACCCTGCTCACCGACAACCGCATCTGGAAGCAGCGTCTGGTCGGCATCGGCGTGGTCGATCCCGAGCGCGCCAAGGCGCTGGGCTTCACCGGTCCGATGCTGCGTGGTTCGGGCGTCGCCTGGGACCTGCGCAAGACGCAGCCCTACGAAGTCTACGATCTGCTTGATTTCGACATCCCCGTGGGTGTCAACGGCGACTGCTACGACCGCTACCTGGTCCGCATCGCCGAGATGCGCCAAAGCAATCGCATCATCCGCCAGTGCGTGGAATGGCTGCGCAACAATCCCGGCCCGGTCATGATCGAGAACCACAAGATCGCCCCGCCGTCGCGTACCGCCATGAAGACCAACATGGAAGAGCTGATCCATCACTTCAAGCTCTTCACTGAAGGTTTCCACGTGCCCCCGGGCGAGGCGTTCGCCTCGGTGGAGCACCCGAAGGGCGAATTCGGCATCTATCTGGTGTCCGACGGCGCCAACAAGCCTTACCGCCTGAAGATTCGGGCGCCTGGCTTTGTCCACCTGCAAGCGCTGGATGAAATGTCGCGTGGCCACATGATCGCCGACGCCGTCACCATCATTGGCACGCAGGACATCGTTTTCGGCGAGATCGATCGCTGATCCGCCCAGACAGTCACGAGCACGCCCGCATAACCCGGATTCAAACTATGCTGCTTTCCGAACAGGCCTACCAGAAAATCGACCGTGAACTGGCCAAGTTCCCGGCCGACCAGCGGCAGTCCGCCATCATGGCCTCGCTTGCCATCGCGCAAGAAGAGAAGGGCTGGTTGGCTACCGAAGTCATCGAAGACGTGGCCAACTACATTGGCGTTCCGCCCATCGCGGTCCAGGAAGTCGCCACGTTCTACAACATGTTCGACGTCAAGCCCGTCGGCAAGAACAAGATCGCCGTCTGCACGAACCTGCCCTGTGCCTTGCGCGACGGCGACCGCGCCGGCGAATACCTCAAGCGCAAGCTGGGCGTCGACTATCGCCAGACCACCGAAGACGGCCAGTTCACGCTGGTCGAAGGCGAGTGCATGGGTGCCTGCGGCGACTCCCCCGTGCTGATCGTGAACAACAAGCATATGTGCGTGCGCATGACCGACGAGAAGCTGGACGCGCTGGTCGCGGCCCTCAAGCAGCAAGGAGAGTCGGCATGAACGCGCCTGACCTGTACAAGCAGTTCGCGCAGGGGCTGGATCCCAACCCCCTGAACGACCTGTCCAACTCGATGGCCCTGCACGGCCGCCACCTGCAGCCGCAGATCATGGCCGACGTCGACGGCGCCAACTGGCGCCTGGCCGACTACGTCAAGCGCGGCGGCTACGAAGCCCTGAAAAAGATCCTGACCACCGGCATGAAGCCGGAAGACGTGATCGCCGAAGTCAAGGCGTCGGGTCTGCGCGGCCGTGGCGGCGCGGGCTTCCCGACCGGCCTGAAGTGGAGCTTCATGCCGCGCGCCTTCCCGGGCCAGAAGTACCTCGTCTGCAACTCCGACGAAGGCGAGCCCGGCACGTTCAAGGACCGCGACATCCTGCGCTTCAATCCGCACATCGTGATTGAAGGCATGGCGATCGCGGCCTACGCCATGGGCATCAGCGTCGGCTACAACTACATCCACGGCGAAATCTTCGAAGTCTACGAGCGCTTCGAAGAAGCGCTGGAAGAGGCGCGTGCCGCCGGCTTCCTGGGTGACCGCCTGTTCGGTTCCGACTTCAGCTTCCAGCTCCACGCTTTCCACGGTTACGGCGCCTACATCTGCGGCGAAGAAACCGCGCTGCTGGAATCGCTGGAAGGCAAGAAGGGCCAGCCGCGCTTCAAGCCGCCGTTCCCGGCCAGCTTCGGCCTGTACGGCAAGCCCACCACCATCAACAACACGGAAACGTTCGCGGCGGTGCCGTGGATCATCCGCAACGGCGGCCAGGCCTACCTGGAAGTCGGCAAGCCGAACAACGGCGGCACCAAGCTGTTCTCGATCACCGGCGACGTCGAGCGTCCCGGCAACTACGAGATCCCGCTGGGCACCCCGTTCTCGACGCTGCTGGAACTGGCTGGCGGCATGCGCGGCGGCAAGAAGCTGAAGGCGGTCATCCCCGGCGGCTCGAGCGCCCCGGTCCTGCCCGCCGACATCATGATGGAATGCACGATGGACTATGACTCCATCGCCAAGGCCGGCTCGATGCTCGGCTCTGGCGCTGTGATCGTCATGGACGAGACGCGCTGCATGGTGAAGTCGCTGCTGCGCCTGTCGTACTTCTATTTCGAGGAAAGCTGCGGCCAGTGCACGCCGTGCCGCGAAGGCACCGGCTGGCTCTACCGCATGGTGCACCGCATCGAAAACGGTCAAGGCCGTCCGGAAGATCTGGAGCTGCTGGACAACGTGGCGCTCAACATCATGGGCCGCACCATCTGCGCTCTCGGTGACGCCGCCGCCATGCCCGTCCGTGGCTTCCTCAAGCATTTTCGCGACGAATTCGCGCACCACATCGAGCACAAGTCTTGTGTGGTCCCGCAATATCTGTAGGTCTCAGGAACAGCAATGGTTGAACTAACCGTCGACGGCAACAAGGTCGAAGTGCCCGAAGGCAGCATGGTCATGCATGCCGCCCAGAAAGTCGGGCTTTACGTGCCGCATTTCTGCTACCACAAGAAACTGTCCATCGCGGCCAACTGCCGGATGTGCCTGGTTGAAGTGGAAAAAGCGCCCAAGGCGCTGCCCGCCTGCGCCACGCCCGTGACCAACGGCATGGTCGTCCACACCTGCTCTGAGAAGGCTCGCGCCGCTCAGAAGTCGGTGATGGAATTCTTGCTCATCAATCACCCCCTCGACTGCCCGATCTGCGATCAGGGCGGCGAATGCCAGCTGCAGGATCTGGCCGTGGGCTACGGCGGCTCTTCCTCGCGTTACCAGGAAGAAAAGCGCGTCGTGTTCCACAAGGACCTGGGCCCGCTGGTTTCCGCCGAGGAAATGTCGCGCTGCATCCACTGCACCCGTTGTGTGCGCTTCGGCCAGGAAATCGCCGGCGTCATGGAGCTGGGCATGCTGGGCCGTGGCGAGCACTCCGAAATCACCACCTTCGTGGGCCGTTCGATCGAGTCCGAACTGTCGGGCAACATGATCGACATCTGTCCGGTGGGCGCGCTGACCTCCAAGCCCTTCCGCTACAGCGCCCGTACCTGGGAACTGGCTCGCCGCCGTTCGGTCAGCCCGCACGACAGCCTCGGCGCCAACCTGGTCGTCCAGGTCAAGGGCGACCGCGTGATGCGCGTGGTCCCGTTCGAAGACGAAGCCGTCAACGAATGCTGGATCAGCGACCGCGACCGTTTCTCGTACGAAGGCCTGAACAGCGACGACCGCCTGTCCGCCCCGATGATCAAGGGCACCGACGGCAAGTGGCAGGAAGCCTCGTGGGCCGACGCCCTGCAAGCCGTGGCCCAAGGCCTGTCGCGCGTGCGTGACAGCTTCGGCGCCGGCCAGATCGGCGCGCTGGCGTCCGAATACGCCACCACCGAGGAATACGCGCTGCTGGGCCGCCTGGTCCGCTCGCTGGGTTCCGAGAACATCGACTTCCGTCTGCGCCAGACCGACCCGGCCTTTGACGCCGCGCTGACCGGCGCGCCGTGGCTGGGCATGCCCATCGCCGAACTCGACAACCTGGACCGCGTCCTGGTCGTCGGCTCGTTCCTGCGCAAGGACCATCCGCTGATGGCCCAGCGTCTGCGCCAAGCCGCCAAGCGTGGCACGCAGATCCTGATGGTCGACAGCGCCGCCGACGATCCCCTGATGCCCGTCACCGCGCGCATCACCGTGGCCCCGTCGGAACTGGCGCGCGCGCTGGCCGAAGTGGCCGTCGCGCTGGCCCAGGCCAAGGAACAGGCCGTGCCGGCCGAGTTCGCCTCGGTCACGCCGGGCGAAAACGCCAAGCTCATCGCCGCCAGCCTTGCGTCGGGCGCCAACACCGCCGTGCTGATGGGCAACCTGGCTGTCGCCAGCGCCCAGGCCACCACGCTGGCCGCCAACGGCCGTGCCGTGGCTGACCTGTCCGGCGGCAAGTTCGGCTTCCTGACCTCGGGCGGCAACACGGTCGGCGGTTATCTCGCCGGCGCCATCCCGGGCAAGGGCGGCAAGACCGCCGCGGCCATGCTCGCCGAACCGCTCAAGGCCTACATCGTCCTGCACGCCGAACCGCTGCTCGACGCCGACAACGGCCAGCAAGCCATCGCCGCGCTGCGTGGCGCGCAGTTCGCCGTCGCGCTCACGCCTTACCGTTCGGCCGCCGCTGAATGGGCCGACGTGATGCTGCCGGTGTCGCCGTTCACGGAAACCTCGGGCACGTTCGTCAACGCCCAAGGCCTGGCCCAGAGCTTCAAGGGCACGGTCACGCCGTTCGGCCAGACCCGTCCGGGCTGGAAGGTCCTGCGCGTGCTGGGCAACGTCCTGCACCTGGCCGGCTTCGATGACGAGACCTCCGAGTCCGTGCGCGACGCCGTGCTGGCCAGCGGCGTCGAAGGCCGTCTGTCCAACGACGTCAAGGCCCCGCTGGGTCTGGGCCAGGCGCTCTCCGGCCTGGAACGCGTCGCCGATGTGCCGATCTACCGCACGGACGCCATGGTGCGCCGTTCGGAACCGCTGCAGGCCGCGCCGGCTTCGAAGAAGCCCGCCGCCGCCATGAACGGCCGCACCCTCACCAGCCTGGGCCTGACGGCCGGGGTCAAGGTGCGCGTGTCGGCCGGGCAGGGCGCCGTCGAACTGGAAACCGTGCAGGATGATGCCGTGGCCGATCGCGCCGTGCGCATTTCCGCCGCCTTCGAAACTACCGCTGCCCTGGGTGGCGCATTTGGTCAAATCAGCGTGGAGCGTGCCTGATGGAATGGCTCAATGTTCTTGAAAGCCACGGTCAGGCATTGCTGGGTCCGACGGTCTGGATGGTCCTCTGGACCCTCGTCAAGATCGTCATCATTGCGGTGCCCATCATCCTGTGCGTGGCCTACCTGACGTACTGGGAACGCAAGATGATCGGCGCCATGCACGTGCGCATGGGCCCGAACCGCGTCGGTTTCAAGGGGCTGCTGCAGCCGTTTGCCGACGTCTTCAAGCTGCTGACCAAGGAAGTCGTGGTCCCCAGCCAGGCCAACAAGGTGCTGTTCATCGTGGCCCCCGTGGTCACGCTGATGCCGGCGCTGGCGGCCTGGGCTGTCGTGCCCTTCGGTCCCGACGTCGTGCTGGCCAACGTCAACGCCGGCCTGCTGTACATCATGGCCATCACGTCCATCGGCGTGTACGGCGTGATCGTCGCCGGCTGGGCATCCAACTCCAAGTACGCGTTCCTGGGCGCGCTGCGCGCCTCGGCCCAGATGCTGTCGTATGAACTGGCCATCGGCTTCGTGCTGGTGACGGTGCTGCTGGTGTCGGGCAGCCTGAACATGTCCGAGATCGTGCACGTGCAGAACCGCGGCTGGTTTGCCGAAAAGGGCCTGACGTTCATGTCGTGGAACTGGCTGCCGCTGCTGCCGCTGTTCGTGATCTACGTGATCTCGGCCGTTGCCGAAACCAACCGTCACCCGTTCGACGTCGTGGAAGGCGAATCCGAAATCGTGGCCGGCCACATGGTCGAATACTCGGGCATGGCATTCGCGCTGTTCTTCCTGGGCGAATACGCCAACATGATCCTGCTGTCGTGCATGGCATCGATCATGTTCCTGGGCGGCTGGGCTTCCCCGATCGATATCGCGCCGCTGACCTGGATTCCGGGTTGGATCTGGCTGGGTCTCAAGACGTTCTTCGTGGTCTCGTTGTTCGTGTGGTTCCGGGCCTCGTTCCCGCGCTACCGCTATGACCAGATCATGCGCTTGGGTTGGAAAATCTTCATCCCGCTGACCGGCGTCTGGCTGGTCGTGGTGGCGATCTGGATGCAGACGCCCTGGAACATTTGGCGCTAAGCGCCAAGCAGAGGCAGGATATGGAAGCGATCAAGGATTTCTTCGGCAGCCTGATGCTGACCGAGTTGCTCAAGGGCATGCGCCTCACGGGCAAGTATTTTTTCAAGCGCAAGGTCACCTTGCGCTACCCCCAGGAAAAGACCCCTGCGTCGCCGCGTTTCCGCGGCCTGCACGCGCTGCGCCGCTACCCCAACGGGGAAGAGCGCTGCATCGCGTGCAAGCTGTGCGAGGCCGTGTGCCCCGCGCTGGCGATCACGATCGAGTCCGACCAGCGCGACGACGGCACCCGCCGCACGACGCGCTACGACATCGATCTGACCAAATGCATTTTCTGCGGCTTCTGTGAGGAAAGCTGCCCCGTGGACTCCATCGTGGAAACGCACATCCACGAATACCACGGCGAAAAGCGCGGCGACCTGTATTTCACCAAAGACATGCTGCTCGCCGTGGGCGACCGCTACGAAGCCGACATCGCCCGCCGCCGGGCCGAAGACGCGCCTTACCGCTGAAGCCCAGGGTCTGATCCATGACTTTTACCACTGTCCTTTTCTACATACTGGCCGCCGTGCTGGTGATCGCGGCGTTCCGCGTGATCACCGCGCGCAGCGCGGTCACCGCCGTTCTGCATCTGATCCTGGCGTTCGCCAACGCGGCCATGCTGTGGATGCTGCTGGGCGCCGAGTTCCTGGCGCTGCTGCTGGTGCTGGTGTACGTGGGCGCCGTGATGGTGCTCTTCCTCTTTGTCGTGATGATGCTCGACATCCGCATGGACACCCTGCGCCAGGGCATGAAGACCTACCTGCCGCTCGGCCTGGTCATCGGCGTCGTGCTCGTGCTGGAGGTGTCCTTCGTGCTGGGCACCATCTGGTACGGTTCCGGTCCCCAGGCGCAACTGCCCGCCGACTACAACAACGCCCGCGCGCTCGGCGAAGCGATGTACACGCAATACATCTACGCCATTGAAGTCGGCGCCGCGCTGCTGCTGGTCGGCATGGTTGCCGCGATTGCGCTGACCCTGCGCCGCCGCCGCGACGTCAAGTACAACGACCCGGTCGCCGCTGTCCGCGTGCGTTCGAAGGACCGCTTCCGCATGGTGAGCATGCCCGCCCAGAGCGAGCGCGCCCAGGCCAAGCGTGACGCCTCGAACGGTGCCGCGCCCCAAGGAGAAAAACAATGACGCTGACGCTGGCCCACTATCTGATCCTTGGCGCGATCCTGTTCGCGATCGGGATCTTCGGCATCTTCCTGAACCGCCGCAACCTGATCATTCTCCTGATGTCCATCGAGCTCGTGCTCCTGGCCGTCAACATGAACTTCGTGGCGTTCTCCAGCTGGTTCGGCGACACCGCCGGCCAGGTGTTCGTGTTCTTCATCCTGACGGTGGCCGCCGCTGAAGCGGCGATCGGCCTGGCCATTTTGGTGCTGCTGTTCCGCAACCTGAACACGATCAACGTTGACGAACTCGATCGCCTGAAGGGCTGACGGGGTATTGGAAGAAAATGTCTAGCTCACCCAATCTCTACCTGCTCATCGCGCTGGCGCCGCTGGCCGGAGCAATTCTCGCGGGCCTCTTCGGCACCGGGTTCCTTGGCCGGCCCATCGGCCGCCGCGCTTCGCACGTCATCACCATCCTGGGCGTGCTCATCTCCGCCATCGGTTCGGTGGTGGTGCTGGGCGACGTGCTGAACGGCCTGCGTTTCGACGGCGCCGTCTACACCTGGAGCCTCATCGGCCAGACCAAGCTGGAAATCGGCTTCCTGATCGATCCGCTGTCGGCCATGATGATGGTCGTGGTGACTTCCGTGTCGCTGATGGTGCACATCTACACCATCGGCTACATGGCTGACGATCCCGGCTACCAGCGCTTCTTCTCGTACATCTCGCTGTTCACGTTCTCCATGCTGATGCTGGTGATGTCGAACAACATGGTGCAGCTGTTCTTCGGCTGGGAAGCGGTGGGTCTGGTGTCCTACCTCCTGATCGGTTTCTGGTACACCCGTCCGACGGCGATCTTCGCCAACATGAAGGCGTTCCTGATCAACCGCGTCGGCGACTTCGGCTTCGTGCTCGGCATCGGCCTGCTGTTCGCCTACGCCGGCACCATGCACTACGGTGAAGTCTTCGCGCAGGCCGACAAGCTGGCCGCCATGACGCTGCCCGGTTCCGACTGGATGCTGCTGACCGTCGCGTGTATCTGCCTGTTCATCGGCGCCATGGGTAAATCGGCCCAGGTTCCGCTGCACGCCTGGCTGCCCGACTCGATGGAAGGCCCGACCCCGATCTCCGCGCTGATCCACGCCGCCACCATGGTGACGGCCGGCATCTTCATGGTCGCGCGTTTCTCGCCGCTGTTCGAACTGTCGGACACCGCGCTGTCGTTCATCATCGTGATCGGCGCCATCGGCGCGCTGTTCCTCGGCATCCTGGGCATCATCCAGAACGACATCAAGCGCGTCGTCGCGTACTCCACGCTGTCGCAGCTGGGTTACATGACCGTGGCGCTGGGTGCGTCGGCCTACTCGGTCGCGATCTTCCACCTGATGACCCACGCGTTCTTCAAGGCGCTGCTGTTCCTGGGCGCGGGTTCGGTCATCATCGGCATGCACCACGACCAGGACATCCGCAACATGGGCGGCCTGCGCAAGTACATGCCCATCACCTGGATCACCTTCCTGCTGGGTACGCTGGCGCTCGTCGGCACGCCGTTCTTCTCGGGTTTCTACTCGAAGGAAAACATCATCGAAGCCGCCGGCCAGGCCAACGTCTGGGGCGCGAGCTTTGCCTACTATGCCGTCCTGATCGGCGTGTTCGTCACCTCGCTGTACTCGTTCCGCGTGTACTTCCTGGTCTTCCACGGCAAGGAACGCTTCGACACCAGCGATCACGGTCATGGTCACGACGCGCATGGCCATGACGACCATGGTCACGACGACCACGGCGACGGCCATCACGGCGGTAAGCCGCACGAGTCGCCCTGGGTGGTTACGCTGCCGCTGATCCTGCTGGCGATTCCGTCGGTGTTCATCGGCGCCTGGGCGGTCGATCCCATGCTGTTCGGCAAGTTCTTCGACGGCGTCATCAAGGTCCTGCCGCAGCAGCATCCCGCGATGCACGTGCTGAGCGAGGAATGGCACGGCTGGGTCGCCTATGGCCTGCATGCCTTCCAGACCCTGCCGTTCTGGCTGGTCGTGGCTGGTTTCGTGATCTCCTGGTACTGCTACCTGATCAACCCGAAGGTGCCGGCCGCCATCAAGGCCAACCTGTCGGGCGTGAACAAGATCCTCGAGAACAAGTATTACGTGGATTGGGTGAACGAGCAGATCATTGCGCGTGGTCTGCGCTGCCTGGGCCGTGGCCTGTGGCAGACCGGTGACCGCGGCATCATCGACGGCATCCTGATCAACGGCAGTGCCCGCGTCGTGGGCTGGGTGGCAGCCATCAGCCGCCACCTGCAGTCCGGCTTCATCTATCACTACGCGTTCGCAATGATCATCGGCGTCATGGCGCTGGTGACTTTCTTTGTGCTGATTCCCCAATGATGGCAAGCGAGATGGCATCCAACACTTTTCCCTGGCTCACGCTTGCGATCTTTGTCCCGATCGTATTCGGCCTGCTGGTGCTGGCGGTGGGCCGTGACGACCGTCCCGGCCTGACGCGCGGCCTGTCGCTCGTCGGCTCGATCGCCGGCTTTCTGGTCACGATTCCGCTCTACACCGGTTTTGATTCCTCCACGGCCGCCATGCAGTTCGTGGAGAAGGCGTCCTGGATCGAAGCCTTCAACGTCAATTACCACCTGGGCATCGACGGCATCTCGATGTGGTTCGTGCTCCTGACCGCGTTCATCACCATCATCGTGGTGCTGGCCGGCTGGGAAGTCATCACGAGCCGCGTCGCGCAATACATGGCCGCCTTCCTGATCCTGTCGGGTCTGATGGTGGGCGTGTTCTGCGCGCTGGACGGCATGCTGTTCTACGTGTTCTTCGAAGCCACGCTGATCCCGATGTACATCATCATCGGCGTCTGGGGCGGCGGGAACCGCGTGTACGCGGCGTTCAAGTTCTTCCTGTACACCCTGATGGGTTCGCTGCTGACGCTGATCGCGTTCGTCTACCTCTGGAATGTCTCGGGCGGTTCGTTCGACATCCTGACCTGGCAGCAGACCAAGCTGGGCTACACGCCGCAGATCCTGATCTTCGTGGCGCTGCTGGCAGCGTTTGCCGTCAAGGTGCCGATGTGGCCGGTCCACACGTGGTTGCCGGACGCCCACGTGGAAGCGCCCACGGGCGGCTCCATCGTGCTGGCCGCGATCATGCTGAAGCTGGGCGCCTACGGTTTCCTGCGCTTCTCGCTGCCGATCGCGCCTGACGCCTCGCACAGCCTGGCCGGCCTGATGATCACGCTGTCGCTGATCGCCGTGATCTACATCGGTCTGGTCGCGATCGTCCAGGAAGACATGAAGAAGCTGGTGGCCTATTCGTCGGTCGCCCACATGGGCTTCGTCACGCTGGGCTTCTTCATCTTCAACACGGCCGGCGTCGAAGGCGCCATCGTGCAGATGATCTCGCACGGCTTCGTGTCGGGCGCCATGTTCATGTGTATTGGCGTGCTCTATGACCGCATGCACTCGCGCCGCATCGCCGACTACGGCGGCGTGGTGAACGTGATGCCGCGTTTTGCCACGTTCTTCATCCTGTTCTCGATGGCCAACAGCGGCCTGCCGGCCACCAGCGGCTTCGTCGGCGAATTCATGGTGATCATGGGCGCGGTCGAGCACAACTTCTGGATCGGCCTGCTGGCAGCCACTGCCCTGATCCTGGGCGCGGCGTACTCGCTGTGGATGGTCAAGCGCGTCGTCCTGGGCGATGTCGCCAACGACCACGTGCGCGAGCTGACCGATATCAATCGCCGCGAATTCGTGATTCTTGGCGTGATGGCGATCGCCGTGTTGTACATGGGGATCTATCCCAAGCCCTTCACCGACGTGATGCACGTGTCGGTCGAGGCCCTGCTGCAACACGTTGCCGTCTCGAAACTGTAAGACAAGACAATGATGCAATCCCAAATCGATTTCGCCCTGGCGACACCGGAAATCCTTCTGCTGATTTTCGGCCTGGCTATTTTGCTCATCGACGCGGTCAGCAATCACCCCGAGCGCAAGCCGACGTTCCTGCTGACCATGCTTGCCCTGGGCGTGCTGACCGTCGTGTCGGCCGTGCAGTGGAAGAACGGCGTGGCTGGCTCGACGTTCAACGGCCTGTACGTCACGGACGAGCTGTCGCACCTGCTCAAGATCGCCTCGTATCTTGCCGTCGGCGTAACGCTGATCTATGGCCGCGTGTATGCGCAGGTCCGCGACATGATGCGCGGCGGTGAACTCTACGTGCTGACGCTGTTCGCGCTGCTGGGTCAGATGGTCATGATTTCCTCCGGGAATCTGATCTCGATCTACCTGGGCCTGGAACTGATGTCGCTGGCGCTGTACGCGCTGATCGCCCTGCGCCGTGACAACGTCGTGGCCACCGAAGCCGCCATGAAATACTTCGTGCTGGGCGCGCTGGCCTCGGGTTTCCTGCTGTACGGCATGTCCATGATCTACGGCGCCACGGGTCACCTCGACCTGACCGAAGTATCCAACGTCATCGCCGCCGGCAAGGCCGAGAAGATGGCGCTGGTGTTCGGCATCGTGTTCCTGGTGTCGGGTCTGGCGTTCAAGCTGGGCGCCGTGCCGTTCCACATGTGGGTGCCGGACGTCTACCAGGGCTCGCCGACCGCGGTCACGCTGATCCTGGGCGGCGCGCCCAAGCTGGCCGCCTTTGCGATCACGCTGCGTCTGCTGGTTGATGGTCTGCACGGCCTGGCCACGGACTGGCAGCCGATGCTGATGATTCTGGCAGTGCTGTCGCTGGCCATCGGCAACCTGACCGCCATCGCACAGACCAACTTCAAGCGCATGCTGGCTTACTCGACCATCTCGCACATGGGCTTCGTGCTCCTGGGCCTGATGTCGGGTTCGGTGGCCGGCAAGCCGGAACTGTCGTCGGCCGCCTACGGCGCCTCGCTGTTCTACATGCTGACCTACGTGCTGACCACGCTTGCCAGCTTCGGCATCGTGCTGCTGCTGTCGCGTCAGGGCTTCGAGTGCGAGCACATCGACGACCTGAAGGGCCTGAACCGCCGCAGCCCGTGGCATGCCGCCATCGTGCTGCTGCTGATGTTCTCGCTGGCCGGCATCCCGCCGCTGGTGGGCTTCTACGCCAAGCTGGCCGTGCTGCAGTCGCTGGTTGCCGCGGGCCATGTCACGCTGGCGGTGGTGGCGGTGCTGTTCTCGCTGATCGGCGCGTTCTACTACCTGCGCGTGGTCAAGGTCGTCTACTTTGACGAGCCGGCGGCCGATGCTGCCCCGATGGTGGCCACGGCCGGCCAACGCGGCGTGCTGTCGATCAACGGCGCCCTGATCCTGGTGCTGGGCCTGTTGCCCGGCGGCTTGATGGCGCTGTGCGTGCAAGCCATCCGCTCGTCGCTGACCCTTTAACGGACGGAGTGCAGCCATGAACCAGACGCTGGCGGTATGGCTGTTGATCGCGCTGGCGCTTGTCAGCGCGAATCTTCCCTTCCTGACCGAGCGCGTCTTTGCCGTGCTGCCCTGGAAGCAGGGCGGGGCGGCGGCGGTCAAGCCGTTCTGGATGCGCCTGATTGAAGTGCTGGTGTTCTACGCCATCGTCGGCGCGCTGGGATTCGCCTTCGAGTCCACGCTGGGCAACCGTTTCGCCCAGACCTGGGAGTTCTACGCGATCACGCTCAGCCTGTTTCTGGTGCTGGCGTATCCCGGGTTTGTGTACCGGTATCTCTTCAAGCGGCATCCGCGTCTGCGGACCTGACGACGCAGTAGCCCGCCTGCACATGGACGCACCAAGACGCCCCGATCGGGGCGTTTTTTTATGTGTGCAGCAACCTCCGCGTCGACTCTGCCTCGCGCAAAATCCGGCCGCAATCCGCCCCTTTTTTGATCTCCGATCCGTTCAGGATTTTGAGCAAGATCAAAGCTGTTGTTTTTTTATCCTTTTGATTTGGAAGGGGCTTTCATTCAGGTTTCATTCAGCGCCTCCGTTCAGAATCGCAAACAACAAAAAAACAAGAATCGTTGTTATTTACGTTCTGGAGAAGTCCGCTTGAAGCCCCAAGATTCGTATTCGCTGAATACGCTCGCCACCTCGCTGGCCGCCGCCATTGCCGCGCCCGCGTTGTTCGTCAGCCCCTATGCCGCAGCCCAGTCCGCCGACACCGGCGTGACGCAGTTGTCGCCTGTCCGCGTCGAGGGCGAAAGCTCGTCCTATCAGACCTCGACCGCGCAGTCGCCGAAGATGACCGCGCCTTTGCTGGACACGCCGCGCACAGTGCAGGTTGTGCCGCAGCAGGTGATCCAGGATCAGGCCGCGTCGACCTTGCAGGACGTGCTGCGCAACTCGCCGGGCATCACGTTCGGCGCCGGCGAAGGCGGCCGTCCGGGCGGCGACTTGCCGATCATCCGCGGCCAGAACTCCGCCGGCAGCATTTTCCTGGACGGCATCCGCGACAGCAGCACCCAGGTGCGCGATACGTTCAATCTGGAGCAGGTCGAAATTATCAAGGGGCCGGACTCGGTGTATTCGGGCCGGGGCGGCGCGGGCGGCAGCATCAACATGGTCAGCAAAGCGCCCAAGACCACGGACTTCACCGAAGCCACGGCGCAGATCGGCACGGACAACAACTACCGCGCCACCATCGACAGCAACTGGCGCCTGGGCGACAAGGCGGCGTTCCGCCTGAACGTGATGGGCAACAAGGGCGACACGCCGGGCCGCGATGATGCCGTGGACTTCGAGCGCTGGGGCGTTGCGCCGTCGCTGATGCTGGGCGTGCGCACGCCGACCCGCATCACGCTGAGCTACTACCACTACCAAGACGACAGCATGCCCGACTACTCCATTCCGTATGACCCGAAGTCGGGTCAGCCGGTGACGGAGACGATGGGCGTGAGCCGCAAGTCGTTCTACGGCCTGACCGGGCGCGACTTCATGAAGACGCGCGATGACGTCGCCACGGTGGACTTCCAGCACGACTTTTCCGACAAGCTGCAACTGCGCAACGTGACGCGCTATGGCCGCGGCACGACCGACTTTGCAGCGACCAATCCCGACGACAGCAAGGGCAACATCCCGAACGGCCTGGTGTACCGTGCGCTCAAGTCCGGCTACTACGTCACCAAGACCTTCGCCAACCAGACGGACCTGACGGGTGAATTCGAGACCGGCAGCCTGAAGCACTCGTTCGACCTGGGATTTGAGTACAGCAACATCAAGCAGGACAAGGACAGCTACACCCAGACGATCGCCCGCGGCCCGATGGACTGCAAGGTCAGCGCAACCGACCTGTCGAACCCGGCGCTGTGCACGTCGCTGTGGGATCCGAATCCCCACGACGACTACACCGGCAAGCTGACGCGCAACAACAATCCCGCCGTCTACAACACGGACACGCTGGCGCTCTACGGCTTTGACACCATCAAGTTCAACGAGCAATGGCAGGCGAGCCTGGGCGCGCGCTGGGACAACTACCGCACCAGCGGCAGCAACATCGCGCGCGGCCGCAGCGATCCGGCCAGCACGCCCGCGTTCTACAGCACGAGCCGCGAGGACAACCTCTTCAACTACCAGGTCGGCCTGGCGTACAAGCCGGTGCCCAACGGCACCATTTACGCCACGTACGGCACCTCGTCCACGCCGTCCGCCATTGCCGGCGGCGCGATCAGCGATGCGACGTCACTGTCGACGTCTTCGCTGGAACCGGAAAAGAGCCGCACGGTGGAGCTGGGCACGAAGTGGCAGGTGTTCGACGACAAGCTGACGCTGTCGGCCGCGGCGTTCCAGGACATCCGCAAGAACACCAGCGTGGCCGTGTCCGCGACCGAAGTGGCGCAGGTGGGCGAAGCCAAGGTGCGCGGCATCGAACTGGGATTCTCGGGCGCCATCACGCCCAAATGGAACGTGTTCGGCGGCTACACGTTCATGGACAGCGAAATGACCAAGGGCGCGTACAACAGCGGCGCCGTCGGCCAGGACCTGCCCAACACGCCGCGCAACGCCTTCAGCCTGTGGACGACCTACAAGGTCCTGCCCAAGCTGACGGTCGGCGGCGGCGCGTATTACGTCGACAAGGTGTACGGCAACTCGGACGCCACGAAGAACGCCGACGGTACGCCCAAGGCGCGCTGGGTGCCTTCGTACTGGCGCTTCGACGCGATGGCCGGCTACGAATTCAACGAGCACTTCTCGGCGCAGTTGAACGTGCTGAACATCTTCGATGAGACGTACTACACCAAGGCCTATGCCGCGCACTATGCGGCGCTGGGCACGGGCCGGGCGGCGCTGCTGTCGCTGCGCGTGCGGTATTGATCAAGGGGCGCCGCGTCCGTGGCGCCGACTTGCATGAAAAAAGCCACCTCATTTATTGAGGTGGCTTTGCTTTGGGGAAGGGGGCCGGTGTCAGACACCCTGTCGCAGGATCAGCTTTCGAACCAGTTCAGCACGCCGTCCAATCCCGAGACATTGAGCGCATAGCGCGTCTGCTGACGCACCAGCGGCTTGGCGTGGTAGGCCACCGGGAAGCCGGCGTTGGCCAGCATCTTGAGGTCGTTGGCGCCGTCGCCCATGGCGATGATCTGGTCCGTCGATGCGCCGTGCGTGCGCGCGAACTCGCGCAGGTGCGTGGCCTTGGCGTCGGCGTCCAGGATGTCGCCCAGCACGCGGCCGGTCAGCACGCCATTTTCGATCTCGAGCGTGTTGGCATGAGCGCTGTCCAGGTTCAGGCGGGCACGCAGGCGCTCGGTGAAGAAGGTGAAGCCGCCCGACACCAGCAGCACCTTGATGCCGGCGGCCTGGGCCGTGGTGATCAGACGCTCGGCGCCCGGATTCAGGCGCAGCTTTTCCTCGTAGACCTCGTCCAGCGCGCCAGCGGGCGCGCCCTTGAGCAGCGCAACCCGGCGGCGCAGGCTTTCCGCGAAATCTTTGATCTCGCCGCGCATGGCGGCTTCGGTGATCTCCGACACCTTGTCCTTCACGCCCACCACGCCCGCGATCTCGTCGATGCACTCGATGTTGATCAGGGTCGAGTCCATGTCCATGGCCAGGATCTTGCAGTTGGCCAGCTTCAGGCCGGCGGGCACGAAGGCAGCGTCGACGCCGCGCGCTTCGGCCCAGGCGCCCACCACGGCGCGCGTCTCGTCGTCGTGTTGCACGTCGAGCAGGCGGGCGGCGGTGTTGGTGATGCGCGCCACGCCCTGGGCCTGGGCCAGGGCGGCAAGCTGCTCCGCATGTTCGATGGCGAGGCCGGGGGATTGGACGACGAGATTGTGGGTAGTCATGGCGGATGGGTAAGGGTGTCGGGAATTACTTCAGGGCGCGCAGAACGGCGCGCACGGCGTCGGCACGGGCCGGGAGTTGAGGCGCCTTGATCTCGACGCGCAACTTGTCCTGCCCGGCCAGCTTGATGTGCCGCTGCCGCTGGACGAGCTCGATGATGCGGGCCGGATCGACCGAGGTCTTGGGGCCGAACTGGATCAGCGCCTGCGCTTCGCTGGCGTCGATCTTGACGATGCCCAGCGGTTGGGCGGCGAGGCGCAGGCGGTGCGTGGCCAGCAGCGTCTGCGCCGCCTCCGGCAGTTTGCCGAAACGGTCGATCAATTCTTCCTGGATGTGGATCAGGTCGTCTTCGTCGGCCGCGTGCGCCAGCCGCTTGTAGATGGCCAGGCGCGCGTGCACGTCGGCGCAGTAGTCGGACGGCAGCAGCGCCGGCGCGTGCAGGTTGACTTCGCACGCCAGGTTGAAGGGCGCGTCCAGGTCGGGCTCTTCGCCCGCGCGCAGGGCGCGCACGGCCTCGTTGAGCATCTCGTTGTACATCGAGAAGCCGACTTCCTGGATGTTGCCCGACTGCGAGTCGCCCAGGACTTCGCCGGTGCCGCGGATTTCGAGGTCGTGCATGGCCAGGTAAAAGCCCGAGCCCAGCTCTTCCATGGCCTGGATGGCTTCCAGCCGCTTCTTGGCGTTGCTGGTGATCGCGTCCTCGCCCGGGGTCAGCAGGTAGGCGTAGGCCTGGTGGTGCGATCGCCCGACGCGGCCGCGCAGCTGGTGCAGCTGCGCCAGACCGAAGCGGTCAGCGCGGTGGATCACGATGGTGTTGGCGCTGGGCACGTCGATGCCGGTTTCGATGATGGTGGTGCACAGCAGGACGTTGTAGCGCTGCTGGTAGAAGCCCTTCATCACCTGTTCGAGTTCGCGCTCGGGCATCTGGCCGTGCGCGACGGCGATCCGGGCCTCGGGCACCAGCTCTTCCAGGCGCGCGCGGCGGTTATGGATGGTTTCGACCTCGTTGTGCAGGAAGTAGCACTGGCCGCCGCGCTTGAGCTCGCGCAGCAGGGCTTCGCGCAGCGTGCTGCCGTCCTCGCGCCGCACGAAGGTCTTGATGGCCAGGCGCTTTTGCGGCGCTGTGGCAATGACGGAGAAGTCGCGGATGCCTTCGAGCGACATGCCGAGCGTGCGCGGGATGGGCGTCGCGGTCAGTGTCAGCACGTCGACTTCGGCGCGCAGCGACTTGAGCGCTTCTTTCTGACGCACGCCGAAACGGTGTTCCTCGTCGATGATGACCAGGCCCAGGCGCTTGAATTTCACGTCCTTAGACAGGATCTTGTGCGTGCCGATGACGATGTCGACCCGGCCGTCGTTGATGCCTTCGATGGCGCTGGAGACTTCCTTGGCCGAGCGGAAGCGCGACAGTTCCACGACGCGCACGGGCCAGTCGGCAAAGCGGTCGGTAAAGGTCTGCGCGTGCTGTTCGGCGAGCAGGGTGGTGGGGCACAGCAACGCCACCTGTTTGCCGTTGGCGACGGCCAGGAAGGCGGCGCGCAGCGCGACTTCGGTCTTGCCGAAACCGACGTCGCCGCAGACGAGCCGGTCCATGGGGCGGCCGGAGGTCATGTCGCTGATCACGGCCTGGATGGCGGCGGCCTGGTCGGCCGTCTCTTCAAAACCGAAGCCCTCGGCAAACGCCTCGTAATCGTTCAGCGGCAGGTTGAACGCAAAGCCTTCGCGCGCGGCGCGCTGCGCATACAGCGCCAGCAATTCGGCGGCGGTGTCGCGGACCTGCTTGGCGGCCTTGCGGCGCGCCTTGTCCCATTGGCCTGAACCCAGCTGGTGCAACGGTGCGGCTTCCGGGTCGGCGCCGCTGTAGCGCGCGATCACGTGCAGTTGCGACACGGGCACGTACAGCGTGCTGCCGTTGGCGTATTCAAGATGGAGGAACTCCATCTCGCCTTCGCCCATGTCCATGTTGACCAGGCCGTGATAGCGGCCGATGCCGTGCTGGGCGTGGACGACGGGGTCGCCCTCGCGCAGCTCGGACAGGTCGCGCACCATGGCTTCGACGTTGCTGGCGCGTTCCTGGTCGCGCTTGCCGCGGCGGCCGGTGGTCGCCAGTCCGGGGTAGAGATCGTTCTCGGTCAGGAAGGCAAGGTTGGCGTCGGGCAGTTCGAACCCGATGCCCAGCGGCGAGGCGACGATGCCGAAATGCGCGTCCGACGCCAGGAAGCTCTCGATGGTGTCAGGCTGCGCATCCGGCGTGACGCCAAATTCGTTCAGCATCTGCACCAGGGTCTCGCGCCGGCCGGCCGAATCGGCGCACAGCAGCACGCGGGTGTGCCGCTTTTCTACCAGCGTGCGCAGCTTGGCGATGGGATCTTCGGCGCGCCGCGCCACGCTGACGTCGGGCGCGGCCCGGAAGTCCGGATGCGGCTGGCCCGCAGTCAGCGACAGGCGGCGGAATGCCTTGAGGCGGCCATAGAGCGATTCGCTGTCCAGGAACAGGGCGGACGGCGGCAGCACGGGGCGTTCGCGGTCGCTTTTCAGGAAGCCGTAGCGGCTGGTCGTGTCCTGGTTGAAGCGCTGGATCGCGTCGTCAATGTCGCCGACGGTGACCATGACCGTGCCGTCGGCCACGTAGTCGAACAGCGTGGCGGTTTCTTCAAAGAAGAGCGGCAGGTAGTACTCGACGCCGGCAAACGGGATGCCGTTGCCGATGTCTTTATAGGGCAGGGCGCGGGAAGGATCGCCTTCGAAGACTTCGCGAAAGCGCGCCCGGAAGCGGTTGCGCGAGTCTTCGTCCATCGGGAATTCGCGGCCCGGCAGAAGCTGCACCTCGCGCACGGGGTACAGGCTGCGCTGGGTGTCGACGTCGAAACTGCGGATGGTTTCGATCTCGTCGTCGAACAGGTCCAGCCGGTACGGCACCACCGAGCCCATCGGGAACAGATCGATCAGGCCACCACGCAGGCAGAATTCGCCCGGCGAGGTTACCTGGGTGACGTGGTTGTAATTGGCCAGTGTCAGTTGGGCGCGCAGCGCCGCTTCATTCAGCCTGTCCTTCTGCTTGAACGAGAACGTGTAGGCGGCCAGGAACGAGGGCGGTGCGACGCGGTACAGCGCCGTGGTGATGGGCACCGTCAGCACGTCCACCGTCTTCATCATCAGCGAGTGCAGCGTGTTCAGGCGCTCGGAGATCAGGTCCTGGTGCGGCGAGAATGCGTCGTAGGGCAGCGTTTCCCAGTCGGGCAGCTGCCGCACGCGCAGGCTGGGCGCAAACAGCTGGATTTCCTCGGCCAGCCGCTGCGCTTCAAGGGGCTCGGCGGTCAGGATGACCAGCGGCGCGCTGGCCTGGCGCGCCAGATCGGCCAGCAGCCAGGCGTCGCCGGAGCCCGGCGGCCGGGGCTGCGCATAGCGCGTGCCGGGCTTCAGCGCGGACAGGGTGGGGACCGTGGCGGGGACGGGCGGTGCGGCCGTGGCGGAGGAGGAAGGGGCGGGCATCAGGCTGGAAGCGGACATCAAGCGAACGATTATAAAATCTCCGCACCATGTCTGACTCAATCATCGCAATCGTGCCCGCCGCCGGCGTCGGCGCCCGCGCCAGCCGGCCCGGGCACGAGGCCGTTCCGAAGCAATACCGTCCATTGGCCGGACAGCCCATGCTGCGGCACGCAGTAAGCGCGCTGTTGGCCGATGAACGCGTGTCGCAGGTGCGCGTGGCGGTCACGCCGGGCGACGGCTGGGTCGACGCCGCGCTGGCGGGCTTGCCGCGCACCGTCTGGCGTGCCTGCGGCGGCGCCACGCGCGCCGATACGGTCGCGGGCGCGCTGGCCGACAGCGAGGTCACGGACGATGCCTGGGTGCTGGTGCATGACGCGGCCCGCCCGGGCTTGCCCGCCGCGGCGCTGGGGCGGCTGATCGACGCGTGCCTGGCCGACCCGGTCGGCGGGCTGCTGGCACTGCCGGTGGCCGACACGGTCAAGGGCGGCCACGATCGCGTGGAACGCACGCTCGACCGCAATGGCCTTTGGCTGGCGCAGACGCCGCAGATGTTCCGCGCGGGCGTGCTGCGCGATGCGCTGACCGCCGCGTCCGTGAACGGCATCACCGTCACCGACGAGGCCTCGGCCATCGAGGCCGCCGGCTATGCGCCGCTGCTGGTCACCGGTTCAATGCGCAACTTCAAGGTGACGTGGCCGGACGATTTTGAACTGATGGAAAAATGGCTATGAGCATTCCTTTTCGCGTTGGGCAGGGCTTTGACGTGCACGCGCTGGTCGAAGGCCGGCCGCTGATCATCGGCGGGGTCACGATTCCCCATACCCACGGCCTCTTGGGCCATTCCGATGCGGACGTGCTGCTGCACGCGATCACCGACGCGCTGCTGGGCGCGGCGGGCCTGGGCGACATCGGCCGGCACTTTCCGGATACCGATCCGGCGTTCAAGGGCGCCGACAGCCGTGTGCTGCTGCGCGAGGCCATGGCGCGCGTGCGCAAAGCGGGGTGGACACCGGTCAATATCGACGCCACGCTGCACGCGCAAGCGCCCAAGATCGGCCCGCACGCGCCTGCCATGGTGAAGAACATCGCCGACGACACCGGCCTGGCCGAATCCGAGGTCAACATCAAGGCCAAGACCAACGAGGGCTTGGGTTATCTGGGCCGCAAGGAAGGCATCGCCGCCACCGTGGTCGCCTTGCTGGCGCGCGCGGACCCCTGACGCACGGGCCGCGCTGCGTGGCGTTCGCGCCACGCTTATCCAATATTCCGAAGCCGCCCGAGCCGCCAGGCCGGGCGGCTTTTACGTTGGCATACATCTTTAACAAATGAATAAGCGGACCGCATTGTTCTGACTTACGCTGCGCGACTTGAAATCTGACTAATCAGGGACACTCAGATGCGATTACGTGGCGCGGGGCTACTTTTTGTGCTGGCCGCTTTTGCTACCTCCGCCCACGCGGCCTACGAGAAGCAGCTCGGTCCACTGGCAGGCACGGTCAAGCAGCAGCTTTTGCAAGGCTGGCATGTCGGCGAGCAGGACGGCTGGTTCACCCTGCGCAACAGCGATGTCCCGGGCGGCGAGCAGACGTTCTACATCAACCCGGGACCCGCCCCGGAAAGCGGACGCATCACCGACGTCAACGTGATGGTCAACTCGAAGAGTCCCAAGGCGTCCATCGGCATTGCGCTGAACAACAACGCGCGCAAGGGCCTGTGCCTGCTGGAGATCCGGGCGGACCGCAACATTCTGCTGTTCTGTCTGGAAGGCCAGAAGCGCCGCGATATCGCGTCCGTGCCCAACGTCGCCAAGCTGGACGGCACCGACCGCATCCGGGTGGTGGAGGTGCCGGGCGCCGCGCGTTTCCTGGTCAATGGCCAGAAGATCGGCGATATCGAGGACGAGGCCGCGCTGGGCAGCGAGATCGGCATCATGGCCTATGACGAAGGCACGTTCGGCATTGCGGATTTCATGATCGTCTCGGACGTGGCCGGCAAGCCGGTCGGGGTGGGAGCGCAAGGGACCGCCGGACAGGGCAGCGCCGGGCGGGGTAGTGCTGGGCAAGGTAATGCCGGACAGGGTAGTGCCGGCGCGCCGCGCGTGCCATCGGCGGCGTCGCCCCCCGCCCAAGCCCCGGCCGACAACAGCCCGGCGCTGGCCGGCGCCGGCCCATATCCCCGTTTCGGCGGGGACACCTTGCGCATCGTCGCTGTCTACATCGGCATCATGCGCAGCATCTTCCTGCACGAGTTCGGACACGCCCTGATCGGCGAGCTGGAACTGCCGTCGACGGGCGCGGAAGAAGACGCGGTCGACATGTATTCGGCCTTGCGGATCGTCGAGCCCACCATCTACCCGTCCGACAACGAGGACGTGAACTTCATGGCCCGCGAGGCTGCCACGTATGCGGCCCTGCAGTGGTACTACAGCGGCATGCTGGCGGAAAAGCGGGGCGCGTCGGCGAACTCGGCCTGGCAGGACGAGCACACCGGCGACCTGAAGCGCTTCCGCAACATGCTCTGCATCATGTATGGCGGCAATCCCGCCGTCTTCGAGAACGTGGTCAAGCACGTCGGGTTCGAGGACCGGACCAAGGCGCGTTGCACCGACGAATTCAACAAGCAGAACCGGGCCTGGCGCCACCTGTTGGCGCCCCATACGCGCGTGGGCACCTGGACGCCGGACGGTCAGCAACCGGCCAACGCGCCCGGCGCGCCGGTCAACGTAGTGCTGGAACCCTCCAAGCGTAAGATCGGCAACCTGTTCGCGACGGCCATGTCCAACGCCGTCACCAACAGCGTCAAGGATCTGGGCAACACCTACGTCCTGCCGCGGCCGATCAATGTGACGTTCAAGGACTGCGGCCAGTTGAACGCCTGGTACAACCCGCGCGAGGGCTCGATCACGATGTGCTACGAGCTGATCGAGAACATCGCGGTGATGATTTCCGACATCGAAATGGGCACGGTCGGTGGCGAGGTCGTCGCCAACAAGGGTGGCGGGTCGCAGACGGCGCCGCGGCAAGCACCTGCGGCGGGGCAGGGCATGCCCGCGCTGCCCGCCGGCGCTTTCGACGAGCTGAAGGACTTCGGCGTGCCGCCGACCAGCCTGCTGTTCTCGTCCCCCTACCGGGGGCCGACGCCTGTCAAGCACACACGCGCCGATGTCATCACCACGGCCGACCTGGTCAAGCTGATCAATAACGAGAAGAACATCCTGATCATCGACACCAGCGCGGGGCGGGACACGCTGCCCATCGCCTATCCGCTGCCCGATGCCGGGTCGGACGGCAGCGTCGCGGACCATCTGCAAGGCGCGCTGGACGACTGGCTGAAGAAGAAGACCGGCGGGCAGCGCAACGCGCCCATCGTGTTCATGGGCGCGGGCATGAATGACCGCTCGGCCTACAACGGCGCGTTGCGCGCCGGGTCGCTCGGCTGGCGCGCCTACTGGTATCGCGGCGGCATGGAGGCGTGGACCGCCAACGGCCTGCCCACTGCGCCGGTGAAACCCGCCGCGGGCAAGTAATCCGGCGGTGACTCGCCGGGCTGCGGCAACGGGCCCGGCGCCGGCCGGAACCGCGTCATCGGAAACGACGCAACGTCGCCGCCAAAAGAAAAGCCCGCCTGCATGATGCAGGCGGGCTTTTTTGCGGTCGGCGAATCGCTTACTTGCCTTGCGCGGCCAGCGCCAGCGCGGCGGCGTTGACGACGGCGGCGATACGGCCGGCATCGCGCAGCTGTTCGGTCGACAGGCCGTCGTTCTTCAGGTTTTCATAATGCGAGGCCACGCAGAAGTGGCACTTGCCGATGATGGAGGCCACCAGGGCGAACAGCTCGAAGCGCTTCTTGTCCACGCCGCCATGGGTGGCGTAGGCATTCATGCGCAGCTGGGCCGGCAGGCTTTTGAGCTGGGCGTCGCCGGTCATCTCCACGTAGGGATACCAGGTGTTGTTCATGCCCATGAGGGCGGAAGCGGTCAGGGCGGCGTTCGCGTCGCCTTCGGACAGGCCGCTCTTGAAGGCTTCAACCAGCACCGGGCTGCGTGCGGCATAGGCGGCGGACAGGGCGGCGCCCACGGCGTCTTCGGGAGCCAGCGTCGAGCGGGCGATCACGGCGTCCAGATTCAGGCGGATGTCCTTGGCCCAATCCGGCAGCTGTTCCTTAATGGTCGTAAGAAATTCCATAGTTTTTACCTATAATCTAGCGCAGTTAAAGCCCGGCGCGGGCCCCTGCAGGGCAGGGTCCGGACCGGGCTGGAAATTACAGAGTGGCGCCGCCAACCGTACGGTTGCACGGGCACAGTTCGTCGGTTTGCAGACCGTCGAGCAGACGCAGAACTTCTTCCGGGTTACGGCCGACGTTCAGGTTGTTCACCGAAACGTGCTGGATCGTGTTGTCCGGGTCAACGATGAAGGTGGCGCGCAGCGCAACGCCAGCACCCTTTTCACGCACGCCCAGTTGGTCGATCAGGGCGCCGGTGGTGTCGCCGAATTGGTAGTGACCCAGCTTGTTCAGGTCCGGGTGCTCACGGCGCCAGGCCAGCTTGACGAATTCGTTGTCGGTCGAACCGCCCAGCAGGACGGCGTCGCGGTCTTCGAAATCCTTGGCCAGCTTGTTGAAGCCGACGATTTCGGTCGGGCACACAAACGTGAAGTCTTTCGGGTAGAAGTAGATCACCTTCCACTTGCCGGGGAACGAGCTTTCGGTGATGTCTTCGAACGCCGACACGCCGTTTTCTTCGTGCTGATTGAAGCCGGGCTTGACGCCGGTGACCTTGAAGGGTTCGAGTTTGTCGCCAACAGTTTTCATGTTTACTCCCGTAGTTGTTGGGTGGAGATGAGGCTAGGCCTCAAAACCATAAATTCTACGCTATGGATTATCGTTGTCTAATTGATAATTCCTAAACTTGGCTTTGGGCAGCTCTATCCTCGCGGTCAGTCCGCCGCCTTCTCGGGGCAGCATCCGGAGCGACCCGCCAACGTGTTTGAGCAGGCGTTCGACGATGGCCAGACCCAGTCCCGCACCGCTGACGCCGGTGCGCGCCGCCTCGCCGCGGGAGAACGGGCGAAGCAGGCGATCCACGTCTTCGGGCGCGATGCCGGGGCCGCGATCGGAGACCTCGATGACGATCATGCTGCCTTCGGCCTGCAGTGTCATGTTCAGGTGCGCCATGCCGTCATCGGGCGAGCGGCCGTAGCGACGCGCGTTCTCGATCAGGTTGCTGACGATACGCTTCAGGTCCAGCGCGGTGATGCGGGCGCGCAGGCCAGGTTCCAGCGCCGCGTCCAGCTCGCCGCCCAGCGAGGCGGTGTGGCTGCGTTCGCGTTCGTACAGTTCGGCCAGCACGGCGGAAATGTCTGTGGCGAGCTGCGGCAGGGTGCCGGCGGGACGGGCGTACTCCATGAGCTGCCCGATGCTGTGGTCGATCTGGCCCAGGTCTTCGTCGATGGCCTGCCGCGCGTCTTCCGACACGCCGCTCAGCTCGATTTCCAGACGCATCCGGGCAAGTGGCGTGCGCAGGTCATGTGAGATGCCCGCCAGCATGAGCTCGCGGTCGGCCTCGGCCTGGCGCAAGTCCTTGGCCATGCGGTTGAACGACGCGTTCAGGTCGCGGATCTCCAGCGGGCCTTGTTCGGGCAAGGCCGCGGGCGTTTCGCCGCGCGACAGCACCTGGGCGGCCCGCGCCAATCTGGACAGCGGCCGGTTGACGAAGCCCACGCTGACGGCCGCGCCGACCAATGACAGCAGCAGCGCCGTGGCGCCCCAGCCCAGCCACTCGATTCCGCCTGTAAGACCGATCTGCTCACGCTCGAACACCAGCCAGTACAGATCTTTTTCTATCTGGAAACTGACCCAGAAGCCAGGTACCTGGTTCACGCCCCAGGCAATCTGCGTCTCCGGGCCGAAGCGCGTGCGGATATGCTGCGCCACACGCTGCCAGTAGTCGTCGTCGGGGAGGGCTTCGGCGAAGTCGGTGACCTCGCGCGGGTAGACCTGGATGCCTTCGTTGGTGGCCAGGTCCAGGAGGAGTTTGCTGCGTTCGCCGTTATGCGAATAGATCAGCGCGGTGCGCGTGATATTGACGGCCGTGATCACCCGCTGCGCCATTTGATTGGCGCGCGGTCCCAGCTCCATGCTGAAAAATACTTGAAGCCACGCGCCCAGGCTGACCAGCATCAGCGCGGCGAGCAAAAGGAACGTGCGGCCGAACAAGCCGAGCCGCAAACGGGATGTCAGGTTCCTGAATGTTCTGCGCAAGCGCGGCACGATGCTGCGCTCCTGCACCGGGCGGGCCAGCCGATCAGCTACCACCGTCCGGAACGAACACGTACCCCAGACCCCAGACGGTCTGGATGAATACGGGCTTGGACGGGTTCGGCTCGATCAGCTTGCGCAGACGCGAGATCTGGACGTCGAGGCTGCGATCGAAGGCTTCGTATTCGCGGCCGCGGGCCAGTTCCATGAGCTTGTCGCGCGACAGGGGAATCTTCGGATGGCGCGCAAAGACCTTGAGCACCGAGAATTCACCCGTGGTGATGGGCACCTGTTCGCCGTTGCGCGTGAGCGTACGGGTGGACAGATTCAGCACGTAGGGGCCGAAGGCGATGGACTCGTTTTCCTGGCTGGGCGCGCCGGGGTGTTCCTCGGTGCCGCGGCGGCGCAGAATCGCATTGATGCGCGCCAGCAGTTCACGAGGATTGAACGGCTTGGACAGGTAGTCGTCCGCGCCCATCTCAAGGCCGACGATGCGGTCGATTTCTTCCGCCTTGGCCGTGAGCATGATGATGGGGGTATTGTCGTGGCCACCGCGCAGCCGGCGGCAGATGGACAGGCCATCTTCGCCGGGCAGCATCAGGTCCAGCACGAGCAGGTCAAAATGCTCTCGTTGCCAGAGTTTGCCCATCTCTTTCGCGTCTTCGGCAACGAAAACGTTGAAACCCTGTTCGGACAAGTACCGGCGAAGCAGATCGCGCAAGCGCGGATCGTCGTCAACGACGAGGATTTTTCGGGTGGGGGTGGTGTTTTGCGTATTCATGGCCGGAAATGTAACAGTGACAAGAACCGGGGGCTAGAGGGCGTTCACAAGATATTACACATTGCGATCCCTGGTTGAAATCCCCCTTACACACGGGGGTAACAGCGGCTTATTTCGTACAATCTGCATCTATGGAACTAAACCTGCTGGCACTGGAAACTTCGTCGTCACGTTGTGGCGTGGCCCTTTTACGGGCGGTCGACGGCCGTCTGGAGATCAGCGTCCGCGAACACGAAGGATCCCAGGAACACGCCGAGCGCCTACTGCCTATGGCCGATGCGCTGCTCGCCGAGGCCGGCATCACGCCGTCCGGGTTGCATGCCGTGGCGTTCGGGCAGGGGCCCGGCGGCTTCACCGGGCTGCGCGTGGCATGCGGCGTCGCACAGGGCATGGCCCTGGGGCTGGGGATCCCGGTGTTGCCTATTGTTTCGCACCAGGCCGTGGCAGCCGACGTCGATGGCACCCCCGCCGACGCTGTCGTCGTGGCCCTGGACGCCCGCATGAACGAGGTCTATCTGGCAGTCTACCGCCGCGGCGACGCCGCGGGCGAGGAATCTGTCTGGGAAGCGCTTCAAGCTCCGATGCTGATTGCCGCCGCCGAGGTCGTACCTTGGACGGCGCACCATCTGCCCAACTGGTCGGCCCGCGCCGGGCAGCCGCTGACGCCGCTACTGGCTGGCGATGCCTGGGAAGCCTATGCCGCCGACATGGCCGTGCCTGCCGAATGGCGCCGGGCCACCGAAGCCCAGCGGCCGCAGGCCGCCAGCGTGGCGCGGCTTGCCCGCCAGGGCTGGCTGCGCGGCGAAACCCTGGCGCCCGAGCTGGCCGCGCCGCTTTATGTGCGCGACAAGGTGGCGTTCACCACCGCCGAGCGCCTGCGCGGCGAGGGCGGAAATCCCAAGGCGCAGCCGTCGCTTGCCGCGCCGGTCCCGCAGCCCATGACGGATGCCGATCTGGACGAGGTCGTGGCGCTGGAGGCGCAAGTGCAGGCCTTCCCCTGGACCCGCGGAAACTTCGCGGACGCGCTGGCGTCGGGTTATGGCGCCTGGACGTTGCGGCGGGAGGGCAAGCTGGCGGGATTCTGCATTCTGATGTTTGCGCCGGACGTGGCGCATCTGCTGGTGATCGCGGTGGCCCAAGACTTGCATCGGCAGGGACTGGGCGGCGTGATGCTCGACTGGTGCGAGCAGCAGGCGCGCGAACGCGGCCTCGAAGGCCTGCTCCTGGAAGTGCGGCCGTCCAACACGTCCGCCATCAGTTTCTATAAGGGCCACGGCTATCTCCAGATCGGCATGCGCCGGGCCTACTACCCAGCCGAGAAGGGCGGTCGCGAGGACGCCATCGTTATGCAGAAACGCTTCGGCGAACCCGACGGAGCACCGGCATGAGCCCGATGGACGCCGCGCCGCGCCCGGCGCCGCCCCGCATCAACCCGTTGCAGCGCATCTGGTTGCGCGAGCTTGGCATGGAGCGGCTATGGCTGCGCACGCCGCCTGCCGTGCCGGTCGCCAAGGCGGGGCCAGTAGCGTCTGGCGCCGCGCCCGGGCAGACGCCGGCTGCCGCGTCTCCTGGCGGTCCGAATACCGCACCCCATTCCCCGATTGTTGCGCCGACTCCCGTCGAAGCGCGGCGCGACGCCCCGGCGGCTGCTCCGGTGGACGCCGCCGAGCCGGTCGCCCCGCCCGCCGTGGCGCGCACTGCCCCGGCAGAGCCGGCTTCTGGCCGCGCATCGGCTATTCCGGCTTCGATCCTGAACCGCACCGGCCCCCCGCCGCGTCCCGCGCCGAAGGTCGAGGTCCAGGAAGAGGCGCCGCCGCCCATTCCGGTGGCCGAGGCCGTCAAGGATGCCAATCTGGAGCAGTTGGCGGCGCAGGTCGTGGCGTGCGCCGCGTGCGGCCTGTGCAAGGGACGCCGTCACGCGGTGGTCGGGCAGGGCGCCCAGCCCACCCGCTGGCTCGTCGTGGGCGAAGCGCCGGGCGAACAGGAAGACCGCCAGGGCCAGCCTTTCGTGGGCCGGTCCGGCCAGTTGCTGGACGCGATGTTGGCAGCGGTGGGCATGAGCCGCGAGCGCGACGTTTTCATCACCAACGTCATCAAGTGCCGTCCCCCGGGCAACCGCAATCCCAAGCCCGAGGAAATCGCGGCCTGCAGCCCGTACCTGATGCGGCAGATTGCGTTGCTGAAACCCGAGCGCATCCTGGTGCTGGGCCGGTTCGCGGCGCAGACGCTGCTGGGCACCGACGCCACCATCGGCAACCTGCGTGGCCGCGTCCATCACCTGAAGACGGACGAAGGCGTGCAGATCCCGGTCATCGTGAGCTACCACCCCGCCTACCTGCTGCGCAGCCCGTCCGAGAAGGCGCGCGCCTGGCAGGACCTGAAGCTGGCCGCCCGCGAGCTATAGGGCGCAGGGGTCAAAGAAAAACCGGGCAATTGCCCGGTTTTTTGTTGCTGCATCAAGCACTTGGCGCGATTGTCCTAGTGCGTCGAATCCAGCGCGCGGCCGTGGCCTTCCTGGCCGATCTGGTCATGCAGGTCGGGGTTGGCCTGCATGTTGCGCTTGCTCCAGCGCATGAACACCACCATCAGCACGGCCACCACGGTGCCGAAGATGACGATGATCACGTTGATCGGCAGTTCCAGCCACAGCAGCAGCGTGTACATCGCCACCATGAGCAGGATGTTGAGCTGTTCGTTGAAGTTCTGCACGGCGATCGAATGGCCGGCCGACAGCAACACGTGACCGCGGTGCTGGAGCAGGGCGTTCATGGGCACCACGAAGAAACCGGCCAGGCCGCCCGTCAGCAGCAGGAGAAGATAGACGCTCCAGGGCTGGTAGACCAGCGGCATCAGCAGCACGACGAGACCCATCATGGCGCCGACCGGCAGCACGGCGAGCGCGCGGCGCAGCGGAATGCGCCCGGCCAGGATCGATCCCACCACCGTGCCCAGCGCGGCCACGCCCATCAGCATCGACGCCTTGTCGAGCTGGTAACCCAGATGGCTGCGGCCCCATTCGATGACGATCAGCTGCAGCGTGGCGCCGGCGCCCCAGAAGAGCGTGGTGACAGCGAGGGAAATCTGGCCCAGCTTGTCCTTCCACAGCACGCAGACGTAGCCCCAGAACGTGCGGATCAGGCGAACGGGGTTCTTCTGCTGCGGCGGATAGCGCACGTGCGTGCGCGGAATCATCAGGTTGCACAGCGCGGCCAGCAGGTAGACAAAGGCGATGACCAGGATGGCTGCTTCGGCCGGCGTGTGGACCAGGCTGCCGATGAAGGAGTGGCTGAGCAGAGCGGTGGACACCGACGAGGAAATCAGGAGGCCGCCCAGGACCGTGCCCAGGATGATGGAGAAGACGGTCAGGCCCTCGATCCAGCTATTGCCCTTGACCAGCATGGTCGGCGGCAGCATTTCCGTCACGATGCCGTACTTGGCGGGGGAGTAGGCGGCGGCGCCGATGCCCACCACGCCGTAGGCGGCGCAGACCAGCCAGGTCTGGTATTCGGGGGCGACGCCAATGCTGGCGTACGAGAACATCAGCAGACAGCCCGCCACCTTCAGGGCATTGGTGGAAAACATCACGCGGCCCTTGGGGTAGGAGTCCGCGATGGCGCCGACGAATGCGGCCAGCACGACATAGGCCAACGCGAACGACCACTTCATCATGGGGGCCAGCCAGTCAGGGCCGTGCAACTCCTGAATCAAGGCGATCGCTGCGATGAACAACGCGTTGTCCGCCAATGACGAGAAGGCCTGCGCCGCCATGACCAGATAGAAACCACGTTTCAAGAATGTCCCCGTTCTTCGGCCAGAGCCTGGCCAGTCCGCGTGAAAATTATGTGTCGTGCCAAAAAGTGTCAGGGAGTATAGCCGGAGCGTTGCGGCCAGCCATTGCGCGTTTGCCCGCGGGTTGTCCGGCCCCAACGTCTGGGTAAAGACCGCCTGCGGTATCATACGACCCATATGAGAGCCGGCCCTTCTTGGGCCGGTTTGCAATCTGTGCGGCAGGTCCGTTAACGCCTTTCGTTCAACCCACCCCGTCGTCATCGTACTGTGCGCCTTACTCAGCTCAAACTCGCCGGCTTCAAGTCCTTCGTCGATCCCACCGTCATCCCCGTGCCCAGCCAGCTGGTCGGCGTGGTGGGGCCCAATGGCTGCGGCAAGTCGAACATCATCGACGCCGTGCGCTGGGTGCTGGGCGAGGCCAAGGCGTCGGAACTGCGCGGCGAGTCCATGCAGGACGTCATTTTCAACGGGTCGGGCAACCGCAAGCCTGCCGCCCGGGCGTCGGTCGAAATGGTGTTCGACAACAGCGAGGGGCGCGCCGCCGGCCAGTGGAGCACCTACGCCGAAATCGCGGTGCGCCGGGTCCTGACCCGGGATGGCACCAGCAGCTATTTCGTCAACAACCAGCAGGTCCGCCGCCGCGACATCCACGACATCTTCCTGGGCACCGGCCTGGGCGCCCGTGGCTACGCCATCATCGGGCAGGGCATGATCAACCGCCTGATCGAAGCCCGCCCCGAAGAACTGCGCGTCTTCCTGGAAGAGGCGGCCGGCGTGTCGCGCTACAAGGAACGCCGCCGCGAGACCGAAAACCGCCTGTCCGACACGCGCGAGAACCTGACCCGCGTCGAAGACATCCTGCGCGAACTGAACAGCCAGCTCGAAAAGCTGGAAGCCCAGGCCGAAGTGGCCACGCGTTACCGCGAGCTTCAGGCCGACGGCGAAAAGAAGCAGCATTCGCTGTGGTTCCTGAAGGAAACCGGGGCGCGCGAAGAACGCGCCAAGAAGACGCAGGAAATGGCGCAGGCCCAGAACGAACTGGAAGCCGCCATTGCCGGACTGCGCGCGGGCGAGGCCGCGCTGGAATCCCGGCGCCAGGCCCACTACGCCGCCAGCGACGCCGTCCACACCGCCCAGGGCGCGCTGTACGAGGCCAATGCCCAGGTCAGCCGCCTGGAAGCCGAGATCCGGCACGTGGTCGATTCCCGCAACCGCCTGCAGGCGCGCCGCGACCAGCTCCAGCAGCAGATCGCGGAATGGACCAGCCAGCGCGAACACTGCACCGAACAGATCGCCCAGGCCGAAGACGACCTGGCCGCCGCCGCCGCCCGCACCGAAGAGGCGCGCGCCACCGCTGAGGATGCGCAGGCCGGCCTGCCCTCGGTCGAGCAGCGCGTGCGCGAAGCCGCCGCCGGCCGCGACGAGATGCGCGCGGCGCTCGCCCGCGTCGAGCAGAACCTGGCGCTGGTCGCGCAGACGCAGCGCGACGCCGACCGGCAGATGCAGACCCTGGACCAGCGCCGCGAGCGCCTACAGCAGGAACTGCGCGAACTGCACAGCCCCGATCCCGAGCGCCTGGAACAGTTGGCCGGCGACCGCGCCGCGGGCGAAGACCAGCTTGAAGCCGCCCAGGAAGAACTGGCCACCCTGGAAGGCCGTGTGCCCGAGGCCGACGCCGAGCGCAGCCGCGCCCAGGGCGCCGCCCAGACCGAAGCCCAGAACCTGGCCCGCCTGGAAGCCCGCCTGTCCGCGCTCGTGAAGCTGCAGGAGGACGTGCAGAAGCAGGGCGCGCTGGAACCGTGGCTGGCCAAGCACGAACTGGCCGGGCTGTCGCGCCTGTGGCAAAAGCTGCACGTCGAGCCGGGCTGGGAAACCGCCCTGGAATCGGCGCTGCGCGAACGCATGGCGTCGATGGAGGTGCGCAACCTGGACTGGGCGCGCGCCTTTGCCGACGACGCACCGCCCGCGCGCCTGGCGTTCTACCAATTGCCCGTCGCGGCGCCCGCGCCGACGGCGCCTGCCGGGTTCACGCCGCTGGCCAGCCTGCTGCGCATCACCGACCCCGACCTGCGCACGCTGCTCAACGAATGGCTGGCCGGCGTCTATACGGCCAATGACCTGACCCAGGCCCTGGCCTTGCGCGCGACCCTGCCCGCCGGCGCCGCCTGCGTGGTCAAGGCCGGTCACCTGATAGACGCGCACAGTGTGCGTTTCTACGCGCCCGATTCCGAACAGGCCGGCCTGCTGGCCCGCCAGCAGGAAATCGAAAACCTGCAACGCGAAATCAAGGCTCAGCAACTGATCGCCGACCAGGCCCGCGCCGCAGTCGCCGGCGCGGAAGCGGCGTGGCAGCAGGTGTCGCAGGCCATCTCCCCGGCGCGCACCCGCGTGGCCGAGGTCACGCGCCGCGTGCACGACATCCAGCTGGAACACTCGCGGCTGCAGCAACAGGCCGAACAGTCCGGCGAGCGCGCCTCGCGCCTGCGCCAGGACCTGGAAGAAATCAAGGCGCACGAGGAAGACCTGCGAGCCACCCGCGAAGAGGCTGAGGCCCGCTTCGAGGCGTTGGACGAAGAGCTGGCCGAGCATCAATCCAAGTTTGCCGACGCTGAAATGGATGGCGAGACGCTGGCGGCGCAAGCCGAGGCGGCCCGCACCCGCCTGCGGGAACTCGAGCGCGCCGCCCAGGAAGCTGAATTCGCCGAACGCGGCATCCAGGTGCGCATCACCGACCTGCAACGCAACCAGCAACTGGCCGCCGACCAGAGCCAGCGAGGCGCGGTGGAACTTGAACAACTGATGGGCGACCTGACCGAGCTGGACGCATCCGCGTCGCAGGCCGGCCTGCAGGATGCCCTGGAAGCGCGCGCCGAACGCGAGGAAGCGCTGTCGCGCGCCCGCCAGGAACTCGAAAACCTGGCCGCGCTGCTGCGCGGCGCCGACGAAGACCGCCAGCAACAGGAGCAGACCCTGGAGCCGCGCCGCGCGCGCATCATGGAACTGCAACTGCAGGAGCAGGCCGCGCGCCTGGCCGAAGAGCAGTTCACCGAACAGCTCAATGCACGCGAAGTCGACCGCGAGGAGCTCGCCCAGTTCCTGGCCAACCAGCCCGACGAATGGCGCCGCGCAAGCTGGCTGCAACAGGAAGTCGGCCGCATCTCGCGCCAGATCGAAGCGCTGGGTTCGGTCAACCTGGCTGCGCTCGACGAACTGAACACCTCGCGCGAACGCAAGGGCTTCCTCGATTCGCAGCACGCGGACCTGATGACCGCCATCGAGACCCTCGAAGACGCCATCCGCAAGATCGACCGCGAGACGCGCGAACTGCTGCAAGAGACGTTCAACATCGTCAACGGCCACTTCGGCGAGCTCTTCCCCAAGCTTTTTGGCGGGGGCGAAGCCAAGCTCAGCATGACGGGCGAGGAAATCCTCGATGCCGGCGTGCAGGTGATGGCGCAGCCGCCGGGCAAGCGCAACAGCACGATCCATCTGCTGTCGGGCGGCGAAAAGGCGCTGACCGCGACTGCGCTGGTGTTCGCGCTGTTCAAGCTGAACCCTGCGCCGTTCTGCCTGCTGGACGAGGTGGACGCGCCGCTGGACGACGCCAACACCGAACGTTACGCGAACCTGGTCGCCAACATGAGCGAGCAGACGCAGTTCCTCTTCATCTCGCACAACAAGATCGCGATGCAGATGGCAAAGCAATTGATCGGCGTAACCATGCAAGAGCAAGGGGTTTCGCGTATCGTTGCGGTAGACATAGATTCGGCCGTCCAGATGATGGCCTCCGAAGCGGCATAAACCCAATATTGAGAAAGGCGCCGCCTTCCAGGCGCGGGATTTACACATGAGTGATTTGCAGATCGGGCTGATTGCCCTGGGCGTCTTGCTGATACTGCTGGTGTTGGGATTCAACTGGTGGCAGGATCGTCGCGTCCGTCGCAAGATGCAGAGCCACTTCCCCACCTCCGAACAGGATCCGCTGCTGGGCGCGGGTGTGGGGGGCGCCAGCGCCGCCACCGCCGGTGCTTCCCGGCGCGAACCCGGCATGGGCGGCGATTCTGCGCGCGTCCAGCCCGGCCAGCCCGCGCCGGTGGATCCCGGCAGCGATGCCGACGACGCCGAAGAACCCGATCCCGCCTGCGAAGTGGTCATCGAAGTCAACTTCGCCGAGCCCGTGCGCGGCGCGGATCTGTTGCCGTATATGCAAAGCCTGCGCAACGTGGGCCGCAAGCCCATGCGTGTGTTCGCCGAAACCGACCAGCGCCGCCACCGCGCGCGCGTCCATGCCGGCGAGTCCTATGCGTCCATGCAGCTTGCCGTGCTGCTGGCCAATCGCAGCGGTCCGCTGACCGCGATCGAATGGTCGCAGGCCTGGGCCCGCGCCCAGGACATGGCCGAACGCTTCGACGCCACCATTGAAGGTCCCGACCAGCAGGCCGTGCTGGAGCAGGGCGCCCGCCTGGACGACACCTGCGCTGCACTGGACACCCAGGTCGGCCTGACCCTGCTGCTGGGCTCGGCCCAGCCGGCGGCCGAAGTCATGGCCGTGGCGCGCGACGTGGGATTCGTCGCCGACGGCAACCGACTGGCTTGGCCTAACGAGAACGGCGTGGCCCGCTTCACGCTGGCCCGTGCGGACGGGGCTGCTTTCGATGCGGGCATGGGCGGCATCGAGCGCCTGTACCTGCTGCTGGACGTGCCTTGCAGCCCGGCCGACACCCGCGCGTTTGGCCGCATGGTCGACGTGGGCCGCGACCTGGCCTCGCGCCTGCGCGCTGAACTCGTCGACGACCAGGGCAAGCCCTTGGCCGACGGCTCCGAGACCGTCATCGACGAGCGCCTGCAGGTCCTGTTCGGCCAGCTTGAACAAGCGGGCCTGCCCGCCGGCAGCGAGCGCGCCCAGCGCGTGTTTGCCTGATGGCCAGCGGGTCCGGCGAGAATCCGGCGCAAGCCGCCGCGCGGCTGCGCGCCGAGATCGAGCAGCACAACGTCCGCTATTACGTCTACGACGAGCCCTCCGTCTCGGATGCCGAGTACGACGGGCTGATGCGGGATTTGCAGGCCCTGGAGGCCGAGCACCCGGAACTGGTGACACCCGAGTCCCCCACGCAACGCGTGGGCGCGGCGCCGGTGTCCGCGTTTGGCAGCGTGCGCCACGTGGTGCCGATGCTGTCGCTGAACAACGCGTTTTCCGAAGAAGAGGTTGCCGCCTTCGACCGCCGTGTCACCGATACGCTGCGCGGTGCCGGCCTGCTGGGTCCGGCGCAGCAGCCGGACTACTTCTGTGAACTCAAGCTCGACGGCCTGGCGATCAGCCTTCGCTACGAGGACGGCCGCCTGGTGCAGGCCGCCACGCGGGGCGACGGCCAGACGGGCGAGGACGTCACGTCCAACATCCGCACGATCAAGGCGATTCCGCTGCAACTGAAGGGCGCGGCCCCGAAGGTGCTGGAGGTGCGCGGCGAGGTGCTGATGAATCGCGCCGACTTCGAAAAACTGAACGCGGCGCAGGCCAAGCGCGACGAGAAGATTTTCGTGAACCCCCGCAATGCGGCGGCGGGCAGCCTGCGCCAGCTCGATCCGCGCATTACCGCCAAGCGGCCGCTGCGTTTCTTTGCCTACGGTTGGGGCGAGGTCCAGGGCCTGCCCGGTTCGCAAAGCGGGCTGTTCGACGAAGCCTCGGCTGGCGCGGACCAGGCCTCGCAACTGCCCGAAAAATCCCACGGCGCCATGCTGGAATGGCTGGCCTCGTTAGGGCTGCCGGTCAATGTCGTGCACAACCACCGGGCAAGCGGCGCCGAAGGCCTGATGGCGTTCTACGCCAAGGTCGGCGCCTTGCGCGCGAACCTGCCCTACGACATAGACGGCGTGGTCTACAAGGTGGACTCGCTGCCGGCGCAGAAGGTGCTGGGTTTCGTGGCGCGCGCGCCGCGCTTTGCATTGGCGCACAAGTTTGCCGCCGAAGAGGCCACCACGACGCTGGTGGACATCGAAGTGCAGGTGGGCCGCACGGGCGCCATCACCCCGGTCGCGCGGCTCAAGCCGGTGTTCGTGGGCGGCGTCACCGTCACCAACGCAACGTTGCACAACGAAGACGAGATCCGCCGCAAGGACGTGCGCATCGGCGACACGGTCATCGTGCGGCGTGCGGGCGACGTGATTCCCGAGGTGCTGGGCCCGGTCCCGGAAAAGCGGCCCGAGGACGCACGCGAATTCGTCATGCCGACGGAATGCCCGGTCTGCGGATCGGCCATTGAACGCCTGGAAGGCGAAACCATCGCGCGCTGCACCGGGGGCCTTTTCTGCGGCGCCCAGCGCAAGCAGACGCTGTGGCACGCCGCCAGCCGGAAGGCGCTGGATATCGAAGGCCTGGGCGAAAAGCTCGTGGACCAGCTGGTGGACAGCGGTCGCGTCAAGACGCTGGCCGACCTGTACAGCCTGCGTCCGCTGGAACTCGTGGGCCTGGACCGCATGGGCCAGAAGTCCGCCGACAATCTGGTGGCCGCCATTGAAAAGGCGCGCTCGCCGAATCTGTCCCGCCTGCTGTTCGCGCTAGGGATCCGGCACGTGGGGGAGACCACGGCCCGCGACGTTGCGCGGCACTTCGGCAGCATCGACGCCATCATGGATGCGGATGAAGACGCCTTGTCGTCGGTGCCCGACGTGGGACCTGTCGTGGCCGCGTCGATCCGCCATTTCTTTGCCGAACAGCACAACCGCGACGTGATCGGGCAGCTCAAGGCGCAGGGCGTGAACCCGGTGGCCGAAGCCGCCCCGCAAGCCGACACGCTGGCCGGCAAGACCTTCGTGCTGACGGGCACGCTGCCGAACTGGACGCGCGAAGAGGCTTCGATGCACATCCAGGCGGCCGGCGGCAAGGTCAGCGGCTCGGTGTCCAAGAAGACCGCCTATCTGGTGGCGGGCGAGGATTCGGGCAGCAAGCTGACCAAGGCGCAGGAACTGGGCGTGCCGGTACTGGATGAAGACGGGCTGAAGGCGCTGTTGGGCGTGTCCTAGCCTGGATGCTGCCGCGGTTGAATGAAGGGCTGCACGCCATCGGCGCGCAGCCCTTTTTTGTTGCTTGCTTGGGGCGGTGTCAGACACCCGCGGAAGATGGTCGTCAACATGCGGCGGCGTCTCATAGGGTGTCTGACACCTGGATCGCGCGTGGGATGGTGTTCTGATACCCCGAGGAGATTGTCGCCAGCTTGAGATGGCATTTCATCGGGTGTCAGACACCTGAGCACCTTGCCGAGCGCGCAAAAAAAACTGCCCGCGTTCGGCGGGCAGTTTTCTGAGCAGAGCGGGCCTTATTGAATCTTGGCCTTTTCGCGCAGTTGCTTCTGGTAGTCGGCCAGGGTTTGCTGGCGCAGCATTTCTTCCAGTTGCGGACGCACTTGATCCATCGGCGGGAATTCGACCGGACGGGTGTCGTCGACCATGATGATGTGCCAGCCGAATTGGGTCTGGACCGGCTTGTCGACCAGTTGGCCCTTCTTCAGTTGCGTCACGGCTTGCGCGAACGGCTGCACGTAGTTGGTCGGGGGAGCCCAACCCAGATCGCCACCCTTTTCGGCGCTGCCGGGATCCTTGGAGTTCTTCTTGGCCAGTTCGTCGAACTTGCCCTTGTTTTTCTGCAACTGTGCCAGCAGGTCGTTCGCCTTCTTCTCGTCTTCGACGAGGATGTGGCGGACCTTGTATTCCATCTTGCCGGCCTGTTCCTTCTTGATCTTTTCGTATTCGGCGGTGACTTGGGCGTCGGTGACCGGGTGCTTGGCCAGGTAGTCGGCCATCAGCGCGCGGACCAGGATGCCTTGGCGGGCCAGCTCGATTTCGGTCTGGACGTCAGCCTGCTTGGCGATGCCGCTGGATTCGGCGGCCTGCACGAAGATCTGACGGTTGATCATTTCCTGCTTGACCTGTTCGCGCAGTTGCGGCGAATCGGTGGCGCCCTGGCCGACCAGGAGCTTGACGAATTGATCCAGGCTCTTTTGCGGGATGGCTTTACCGTTGACGGTAGCCACGTTTTGCGCAAAAGCAGGCACGGCGATGACGCAGGCCGCAGCCAGCATGACGATGCGTTTCATGAATATCCTTTGACTTTCTATTTGGGAGCCTGGGCGTCAAGCGCAAGCGCATGAATCGGATAGGGGATCAAATCTTGCAAATGATGATACACCAGCCGGTGTCGCGCAACGGCGGAGAGCCCCGCAAAGCAAGGCGCTACGATGATTACGCGATAGTGGCCGGCGCCGTTTTTACTGCCTTCGTGGCCGGCATGCAAATGGGAGTCGTCCAGGATGTCCAGACTGACAGGTTCCAGGGCGGCAAGACGTTCCCGGATCAGGGTGATGCGGTCGGTGTTTTCTGACATGAGTTCAGGGCTTGCCGGGCGGCGTGGCGCCCGGATTGGCCGGCGTGTTTTCTTCGGTCTGGATGTGCTTGCCCAGCCACAGCGACTGGCCAATGACGAAGACGATCATCAGTCCCATCAGGCCGAAGGCCTTGAAACTGACCCACTGCGACTCGGTGAAGTGGCCCGAGAACGCGACATACAGATTGAGCGCGCCGGCGATCAGGAAGAAGGCGGCCCAGATCAGGTTGAGCTTGTCCCACGCCGCATCCGGCAGCTGGATCTGCTTTTCCATCAGGCGGCGGATCAGGTTGCGCTTGAACAAAAGGCGGGCAAAGACCAGCGCGCCGCCGAACATCCAGTACAGCACCGTGGGCTTCCATTTGATGAAGACGTCGCTGTGCAGCCAGATGGTCGCGCCGCCAAACACCAGGATGACCGTCAGGTTGATCCAGTGCATGGCTTCGGTGGGGCGGCCGGTGGCCTTGAGCCAGACGATCTGCGCCACGGCAGCCGCCATGGCGACGCCAGTGGCCGTGAAGATGTCCGTGTACCTGTAGGCGATGAAGAACAGGAGCAGCGGAAAGAGGTCGAACAGGAACTTCTTCATCAGTCTTCTAGGGGCTCAAACGTCATCGACAGGGAATTGATGCAGTAGCGCAGGCCGGTAGGCTCGGGGCCGTCGGGAAAGACGTGGCCCAGGTGCGCGTCGCAGACGTTGCACAGGACTTCGGTGCGCACCATGCCGTGCGTGGTGTCGCGTTCTTCGCGGACGAGTTCGGGGTCCAGCGCCTGGAAGTAGCTGGGCCACCCGCAGCCGGCGTCGAATTTGGTGTCGGATGCGAACAGCGCCGTGCCACAGCCGACGCAACGGTAGATGCCAGGGGTGAACGTATCCCAGTAGCGCCCGGTGAATGCGCGTTCGGTACCTTTTTGACGGGTGACCACGTATTCTTCGGGGGAAAGCTGGGCGCGCCATTCGGCGTCGGTTTTGCGTACTTTTTCCATATGAGCTCTTGGAGTCGCGATGCCCGAAATGGTTCGGGCATAATCCCGCCCCATGTTAATCGAGTTTGACCAGGCGGTAGTGTCGACGCCCCAGGCGGAAGTGTTGCGCGGGGTGAGCGTCACCCTGGCCGAACGCCGCATTGGCATCGTGGGCCCCAACGGCGCCGGCAAGAGCACGCTGGCGCGCCTGGTCAACGGCCTGGTGATGCCGTCTTCCGGCAGCGTCCGCGTGGACGGGCTGGATACACGCCAGGATCTCAAAGCCGTGCGTGCGCGCGTCGGCTTCGTGTTCCAGAACCCCGAAAACCAGATCGTCTTTCCCATCGTGCGCGAAGACCTGGCGTTTGGCCTGAAGCGTCTGGCGCCCGACCGCCAGCAGCGCGAGGCGCGCATCGACAGCCAACTGGCCCGCCTGGGCGTGGGCCACCTGGCCGACCGCAGCAGCCACACGCTGTCCGGCGGTGAGCGCCAGCTGGTGGCGCTGGCCGCCGTGCTGGTCATGGAGCCGGCCCTCATCGTCTTTGACGAACCCACCACCCAGCTCGACCTGCGCAACCGCAACCGGGTGCGCGCCGCCATCGATGGGCTGCCCCACGACGCTATCGTCGTCAGCCATGACCTGGAATTGCTCGAAGACTTCGACCGCGTGCTGGTCGTGCGCGACGGCGCGATCGCGGCCGACGACACGCCCGCCGCGGCGTTGCGCTGGTACCGGGAACACTGCGGATGATGGAGCCCCTGTACGTTGCGGGCAACACGCCGCTGCATCGGCTGCCAGCGTGGGTGAAACTGCTGGCGCTGATGGCGGCCGGCGCGGGTCTGTTCATGCTGCGCGATCCGCTCTGGCTGGCGTTCGCCTTTGGCTTCTCGGTGGCGCTGGTCTGGTCCACGGGCGTCGCCGCCGCGGCCGTCTGGCGTCAGGTGCGAGGGCTGCTCTGGGTGCTGCTGGCCATCGCGCTCTTTACCGGCTGGTTTCAGGGGCCGCTTGAGGCGCTGGCGGTCGTGCTGCGCGTGGCGGCGATGGTGGGCCTGGCCCTGGCCGTCACGCTGGCCACCCGCACGTCGGACCTGATTGCCGTCTGCGAGCGGACATTGCGGCCGCTGGAACGCACCGGGCTGGTCGATGCCGAAAAGGTGGCGCTGGCGCTCGCGCTGACGCTGCGCTTCGTGCCCGAGATCTGGCGCAATTTCCAGGAAATCCGCGAGGCGCAGGCCGCGCGCGGGCTGGGGGCGAATCCGGTCGCGCTGATCGTGCCGCTGATCGTGCTGACGTTGAAGCGGGCCCAGGAAGTCTCTGAAGCGATCGACGCGCGCAGCGTCTGAAGGCCGCGCGCCCTGAACTCATTCAAAAGGGGAAACCATGAAATCGAACAATACGGTGCTGGTGGCGCTGTTTGCGGCGCTGATCGTCGTGCTCAGCCTGATGCCGCCCATTCCGATGCCCGGCATTCCGGTGCCCATCACCTTGCAGACGCTCGGCGTCATGCTGGCCGGCGCCATGCTTGGCCCCGTGCGCGGCGCGCTGGCGTGCCTGCTGTATCTGGCGCTCGCGGCGATCGGCCTGCCGGTCCTGCCGGGCGGGCGCGGCGGGCTGGGAGCGTTTTTTGGCCCGACCGGCGGGTTTCTCATTGGCATGGTCGCCGGCGCATTCGTGACGGGCTGGTTGGCGCGCCGCCTGGCCGCGCGCGGAACCGGCACGTGGGTGGGGCTGGCGGGGTATGTGGCGGCCTGCGTCGTTGGCGGCGTTGCGGTGGTGTACGCCTTCGGTGTGCCCTGGCTGTCGGCGGTGACGAAGATGGGCATGGCGAAGGCCGCGGGCGCGGTCGTGGTGTTCCTGCCGGGTGACCTCGTCAAGGCCGTGGTGGCGGCGTGGGTCGCTTCGCGCGTCGAGCGGGTGTGGCCCATGCTTGGCCGTTGATCACGGCGGGCCGCAGACCGTACGGCGAAAGACCCCAATCGCCCCAAGGGAATCCCCCAACATGACGCCTGCGACCCTTTCAAGTACAAGTTCGCCATTAACAAATGCGTTCGCCAAATCACGATTTACGTAGCACATCAGGGAATTACCGTAGTTGCGCTACGTCATCTGATACTGTTTTAACCATATAATATTTTTTTCTGTATAACTTTAAACAGGCTCGCTTCGCCTCGTTCGAGGCACATAAGAGCCAACCACAGGAGACAAAAACATGCGCAAGCACTTCGGCTTGTCCGCGGCCGCCGCCGCTGTAGCCCTGACTCTGCCGCTTCTGGCGAGCGCACAGGTCAAGGTTGGCGTGACGGTGTCCAGCACCGGCCCCGCCGCCTCGCTGGGCATCCCCGAGCGCAACACCGTGGCCTTGCTGCCCAAGGAAGTTGCCGGCCAGAAGATCGAATGGATCGTGCTGGACGACGCCACGGACACCACGCAGGCCGTCAAGAACTCGCGCAAGCTGGCTTCCGACGACAAGGTCGACGTGCTGATCGGCACGTCCATCACGCCGGGCTCGCTGGCAATGGTCGACGTGGCTGCCGAAGCCAAGGTGCCGATGATCAGCGTGGCCGCGAGCGCCAAGATCGTCGAACCCGTGGACGACAAGCGCCGCTGGGTCTTCAAGACCCCGCAGAACGACGCGCTGATGGCTGGCGCCCTGGCCGACGCGATGGCCAAGTCCAAGGTCAAGACGCTGGGCTTCATCGGCTTTGCCGACGCCTACGGCGACGGCTGGCTCGACGTGATGCAGAAGGCCGCCAAGGCCAAGGGCATCGAGATCGTCGCCATCGAAAAGTATGGCCGCACCGACACCAGCGTGACGGGCCAGGTGCTCAAGCTGGTCGGCGCCAAGCCCGACGCCATCCTGATCGCCGGCGCCGGCACTCCGTCCGCGCTGCCGCAAAAGGAACTGAAGGCCCGCAACTACGGCGGAACCATCTATCAAACCCATGGCGCCGCCAACAACGACGTGCTGCGCGTGTGCGGCAAGGACTGCAACGGCATGTACCTGCCGGCCGGCCCGCTGCTGGTCGCGGCGCAACTGCCCGACAGCAATCCGGTCAAGAAGTCGGCGCTGGCCTACGTGGAAACCTACGAGAAGGCCAACGGCGCCGGTTCGACCAACACGTTCGGCGGCCACATGTGGGATGCCGGCCAACTGGTCGTCGCCGCGCTGCCCGTGGCGCTGAAATCGGGCGCAAAGCCCGGCACGCCTGAGTTCCGTGCCGCGATGCGCGATGCGCTGGAAGGCGTGAAGGACCTGGCCGTGTCGCAAGGCGTGTTCAACATGTCGCCCACGGACCACGCCGGCTTTGACGAGCGCTCGCGCGTCATCGTCAAGGTGGAAAACGGCAAGTGGGTCTACCAGCCCGATCTGTAAATCCCCTGGATCGCCCGAGCGCGGGCCGCCCGATGACGGGCGCCCGATCGCGCGGGGGCGGCTCTCCGCCCGCCGCGCCGCGCCCGGCAGGACTTCGCACCGGCCTTTCCGGCCGGTGTGTCGTATCAGTGTTCCGGATGGGGTCGGGACACCAAGAAACCACAAGGTAGTTGTTAGATGGATTCCTCAATTGCGCTGATCCTGCTGCAAGACGGTGTCGTCAACGGCGCCATCTATGCCCTCCTGGGCATGGCTCTGGTGCTGGTTTTCGCCGTCACGCGCGTCATTTTCATTCCCCAGGGCGAGTTTGTGGCGTTCGGCGCCCTGACCCTGGCCATGCTGGTGGACGGCAAAGTGCCGGGCACCGCCTATCTTCTGCCGTTGTTGGGCCTGGTGTGCCTGGCGCTTGAGCTGGTGCGCGCCGTGCGCACGCGCAGCGCCGCGGCCCTGCCCAAGACCATCGCCACCTGCGTCGTGCTGCCGCTGGCGCTGTTCTGGTTGACCAAGAGCTACACCGGTCCCGAGAATTCGCTGTGGCTGAACATGCTGCTGACGCTGTTCCTGGTGATTCCGATGGGTCCGATGGTCTATCGCATCGTCTACCAGCCGCTCGCCGAAGCCACCGTGCTGGTGCTGCTGATCGTATCGGTCGCCGTGCACTTTGCGCTCATGGGCCTGGCGCTCGTGTTCTTTGGCGCCGAAGGCTGGCGCACCCCGGCATTCGTGAGCGGGCAGGTCGACCTGGGCTTCATGACATGGTCCGCGCAGAGCCTGTTCGTGGTCGCCACGTGCGCGCTGCTCATCATTGCCTTGTGGGTTTTCTTCGGCAAGACGCTGTATGGCCGTGCGCTGCGCGCCACCGCCGTTAACCGCCGTGGCGCGCGCCTGGTGGGCATCAGCTCCAACATGTCGGGCTCGCTGACGTTCACGCTGGCCGTGGGCATCGGCGCCATGTCCGGCATGCTGATCGCGCCCATCACCACGGTCTATTACGACACCGGCTTTTTGATCGGCCTGAAGGGCTTCGTCGGCGCCATCATCGGCGGCCTGGCCAGCTATCCCATCGCCGCGGCCGGCTCGCTGCTGGTCGGCGTGCTGGAATCCTTCTCGTCGTTCTGGGCCAGCGCATACAAGGAAGTGATCGTCTTCACCCTGATCATCCCGGTTCTGGTCTGGCGTTCGTTCAGCACCCATCACGCGGACGAAGAGGAATAAGCCATGAACCGCATTCTGCTTGCCGTTTTTCTCGTCGTCCTGGCGGGCCTGCCGATGGTGTCGGCCACGCCCGAGTTCTGGGTGACGCAGCTGAACTACATCGGCCTGGCCAGCCTGGTCGTGCTGGGCCTCGTGCTGCTGACCGGTGTCGGCGGCCTGACGTCCTTCGGCCAGGCGGCGTTCGTCGGCCTGGGCGCCTACACCACCGCCTACCTGACGACGCAGTACGACGTGTCGCCCTGGCTGGCGCTGCCTGCGGGGCTGATCCTGACCGCCGTCGTGGCCTATCTGCTGGGCGCGATCACGCTGCGCCTGTCGGGCCACTACCTGCCGCTGGGCACCATCGCCTGGGGCCTGTCGCTGTATTACCTGTTCGGCAATATCGACTGGCTGGGCAAGCATGACGGCATCGCCGGCATCGAGCCCATCAGCATCTTCGGTATCTCGCTGGCCAACGGCCGCCACATCTATTACCTGATCTGGGTCTGCGTCCTGTTGGCGCTGTGGGCCACGCGCAACCTGCTCAACTCGCGTCCCGGCCGCGCCATCCGCGCGCTCAAGAGCGGGGCGGGCATGGCCGAGTCCATGGGCGTCAACACCGCTGCCTACAAGATCGTCATCTTCGTGTGGGCGGCGTTGCTGGCCTGCGTGTCGGGCTGGCTGTATGCGCACATGCAGCGCGCCGTCAGCCCCAGCCCGTTTGGCCTGAACTACGGCATCGAGTACCTGTTCATGGCGGTCGTCGGCGGCGCGGGTTACGTGTGGGGCGCCTTGCTGGGCTCCAGCGTCATCCTGGTGCTGAAGGATCAGTTGCAGAACCTGCTGCCCAAGCTGCTGGACACCAACGCCAACTTCGAGATGATCGTCTTCGGCGTGCTGCTGATCCTGATGCTGCAATACGCGCGCAACGGCCTGTGGCCGATCCTGGCGGGCTGGTGGGGCAACATCACGGGCGCCAATGGTTCGCGCCGCAACCTGGCGCCGCCTGCCGCGGCCCCGGCCCTGCCGACGCGCGAGCGTCCGCAGCCTGGCCAGGTCGTGCTGGAAGTGGATGCCATCCGCAAGGAATTCGGCGGCCTGGTGGCGGTGAACGACATCACCTTCAAGGTCAGCTCGGGCGAGATCATGGGCCTCATCGGTCCCAACGGCGCGGGCAAGAGCACGACCTTCAACCTGATCAGCGGCGTGCTGCCGGTGACGCGCGGCCAGGTCACGTTCATGGGCCAGCGCATCGACAACCGCTCGGCGCGCGAGATCGCCAAGATGGGCGTGGGCCGCACGTTCCAGCACGTGCAACTGCTGCCGGGCATGACGGTGCTGGAAAACGTGGCGCTGGGGGCGCACCTGCGTTCGGACGTGGGCGTGCTGTCGGGCGCGCTGCATTCGGACCGCGCCCGCGAAGCGCAGCTCCTGCATGAAGCGGCCGAGCAGCTCAAGCGGGTGGGCCTTGGCGAATACCTGTACGAACAGGCCGGTAACCTGGCCCTGGGCCAGCAGCGCATCCTGGAAATCGCCCGCGCGCTGGCGTGCGATCCCGTGCTGCTGCTGCTGGACGAACCGGCCGCCGGCCTGCGCTACAAGGAAAAGCAGGACCTGGCGCGCGTGCTGGAACAGCTGCGCGCGGAAGGCATGAGCATTCTGCTCGTTGAACACGACATGGATTTTGTGATGCGCCTGACCAACCACCTCGTGGTGATGGATTTCGGCACGAAGCTGGCCGAAGGCGTGCCGGCCGACGTGCAAAAGAACCCGGCGGTGCTCGAAGCCTATCTGGGCGGCATCGACGACGACCTGCCCGAAGCGGACCAGGCCAAGCCCGTGTCGGCGGGGGGCGTGTGATGAGCACAACGAATTCCCCCGTTCTTGAAGTCAGCAACCTGTCGGCCCGCTACGGCAAGGTCGGCGCACTTGCCGGCGCCACGCTCAGCGTGCCGGCCGGCAGCATTGTCACCGTGATTGGCGCCAACGGCGCCGGCAAGTCCACGATGCTCAACGCCATCATGGGTTCGCTGCCGCAGACCGGCCACGCCGCCGGCACCGTGCATTACGCCGGGTCGGACGTGTCGGGCTGGATGGTCGAACGCCGCGTGGCGGCGGGCATGTCGCTGGTGCCCGAGCGCCGCGAGCTGTTCGGCACCATGTCCGTCGAAGACAACCTGCTGCTGGGCGGCTTCCGGCGGTATCGTGCCCGCGAAAGCGGCTGGCGCGACACGCTGAATGAAGTGTTCGATCTGTTCCCGCGGCTGCGCGAGCGCCGCGCCCAGCAGGCCGGCACCTTGTCCGGCGGCGAGCGCCAGATGCTGGCCGTGGGCCGCGCGCTCATGGCCAAGCCGACGCTGCTGATGCTGGACGAGCCCAGCCTGGGTCTGGCGCCGCGCATCGTGCGCGAGATCTTCCACATCATCGCGCGCCTGCGCGAGACCGGCGTGGCGATCCTGCTGGTCGAGCAGAACGCCCGCGCGGCCTTGCAGGTGGCCGATTACGGCTATGTGCTGGAAACCGGCGAGGTCATCCTGCACGGCCCGGCGCGCGAATTGGCTGGCGATCCGAAGGTGATTGAGAGCTATCTGGGTCTGGGCAAGGGCGCCGAGGCGGCCTGAATTACCCACCCGATGGGCCAAAAAAACGCCGGCGGCCGATTAGGCCCCGGCGTTTTGCGTTGGCGCAGCTGCTGACGCAAGCTGGCCGGTTCAGGCAGATCAACGACGCGTACTTTCTGCGTATTCCATGTACAGCTGATGCGCACGGCGCGCGATCGGGCCGTATTCCAGCGGGCGGTCTTCAACGCGGTTCACGTGCACCACCTTGCCGTAGTTGCCCGACGAAAACACTTCGTCGGCTGCTTCGACGTCGGCGCGGGTCAGGCTGCGTTCCTGCACCTCGATGCCGTCGGCCTTCAGCAGCGCCAGCACGCGGCGGCGCGTGATGCCGTTCAGGAAGGTGCCGTTGTCCACGGGCGTGGAGACGACGCCGTCCTTGGCCAGCCACAGGTTGCTGGTGGCGAATTCGGCCAGGTTGCCTGCGCCGTCCAGCATGATGGCGTTGTCAAAGCCCTTTTCGGCGGCTTCGCGGATGGCGCGTTGGCCGTTGGGGTACAGGCACGATGCCTTGGCGTCGGTGGGCGCCATGTTCGGCCACGAGCGCGCAAAGCTGGAGAAGCAGGCGGAAAAGCCCTGGTCGCCCGGCATCGGCACCTTGAACACGTGCAGTACGAATTGCGTCTTTTCGGCGTCGGGCAGCAGGAAGCCATCGGCGCAGAAGAACATCGGTTTGATGTAGAGCTCGGAGCCCTCGGGGAAGCGCGCCACGGCCTGCAGGCACAGGTCCTGGATTTCTTCCCAGGCCAGTTGCGGCTTCATCAGCATCTTTTCCGCCGAGCGCACGACGCGCTGGCAATGCAGGTCCAGGTCGGGCGTCAGACCGCGGAATGCGCGTGCGCCGTCGAAGACCATACTGGCCATCCAGAAGGCGTGGTCGGCCGGGCCGAGCAGTTTGGGGTTTTCAGTGGTCCAGTGACCGTTGTGCCAGAACAAGGCATCCATGATTGTTTTCCTTGGCTTGAATCGGGTTGGCGATCGGGCGCGGAGCGGGTCCGGAACGCCGAATCGCCAGAATACATGAGCGGGGCTGTTATTCCTTGGCCAGCGCTGCCTGCACGCGGTCGGCGACATCCGCAGGCACCCACTGCCGCCACACAGGCGCGTACTGCTTGAGGAAGTAACGCGCGGCGTCCTCGGGTTCCTTGCCCTCGTTTTCCAGCCAGCCCAGCGTGGCATCGATGGCGTCGTCCGGCACCGTCAGCTTGGTCAGGAACTCGGTGATGCGCGGCGCCTGTTTGGCGAATTCAGCATTCATGCCGGTGACGACCGGGTTGGGCTTGAACTGCGTAGCCACGGGATTGGCGCACTTGGGGTCGGTCATGCATGTGTAGGCCGCCTGATCGAAGGCGGGCAGTTCCAGCTTGACCAGATCCAGCGCGCCAACCAGCGACGTGGGCGTCCAGTAGTAGAAGACGATATCGCGCTTGCGCTTGTAGGCCGACACGATCGCCGCCTTTTGTGCCGCGCCCGAGCCGGGCGCGAACAGGGAGTAATCCTTGTCCAGCTTCAGGGCGCGCAGCAGGTTGTCGTTCAGCGTGCCGCAGGCCCAACCCGCCGGGCAGCCATAGATGCGGCCGCGGCCCGGGTCTTCGGGGTCGGCAAACACTTCCTTGAAGCGCGCCAGGTCGGCGGCGGACTTGAGCTCGGGGTGGCGCTCCACGGTGTAGCGGGGCACATACCAGCCTTCACCTGCGTCATAGACGTGGCCCACGCCCAGCACCTTGCCGCTGGCCAGCGCCTTCTTCCAGGCGCCTTCGATCTGGCCGGGCCAGACCTCGGGCGTGATGTCGACGTCGCCGCGCTGCAAGGCGGCCAGCATGGGCAGGGTTTCGCCGATTTCGACAGATGTCTTGCAGCCGTAGCCGTGTTCGAGCACGTAGCGCTCGATGCCGGCAAGCACCAGGTTGGATTCCCAGTTCAGGCCGCTGAAACGGATGGGCCGGTCGACTTCGCATACCGGGGTGGCGGTGGCGGCCTGGGCCGCGGCGGGGGACAGCAGGGCGGCGGCCAGCGCGAGCGCGCCGAGGCCGGGAACGAGATGCGTGATGCGCATGGTCGGCACCTGTGTAGTGGGGTGCCTGCCATTGTACGAGGCGATGGCGCGCGCCCCAATGCAACGGGGCCGCGATGCGCGGCCCCGAGGGTCAATCCACCGAAGCGTCAGATCACGCGCGGGCGGTGCGGCGGCGGTTGAAGAGGGCGCCCAGCTCGCCCACGATGCCGCGCCGGAAGGCCAGCACGCAGATCACGAAGATCAGGCCGCTGACGATCGTGACCGATTCGCCCAGACGCAGGAACCATTCGACGCCGGTCAGGTTGGCCATCATCTGGCCGAAGTCGCCCACCTTGTTTTCCAGCAGCACCACGATGAACGCGCCCAGCACGGGGCCGGTCAGGGTGCCCAGGCCGCCGATCAGCGTCATCAGGATCACCAGCCCGGACATCTGCCAGGTGGCGTCCGACAGCGTGGCCGACACGAACACCAGCGTCTTGGTGGCGCCCGCCAGGCCGGCCAGCGCGGCCGACAGCACGAAGGCCACCAGCTTGAAGCGGTCCACGTCGTAACCCAGCGAAATCGCGCGCGGCTCGTTCTCGCGCAGCGCCTGCAGCACCTGGCCGAAGGGCGAGTTCACCGTGCGCCAGATGATGAAGTAGCCAATGATGAAGATGGCCATCACCAGGTAGTACAGGTTGATGTCCTTGGACAGGTCGACCAGTCCCAGCAGGGTGCCGCGCGGCACGCTCTGCAGGCCGTCTTCGCCGCCCGTGAACTTGGCCTGCAGGAAGAAGAAGAACACCATCTGCGACAGCGCCAGCGTGATCATCGAGAAGTAGATGCCGCTGCGGCGGATGGCAAGCGCGCCCATGGCCAGCCCCAGCAGCGCCGCCACGGCCACGCCGAACAGCAGCCCCAGCTCGGTCGGCAGGCCCCAGACCTTCATGCTGTGTCCAGCCGCGTAGGCCGCGCTGCCCAGGAACGCGGCATGGCCGAAGGACAGCAGCCCCGTGAAGCCCAGCAGCAGGTTGAAGGCGCACGCAAAGAGGGCGTAGCACATGACCTTCATGGCGAAGATCGGATACACGCCGGCGAAGGGAAGCAAGGCCACCACGATGGCCAGGACCGCATAGCCCAGGAATTGACGATTCATTTTTCTTTTCCGAACAGCCCGGCCGGGCGGATCAACAGAACAATGGCCATGATGATGAAGACGACCGTGCTGGACGCTTCGGGCCAGAACACCTTGGTCAGGCCCTCGATCACGCCCAGGCCCAGCCCGGTGACGATGGCGCCAAAAATGGACCCCATGCCCCCGATCACGACCACCGCGAACACGACGATGATGAGGTTCGAGCCCATCAGCGGCGAAATCTGCAGCACCGGCGCGGCCAGCACGCCGGCAAAGCCCGCCAGCGCCACGCCGAAGCCATAGGTCAGCGTGATCATGCGCGGCACGTTCACGCCGAAGGATTCCACGAGGCGCGGGTTCTCGGTGCCGGCGCGCAGCAGGGCGCCCAGGCGGGTGCGTTCAATGACGTACCACGTGGCGAAGCAGACGATGATCGACGCCGCCACGACCCAGCCGCGATAGTTCGGCAGGATCATGAAGCCCAGGTTGGTGGCGCCGCGCAGGGCCTCGGGCGTGGGATAGGGTTGGCCCGACACGCCATAGAAGCTGCGGAACAGCCCCTCGATCAGCAGCGTCAGCCCGAAGGTGAGCAGCAGCCCGTACAGGTGGTCGAGCTTGTAGAGATGCTTGAGCAGCAGTTTTTCAATGATGATGCCGAACAGCCCCACGATCAGCGGCGCCAGGATCAGCATGATCCAGTAGTTCAGGCCAAAGTACGAAAGCCCCATCCATGCGACGAAGGCGCCCAGCATGTAGAGGGCGCCGTGGGCGAAGTTGATGACGTTCAGCAGCCCGAAGATGACGGCAAGTCCGAGCGACAGCATTGCATAGAAGGAACCGTTGACCAGGCCCAGTAACAGCTGGCCGAACAAGGCCTGTATGGGGATGCCGAAAATGTCAGTCATCTTGTGAAAGTCCTGCGCGGTACGGAAGGAAGCGAGCTAGTCAGGAGGAATGCGGCCGGGCCATCGGCCCGGACCGCATCCGGGATCACAGGGGCCGGTTTATTTCTTGACCAGCTTGCAGGTGGACTCGGACAACTTGGTGTAGACCTCGTCGCCAGGCAGCGTCGCCACCACCTTGTAGTAGTCCCACGGGCCCTTGGATTCGGCCGGGGTCTTCACTTGCATCAGGTACATGTCGTGGACCATGCGGCCGTCTTCGCGCACGACGCCGCCTTGGGCAAAGAAGTCGTTCACCTTGTTCGACTTCATCCACTTCATCACGTCGTCGCCGTTATCCGAGCCGGTGGCCTTGACGGCGTTCAGGTAGAACATCGCCGACGAGTAATCGCCCGCCTGCAGCATGGACGGCTTGCGGCCGACCTTGGATTCGAACTTCTTGGACCAGGCGCGCGAGGCGTCGGATTGGTCCCAGTACCAGCCGTCGGTCAGGTACATGCCCTTGGTGGCATCCAGGCCGAGCGAGTGCACGTCGTTGATGAACACCAGCAGGCCGGCCAGCTTCATGGTCTGCGTGACGCCGAATTCGTTGGCGGCCTTGACCGTGTTGATGGTGTCGCCGCCGGCATTGGCCATGCCCAGGATCTGCGCCTTGGACGATTGCGCCTGCAGCAGGAAGGACGAGAAGTCCGAGGCGCCCAGCGGTGCGCGCACCTGGCCCTTCACTTCGCCGCCCGCGGCCTTGACGACCGCCATCGTGTCGCGCTCGAGCGCGTGGCCGAAGGCATAGTCGGCAGTCAGGAAGAACCAGCTCTTGCCGCCATCCTTCACCACAGCCGAACCCGTGCCGCGCGCCAGCGCCACGGTGTCGTAGGCGTAATGCACGGTGTAGGGCGAACATTGCGCGTTGGTCAGGTCGGACGAGCCGGCGCCCACCGCGATGAAGGGCTTCTTCTTTTCAGCCGCGACCGCTGCCATGGCCAAACTGGTGGCCGAGTTGGTGCCGGCGATGATGACGTCGACCTTCTGCTGGTCGAACCATTCGCGGGCGCGTGCCGAGGCGACGTCAGCCTTGTTCTGGTGGTCAGCGGAGACGATTTCGATCTTCTTGCCGTTGACCGTGCCGCCGAAGTCCTCGACCGCCATGCGTACGGCTTCCAGGCCCGCCTTGCCGTCGATGTCGGAGTACACGCCCGACATGTCGGTGATGAAGCCGATGCGGATGACATCGTCGGAGATACCTTGAGCGTGGGCGGTTGCCCCCGCGAATCCCAGGCCCGCCATGGCCAGTGCAGCAGTGATGGTGTGCAGCTTCATGGGATGACTCCTCTTCCCTACAGTGTGGTGTTTGCCGGGGTTCCGGCGGATGACACAGGTTGCTTTAGACGCCCAGCAGTTCGTTGAGCGTGTCCTGTTTTTCTGAAAGTTCGGCGGCTTCGAAGTGCTCGACGATCTGCCCGTGCTCCATGACGTAGAAGCGGTCGGCCAGCGGCGCGGCGAAGCGGAAATTCTGTTCCACCATGACGATGGTGTAGCCCCGCTGCTTGAGCGCGGTGATCATGCGGGCCAGCGCCTGCACGATGACGGGCGCGAGGCCTTCGGAGATTTCGTCCAGCAGCAGCAGGTTGGCGCCGGTGCGCAGGATGCGCGCGACGGCAAGCATCTGCTGTTCGCCGCCCGACAGGCGCGTGCCGGGGGAATTGCGGCGCTCCTGCAGGTTGGGGAACATGTCGTAGATCTCGGCCAGCGACATGCCGCCGCCCAGCGAGCCGACGACGGGCGGAAGCAGCAGGTTTTCTTCGCAGGACAGGCTGGCGAAGATGCCGCGTTCCTCGGGGCAATAGCCGACGCCCAGGTGGGCGATCTTGTAGGTAGGCAGGTCGATGGCTTCGGTGCCATGGATGCGCACCGAACCCTTGCGCGAGCCGGTCAGGCCCAGGATGGCGCGCAGCGTCGTGGTGCGGCCGGCGCCGTTGCGGCCCAGCAGCGTGACGACTTCGCCCTGTCCCACGCGCATGTCCACGCCGTGCAGGATATGCGATTCCCCGTACCAGGCGTTGAGGCCCGAAATTTCGAGTGCGGGGGTGCTCATGCGTGCGCTCCTTGAAGTTCGCCGTCGGTCGTGCCCATGTAAGCCTGCATCACGGCCGGATGGCGGGAGACTTCGGCGTAGGAACCTTCGGCCAGCACCGAGCCGCGCGCGAGCACGGTGATGGTGTTGGCGATGGAGGACACGACGTTCATGTTGTGTTCCACCATGAGGATGGTGCGCCCGGCGCTCACGCGCTTGATCAGTTGCGTGACGCGGTCCACGTCTTCGTGGCCCATGCCCTGGGTGGGTTCGTCCAGCAGCATCAGCTCGGGCTCCATTGCCAGCGTGGTGGCGATCTCGAGCGCGCGCTTGCGGCCGTACGGCAGGTTGACCGTGGTTTCGTCGGCAAAGCCGCCCAGGTCCACCTGTTCAAGCAGCGCACGCGCGGGCTCGTTCAGGGCAGCCAGGCGCTTGTCGCTTTGCCAGAAGTGATAGGACAGGCCGGTCTTGCGCTGCAGGCCGATCCGCACGTTCTCGAGCACGGTCAGGTGCGGGAACACCGCCGAGATCTGGAACGACCGGATGATGCCGCGCCGTGCAATCTGCGCGGGGCGCTCGCCGGTGATGTCGATGCCATTGAACTTGATGCTGCCCGACGTGGGCGCCAGGAATTTGGTCAGCAGGTTGAAGCATGTGGTCTTGCCCGCGCCGTTAGGCCCGATCAAGGCATGAATCTCGCCCCGCTTGATACGCAAATCGACCCCGTTGACCGCGACGAAGCCGCGGAACTCCTTGGTGAGGCCTTTTGTCTCCAGGATTGTGTCATCCATGTTCGCTGCACCAGCGTTGTATTTATATGGTCTCTGCCTGGCGTCATTGCGTCAGGCCCCCGCAGGGTTCGAAAACTGTTTCCGTGCGTAGTTTTCTTATGAGTTGCCGGCGAGTATGCGGACGTCGCAATCAAAATTCCATGAGGGTTTGTCATAGGTTTTGCACTGCGGAAAGGGCAATTGTCGGCATGCCGACAATGCTGTCTGCATATGGGGAGAAAGGGAGCCCGATATGCAAATGCATTGCAGCAATTACGCGTTGATCGTCATCAAGATGTCATGCGGGAATAGGCGAGGGAAAACCCGGTTTTCCACTCGCATGATTCGCGGCCGCGTGCGCGCGCCGGATGCTTTATGCAGGGGTTTTCTGCTTGAATTCGCAGAGATCGGAAATGCCGCATTGGGGGCATTTCGGTTTGCGCGCCACACAGACGTAGCGGCCGTGCAGAATCAGCCAGTGATGCGCGTCCAGCAGATATTCCTGCGGCACGAACTTCATCAGTTTCAGCTCGACTTCCAGCACGTTTTTTCCGGGTGCAATACCGGTGCGATTCGAGACACGGAATATGTGCGTGTCCACTGCCATCGCCGCTTGCCCGAACGCGGTGTTGAGCACCACGTTGGCCGTCTTGCGGCCCACGCCGGGCAGGGCTTCAAGCGCCTCGCGCGTCTGCGGCACCTGGCCGCCATGCTGCTCGATCAGGATCTTGCTGGTGGCGATCGCGTTCTTTGCCTTCGTGCGGAAAAGGCCAATGGTCTTGATGTAGTCGGCCAGCCCTTCCTCGCCCAGCGCCGCCAGCGCCTCAGGGGTGCCGTACTGCGGAAAGAACTTGCGCGTGGCGATGTTGACCGACTTGTCCGTGGCTTGCGCCGACAGCAGCACGGCAATCAGCAGCTGGAACGGCGTGTCGTATTCCAGTTCGGTGGTGGGGCTGGGGTTGGCCGCGTGCAGGCGGGCAAAGATCTCTCGGCGTTTGGCGGCGTTCATGACTGCGTGGGATTGCGGCGGGCCCGCGCGCGGGCCAGTGCGGATTCGATGGCGGAGCGCTTGCGGTCTTCTTTTTGCGCGTCCTCCTTTTGCGCGTCCTCGGAAGCGGGCGCGGCGGGGGCGGGCGCCTCCGGGATGTGTGGCGCCATCAGGCGCGCGTTGTCGGCCGCTAGGCGCTCGGCGCGCGCCAGGTGGTTGCGATGGCGCTGGCGGCTGATTGCGGCGTCTTCGCTGGTCCATGCGCGCCTGGCCGGCACCATCTCGATGCAGTCCACCGGACAGGGCGCCACGCACAGGTCACAGCCCGTGCACCAGTCGTCCAGCACGGTGTGCATGTGCTTGTTCGCGCCGACGATGGCGTCGACCGGACAGGCCTGGATGCACAGCGTACAGCCGATGCAATGCGATTCGTCGATGCGCGCGACCAGCAGCGGGCCGGGTGCGCCGCGTGACGGATCCAGCGGCAGGAGAGGCGTGCCGAGCAGCGCGGCCAGTGCGGCGACGCCATCGTCGCCGCCGGGCGGGCAGCGGTTGATCGGCGCGGCGCCCTCGGCGATGGCGTCGGCATACGGCCGGCAGCCGTCGTAACCGCATTTGGTGCATTGCGTCTGAGGCAGCAAGGCGTCAACGCGGTCGGCTAATGAGCGACAGGACATGTAAAGCCAGTAATGAAAAGGGGCCGCTGGGGCCCCGGGGTACGGATCAGGTTGCCGGCGGCCGGCGCGGGGCCGTCGTCAAGCCGATTGCCGGATGAACTCGGCAATTTTAGGACAGATCATTTCGCGCCACCGGCGGCCCGAGAAAATGCCGTAGTGGCCGCAGTTCGGCGCGGTGTAGTGCGACTTGCGGTCGGCCGGGATGTTCTTGCACAGCTTGATCGCGGCGCGCGTCTGGCCCTGGCCGGAAATGTCGTCCAGTTCGCCTTCGATGGTGAACAGCGCGACGCTCTTGATGTCGGCCGGGCGCACCAGCTTGCCGTCGACTTCCCAGGTGCCGTTGGGCAGGTCGAAGTCCTGGAACACCATGCGGATAGTGTCCAGGTAGAACTCGGCCGGCATGTCCAGCACGGCGTTGTATTCGTCGTAGAAGCGGCGGTGCGCTTCGGCGTCGCTGTCGTCGCCACGCAGCAGGTCCAGGTAGAAGTCGTAATGCGACTTCATGTGGCGGTCGGGATTCATGGCCATGAATCCCGCATGCTGCAGGAACCCCGGATACACGCGGCGTCCGGCGCCCGGATAGCGGGGCGGCACGGGGTGGATCACCTGGTTCTCAAACCACGAATAGGGTTTGGTGGTGGCCAGGCGATTGACCTGCGTGGGCGACTGGCGCGGGTCGATGGGGCCGCCCATCATCACCATGCTGCGCGGCTGGCAGGGATCGTTGGCGGACGCCATCAGGGACACGGCGGCCAGCACCGGCACCGTGGGCTGACAGACGGAAATGACGTGCACGTCCGGGCCCAGATGGCGGATGAAGTCCTGCACGTAGCGCACGTAGTCGTTCAGATGGAACGGACCGGCTGCCAGCGGCACCATGCGCGCGTCGACCCAGTCGGTCACATAGACGTCGTGATTGGGCAGCAGGGCGCGCACGGTGTCGCGCAGCAGGGTGGCGTGGTGCCCGGAGAGCGGGGCGACCAGCAGGACCTTCGGATCGTTCTTGCCGGCCAGGCGTACGTCGCGCTGGAAGTGCACCAGGCGGCAGAAGGGCTTGTCCAGGGCAACGGCTTCGATCACGCGGGCGGACTTGCCGCCAATCTGGGTGGTGGGCAGATTCCAGGCGGGCTTCTGGTATTCCTTGCCGATACGGGTCATCAGCTCGTACCCGGCGGCCATCTGGCGGGAGATCGGGGTATAGGCGAGCGGGCTGTAGGGGCTGGAGAACAGCTGAGAACCGGCGTCCGTGAATGCAGCGAACGGAGTCAGGAAAGCGCGCTGCATTTCGTGCAATTGGTACAGCATTTCGGGGAAGTCCTTCTGGGTCGAGCGTGTGCCCCGATTATTGCTCCGGGGCGTAACGATATTTCCAATCAGCCTGAAGAATGTCCGGCAAACTGCCCTGTTTTGTTGCTAAAAAGCGACCCGTCATGTGTTACGCACCAGTTTAGGGCCGCGTTAATGCCTTGCGGTGATACCAAATGGTGGATTTACGGACTACGCCACGCGGTGGCGGATCACCAGTAGTTTTCAACCGCCAGGTTGCCCGGAATGCCGCGGCGCCCGGGCTTGAACCCACGATCACCCAGCAATTTGCGTGCCTCCGCCAGCATGGCGGGGTTGCCGCACAGCATGACCTTGGCGGTCTCGGGATCCAGCGGCTGGCCGGCCAGCTGCTCCAGGCGGCCGTCGGCGATCAGCGTGGTGATGCGCGCTTGCGGCATGCCGGGCACGGGTTCGCGCGTGGCGATGGGCAGGTGGATGAGCTTGCCGGGATTTGCGGCGAAGACGTCGGCCAGGGCCGGATCGCGGCGCCAGCCGTCGATTTCGTCGCGGTAGGCGAGTTCGGCTGCGGTGCGTACGCCATGCACCAGGATGATGCGGTTATACGCGCGCCAGACGGCGGGGTCGCGCAGGATGGACAGGTAGGCCGACAGGCCGGTGCCCGAGGCAAGCAGCCACAGGTCGCCGCCGGGCGCAAAGCGCTCCAGCGTCAGAAACCCGTAGGGGGCTTTTTCGACGTAGAGCGCGTCGCCGGGCTGCAAACGCGCCATGCGCGGGCTGAACAGGCCTTCGGGGACGACGATGGAATAGAACTCCAGGCCCGGCTCATGCGGGGCCGACACCATGGAGTAGGCGCGCCAGATCGTGGGCGGACCATCGGGGTCTTCAGCGCCGGGCAGGCCGACCCGGGCGAACTGGCCCGGCAGGAACGTGAAGGCCTCGTCCCGCGTCACGCGCACGGAGAACAGTTTGTCCGGCACCCAGGTGTGGACGCTGGTGATGGTCTGGCGCGTGTATTTGGAGTCGTCGGTCATCGGGACATCGCACGAAAGCGCCGGCCTGGCCGGCGTCCGTGGATTACTTTTCCAGGTATTGCAGCTTGTCCTGCTTGCCGTTCCAGTCGTCGGCGTCGGGCAGGGGCTTCTTGGCACGGCTGATGCTGGCGAATTCCGGAGAGAGTTCGGCATTCAGCGCGATGAAATTGAGTTGGTCCTGCGGCACGTCTTCTTCGGCGTAGATCGCGTTGGCGGGGCATTCGGGGATGCAGACCGCACAGTCGATGCATTCGTCCGGGTCGATCACGAGGAAGTTCGGACCCTCACGAAAACAGTCCACCGGGCACACGTCGACGCAATCGGTGTACTTGCACTTGATACAGTTTTCGGTGACTACGTGGGTCATTCAGGAACTCCGGGGCTCGGCGGCAGATGTGTCTTAATGGGCGGATTTTACCCAATGCCGCGCGGATGTGTCGGCAATACCCGTATTGACAGCGTGGCACTTCGTGCCGAAGGCCCTGTTCTTCATGCTATGGTGTCGCGAAACGAAACGCGCAATCATGATTATTACTTCGCTGCTCGACACCGACCTGTATAAATTCAGCATGATGCAAGTGGTGCTGCATCATTTCCCCGCTGCCCAGGTCGAGTACCGGTACAAATGCCGCACAAAGGGCGTGGATTTGCGCCCCTATATGGACGAAATCCGCCAGGAAGTGCATCAGCTCTGCCAATTGCGCTTCACGGACGACGAACTTAAATATCTGGGCAACTTGCGCTTTATCAAAAGCGACTTCGTTGATTTCCTTCGTCTGTTCCACATGCCCGAGCGCTGCATCCACATCAGCGAAGGCGAGGGACCCGGTGAAATCAGCATCGAGGTCAAGGGCCCGTGGCTGCACACGATCCTGTTCGAGATCCCTGTGCTGGCCATCGTCAACGAGGTCTATTTCCGCAACACGCGCAAGCATCCGGACTGGGAAGAAGGCCGCAAGCGCCTGCAGTCCAAGATGCACCTCGTGCTGGACGATCCCGCGCTGGCCGACTTCCGCGTGGCTGAATACGGCACGCGGCGCCGCTTCTCCAAGGCCTGGCACGAAGAGATCGTCACCACCCTGAAAGCCGAGATGGGACCGCATTTCGCGGGGTCCAGCAACGTGCTGCTCGCCAAAGAGCACGACGTGCTGCCGCTGGGCACCATGGGCCACGAATACCTGCAGGCCTGCCAGGCGCTCGGTCCGCGCCTGCGCGATTCGCAGGTGTTCGCGCTGGAAGTGTGGGCCAAGGAATACCGCGGCGACCTCGGCATCGCGTTGTCCGACGTCTACGGCATGGATGCATTCCTGCGCGACTTCGATATGTATTTCTGCAAGCTCTTTGACGGCGCGCGCCATGATTCCGGCGATCCCTTCATCTGGGGCGAGCGCCTGCTCGAACACTACCGCAAGAACCGCGTGGATCCGCGCGCCAAGACCCTGGTGTTCTCGGATTCGCTGACCTTCCCGCGCGCCATCGAGCTGGCGCGCCAGTTCTCGGGGCGCTGCAAGGTGTCCTTCGGCATTGGCACCAACCTCACCAACGACCTCGGCCACGAACCGCTGCAGATCGTCATGAAGATGGTCCGCTGCAACGGCCAGCCGGTGGCCAAGGTGTCGGATGCGCCCGAGAAGACGATGTGCGACGATCCCGCCTACCTGGCCTATCTGCGCCAGGTTTTCCAATTGCCGCCCGCCTGACGACGCCCGCGCGCCGCACGCGGGCAGCTTTGCCCAGTTCCACCCAAACCACTCGACTCTAGGGGAATTCTCATGAGCAGCATCAAGCGCTTTCACGTGACCAAGCGCCTGTCGGACATGGCCGTGTACAACGGCGTGGCCTACCTGGCAGGCCAGGTGCCGGACGATGCCACGCTGGACATCACCGGCCAGACCGAGCAAGTGCTCGCCACGATCGACCGCCTGCTGGCCGAAGCCGGCACCGACAAGACCAAGATCCTGATGGCCCAGATCTACGTGGCCAACATGAAGGAATTCGACGGCATGAACAAGGCCTGGGACGCATGGGTCGCCGACGGCAACTCGCCCCCCCGCGCCACCGTTGAAGCCCGCCTTGCCAACCCCGACTACAAGGTCGAGATCGTGGTGACGGCCGCGCTTTGATGAACGGTCGGGGCCGGCTGCGGCTGGTCCTGTGAAAAAGCCCTCTGGCGTGAGCCGAGGGCTTTTTTTGCTCTGATGTCAGACACCGGTGGTGCAGAACGCCGCCTCACGCGCCCATCAGCATCATCCCCGCCAGCAGGCCGCCCAGTTCCTCGCAGCGCACCAGATCCGCAGTCGGCACCGTCTTGGCCGCCAGGATCTGCGCCGCCGTCTGCGCGCCCATGTTTACGATGACGGCCGGCGCCACCGCCGTCAGCCGCCAGCCGGTGCAGATGCGTTCGACCTGCCGGGCCGCGCCCGAGCCGTCGCTGCCCGCGCTGATCAGGGCGGCATAGGGCAGTCCCTGGATGCGGTCCAGCACCGCGTAGTAATTGCGGTCGAAGAACTCCTTCATCTCGCCGCTCAGGCTGGCAAGATTTTCGGGGGCGCAGAAGACAAACCCCTGGCTGGCCAGCAAGGCGTCGGCATCGGCGTCCTGCGCGCGCCGCAGTTCGATGTGCAGATCGTCAGGCTGCTCCAGGGCAGCGGCCGCCGACGCCGCGCCGCGCGCCGCAGCGTGCGCCATCTGCTCGGCCGCGCCCGTGCGCGAATGCCAGACGATCAGCAACTGCTTCATGCGAATCGCTCCAGCGGATCCTGCCGGTAATAGGCCCGCAGCATGGCATACCACTCGGGCAGCGCTTGCTGCATGGGAAGGGGATCCACGAAAAAGTGTTCCGAACTGACCGCGAAGAACTCGCCTTCGTCCGTGGCGGCGTAGGGATCCATCGGCAACTGGCCGTACCAGGCGTCCGCTTCCTCGCTCTCGGGGTCCACGTCGTGCGGAATCGCCGCTTCCACGGCGTCGACCGCCGCGATGAAGCGGTCCAGGCTGTCGTCCAGCACCTGTCGCCACGCGCGCGGCTTGATGTCGGGATGCGCCGACAACGACGGCATGCCGTCCGCAAAGCCCGAGCGCAGGTCCAGCTTGTGGGCGAACTCGTGGATCACCACGTTGAAGCCGCCCTCGGACAGCTGCGTGTCTTCCCACGACAGGACCAGCGGCCCGCCTTCCCAGGCTTCGCCCGCGGCGTCCTCGATGTACTCGTGGACCACCCCGTCCTCGTCCTCGCGCGTCCGGGGGATGCGAAAGCTCGCGGGATACACGATGATCTCGTCCCAGCCCTCGTACAGTTCGGGCGTGAGATTCAGGATGGGCAGGCAGGCCTGCGCGGCGATGGACAGCCGCATGAAGTCCGAGACCTCCAGCCCCTGCGCGCCATTGATCGTCTTGCTGGCAAGCAGCCAGGCGGCGCGCGCCTGCAATTGGGCGGCTTCGCTTTCGGTCAGCGCCGCCAGGAATGGGTAGGTGTCCAGCACCTGCCGCCAGAGTTCTGGCGGGATGCGGGCCTGCATCTCGGCGACCTCGGACGGGCGGGCGCCGCGGCCCTTCAGCCAGCGCAACATAAGCTTTGGTTCCTTCCATATGCCGGGATGCGGCAGTGTGTTCAGGGTGACTGAACCCTAGTGTAGAGTGTCGAAATATTCAACCCGATACCTGCGCTACGCCCCGTCATGTCCGCCCCGCCCGTTCCCGATGCGCCTTCGCCATTTGACGCTTCCTGGCGGCAGGAGGCCGGAGCGGGCCTGGATGCCGAAGGCCTGGCATTGCTGGACCGGGTCGCTTGCTGGGCCGAGCCTCGCTTCCAGGGCCAGAACGCCCTGACGGGCGAGCCGCTGGCCGGCCATGCCGCCGGCGTCGTCCGTATCCTGGCGGCCTTGCACACCGATGCCGCCACGCGCGCCGCCGCCCTCCTGGCCGCGCTGCCCACCGATCTGATGGCGCCCGCGCCCTCGTTGCGCAACGACCCCATCGCCGTCGCCTTCGGCGCGGAAATCGCGCGGCTGGTGCAGGGCGCCTACGCGTTGCTGCGCCTGGGCGTGGTGGCCCGGCAGGCCAGCGATGCGTCGGCCGAAAGCGGTTCGCAGAAGGAAATGCAGCGCAAGATGCTGCTGGCCATGGCCGCCGACCTGCGCATCGTGCTGATGCGCCTGGCGTCCCGGCTGCGCACGCTGCGCTGGCACGCCGAGAGCAAGGCGCCGTGCTCGCCCAGCTTCGCCCGCGAAACGCTGGACCTGTACGCGCCGCTCGCCAACCGGCTGGGCATCTGGCAGATCAAGTGGGAAATGGAAGACCTGTCCTTCCGCTTCCTCGAACCAGACAAGTACAAGCACATCGCCCGCCTGCTCGAAGAAAAGCGAGTCGAGCGCGAGGCCTTCATCGCGGGCGCCATCACGCGCCTGCAGCAGGCGCTGGCCAAGACCGGCATCGACGCCGAGGTCAGCGGCCGGCCCAAGCACATCTACAGCATCTGGAACAAGATGCGCGTCAAGCGTCTGGATTTTTCCCAGATGTACGACCTGCGGGCGCTGCGCGTCATCGTCGACGACGTGCGGGCCTGCTACACGGCGCTGGGCATGGTGCACGAGATGTGGACGCCGCTGTCCGACGAGTTCGACGACTACATCTCGCGGCCCAAGCCCAACGGCTACCGGTCGCTGCATACGGTGGTGGCCGACGACGACGGCCGTCCCTTCGAAGTGCAGATCCGCACGCGCGAGATGCACCAGTTCGCCGAATACGGGATGGCCGCGCATTGGCGCTACAAGGAAGCGGGCGCCAAGGGCGGGCAGGTCGCGGCTTCCAGCGAATACGACCGGCAGCTCGCCTGGATGCGCCAGCTGCTGGCCTGGAACACGGATGTCGAGGGTGGCGAAAACACGCCGCCCGAGCCCGCCAAGCCCGCCACGGGCCGGGCCGCTGCGGGCAAGAGCCGCGGCGCGGTGACGGCGCCGGCGCATACCGACGAACGCATCTACGTGCTGACGCCCCAGGCGCGCGTGATCGAACTGCCCGCCGGCGCCACGCCGGTGGACTTCGCCTATCACCTGCACACCGACCTGGGCCACCGCTGCCGCGGCGCGCGCGTCGATGGGCAGATGGTGCCGCTGCAGACGCACCTGTCCACCGGCCAGACCGTGGAGATCATCTCCGCCAAGTCCGGCGGCCCGTCGCGCGACTGGCTCAATCCCCAGCTTGGCTTTTTGGCCAGCCCGCGCGCCCGCGCCAAGGTGCGGATGTGGTTCAACGCGATTGAACTGCAGCAGCGCATCACGCAGGGGCAGGCGCTTGTCGAAAAGGAATTGCAGCGCCTGGGCAAGACGGCCATCAATCTGGAGCAGCTGGCCCAGAACCTGGGTTTTGCGCGGGCCGACGACCTTTACGTCGCCGCCGCCAAGGAAGAATTCAGCCTGCGCCAGATCGACGCGGTGTTCCAGCAGCCGGCGCCCGCGGTCGAACCCACGCCGGCGGCCTTGCGGCACGCCAGCGCCGGCAGCGCCGAGAAAAGCGGCAAGAGCGGCGTGCTGGTGGTGGGAGTGGGGTCGCTGCTGACGCAGTTGGCCCGATGCTGCCGCCCGGCGCCGCCGGATGCGATCTCCGGCTTCGTGACGCGGGGGCGCGGCGTGTCCATCCATCGCCGCGACTGCCACAGCTATCTGGCGCTGGCTGCGCGCGAGCCCGAGCGCGTCATCGAAGTGGCGTGGGGCGAAACGGCCGACACCTTCTATCCGGTCGACATCAGCGTGCGCGCGCATGACCGCTCGGGCCTGTTGCGTGACCTGTCCGAAGTGTTTGCGCGCCTGCGTCTGAACGTCGTGGGCGTGAACACGCAGAGCAAGCAGTCGCTTGCCCATATGGTGTTCACGGTGGAGGTGCGCGGCGGCGAATCGCTGTCCCGCGCGCTGGATGCGCTGGCCGAAGTGCCGGGCGTGTCGTCGGCGATGCGCCGCTAGGCGCAGTTTCCGGCAGCGAGAACCGCTGCCGGATCATTTCCCGCCGTGCCCGCCGCTGGCGCGAAGGCCAGGCGGCAGCACGCGGCGGTTCAGGCCTCAGTGTTCCAGTTCTTCATGCGCGCGGTCGCGCATGTAGAACGCGGCGACCAGACCCAGCGCCACGCCAAACATCACGTAGTAGGCAGGCGCCATGGGCGAGCCGGTGGTTTTGATCAGCCAGGTCACGATGAACTGTGCGAAGCCGCCGAAGATCATCACGGCCACGTTATAGGCCAGCGACAGGCCAACCGAACGCACGCGCGCCGGGAACAGCTCGGCCATCACCGTGCTGAACACGCCGAAGAACGCCGACACGAAAATGCAGACCACGACCTGCACGGTCAGCAGGCGGCCGATCGACGGCGCGTCCGACAGCCAGAAGTACAGCGGGTACAGCACGATCAGGTAGCCGATCAGCGAGCCGATCACGAGCGGACGGCGGCCGATGCGGTCGGACCAGGCGCCCATGAACGGGGTCAGCACCACCATCAGGGCCGCGCCGGCCATCTGCACCAGGAAGGTCTGGTTCAGCGGCAGCATCAGCACCTTGGTCGAATAGGTGACCAGGTACGTGAACGTGATGTAGATCGACACCGTGGCCGTCACCACAAGACCCACGCCGATCAGCGTCTCGCGGGTGTGGGTGCGCAGCATCTGGCCCAGCGACAGGCGCTTGACTTCACCGCGTTCGGCGGCCTGGCGGTCGGCTTCCTTCATCTGCTTGAAGGCGTCGGTTTCGTCGACGTTGCGGCGGATATAGATGGCGATCGGCACAATTACCAAGCCGAAGGCGAAGGGCAGGCGCCATGCCCAGTCGGCAATCTGCTGCTCGGTGAAGAACTCGGTGATGAGCGTGCCGCAGGCCGCGCCGATCAACAGGGCCAGCATCTGGCCCGCCATCTGCCACGAGCCATAGAAGCCGCGCTTGCCGTTGGGCGCCATTTCGATCAGCAGCGCCGTCGACGTGCCGAATTCGCCGCCGGCCGAGAAGCCTTGCAGGAGGCGCGCGATCAGGATGAAGATCGGGGCCAGGATGCCGGCCGCGTGGTAGGTCGGGGCCACCGTGATCAGCGCGATGGACACGGCCATCAGCGAGGTCACCAGCACCATGGCGGCCTTGCGGCCCTTGCGGTCGCCGTACAGGCCCAGGATGATGCCGCCCACCGGGCGCATGAAGAAGCCCACGCCGAAGATGGCAGTGGTCATCAGGATGGCGTTCAGTTCGCTGCCGGGGACGCTGGGGTCGGTGGGAAAGAACAGTTTGGCGATGATCGGCGTCATGAACGCGAACACCAGGAAGTCATACCATTCGAGCGCGTTGCCTATTACCGCTGCCACGATGTTGCGTGTGGGGACTGCTTTGTGCTGCACGGGATCTCCTTGGGGGCTTTAATTTCCGGGCGACATTCTAGGCGGTGCCGCCCCGGCCGTCTTGCGCGTCGTCCGAAAAGCGGCCGATCGGAAGCATGCCCCTCGGAAACCGGCCATCCAGACGGCGGTCGTCCGGGACGCGGCCGCCGCCTGGCTTTACACTGCGTCTTTTCCCCACGAGAGTAGTGACATGAACGCGCGCACCTGGCTGGAAACGCTGGTTGGCTTTGACACCACCAGCCGCAATTCCAATCTTGCCCTGATCGAAACCGTCCGTGACTGGCTCAAGGGCCAGGGCGTCGAGGCATGGCTGGCGCACAACCCCGAGCGCACCAAGGCCAACCTCTTTGCCACGCTGCCGGCGCAAGACGGCAACCAGCAGGGCGGCATCGTCCTGTCGGGCCACACCGACGTGGTGCCCGTGGATGGTCAGGACTGGAGCACGGACCCGTTCAAGCTCGTCGAAAAAGACGGCCTGCTCTATGGCCGCGGCGCCTGCGACATGAAAGGCTTCATCGCCGGATCGCTGGCCCTGGTGCCCGAATTCCTGGCCATGCCGCGCAAGAAGCCGATCCACCTGGCGTTCTCCTACGACGAGGAAGTGGGCTGCGCCGGCGCGCCGTACATGCTGGCAGACCTGCACGAGCGCGGCATCCGTCCCGAGGGCTGCGTGGTGGGTGAGCCCACCGGCATGCAGGTCGTGGTGGCCCACAAGGGGATCAACCTCTTTCGCTGCAAGGTGCACGGCAAGGCGGCCCACTCGTCGCTCACGCCGCGCGGCTGCAACGCCATCGAATACGCCGCCCGCCTGATCTGCCGCATCCGCGACCTGGCTGACAGCTTCAAGGCGAACGGCCCCTACGACCAGTTCTACGACGTGCCGTTCTCCACGATGACCACCAACCAGATCCGGGGCGGCATCGCGGTCAACACCATCCCCGAGCTGTGCGAATTCACCTACGAATTCCGCAATCTGCCGGGCATGCGTCCGGACGACATCCAGGCGGAAGTCGAAAAATACGTGCGCGAAGAGCTGCTGCCGAAGATGAAGGCCGAATTCGACGGCGCCACCATCGAGATCGAGACCGGCGCCGCCGCGCCCGCGCTGGAAGCCTCGGAAGAAGCCGCCATCACCCAGCTGGTGCGCGCCCTGACCGAAGACCGCGCCACGCGCAAGGTCGCCTACGGCACCGAAGCCGGCCTGTTCCAGGGCATCGGCATCCCCACGGTGGTCTGCGGCCCCGGCCATATCGAACAGGCCCACAAGCCCAACGAATACGTGGCCCTGGACCAGATGGCCGCGTGCGAAACCTTCCTGCGCCGCATGGGCCAGTCCCTCTGACGCGCGGGGCGCCCGGGAGCGGGCGGCACGCCGGTGCCGTCCGCGTCAGGTAAAATGCCGGGTTGCAAACCGGATTTGCGGCTGGCATTGGCCTGCCGCGATCCCGGGGGAGATGCTGTGGTGAAACCTTACGACTTTCCGGATGCCAAGGGCCATTTCGGGCCTTATGGCGGTGTTTTCGTGGCGGAAACGCTGATGCACGCGCTTGACGACCTGCGCGCGTCCTATGACCGTTACCGGGTCGATCCCGCCTTCCTCGAAGAGTTCAACTACGAGCTCAAGCATTTCGTGGGCCGGCCCAGCCCGGTCTACCACGCCCGGCGCTGGTCCGAACTCGTGGGCGGCGCCCAGATCTGGTTCAAGCGCGAAGACCTGAACCACACCGGCGCGCACAAGGTCAACAACTGCATCGGCCAGGCTCTGCTGGCCAAGCGCATGGGCAAGCCGCGCGTCATCGCCGAAACCGGCGCCGGCCAGCACGGCGTGGCCACCGCCACGGTCGCGGCCCGCTACGGCATGGAATGCGTGGTGTACATGGGCAGCGAAGACGTACGCCGCCAAGCCTCCAACGTCTACCGCATGAAGCTTCTGGGCGCCACGGTGGTGCCCGTGAACTCCGGTTCGCGCACCCTGAAGGACGCGCTGAACGAAGCCATGCGCGACTGGGTCACCAACATCGAAAACACGTTCTACATCATCGGCACGGTGGCGGGTCCCGACCCCTATCCCCGCATGGTGCGCGACTTCCAGACCGTCATCGGCAACGAATGCCTGACGCAGATGCCCGAGGCCATCGGCCGCCAGCCCGACTACGTCGTGGCGGCGGTGGGCGGCGGCTCCAATGCCATGGGCATCTTCCATCCCTACATCCCCTACGAAAACGTGCGCCTGATCGGCGTCGAGGCGGCGGGCGAGGGCATGGACAGCGGCAAGCACGCCGCATCGCTGGCCGCGGGCCAGGTGGGCGTGCTGCACGGCAACCGCACCTACGTCATGCAGAACGCCGACGGCCAGGTTCAAGAAACGCATTCGGTCTCGGCCGGCCTGGACTACCCCGGCGTCGGTCCGGAACACGCCTGGCTCAAGGATTCGGCCCGTGCCGAGTACGTCGGCATCACCGACGACGAAGCCCTGAAGGCCTTCCACGACTGCTGCCGCATCGAAGGCATCATGCCCGCGCTGGAGTCGTCGCACGCCATCGCCCAGGCCGTCAAGATGGCCGCCACGCTGCCGCGCGACGCCGTCATCCTGGTCAATCTGTCTGGCCGCGGCGACAAGGACATGCACACCGTCGCCGAACGCGCCGGCATCGAGCTCTGAACATGACAACCCGCACCGATCGCATTGCCGCGGCTTTCGCGCGCACCGCAGAATCCGGCCGCGCAGCGGCCCTGATTCCCTACATCGCCGCCGGCGATCCTTCCCCCGCCGCCACGGTGCCGCTGATGCACGCGCTGGTTGACGCCGGCGCGGACGTCATCGAACTGGGTGTGCCGTTCTCGGATCCCATGGCCGACGGCCCGGTCATCCAGCGCGCCGCAGACCGCGCCATCGCACAAGGCGTGGGCCTGGCCCGCGTACTGGAGATGGTGGCCGACTTCCGCCAGCGCGACACCGAGACGCCCGTGGTCCTGATGGGCTACGCCAATCCCATCGAACGCATGGGCCAGGCCGAATTCGCCAGCCGTGCCGCGCAGGCCGGCGTGGACGGCGTGCTGGTCGTGGACTACCCGCCCGAAGAAGTCATCGAGTTCGCCGCCACCCTGGGCGAACACGGCATTGCGCCGATCTTCCTCTTGGCGCCCACCTCCACTGAAGACCGCATCAAGGCCGTCGCGGCCGTGGCACGCGGCTATGTGTACTACGTGTCGCTCAAGGGCGTGACGGGCGCTGGCTCGCTGAACACCGACGACGTCGCCGATCGCGTGGCCGTGATTCGCCGCCACGTGCGCGACATCCCGGTTGGCGTGGGCTTCGGCATCCGCGACGCCGAAAGCGCCCAGCGCGTGGCGCGCGCCGCCGATGCGGTCGTCATCGGCAGCAAACTGATTGAAACCATGGAGCAGGCGGTCGCCAACGCGCCGGCTGCCCAGCAAACCGACGCCGCAGTCGCCGCCGCCAGCGGCTGGCTGCGCACCATCCGGCAGGCGCTGGATCAAGTAAAACGAGAGAACGCGTCGGCCTGAGCGGCCGGGTCGCGATCTCAAACGGGATGAATACTCAATGAGCTGGATCGATAAACTCCTGCCGCCTCGCATCAACAAAACCAGCGACAGCGGCGCCCGCCGCGTGCCCGAAGGCCTTTGGGTGAAATGCCCGTCGTGCGAATCGGTGCTGTATAGCGAAGACCTGGCAGCCAACCTCCACGTCTGCCCCAAGTGCGACCACCACATGCGGATCGGGGCTCGCGCCCGCATCGATTCGCTGCTGGACATGGAAGGCCGCGTTGAAATCGGCCAGAACACGCGTTCGGTCGACACCCTGAAGTTCAAGGACACGCGCAAGTACCCCGAGCGTCTGCAAGAGGCCGTCAAGGCAACGGGCGAAAGCGACGCGCTGGTCGTCATGAGCGGCTCGATCCGCGGCGTGCCCGCCACGCTGGCCTGCTTCGAATTCGAATTCATGGGGGGCTCGATGGGCTCGGTGGTGGGCGAGCGCTTTGCGCGCGGCGCCCAAGCGGCCCTCGACAACAAGACCCCGTTCATCTGCGTAGCCGCCTCGGGCGGCGCGCGCATGCAGGAAAGCCTGCTGTCGCTCATGCAGATGGCCAAGACCAACGCCATGCTGACCCGCCTGTCGGCCGCCGGCCTGCCGTTCATCAGCGTCCTCACCGATCCCACCATGGGCGGCGTGTCGGCCAGCTTTGCCTTCATGGGCGACGTGGTCATCGCCGAACCCAAGGCCCTGATCGGCTTTGCCGGTCCGCGCGTGATCGAACAGACCGTGCGTGAAAAGCTGCCCGAAGGCTTCCAGCGCGCCGAGTTCCTGCTGCAGAAGGGCGCCATCGACATGGTTGTCGACCGCCGCCAATTGCGCGAGGAAATCGCCCGCCTGCTGGCGCTGCTGACCAACCAGCCGGCGGACGTGGTCACCGCCTGATCGGGCCGACATTGCCGGGCTGCCGCTTGCGGCTGCATCGGCATCCATAGACATGCCGCCGGTCGCTTCTCGCGCCTGGCGGCATTTTGTTTTTCCGCAGCAGGGTGAATCCCTGGGCACGAGACTTGCTCCAGCCGCCTAGCGCAATTTCACCTGCGTGAATCCCGCGATTTTCGGAACAGTCTTTTTCACGGCGCTTTGTTGCCATATTGCGACATGCGCGCAGCGTGTTGGTCCGGATTTTGCTAATGTTCCCCGTTAGTCCAGAAATAGATGGAGTTGATCCCATGCAGTCGACGAAGAAGAAAATGCTGACGCGCCTTGCCGGCCTTGCCCTGGCAGGGGTTGCCACCTTTGCTAGCGCCCAATCGTCCGAGGGCACCCAAGGTGGCGTCAGCCTGCACTATGGCATTGGCGATCACTACAAGCGCCTGACCCTGAACTACGAGACTGCCTCGCTCTGGACCTATCAATTCGGCGGCAACTGGGGGCGTCTGGACCTGACGCCCGAATTCGGCGCGTCGTATTGGCAAGCCGACGGCTCGCGTTCGCCGGGCCACGTCTGGCAGTTCAGCGCCATCCCCATGTTCCGCTGGTGGACCGGCGAACGCTTCTACATCGAAGCGGGTATCGGCGCCACGCTGTTCTCCAGCACGCGCTTTGCCGACGAAAACATCAGCACGGCCTTCCAGTTCGGCGACCACGTTGGCGTGGGCTTCCTGGTCACGCCGAACAACCGTATCGGCGTGCGCTATTCGCACTTCTCGAACGCCAGCATCAAGCGCCCGAACCCGGGCCTGGACGTGGTGCAGCTCACCTACACGTACCAGTTCTGATCGCATGGCGCCGGTGCGGCGCGTGCTCGCGTGATTGCGCGCCCCGCTCGCAGATATTGAAAACCACCCATCTGGGTGGTTTTTTTTGCCCCACCCGTGTGCGTGTCCCTGCCGCTCGTCGTCGCAGAAACGACAAAAAAATTATGTTTTGACTGCGTGTCCACGTACTTGTTGGTGTTGAGTGCAATGGCCAGAATGCCCTGGCAGCACCCAAAACCACAACGAGCCGTCGCTCGGGCTTCCGATCCGCCGCTGCGCGCGCGGGCACGGCCAGATCCGGCAGGCGGCACACGGAGACTCAGATGAAACACCCCTGTACGCAGGCGCGCCGCGTGGTGCGCATGGCCGGCGCCGCTGGCCTGGCCCTTGCCCTGGCCACCGCCTCGTCCGCCGTCCTGGCCGACGACTTCCCGAACAAGCCTTTGCGCATGGTCGTCGGCTTCGCGCCGGGCGGCGGCGCGGATATCGTGGCCAGGCTGGTCGGCGCCAAGATGGCCGAGAGCCTGGGCCAGCAGGTCGTGGTGGAAAACCGCGCGGGCGCCACGGGCACGATTGCGGCCGACAATGTCGCGCGTTCCCCCGCGGACGGCTATTCGTTGTTCCTGGGATCGCAATCCACCATGGTGGTGGCGCCGTCGCTGTTCCCCACGCTGCCGTTCAAGCCCGAGACCGATTTCGAGCCGGTATCGCAGGTCGTGACCATGCCGCTGATCCTTGTGGTCAATCCGGCGCTGATCGACGTCAAGAGCGTCGGTGAACTCACCGAGCACATCCGGAAGGCCGGCAACGGTGCGCTGAGCTACGCGTCCTCCGGGCAGGGCGGCCCGCAGCACATCGCGGGCGAGCTGTACGCGCACCGGGTCGGCACGAAGGTCACGCACGTGCCGTACAAGGGCGAGTCCGCGGCCATTGCCGACGTGTTGGGCGGTCATGTGCCCTACATGTTCGCGAACCTGCCGGTGGCGCTGCCGCACATCGCGTCAGGCAAGGTCCGCCCGCTCGCCATCACCAGCCTCAAACGCGATCCGAAGGCGCCCGAGATTCCGACGCTGGCCGAATCGGGCTTCAAGGACTTCGAGGTGTCGACCTGGTACGGCGTCTTTGCGCCGGCCAAGACGCCCAAGCCCGTGGTCGACAAGCTCTCCGCATCGATCCGCTCTGCATTGGAGCAGCGCGACATGCAGGCCAAGCTGAGCGAGCAGGGCTTCACCGTGGTCGGCAGCGACTCGGCCGACTTCAGCCGCTTCGTCGGCGCCGAACTGCCGCGGTGGTCGGTGCTGATCCGCGATATCGGCATCAAGCCGGAATAGCCTGGACGCTTCGCCTGGGCGCCCTTGAGCCGGGCGCCCCTTCATCCATCCGAGACAACGACATGATCGACTTCACCGAAAAACGCGCCGCCGGCCCCGTCATCCGGCTGCATTCCGCCGATAACGTCGTGGTGGCGCGCGTGCCTATCGGCATCGGCACCGCCGTGCCTGCCGAGGACCTGGTCAGCCGCAGCCAGGTGCCCGCCGGGCACAAGATCGCGGCGCGCGACCTGCGCGCGGGCGAACCCATCCTGAAATACAACGTGTGCATCGGCTTTGCCGCGACGGACATTCCCGCCGGCACCTACGTGCATTCGCACAACATGGACTTCCAGGAGTTCGACCGCGACTACGCACATGCTCGTGACTATGTGCCGACGCCCGTGCTGCCTGAATCGGAGCAGGCGCAATTTCAAGGCATCGTGCGGGCGAACGGTCAGGTGGGCACGCGCAACTACATCGGCATCCTTGCCACGGTGAATTGTTCGGCCACGGTGGTGCACCGCATTGCGTCCGCCTTCACGGACGAGGTGATGGCCGCCTATCCCAACGTGGATGGCGTCGTCGCGCTGAGCCACGGCATGGGCTGCGGCATGGAAATGTCCGGCGAGCCCATGGACCTCCTGCGGCGCACGATGGGCGGGTACGCCTGTCATGCGAACTTCGCGGGCGTGCTGATCGTTGGCCTGGGCTGTGAACGCAATCAGCTTGATGCGCTGCTCAGGGACCAGGGCCTGGAAGCGGGCGCGCGGCTGCAGACATTCATCATGCAAGAGACCGGCGGCACCCGCAAAACGATCGAAGCCGGCGTCGCCGCAGTGAAGTCCATGCTGCCCGCCGCCAACGAGGTGCGCCGCGAGCCGGTGTCCGCGCGTCACCTGAAGATCGGCCTGCAGTGCGGCGGGTCGGATGGCTTCTCGTCGATCACCGCCAACCCTGCGCTGGGCGCGGCCATGGACATCCTGGTGCGTCACGGCGGCACGGCGATCCTGTCCGAGACGCCGGAAATCTACGGCGTCGAACATACGCTGACGTCACGGGCGCGCAGCCGGGAAGTGGGCGAGAAGCTGGTCCAGCGCATCCGCTGGTGGAAGGAAGAGTATTCCCCGGGCCGCGACGTGCAGATCAATGGCAAGGTCAGTCCCGGCAATCAGATGGGCGGTCTGGCCAACATCTTCGAGAAGTCGCTGGGCTCGTCGATGAAGGGCGGCACCACAGCGCTGATGGAGGTCTATCGCTACGCGGAGCCGGTCCGGCAGCCCGGCATGGTGTTCATGGACACGCCGGGATTTGATCCGGTGTCGGCCACGGGGCAGATCGCCGGCGGCGCCAACATGATCTGCTTCACGACAGGCCGCGGGTCGATGTTCGGCGCCAAGCCGGTGCCGTCGATCAAGCTTGCCACCAACACGCCGATGTACGAGCGGCTGACCGAAGACATGGACGTCAATTGCGGCGACATCCTCGACGGCAACGCCACGCTGCAGGAGGTGGCGCATCGCATCTTCGAAGAGATCCTGCGCGTGGCCTCGGGCGCGCGCAGCAAGAGCGAGTTGCTGGGGTTGGGCGATCACGAGTTCGTGCCCTGGAACATCGGCGTCGTGAGCTGACCGCTTCCGCAACGCGTGAAGACCAGCGGACGGTCATGCGTGACCGTCCGCGCACCGGATCGGACGCTCAGACGTCCGACAACGAGTCGGCGCCCGGCATGTCGAAGCCGTTGGCCTGCAATGCGGTCTTCAGTGCGTCCGTCTGCGCGGCATTCAGCTCGACCAGGGGCGGACGCACCGTGGCCCACGCCGCATCGCCCGACTTCCAGGCAATGGCGGCCTTCATCGCGGGAATCATCGGGAATTGCTGGAACACGTTGCGCGTGGCGTTCAGCCCGGCCTGGCGCTCGTCGGCATCCGCCTCCTGCCAGCGCTGCTGCAGCGCCACGATGGGACCCGGATTGACGTTGCCCGTGGCCGTGATGCAGCCCACGCCGCCTGAGCGCAGGGTCTGCAGCAGGAATGCCTCGCTGCCCGCATACACCTGGAATCCGCGCGGCGTGAAACGCTCGATCATCGCCGCCGTGTTGGCCCAGTCGCCGCCACTGTCCTTCACGCCGGCCACGATGCCGGGATAGCGGGTCAGCAGGCGGTCGATCAGGTCCAGGCTGAGCGGCACCTGGCTGACGGGCGGGATGTGATACAGGTACAGACGCAGCTTGTCGTCGCCCACGCCTTCGATCAGCTCGGCAAAGTAGCGGAACAGGCCTTCGTCGCTGACGCCCTTGTAGTAGAAGGGCGGCAGCACCAGCACGCCCATGCTGCCGCTGCGCACGGCATGCTGCGTCAACGCAATGGCGTCGGGCAGCGCGCATGCGCCCGTGCCGGGCATCAGCGCAGACGGCTCCACACCGGCTTCCAGCAGCGCATCGAGCAACGTGTGCTTTTCCGAGAGCGACAGGGAGTTGGCCTCGGAGTTGGTGCCGAAAATGGCCAGTCCGACGGACTGCTCGCGCAGCCAGCGGCAGTGCTTCACGTAGCGCCCCAAGGCCGGGCGGTAGCGTTCATCGAACGGCGTCAGGACCGGCGAAAAGACGCCGGGAATGCGGGCAGGGGTCGTCATGTCTCTACTCGTTATTGGATGGGTGAAAAGGACGCGCCGCGGCCGCGCGGCTGCGATTTCCGATTCTGGCACCGATCCGCCCACCGAACATCTGCTGTTTAATGGGTTCAATCCATAAAATTGTTGTGGTTTGCCGCAGAGCGCGCCACACGTCCAAAAGAAGGGGAGACCGTGGATACGCGATATGTGCAGAGCTTTGTGTCGGTCATTGAAAGCGGCTCGCTGGCCGAGGCGGCGCGGCGGCTGGATCTGACGCCCGCCGCCATCGCCGCGCGCGTGCGCACGCTGGAAGAAGAACTGGGCGCCACGCTGGTCAAGCGCGTCGGCCGCAGCGTCAAGGCGACCGAAGCCGGCCTGAAGGTGCTGGAGCGCGCCCGCAGCGTGCTGCGCGAGGTGCGCGATCTGCGCGCCAGCGCCACGGACGATGCGCCGCTGGGCGAGCTGCGCCTGGGCGTCTCGGCCTCGGCCCTGACCGGCATCATGCCCATCGTGCTGGCCCGCCTGTATCGGCGGATGCCTAAGCTGGCGGTCTTCATGGAACCCGGCACTTCCAACCATCTGTACCACCGCGTCATCAACGGCGACCTGGACGCGGCGTTCATCGTCAAGCCGCAGTTCAACCTGTCCAAGGGCTACGCATGGAAGCTGGTGACCGAGGAGCCACTGGTGGTGCTCGCGCCGCCCGATACGCCGGGCAACGATGCGCACGAACTGATGCGCACCCAGCCCTTCATCCGCTACGACCGCAACGTCTGGGGCGGGCGCCTGGCCGACCAGTACCTGCGCCAGCACGGCATCGCGCCCCGCGAGCGGCTGGAGGTCGATGGGCTGATGGGCATTGCCTGCATGGTCTCCGAAGGCTTGGGTGTGTCGCTGGTGCCCGACTGGGCGCCGGACTCGCTCGACAGCCGCCGCGTCAAGCGGGTGCTTCTGCCCGGGCGTGCGCCGCTGCGCCGGATGGGCATCCTGTGGGCGCGCCACATGCCGCATTCGGCGCTGGCGGAAGCCTTTGTGGAAGAGGCGGGCCGGGCGCTGGATCCGCAATCGCGCCGCTCCGTGGGCGACTGAGGCATCGGTTGCGGCACGCCGCCCGCACATACTGAGGCCACAAAAAAACACCCCGCAAACCGTTTCCGGTGTGCGGGGTGTTTTGCCTGTCAGGGCCAGGCCCTGACGGCCGTGCGGCTTAGTGGCGCGTTTCGACCTGCACCAGCGGCTCGTTCGAGACGGGCGTCACCGGCTTGCGTTCGCGGCCCAGGCGGACCGGCGCGTACGAGGCGGCAATGCGCTGCTGCGTTTGCGCGTGGCGTTCCGGATCGGTTTCCACCCACTTCAGGCCGGCGGCATTGACCACGTCGTGCAAGGCTTGCGCCTTGGCGGCCGGGGCAACGGCAGGGACCACGATGGGCTGTTGCGCGCTGGCCGGCGCGACCGGCGCGGGGGCCGGTGCGACGGGAGCAGCGGCCACTGCCGGCGTCTGGACCACGGGCTCGGCGGCGGGCGCTTCCACCGGCGTCTGCACCGGCGCAGCGGGGACCGAAGCCTCGCTGGCGGGTTGCACGGCGACAGGCGGGGTCGCTTGCGGCGCGGTCTGCACGGGTTGAGCGGCAGGCTCAGCCGTGGGCTGGGCTGCCGGCTCGACCGCGGGCTTCACCGCGGGTTCGGCGGCGGGCGCAACCACGGGCTCGGCAGCGGCCTGGACGGGCTCAGCCTTGGGGGCTTGAACCGGTTCGACCGGCGTTTGCTCAGGCTGGGCGGCGGTCTGCACGGGCTGGGCCGGGGCTTGAACCTGCTGCGCGGCGGCAGGAGCAGTTTGCTCGGCGGCCGATTGAACCGGCTCAGCAGCCTGGGCGGCGACGCCTTCGGCTTGCTGTTCGCCGGCGTCTTCGGCGCCGTCTTCCTGCAGTTCGTCGCTACCGGCCAGACCGGCTTCGTCCTGGCTGCGGCGGCCACGGCGGCTGCGGCGGCGGCGGCGTTTGCGCTCGGGGTCCGCGGCGCCTTCGGCGCCTTCAGCGCCCGGAAACGCGTCGGCGGACTGTTCGTCGGCGTCAGCATTGTCCAGGGCTTCGGCAGCGGGCTTGGTATCCGACTTGGCGTCAGGCAGCGCGGTGGCGACCGTCTGGGCCAGCGCGGCGACCATGCTTTCCTGTTCGCTCATCGGCGCGTCGGATTGGCCTTCCTCGCGGCGGTTACGGCCACGGCCACGGCGGCGATTGCGGCCTGCGCCGGTGTCTTCGCCGTTGAGTTCGGGCGTCTGTTCCGGACGGGCGGATGCCAGGGCTGCCTGGGTGGCCGCCTGGGTGTCGCGCTCGCCGCGGCCTTCGCCACGATTGTTGCGTTCGCCGCGTTCGCCATCCGAGCGGCGGTTGCCGCGGACGTGGTGACGGCCGCCTTCGGTGGCCTCGGCGCCTTCGCCACGGCCTTCGCCGCGGCGGTTGCGGTTGCGGTCGGAGCCGTGGCGTTCGCCGCGGCGTTCCTGGCCGTCATGGCCGCTGCGGCCCTTGCCACGCGACGAGCCCGCGCGCTTGGCGGTTTCTTCGGCGGCTACGGGGGCGGGCTTGGCGGGTTCGGAGCCGCCGGTCAGCCAGCTGACCAGACGCTTGAACAGGCCGCCCAGACCGGCGCCTGCCGCGGGCGCGGCGGGTGCGGCGGCCGGCGCTGCGGGCGTCGAGACGGGGGCGGGCTGCGACGGCGTGATGCCCTTGACCAGGGCTTCCGGACGCGACTTGATTTCGCTTTCGCGCGGCTGCCAGGGCGCATCCGTGGCCGGCGCTTCCACCAGTTCGAAACTGGTCTTCAGCTCTTCCAGGCGGGGATCATCGTGGCGCAGGCGCTCGATGTGATGGTGCGGCGTTTCCAGATGCTTGTTGGGGATCAGCATCAGGTTGACCTTCAGGCGGGCTTCCATCTTGGTGATGTCGGCACGCTTTTCATTCAACAGGTACGTGGCCACGTCGACGGGCACCTGGGCGTGGACTGCCGCGGTGTTTTCCTTCATGGCTTCTTCCTGCAGCAGACGCAGGACGTGCAGGGCGCTGGATTCGGCGTCGCGGATCACGCCGGTGCCGTTGCAGCGCGGGCAGGTGATGTGCGAGCCTTCGTTCAGGGCCGGACGCAGGCGCTGGCGCGACAGTTCCATCAGGCCGAAACGCGAGATCTTGCCCATCTGGACGCGGGCACGGTCGAAATGGAGGGCATCACGCAGGCGCTGTTCGACGGCACGCTGGTTCTTGCTGTCTTCCATGTCGATGAAGTCGATGACGATCAGGCCACCCAGGTCGCGCAGGCGCAACTGGCGGGCCACTTCGTCGGCCGCTTCCGAGTTGGTGCGCAGCGCGGTTTCCTCGATGTCGGCGCCGCGGGTCGAGCGGGCCGAGTTCACGTCCACGGAAACCAGGGCTTCGGTGTGATCGATCACGATGGCGCCGCCCGAGGGCAGTTGCACCGTGCGCGAGTAGGCCGTTTCGATCTGGTGTTCGATCTGGAAGCGCGAAAAGAGGGGGATGTCGTCCCGGTAGCGTTTGACGCGCTGGACGTTGTCCGGCATCACCACGCTCATGAAGGCGGTGGCCTGGTCGGCGATCTCGTCGGTGTCGATCAGGATCTCGCCGATTTCGGGCGAGAAGTAATCGCGGATCGCGCGGATGACCAGGCTGGATTCGAGATAGATCAGGATGGGCGCGGAGTTGTCGCGCGCGGCGCCGTCGATGGCGGTCCAGAGCTGCAGCAGATAGGACAGGTCCCATTGCAGTTCTTCGACGTTGCGGCCGATGCCTGCGGTGCGGGCGATGATGCTCATGCCCTGGGGCAGGTCGAGCTGTTCCATCGTGTCGCGCAGTTCCTGGCGATCCTCGCCCTCGACGCGGCGCGAAACACCACCGCCGCGGGGGTTGTTGGGCATCAGGACCAGGTAGCGGCCAGCCAGCGAGATGAACGTGGTCAGGGCTGCGCCCTTGTTGCCGCGTTCTTCCTTTTCGACCTGGACGATCAGTTCCTGGCCTTCGCGCAGGGCGTCCTGGATGCGGGCGGTACGGACATCGACGCCTTCCTTGAAGAAGCTGCGCGCAACTTCCTTGAAGGGCAGAAAGCCGTGACGGTCTTCGCCGTAGTTGACGAAGCAAGCTTCGAGGCCGGGTTCGATCCGGGTGATGACACCTTTGTAGATATTGCCTTTGCGCTGTTCGCGGCCGGCAGTCTCGATGTCAAGGTCGATGAGTTTTTGCCCATCGACGATAGCGACGCGTAATTCTTCCTGATGCGTCGCATTGAACAGCATGCGCTTCATGAGAGGGTTTCTCCGTTGTCATGACGCGCCGATATCGGCGCGTGACCTCGGGCCACTCGGGCTGCGGCTGAAGCGGGCAAGAAGGTGCGGACCGTACCTGGGCGGCGCCCAGGCGTATCCGCCGCGGGTCAGGCGGGCACGTCGTGCCGTGGGGCACGGGGTTCTGTCAGCAGGAGGGTCAGCTTCACTGAATGTGGTTTGACGGAAAAAATGCTGTGAACGGCAGCTGCGGTCGGATTGGTTGCCCACACGCAGCTGGTGCTTTAAATATGCGACGATTCTTGCAGTGCTTCAGAGCCGCTTGCGGCATGCAACGGACCTGCCGGAACAGCGGGCAAGATGAATGCCACACCACTATTCCGCAGGGCTCGGTTGCGCCGGCGACCAAGAGACCCAGGGGTTGAATGAGCAGGCAGTACAATGGCGGCCCGCGCGCTCGACGGAGTTGCGTGTTGGTTGCATCTCTACGCCAGGCGGCTAGTTCAGCCCCTTAAGGCTGTCCCGATTATATGTCGCTTTCCGCAATGCGCAAAGAAACTTCCTCCCCCGTATCCGCCTCTAAAGCAGCCCCCGCCGTCCGCATGGTTGAAGTGGGCGCCGAGCATGCCGGCCAGCGTCTGGACAACTTCCTCATGCGGCTGTGCAAGGGGGTGCCCAAGACGCACATCTACAAGGCGATCCGCGGCGGCGAAGTCCGCGTCAACAAGGGACGCATCCAGGTGGATTACCGGATAGAGGAAGGCGACGTCGTCCGCATTCCGCCCCTGCGCCTGCCTGACCCCGGCAAGCCCCGACCCGTGCCCGCCGCCGAATTCCCGATCGTCTTTGAAGACGACGCCATGCTCGTGGTGGACAAGCCGGCCGGTGTTGCCGTCCACGGCGGCAGCGGGGTCTCGTTCGGCGTGATCGAACAACTGCGGGCCGCGCGCCCGCAGGCCAAGTTCCTGGAACTGGTGCACCGGCTGGACCGCGAAACCTCGGGGCTGTTGATGGTCGCCAAGAAGCGCAGCGCGCTGCTGGCGCTGCACGCCATGCTGCGCGAGGGCCGGAGCGACAAGCATTATTTCGCGCTGGTCGAGGGCGATTGGGTCAACGACCGCCAGCACATCAAGCTGTCCCTGACCAAATGGACCACGCAGTCCGGCGAGCGCCGCGTCAAGGTGGATCCGGACGGGCAGACGGCGCACACGATTGTCACGCTCAAACAGCGTTTTGGCGGTTACAGTCTGGTCGATGCCGAGCTGCGCACCGGGCGCACCCACCAGATCCGCGTCCATCTGGCATCCAGCGGCTTTCCCATCGTCGGGGACGACAAATACGGCCACGACGACGTGCGTGCGCAATTTGCGCGGCAGGGCTTCAACCGCATGTTCCTGCACGCTTACAGCCTCACCTTGCCTCACCCGCTGACGGGTGAGGTCATGACACTGACCGCCGAGCTGCCGCCAGCTTGCCGGAACATCCTGAAAACACTGGAGTCTGCCTGATATGTCGTATTCGCTGGTCGTCTTTGACTGGGATGGCACCCTGATGGATTCCACGCACAGCATCGTGGCCGCCATTCAGGGCGCTTGCCGCGATCTGGATCTGGCGGTGCCGTCCGCGTCCGAGGCAAGCTGGGTCATCGGCCTTTCGCTCGAAAGCGCGTTGCGCCGTGCCGTCCCCGAATTGACGCAGGCCATGCTGCCTCGCTTCCTTGAGCGCTACCGCACGCACTACCTGCTGCGCGATCCGGAATTGCGCCTGTTCGAGGGCATCAACGAGTTGCTGACCGACCTGGCCAGAAAGAACGTGCGGCTCGCTGTCGCCACGGGCAAGAGCCGCGTCGGCCTGACGCGCGCGCTGGCCGCGACCGGCCTGGGCCCTCTGTTTGACGCAACCCGCACCGCCGACGAGACCTTCAGCAAGCCGCATCCGGCCATGCTGCACGAACTGATGCAGGAACTGGACGTGGATCCGTCGCGGGTCATCATGGTGGGCGATACCTCGCACGATCTGCAGATGGCCTGCAACGCGGGTGTGCACGGCCTGGGGGTCACCTACGGGGCACACACCCTGAAGGAGCTTGAGGGATGTGCCCCGCAAGCAGTGCTGGACACCGTTCCGCTCGTGCGCGAATGGCTTATGCCGCGCGTGAGTGCCGGCGCGTAGGCTCTGGCTGATGAAGGCCGGCAGGAACGTCCGCCGGTCCGGCGGGTCTATCCGCAAGGCGCTGCGCGTGCTTCGCGAGGCCGCTGCGGAATAAGATAGCCCCGTCCAGCGTCCATGGTTGACGCGGGCGCGCGCTCACGGAGCGCGGCGCCATACCGGAGATTACGATGCTGATACGCAAGCCCGACGACTTTTTGCCGTCCGAGATCACTTCCGAGGCCGTGTGGCGATCGCGCCGCGAACTCATGTTGCGCGCCGGCGCTGCCGCTGCCGCCGTCGGGCTGCCCGGCTGGGCTACGCGCGCCGCCCACGCGCAGGACGCCGGCGCGCTGCCGGGCAAGTCCAACCCTGCGTTCAGCATCATGGACAAGCAGACGTCCCTGGCTGACATAACGTCCTACAACAATTACTACGAGTTCGGCGTAGATAAGGGCGAACCGGCCAAAAATGCTGGCAAGTTGCAGACCCGGCCGTGGACCGTGAGCGTCGAGGGCGAGGTCAACAAGCCGCGCACGTTCACCATCGAAGAGTTGCTCAAGCTCGCGCCCATGGAAGACCGCGTCTACCGCCTGCGCTGCGTCGAGGGCTGGTCCATGGTCATTCCGTGGGTTGGATATTCGTTGTCCGAAGTGCTCAAGCAGGTGGAGCCGAATGGCAACGCCAAGTACGTCGAATTTGTCACTGCCGTGCAGCGGGAAAACATGCCGGGCGTGCGTGCTGCCATCCTGGAGTGGCCGTATGTGGAGGGGTTGCGCCTGGACGAAGCCATGCATCCGCTGGCGATGCTGGTCTTTGGCGTCTATGGGCGCGTGCTGCCCAACCAGAACGGCGCGCCGCTGCGGTTGGCCGTGCCGTGGAAGTATGGATTCAAGTCCGGCAAATCGCTGGTGAAGATCCGGCTGGTGGAGAAGCCGCCCGTCACATCCTGGGTCAAGTCGGCCCCGCAAGAATACGGCTTCTACGCCAATGTGAACCCTAACGTCGCGCATCCTCGCTGGAGCCAGGCCACCGAGCGCCGCATCGGCGAGGACGGCCTGTTCACGCCCAAACGCAAGACGCTCATGTTCAACGGCTACGGCGATCAGGTGGCGTCGCTTTATCAGGGCATGGACCTGAAGGCCAATTACTGAGGCGCTGATCCGTGTCCGTTGCTCCTCGCGCTGCCTCGGCTGCGGCACCCAGGAAGGCGCAGCTCTCGGCCCGGACGATCGGGCGCTTCAAGCCGCTGCTCTTTCTGCTGGGCCTGGCGCCGTTCGCGCGCTGGATATGGCTGGGGATGCACGACGGCCTCACGGCCAATCCCGTTGAATTCCTGACACGATCGTCTGGCACCTGGGCTCTGGTATGCCTGCTGGTCACCCTGGCCATCACGCCGCTGCGCCGTCTCACGGGTCAGCCCGCGCTGGTACGCGTTCGGCGCATGTGCGGATTGTTCGCGTTCTTCTACGCGGCGCTGCATTTCATGGCGTGGGTATGGTGGGACCGTGGCTTCGATCCCGCCGAAATGGTGCGTGACATCGTCGAACGTCCCTTCATCATGGTGGGATTTTCGGCCTTCGTGCTGATGACCGCTCTGGCTGCCACGTCGACGCAGTGGGCGATGCGGCGTTTGGGCAAGCGCTGGCAGACGCTGCACCGGGCCATCTATGCCATCGGCCTGCTGGCGATTCTGCATTACTGGTGGCACAAGGCGGGCAAGAATGACCTGTCCGAGCCCGCGATCTACGCCGCGGTGCTGGCGCTGCTGCTGGGTTGGCGCGTCGTTGCCTGGTGGCGCGCGCGGGCGTAGTCCGCTAGCGCTGGGGCGCCGCAGCTACTGCATGGCCAGCATGATGGCCGCGGTTTCCGCGTCGGGCTGGCCATCGTGCAGGGCAGGGCGGTAGTGCATCTGGAACGCGGCCAGCGTGTTGATCGTTGCGCGGTCCAAAGTGCCGTCCTGCGGACTGGCGTAGCCAAGCCGCTGCAGCTGCTTCTGAAACCATGCGACATCCGGCACGCCCTCGATCTGCATGCGAGCCAGATGCTGGGCCGCGCCTGCCTCGTTGTACCAGCGCCCGATACCCGCGTCCGCCAGCGTCTTCCAGGGGAACAGCGGACCCGGATCCACCTTGCGCTGCGGCGCGATGTCGCTGTGGCCCACGACGTTCTCCGGCACGATGTTGTGCCGGTGGATGATGTCGCGCAGCAGGATGGTCAGCGCCCGGACCTGGCGGTCGTCGTAGGGGTGCCAGACGCGCTCCCCGTTGCTGCCTTCGGTCCAGCCCGGATTGACGATCTCGATGCCGATCGAGGTGCTGTTCATTGCGATGTTGCCATACCAGGAACTGGCCCCTGCGTGCCATGCGGCGCGGTTTTCGTCGACCAGCCGATAGGCGCGGCCATCCAGGTCCAGCAGGTAATGCGCGCTGACCTTGCCCTTGGAAAGCAGGCGCAGCGACTCGGCGTCGTCGACCGTGGTGTAGTGCACGACCACGGATCGCACCCGGCTGCTCTGGCTGACGGCGGTGATCGAGGTGTCCAGATCCAGGCCGGCGGGCCCGCGCGCCGCGCAGCCGGCCAGGACCGCCGCGGCCAGCAGCGTGGAAAATAGGCGGGTCATGATCAGCGCGCCAGGTACAGGAACAGCGTCGGCAGCTTGTCCAGCTGGGGCGCCGGCAACTTCTTCCAGTCGGCCACCGAATGGGTGACCACCCATTCGTCTGCCGTCGTCATCGAGCGCGCCACGCACAGCTTGGTGTCGCCCTTCAGGGTGGCGATCAGCGTGGCAAACATCGCCGCGTTGCGGTACGGGGTCTCGATCAACAACTGCGTCTGGTTGTGGCGGGCCGAGTGCTGCTCCCAGGCGCGCAGTTGCTTGGCGCGCTCGCCGGGTTCCACCGGGGCATAACCATGAAAGGCGAAACGCTGCCCGTCCAGGCCGCTGGCCATCAAGCCCAGCAGAATCGAAGAGGGGCCTACCCAGGGTTTGACAGCGATCCCCATGCGGTGCGCTGCGTCCACGATCTTGGCGCCGGGGTCCGCGACGGCGGGGCAGCCTGCCTCGGAAACCAGGCCGATCTCCGCGCCGCGCTTTGCGGGGTCGAGCCATGCCTTGATCTGCGGGGCGTCGGCCTTGTCGGTGAGGGTGTGGATGGTGATTTCCTGCAGCGGCCGGGTGGTGCCGATGAGCTTCAGGAAGGCGCGGGCGGTCTTGGCGTTCTCGGCGATGTAGGTGTCCAGCCGGCCGGCTAACGAGCGCACGTCGGCGGGCAGCCAGCGCTCGGGCGGCGCGTCGCCCAGGCTGACCGGAATCAGGTGCAGGGCGCCGTTCATGCGGATGCTCCCGGGGCGTCGAGCGGATCCAGTCCGAAAGTTGCCAGCATGCGTGTCAACTCGATCAGCGGCAGGCCTATGATGGCGGTGGGGTCGTCGCTTTGAATGCTTTCCATCAGGGCAATGCCCAGGCTTTCCGCCTTGGCGCTGCCTGCGGTATCGTAAGGCTCTTCGGCGCGCAGGTAGGCGTCGATGGCACGGTCGGACAGTTGGCGGAACCGGCAGCGCGTCACAATGTCGGCCTTTTCCACGCGTTGGCCGTCGGTCACGGCCAGCGCGCTGTGAAACTCCACCAGTCTGCCCGACAGCGCGCGCAGTTGCGCCTGGGCCCGCGTGAAGTCGCCCGGCTTGCCGATGTGGGCGCCGTCCACGGTGGCAACCTGGTCAGAGCCGATCACGATGCTGCCCGGATGTTTTTCCGCCACCACCATCGCCTTCGCGACGGACAGGCGCAGCGCCAGCGCCTCGGGGGTTTCGCCAGGTTGTGGCGTTTCGTCTACATCGGGGGAAATCGCCGAAAAGGGCAGCCGCAGGCGCGACAACAGTTCTTTGCGGTATCGCGAGCTGGACGCGAGGATCAAGCTAGGTTTGTGGGGCATGCGGCATTTGACGGTAATACGTAAGTCACAGTATTATCTAACGTTTTGCGGCATTTTTGCAGGAACATCAACATGACACCGAAGGGAAAGCCTGGCGATGCGAGTCGCCGCGCGGACGGATCGGCCGGTGCTGGTGTGAATGCGGCGGACTCTGACGTCAAGCGCATCGACGCCTTCGCCTTTGCCCGTCTGGGTAAAAGCGCGCAGGGCAGCATCGCCTTGGTGCGTCTTGCCCGCGTGGTCGATGGCCTGCCCGAGCAACCGCTGGGCGAAGCCGGACTCGTGACCTGGTCCGTGCAAGGCGAAGAAGGCAAAACTGGCTTGCTGATGGGCCAATCGCTTTTGCGCCTGCATGTGAAGGCGAATCCGGTGGTTGTGTGCCAGCGGTGCAATGCGCCGTTTGCGTATCCGGTCGACAGCGAAGTCGTGCTGCAACTGGTCAAATCCGAAGACGACCTCGACGATGATCATTCCTTTGCCGATCAAGGCGACGATGACGACGACGAGGACGACGAAGGCGTAGGAAGGGATTCTGTGGCCCAGCTACCTGAAAAGGTGGTGGGTTCGCATCATTTTGATCTGTTGGCCCAGATCGAAGATGAGCTCATTCTGAGCATTCCGTATGTGCCCAAGCATGATGTATGCCCGGGCGCGCAGGCCAAGGCCAGCGAAGCTCCTGAAGAGGAGCCCGCTGTCAAGCGTCCGTCGCCGTTTGCGGTGCTGGAACAACTGAAGCACAAAGATTGAGATCAACATCGGGCCGCATCGCGTACAATGCGCCCCGTTTCTAGGAGTCATCATGGCCGTTCAACAAAACAAGAAGTCCCCCTCCAAGCGCGGTATGCACCGTTCGCACGATTTTCTGGTGGCCCCGTCGACCGCCATCGAACCGAACACCGGTGAAACGCACCTGCGTCACCACATCAGCCCCAACGGCTTCTACCGTGGCCGCAAGGTCCTGAAGACCAAGGCCGACGAATAAGGCCCCCGGGCCGAACTCGTACTCGGACCATTTCGGCTGAGCGCTGATACCTGGCACCCGTGATACGCATCGCCATAGACTGTATGGGCGGAGACTTCGGTCTGCCCGTCACGATTCCGGCTGCGATCGAGTTCGCCCGGCAATTTCCGGACACCCGGCTATTGCTGGTCGGGCTTCCCGACGCTATCGAAGCGGCGCTCTCCGAGCACCGCAACGTGGCGCGCGATCGCTTTGAGATCGTGGCGGCTTCCGAAGTCGTCACCATGGACGACCCGGTCGAGGTCGCCCTGCGCCGCAAAAAAGACTCCTCCATGCGCCTCGCTGCCCAGTCCGTCAAGGATGGGCGGGCGGACGCCTGCATTTCCGCGGGCAACACGGGCGCCTGGATGGCCATCTCACGTTATGTGCTCAAGACGCTGGACGGCATCGACCGCCCGGCGATCGCCACGTCCATTCCGAACCAGACGGGCCGCGCCACCACGGTGCTGGACCTGGGCGCGAATGTGGACTGCACGGCCGAGCACCTGCTGCAATTCGCCATCATGGGCGCCGCGCTGTCGCAGGCGGTGGACCATCGCGACAACCCCACCGTGGGCTTGCTGAACATTGGCGAAGAAGTCATCAAGGGCAACGAAGTCGTCAAGGAAGCCGCCGAGCTTCTGCGCGGCAGCCCGCTGAACTTCTACGGCAACGTCGAAGGCAATGACATCTTCAAGGGCACGGTCGACGTCGTCGTCTGCGACGGCTTTGTCGGCAACGTCGTGCTCAAGTCCGTGGAAGGACTGGCGAAGATGCTGTCCAGCATCATTCGCGAAGAGTTCAAGCGCAATCTGATCACGCTGATCGCCGGCGCGGTGGCCAAGCCTGTGCTGAACCGCCTGCGCAACCGCGTGGACAACCGCCGCTACAACGGCGCGGCTTTGCTCGGCTTGCGTGGCGTCGTCATCAAGAGCCACGGATCCGCGGACGTTTACGCCTTCGGTTTTGCCTTGCAACGCGCGCGCGAAGCCGTAGTGAGTAAACTGCTGGAGCGCACCGCGCAGACGGTCGCTCAAATTACCAAGCGCGTTCAATCCGGCGATCGCCCATCGGCGGCGTCGCCCAACGTGGCTGGGGATACCGCTTGATGGATACCGCAATGAAATACTCCGTGATCGCGGGCACCGGCAGCTTCTTGCCGGAACGCGTGGTTTCGAATGACGAACTGGCTGCGGAACTGGCGACGCGCGATATCGCTACCTCCGACGAATGGATTGTCGAGCGCACGGGCATCCGTCAGCGCCATCTGGCCGAGCGTGGCGTGACCACCAGCCAGCTGGCCACCGAGGCCTCGCGCCGCGCGCTGGCCGATGCGGGCGTTGATGCTTCCGAAATCGATCTCGTCATCGTGGCCACGTCCACGCCCGATTTCGTGTTTCCCAGCACGGCCTGCCTGGTGCAGGCCAACCTTGGCGCCAAGGGTTCGGCCGCGTTCGACGTGCAGGCCGTGTGCAGCGGCTTCGTCTACGCGCTCACCACCGCCGACAGCTTCATCCGCGCGGGCCGCGCGCGCTGCGCGCTGGTGATCGGCGCCGAAGTGTTCTCGCGCATCCTCGACTGGAACGACCGCAGCACCTGCGTGCTGTTCGGTGACGGCGCCGGCGCTGTTGTGCTGAAGGCCTCCGACACGCCCGGCATCCTGGCCGCGCAACTGCATGCCGACGGCAGCCAGATGAAGATCCTCAGCGCCGCGGGCAACGTGGCCTACGGCGACGTCACGGGCGATCCGTTCCTGCGCATGGACGGCCAGGCCGTCTTCAAGCAGGCCGTCACCGTCCTGGACCGCTCCGCGCGCGACACCTGCGCCGAAGCCGGCGTCACCGTTGCCGACGTCGATTGGCTGATCCCGCATCAGGCCAACGTGCGCATCCTGAATTTCCTGGCTCGCAAGCTGGACGTGCCCGTCGAGAAGGTCGTCATCACCGTCGACAGTCACGCCAACACGTCCGCGGCCAGCGTGCCGCTTGCGCTCGATGCCGCGCGCCGCGACGGCCGCGTCAAGCCGGGCCAGCTCATCCTGATGCAGGGCGTGGGCGGCGGATTCACCTGGGGCTCGGTACTGGCTCGCATGTAAAGGTGTGCCCTGGCCGCGGCGGCATGTGTGCCGCGGGCGGCCGGAGAGCGCGCCTGGCATTCCACACAGACACTGAATCAATCCACACGCTCAATCATGAAAATCGCTTTTGTCTTTCCTGGCCAGGGTTCGCAAGCTGTCGGCATGCTGGACGCCTGGTCCGGCGTGGCGGCGGTCACCGATACCGTCGCACGGGCCTCGCAGGCGCTGGGTCAGGACCTGGGCGCGCTGATCGCGCAGGGTCCCGTCGAACAGCTCAACCTGACCACCAACACGCAGCCGGCCATGCTGACCGCCGGCGTTGCTTTTTACAACGCCTGGATCGCCGCGGGCGGCCCCAAGCCTGATGTCGTGGCCGGCCACAGCCTGGGCGAATACGCCGCGCTGACCGCCGCCGGTTCGCTGGCGCTGGAAGACGCCGTGCGCCTGGTGCGCGTGCGGGCCGACGCCATGCAGGCCGCCGTGCCGGTCGGCACCGGCGCCATGGCCGCCATCCTGGGTCTGGACGACGACGCCGTGCGCGCCGCGTGTGCGCAAGCCGCAGAAGGCGAAGTGGTCGAAGCCGTCAACTTCAATGCGCCCGCGCAAGTCGTGATCGCCGGCCACAAGGCTGCAGTCGAACGCGCCTGCGAACTGGCCAAGGCAGCCGGCGCCAAGCGCGCCTTGCTGCTGCCCGTATCCGCGCCGTTCCACTCCAGCCTGCTCAAGCCCGCCGCCGACGTGCTGGCTGGCGCGCTCGCTGGCGCCGCTGTGTCCGCGCCGCAAGTGCAGGTCATCAACAACGTCGATGTGGCTTCGCCCACCGACCCCGACGCGATCCGCGATGCGCTGGTTCGTCAGGCGTGGCATCCTGTGCGCTGGGTCGAAACCCTGCGCGCCATGAAGGCGCAAGGCGTCACGCACGTCATCGAATGCGGTCCGGGCAAGGTGCTTGCTGGCCTGACCAAGCGCATCGACCCCGAACTCACCGGCCTGGCCATCACCGATCCTGCTTCGCTGGAAGCGGCGATGGCAGCCGTCAACGGAAACTGATCAATGGACAACACCTCGACCGAACTGCAGGGCAAGATCGCGCTCGTCACGGGCGCGACCCGCGGCATTGGCCGGGCGATCGCCCTGGAACTGGCCGGGCGCGGCGCAACCGTCGTCGGCACCGCCACGTCCGAATCGGGCGCGGCTGGCATCACTGAAGCGCTGGCGCCGTTCGGCGGCCGCGGCGTGGTGCTGGATGTGACCGACGCGGCTGCCTGCGATGCGCTGATCGACGCGCTGGGCAAGGAAGGCGGCGGTCCGCACATCCTCGTCAATAACGCCGGCATCACCCGTGATACGCTGGCGATGCGCATGAAGGACGACGATTGGTCGGCCGTCATCGACACCAACCTGGCTTCCGTCTTCCGCCTGTCGCGCGCTGTGTTGCGCAGCATGATGAAGGCCCGCTGGGGACGCATCATCAACGTGACTTCCGTGGTGGGCTCCAGCGGCAATGCGGGCCAAGCCAATTACGCAGCCGCGAAGGCGGGCGTGGCGGGCATGGCGCGTGCTCTGGCACGTGAACTGGGCAGCCGCAACATCACCGTGAACTGCGTGGCGCCTGGCTTCATCGATACCGACATGACGCGTGCGCTGGGCGAAAACCAGACCGCGGCGCTGCTGCAACAGATTCCGCTGGGCCGTTTGGGCTCGCCGGCTGACATTGCGCATGCCGTGGCCTTTTTGTCCGGGCCGCAGGCGGGTTACATTACCGGCACCACCCTGCACGTCAACGGCGGGATGTACATGCAATAAATCACGAATCACGCGCCGCCGCCGGGCAGCCGGCAAGGCGGCGCGCGATTCTCCGGAAACGCCGCACATGGTCAACCTGCGCCGGTCTCGGCGACAGAACAAATGCGCGGTGTTATTTTTGTCACGGTCAGGCGTTGCATCACTCCGCGCTTGGCTATAATTCGCGGGATTTTTCCCAATTGGAGATCTGCATGGAAAGCATCGAACAGCGCGTCAAGAAGATCGTCGCTGAACAACTTGGCGTCAACGAAGCCGAGATCAAGAACGAGTCCTCCTTCCTTGACGACCTCGGTGCCGATTCGCTCGACATGGTCGAACTGGTCATGGCCCTCGAAGACGAATTCGAGACCGAGATCCCCGACGAAGAGGCCGAAAAGATCACGACCGTGCAACAAGCGATTGACTACATCAATTCGCACGGTAAGCAGTAAGCTCAGCCTATATCGTCCTGGTTGCCCGATTTCGTCGGCCAACCTGGAATCAGGGCGGTTTCAGGAGTGCCGTGTGGTCCACCGGCAGGTCGGGCGTTGTAATGCCTCACCTGCCTTCATGTGGTCCACACGCGCAGCGCATCCCGAAAACCGCCTTTCTTTTGTCTGTTTGAGGAGTCATCCGTGAAGCGACGTGTCGTCATCACCGGCCTGGGTATCGTTTCCCCCGTAGGAAATGATCTGACCACCGCTTGGGACAATATCGTCAACGGACGTTCTGGCATCAGCCGCATCACCCGTTTCGATCCCTCGGCCATCACCACCCACATTGCTGGCGAAGTCAAAGACTTCGACATCAGTACCTATATTTCGGCCAAGGAAGCCCGCCAGATGGATACGTTCATCCATTACGGCCTGGCTGCCGGAATGCAGGCCTGGCGCGATTGCGGCCTGGAAGTCACCGAAGAAAACGCCGAGCGTATCGGCGTGATCGTGGGCTCCGGCATCGGCGGTCTGCCGCGCATCGAAGAAACCCAGGTCGATTACCTTGCCAAGGGACCTCGGCGCATTTCGCCGTTCTTCGTGCCGGGTTCGCTGATCAACCTGATTTCCGGGCATCTGTCGATCGCCTACGGCATGAAGGGTCCCAGCTACGCCGTGGTGTCGGCCTGCACGACCGGCCTGCATTGCATTGGCGATGCCGCACGCCTTATCGAATACGGCGATGCCGACGTCATGGTGGCTGGCGGCGCCGAATCCACCGTGTCGCCGCTGGGCATTGGCGGCTTTGCCGCCATGCGCGCGCTGTCGACCCGCAACGATGATCCTCAGACCGCATCGCGTCCCTGGGACCGCGACCGCGACGGCTTTGTGCTGGGCGAGGGCGCTGGCGTCCTGGTGCTGGAAGAATACGAGCACGCCAAGAAGCGCGGCGCGCGTATCTACGGTGAACTGGCTGGCTACGGCATGAGCTCCGATGCCCACCACATCACCGCACCGGACAAGGACGGCCCGCGCCGCGGCGTGATCAACGCGCTGCGCAACGGCGGCCTGAATGCCGAAGACGTCCAGTACGTCAACGCGCATGGCACGTCCACGCCGCTGGGCGACAAGAACGAAACCGACGCGCTCAAGCTGGCGTTCGGCGACCACGCCAAGAAGCTGGTGGTCAACTCGACCAAGTCGATGACCGGCCACCTGCTGGGCGCGGCCGGCGGCATCGAAGCCGTGTTCACGACGCTGGCTGTGTACAACCAGGTCTCGCCTCCGACGATCAACATCTTCAATCAGGATCCGGAATGCGATCTGGATTACTGCGCGAACGAAGCGCGGCAGATGAAGATCGACGTGGGTCTGTCCAATTCGTTCGGCTTTGGCGGCACCAACGGCTCGATGGCCGTTCGCCGGGTCTGATTTGGACGACTTGGTCGGGGGGCGTTGGTCGTTCCGCCTACCTGTCTCGCAGCCCAGGGGAGCCGTCGCGCTCTTCGGGCTGGCGCTGGCCGCTGCGGCGGCCAGCGTGCTGACAGCGGCAGCCTGGCATGGTTATGCCTGGGCTGCGGCCGCGCTCCTGGCCCTTCTATTCCTCTTGGCCGGGCTGTTACACTCGGCTCGGAACGCCCCGTCCCCGGTAACGGCGCTACGTACCGCGACCGGGACTGGCCACTGGCAGCTACGCCGGCCGCAAGGCTGGCAGGACGCGCTGCTCCTGGACCAGCAACGGGGCCCAGCGTGGCTGACGCTTATCCTGCAGCCTTTGCCCACCGGGAGTACGGCCTTTACCACTAGCAAAATCACCCTCACCGTCTGGAAGCACACGCTGCGACCCGAATCCTGGCGCCGTCTGCGCCTCGTCGCGGGAACGGCGCGGCAGGCACGCCCGACGCGTCCTTTGCGGGAGGCCTCATGAGCGAGCGCGAAGTCGACGCCGAGCTTGTCGCCCGCGTGCAGCGGGGCGACAAGAAGGCATTTGATCTTCTGGTGCTCAAGTACCAGCGCAAGATCCTCCGTCTGCTGGCCCGGATGATCCGCGATCCCGCCGAAATCGAGGATGTGGCGCAGGAGGCCTTCATCAAGGCGTACCGCGCCTTGCCCCAGTTCCGCGGCGAAAGCGCCTTCTACACCTGGCTGTACCGCATCGCCATCAATACGGCGCGCAACTGGCTCGCCTCGCAGGGGCGGCGCCCCAGCGCGCCCAACGCGATTGAAACGGAAGACGGTGAAACTTTTAACGAAACCGACAACCTAACGGATATAAGCACGCCGGAATCCATGGTTGCCAGCCGCGAAATCGCCGAGACGGTGAACGCGGCCATTGAGGAACTACCTGAAGAATTGCGCACCGCAATTGTCCTGCGTGAAATCGAAGGTATGAGTTACGAAGACATCGCCCAGAGCATGGATTGCCCGATCGGTACGGTGCGCTCCCGCATTTTTCGTGCGCGTGAAGCCATTGCGACCAAGTTGCGTCCGTTGCTCGACACCGATGTCGAGCGTCGCTGGTAAGGAGTGGCAGTCATGCAAACAGCAGCCAAATCCGTTGAGATCGCCGAGTCCTCCTGGGAGGAATCGGTTTCCGCCTGGATGGACGGAGAAGATTCCGACGATATTCTTCCCAGTCTGTTGTCCAAAGAGGGACGTCAGACCTGGGACACCTATCATTTGATTGGTGATTCCCTGCGCAATTCCGATCTGGCGCTGACGCCCAGCGCGGCCTTCTCGGCCCGCCTGGCGCGCGCGCTGGACGCGGAACTGCCCATCGTAGCGGCGCCTCGGCGCCGCTCGCCATTGCGCATGGGCCTGTCCGGCCTGGCCGTCGCCGCCGCAGTGGCCACGGTCGCGTGGGTGGCGCAGCCGTACGTCACCGGCTCGCCGGCGACGGATGTGCGCGTGCTGGCCGACGCCAGCTCGCCGGCTTCGGCCTCCGACGACTCGGGCCTGCGCGATTACCTGGAGGCCCATCGCCAGATGGCCGGCCCCAGCGCGGTCCGGCAGGTGTCGTTCGATGTCGGAGCGGGACGTTGATGGCGCTTGTGCTTCCATCACGCTGGCCGGTGCTGGGACGTGCTGCCTCGTGGCAGGCTCATCGCGCCGGCTGGTTCGCCGCCACGCTCCTCACTGCTTTCCTTGCCGCGCACGGTCCCGCGGCCGCCGCTGGCGCCACGCCGGCCGGCCAGACCGAAGACGTCGTGCAGCTGCTCACGCGCATTCAGCAGGCGGCCCGCAAGCAGGACTACGCCGGCGTCTTCATGTATCAGCAGGGCGACGTTATCCAGTCCTCGCGCCTCGTGCACGTCCTGGATGGCACCGGCGAGCGCGAACGCCTCGAGATCCTTGACGGCCAGCCGCGCGAATACCTGCGTCACAACGACGACGTGCAGTGCCTGATCCCCGAACGCAAGACCGTGCTTGTCGAGCGCCGCCGCGGAGATCGCTTCCCCGGCTTGTTGCTGGGCGATCCGGCCAACCTGTCGGAACACTACAAGATCCGCACGGAACCCACGCCGCACCGCGTTGCTGGCCGCGAATGCCGGCTGATCACGATCGAACCGCTGGACAAGCTGCGTTACGGCTATCGCCTGTGCGCGGACGTCGAAACCAATCTGCTGCTGAAGGCCCAGACGCTCAATGCCGCGCGTGGCGTGGTCGAGCAGGTGTCGTTCACCTCGCTGCGATTGGGCTCCGAAGTCGATCCGCAATCGCTGTCCTCGCGCTGGAATACCCGCGACTGGAAGGTGCTCGAGGCCAACATGCAGCCCGTGGACCTGGCGGCTCAGGGTTGGCGCATTCCGGCGCCCGACGGCTTCAAGACGATCATGCAGGTCTCGCGTGCCATGAAGCGCGGATCGCCGGTCAGCCAGATGGTGCTGTCCGACGGCCTGGCGGCAATCTCGGTCTTCATCGAGCCCTATGACAGCCAGCGCAACCACCAGCCGGCGCACGGCGCGTCCCAGCGCGGCGCGATCAATGTATATGGCGCGCGCATTGCGGATTTCTGGCTGACCGCGGTGGGCGAAGTGCCCGCCGCCACGCTGGAACAACTTGCGCAGGCCACTGAGTACGTGCCTCCCGCACCCGCGGCAGCCGCACCCGCGGAGGGCGGGGCCAAATAATTCCCGCCGTTCCGCAAGCAGCAATTTCGGAGTGACATATGAAAGCAATGACGGTCTCGAACGCTTTTTTCCGGCGCTTTCTGGCGGCTGTCGCGGCGGGGGCCATGCTGTCCACCGCCTACGTGCCGGTGACGGTGGCGCAGACGGCGCCTGCCGCGGTCGGATTGCCCGACTTCACGGCTATCGTTGAAAAGGCCGATCCGGCCGTCGTCAACATCCGCACGACCGCCACGGTTCCGGTGCGCGGCGGCGGCAATGGCCCTGGCGGCAGCGATCCCTACGAACTGTTCCGCTGGTTCTTCGGTCCCGAATTCCAGCCGCCCGGACCGCAATCGCCCAATCCGCGCCAGCGTCCGCAACCGACGCCGCCTGAAGAGCGCACCGTGCCGCGCGGCGTGGGTTCGGGCTTCTTTGTGTCGGCCGACGGCTACATCCTGACCAACAACCACGTGGTCGTCGACGCGACGGACATCTACGTCACCCTGACCGACGGACGCGAGTTCAAGGCCAAGGTTATCGGCACGGACGAGCGCACGGACGTGGCGCTCATCAAGATCGAAGCCAAAGACATGACGCCGCTGGTGATCGGCGATCCCAAGAAGCTCAAGAAGGGTCAGTGGGTGCTCGCCATCGGCTCGCCGTTCGGCCTGGATTCCACCGTCACTTCCGGCATCGTCAGCGCCATCGGCCGCGATACCGGCGAATACCTGCCGTTCATCCAGACCGACGTGGCGGTCAATCCCGGCAATTCGGGCGGCCCGCTGATCAACCTGGACGGCGAGGTCGTGGGCATCAATTCCCAGATCATCTCGCGCAGCGGCGGATTCATGGGCATCTCGCTGGCCATTCCGATCGACGAAGCCATGCGCGTGGTGGACCAGCTGCGCACGACCGGCAAGGTCACGCGTGGCCGGGTTGGCGTGCAGATCGGTGAAGTCGGCAAGGATGTGGCCGAGGCCATCGGCCTGCCCAAGGCAGAAGGCGCGCTGGTCAGCAGCGTTGAAGCCGAAGGCCCTGCCGAGCAGGCGGGTGTGCAGCCGGGCGACGTGATCCTGAAGTTCAACAAGGAACCGATCAAGCGCTGGTCCGACCTGCCGCGCATCGTCGGCGAGACCAAGCCGGGCACGCGCGCCGACATGGAAATCTGGCGCAAGGGCAAGAGCATGACGCTGTCGGTCAAGGTGGGCGAGATCCCCACCGAGAAGGCCGCTGCCGCCGGCAAGAAGCCTGCGCCGGAACCCGAGGTCACCAACGCGCTGGGCCTGGGCGTCATCGACGTCCCCGCCGATACCCAGAAGAAGCTGCGCATCAAGGGCGGCGTCCAGGTGAAGGTTGCCGATGGCGCGGCCGCGAAGGCGGGCCTGCAGGAAGGCGACATCGTGTTGGCGCTGAACGACACCGATGTCACCGGCGCAAAGCAGTTCGGCGAACTGGTCGCCAAGCTGGACAAGAGCCGCGCGACGGGCCTGCTGGTGCGCCGTGGCGACCAGACGCAATGGGTAGCGGTGCCTGCGTCCAAGTGATGACGGCCCGGACCGGCGGGCGCCTGCCCGGCGCCGCCACCGGGCAGCCAGCACGGCGGGAAACCGCCAGGTGCGGCCACCCCAGGGCGCTTTTTGTCCCGGGGCGCGCCCCGGACAAAAAAAATGGCTCAAGACCGGCTAAAATGGCTGGTTGCCGCAAGAGGGGGCGCTTGGCGCCCCCTCAGTTTTGTCCGGGCCTAGCCCGTCAGCGCCTCACACGTCGGCCGTGCACATTCCGGCGGCGGTGTCTCCCGGCCGTGTGCCGTCTGTTCCGTCCCTTATAAATTCAAGCATGCAGCATATCCGCAACTTTTCCATCATTGCCCACATCGATCACGGCAAGTCGACCCTGGCCGATCGCCTGATCCAGCGCTGCGGCGGACTGGCGGATCGCGAGATGTCGGCGCAGGTCCTCGATTCCATGGAAATCGAGCGCGAGCGCGGCATCACCATCAAGGCCCAGACGGCCGCCCTGCATTACAAGGCGCAGGACGGCAAGATCTACAACCTGAACCTGATCGACACCCCGGGGCACGTGGACTTCTCGTATGAAGTCAGCCGCTCCCTGTCCGCCTGCGAAGGCGCACTGCTGGTGGTGGACGCATCGCAGGGCGTGGAAGCCCAGACGGTGGCCAACTGCTACACCGCCATCGAACTGGGCGTGGAAGTCGTGCCGGTGCTGAACAAGATGGACCTGCCGCAGGCCGATCCCGAAGGCGCCCGCCAGGAAGTCGAGGACGTGATCGGCATCGACGCCTCGGACGCCGTGCTGGCCAGCGCCAAGACCGGCATGGGCATCGACGAAATCCTCGAAACCATCGTGGCCCGCGTGCCCGCCCCGGAAGGCGATCCCGAAGCGCCGCTGCAGGCGCTGATCATCGATTCGTGGTTCGACAACTACGTCGGCGTGGTCATGCTGGTGCGCATCATCAATGGCGTGCTCAAGCCCAAGGACAAGATCCTGCTGATGGCGTCCGGCGCCACCCACCTGTGCGAGCAGACCGGCGTGTTCACGCCCAAGTCGCAGCAGCGTCCGCATTTGTCGGCGGGCGAGGTGGGCTTCATCATCGCCGGCATCAAGCAGCTTGAAGACGCCAAGGTCGGCGACACCGTCACGCTGGCCAACAAGCCCGCCGCCAACCCGTTGCCGGGCTTCAAGGAAGTCAAGCCGCAGGTCTTCGCCGGGCTGTATCCGGTCGAAAGCTCCGAATACGACCAACTGCGTGATTCGCTCGAAAAGCTCAAGCTCAACGACGCCGCGCTGATGTTCGAACCCGAAGTGTCGCAAGCGCTGGGCTTCGGTTTCCGCTGCGGTTTCCTTGGCCTCTTGCACATGGAAATCGTGCAGGAGCGCCTGGAACGCGAATTCGACATGGACATCATCACCACCGCGCCGTCGGTGGTGTACGAAGTCGAGCAGCGCGATGGCTCCGTGATCACCGTGGAAAGCCCGTCGCGCATGCCCGAGATCGGCAAGATCCAGGACATCCGCGAGCCCATCGTGAAGGTCACGCTGTTCATGCCGCAGGACTACGTCGGTCCGGTCATGACGCTGTGCAACAACAAGCGCGGTGTGCAGGTCAACATGAGCTATCACGGCCGCCAGGTTCACCTGGTGTACGAGATTCCGCTTGCAGAGATCGTGCTGGACTTCTTCGACAAGCTGAAGTCCGTGTCGCGCGGCTATGCCTCGATGGACTACGAATTCCTGGAATACCGCTCCGCTGACGTGGTGCGTGTCGACCTGCTGATCAACAACGACCGCGTCGACGCGCTGGCCGTCATCGTCCACCGCAGCAACGCGCGCCACCGCGCGCGCGACGTGGTGACCCGCATGCGCGGCCTGATTCCGCGCCAGATGTTCGACGTGGTCATCCAGGCGGCCATCGGCGCCGAAATCATCGCGCGCGAGAACGTGAAGGCCCTGCGCAAGAACGTGCTGGCCAAGTGCTACGGCGGCGACATCTCGCGCAAGAAGAAGCTGCTCGAAAAGCAGAAGGCGGGCAAGAAGCGCATGAAGCAGGTGGGCAGCGTGGAAATTCCGCAGGAGGCGTTCCTTGCCATCCTGCAGGTGGAAGACAAATAGAACCCCAGAAGGCGATTAGCTGATGAGTTGGAACTTTGCCCTGATCCTTTTTATTCTGCTGGTGGTTACCGGCGTTATCTGGGTGCTCGATCTGGCCGTACTGCGCAAGGGGCGTGAGCGCCGTGCGCAGGCCGCGATGGCGCAATACGACGCGGCACTGGTGGGCGATGCGCAAGAGGCCGAGCGCCTGCGGCGCGAAGCCGGCGACGCCGCGCGGCGCGTGCCCTGGTGGGTCGAATACGCGGTCAGCTTCTTTCCCGTCATCCTGTTCGTGTTCATGCTGCGCTCGTTCGTGGTCGAGCCGTTCCGCATTCCGTCCGGCTCGATGCTGCCCACGCTGCAGTCTGGCGACCTGATCCTGGTGAACAAGTTCAGCTATGGTCTGCGCCTGCCCGTGATCGACAAGAAGGTCATCCCCGTCGGCGAGCCCAAGCGTGGTGATGTGTTCGTGTTCCGGTACCCCGTTGATCCGAACGTCGACTACATCAAGCGCGTCGTGGGCCTGCCGGGCGACGAAGTCGCATACATCGACAAGAAGCTTTATGTCAATGGCGAACTGGTCCCGCACGTGCGTGATGGTGACTATTTCGAGCCGGATCGTGTTTCGTACATCGCGCAATATAAAGAGAAGTTGGGCGACGTTGAGCACAAGATCCTGCTGGAAGAGAAGGTTCCGCAGGTATATTCCCCGGAAAGGTGGACTTTTCCGTACCGTGAAAACTGCCAATACAGCCACAATGGGGTACGCTGCAAAGTACCCGAGGGCAATTATTTCGCCATGGGCGATAATCGGGACAACAGCGCGGACAGCCGGTATTGGGGCTTCGTTCCGGAAGCCAACATCGTCGGCCGCGCTTTCTTCATCTGGATGAACTTCAGCGATCTGAGCCGTATCGGCCGATTCAACTGATTATGTCGCTAGCCACGCTAGAAAACCGCCTGGATTACCACTTCGGTGATGCGGCCTTGCTTGAACAGGCGCTGACGCACCGTAGCCACGGTGCGCGCCATAACGAGCGGTTGGAATTCCTTGGGGATTCCGTGCTGAACTTCGTCGTGGCGGCGATGCTGTTCGAACGCTATTCAAAAATCGACGAAGGCGATCTGTCGCGTTTGCGGGCCAACCTGGTCAAGCAGGCGTCGCTGGCAGATATCGCCCAGCGGCTGGAACTGTCCCAGTACCTGCGTCTGGGCGAAGGCGAGCTCAAGAGCGGCGGATTCCGCCGCCCGTCCATTCTGGCCGACACGGTCGAAGCGATCTTCGGCGCTGTCTTCCTGGATGCGGGTTTCGAGGCAGCGCGCCGCGTGATCGTGCGCCAGTACCAGCCGGTGCTGGCATCCGTGGATCCCAAAACACTCGGCAAGGACGCCAAGACCTTGCTGCAGGAATTTTTGCAGGGCCGCAAGCTGGCCCTGCCGCTGTATACGGTGGTGGCCACGCACGGCGCGGCCCACAGCCAGCAGTTCGAAGTCGAGTGCGCCATTCCGGCGCTCGATATCAAGGTAATGGCGCCCGGCGCCAGCCGCCGCGCCGCCGAGCAGTCGGCCGCCAAGCTGGCGCTCGAGGCCGCGCTGGCCGTCAGCCCGGCCACCAAGGCTGCCCGCAAGTCGGGCAAGGCGCGCAAAACCGCGCAATTGTCGCTGCCCGTGGCAGTGGCTCAAGAGACTAAATGAGCGATACCCCTTTTCGTACCGGCTTCGTTGCCATCGTCGGCCGCCCCAACGTGGGCAAGTCCACGCTGACGAACGCCCTGATCGGTTCCAAGATTTCCATCGTGTCGCGCAAGGCGCAGACCACGCGCCACCGCATCCACGGTGTGCTGACGCGCGAGCACGAGCAATTCGTGTTCGTCGATACCCCCGGTTTCCAGACGCGCCACGGTGGCGCGATGAACCGCATGATGAACCGCGTCGTCACGCAGGCCCTGGCCGACGTGGACGTGGTGGTGCATGTGGTTGAAGCCGGCAAGTGGTCCGAAGGCGACGCCAAGTTGCTGCCGCTGTTGCCCAACCCCGAACGCACGATCCTGGTCGTCTCCAAGATCGATGCGCTGAAGAACCGCGACGATCTGTTCGCGTTCGTGTCCAAGATCATGGCGCAGCATCCGTTCGGCGCCGTGGTGCCGGTCAGCGCCACCAAGAATCAGCAATTGGACCAGTTGCTTGACGAAATCGCATCGCGCCTGCCGGAAGGCGAGCCGATGTTCGAGGAAGACACGCTGACCGACCGTCCCATGCGCTTCATCGCCGCCGAACTGGTGCGCGAGAAGATCTTCCGCCTGGTGGGCGACGAACTGCCTTACGGCTGCACGGTCGTCATCGAGCAATGGGAAGAGACCGCCAAGGGCGCCACCATCAACGCCTGTGTCGTCGTCGAGCGCGACAGCCACAAGCCCATCCTGCTGGGCACAGGCGGCATGCACATGAAGCGGATCGCCACCGAGGCGCGGCAGGACATTGCCAAGCTGCTGGACAAACCCGTGCATCTGGAGGTCTACATCAAGGTGCGCAAGGGCTGGTCCGACCGCGAGGGTGCGCTGCGCGACTTGGGTTATGAGTAGACGGGCGCCACGCGTCCAGGATCGACCGGGGTTCATGCTTCACGCCACCGCGTGGCGTGAAACCTCCCTGATTGTCCAGACTTTTTCTCGCGATCATGGCTGCGTGGCCATGGTCGCCAAGGGCGCCAAGCGCCCTTATTCCGTTTTGCGCCCCGTGTTGTCGGCTTTCCAGCCGCTGCTGCTGTCCTGGACGGGCAACGGCGAGGTCAAGACGCTGACGCGCGCCGAGATCGCCGGCATCCGGCCGCTGGCCGGGGCCGCGCTGATGTCCGCCTGGTACATGAACGAACTGCTGCTGCGCCTGCTGCCGCGCGAGGACGCGCATCCGCTGTTGTTCGACGCATACGACATGGCCTTGCAGCAACTGTCTGCCGGCACTCGCGCGGCCGGGGCGCTGCGCCGCTTCGAATGGACCTTGCTGCGCGAAACGGGTTACGGCGTCGACGAGGCGCCGCCCGATTTCGACGATCCTGCCATCGAGCCCGCCTTGCGCACCGACTTGCGCGCGCGACTGGCCGAGATTCTGGCGGGCCGTCCGCTGTCCACGCGGCGCGTGCTGCTGGACCTGCAACGCATCTGATTCCCCCGCCGGCCTCATGACGTTCACGCTCAAACAGGTCGAAACCTTCCGCACCGTCTACGAGACGGAAAGCGTCACCGCCGCCGCACGGCGCCTGGACGTGTCGCCTGCAACCGTCAGCGCAACGCTGGCCGCGCTGGAAGCCAGCATCGAGCTGCGCCTGTTCGAGCGCGTGCGCCAGCGGATGCAGCGCACGCCCGAGGCTACGCTGCTGTATGAAGAGATCCGCCGCTTGAATGTGGGCCTGGAAAGCCTGGGACGCAAGATCCGGGCGATCCGCGGCGCGGCGCAGCCGCGGCTGCGCATCGGCTGCATCCACGCCTACAGCGGCGCGATCGTCAGCGATGCGATATCGCGTTTTCGCGTGCGCTATCCGGATACGCCGCTATACCTGCAGATACGCGATTCCAACACCTTGCGCGACATGGTGGTCTCGGGAGAGCTGGACCTGGCGGCGGTGGCCGATGAATCCGAACTCGAAGGGCTGCGCGGGCATCGTCTGGCCAGCTTGCGCGCGGTGGCAGTGTTCCCCGCCAGCCATGCGCTGGCGCGCCTGGAATCGGTGAATTTCTCCCATCTGGCCGAAGTCGATGTGATTGCGCTGAACGCCGAAGACGGATCGCGCAAGCGGCTGGATGCGCTCTTGCGCCAGGCCGGTCAAAGCCTGCGCGTGGCGATCGAGACGCCGTATTCCAGCACCGTGTGTCAGCTTGCCCTGGCCGGGCACGGGGTGGGTATCGCCAACCCGGCGACGGCGCTGGGCATGGAGGCCATGGGCCTCACCTACCGGCCGCTCGAGGCGCCCGTGCATTTCGAATGCCACATGATCGTGCACGGCAGCCGCCCGTTGTCCGAAGCCGGCAAGTTCTGGGCGACGTGCCTGCGCGGCGCACTGGCGCCGCTGGTCGATCGGTTTGGTGTGTAGCCCGGGAATCAGCCCCGGCGGCCGTCGGACGTCAGCATCAGCACCACGTTAGATTCCGCGTCCAGCTTGGCGGCCCGCCTGAGCCGCGCGACGGCCGCCAGCGCGGCGGCCGACGACAGTTCCGCGCCCAGTCCCATGCGCTCCAGGCGTTGCCGAGCCTGCCCGGCTTGCGAGTCGGAGGTCTCCACCGGCATGCCTTCCGACCGCGACAGGGCTTCCAATGCTTGCAGCGTGCACGTGCCGCCCGCAATGGAATACTGCTGGGTCGCGCTTTCCCATTGGCCACGGGCATCGCCGGTTTCCAGCGCGCGCGACAGGCGGGCGTACGGTTCCACGGCGTGCAGCCGGGGCAGTCGGGCGATGCGTCCGGTCTGAAGCAGGTGCTGCCAGCCCAGGAAGATGCCCCACAGCAGGTCGCCGCGCGCGGTCGGGACGATGATGTCCGTGGGCAGACCGCAGTCGTCCAGGATTTCCCGGGCAATCGGCTTGTAGCCCTCGACGCCGTACGGATGCGTGCCCACCGGCGGATTGAGGTAATTGGTGCCCGCGAACGCGCCGTGGTTGCGGCACAGGTCGGCCACGTACGGCCAGCGGCCCAGGCTGTCTTCGAAGGCGCGCAGCCGTGCGCCGAAGCGCTCCATCGCTTCGCGCTGCAGCGGCGGGCAGTTGTGGGTGATGGCGATGTCGGCCTGCAAACCGGCCGCCGCGCAGTAGGCGGCCAGCGACACGCCCGCATTGCCGCTGGAGGCCGCCGCGACGCGCGTGGCGCCGGCCAGGCGCGCACGCGAGACCAGTTGCGCCGACATGCGGTCCTTGTGGCTGCCGGTGGGATTGGCGCTTTCGCACTTGAGCCACAGCGCGCCCACGCCTTCTTCGTGTGCCAGGTCGGGCGCGGACAGGCATGGGGTGCCGCCTTCGCCTAACGTCACGGCCGACAGCACCGGCAGGGGTATGGCGCCGTCCTGCGACGGCGCGTCGTATTGGCACTCCAGGGTGGCGGGGTGCCCAGACGCCAGGCACGAAGGGCAGCCTTCGGGATAGTCTCCCGCGGGCCAGAGGGTTGCGCAGCGGATGCAGCGCAGGCCGGTCAATCTGGGGTTCATCTGCATGGGTCAGTATCTTGAAGCAAGAGAGTCCAAGGAAAGAGGGGGCGCGACCTGCAGCAGGCAATCGCCGTCGTCACTGCGCGCGATGGGACGCAGGCAGACTACGGTGCCCGCCTGTGGGCTGAGCAATGGGCGCGGAGGGACGTCGGGCCGTGCCGGTTCGATCAGGCGGCCGATGGGCTGCTGCGCGGCCACGGATTGTCCCAGCTCCACGGCGGGAACGAATACGCCGGACTTGCGGGCACGCAGCGTCGCGGCGGGGGTGTCCAGGTCGTAGAGGCGGACCTGCGCATCCTGGGCGGGGTGTGCAGACTCGGGACGGGACAGCAACCCCAACTCTGCCAGGCAGCCCAGCAGCCCGTCGCGGCAGCTGTCCGCCAGCGATTGGCTCGTTTCCCGGCCGCCGCCGATCTCGGCCGAAAGCCGCAGCACGCCGTGACGGCTGGCCGCCGCCGGCATGGAACCGGCCTCGCCGCCGCGAAAGAACACGCAGTCGGGCAGTCGGAATGCCCGCGCGAGCGCCGGCAGACGCTCGTCATACGCATCGTTGCCGTAGCGGGTGATGACCGATGACGGCAGGTAGCGCAGCGACGCGCCGCCGCTGTGCACGTCCACCATGGCCTGCACCCGGGGAAGCAGCCGAGCCTCCAAGGCCGCCGCGATGCTTTCGGTGTAGCCGCGCGCCGGTTCGCCCAGGAAAGCGCGGTTCAGGTTGCCGCCATCAGATGGCGACAGCCGCGTGCCGGCCCGCGACGCTTCCGCATTGACGGCGGGAAGCAGATAGACCGTGCCGCGTTGCAGAATCTCCGGCAACTGATGCCACAGATCCAGAATGGCGGCCTGGCCTTCCCATTCGTCGCCGTGCACGCCTGCGATGAGCGCGACGGCAGGCCCCGGGCCCGCCTCGATCCGCAACACCGGGATCGTAACGCGCCGGTAAGCCGACGCATTGGTAGCGGCGGCCACGGAGAAATCCTCGCGGGTTACGTTGGCCATGCGCAGGCTCCGTTGGGTGTTCGGGCGCGGTTCAATCCAGCGTGGCGGCCTTGATGATGCTTTCCCACTTGGGCAGCTCCTTTTTGATCTGGGCCTGGACATCCTGCGGCGTGCCACCCAGGGGTTCCTGCGAGCGGCTGCGCAACTCGCGGCTCACGGCGTCCGAGCGCAACGCCTGATTCATCGCGGCGTTCAACCGCGAGATCGCGGCAACGGGCGTGCCTGCCGGTGCAACCAGGGCGCTCCACGCGGACTGCTCGTACTCCGGATAGCCTTGTTCGGCCACCGTCGGCACGTCCGGGTTGGACGCGGCCCGCTTGCGGGTGGTGACGGCGAGCGCGCGCAGGCGGCCGTCCTTCAGGTTGCCGATCAAGGGCGGCAGGTTTTCCATCATGGCGTCCACGTGGCCGCCCAGCAGGTCCGAGAGCTGCGCGGCCGTGGCCTTGTAGGGGATCTGCCGAACCGCGGCGCCGGTCTGGGCGATGAACAGCTTGACGCCAACTTCGCTGGTCGTGCCCGGATCGGCCGAGGTCATGGTCAGGCGGTCCGGCTGCGCCCGGCTGGCTTCGATGAATCCTTTCAGATCGCGGTACGGCGACGCGGCATTCACGACGATCACATTCGGGGTCTCGGCGACCAGGCCGATGGGCTTGAGGTCACGGTCCAGGTCGTAGAGCTGCTGCTTGAACAGGTACCGATGCAGCACCAGCGTGCCGACGTGGGCATAACCGATGGTGTAGCCGTCCGCGGGGGCCCGGACCACGGCCTGCGTGCCGATGCGGCCGCCGGCGCCCACGCGGTTTTCGACGACGACTGGCTGGCCGAGCAGCCGGCTCATCTCCTGACCGATCAGGCGGGCGGTGATGTCGGCATTGCCGCCCGCGGCGGCCGGCACGATCAGCGTGATGGCGCGTTCGGGGTAATCGGCTTGCGCGTGCGGCGCGGCAAGGCAAAGCAACAGGGCGGCAAGGCCGGCAGAGCGTTTCATGACGATTCCCGAGGCGTTGAGGGCTGCGCCATTGTGCGTCCGGGAATCGGCGTTTCCGTTTGGATGAATAAGATGGTTATTCAGAAAAAGTTAAGGCAAGTCGCCGTTGCGCCGATCAGCCTGCTTGCCCAGGCCATAGCCGACCGCGGCCGCACCCAACGCGACCACGGTGCCCAGCAGCGCGATCAACGCGGCGCCGTAGCCCAGCATGTCGATGCCCGCCTTCACCCAACCGCTGGCGGCATCGCCGCCGCGGTAGACCACGGTGTCGATGACGTTCTTCGTCTTGTACTTGTCTTCCGGCGTGACGGCCGTGAACAGCATTTCGCGGCCTGGGCGGATCAGCGCGTACTCCCCGGCGCGGCGCAGGATCATGGCGGCCGCCAGCACGGCGAACACGGGGAACGCGGCCAGCGCCAGGAACGCCAGCGCCACCGCAAGCGGCACCGCGGTCAGCAGGAACCGCAAACCCAGGCGTGCGGCCACGCGCCCGGTGATGAAGATCTGCGACAGCAGTGCCAGCGTCTGCACGGTGAAATCCAGGGCGCTGAAGACCCGGATGCGCTGGGCGGTGTCGGGGAACGCATCGGCGACCAGCCGCGCCTGTTCCATGTACAAAAACGTGTTCAGCGTGGCGAGCAGCACGACCAGCAGCGAAATGCCCAACAGGTAGCGGGACTGAAAGATGCGCCCCAGCCCGGCAAGAATGCCGCCTTCGATGGGACGCTGCATGTCCTGCAGGCCCACTTCTGGCCGGGAAGCGGCGCGCCACGCCAGCAGCCATTGCTTGAGCGGCAGCGTGGCGGTCAGCAGCAGGGCCGACAACACCAGCAGGCCCGCCGGACCTAACACGCCAGCGAGCAGCGCGCCAAGCAGGGGCCCACACAGGCCGCCCGCGCTGGCGCCCGCCGCGATCAGCGCGAAGAGCCGCTTGGCCGATTCCATGCGAAACACATCGGCCATCAGGCTCCAGGCGATGGACACGACGAACAGGTTGAACACCGACAGCCAGACATAGAACGCGCGCGCCGCCCAGACGCTACCGGGCTGCTGGTGGAGCAGGGCGGCAAAGCCCACCATGGTCAGCGCGAAGATGGCATAGACCCAGGTCACCAGCGTCGCGCGCGGCACGCGGGTGGAGATCCAGCCAAACAGGGGCACGACGGCGAGGGTGGCAAGAAACGTGGCGGTGAACAGCCATTGCAACTGGTTTACGCCCGCCTGGATCCCCATCGTCTCGCGGATCGGGCGCAGCATGAAATAGCCGCAAAAGAGGAAGAAGAAAAACGCGAAGCCGCAGGCGGCGGGAGCGAGTTCGTCCTCCTGGATGCCCAGCGCCCGCGACATGCGGGCGCGCCAGGACAGGGGGGCGGGCGCCATGGCGTCAGGCGAGCAGCGCGGCAATGCGGTCGCGCAGCGCGGCATCGGGCTGTTGGCCAAAGCCGGCGCGCGCGTTGTCCGCCATGTTGGCGGGCTTGGACGTGGCGGGGATGACGGCCGTGACGGCGGGGTGGCCGATGATGAACTTCAGGAAGATCTGCGCCCAGGAAGTGCAGTCGATCTCGGCGGCCAGCTTGGGCAGCGCCACCCCCTTGACCTGGCGGAACAGCGCGCCGTCCTCGAACGGCCGGTTGATCAGCACGGCGACGCCATTGGCCTGGCACGCGGGCAGCAGCCGCTTTTCAGCGCTGCGCGAGGCGATCGACAGGTTCACCTGCAGGAAGTCGGGCTTTTCCTTTTCAACCAGCTCGGTCAGATCGTCGTGGGCATGGTCCGTGTAATGCGTGATGCCGATGTAGCGCGTCACGCCCTGCTGTTTCAGGTCGCGCAGCAGCGCGAGCTGGTTGCGCGTGTCGATCAGGTTGTGCACCTGAATCAGGTCCAGCTTGTCGCTGCGCAGCGCCTCTTGCGACTGCCGCACCTGGCGCATCGCGGATTCGTGGCCGCGCGTGCTGATCTTGGTGGCCAGGAACACGCGCTTGCGCAGGCCGCCATCGCGCGCCAGCAACGCGCCTGTGACGGCCTCGGCCTCGCCGTAGCTGGGCGCCGTGTCGATCAGCGTGCCGCCCGCCTTCAGCATCGTTTCAAGCACCTGGGCCAGCGGCGCCATGGCCGACGCGTCGCTCGGCGATACGTTGAAGGTGTCCGCGGTGCCCAGTCCCACGACTGGCAGCATTTCGCCCGTCGACGGGATCGGGCGTTTGAGCATGGCTTGCGCCGGCTCAGCCGCCCATGCCGGCCACACGGTTCCGAGGAGGGCGGCGCTGGCGGTGGTCTGGAGGAAGCGGCGGCGATCGGGCATGGCGTAGCTCCGGGCAGGAAAAAGGTGAACAGGCGGGCCAAAGGAAGAGGGCCAAACAAAGCTGGCCAAAGAAAAAGGGCCTACATGTTGTGCATGCAGGCCCTTTCGGTGCTGGTCTGGCGACGGCGCGTTACTCGCGGTTGCCGCCAAAGATGCCCAGCAGCATCAGCAGGTTCGAGAAGACGTTGTAGACGTCCAGGTAAATGGCCAGGGTGGCGGACACGTAGTTGGTCTCGCCGCCGTTGACCACGCGCTGCAGGTCAACCAGCATGAATGCCGAGAAGATCACGATGGCGAGCACCGAGATGGTCAACATCAGGGCCGGCAGTTGCAGGAAGATGTTGGCCAGCGCGGCAACCAGGATGACGACGGCGCCGATGAACAGGAATTTCTGCAAACCCGACAAATCGCGCTTGATGGTCGTGGCCAGCGTGGCCATGGTGCCAAACACGATTGCGGTGCCGCCGAACGCCGTCATGACGAGCTGCGAGCCGTTGCTCATGCCCATCACGAAGCCCAGCAGGCGCGACAGCATGACGCCCATGAAGAACGTGAAGGCCAGCAGCAGGACGACGCCCAGCGAGCTGTTCTTGTTCTTTTCAATGGCGAACATCAGGCCGAAGGCGCCGACCAGGAAGACAATGGCCGACAGGCCGGGGCTGGCGCCCATGACGCGGTTGATGCCGGTGTAGAGGCCGACCGCCGCGCCCAGCACCGTCGGGATCAGCGACAGGGCCAGAAGCCAGTACGTGTTGCGCAGGACCTGGTTGCGAGCGACCTCGCCCGGCGCGCCGGCGACAGAGCCGGAACGGTTAAAAGGGGACGGACGATATTCGTTCATGGAGAACTCCTGTATACGGCAAATATGGTGATTGCCTAGAAGGCTTAGATGCGAAGGATACCTTACAGTTCCCTGAAGAATCCAGTTTGAGAAAGAAGTAGGACTGCCCGTTGCAGGGCAAATTGATCCTGCGCATGGCGGAGGATCACCCTCGCCGAACCTCGTTGAGCACGCGGGAAACAATAGCAGGCAATTCCGCATCCATGCGCGCCTGAAGCTGCTTGACCGCATCGGCAAGCGCCTGCTGCATGAGCTGTTCGACCTCGGCCTGCAGGCGCGCGGCGAGCACGGTGGCGTCGGGCAGCGGGGCGGGGCGCGCGGGGGCGGCCGCTGGCGAAGGCGCCGCCGGGGTGGTCGTTGGCGCTGCAACCGGGGCCGCCGGCTCGGACGTCCGCGAGACCGGCAACACCGGCGGCTGGTCGTCGCCGGCCACGTCCGTCAGGACGGGAAACGCGTCATGTTCATATGGGTCGTTTTCGTACACCGGACCCGCCTCGTCGGCCAGCTCGGTCAAAAGCGGCGCATCGGCGTCGTCGTCGGCCGGGTCGTGGAACGAGGGTTCGGCCCGATGGGTCAGGGTGGGGATGCCGGGGTCGGATGGGCGAGCGGGCATGGAAACTCCCGTAGTCTGGTGGAGCGCGGCGCGCGGGCGCGCGTGGGACGGTTCAGCCGCCCTGGGCCTTGCGGCTCAGGTCGTGGCTTTGCGGCGCATGACCGGCCGTAAGGTAGGTTCGCCAGCGCTGCCGGGCCGCCTGCTTGTCGTCGGGGTCGTCCGAGACGATTTCCAGCAGGCGTTCGAAAGCATCGAACCCGGGCGGACAATCGTCGTCGAGGTTCAGCAGCCAGGGCTGGGGCTGGTCGGGCTGCCCCGCCGCCTGCAGGGCCTGCAGCGGATCCCCGGCGGTGAGCACCACCGGAGTTTCCGCGGCCAGCGAATCATTTGCCAGCACGTGCGGCACGAAAGCCGTGTCGTCGAACGCCCACAGCATCCGGTCGAAGGCGGACAGGCGCGAACCGTCTTTACAGTACACCACCAGCCGCTGCCCGGCCAGGACGCGCTTGCGCACGACCTGGCAGGCCATGCGCAGGCGGTCCGGCGCGCCGAAGGCGAAGTCGATGCGCGTCATGGCGCTGTCGGCGTCCAGCGCTTCAAGCCTGGTCCAGCAGGTATTGCATCAGGAGCGGCACCGGACGGCCCGTTGCGCCCTTGTCCTTGCCGCCGCGCCAGGCGGTGCCGGCGATGTCCAGGTGCGCCCAGGGGTATGCCTTGGCGAAGCGGGACAGGAAGCAAGCCGCCGTGACGGCGCCGGCCGGAGGACCGCCGATGTTGGCGAGGTCAGCGAAGTTGGACTTGAGCTGTTCCTGGTAGGCGTCGTCCATGGGCATGCGCCATGCGGTGTCGAGCGAACGGCGGCCGGCCGAGGCCAGAGCGTCCGCCAGCGCGTCGTCCTTGGAGAACAGGCCGGTGTTGACGTTGCCCAGCGCGACGACGCAGGCGCCGGTCAGCGTGGCGATGTCGATCACGGCCGACGGCTTGAAGCGTTCGGCGTAGGTGAGGGCGTCGCACAGGACCAGTCGGCCTTCGGCGTCGGTGTTCAGGATTTCGATGGTCAGGCCAGCCATGCTGGTGACCACGTCGCCCGGCTTGTTGGCCTTGCCGCTGGGCAGGTTCTCGCATGCGGGAATGAGGCCGACGACATCCAGCGGCAATTCCAGTTCGGCCAGGGCGCGGAACGAGCCGAGCACGCTGGCGGCGCCGCACATGTCGTACTTCATTTCGTCCATGGTGGCCGCGGGCTTGAGCGAGATGCCGCCCGCGTCGAACGTGATGCCCTTGCCGACCAGCACGATCGGACCCTGCGCGGCCTTGGCGCCCTTCTTGGCAGCCTTGGCGCCGGCGTGGCGCAGCACGATGAAGCGCAGCGCTTCCTCGGAGCCGCGCGCAACCGACAGGAACGAGCCCATGCCCAGCGCCTCGACCTGCTTGCGGTCCAGGACCTCGACCTTCAGGGACTTGAATTCGCGCGCCAGACGCTTGGCGGTGTCGCCCAGGTAGGTCGGCGTGCAGATGTTGCCCGGCAGGTTGCCCAGCGTGCGGGTCAGCTCCATGCCGTTGGCGATGGCGCTGCCTTCGCGCAGGCCCTTCTGGGCCTGTGCCGCGTCGGCGCGCTCGACGACCTGCACGATCTTCTTGAGCTTGGGGCGCGCGTCGCGGTCGGGTTTGCCGAAGCTGGCGTCGTAGTGGTAGACCGCGCTGCCGGCCGCGATCGCGGCGCTGCGGGCGCGCGCAATGAGGTCGGTGTCGGCGATGGGATTGGCGAGCAGCGTGGACACGCCTTCGGCAAGCTGGGCGGCGACGCAGGAAGCGGCGAATGCCTGCTCGGCCGACGCGTGGGTGCGGGCCGAGTATTCTTCCTGCTTGCCCAGCCCGACCAGGACCACACGCTGCGCGGCGACACCCGGCAGCGTACGCAGGGTCAGCGTCGCGCCGGCGCGGCCGCGGAATTCGCTTTTGACCACCGCACGCACGGCGCCGTTGGAAGCGCGGTCGATGATGTCGGCGGCGGGGCTCAACACGCCGTCCGCGAACACGCCGACGGCGAGGGCCGCGGTTTTGACCTGGTGCAGGGAAGCAGTGGTCTGTGTGCTAAATTCCATGAGGGTTTCCCGTGTGCGTCTGTGTATGATGCGGTCGATTATCCCGCATATTCTCCCATGTCTCTATTCAAACGCTCTGTCGTCAGCGAGATCACCAGTCACGCTGGCGTTGTCTTTTCCACGTTGCTCGTCGTGTGGCTCAGCGTGCTTCTCGTGCGCCTGCTCGGTGAAGCCGCGGGAGGCAACATCGGAGCGGACGTGGTGGTCGTGCTTGCCGCGCTGTCGACCATCACCGCGCTGCCGACCATTCTGGCGGTCTCGATCTTCATCGCGGTGCTGACCACGGTCACGCGAAACTACCGCGAGTCCGAAATGGTCGTGTGGTTCGCCAGCGGCCTGTCGCTGGCGGACTGGCTCAAGCCCGTGCTGCGCGTGGCGGTCCCCGTCGCGATTGCCGTGGCAGGCCTGACGCTGGTCGCGTCGCCCTGGGCCTACCGCCAGATCGGCGAATACCACGAACGCTTCGAACAACGCTCCGACCTGTCCAAGGTCACGGCCGGCCAATTTGCTGAATCCTCCGGCGGCAGCCGCGTGTTCTTTGCTGAAGACCCCGTCAATCCCAGCGACGAACTCGGCAACGTCTTCGCGCGCGAGATCGGTCCTGAATGGCTCAGCGTGCTGACCGCAAGCAGCGCGCACAGCGAAACCCTGCCCAACGGCGACCGCTTTCTGGTGCTGGGCGAGGGTCATCGTTACGACCTGAAGCCGGGTACCCCCGAGCTTCGGCTGGTGCACTTCGAAAAATACGGCCTGCGCCTCGAAAGCAAGTCAGGCGGCGACCCTGTCGCCGAGGCCCGTGCAGCGGCAGAGCGGTCCTCCAAGGCGCGCAGCACGCCGCAGCTGGTTGAAGACAACACCAACAGCAGCTGGTCGCAGGTCATGTGGCGGATTTCGCTTCCCCTCGCCGCGCTGAATCTTGCGCTACTGGCCATTCCGCTGGGCGCGGTAAATCCGCGGCTTGGGCGTTCGGGCGACCTGCTCATCGCCGGTCTGGTCGGTCTGCTCTATATGAACCTGATCAACCTGTCGCGCGCCTGGATCTCCAACGGCAAGCTCAGTTTTGGTCTGGGCGTGTGGCTCATCCACGGCGCCGTCGCGCTGCTGACCGCCTTCCTGCTGATGCGCCGCCTGCGCGTGAAAGCGCCGAAGAACAGCGCTTAGCATAGTGGGCGCCGCCAGCCGGCGCGCTCAGGGCAGATACTTCATCGTTCCACGCCGGCCTGCCAACAGGTCGGCGTTTTTCAATACCGATTTGCGGATGAACTCCCACAGCACCGTTACGCGCTTGAGCTTGCGCAGGTCTTCGTGGCAGTACATCCAGAACGAGCGTGTGATGGCGATCTCGTCCTGCAGCACGGGTTTCAGCCGCGGATCCTGGGCCGCGATGAAGCACGGCAGGATCGCGAGCGACTGGCCCTGCAGCGCCGCGTGGTACTGGGCCACGACGCTCGTGCTGCGCAACACCACCTTGCTTGCCGGCAGCACGTCTTCCAGATAGCGCAGGCGTTCGCTGAACAGCAGCTCGTCCACATAGCCAATGAACGTGTGATCCGCGAGGTCCTCGCGGCGCGTGATGGGCGCATGGTTCGCCAGATAGCCAGGTGTGCCGTACAGCCGCAGCGTGTAATCGCACAGCTTGCTGCACACATACGGACCGCGCTGCGGGCGCTCGATGGTGATGGCCAGATCGGCCTCGCGCTTGGACAGGCTGACAAAGCGCGGCACGGGCAGGATATCCAGCGTGATGTGCGGATAGCGCCGCTGGAAGTCTGCGGCAAGCGGGGTGAGCACATAGCTGCCGAAGCCTTCGGTGGCGCCGATGCGCAGATGCCCCGACAGCGCCTGCCCGATGCCGGACAGGTTCTCGCGCGCGGTGTGCACGACGCTTTCCATCTGTTCGGCATGGACGAACAGCCGCTGGCCGTCGTCCGTCAGCACGAAGCCCGCGCTGCGGGATTTTTCAAAGAGCAGGGTGTCCAGTTCCGTTTCCAGCGCCCGGATGCGGCGCGAGACCGTGGTGTGTTCCACGCCCAGCTTGCGCGCCGCTGCGCTGACGCGCTGCGTGCGCGCCACTTCCAGGAAATAGCGCAGGCTGTCCCAATCAAGCAAGATCCATCGCTCCAAGGCCCCGGCAGCACGCTGCAACGCGGGTTTTTTTGTGTGTGCATGAATGCACAAGGAATGTGCATTTCTGGTGTTGCTTGTTGATTTTCACACATCTACACTGGATCGGCTGGCCTTGGGCTATGCCCTGGGACCGCAGGCCGCGAAGACGGCGCCACAACGCTAACACTCAGCGCATAAAAACTCAGGAGACAAATCCATGAAATTGCACGCACGCGGGCTCGCCGCAGGCTTGTGTCTGGGCGCCGGTTTGCTTGGGCAGGCCCATGCGGCGGATAAGCCGCCAGTGAAGATCGGCATTCTGACGGATATGTCCGGCACCTATGCCGGCATGGGGGGCGCAGGTTCGGTCGCCGCGGCGCAGTTGGCCATCGACGACTGCCTTGCGGCGGAATGCAAAGGCATGAAGATCGACCTGGTGTCCGCGGACAACCAGAACAAGGCGGACGTCGGCGCCGCGCGCGCCCGCGAATGGTTCGACCGCGACGGCGTCACCGCGATCGCCGACCTCACCAATTCCGCCGTGGCGCTGGCCGTGCAGGGCATCGCCCGCGAAAAGAACAAGGTCGTGATGTTCTCCGGTCCGGCCACCACGGCCCTGACCAACAAGGAATGCTCGCCGGTCGGCTTTCACTGGATGTTCGACACCTACTCGCAGTCGGCGGGCGGCGCCAAAGCCACCGTGCGCGAGGGCGGCAAGTCCTGGTTCTTCATCACCGTCGACTATGCGTTCGGCCACTCGCTGGAGGCCGACACGGCCAAGGCGGTGAAAGCGTTGGGCGGCACGGTGGCCGGCAGTGTGCGTCATCCGCTGAACGCACCCGACTTCGCGTCCTATCTCTTGCAGGCGCAAAGCTCCAAGGCGCAGGTGGTGGCGCTGGCCAACGGCGGCCAGGACACCGTCAACGCGGTCAAGCAGGCGCGCGAGTTCGGCATCGTGGCCGGCGGCCAGCGCCTGGTTTCGCTGCTGATCTTCCTGTCCGACCTGCGTGCGCTCGGCCTGGAGAACGCCCAAGGGTTGTCCTACGTGGACGGCTTTTACTGGGACTACGACGACGCCACGCGCGAGTGGTCCGGCCGTTTCGAGAAGGCCTTCCGCGGCCTGAAGCCCACCATGACGCAGGCCGGCGTGTATTCCAGCGTGCTGCATTACCTGCGCGCCGTGGCCGCCGCCAACAGTACGGATGGCAGGGTCGTGGCCGACAAGATGCGCGAGATTCCCATCAAGGATCCCATCATGCGCAACGCGTCGATCCGCCCGGACGGCCGCGTGATCCACGATATGTACCTGTACGAAGTCAAGAAGCCCGCGGACTCCAAGGGCGGCTGGGACTATTCGAAGCTGGTGGCCACCATTCCGGCGGCCGAAGCCTTCCAGCCCCTGGCCGATTCGAGCTGCCCGCTGGTGAAGAAATAATCCGAGGCACGCGGGCGTTGTCCCGCGGGCCCGGTTCGATCCAAGAACGCGGACGACCATCCGCATCGACTACGCAGTGTGAGGAGCATCAAAATGAGTGAAGTCCCGCGCGTTCCGCTACTGATCGGCGGCAAGCTTGTGCAGTCCAAAACCACCGAATGGCGAGACGTGATCAACCCCGCCACCCAGGAGGTCGTCGCCAAGGTGCCCTTCGCCACGCGCGAAGAACTGGACCTGGCCGTCTCCAACGCCAAGGAGGCTTTCAAGACCTGGCGCAACGCCGGGCAGGGCGCACGCATGCGCGTCATGCTCAAGTTCCAGGAGCTGCTGCGCGCCAATACCGGCAAGCTGGCCGAGATGATTACCCGCGAACACGGCAAGACGCTGCCGGACGCCGAGGGTGAAGTCGGCCGCGGTCTGGAAGTGGTCGAGCACGCCTGCTCGATCGCCAACCTGCAATTGGGCGAATACGCGGAAAACGCGGCGTCCGGGATCGACGTCTACACGCTGATCCAGCCGCTGGGCGTGTGCGCGGGCATCACTGCGTTCAATTTCCCGGTGATGCTGCCGTGCTTCATGTTCCCCATCGCCGTGGCCTGCGGCAATACGTTCGTGCTCAAGCCCTCCGAGCAGGATCCGACCTCGTCGCTGTTCCTGGCGGAACTGGCGCTGGAAGCCGGCCTGCCGCCCGGTGTGCTCAACGTGGTGCACGGCGGCCCGGAAACGGCCAACGGCCTGTGCGAGCATCCGGACATCAAGGCGGTGTCGTTCATCGGCTCGACCCGCGTGGGCACCGAGATCTACAACCGCGCATCGGCCGCCGGCAAGCGCTGCCAGTCGATGATGGGCGCCAAGAACCACTGCGTGGTTCTGCCGGACGCTGATCCGGAAGTCGCATTGAACCAACTGCTCGGGGCCGCCTTCGGTGCGGCCGGCCAACGCTGCATGGCGTCGTCCGTGGCCGTGCTGGTGGGCGAGGCCCGCAACTGGCTGCCCGATTTCGTCGAACGCGCCAAGAAGCTCAAGGTCAACGCCGGCACGGACCGCCAGGCCGACCTGGGTCCGCTGGTGTCGCCCAATGCGAAAAAGCGCGTGGAAAGCCTGATCCAGAAGGGCGTGGACGAAGGCGCCAAGCTGCTGCTCGACGGCCGCAACCTGAAGGTGGCGGGTTTCGAGGAAGGCAACTTCGTCGGCCCCACCGTGTTCGACGGCGTTGCCGAGAACATGACGATCTACACCGAGGAGATCTTCGGGCCGGTCCTGTGCTGCGTTGGCGTCGAGACGCTGGAAGACGCGGTGGAATTCATCAACCGCAACCCCAACGGCAACGGCGTCGCCCTGTTCACGCAGGACGGGGGCGCCGCGCGCTACTTCCAGAACAACATCGACGTGGGCCAGGTCGGCATCAACGTGCCGATTCCGGTGCCGGTGGCGTGGTTCAGCTTCACGGGTTCGCGCGGTTCCAAGCTGGGCGACCTGGGCCCCAACGGCAAGCAGGCTGTGCAGTTCTGGACGCAGACCAAGACGGTCACCGCACGCTGGTCGGCGCACGCCAAGACCGTCAACACCACGATCTCGATGCGCTAAAAGAGGGGACGCCTTGCTCCTAAGCTTATACGAATAATTCATATAGCAAGGCGTTCTTATTACTTATAATTGGCCCGTCTATCAGGGGCCAATTAATGAACCTCCAGCAATTTCGTTTCGTGCGTGAAACCATCCGGCGCGACTTCAACCTGACCGAAGCCGCCCGGATGCTCTACACGTCGCAGCCCGGCGTTTCCAAGGCCATCATCGAGTTCGAAGACGAGCTGGGTATCAAGATCTTCGAACGCCACGGCAAGCGCATCAAGGGGCTGACCAAGCCGGGTCTTGCCGTGTCGCAGGTGATCGACCGCATCATGCGCGAAGTCGACAACCTGAAGAAAGTCAGCGACGAATTCGCGCGCCGCGATGAAGGCGGCCTGGTCATTGCCTGCACCCACACGCAGGCGCGCTATCTGCTGCCGCGCGTCATTCCCGCGTTCCGCAAGCAATTCCCCAAGGTTCACCTGTCGCTGGCCGAGGGCAGCCCCGCCCAGCTTGCTGAAATGGTCTTGCATGAACAGGCGGATCTGGCGCTGGCCACCGAATCGCTGGCGTTGACGCCGGGCCTGGCCACCTTGCCGGTCTATGCGTGGGAACACACCGTGGTGGTGCGGCCCGATCATCCGCTGGCCGAACTGACCTCCAGCGCCGCCAAGCGGCTGTCGCTGGCGCAACTGGCCGAGTACCCCATCGTGACCTACGACCGCGCTTTTACCGGCCGCAGCACGATCGACGAGATCTTCGCCAATCAGGGCATTCATCCGGACATCGTGCTGGAGGCCATCGACGCCGACGTGATCAAGACCTATGTGGACGTGGGCCTGGGCATCGGCATCATCGCGGGCGTCGCCTATGACCCGCGTCGTGATTCCAATCTGGTCGGCCTGCCGGTGGGGCACCTGTTCGGCACGCATACCACCCGCGTGGGCGTGAAGGCGGGCGTGTTCCTGCGCGATTACGTCTACACCTTCCTGGAAATGCTGGCGCCTTCGCTGACCCGGGCGGTGGTGACCGATGCGGTGCAGGGCGCGCCGAAATAGCCTCTGCCGGCTGCCGGCGCCCGCCTCGACAACACGCGACGTCCTCACGACGTCGCGTTTTTTTTTGCCCGATGACCTTGGGGAAAGCGTGAGACGGCTATCCCTTTCCATAAGCTCATAAAAATAATTAAATAAGAACCGATCTCATTTGAGTTGACGAAAAAATAGGAATCATTATCATTACATCCAGGCTCAACGACCCAGTGAGGTAAATCATGACGGCAGGACTTAGTGCAGTGGTAGTGGGCGCCGACCGCCTCGGCAATATTCCCGATCTGCTCAAAGGACACAACATCTCGATCACGCACCACATCAGCGGGCGCGATCCTTCACATCAGAAGAAGACCCTGCAACTGCCCTCGGGCACGCAACTGGTCATCCTGCTTACCGATTTTCTTGGCCACAACGTCATGAAGACGTTCCGCAACGCCGCGCAGCGCGGTGGCATCCGGGTCGTCGCTTGTCGCCGTTCCGTGTGCAGCATGCAGCAGGCGCTGCAGCAATGCGGCCTGTGCCCGCGCGCCGGTACCGTTCATTGATGGGACGCGTCTTGCCGCGCATCCACGACAAACTGGGGAGGCCGATACGGCCTGCGGTCTGAACGCCGCGAAGAGAACAAACAAAAACGCCGCCGGACGAAAGTCTGGCGGCGTTTTGCATTTTGGACGATGGCGGCGGGTAGGCCCGCGTGCGACTATGTCGCCTTTAGTCTGGACAGGGCAGGGCAGTCAGTTTGCCGCGCGGGCCGATGCCATCAGGGTGTTGTCGAGGCGGCGGGCGCCGTTGTAGCGCTTGGACCAGTAGGCCATGGTCATGTTTTCGACACGCACCACGCCGCCGGCGCTGGGCGAATGCACGAAGCGGTCGTCGCCCAGGTAGATGCCAACGTGGGAATAACGGCGGCCCATGGTGTTGAAGAAGACGAGGTCGCCGGCCTGCAGTTCGTTCTTGGCGACGGCCACGCCTTGCTGGGCGATTTCGGCGGCATTGCGGGGAAGCTTGAGCCCCAGGCCACGTTCGGCCGAGTAAGCGACGAGGCCGCTGCAGTCAAAGCCGGTGTCGGGGGAACTGCCGCCGAAGCGGTAGCGGATGCCCAGGTGATTCAGGGCTTCGCTGACCATGCCGTTGTCGGTGCCGACACCCGAATGGGTGCGCTGGCGTTCACGCTTGAATTTCTGGACCACCAGCATGCCGATGGGATCATCGGCGGTGGCAACCCACTCCGTTTCGTAAGGATCGATCTCGGACGTATGGGCGGTTGACTTTTGGCTAGTGCTTGCACAACCCGCCAGACCCGCAAAACAAGCAACCAACGCGAGCATGCGCAGACCGCGCTTTGCAAGGCCAGTGGTTGAATTGAATCGCGCGGGTATGGAGTGTCGATGCATTCGCCTGGGGATGATTCACTGAACACAGCAAAAACCGCGCATTAGCCGCGGTTGGGGCCGAGATGTCAGCAAATTCAACAATTATGTGCAACTTCGCGGGGATTCTACCAAACTTTTAGTGCCGGTTCGTTACGTATCGGCCCTAAATATCCATGCAGCGTGGACATCTGGAAGAATTTTTTGACGTGCGGCAAGTCTCGTGCAAGGTTTGCCTACCAGAATGACCGAAATGATTAGACAAAAATCAATCAGCCTTAAGGCCTATGAACAATACCAGGAGACAGACATGCAAAGAACCCGGGATTTCCACTATCGCTCGGTGAATGACCGCGACGCCTTCTGGCGTGAAGAGGCCATGCGCATCCACTGGGAAACGCCTTTTGACAATGTGCTGGACTTCTCGCGTCCGCCTTTCGCCAGGTGGTTCGTGGGCGGGCGCACCAATCTTTGCTACAACGCCGTGGACCGCTGGCTGCCGACACAGGCGGACAAGCCGGCGCTGATCTGGGTGTCCACCGAGGTGGACCGTGAGCAGGTGTACACGCGGCAGGACGTCTTCGAGGAAGTGAACGCGGCAGCCGCCATGCTGCGCGAGTTGGGCGTGGGGCGCGGCGACCGCGTGCTGCTTTACATGCCGATGGTGCCGGAAGCCGTGTTCACCATGCTCGCCTGCGCGCGCATCGGGGCAGTGCATTCGGTGGTGTTCGGCGGGTTTGCATCCGTGAACCTGGCGCAGCGCATCGACGATGCGTCGCCGAAGGTAGTGGTGTGCACGGACGGCGGCTCGCGGGCCGGCAAGGTCGTGCCGTACAAGCCGCTCCTGGACCGCGCCTTGAGCCTGGCCAAGTCGCCACCGGCCTCGGTGGTGGTGTTCGACCGCGGCCTGGCCCCGTTCGAACCGGTGGCCGGTCGCGATCTGGATTACGCGACGCTGCGCGAACGCCACCGCGGCGCGCGGGTGCCCGTCGAGTGGCTGGAATCGTCCGAGCCCAGCTACATCCTCTATACCTCCGGCACCACCGGCCGCCCCAAGGGCGTGCAGCGCGACACGGGCGGATACGCCGTGGCGCTGGCGTCGTCCATGGAATACCTGTTCGATGGCAAGCCCGGCGACACCTATTTCTGCACCAGCGACATCGGCTGGGTGGTCGGGCATTCCTACATCGTCTACGGACCGCTCATCGGCGGGCAATCGACCATCCTGTACGAGGGAACACCCGTGCGCCCGGACGGCGCGATTCTCTGGAAGCTGGTCGAGCAATTCGGCGTGAACACGCTGTTTTCGGCGCCGACCGCAGTGCGCGTGCTCAAGCGCCAGGATCCCGATCTCTTGCGGCGGCACGATCTGTCCACGCTGCGCGCCGTCTATCTGGCCGGCGAACCGCTTGACGAGCCGACGGCGCAATGGATCTCGGAAGGCCTGGGCAAGCCCATCATCGACAACTACTGGCAGACGGAATCCGGCTGGCCGATCCTGTCGGCGCAGCCGGGCGTGGAAAAGGTCGCCACCCGGTTTGGCAGCCCGTCGTTCCCGGTCTACGGCTTTGACGCGCGCATCGTCAGCGAATCCACCGGCGAAGACCTGGGTCCGGACGAGAAGGGCGTGGTCGCCATCGTGCCGCCGCTGCCGCCCGGCGCCATGTCCACCATCTGGGGCGACGACGCGCGCTTCGTCGAAACCTACTTCACGTCGATTCCTGGCCGGAAGGTGTATTCGACCTTCGACTGGGGGCGGGTGGACGCCGATGGCTACTGGTTCATCCTGGGCCGCACGGACGACGTGATCAACGTGGCGGGCCACCGGTTGGGCACGCGCGAGATCGAGGAGTCGGTCAACAGCCACAACGGCATCGCGGAATGCGCGGTGGTGGGTGTGTCCGACCCCCTCAAGGGGCAGGTCGCCATGGCGTTCGCCGTGCTGAAGAATCCAGCCGGCGCCGACACGCCGGAAGCGGCAAAGGCGCTGGAAGCGGATATCATGCGGCTGGTGGAAGAACAGCTTGGGGCGGTGGCAAGGCCGGCCAGGATCCGGTTCGTGGGCGCCCTGCCCAAGACCCGTTCCGGCAAGGTGCTGCGCCGCGCGATCGTCGCGGTATGCGAGTCGCGCGATCCCGGCGACCTGACCACCATGGAAGACCCTAACGCCCTCGAACAGATCAAGGAGTCACTGCAATGAAAACCAAACCCGTGCTGAGCGCCGACGACGTCAAAAAGATCCTGGCCGCGGCCGAAGCACACGCCTTGCAGAACAAGTGGGCCGTCACCATCGCCGTGACCGACGATGGCGGCCATCTGCTGGGCATGCTGCGCCTGGACGATGCGGCGCCGATCTCGTCGCACATCGCGCCTGCCAAGGCCAAGACGGCCGCGCTGGGCCGCCGCGAATCGCGCATCTACGAAGAACTGATCAACAACGGCCGCTACTCGTTCCTGTCGGCGCCGCTGATCGAAGGCATGCTCGAGGGCGGCGTGCCGGTCGTCGTTGACGGCCAGGTCGTCGGCGCGGTGGGCGTTTCGGGCGTCAAGTCGACCGAAGACGTGCAGATCGCGCAAGCAGGCATCGCCGCGCTGGGCCTATGAGCCAGGCGCTGCCGCCGGAAACGCCGGCTGGCGTTTCCGCGCAGGACACCCGGGGGGCGGACAGCGGTCCGCTGAACCCCGGCGTGAAACGGCGCGAAGTCTGGGCCTGGGCCATGTACGACTTCGCGAACTCCGGATACACCACCGTGATCCTCACGGCGGTTTTCAGCACCTATTTCGTCGGCGTCGTCGCTGCGCGCGCCACATGGGCCACGCTCGCGTGGACGTCCGCGCTATCGCTGTCGTACCTCGTCATCATGCTGACCATGCCTACGCTGGGCGCCCGCGCCGATGCACGGGCCAGCAAGCGGCGGCTGCTCTACACCAGCACGGCCGGCTGCGTGGCGGGCACGCTGGCCCTGACGCAAGCGGGGCCGGGCGACGTCTGGCTGGCGCTGGCCGCCATCGTCGTGTCCAACTACTGCTATTGCGTTGGCGAATCCGTGGTCGCGGCGTTCCTGCCTGAACTGGCCAAGCCGCAGGCGTTGGGCCGCGTCTCGGGTTGGGGATGGAGCTTTGGCTATTTCGGCGGCATGCTGACGCTGGGGTTGTCGCTTGTCGTGGTGACGCTGGCCGAAGGGCGAGGCGAGACCGCCGAGCAGTTCGTGCCCTGGGTCATTGTGGTGACAGCCTCGGTATTTGCGCTGGCCGCGCTGCCGTCGTTCTTCATGCTGCGCGAGCGCGCCAAGCCGCAGCAGGGCAATCCGCCCGCGCTGCACATGCTCAAGCGCCTGGCCTATGCCTGGCGCGAAACGGGCTTGCACTTCCCGGAGTTTCGCCGCCTGTTGATGTGCATTGCCTGCTACCAGGCCGGCATCTCGGTCGTGATCACGCTGGCCGCGGTGTATGCGTCGGAAGTCATGGGTTTCACTACGCCGCAGATCATGCTGCTGGTGTTCACCGTGAACATCGGCGCGGCGGCCGGGGCGTTTTCGTTCGGCTACGTGCAAGACCGCATCGGCCACAAGCCGGCGCTGGCCATCACGCTGGTCGGATGGATCGTGATGGTGCTGACGGCTTACGCGGCCGTGACCGCGCCGGTGTTCTGGGTGGCGGCGGTGCTGGCCGGCCTGTGCATGGGCACGACGCAGAGCGCGGGCCGCGCCATGACCGGCGCGCTGGCGCCGGCGGGCCGGCTGGCCGAGTTCTATTCGCTGTGGACCTTTTCCGTGCAGCTTGCCGCCGTGATCGGCCCGTTGACGTACGGGCTGGTGACGTGGGCCACGGAAGGCAATCATCGCCTGGCCATCCTCGTCACGGGGCTGTTCTTCGTCGGCGGACTGGTCCTGTTGTCGCGGGTGGACATGAAGCGCGGCCTCGCCCGGCAGGCCGCCTGAATGCGGTATACGCCAAGCGGGAAGCGACTGCTATCCTTATGGACTGCCTTGTGCCGCCGCGTCCCGATACGGCGGCACATGCTGATTGCTTGGCATTGTTGGCGCGTCGCAGTGCGGCGCGTCGTTGGCTTGTGCATGCTGCCCGGTTGGCGCCTTGCGGCGTCTTCCTGCCCGGATCCGGCGCAGACGCATCGCCTTGGGCCTCGTCAATCTGCGGGCTCCGGCCCGCATTTTGCGTAAGGTGCCCGTAAGAGCGCGGCGATACGGTTGCAGGTGGGTAATAAAAAAGCAGCATAAACAACAGAATCACCGATTGGAGACAAGATCATGTCGAACGCTATTGAGTCCGTACTGGTGGAAAACCGCGTGTTTCCGCCGCCCGAGCGCGCCGCGCAGGGCGCCGCGATTTCCAGCATGGACGCCTACAACGCGCTGTGCGCGCAGGTCGAGAACGACTTCGACGGATTCTGGGCCGGACAGGCCCGCGACAATCTGCAGTGGACCAAGCCCTTCACGCAGGTGCTTGACGAGTCCGATGCCCCGTTCTACCGCTGGTTCGGCGACGGCGAACTGAACGTCTCGGCCAATTGCCTGGACGTCCACCTGACCAACGGCAACGCCGACAAGACCGCCATCATCTTCGAATCCGACGATGGCAAGGTCGACAAGGTCACCTATCGCGAATTGCTGGCGCGCGTGTGCCGCTTCGCCAATGGGCTGGCGGCGCTGGGCTACAAGAAGGGCGATCGCGCCATCATCTACATGCCCATGTCCATCGAAGCCGTGGTCGCCATGCAGGCCTGCGCGCGCCTGGGCGTGACGCACTCGGTGGTGTTCGGAGGTTTCTCGGCCAAGAGCCTGCAGGAACGCATCGTCGACGTGGGCGCATCGCTCATCATTACCGCCGACGAACAGGTGCGCGGCGGCAAGACCATTCCGCTCAAGCCCGCCGTGGAAGAAGCCATCGCGATGGGCGGCTGCGAAGCCGTCACCAAGGTCGTCGTGTACCGCCGCACGGGCGGCAAGGTGCAGTGGAACGAAGGCCGCGATCTCTGGATGCAGGACGTCGAGGCCGGCCAGCCGGACACCTGCGAACCGGTGCCGGTCAACGCCGAACACCCGCTCTTCATCCTGTACACCTCAGGTTCCACGGGCAAGCCCAAGGGCGTGCAGCATTCGTCCGCCGGCTACCTGTTGTGGGCGCTCCTGACCGTGAAGTGGACCTTCGACGCGCGCAAGGACGACGTCTACTGGTGCACCGCTGACGTGGGCTGGGTTACCGGTCACACGTACATCACCTACGGCCCGCTTGCTGCTGGCCTGACGCAGATCGTCTTCGAAGGCGTGCCCACGTTCCCCAACGCCGGCCGCTTCTGGGACATGATTGCGCGCCACAAGGTCACCACGTTCTATACGGCGCCGACCGCGATCCGCTCGCTGATCAAGGCGTCTGAAGCCACGCCCGACGCGCATCCCAAGAACTACGATCTGGACTCGCTGCGCATCATCGGCACGGTGGGCGAGCCCATCAACCCCGAAGCCTGGATGTGGTATCACAAGAACGTCGGCCGCGAGCGCTGCCCCATTGTGGATACCTGGTGGCAGACCGAAACCGGCGGGCACATGATCACGCCGCTGCCGGGCGCCACGCCCACCAAGCCGGGTTCGTGCACGCTGCCCCTGCCGGGCATTGCCGCAGCCATCGTCGACGAGACCGGCGGCGACGTGGACAAGGGCAATGGCGGCTTCCTGGTCATCAAGCGTCCGTGGCCCGCCATGATCCGCAACATCTGGGGCGATCCGGAACGCTTCAAGAAGAGCTACTTCCCGTCCGAACTGCGTGGCTATTACCTCGCGGGCGACGGCGCGCAGCGCGACGCCGACGGCTACTTCTGGATCATGGGCCGTATCGACGACGTGCTGAATGTCTCGGGCCACCGCCTGGGCACGATGGAGGTCGAGTCGGCGCTGGTGGCGCACGAAATGGTGGCCGAGGCCGCCGTCGTGGGCCGTCCCGACGACACGACCGGCGAGGCCGTCGTGGCCTTCGTCGTGCTCAAGCGCTCTCGTCCAGAAGGCGAAGAGGCCCAGGCCATCGCCAAGCAGTTGCGCGACTGGGTGGCCCGCGAGATCGGTCCCATCGCCAAGCCCAAGGACATCCGTTTCGGCGACAACCTGCCCAAGACCCGTTCAGGCAAGATCATGCGCCGCCTGCTGCGCGTGGTCGCCAAGGGCGAGGAAGTGACGCAGGACGTGTCCACGCTGGAAAACCCCGCCATCCTGGAGCAGCTCGCCAAGCCGCTGTAAATGCAACCGGCCGGATTTCACCGGCCGTTTGCAGCGCGACAGGCGCATAATGACGACGCCCGTGCCGGCATGTAGCGGCACGGGCGTCGTCATTCCTGGATTGCCAAATTTCTTCGCATGGAGCCGCACCCGTGAGCAGCAGTTTCGATCGCGCAGGGCTTGCCCTGATGTTCAGCACCATCCTGGTCTGGGCGGGAAGCTGGATCGCGATGAAGCTGATCGTGCCCTACATCGGACCGTTCGACTTCGTGGCCCTGCGCTACGTGACGGGCAGCCTGGTGCTTTTCGCGCTCGCGTTCGCCACGCGCCGGCCGCTGGCGATGCCGCCCTGGAAACTGACCCTCTTGATCGGCCTGACCCAGACGGCGGGCTTTCAGGGCTTCGTCCAGACCGCGCTGGTGGACGGGGGCGTGGGCAAGGTGTCCCTCATGGCCTACACCATGCCGTTCTGGGTCGTGCTGTTTGCGTGGTGGTTGCTGGGCGAGCGGCCCACGGCCCGGCACGCGGCCGGCAGCGCGCTGGCCGCCGTCGGCCTGATCTGTTTCGTCGAACCCTGGAACGGGCTGGGCGACATCCGCCCCGTGTTGCTGGGCCTTGGAAGCGGCCTGTGCTGGGGCGTGGGCACGGTGCTGTCCAAGCGCATGTTCGACCGCCATGCGCCGGACGTGATGACGTTCACCGCGTGGCAGATGCTGTTCGGCGGCCTGGTCATGGTGCCCATCGCCTATCTGGTGCCGCAGATGACCGCCCAATGGGGCTGGCCGCTCTGGACCGGCATGACCTACATTGTGCTGATCGCCACCGCGGCGGGCTGGCTGCTGTGGCTGCAGGTCGTGCGCCGCGTGCCCGCGTCGATCGCGGGACTGTCGAGCCTGGGCGTGCCCGTGGTGGCCATGCTGCTGGCATGGGCCATCCTGTCCGAGCGTCCCACGCCCGTCGAGGTAGGCGGGATGGTGCTGATCCTGGCTGGCATCTTTGTGGTGAGCCGTGCCGCGCCGGCCGCGCGCGCCGAATGACCTTTCCGAATTCCTGTCCTCTCCAATCCCCTGGAAACTTTCATGATTGATCTGCGTAGCGATACCGTCACCCGTCCCGATGCGGCCATGCTGCAGGCGATGGCCAATGCCCCGCTGGGCGATGACGTGATGGGCGACGATCCCACCGTGATCCGCCTGCAAAAGACGTTGGCCGAGCGCACCGGCAAGGCTGCCGGCCTGTTCTTCCCGTCGGGCACGCAAAGCAACCTGGCCGCGCTCATGGCGCATTGTGATCGCGGCGACGAGTACCTTGTCGGCCAGCTTGCGCATACCTACAAATACGAGGGCGGCGGCGCAGCGGTGCTGGGCAGCATCCAGCCCCAGCCCATCGAACACGCGCCGGATGGATCGTTGCCGCTGGAAAAACTTGCCGCGGCGCTCAAGCCCAAGGGCGACCCGCACTTCGCGCGCACGCGCCTGCTGGCGCTGGAAAACACCTTCCACGGCAAGCTGATTCCGGCCGCGTACATCCGGGCCGCGACGTCCTGGGCGCGCGAGCAGGGCCTTGCCACGCACCTGGACGGGGCGCGCGTGTTCAACGCGGCCGTCGCCAGCGGCAAACCCGTGGCCGACCTTTGCCAGCCCTTCGACTCGGTGTCCATCTGCTTTTCAAAGGGTTTGGGCGCGCCGGTCGGGTCGGTGCTGGTCGGCAGCGAGGAATTGATCGGCCGCGCGCATCGCTGGCGCAAGATGCTGGGCGGCGGCCTGCGCCAGTCTGGCGTGCTGGCGGCCGCGTGCCTGTACGCGCTGGAGCACAACGTGGAACGGCTGGCGCAGGACCACGAGAATGCGCGCCTGTTGGCCGAAGGCCTGCGGGGCATTGCCGGCGTCAAGGTGCTGAGCCAGGACACCAACATGGTGTTCGTGGAATTCGAGCCGTCACGCTGCGATGCGCTGACGGCGGCGCTGGGCAAGGAAGACATCCTGATGCGCGCCGTCTATGGCGGTCCGACGCGCCTGGTCACGCATCTGAACGTGTCGGCCGACGACGTGCGGCGCGTGGTCGAGGCCGTGGGGCGGTTGTTGCGTTAAGCCGCCTCGGCGATCGCAATCGCGCCGTCGCCGCGAGTTCAGCCGTGGCGCGCGCGGCTGTCGGAGGGCGCCTCGTCGCGCTCCTGCATGCCGTAGTCGCGCAGCACCTGGGCCACGCGCAGACGGTAGTTCTGGAACACGCCGCCGCGCCCGGCCTCTTGCGCGCGGCGGTGCGATTCCAGGGAACGCCAGCGCAGCACCGCGGCCTCGTCGCGCCAGAATGACAGCGACAGCAGCTTGCCGGGCGTGGACAGGCTTTGAAAGCGTTCGACGGAGATGAAGCCGTCGATGGTGCGCAGCTCGTCGATCAGGCCGGCGGCAATCTCCAGATACGGGGCGGGGTCGCCGTGGGCGGGCTCGACTTCGAATATCACGGCAATCATGGGCTGCTGTCCTTTTGAAAATCAAACTGGGCATGCGCGCGTTGGAGAGCGCGCGATAGCGCAATCGCGTGGGTCTGGATGCGTGACGGCGTCCAGGGGATGGGGGGCGGCATGGCGGGTGGGCGGTGACCGATGGGGGATTCGGCCGCCAGTATCCGCCAGCCCCGCAGGCAACGATTCGGTGTGAGCCGAACTATGCCTGCGCCGCGTCGCCGTCGGCCAGTAACGCCGAGTAGCCCTGCCGTGAATCGGGCCATTGCAGCGACAGGCCGCTGGCGCGCAGGCGCGCATTGCTGAGCTTCTTGCTGCCCACGTTGGCGGGCGCAGGCGCCTCGCGCGGGGCCGGGGCGCCGATCATCCGGGCCAGTTCGGCATACAGGACGTGCAAAGGCAGAGGCGTGTCGTCGCAGCCGATGTACACCGGCGCAACCTCTGGCAGCAGCGCCAGGTGCACCACCGCGGCGGCCGCGTCGTCGATGTGGATGCGGTTGGCCCAATGCTCGGGCTGCACAGGCGCCCCTGCCGCGCCGCTGCGCAGGCGCTCGATGAGCTGCATTCGACCCGGCCCGTACAGGCCCGCGAGCCGCAGCGCCGCCGAGGAAACCGGCTGTGCGGCGAGCGCGGCCTCGGCTTCGAGCAGCACTTTCCCGTTGAAGCCTTGCGGCGCGGGCGGCGTGTCTTCGTCCACCCAGCCGCCATGATGTTCGCCGTACACGGCGCTGGAAGATACGAACACGATGCGCTTCAGGCTGGACGTGTCCAGCGCCTTCAATACGTTGGCCAGGCCATCCACAAACACGCCGCGGTACGCCTGCGGATCGCGCGCGCCGGGCGAGGGCAGGTGAATGAGCCGCGTGACGCCTCGCGGTAGCGAGGCAAGCGTGTCCGGGCGCGTGATGTCGCCTTGCAGCCATTGAACGCCGCTGGCATCGCCGGCGGGCGGGTGGCGGCGCAGCGCATGGACCTCGTCGCCGCGCGCCAGAAAGCGCTGCGCCGCGCGCAGGCCCAGGTCACCGCAGCCGATCAGAAGTACGCGTTCGCTCATGTTGTCGCTCCAGGCAGTCGGAAAAAAAAGGCGCCCCGCAGGGCGCCTTCCGGGCGGGCTCGGTGCGCCCTTAGTGTCACATGCCGCTGTAGACCGGTCCTTCGCCGCCTTGCGGCGCCACCCAGACGATATTCTGCGTGGGGTCCTTGATGTCGCAGGTCTTGCAGTGCACACAGTTCTGCGCGTTGATCTGCAAGCGGTCCTCGCCGTGGTCGTCCTTGACGAACTCGTACACGCCGGCCGGGCAGTAGCGCGACTCGGGGCCGCCGTACTTGGCCAGGTTCACCTTCACCGGCACGGACGGATCCTTGAGGGTCAGGTGGACGGGCTCGTTCTCGTCGTGGTTGGTGTTGGAAATGAACACCGAGCTCAACTTGTCGAACGTGAGCTTGCCGTCAGGCTTGGGGTAGTCGATGCGCGCGCATTGCGACGCCGGTTGCAGACAGGTGTGGTCGGGCTTGTTGTGACGCAGTGTCCAGGGCATCTTGCCCTTGAGCAGCAGCTGTTCGATGCCGGTCATCAGCGTGGCGACCGTGCGGCCCTTCTTGAACCACTGCTTGAAGTTGCGCGCCTTGTTCAGTTCTTCGTGCAGCCAGGAGGCTTCGAAGGCCTTGGGGTAGGCGGTCAGTTCGTCCTGGCGGCGGTCGGCAACGAGGGCGTCGAAGGCGGCTTCGGCGGCCAGCTTGCCCGACTTGATGGCGGCGTGGCTGCCCTTGATGCGCGAGGCGTTCAGGAAACCGGCTTCGCAGCCGACCAGCACGCCGCCCGGGAACGTGAGCTTGGGCAGCGCCAGCAGGCCGCCGGCGGTGATCGCACGCGCGCCGTAGGCGATGCGCTTGCCGCCTTCGAACGTGCCGCGGATGGCCGGGTGGGTCTTGTAGCGCTGGAATTCGTCGAAGGGCGACAGCCACGGATTGGCGTAGTCCAGACCGACGATCATGCCCACGGCCACCAGGTTGTTGTCCAGGTGATAAAGGAACGAGCCGCCGTAGGTGTCGGCATCCAGCGGCCAGCCGGCGGTGTGGATCACCAGGCCGGGTTTGGATTGGGCCGGATCGACTTCCCACATTTCTTTGATGCCGATGCCGTAGGACTGCGGGTTGCGGCCATCGTCCAGCTTGAAGCGTTCGATGAGCTGGCGGCCCAATTGGCCGCGCGAGCCTTCGCTGAACACCGTGTAGCGGGCATGCAGTTCCATGCCGGGCTGGTAGTGGTCGGTGTGGCTGCCGTCGCGGGCCACGCCCATGTCGCCGGTGGCCACGCCGCGGACGGCGCCGTTTTCGTCGTACAGCACTTCAACGGCCGCAAAGCCGGGGAAGATGTCCACGCCCAGCGCTTCGGCCTGTTCGCCCATCCACTTGACGACGTCGCCCAGACGGACGATGTAGTTGCCTTCGTTGTGGAAGCACGGGGGCAGCAGCCAGTTCGGCGTGGCGCGCGCGCCGGTCTCGGACAGGAACAGGAACTTGTCCTGCGTGACGGGCACGTTCAGCGGCGCGCCTTTCTCTTTCCAGTCGGGGATGAGTTCGGTCAGCGCCAGCGGGTCCATGACGGCGCCGGACAGGATGTGCGCGCCAAGTTCCGCGCCTTTTTCCAGTACGCAGACGCCGATCTCCTGATTCTTCTCAGCGGCCAGCTGCTTCAGACGGATTGCTGTGGCCAGGCCGGCGGGACCACCGCCAACCACGACCACGTCATATTCCATCGACTCGCGTTCAGACATTGCAAAGCTCCCCGTATGTATTCCATATATGGCTGGAAGTATTATCGGCGATTGTATTGCAGGCGAGGGTCCTGTACCCCTTCGCATTTCTTTTAGCCTTCAGGAGTTATTGGTGAACCCGGACAACCTGTCTGCGCGGCTGCTTTCGGTGGGCGACACCCATCAGCTCGAATTGCCCTTGCGCTGGGGCGATTCAGACGCCTTGAACCATCTGAACAACACGCTGTATTTCCGCCTCATGGAAGAGGCTCGCATGCAGATTCTGTATAACGCGGGCTTCAAACTGCCGGCCGACGATGGCGCGATCCTGGCGCACGCGTCGTGCGATTTCCTGCGTCCGCTGACGTATCCGGCCACCGTCCGCGTGACGCATAAGGTGACGCGTATCGGCCGCTCCAGCGCCGAGTTCGAGCTGCTGCTCGAGAAGGTCGGTGACGACGCGGGCCCTTATGCACGCGGCCGGAATGTGCTGGTATGGATGGATTATGTAGCCAATACGTCCGCGCCGTGGCCGCCCGAAGTCCTGGCCCAAATGGCCACGCAGTTCACGCCGGCCCAATGAGCACGCGCGGCCGCGGGCCGCGCACCGGCCAAAATAGCGCGTGCTTTGACCGGTCATGTCGGTAAAATCTAGCGCAAAATCAGAAAAGCAATGAGGGCGCGCCACCCTCGGCGCCACCGCTTCACGGAAATCGGGCCTCGCCGCGATGCCCGCGTAGCCTGCGCCAACAGCCGCGCCCCAAGGAACGACTGGGCTTGTCCCGATTCCCCGATTTTTCCGGGACCCGTGCGCGGGTAGCGGCGGGGCGGGCTCACTTTGGTTAGACCTTAACTAGGAGTTGGAGCGATGGACAAGGTTTATGCAAGCGCCCAGGAGGCGCTGGCAGGCATCGTCAAGGACGGTCAGATGATCGCCGTGGGCGGTTTCGGCCTGTGCGGTATTCCCGAGGCGCTGATCGCCGCACTGCGCGATTCGGGCGTCAAGGATCTCACCTGCATCAGCAACAACGCGGGCGTCGACGGTTTTGGCCTGGGCCAGCTGCTCAACACGCGCCAGGTGCGCAAGATGATCGCGTCCTACGTCGGCGAGAACAAGGAATTCGAACGCCAGTATCTGTCGGGCGAACTCGAGCTTGAATTCACGCCGCAGGGCACGCTGGCCGAAAAGCTGCGCGCCGGCGGCGCCGGCATTCCGGCGTTCTTCACCCGCACCGGCGTGGGCACCATCGTGGCCGAGGGCAAGGAAATCCGCGAGTTCGACGGCCATCAGTACGTGATGGAGCGTTCGCTGGTGCCGGACGTGTCGCTGGTCAAGGCGCACATCGCCGACCGCAGCGGCAACCTGGTGTTCCGCAAGACCGCGCGCAACTTCAATCCGAACGTCGCCATGGCGGGCAAGTTCACGGTCGTCGAGGTCGAACAGATCGTCGACACCGGCAGCCTGGACCCGGATCAGATCCATCTGCCCGGCATCTATGTGCAACGGATCGTGGTGAACGCCACGCCCGAAAAGCGCATCGAACAACGCACCACTCGCCCGGCCTAAGGAGAAGACGACATGGCATGGTCCCGCGATGAAATGGCGGCACGCGCCGCGCGCGAGCTGCAAGACGGCTTTTATGTGAACCTGGGCATCGGCCTGCCCACGCTGGTCGCCAACCACGTCCCCGCAGGCGTGGAAGTGTGGCTGCAATCCGAAAACGGCCTGCTGGGCATCGGCCCGTTCCCCACCGACGATCAGGTCGACGCCGACCTCATCAACGCCGGCAAGCAGACGGTCACGACGCTGCCCGGCTCGTCGATCTTCTCGTCGGCCGACTCGTTCGCGATGATCCGCGGCGGCAAGATCAACCTGGCGATCCTGGGCGCGATGCAGGTCTCCGAAAAAGGCGATCTGGCCAACTGGATGATCCCGGGCAAGATGGTCAAGGGCATGGGCGGCGCAATGGACCTGGTGGCCGGCGTCGGCCGCGTGGTCGTGCTGATGGAGCACGTCGCCAAGAAGAAGGACGGCTCCGAAGACATCAAGCTGCTGCCCGAATGCAACCTCCCGCTGACCGGCGTGGGCGTGGTTGACCTCATCATCACCGACCTGGGCGTGATGGAAGTCACCGAAAACGGCCTGAAGCTGCTGGAAACGGCGCCCGGCGTGACGGTGGACGAGATCAAGTCCAAGACGGCGGCGAAGCTGGACGTGTCGGCGGTGCAGTAATAATCCGCGAACGCCTGGCCGGCTCATGCCGGCCGGCACCCGCCAAAGCAAAGCGCCCGTTCAAGACGGGCGCTTTTTTGTTTTTGCGGATCGCTGGGCGGGGCGTTTGGCCTGCGGCCGTTACGCGGTTTCCTGCAACAGCATCCCCACATGCGGGATGCCGTCTTCCATGTATTCCTCAGTCACCGGCACAAAGCCGTGGCCGCCGTAATAGCCCTTCAGCCGCGCCTGCGCGCCCAAATAAACCGGCTGACCCGGCCACAACCGCTGCACTTCTTCCTTTGCGCGGCGCATCAGCTCATGCCCCAACCCTGTTCCACGCGCGGCCGGGGCGGTGATCACGCGGCCGATAATGGCGCGCCCGTCGTTCAGGGCCGGCTCCAGCAGGCGGCAATAGGCCACCAGTTCGCCCTCGTGCCACGCCATGAGGTGTTCGGTCTGCCCCTTGAGATCCTTGCCGTCCATGTCCAGAAACACGCAGTTCTGTTCCACCACGAATACCTCGGAACGTAGCCGCAGGATGGCGTAAAGCTCGGCGGGGGTCAGATCGGCGTGGGGCTTGCAGGTCCAGGCGGGCGTCATGCGGGTCATTCCAGATATCGGGACAAGGTGGGCAATTCTGTAAGGGCTCCAAGCGTAACGCAACCCGGCCCCGATTTTTAGAGCCGGACTGTTACATCTATTCACGGGTATACCCTTAGTATGAAAATCTATTTTCTTAACTAAAATTTGTGTGTAAACAGATTTACATAAACCCGCCGCCTGATTTCCACCACGCTGTTCGATGACCAAGTCCGCCATTACGATCGCTGATCGGATCGCCCGGGCCCAGCCCGCGCTGAGCCGGACCCAGCACAAGATGGCCGAGTACGTGTTGGCGCATCAATTCCGCGTCGCCACCATGACCATCGACGAGTTCGCAGTGGCAGTGGGCGTGTCGGTGGCCACCGCCAACCGGTTTGCGCGTGCCCTGGATCTGCCGGGTTACCCGCAATTCCGTGCCGAGCTGGCGCGCGGCTTTGAAGCCGCGCTGGAACCGGTCGAGAAGCTGCGCACCGAACTGGCCCACTCGGCCAGCGCCGTCCAGATCTTCGCCGCGACGCTCGAAGAAGACATTCGCAACGCGCAGCGCAACCTGCAGGCCCTGGATTCGGACGCCTGTGAAAAGGCGGTCGACACGATCCTGGCCGCCGAACGCGTTTTCATCATCGGTTTCGGCGCCAGCGGGTTCCTCGCGGGCCTCTTGCAGCGCGGCCTGTGCATGCACCTGCATTCCGTCGAGTCGCTGGCCGGTCCCGGCGGCGTGTCGCACGCGGCGCGGCAGATGTCGCGCATGACCAGCAAAGACCTGGTGATCGCCATCGGTTTTCCGCGCTATCTGGCCGACACCGTGACGCTGGCCGGCGCGGCCAAGCAGGCCGGCGTGCCGGTGCTGGTGCTGACGGACAAGCCCACGTCGCCGCTGGCGCCCACGGCCTCCGTCGTGCTGTATGCCTTCTCGGCACGCCAGCTCATTCCCAATTCCGAAACCGCCGCGCTCGGGCTCATTGAAGCCTTGTCCGCGGCGGTGGCCTATCGCGCCAAAAATTCCGTCGCGGCCGCCGCTGGGGTGACCCAGTCCGTCATGCCGTGGCTCATACATGGAGTAGGTAAACGATGATTCAGCCCGTGATTGCCATTCACGGCGGCGCCGGCGCGATGTCCCGCGCGGCCATGTCTCCCGAGAAAGAACAGGAATACCTGGCGGCCCTGGAGTCCATCCTGACCGCCGGCCAAGCCGTGCTGGCCAAGGGCGGCAGCGCCCTGGACGCCGTCACCGAGGCCGTGCGCCTGCTCGAGGATTGCCCGCTGTTCAACGCCGGCCACGGCGCCGTGTTCACCAGCGCCGGCACCCATGAGCTGGACGCCGCCATCATGGACGGCGCGACGCTGCGTTCCGGCGCCATCGCCAATGTGAACCGCGTGCGCAATCCGATCTTTGCCGCGCGCAAGGTCATGGAAAACAGCAAGCACGTCTTCTTTGTGGGCGAGGGCGCCGAAGCCTTCGCCACTCAGGAAGGCGTGGAACTCGTCGACCCGTCGTATTTTTCGACCGAAGCCCGCCGCGAGCAGCTGCTGCGCGTGCAGCGCGAAACGCCGGACGCCGCCGTGCTGGATCACGACGGCCAGGCCATGGTCGCGCGCGGCCAGCCTGCACCGGCCGACCCGCTGGACGCCGACAAGAAGTTCGGCACCGTGGGCGCCGTGGCTGTCGATGCGCAGGGCAACCTGGCGGCTGCCACTTCCACCGGCGGCATCACCAACAAACAGGTCGGCCGCGTGGGCGATGCGCCCCTGATCGGCGCCGGCACCTATGCCAGCAACAAGACCTGCGCCGTGTCCACCACGGGCACGGGCGAAATGTTCATCCGCATGGTTGCCGCGTACGACGTGGCGGCCCAGATGGAGTACTGCGGCGCCTCGCTGGAAACGGCGGCGGACCGCGTCGTGATGGAAAAACTGCCCACCATCGGCGGCAAGGGCGGCCTCGTGGCCGTCGACGCCCAGGGCAATGTGGCCTTGCCGTTCAACACGGAAGGCATGTACCGGGGTTACGCCCGCGTTGGCGAAAAGCCGGTGACCGCCATCTACCGATGAGCGGCGGGTTTGGATCAGTAGGTTTATTTTGGGAATGAGAAGAGATGGTTGATCGCGCAAACAGCCTGGCGCTGCCGGATAACCGCGTGGTCCAGGTCGACGACCTGACGGTGCGCTTCGTGGGTTCCGAGCGTACGGTCGAAGCCGTGCGCAACCTGTCGTTCCATGTGGACCGGGGCGAAACCCTGGCCATCGTGGGCGAATCGGGTTCGGGCAAATCGGTGACGTCGCTGGCGCTGATGCGTCTGGTGGAACACGGCGGCGGCCGCATCGCCCAGGGGCGCATGGCCCTGCGCCGCCGCAACGGTTCCGTGATCGACCTGGCCAATTCCAGCCAGCGCGTCATGCGTGACGTGCGCGGCGCCGACATGGCGATGATTTTCCAGGAGCCGATGACCTCCTTGAACCCGGTGTTCACGGCCGGCGACCAGATCGCCGAATCGATCCGCGAGCACCAGGGCATGGACGGCGCCTCGGCGCGCGCCGAAGCGCTGCGCATGCTGGAACAGGTCCGCATTCCCGAAGCCAAATCGGTGCTGGACCGCTACCCGCATCAACTGTCGGGCGGCATGCGCCAGCGCGTCATGATCGCCATGGCGCTGGCCTGCAAGCCGGCGCTGCTGATCGCCGACGAGCCGACCACCGCACTGGACGTGACCATCCAGGCGCAGATCCTGCAACTGATCCGTCAGCTTCAGGAAGAGATGCACATGGGCGTGGTGTTCATCACCCACGACATGGGCGTGGTGGCCGAAGTGGCCGACCGCGTGCTGGTGATGTTCCGCGGCGACAAGGTCGAGGAAGGTCCGTCGGACCAGGTGTTCGCCGCGCCCCAGCACAGCTATACCAAGGCGCTGCTGTCGGCCGTGCCGAAGCTGGGCGCCATGCAGGGCACGGACCTGCCCGCGCGCTTCCCGCTGCTGCAGGTGGAAGGCCAAGCCCAGCCGGTGGCTGAGCCCGGCGCCGTCAGCACGCAGGAAGTGCCCAACGCCAAGCGCGAACCCATCCTGAGCGTGCGCAACCTGGTGACGCGTTTCGACCTGCGCGGCGGCATCATGAGCCGCGTGCAGCGCCGCGTGCACGCCGTGGAAAAGGTCAGCTTCGACCTGTACCCGGGCGAGACGCTGTCGCTGGTCGGCGAGTCCGGCTGCGGCAAGTCCACGACGGGCCGCTCGCTGCTGCGCCTGGTGGAAAGCCAGGGCGGCGAGATCCGCTTCGGCGGCCGCGACATCGTGCGCCTGAAGAACAACGAACTGCAATCCCTGCGCCGCGACATCCAGTTCGTGTTCCAGGACCCGTTTGCGTCGCTGGATCCGCGCGTGACCGTGGGCTTCTCGATCATGGAGCCGCTGCTCGTGCACGGCGTGGCCAAGGGCAAGGATGCCGAGCGCCGCGTCGCCGAACTGCTCGAGCGCGTGGGCCTGCCGCCGGAAATGGCGCAGCGCTACCCGCATGAATTCTCGGGCGGCCAGCGCCAGCGCATCTGCATTGCGCGCGCCCTGGCCCTGAACCCGAAGGTCGTGATCGCGGACGAATCGGTGTCGGCACTGGACGTGTCGATCCAGGCGCAGATCGTGAACCTGCTGATCGACCTGCAGCGCGACATGGGCATCTCGTTCCTGTTCATCTCGCACGACATGGCCGTGGTCGAACGCGTCAGCCACCGCGTGGCGGTGATGTACCTGGGCCAGATCGTCGAAATCGGCCCGCGCCGCGCCATCTTCGAGAATCCGCAGCACCCGTACACCAAGAAGCTGATGTCCGCCGTGCCGATCGCCGATCCGGCGCGCCGTCACCTGAAGCGCACCTTGCTGTCCGATGAAATCCCCAGCCCGATCCGCAAACTGAACGACGAACCGGTGGTGCAGCCGCTGGTTCAGGTCGGTACGGATCATTTTGTAGCCCGCCATCCCGTCGGCGGCGCGTATTGACTCAGTAGTTGACCTTTTTTTGGAACCAGGAGTTGCAATGATGAAAGTTCTGCGCCCCACCAAGCTGATGGCCGCTGCCGCGCTGGCCTTCGGCGTGCTCACCGCGCCGATGGCCCACGCCGCCAAGGACGTGACGTTTGCCGTTTCCATCGCGCTGGAAACGCTGGACCCGTACAACACGAACAGCACGCTGAACCAGGCGGCTGGCAAGGCCTACTACGAAGGCCTGTTCGAATTCGACAAGGACCTGAAGGTCCAGAAGGTGCTGGCGACCGATTACACGGTCAGCGAAGACGGCCTGGTCTACACCTTCAAGCTGCGTCCCGGCGTGAAGTTCCATGACGGCACCGACTTCAACGCCGAAGCGGTCAAGGTCAACTTCGACCGTCCGGCCAATCCGGACAACCGCCTGTCGCGCTACATCCAGTTCAGCGTTATCGAGAAGACCGAAGTGGTCGACCCGATGACCGTCAAGATCACGCTGAAGAAGCCGTTCTCGGCCTTCATCAACGCGCTGGCTCACCCGGCCGCCATGATGATCTCGCCGGCCGCCCTGGCCAAGTACGGCAAGGAAATCGGCTTCCACCCGGTTGGCACGGGCCCGTTCGAATTCGTCGAATGGAAGCCGGCTGAATACCTGAAGGTCAAGAAGTTCGCCGGCTACTGGAAGCAAGGCTACCCGAAGGTCGACACGCTGACCTTCCGCACCGTGACCGACAACAACACCCGCGCCGCCGTGGTGCAGACGGGTGAAGCGCACTTTGCCTTCCCGGTGCCGTTCGAGCAGGCCGCCGTGCTGAAGAAGAACGACAAGCTGGACGTGGTCGATCACAAGAACTCGATCATGGCCCGCTACCTGTCGATGAACACGCAGCAAAAGCCGTTCGACAACGTCAAGGTGCGTGAAGCCATCAACTACGCCATCAACAAGGACGCCCTGGCCAAGGTCGCGTTCTCGGGCTACGCCACCGTCATCGACGGCGTCGTGCCGCAAGGCGTGGACTACGCGCACAAGATCGGCGCATGGCCCTACGACATCAAGAAGGCCAAGGCCCTGCTGGCCGAAGCCGGCTACCCCAACGGCTTCGAAAGCACGTTGTGGTCCGCCTATAACGACGGCACCTCGGTGAAGGTCGTTCAGTTCCTGCAGCAACAGCTCGCCCAGGTCGGCATCAAGGTTTCCGTGGAAGTCCTGGAATCCGGCCAGCGCGTGCAGCGCGTCCAACAGGTGCAAAAGCCTGAAGACGCCAAGGTCCGCATGTACTACGCCGGCTGGTCGTCCTCGACCGGTGAAGCCGACTGGGGCCTGCGTCCGCTGCTGACCACCGCCGCGTTCCCGCCGGTGCTGAACAACGTGTCGTACTACTCGAACAAGTCGGTTGACGAAGGCGTCCAGCAAGCGCTGGCCACCACGGACCGCGAGAAGAAGACCGAGATCTACAAGAACGTTCAGGAAACCATCTGGAAGGACGCCCCGTGGGCCTTCCTGGTGACCCAGAACAACCTGTACGTCAAGTCGAAGAACCTGTCGGGCGTGTACGTTGAGCCGGACACCTCGTTCTGGTTCGGCGACATCGACCTGAAGCAGTAAACCAAGCAGTAACTCTTGGGGCCTTCGGGCCCTTGTAAGGCCACATACGGCGGGGACGCGGTGTCCCCGCCGATGTTGCAGGAATTTCAATGCTGACCTACATCGTCAAACGTCTTCTGGGCATGATCCCCACGCTGCTGCTGGTAGCGGTGGTCGTGTTCCTGTTTGTGCACATGCTTCCGGGCGACCCGGCACGGCTGGCCGCTGGCCCCGAGGCCGACCAGCAAACCGTCGAGCTCGTGCGCAAGGAACTTGGGCTGGATCTGCCCCTGCCGCAGCAGTTCGTGCGCTACTTCAGCCACATGCTGCAGGGCGACCTCGGGACCTCGCTGCGCACCAAGCGCCCCGTCTCGACCGAAATCGCCGACCGTTTCATGCCCACCCTGTGGCTCACCCTTGCGAGCATGGTGTGGTCAGTCGGCTTCGGCATGATCATCGGCATCGTGTCGGCGGTATGGCGCAATCGCTGGCCTGACCGTCTCGGCATGACGCTGGCGGTGTCCGGCATCTCGTTCCCCGCGTTCGCGCTGGGCATGATGCTGATGCAGATCTTCTCGGTGAACCTGGGCTGGCTCCCCACCGTGGGCGCATCGACCTGGCAACACTACATTCTTCCCTCCATCACGCTGGGCGCCGCGGTGGCTGCCGTGATGGCGCGTTTCACGCGGGCCTCGTTCGTCGAAGTCGTGCAGGAAGACTTCGTGCGCACCGCCCGCGCCAAGGGCTTGTCCGAGCGCCGCGTGATCATCAAGCACGCGCTGCGCAACGCGCTGATTCCCGTCGTGACCATGATGGGCCTGCAGTTCGGCTTCCTGCTGGGCGGCTCGATCGTGGTCGAGACCGTGTTCAACTGGCCCGGCCTTGGCCGCCTGCTGGTGGACGCCGTGACCCAGCGCGACTATCCGGTGATCCAGGGCCTCGTGCTGCTGTTCTCGCTGGAATTCATCCTGATCAACCTGATTGTCGACGTGCTCTATGGCGTCATCAATCCCAGCATCCGTTACAAGTGAGGCGGCCATGAGCAATACGACACCCGCCGCGACCATCGCCGCCGTCCCCAAGAACGACGTGCGCACGCCCGCCACCGAGTTCTGGCGCAAGTTCAAGAAGCAGAAGCTTGCCGTCGGCGCCGGCCTCTTCGTCCTGCTGCTGGTCATCGTCGCGGCGTTCGCGCCGTGGATCGTGCCGTTCGATCCGGAGAACTTCTTCGACTACGACGCGCTGAACGCCGGGCCGTCGCTGACGCACTGGCTGGGCGTGGATTCGCTGGGCCGCGACATCTTCAGCCGCATCGTCATGGGCGCGCGCATCTCGCTGGCCGCAGGCTTCCTGTCGGTCGCCATGGGCGCCATCGTCGGCACCTTCATGGGCCTGATGGCGGGCTACTACGAAGGCTGGTGGGAACGCATCACGATGCGTATCTCCGACGTGCTGCTGGCGTTCCCCGGCATGCTGCTGGCCATCGGCGTGGTCGCCATCCTGGGTTCCAGCATGGTCAACGTGATCGTGGCCGTGGCCGTGTTCAGCGTGCCCGCGTTTGCCCGCCTCGTGCGCGGCAACACGCTGTCGATCAAGCAGATGACGTACGTCGAAGCCGTCAAGAGCGTGGGCGCGTCCGACTGGACGATCATCATGCGCCACATCCTGCCCGGCACGATCTCGCCGATCGTGGTGTACGGCACGATGCGGATCGGCACCTCGATCATCACCGCCGCCAGCCTGTCGTTCCTGGGCATGGGCGCTTCGCCTCCCACGCCGGAGTGGGGCGCGATGCTGAACGAAGCACGCGCCGACATGGTCATCGCACCGCACGTCGCGATCTTCCCGGCGCTGGCGATCTTCCTGACGGTGCTGGCGTTCAACCTGCTGGGCGACGGCCTGCGCGACGCGCTCGATCCCAAGATCGACCGCAAGTAAACCTGCCGCCGGGCCTCTTGCGAGGGCCGGCGTGGAGGGCGATTTTTCCGCCGCCGCCTCCGTCCGCCACGCGCCTGCCAGCGCGTGCCCCGGACCCAGGGTGGCGGCGTTTTGCATTCTGGAGCGTGGCGACACGTAGACGAACATGGACAAACAAGCGCTGGACATTCCGCGTATCGGCGTACTGCCGTCGGGGCCGCTGGACTCGATCTGCGACGTGGGCGACGTCACCGTTGGCCATTGCACGCTGGCCGAGGGCCCGCTGCAGACCGGCGTGACCGTCGTGCGCACGCATGGCGGCGACGCCTTTCTGGACAAGACGCCGGCCGCGGCCACCGTGCTGAACGGCTTCGGCAAGAGCACCGGCCTGGTTCAGGTGCAGGAACTGGGCGTGCTGGAAACGCCGATCGGGCTGACGAACACGTTCGGCGTGGGCACCGTGGCCAATGCGCAGATCCGCGCGGCGGTCGCCGCCAACCCCGCCATCGGCCGCGGCATGGCCACCGTCAATCCGTTGGTCTTCGAGTGCAACGACGGCTACCTGAACGACATCCAGGCGCTGGCAGTCCAGGAATCCCATTACGCCGCGGCGCTGGCCGCCGCCGGTAAACAGTTCGCGCAGGGCGCCGTGGGCGCCGGCCGCGGCATGTCCAGTTTCTCGTTCAAGGGCGGCATCGGCTCGGCCTCGCGCGTGGCGCAGATCAAGGACGGGCCGCAGTACACCGTGGGCGCGCTGGTGCTGTCGAACTTCGGCCGCCTGCCCAACCTGACGGTGGCGGGCAGGCCGTTCGGCCGCCGTCTGGCGAGCCAGCTTGACCAAGGGCTTGCGCAGCAGGGCGAGAACGCCGTGATCGCGCCCGAGAAGGGCTCGATCATCCTGCTGGTGGCGACCGACGCGCCGCTGGATTCGCGCCAACTGCGCCGTCTGTCGCTGCGCGCCGGCGCGGGCCTGGCGCGAACCGGCTCGGTGTTCGGGCACGGCAGCGGCGACATCGCGCTGGCGTTTTCCACGGCATACACGATTCCGCAATTGGCCGAGTCGCCCATGCCCGCGATTGCCATGCTGCATGAGGCCCGCATCGATCCGCTGTTCGAAGCCGCCGCCGAGTCCTGCGAGCAGGCCATCATTGCCGCGCTGTGGCACGCAGAAAGCGTGACCGGCCGCGACGGCCATCACCGCGATTCCATCCGCCATGCCGCGCCCGATTGGCGCCAGTGGCTGTCCGCTACCGAATTCTGAATATCCTGAAGGCCAACTCATGAAGATCCTGATTTCCACCGATATCGAAGGCGTCGCCGGCGTCTTCCACCCCGAGCAGGTCCGCGCCGGCAATGGCGAATACGAACGCGCGCGCGCCTGGATGACCGCCGAGGCCAACGCGGCCGTGCAGGGCGCCATTGCGGGCGGCGCCGAAGAGATTCTGGTCAACGATTCGCACGGCGGCTTTCGCAACCTGCTGCCCGACGGCCTGGACGAGCGCGCCCGACTGGTGCTGGGCAAGCCGCGCTACCTGGGCATGATGGGCGGGCTGGAAGAAGCGTGCGACGCCGTCTTCATGATCGGCTACCACTCGCGCTCGCAGGGGCGCGGCATCCTGGCCCACACCATCAACAGCTTCGCGTTTGCGCGCGTCGTCATCAACGGCATGGAGCTGGGCGAAGCGGGCCTGTACGGCGCGCTGGCCGGCGAACTGGGCGTGCCCGTCATCCTGGGCACCGGCGACGACGTGTTCATCGCGGAAACGCGCGACACCTTCCCCGGCGCCGAATGGGTGCAGACCAAGGTCGCGCACGGACAGGGCAGCGGCGTCACGCTGTCTCCCGCCGCGTCGCGACGCGCGATTGCCGCGGCCGCCGAAACCGCGGTCCGCAATTTCAAGCGCGGCGGCGACAAGAAAGCCGTTCCTTTCGTCATTCCCGCGCCTATAGAATGCCGGTTGCAGACGCAGAGCGCGGCATTGGCCGACCTGTTCTGCATGTGGCCCACGCTCGAACGCGTGGACGGCGTCACCTTGCGATTCACCACGGATAGCATGCAGTCCGCCATCCGTACGCTGAACAGCCTGGGCGCCATGTCTTTCATGTTGCGCTAAGGATCCCATCTCCCATGTCTAGCACCGACGCCCGTATTGCCCAATTGCGGCAGGCCATGAGCCGCCGCGGTCTGACCGCCTACGTCGTACCTTCCTCGGACCCGCACCTGTCCGAATACCTGCCGGCCCGCTGGCAAGGGCGGCGCTGGCTGTCGGGCTTCACGGGCTCGGTGGGCACGCTGGTTGTCACGGCGGACTTCGCTGGTCTGTGGGTGGACAGCCGCTACTGGGTGCAGGCCGAAGCGCAGCTCGCCGGCACCGGCGTGCAGCTGATGAAGATTGCGCTGGCATCGACGCCGGGCCATGTCGACTGGCTGGCCGCCAATACCGGCGCGGGCGACGTCATCGGCGTGGACGGCGCGGTGCTGGGCCTGGGCGCCTTCCGCGCCTTGTCGGCTGCAGCGGCAACGTCCTGCGCCGTGCTGGAAATCCGCGAAGACCTGCTGGACGAAGTCTGGAACGACCGCGCCGGCCTGCCGGACGCCCAAATTTATGAACACGTGGCGCCCGAAGCCTGCGTGACGCGTGCCGACAAGCTGGCGCAGGTGCGCGACGCGATGCGCAAGCACGGCGCGGACGTGCATTTCATCTGCACGCTCGACGACATCGCCTGGCTGTTCAACCTGCGCGGCGCGGACGTGGATTACAACCCCGTCTTCGTCGGCCATGCGCTGATCGGCCTGGACCACGCCACGCTGTTCGTGGCCGATGGCAAGATCGACGACGACTTGCGCGCCATCCTGGCCGCAGACGGCGTCGAAGTGGCGGACTATGCCCAGGCGGCGGATGCGCTGGCTTCGCTGGAACAGGATCAGAAGCTGCTGATCGATCCGGCCCGCGTCACCTGCGGCGTGTTCCATGCCATGGACCCGGCCGTGCCGCGCGTGGAAGCCATCAACCCGTCCACGCTGCTCAAGTCGCGCAAGACCGACGCAGAGCTGGCCAACGTGCGCCAGGCGATGGCGCAGGACGGCGCCGCGCTGTGCGAATTCTTCGCCTGGTTCGAAGGCGCGCTGGGCAAGGAAACCATTACCGAACTGACCATCGACGAGCAGATCACGGCCGCCCGCGCGCGCCGTCCCGCCTACGTCTGCCCCAGCTTTGCCACCATTGCGGGCTTCAATGCCAACGGCGCGATGCCGCATTACCGCGCCACGCCCGAATCGCACGCCACGATCGAGGGCGACGGCCTGCTGCTCATCGACTCGGGCGGCCAGTACCGGGGCGGCACCACCGACATCACGCGCGTGGTGGCGGTTGGCACGCCCAGCGCGGACCAGAAGGTCGACTTCACGCTGGTGCTCAAGGGCATGATCGCGCTGTCGCGCGCATCGTTCCCGCGCGGCACGCCGTCGCCCATGCTGGACGCCATCGCGCGTGCGCCCATCTGGGAAGGCGGCGCGGAATACGGCCACGGCACGGGTCACGGCGTGGGCTATTTCCTGAACGTGCACGAAGGCCCGCAGGTCATCTCGTACCGCGCGATGCCGGGCCCGCACACGGCCATGGAACCGGGCATGATCACATCCAACGAGCCGGGCATCTACCGTCCGGGCCGCTGGGGCGTGCGCATCGAGAACCTGGTCGCCAACCGCAGCTGGCTGACCTCGGAGCTGGGTGAATTCCTGTGCTTCGAAACGCTGACGATGTGCCCGATCGACACGCGCTGCATCGAGCCTTCGCTGATGCGCGAGGACGAGATCGACTGGCTGAACGACTATCACAAGACGGTGTTCGAACGCCTGTCGCCGCTGGTCGAGGGTGAGGCGCTGGCGTGGTTGACGCTGCGTTGCGCAGCGATCTGACGTTGCATGGATGCCGGCGGCGCCCGGCGCAAAGCAGAAAGGCCACGACGCATGACGCCGTGGCCTTTTTTTCATGGCGCGCGGTTGAGGCTATCGCACGGACCCGCCTTGATTGCGGTAGAGCAGGCGCGTGGCCACCAGGCAACCCAGCGACAGCAATGCGCCGTAGGCCAGCAGCACCAGCGCGGCGGAAGCCGGTGATTGGGCGGCCCATGCCAACTGCTCCCAGGTCATGGACTTGAGGATGATGAGACCGGCGCCCAGGCCCAGCACCTGCGCGAACCAGAACGCAAGGCTGCCCAGCGCCACGGCCCGGCCGGTGCCGGCGTATTCAAAGGCGCGGGGTAGCAGCTTCAGGCACACGATCGTGACCAGCGCCAGCAGCGCGACTGGCAATACCCAGTAGCCCAGCGCGTACTCGGCCCATCCCGCTTCCAGCGTCTGCATCTGCAGAAAGCCGCCGAGCATGATGGAGAAGCTGGTCTGCCAGATCAGGACGGTCAGGCCGCAAATCCATGCCACATGCCGCCGCGTCAGCGTAAGCCCGGCGCCCGGGCCGGTGGGCCCCGCCGTCCATGCGGCAATGCGCAACGCCACCCAGATGCCGATGACTTCCAGCAGAATGGTGACGGCGCGGATCATCAGGTTGATGGCGATGGACCGGCCCACGATGCCCAGGCCAAATGCTTCCTCGAGCCAGGAGCCGCTCTTGAACGTGCCGATCATGAGCACGTTCTGTGCAATGCCGACGCCGCTGGACAGGCACAGCGTGTAGAGCGCCTGCAGGGCCAGGAACGTAGCCAGCATCCTGCCGGGCTGATTCACGGTCGCGGCATCGTGCCGGGCGAGCCACTGGCGCGTCGCGCACCAGGCGGTCAGGCCCACGACCAGCAGGGTCGACACCAGGGTGGCCAGCAGCGGGGCCAGCACCGGCGGCTGCATGTAGCTCGCGCGGATCTGGTCGCCGTAGGGCAACGGCGTCATCAACGTGTAGGCCTGCACCAGCACGGAATAAGCCAGCCGCAGCAGAACGGCGGCGACAGCGATGCGCCAGGCAAGGGAATAGGCAGGACGGGTGGAGTCGGTCATCAGCGCGAGGGTGAAGAACGGAGGGCGCTGCCGGGAAGGCAGCGGTCGAAAAATAGGGAGCGACCATAGCACGTGCGCGTGGCGCGGCTCGCAGCGTTGCCTTGCCGAGTGCAGCCAATTGTTACCCGCACGGCGCTAGGGGAAAACCCAAACAAGTCGCGTCGCCCGGCTATAATCCAAATTTCCCGCACGCGCCCGCTCGTCCCGGGTGCTCATTACGATGACCAAATACGTATTTGTCACCGGCGGTGTGGTGTCTTCCCTGGGCAAGGGCATCGCCGCTGCGTCGCTTGCTGCCATTCTCGAGTCGCGTGGTTTGCAGGTCACCATGCTGAAGCTCGACCCCTACATCAACGTCGATCCGGGCACGATGAGCCCCTTCCAGCACGGTGAAGTGTTCGTCACTGAAGACGGCGCCGAAACCGACCTGGACCTGGGCCACTACGAGCGCTTCATTTCCGCTCGCATGCACAAGGTGAACAACTTCACCACCGGCCAGATCTACGAATCCGTGCTGCGCAAGGAGCGCCGTGGCGACTACCTGGGCAAGACCGTCCAGGTGATTCCCCACATCACGAACGAAATCCAGGACTTCATCGCCCGTGGCGCCGAAGCCGGCTGGAATGGCAACACCGATGTTGCCATCGTCGAAATCGGCGGCACGGTCGGCGACATCGAATCGCTGCCGTTCCTCGAGGCCGCCCGCCAGATGAGCCTGCGCATGGGCCGCAACAACGCGGCCTTCGTGCACCTGACGCTGGTGCCCTTCATCGCCTCCGCCGGCGAACTGAAGACCAAGCCCACGCAGCACTCGGTGCAGAAGCTGCGCGAAATCGGCATCTACCCGAACGCGCTGCTGTGCCGCGCCGACCGCCGTATTCCGGACGACGAGCGCGCCAAGATCTCGATGTTCTCGAACGTGCCCCTGGACGCGGTCATTTCCGTCTGGGACGCCGACTCCATCTACAAGATCCCCGCCATGCTGCACAAGCAAGGCGTGGACAACATCGTCTGCGAAGCCCTGGGCCTGACCCCGCCGCCGGCCGACCTGTCCATGTGGGACAACCTGGTCGAAGCGCTGGAACACCCCGAGCACCAGCTCACCATCGGCATGGTCGGCAAGTACGTCGACCTGACCGAGTCGTACAAGTCGCTGACGGAAGCCCTGGTTCACGCCGGCATCCACACGCGCTCGAAGATCAACATCGAGTACATCGACTCGGAAGACATCGAAACCCGCGGCACCGACCAGTTGAAGCACCTGGACGCCATTCTGGTTCCGGGCGGCTTCGGCAAGCGCGGCACCGAAGGCAAGATCGCCGCCATCCGCTACGCCCGTGAAAACGGCGTGCCGTACCTGGGCATCTGCCTGGGCATGCAGCTGGCGGTCATCGAATTCGCCCGTCACGTCGCCGGCCTGGGCGGCGCCAACAGCACCGAATTCGATCCCTCCGCACCGCACCCGGTGGTTGCACTCATCACCGAATGGATGGACCGCGAAGGCAAGGTCGAAAAGCGCGACAACTCGTCCGACCTGGGCGGCACCATGCGCAAGGGCGCGCAGCGCGTGCCGATCAAGGCCGGCACCCGCGCGCAGACCATCTATGGCGACGAAGTGAACGAACGTCACCGTCACCGCTACGAGGTCAACAACGTCTACGTGCCGCGCCTGGAAGAAGCCGGCATGGTGATCAGCGCCCGCACGCCGACCGAGAACCTGCCCGAAATGATGGAACTGCCCAACCACCCGTGGTTCGTCGGTGTCCAGTTCCACCCGGAGTTCACGTCCACCCCGCGCGACGGCCATCCGCTGTTCTCCAGCTACATCCGCGCCGCCATCGAGCAGAAGGCTCGCCGCGGCCAGGAGGCCTGATGCGCGTCCGCGGTCCTGAGTTCCGTAAGCGGATCCTCGGGGCCGCGGGCCGTTTCCCCAGCGCCGCCCTATACGGCGGCGCTTCTTTCGGATACAACCGATTAGCATCGGATATGCGTCGCCCGTGCGCCTTGCGCGACACTGGCGGCGGCGTCGTATCCGGCGTCAGCCCCCAACCAACGCAACTGCTCTGAAGGAACCCCATGAGTGCTTATCTCATCGCCGACGTCAAAGTGACCAAGCCTGCGCAGTACGAGGACTACAAGCGTCTGTCCACGCTCGCGATGCGCGCGTACGATGCCAAGATCCTGGTGCGCGGCGGCGAATCCAAGCACCTTGAGGGGCGTGAACCCGGCCGTACCGTCGTCATGGAATTTCCGTCCATGGCCGCGGCGCAGGCGTTCTACGATTCCTGGCAGTACCGCCGTGCCCGCAATGCCCGCGAAGGCGCGGCCGTCATGAATATGTTTATCGTTCAGGGAATGTAAAGTCATGAGTGCAATCGTCGACATCATCGGCCGCGAGATTCTGGATTCGCGCGGCAACCCCACCGTGGAATGCGATGTGCTGCTGGAATCCGGCGCCATGGGCCGTGCGGCCGTGCCGTCGGGCGCCTCCACCGGCGCCCGCGAAGCCATCGAACTTCGTGACGGCGACAAGGGCCGTTATCTGGGCAAGGGCGTGCTGCGCGCCGTTGAAAACCTCAACACCGAAATCTCCGAAGCCCTGATGGGTCTGGACGCGCAGGAACAGACGTTCGTCGATCGCACCCTGATCGAACTGGACGGCACCGAGTCCAAGGAGCGTCTGGGCGCCAACGCCATCCTGGCAGCCAGCATGGCCGTGGCCCGCGCCGCCGCCGACGAATCGGGCCTGTCCCTGTACCGCTATTTCGGCGGCAGCGGCCCCATGAGCATGCCCGTCCCGATGATGAACGTCATCAACGGCGGCGCGCACGCCAACAACACGCTGGACCTGCAGGAGCTGATGATCCTGCCGGTGGGCGCCGGCAGCTTCCGCGAAGCCCTGCGTTGGGGCGCTGAAGTCTTCCACATGCTCAAGAAGCTGATCCACGGCCAGGGCATGTCCACCGCCGTGGGCGACGAGGGCGGTTTTGCGCCCAACGTTCCCAGCCACGAAGCCGCCATCCAGCTCATCCTGAAGGCCATCACCGAAGCCGGCTACGAGCCGGGCACGCAGATCGCCCTGGGCCTGGACTGCGCCAGCTCCGAGTTCTACCGCGACGGCAAGTACACGCTGGCCGGCGAAGGCGGCATCTCGCTGTCCTCGCAAGAGTTCACGAACCTGTTGGCCACGTGGTGCGACAAGTACCCGATCATCTCGATCGAAGACGGCATGGCCGAAAACGACTGGGAAGGCTGGAAGCTCCTGACCGACCAGCTCGGCAAGAAGGTTCAGCTGGTGGGCGACGACCTGTTCGTCACCAACACCAAGATCCTGCGTGAAGGCATCCAGAAGGGCGTCGCCAACTCGATCCTCATCAAGATCAACCAGATCGGCACGCTGACCGAAACGTTTGCCGCCATCGAAATGGCCAAGCGCGCCGGTTACACCGCCGTCGTCTCGCACCGTTCGGGCGAAACCGAAGACTCGACCATCGCCGACATCGCCGTGGCGACCAACGCGATGCAGATCAAGACCGGCTCGCTGTCGCGCTCGGATCGCATGGCCAAGTACAACCAGCTCCTGCGCATCGAAGAAGAGCTGGCTGAAGTGGCGTCGTACCCCGGCCTGGAAGCTTTCTACAACCTGCGTTGATAAGAAGCGCGGCCCCGGCGTCTTGCCAGGGCCGCATCCACGCCACGACAGTTGAGGTTCCCGCGTATGCGCCTGTTGTTCCTGGTGCTGTTCGTGCTGCTAGGCTTGATCCAATACCCGCTGTGGCTGGGTAAGGGCGGCTGGTTCAAGGTCTGGGATCTGCAACGCCAGGTGGCGGAGCAGCGCGAGACCAACGAAGGCCTGCGCGCGCGCAATGCCGCGCTTGAGGCCGAAGTGCGCGATCTGGAAGGCGGATCGGGAGCCATCGAGGAGCGGGCGCGCGGAGAGCTGGGCATGATGCGGGACGGCGAAGTGTTCGTGCACATCCTGCCCCAGAATACCCAGCCGCCCGCCGGCGCCTCGCTTTCCGCCGAAGCGCCGCCCAAACCTGCCGTAACCGGCACCCCGGCGCGCGCAAATGCGCCGGCTGCCCGGCCTGCGTCGGCCGCGCCCACGACCCGGCCTGCTTCGACGACGGCCACGCCCCGGCCCGCGTCGGCAACGCCTGCCAGACCCGCCGCCACGACCGGCGCCAACAATTCCAATTCCACCGCCCGGCAGTGATGCCCGGCGGTTTTTTTTGACCGGGCGGCGTCCCCGCCTATCCTGAGCCGCAGCGCAACTGCCGGCACTCCCCGTACACCACGCCTTCCGGATGGGGCCGCTTGCGCGCCCAGTCGACCGGATGCGTGTGCATTTCGTGTTCCAGCTCCACCACGATGGGCAGCAGGCCGCGGGTCAGCGCGTGGCCGGTGTAGGTGCCATCCCGCCGGCCTGACACGGCCAGCAGCGCCCGCAACGGCGGCAGCAGCGGCTTGTGCAGATACGTCAGCCGCAGCTTGAGCGTGTTGGCCAGGAAGATGTCCTGGCCGCCCGGGCGTGGCGGGCGGCGGGCATGCTGCAGATCCTGGTAGCCGTTGTCGATGGTCCGTAGGCCCGGCGCGCCAGCCACCTGCAAGTCCGGCCGCCCGTGCTCGCGGAACGACTGGTCGTCGGGCCGCAGCACTTCAATGCGCCAGGGCGGGGCCCCCATCCATGCCTTCAGTGCTGCCATCGCGCCATCCCGCCGTTCAATGGCGCCGGCCGGGCCGCTGGCGCTCGCATGCAGCGGCAGCAGCGCCTGCAGAAAGGCAGCTCGCAGCCGGGCCGGGTCGCCATGGCCCGTGGCGCCGGCGCGCGCCGCTTCCATCAGCGCCAGGTGCGCCATCTGGCGCGCGCCGTGCCACCGCGCGGCCTCGACGCACAGCAGGCCCAGCAGCAGCACGATGGCGCCTGCCACGGCGAACTCGAGGGCGGCGGCCCCGTGTTGCCGGCGTACGGCGCGTAAGTGGCAAGAAAAAATTAAGGCGGTCATGGCTGCGCAGTGTGGCGCGCCCATGACCGCCTGTCGATAAGGACAATCCGGCGTGACAAAAACGTTCCGGCGGGCTTGCCGCCGGGACGCATCAATCATCAATGCACGGTGGGAGGCTCATCTCCGGAGGACGTCTGGCTCGCCGAGAACAGCGCCGCGCAGTCGACCGTATCGAACTTGTAAGGCTTGCCGCAGAAATCGCAGGCGACGTCGACCTGGCCGCGCTCTTCCAGGATGCTGTTGACCTCTGCTTCGCCCAGCGAACGCAGCATGTTCGCCACGCGCTCGCGAGTGCAGGGACAGTGCCAGCTCACCGGCTGGGGGTCGAAGGCGATGAGCGTTTCTTCCCAGAACAGGCGATGGATGAGCGTGTCGATGTCGGTGGCCAGGATCTCGTCGCGCTTAAGCGTGCCGGCCAGGGCGTTGATGCGTTCCCAGGTCTCGGCGGCCACCTGTTCGGTCAGGGCGCGGTCGGTCTCGCCGCCGCCGTGGTGCGGCAGGCGCTGCAGCAGCATGCCGGCCGCGTGGTCGGCGTCGGCCGACAGCCACAGGCGCGTATCCAGTTGCTCCGAGGCCTTCATGTAGTGTTGCAGGGCTTCGGCGACGGTATCGCCTTCGAGCGGCACGATGCCTTGGTAGGCCTGCTGGCCGGGCAGCTTGCGCTGCGGGTCCAGCACCACGATGAAGCGTCCATTGCCGCCGGGGTTCAATAGGCTTTGCATGTCGCCGGTGCTGGGCACGTCGTGGCCTTCGCGCATCTTGACGGTGGCGCGCAGGCTGAGGTCCGAGCGGCATTCCACCACCAGCAGGGCGATGGGGCCGTCGCCCTGGATCTGCAGCACCAGCGAGCCATCGAACTTGATGTTGGCGGCGAGCAGGGTGGATGCCGCCACCAATTCACCCAGCAGATCGGTGATGGCGGGCGGGTAATCGTGGTTGGCCTGGACGGCCTTCCACGTGTCAGACAGGCGCACCGCTTGGACGCGGACGCTGCGGTCTTCGGTAAGGTATTTTTTGAGCTGATCGGTCATAGCGGAATGTTAGCCGATCGCGGGGGGGTATTCCCCCTGCTGGCAGCAGGGGTTGGGGCACTTGCGGGGGCCCTCGGGGGAGCCGTCAGCCGATGCGTTTCAGGGCCGTCTTGTACTGTTGGCCGCGCGCCACGTAATGGGCGGTGTTCTTGTGCATGTTGGCGATTTCCTCGGCGGAAAGCTCCCGCACGATCTTGCCAATGCCGATGACCAGCGAATTGTCCGGAATGACCCGGTCTTCGGGGATGATCGCCCCGGCGCCGATCAGGCAGTTGCGGCCGATGACGGCGTTGTTCAGGACGATCGCCTGCATGCCGACCAGCGCCCCTTCGTGGATGGTGCAGCCGTGCAGCATGGCCTGGTGGCCGACGGTGACGTTCGGGCCGATGGTCATGGGACAGCCCGCGTCGACGTGCAGGACGCTGGATTCCTGGATGTTGGTGCCTTCGCGGATCAGGATGGCGTCGTTGTCGGCGCGGATCGATACATGCGACCAGATGCTGACGCCGGCTTCCAGCGTGACGTTGCCGATGAGGTCGGCGCTGTCGGCCACGTAGGCCTGCGGGTCGATGCGGGGGATCAGGTCGTTGAGCTGGTAAATGGCCATGCCTAGGTCTCCGTTTGCCGCGCCGGGGCGGCAACGGGCGCGCCAACGTCGGTCTGGGGCGCGCTGGCCTGCGCGCGTTCTGCTTCACGCTCGCGCAGGATGCGCCGCTGGATCTTGCCCGTGGTGGTCATGGGCAGTTCGTCCACGTATTCGATTTCCTTCGGGTATTCGTACGGCGCCAGGCGCTCGCGCACGTGCTCCTGAAGGTTTTCGGTGATTTCGCCTCTGTCCCGGAGGGCAAATTCCGGCGTCAGCACCACAAAGGCCTTGACCACCGCCCCGCGCTCGGCGTCCGGCTTGGGCACCACGGCGGCATTGGCCACGGCCGGGTGGCCAACCAGGCAGCTTTCGATTTCACCCGGGCCGATCCGGTAGCCGGCCGACTTGAAAACGTCGTCGGCGCGGCCCGCATACCAAAGGTAGCCGTCCTCATCGACGGTGGCGAGGTCGCCCGTCAGGCACCAGTCGCCCTTGAACTTGGCCAGCGTGGCGGCCTCGTTGCGCCAGTAACCCAGGAACATGACCGGGTCCGGAAAGCCGTGGATGTCCAGCCGGTTGACCGCGATCTCGCCCGTGGCGCCCGGCGCGACCGGCGTGCCGTCGTCGTCCAGCACCGCCACGTTGTGGCCGGGATACGGGCGGCCCATCGAGCCGGGTTTGGCGGGCCAGCGTTTGTTGCTGTTGCCCACCACGTAGTTCATTTCGGTCTGGCCGAACATTTCGTTGGGCGTCACGCCCAGCGCCGTTCGGCACCAATCGAACACCGTCTCGCCCACGCTTTCGCCGGCGCTCATGATGGAGCGCAAGGCAAGCTGGTAACGCTGGCGGGGCTCTGGCACCGCTTTCATCATCATCTTCAGCGCGGTGGGGAAGAGGAACGTATTGGTGACCTGATAACGTTCCAGCAGCTCGAAGGCGCGTTCCACGGAGAAGCGTCCGCGCGTGCCTACGATGGGGTGGCCGAAATACAGCGTGGGCAGCAGGGCGTCCATCATGCCGCCTGTCCAGGCCCAGTCGGCTGGCGACCAGAACACGTCGGCGGGCTTGGGAAACCAGTCCTGCGAGGCGACAAAGCCCGGCAGGTTGCCGATCAGCACGCTGTGGGGCAGCAGCGCGCCCTTCGGGGCGCCGGTGGTGCCGGAGGTGTAAAGCAGGATGGCCGGATCCGACGAACGGGTCTGCACGGCCTTGAATTCGTTGGGTTGGCGGGCCAGCAGGCTGCGCCATGGCAGCACACGTTCGTCGGCGAAGCCGATGCCGATGACCTGCTGCAGGGCGGGACAGTGTTCGGTGACGGCCAGCAAATTGGCGCTGGAGGCGTGGTCGACGATGGCGACGCGGGCTTCGGCATCGCACAGGCGGCTTTGCAGCGCTTCGGGGCCGAAGAGCGCCGACAGGGGCAGGACCACCGCGCCGACGCTGTAGATGGCCATATGAGCGACCACGGTTTCCGGGCGTTGCCCCAAAACCACACCGACCCGGTCGCCCTTGCCCACGCCCATTTTCACCAGGCCGTTGGCGAGCTGATTGGCGGCTTCCGCCAGGCGGGCGAAGGTCCAGACCTCGCGGTTGCCGGACTCATCTTCGTAGTAGATGGCAATGCGCCGCGCATCCGGACTGCTGGATGCCCAGCGGTGGCAGCACGCTTCCGCAATGTTGAACTGGGTGGGCACCAGCCAGCGGAATGATTGGTAGAGCGCCTGATATTGGTCGTTCATGGCCCTATGTTGTAAGCATGTTGCGGCGTGAACGGGTCATATCGCCCGTTACTCAGGTGCAAGCATGACCTAGAGGGGCGTGAACTGCAATATCCCCGTTGCGTAACGGGGACGCATACGGGTTATCACGGATGCTTGCCTTGCCGGCGCAGTGCGGAGGGCAGGGCGGGCAGCGTCAGGGACCGCGGCGGGCGGTTGGCCGGGTCGCGCTGGCGTTCGGCCTGCAGCACCGCCCAGTCCAGAAGCTGGAGCTGGCCATCGTGCGTTTCTGCCAGCGCCGACAGGCTTTCGACCCAGTCGCCGTCGTTGCAGTACAGGATGCCGCTCACGTCGCGCAGTTCGGGCTTGTGGATGTGGCCGCAGACCACGCCGTCCAGCCCACGCCGCCGGGCTTCGCCGGCCAGCGCCTCCTCGAAGTCGGTGATGAACGACACCGCGTTCTTGACCTTGTGCTTCAGGTACTGGGACAGCGACCAGTAATGCATGCCCAGCCGGTGGCGCAGGCGGTTGAAATGGTGGTTGACCCACAACGCAAACTGGTAGAGCCCATCGCCCAGGTGCGCCAGCCAGCGGCTGTGCTGGATGACGCCGTCGAACTGGTCCCCGTGCAGCACCAGCAGCCGCAGCCCCTTGGCCGTGACGTGCACGTCCTCGTCCAGGACCTCGATGTCGCCAAAGGCGAATCCGGCGAACTCGCGGGCGAATTCGTCATGGTTGCCCGGGATGAACACCACGCGGGTGCCATTGCGGGCTTTGCGCAGGATGCGCTGGATCACGTCGTTGTGCGCGCGGGGCCAGTGCCAGTGCTTGCGCAACTGCCAGCCATCGACGATGTCCCCGACCAGGTACAGCGTGTCCGAGTCGTTGTGATCCAGAAAATCGAGCAGGAATTCCGCCTTGCACCCGGCAGTGCCCAGGTGAATATCGGAAATCCACAGGGCGCGCCAGTGCGTCGGTTGGATCTCGTTCACGGTCGCTTCCCTGTGGGCTGTGGTCATGCTTGAGAATGAGACCACCTACCGATGACGCGCGCGTGACGAATCCATGACGCGGTTGTGACGGCGCGCGCGGCCAGGCAGGCGCACGCACCACCCGTCCAGCGGATCAGGACTGCCCGGTGGCCTTCTTGCCCTTCAGGCGCTTCCACAACCCGCCGCCCAGCGCTGCCGCGGCCAGGATGCCGACCTTGGCGAACTTGGCCAGGAAAGCCGCGATCACCGCGAACAGACCGAGCTTCTTGGCGGCGACGCCCGCCACCAGAGCCGCCAGGCCATACTCGGCGACCTTGTCGCTCGAGGCATCGAAATCGGCGTAGCGCTTGCCTTCCACGTAGTGCAGGTTGTCCAGCAGCGCCAGCACGGCGGCCTTGTCCGTGGGCACTTTGTTCTTTTCGGTGATCAGGTCCAGGGTGATGTAGCCGTCGCGGCCCAGCGCGTAGGTGTTGTAGTTGACCGTGGCGTCTTCCTCCGCGGCGGCGTCCTTGTGCTTGGCGGCCACCGACCAGACCAGGCGCTGCGTATTGCTGTCGTACTTGGGCGCCTCCACCCAGCCGCCCACCGTCAGCTCCGGAAAGCCGCGCTTCTTGCGTTCCTCGTTGGACGCCTCGGTGCCTTCACGCAGACTGTCCAGCAGTTCGTTCACGTTCCAGTTGCGGGCGTCGTCGTCCTTGATGTAGCCGGCCTTGTCGAAATTGACAGTGACGACCCAATCCTCGTCGTCGCTCTTGGGCATTACTACGCCCAGCAGGGAAGGATCCTTGCCGTTGCCATAGGCCTGCATCAACCGGTCGGCCTGCGGGCGCGGCACGAAAAACATGTTCTGGGGCAGCTTCAGCGTGGCCTGGTCGCCCAGTGTCACGTCGGTCGGCCCTTGCCGGGCGGCGGCGAAGGCGGCCTTGGAAGCCGCTTCGATTTCCTGCTGGGCCGATGCGTTTTGGGCGGACGCGCCTGCGTGCAGGAACAACAGCGCGCTGGCGAGGGCCAGCGACAGGCGGGAAAGGAATGCGCGCATGGTGAGAATGAAGCCGTAAATTAAATGGGGCCTCATTGTCCGGGCGTGCGGCTGTCATCTTTCTGAACAGGCGAGCGAAATAGCGGGCGGCTTGGCAAGCATCAAACGGCGATACCGGCCGCGCGCCGCCGAGCGTGCCGGTCAGCGCGCTTTCTTGGCCTGCGGCGCGTTGCGCAGGCGCGTGCCCAGGATCCGGTCGTGCAGGAACTGACCGTCCGGGTCGAACCATGACCAGATGAAGATGGCAAAGGGGGCCGCCACGATGAACATATCCACGGACGGCCAACCGGTGGCCAGCGCCGCGCCCCAGACCACGGCGGCGCCTGCCAGCACCAGCGGCCAGGCCAGGATGTAGCGCAGGATCAGCAGGCCGGTCGACGGCGTGTTGCCGTTTCGGTCCACCAGCCGGATGTTCCAGGTCTTCATGGGCAGCGTCTGGCCGCGGCGGCGCCAGCACAGCACGAAGTAGGCGCCGATCGCCACGAACAGCCACGCCTGCCGGGCGGCCCGCAATTCCAATGCGTTGCGGCTTTGGGTGAGGGTATCCAGCAGGTAACCCGCGAGGAACACGACGCCGAACAGCAGGACGGCTTCGTACATCATGCAGGCAAACCGGCGCAGCCGATTGGGCGTCTCGTCGAGGTGGGCGTCATTCATGGACGCGTATTATCCATAAATTGTTGCCCCCACGTTTCGCGAAAAAAAAACCCGCCGGTGAGGGCGGGTCTATAAAAGGGGCTATGCAGCCCCCAAGGGGAAAATCGTTAGGCCCGAAGGCCTGAGCCCAGCTTAGGCAGCGGAATGCGCGCTCTTGGCGCTCGTCTTGCCGGCCAGAGCCTTGATGCCGTGGGCCAGCTTGCGCAGGCCTGCAGCCAACGCCCGCATCGGATGCGGGCGGAATTGTTCTTCGATAGCCTGGAGCATCAGTTGACGCTCGAGTTCGTCGGTCAGGCGAATGGTGTTGTTCGGGTTGATCACAATAGCCTCCACGGGCTTGCACAGTTGTTTGCTACTAGGGATAACCCGGATTATAGGGGTTTACCCTGAAACTATGCAAGAGGCCGATTCAAGCTGGTGCAACCTGGCAACACCTTGGTGCTGATGATGCCCCAAAACCGCGCGGCCGGGCACCATAAGCAAAGATAGGCGCCGCATGTTGCGGCGCTTTTACAACGTGGGATGCTGGCGGAATCAAGGAAGGGGCGCCCCGGCGGCGTGTGCCGCACGGGGGGGGCAGAACGCGCTCAGGCGTCGCGGTAGCCGGCGGCCACCAGCTCGAAGCCGAACAGGCGGCAATCGAGCGCGCCGTTGTGCAAGGGGACGCGCCGCTTGGGCTTCAAGCGCATCTGGTTGGGCAGCGTCAGGTCGCTGGTGATGACGTGCAGCTCCCATCCCGCGAAATTGCGCTTCAGGCAGGTGGCCCAGTCGCGCCACAGGTCGGCGTCCTGCTCCGCGCCCATGCGCTCGCCGTAAGGCGGGTTGGTGACGATCCAGCCGTGGTCGGCGGGCGCCGTCACGTCGCGGGCGTCGCCCACTTCAAAACGGATCGAGTCGGCCGTCAGCCAGGCGCGCTCGGCGTTGTTGCGGGCGTATTCGATGGCCAGGGGATTGAGGTCGTAGCCGACCAGCGGTGCGTCCAGCTGCGGCAGGATGCGGGCGCGGGCGTCTTCCTTCAGGTCGCGCCAGCGGTACGCATCGTGGTCACGCAGACGTTCGAAACCGAACGGGCGCGAGATGCCCGGGGGCACGCCCAGCGCGATCCAGGCCGCTTCGATCAGAATCGTGCCGGAGCCGCAGAAAGGATCCAGCAGGGGCGCCGCCGGATCCCAGCCCGCCAGCGCCAGCATGCCGGCGGCCAGGTTTTCGCGCAGTGGCGCCTCGCCCTTGTCCAGGCGCCAGCCGCGCTTGAACAGGGATTCGCCCGACGTGTCCAGGTACAGCGTGGCCGTGTGACCCGTCAGGAAAAGGTGCACGCGTGCATCGGGGCGTACCGTGTCGATGCTGGGACGTTCGCCTTCGAGTTCGCGCAGGCGGTCGCAGATGCCGTCCTTCGCGCGCAGGTTGCAGTACTGCAGGCTCTGCACCGGGCTCTTGATGGCCGAGGTGTCCACGCGCAGCGTCTGTTCGGCGCCGAACCAGCGTTCCCAGGGCGTATCGCGGGCCAGATCCAGGATGTCGTCTTCGTGCGAGATCTCGGCGTGCGCCACCTGCACTAGGATGCGGGTCGCCAGACGCGAGTACAGGTTGGCGCGCTGGATGCCGGACCAGTCCGACGTGAACGAACAGCCGGCCCGGCCTGCCTTGGCATCTTCGTAGCCGAGGGCCTGCATTTCGGCGGTCAGCGCTTCTTCCAGGCCTTGGGGGCAGGGGGCGAAGACGGTGAAGGTCTCAGCTTGACGCGGCTCGCGGGGACGGCGGCTGCGGACATCGACGCGGGGGGCGGCGCGCTCGCGCGGGGCATCCCAGTCGTGATCTGCATCGGCTTCGTGCGCGAAATCGGATTGCTGCGCGTCGTCGGATGCTGCGGTGTGGTCGGGCTCTTGCGCGAATTCGAAGGCGGGGCCGTCGTCTTCGAACGGATCGTAGAAACGGCCGGCCGGCGTTGCCGGGGCAATGTACTGGTCGTCACGCAAGCGCGGCGCGCGCTGCGGCGTGCGGCCGGCGCGCGGGCCGGGTGCGTCATCGCGGCGGCTGTCATCGCGGCGGCCGTCGTCACGGCGGCCGTCGCCACGGCGGGTGTCGTCCGCGCGGGTGCGGTCCGAAGCGCCACGGCGCGCCGAGGGACGGTCGGATTGGCCGCGATCGGAAGGACCACGGTCGTACGGGCTACGGTCGGACGGACCGCGGTCGTACTGGCCGCGCTCGGCCTGCCCGGGGCGTGACTGACCAGACCGCGACTGCCCCGAACGCGGCGACGTGCCACGGGCGGGCGCATCGCGGCCCGCGCCGGACGGCCTGCGGGCGCTGCGGGCCTCTTCTTCCTGGCGCCGCTGGTAGCCCTCGGGGTCCTTCTGGCGTTCGGTGTTGTCGCGGGCGCGCTCGATCTGCGCGACCAGGCGCGCGCGGGCGCCGGTGCGGGTGCGTTTGGCAGCGCCCTCGGCTTGGGCGTCGCGGGCCGTTTTCTTGATCGTCAGCGTCTTGCGCGGGCGGTCCTGTTCATCAGAGGACATACGAATCCTGGCGAATGTGCAAAGGTAGGGGTATCAGAAGGGTTTGACGACGACCAGCGCCACCACCACCAAGAGCAGCAAGACGGGAACTTCGTTGAACCAGCGATAGAACTTGTGCGAACGGGTGTTCTTACCCTGTTCGAACTTGCGCAGCATGAGGCCACAGGCGTGATGGTAGCCGATGACGAGCAGCACGAAAAAGAGCTTGGCGTGCATCCAGCCATTGCCCGGGCCCACGCCGATGCGGTAACCCACGTACAGCCACATTCCGAAAATGATGGCCACGACCGCCAGGATGGTGGTGAAGCGGTACAGGCGGCGCGCCATGCCGAGCAGCGTTTCCTGGACAGCAGAGTCCGAGGTCTGCGCCAGATTCACGAAGATGCGCGGCAGATAAAACAATCCGGCAAACCAGGAAGCGATGAAGACGATGTGAAAGGTCTTGACCCAGAGCATGGCCATGGCGCGATCCGATGGAGGAAAGCCGCATTGTATGCGCGCCGGTGTGAGCCGCAGACGCCTGCCGTTTACACCTCCCGTCAGCCGGACGCCCTTAGATCACGTACAAATCCATATATTCGTGGACCGGCATCGCTTCCAGCGTCTCCTGATCCAGCGACGCCGCCAAGATGCGCTGCTGCTGACGCGGTGGAAACACACGGGCCAGGTTGGTGCGGAATTTGGCCTCCAGCAGCGGAATGCCGTCGGCGCGGCGGCGCTTGTGGCCGATGGGGTATTCGCAGACGATTTCATCCAGCGCCGAGCCGTCGTTGAACTGCACGGTCAGTGCGTTGGCGATCGAGCGCTTGGCGGGGTTGTGATAATCGCTCGTGAACGCGGGGTCTTCGATGCAGACGATCTTGGCGCGCAGCGCGTCGATGCGCGGATCCTGCGCGATCTCGTCTTCGTAGTCGCCCGCGGTCAGGCGCCCGAACAGCACCGGAACGGCCACCATGTACTGAATGCAGTGGTCACGGTCGGCAGGATTGTTCAGCGGTCCCTTCTTGTCGATGATGCGGATGCACGCCTCGTGCGTGCGGATCCGGATCTGCTTGATGTCGTCGGCGCTTTTACCCAGGGACTTGAGGAGACCGTGGAGCTGCATGGCGCATTCCACGGCGGTCTGCGCGTGAAATTCAGCGGGAAAGGAAATCTTGAACAGCACGTTTTCCATCACGTAGCTGCCATAAGGCCGCTGGAACTTGAACGGCTGCCCCTTGAAAAGCACGTCGTAAAAGCCCCAGGTCTTGGCGGTCAGCACCGACGGATAACCCATTTCGCCGGTGCGCGCGATCAGCGCCAGACGCACCGCGCGGCTGGTGGCATCGCCGGCCGCCCAGCTCTTGCGGCTGCCGGTGTTGGGGGCGTGTCGATAGGTGCGCAGGCTCTGGCCGTCGACCCAGGCAAGCGACACCGCGTTGATCACTTCGTCACGGGTCAGGCCCAGCATCTGCGCGACGACGGCGGTGGACGCCACCTTGACCAGCACGACGTGGTCCAGGCCGACCTTGTTGAAGGAGTTTTCCAGCGCGATGCAGCCCTGGATTTCGTGAGCCTTGATCATGCCGGTCAGCACGTCGCGCATGGACAGGGGCGGCTTGCCCGCCGCGACCGCCGTGCGCGACAGCCAGTCGGCTGTGGCAAGGATGCCGCCCAGGTTGTCGGACGGGTGGCCCCATTCGGCCGCGAGCCAGGTGTCGTTGAAATCCAGCCAGCGGATCATCGTGCCGATGTTGAACGCCGCCTGGACCGGGTCAAGCTGGAACTGCGTGCCGGGCACCTTGGCGCCTTGCGGCACTACGGTGCCCGGCACGACCGGACCCAGCAGCTTCCTGCACGCCGGATATTCCAGCGCTTCCAGGCCGCAGCCCAGCGTGTCGATCAGGCAGTTGCGCGCGGTCTCGTACGCCAGATCGCTGCGGACTTCGTAGTTGAGCACGTAGTCCGCGATATCGGCCAGGACCTGGTCGGGTTCGGGGCGGACGTTCGAGATCGGGGCAGACATAGCAGTACCTCTTCGGAAAAGTGAATACAGGTGGCCATGCCGCGCCCTTGATCGGTTTTACTTCCGCTTGGCTTTACTTGCGCTTGTCGATGGGCACGAACTTCTGGTCTTCCGGGCCCACGTAATTGGCGGTGGGACGGATGATCTTGTTGTCGATGCGTTGCTCGATGATGTGGGCCGACCAGCCCGCGGTGCGCGCGATGACGAACAGCGGGGTGAACATGGCGGTGGGCACGCCCATCATGTGATAGCTGACAGCCGAGAACCAGTCCAGGTTGGGGAACATCTTCTTGACGTCCCACATGACCGTTTCCAGGCGTTCGGCGATGTCGAACATCTTGGTCGTGCCGGCCTTCTTGGACAGCTTCTTGGCGACGTCCTTGATGACCTTGTTGCGCGGGTCGGAAACCGTGTAGACCGGGTGACCGAAGCCGATGATGACTTCCTTGGCTTCCACGCGGCGGCGGATGTCGGCCTCGGCTTCGTCCGGCGTTTCGTAGCGCTTCTGGACTTCGAATGCGACTTCGTTGGCGCCGCCGTGCTTGGGGCCGCGCAGTGCGCCGATGGCGCCCGAGATGGCCGAGAACATGTCCGAACCCGTGCCGGCAATGACGCGGGCCGTGAACGTCGAGGCGTTGAATTCGTGCTCGGCGTACAGGTTCAGCGAGATGTGCATCGCCTTGACCCATTCGTCGCTGGGCTTTTCGCCATGCAAGAGGTGCAGGAAGTGGCCGCCGATGCTGTCGTCGTCCGTCTGCACGTCGATGACGCGGCCGTTGTGGCTGTAGTGGTACCAGTAGAGCAGGGCCGATCCCAGGTTGGCCATCAGGCGGTCGGCGATGTCGCGCGCGCCCGGGGTGTTGTGGTCGTCCTTTTCAGGCAGCACGCAGCCCAGCACCGACACGGCCGTGCGCATCACGTCCATCGGATGGCTGGCGGCGGGCAGGGCTTCCAGGGCGACCTGCAATTGCGCGGGCAGGCCGCGCAGGCTGCGCAGCTTTTCCTTGTAGGCTTTCAGTTCGGCCTTGTTGGGCAGCTTGCCATGGACGAGCAAGTGGGCGATTTCCTCGAACTCGCTGGTATCGGCGATGTCCAGGATGTCGTAGCCGCGATAGTGCAGGTCGTTGCCGCTGCGGCCGACGGTGCACAGTGCGGTGTTGCCCGCGACCACGCCGGACAGCGCAACCGACTTCTTGGGCTTGAAACCGGCTTTTTCTTCCGGCTTGGCGTCCGATTTGGCTTCTTGCTTCTTGGGAGCCGTGCTCATGTCTCTACTCCTTTCCTTACGCGATGGAAGATGCAATGGGGGCGGGCGCCGCCGCGGGTCTGCCGCGGCGCGCGCCTGACGTTGCGCAACTAGGCCTTGCCCTTCTGGAAGAGCGCGTCCAGCCTGGATTCGAATTCGTGATAGCCGATGCGGTCGTACAGTTCTTCGCGCGTCTGCATCAGGTCGACGACGTTCTTCTGGTGGCCGTCGCGGCGGATCGCGGTGTAGACGGCCTCGGCGGCCTTGTTCATGGCGCGGAAGGCCGACAGCGGATAGAGCACCATGCCCACGCCGACGCTCTTCAGTTCCTCGACGGAGAAGAGCGGCGTCTTGCCGAATTCCGTGATGTTGGCCAGCACCGGCACCTTGACGGCCTTCACGAAGCGGTCGTAGGTCGGCAGGTCGTAGGCGGCTTCGGCGAAGATCGCGTCGGCGCCGGCTTCCACGCACGCCAGCGCGCGTTCGATGGCCGCGTCCACGCCGTGCGAGGCGATGGCGTCGGTGCGGGCGATCAGGTAGAAATCGCTGTCGGTGCGCGCGTCGGCGGCGGCCTTCACGCGGTCGGCCATTTCCTCGGTGGTGACGATTTCCTTGCCGGGCCGATGGCCGCACCGCTTGGCGCCGACCTGGTCCTCGATGTGGCAGGCGGCCGCGCCGAACTTGATCAGGCTTTTGACGGTGCGGGCGATGTTGAACGCCGACGGGCCGAAGCCGGTGTCGATGTCGACCAGCAGCGGCACATCGCACACGTCGGTGATGCGGCGAACGTCGGTCAGGACGTCATCCATCGTGTTGATGCCCAGGTCCGGCAGACCCAGCGAGCCGGCCGCGACGCCGCCGCCGGACAGGTAGATGGCGCGATAGCCGGCGCGCTTGGCCAAGAGGGCGTGGTTCGCGTTGATGGCGCCGATGATCTGCAGCGGATTCTCTTCGGCGAGCGCGCGGCGAAAGAGGGCGCCGGGCGATTCGGGTCTGGCCATGGTTGTCTCCTGTTCTTGGTAGCCCACGACCTTATCGCGGGTCCGAAAAATAAATCTGTCCCCTGCGCGACAATCCCTGCGGCAAGATCTTTCGCGGGTGAGCGAAGAGACAGGTGTATTTCACGGTATTGCGGTATTGAATGCGGTACTGCGGTGCGGCACTTCAGCTGCCGCGCGCAATGCGGTCCCGCTTAAGGATTGGGCCCGCATGAACGGGCCCAATCCTTTTACTGCGCGCTGCTTACTTCAGCAGGTCCTTGACGCCGTCGCGCTCTTCGAGGAGCTCTTTCAGCGTGAAGTCCAGGCGCTCACGCGAGAAGGCGTCGATCTCCAGGCCTTCGACGCGCTTGTATTCGCCGTTTTCGGTCGTGACCGGCACGCCGTAGATGATGCCTTCGGGGATGCCGTAGGAGCCGTCCGACGGGATGCCCATCGTGACCCACTTGCCGTTGCTGCCCAGGACCCAGTCACGGACGTGGTCGATGGCGGCGTTGGCGGCCGAAGCGGCCGAGGACAGGCCACGGGCTTCGATGATGGCGGCGCCGCGCTTGCCCACCGTGGGGATGAACGTGTCGCGGTTCCAGGCGTCGTCGTTGATCAGCTTGGACAGCGATTCGCCGCCGACGGTGGCGAAGCGGAAGTCGGGGTACATCGTGGGCGAGTGGTTGCCCCACACGACCAGCTTTTCGATGTCGGCGACGGCCTTGCCAGACTTGGCGGCCAGTTGCGACAGGGCGCGGTTGTGGTCCAGGCGCAGCATGGCGGTGAAGTTCTTGGCGGGCAGGTCCGGCGCCGACTTCATGGCGATGTAGGCATTGGTGTTGGCAGGGTTGCCGACGACCAGGACCTTGACGTTGCGGCTGGCGACGTCGTTCAGGGCCTTGCCCTGAGCCGTGAAGATCTGTGCGTTGACGGACAGCAGGTCCTTGCGTTCCATGCCCGGGCCGCGCGGGCGGGCGCCAACCAGCAGGGCCACGTCGGCGTCCTTGAAGGCGGTGCGCGGGTCGCTGTGCGCGGTGACTTCCTGCAGCAGCGGGAAGGCGCAGTCATCCAGTTCCATGATGACGCCCTTCAGGGCCTTTTGCGCTTTCTCGTCGGGGATTTCCAGCAGTTGCAGGATGACGGGTTGATCTTTACCCAGCATTTCGCCCGAGGCGATGCGGAATAGCAGTGCGTAACCGATTTGGCCGGCGGCGCCGGTGACGGCGACACGCAAGGCAGGCTTGGACATGGACGTTCTCCGTAATGGTTTGGCGAGAAAAAAATCTCACCAATCAGTGTAATCGTTGGGCGCGGTAACAAGCGGCCGCCAGGGGCGCTGCGCGTCGCGCGGACAGCTTTGAATCCTAGATCGAATTAACGTAAGCGTCAATTGATCTTCTATCTTATATAAGACATAAGACGTTGGACAGCTCGCCTCCCGATATGCCACAATAGAGCGTTTATTCGAATGCGCCGCGGCCCACTGGGCCGCGCGCCTGTATCAAGCCATAAGGCCGGCGGCAGCAGCGCATACGGATGAGTCCGCATCCCTTGGTGCTGCCTTCTCATTCATCCGGATAAACATGACACTTTCAAGAAGATCCATGGCAGAGCCTAGGCCCGAAACCTCCTTACGCAATCGCGCCGCCCGTCCAACGGGCGAGGGAGCCGCTTTCAGTCCGCTCTACCGCCAGATCAAGGATCTGCTTGTCCAAAGCCTCGAACGCGGCGAATGGAAGCCCGGCGAGCTCATCCCCAGCGAAATCGATCTGGCCGCCCGTTTTCAGGTGAGCCAGGGCACGGTGCGCAAGGCGGTCGATGAGCTGGCCGCCGAGCACATGCTGCTGCGCCGCCAGGGCAAGGGCACTTTTGTCGCCACCCACCACGAAGCCCGCGTGCGCTACCGTTTCCTGCGCCTGGCCCCCGACGAAGAGGGCGAGGCCGGCCGCGCCGAAAGCCGCATCCTGGAATGCCGCCGCACCCGCGCGCCCGCCGAAATCGCCCGCGCGCTGGACTTGCGCGCCGGCGAGACCGTCGTCATGATCCGCCGCCTGCTGTCCATGGGGCAGACACCGACCGTGCTGGACGACATCTGGCTCCCCGGTTCCATATTCCGTGGTCTCACCCTTGAGCTGCTGACCGCCAACAAGGCGCCGCTCTATGGCCTTTTTGAATCCGAGTTCGGCGTCAGCATGGTGCGTGCGGACGAGAAGCTGCGCGCGGTCGCCGCGCCGGCTGAAGTCTGTACGCTGCTTAATGTTGCCGCCGGCACGCCGTTGTTGCAGGTAGACCGGGTGTCTTACACATACGGTGACCGCCCCATGGAAATCCGCCGGGGGTTGTACTTGACCGATCGATACCACTACCGCAATAGTCTGAATTGATGAGCTTTTTACCTACGATTTGATACCAACCCGTCTCTGGGCGAAAATACCGCGTTTGCCCGCAAGGGCCGCGGCGATTTAGCCGTAACGATTCCCTAGTTCCGAAACACCGAGGCCGTCATGTCCGACACCGCTGCCAAGCCACGTCCGCAGTTTCGCAATATTGGTATTGCGCAAATTGCCAGTTACCGCCTGCCCCTGGCCGGCAAGCTGTCCATTCTGCACCGCGTAAGCGGCGCGTTGTTGTTCCTCTGTCTTCCCTTGGTCATTCTGCCGCTCTTCGCGGCCAGCGTGGCCGCACCGCAGACGTTCGCCGCCGTGGCCGCGTACGCCGGCAACCCGATCGTCAAGCTCGTTTTCCTCGTCCTCGTCTGGGGCTACCTGCATCACTTCTGTGCGGGCATCCGGTACCTGCTCCTGGATCTGCACATCGGCATCGACAAGCAGTCCTCCAAGAAGAGCGCCGGCGTGGTGTTCGGCGTCAGCCTCGCGCTGACCCTGGTGTTCGCTCTCAAACTGTTCGGAGTGCTGTAAATGGCCGCCGCTAAAAACTACGGACCCAAGCGCCTGGTCGTCGGCGCGCACTATGGCGTCATGGATTTCATCATCCAGCGCATCACCGCCGTCATCATGGCCGTGTACACGCTGGTGCTGCTCATCGGCATCCTGATGATGCCGGCCTTCACGTACGAACACTGGACCGCGCTGTTCAATTTCTACGTGGGCGTTCTTCCGGTTGGCCAGATCCTGGCCACCCTCGCATTCATTGCGCTGGCCTGGCATGCCTGGATTGGCGTGCGCGACATCTGGATGGACTACGTCAAGTCGGTGGGCGTGCGCCTGCTGATGCAAGTGCTGACGATCCTCTGGCTGGTCGGTTCGGTCGTTTACTTCGCGCAAATCCTCTGGAGCATTTAAGCCGTGGTCTCTGTCCTGAAATCCCTGCCGCGCCGCCAGTTTGATGTGGTGGTCGTGGGCGCCGGCGGAGCCGGCATGCGTTGTTCGCTGCAACTGTCCCAAGCGGGCCTGTCCGTTGCGGTGCTCTCCAAAGTGTTCCCCACGCGTTCGCACACCGTGGCCGCACAAGGCGGCGTGAGCGCCTCGCTGGGCAACATGAGCGAAGACAACTGGTACTGGCACATGTACGACACCGTCAAGGGTTCGGACTGGCTGGGCGACCAGGACGCCATCGAATTCATGTGCCGTGAAGCACCGAACGCCGTGTACGAGCTCGAGCACTTCGGCATGCCGTTCGACCGCAACCCCGACGGCACGATCTACCAGCGTCCGTTCGGCGGCCACACCGCCAACTTCGGCGAAAAGCCGGTCCAGCGCGCCTGTGCCGCTGCCGACCGTACCGGCCACGCCCTGCTGCACACCCTGTACCAGCGCAACGTTGCCGCGCGCACCCAGTTCTTCGTCGAATGGATGGCGCTGGACCTGCTGCGCAACGAAGCCGGCGACGTCGTGGGCGTGACCGCCCTCGAAATGGAAACGGGCGAAATCTACATCCTGGAAGCCAAGACCACGGTGCTGGCGACCGGCGGCGCGGGCCGTATCTGGGCCGCTTCCACCAACGCGTTCATCAACACCGGCGACGGCCTGGGCATGGCTGCCCGTGCCGGCATCCCGCTGCAGGACATGGAATTCTGGCAGTTCCACCCGACCGGCGTGGCCGGCGCGGGCGTGCTGATCACGGAAGGCGTGCGCGGCGAAGGCGGCATCCTGCTGAACAAGGATGGCGAACGCTTCATGGAGCGCTATGCGCCCACGCTGAAGGATCTGGCGCCGCGCGACTTCGTGTCGCGCTCGATGGACCAGGAAATCAAGGAAGGCCGCGGTTGCGGTCCGGACGGCAGCTACGTGGTGCTCAAGCTCGATCACCTGGGCGCCGACGTCATCAACAAGCGCCTGCCCTCGATCCGCGAAATCGCCATCAAGTTCGGCAACGTGGATCCGATCAAGGAACCGATCCCCGTCGTCCCGACCATCCACTACCAGATGGGCGGCATCCCGGCCAACTACCACGGCCAGGTGCTCACGCGTGAAAACGGCGAGAACAAGATCGTCAACGGCCTGTACGCCATCGGCGAGTGCGCCGCGGTCTCGGTCCACGGCGCAAACCGCCTGGGCACGAACTCGCTGCTCGACCTGATCGTGTTCGGCCGCGCCACCGGCAACCACATCGTGAACTCGCATCCGGAGCGCCAGCGCGCGCACCAGGACCTGCCGCAACAGGCCGTCGAGTTCTCGCTGGACCGCATCAACAAGCTGGAATCGCGTACGTCCGGCGAAAAGACGCAAGACATCGGCAACGCCATCCGCTTCTCGATGCAGCGCCACTGCGGCGTGTTCCGCACGCTGGAGCTGTTGAACGAAGGCGTCGGTCAGATCGAAGACCTGGCCAAGCAAGCCGACAGCATCTACTTCAAGGACAAGTCCAAGGTGTTCAACACCGCCCGCGTCGAGGCGCTGGAACTGGCGAATATGACCGAAGTGGCACGCGCCACGATCAAGTCGGCCGCCGCCCGCACCGAAAGCCGCGGCGCGCACGCGCTGGACGATCACCCGACGCGCGACGACGAGAACTGGCTGAAGCACACGCTGTGGTACTCCGAAGGCAGCCGCCTGGATTACAAGCCTGTTCAGATGAAGCCGCTGACGGTCGAATCCTTCCCGCCCAAGGCGCGTACCTTCTAAGTCCGGATTGAGCCCATTATGAGCACCAAGAGAATCGTCAAGTTCGAAATCTACCGCTACGATCCGGACAAGGACGAGCGTCCCTACATGCAGAAGCTGGACGTCGAACTCCAGCCCACCGACAAGATGCTGCTCGATGCGCTGGTGCGCATCAAGAACGACGTCGATGACAGCCTGGCCCTGCGCCGCTCGTGCCGTGAAGGCGTGTGCGGTTCCGACGCCATGAACATCAACGGCAAGAACGGTCTGGCCTGCACGACGAACCTGCGCGAACTGAAGGAACCGATCGTGCTGCGTCCGTTGCCCGGTCTGCCGGTCATCCGCGACCTGATCGTGGACATGACGCACTTCTTCAACCAGTACCACTCGATCCGCCCGTACCTCATCAACGACACGCCGCCGCCCGAAAAAGAGCGCCTGCAGTCGCCCGAGGCGCGCGAAGAGCTGGACGGTCTGTACGAGTGCATCCTGTGCGCGTGCTGTTCCACTTCCTGCCCGTCGTTTTGGTGGAATCCGGACAAGTTCGTCGGCCCGGCCGGCCTGCTGCAAGCCTACCGTTTCATCGCCGACAGCCGCGACGAAGCCACCGGCGAGCGTCTGGACAACCTGGAAGATCCGTACCGCCTGTTCCGTTGCCATACGATCATGAACTGCGTCGACGTCTGTCCCAAGGGACTGAACCCGACCAAGGCGATCGGCAAGATCAAGGAACTGATGGTCCGCCGCACGGTCTAGTTTTTGTGTATTTGAGGTGTACGAATGAGCAGGCTGACTGAACTGGAGCGGGCGCGACTGCGTTGGCGGGCGCGCCGCGGCCTGCTCGAAAACGACTTGATCATCACCCGGTATCTGGATGCCCACGAGGCTGAACTTACCGATGATGACGTGGCCGCATTGACCCAGCTGTTCGAGATGGGAGACAACGATCTTCTCGATCTGCTGCTGGCCCGTAAGGACCTCGAAGGCGAGCTGGATACGCCCAGGCTTCGAGGCATTATTGGCCAGATGCGCGCGCTCTGATTAATTGAGAGGAATAAACATGAACCTGTCTGACAAAAAAGCCACTCTGTCCTTCTCGGATGGCAGCGCACCCATTGAGTTCCCTGTCTACAAGGGCACGGTCGGTCCGGATGTGATCGACATCCGCAAGCTTTACGGCCAGACGGGCATGTTCACGTTTGACCCCGGCTTCATGTCGACGGCTGCCTGCGAATCGGGCATCACGTACATCGACGGCGACAAGGGCGAACTGCTGTACCGCGGCTACCCGATCGAACAGCTGGCCGTGAACTGCGACTTCATGGACATCTGCTACCTGATCCTGAACGGCGAACTGCCGAACCAGGAGCAAAAGGCCGATTTCGACTCGCAAGTGACCCATCACACGATGGTCAACGAGCAGCTGCATTTCTTCCTGCGTGGTTTCCGCCGCGACGCCCACCCGATGGCCGTCCTGACGGGTCTGGTCGGCGCGCTGTCCGCGTTCTACCACGATTCCACCGACATCACGAACCCGCAGCATCGTCACATCTCGGCCATCCGCCTGATCGCCAAGATGCCGACGCTGGTTGCGATGGCGTACAAGTATTCGCAAGGCCAACCGTTCATCTACCCGCAGAACGACCTGTCCTACACGGGCAACTTCCTGCGCATGATGTTCGCCACGCCGTGCGAAGACTACAAGGTCAATGAAGTCGTCGAGCGCGCGCTGGACCGCATCTTCATCCTGCACGCCGATCACGAGCAAAACGCCTCCACCTCGACCGTGCGCCTGTGTGGTTCGTCGGGCACCAACCCGTTCGCCGCGATCTCGGCTGGCGTGGCTTGCCTGTGGGGCCCGGCTCACGGCGGCGCCAACGAAGCTTGCCTGCAGATGCTCGAAGAACTGCAAGCCAACGGCGGCATCGACAAGGTCGGCGAGTTCATGGAGAAGGTCAAGGACAAGAACTCGGGCGTGCGCCTGATGGGCTTTGGCCACCGCGTCTACAAGAACTACGACCCGCGCGCCAAGCTGATGCAGGAAACCTGCAAGGAAGTGCTCTCGGCCCTGGGCCTGGAAAACGACCCGCTGTTCAAGCTGGCCATGGAACTGGAACGCATCGCCCTGTCGGATCCGTACTTCGTCCAGCGCAAGCTGTACCCGAACGTGGACTTCTACTCGGGTATCGTCCAGCGCGCCATCGGCATCCCGACCTCGCTGTTCACGGCCATCTTCGCGCTGGCCCGCACGGTGGGCTGGATCGCCCAGTGGAACGAAATGCTGTCGGATCCCGACTACAAGATCGGCCGTCCCCGTCAGTTGTTCACCGGTTCGGTCACGCGCGACGTGCCCCCGATGGACAAGCGTTAATTCGCTACGCCCCTCCGGAAGGCGACGCCTTCCGGCAAAACGCCAGTCAGCTCTGCGCCGACTGGCGTTTTTCTTTGGCGCCTTGCGTTGGCAGCTACAGATAATTCATCGTGAAAGTCACTGCCGAGTTAGCCGAACCGGGCGTGACCTTGTCGCCGGTTTGACGGTATTTCGCGCGCAAGGGGATCTTGAAGCTGCCGCCCGATGCGCTGTTGTAGCCGGTAAACGGCACCTTGGTGCCCAGCACTGCCGGATTTCCGTCTCCGTCCAGCAACTGGATGCCAACGCCCGTCGCGGATGAGGCCGCGTCCAGCCCGATGACCGCGTTTGCGGCGTCCAGGACGGGCGTGACGGCGTCGATCTGGTAGTGGATGGCGCTCATTCCCGCCGGGCAGCCATTCAATGAAATGTCGAATGGAACCGGCTCACTGGATGTCCCCTTGCCCTTGAAGACCGATGCTTTGGGGGATCCGAGAAGCACGGAAACGTCGGGCGTGGTGCATGCCTGCGAGAACAGCAACACCGCCATGGTGACGAAATTGATCTCGAGTCCGGGATTCTGGGTGAGAGCGCTGCCGACTTCATTCGAGAACGATGCGGTGGATGCAATGGTTATCGGCGAAACAATGCCGGTGGCAACCGGCCCGGTTTTAACGAACATCGCGCGTAGCTGTCCGCCGTTGGTGACGGCGCCTTGCATGTTGCATGCCCTTGTTCTCCAGTTCCGGCTGAGGGCTTGGAATGCCGACCAACTGCAGCCGTTGATGAAGCTCCGGGCGCCGATGATGATGCCGAGGCCGTCGACGCCCGTCGCATGGACCTCGTAGGTAACTCCGTCAACCACCTTCGTCTGTCCTGCGCTGGGAATCAGGGCGCGCATACCCGTGCCCGTGGTGGCCCCTCCGGAAACGTTGCACTTGAACCAGTCGGCAGTGGGATCGGTCGTCAGCCAGTCGGTGAGGGCCGTGCCCACGGCCGCATCCCGAGGTACTGTGATGTGCGGCGGCGTATTCACGGAAACCGCGCTTATCGTCTGGGTGCAGGTCGAGGCAGCCCACGAGGTGGTGGAGCCCAGCAAGGCGATCAGCGTGGCCCCGGCAAGCAGGATGGTCTTTTTCATCAATGTTCTCGTCGTCAGTTTTTGGCGATCAGTCGGGGCGCCGTCTCTTCGCAGAGCAGGCCGGTTGCCTGAGGCAGCGATTCGGCCTTGGAACGCTGCTCGGGGAGGGCATAACCGAACGTGCAGGTTTCGCCATCGTTCGCGCCCCATTTCACGGTCAGGACGCCTTGTTTGTTCTTCAGTCCGCGCGCGAGAATGCGGCCGCCCTGTGCCACGACACCCACGCTGTTGCCCTCTGCATCCCGCACGTCAGCGCCGAAGGGAAGGGGTTCGCCGCTGCGCGTGGCCACCGTCAGCAGCGCCGCGCTTCCAGTGCTTTCGGTTTCGAAGCTCAGCCGAACCACCGCGCCGGCGGTGGGGGCCACATGTTGTTCGGTCGCCTTGAGTTCGACGTTCAGCGGCAGGCCCTTAGGGTCGAGCTCGATGCTGTTTCTGGCGTAGGGCGTCAATGTCGATACGACGCCGCGACCCTTGGAATCCAGGCGCACCCCGCTGCTGGTCAGCACCCGGGCGCCGGCAGCGTCTTTCGCCTCAACGATTGCGATCGTTTCGCCGGAGTTCGGGGTCATGACGACGCCGCCGCCATACGCCACAACGCCGCCGGAAAGGCCCGCGCCGTATTGCGTGTAGTTCGAGCTGGTGCTGGCGTTGGCCGACACGGCGGCCACCGGCGTGCGGTACGAGGCGTTGGCCGCGATGTTGGTGTTGGCTGGACCATTTGACGACATGGCGCGCCCGGCGCTCACGCCATAGTTGAACGCGTTGCCGGCGCCGAGAGCCCCCGCCACAGACTGCTGGATGCTGCCCGAACCGTCCGATCCCTTCTGCATGCTGGTCGACGCGTAGACCGGGTTCTGGTTGCGGCCCAGCGGAATGCCCACGTTGAGCATGACCTGGTTGTCCCACTTCTGCGTGCCCACGTTGAGCTGACGCGTCGCCGACACGCTGTAGTTCACGTTCTTGTAGCTGTTGCTGTAACCGGCCTGGAGCTGAGTGTCGCGGCCCGGTTTGTCCCAGTAATCCTGCGTCGATCCGGTGAAATGGACGGACCCATAACCCTGCGGCAGTTTCTGGTTGATGGTCGCCTGCAGGCGGCCGCGCTGCGTTCCATATTGGCCCGCGCCTTGCCCGTGCTCCTGTCGGGATCGCAGTTCCATGGCGTCGGCCATGCTGAGGTAGCCGCGGCTGGAATAGCGATAGGCGCCCAGCGTTAGGCTGGTGCTGGTGGGCTCCAGAAATTTGGAGTAGCTCAGTTTGACGCTTTGTCCATTGCGGTTCTTTTCTTTGGGCAGGCGCGTGGCAGCCTGCGTGATGTCCAGCCCAAACGCGCCGAAGTCCGTGTTCAACGCGGCGCCGCCCAATACGGCGCCGTAGCCTTGGGCCGCGGTCAGGCCGCCGTAGGCGGTCACGAGATTGTTGATGCCATGCTGCACGGTCGCTTGCGCCATCAACGGCCGATCGGCCGTCTGCGGCGTGCGGTATTGGCCCGCGGTCACGCTGTATCGGGTCACGCCCGGGCGCAAGGAATTCACGGCGCCGGAGAAAGGAACCCGGGAGACCAGGACACGGCCGTCGGCTTCGTTGACCACCATTTCCAGGTCGCCGCCGTATCCGGTGGCATACAGGTCATCGATGATGAACGGGCCGGGGGCCACGGTGGTTTCGTAAATGATGTTGCCGTTCTGGCGGACCTGGACGCGCGCGTTGGTGTTGGCGATGCCGCGCAGGGTAGGCGCAAAGCCGCGCTGCGATTCGGGATACATGCGATCGTCGCTGGACATCTGTACGCCGCGGAACCCGACGCTGTCGAAAGTGGACCCGTCCGTGAACGCGTCGCCGATGACCAGCTGGCTTTTCATGCCGGTGATGTTGCGCTGCAGATTCGTCTGCACGCTTTGATACTGCAGGCCGCGCTTGCTGTCCTTGGTCGCGTTGCCGGTGTGACGCAGGCGCCAGGGGCCCAAGTTCGCGCCGGCGTTCAGGCCCGCAAAACTCTGGGTCGAAGCCTTGCCATCGGCGCGAGAGGTGTAGAAGTTGGCGTTGTAATTCAGAAGCGCGGCGGGCACCCCTTCGTCCCAATGTTTGGGGTCCACGAAACCGCGGCCCTGCCGGACCAGCGACGCCTGCGGCACCGTCACGTTCAGCCGCTGCTCGCCCGCATCGAACTCCGCGCGCGCTTCCTTCACCAGGTCGGTCAGCGCGACACATTGGTCGCCCGACAACCGTCCGGCGACCGCGGCGTCAACCTTGGCAAGATCGATGCCCACCAGCTCCGCGAGCGCCTGGTCGAAGCACGCCTGAAGCGGCGCGTTCGCGGAAGACGATTTATCGATACGCACGTCAGAACGACCCAGCCAGCGGTCGTTCACCAGCACGTCGAGACGGTAGGTGCCCGGGATTGCGCTGTTCGAGCGCGAGAACTGGCTGACGTCCACGTTCGCGCCGCCCAGAAAGGCATCGTTGAACTCCACGTCCGCTTCCATGGCGGCGAGCTCGGTGCTGCCTGCGGCCCAGGCAGTTGCGCTGAGCAGGCTTAGCGTGATCGCGGCGAGCGCGAAATGCGGCGTGGTGGCAAGACGTTCCATGATGGGCAGGGGCGTGATCAGGCGCGGCGCTGCCGGCAGGCTGATGCCGGCCGATCGTGCCGCGTTGCTGGCGTCGGGAATGGGATTGGTGAGCAGACAGCCGGCCGGTCGATCCGGGCCGGTAATGCTTGTGTCGTGCTAGGTGGCGCTGACGGACCGGGCGCCTTTGACCGCGCCGCCATGGTCATTCAGGAAGCGGTACGTGACTTCGGCATTTGCGCCCTGGACCACGTCGCCCACAAGGGGAAGGATCTTTTTTTCGCCCGGGGCAAGCATGTCCCCGTCGGTGAACTTTGCGCGCTTGCCGTTGCTTGCCACATTCACTTCGATGAAGGTGACGTGATACGGCGTGGGATTGGTGGCTTCGATGGCGTTGCGGTTGCCGGACTTGACCAGGCGCCAGCTGACTTGCGAGGGCGCGTCCTCGGCCTTGCCTTTGAGCCCTGCGGGCCGGTAGAACAGCTTGATGCGCGAGCGGAATGCCATCTGCAGCAGGTTCTGGTTGGCTTTGTCCTTGGGCGGAATTTCCAGCACGTTGAGCCAGAATACGGACTCTTTGTCCTGGACCATCGGTTCGCCCGTGTGCATCAGGCGCAGGGTCTGGCCCTTGCCCTGGTCGATCCGGGTGACGGGCGGGGTCACGATAAACGGCACCTGGATGGATCCCGGCGCCGCCTTGGCGTCGCCCTTGTCGATCCAGGCCTGGGTGAGGGCGGGCTGGCTGCCTTCGTTCTTGAGCTTGACGTTGACTTCCGCCTGCCCGGCCTCGTAGATGATGCGAGTGCCGCCAATGACGACGGATGCGGTGGCCGGCGCTGCGGCGGAAATACAGCCTGCCAACGCGGTGGCGGCAATGACTACGTTGAATGGGTTCATCGGATTCCTCGGACTATAACGGTGGGTCTTGACTACTGATCCGGGCGGCTTCAAGGCATTGCAGAGGCCAAGCCTGGCGGCTTATTGGTAAATGATGGTGTATTTGGCGGTGGCGGTTACGTGGCCGGCGCTGGCCTGACCGAGTGCGAAATACTGGGCCAGGTAATTGAGCGAGGCCTCGCCGCTGCTCAGGGAAACGGCTTTGGAGTTCTGGGCTTCGTCGGCCACCGTGACGTTGATGGGCGTTGCGTCGCCATTCAAAAGGCGGACTTCAACGTTGTTTGCGCCACCCGCGCCGATTGTCAGATTGCCGGTTGCGGCATTGCCATTGGAGCCGGGTTCGAAAAGGGTGTGGACCGTGCCCGTGTCCGGGGTGCACGCCGTCAGTCGGATGGTGAAAGGCGTGGTACCGGCCGTTTGGCCTGCCGTGGTCGGGGCGTCGACGCCGACCGAGGGCATGAGCACGTTGAAATTCTTGTTGCCGCTGCCGTTGCCGTCGATGGTGCACGTGTTGGCGGAGATTGCGCCGGTGAAGTTGATCGTGCCGTCGGCGGCGAACGCCAGTTGCGAAGTGGAAGCGAAGGCGCTGATGGCCAGCGCAATGAACACCTTGGATTTCATGATTTGATGTCTGTCAAAAAGGGCCGAAAAACGATTTGCCGACGGTGTTTTTCAGCGGTTCAGGGTGTGTTTCCGTCGACAGGGGTCATTACATTCGGTCTGAGAAGTGGTGTCTTTAATAAAATTCTGATAATTCGCCACAGAGTAATTTTGCGGATAGCATCACCGCCATGATTCCGATAGCACTTCCCAGCGCCAGTTTTTTCATCTTGCTTACCGCCGGCTTCTTCGCAGGACTATTGCTGCTGGGATGGGGGCTGGTTCTGGCAATCAGCCGCGGCGCGCGGCGCACGGTTCGCAAATACTGGAAGACGTCGGCGTTGCTGTGCGTGGCACTGTTGGTGCCATTCGGCTTTTATGCGTGGTTCCAGGCCATGATGTGGCAGATCGAGCGGGAGATCGAACGCGGCGAAGCGGCACGCAATGTGACGTTGCAGCAGGCTACGACAGTGAGCGGTGTCACGATGCCTGCCGGTACGCGGTTGAAACTGCAGGACGAAGGAAAACTCGACACCTACGTCGAGGCCAGCTTTCCGCAGGCGGTGTCCATGCTGGGCGTGAACGCGACGTTCGTGCGGCGTTATCTCGATGCCGAATACGAGAAGGACACGTATGCGCTGCTGGGCAGGCATCCGCGATCAGTCATTCTGCGCGGCGCCGGTGTGCAGGACGTGCAGAGCTGGCGTTGCGATGCCACGCAGGACATCGAGTTCGACGTGATGCCCGATGGCGCCTTGAAGGCGTTCGGACAATGTGTGCTGGCGGACGGCAACCGGGCCGCAGACCTGGAGATCGCGCCGGGGGCTGTGCTGCGAGGGTCTGACGGCACCGTCTATACCGATGGTTCGCGCGACCCGGACCGTTGGCGGGTGAGCGTGAATGGCATGACTGCCGTGCAGGTGTTCGGGCTTTACCTGAGCCGGCCGAGCCTTTATCTGGATGCGTCGCGCGAAGTGCTGCGGGTCACGGATGCGGAGCTCGCCTGCAGCACCCCGTTCGGCGGGCTGACCTACCCCGCCGGCACGCAATTCAAGACTGCGCGGCGCAAGGCCGCGGGCGAGCGCGAACCGTATCCCGGTGTGCTGGTTTTTTCGCCGTGGAACGGGCAGGCTGCCAAGCGCGCCGGCCATGAGGATGTGCCCGAGGGCAAGTCCGTCTTGCAGACGCTGCAAGGCGAGGTCGTGGACATCGTGGACAACGAAGCGGCGGGCGTGATCCGCTTCGATACCTTCATCATTGACGGCAAGGAGCCGGAGCGCCCGGCCCGGGCGCGCTGCCCCTGAGCGGGCGCGTCAGCCGCCGGATGCGTCAATAGCCGATGCCGCGCGCCATCAGCACCGCGAAGAGCGGCAGGAAGATGAACAGGTGCGAGGCAATCATCACCCAGCGCCGGGCGCGCTTGATCTCGGGCAAGGCGGGGACGAACTCCGGCTGCTGGCGACGTTGCTTTGCCCAGCGCAGGAACGTGAGCGTGGGCGGGATGGAACAGAGCGCGATGACGACAGAGAGCGAGATCTTGGCGTGGAACCAGGGGTTGCCCATGTAGAACGCCGCGCCTTTGGCGCCCAAGGTCAGCCGCAGCACGCCGGTGACCAGGACCAGGATTGCGGACACGCCGTAGAGGCGGTCGTAGATGATCAGGCGCTTCACGCCGGCCGGCGTCAGGTCAGGCCGTATCAGGACGGCTTCGGCGGTCAGGACCACCACGAGTACGAAGATCGCCAGATAGTGGAACCAGGCATACATTGCATCGGCCAGCATGTCGTCTCCAGGGTAAAGGACAAGCTAGGTTTTACCATCCCGAAATAAAACGGGCGCCCCGTTCAGGGGCGCCCGCTTGTCTGCAGCGAGACGGTGCGATCAGCGGCGGCGCTTCTTGGCTTCTTCAGCGGCTTCCTGCTGCGCGTCCACCACGGCCAGCGCCGTCATGTTGACGATGCGGCGCACGGTGGCGCTGGTGGTCAGGATGTGCACGGGACGCGCGGCGCCCAGCAGGATCGGACCCATCGCGACGCCATTGCTGCCGGTCATCTTCAGCATGTTGTACGTGATGTTGCCCGTGTCCAGATTGGGCATGACCAACAGGTTGGCGCGGCCCTTCAGCGTGCTGTCCGGGTAGGCCAGGACGCGGATCTTTTCGGACAGGGCGGCATCAGCGTGCATTTCGCCGTCGACTTCGAGATCGGGCGCGCGGTCTTGCACGATCTGGCGCGCGGCGGCCATCTTGCGCGACGATTCCGTGACGCGGCTGCCGAAGTTCGAGTGCGACAGCAGGGCGATCTTCGGCACGACGCCGAAACGCAGCATTTCATCGGCGGCCTGGATGGTGATGCTGGCGACTTCGTCGGCCGACGGGTTCTCGTTGACGTGCGTGTCGGTGACGAACAGCGTCTGGTCGGGCAGCATCAGCACGTTCAGGGCGGCGTACGTCTGGCCTTCCTTCTTGCCGATGATTTCGTCGATGTACTTGAGCTGGTTGTCGTACTTGCTGGCCACGCCGCACAGCAGCGCGTCGGCGTCGCCACGGCGCAGCAGCATCGCGCCGATCAGCGTGTTGTGCTTGCGGATCATCGCCTTGGCGATGGCCGGCGTCACGCCTTCACGGCCCTTCAGCTGGTAGTACGCGTTCCAGGTTTCATTGAAGCGGCTGTCGTCTTCGGGATCGACGATCTCGAAGTGCTGGCCGGCGACGAGGCGCAGCCCGGCCTTCTGGATGCGCATCTCGATGACGGCGGGACGGCCGATCAGGATCGGGAACGCCAGCTTTTCGTCGGCGACCGTCTGCACGGCGCGCAGGACGCGTTCGTCTTCGCCGTCGGCGTAGATGACGCGCTTGGGCGCCTTCTTGGCCTGGGCGAACAGCGGGCGCATCAGTTGGCCCGAGTGGTACACGAAGCCCATCAGCTTCTGGCGGTAGGCTTCGATGTCTTCGATGGGACGAGCGGCGACGCCGGAGTCGGCGGCAGCTTGTGCCACGGCCGGGGCGATCTGCACGATGAGGCGCGGATCGAACGGCTTGGGGATGATGTACTCGGGGCCAAACGACAGTTCCTGGCCGGCGTAGGCGCGGGCCACTTCATCGTTCTGCTCGGCCTGCGCCAGATCGGCGATGGCCTTGACGCACGCCAGCTTCATTTCTTCGGTGATGCGCGAGGCGCCGGCATCCATGGCGCCGCGGAAGATGAAGGGGAAGCACAGGACGTTGTTGACCTGGTTCGGGTAGTCCGAGCGGCCGGTCGCGATGATGCAGTCGGGGCGCGCGGCCTTGGCGACTTCGGGGCGGATTTCGGGTTCCGGGTTGGCCAGGGCCAGGATCAGCGGACGGTCGGCCATGGTCTTGACCATGTCGGCGGTGAGCACGCCGGCGGTGGAGCAACCCAGGAACACGTCGGCGCCATTGACCACGTCGGCCAGCGTGCGCGCGTCTGTCTTTTGCGCGTAGCGCTTCTTGTTGGCTTCCATGTTTTCGTCGCGGCCGTCCCAGATGACGCCGCGCGAGTCCACCACGAAGATGTTTTCGCGCTTGATGCCCAGGTGAACCAGCAGGTCCAGGCAGGCGATGGCGGCGGCGCCAGCGCCCGAGCACGCCAGCTTGACCGAGCCGATGTCCTTGTTCACGACCTTCAGGCCGTTCAGGATGGCGGCCGACGAGATGATGGCGGTGCCGTGCTGGTCGTCGTGGAAGACGGGGATCTTCATGCGCTCGCGCAGCTTCTTCTCGATGTAGAAGCATTCGGGCGCCTTGATGTCTTCAAGGTTGACGCCGCCCAGCGTGGGTTCCAGCGCCGCGATGATGTCGACCAGCTTGTCCGGATCGTTCTCGGCCAGTTCGATGTCGAACACGTCGATGCCGGCGAATTTCTTGAACAGGCAACCCTTGCCTTCCATCACGGGCTTGGCGGCCAGCGGGCCGATGTTGCCCAGGCCCAGCACGGCGGTGCCGTTGGTGATCACGCCCACGAGGTTGCCGCGCGACGTGTACTTGGAGGCGGCGTCGTCGCCCTGGTCGAAAATGGCCATGCAAGCCGCAGCCACGCCGGGGGAGTAGGCCAGGGACAGGTCGTCCTGGTTGGCCAGGGTCTTGGTCGGGGTGACCGAGATTTTGCCGGGAGTGGGATAGGCGTGGTAGTCCAACGCCAGTTTGGTGAGAGTTTCGTCCATGGGATCGGGGCCTGAAAGGGCTAACGGAAAAAAAACAGGGATGAAAAATCGGGATGACAAAAGGCGGGCTCGCGGCCCGCCGTATTCTTTGCGAAATGCTTGGGGAACACCCGTATTTCACCAGAAAGCGCGGGTGCTTGGTTGCTGCACTGCAGCGAGTGTTCGCGTTGGTTAGCTTTTAATCAAGCAAACACCAGCGCTGCATCGGTCCGATGGTCGAGATTCGATGGACGAGAGTCAGACCTCCCAGGGCGGCGCCTGGCGGCTGCCGGCATTCAGGGATTCGCGCAGTGCGCGCGTGTCGTCCTGCCTGCCCAGGCTGTCCAGGGCGTACAGCACGATCCAGTCCGCGCTGACCTCGAAGAAATCGCGCAACCGGGCCCGGGTGTCGCTGCGGCCGAACCCGTCGGTGCCGAGCGTGCGGTAGGGCGCGGGCACGTACGCGCGGATCTGTTCGGGTACGGCGCGCACGTAATCGCTGGCGCCGATCACGGGCGCGTCGCTGCCGCCCAGGCAGGTGCGCACCCAGTCCTGATCGTCGGGCGCGTCCAGACCCAGCACGCGTGCGCGCTCAGCCTGGCGGCCGCTGCGGGCCAGCTCGGAATAGCTGGTGACGCTCCAGACCTCGGCGTCCACGCCGAATTCGTCCTGCAGGCGGGTGGCGGCCATCTCGGCCTCGCGCAGCATGGGGCCGGCGGCCAGAAGGCGGACCTGAGCCTTGCCGCGCGCGGGCCGCAGCCGGTACAGGCCGCGCAGGATGCCTTCGCGCGTGGCCGGGTCCTCGGGCATGCCGGGTTGCGCCAGGTTCTCGTTCGTGACGGTCAGGTAGAAGAATTCGTCGCGTTGCTCGTCCAGCATGCGGCGCATGCCGTGTTCGACGATGACGGCGACCTCGTAGGCGTAGGCCGGGTCGTAGGCGCGGCAGTTGGGGACGGTGGCGGCCATGATGTGGCTGGAGCCGTCCTGGTGTTGCAGCCCCTCGCCGCCCAGCGTCGTGCGGCCCGACGTGGCGCCGATCAAAAAGCCCCGGGTGCGCTGGTCGGCGGCCGCCCAGATCAGGTCCCCGATGCGCTGGAATCCGAACATCGAGTAATAGATATAGAAGGGCAGCATCGGCAGGCCGTTGACCGAATAGCTGGTGCCGGCCGCGGTCCATGACGAGATCGCGCCGGCCTCGGTGATGCCTTCTTCGAGGATCTGGCCGTCGCGCGCCTCGCGGTAGTACAGCACCGAGCCGATGTCCTCGGGTTCATAGAGCTGGCCTTGCGCGGAATAGATGCCGATCTGCCGGAACAGGTTGGCCATGCCGAAGGTGCGGGCTTCGTCGGCAACGATGGGCACGATGCGCGGGCCCACGGTGGCGTCTTTCAGCAGCGCGGTGAGCATGCGCACGATGGCCATCGTGGACGACATTTCCTTGCCGTCTGCGGCCAGGGCGAAACGCGCCCATTGGTCTGCGTCCGGCGGCGCGAGCCGCGGGGCCTCGGCGTTGCGGCGGGGAATGTAGCCGCCCAGCGCGGCGCGGCGCGCCTGCAGGTGGCGCAGCTCGGCGCTGTCGTCGGCGGGCCGGTAGAACTTGAGCGCCAGGCAATCGGCGTCGGAAATCGGCAGCGCGAAGCGGTCGCGGAAGGCGAGCAGCGCCTCGTCGTCCAGCTTCTTCTGCTGGTGGGTGGTCATCTTGCCCTGGCCGGCCGTCCCCATGCCGAACCCCTTCTTGGTCTGCGCGAGGATGACGGTGGGCTGGCCGCGATGGCGCGCGGCGCGGTGGTAAGCCGCGTGGATCTTCACCATGTCGTGGCCGCCCCGGCTCAGGCGGTCGATGGCTTCGTCCGACCAGTCGGCCACTAGTGCAGCCAGTTCGGGATTCTGGTTGAAGAAATGGGCGCGGTTGAAGGCGCCGTCGTTGGCCGCGAAGGTCTGGAACTGGCCGTCCACGGTGTTGGCGAAGGCGCGGGCCAGCGCGCCGCCCGTGTCCCGGCGCAGCAGGGCGTCCCAGTCGCTGCCCCAGACCAGCTTGATGACGTTCCAGCCGGCACCCGCATACAGGGTTTCCAGCTCGTCGATGATGCGGCCGTTGCCACGCACCGGGCCGTCCAGGCGTTGCAGGTTGCAGTTGACGACGAAGATCAGGTTGTCGAGCTTTTCGCGCGCGGCCAGCGTGAGCGCGGCGATGGATTCGGGCTCGTCCATTTCGCCGTCGCCGAAAATGCCCCACACCTTGCGGTCGGCGCCGGGCACGAGCGAGCGGTGCTCCAGGTAGCGCATGAAGCGCGCCTGGTAGATCGCGTTGATGGGGCCGATACCCATCGAACCCGTGGGGAACTGCCAGAAGTCGGGCATCAGCCACGGGTGGGGATAGGACGACAGGCCTCGCAGGCCGCGCGTGGTGGCCGTGATTTCCTGGCGGAAGTGCGCCAGGTCATCTTCGCCCAGAAAGCCCTCCAGGAAGGCGCGCGCGTACACGCCGGGCGCAGAGTGCGGCTGCATGTAGACGATGTCGCCGGGATTGCCGTCCGAGCGTGCCCGGAAGAAATGGTTGAAGCCGACCTCGAACAGGTCGGCGGCCGACGCGTAGCTGGCGATGTGGCCGCCGAGTTCGCCATGCGCCTGGTTGGCGCGCACCACCATTGCCAGCGCGTTCCAGCGGTTGATGCGGGCGATGCGCTCTTCGACGGCCAGATTGCCGGGAAACGGCGGTTCCTGGTCGGCGGGAATGGTGTTCAGGTACGCGGTGCGGGTCTGGCTGTTGGCGCGCAGGCCGAGCGAGGCGGCATGACCCAGCACGCTGTCCAGCACATAGCCGGCACGATCGGCCCCGTCCGCCTCCAGCAGGGACTGCAGCGCTTCGCGCCATTCGGCGGTTTCTGCGGGGTCGGCGTCGTCTTGGCGGGCCGATGCGGAAAGAGGCTGGCGAGGGTCGAGCATGGTAAGTCGTCTCCTGTTTTTATCCTCATCCTAGACCCATGCGCCAGGCATGAGGCATCGAAATTCCCGGGCAAATCCTGCGCTTTCAGCATAATCTTTCGCCAGGGTCCCGCGCCACGGCAGGTTCTACCGCCGCATCGTGCTTACGGCTGGTGACCACGGTGTGGACGGCCAGGCGCTAGAATTCGCGGCTATCAATAGGGAGAAACCCATGACTGAGCCCATCCGCGTTCCGCCGGAGGTCACGCTGCCGGAGCTGACGTTCCGCGGCGTCCTGCTCGGCGCGCTGATCACCGTCATCTTTACCGCCTCGAATGTGTTCCTGGGGCTGAAGGTGGGCCTGACGTTTTCGTCCGCCATCCCGGCGGCGGTCATCTCGATGTCCGTCCTTCGCATGTTCAAGGACGCCAACATCCTTGAAAACAACATGGTGCAGACGCAGGCTTCGGCGGCCGGCACGCTGTCGGCCATCATCTTCATCCTGCCGGCGCTGGTCATGATGGGCCACTGGCAGGGCTTTCCGTTCTGGCAGACGCTGGGCATCTGCGCGGCCGGCGGCATGCTGGGCGTGATGTTCACGATTCCGTTGCGTCACGTGATGGTGGTGCAGAGCAACCTGCCGTATCCCGAGGGCGTGGCGGCGGCCGAGATTCTGCGCGTCGGCAGCGCCGAGCGCGCGCAGGACGAGTTGCAGGACGCAGCGGGCGCCTCGGCCAAACCCGCCGCCACCGGCATGGGCGACATCGTCGCCGGCGGTATCGCGGCGGCCGTGGTCAGCTTTGCGGCCAACGGCCTGCGGGTCCTGGGCGACAGCGTGAGCGGCTGGTTTGCTTTGGGCGGCGCGGTGTTCCGCCTGCCGATGGGCTTTTCGCTGGCGCTGCTGGGCGCGGGCTATCTGATCGGCATCGTTGCCGGGCTGGCGATGCTGACGGGCCTGGTGATTGCGTGGGGCATCGCGGTGCCCATCCTGACCGCCATGGGCGACATGCCCGCCGGGGCGACGCTGGCTTCGTACGCCACAGGCTTGTGGTCCTCGCAGGTGCGCTTCATTGGCGCGGGCGTGATCGCCGTGGGCGCGATCTGGACGCTGGCGACGCTGTTCGTGCCGATGGCGCGCGGCGTAAAGGCGTCGTTTTCGGCGCTGACCAAGGAGGGCGCCGCACGCGCCGGGGCGGCGCCGCGCACAGAGCGTGACCTGTCGGCCGGCTGGATCTCGGCGGTGACGCTGGTGCTGGTGGCGATCCTGGTCTTCACGTTCCAGGTGTTCCTGTCCGGCACGCCGCTGTCGGCGGGCGCCATCTGGAAGCTGGTGGCCTATGCGGTGCTGTTCGCGTTTGTGTTCGGTTTTCTGGTGGCGGCCGCCTGCGGCTACATGGCGGGCCTGGTGGGCTCGTCGACCAGCCCGATCTCCGGCGTGGGCATCGTCGCCATCGTGCTGGTGTCGGTGCTGATGCTGGGCGTGGGCGGCGATCTGATGGCGCTGGAAAATGGCGTGCAGATGGCGATCGCGCTGGCGATCTTCAGCACGTCGGCCGTGGTGGCGGTGGCGTCCATTTCCAACGACAACCTGCAGGACCTGAAGACCGGCTGGCTGGTGGGCGCAACGCCGTGGCGCCAGCAGGTTGCGCTGCTGATCGGCTGCGTCGTGGGCGCGGCGGTGATCTCGCCGGTGCTGGAGCTGCTGTACAACGCGTACGGTTTCGCGGACGCGATGCCGCGCGAGGGCATGGACCCGTCGCAGGCGCTGTCGGCGCCGCAGGCCACGCTGATGCTCGCGATCACGCGCGGCATCTTCACCCACCAGCTCAACTGGACCATGATCCTGATCGGCATGGCTGTCGGCGTGGGGCTGATCGTAGTGGATGAAATTCTGAAGCGCACGTGCAAGGTTGCGCGCATCCCCGTGCTGGCGGTGGGCATCGGCATCTACCTGCCGCCGACCGTGGCCGCGCCCATCGTGGCGGGCGCGCTGCTGGCGTGGCTGCTGGAAGGCGCGCTGCGCCGCCGCGCTGCCGCCGCCGGCCAGCCCTATGACAGCTACGCCGAAGCGGCCAACCGCCGCGGCGTGCTGCTCGCTTCCGGGCTGATCGTGGGTGAGAGCCTGGTGGGTGTGCTGATGGCCGCGATCATCGGGGCAGCGGGGTCCGAGGCGCCGCTGGCGATCGTTGGCGAAGACTTCGCCGGCATGGCGTCCTATCTGGGGCTGGCCGTGTTCGTGCTGGTGGCGGTGCTGTTCTGGCGCCGGGTGATGCGGCTGGCGTAGAGCAGGGTGTCAGACACCCGTGCCGGGTTGCAGCAGATCTGCCAGCGTACGCGCGATGACCTTCGTCGCGCGGCGCAGGTCTTCCAGAACGACACGTTCGTCGCTCCGCTTGGCGTGCGATTCCAGCACCGTGCGCGGGCCTGCGCCGTAGATCACGCCGGGGATGCCGGCCTCGGCGTATAACCGCACGTCGGTGTACAGCGGCGTGCCCATCGCCGGGATGGGTTCGCCGAACACGGCCTCGCCGTGTTGCTGGATGGCCTGCACCAGCGGCTGCGCGCCTGGCAGCGGGCGCATCGAATTGGCCAGCAACAGCCGCTTGATGTCCACGCGGATGCCGGGACATGACGCTGCGGTTTCCTCGATGATGCGCCGGATGCCGGCCTCGACCTCGACGGCGTTTTCTTCGGGAATCATGCGGCGGTCCAGCTTGAAGCTGACCTTGCCCGGCACCACGTTCGTGTTGGTGCCGCCTTCGATCCGGCCCACGTTCAGGTACGGATGCGAGATGCCCGGCACCTGCGACGTGATCTTGCGGTACTGCGCGTTCTGCGCATACAAGGCATTCAACAGCGCGACGGCGCCCTGCAAGGCGTCGACGCCGCTGCTGGGAATGGCGGCGTGGGCCATCTTGCCGTGCACCGTTACCTCCATCTGCAGGCAGCCGTTGTGCGCGGTGACGACTTCATAGCTGAAGCCCGCCGCGATCAAGAGGTCGGGACGCGTCAGCCCCTGCGCGAGCAGCCAGCCGGGACCGAGCAGGCCGCCGAATTCCTCGTCATACGTGAAGTGCAATTCCACCGCGCCGCGGGTCGGCTTGGCGATGGCTTCCAGCGCCCGCACGGCGAACGTGAAGCTGGCGAAGTCGCTCTTGCTGACCGCGGCGGCGCGGCCGTACAGGCTGCCGTTGTCGATCTCGGCGCCATAAGGATCGTGCGTCCAGCCGTCTCCGGGCGGCACCACGTCGCCGTGGGCGTTGAGCGCGATGCGCGGGCCCTCATCGCCGTATTCGCGCCGCACGATGAGGTTGGTGATGGACTGCATGCCGTAGTCCTGCACGGCCTGCGCAGGCACGGGATGCGCTTCGGCCTCAAGACCAAAGCCTTGCAGCAGTTCCGCGGTGCGCACGGCGTGCGGCGCGTTGTTGCCGGGCGGCGTGTCGGTGGGCACGCGGACCAATTCCTGCAGGAGGCGGACTTCTTCGTCGAAATGGGCGTCAACCCAGGCGTCGAGTCGGGCGTAATCGGTCATGGCGTTATGTCGAGGTTTCGTTGGCCAGCGCATCGAGCAGGCCCAGCATGGCCTGCGCGGCAAGTTCGATGTCGTCGCTGGTGGTGGATTCGTTGGGGTTGTGGCTGATGCCGTTGTTCTGGCCGCGCACGAACAGCATGGCTTGCGGCATGACCTCGTGCAGTTTCATGGCGTCGTGGCCCGCGCCGCTGGGCATGCGGTGCACGGGTACGCCCAGCGCGTCGACCGCGCGTTCCCAGCGCTGCTGCCAACGCGGATCGCTGGGCGCGGCGGCGGCGCGCATGGTTTCCTCCAGCGCATAACGCAGGCCGCGCCGCTTGCAGATGGCGGCCAGTTCGGCCAGCACGTCCTCCGCCAGCGCGTCGCGCTGCGTATCGCTGGGCGCGCGCAGGTCCAGGCTGAATCGGCATTCGCCCGGCACGACGTTGATCGACCCGCTGGGCACCTCAAACATGCCCACGGTGCCGACCGAGTCGCCATCGCGGGCGGCGCGCCGTTCGACAAACAGCGCCAGTTCGGCGGCGGCCACGGCGGCGTCGCGCCGGCGGTCCATGGGCGTCGTGCCCGCGTGGCTGGCCAGACCCAGGATCTGCACTTGATAGCGCACGCAGCCGTTGATCGACGTGACGACGCCCAGTGGCAGCCCCAGTTCGTACAGCACGGGGCCTTGTTCGATGTGGACCTCGACAAAGCCCAGGTAGCGGGCCGGATCGCGCCGCAGGCCGGCAATGCCGTCGATGTCCAGCCCCGCGTGCAGCATGGCGTCGCGCATGGTGATGCCGTCGGCGTCCTTCTGGTCCAGCCATTCAGGCTTGAAATCGCCGATCAGGGCGCCCGACCCCAGGAACGTCGCGCGATAGCGCTGGCCTTCTTCTTCGGCGAAGGCGATCACCTCCACGTCGAAGGGCAGCCGGCGGTTCTGGCGGTGCAGCGCGCGCACGCAGGCCATGGGCACGAAGATGCCGAGCCGGCCGTCGTACTTGCCGGCGTTGCGTACCGTGTCGAAATGGCTGCCCGACATGAGGACCGGTGCGCCGGGCTGCGCGGCACGGTAACGCCCGACCACGTTGCCGACGGCATCGATGCCGACCTCGTCAAAGCCGCAGTCCTTCATCCATTGCGAGATGCGCGCGGCGCAGGCGCGGTGCGCGTCGGTCAGATAGGTGACTGTGAGTTGGCCTTTCTCGGCGTAGCCCGGATCGCTGTAGACGCTGAGCGCCTCGTGCCAGTCCCAGATGTCCTTGCCCATTCCGGGTTCGCCGACGCGCTGGCGCGGGCTCGGCTCGGCGTTCGGATCGTTCAGATTGTTGGTCATGGTCGTCCTGTTCAACGGTCGGGGGTGTAGGGGTGCGTGGCTTTCCAGTGACGCGCAATGTCCAGCCGGCGGCAGATCCAGACGCGGTCGTGGCGTGCGATGTGATCCAGAAAGCGTTGCAGGGCGACGATGCGTCCGGGGCGGCCCAGCAGGCGGCAGTGCATGCCGATGCTGAGCATCTTTGGCGCCTCGGTGCCTTCGGCATAGAGCGCGTCGAAGCTGTCTTTCAGGTACTGGAAGAAGGGATCGGCGTGCGAATAGCCCTGCGGCAGCGCAAAGCGCATGTCGTTGCAGTCCAGCGTGTAGGGCACGATGAGCTGCGGCGCGGTCGAGCCATCGGTCTTGCGGACCTGCATCCAGAAGGGCAGGTCGTCGCCGTAGTAATCGCTGTCGTATTCGAATCCGCCGTCGTCGGCGACCAGCCTGCGCGTGCGCGGGCTGTCGCGTCCGGTGTACCAGCCCAGCGGGCGCGTGCCGGTCAGCGTGGTGATGGCGTCGATGGCCAGCCGCATGTGCTCGCGTTCGGTGGCTTCGTCCACGTCCTGGTAATGGACCCAGCGCCAGCCGTGGCAGGCGATCTCATGGCCCAGTTCCACGAAGGCAGCCGTCAGGTCGGGGTGGCGTTGCAGGGCCATGCCCACGCCGAACACCGTCAGCGGCAGTTGCCGCTTATCGAATTCGCGCAGGATGCGCCACACGCCCGCTCGTGACCCGTATTCGTAGATGCTTTCCATGCTGAGATGCCGGTCCGGATAGCTGGCGGGGTTGAACATCTCGGACAGGAACTGCTCGGAGCCAGCGTCGCCATGCAGCACGCTGTTCTCGCCGCCTTCTTCGTAGTTCAGCACGAACTGCACGGCGATCCGCGCGTTGCCCGGCCACTGCGCGTGCGGCGGATTGCGTCCGTAGCCGACGAGGTCGCGGGGGTAGGGCAGCGTGGTGTCGTAGAGGGGCATCGGCGGTCGCAGGAAGGGGGATGATCGGTCGCGTGAAGACGCGGGTCTAATCATGTATACAAAGTATGTACATCAAATACCAGCCGCCGGCCATCGGCGAATGCCCTACGCCGCGGTTCTCATACTGGCGCGGCGTCGCGCTCCTTGAACAATTCCTCGCCCATGAAGTCGATAAATACCCGTAGCTTGGGCGCCAGATGCTTGCTGGACGCCCACAGCAGCCGGAATGTGCCTTGGTGTTCGACATGGGCGTCCAGCACCGAAACCAGTTCGCCACGCTGCAAGGCAGGCCGCACCAGAAAATCGGGCAGGCACGCGATGCCCAGGCCTGCGACTGCCACATCCAGGAGGGCCGCGGACGTGTTGCACACCATCGACGCGGGCACTGTCCATTCGGGCATGCCTGCGTCGCGCTTCAGCGGCCACGGTTCAAGCTTGCCGATGCTGGGGAATCGGTGCTGCAGGCAGGCGTGATGCTGCAGGTCGGCCGGACCGCGCGGCGTGCCGCGGCTGGCCAGATAACCCGGCGCGGCGACAAGCAGCAAACGATAGTTGCCGACCGGGCGCGACACCAGCCGCGAGTCCGTCGGCTCGCCCGTGCGCATCACGATGTCGAAGCCTTCGTTGATGACGTCTACCAGACGATCTGAAAAATCCACGTCCAGTTCGATCGCGGGATAGCGGTGCATGAACGCGGTCAACGCCGGCATGACCAGCATGCCGACGAGCGGAAGGCTGATGCGCAATCGGCCTTGCGGCGCCTGGCGCGTTTCGGAGAGTTCGAGTTCGGCGGACTCGAGCTCGCACAGGATGCGCCGGCAACGTTCCAGGAAAACGGCGCCTTCGGCGGTCAAGGTGATGCTGCGCGTGCTGCGATGGAGCAGGCGCACGCCCAGGCGTGTTTCAAGCCGGCAGACGCTCTTGCCCACCGCCGACGCCGACACGCCCAGATGGCGGGCGGCTTCGGAATAACTGCGCATTTCGGCGGCTTGCACAAAGGCGGCAATGGCACTGAGCGATTCAACCATGATGCGATTCAGGACAATTTGTCCGATATGTTTTGAACACCGGCATTATTGTCCCGGACCGCACTTGCCGCCAACATGGCTGCCTTCCCACAACACGTGCCGGCGTCGGGGATTTCCACCCGCCGCCGGCCAATCAAAAGGCAGAACATGGCAGGTAATCAGGCGGCGGCCTCCGGCCCCGGCGCGCGCGAGGCGCGTCTTCCCATTGCAGCACTGCTGGCCCTGGCGCTGGCCGGTTTCGTCACGATCCTGACGGAAGCCCTGCCGGCCGGCCTGTTGCCGCAGATCAGCGCGGGGCTGGCTATTTCCGAAGCGATGGCCGGACAGCTGGTGACGATCTACGCGATCGGTTCGCTGGTGGCGGCGATACCGTTGACCGCCGCGACGCGAGGCGTGCGCCGCCGCCCGTTGCTGCTGGTCGCGATCGCCGGCTTCGTCATCGCCAACACCATCACGACGGTGTCCGCCAGCTATGTGCTGACGATGGCGGCGCGTTTCGTCGCCGGCGTGTCCGCCGGGCTGCTGTGGGCGCTGGCCGCGGGCTATGCTGCGCGCATGGTGCCGGAGCATCAGAAAGGGCGGGCCATTGCCATCGCGATGGTGGGCACGCCGTTGGCGTTGTCGCTGGGCGTGCCGGCGGGCACCTTCCTGGGCAACGTGGTGGGATGGCGCTGGTGTTTCGGCATCATGAGCGCGCTGGCGCTGATCCTGATGGCGTGGGTGCGCATCCAGGTGCCGGACTTTGCGGGCCAGGCTGCGGGCAAGCGCGCGCCGCTGCGCCGCGTCTTCACCCTGCCGGGCGTGCGCGCGGTGCTGTTCGTGGTGTTTGCATTCGTCCTGGCGCACAACATTCTCTATACCTACATCGCGCCGTTCCTGGCGGCGCGCGGCATGGAGGACCGCACGGACGTGATGTTGCTGGTGTTCGGTCTGTCGTCGTTGATCGGGCTCTGGGTCATCGGCGTTCTCATCGACAGCCACCTGCGCGCGATGACGCTGGCCAGCACGGTGCTGTTCGCGTTGTCGGCATTGGTCCTGGGCATCAGCGGCAATGATCCGGCCGTGGTGACCACGGCGGTGGCGGCATGGGGCCTGGCGTTTGGCGGGGCGCCGACGCTGTTCCAGACGGCACTGGCCAAGACCGCGGGCGAGTCGGCCGATGTGGCGCAGTCGATGCTGGTCACGGCCTGGAATCTGGCGATCGCGGGCGGCGGCGTCATCGGCGGCCTCCTGCTCGAAGGCGTGGGCGTCGCCGCCTTTGCGCCCGCGCTGGTGCTGTTGCTGGCGGCGACGCTGATCGTGGCGGCAGCGGCGCGCCGCCATGGGTTTCCCATGGCGGGCGGGCAGGGCTGCAATGTCAACGCAAGTCCCCGCAAGGCCACCCCGTGACGCCGAATCCGCCGCTATCCGTTGCGGTAGAGAAAGCTGTAGGCGTTGATCGCCGGCACCCCTCCCAGGTGCGCATACAGGACCTTCGAGCCGGCGGGAATTTCGCCTTTGCGGATGATGTCCATCATTCCCTGCATGGATTTTCCTTCGTACACGGGGTCGGTCATCATGCCTTCCAGCCGAGCGCACGTGCGGATGGCATCGTTGGTTTCGGCTGAGGGCAGGCCATACGCGGGATAGGCGTAGCGCGTGTCCAGCACCACGTCCTTGTCTTCGATGGGCTTGTCCAAGCCGACGAGGTCGGCGGTGCGCCGCGCGATGCGCAGGACCTGCGCGCGGGTCTGGTCCGGCGTGGCGGACGCATCGATGCCGATGACGCGATCGGCGCGGCCGTCGGCCGCAAAGCCCACCACCATGCCGGCCTGCGTGCTGCCCGTGACCGCGCACACGACGATGTAGTCGAATTTGAATCCCAGCTCGGCTTCCTGGCGGCGCACTTCTTCGGCAAAGCCTACATAGCCCAGCCCGCCTAATTCGTGATCGGACGCGCCCGCCGGAATCGCATAGGGCTTGCCGCCGCGGCGTTTCACTTCTTCCAGCGCCTCTTCCCAACTGCGGCGAAAGCCGATGTCAAAGCCCTGATCGACCAGCCGCACGTCCGCACCCATGAGGCGGCTCATCATGATGTTGCCGACGCGGTCGTAGACCGCATCGGAATAGTCCACCCAGTTCTCCTGGACCAGCACGCAGGCCAACCCCAGTTTGGCGGCCACCGCCGCGACCATCCGCGTGTGATTGGACTGGATGCCGCCAATCGTGACGAGCGTGTCGCAGCCTTGTTCCAGCGCCTGCGGAATCAGGTATTCGAGCTTGCGCAGCTTGTTGCCGCCGAAGGCGAGGCCGCTGTTGCAGTCCTCACGCTTGGCGTAGATCTCGACCTTGCCGCCCAGGTGCTGCGACAAGCGCTCCAGCTTTTCGATCGGGGTATCGCCAAAGGTCAGGCGATGACGGGGAAAACGTTGCAGATCCATGGTGGCTCCTGGTGATTCTGGCGGGCCCGGCGTTGCGGCGGGGTTCGCAAAAATCATAGAAATCATGGGGTTGAGGGGTCAATTGCGTATTTTTTTAATCCGCCAAATCGAAAGGTCGTTTATCCCGATTAATCGATCTAATATTTGCAAAACAAAAAGACCGGCGAAATTAAATTTTTAGGGACGCTATCCATGACCGCCGTTTTCACGCTGGACCGCATCGACCGCCAGATCCTGCGCATTCTTCAGGACGATGCGCAGATCACCAATCTGGACTTGAGCGCCCGCGTGCATCTGAGCCCGGCAGCGTGCCTGCGGCGCGTGGAACGGCTGAAGAGCGAAGGCGTCATCCGAAAGACGGTCGCGTTGCTGGAGCCCGCTGACGTCGACATGGCCACGCTGGTCATCGTTGGCGTGGTGCTGGATCGCTCGACGCCCGATTCATTCACAGACTTCGAGGAAGCGGCCAAGGGCATCAGCGGTTGCCTGGAATGCCATCTGGTGGCGGGCGAATTCGACTATTTCCTGATGTTGCGTATCCGGGACCTGGAACGCTTCAACAAGCTGCATGCGGGCGAGATCATCAAGCTGCCCGGCGTACGCCAGATTCGTACTTTTTTCGTGCTCAAAGAGATCATGTCGACCACCGCGCTGCCGGTTTGACGACGCGTAAACGCAACACTCATCTTTTCTGTTATTTGAAATGACGCGCTGCCGCATTTTGCATTGACGGATTTTGGTGGCGCGTAGACGGCGCGATAGAAGGGGTTGGACGGACATTCCGTTGCCGCATGACAGCATTCCGAAAGGCCTTTTGCGTCACAGAAATGCAGGAAGACGCCCATAAACTCAAAGGGTTATACTTCTCGACCATAGGCTTTCAAGGCTTGTACGCGCCTTCTGCCCCTGCTATCCGCCTAACGGGAAGCCCGTGTCGCGGAAGGTTTTCCTGCATCGTCTCGAGTGAAGCACTCGTAAAGGTGAAGCGATATGTCTTCGGAAATAGAATCTCTATCCACGTCTTACCTCTTTGGGGGTAATGCCCCGTATGTCGAGGAGCTTTACGAAGCCTACCTCGATAACCCCGGTTCGGTACCTGACAACTGGCGCGAATATTTCGACCAATTGCAGCACGCTCCCGCAACCGACGGCCAGGAATCCACTCGCGACCAGGCCCACGCTCCCATCGTCGAATCGTTCGCCCAGCGCGCCAAGGCCAATGCCTTCGTGCAACGCTGCGCCGAACCCGACCTGAGCGTGGCCAGCAAGCAGGTTTCGGTGCAATCGCTGATTGCCGCCTACCGTTCGCTGGGTTCGCGCTGGGCCGACCTCGATCCGCTCAAGCGCCAGGAACGTCCGCCGATCCCCGAGCTCGATCCCGCCTTCTACGGCCTGACCGAAGCCGATCTGGACCAGACGTACTCGGCCACCAACACCTACTTCACGACCGCCAGCACGATGACGCTGCGCGACATCCTGAAGGCGCTGCGCGACACCTACTGCCGCAGCATCGGTGCAGAATTCACCCACATCTCCGACCCCGCCGCCAAGCGCTGGATCCAGGAACGCCTGGAAACCACGCTGGGCGCGCCCACGTACACCGCGGAAGAAAAGCGCCACATCCTTCAGCAGCTGACTGAGTCCGAAGGCCTGGAACGCTTCCTGCACACCAAGTACGTCGGCCAGAAGCGCTTCTCGCTGGAAGGCGGCGAAAGCTTCATCGCCTCGATGGACGAAGTGGTCAACCACGCCGGTGAAAACGGCGTCCAGGAAATCGTGGTCGGCATGGCCCACCGCGGCCGCCTGAACCTGCTCGTGAACATCATGGGCAAGATGCCCGGCGACCTGTTCGCCGAGTTCGAAGGCAAGCACGCCGAAGGCCTGACCGACGGCGACGTGAAGTACCACAACGGCTTCTCGAGCGACCTGTCCACGCGCGGCGGCCCCGTCCACCTGTCGCTGGCGTTCAACCCGTCGCACCTTGAAATCGTCAACCCCGTCGTCGAAGGCAGCGCACGCGCCCGCCAGGAACGCCGCGGCGATACCGAAGGCAAGCAAGTGCTGCCGGTGCTGGTGCACGGCGACGCGGCCTTTGCCGGCCAGGGCGTCGTGATGGAAACCCTGAACCTGGCGCAGACGCGCGGCTACGGTACGGGCGGCACGCTGCACATCGTCATCAACAACCAGATCGGCTTCACCACGTCCGACCCGCGTGACTCGCGTTCGACGCTGTATTGCACCGACGTGGTCAAGATGATCGAAGCCCCGGTGTTCCACGTCAACGGCGACGATCCCGAAGCCGTGGTGTTCGTCACCAAGCTGGCGCTGGACTACCGTCTGCAGTTCCGCCACGACGTCGTCGTGGACATCGTCTGCTTCCGCAAGCTGGGCCACAACGAGCAGGACACCCCGTCGCTGACGCAGCCCCTGATGTACAAGCGCATCGGCCACCACCCCGGCACGCGCAAGCTGTACGCCGACAAGCTGACCACGCAAGGCGTGCTGGCCGACGGCGAAGCCGATCAGCTGGTCAAGGACTACCGTCAGCTCATGGAAGACGGCCAGCGCACCATCGAACCGGTGCTGACCGACTACAAGAGCAAGTACGCGATCGACTGGTCGCCGTTCCTGGGCGCCAAGTGGACCGACCAGGCCGACACCGCCGTGCCGCTGGCTGAACTCAAGCGCATCGGCGAACGCATCACCACCGTGCCGGAAGGCTTCACGGTGCACCCGCTGGTCGCCAAGCTGCTGAACGACCGTCGCACGATGGCCAAGGGCGAAATGAACCTGGACTGGGGCATGGGCGAGCACCTCGCCTTCGCGACCCTGGTTTCCTCGGGCTACGCCATCCGCATCACCGGCCAGGATTCGGGCCGCGGCACGTTCACGCACCGCCATGCCGTGCTGCACGACCAGAACCGCGAACGCTGGAACGACGGCACCTACATTCCGCTGCAGAACGTGTCGGAAGGCCAGGCCCCGTTCACCGTCATCGACTCCGTGCTGTCCGAAGAGGCTGTGCTGGGCTTTGAGTACGGCTTCTCCAGCGCCGAGCCCAACACGCTCGTCATCTGGGAAGGCCAGTTCGGCGACTTCGTCAACGGCGCCCAGGTCGTGATCGACCAGTTCATCAGCTCCGGCGAAGCCAAGTGGGGCCGCCAGTCGGGCCTGACGCTGATGCTGCCGCACGGCTACGAAGGCCAGGGTCCCGAGCACTCGTCGGGCCGCATCGAGCGCTTCCTGCAGCTGTGCGCCGACAACAACATGCAAGTGATTCAGCCGACCTCGGCTTCGCAGATCTTCCATGTTCTGCGCCGCCAGATGATCCGTCCGTTCCGCAAGCCGCTGGTGCTGTTCACGCCGAAGTCGCTGCTGCGCAACAAGGACGCCGGTTCGCCCCTGACCGATCTGGCCGGCGGCAGCTTCCGCCCGGTCATCGGCGAGGTCGACGAGGGCATCGACGCCAGCAAGGTCAAGCGCGTGCTGGCTTGCTCGGGCAAGGTGTACTACGACCTGGTCAACGCCCGCCGCGAGCGTGGCGCCGACAACGTCGCCATCATCCGCGTCGAGCAGCTGTATCCGTTTGCGCACAAGTCGTTCGAAGCCGAACTGCGCAAGTACCCCAAGGCAACCGAAGTGATCTGGGTGCAGGACGAACCCCAGAACCAAGGCGCCTGGTTCTACGTTCAGCATCACGTGTACGAGAACATGGTCGAAGGCCAGAAGCTTGGCTACGCAGGCCGTGCCGCGTCGGCATCGCCGGCCGTGGGCTACCTGGCCAAGCACCAGGAGCAGCAGAAGGCCCTGATCGAAACGGCCTTCGCGCCCAAGTTCAAGGTCATGTTGACGAAGTAACCTTTACTTGATGCACGCGCCGCGGGCGGCAAGCGTTCCGGAACCCCGTTTCGAACCTTGCCGCGCCGCGTGACAAGAACATACTCTCTACGGAATAAACAAAATGGCTATTACCGACGTCGTCGTTCCCCAACTTTCCGAATCCGTTTCCGAAGCGACCCTGCTGACCTGGAAGAAGCAGCCGGGCGCTGCCGTTGAAGCCGACGAAATCCTGATCGAAGTCGAAACCGACAAGGTCGTGCTGGAAGTGCCGGCCCCCGCCTCGGGCGTGCTGGCCGAAATCGTCAAGGGCGATGGCAGCACCGTGACCTCGGGCGAAGTGCTGGCCCGCATCGACACCGCCGCCAAGGCTGGCGCCGCCGCCACCGCGCCGGCTGAAGCCCCGAAGGCCGCCGAGCAAGCCGCTGCTGCTCCCGCGCCCGCCGCTGCCGCACCGGCCTCGACGGCCGCCGCCGGCGTCGCTTCGCCCGCCGCCTCGAAGATCCTGGCCGAGAAGGGCGTTGACGCCGCTTCCGTGGCGGGTTCGGGCCGTGACGGCCGCGTGACCAAGGGCGACGCCCTGGCCGCCAGCGCCGCTCCCGCCAAGGCCGCACCGGCCAAGGCCGCCGCCGCGCCCGCCCCGACCACGCTGTCGCTGGACGGCCGTCCGGAACAGCGCGTGCCGATGAGCCGCCTGCGTGCCCGCATCGCCGAGCGCCTGCTGCAATCGCAGCAAGAAAACGCCATCCTGACGACGTTCAACGAAGTCAACATGCAGGCCGTGATCGACCTGCGCGCCAAGTACAAGGACAAGTTCGAAAAGGAACACGGCATCAAGCTGGGCTTCATGTCGTTCTTCGTCAAGGCCGCGGTTGCCGCGCTGAAGAAGTACCCGCTGATCAACGCCTCGATCGACGGCAAGGACATCATCTACCACGGCTACTTCGACATCGGTATCGCTGTCGGCAGCCCGCGTGGCCTGGTGGTGCCGATCCTGCGCAACGCCGACCAGCTGTCCATCGCCGACATCGAAAAGACCATCGCCGACTTCGGCCGCCGCGCTGCTGACGGCAAGCTGGGCATTGAAGAAATGACCGGCGGCACGTTCTCGATCTCCAACGGTGGCGTGTTCGGCTCGATGCTGTCGACCCCGATCATCAACCCGCCGCAATCGGCCATCCTGGGCGTGCACGCCACCAAGGATCGCGCCGTCGTCGAAAACGGCCAGATCGTCATCCGCCCGATGAACTACCTGGCCCTGTCCTACGACCACCGCATCATCGACGGCCGCGAAGCCGTGCTGGGCCTGGTCGCCATGAAGGACGCCCTGGAAGATCCGCAGCGCCTGTTGCTGGACCTGTAATCTCGACGCCCCTGACCGGCGCCGCGCCCGACCTGCTGGTCGCGCGGCGCCCGGGCCGGCTCCCCGCCGGCCCGCAGCCCGACTGCGCTGGGCAGGAAGTGCGCTTCTTCATCCCTCATTCGCGAGAACACTATGTCCAAACAATTTGACGTCGTCGTGATCGGCGCAGGCCCCGGCGGCTACATCGCCGCCATCCGCGCCGCGCAGCTCGGCATGTCGGTCGCTTGCATCGACGCTTGGCAAAACGGCCAAGGCGGCCCGGCTCCCGGCGGCACCTGCACCAACGTCGGCTGCATCCCGTCCAAGGCGCTGCTGCAATCGTCCGAACACTTCGAACAAGCCAACCACCACTTCGCCGAGCACGGCATCGAAGTCAAGGGCGTCAGCCTGAAGCTCGACACGCTGATCGGCCGCAAGAACACGGTGGTCAAGCAGAACAACGACGGCATCCTGTACCTGTTCAAGAAGAACAAGGTCACGTTCTTCCACGGCAAGGGCGCGTTCAGCGGCCAGGTGGAAGGCGGCTGGGCCATCAAGGTCACCGGCACCGCCGAGGAAGACCTGGTTGCCAAGCACGTCGTGGTCGCCACCGGCTCGTCGGCGCGTGAACTGCCCGGCCTGCCGTTCGACGAAAAGGTCGTGCTGTCCAACGACGGCGCACTGAACATCGGCGCCGTGCCCAAGACGCTGGGCGTCATCGGCGCCGGCGTGATCGGCCTGGAAATGGGCAGCGTGTGGCGCCGCCTGGGTTCCGAAGTCACGATCCTGGAAGCGATGCCGGAATTCCTGGCTGCCGCCGACGGGCAAGTGGCCAAGGAAGCCCTCAAGGCTTTCACCAAGCAAGGCCTGAACATCCAGATGGGCGTCAAGATCGGTGAGATCAAGGCGACCGCCAAGTCGGTGACCGTGCCCTACGTCGACGCCAAGGGCGCCGAGCAGAAGCTGGTCGTGGACAAGCTGATCGTCTCGATCGGCCGCGTGCCCTACACCGGCGGCCTGAACGCCGACGCCGTGGGCCTGAAGCTGGACGAGCGCGGCTTCGTGGCCGTCGACGGCGACTGCAAGACCAACCTGCCGAACGTCTGGGCAGTGGGCGACGTGGTGCGTGGCCCGATGCTGGCGCACAAGGCCGAAGAAGAAGGCGTGGCGGTTGCCGAGCGTATCGCCGGCCAACACGGTCACGTCAACTTCGACACCGTGCCGTGGGTCATCTACACCTCGCCGGAAATCGCCTGGGTCGGCAAGACCGAGCAGCAGCTCAAGGCCGAAGGCCGCGAGTACAAGGCCGGCAGCTTCCCGTTCCTGGCCAACGGCCGCGCCCGCGCGCTGGGCGACACCACCGGCTTTGCCAAGGTGATCGCCGATGCCAAGACCGACGAAGTCCTGGGCGTGCACATCGTGGGCCCGATGGCCTCGGAACTGATCTCGGAAGCCGTGACCATCATGGAATTCCGCGGCGCCGCCGAAGACATCGCCCGCATCTGCCACGCGCACCCGACCCTGTCGGAAGCCGTGAAGGAAGCCGCTCTGGCCGTGGACAAGCGCGCGCTGAACTTCTAAGCCGCGTCTGACTTCTGCAAGACCGGGGGCGGGTTCCAGGACCCGCCCTTTTCTTTACTCCCTTCAGCTTGATCCGGTTCCCCTATGAATGTCAGCGACTACTACGAACACGCATTGGCCGAACGCGGCTACAAGCCCGACGACGCGCAGAAGAAGGCGATCGACCGCTTGCAGCGCTATTACGACGAATGGGTCAAGTTCAAGTCGATGCGCTCGAATGCGCTGAAAAAGCTGCTGAACCGTCCCGACGTGCCGCGCGGCGTGTACCTCTGGGGCGGCGTGGGCCGCGGCAAGAGCTTCCTGATGGACGCCTTCTATGCCACCGTGCCCGTCGTGCGCAAGACGCGTCTGCACTTTCACGAGTTCATGCGCGGCGTGCACCGCGAACTCGAGGAAGTGAAGGGCATGCAGGATCCGCTGGACGAGGTCGCCAAGCGCGTGGCCAAGCGTTACCGGCTGATCTGCTTTGACGAATTCCACGTGTCCGATGTGGCGGACGCGATGATCCTGCACCGCCTGCTGCTCAAGCTGTTCGAATACGGCACGTCCTTCGTGATGACGTCCAACTACGAACCGTCCACGCTGTACACCGATGGTCTGCACCGCGACCGCGTGCTGCCCGCCATCGCGCTGATCCAGTCGCGCATGGATGTCATGAACGTGGATGCGGGTATTGATTACCGCCGCCGCTCGCTGGAGCAGGTGCAGAGCTATCACACGCCGCTGGACGAGAACGCGCAGAAGGCGCTGCAGGCGGCCTTCGATGCATTGGCGGATACGCCGCCGCAGGATCCGGTGCTGCACATCGAGCACCGCGAGATCCGTGCGCTGGCGCTGGGCGGGTCGGTCGTGTGGTTCGACTTTGCCACGCTGTGCGGCGGTCCGCGTTCGCAGAACGACTACCTGGAACTGGCCAACCGCTTCCATGCCGTGATCCTGTCGGGCGTGCCGCGCATGGGGCCGCGCCAGGCGTCCGAGGCGCGCCGCTTCACCTGGCTGATCGACGTGTTCTACGACCACCGCGTCAAGCTCATCATGTCGGCCGAGTGCGAACCTGAAGAGATCTACACGGAAGGCGCGCTGGCCAACGAGTTCCACCGGACGGTGTCGCGCATTCTGGAAATGCAGTCGCGCGAATACCTGGAATCCGAACGCCGGTTGGCCGTGACGTTGTAGTAAAGCCTCATCCGGTCCTCATTTCGAGGGCCGGGTGGGCGCAATCATTGTTAATGCAAGTCATTATCAATTAAGATTTTGGGACTTTTGGTTCAGCGCCGCAGTCTCAACCGTGTCTTCCACCTTGCTTTCCTCATCGGCCCCGTGCGTCGACGCCCAGGTCGCGCCTGTCGATGGCCTGTATCGCGATCACCGCCCGTGGCTGTTCGGGTGGCTGCGCCGCAAGCTGGGTTGCGAACACCGCGCGGAAGACCTGGCCCAGGACGTCTTTGTCCGGGTGATCCAGGGCCGCAAGCAGGTGCGCGCCAGCGAGGCGCGCGCGCTGCTCACCACCATTGCAAAAGGCCTGGTGGTCGATCACCAGCGCCATGCCGCGCTGGAGCATGCGTATCTGGCCTATCTGGCCACCGTTCCCGAATCCTATGCGCCATCGCCCGAGGCGCAGGCCGAGCAACTGCAGGCGCTGGTTCAGCTGGATCGCCTGCTGGACGGGCTGCCGCCCAAGGCCCGCGCGGCCTTCCTCTTGTCGCAGCTTGATGGCCTGACGTATCCGGAGATCGCCGAACGCCTCGATGTGTCGTTGAGTTCGGTGCAGCAGTACATGGTGCGCGCGATGTCCGCCTGCTATGCCGCGATCCATGCCTGACGCGGCCAAGGGCGCGCCTGTGGACGCCCGCCCGTCCGATGCCGTGGTGCGCGAGGCCATCGCGTGGTGGGCGCGCCTGCAATCGGGCATTGACGATGCGCGCGACCACGAATCCTGCCGGGCCTGGTTGGCCCAGGACCCCGCGCACCGCGTGGCGTGGGATCGGCTGCAGGACATCGGCCGCAATGCGCGCCGCGTGCCGGCGGCCCTGGCGCACACGGCGCTGAATGCGCCTGCCTCGCACGGCCGGCGCGCCGCGTTGCGCTGTCTGCTGGCCGGCGCGGGCATCGCTGCCACCGGGTGGGCGGGCTACCGCCATGCCCCGTGGCAACGGCTGGTCGCCGACTACAGCACCGGCGTGGGCGAGCGCCGTGCGCTGGCGCTGGCGGACGGGCTGCGCGTTACGTTGAACAGCGATACCGCGGTGCGCGTCAATGTCAGCGGCAGCGCGCGCGACATCGATCTCCTGCGTGGCGAGATGCTGGTGCAGGCCGAGCCGCGCCCCGGCGTGCAGGCGCTGCGCGTGGATACCGGCTACGGCGAATTGCGGGCCGAGCGCGCGCGGTTTGACCTGCGGCGCACGGGGGAGGGTTCGCGCGTGGGCGTATATGAAGGCACCGTCGCGCTGCTGCGCCAGGGCGTGCTGACGCAAGTGAGCGCCGGTGAACGGCTTGCCTACGCCGACGATGGCGAGGTCCGCCGCGGCGCGTCGGACCCGGATCGCCTGGCGTGGGTGGACGGGATGGTGGTGGCCAAGGAGTGGCGGCTGGACGATTTTGCCGAGCACCTGGCGCGCCAGCGGGTGGGCGTGATCCGCGTCGATCCTGCGGTGGCGGCATTGCGGCTGTCGGGGGTGTTTCCGCTGGACGACGCCGAGCGCGCGCTCAAGGCCCTGGAACACACATTGCCCATCGCAGTGACGCGCCGCACGCAGTACTGGCTGCAGGTTGGCCCCAGCGGCGCCTGAGTTACAAATTTTCTTGCCGGCGCATTGCAGGTTTTGCATCCCCGTACGGAAAGCAGAAAGAAACCACCGTACAGGGAGATGTTTGTGTCCGCTTCAATCCACCCGCGCCTGCGCACACCGATGACCGCCGGCCGTAAAGCTGTGCTGGCCGCGACCTGCGCCGGGGCGCTGTTTGCCGGTGCGCCGGCGGCTTGGGCGCAGCCGGCGCCTGCCGCAGGTGCGCAAGCCACCGCCAATGGCCAGCGCAGCTACCAGATTCCCGCAGGGCCGCTGGCCGACGCGCTGACCCAGTTCGCGCGCAGCGCCGGGGTGGTGCTGTCGTTCGACCCCGCGCTGGTGCGCGGCCGGCATTCGGATGGGTTGAATGGTTCTTACACGGTGGGCGCGGGCTTCTCGCGCATCCTGGCGGGCAGCGGCCTGCAGGCGCGCGCGCAGTCGGGCAACACCTGGACGCTGGCGCCCGCGCCGGTCTCCACGGGCGACACGCACACGCTCGCGCCGGTGACGGTGACGGGCATGTCGGACAGCGCCTTTGCGCCCACGGTGGGCTATGTGGCCACCGCCAGCGCCAGCGCCACCAAGACCGACATCCCGCTGATCGAGACGCCGCAGTCGGTGTCCGTGGTCACGCGCGAACAGATCACCGAGCAGGGCGCGCAGACGCTGAACCAGGTGCTGCGCTACACGGCGGGCGTTGCCACCGAATCGCGCGGCGCCACGGCGACCCGCCTGGACCAGTTCAACGTGCGCGGTTTCTCGGCCTCGACGTATTTGGATGGGCTGCGCGTATTTGGCGGCCGCGATGCGCTGCCGCAGGTCGACGCCTTCCGCCTCGAGCGCGTCGACGTCCTGAAGGGCCCGGCGTCGGTGATGTACGGGCAGGGCGGTCCGGGCGGCGTGGTGAACCAGGTCAGCAAGCGTCCGCTGGAAGAGCCGCTGCGCGAAGTGGAGCTGCAGGTCGGCAACTACGACTTCCGCCGCGCCAACTTCGACTTCGGCGGCCCCATCGACGAAGAGGGCAAATACCTGTACCGCCTGGTGGGTTCGGGCTACATGTCTGACGGCCAGGTTCAGGACACCAAGGAGCGCCGCTACTTCGTGTCGCCGGCGTTCGCGTACAAACCCAATGCGGACACGTCGCTGACCATCCTGACCAACTTCCAGCACGATCCCGACATGGGCTCGTACGGCGCCGTGCCGGCGATGCGCACGCTGCTGCGCGCGCCCGACGGTTTCCGTCTGCCGGCCGATTACTACGATGGCGACGCCAATTTCGAAAAGAGCGACCGCAAGAGCTATTCGCTGGGCTACATCCTGGACCATCGCTTCAACGACACCTTCAAGGCGTCGCAAAGCCTGCGCTGGACGCATTCGGACGCCAAGTACCGCAGCGTCTACGGCGCGATGACCAACTACTACGGATACACCGACCCGACCTACCTGTATCACCAGCGCGCCTCCATCGCGACGGACGTGGACGTTGGCGCGCTGACGATCGACAACAACCTGCAGGCGCGGTTCAACACGGGCAAGATCGGCCACAACGTGCTGGTGGGCTTCGACTATCAGCACGTCAAGACCGACACGCTGTCGGGCTTTGGCTCGGCCCCCCCGCTGTACGTGAAGAACCCGGACAACTTCCAGAACATTCCGGTTCCGGCGTTCTCCAGCGACGCGTCTACCACGCAGTACCAGACGGGCGTGTACTTTCAGGACCAGATCAAGATCGACCGCCTGTCGTTCCTCTTGGGCGGGCGCTACGACTGGTCGCGCAACGTGGGTGAAACGACCGCCATCGCTTCCGGCCGTGTCACCCCGTCCAAGCTGAACGCAGAAGCCTTTTCGGGCCGGATCGGCGCCATCTACAACTTCGACAATGGCGTCGCGCCGTACTTCAGCTATTCGGAATCCTTCGAGCCGCAGTCGGGCACGGGCTGGAACAACACGCCGTTCAAGCCGATCGAGGGCAAGCAGTACGAGGTGGGCATCAAGTACCAGCCGCCGGGTTCGGCCACGTTGCTGACGTTCGCGGCGTTCGACATCCGCCGCGAGAACATGACGACCACCGATCCGGATCCGACGCACGTGTGCGGCACGGCCGGCGGCCGCTGCTCGATCCAGGCGGGTGAACTGCGCACGCAGGGCATCGAGCTCGAAGCCAAGACCGAGCCGATGCGCGGACTGTCGCTGATTGCCGCGTACTCGATCATGAACAACGAGTACACCAAGGCCTACCCGAATGCGGCCGGCTTCGACCTGACCGGCAAGACTCCGGCCGCGCTGCCGTCGCAGCAAGCGTCGGCGTGGGCGCGCTACCAGCTTCAGGAAGGGCCGCTGGCCGGCCTGGGCGTTGGTGGTGGCGTGCGCTACATCGGATCGTCGTATGCCAACGAGGCCAACACGCTGAAGGTGCCGAAGGTCACGCTGGTGGACCTGATGCTGGACTACGACCTGGGCCGCGCCTCGCCCGCGCTCAAGGGCATGCAGGTGGCGCTGAACGTGCAGAACCTGTTCGACAAGGAGTACATCGCGTCGTGCTCCGGCGAATCGTGGTGCTGGTTCGGCTACCAGCGCTCCATCAAGGCCAGCTTGCGGTATCGCTGGTAAGCAACGCCAAAAGGCGGCTCCCTGGCGAGCCGCCTTTTCTTTTGGTCCGAGACTGCCGTTCCTGTCTTAACGAGAATCGTTATAATTCAGGCCTTATACAGGGAAAGGCGGATAAGCTCGGAAACCCCGTCCCCACCCCGGGTCCGCCACGGACCCGCAACCACCTAGAACTCCCGTGAAAGCTCCCGCAGCCGGCGCAGGCATGATGCGCTACAGAATGGCCGTTTTCTCTCGCGCGACGGCCGCCATCCTGGGCGGCTACGCCCTGGCTTCGGCGGCGGCTGCCTGTCTGGCGGTCTGGCTGCCCATGGGGCGCGCCGACGCCGTGACCGCGGCGCAGATGCTGTCCTTCGTGGTCTACGCCTGCGGCGTGATCTGGGTGTTCGCCACGCGCAGCGCCTGGCGAGCCTGGGCCGGCATCCTGGGCCCGGCCGCGCTGCTGGGCGGTCTATTCCTGGCGCATCGGCTGGTGGCGGCATGAAGGCGGCCAAGCACAAGCATCCCGGCGAAGAGGGCATTCGTCAGTCCATGTCCTGGCTGCACACGTGGGCCGGCCTGATCTTCGGCTGGGTGCTGTTCGCCATGTTCCTGACCGGCTCGCTGGCCTTCTTCCGGCCCGAGATCACGCGCTGGATGCAACCTGAGGTTCAAGCCCAGCCGGCGCCGGCAGTGCAGGCCGTTGCCACGGCGCAGCGCTATCTGGCGGAACACGCGCCGGACGCCAAGCGCTGGTTCATCACGCCGCCCTCGGATCGCGAGCCCCTCATTCAGTTGCTGTACCAGACGCCCAAGCCCAAGCCGGGCGAACGCGGCTTCGTGCGCGTCAAGCTGGATGCGGCCACCGGCGAGCCCGTGACGGCGCGCCAGACGCGCGGCGGCGACTTCTTCTACCGCTTCCATTTCGAACTGGAGACCGCGTTTCCGTGGGGGCGCTGGCTGGCCAGCATCGCGGGCATGTTCATGCTGGTGGCGATCATCAGCGGCATCATCACGCACAAGAAGATATTCGCGGACTTCTTCACCTTCCGGCCGGGCAAGGGCGGGCAGCGCGCCTGGATGGACGGCCACAACGTGCTGTCGGTGCTGGGTCTGCCGTTTCACCTGATGATCACCTTCAGCGGCCTGGTGCTGTTCATGGTGATGCTGATGCCGGCGGGCATCCAGGCCGTGTACGACAATCCGCGCCAGTTCACGAGCGAGGTCTTCAAGGCCAACAAGATCACGCCACCGCAGAACCAGCCGGCGCCGCTGGTCGACATCGCGCCGCTGGTGGAACAGGCGCAGCAGCATTGGCAGGGCCGCCTCGGGCGCGTGACCGTCAACAACCCCGGCGATGCGGGCGCTACCATCACGCTGGTGCGCAACGTGGGTGACGGCGTGTCGTACGGGCTGCTGGCGCCCTTCATGCGCTTTGATGGGGTGACGGGCGCGCTGCAGGAGGCCGAGGACGATCACAGCGCCACCGTCGTGACGACGGGCGTCATCACCGGCCTGCACCTGGGCCTGTTTGCCGAACCGCTGCTGCGCTGGTTCTATTTCATCGTCAGCCTGGCCGGCACGGCCATGGTGGCCACAGGCCTCGTGCTGTGGATCGCCAAGCGCCGTCAAAAGGCGCGGCAGGGCGACGCGCGGGAAGCCTTCTCGCTGCGTCTGGTCGACGGCCTGAATGCGGGCACCATCGCGGGCGTCGTGTTCGGCGTGGCGGCGGTGTTCCTGGCCAACCGGCTCCTTCCGGCCGACATGCCCGGCCGCCAGGTCTGGGAAGTGCGCGCCTTCTTCATGGCCTGGGGGCTGTCGCTGGTCTACGCGTTTCTGTTCCAGCGGCGCAAGTGGCAGGACCTGCTTGCCATCGCCGCCGCCGCGCTGGCGCTGGTGCCCGTGGTCAATGCGCTGACCACCGACCGGCACCTGGGCGTTTCCCTGCCGCAGGGCGACTGGGTGATGGCGGGCTTTGACCTGACGTGCCTGGCCAGCGCCGTGTTCTTTGCCTGGATGGCGGTGAAGGCCGCCCGCGCCCGCAAGGCGCCCGCCAGAACGGCAGGCAAGCCGCGCGCCGCGCGCAACGAAGCGGTCAAGGCCGCCGTCGCCGCCACTGCCCATACCCCGGCAACCGCCCCAGCCCCCGCCCACGAGCCCGCCGTCCCGGCCGCCGTGCACCGGACCGCTTTTGAACCGCGAGGTGATACGCCATGACGCTTGCCGCCTTCTGCCTGGCCTATGCAGGGTTTTCCGCCCTGTGCCTGGGCATGGACCGTCACTACGAAGACCTGTTCGACCGCGCCTTGCCGCGCCGCCATCGGCTGCCGCTGCGGCTGTTCGGCTGGGCGTCGCTGGCGCTGTCGTTGTGGGCGTCGGCGGCGGTCTGGGGCTGGAGTTACGGCACGGTCGAATGGATCGGCATCCTCAGCATCGCCGGTTTGCTGCTGATCTGGTTCCTGACCTTCCGGCCGCGCGCCGCTCTCACCGCGGGCGGCCTGTGCGCGCTGGCGGCGCCAGTGCTGGCGGTGCTGTAAACACGGGGCCACGAGTCTTTCCGGGGCGGGGTCGGGCTGCGGCACGTTACACTCAGGGCTTCCCCTAGCAACCGCCTTCTCGCCTCATGAACACCCGCGTCCTTACCGGCATCACCACGACTGGAACTCCCCATCTCGGCAACTACGCGGGCGCGATCCGTCCGGCGGTGCAGGCCAGCACGCAGCCCGGCGTGGACGCATTCTTCTTTCTGGCGGACTACCACGCACTGATCAAATGCGACGACCCGGCGCGCGTCGCGCGCTCGCGTCTGGAAATCGCCGCCACGTGGCTGGCAGTGGGCCTGGACCCCGAGCGCGTGACGTTCTACCGCCAGTCGGACATCCCCGAGATTCCCGAACTGAGCTGGCTGCTGACCTGCGTGACCGCCAAGGGCCTGATGAACCGGGCGCATGCCTACAAGGCCTCGGTGGATCAGAACGTGGCCAAGAACGTGGATCCGGACGACGGCATCACCATGGGGCTGTTCTCGTACCCGATCCTGATGGCCGCGGACATCGTCATGTTCAACGCCAACAAGGTGCCCGTGGGCCGCGACCAGATCCAGCATCTGGAAATGGCGCGCGACATCGCGCAGCGCTTCAATCATCTGTATGGCCGCGAGTATTTCTCGCTGCCGGAGGTGGTCATCGAAGAAGATGTGGCGACGCTGCCCGGGCTGGACGGCCGCAAGATGTCCAAGAGCTACAACAACACGATTCCGCTTTTCGAAGGCGGCAAAAGCGCATTGCGCGCCTCGGTGATGCGCATCGTGACTGACTCGCGCGAGCCGGGCGAACCCAAGGACGCCGAATCGTCCCATTTGTACACGCTGTACCGCGCATTTGCCACGTCCGAGCAATCGGCGGCGTTCCGCCAGCAGCTCGAGGCCGGCATGGGCTGGGGCGATGCCAAGCAGGCGCTGTTCGAGCACCTGGAAAACCTGCTGGCCCCGATGCGCGAAAAGTACGTCGACCTGATGGCCAACCCGGGCCGCATCGAAGACATCCTGCAGGCGGGCGCCGCCAAGGCGCGCAAGCTTGCCGTGCCGTTCATGCAGGAACTGCGCGAGGCCGTGGGCCTGCGCACGTTGGGCGCCGCCGCTACGGCGGGCAAGAGCGCCCAGGGCAAGAAGGAAAAGTCCAAGGGCGCGCGATTCGTCAGCTTCCGCGACGAGGACGGCGGCTTCCGCTTCCGCCTGCTGGCGGCCGATGGCGAGGAACTGTTGCTGTCGCAGCGCTTTGCCGATCCCAAGGAAGCGGGCGCGCTGATGCGCCGCCTGCAGTCCGAACCCGCCGACAGCGTCCTGCAGGCACATGCCCAGGGCTATGCGGTGGTGATCGACGGTGTGACGGTCGCCACCGCGCCCGAAGGCGTGCAGGGCGAACCGGCTGCGGGCATCGCGCGCACGCGCGAAGCGCTGCTGTCGCTGGCGCAGGAATAACCGGTAGCGGATGGACAGAGACGGCGCGGGCAATCCGCGCCGTTTTGCATTCAGTTCAGGCGTGCGCTTGCGACGATGCGTCCGTCGCGCACCTGAAAGCGCTGCACGCGGCCTTGCCCCGCGATTTCAAGCTGGTCGCCGTCCGAATAGCCCGTGACGTGGGGACAGTCCAGCCATTGCGGATTGATGAACGGAAAATACTTCAGCGTGCCGCTGCCCTCGCTGGCGAAGTCGAACGTGGTGTTGGCCACGACTTCGGGATCCCATTGGCTGGCGTCGTAGGTGATCACGCAGCCGATGCCGATGCGGTAGACGATGCTGGCGCCCATGCTGGCAAATCCCAGCGCGCCCACATGCAGTTGCGCGCCATTGCGCAGTTCGATGACCCGGCTGCCCAGGCGTTCGAGTGTGACGTGCTTGAAGGTGACCGCGGCGCTGTCGACGATCAGATGCGAATACTGACCCAACGTCACGTCGCCGTAGACGCCGCTTGCCGTGGCGTCCTTGTCGGTGATGGTTGCGGTTTCGTTTGCGGCGAGCGTAATGGTGCTGAGCATGACGGAACGGATCTCCGGGCTATCAGGGGCGCGCTCTTGTTCTGATGCTGCTCCTCGACAGGCGCTTCGCGCAGTAGCTCGCCTGACCGCGGGTGGTTGTGCCGCCGGTGAACGCTTTAGTGAAAGACAGCGTCATGCCGGTTTTTATTATTTAGACACAATTAGATATTTTCACTTATTTCTGTGGTGCCGAATTGCGGGAGCGCAACAAAAGCGACTGATCTAGGGGTAAGCCCCTAGGTTGCAGGCGCGACCTGAAGGTGATCTGGCGGGGCAGCCCAAAAGAAAATCCCGGCGCCTCGGGCGCCGGGATTTCGGTAAAGCAGGGATGCCGAGGGATCAGCGGATCAGCGCTTCAACTTGGCAAACGCGTCGGCCATGGCGCTGTTCATCGACGCTGCTGCGCCGCCGCCTGCGTTGCGGCCGCCATCGCCCTGACGGCGCGGGCGATCACCGCCCTTGGGCGCATCGGCGCTGCGGCGGGCGGGCGCGGCGGTGTCGTTCAAGCGCATGGTGAGCGCCACGCGCTTGCGCGCGGCGTCCACTTCCAGCACCTTGACGCTGACCGTCTGGCCGACGCGCACCACGTCGCGCGGATCCTTCACGAACTTCTCGGCCAGCGCCGAGATGTGGACCAGCCCGTCCTGGTGCACGCCGATATCGACGAACGCGCCGAAGTTGGCCACGTTGGTCACCACGCCTTCCAGCACCATGCCCGGGTACAGGTCGTTCAGCGTTTCCACGCCTTCCTTGAACTGCGCCGTCTTGAACTCCGGGCGCGGATCGCGGCCGGGCTTTTCGAGTTCAGCGAAGATGTCCTTGACGGTCGGCAGGCCGAAGCGCTCATCGGTAAAGTCCGACGGCGACACGCCTTTCAGGGCTTCGCGCTGGCCGATAATCTGCTTCACTTCGGCCTTGATCTTGGCCACGATGCGCTCGACCACCGGGTAGGCTTCGGGGTGGACCGACGAGGCGTCCAGCGGGTTGTCGCCGTTGGGGATACGCAGGAAGCCCGCGGCCTGTTCGAATGCCTTCTCGCCAAAGCGCGGAACCTTGCGCAGGACCTCGCGCGTGGGGAACGCGCCGTTTTCGTCGCGGAAAGAGACGATGTTCTTGGCCAGCAGCGAGTTCAGGCCGGACACGCGGGCCAGCAGCGCGGCCGACGCCGTGTTCACGTCCACGCCCACCGCGTTCACGCAGTCTTCGACCACGGCGTCCAGCGAGCGCGCCAGTTCGCGCTGGTTGACGTCGTGCTGGTACTGGCCCACACCGATGGCCTTGGGATCGATCTTGACCAGTTCGGCCAGCGGATCCTGCAGGCGGCGGGCAATGGACACGGCGCCGCGCAGCGTCACGTCGAGGTCGGGGAATTCCTGGGCGGCGATTTCGGAGGCCGAGTACACCGACGCGCCCGCTTCGGAAACGACGACGCGGGTGACCTTCAGGTCGGGGAAGCGCTCCATCATGTCGCCGACGAGCTTTTCGCTTTCACGCGAAGCCGTGCCGTTGCCGATGGCGATCAGGTCCACGTTGTGGCGCGCCACCAGCGCGGCCAGCGTGTTGATCGTGCCTTCGCGGTCGCGGCGCGGCTCGAACGGGTACACGGTGGTGGTGTCGACGACCTTGCCGGTCTTGTCGATGACGGCGACCTTGCAGCCGGTGCGGATGCCAGGGTCCAGGCCGAGCACGGCCTTCGGACCGGCCGGCGCGGCCAGCAGCAGGTCTTTCAGGTTGGCGGCGAACACGCGAATGGCCTCGGCTTCGCCGCTTTCGCGCAGGCGGCCGATCAGTTCGCTTTCGAATGCGGTCAGGAGCTTGACGCGCCAGGTCCAGCGGCAGACTTCGCCCAGCCAGCGCGCGCGCGGCGTGGCGTCCAGTGCGAACAGGCCGTTGCCGAGCTTCAGGAAGTTGGCGATACGGGCCACGCACGGATGCGGCGTCTGGGCTTCGAGGTCGGCTTCCAGGCCAAGGCGCAGCTCGAGCACGCCTTGCTGGCGGCCGCGCAGCAGCGCCAGGATGCGGTGCGAGGGCAGGGTGCGCAGCGGCTCGTTGAAGTCGAACCAGTCGCGGAAGTTGGCGCCTTCGGTTTCCTTGCCCTCGATCATCTTGGAGTACACCAGGCCGGTGGACCACAGGTGCTCGCGCATGTCGGCCAGCAGGTCGGCGTTTTCGGCGTAGCGTTCGGCCAGGATGTCGCGCGCGCCATCGAGCGCCGCCTTGGCGTCGTTGATGGCGGCTTCAAGATTGAGGTATTGCGCGGCCAGCGCGGCGGGATCGCAGGCGGGATCGGCCAGGATGGCGTCGGCCAGCGGTTCGAGGCCGGCTTCGCGGGCGATCTGGGCGCGCGTGCGGCGCTTGGGCTTGTACGGCGCGTACAGGTCTTCCAGGCGCTGCTTGGTGTCGGCCGTGGCGATTTCCTGCTGCAGCTCGGGCGTCAGCTTGCCTTGCTGCGAAATGGATTCCAGGATGGCGCCGCGGCGTTCTTCGAGCTCGCGCAGGTAGCCCAGACGGACTTCCAGGTTGCGCAGCACGGTGTCGTCCAGGCCGCCGGTCGCTTCCTTGCGGTAGCGGGCGATGAAGGGCACGGTGGCGCCGTCATCCAGCAGTTCCACCGCCGCAGCGATCTGGGAGGCGCGGGCGCCCAACTCGGTGGCGAGTTGAGCGACGATGCGGGCGTTGTCGACGCCGGTGGCGACGTTCGTGATAGTGGAAGTTTCAGACATCTCTATACGACGGCAAAAAGGGAAAACGAGGGGCGGATTGTGCCATAAGCCGTTGTTACGGAACGTGGCCGAAGTGACTGATCCGTCCCTCTGCCAGGGGCATTGCGGCAGGCCGCAAGCAGGAAACCGGCGCGCCAGCGGGTATCATTTGGGGCCCTACATTAGGCTGCTGTAATGCTGGACCTGGACATATCCGAATTCTTTGACGAGGACGGGCCGCTGGCCACGGCCTTGCCCGGCTACAAGCCGCGTCCATCGCAGGTGGAACTGTCGCAGGCCATTGGCCAGGCCATCCAGGACCGCGCCACGCTCGTGGCCGAAGCCGGCACCGGCATCGGCAAGACCTGGGCCTATCTTGTACCCGCCTTCATCCAGGGCGGCAAGGTGCTCATTTCCACCGGCACACGCACGCTGCAAGACCAGCTTTTCGCGCGCGATCTGCCGCGGGTGCGCGCCGCGCTGGCTGCACCCGTCACGGCCGCGCTGCTCAAGGGCCGCGGCAACTATGTGTGCCACTACCACCTCGAACGCCTTCAGGGCGACGAGCGCGCGCTCAAGTCCCGCTCCGAAATCCAGCAGCTGCGCCAGATCCAGGTGTTCGCGGGCATCTCCAAAACGGGCGACCGCAGCGACCTCGCGCAGGTGCCCGAAGACGCCGACATCTGGCAACGCGTCACGTCCACCCGCGAGAACTGCCTGGGCCAGGAATGCCCGCGCATCCGCGATTGCTTTGTCGTAAAGGCGCGCCGCCAGGCGCAGGAAGCCGACGTCGTCGTGGTCAACCATGCGCTCTTCATGGCGGACCTGATGCTGCGCGAAGAGGGCGTCACGGACCTCCTGCCTGAAGCCGACACCGTCATCTTCGACGAAGCCCATCAATTGCCGGACACCGCCACGCGCTTTCTGGGCAGCAGCGTATCCACGCACCAGTTGATGGACTTCGGCCGCGCGCTGGAAGTCGCGGGGCTGGCCTATGCGCGTGAAGCCGCGAAATGGAGCGACGTCAGCCGTCACATCGAAACCGCCGCGCGCGAATTGCGGCTGGTCTGTGCGCCGCTCGACAAGATGCCGGGGCGCAAGGCCACATTCGAGGCCATCCCCAATACCGAGGAATTCGACGAGGCGCTGCTGTCGCTGCGCGAAGCCATCGACAGCGCCACCAAGGCGCTTGGCGCCATCGCCGGAAAGCATCCGGATCTGCTCGCCGCTGCCCGCATGGGTGCGGAAATTTCGGTCAAGCTCAAGCGCTGGGCCACGCCCGGGCGCAGCAGCGGCGCGCACGACGACGAAGGCTGGGGCCGCGACGATCAGGCCCCCGTGCAGAGCCCGCTGGGCGACGGTCCGTCCACGCCCGCGGCATTGCTTGAAGGCGCCGCGCAGGCCGAACAATGGACGGGCCCGGCCGTGCGCTGGGTCGAACACGGCCTGCATCACGTGCGGCTGCATTCGGCGCCGCTGTCCGTGGCGCAGGCGTTCTCCAAGTTCCGCAAGCCCGGCCAAGCCTGGATCATGACCTCGGCCACGCTGTCGATCAACGGCGAATTCACGCACTTCACCGGCCAGCTCGGGCTGGACACCGCCCGCACCGGCAAATGGGAGTCGCCGTTCGACTACCCCGAGCAGGCGCTGCTGTTCGTGCCGCGCGGCATGCCTGAACCGCAATCGCCGCAATTCCTGGATCGGTTCGTCCAGACGCTGATGCCGCTGCTTGAGGCCAGCCCGGGCGGCACCCTGGTGCTCTGTACGACGCTGCGCGCCGTCGACAAGGTTGCCAACCTGCTGGCCGACGCCTTCGACGACGCGGGTCATGACTGGCCGCTGCTCAAGCAGGGCGAGGGCACTCGCCGCGATCTGCTGGACCGCTTCTGCAAGCTCAAGCATCCGGTGCTGGTCGGCAGCGCCAGCTTCTGGGAAGGCATCGACCTGCCGGGCGACGTGCTGACGCTGGTGGCGATCGACAAGCTGCCGTTCGCGCCGCCGGACGATCCCGTCATTGAGGCCCGGCTGCGCGCCTGCAGGGCGCAGGGCGGCAACCCGTTTGCCGAATACCAGTTGCCCGAAGCCGCGATCTCGCTCAAGCAGGGCGCGGGCCGGCTTATCCGTACCGAATCCGATTGGGGCGTGCTGATGGTGGGCGACGCGCGGCTGGTGGAAAAGCCGTACGGCAAGCGCCTGTGGCGCGGCCTGCCGCCGTTTGCGCGCACACGCGAACTGGAAGAGGTGCTGGCGTTCTACCGGCGTAAACGCGGACCGGACGACGCGTAGCACGCCCCCCCCCCCGCGCGCCCAGCAGGCGAAAAAAAGCCCTTCAGAAACTGAAGGGCTTTTTGCTTCCCATGCAGGCGGAATCAGTTGAAGGGATTCCACCAGCTCCTGTCGGCCTTCAGGCCCTGGGTCCGGAACGCGCTGTTCGGGAAGTTCTTGTCGTAGACGCGCTGGGCATCGTTCTTCAGGTCGGTCATGTTCAGTTTGTCGTACGACTGAACCATCAGGTAGAGGGCCTCTTCGGTGGCGGGGGCGCCTTCGAAGTCGGTGATGACGGTCTGCGCGCGATTGGCGGCGGCCACGTAGGCGCCGCGTTCGTAGTAATAGCGGGCGACGTGGACTTCGTTCATGGCGATGGTGTTGACCAGCCACGCCACGCGCTTTTCGGCGTCGACGCTGTACTTGCTTTCGGGGTAGCGCTTGATCAGCTCGGTGAAGGCGTCATAGGACGCGCGCAGACCCTTGGGATCGCGCTCGGCCGGATCCTGGCCGGTGATGTTGCTCATGAAGGCGCTGGCCGGCGTGAAGTTGACCAGGCCCTTCAGGTAGAGCGCGTAATCGGTGCCGGGGTGATTGGGATAAAGCTGCTGGAAGCGGTCGATGGCGGCGAGCGCCTGCTCGTTTTCGCCGTCTTTCCAGTTGACGTAGGCCAGTTCAAGCAGCGCCTGCTGCGCGTAGACGCCGAACGGGTAGCGGCTTTCGATGGCGGTCAGGCGCTCGCGCGCTTCCTTCCAGCCGCCCGACGCCATTTCGGCCTTGGCGTCCGCGTAGAGTTGTTCTGCGCTCCAGTTGGTGGTCTTGTCGTATTTGCTGTCCGCCCCGCTGCAACCGGCGATGACGATGACGGCAAAAAGCGCGATGACCACGCGCAAAACCGACCCGCTGCGGGATGCGGGGTTCGAGGGAGCTGCAGGGTGGTGAATCACGAGAATCGTATCCTTGGTGTTAGCATGGCAGGCTGATTATATGATTTGTCTCCATGTCTGATACAGCCGCCCGCGCAGATCTTGTTTCCGACGATAGCGCCGACGAAAATCTCGACGAATCCGGCCGCGGGGAGCCGCAACTTGTAACCGTGCCGTCCGACACGCGCGCCGACCGGCTCGACAAGATTCTGGCCGGCCTCCTGCCCGACCATTCCCGCAACCGCCTGCAAGGCTGGATCGAATCCGGCAACGTCCTGGTCAACGGGGCGCCAGGCAAGATCCGCCAGACGGTCGGCCCCGGCGACGAACTCACCATCTGGGCCCAACCCGCGCCCGACGCGCTGGCCTTCACGCCCGAACCCGTTGAGTTCGGCGTGGTCGCCGAAAGCCCCGACTGGATCGTCGTCAACAAGCCGGCGGGTCTGGTCACCCACCCGGGGGCTGGCAACTGGAGCGGCACGCTGCTCAACGGCCTGCTGCATCGCTACCCGGAGCTTGCGCAGGTTGCCCGCGCGGGCATCGTGCACCGTCTGGACAAGGACACCTCCGGCCTGATGGTCGTGGCCCGCAACGACATCGCCCAGACCCATCTCGTGCGCCAGCTCCAGGCGCGCAGCATGGGCCGCGAATACGTGGCCCTGGCGCACGGCTGGGTTGCCGCCGCAGGCAAGGTCGACCGCGCCATCGGCCGCGATCCGCGTGTGCCGGTGCGCATGAGCGTCGAACGGCCCGTCGCGCCCAAGCCGGCCATCACCAATTACGCGCCGGCCCGGCGCGGCTCGGTGGAACCCGGCGGCCGTGTCACCGAAGTGGTATGCCGCCTGGAAACGGGACGAACCCACCAGATCCGAGTGCACATGGCCAGCCTGGGGCATCCGCTGCTGGCCGACATGATCTACGGCGGCAAGAACATTGCCGGGGCAGAGCGCCAGATGCTGCACGCCCGCGCGCTCCATTTCGACGATCCCGGCGGCAAGGGCGACGTCCACTTCGACGCGCCGGTGCCTGCCGACATGGCGCAGGTCCAGGAGAGCATTGCATGGAACGCCTGATTGCAGACCTGCCCGTCGTGACGGGACCCGACTGGAATGGCGTCAGCTACTTCTGCACGACCCGCGCCGGTGGCGTCGGCGTGGCGCCCCATGACACCCTCAATCTTGGCCTGCGGGCCGAAGACAACCCCGAGGCCGTGGCCGAGAATCGCCGCCGCGTGCGCGCGGCAGTGCCGGCCGACCCGCTGTGGCTGCGTCAGGTGCATGGCAGCGAGGTCGTGGACGCGGACGCGATCGACGTGCCGGCCGAGCCTGCCGTGGACGCCAGCGTCACGGCGCAGCCCGGGCGCGTCCTGGCCATCATGGTGGCCGATTGCCTGCCGGTGCTCATCGCCGACACAGAAGGCAAGGTGCTGGGCGCGGCGCATGCCGGCTGGCGCGGCCTGGCGGGCGGGGTCCTGGATCATACGCTGGACGCCATGCGCGCCAAGGCGCCGCAGGCGGCCGGTTGGCGTGCCTGGGTCGGACCCGGCATCGGCCCGCAGCATTTCGAAGTGGGGCAGGACGTGCTGGACGCCTTCACGGCGGACGACCCGGCCACGGCGCGCTTTTTCGCGCCACGTGCCGGCGCGGCCGGCAAGTGGCTGGCCGACCTCGCCGGATTGGCGGATTTCCGGCTGCGGCGCGCCGGGGTACAAGAGGTGTCCCTCAGCGGCGAATGCACGGTGACGCGCAAGGACCGGTACTTTTCCTATCGCCGCGACGGGGTGACGGGACGCATGGCAATGCTGGCCTGGTTGCATCCGGTTTGACGCCGCGCAAAGGCCGGCGCCGGCCTTGCGTCCCGCGGCAGCAGCCTCCTTGTATACCCGCATTGACAGCCCTGGACCCGGAATGCAACATCAATCGCGAAGTCTCGATAACAAGGTGTCGAAGTGAATGCCAATCTCTCCGCAGGTCCCATTCCGGTGAGCGTGGCACCGGAAGTCCTGGCTGACATCCAGGCAGAGTTCGCGCGCGAATGGCAACGCCTTTGCGACGATGCCCAGCGCGGCACGCTGGCGCCGCCGTCCGATCGCCGGTTCTCGGGCGATGCCTGGGCGGCGAACGCGTCGCATCTGTTGCTGGCGCATACCTATCTGCTGTCCGCCCGCGCCATGCAGCGCATGGTCGATGCCGCGCAGGTCAGCGAGCCCATGCGCGACCGCCTTCGATTCTCCATCATGCAGTGGGTCGACGCGCTGTCGCCCAGCAACTTCCTGGCATTGAATCCCGACGCGCAGCAATCCATCGTCGAAAGCGCGGGACGCGCGTTGAACGAAGGCCTTGCGAACCTGCTGGGCGACGTTCAGAAAGGCCGCATCACACAGACCGACGAGTCCCAATTCGAGATCGGCCGCAACGTGGCCACGACCCCCGGCGACGTGGTGTTCGAGAACAAGCTGTTCCAGCTCATCCAGTACGCGCCGTCGACCGGCACCGTGCACGAACGGCCACTGGTCATCGTGCCGCCGAACATCAACAAGTTCTACATCCTGGATCTGCAGCCCGAGAACTCGTTCGTGCGTCACGCGGTCGGGGAGGGCTACACGGTCTTCCTGATTTCCTGGCGCAATCCGGTGGCGGCCGATACCGACGGCGTGGACCGCGCCACCTGGTCCGACTACCTTGACGACGCGGTGCTGCAAGCGCTGCGCGTGGCCAGCGACATCACGAAGCAGCCGCAGGTCAATGCGCTGGGCTTCTGCGTGGGCGGCACGATGCTGGGCGCGGCGCTGGCGCTGGCCGAAGCGCGCGGCGAGCATCCCGTGGCTGCGCTGACGCTGCTCACCTCGATGCTCGATTTTCACGACACCGGTGTCCTGAACGTCTTCGTCGACGAAACCCACGCGCTCATGCGCGACCATCAACTGGGCAACGGCGGCCTGATGGCGGGCCGCGATCTCGCCACCACCTTCTCGTTCCTGCGCCCCAATGAGCTGGTCTGGAACTACGTGGTCGGCAATTACCTGAAGGGTCAGAAGCCCCCGGCCTTCGATCTGCTGTTCTGGAACGGCGACAGCACGAACCTGCCGGGGCCTTTCTTTTCCTGGTATTTCCGCAATACCTACCTTGAGAACAACCTCAAGGTGCCGGGCCGCGCGCAGGCCGCCGGCCTGCCGCTGGACCTGACGCGGTTGCGCATGCCGGTCTATATCTTCGGTTCGCGCGAAGACCACATCGTGCCGTGGGTCTCGGCTTATGCGTCCACGCAGGTGCTGCGCGGACCGCAGCGTTTCGTGCTGGGCGCATCCGGCCACATCGCGGGCGTGGTGAATCCGCCCGCCAAGAAGCGCCGCAGCTACTGGGTGGCCGATGCGCTCGAACAGGAAAGCCAACCGCTTCCCGGCGACCCCAACACGTGGTTTTCGCAGGCCGTGGAGCAACCCGGAAGCTGGTGGCCGGACTGGTCGGGCTGGCTGGCCGAGCATTCGGGCAAACAGGTCAAAGCAAGGACAAAGGCAGGCAATGCCAAGTACCGGCCGATCGAGCCGGCCCCTGGCAGATATGTAAAGGTCCGGGCGGCCTGATACCGCGTATCGCGGTCCGATCCCCGGGCAGGAAGATGTTTAATCAACGAGGCGTCCGTCGCACACAGGAGGAAGTCCAATGAGCGGAAAACTGGCTTACGTAACAGGCGGGATGGGCGGGATCGGCACCTCTATTTGCCAGCGCTTGGCCAAGGATGGCTTTCGCGTCGTGGCAGGTTGCGGCCCCAGCCGCAATTACCAGCAATGGCTGGATGAGCAAGCCGCGCAGGGGTTCACGTTCTACGCGTCGGTGGGCAACGTGTCCGATTGGGACTCCACCGTTGCCGCCTTCGAAAAGGTCACGGCTGACCTCGGGCCGGTGGACGTGCTGGTCAACAACGCGGGCATCACCCGCGACGGGCTGTTCCGCAAGATGACGGCCGACGATTGGCGCGCGGTCATCGACACGAACCTGAACAGCCTGTTCAACGTGACCAAGCAGGTCATCGACGGCATGGTCGAGCGCCAGTGGGGGCGCATCATCAACATCAGTTCGGTCAATGGCCAGAAGGGTCAGTTCGGCCAGACCAACTACTCCACGGCAAAGGCCGGCATCCACGGTTTCACGATGGCGCTGGCGCAGGAAGTGGCCAGCAAGGGCGTGACCGTCAACACGATCTCGCCGGGATACATTGGCACCGACATGGTCCGCGCCATCCGGCCGGACGTGCTGGAAAAAATCGTCGCCACGATTCCGGTGCGCCGTCTTGGCACGCCCGAGGAAATCGCGTCCATGACGTCGTGGCTGGCGTCGGATGAATCCGGCTTTTCGACCGGCGCGGACTTCTCGCTGAACGGCGGCCTGCACATGGGTTGACGTGACATGGGCCGCCCCGCGGCGGCCCACTGGCGCTGTACGGCTTCGGGCAGAGGGCCGTACGGCATTACACTCACATTATTCGAAGCCTAAAGAGATCGCCCGATCCGGGGACAACCATGACGCAAGCACAAACCGGCGCCAGCCTGCGCCTGATTAAAAAATACCCCAACCGTCGCTTATACGACACCCGGACCAGCACCTACATCACCCTGGCAGATGTCAAGCAACTGGTCCTGGCGAACGAGGAATTCCAGGTTGTCGATGCCAAGAGCAGCGAAGACCTGACGCGCAGCATCCTCCTGCAGATCATTCTTGAAGAGGAGAGCGGCGGCATGCCCATGTTCTCCTCGAACATGCTGTCGCAGATCATCCGTTTCTACGGCCACGCCATGCAAGGCATCATGGGCTCGTACCTGGAAAAGAACATCCAGGCATTCATGGAGATCCAGCAGCGCATGGCCGAGCAGTCCAAGGGCCTTTACGGCAGCCAGTTCGGGCCGGAAGCCTGGACGCAATTCATGAACGTGCAGACGCCGATGCTGCAGAACATGATGAACAACTACATCGACCAGAGCAAAAACCTGTTCGTGCAGATGCAGGACCAGATGCAGGATCAGACGCGCGCGATGTTCTCGACCTTCCCGTTCACGCCGGGCAGCACCCCGGGCGCGGGCCGCAAGTAACCACCGCCGGACGCAAGGCCTGACCGGTCCGCGTCAATGCAAAAAAGCCGTCTTGGCGCATGCCAAGGCGGCTTTTTGCTGATTGAGCCAACGCAATGATCCGGCACTTTTAGTGCGGCCAGGTTCAGGGTTGTGTCAGCAAAATCCACTAAATTAATGAAAACGGTTCTTGTTTGTGTTTTGAGAGCCGCTATTTTCATTTGTGTCTCAAGGATTATGCACATGATCAAGAAAGCCTTGGCGCTGGCCATTGTCGCGTTGAGCGTGTCCGCCGCCCATGCGGCCGAATACCCCATCGGCAAGCCTGTCGAAAAGGGCGGCATGGAAATCGGCGCGGTGTATCTGCAGCCGATCGAAATGGACCCGCCCGGCATGATGCGTCCGGCCAAGGATTCCGACGTGCACCTGGAGGCCGACATCCACGCCACGGCCGGCAACAAGACTGGTTTTCCTGAAGGCGAGTGGGTGCCGTATCTGGTCGTGAATTACGAGATCCAGAAGGTCGGCAGCCAGAACGTGCAGAAGGGCACGTTCATGCCGATGGTCGCCAACGATGGCCCGCACTATGGCGAAAACGTGAAGCTCGAGGGCCCGGGCAAATACAAGCTCAAGTACACCATCCTGCCGCCGACGGCGAACAAGATGAGCCACTTCGGCCGTCACGTCGACAAGGAAACGGGTGTGGGCGAATGGTTCGAGCCGTTCGACCTGGAATATGAATTCGTCTACGCCGGCACCGGCAAGAAGGGCGGTTACTGATCGTGCGCCGCCTGCTTCGCGTACTTGCCGCAATGCTCATCGGCCTGGCCGGCGTAGCCGGCATGGCGCCGGCGCAGGCGGACGAACTGCCCACGTTCACCTTGCGATTCAAGCCGGACGGCACGTTTGAGCCGGCCACGCTGGAAGTGCCCGCGGGCCGTTTCAAGATTGAACTCATCAACGAGAGCAACGAGCCGGTGGAATTCGAAAGCATTCCGCTGCGCAAGGAAAAAGTCCTGGGACCGGGGGTCAAGTCCTTCGTGGTCATCACCATTTCGCGTCCCGGCGAGTATCCCTTTTTTGACGACTTTCACCAGAGCGTGAAAGGCACCTTGGTCGTCAAGCCCAAGGAATAACGCGGCACCAAAGCATGGAACAGGTACTTTTCATCGTCTGGCGCGAAAGCGTCGAAGCCCTGCTCGTGGTGGGCATCCTTTACACATGGCTGCGCGCCACGCCGGAAGGCAAGCGCGGGCTGCCGTACCTGTGGGGCGGCGTGGCGGCGGGCCTGGCCCTGGCCGTCGCGCTGGCGCTGGTGCTGCTGGGCGTGTTGTCCTGGCTCAGCGATGAAGGCCAGGAATGGTTCCAGGCCATCATGTCGCTGGCCGCTTGCGCGCTGGTGGTGCAGATGGTCGTGTGGATGAAGAAGCACGGCCGCACGCTCAAGGGCGAACTCGAAAGCGGGGCGCGCGCCTCCGTGGCAAACGACAACTGGTGGGGCCTGCTCGTGCTGGTCGCCATCGCCGTCGCCCGCGAAGGCAGCGAGACCGTCGTGTTCCTGTACGGCACGGTGTCGGCAGGAGAGGGCGGCAGCGACATGCTGATGCTGGCCGTCGCCGGCGTGGCCGGTTTCGCGGTGGCGCTGCTGACGTTCTGGCTGCTGCAACTGGGCGGCAAGCTCATCACGTGGCGCCGCTTCTTCTTCGTGACCGAAATCCTGTTGCTGCTCCTGGCCGGCTCGTTGCTGGTGGGCGGCCTGGACCACCTGATTTCGCTGGATGTCCTGCCGACCATCGTGGACCCGGTCTGGGACAGCTCCTGGCTGTTGAGCGACAGCACGGGCATTGGCAAGGTGCTGGCCGACTTCGCGGGATACCGCGCATTGCCCGCGTTGTCCTCGCTGCTGTTGTGGGTGGCTTACTGGATCATCGTCTGGGCGCTGCTGCGCTGGGCGGGCGGACGGCCCGCGCCCGTGGCCGCTGCCCGCGGAGCATCCTGATTCCGGTGTTTTCTCCGGACTGATTTTCTTAAGGTTTGACCATGGCTGCTGCACTCGGGAGGGCAACCTCCCGCATCGCCGACTTCCTCCGTGACCATGCCCCGCTGTTGCGCAAGCTGCAGTGGGGCATTGTCGCGTTGTACGCGTTCCTCCTCATCGTGCCGGCGTTGCTGCCGCTGCCCGACAACGCGGCCTCGGTGTTCAACAACCTGACCGTCGTGGCGCAGTTTGCGTTCTGGGGCGTGTGGTGGCCGTTCGTCCTGATCTCGATGCCGATCCTGGGACGCGCATGGTGCGGCTGGCTGTGTCCCGAAGGGATGCTGACCGAATGGGCCAGCGAGCGCGGCCAGGGCCGCGCCATTCCGAAGTGGATGCGCTGGGGCGGCTGGCCGTTCGTGGCCTTCGCGCTGACGACCATCTACGGTCAGCTGGTCAGCGTCTATCAGTACCCCTTGGCGGTGCTGGCCGTCCTGGGCGGGTCCACCGTGGCGGCCATGATCGTCGGCTGGCGCTACGGGCGCAGCAAGCGGGTGTGGTGCAAGTATCTGTGCCCGGTCAATGGCGTGTTCAACCTGCTGGCCAAGCTGGCGCCCTGGCACTTCAAGGTCGACGAGGAAAAGTGGCGCCATCCCGTCATCCGCATCGAGCCCATCAACTGTGCGCCGCTGGTGCCGCTGCGCCACATGAAGGGCGCGGGCGATTGCCACGTCTGTGGACGGTGCAGTGGCTATCGCGGCGCCATTGCACTGACACCCCGCTCGCCTGAGGAAGAGATCGTGCACGTGGCCGATGGCGATCCGTGGCAGACGGCATTGCTGTGTTTCGGCTTGATGGGCATTGCGATCGGCGCGTTTCTCTGGAGCGCCAGCCCGTGGTTCGTGACGGCCAAGCAATGGGCCGCGACCTGGCTGGTCGAGCACGACATCCTGTGGCCGCTGATGGACAACGCGCCGTGGTTCATCCTGACGCACTACCCGGACGTGAACGACAGCTTCTCGTGGCTGGACGGCGCCGGCATTCTGCTCTTTGTCGTCGGCGCCACGATATGCGTGGGCGGCGCGGCCTTCCTGTCGTTGTGGCTCGCCGACCGCATTGCGCCCGCCGCACCCGTGCCGCCGGCGCCCGTCAATTCCCATGCTGCCCATGCGCCCGTATCGCGCTGGGGGCGGGCCGGCCTGCACAAGCTGGCGCAGGCGCTGATTCCGTCGGCTGGCATTGGCGTGTTTTTGGGCCTGTCCGCCACGACGATCACGCTGCTCAAGCATGAAGGCGTGCAGGCGGCATGGGCGACGCCGGTCCGGTTCACGCTGCTGACCCTGGCGGTGCTGTGGACGCTGCGTCTTTACGCGCGCCTCCTGAATGCGCGTCCGGTCGGCATGGCGCGCAAGGTTGGCGCGGGTTTTGTGCTGGCCGCGGGCCTCGTGCCGTTCTGCATGGCGTGGGTGCTGTTCTTCGCCGTTTGGTAAGCGTTTGACGGGGCCGCTGCGATACAGTGGGGGCTTATCCGGCGTCGCCGGCATTTTCCTCACTGCTATCCGCCATGGCTTCCTACGCATTTCGTCTACTCAACGTTTTCGCCTCTTCCACATTCAGCGGCAATCAGCTCTGTGTGTTTGAAGACGCGCGCGGCATGGATGATGCCACCATGCTCAATCTTGCGGCGCAATTCAATCTGTCCGAGACCACGTTCATCCTGCCTTCGGATCAGGCCGACGCGCGGGTGCGCGTCTTTACACCGGGCTTTGAAATGAAGTTCGCCGGGCATCCGGCCATTGGCACCGCGCAGGTCGTGCGCGACCTGCGGCAGACCGGCGACGCGTTGACGCTGGAATTTCAGGCGGGTGTCGTGCCGCTTACTGCCAGTGGCGACGCGTGGACCTTCACCGCGCCGTGTCCGGGCGGGGTGCGCACCGCCGGTCCCAAGTTGGATCCCGCCGGCATCGCCGGGCTGGTGGGCCTGGGCGAAAACGACCTGCTGGCCGACCCGATCTGGGTGGATACCGGCGCGGACCAGTTGCTCGTGCCGCTTGCCAGCGTGGACGCAGTGCGCCGGGCCAAGCCGGACGCGTCGCTGCTCAGCCGCTGGCAGACCAGCAGCCTCGAACGCAAGTCGCTCTATCTGTTTGCGTTTGACGAAGGCAATGTCCAGGCGGGCCGACAGGTCGTCGTGGCCCGCTACTTTTACGCCACGCCGGGCGGTGCGATCAACGAAGATCCCGGCACCGGTTCGGCTTGCGCCAATCTCGGCGGCTGGCTCCTGCATCGCAAGGCCGCGCTGCCCGCCAGCGTGCTGGTGGAGCAGGGCGACCAGACCGGCCGCCCCTGCCGCCTGCAGCTGGATGTCTCGACCGACGGCTGCATCCAGGTGGGCGGACGCGCGCTGGAAATCGGCCGCGGCGCCGTCACGCTGTAGCAGAGCGCAAATCCCAAAGCGAGCATGTAAAAGCCAAACGTGAAAACGGCGCCTGCTTGCACAGGCGCCGTTTTCAAATCAGGCGTCGATCAGATCGATGCCTTGATTACTTGCGGTTCTTGGCCGGATCAACCTTGATGTTGTTCTTGACCTGCTTCACGCCTTCAACGCCACGGGCGACCTTGGCGGCGTGATCCGCTTCGGCAGCGGTGCCCACGGTGCCGGTCAGCGTGGCTTCGCCGTTGTTGGTTTCGACGGCGATTTCCAGGGCGCTCAGCTGCTTGTCGGCAACAAAGGCGGCCTTGACCTTGGTGGTCACGGTGGCGTCGGACGCGTATTCACCCACGGACTGTTTCGGCTTGCCGTCATCGGCGGCAAAAGCCATGGAAGTGAAGACAGCGCCCGTACCCAGTGCGGCGGCGGCGATCAGCTTGCGAATTTCCATAGTAATGCTCCTTTTTATTGGTGTTCAGCGTGTTCGTGACGCTATGACGATCTACTAAAGCTCAGATGCGGGTTCTATTTCTTGCGGAAGGCGCCGCCCAGAATGGACAGGAGAGCCAGGACCAGAAAGACGAAGAACAGGATCTTGGCAATCCCCGCGGCGCCGGCGGCGATGCCGCCGAACCCCAGGACAGCCGCGATGATCGCGATAACGAAGAAAACTACGGCGTAATGCAACATGTCAGCTTCTCCTGGTGGTTATGGGAATCAGGGATTGCGGTCGAAGAAGTCGCGGACTTCCTTTTGCGCCTCATCCTTGGTCTTGCCGTAGCGTTCCTGGATCAGACCAGCCAGACGCTCGGCGTTGCCTTCGGTGCGGGTCAGTTCGTCGTCGGTGAGTTCACCCCAAGCCGCCTTGGCCTTGCCCGTCAGTTGCTTCCACTTTCCGGCGATGATGTCGTTGTTCATGGTGACCTCTCTCTGGTTTCGTGCGGCGGCAGGTTCATGGCCTATGAAGCTGCCGGAACGCGGTGTGTTGGGAACTGATCAGCTAGGTTCTAAGCTACGAGTCGCCCCCTGGGGCTGTCAAACCACGCTGTGGAGAAATGTAACTGCGCCGCCTCTGAAAATGCCCCGGGTTTGAGACGAGAAAACGCGTTCCGGGCGCACGAAGGCCGAGTTACATTTGAGCAACCATTTGACCCCTTTTGTGCGTGGCTAGTAACCGATCCGCTCTCGAGACCCACTGCTGGCGCGGCTGGCCGGGCAGGGCGCATGCCGGTATAGTCCACACGGAACCGGCTGGCGGTTCGCCACGTAAAGGGAGAAAAGCTCGCATGACGAAACGACTTTGCAGCGCCATCTTGCTGGCGCTTGGCGCCATGGCGGCCGTGGGGTGCACGCACGTGACGGACCGGTATCAGGCCTCGGCGCCCATCGCATCCGCCCACGGCTGATGGCATCGCAAGACGAAAAAAAACGGGGCGCCTGAGCGCCCCGTCCGCATTTGCGCCGAGCCGTTCAGGGCTGGGCGATGCGCTTGGCGATGTGGTCCAGCGCTTCTTCCACCTGATCGACCAGGATCAGGCACAGATCGCCCGAATTCAGGCGCGCCAGCGCCGTGTCGATCGCCACGAACTCACCATGGATCTCGTCGATCTGCGTGGTGCGGCTGGCGCCCACCAGACCCTGCTGCAGCAGCGCCAGCACTTCGCCGTCCGCGCGGCCGCGTTGGCACTGGTCCTGGTAGAGCAGCACGTCGTCGAAGGCGGCGCCCAGGATCTCGGTCTGCATGCGGATGTCTTCGTCGCGGCGGTCGCCCGCGCCACTGATGACGACCGAGCGGCGCTTGGCCGGCATGGCGTCCACGGCACGCACCAGCGCCTGGATGGCGTCGGGGTTGTGGCCATAGTCGGCGATCACCGTGGCGCCGCGGTAGTCGAACACGTTGAAGCGGCCAGGAGCCGTCTGCGCGTCGTTGACGAACGTGGCCAGACCGCGGCGCACGACATCCCAGCCCAGGTCCAGCGCCCACGCCGCCGCAATCGACGCCATCGCGTTTTCGACCTGGAAGGTGATCGTGCCATTGCGGGTCAGCGGGATCTCGGCCAGCGGGAAACGCACCTCATCGGCACCTTGCGCCGCGACGATGGCATCGCCATCGCGGTAGACCGAACGCAGGCCCTGCGCGCGGTGCGTGGCCAGCACGGGATGATTGCGGTCTTCGGCGAAGTAGGTGATCGAACCCGGGCAGCTCGCGGCCATCTCGGCCACGATGGGATCGGCCGCGTTCAGCACCGCCATGCCCGACGGATGCACGTGCTGCACGATGACGCGCTTGACCACGGCCAGGTCCTCGACCGTGCTGATGTAGCCGAGCCCCAGGTGGTCGCCCATGCCGATGTTGGTGACGATGGCGACGTTGCAGCGGTCAAACGCCAGGCCTTCGCGCAGGATGCCGCCGCGCGCGGTTTCAAACACCGCGGCGTCCACGTCCGGGTGCATCAGCACGCTGCGCGCGCTGCGCGGGCCGCTGCAGTCGCCGGTGTCGATGCGCAGGTTGTCGACGTACACGCCGTCGGAGTTCGTCATGCCCACGCGGTTGCCGGCCGCGCCCAGCAGGTGCGCGGTCAGGCGGACCGTGGTGGTCTTGCCGTTGGTGCCCGCGACGGCCACGACTGGAATGCGGCCGTCGTCGCCGTCCGCGAACATGTTGGCGATGATGGCTTCGCCCACCGCGCGGCCCTTGCCGAACGAGGGGTTCAGGTGCATGCGCAGGCCAGGCGCGGCGTTGACTTCCACGACGCCACCGTGCTGCTCTTCAAGCGGGTATTGCACCGTTTCGGCCACCACGTCCACGCCGCAGATGTCCAGGCCGATCATGCGGGCCGCGGACACCGCGCGCGCCGCCATTTCAGGGTGGACCTCGTCGGTGACGTCGGTGGCGGAGCCGCCGGTGCTCAGGTTGGCGTTGTTGCGCAGGAAGATCAGCGTGCCGGAGGGCGGCACGGAATCGGCGTCAAAGCCTTGTTTTTTCAGCGTCGCCAGGGCGATGTCGTCGAAACGGATCTTGGTCAGCGAGGTGGCATGGCCGTCGCCGCGCAACGGGTCGGCGTTGACCTGGTCCACCAGTTGGCGGATGGTCTGCTGCCCGTCGCCCGTGACTTGCGGCGGATCGCGGCGCGACGCCGCGACCAGCGCGCCGCCCACCACGAGCAGGCGGAAATCGTGGCCTGGAATGTAGCGTTCGACGATGACCTCGGAGCTGATCTCTTCGGCCACTTCAAAGGCCTGGATCACGCGCTCGCGGGTTTCGATGTTGACCGCGACGCCACGGCCCTGGCTGCCGTCGCGCGGCTTGACCACGACCGGGCCGCCCAGTTCCTGCGCCGCTTCCCAGGCCTCTTCGGCGGTGGTCACCGAACGGCCCATCGGCACCGGCACCCCCGCGGCGTCCAGCAGCATCTTGGTCAGGTCCTTGTCCTGCGCGATGGATTCGGAGATGGCGCTGGTCAGGTCGGTTTCGGCGGCCTGGATGCGGCGCTGCTTGCTGCCCCAGCCAAACTGGACCATGCTGCCTTGCGTGAGGCGGCGGTAGGGGATGTTGCGCGCGGTGGCGGCGTTCACGATGGAGCCGGTGCTCGGCCCCAGGCGCACGTCTTCGTCCAGCTCGCGCAGACGCTTCAGGGCGTCGGCAATGTCGAACGGCGTGTCGTCGAGCGCGGCGCGCACGAGGTCCTGCGCCAGTTCCATCGCCAGCTTGCCGACTTCTTCTTCGCTGTACTCGACCACGACCTGGAACACGCCCGGTTCGATGGTGGAGGCGGTGCGGCCGAACGTGACGGGGCAGCCGGCGTGCGCCTGCATCGTCAGCGCGACGATCTGCAGCACGTGGGCGATGGACACCGCGCCCTGGTGACCTTCGGGGCGCAGCAGGCCGGTTTGCGGCAGCCGCGCGCGCAGGCGGGCTTCGAACTCGGGCAGGTTGTCGATGGAGCATTCGGCATCGCCGCAGGACACGATGGCCTCGATGGCGGTGTTCTTGCTCCACAGATTGGGGCCGCGCAATGCTCGGATTCGGGAGACTTCCATGGCAGGGTTTCCTGTCGTCTGACGCGCGTCAGCCGGGGGCGGCCGCGCGCCTAATAAGGTCAGTTTTGTTGGATCCAGCGGCGGACCAGATCGATGGTCGGGCCGGAGAACGCCTCGTCGGACTGCAGCAGGGCGAAGTCGCCGGCGCCGATGCCGTCCAGCACGCTGGCAATGGCCTTGCCGTGGTCGGGCTCGTCCTGGATGTCCTTGACGCGGCTGCCTTGCGCCAGGCCCTGGCGCAACAGCGCGCGCGCTTCGCCTTCGGGGCGCTTGCTGCGCACGGTCGCGTCGTCATACAGAACCACGCGGTCGAAGGCGTCGCCAAGGAGCTTGCCCTGTTCGATCAGGTCCGCGTCGCGGCGGTCTGCGCCGGCCGAGTAGACGGCAGCGCGCCGGGCGGACGGGAACTGGTCGATGGCCGTGAGCAGCGGACGCAGCCCCGAGGCGTTGTGCACGTCGTCCACCACGACCGTGGCGCCATTGCGCTCGAACAGCGTGAACTGCCACGGCGCGTCGGCCTGATCGATGTCGAAGGTCTCGATGCCGGCGCGGATCAGTTCCACCGGAATGTCCAGCGCCCACGCCGAACCCACGGCTGCCAGCACGTTTTCAACCTGGAAGGCCACGCGGCCGCCATGTGTCAGCGGGATGGCCGCGACGTCGGCCAGGCGTTCTTCCTGGCTGCCCTGCGCCAGCACGATGCTGCCGTCGCGCACGAACACCGCGCGTCCGTCCTGGGCCAGGTGCTGGACGATGGCGGGCAGGGCGGGATCGATGCCGAAGAAGATCACGCCGCCGTCGCAGAGCTCGGCCATTTCGACCACGCGCGGATCGCGCGCGTTCAGCACGGCCACGCCATCGGGCAGGACCACGTCCACCTGCGTGCGGAACACGTTGAACAGGCGTTCCGTTTCATTGATGTCGAAGTCGCCGAGATGATCGCCGTCGTCGATGTTGGTGACCACGCCGACCTGGCAGCGGTCGTAGGCCAGGCCCTGGCCAAGGATCACGCCGCTGTCGTTCTCGATGACGGCGGCGTCCACGTTGCGGTTCATGAGCAGGCGCGTGCCCGACGCGAAGTCGGCGCGGTCGCCCTTTTGCACGAGGCGGCGGTCCAGGTAAAGGCCTTCGCTGCACGCAAGGCCGGTGCGCTTGCCGGACAGGTGCAGCAAGCGCGCCACCAGGCGGGCGACGACGGTCTTGCCGTTGGTGCCGGTCACGCCGACGATGGGAATGCGGCCCGCGTCGCCCTCGGGGAAGAGGTGGTCGACGATCGCGCGGCCCACGGGACGCGGCGTGCCGTCGGCGGGCTTCAGGTGCATCAGCAGGCCCGGTCCGGCGTTGACTTCGACGATGGCGCCGCGCTGTTCATCCAGCGGGCGCGTGATGTCTTCGGCCACGAGGTCCACGCCGGCGATGTCCAGGCCGACGATGCGCGCGGCCAGCGTCACGGTGGCGGCCACGCTGGGGTGGACGCGATCGGTCACGTCGAACGCGACGTTGCCGCTGCGCTGCACCAGCACGCGCTGGCCTTCGGGCGGCACGCTGTCTTCCGACAGGCCCTGGCGCGCGATCTCCAGCCGGGCGGCGGAATCCAGGCGCACGGGATTGAGCGGATGGTTCTCGGTCCGGCCGCGGCGCGGGTCGGTATTGATCTGGCTGTCGATGAGTTCGGTGATGGTCGACTTGCCGTCGCCCGTCACCCACGCCGGTTCGCCGGCGGCCGCCGCGACCATGCGGTTGCCCACCACCAGCAGGCGGTGTTCGTTGCCCAGCACGAAGCGTTCGACGATGACGCCGCTGCCTTCGTCCACGGCGACGCGATAGGCGGAAACCACTTCCTCGCGCGTCGTCAGATTGGTGAAGACGCCGCGGCCATGGTTGCCGTCGTAGGGCTTGACCACCACGGGCAGGCCGATGTCCTCGGCGGCGTCCCACGCGTCTTCCTCGCTTTCAACGAGGCGCCCTTCGGGCACCGGCACGCCGCAGGTCGACAGCAGTTCCTTGGTCAGGTCCTTGTCGCGCGAAATGCCTTCGGCAATGGCGCTGGTGCGATCGGTTTCGGCCGTCCAGATGCGGCGCTGCGCCGAGCCGTAGCCGAATTGGACGAGGTTGCCCTCAAAAAGACGGATATACGGAATATCGCGATCATCGGCCGCATCGACGATGCAGGCCGTGCTGGGGCCGAGGCAGTGGCGGTCGACCAGGCTGCGCAGCTTGGCCACGGTGGCGGGCACGTCGAACGGCCGGTCCTCGATGGCGGCCATGACGAGGTCGCGCGCTTCGTTCAATGCAGTGCGGGTGACCTGTTCCTGCCAGGCGCGCACGACGACCTTGTAGACGCCGCGCTTGGAGGTTTCGCGGGCCTTGCCGAAGCCGCCGCGCAAGCCGGCCAGGTTCTGCAATTCAAGCGTGACGTGTTCAAGAATGTGGCCGGGCCACGTGCCTTCTTTAAGGCGGGCAAGAAAACCGCCCCGCACGCCGGGGCTGCATCGATGTTCGATCAGCGTCGGCAGCCATTCCGTCAGGCGCTCATAAAATCCGGGAATCGTGTTGGAGGGGTAATCCTCCAGTTCGCCGATATCCACCCATGCTTCAAGGACCGGACGATACGTCCAAATGTTCGGGCCGCGCAAAGCCACGACATCGATAAATTCAATGTCTTTCTTTTTCATGTTTTAATTCGCTCGAGAAGCAGGTTGGCACGCGCGGACGCCCCTATGCAAGACCGCGATTTTATTGGGGTTGCGCCTTAAGAATAATGCCAACGAGTGGGGGATCCCAGATGTTCCTAATTAGAAAAATCGGCTGATACTATACGACGCCTTCATGGCGTGAACTCGTTGTGTTGTAAGGAAGGGACACGTTTGCCGCCGATGGCGTCAAACCGGTTGCCGCCTAGTAGGGCAGAGTCCTGGCCCGGTATGCGTTCCAATGAAAAAACCACACCTGCTTTCCGGCCTTGCCGACGCATTTCCTGCCCGCTGGCGGGATGAAATCCGCACCGAAGTGGCGGATGACGAAACCCTTCTGGCCTGGGTCGAAATAGACCTCGATCAGCGTTTGAAATTCCAGCCGGGTCTGGTCGCCGTGACCGATAAACGGCTGATCGCCCGCCTTCCCGACGATTCCGGTTGGGAATCCTGGCCATACGGCCCTCAATTGAAGCTATCCCTTAGCGATCATGCCGGCGCCGCCGTGCTGGAGCTGCACGACGACACCGGCCGTCTGGGCGTCTGGCGATTCACGCTGGCTTGCAATCCCGCGGCGCTGCGGCTGTTGGCCCAGTTTGAAACGCAGCAGTCGATTCGTCTGTCGGGCAAGCCGGCCGAAGCGCTGGAAGAACGCACCTGCACGATCTGTAATAACGTCATTCCCGCGGGCGAGGAAGAATGCCCGACGTGCAATCAGGAACAGGCCGCGCCGTCGACCACCTGGGCGCTCTTGCGGCTGTGGCGTTTTGCGCGGCCTTACCGCGGTCCGCTGTTTGCCGGGTTTCTGCTGACGCTGCTCGGCACCGCGGCCACGCTGGTGCCGCCGTACCTGACGATGCCGTTGATGGACGATGTGCTGATCCCGTTCCAGAACGGTGCGCCCATTGATTACAGCCTCGTGCGGCTTTATCTGGGCGGCCTGTTGGGATCGGCCATTCTGGCGTGGGGGCTGGGTTGGGCGCGCACGTATATTCTGGCGTGGGTCAGCGAACGCATCGGCGCGGATCTGCGCACCACCACTTACGCGCACCTGCAGCAACTGTCGCTTGAGTATTTCGGCGGCAAGCGCACCGGCGATCTGATTTCGCGCATTGGTAGCGAAACCGACCGCATCTGCGTATTCCTGTCGCTGCACCTGCTGGACTTCGCCACCGACATTCTCATGATCGCCATGACGGCGGTCATTCTGATCAGCATCAATCCGTGGCTTGCGCTGGTCACGCTGGTGCCGCTGCCGTTCATCATCTGGATGATCCACGCGGTGCGCGACCGCTTGCGGCACGGCTTCGAAAAGGTCGACCGCATCTGGTCCGAGATCACGAACGTGCTGGCCGACACCATTCCCGGCATTCGCGTGGTCAAGGCATTTGCGCAGGAAAAGCGCGAGGTCGCGCGTTTCCGCGAAGCCAACAACCGCAACCTGGAAGTGAACGATCGCGTCAACACGACGTGGTCGCTGTTCTCGCCGACGGTCACGCTGCTGACTGAAGTTGGCCTGTTGGTGGTGTGGATCTTCGGCATCTGGCAGGTGTCGCAAAAGCAGATCACCGTGGGTGTGCTGGCCGCGTTCCTGGCGTATATCGGGCGCTTCTACATGCGCCTGGATTCCATGAGCCGCATCGTGTCGGTCACGCAGAAGGCTGCCGCTGGCGCCAAGCGTATCTTCGACATCCTGGACCACGTGTCCAGCGTGCCGGAACCCCAAAACCCCGCCAAGCTGCCGCATATCAACGGCCGCATCGAACTGCGCGACGTGGGCTTTCGCTACGGCAACCGCCAGGTCATCCGCGGGTTGAATCTGACGATCGCCCCGGGCGAAATGATCGGGCTCGTGGGCCACAGCGGTTCGGGCAAGAGCACGCTGATCAACCTGATCTGCCGTTTCTACGACGTATCCGAAGGCGCCGTGATGGTGGATGGCGCGGACATCCGTTCGGTCCGCGTGGCCGACTACCGGCGCAATATCGGGCTGGTGCTGCAGGAGCCGTTCCTGTTCTTTGGCACCATTGCCGAGAACATCGCTTACGGCAGGCCGGACGCCACGCGCGACGAGATCGTGGCTGCGGCGCGCGCCGCGCATGCGCACGAATTCATCCTGCGCCTGCCGCACGGCTACGACTCGCTGGTGGGCGAGCGCGGCCAGGCCTTGTCCGGCGGCGAACGCCAGCGCATCTCGATTGCGCGCGCCCTGTTGATCGACCCGCGCATCCTGATTCTTGATGAAGCGACGTCGTCGGTGGACACCACGACCGAGAAAGAAATTCAGAAGGCCCTGGACAACCTGGTCCGCGGCCGCACCACCATCGCGATTGCGCACCGCCTGAGCACGCTGCGCAAGGCCGACCGGCTGGTGGTCCTGGACCGCGGCCAGATCGTGGAGCAGGGGCCGCACGAAGAACTGATGGCCCGCGAGGGCGCCTACTATCGCCTGTATCAGGCGCAGGCGCGCCAGGCGGAAGCCGACGCCCAGGCGTCGGGCAGCGAAGACATGGCCGCCGTGGCCTGATGCGGAAACGGAACTCTCGCCATGACCTTGCCGTTCTTTCAATTGCGCCGCAATGCCTTCGGACGCCTGGAGTTCCAGTCGGCCGACGGCGAATCGCACGAAGGTGTCATCCCGGTGCGCGCCTTCCCGATCAGCGAGGCCGGCCGCGGCCTGTCGCTGGTGACCAGCGACGGGCACGAGCTGCTGTGGATCGAACATCTGTCCGACGTCCCCGTCGAGCCGCGTGCGCTGATCGAAGAAGAACTCGCCAGCCGCGAGTTCATGCCCGAAATCCGCAAGCTGTCCAGCGTGTCCACCTACGCCACGCCCAGCGTCTGGAAGGTGGATACCGACCGCGGTCCAACGTCGTTCACGCTACGCGGCGAAGAAGACATCCGCCGCCTGTCCGCCCAGACGCTGCTGATCGCCGACAACCACGGCATCTTCTATCTGGTGCGCGACATCCAGTCGCTGGACAAGCACAGCCGCAAGTTGCTGGACCGCTTTCTCTGACGGCAAGGCGGTCGTACAACGCCGGTGTCAGACACCCCGCCCCTTGAACGGCGTGTGCGATTCCAGTTCCCCCAGATAGTCCGTCACCGCGGCGGTTTCCTCATCCAGGAAGTTCTGGATCGCCTCGGCGAACCCCGGATGCGCCACCCAGTGCGCTGACCACGTCGGCGTGGGCAGCAAACCGCGCGCCAGCTTGTGTTCGCCCTGCGCGCCGCCCTCGAAGCGCGCAATGCCATGCGCGATGCAATAGGCGATGGACTGCATGTAGCAGGTCTCGAAGTGCAGCCCCGGTACGTATTCCGTCGCGCCCCAATACCGGCCATATAACGCGTCGCCGCCCGCCAGGTTGAGCGCCGACGCGACCGGCACGCCGTCGCGTTCGGCCAGGATCAACACGAAAGCATCGGGCTGGTCGCGGTATGCCTGTTCGAAGAACTCGCGGCTCAGATAGGGCGGGTTGCCGTGGTCGAAGTAAGTGCGGCAATAGCAGCCGTAGAAGAATTCCAGTTCCTCCGCGCCGATCTCGGCGCCGCGCAGCCAGCGGAAGGTGAGGCCCGCGGCGGCGACCTTCTTGCGGTCCTGGCGGATCTTCTTGCGCTTGTCATGGCTCATGGTGGCCAGGAATGCGTCGAAGTCGGCGTAGCCCGCGTTGGTCCAGTGGAACTGTACGCTCTCGCGGATCATGAAGCCCGCCTCGCGCAGCGCGCGCACGTCGGCGTCGGCCGGAAACAGCAGGTGCAACGACGACACGTTGACCTCTTCGGCAAACGCCACCAGGCCGCGCACCAGCGTTGCGCGGTCTTCGTCGTTGGCGGCCAGCAGCCGCGGGCCGGTGACCGGCGTGAACGGAATGGCCGACAACAGCTTGGGGTAGTAGCGCATGCCGTGCCGCTGGAAGGCGTCGGCCCACGCGTAATCGAACACGTACTCGCCGCGCGAATGCGACTTCAGGTAAAGCGGCACCGCGCCTGCCAGCACATCGTCGCGCCACAGCGCCATGAAATGCGGCGCCCAACCCGTCTGTCGCGACGCGCAGCCCGTGTCGTGCAGGGCAAGCAGAAAGGCGTGCCGCAGAAAGGGTTGGTCTCCGGCCAGCGCGTCCCATTGCCGGGCGTCGATGCGGGACAGATCGGTTTCCAAGGTAAGGCGCAGGGGATCCATCCGCGAATGATAAAGTCTTCGGCAGCGCATGGCGTGCAAGCCATGGCAACGACAGGGATTTGAGGCGTCCACGCGGCGCCCGGGAAGGACGGCAATATGGACAGCAGCAAGACTGCCCCCGGCGGGCAGGATGACGATGCGCACGGCATGCGCGAGCAGGCGCTGGCGGCGCTTGCCGCCACGGCATGGCCCGACAAGCTGGCGCGCGTGCGCGCCATCGCCGACGACGCCCGGCTGGATTGCGAGCGCGTTCTTGCGCCCGTCTCGGGACTGCCCGGCCGCCCCGCAAGGCCCGAACTGGTCGCGCCGGGCGAGGTCAGACAGCGGTCCATGGCCACGCCGGAAGGCAGGGCAGCGCTCCTGCACGCGCTGGCCCACATCGAATTCAACGCCGTGAACCTTGCGCTGGACATCATGTGGCGGTTTGCAGGCATGCCCGAGGCGTTCTACCGCGACTGGCTGCGCGTGGCGCGCGAAGAAGCGCTGCATTTCGACCTGCTGCGTCAGCGCCTGGACACCCTGGGCTATGCCTACGGCGACTTTCCCGCGCACAACGGATTGTGGGATATGGCCGAGCGCACGCAGGACGACCTGCTGGCGCGCCTGGCCCTCGTGCCACGCACGCTGGAAGCGCGCGGCCTGGATGCGTCGCCGATGATCCGCAACAAGCTGGCGGGCGCGGGCGACGCGCAAAGCGCCGCCATCGTCGACATCATCCTGCGCGACGAGATCGGCCACGTCGCCATCGGCAACCACTGGTACAAGCAGCAGTGCGCGCAGGCGGGCAAGGAGCCGGTGGCCTGCTATGCCGAACTGGCGGCGCGCTATCAGGCGCCGCGCCTGCGCGGCCCTTTCAACCTGGAGGCGCGGCGCGCCGCCGGATTCGACGACGACGAGCTTGCCGCGCTGCAGGCCGGCTGAAGGGACGACGGGAAAATGGACATCACAATCGACGCGCTGCTGACGGGCGCGGTGCGGCCGCTGGGCGATTCGGGGCGCGACAGCGGCATCGACAAGCACCCGGTCGCCGAGCGGCGCTGGCTCGGTCTGGAAGGACTGGACGGCGACGCGCAGGCGGACCGGCGCTTTCACGGCGGGCCGGAGAAGGCGCTGCACCACTACGCGCGCGACCACTATCCCGCCTGGCTGCAGACGCTGGGCGAACGCGCGGTGCTGCGCGCACCGGGCGCCTTCGGCGAAAACCTTTCCACCACCGGCCTGACCGAAAGCGACGTGTGCGTGGGCGACGTCTATCGCGCGGGCACCGCGTTGATCCAGGTATCGCAGGCGCGCCAGCCGTGCTGGAAGCTGGATCACCGTTTCCAGCACAAGGGCATGGCCGCGCAGGTGCAGGCCAGCGGCATGACGGGCTGGTATTACCGCGTGCTGCAAACCGGCTGGCTGGCGCCCGGCGACTCGCTGACGCTGCAAAAGCGCCAGCATCCGCAGTGGTCGCTGGCGCGCGTGCAGGACATCCTGAACCGACGCGTGCTGGACCCTGACGTGTTGCATGCGCTGGCGGCGCTGCCCGAGCTGTCGCCCAACTGGCGCGCGCTCTTTGAAAAGCGCGTGCGCGCCGGCGAAGTCGAAGACTGGACGCGGCGCCTGCAAGGCGATGCCGCCATCGCACCTCCCAAGGAATCCCAAGCATGAAATCCCTGTTGCGCCGCTCGCGGTCGAACACTGCTGTAACTCGCGCGTTGACCGCCGCCGCGATCACGACCGCCGCGCTGATCCTGCCCGCGCCTGCGGCGCTGGCCGCCGGCGACTTTGCCGCCTGCCTGTCGCAGTTGCGCGCGCCCGCCTTGAAGGCCGGCGTGTCGGCGGCGACGTTCGACACGCACACGGCAAACCTCTCACCCGACATGGCGGTGATCGACCTGCTGGACGCGCAGCCGGAGTTCAAGACGCCCATCTGGGACTACATGGCGGGCCTGGTGGACGACGAACGCGTGGCAGATGGAAAGGCCGGCATGGCGCGGTGGCAGGCCGAACTGGACCGGGCGTCGCAGCGTTACGGCGTGGACCCGGCCACGATTGCCGCGGTGTGGGGCGTGGAAAGCAACTTCGGCCGCACGCTGGGCGGACGGCCGCTGCTGACGTCCTTGTCGACGTTGTCGTGCTATGGCCGGCGCCAGGCGTATTTCCGGGGCGAATTCTTCTCCACGCTGAAGATCATCCAGGACGAACACATCGCACCAGAGCGCCTGGTTGGCTCGTGGGCCGGCGCGTTTGGCCAGACGCAGTTCATGCCGTCGACCTATCTGCGGCTGGCGGTGGACTTTGACGGCGACGGCAGGCGCGATCTGGTCGACAGCGTGCCGGACGCGCTGGCGTCCACGGCGAATTTCCTGAAGCGCGCGGGCTGGAATCCGGCGCTGGCGTGGGGCTACGAGGTCAGGTTGCCCGCGAAGCTGGACACGTCCGGCGCGGGCCGCAAGAACAAGCGGCCCATGTCGTCGTGGGTGAAACAGGGCGTGACGCGCGCCGATGGACAGGCGCTGCCAGGCGGCGATACGCCGGCCGGTCTGCTGCTGCCGGCGGGCCGCAACGGTCCGGCGTTTCTGGTGACGCGCAATTTCGATGCCCTGTATTCCTACAACGCCGCCGAAAGTTATGCGCTGGCCATTGCGCATCTGTCCGACCGCCTGCGCGGCGGCGGCCCGCTGACCCAGGCCTGGCCCACGGATGATCCCGGGCTGTCGCGCGCCGAAAGGCGCGAACTGCAGCGCCTGCTGATCGCGCGGGGCTATGAACTGGGCGAGCCCGACGGCATGATCGGCGCTCGCACGCGCCAGGCCTTGCAGGCCGCCCAACGCGAACTCGGCCTGCCGCCAGACGGACGCGCCGGCCAGAAGGCACTTAAGGCGCTCAGGACGTCGACAGCCACGCCGAAGGGATGAACCGAAAGCCCTATCCAAAAGCATGAGCCGCCCGCGCGATTTACAACTTTTGCAAAGTCGTCGCGGGCGGCAACAGCATTGCCGCGCACCGCGCTTTTCATCGGCCTATACTGATTTCCCGACTTTTTCAGGAGCGCGGCAATGAGTCTATTGGACACTTTGGCCTCGATGGCCGGCGGTGGTCAGCAGGGCGGTTCGGCCTCGCTGCTGCCCGCGCTGATCGAGCAACTGAACAAATACCCGGGCGGTCTGACCGGTCTGATCGCCAGTTTTCAGAAGGGCGGGCTGGGCGAAGTGGTGGCGTCCTGGGTGGGCACGGGGCAGAATCTGCCCGTCAGCCCTGACCAGCTCGGTTCCGTGCTGGATCCCGGCGTCGTGAACGAACTGGCGGCCAAGACGGGGCAGGACACCACTTCCGTGCTGGATTCGCTGTCGGCCCTGCTGCCGCAACTGGTCGACAAGGCCACGCCGGAAGGCGCGGTGCAGCCCGGCCAGCCATTCAACCCCGCCGATCTGCTGGGCTCGCTGTCCGGCATGTTCGGCAACCGCGGATAAAGGCTGGGCAGTCCCCTGATACCCCCGCAGCTCAAATCCCCCCTGCGCCGGCGCCTCTTTCAGGCGCTGGCGTTAAGCGCCCTGGCGCCGCTGGCGGCATGTTCGCCGCCGCTTTCCCTGAACGCCACCTTCCTGCAGCTCTGGCGCAGCCACGCGGACCTGACGCCCGAAGACTGGCGCCAGCGGCTGCGCAGCTTCCGGCGGCTGGGCTGCCGCGAGATCTTCCTGCAATGGACCGGACTGGAAGGCGGGCGGCCGGACGACTGGATGGCCCCCGGGGCGCTTCTTGCGACCCTGTTCGACGAAGCCGCGCACCAGGGCATTGGCATCCACGTGGGCCTGCCGTACGACCAGCGCTGGTGGGACGTGCTGGCCCGCGCCGACACGCCCGCGCTGGCCGCCTTTCTGGACCAGACGCGCGAACGCGGCGCCGCGTACATGCGGGAGTCCGGCTGGAATCAGCGGCGCGCGTTCCGCGGATGGTATCTGCCGTACGAACTGGAACAGTACAACTGGGCGTCCGCCGAACGGCAGGCGCTGCTGGTGCCATGGCTGGACGCGTTGTCGCGCGCGGCGCAAGAGACCAGCAGCAGCGTGCCGTGCATCTCGACGTATCACAGCCGCCTGCCGGGCGACGGGTCATTGGTGAAGTTGTGGAGCCATGTTCTGGACCACGTGGGCATACACCCCATGATCCAGGACGGCGTCGGCGTGGCCGGGTTGGAGAACCTGCGGGCGCTGGAACCGCTGCACGACATGCTGCTGGCGCGCCACGCGTCTTTCGACCTGATCCTGGAACTGTTCGAGGAACTGCCGTCGGGCGCCACCGATGGCTCGACCTTCAAGGCGCGGTCCGCCGATTTTGAGCGGGTGCGTGAGCAGTGGGAGGTGGCGCGCGGCTACGGCGCCAAGCGCATCGTGGCCTTTGCGCTGGACCCGTGGGTCATCGACGACACGCCGGAGGCGCGCGCGCTGATGCAGGCGTGGATGGACGCCCGGCTCTGAAGGTTGCTTTGGCTGCGCGGCCCTGCAGTGCGCCTCTGGGATGCGCGGCGTCAGGCGCGCCGCGTCAGTTGAAGCTGCGGCCGATGATTTCCAGCATGACTTCGTTGGTGCCGCCGAAGATGCGCAATGCGCGCGCGTCGGCCCACGCGCGGCCGATGCCGTATTCCGCCATGTAGCCGTAGCCGCCATAAAGCTGCAGCAGATCGTCCAGAATGCGGCCCTGCATTTCCGTCGCATTGAGCTTGGCGATGGCCGCCGTCGTTGCATCCAGCTCGCCTTCCATCATGCGCGCCAGGCAATCGTCCAGGAAGACGCGCAGCATGGTGCTCTGCGCGCGCGCATTCGCCAGCTTGAAGCGCGTGTTTTGGTAGTCGATCACGCGGCGCCCGAACACTTTGCGATCGCGCGTGTACTGCGCCGCCTGATCCAGCATGCCTTCCTGCGACGCCGCTGCGCGCAGCGCGATCGCCAGGCGTTCGCGCGCCAGCTCGCGCGTCATGATCTCGAACGCATTGTTCAGCGGACCCAACAGGCAGTCGGCAGGCAGGCGCACGTCGTTGAAAAACAGTTCGCAGGTGTCCTGGCTGTGCTGGCCGATCTTGTGCAGGGGCGCGCCCTTCGTGTAACCCGGCAGGTTTTCCTCGACGCAGAACAGCGACAGCCCGCGCGCACCCAGATCGGGATCGGTGCTGGCCAGTACGATGGCCAGGCCCGCGTTCACGCCGTTGGTGATGAAGGTCTTCTGACCATTGAGCACGAAGTGTTCGCCATCGCGCCGCGCGCGCGTGCGCACGGCCTTCAGGTCACTGCCTGCGTCTGGCTCGGTCAGCGCGATGGCGCCGATGGTCTCGCCGCGCGTCATGGCGGGCAGCCAGCGCTGTTTCTGCGCGTCGGTGCCGACGTTCAGCAGATACGGCGCGACCATGTCGGAGTGGATCGAAAAGCCGATGCCCAGGAAATTGGCGCGGGCCAGCTCCTCGATCACCACGGCCGAATGCCCGAAGTCGCCGCCCGCGCCATAAGGATCCGGCAGCGCGCAATTGAGCAGCCCCTCGTCGCCGGCCCGCCGCCACAGCGCCCGCGGGGTCACGCCGGCGTCTTCCCATTCGGCATAGCGGGGCGCGATCTCGCTCTCGATGAAGCGCTTGACCTGGTCGCGGAAAAGTTCGTGGTCGTCCCGGAAAACGCGGCGCATGATGGCCTCCCTATTTCTTGTACGCGTCCGTGCCGCTGGTCTGGCCACGCAGCACGGGGGCCTCGGGCGTCCCGGTCAGAAACAGGCTGTAGTGGTCGCCCGGCTGCAAGGCCGGCAGCGGCAGCGCCTGCGACGCGGCCGTGCCGCAGCCGGCGGCCAGCGTCGCGCTGACCGGATTGATCGCGCGCGCGGCGGACGCGCCGGGCTCGACGTCCTTGAACAGAACCGGGCCCGACGGACTGACGGACAACTGCCCGGCGGGGCAATCCGTCGCCAGGTTGTAGAAGCGCAGCTCGGCCTTCAGCGCGTCCTGCGCGCCGGCGTTGTCGTCGATGACGCTGAACGACAGCCTGCCGCCGTCACGCCGCGGCACCAGCGTGCTGAACGTATCGGGCGCCACCTGCAGCGTGCCGGCAAGCTTGCCGTCGATGCGCACGTCGAAGGGCTGATTGCCCTTCACGATGGCGTAGGTGGTGGCCTGCCGGTCCGGTCCGATCTCCTGGACCGGACCTTGGGCGACCTGCGCCTGCAGCGGGTTCACGTGCGGATTGACCACCCGCACGAACGAGGAACCCGCCGGCGGGCGGGCGGCATACAGTTGCGCCAGCACGCCTTCGGCGGCGGCGCTGGCGGAGCAGGCCGCCAGCGTCAGGGCGAGGGCGAGACGAAAAGTTGTGCGAGTCATGTTTGCGGCTCCGGTTTCTTGCTGAGGCGCGTTTCAAGATACAGGCGTTCGAGCTGCTTGCGGTCCGCCTTGTCCGTGCTGGTGGTGGGAAAGTGCGGGCAGGCCACCAGTTCTGACGGAATCATGTACGGCGGCAAACGCCGGCCCAGCGTGACCTTCCAGTCTGTCAGATCAGCGGGCAGCGGCTGCAAGCCGGCGGCAGGGGAGTGCGTACGCTGGCCGTTTGCGGCGGGTTCGACAAAGCCGATCAGCCTGACGATAGCGCCGTCGGGCCGCCGCAGCGCCACCGTGGCGCCGGCACGCACGCCAGGCAGGGCGGCGATGGCCGCGTCGATCTCCGCCAGTTCGATGCGATAACCATGCAGCTTGATCTGATCGTCGATGCGGCCGCGGAAGGTGACGAGCCCCTGCGCGTCGATCTCGCCCAGGTCGCCGCTGCGATACCCGCGCTTGCCGTGGCGCGTGAACATGCGCGTGGCGTTCAGGTCGGGGCGGTTCAGGTAGCCGCGCATGACGTGGTCGCCCGCGATGCTGATCTCGCCGTTTTCGATGAAGACCTCGGCATAGGGCTTGGCGCGGCCAATGGGAAATGGATTGGGCGCCGCCGCGCGCAACGCCGGGTCGATCTCAACCCAGGTGGTCGAGCACGTCGCTTCGGTCGGGCCGTAGGAGTTGACAATGCGCGCCTGCGGAAAGCGCTGCCACAGTTCTTCGGCCAGTGCGGGCGTCAGCGATTCGGCGCCGAACACGAAGACGCGCAGATCGGGCAGGTGGGCGTGGTTGAACTCAGGGTTGAACAATTGCTGCCGCACGAAGGAAGGCGTGGAGGCCCAGACGCTGATGCGGCTGCTGGCCAGATACTGCACAAAGGCGTCACGCTGCGCGATGGTCTCGCGCGGGCACAGCACGCAGGTGCCGCCCAGCGTCAGCGCGCCCACCCAGTTGAACAGCGAAAAGTCGAAGCTGAACAGCATCTGGTCCATGAAGACCGGCGCCGCGCCCAGCGCGAGGCAGTCGCGGATCCATCCGGCAAAGAGGCCGATGCTTTCGCGGCCGATCTGCACGCCTTTCGGATCGCCGGTGCTGCCCGACGTGAACATGATGTAGGCCAGACTTTTCTCTTCCAGCGGCACGGCCTCACCGCCCGTGGAAACGAATTGCGCGGCCTGCGCGTCGTAGCGCAGGTCCGCGCGCACCAGTTCGCCGATGCGTGCGATACGCTCGGGCGGGTTGATGACATCCACCGGCACGAAGGGCACGCCCAACCGCAGGCAGCCCAGTATCGCCACCAGAAACGCCGTCTCCTTGTGGCCGGAAATCACCAGCGGCGTATCGGGTCGCGCGCCCGCGTCCCGCGCTTCCTGTACCCAGGCCTCGGTGGCGGCACGCAGCGCGCGCCACGACGTGGCCCCGCGCGCGTCCACGACCGCGATCGCGTCGGCGTCAGTCTGCGTGTCCGCGAAATCGAATGTGGTGAAGTCGAAGCGCATGGTCCTGCCCTCCCGTGGCTGCGCGTCAGGCGCCGCGGCGTTCCGCGATGAAGGCGGCCAGCGTATGCACCGATTCCAGATGCACGTCGATCTCGGTGGGCGGGATCTTGCAGCCGAATTCGCGCTCGACCGCCAGCGCCACGTCGACAGCGGCCAGCGAGTCGACCAGCCCCGATTCGATCAGCAGCGTATCGGGATCCACCTGCGTGAGGATGATGTCTTCGACGAGTTGCGCCACTTTGGCTTCGATAGCGTTGATGTCCATGTCTTGCTCCGCGACCCCGTGGGATCAGAATTGGAAATAGAGAAACCGGGCTTCCTTGTGCAGGTTCACCAGGCAGAAGGCCAGCAGCACGAGCATGACCGCCAGCCACGCGACGTTGGGACGCCAGCGCATGAACGTCTGCGGGGCCTCGCTCGGCTTGAACAGGGCGGGCGACCAGCGGCCCAGTATCTGGTGCGAATTGGGCGCGAACCACGCGATGCCCAGCAGCACGACGGCATAGATGAGCTGCATGTGGTGGCCGGCGATGACGCGCCAGGCGTCGCCAAAGGCCAGACCGGCGACATGCGCGGACATATCCAGCGGCTCGATGCCGCGCGCGCCCGTCATGCCCTGCACCAGCAGCATCGCGTCGCCCACGCCGTGGGCGCGGAAGAACGCCTGCGCCACCAGCACCGCGACAAACGTGATCAGCACGCACAGCGCGCGCGTGGCGGCATTCGTGTTGCGCGCGGCGGCGGGCTTGCGGCCCACGACGAAGATGCGCCAGGCATGGTTCACCGACAAATACATGGCGTGCAGCAGCCCGAACACCACGAACTGAAAGCCGGCGCCGTGCCACACGCCCGCCAGCGTCATCGTGAACAGCGTGGGCAGCGCGATGCTGCCGGCAAAGCCGCCCAGCGTCTTCAGCCCGGCCGAGCCCACCGGCAGGTTGCGGTTCGTGCGCCACTTGTTCACCGCCACCGCCACCGGGTAATACAGATATGCGGTGATGTAGCGCGTCAGCGTCATGTGCCAGCGCGCCCAGAATTCGATGATGTTGCCTGCCTTGTAGGGCGAGTTGAAATTCAGCGGGAAGCGGATGCCGAACATCTTCGCCAGGCCCAGCGCCATGTCCGAATAGCCCGAGAAATCAAAGTAAAGCTGGAGCGCATAGCAAAGGCTTGCGCCCCATGATCCGAAGAACTGCAGCTCACCCGGCGCCGCGAACCCCGCGTCGGCGTACGGCGCGATGCCATCGGCCAGCAGCACCTTCTTGGCCAGCCCGATCACGAACAGGATCGCGCCCACCGACAGGTTCTCGGCCTTGAAGCGGTAATTCTCCGGCTGCGCGAACTGCGGCATCATTTCCTTGTGATGCAGGATCGGGCCGGCGATCAGGTGCGGAAAGAACGTCACGAACAGCACGTAGCTCAGCAGGCTGCGCTCTTTCACGACCCCCGCCTTGCAGTCCAGCAGATAACCGATCTGCGTGAACGTAAAGAACGAAATACCCAGCGGCAGAATGATGTCGTCCGCGGTTGCCGCCGTCATGCCCAGATCGTTCAGGAAGTTCAGCAGCGTCACGAAGTACTTGTAGTGAAACAGCAGCGCCAGGTCGGCGCCCACGCCCAGTCCCACGATCAGGCCCTGCAGCCGGGGGCGCGCGGCATTGTGCAGGATCAACTGGCTGACCAGGTAATTGAAGGCGATGGAGCCGGCCAGCAGCACGACGAACTGCGGATTCCACCAGCCGTAGAAGACCAGCGAGGTCAGGCACAGCCACAGGGCCGCCAGCCGCACGTTCAGCCTTCCCAGCGCGTAGTACACCGCCAGCGTCACGGGCAGGAAGATGAACAGGAACAGGTAGGAGTTGAATAGCATCTTGGTTCGCTACGGGATGCGCGCCAGCAGGGCTTGTTCGTCCGCGGTCAGCGGCAGCGACAGGGCGTTTTCCGAGAACTCCCAGATCACGAGCTTCAGGCTGGCGGGCCATTGCGCGCGCTGTCCCAGCGCCATCGTCAGCGCGCCCGAGAACTGTCCGCCGTCCAGACTCATGTTCCAGACCTCTCGGCCCAGGCCCATGCCCAGGCGCTCCCCGAACTGGCTGCGGCGGCCGTTGGAGGTGCCCGCCAGCAGCACCTCTACCGGGGGCGGCTCGTCCAGGAGGCCGCCGCTGCGCACGGGTTCGATCTTTGCCTCCGACACCTGCTCCAGATCCGGCCGCCATCCGGCCGGCGCCTGCTCCAGGCCTGCCAGCACGATCAGGTCGCCCATGCGCGGCTGGGGCGCAGAGGCCGGTTCCGTCTTGAACGCCTGCGTCCCCTTGCCGTTCAAAAGCGGCAACGCCGCTTCGGCCACGCGCGCGGCTGCCGCCTGCGCACCTTGCGCATTCATGTGCACGTCCGTACGGAAAAAGCGGGGCGCGGGGGCCGCCATCAGCGCGTCGCGCAGGTCGACGAAGGGCACGCCGTCCGCGCGCAGCGCCGCCTGCCAGGTGTCCAGCGTCTGGCGCATCGGTTGCGACACGGGCAGGCCGCAAAGCTGGGCGGACTCGATGCGCGACTTGTCCGGCACCGCGACCACCAGCACCTGCACCTGCTTGGCGCGCAGTTCGCGCACCCAATGCCGCATCAGGCGCAGGCGTTTGTCGAAGACGTGCACGCCGGGCGGCGGCCGCAATCCGTCGCGGTAGAACAGCCAGCCAGGGCAGCCCATCGCGACCTGCTCGCCCAGGTCGCCGAACAATCGATAGCGCAGCGCGGCATTCCAGGTGTCGACGTCGGCCTGGCGCGGCAACGCCAGCGCCTTGTTCAACGCGGCGCCCGCCGAGCCATCCAGCCACGCTGACGGTGACATCGCGACGGCGCCGACGCGCGCCTGCGCCAACCGCCACCCGCCCCAGCCCAGGCCGACGGCCAGCAGCACGGCGACCACCCAGGCGGTCAGCCGATGGTTGGCGTCCGGGCGGTCGCCGCCGGGACTTCCGGTGCCCCGGCCTCCGGCGGCGTGCGACTTGTCCGGCGTACTCACGTGCCTACTTCCCGATAGCCGCTTTCATGCGCGAACGCCAGGTGTCGGCGCTCATGATGGACGCGTTGTCCCACAGGCCGCGGGCCTCCGGTCCCTGCGCGTAGGTGGGTTCGAACATCTGCCAGACCAGCACCTGCGGCTTGTTCTGCTTGAAGGCGGGCGATTCCAGATACTCCAGCAGCATCACCCAGTGACCCACGTTGCCGGGCTTCCAGTTGACGGAAACCGGACGGTCCAGCGCGTTGGACAGCTTCTGCGGAAACCCGAAGTAGGGCTGCACCATGCTGTGGCCGGTGACGTGCACGGGCGCCGGCGTGTCGTCCACGAGGCTCTGGCTATCGGATTGGCGCCGCACCGTGAAGGTCTCGCGGCCCGCCTGCTTGCGCTGGTCCGGCGTGAGGAAAAGCTCGGCCAGGTCGCCATAGCGGCGCTCGTTGACCACGCTGCCCAGCGCCATGCCGGTGCCGGGCTTGCCGGCCAGCGTCTTCACGTCCTGCTTGATGCGCTGCGCCAGCGCATCGGCGGTGGCATCCGCGGCAGCCTGCGTCCAGTGCTGGTCGGTGCGGTAAAAGACTTCCTGGCCGCTGCTCTTGACCCGCTGCAGCACGGCCTCGTCGTCGATGGTCGCGACGCCGGCCTGCTTTAGCTTGTCCTGGATGGTCTGATAACGCTTCTTAACGTCGGCGCTGAGCGCTTTGCCGTCCGGCAGCTTGTCCTGATAGAAAAGCGTCTTGTCCGGCAGCACCAGCACCTCAAGCTGGATGCCCTTGGCCGCCAGCGCGTCACGCGTCTCGCGCACCAACTGCGTGGACGCGTCGATGCCGCGCACATCCACCTGCGTCAGGCTGCCCCAGCCAGGAAAGAGCCAGTTGTCCTTACCCTGAATCACGATGGACGAGGCCTGCTGCGCCTGCGCCGCGGTGGCGCACGCCGCCATCAGGGCGGCCGATGCCAGCGCGCGGGCCAGCGGGCCGGAAAGGCCCGGCAGGGTGCGTTTCGGAAGACGGGTTGCGGTGTGCATGGGTGAACTCCTTGTATTGCGGATCGGCGTGCCGTCAGTACGACAGGGTCAGGTTGATGAACAGGCCTTTGGCCCGATCGGCCTGCCCGCCGCCGATGTTGAAGCGGTATTGCGTCGTCAGATCCAGGTAGGACATGGGTGCGGTGTAGTGGCCTTCGCGGAACCAGTAGCGCAGGTTGAAGCCGGGGCCGGCGCCCATGGACCACGAGGTGGTGTCGCCCAGCAGCCGGTAGGAATCCGAACCATCGATGTCAAAGCCGGTGACACGGTTCTTGTTCCACAGCCAGTCCGCGCCGATGACCGCATAGGGAAAGAACACCAGCCGTTCGCTGATGGCGTCCACGCGATAGCTGCGGCCCACGCGCAGTTCGCCGGCGCCGAACGCCTGGTCGCGTTTCAGCCGGCCCGACGACTTCTCGCCGTCGACGCCCGTCGCGTTGTCGCGCAGCCAGAACTTGGCCGGCATGTCCTGCCAGGAATAGCCGGCCTGCACATAGCCTTCCATCGTGAACCAGTCGGGGCGGTCGATGCGCAGCGTCGTGCCTTCGTACAGGCCGTAGGTCACATACGCGAGCCAGCCGCCGCTGCCGGCGTCCGTCTGGTAATGCGCGGTCTGGTTGTCGCGGTTCAGGGCGCAGCGCAGGGCCGCCGGGTCCGGACTGAACGTGCCCCGGCGCGTGGCGCTGCCCAGATTGAACTGGCGTTCCAGCCCGAACGTCACGCCCACTTCGGTGGACGGCGTAAAGCGCATGCCCAGCGAGCCGATCGTGGTGGGGATGCCGGATATGCCCTGGTTGGTGGCGCTGTCGATGTCGACGGTTCCGCCGCACGGGTCGGACACCGTCTGGCTCGCGGTACGGCCGCCCTTGTCGTACAGCGTGTTCGACAGGCGTCCGTACAGTTCAAAGGTCCGCGTCGAGGAATTCAGGAAGTCCGACGGCCGCCAGAAGATCTCGGCGGTGCTGAACACGGCGTCGCCTGGCACGGTGATGGCCGCGCCGCCCAATCCCGAGGATGCAGGCCGTGCCCCGCGGTAGCCCGCGGAAAAGTACCCGCCCCATTCGCGCGACAGCCCGCCGACGGCGTTGCGCGTGTCAAAGCGCTGCTGCGGCGTGAGCTCGAGTTTGCCGGCGTCGTTCTCGTCGATCGCCTCCTTCAGGCGATCCACCGCGCCGCGCTTGTCCCCGACGCCGGCCAGCGCATAGCCTTCATCCAGGATCACGGTCGGCGGCGCCTTGCCGGTGGCGCGCGCCGCCTGGAAGTCCTGCAGCGCCAGCTTGGGCTGACGCATGCGCTGGTGCAGGTAGCCGCGCTGCATCAGCAGCGTAGGGTCGTCGGGCTGCGCGGCCAGCGCGGCGCTCATGCGCGTGTTGGCCTCGGCCAGTTGCGCGGCGTTCCCGGCCGCCAGCGTGGTGGTCAGCAGGCGCTGGTACTCCTTGTTGGCGGGATCCTGCTCGGCCGCCTTGCGCGCCTGGCTGATGGCTTCCTGGTAATCCTCGCGCGCGTACGCGGCATAGGCCAGTGACGCAGGGCCGCCGCTGCCTGCGGCATCGGACGGCAGCAGTTCGCACGAGGTGCCGTAGGGCGTGTCGCGGCAGTCCTGCACCGGCGCGGGATAGTTCGCCAGCGTCAGCGTGGCGGGGATGGCCGGGCGGGCGCTCGCGCGCTTGATGCGCTGCGCCGCGGCTTCATCCTTGCTGCCCAGCGGCTCAACCAGCGCCAGCGCGCGCGCGTTTTCGCCCGCGGCCAGGGCGGCGTCGGCCGCGATCAGGCGCACGTTGCGCCGCTGTTCGTCGTCCAGCCAGTCCTGCTTGAGCGCCGCATCGAAATCCGCGTCCGCCTCCTGCGTCATGCCCTGACGCTGCCGCAGGTAGCCACGCATCAGTAGCGCAACGGTGTTCTCATCGTCCTGCCGCATGGCGTCCGTGGCGGCTTCCTCGGCGGCGGCGAGCTGGTTGTCCAGCATGAGGGCCGTGATGAGGAGCAGGCGATGGCTGGGACTTTCGGGCGCCAGCGCGACGGCCTGCCGCGCCAGAGGCACGGCGTCGCCGGGGCGGTTGGCGATCAGCGCCTGATAGCCTTCCTCGGCCGGCTTGACTGCCATCCGGCGCTTGAGCGTCTGCTGCCGCGCGGCCAGGTCGTTGCCGTTTGGCGCGCCCAGCGACACGGCCTTGGCCGCGGCAGCTTCGGCCTCGGCGTACTTGCCCTGCGCTTCCAGCGCATCGAGCCACAGCATGGCCCATGCGCCCTGTTTGGGATCAATCCGGAACGCGCGTTCGGCGCCGCGCTCGGCTGCGGGATAGTCCGCGCGGTTGTAATCGGCATAGGCGCGGGTGGCGATGGGAAAGCCGCGCTGGTAGGCACTGCTGGCCCGGGGCGTGGCAGGCGAGGCCGCGGGCTGGGTGCCAGGCCGGGTGGCGGCGGCAGGGCGCAGGTTGGCGCGCGCTTGGCGCAGGGCCGGCGAGTCCAGCCCGCTGGCGATGGCGTCGGCTGCGGCCTTGTCGGCTTCGGCAAGCTTGCCCTGCTTTTGCAGCGCGTAGATCAGCAAGAGGCGCAGGCGCTCCACGTCCGGGCGCAGCACGATGGCCGATTCCGCCTGCTGCTGCGCCAGCGCGTAGTTGCCGGCGTCGTAGTTCTTGTAGCCCTCGTCGGCAAACTGCCACGCCGCGCCTTCCAGCGGCGCTTCGGCCCCAGGCTGCGTTTGCGCCCCAACAGGCGCTGCGGCCCAGGCGCAGGCGAGGGCCGCGGACAGAACGAGCGAGCGAGGAAAGGACATCATGGGGGTGAAGGTTTGGTGGCGGGCGCGGCCGGGGGCTCGCCTTGTCCGGCCTGTTGGAATTGGATGGCTTCGGTCAGCGTGCCTTCGTCCAGCCAGCCCTGTTCCGTCAGGATCTGGCCCAGCGGCTTTTTCTCGCGCGCCTGGATTTCCAGGGCCTGCTCCAGCGTGGTCTGGTCGATGGCCTGCCACGACAGCAGCAGCTCGCCCAGGCGCTGGCGCTGCTGCGCCAACTGATCCGTGGACGGGAAGTCGTGCATTGTCTTGTCCCACGCCAGCCGCTTGCCCGTGATCAGATGGCCGATGAACAGACGCCACGCCCGGGCCGCCGCCATGGCGTTGATGAAATTGCCGACGATCATCCGCGGAATCGACAGCAGCGCGTGCTCCCAGCCATACATGCGGCCGACGAAGTAAGCGCGCTGCACCACGCGCAGCAGCAGGGCGACGGCATTGGCCCACATCAGCGTCACCAGCCAGCCGCCGGGCCGGAAGTACGACGGGTAGTACACCGTCCACCAGCCAAACAGGTCGGCCAGATAGAAGACGAAGAAATTGGCCAGCAGCACATAGGCCAGGATGGCGATGAAGGACGTCACCAGTCCCTTGCGATCGCGAAAGAGCAGATACTTGGTCGCGAGTGACCCCGTCCAACCCACCTGCTGCCAGCCCTGTAGCCCGATGCCCAGCGTCCAGCGCGCCTTTTGCCGGTACGCGGTGCGGAAGGTGTTGGGAAAGTACTCTCGCACGCCCAGCGGCATGCGCAGATGTGCGACCTGTTCCTTGCCCAGGCCGAACCACGATTGGCGCCGCGTCACGTACTCGACCGGGAACTTGCCGAAGATCTGGCGCATGCCGCGCTGGGCCAGACGCGCGCCGATGTCGTAGTCCTCGGTCAGCGTGTCGGTGTTGAACGGCTGATTGTTCGTCTCGGCCGCCAGCTCCACCAGCGCGCGGCGCGAAAAGCACGTACCCACGCCCGCCGACGGCACCATCTTCGACAGGCTCTCGCGCACCACCAGGTCCTTGGTGTGCCATTCGGCAAACTCGTCCATGTAGGTGCCGGCCACCAGCTCGTACCAATGGCGTTCCAGCGACGTCACCGGCAGCTGGATGAAGTCGATGCGCGGCAGCAGGTAGTTGTAGTACTTCAGCTCCAGCGGATGCAGCACGTCTTCGCTGTCATGCAGGATCACGCCGGCAAAGGGCACGGGCTGCTTGGCGTCCTGCGCGAAGATCGCCTGCACGATCCAGTTCAGGCAATCGGCCTTGCAGGTCGGACCATCATGCGGCACCTCCACACGGACCAGCTGCCGGTAGCGCCGCCGCATCCGTTCCACTTCGTTGATCGTGCGCTCGTCGTTCTGGTAGGTGCCGGCAAAGATCATGTAGTTCTTGTATTCCAGCGTCGACACCATCGTCTCGAGCATGGACGCGATCACGTCGTACTCCAGCCAGGCCGGCACCATGATCGCAAGCGGCTGCTCTTCCTTGGCGCGAAGCTGCGCGGCGGTCAGCGGCGTGTAGCGGCGCTTGATGGTCAGCGACCGCCACAGCTCGCGCACCCAGTACCAGCCGTCGATGAACAGGTCATCCAGGCTGGACAGGAGGATGATCACGCCGACGACGGCGGTCACAACCTCCAGTCCGCGGTAGTAATCCGCGATCAGGTAGGGCCAGTAGAGCGAGGACATGACGCCGTGGCCTTAATGGGGATCCTTGCGTTTCCTGCGGGCGACGCGCATGGCGAAGATCAGGAAAAGCAGCAGCACCAGCAGGCTGATGCTGATGGCCGGCACGCTCCACGAGATGTAGCGCCGCCATTCGAAGAAGGCGCTTTCCCCCGCGCCCGGCGGGTGGCTCGCGTCGGGGTTGGCGCTGTCGATCCACGCAACAGGCCCCGCCGCGCCGATGATCGCGATGTTGCCGCGATTCAGCACAAACGGCGCATCGGTCATGCCGGGCTGCTCGCCCAGCGTGTGCCACAGCACGCCCTCCTGGCCGCCCGCGCTGACGACTTCCGCGGTGCTCAGTTGCGTCAGCCCCGAGATGTCCAGCAACGTCGTGTCCTTGCCGGCCACCTTGAGCTGCTTGCGTTCATTGACCTGAACGGCGGGCTTGGCGCCGTCGACCGGCAACTCCATCGCCAGGAACGCGCGGGCCGGTTTGACGGCCTGGCCGGCGGGCGACACCGACAACTCGGCACGCGTGGCCGACACGCCGCTGGCCGCGGCGATGCCGATGACGCGCTTGATGTTGTCGGGCGCGTCGGCCAGATAGCTGTCCGGAATCAGCACCTGCGGTGACCCCGCCATCAGCGGCAAGAGTCCCACGAACGTGCCGTCGGGCTGCGCCTTGCCGGGCTTCACGTAGCTGGTCGGCAGCACGTTCACGGGATAGCCCTGCGGAATCTCGTTGCAGTCCACCGACACGGGCTGGCGCTGGAAGGTCACGCGCACCGCGTTCGTCACGCCCAGCGCATAGCCGGGCACCCGCGCCGTCAGCCGCTCGGGCCGGCCGTCGGCCTCCAGCTGCTTGGCGCCCAACAGGATGCCGTTCCAGAAGATGGACGCCACCGGGCGCGTGGACGAGGCCCCGGGCGCGGCCGCCACGTCCATGATCAGTTCATCCGGCACGCGGCCGTCGGTGGTTACGGCGGCCAGCGGAAACGACGCGTTCCAGTCCGCGCGCGCCACCACGTCAAAGCTCGCCGACGAGCCGCCCAGCGTCGACAGGCGCACGCCGCCATCCTGCATGGACTGCGGGGGGAGGGCGGTCTGCACCTGCACCTGGAGGCTTGCCAGGATGCGGCGCCAGGACGTGTCGAAAACGCCGGCGCCTTGCGCGCCCGCGTCGGCCGCGACGGCGATCACCGCCTGGCGGCCCAGCGACACCAGGCGGATCTCCTTGGACGCCAGGCCGGCGCCAGCCAGCGGCATGCGCTGCTGGCGCCACGCCTTGAAGGCGTCCGCCGCATCGGGATCGGACGCAAGCTGCGCCTGCAACGCGTCCAGCGCTTCGTTGTACTTCGTGCTGAGCGCGGCATCGGCAATCACCACGTCTCCGGCGACGGCCGGCGCGCCCATCACCAGCAGGGCGCCGATCTCGGCGGGGTTGGCGAGCTTGTGCGTTTCCTTGCCGGTCAGCGCGGCAAACGCCGGCACCTGTCCCAGTCCGGCCGGGGCCTGCAGACCGCGCGTGTCGACCGCTTCGCCCACCGCCGGGAAGGCCCGGACCGCCACGCGCTTGCCGCTGCGCTCCATTGCCACGCCCAGGCGCCAGGCGCTGTCGAAGGCCTGCTGGCCCAGCTTGCGGCTGGCGACCATCAACACGGGCTTGCCCGGCAGCGAGCCCCAGGCGTCGTCAAGGCTGTTGATTGCCGACGCGTCATAGCGGTAGCTCAGCCGCGTCTGCGGCGAGATCGTCAGGGCATTGCCCGTGGCGCGGTTGCTTTCGCAGTGGCGCAGCGCGATGTCGGATTGCCAGTCCACGCCCAAGCGCAAGAAACCCGACTCTCGCGTGCGACGTTCGACGGCGAGCGTCCGGCTGGCCGAGCCTTCGCCATCGGCGACGCGCTGCGCCGTTTGCGGCACGCCATCCAGCCACAGCACCATGCTGGTCCGGCCCGGCTCGCCCTTGGTGTAGCGCGCGTCGAAATCCAGCCGCGCGTCCGTGACCGGCACACCACGCGGCACCGGCAGATAGAACTCCTGCCGTGCATCGCTGTTGGACAGTACGACGGGCTCGTTGATGCCCAGGTCTTCCAGCGTGGTGCTGCGCGTCACCATGTCGTCGCTCTGCAGCCGGCGCAGCGCGTCGCCGGCCGGACTGGCCAGCGCGGCCAGCGGCGCCAGCAGCCCCGCCGCGAGCAGGGCGCGGCACAACGTACGGACATCGGAGGCTTGTAAGGAGGAGGGCATGAAAGCTCCAGGCAAGATAGGCATCGCGGCAGAAGTCAGAGGGAGGAGTGGGCGGCAGCGTGGGGAGCGAATTCCGAAACGGCGCGGCCGCAGAGCGCATCGACAATGCGCTGGCTGGCCTTGCCGTCGCCGTACGGATTGATCCGCCGCGAGAAGGCGCTGTGCAGCGCGGGGTCATCAAGCAGGCGGTGCACTTCGGTGACGATGCGGCGCGTATCGGTGCCCACCAGCGCCACCGTGCCGGCCCGCACCGCTTCGGGCCGCTCGGTGACGTCGCGCATCACCAGCACCGGCTTGCCCAGATAGGGCGCCTCTTCCTGGACCCCGCCCGAATCAGTCAGGATCAGGTGCGCGCGCTGCATGAACCACACGAAATCCAGGTAATCCAGCGGGTCGATCAAATGCACGTTGGCCAGCCCGGACAGCTCTGCCATCACCACGCCACGCACCTGGGGGTTCAGGTGGACGGGGTACACGATCTGCAGGTCGGCGCGCCGCGCCAGATCGGCCAGCGCCGCGCAAATGTTGCGAAAGCCCTCGCCAAAGCTCTCACGCCGGTGACCCGTCACCAGCAGCAGCCGGCGGTTCGGGTCCAGCCATGCGTAGCGGGTCTGCAGCATGCGGCTCAGCGCGCTGCCGGCGGTCAGCTTGGCGCAGGTCATCGCCAGGGCGTCGATCACCGTGTTGCCGGTCACCGTGATGCGGCCCGCCAGGTTTTCGCGCAACAGATTGCCGCGCGACTCCGCGGTGGGCGCGAACAGCAGGTCGCCGATTGCGTCGACGACGCGGCGGTTCATTTCCTCGGGAAACGGCATTGCCAGGTTGCCGGTGCGCAGCCCGGCCTCGACGTGACCGATGCGCACGCGGCGATGGAACGAGGCCAGCGCACACGCCGACGCGGTACTCGTGTCGCCATGCACCAGCACGCAGTCTGGCTTCTCCGCTTCCAGCACGCCATCCACGCGGCTGATCAACCGGGCGTACAGGCCATTCAACGTCTGGTTGGGCACCATGATGTCCAGGTCGTGCTGCGCCTTCAATTCGAAGAGCGCCAGCACTTGATCCAGCATTTCCCGATGCTGCCCGGTTACGCAGACCACGCTCTGGATCTGCGGCTCGTTTTGCAACGCGGTAACCAGCGGAGCCATCTTGATGGCTTCGGGACGCGTGCCAAAAATCGACAGGACTTTCATGGCGGTGTGGCCCCCAGCGCCAGTGGCATTTTCTTGCGGCTATTTTGTCTTGAAAGCATTCGTAATATGTGTCGGAATATGTCGAGCTGTCCTGGCATCAGGCGCGTGGTAAAGCCCCGCTTCGCGCGATCGCATCACAGGGGAGATGCAGGTTTCATCCGGAATTTGGGGTCAATTCATCTGTGGCCGTTACAACTGCCAAGATAAAGCACGAAACAATAAATTTCCGTTATGAACGCCGGGCTTCAAACGCGCCGATTCGCGCCAACGAAAATGCCGCGTTGCAAAATGGGGCCGTTGTGCGGATAATCACGAGTAATTCTTATTTAGATTTCCGGGCGTCCCAGGATGGCCGGAGGTCCTTCTACCGCCGTGGCCAGCGACGCGCCGTCCTCACAAATCGAATCCCTGTACACCCACCATCACGGATGGCTTCATGGGTGGTTGCGCCGGCGCCTGGGCAATTCGTGTGACGCGGCCGACCTGGCGCACGACGCTTTTGTGCGCCTTATCCAGAAGCCGCGCCGCTTCGACAGCGCTCCCGAGGCTCGGGCGTATTTGCGAGCCATGGCCAACGGCATGTGCGTGGACCTGTGGCGGCGCCGCCAGATCGAGCAGATGTGGCTGGAAGAGCTGGCCGCGCGGCCCGAGGCCGTGGCCCCGTCGGCTGAACATCAGGTCATCGTCATCCAGGCGCTGCTGGAAATCGACGGCATGCTGCGCAGCATGCCGGTTAAAGCCGCCAATGCTTTCGTCATGGCGGTCGCGTGCGAGATGTCCGACAAGGAAGTGGCGCAGGAGCTGGGTGTGTCCACCCGAATGGTTCGCAAGTATGTCGCCCAGGCCATGCTGCACTGCCTGATGCTGGAGGCTCGGTCGGTGGCCATCGAACCGCCGATCCATGTGAATTCGGCCGCGCCCGTGGGGACCGGTTCGGCATGACAGGCTGGGATTTCCGCGTTCGAGGCGCAACATGACCTCCGTGCAATCCGCCGTCGAGCCCACGCACCAGGCGCTTGAGCAGGCTGCCGAATGGTTTGCGCTGCTGCGCTCCGGCGAGGCCACGCCCGACGAGCGCCGGCGCTGGCAGTCCTGGCTTGAACGCGCGCAGGAAAACCGGACCGCCTGGGGCTACGTCGAGCGCATCAGCAGCCAGTTCCAACCCGTCCAGTCCAGCCCCGGCCGCGACGCCGCCGCCAAGGGCTATTGCATGGCCAATAGCCGCATGGCGCGGCGGCGTCAGATGTTGTTCGGCCTGGCGGCGCTGGCCGGCACGGGCCTGTCCGGACTGGCGGCGTGGCGCCTCACGCCGCTTCCCGGCGTGGTGCTGGCCTGGGCGGCCGATCACCGCAGCGCCACCGGCGAGGTCCGGCAGATCGAACTGGCCGACGGTTCCGTCGTCTGGCTCGGCACCGGCAGCGCCTTCGACGAGGATTACAGCGGCGGCCTGCGCCGGCTTCGCCTCTTGGCAGGCGAAATACTGATACAGACCGCGGCCGATCCCGCACGCCCGTTTGTCGTCGATACCCCGCAGGGCAGGGTGCGCGCCCTCGGCACGCGATTCACGGTGCGGCTCGACGGCGACGAGACGCTGGTGGCCGTCTACAAGGGCGCCGTCGAAGCGCGCACCGCCGTCACGGGCAGCACGCGCGTTATCCAGACGGGCGAGCAGACGCGCTTCACGGATGCAATGCTGGCCGTCACGCAATCCGCCGACCCCGCGCGCGAGGCCTGGTCGCGCGGCATCCTGGTCACCAACAACACGCCGCTGGCGGATGTCGCCAGCGAGCTGCAGCGCTATCGCGGCGGCGTGCTGCGCGTGGCGCCCGAGATCGCCAACCTGCCGGTCATCGGCAGCTATCCGGCCACCGACCCCGATCGGGCGCTGGCCATGCTGGAAGGCGTTCTGCCCATCCGCATCCAGCGGACCTTGCCGTGGTGGGTCAGCATCCAGCCGCGCGGTGGTCCGGTCGGCAGCCGCTGACGCGATCCTCACCCTTTCCCGCCGCCCGCCCGTCCGCGATTCATCGCGATTCGCACGGCATCGCAACAATTTTTCTCCCACCCGGTTCCGCTTTTGAGGTTCTCGTTCGATTCCCCTAATGAGAGCGAATTCAATCGCACGGCTCGTCGATAAACCTCATCGGAACCCAGTTCGTCATGCCCCGTCATTCAGTCCTTGCCGCTAAGCGGCCGCCCCACTCATTCCGCCGCTTGGCGGGCCGATCCCGCCTGACCCGCACGGCGCGTCTCGTGCAATGGGCGATCGCGGGTGGCGTGGCGGTCTTGGCCGTCGACGCGCCGGACGCCTATGCGCAGACCGCGGCGGCTCAACAATCCGCCGCAGCCGCGACGCGGCATTACGACATTCCCGCTGGCCCGTTGAGCACGGTGCTCGCCCGCTTTGCCAGCGAGTCAGGCGTGCTGGTCGCCGGCGCCGGCGAACTCGCGCAGGGCAAGCAAAGCCCGGGCGTGTCGGGCGACCTGGACCCGCGCGCCGCGTTGAATGCCTTGCTGGCGGGCACCGGCCTGGCCGCATCGCCGGCAGAGGGCGGCAGTTATGTGCTGCACCGCGCGGCGCCCGCCGGCGGTGTGGCCACGCTGGCGCCCGTCACCGTCCAAGCCGACGGCTTTGGCGCCACGGAGGGTTCGAACAGCTACGCCATGACCGGCCCCTTGTCCTTCGCCACCGGCCTGCCGCTCACGCAGCGCGAGACGCCGCAGACCATCAGCGTCATGACGCGCCAGCGCATCGAGGACGAGGGCGTCGACAGCATCGAGGCGCTGCTGGACCGCACGCCGGGCATCTCGGTGCAGAACATCGGCACAGGACGGTTCTCGATTCTTTCGCGCGGCTACAACATCGATAACTATCAGTTTGATGGCGTCCTGACCGCGACCGACATCGTGTCGCAGAACATCCCGCAGAGCCAGACGGACCTGGCCATCTATGACCGCGTCGAGGTCCTGCGCGGCGCAACGGGGCTGATGACGGGGGCGGGCGATCCCTCGGGCACCGTCAACCTCATCCGCAAGAAGCCCACGCGCGAATTCCAGGGCTATGCCAGCGTGGGCGCAGGCACCTGGGGCCGTGGCCGCGGCGAACTGGACGTGGGCGGGCCCATCAACGACGCCGGCACCTTGCGCGGCCGCTTCGTCGCTGCGCACGAGCAGGGCAACACGCATATCGACTATTACAAGGAAAACAAGTCGGTTTTCTACGGCGTGCTGGAGGCCGACCTTACGCCGAACACAATGCTCACGGCGGGCATCGACTACCAGAACAACGATCCGCGCGGACAGTCGTCGACCGGACTGCCGCTCTTTTACGCTGACGGTCAGCAGACCGATTTCAAGGCGTCCGACAACGCCGGGGCACGCTGGAACACCGACGAGCTCAAGGTCTACAACGCCTTCCTCAACCTCGAGCACAAGTTCGTCAACGACTGGAAGCTCAAGTTTTCGGGCAACTACCTTCACGGCAAGCGCGAATTTTCGTCGGCCGACGCCAGTTGGGGTTTCGTCGAGCGCAATACGGGCGACGGCGTGCAGTTCTATGGCGGCCTGGGCAGCGCCCGCCAGCGCCAGACCGGCTTCGACGTGCAGGCGGCCGGACCATTCGAATTGTGGGGAAGGCAGCACGAGTTCGTCGTGGGAATGAATTGGGCGGAGTTCAATAACTATCACGAGCCGGCCGACGACGACATCGAAGGCCGTGACGTCAACATTTACACCTGGGGCAACGACACTGCAGGGCCTACCGCGTCAGGCCAGAAACTCATGGATTACGACGGCTGGCAAAAGCAGCAGGGCGTCTATTCCGCGTTGCGCCTGAAGCCCACAGACGACCTCGCCGTCATCGTGGGCGCGCGCGTCAGCAACTACCGCTACAAGCTCTCGCAGATCTACACGTCGCCCGCGCTGGCGCGAAACAACAAGATCACGGAAATGAGCGAAAGCGGCGTTGTCACGCCCTACGCCGGCATCGTCTACGACCTGAACGACCAGCATTCCGTCTATGCCAGCTACACCAGCATCTTCAAGCCGCAAAGCGCCCGCGATCGCAATGGCAACGTGCTGGACCCGCGCACCGGCGACAACTACGAAATCGGCTTGAAGAGCGACTACTTTGGCGGCCGCCTCACCAGCGCCATCGCGCTCTATCAGATCCGCCAGGACAACCTTGCCGAAGTCGACGAAGGCCAGTTCGTGCCCGGCACCGTGCGGGAACCGGCGTACCGCGCCGTCAGCGGCGCCAAAACGTCGGGCCTGGATATCGAGTTCAACGGCGAATTGGCCCCCGGCTGGCAAGCCGCGCTCAGCTACAGCTACAGCATCACCAAAGACGGCGAGGGCGGGACTATCCGAACCATCTTCCCGCGCCACATGGCCAAGCTGTGGACCACCTACCGCCTGCCCGGCGACTGGCACCGCCTGACCGTGGGCGGCGGCGTCAACTGGCAAAGCCGCATCTACTACAGCGCCACCACCTGGTCCCTGCCGGGCGTCACCCTCAAGGGCGAGCAGCCCGCCTACGCCGTCGCCAACCTGATGGCGCGCTACGACTTCAACCGCCAGCTCTCGGCCACGCTGAACCTGAACAACGTGTTCGACAAGAAGTACCTGCAGGGGCTGGACACCACCTTCTACACCGGGATCTACGCGCCTACCCGCCACGCCATGCTGACGTTGAAGTATCAGTTCTGACCTGGGAGGCCGCGCCCGCGCCCGACCTGCTTCGGTTGGAGGGGGGAAGGCTGACGTGGGCGGCCAGGCGACCCGAGCTGCCTGACGCGGCCACCCTAATGCGAGTAAGGTACGGGAAAGGCCGTTTTGCCTGGCACGCCGGCCTGTGCCGCCAGCAGGAACCGAACACCATGAAGATTCATCACGCAGCGCTGCGCCTGCTGCTCGCCGGGGCGGCCATTGCAGCCCTCGCCGCCTGCGCAGAGACCCCGCAGCAACCGCGAAACAACGTGGACTACCGCAGCCGGCCGCTGGATTCGCCGGCGGGTTCCAATAACAACGTCAACCCGTCCGGCCAGCGCCTGACGATTCAATCGGGCGAGGGCGAACGCCTGAATCTCCCCTGGTTCATCGAAGGAGCCCAGGACTGGGTCAACCGGCAGTGACCCAGACGAAAAAAATCCTCAAGGGTCTGCACCCTTGAGGATTTTTGGTTTCAGCTGACGTTGCTGAACGGAATTTGGTGGAGCCGGGGGGAATTGAACCCCCGTCCGCAAGCCCTCCGCAACCAGTTCTACATGCGTAGTCGATTTATTTGGTTTTAACTTTGGACTTAGCCAACCGACAGGCCGGACCAAAGCGATTCACGTAATTTAAATCTGAGCCGTGTGACCCCAGCGCAGACCGATTCCTTGTGAATGTCGCTGCTGCGGTTCGAGGGTTACCCCCCTAGGAAGTTGCCTTCCTCCGCCTGACCCAAGGACAGATCAGTGCAGCGGCTCACCGCTTAAGCGGCGAGAGCGAAACGCTCGTCGTTGGCGTTTGTAGTGTTCCAGTGGTTTAACGAGCGTACTGGTGCTCGGCATGCCCTGAGTTGTTTCGCGACCCACGTCGAATCCGGATCGGCCCCAAGACCTTCCATTGTACTGCAAATGCAAGCGCCTGCCATCCTGTAAACCCAAGCGGTGTCAAGCGTGGCGGGGGCGAGACAAGCTTGGCGTCAGGCCGCGTTGGCGCACGCCGCCTTGGATTGCCGCCGGCCCCGGGACGCCGCCATCATCAGCGCGGCCAGCCCGACGGCAACCGCCACGATGACGGCCGCGGCGCCGCCCAGCGTCGCCAGGCCGTAGTGGTCGATCACATGTCCGCCAACCACCGCGCCCAGGCCGATGCCGATGTTCGCGCCGGAGATGTTCAGCGACGCGGCAAACGCGGGCGCCTCGGGGGCGGACTTCATCAGCCGTACGTGGCAGACGATGAAAAGTGCGGCCTGGGCGATTCCCCAGATGCCCAGCGCGACAGCCAGTAGACCGTGCGACTGCATGACCGGCGCGACGAACGCCAGGCCAACCGCCATCAGCGACGAGAACAGCGCCGTGGCGCCGAGCGGGCTGCGGTCCACCAGGCGTCCCCCCAGCGTGTTGCCCACCAGCCCGACGGCGCCAAACGCCATCATCGTCCAGCCGACGGTCTTGCCGTCGAAGCCGCCCAGCCGCTCCAGCATGTCCGCCAGATAGGTATAGGCCGTGAACATGCCGGTGAACACCAGCAGCGAGAGCGCCACGTGACTCACCACGATGGGTTTGCGCAGGATGCGTAGTTGCGTGACGAGGCGCACGCTGTCGGCGCGGATGCGCGTGCTGGGGAAGGTCAGCAGCAGCAGCAGGGCCTTGGCAAACGCCACCACAGACAGCACCCAGAACGCGGCGCGCCATCCGAACGCGTCCGAGATCAGCACACCGATCGGAATGCCGAACACCGTGGCGGCCACGATGCCGAACGCCACCGTCGAAATGGCGCGTCCGGCGCGCGCGGGGCCCACCAGTTCCACGGCGGTCGCGCTGGCCAGCGACCAGAACACCGGCAGGGCCAGCGCCGGCACAAAGCGCGCGATCGCCATGATCCAGATGTTGGGCGCCACGGCGGCCAGCGCGTTGGACAGGCCAAACAGCACCAGCACCCCGATGAACAGGCGCTTGCGCTCCATGTTGGCCATCAGGGCGGTGAGCAGGGGGCCGGTCGCCGCGACCGTGAAGGCAAACAGCGTCACCAGCAGGCCTGCCTGGGAAACGGTCACGTCCAGATCGCGGGCAAGCCCGGGCAGCAGCCCCACGATCAGGAACTCGGTGGTCAGGATGGTGAAGCCGGCGGCGGAAAGTAGCAGGATGGGCAAAAGCATAGGCATTCCTTGGACGCGAGGCCGGATGGCGCCGCGCGGGCAGGGAGTTGAAGGCAAGGTCAAAAGGTCGGGCGTGCGCCGCGTCAACGTAGCGGGCACGGTGCGGCGGGACGCGGAGGTCCGCCAGCACGGAGATGTCGTCGCCGCCTGCGAGAGGCTGCAACGCCGGCATGAGCCGGAAACGGAGCGATCCGGACAACCCGGATCGCGATGCACGGTTCACACTTTAGGGGAGATCGCCGGGCGGATAAACCCCCGGCATCCGGATAGATTGTTCGGCCTGCTGCACTAATTCGACAGAACAATCGCCGGCAGCTGCGGCGTCATCAGCGGGGATGCCGCGTTGGAAGGTGCGTCATCACCGAAGGCGGGGCGTGACCGAAGGCGGGGCGGACGGGCAAACGACCCAGCCCCGGCATTTAGCGCAAGTCGCGGGGCAGCAGCGGCTCGATGGCGGACCAGAGTTCCTCTGGCGAATTCGCGCAGGTTTCCGCCTGCCAGGCAATGACGTTGTCGTCTTCGCCGACGTAGCCATAGGCCGCGGCCACGGCGGGCATGCCCGCCGCGTGGGCGGCCTGGATATCGCGCAGGTCATCGCCGACGTAGACGCAGCGGTCGGTCTCAAAACCCGCTTCGCGCGCGGCGTGTTGCAAGGGCAGGGGATGCGGCTTGGCGTGGGCGGTGGTGTCGCCGCAAACCAGCACGGCGCTGTCGCGCGTCAGGTCCAGGAATTCGACGATGGGCAGGGTCAGGTAGGTGACCTTGTTGGTGACGATGCCCCAGGACATGCCACGGTTGCGGATGTCGGCCAGCAGGTCTTCGATCCCGGGGAACAGCTTGCTGTGCACCGTCGAGCTGGCGGCGTAGTCTTCCAGAAACTGCAGGCGGGTGGGCTCATAGTCTGCGTCGCCCGGTTGCAGGTTCAGCGCCACGCGCAACAGTCCGCGCGCGCCCTGAGATGCCACGGGACGCAGCGCCTCGTACGCCATCGGCTCCAGGCCGCGGCGGGTGCGCTGACGGTTCGCGGCGGCTGCCAGGTCGGGGGCGGTGTCGGCCAGGGTGCCGTCGAAATCGAACAGGATCAGGGCGCTCATTTACGGGTTGCCATCAGATAGTTGACCGAGGTGTCGGAAGTCAGCGAGTAGATCTGGGTGATCGGGTTGTATTCCATGCCGCGCATGCTCACCGGTTCCAGGGCGGCGCCGCGCGCCGCCGCCGACAGCTCGCTGGGCTTGATGAACTGGTCGTAGGTGTGGGTGCCGCGGGGCAGGAGGCGCAGGACGTACTCCGCGCCGATGATCGCGAACACGAACGACTTGGCGTTGCGGTTCAACGTGGAAAAGAACACCCAGCCGCCGGGTTTCACCAGCGTCGAGCAGGCGCGCACGATCGAGGCCGGATCCGGCACGTGCTCCAGCATTTCCATGCAGGTCACCACGTCATACTGGCCTGGCTGCTCGGCAGCCAGTTCCTCGACGGGCACCTTGCGGTATTCCACCTTCACGCCCGATTCCAGGCCATGCAGGCGCGCGATCTTCAGGGACTTGTCGGCCAGGTCGACGCCGGTTACGTCGGCGCCGCTCCGGGCCATCGCTTCCGACAGGATGCCGCCGCCGCAACCTACGTCCAGCACCTTGCGGCCGGCCAGGCTGCCGGCGCATTCCTGAATCCACTCCAGCCGCAGCGGATTGATGGCATGCAGCGGCTTGAACTCGCTTTCGGGGTCCCACCAGCGGCTGGCCAAGGCGCTGAACTTGTCGATTTCGGCCTGATCGGCGTTGACGGAGGCTTGCGCGGTGTCGTGAGTTTGCGTGTTCATGGGCGGTCCGGCGTAAGGCTGCTCTATATATAGAGGGGTCCAGCGCGCTAGGCGAGGAAGGGGCTTGCCGATGCACCAGAGGGGTGCATCGCAGGCGAAAAAAAGGGCCTCGCTGTGCGAGGCCCCCTTATTGTAGCTAGTCCGGCAATTACTTGCGGCTACCCACGATTTCGATCTCAACGCGACGGTTCTGGGCGCGGCCTTCCTTCGTCTTGTTGGAAGCGATCGGCTGCAGTTCGCCCTTGCCTTCCGTGTAGATACGGTTGGGGTCGATGCCCAGGCTGACCAGGTAAGCCTTGACCGAAGCGGCGCGGCGCTCGGACAGCTTCTGGTTGTACTGTTCGGTACCGATCGAGTCGGTGTGGCCGACGGCGATGATCGTTTCCAGATCGATGGTGCTGGCTTGCTGAGCGACTTGCTGCAGCAGTTGGCGACCTTCGGGCTTCAGGGTCGACTTGTCGAAGTCGAAGAACGTGTCAGCATTGAACACGACCTTTGCCGCCATCGGGGCCGGCTTCGCCTTCTGTTGGGCAACCGGGACGCCGTCGCAACCGGGGATGCCGGTGGCCGGGGTCCAGAAGGCATCGCGCCAGCACAGTTCGTTCGTGCCGTTCTTCCAAACGTTACCGAACGGGTTGCGCCAGTTGTCCACGGTTTGCGCGGAAGCTACACCAGAGGCCGTGACGGCGGCGAAGGCGAGCGCCAGAGCGAATTTGGAGGGTTTGTTCATGTTTCTCCTCGTTGAGCTTGAAGCTGGATAAGTGACTCGCAGCGAACCCCCGCCGCATATCAGGAAAACGGGGCCAGTATAGCAACGCCAAGAGCTGGTTCAAAGGAATAGCTACTGGGTTTCCTGCGTGCTGGAAACAATCTTAAGGCATTTGGGGGGCTTTGGCTTCCCTGGACAGGCGCATTAATGCTGGATATGACGTTTTCGGCACTCCTGCCGTTTCCCATGTTGGTTTTTGACAACAGGGCCGCAGGGCGCGGGTGGGCGTGGCCGGGCGGCGTTTCTGATCGGTCCGTCGCGGCCCGCTTGCGGCGCCTCAGGACGGCCCATCGGACCGGTCCCCCAATCGAATGATAGAATTTCCTGTTTACCCGGCCCGGGTTCCTCCTTACACGATTCTGTCGTTATATATATGGATTCCTTTGCCAAGGAGACGCTTCCGGTATCGCTGGAAGAAGAGATGCGCCGCAGTTACCTCGATTACGCGATGAGCGTGATCGTCGGTCGGGCGCTACCGGATGTGCGGGACGGCTTGAAGCCTGTCCACCGGCGCGTGCTCTACGCGATGCACGAGCTGAACAACGACTGGAACCGCGCCTATAAGAAGTCAGCGCGTATCGTCGGGGACGTCATCGGTAAGTACCACCCCCACGGCGACCAGTCCGTGTACGACACCATTGTCCGCATGGCGCAGGATTTCTCCATGCGCTACATGCTGGTCGACGGCCAGGGCAACTTCGGTTCCATCGACGGCGACAACGCCGCGGCGATGCGTTACACCGAAATCCGCCTGGCCAAGATCGCCCACGAACTCCTGGCCGACATCGACCAGGAAACCGTCGACTTCGGACCCAACTACGACGGCAGCGAACAGGAACCCCTGCTGCTGCCGTCGCGCCTGCCCAACCTGCTGGTCAACGGCAGCTCCGGCATCGCGGTGGGCATGGCGACCAACATTCCGCCGCACAACCTCCAGGAAGTGGTCGACGGCTGCCTGTACTGCCTGCGCAATCCGGCGTGCACGGTCGATGAGCTGATCGAGCTCATCCCGGCGCCGGACTTCCCCACGGGCGGCATCATCTATGGCATGTCCGGCGTGCGCGAAGGCTATCGCACGGGTCGCGGCCGCGTCATCATGCGCGCCAAGACGCACTTCGAAGACATGGAGAAGGGCAATCGCCAGGCGATCGTGATCGACGCGATTCCCTACCAGGTCAACAAGAAGACGCTGCAGGAACGCATCGCAGAGCTGGTCAACGACAAGAAGATCGAAGGCATCTCCGACATCCGCGACGAGTCGGACAAGGACGGCATGCGCCTTGTCATCGAGCTCAAGCGCGGCGAAGTGCCCGAGGTCGTGCTGAACAACCTCTACAAGAACACCCAGCTGCAGGACACCTTCGGGATGAACCTGGTGGCGCTGGTCGACGGCCAGCCCCGCCTGCTCAACCTGAAGCAGATGATCGACTACTTCCTGCAGCATCGCCGGGAAGTGGTCACGCGCCGCACGGTTTTCCAGTTGCGCAAGGCCCGCGAGCGCGGCCACGTGCTGGAAGGCCTGGCGGTGGCGCTGGCAAACATCGACGATTTCATCGCGATCATCAAGGCGGCCCCGACTCCTCCTGTCGCCCGTCAGGAACTGATGGCGAAGTCCTGGGATTCGTCGCTGGTGCGCGAAATGCTGTCGCGCGCCGACGGCGACACGCCGGGCGGCCGCGCGGCTTTCCGTCCGGACGATCTGGGCGTCGAGTTCGGTCTTCAGGGCGACGGCCTGTATCGCCTGAGCGATACGCAGGCCCAGGAAATCCTGAACATGCGCCTGCAACGCCTGACCGGGCTGGAGCAGGACAAGATTGTTGGCGAGTACAAGGACATCATGTCCACCATCGCCGACCTGCTGGACATTCTGGCCCGTCCCGAGCGCATCACGACGATCATCAGCGAAGAGCTGCAGGCCATCAAGGCCGAGTTCTCGACCGGCGCCAAGGATTCGCGCCGTTCGGAAATCGAACTGAACGCGACGGAACTCGATACCGAAGACCTGATCACGCCGACCGACATGGTCGTGACGCTGTCGCACGGCGGCTACATCAAGAGCCAGCCGCTGTCCGAGTACCGCTCGCAAAAGCGTGGCGGGCGCGGCAAGCAGGCCACGGCCATGAAGGAAAACGACTGGATCGACCAGCTCTTCATCGCCAACACGCACGACTTCCTGCTGTGCTTCTCGAATCGCGGCCGTGTGTACTGGCTGAAGGTCTGGGAAGTGCCGCAAGGCACGCGTAACTCGCGCGGCAAGCCGATCGTCAACATGTTCCCGCTGGCCGACGGCGAGAAGATCACGGTGGTGCTGCCGGTCAAGGAATTCAGCGAAGACCACTATGTCTTCATGGCGACCTCGCGCGGCACGGTCAAGAAGACCCCGCTGTCCGACTTCTCCAACCCGCGCAAGGCCGGCATCATCGCCGTCGACCTTGACGATGGCGACTACCTGATTGGCGCGGATCTCACCGACGGCAAGCACGACGTCATGCTGTTCTCGGACGCCGGCAAGGCCGTGCGCTTCGACGAAAACGACGTGCGTCCGATGGGCCGTAACGCCCGCGGCGTGCGCGGCATGATGCTCGAGGACACGCAGACGGTCATCGCGCTGCTGGTCGCCGGCGACGAAACGCAGACGGTGCTGACCGCCACGGAAAACGGCTATGGCAAGCGCACGCCGATCGCGGAGTACACGCGCCATGGCCGCGGCACGAAGGGCATGATCGCCATCCAGACCACCTCGCGTAACGGCAAGGTGGTGGGCGCGGTGCTGGTCACGCCTACCGATGAGATCATGCTAATCACCACCGGCGGCGTCCTGGTGCGCACCCGTGTCGCGGAAATCCGCGAAATGGGCCGTGCGACTCAGGGCGTCACGCTGATCAACGTCGATGACGGCAGCACGCTGTCCGGCGTGCGCCGTGTCGTCGAAAGCGACGCGGACGATGACGGCGAAATGGACGAAGACGGCCAGCAAACCGGTGGCGACGACAGCAACGACGCAGCAGATTCGACGGAACCTACGGAGCAATAATGGCCCGCCCCTGGAACTTCTCGGCCGGCCCCTCGGTCTTGCCCGAGGTGGTGCTGCAGCAAGCCGCTGCAGAAATGCTGGACTGGCACGGCAGCGGCATGTCCGTGATGGAAATGAGCCATCGCGGCAAGCATTTCGTGCAGATCTGCGATGAAGCAGAGTCCGATCTGCGCGACTTGCTGGGCCTGCCGGCCGATTACGCCGTCATGTTCATGCAAGGCGGCGGTTCCGGGGAAAACGCCATCGTTCCCATGAATCTCATGGGACGCCGCGGCGCGCCAGCCGCGGATTTCGTCGTGACGGGCCATTGGTCCAAGCGTTCGTACAAGGAAGCCGGCCGCTACGGCAGCACGCACATCGCGGCCAGTTCCGATCACGCCACCCAGATCGACGGCCGCGAACAGGCGCCGCTGACCTGGGTGCCGCCTGCCGATACGTGGCAGGTGCGCAAGGAATCGGCCTATCTGCACCTGTGCAGCAACGAAACCATTGGCGGTGTCGAATTCCTGGACTGGCCCGACACCGCTGACCTCGGCGCACCCGACGTGCCCCTGGTCATCGACGCCTCTTCGCACTTCCTGTCGCGCCCGATGGACGTGTCGCGCTGCGGCATGATGTACGCCGGCGCGCAGAAAAACGCTGGCCCGGCCGGCGTCACCATGGTCATCGCGCGCCGCGACCTGATTGGCCAGGCCTTGCCGATCTGCCCCTCGGCGTTCGACTACGCCAACGTAGCGGCCGAACACTCGCGCTACAACACCCCGCCCACCTTTGCGATCTACATCGCGGGCTTGGTGTTCAAGTGGGTCAAGGCCAACGGCGGCGTGGCCGGCATGGAAGCCGCCAACAAGGCGAAGGCCGATCTTCTGTACGGCTACCTGGACAGCACCGGCTTCTACCGCAATCCCATTCACGCGCCCGTGCGTTCGCGCATGAATGTGCCGTTCGTGCTGCATGACGAGTCGCTCAACGACGCCTTCCTGAAGGGCGCCGAGGCAGCGGGCCTCACGCAGTTGAAAGGCCACAAGAGCGTGGGCGGCATGCGCGCCTCCATCTACAACGCGCTGCCGCTCGAAGGCGTGGCGGCGCTGGTCGAGTACCTGAAGGAATTCGAGCGCCGCCATGGATGACGAGCTGCAGCGCAAGCTGCTTCCCCTGCGCAAGCGCATCGACGACCTCGATGCGCAGATCCTCGATCTTCTGTCGCAGCGCGCGCGCGCCGCGCTCGAAGTGGGTGAGGCCAAGCATGCCGCGCACGCCGATGGACCCGTGCTGCGTCCCGAACGCGAAGCCGAGGTCATCCGCCGCCTGCAGCAGATCAATCCGGGTCCGTTCCCGAACGCCGGCGTGGCGTCGGTCTGGACCGAAATCATCTCCGCATGCCGGGGCCTGGAGCGCGGCATGACCGTCGCGTTTTTGGGACCGCAGGGTTCGTTCTCGGAGCAGGCTGCGCTGGAACACTTTGGCCATGCGGTCCAGAAGCTGCCTTGCGCCTCGTTCGACGAGGTCTTCCGGGCTGTCGAGGCCGGTCAGGCAGACGTGGGCATGGTGCCGGTGGAAAATTCCACCGAAGGCGCTGTCAACCGCAGCCTGGACCTGCTGCTGAACACGCCGGTCAAGATCCTGGGCGAGCGTTCGCTCGTCATCCGCCATTGCCTGATGTCGCAATCGGGCGGCATGGACGGCATCAAGACCATTTCCGCGCACCCGCAGGCGCTGGCCCAGTGCCAGGGCTGGCTGACGCGCAACTATCCCGACGTCGAGCGCGTGGCCGCCTCCAGCAATTCCGAAGCAGCGCGCGCCGCCGCGTCGGATACGAGCATCGCGGCCATTGCCGGCGAAGTGGCTGCGCCCGCCTGGAACCTGCAGATCGTCGCCGCCGGCATCCAGGATGACCCGCACAACCGCACCCGCTTCCTCGCAATCGGCAACATCGAGCCCCTGGTCAGCGGCAAGGACAAGACCAGCCTGATCCTGGCGGTGCCGAACCGCGCGGGCGCCGTCTATGAAATGCTGGCGCCCCTGGCCGCCAACGGCGTGTCGATGACGCGCTTCGAGTCGCGCCCCGCGCGTACGGGCCAGTGGGAATACTATTTCTACGTCGACGTCCTGGGCCACCGGAACGACCCGAATGTCGAGCGCGCCCTGGCGGCCCTGCAGGCGCAGGTTGCCTACCTCAAAGTGCTGGGCTCGTACCCGGCGCAGTGAATCCCACATCATGACCCACGCATCCAAGCCCCTCGTTGCCCCCGCGCACGTCAGCGCCATCGCCCCGTACCAGGCAGGCAAGCCGATCGAAGAACTGGCCCGCGAATTCGGGCTGGATCCGGCGACCATCGTCAAGCTGGCGTCCAACGAAAACCCGTTGGGCATGCCCAAATCGGCGAAGGCGGCCATGCTGGCTGCGGCCGAATCGCTGGCACGCTACCCGGACCCCAACGGCTTTGACCTGAAGGCGGCGCTGGCTGAACGCTACGGCGTGCCGATGAACTGGATCACGCTCGGCAACGGCTCGAACGACATCCTGGAAATCGCTGCGCTGGCGCTGCTGGAGCCGGGCGCTTCCGCGGTGTACGCGCAGCACTCGTTTGCGGTCTACCGCCTGGCCACGCAGGCGCGCGGCGCGCGCCACATCGTGGTGCCGGCCGTGGACCACGGCCACGACCTGGATGCGATGTTCGACGCGATCGCCGACGACACGCGCCTGGTGTTCATCGCCAACCCGAACAACCCCACCGGCACCTTCGTGCCGGGCGACAAGGTCGCGGACTTCCTGGAACGCGTGCATGCCGCGCACGGCGACCGTGTCACGGTCGTGCTGGACGAGGCCTACAACGAATACCTGGATCCGGAGCTGCGCTTTGACAGCACCGCGCTGGCGCGCCAGTACCCGAACCTGATCGTGTCGCGCACGTTCTCCAAGGCTTATGGCCTGGCGGGCCTGCGCGTCGGTTTCTCGGTGGCGCAGCCCGGCCTGACCGACCTGCTCAACCGCGTGCGCCAGCCGTTCAACGTCAATACGCTGGCCCAAGCCGCGGCCATCGCAGCGCTCGGCGATGCCGAATACCTCGAGCAAGCCTACGCTTCCAACAAGGCAGGCAAGGCCCAGTTGTGCGCCGCGTTCGACAAGCTGAATCTGCGTTACGTGCCCAGCTATGGCAACTTCGTGCTGGTTCACGTGGGCGACGCGCCGCGCATCAATCTTGAACTCCTCAAGCGCGGCGTCATCGTGCGTCCCGTTGCGGGCGACGGTCTGCCGGAGTGGCTCCGCGTTTCCATCGGACTGCCTCAAGAGAACGCCCGATTCATCGACGCCCTGACCGCCATCCTGACCGCATGAACGACGCGTTACCTTCTTCAGATCAGGGGGCCGCGGGCCCCCTGATTCCTGTATTGGCAGTGGTTGGCGTCGGCTTGATCGGCGGATCGTTCGCGGCGGCCTTGCGGCAGGCAGGGCAGGTGGGCAAGGTGCTGGGCGTGGGGCGCAATGCGCAGTCGCTGGAACGCGCTGTGGCGCTGGGCCTCATCGACGAGGCCGTGACGGCCGAAGCCGCGGCGGCCCAGGCGGATCTCATCATGCTGGCCACGCCGGTCGGCGGCCTGACAAACGTGCTGTCGCAGATGCGGACGCACCTCTTGCCGCACGCCGTGCTGACCGACGGCGGCAGCACCAAGGCCGAAGTGGTCGAGGCGGCGCGCGATGCGCTGGGCGATCGCATCGGGCAGTTCGTGCCGGGCCATCCCATCGCGGGCGCCGAGCGCACCGGGCCGGAAGCCGCGGATGCGGACCTCTACCGCGGACGCACCGTCATCCTCACGCCCGTGCCTGAAAACGGCGCGGCGGCCATGGCGCTCGTGCGCCAGGCTTGGCAGGCTTGCGGCGCGCACGTGATCGACATGGACGCCGGCGCACACGATCGCGTGCTCGCGTCGGTCAGCCATCTTCCGCATCTGCTGTCGTCGGTGTATATGGAACAGGTAGCCACGGCCGCCGACGCCGCGACCCGGCTGGAACTGGCGGGCAGCGGCTTTCGTGATTTCACCCGTATTGCCGCCGGATCGCCCGAAATGTGGCGCGACATTTTTTTGTCCAATCGCGACGCGATGCTGGCCGAGTTGGCCGCTGTGCGCGGCGTGCTGGACCGGGCCGAGCGCGCCATTGCCGATGGCGACGGCGAGGCTTTGCTGACGCTGCTGGACACGGCGGCGCGTGCGCGCCGCGGCTGGCGCAAGGAGTAGTTCAATGGGCGCTTTGTCTTACCTCGATCTGCCGCGCGTGCGGCGTGCGCAGGGCGCGATGGCCTTGCCGGGATCCAAGAGCATTTCCAACCGCGTGCTGTTGCTGTCGGCCATCGCCGAAGGCACGACGGTCATCACCGGCCTGCTGGACTCCGACGACACTCGCGTCATGCTGGCGGCGTTGCGTCAGTTGGGCGTGCAGGTGTCCGACCTGGAAGCCGGGCGCGTCACGGTGCAGGGCGTGCGCCGTTTTCCGGTGGAAAGCGCCGACCTCTTCATGGGTAATGCGGGCACCGCAATCCGTCCGTTGACGGCGGCACTGGCCCTCATGGGCGGCGACTACCGCCTGTCCGGCGTGCCGCGCATGCACGAGCGCCCGATCGGCGACCTGGTCGATGCCCTGAACGCGCTGGGCGCGCGTATCGACTATCTGGGCCAGCCGGGTTATCCGCCGCTGCACATCGGCCGCGGCGACATCGCTGAAAACGCCGTGACCCGCGTGCAGGGTTCGGTCTCCAGCCAGTTCCTGACCGCCTTGCTGCTGGCCGCGCCTTTGCAGGCTGCTCGCAGCGGCAAGCCCGTCACGATCGAGGTCGTGGGAGAGCTCATTTCCAAGCCCTACATCGAGATCACGCTGAACCTGATGGCGCGCTTTGGCGTGCTGGTGCAACGGGACGGCTGGAGCCGATTCGTTGTGGACGCGGGCGCCGCCTATCGCAGTCCGGGGCAGATCGCCGTGGAAGGGGACGCATCGACGGCGTCGTATTTCCTGGCGCTGGGCGCCATTGGCGGCGGCCCGGTGCGCGTGACCGGCGTCGGCGCCGACAGCATCCAGGGCGATGTGGGATTCGCGAGCACCCTGGCCGACATGGGCGCCAAGGTTACCTACGGTCCGGACTGGATCGAGGTGTCGGGGGTGCAGGTTGCCGACGGCGAGCGCCTCAAGGCCTTTGATACCGATTTCAACCTGATCCCCGACGCGGCGATGACAGCCGCGGCGCTGGCCCTGTACGCCGACGGTCCTTGCCGGCTGCGCAACATCGGCAGCTGGCGCGTCAAGGAGACGGACCGCATCCATGCCATGCAGACCGAGCTGGAAAAGCTGGGCGCGCAGGTGGAGTCCGGCCCCGATTGGCTGCGCGTGACGCCGCCGGCGCAGGACGCCTGGCGCGATGCCCACATCGGCACCTGGGACGACCACCGCATGGCGATGTGCTTTTCGCTGGCGGCATTCGGACCGGCGGCGGTCCGCATTCTTGATCCCGGATGTGTCAGCAAGACGTTCCCGGGTTACTTTGACGTCTACGCCGGCCTGGTTTCGGCCTAGCGCTGCATCGCATCCATGACTTTGACTGCTTCAACTTCCGCCTCCCTGGCCCCGGTCATCACGATCGACGGTCCCACCGCGTCCGGCAAGGGCACCGTGGCTCATCGCGTCGCCAAGGCGCTGGGCTGGGCGGTGCTGGACAGCGGCGCCCTCTACCGGCTGACTGCGCTGGCTGCCATCAACCGCGGCGTTGCCGCCGACGACGAGCCCGCCGTGGCGCGCGTGGCCGAGACGCTGGATGTAAGGTTCGACGGACCGCACGTTTACCTCGAGGGGGCCGATGCCGGCCATGACATCCGCCGCGAGGAAGTGGGCAATTTCGCATCGCGCGTGGCGGCTTTCCCGGGGGTGCGGCAGGCATTGCTCGAGCGCCAGCGCGCCTTCCGGCTGCCGCCCGGCCTGGTTGCGGACGGCCGCGACATGGGCACCGTCGTGTTCCCGGACGCGTCGCTGAAGGTCTTCCTGGTCGCCGACGTGGTCGCCCGGGCGGAGAGGCGGCGTAAGCAGTTGATCGAAAAGGGAATTTCTGCTAATCTAGACGACCTTTTGCGGGATATGCGCGAGCGTGACGCGCGCGACACCGGGCGCGCCACTGCGCCGCTGGCTCCCGCAGCAGATGCACACGTGCTGGATTCGTCCAATCTGACGATCGCGGAAACGGTGCAGGCAATCCTGGATTTCTGGCAGCAAGCCAACCCGTGAAGTTAAGTGAATTTACGGGCAGTGTTGCTACAGGCAGTATTGCTACCGGCAGTTTTTTAGCATTTTTTGATTAGGCCCTGCTCAAGCCAGGCGACTCCCCCACGGGCCACCCCGCAAGGGTCAGCCAGCCGGCAGGTATTTTGACTCCACTGTGGCGGGCAATCCGCTGCGGTGTGTTCTTAACGGCCATTTCGGCCCAATGGATTTCAACCCCATGTCTTCCGTTTCCACTACCGCCACCGGCGGCGAAAGCTTCGCCGACCTTTTCGCACAAAGCCTCAAGAGCCAGGACATGAAGTCCGGCGAGGTCATCAGCGCCGAAGTCGTGCGCGTCGACCACAATTTCGTCGTCGTCAACGCCGGCCTGAAGTCCGAAGCGCTGATCCCCCTGGAAGAGTTCCTGAACGACCAGGGCGAGCTCGAAGTGCAACCCGGCGATTTCGTCTCGGTGGCCATCGATTCCCTGGAAAACGGCTACGGCGACACCATCCTGTCGCGTGACCGCGCCAAGCGCCTGTCGGCCTGGCTGCAACTGGAAAAGGCCCTGGAGAACGGCGAACTGGTTACCGGCACCATCACCGGCAAGGTGAAGGGCGGCCTGACCGTCATGACCAACGGCATCCGCGCGTTCCTGCCGGGTTCGCTGGTGGACCTGCGTCCGGTCAAGGACACCACCCCGTACGAAGGCAAGACCCTCGAATTCAAGGTCATCAAGCTCGACCGCAAGCGCAACAACGTTGTGCTGTCGCGTCGCCAGGTGCTGGAAGCCAGCATGGGCGAAGAGCGTCAAAAGCTGCTCGAAACCCTGCACGAAGGTGCCGTGGTCAAGGGCGTGGTCAAGAACATCACCGACTACGGCGCGTTCGTCGACCTGGGCGGCATCGATGGTCTGCTGCACATCACCGACATGGCCTGGCGCCGTGTGCGTCACCCCTCCGAAGTCCTGCAAGTGGGTCAGGAAGTCGAAGCCAAGGTCCTCAAGTTCGACCAGGAAAAGAGCCGCGTCTCCCTGGGCGTCAAGCAGCTTGGCGAAGATCCGTGGGTGGGCCTGGCTCGCCGCTACCCGCAAGGCACCCGCCTGTTCGGCAAGGTCACGAACCTGACCGACTACGGCGCGTTCGTTGAAGTCGAAGCCGGCATCGAAGGTCTGGTCCACGTGTCCGAAATGGACTGGACCAACAAGAACGTCGACCCGCGCAAGGTTGTGACCCTGGGCGAAGAAGTCGAAGTCATGGTCCTGGAAATCGACGAAGACCGTCGCCGTATTTCGCTGGGCATGAAGCAGTGCCGCCAGAACCCGTGGGAAGAGTTCGCCACGAACTTCAAGCGTGGTGACAAGGTCCGCGGCGCCATCAAGTCGATCACCGACTTCGGCGTGTTCGTCGGCCTGCCCGGCGGCATCGACGGCCTGGTTCACCTGTCCGACCTGTCGTGGGCGGAATCTGGTGAAGAAGCCGTGCGCAACTTCAAGAAGGGTGACGAAATCGAAGCCGTGGTTCTGGGCATCGACACCGACAAGGAACGCATCTCGCTGGGTATCAAGCAGCTGGAAGGCGACCCCTTCAACAACTTCGTCGCCACGTTTGACAAGGGCGCCGTCGTTCCGGGCACCATCAAGTCCGTCGAAGCCAAGGGCGCCGTCGTGACGCTGTCCGTGGACGTCGAAGGCTACCTGCGCGCTTCCGAGATCTCCTCGGGCCGCGTCGAAGATGCCACCACCGTGCTGTCCGCCGGCGAAAACATCGAAGCCATGATCGTCAACATCGACCGCAAGACGCGTTCGATCCAACTGTCGATCAAGGCCCGTGACAACGCCGAAACCGCCGACACGATCCAGCGCATGTCCGATGCCAGCGCTTCGTCCGGCACCACCAACCTCGGCGCGCTGCTGAAGGCCAAGCTGGACCAACAGCGCAACGACGGTTAATTCGTGACCAAGTCGGAGCTGATCGCCGCCTTGGCGGCCCGCTATCCTCAGCTGGCCGCCCGCGACACCGATTACGCGGTCAAGACCGTACTGGATGCAATGACTCAGGCCCTGGCCTCGGGTCAGCGCATCGAGATCCGCGGTTTTGGCAGCTTCTCGTTGTCGCAACGGTCACCCCGTATCGGTCGCAATCCCAAATCCGGCGAGCAGGTGCTGGTGCCTGGTAAACAGGTGCCGCACTTCAAGGCGGGCAAGGAATTGCGCGAGCGGGTGGACCTGGTCGGCGGCAATGACGAGGACGCTCAATCCTCTGGGTCGAGTGAGTCGATGCCGTCTTCCATGGCAGGTTTGCACGCCATGCACTGACGCGTCGGCCAGGCAGGGCTGCCTTCGGGCAGATCGGACCGCGAGCAAAGCCCCTTGAGAAATCAAGGGGCTTTGTTTTTGTGGCGCCGGTTCATGCGGGCGCCCAGCTTGCGCAAGGGCGGGCCGTGCTCCGCCGTGGGGCTTTTTTTTCTCTCGTCATGAAGACGTCGCTTACAATTGACGGTCTCGAATCATCTGGAGCATGCGCCATGCGCTATCTCGTCTGGGCCCTGCGATTGCTCGTCTTTGTTGCGGTGTTGATGTTCGCCTTGAAGAACACCGACCCCGTCGCCGTGAAGTTCTACGCCGACTACGTCATCCAGGATGTCCCGCTGATCGTCGTCATGCTGGTCGTGTTCGTGCTTGGCGCGCTGTTCGGCCTGCTGCTGACGGTGCCCGCCGCGCTGCGCCGCCGCCGCGAGGCCATCCGCCTGCGCCGCGAACTGGATCGCATCCAGGCCGCCGCCAATGGCACGACGCCCGTCGTGCCCCCCGAAGCCGTCGCTCCCATGTCGCCGCTGTGACACCGCGCCGCCTTTTTGCACCGAATTACCGCATGAGTCCGAATAGTGGATTTTGAACCTTGGTGGTTGATATTCGTCCCGGTGCTGTTCGCGCTGGGCTGGCTGGCCGCGCGATTCGACATCCGGCAGATGCTGCGGGAAACGCGCAGCCTGCCCGACTCCTATTTCCGCGGGCTGAATTTCCTGCTCAATGAAGAGCCTGATCGCGCCATCGACGCCTTCGTCGAAGTCGCCAAGCTGGACCCGGAAACCACGGAGCTGCACTTTGCGTTGGGCAGTCTGTTCCGCCGCCGCGGCGAAATGGAGCGCGCCATCCGGGTGCACCAAAGCCTGCTGAACCGTTCCGATCTGCCGCAGGCCGAACGCGAACACGCGCAGCACGAGCTGGCGCAGGACTTCCTGAAGGCCGGGATGCTGGATCGCGCCGAAAGCGGTTTCGAGCAGCTCAAGGACACGCGCTACGCCTTGCCCGCGCTGCGCTCGCTGATCCGCATTTATGAATCCGAGCACGATTGGCCGCGTGCGATCGAGGCCGTGAAGACCCTGCAGGGCCTGGTCGACGAGCCCGTCCCGCAAATCGTGCATTACTACTGCGAACAGGCCCAGACCGCGTTGGCGGCCAAGCCCGCCGACGTCGAGGCCGCGCACAAGGCGCTGGACGCGGCGGACCATGCGCTGTCCACCACCGAAGCCGCCTCGAGCAAGGGCGCCAAGGTGCGCACCGCCATGCTGCGGGCGCGCCTGGCGCTGATCGAACAGGATCCGAAGCGCGAACGGCTGTATCTCGAGTCGGTCATGACCGACGCGTCCGAATACGCCGGGCTGGTGGCCGAACAGTTGCTGGCCAATTACCGCAATGCCAATCAGGTGGCGGAGGGCTTGGATTTCCTGCAAAAGCAGTATGGCCGCCATGCGTCCCTGGACCTTTTCAATGTGGTGTTCCGGGAGCTGCGGGTGCAGCAGGGCGCCGCGACCGCGTGGGCCTTTGCCCGCGGCGCGCTGCGCAGCCATCCTTCGCTGTTGGGGCTGGATCGCCTGCTGGAAGCCGAACTCGCCAACGGCGACAGCGACGGCGATCACGGTCCGGTGCCGGGCGCCGACCTGACCCTGCTGCGCAGCCTGATTCACAAGCACACGCAACGGCTCGATCGCTACGCATGCCGCAATTGCGGTTTTCAAGCGCGTCGTTTTTACTGGCAATGTCCCGGCTGCAACGCCTGGGAAACCTATGCGCCGCGCCGTCTGGAAGAACTTGAATGAACTCTTTTCCCGCCGAAGCCATTTCGCGTAGCCGCGTGCTCGTGGTTGGCGACGTCATGCTGGACCGTTACTGGTTCGGTGAAGTCGAACGTATCTCGCCCGAAGCGCCGGTGCCGGTCGTGCGAGTCGCGCGACGCGAAGACCGTCTGGGCGGCGCCGCCAACGTCGCGCGCAACGTCGCGGCCCTGGGTGGCCACGTGACCCTGGTCGGCGTGCTGGGCCAGGACGAAGCCGGCGACAGCGTCCGGCGCCTGGCCACCGAGGCCGGCATCCAGGGCGACCTGATCGCCGACAACGAACTGCACACCACCCTCAAGATGCGCGTGCTGGGCCGCCAGCAACAGCTGCTGCGCGTGGACTTCGAACAGCATCCCACCCAGTCATCGCTTGACGCGGTGGACGCCGCGCTGGCCCGGCATCTGGCCAACCACGACATCGTCGTTCTGTCGGACTATGCCAAAGGCGTGCTGACCCGGGTCGAATCGCTGATTGCGCTGGCGCGCAGCGCGGGCATCCCGGTGCTGGTGGACCCCAAGGGCGACGACTATTCGCGTTATCGCGGTGCGACGCTGGTCACGCCCAACCGCTCGGAGATGCAGCAGGCAGTTGGCCGCTGGACGTCCGAAGCCGAATTGACCGATCGTGCGCAGCGCCTGCGCGCCGATCTGGACCTTGAAGCCTTGCTCGTGACGCGGTCCGAGCAGGGCATGACTTTGTTTTCCGACGCGGGACGCGACCACACCGACGCGCAAGCGCATGAGGTGTTCGATGTGTCCGGTGCGGGCGACACCGTGCTGGCCACGCTGGCGGTTACGCGCGCCATCGGTTTGCCGTGGGCCGAAGCCATGGGCTGGGCCAACAAGGCCGGCGGCATCGCCGTGGGCAAGCTGGGCACGTCCGTCGTCACGGCCGCGGAATTGGCAGGAGAATCCTCATGATCGTCGTTACCGGAGCCGCGGGCTTCATTGGCAGCAACCTGGTTCGCGGACTCAACCGCCGCGGCATCGAAGACATCATTGCCGTCGATGACCTGACCGAAGGCGACAAGTTCGTCAATCTGGTCGACTGCAAGATCGCCGACTACATGGACAAGGACGACTTCCGCCGGCGCGTTGCCGATGGCAGCCTGCCCGAAATCCGCGCGGTGCTGCACCAGGGCGCGTGCTCGGACACGACCGAGCGCAACGGCCGCTTCATGCTGGACAACAACTACCGCGTCACGCTGGAACTCTTCGAGTTCTGCCAGGCGCGCCGCGTGCCGTTCCTGTATGCGTCCTCGGCGGCCGTGTACGGCGGTTCGACGACCTACGTCGAGCATCCCGACAACGAAGGCCCGCTGAACGTCTACGGCTATTCCAAGCTGCTGTTCGACCAGGTGCTGCGCAAGCGCATGGACAGCCTGACGGCGCAGGTCGTCGGTCTGCGGTACTTCAACGTGTACGGTCCGCACGAGCAGCACAAGGGCCGCATGGCCTCGGTGGCGTTCCACAACATGAACCAGTTCCTGGAGCACGGGCACGTGCGCCTATTTGCGGGCTGGGACGGCTACGTGGATGGCGGCCAGAGCCGTGACTTCATCTCGGTCGAGGATGTGGTGGCGGTAAATCTGCATTTCCTGGATCACCCCGAGCAATCGGGCATTTTCAATTGCGGCACCGGCAAGGCGCAGCCGTTCAACGACGTGGCGGCCGCGGTGGTGAACACGCTGCGCGCCGAGCGGGGCGAAGCCGAGCTGACGCTGGCTCAGCTGGCCGAGCTGGATCTGATCCGCTACATCCCGTTCCCGGACGACCTCAAGGGGCGCTACCAGAGCTATACGCAGGCGGACGTCACGCAGCTTCGGGCCGCCGGTTTTGCTGCGCCGATGCGCGATGTGCAGACGGGCGTGGCCGAGTACGTGCGCTACTGGCGCGCCCGGAAGTAATCCGCCGCGCAGGCAAGGCGACAACGAAGGCCACCGCGACGCGGTGGCTTTTTTTTGCCCGCGACGTTGCCTGTCATTGGCCGGGGACATTGCCGGGGTATGTGCACGCGTAGTTGCCGGGGTGGATGTTTTGGTTCACCGGACCGGCGCTGCGAGCCGCCCGCCCCGATGATGGCAACGGGGCGCGGCAACCGTCGCGTCCGTAACTGTCAGGAGAACCCCATGAATCCCTTCGTCCATCCCACCGTTGCCCGCAACCTGCCTCTGGTCTCGTGGCGCCGCGCGCGTCCCGCTGCCATGACTGCATGCCCCCGAGAGCGGCACCGCATCCTGCGGCGGGCGCTCGGCGCGTTGCTGCTGTCCGCTGGCCTGGGCGTGGCCGCGCCGCCCGCGCATGCGGTGGACATCAACCAGGCCACTGCAGCCCAGCTAGAGGGCGTGCGAGGCATCGGCCCTCGCACCGCTGAAATCATCGTCCGTGAACGCGAGCGTGGCGGCGGCTTTGAGTCGCTGGACGACTTGACCGAGCGCGTGCGGGGCATCGGCCAGAAAAAGGCTCAGGCGCTGCAGGCGGCGGGGCTGACAATCGGCGCGGCGGGTGCGGCCGCCAAGCCGTCGGCAGGCGCGTCCGGCGCGGCGCCCGGAGCCCGGCCCGCGCCCGGCAAGGCCGCTGCGCCAAAGCCGGCGCCGCCTGCCGCCAGTGCGCCGGCACAGGTCCGCGCAAAGCCCTGAGTCGGGTTCTGGCTAACCCTGGCGGGTGCGCGGCTTTTGCGGCCGCGCGGCGCCGGGCGGAGTTATGATCGACCGCATGACTACTACCTACCCCACTATCGAGCAGACCGTCGGCAACACGCCCCTGGTGCGCCTGCAGCGCATTCCTGGGGCGGCGGGCGACGCGCGCGGCAATGTCATCCTGGCCAAGCTGGAAGGCAACAACCCGGCGGGGTCCGTCAAGGATCGTCCCGCCTTGTCGATGATCCAGCGCGCGGAAGAGCGCGGCGACATCAAGCCCGGCGACACCCTCATCGAGGCCACCAGCGGCAACACCGGCATTGCGCTGGCCATGGCGGCCGCCATGAAGGGTTACCGCATGATCCTGATCATGCCGGACAATCTGTCCGTCGAGCGGCGCGCAGCCATGGCCGCCTACGGCGCTGAGCTGATCCTGACGCCGGCCGACAAGGGCGGCATGGAATACGCCCGCGACCTGGCCACCGAGATGCAGGCCGATGGCCGTGGCGTGGTGCTGGACCAGTTCGCCAATCCCGACAATCCGCGCGCACACATCGAAACGACGGGCCCGGAACTCTGGAATCAGACGGAAGGACGCATCACTCACTTCGTCAGCGCGATGGGCACCACGGGCACGATCATGGGCGTGTCCACCTACCTGAAGTCTCGCAATCCCGCCGTGCAGGTGGTGGGCGCGCAGCCGGCCGAAGGATCGCAGATTCCCGGCATCCGCAAGTGGCCCGAGGCCTACCTGCCCAAGATCTTCGACCGCAGCCGCGTGGACGCCTACGAGTCCATCCAGCAATCCGAGGCCGAAGTGATGGCACGGCGGCTGGCTGCCGAGGAAGGCATTTTCGGCGGCATTTCGTCGGCCGGTGCGCTGGTCGCGGCGCTGCGGGTTGCCGAACGCGTCAACGATGCGACCATCGTGTTCATCGTGTGCGACCGCGGTGATCGCTATCTGTCGACGGGCGTGTTCAACTGACACGCAGGGCCCCCCCGGCCGCCCCGGCCGGTAGGGCACCCAAATGAAAAACGCCCTGGCGGTTGAACCTGCCAGGGCGTTTGTCTTTCGGCGCGGACGTGTCCGCACGAGGGCGCTCACCGCGCGACGCGGGCCTCGATCTCCGTGGCCAGGTCCGCCACCGACGTCGCATAGAAGTAACTGCGGTTGTACTTGGTCAGCGCAAAAAAGTTGGGCGTGCCCACGCGATACTGCGCCGTGCCGCGCATTTCTTCGACCAGATCCACCACGCCCAGCGGCTGGCTGCTCCAGCCATCGCTGGTCGCGCCGGGCTTGAGCTGCGAGCCGGCCGCCGACAGCGTGGTCCAGCTTTGCTTGGGCTCCAGGCCGCCGTCCACCAGCGCGGTGGGATCGGCGGGCAGCACCACGGGCGCGAACACCGGCAGGCCGCGCTGCCAACCGTGCTGCGCCAGGAAGCTGCCCACGGACATGATCGCGTCCTGCGTGTTGTTGGTCAGGTCGATATGGCCGTTGCCGTCGCCGTCCACGGCGTAGTGCATCACGCTGGTCGGCATGAATTGCGGCATGCCGATGGCGCCGGCATAGGAGCCCTGCGTTTCCAGCTCGAGCTTGTCGTTCATGACCAGCGTCAGGAAGTCCGCCAATTGGGTGCGGAACATGGTGGCGCGCTCGGGCTTGGCGGGATCGGGGTAGTCGAAGGCCAGCGTGGCCAGCGCGTCCAGGACGCGGAAGTTGCCCATGTTGCGGCCATACAGCGTTTCGACGCCGATGATGGAGGCAATGATGGGCGCGGGCACGCCGAACCGTTGCGCGGCCTGATTCAGGAGGTCGCGGTTTTCGTTGTAGAACTCGACGCCCCAGGCGATGCGCTTGGGCTCGACGAAGCGCGACCGGTAGGTCAGCCAGCTGCGCCAGACCTTTTTGCCCGGCGGGGAGGGCGCAATCAGCCGCGCGACCGTCGCGTTGTAGCGCGAGCTTTCCAAGGCGGACACCATCGGCGCCAGCGGCAGCTGCCGTTCGGCGGCCAGGTTCTCGACGAAGGTGCGGACCTCGGGGCGCAGCGCGCCCGACGGCGTCAGCGTGGCGGGCGCGTCGTCCGCCAGTTCGGGGCCGAGCGTCGGCGTGCTGGGCCCGATGCGGATGGGGGTTGTCCCTGAAGCCTGGGCCGTTTGGGGAGCGAGGGACGTGGAGGGTGCTGCGGTGGGAGTGGTGGTGGAGCACCCCGCCAGCAGGGCGGAAAGCGCGCCGAGTTGCAGTATTCGCCGACAGATGAACATAATCTTCCTTATGGAGACCATGTATCTTACCCACCCGGCATGCCGCTTGCATGAAATGGGAAGCTGGCATCCGGAAAGCCCCCAGAGGCTGGACGCCATCTCCGATCAGTTGCTCGCAAGCGGATTGATGCCTTATCTGGATGACCGGCAGGCGCCGCAGGCGTCCCGCAATGACCTCTTGCGCGTGCACACTGTCCAGTACCTGGACAGTTTGCAGAAACATACGCCGGACCAAGGGTATTACCCTATCGATCCCGACACCCTCATGAACCCGCACACCTACGAAGCCGCGCTGCATGCCGCGGGCGCCGGGGTGGCTGCGGTCGACGCGGTGCTGGGCGGGGAGGCGCGTACGGCCTTCTGCGCGGTGCGCCCGCCGGGGCATCATGCCTGCCGATCGCAGGCCATGGGATTCTGCTTTTTCAATAACGTCGCCATTGCGGCGCAGCACGCCATGGACTTCCACGGCCTGACGCGCGTGGCGATCGTCGATTTTGACGTTCACCATGGCAACGGCACGGAAGACGTCTTCGCCGGCGATGATCGGGTGCTGATGTGCAGCTTTTTCCAGCATCCGTTCTTCCCCAACAGCGGCGCGAATCATCCGGCCGCCAACATGCTGAATGTGCCCGTGCCTGCCTACACGGCGGGCGCCGCGGTCCGGACCATCGTCACGGACACGTGGCTGCCGCGGCTGGAAGCGCACCGCCCCGAACTGATCCTCGTGTCGGCGGGCTTTGACGCCCACCGCGAGGACGACATGGGGCAGATGGGGCTGGTCGAGGCGGACTATGCCTGGATCACCGAACAGCTTGTCGACGTGGCTGACCGCCACTGTCAGGGCCGGATCGTGAGCACGCTCGAGGGCGGTTACAACTTGTCGGCCCTGGGCCGCAGCGTGGTCGCGCACATACGGGCGCTGGCGAAGCTGTAGAATCAGGAAAAAATTGTGCAATGCGATCCCGGCGCAAAGCCGGGTCATTATTTTCCAATTGGAGGCAGCGGGATGAAGGTGTTGGTACCTGTCAAGCGCGTCGTTGACTACAACGTCAAGGTGCGCGTCAAGTCTGATCAGACCGGCGTGGATATCGCCAACGTGAAGATGTCCATGAACCCCTTTGACGAAATCGCCGTCGAAGAAGCCACCCGCCTGAAGGAAAAGGGCGCGGTCGCTGAAGTCGTGGCGGTTTCTTGCGGCGTTGCGCAATGCCAGGAGACACTGCGCACCGCCATGGCCATCGGCGCCGATCGCGGCGTGCTGGTCCAAACCGATGCCGAACTGCAACCGCTGGCTGTCGCCAAGCTGCTCCGCGCGCTGGTCGACAAGGAACAGCCCCAGCTCGTGATCCTGGGCAAGCAGGCCATCGACGACGACGCCAACCAAACCGGCCAGATGCTCGCCGCGCTGCTGGACTGGCCGCAAGCCACGTTCGCCAGCAAGGTCGAACTGGCCGACGGCAAGGTCACCGTGACGCGTGAAGTCGACGGCGGCCTGGAAACCCTGTCGCTCAAGCTGCCCGCCATCGTGACCACCGACCTGCGCCTGAACGAGCCGCGCTACGTCACGCTGCCGAACATCATGAAGGCCAAGAAAAAACAGCTGGACACCGTCACGCCGCAAGACCTGGGCGTTGATCCCGCGCCCCGCCTGAAGACGCTGAAGGTCAGCGAGCCGCCCGCCCGCAAGGCCGGCATCAAGGTTGCCGACGTCGCGGCGCTGGTGGACAAACTCAAGAACGAAGCGAAGGTGGTCTGATCATGACGACGCTGGTTATTGCCGAACACGATAACGCCCAACTCAAGGGCGCAACCCTGAACGCCATCGCCGCCGCCGCCAAGATCGGAGGCGACGTGCACGTGCTGGTCGCCGGCGCCAATGCGCGCGCCGTGGCCGACCAGGCTGCCCAAGCCGCTGGCGTGGCGAAGGTGCTGTTGGCCGATGCCCCGCATCTGGCGGACGGCCTGGCCGAAAACGTCGCGGCGCAGGTGCTGGCCGTGGCCTCGAACTACAGCCACATCCTGTTCCCGGCCACCGCGTCGGGCAAGAACGTGGCGCCGCGCGTTGCCGCCAAGCTGGACGTGGCCCAGATCTCCGACATCATCGGTGTCGAATCCGCCGACACGTTCCAGCGCCCGATCTACGCTGGCAACGCCATTGCCACCGTGCAATCGGCCGACGCCGTCAAGGTCATCACCGTGCGCACGACCGGCTTTGACGCCGTCGCCGCCCAAGGCGGTTCCGCCTCGGTCGAAGACGCCGCTGCCGTGGCCGATTCCGGCCTGTCCACGTTCGTGGGCCGCGAAGTCGCCAAGAGCGATCGTCCCGAACTGGCCGGCGCGCGCGTCGTGGTCTCGGGCGGCCGTGGTCTGGGCAGCGCCGAAAACTTCAAGATCCTGGATCCGCTGGCCGACAAGCTGGGCGCCGCACTGGGCGCTTCGCGCGCCGCGGTCGACGCGGGCTACGCGCCGAACGACTGGCAGGTTGGCCAGACCGGCAAGATCGTCGCGCCGCAGCTGTACGTGGCCGTCGGCATCTCGGGCGCCATCCAGCATCTGGCCGGCATGAAGGATTCGAAGGTCATCGTTGCGATCAACAAGGACGCCGAAGCGCCGATTTTCGGCGTCGCCGATTACGGCCTGGTGGGCGACCTGTTCACGGTCGTTCCCGAGCTGACGAACGCGCTGTAAGTTTCAGCCGGTTCGATCAAAACCGCGGGCCTTCGGGTCCGCGGTTTTTTTTTGCGGACGCGCCACGCATTTATTTCAGATATTCGAAAATCTTTGATTTTCTGAAAGACTCTGATAACGTACTTCGCGCTACTCACTGTTTGCGATTGTGCTTGACCTGTACAGAACGAAGGAGATTCGTGATGGAATGGTTCTTTGACACGCTACGTAAGTACCCGGAGCTGGCGATTTTCTTGACCCTGGGCCTGGGTTATTGGATCGGGGCCAAGAAAATCTTCGGATTCAATCTGGGCGCAGTGACCGGGACATTGTTGGTGGGCGTGCTGGTCGGCCAGCTCAACATCTCGATTGCTCCCATTCTCAAGCAGGTGTTCTTCCTGCTTTTTCTTTTTGGTCTTGGCTACGGCGTCGGACCGCAATTCTTCCGCGGCATGAAAAGCGATGGCCTTCCGCAGGTCATCTTTGCCGTCATCATCTGCGTGCTCTGCCTGCTCGTCACCTGGGTGACCGCCATCGGATTCGGCTTTGATGCCGGCACCGGCGCGGGGCTGCTGTCCGGCGCGCAGACGATATCGGCGGTCATGGGCGTGGCGACCGACACGATCAACGGCCTGTCCGTCGACGCGGCGACCAAGAAGCAGTGGATCGATAACATTCCCGTCGCGTACGCGGTCTGCTACATCTTCGGCACGGTCGGCAGCGCCTGGCTGCTGGCGTCCCTCGGTCCCAAGCTGATGCGCGTGGACATCGTGAAGGAATGCAAGGACTACGAGGCCAAGATGTCCGGCGGGGCCGATTCGATGGAATTGTCGGGCTACCGCAAGTTCACGGCGCGGGCCTACCGGCTGGACAATGCGGATTACGCCGGCAAGACGGTGGGCGAACTGGAAGCAAAGTTCGTGGACGCCCGGGTCTTTGTCGAGCGCATTCATCGCGGCGACCAGATCATCGACGCCGACTCGACCACGATGCTGCAGGCCGGCGACGTGCTCGGCGTGACGGGCCGCCATGACGCGCTGGTGCTGCAGGCCTCGGGCCTCATCGGCACCGAGGTCGAGGACCGCGACGTCATCAACCTGCCGGCGGAGATCGTCGAAGTCGTGCTGACCAACAAGAACGTGGCCGGCAAGACGCTCAAGGAACTTGCCGAAAACGAGACCGTGCGCCAACTGGGCCGCGGCGTGTTCCTGCGCAAGGTCGTGCGCGGCGGCCACGAGATGCCGGTCAACTGGGGCCTGAAACTGGACCGCGGCGACCGCCTCTTCATCCTGGGCGCCACACGCGACGTCGAACGCGTGGTCAGCAAGCTGGGCTACGTGGACCGCGCCACCAACCAGACTGACATGGTGTTCGTGGGCTTCGGCATCCTGCTGGGCGGCCTGTTCGGCACGCTGGTGCTGACGGTGGGCGGCATTCCGATCACGCTCTCCACCTCGGGCGGCGCGCTGATCTCGGGCCTCATCTTCGGCTATCTGCGGTCGGTGCATCCAACGTTCGGGCGCGTGCCCGAGCCGGTGCACTGGTTCCTGACATCGGTGGGCCTGACCGCATTCGTTGCGGTGGTGGGCATCGTGTCGGGACCGGGCTTTGTGCAGGGCTTCCAGCAGCTGGGCGCAAAGCTGTTCATCGCGGGCGTCATCGCCACCAGCATCCCGATGATCCTGGGCGTGCTCATTGCCCGCTACGTCTTCAAGTTCCACCCCGCCATCTCATTAGGCGTGTGCGCGGGGGCGCGGACCACCACCGCGGCGATCGGCCAGATCACCGAGACGGCAAAGAGCCAGGTCCCGGCGCTTGGCTACACGGTGCCTTACGCCATCGGCAATACCCTGCTCATCATCTGGGGCATTGTCATCGTCATGCTCATGGCTTAGCAGGATTGCCCGCAAGCGCCGGCTTGCGGGTGCTGGATAGAAGCGCGGCAATCGTAACGGCGCTCGACTTGATGGCGCCTGTCAACACGCACACCAGGAGTACACAAAATGGCTTCCACTGCGCCTGTCACCGTCAGCCTGGCCTCGGCCCTGAAGACCACGCGTTCCCACCAACGCGACCTGGAGCAACTCTCACCGTTCGAACTGAAGGACTACCTGATCACGTTGGCCAAGGACAGCCAGCAGTCTGCTGCGGCGTCCATGTTGAATGCGGGCCGCGGCAATCCCAACTGGATCGCCACGGAGCCGCGGGACGCCTTCTTCCTGATGGGCCGGTTCGCCATGAAAGAGGCGCGCCGGGTGCGCGACGAGGGCATCCTGGCGGGCATGCCGGCGAAGAAGGGATGCGCCGACCGGCTGCGCAAGTTTCTGTCCAAACACAAGAGCGAGGACGGCTACGATTTTCTGGTCGGGGTGCTGGAATACGGCGTCAAGATCAAGGGGTTCGATCCGGACGAGTGGATCCATGAACTGACCGACAGCATCATCGGCGACCACTATCCCGTGCCGCCGCGCGCGTTGGTGCACACCGAGCAGATCATCCACGACTACCTGATCAAGGAAATGTGCGACGGCCGCCCGCCCAAGGGCAAGTTCGACCTCTTCCCGGTGGAAGGCGGCACAGCGGCCATGTGCTACATCTTCGATTCGCTGATGGTCAACGGCCTTTTGAAGCAGGGCGACACCATCGCGCTGTTCCTGCCGACGTTCACGCCCTATATCGAGATCGCGCACCTGGAGCGTTTCCAGTTCAAGATCGTCGGCATCAACGCCAGCAGCCTGCGCGCCGACGGCACGCACGATTGGCATTATCCGGCCTCGGAAATCGCCAAACTGGAAGATCCCAAGATCAAGCTGGCGGTCACGGTGAACCCCAGCAACCCGCCGTCGGTGGCGTTCAGCCCTGCCGAGATGAAGCAGATCGTGCGCATCATCCGCAAGAATCCCGACCTGGTGCTGGTGACCGACGACGTGTACGGCACCTTCGTGCCGAACTTCCGCTCGCTCATGGCGGAGGTGCCGCAGAACACCATCTGCGTGTACTCTTTCTCAAAGAACTTCGGCTGCACCGGCTGGCGCCTGGGCGTCATCGCCACGCACGAAAACAACACGATGGACCGGCGCATCGCCGAGCTGCCCGCGTCCTGGAAAAAGCGCCTGGACAAGCGCTACGGCGCCATGACGATGGAGCCCGAAAAGCTGAAGTTCATCGACCGCCTGGTTGCCGACAGCCGCGAGGTGGCGCTGAACCATACGGCGGGGCTGTCCTTGCCGCAGCAGGTGCAGATGGGCTTTTTTGCGCTGTCGCACCTGCTGGACCTGAAGGACGCCTACAAGCACCTGACCATGCAGATCGTGCGCAGCCGGCGCGACGCGTTGTGGCGTGGGCTGGGCATCCCGATGCCGCCGGAAGATCCGATGCGCGGCTGGTATTACGTCGAACTGGACTTCATGGTCTGGGCCAAGATCATGTACGGCGATGCGTTTTGCAAGTACATGATCGACAACTACGAGCCGGTGGACTTCCTGTTCCGCCTGGCGGAGAAGACGGGCGTGGTGCTGATGGACGGCGGCGGGTTTGGCGGGCCGCCGTGGTCGATCCGGATCTCGCTGGCGAACCTGGACGATGCGGACTACGCCAAGATCGGCAAGTACATGGTCGAATCCGCGACCGAGTACGTCGAAGCGTGGAAGGCGTCCGAGCTGGTGCGCTCCGGCCCGACCGCGGGCAAGGGCCAGACGGTCAAGGCATCGGCCGCCAAAAAGCGCACGGCCGCCGGCAAGACTGCTGCCAAGAAGGCCGTGAAGAAGGCCGTGAAAAAGGCAGACACGGCAGCCAAGTCGGCCAAGAAGGCGACCGCGAAGTAGGAAGCCGTTCGGCGGGCAACTGTGAAGCGGGCAACTGCAACGCGGTTGTTCGCAGCGCAGGCCATTGCACAGCAGGCAACAACAGGGCGGCGTGGACTCATGACGTGTTCGGTCGGGTTTTTCAATAGCGTTCCCATCGCGGTGCTGTTCGTCACGGTGGGTTTGGGATACCTGATCGGCAAGCTGAAGGTCGGGCCGATACAGCTAGGCGGCGTGTGCGGCACGCTCATCGTCGCCCTGCTGATCGGCCAGACGGGCTGCCAGATGCGCGGCGACCTGAAGGAGGTCGCGTTTGCGCTGTTCATCTTTGCGATGGGCTACTCCGGTGGCCCGCAGTTCTTCGCGAACCTTAACCGGTCCAGCCTGCGCTATGTCGTCCTGCCGCTGATCGAGGCGGTGCTGGTGCTGACGATCGTGCTGGCGGCCGTGCCGCTGTTCGGGCTGGATGCCGGTACCGCCGCGGGCCTGGCGGCGGGCGCTGCGACCGAATCGGCCGTGGTGGGCACCGCCGCCGAGGCGCTCAAGCACCTGGGCCTGCCGGACGCGGAAGTGCAGCGCATGGAGGCCAACATCGCCACGGCCTACACGCTGACCTATCTGGTGGGCCTCATCAGCATCGTGTTCTTCACCAGCCAGGTGGCGCCCGCGTTGCTGCGCATCAACCTGCGCGAAGCGTCCAAGGCGCTGGAGGCCAAGCTGGGTGCGGCGCCCGGCGACAACGACGAGGCCAGCCTGCCGACGCTGCCGCGTCTGGTGGGACGCGCCCACGTGGTCAAGGACGTGGACGGCAAGCGGGTGGGCGACGTGGAGGCGCAACTGGGCGGGCGCACCGTGATCAGCCGCGTCCTGCGCAACGGCGAGGCCGTCGACGCCACGCCCGACTACGTGCTTGCGACGGGCGACATCGTGGTGGTGCTGGGGCTGCGCCGCTTTGCCCTGCGCGCCGGATCGGTGATCGGTCCGGAGATCCAGTTGCCCGAAGCGCACGCGGACGACCTGCAATTGAGCGAGCTGCAGGTCATCGTCAGCAAGAAGGCCGTGAACGGCCACACGGTGGGCGAGCTGGCTTTGCGGCCCAATGCACGACGCGCGCGAGGCGTGTTCCTGCAATCCATCTCGCGCTCCGGCCACGTGCTACCCCTGACGCCGGCGACCGTGGTGCAGTTCGGCGATCTGGTCACCCTGGTGGGGGCGGAGCCCGAACTGTCCGAGGCGGGCGCCGCGCTGGGTTCCGAATTGCGCCGCAGCGGGGTGACGGACCTGGTGTTTCTGGCGTTTGGCATTCTGGTCGGCCTGATGATCGGCAGCCTGGGGGCAAGACTGTGGGGGATTCCGGTCTCGCTGGGCAGCGGGGGCGGCGCGCTGGTCAGCGGTCTGGTGTGCGGCTGGATCAACGCCAAGCGGCCGTCGATCGGGCACATGCCGGCCCATGCGGTGCAACTGCTCAAGGACCTGGGTCTGGCGATCTTCGTGGCCTGCGTGGGCTTGTCCGCCGGACCGGATGCGCTGTCGCTGATCCGCGAGCATGGGGCGGTGCTGCCGCTGATCGGCCTGCTGGTGTCGCTGGGGCCCGCGTGCCTGTCGCTGTGGGTGGGACACAAGCTGTTGAAGATCGAGGGGCCGCTGCTGGTGGGCGCCATTGCCGGGCAGCATGTCAGCACACCGGCCATCAGCGCCATCCTGACCGCCAGCGGCAGCTCCGTGCCGCTGCTGGGCTACACGGTGACATACGCGATCGCCAATGTGTTGCTGCCCGTGCTGGGACCGATCATCGTGTCGCTGGCGTATCACCTGAGCTGACCCGGTGGCAGGGGCCGCCAGCGCTCGCCGTTAAGGCGGCTGCGAATATTGCATAAGGTTATATGACTTGCGTATTTCCTCGCCTAAAGGTTTGATGGAAGAATCGTTTCACACGCGGTAACGTCACACGGCAACCTCCGCCACGAAACGCGATTGCCCGCTGCAGTCCATGCCGGACCGTCAGCCGGTCCCTACAACTGAATCCCGTACAGGAGACATCATGAGTCAACTACGCCTGGGCGACGTCGCCCCCGATTTCGAGCAGGAATCCTCGGCTGGCAAGATCCGCTTCCACGAGTACCTGGGCAACAGCTGGGGTGTGCTGTTCTCGCATCCGGCCGATTTCACGCCGGTTTGCACGACCGAACTGGGCTACACGGCCAAACTGGCCGACGAGTTTGCCAAGCGCAACGTGAAGGTCCTGGCCCTGTCGGTCGATGGCGCCGATTCGCACGCCAAGTGGATCGAAGACATCAACGACACGCAATCGACGACGGTCAACTTCCCCATCATCGCCGACAAGGATCGCAAGGTTTCCGAGCTTTACGACATGATCCACCCGAATGCCAGCGCCACGGCGACCGTGCGTTCGGTGTTCGTCATCGATCCGAACAAGAAGGTCCGCCTGACCATCACGTATCCCGCCAGCACGGGCCGCAACTTCAATGAAATCCTGCGCGTCATCGATTCGCTGCAGCTGACCGACAGCCACAGCGTGGCCACGCCGGTCAACTGGGAAGACGGCGACGACGTCATCATCGTTCCGTCGCTGCAGGACGAAGCGGTGATCAAGGAAAAATTCCCGAAGGGCTACAAGGCCGTGCGTCCGTACCTGCGCATCACGCCGCAACCGAATAAGTAAATTCGAAAAATGGGGGGTTGGCCCCCCGGCTTGAACGCGGTCCCGCGCCGCCCGAACCGCCGCGATCTTCATAGAGGATCGCGGCGGTTTTTCGTTGTTGGGATGCCTGTCCTATATGCCTCTTGGCGATGAGCAACCAAATAATGATTCGTTCCGTTCAGATCGGCCAACACGCAAACTTGCCTCCACATTGCAGATCACAGGGAGCAAGGGATGTCTTTCAGGAAAGCCGGTTGGTTGGCCGCCTTGGCCGCAGTGACGGTTTCATTTGCCGCGATCGCGCCGGCGCAGGCGCAGCAGAAGCAGACGCTGCTGAACGTGTCCTACGATCCGACGCGCGAGCTCTACCGCGCGATCGATGACGCCTTCATCAAGCAGTACAAGGACAAGGCGAACGTCGATCTGACGATCCGCCAGTCGCACGGCGGTTCCGGCCGCCAGGCGCGCTCGGTGATCGACGGGCTGGAAGCCGACGTGGTGACGCTGGCGCTGGCCTACGACATCGACGCCATCGCCGACCGCGGTCTCTTGCCCGAGAACTGGCAGGCCCGCCTGCCGCAGAACAGCTCGCCGTACACGTCCACCATCGTGTTCCTGGTGCGCAAGGGCAACCCCAAGCAGATCAAGGACTGGGACGATCTGCTCAAGGACGGTGTGCAGGTCATCACGCCCAATCCCAAGACCTCGGGCGGCGCCCGCTGGAACTATCTGGCCGCCTGGGCGTATGCGCTGGAGAAGAATGGCGGCAGCGAGGACAAGGCGCGCGCCTTCGTCGGCGATCTGCTCAAGCACGTGCCGGTGCTGGATACTGGGGCGCGCGGCGCCACCACGACGTTCGTGGAACGCGGCGTGGGCGACGTGCTGCTGGCGTGGGAGAACGAGGCCTTCCTGGCGTTGGAAGAACTGGGTCCGGACAAGTTCGACATCGTGGTGCCGTCGCTGTCCATCCTGGCCGAGCCGCCGGTGGCAGTCGTTGACAAGGTCGTGGACAAGAAGGGCACCCGCGCCGCCGCGCAAGCCTATCTGGAATTCCTGTACACCCCGGCCGCGCAGGAAATCATCGCCAAGAACTACTACCGGCCGCTGGACAAGACGGTCGCCGCCAAATACGAAGCCAAGTTCCCCAAGGTCAAGCTCGTCACCATCGACGACAAGATCTTCGGCGGCTGGCGCAAGGCGCAGAAGGATCACTTCAGCGACGGCGGCACCTTTGACCAGATATATCAGCCGCAGAAGAAGTAACTGCATAACGTTCGGACGACGGCCATGACTTCAGCCTCGAACCCGGCGGCAATCGGCGCGCAAGCGCCTTTTGCCGTTCGGCGCAACAGCCCGGGCGTACTGCCCGGATTCGGCATTTCCATGGGCTACGCGGTGCTGTATCTCAGCGTGCTCGTGCTGATCCCGCTGGCCGCCTTGCCCATCAAGAGCGCCGGCCTGGGATGGCAGGGTTTCTGGGACGCGGTGACCGCGCCGCGCGTGGTGGCCTCGTACAAGCTGACTTTCGGCGCGTCGTTCATCGCCGCGCTGGTGAACCTGGTGTTCGGCACGGTCGTCGCCTGGGTGCTGGTGCGCTATCGCTTTCCCGGCAAGAAGATCCTGGATGCGCTGGTCGACCTGCCGTTCGCGCTGCCGACGGCCGTGGCAGGCATCGCGCTGACCGCGCTGTATTCGCAGAAGGGCTGGCTGGGCGGGCCGCTGTCCGACTGGTTCGGCCTGAAGGTGGCGTTCACGCCGCTGGGTATCGTCATCGCGCTCATCTTCATCGGGGTGCCGTTCGTCGTGCGCACGGTGCAGCCGGTGCTCGAAGACGTGGAGCGCGAAATCGAAGAGGCCGCCGCCAGCCTGGGCGCGGATCGCTGGCAGACCTTCCGGCGCGTGCTGCTGCCGACGATCATGCCGGCCCTGATGACGGGCTTTGCGCTGGCGTTCGCGCGCGCGGTGGGCGAGTACGGGTCGGTGGTGTTCATCGCCGGCAACATGCCGATGGTGTCCGAGATCACGCCGCTGCTGATCATTTCCAAGCTGGAGCAGTTCGACTACGCCGGCGCGGCCGCCATCGCGACCGTGATGCTGGTGCTGTCGTTCGTGCTGCTCCTCATCATCAACCTGTTGCAGGGCTGGCAGGCGCGCCGCGGCCTGGGGAGGCAGTCATGAGCGCACCGGATCGTCCCGCGCATTTGACCGAGCCGCGCTGGGTGCGCGGCGTTTTGCTGTTCATCGCGCTGGGATTTCTGGCGCTGTTTCTGCTGGTGCCGCTGGCGGCCGTGTTTGCCGAGGCTTTCCGCAAGGGATGGGCGCTTTATCTTGAAGCGATCGTCGAGCCGGACGCCTGGGCGGCCATCCGGCTGACGTTGCTGATCGCGGCCATCGCCTTGCCGGTGAACCTGGTGTTCGGCGTCGCCGCCGCGTGGGCCATCACCAAGTTCCAGTTCCGCGGAAAGCAGTTCCTGATCACGCTAATTGACTTGCCGTTCTCGGTGTCGCCGGTGGTGGCGGGCCTGGTGTTCGTGCTGCTGTTTGGCTCGCAGGGCTGGTTTGGCGAATGGCTGCAGGCCCACGACATCAAGATCGTCTATGCGGTGCCCGGCATCATTCTGGCGACGTTGTTCGTGACCTTTCCGTTCGTCGCGCGCGAGCTCATCCCGCTGATGCAGGCGCAAGGCAGCGAGGAAGAGCAGGCGGCGCTGACGTTGGGGGCGAGCGGCTGGCAGATCTTCTGGCGGGTGACGCTGCCGAACATCAAGTGGGGCTTGCTGTACGGGGCGATCCTGTGCAACGCGCGGGCCATGGGCGAATTCGGCGCGGTGTCGGTGGTGTCGGGCCAGATCCGCGGGCTGACCAACACGATGACGCTGCATGTCGAGATTCTCTACAACGAATATCAGTATTCCGCGGCGTTCGCCGTTGCCTCGCTGCTCGCGCTGCTGGCGCTGGTGACGCTGGTGGCCAAGAACGTGGTCGAGTGGCGCAACGCGCGCCTGCAGCAGAACGCGGACCAGCCGGTGGAGTATCCCGGCGCCGCGGTAGCCATCAAGCCGGCGGTTGCCTGACGTGGCCGGCCGGACAAGGAGACAGGCATGAGTATCGAAGTACGCAATCTATCCAAGCGGTTCGGACAGTTCCGCGCGCTGAACGACGTGTCGCTGCACATCGAAACCGGCGAGCTCGTGGCGCTGCTGGGCCCGTCGGGCTGCGGCAAGACGACGCTGCTGCGCATCATCGCCGGGCTGGAATCGGCCGATTCGGGCAGCGTGCTGTTCGCCGGCGAGGACGCCACCGCGGTGGACGTGCGCCAGCGCCAGGTGGGATTTGTTTTCCAGCACTACGCGCTGTTCAAGCACATGACGGTGTTCGAGAACGTGGCGTTCGGCTTGCGCGTCAAGCACCGTTCGCAGCGCCCGTCCGAGGACCAGATCAAGCGCAAGGTGCACGACCTGCTGGGCCTGGTGCAACTGGACTGGCTGGCCGACCGCTATCCGGCGCAATTGTCGGGCGGACAACGCCAACGCATTGCCCTGGCGCGTGCGCTGGCGGTCGAGCCGCGCGTGCTGCTGCTGGACGAACCGTTCGGCGCCCTGGACGCCAAGGTGCGCAAGGAATTGCGCCGTTGGCTGCGGCGGCTGCACGACGAGCTGCACGTGGCCAGCGTGTTCGTCACGCACGATCAGGAAGAGGCGCTGGAAGTCTCGGACCGCGTGGTGCTGATGAACGCCGGCCGCATTGAGCAGGTGGGCACGCCCCGCGAGGTCTGGGAAGGTCCGGCCACGCCGTTCGTCTACGGCTTCCTGGGCGACGTGAACCAGCTCCAAGGCACCGCCACGCGTGGCGTGTTTGAAGGCGCCGGCCTGTCGCTGCCCGCGCCCGAGCTGGCGCAGGCCGATGCGCAGCGCGCCACCGCGTACGTTCGCCCGCACGAGTTCGAGGTCGAGCGTTATCGCGCTGGCGCGGATGGCATTCCGGTGCGCCTGTCGCACGCCTATCTGGCCGGTCCCAGCGCGTATCTGGAACTGGCGCGCCAGGACACGGACGCGATCATCGAAGCCGAGGTGCCCGAGTCGCTGTATCAGGAGCTGAATCTGCGGGACGGCGAAATCCTGCTCGCGCGTCCCCGCCGGGCGCGCATCTTTGCGGTGCAGCCATGACGACGACCGATACCTCCGTTGAACTGACCCCGGCGCTGGCGGCGCGCTGGCGCGATCTGACGGCGCGCCTGGCGGACATCCAGCGCCGTTATCCGGACGCCGCGCTGGCCTCGTCGCTGGCGGCCGAAGACATGGTGCTGACCCACGCCATCTACGACTCGGGCCTGGACCTGGAAGTCTTCACGCTGGACACGGGCCGCCTGCACGCCGAGACGCTGGGCGTGCTGGACGCCGTGCGGGTGCGCTATGGCCGTGAGGTCACTGTATACCGGCCCGTTCAGGCGGCGGTCGACGAGCACGTCGCGGCGCACGGCGCTTATGCGTTCTACGAAAGCGTCGACCTGCGCAAGGCCTGTTGCCAGATCCGCAAGGTCGAACCGTTGAAACGCGCCCTGGCCGGCCGCGGCGCCTGGATCACGGGGCAACGGCGCGCGCAGTCCACGACGCGCGGCGAGCTGCTGCTGGAAGAGGACGACGCGACCTTCGGCCTCTACAAGTTCAACCCGCTGGCCGAGTGGAGCGAGGACGACATCTGGTCGGCCATCCGCGCGCTCGGCATTCCGTACAACCCGCTGCACGACCAGGGCTACCCGTCCATCGGTTGCGAACCCTGTACGCGCGCCATCCGCCCCGGCGAAGACCTGCGGGCAGGGCGCTGGTGGTGGGAGTCGTCCGACTCGAAGGAATGCGGCCTGCATGCGGGCAACCGGGTCATCACCATTGCGGCGCGCGCCGATTGAGCGCGGCCATGAATTCAAAATTGTCTTAGGGGAATACTATGTCTGCCGTGATCCAACGCAGCCACCTGGATTGGCTGGAATCGGAAGCGATCTTCATCCTGCGCGAAGTCGCCGCCGAATGCGAAAAGCCCGTCCTGCTCTTTTCGGGCGGCAAGGACTCCGTGGTGCTGCTGCGCCTGGCCGAAAAGGCTTTCCGGCCGGGCCGCTTTCCGTTCCCGCTGATGCACATCGACACCGCCCACAACTTCGACGAGGTGATCGCCTTTCGCGATGCCCGCGCGGCCGAGCTGGGCGAAACCCTGATCGTGCGCAGCGTCGAAGACTCGATCAAGCGCGGCAGCGTCGTGCTGCGCCGCGAGACCGATTCGCGCAACGCGGCCCAAGCCGTGACGCTGCTGGAAGCCATCGAGGAGTTCGGGTTCGACGCCTGCATCGGCGGCGCGCGCCGCGACGAGGAAAAGGCGCGCGCCAAGGAACGCATCTTTTCGTTCCGAGACGAGTTCGGGCAGTGGGATCCCAAGGCTCAGCGCCCCGAACTCTGGAACCTGTTCAACACCCGCGTGCATCGCGGCGAGAACATGCGCGTCTTTCCGATCTCGAACTGGACCGAGCTGGATGTCTGGCAATACATCCAGCGCGAACAGCTGGCGCTGCCGCCGATCTATTACGCGCACGAGCGCGAGGTGGTGCGCCGCAAAGGCCTGTTGGTGCCCGTCACCCGCCTGACGCCGCCTGCTGATGGTGAACAGGTCGAACGCCTGTCCGTCCGGTTCCGCACGGTGGGCGACATCTCGTGCACCTGCCCGGTCGCCTCCGACGCCGCCGACACCATGGCCATCATCGCCGAGACCGCCGTGACGGATATCACCGAGCGCGGCGCCACGCGCATGGACGACCAGACTTCCGAGGCCTCTATGGAGCGCCGCAAGAAGGAAGGCTATTTCTGAATGAGATGACGCGCCGGCGCATGCCGGCGCCTGGGGAACCACATGAATGCACTGAACGATTCCTTTCTTTCCGGCGCCGACACCGGCGTGCTGCGGCTGATCACGGCGGGCTCCGTCGATGACGGCAAGTCCACGCTGATTGGCCGCCTGCTGTACGACAGCAAGGGCGTCTTCGCCGACCAGCTCGACGCGATCTCGCGCGCCAAGCACAAGCGGGTGGCGGGCGACGGCATCGACTTTTCGCTGTTGACCGACGGCCTGGAAGCCGAGCGGGAGCAGGGCATCACCATCGACGTCGCCTACCGCTACTTCTCGACGCCCACGCGCAAGTTCATCATCGCCGACGCGCCGGGCCACGAGCAGTACACGCGCAACATGGTGACCGGCGCGTCGACCGCGGACGTTGCCGTGATCCTGATCGACGCGACCCGCGCCGCCGACGGCAAGCTGCTGCCGCAGACCAAGCGGCACAGCACCATCGCGCGTCTCCTGGGCATCCGCCACATCGTCGTGGCGGTCAACAAGATGGACCTGGTGGACTGGGACCGCGCGGTGTTCGAACGCATCCGCGATGCCTATGCGGACCTGGCGGTCAAGCTGGGCATCCCGCACTTCGACGCGCTGCCGCTGTCGGCGCTGAGCGGCGACAACGTCGTCACGTTGTCTGCCAAGACGCCTTGGTACGAAGGGCAACCGCTGCTCGCCCTATTGGAATCGCTGGATCTGTCGGGCGACGGCCGCACCTTGCCGCTGCGCTTTCCGGTGCAGTGGGTGTCGCGTCATGGCGGCGATCGCGCGGATGATTTCCGCGGCTATGCCGGCCGCGTCGCCAGCGGCGTGCTGCGCCCCGGCGATGAAGTGACGGTGCAGCCGTCGGGCGTGACGGCGGTGGTGCAGGAAGTGCGTGTGTTTGATCGTGCGCTGGATGAAGCGGTGGCCGGCGATTCGATCACGCTGGTGCTGGACCGCGACGTCGACGTGTCGCGCGGTGACGTGATCGTGCACACCGCCGCGCCGGCGCAGGTCTCGCGCGAGTTCGAAGCCGAACTGTGCTGGCTCGATGCGCAGGCGTTGAATCCTGCGCGCAAGTATCTGCTGAAGTCGGGCACGCGGCTGACGTCGGCGAAGGTGCGCGCGGTGTTGTCGCATCGGGACATCCATGAACTGCAGGAGGTCGAGAACACAGAAGGCACCTTGCGCATGAACGACATCGGACGCGTGACGTTGACGACGCGCGAGTCGCTGGCGGTTGATCGTTATGACGATGTGGCGGCGACCGGCGCGTTCATTCTGATCGACGAAGCCACACATCAGACGGCCGCGGCGGGCATGCTGCGGTAAACCGCAATCTTGGATGAAAGGCGGGCCCGCGCGGCCCGTTTTTTCGTGTTGTTTTTCGTCCAAACCCAATGTTGGCGCGGGTTTCCGGGCCATATCGCAAGATGAAATCGAATTGTTCAGACGATGTCTTCTTCTTGCGGTAAAGTTGGGCTGTCTTACGAAAAGGCTTTTGGTGCTTGTCAAAACCACTGTGTTTTTGTACAGTAGTTTTTATGGCACGCACCGATCATTCTTTTCCCGCCGGTTCTGGGTCCCCGGCTGCCGCCCCCGCCGCATTGCGCGGTCGGGGTGCGGTTACTAATGTTCGGCATCGCTTTCAGCGCGATGACCGCGTGCAGGTCGACGACGGCTGGTCCGCTTCCGGTCTGCCTGCCGACTTCGTCGATTCTGTCCCCGATTCCTTTCCCGATATTTCATCGTCCGCCGGTCAAGCCGCTGCGGTTGAACAGACTGCAGGCGCTGCTGCCCGCGCCACGGTCATCCCCATCCTGCCCGACACGCGCTCCACGCCGGCCGCCCCTAAAACCACGGTCACTGCAGAAGAGGCGCGCAAGATCCTGTCGCGCAACGATTCCCCTGACATTCCCTTTGAAGTGGCTGCCAATCCGTACCGGGGTTGCGAGCACGGTTGCGTGTACTGCTATGCCCGGCCCACGCATTCCTACCTGGGTTATTCACCCGGGCTGGACTTCGAAACCCGGCTGGTCGCCAAGGCCAATGCGGTCGAGGCCCTGCGCGCCGAACTGGCCCGCCCCGGCTACAAGCCGTCGCCCATCAATATCGGCTCGGCCACCGACGCCTACCAGCCCATCGAGCGCGACTGGCGCCTGACGCGCGGCATGCTCGAACTGGCGCTTGAAACCCGCCACCCGGTCACCATCGTCACCAAGAACGCGCTGGTTGCCCGCGACCTGGACCTGCTGGCGGCTCTGGCGCAGCAAAATCTCGTGGTGGTCTACATCAGCATCACCACGCTGGATGCCGGCATGGCCCGCACGCTGGAACCGCGCGCCGCCGCGCCGTGGCGCCGCCTGGAAGCGGTGCGCAGCCTCACCGACGCCGGCGTGCCGGTGGGCGTGCTGGTGGCTCCGGTCATCCCGTTCATCAACGACGAATCCATGGAACACATCCTCCAGGAGGCCAAGGCGGCCGGCGCGCATTACGCCAGCTACACGGTCCTGCGCCTGCCCTGGGAGGTCAAGATGCTGTTCGAGGACTGGCTCAACGCCCATTACCCGGACCGCGCGCAACGCGTCCTGCATCGCATCGAAGACCTGCGCAACGGCCGCCGCAACGATCCCAACTTCGGGTCGCGCATGCGCGGCACGGGCATCTGGGCTGACCTGCTGCGCCAGCGTTTTGCGGTTGCCACGCGCAAGCTGGGGCTGAACCGTACCCGCCTGTCGCTCGATTGCAGCCGGTTCGTGCCGCCCGCGGGGCCCGGTGCCTCAGCGTCGCTATTCGATGGCGCGGCGTCCGGAGCTGCAGGGGTTGACGCAGCGGGTGCTGCAACCGGCATAGCCGCAACGCCGTCGGGATCAACCAGCGTTGCTGGCGATGCTCGCTCGGCTGGCGCCGGCAACGCGGCCGGCTCCGCCAATGCCGCTACCGATTTTCAATCCCCGGTCGGCGCGAAAGCGTCTTCAGGGGTCCCTTTTCCTGGTGGTTTGCCCGCGGTCAGCGGCGCGTACGGGCGCGGTGCGCGCCAGTTGCGCGCCATGGCGGCCGGCCAATTGTCTTTGTTCGATTGACCGCAGGCTGCTGTTGCCTCGGGTGCATGCCAGGGCGATTTGCCTCGGCGCTGGAACGTTTATCCAAGGAGTTCCCATGAACACCGCTGATTTTTCCGTCCTGCCGGATGAGCTTGTCGTTTCCCTGAATCCGCTGCGCCGCGGCGCCAACCGCGCGCGCACCTTCTGCGCCCGGCTGACCGGCATGGCCATGCCCTGGAGCGGCACGATGTCCGGCCAGCCGGCACGGTCGACGCGCATGCCCGTCCGCTGGCCGTTCCCCCCGGCGCCCACCCCCGAGGAAGTCTCGGGCGCGGCAGGGGAGGCCGTCGCGCCGGCGGCCAGTGCTCCAGCGGTTGGCGTCCCGGCGGCCGGCCTTCCGGCGGCCGGCGTACTGGCGGGTCTGCCCGTCGCCGACGCCGCCACTTCCACGCCGGCCGCGACCGCCGCTGCGGCGCGCAATCACAGCATCGGAGACGCCAAGGCGCAGCCGGTGGCCAATCAGCTCACGATGAAAGCCATGATTACGGACGTAGTGCTGGTGCTGGCCTGGGGCGCGATGATCCCCGGCCTGATGTGGTTGGGCGTGGCTGGCGGCTTCTGATGGCCGCTGGCTTCTGACGACCCGCGGCGGCGGTCAGCTCGATCCCAGCAGGATCACGCCCGCCAGAATGGACACGCAACCAGCCAGACGGCCCACGCCCACTTTTTCGCGCAGCAGGAACATGCCGGCCAGGGTGCCGAGCATCATGGACATTTCCCGGGCAGGCGCCACCAGGCTTAGCGGCGCGCCGTTGCGCAGCGCATACAGCACCAGGATGTACCCCAGCGGCGACAGAAACCCCACGGCCAGTGCCAGATGCCAATGGCCGCGCATGGATTCCCACGATTGGGTGGGGCGGCGCAGCATATGCGGGGTCATCATGGCGGTGCGGGTCACACAGGTAAACCAGTCGAACAGCACCGGACTGATCAGCAGCACTTTCACGCCGTACGCGTCCACCACCGTATAGGCCGCGATGAACAGGCCGATCACCACGCCCCAACGCACGCCGATCCACGCCTGCGCTTGCTTGAAGATGGCGAGCCGACCCTGGGTGGCGATCAGCAGCACGCCGGCCACGACGCACAGCATGCCGGTGATGCCGGTGCTAGTGGCGGGTTCGCCCAGCAGCAGGAAAGCGCCTGTCGTCGACAGCAGGGGGCCGGTGCCCCGCGCAATCGGATACACCACGGACAGGTCGGCCACCTGATAGCCGCGCTGCAGGCACAGGCTGTAGCCCAGATGCAACAGGCTGGATGTCAGGATGGCGCCGACGACGGGCCAGGTCCAGTTCATGCCGTCGTGCATCAGCACCCAGATCACCCACGGCGCATACAGCACCGTCGCGCACAAGCCGTAGGCAAAGACGAACGGCGCGCCCACCATGGCCGCGCGCTTGGCAAGGAGGTTCCACGTGGCGTGGGCCATCGCCGCCAGGACGACCAAGATCAGGGACGAGTACGACATGAGGGAACAGCGTCAGATGACGTGTTTGTTACAGGGAGTTGGAAGGGTACCGCAAACCGTGCTCAAGGCGCACATGTTACCCGAGGCTCTGGGGAATTTTTGGTGTAGAATCATCGGTTTGCCAAATCTCATCCTCTGCTTGCGGCATAGCATCGCAATACACGCCAACAGGAAAACCGCATTGCGGCTTACGCATTGCGGCTTACCTAGCGGACAGGTTGCCATGCACACGCACCAGGCCGGATGTGGCCGAAATCTTGATTCTTCAGTCTGGAATCCTGGGCCACGCGAAAGCCGGGCGTGAACAACATCGATCGGCAAAAGTTTTAGTCCGCAAAGACATGATGATCTAGGAGTTCACATGAACCTCATCGCTATCCTGGAACAGGAAGAAATTGCCCGTCTGACCGGCGGTCAAGCCAAGCCTGAATTTGCTCCTGGTGACACCGTCATCGTGAGCGTCAACGTCGTTGAAGGCACCCGCAAGCGCGTGCAGGCTTTCGAAGGCGTTGTTATCGCCAAGCGCAATCGCGGCCTGAACTCCGCGTTCACCGTGCGCAAGATTTCGTCGGGTGAAGCCGTGGAACGTACGTTCCAGCTGTACTCGCCGCAAATCGCCAGCATCGAAGTGAAGCGCCGCGGCGACGTGCGCCGCGCCAAGCTGTACTACCTGCGCTCGCGCTCGGGCAAGTCGGCTCGCATCAAGGAAAAGCTGGTCAGCAAGCAAGCCCCCGCGGCTTGATCGCTTATCGGTACACGGCCCTGACAGTGTCGGACGTTCACGCCAATCCGCGTTTCCGTCCGGCACGGTTTTCCGGGTTAAAAAGGCACCTGCGAGGGTGCCTTTTTTCTTACTTCTGAGCGTATGTCTGAAACCTCGTCCTCCGCGCGGCCTCGACGGCCGCTGGCGCGCCCCGGATTCGATCCGGCGACGCAACCGTGGGTGGTGGCCAACGAATCGCTGCCGCCCGTGCCCACCCGCCTGCTGACGCCGGATTCCCTGCGCGGCACGCTGAGCCAGCCGTCCACCTGGACGCTGGAGCTGTCGCGCGACAACGATCTTCGCTATCCCGGCCGCGAGGGCACGCCTGTGCCCGCTGCCGTGCTGATCCCGCTGGTGACGCGCGACGAGGGCGTGAACATCATGCTGACGCAGCGCGCGGCGCATCTGCACGATCACGCGGGCCAGATCAGCTTTCCCGGCGGTCGCATCGAGACCAGCGACGCCACGCCGGTGGACGCGGCGCTACGCGAAGCCCAAGAAGAAACGGGCCTGCCGGCCAATCATGTCGAAGTCCTGGGCAGCATGCCGCCGTACCTGACGGCGACCGGCTTTTCGATCATTCCCGTGGTGTCGCTGGTGCGGCCGGGTTTTGAACTGGCGCCCGACGCGTTCGAAGTGGCCGAGGTGTTCGAGGTGCCGTTGTCGTTCCTGATGGACCCGGCCAATCATCGCCTTTATGAAGCCCGGCTCGATGACGGACGGGTGCGCCAGTATTACGGCATGCCGTACGGCAAGCACTTCATCTGGGGCGCCACTGCGGGCATGCTGCGCAACCTCTATCACTTGCTGCGCCACGGATTCACGCCACGCTGATTGGCCTTTGAATCCGCTTCGGAACGATCGGGCGTGCAGGCCCGCACAAGCAAACGGCCCCGATGGGGCCGTTTTCAATGGGGGGCGCGGCAAGCGTCAGTAGCGCTGCTGGCCCGCCAGGTTTTCTTCAAGGATGCGTTCGTACAGCGCGTAGCGCGCCGGATCGATCCTGCCGCTCTGCAGCGCCGCCACCACCCCGCACCCGGGTTCGTGGCGGTGCGTGCAGTTGTAGAAGCGGCATTCCTCGATGGGCTGCGTGAACTCCGGAAACCCGCGAATGATGTCATCCCGCGTCAGGTGATGCAGACCGAAGGCCTGGAACCCCGGTGAATCGATCAGGTCGCCCCCCGGCGCCGGCAAATGGTAGAGCCGGGTGCTGGTGGTCGTGTGCTTGCCCATGTCCAGCGCGGTGGAGTGCTCGCGCGTCGCTGCGGCGGCATCCGGCACCAGCGCGTTGAGCAGCGTGGATTTGCCCATGCCGCTCTGTCCCAGCAGCAGGTTCGTGCGGCCGGCCAGGCGCGGCGCCAGCAACGTGTGGACTTTCTCGGGCTCGAGCGCGCTCAGTTCGATGATGTCCACGCCCAGCGCCGCGATGGGCGCGAGCCGCGCGCGCGCGGCCGGCAGCTCGTCGGTCAGGTCCGTCTTGTTCAGGATGATGAGGGGCGCGATGCCGGCGCTCCATGCGCCCGCCAGCGCGCGGCCGGTCAGGTCGTCCGAAAAGGTGGGCCGGACAGCCACGACGATCAGCAACTGGTCGACGTTGGATGCAAACTGCTTGGACCGCATTTCGTCGGAACGATAGAGCAGGTTGCTGCGGGGCAGAATGGCGTCGATGGCGCCTTCGTCCTTGCCTTGCGGCGTGATCTTGACCCGATCGCCCACTGCGGCACCGGTTTTCTTGCCGCGCGGGAAGCACTTGCGTAGGGCCCCATCGGCCAATTCCACGGTGTAGTGGCGGCCATGCGCGGCGATGATGCGGCCTTCCATCGGCGCGCTCATGCGGCGGCCGCCATCAGGTGGCGGATGCGCACGGCGGCAGGAGGGTGACTGTCGTAAAAGGCGGAATGCACAGGGTCGGGCGTCAGGGTTGCAGCGTTGTCGTCGTACAGCTTGACCAGCGCGGAGACCAGACGGTCCGGCGAGCTTTGCTCGGCGGCATAGCGGTCCGCTTCGAATTCGTCGCGGCGCGAGTACCAGCTGGCCAGCGGCGTCAGCATGAAGGTGAATACAGGAATGACCAGGAAGAACAGCAGCAGCGCCATTGCGTCGTTGCGGCCGCCCAATTGCGGCATTACGCCCAGGCCCACATAGAACCACGGTTGCTGCGCGATCCAGCCCAGGATGGCAAAGAACACCAGCGCGGCGGCAAAGCTGAAGATCACGCGCTTGATGATGTGGCGCTTGGCGAAATGCCCCAGCTCGTGCGCCAGCACGGCCTCGATTTCGTCGGCGTTCAGGCGGGCCAGCAAGGTATCGAAGAACACGATGCGGCGGGATTTTCCGAAGCCCGTGAAATACGCATTGCCGTGGGCCGAGCGGCGCGAGCCGTCCATGACGAACAGGCCATTCAGGGCAAAGCCGCAGCGCTGCGCCAGACGCTGGATGCGGCCGGCCAGTTCAGGGTCGGACAGCGGCGTGAATTTGTTGAAGAGCGGGGCGATGAACATCGGGTAGATGATCAGCAGGGCCAGGTTGAACACGGTCCATAGCGCCCAGGCCCAGATCCACCAGTAGGCGCCGGCGCTGCCCATCAGCCAAAGCACCGCGGCGGCCAGCGGCAGGCCCAATACCGCCGCAACAAGGAGACCCTTGGCGGCGTCGGCGACGAACAGCGCCGGCGTCATGCGGTTGAAACCAAAACGCGCCTCCAGCTTGAACTGCCGCCAAAGCGTGAAGGGCAGACCGAGCAGGCCCAGCACCAGCGCAACCACCACCAGCAGCAGCATCTGCCGCACGAAGTCGTTGCTGGTAAGCTGGCTGACCATCAGGTCGATGAACTGCAGGCCGCCCAGCAGCGTCAGGGCGACCAGCACCAGGGCGTCATAGGTGCGCTCGAGCATGCCCAGCCGAACCCGCGCCACGGTGTAATCCGCCGCCCGCTGATGGCTGGTCAACCCGATGCGATGGGAGAATTCCGCGGGCACCTGGTCGCGATTGCGGGCGACGTGGCGGATCTGGCGAGACGCCAGCCACATGCGCACGGCAATATCGGTCAGCAGGAAGGCAACGAACAGCAGTGTGAACATGGGCAAAGCGTTTTGCTCAAGAAGGGATGTGCGAAAATCGCGCGTTTTAAAGGCAAATTATATGGCTGCGAACGAAAACCGCCTGATCTGGCTTGACATGGAAATGACGGGGCTGGACCCCGAAAAAGAACGCATCATCGAAGTCGCCGTCGTGGTGACCGAGCCTGACCTGACGGTCGTGGCCGAAGGTCCGGTGATCGTCGTGCATCAGTCCGACAGCCTGCTCGACGCGATGGACAACTGGAACAAGTCGACCCACGGCAAGAGCGGGCTGATCGACAAGGTCAAGGCGTCCACCGTGACCGAGGCAGAGGCAGAGGATACGCTGTTGGCGTTTCTTGCGCAGCATGTGCCGGCGGGCAAATCGCCCATGTGCGGCAACACCATCAGCCAGGACCGCCGCTTCATGTTTGCCTACATGCCGCGTCTGGAACAGTTCTTCCATTACCGCAACCTGGACGTCAGCACGCTCAAGGAGCTGGCGCGCCGCTGGGCCCCCACCGTCTACAAGGGATTCGAGAAAAAGAGCCGCCACGAAGCGCTGGCCGACATCTACGAGTCCATCGACGAGCTCAAGTATTACCGCGAGCATTTCCTGAAGGTCTGAGACCGTCGGGGGACCGGCCGGTTCCCACGGACTTTGGCCGCACCCGACTGTCATGCCGTCCTACTCCGTCGCGCAGATCCGCCAAGCCGAACAGCGCGCCCTGGCCACGGGGCGTGCGCTGATGCCGCTGGCCGGCGCGGCGGCGGCCGGCTTCGTCGCGGCGCGGGCGCCGGCCGGCACGTCGATTCTGGCGCTGGCCGGGCCCGGCAATAACGGCGGGGACGCATTGGAAGCGGCTGCGCTATTGCTGGCGCGCGGCCTGGATGTCCTCGTGGTGCTGCCGTCGGGGCCAGACAGGCTGCCTGCTGATGCAGCGCGCGCCTGGGACCGCTGGCTGGCCGCGGGCGGAGCATCCCGGACGCACGCCGTGTTGCCGGCCGGGCCGTTTCAGGGGCTGGTCATTGACGGGCTGTTCGGCATCGGCTTGAACCGTCCGCTCGATGCCGCGTGGCAATCCCTGATCGACACGGTCAATGCGTGGCAGGTTCCGGTGCTGGCGCTGGATGTGCCCAGCGGCATTGATGCCGACACCGGCGTGGCGCTGGGCCGCCCGATCCGGGCGCGATGGACGTTGTCGTTCATTGCGGCATGCCGTGGACTCACGCTGGCCGGCGCAGGACGCGAGGCGGCGGGAGAATGCCACGTCGACACGCTGGGCATCGTCATGGCCGGCGAGGACAGCCCGCGCCGCTAAGCCCGCAACGCGCCGGCCGTCAGGCTGGCCGGCCGCCAAAGCGCGATTCGACTTCGGACGACAGGGGGCGGTAGCGTTCGTTGTCCTGCCCGGCCAGGGCATTCAGGTGGGTTTCGGAGGGATCGAACACCTTCCAGTAGAGCCGTCCGCACAATTCCCGCGCGGCGTGGCCCGGCCAGTTGTCGGGCAGCATGGGGGCAGGCAGTTGCGGATCGTGCAGCACGATCCGGCGCCAGTTGTGCAGCACCATGACGCGTACGGTGAACGCCTCGGCGGGCGAGGGCGCCTCGTCCAGCAGCTTTTCCAACGGGCCGAAGTTGCGCGAGAACTGGCGGTATTGCTCGGCCACGTCGTCCAGGTTCCAGCATTGCGTGGCCAGGCTGGCGATCGGCAGCCCGCCGGCGCCGGCCAGGTCGCGAGCCGACAGCACCAGCGCCCGGTCCGGGATGCCCAGCTTTTCAAGAATGTCGTGCGCGGCGCGCGCCTCGGTATGCGGATGCGCAAACAGCCCCGGCGCGATCATGCCGAAGCCTTCCCATGTCAATTCGCGGCGCAGCTCGCCGCGTTCAGCCAGTCCGTTGCCTGTGCGCGGCAGCGCGACCAGCGTCCATTCCCCGTTCCATTCCTTGGCGCCGCCCACGTAAATGCGCTGCGACGCGTGCGACGTGTGGCGCAAGCCCTGCTCGGAGATCAGGTAGAGGCTGCGCCGGCCGTGGCGTTCGGATTGCAGCCAGTTTTGCGCCACCAGACGAAAGACGCTGGTGCGCAGCAGGCGTTCGTTGATCCCGAGCGGGGCCAGAAGCTCGATCAGGCTGCCCAGCCAGATGGCGCCGCCGTGCGGAGCCAATGCATCGCCCAGCACGCTGACGCAGAGCGATTTCGCGCGGGGCGGATCGCTTTTCAATAAGCGGGACAGAGCGCGTTCCAGGGTCGACTGAGGGTTTGCCATGAGGAGGGCCGCGGACGGCCGATATCGGGATGCCGGATATGATACATAAATCCAATGTGATACAGATTTGAGTTTGACAATGATTTTTTTGTATTAAATAATCGTCTCATGACATGACGGCACTGCGCAGCGTTTGCTTTGCGTTTTCGCAAACCGTCTCAAGGAGACAACTATGTACGCTCAACTCGTCGAAACCGGCGTCAAGCAGGTCAAGACCGCGGACCAGCTTGAAGGCCTGGAACAGACGTTCCAGCGGCGCATCGACGACGGCGTCCGCATCGAGGCCAAGGACTGGATGCCCGAGGCCTACCGCAAGACGCTGGTGCGGCAGATTTCGCAGCACGCGCACTCGGAAATCGTGGGCATGCTGCCGGAAGGCAACTGGATCACCCGCGCGCCGTCCCTCAAGCGCAAGGCCATCCTTCTGGCCAAGGTGCAGGACGAGGCGGGCCACGGGCTCTACCTGTACAGCGCCGCCGAAACCCTCGGCGTGTCGCGCGACGACCTGATCGACGACCTGCACGCCGGCCGCGCCAAGTACTCCAGCATCTTCAATTACCCCACGCTGAGCTGGGCCGACATCGGCATGATCGGCTGGCTGGTCGACGGCTCGGCGATCATCAACCAGATCCCGCTGTGCCGCTGTTCCTACGGCCCGTATGCGCGCGCCATGGTGCGCGTCTGTAAGGAAGAGTCCTTCCATCAGCGCCAGGGTTACGACCTGCTCATGCAGATGTGCCTGCACGGCACGCCCGAACAGAAGGCGATGGTCCAGGACTCGCTCAACCGCTGGTGGTGGCCCGCGCTGATGATGTTTGGCCCGTCGGATGCGGATTCGCCCAACAGCGCCCAATCGATGGCCTGGAAGATCAAGCTCTTCTCCAACGACGAGCTGCGCCAGAAGATGGTGGACCAGACCGTGCCGCAGGCCGAGTACCTGGGCCTGACCGTGCCGGATCCCGATCTGAAGTGGAACGCCGAGCGCGGTCACTACGACTTCGGCGAAATCGACTGGACGGAGTTCTACGCCGTGCTCAAGGGCAATGGTCCGTGCAACCGCGAACGGCTTGCCGCGCGCGTGAAGGCGCATGAGGACGGCGCCTGGGTGCGCGACGCGCTAGTCGCCTACGCCGACAAGCAGTCCGCCCGTAAAGCCGCTTGAGGTCCCCCCCCCGGAGCGCTGCGCGCTTCCCCCCCAGGGGGGCGCCGCAGCGGACCGGCGGAGCCCGGATCCGCGCGGCCCCGCTGGCCCTCGCTGCGCTTCGGGATTGGGCACATCAGGCATTCGCAGTCCTAATTCATTTATTGCAGACCGGCCGTGCACTGCGCACCCGGCACTAGAGGAAATCCATCATGAGCAAAGACTGGCCTCTGTGGGAAGTCTTCATCCGCAGCCAGCACGGCCTGGCGCACAAGCACGTGGGCAGCCTGCACGCGCCGGATGCGGAAATGGCGATCAATCACGCCCGCGACGTGTACACGCGCCGCAACGAGGGTCTGAGCATCTGGGTGGTGCGTGCGTCGGATATTTCGGCCAGCAGCCCGGGCGACAAGGATCCGCTGTTCGAGCCGGCCAACAGCAAGGTCTACCGGCATCCGACCTTCTTCCCGATGCCCGAAGAAATCAAGCACATGTAAGGCGGGTGGGGGAGACATGGACAAAGCATTGTTTGAATACCTGCTGCGCCTGGGCGACACGTCGCTCATCCTGTCGCAGCGGCTGGGCGCCTGGACGGGCCACGGTCCCATCCTGGAAGAGGACCTGGCGCTGACCAATACCGCGCTCGACCTGCTGGGCCAGGCCCGCATGTGGCTGACGCTGGCCGGCGAGGTCGAAGGCGCGGGCCGTGACGAGGACGCGCTGGCCTACCTGCGCGACACGCACGAGTTCCGCAACGCGCTGCTGGTCGAGCGCGACAACGGCAACTACGCCGACACGATGGCGCGGCAGTTCCTGTTCGACGTCTGGCACTACTTCCTTCTGCAGCGCCTGGAGGCGTCCACGGATGAGCGTGTCGCGGCCATCGCGGCCAAGTCGCTCAAGGAAGTGACCTATCACGTGCGCCGCTCCTCGGACATGGTGGTGCGCCTGGGCGATGGCACGGCGGAAAGCCACGCCAAGATGCAGGCCGCCATCGATGACGCCTGGCGTTTCACGGGCGAGCTCTTCACCGACGACGCCATCGACCAGGACGTCGCGGCGCGCGGTATCGGCTGTGCCCTGTCTGCGCTGCGCCAGCCGTGGCTTGCGCACGTGCGCGAAGTGCTGGAAGAAGCCACGCTGACCGTTCCCGACGAAGCCGCCGCCAACCATGCCGCGCATCGCGGCGGCCGCCAGGGCAAGCACACCGAGGCGCTGGGCTACGTGCTGGCCGAGATGCAGCATCTGCACCGCGCCTACCCGGGAGCCACGTGGTGAACGCGCTGGCGCCCATTTCCGCCGACCAGGTCTTTGCCTGGCTGCAGGAGGTCCCGGACCCCGAGATCCCCGTGCTGTCCGTGGTGGACCTGGGCGTGGTGCGTGAAGTGTCGTGGGACGGTGACGCCTGTGTCGTCGTCATCACGCCCACCTATTCGGGCTGCCCAGCCATGCGCGAGATCACGCAGGACATCCGCCAGACGCTCGAACGCCACGGCGTGTCCGAGGTCCGGGTGGAGACGCGTCTTGCGCCCGCCTGGACGACCGACTGGATGAGCGAAAAAGGGCGCGAGGCGCTCAAGGGCTACGGCATCGCCGCGCCCGCTGAACGCGCCATCGACATTTCGGGCATCAGCCGCCGTACGGCGGCCCCGGCCATCGCCTGCCCGCGCTGCGGCTCGCGCGACACGCGGCTGGTCAGCAATTTTGGGTCGACGTCGTGCAAGGCGCTGTATCGCTGCGTTTCGTGCCGCGAGCCCTTCGATTATTTCAAGACTCACTAAAGAGTGGTTTCGAGATGAGCCAGAACCAATTCCATGCTTTGAAGGTGGCGTCCGTGGCGCGCAATACGCGCGATGCCGTGGTCGTGACCTTTGATCTGCCCGACACGCTGACGAACGAGTTCGCCTTCCTGCCCGGCCAATACCTGACGCTGCGCACCCAGCTCAATGGCGAAGAACTGCGCCGTTCGTATTCGATCTGTTCGGCGCCGCACGACAAGCTCTTGCGCGTGGCGATCAAGAAGGTCGACGAGGGCGTGTTCTCGAGCTGGGCCAATCACGAGTTGCAGCCCGGCCAGACCCTGGAGGTCATGGCGCCGGCGGGCAACTTCACGGTGGACTTCTCGCCCGAGAACCAGCGCCACTACGTGGCGTTTGCCGTGGGCAGCGGCATCACCCCCGTGTTTTCGCTGGTCAAGACGGCGCTGTCGACCGAGCCGCGCAGCAAGTTCACGCTGTTCTTCGGCAACCGCGCGTCGTCCGCGGTGCTGTTCCGCGAGGAAATCGAGGACCTGAAGAACCTGTACATGGACCGCTTTTCGCTGGTCTACGTGATGAGCCGCGAAACGCAGGACATCGAGCTCTTCAACGGCCGCCTGGATGGCGACAAGGTCGACCAGCTGATGTCGGCCTGGATGAGCCCCGAAGATATCGATTACGCTTTTGTGTGCGGTCCGCAGACCATGACCGAGAGCGTGGTCGAACGGTTGCAGGCGCGCGGCATCCCCAAGTCGAACATCAAGTTCGAGCTCTTCGGCGCACCCAAGGGGCCGCGTGCGCTGCGCACCGGCCAGGACGCCCCGCAGGCGCCCGGCAAGGGGCAGTGCGAAGTCACCGTGGTGCAGGACGGACACAGCCGCATGTTCGTCATCGACAAGAACAAGGACAGCGTGCTGGATTCGGCGCTGGCGCAGGGCATTGAACTGCCGTATTCGTGCAAGGGCGGGGTGTGTTCCACCTGCCGTTGCAAGGTGATTGAAGGCGAGGTGGACATGGACGCCAACTTCGCCCTTGAAGATTATGAAGTCGCGCGCGGGTTCATCCTGAGCTGCCAGAGCTTCCCGGTCAGCGACCGGCTGGTCATCGACTTCGACCAGGAAACCTGACCCGGCGCACGCCAGGCAAGCATTCAAAACTTATTGGAGAGATGAGCGTGTCCCAGAAATTCTTCGAACGTCACCAGCCCCTGCTGGAACAATCCCTGGCTGCCGCCGCGCTGCGCGGTTACTGGAGCCCGTTTGCTGAGTCGCCCAGCCCGCGCAACTACGGCGAGACCGCCAACGACGAAGGCCGCGCCGCCTTCGAAGCGCTTCAGGGCAAGCCCTTTCCGCTGAACCTGCATGATGCCGACGGCGTCGTGGGCGGCGAAAAATCTCCTTATGGTTTCGACCTGGGCATCACGTATCCCCGCGTGCCGGCGGACAAGCTGATCGCCGCCTCCAAACGCGCGCTGGAAGACTGGCGCCGCGCCGGTCCCCACGCCTGGGTGGGCGTGTCGCTGGAAATCCTGGCGCGCCTGAACAAGCTCAGCTTCCAGATCGCCTACGCGGTCCAGCACACCACGGGCCAGGGCTTCATGATGGCCTTCCAGGCCGGTGGCCCCCACGCGCAGGACCGCGGCTTTGAAGCCGTGACGTACGCCTGGCAGGAAATGTCGCGCATCCCGGGCATCGCCGTCTGGGAAAAGCCGCAGGGCAAGAACGATCCCATTCGCATGGAAAAGCAGTTCACCGTCGTGCCGCGCGGCGTCGCGCTGGTGATCGGCTGCTCGACCTTCCCGACGTGGAACGGCTACCCGGGCCTCTTCGCCAGCCTGGCGACGGGCAACACCGTCATCGTCAAGCCGCACCCGGGCGCGATCCTGCCGCTGGCCATCACCGTGAAGGTGGCGCGCGAAGTGCTGCAGGAAGCGGGCTTCGATCCCGACGTCGTGCAACTGGCCGCCCACGAGGCAGGCGACGACACCGCGCAGAAGCTGGCGCTGGACCCGGCCGTCAAGATCGTTGACTTCACCGGCAGCACCGCCAACGGCGACTGGCTCGAAAACAATGCGCGCCAGGCTCAGGTCTACACCGAGAAGGCCGGCGTGAACCAGGTCATCATCGATTCGACGAACGACCTGAAGGGCGTGGCCCGCAACCTGGCGTTCTCGCTGGCCCTGTATTCCGGTCAGATGTGCACCGCGCCGCAGAACATCTACGTGCCGCGCGACGGCATCAACACGCCGGAAGGCCGTGTCAGCTTCGACGACGTGGCCGCCGCGCTGGGCGTGGCGCTGGAAAAGGTGGGCGCCGACGCCGCCAAGGCCGTCGAACTGACGGGCGCCATCCAGAACGAAGGCATCGTCGAGCGCATCGAGAAAGCCCGTGCGCTGGGTCTGCCCGTTGTGGCGGACAGCAAGACGCTGGCGCATCCCCAGTTCGAAAACGCCCGCGTGCGCACGCCGCTGCTGCTGCGCACCGAGGCCGGCAATGCGGCGCTGGGCCAAGAGTGGTTCGGCCCCATCGCGTTTGTCGTCGCCACGGATTCCACCGCTCACAGCATCCAGCTGGCGCGCGACAGCGTCATCAAGCACGGCGCGCTGTCGCTGTCGGCCTACACGACGGATGATCGCGTGGCCGAGCAGGTGCAGGATGCCGCCGAAGTCTCGGGCGTGTCGCTCTCGCTGAACCTGACGGGCGCGGTGTTCGTCAACCAGACCGCCGCCTTCAGCGACTTCCACGGCACCGGCGCCAATCCGGCGGCCAATGCCGCGCTGTCGGACACGGCGTTTGTCTCGAACCGCTTCCGCGTGGTGCAAACCCGCCGTCACATCTAAGCCGGGCGATCGCAGATGAGCTATCAGGATATTCAATTCGACCTGTCCGGCGGCGTTGCGCGCCTGACGCTGAACCGCCCGGACAAGCTGAACAGCTTCACGGCCAACATGCACGCCGAAGTGGCCGACGCGCTGACCCGCGTCGAAACCGAGGGCGCGCGCGTGCTGGTGCTGACCGGCGCGGGCCGCGGCTTCTGCGCCGGCCAGGACCTGAGCGAGCGCAAGCCCGCGCCGGACGGCACGCCGCCCGACCTGGGTGAGACCGTCGACAAGTTCTACGGCCCGCTGGTGCGCCGCCTCAATGCCTTGCCCATGCCGGTCGTGGTGGGCGTCAATGGCGTCGCGGCAGGCGCGGGCGCCAATCTGGCCTTCGTGGGCGACATCGTCATCGCCAAGGCCTCGGCCAGCTTCATCCAGTCGTTCTGCCGCCTGGGCCTCATCCCCGACACGGGCGGCACGTTCGTGCTGCCGCGTCTGGTGGGCCGCGCGCGGGCCATGGGCCTGGCGATGCTGGGCGACAAGCTCAGCGCCAAGCAGGCAGAAGAGTGGGGCCTGATCTGGCAGTGCGTGGCTGACGAGGAATTCGACGCCACGCTCGATCGCCTGGCCACGCATTTCGCGGCCGCGCCCACCAAAGGCCTGGCGTTCACCAAGCGCGCCCTGCAGGCCAGCTTGTCCAATGACCTGTCCACGCAGCTCGACCTGGAACGCGACATGATGCGCGAACTGGGCCAGAGCGCGGACTACGCCGAAGGCGTCGCCGCGTTCCTTGGCAAGCGTGAACCGCAGTTCAAGGGGCAATGATGAGCGTGCACGTTCCCCCCGTTGAAGTGCCGACCGACCCGCAGGCGCTGGCGCAGGCCGTGGGCTCGGTGATGTATGCCGGCGACGCGGCCACGCAAGGCCTGGACATGAAGATCGAGGAAATGGCGCCGGGCTATGCGCGGCTGACCATGCGCGTTCGGCCCGACATGCTGAACGGCCACAAGACCTGCCATGGCGGTTTCATCTTCGCCCTGGCCGACAGCGCGTTCGCGTTTTCGTGCAATTCGCGCAACGTCAGCACGGTGGCGTCGGGCTGCACGATCGACTATCTGGCGCCGGGCTTCGAAGGCGACCTGCTGACCGCCGTCGCCCAGGAGCGTTCGCTGGCCGGCCGCACCGGCGTCTATGACGTCACCGTCACCAATCAGGATGGACGCAACGTGGCCTTGTTCAGGGGGCGTTCCTACCGCATCAAGGGCCAGATCGTCGGGACGCCCACGGACGCCTGACTGCTGCACCGTACCAAAGAGAAGAGAGACATCATCATGCCCAACACCATGAGCAAGCCGGGACTGGATCCTATCGAGCATGCCAGCCAGGACGAGCTGCGGGCCCTGCAGCTCGATCGCTTGAAGTGGACCCTCAAGCATGCGTACGAAAACGTCCCGCACTACAAGAAGGCGTTCGACGAAGCCGGCGTGCATCCCGACGACCTGAAGCAGTTGTCGGATATTTCGAAGTTCCCGTTCACGACCAAGAAGGAACTGCGCGAGAACTATCCGTTCGGCATGTTCGCCGTGCCGCGCGAGCGCATCTCGCGCATTCATGCGTCCAGCGGCACGACCGGCAAGCCGACCGTGGTCGGCTACACCCAGGGCGACCTGGACAACTGGGCCAACCTGGTGGCGCGTTCGATCCGTGCCGCAGGCGGCAAGCCCGGCGATACCGTGCACGTGGCCTATGGGTACGGGCTGTTCACCGGCGGTCTGGGCGCGCACTACGGCGCCGAGCGCCTGGGTTGCACGGTCATTCCAATGTCCGGCGGGCAAACCGAAAAGCAGGTGCAGCTGATCAATGATTTCCGTCCGGACATCATCATGGTCACGCCGTCCTATTTCTGCAACATCCTGGAGGAGCAGCGCCGCCAGGGCATCGACCCGCGTCAAAGCTCGTTGCGCATCGGCATCTTCGGCGCCGAGCCGTGGACCGGCCAGATGCGTGCCGACATCGAAGCCGAAGCGGGCATCGACGCGGTCGATATCTATGGGCTGTCTGAAGTGATGGGCCCAGGCGTGGCGAGCGAATGCGTCGAGACCAAGGACGGTCCGGTAGTCTGGGAAGATCACTTCTATGCCGAGATCATCAACCCGGATACCGGCGAACCGGTGGCCGACGGCGAACCGGGCGAACTGGTGTTCACGTCGCTGACCAAGGAAGCGATGCCCATCGTGCGCTACCGCACGCGCGATCTGACCCGCCTGTTGCCGCCCACCGCGCGCAGCATGCGCCGCATCGGCAAGATCACCGGCCGCAGCGACGACATGCTGATCGTGCGTGGGGTGAACATGTTCCCCACGCAGGTGGAAGAACTGGTCCTGAAGATCGCGCAGCTTGCGCCGCACTATCAGCTGGTGCTGTCCCGGTCGGGCAACATGGACGAGCTGGAAATCCTGACTGAAGTGCGCGCCGAGTTCTCGAGCCTGTCCGACGCCGAACGCGCCAATCTGGGCAAGCAGCTGCAGCATGCCGTGAAGACGCACATCGGCGTGAGCGCGCGGATCCAGGTGTCGGATGCGGGGCATGTCGAACGCACCTTGACCGGTAAGGCACGCCGGGTGATCGACAAGCGTCCGAAGTAGAGGGCGCGTCCCTACGCAAAAAAGGCAGCCAACCGGCTGCCTTTCTTCATTTCGCGACCTTTATCGCCCCACCGTCCGCAGTATGCGCCGATACCAGAGGTGCAGCAGGACCGCCGACAAAGCCAGCCCGAACATGGCCATCAGCCACATGCTGCCGGCCCCCTGCGGCGAGCCCGGCACCAGCACTTCGCGCAGACCGTCGATCCCGCCCCGGCCGGGACCAAACCCAAACCACCAGCCCCCAACCAGCCCCACGCCCGCCAGCGCGACCGTCTGCAGGATCAGCGGCACGACCGCGATCTTGTACGCGCGCAGCAGGTACGAGTTGATGCACTGCATCGAATCGAACAGGTGAAAGAGCGGCAGCACGGCAAGTAGCGTGGTTGCGACGGCGGCGACGGCGCCGTCGTCCGTGTACGCGGCCAGGATCAGCGGGCGGCCGATCAGCAGCACCGCAGCCGTCAGCAGCGCGCCGATCAGACCCAGCGCCAGACCGGCCATGCCGGTGCGATGGGCGTGCGCATAATTGCCCGCGCCGATGGCCTGCGCCGTCAGCGCAGCGGTCGCCACGCCCAGCGCCATCGGCATCATGTAGCAGAGCGCGGCCAGGTTCGACATGATCTGATGCCCGCCGGTCACGAAGGTGCCCTCGCGCGCCACCAGCAGCGCCATGAACGTGAACGCTGAGACCTCGACCAGGTACGAGCCGCCCATCGGGATGCCCAGGCGCAGCAGTTCCTTGAGCGCCTTCCAGTCCGGCTTGCCGATGCGAAGCTGGAAGCGGCGGTAATAGCGATCGTGCGTGATCACCCACAGACCCAGGCCCAGGCTCATCCACGACACCACGGCCGTCGCCAGCCCCGCACCGGCCGCACCCATCGCCGGCAGGCCCAGCTTGCCGTAGATGAAGAGCCAGTTGAACAGCGCCTTGAAGCCGATGATGGACAGGTTGATGGCCATGACGAGCTTGGGCCGCGACACCGCGGTGCCCAGCGCGTAGATCGTGCGGAACACCAGCGCGGCGGGCAGGGCCAGCACCAGTGCCTGCAGGTACGACGCGATGCGGTCGCGTACGCCCGGGGCGACGTCCCCCGACATGAAGAGCCACATGTCCGGAAACAGCATCAGCGCGGCGCCCACGACCGACAGGCCGAGCGCCAGCCACACGCCCTGGCCCCAGCTCTTTCCGACTTCCGCGTTGTTGCCGGCGCCGAACTGCTGCGCCAGGATCGGGATCAGGGCGTGCACGACACCCATCAGGCCGACGAAGACGGTGATGTAGATGGAAGCGGAAAGCGCCATCGCCGCCAGATCGTCGGGGCTGGAGTGTCCCGTCATGGCGGTGTCCAGCACCCCGAAAGAGATGCTGGCCCACTGGCTGATGAGGACGGGCCAGGCCTGCTTGGCGATGCCGCGCAGGGTGGCGCCGAAGGTCATCGGCGCCCCGATCGCGGCGGTCATGGCTTGACGCCGGTTCGCAGCAGGCGGAAGACTTCGGAACGGTCGGCGCGGCGGCCGCCTTGCCAGAGGACTTCGGCGCCTTCGCTGTACGCGGCCGTGCCGTCGCGCAGGCTCTGGTTGGTGGTCTGTTGCAGGACCAGCGTGCAGCGCGTGTCGAACGGGAACGACAGGTTGTTGAAGATCAGGAACGAGGCACGCTGCCCGCTGCCCAGGCTGAGCCCCCGGATGCACTCGCCCGGGCGCTTGTGCTGCGCGATGGCCTGGGCCAGTTGGCCGGACACCGTGCGATAGCTGCGTGCGTAGTCCACGGCAGGTTGCCACAACAGCACGAGCAGGATCCACGTTACGGTCAGGCCGCCGGCCGACAGCACGGTGCCGCGCCACAGCGCCTGCGGGCGCACGCGCAGCCGCCAGACGACCAGGACGATCCAGCCCAGGGTGAAGAGCACCGCCAGCGCAAAGGCCACCCACGAGATCACAGGTTCATAACCGGTGGTCTGGCGGGCGATGTTGCGGGAAATCTGCGCTGGCCAATGGAAGTGCAGCGCCACCCAGCCGAGCCAGGCGGTGGCCACCGTCAGCGAAAAACACATGACGGCAAACCAGTCCAGCGTGTTCACCACGCCGCGGCGCAGCGTGGGCAGCGAGAACGCGCCCAGCACCGCGCACGGCACGGCCAGCAGCACGAATTCGGAATCGCTGGCCTCATCCACGAAGAACAGGATCACAGCTGAACACACCAGCAGCATCAGCGGCACCCAGATGTGCGGCGCGTAGATCCAGGCGCGCCACCGCCAGATCGCCAGCAGCGCCAGCGGCCAGGTCGGCCACAGGTACCACGGCAGGTCGCGTAGCGTGCGGGCGGCGTCGTGCAGGCCAGGGATGGCGAAGGACGACAGATTCCAGGTCTTCCAGTTGCGGATCCAGTACTCGCTGCCCTGGCTGGCGGGAATCCACCAGGCAAGGATCAGACCGGTGGCCAGCACCGCGGCCCACAGCATCCAGCGCTTGCACTTCCAGAGCTGGCTGCGCGGATAGAAGGCCAGCGCCACGCCGACCATGATGGGCAGGGCGCCCACCCAACCGCGCGTCAGGAAGCTGGCAGCCAGCGCAATGCCCAGCGTGGTCGAGCCGGTGACGGGACGATCCACCGTGCGCGCCAGCGAATAGAACGCAAGCGCCTGGCAGGCCATGATGGCGGGGATGACGGTGGTTTCGTGGGTGCGCTGCAGGATGCCGACCGTGGCAAGCAGCAAAAGGAGGGCGGCGTCGGCCAGCATGCGGCCGTAGTCGCGCGGTTCGGGTTCCCCGCCAAAAGGCAGCGCCAGCGGCTGGGCTTCGGCCCGGCGGCCGAGCAGATATGTGCCGTACCAGACGCTCGAGGCCGTGATGCCGAACCACAGCAGATTGGGCAGGCGGCCGGCAGTGATGTCCCCGATGAACGGCCCGAACAGCCAGATGCTGATGGCGCCCACCCAGGTGATCAGCGGACCTTCCTCGGCGTGGGCCAGGTGCCCCACCTGCGGCAGCAGCCAGGTCAGGCCGCCTTCGCGGATCGCGGTGATCATCGTCGCCAGTCCGACGGCGTCGTCGGTTTTCCACGGGTCGCGCATGAACAGCCCGGCCACGATGTAGGCCAGGGACAGGCCCAGCAGGATAAGGCGGGGCAGTTTTGCGGTGGCTACCGACGTAAGCCGGGCCGGCGTGGAAATGGAAAGTGGGGACACGGGCGTTAATGTAACCGAGTGGTCGGGATGCGCCACCCCCTGACCGGCCTTCTGGCGTCGAGGGGGGAAAAAAAAGCAGCCCGAAGGCTGCCTTTTTGCTGTGACTCCCGTAGGAGCAACAGGATCAGGAAGCGGACTTGACCGTGCCAGCCGTACGGGCGAAGCGGGCGCGGAACTTTTCCACGCGGCCGGTTTCGACGATGCGGGTCTGGGCGCCAGTGTAGAACGGGTGCGATTCGGAGGTCACGTCGCACTTGAAGAGCGGGTACGTCTTGCCGTCGAGTTCAACGGTTTCGCGCGTTTGGACGGTCGAACGGGTGATGAACTTGTTGCCCGTTTGCAGGTCGGCGAAGACGACTTCGCGGTATTCGGGGTGAATGCCTTCTTTCATGGTGCTTTCCTAGACTCGGTCGAGTCTTTTTCAAGAGTTAGGGTCGCCAGCTACAGCTGCCTGGTTCCGCTGCCGCGGTTCGCTACCAAATCTTGGCGCGACAGGCGCTAGCCACGTATCCAAAAAGTAACCCCGCATTCTAGCACGCGATCCCGCCTGCGGCCAGCCGCAAATGGGTGCCCGGGCTGTCACGCAGCCCGGGTTTCAGCGCGACGCAAATGTCAGAGATCCGTGCGCAGTTTCCAGATCTCCGGAAACAGCACCACTTCCAGCATGCGCCGCAGGTAATCCACGCCCGACGTGCCGCCCGTGCCCCGCTTGAAGCCGATGACGCGTTCTACCGTCGTAACGTGGCGGAATCGCCACAACCGGAAGGCGTCTTCCAGGTCGGTCAGCTTTTCACCAAGCTGGTAAAGCGCCCAATAACGGTCCGTGTTGCGGTAGACCGTCAGCCAGGCGGCTTCGACCGCCGCCGACGCCTGATACGGCTGGGTCCAGTCGCGTTCCAGGTGATCGGCCGGGATATCCAGGCCGTTCCGCGCCAGCAGCCGCAGTGCCTCGTCGTACAGCGACGGAGCTTCGTAGGCGCTCTGCACCTGGGCCAGCAGGTCGGCGCGGTGCGAATGCGGCTTGAGCATGGCCGCGTTCTTGTTGCCCAGCAGGAATTCGACCTGGCGGTACTGGTAGCTCTGGAATCCGCTGGAACGCGCCAAGTAGGGACGCAACGCAGAGTATTCAGGCGGCGTCATGGTTGCCAGCACGTCCCAGGCGTGGACGAGCTGCTCCATGATCTTGCTGACGCGCGCCAGCATCTTGAAGGCCGGCTGCAGGCGGTCCTCTGCGACGCTGGCGATCGCGGCCCGCAGCTCGTGCAGCATCAGCTTCATCCAGAGCTCGCTGGTCTGGTGCTGGATGATGAACAGCATCTCGTTGTGCTCGGGCGACATCGGGTGCTGGGCGCCAAGCAGTTCATCAAGATGCAGATAATCGCCGTAGGTCATGTCGCGCGCGAAATCGAGTTGCGCCTTTTCCTGGTGGACGATGTCTTCGGGGCGTTCGTTCTGGCTCATGCGCGGCCTCCGTGGCAGGGCGGCGCAGCGCGGCGGGCGGATGCGGGCAGGGCGCGCCAGTGGGGCGCGAATAGGAATTGCATGGTCGATTCTCCAAGCGGGGCGGCTGCTGTCGGGCAGCCGCGCCCGGGCCGGCAAATCAGCCTACAGTTCGCGCAGGACCGCGCGGACCGGGCTGGCATCGGCCTGGATCAGCGCCAACGGCAAGGCGATCAACTCGTAATCGCCTTCCGGCACGTCGTCGAGCACCAGGTTCTCCAGTACCCGCATGTCGTGCCGCAAGATCGTATGGTGGCTGTCCAGGGTCTTGCTGGAAGCGGGGTCGATGCTGGCGGTGTCCAGACCGATCAGCATGACGCCGCGTTCGGCCAGCCATTCGATGGTCTGGGGCGCGTAGGCGGAGAAGTCATCCGTCCACCAGTCCTGCGCGGCGTGCTTGGCGGTGCGCACCAGCACGCGGGGCGGCAGGTTGTGCGCCGCATGGGCTAGATGGTCGATCGTGATGAGATCGCCGCAGTCGATCGCATGGATTACGCGGCAAGGACCCAGGAAGGGTTCAAGCGAAACCGCGCCGATGGCTGCGGCCCCGTTCTGGTAGTGCAGCGGGGCGTCGGCATGCGCGCCGATGTGCGGCGACATCGTGATTTCGCTGACGTTGACCGGACAGCCGGGCGTGAGCGTCCACTTCCATTGCTGGCGGTACGGCGTGTCGCCCGGAAAGACGGGAGATGCCGTCGAGACGGGCGGGGAAATGTCCCACAGGCGTTTCATGGCGGGCAAGGAAAGGTCGCGAGGGCCGGAATTAGGTTAAGCCTAAAACAATATCGGGCGGTAGTCTAACGGAATTCCGGCGCTTGTTGCGGTCAGAGGCAGCCCAGTTCAGCCAGCGACACCGCCGAGCCTCCCGCGACGATCAGGTGGTCGATCAGTTTGATGTCCACGAGCGCCAGGGCTTCCTTCAGGTGCCGCGTGAAGCCGTGGTCTGCTGCGCTGGGCGACGCCACGCCGGACGGGTGGTTGTGCGCCACGATGAGGGCCGCCGCGTGGTGGCGCAAGGCCTCGCGCACGACCTCCCGCGGGTAGACTGCCGCCTGCGAGAGCGTGCCCCGCGCCAGTTCGCCCGTGGCGATCAGGCGCAGCTGGGCGTCCAGGTACAGGGCGATGCAGTGCTCCACTTGCAGATGGCCGAGCGCCGCCTTGCAATATTGTTTCACTCGGGTGGGGTGGTTCATGGCGGTGTCCCGGACCAGGTCTTCTTCCATGGCGCGGCGGGCCAGTTCCAGCAGCGCCGCCAGGGTGCAGGCTTTGGACGCCCCTAATCCGGCGATGGACATCAGGTCCTGGGGCGAGGTGCTCAGCAACCCGCGCAGCCCGCCGAACCGGTCCAGCAATTGACGGCACAGATCCACTACATTCAGCCCTGGAATCCCCGTGCGCAGCGCGACGGCCAGCAGCTCGGCATCCTGGATCGATGCGGCCCCGTGACGGAGCAGACGCTCTCGGGGACGGTCTTGTTTTGGCAGCCGGACGGACAATTTCATAAGAGGCTCTAAAATCAGGGTTTACTCAAATACCCATACGGTGGCAGATCGTGAGCATCGCCTCTAATGAAGTGAACGTTTTGGTCCGTCCGGATTCCTACCTGACGCTGCATTACCGCATTACCCTGGCCTCGGGCCCGGGCGCGGGTTCGGTGTTCACCGACACCTTCGACGGCCGTCCCGGCACGTTGCAGATGGGCGGCGGGCAGTGGGCGCCTGGCCTGGAGGCCGCGTTGGTCGGCCGCGCCGAGGGCGACAAGTTCAGCGTCACCATCGAGCCGTCAGACGCCTACGGCGACCGCAATCCCGAACTGATCCAGCGCGTGACGCGCGCCATGCTGGCGCAGCACGCCGGCGAGGACGCCACGTTCGAACCCGGCGACCTCGTGGAATTCACCGCGCCCAACGGCGGCCGCTATTCGGGCGTCCTCAAGGAAATCAACGACGAATCCGCGCTATTCGATTTCAACCACCCGCTGGCAGGCATCAGCCTGAAAGTGGACGTGGCGCTGCTGGGAGTGCTTTGATGAGCCAGGCTGTCACCGCCTCCGACGCCGAAGTCCTGCTGGCGCAGCCGCGCGGCTTCTGTGCAGGCGTGGATCGCGCCATCGATATCGTCGAACGGGCCATCGAACTGCACGGCGCGCCCATCTATGTGCGTCACGAGATCGTTCACAACCGCTACGTCGTGGAAGACCTGCGCGCCAAGGGCGCCATCTTCATCGACGAGCTCGACGATGCGCCCGCGGGCGCCATCGTGGTGTTTTCGGCGCATGGCGTCTCCAAGGCCGTGCGCGCTGAAGCGGAAGCGCGCGGGCTGCAGGTCTTTGACGCCACCTGCCCGCTGGTCACCAAGGTGCACATCGAAGTCGCGCGCATGCGCGCCGCCGGCCGCGAGATCATCATGATCGGCCACAAGGGGCATCCCGAGGTCGAAGGCACCCTGGGCCAGGCGCAGGGCGGCATGTACCTCGTCGAAACCGTCGAAGACGTCGCCAGCCTCGAAGTCACCGATCCGGAAAACCTGGCCTACGTCACGCAGACCACGCTGTCGGTCGATGACGCGGCCGCGGTGTCGCAGGCGCTGAAGGCGCGCTTTCCCAGCATCGCCGAGCCCAAGAAAAGCGACATCTGCTACGCCACGCAGAACCGGCAGGATGCGGTCAAGATCCTGGCGCCGGAATGCGATCTGGTGCTGGTCGTGGGCAGCCCCAACAGCTCGAACTCCAATCGCCTGCGCGAAGTGGCCGAGCGCAAGGGCGTCGCGTCCTATCTTATCGACGGCGCGGAATCCATCGACCCCGCCTGGCTCGTCGGCCGCAAGCGCATTGGCGTGACCGCGGGCGCCTCGGCGCCGGAAGTGCTGGTGCAGCAGGTGATCGCGCGCGTCAAGGAACTGGGCGCCGTCTCGGTGCGCAAGATGCCGGGGCTGGAAGAAAACGTCGCGTTCCCGCTGCCCAAGGGCTTGTCGCGCAAGGCGGCCCAGACCGAATCGCTGGAATGAACAAGCGCCGCCCACGCGGGCGGCGCCACAAGAATACCGAGGAGACACCATGCAGCTTTACAGCTACTTCCGCAGCTCGGCCGCGTATCGCGTACGCATTGCCCTGAACCTGAAGGGCCTGCCGTACGAGACCGTGCCGGTTCATCTTCTGAAGGAGGGCGGCCAGCAGTTGTCGGCCGGCTACCGCAAGGTGAACCCGACCGCGCTGGTTCCCACGCTGATCGACGGCGATGCGGTCATCGGCCAATCGCTGGCCATCATCGAATACCTGGAAGAAACGCACCCGGAAACGCCGCTGCTGCCTGCCGACGCCATCGGCCGCGCCCGTGTGCGCGATCTGGCGCTGGGCATCGCCTGCGATACGCATCCGCTGAACAACCTGCGCGTGCTGAAGTATCTGAAGCACACGCTGGGCGTGGATGAAGCCGCCAAGACGGCCTGGTACAAGCACTGGGTGCATCAGGGTCTTGAAGCGTTGGAAACCCAACTGGCTGCTTCCCGCGCCACGGGTAAGTTCTGCCACGGCGACACGCCGACCATCGCTGACCTGTGCCTGGTGCCGCAAGTGGCGAATGCGCAGCGCTTCGAGTGTGACCTGTCGGCCATGCCCAATGTGCTGCGCATCGACGCGGCGTGCCGGGCCCTGCCGGCATTTGAAGCGGCCGCGCCGGGCAAGCAGCCCGACGCGGAGTGACGCCCGGCTGATCAGCCGATCTGCACCGGCACGAAGATCTTGTCTTCGCCGCGTTGCACCAGCAAGGCTACGGTCTTGCCCGCCTTCGACAACTCGGCCTTCACCTGGCCGACGTTGTGCACCGGCACCCCATTGAGGGACAGCAGCACGTCGCCGGGCTGAATGCCAGCCTTGGCGGCGGGGCCTGCAGAACGCTCGATGAGCAGGCCTTCCGCCCCCGACTCCTGCTGCTCCTGCGGGCTCAGGGGGCGCAGCGCCAGGCCAAGCTGGCCGCGCTGCACTTCCTGGCCGTCGGCCGACGCCTGGGTCTTGTCCTTGGGCACGCCACCCAGCGTTGCGACCATCTCCTTCTGCCCGCCGTTGCGCCATACGTCCAGCTTGATCTTCTCGCCGGGGGCGGCCATGGTGATCGTCGAAGCCAGGTCGCCGGAAGACACGATGGTCTTGCCGTCGATCTTGCGCACCACGTCGCCCGGCTGCAGGCCGGCCTTTTCGGCGGCGCTGCCCTTTTCGACGCTCGACACCAGTGCGCCCGACGGCGAATCCAGCTTGAACGAGTCGGCCAGGTCCTGATTCACTTCCTGCACCGTCACGCCCAGGCGCGCATGCTGCACCTTGCCGTGCTCAAGGATCTGGTCCTTGATCTTGTAGGCCAGGTCGATGGGAATCGAGAACGACAGGCCCTGGAAGCCGCCGGTGCGGCTATAGATCTGCGAGTTGATGCCCACGACTTCGCCGCGGTCGTTGAACAGCGGACCGCCCGAGTTGCCGGGGTTCACGGCCACGTCGGTCTGGATGAACGGCACCGAGGTGTCGTCCGGCAGCGAACGGCCCTTGGCGCTGACGATGCCGGCGGTGGCGGTGTTCTCCAGGCCGTAGGGCGAGCCGATGGCCAGCACCCATTCGCCCACCTGCAGCTTGTTCACGTCGCCCACCTTGATGACCGGCAGGTTCTTTGCCTCGATCTTGATGACGGCGACGTCGGTCTGCGGGTCGGCGCCCAGGACCTTGGCCTTGTATTCGCGGCGGTCGGTCATCTTCACGGTCACTTCCTTGGCGTCCTGGACCACGTGCGCATTGGTCAGGATGATGCCGTCGGAACTGACGATGAAGCCCGAGCCTTCGCCGCGCATCGGGACTTCACGAGCCGGCGCGCGGCCACGAGCGCCGGGCACCTGGCCAAAGAACTGCGCGAACGGGTCGTCGCTTTCGGCGGCCGACACCTTGCGCGTGCCGCTGACGCTGATGTTAACGACGGCCGGACCGGACTCGCGCGTGATCTGCGCGAAGTTGGGCGGCACGGACGCGCTGATCGGCTGGGACGCAGCGGTGGCGGCGGGGGCTTCGGCAGCCATCGAAACGCTGCCGGTCAAGGCGGTTGCGCCTGCGCCGCCAATGGCGCCGGCTGCCAGCAGCGCCAGGACGAGGCGCGAGGGTTTGATTTGCGTGGTCTTCATGTCGGCTCCTGCGATCATGTTGGGAACATGGCGCTATCTTCGGGCCGCACACTTAGGGGAAACTTAAGCGCGAAAAATCCAGGCTAAGCGGGAAAATGGACGCGCGCCCGCAGGCCTTGGCCGGACGGCGCGTCTTCAAGGGTGATGGTTGCGCCGTGGCGGTCGGCAATGGTGCGTGCGATGGCCAGTCCCAATCCGCTGCCATGCGTCGTGTTGCCTTCGGCCCGGTAGAAGCGGTCGAACACGCGTTCGCGCTCATGGACCGGGATGCCGGGTCCCTCGTCGTCGATCATCAGCGAAATGCGGCCCGGGCCGTGTTCCAGACGCATCCCGATGCGGCCACCGGCAGGCGAGTGCTTGATCGCGTTGTCCAGCAGATTGCGCACCAGCAGCACCAGCGCATCGCGATTGCCCTGCATCTGCGCTTGCGTATCGCCGTCCAGCGTGACGTCGATGGATTTGGCGTTTGCGTCGGGCAGTGTCTCGGACAGCGCCTGCCGCAGCACGTCCGCCAGATCCACCGGCGCCAGCGGCGTCTGCTCCTGGGCGCCTTCTTGGCGCGCCATCGACAGCAACTGCTCGACCAGCCGCGTAGCGCGGTCGATGCCGGCAGTCAGGCGCTGTTCGGCAAGCTGGCGCGCGGCGGGGTCTGCTGCGCGCTGCAGCGCCTGCATCTGCAGGCGCAACGCCGCCAGCGGCGAGCGCAGTTCGTGCGCCGCGTCGCCCACGAATTGCTTCTGCTGCGCAAAAGCGCCGCGCATGCGTTCGAGCAGCAGGTTCAGTTCCTGCACCAGCGGGCGGATTTCATCAGGCAGCCCGCGTACGCTGACGGGCGACAGATCTTCGGGCTGGCGAGCGGCCACCTGGGCGCGCGCGCGCTTGACCGGACGCAGCGACCAACTGACGACGCACCAGATGATCAGCATCAGCAGCGGCGCGGCGGCGGCGATCGGCGCGACGGTGCGCAGCGCAAGGGCGCTGGCCATGTTCTTGCGCACGCGCATGTCCTGCGCCACCTGAATCACCTGGAAGGGCGTGGCCAGCGAATACACGCGATAGGTTTCGCCTTCCAGCTTCGCGTCGGAAAATCCCAAGACGATTTGGCTGGGCAGGCGCAGGCGCGAGCGTGAGTTGAAGACGCGCAAGCCGTCCGGCGTCCAGATCTGGATGATGAGGTCATCGGCAACCGGCGATCCGGCGCCGCGCGCATGTGTGGGGCCGGTGCTCAGCAGCCCGTCGCCGGTGCCCAACGACAGGGCGGTGCGCTGCAGCAGCGAGTCGAAGATGTCGTCGGCCTGCGCCAGGGTGCTGCGGTAGGCGATTGCGCCTTGCACGAGCGCGCCGACCGCGATGGCGGCCAGCAGAAAGAAAAGCAGCCGGGCTCTCAGCGAATAGCTAAGCGGAATGCTCATGTTTTGGGGATGACATAGCCGACGCCTCTGACGTTCTGGATCAGGTTGGGACCCAGTTTCTTGCGCAGGCCATGAATATAAACCTCAACGGCATTGCTGCTGATGCTGTCTTTCCAGCTATAGAGTTTTTCCTCGAGCTGTGCGCGCGAAAAAATCATGCCCGGCCGCGCGATCAGCGGTTCCAGCACCGCCCATTCGCGCGCGGTCAACGCCACCGGCGCGCCGTCGACCATGGCGGCGTGCGATTGCGGGTCGATGGTGACGCCGTCGTGTTCAAAAATGGGCTCAGCCCGGCCCGCGCTGCGGCGGATCAGTGCCCGCATGCGCGCCAGCAGTTCGTCCACGTCATAGGGTTTGACGATGTAGTCGTCGGCACCAGCGTCCAGCCCGGCGATCCGGTCGCTGACCGCGTCGCGCGCAGTGGCGATGAGCACCGGCGTGCGGTCCTTGCGGGTGCGCATGTCGCGCAGCAACGTCAGTCCGTCCCGCTTGGGCAGGCCCAGGTCGAGCAGTACAAGGTCGTAAGGATCGGTGCGCAGCGCAGAGTCCGCCGCGCTGCCGTCCCGAACCCAATCGACGGCGTAGTGTTCCGCGCGCAGGCAGTCCAGTACGCTTTCGCCGATCATCATGTCGTCTTCCACGAGAAGAATGCGCATGGTTTATTCCGCTGGGATGGTCCAAGGGGGTTGGACGCGCGGCGATCAGCGCGAGTTCCCGGCCGGGGTGGCGGGGTGGAGATGAGGGCGGGCAGGGATGAAAAGAAAAAAAGCAGCCCGAGAGGGCTGCTTTTTGGAAATCTGGTGCCGGCAATAGGAGTCGAACCTACGACCTTCGCATTACGAATGCGCTGCTCTACCAACTGAGCTATGCCGGCAAGACCATTTGCTTTTGTTTCTGGACCAAGCCGGAAAGCGCTAGCAAAACATCTTTTTTCTTCCAGTTCGTCGGCTTTTTAGGGCCCGATCTGGAAAGACCGAAACTATATCAGAGTTTTTTCGCGATGGGCAACAAGAAGCGCAAAAAATTCAGAAAAAAACGAGATTTGCATGCGCCGAATTTTTAGTTCATAATTTCGGTCTTGGCAGATCCCCGATAGCTCAGTCGGTAGAGCGACGGACTGTTAATCCGCAGGTCGCTGGTTCGAGCCCAGCTCGGGGAGCCAAAAGAATTTTGGGCCGCTCACGCAAGTGAGTGGCCCTTTTGGTTTTTGCGGTGGTGTTCGCGTCTCTGTGCGTAAAGGTCCACAGCATGGGTATTTACCAAGTGCGCATCGACAACTAAGGCGATCGGCATGAATGACGACAAGCGCGGCCGAGATCAACGCGGGCAGGGCGACCGGCCGGTGCAAGACAAGCGCATCGGTGTCACCGTCATCTCGGGCTTTCTGGGCAGCGGCAAGACGTCGCTCTTGAACCGGCTGCTGCAAGCGCCTGAGTATGCCGACGCGGTGGTCATCGTCAATGAATATGGCGATATCGGCGTGGACCATCATCTGGTGCGTCTGGCGCCGGACAAGGTTGTGCTGGTCGAGGGCGGATGCCTGTGCTGCGTGGTCAGCGGTTCGGTGGTCGACACCTTGCGTGATCTCTTCATGCAGGCGCTCGCGCGCAAGATCAAGCCGTTCCGGCACGTCATCATCGAGACCAGCGGTCTTGCCGATCCGGCGCCCATCCTCTTCACACTGAAGCACGAACGCTTTCTGGCCGAGCGCTACGCGTATCGCGGCGCAATCGTCGTGGTGTCGGCTGCGCACGGCGCGGAACAGCTGCGCGCGCAGCCCGAGGCGGCCCGGCAGCTTGCGCTTGCTGATGCCGTCGTAATCAGCAAATCCGATCTTGTCGATGCGGCGCAACTGCACGAAGTCGAACTGGCGATCGAGGCCATCAATCCTGGCGCGCGGCGCTACGTGCAGCGCCCGGATGCCCCGTTGGCCGATGGCTTGCTCCAGGGGCCGGACCTGCTTGCTCGTCGCGATGGGAAGGTCACGGCAAAGTGGCTTGGCGCATTCTCGTCATCGGCCGCTGTACGGCATGCGGACGTAAGCAGTTTTTCGCTCACGCTGGAAGCGCCGATGAGCCGAGCGGCGTTTCTGGCAGGCGTCGCGCGTATCCAGGAGCGCTACGGGCCGGGCGTGCTCCGGATGAAAGGCATCGTGTGTTTCGCCGGTGAATCAAGTCCGTGTGAAGTGCGTGGCGTGCATGGCGAGTTGTATCCGTTGCAGTCCTTGAACGAATGGCCGGATGATGTGCGCGTCTCGCGGCTGGTGTTCATCGTTCGCGGCTTGGCCGTGCCGGAAGTGGCTGCCGCTGTGCGCCACGCTTTGGGCCAATCGTCCGCGTGATTGCGCCGAAGGACCCCGTTTCATTGATCGATATTCCGTTGCGGATGCTGCACGGAAATACGGTATAACCGGTACGGTCTGATGCACTTGCCGAGACAGTGATGGATCGACTGAAAGCCATGCAGGTGTTCGTTGAGGTTGCCGATCGGGGCAGCCTGTCGGCGGCCGCCGTGCATCTGGACATGTCTCGCGCCATGGTGTCGCGATACCTGGCCGAGATGGAGCAATGGGTTGGGGTGCGCCTGCTGCATCGCACGACGCGGCGCCTGAGCCTCACGCCGGCTGGCGCCGAAACCCTGCCGCGCTGCCGCCAGATGCTGGATATGGTCGGCGATCTGCACAGCGCCGTCGCCACACCCGAGGATACGCCGCGCGGCCTGCTGCGCATCACGACGAGCATGTCGTTTGGCGCCCGCCATCTGGCGCCGGCCGTCACCGACTACGTCAAACGCCACCCCGGAACGTCCGTGGATCTGATGCTGGTCGAGCGCGCGGTCAATCTGGTGGAAGAGCGGGTCGACCTCGCGGTGCGCATCACCAACGATCTGGATCCCAATCTGATTGCGCGCAAGCTGGCGGTGTGCCGATCGGTGGTCTGCGCGTCTCCGGAATATCTCGCGCGCGAAGGCGTGCCTGCGCGCGTCGAGGATCTGTCGTTGCGCAACTGCCTGACCCATTCGTATTTCGGCAAGAGCCTGTGGCGTTTCGAGCGCGATGGCGAGCCGGTCGACGTGCCCGTGGGTGGAAGCATCAGTGCCAACGAAGTCTCGGTGTTGTGCAGTGCCGCCGTGGAAGGGGCGGGCGTCGCGATGTTGCCCACGTACTATGCGGCCGAATACATCGCGTCAGGCAAGCTGCAGGTCATCCTGCCCCAATGCAAACCCCAGGAGCTAGGCATTTATGGCGTGTACGCCTCGCGCCGGCAGATGCCCCTGATTTTGCGTTCGATGATGGATTATCTAGCCGAGCGGCTGGGGTCGGCGCCTTGGGACAAGCCGGCGGGCTGAGCGGCGGACGGGTGAGAGGTAGGCTGGCGCGGCTGGTTGGCGGGCCGATAACGGGTGCGCCGCAGCTTGAGGCCTGAGTAGATGGCGGTATAATTTGCCAGCTTTTGACCCAAAAAATACCTAACAATCGTTCCGGCCTGGTGGCAGGCCGGCGCAACCCAGAGCCCGGCTCGGTTTGCGCAAGGGGGCGAGCCGGTCTGGCAGCGGCGTTTCGGCCGCACGGCAATGGCCGATGCCCGTCGGTTCTAGTCTTTGCTATCAATCTTCGCGGAAAGGGTTGGTGCCGGAGGTTCCGGCGCGTTCCGCGGCCTTATTGGCGATAGGCGTCAGCGTTGCTGGCGCCAGCTTTTCCAGAATTTGCTCAGACGTTTTGCCGCAGCCGCGCAGCCGCGGCAGGCATTCCGCCTTACGGGCGCCAGCGTGGTGGTTTTAGCGCAGGGCAGCGCCATGAGGTGTGGGCGTGGCGGTAAACAGGAACCCAGTGACAATTTCGCAAGCCAACATTGACTGTTGCGTCGCCGCTTCTGCGGCGGCCCGGTCGTTTGCGGGCGAGCGTCGCGTTGGGAGATCCGGTTTGAGCTGCGGTGCGGGATTGAATCGCGGCACGGATTTGAACTGCCGCCCGGGTTTGAATTGCCACGCCGACCGCTCGATTAATTATTTTGAATCTGGCGCCGCAAATGAAAAAGGCCCGGCGAATGCCAGGCCTTCATCAAATTGGTTGCGGGGGCAGGATTTGAACCTACGACCTTCGGGTTATGAGCCCGACGAGCTGCCAGACTGCTCCACCCCGCGTCTGAGAAAAGAATATTAACCTTATTTCCAACCAAGCGCAAGTTAGCCCATTTTTGAATTTGGATGTCGATGAACGATAGCGAGGCAATACTCGTGCTGGAAACCGCGCTGCTGTGCGCGGTTCAGCCGATGCAGATTTCCGATATGCGCAAGCTGTTCGGGGATGATGAACAATTCGACAGCGGCACGGTGCGCCGGCTTCTGGAGACCTTGCAAGGCAACTGGGCCGACGGCGGGCTGGAGCTTGTACAGCTCGCCTCCGGCTGGCGTTTCCAGAGCCGCCCCAGCATGCAGCGCTACCTTGAGCGCCTCAGTCCTGAAAAGCCGCCCAAGTATTCGCGCGCCGTGATGGAAACGCTTGCCATCGTCGCCTGGCGCCAGCCTGTGACGCGCGGCGACATCGAAGATATCCGCGGCGTGACGGTTTCGTCGCAGATCGTGAAGGCCCTCGAGGACCGCGGTTGGATCGAAGTCATTGGCCACCGCGACGCGCCGGGTCGTCCCGCGCTGTTCGGCACTACGCGCCAGTTCCTTGACGATCTGGGGCTGCGTGCGCTGGACGAGCTGCCGCCGCTGGAAACCGCGCACGCTGCCGCCGCGCTCGCCGGGCTGGATCTGGGCGAAGTGCAGCAGGTGCTGGGCGAGACGCCGGAACCGGCTGAGGGCGAGGGCGGTGCGGACGCGTCGCCGGAGCCGGCTGATGGTGAGGGTGGTGCGGACGCGTCGCCGGCGGAAGATGGCGCGCAAGCGCCCGTTTCCGGGGCGGACGACATCGTCCAGGACGGGGCGGACGCCCCGCAACAAGCGTCGCAAGAAGACGAAAATCCGCCTGCTGCCGATCCTGATGCCGAATCCTCCGAGATTTTCCCCGTTGCGGAATTGTCTGTTTCGGAAGACGATGTCCCCATAGCGGCCATCGATAGCGTAGAATCCCAGCTTTCGCGCACAGAAGAAGGCGCGGATCCCGCCGACGAATCCACCGTCCGGGAGCAAGCCGAAGGCTTGTCCAATACGCCGCTCTCGTCCGATCTTCCCGACGACAGAGCTGGCAACGACATTTCCGATATGGCCGCCGATGCCTCCGAGGCCGGTGCTGCAAAGGAAAGAGTCGAGAACGCAAAACACGCGGAACCGACTGACCCGACTGACAAGACCGATGCCGAGGCCCCTGGCGACGCCAGGCGTGAGCCCGTTCATGGTCTTGACGAGGCCGTTCAGCCCGAACCCGATGCTGCCGCCGCGGCCTCGGAACAGGCGGACCCCGACCGGTCCGGGTCTGAACCGGATTCGGCGTCCCCAGATGATGACGAGCCTGCTCCCGGCAGGCCTACCCAAGTTTGAAATTCGGAGCTGTCCCAGTGACAACGAATACAGCAATGCAGGACGACACCCCCCGTTCGGATGACGCCGCTGCCGGCGCGCAGCCGGAATCCTCCGCCGCGCGCGAACCGGCCGCCGAGGGCGAAGCCGGCGCCCGCAGCCGCGGTCGCAAACTGAGGACCCCGTTCCGCCGCCGCCGTGGCGACGCTGCCGCCGAACAGGCGCCCGCCGCCGAAGGGCAGGCCACTGCGCCCGCCGCGCCGGTCGAGTCCGTAGACTCCCGGGGTGGCGAGCAGGAAGCCGAGCAGGCGCTGTCCTACCTGGATACGGCTGACCGCATGGAGCAGCGTCTGGGCAAGTACCTGAACAGCGAAGCGGTCATGCCCAAGCTGCACAAGGTGCTGGCCGATGCCGGCATCGGATCGCGCCGCGAAATGGAAGAGCTGATCGTCGCGGGCCGGGTGTCCGTCAACGGCGAACCGGCGCATATCGGTCAGCGCGTGGGGCCCAACGATCAGGTGCGTGTCAATGGCAAGCCCATCATGCGCACCAACACGAAAAAGCCGCCGCGCGTGATCCTGTATCACAAGCCCGCCGGCGAGATCGTCAGCCACGACGACCCCGGTGGCCGCGCCAGCGTGTTTTCCCGGCTGCCCAAGCTGCGTACCGGCAAGTGGCTCTCGGTGGGCCGCCTTGACCTGAACACCGAAGGCCTGCTGATTTTCACGACGTCGGGCGACATGGCCAACCGGATCATGCACCCCCGTTACGGCACGGAACGCGAGTACGCCGTTCGAGTCCTGGGTGAAATGGACGAGGCGCAGCGCCAATCGCTGGTCGACGGCATCGAACTCGAAGACGGCCTGGCCGCCTTCGGCGCGCTGGACTACCTGGGCGGAGACGGCAGCAACCGCTGGTACCGCGTCACGCTGCAGGAAGGCCGTAACCGCGAAGTCCGCCGCATGTTTGAAGCGGTCGGCGTCACTGTCAGCCGCCTGATCCGCACGCGCTTCGGCGATGTCGTGCTGCCGCGCACGCTGCGCCGTGGCCGCTGGGACGAACTGGACGCTTCGCTGGTGACCGCGCTGATGGTCCAGTTGGGACTGTTGCGCGATGACGACGATTCGTCGGGCAACCGTCGTCGCTCCAAGCAGCCGCAATCGCACGACAGCGCCTTGCCTCCCGGATTCGGCACGCTCGACCGCAACGGCATGAACGGCGCCCGCATCGGTCGCCGTGGCAAGTTGCAGGGCGGCGGCCTGGGCAGTGCAGGGCAGGCTGCGGCGTGTCCTTCTGATCCTTTCGGCACCGGCCTCATGATCGCCGGTGGTTACGCCAACGGCCACCCGCTTTCGGGCGAGCCCGGCCTGGGCAATCGCAAGGGCAAATCGGGTCCGCGCTCCGCGGGTGCCGGCAAGTCCGGTGGCAAGCAGGGCGGCAAGGCCGGCGGCAAGCCGGGTGGGCGCGCGGGCGGCAACGCACGCGGACCCCGCGCCGCAGCGAACGCCGCGGCCGGCAATCCGATGGCAAGCAGCCCGGTGGCCGGCAGTCCGGTGGCCGGCAATCCCGCAGCGGGCGGCATGGGCGATGCGCCGGCTGGCGCTGGCCGCCGTCCTGGCGGCAAGTCCGGTGGCAAGCCTGGCGGCGGCAAGCCGGCTGGCGGCAAACCGGCAGGCGCGCGTAGCGGCAATCCGGGTCGTGGCGGCAAGCCCGCCGCGGGCGGTCGCGGCGGCAACAAGGCCGAAGGGGCGCGCACGGGCGGCAACAACAAGGGTCCGGGCGCCGGTGGCAAGCCGCGTGCGCCGCGTAGTGGCGGTCCCCGCGCCGACGGCGGCCAGCGTGGCGACGATTGGCAACCCCGCAGCGCTTCGGCTCACGAATCGCGGCTGGGCGTCATGGGCGGTGGCCGGGGACGTCAGGGTCGCTGATCCCCGCAGGGCGGCCCGCAGACTGCGCCGCCGCCCCGCATCCGTCCCATATAAGCGTAAGCCCGTGACGAATCAGGCGATTTTCCCGTTTATCTGGTAAAATCAATGGTTTTCATGGCTTCGCGTCATGGCTTTTTGCTGGAAGCACTGGATTCTTTAAGTGCGCTTTACCGCAAAAAGCACGTCGGCCGCATGCTTGTTGGCTGCATTTGGGCCGATCGGGCGCACGGCCTTGTGCTGGCGTGTTGCTGGCTGGCGTGTTGCCGGGCGCTGTTTGCAGCAATCTCCTTGGCGCGTGCCGCTAATTCGCGGAAGGCGCACAGGCGCCTGAGTACCCAGCCAAGTCCGGCGAAAGCCGGGTTCGGCACCGGGTCGGGAATCAGGGCGGCGCAAGCCAAAAATTAGGTCGCAATATAGGGCACTGCCCAGCATTGCTCCTTACGTGTAGTAGGGAAGCGGCTGGGCTCTGTGCAATATCGGTGGGCTGGGCGTACAGCCCATTTTTTTTGAGTATATGGCTGATTTATTCGCATTGACCGAAGAGGCTCTGGCCGGCATGGACGTCGAACTTGTCGACGTGGAACGTGCCGCCCTGGGCCTTTTGCGCGTCACGATCGATCGGGTCGGCGGTGTGCGCATCGAAGACTGCGAGCAGGTGTCCCGCCAATTGTCGCGGGTCTATGAGGTCGAGGACATCGACTACAAGCGCCTCGAAGTGGGTTCGCCGGGTGTTGACCGCCCGCTGCGCACCCAGGCCGAGTTCCGCCGTTTCGCAGGCGAGCGCATCGAAATCAAGCTGCGTGAGGCATTGGACGGCCGCAAGGTTTTCTCGGGCACGTTGACCGTGCCGGAAGACGAGGGCGCAGCCGACGCAGCTGCTGGGATGCACAAGACCGTGTTCGGTCTCGAATTTGAGGCAAAAAAGAACGAAGTCCAGGTGTTGAATTTCACGGTCGAAGATATCGAGCGTGCAAAACTGGATCCCGTTCTGGATTTCAAGGGCAAAAAGCGATGAGTCGCGAAATTCTTCTGTTGGTCGATGCCTTGGCGCGTGAAAAAAACGTCACGCGTGACGTCGTGTTCGGCGCTCTCGAAAGTGCGCTGGCCTCGGCCATGAAAAAGCGCTTCAAGGATGATGCGGACATTCGTGTTTCCATCGATAGGGAAACGGGAGACCACGAAGGCTTCCGCCGCTGGCTGGTCGTGCCCGACGAGGCCGGTCTGCAAGAACCCGACAAGCAGGAAATGCTGTCGGATGCCGAGGAAATCGTCCCCGGCATCAAGGAAGGCGAGTACATCGAAGAGCCCCTCGAACCCATCGAGTTCGGCCGTATCGGCGCCCAGGCGGCCAAGCAGGCCATCCTGCAAAAGATCCGCGACGCCGAACGCGAACAGGTGCTGAACGACTTCCTGGACCGTGGTGAAACCATCGTGTCCGGAACGATCAAGCGCATGGACAAGGGCGACGCCATCGTCGAAACCGGCAAGATCGAAGCGCGCCTGCCGCGCTCCGAAATGATCCCCAAGGAAAACCTCCGGGTTGCCGACCGCGTCCGTGCCTTCGTGTTGCGTGTTGACCACGCCGCGCGTGGCCAGCAAGTGATCCTGTCGCGCACGTCGCCCGAGTTCATCCGCCAGCTGTTCGAGAATGAAGTGCCCGAAATCGAGCAGGGTCTGCTCGAGATCAAGGCTGCCGCCCGCGATGCCGGCGTGCGTGCGAAGATCGCCGTCGTGGCATACGATAAGCGTATCGATCCCATCGGGACGTGTGTGGGCATGCGCGGTTCGCGCGTGACCGCCGTGCGCAACGAACTCGGCGGCGAGCAGGTCGACATCGTGCTGTGGTCCGAAGACCCCGCGCAGTTCGTCATCGGCGCGCTGGCGCCGGCCAACGTCGAATCCATCGTTGTCGATGAAGACAAGCATGCGATGGACGTCGTGGTGGACGAGGAAAACCTGCCGAAGGCCATCGGCGCCAAGGGCCAGAACGTGCGCCTGGCGTCCGAACTGACCGGCTGGCAGATCAACATCATGACGCCGGAAGAAAGCCTGAACCGCCAGGAAGTCGAGCGTTCGGGTCTGCGCACCACGTTCATGAGCAAGCTGGACGTCGACGAGGAAGTCGCTGACATCCTGATCGACGAAGGATTTACCGGTATCGAGGAAATCGCCTACGTTCCCATGCAGGAACTGCTGGAAATCGAGGCGTTTGACGAAGACACCATCAACGAGTTGCGCGCCCGTGCCCGCAATGCGCTGCTGACCGAGGCAATCGCCCAGGAAGAGCGCCTTGAGACCGCACAGGATTTGCTTGAACTCGAAGGCATGACGCCGGAACTGGCCGCCAAGCTGGCCGAGCGTCAAGTGCATACGCGTGATGATCTGGCCGAATTGGCAACGGACGAACTGGCGGAAATCGCCGGTCTGACCGAACAGGAAGCCAGCGATCTCATCATGCGTGCCCGCGCCCATTGGTTCGACGAAGAATAACCAAAAGGACACGGGTCTGCGGTGGGCGCTGCAGCCGCTTCATCCACCGCAAGTTCACGTTGTTTGTAATAGCTGCCTATAGGGAAGAGAGAGCCTAATGTCGAGTAATACCGTCGCCCAGTTCGCTACCGAGCTGAAAATGCCTGCCAACGTGCTGCTGGATCAGCTGCGTTCGGCTGGCGTTGACCTCAAATCGGTCGACGACTCCGTCACCGACAGCGACAAGGCGAAATTGCTCGAATCGCTGCGTCGCGCACACGGCGCAACCGAAGGCAAGAAGATCACGCTGACGCGCCGCCAGACTTCCGAGATCCGGCAAGCCGACGCCACCGGGCGTTCGCGCACGATCCAGGTCGAAGTGCGCAAGAAGCGCGTCTTCGTCAAGCGCGACCCGTCCGAACTCGCCGCCGAACAGGCCGCCTCGGCCCGTCCCGAAGAAGAAGTCGCGGCAGACGCCGCTCCGCAGGTTTCCGCACCGGCTGCACCCGCAGCTCCCGCGGCGCCTGTCGCCGCAGAAGCTCGCGAAACGGCGCCTGTAGAGGCCGAAGCTCCCGCCCAGGCCGAAGCGCCGCAGCAGGAGCCCGTCGCAGCCGAAGCCGCCGCCCCGGCAGAAGCGCCCGCGGCAACCGAATCCGTCGCGGCCGAAGCGCCCGCCCCCGTCGAGGCCCAAGCGCCTGAAGTCCAGGCTCAGCCTGAACCCGAACCGACGACGGCGCCTGCTCCTGCCGAGCCCGTGGCCGAAGAGGCCAAGCCCGAAATCAAGACTGAAACCACCGAGCCTCTGGCTGAAGAAGCCAAGCCGGAACCTGCTGTGCTAGCCAATAAGTCCGAAACATCTTCCTCCCAGGCCGCCGCGCCTGTCGCCCAGGCGCAGCCTGCCGCGAAACCCGAATCCGTGAAGCCCGCCGCCGCCGCGCCCGCCGCTGCGCCCAAGGTGGGTGGTCGCGTCGACAACCGCCGTGCCGCGCCGCCGCTGGCCGCTTCCGCCACGACCGCAGGCCGCGACGAAGCCCGCCGCGCCGCCGAGGCCGAGGCCGCCGCGCTGCGCGAAATGCTGAACCGTCCCCGCAAGGTGCTGCGCGCGCCTGAGCCCGAGGCGCCTGCCGCCGCGCCGATCTCCGGCACGCTGCACAAGCCGGCCGGCAAGCCCGGCGCCGCACCCGCGGCCAAGAAGGACGCCAAGCCGGCTGCCCCTGGCGCCAAGAAAACCATCAAGACCGCCGAAGTCGCTTCGACCTGGTCCGATGATTCGTCGCGCAAGAAGCCGGCCGACAAGCCGGCAGCCCCGGCCAGCCGTGACGGCTGGCGTGCGGGTGGCAAGGGCGGTGGCAAGTCGGGCGGCCGTGGTGGCCGTAACCAGCAGAACGACCGCCGCAACGAGCCGGCGCCGCAGGAATTCATCGCACGTGAAGTCCACGTGCCGGAAACCATCAGCGTGGCCGACCTGGCTCACAAGATGTCCGTCAAGGCCGCCGAAGTCATCAAGCAATTGATGAAGCTGGGCCAGATGGTCACCATCAACCAGGTGCTGGATCAGGAAACGGCCATGATCGTGGTCGAGGAACTGGGCCACGTGGCCATCGCCGCCAAGCTGGACGACCCGGAAGCCTTCCTGGACGAATCCGCCACCCAATCCGAAGCCGAGCAACTGCCGCGCGCGCCGGTCGTGACCGTCATGGGCCACGTCGACCACGGCAAGACCTCGCTGCTGGACTACATCCGTCGCGCCAAGGTTGCCGCGGGCGAAGCCGGCGGCATTACGCAGCACATCGGCGCCTACCACGTCCGCACCGAGCGCGGCATGGTGACCTTCCTTGACACCCCGGGCCACGAGGCGTTTACCGCCATGCGTGCCCGCGGCGCCAAGGCGACCGACATCGTGATTCTGGTGGTTGCCGCCGACGACGGCGTGATGCCGCAGACGCGTGAAGCCATCCACCATGCCAAGGCCGCAGGCGTGCCCATCGTGGTGGCCGTGACCAAGATCGACAAGCCCGCCGCCAACCCGGAACGCGTCAAGCAGGAACTGGTTGCCGAACAGGTCGTGCCGGAAGAATACGGCGGCGACGTGCCGTTCGTGGGTGTGTCCGCCAAGACCGGCCAGGGCATCGACGACCTCCTTGAAAACGTGCTGCTGCAAGCCGAAGTGCTGGAACTGAAGGCGCCCGAAGACGCACCCGCCAAGGGTCTGGTCATCGAAGCCCGTCTGGACAAGGGCCGCGGCCCGGTCGCGACGATCCTCGTGCAAAGCGGCACGCTCAAGCGCGGCGACGTCGTGCTGGCCGGCGCAAGCTTTGGCCGTGTGCGCGCCATGCTCGACGAAAACGGCAAGCCGATCCAGACGGCCGGTCCCTCGATCCCCGTTGAGATCCAGGGCCTGACTGAAGTGCCTGCCGCCGGTGACGAACTGATGGCACTGTCCGACGAGCGCAAGGCGCGCGAAATCGCGCTGTTCCGCCAAGGCAAGTTCCGCGACGTCAAGCTGGCCCGCCAACAGGCTGCCAAGCTCGAATCGATGTTCGACAATCTCGGCGAAGGCACCCAGACCCTTACCCTTATCGTCAAGACCGACGTGCAGGGTTCGCAGGAAGCCCTGGTGCAGTCGCTGGTCAAGCTGTCCACCGACGAAGTGCGTGTGCAGGTCGTGCACGCCGCGGTTGGCGGCATCTCGGAAACCGACATCAACCTGGCCATCGCCTCGCACGCCGTCGTCATCGGCTTCAACGTGCGCGCCGACGCCAGCGCCAAGAAGCTTGCCGAGAACAACGGCATCGACGTGCGCTACTACAACATCATCTACGACGCCGTGGATGAGGTTAAGGCCGCCATGTCAGGCATGCTGGCGCCCGAGAAGAAGGAAGAAATCATCGGCCTGGTCGAGATCCGCGAGGTGTACAGCATCTCCCGCCTCGGCAACATCGCCGGTTGTATGGTGCTCGACGGCATCGTGCGCCGCGATTCCCAGGTCCGCCTGCTGCGCAACAACGTGGTTCACTGGACGGGGCACCTCGAGTCGCTGCGCCGCTTCAAGGACGACGTCAAGGAAGTCAAGTCGGGCTTCGATTGCGGTCTGACGCTGCGCGGCAACAATGACATCCAGGTGGGCGACCAGCTGGAAGTCTTTGAAATCAAGGAAATTGCGCGCACGCTGTAAAGCAGGCGCCAGGCATTGTTAATGAGCCGTCACAAGTCCAAAGCCATTCCCGGCCGCAATCTGCGGCTGGCCGACCAGATCCAGAAGGATCTGGCCGGGATCATCCAGCGCGAAATCGACACGAAACGCGCTGGACTGATCACGATTTCGGGTGTGGAACTGTCGACCGACTACGCGCATGCCAAGGTGTGGTTCACGGTTTTGGGCGCCGAGCCCGAAGCCGCCACCACCTTGCTGAACGAGAAGGCCGGCTGGCTGCATTCGCAGCTCTACAAGCTTCTGCACATCCACACCGTCCCCACTTTGCGCTTCTTCCACGACGAGCAAGTCGCCCGTGGCATCGAAATGTCGATCCTCATCGACCGCGCAAACCGCCCTGGCCCGCACTCGGGCGTACCCGACGAGCCTGAAGACAAGTCCTGATCGGGCTGTCGTCACTGCTTCATTTTTTCCGGATTTCGACGATGGCTAAACGACGCGGGCTTGCGCTCGACGGTGTGCTGTTGCTTGATAAACCTGTGGGTTTGTCGAGCAATCACGCCTTGCAGCGCGCCAAACGCGCCATGGACGCGGCCAAGGCCGGCCACACCGGCACGCTGGACCCTTTTGCCACCGGCCTGCTGGTGTGCTGCATGGGCCGCGCCACCAAAATTTCCGGCGCGATGCTTGACGCCGACAAGGCATATCGCGCTACGCTGCAATTTGGATCGGAAACCGATTCCGGCGACCTGACGGGCAACGTCACCGCGACTGCCGAACCCGGTTTTGTTGTCGAGGAACAGGCGCTGCGCGATGCACTGTCACGTTTCTCGGGCACCATCGAGCAGATTCCGCCGATGTACTCGGCGCTCAAGCGCGACGGCAAGCCGCTGTACGAGTACGCCCGCGCGGGCATCGAGCTGGAGCGGGCGCCGCGCAAGATCACGATATACCGCATCGAGCTGTTGTCCCTGACCGGGACGCAGGCAGAGATCGATGTGGCTTGCAGTAAAGGCACATACATCCGAACACTGGCCCAGGACATCGGGCGCGTGCTGGGCTGTTTCGCCCACCTGACGGCGCTGCGGCGCACGCACGTCGGGCCCTTCTCTCTGGAACGCGCCGTTGAACTGGAAGCCTTGCAGGCCATGCCAGACCCCAAGCAGGCATTGCTTGCACTGAACGAATTGCCGGAGGGCTTGCTGCCCTCCACCCTGACCTTAAAGGACTCGCTATGACTCGCGCCTTGCGCAACGTCGCCATCATCGCCCACGTTGACCACGGAAAAACCACCCTGGTCGACCAGCTGCTGCGCCAATCCGGCACCTTCCGCGAAAACCAGGCGCTGACCGAACGGGTCATGGACTCGAACGACCTGGAAAAGGAACGTGGCATCACGATTCTGGCCAAGAACTGTGCCGTTGAGTACGAAGGCACCCACATCAACATCGTCGACACCCCGGGCCACGCCGACTTCGGCGGTGAAGTCGAGCGCGTGCTGTCCATGGTCGACGGCGTGCTGCTGCTGGTTGACGCGGTCGAAGGCCCGATGCCCCAGACCATTTTTGTGACCCGCAAGGCACTGGCCCTGGGCCTGAAGCCGATCGTCGTGGTCAACAAGGTCGACCGTCCGGGCGCCCGCACCGATTTCGTCATCAACGCCACGTTCGACCTGTTCGACAAGCTGGGCGCCACCGACGAGCAGCTGGACTTCCCGGTCGTGTACGCATCGGGTCTGTCCGGTTACGCCGGCCTGACGCCGGATGTGCGCGAGGGCGACATGCGTCCCTTGTTCGAAGCCATCCTGCAACACGTGCCGCAGCGCGAGGACGATCCCAACGGCCCGCTGCAGATGCAGATCATTTCGCTGGACTACAACAGCTACGTCGGCAAGATCGGCGTGGGCCGCATCAACCGTGGCCGTATGCGCCCGGGCATGGAAGTGGCCTACAAGTTCGGTCCCGATGGTCAAGGCGGCCGCGGCCGCATCAACCAGGTGCTGAAGTTCCATGGCCTGGAGCGCGTCGTGGTGGACGAAGCCGAAGCCGGCGACATCGTGCTGATCAACGGCATTGAAGACCTGGGCATCGGTTGCACGGTGATGGATCCGGTCAACCAGGAACCGCTGCCGATGCTGCGCATCGACGAACCGACGCTGACCATGAACTTCATGGTGAACACGTCGCCGCTGGCCGGCCGCGAAGGCAAGTTCGTGACCAGCCGCCAGGTGCGCGACCGTCTGGATCGCGAACTGAAGTCCAACGTGGCGCTGCGTGTGCGCGACACGGGCGACGACACGGTTTTCGAGGTGTCGGGCCGTGGCGAACTGCACCTGACCATTCTGCTGGAAACGATGCGCCGCGAAGGCTACGAGCTGGCCGTGTCGCGTCCGCGCGTGGTGTTCAAGGAAATCGACGGCGTGAAGTGCGAGCCGTTCGAGTCGCTGACCGTTGACGTCGAAGACGCGCACCAGGGTGGCGTCATGGAAGAGCTGGGCCGTCGTAAGGGCGACCTGCAGGACATGCAGCCGGACGGCCGTGGCCGTACGCGTCTGGAATACCTGATCCCGGCCCGCGGCCTGATCGGTTTCCAGAACGAATTCCTGACGCTGACGCGCGGCACGGGCCTGATGAGCCACATCTTCCACGAGTACGCGCCGATCAAGGAAGGCTCCATCGGCGAACGCCGCAACGGCGTGCTGATCAGCCAGGACAACGGCGACGCCGTGGCCTACGCGCTGTGGAAGCTGCAGGATCGCGGCCGCATGTTCGTCAACCCGGGCGATGCGCTGTACGAAGGCATGATCATCGGCATCCACAGCCGTGACAACGACCTGGTCGTGAACCCGATCAAGGGCAAGCAGCTGACCAACGTGCGCGCGTCGGGCACCGACGAAGCCGTGCGCCTGGTTCCGCCGATCCAGATGTCGCTGGAATACGCCGTGGAATTCATCGACGACGACGAACTGGTGGAAATCACCCCGAAGTCGATTCGTCTGCGCAAGCGCTACCTGCTCGAAAACGAGCGCAAGCGCGCCGCGCGCGAAGCCGCGGTCTGAGCATGAAGGCGGCAGTCGCCGCCTGGTCGCCGGATCAATGAAAAGCCGCGCACCTTCGGGTGCGCGGCTTTTTTTGTTTTGCAACCACTGCGGCCGCCGGCTATACCGCGCCGTGCTGGTGCCGGTACTCTTGCGTTCGCCCGCCATAGCCATAGGCCGCCGCGCGTGCGTCGATCACATGGACGTACGAGCACTCGTGCAGTTCGCCCAGGATCTCCTGGAACGCGGCATAGACGTCCTTGATGAAGCGCGCCTTCTCGGCCTTGGTGTTGGTCTCGTCCGTGACGCTGATGTCCAGGTGGAATGCGTTCTTGCCTTGTTCGGACAAAGGACGCCCGCCGATGAACCAGAGTTCGTGCGGAATGTGCTGCAGCGTGATGGCGATGACGGGCAGCTTTTTGCCGAGCACGGACTGGGTCAGTCTGGCGACGGATTCGACGATGCGTTGGTCAATGGCGGCGTCGGGCGTGCCGGAACGATGGATGACGATGTGAGGCATGACGGCTCTCCGGTTGGGTAGGTATAGGGCCAGTGTAGGAAGCGCGTTGACATCGGAAAAGCGGGAAATTACGATTCCATCCATCGACTTAGCCGGTGGATAAATCATGAGCGGATTCGACCTGGACCAGCTTCGGACGCTGGTTGCGGTGTTGGACGCGGGCAGCCTGACGGCCGCGGCGCCCAAGGTGTTCCTGTCGCAATCGTCCGTCAGTGAACAGATGCGCAAGCTGGAGGACAGGGCGGGGCAGCCATTGCTGGTGCGTGGCAAGGCGGGCGTGCGCGCTACGCCGGCCGGTCAGCGCCTCCTGGCGCATGCGCGCACGATCCTGGCCCTGAGCGACGAGGCCTACCGCGACCTGCGCGGCGTGGCGCTTCGGGGCGAACTGCGCCTGTGCATCACCGATTACTTCCGGCCGGGGGACGTCGCCCGTCTGCTGCGCCGCCTGAACGAGCAGTATCCGCAGGTGCGGCTGCACGTCACCATCATGAAAAGCGGCGCGATCGAAGCGGCTTACGAGCGCGGCGAGATCGACGTCGGCATATCCATGGTCATCCAGGAGCGGGGCGCGACGCGCGGCCGGGCGGACGGCGCGCTGCTGCGGCGTGAACCGCTGCTTTGGATGGCGGCCGAAGGCGTGACGCCGCCGCTGGCCGAACCCTTGCCGTTGCTGGCGCTGCCGGAAACCTGCGCGCTGCGCCAATACGTTGAGCGGATGTTGTCGCGCCGCGGCGTACCGTATGCGGTATCGCACGTGGCGTCCGGCGTCGCGGGACTGCAGTTGGCCGTCGCCGCGGGATTGGGCGTTGCGTGCCTGAACGAATCGGCGCTGGGTGCGGGCATGGCGCGGCTGCAGGCGCCCGGCTTGCCGGCGTTGCCATCGGTGGAATTCAGGTTGCTCGCTGCCCGCCCCGGCGAAAGCGAGTTCGTGGGGCTGGCGCGCGAGGCGATCGTCAAGGCGATGACGTAGGCAGCGCCTTGACTGAAAGTGGCGGTGCGTGCGGACAAGCGCGGGCGACGCCCTGTCCGCAGCACGGGTGCCGTGTCAGGCGGGCAGGGAAGGGGCGTACTGTTCGGCGGACATCACCCGTTCGTGGAATTCCACGACCTTTCGCACCACCTTGACGGGGTCGTCTTCGATGATGAAAAGATCCAGGTCGTGGGCGGCGATCATGCCGTTGCCGAGCACCTGGTCGCCCAGCCATTCGGCCAGTCCCGACCAGTACTCGCTGCCGACCAGCACGATCGGCGCCGGCGGCACCTTGCCCGTCTGGATGAGCGTCAACGCTTCGAAGAGCTCGTCCAGCGTGCCAAAGCCGCCGGGCATCGCCACGTAGGCGAAGCTGTGCATGAAGAACGCTGCCTTGCGAGGAAAGAAGTACTCGAAGGACAGGCTGATGGTCTGGAATTCGTTGTTGTGGGCTTCGTGCGGCAGGCTGATGTTCAACCCGATGCTCGTGCCTCCTGCTTCAAATGCACCTTTGTTGGCGGCTTCCATAATGCCGGGGCCGCCGCCCGCGATGACTGCGAAGCCAGCTTCTGCCAGCGCCGCGGAGATCGCGATGGTGGTTTCATAGTACGGGGAATTACGGCTGACTCGTGCGCTACCGAAAACGCTGACTGCGGGCCCGATGTGAGCGAGCTTGTCTGCCGCCGTCCTTATCTCTGACATAATCAGCGGAATTTGTTTGCCGGCGGGTGTATCCATATCTGCCTTTGTAACCATGAAAAAAACGCTATTACTGGTCGACGGTTCAAGTTACTTATACCGCGCTTTCCACGCTATGCCCGATTTGCGCAACGCGCAAGGCGAACCGACAGGTGCGCTTTACGGCGTGGTCAATATGCTGCGCAAGCTTGTATCTGACCATAAGGCAGAGTATGCCGCATGTATCTTCGATGCTCGCGGCAAGACGTTTCGGGACGATCTGTATCCGGAATACAAGTCGCACCGTCCCCCTATGCCTGAGGACCTAGCAGCACAAATCGATCCCATCCACCGCGCGGTGCGCGCTTTGGGTTGGCCTGTGCTGGCGATCGAAGGCGTCGAGGCGGATGACGTCATTGGCACGTTGGCACATCGTGCCGCGCAGCATGACGTTCACACCATCGTCTCTACGGGCGACAAGGACCTGGCGCAACTGGTCAACAGCCACGTCACGCTCGTCAACACCATGAGCGGCGAGGTCCTGGACGAAGCCGGCGTCGTGAACAAGTTTGGCGTGCCTCCCGAGCGTATCGTCGACTACCTGATGCTGGTGGGCGACACGGTCGACAACGTCCCGGGCGTCACCAAGGTCGGGCCCAAGACGGCCGCCAAATGGATTACGGAATTTGGCTCGATTGACAAGCTGATCGAAGGCGCTGATGGCATCAAGGGCGTGGCCGGCAACAACCTGCGCGAAGCCATCCCCAATTTCCCGTTGACGCGCCAACTGCTCACGGTCAAGTGTGATTGCGATCTGACCGGCCACATCGACAGCGTGGACGACCTGACGCCGCGCCCGCGCGACGACGCCACGCTGACCGAGCTGTACGAACGTTACGGCTTCCGCACGTGGCTGCGCGACCTGACCGGTGACGTCGAGCGCGTGCCCGCGGGCGATGCGCGCGTCGCGCACGAGGCGCCCGCCGCGCCCGCCACGCTGGATTACCGCATCATTTCCGACTGGGCGGCGTTCGACGCCTGGATGGAACTGATGCAGCAGGCATCGCTGGTTGCGCTGGACACCGAGACGACGTCGCTGGACGAGATGCAGGCCCGGCTGGTGGGCTTGTCGATGTCGGTGGCGCCCGGCGTGGCCTGCTACATCCCGGTCGCGCACCGGGGGCCCGACGGTGCGGTCCAGTTGCCCAAGGATGAAGTGCTGGCCCGTTTGAAGCCCTGGCTGGAAGACGCGGCGCGGGCCAAGCTGCTGCACCACGCCAAGTACGACACGCACGTGTTCGCCAACGAAGGCATCCGTTTGGCCGGCGCCGCCGAAGACACGATGCTGCAGGCCTACGTGCTGGAATCGCATCGCGGCGTGGGCCTGAACGATCTGGCGCAGCGTTATCTGGGACGCAGCGGCGTGTCCTACGAGGACCTCTGCGGCAAGGGCGCCAAGCAGATCGGGTTTGACGAAGTGGCGGTGGACAAGGCCGGGCATTACGCGGCCGAAGACGCCGATTTCACGCTGCAACTGCATCAGGTGCTGCGTCCGATGGTCGCTGCCGACGAAGGGCTGGAACGCATCTATCGCCTGGAAATGCAGGTGTCCGGCGTGCTGACCACCATCGAACGCAACGGCGTGAAGGTCGATGCCGCCGAACTGGGCCGCCAGAGCAACAAGCTGGGCCAGGAGATGCTGCAGCTCGAGCAAAAGGCCTATGAACTCGCCGGCCAGCCGTTCAACCTGAATTCCCCCAAGCAGCTTGGCGAGATCCTCTTCGGCCGCATGCAGCTGCCGGTGGTGCGCAAGACCGCGAGCGGCGCGCCGTCCACGGACGAGGAAGTGCTGAGCAAGCTGGCGCTGGACTATCCGCTGCCGCAGGTGCTGCTGGACTACCGCGGGCTGTCCAAGCTGAAGTCCACCTACACGGACAAGCTGCCGCGCATGATCAACCCGGCGACCGGACGGGTGCATACGCACTATTCGCAGGCCGCCGTCATCACCGGGCGTCTGGCGTCGTCGGATCCCAACCTGCAGAACATTCCGGTCCGCACCGAGGCCGGGCGTCGGGTGCGCGAGGCGTTCATTGCCGAGCGCGGCCTGCTGTTGTCCGCAGACTATTCGCAGATCGAGTTGCGCATCATGGCGCACGTCTCGGACGACGCGAATCTGCAAAGCGCCTTCGCGGCGGGTGAAGACATCCATCGCGCCACCGCATCCGAAGTGTTCGGCGTGCCGCTGGACGCCGTGACCACCGATCAGCGCCGTGCCGCCAAAGCCATCAACTTCGGCCTGATCTACGGCATGGGCGTGTTCGGCCTGGCGTCCAACCTGGGCATCACGCGCGACGCCGCGCAGGCTTACATCGACCGCTACTTTGCGCGCTATCCCGGCGTGGCCATGTACATGGACGACACGCGGCGCCTGGCGCGCGAGCAGGGCTACGTGGAAACCGTCTTTGGACGGCGGCTGCAGTTGCCGGAAATCCGCGGCGCCTCGGGGCCGCGCAGGCAGGGCGCCGAGCGGGCGGCCATCAATGCGCCCATGCAGGGCACCGCGGCCGACCTCATCAAGATGGCCATGGTGGCGGTGCAGGACTGGCTCGACACCGAGAAGCTGCAGACGCGCATGATCATGCAGGTGCACGACGAACTGGTGATGGAAGCGCCGGACGAGGAGCTGGAACTGGTCAAGGAGGCGCTGCCGCGCCTGATGTGCAACGTGGCGACGCTGCGGGTGCCGCTGGTCGCGGAAGTGGGCATGGGCAAGAACTGGGAACAGGCGCACTAAAGGGACAGAGCGCCCCGGGCCGTCTTCGGACGGCCCATTTCCGGTTTTTGGATTGCAACAATATAATGTTGCGCTTCCCCCCGCCTGATCTTTTCCCCCCTCCATGCTGCTGCTCTGGGTTTTGCTCGCCACCATTACCGGCGGCCTTATTGCTGTCCTCATCGCGAGCTGGCTCGCGTACAAGGTCTTTGCCAAATACCTGCATCACATGGTGAGCCTGTCGGTGGGCGTGCTGCTGTCGGTCGCGCTGCTGCACCTGCTGCCCGAAGCGTTCGAGACCGGCGTCGGCAACGCGCATGTGCTCTTCGGGCTGATGCTGGCGTCGCTGATCGGGTTCTTCGTGCTGGAGAAGATTGCGCTGCTGCGCCACAGCCATCACCACGAAGGCGACGGCCATCACCATCACAAGGGTCACGACCGGCACGAGGCGGGGCGCGGCGGGATGCTCATCCTGATCGGCAGCTCGCTGCACAACCTGTGCGATGGCGTGCTGATCGCCGCGGCGTTTCTCACCGATCCGCTGTTGGGGGTGCTGACCGCGGCGTCGATCATCATCCACGAGATACCGCACAAGCTGGGCGACTTCGTCGTTCTGATCAATGCCGGCCTGCGCCGCCGCCGGGCCTTCGCGCTGATTCTCTTTACCAGCTTGTGTTCAGCGGTCGGCGGCATAATAGGCTACTTCGTGCTGCAGCAGGCGCAGGACTGGACGCCGTACATTCTGGTGGTTGCCGCCAGCAGCTTCCTGTACATCTCGGTGGCCGACCTGATGCCGCAGATGCACGAGCGGGTATCCCTGTCCGATGCCGTCCCGCAATTGCTGCTGGTCGGCGTGGGTGTGGCGCTGATCTACAGCGTGACGACCCTGATGCACCACGGGCACGACCATGGCGGCCATGACCATGGCGCGCCGCATGCGGAGCACGGCCACCAGCACTAGCGCTGGCACGGCGGTGGGGATGGCCGGCTTTCGTCGACCCCAACCAAGGAGTTCTCCATGAGTTTTTCCACCGCCGCAGGCAATGTCGCCCCCACCGTGATCCACACGGACACGCAGGGCCTCGTCCACGGGGATTTCCAGCTACCCGTCACGGGTGGCCCCATCGATGCCTACTACGCGGCGCCGGAGGGCAAGCGCGATCTGCCGATCGTGCTGGTGATCCAGGAAATCTTTGGCGTGCATGAACACATCAAGGACATCTGCCGCCGGGTCGCCAAGGCCGGCTATCTGGCCGTCGCCTGCGATCTGTATCAGCGCCAGGGCGACGCATCCTCCTACACCGACATCCCGAAGCTCATTTCCGAACTTGTCAGCAAGGTCCCGGACGAACAGGTGTTTGGCGACTTGGACGCCAGCGTCGCCTGGGCCGCCGCCAACGGCGGGGACCCGCGCCGGGTGGCGGTGACGGGTTTCTGCTGGGGCGGGCGCCTGACGTGGATGTACGCCGCGCACAATCCCGACGTGAAGGCGGGCGTGGCCTGGTACGGCAAGCTCAGCGTGGGCCACGGGCCGCTCATCAAGCGAGTCGCGCTGGATGTGACAAACGAGCTGCATGGTCCCGTCCTGGGCCTGTACGGCGGGCGCGACGCCAGCATTCCGCTGTCTGATGTGGAAGCCATGAAGACGAAGCTGGCCGCCGGCAACGCTGCGGCGAAGCAGTCCGACATTGTGGTGTATCCCGAGGCCGATCATGCGTTCCTGGCGGATTACCGCGCCAGTTATCACCCGGAGGCCGCGAAGGATGGCTGGGCGCGGATGCTGGAGTGGTTCAAGCGGTATTTGTGAGGCGGGGCAGCCTAGCCACGAAAGGGGCCCACCGGATGTGACCTTCGCAGAAGAAAGCCGACCCGCGGGTCGGCTTTTTTTATGCAGGGCCGCTAGGACGCTAGCCCCGTCGCCCGGCCGCCCGAAGGCGGGGCCGCCCCCTCGGGGGGCAGCAAGCGTGCGAAGCGCGCGCGGCGTGGGGGCTATTAATTCCCCGCTTCGCGCAGGCGGCTGGGCAAGAGCTCGCCGTGACGCGCCAGCAGCGGATACGCCGCCGCGCCCACCAGATGCGAGTTGATGCCCTTCATATCCCGCAGGATGTCCAGATACAACGCACCGACTTCCGCCGCGTCGACCTGGCCCGACTTGATCTTCTGCAGGTGCGTGTCGGCCGCCTGGGTTTCGATCGTGCGGAAACGCGCCTTTTCGCCGGCCAGCGAACGCGCCTGGCGCAGGTCGTCGTTCACGAAGAGGGCGGCGGCCGTGCGCTGGTTGGCGATGAGCTGGCCCAGCGTGTCGTCCAGGCTGGCACGTTGCTCGGGCGAGAACGTCCATCCCTGCTTACGCAACTTGGCGACGTGGCTGAGCAGCCCGTGATGAGCGATATCGCCAGCGTGTCCGATGTTGCTGGTGAAGGCCAGGATGTCGTCGAGCCGCTGGATGTCGTCGCGGGTCATGTTTTCCTGGTCCAGCGTCGCCAGATACGTCGTGATGGCGTTCTCCAGCTTGTCCAGCGCGCCGTCGAGCTGGCGCGCCTGAACCATGCGGTGGCGGTTGTCGCGCTTGAAGCCCGCCCGCGCGTAGAGCAGCAGCGTCTGCAGCATGTCGGCCATCCGCAGGGCTTCGCGCGCGGCGTTGCCCAGCGCCACGGCCGGCACGTCGTGCGCCCATTCGTCCAGGTATTGGGGCCGCGACGGGTCGTTCGGGTCGGCGCGTTTGGGCAGCCAGCGGGTGAGGAGGGCGGCGTACGGCGTCAGGAGCGGCAGGAAGGCCAGGGCAATGACCACATTGAACAAGGTGTGGAAGTTGGCGACCGCGCGAGCGGGGTCGCGCGCCAGGTCGCTCATCCAGGGCTGCAGGAGCGGTAGCAGCAGCAGGCCGGCCAGCACGCCCAGCACCCGTGTCAGCAGATTGCCCAGCGGCAGGCGGCGGGCGGCGGGGTCGTCGCCGGTCACGCCTTCGATCATCGGGTTGATTGCCGTGCCCAGGTTGGCGCCCAGCACCAGCGCAAATGCCACATGCGGCGCCACCATGTTGTGGCTGGCCAGCGACATCACCAGCACCACCACGGCCACGCTGGAGTGCGCCGCCCAGGTGAATGCCGCGGACAGCAGCACCGCAGCGACGGGCTGGGTCGCCAATGCGTCCAGGACCATGCCCAGCATGGGCGCGGTCTGGAAAGGGGCAAAGAGTTCGACGAGCTGGTGCAGCGACAGCAGCAACAGGCCCAGGCCGATGAAGACCCGGCCCAGGTCGCGGGTGCGGCCCGGCGGGTAGCGCCGGAACATCCAGACGCCGGCAAGGATCAGGATCGGCGCAAGCTCGGTCAGGTCGAAGGACAGCAGCTGGACGATCAGCGTGGTGCCGACGTTGGCGCCCAGCATGGCCGCCAACGCGGGCACCAGGCCCACGACTCCGCCCGCGGCAAAGCCGGTGATCATCAAGCCGGTGGCGGTGCTGCTCTGCAATGCGGCCGTGATGCCCAGGCCGGCAAAGAATGCCCGCAGCCGCGTGCCAAGGGCGCGCCCCAGCGCCGCGCCCAGTGCCGCACCAAACGCGCGTTGGACGCCCGTTTGCACCATGTGCACGCCCCAAAGCAGCAGCGCCACGTAGCCGGCGAAGTCAAGCAGGGTAATGAGTCCAGACATCCAGGCGTTTTTCCGTTCTTTTTATGACAAGTAATAATTCTGTAATGATCGCATGCCCCGCCGGGCTTTGACACCCGGCGCGAAGATACAGGATACGCCCGGCGGGGCTTTGCTGCGTGCGCCCGGAGCTACGCGTATCATTGCCTGATCATTTGTGGATGTCTTGGAGTTTGGCGTGGCCGTTTCCGTTTTCGATCTGTTCAAGGTGGGTATCGGCCCGTCAAGTTCCCACACCGTGGGTCCGATGCGGGCGGCGCTGCTGTTCGCCCAGGGCCTGGAGCGGGACGGTCTGATTCCACGGGTCGCCAGCGTGCGGGCCGAACTGTACGGATCGTTGGGCGCCACCGGCAAGGGCCACGGCACCGACAAGGGCGTGCTGCTGGGCCTGATGGGCGAGGCGCCCGACACCGTCGATCCGGCTGCCATCGCTGGCATGGTCGCCTCAGTACGCGCCAGCCGCCAACTGCCGTTGCTGGGCAAGTACCCGGTGCCCTTCGTGGAAAAGGAACACCTGATGTTCTACCGCCGCGAAGCCATGGCCGAACACCCCAACGGCATGAAGTTCCACGCCTTCGACGCCGACGGCCAGAGCCTGCGCGAGGCGCGCTACCTGTCGGTGGGCGGTGGCTTCGTCGTCACGGCGGGCGCGTCCAACAGCCAGGTCATCGCCGCGCACGACCAGTTGCCGTACCCGTTCCGCATGGGACGCGAGCTCTTGGCCATGTGCCAGGAAAACGGCATGACCGTCGCGCAGATCATGATGCAGAACGAGCTGACCTGGCGCGAAGCCTCGGAGGTCAACGCCGGGCTGGACCGGATCTGGCAGGTGATGCAGGACTGCGTGGCGCGCGGCTGTGGCATCAACTATCCGGAGGCGGACGGCGAGCTGCCCGGTCCGCTGCGCGTGCGCCGCCGTGCCCCGGAGCTGTACCGCAATCTCACGCAGCGCGCCGAGCGCACGCTGTCCGACCCGCTGTCCGTCATGGACTGGGTGAACCTGTACGCGATGGCCGTCAACGAAGAGAACGCCGCGGGCGGGCGGGTGGTCACCGCGCCCACCAACGGCGCGGCGGGCATCATCCCGGCGGTGCTGCACTATTACGATCGCTTCGTGCCTGGCGCCAACCGCGATGGCGTGCGCGACTTCCTGCTGACCGCCGCCGCGATCGGGCTGCTGTACAAGTACAACGCGTCGCTGTCGGGCGCGGAAGTGGGCTGCCAGGGCGAAGTTGGCGTGGCCTGTTCCATGGCGGCCGGCGGATTGGCGGCGGCGCTGGGCGGGTCGGTGGAGCAGGTTGAAAATGCGGCCGAGATCGGCATGGAGCACAACCTGGGCCTGACCTGCGACCCGGTCGGCGGACTGGTGCAGATTCCCTGTATCGAGCGCAACGCCATGGCCTCGGTCAAGGCCGTCAACGCCGCCCGCATGGCGCTGCGCGGCGACGGCCAGCACTACGTGTCGCTGGACTCGGTCATCAAGACCATGCGCGAAACCGGCGCCGACATGAAGACCAAGTACAAGGAAACGGCGCGGGGCGGCTTGGCGGTGAATATCGTCGAGTGCTGAGCGCGGCCTGGGTGGCGGCCTCCCATCCACGCACTTGTGCTTGATACGTACGCAAAAAAGCCCGCCGAAGCGGGCTTTTTCGCGGCCAAGGGCCGGGGCCGGTCAGATCACGCGCGCATTCTGCAGCGCGGCGATGCGGGCCGGGATCGGCGGGTGCGAGGCGAACATGGCTGCCAGGCCGCCCTTGCCGGTGATGCCGGACGCTTCGAAGGACTTGGGCAGTTCGCCCGGTTCCAGGCCGCCCAGGCGGGCAAGGGCGCGGATCATCGGTTCGCGGGCGCCCATCAGGTGGGCCGAGCCGGCGTCGGCGCGGTACTCGCGCTGGCGCGAGAACCAGGCCACGATGATCGAGGCCAGGACGCCGAAGATGATTTCACAGACCAGCACCGTGACGAAGTAGCCCGGGCCGATGCCGCGTTCGTTCTTGAACACGACGCGGTCGATGAAGTAGCCGACCACGCGCGCCAGGAAGATGACGAAGGTGTTCACCACGCCCTGGATCAGGGTCAGGGTGACCATGTCGCCGTTGGCGATGTGCGCGACTTCGTGCGCCAGCACGGCTGCGACTTCCTCTTCGGACATGCTTTCCAGGAGGCCCGTCGACACGGCGACCAGCGAGTCGTTCTTGAACGCGCCGGTGGCAAACGCGTTGGGGGCGCCTTCGTAGATGGCGACTTCGGGGCGGCCGATGCCGGCGCGGTCGGCCAGTTGGTGGACCGTGTCGACCAGCCAGGCTTCGCGCTGGTTGCGGGGCGCGTTGGGGTCCAGCACCTGCGCGCCGGTGCTCCACTTGGCCATCGGCTTGCTCATGAGGAGCGAGATGATGGCGCCGGTGAAGCCGACCACGACCGAGAAGATCAGGAGCGCGTTGAAGTTGATCCCGTTGGCCGTGATGACACGGTCCACGCCCAGGATGCGCAGCGTGGCCGACAGCACGAGCATGACGGCCAGGTTGGTGATGACGAACAGAACAATGCGTTTCATGTTTTTTTATTCCTCTGCGAGCGGCAAATACCCGGATTTCGACATCGCGGGGCCTCGCCAGTTCCCCGACTCGCCGGCTCCGCTCCGGGTGACGGAGAGTATAGTATCGCTTTCCCTTATTCCTTCCCCCCTTTTCCCTTAGCGTAGACCCGCATGCAGGCACTTTGGATGTTGGTGGCGTCCGCCATGTTCGCCATCATGGGGTCGTTCGTGAAGCTCGGCACCGAACACGGCGCGTCGCTGCCGCAGGTCGTGCTCTTTCGCGGCCTGCCGTCGGTGATCCTGTTGCTGATCTGGGCGCGCGCCGGCCGCCAGTCGATCATTCCCACGAGCTGGAAGCTGCACATCTGGCGCAATCTGTCCGGCGTCACGTCGATGTGGCTGGGCTTTTTTGCCATCTCCCATCTGCCGCTGGCCACGGCCACCAGCCTGAACTACACGGCGCCGCTGTTCATCGCCTGTTGGATGCTGGGGTGGGGCGGGGCGCAGCGTGATCCGGTGCGGATCCTGGCCGTGGCGCTGGGGTTCATGGGCGTGATTGCCGTGCTGCGGCCCAGCATCAACGAAGACCAGTGGCTTGCCGCCCTGCTCGGCATGGGGGCGGGCGCCATGTCCGCCATCGCGATGATGCAGATCCGCCAGCTGGGCCGCATCGGCGAACCCGAATGGCGCACGGTGCTGTTCTTCTCGGTCGCGGTGTGTGCGTCCAGCGGCGCCGGACTGGCGTTTGAAGGCTGGGGCTATGCGGACTGGACCGGTTATCTTTCGCTGCTGGGCGTGGGCGTCGCGGGGCTGTTTGGCCAGTTGGCCATGACCCGGGCGTTCGGCATGGGGTCGGCGCTGCTGACCGCCGCCCTGCAGTACAGCACCATCATTTTTGCGGCGCTGATCGGCATGGGCTTCTGGGGCGACCATCTGGACGTCGTGGCCTGGGCCGGCATGGGCCTCATCATCTTCGCGGGCCTGCTGTCGGTGTGGCGCACCATGCGCGATCCCAAGCCGGTCTGAACCCAGCATCCGCCGAATTCCACAGGAGCCCCCTCGCATGACGACGACCCTGATCTCCGCCGCTGACCTGGCCGCGCGTTTGGATACGCCCGACGTGCGCGTGTTCGACGTGCGCCACGATTTGACCAACCACGCGGCGGGCCGCCAGGCCTACGACGCGGGCCACATTCCCGGCGCCCGCTACCTGGATCATGAAACCGAGTTGGCCGCCGCGAAGACGGGCAAGAACGGCCGCCATCCGCTGCCGGACCGCGCCCAGTTCGGCGCGCTGATGGCCGCCCACGGCGTGACTCCCAGCACGCTGGTCGTGGCGTACGACGCCAGCGGCGGCATGTATGCGGCGCACCTGTGGTGGATGCTGCGGTGGCTGGGCCATGACCAGGTCGCCGTGCTGGACGGCGGATGGCAAGCCTGGACGGCCGCTGGCCTGCCCGTCAGCCACGACGCGGCGCCCGCCGTGCAGCCGGGCAAGCCGGTCGAGCCAGGCGCGCCGCTGGCCGGCACGGTGGACGCCCAGACGGTGCTGGCCAACATCGCCCAGCCGGCCTTCACCGTGATCGACGCGCGCGCCGCCAATCGCTATCGCGGCGAAGTGGAACCGATGGATCCGGTGGCCGGCCATATCCCCGGCGCGTTGAACCGCCCGAACGGCGAAAATCTGCAGCCGGACGGCCGCTTCAAGTCAGCCGACGCGCTGCGCGCGGAATTCGGGGCGCTTCTGGCGGGGCGCGATCCGGCGTCCATCGTCCACCAGTGCGGCTCGGGCATCACCGCCTGCCACAACCTGCTGTCGATGGAAATCGCCGGCCTGTCCGGTTCCCGCCTGTATCCGGGTTCCTGGAGCGAATGGTGCAGCGACCCCGCCCGGCCGGTGGCCAAGGGCGAATGAACGACAAAAAGCCAGGGCGTACACCCTGGCTTTTTTCATAGTCGCGGGCGGGCAGTTACCAGACCGCGGCCAGCTTGACGCGTCCGGACACGCTTTCGGCGATTTCCAGGAAGTGATCGAGCGGCGGCGTCGCCAGCCCCGGCACCTTGGCCATGTCGTCCCACCGCCGCAGGCGGATTGCGTCGGGCGCGCCAGGCATGCTGGCGAAGTCCACCGCCTGGCCGGCGTCGAAACTGCCGCCCTGCAGTGCCAGGCTGCGGCGGGAATCCTCGGACAGCCTCGCTTCGTACTGCGGCTCGACATAGCAGAGGTAGCGCTTGGCCTCGACGTGCAGGCGGATGGGATCCAGCACGGCGGCGCTGAACAAGCCGCGCAGGAAGGGCAGCACAAAATACTGATGCTTGTCGTCGATGCCGCGCAGCGTCGGCGTGCCGGGCCGGTCGGCGATCAGGTGGCCCAGGTCATGCAGCAGGCACGCCGTGATGAGATGGGCGTTGGCGCCGTTCTGTTCGGCCAGCGTCGCCGTCTGCAGCGCGTGCCGCAGATGGCTGACGGATTCGCCATGATAGGAACGGTGCCCGCGTTCCAGGAAAAGCTGTTCGATATCCTGCAGGGTCAAGGCCATGGTTGTCTCCTGAGTGGCCGCAAGGGGAAGAGGCGGGCAGTGACCGCAACGGTCAGCCGGCTGCCGGCGCCATCTCCAGAAAGCGCGCGATAAGCTGCACCGGTTGGCGCTCGCGCAGGCAGTACAGGTACTCATTCATCACGATGCCGGCGTCTTCGATGTCGAGGGCCGCCAGATCGGGGTGGGACGGGATTTCGCGCGACGGGATCAGGCTGATGCCCAGTTCGCATAGGATGGCTTGGCGGATCGACTCGCGGCTGCCAATCTCCAGGGTGCGGCGCACGGTGACGCCGGCGGCTTGCAGCGCCTCTTCAGTCAGGTGGCGCGTCATGGAACCCGGCTCGCGCAGCAGCAGCGCATAGTCCGCCAGATCGGCAAGGCGCACCTGCCCGCGCCGGGCCAGCGGATGTGTCCGGTGCACCACCACGCGGATCGGGTCCGCGGCGATCTTGCGCCGGTACAGATGCTTGTCATCCATCAGAAAGGAAGACGTGGCAATCTCGATGCGATAATCCTGCAGCGCCCGGAGCATCGACTGCGAATTGCCGATCGTGACGGTCAGGTCGATGCCGGGATAGCGCTGGTTGTAGCGCCGCACGGTGTCCATGATGTAGTACGGGCCGGTCGCGCCGATGCGCAGGTTGCCCTCGCGCAGATCGCTCGCGTCGCGCAGCCGGAAGTCGATCTCGGTCTCCTGCTGCACCAGCTTCTCGACCATCGGCATCAGGTTCTGCCCGGCGTCCGACAGCCGCATGCCGCGCCCCTGCCGGTGGAACAGTTCGATGCCGTAGCGCGATTCGAGCTGACGCAACTGCCCGGTCACCGTGGGCTGGCTCACGCCCAGCTGGGCGGCGGCCTTGGTGACGGTTCCGCAGCGGGCCACGGCATAGAAGGATTTGAGTTCGGCGACGAGCACGATCGGGGGCGAGGATTGGACGCAATGCGCAAGACCGCCAGTACACCAAAATAATTTGATGTTTTTATTACTGCATTTGCGCGAAGTGTCATAAACGCTCAATACGCCGATTCCATACTGCCTTCGTTCCCAGACCGGAGGCCTCATGCCCCAACGCGATACCGCCTTTCTCTCCGTGCAGAATCTCGTCAAGCGATTCGGCACCCACACGGCGCTGGCCGATGTGTCGCTGGATATCCGCGCCGGAGAGCTGGTGTGTCTGCTGGGGCCGTCGGGTTGCGGCAAGACGACGCTGCTGCGCGCGATTGCCGGGCTGGAGCGCCAGGACAGCGGCACCATCGTGCTGTCGGGCCGCGACATCTCCCATGCCGAGCCGCAGGCGCGTGACTACGGGATCCTGTTCCAGTCGTATGCGCTGTTTCCGAACCTGACCGTGGCCCAGAACGTGGCTTACGGCTTGAGCGGCAAGCGCGCCCACCGCAGCCACGTCGCCAGCCGCGTCGAGGAAATGCTGACGCTGGTGGGTCTGGCGGGCGCGTCGCACAAATACCCCGGCCAGATATCGGGCGGCCAGCAGCAGCGCGTGGCGCTGGCGCGCGCGTTGGCGCCGTCGCCGTCCCTGCTGTTGCTGGACGAACCCATGTCCGCGCTGGATGCGCGGGTGCGTGAACACCTGCGCATCGAACTTCGTGCGCTGCAAAAGCGCCTGTCCATCACCACGCTCATGGTGACGCATGACCAGGAAGAGGCCATGGTGATGGCCGACCGCATCGCCGTGATGAACGGCGGCGTCATCGAACAGTACGGCACGCCGCGCGAACTGTATCGTCAGCCGGGATCGGCCTTCATCGCCGATTTCGTGGGCGAGGCCAACTGGCTGCCGTTTGAACGCATCGACACCCACCGCGCCCGCGTGGGCCGCCAGGAGCTGGCGGTGGACGCCGCGCTGGACGCTGGCTCGGGCAAGCTTTTCGTGCGGCCCGAGGCCGTGCGCGTTTCCATGGCCAAGCCGGAAGCGCCGAACGCCATGCTGGCCGACGTCCTGGATGGCGTGTTCCTGGGTCGCAGTTATCGCCTCGCCCTGCGCCTGGAAGGCGTGCCCGGCGCGACGGTCCATTCCATCGTGTCCCCTGAAACCGGAGACGCCCTGTTGGGCGCTCACGCTGCCGGCCGCTGCTGGGTGGAGCTGCCGCGCCATGCGATACGCGCCTACGCTTGATCCGGCCGTGAACAATTCCCGCGCCATTGGCCAGCCCGCCGCGGTTTCCGCCGCGCCCGCGATCCCCACATCCGCCGCCGCGCCGCTGCCCGCCTTGGGACGCCGCCCGTTGCCCGCCTGGATCGGCGCGCTGGGTCTGGCGCTGGGGCAGGGCGGCCTGGCGCTCGGCCTTCTGATATTCCTGGCGTTGCCGTTGGCGGCGATCCTGCTCAAATCCGTGACGGACACCGACGGCGGCTGGGCGGGTGTGTCGGTCATCACCAGCATCATCGGCGCCGACGGCTTCATGGACATGGTCGGGCGCAGCCTGGCCGTGGGCGTCGTGACGACCCTGCTGGTGGTGCCGTGCGCGTACGGTTTTGCCTATGGCCTCACCCGCACCCGCCTGCCGGGCAAGGGTCTGCTGCGCACGATCGCGCTGCTGCCGCTGCTGGCGCCGTCGCTGCTGCCCGGCATCGCGCTGGTCTACCTGCTTGGCAATCAGGGCCTGCTCAAGGGCCTGACCGGCGGCGCCACCATCTACGGCTTCTGGGGCATCGTCGTCGGCGAGGCCTTCTACACGTTTCCGCATGCGCTCATGATTTTGCTGACCGGCCTGGCGCTGGCAGATGGGCGCCTGTATGACGCCGCACGCGCCATGGGCGCGGGGCCGTGGCGCACCTTCATGACGGTCACGCTGCCCGGCACGCGCTATGCGGTGTTCTCGGCCTGCTGCGTGGTGTTCACGCTGACCGTCACGGACTTCGGCGTGCCCAAGGTGGTGGGCGGCGATTACAACGTGCTGGCGATGGAAGCCTACAAGGCGGTGGTGGGACAGCAGAATTTTCCGAAGGGGGCGGCGATTGGCATCCTGCTCCTGCTGCCGGCGCTGCTGACCTTCGTGCTGGACCGCCGCTTGCGTGCCCGTCAGGGCGCCCAGATGAGCGGCCGCGCGCAGCCTTACGCGGCCGGCGTGAACGGCCGGCGCGACGCGGCGTTCCTGGCGCTGGCGGGCGTGATGGCGGCCTTCTTGCTGCTGATCATCGGCGTGGCGGTCTGGGCCTCGTTCGTGAAGATGTGGCCGTACAACCTGTCGATGTCGCTGCGTTCGTACGACTTCGACAATATGGACGGCGGCGGCTGGCTCGCCTGGCGCAACAGCCTGCAACTCGCGTTCTGCACCGCGCTCGTCGGAACTTTGGTGGTCTTTGTCGGCGCGTGGATGATGGAGAAGGTGCCGGCCCGCAGCACGATGGCGCGCGGCCTGCGCGGCACGGCCGGCATGCTGGCGCTGATGCCGATGGCGGTGCCGGGGCTGGTGCTGGGTCTGGGCTACATCTTCTTCTTCAACAGCGTGTCGAACCCGCTGAACGTGCTGTACGGCACGATGCCGCTGCTCGTGCTGTGCACGGTGGTGCACTTCTATACCAGCGCCCACCTGACGGCCGCCACCGCGCTCAATGCGCTGGACCCGGAGTTCGAGGCCGCCTCCGCATCGCTGAAGGTGCCGCGCCTGACGACCTTTTTGCGCGTGACGCTGCCGATGTGCCTGCCCGCGGCGCTAGACGTGGCCCGCTACCTGTTCGTGTCCGCCATGACGACCGTGTCGGCGGTGGTGTTTCTGTACAGCCCGTCCACGGTGCTGGCCGCCGTTGCCGTGCTGAACATGGACGACGCCGGCTTCATCGGCCCGGCCGCCGCCATGTGCACGGTCATCATGGCCAGTTCCGCCGTCGCCGCGCTGGTCCTGCACCTGGCGAGCCGCGCCCTGGTGGCGCGCACCCAGGCCTGGCGGCGCCCGGCGTCCCGCTGACCGATCATTTTTCCAGGATGACTTTCATGACTGCTCAACCTTTGCCCGTCCGCCTAGAGGCGGTGATCTTCGACTGGGCCGGCACGCTGGTCGACTTCGGTTCCTTTGCCCCCACCAAGGTGTTCGTGGATGCGTTTGCGCAGTTCGGCATGGACGTGTCGCTGAAAGAAGCGCGCGGCCCGATGGGCATGGGCAAGTGGGATCACATCCGCACGCTGTGCGACCAGCCCGCCATTGCCAGCCAGTACCAGGCCCGCTTCGGCCGCTTGCCGAGCGACGACGACGTCACCGCCATCTACGAGCGTTTTCTGCCGATGCAGCTGGAAAAAGTGGCGCAGTACTCGGCCGCCATTCCGGGCGCCGCGGACGTGATGCGCGCCTTGCGCGCGCGCGGACTGAAGATCGGATCGTGCTCCGGCTATCCCGCCAGCGTGATGGGCCGCGTGGTCGAACGCGCCGCCACCGAGGACCTGACGCCCGACTGCATCGTCGCCAGCGACGAAGTGCCGCGTGCGCGTCCCGCGCCCGCCATGGCCTTGAAGAATGTAGTGGAACTGGGGCTGTCCGATGTGGCCGGCTGCATCAAGGTCGACGACACCGCGCCCGGCATCGAAGAGGGCCGCCGCGCCGGCATGTGGACCGTGGGGCTGCTGCTGTCCGGCAACGCCGCGGGCCTGACGCTGGACGAATACAAGGGCCTTTCCGAACCCGCCCGCGACGCGGCACGCGATGCTGCTCGCGCGGAACTGAATCCGGCCGGTCCGCACTACCTGATCGACACGGTGGCCGACCTGCCGGCCGTGGTCGACGACATCGAAGCCCGACTGTCGCGAGGCGACCGTCCCTGAACTAGACGCTGCCGCCCGGCGTCCCGGGCCATCCATAGACCTTTGACTCACCACGATCCGCAGCCGGCAGCCGCCGGCCGTGGGGACCTCGTTCACCCTGCTTTTCCGCTCACTCACGGAGTTGTTCATGAATCGCTACAAGCTGCTTGCACTGGCCGCCGCCCTGACGGGCGTGATGGGCGCCGCCTCGGCCGAGACCACGCTGACCGTCTACACGGCGCTGGAAGCCGACCAGATCAAGGCCTATCAGGCCGCCTTCGAAAAGGCCAACCCCGACATCAAGATCCAGTGGGTGCGCGACTCCACCGGCATCATCGCCGCCAAGCTGCTGGCCGAAAAGAACAACCCCAAGGCCGACGTGATCTGGGGTCTGGCCGGCACGGCGCTGGGCCTGATGGACAAGGAAGGCATGCTGCAGCCCTACGCCCCGAAGGGCCTGGACCAGATCGCCGCCAACATGCGCGACGCCAAGGCCGAACCGGCCTGGGTCGGCATGGACGGCTACGCCGCCGCCATCTGCTTCAACACGATCGAAGCCGAAAAGCAGAAGCTGCCCAAGCCCACGTCGTGGCAGGACCTGACCAAGCCGGTGTACGCCGGCAAGATCGTCATGCCGAACCCGGCCTCGTCCGGCACGGGCTTCCTGGACGTCAGCGCCTGGCTGCAGATCTTCGGTGAAGAAAAGGGCTGGGCCTACATGGACGCGCTGCACAAGAACATCGGCTCGTACACGCACTCGGGTTCCAAGCCGTGCAACATGGCTGCCGCCGGCGAATTCCCGATCGGCATCTCGTTCGACTACCGCGCCGCCAAGCTGAAGGCCGACGGCGCGCCGGTCGAAGCCGTGTTCCCGTCGGAAGGCCTGGGCTGGGAGGTCGAAGCCACCGCCATCATGAAAGGCACCAAGAACCTCGACGCCGCCCGCAAGCTGGCTGACTTCTCGGCAAGCCGCGAAGCCAACGAGCTGTACAAGGCCAACTTCGCAGTGCTGGCGATCCCGTCGATTGCGACCGCCAATCCCAACCTGCCGGCCGATCTGACCTCGCGCATGATCAAGAACGACTTCACGTGGGCCGCAACGAACCGCGACCGCATCATTGCCGAGTGGACGAAGCGCTACGACGGCAAGTCCGAGCCGAAGAAGAAGTAATCCCTGACCCACCGCGGCGGCAGCGCGCCGCCGCGCATCGGGAGACCCGCGGGGGTCTCCCCGACATTCCTCTCGCAGTAGTTCAAAAATGAAGACTTACGACGTAATCGTGGTGGGCGCGGGCATGCTCGGCATCGCGCATGCCTGGGCCGCCGCCAAGCGCGGCCTGTCCGTGGCCGTCATTGAGCGCAGCCGCCAGGCGCACGGCGCGACGATCCGCAACTTCGGCCAGGTCATCGTGACGGGCCAGGCGCCCGGCACGATGCTGTCGCACGCGCAGCAGTCCCGCGAGCTGTGGCTCGATCTGGCGGACAAGGCGGGTTTTCATGTGCGTGCCAATGGCGCGCTGGTGCTGGCGCGCAATGCCGACGAGGCCGACGTGTTGCGGGAATTCGCGGACATGCGGCTGCGGCAGGAAGGGTACCGTGCCGACCTGCTGTCGGCTCGCGAGGTGGGGGCGCTGTACAACGGCCAGCTGGCCCACCACTGCCTGGCGCTGCGCGGCCACGATGACCTGCAGATCTATTCGCGCGAGGCGCTGCCGGCCATCACGCACTATCTGCAGTCCTCGCTGGGGATCGACTTCATCACGGGAACCCTGGCGCGCGCCGTGGAGAACGGCGAAGTCAGCACCTCGGCGGGCGACTTCAAGGCGTCGCATGTGTTCGTGTGTCCCGGCCACGATTACCTGACCCTGTTGCCCGAACAGTTCGCGCCGCTGAACCTGGAGGTCACGCGCCTGCAGATGCTGCGTGCGGTGTTCGACGGCCCGCCCATCGCGCTGGACCGGCCGCTGCTCACCGGCCTGTCCTGCGTGCATTACGGCGCGTTCTCGGACCTGCCGACGGCGCAGACGCTGCGCGGCGTGATCCAGGCGCGTACGCCGATGCTGCTGGAAAACGGCATCCACCTGCTGATCAGTCCCACGCCGTACGGCGAACTGATCATCGGCGACTCGCACCAGTACGGGCAGGACGCATTGCCATTCAACGACGAAGCCGTCGACAACGCCATGCTGGATCTGGCCTCGCAGGCGCTGGGTGCGCGGCTGCGCGTGGTCGAGCGGTGGCAAGGCGTCTACGGCGCGCACGGACCGGCGCCGTTTTCCGTGATTCCGGTGGACGCGGCCACCACGGTGGCGGTCATGCACTCTGGCGTCGGCATGACGGTGGGGTTGGCGATCGGCGAAAGGACGGTGGCGGGCGTTATTGGACGTTAAACTCGGACGCTGAACCGCACAACGCCGCTGGACGAAAAAAGGGCCTTGCGATCCGTAAAGGATGTCGCAAGGCCCTTTGTCATGCGGGCTGAGGCGGTGGGGACTACACCGACTGCATGATGCGGCGGTACCACTCGTGGAAGTGCTGCATGCCGTCTTCCATGGGCGACTGGTAGGGACCGGTCTCGTTCACGCCGCGCAGCATCAACGCCTTGCGGCCGGCATCCATGCGTTCGGCGATCTCGTCGTCCTCGATGGCCGTTTCCATGTAGGCCGCGCGCTGCGCCTCGACGAACTCGCGCTCAAACGCAGCGATTTCCTCGGGGTAGTAGAACTCGACCACGTTGACCGTTTCCTGCGGGCCCTTCGGGTACAGCGTGGACAGCACCAGCACGTGCGGATAGAGCTCGATCATGTGGGTCGGGAAGTACGTGACCCACACGGCGCCGAAGTCGGGGGCGTCGCCTTCGCGGAACGACAGCAGGCGGTCGTGCCACTGCTTGTACACGTCCGAACCCGGCTGCGCCAGCGCGTTGTGCACGCCCACCTTCTGCAGGCTGTACCAGTCGTTGAACTCCCAGGTCAGGTCGTCGCACGTGACGAAGCGCCCCAGTCCGGGATGGAACGGGCCGACGTGGTAGTCCTCGAGGTAGACCTCGATGAAGGTCTTCCAGTTGTAGTTGCACTGATGCACTTCAACGTGGTCCAGCACGTAGTCGCCGAAGTCGAACTCGGGGCGCCCGAACAGCGGCGCCATGTCGGCAGCCGGGTCGCGCGGGCCTTCGAAGAGCAGCCCGTGGCAATCGCGCAGGCGGAACTTCTGCAGGTTCATGCAGGGCGTGGTTTCGAACTGCGGCGCGCCCAACAACTCGCCTTGGTTGTTGTACGTCCAGCGGTGCAGCGGGCAGACGATGTTGCCGCCGGTTGCCTTCAAGTTGCCGTGCGTGTTGCAGTTGCCGGCCACGTTGCCGGCTTCGCCACCAAGCATCAATGCCTGACGGTGACGGCAGACATTTGAGATGAGTTCGACGCCATGCTGGTTGCGAACCAGCGAGCGCCCTCCGTTTTCCTGGACCAACGTACGCCAATCCCCGATTTCGGGCACCAATTTCTGGTGGCCGACGTACAGCGAGGATTGCTTGAAAATGAGTTCTTGCTCGCGGGCAAAGAGGGCTTCGTCAAAATAAGCGCTGACGGGTAGCTGGGTGCGAGCTGGCACGACATGTGCCATCCGACCGATGTCGGTCATGATTCCCTCCGCTCGGATAAAAAAGCCAGGACGGTTTGAGCCTTGCCAGGCGCTTTTGTTCAAGTCCAGGTCCCTCGCGGTGTTTGCCGGGGGCCTTGTTCGTGAATTCGAGCCTGGTTGAATCCGTACTGGCGCGAAGAAAAATCGGTGTCTGGCCGATCAAATAAGCCGTGAATTGTACCCCAAGGGCTTGTACGACGCCCGTGGCAAAAGGGCAGGCCATTCGCGTGAATCCCGGGGTGGGTTTGACCGCGCGCAAACCGCGATTAACCCTTTATTCCGTAGGTCTTTCAGACGAGCCGGCGGGTGGCCGGATGACGCCTGAGCAACCAGCTGCTGGCGGCCGACAAGGCGAACACCATCATCGTCAGGAGCGGCACCACCCACGCATCGCGGTCCTGGCCCGAAAAAGCCCCGACGCGGCGCGCGACATCCAGGAAGACGGGATGGATGAGATAGACGCCAAACGTCAACGGGGCCAGCGCTGCAAGCCTGGGCAATCGCGGCGAGGACACGATCCATTGGAACGCAGCCAGCGACATGAACGGCACCGTCAGGCTGAAGTAGTCGTAGAAGTAGGTGTCCAGCACGTGGCCGTTGGACATGACGGTCACGCCCAATGCGGTCGCGGCCACGGTGGCGGCCAGCATCAGGCCCGGGCGCGGAACGCGCATCTCGCCATCGAAGATCAGACGGCCGGCGACGAAGTAGCCCAGGTAAGGCAGGAACCACGTCAGGAAAAAGCCATGCGGCGCGCCGAGCGCGCGGCGGTACAGGGCGTCAAGAATCGCCACGCCCAGGATGCCGACGACCCACAGCGCGCGCGCCTTCGGCGTGCTGCGCACATAAAGCACGCGGACCAGCGGCGCGAACAGGTACAGGCCCACGATCATGTACAGGTACCAGAGGTGGTAGTAAGGCTCGCCCTGCGCGACCTTGCGCGGCCAGAACGAAAAATCGATGCGGCCGTCGTCCCACCAGTCCAGCCCCGTGCGCCATGCCAGGTAGAAGAGCGTCCAGAACAGCAGCGGGGCCAGGATGCGCGCAAGACGGCGGCTGTAGAAGCGGCGCGCGTCCTGGGGCTTGTCGGGGTCGAGCAGCAGGGCGCCGCTCACCATCACGAAGACGGGCACGCACCAGCGTGCGGCGGAGTCGTACAGATTGGCGGCCAGCCATGCGCCGCGGCCGTGGGCGGCGGGATCGCTGACGATGAGTGCGGCGCTGTGCAGCAGAACGACGGCCAGCGCAGCCAGCCAGCGGGCTGAGTCCAGGCGGGCGTATCGGTCTTCGGTCTGAGGCATCGGGCTCCCGGAATGGTTCGGCGACTGCGCCTTACCTTAGCAGCGACGTGACGCCGATTTCTGTATCCAGGGGTTAGACCGCGCGTAAAAAACCGACAGGGCCGCGAGGGCGCTGTCGGGGGGAAAGGCATGCTCGCGGCAGGGCCGCGGGCACACCGGTCGCGGGCCGGCACTCCGCGAACGTTTTGTCACGAAACCGGCATGAAGGCAGGCTTACTGCAGGACGATGTTGGCCTGTTTGATGAGCTGCGACACGATGGGCTGCTCGGTCTTGATCTGCTTGTCCAGCTCGGCCGCCGTGCCCGAACGCGGGTCGATGCCCATGTCCAGCAGGCGCTTTTTCACCGCTTCGTCCTTCAGCGTTTCGGTCAGCGCGGCCTGCAGGCGCTCGACAACGGGTGCCGGCGTGCCCTTGGGGGCCACGAAGCTGAACCACGCGGTCATGTCGAACGCGGGATAGCCTTGCTCGGCCAGCGTGCTCACATTGGGCTCGGTCGCCAGGCGCGTGGGGCTCGTGATCGCAAAGACCTTGACCTTGCCGGCGTCAGCCTGCGGCATGCCGGTCGCCACCATGTCGAAGAACAGGTCCACGTCGCCGCTGATCAGGGCGGGCAGGGCCTGCGTGGCGCCCTTGAAGGGCACGTGCAGGATGTCGATGCCGGCGCGTTCCTTGAAGAGTTCGCCGGCCAGGTGCGACGACGTGCCCGGGCCGAAGGTCGCGAACGTCAGCTTGCCCGGATTCTGCTTGGCGTACGCCACCACGTCCTGCGTGCTGTTGAACGGCCGCTTGGGCGAGGACAGCAGAACCAGCGGGCCGACGCCGACCATGCCGATCTTGGCGAAGCTGTCCGGGTCGTAGGGCAGTTCCTTGTAGAGATAGCGGTTGGTCACCAGCGTCGAGTTGGTGGCCATGAGGATGGTGTAGCCGTCCGGCGCTTCGCGCGAGACATAGGCCGCGCCAATCGACGTGCCTGCGCCGGCCTTGTTCTCCACGATCATGGACTGGCCCAGGTTCTTGGCCATCCGCTCGGCCAGGACGCGCGTCAGCACGTCGGTGGCGCCGCCCGCCGGGAAGGGCGAGATCACCTTGATCGGGCGGGACGGATACGTATCGGCCTGGGCGCCCAGCGCGGCGGCGCTGAGCACCAGGGTGGCGAGCAGTTTGAAGCTGTTGCGAATCATGTTTTCCCCTTGAAGTCGCATGGTCAGAGTGGATCGCCGGGCCTGGCTTGGCTGACGCGCATATCGTTCACGACGTCGCTTGCCAGGTCTCCTTGGATGTTTTAAATTCCGGAATATGGAATTTAATTCTGTCTTTCGAAATAAACTATAAAAACGAAGCGTATATAAATGCAACCGTTTTCTGCCGGCAAGCGCATTGCCCTCCCTCCGTCCAAGCCGGACCAGAAGCTTGAACTGAGCCTGCCTGCCCGCCGCAAACGGGCCGCTGGCGCGAGCGAGGGCGCCAATTCCCCTGACTTCATCACGGCGCTGGCGCGCGGCCTGGATGTGCTGCGGTGCTTTCGCCACGGCGTGGCTGCGCTGGGCAACCTGGATCTGGCGCGCCTGACCGGCCTGCCAAAACCCACCATCAGCCGCATCACCTACACGCTGACGGAACTGGGTTACCTGCGCTATCACCCCGACACCGGCAAGTACTCGCCCGGCTACGGCGTGCTGGCGCTGGGATTCGGCCTGCTTGCCGGCCTGGAAGTGCGCGAACTGGCCAAGGCGTCCATGACCGATCTGGCGCGCGAGACCGGCGGCGCGGTGGCGCTGGGCGCTTTCGACGGCGACGCCATGACCTACGTCGAAGCGATCCACGGCTCGTCCGCGCTGTACCTGCGCCTGCCCGTCGGCTACCGCGCCACGCTGGACAGCGCCATGGGGCGTGCGTACCTGGCCAGCCTGCCCGAAGACGAGTGCGACGCCGTCCTCGCGCGCCTGGACCAGGCGGCGCCGGCGCCCGAGGCCATCGCGCGGGCGCGCGCCGAACTGGCGCAGGCCGGCTGCTGCTGCGCCATCGGCGAATGGCAATCCGGCATCAATGCCGTGGCCGTGCCGTTCACGGCCATCACGGGCGAAGGCGTCTTCGTCATGAGCTGCGGCGGGCCGGCCAGCTTGCTGGAGGCTTCGCATCTTCGGGATCACGTCGCCCCGGCGCTCCTGGCGGCGGTGGCGGGCCTGGCGGGCACGCAGGCCTAGGGCATGGGACGCATCCGGGCCGCGCCTGGCTATCTCGTACAATTCACGGATTAATCCACCCCCAAGTGCCCCGGAGGCCCGTTTGGCCAAACCCACTCAAGCTGATCCGCAGAACGACGATCGTCCCTTGCCCCAGGATTTCGAAACGGCGCTGGCCGAACTGGAATCACTGGTCGCGGCCATGGAAGACGGATCGCTGCCGCTCGAGCAATCGCTGGCTGCCTACCGGCGCGGCGTGGCGCTCACGCGGGTGTGCCAGGATCGCCTGGCGCAGGCCGAGCAGCAGGTCAAGGTCCTCGAAGGCGGCCTGCTGCGGCCGCTGGATCCCGCGGCGCTGGACGACGAATAAGACACCGATGAAGCAAACTCAACTCGCATTTTCCGAGTGGTTGCAAGGCCGTGCGCGCCACGTCGAAGACGTGCTCGACGACCTGCTGCCCCCGGCGGATCAGGCGCCTGCCCGCTTGCATGAAGCCATGCGCTACGCCGTGCTCGGCGGCGGCAAGCGCGTGCGCGCCGCCCTGGTCTATGCCGCCGGGCAGGCCTGCCCCGTCAGCGGCAGCGTGCTTGCCATCGAGGCCTCGCTGGACCGCGCGGCCGCCGCCGTCGAACTGATCCACGCCTACTCGCTGATCCACGACGATCTGCCCTGCATGGACGACGACACGCTGCGCCGTGGCCGTCCCACCACGCACGTGCAGTTCGACGAAGCCACCGCCATGCTGGCGGGCGACGCGCTGCAGCCGCTGGCATTCGAACTGATCGCGTCCATGCCGATCGCCCCGGCGTTGATCGTCCAGGCCACCCAGTCGCTGGCCCGCTCGGCCGGCAGCCAGGGCATGGCAGGCGGGCAGGCGATCGACCTGTTCAGCGTCGGCCGCTCGCTGTCGCGCGATGAACTGCAGATGATGCACGGCATGAAGACCGGCGCCATGCTGGCATGCAGCGTGGCGTTGGGCGGCATCGTGGCGGGCGCCAGCTCGGCATCGCGTCAGGCGCTGGACGCCTACGCGCAGGCCATGGGCCTGGCGTTCCAGGTGGTCGACGACATTCTTGACGTCACCGCGGACAGCGCCAGCCTGGGCAAGACGCCGGGCAAGGACGCCGCCGAAAACAAGCCTACGTACGTGTCCCTGCTGGGCCTGGACGAAGCCCGGGCCTTTGCCGAGGAACTGCGCGTGGCGGCGCTGGCCGCCCTGGCGCCGCTGGGCGACGCCGGCGCGCGTCTGGCCCAGCTTGCCGACTTCATCGTTCTTCGAGACCGCTGATCCGAGATCAGCCCGGCCTTCTTGGTAGGCCGGGCCAACGAACCCCATAAAAGCATGACGACAGATTTACTGGACCGTATTCAATCGCCGGCTGACCTGAAGCGCCTGGATCGCCGCGAACTGAAAAAGCTTGCCGATGAACTGCGCGGCTTTGTGCTGGAGTCGGTGTCCAAAACGGGCGGACACCTGTCGTCCAACCTGGGCACCGTCGAACTCACGCTGGCGCTGCACCAGGTGTTCGACACGCCGCACGACCGCATCGTGTGGGACGTGGGTCATCAGTCCTATCCGCACAAGATCCTGACGGGACGCCGCGCCGGCATGGCCAAGCTGCGCCAGCAGGGTGGCATTTCGGGCTTCCCGAAGCGCAGCGAATCCGAGTACGACGCCTTCGGCACCGCGCATTCGTCCACGTCGATCTCCGCGGCCCTGGGCATGGCGGTGGCCTCGCGCAATGCGGGCGAACAGCGCCAGCACATTGCCGTGATCGGCGACGGCGCCATGTCCGCGGGCATGGCGTTCGAGGCCATGAACAACGCGGGCGTCACGCCCGACATCAACCTGCTGGTGATCCTGAACGACAACGACATGTCGATCTCGCCGCCGGTGGGGGCGCTGAACCGCTATCTGGCGCGCCTGATGTCCGGACGCTTCTACGCCACGGCCAAGAACGTGGGGCGGGCGGTGCTGCAGCACGTGCCGCCGGTGCTTGAGCTGGCGCGCCGTTTCGAGGAACACGCCAAGGGCATGGTCACGCCCGCCACGCTGTTCGAAGAGTTCGGCTTCAACTACGTTGGCCCCATCGATGGCCATGACCTGGACGCGCTGGTTCCCACGCTGCAGAACCTGAAAGCCCTCGAAGGCCTGCAGTTCCTGCACGTCGTCACACGCAAGGGCCAGGGCTACAAGCTGGCCGAAGCCGATCCCGTGCTTTATCACGGTCCCGGCAAGTTCGATCCGGCGGTCGGCATCCAGCAATCGAAGGCGCCGGGCAAGCGCACCTTCACGCAGGTGTTCGGCACGTGGCTGTGCGACACGGCGCAGCAGGATGCGCGCCTCGTGGCCGTCACGCCCGCCATGCGCGAAGGCAGCGGCCTGGTCGAATTCGAACAGCGCTTCCCGCAGCGGTATTTCGACGTGGGCATTGCCGAACAGCATGCCGTCACGTTCGCCGCGGGCGTGGCCTGCGAAGGCCAGAAGCCGGTCGTCGCCATCTATTCCACCTTCATGCAGCGCGGCTACGATCAGTTCATCCATGACGTCGCCCTGCAGAACCTGGACGTCACGTTTGCGCTGGACCGCGCCGGCATCGTGGGCGCCGACGGCGCCACGCACGCCGGCAATTACGACATCGCCTTCCTGCGCTGCGTGCCGAACATGGTGGTGGCCACGCCTTCCGACGAAAACGAAACCCGCCTGCTTCTGTCGACCTGTTATCAGCACCCCGGTCCGGCATCGGTGCGTTACCCGCGCGGCGCGGGCTGCGGCGCGGCTGAAAGTCAGAGCCTCGATACCGTTGAACTGGGCAAGGGCGTCGTCCGCCGCGAAGGCAAGAAGATCGCCATCCTGGGCTTTGGCACGCTGGTGCAGGCTGCGCTGGGCGCCGCCGGCAAGCTGGATGCCACCGTCGCCGACATGCGCTTTGCCAAGCCGATCGACCGCGACCTGATCCTGGATCTGGCCAGCCGCCACGACGCGCTCGTCACCCTGGAAGACGCCTGCATCATGGGCGGCGCAGGCAGCGCGGTACTCGAGGTGCTGAGCGCCGCCGGCGTGCTGATTCCGGTGCTGCAGCTTGGCCTGCCGGATGAATTCATCGACCACGGCGAGCAATCGGCCCTGCTGGTGGGGCTCGGCCTGGATGCCGTGGGCATCGAGCAGTCGATCCGCACGCGCTACGCCGACCTGTTGAAGTGATCCGGCCGGCCTGATCCCGGCTGATCCTTGCGGCCGAGGACATGCGTCTTCGGACGCAAGGATGAAACACACTGTTCCGGCCCCGCCCGCATGGGCGCCGTGGGGTTACCCCTTCTCATTGCGCGTGGCTGGGCGATAATTAGCCCCTTCTCAAGACAACTGGGCCAGCACGTTGCGCCATGGCGGGCCGGCCCGGACAGGTAAGCCGAAATGAATTCTCCGATCGACCCCGCCATCGTGATGCCCGACGTCCAGAGCGCCACCGATACGCGGCATATCCCGATCCAGCGCGTTGGCATCCGCGGCGTGCGTCATCCCATGCTGGTCCAGAGCGGCGACGGCTCGGCGCAAGGCACGGTGGCCAGCTGGACGCTGACCGTGGCCCTGCCGCCCGAAGAAAAGGGCACGCACATGTCCCGTTTCGTGGCCCTGCTCGAAAAATACCGCACTACGGCCATGACGCCGGCGCTGTTCCGCACCATGGCAGCCGACATGCTGCCGCTGCTGCATGCCGAACGCGGCGACATCACGGCATCGTTCCCGTACTTCATCAACAAGTCCGCGCCGATCTCCGGCGTGCAGAGCCTGCTGGATTACGAGGTCCAGTGGATCGCGCGCGCGCAGGCCGACCGCGTCGAATTCGAGCTCGTGGTCCAGGTGCCGGTCACCAGCCTGTGCCCGTGTTCGAAGGCCATCTCCGAATACGGCGCGCACAACCAGCGTTCGCACGTCACGGTGTCGGCCATCCTGAATGAAGACATCTCGATGGACGGCGTGATCCGCCTGATTGAAGACGAAGGCTCGTGCGAACTGTGGGGCCTGCTCAAGCGCCCCGACGAAAAGTTCGTCACTGAACGCGCCTACGACAATCCCAAGTTCGTCGAGGACCTGGTGCGCGACGTGGCGGCCCGCCTGAACGCGCACCCCGGCATCGCGCGCTATCGCGTCGAGGCCGAAAACTTCGAGTCCATTCACAACCACTCGGCCTACGCCGTCGTCGAAGGCTGAACGCCCGTGCGCCACCCGGCGGCCAGCGACTGGCCGCTCATCGCCGATCTGCAGCAATGGGAAGCGCGGCTGGCCAGCAATCTGGCGAGCCGCGGCCGCTTTGGCGTGGCGCTTTACGAGTTCTTCCGCTTCGGCGTGAAGCAGGCGTGGGCGTGCCTGTTCGGCGGCCTGATGTGCGCGCTGCTGCTGGGCACGCACTGGTGGTATCCCAAGGATGCCGCGCTGGCGCGCTACGACTTCCTGACGCTCGCCGCGCTCGGCATCCAGGCCGCGCTGCTCGCGCTGCGCATGGAAACCTGGAGCGAAGCGCGCGTGATCCTGATGTTCCATGTGGTCGGCACCTGCATGGAAATCTTCAAGACCGCCGCCGGCTCGTGGATCTATCCCGAGGCCAGCGTGCTGCGCATCGGCGGTGTGCCGCTTTTCACGGGCTTCATGTACGCCGCGGTGGGCAGCTACCTGGCACGCGTGTGGCGGCTCTTCGATTTCCGCTTTCGTGCGCATCCGCCGCTGGCCGCGACCGCCGTATTGTCGGTGCTGATCTACGTGAACTTTTTCGCGCACCATTACGTGATGGACTTCCGATGGGCGCTGTTCGCCATGACCGCCGTCCTGTTCGCGCGCACGTGGGTGTATTTCCGGATCTGGCAGGTCTACCGGCGCATGCCGCTGCTGCTGGGCTTCGTGCTGGTGGCGCTTTTTATCTGGTTTGCCGAAAACATCGGCACCTTCGCCAATGCGTGGCGCTATCCCAACCAGACGCAGGTCTGGCAGGCCGTTTCCATCGCCAAGCTGGGATCCTGGTTCCTGCTCATGATCATCAGCTACGTCATGGTCAGTGCCGTCAACCGGCCGCGGGCGATCACCGCCGCCGACCTGCCTGCAACTGGCGGGCAGGAACCTGCCCGAAACGCGTCCCTTATTTCTTAAGCCTACGCCGGCTTGCAAGCGACCGCCCAATCGGTGATAATCGAGAGCTTTCTTGCTCGACCACCCATGGTTTTTGGGTAGCGGGCTGCCCCTTGCGGCGAAACGTCAACGATGTTGATCCACCCATGATGGAAAGCGCGGGTGCAAGACGTTTGGCCAGCAAGACATCCTCAAGGAGTTTTACTCATGCGTCACTACGAAGTAGTGTTTATTGTTCACCCCGACCAAAGCGAGCAAGTGCCCGCCATGGTCGAGCGTTACCAAGCGCTGGTCACGGGCCAAGGCGGCTCGATCCATCGCCTGGAAGACTGGGGCCGCCGTCAACTGGCCTACCCGATCCAGAAGCTCGTCAAGGCTCACTACGTCTGCCTGAACATCGAGTGCGGCCAAGCCACGCTGGATGAGCTGGAACACTCGTTCCGCTACAACGACGCCGTGCTGCGCCACCTGGTCATCAAGACCAAGAAGGCCCAGACCACCCCGTCGATCATGATGAAGTCGGTCGAGCGCGAAGAAGCCCGCAAGGCTTCGGCGGAAGCTGCTCCGGCTCAGGCCGAGTAAGCAGGCTCACGCAGAGCTCATTGCATCAAGTCCCCTCGGTACCAGGCAGGATGAACAAGCTGGAACTCAGCGCCCGCGTTCTCGAATGCGAGCCTTTGCGCCACACACCCGCCGGTTTGCCAGCGCTGGAAATGCTGCTGGCGCACGAGTCGGAAGTCATCGAAGCCGGCCACCCGCGCCGTGTCGAACTGACGATTTCCGCCGTGGCACTGGGAGATCTGGCGCTGCTCTTGAGAAACACCGCTTTAGGGTCTGAATTGCTGGTGCAGGGGTTTTTGGCTCCCGCCCGCAAGGACTCGGTGAAGATCAAGCTGCATCTGCAGCAGGCGCGCAAGATCAGCGGAAGCGCTGGACGCGATCCGCAGGTGGCCTGAAGGCAATGAGACACAGGGTGCGAGAGCGCCTTCTGAATTCGGATAGGTTATGGGGAAGTGGGCATTGACCCCGTCCCCTCAAACATAAAGGCACATATCATGGCTTTCTTCGGAAAACGCAAAGAAAAACGCAAATTCACGCAGCAGAACCCGCTCTTCAAGCGTCGTAAGTTCTGCCGCTTCACCGCAGCCGGCGTCGAAGAGATCGACTACAAGGATCTGGACACCCTGCGCGACTTCGTGCAAGAAAACGGCAAGATCATCCCGGCTCGCCTGACCGGCACCAAGGCAATCTACCAGCGCCAGCTGGACACCGCCATCAAGCGCGCGCGCTTCCTGGCTCTGTTGCCTTACACCGACAACCACAACTAATCCGGGGCACTGAAATGCAAGTTATTCTGCTCGAAAAAGTCGTCAACCTGGGCAACCTGGGTGAAGTCGTGCGTGTGCGTGATGGCTACGCCCGCAACTTCCTGATTCCCCAGAAGAAGGCCCGTCGCGCAACCGACGCCGCCCTGAAGGAATTCGAAGCCCGCCGCGCCGAGCTGGAAAAGGTCCAGGCTGAAAAGCTGGCCGCTTCCCAAGCCCTGGGCGAGCGCCTGAACGGCTACCAGCTCAAGATCGTTCAGAAGGCCGGCGTTGACGGTCGTCTGTTCGGTTCGGTCACCAACGCCGACATCGCCGAAGGTCTGAAGAAGGCTTCGTTCGAAGCCGTCGAAAAGGCCCAAGTGCGTCTGCCCAATGGCCAACTGAAGGCCATCGGCGAGTACCCGGTCCAGGTCGCCCTGCACGCCGACGTCGTGGTCGACATCACGGTTCTGGTCGAAGGCGAACTGTCCTGATCCGGCAGTCGCGGTAAAAAGAAGCCGGCCCGCGTGCCGGCTTTTTTTCTTTTTTCAGCCATGTGCCGATGTCGTGCTGAATGGTGCGCGGCGACGCACCCTCGTTTTACGCTGTCATTCCAGAGGACCTCTTGACTCATCCGCCTGTCCATCACAACGCGCCGCCCGGCCTGCGAGCCTGGCTCGACAGCGTGGATGCGTCGCGTGAACCTTCGGTGCGGGATGTGACGATAGATGGCGTGCGCTGCATCATCAAGCGGCGCCGGCCCGGCATCCTGCAGAGCGTGAGCTATGTGCTGCGCTACGTGCGCGCCTTGTTCCTCGCCGTGGGCTGCAAGGTTTTTTTGGGCGAGTTTCCCCGTCCCAGCGTGCTGTTGCGCAACGGTCTGGCCCACGAAGGGCAGCGCCTGGCGCAGTTGCTGGAAGCAGGGTCGCGCGTCCCCGAGGTGTGGTGGCGGGAGCAGAACCTGCTGGTGCTGGAGTTCGTGGGCGAAGACCTGGCGGACCTCATCCGCAACGAAGACTCCACCTCGCGCATGTGGCTCGCGCGCGCCGCGGCGGCCGATCTGGCCGCTTTCCATGCCCGCGGCATGTGGCATGGCGGGGCGCAGATCCGCAACGTTACGCTGCGCGATGGCGAGATCTGGCGCATCGACTTCGAGGAAAACATCGGCGCGACGCTGTCGCGGCCGCTGGCGCAGGCCTATGACCTGTTCCAGATGCTGGCCTCGCTGGTGTCGCTGCGCAAGTTGGGCGATGCAGATGCGCGCACGCTGGGCAAGCTGGCGCTCGATGTCTACCTGGACTGCAATCCCGACCCCGAGGTCAGGGCCCGCTTGAAGCGCCTGGCGCGCGCGCTGTGCGGCATCGCCATGCCGCTGCGCCCCATCCTTGCCCGATTCCCCTCGCGCGACATCCAAGGGTTTTTCCGCGTCGCGGATATCCTGCAGCCGTTACTATTGAAGCCATGAACACACCCGCCGATTCCCAGCTCGAGTACCTGCGCGTCCCCCCGCATTCCATCGAGGCGGAGCAGTCGGTCCTGGGCGGACTGCTGCTGGACAACGCTGCCTGGGACCGTATCGCGGATGTCCTTCTCGAAGAAGACTTCTACCGTCACGACCACCGGCTGATCTGGCACCACATTGCGCGCCTGATTGGTCTGGCGCGCCCGGCCGACGTCATCACCGTGCACGAGTCCCTCGTCAGCGCGGGCAAGGCCGAAGAGTCCGGCGGGCTGGCTTACCTGAATGCCCTGGCGCACAACACGCCGTCGGCCGCCAACATCCGCCGGTACGGCGAGATCGTGCGCGAGCGCGCGATGCTGCGCAAGCTGGTGTCGATCGCGGACGAAATCTCGTCGGCCGCCATGAACCCGCAGGGCAAGGAAGCGCGGCAACTGCTGGACGAGGCCGAATCCAAGGTGTTCAAGATCGCCCAGGAAGGCGCGCGCGGCGCGGCCGGCTTCCAGGAGATCCAACCGCTTCTGACGCAGGTCGTCGAGCGCATTGACGAGCTCTACCACCGCGAGAGCACGTCCGACGTGACGGGCGTGCCCACGGGCTTCACCGATCTGGACAAGATGACGTCGGGCATGCAGGGTGGCGACCTGATCATCGTGGCCGGCCGCCCGTCCATGGGCAAGACGTCGTTCTCCATGAACATCGGAGAGCACGTCGCCATCGAAGAGGGCCTGCCCGTGGCGGTGTTCTCCATGGAAATGGGCGCGGTGCAGCTCGCCATGCGTATGCTGGGTTCCGTGGGACTCCTGGACCAGCACCGCATGCGTACGGGCAAGCTGATCGCCGAAGACTGGCCGCGCGTCACGCACGCCGTGCAGCTCATGCAGGATGCGCAGGTCTACATCGACGAGTCGCCGGCGCTCAGTCCCATGGAAGTGCGCGCCCGCGCGCGTCGTCTGGCGCGCCAGTGCGGCCAGCTTGGCCTCATCATCATCGACTACCTGCAGCTCATGTCCGGCAACGGTTCCGGCGAAAACCGGGCCACCGAAGTGTCGGAAATCAGCCGCTCGCTCAAGGGTCTGGCCAAAGAACTGAATTGCCCGCTGATCGCACTGTCGCAGCTCAACCGAAGCCTGGAACAGCGTCCCAACAAGCGCCCCGTCATGAGCGACCTGCGCGAATCCGGCGCAATCGAACAGGACGCGGACGTGATCCTGTTCATTTACCGCGACGAGGTCTACAACCCCGATTCGCCGGACAAGGGCACGGCCGAGATCATCATCGGCAAGCAGCGTAACGGCCCGATCGGCACGGTGCGCCTGACGTTCCAGGGTTCCAGCACGCGCTTTTTGAACTTCTCCGGCGCGCAGCCGCGGGACATGTACTGATTCCGCACATCGCCACATCAAAAAAAAACCGCGCAGCAGCGCGGTTTTTTTACGAGACGGCGATCAGTGCGTGGCGTCGGGGCGCTTGCCGTAGCGCGCCGCCAGTACGCCGCAGACCATGAGCTGGATCTGGTGGAACAGCATCAGCGGCAGCACCACAGCACCCACGGCGTGACCGGCGAACAGCACCTGGGCCATCGGAATACCGCTGGCCAGGCTTTTCTTCGAGCCGCAGAAGAGCAGCGTGATGCGGTCTTCGATGCTGAAGCCGAAGATGCGGCCGGCCAGTGCGGACAGGCCCAGCGCCAGCGCCAGGATCACGCCGCAGCTCACGACCAGGCCGACCAGCGCGGGAATCGGGGTGCTGCTCCACAGGCCTTCATTGATGGCCTCGGAGAACGCCGTGTAGACCACCAGCAGGATCGAGCCCTGGTCCACGAACTTCAGCATGGCCTTGCGCTTGTGCACCCACGCGCCGATCCATCGCCGGGCGAACTGGCCCAGCACGAACGGCAGGAGCAGTTGCAGCATGATCTTGCCGACGGCGTCGAACGAGATCGGCGCGCTGCCGGCGTTGGCGACGACCGTACCGACCAGCAGGGGCGTGAGGAAGATGCCCAGCAGGCTGGAGGCCGACGCGCTGCACACCGCGGCGGGCACGTTGCCGCGCGCCATGGAGGTGAACGCGATGGCCGATTGCACGGTGGCAGGCAGGCAGCACAGGAACAGGATGCCCAGGTAAAGCTCCGGGGTGACCAGCGGCTCCAGCACGGGCTGCAGCGCCAGCCCCAGCAGCGGGAACATCAGGAACGTGGCCGAGAAGATGGTCAGGTGCAGCTTCCAGTGCGTGAGGCCGGCGATGATGGCCTCGCGCGAAAGGCGCGCCCCGTGCAGGAAGAACAGCAGGCCGACGGCCACGTTGGTGATCCAGCCGAACACCACCACGCCTTGCCCATGGGCGGGCAGGAAGCTGGCGATGATGACGGTGCAGATCAGGTAGAGGGTGAAGCGGTCGGGCAGAAGTCGAACGAGGCGGGACATGGGAAGGGAGGAAGAACGGAAAAGCGGCGGCGCGGGGCGCCGGAAACGGGGCGTATTGTAGACCCGCACCGTCGCGGACCCGTCGCGAGAAGGCCGCAAGCGTCCGCGCGCTGAGGCAGTCTGCGGATCTTTACGCGCTCAAGGCGTCATCGCCAGCGCCAGATCGAACGCTTCCACCAGCGACGCGTGGTCGGCCACGCCCTGGCCGGCGATGTCGAATGCGGTGCCGTGGTCCACGCTGGTGCGCACGAACGGCAGGCCGACGGTGACGTTCACGCCGTGGTCCAGGCCCAGATACTTCACCGGGATGAGGCCCTGGTCGTGGTACTGCGCCACCACGATGTCAAACTCTCCGCGGCGGGCGCGCATGAAGACGGTATCGCCCGGCCAGGGGCCGCTGGCATCGATGCCTTCCGCGCGGGCGGCAGCGATGGCCGGTTCGATGATGTCCATGTCTTCGCGGCCGAACTTGCCGCCTTCGCCCGCATGCGGATTCAGACCCGCGACGGCAACGCGCGGCTGCGCGATGCCCATCTGGCGGCAGGCGCGATCCGCAAGCCGCATCGCGGTCAATTCGGCCTGCGGCGTGATGCGCGCCATGACGTCGGCCAATGCGACGTGGATGGTCACGAGCAGCACGCGCAGCTCATTGTTGGCCAGCATCATCGCAAAGTCCTGCGTGCCGGAGCGGTCCGCCAGGATTTCGGTGTGGCCCGGATAGTCGATGCCGGCCTCGTGCATGGACTTCTTGTTCAACGGGGCGGTCACGATGGCGCGGATGTGTCCGGCAAGCGCGTCGTCGATGGCCGCGCACACATAATCGTAGGCGCCGCGGCCCGCCAGGGCGCTGACCTTACCCAGCGGCAGGTCCGCGGGCAGGATGGGGCTGCAAGCCACCACCTGGATACCAGCCGCGACCGGCCGGGCCTGGCTGATGTCCGCGATCTCGGTGATATCCAGGCGGGCGCCCAATTGCGTCGCCGCGCGGCGCAGCGCGCCAGCATCGCCATACACCACACAGGGCGCGCCCAATCCCTGCGCACAGGCTTTGACGACGATTTCGGGACCGATGCCGGCGGCATCGCCCATGGTGATGCCCACAGGCAGGAGAGTGTTCACAATGGTGGCCGTGGGCGCTTACTGAGCGGTGCTCTTGGGAGGATCGATAGGCGCGCATTCGAACGTGACCGTGGCGCGCTTGGAACCCAGCCCGGTGGCGTGGTTGGACGTCACGCTGGGCTTGACCAGCTTGCGGCCAAGCGACTGGCAGTGCTGGTCGGCACGCTGCAATGCCTGGTTCTTGATCTCGACCCAGCTCAGCAATTGCGTGCCGGAGCTATACGTGACGCTGTATTGGTCCTTGTTGACGGACGTGACCTCGCTCATGCTGGAACACGCGGTCAACAGGACGAGGAGGGCGGCGGCAGGGGCAAGGCGAGCAAGCATGAAAAATCCAGGATTCGCGACAGGCCCCATTACACCACCATGTGGCGCCCGCCGGAAAGACGCGCGAGGGGCGCGAGGCGGCTCAGGGAGCGGCAACCGCGCTGCGCCGATCAACCTTGCGACTGAGCACGATCGAGGTCTGCGTCTGCTTCACGCCGTCGATGAGTCCGATACGGTCCAGCAGCGCGTCCAGTTGTTCGTGGGTCTCGCAGCGCAGGAAGATGAGGTAGTCGTAGGGTCCGCTGACCGAAGACACTTCCTCGACCTCCGGCATCCGCTCCAGTTCACGGATCACAGCGGCCGGCGTCTTGGGCAGCACGCTGATGAAGCAATAGGCGCGCACCGCCGCCTCTTCGAGCAGCCGGCCCAGGCGCACGCCGTAGCCGGAAACGATGCTTTCACGTTCCAGCCGCGCGATGCGCGCCACCACGGTGGTGCGCGCCAGCCCAAGCTTGCGCGCGAGGATGGCGGCGGGTTCGCGCGCATTGGCCTGCAGAAGGCTCAGCAGTTGCCGGTCGATGGCGTCAAGTCGTTCGTTCATGCGATGAGCGATGGCGTTGAGCGGGAAGGCGAAGTGGCGACGGTACAGGCGCCTGCCTGCCCGCGTCAATGCGTTGCCGCTAGCCGTCGGACTCGGGCGGAATGCCGCCGTGATAGATGCGGCCGTCGAACTCGAAGCGCGTGATGGTCTTGTGCGCGGCATCGAAGATGCGGTCCCGGCTGGCGGCGTCCAGGCCGTCGTGGTCCGCAAAGCTGAAACGGCACAGGTCGATGTCGCTGTCATAGAACGCGCTGTGCACGAAGCGGCTGACGTCCGATTCGTGCGCAAAATGGGCGAACTCGCGCAGTTGCTCCATTTCGTGGAACGAGCCGTTGCGGCTGACCAGCAGCATGCCGAACTTGCGCTCTTCGTCCGCCATCGGTTCGGGCGGCGGCGCCGCGCCATCACCGTGCGGATCCTGGCAATCGAAATGCGCGCCGGCCTCACGCATGGCGGCCAGCACGCGTTGCCATTCCGGTTCTTCCAGCGTCAGACGGGCCATCATGTAGAACAGCCGCTGCCGGCCCAGCGTGCGAGGTTCCGGCCCGCCCACATAACTGGGCCAGGGTGTCGAGGCGTCCAGTCCGGCCAGCTCGGCCATTCTGCTGTCGGGATAGCCCAGCCTGTCTTGCAGCCGTTGCAGCGACTGGGCGCTTGGCGGGACATAGTTCTGGATCGTTTTCATGTGCGCGCTCCGGTTGAGCCGGGCGCCCGGAGACAGCGCCGGCGGCGTGCGCCGCGGTGCCTCTTGCGGCTACGCTTCATGCTAGCGCCGCGTCCGGTGCTTGCCTAGCCGCGGCAGGGAAGGCGCGCCGCTTGCTGTCAGCCCTGGCGCGCCCGGCCACCATGCTAGGATTCGCGCCAGATTTCATCGCCAGGAGGCTTACATCATGGACATCCAGGAACAGATCGCCGTTGTCGTGCACACCATCTCGCATCAGGGTGGGCGCATCGACGCGCTCAATACCACGCTGCTCTCGATGCTGCATCTGGCGAAGAATTCGCCGGGCCTGCGCGAGGCCATCGAGGCGCAACTGGAGCAGAATTACTCCGGCCTGCTGGCGCGTTCCGAGAATCCGCAATACGTCGCGGGTTTCGAAAGCGTGCGTGACATGGTCCTGACCGCCCTGAAGTGATGCGCCCGGCGGCAGTTACCCACAGGTTCTGTGGACAAGCCTTGGGATAGCGCGGGCATAGATTCACAAACTCCTTCAATTACAACGGCTTGCGCGAGGCGGTCAAAAGCGGCGCCATTGCGCCGAAGCAACGCGCAACCGGCGCGCCGCCACGGCGGGCCAAGCCCGGGTAATATGCGGCCCCATGCGGAATCAGTATTCATTGGAAGGCCGGAACCGCGCGCTCGTGGCGCGCATTTCGGAAGCGGCAAAGCTGGCGGCATTTGACCCCGGCAAGCTTTCCCCCGAGGCGAGGGAGAGCTGGGAGCGCATGGGCCATGGCTTCAAGGCCTGGCACGACTTCGACCAGCGTCACCCGATCCTGCGCCGCCTTGCAAAGCTGCCCATCATCGGCATGCTGTACCGCAACGCGCGCCGCCGCCATGTGCAGCGCGCAAACGGCAAACTGGTGTTCTGAACGCGCCCGCCGCTATTTGCGGCGGCGTGCGTAGACCTGATAGGCCAGCCACACCAGCACGCCGAGCGCTACTGCCACGGCCAGCTTGGTTTCCACGCCGTGCAGGCGTCCCAGCAGCGCTTCGATGGTCCGGCCGAACACGAATCCCAGCAGGCTGAAGCAGAGCGCCCAGATCATGGCGGCGATGGCGTTCAGCACCAGGTAGCGCAGGGCCGGCACCTTGGACACGCCCACGGCAACCGGCCCCACCGTACGCAACCCATACAGGAAGCGCAGCGCCAGTATGAATCCGTTGGGATATCGGTCGATGGCCGCCAGCGCCTTGCCGAACGCCGGCTTGGCGCGGATGCGCTGCACGTAGCGATGGTCGCGGTAGCGGCGGCCCAGCAGGAACAGCAGTTGATCCGCCATGAACGAGCCGGCGAACGCGCAGAGCATGACGTAGGGCAGATGGAACAATCCCTGGTGCGCCAGGAATCCCGCAAACACCACCACGCTTTCGCCTTCCAGGAAGGTCCCACCCAGCACGGCCCACAGGCCATAGTCCGCGATGAATTGATGCAGTTCCGCGTTCATGCTGTCCTTTCTTCCACGATGCGCGCGAGCGTCACCAGTGCGTGCGAGATCTCCGGCGTGATGCGTTGTCCGCAACTGATGCGCAGGAAGTGGTTGTAGCGGGCGCCATTGGAGAACATCGCGCCGGGCGCCACGCGTATCCCTTGCCGCAGCCCAGCCTCGAAGACGTCCATGCCCGACACGCCCTCGGGCATTTCCACCCAGAGCAGCATCCCGCCTTGCGGCACGCTCAGCCGCGTGCCCCGCGGAAAATGCGCGGCGATGGCCTCGGCGGTCAGGTCGCGCTGCGTCTTCAGTTCTCGCCGCAGCCGGGCCAGATGGCGATCGTAGGCGCGCGAGCCCATGTACTCCGCCACGGCGATCTGCGCCAGCGGTTCGTTGGGCCGGCTTTGCGCGAACTTCAGCATGGCGATCCGGGCTTTCCACCGGCCGCCCAGCAGCCAGCCCAGCCGCATGCCGGGGGCCAGCGTCTTGTGCATCGACGAACAATAGATGACGTTGCCCGTGGCGTCCCAGGATTTCGCCGCGGCCAGCGGGGTGTCGTCGTCGGTCAGTGCGCCGTATGTGTCGTCTTCAATGAGCGGCACCTGCTGGCGCTCGCACAGCGCCACCAGCCGCGCCTTGTGCGCGTCGGGCATAACGCAACCGAGCGGATTCTGGAAGTTCGGCACGACGACGACGGCGCGGATATTGCCGTGCGTCTGGAAGGCCAGGTCCAGCGCTTCGATCGACAGCCCGTGCTGGGGGCTGGTGGGAATCTCGAGCGCGCGCATGCCGAGGCTTTCCAGGATCTGCAGCAGACCGAAGTAGGCGGGCGATTCCACGGCGATGGTGTCGCCCGGCCGGGCGACGGCACGCAGCGCCAGATTCAGGGCCTCGATACAGCCATGCGTGACGATGACGTCGTCCGGCGTGGCGTTGATGCCGTTGGCCAGCGCGCGACGGGCCAGCACGCCGCGCAGGTCAGGATGCCCCTGGGGCGGTACCGGGCTGACCAGCACCTCGGGCGACTGCCGCAGTGCGCGCGTCATCGCCTGCTTGAGCGCCTCCATGGGATAAGCCTGGGGCACCGCCGCGGCCAGCGCAAAGTTGGCGCTGACCGGGTGCGCTTCACATTTGGCGATGAAGTCCGAAACCCTGTCGTGGATGCCGACATACTGCGCCGCGCCCAGGGTCTGGCGGATGTCCGGCTCGGCCACGGGCGGAATGCTGTTGCGGCGAGGTTTCAGCACGAAGTAGCCGGAGCGGGGACGGGCCTCGATCAGGCCATCGTCCTCGAGCTGGCGGCAGGCCTGCAGCGCCGTGGACAGGCTGACATGATGGGTGCGCACCAGCGTGCGGACCGAGGGCATGCGCTGGGCGGGGGCCAGCACGCCCGTCTGGATGGCGCGCCGGTAGTGATTGGCCAGGCGTAGGTACAGCGGTTGAGGTTCCATGCGCCGATCTTGCTCCCCGGGGTTGGACGGTGGGTAGGCACAGATGCAGGCAAAGTACACCATAACAGCCACAAAATCGACCCTCTGCATCGGTACAGAAAGCCGATTTTTGTGGCTGTTGCGCAAAGCAGGGCGCGCGTAGCCTGTGATGGTCCTTTTGGAGATCATCATGACCCCGCATTCCGACCCCGCCTCGCCAGGCCTTCGCCTGGATCTACCCGCCGGCGCCAGCCGGAGTTTCGTCCTGCGCGCAGGCGCTGCCGTTGTCTGCGTCGAAGGCAGCGTGCGCGTCGAGGAAGCGGCAAGCGGCCTGGAAGCCGCAGGCGGCCTGCATCGCGTCGTACCGGCCCGGCTCAACGCGGGCGAGGTTCACGGGGTGTCGTACGGCGGCGCGGTGCGCCTCACCGCGCTGGATAGTGCGCAGGTGATCTGCCTGAATTGCACCGGGCGCCTTGGCACGATCCTGCGCCACGTCGCCAATGTTTTTCGCGGTTTTCTGTCGAAAAACGGAAACATTCGCGTGGGTGCGCTGCACAAGATTTCAAAATGATGTATGATTCACACATCAGACGCGGGGTGGAGCAGTCTGGCAGCTCGTCGGGCTCATAACCCGAAGGTCGTAGGTTCAAATCCTGCCCCCGCAACCAGTTTCAAGCAGTACCCGGTCTCCCGGCGGCGCGTTTCAAATGCACCCTGCAAGACCGCAGTAAAAAAGGCCGCGACATTGTCGCGGCTTTTTTTTCGCCTGGCGATTGCGCTGGGTCATGCCCGGTTCGCGTCCGGAGTTTCCCGGGTGTCCGCGGCCGCACACGGCCGCAACCCTGCGCTACCATGGGCCACGCGCGCTACATTGCCGCACAGAAGGAGTGTCCATGGGAACCGCAAAATACGATCATCCCGGCTACGTTGCTGATACGGGCGCTGAGGGCAAGTACCACGTGGGCATCTGGTGCCCGCACGGGTATCCCGCCCACATCCATATCGGCCGTCCGGCCGACCGCGGCGATCCCTCTGCCTTGCTGAGGCTGCGCATCCCCGACGGCGTGTTCCAGTCGCTGCCGGACGATCCCGAAACCCTGTGCCGCCGCGCGCTGGGTCAGGCGCTAGATGCCGGCCTGCTGCGCAGCGTCGCGGTCGACGGCGAATATCAGGAACTGCGTTTCCAGCTCGATGCCGAGCCCTGGTCCGGCCCCATGCATGCGGCCGAACGCGCCTGACGTCATCCCCAGAACGCGGCAGTTACCCACAGGGATTGTGGAAAACCCTTGGGATAGCTGCTGCGTATATCAAATTTTTCCAGCAAAAACATAGGCTTGGCGCCTGCGGTCAAGAAATGGCCGCTGCGAGCCTTTCGGGACAAGGGAACGCGCAGATGCGACGCGCGCTCGCGGGAAGCGCCCTGACGCCGTGAGACAATCTGCGTCCCGTGGCTGCGCCGTCCTTTCGTCCCTTTTCCTTCCGACTTCTCCCGCATGCTCTCCGCCTTTTCCCGCTCGCGTCCCGTCATGAAGGCGACGGCGCCATGAGCCTGTCCGCCAAACGCGTTACCGTCATCGGGGGCGGCCCCGCCGGTCTCATGGCGGCGGAAAGGCTGAGCGAAGCCGGGGCGCAGGTGGACGTCTTCGACGCCATGCCCTCGGTGGGACGCAAATTCCTGATGGCTGGACGGGGCGGCCTGAACTTGACGCACAGCGAGCCCGCCGAGCCTTTCCTTGCCCGCTTTGGCGACGGCGCCCCGTTCGTGCAGCCATGGCTGCAGACGATAGACGGCGCCGGTCTGCGCGATTGGGCGCATGCGTTGGGTATCCAGACATTCGTGGGCTCGTCGGGCCGGGTGTTTCCGCAGGAGATGAAGGCGGCGCCGCTGTTGCGGGCCTGGCTTGCCCGGCTGCGCGGACAGGGCGTGCGGTTTCATATGCGGCATCGCTGGCTTGGCTGGCGTGGTGACAATCCCGGCGTGGACTTGCTGCGCTTTGCGACGCCCGACGGTGAAGCGCGCCATTCAGCGGATGCGGTCGTGCTGGCGCTGGGCGGCGGCAGTTGGGCCAAGCTGGGATCCGATGGCGCCTGGGTGCCGGATCTGCAGGCGCACGGCGTGCCGGTTGCGCCATTGCGGCCCGCCAACTGCGGGTTCGACGTGGACTGGTCCGATCATTTTCGCAGCCGCTTTGCCGGCCAGCCGGTCAAGTCCGTGGCCATGTCCTGCGGTGGGCCTGTCCGCCAGGGCGAATTCGTCGTGTCCGAAACGGGCATTGAAGGCAGTCTCGTCTATGCATTGTCCGCAACTCTGCGCGACCAAATCGAGGCCGATGGCAGCGCCGTGGCCATGCTGGATCTTGCACCGGACTGGCCGCACGCAAAGGTGATGGCGGCGGTGACGCATCCGCGCGGCGCCCGCTCGATGTCAAGCCATCTGCAAAGCCGGCTGGGGCTGACGGGGGTGAAGGCGGGCTTGCTGCGGGAATACGCCAGCGCCGAAGACTTCAAGGACCCCGAGCGCCTGGGTCAGCGGATCAAGGCCTTGCCGTTGACGTTGCGGCGAGCTCGCCCGATCGACGAAGCGATCAGCACGGCGGGCGGGGTGGCGTTCCAGGGACTGACGGCCGGGCTGATGCTCAAAGCCGTGCCCGGCGTTTTCTGTGTGGGGGAAATGCTGGATTGGGAGGCCCCGACGGGCGGCTACCTGCTGACCGCCTGCATGGCCAGCGGCGCATGCGGCGCGGCCGGCGTGATTGATTTTTTGAAAGGGACAGGCTTGAAAGGTCTGTCCTGAACCCGCATCCCTGAGTGTGCTGCGAGCCCCGGAAGATCAGGAACCCGTCGGGTGCGGCGCCATGCTCATCGGGGCGCGGGGCGCCAGATCGCTGACGACGTGACCAACCACCGGCGGCTCGCCTTCGGGCTGCGAGATGATGCCGATCACACGGGTGATGGCGCTGGCGGGAATGGTGGTGCCGTGGGCGGGATCCTGCACCAGTTGCCAGATCGTGGCGTTCGCCATGCCCGTGTCGCCCTCGGTCAGGTCGAGGTTGTCCAGGCAGTTGCGTGCAAAGGAAGACCAATCCGAAGCGTTGCACGGCAGACCGTGTGAGGTTGCCAAGCGGGCCAGGGCCAGCGGCGCGTCTGCCTGGCTTGCGGCGTGCTGGGCAGCGGTGCCCAGCGTGACGTCCAGGGACAGCAGGCGGAGAAACTCAACAACGTTGTCCGTGCTCATCTTGTAGTCTCCTTCCTTTGGGGGCTGTACTCTGCGATCGCCAGCCGGGCCGCTTGCCGGGCTGTCATCCCGGACCTTGTCCCAGCATCGACACCAGCGACTGCTTCAGGCGCGGCGAGAAAATCGGCACCGTATGCGCTACGCCGCTGCGGTCGATGCCTTCTTTGAGTTCGACTGACTGCCCCAGAAAAATTTCCGGAGCGGCAGAAATTTCGTTGTACCGCGCCAGCAATTCATTGACCTGGGCCTGCGCGTCCGCCAGCGTGCTGCTATCCGCCAGCTTGCCGGCGGCATGGGTCTGCAATATGCGATGCAGGTCGTCGATGAACAGCGCCAGGGCGGCCTGTCCGCGGCACTGGGGCTGTTCCCAGCCCCAGCCTTGCGGGCTGGCGCCAGCGGATTGTGATGCTTGTTTCTTCGTCATGTGCGCATCCTAATCCATTGGCGGCAAATACGCGACAGGCGAGAATGCGTCGCAAGTGTCACCGGCGCGTAAGGGTGGTGACGGTTTTTTGTCGGTGTTGTTACACGTGACCGGCTTGTGTCACCGAGGCTGCCTTTGAGGTATGCTGGGTTCGGTTTTTTCCATGCCCAGACAGGAGATGTTTATGAAGAACAAAGTCTTTCTCGTCATGATGCTTTCTATTGCTGCGCTGACGGCGGGTTGCAACACCGTCGCCGGGGCCGGCAAAGATATTCAGCGGGGCGGGGAAAAGATCGAAGGGGCCGCGGAAAAGCGGTAGGGCATCAGGCCCTTTGCCGTCATGACGGCGCAAGGCCACGCAGGAAGTGCCGCACTTGGGCACTTTCGGCGTGGCCTTTTTGCAGCCGCTGGCATAATCGCGAAAGTCCGAATAGCAATGGCGGGAAGAATCATGCGCAAGTCTGTATGGGTGGCTGTCACGTTGGCGGCCACGTTGGCCGGATGCGCCAGCACCGGGGTCTACGAGTCGGAAACCGCAAAGAAGGAAACCTTCAGCGTCGACACCAATTATCAGGCGGCATTCCGTCGAGCCGGTGAATACGTGCGCGCGTGCCATACGCAGGTCAGCCATCCTTATGGCGTCTCTTATGCCTGGCGCCATAGCCTGGGCGAGAAGGGCGCGCCGGACGAAATCCAGCTTTACAAGGTCGGCCAGCCGGCAACCGTGCTCGAACTGATTTCCGCGGAGGCCGATGGTCCCGCTACCTCCAAGGTGACCGTGACGGTGCTGGGCGAAGGGCGCTGGGACGAGGCCGAGATCGCGGCGGCGCGCAAGTCGATACAGAGCGCGACGCCGACGTGCCGTAGCGCGACCGGCGGCTGATCCATGGACGCCCGCGCCCAGCAGCTCCGCGCAAACGGCACGTCGTTCGCGCTGCTGGCCGGCGCGTTTCGTTTTCTGGGGTGGTTGAATGGCGGTGCCGCCCTGATCCTGGTCGGATTCACATTGGGCATCGTGGGGCCGGACATCGCCGCGCCCGATCTGCAGATTCCCCTGTTGTTTTTCCTGGCCGGTCTGGTGCTGGCCGGCTTGGGGGTGGCGTTTGCGTACCTGGCGCAGGTCAGCCTGTTGCGGCAAGGCTACAGCGGCCATCTGACGCGAGGCCACTGGCCCGCGCAATTGCTGGCGCTGATTTGCTTCGTGGCCAGCATGCTGGCCTTCTGCGCGGCGTGCTGGTTCGCGGCCGGACAGGCCGTGACGGCGGCACCACAGGCGGCGGCCTACGCTCAGCGGTAAAAACGCGGGTAAACCCGTGTGCGCAAAAATATTGGACTTGTGTAGATGGTCGGAATAATATGCGCACTGCGTATATAAATCCTCTTTTTGGGGCCCGTCATGAGCATCTCCCAGCAAGCCTTCCTGCGCGACGCCATGCGCCGCCTCAACCTCACCCGCGACGTGTTTGCCACGCGCATTGGCGTCAAGCGCCGGGCGCTTGATACCTGGCTTCTGCCTGAAGGTTCGCAGGAATTCCGCGCCATGCCGGAAGTCGTGCAGCGCTTTGTCAGCGAAATCGTGCAAAACGGTGTGCTGCTGGAAAAATATACGCAAAGCGTACAAGACGGTCCCCTGCGTGATCGCATCGCCGTTGAAGGCAAGAACCAGCTTCTGTCGGTAGACCAGTTCACCCGGGACTCCGTCGAAGACCTGTTCCGCGTGGCCGACATGATGCAACCCATCGCGCGCCGTCAGAAGGTCTCGCGCGTGCTGGAAGGCGCCGTGCTGGGCAACCTGTTCTTCGAGGCCAGCACCCGCACCCGAGTCAGCTTCGGTTCCGCCTTCTGCCGCCTGGGCGGCTCGGTGTGCGACACCACCGGCTTCACGTTCTCGTCGATGGCCAAGGGCGAGTCCATCTACGACACCAGCCGCGTCATGAGCGGCTATGTAGACGCGATGGTCATCCGCCACCCCGATCAAGGCTCGGTGGCGGAATTTGCGCGCGCCACGAACATTCCCGTGGTCAACGGCGGCGACGGCCCGGGCGAACACCCCAGCCAGGCGCTGCTGGACCTGTACACCATCCTGACCGAGTTCTCGCGCCTGGGTAAGTTGCTGGACGGCGCGCACATTGCGATGGTCGGCGACCTGAAATACGGCCGCACCGTGCATTCGCTCATCAAGCTGATGGCGCTGTACAAGAACGTGAAGTTTTCGCTGATCTCGCCCAAGGGCCTGGAGATGCCGACCTACATCGTCGAGCAGGCCAGCCGCAACGGCAACATCATCGAACAGAAGTCTTCGCTGGCCGAAGGTCTGGCCGGCGCCGACGTCATCTACGCGACGCGCGTTCAGAAGGAGCGCTTCGCCAACGAAGAGAACGAAGGCTACACGCCGGACTTCCAGGTCAACCGCGCCATCATCGACGCCTATTGCAGCCCCGAGACCATCGTGATGCACCCGCTGCCGCGCGACAGCCGCCCGGGCGCCAACGACCTCAGCGTGGACCTCAACCACGATCCGCGTCTGGCCATCTTCCGCCAGACCGATAACGGCATTCCCATCCGCATGGCGATCTTCGCCGTGCTGCTGGGGGTGGAAGGGCTGGTGCAGCATTCGCTGCGTGACGTGACGTGGCAGCATCCGTCGCATGTCGGTCCCGACGATTCGGTCTTCCACGGCCTGGATTGACGTCAACGGTTCTTGGCGGCGCCGCAAGCGCGGCCCCGCCGCGGTGAATTCAAGCATAATCCGCGCTGGTTTTTCGGGCGCGCGCCGCTGCCAGGCGCGCACGCCGTTCTTGGGCGGATGAGCTTATGTCTTCGAGCAGTACCGGTGTTCCTCCTGCAGCCCCCGCAAGGGCGGCCCCCGCAAACGCGGCCGGCGGCCAGGATTGCTACCTGAGCGCATCCAACGCGCAGGCCTGGGAGGCGGTCTATCAATCGGTCGACGCCGATACGCGCGGCCAGGTTGCGGCGGTGGTGTCGGACCACGCCACGCAGCTCGTCGATGCCTTCTATTCCACCTTGCTCGCCGATGCCGAGGCCGGCCCGCGGCTCTCGCATGAAATCGTGTCGACCCGCCTGCATCGCGGCATGACGCATTGGCTGAAGGGCCTGCTGTGTGTGCGCGACCAGGGCGACATCGACGTGCTGTTGGCCACGCAGAAAAAGGTCGGCGAGGTCCATGCGCGCGTCCACATTCCGATCCATCTGGTGATGGCAGGCGCCCGCATCCTGAAGAACGAGATTGCGCAGCGTCTGCGCGCAAGCGGTCTGGATGGCATGGCGACATCGGTGGCCACGCAATACGTCTGCAACCTGTTCGATCTGGCGATCGAGCAGATGAGCCGCGCATTCATGCGCGACATCAACCGCGGCGCGCGCAACGACGAGGCCTATCGCCTCTTCGCGCTGGGGCAGAACATCTCGACCGAACGCGAGCGCCAACGCGCCGCGTTGCTGGAGTGGAGTCAGGCGGTGCTGATCGGCCTGCATTACCGGACGCCGGAGCAGGCGCTGCCACGTCTGGCAGCCTCGGAGTTCGGTCTGTGGCTGCAGCACAAGGGCGCGGTGCTCTTTGAAAGCGCGCCGGCGCTACGCCAGATCACGGAGGCCGTGGCGCGCCTGGATGACACGGTGCTGCCGCGGATGATGCAAGGCAGCGGCCACGAACAGGAATCGCTGCCGGACCAGGTTCGTGAACTGCAAGAGCTGGTGGCGCGGATCAAGCATCTGCTCAACGGCCTGTTCGACCTGGTGGCCGAGATCGAGAGCGGCAGCGATCCGCTCACCAACGTGCTGAACCGGCGCTTCCTGCCGTCCGTCATCGGCCGTGAGATCTCGCTGGCCCAGCGTCAGCGGTCAAGCTTTTCGGTGCTGCTGCTGGATATCGATCACTTCAAGGCCATCAACGATGCGCATGGCCACGCGGGCGGTGACCAGATCCTGCGCCAGTTCGCAGAGGTCGTCCACCAGACCTGTCGTTCCAGCGACTTCGTGTTCCGTTATGGCGGCGAGGAGTTTCTGGTCGTCCTGGTGGACACGGGGCCCGGCGCCGCGCTGGCCGCCGCTGAAAAACTCAATGCCGAAATCCGCCGGCACCGCTTCATGCTTGCCGAGGCGGGCGCGCTGCAGGTGACGGCCAGCATCGGCGTGGCGACCTTCGATGGCCATCCCGACTACGCGTATCTGATCGATCGCGCCGACAAGGCGTTGTACAAGGCCAAGCAGGCCGGCCGCGACCGCAGCGTCGAGGCATGAAAAAGGGCTGCTCCGTCAGGGGCAGCCCTTGTTGCCGATGCGGGTAAGAAGGCTTAGATCTTCTTTTCGCCGCCCAGCGCCTCGACCAGCTCGGCCATCATCTTGGCCAGTTCGCCGGTCATCAGCATCATGTCGGAATCGAACTTTTCGTCGTCATTCGCGGCGACGCCTTCGTTGCCTTCCTTCAGTACGTCCAGCGGCGCCACGCGCTTGACGTCCAGGCCTTCGGTCAGGACGAACGACACGCGGTCGGCCCAGGTCATGGCCAGGCGCGTGCACTGCTTGCCGGACTGGATGTGGCGGCGCACGTCGTCGGCGTCGATGGAGTGCTTGACGTAGCGAATGGCCGCGCCGCTTTCGCCGGACGAGCGCAGCTCGGTGTCCTGGTCGATGGTGAAGTTGCTGGGCGCTTCGTCCTCGGCCAGCCAGCCGGTCATGGCCGACGCTGGCGATTGGGCGACGTACAGGTTTTCCAGCGGGAAGGGATCGACGCACTTGGCCAGCAGGCCGATGACTTCGTCGGCCTTGGCCGACGCAGCCGCGTCAATGACGAGCCAGTTGTTCTTCGGGTCGATCCACACGCGCGTGTCGCGATAGACGCTGAAGGCGCGCGGCAGAAGCTCGTCGGTGACGCGCTCCTTGATTTCCTTCATCTGCTTGCGGCCCGGCTTGTAGCCTTGCTGCTCTTCGATTTCCTGGGCGCGCGCCTTGGCGACCTGGTTGATCACGGTGCCCGGCAGAAGCTTCTTTTCAGCGCGCAGGCTGAGCAGGATCTGGCCATTGACTTCGTGGGCCAGACCGCCGTTCTCGCGCGGGGGCACCCAGCCCAGGCTTTGCATTTCGAGGTTGTTGCCGGACTGGTACGCATGCTTTGCCAGCGTGTCTTCAAGCTGATCGCCGGTCAGGGTCCAGGGCGAGGAGAGGCGGTAAATCTTGAGGTTCTTGAACCACATGAGCGTCGGCCAAAAGGGTTGATTCTATACGACACGGCGGCTTTGCCGAAGGGGCTGAGTACGCCCGCAACAGGCGACACGTTCTGTCACTGACAGCGATCAGCCTATCCGGTAATGTCCCGCGCACCAACGTGAGATTGGAGTAAATACATGAAAATCATTGGCGCGATCCTGATTGTCCTGGGCGTGGTTGCCTTGGCCTACAAGGGCTTCAGCTACAAGTCCGAGGAAACGGTCCTGCAGATCGGATCCGTGAAGGCCACCGCGGAAACCGAGAAGTCGGTTCCCATCCCGACGTGGGCAGGCATTGCCGCGATCGTGGCGGGTGTGGTCGCGATCGGCGTGGGCATGCGTCGTTGATCCGCGCCGGCCGCGAGGCCGGCCGTGTGCCATCGAAAGGCATGAAGAGGGCGGTCGCATTGCGGCCGCCCTTTGTCTTGGCACGAGCGGTCGCACGATCCGCGGCCACAAAAAAAAGCGGCCCGGCTCAATAAAGAGTCGGGCCGGTACGGGAGCACACAATGCCGCGTCATAAAAGGCTCGCGGGGAACGCGGCATCGGTGTCAGAAGAGCAACCCTGCAATCGTCTGACAGGGGGATCAATCGTCAGGCAATCTTGCGCAAGGCCGTAATCTGAGCGCTCAGTCTACTGGCGCCGGTCTGACATGGTCCTGAAAGTGCGAATAAAAAAAAAGCTCCCATAAGGAGCTTTTGAAAGGCCGGGCAGGCGCAGCAGTCCCGCCCGGCGGGGGATGGTCTATCAGGCGTTGATGTCGTTGTCCTTGGATTCGCGCACGAACAGCGTGCCGATGACCAGGGTCATGACCGCGATGATGATCGGATACCAGAGGCCGTCGTAGATGTTGCCGGTGGCAGCCACCACTGCGAACGCGACGGGAGGCAGGAAGCCGCCGAACCAGCCGTTGCCGATGTGGTAGGGCAGGCTCATCGACGTGTAGCGGATGCGCGTCGGGAACATTTCCACCAGCATGGCGGCGATCGGGCCGTACACCATGGTCACGTACAGCACCAGGATCGTCAGCAGCACCACGACCATCACGTTGTTGGTCTGGGCCGGATCGGCCTTGGCCGGGTAGCCGTGGCTGCGGATGGAGGCGGTCAGCGTCTTGTCGAGTTCAGCAACCTTGGCCTTGAACTCGGCGGGCGCCAGCGAGCGGCCGTCGAACGAGGTGAACTCTTCGTTGCCGATCTTGACGCGGGCCACCGAACCGGCCGGAGCTGCTTCGTTGCGGTAGTTCACCGAGTTGCGGGCCATGAACGACTTGATCACGTCGCAAGAGCTGGTGAACGACGCGGTGCCCACGGGGTTGAACTGGAACGAGCAAGTGCTGGGGTCCGCGATCACGGTGACCGGAGCGGACGCCTGCGCCTTTTCCAGCGCCGGGTTGGCGAAGTGCGTGAGGCCCTGGAAGATCGGGAAGTAGGTCGCGGCAGCGATCAGGCAGCCCGCCATGATGATGGGCTTGCGGCCGATCTTGTCCGACAGCGCGCCGAAGATCACGAAGAACGGCGTGCCCAGCAGCAGCGCGATGGCGATCAGGATGTTCGCGGTGTTGGCGTCGACCTTCAGCGTCTGCGTCAGGAAGAACAGGGCGTAGAACTGACCCGTGTACCACACCACGGCCTGGCCGGCGGTCAGGCCCAGCAGCGCCAGGAGCACGACCTTCAGGTTCTTCCATTGGCCGAACGATTCGGCGATCGGCGCCTTCGAACCCTTGCCTTCTTCCTTCATGCGCTTGAAGGTGGGGGATTCGTTCAGCTGCAGCCGGATCCAGACCGAGATGCCCAACAGCACGACCGAGATCAGGAACGGAATGCGCCAGCCCCAGGCCTTGAAGTCGTCTTCGCCCATGAACGTGCGGATGCCCAGGATGACCAGCAGCGACAGGAACAGACCCAGCGTCGCGGTGGTTTGAATCCAGGACGTATAGAAGCCGCGGCGGCCGTGCGGGGCGTGTTCGGCAACATAGGTTGCCGCGCCGCCGTACTCGCCGCCGAGCGCCAGGCCTTGCAAGAGGCGCAGGACGATCAGGATGGCGGGAGCGGCCAGGCCGATGCTCGCGTAGCTGGGCAGGATGCCGACGAGGAACGTGGACAGGCCCATGATCACGATCGTGACCAGGAAGGTGTATTTACGTCCGACCAGGTCGCCCAGCCGGCCGAACACCAGCGCGCCGAACGGCCGCACCGCGAAACCGGCCGCGAAGGCCAGCAGCGCGAAGATGAAGCCCGCGGTCGGGTTCACGCCGGAGAAAAAGTGTTGGGCAATGATGGCTGCGAGCGAGCCGTACAGATAGAAGTCATACCACTCGAACACCGTGCCGAGTGAAGACGCGAAGATGACCTTGCGCTCCTCCTTGGTCATCGGACGCGGATCCGCGGATGGACCGCGGCCTGCCATGGTAGTTGTGCTCATGATGTCTCCTCGTTTTTTAGGCCGGCGGTTTTCCGCCGTGCTTGACCCTCCGCCGGCGAGACCGACATCGAGCTATCGCCACATTGGGGGCCGAGGCTGACGAGGTTCTGACGTGACCCTTACTTGAATCTTAAAATTGAAACAAATAGTAAACTCGCCGGGGAAGGCTAGGGATAGTCCTTAGCTGTCGGACGTCTCGGATGGGGGCGTGTAGAGGGGAAAAACGACACGGATGCGGGTGCCTGGCAAGTCGGAGTGTTCGGTGGGATGGTCGCCGATTTCGACGCTCGCCTGATGCTTCTGCGTGATTTCGCGCACGATGGCCAGGCCCAGGCCGCTGCCGTCGGATGACGTGCCCAGCACGCGGTAGAAGCGGTCGAACACGCGCTCGCGTTCGTCGGGCGCAATGCCCGGTCCGGAGTCCTCGACTTCCAGGATGCCTTGGCCGTCCGCTTGCAGCACGCGCACGGTGATATGGCCGCCGCGCGGGGTGTAGCGCAGCGCGTTGTCGACCAGGTTGTTCAGCAGCTCGGCCAGCAGCAGCGGATTGCCATTGATCTCGACAGGCGTGTCCGAGCCTTCGAACCCCAGATCCGTGCTGAGCGACAGCGCCAGCGGCACCCAGTGCATGGTCTGCTCGTAAGCGATGGCGTTGATGTCCGTGCGTGTCAGGCCGATCGCGCTGGGATTTTCAGCCCGGGCCAGCAGCAGCAACTGATTGACGAGCCGGGTCGCGCGCTCAGAACCGGTCACGAGCTGGCGCAGGCTGGATTGCATTTCCTCGGGACTGGCGTCCCGTAGCGCCAATTCAGCCTGTGTGCGCAATCCCGCCAGGGGCGTCTTCAACTGGTGCGCCGCGTCGGCCACGAAACGGCGCTGCGCCTGCACGTTGGCGGACAGGCGGTCCAGCAGGTCGTTCATGGCCGCGACCAGCGGGGCAATCTCGGAAGGCGCGGCGCGTTCGTCGATGGGCGAGAGGTCGTCGGGCCGGCGTGCGCGCAGCCGCTGCTGCAGCGCATTCAACGGCGCCACGCCGCGCGACAGGCCGAACCACACGAGCAGCACGGCGATGGGCAGCACCACGAACTGCGGAATGATCACGCCCTTGATGATGTCGTTGGCGAGCTGCGTGCGCTTTTCCACGGTCTCGGCCACGATGAACAGCGCGGGCTGAGTGCCGGGCAGATGCAGGTCCACCCAGGTGAAGGCCAGCCGGATGCCAAAGCCGCGCAGCGTGTCGTCTTCGTACTGGACTTCGCCGGGGCGGGGCTGGCCCACGGTGGTCGGCAGCGGCAGCGCGCGGTCGCCGCCCAGGTATTCGCCGCGGCTGCCCAGCGCCAGCCAGAACACGCTGTCGGTCTCGTCGGCGCGCAGCACGTCGCGGGCGGCATCGGTCATCTTCAGCACCGCGCGGCCATCCTGCGCGTGAACCTGGCGCGTCAGCACGTGCAGGTTGTTGGCCAGAGCCCGGTCGTACGGCACGTTGGCGATGTTCTGCGCCACCACGTAGGTGATGGCGACACTCATGGGCCACAAAAGGAACAGCGGCGCCAGCATCCAGTCCAGGATCTCGCCCAGCAGCGAACGTTGGGGCGGCGCAAAACTCGGGCCCTTGGACCCGGCTTGCATGATGTCCAGGGCTTCCTGGTTGAGCGGCTCTGGGGCGGGCTCAGCTTGCGAGGTACGCCGCACCCTGGTCCCGCTCAAGACAGTAGCCCAGGCCGCGCACGGTGACGATCTTCACGCCGCTGGGCTCGAGCTTTTTGCGCAGGCGATGCACATAGACCTCGATGGCGTTGGTGCTGACTTCCTCGCCCCATTCGCACAGGTGGTCCACGAGCTGGGTCTTGCTGACCATGCGGCCGCTGCGCGTCAGCAGGATCTCGAGCAGGCTGACCTCGCGCGCCGATAGATCCAGCGTCTGGTCGTCGACGATGGCGACGCGGCCGGTCTGGTCAAAGAGCAGCTTGCCATGCTTGAGCATGGTGCCGCCGCCGCCCGCGCCGCGTCGCGTCAACGCCCGCACGCGGGCCTCGAGTTCGGACAGCGCGAATGGCTTGGCCATATAGTCGTCGGCGCCCAGGTCCAGGCCCTTGACGCGCTGCTCGATGCTGTCGGCGGCGGTCAGGATGAGGACGGGCAGGGCGGAATTGCGGGCGCGCAGGCGGCGCAGCACTTCAAGTCCGGCCAGCTGCGGCAGGCCGAGGTCCAGGATGAGCAGGTCGAAAGCCTGGGCGGCCAGCGCGGAATCGGCGGACAGTCCGTCGCGCACGGCATCCACGGCATAGCCGTTGTGGCGCAACGAGCGGGACAGGCCGTCGGCCAGGATGCTGTCGTCTTCGGCGATCAGGATACGCATGGGCTGCTGCTAGGAAGAAACACCGCGGCCCGGGGGCGGAAAAAGGGCAAAATACCGGGATCGCTCCGGATTCTGTCACACGCCGCCGGGCTTGCCACTCAGGGTATACGTGCAAAGAACTGGCACACTGGTTATTTGTCCAGTACAATCCGATGCCATAATCTGAACCTCATTGCCAGACCCGCAGTTTTCCGACTTCCAGATACGTTACAGACAGGACTCCTCATGGACGACAAAACCACCAAGGCCGCCGCTTCGGAAAAAGCCAAGGCGCTTGCCGCCGCACTTTCGCAGATCGAAAAGCAGTTCGGCAAGGGCTCGATCATGCGCTACGGCGACAACGAGGTCTCGCACGACATCCAGGTGGTTTCCACGGGCTCGCTCGGTCTGGACATCGCGCTGGGCGTCGGCGGCTTGCCGCGCGGCCGCGTCGTTGAAATCTACGGTCCGGAATCGTCGGGCAAGACCACGCTCACGCTGCAGGTCGTCGCCGAAATGCAAAAGCTGGGCGGCACCTGCGCCTTCGTCGACGCCGAACACGCCCTGGATGTCCAGTACGCCTCCAAGCTGGGCGTCAACCTGTCCGACCTGCTGATCTCGCAACCGGACACGGGCGAACAGGCACTGGAAATCACCGACGCGCTGGTGCGCTCGGGCTCGGTCGACCTGATCGTCGTCGACTCGGTGGCCGCGCTGGTTCCCAAGGCCGAAATCGAAGGCGAAATGGGCGATTCGCTGCCCGGCCTGCAGGCCCGCCTGATGAGCCAGGCCCTGCGCAAGCTCACCGCCACCATCAAGAAGACCAACTGCATGGTCATCTTCATCAACCAGATCCGCATGAAGATCGGCGTCATGTTCGGCAACCCCGAAACCACCACCGGCGGCAATGCGCTCAAGTTCTACGCGTCCGTGCGTCTGGACATCCGCCGCATCGGCTCCATCAAGAAGGGCGACGAGGTCGTTGGCAACGAAACCCGCGTCAAGGTCGTCAAGAACAAGGTGGCGCCGCCGTTCAAGCAGGCTGAGTTCGACATCATGTACGGCGCGGGCATCTCGCGCGAAGGCGAAATCATCGACCTGGGCGTGGCCGCCAACGTCGTCGACAAGTCGGGCGCCTGGTACAGCTACAACGGCAACCGCATCGGCCAGGGCAAGGACAACGTCCGCGAATACCTGAAAGAACACAAGGACATGGCCATCGAGATCGAAAACCGCGTCCGCGAAAACCAGGGCATCGTCAGCCGCGCCGCTGAATTCGTGCCCACGGCGGAAGACACCGCCGAGTAATCCCGGGCATTCGACTGGGCTCGCCGCGGTTCGGGCTAGCCCCTTCGCCGGCCCGTCTGGGCTGGGAAACTGCGGCAGGCGCCACTTGGGCCTGCCGTTTTTTCTTGGGCCTGCCGTTTTGTTTAGCAAGCAGGAAAGCGCATGAGCTGGAAATCGACTCCCGCATCCGCCGAGCGCCAACGCGCCAGGTTGGACGACGAATTCGAAACGGTCGCCAAGCCGCAAGGCTTGCGGCGCACGTCCGATGCGCGGGTGGCCCGCGAGGCCGCGGCGCCTGGCGATTCGGCCGATGGCGTCGAACCCGCCGGCCTGTGGCAGCGCAGTTCCGAGCAACGTACTTCGGCTCAACGCGGCGCCGCGCGCGGCCGGCGCGCCGACCCTGCGGACGGCGCTGGCGAGGCAACCACGTCTGATGGCAAGCAGGCACGCAAGGGGCCGTCGCTGAAGATGCGGGCAGTGGGGTATCTATCGCGGCGCGAACACGCGCGCGAAGAACTGGCGCGCAAGCTGGCCGCTTACGCCGAAGACGCAGCCGAAGTCGAATCCGTGCTGGACGCGCTTGAGAAAGAGGGCTGGCTGTCCACCGAGCGCTTCGCCCAAAGCCTGGTCCACCGGCGCGCCTCACGGCAGGGTGCGGCGCGGATCGTGCAGGAACTGCGCCAGCACGGCGTGGACGACAATCAGGTCGCGGAATTGCGCGACCAGCTTCGCGCCACCGAATACGACCGGGCGCTTGAGGTCTGGAAAAAGCGCTTCAGCGCCAAGCCCGAAGATCGCACCGTCTATGCAAAGCAGGCGCGCTTTCTGGCCAGCCGCGGTTTCGCGCACGACGTCATCCGGCGCATCCTGGGCGAGGGCGACGAAGACTGACGCGGGGGCGGCGGGCGTTGTTCCCGCGGGCGTCGGCCCAGCCGGCGCCGCTGCAGTCGCCGCTGTCCCTTACGTGATCACTTCGCCGACTTGATGCCCGACAGCGTCTTGAAGCAGACGTCGCGGGTAATGGTCAGAAATTCATCGATATAAGAGGCGTCCGTGTCCTCGCTACGCACCGTCGCATACAGCGTGCGCCAGACGCCTTGCGGGCCCAGGCGGCAAAGCCGCAGCCATCCCTGATTCATGTATTCCGTCAACGCCCAATTGGGCAGGGCTGCCACGCCGCGATTGCTCGCCACCAGTTGCGCAATGATCGGCGTCAGCTCGGCCTTGCGGATGGCGGCCGGCTCCACGTCCGCCGGGTCCAGGAAGGCGGTAAAGACGTCCAGGCGCTGCTTGTCCACCGGATAGGTGATCAGCGTCTGGTCCGCCAACTGCTCCGGCATGACGAATTTGTTGCCGGCAAGCGGGTTGGATTCGGACACGGCCAGCACCAGTTCATATTTGAATAGCGGTAGGTAGTCCACTGCGTCCAGCGGCTGCGGGTCCGACGTGATGACCAGGTCCAGGTCGCCGCGCACCAGCGCGGGCAGGGGGGCGAAGGAGAACGCCGCGGACAGGTCCAGCGCCACATCCGGCCATTGCACGCGGAAGGCGTCCAGCGCCGGCATCAGCCACTGAAAGCAGGAATGGCAGTCGATCGCCAGGTGCAGCCGGCCGGTGCGTCCTGCAGCCAGGCGCTGCAAATCGCGCTCCGTGGCGCGGATGCGCGGTAAGACCTCGTCGGCCAGCGCCAGTACCCGCAAGCCCGCCGTCGTCAGCCGGGCCGGCCGCGTGCGGCGATTCAACAGGGGCGTACCCAGCCGGGTTTCCAGGTCCCGCAATTGGTGCGACAGCGCCGATTGAGTCAGGTGCAGGCGCTCTGCAGCTTCCTGCAGGCTGCCGCCGTCACGGATGGCGGTCAGGGTTTCAAGGTGGCGAATTTCCAGCATGGGGGCGGCTTCATACAAGACGAATCTACGAGGGCATCCCGGCGATGAATCTACCTTTCCGGGACCAAGCCGGCATTCTATGAGATTTCTTCATCTTATAAATGTGGACATTGATTTTGATTCATTTTGATTTGCCGTCAGAATGCTCGTCACTTGAACAAATTTTGTGGGATGGCAAGTTCACATGACTACGATTCATAATTTGGGATTCCCCCGCATTGGTGCCCAACGCGAGCTCAAGCGGGCCGTTGAAGGCTATTGGGCCGGCAAGCAAACCGCCGAAGCATTGGAGGAAACGGGCCGCGAACTGCGCGCCCGCCATTGGCGCCTTCAGGCGGCAGCGGGCGTCAAGCTTGTGCCCGTGGGCGATTTCGCCTGGTACGACCAGATCCTCGAATGGACGACGCTGCTCGGCGCCGTGCCCGCGCGCTTCGGCCAGAAGGACAATGAGCCGGTCTCGCTGGACACGCTCTTTCGCATGGGCCGCGGACGCGCGCCGTCGGGCAAGCCCGCCGCCGCCTGCGAAATGACGAAGTGGTTCGATACCAACTACCACTACATCGTCCCCGAGCTGGTGCCCGGCCAGACCTTCCGCGTTGCCCGCGACACCCTGTTTGAGCAGGTCAAGGAAGCGCAGGCGCTGGGTCTGCAGGTCAAGCCGGTCATTCCCGGCCCGCTGACCTGGCTGTTCCTGGGCAAGGGCGACGCATTCGCCGACGGTCCCGCCGATGCCGGCAAGCTGCAGCTTCTGACGGCGCTGCTGCCGGTCTACCAGGACGTGTTGACGCGCTTTGCCAAGCTGGGCGTCGAGTGGGTGCAGATCGACGAGTCCATCCTGGCGCTCGATCTGCCGCAAGCCTGGCGCGACGCGTTCAAACAGGTTTACGAAACGCTGTCCGCCAACCCGGTCAAGCTGCTCGTCGCGACCTACTTCGATGGTCTGAAGGACAACCTGCCGACGGCGCAGGCCTTGCCGGTGGCCGGTCTGCACGTGGATCTGGTGCGCGCGCCGGAGCAGCTGGCCGCGGTGGTCGCCGGCCTGAATGACGGGCAGGTGCTGTCCGCGGGCATCATCAATGGCCGCAACATCTGGCGCACCGACCTGGACGCTGCCATCGCCACGCTGGCTCCGGTCGCGCGCCAATTGGGCGACCGCCTGTGGCTGGCGCCGTCGTGCTCGCTGCTGCACGTGCCGGTCGACCTGGAAAACGAAACGGATCTGGACGCCGAACTCAAGAGCTGGCTGTCCTTTGCCGCCCAGAAGCTGGATGAGCTGAGCCTGCTGGGCCGCGCGCTCGACAGCGCCACGGATCCGACCGTGCAGGATGGGCTGGCCACGCAACGCGCTGCACTGGCCGCGCGACGCGCTTCGGTGCGCATTCACAATCCGGCCGTGGCCCAGCGCATGGCTGCCGCCCCAGGCGTGTCGCGCGACCGCGCGCCGTTCGCCGGCCGCATCGCGCGCCAACAGCAGCAGCTGGGGCTGCCCGCCTATCCCACCACGACCATCGGCTCGTTCCCGCAAACCGCCGAAATCCGCGCGCTGCGCCGCGACTGGAAGGCCGGCGCCCTGACGGATTCCGCGTACGAAGCCGCCATCCGCAAGGAGATCGAGGAAGTCATCCGCTTCCAGGAAAAAGTGGGCCTGGACGTACTGGTGCACGGCGAGCCCGAGCGCAACGACATGGTGGAGTATTTCGGCGAGCTGCTGGCCGGCTTCGCCTTCACGAAGAACGGCTGGGTGCAAAGCTATGGATCGCGCTGCGTGAAACCGCCGATCATCTTCGGCGACGTGGCGCGCCCCGCGCCCATGACGGTCGGCTGGTCGTCCTACGCGCAGTCGCTGACCGGCAAGCCGGTCAAGGGCATGCTGACGGGTCCGGTCACCATCCTGCAATGGTCGTTCGTGCGCGATGACCAGCCGCGCGAGCAGACCTGCCGCCAGCTTGCGCTGGCCCTGCGCGACGAGGTCGTGGATCTGGAAGCGGCCGGCATCAACGTCATCCAGATCGACGAGCCCGCCATCCGCGAAGGCCTGCCCCTGCGCCGCGCCGACTGGCAGGCGTACCTGGACTGGGCCGTGGACTGCTTCCGCCTGTCGACCGCCGGCGTGCGCGACGAGACGCAGATCCACACCCATATGTGCTATTCAGAGTTCAACGACATCATCGAATCCATCGCGGCCATGGACGCCGACGTGATCACGATCGAAACGTCGCGGTCCAACATGGAACTGCTCAAAGCGTTCGAGGATTTCCGTTACCCGAACGACATCGGCCCCGGCGTGTACGACATCCACTCGCCCAACGTGCCCGAGGTGGACTGGATGGTGGACCTGATGAACAAGGCTGCCGCCCGCCTGCCCAAGGAGCGCCTGTGGGTGAACCCCGATTGCGGCCTGAAGACGCGTGCCTGGCCGGAAACCGAGGCGGCACTGATCGGCATGGTCCAGGCGGCCCGCGCGCTGCGCGACGCGGCCTGAAGCCATGGTCCGTCCCCGGCGCGCGGGCGCCGGGGCGCCGCATCCGCCAACCCGGCCGTGCCCCTGCCGCGCGCCGGTTTTTTTGCCGTCCGCCGACAGCGAATCCAGGGCCGATCTGGCGCCAGCCCCGCGCGTGCCGGTGGCGCCCCGCATGCCAGCGGGTGGGATAGCGGGCCATCCCCCGGCCAATTAATACGATTGCGACAGGCCGCCTGCGCTATACTTTGAAGGTTTTGTTGCCGCGCACCATTACGCGCTGGCCGTCTCTGCCCCGCAGGCCCCACGCATGCCCTTGCCACCGCCGGATTGTCCTCGTCAGCCGCTGCATACGCGTTCCATACGTGTGCAGTCGTACGCGCGCGACGACGGCAACTGGGACCTGGAAGCCGAGCTTATCGACGTCAAGGCGTACGATTTCCCCAAGCGCGACGGCGAGATGTTCAAGGCGGGGCAACCCATCCACCATATGCACCTGCGCATCACCATCGACGAGCAATTCTCGATCGTGGCGGCTCAGGCCGTCTATGACGCGGCGCCTTACGGCGAGCATTGCAAGGCCATCGAGCCGGCGTACACTGACCTGATCGGCATGAACCTGCTCAAGGGGTTCCGTCGCCAGGTCAAAGAGCGGTTCGGGCATGTGGAAGGCTGTACGCACATGACCGAACTGTCGCAGGTGCTTCCCACCGCGGCGGTCCAGACCATGGCCAACCGCCGGCGGCAGGAACCCAACCCGAACCGGCGTCCATTCCAACTGGACGGCTGCCATGCGCTCAGCACTGGCGGCCCTGTGGTGGCTGAGCATTATCCCGAGTGGTACACCGGGGGTAGCGCTGAGGCATCGGCCGAGTCGTCCTCCGATTCACCTTCTTTTTCTCATACGTCCTGACAGGTAACACATGAAAATCCACGAGTATCAAGGCAAGGAACTGCTGAAGCAATTTGGCGTCCCCGTGCCGCGCGGGATCCCCGCTCTTTCCGTCGACGAGGCCGTGGCTGCCGCTGAAAAGCTGGGTGGACCGGTTTGGGTCGTCAAGGCACAAATCCACGCGGGTGGCCGCGGCAAGGGCGGCGGCGTCAAGCTGGCCCGCTCGCTGGACGACGTCCGCAAGCTGGCCTCCGAAATCCTGGGCATGCAGCTCATCACGCACCAGACCGGCCCCGAAGGCCAGAAGGTTCGCCGCCTGTACATCGAAGACGGCGCCGACATCCAGAAGGAATACTACGTGTCGCTGGTCACCGACCGCGCCACGCAGAATGTCGCTTTCATCGCTTCCAGCGAAGGCGGCATGGACATCGAGGAAGTGGCTCACTCCACGCCCGAAAAGATCATCACCGAATACATCGACCCGCTGACCGGCCTGTCCGCCGAGCAAGCCACCAAGATCGCCAACGCGATCGGCCTGCCCGCCGACTCGACCGCCCAGGCCGTTGACGTGTTCCAGAAGCTCTACAAGTGCTACATGGACACCGACGCCTCCCTGGTCGAAATCAACCCCCTGAACCGCGACAGCAAGGGCAACATCATCGCCCTGGACGCCAAGTTCAACTTCGACTCCAACGCCCTGTTCCGTCACCCGGAAATCGTCGCCTACCGCGACCTGGACGAAGAAGATCCCGCTGAAATCGAAGCCAGCAAGTTCGACCTGGCCTATATCCAGCTCGACGGCAACATCGGCTGCCTGGTGAACGGCGCCGGCCTGGCCATGGCCACGATGGACACCATCAAGCTGTTCGGCGGCGAGCCGGCCAACTTCCTGGACGTCGGCGGCGGCGCCACGGCCGAGAAGGTGACTGAAGCCTTCAAGATCATGCTGGCCAACAAGAGCGTCAAGGCCATCCTGGTCAACATCTTCGGCGGCATCATGCGCTGCGACGTCATCGCCGAAGGCGTGATCGCTGCTTGCAAGGCCGTCAACCTGAACGTGCCGCTGGTCGTCCGCATGAAGGGCACCAACGAAGAGCTCGGCAAGAAGATGCTGGCTGAATCGGGTCTGCCCATCATCAGCGCCGACACGATGGCCGAAGCTGCCACCCGCGTCGTAGCCGCCGTCAAGTAAAGAGAAAATCAAGGATTCACAATGTCGATTCTGATCAACAAGGACACCAAGGTCATCACCCAGGGCATCACGGGCAAGACGGGCCAGTTCCACACCCGCATGTGCCGTGAGTACGCCAATGGCAAGGCCGCCTTTGTGGCCGGCGTGAACCCCAAGAAGGCGGGTGAAGACTTCGAAGGCGTGCCGATCTTCGCATCGGTCAAGGACGCCAAGGCTGACACCGGCGCCACCGTGTCGGTCATCTACGTGCCGCCCGCCGGCGCCGCTGCCGCCATCTGGGAAGCCGTCGAAGCCGAGCTGGAACTGGTCATCTGCATCACCGAAGGCATCCCGGTCCGCGACATGCTCGAAGTCAAGAACCGCATGAAGGCCAAGGGCAGCAAGACGCTGCTGCTGGGCCCGAACTGCCCCGGCCTGATCACCCCGGACGAAATCAAGATCGGCATCATGCCCGGTCACATCCACCGCAAGGGCCGCATCGGCATCGTCAGCCGTTCGGGCACCCTGACGTACGAAGCCGTGGCGCAAGTCACCGAACTGGGCCTGGGCCAATCCAGCGCTGTCGGTATCGGTGGCGACCCCATCAACGGCCTGAAGCACGTCGACGTGCTCAAGCTGTTCAATGACGATCCCGACACCGACGCCGTCATCATGATCGGCGAAATCGGCGGTCCGGACGAAGTCAACGCCGCGCAGTGGGCCAAGGACAACATGAAGAAGCCGGTCGTCGGCTTCATCGCTGGCGTCACCGCCCCTCCCGGAAAGCGCATGGGCCACGCCGGCGCGCTGATCTCCGGCGGCGCCGACACGGCCGACGCCAAGCTGGAAGTCATGGAAGCCTGCGGCATCCGCACCACGCGCAACCCCTCCGAAATGGGCAAGCTGCTCAAGTCGGTGCTGTAAGTCTCAGCATTGCGCAATAAAAAGCCCGCTTCGGCGGGCTTTTTTTCGTCCATCTTTTTGGTGATTTCTTAGGGTAATCCCGCGTCCAGGAAGCGGTCGGGGCAATCATACGGAAAGCTGAACGAAACTATAATGAAAGAAATTTTGCGCGTACCAGCAAGAATGCCGTCGGGCTCGCACCAAGACGGTCAGTACGTTTCTCCGTTCAAATTCATCCATTAATTTGGTTTTCTCCTAGGGGGATCACACCTAGGAAAGAGAGGCATGGAACTCAGTTCAGCGGCATTCTGGATCGCGTTGCTCCAGATCATTTGGGTCAACATTCTGCTATCAGGCGACAACGCCGTGGTTATTGCGCTGGCGGCGCGTTCACTGCCTCCGGCACAACAGAAAAAAGCGATCGTGGTCGGTTCCGCCGCTGCGATCATCATGCGTATCGTGCTGACGCTCGTGGCGGCCAAGTTGTTGCTGCTGCCGTGGCTCAAGCTGATCGGCGCACTGCTTCTGGTCTACATCGGCGTTACGCTGCTGCTGCCGGAAGGCGAAGAAGACGGCGCCGGCAAGACGCAGGGCAATCTTTTCACCGCCATCCGCACCATCATGATCGCCGACCTGGTCATGAGCCTGGACAACGTGGTGGCCGTCGCCGCCGCGGCAATGGGCGATACGACGTTGCTGGTGCTCGGCCTGGCCATCAGTATTCCCCTGGTCATCTTTGGCAGCACGCTGCTCCTGAAGGTCATCGAACGCTTCCCGCTCATCGTCTGGGTCGGTGCGGCGCTGTTGGGCTTCATCGCGGGCGAACTGCTGGTGGGCGATCCGGCTTTGCAAGAGCCCGTTGCGCGTATTGACGCCGCGCTGGGTGTGACGCAGCATAGCTTCGCGCTGATGTCGGGCGCACTCGGTGCAGTGCTGGTGCTGCTGATTGGTAAAGTTTTACTGATGCGCCAGAAAGCTGACTGAAAGCTGAACTACAATAATATGTTTTTCTAAATAAACCTGCCGCGCGAAGGCGCGCGGCAGGGCGGCCGGGCCGGGACCGGCCATTCTTTTCATAAATGCCTTCGGGGGTTCAAAGTGCTTGAGTTTTTTCAGACGCTGAGTTGGGCAGCGGTATTTCAGATCATCCTTATCGACATCCTGCTCGGCGGCGACAACGCTGTCGTGATCGCGCTGGCGTGTCGCAACCTGGCGCCCAAGCAGCGCATGCAAGGCATCTTGTGGGGCACCGCGGGCGCAATCATCCTGCGTGTCGTCCTGATCGCCTTCGCGATGCAGCTCCTGAACATCCCGTTCCTGAAGGTCGTGGGCGCGCTGCTGCTCGTCTGGATCGGCGTCAAGCTTCTGGTTCCCGAAGACGATGCGCATGGCGACATCAAGGGCGGCACTTCCATCGTCGCCGCGATCAAGACCATCATCATTGCTGACTTCGTGATGAGCCTGGACAACGTGATCGCCATCGCCGGCGCCGCGCAGAATGCGCATGCCGACCATCAGCTGGGCCTGGTCATTTTCGGCCTGGTCGTCAGTGTGCCGATCATCATCTGGGGCAGCACGCTGGTGCTCAAGCTCATCGACCGCTATCCGCTGGTCGTCACCTTCGGCGCGGGCCTCCTGGGCTGGATCGCCGGCGGCATGCTGGTCACCGACGTTATTGTCGAGCGTCAATTTGGCGTTCAGCCGACTACGGTTAAAATCGCCGCTGAAATTATTGGCGCCTTGCTCGTTGTTGTCCTTGGACGGTGGCTTGCAAGCCGCAAGAACGCTTCCAAGGAATCAGCACATGAGTCTGCGTAGATCCACCGATCCCCAGCAATCCGAATCGGGCCTGAGCCTTCTTCAGGGTCTGTTCGTGCTGGCCATCCTCGGCGTAGTCGCGACGATCATCGTCTCCAACTTCGTTTGATGGCATCACGTGTCTCTGCCGCAACGTCTGGTCATTGCGACCCGCGCCAGCCGGCTTGCCCTGTGGCAAGCCGAGCATGTGCGCGATCGGCTGCGCACGCTGTACCCAGCGTGCGCAGTTGAACTTCTTACCCTGACAACCCGAGGCGACCAGATCCTCGACCGCACGCTGTCCAAGGTGGGCGGCAAGGGTCTGTTCGTCAAGGAACTCGAAAACGCGCTGCTCGACGGGCGCGCCGATCTCGCCGTTCACTCCCTCAAGGACGTGCCGGTGGATCTGCAAGCCCCGTTCGAGCTTTGCGCCGTCCTCGATCGTGCGGATCCGCGCGATGCCTTCGTGTCCAACCGGTATGCCTCGCTGGCGGACCTGCCCGCGGGCGCCGTGGTCGGCACGTCCAGTCTGCGCCGCGAATCCCAGATCCGTTCCCGGTTTCCCGCCCTAGTGGTCAAGCCCCTGCGCGGCAACCTGGATACGCGCCTCGGCAAGCTCGACAAAGGCGACTACGACGCCATCGTGCTGGCGGCGGCGGGTCTGGAACGTCTTGGCATGGGCGAGCGCATTCGCAGCCTGCTCGACCCGGCCGACAGCCTGCCGGCCGCAGGGCAGGGCGCTCTCGGCATCGAAATCCGCGACGATCGCGACGACATGCGTGCGTGGCTCGCGCCGCTGGTCAGCACAGACACCACCGCCTGCGTGCTCGCGGAGCGCGCTGTGTCTCGCAAGCTGGGCGGCTCCTGCCAGGTGCCCCTGGCCGCGTTTGCCCAGATCGCCGGCGACACACTGTCGCTGCGCGCGCTGGTCGCGTCGCCCGACGGCACCCGCATCGTTCACGCCACGCACACTGGTCCGGTGGATCAGGCCGAAGCCATCGGCGAAGCCGCCGCCTCCGAATTGCTGGACGCGGGCGCCGCGGCGATCCTGCGCGAACTCCTGCACAACGAGCCGCACTGATGGATCCGGCGTTTGCAGCCGCCGAAGGGCCGCGCATCGCCATCCTGACGCGGCCAGCGGGGCGCAACGAAGCGCTGGCGGGCCGCCTGCAGGGCGCCGGTTGGCAGCCGTGCATCCTGCCCGCGCTTGAAATCCATCCCATCTCCGTCGCATCCGAAGACCTGCCCCGGCCTTCGGCGTTCGACCTCGTCGTGTTCGTCAGCGGCAATGCGGCCCGCCAGTACCTGAACCAGCTTTCCCAGGCTGAAGGCGCCGCCGATTGGCCCGCGGGCGTGGCCGCGGCCACGGTCGGGCCCGCCAGCGCACAGGCGCTGCGCGAGACGGGCTTCTTTGGCGCGAATACAACAGTTCTGCATCCGGACGAGTCCGCACCCACCCACGATTCCGAGGCGCTGTGGCGAGTGCTCGAGGCCCAGCCTACGCTGCCCGCGCGCGTGCTGGTGGTGCGTGGCACCCAGGGACGCGACTGGCTCGGCGACAAACTCGAGGCCCATGGTGTCCACGTAGTGCGTCACGCCGCCTACCAGCGGCAGCCGGCTCGCTGGACGCCTGATCAGCTCGCTAACGTGCGGCGCTGGGCCGATACGGGTGTTATCGCCACCTGGTTGCTCACCAGCGGGGAGGGCGCAGACGCCGTCCAGAATCAGCTTCACGCAGCAGGTCTGACTGACTGGTGGCTGCGCTGCCGCTTTGTGATCACGCACCCCTCGCTGGTGCGCCGCCTGCCACCGTCCTGCCATGGCGCGGCTGGATCGGCGATGGTAAAAATCTGCGTGCCGAACGACGAGTCGATATTCCAGGCTTTTGTTGCTGCTTGATTCGTTGGTTCGGACTGACACCGAATACAATCGCGTCATGACAGATAAGACTCCCGCTACCGATTCGGCCGTTCATCCGGCCGCCCCGGACGCAAGCGCGTCCGCATCGGCCCCGGCCGCCTCCGTCAAGGCCCGTCCGGCCAAGCGCGGCAGTGGCCCCTTGGTCACCGCCCTGATAATCGTCATCCTGCTGGCCGTTGGCCTGGGTTATGCGCTGTGGAAGCAACGCACTCAGTTCGTCTCCGCCGGCCGCGAAGTCGCAACGCGCCTGGATACGCTCGGTGCCGACGTCGCGCAAGCCCGCAAGGACACCCGCGAAGCCCTCGCTCTGGCGCAGGCGCAGTCGGGCCGCGTCGCCGAACTCGAAGACACGCTGCGCGAGACGCAAAGCCAGTACAACGCCCTGCAGCAGGCCTGGCAGAACTTCAACGACAGCGCCAGCGACGAATTGCTGGCCAACGACGTCGAGCGGCTGCTGACGATCGCCAACCAGCAATTGCGTCTGGCGGGCAATGTCTCCAACGCGATCGTTGCGCTGGAAACCGCCCAATCGCGCCTGGCGCGCGCCGACCGTCCGCGTTTCTCCAGCCTGCAGCAATCCATCAACGGCGACCTGGACCGACTGCGCGCCGTGTCCACCGTCGATATCCCCGCCCAGTCGGGCCGCATCGAGCGCCTGGTCGCGCTGATCGGCAAGGCGCCGCTGCTGGTGCCCGACACCGTGTCGCCCGGCGTGGCGCCGGTAGGCCAGGCCCAGCCGCCCGCGCCGGCCCCCGTCGTTGATCCGCAGGCAGGGCTCCCCGCCGACGCGCCCTGGTGGCAGCGCTGGCGCGCCGAAGTCGCCTCGTGGCCTGGCCGCGCGGGCTCCGCGCTGGCCCATGAACTTGGCGGACTCATCACCATCCAGCGCGTGGATGAACCTGCCGCGCTGTTGTTGTCGCCCGAGCAAGCCGATCAGGTGCGCGGCACGCTGCGCCAGCGGCTGCTGACGGCGCAATTGGCAATGCTGATGCGCCAGCCGTCCGTCTGGAAGAGCGAGCTCGATAACGTCGGTTCGACGCTTTCCAAATACTTCGATGGCCGTTCGCCCGACACCGTCGCCGCGCAAACCCTCGCGCGTGAACTGGCCCAGACCGACATCGCCGTGCGCATGCCGGACGTGGCGGACAGCCTGAATGCCGTCGCGGCCTTGCGCGCCGCGGGCTTCAAGACCAGCGAGCAGGACTGAGCTCATGCGTACCTGGTTCTGGACCCTGCTGCTCGCCGTCGTCGCCGTCGCCCTGGCGGTGGTTCTGCGCTCGCATTCGGGCAACGTGCTGCTTCTGGTGTGGCCGTGGCGCATCGAGATGTCGCTGACGCTCGCCGTCCTGCTCATCGTCGCGACGTTCATCATCCTGTATGTCGGCCTGCGCCTGCTGGCCTGGCTGCTCGCCATTCCCGATCGCGTCCGAGCCTGGCGCGGCAAGCGTGCCCAGGCGCGCGACCATGAATTGCTGGAACGTGGCTGGATTGGTCTTCTCGAAGGCCGCTATTCCCATGCCGAAAAAGACCTGACGAAGCTTCTGGACCAGACCAAGGTCCGCACGCGCCGAGTCCTGGCCGCGCTGTCGGCCGCCCGTGCCGCGCATGGTCTCGGTGAATTCGACCGGCGCGATCGCTTGCTTGCCAACGCGCAGGAACAGGCCGGCACGGATCCCGGCCTGCTTGAAGCCACGGCCACGGTTTCCGCCGATATGCTGCTGGATCAGGGCCGCGCCGAGCGGGCCTTGACCGTGCTGGGGCCACTGGCCGACGGTGGCGCGCGCCATCTGCACACCATGCGCCTGCTGCTGCGCGCACATACGGCCTTGAATCACCAAGAGCAGGTCTTCACGCTGGCGCGCGGTCTTCTGCGCCGCAATGCATTGGGCCGCCCCGAAGCCGACGTGCTGATCGACGCGGCCGGCGCCGCGCGCCTGCGGGCTGCGGCAGGCCAGGATGCCTGGCGCCCCATCTGGAAAGACCTCAAGGCCGAAGAGCGCCTGCTGCCTGAAATCGCCCTGGCGGGCGCGGCGGCCTTCGAAGCCGCTGGCGAACCCAACGAAGCCGCCCGCGTGCTGGAGTCGGCCATCGCCGTCAAGTTCAATCCCGCCCTGGTGGCGGCCTACGCGCGCTGCGACGCCGAACACGTGTCGCGCCGCCTGGCCAAGGCCGAAACCTGGCTGCATCAACGTCCCACCGATCCCGACCTGCTGACTGCGCTGGGCATGCTGTGCCTGAACGGCCAGCTTTGGGGGCAGGCCGAACGCTATCTGCTGCGCAGCCTCGCGCGACGCAGCGATGCGCAGACGCATGCATTGCTGGGCAGTCTCTACGATCGCCTGGATCGCCCGGTCGACGCCGTGCGCCACTGGCGCCTGGCGACGGCCGCCAGCATGGCTCTGCCCGTGCTGGCCTCGGATGCAGCGCTTCCCGCCGCGGACACCGGTTCGGATCCCTACCGCGTGGACGCCGAAGGCGGCTATGCCGTCGGCCTGTCGGACACCGACAGCGACACGGACGTCGGCGGCGATTACCCGGCCTTGCCCGCCGGTGCCGCGGCAGCGCCCGTCGCCGCGTCGGCCTCGGACTACGTGCTGGACCCGGACGCGCGCGTCAGCAAGGCACAGCACGACCGCGCCCTTGCACCCGAAGATGCGCCGCTGGCACGCGGCACGTCCGACATTGATGAATACTTCGACAGCGCGCCGATCCCGGCTGCCGCTTTCGACGAGCCGGTGCCCACGTACGCGCCGATGCCTGCGCCCGCGGCGCCCGCCGCCAAGCCGGCGCCGCCCGCGGCGCCCGTGCCGACCACCAAGCCGCCGTTCAAGGACGACGGCTCGATTTGAATATCTTTTCAGACAAACAAGGTTGAACCATGAGTCTTGATCGCGTCTCCCCTGGCAAGAAGTTGCCCGAAGACTTCAACGTCATCATCGAAATCCCCATGAACGCCGACCCGGTGAAGTACGAGGTCGACAAGGATTCCGGTGCGATCTTCGTTGACCGCTTCATGCTGACGGCCATGCACTACCCGTGCAACTACGGCTACATCCCCCAGACCCTGTCCGAAGACGGCGATCCCGCCGACGTGCTGGTCCTGACCCCGTTCCCGATCCAGATCGGCGCCGTCGTGCGCTGCCGCGCCATCGGCGTGCTGGAAATGGACGACGAGTCGGGCGGCGATGCCAAGCTGCTGGCCGTGCCGATCGAAAAGCTGTACCCCCCGTACCGCAACATCAAGTCCTACGAAGATCTGCCGACGGAAGACATCTCCCGCATCCAGCACTTCTTCGAGCACTACAAGGACCTGGAAAAGGGCAAGTGGGTCAAGGTCAAGGGCTGGAAGGGCGTGGACGCCGCACACGAGGAAATCGTGCGCAGCGCCGAGCGCTACACCAAGGGCTGATCGGGCTATCGGCCAGCCGGCATCATCGCGCTGGCTGGCACTTTCCTGCGGCGCGGCCGCGACGGCTGCGGCCAGTCGCAGCCGCGCCGTTGTCTTGTGGGGCTTCCGATCCATCCGGCACTCGCTTTGGCCGCAGAAAGGGCTACACTCGCGAGTGCTTTTTCAAACGCCCGGCCGCCCAACAACAACACCGCCCCATCGCGGGGTCACAGGGCAAGCCAAGCGCGCGCGCGTCGGGGTAATATTTTTCCCGGTTTTTCCGGTCACGTATTTGTCATAGGTTGATAGCTCATGGACTACGTTTTGCCTCCCCAGCCGCCCGTCGCGGTTCCCGTTGCCGGCAGCGCCGCGCTGTTCCCCGTGCGCCGCGTGTATTGCGTCGGCCGCAATTACGCCGAACACGCCAAGGAAATGGGTTTCACCGGCCGTGAAGATCCGTTCTTCTTCTGCAAGCCCGCCGACGCGGTGCTGTTCGTGGCCGATGGCGAAACCGGCAAGATGCCGTACCCGCCCAAGACGTCCAACCTGCACTACGAAATGGAGCTGGTCGTGGTGCTGGGCAAGGGCGGCCGCGACATCCCCGTCGATCAGGCCAACGAATGCGTGTGGGGCTATGCGCTGGGTCTGGACATGACCCGCCGTGACCTGCAAGGCGAAATGAAGAAGCAGGGCCGTCCCTGGGAAATCGGCAAGGCGTTCGACCAGTCCGCGCCGCTGGGTCCCATCCACCCGCGCAGCGTGGTCGGCACGCTCGACAAGGGCGCCATCTGGCTGGACGTCAACGGCGAGCGCAAGCAATCCAGCGACATTTCGCAGATGCTGTGGAACATTCCGGAAAGCATTTCTTATCTGTCGGGCCTGTTTGAACTGCAGCCCGGCGACATCATCTTCACCGGTACGCCTGAAGGCGTGGGCGCCGTGCGCCAAGGTGACGTGATCACTGGCGGCGTCGAAGGCCTGGGCGAACTGCGCGTGCAGATCGCCTGAGCATAGGCGCTTTCATCTTTTCATTTTGGAGTTAGAGCATGCGCGGCAAGTTTGTGCTGACTGCCTTTGTCGTATTCGGCTTCGTGCTGGCCGGTTGCAATACCGTTGCCGGCATGGGCAAGGATGTGTCCCGGGCGGGCAATGCCATCACCAACGCCGCCGACAAATAATCGGCGCGCGGCGGTAAAAAAAGCCCCTTGAGCAATCAAGGGGCTTTTTGCTTGTGACGTGGAAAACGTTCTACAGCACGTCGCCCGCGTAGTCGGCCAGGCGCGAACGTTCGCCGCGTTGCAACGTGACGTGGCCAGAGTGCGGCCAGCCCTTGAAGCGGTCGACCACGAACGTCAGGCCGGAGCTGCCTTCTGTCAGGTAGGGGGTGTCGATCTGGGCGACGTTGCCCAGGCAGATCACCTTGGTGCCGGGACCCGCGCGGGTGACCAGCGTCTTCATCTGCTTGGGCGTCAGGTTCTGCGCTTCGTCGATGATGAGGTACTTGTTCAGGAAGGTGCGGCCGCGCATGAAGTTCAGGGACTTCACTTTGATGCGCGAGCGGATGAGGTCCATGGTAGCCGCGCGGCCCCAGTCCCCGTTGCCTTCGCCATCGCCCATGTTCAGCACGTCGAGGTTGTCTTCCAGCGCGCCCATCCAGGGCAGCATCTTTTCCTCTTCGGTGCCAGGCAGGAAACCGATGTCTTCACCGACAGGCACCGTGACGCGCGTCATGATGATCTCGGTATAGCGTTTGGTTTCGAGCACCTGCGTGATGCCCGCCGCCAACGCCAGCAGCGTTTTGCCGGTGCCCGCCTGGCCCAGCAGCGACACGAAATCGCATTCCGGGTTCATCAGCAGGTTCATGGCGAAGTTCTGCTCGCGGTTGCGCGCCGTGATGCCCCAGACATTGTTCTTGCCGTGGGTGTAGTCGCGCAGGGTGGCCAGCACCGCCATCTTGCCGCTGACTTCGCGTACCTGCGCATACAGCGGCATCTGGCCTTCAAAGTAGACGAACTGATTGACGACGAACTGCGAACACAGCGGGCCGTGAATGCGGTAGAAGGTGGTGCCGCCCTGTTGCCAGGATTCGACGTCCTTGCCGTGCTTGTTCCAGAAGTCTTCGGGCAACTGCATCACGCCCGAATACATCAGGTCCGAGTCTTCAAGGACGTGGTCGTTGAAGTAGTCTTCGGCGGCCATGCCCAGCGCGCGCGCCTTCAGGCGCATGTTGATGTCCTTGGACACCAGCACGACCTCGCGCTGCGGGTACTTTTCCTGCAGGGCGCGCACCACGCCCAGGATCTGGTTGTCGGCCTTGCCCATCGGCAGGTCCGAGGGCAGGGTGCTGTGGATGGCGGTCGTCTGGAACATCAGACGGCCGGTGGCGTCCTTGTTGCCCAGCTTTGCCAGTTCCAGCCCTTCGTCAAGGTGCGTGGCGTCCTGCACCAGCGAGTCCAGCGAACGGCTGACCTGACGCGCATTGCGCGCCACCTCGGACATGCCCTTCTTCTGGTGATCCAGTTCTTCCAGCGTCATCATCGGCAGGAAGATGTCGTGTTCTTCAAAGCGGAACAGCGAGCTGGGGTCGTGCAGCAGCACGTTCGTGTCCAGCACGAACAACTTGCGCGGGGCGTTCTCGGCGCGCGCCTTGCTGCGCTTGGCCGGCGCGGGCGTGGCCTTGGCCTGGCGCGCTGGGGCGCGGGCGGGGGGCGCGGCCGGGGCGGCCGGCGGCGTTTCGTGGGCAGGGGACGGCGTGTGGGCCTTGCGCGCCGGCGCCGCCAGACCATCAAGTTCTGGCTGGACCAGCAGCTCGTCCTCGTCGTCGGCGAGGGCAGCCTGAGTGTTGGACCGCGCAGCGGCAGTCTTGGTCGTGCGGGCCTGCGCCCGGGCGGATTCGCCCGAGGGGAAGGTCAGGATGGCTGCGGGGCGGGTAGGCAACTTCGGAAGCGGCATATGCGTCACTCTCCTGTTTGGGCCGGCTATAGCGCCTGACGGGTTTCCTGTGCGGCTAACCGATGCTCTTGGCGGCTTGCAGGACTTCCTTCGCGTGGTTCGGGACCTTCACCCCGCGCCACTCCTGCACCAGCACGCCATAGGCGTCGATCAAGAAGGTGCTGCGTTCGATGCCGCGCACCTGCTTTCCATACATGTTCTTCTGCTTGATGACGCCGAATAGGTTGCAGACGGTTTCGTCGGCGTCGGAGATGAGAGGGAAAGGAAGCTCGTACTTGGCCTTGAAATTCTCGTGCGACTTAAGCGAGTCGCGCGAGATGCCGATCACGATCGCACTGGCCGACAGGAAGTCGCCATGCAGATCGCGGAAATCCTGGCTTTCGGTGGTGCAGCCGGGCGTGTTGTCCTTGGGGTAGAAATACAGGATCACGGCCCGCCCCTGGCATTGTTCAAGGCTGATGGGGCCTATCGTGCTTTCGGCGGTGAACAGCGGGGCGGGTTTGCCTATGCTCGGCGTCATTGACTGGTAGCTCCATTGGGCGGGATGAGGGCGACGACCACGCGCCGTCCCTCAGCCATCAGGATGTTGTAGGTGCGCGAGGCGGCGTGGGTGTCCATCGTTTCCACGCCAATGCCCACGGCCAAAAGGGGACGCAATACTTCAGGGCGCAGGAACAGCTGCTTGCCGCCGGTGCCCACCAGCAGGACTTCGGGCGCGTTGGCCGGCCGGCTGGGCGCGGCTTCCGGGGCATCCAGAAAATCCAGGGGGTTGCGGGCGGGCTCGGACAATCCGGCTGCCTGGAGCAAGAGGGAGGAGGTAATGTCGGCCGGCGACTCAACGGGCCAGATGGTCACTTCGCCTTCGGGGCCGAAAGCGACCGAGGAGGAAAAACGTACCTGGTTGACCTCGATATAGCCATCGCCGTAAGCGGTGACAGTGTTAAGAGCGGCCGTCGCAGGATCGGTATGCAGCTTCAATAAAAACTCCGGCTATACGTGCTTGATAATAGCGCATCGGACACGGCGCATGTTGCAACGTATCCACGAGGGAAAAGGGGCTTTTTTTTCCCATTTGCCCCTCAGGCGTCGTTGCGCTAGATTACAGGGTTTTGCTGCGCTGCAATCGTGTGCTGGCGCGGTTCTAAGCCCCCTTTCCCCTTCGCGCGACCGCGCCCTGGTCTTTTTGCCTTTTCGCCCCTAAGGATTCCCATCATGAGGAAGTTCTCTCGCATCGAGCGTTTGCCCCCGTACGTTTTCAACATTACCGGCGAGCTCAAGATGGCGGCGCGTCGGCGTGGCGAAGACATCATCGACATGTCGATGGGCAATCCGGATGGGGCAACGCCCAAGCACATCGTCGACAAGATGGTCGAGGCGACCAGCCGTCCCACCACCCACGGCTACTCGGTGTCCAAGGGCATCCCGCGTCTGCGCAAGGCGATCTGTGACTGGTATCAGCGCCGCTACGCGGTCGAGTTCGATCCGGACTCCGAAGCCATCGTCACCATCGGTTCCAAGGAAGGCCTGGCCCACCTGATGCTGGCCACGCTGGACCGCGGCGACACCGTGCTGGTGCCCAATCCCAGCTACCCGATCCACATCTATGGCGCCGTCATCGCCGGCGCCAACATCCGTTCCGTGCGCATGACGCCGGGCGTGGACTTCTTCGAGGAACTGGAACGCGCCGTGCGCGAATCCATCCCGAAGCCCAAGATGATGGTGCTGGGCTTTCCCAGCAACCCGACCGCGCAGTGCGTCGACCTGTCGTTCTTCGAGCGCGTGGTCGCGCTGGCCAAGGAACACGACATCCTCGTCGTGCATGATCTGGCCTACGCCGACATCACGTTCGACGGCTACGTGGCCCCGTCCATCATGCAGGTGCCCGGCGCGCGCGACGTCGCCGTCGAGTTCTTCACGATGAGCAAGAGCTACAACATGGCGGGCTGGCGCATCGGCTACATGGTCGGCAACCGCGAGCTCGTGAACGCGCTCGCGCGCATCAAGAGCTATCACGACTACGGTACGTTCACGCCGATCCAGGTGGCGTCCATCGCCGCGCTGGACGGTCCGCAGGACTGCGTGAACGAAATCGTGGCGCAGTATCAAAGCCGCCGCGACGTGCTCGTGCGCGGCCTGCATGAAGCAGGTTGGAATGTGGAAATTCCCAAGGCGTCCATGTACATCTGGGCGCAGATCCCCGAACCCTACCGGGCGATGGGCTCTTTGGAATTTGCCAAGCGTGTCCTGTCGGATGCGAAAGTGGCCGTGTCCCCCGGGATCGGCTTCGGCGAGTATGGCGACGAATACGTGCGCTTCGCTCTTATCGAAAACGAGCAGCGCACCCGCCAGGCGGTGCGCGGCATCAAAGATATGTTCCGCAAGGACGGTCTGCTGAAGTGATGGGTGCCCACCCCCGCAGCGCTGCGCGCTTCCCCCTCTGAGGGGGCATGCCTGCGGACCGGCGGAGCCGGATCCGCGGCATCGCGATCGGGTGGCAACAGCTTCATGCACAGGATTATGGAGAAGTGAAATGAATTCCCCTCAACGCCCGCCCGCAGAGGGCGGCGCGATGAAACCCATGAAGGTGGGTCTGCTGGGTCTTGGCGTGGTTGGCGGCGGCACGTGGACCGTGCTGTCCCGCAACGCCGAGGAAATCGCGCGCCGCGCCGGCCGCCGCATTGAAGTCGTTCGCGCCGCCGTGCGCGACGTGGAAAAGGCCCGCGCCCGCGTGGGCGATTCCATCGCGGTTGATACGGACGGTCACGCGCTGGTGCGCGATCCTGAGATCGACATCGTCGTCGAGCTCATCGGCGGCGACACCCTGGCCCGCGAGCTGGTGCTGGAAGCCATCGCCAACGGCAAGCATGTGGTCACGGCCAACAAGGCGCTGCTGGCCAAGCATGGCAACGAGATCTTCGCCGCCGCCTCTGAGCGCGGCGTGATGGTGAACTTTGAAGCCGCCGTCGCCGGTGGCATCCCCATCATCAAGGCGATCCGCGAAGGCCTGACCGCCAACCGCATCCAGTGGGTGGCCGGCATCATCAACGGCACCACCAATTTCATCCTGTCCGAAATGCGTTCGCGCGGCCTGCCGTTCGCCGACGTGCTGGCCGAAGCCCAGCGCCTGGGTTACGCCGAAGCCGATCCCACGTTCGACGTGGAAGGCGTGGACGCCGCGCACAAGCTCACGCTGCTTGCCTCGCTGGCATTCGGCGTGCCCGTGCAGTTCGACCGCGCCCACATCGAAGGCATCTCGCAACTGGCAGCCGAAGACATCGAGCACGCCGAGCGTCTGGGTTACCGCATCAAACTGCTTGGCATCACCAAGCGCCGCCCCGACGGCATCGAACTGCGCGTGCACCCGGCGCTGGTGCCGTCCGAGCGTCTGCTGGCCAACGTCGAAGGCGCGATGAACGCGGTGCTGGTCAAGGGCGACGCCGTCGGCCCCACGCTGTATTACGGGCAGGGCGCGGGCGAAGAGCCCACCGCCTCGGCCGTCGTGGCCGACCTGGTCGACGTCACGCGCCTGCACACCGCCGATCCGGGCAACCGCGTGCCGCATCTGGCCTTCCAGCCGGACGCCATGTCGGACACGCCCATCCTGCCGATTGAACAGGTCAGCACGTCCTACTACCTGCGCCTGCGCGTCGACGATCAGCCGGGCGTGTTGGCGGACATCGCCCGCATCCTGGCCGACCGCGGCATTTCCATCGGTTCGATGATCCAGCAACCGTCGCACATCGGCGGCGCGGACATCATCTTCCTCACGCACGAGGCCATGGAAGGCAACGTCAACCAGGCCATCGAGCGCATCGAGTCGCTGCCGTTCGTGCGGTCCAAGGTGACGCGTCTGCGCGTGGAGAACCTGACCTGATGAAGCCTGGCTCCCTCGCCAGGGAGTCCGGCCCATCGAGGAGCCATTGATATGAAATACATCTCGACGCGCGGGGGCATGGCCCCGCTCGAATTCTCCGACATCCTGCTCGAAGGCCTGGCGCCCGACGGCGGGCTGGCCGTGCCGCAGACGCTGCCCCAGGTCTCCGCTGAAACGCTGGAATCCTGGCGCGGCCTGTCGTATGCCGACCTGGCATTCGAAGTGCTGTCGCTGTTCGCCACGGACATTCCTGCGGACGACCTGCGCCGTCTGACTCGCGCCGCCTACACGCCGCAAATCTTCAGCAGCGAGGACATCGTGCCGCTGCGTCCGCTCGACGGCGGGCTGTCGTTGCTGGGCTTGTCGGAAGGGCCGACGCTGGCGTTCAAGGACATGGCCATGCAGTTTCTTGGCCAGGTTTTCGAATACGTGCTGGAAAAGCGCGGCACCACGCTGAACATCGTGGGCGCCACCTCCGGCGACACGGGCTCGGCGGCGGAATACGCGCTTCGCGGCAAGAAGGGCGTGGCGGTGTTCATGCTGTCGCCGCACGGCCGCATGAGCGCCTTCCAGCGCGCGCAGATGTATTCGCTGCAAGACGAGAACATCCACAACATCGCCGTGCGCGGCGTGTTCGACCAGGCGCAGGACATCGTCAAGTCGCTGGCCGGCGACCTGGACTTCAAGAACCGGTATCGCCTGGGCGCCGTGAACTCGATCAACTGGGCGCGCATTGCCGCCCAGGTCGTCTACTACTTCCACGGCTGGCTGCGCGCCACCGAACGCGCCGGACAGCAAGTGTCCTTTGCCGTGCCGTCGGGCAACTTCGGCAACATCCTGTCGGGTCACATTGCCCGCCGCATGGGCTTGCCGATCCGCCGCCTCGTGCTCGCCACGAACGAGAACAACGTGCTGGAAGAGTTTTTCCGTACCGGCGTGTATCGTCCGCGTCCCGCCGAGCAGACGTACGCCACCTCCAGCCCGTCGATGGATATCTCGCGCGCCTCCAACTTCGAGCGCTTCGTGTTCGATCTGGTGGGCCGCGATACCGATCGCGTGAAGGCGCTGTGGACGGCGCTGCCGCGGGATGGCGCGTTCGATCTGTCCGACATGAAGGATCAGTTCGAGTCGCAGTATGGCTTCGTGTCGGGCGCCAGCTCGCATGTGGACCGTCTGGCGACGATTCGCGCCTTGTACGACGCTACTGGCGTGCTGGTTGACCCGCACACCGCGGATGGCGTGAAGGTCGCGCGCGAATTCGTCGAGCCGGGCATTCCCATGCTCGTGCTGGAAACCGCGCTGCCGGCCAAGTTCTCCGAGACCATCGAGGAAGCGCTTGGCCGTCCCGCGACGCCGCCCGGCAACCTCGCCGATCTTGAATCGCTGCCGCAGCGCGTCGAAGTGATGGACTGCGACGAAGCGTCCGTACGCCGTTTCATCGAGGCGCACGCCAAGGTGTAAGCACGCTTGCCGCTTGTATACGGTTGCAACCCCTCTCAGGCGCGCCCTTAGAGGGGTTTTTCTTTATTGGGGCCAGGTCCGATTACGTTCTTAAGCATTTTGCGCACAACCCGACACGATTTCGGGGGTCGATTCGGCTAGAGTGAAATCACTATTCAACACTCGGAGAACACGACCATGAACCTGAAGACCATGACGTTGGCCCTGGTGATGACCGGCGTTGGAGTACTGGCCGGATGCTCGTCGCCTTCGGTTATCAACCAACGCGACGGATCTTCGACCGTAGCGCCCGACGAGCCCGAATACGACAAGAAGTCGGGCATGTATGAATACGAACAGAACGGCAAGAAGGTTCAGATCAACAAGGACGACGTGAAGTCGATCGAAGAGGTCAAGTAAGCCAGCCTGACTCTTTACTGTCTGCACCAAGCAAAAGCCCCGGCTGTCATGGCCGGGGCTTTTATTTTGGTGCGGAATGAACGGGCGAGGTTTACTTGCCCGCGTCCTCGGCGTGGTAGCGGCCCACGCGTTCGACTTCGTTCTTGGAGCCCAGGATCACGCTCACGCGCTGGTGCAGCTTTTCAGGCTGGATGTCCATGATACGCTGCGTGCCGTTGATGGCCGCGCCGCCCGCCTGTTCGATCAGGAAGCTCATGGGGTTGGCTTCGTACATCAGGCGCAGCTTGCCGGCCTTGCCGGGTTCGCGCGCGTCCCACGGGTACATGAAGATGCCGCCGCGGGTCAGGATGCGATGCACGTCCGCCACCATCGAGGCGATCCAGCGCATGTTGAAATCCTTGCCCAACGGGCCGGTGGAGCCAGCCAGGCAGTCGTCGATGTAGCGCTTGACCGGCGGGGCCCAGTGCCGCATGTTCGACATGTTAATGGCGAATTCCTTGGTGTCTTCCGGCACGCGGATGTTCTCGTGCGTCAGCACCCACGATCCCATTTCGCGATCCAGCGTGAAGCCCACGACGCCGTTGCCGATGGTCAGCACCAGCATCGTCTGGGGACCGTAGACAGCGTAGCCGGCCACCACCTGCTTGTTGCCCGGCTGCAGGAAGTCGTCTTCGCAGACGGGGGCGCCCGACACATCATGCGGCGCGTGCAGCACCGAAAAGATGGTGCCGATGGAGACGTTCACGTCGATGTTCGACGAGCCATCCAGGGGATCAAACAGCAGCAGGTATTCGCCCTTGGGGTAGCGGTTCGGGATCAGATGGATGGTTTCCATCTCTTCCGAGGCCATGGCCGCCAGGTGGCCGCCCCATTCGTTGGCTTCCAGCAGGATCTCGTTGGACAGCACGTCCAGCTTCTTCTGGACTTCGCCCTGGATGTTTTCGCTTTCCAGGCTGCCAAGCACGCCGCCCAGCGCGCCCTTGCTGACCGCATGGCTGATGGCCTTGCAGGCGCGCGCCACCACTTCAATGAGCAGCCGGACTTCCGGCGCCAGGGCTTGGGCGGAGCGTTGCTGCTCCACCAGGTATTGAGTCAGTGTTTTACGTTTCAAAAGGATCTCCCTATGCGGCGAATTCTAAAGCCTTGGATACGATTTCCTGCACGTTGCGCGACAGGCCGTCGTGCTGGCGCACTTTTTCAAGCGCGGCCTGCATGGGCCCGCGCAGCGTGGGGACGAAGCGCGACCAGTTGTCCAGCGCACGCGCCAGGCGCGCGGCGATTTCCGGGTTCAGCGCGTCCAGCGCCAGTACCTGCTCGGCCCAGAAGGCATAGCCCGAGCCGTCCGGATGGTGCATGCCGCGGGCGTTGTTGAGGCAGAACTGGAAAATCAGCGCGCGGGCGCGATTGGGGTTGCGCAGCGTGAAGGCCGGGTGCTTCATCAGCTCGCGGGCGGTCTGCACGGTTGTCGAGCGGGCGGCCGCCTGCAACGCGAACCACTTGTCCACCACCAGCGGATTGGCGCTCCATTTCGTATAGAAAGCGGCCAGCGCCTGCTGCGGGAAGTCGCCTTGTCCGAAATTGATCAGGGCAGTCAGCGCGGCCATGCTGTCGGTCATGTTGCCCGCATTGGCGTACTGTTGTTCGGCTAGGCGCTGAGCTTCGGGCTCGCCGGCCGCCATCAGGTGGCTGAGCGCCAGATTCTTCAGGGCGCGCATGCCGGCGGGAATCGGGGCAGGGCTGTACTCGCCCGGCGTCTGGTTCTCGTCGAAGGCGCGGCGGAACTCGGCCTGGAGTTGACGGCCCAGTTCGGCGCGCAGGAAGTCGCGTGCCACGGCCAGAGCGGGCGGATCCACCTGCTGCATGCGTTCGGCCAGTGTCTTTTCCGACGGCAGCGCCAAGGCGCGCGCACGGTAGGCGGCATCCAGTGCGGGATCGGTGAGCAACGCGCGCCAGGCGTCGATGAAAGCCGCCTCGGCGTGCAGCGTACGGCCCGCCTGGCGGGCGTCCGCGAGCGCCAGAATCTGGCGGGTGGCCAGTTCCTGGCCGGCTTCCCACCGCGCGAACGGATTGCCATCGTGTGCGGACAGCAGCGCCAGTTCCTCGTTGGACCAGTCGTAATCGACGATGACCGGCGCGGAGAAGTCGCGCAGCAGCGAAGGCACCGGCCGTTCGGCGATATCTTCGAACACCCATTGCTGGCTTTGCGTGGTCAGTTCCAACAGTGCGGTGTCCACGACGGCGCCCTCGTGGCGCAGCGGCAGCGCGTTGCCATCGCGGTCCAGCAGGCCGATCGCAAAGGGAATGTGGAAGGGCGCTTTGACGTAGTCCGGGCCGGCCTTCTTTTCGACGCCGACGGGCGGGCACGACTGGGTGAGTGTCACGGTGCAACGGCGCGCGGCGGCGTCGTGATCGAGCCTGACCGAAACGCGGGGCGTGCCGGCCTGCCGGTACCAGCGGCGAAACACTGACAGGTCGCGGCCGGGATGCTGCCTGACGTAAACCGATTCCATAGCGGCGACGAAATCGTCGCACGTTACGGCCTGGCCGTCGTGGCGGCGGAAGTATTCGTCCATGCCCGCGCGGAAGCCGGTTTCGCCCAGCAGCGTGTGCTGCATGCGGATAACCTCGGCGCCTTTTTCGTACACGGTGGCCGTGTAGAAGTTGCCGATTTCCTGGTAGCTTTCCGGACGGATCGGATGCGCCATGGGGCCGGCGTCTTCGGGGAACTGCGCGGCGCGCAGCGCCACGACGTCATCGATGCGCTTGACGGCGCGCGCGCTGGCCGCGGCTGCGGCGTCCATGTCGCGCGCCATCATGTCGGCGCTGAATTCCTGGTCGCGGAAGACTGTCAGGCCTTCTTTCAGGCTCAGTTGGAACCAGTCGCGGCAGGTGACGCGGTTGCCAGTCCAGTTGTGAAAGTATTCATGCCCAATGACCGATTCGATACCTTCGTAGTTCGCGTCGGTGGCCGTCTGCGGATCGGCCAGCACGTAAGCCGCGTTGAAGATATTCAGGCCTTTGTTTTCCATGGCTCCCATATTGAAGTCATGGACGGCCACGATCATGAAGCGGTCCAGGTCCAGTTCAAGCCCGAAACGGCTTTCGTCCCAGCGCAGCGAACGCACCAGCGAATCCAGCGCCCATTCGGTCTTGGTTTCGGAGCCGGGGTCGCTGTAGACCTGCAGCAGCACATCGCGGCCACTGACCGTTTTGACCGTGGTTTCACGATGCGTGAGGTTGCCCGCCACCAGCGCGAACAGATAGCAGGGCTTGGGGAACGGATCTTCCCATTCGACCTCGTTGCGGCCGTCGGGCAACTGGCGCGAGGCGATCAGGTTGCCGTTGGACAGCAGCACGGGATACTCGGGCTGCGCGCGCAGCGTCACGCGATAACGCGACATGACGTCGGGGCGGTCAGCAAACCACGTAATGCGGCGGAAGCCTTCGGCCTCGCATTGCGTGAAGAAATTGCCGCCCGACACGTACAAACCCATCAGGGTGGAATTGGCGGACGGCTTGCAGCGGCTGACGATTTCAACCGTGGCGTCGGCGGGCAGGCCACGCAGCGTGAGGGTGTGCTCGGACAGCTGGTAGCTGGCGGCGGGCAGCGGCTCGCCATTCACGCCTACCGACACGAGTTCCAACTCTTCTCCGTCCAGGATCAGGGCGGCGTCTGCGCTGGCCTCAGGCCTGCGCTGCACGTGCATCGTGCAGCGCACTTCGGTCGCGTCGGGCGCGAGGTCGAAGGCGAGGGCGACTTCGGGAATTTCGTAGGGGTAGGGCTGGTAATCCTTGCGGTAAACGGTAACGGGCGTGTCGGTGCGCATGGGATTTGCAGTCCTGTATGAACAAGAAGGCTATTGTAGTGGCTGGCCGATGAGCGGAACCTTGGGCTTACGGGCTAGCCTGAAAACTTTTGGCAAGCGCTTATGTCAAAGCTCGTTATGATGGCGCCGTCGTGCGCTTAAGGAGTCGCAAATGTCCAGGTCGTCTTGGTTCAGCAGTCTTGGCCGGTGGGCCGGTATTCTTGCCGTCCTGGGGGCGATGACGTTGACGGGCTGCGCCGCGCCGACCGTCTCGGCCCGCGTGACGTCGTTTCAGCAATGGCCGGCGGCTGTCGAAGGCCAGACCTATCAGTTTGTTCCCGCCGACCCATCCCAAATCAATAATCTGGAATATCAGTCGTTCCAGGACATGGTGCGCGCGGGTATCGGCGCTACGGGTCTGGTCGAAGCCCGCCAAGGCGTAAAGGCCCGCTTCGAGGTGTCGTTCCGTTATGGCACCACACAGACGCAGGTGATGGTGCGCCGTCCGTACGATCCGTATTTCTATGGCGGCTATGGCGGTTTTTATGGGCCAGGACCGTGGGGCATGGGCGCGGGTTTCTGGGGTCCGGACTGGGTCGACGTGCCCATGGTGGTCCAGCGCAATTCGCTGTCGCTCTTCATACGGGATACCCAGCAGGGCGGTGCCGAGGTATACCGTTCGACCGCCTTCATATTGAGCGAGCGCGATGATTTGCTTCGCACCATGCCCTATCTGGTGCGCGCCATATTCGACAATTTCCCCGGCAATAACGGCGCTGAACGAGAGATTCAATTCCCCGCGCGTTGAGCCGGGAAGGTTCTCGGCGGTGGTTTCCTAAAATAAAAACGGCGCACCATGATGGTGCGCCGTTTTTATTTCTTACTGAGGAATAGGTTTTATTCCTTGATAAGAAAACTCTCGCGGGTTGCGCCGCCGGCTTCTTCGGCAGCGAGCCAGCGCGGCGCCTTGCCGCGGCCGCTCCAGGTTTCTCCGGTTTGGGGGTGGCGATACTTGGGCGCCACCGCGCGCTTTGCGGCGCCGCCTGCGCGGGCGGGGGCGCCGGCCTTGCGGCGACCCCCCGTGGCAGCGCGGGCGGGCTTGCCGGCGCCGTACGCGGCGATGATTTCTTCAGGCGTGATGTCGTACTCGCGCATCGACGTGATGATGGACGTGATCACCGGCTTGCGGCGCTTCGTCTGGAGGACTTCGGCCTTCTTTTGGAGCTTGTTGATTTCCTTTTCGATCTTTGCTTGCAGAGCTGCGTAGGTTTCTCGGGCCATGGTTTATTCCTGATTATGGAACTGCTTTAATCGCCGGCGAAGTTATTTATTTGTTGTGCTTCGCATAATACAGAATTTAAGTCGGGGTATCGTCATTCTCAGACTAATTACTTTGTATCAAAAGCGCGGGAAGGCTTATCGCTTGCGGGTCGCCGCAATTTTCACAACATAGGAAGCAATATCTTAAATTTGGGACAAACTGAAACAAGCGGCCGCTTGGCTAACGGGTTTGCATTGGGATCGTTGATTGTCGGACAACCCCAAGAATGGCTTGCAGGCTGACGAATCGTCGGTCTGCAAGCTAGCGCGGGGAACTATCGAAGCGAGTCTGGCGTCAATAACCGAGCGCTCGCTGCGTGCTGAATTTGTCGCAAACGCACGCGTTATACATTATGGCTTTGTGACCCCCCTGCGTTGGTATACCCCTGGAACGACGGTGTTCCGTCCCTCGGATTTCATTTTGTTGTCAGGTCGTACGACAAGATCGAAATCGTCTGATAGGCAATGCGGTCCGGGCGTAATTGCTTAACTTGATACTTAACTTGATGCCCAGTATGCCGCCCCCATCTGTATGGGCAAGATAATGCGAGATCATTTTGTCCCGCATGGCGTGCCGCACTTGCCACTGCGCCGCACCGCGACTTTTGGTGTCCGGCGCGACGCCGGGTCCTTGTCGGCGGTACGATACGGTCTTGAGCGCCATGACGCGCATGCGCGGCCCCGGTGCCGTTCCTGAACTGAGCCTATGAAAATCATCGATCCCGCCATTGCTTCCCTGGCCACCGCCAAATCCCTTCTGCTCGACCCCTGGGGTCTGACCGAAGCGGACATGGCGCGGGCACTGGGTGAAATCTTCACCCACAAGGTCGATTACGCCGACCTGTATTTCCAGTACACGCGCAGCGAAGGCTGGAGTCTTGAAGAAGGGATTGTGAAGACGGGCAGTTTCTCCATCAGCCAGGGCGTGGGTGTCCGGGCCGTCAGCGGCGAAAAGACCGCATTCGCCTATTCGGATTCCCTGTCGCCCGACGCGCTGCTGTCGTCGGCGCACGCCGTTCGCGGCATCGCGCGCCGCGGCGCCGGCAAGGTCAAGGTCGCCGCTCACGTCGAGGCCGAGATGGGCCGTAGCCTGTATGCGGACATCGACCCCGTCGCCAGCCTCAGCGCGCCCGAAAAGGTCGCACTGCTCGAGCGCATCGAGCGCATGGCGCGGGCGCGCGATCCCCACGTGATCCAGGTCATGGCCGGACTGGGCGCGGAATATGACGTGGTGCTGGTCGCGGGCAGCGACGGCCGCCTGGCCGCAGACGTGCGTCCCCTGGTGCGCCTGTCGCTCACCGTGATTGCGGAACGCAATGGCCGTCGCGAAATGGGTCACGCCGGCGGCGGTGGTCGGCTGGGCCTGGCCTACTTCACCGACGAGATGCTGCAGGGCTATGTCGAGCGCGCGGTGCACGAAGCCATGGTCAACCTCGAGGCGCGTCCCGCACCGGCCGGCGAAATGACGGTTGTCCTGGGCTCGGGCTGGCCTGGCATCCTGCTGCACGAAGCCGTCGGCCATGGCCTGGAAGGCGACTTCAACCGCAAGGGATCCAGCGTGTTCTCCGGCCGCATCGGCGAGCGCGTGGCGTCCAAGGGTGTCACCGTGATCGACGACGGCACGATTCCCGACCGCCGCGGTTCGCTCAACATCGACGACGAAGGCAATGCCACGCAACGCAACGTCCTGATCGAAGACGGCATTCTGCGCGGCTACATGCAGGACACGCTGAATGCGCGCCTGATGAAGACCGCCGCCACCGGCAACGGCCGCCGCGAGTCCTTCGCGCACCTGCCCATGCCGCGCATGACCAACACGTACATGCTCGCTGGCGACAAGCCCGCCGACGAAATCGTGGCTTCGGTCAAGCGGGGCCTGTATGCCGTCAACTTTGGCGGCGGTCAGGTCGACATCACCAATGGCAAGTTTGTGTTCTCGGCCTCCGAGGCCTACATGATCGAAGACGGCAAGGTTACGTATCCGGTCAAGGGCGCCACGCTCATCGGCAATGGCCCCGACGCCATGAACCGCGTCACCATGATCGGCAACGACCTGCAGCTGGATTCTGGCGTGGGCACCTGCGGCAAGGACGGCCAGAGCGTGCCCGTCGGTGTCGGCATGCCGACGGTCCGCATGGAAGGCCTGACGGTCGGCGGCACGGCCTGATGGCATAAATGGGGGCGGCATCCGGCAAAAATCCGGCGTGACGCCCTCAAAAAACTGTGCTAGAGTCGGTCCCCATGAAATTCGCGTCCCCCGCCTTTTATTTTTATTTTTTTGGTTTTCTGAAGCCGCTGGCGGAGGAAGGGACGCGCTCAATCTGAAGTTTGGACAGAATCCCCCCAAAAAAGCCGCCAGCAAATCTGGCGGCTTTTTTTATGCCGCCGTGGCGGGCAACCCAGGAGCAGTACCGTGTCGCACAACACCGATGACCTTCGTATTCGAGAAATCAAGGAACTGAATCCGCCCTCGCACGTGATGCGCGAGTTCGCGTGCACCAAGGAGGCGTCCGAGACCGTCTTCGCCGCGCGGCAAGGCATGCACCGCATCCTGCACGGCATGGACGATCGCATGATCGTCGTGATCGGTCCGTGTTCCATCCACGACACGCGCGCCGCCATCGAATACGCCAAGCGTCTGAAGCCCGTGCGCGACCGCCTGAGCGCGGACCTGGAAATCGTGATGCGCGTGTACTTCGAGAAGCCGCGCACGACCGTGGGCTGGAAAGGCCTGATCAACGATCCCGACCTGGACGGCAGCTTCGACATCAACAAGGGCGTGCGCGTCGCCCGCGAACTGCTGCTGGACATCAACAGCATGGGCTTGCCGGCGGGATGCGAGTTCCTGGACATGATTACGCCGCAGTACATCGCGGATCTGGTCTCCTGGGGGGCGATCGGGGCGCGCACGACGGAGAGCCAGGTGCACCGCGAGCTGGCGTCGGGCCTGTCGTGTCCGGTGGGATTCAAGAACGGCACGGACGGCAACGTGAAGATCGCCGTCGATGCGATCAAGGCGGCCTCGCAGCCGCACCATTTCCTGTCGGTGACCAAGGGCGGCCATTCGGCCATCGTGTCCACGGCGGGCAACGAGGACTGCCACGTCATCTTGCGCGGCGGCAAGACGCCGAATTACGACGCGGCCAGCGTGGACGCCGCTTGCCAGGACGTGTCCAAGGCCGGTCTCGCGCAGCGCATCATGGTCGACGCCAGCCACGCCAACAGCAGCAAGAAGCCGGAGAACCAGCCGCTCGTCGTCGAAGACGTGGCGCGCCAGATGGAAGCCGGCGATGCGCGCCTGGTCGGCGTCATGGTCGAAAGCCATTTGCTGGGCGGCCGCCAGGACATGGTGCCGGGCCAACCGCTGGTGTACGGCCAGAGCATCACCGACGGCTGCATCGACTGGGATGCGTCCGTGGCCGTGCTGGAGCGCCTGGCGCAAGCCGTGCGCGAACGCCGCCGCGTGGCGCTGACCTCCGGCAAGTAAATCCGGCAAGTGATTCCGGCAAGCGATTCCGGAAAATGAGGGGGATTCACGCCGCGCACTGTCAGCCTGGGACGGTGTGCGGCGCAGCACGCGAGGCGGCGTAGAATATTCGGATTATCGAACCCGGGAAACCACGAGATCATGAACGCTCCCTTGCACGCCGAATCGTTGCGCCGCGCGGTTCCGGCCGCCTGTCTGGATGCCCTGCGTGCGCACTTTGGCGACCGCCTGTCGGAATCGGCCGCCGTGCGCGAACACCATGGCCGCGACGAATCGCCTTACCCCGCCATGCTGCCCGACGCCGTGGTGTTCGCGCACTCGACGGAAGATGTCGCATTCGTCGCCAAGGTGTGCAACGAGCACCGCGTTCCCTTGATTCCGTACGGCGCCGGCTCGTCGCTCGAAGGCCACATTCTTGCGATTCAGGGCGGCATCAGCCTGGACCTGTCGCAGATGAACAAGGTCCTCGCCATCAACGCCGAAGACCTCACCGCCACGGTGCAGGCCGGCGTGCTGCGCAAGCAGCTCAATGAAGAGATCCGCAGCACCGGTCTGTTCTTTCCGATTGACCCGGGCGCCGACGCCAGCCTGGGCGGCATGGCCGCCACCCGCGCGTCTGGCACCAACGCCGTGCGTTACGGCACGATGCGCGAAAACGTCATGTCGCTGACCGTCGTCACCGCGGACGGCCGCATCATCCGCACCGCGGGCCGCGCCCGCAAGTCGTCGGCCGGCTACGACCTGACGCGCATTTTCGTGGGCAGCGAGGGCACGCTCGGCATCATCACCGAAGTGACCGTGCGCTTGTATCCACAGCCCGAAGCCGTGTCCGCCGCCGTCTGCAATTTCCCGACGCTGGACGCCGCCGTGCAGAGCGTGATCGAGATCATCCAGATGGGCGTGCCGATCGCGCGCGTCGAGTTCATGGATGCCGCCAGCGTGCGTGCCGTCAACCTGCACAGCAAGCTGACCCTGCGCGAAACGCCGCTGCTGGTATTTGAATTCCACGGCAGCCCCGCCGGCGTTCAGGAGCAGGCCGAAACCGTGCAGGCCATCACGGCCGAACACGGCGGCATGGACTTCGAATGGGCCGAGCGTCCCGAGGACCGCAGCCGCCTCTGGACCGCGCGCCACAACGCGTATTTTGCGGGCCTGCAGTTGCGTCCCGGCTGCCGCGCCAGCACCACCGACGTCTGCGTGCCGATTTCGCGCCTGGCCGACTGCGTGCGCGACACCGTCGAGGAACTGGACCGCGCAAGCTTCCCGTACACCATCGTCGGCCACGTGGGCGACGGCAACTTCCATGTGCTGATGCTGCTGGACGCCGACAACGCGCAGGAATGGCAGGAATCGGAAGCGATCAATCACAACCTCGTGCGCCGCGCCATCGCTGCCGATGGCACCTGCACGGGCGAGCACGGCGTCGGCCTGCACAAGATGCAGTTCATGGCGGAAGAACACGGCGAAGACGCGCTGGATCTAATGCGCAGCCTGAAGCACGCGTTTGACCCGAACAACATCCTGAATCCAGGCAAGATCGTGTCCTGGTAATCAACAGGGGGAGGCTGCAAACGCCTCCCTCGATCCGTCAGCGCCTGCTGCTTTTACGCGACAGGCTGCTTCACGGTTTACGGCCGGTTACGTATGAACTGGCCGCAAATGCCGGTAAATGCGTCAGGTGCGGGTAAATCCCGGCCTGATTAACATGGGCACACGCGCTATTGTTGCGCTCATGAATTCACTGGTCGAAACCGGCCTGGCACAAGTGCAGGCGCCTTATTCGCAGCAGCAGCTCATCGAGGCGTTGTCGGCCGCGTTGCCCGCGCACTGTGTGCTTTATCGCGAAGAGGACACCCGTCCTTACGAATGCGATGGCCTATCCCTTTACCGCTCGATTCCCGCGGTCGTCGCCCTGCCCGAAACGGAAGCGCAGGTGCAGGCCATCATGCGCATCTGCAAGCGCCTGAACGCGCCCATTGTCGCGCGCGGCGCCGGAACGGGACTGTCGGGCGGCGCCATGCCGCACAGCCAGGGCGTGTTGCTTGGGCTGTCCAAATTCAATCGGATCAAGCATATCGACCTGGCCAGCACGACCGCGATCGTCGAGCCGGGCGTGCGCAATCTTGCGATCTCCGAAGCCGTGTCTCCGTATGGGCTGTATTACGCGCCGGATCCGTCGAGCCAGATCGCGTGCTCCATCGGCGGCAACGTCGCGGAAAACTCTGGCGGCGTGCATTGCCTGAAATACGGCCTGACCGTGCACAACGTGCTGCGCGTGCGTGTGGTCACGATCGACGGCGACGTGGTCGAACTGGGATCGCACGCGCCGGACGCGCCCGGACTGGACCTGCTGTCCGTGTTCGTCGGGTCCGAGGGCATGCTGGGCGTCGTGACCGAAGTGACCGTCAAGCTCATCCCCAAGCCGGCCTGCCAGCAGGTCGTCATGGCCAGTTTTTCCAGCGTCGAGGCGGCAGGCAATGCGGTCACGCAGGTGATCGCGGCAGGCATGATTCCGGCGGGTCTTGAAATGATGGACCGGCGCGCCACGCACATGGTCGAGCCGTTTGTCCGCGCGGGCTACGACATGGACGCACAGGCCATCCTGCTGTGCGAATCGGACGGCACGCCCGAAGAGGTGGCGCACGAGATCGCGCGCATGGAGGCCGTGTTCCGGCAAGCCGGCGCCACGCGCTGCCAGGTGTCGGCATCCGAGGCGGAACGCTTGAAATTCTGGGCGGGGCGTAAGAACGCGTTTCCCGCTGCCGGGCGCGTGTCGCCCGATTACTACTGCATGGACGGCACGATACCGCGCCGTCATCTGGCGCGCGTACTGGGCGCCATTGAACAGATGGAAGACGAATTTGGCCTGCGATGCGCCAACGTCTTTCATGCCGGCGACGGCAATCTGCATCCGCTGATCCTGTTCGATTCGAATAAGCCGGACGAGGTGGAGCGCGCCGAGAAATTCGGTGCGGCCATTCTTGAGCTGTGCGTGCAAGTGGGAGGAACCGTGACCGGAGAGCACGGTGTGGGAATGGAGAAGATAAATCAAATGTGCGTGCAATTCTCTCGCGAAGAACTCGACGCGTTCCTGGCAGTCAAGCGGGCCTTTGATCCGCCGTGCCTGCTGAATCCTGAAAAGGTCATCCCCACGCTGGCACGCTGCGCCGAATACGGCAAGATGCACGTCCATGCGGGAGAACTGCGCTTCCCCGATCTCGCCCGTTTCTAGGACGTATCCCTTATGGATTTTGTCCTGTCGGAATTGTGCGACCAGGTCATGACGGCCCGTGCCGGCCACAAACCCCTGTTCGTGATGGGCGGCGGCAGCAAGCGGTTCTACGGTAACTACCGTCCCGTGCGGCCGCAGGATGGCCATTGCCTGCTGGATATGACGCCGTACCGCGGCATCGTCAGCTACCACCCATCCGAACTCGTCGTCACGGTGCGCGCCGGCACGCCGCTGGCCGAACTGGAGGCCGCGCTTGCCGAGCACGGCCAGATGCTGGCCTTCGAGCCGCCGCATTTCGCGCCCACCGCCACCGTGGGCGGCTGCGTCGCAGCCGGCCTGTCGGGCCCGCGCCGCATGAGCGCGGGGGCGCTCAAGGATTTCGTGCTCGGTGCGCAACTGCTGGATTCGGAAGGACGCATCCTTTCCTTCGGTGGCGAGGTCATGAAGAACGTGGCGGGCTATGACGTGTCGCGCCTCCTGGCCGGCTCGCACGGCATCTTCGGCGCCATCCTGGAGGTGTCGCTGAAGGTCGTGCCCAAGCCGATGGAAGAGATGACGCTGGCGTTGCCCGCGACGCAGGCGCAGGCACTGGCCAACTTTGCCTTCTGGCGCGGCAAGCCGCTGCCGATCTCGGCATCGAGCTGGTCAAGCGATGCCGACGGCGCGGACGGCATGACGATGGTGCGCCTGTCGGGCGCGCCGCCCGCGCTGGCCAGCGCGCGAGCGCTGATCGGCGGCGATGTGCTGGCGCCGGATGCGGCCGACGCATGGTGGCGGTCGTTGCGCGAGCAGACGCACCCGTTCTTTGCGCCAGACCGGCCATTGTGGCGGCTGGCCCTGCCGCCAACCACCGTCGATCTGGAACTGGGGCCGACGCTGGTGGAGTGGGGCGGTGGCCAGCGTTGGCTGAGCGGTCCGCGCGATGCCGCTGAACTACGCGAGACGGCGGCCCGCCACGGCGGCCACGCGACGCTGTTCCGGCCCGCTGATACCCCGCCGCCCGCCGATGGCGTGTTCCATCCGCTTGCGCCGGGTGTCGGCGCAATCACCCGCAGGCTGAAGCAGGAACTCGATCCCGCCGGCCTCTTCAATCCCGGCCGCCTGGTCCTGGAGCTGTAGGACATCATGCAAACCAATCTGGCTTCCTGGGCGAGCGGCACCGATCTGGGCAACGAGGCGGACGCGATTCTGCGCCGCTGCGTGCATTGCGGTTTTTGCACGGCCACCTGTCCGACGTATCAGGTTCTGGGCGACGAACTGGACAGCCCGCGCGGACGCATCTATCTCATCAAGCAGGTGCTGGAGGGCAAGGAGCCCACGCAATCCACGCAGCAGCATCTGGACCGCTGCCTGACCTGCCGCAATTGCGAGACCACCTGCCCGTCCGGCGTCGAGTACGGCCACCTCGTCGACATCGGCCGCAAGATCGTGGACGAGCGCGTGGAGCGGTCGTGGGGCGACAAGACCAAACGCACGTTGCTGCGCAAGGCAATGCTGTCGCCGATGTTCGCGCCGGCCATGCGTCTGGGTCAGAGCCTGCGCGGCATCCTGCCCCAGGCCCTGCGGCGCAAGGTGCCGGAACGCCGCGACGCCGGTCCGCTACCGCAGGTGGCGCGACACGATCGCCAGGTCCTGATGCTGGCGGGCTGCGTGCAGCCGGCCATGATGCCCACCATCGACGCCGCCACCATCCGCGTGCTGGATGCGGTCGGCATCGGCGCGCGCATCGCGCCGGGCGCCGGTTGCTGCGGCGCGGTCAGTTTTCACCTGGACGCGCAGGACGAAGCCGTGGCGCAGATGCGCGCCAACGTCGACGCGTGGTGGCCGCTGGTGCAGGACGGCAAGGTCGAGGCCATCGTCATGAATGCGTCGGGCTGCGGCGCCATGGTCAAGGAATACGCGCACCATCTGCGCCACGACCCGGCGTATGCGCAGAAAGCCGCCGACATCGTGGCGCTGGTGAAGGACGTGGCGGAGATCGTCGCGCCGCACGCCGACATGCTGCGGTCGCGCCTGCCGGCCGGCACGCGGGCATCGTTTCACCCGCCGTGCACGTTGCAGCACTGGCAAGGGCTGCGGCCGTTGTCAGAGCAATTGCTGGTCGATCTGGGATTTGAGCTGCAGCCGTTCGCGGACAAGCATCTGTGCTGCGGATCGGCGGGCGCGTATTCGGTATTGAATCCGGACATCGCGCTGGAACTGCGCGACCGCAAGCTGGGCGCCATCGCGGTGGGCAGTCCCGATGTGATCCTGTCGGCCAACATCGGGTGCATCGGCCATCTGCAAAGCGGCACCGATACGCCGGTGCGCCATTGGGTCGAAGTGGTCGACGAGCAGTTGCGCCGCGCTGCGCAGGGCTAGCCGCCCGCGCAGCGCCTGGCGTTGCGGTTACTCCACGGCCTTGACCATGTCTTCGAGCACCTTCTTGGCGTCGCCGAAGACCATCATCGTGCGGTCCATGTAGAACAGTTCGTTGTCCAGCCCGGCATAGCCCGAGGCCATGGAGCGCTTGTTCACGATGACCGTGCGCGCCTTGTAGGCCTCGAGGATGGGCATGCCGGCGATGGGTGACTTGGGATCGTTCTTGGCGGCCGGGTTGACCACGTCGTTCGCGCCCAGCACCAGCACAACATCGGTCTGGCCGAACTCGCTGTTGATGTCTTCCATCTCGAAGACCTGGTCGTAAGGCACTTCGGCCTCGGCCAGCAGCACGTTCATGTGGCCGGGCATGCGGCCGGCCACCGGATGGATCGCGTACTTCACGGTCACGCCCCGCGCGGTCAGCTTTTCGGCCAGTTCCTTCAGTGCATGCTGGGCCCGCGCGACAGCCAGGCCGTAGCCCGGCACGATGGTGACGCTTTCGGCGTTGGTCATCAGGAACGCCGCGTCGTCCGGGCTGCCCGACTTGACGCTGCGCTGCTGCGCATCGCCTGCCGCCGCGCCGCCGCCCGCTTGCCCGCCAAAGCCGCCCAGGATCACGTTGAAGAACGACCGGTTCATCGCCTTGCACATGATGTAGGACAGGATGGCGCCCGACGAGCCCACCAGCGAGCCGGCGATGATCAGCATGGGGTTGTTCAGCGAGAAACCGATGCCCGCCGCCGCCCAGCCGGAATAGCTGTTCAGCATCGACACCACCACCGGCATGTCCGCGCCGCCGATCGGGATGATGATCAGCACGCCCAGCACGAAGGCGATGAGCGTCATGATGATGAACGGCGTCCATTCCTGCGTGAGCATGAACCAGAGGCCGCAACCCAGCATCGCCAGCGCCAGCGCCAGATTCAGCATGTGCTGGCCGGGGAACACCACGGGCGCGCCCTGGAACAGCCGGAACTTGTATTTGCCGGACAGCTTGCCGAAGGCGATGACCGAACCCGAGAACGTAATGGCGCCCACGAACGTGCCGATGAAGAGCTCGAAGCGGTTGCCGGTGGGGATGGCCATGCCCGGCGGCGCAATGCCGAAGGCGTGCGGCTCGGCCACGACGGCCACGGCGATCGCGACCGCCGCCAGGCCGATCATGCTGTGCATGAAGGCGACCAGCTCGGGCATCTTGGTCATCTCGACGCGCTTGGCCATCAGCGTACCGATGGAGCCGCCGACCAGCAGCCCCAGCACGACCCAGCCCAGCCCGATCGTGGCCGTGCCGCTGCGCGCCAGCCCGATGATGAGCGCCGCGGTGGTCACCACGGCGATCGCCATGCCGGCCATGCCGAAGGCGTTGCCCAGGCGCGAGGTGGTGGGATGCGACAGGCCCTTGAGCGCCTGGATGAAGCAGACCGAGGCAATCAGGTAGAGCAGGGTGACGAGGTTCAGCGAGATCATTTCGCTTCCTCCTTGCCCGGCTTGCGGTCCTTCTTCTTGAACATTTCAAGCATGCGCCGCGTCACGAGAAAACCGCCAAAGACGTTGACGGCGGCCAGCGCCACCGCGAATACGCCCATGCCGCGCGCCAGTCCGCCTTCAGTCAGCGCGGCGGCCAGCATCGCGCCGACGATGATGATCGCGGAAATGGCATTGGTGACCGCCATGAGCGGCGTGTGCAGCGCGGGCGTGACGTTCCAGACCACGTGGTAGCCGACATAGATGGCCAGCACGAAGATGATGAGATTCATCAGGGTGGGGTTGATCGCTTCCATGGTCACGTCCTCCGCGTCACATTGCCGCCTTCGCACACCAGGCAGGCTGCCACGATTTCATCGTCGCGCTGGATCGCCAGTGCGCCGTCCGCATTGATGATGAGCTTCAGGAAATCCAGGATGTTGCGCGCGTAGAGCGCCGAGGCGTCGGTCGCGACCAGGCCGGGCAGGTTGGTCAGCCCGATGATCGTCACGCCGTGCTTTTCGACGATTTGCCCTTTTTCCGACAGCGGGCAGTTGCCGCCGCGTTCGACGGCAAGATCCACCAGCACCGAGCCGGGCTTCATGGCCGCGACCGTGTCCGCCGAAACCAACGTGGGGGCTGGCCGTCCTGGGATCAGCGCGGTGGTGATGACGATGTCCGCCTGCTTGCAGCGTTCGGACACCAGCGCGGCCTGACGCGCCATCCAGGCGGGCGGCATGGGCCGCGCGTAGCCGCCCGTGCCTTGCGCGATCTCGCGCTCTTCGTCGGTTTCGAACGGCACGTCGATGAACTTGGCGCCCAGCGATTCGACCTGTTCACGGGCGGCGGGCCGCACGTCGGAGGCTTCGACCACTGCGCCCAGCCGCTTGGCGGTGGCGATCGCCTGCAGGCCGGCCACGCCGGTGCCCAGGACGACGGCGCGCGCGGCTTTCAGGGTGCCGGCGGCGGTCATCATCATGGGGATCAGCCGGCCGTAGTGATGGGCCGCAAGCAGCACGGCCTTGTAGCCGGCCAGGTTGGCCTGCGACGACAGCACGTCCAGGCTTTGCGCGCGGGTGATGCGCGGCGCGGCTTCCAGCGCGAAGCCGGTCAGGCCCGCGGCGGCCATTTGCGCCAGACCTTCGGCGTCGAAGGGGTCGAGCATGCCCACGACCACGGCGCCCGGCTTCATGCGGGGCAATTCTTCGGGGGCGGGCGCGCGAACCTTCATGACCAGTTCGGCGCCCAGGGCATCCTGGGCTGAACCGAGCGTGGCGCCCGCTGCGACATAGGCATCATCGAGATAGCGGGCGGCGGCGCCGGCTCCACTTTCCACAACGACGGTGTGCTTGCCGCCCACGTACTTCTTGACGGTCTCCGGTGTTGCTGCGACACGGGTTTCCCCGTCTCGGGTTTCCTTAGGTATCCCGATGTGCATCGACGCCTCTCCTCAGAAGGTTCGCCGTAGTTATACACGGAATGTGCGCTCTCACGCCTCCCCCGTTTTGGCCGCTTGCGCGGGGCCAAAAAAAACCCCATGGCGAACCATGGGGCGGGGGGCTTGCAACCCGGCGTCTGGACGGGCGGCGTTTCTTATGCCGTCTGCGCGCGGGTCCAGGTGATCAGCGCGGCGGTAAGGTCGCGCAGATCGGCCTTCAGCCGGCCGTAGTTGTCGGTCGGACGAAGCGACACTTCGTCCATGTAGAGCTTGCGGTTGATCTCGATCTGCAGGCTGTGGCGGCCTTCTTGCGGGCGGCCGAACGCGCGCACCAGTTCCACGCCCTTGTAGGGATCGTTCACGGTGACGTTGTAGCCGCGCTCGCGCAGCCAGGCGGCGATGAATTCGCGGAAGGCCGGATCGCTGGTGCTGCCGTCGCGGTCGCCCAGCACGAAGTCGGGATGGACCAGGCCCGGGCGATCGGTGGCGAAGGCGCCGGCCACGCTGGGCATCGAGTGGCAGTTGATGTGCCAGACCTTGCCGAACTTGCGGTGGGCGTTGTCCAGCACCTGACCAAGCGCGGCGTGATAGGGCTTCCAGCAGGCATCGATGCGGTGGCGTACTTCGTCCACCGTGAGCTTGCGGTTGTACAGCGGCGTGCCGTCATCGAGCATGCGCCAGATCAGACCCTTGCCCAGCTTGACCTTGGGCGAGGGGTTGATTGCGTCGGGCCATGCCGCGTCCAGCAGCAATTCGTCGATCTCGTCGGCGGCGCGGTTGGCGTCGATATAGGCGCGCGGGAACGCCGCGGCGATCATCGGTACGCCCATCTCGATGGCGTCGCCCCACAGATCGTCAACCCAGGTGTCCTCGGCCGTGCGCAAGGCGCCAAAGTCCACCGCGGCGGCGAAATCGGGGGGGTAGGTCGTGCCGCTGTGCGGGGAATCCAGCACGAGAGGGACCGAGATTTCCGAATCGGGATAGTGCTGCGGGAGGTCGAAGCGGTAGGACAGGGGCTGGGTAAGTCGCATAAGGGGGTACTGCGTTCGTGAATCGGAGGTCCTCGCGCGCCACGGGCACGCGAGGACCGAAGACCGGTTAGTCGATCTTCACGTTGGCTTCTTTGGCGATGCGCTTGTTCTTGGCGATTTCAGCCGAGATCTGCGCGCCGAATTCGGCCGGGGTGTTGGCAGCGGGCGAGGCGCCCAGAGCGGCGAGGCGGCTCTTGACGTCTTCTTCGGCGCTGACCTTCTGGACGGCGGCGTTCAGCTTGGCCAGCACGGGGGCGGGCAGCTTGGCCGGGGCGACCAGGCCGAACCACGAGGCGTCGTTCACGGCCGGCAGGCCGGCTTCGGCGAACGTGGGCACGTTGGGCAGCGAGGCGACGCGCTGCGGCGAGGCGACGGCCATGGCGATCAGGCGGCCGGACTGGACGTGCGGCAGCGTGGAGGGCAGGTTGTCATACATGACGTCGACCTGGCCGGCCAGCGCGTCGTTCAGCGCGGGGCCCACGCCACGGTACGGCACGTGCATCAGGTCGGTGCCCGAGGCCATCTTGAACAGTTCGCCCATCATGTGCGAGACCGAACCGTTGCCGGCCGACGCGTACGTCAGCTTGCCGGGCTGGCTCTTGGCCAGCGTGATGAATTCGGCGATGGTCTTGGCCTGGACCTTCGGGTTGATCGTCATGATGTTCGGCACGGCAGCCAGGTTCGAGACGGGCGTGAAGTCCTTCTCGCCATCGAACGGCAGGTTCGGGTAGATGGCCGGGTTGATGCCGTGCGTGCTGACGGTGGCGATGCCCAGGACGTAGCCGTCCGGCGCGCTGCTGGCGACGAAGGCGCTGCCGATCGAGCCGCCGGCGCCGCCGCGGTTTTCCACGACGACGGTCTGGCCCAGTTCCTTGCCGAGCTTGTCGGCGAACAGGCGGCCGACGATGTCGGTGGTGCCGCCGGGCGGGAAGGGAACGATCAGGCGGATGGGCTTGCTGGGATACGCATCTTCAGCGTGCGCGATACCCGAGGTCAGCGGCGTGGCCAGGGTCGCGGCGGCGACACACAGGCCCAGGACTACATTACGGCGTTGCATGAATTCCCCTACTAATGAGTGAACAGCGGATGCGCAAAGGCAGACGCAAACCCGACGATTCTTTCCTGGCGGGCAGGTTTGCGCAAACGAAAGATTCTCCGTAAGCTATGACTTTTTTTCATACCTCTTTTCGGCAGGCCATCTTGGGCGTTACTTTTCTGTAACATTCGTCGCCCCGTGCCTTTGCCGTCGTCATGCCCGCAGGGCAAGGGAGCCCCACATTCAGTGGGGGCTGCAGATGAGGCGTTTCTGTCCCTCTTTAACGGATCTCCAGGCGTTCGAAGTTGCCGCCCGGCACAGCAGTTTCACGCGCGCCGCGCAGGAATTGTGCGTGACACAGGGGGCCGTGAGTAAACAGGTGAAACATCTGGAAGAGTTCGTCGGCGTTGAACTATTCCTACGAATCAGGCAAGGCCTGGTTCTGACCGAAGCAGGCCGCAGCTATCTGGCCAAGATCCAGGCCGGTCTCGGCCAGATCGAAGCGGCCACCGTCGAGCTGATCGCGCACCAGGGGCGCGGCGGCACGCTCAATCTGACCTGTATGCCGACGTTTGGCGCGCGGTGGCTGATTCCGCGGCTGACGGCCTTCATGCGCCTGCGGCCCGACATCCACGTGGAATTCCTGCCGCATCGCCAGGGCTACGACTTCTCCACACCCGAATTGGACGCCGCCGTGCGCTTCGGCGAGGGGCTGTGGCCCGGCAGCGGCGCGGACTACATCGTGGGCCGCGAGATCCTGCCGGTCTGTAGTCCCCGCCTGATCGCGGGCGGGTGCCAGTCGCCCGAAGACCTGCTGGCATATCCGCTGCTGCACCATACGTCGGCCCTGGAAGGCTGGCGCGACTGGTTCGAGCAGGCTGGCTGCGATACGCGGCGCAGCCTGGAAGGCGCCCGGTTCGATCAGTACGCGCTGCTGTCGCAGGCCGCCGCGGCGGGCTTCGGCGTGGCGCTGATCCCGCGCTGCCTGATCGAGGACGAGCTGCGCGACGGCAAGCTGGCCATCGCGATGCAGTTGCCGATCCGCGCGCGGATGGGCTATTACCTGTGCTACCCCGAGCAGAAGGCCAATCTGCCCACCCTGCAGGCCTTCCGCGCCTGGCTGATGGAAGTGTCGCGCGCCGCCGAACCGCAGCCGCGGGAAGACGCCTTGTCCGATCTAAAATAGCCGCATCATGAGTCAAACATCCACCAAGAAAGGCCGCGTTGTCGTCGGCATGTCCGGCGGGGTCGATTCTTCGGTCACCGCCTGGCTGCTCAAACAGCAAGGCTACGAGGTCGTCGGCCTGTTCATGAAGAACTGGGAAGACGACGACGATTCCGAATACTGCTCCACCCGCCAGGATCTCCTGGACGCCGCCAGCGTCGCGGACCTGGTCGGCGTCGAGTTCGAATACGTCAACTTCGCCGCCGAATACAAGGACCGCGTGTTCGCGGATTTCCTGCGCGAATACTCCGCGGGCCGTACCCCCAACCCCGACGTCCTGTGCAATGCCGAGATCAAGTTCAAGGCGTTCCTCGACCACGCCATGGCGCTGGGCGCGGAACACATCGCGACCGGCCATTACGCCCGCGTGCGCGAAGTGCCCGCTGAGGGCGGCGGCTCGCAGTTCCAGTTGCTGAAGGCGCTGGACGCATCCAAGGACCAGAGCTACTTCCTGCATCGCCTGAACCAGGCGCAGTTGTCGCGCACGCTGTTTCCGCTGGGCGAGATCCACAAGACCGAAGTGCGGCGCATCGCGCACGAGATCGGCCTGCACAACGCCGCCAAGAAGGATTCCACCGGGATCTGCTTCATCGGCGAGCGGCCGTTCCGGGAATTTCTGAACCGTTACCTGCCCACCGAGCCCGGTCCCATCCTGACGCCCGAAGGGCAGAAGGTCGGCCGCCACGAAGGGCTTTCGTTCTACACGCTGGGCCAGCGCAAGGGGCTGGGCGTGGGCGGTGTCAAGGGCCGCCAGCGGGACGACGGCACGGCCGAGGCCTGGTACGTGGCGCGCAAGGATCTGGAACGCAACGTGCTGTACGTCGTGCAGGGGCATGACCATCCTTGGCTGCTGTCCGGCGATCTGAAGGCGCAGGACGCGAGCTGGGTGGCCGGCCACCCGCCGGCAGCGGGCGCCTACGGCGCCAAGACCCGCTATCGGCAAGCCGACGCGGCCTGCCGCCTGGGCGATGCGGCGCCCGAGACGTTTTCGCTGGATTTCACCGAGCCGCAATGGGCGGTGACGCCCGGGCAGTCGGCCGTGCTATACGATGGCGAGGTTTGCCTGGGTGGCGGGATCATTATTTAAGCAGTCCCCGCTGCACGTAACCAAGGCCCCCCGGAGCCATGCCCGCGGGGCCTTGTTCATGACAATAAAACTGAGGAGACGGTTGTGGATGTGACGATGGTGATCTGCCTGCTGGTGTTGGGCGGAGTGGTCGGCTTTGCCGCGGGCCTGCTGGGCATTGGCGGCGGCATGCTGCTGGTTCCCTTTTTGACAATGCTGTTCACCTGGCAGGGCATGCCGGCCGACCTGGTGGTGCACGCCGCGATCGCCACGTCCATGACGTCGATCCTCTTTACCTCCATTTCCAGCGTGCGCGCTCACCAGCAGCGGGGCACCATCAAGTGGCGCATCGTCGCGGCGATGGCGCCGGGCATCATCATCGGCGGGCTGCTGTCGGGCGGCGCGGTGTTCGCCGCGCTGAGCACGCTGTGGCTGTCGCTGTTCTTCGCGTTGTTCGTGGGCTACTCCGGCTGGAGCATGCTGCGCAACAAGAAGCCCAAGCCCACGCGCCAGATGCCGGGCGTGGTCGGCACCAGTGCGGCGGGGGCGGGCATCGGCTTCCTGTCGGGCCTGGTCGGCGCCGGGGGCGGCTTTCTGTCGGTGCCGTTCATGGTCTGGTGCAACGTGGCCCTGCACAATGCGGTGTCGACCTCGGCGGCGCTGGGCTTTCCCATCGCGCTGGCCAACAGCGTGGGTTATATCGTTTCTGGCCTGAACGAAGCCCAGACCTATCCGGGGATGCTCGGCTTCATCTACTGGCCGGCATTGCTGGCGCTGGTCTGCACCAGCGTCCTGACGGCGCCGCTGGGGGCGCGCATGGCCCATCGCCTGCCGGTGCAGACGCTCAAGCGCGTGTTCGCCGCGCTGCTGTTCGCGCTGGCGGCGTACATGCTGTTCAAGGCCTGGCAGACCTGGACGGTTTGATCGATATACAGAAAACCGGCCGCGGAAAGCGGCCGGACGAAAAAACGCCCGGTCGAGCCGGGCGTTTTTGCGGGCATTTCTGGCCGGCCGTCAGGCCGTCTTGGGCACCGTGTCGATGAACGACTGGCGCTGGGACAGCTTGTCGTACAGGCGGGCCAGATTAGGCTGGCCGGTGCGCCAGTCCAGGGTGGCAAAGCGCAGGTCCAGGTAGCCCAGGGCACAGCCGACCGCGATGTCCGCGAGGCTGTAGTTGATGCCCATGCAATGGGCGTTGTCGCCCAGGCTTTTGTTCATGGCGTCCAGGCTGGCGTGGATCTTGCCGTATTGGCGTTCGATCCATTCGGGGCTGCGCTGGGCCTCGGGGCGCTGGTTTTCCTTGACGATGGTCACGCAGGCGTCCAGGACGCCATCGGCGATGGCTTCCCAGCATTTGACGGCTGCGCGATCGCGCCCTTGCTGAGGAATCAGCCGGGCGACGGGAGACAAGGTGTCCACGTATTCGACGATGACGCGCGAATCAAACAGGGCGCCGCCGTCTTCCATCACCAGGCAGGGGACCTTGCCCAGCGGGTTGTACGTTTGGATCTGCGTGTCGGCGGACCAGACGTTTTCGAGTTCAAGCCGGTAGTCCAGCTTTTTCTCGGCCATGACGATACGCACTTTGCGCACGTAGGGACTGGTAAGCGAGCCGATCAGTTTCATGGAGTCACAAGCGGAGTCGGAAAGCGGCCGAAGTATAGCAGGCTGTATGACGGCCGGAATTGTCCGCAGGGCGGAATCTTCGTCAGTTTGCCACAATGTCAGGCGGCCCCGGATGATAAAATCGCCGGGTTTTCCCATCCGTCGCTTTTCCCCACCAGACCATGCAAATCGCCGATCAGCTGAGCCAACTTAATGCCCTTTCGCCACTGGATGGCCGCTACGCTTCCCGGGGCGACGCTCTGCGCGGTCTGCTGTCCGAAGCCGGCTTCATGGCGCACCGCGTCGAAGTCGAGGTCGCCTGGCTGATCGCCTTGTCGGACGCCGGCCTGCCCGAGCTGCCGGCCTTCTCCGAGGCCGCCCGCGCGCGCCTGGCCCAGTTGGTCGCCAACTTCTCCGAGGCGGACGCCGGCCGCATCAAGGATATCGAGCGCGTCACCAACCACGACGTGAAGGCCGTCGAGTACTGGCTGAAAGAAAAGGTCGCCGATGACGCCGAACTGGCCCGCGCCGCAGAATTCATCCACTTCGCCTGCACGTCCGAAGACATCAACAACACCTCGCACGCGCTGATGCTGTCGCGCGCCCGCGACCAGGTCGTGGTGCCGCGCCTGCGCGAAGTCGCCGCCAAGCTGAACGACCTGGCCGTCGCCAACGCCGATCAGCCGCTGCTGTCGCGCACCCACGGCCAGCCCGCCAGCCCGACCACGCTGGGCAAGGAATTCGCCAACGTGGCCGCGCGCCTGAACCGCGCCATCGCCGCCGTTGTGGCCGTCGAGCCCCTGGCCAAGCTGAACGGCGCAACGGGCAACTACAACGCCCACCTGTCCGCCTATCCCGAAATCAACTGGCCCGAGTTCAGCAAGCGCGTGCTGACCGGCCTGGGCCTGACCCAGAACCGCCACACCATCCAGATCGAACCGCATGACTGGATGTCCGCGCTGTTCGACGCGATTACCCGCGCCAACATCATCATCCTGGACCTGGATCGCGACATCTGGGGCTACGTGGCGCTGGGCTACTTCAAGCAGCGCCTGAAGGAAGGCGAGGTCGGTTCGTCGACCATGCCGCACAAGGTCAACCCGATCGACTTCGAAAACTCCGAAGGCAACCTGGGTCTGGCCAACGCCGTGCTGCGCCATCTGGCCGACAAGCTGCCGATCTCCCGCTGGCAGCGCGACCTGACCGATTCCACCGTCCTGCGCAACCTCGGCGTGGGCCTGGGCTACTGCCTGGTGGCGTGGGATGCCTGCATGCGCGGCCTGGGCAAGCTCGAAGTCAACACGGCTGCCATCGACGCCGATATCGACGCCTGCTGGGAAGTGCTGGCCGAGCCGGTGCAGACCGTCATGCGCCGCTATGGCCTGCCGCAGCCGTACGAGCAGCTCAAGGCCTTGACGCGCGGCAAGGGCATCACCGAAGAGGCTCTGCGAGAATTCATCCAGGGCCTGGCGCTGCCTGAAGAGCCCAAGGCCCGCCTCCTGGCGATGACCCCGCGCTCGTACATTGGTCTGGCTGCCGAGCTGGCCCGGGCGGTATAGTCGCCGTGCCGCGCGCGTTACGCGCGCGGCTTTCACGTTGTACCTACGGGAGAAATCAATGAAGAAGTTGTCCACGCTCGCTGCGCTGGCCTGTATGACGGTGGGTCCGCTGCTGGCAACGTCCGCCTCCGCGCAATTCGCCAAGCCCGAAGATGCCGTCAAGTACCGCCAGTCGGCGCTTGCACTGATCGGCTCGCACTTCGGCCGCATGGCGCCGGTGGTCAAGGGCCAGGCGCCCTATGACGCTGCGCAGATCAAGGCCAACGTCGATGTGCTGAAGACGCTGTCTGCGTTGCCGTGGGCGGGTTTCGGCCCGGGTACGGAAGGCGGTGACGCCCGTCCCGAAATCTGGAGCGACGCGGCTGGCTTCAAGCAGAAGCAGCAGGCGTTCCAGGACAACATCGTGAAACTGTCGGCAGCCGCCGATGCCGGCGATCTGGACAAGCTGCGCGCGGCCTTCGGTGACGTCGGCGCCAGCTGCAAAGCCTGCCACGATTCGTACCGCAAGAAGAAATAAGGCATCGGGCCGTTGTCAGATCCGGCCCGTCGTCCTGGCAAGCAAAAAGCCCCGTCAAGGGGCTTTTTTCATGGGCTGTTCGCTTGGGCAGAGTCAGGAGAACGACATGTCGGACACGACCTCGAGCGATCGTATCCACAGCACCAGCCCGGTCACGCAGGCGCCCAGCAACAGCGCGCGCAGCCAGATGGCCAGGCCGTCCTGAGCGGGCGGCGTGCCGGCGGGGACGTCCTTGGCATCGACGTTGCCGGTGATGATGGCGCGCACCAGACGCTTGCGGCGCACCACCACGTACCACGTGACGGCCAGCAGGTGCAGGGCGACCAGGCCGATGATGACCCATTCGTTGAGCTTGTGCCAGGACGTCATGGCGCTGGCGGTGGCTTCGGATACGTGCCCGAACAGCGGACCCTGCGTCATGATGTCGTCGGTGGTGAACAGGCCGCTGACCGCCTGAAAGCCCACGACCAGCAGCAATGCCATGACCGACAGGGCGCCCAGCGGATTGTGGCCGGCGGGCGCGGCGGCGCCCTTCAGGTAGCGGGCCACGGCGCCGGGGCCGCGAACGAAATGCGCGAACCTGGCATAGCGCGGTCCGGCAAAGCCCCACAGCACGCGGAAGATGATGAGGCCCAGCGCCGTACAGCCGAAGCGCACGTGCCAGTCCATGTACAGGCCGCCCAGCTTCACGCTGACGAACGCGCCGACGATGCAGACGACAAGCCCCCAGTGAAAGAGGCGGGTGGGAAGGTCCCAGATGCGGACCGCAAGACGATTGTTCTGCATGGTGAGATCAGCGGGCTGAAGTTGCAGGGAATTTATCACGCACAAAGCAAACCGCCGCGGGGTAAGCGCGGCGGTGTTGGGTCTGCTTAGCGAGCGTTGCGGCGCACCGGTTCGATGCGATGCACGTGTTCGTGGCGGAACCGGATGCGCTGGGCGGGCGTCTTTTGCGCGGGCGCGCCGCACGGCACGACTTCGGTGGTGTAGGTGGTGGTGCCGTTGATCGGCGCGTTGAAGATGACCGTGGCGCGGATCTCGGGGCCGTTTGCCGGCTTCAGGTAGACGATGTCGCCGATGTGGATGGGCATGTCGTCAAGCTGCGTATGGGCCGGGCGGCGGATCAGTTCGGTGGTGGTGAAACGAGTATTCATGTTGTGTTCTCTTTAGGTTCTAGTTATTGGAAAAGCTGCGTCTTGTCATGGTGCGCGCAAGCCGGGCAAATGCAGGGCACTTGGCCGGGCCTTCGCGAAGCGCCTTGTCCGCCGGATGTATTGGACAGGCGTTACATGACACTAACGCATTGCTGCTGCCGTTCTTTTGCGCATTCTCATGTTTTTTGCGCGCCGGGCCGGCGTGGTGATGCCTTCGTCCAGTCCTGGCGGGCATCGGTCGGGCTGCAGGGCGCAGGCGCGCCATACACAGGCATGGTTGCCGGCGCGGTAGCGTGCGCCGATGCAGCCCTGGGTGCGCACAGAGTGGGTTGGCTCTGGCGCTCGCGGTGGTTGGACCGCGGCATGCGTCGCTGCTTCCGGAAAAGCAGCGTGTTGTTTGGGTGTATCTGCTTCAGGCCGATCCGGACTGGCGGATGGGCGAAGGCGTGTGGTTTCCGATGGTGCTCTGGGTTTGCGTATTTTGCGTTGTACTTCGCAAGGACGCAGAGCTTACGGGTAGTGGATCTGGTTGCGGCAGCCGCTTTTTGCGGCCAGCTTGGTGTAAGCAACTTGGGATGGGCAGTTCGTGGCGGACATGGCGTACCGGGGTACGACTGCGCAGATCCAACGGGCGATAATATCGGAGAATACGCGATTATGCAAGCATTTTCGGCCGGATAGGCATCCGGCCGAGCAAATACGCGTTAGTGCGCCGCGGGACGGGCCTGGCGTTGTGCCTCGATGATCAGGCCTTCCAGACGCGGCGACATGCGCAGCGCCACTTGGGCGCTGGTCGTGCCGTCGGGCTGCGGCAAGGTTTCCAGCGCCAGTTCGATGCGCTCGTCGTCAAAGGCCTCGGGCGCCGCCTGAATCTCCACATAGCGTTCCAGCAGCGCGTCCACGGCTTTCTGGGCGTCCGCCAGCGCTTCTTCCGACAGCTTGCCGTGGCCGAGGTACTGGTTGACCACCCGCGCCAGGTCGTTCATGAAAAGGAGCAAGGCGTTCGCGCCGCGGCAATCCGGGAGCGTGAAACCCCAGGGCAGGGGAGAAGCGTTTTGAGTCATCGGGTCAGCCAGTGTGTGTTGCGGGCGGCCGGGCGCCGCCGAATCCCGTGATTTTAGAGGACGCCGCCGCCGGGGGCATGCGCGCCGCTCTCCCTGTGTCAACTCGCTTCGATGGCAACAAATTTCGCCCCATTCGGATCCAAGCTCGGGGCTACCGGATAATCTTCCCGTAATCTGCAGAATCGGAGTGCAAAAGGATGCGCATGGGTTGGGTTCGCGCGTGGGTGGCGGGCATGGCGGCGGTTTCGATGCTGTTGCTGGCGGCCTGCGTCAACAAGGAGCCGCAGGAGCGCGCCGCGTTCATACAGGTTCTGCAAGTCCGCATGAACAACGTGACGCTCGTGCCGATCGGCCTGTTGAGCAACCAGGAAAAGGACGCGATCGGGGATTACGACGACGCCTACGAAGTAATGACGGATTTCCAGGACGCCATGGCCAAGGCGGCCGCGCCGCTGCGCGAAGTGCTGTCCGTGGAGACGATCCGGTCGGTAAGTGAGATCGTGGAGCGCAAGGCCAGCCTGCAGGCGGCGCGCAAGACGCTGGCAGACAGCGCCGCGCAGGTCCAGGCGGCGCGAAGCAAGGCCGACAAGGCGCGCGCGGCCTTGACATTGCCCGCCGATCTGGCGCCCGTGTATGACGGCGTCTACGACGAGGCGGTGACAGCGCCGGCTGCCGACATGATGGAGGCCGCGGCCAGGATGGACTCGGTCGCCCGCGACGCGCTGGGCATTGCGGACTTCGTGGCTGCCAATGGCGCGGACGTCACCTTCGAGGATGGGCAGACGAAGGTGGCGAAACCGACGTTGCAACAGGAACTGAACCTGCGTCTGCAAGCGCTGAATGCGCAGTCCGACGGTCTTGAAGCCGCCCGCGCCACGCTGCTGCAGGCAGCGAGCGCCGGCTCGAAGGCGCCATAGCCGTGGATCAGCCTCGTCCCGATGCAAGCGGCGCCAGGCGGCGCTTTGTACAATGCGGCTCTCGCGGCGCATGCCGTGCCTTGGACACACCATGAGCGAATCTTCAGGCGTGCATTACAGAACCTTCGTGCTTTTGCTGGTGGTGGTCACCATCGCGTTCGGCTGGCTGTTGTGGCCTTTCTATGGGGCCGTGTTCTGGGGCACCATTCTGGCCATTCTTTTCGCGCCCTTGCAGCGCCGCCTGGTGGTGCGCATTGGCGGCCGGCGCAATCTCGCCGCGCTCATCACGCTGCTGCTGGTGCTGCTGCTGGTGATTCTTCCGTTGGTCGTGATCAGCGGCTCGCTGGTGAGCGAAGGCGCGAGCCTCTATCAAAGCATCAAGTCAGGCCAGATCAACTTTGGCGCGTACTTCCAGCAGGCAATGGACGCCTTGCCGCCGTCGGTGCATGCGCTGCTGGCGCGCTTCGACCTGGCCGATATTCCCAGCCTGCAGGACAAGCTGAGCGCCGGCGCGATGCAGGCAAGCCAGTTCCTGGCGACCCAAGCTCTGAACATCGGACAGGACACGTTCCAGTTCGTGGTCAGCTTCGGCATCATGCTGTATCTGCTCTTCTTCCTGCTGCGTGACGGGCCCCAGCTTTCGGCCCGGCTGCGGCGCGCGGTGCCGCTGAGCGACATGCACAAGCAGCACCTGTTCCGCAAATTCACGACCGTCGTGCGCGCCACCGTAAAGGGCAACGTCGCGGTGGCGGCGGCGCAGGGCGCGCTGGGCGGCATCATCTTCTCAATCCTGTCGATCCAGGGCGCGTTGCTGTGGGGCGTGATCATGGCGTTCCTGTCGCTGCTTCCGGCGATTGGCGCGGGACTGATCTGGGCGCCGGTGGCCGTGTACTTCCTGCTGACGGGCTCCGTGGTCAAGGGCGCCGTGCTCATCGCGTTCGGCGTGCTGGTCATCGGCATGGTCGACAACATCCTGCGCCCCATTCTCGTGGGCAAGGATACGAAGATGCCCGACTACGTGATCCTGATCTCCACGCTTGGCGGGATGGCGCTGTTCGGCCTGAACGGCTTTGTCATCGGTCCGCTGATCGCGGCGCTGTTCATGGCAAGCTGGGATCTGTTCTCGCCCGCGGCAAGTGATCCGACGGTCGTCCCCGCAGCGAGCGCGCCGTTGCCGGGCAACCCCGTCGCCGGCACGCCGGCGGCAGCGGGCGGCGCCACTGCCGGTACGCAGGCCGCGCTGGCCCGGGATCGCCAGTCCCGCGACGATTGACCGAGCCGGGCGCCCATGTGCGCCCGGCCGGGTGTATGGTGTAGCAGCGCCGGCCATTGCGGCCGGCCTTTCGTGTCAACTTCGCCAAACAGGAGCGCGTTGGATATGGAATGGAAACTGCATCGGTCGGGCTGGATCGAAGAACGCAACTTTGACATCGAATTTGCCGAAACGCCTGAGGGGTACCACACCCGTGTACGCGTCTTCGGCTTTCCCATCCTGGAAGACACCAAGCACGTGTTCCCCAACGAGGCGCTGGCCGAAAAAGGCGCGCTGACGCTGCTCAAGAGCCAATTTACCGGCACGCCGGATCTGGAAGAGACGTAGGCCGCAAAAGGCGGCAGCGGGCGCGTTCTGCAATAATCTCTGAGTTTCCATCCAGGCCCGGCGGGGGTGCCGGGAGGGCGTACGGGGAGGCGCATGAGCCCACGGGTGTTGTTTAGGTCGAACGTCCGCGCAATGCGGAACCTGAGTGGCGAGGCGCGCCATGTCTGACGGCGAAACGCGTGCGGGCGTGCGCCGCCGCCAGGCGCGCCGCTACTCCATGCGCACGGGTCTGCTGGCCCTTGTCTTTGCCTGTATCACCCCCGCGCTCATCGTGGCGACGGTCGCGGTCTACGAAAGCTACGTCATCCAGAAGGAACGCATCTTTCGCGACACCATCTTTCTGGCGCGCAATCTCACGGCAATCCTCGATCGCGAGCTCACGGGCGTCGAAGCCGGCTTGCAGATGCTGGCGTCATCGCCGGACCTGGTCGAAGGAGACCTTGCCGGTTTTCATCGCCGTGCGCGCGAGTCCGTGCGGTTCCAGATCGTCGACAGCTACGTCCTGACCAACAAGGAAGGGCGCCAGATCATCAACACGCAAGTGCCCTACGGCACGGCGTTACCGTCCACCGGCGCGCCAGATGAGCTGCTTCGCGTCTTCCAAACGCGCATGCCCGTGCTGACGGGGTTGTTCACCGGCGGTCTGACCAAGGATCCCACCATCGCGCTCGGCGTGCCGGTCGTGCGAGGCGGGGAGGTGGTCTACAGCCTGAATGTGGGGCTGTCGCCCGAACGCATCGGCAACGTGTTGGGCCGCCGCGCCTTGCCCGAGGGCTGGGTGGCTGCCGTGCTGGACGACGCCGGAACCATCGTCGCCCGCACCCGCGACACGTCGAAATTCGTTGGCCAGAAGGCGGTGCCCGCGCTGGCCCGCGCCGTGCAGCAGGAAGGCGAGGGGTCGCTCGAAACGATCACCAAGGAAGGCACGCCGGTCTACACCGCGTTCAGCCGGTCGGCACTGTCGGGCTGGACGGTTGCCGCCGGCGCGCCGATGCAATTGCTGACCACGGACCTTTATCGTTCCATTGCGTGGATCGGCATGGGCACGTTGTTCGCGTTCGGCCTGGGGCTGTGGCTGGCGATCAGGCTGGCGAGCCGGCTGACGTCGGCCGTGCAGGGGCTCGTCGCGCCGGCGCTGGCGCTGGGCGAGGGCCGCACCGTGGAACTGCCAGCCACACGCATCAAGGAAGCCCAGGAAGTGGGCGCCGCCATGCTGCAGGCGTCGCGCATGCTGGCGCGCGCGCAGCATCTGGCGCACTACGATCCGCTGACTGGTCTGTGCAACCGGGTGCTGTTCGGCGAACTCGTGCTGCGTGAGCTGGCGGTCGCGCAGCGCAGCGGCGAGGCGTTCTCGATCCTGGCCATCGACCTGGACGGCTTCAAGGCTGTCAACGATATGCATGGTCATGCCGCGGGCGATACGGTGCTGAAAGAGGCCGCTGACCGCATGGCAAGCGCCATCCGGGTTTCCGACGTGGCGGCACGCCTGGGCGGTGACGAGTTTGCCGTGTTGTTGCTGGGCGCCAACCAGGAGAACGCGCGGCTGGTTGCCGAGGCGCTGGTCGAGAGCCTGTCGCTGCCGTATCCCAACGTGCGCGTCGCGGTGTCGGCGAGCATCGGCATCGCCGTGTATCCGCAATCGGGCACGACCATGCTGCAGTTGCTCGAGCGCGCGGACGTGGCGTTGTATCGGGCCAAGGGTCTGGGCAAGCGGCGGGTGGCGCTGGATCAGTAATCCCGCCGCGGGGCCGGGCGAGTCAGGTGTCGTGGCGCGGCGCCAGCGCAGTCAGGACCTCGCCGGATCCCAGACGATACCGCTTGTCGTCCAGCGCGATGACGGCGTCACCTTCGGACGTTCTGAATATGTAGCGCCCGCCGGTTCGCGGCAGGATGCCGGCGCCCGCATCCTCCGCCCGCAAGAACACTTCAATGCGGTAAAGCCGCCCCGAATCCGTGCTTGCCAGCACGTCGCTCATCCTGCGTGTCGAAATAGCCATGCCGCGATTTCTCCGTTCGGTTTTCGCTAAACTTGCCGCCTTGGCGCCGGGCCAGCCCAGCTCTCGTAAAGGCCCGGCGCGCAATCGGAATCGGTAATGCAATTGAATCCTGGCCGGAATGCGGCCACTTCCCTCGGCTTGCTGGCGATCCTGCTATGGGGCACGGTCGTCGGACTGATTCGTGGCGTCAGTGAAAACTTTGGCCCGATCGGCGGCGCCGCGCTCATCTATACGGTGGGTTCGATCTTCCTGGTGTTGTTGCTGGGCTTCCCGAAGCTGCGCACGTTTCCCCGGTCCTATCTCATCGTGGGCAGCATGCTGTTCGTCGCTTACGAGATCTGCCTGTCGCTGTCGCTGGGATTCGCGGCCGATCGGGGGCAAGCCATCGAGTTGGGCATCGTCAACTATCTGTGGCCGTGTCTGACGGTCGTGTTTGCCATGCTCATCAATGGCCAGCGGGCAAGCATCTGGGTAGCGCCGGGCATCTTGTTGTCGGTGTGCGGCATCGTGTGGGTCGTGGGCGGAGCCGGCGGGCTGTCGTATGAACGCACCGTTGCCAATGTGTCGAGCAATCCTCTCAGTTATGGGTTGGCGTTCAGCGGCGCCATCATCTGGGCCGTGTATTGCAACGTGACCAAACGCTTTGCCGACGGCAAGAACGGCGTCGCGCTGTTTTTCGTGCTGACCGCTGCTGTCCTGTGGATCAAATATGCGATCAGCGCGGAACCCGCGCTTGCGTTCACGGCGCCCGCCACGATCGAGCTATGCGTGGCCGGCGGCGCAATGGCCAGCGGCTACGCATTCTGGAACGTGGGGATACTGCGAGGCAACCTGACCTTGCTGGCCACCGCGTCGTACTTCACGCCGGTCTTCTCCACCTTCTTTGCCGCGCTCTGGTTGGCGACGCCGCTCACCCTGTCGTTCTGGCAGGGCGTGGCGATGGTCACCGCCGGTTCATTGTTGTGTTGGGCGGCAACCCGCGGCAGACCGGCCCGCAACGGATAGTCCGGGCCTGGTCTACGGTGGGGGAGACTACTCGACGAGCATCGTCAGGGCCACGGCGAACCCCAACGGGACCAGCATCAGCGATGCAAAGGTGGAACTGACAATCGCCGCCGATATCTTCAGCCAGGGCTCGGGCCCAGCGCTTCGTATCGTTTGAATCACCAACGCGACGATACCCATAACCATCAAACAGCTCATGAAAACTGCCAAGTAAGTCATGTTGTCTCCGTCCTCGCCTGATTTAGGGGATTCGGCGCCGCTTTGCGGTCTTATGTTTGAGACGATTGTGCGCCTGTATTGCAGGACTGCACCCTAGGGTTTTCCTTGCAGGCAGGGCGCTTTGTGGCGGATTAGCCGCGCAGTCTGCAGCATGAAAACCGTGTGCAAGCGCAGCATTTTTCACGCGCCGCGTCCGTCCGTGGCGGGCCCCCGCGATTGCGCTACGATGGCGTCATCGAAACACGGAAGAGGCCGCCAGATGCCGCAAGAACTACGTCCCGGCACGCGCGCCACCTTGCAGGTCCGGCAGCTTGCGCCAGGTGAATTCGCATGGATCATCACGCTGCTTGATCCTGAATCTGGAAATGTGCGCAGCACCAATTACTCGGACAAGCGATACACCAGCCAGGATGAGGCCTCTGCCGCCGGCAAGGCCGCGGTCGTTGCTTTTCTTGCGGGCGAGACGCCCGATCGCGGGGTCGTGCCCGCCGGCAATCGGCGCAAGGACTGACGGCGCTTACGTTTCGCTGATGGTATTGACACCCTGATGGGGGCCGGGCACGTCACTTGCTGATGCTCATCCGAGGCGCATCTTGCGCTGCTTGAAGGAGAGGCAATCATGTCCCAGATCCCGCATCGAGAACCCGGACAGCCGGACGATCTCACGCCGGACGATCCGGCGCTTCCGGGTACCGCCCCTGCGGACGATCCGCGTCCGGACCCGGGTCGTCCCACCGACAATCCCGACGTCATCGACCCCACGCCGCCCGCGCCGGACCCCCGTGCTCCGGGCACCATCGACCTGGCCTGATTGCGGCCGGCGTCACTTCACCCATATCCATTTATCGAAGCAAGGAGGTTTCCATGCGCTCCATCCTGTTGTGGCTGCTTGGCGTGCCCATTCCCATCATCATTCTGCTGGCGCTGTTCTGGCACTGAAGGCCGGTTCGTCATTTCCGCTTTGGCACCCGCGTCCGCGCGGTTGCGTAAGACTCTGGACAAGGATCGATCATGCAAAATACGTCTTCATTGAGCCAACCCTATGCCGATGGCGTGCCTCCACGTGAGTCCTCCATTTCGGCCGTGTCGTGGGCGGCGGTCTTCGCCGGCGCGGTGATTGCCGCCGCGCTTTCGCTCGCATTGTTTGCCGGTGGCACCGGCCTGGGTTTCCTGTCCGTATCGCCGTGGGGCGACGAGGGCGTGTCGGCCCCGACCATCGGTATTGGCATCATTGTCTGGATGCTGCTCACTCAGATCCTCTCGTACGGCATTGGCGGCTATGTCGCTGGACGCCTGCGCACCAAGTGGGTCGACGTGCACTCGGATGAGGTCTACTTCCGCGACACCGCGCATGGCTTTCTGGTCTGGGCGCTGAGCGCTGTGGTCAGCGCCGCGCTGTTGGGGTCGGCCCTGGCGTCCATGGCATCGGGCGTGGCCAAGGCCGGCGCATCGGTGGCAGCCACTGCCGGCACCGCGGCAACTGCGGCCGCCACGGCCGGCGCGGCGGGTGCAGGCAGCAACGGTGGCATGGAACGCGCCACCGACTATCTCACCGACACCCTGATGCGCTCGGAACGTCCCGAGGCCAACACTGACCCGGAAGCGGCACGTGCCGAAGTGGGCCGCATCGTTGCCATGAGCATCACCCGTGGCGAGATGACGCCCGCTGATCGCGATTACGTGGTGAAGGTCGTGGCCGCGCAGGCCGGCGTTGAGCCCGCCGTGGCGCAACGCCGCGTCGACGAGGCGATCCAGAACGCCAAGAAGACCGCGGAAGAAGCCAAGGTAAAGGCCAAGGAGGCCGCGGACGCGGCGCGCAAGGCCGCTGCGGCATTCGCGTTGTGGGGCTTTGCGTCGATGCTGATCGGCGCGTTCGTGGCAAGCCTGGCGGCGACGTGGGGCGGCCGCCGGCGCGATACGGTGTATCGGACTTGATGGGCTGAGGCCTGTATTGTCCGAATGAAAATGGCCCGCACGGTGTGCGGGCCATTTTTTGTTTCACGATTGATTCGGGCTCGTCGAGCATGAGTGAACCCCGCGTCCTTCGTTCCACCCCGCCAACGAAAAAGGCCCGCACAATGTGCGGGCCTTTTGAATTCTTTGGTGGCGCATCCCTGATTCGAACAGGGGACCTGCGGATTATGATTCCGTCGCTCTAACCGGCTGAGCTAATGCGCCATCCCTTTTGCTGAACAGTTTGCGTTGCAATTGCTGCTCAACGAAGAACGAAATTCTAGCACGAAGTTTTTTGGCAGTGCAAGCGAACCGGCGCCAATTTTTTCAGATCCGGCCAATCCGGTGATCCAAACGGCTCGCCAGCGGCGCAAATCCCCTCAATCATCCCGAGCCAGCCGAATCCCTGAGAATTGCCACCGCGCCTCTGGCGGGAAGAAGTTGCGGTAGCTGGGCCGGATGTGATCGCGCGGCGTGGCGCAGGAGCCGCCTCGAAGCACGTACTGGTTGCACATGAATTTGCCGTTGTACTCGCCGACCGCGCCAGCGCTGGGCTTGAAGCCGGGGTAGGCGTCGTAGCCGCTCGACGTCCATTCCCACGCGTCGCCGAACAGCTGCACCGGACCGCGCTGGCCGTTGCGTTCGGGGGCGGGGCGCGTGTCGAGGTGGCCGTTTTCAAGCAGGTTGGCGCGGGCCGAGTAGGTGTCTTCGGACATCTGCCGGGCGGCGTGTTCCCATTCGGCTTCTCGCGGCAGGCGTGCGCCCGCCCATCGCGCATAGGCGTCGGCTTCGAAATAGCTGACGTGCGTGACGGGCGCCTCCAGTTCCAGCGCCTGCATGCCGCGCAATGTGAAGACGCGCCAGCCATCGTCGTCGCTTTCCCAATACAGCGGGGCGCGCCAGCCTTGCGCGCACACCATGTCCCAACCCATGGACAGCCACAGTTCGGGCCGCTCATAGCCGCCGTCGTTGATGAAGTCCAGGAATTCCCGCTGGGTCACGAGACGATCAGAAAGAGAGAAGGGCGTCAGCAGGACGTCGTGAGCGGGGCCTTCGTTGTCGAACGCAAAGCCGCGTCCGTCGTGGCCGATGCGCGTGATGCCGCCCTCGTAGCGGGTCCAGCCGGCGTCCGTGGCGGGCGGCTGTGCGGGTTGGCCGGGCGCCACGTAGGCGGGTTTGAGCGGATTGGCCGACAGCATGTGCTTGAGATCGGTGAGGATCAATTCCTGGTGCTGCTGCTCGTGGTTCAGGCCAAGTTCGAGCAGGGCGTCGAAGTCGGCATCGTTGCTGCCCAGCCGCGAAATCAGCGCGTGCATCGCTTCGTCGACGTATTGGCGGTACCGCAGCACCTCCGCGAGCGGCGGGCGCGACAGGAGGCCGCGCTGCGGCCGCGGATGTTTTGCGCCGACAGCGTTGTAGTAGGAATTGAACAGCATCCGGTATTGCGGATGGAAGGGCGGCGTCGATGTGTCGAAGCGTGCCAGCAGGAACGTCTCGAAGAACCAGGTGGTGTGGGCCAGATGCCATTTGACGGGGCTGCAGTCCGGCATGGATTGGACTTGGCAGTCTTCGGGGCTCAGTGGCGCGGCCAGCGCGGTCGTGGTCGAGCGCACGGCGTCGTAGCGGTCGTGCTGTCCAGCCTGTCCGCTCGCGTAGGGCGCGATGGCGGGATGGGTCAGCAGGCATGCGGGGTCCATGGCGATCCTCCGGGGGGCGTCGTGGGTGGTCCCGCGTCAGGCGCGGGCGCTGAAAACAGAAAACCAGTCTCGGGCATCCGACCAGTGTTCGACATTGCCAAAGCCTGCGCGATGGAGCAGGTCGCTGAAAACCTGTGGCGTGAACTTGTACGAGTTCTCCGTATGGATGCGCTCGCCGCGCTTGAAGTCGCGATGGCCGCCGGGCCAGGTCACGCGCAATGCGCGCTGCGCTTCCAGGTGCATCTCGACCCGCGAGCGTTCGCTATTGAAGATGGCCACATGGCGCCAGTCGTCGACATTGAAATCGCTGCCCAGCACCGCATTAACGTGGCGCAGCAGATTCAGATTGAACGCGGCGGTCAGATGCAACGCGTCGTCGTACGCGGGTTCAAGCACGCTTCTGGGCTTGACGCGGTCAACGCCGATCAGCAGCCCGCCGCCGGGACACGCTTCGCGAATCCTCCGCAGCATGGCGTACGCGCTGTCGGGACCCAGGTTGCCGATGCTGGAGCCCGGATAAAAGAAGAGGCGCTGCTGCGTCGGGATGTCGGCCGGCAACGCAAGTTCATGCGAGAAATCCTGCCCCACGGCCGTGATCCGCATGTCGGGATAGGACAGCTTTAGCCGGCGGACAGCCGCCTGCAGATAGTCGGCAGAAATGTCGACCGGCACATAGTGGCTGGGACGAAGGCTTGAAAACAGCCGCTCGGCCTTGACGCAGTCGCCGGCGCCCAGATCGATCATGGCCTGCACCGGACCGACGTGGCGGGCGATATCCGCGCCATGGCGGCGGAAGATTTCGTCCTCGCAGCGCGTCGGGTAGTACTCGGGCAGCTGCGTGATGGCCGTAAAAAGCGACGAGCCGAGGGCGTCGTACAGAAACTTGGGGTCGATGTGGGCCGGGCTGTCCAACAACCCGTCGTGCAATTCGATCTGCTCGGCGCTTTGATGCTGCGGTTCTTGCGCGACGAATTCAGGAGAAACGGCGGCAAGGAGTGCGGAAGGGGAAACCATGCGTTCAGTTCCTTTTTGGGGCGGTTGAAGCGCATTGCGAAGACCTATTGTGGCGGCCGAGGGGGTTCGGGTGTCAAGCGCCAACCCTCTGAATGCAATGGACTTTTACGAAATCGAAAACGCGTTTGGCCGGAAGCGACAAGGTGTTTGCCTTACCTTGGGCACGGGCCAGACAGCCCCATCAGCAAGTTTCGCGCCGCTGAAATATCGGTTTACGGCTGGTTGCGAAAGCTCGGGCAGTAATGGCCGTTGCTATGGACAATGGGGCTTCGGCCATGCGGAACGATGTGTCCCGCAGTCCTGGCGATGCTGCGTTGCATCAGGCAATGGTGGTGTCGCGGGTACGGTCCAAAAAAAACAAGGAGCTACCATGAATCGAAAGCACCAGCGCGCTGAAATGGCTTTGCATCGTGAACGCGTGAATGACAGCTTCCACGAGCTGCTTGCCGGAACGGAAGACCTCTTGCGTTCGACTGCGTCGTATACGGGCTCCGAAATCGAGTCGGCGCGTGCGCGCCTGAAGCGCCAGCTCGCCGATGCGCGTGAATCCGCGGGCGGCTGGGAAGTCGTCGCGCGCGAACGGGCCCGCCGGGCCACCGCTTACGCGGACGAGTACGTGCATGAGAATGCGTGGAAGTCGGTCGGCGTGGCGGCGCTGGTGGGCGCCGTGCTCGGCTGCATTTTCGTGGCAGGCAACCGACGCTAGAGGCGCATCATGAGCCCATTACCGGCCGAGAGCCGGGGTGGGCCGCACAATACCTTGCACAAACTGACGGTCGACGCGCGCCGATGGGCGCGCGCCGTGCTGTTTGCGTGCGTGGCGTCCGTGCTCGCCGCCTGCGCCAGCGTCCCCGACGCGCAGGAACGACACGCGCGCGCCTCGCAGGCGGGCCTGTCCGCGGATGCCGCGCAGGACAGTTACCGTCGCGGGCAAGGCATTGCTGCGGACCCTCAAACACCGAAGGACGACTTCCTTGCCAGGCACCTGGCAGTGGAACAGGCGGTCAGCGGTGCGCCGCTGGTCAAAGGCAACCGAGTGCGCCTTCTGGCTGATGGTCCCAGCACGTACAAGGCGATGCTGCAGTCCATTGGTCAGGCGCGCCGCTACGTCCACATGGAAACCTACATCTTCGAGGACGACGCCGAAGGCCAGCGCTTTGCCGAGGCGTTGATCGCGGCGCACAACCGCGGCGCCGAGGTCTCGTTGATGGTGGACGCGGTCGGGACGATCAAGACGCCCGCTGCGTTGTTCCAGCGGATGCGCGATGCGGGCGTGCAGGTGGCCGTCTTCAATCCCGTCAATCCGGTCAACGCCCGGGCTGGCTGGTCGCCGAACCAGCGCAATCACCGCAAGGTGCTGGTCGTTGACGGCAAGGTAGGCTACCTGGGCGGCATCAACGTCAGCAGCGTGTACGAGTCGTCGTCGTTCTCCGGCGGGGGCGGCTCGGGCTCGGGCGGCGGCTCGGGGGGCGGCTCCGGCGATAAGGCGGGCGACCCGCCGGAAGACGCCGATTCCGCGCCCTGGCGCGACACGCATCTGCGCATCGAAGGCCCGGCGGTCGCCGAACTGGAGCAGGTGTTGCAGGCGGGTTGGGCGTCGCAGGCGAAGGAGCCCATCAAGGGCGGCGATTCGCAGGTCGCGCCGCCCGTGGGCAACACCACGGTCCGCATCCTGGCCAACCAGCCCGATCGCAGCGACGGCTATACGGTCTATCTGACGCTGATGTCCGCGTTCGAAAGTGCGCAGAAATCCATCCACATCACGATGGCGTACTTCGTGCCGGACCCCGCGTTCATCGAGGTGTTGCAGTCGGCGGCGCGGCGGGGGGTGGACGTGGTGCTGGTGCTGCCGGGATTCAGCGATTCGTCGCTGGTGTTCCACGCGGGGCGGTCTCACTACACCGATCTGCTGCGCGCCGGCGTGAAGATCTACGAACGGCGTGACGCGCTGCTGCACGCGAAGACGGCGGTGGTCGACGGCGTCTGGTCGACCGTCGGTTCCAGCAACATGGATTGGCGCAGCTTTGCGCTGAACTATGAGATCAACGCGGTGGTGCTGGGTCCCGAGTTCGCGGCCGAGATGGAAGCGCTGTTCCAGCGCGATGTGGCCGATGCCGTGCAGATCACGCCCGAGGCCTGGAAGGAGCGCGGCCTGGACGACCGCTTCATGGAGTCGTTTTCGCGCATGTTCGAGCGCTGGCTGTAGCGAACGCGGCAGGCGGGCTTGGCGCGATGTGCTGCGACAGGCCCGGCCGCCGCGCCGCTCAGGAATTGCCGGCTGCGGCGGCCTGGGCGGCGTGCTCGCGCGCGAGCGCGGTGGTGATGTCGTGCGTGGGCTGGAACGACTGCGCCTGCGCCATCGCCCAGCCTGCGCGAAATACCTGATGGCGGAATTCACCGCGCAGCAGTTCGCCGGGCGCCAGTTCCGGAAACAGCGCGGACAGAAGGCGGATCTCGCTGGGCGAGATGCGGCGCGCGATATGGTGCGGACGCAGTTGGCCGGGGTGGGTCAGGCCTGCCGCGGCCAGCAGTTCGGCAAGCGCGTGCAGCGTGTTCTTGTGGAAGTTCGCCACGCGCTGCGCCTTGTCCGGCACGACCAACGCGCGTTGCCGCAACGGATCCTGCGTGGTGACGCCGGTGGGGCACTTGCCGGTGTGGCAGGCCTGGGCCTGGATGCAGCCGATGGCGAACATGAAGCCGCGCGCGGCGTTGCACCAGTCCGCGCCCATCGCCATCACGCGCGCCATGTCGAAGGCGGTGATGATCTTGCCCGACGCGCCGAGTTTGATGCGGTCGCGCAGGTTCACGCCGATCAGCGTGTTGTGCACCAGGCGCAGCGCCTCGCGCAGCGGCGTGCCGACGTGATCCACGAATTCGACGGGCGCCGCGCCCGTGCCGCCTTCCGCGCCGTCCACCACGATGAAATCGGGCGTGATGCCGGTTTCCAGCATGGCCTTGACGATGGCGAACCATTCCCAGGGATGCCCCACGCAGAACTTGAAGCCGACCGGCTTGCCGCCTGAAAGCTCGCGCAGGCGCGCCACGAACTTCATGAGGCCGATGGGGCTGTCGAACGCGGAATGGCTGGCCGGCGAGTTGCAGTCCTGCCAGGGCGCCACGCCGCGCGCTTCGGCGATCTCGATCGTCACCTTGCCCGCCGGCAGGATGCCGCCGTGGCCGGGCTTGGCGCCTTGCGACAGCTTGATCTCGATCATCTTGACCTGCGGCGTACAGGCGTTGCGCACGAAGGCTTCTTCCGAGAACGCGCCGTGCTCGTCGCGGCATCCGAAGTAGCCCGAACCGATGTTCCACACCAGGCTGCCGCCGGGCTGGCGATGGTAGCGGCTGATGCCGCCTTCGCCCGTGTCGTGCGCGAAGTCGCCTTGCCGCGCGCCTTCGTTCAGGGCCAGCACCGCGTTGGCCGACAGCGCGCCAAAGCTCATGGCCGATACGTTGAACACCGACATGGAATAGGGCTGCGTGCAATCAGGCCCGCCGACGGTCACGCGAAAGTCGGTGTCATTGATGTGCGAGGGCGACATGGAATGGTTGATCCATTCGTAGCGGTCGCCGTAGACGTCTTCCTGGGTGCCGAAGGGGCGCTTGTCGATCTCGCGCTTGGCGCGCTGATACACGATGGAGCGTTGCGCGCGCGAGAACGGCGAGGCCTGCGTGTCGTCTTCCAGGAAATACTGGCGGATCTCGGGGCGGATGAATTCGAACAGAAAGCGCAGGTTGCCCAGCACCGGATAGTTGCGGCGAATGGCGTGGCGCGGCTGGATCAGGTCGTACACGCCCAATGCGCCCAGCAGCGCCAGCGGCACTGCTGCGGCAAGCCACCACAAGGACGCGGTGACGGCCAGGACCGCGGTGATCACCGCGCCGGCCAATGTCAGGAAAAAGGCCGTGAAGCGGCCGGCTATCCAGTTCATGTGCATCTCCGTATTTCGGAATGGAGCCACCATACACCAGCGCAGCCGTCTGGCGGATGAACGGCGCGCCCCACATGCGCGCGGTGCCGCGGGTCTCGCGCAGCCATGCGGCGCGCCGAAACCCGCATGGCGGCTGGCGTTACGGCGAGCCAAAAAAAATGGCCTCCTGCATCAGGAGGCCATTGTTGGAACACAGTTTCTCAGCAACTGGACGCTGAGGGCGTCTTCTCGACGGCCAGGCCGAACAGCGGACGCAGGCGCACGCCCAGCGCGCTGCCGGCGAAGGCGGCAGGCAGCCACAGCCAGGCATGCAGGCTGCCCGACAGGATGCCGCTGAAGTAGGCGCCGATGTTGCAGCCGAAGGCCAGGCGCGCACCGTAGCCGAGCAGCAGGCCGCCGATTACCGCACCGGCGAGCGAACGCGCCGGCACCTTCCAGACGGGCGCGAACTTGCCCGCCGCGCTGGCGGCGGCCAGTGCGCCCAGCATGAGGCCGATGTCCATGACGGTCGTGACGTCCTGGCGCAGCGGCGCGGCCAGGGACGGCTGCTTGGCCCAATAGGCCCAGGTGGCGACGTCGCCGCCCACCGCATCCAGCGCCTTGGCGCCCCACAACGCGAATGCCGACGTGATGCCCCACGGACGACCGGCCAGCGCCAGCGTCGCGAAGTTCAGCACGACCAGCGCCACGCCGCCCCAGATGAGCGGCCACGGGCCCTGCAGCAACGAGGCCGGGCGGGCGGTGCGCGATGCAAAGGAAATGACGTGGCCGTGGCGGCGCTTTTCCAGCACGGTGGCGATCCATGCGATCAGGGCAAAGACGGCCAGGTTGGCGAGGATGGCGGGCGCCAGGCCCCAGGTCTTGATGAGCGAGGTGGGCGCCAGTGCGGGCAGGCTGGACCACCAGCTGAAGTTGGCTGTGGCGATGACCGAACCCACGATGAAGAACAGCAGCGTGACCACCATGCGGGTGTTGCCACCGCCCACCGCGAAGAGGGTGCCCGACGCGCAGCCGCCGCCCAATTGCATGCCGATGCCGAACAGGAATGCGCCCAGCACGACCGACACGCCCGGGGGCGACACGAAGCCGTTGACCGGTTGGCCGAACAGCGTGCCGGCGGCCAGGAAGGGGAAGAACAGCAGCACGCCCGCGGCCAGCATCAGCATCTGCGCGCGCAGGCCTGCGCCGCGGCGGTCCGACACGAACACGCGCCAGGCTTGCGTGAAGCCAAACGAAGCGTGGTACAGCGTGACGCCGAGCAGCGCGCCGATCACCCACAGCGCGCCTTGGCGCCAGCTGACGGTCTGGTTGAGATACAGCGCGCCGGCCAGCACCAGCAGCAGCGCGATCCACAGCGGCTTGCGGTTGATCTGGATGGGCGGCAGGGCCGGGGACAGGGGCAGGGAGGAAGCGTTGGCGCTCATGGGCAATCCCGAGGATCAAGACGTAAATGCAAACGGGTGCGTAGTCGCACCCGTGGGAATAGCCGTCAGTCTAGTCCTGTCGTTAAATTTCTCAAACGAAGGAATTGTGCTTTAACGATAACTTCAAGTTATATAAAGTGCTCGCGCGTTCACGAGACGGGATGCGCGCTGATCCACGCCACAAGCAGGCTGACCGTCAGCACCGACGCCACGGTGCTGACGAGAATGGCGCGCGACGTAACGCGGGCATCGCGCCCATACATCTTGGCCAGCATGAAGGGGCCGGTGCCGATAGGCAGCGCGCTCATCAGAACGGCAGTCCAGGCCCACAGCGGCGGCATCGAGAACACGTAGAACGCCAGCACCGCCGTCGCAGCCGGCTGCAGCAGCAGCTTGCCCAGCACCAGGCGCAACACGCCGGGACCGGAACTGGCGGTTTCGGTCTGCGCGAGAAAAAGGCCGATGGTCACCAGCGCGCACGGGCTGGCCGATGCGCCCAGCAAGGCCACATAGCGGTCGACGCCTTCGGGCAGCGCCACGCCGGTGGCGGCCCAGCCAAGACCCAGAACCGGGGCGGCGAGCAGCGGATTGCGTACCAGCGCGCGACCCACCTTGAGCAGCGTCGCGGGGAGATTGGGTGTCTGCTGGCGGTCGAACTCGATCAGCGCGATGGCAAAGCCGAAGAGCACGCTGGCGGTCAGCAAGGTGGTGAACGTGGCGGGCGCCAGGCTGTCGGCGCCCAGCAGCGCAAGGCATAGCGGAATGCCCATGTAGCCGGCGTTGGCGTAGGACGCCGCCAGGCCTTCGATGCTGCGGTCGGTCAGCGACTGCGGTCCGCGCTTGCGCGGCAGAAAGGACACCAGGAACGTGATGGCGACGCCGCCCGCGAACGCGCCAACGAATCCCCAGTGAGCCATGTGCGCCAGATCCACCTGCGTCATGGCGCGAAACAGCAGCGCGGGCAAGGACAGGTACACCACGTAGCGGTTCAGGGCGTCGGTCGCATTGGTGCCCAGGATGCGCCAGCGGGCGGCCAGCCACCCGGTCAATATCAACGCAAAGACCGGCAGGGCGGCGGTGACGACGGCGTTCATGGGCGAGGGCGCGAAGGCGGAAAGGCGCTCATTCTACTTGCCGCCGTCGCCGGTCTTACCCGTTTTGCGCGTGACCAGCAGGATGCCCAGCGCGGCCAGCGCCATGCCGGGCCAGGCCAGCGGCGGGATGGGTTCGCGCAGGATCAGCAGCGCGATGATCGCCGTGCAGGGCGGCACCAGGAAAAACAGCGCGGACACGCGCGATGCTTCGCCGTGGCGGATCATGGCCAGCAGCAAGGTAATGGCGACGAGCGAATTGCCGACCACCAGATATGCCAGCGAACCCAGCAACGGGCCCGTCCAGTCGATGTGCATCGGTTCCAGCCAAAATGCCAGCGGCGCGGACACGGCAAGTCCGACGCCGTACTGGACAAAGTTGGACGCGACCGGATGGATCTGGGCGCCGAAGCGCTTTTCGTAGAGCGTGCCGCCGGTCAGGCAAAGCAAGGCCCCGATCGCGAAAGTCAGTCCCAATGGCGCCAGCACATCGATCGAGGCCTTGGCCACGATCACCAGCGCGGCGCCCGTCACGCCCAGCGCCAATCCGGCCCAGCGCCGCGCGTCGACGCGTTCATGCGCGAGTGCCGGCGCCAGCAGTCCGATCAAAATGGGTTGAAGCGAAGTGATGAGGGCCACCCCGCCCGCCGACATGCCCTGCTTGAGCGACAGGTAGGTAAAGCAGAAGTAGCCGGCCTGCAACAGCAAACCGACCATGGCCAGATGACCCCATGCGCTGGCGCGGGTGGGGAGCGGCGCACGAAGGGCGAGCAGCAGGGGGGTCAGGATCAGCAGCACGCAGGCGTAGCGCAGCGCCAGAAACGTGAGCGGATCGGCGTAGGCCAGGCCCACCTTCAATACGACGAAGCCGCTGGACCACAGCACGAGAAAGAGCGCGGGTGCGGCTTTCAACCAGGCAGGGGGTGCGGCAGGCGTCATGGCGGACCAGGGGCGGCAAGGGCAAGCCGCGATCGTACCCCTTTTCGCGCGTTCTTCATCCCTGCCAAAATGCGGCGTAGGATTCAGTTATTCATTTGCTGCAACGTAGGGGGAAGGACATGTCGGCCAATAGACAAACAACGGTGCGTATCGCGCTGGGGACCTGGGATCGCTTGCGCGACGATGCATATTCGGTGCGCCATGCGGTGTTCGTGGTCGAGCAGAACGTACCGCCGGAAATCGAGATGGACGACGACGATGCCGTGTCCGTGCATGCCGTGGCTTACGGGCCCGATGGCACGCCAATGGGCACGGGGCGTCTGCTGCCCGACGGTCACATCGGCCGGATGGCGGTTCACAAGCGTGCGCGCGGCATGGGGGTGGGCGGACAGTTGCTCGATGCGCTGATCGGCCAGGGCCACGGCGACGGCCATCGCATGCTGGTGCTGCATGCGCAGACGCATGCCGCAGGCTTTTACGAGGCGCATGGCTTCAAGGCCGAAGGCGAGGAATTTGTCGAGGCGGGCATTCCGCACGTGGTGATGACGCGCACGTTGAAGTAGGGCGCTGCACGATCATGCACCGCAGCCGATGGGCTGCGGTGCAGTCCGCGAACAGCGAAAGGCCGCGCCTGCGAAACAACGAACCGCGCCAAAGAACCGTGCCAAAGACCTGCGCACGCAAAACAAAAACGCGCGCACAAAGCAAAAACCCCGAACGCTTTCGCATTCGGGGTTTTTCTTTTGGCGCATCACGACAGGTACCTCGTGATGTAGTAATTGGTGCCCAGGAGAGGACTCGAACCTCCACACCTTGCGGCACACGGACCTGAACCGTGCGCGTCTACCAATTCCGCCACCTGGGCGCTGTTGCTTCACATGTTGCGTCGCTTTCGCTTCGTTTCGTGTTCAGCAGCAGAGGAACGAGATTATGCACACTTTTTTTGATGTGTGCAAGTCGTGCTGCTTTTTTTTCACTTTTTTTTGGGCGGGCCGCGAACAGGCCGCTTTCGATATAGTGTCGCCCATGTCTCGAGCCCTCTGTACGCGCTGCCTGCGCCCACTGTCGCATTGCCTTTGCGCGTTGATTCCATCGTTGTCTTGCCGTACTCGCGTGGTGGTGCTGCAGCATCCCAGCGAAGCGCGCCACGCGTTGAACACGGCGCGTCTTGCGGTGCTGGGTCTGGCGGGGGCGCGCCGTGTGGTGGGCGAGTACTTTTCGGAGTCTGAATGGGCAGTGCCGGGTCATGCGCCGCGCCTGCTGTTTCCCGGAGAGGGCGCCGAGGTGCTGACGCCGGGTTATGGCCAGGACCTGGGCATGCCCGTCCGGCTGATCGTGCCTGACGGCACATGGGGGCATGCGCGCAAGCTGCTGCACATCAATCCGGCGCTTGCCGCGCTGCCTCGCGTGATGCTGCCGCCGGGGTTGACGACACGCTATCGGGTGCGCCACGCCGACGTGGCAGGCGCGCTGTCCACCATCGAAGCGGTGACGCACGCACTGAACGCCATCGAGGCGCCGCGCAACTTTGACGCGCTGCTTGCGCCGTTCGAGGCATTGATCGATGGGCAGATCGACGGCATGGGCGCCGATCTTTATGCGCGTCATCATTTGAATCGCAAGGTGCCCTGGCGATAACCGAAGCGAGGGCGATGCGGCGCTGATATCTGGCGCGCGCAGATTCCGGCAAGCGATCACAGAAAGAAAACACAAAAGCAAAAGCCCCGGAAACCTTTCGATTTCCGGGGCTTTTTAGCCTTATTTCACCAAGCCAGTTGAAAACTGTCTTGATTAGAATTCCGTGGTGCCCAGGAGAGGACTCGAACCTCCACACCTTGCGGCACACGGACCTGAACCGTGCGCGTCTACCAATTCCGCCACCTGGGCACTGAAAGATACTGTCAGAACTATGTGCTACGCTGCGTTCCAGTCACTTGGGTTGGTTTTAAGCGTTGACCTAATCAGCCAGCTTTGAACTAATCCATGCGTCTGAATGCAGTTGGTTTTACAATCGGTTTTTTCAAACCCGGTTTTCTCAAAACCGTTCTGACCATTTCTGCTTCAGTGTTCAGCCTTGGGCGAACCACAGAAGCTGCGCATTATATACGGAAAATTTAGCTTTGGCAAAACGATCGAATAACGAATCCAATAAGAACAGATCAACACCCTTGCCCGAAGCGCCGCCGGACTTCGACCCTGATGTTCCGTCCCGTGAAGCCATCCTGACAGCGCTGCGCGCCGCGGGTTCGCCGTTGTCTCCGGCTGAGCTGGCTGAGCGTATGGGCGTCGAGCGCGAGACGACGTTGGTGGGGTTTGAACGCCGCCTGGGCGCCATGGAGCGCGACGGGCAGTTGCTGCCCAACCGCAAGGGGGTGCTGCTGCTGGCGACCAAGCTCGACTTCGTGGCGGGCAAGGTGCTGGGTCATCGCGACGGCTTCGGTTTCCTGCTGCGCGACGACGGCGGTCCGGATCTGTTCCTGTCCCCTCGCGAAATGCTCAAGGTGCTGCATGGCGACCGCGTGCTGGTCAAGCCGGGCGGCGAATACCGGGGCAAGCCGGAAGGCACCATCGTCGAAGTCATCGAGCGCCGCACCAATAAGCTGGTGGGGCGCTTTCTGCACGAACATGGTCTGTCCATCGTCGTGCCCGAAGATCAGCGCATCAAGCACGACATCCTGATTCCGCCCAGCGACACCAATGGCGCCCAGCACGGGCAGGTGGTCGCGGTGGAAATCATGGCGCAGCCCACGCGCCATACGCAGCCGCTGGGCCGCGTGGCCGAGGTGCTGGGCGAGATCGACGATCCCGGCATGGAAATCGAAATTGCCGTGCGCAAGTTCGATGTGCCGGTCGACTTCACTGATGGCGCCTTGAAGCAGGCCGCGCGCCTGCCGGACACGGTCCGCAAATCCGACCTGAAAGACCGGGTCGATCTGCGCGACGTGCCGCTCATCACCATCGACGGCGAAGACGCCCGCGATTTCGACGACGCGGTGTATTGCGAGCCGGTGGAGCTGGGCACGGGCCAGCGCAAGCGTCCGGGGTGGCGCCTGCTGGTGGCCATTGCCGACGTCAGCCATTACGTCCGTCCGGGCGATGCGCTGGACGACGATGCGATCGAACGCGGCACCAGCGTGTATTTCCCGCGCCGGGTCATTCCGATGCTGCCCGAGTCGCTGTCCAACGGCCTGTGTTCGCTGAATCCGGACGTCGACCGCCTGGTGCTGGTGTGCGACATGGTCATTCCGGCCAGCGGCGCCAAGGCCGGCACGGTCACGGCGTACCAGTTCTACAACGCGGTCATGCACTCGCACGCCCGCACCACCTACACGAACATCTGGGCGGCCCTGCAGCAGCCGGGCGGACCGGCCGCGCATGCGATGCGCAGCGTGATGCCGCAGGTCCAGCATCTGTACGAGCTTTTCCAGCTGCTGTCGCAAGGCCGCAAGAAGCGTGGCGCCATTGATTTCGATACTGTCGAAACCAAGATCGTCTGCAACGAGCTGGGCCGCATCGAACAGATCGTGCCGTCCGTGCGCAACGACGCGCACAAGCTCATCGAAGAGTGCATGTTGGCCGCCAATACCTGCGCGGCGGACTTCATGACGCGCAGCAAGCATCCCGGCCTGTACCGCATCCACGAAGGCCCCACGCCGGAACGCCTGCAGTCGCTGCGCGAATTCCTGCGCACGATGGGGCTGTCGCTGGGCGGGGGCGACACGCCCACCGCCAAGGACTACGGCGATTTCCTGGATTCCGTGCGCGGGCGCCCCGACTACCAGCTGCTGCAGACCATGTGCCTGCGCTCGATGCAGCAGGCGGTGTACAGCCCCGACAACATGGGTCACTTCGGCCTGTCCTATCCGGGCTACAGCCACTTCACCTCGCCGATCCGCCGCTATCCCGACCTGCTCACGCACCGCGTGATCAAGGCGCTGCTGGCGGGGCAGCGGTATGTGCCCAGCCTGGACGACCACGCCGTCGTCATCGGCCGCACGCAGCGCGAACACGAACACGCCATCTGGGAAAAGATGGGTCTGGTGCTGTCCGCCAGCGAGCGCCGCGCCGACGAGGCCTCGCGCGATGTCGAGGCCTGGCTCAAGTGCTGGTTCGTCAAGGAGCGCGTGGGCGAAGACTTCAGCGGCACAGTCACCGGCGTGGCAAGCTTCGGCATCTTCGTCACCCTGGACACGCTGCACGTCGAGGGTCTGGTGCACGTCTCGGAGCTGGGCGGCGAGTACTTCCAGTTCAACGACGCCCTGCACGAACTGCGCGGCGAACGCACCGGCATGCGCTACCGCCTGACGGACAAGGTGCAGGTGCAGGTGTCCCGCGTGGACCTGGAAGCGCGCCGCATCGAGTTTCGGCTGGTGCAGGGCACGAGTTTCGACGCGCTGCGCAAGGCGGCGGCGCGCGGGCCCGATGAGCCCATGCGCCGGGTCAAGAAGGCCGCGTCCCCCAAGCCCGCGGGCCTGAAGGGTCAAACTGCAAAGGAACGGCGCGCCGCGGCCAAAAAGGCCAGCAAGCCGCCCAAGGCCACTCAGCGGGCCGCGCCCGCCAAGAAGGCCACCCGCAAGCGCCACTGAGCGGCGGCGCGGATCCTTATGGCCATGCCGTCGTTTGGCGGTGTGGCTGTAAGGGGTAACATTGCGGTTATTGCCGGTCCTGTCCGGTGGCCCGCCCCCTCTGGGGCGGGTATTCGTTTATCTAAAGGTATTGTTTTATGGCGTCGACCCAAGTCCTGGCCGGGTTTCACGCGGTTGTCGCGCGGCTGCGCCACGCGCCCGAGTCGATCAAGGAAATCTACGTCGAGGCCTCGCGCCGCGACAAGCGCATGCAGACATTCATCGAGCAGGCCGAGCGGGCTGGCTGCCGTCTGCACCCGGTTCCCATGGAGCGCCTGGACGGCCTGTCGCGCGGCACCCGTCACCAGGGCGTCGTGGCGCTGGCCGAAGAGCGCCAGTTGGCGGTGGATGTCGACGAAGTGCTCGACGTGATCGAAGGGCCGCCGCTGCTGCTGATTCTCGATGGCGTGACCGACCCCCACAATCTGGGCGCGTGCCTGCGTACCGCCGACGCGGCGGGCGTGCACGCGGTGATCGCGCCGCGTGATCGCGCGGTTGGACTGAACGCCACCGTGCAGCGCGTTGCGTGCGGCGCGGCGGATACGGTTCCGTATTTGATGGTGACCAACCTGGCGCGCACCATGCGCAGCCTGAAGGATCGCGGCGTGTGGCTCGTCGGCACGGACGATCAGGCCACCGACAGCATGCACAAGATCGACGCGCGCCAGCCGATGGCCTGGGTCATGGGCGCCGAAGGCGAGGGCATGCGCCGCCTCACGCGTGAAACCTGCGACCAGCTCGTCAACATCCCGATGCTGGGTTCGGTGGAAAGCCTGAACGTCAGTGTCGCCAGCGCCGTCTGCCTGTACGAGACCGTGCGCCAGCGCCAATCGTGATCCATCTAATCCTGTAGATACCCTTCTTTCTTGCGTCTGCCCATCATGCACCAGAACGGCTTTACCACCACGATCCTCCATTCCGACCGCAATCAATCCGTCGAGCACGGAGCGGTGCACAAGCCGATGCATCCGTCGTCCGAGTTTGCCTACGACGACGCGCGCGAGCTGGCTGCCGTGTTCCAGGGCAAGGCGGGCTTCACTTATGCGCGCCAGGGCACGCCGACCACGACCGCGCTGGAAGCCAAGATCAGCCAGATGGAAGGCGGCAAGGGCACGGTCAGTTTCTCGACCGGCATGGCTGCGCTGGCCGCCATCTTCACCACGCTGCTGCGCCGGGGCGACCACCTGGTGTCCAGCCAGTTCGTGTTCGGCAACACCAACAGCCTGTTCGGCACACTGCAGGAACTGGGCGTGGAGATCACCTTTGTCGACGCGACGGATTCGTCGCAGGTGCGCGCCGCCATCCAGCCCAATACGCGCATGGTCTTTACCGAGACCATTGCCAACCCGGGCACGCAGGTGGCCGACCTGGCCGTGATCGGCGAGATCTGCCGCGAAAAGGGGCTGGTCTATGTGGTGGACAACACGCTGACCTCGCCGTGGATGTTCCGGCCTGCTTCCGTGGGCGCATCGCTGGTGATGAACTCGCTGTCCAAGTACATCGGCGGTCATGGCAACGCGCTGGGCGGCGCCGTGACCGACACGGGCCTTTATGACTGGGCCGGCAACGAGAATATCTACGAGGCCTATCGCAAGGGGGCGTCGACCGGTTGGGGCCTCACGCAGATCAAGAAAAAGGGCCTGCGCGACATGGGCGGCACGCTGGCCGCCGAGCCGGCGCACCGCATTGCGGTGGGCGCCGAGACGCTGGCGCTGCGCATGGCCAAGCACTGCGCCAATGCACTGGCGCTGGCGCGCTTTCTGGAAGAGCACCCGGGCGTGGCGAAGGTGCATTACCCGGGCCTTGCAAGCCATCCGCAACACGCGCGCGCCGCGGCGCTCTTCGGCTCGCGGTTCGGCGGCCTGCTGGGCGTCGAGTTGGCAGATGGCGTCGATTGCTTCGACTTCCTGAATCGGCTGCGTGTCGTGCTGATGGCGACGCACCTGGGTGACACGCGCAGTCTGGCGCTGCCGGCCGCCCACACCATCTATTACGAGATGGGCGCGGAGCGCCGCCAGCAGATGGGCATTGCGGACAGCCTGATCCGCGTGTCGGTGGGCATCGAAGACGAAGCCGATTTGCTGTTTGATTTCGATCAGGCGCTCAATGGTTGCCTGAAGGGATAATGCTGCAGGCGCGGCTCCCCGCCAGGGCCGCGCCGGCAACGCAATCGGGGTAGGAACCCATGCTTATACAGATCGCAGAAGTCTTCACGCCGCAAGAGGCGGCCGACATCCGCCAGCGGCTGGATGCCGCGGACTGGGTAGACGGCAAGGTCACCGCCGGCCATCAATCGGGGCAGGTCAAGCACAACCGGCAATTGCCCGAACAGCATCCCCTGGCGCAAGAGCTCGGCACGCTGATCCTGCAGCGCCTGTCGGGCAACAATCTCTTCATGTCGGCTGCGTTGCCGCGCAAGATCTTCCCGCCGCTGTTTAATCGCTACGAAGGCGGCGAGGCCTTCGGCTATCACGTCGACAACGCCGTGCGCGGCATCGCGGGTTCACCGGAGCGCGTGCGCACCGACCTGTCCGCGACGCTGTTCTTCTCGGATCCCGACAGCTACGACGGCGGCGAGCTCGTCATCGACGACACCTATGGTCCGCGCGCCGTAAAACTGCCGGCAGGGCATATGGTGCTGTATCCGGGCACCAGCCTGCACAAGGTCAATCCCGTGACGCGCGGCGCGCGCGTCAGTTCGTTCTTCTGGATGCAGAGCCTGGTGCGCGAAGACAGCCAGCGCGCATTGCTGCTGGACATGGACGTGGCTATCCAGCGCTTGAACCAGGATGTGGCGGGGCATGCGTCGATCGTGCAGCTCACCGGCATTTATCACAATCTGCTGCGTCGCTGGGCCGACGTTTGATGAAGCTTAAAGTGTTTATTTGGGGTGTCGTGCAAACCCCGAAATTCGCGTTTTTGTTTATTGCGAAAACGGCTAAAAGCTAGTATTGACGCGGGTTGCGGTCAGGTTTTCTCTTGACAGCCGCTCTACGCCAAGGCCTAATACACCTCTGCGTCGCTGACGGTTTGCAGGCAAAAAGCCAGCAAATCCTAAGCGGCGCAGCAGTTTAAAAGTTGTGCTTTGCAGCGCAAGAAAAAAGTTTATCCACTGTCTGTTCGTCGTTTGCCTGGTCTCGCGTCCATTTGTGGCATCCATCCTGACGGCCATGAACTCCGCCCCCCGGCAGACTCCACACCTTGTGAGGGGTACACCTGCATGAACAAAACCGAACTCATCGATCACATCGCCAGCAAGGCCGATATCTCCAAGGCTGCTGCCGGCCGTTCGCTCGACGCCCTGATCGGTGCCGTGAAGACCACGCTGAAGAAGGGCGGTACGGTCACGCTGGTCGGTTTCGGCACGTTTGCCGTGTCGGCTCGCGCCGCGCGCACTGGCCGTAACCCGCGCACCGGCGAAACCATCAAGATCAAGAAGGCCAAGGTGCCGAAGTTCCGTCCGGGCAAGGCCCTGAAGGACGCCGTCAACTGATTGACGGCAGCGGATCGCAAGGCGCCTGGCGCTGCGATTTGCCCACAAGTACGCGGTCCGGTATACTCCGGCCCGCGTATTGCTTTTGAGTACCCCAAATTGGTAATTCCCGCGTGTTAATCGCGCCGGGCAATTGCACTGAAATGGGTGCTTAGCTCAGTTGGTAGAGCGGCGCCTTTACACGGCGTAGGTCACAGGTTCGACCCCTGTAGCACCCACCAGAAGCACACGATCCCGGTTGGGCAGGCACACCGCGCCTCGTTCCGGATCCGTATCTAACCCGCACACGGCGACGTGGCGGGTTTTTTGTTTTTCCGGTGGGCGTTTTCAGTGCCGCTACGCGCGAGCGTCCGCCTTTTTTCGTAAGCGTTTATTGATTCCGCTTTGATCTCCATCAGCGGTGTTACGCTGTTCCATTCGAAATACAACGTGCGAATCATTCGCATTTAAGATACTATGTCGGGCTTGTACCGGTCAGCCGGCGTCGCCGTTTTGTGCGCGTCATTTCTCTGGCTGGCCGGAAAAGTCAATGCACCCTGGCTGATTCATGCCTAGTCTTCAACCCGGTTGGAATTCTTCTTCGCGGTCTTCTTTTGGTATACGCGCAGGCGCTGGCCTGGCGGTCGTCGCGCTTCATGCAGCGGTGATCGGCGCCATCTTCATGGCGCCGGAAAGTCGTCCTGAATTGGAGGAACCCGAGGCAATCATGGTGAGCGTGGTGGATGCCCCCATCCCCCAGATCGCCAAAGCCGAACCCACTCCCGAAGTGCCGCAGCCGGTGACCGAGACGCCGCCCGAGCCTGAACCCGAGATCGAGCCCGAACCCGAGCCCGAACCCGAGTTGAAGCCCGAGCCGGAGCCGGAACCCGAGCCCGAACCGGTGGTGGAAAAGCCGCCGATGCCGGCGCCCAAGCCGCCTCCGCCTAAACCCAAGCCCAAACCCAAGCCAAAGCCCAAGCAGGAAGTCAAACCCGAGCCCAAGCCCGAAACGCCGCCGCAGCCGACGCCGCCCAGTGGTGCGCCGGAAGGCACGCAGGCGCCGCAGGGCCCGACGCAGGGACCACCTCCCGATCAGCCCGTGCTGGTCTCGAGCATCGAGTTCCAGGGTGCGCGTCCGATGCCCAACTATCCGATGGCGTCGCGCCGCATGCGGGAAGAGGGCCGGGTCGTGGTGCTGGTGGAAATCAATACCCAGGGGTTGGTCGAGCGGGCAACCATCGATGCTTCGTCGGGCTTTCCGCGCCTGGACGAATCGGCGCTGGCAGCCGCCCGCAAAGGCCGCTTCAAGCCGTACACCCGTAATGGCGTGGCTTATCCCGCCAAAGCAAAAATTCCGTTCGATTTCGTAATGAGGAACTGAGATGTCCAACGCACTGCATAGCGCCACTCTGGTGGCGCAGGCGACCACCAGCCCGGCAGCGCCGGCTGCAGGCGCCGCGCCCGCGGCCGCCGCGGCCGCACCCGCAGCCCAGCAAGCCGCCACGACGGGCGGCGATGTAGTCCAGCAGGCTGCTGGCGCCGTTCAGCAATCGGCCGACGCGCTGCACAGCGCCGCGGCGGCGCTGCCGGCCGCGCCTGCGCCCGCGCCCGTCCCCGACATGGGCTTCCTGCACTTCGTCGCCCAGAGCGACTTCGTGGGCAAGAGCCTGTTCGTCATCCTGATCCTCATGTCGCTCGTGACCTGGTATCTCATCCTGGTCAAGGCAGGCAGCAACGTCAGCATGCGCAAGCGTTCGGCAGACTTCCTGAACAAGTTCTGGAATGCCAGCTCGCTGGAACAGGTCGAACACGAAATCAACACGCACGGCGCGCGCGATCCGTTCTCGCATCTGGCCAGCCACGCGATGCACGCGCAGGCGCACCACAACAAATTCGGCGCCACCAAGCTGGAAGAGTCGGGCAGCAATTCGGATTTCGTCACGCGCACCATGCGTAAGGTCATCGACGAAGAAACGGCCAAGCTGGAAAACGGCCTGACCGTGCTGGCCTCGGTGGGTTCGACGGCGCCGTTCGTCGGCCTGTTCGGCACGGTGTGGGGCGTGTATCACGCGCTGGTCGGCATCGGGCTGTCCGATGGCGTGACCATCAACCGCATCGCCGGTCCGGTGGGCGAAGCCCTCATCATGACGGGCCTGGGCCTGGCGGTGGCTATTCCGGCCGTGCTGGCGTACAACACCTTCGTGCGCAACAACCGCGTGTACTTGTCGCGCCTGGATGCCTTTGCACATGACCTGTTTGCGTTCCTGACCACCGGCCAGCAAGTTGCGCTGTCCGACGGCAAGGTGCGCGCGCTGCGTCGCCAGAACGGCCACGCGGCTCAACGCGGGAGCGAATAATGGCCTTTGGCAGCTTTGAGGGTAAAGGGTCCGGAAGCCATGCGGTGTCCGAGATCAACATGGTGCCCCTGATCGACGTCATGCTGGTGCTGCTGGTGATCTTCATCATCACGGCGCCGCTCCTGGCGCACTCGATCAAGATCAACATGCCCCAGGTGGCTGCCGAGCAGATCGAGGAAGAACCCAAGACCGTGGACCTGGCGATCGACGCCGCGGGCGCACTGTTCTGGGACGAGAAGCCGGTCAATATCGACGACCTGCCCAATCGCTTCAAGTCGATCGCCGGCACCAAGCCGCAACCCGAGATCCGCATCCGCGCCGATCAGAACACCCGTTACGAAACGCTGGCCAAGGTTATGGCCTCGGCGCGCCGCTCGGGCATGACACGTATCGGTTTCGTCACGACGCCGCCCTCGGGTGGCGCTACGGCGGCGGGTGCTCCCGCTTCGGGCGCACCTGCCGCGGCTCCGGCCCCGGCACCGTCCGGCCGGTGAACGAATCCAGGAAGGGGGCGCATTTCGCGCCCCTTTTTTTTTGGATCGCGCTAGAATCGCGGCATGCGAGTTCTGGTAATCGAAGACGACACCACCCTGGGCCATGCGCTCCAGGAATTCCTGGCCGACCAGGGTTATGCGGTCGACTGGCTGACCGAGGGCGACCGGGTTCTGGGCGCGCTGGCGGGCCAGCCGTATGACCTCATGCTGCTCGACCTCAATCTTCCCGGCATGAGCGGCCTGGACGTGCTGCGGCAATTGCGGCAGGACGGCAATCAGGTTCCCGTGCTCATCCTCACCGCTCGCGATGGCATCGAAGACCGCGTTGCCGGTCTGGACGCCGGAGCGGACGACTACGTCACCAAACCCTTCGAACTGCCCGAGCTGGCCGCACGTGTGCGCGCCTTCGGCCGCCGTCGTGCCGGCCAGGCCCAGCCGCTCATCGAAGTCGGCCCGCTGGTGTTCGACACCGTCGGCCGCGAAGTCCGCGCCAATGGCCAGCGCCTGTCGCTGTCGGTGCGTGAACTTTCCGTCCTCGAAATGCTGATGGCCCGCGTGGGCCGCGTCGTGACCAAGCGCCAGATCGTCAATTCCCTGTCCGCCTGGGACGCGGATTTCAGCGAGAACGCCGTCGAAGTCTACGTGTACCGCTTGCGCAAGCGCCTGGAAGGCACGGGCGCCAGCATCCAGACGGTACGTGGCTTTGGCTACATGCTGGATGTGGAAACGGCCTGACGGGCCGGCCGCGGCCGGCGATCGCCGTCCGCGCGTTTTCATCCGCCTCATCGAGGGCTTCGCGCCATGACGCAGGAACGCACCCCCCAACCGTCTCCGGCTGCGCGCCCCCCCATGCTTCCCTCCCGATCGCTTGCCCGGCATCTCGTCATCCGGTTGATGCCGCCCATTCTGCTGCTCGTCCTGCTGGATCTGGCGGCAACCTGGGTCATCACCCACAAGATCGACATGTCGCTGTGGATGCTGGAAGACTTCTTCTGGCTGATGGTCGTGGGCCAGGTGGCGTTGATCGCGCTGTTTGCATGGGTGGTGATGCAGGGTGTGCGGTCCGGCCTGCGGTCGGTGAACCATCTGTCTGAAGAAATCCGGCAGCGCTCCATCGACGACATGCAGCCGCTGGAGGTTGCAGGTGTGCCCGTGGAGATCGAACCGCTGGTCACGCACACCAATGATCTGCTGCTGCGGCTGGATGCGTCGCTGGCCGCGCAGCGGCGCTTCATTGGTCACGCCGCGCATCAGTTGCGCACGCCGCTGTCGGGCCTGCGGCTGGAATCCGAACTCATGCTGGCGCGCCCCTTGCCCGACGACGTGCGGGCCCGTGCAGAGCGCATCAAGGCAGTCAGCGACCGCATGATCCGGCTGGGCCAGCAGCTGCTGGTACTGGCCCGCGCCGATCCCAATGCGCGCCCACAGGACAGCTTTGTGCGCATCGACCTGTGCGAGTGGGTGCGGGTGCATGGCGCCGAATGGTTTCCGCGGGTGCGCGAGGCGCACTACGAATTGGATCTGGCCGCGCCCGAAACGCCCATCTGGATCGACGCGGACCCCTTGCTGCTTGCGGAGCTGCTGGGCAACCTGATCGATAACGCGCTGCGCTATGGCAACCCGACGGGGCGCATCACGCTGATCGTGGGCGCCAATCCGCCCTCGCTGACCGTCGAAGACGACGGGCCCGGCATTCCGCCCGAAGAGCGCGACCGCGTGTTCGAGGCGTTCTACCGGTCGCCCACCGCGACGGCCGGCGGTTCGGGCCTGGGACTGGCCATCGTGCGAGAAATCGCGCACGCGCACGGCGCGTGGTGGAAGCTCACCAGCCGGCCCGATTTTTCCGGGACGCGGCTGTCCGTCGTATTTCCCGGCCCTCGCAAGGGGGCTCAACTCACTCGCCAAGAACCCGCATCATGAGCCAAGGCACGGTCAGCGCTGCTTCTTTGCCCCCAGGTCACCCGGGCGGCGCCCACGCCCCATCGTCGCGTGCGGCGCTGGTCCTGGGCGCGCTGGGCGTGGTGTACGGCGACATCGGCACCAGCCCGCTTTACACGCTGCGCGCCTGTCTGACCGGCCTGAGCGTGCATACCGACCTGGAGCCGGCCCATCTGCTGGGCGTGCTGTCCATCCTGTTCTGGATGCTGATGGTGGTGGTGTCCCTGAAATATGTGATGCTGGTGCTGCGCGCGGACAACCGCGGCGAGGGTGGCACGCTGGCGCTGCTGGAACTGGCGGTGCGCGCGCGCGAGGGCAAGCTGCGCTGGGTGCTGATTGTGCTGGGTATCTTCGGCGCGGCGCTGTTCTACGGCGATAGCATGATCACGCCGGCGATTTCGGTGTTGTCGGCGCTGGAAGGCATCGGCATCGTGTCGCATACGCTGGACCACTGGGTGGTGCCGATCGCGCTGGTCGTGCTGATCGCATTGTTTGCGATCCAGTCGCATGGCACGGCCGCCATGGGCAAGCTGTTCGGTCCGGTGATGTTCCTGTGGTTCGCCACGCTGGCGGCCCTGGGCGGCTGGCAGATCTGGCAGACGCCCGAGGTGCTGGCCGCGTTGAACCCGATGTGGGGGCTGCGCTTCATCGTCGAAGCGCCGTGGGTCAGCTTCGTGTTGCTGGGCGCGGTGGTGCTGGCGCTGACCGGGGCCGAGGCCCTGTATGCCGACATGGGCCACTTTGGCCGCCCGGCGATCCGCCGGGCCTGGTTCAGCATGGTGCTGCCGGCGCTGACGCTGTGCTACTTCGGCCAAGGGGCGCTGCTGCTGCGCGATCCCACCGCCATCCGCAATCCGTTCTTCCTGATGGCGCCGGAATGGGGGCTTGCCCCGCTGGTCGCGCTGGCCACCATCGCCACCATCGTGGCGTCGCAGGCCGTGATTTCGGGCGCCTATTCGGTGACGCGCCAGGCAGTGCAGCTGGGCTTCTGGCCCCGCATGCAGATCCTGCACACGTCCGCGATCGAGAAGGGCCAGATCTATCTGCCGCAGGTCAACGCGCTGCTGCTGTGCGCGGTGCTGATCCTGGTGCTGTGGTTCCGCAATTCCGACAACCTGGCCGCGGCCTACGGCTTTGCGGTGACGGGCACGATGTTCACGACGTCGGTGCTGGCGTTTGCGGTGCTGCCGCGCGGCAGCACGGGCATCAAGCGCATGATGTGGTTCCTGGTGCTGGGCCTGTTGCTGCTGCTGGACGTGCTGCTGTTTTCGGCCAACGTCTTCAAGATTCACGAAGGCGGCTGGCTGCCGCTGGTGGTGGCGATCGTGGTGTTCACGCTGATGATGACGTGGCGGCGCGGCCGTCGTCTCTTGTCCGACATGCAGCAGCGCGACCGCCAGCCGCTCAAGGAATTCATGGAGCAGCTCGAGCAGTATCCGCCGTCGCGCGTGCCGGGCACCGCCATCTTCATGACGATGAATTCGGGCAACGTGCCGCCAGCGTTGCTGCACAACCTGAAACACAACAAGGTGCTGCACGACCACGTGCTGTTCCTGTCGATCCAGTCGGCCGACGTGCCGTATATCGCGCCCGAAGAGCGCTTCGAGGTGAACAAGCTCAGCGCATCGAGCTGGGCTGCGACGGTCACCTACGGCTTCAAGGAAGATCCGGACGTGCCGGAGGCGCTGCGCCTGATTGCCGAAGCGTATCCGGAGCTGGACCTGGAGCCGATGCGCACGTCGTTCTTCCTGTCGCGTCAGACGGTGGTGGCGGCCAGGAAGCCCGCCTTGTCGCGGTGGCGGCGCGCGGTGTTCTCGTTCATGGCGCGCAATTCGACCCGCAGCACCAAGTTCTTCAAGATCCCGGCGAACCGGGTCGTGGAGATGGGCATGCAGGTCGAACTGTAGAAGCCGCGCTGCCCGCGTCGCGGCCTCGCCGCGCCGGGCCACAACAGCCAGGCGAAAAAAAACCCTCGGTGTGAACACTGAGGGTTTTTGTTTGGCCTTGAAGAATTACTTCTTCGAGGTCGTGTCCTTCAGTTGGGGCAGCGACGTGCCGCTGGAGGCGAGCAGGCCGGTCTTGACGTACGTGAACAGCTTTTCGCGCGTGTCGACGATGTCGAGGTTGCGCATGGTGAGCTGGCCGATGCGGTCCGCCGGCGTGAAGGGGGCATTTTCCACCTTCTCCATGGACAGACGCTCGGGCGCGTACGTGAGGTTGGGCGACACGGTGTTCAGCAGCGAATAGTCGTTGCCGCGGCGCAGTTCGATGGTGACTTCGCCAGTGACGGCGCGGGCCACCCAGCGCTGGGCGGTTTCGCGCAGCATGATGGCTTGCGGGTCGAACCAGCGGCCCTGGTACAGCAGGCGGCCCAGCTTGCGGCCGTTTTCGCGGTACTGCTCGATCGTGTCTTCGTTGTGGATGCCGGTGACCAGGCGCTCGTAGGCGATGAAGAGCAGGGCCAGGCCCGGGGCTTCGTAGATGCCGCGGCTCTTGGCTTCGATGATGCGGTTTTCGATCTGGTCGCTCATGCCCAGGCCGTGACGGCCGCCGATGCGGTTGGCTTCGAGCAGCAGTTCGACGGGATCAGCGTATTCGACGCCGTTCAGGGCGACGGGCTGGCCTTCTTCGAAGCGGACCGTGACTTCCTCGGCCTTGACGGCGACGTCGTCGCGCCAGAACGCCACGCCCATGATGGGCTTGACGATGCGGATGCCGGAATTCAGGTGTTCCAGGTCCTTGGCTTCGTGCGTGGCGCCGAGCAGGTTGGAGTCGGTGGAGTAGGCCTTTTCAGCCGACATCTTGTAGTCGAAACCGGCTTGGCGCATGTATTCGGACATTTCCGAACGGCCGCCGAGTTCGTCGATGAAGCGCTGGTCGAGCCAGGGCTTGTAGATCTTGAGTTCCGGGTTGGTGAGCAGGCCGTAGCGGTAGAAACGCTCGATGTCGTTGCCCTTGAACGTGCTGCCGTCGCCCCAGATGTTGACGTTGTCTTCCTTCATGGCGGCGACCAGCATCGTGCCGGTGACGGCGCGGCCGATGGGCGTCGTGTTGAAGTACGTGATGCCGGCGGTCGAGATGTGGAACGCGCCCGACTGCAGGGCGGCGATGCCTTCGGCCACGAGCTGCGCGCGGCAGTCGATCAGGCGGGCGTTTTCGGCGCCGTAGGCCAGGGCCTTGCGGGGAATCTCGTCGTAGTCGGATTCGTCGGGCTGGCCCAGGTTGGCGGTGTAGGCGTAGGGGATGGCGCCGTTGTTGCGCATCCAGAGGAGCGCAGCGCTGGTGTCCAGGCCGCCGGAAAAGGCGATGCCGACTTTCTGGCCGGTGGGCAGGTTCGGGAGGATAGTGGTCATTGTTTGAGGTGAGACGCCAACAGGACTTTGACAGCAACGAGCCGCCAAACAAGAAAATAGCCCGCCATTTTAACTCTTTTGAGGGGGGCTGGCCGCCGGGGTTGCGGCGCGGGGGGCGCCTGGCGCGAACAGCTCGGCAAGCCGCAGGCCGCGGATCAGCTCGCCCGTGGCCGCGGCCAGCCGGGTGGCTGGGCGATGGCGGGCGCTGGCCAGCACCAGGTTGTTGGTGATCGTCGGGGAGCCAATGGCGCACAGGGACAGTTCATGTTCGGCGGCCGGACCGCGCGCCGCCGAGCGCGGCAGGATGGCGTAGGCGTCGCCCTGCGCGGCCAGTTCCACGATGGTCTGCACGGCGTCGACCTCGGCCGCGACCTTGAGCCGCACACCCTGCGCACGGCAGACGCTTTCAACGAGGGTGCGGATGGCGTTGGGCAGGCTGGGCAGCACCAGCGGATAGTCGCCCAGCCGCGCGACCGGCACGCGGGCGGGCAGGGGCGGCTGATGGCCCGCGGCCGCGGCCAAGACGAGGTCTTCGCGAAAGAGTGACTCGTAGACCAGTTGCGGGGAAGGGGCGGGATCGTACAGCAAGGCCAGGTCCACCCGGCCGGCGAGCAGCCATTCGCGCACCTGGGCGCTCAGGCCTTCGGCCACCGCGATGGAGGCATCGGGGAAATTCTGGCGGAACGCCTGCACCAGCGGCGGCGTGAGCACGCGCGCGATGCGGGGCGGCAGGCCGATCATGACCTTGCCGGTGGGCGTTTCGCGCAGCGTCTGCAGATCCTCCTTGGCGCGCTCGGCCAACGCCAGCAGGGCGCGGGCGTGCTCGAGAAAGCGCAGTCCCGCTTCCGTGGGCTCGGCGCCGCGCCCGTTGCGGTAGAGCAGATGCTGGCCCAGCTCCAGTTCCAGCAGCCGCACCTGACGGCTGAGTGTGGGCTGCGCGACGTCCAGCATTTCAGCGGCGCGCGAGAAGCTGCGTCGCTCGGCCACGCGCACGAAGTACTCGATCTGCTTGAGATCCATCGGGATATTAGGTTTTTCGATATTAGAAATATACGGTATAGCATTGTTCGCCCTCCGGCATTCCGCGACCATGGCGCTTTCCATGCAGGAAGTCCCCGTGCCCGATTGCCGTCCGCCGCTTGCCTCGCCCTCCCGTCCCCGCCACGCGCTGCCGCCGGGCGCGTGCGACGCGCATTGCCACGTCTTCGGACCGGGCGATGTGTTTCCGTATGCCGAAGGCCGGTCGTACACGCCGCCGGACGCGTCGTTCGCCAGCATGGCGGCGCTGCATGCCCATCTGGGCATCGAGCGCGCGGTCGTGGTGCAGGCCAACTGCCATGGATCGGACCATCGCGCCTTGCTGGACGCGCTGGCGCGCAGCAACGGCAGATATCGCGGCGTGGCGCTGCTGGGGGCGGACGCCACGGCCGCCAGCGTGAAGGCGCTGCACGAAGGCGGCGTGCGGGCTGCGCGGTTCAACTTCGTGCCGCATCTGGGCGGCGCGCCCGAGCCGGCGGTGTTCGACCACGTGGTCAAGCTGATCGCGCCGTTGGGATGGCACCTGTGCCTGCACGTGGGCGGCGCGATGCTGCCCGAACTGCTGCCGCGACTGCTCACGCTGCCGGTGCCGTTCGTCGTGGACCACATGGGCAGGCTGAAGGCGGCCGATGGGCTTGATTCACCGGCGATGCGCGCGTTGCTCAGCCTGGCGGACGTAGGCCAGGCGTGGGTCAAGGTGTCCGGCATCGACCGGATCGCCGCCGGCCGCCGCCCCTTTGCGGAAGGCATTCCCTTCGTGCGCGCGCTGGTTGAGGCCTTGCCGGACCGCACCTTGTGGGGCACGGACTGGCCGCATCCGAATGTGGCCGGCGATATGCCGGACGACGGTGAACTGGTCGACACGTTTTTCGAAGCGTGCCCGGACGCCGGACTGCGCCAGCGCGTGCTGGTGGACAACCCGGCGCGGCTTTACGGATTTCAGTAGCACAGAGAAAGCGGAACGAGGGCCAGGAAGCCCCCGCCGCAAGCACATCCCCATCAACGAGGAGACACCATGTTCAAGAAAATCATCTCGGCCGCCGTGCTGAGCCTGGCCGCCGCTGGCGCGGCCCACGCCGACGGTCCCGTGCGCCTGATCATCGCGTTCCCGCCGGGCGGCCCCGTGGATCTGGTGGGCCGCGTGCTGGCCGAGCAGCTGGGCAAGGAGCTCAAGCAGAACGTCATCGTCGAAAACAAGGCGGGCGCCAACGGCAACATCGCGGCCGCCTACGTGGCCAAGGCGCCGGCCGACGGCTCGGTGCTGTTCCTGACCAGCGTGGGCGCGGTGGCAATCAGCCCGGCGCTGTACAAGGACCTGCCGTATGACCCCGCGCGCGATTTCGCGCCGGTCTCGCGCGTGGTGAACAACGCCACGGTGTTCGTGGTGAATCCGTCCAACCCGGCGAAGGACGCCGCCGACTTCGTGAAGAAGTCGCAGGCCGCGTCGCAGTCCGTGGCCATCGGCTCGTCAGGTATCGGCAGCATTCCGCACCTGACGCTGGAAATGTTTGCCGATTCCAGCAAGGCCAAGGTGCTGCACGTGCCTTACAAGGGCGCGGCGCCCGTCATCAACGACGTGATGGGCAATCAGGTGTCCGGTTTCTTCGGCGACGTGCCCGGCCTGATCGGCCATATCCAGGGCGGCAAGCTCAAGCCGTTGGGCCTGGCCGCGCCGACACGCCATCCGCTGCTGCCCGACGTGAAGACGATGGCCGAGCTGGGCATCCCCGGCGTCGAATCGAACAACTGGTACGGCCTGGTCGCGCCCGCGGCCACGCCCGCCGCTACCGTCGACAAGCTGAACCAGGCCGTGCGCGCCGCGCTGGCCAACGAGGCCGTCCGCGCCCGCCTGGAGAAGTTCGGCGCCGAGGCCGCGCCCAGCACGCCGCAGGAACTGGGCGCGCTGATCGCCGCCGACCGCGAAAAATGGACCGCGCTGATCCAGCGCAAGAACATCCGTCCGGAGTAAGCATGAGCGCCCGCCGAATCGAACCCGTGGTGCCGGGCACCCGCCCGGAGCTGGCCGTGCTGGAGGCGCGCATCGCCGCCGCGCGCGGCCGCATCTCGCCGCTGTACCAGGTGCTGCTGAACAGCCCGGCGGTGGTCGAGGGCTGGGAAGCCATGCTGACCGCGATCCGGCAGAAGACGTCGCTGGCGCCGCGGTTGCGCGAGCTGATCATCCTGCGCGTTGCGACGCTGAACAATGCGCCGTACGAGTTCGAGGCGCACGTGCCGCACGCGCTGGCGGGCGGCATGCCGCAGACCGTCATCGACGTGCTGCGCGGCAACCCCGCGCCGGATCAGGTGCAGGGCCTGGAACCGGGAGAGGCCGAGGTGCTGGCGCTGACCGACGCCATGACCCGTGACATCGAGGTGCCGGACGCGGTGTTCGCGCCCCTGCGCGAACGCTACGATGATGCGCAACTGGTGGAACTGACCGCAACGGTGGGCGCCTACAACATGGTGTCGCGCTTCCTGGTCGCCTTGCGCGTCGGACATTGAAGGAGAGGGCTGTGCAGGAAACGATGTTGCTGGTGTCGCTGGGCGAACGGTTTGACGAGGCGCGCGCCCGTGATCTGGCCGAGCGCCTTGCGGACGGGCTGGCGGATGTGAAGATCAGCGCCTTTGCCGCGCTGGAAGCCGAGGAGACCTACGTAACCGTGCGCGGGGCCCGTACATTCCCGGAGATCCAGGCTCGTCTGAACGAACTGGCGCCCGGCTCCCATGCGCGGGTGCTGCACCAGACGCTGGATCTGCCTGGCGCGTCGGCGGGGCAGGAGGCGCCGTGGCATTACATCGTCGAAACCGACGTGTTGCCCGAGGCCGAGGCCGACCTGAACGCCTGGTACGACCAGGAGCATCTGCCAGGGCTGGCGTCGGTGCCCGGCACGGTGCGCGCGCAGCGTTGGGAATGCCGCGACGAATCGCCGCGCTACCTGGCCTGCTACGACCTGCATACGCAGGAGACCTTTGGCAGCCCGCCGTGGCTGGCGGTGCGTGCGACTGACTGGAGCAGCCGGGTGCGGCCGTCGTTCCGCAACACGCGGCGCACGATGTTCAGGAAGATCCTGTAGCACCAAGCGGTCTAGAAAGCAGAAGGGCCCGGACATCGCAGGATGCCCGGGCCCTTCTCATGTATGCAGGACAGGTTTAGTCGACCTGACCCAGCAGCAGGAATTCCATCAGCGCCTTCTGCACGTGCAGGCGGTTTTCGGCTTCGTCCCAGACCACGCTCTGCGGTCCGTCGATGACTTCGCCGGTGACTTCCTCGCCGCGGTGGGCGGGCAGGCAGTGCATGAAGACGGCCTGCGGGTCGGCCGCCGCCATCATCTCGGCGTCCACGCACCAGTCGGCGAACGCGGCGCGGCGCTCTTCGTTTTCGGCCTCGTAGCCCATGCTGGTCCACACGTCGGTGGTGACCAGGTGCGCGCCCTTGCAGGCTTCCATGGGGTCCTTGAACTGGCGCAGCACCTTGTCGGACGGCGTGCCGATGCGCGAGGCTTCGAGTTCGTAGCCGGCCGGCGTGGACACATGCAGCGTGAAGCCCAGCATTTCGGCCGCGTGCAGCCACGTGTAGGCCATGTTGTTGGCATCGCCCACCCAGGCGACCGTCTTGCCGGCGATGGGGCCGCGGTGCTCGATGTAGGTGAAGATGTCCGCCAGGATCTGGCAGGGGTGGAATTCATTGGTCAGGCCGTTGATCACGGGCACGCGCGAATGCGACGCGAAGCGCTCGATGCGGGTCTGCTCGAACGTGCGGATCATGACGATGTCGACCATGCGCGAGATCACGCGCGCGGTGTCCTCGATGGGCTCGGAGCGGCCGAGCTGCGAGTCGTTGGACGTCAGGTTGATGACCGAGCCGCCCATCTGGTACATGCCGGCCTCGAATGACACGCGGGTGCGCGTGCTGGCCTTTTCGAACACCATTGCCAGCGTGCGGTCGTGCAGCGGCATGTGGGGCTCATAGCGTTTGAACTTTTCCTTGATCAGGCGCGCGCGGTCCAGCACGTAGGCGATCTCGGCGGACGAGAAGTCCTTGAACTGCAGAAAGTGCCGCAGCGGGCCGTTTTGAGTCGTGGGAGGAGTCATGTTGATGTCGCAGGTCATTGTGCCCCGCCAGGCTCGTGGCCCGGCAGGGACGTTGATTATGGTTTTTCGGCCAGGAACTGTTGAATGAGCGGCACCAGCAGGGCGACGATCTGGTCGGCCTCCTGGCGCGTCAGGATCAGCGGCGGCAGCATGCGGATGACGCGGTCGCGCGTGACGTTGATGAGCAGGCCTGCTTCCAGGGCGCGCAGCGCAAGGACGCCGCAGGGGCGGGCCAGCTCGATGCCCAGCATGAGGCCGCGGCCGCGGATGTCGGTCACGCCGGGCGTGCCGGCCAGCGCGCTGGCCAGGCGGTCTTTCAGGTATTCGCCCACGTCATGGGCGTTTTCAAGCAGGTTTTCGGATTCCAGCGCATCGAGCACTGCAAGGCCTGCCGCGCACACGAGCGGCCCGCCGCCGAACGTGGTGCCATGGCTGCCCGGCGTAAACACACCTGCGGCCGGGCCCGCGGCCAGCATCGCGCCGATGGGCACACCGCCCGCCAGGCCCTTGGCCAGCGTCATGACGTCGGGGCGGATGTCGGCCCATTGGTGCGCGAACCATTTGCCGGTGCGGCCGATGCCGGACTGCACTTCGTCGATCATCAGCAGCCAGCCGCGCTCGGTGCACAGTTGGCGCAGCGCCTGCAGGTAGGCGATGTCGGACGGGCGGATGCCGCCTTCGCCCTGCAGGACTTCCAGCAGCACGGCGATGGTGCGCGGCTCGGCGTCGCCGGCGGCACGCACCGCGTCCAGGTTGTTGTACGGCACCTGGATGAAGCCGCTGGGCAGGGGCTCGAAGCCTTTGCGCGCCTTGTCGCTGCCGGTAGCCGCCAGCGTGGCCAGCGTGCGGCCATGCCAGGACGAATCCATGGTGATGATGTGGGCGTGCTTGTTGCCGCGCTGATAGGCGTAGTAGCGGGCGAGCTTGATGGCCGCTTCGTTGGCCTCGGAGCCGCTGTTGTTGAACGCGACTTCCTGCATGCCGGACAGCGCCGTCAGCCGGGCGGCAAGCTCGGTCTGCTGCGGGATGTCGTAGATGTTGGAGGTATGGATGACGCGGGCCGCCTGCTCGGCGATGGCGGCGACCAGCTTCGGATGGGCATGGCCCAGGCACGAAACGCCGATGCCGGCCAGGGCATCCAGGTACTTGCGGCCGCCTGCGTCCCACAGCCAGACACCCTGGCCGTGCGTGAACGATACCGGCAGCCGGGCATAGATATTGGCCAGAGGCGAGCTCATCGCGGATCCTCCTGGGGGAATGGCATCGACAGCATGCCCGCTTGCTAGGGCGAATCAGGGGCGAATCGCGGTTCGAAAGAGGGCAAAGGATCAATCATATACAATTCGCGGCGCGGCACGCATGTTTGATCACGCCGAAGATCCGGCTTTCGTGAAAGGCGTCCCGCAGTGAAGAACACATGGCAACTCGCGTCAGACAATTCGTAATTCATGGCGTTACCGAAAGCGGTAGCCGCTTCCGCCCCAGCGATTGGGCGGAACGGCTCGCCGGCGTAATGGCACAGTTCCGGCCCGCCGGCTGTGCTGGTAACCACCTCACTTATTCGCCTTATGTGCTGCCCGTCGTGATCGATGGCGTGCGCGGGATCGTTGTCGACCTGCGCCTGCGCGACCTGGAGCCGCTGGCCTACAAGTTCGTGGTGGATTTCGCCCGCGACAACAACCTCAAGACGGAAGAACGCGAAATCTAGGCCCCCAGAACGAAAAAGCGCCCCAACCGGGCGCTTTTCTCATTCTGCGATCCCTGCACGCCGGTCAGGCGGGCCGGGCGCTACCCGCCGCACGGACGATTGCCCGCGCGGCGGCGATGCACATCACTTCGCGTACACCAGGTCGCGCAGCCCCAGCGACAGCCCGGGCCAGTACGTGATGACCATCAGGCACAGGATCACCACGCCGACGAAGGGCACCAGGGGTTTAATCAGGCGCTCGAGCGGCAGCTTGGCCACCGCGCACGCGGCAAACAGGTTCACCCCGAACGGCGGCGTGATCATGCCCAGCGCCAGGTTGACCACCATGATGATGCCGAAGTGCACCGGGTCGACACCGAACTGCAGCGCCACCGGCAGCAGCAAGGGGGCCAGCACGACGATCGACGCCGAGGTCTCGATGAACATGCCGATCACGAACAGCGCGGCGTTCACGCCCATCAGGAAGCCGAACTTGGTGTCGAAGATCTGGGCGAGCCACGTGCCCAGCGCGTCCGGAATGCCGGCGCGGTTGAGCAGGAAGCTGAAGATGCCCGCGTTGGCGATCACGAACATGATGACTGCGGTCGACACGACCGATTTGTGCAGCGTGTCCGACAACTGACGGAACGTAAGGCGGCGGTAGATGAACTTGCCCACGAAGACGGCGTACATCACGGCCACGACCGACGCTTCGGTCGGCGTGAAGACGCCGCCGTAGATGCCGCCCAGGATGATGACGGGCATCAGCAGCGCCAGCCAGGCACGCTTGAACGCGGGCCACAGCGGCAGCCGGCCTTCGCCGTCGCGCTTGCCCAGGTTGTTGCGCTTGGCGTACAGCCAGACGTAGAACATCAGCGCGATGCCGATCAGGATGCCGGGCATGACGCCGGCGATGAAGAGTTCGCCCGTGGAGGTGTCGGTGGACACGGCAAACAGGATCATCGGGATGGACGGCGGGATGATGACCCCGAGTTCCGCCGCGCTGGCCTGCAATGACGCCGCAAAGGGGGCCGGATAGCCGTGCCGGATCATGGCGGGAATCAGGATGGCGCCCACCGCGAAGGTCGTGGCCACGCTGGAGCCGGCAACCGCCGCGAAGATCATGCAGGTCAGCACGCAGGTGCAGGCCAGGCCGCCCTGGATGCCGCCGACCACGCTCTTGGCGAATTCCACCATGCGTTCGGAGATGCCGCCGGCTTCCATCAGGTTGCCGGCCAGGATGAAGAAGGGGATGGCCACGAGCGGGTACTTGTCCAGCGCGGCAAACAACTGCTGCGCGACGACCAGCCAGGGCAGGCCCGAGGCGCCGACCCCCGCCAGGCTGGCCAGCCCGATCGACACGGCGACCGGCACGGACAGCCCGAAGAAAATCAGCATCGAGACAATCATTAATTGGGACATGGCGATTTTTGCTGCTCAGGTTCGATAGGGGGGCGGCTCAGCCTTGCGCGTCGTTGCGCACGGGCACGTCGTCTTCTTCGCCGGCGCACCAGCGGGCCAGCACGGCGATGGCCGCCAGCGTGGCGCCCACGGGGATGGCCAGATAAATCCAGGAAATCGAGATGTCCAGGCTCGGCACGTTCTGGAAACGCACGCGATAGGTCATGTTGCCGCCGATCCAGGCCAGAAAGCCGAGAAAGCCCGCGCAGATCAGGCCGATGATGGCCTCGAGCACGCGGCGGCGCGTGCCGCCCAGCAGATTGCGCAGCAGCTCGACGCTGATCATGGCGCCGTGGCGGAAGGCCAGGGCCACGCCCAGCAGCACGGTCCAGATCAGGAGGGCGCGGGTAAGGACTTCGCTCCAGTCGGCGGGCGAGTGCAGCACGAACCGGGCGATGACCTGGTAGAACGCGGCGGCCGCGGCGGCCACCAGCAAAAGTTGGGCGAGGGCCGAGACCAGCTTGAACAGGCCGCGGTCGAAGGCGCAGAGCAAACGCATGGTGAATTCCGTTGGCGATGGACGCGGAAAAGTGGGGCGGGCGCGCGGCGCAGGCCGGTCCCGCCGCCAGGCAAACGGCCCCGCGATGGGGGCCGTGCCGGCTTACTTGGTGTCGCGGATCGAGTCGATCAGCTTCTTGTCGAACTTCTTGTAGTACTCGGGGTAGGCGGGTTCCACGGCGGCGGCAAAGGCGGCGCGGTCCACTTCGGACACCTGCATGCCTTCCTTCTTGAGCTGCTCGACGCCCGTCTTTTCAATGTTGTCGACATAGGCGCGCATGGCCTGGGCCGATTCCTTGCCGGCCTTGTCGAAGTTGGCCTTGTCGGCGGCCGACAGGCCTTCATAGACGTTGGCGGACATCAGCACCAGGGCCGGGCCGTACACGTGCCCGGTCAGCGACAGATACTTCTGCATCTGCGACAGCTTGGCCGACGTGATCACGGACAGCGGATTTTCCTGGCCGTCGATGGTGCCCTGCTGCAGCGCGGTGGCCACTTCGGGCCAGGCCATCGGCGTGGGCAGGATGCCGATCTGGCGGAAGGCCGTGATGTGGATCGGGTTTTCGGTGGTGCGGATCTTCAGGCCCTTGGCGTCCGCCGGGGTCTTGACCGGGCGCACGTTGTTGGTCAGGTGGCGAAAGCCCTGTTCGCCCCACGCCAGCGCCACGATGCCGCGGCTGGGGAACTTGGCCAGCATGTCCTGGCCGATCTTGCTGTCCAGCACCGCGCGGGCGTGCGGCAGGTCGCGCAGCAGGAACGGGATGTCGAAAACGCCGGTCTCGGGAACAAAATTCAGGGTTGCACCGGTCGAAACGATCGCGAGATCGATGGTGCCGATCTGCAGGCCTTCGATCACTTCACGTTCGCCGCCCAGCGCGCTGTTGGCAAACTGCTGGACCTTGAACTTGCCGTTGGTCGAGCCTTCGATGGATTTGGCCATCGCGTCGGCGCCGGCGCCGTAGTGCGACGACGTCGACAGGGCGTAGGCCATCTTCAGGGTGGTCTGCGCTGCCGCGGGCAGCGAGGTGGCGGCCGCGCAGGCGGCCAGAATCGTGGCCGCAAGCCAGGTTTTACGCATTGTCTTCTCCGGAATTGGTTATCTTTATGGGCGGCTTTGCCTCCCGCCCCGGGATGATATCGGGATTCGGACGCCCTACAGGCGCTTAGTTAACATGGACGAATGATGGATTTCCCTGATATGTCACAGGCCAGGCGCCCTGGTTTCTGGTCAACCTTGCGCCTGGGCGCCCGGATGATGATGCGCGATGCGCGCGCCGGCGAGCTCCGTTTGCTGGTCCTGGCGCTGGTCGTGGCGGTGGCCGCCGTCACCAGCGTGGGCTTTCTGGCCGACCGCGTCGGCCGCGCGCTGGAACGCGACGCCGGCCAGATGCTGGGCGCCGATCTGGTGCTGGATGCCGACGAACCCGTACCCGCCGCCTTCAAGGATCAGGCGCGCGAGCGCGGCCTGACCGTTTCCGGCACGTGGCAGTTTCCCTCCATGGTGGGCGCCGGGGACGGCGCGCAGCTCGCGGCGTTGAAAGCGGTGGAGCCCGGCTATCCGCTGCGCGGGGCCTTGCGGGTGGCGGAGGCGCCGTTCGCGCCCGATGCGCCCACGCGCGACATCCCGCCCGAAGGCGCGGTGTGGGTAGACGCGCAGTTGCTGGCGCTCTTGAACCTGAAGGTGGGCGATACGCTGAACGTGGGCGACGCCCACATGCGCATCGACCGCGTCATCACCTATGAGCCGGACAAGGGCATGCAGTTCGTCAACGTCGCCCCGCGCGTGCTGCTGCGCGCCAGCGACCTGCCGGCCACGGGCCTCATCGCGCCGGGCAGCCGCATCGGCTATGCCATGCTGGTCGCCGGCCAGCCCGACGCCGTGGCTGGATATTCCGCCTGGCTGAACCAGAATCTGAAGCGCGGCCAGAAGATTGCCACCCTGGAATCGGGCCGCCCGGAAGTGCGCCGCACGCTGGACCGCGCGCAGCGTTTTCTGTCGCTGGTCGCGCTGCTGGCCGTGCTGATCTCGGCCGTGGCCGTGGCGCTGGCGGCGGGGCGTTACATGACGCGGCATCGTGATGGCATCGCGGTCATGCGCTGCCTGGGCGCCGTGCAGTCGCAGGTCGCGCGCATGCTGACGCTGGAATTCACACTGGTTGGGCTGTTCTCGTCCGCCGCCGGCTGCCTGCTGGGGTTTGGTGTGCATCAGGTGCTCGTCATGCTGCTGGGCTCGCTGATCGACACGACCTTGCCGGCCCCGTCTGCCATTCCGGCGTTGCAAGGCCTTCTGACCGGATTGCTGCTGCTTCTGGGGTTCGCACTGCCCGCGCTGGCGCAGTTGCGCCACGTGCCGCCCGCCCGCGTCCTGCGGCGTGATGCGGACACGATCAGCGCGCGCAGCGCGTTCGGCTACGTGCTGGGCGCGGCGGGTTTTGCGCTGCTGATCTGGTGGTTCGCGGGCGATGCCAAGCTGGGCGGCGTGGTGGCCGGGGGCTTTCTGGGCGCCTTTGGCGTGTTCGCGCTGGTCGCCTGGCTGTGCATCCTGGGCCTGGCGCGCGTGCGCCGGCTGGCTGCCGGCCTGCCCGCGTTGCGCTTTGCGCTGGCGGGCGTGGTGCGCCGCCGGGCCGCCACGATCACCCAGGTCTGCGCACTGGCGGTCGGCTTGATGGCGCTGCTGCTGTTGACGATGACGCGCACCGATCTTATCCAGGGCTGGCAACGCACCATGCCGCCGGACGCGCCCAACCGCTTCCTGATCAACGTGCAGCCGGACCAGCGCCAGGCCGTGACCGACGCGCTGACGCGCGAAGGCCTGGGCCGCATCACGCTGTCGCCGATGGTCCGCGGGCGGCTGATTGCCGTCAATGGCAAGCCGGTGGGACCGGACGATTATGAAGAGCCGCGCGCCAAGCGCCTGGTGGACCGCGAATTCAACCTGTCCTATGGCGACGAGATGCCGTCGTCCAATCGTATCGAGCAGGGCCGCTGGCTGACGCCGGGTTCCGCGGAGGTCTCGCTGGAGGCCGGGCTGGCGCAGTCGCTGCGCATCGGGCTGGGCGACAAGATGACGTTCGACGTGGCCGGCCAGCAGGTCGAGGTGGCGGTGTCGAGCATCCGCCGGGTGGATTGGGATACGATGCGCGTCAATTTTTTCGCCATCCTGACCCCCGCCGCACTGGCCGACATGCCCCAGAGCTGGATCACGTCCTTCTACCTGCCGCCCGAAAAGGCGGCGGTGTTGCCCGCCCTGGTGCGGGAATTTCCGAACCTGACGGTGTTCGACGTGGGCGCCATCCTGCAGCAGTTGCAGTCCGTGCTGAATGAAGTGGGCCGCGCCGTGCAGCTGCTGTTCCTGTTTACGCTTGCCGCCGGCGTGCTGGTGCTGTCCGCGGCGCTGACCGCCACGCGCGACGAGCGCATGCGCGAGGCGGCGGTGCTGCGCGCGCTGGGCGCCACGCGCCGTCAGCTTGCCCGTTCGCAGCGCATCGAGCTGTGGGCCGTGGGCGGGTTGGCAGGCCTTCTTGCGGCGGCCGGCGCGACCGCGATCGCTTGGGCTTTATCAACCCAGGTGTTCGACTTCACCATTACCCTCAGCCTCTGGCCGTGGCTGGCCGGCATCGGCACCGGCATGCTGGGCGCCTGGGCGGGCGGCGCGCTTGCCCTGCGCGGCGTCCTGCGTACGCCGCCGCTCGTCACCCTTCGAGAAACCTGATGACGTCCCGCGTCCACACCATTACAGAACCCGTGGAAAACTCCCGCACCATGTTTGACCTTCTTGGCGGCGAAGCCGGCGTGCGCGCCCTCGTCGACCGCTTCTATGACCTGATGGACATGGAGTCCGACCTCAAGGAACTGCGCGCCGCCCACGGCCCCAGCCTGGACGAGGCGCGCGACAAGCTCTTCTGGTTCCTCTGCGGCTATTTCGGCGGTCCGGACCACTACATCGAACGCTTCGGCCATCCCCGCCTGCGGGCGCGTCATCTGCCGTTCTCCATCGGCGAGGTCGAGCGCGACCAATGGGTGACCTGTATCGGCCGCGCAATGGAAGACGAGGGCATCGAGCCCGTCCTGGTCGAGCGTCTGCTCGAATCGTTCTACGGCGTGGCCGACTGGATGCGCAACCGTGAAGGCTGACGATCAATCCGGCGCGCGGCGCACCACCTGGGATGGCCCGCTGGCCGGCGCCATGCTCAGCGATGCCCGGCGCCTCGCCGACGCAGGCCCCGAAGTCTTCAACCCCGGTCACTATGGCGACCGGGCGCGGCCGGTGGACGCCGGCGGACGCCAGGCCGCGTGGTTCGTGGAGGGGCAGGGCTGGCAGGGTGTGCTGCGGCGCTACCGCCGCGGCGGCATGATCGCCCGCATCAGCCGCGACGCGTATCTGTGGAACGGCGAGTCGCGCACGCGCAGCTTTCGCGAATACCGGCTGCTGGCCGCCCTGCGCGCGCAAGGGCTGCCGGTGCCGGCGCCGCTGGCGGCCGCCTACTGGCGCCAGGGCCCCATCTACCGCGCCGCCATCGTGGTCGAGCGCATTCCCGGCGTGCGGCCCCTGGCGCAGGCGCTTTCCGAGCCCCTGTGGCAGCCGGTGGCCGATGCCATCGTGCGCATGCACCGGGCGGGCGTCTGGCATGCCGATCTGAACGCGTTCAACATCCTTATCGGCAACGATGGCCGGGTCTGGCTCATCGACTTTGACCGCGGCACGCAGGGCGGGCTGTCGGAGCGGCAGCGCCAGGCCAATCTCGACCGCCTGCGCCGGTCGCTGCGCAAGGTGGCCGGCGAGGCCGGCGACCGGTTCTGGATGCGCCTGCGCGACAGTTACTGGACGGCCTGGGGCATCGGAATCCAGCCCTGACCGCTGGCCCGCCCGCCGCGGCCCGCCAAGGCAGCAATTGCGCCAATTACCCCCCAAAGTTGGGCAGGTCATCGCAAAATGGCTTTATCATTTCGCCTTTTGGTACTCCTGTCATAAACGGCATAGAGCAAGGGGGCTGGACATAATGGAACTGAAGGCGGGAATGCGCTGGGCGCTCGGCGCGGTGCTGGTCGCGGCGGCCACGTCGGCTGCGATGGCGCAGAACAAGGTCGTCAACGTCTACAACTGGGCCGAATACACGGCCCCGGACACGATCCCGGGTTTTGAAAAGGAAACCGGCATCAAGGTCCGCTATGACGTCTACGACAGCAACGACGCATTGCAGGCCAAGCTGCTGGCCGGCAAGTCGGGTTACGACGTCGTTGTCCCGTCCACCCATTACGCCTCGCGCCAGATCGAAGCCGGCCTGTTCCAGAAGCTGGACAAATCCAAGATCCCCAACTGGAAGTACCTGGATCCCGAAGTCATGGCGCTGGTCGCCACGGTCGATCCCGGCAACGAACACGCCATCCCGTGGGGCTACGGCACCAATGGCCTGGGCTACAACGTCACCAAGGTCAAGCAGATCATGGGCGACGACGTGGACCTGGCCAGCTGGGACATGATCTTCAAGCCCGAGAACGCCGCCAAGCTGAAGGAATGCGGCATTTCCATGCTGGACGAAGCCGCGCAGGTGTTCCCGGCCGTGCTCAAGTACCTGGGCAAGGACCCCAACAGCACCAACAGCGCCGACTACCAGGCCGCGATGGAAGTGCTGAAGAAGATCCGTCCGTACATCCGCCAGTTCAGCTCGTCGGGCTACATCGACGAACTGGCCGTGGGCGACCTGTGCATGGTCTACGGTTTCTCCGGCGACGTCATGATTGCCCGCAAGCGCGCGCAGGACGCCAAGAAGCCTTATGAAGTGAACTACTTCATCCCGAAGGGCGGCGCGCCGGCGTGGTTCGACCTGATGGTCATCCCCAAGGATGCGCCGCATCCCGAAGAGGCCCACGCGTTCATCAACTACATCGAAACGCCGAAGGTCCACGCAGCCATCACCAACACCATGTTCTACCCGAACGCCAACAAGGAAGCGCGGCAGTTCGTGAACAAGGATGTGGCTGAAAATCCCATGATCTACCCGCCCGCCGAGGTCTCCAAGACCCTGTACGTGATCAAGGCGTTGCCCTTGAACATTTCACGGCTGCAGAACAAGTTGTGGTCCGAGCTGAAGTTGGGAAATTAGTCATCATGAACGATAGCCGTTACTCGGCGCAGCAGGCGGACCCGGACGAGTTCGTCCGGGTCTCCGATGTGGTAAAGATCTTTGGCGATGTGGTGGCCGTGCGTTCGGTCAACCTGTCCGTCAAGCGAAACGAAATCTTCGCGCTGCTGGGCAGCTCGGGCAGCGGCAAGTCCACCTTGCTGCGCATGCTGGCGGGCTTCGAGGAAGTGACTTCGGGCCAGATCCTGCTGGACGGCGAGGACATCACCAGCGTGCCGCCGTACCGCCGGCCCGTGAACATGATGTTCCAGTCGTACGCGCTGTTCCCGCACATGACGGTCGAGGCCAACGTGGCCTTCGGCCTGAAGCAGGAAGGCGTGGACCGCGCGGAAATCCATGACCGCGTGTTCGAGGCCCTGGACCTGGTGCAGATGGCGGGCTATTCGCGCCGCAAGCCCAACCAGCTTTCGGGCGGGCAGCAGCAGCGCGTGGCGCTGGCGCGCAGCCTGGTCAAGCGTCCCAAGCTGCTTTTGCTTGACGAACCCATGTCGGCGCTGGACAAGCAGATCCGCCAGAAGACGCAGATCGAACTCGTGAAGATCCTGGAACAGGTCGGCGTGACCTGCATCATGGTCACCCACGACCAGGAAGAAGCCATGACCATGGCGCACCGCCTGGCCGTCATGACCGAAGGCCAGATCGTCCAGTGCGGCACGCCGCAGGACGTGTATGCCTTCCCGAACTCGCGCTTTGTCGCCAGCTTCATCGGGTCGACCAACATGTTCACCGGCACCATCGTCGTCGACGAGCCCGATCATGTGGCCATTGAATGCGACGAACTGACCCGTCCGCTCTTCGTGAACCACGGGGTCAGCGAACCCCTGGGCATGGAAGTGCACGTCTCCATCCGGCCCGAGCGCCTGCTGGTCTCGCGTGAACAACCGGACGGCGAATACAACTGGGCCCACGGCATGGTCAGCCACATGGCCTGGATGGGCAGCTACGCCCTCTATCAGATCCGCCTGGACTCCGGCAAGACGGTCGAGGCCAGCGTGCCCAGCCGCCTGTTGGCCCAGATGGACGCGCCGGGCATCGACGAAGAAATCTTCGTGAGCTGGGACGCCGACAGCGCGACGGTGCTTGCGTCATGATCCGCTTTTCGCCCCGCGAGTGGCTCCCGTCGGGCAGGGCCCTGGCGGTGGTGCCGCCGTTCGCCTGGCTGGTGCTGTTTCTGCTGCTGCCGTTCCTCCTGGTGCTGAAGATCAGTTTTGCCGAAATGAAGTTCGGCATTCCGCCGTACACGTCGCTGGCGCAGTTTCAGGACGAGGCGATCCAGTTCAGCCTGCACCTGCGCGGCTACATCCTGCTGTTCACGGAAAACCAGTATTTCCGCACGTACCTCAGCTCGGTGAAGATCGCCGGCATCACCACGCTCGTCTGCGTGCTGATGGGTTACCCCATTGCGTACTACATCGCCCGGTCGTCGGCGCGCGTGCGCAACCTGCTGCTGCTGGCGGTGATCCTGCCGTTCTGGACGTCGCTGCTTTTGCGCGTGTATGCCTGGGTGGGCATCCTGCGTAACGACGGCCTGCTGAACAACCTGCTGCAGGGCCTGGGCCTGATCTCCAGTCCGCTCGAGATCTACCGCACCGACCTGGCCGTGTACATCGGCATGGTCTATGCCTACCTGCCGTTCTTCATCCTGCCGCTGTACGCGACGCTGGTGAAGATGGACCTGCGCCTGCTCGAAGCCGCCTATGACCTGGGCGCCCGGCCGTGGCAGGCGTTCTGGCAGATCACGGTGCCGATGTCGCGCCAGGGCGTGATCGCGGGCGCGATGCTCGTGTTCATTCCGGCAGTCGGTGAATACGTGATCCCCGAAATGCTGGGCGGCGCGAACACGCTGATGATAGGCCGCGTGATGTGGAATGAATTCTTCAACAACGCCGACTGGCCGATGGCGTCGGCCGTGACGTGCGTGATGGTGTTGCTGCTGCTCGTGCCGTTGGTGTACTTCCAGTACAGCCAGGTCAAGCAGCAGGGCGGAGACCGCAAATGAACGGTCCGAACAAGACGCTGCGCGCCGTGGTGCTGGGGCTGGGCTACTTCTTTCTGTACGTGCCCATCCTCAGCCTGATGGTGTTTTCGTTCAACGAGTCGCCCTCGGTCACGTCGTGGACCGGGTTTTCGTTCCGCTGGTATCACTCGCTGGTCAATGACGACGCGCTGTTGCGCGCCGCCTGGCTGTCCTTCCGCATTGCCGTGCTGACGGCCACCGCGGCCGTCGTCATCGGCACCTGGGCGGGTTACGTCCTGGGGCGCATGGGCCGGTTCCGCGGCTTTGCGCTGTACGTCGGCATGCTGAGCGCGCCGCTGGTGATTCCCGAAGTGGTGCTGGGCATCTCGCTGCTGCTGATGTTCGTCGAGGTGCGCGGTGCGCTGGGCTGGCCCGAGCAGAACGGCATGTTCACGATCTGGGTGGGGCACGTGACGCTGTGCATGGCGTTCGTGGCCGTCGTCATCCAGACCCGCATCCGCGACCTGGACCGCTCGCTGGAAGAAGCCGCGCTGGACCTGGGCGCCACGCCGATCACCGTGTTCTTCAAGATCACGCTGCCGCTGATTGCGCCCGCGCTGGCGTCGGCCTGGCTGCTGTCCTTCACGCTGTCGCTGGACGACGTCGTCATCGCGTCGTTCCTGTCCGGCCCCGGCTCCAGCACGCTGCCCATGGAGGTCTTCTCCCGGGTGCGGCTGGGCCTCAAGCCCGAGATCAACGCGCTGGCCACCCTGTTCATCCTGGCGGTGGGCACGTGCGTGATCCTCGCCAACCGCATGCAATGGCGCAAGGAGTCCGAATCCAAATGACGCAAACCACCCTGTATGGCCTGACCAAGTGCAGCACCTGCGTAAAGGCGCGTGACTGGCTGACCGAGCATGGCGTTGACCACGCCTTCGTCGATTACCGCGACGAGCCGGTGCCGGCCGCGACGCTCAAATCCTGGTCCGAGCAGGTCGGCGGTTGGGAAAAGCTGGTCAACCGCGCCTCCATGACGTGGCGCAACCTGCCCGAGGACCGCAAGACCGCCCATACCGACGCCCAGTGGACCAAGCTGATCGCCGAGTACCCGGCCCTGGTGCGCCGTCCGGTCACCGTCACGCCGGATGGCGAGGTGAGTGTTGGTTTCAGTGAAAAGCGCTACGGCGAACGTTTCGCCTGAGGCCCGCGGCGGGGCCGGACAGGCCTTGCCGGACGCCTTCTTTGACCGCGACGCGGCTCAGCTGGCGCGCGAGTTGCCCGGCAAGGTGATCCGCCACCGGGTCGGCGGCCTGTGGCTGTCGGCCCGCATCATCGAAACCGAGGCCTACTACCTGGAAGAGCGGGGCAGCCATGCCTCGCTGGGGTACACCCACAAGCGCCGCGCCCTGTTCATGGACGGCGGCACCATCTACATGTACTACGCCCGCGGGGGCGATTCGCTGAACTTCAGCGCGGGCGGCCCGGGCAATGCGGTGCTGATCAAATCGGCTTATCCGTGGACCGATGCGCTGTCCGGCCCCGAGTCGCTTGAACGGATGCGCGAACTGAACCCCGATGCGCAAGGCCGGCCCCGGGCGCTGGGCGCGCTTTGCGCCGGCCAGACACTGCTGTGCCGGTCGCTGGGATTAAAAGTGCCTGAATGGGACGCCCGCCGTTTCGATCCCGACGCCTTGTACGTGGAAGACGTGGGCGAGTCGCCGCCGTATCTCATCTGCACCACGCGGCTGGGCATTCCGGCGGGGCGCGACGAACACCTGAGCTACCGGTTCGTGGACCCGGCCTACGCCGCGTTCTGCACGCGTAACCCGCTGCGGCGCGGGCAGCGCGCGGGACAGGATTACGTGTGGGTGGACCGGCAGGGCATCGTGCTGCCCGAGGCGCCGGCCGGCGGCTAGACGCCGGCTTCGCGCATGCGCCGGGCCAGCGATTCGCGCAGTTCGGCGTACTTGCGCTGCAGGCGGCGGCGGTTCAGGCGCTTGCTCCATGCATACAACGGGATCAGCGGCAGCACGCCGAAGCCGTCGATCAGGTACAGCCCCTTCTTTCCGTCGGCGTTCAGGCCCACGGCGATGTTGCTGGTCGACATGTCGTGCACCACGACGTGCGCATCGGCCAGGTCATCGAAGAACGCATCGAGCTGCGCTTTCAGCGCATCGTCGAGCAGGCCTTTCATGGCCAGATCGGTCACGGTCGGCGCCATGTTGCCGGCTTCGTCGGTGATCTTTTCGACCACCAGCCCCAGGCCCAGCGAGGTCTGCGCCACCCCGACGATGCGCGCCATGGGCACCTGCCACACGCCGGACGGGCGCGTCGTGGTGGTGACGTATTCCGAGATCTCGTTCAAGTACACGCGGTAGGCGCTTTCGCGCTGATATTGCTTGTACCAGCGCTTGAACGGCCGTGCTTCCAGGTAGATCGCCCGCGCGCGCATGTCCATGACCTTGACGAGCAGGGCGGGCGAGTGCGGGTGCTGGAAAATGTGCCGGTCTCCGCCCGTGGCAAGCGGCGTTGCCGAATCCAGGTTCAGCGGTCCGAACACGGACTGGAATGAGACGGCAGGCGTGCAGGCGGAGCGGTCGGCGGAGTTCAAAGAAGCGAGGGTATCCATGCAGATGGCCGCCAGTTTAATCCTCTTGCTCCCGCCGCGCCTTCACGCTGGCGGAGCAGGCTGGAAAGGGGGGCGGAATGGGACCTACAATTCGCGCTTTGGAGACGCCTTTCTTGAACGATATTCTGCTTTGGGTCGCCGCCGGCGGCGCCGTGCTGGCCTTCGTGGCCGCCGTGCTGGCCTGGCTGCGCCCGTCCGCCACCGATCCCCGACTGGACGCCCTCCTGGAAGGACTGGAGCGCACCGAGCGCGCGCTGCGCGCCGACATCGCCGAAGGCCAGCGCGGCCTGCGCAGCGAGTTTTCCGAATCCACACGCGCGCTGCGGCAGGAACTGGCGCAGTCGCACGGGGATCTGCGTGCCGGCCTGTCGCGCGATGCGCAGGCCGCCCGGGCCGAATCCGCCGAATCGCTGTCGCGCTTTGCCGCCGGCTTCTCGGAACAATTGCAGGGCCTCATCCAGATCAACGAACGGCGCCTGATGGAAGTGCGCGCCACGGTGGATCAGCGCCTGCAATCGCTGCAGTCGGACAACAGCGCCAAGCTCGACGAAATGCGCCGCACCGTGGACGAGAAGCTGCATGCCACGCTGGAGCAGCGGCTGGGCGAGTCCTTCAAGCTGGTGTCCGACCGCCTGGAAGCCGTGCACAAGGGGCTGGGTGAAATGCAGGCGCTGGCCGCCGGGGTGGGCGACCTGAAGCGCGTGCTGACCAACGTGAAGTCCCGCGGCACGTGGGGCGAAGTGCAACTGGCGCGCCTGATCGAAGACAACATGACGCCCGATCAGTACGCCAGCAACGTCAAGCCGGTGCCGGGCAGCGACGCGGCCGTGGAATTTGCCATCCGGCTGCCGGGGCGTGGCGACGGCGGCGATCCGGTCTGGCTGCCGATCGACGCCAAGTTCCCCAAGGAAGAATACGAGCGCCTGATGGACGCGCAGGAAGCGGCCGACGCCGAGGGCGTCAAGGTGGCCGGGGCCGCACTGGGCCGCGCGGTCGAGGTCCAGGCGCGGCTGATTGCCGGCAAGTACATCGCGCCGCCCCACACGACCGACTTCGCCATCATGTTCCTGCCCACGGAAAGCCTGTATGCCGAGGTGCTGCGCCGCCCCGGCCTGCTGGACAAGCTGCACGACCTGCGCGTCAACGTGGCGGGCCCGAGCAATCTGGCCGCGCTGCTGAACAGCCTGCAGATGGGATTTCGCACGCTGGCGATCGAACAGCGTTCCTCCGAGGTGTGGCAGGTGCTGCGGGCCGTCAAGACCGAATTCGGCAAGTTCGGCGAATCGCTGGCCAGCGTCAAGAAGACGCTGGACACCGCCAGCAACAAGATCGGCCAGACCGAGGTGCGCACCCGCGCCATGCTGCGCAACCTGAAGGGCGTTGAAGCGCTGCCGGAAGCCGATGCGCTGCGCCTGCTGGGCGGGGCGTCGGCGGACGCAGCCGATCCCGAGGACGACGACGCCGAGGAACCCCGCGCGCCGTCGGCCGGCGCCGTCTGAACAGGCAAGCTGGGGCGCGCCCGTCGCCGCGCGCGCTTGTTGGCCGCCTTGACTGCCGATATCCTCATGCATGCGGCACTTCGCCGTCGATACCTGGAGCATCGTCAGCATGAGCATCGCCGAACGCCATGATTCCTCTTCTCTCGACGCGACGGCGCTGGGCGCCGACATCGCCCAAGGCGCCACCACCGCGCTGACTGCCATGCAGCAGGCGGTCGAGCGCGTCGCAGCGCGCAATCCGTCCATCAATGCCGCCTGCGGCGTGCAGGCCGAAGCCGGGCTGCGGCTGGCCCAGTCCCTGGACGAAGAACTGGCGTCGCTGACGTCCGAGCAGCGCCTCGCGCTGCTGCGCGACCGGCCGTTCCTCGGCGTGCCGACGCTGCTCAAGGACCTCGCCACGGCGGCCATCGGCCTGCCCAGCGCAATGGGGTCCGTGCTGTATGGCCAGGTCACGTGGAACCTCGATGCCGACATCGTCAAACGTTACCGGCGCGCCGGGCTGATTCCGTTCGGCCGCACCACCAGCGCCGAGCTGGGCCTGAGCCCCACGACGGAGTCGCCCGTCTATGGCCCCGCCACGCAGAATCCCTGGAAAAAGGGCCACAGCGCGGGCGGCTCCAGCGGCGGCGCCGGCGCGGCGCTCGCCAGCGGCATGGTGCGCATCGCGCATGGCAGCGATGGCGGCGGATCGATCCGCATCCCCGCGTCGTGCTGCGGCGTGCTGGGCCTGAAGCCCTCGCGCGGCCTCATGCCGCTCGGTCCGCTTAAAGGTGAAGGCTGGGGCGGCCTGGCCACCGAACACATGATGACCCTGTCCGTGCGCGACTGCGCGGCGGCGCTGGACATCAGCGCGGGCGCCGACGTGGGTGCGCCCTATGCCGCGCCCGTCCCGCCCGCGGCGTCCTATCGCGGGGTGGTGGCCCGGGTTGCCGCCGATCCGAGCGCGGCGCCGCGCCGGCGCATTGCCTTTATCAACACCACCTACGAAGGCGAGGCCATTCATCCGGATGTTGCCGCGACGCTGGACGAGGCGGCCCGGTTCTTTGCCTCGCTGGGGCATGAATTGGTGCAGGAGGCGCCGCCCGTCGGCTCCGAGGAAGTCCTGTCGCCGATGCTGCCGCTGATCGCCAGCGCGGCCGCCAACGCCATCGACAGCTTCGTGGCCGCGCGCGGCAGGCGCCTGGCCGCTGACGAACTGCAGCCCACCACGCTCGGCGCGCGTGAATATGCCCGCGCGATCTCCGGTGCGCAGTATGTGGCCTGCGTCGACACCTGCCACGAGATCACCCGCCGCATCGGGCGTTTCCTGCATCGGGATGGCGCCCAGGGCTATGACCTGTTCCTGAGTCCGGTGCTGGCGTTGCCGCCCGCGCCCATCGGCCGCTACGCCATGGACAACGCCGATTATCTGGCCTACCGTCTGGGCAAGAAGGGCGTCATCGGCTATTCGCCCTTCGCGCCGTTGGCGAACCTGACCGGCATGCCCGCCATCTCGATTCCGTTTGGCATGTCCGCGGACGGGCTGCCCATCGGCATCCAGGTGATGGGACCGCTGGGCGCCGAGGCGCAGCTGCTGGAACTGGCGGCGCAGGTCGAAGCGCTGCGGCCCTGGCCCTTGACCGCGCCCATGGCCGGGTAGCGGCTGCGGGCAACCCGCGCCGCCGCGGCCGTTCGAACCAGGGAGACTCCATGTCATCGTTCGCGACGCATACCGTGTTCAACCAGGTGCCGCCCCTGGAAGACTATTCCCTGTACGACACCGATCCGGCGCTGCGCGAGGCCGTGCGCCGCGAGGGCGCCGAAGCGTGGGCGGGCGACCTCGCCGCGCATGGCGCCTGGCTGGGCCGCGCGCAGACGCTGGCCGCGGGCGCCGAGGCCAACCGCTGTCCGCCACGCCTGGTCAGTTACGACCGCGCCGGCCATCGGGTGGACCGCATCGACTTTCACCCCGCCTGGAACGTGCTGATGAGCGGCATCATGGCGCGCGGCCTGCATAGCCGCGCGTGGATGCAGCCCGCGCCGGGCGCGCAGGTGGCGCGCGCCGCCGCCTACTTGATGCAAGGCCAGGTCGAGGCCGGCACGCTCTGTCCCACCACCATGACTTTTGCCGCTGTTCCGCTCTTGCAACGCGAGCCTGCCGGCGTCGTGGACTTTGCGGGCCAGTGGCTGCCTGCGCTCTACGCGCGGGATTTCGATGGCAGCGATGCGCCGCTCACCGCCAAGCGCAGCGCGCTGATCGGCATGGGCATGACCGAAAAGCAGGGCGGCTCCGACCTGCGCGCCGTTACCACCCGTGCCTCGCCGCTGGGCGCGCCGGGGCGCGGCAGCGCCTATCAGCTGGTCGGACACAAATGGTTCTTTTCGGTGCCGCAGGCCGACGCCCATCTGGTGCTGGCGCAGACCGATGAGGGGCTGAGCTGCTTTTTCGTTCCCCGCTGGATACCGGATGGCCCGCGCAATGCCGTGCGCGTGCGGCGTTTGAAGGACAAACTGGGCAACTGGAGCAACGCCAGTTCGGAAGTCGAATTCGAAGACGCCTGGGGCGTGATGGTCGGCGAACCCGGCCGCGGCCTGACCGTGCTGCTGGAAATGGCGGGCACCACGCGGCTCGATTGCGTGCTGGGCAGCGCGGCGCTGCTGCGCCAGGCGCTGGCGCAATCGGCGCATCATGCGCAGCATCGTCAGGCCTTTGGCAAACCGCTGATCGAACAGCCGCTGATGCGCAACGTGCTGGCCGACCTGGCGCTCGAAAGCGAAGCGGCCATGGTGCTGGCACTGCGTCTGGCGCGGGCTGTTGACGAACGCAGCGACGCGGCCGCGCGCGCGCTGGTGCGTGTCGGCACGCCGGCCGCCAAGCTGGGGGTCTGCAAGCGCGCGGTCGCCGCTGTGGCCGAGTGCATGGAGGTCTGGGGGGGCAACGGCTACGTCGAAGAAGGGCCGATGCCGCGCCTGTACCGGGAAACGCCCGTCAATTCCATCTGGGAAGGTTCGGGCAACGTCATGGCGCTGGACGTGCTGCGGGCGCTGCAGCGCGAGCCTGACGCGCTGCCGGCGCTGGACGCGGAATTCGCCCGCGCCGCCGGCCAGCACCGGGAGTTTGACGCGGCGCTGGCGCGTTGGCGCGCGCTGCTGGCCGATGGTGAGCAGGCGCCATTCCAGGCGCGTCGCATCGCCGCCGGCCTGGCGCGCCTGTGGCAGGCCGCCTTGCTCATCGAGCACGCGCCCGGCGCGGTGGCGCAGGCCTTCGTCGGCAGCCGCCTGCAGGAAGCGTCGGGCATCTTTGGCGAATTGGCCCCCGGCGTCGACACGCAGGCCATCCTGTCGCGCGCCTGGCCCGCCATCGCCGCGTGCTAAATTTCCCGGCTCAAGCAACTTTTCCGCACTTCTACCGCCATGCTCTCCCAGCAAGAACTCAAGCAGCAAGCCGCCGACGCGGCCCTGGAATTCGTCGAACAGGTCGCCGGCCCTGACGTCATCATCGGCGTGGGCACCGGTTCCACCGCCGACCTGTTCATCGATGGCCTGGCGCGATTCAAGGGCCGCATCGGCGGAACGGTCGCCAGCTCCGAGCGCAGCGCGGCGCGCCTGGCCGGCCACGGCCTGAAGGTGCTGGATCTGAACGACGTGTCCACGATGCCCATCTACGTGGACGGCGCCGACGAGATCAACGCCGATCTGCACATGATCAAGGGCGGCGGCGGCGCGCTCACGCGCGAGAAGATTGTGGCCTCGGTAGCCGAGCGCTTCATCTGCATCGCCGACGAATCCAAGCTGGTCCAGACGATGGGCAAGTTCCCGCTGCCGCTCGAAGTCATCCCCATGGCGCGAGAATCCGTGGCCCGCGCACTGACCGCGCTGGGCGGCCAGCCCCGCCTGCGCGAGGGCTTCGTCACCGACAACGGCAACATCATCCTGGACGTGTCGGGTCTTTCCATCACTGACGCGCCCGCGTTCGAGGCCATCGTCAACAACCTGCCGGGCGTCGTGACCTGCGGCCTGTTCGCGCTGTCCGGCGCCGACGTGGCGCTGCTGGCCACCCAGAACGGCATCCGCCGCCTGGACCGCCGCGCCTGAGTCCGGTTGTGATGCGGGTCCGCCGCTCCGTCTTGCGGGGCGCGAGGCCCGCATTCATAATCCTGTCACACTTGGGTCATAACCTTGCGGGTTGTGCAGGCCCATCTCGTAACCTCTCTACTTTCGGGGCAATGCAATGAGATCAACCACGCAGGGAGCCCGGATGACGGAGCATACAAACAAGCAGTTCGACGCCGATCTGGAAAGCGTCCGTTCGCAGTTCTTGCAAATGGGCGGCGTGGTGGAAGCCATGATCCAGGAAGCGATCGACGCGCTGGCCAGCGGCGACATGTCGCTGGTTGAAAAGGTTCGCGAGCGGGAAAAGGAAGTCAACCGCCACGAAGTCGAGATCGACGAAAGCATCAGCCGCATCCTGGCCCGGCACCAGCCCACCGCCATCGATCTGCGCATGCTGATGGCCGTGTCCAAGATGCTGACCGACATGGAACGTTCCGGCGACGAAGCCGAAAAGGTCGCCACCGTCGCCCGTCGCGTCCACGAAGGCGAACTGCGCCACATTCCGGTGATCGAACTGCGCCACATGGCCGCCAACGTGCGCAACATGCTGCACCAGGCGCTGGACGCGTTTGCCCGCCTCGACCCCATCCAGGCCGCCGCCGTCGTGCGCAGCGACAAGGAAGTCGACAAGGAATGGAAGGGCGCGCTGCGTCATCTGATCACGTACATGATCGAAGATCCGCGCACGATCTCACGCGCCATCGACATGATCTTCATCGCCCGCGCGCTTGAGCGCATCGGCGATCATGCCAAGAACATGTCCGAACGCGTGATCTACATGGTCAAGGGCGCCGACGTGCGCCACACCGGCGTGAAGAACACCGAGCGCCTGGCGCGCGGTGAAGAAGAAACCGAGGACACCTCGGAGCAGTAAACAGAAAGACCGGCTGCCGCTTCACAGCGGCAGCGCCGCTCCCTGGCACAGCCGGGGATCCGGCACCCCCGGCTTGCCCGCGTCGATGCGGCCCGCCAGCCGGCGTCCAAAGGCCGGCATCGCCGGCGCACCCACTTCCAGGTCGTACCAGCCCTCGCAGCCGGCGTATTTAAGCTCGACCGCGCCGCCCGCGGGCACGTGGGCCATCGCGCGCCAGCCATCGTTCATGCGCGACTCCACCCTGACCGGCTGCGGCATGTCGCCGTGGTTCACGAGCCGCAGGCGCAGGCCCGAGGTCACGGGCACCAACTGCGCTTCAAGCGTGCCCGCATCCTGCGCATCGCCGCGGAACGCCCGGTGAAAGCCATCCGGTCCCAACAGCCAGAGATCGTACGCGCCACCCGCGGCCAGCCTCCATCCGTCATCCAGACGCGCGCCCGCGCCCACCGTGTAGCGCCGGGGCGGATGCGCCAGCGCAAGGCGGTCGTAGACATGCAGCACGGCGCCCGCGCCGCCCGGGTTGCGCAGCGTCAGGCGGTAATGCTGGCCGTCGGCCGTGATCTTGCCCACGGCTTCCAGCACATAGGGCAGAGGACATGCGTGGCGGTGGCTGTCGGGGTGATGCGAACATCTGTCGCCGGCAAAATCGAAGGCCGTCGTCAGGTCGCCCGCCACTGCGCGGCGCCAGGGGCTGATGTTGGGTTCGGCCACGCCAAAGCGCGTTTCCAGGAATCGGATGACCGACGTGTGGTCGAACACCTGCGAATTGACCCAGCCGCCGCGGCTCCAGGGCGAGACCACCAGCATCGGCACGCGCGGGCCCAGGCCGAAGGCGCGTCCGTACAACCCGGCCGGATCGTCGGCCGTGGACGCGCTGGGACCACGGCGCGCGTCGTGGTATTCGCCGTCCAGTTCCACGGTGGACAGGCCGCCCGACTCGCCGTCCGGGTGGCGCGCCGGCGGGGCGGGCGGGGGCACGTGGTCGAAGAAGCAATCGTTTTCGTCGTAGGTGACGAACAGGACGCAACGGCTCCATGTGTCGGGATGCGCCGTCAGAATGTCCAGCACGCGCTCGGTGTAGGCGCCGCCCTGGCGAGGGGACGAGACCTCGGGATGTTCCGAATCCGCCGTGGGCGCAATGATCCACGACACGGCCGGCAGCGTGCCGTCCGCGACATCGCGCGCCAGATCGTCCAGCGTGCGCGTGGCCAGCGCGCGGTCGCGCAGCGGGGTGTTGCCCATGTTGCCCGCATGCTGTCGTCGGTACTGCTGAAAGCCCGCGAGCGGATTGTCGTTGTAGTTGTCCGCCATGTCCTGGTAGATGCACCAGGTCACGTCGGCGTCCTGCAGACGCTCGGGGTATGTGGTCCAGGAATAGCCTTCACCCGCCGGACCCAGCCGGTCGTAGGTGTTGACCAGCGCGGGGCCGCCGGCCGCGCCCTGCGGGTCGTTGGTGCCGGTCCACAGGAACAGCCGGTTGGGGTTGGTGCCGGCCTGGACCGAGCAGTGATAGGCATCGCACAACGTGAAGGCATTGGCCAGCGCGGTCTGAAACGGCACGTCGGCGCTGCGGTAGGCGCCCATGCCCAGCCGGCTCTTGGCGGACAGCCACTGATCCATGCGGCCGTCGTTCCAGGCGCGCTGCGAATCGTTCCAGGTGTGCGGCGTGATGTAGCCGACCGGCTTGTCGCTGGCGACCTCTGTCTGCAAATCGTAGGGGCGGCAATGCGCGTTGCCATCGGTCTGCGTCAGCACCGTGCCCGCGCGCGTGGGCACGGGATGCGGATCGGCGAATCCGCGCACGCCGGGCAGCGTGCCGAAGTAATGGTCGAAGGACCGGTTCTCCTGCATCAGGATCACGACATGCCGCACATCCTGCAGCGTGCCGGTCTTGCGGTCGGGTTCGATCGCCAACGCGCGCGCAATGACAGGGGACGGGTCCGGGTGGAGGGGCGGGCGCGATTCTTCTTTCATGACAGCTTTAATACGGTCTGCAACCTTGAATCTTAAGGCCTTCGCCTGCACGCTGGCGGCGCGTATCGGCGCGCCGCAAAAACAAAGCCCCTCGCGTGCGAGGGGCTTTGCCGTGCCGCATGCCCGAAGGCGCGGCGGGGGCGGATCAGGCCGAGGGCGGAACGTAGCCGTCGGCTTCGACGCTGCCGTCTTCGAACAGGAAACGCTCCATCTGCTGCTGCAGGTATTTGCGTGCGCGGGCGTCGGCCAGGTTCAGGCGGTTTTCGTTCACCAGGCGGGTCTGCACGCCTTTCCAGTCTTCCCAGGCTTCCTTCGAAATGCTCTGCCAGATGCGGGTGCCGACTTCGCCGGGGTAGGGCGGGTAGTCCAGCCCTTCGGCTTCACGTTTCAGTTTCACACAGTTGACGATACGGGCCATGGTTCGCTGCCGGAAAAATGAATAACGCCACATTTTAGCGGGCTTGGCGTGCGTCGGGCGCCAAGCCCCTCTTGCTTACCGCGGAATCGCGCCGCAGGCCGGTGTCAGAGCTTCTTGATGAACACCAGGCTGTTGCGGGAGCGGTTGTAGTTGTTCTGCTTTTCGCGGGGCAGGTCGGTGATGCCGCCCTGCACGAAACCGCGCTTCATGAACCAGTGCGAGGTACGCGTGGTCAGCACGAACAGCCGTTTGGCGCCCAGCGCGCGGGCGCGCGATTCCATGTGGCGCAGCAGGATCTCGCCTTCGCCGGAGCCTTGCCACTCGGGATGCACGATCAGGCAGGCCATTTCGGCCATCTGCTCGTCGTGGAAGTCATGCAGCGCCGCGCAGCCGTAGATGACGCCGTCGTGCTCCAGCACAGTGAAGTTTTCGACGTCGCGCTCGACCACGCTGCGCGGACGCGGCACCAGCGTGCCGTCGGCTTCCAGCGGCTCGATGAGGCTGAGGATGGCGCCCACGTCGTCGATGGTGGCGGGGCGCAGGTCATCCAGCGTGTCCTCGACCACCATGGTGCCCACGCCGTCGTGGGTGAAGATCTCGAGCAGCACGCTGCCGTCCAGCTCGAACGGCAGCAGGTGGGCGCGGGCCACGCCGCGCTTGACCGCGAGCGAGGCGTACTGCAGGAAGGAATGGGTCTCTTCGTCCAGCTCGCCGCCCGCCAGCAGCGCGTCAGCATCCACGCGCGCCAGTTCGGTGTCCAGCGTGCCATCGTCGTTCAGCACGCCCTGCGAGCTGGACAGGAAGATCAGCTTTTCGGCGCGCAGGCCCACGGCCACGCTGGTGGCCAGGTCTTCCATCGCCAGATTGAAGGCGTCGCCGGTGGGCGAGAACCCCAGCGGCGACAGCAGCACGACCGACGAGCCTTTCTCGATGGCGAACTTCAGCGCCTCGATGTCGATCTTGCGCACCTGGCCGGTGTGCTTGTAATCCACACCATCCAGCACGCCCGTGGGACGCGCGGTGACGAAATTGCCGGAGATCACGCGGATGTGCGCGTGCGACATGGGCGTGTTGGGCAGCCCCTGGCTGAAAGCGGCTTCGATGTCCAGGCGGATCTCGCCGGCGGCTTCCTTGGCGCACTCCAGCGCGGCGGCGTCGGTAGGGGACAGGCCCCGGTCAAACTGCTGCGTGTAGCCCTTCAGGCGCAGTTGCTCGTTGACCTGGGGCCGCGAGCCGTGCACCAGCACCAGCCGGATGCCCAGCGAGGACAGCAGGGACAGATCCTGGACCAGGGCGTTCAACGCGCCCGCCTGCACGAGTTCCCCGCCAAACGCCACCACGAAGGTCTTGCCTCGGAACGCGTGCACGTAGGGGGCCACGTCTCGGAACCATCGCACAAACTGCGCGGCGGCGAATTCAGGGGCTTCAAGGGCGGAGACGGTGTCTGGTTCCAGGTCGGGCATGGTGTGAGTTGCTTAACAATCCTATGGGTCGCGGGACGGCGCAGGCCGGCAGGCCGTGCGGAGAGCGCCGCCCTCAGGGGGCGGCGCTACGCGGAATTATAGGGCGCGCGCTGGCCCGGTCCGCGCGGTGCGCAGCACGCATTGTTGCGGGCGCCCCACAGGAAGTTCCAGGGGCGAGCCGGGCCGCCGCGCTGGCCGCCGCGCTGGCCGCCGCGCTCAAAGGGTCAATGCCGGGAAAGCTGCCGGTGTTCCAGCCGGCTTAGCAGCCGCACCACCGGCCACAGCAGCGCCAGGTAGAACAGCGCCGCCAGCACGATGGGCGACGGGTTGTAGACCAGCGACTGGGCGTCGCGCGCCACCCGCAGTAGTTCCGGCAGCGCCACGGCGCTGGCCAGTGTGGTCAGCTTGACCACTTCGAGCGTGTTGCTGATGAGATCCGGCATGACGTTGCGCGTGGCCTGCGGAATCTGCACGTGCCACATCGTCTGCCAGGCGGACAGGCCGGTTGAGCGCGCCGCCTCGATCTGCCCGCGCGGCACGCTTTCCAGCCCGGCACGGAAGACCTCGCCGTAATAGGACGAATTGTTCAACATGAAGCCCACGGCCACCGCCAGCAGCTTGGGCAGGTCCAGGCCCAGGAACGGCGCCCCGAAGTAAATGAAGATCAGCAGCACCAGCGGCGGCAATGCGCGGAAGAAGTCGATGTAGATGGCCAGCAGCACGCGCGACCAGCGGGCTTTCAGCGTGACGGACAGCACGCCGATGAGCAGTCCCGAGGCCAGTCCCACCGGGATCACCATGGCCGACAGCATCAGCGTGCGCCCCAGCCCCTGCAAGAGGTACGGCGCGACGCTGACATAGATGTTCAGATTGAAGAAATTCTGCAGGATTTCGTCCATGCGGTTCCCCTGGGGCCCGTTCGGGGCTCCCTTGTTGTGCCGGGCGGGTGTGATCGGCCTTGCTTCCCGCCCGATAGATATTCGTAAAGATGCGTCCGGGGTCAGTGTTTCCACTTGAAGCGCGTTTCGGTCCAGCGCCCCAGAATCACGACCGGCAAAAAGATCAGCAGGCACGCCACCGCAGCCAAGGTCAGCGGCGTGGCGTTGCCCGCGTTGCTGCTGGCCGATTGGGCGTTGTTGAGCACTTCGCTCAAACCCACGACCGAACCCAGCGCGGTGCTCTTCGTAATGGCGATGACCCGGTTGGTCAGCGGCGCGACCGTCAGCCGCATCGCCTGCGGCATCACGACATACACCATGCTCTGCAGCCAGTTCAGCCCGGTGGAGCGCGCCGCCTCGGCCTGGCCGCGCGGCACGGACAGAATGCCTGCCCAGAAGATTTCCTCGGCGAACGCGGCCAATACCAGCGACAGCGACAGCCAACACGCCATGAACGCCGACATCGACAGGTTGATGTACGGGAATGCGAAGAACAACACCATGATCACCACCAGCGGCGGCAGCGCGCGCAGGATGTCGGCAAAGCAGATGATCAGGAAGTTCACCGGCCGGATACGCAGCGCACGCACCACGGCTAGCACCAGGCCAAACGCCACGCCGGTCGCGGCAACCGCCACGCCCAATTGCAGCGTGACCCACATGCCGGCCAGGATGTCGGGCAGGTAGCGCCAGGCGACCTCAGCGTTGAAAAACGAGAACAGCAGGGCATTCAGATCCATGGAGCGCTCTTCAAACCGCCTTACGCGGCATGTTCCGCCATGCTGGCCAGAAAGGCCTGGGTGCGGGGTTGTCGGGGGGCGCCAAAGACGTCCTGCGGCGGGCCTTGCTCGACGATCACCCCGCCGTCCATGAACACCACCCGGTCGGCCGCCGCGCGGGCAAAGCCCATTTCGTGGCTGACCACCATCATCGTCATGCCGTCGCGCTTCAGTTCTCGCATCACGTTCAGCACGCTGCCCACCAGCTCCGGATCCAGCGCGCTGGTCGGCTCGTCGAACAGCACCACTTTGGGCCGCAGCGCCAGCGACCGCGCGATCCCCACTCGCTGCTGCTGGCCGCCGGACAACTGGTCGGGATAGGCGCTCGCCTTGTCGGCCAGTCCCACACGATCCAGCGCCTCCAAGCCGCGGAGGTCGGCTTCGGCGCGCGCCAGTTTCTGCACCTTGCGCAGCGCCAGCGTGATGTTCGACAGCACGGACATGTGGCGGTACAGGTTGAAGTGCTGGAACACCATGCCGATGTTCTGGCGGATGCGGTTCAACTCGGCCGACGGGGCGGTGATCTCCTCGCCGTCGACGTGGATGCTGCCGGCGGTCGGCTCCTCCAGCCGGTTGCAGCAGCGCAGGAGGCTGCTCTTGCCCGAGCCGGAAGGGCCGATCATGAAGACCAGCTCGCCGCGGCTCACGGCCAGGTCGATTCCCTTGAGGACCGCGTTGTCGCCGTAGGACTTGTGCAGCCCGGCGATTTTCAGGATCGGCGTTTCCATCGAAAGCTCCTCAATGCGCGGGCAGGGGCCGCGTGGCGGCTCCTTACCCAGTCGTTGGCGGTGCGTCGGAAAATCAGCTGCAGCGCAGCTCGACCGGCTGGGCGTCGTAGCCCGGCAGATCCGGGACGCCCTGACCCGGCGTCACGGTGGCCGCCGCCGAACCGGCTGCGGGCGTGAAGCCGAACCACTTCTGCGCCAGCTTGGAGACCGTGCCGTCCTGCTTCAGGCACTTGAGCGCCATGGACACGCGGTCGCGGCCCGCCTTGTCGTCCAGCCGGAACGCCAGCGCCCAGACCAGGCCCGTCTTGATCGTGTAGCTGGTGCGCACGGCCGGATTCTGCTTGGCGGCCCAGGCCGCCACGGTGTTGCCCGCCAGGTTGGCGTCCGCGCGGCCGGCCTGCACTGCCTGCACCGCGTCGGCGTTGGAGGCGTACACGTCATAGGTGAAGCCGTACTTGGCTGCGTTGTCGCGCGCCCAGTTCTCGTAGGCCGACCCCTTGTTGACCGCCAGCTTCCTGCCCTTAAGATCATCCAGGCCCTTGATGTCCTTGCCGTTCTTGCCGATCACGAAGGTGTAGTCGGTGTTGAGGTACCCCTCGGAAAACAGCAGGGCGCGGGCGCGTTCCTCGGTGGCCGTGGTGGGCGCCAGCACGAAGTCGTATTTCTTGGCGTTCAGGCCCGGGATCAGCGCGGCGTACTCGGTGCCTTCGATCTTGATGGTGGTGCCCAGCTGCTTGGCGATGGCTTGGCCCAGTTCGATGTTGAAGCCGTCCAACCCGCCGCCTAGCTTGGGCATGGCGTGGGGGGCAAACGTGGCGTCCACGCCGGTCGTCAGCGGCTGGGCGGCCGCGGCCAGGCTGGCGCCGGCCAGGCACAGCGTGAGGCCGCAACGGCCGGCAAAAGTCAGGGTGCGGAGAAGGCGGGTCATGACAGGTCCTTTAGGGAAGAGGCGTCTTGCCCAGGGCGGGACCGGCCCCCACGCGCTCGAGAATCAAGCCGTAGTGTTCCGGACGCCGGTGGGCGGCGAAGTTGAAGATGTGCTGCTTGAAGGTGTCTCCCAGCGCCAGATCGGCCTGGCAGAAAATCACCTCGTCCTCCTCCCCCTGCGCCTGCGCCACGATCTCGCCCGTGGGCGCGACGATGGCCGATCCGGCGATCAGGTGGCTGCCGTCCTCGTTGCCGGCCTTGCCTGCGGCGGCCACCCAGACCGCGTTCTGGTACGCGGCCGCCTGCAGGCTGAGCAGGTGGTGGAACATGCGCAAATGGACCGGTTCGTTCCAGTGGATGTTCAATGACGGCGTGTTGTATCCCAGCGCCACGATCTCGGCGCCCTGCAGCGCCAGCACGCGCCAGGTCTCCGTCCAGCGGCGGTCGTTGCACAGGCACATGCCGATGCGCGTGCCCAGCGTTTCCCAGACGTTGAAGCCGTCGTTGCCGACTTCAAAGAACTTCTTTTCCAGGTGCTGAAACGGCGCCTCGGGCTTGTGGTCGCTGTGGCCCGGAAGATGGATCTTGCGGTAGCGCCCGACGATGCGCGCGTTGCCGTCGACCAGGATGCTGGTGTTGAAGCGCCGGCCGTCCGAGGCGATCTCGGCGTAGCCCAGGTAAAAGCCGATGCCCAGCTCGCGCGCGGTGTCGAACAGCACGCGGGTCTCGGGGCCGGGCATTTCCTTTTCGAAGTAGCGCGCCATCGCTTCTTCTTCCGTCATCCAGTAACGGGGAAAGAAGGTGGTCAGCGCCAATTCCGGAAACACCACCAGGCGCGCGCCGCGTCCATGCGCCTCCCGCATCATCGCGAGCAGGCGCGCCACCGCCTGCCGGCGCGTCTCCTGCGGTTGCACCGGACCCATCTGCGCGACCGCCAGGCCGAAGGGACGTTTGCTCATGCTGTGATCCTTTCGCAATGACTCAGGCGGCGCTATCGGCCGAAAAATACTTGCGCACCAGCGCGTTGGGATTGCCGGTCAGGCGCTGGCGCAATACGGGCTCGGGCGTGCCGCGCTTGATGAAGCGGCCGCTGCCGCGTTCGACATGCAGCTGGCCGTTCTCAATAGCGATGCGGCCGCGGCTGATGACCACCTCGGGCCAGCCGCGCACCGTTCGGCCCTCGTAGGGCGTGTAGCCGACGTTGTCGTGCAGCATGGACGTGGAGATCGTGACCTCCCGTTCCGGATTCCAGATCGCGATGTCGGCGTCCGCGCCCACCGCGATAGTTCCCTTCTGCGGGTACAGGCCATACGTGCGGGCATGATTGGCGGCGGTCAGCGCGACGAAGCGTTCAATCGAAATGCGTCCGCCCAGCACGCCTTCGGAGAAGAGCAGCGGCATGCGCACTTCCAGTCCCGGCACGCCGTTGGCCACGTCCTTGAACGTGGTGGCGTCGCCCTTGGGCAGCTTGCCGCTGGCGTCGAAGCGGTAGGGCGCGTGGTCGGAGGAGTAGATCTGCAGGGTGCCGTCGATCAGGCCCTGCCAGACGGCTTCCTGCGAGGCCGCATCGCGCGGGGGCGGGCTGCAGCAGAACTTGGCGCCTTCCAGGCCGGGCGCGTCGATGTCATCGGCCGTCAGGAATAGGTACTGCGGACAGCTTTCAGCGTGAATCGGCAGCCCCAGCGCTTGCGACGAATGCACTACGCGCACTGCTTCCAGCCCCGCGACGTGAACGATCAGGATGGGCACGTCCATCATGCGGGCCAGCGTCACGGCACGATTCGTTGCCTCGCTTTCGGCCAGCGGCGTGTGCGCCACGGCGTGGTACTTCGGCGCCGTCATGCCGCGTTCGGCCAGGCGGCGGGCCACCCAGCGGATCATGTCGTTGTTTTCGGCATGCACCATCACCAGCGCGCCTTCACGGTCGGCGACCTCCAGCACGTCCAGCAACTGGTAATCGTCCAACTTCAGGCGGTCGTACGTCATGAACACCTTGAAGGACGTGATGCCGTTCTTGATGAGTTCGGGCAGGTCGTGCTTGAGCGCCTGTTCCGTGGGATCGGACAGGATCAGATGAAAGCCGTAGTCGATGACCGCCTTCTCTTCGGCGCGGCGGGCGTAGTCGGCCACCACTTCCGGCAACGCGTTGCCGCGGTGCTGGGCGGCGAGCGGAATGATGGTGGTGGTGCCGCCGAATGCGGCCGAGACGGTCGCGCTGTAGAAGTCATCGGCGCACATGATGCCCATGCCCGACAGCTGCTCGACGTGGCAGTGGCTGTCGATGCCGCCCGGCAGCACCCACCGCCCCGCGGCGTCGATGTCCCGGGCGCCCGGCGGCAGGCCCTGTCCCAGTGCGACGATCACGCCGTCGCGCACGCCGATGTCGGCGTGGAAAGTGTCGGTGGCGGTGCTGATGCGGCCGTTGCGGATCGTCAGGTCAAATGCTGCGGTATCGGTCATGGGTAAGGGGTTCCGCGCAAGTAATGGGTCAGAGCGTCCCGGGATAGATGCCGCCGTCCAGCACCAGGTTTTGGCCTGTCATGTAGCCGGCGCGCGCGCCGCACAGGAAGGCGCAGGCGTCGCCGAATTCGGCGGGGTCGCCATAGCGTCCGGCAGGAATGCCCGCCAGCCGGGCGGCCAGCACGTCGTCCACCGTCTTGCCGCTGTCGCGCGCACCGCGTTCGGCGGTCTGGCGCAGGCGATCCGTCAGGAACGGGCCGGGCAGCAGGTTGTTGATCGTGACGCCATGTCGTACCGTCTGACGCGCCAGTCCCGCCACAAAGCCGGTCAGCCCGGCCCGCGCGCCGTTGGACAGGCCCAGGATGTCGATCGGCATCTTCACGGCGGCGGACGTGATGTTGACGATGCGGCCAAAGCGGCGCGCGATCATGCCGTCCACCGTGGCGCGGATCAACGCGATGGGCGTCAGCATGTTGGCGTCCAGCGCGGCAATCCAGTCTTCGCGCGACCACTCGCGAAAGTCCCCGGGCTTGGGCCCGCCCGCATTGGTGACCAGGATGTCGGGTTCGGGGCAGGCCGCCAGCAGCGCCTGCCTGCCGGCCTCGGTGGTGACGTCTGCGGCCACGGTGACGACCGATGCGCCGGTCTCGCGGCGGATCGCGTCCGCCGCAGCGTCCAGCGTGGTTGCCGTCCGCGCGGCCATCACCAGATTCACGCCTTCGCGCGCCAGGGATAGCGCAGAGGCGTAGCCCAGGCCCTTGCTCGACGCGCACACCAGCGCGTGCTTGCCCTTGATGCCGAGATCCATGCGTTTGCTCCTTTCAATCCTGCACGGGTTGGCGGCCGGCGGCGGTGAGCGACAGCCCGACGCGCGCAACGGTGGCTTCCAGCTCGGCGGCGGTCACCGGATCGATCCGCATCCCGGGCGCGCGCAGTGCGTGGCTCTTGATGGCGCCGCGGCGCTGATAGACGTACTTGCGCAACGCCAGCCCGATCTTGGGCTGGAACTCGTAGCGGATCAGCGGGCAGTAGCGATCGAAGATCGCGGCAGCCCCGGCGTGGTCGCCGCTGGCGTAGCGTTCGTAGATGGCGACCAGGATCTCCGGGAACGCAAAGCCGGTCATCGTGCCGACCGCGCCGCGCTGCAGCTCTTCCAGGAAGTACACGCCGCCCAAGCCGCCGAAGATGGCCATGTCGGCGTCGGGCACAAGTTCGCGGATGCGGCTGATCTTCTGCCCCACCGGCGGCTCTTCCATCTTGATCATGTGCACGCCGCCTTCGCGGCCCAGTCGCGCCACCACCTCGGGGCGGATCTCGGTGCCGAAGGAATCCGGAAAGTCGTGGATCACGACCGGAATCTTCACGGCGTCGGCCACGGCCTTGTAGTAGTCGAACAGCAGGGCATCGCCGGCGTTGTCCAGGGGCGCCGCGAACACGGCCGATGCGCCCAGCTCCTGCGCTTCGCGGGCCTGCTCGATGGCGCCGGCGATGCCATGGGCTCGCACGCCAACCCACACCGGCACGCGGCCGTTCGTGTGCTTGACGAAGGTGTCCAGCACCAGCCGGCGCTCGTCGTTGGACAGCTTGTGCAACTCGCCCAGAAAGCCCAGGATGGCCAGCCCGGTCACGCCGGTTTCAAGCAGGAAGTCGACCAGCGTGCGGATGCTGTCGGCATCGACCCGCAGGGCGTCGTCAAAGGGCGTGGGGCAAATGGTGAAGACGCCTTTGGCGTCGATGGAGGCTGCCATCTTTTCTCCGTCAGGATGCGTGAAAACCGAAATCGGAAGCGACGTTTCGATGTCATCCTAAAGCGGAAGTTTTAGAACTCCACTTGCTTTTTTATTGCCTTGGTATAACAGCCAGTTAAGTCAAGGTTTACCCTTGGCAGGGTTTGCCTGGACGTTTGCGGACAGCTCGAAACCCTGTTCGCAGAGCGTGTGGCGCAGCACGTCGACAAAGGCCTGCGCAAGCTGCGACAGCGGTTCGAAGCGCGACTGCACCAGGCTTGCCGTCAGGATTTTTGCTTGGTCGATCGGGCGCACCACAAAGTCGCCTTGCGTGCGGCTCTTGACGGAGAATTCATCGACGATGGCGATGCCCGCACCGGCCTGCACCAGCGAGCACGCGTTCTGCGGCGAACTCACTTCCACCGCCAGCCGGCGGGCCTGTCCGGCCTCGTGGTACATCTGCTCGACCAGCATGCCGAACGGCGTGTCGCCGCCGTACGAAATCAGCGGGTAGGGCAACAGGTCGCCGATGGATAGCAGCGAGCGATGGGCAAGCGGATGGTTGTACGGGCAGATGCAGACCAGCCGTGCCTGGCCGATCGGCTGGGTCAGCAGATTCGGGTGCTGCACGGGCAGGATCACCACGCCCAGTTCGGCGCGGTTGTCGAGCAGCATCTGCGTCAGGGGCTGCTGCGTCAGCGGCTGAAAGGTGACCTTGACGTCGGGGTGCGTTTCGCGAAAGCGGGAGATGGTCAGGGGCACGAGCATGTGGCCGATGCTGGGGCTGGACACCAGATGCAGGATGCCGCTGCGGCGCTCGGACAATTCCGAAGCCAGTTCTTCCACGCGCCGCACGCCGGCATAGACCGTTTCCACTTCGCGAAAGAGCTGCCGGGATTCGGGCGTGGGATACAGCCGGCCCTTGATGCGCTCGAACAGCGCGAAGCCCAGCCGCTGTTCCGTGTGCGACAGCAACCGGCTGACCGCAGGTTGCGACACGAACAGCAGCTTGGCCGCCCCGCTGATCGAACCCGTGGTCATCACCGCCCGGAAAACTTCGATTTGCCGCAGATTCAGTTGCATGGCGCACCCGCTCCGAATTGACGCGACGAGCATAACAAAGGGTTAAGGGCAGCGCACAAATTGACAATACATGCTCAGGCCGCCCGCAGATAGACTGGCGCCGTACCTTGCCCCCGCCCGCGCCAGCGTGGCCCGGGCCCCGCCACCACCAGGACGGACGACCAGGACGGACGAATGGAACAGACCCTGTTTGTGATCAATCCCAATTCCACGCAAGCCGTGACGAACGCATTCGACGCGGCGCTGGAGCCGCTGCGCATGGCCGGCGGTCCGCGCATCCAATGCCTGACGCTGGCCGAAGGACCTGCGGGCGTCCAGACGCAGCTCGACGTCGAAAGCGTGACGTTGCCGCTCGCCGCGCTGGTGCGCAAGCTCGATGCGGAGCACGGCGCGGCCGCCGCAGGCTACGTCATCGCCTGCTTCAGCGATCCTGGCCTGCACGCGGTGCGCGAAACCACGCGCAAGCCCGTGCTGGGCATCAGCGAATGCGGCATGCTGACCGCGCTGACGCTGGGCCAGCGCGTCGGTGTGATTGCGATCCTGCGCCAATCGCTGCCGCGCCACGGACGCATGTTCGGCGCGATCGGCCTGTCGGGCCGCGTGGCGGCCGAGCTGCCGCTGGATCTGGGCGTGGTCGAACTGTCGGACGAGGCGCGTACCCGCGAGCGCCTTTTGCACGTGGGCGCGCGGTTGCGCGACGAGCATCAGGCCGACGTGCTGGTGCTGGGCTGCGCCGGCATGGCCGCGTATCGCGGCTGGCTGCAGGCCGAGCTGGGCCTGCCCGTCGTCGAGCCGACACAGGCTGCCGCGGCGATGGCGATCGGCCGCATCCGGCTGAACTGGCACGGCGCCTGAGGCCACCATGCGCAACCACGAACTGATCGAACGGCTGTCGCATCTGGTCGGCGACAACGGGCTGGTGCTGGACGCCGAGGGGCAGGGGCCCTACGTGCGCGACTGGCTGGGCAAGTGGCAGGGCAGCACGCCAGTGGTGGTGCGGCCACGCAACGCCACCGAGGTGTCGGCCGTCATGCGTCTATGCCATCAGACGCGCACGCCGGTGGTGCCGCAGGGCGGCAATACCGGAATGAGCGGGGGCGCCACGCCCGACGGCAGCGGCGCGCAGGTGATCCTGAGCTTGAACCGTATGAAACGCATCCGCGAGGTCGATCCGGTCAACAACACGCTGTGTGCGGACGCAGGCGTGCTGCTGGCCGACGTGCAGGCTGCCGCGCGCGAGGTCGGGCGGTTTTTCCCGCTGAGTCTGGGCGCGGAGGGCAGCTGCACCATCGGCGGCAATCTGGCCACCAATGCCGGCGGCACCGCGGTGCTGCGCTACGGCAACACGCGCGACCTGGCGCTGGGGCTGGAGGTGGTGCTGCCCGACGGCCGCGTCTGGAATGGCCTGCGCGGCCTGCGCAAGGACAACACCGGCTACGACCTCAAGAGTCTCTTCATCGGCTCGGAGGGCACGCTGGGCATCATCACCGGCGCGGTGCTCAAGCTGTACCCTGCGCCGGCGGGCCGCGTGGCGGCGTGGGTGGGGGCGGATACGCCCGCGCAAATCGTGGCGTTATTGAGCCGCATGCAGGGCGTCTGCGGCGAACGGCTGACCGCGTTCGAAATGATGTCGGCGCATTGCCTGGATCTGGTGGTGGCGCACGTCAGCGGCGCGGCCAGTCCGCTGGCCGCCCGCCATGCCTATCACGCGCTCCTGGAACTGTCGGACACCGAGCCCGCCGGCCTGCCCTCCTTGCTGGAAGCGGCGCTCGGCGCGGCGCTCGAGGACGGCGTCATCCAGGACTGCGTCGTCGCAATGAACGACACGCAGGTCCAGACGCTGTGGCGGCTGCGAGAAGGCATCTCGCAGGCGCAGGTGCGCGCGGGCAAGGCGGTCAAGCACGACATCGCGCTGCCCATCTCGCGCCTGGCCGCATTCGTCGAGGAAGCGGATCTGGCGCTGGTGTCGGATTTTCCGGGACTGCCCATCATCAACTTTGGCCACATCGGCGACGGCAACCTGCACTACAACGTGCTGCTGCCGCCGGACGTGGCGCCCGCCGAGTACGCTAGGCTGACCGCGGCGCTGAACCGCCGCGTGCACGACCTGGTGGCGCAGCGCGGCGGCAGCATCAGCGCCGAACACGGCGTGGGGCAATTGCGGCGCGACGAGCTGCGCCGCTACAAGTCGCCGGTTGAAATGGACCTGATGCTGATGATCAAGCGGGCGCTAGATCCCAATCAGCTCATGAATCCCGGCAAGCTGCTGTAGGAGCCCCGCGCGCGGGCAGCCAGGGGCCGCGCGCGCGAAGTCCGCCAGAAATTTATAATGGCGGGCTAATCGGATAAATCCTACATGCCTGAATCCTCCAGCCCGCGGGCGCCGAAGAAGCCGGCGCCGCGCGCCACTGACCGGGAGCAGACCCCGGAAGACGCCCGGCAAAGTGCTCAGCCGGACCCTCGGCAAGCCGCCCGGCAAGCCCCCCGGGCCCGTCCCGAAGGTCGTCCCGCCGCGCCCCGTCCCGAACGGCCCATCCCGGCCGTCACCTACCCCGAAGACCTGCCGGTCAGCGCACGGCGGCAGGAGATCGCGCGCGCCATCGCCGGCCATCAGGTTGTGATCGTCAGCGGCGAAACCGGCTCGGGCAAGACCACGCAGCTTCCGAAGATCTGCCTGGAACTGGGCCGTGGCCGCCAGAAGATGATCGGCCATACGCAGCCGCGCCGCCTGGCGGCGACCTCGGTGGCCAAGCGCATCGCCGAGGAACTGAACACGCCCATGGGCGAAGTCGTCGGCTACCAGGTGCGGTTCAACGACCGCACCGGTCCCAATGCGTCCATCAAGCTGATGACCGACGGCATCCTGCTGGCCGAGTCGCAGCGCGATCCGCTGCTGCGCCGCTACGACACGATCATCATCGACGAAGCGCACGAACGCAGCCTGAACATCGACTTCCTGCTGGGCTACCTCAAACAGCTCTTGCCGCGGCGTCCGGACCTCAAGCTCATCATCACGTCGGCCACCATCGACGCCGAGCGCTTCGCCAGGCACTTTGCCGCGTCGGAAGACAAGCCCGCGCCGGTCATCGAAGTCTCGGGGCGGCTGTATCCCGTGGAAGTGCGCTACCGGCCCGTGCGCGAAGAACCCGCCGCCGACGACAACGCGCCGGCGCCCAACAAGGCCGGGCGCGATCGCGAGCGCATGTCGGGCGACGAAGAGCGCGACCTGATCGACGCCATCGTCGACGCCGTCGATGAATGCGCGCGGCATGGTCCGGGCGACGTGCTGGTGTTCCTGCCTGGCGAACGCGAAATCCGCGAATCGGCCGAAGCGCTGCGCAAGCGGCACCCGGCCGGCACCGAAGTCCTGCCGCTGTTTGCGCGCCTGTCGCAGGCCGAGCAGGAACAGATCTTCCGCCCGCGCGGCAACGCGCGCCGCATCGTGCTGGCCACCAACGTGGCGGAAACCTCGCTGACGGTGCCCGGCATCCGCTTCGTGGTCGACAGCGGCCTGGCCCGCATCAAGCGCTATTCGTGGCGCAACAAGGTCGAGCAGCTGCGCATCGAGCCCATCAGCCGCGCCTCGGCCAACCAGCGCGCCGGCCGTTGCGGCCGGGTGGGGCCGGGCGTCTGCATCCGGCTCTACGACGAGCTGGATTTCAACAACCGCGCGGCCTTCACCGATCCCGAAGTGCTGCGCTCGTCGCTGGCGTCGGTCATCCTGCGGATGAAGTCGCTCAAGCTCGACGACATCGAACAATTCCCCTTCGTCGAGGCGCCGCCGGGACGCGCGGTGGCCGACGGCTACCACCTGCTGCAGGAACTGGGCGCCATTGAACTGGCGTCGGCGTCGGCGTCCGACGACGACACGGACGACGGGCGCACGGGCGCGTCTTTTGTCCTGACCCGCACCGGCGATGAACTGGCCAAGCTGCCCGTGGACCCGCGCATCGGCCGGATGATCCTGGCCGCGCGAGAACACCAGTGCCTGGCCGAAATGCTGATCATCGCCTCGGCGCTGTCCGTGCAGGATCCGCGCGACCGCCCCATGCAGGAGCGCGAGGCCGCCGAGGCCGCGCACGCCAAGTTCGGCGACGACAAGTCCGAGTTCATTTCTTTCCTGAAACTGTGGCGCTGGTATGGCGAACAGGTGCAGCACAAGGCATCGCAGCGCAAGCTGGTGGGCCTGTTGCGGCAGAACTTCCTGTCGCCCATCCGCCTGCGCGAGTGGCACGACGTGCACACGCAGCTGTCGGCGCTGGTGGGCGAGCAGGGCTGGCGCGTCAATCAGTCCGAAGCCACGTACGAACAGCTGCACATGGCGCTGTTGTCGGGCCTTTTGGGCAACATCGGTTTCAAGAGCGACGAAGGCGGCAGCTACCAGGGCGCGCGCGAAATCCGCTTCCACATCCATCCGGGCTCGCGCCTGGTGAAAAAGGCCGGCCGCTGGATCATGGCGGCCGAACTGGTCGAGACCACGCGCCTGTACGCGCGCTGCGTGGCGCGCATCGACCCGGTGTGGCTGGAAAAGGTCGGCGCGCACCTGATCCGCAAGAACTGGTCGGACCCGCGCTGGGAAAAGAAGGCCGGGCAGGTCGTGGCCAACGAGCGGGCCACGCTTTACGGCCTGGCCATCTACACCGGCCGTCGCATTCATTACGGCCGCGTGAATCCCACCCATGCGCGCGAACTCTTCATCCGCCAGGCGCTGGTGCCCGGCGAGATCGACACGCGCCTGCCGTTCGTCGCGCACAACCGCAAGCTCATCGCGGGTATCGAAAAGCTTGAGCACCAGACGCGGCGGCCGGACATCCTGGTCGATGACGAGCTGATCTACGCGTTCTACGACCGGCAGCTTCCCGCCGACATTTCGCAGACCGCATCGCTGGAAAAGTGGGTGAGCGGCCTGGACAAGGCGGCCGCCGCCAAGCTGATGCTGACGCGCGACGAGCTGATGCGGCACGAGGCGGCCGGCGTCACGACCGATGTCTTTCCCAAGAAGGTGGAATGGCAGGGCGTGTCGATGGCGCTGGACTATCACTTCGAACCCGGCTCGCCGCGCGACGGCGTCACGCTGTCGGTGCCGCTGTTCGCGCTGAACCAGATCGATCCCGCGCGCTGCGAGTGGCTGGTGCCCGGCATGCTGAAGGAAAAGGTGCATCTGCTGCTCAAGTCGCTGCCGCAGAAGCTGCGCCGCCACTGCGTGCCGCTGCCCGACTACGCCGCGGGCTTCTACGACCGCTGGTTCGAGCGCCTGGCCGACCCGCAGACGGGGCTGGTGGATGCCATCATCGCCGACATGTGGGACCAGGTGCAGATCCGCCCGGCGGTGGGGGACTTCAAGCTGGAAACCCTGCCGGCGCATCTGTTCATGAACTTCCGCGTCGTGGACGAGCACGGCCGCATGCTGGCCGCCGGCCGCAATCTGGCGCAACTGCGCGCCGAATTCGGCAAGCAGGCTCAAGCCACCTTCCAGCAACTGGCGGCCAGCGACACGCAGGTCGCGCAGGCGCTGGCGCACGAAAACCTGACCTCCTGGTCGTTCGGGCCCTTGCCCGAGATCATGGAGATCAAGCGGCGCGGCCAGTCCGTCATCGGCTATCCGGCCCTGGTGGACCGAGGGGCGCATTGCGACCTGGACGTGTTCGACGATCCCGACGAGGCGCGCAAGCACCATCGCGCGGGCCTCTTGAAACTCTTCCGGCTGGGCCTGCGCGAGCAGGTCAAGTTCCTCGAAAAGAACCTTACCGACCTCACCAAGATCAGCATGCTGTACATGACGCTGGGTACGCAGGAAGAGCTGCGCGACCAGATCATCGACTGCGCGCTGGGGCAGGCGTGTCTTGCCGAGCCCTGGCCGGTGAACGAGCAGCAGTTCGAAGCCCGCCGCGCCGAGGGCAAGGGCCGCTTGGGTCTGCTGGCCCAGGAAGTCGCGCGGCTGGCCGGCGCGGTGCTGACGGAATATGCGGCGCTTCAACGCAAGCTGCCGCAGGCCAAGCCCCACGCGGCCGCATACGCGGATCTGCAGCAGCAACTGGGTGCGCTGATGCCCAAGTGGTTCATCCGCGATACGCCGTACGCGCAGTTGTCGCACTTTCCGCGCTACCTGAAGGCGGCGGTCGCGCGCATCGACAAGCTGCGCGCCGACCCGGCGCGGGACGCAAAGCTGGTGTCGGAAATGGCGCCGCTGGTCACGCAATACCAGCGTGCCCGCGCGGCGCTGAAAGGCGCGGCCGATCCCCGCCTGGACGAATTCCGGTGGCTGCTCGAGGAATTGCGCGTCGCGCTCTTCGCCCAGGAGCTGCGCACGCCGATGCCGGTGTCGGTCAAGCGGCTGATGAAAAGCTGGGAATCGTTGCAACGCTGAGCGCTAGCTGACGCCGCATGCAAAACGGGCCGCAAATCGCTTTGCGGCCCGTTCTTTTTTGCGGCGTCTTTACAGCGCCAGGAACCCGACGATCACCAACGCGATCAGCCCGTACTTCGTGGCCTTGTACGCCGTGCGGTTCCACTTCTTGAACGCCTTGCGCTTCTGGTCGATCACCCAGTGCGCGTGCGTCAGCTTGTTGATGGCCCCCGTCTGGTCGCCGCCGTCGTTGGGCGAGCTGGCCGCCGACATGACTTTGCGGCCGAACCAGCGGTTGAAGGCCTCGGCCCAGCGCCACTTCAGCGGACGCTCGACGTCGCAGAACAGAATGATCCGGTTCTCGCCCGTCTTGTTGTAGGCCTCGTGGACGTAGGTCTCGTCGAACACCACGCTTTCGCCATCGCGCCAGCTGTAGTGCTCGCCATCAACGATGATGTGGCAGCCGTCGTCGTTGGGCGTGACCAGTCCCAGGTGATAGCGCAGCGACCCGGCAAACGGGTCACGGTGCGGATTGAGCTGGCCGCCCGGCGGCAGCTCGGCAAACATGGCGGCCTTGACCTTGGGCAGGCCCTTCAGGATGGCGACCGTTTTGGGGCAGAGTTCCTCGGCCGAGGGGTGGCGGGCGTCGTACCACTTCAGGTAGAACCGCTTCCAGCCATACTTGAAGAACGAGTTGAAACCGATGTCGTTATGGGTGTCGGCCGCCTTGATCCGGCGAAGCTCGGCCATCTGCATGGCCTCTTCGCGGATCGTCTCCCAGTTGTCGTCCAGCACTTTCAGTTCGGCGATTTCGCTGGTCGTCAGGTACGGCGTGGTGGGCACGCGGGACGTCAGCACCATGAACGCGTTGATCGGCGCCAGCAGCACCGAATGGTCCAGGAATTGCCGTCCCAGTGGCAGTTTGACGCGGCCTCGGAAGTGCGCGAACAGGATGGCGGCCAGCCAGATCCCAGGTATTAACCATTTCATAGGTATGTCTCGTCGTGCGACGGGGTAGTGCGGTATGGGCGGTATTGTCCCACAAGCCTTCCGGGCGGTTGCCGTGAGGACGGGATGCAACAGGCGGATTCTGATGCAAGGATTGTTCTAGGGCGGTCGGCCGCTGGGTACAATTCCGCCATGTCCGAAGCCGTAACGACCCCGACCCCATTTGTTCACCTGCGCGTCCACTCCGAGTTCTCGGTCGTGGACGGTACGGTGCGTATCCCCGACCTCATCAAGCGCGTGGCCAAGCTGGGCCAGCCCGCCGTCGCCCTGACCGATCTATCCAACCTGTTCGGACTGATCAAATTCTATAAGGGTGCACGCGGCGCGGGGGTCAAGCCCATCGCAGGCTGCGACGTCTGGATTTCCAACGACGAAGATCCGACGAAGCCCTTCCGCCTGCTGTTGCTCGTGCGCAACCACCAGGGTTACCTGAATCTGTGCGAACTGCTGTCCAAGGCATTCCTAACGAACCAGGGCAAAGGCCGGGCCGAAATCCGCCGCGAATGGCTCCAAGGACAGGCTGGTCTCATCGCCCTGTCTGGCGGGCGCGCCGGCGACGTCGGGCAGGCGCTCGAGGCCGGCAACGCGGTGTCGGCGCTGGCCCTGGCGCGCCAGTGGGCGCTGATGTTCCCGGGCAGCTACTACGTCGAATTGCAGCGCGCCGGCATGGACGGCGACGAAGGCTACTGCCAGGCCGCCATGCGGCTGGCCTCGGAAGCCGGGCTGCCGGTGGTCGCCACCCATCCCGTGCAGTTCCTCGACGAATTCGAATTCCAGGCGCACGAGGCGCGCGTCTGCATCGCCGAAGGTGAAATCCTGGCCAACCCGCGCCGCGTGCGTCGGTTCTCGAAAGAGCAGTATCTGCTCAGCTCCGAGGAAATGGCGCGCCGCTTCGCCGACGTGCCGTCGGCGCTGGCCAACACGGTCGAAATCGCCAAGCGTTGCAACCTGAGCCTGGTGCTGGGCAAGCCGCGCCTGCCCAATTTCCCCACGCCCGACGGCGTGACGCTGGACGATTATCTGGTCCAGCTCTCCGAAGAGGGCCTCGAAAAGCGCATGGAGTTCCTGTTCCCGGACGTCGCCGAGCGCGAGTCCAAGCGCGAGCAGTACTACGAGCGGCTGCGCTGGGAGTGCAAGACCATCATCCAGATGGGCTTTCCCGGCTACTTCCTGATCGTTCAGGACTTCATCAACTGGGGCAAGAACAACGGCGTGCCGGTCGGCCCGGGCCGGGGCTCGGGCGCCGGTTCGCTGGTGGCCTACGCGCTGGGCATCACGGACCTCGACCCCATCCGCTATGACCTGCTGTTCGAGCGCTTCCTGAATCCCGAGCGGGTATCCATGCCCGACTTCGATATCGACTTCTGCCAGGACAACCGCGAACGGGTCATCGACTACGTCAAGGAAAAATACGGCCGCGCCGCCGTCAGCCAGATCGCCACGTTCGGCACGCTGGGCGCCAAGGCCGTGGTGCGCGACGCCGGCCGTGTGCTGGACATGCCCTACATGTTCTGCGACGGCCTGTCCAAGCTGATCCCGTTCAATCCGATGGATCCGTGGACGCTGGAGCGCACGCTCAAGGACGAGCCCGCCTTCAAGGACCGCTACGAGCAGGAAGAAGAAGTCCGCGCGCTGGTCGACCTGGCCAAGCCGCTCGAAGGCCTGACCCGCAACATCGGCATGCACGCGGGCGGGGTGCTGATCGCGCCCGGCAAGCTCACCGACTTCTGCCCGCTGTATTGCCAGCCCGGCCAGGAAAACAGCGCGGTCTCGCAGTTCGACAAGGACGACGTCGAGGCGGCCGGCCTGGTGAAGTTCGACTTCCTGGGCTTGCGCAACCTGACCATCCTGGACTGGGCCGTGCGCTACGTGCGCCAGTTCAACGCCGAAAAGCGCGACTTCGACGTCATGGCGCTGTCGCTGGACGATCCGGCGGCCTACAAGATCCTGTGCGACGCGAACACCACCGCGGTGTTCCAGCTTGAATCGCGCGGCATGAAAGAGCTGCTCAAGAAGCTGCGGCCCAATACGTTCGAAGACATCATCGCCATGCTGGCCCTGTATCGTCCGGGGCCGCTGGAATCGGGCATGGTGGACGACTTCGTGAACCGCAAGCACGGGCGCGCGGCGGTCGATTATTTCCACCCGGACCTGGAAGCCACCCTCAAGAGCACCTACGGGGTCATCGTCTACCAGGAACAGGTGATGCTGATCTCCCAGATCATCGGGGGCTATTCGCTGGGCGGCGCCGACCTGCTGCGCCGGGCCATGGGCAAGAAAAAGCCCGAGGAAATGGCCAAGCACCGCGAACTGTTCGAACAGGGCGCCAAGGAAAAGGGCCACGATCCGGATCTGGCGGTCAAGCTCTTCGACCTGATGGAGAAGTTCGCGGGCTACGGCTTCAACAAGTCGCACTCGGCCGCGTACGCGCTAATTTCGTACCAGACCGCCTGGCTGAAGGCCTACCACCCGACCGAGTTCCTGGCCGCCACCATGTCTTCGGACATGGACGACACCGACAAGGTCCAGATCTTCTGCCGCGACGCCCAGGACAACGGCGTCGAGGTGTTGCCGCCCGACGTCAACCATTCTGGCTACCGGTTCGAACCCGTCGCTGACAAGCACACCGAAAAAGGCAAGCCGCCGCGCACCATGCGTTACGGGCTGGGCGCCGTCAAGGGCACCGGGCAGGGCGCCGTCGAGGACATCCTGCGTGCGCGCAAGGAAGGCGGCCCGTTCCTGAACCTGTTCGACTTCTGCCGCCGTGTCAGCAAGCAGGCCGTCAACCGCCGCACCATCGAGGCCCTGATCAAGGCCGGCGCGTTCGACACCATCGAGCCGAACCGCGCCGCGATGCTGGCCTCCGTGCCCACCGCCATGGAAGCGGCCGAGCAGGCCGCGCGCAGCGCCAACCAGGCCTCGCTTTTTGGCGACGACAGCGGCGACGTGGTCGCGGGCGAACTGGCCAAGGTCGCGCCGTGGGATCTGCACAAGAAACTGACCGAAGAGAAATCCGCGCTGGGCTATTACTACAGCGGCCACCTGTTCGACGCATGGCGCGACGAAGTGCGCCGCATCGTGCCGATGCAGCTTGCCCGTGTGGAGCCGCAGCGCGACCTGCAATGGATGTGCGGCGTGCTGGCCAGCGTGCGCGTGATGATGACCCGCCGCGGCAAGATGGTCTTTGCCGTGCTGGACGACGGCACGGCGCAGGTGGAAATCTCGGTCTTCAACGAACTCTTTGAAAAGCACCGCAACCGGCTGCGCGAAGACCAGCTCGTCATCGTGCAGGGCAAGGTCAGCAACGACGACTATTCCGGCGGCATGCGCATCGTCGCCGAGCAGCTCTATGACCTGCAGCTTGCGCGCGAAGCCCGCGCCAAGTCGCTGCGCGTCAAGCTCAACGGCAGCGCCGATGCGGCCCGTCTGCGCCAGATGCTCAACCCGTTCCGCGCCGAACCCGAGAACGGCATTCCAGGCGTGCCGGTCGACATCGTCTACACCAAGAACAATTTCCTGTGCACGGTCAGGCTAGGCGAAGAATGGCGCGTGCGCATGGCCGACACGCTGCTCGCCAACCTGAACGCCTGGACCAAACCGGACGGCGTGGAGGTTACGTACTGATGTCTTCAAGTCTACGTATCGTGCATTCGGAAGCCGCCACCGCCTTTGGTGGACAGGAAGGACGAATTTTCAAGGAAATGCATGCCATGCGGGCGCGCGGGCATCATGTCGAAGCGATCTGCCAGCCGCGCGCGCAACTGACCGAGCGTCTGCGGGATGCCGGTTTCACCGTGCATGCCGTCGATATGAAGGGGACCGTGGCCTATTTGAAGGGCGTCCCCGCCGTCCGCCAGATCCTGAAGGCGGGGCGCTTTGACGTGCTCAATACCCACAGCCGGCGCGACACGGTCATCGCCGCCCTGGCCGGGCGCATGGCAGGTACGCCCCTCATCGTGCGCACCCGCCACCTGTCCAACGTGGTCGGCTCGATGTGGTCTTACACCATCCTGCCGCACCGCGTCACCGCCGTCAGCGACCATGTGCGCGAATACCTGATCAGCCGCGGCGTCCCGGCCGAGAAGATCGCGACCGTGTATTCGCCCATCGTGCTGCCCGCGCCCGTCGAGCACTCCACCTTGCGTGACGAACTCGGCCTGGCCGACGACGACATCGTCGTGGGCTGTGTGGCCGTCATGCGCGCCACCAAGGGCCACAAGGACCTGATCGACGCCATGGCGCCGCTGATGGCTGTGCGTCCGAAGCTGCATCTGGTGTTCGTGGGCGCCGGCTCGCCGGTCTTCGAGCAGACGCAGGCGTACATTGCTCAGCGCGGCCTGCAAGACCGGATCCACCTGATGGGCACGCGGCGCGACGTCCCCAATCTGCTGGCGGGATTCGACCTCTTCGCGCTGGCCACCCAACAGGAAGCCTCCGGTACGGTCTATGTCGAGGCGCAGGCGAGCGGCCTGCCGGTCGTCGGCACGAACGTCGGCGGCGTATCCGAGATGTTCCGGGACGGCGTGACGGGCTTTCTGGTCCCGCCCAAGAACTCGCTCGCCTTGACCACCGCACTCGAGCGCCTGATCGACGACCCGGCCCTACGCCGCACCATGGGCGAGGCCGGCCGCAAGATGGTCTGGGAAGAGGGCGTGTTTTCTCCCGCGCGCCTTGCGGAAACCACGGAGGCGATCTATACGCGCTGGCTGGCGGAGCGCCGCAAATGAACGCGCCCAACGTTCCGGTGCTGATGTACCACCACATCACGCCGGCGGGTGGCATGATCGCCGCGACGCCCGACGTCTTCGAAACGCAGATCGCGCGCCTGGCGCGCGCCGGCTACCAGTCGCTCACCACCGCGCAGTTCGCCGCCTACCTGGCCGGCGGCAGCGTGCCCGAACGCTCTGTGCTCATCACCTTTGACGATGGCTACCTGAACAATTGGGTGCACGCGCATCCCGTCCTGGCCCGCCACGGCATGCGCGCGGTGCTGTTCACCATCACGGGCTGGATCGGCGATGGCCCCGTGCGGCCGCATGCGGGGCAGGGCGGCGCGCTGCCCCCAACTCCCGATCACCACGCCTGCAAGGAACTCGTGGCGTCAGGCCGCGCCGACGAGGCGATGCTGCGCTGGAGCGAAATCGAGGCCATGCAGGCCGCCGGCACCTTCGAGTTCCATTCCCATACCAACACCCACACCCGCTGGGACAAGGTCTGTGGCGCGGATGTGACCGCCAAGCGCGAACGCATCGCGCAGGATCTGCACGATTCGCGCGACACCCTGATCCGCCGGCTTGGCGGCGTGAGCGATCACCTGTGCTGGCCGCAGGGTTATTTCGACGCCGACTACGTGGCTGCCGCGCGGCAGGCCGGTTTCCGGCACTTGTACACTACCGACCCTTTCGGCCAGAACCTGCCCGGCACGGATCCCGGCCATATCTATCGCTTCGCGGTGCGCAATCTGGGCGGGTCCTGGCTGAACCGCCGGATCTGGCTGTCGCGCGACCCGTTCTGGGGACCGCGCTATCACGCCTGGAAGGCCTGGAAAAAGCGTCTTAGGAATCGCGGATGAAGCTATCAGTCATCATCATCACCAAGAACGAAGCGGCAAATATTGCCGCCTGCCTGAAGTCCGTGTCGTTCGCCGACGAGTTCATCGTCGTGGATTCGGGCAGCACTGACGGCACCGTGGAACTGGCGCAGGCGCTTGGGGCCCGCGTTGAAGTCACCGCCGACTGGCCCGGTTTCGGTCCGCAAAAGAACCGCGCGCTGGATCTGGCGACGGGCGACTGGGTGCTGTCGATCGACGCGGACGAGCGCGTCACCCCCGAGTTGGCGCAGGAAATCCAGGACGTGCTGCGCGCGCCCCGCGCCGACGCCTACGAGATCGCGCGCCTGTCCAATTTCTGCGGGCGCGACATCCGCCACAGCGGCTGGTGGCCCGACTACGTGCTGCGCCTCTTCAAGCGCGGCACGGCGCGCTTCACCGACGCCGCCGTCCACGAGCGGGTGGTGCCGGCCAACGGCCGGCCCCTGCAGATGCGCGGCTACTTCAACCACTATCCGTACGACAACCTGGACGCGCTGATCAACAAGGTCAACCGTTACTCGTCCGACGCCGCGGCCATGATGTATGCCAAGGGCAAGCGCACCTCGGTCTTCGGGGCGCTGGGCCACGGCTTCTGGACCTTCGTGCGCATCTACCTGATCCGGCGCGGTTTCCTGGATGGCCGCCACGGACTCGTGCTGGCCGTTACCGCGGCGGCGGGCAGCTTCTTCCGCTACTCGAAGCTGATGTTCCTGGCAGAAAACAAAAAGTGAAGATCCTCTACACGAACTTCCACGCCGGCAACGGCGGGGGGCACGTCACCTACATCATCAACCTGGCCAAGGCGCTGGCCCGCGATCACGACATCACCGTGGCGGTGCCCGGCACCAGCCGGCTGTACCGCTACGCCAAGGCCATCCCCGGGGTGACGGTGGTGGACATGCGCTACACGACCCGCCCGTCGTCCTGGTTCAAGGACCGCGCCCGGCTGCAGCGCCTGATCGCCGAGGGCCGGTTCGACATCATCCACGCCAACGGCTCGGCCGACCACAAGCAGGTCATGCTGGCCACGCTGGGCATGCGGCGCCGTCCGCGCATCGTGTTCACCAAGCACAACGATCACCCGCTTTCCAGTTTTGGACACAAGCTGCGGGTGGCGCTGGCGACGGATCACGGCATCGCCGTCAGCGATTACATCCGCGGCATGATGGAGCAGTCGCCGTACCGCAAGCGCCCCATCACCACCATCGGGCACGGCATTGATACCAATTTCTTCGCGCCGCCGCCGCCCGAAAGCCTGGACAAGCTGCGCGAGCTCTTCTTCGGTCCGGATTGGCAAGGCAAGCTGCTGCTGGGCAGCGCCGGGGGCACCGACTACGACAAGGGCTGGCTGGACCTGGTGGCCGCCGCAGCTGCGCTGCCGCCGGCCGACAAGGCACGCATCTTGCTGATGGTGGCGGGCGATCCGCCCACCGAGGCCAAGCTTGCGCGGGTGCGCGAACTCGGCATGATCGATCAGGTCAAGTTTCCCGGGCTGCTCGACGACGTGCGCGCGGCGCTGGCGTCCTGCCATGCGGGCTTCGTCCTTTCTTACCGCGAGGCGCTGTCGTTTGCCTGCCGCGAGATCATGGGGCTGGGCCTGCCCGCGCTCGTCAGCGATGCCGGCGGCCTGCCGGAGAACGTAACGGACGGCGTGGACGGCTGGATCGTGCGGGCGCGCGACGTGCCCGCCATGACCGCCAAGCTGCGCTTCATGCTGGACAATCCGGAGGTCGTCCGACAGATGGGCAGCAAGGCGCGTGAAACAAGTTTGCGCGACTTCAACCTGGAGCGTTTCGCGCAGGCTACGGTGGATGTGTATCAGCGTACGCTTGGCGGACACTGACCCATATAATGTCGAGCTATGTCTATTCCAATCCTTATGTATCACCAGATCGGCGAGCCCAACCCCAAGGGCACGCCGTTTCGCGGATTGACGGTACATCCTGATAGCTTTGCTCGGCAGATGCGCTGGATGCGCCGGCTCGGTTACCGCGGGCTGTCCATGCGCGACGTCATGCCGTACGTCCGTGGCGAGCGCCAGGGCAAGGTATTCGGCATCACATTCGACGACGGCTTTCGCAACGTGCATCACAACGCGATGCCGGTATTGAGCGAATTGGGGTTCACCGCCACCAACTATTTCGTGGCTCGGCAGTTTGACGGCGGCAACGTGTGGGACCTCCAGAAGGGCATCCCGTTTTCGCCGCTGATGACCGTGCAGGAAATGCGGGAATGGGCGCAGGCGGGCAACGAAGTCGGTTCGCATACGCTTGACCACGTCCATCTTCCCGAGCTCTCGCCCGAAGAAGCGCGGCGCCAGATCGTCGAGTCCAAGGACGAGCTCGAACAGGCGCTCGGTGCGCCGGTCACCGCGTTCTGTTATCCGTACGGCGACCACGGCCCGGAGCACCAGGCCATGGCGCGCGAGGCTGGATACGACAATGCCACGCTCACCAAGCGCGGCCTGGCGGCAGCGTCTGACGATCCCTTCGGTCTACCGCGGGTGACGGTGGCGCGCTCCACCAACATCATCCGTTTTCTCCAGAAGTGCCTCACCCGGTATGAAGACAGCCGCCGGCGCCCATAATCGGCGGCTTCGCATTGCGCTGTTGGTGGACCGCTTCGGCAATCGTTTCGGAGGCGCAGAGGCGTATGGCGTCGAGCTGATGCGTGTGCTGGGCCAGCGGCACGACGTCACCGTGGTCGCCCGGGATTTCGACAGCGATCTGCCATTCGATTTCTTGCCCGTGCGGTTTCCCGCCTGGCTCCCAAGCTGGACCCGGGTGCTGTATTTTGCCTGGCGCGCTAACCGTCTCACGCGCGGCCGCTTCGACATCGTGCATTCGCACATGAACGGCTGGGCGGGCGAGATCCAGGTCATGCACGTGACGCCGGTCCGCTACAACCACGTCACCCGGGTCAAGCCGCTGCAGCGGCTGACCGCCTGGCTCAGTCCGCGCCTCGCCACCTATCTGACGCTGGAATGGCTGCGCGTGCGCAAGACCCCCCGGCGCCGCGTGGTCGCGGTGTCCGGCCTCATCATGGACCAGCTCCACCGCAGCTACGGCGAGCAGCTTCCCGTGGACATCATCGCTCCGGGCGTCAAACTGCCGGCCCCGGATGGCAACGGCGCCCGCGCCGCCCTGCGGGCGCGGCTGGGCTGGGATGCCGACACGATCGGCTGTCTGCTGGTGGCGCGCAATCCGCTGCGCAAAGGCCTGCCGGCGCTGCTGGATGCGCTGGCGCTGCTGCCACCCCAATACAAGCTGCTGGTCGTAGGCGCCGACGGACCCACGCGCGATCGAGTCCGCGCCGCGGGCGACGTCGCCTCCCGTGTCACCTTGATCGATCCTACGTCGGACGTCGGCCAGTATTTCAACGCAGCCGACATATACGCCCATCCGACGCTGAACGACAGCTACGGCATGGCGCCGCTGGAAGCCATGTCGCATGGCCTGCCGGTCATTGTCAGCTCCCCGGTCTATTGCGGATTCGCGCAGTATCTGACGGCGGGCACTGACGCGCTCATCCTGTCGGACCCGCGTGATGGCGCCCAGCTGGCGCAGGCGCTGGAAAGCCTGGGGGCGAACCCCGAGCTGCGCGCAGCGCTCACGACGCGCGGCCTGGAAATCGCCCGGGACCAAAGCTGGGAGACCGTAGCGTCGCGCTTCGAGGCGCTGTACGAACAGGTGCTGCTTGAGCGCAACTGAAAAAAAAACGGGGCTGCGAGCCCCGTTTTCAGTGGTGCGGCGCTGTCGCCCGTTCCAGGTCGGCCAGCCAGTGGATGGCGTGTTCGCGGTCCGAGCCGCACATCTCGTGTTCCGGCTGCAGTCCGCCGCAGAAGTCCGGGCGGGAAGGGTGCCCAAAGATGGCGCACCGCATGTCCGGCAGCAACTGAATACAGGGCACGCCCGCGGGCTTGCCGTGCGGCATGCCCGGAATGGGCCGCGTGATCGACGGCGCGATGCAGCAGGCGCCGCATCCCGCGCGGCATTCCAGCGCGGCGGCGGCCAAGCTCATACCCATCCGCGCAACCAATAGACAAAGAGCCCGGCGTATTCCTTCACGATCGAGCGGCTGGCATCGAACGTACGTTCGTCGGGCAGCCACAACGGCAGCGAGCCGTCAGCCGGCGCCACGATCTGCGGCGGCGCGGGGGCGGCAATCACTTCCACGCCCTGCTTGGAAAAGGCCGCCATCGCGCGGGGCATGTGCAACGCGGACGTGACCAGGAGCACCTTGCCGATGCCGCGGGACTTGAGCTGGTCCTCGGTCAGCGTGGCGTTTTCGTAAGTGGTGCGGCTGGCGTTTTCCAGGATCAGCGCCGACTCCGGCACCCCTTGCTGGCGGATCGCGTGCGCCATCCCGCGGGCTTCGCTGACGTCGCCTTCCAGGGCGCCGCCCGACAGCAGGACCTTGGGCGCGCGGCCCGCCAGATACAGCTGGGCGGCCGCGTCCACGCGTACGATGGCCGTGTCCTTGTCATAGGGCAGGAACCAGTTGGCGCGGCCGTTTGCCGTGTTGCCGCCCAGCACCACGATCGCGTCTGCCGTTGGCATTTCGGTGGGCGGTTTGTGCGGATACCGGTTCTCCAGGGCGCCGCCGGCCCATAGCGACGTGGCGGGCAAGGACCAGGCCAAGGCCCAGAGCAGACCCGCGGCAACGAGGGTCAAGCCGATCTTGCGAAGCCGGAACAGTCCCAGCACCAGGCCAAGGACCACCAGAGTGATGCACAAGTTGAAGGGAATGATCAGATTCGTGAGATAGCTGGAAAAGGTCATTTCGAGACTGTCCTGATTACTACGTACCATCCAGCAGGCGCTCGGCCTGCCGTGTCACTTCTTCCTGCGACGGCCACGCCTGGTCGGAGCCGACGCACACCGCGCGCGGGGACCAGGGGCCGGTGCGCTGCGGTTGCGTCACGCCGAACAGCGTGAGCTGCCGGGCCGATGCCGCAGCCGCCACGTGCGACACGCCGGAATCGTTACAGATCACCAGCGTGGCCCGCGCGGTCAATGCCGCAAAGGCGCCCAGTCCCAACGGGGGCAGCAACTGGGCCGTGGGCGCATTGCGCCGGGCTTCGTCGGTTTCGGCCGGAGGGGGGCACATTACCACGGTATGGCCGCGGGCCTGCAGGGCGCGCGTCAGTGTATCGAATCCCGGCCAGACCTTGATCCGGCCCTTGTGCAGGCCGGTGGCGGTCGGCGCGATCAGGACGAAGGGCCGGCCGTCCAGCCCGGCCTGGACCAGCGCCTCGCCAGCCGCGCGTTCGTGCGCCGGTGTCAGCGGCAGGTCCAGCGTCGGCCCCGGCTTGGCCGGACCGCTCGGCAGATTCCACCGGGTCAGCGCTTCGCAGGTGAGGTGATGCCAGGACTCGACGGCGTGCATCGGCTGGGCGGGCTTGGCGAACGGCCAGCGCAGCAGGAAGCTGCGCCCATCGTCGCGATAGCCCGCCGACGGCACGCCGGCCAGGCGGAACACCAGCGCGCTGGACAGGGAATCCGGCAGCAGCAGGCCGCGGGCGCGGCGGCCTTGCGCACCCACCCCCCGGCGGTGCGCGCTGACGGCCGCCCGGTCCGGGCCCACCTTGCCTCGCATGGGAATGAAATCCAGCTTGTCCACGCCATCGAGCAGATCGCGGGCCCAGGGACGGGCGCAGAGGACCAGGGGGAGACCGCTTGCGGCCAGGGCGCGCAGGCTGGGCAGGCTCATGCAGACATCGCCCACCCAGTTGGGCAGGCGGACATACAGGCAACTGATATCGGACATGGAAGGGCGCACGGGCGCGGATAGGGCTAAGGGGGCGGGGACGGCGCGCACGCGCGCAGCCGGTACAATCCTGGGCACAATTGTATAAAAGCGAGTGATCCCTTTGAATTCTGCCGCACGGAATGCGCCAGCGGGCTCCCAACCCGTCAAATCCGAACTCTGGTCCCGGATCTATAGCCGCGTGGGTTCCTATTGGAAGGGTTTGTTGGCGGCTGTCCTGCTGATGGCGGGCGCCGCAGCCACGCAGCCCGTGCTGGCGGTCATCATGAAGCCCCTGCTCGATGGCGGTTTCTCGGGCGCCAAACCGTATTACGTCTGGGCGCTGCCGCTGGCGGTCGTCGGCCTGATCCTGCTGCGCGGCATCTGCAACTTCTTCAGCGACTACCTGCTGGCCTGGGTGGCCAACAACGTGCTGCTCGGCATGCGGCGCGACATGTTCGAGCGCCTGCTGGGCCTGCCCGACGCGGACTTCAAGCGCGGCGACACCGGCCGCCTCCTGAACCGCTTCACCATCGACGCCGGCAATGTTACTGGTTACGCCACCGACGTCATCACGGTGCTGGTGCGCGAAACCCTGGTGGTCATCGCCCTGATCTGCGTCCTGCTCTATATGTCGTGGGTGCTGACGCTGATCATCCTGGTCATGCTGCCGGTCTCGGTCATGATCTCGCGCTTTTTCATCAAGCGGCTGCGCCGCATCAACCGTGAAACCGTCAACATGAATGCCGAGCTGACCCGCGTGGTCGGCGAAGGCATCGACGGCCAGCGCGTCATCAAGCTGTTCGACGGCTACGACGTCGAACGCGGCCGCTTTGATTTCGTCAGCCGACGCCTGCGCCGCTTCGCCATGCGCACGGCCACCGCCGACGCGGCCCTGACCCCGCTTACCCAGGTCTGCATCTCCATCTCGGTGGGCGCGGTCATCGCCGTGGCGCTCAGTCAGGCCAACAGCGGTTCGCTCACCGTGGGCAGCTTCGCCTCGTTCATGGCCGCGCTGGCCCAGATCTTCGACCCCATCAAGCGCCTCACCAACGTGGCCGCCCGCATGCAGAAGATGCTGGTGTCGGCCGAAAGCGTGTTCACGCTGATCGACCAGGTGCCGGAAAACGACACCGGCACCAAGGAACTGCCCGAGCCCGTGCGCGGCAAGGTCGAATTCCGCAACGTGTCGCATCGCTTTCCCGATGCCGACCGCGACACGGTCAACGACATTTCCTTCGTGGTCGAACCCGGCCAGACCGTCGCCCTTGTGGGCCGGTCCGGTAGCGGCAAGACCACGCTGGTCAACATGCTGCCTCGCTTCGTGCTGGCCGATAGTGGCCAGATCCTCGTGGACGACGTGCCCGTCGACGACCTGACGCTGCGCAGCCTGCGCTCGCACCTGTCGCTGGTCAGCCAGGACGTCGTGCTGTTCGACGACACCATCGCGGCTAACGTCGGCTACGGCGCGCTGGGCAAGTCCAGCGAGCAGAAGGTGCGCGACGCGCTCGCCGCCGCCAACCTGCTCGAGTTCGTTGAAGGCCTGCCGCAGGGCATCAACACGCCGGTGGGCGAAAACGCCGCGCGCCTGTCCGGGGGCCAGCGCCAGCGCCTGGCGATCGCGCGCGCGCTCATCAAGAACGCACCCATCCTGATCCTGGACGAAGCCACGTCCGCGCTCGACAACGAATCCGAACGCCAGGTGCAGGCCTCGCTGGAGCGCCTGATGAAGGGCCGCACCACGCTGGTCATCGCGCACCGCCTGTCCACCGTGCAGAACGCCGACCGCATCATCGTGCTGGACGCCGGACGGATCGTCGAACAGGGGCCGCACGCCGAACTCCTGGCAGCCGACGGCCTGTACGCCTCGCTGTACAAGATGCAGTTCCGGGAAGACTGAGCCGTCGCGCGTCGTTCCCCAGCCGCCGCCCTTCGGGGCGGTTTTTAATTGCCGAAGTTCCTGTTTGCCAATCCCGTGGTTTGCCGGAAAATGGCCCCAGCCCGTGCGTAGCGGGCTGGGCGGCGTCCCAGGCGCTTCGGCCCGCCATGCAACCAGGAGCGCTCCATGGCCCTGCCTTCCGAAGGCAATCAAGTCCTTAACGTCGTCGTTCTGCTCGGCGCAGCGGTGATTGCCGTCCCCTTGTTCAAGCGCCTCGGGCTGGGCTCGGTCCTGGGCTATCTGGCCGCCGGTCTGGCGATCGGCCCCTTCGGCATCGGCTTTTTCTCCGATCCCAAATCCATCCTGCACGTCGCGGAACTTGGCGTGGTGATGTTTCTGTTCATCATTGGCCTGGAAATGCAGCCGTCGCGCCTGTGGAAGTTGCGCGGCGAGATCTTCGGGCTGGGCGTCGCGCAGGTCCTGGTCTGCGGCGCGCTGCTCACGGGCGTGGGCTTGCTGGCCGGCCTGTCGGGCGCCGCCGCGTTCATGGCGGCAATGGGCTTTGTGCTGTCGTCCACGGCCATCGTGATGCAGATCCTGGCCGAGCGCGACGAGACCACCAGCGCGCAGGGCCAGCGCATCGTCTCCATCCTGCTGCTCGAAGATCTGGCGATCGTCCCGCTGCTGGCGCTGGCTGCCTTGCTGGCGCCCGCGGGCAGCGGCAGCGATGGCGATCCCTGGTTGCAGGCGGCCATCGCGGTCGGCTGCATTCTGGCGCTGCTGGCCGCCGGCCGGTGGCTGCTCAATCCGCTGTTCCGCCTGCTGGCCGCGGCGCACGCGCGCGAAGTCATGACCGCGGCGGCATTACTCGTCGTGCTGGGCGCGGCGCTGCTGATGGAACTGGGCGGACTTTCCATGGCCATGGGCGCATTCCTGGCGGGCGTCCTGCTGTCCGAGTCCACGTTCCGCCATCAGCTCGAGGCAGAGATCGAACCCTTTCGCGGCATCCTCCTGGGCCTTTTCTTCCTGGGTGTGGGCATGTCGCTGGACCTGTTGGCCGTGGCGCGCGAATGGCCGCTCATCCTGGCGGGCGTCGTCGTCTTTATGGCCGTCAAGTCCGTGGGCGTGTATGTCGTGGCGCGGCTGCTTCGCGCAACGCATGCCGAAGCGATCACCCGGTGCGCGTTGCTGGCGCAAGGCGGCGAATTCGCCTTCGTGCTCTACAGCGCGGCGGCGGAAAAAGGCATCTTCGATGCGCACACCGGCGCGGTGCTGACCGCGGTCGTCATCATTTCCATGGCGCTCACGCCGCTCTGCGTCCTGGCGTTGCGTTGGCTGTTGCCCAAGCCCGTGCCCTCCATGGACGGCGTGGACGTGGCCCGGGACTTGGACGGTTGCGCGCTGATCGTGGGTTTTGGCCGTTTCGGCCAGATCGTGACCCAGGCGATGCTGGCCCGCGGGGTCAAGGTATCCATCCTCGACACCGATACCGACGCGATTCGCGCTGCCGCGAAATGGGGCGTCAAGGTGTATTACGGGGACGGTACGCGTGCCGACATGCTGCGTTCGGCGGGCGCCGAGAATGCGTGCGCGATCCTCGTGTGCATCAACGACCCGCGAGCCGCCACGCATATGGTGCAACTCATCAAGTCCGAATTTCCGCTGGTGCGCCTGGTGGTGCGGGCCTACGACCGCATTCATTCGCTGGCGCTTGCCCGCGAGGGCGTGGATTTCCAGGTCCGCGAAACGCTGGAATCGGCGCTGGTGTTCGGCGAAGCGGCGTTGCGCGCCATCGGCGTGCCCCCGGACGAGGCCGAGGAGGTCATCCAGGACGTCCGGCAACGCGACACCGAACGCTTCGACCTCGAGGTGGCGGGCGGGCTGTTCGCCGGCCGCTCATTGCTCTACGGAAATATGACTGGTCAACCGGATGGCATAAACGACCGGCCGGACCGCGAAACTGGCGACGCCGCCGCAAGTCCATCCGCCTGACGGTTGTTTTTCGGCGCGCATTTCGGCTTCTTTGCATTACTTTACGCATCATTTCACGCGCAAAATCAAACGGCTAGGGTAGATTAATCCGCATGACGCTTCACTCAGGAAGCGCTTTTTGCCAGGGGGCTGCCATGCTGCAAACGGACCGTAATTCGACCACGTCGCACGTCATCGGAATCGAGCTTGCCCGGCGTCAGGCCATGACGCTTCGCTGCGGGTTCTCGGGGGTGCTGACGCGCCAGTTGATGGCGCAGGCCGGCGCGGTGGGACCCGCATGGGCCATCAACGCCCACCGCGAAACCGACAAGGCGCGCGGCGCCAAGGCCTTCCCCTTCCGCATCGCCGCCGCGGTCTCCTGAAATCCGGCTCGGGCGCGCCGCGCCCGTCACCAGCTTCGCGCCGCGCCCGTCACCAGGTTCGCGCCGCGCCCGTCGCCAGCTTTGCGCCGCGTCACCTGCGGCCCCATCCCGCCATCAATACCGCCACCCGCGCTGATCGCCGCCCACGGTTCCGTGCCCCGGGCGGCGATGCCTTGCGCCCGGCATCGGACACCGGCATCATCATGCAGAACTTGCAGATGAACTACGCCACCCCGAACGCTATCGCGAAGGAGCGCCGTATTGAAATCCCGCGGGATCGTGCACCGCACGCTGTACGCGCTGGCCGGCCTCGTCGCCATCGGTATCTGTGCAGCGGCCATTTCCCTGTTATGGATGGATCGCCGCGTCACGTGGGAAGCCGCCTACGTATCGGCCCGCAACCTGGCCAGCGTGCTCGCCGCGGATATCGGCCGCACGTTGCACGTCTACGACCTTTCGCTGCAAGGCGTGGTGGAGCGCCTACAAGACCCCGGCATTGCCGACCTCGACCCGCAATCGCTGCACCGGTTCCTCTTCGACCGTTCAGCCACGGCCGCGTATCTGGGCGCCATCGTCGTGCTCGACGCCCAAGGCAACATACGCTACGACTCGCTGGCCTTGACGCCGCCCAAGCTCAATTTCGCTGACCGCGATTACTTCCAGGTCCACCGGGACGCCGACGACACGGGACTCTTCGTCAGCCGGCCGTACAACAGCCGCTTGCGCGGCGGCGATGAAAGCATCGCCATCAGCCGGCGCATCACCAACCCCGATGGCAGTTTCGGCGGCGTGGTGGCCGGGTCCCTGCGTACGGCATATTTCCGCGACCGCTTTGCCGAAGTGTCCATCGGTCCGCACGACGCCATCACGGTCTTTCGCAACGACGGCGCCGTTCTCTTGCGCAATCCGTACTCCAGCGCCGACGCCGGCAGCGGCATCGACGTGCCGCTCGACTTTCAGCAATACCTGATCGGCCGCGAGGGCGCATTTGTCGGCGTGCTGTCGCACGACGGCGTCAATCGGCTCTACGCGTTCGACGCCATCGAGCGCACGCCGCTCGTGATCGACGTTGCGCTGGCCGTCGACGACCTGCTTGAACCGTGGGTGCGGCGCGCCGCGCTGATCGTGCCGATCACGCTGGCGCTCTTTGCTTCGGTCATGGCGCAGATCGTTCTATTCAGGCGCGAGATGCGCTGGCGGCAGGCATTCGAAGCACAGTTGGCGCGTCAGGCGCAGACAGACGGGCTGACCGGTATCGCCAACCGGCGCACCTTCGACGACACGCTGCAAGTGGAATGGGCGGCCGCGCGGCGCGATCGCACGCCGTTGTCGCTGCTGTTTCTGGATGCCGACCACTTCAAGCGCTACAACGATCGGTATGGTCACCAGGAAGGCGACGTGCTGCTCCGGACGCTGGCCCTCACATTTCAGAAAAGGGCCCGCCGACCGCGCGATCTGGCGGCCCGTTACGGGGGCGAGGAGTTCGTGGTGCTGCTGCCCGAGACCGGCCTCGAACAAGCACAGGACATTGCCGAAGGCATCCGGCGCGCGGTCGCGGAGCTGGCCGTTGCGCATGAGGACAACGAAGGCGGCATCGTCACCGTCAGCATCGGCGTGGCCACGGCCTTGCCACACGGAGACGACGGTTCGGCGGCGCTTGTGGAAGCCGCCGACGCCGCGGTGTACCAGGCGAAGGCATCCGGCCGCAACTGCGTGGCTGCGGCGTCCGGCGTGATAACCGCGCCGGCATGAAAAAGCCCCGCCGCACCTTCAGGTGGCGGCGGGGCGATGCGCAGTGTCGGGTATTGAAGCGGCGCTTAGCGGCCCATCACCACGGCCTGCAAACGGGTCTGGGCCTGCTGCACATTCTTGGCCTGTGCATTCATCTCTTGCAGCAGCTTGTTCAGCTCGGCCTGCACGGCAGGGTCCGTCACGGACACGCTGTTGCCGGAGATCTCGATCTTCGACTTGTTCGCTTCGACGTAATCGGCAACCTTCAGGGCGACGTCGTAGGTGGCGTTGATCTGCGGCAGCACATCGGCAAACGTATCAGCCGGCAGGGTGATGGTCTTCTCGTAAGCCTTGTCGTACACGACCTTCAGGTCTTCAGGTTGCTTGAGCTGGGCGCGCGCCGCGTCGGCCTTGGCACGGTGTTCCTTCAGCGCCGCATTCATGTCGTTCAGACCGGCACGAACCGTCTTCAGGTCCTCGCGACGCGACACGATATCGTTCACCGAGCGCACCTGACCCTTCTGCAGGATCCCCGACAACGGCTTGACCGAAGCGTCCATGCCCGCGTTGAAGTCGGTGATCACCGCGTATTGGGCCGCGTAATCGCCAAACGACTTCTTTTCTTCATCCGTCAGTTTCGGGACGCGCACGCCCGGCTTGTCCACGATGCGCGTTTGCAGGAACTGCGTGAACGCGGCGCGCTGTTCGGGCTCCTTGTCGCCGCAGGCGGCCAGCACCAGCGGCAGGGCCGCGATCAGCACCAGGAACGGACGGAATAGGGACTTCATTGCAATGACCTCCGATTGACTAGGGAAAAGCGCCGAGGCGGTTACCCACCCGGCAAAGCGCCCGCAGCTTATCGATAACCCTTAGTCGCCGCCATCGGTTTCAGAATTCATTGCAAACGAAGCGTTAAGTCACAAAATCCATACATATCGAGTTGAAGCGTATGGGCGAATCAGGTAGGCCTCGTCACATTCGCCATCGCATTGCACGGGCAGCGCGGTGAAGAACGGCTCGCCGTGCGGTTCACAGCCCGGCTCGCCGGCCAGGATGTGGTCTTCAACGGCGTCACGTTTGCGCCGCGTGACCTCTTGGATCTCGTGAAGCAAGAAATAAAAAAGCCGCGCAAACGTGCGCGGCTCTTCATTTGGTCCGATGACTAGGCATTCATCTGATGCCGTCATACCAGGATGATGTCGTACTTCTCCTGAGAGTACGTCGCTTCCACTTCCAGCGACACCCGCTTGCCCACGAAGTCACCCAGCATCGCCAGGTGCTGGCTTTCCTCTTCCAGAAAAAGGTCGACCACTTCCTGCGAAGCCAGAATGCGAAACTCCTTCGGGTTGAACTGCCGTGCTTCTCGCAGAATCTCCCGCAGGATTTCGTAGCAGACCGTGCGCGGCGTGCGCACATTGCCGCGCGACTCGCACATGGGGCAGGGCTCACAAAGCTGATGCGCCAGCGAATCGCGCGTGCGCTTGCGCGTCATTTCAACCAGACCCAGCTGCGTAAAGCCATTGACCGTCATGCGGGTCCGATCGCGTGACAGCGCCTTCTTCAGTTCCGCCAGCACCGTGTCACGGTGTTCCTGTTCCTCCATGTCAATGAAGTCCAGGATCACGATGCCACCCAGGTTCCGCAAACGCAGCTGGCGCGCGATCGCCTGCGCAGCCTCGAGGTTGGTCTTGAAGATCGTGTCATCGAAATTGCGGCCGCCCACAAAGCCACCCGTGTTGACGTCCACCGTCGTCAACGCTTCCGTCTGGTCGATGATCAGATAGCCGCCCGACTTCAAGTCGACCCGGCGCGACAGTGCGCGCGCAATCTCGTCATCCACATTCGCCGTATCGAACAAGGGCCGTTCGCCGCTGTAATGCTGAATGCGGTCCACCACCGACGGCGTGTAGACACGCGCCCATTCCAGCATCGCGGCAGTCGTCGTCCGCGAATCGACCAGAATCGACCCGGTATCGGGCCCGACCATGTCACGCAGCACGCGCTGCGCCAGCGTCAGGTCCTGGTGCAACAACGCGGGGGCGGGCTGTGTGCGGGCCGACGCCTGCACACTCGTCCACAGCTTGCGCAGATACTCCACGTCCGCCGTCAGCTCAGCGTCATTGGCGCCCTCGGCCTGCGTGCGCACGATGAACCCGCCTTTTTCATCAGACGGCATCAACGCTTGCAGACGTTCCCGGAGCTGGATGCGTTCCGACTCCGAATCGATCTTTTGCGAAATCCCGATATGCGGATCGTGCGGCAGGTACACCAGCATCCGCCCCGCCATACTGATCTGCGTGGAAAGCCGCGCGCCCTTGGTGCCAAGCGGATCCTTGACGACCTGCACCATCAGGGTCTGTCCCTCAAAAATCAGCTTTTCAATCGGCGTGGGCGTCAGCCCTTGACTGCGTTCGGCGCGATTCTCACGAAGATCCGCAATATGGATGAACGCCGCACGCTCCAGCCCAATGTCGATAAAGGCGCTTTGCATTCCTGGCAGCACGCGGACGACCCGCCCCAGATAAATGTTGCCGACGTGGCCCCGTTGAATGCTTCGTTCGACGTGCAGTTCCTGAACCGAACCTTGTTCCACCAGCGCAACGCGGGTTTCGAACGGGGTGACGTTGATCAGGATGTCTTCGCTCATGGCGATCGCAGGGGGCATAACGGGTCTGTCTCCAATGAGATGCGGCGTACAGGCGAATAGTAAACGTACATGCTAGCCCCGCCATCAGGGGCTGCCGCCCTCTATATATATAGGGAAGACCGTTCGCAGGCCATGCCGCTGTCGACGGAGCAGGGCAGTCGGCCGGAAACCGCAGAGACCAACAACAATTTTGCGACGCCGCCATGACAGCGCAAAATTCTGTGCTATAGTCTCGCTCCTTCGCAGCTCACACAGTTTTTGAGACGCGAAGCCAAGCAAGTGCAACAGGCGAGGCGGGGCATCCCGACATCACCTGCCGCAACGGCAATCAGAAATGAGCGCTCCGCGGTTATTGCAAAGATCGGCGCAAATTAGGCAAAAGCCAGTTGCAAGATCTGCAAAAATTGTGCTATAGTCTTGGGCTTGGCAGTTGCTGAAAAATTAGGGTTTACCCTGATGTTTCGACAGCTGCTAGGGCAGGACGAAAGTCCTGGCGAGACCTGAAGAGGTCGCCGCAAGAAAGCAAAGCAAAATGCGAAGCTGACTTGACAAGCGATAAAAACTTCTTCATAATCTCGCTTCTCTGCTGCAACGACAGCGACGACGCGAAAGCGAAGTTGGCCGAAGTCGAAGGCAGGAACCAGTAGTACAGAATTTAGCAGTACCGCTCTTTAACAATTAAACAACCGATAAGTGTGGGCGCTTGATGCGAGTGCAGCGTTTTGGGTTTCGGCCTGGATCGCAAGCACAAGAAATCAAGTGCTCACTAGAAGTGAAGTACCTTAGACGTCAAGTTTAAGAACATACCTCACTTCCTTTGAGTAGCGACGTATGACCTGGTTTGGATTTATCCGGACCAAGAATACGAAACAAATACAGAGATTAAACTGAAGAGTTTGATCCTGGCTCAGATTGAACGCTAGCGGGATGCCTTACACATGCAAGTCGAACGGCAGCACGGACTTCGGTCTGGTGGCGAGTGGCGAACGGGTGAGTAATGTATCGGAACGTGCCTAGTAGCGGGGGATAACTACGCGAAAGCGTAGCTAATACCGCATACGCCCTACGGGGGAAAGCAGGGGATCGCAAGACCTTGCACTATTAGAGCGGCCGATATCGGATTAGCTAGTTGGTGGGGTAACGGCTCACCAAGGCGACGATCCGTAGCTGGTTTGAGAGGACGACCAGCCACACTGGGACTGAGACACGGCCCAGACTCCTACGGGAGGCAGCAGTGGGGAATTTTGGACAATGGGGGAAACCCTGATCCAGCCATCCCGCGTGTGCGATGAAGGCCTTCGGGTTGTAAAGCACTTTTGGCAGGAAAGAAACGTCGTGGGTTAATACCCCGCGAAACTGACGGTACCTGCAGAATAAGCACCGGCTAACTACGTGCCAGCAGCCGCGGTAATACGTAGGGTGCAAGCGTTAATCGGAATTACTGGGCGTAAAGCGTGCGCAGGCGGTTCGGAAAGAAAGATGTGAAATCCCAGAGCTTAACTTTGGAACTGCATTTTTAACTACCGAGCTAGAGTGTGTCAGAGGGAGGTGGAATTCCGCGTGTAGCAGTGAAATGCGTAGATATGCGGAGGAACACCGATGGCGAAGGCAGCCTCCTGGGATAACACTGACGCTCATGCACGAAAGCGTGGGGAGCAAACAGGATTAGATACCCTGGTAGTCCACGCCCTAAACGATGTCAACTAGCTGTTGGGGCCTTCGGGCCTTGGTAGCGCAGCTAACGCGTGAAGTTGACCGCCTGGGGAGTACGGTCGCAAGATTAAAACTCAAAGGAATTGACGGGGACCCGCACAAGCGGTGGATGATGTGGATTAATTCGATGCAACGCGAAAAACCTTACCTACCCTTGACATGTCTGGAATGCCGAAGAGATTTGGTAGTGCTCGCAAGAGAACCGGAACACAGGTGCTGCATGGCTGTCGTCAGCTCGTGTCGTGAGATGTTGGGTTAAGTCCCGCAACGAGCGCAACCCTTGTCATTAGTTGCTACGAAAGGGCACTCTAATGAGACTGCCGGTGACAAACCGGAGGAAGGTGGGGATGACGTCAAGTCCTCATGGCCCTTATGGGTAGGGCTTCACACGTCATACAATGGTCGGGACAGAGGGTCGCCAACCCGCGAGGGGGAGCCAATCCCAGAAACCCGATCGTAGTCCGGATCGCAGTCTGCAACTCGACTGCGTGAAGTCGGAATCGCTAGTAATCGCGGATCAGCATGTCGCGGTGAATACGTTCCCGGGTCTTGTACACACCGCCCGTCACACCATGGGAGTGGGTTTTACCAGAAGTAGTTAGCCTAACCGCAAGGAGGGCGATTACCACGGTAGGATTCATGACTGGGGTGAAGTCGTAACAAGGTAGCCGTATCGGAAGGTGCGGCTGGATCACCTCCTTTCAGAGCTTACGTGCTCGTGTTAAGCGTCCACTCTTATCGGTTGTTTGATATAGCTGGGATCAGTTGTAGGCTTGGGTCGAGGGAATCTTCCCTGGGTCTTCAGCTTCCTGACTACTGATCCGAGAAGGTTTTGGGTCTGTAGCTCAGTCGGTTAGAGCACCGTCTTGATAAGGCGGGGGTCGTTGGTTCGAATCCAACCAGACCCACCAGGTATTTCGCGATGTGCGGAATATGGGGGTGTAGCTCAGCTGGGAGAGCGCCTGCTTTGCAAGCAGGATGTCATCGGTTCGATCCCGTTCACCTCCACCATTGATTCTCATTGATCGCCGGTGGCGATGTAGAGGCCAACTCATAGTGTCGTATCTCACGGTGTTATGAGTTGGGTTTTACCCAACAGCTATATTTGTTCTTTAACAATCTGGAAGAAGCACAACGAAAAGGTGTTCATCGAGTAATCAGCATTGCTGATGAAGATGGGCACGGGTTGTGATTGCATTATTTTTTGTTCCAAGTTCTCAAGACTGAGGTGATAAGCCTCAGACTGCTTTGAAACTTATGAACGGCACAAACGCTAATACTCAGGTCCTATAGCCTACAGCGTTATAGGATCAAGCGACTAAGTGCATATGGTGGATGCCTTGGCGATCACAGGCGATGAAGGACGTAGTAGCCTGCGAAAAGCTGCGGGGAGCTGGCAAACAAGCTTTGATCCGCAGATATCCGAATGGGGAAACCCACTGCAGCAATGCAGTATCCCTAGCTGAATACATAGGCTAGTGGAAGCGAACCGGGTGAACTGAAACATCTCAGTAGCTCGAGGAAAAGAAATCAACCGAGATTCCGAAAGTAGTGGCGAGCGAAATCGGATGAGCCTTTACGTTTTAGCGCGCAGGATAGTCGAACGGAATGGAAAGTCCGGCCGTAGCAGGTGATAGCCCTGTAGACGAAATTCTGTGCGTGGAACTAAGCGTAAGACAAGTAGGGCGGGACACGTGAAATCCTGTTTGAAGATGGGGGGACCATCCTCCAAGGCTAAATACTCGTGATCGACCGATAGTGAACCAGTACCGTGAGGGAAAGGCGAAAAGAACCCCGGAAGGGGAGTGAAATAGATCCTGAAACCGTATGCATACAAACAGTAGGAGCCTCCTTGTGGGGTGACTGCGTACCTTTTGTATAATGGGTCAGCGACTTACATTCAGTGGCAAGGTTAACCGAATAGGGAAGCCGTAGCGAAAGCGAGTCCGAACAGGGCGAATTAGTCGCTGGGTGTAGACCCGAAACCAGATGATCTATCCATGGCCAGGTTGAAGGCACGGTAACACGTGCTGGAGGACCGAACCCACTAATGTTGAAAAATTAGGGGATGAGCTGTGGATAGGGGTGAAAGGCTAAACAAATCTGGAAATAGCTGGTTCTCTCCGAAAACTATTTAGGTAGTGCCTCAAGTATTACTGCGGGGGGTAGAGCACTGTTATAGCTAGGGGGTCATGGCGACTTACCAAACTATGGCAAACTCCGAATACCCGCAAGTACAGCTTGGGAGACAGAGCACCGGGTGCTAACGTCCGGACTCAAGAGGGAAACAACCCAGACCGCCAGCTAAGGTCCCAAATTATCGCTAAGTGGGAAACGAAGTGGGAAGGCATAGACAGTCAGGAGGTTGGCTTAGAAGCAGCCATCCTTTAAAGAAAGCGTAATAGCTCACTGATCGAGTCGTCCTGCGCGGAAGATGTAACGGGGCTAAGCGATAAACCGAAGCTGCGGGTGTGCACTTTTAGTGCACGCGGTAGGAGAGCGTTCTGTAAGCCTGCGAAGGTGGCTTGTAAAGGCTGCTGGAGGTATCAGAAGTGCGAATGCTGACATGAGTAGCGATAAAGGGGGTGAAAAGCCCCCTCGCCGTAAGTCCAAGGTTTCCTGCGCAACGTTCATCGGCGCAGGGTGAGTCGGCCCCTAAGGCGAGGCAGAGATGCGTAGCTGATGGGAAGCTGGTTAATATTCCAGCACCGTCGTACAGTGCGATGGGGGGACGGATCGCGGAAAATCATCAGGGTGTTGGATGTCCCTGTTGCTGCATCGAAGATGGCGCTTAGGCAAATCCGGGCGCGTAAATCAAGGGTGTGGCACGAGCGAGCATTGCTTGCGAAGTGATCGGAAGTGGTTCCAAGAAAAGCCTCTAAGCTTCAGCTGTACGAGACCGTACCGCAAACCGACACAGGTGGACGGGATGAATATTCCAAGGCGCTTGAGAGAACTCAGGAGAAGGAACTCGGCAAATTGATACCGTAACTTCGGGAGAAGGTATACCCCGGTAGTGTGAAGCGCCTGCGCGCTTAGCATGATGGGGTCGCAGAGAATCGGTGGCTGCGACTGTTTATTAAAAACACAGCACTCTGCAAAGACGAAAGTCGACGTATAGGGTGTGACGCCTGCCCGGTGCCGGAAGGTTAAGTGATGGGGTGCAAGCTCTTGATCGAAGCCCCGGTAAACGGCGGCCGTAACTATAACGGTCCTAAGGTAGCGAAATTCCTTGTCGGGTAAGTTCCGACCTGCACGAATGGCGTAACGATGGCCACACTGTCTCCTCCTGAGACTCAGCGAAGTTGAAGTGTTTGTGATGATGCAATCTACCCGCGGCTAGACGGAAAGACCCCATGAACCTTTACTGTAGCTTTGCATTGGACTGTGAACCGGCCTGTGTAGGATAGGTGGGAGGCTTTGAAGCGTGGTCGCTAGATCACGTGGAGCCATCCTTGAAATACCACCCTGGTTTGTTTGCGGTTCTAACCTTGGTCCGTTATCCGGATCGGGGACAGTGCATGGTGGGCAGTTTGACTGGGGCGGTCTCCTCCCAAAGTGTAACGGAGGAGTTCGAAGGTACGCTAGGTACGGTCGGAAATCGTGCTGATAGTGCAATGGCATAAGCGTGCTTGACTGTGAGACTGACAAGTCGAACAGGTGCGAAAGCAGGACATAGTGATCCGGTGGTTCTGAATGGAAGGGCCATCGCTCAACGGATAAAAGGTACTCTGGGGATAACAGGCTGATACCGCCCAAGAGTTCATATCGACGGCGGTGTTTGGCACCTCGATGTCGGCTCATCTCATCCTGGGGCTGTAGCCGGTCCCAAGGGTATGGCTGTTCGCCATTTAAAGAGGTACGTGAGCTGGGTTTAAAACGTCGTGAGACAGTTTGGTCCCTATCTGCCGTGGGCGTTGGATACTTGACGGAGCCTGCTCCTAGTACGAGAGGACCGGAGTGGACGTACCTCTGGTGTACCGGTTGTCATGCCAATGGCATTGCCGGGTAGCTAAGTACGGAAGAGATAACCGCTGAAGGCATCTAAGCGGGAAACTCGTCTGAAGATTAGGTATCCCGGGGACTTGATCCCCCTGAAGGGTCGTTCGAGACCAGGACGTTGATAGGTCGGGTGTGGAAGCGCAGTAATGCGTTAAGCTAACCGATACTAATTGCCCGTGAGGCTTGATCCTATAACACTGATGGTTATGACCTGGTGATATGGCGTTCCAAGTGTCGTTCAATACAAAATACTGGCTGCCCCGTCAGCAGCCAGCCAACACAATTACACCCCACTGTGCGCCGATCATCGAGCCCTAGCGCTCTGATCGCCACACGTTGCGCTTCTTCCAAGATTGGAGCCGTTGCCTGAACCGCAACCGCTCAACCAGTTACGCCTGACGACCATAGCAAGGTGGTACCACTCCTTCCCATCCCGAACAGGACAGTGAAACGCCTTTGCGCCGATGATAGTGGACGGACGTCTGTGAAAGTAGGTCATCGTCAGGCTTTTATTGCTCAAAACCCCGCAGGTATCCCCTGCGGGGTTTTGTCTTTGTGGCGTCGGGAGTAAGCCGGCTGCATTGCCGGCGCGTGTCGAGCGGTGCCCTATGCCTGACAACAGAAGCAGGTCGGGCGCGGAGCGCTAATACGTCGGCGCGGGGCGCGGCTATGCGCTGCTGGCCTCAAAACATCCTTGGTATATCGCTTTAATTAAGAAACCCCTCGCGGCTGGCGCCGCGAGGGGTTTTGTTTTGTTGCGAGGGGGATGGCATGCGCTGCAGCGGATTCTCGACGTGGCTGCTTTATACAGGGCTACGGGATCCGCCGACGTAATCCTGGCGGTCAATGCCGTGGCGTTGGAGTTTGTCGTAGAACGTCTTGCGCGGAATGCCTAGCGCGTCGAGTGTGGCCTTGATGTCGCCGCGGTGGGCGGTGAGGGCGTCGCGGATGATTTGCGCTTCGATCTGCTCCATGCGTTCCGGAAGGCTGAGGGCGCCCGCTTGCGGTTGGACAGGCTCAGGTGCGGAGCTATTGAGAACCCCAAGCACGAAACGTTCTGCGAAGTGCGCGAGTTCGCGAACGTTGCCGGGCCAGTCGTGCGTCATCAGGTGTTGGCGGATCGAGGCGGGCATGTCGGGGATGTCGCGCTGGAATCGGCGTGAGGCGTGGCCGAGGTAGTGGGCGAAGAGTAGCGGGATGTCCTCACGGCGTTCCCGCAACGGTGGGAGGCGGATCGTGACGACGTTGAGGCGGTAGAACAGATCTTCGCGGAACTTGGCGCGTATGGCGGGGCTACCTAGATCTTCTTTTGTGGCGGCGACAACGCGCAGGTCGAGATTGCGGACTTCGTTGCTGCCGAGCGGCGTGATCTGGCGTGATTCGAGCACGCGCAGCAGTTTGACCTGGACGGCGAGCGGCATGCTTTCGATTTCATCGAGAAACAGGGTGCCGCCGCTGGCATGTTCGATGCGGCCGATTCGTTTCTTTTGGGCGCCCGTGAAAGCGCCAGGCTCGTGACCGAAGAGTTCGCTTTCGATGACGCTTTCGGGCAAGGCGCCGCAATTGATGGCGACCAGCGCACGGTGCCGGCGGCGGCTCAGGCGGTGCAGTGCGGTTGCGACGACTTCCTTGCCGGTGCCCGTTTCACCTTCAACGAGCACATCGACGTCGGCGTCTGCAATGTGGCGCAACGTTTGCTTGATGCGCTGCATGGCGGGCGTGGTGCCGATGAACGGCACTTCGTCGGCTTCGACGGTGAAGGCGGCTTCGCGCAGACGGCGGTTTTCGAGAACGAGGCGCCGCTTTTCGGCGGCATGACTGATGGCGGCTACCAGGCGATCGGCCGGATAGGGCTTTGACAGGAAGTCGTACGCACCTTCCTGCATGCATTGAACTGCTGTGGCGATGTCGCCGTGGCCTGTAATCAGGATGACTGGAATGTCAGGGTCGATGGCGCGTAGCCGCTGGAAAAGCTCGAGGCCGTCGATATCAGGCATGCGGATATCCGTGACCACTACGCCGTCGAAGTTCCGGTCCAGGGCCGGCAACGCAGCACGCGCGTTGGCGTGCGCCTCGACCGAGATGCCGTGAAGCTTCAGCGTCTGCTGGGCCGCGCGGCGCAGTTCGTCGTCGTCGTCAATGAACACGGCGTGGGGCGCGACGGGCCGTTGCATGCGGTCGTCCGTCACGTCCGCGACCTTTGCTGTATTACGGGCATTTGCGGAATTTGCGGAAGTTGGGGCCTCGGCGCCGGGGGATTGAGGATCAGGGGCACGCGTCATGGTGAGTGCTCGGGGTGTGAGTTTGATCCGGCGCTTTGCGCAGGGTCAGAATGAACAAGGCGCCGGTCGCGGGCGCATGAGGGGACGGCAAGCTGGCATCGCCTGGGCGGGCGGCGCGGAGTTCGCCGCCGAACTCTGTGACGATGTCGCGGCTGATGACGAGACCCAGGCCCATGCCGTCCGGCTTGGTCGTGTGAAAGGGGGTGAAGAGGTGGGCGCGGGCTTGGTCGGACAGGCCGGGGCCGTTGTCGTGAACCTGCAGCTGCACGGTGTCGCCGAGGTCTTGCAAGGCGATGATGATTCGCCCGTTCTGGGCGCCTTCCAGCGCCTCGAGCCCGTTCTGCAGCAGATTGACCAAAACCTGCTCCAACCGAACGCGATTGGCCAGGACGTGGCAGTTCTGGTTGCGAGGCGGGCTTTTCAGCGTGACGCCTTGGCGGCGGGCGCGGGGACCCACGAGGAGAATCGCCCCTTCCAGAGCTTCCATCAGCTCGGTCGGGCCGACTGTTGCACCTGCCTTGCGCGAAAAGGCGCGAAGCTCGCCGGTGATGTGGCCGATTCGATCGGTCAGTGCGGCGATGGTGCTCAGGTTCTCCTGGACGGCGCTTTCGTCGCGCCGTCGCAGAAACTCGGCGGCATTGTCGGCGTAGGCGCGGATGGCAGCGACGGGCTGGTTGACCTCGTGCGCGACGCCGGCCGCGACCTGGCCCAGCAATGCCAGCTTGCTGGCTTGGACGAGTTCGTCCTTCATGGTGTGAAGCTGGGATTCGGCGCTTTGGCGTTCGTCCATTTCGTCGACGAGCTTGGCGTTCACGTCTCGCAGCTGCGCTGTGCGCTCGTCCACCAGCGCTGCGAGCTGTTGTTGAATCGCGGCCTGTTGCTCGGCGCGTTCCTGGTTGCGATGACGGCGGTACAGCACCACGCCGATCAGCGCGGCGAGCACGCTCTGCGTAAGTAATGCGCCGAGTTGGGCATTGGCGCTGGCCTGATTCATGGCCGCCTGCACCGGGGATAGCTGGTGCAGCGTCCAGCCGGGCGATTCGATGACCGGCAGGGTGGTGTGCAGCAGTGGAGCGCCGGCGGCGGCGCGGGGCAGCGCGTCGTCGGTGCGGATGAGTTGGCCGTTGCTGGCCGGTTGCAGGGGCGGTGTGACGGGAAGCGGTTGGAATTTTGCGTCACCGAACTGCAGGCTGGTGCGCAGCGTCTCTGCCAGCGCGGCCGACAGCGGCGCCAGTACCCGGAAGCGCCAGTCTGGAATATTGCCCAGCAACACCACGCCATGTTCGTCGGTCACGAAGATGACGGCGTTGGCTTGGCGCCAATCGGCCTCCAGGTCCCGGAAGTCGACCTTCAAGACCACCACGCCCAGCATTGCGCCCTGCGCGTCGTCCACACGCCGCGACAGGTACAGGCCCGCTTCGTGACTGACCGTGCCCAGTGCGAAGTGTTCGGCCGAGCCGTGCAGGACCGATCCCTGGAAGTAGGGGCGGAATTTGTAGTCGACGCCGACGAAGGTGGCTGGTTCGCGCCAATTGCTGGCGGCGATCGCCAGCCCTTTTTTGTCGAGCACGTAGATGGCGGAGGCGCCGACGCCGCGGCTGAGCGCTTCGAGCTTTTCGTCCAACGCCTCGATCTGTCTTGAACTGGCTCCTTGAAGCGCTGCGCGCAGGTCGACGTCCTGGGTCAGCACAAAGGGCAGCGCCCGGAATTTGTCGAGGTTGTTGCGCAGCAGCGCGGCGTTGATCTGGCCGGTGCTGCGGGCCTGGAGGGCGGCCTCGCGCAGCGCCCCGTCGCGCGCCCACTGGGTGGCCGCGTGCAGCGTGATCGCGACGATGCCGACGGCCAGCAGTGTCAGCGCGACGCGCCATGGCCAGGACCGGGCGCGGGGAGAGGTGGTTGGGGGGAGGGGTGAGGAAGAGGAGCCGTTCATGGTGTGCGGTTTTCCGCACATTTTAGCGGGTTTCTGTGCGGAGATTCGCCTATTAATGCTTCTCGGTGGACAAGGAGCGATTGCGAAATCCTATATTTTTCAATGCTTTATCTGAATTGTTGCGGGGCCGCCTGACTTGGCATGGGTATTGCGTTTATACCGGCAAGCCGCGCGGCACACCCCCGCGGTGAAATCGGCCGGCGGCAGGATCGCATGGCCATAAAACAGATAACGCCCCGACGTCGCACGCGCCACGCTGCGCGGAGCAAGGGGCCCTGGTGGGGACAATCCCAATGATCGAAGTGGATCAAAGCGCGCCCGCGCGCAAGCTCAAGTTCTATCAAATCCTGTACGTGCAGGTGATCTTCGCCATCGTGGTGGGCATCTTGCTTGGCGCATTCAAGCCGGAACTCGGCCAGCAGATGCAACCGCTGGGCGACGCCTTCATCAAGCTGGTGAAGATGATCATTGCGCCGGTCATCTTCCTGACCGTGGCAACCGGCATTGCCGCCATGAGCGACCTGAAGAAGGTCGGGCGCGTGGCCGGTAAGGCCATGCTGTATTTCCTGGTGTTCTCGACGTTGGCGTTGGTCGTCGGCATGGTGGTCAGCCATATCGTGCAGCCCGGCGCCGGCATGCACATCGACCCGACCACGCTGGATCAGAAGGCCGTATCCGGATATGTCGCCAAGGCGCATGATTCGACGATCACCGGCTTCCTGATGAACGTGATTCCCACGACCATCTTCAGCCCGTTCGTCGGTGGCGACATCCTGCAGGTGCTGTTCGTGGCGGTGCTGTTCGGCATTTCGCTCGCCATGGTCGGCGAGCGCGGCAAACCGATCCTGAATTTCATGACGGCGCTGGCGCAGCCCATCTTCAAGATGGTGGCGATCCTGATGAAGGCCGCGCCCATCGGCGCCTTTGGCGCGATGGCGTTCACCATCGGCAAATACGGCATCAAGTCAGTCGTGAACCTGGCGATGCTGGTGGGCACGTTCTACGCGACGTCGGTGCTGTTCGTGGTGGTCGTGCTGGGCCTGGTTGCCCGCTACAACGGCTTCTCGATCTTCAAGCTGGTCCGCTACATCCGCGAAGAACTGCTGCTGGTGCTGGGCACGAGCTCGTCGGAAGCCGCTCTGCCGACGTTGATGCAGAAGATGGAACGCGCTGGCTGCTCGAAGTCGGTGGTCGGCCTGGTGGTGCCTACCGGTTACTCGTTCAATCTGGACGGCACCAACATCTACATGACGATGGCCGCGCTGTTCATTGCGCAGGCGTGCGACATTCCGCTGTCGCTGGGTGATCAGATCCTGCTGCTGCTCGTGGCGATGCTGAGCTCGAAGGGCGCGGCCGGCGTGACCGGCGCGGGTTTCATCACGCTGGCGGCCACGCTGTCGGTGGTGCCTTCGGTGCCGGTCGCCGGCATGGCGCTGATCCTGGGTGTGGATCGCTTCATGTCGGAATGCCGCGCCCTGACCAACCTGGTCGGCAACGCGACTGCGACCGTGGTCGTCGCGCGCTGGGAAGGCGAGCTCGATCAGGAGCAATTGCATGCCACGCTGGACAGCGCAGGCACGCCCGCGGCGGCGCAGACGCAATCGCAGCCGCAAGTCGCCATCGGCGAACCTGCCCGCCAGAGCTGAACTTCTTCGCCGCGCACGCCCGGCGGCGAATGAAACATGGCCTGCGCCGAATCGCGCCCCGGTCAAAAAAAATCCCCCGAAAGCCTTGCGGCGCGGGGGATTTTTTTCGGGCTGGATTGGTGTCAGGGCACTTGGATGCCGGCCTCGCGGAGCAGGTTGGCGGTTTCGAAGAGCGGCAGGCCCATTACGCCGGTGTAGCTGCCGGCGATGCGCGAGACGAATGTGCCCGCCAGGCCTTGAATGCCATACGCGCCCGCCTTGCCGAAGGGTTCGCCGCTGTCGCAATAGCGGCTGATTTCGTCGTCTTGCAGGGCGCGCATGTGGACTTCGGTGATGGAGACGGCTTCCAGCAGGCGGTCGCCACTGCACACGGCAATCGCGGTATGGACTTCGTGCGAGGCGCCGGACAGCGCTCGCAGGATACGGATCGCGTCGTCGCGGTCTGCGGGCTTGCCCAGGACCTCGCCCGCCAGGATGACGGTGGTGTCGGCGGCAAGCAAGGGCAGGACGGGCATGGCGTGCGCGCGCATCCAGTCGCGGCCGCGCAGGGCTTTGTCCCGGGCGGTGCGCTGCACGTAATCAGCGGCGCTTTCGCCCGGATGCTGCGGTTCGTCCTCGCCGGGCGGGGCCGGAACGAGCAGGACCTCGTGCGCGAGGCCGATCTGATTCAGCAATTCGCGGCGGCGCGGGCTGGCGGAGGCGAGATACAGGCGCAGGGAGGAACGGGAGAGAGTGGCGGTGTCGGTCATGCGCAGCAGGGCAGGCGCCGCCGGGCGGCGGTCACGCGCGGTGGTAGGGATGGTTGGTCATGATGGCCCAGGCGCGGTAGAGCTGTTCGGCCAGGACCACGCGCACCATGGGGTGGGGCAACGTGAGGGACGACAGGCGCAACTGGCCGCTGGCGGATGCCTTGAGGGCGGGATCCAGGCCGTCGGGGCCGCCGACAAGAAACGCGACATCCTGCCCGCCCGCGCGCCACTGTTCGAGTTTTTGCGACAGCGCCATCGTGGTGAGGTCGCGGCCGCGTTCGTCCAGGGCCAGGCGCAGCGCATTGGCGGGCAGGGCGGCCTCAATGCGCTTGGCCTCCGCCGCCATCATCTGGGCCGGGGTCTTGCCTGTGGTGCGGGGCTCTGGCTTGATTTCGCGCAGTTCAAGCGCGCAGTCGGCCGGCAGGCGCTTGGCGTAGTCGTCCCAGGCGGTCTGCACCCAGTCCGGCATCCGCGTGCCCACCGCGACGACGATCAGCTTCACGGCGTGATCAGTCTTCGGTGTCGTCGTAACCGCTGCCGCTGTCGCTGGGGACAGGCGCGACGCGGGTCGATTCGGGCAGGAGCTTCACGCGCACCGGCTTGCCGCCCCAGATTTCTTCGAGGTTGTAATACTGGCGAATGGCCGGCTGCATGATGTGCACCACGACGTCGCCAAGGTCGACGACGACCCATTCACCGGTGTCCTCGCCTTCGATGGTGATGCCGGTAAGCGACATGGCGCGGCCGCGATCGGCGACGCTGGATGCCAGCGCGCGGGTCTGGCGATTGGAGGTGGCGCTTGCAATCACGACGCGATCGAACAAGCTGGTCAGATGCGTGGTGCTGAAGACCTTGATGTCTTGCGCCTTGACGTCTTCGAGGGCGTCGATGACGGCGCGTTGGAGTTTCTGTATATCCATAGGTGCAAATATAACCCGCTCGAGGGCGGCGGCGGCTGACCGGCCGCGCCGGGCGGGAAGGTTTATCGGTAGAGTTTGTGCGCCGCAATATAGGCGGCGACGGACGCGTCGAGCAGTCCGTCGGTGGATTCGCCCTGCGCCAGGCGCTGGCGGATTTCGGAAGCCGACACCGGCATGGGCGGAAAAGGCAGTTCTTGCAGCGTGCGGCCCTGGTCCTCTAGCCATTGCGCAAGTTCCGGCGGTGCGCTGAGGGGCGTGCCGGGGCGGGTGGCCACGGCCAGGTCGACCAGGCTGGAAATGTCGCGCCAGTTGCGCCAGGTGCAGAAATTGGCGAGCTGGTCGGCGCCCAGCAGCCATGCATAGCGCGCGTCCTGCGGCAGGGCGCGCAGCGTGTCGATGGTGTAGGTGGCGCCGCCCCGCTCGATTTCAATGGGGTTGACCGCCAGTCCCGGATGGCCGGCGATGGCCAGTTCCAGCATCGCAAGGCGATGTTCGGCGGTGGCGTTCAGCGCAGCGCGCTGCCAGGGGTTGGCGGCGGGGATGAGCTGCACCTGGTCTAACCCCAGCGACTGCAGGGCATTCTGCGCCAGCGCGATGTGGGCGACGTGAACGGGATCGAAGCTGCCGCCGAAGAGGCCGATGCGTTTCAAACCCAGTCCCGCGGTTTGAGATAGGCGGCCAGTTCGGCCTCGGGGGTGCCGGCTTCAGGCTGCCAGTCGTAGCGCCATTGCGCGAGCGGCGGCATGGACAGCAGGATTGATTCGGTGCGGCCCCCGGATTGCAGGCCGAAGAGGGTGCCGCGGTCGAAGACCAGGTTGAATTCGACGTAGCGGCCGCGGCGGTAGGCCTGAAAATCGCGCTCGCGTTCGGTGTAGGCGATGCCGCGGCGCTTGTCGACGATGGGCAGGTAACTGTCCAGGAATGCGTCGCCGACTGAACGGGTCAGGGCGAAGGACGCGTCGAAGCCGGGGGCGTTCAGGTCGTCGAAGAAGACGCCGCCGATGCCGCGGGTTTCGTCGCGATGCTTGAGGAAGAAGTATTCGTCGCACCAGCGCTTGTAGCGCGGATAGTAATCGGGCCCGTGGGGCGCCAGCGCGTCCCGGCACACCGTGTGGAAGTGGCGGGCATCTTCTTCGAAGGGATAGTACGGGGTGAGGTCGATGCCGCCGCCGAACCAGAAGACGTCGGCCTCGTCATGGCCGGGCCGCGCGGCCGCGACGAACATGCGCACGTTCATGTGCGTGGTGGGCACGTACGGATTGCGCGGGTGCAGCACCATGGACACGCCCATGGCTTCCCAGGAGCGGCCGGCAAGTTCTGGGCGGTGCGCGCTGGCCGACGGCGGCAGCTTGGAACCCTTGACGTGGCTGAACAGCACGCCGGCGCGTTCGAAGAGCTGGCCGCCTTCGAGCAGGCGCGACAGACCGCCGCCGCCCTCGGGCCGCACCCATTCGTCGGCGCGGAAGGGGCCGCCTTCGGCCGCTTCCAGCGCGCCCACGATACGGGCCTGCAAGCCGGTGAGGTAGTCCCGGACAGCGGAGACGGGCAGAGCGGTCATGGGCGGTTCCGGTTACGCGTTGGACTTGGGCTTTTGCTGCGACGGCTTGAGCGCGCGCCAGCCGATGTCGGAGCGGTACTGGCGGCCATCGAAGTGGATGCGGTCAATGGCTTCGTAGACACGGTCGCGCGCCATTTTGACGGAATCGCCCAGGGCAGTGACGCACAGTACGCGGCCGCCAGTGGTCTTGACTTCTTCGCCATCGAGCTGGGTGGCGGCGTGAAAGACCATGCAGTCTTCGGCGTCGGCGGGCAGGCCGCGGATGACGTCGCCGGTGCGCGGCGTGTTGGGGTAGTTGTGAGCGGCCAGCACGGCGCCCAGGGCGGTGCGGCGGTCCCAGACGATGTCAGCCTGGTCGAGCGTGCCTTCGACGGCGTGCTCGAGGGCATCCAGCAGGTCGCTCTTGACGCGCATCATGATGGGCTGGGTTTCGGGGTCGCCCATGCGGCAGTTGAATTCCAGCGTTTTGATTTCGCGGTCGGGGTCATCGCCCGGGGCGATCATCAGGCCGGCGTACAGGAAACCCGTGTACGGAATGCCGTCGCGCGTCATGCCCTGCACGGTAGGCAGGATGATTTCGCGCATGATGCGGTGATGCAGTTCGGGCGTGACGATGGGCGCGGGCGAGTAGGCGCCCATGCCGCCCGTGTTGGGACCGCGGTCGCCGTCCTGCAGGCGCTTGTGGTCCTGGCTGGTGGCCAGGGCGAGCACGTTGCGGCCATCGCACATGACGATGAAGCTGGCTTCTTCGCCGATCAGGCATTCTTCGATGACGACGCGCGCGCCGGCTTCGCCCATGGAGCCGTCGCCCAGCATGGCGTCGACGGCGGCGTGCGCTTCTTCGAGGGTGGCGGCAACGACCACGCCCTTGCCCGCGGCCAGACCGTCAGCCTTGATGACGATGGGCGCGCCTTCCTGGTCAATGTAGGCATGAGCCTTGGCCGGGTCGGTGAAGGTTTCGTAGCGCGCGGTCGGGATGTTGTGCCGGACCATGAAGGCCTTGGCGTAATCCTTGGAGCTTTCAAGCTGCGCGGCGGCCTTGGTGGGCCCGAAGATCTTCAGGCCACGGGCGCGGAAGACGTCGACGACACCGGCGGCCAGGGGCGCCTCGGGGCCGACGACCGTCAGGGCGATGCCCTCGCGCTGGACGAAATCGGCCAGTTCCTCGGCATTGGTGAGCGGGATGTTCTCCATCTGCTCGGCCCGTTGCGTGCCGCCGTTGCCCGGAGCGACATACACCTTGTGCACGCGCGGGGAGCGGGCCAGCCGCCAGGCGAGGGCATGTTCGCGGCCGCCCGAGCCAATTACCAGGAGTTTCATGTTGCGTGAGTCTGAAGAGGCGCGCAGGCAGACGGAACCGCCGGCGCGCCAGGAAAGGGAGAGTTACTGCGCTTCGTCGAAAATGACGGTCGTATAGACTTCCTGCACGTCGTCCAGGCTTTCCAGGGCGTCGAGCAGTTTCTGCATCTTGGCGGCGTCGTCGCCGGCGAGTTCGGTTTCGTTCAGGGCCTTCATGACGATGCCGTCGACTTCTGCCTTCAGGCCGGCCTCGTCGAAGGCCTTGCGCACGGCAGCGTAATCGGACGGCGCGCAGACGACTTCGATCACGCCTTCTTCGTCGGTGGTGACGTCTTCGGCGCCGGCCTCGAGGGCGGCTTCCATGACCTTGTCTTCAGGGGTGCCCGGGGCGAACACGAATTGGCCGCAGTGCTTGAACATGAAGGCGACCGAGCCTTCCTGGCCGAGGTTGCCGCCGTTCTTGGAGAACGCGTGGCGCACTTCAGCGACGGTGCGGGTGCGGTTGTCGGTCATGCAGTCGACGATGACCGCTGCGCCGCCAATGCCGTAGCCTTCGTAGCGGACTTCTTCGTAGGCCTCGCCGTCGGCGCCGCCCGCGCCACGCTGGATGGCGCGCTGGATGTTGTCCTTGGGCATATTGGCGTCGGTGGCCTTGTCCCAGGCCATGCGCAAACGCGGGTTGCTGTCCGGGTCGGGGCCGCCGGCGCGCGCCGCCACGGTGATTTCACGAATGATCTTGGTCCAGAGCTTTCCGCGCTTGGCGTCTTGGCGCCCTTTGCGGTGCTGAATATTGGCCCATTTGCTGTGTCCGGCCATGGCTTCCCAGGGTAATGTGTCTGCAAAAACGGCATTTTACCGTGCCGGCGGCCCTCCCGTCCGGCAAGAGGGACGCTTGTGTCCATATAGCCACGCGCACAAGGCGGGCGGCAGGCTCTACACTTGGGCATCCATCTGATCCCTGGTCCGGAGCCGCCCATGCCCAACCCCCTTGTCATCGCCAAGAACGCGCAGACCGAGTTGGCGCTGCTGCCGGCCCTGGCCAACCGCCACGGGTGCATCACGGGGGCCACCGGCACGGGCAAAACCGTCACCCTGCAGGTCCTGGCCGAGTCTTTTTCCCGGATCGGCACGCCCGTGTTCATGGCGGACGTCAAAGGCGACCTGACCGGCATTTCGCAGGCGGGCGTGTCCAGCCCCAAACTGCAGGAACGCCTGAAGAACCTGGGGCTGCCGGAGCCCGCCTGGGGCGCCAGCCCGGTCGCCCTGTGGGACGTCTTTGGCGAGCAGGGGCTGCCGGTGCGGGCCACCATTACCGATATGGGGCCGCTGCTGCTGTCGCGCATTCTTGAACTGAACGACACGCAGGAAGGCGTCCTGACCCTGGTTTTCAAGGTGGCGGACGACGAGGGACAGCTGCTGCTGGACTTGAAGGATTTGCGGGCGATGCTGCAGGACGTCGCCGACCGCGCCGGCGAACTGAAGACGCGCTACGGCAATGTGTCCTCGGCCAGCGTCGGCGCCATCCAGCGCGGTCTGCTCGCGCTGGAATCGCAAGGCGCGGAACGGTTTTTCGGCGAGCCGATGCTGGACGTTGCCGACCTGATGCGCACCGACGCGCAGGGCCGCGGCATCGTCAACGTGCTGGCGGCCGACAAGCTGATGCAGGCGCCGCGCCTGTACGCCATCTTCCTGCTGTGGCTGCTGGCCGACCTGTATGAAAAGCTGCCCGAGGTGGGTGACATGGACCAGCCCAAGCTGGTCTTCTTCTTCGACGAGGCCCACCTGCTGTTCAACGACGCCCCGCAGGCGCTCCTGACCAAGATCGAGCAGGTCGTGCGCCTGGTCCGCTCAAAGGGCGTGGGCGTTTATTTCGTGACGCAGAATCCGCTGGATATCCCCGACACCGTGCTGGGCCAGTTGGGCAACCGCGTCCAACATGCCCTGCGGGCGTTCACGCCGCGCGACCAGAAGGCTGTCAAGACTGCGGCGCAGACCATGCGGCCCAATCCCGGCCTGGACATCGAGGCCGCGATCACCGAGCTGGGCGTGGGCGAGGCGCTGGTGTCGCTCCTGGATGCCAAGGGCCGCCCGATGCCGACCGAGCGCGCCTACATCGTGCCGCCGGGCAGCCGTATCGGGCCGGCGACGGACGCGGAACGTCAGGCGCTGCGCCAGGGCAATCCCCTGGCGCCCAAATATGAAAAGGCGGTCGACCGGGAGTCCGCCTACGAAATCCTGGCGGGCCGCGCGGCGGCGCCGGCAGAACCTCCGGTCGCCAAGGATGTACCGGCCCGGGCCGGGCAGCCGTCCGCCAAGACGTCCCAGCCGCCTGCCGACGAGAGCGGCGGGCTGATGGACAGCCTGAAGGACGTGCTGTTCGGGTCGACCGGACCGCGCGGCGGCAAACGCGACGGCGTGGTGCAGACCATTGCCAAAAGCTCGGCCCGCTCCATCGCGCGGGAACTCACGCGAGGGATCCTCGGGTCGTTGCTGGGTTCGAAGGGCCGGCGCTAAGCCTCATCGGCGCAACGTGGCGTATCGGTTAGTCCGACCGTCCGTTTCGTAAAGTGGGGTATTGTGTGGCCGGCATTTATGCCTGACATTGCGGGCGGTGTATCAATGAAAACCAAAGGAAGACGTGGTGGCTAAGAAACACAAGATTGCGGTGCTCCCAGGAGACGGGATCGGCAAGGAAGTCGTGCCGGAAGGTTTGAAGGTGCTGGATGCCGTGGCGACGCGGTTCGGAATCGAGTTCCAATGGGACCATTTCGACTGGAGCTGCGACTACTACGCCAAGCACGGCAAGATGATGCCGGACGACTGGAAGGACCAGATCGGTCAGCACGAGGCCATTTTCTTCGGTTCGATCGGCTGGCCCGCCACCGTGCCCGACCACGAGGCCTTGTGGGGCTCGTTGTTCAAGTTCCGCCGTGAATTCGATCAATACATCAACCTGCGCCCGGTGCGTCTGATGCCAGGCGTGCCGTCGCCGCTGGCCGACCGCAAGCCCGGCGAGATCGATTTCTTCATCGTGCGTGAAAACACCGAAGGCGAATACTCCAACAGCGGTGGCCGCCTGTTCGAGGGCACCGATCGCGAAGTGGTCATCCAGGAAAGTGTTTTTACGCGCATCGGCGCCGAGCGCGTGCTGAAGTTCGCATTTGAACTGGCGCAAAAGCGCGGCAAGCACCTTACCGCCGCCACCAAGTCCAATGGCATTTCGATTTCGATGCCGTGGTGGGACGAGCGCGTGGCCGAGATGGCCGGGAACTATCCCGACGTGCGCTGGGACAAATATCACATCGACATCCTGTGCGCGCACTTCGTGCAGCATCCGGACTGGTTCGATGTCGTGGTGGCTTCCAACCTGTTTGGCGACATCCTGTCGGACCTGGGACCGGCCTGCACGGGCACCATCGGTATCGCGCCGTCCGCCAATCTCAACCCGGAACGCAAGTTTCCGTCGCTCTTTGAACCGGTGCATGGCTCGGCGCCGGACATTTATGGCAAGGGCATCGCCAACCCCATCGGTCAGATCTGGAGCGGGGCATTGATGCTGGATTTCTTGGGGTATCCCGACGCGTCGGCCGCCGTTGTCAAGGCAATCGAGACCGTGCTGGCCGAAGGTCCGCGGACGCGGGATATGAAAGGCAACGCTTCAACGGCCGAAGTCGGCGACGCGATCGCTGCGCTGGTCCGAGCCGGCTGATTGCATTGTCGGCAGGCCCGTTCGATTAATTGATGAACGACTCGATTATTTCTCCCCCCTCCGATCACGTGGGCGGCGGGCGGGCCGACCGCTTCGTGCGCAAGCTTTTTCGCATGCTGCGCTCGCGCACGCAGCGGCACAATCAGCATCTATGGCCGTTCGTCCGTATCTGGCGCGACAAGGAAGGCGCGATCAGCGGGTATCGCGCCTTCGGTCGTTCGCTGCCCGTCACGCCGTTATCCCAAGGCTACGACCCCGCCGACAAGGTGGTGCATCTGATCCTGAGCGGCCCGTCGATCGCCGAGATTCCCTATGACCGGATGGATATCGGCGTGGCGATGGGCGTCAATGGTTCCATCGCGCTGTCGCGCAAGTTTGGTCTGAAGTTCAAGTATTACTGCATCATTGACCAGAACTTCGTGCGCGACCGCATCGACCTGGTGCGAGAGATCGTCGCGAGCGACCTGACCTTGTATGTGTTTCCGGAGGTGCTGCGCTACATCATGCAGGGCATCGCCCAGGAACACATCCGCTGCCGCATCTGCATCATCGAACTGATATCCAAGCGCGCTTACGAGCGTAGCGCCGCGCCGGCAGTGCTCAAGCGCATTGCGGCGGCCTCGGCTGACGTCGAACTGCTGGACGCCAAGCAGGGGCTGGGCTACAGCTTCGATGCCTCGCTGGGGGTATTCGATGCCGATACCGTCGCGTATGCGGCCCTTCAGGTCCTGATGTCCGGCGGGGTGCGCGAGGTCTACGTGCACGGGCTGGACCTGACCGTGCAGGGCGGATTGCGTTTCTACGACGAGGGCGGCAAGCCACAGACCAGCCGTCTGACACGCAACTTTCCGCGCTACATCGAACCGTCTTTCCGCTTTGCATCGCCGCTTTGGCGCGCGCGGGGGGTGTCCGTGTTCAATCTGTCGCCGGTCAGCGCGTTGTCGGCTGACATCATCGAACGCAAGGACTGGCGCACGCTGCTCAAGGACTGATCCGGCGGTGCGGACGCCGCCAGGCCAACCCGAGCATCAGAAAAAAACAAGGCGCCGCAAGGCGCCTTGTGCTTTTGCCGATGCCGATCGTATCAGTGCGCGCCGGCAGCCGCTTCCGCCGCACCGCCGCCTCCCGATTTGGACGCGCGCGGCCGCGCGAACCAGACCAGGCCCGTCAGCAGCAGGAAGATGATGGCGGACGCGTAGAACACGTCCGTCGCCGACATCGTGAAGGCCTGCGCATTGATCAGCCCGTCCACCATGGTGAGTGCTTGCTGGTGCGAGACGCCCAGCCCGTTCTGCAAGCTGTTCATGGTCTGGTCGAACGCCTGCTGGCCGGGGCGGGCAATCTCGGTCAGCTGCGCGTGATGCAGCGTTGCGCGGCTTTCCCAAAGCGTCGTCGAAATCGACGTGCCGAACGCGCCCGCCGTCAGCCGCAGGAAGTTCGACAGCCCGGATGCCGCCGGGATGCGCCAAGGCTCCATGCTGGACAGCGTGATCGACGTGAGCGGCACGAAGAACGCCGCCATCGCTGCGCCCTGGATGATGGTCGGGATCATCAGTGTGCGCACGTCCGTCTGGGTGTTGAAGCCCGCGCGCATGAAGCAGACCAGCGCAAAGATCAGGAAGGCGACCGTGACGATCTGCCTGGGGTCGCGCGTGGCCAGCATCTTGCCCACGATGGGCGTGAGCAGGATCGCCAGCAGTCCGACCGGCGCGGTGACGAGGCCCGCGTAGGTCGCCGTGTAGCCCATGTTGCTTTGCAGCCAGAGCGGCAGCAGCACCACGTTGCCGAAAAAGACGCCATAGGCCACCGCCAGCGTCAGCGCGCCCACCGTGAAATTGCGGACCTTGAAAAGGCGCAGGTCCACCACGGGGTGCGCGTCGGTCAACTCCCAGATCAGGAAGAACACGAAGGCCACGAACGCAATCGCCGCCAGCGCGATGATGGTGGGGCTGGCAAACCAGTCCAGCTCCTTGCCCTTGTCCAGCATGATCTGCAGCGCGCCTACCCAGACCACGAGCAGGACGAGGCCGAGCTTGTCGATCGGCAGCTTGCGCGTGACGGATTCGCGGTTGCCGTAGATGCGCCAGCTGATCCAGGCGGCCAGGAGGCCCACCGGCACGTTGATGTAGAAGATCCAGGGCCAGGTGTAGTTGTCGGAAATCCAGCCGCCGAGCAGCGGGCCGGCCACCGGCGCCACCAGTGTCGTCATGGACCAGACCGCCAGCGCCATGCCTGCCTTGGACTTCGGAAAGCTGGCCAGCATCAGCGTCTGCGACAGGGGGATCATCGGGCCGGCCACCGCGCCTTGCAGCACCCGGAACGCGATCAGCGCCTCGAGCGAGGGCGAAAAGCCGCACAGCCAGGACGCCAGCACGAAGAGCAGCGTGGAGATCAGGAACAGGCGCACCTGTCCGAAGCGCTGCGTCAGCCAGCCGGTCAGCGGCACGGTGATGGCGTTGGCCACCGCAAACGATGTAATGACCCACGTGCCCTGGCTGGTGCTCACGCCCAGGTCGCCGGAGATGGTGGGAATGGACACGTTCGCGATGGACGTGTCCAGCACGTTCATGAAGACCGCGGTCGATAGGGCAATGGACCCGATGATGCGGGTCGCGCCCTCCAATGGCGGATGGGTGCCCGGCGGGCGGGCGGCTTCTTGGGGCGCGCCGGCGCCCGCGGGCTGGGCGGCCGTGCTCATGATGCGACGTTGGCGGCGATGATCTTCGCGATCATTGCGTCGACTTCATTGTGGGCGGGCTCGAAGGCGCGGGTCGACCAGGCCGGTTCCTTGCGCGCCACCTGCGTGAGCGGGGCGCCATCGTCCTTGCCGACGTCAACTTCCACGTCCATCGACAGGCCCACGCGCAGCGGATGCTGCTTGAGGTCTTCGGGGTCCAGCGTGATGCGCACGGGGACGCGCTGCACCACCTTGATCCAGTTGCCGGTGGCGTTCTGGGCGGGAAGCAGGGCGAAGGCGGCGCCAGTGCCGGCATCCAGCCCGGCGACGGTGCCGTGGTAGGTGACCGAGCTGCCGTACAGATCGGCCACCATCTTGACCGGCTGGCCGATGCGCATCTTGCGCAACTGGCCTTCCTTGAAGTTGGCCTCGACCCAGACCTGGTCCAGCGGCACCACGGTCATCAGCGCGGCGCCGGGGGCGACGCGCTGACCGACCTGCGCGCTGCGACGCGCGATCACGCCGCCCACGGGGGCGGGCAGCACGGTGCGCGACTGCGCAAGCCAGGCGTTGCGCAGCTCGGCGGCCGCCTGGCGCACGTCGGGGTGATCGGCTACCGAGGTGCCTTGCGTCAGCGCCTGGTTGGTCGCCAGCTTGGCCTGCGCGGCGGCCAGCGCCGCCTTGGCTTGCGCAACGCCGGACTGCGCGGACTTGAGCGCGACCTCGGCGTGCAGGATTTCCTCGCCGCTGACGCCGCCCGACTTGGCGAGCTGCTGGCGGCGCTTCACGTCGCTCTGCGCGCGGGTCAGTTCAGCCTGGGCGCGCAGGATGTCGGCATTGCGCAGGTCGACGTCGGCCGCCAGCGCATCGTTCTGCACGTAGTAGGTCTGCACCTGGCGCACGGTCTGCGCCAGCTTGGCTTGCGCCTGCTGCAGGGCGACGTCGGTGTCGGCGGGGTCCAGGCGGACCAGCGGCTGGCCGGCGGTGACGGTTTCGGTGTCGTCGGCTTCGATGGCCACCACGGTGCCGGGCACCTGCGGGGTGATCTGCACCAGATTGCCGTGCACGTAGGCATCGTCGGTGCTTTCAAAATGGGCGCCGAACAGCGCCCACCAGATGCCGTAGGCAATGCCGGCAACGATGAAAACGCCGGTCGCCGTCAGCAGGAGGCGTTTACGGGCGGGATGGGTGGTGGGAGTGGCAGCGTTCATGACGTCTGAATCCGGGATCGTTCAATGAATGGAGTTCGGGGCAGGCTCGGCCTGCGCCGCATAGCCGCCGCCCAGGGCGGTGGCAAGGTTGGCGTCGAGCTGATAGGCGCGGATGCGCAGGTCCGTTTCAAGACGGGCCTGCGTCAGCACGCCGGTCTGCGCAATCAGCACGGTGATGTAGTTGCCCATGCCGGCCTTGTAGCGGTCGACGGCCAGGGCGTAGGCGGCCTCGATGGCCTCGCGCGCCTGGCGTTGCTGGGCCTTTTCCTGGTCCAGCAGGCGCAGGCCGTCCAGGGCGTCGGCGACCTGATGTGCGGCGTCCAGCACGGTCTGGTTGTAGTCCGACACCGCCAGGTCCGCATCGGCGCGGCGGCCCGCGAGATTGGCGTTGAGTTCTCCGCCGTGGAAGATGGGCAGCGTGATGGCCGGACCGATGCCGGCCATGCGGGCGTCGGCGCCCAGCAGGTTGCCGGTGCCGATCGCCTGAAAGCCGACGAACGCGGCGAGGTTCACGTTGGGATAGAACTCGGCCTTGGCCGTGTCGATGGCGTGGCGCGCCGCCTCGGCGCGCCAGCGGGCGGCCGTGACGTCGGGCCGGTGACCGAGCAGGTCGAGCGGAACACTGGCCGGGACCGCGCCGGCCGGTGCGGTCAGCGACACCTGAACCAGATCCTGTCCCCGCTGCGGGCCGGCGCCGGCCAAGGCGGCGACCTGGTTACGCAGTTGGGCGAGCGTGGTGTCGGTCTGGGTCAGTTCGACCTTGCCGGAGGCCAGCGACGACTCGGCCTGCTTGACTTCAACCTGCATGTCCAGCCCGGCCGAGTAGCGGCCCTGGGTCAGCGACAAAACTTCAGCGCGCTGCGCGATCACGCGGTTCAGCACGTCGCGCTGGGCAAATGCGTTCTGCAGGTTCAGATAGGCGCGCACGGTCGCGCTGGCGAGCAGGTTGCGCGCGGCTTGCGCGTCGGCGCTGGCGGCTTCCTGTTGCGACACGGCGGACTGCAGGCGCGAACGGTTCTTGCCCCAGAAATCGAGCTCGTAGCTGAAGTCCAGCGCCAGCCGGTTGTCGCTGACGACGGAGCCGCCCAGCGGCGCCGGGTAGATGTAGGCCTTGGACAGGTGCTCGCGATTGAGGGTATAGCCCGCGTCCACGCGCGGCAGCAGCGGCGCGCGCGCGATGCCGACGGCGGCGTTGGCCTTGGCCAGGCGCGCCTGGGCGGCGCTCATCGAGGGACTGTTGGCCAGCGCTTCTGTCATCAGTGCGTTGAGCTGCGGGTCGCCGTAGCGTTCCCACCATTGGGCGGCGGGCCATTCGGTGGCTTGACCGGTCAGCCCGAGCTTGGCGGCATCAAGCGCGGCGACGGGCTTGGGCGCCGGCTCCATCAGCGCGCAACCGGCGAGGGCGAGCACCAATGCGGTAGATAAAAGGCGTTTCATCCTGACTGTTAGCTGAAAGTAATTGATTGATCTGTATTTGCCTAGGCAACGATTATGCCAAATAAAAACCCCGGCTCCAGCACGGGGCGTCGGGTCAGCGGTCAGCCGGGGAGCCGGACGCGGACCCGTTTGCGATCATTCGTCGCATGAAGTGCATGAGTTGCTTGACCTCGTCGGTCGAAAAGCCGCGCAGGTGATGATTGAGCGCGCGGGCAATGTTGGCGGGGATTTCGCGGGCCTTGGCCTCGCCCAGTTCGGTGAGCTCGATCTTGACGACGCGGCGGTCTTCCTGGCTGCGGTTCCGGCGCAAGAGCCCCTTGGCTTCCAGGCGGTCCAGCGCACGCGTCATGGCGCCGGTGTCCATGTCGTTGAGCCGCGCCAGTTCGGCGGGCGTATCGGCACGGCCCAGAAACACCATGGCCAGCGGACGCCATTGCATGGCGGTGAGGTCAAGCGGCGCCATCTCCTGGTCCAGCATGCGGTTCAGGGAGTGATAAGCCAGCTTGATGAGGTAGCCCGCGTTGTCTTCGGCCATGCAACGCGTGTCGTTGCGGTAATGGACCGGGGTGTCGGGCGACTCGGAGGATACGGGCGTGGGCAGGGAAGGCGCGGCAGTCATGCGGCGCATTTTACTGCCTAGTCAGTTATTGTCAAGGCTGTATCTTTGCCGCGGGTTCGGCCGCCGGCGCCTGCTTGCGCAGACCGGACCAGACGATGGCGGCCACGATCAGCGCAGCGCCCGCCAGCATGCGCGGCGTCGGCTCCTGGCTGAACAGCACCCAGGCGAAGGCAATGGCATAGACCGGTTCCAGCGCAATCACCAGCCCCGCGCTGCGGGCGTTCAGCCGGGTCAGGCTGGAGACGAACAGGTAATGGGACAGCCCGGTGCAGAAGACGCCCAGCAACGCCAGCCAGAACCAGTCCAGCGCGGGCAGGGCAGGCAGTTGGCCGATCGCGAAGGGCACCATCACCAGCGCCACCACCACGTTCTGCCAGCAGGCCACCTGCATCGGATCCATGCCGGAGGCCGAGCGGCGGTTGCTCAAGGCCAGCAGCGCAAAGCTCAGGCCGGACAGCAAGCCCCACGCGAGTCCGATGGTGCCCTGGTCGGCCAGGTTGAACGAAGGCGTGACGAGCACCAGGCCGGCAGTCACCAGGCCCAGCAGCAGCCATTCGGCAAGACGGACGCGCTCGCGGAAGATGAGGCCTTCGAACAGGGTGATAAAGGCGGGAAAACTGGCAAAGCCGAGCGTCGCGATGGCAATGCCGCCCACCTTCACGGAAATGAAGAACGTGACCCAGTGCGCCGCGAGCAGCGCGCCCGCGAGGACCAGCACGAACAGCTGCGCCGGGGTCAGCACGCCCAGCAGCGGCTTGCGGCGCATGCGCGCGAAGATGCCCAGCGCCACGACCGCGAACAGCGCCCGTCCCAGCGTGATGACGGCGGCGCTGGCCTGGATCAGTTCGCCGAACACGCCGGTCAGGCCGAATAGCACGGCGGCAATATGGATATATGTAAGGGCGCGGTGTCGGGTCATGCTGCGAAGGAAGCGGTCTGCATCAGAGAAGGCGTGCAATTATTTTTGCGGTGAACTTAAAATCATCGCATGAATCGTATTGCCAAGCTTACGGCGCTCCCGCTGGCCTCCAGCCGCGCCGCCGGGATCGCCATGGCGGTGCTTGGCGCCATCCTCTTTTCCGCCAAGGCCATCGTCGTCAAGTTCACCTACCGCTACGGAATCGACGCGGTCACGCTGATCGCGTTTCGGATGCTGTTCGCGATGCCGTTCTTCGCGGTGGTGGCGTGGCGCCAGTCGCGCCGCGCGGCGCGGGGCGAGATCGTGGTGATGACCACCAAGGAACGCCTGCAGGTGTGCGTGCTTGGTCTTCTGGGCTATTACCTGTCCAGCTTCCTCGACTTCCTGGGGTTGCGCTACATCACCGCCAGCCTCGAACGCCTGATCCTGTTTCTGTCTCCCTCGCTCGTCGTGCTGCTGTCGGCCCTTTGGTTCAAGCGGCCGATCGAGCGCCGGCAATGGCTGGCCATGGTGCTGTCGTACGCCGGCGTGGTGCTCGTGTTTGCGCACGACCTGTCCTTCGGCGGGGGCGGCGAGGTGCTGTTAGGGTCTTTGTTCGTTTTCGGCTCGGCTGCAAGCTATTCTGTGTACCTGATTTGCTCCGGGGAACTGATCAAGCGGATCGGCCCGACGCGGCTGGTGGCGTATGCCATGCTGGTGTCGTGCGTGGCCTGCATCATCCAGTTCTTTGTCGTGCACCCGCCGTCGATGCTGATCCAGCCCGCCGCGGTCTATGGCTATTCCATCATTCACGCCACGCTGAACACGGTGGTGCCGGTATTCATGCTGATGTGGGCAGTGTCGCTGATCGGCGCACCCACTGCTTCGCTGCTGGGCATGGTGGGACCGGTGTCGGTGCTGTTCCTGGCCTCGTGGTTCCTGGACGAGCCCATCACCGTGTGGCAGATGGGCGGAACCGTCCTGGTGCTGGCGGGGGTGTTTGCGTTGATGGGGGGCGGCGCCATGCGCACGCCGCCCGCGCAGGACGACAGGCAGTCCACGCGGTGAAGTCTGCATTTTTGGTCAATTCGCATTATTTCCAATGAAAGGAGGCCAGCATGGCCAGCAATCTCGTCAAGGCAATTCGTATCGAGCAGCACGGTGGTCCTGAAGTTTTGAAGCTGGTTGAGGTGGAAGTGCCGCCGCCGGCCGCCAACGAAGTCACGATCGAGCAGCACGCTGCCGGTCTGAACTTCATCGATATCTATTTCCGCACGGGCTTGTATCCGCATCCGCTGCCGCACGGCCTGGGTTTCGAGGGCGCTGGCGTGGTGACCGCTGTGGGCGCTGACGTCAAGCACCTGAAGAAGGGCGACCGCGTGGCCTACGGCCAGAGCCCCATCGGCGCCTATGCCAAGGCTCGCAACGTGCCGGCCCTGCAGGTCGTCAAGGTGCCCAAGGGCATTGAATTCGATGAAGCGGCCGCGCTGATGCTCAAGGGCCTGACGGTGCAGTACCTGTTCCGCCAGACGTACCGCCTGCAGGGCGGCGAGACCATCCTGTTCCATGCCGCGGCTGGCGGTGTCGGTCTGATCGCTTGCCAATGGGCCAAGGCGCTCGGCGTCAAGTTGATCGGCACGGTCTCCAGCCCGGAAAAGGCGGAACTGGCGCGCGAGAACGGCGCCTGGGAAACCATTGATTATTCGCGTGAAAACGTGGTCGAGCGCGTGCTGGAACTGACGGGCGGCAAGAAGGTGCCCGTGGTGTATGACGGCGTGGGCAAGGACACGTGGGAAACCTCGCTGGACTGCATCGAGCCGCGCGGTTTGATGGTCAGCTTCGGCAACGCCTCGGGTCCCGTGGCAGGCGTGAACCTGGCCGTCCTGAACCAGAAGGGCAGCCTGTACGTGACGCGCCCCTCGCTGGGCATCCACGTGAACACGCTGGAAAAGCTGCAGTCGGCTTCCGAAGAACTGTTCGACCTGGTGCTCAAGAAGAAGATCAAGGTCCGCATCGACCAGCGCTACACGCTGGAGCAGGCGGGCGAGGCGCAGACGGCGCTGGCTTCGCGCAAGACGACGGGCGCGACGGTGCTGACGCTGGACTGATCGCAACACAAAGCATTGCGGCGCCCCGTGGGGCGCCGCAGCGGGCCTGGAGGACGCGCGATGCGCGGACTGCCAGGCTTTTTTATGGGCGGTGCGGAGCGCACCGCCCGCTGATCAGAGATTTTCTTCGTTGATCAGGTCTTCCTTGCCGTAGAACTTGACGCCGATGTGAATGCGTTCGCGGCCCTGCGAGCGGCGATGGCGGTTGGTATCGCGCAGCGAGTAGACGCAGCCGCAGTATTCCTGCTGGTAGAAGTTCTCGCGCTTGCTGATTTCGATCATGCGCGCCGAACCGCCGCCCTTGCGCCAGTTGTAGGTCCAGTAGATCAGGTCGTCGTAGCGCGCGGCGGCGCGTTCGCCGCAGCCGTTGATCTGGTTCATGTCCTTCCAGCGCGAGATCCCGAGCGAGCTGGTGATGGTGTCAAAGCCATGCTCGTGCGCGTAAAGCGCGGTGCGCTCGAAGCGCATGTCGAAGCAGGCCGTGCAGCGCTCGCCGCGTTCGGGCGCGTTTTCCATGCCCTTGACGCGCTCGAACCAGTTGTCCATGTCGTAGTCGGCGTCGATGAATTCGATGCCGTGCTGCTCGGCGAAGCGGATGTTCTCCTGCTTGCGGATTTCGTACTCTTTGACCGGATGGATGTTCGGGTTGTAGAAGTAGATCGCGTAATCGATCCCGGAGGCCGTCATGGCCTCCATGACCTCGCCGGAACAGGGCGCGCAACACGAATGCATCAGCACCTTGCTGCGGCCGGCGGGCAGGTCGAGTTTGGGGCGGACGAGTTCAGACATGGCGGTCAGGCAACAGCGGAAAAACCCTTATTTTACGACGAGTTGCCATCAGCCCAGCACCGTCGTCCAGAGCTCGCGGACTGCGGCCCGTTCTGACTGCAGCTGGTCGGGCGCCACGCGGGCCTTTTCCACACCCTGAAGACGCAATTGGTGCTGGACGCGCCGCAGCGTGCGGTAGGCGTCGCCCGACCGCGCCGCCAGGTCCGGCGGGATCAGCCCGGCTTCGCCGGCCAGGCGCAACAGCGCGATGTTGCCCAGGTTGCGCACCAGCACCGGATGCGTGCCCGCGTGGCACAGCACCAGGTACTGCGTCACGAATTCCACGTCGACCATGCCGCCGCGATCGTGCTTCAGATCGAAGCGGTCGGTGGTGTTGGGATGGCCGGCATTGATCTTTTCGCGCATCGCCAGCACCTCGTTGCGCAACGCGGCCGTGTCGCGCGGCGCCACCAGGATGTCCTCGCGGATCTTCTCAAAGCGCTCGCCCAGGTTGGCGTCGCCCGCCGCGAAACGCGCCCGGGTCAGCGCCTGGTGTTCCCACGCCCAGGCGTGCTTGTGCTGGTATTGCTCGAAGGCCTCCAGCGAGACCGCCAGCAGCCCCGCGTCGCCGTCGGGCCGCAGGCGCAGGTCGGTTTCGTACAGCCGGCCCGAGGACGTCATGGTCGACAGCCAGGACGACATGCGCCGTCCCAGCTTGGCGTAGACCTCCGCCGCGTCGTCGCGCGGGTCGTCGAACAGAAACACCAGGTCAAGATCGGACGCATAGCCCAGTTCCTTGCCGCCCAGCTTGCCGTACGCGATGACGGCAAAGTGCGGCTCGGCGCCCGGGACCTTGTTCACGAGCGGCCAGGCGCGACGGATGGTTTCGGTAAGCAGCAGGTCGGCCAGCGCCGACAACTGGTCGGCCAGCTTTTCGACGGTGAGCTCGCCTTCCAGGTCCTGCGCCAGCAATTGGAAGCTGGCCTGGCGCTGCACGTCGCGCATCAGGTTCATCTGGCGTTCGACGTCCGGATCGCCGTCCGGCAGGCGGCAGGCGTCCATATCTGCGGTGAGCTGCCGGGCAATCTGGCCGAAGTCGAGCGGCTCGAAGAGCGTGCGCCAGTCGATCAGGCTGTCGAGCAGCAGCGGATGCTGCGTCAGGTACTGCGCGGCCCACGGACTGGCGGCCACCATGCGCGCCACGCGCGCCAGCGTGTCCGGATACTCGGCAAGCAAGGCAAGGTACGCGCTGCGTTGCGCAATCTTTTCGATCAGGTCGAACAGGCGCACCGCCGCTTCATGCGGCGCCGGCGTCTGCAGCGCGGCGCGCAGGGCGGCCGGCAGCAGAACCTCCATACGGCGGCGGCTGCTTTCCGGCAGGCTGCGCACGCGATGGCTGCCCGATAGCGTCTCGGCGCGGCGCAGCAGATCGTCTGCATCGTTGCCGAACGCCTGGCGGATCTGCTCGCTCAGTTCGCATTCGCTGTCAGGCTCGGGCTCGCTGGACGGCGTGGCGTCTGCGGTGGCGTCCGGGGCGGTGGCGGGTGCGGCTTCTTCCTCGCCCATGCCGACCATGCGGAACACGTTGCGGAAGGTCTGCGACACGAACTCGCGGTGTGCCGCCAAGGTGCTTTCAAAGTCTTCGGCGGTCATCCCCAGCGCCGCGGCCAGGGCGGCCCGCAGGTCGGGGTCGCCGGGCAAGAGGTGGGTCTGCTCGTCTTCGCGGTACTGCAGCGCATGCTCGGTGCGGCGCAGGAAACGATAGGCCTCTTCCAGCCGGCGGGCATCGTCCTCGGGGATCAGACCCGCCACGCACTCGGCATGCAGCGCTTCCAGCAGCCCCCGCTTTTGCAGCGCCGGCATGCGGCCGCCGCGAATCAATTGCGCAAGCTGCACCACGAACTCGATCTCGCGGATGCCGCCGTCGCCCAGCTTGATGTTGTTGGCGCTGTCGATGCCATTGCGCGCCGACGCGCGGCGCTGCCAGTCCTGGCGGATGCGCTCGCGCAGCGCGCGCAGCGCGGCCAGCGCGTCAAAATCGAAATACTTGCGGTAGACGAAGGGCACGCGCAGGCTTTCCAGTTGCCGGGCCTGCGCGGCGCTGTCGCTGTCTTCGAACGCCTGCGCGGGCATCAGCCGCGCCTTCAGCCATGCATAGCGCTCCCATTCGCGGCCCTGGCCGATCAGGTAGTGCTCCAGGGCATCCAGGCTCCAGGCCAGCGGACCGGCGTCGCCGTCCGGGCGCAGGCGCAGGTCGGTGCGGAACACCTGGCCGTTGGCGTCCACCTCGGACAGGACCGGCATCATCCGGCGGGTCAGGCGCCCGTAGAACTCGTGATGGCTGATGCGGCGCGGGCCGTCGGTTTCGCCTTCTTCGCCGTACAGCATGATGAGGTCGATGTCGGACGAAACGTTCAGTTCGCAGCCGCCCAGCTTGCCCATGCCGACGATGAGCATCTCCTGCGGTTTGCCGGTGGCCGGGTCGCGCGGCATGCCGTGCACGGCCGACAGTTCCGCCGCCACGCTGCGGTAGGCGGCAGCCACTGCCATGTCCGCCAGCGTGGTCATGGCGCCCACCACCTCTTCAAGCGGCGCTTGCCCGGTCAGGTCGCGCACGATCAGCACGCTGAAGACGCGTTCGCGCAGCTTGCGCAGCACCATGCGGCAGACGTCCACCGGCAAGGCGGCGGAGGCGGCCGAGGCGGGGCCGGCCAGTTCGTTCTGCCATTGCGCCATCAGGTCGGGTGTCACGGGGTGTTTCACGGCCTCGTCCAACCAGGCGGCCAGGTCCGGGTGGGCGTCCAGGCGGCGGCGCAGATGGCCGGACCAGGCGAGGGCGGGAGCGATCAAGGATGGTTTCGACATGGTGCAAAGGGCGGCAGACGGATGGACGTGTTTCAGGTATAAGTGGGGACGATACTGCAAGACATCTCCTCCTGCCCACTGATCCGTGTCTGTTCCAAAAAAAGTGCTCCGCAGCCTGTACTGGGCCGCGCTGACCGTCTATGGCGTCGTCGCCATCGGGTTTCTGGGCGTGCGCTACTGGGTCCTCCCGCGGGTGGATCAGTGGCGCCCTCAGATCGAAGCCTACGCCAGCCAGGCGTTGGGCGCCCGCGTTACGATCGGCGCGATCAAGGCGAACTGGCAAGGGCTCAATCCCAGGCTCGATCTCGCTGCCGTCCAGGTCTACGACGACGAGGCCGATCCGGTATTGAGCCTGCCGTCCGTGTCCGCGGTCGTGGCATGGCGCAGCCTGCTGTCGCTGTCGCCCACGCTGGTGCGGCTGCGGCTGGAAAAGCCGGAACTCACGCTGCGGCGGGACGCGTCCAATCATCTGTGGGTCGCCGGTCAGGACATCGACCTGAATGCGAGCGACCATGCCTCCGACCTCAATCATCCGGGCCTGCGCTGGCTGGCGGCGCAGCGCGAGCTGCTGGTCAGCGACGCCACGCTGCGCTGGCAGGACGAATTGCGCCAGGCGCCGGAACTGACACTGGAAGGCGTCGACTTCCTGGTGCGTAATGGCAGCCTGTCGCACCGGTTCGTGCTGCAGGCCTCCGCAGGGCCCGCGCTGGCGCATAAGCTGGAACTGCGCGGGGAATTCAACCGTGGACTGTTTGGCGTCGACGCCAAAAAGCCCGCCAACTGGAGCGGCCAGATTTTTGCGCAGGCCGACGACGTGGAGCCGCAGGCCTGGGCGCCGTGGATCGACGTGCCCGCGGTCGCCGGCCGGCTGGCGGCTCGGGCGTGGTGGCAATTGGATCATGGCAAGTTCACCGAACTGACCAGCGATGTCGCCGTGCGCGGCGTGTCCTGGATTTCGGCGCCGGACGGCCCCGCTGTCCAGAGCGGCTCGGGGCAGTTGCGCTTTTCCGTGTGGCCTGGCGATTACGTGAAGATCGAAGGCGTGCCGCTGGGGCGCAGCAAGGGCGCGCCTGACGTGGCCGTCAAGGGCGCGGTGCATCAACTGCGCGTGACGCTGCCCGGCGTCTTCGAGACGCCGACGCTACGGGCCGACGACCTGGAGCTCGATGCCCAGGTCAAGGGGCCGGATCCAGCGCATTGGTTCGTGGACGTGGCGCAGTTGCGCCTTGCCAATGAAGACCTGGAAGCACGCCTGCAAGGCCAATGGCGGCCCGAAGGCAAGACCGCGGCGGGCAGCGTCGACGTGCGCGGCACGATGGTCCGCGGGTCGATGTCGGCCATTCACCGGTATCTGCCGCTCGAGGTGAATGCGGACGCCCGTGAATGGCTGGCGACCGGCCTGCCCGCCGGGCAGATGCATTCGGCGGCCATCACGCTCAAGGGCGATCTGGACGACTTTCCGTATGGCGCACCGGGCTCGACCGGCGAGTTCGTCATCGCCGGCAACTATTCCGGCGCCAAGGTCGATTACGCGCCGGCGCGCAAGCACCACAAGGGCTGGCCGATGCTTGAAAACCTGTCGGGCAGTTTTCGCATCGACAAGGTGAGCCTCGCGCTGGATAGCGCGGGCGGCGCTGTGGCCCATACCGGGCAGGGACATACCGTCACGCTGGGCAAGGTGAAAGCCGCCATTCCGAACATGGAGCACGACTCACAGCTTCGCGTCACTGGCGACACCTCCGGGCCGGTGGCGGCGTACCTGGCGCTGGCGGCGAATTCTCCGCTGGGCGAGCTGCTGGACGGGGCGCTGGACGAGGCGCACGGCACCGGTGACTGGCGCATGCCGCTCGATCTGACCGTGCCGCTGCTCAACACCGATGACACGCAAGTGGTGGGGCGCATCAAGTTCTCGGACAATTCGTTCAGCTTCATGCCCGAGATTCCGGTGCTCAGCCAGATCCACGGTGATCTGGAATTCTCGGAAAAAGGCGTGCAGACCAAGGGCATCCGCGCGCAGTTCCTGGGCGGCCCCGTCAACATCTACGGCACGCTGGCGCAAGGCACGGACGCGCTGCGTTTTGACGGCACGCTATCGGGGCCCGGCCTGTCGCAGTTGAGCCGCGCGCCGTCGATGTCGCGCTTTACCGGCCGTGCGGCGTACAAGGGCCGGCTGATCTACCTGAAGGGCGGTGCAATCGACATCTCGGCCGAGTCCGACCTGGTCGGCATGGCGATCGACATGCCCGCGCCGGCCGGCAAACCCGCCAAGTCCGCGCAGCTGTTGAAGCTGCAATGGTCGCCGGCACAGGACCGCGGCGCGCGCGACCGGCGCTGGCTCACGGCCAGCCTGGGCGACAACGTGAATGCGTTGTTCGAGCGGGACCCGGCCGATGGCTCGTCGTCGTATTTTTCGCGCGGGGCGCTGGGCGTCGGGCGGCCAGCCAGCCTGCCGGAACGCGGGCTGAGCCTGAACGCCAGCCTGCCCGAGCTGGACATGGACGGCTGGGAAAAGGTTTCGGACGGATTCGACGAGCCGCCCGTCAAGGGCAGGCCGCCCGCCAAGCCCATCCTGCCGCAGCCCGAGCGCATCAGCCTGGCGGCCAGCGTGCTGCACGCCAGCGGTTTCACCTTCAATGACCTGACGCTGTACGCCACGCGTCCCGCGCCGGCGCGCTGGCGCGTCGAACTGGAATCGCGGCAGGCGGCGGGCACGCTGGAGTGGCGTGAGGCGCAGGGCGCCATCGCCGGCCAGATCACCGCTCGCCTGAAACATCTGTCGATCGCGGGCGAGGGCGACGCCAATCAGGCCGACAAGGCGCTGGCGTCCGGCAACGACCTGTCCGACATCCCCGCCATCGACCTGCAAGCCAACCAGTTCATGCTGTACGGCAAGAACCTGGGGGCGCTTCAGGTCACGGGCACCAATCTGGAACGCGGACGGCAGTGGCGGCTGGACAAGCTGTCCATCACCAACGATTCGGCGGCCCTGAACGCCACGGGGAGTTGGGGGCTGGAAGGTCCGAACCGCGGCCTGACCGTCGACGCGTTGCTGAAGCTGGAGAACGTCGGTGACTTCATGGGCCGGATCGGCTTCGAGAACGTGGTGTCCAACGGCAAGGGAACGATCCAGGGCAAGGCGACCTGGCGCAATCTGCCGTGGACTCACAACATTGCCGACGTGGTGGGGGACGTGGTCGTCAGCCTGGACAACGGCCGCTTCATGCACGTGAATTCCCGCACCGCGCGCCTCTTGGAGTTGCTGTCGCTGCAATCGCTGCAGCGGTTGGCACGGCTGGACGTCAATCCCACCAACCTGCTGCGCGACGGCTTTCCGTTCGACACCATTCGCGGGAACGTGAAGGTGGCCGACGGCATGCTGACCACCGAAGGCTACAAGATCAACGGGCCGGTCGCGGCCATCGTCCTGGCCGGAGGCGTGAACCTCGTCAAGGAACGCTGGGACATGAAAGCGGTGGTGATTCCGAATCTGGACGCCAGCGGCGCGGCGATGGTTACCGCCCTGGCGGTCAATCCGCTGATCGGCCTGGGCGCTTTTGTCACGCAATGGTTGCTCAAGCAGCCGCTCGCCCGCGCGATGACCATGGAATACGCCGTCACAGGCAGCTGGGACGATCCCAGCATCGAGCCGATCGAAGCCGGCAAGGAACCGGCCAAGCAGACGCCGCGCCCCGCGAATGCCACGCCGCGCCGGATGCCGGAATTCATCGAACATTGAGCCGCCGCCCATGAAAAAAGCCGCCCTTGGCAAGGGCGGCTTTCTTTGGCGCGGACGTTGCGCTTACTTCTTCTTCATCATGTCGAAGAATTCGGCGTTGGTCTTGGTGGCGCGCATCTTGTCCAGGATGAACTCCATGGACTGGACTTCGTCCATGTCGTGAATGAACTTGCGCAGCACCCACACCTTCTGGAGCAGGTCGGGGGCGATCAGCAGCTCTTCGCGGCGGGTGCCCGACTTGTTCAGGTTGATGGACGGGTAGACGCGTTTTTCTGCGAGGCGGCGCTCGAGGTGGACTTCGGAGTTGCCGGTGCCCTTGAATTCTTCATAGATGACTTCATCCATTCGGCTGCCGGTTTCGATCAGCGCGGTGCCCAGGATGGTCAGCGAGCCGCCTTCTTCCAGGTTACGCGCCGCGCCGAAGAAACGCTTGGGGCGTTGCAGGGCGTTGGCGTCCACACCGCCGGTCAGCACCTTGCCGGAAGCCGGCACGACGGTGTTGTAGGCGCGGGCCAGACGGGTGATCGAGTCCAGCAGGATCACGACGTCCTTCTTCATTTCGACCAGGCGCTTGGCCTTTTCGATGACCATTTCGGCCACTTGCACGTGACGCGTGGCGGGTTCGTCGAAGGTCGACGCCACCACTTCACCGCGCACGGTGCGCTGCATTTCGGTCACTTCTTCCGGGCGTTCGTCGACCAGCAGGACGATCATGACCGCATCGGGATAGTTGGTGGTGATGGCATGCGCGATGTGCTGCATCATCACCGTCTTGCCGGACTTGGGGCTGGCGACGATCAGGCCGCGCTGGCCCATGCCGATGGGGGCGAAGACGTCGAGGATCCGGCCGGTGAGGTTTTCCTCGCTCTTGATGTCGCGTTCCAGGCGGATGACGCGATTCGGATGCAGCGGCGTCAGGTTCTCGAACATGATGCGATGCTTGATCGCCTCAGGGGCCACGCCGTTGACCTTGTCCACCTTCACCAGGGCAAAGTAGCGCTCGCCATCCTTGGGGGTGCGCACTTCGCCTTCGATGGAATCGCCGGTGTGCAGATTGAAACGGCGGATCTGCGACGGAGAAATATAGATGTCGTCGGTGCTGGCCAGATACGAGGTTTCCGGCGAACGCAGGAAACCAAAGCCGTCGGGCAGGACTTCAAGAACGCCGTCGCCGAAGATCTGCTCGCCCTGCTTGGCGCGCCGCTTCATGATGGCGAACATCAGTTCCTGCTTGCGCAGGCGGTTGGCGTTCTCGATTTCCAGGCCAGCGGCCATTTCGAGCAGCTGCGAGACGTGCAGCGCCTTCAGTTCGTTGAGGTGCATCGCGGTGAGTGTTGGGGGAAAAGTAAAGGAGGGTCTGGCGGCGTGCCACGGACGGGCTCGCGCGGTACTGAATGAGCGCCGCCTATGCGGCGGCGCCCTCGTTTACAGCACGCGATTTACAACGCGCCGTCCAGGAATGCGGTGAGTTGCGACTTCGACAGCGCGCCAACTTTGGTGGCGGCAGCTTGGCCGTCTTTAAAGAGCATAAGGGTCGGAATGCCGCGGATGCCGTACTTGGTGGCGGTGCCCTGGTTCTCGTCCACGTTCAGCTTGGCGATCGTCAGACGGCCAGCGTATTCGGTGGCGACTTCTTCCAGGATCGGGGCGATCATCTTGCAGGGGCCACACCAGGCAGCCCAGTAGTCCACCAGCACCGGCTGGCCGGATTTCAACACATCGGCATCGAAGCTGGCGTCACTGACGTTCTTGATTTGGTCGCTCATGATGGTGATTCTCGGTTCGGCAGCAAAAGGCGCGTGAAAACGCGCCTTGCCTTGTTCTTGTTTGTGGAATGGACTCAAGCATACCACTGTCAATAACAACAGGCATACCACTGTTAATAACAACAGGGTTTGCAGGTTTTTGTGTAGGATGTTGCGGCGCAGCTGTCGCGGTCCGGGAAGTCAAAGCCCGGATCGGCGGTTGTGACTGTCATCATCCTACCGAAATCGGACCTGGTCAGGTCGTGCGCATCCCACCCGGAGCCGCGCAGAATCTAGGCTTATCCGTAAAATGTCGGTTTTTTTCCACAGATGTTGGGGATAACTTGGCCACTCCACGTTACAACGAGGCGTCCATCCGCGTCCTGAAGGGGCTGGAACCCGTGCGGCAGCGCCCGGGCATGTACACCCGCACCGAAAACCCCCTGCACGTCGTGCAGGAGGTCATTGATAACGCCGCAGACGAGGCCCTGGCCGGCTACGGCAAACAGATCCAGGTCACGCTGCATGCAGATGGCAGCGTGTCCGTCGAGGACGACGGCCGCGGCATTCCCGTCGGCCTGCACCCCGAAGAAAACGCGCCCGTCGTCGAACTCGTGTTCACGCGCCTGCATGCGGGCGGCAAGTTCGACAAGGCGGGCGGCGGCGCCTACGCCTTCTCGGGCGGCCTGCACGGCGTCGGCGTGTCCGTCACCAACGCGCTCGCCACCCGCCTGGAGGTCATCGTCTGGCGCGACAACGCCGTGAGCCGCCTGGTGTTCAAGGGCGGCGACGTCGCCGAACCCCTGGCGCCCTACGATCAGGGCGGCCGCAAGAAGTCCGGCACCCGCGTGCGCGTCTGGCCGGACGCCAAATACTTCGACAGCCCCAATATCCCGCTGGGCGAGCTGACGCATCTGCTGCGCAGCAAGGCCGTGCTGCTGCCGGGCGTGAAGGTCACGCTCGTCAACGAGAAAACCAACGACACCAAGACCTGGCAGTATCAGGACGGCCTGCGCGGCTACCTGGCCGAGGCCCTGGCGGGCGCCGAACTGATGGTGCCGTTCTTCGAAGGCGAACAGTACGCGGGCGCCGACCACGAAAACTTCGCCGAAGGCGAGGGCGCCCAATGGGTGGTGGCCTGGACCGACGACGGCAACGCGGTACGCGAGTCCTACGTCAACCTCATTCCCACGCCGGCCGGCGGCACGCATGAGTCCGGCCTGCGCGAAGGCCTGTTCGGCGCGGTCAAGGGCTTTGCCGAACTGCACAGCCTGCTGCCCAAGGGCGTGAAGCTGCTTCCCGAAGACGTGTTCGCCCGCGCCAGCTTCGTGCTGTCGGCCAAGGTGCTGGACCCGCAATTCCAGGGCCAGATCAAGGAACGCCTGAACAGCCGCGACGCCGTGCGGCTGGTGGGCGGTTTTTCCAAGAGCGCGCTCGACCTCTGGCTGCACAGCAACGTCGAATACGGCAAGAAGCTCGCGGAACTGGCCATCCGGCAGGCGCAGGCGCGCCAGCGTTCGGCCCAGAAAGTCGAAAAGCGCAAGAGTTCCGGCGTGGCGGTGCTGCCCGGCAAACTGACTGACTGCGAGTCCAGCGACGCCACGCGCACCGAAGTGTTCCTGGTCGAGGGCGACTCGGCCGGCGGCTCGGCCAAGATGGGCCGCGACAAGGAATTCCAGGCCATCCTGCCGCTGCGCGGCAAGGTACTCAATTCCTGGGAAGTCGACCGCGACCGTCTTTTTGCCAACAACGAGATCCACGACATTTCCGTGGCCATCGGCGTCGACCCTCACGGTCCCAACGATACGCCCGACCTGTCCGGCCTGCGCTACGGCCGCATCTGCATCCTGTCGGACGCGGACGTCGACGGCTCGCACATCCAGGTGCTGCTGCTGACGCTGTTCTACCGGCATTTCCCCAAGCTCGTCGAGGCTGGCAACGTGTACGTCGCCAAGCCGCCGCTGTTCCGCCTGGATGTGCCCGCGCAAGGCAAGCGTCCCGCGCGCAAGATCTACTGTCTTGATGAAGGCGAACTTGAGGCCGCGCAGGACAAGCTGCGCAAGGAAGGCGTGCGGGAAGGCGCGTGGGCCGTCAGCCGGTTCAAGGGCCTGGGCGAAATGAACCCCGAGCAACTGTGGGAAACCACCATGAACCCGGACACGCGCCGCCTGCTGCCGGTGGGCTACGGCGACCAGACGCCCGACGACACCACCCGCATGTTCGACATGCTGATGGGCAAGGGCGAGTCCTCGCAACGCCGCGCGTGGATCGAAGAAAAGGGCAACCTGGCGGAGCTCGACATCTGATGACGCCGTCCGCGCCCGGGCAAGCCCGCATGGTCGTCGACCTGACCGCCGACGACTACGCGGATTTTGCCGCCTATGTGTACAAACGGCCGGAACTTCGCCGCCGCCGCTACCGGTCTCATTTGCGCTTCGGCATCCTGATGATCGTCGCGCTGCTCGCGTACCTTATCTGGCAGACCTGGGACGGCAAGGGTCCCAATTGGGGCGCGATCCTGCCGGTGTACTTCCAGGGGCTGGCGGTCGGGCTGGGCATCCTCGCGCTGCTGGCCCTGGCCTACGAATACGTGCTGCCCGGACTCGTGCGGATGAACACGCGCCGCATGCTGGCCAAGCAGCCGGACACCCTGTATCTGGGTCGGCACGAACTTGATTTCGGCCCCGACGGCGTCACCGACAGCACCGCCTCTGCTTCCGGGCAGATGGCGTGGACCGACGTGCGGCGGGTCGAAGAAACCCCCGAACATCTCTACGTCATCCTCGGCACCCTGCAGGGCGTGATCATCCCCAAGCGCGGGCAGGACGCCGCCACGCTGCAAGCCGTGCGCGCCCAGATCCGCGCGCACGTTGCCGACACCCAGCTCATGGCCCCGTCCGCCTGAGGCGCATTGACGCCGTTTCGAAGAATTTGTTTACCTGAAACCATCATGACCGACAGCAATCAACCCGGCCTGTTTGACTCCAACCCGCCCGGCGGCGACGGCGACGGTGACGGCAACGCCGCCATCACGCTGGCGCGCTACGCGGAACAGGCCTATCTGGACTACGCGGTTTCCGTGGTGCGCGGCCGCGCGCTGCCCGACGTGGGCGACGGGCAGAAGCCCGTTCAGCGCCGCATCCTGTTTGCGATGCAGGCGATGGGGCTGGGCTCCGGCGCCAAGCCCGTCAAATCCGCGCGCGTCGTGGGCGACGTGCTGGGTAAATATCATCCGCATGGCGATCAGGCCGCGTACGACGCGATGGTCCGCATGGCGCAGGATTTCTCGTTGCGCTATCCCTTGATCGACGGCCAGGGCAACTTCGGTTCGCGCGACGGCGATAACGCCGCCGCCATGCGTTACACGGAAGCGCGGCTCACGCCCATTGCCAAGCTGTTGCTCGACGAGCTGGACGAGGGCACCGTCGATTTCGTGCCCAACTACGACGGCAGCCAGCAAGAGCCGCAGATGCTGCCGGCGCGGCTGCCCGTGATGCTGCTGAACGGCGCGTCGGGCATCGCCGTTGGCATGGCCACCGAGATTCCGCCGCACAACCTGCGCGAAGTCGCCCAGGCCTGCGTGGCGCTCATCAAGCAGCCGCAGTTGCCGGACGCGGAGCTGTACGCCATGATCCCCGGCCCGGACTTCGCGGGCGGCGGACAGATCATCACCCCGGCTGCCGATATCGCGCAGATCTACGGAGGGGGCCGCGGCTCGCTCAAGGTGCGCGCGCGCTGGCAGTTTGAAGAACTGGCGCGCGGCCAGTGGCAACTGGTCGTCAACGAGCTGCCCCCGGGCACGTCCGGCCAGAAGGTGCTGGAAGAAATCGAGGAAATCACCAATCCCAAGGTCAAGACGGGCAAGAAGAGCCTGACGCCCGAGCAGACGCAGGCCAAGGCCGTGATGCTGAACCTGCTGGATGCCGTGCGCGACGAATCCGGCAAGGACGCCGCGGTGCGCCTGGTCTTCGAACCCAAGACTTCGCGGGTGGACCGCGACGAGTTCGTCAACACGTTGCTGGCGCAGACCAGCATGGAAGGCAGCGCCAGCGTCAACCTGGTGTGCATCGGCACCGACGGCCGGCCGCGCCAGAAGGGCCTGCGCGACATCCTGGTCGAGTGGCTGGCATTCCGCACCAACACCGTCGTGCGCCGCACGCGCTTCCGCCTGGATAAGGTCATCGACCGCATCCATGTGCTGGAAGGCCGCATGGTCGTCTACCTGAACGTGGACGAGGTCATCCAGACCATCCGCGAATCCGACGAGCCCCGCGCCGCCCTGATGGAACGCTTCCAGCTGTCCGAGCGCCAGGCCGAAGACATCCTGGAAATGCGCCTGCGCCAATTGGCGCGCCTGGAAGGCTTCAAGATCGAGCAGGAACTGGCCGACAAGCGCAAGGAGCAGATCTCGCTGCAGGAGCTGCTGGACAACCCCACGACGCTCAAGCGCCTGCTGATCAAGGAAATCGAAGCCGACGCCAAGCAATATGGCGACGAGCGCCGCACCCTGATCGAAACCGCCGAGCGCGCCGTGCTGGAAACCAAGGTGCTGGACGAGCCGGTCACCGTGGTCGTGTCGCAGAAGGGCTGGCTGCGTGCGCGTCAGGGCCACGGCCACGACGCTTCGCAATTCGGCTTCAAGCAGGGCGACGACCTGTACGGCGCCTTCGAGTGCCGCACCACCGACACGCTGATTGCGGTCGGCGACAATGGGCGGGTCTACTCGGTGCCGGTGTCCGGACTGCCGTCGGCGCGTGGCGACGGCCAGCCGGTCACCACGATGATCGACCTGGAATCCGGCACGCGCATCGTCCATACGATCGCTGCCTCGGCCGACAGCCGCTGGCTGCTGGCAACCCGCGGCGGTTATGGCTTCGCGGCCAAGCTGTCCGACATGGTCAGCCGCCAGCGCGCGGGCAAGCAGTTCATCACGCTGGAAACGGGCGACGAACTGCTGCGTCCGGTGCCGCTGTTTGCGGGCGCCCAGCAACTGGCGCTGCTGTCGCAAAAGGGCAAGTTCCTGGTCTTCGGCCTGGACGAGGTCAAGTCGCTGTCGGGCGGCGGACGCGGCACCATCCTGATGGGACTGGACGGTGCGGACAAGCTCGACCAGACCGTGCCGATCGGCCCGAAGGGCTTGCGCGCCACCGGCATCTATCGCAACAAGATGACCGAGGACATCCTGGCGGGTGCGGACCTGGCCGTCTACGTCGGCAAGCGGGCCCGCAAGGGCCGCGCGCTGGACGTGCGGCCCAAGCAGCCGTTGCTGTCGCCGGTGCTGGGTTGACGCCTGCGCGCCGCCTGACGCCGAACACGCCCGGCGGCGCGCGCCACTTGCGCCGCCGGGTTGCCTTCCAGAGGCCCGCATGAGCATCGACCTCGCCGCCCGGCCGCGCCTTGCGCACGTCGATGCCCTGCGCGGCTTCGCGCTCTTCGGCATCCTGGTCGTCAATATCAACGTCTTCGCCTTTCCGTTCTATGGCGGGGGCGTGCCGGATCCGGTGTATTCCAGCCCCGTGGACGTGACGGTCCGCTGGCTGGTCGCCTGGTTGTTCGAAACCAAGTTCTACCTGCTGTTTTCCTTCCTGTTCGGCTACAGCTTCACGCTGCAGATGTCGGCGGCCGAGCGCGCCGACGCGGCCTTCGCACCGCGCTTTCTGCGCCGGTTATTGGGACTGGCGGCCTTGGGCATGGTGCACGCCATCCTGTTCTACCAGGGCGACATCCTGGTCACCTACGCGTTGTTGGGCCTTGCGCTGCTGTTATGCCGGCGCATGGACCCGGGCCGGGCGCTGCGCGTTGCCCTGTGGCTGATCGCGCTGGCGTCGGCGGTGTGGGGGATTCTGGGCGCGTTGAGCTTTCTGAACCCCGTTCCGGCCGGCTGCGCGCTGCAGTACAAGGCCGACGCGCTGGCGTCCATCGAGGCGTACCGCGGCACCGTGGGCACCACGATCGCGCAGCACATCAAGGAACTCACCGAAGCCATCTGGTTCACGGTGCTGTTCGTGCAAGGGCCGTTCGTCTTCGCCATGTTCCTGGCCGGGTATGCGTTGGGGCGGCGCAATGCGCTGGCGGATCCCTGGCGCTCGCGCCGCGCCCTGGGACTGCTGTGCGCACTGTGCGTCCTGCCCGGACTGGCCGGCGCCGCGGCGTATGCCACCAGCGCCTTGCCGCAGGCGCGCGTGATGTGGGAATTGCCGGGCCTGGCCGTGGGCCTGTTCACCGCGCCGCTCCTGAGCCTGTCGTACGGGGCGGCGTTCCTGCTGGCGCTCCGCACGGGGCCGGGCGAGCGCCTTGGGGTCTGGCTGGCACCGGCCGGGCGGATGGCGCTGAGCAACTACCTGATGCAGTCGGTGGTCTGCGCGTTTCTCTTCACGGCGTGGGGCCTGCGGCTGTACGCCGCCGTGACGCCCCTGGCTGCGTTGCTGATTGCGGTGGCCATCTTTGCCGCCCAGTTGCCGTTGTCTGCCTGGTGGCTGCGACATCACGCCTATGGACCCGTGGAATGGTTCCTGCGCGCGCTCACCATCGGCGCGCGCCCGCCCTGGCGGCGGGCGGGCGCAGGCTGATCAGGCGGCGCGGGGCGGAGGATCGCCGCCCGGCGGCCGTTGCGGGGGACGCCTAACCCCGCGTCTGCGCGATCGCGGCGTCGATGGCGCCGGTCAGCCGTTCCGTCAGTTGATCCAGTTCGTCGTCGGAAATGATGAAGGGCGGCGCGAGCAGGACGTGATCGCCCTGTCGTCCATTGAGGGTGCCGCCCATCGGATACACCATCAAACCCCGCGCCATCGCCTCGCGCTTGATCCGCGCATGCAGTGTCAATTCGGGATCGAAGGGCTGCTTGGTGGCGCGGTCCTGAACCAGCTCCACGCCCATGAAGAGACCCCGGCCGCGGATGTCGCCCACGTGCGGGTGTTCGCCCAGCGCCGCCTGCAGACGCTGCGCAAGGCCTGCGCCTTGCACCCGCACGCGCTCAAGCAGCCCGTCGCGCCGGATCACGTCCTGCACTGCCAGCGAGGCCGCGCACGCCAGCGCGTGGCCAAGATACGTGTGGCCATGCTGGAAAAAGCCACTGCCTTGCTGCATGGCCTGCACGATGTGCTGTTGCGCCATGACTGCCCCGATGGGCTGATAGCCGCCGCCCAGCCCCTTGGCGATGGTGATGAGATCCGGCGTCACGCCCTCCTGTTCGACGGCGTATAGCGTGCCGGTCCTGCCCATGCCACACATCACTTCGTCGGCGATAAACAGGACGCCGTGGCGGTCGCAGACCTCGCGGATGCGGCGGAAGTACCCCGGCACGGCGGTCACCGCGCCAGACGTCGCACCCACCACCGGCTCGGCCACGAATGCCATGACGGAGTCGGGGCCGAGGCGCAGGATGGCCGCGTCCAGTTCCTGTGCAAGCCGCTCGCCGTATTGTTCGGCGGTTTCGTCGCTGCGCTGGTCGCGGTAGGCATAGCACGGCGAGACGTGCTCGACGTCGATCAACAGCGGCGCGAACTGCGCGCGCCGCCAGGCATTGCCACCGACTGCCAGCGCGCCCAGCGTGTTGCCGTGATAGCTCTGCCGCCGCGCGATGATGTGGCGGCGCTGCGGCTGGCCGATTTCGACGAAATACTGGCGCGCCATCTTGAGCGCCGCTTCCACCGCTTCGGACCCGCCCGATACGAAGTACGCATGGGAGGTGCCGGCGGGCGCGTCCGCCACCAGGCGGGCCGCCAGCTTTTCAGCGACGTCGGTGGTGAAGAAGCTGGTGTGGGCATAAGCCAGAGCGTCGATCTGCGCGTGCAGGGCCGCCTGGACGTCCGGATGATTGTGGCCCAGGCAGGACACGGCCGCGCCGCCTGAGCCGTCCAGATACGCGCGGCCCGCGCTGTCATGGATCCAGACGCCCTGGCCGCGCACGGCGACGGGGGGCGTATGGCGAAGGGAGCGATGCAGGATGTGGGTTTGGCTCATGCTGCGGGTTCCTGGGTCAGGTTGAGGGTGGCATTGGCTCGGGCGCCTCAGCCGTGGCGGCGCGCGGGGGCGCCGGTCCAATAGACGTTGTCAGTGCGCAGGCGCTGCTCGACTTCGGCCAGCCGGTCCAGCACCGCGTCGCCGCCGAGGGCCGTCAGCCGTGCGATCAGGTGTTCGGCCAGCCCAAGCAGACCGGCGGTCGTGTGGAAGAACGAGCCCGGCCCCTGGCGCGCCGGCCTGGCTTGCACGCCATCGCGGTCGGACGGGGCGAAGCGCAGCGTGTGGCGGGCGTCTCCGGCAAGCGGCGACAGCGGGTCGTCGGTCAGCGCCACCACGGCCACGCCGCGCCGCGCGGCCTGGCGCGCCAGATCCACGGTGGCGGCGGGGTAGGGGGCCTGCGAGATGACGATCAGCGCATCGCCCGCGCCCAGGTTGTCGATCTGCTCGGCCGGCGCGCCGCCCAGCCCGTCGATCAGGACACTGTTGCGCCGCACGAGCTGATAGGCGTAGCGCATCTGGAATGCAATGCCGAAGGCCGAGCGCGTGCCCAGGAAACCGACCTGACGCGCGTCCAAAAGGGTTTGCACGGTGGCGTCGAACGTTGCGGGCGGGTTCAGCGCGCAGACCGAGGAAATGGCCTGGACCTGATACCCGGTCAATGCATCGTGGCCGGGTTCGGCGGACGCACCCGCCGCAGCCTGCAGGGCAGCGGCGCGGTCGCGCAGGCCCGGCTCGCCCTGTGCCGCCAGCGCCTGCTGGAACGGCTGGCGGAAATCCTCGTAGCTGCCATAGCCCAATGCGCGAGCCAGGCGCAACATCGTGGCGGGCGCCACGCCGAGCGTCTGCGCCTGCCGGCGCATCGACCAGAGTCCCACCTGCGCGGGATTCGCCACGACCCAGCGCGCCGCCCGCTGCAATTCGGGCGGCAGTTGTTCCAGCTTTGCCTGGAGGGTTGCGAGCAGGGAAACGGGCAAGGACATGTTGGCAGGACCGGATAAACGGTAAAAACATATGATAAATAAAACATCATGAACAAAACATATGTTTTTTTGTTCGGGCCGGCCAGCAGGCGGATGCCGCTCACAGCCCCCTGGCATAGCGGACACAGCATGCTGACAAGTCCGTTCATACTGCGGTCATCCTCGCCAAATCCGCGTTCATTTATTTACATCGTGCCCGGGTTTTTGTTTGACTCGAATAAATCGGGCGCATATGATTCGTGTAGAAATGATTTTGCCCGAACCATCTGTATCCATGACTGACGCCGCGAAAACCGAAACCACTCAGCAGTACGACCTGCGCATTTTGCGAGCCCTGCGCCGCATCACGCGTTCGATCGCGCTGCATTCGCGCCAGTTGTCCGCGGTCAGTCACATCACTGCGCCGCAGCTGATGTGCCTGCGCACCGTGATCGCCAACGGTCCGATGACCGCCACCGCGATCAGCCGCGAGATGCACGTCAGCCCCAGCACGGTGGTCGGCATCCTGGATCGCCTGGAAGACAAGGCGCTCATCCGCCGCGAGCGGGGCCGTGAAGACCGCCGCATCGTGTTCGTCACCGCCACCGAGGCGGGACAGGAATTGGCGCAAGGCGCGCCGTCGCCGCTGCAAAAGCATCTGGCTGACGCGCTCAATGCCCTGCCGGAATTGGAACAGGCCACCATCACCCTGTCCCTGGAGCGCATCGTGACGCTCATGGAACAGGACGGTCAGGCCGCAGTCGACACGCATGGAGACGTGTCGTCGCCCATCCTTGAAGTGCCCACGGGCGGGGCACCCCCAGAATCGGGAATCGTTGCATGAAGAAAAACGAACTGGACTCCCCCATACTCTCAAGTGCCGTGGCGCCGGCGGTCAGCGCGCAGACCCATACCATGCGTCTGCCCGACCGCAAAGACGGCGCCGCGATCCACCGCCTCATTTCCGAGTGCCCGCCGCTCGACCTGAATTCCCTCTACGCGTACCTGCTCCTGTGCGAGCACTTCCGCGACACCTGCGTCCTGGCTGAAAGCGCCGGGGGGCGCATCAATGGTTTCATCTCCGCATATGTGGACCCGTCCCGCCCCGACGTCCTGTTCGTCTGGCAGGTTGCGGTGCACGCCCGCGCTCGCGGCCAACGACTTGGCCGCGCCATGCTCCGGGAACTCTTGCAGCGCAAGGGCCTGGCGCATGTCCGCTATCTTGAAACCACGGTGGGGCCTGACAACCAGGCTTCGCGCCGCACCTTCGCCGGCCTGGCCGCCGAAGTAGGCGCCCACGTTTCCGAACAGCCGTTCTTCGACCGGCAACTCTTCGGCGGCGCGGACCATGACGACGAGATGCTGTTAAGGATAGGTCCGTTCGCCTTGCCGTCCCCGTAGGGGCGTCACAGGCCTGAAGGGCTTATCGAGTTACCGGGATGGTTCTAACTGTCCGGGTGCGCTTGCCGCACCTGGCGGGATCAGGCCGTCCGTCAATTAATGAGTTGAAAAGGGAGGATTAATCATGGACTTGAAGATCTTTGACCGCATGGAGTCTGAAGTGCGGGGCTACATCAGGTCGTTTCCCGTGATATTCAATCAGGCCCGTGGCTCGACGCTCATCGATGAAGATGGCGCCGAATACATCGACTTCTTCAGCGGCGCAGGCACGCTGAACTACGGCCACAACAATCCTGTTCTCAAGGAAAAGCTGCTGGAGTATGTGCAGGCGGACGGCGTCGTCCACGGCCTGGACATGGCCACCAGCGCGAAGAAGCGTTTCCTGGAGACGGTGGATCGCGTGCTGCTCAAGCCGCGCAACTGGCAGTACACGCTGCAATTCACCGGCCCGACCGGCACCAATGCCGTCGAAGCCGCGCTGAAGATCGCGCGCCAGGTCAAGGGCCGTCCCAACGTGATCTCGTTCACGCACGGCTTTCACGGCGTGAGCGGCGGCTCGTTGGCCGCCACGGCCAACATGAAGTTCCGTGACGCCGCCGGCTACGCGCTCGGCAACACGACCTTCATGCCCTACGACGGCTACTTCGGTCCGGACGTGGACACCATGGCGTACATGGAACGCATGCTGGAAGACCCGAGCAGCGGCATGGACAAGCCGGCAGCCGTCATCGTGGAAACGGTGCAGGGCGAAGGCGGCGTCAATGTGGCCACGCTGCGCTGGCTCAAAGAGCTGGAAAAGCTGTGCAAGCGCCACGACATGCTGCTGATCGTGGACGACATCCAGGTCGGCTGCGGCCGCACGGGCACGTTCTTCAGCTTCGAAACCGCCGGCATCCGCCCCGACATCATCACGCTGTCCAAGTCGCTATCCGGCTTTGGCCTGCCGATGTCGCTGGTGCTGATGAAGCCCGAACTGGACATCTGGAAGCCCGGCGCGCACAGCGGCACCTTCCGCGGCAACAACCTGGCGTTCGTCACCGCGACGCAGGCGCTGGAAACCTACTGGACCAACGCCGCATTCACGGCCGACATCCAGCGCAAGGAACGCCTGGTCGGCGACTGGCTTGAAAACCTGGTGCACAGCTATCCCAACGCCGGCCTGTCGGCGCGTGGCCGCGGCCTGATCCAGGGCCTCGTGTCCAACGGCAATCCGGCGCTGTCCAACCGCATCGCCCAATGCGCTTTCAAGAAGGGCGTCGTGATCGAAACGTCGGGCGCGCACGATGAAGTGCTGAAGTTGCTGCCCGCGCTGACGATCGAGGAAGACCTGCTGGCCAAGGGCCTGGATCTGATCGAGGCCAGCGTGGCCGAAGCGCTGGCCGATGAGGGGCAGTCTGCCCGCATCCTGAAATTTGGAGGAAAACGTCAATGATCGTACGTAATGTCAAAGATGTGATCGGCACTGCCGACGAAGTCCGCACCGACACCTGGGTCAGCCGCCGCGTGCTGCTGAAGAAGGATGGCATGGGCTTTTCATTCCACGAGACCACCATCTTCCCGGGCGGCCGCACGCACATCCACTACAAGAACCATCTTGAGGCGGTGTGGTGCATCGAGGGCGACGGTTCGATCGAGACCATTGCCGACGGCAAGAAATACGACCTGGGCCCCGGCGTGGTCTACGCGCTGAACGAAAACGACGAGCACTGGCTGTGCGGCGGCAAGGAGCCGCTGCGCGTCATCTGCGTCTTCAATCCGCCGCTGACCGGCCAGGAAGTGCACGACAAGGAAGGTGTCTACGCGCTGCCCGATGCGGTCGCGGCCTGATAAAAGGAGGTTCGCATGATCTCACCCGCGCAGGATCCGTACGCCTCCCGTACGGATCGCAGTTCCGCCATCATTTCCCGCCAGGATCCGGTTGTCTATGAAGACGGCAAGTATGCCAACGCCCTGAGCGAAGAGCAGGTCGGCCAGTACGACCGCAACGGCTTCCTGCTGCTGGAAAACCTGTTCACGGAGGCCGAGGTGCGTGCGCTGTCGGCCGAGGTCGAGCGCATGACGCGCGACCCGTCCATCGTCCGCCGGGAAGAGGCCATCACCGAGCCGGGCAGCAACGCCGTGCGTTCCATCTTCATGGTGCACGTGCTCAATCCGATGCTGGCACGGCTGGTGCGCGATCCGCGCCTGGTCAACGTGGCACGTCAGATTCTCGGCTCCGAGGTCTACATCCACCAGTCGCGTGCCAATATGAAGCCGGGCTTCAAGGGCAAGGAGTTCTACTGGCACTCCGACTTTGAAACCTGGCACGTCGAAGACGGCATGCCGTCGATGCGTGCGCTCAGCTGCTCGGTGCTGCTGACCGACAACAACGAGTGCAACGGCCCGCTGATGCTGGTGCCCGGCTCGCATCGGCAGTTCATCTCGTGCGTCGGCGAGACGCCGAATGAGCACTACAAACAGTCGCTGAAGAAACAGGAATACGGCGTGCCGGATCCTGTCAGCCTGCAATTGCTGGTGGAGCAGGGCGGCATCAGCACGATGACGGCCAAGGCCGGCTCGGTGGTGTTCTTCGACTGCAACACGATGCACGGTTCGAACAGCAACATCTCGCCGTGGCCCCGCGCCAATGTCTTCATGGTCTACAACAGCATGGAGAACACCCTGAACCCGCCCAAGTACGGGCTGACCCCGCGTCCCGAGCACATCGCGACGCGCAAGGGATTCAAGGCGGTCACGCCGCTGGACACCTTGAAGCTGGTCGGCGGCTGAGCAACCGCCACCTCATCTGGCCCGGGCTAGTCCCGGGCTTTTTTTGTCTCTTTCGGGCGGTCCGGCGCGCCGCATTTCTTGTATTCTCTGCGGCATTCGCCACTCGTTGAGCCATCGCCGCCATGTCCGCCCGCATCCTCAGCCTGCATATCTACCCCGTCAAATCCTGCGCGGGCATCGATCTGACCGAATCGCCCATCGATCGCGCGGGCCTTGTGCATGACCGGCGGTGGATGGTGGTGGACGCCGCGGGCCAGTTCATGACGCAACGGCAATGGCCGGCCATGGCGCTCATCCGCACGGCGCTCACTGCTGACGCGCTGCGGCTGTCTGCGCCTGGCATGTCTGACCTGGATATCGCGTTGGACGGATCGGGACTGCACGGCGAAGCCCTCACGGTCGGCGTCTGGGCCGACACCACCACGGCCCGGCGCGAAAGCGAAGCGGCCGCCCAATGGCTGACCCAGTTCCTGCAAACGCCGTGCGGCCTGCTCAAGGTGGACGCCGCGGCGCGCCGCGACGCCAAGCCCGACTGGGTGTCGCGCTGGGTCGATGCGCACCCGGACCTGTCCGACGCCTTCGTGGGCGAGCATTGCTTCGGATTTGCCGACGGATTTCCGCTGCTGATCGCCAACCAGGCGTCGCTGGACGACCTGAATGCCCGCCTGCGGGCCAAGGGCGCCGACCCCGTGCCCATGGACCGGTTCCGTCCCAATATCGTGGTCGAGGGCGAATGGGAAGCCTTCGAGGAAGACCACACCGCCATGATTTCGGCGGCCGGGGTGCGGATGGCGTTCGTCAAGCCGTGCACGCGTTGCTCGATTCCGGACATCGATCAGCGCACGGCCAAGCAGTACGAGGAACCGGGCCGTACGCTGGCGGGTTACCGCAATCTGGACATCGGCGTGGTGTTCGGCCAGAACGCCATCCTGGATGCGCCGGCGGGGGCGCGGCTCAAGGTGGGCGACGCCGTCGAGATCGAACTGGATTTCTGACGCGCCGCCCGAACGGGGCTGGGGGCTGGTCTGGACCCTGTGCCTTAAGCCCAGCCCGGCCGGAGCCTTACGGCGTGGAAAGCTTCAGGCCCACGAGGCCCAGCACGATCAACGCGACGCTGGCGATTCGCAGCCAGCTCGCCGACTCCCCGAACAGCACGATGCCGGCCACAAAGGCGCCAATCGTGCCGATACCCACCCACACGGCGTAGGCCGTGCCCAGCGGCAGGGTTTTCATGGCCAGGGCCAGCAGCCAGAAACTGACCAGCATGCCGCCCACCGTAACGATGGAGGGGACAAGCCGGGTGAATCCGTGCGTATATTTCAGGCCGACGGCCCAGACGATTTCAAATAGGCCAGCCAATACCAGGATGATCCAGGTCATTCACGACTCCCATGTTGCGTTGCCGGCAAGGCGCCGGCATAAATGGGGTCGTCCCCGGAAAACGCGCCAGCCGTTTGACTGTGCGCAGCAACGGGCCGTCCCGCTGCGGCAAAAATTATAGAATACCGGCTTTCGACGGCAAATCCGGATGCCGGGCATCAACCTTGCAACACTTCGCGGTCCGGGCCGCGAAACCAGGAATTTTTTATGCAACGCATCATGCTGCGGGCAAAGCTGCACCGCGTCACGGTCACCGAAGCCGACCTTCACTACGAAGGATCTTGCGGCATCGACGAAGACCTCCTCGACGCTGCCGGCATGCGCGAGTTCGAACGTATCGAACTCTACAACGTGACTAACGGTGAACGCTTCGACACCTACATCATCAAGGCGGCCCGCGGCAGCGGCGCCATCTCGCTGAACGGCGCGGCTGCGCGCCGGGCCCAGGTGGGCGACCTGCTCATCATCTGCACGTACGGTCCGATGTCCGAAGAAGATTCGGTCAAGCACAAGCCCCAGGTGGTGCTCGTGGACGACGCCAACCGCGTCAAGGAAATCCGCAAGTTCCCGGCATGACGCCGGGCCGGGCGGAGCGCCTTCCCGGCACAGCCGGATAGCGCTTCGTCGCCTCTGAACCGTTTCATCATGAGCTTCCAGGTCATCATCCAACCCAGCAAGCATCAATTCCCGGTCGAGCCCGGCCAGACCGTGCTCGACGCCGCGTTGGCGGCGGGCATCGTCCTGCCTTACAGCTGTCGCAACGGCGCGTGCTCCACGTGCAAGGGCAAAGTGGTGTCCGGGGAGTTCGATGCCGGCCAGTACCCCGCGCAGATCCTGTCGCCGGAAGAACTGGCCGACGGCTACACGCTGTTCTGCCAGGCCCGGCCGGAATCCGACCTCGTGGTCGAATCCACCGAGGTCCGGCTGGCCAGCGACATCCAGATTCGCAAGCTGCCGTCGCGCGTCCAGACCATGGAACGCGTCGCGCCGGACGTCACGGTCCTCAAGCTGCAATTGCCGGCTTCCGAACAGTTCCGCTATTACGCGGGCCAGTACGTCGAAATCATCCTGAAGGACGGCCGCCGCCGCAGCTATTCGATGGCTGGCGCGCCGCACACCGGCAGCCCGCTGGAACTGCACATCCGGCACATGCCGGGAGGACTCTTCACCGATCACGTATTCGGCGCCGGCGACACGCAGATGAAGGAACGCGAGATCCTGCGCCTGGAAGGGCCCTTCGGATCGTTCTTCCTGCGCGAAGACAGCGACAAGCCGATCGTTCTGCTGGCCAGCGGCACGGGCTTCGCGCCCGTCAAGGCGATCGTCGAACACATGATCCACAAGAACATCAACCGTCCGGTCGCGCTGTACTGGGGCGGCCGCCGTCCGCAAGACCTTTACATGGACGCGCTGGCGCAGTCCTGGTCCGCGCAACTGCCGAACTTCCGCTACGTGCCGGTGGTGTCCAATTCGCTGCAGGAAGACAACTGGACCGGCCGCACGGGCTTTGTCCACGAAGCCGTGATGCACGACATCGCGGATCTTTCCGGGCACCAGGTCTATGCCTGCGGCACGCCGCTGATGGTCGATGCGGCCCGCCGCGAGTTCAGCGCCCAGAACGGTCTGCCGCCGGAAGAGTTCTACGCGGACGCCTTCACGTCCGAGGCCGATCTGGCGAAGGCCGGGTCTTAAGTAATATGTTTTTTTATTACTTAGGCGGCTGCAAAGCGGCAAGGTAAACTGCTTTGGCAGCGGCCTGCCGGGGGTACGCGGACATCGGGTCCGCGCACGCAACCGGCATGCAAGGAGCGATGCGGGCATGAAAGTAGCGGTATTGGGTAGCGGCATTATCGGCATCTCCAGCGCCTGGTGGCTCAGCCAGGCGGGTCATGACGTCGTGGTCATAGACCGCTGCACCGGTCCCGCGCAGGAAACCAGCCTTGCCAATGGCGCGCAGATTTCCGTCTCCTACGCCGAGCCCTGGGCCAATCCCCAGGCGCCGATGAAGCTGCTCAAGTGGATGTTCCGCGACGACGCGCCGCTCCTGTTCCGTCCGCAACTGGACTGGCGGCAGTGGATGTGGGGCCTGGCATTCCTGCGCGAATGCCTGCCTGGCCGGCTGGCCCCCAACATCCGCGCCATGGTGCGGATGGCCGAATACAGCCGCGCCACCCTGCGCGGCATGCGCGCCGAACTCGGCATCCAGTACGACCACCTGGAACGCGGCATCCTGAATTTCTACCGCGATCCCCACGAATTCGAAAACTCCCAGCGTGCCGCCGGCCTGATGCGCGACTTCGGCGTCGAGCGCCGCGTCGTGAACACCGACGAAGTCATCGCCATCGAGCCCGCGCTGGCGCCGCATCGCTCCACGATCGTGGGCGGCGACTACACGCCCGAGGACGAAAGCGGGGACGTGCACCTCTTTACCGTCGCGCTGGCCGAACACTGCGCCCGCGCGGGCGTCGAATTCCAGTACAACACGCGTGCCACCCGGCTCCTGACGCAGGGCGGCGCGGTCACGGGCATCGAACTCATCCAGCCCGACGGCCGCTATGCCACGCTGTCGGCCGACGCCTATGTGGTCGCCATGGGCAGCTTCAGCCCCGCGATGCTGCGTCCCCTCGGCATTCCGTGCAACGTGTATCCGGCAAAGGGCTATTCGGCCACGTTCCCGGTGCGCAATCCGGGTGCGACCCCCACCGTCAGCCTGACGGACAGCAGCCACAAGATCGTCTTTTCGCGGCTGGGCGACCGGCTGCGCATGGCAGGCACGGCGGAACTTTCCGGCTATTCGCGCAGCCTGAATACCGGCCGTTGCGAGGCCCTGACCCGCCTCGCCAAAGAACTCTTTCCCGACGCGCTCGATTTCGAGCGCGTCAGCTATTGGTCGGGCCTGCGCCCGTCCACTCCCTCGAACGTGCCCATCATCGGCCGCAGCCGTATTCCGAATTTGTATATCAATACCGGACACGGTACGCTTGGCTGGACGATGGGTGTTGGCTCGGGCCGGGCATTGGCCGATCTGCTCAGTGGACGGCGGCCAGAACCGGAATTCCCTTTTCTTGGTCTGTGAACCTATGAAGAAACTGCAATTGGCGGGCGTTGCCCGCGCGATGTTCGCCAGCCGGCGTGCATGGGTGTTTGGCGCCGCGATGGCGATGGCCGGCGTGGCAAACGCCGCACCCGTCGAAATCCAGGTCTGGCACACCCTGACAGATGCAAACAAGGCCGAGTTCGAAAAGCTCGCCAAGCAATACAACAAGGAGCAGGACGACGTCAAAGTGACGCTGCGCGGCTTCGCCTCGCCGACTGCCTTGGAGCAAGAGGCGGTGTCCGCGGTCAAGGCCAAGAAGGGCCCGAACCTGCTGCAACTGTCCGATAACCACTCGCCCGAAGTCGTGGCCCAGCACAAAGCCGTGCTGCCGCTCTACGAACTGCTGGCCAAGTATCCGATCAAGGACCTGAACTGGTTCGTGCCGGCCACCAGCAGCTTTACCCGCGACAGCAAGGGCCGCCTGCTGGCTTTCCCCTGGATGGCCGAAGTGCCGGTGATGTTCTACAACACCGCCGCCTACAAGAAGGCCGGTCTCGATCCCAACAAGCCGGCGCGCACCTGGACCGCGCTGCAGGCCGAACTCCTGAAGCTGCGCGACGTGGCCGATATCGACTGCCCCTACGCGTCCAGCGATCAGGTCGCGGTCCACCTCGAGAACCTGGCGCCGGTCAACAACCAGCTGTTCACCAGCAACAACAACGGCCTGGACGCGGTCACCAAGAAATCCGCCGCGCCCGCCATGCAGTTCGACACGCTGTACATGCGCCACATCTCGCTGATGGTCAGCTGGAAGCGCTCGCTGCTGTTCACGGCGTATTCCGGCGACAACGCCTCCGACAAGCTGTTCGCCAAGGGCGAATGCGCCGTGCTGACGGCCAATTCGGGCGCGCTCGGCCAGTTCCTCGCCACCAAGTCGCTGTCCTTCGGCGTCTCGCCGCTGCCTTATTACGAGCAAGCCACGAAGGAGGGCGGCAAGCCCTTCGTCAGCGGTTCGGCGCTGTGGGCGCTTGAAGGCCATCCGCAGGCCCAGGAAAAGGCCACCGCGCAGTTCCTGGCGTGGCTGTCCAAGCCGGTGGTCGCCGCCGAATGGCATCAGCGCACGGGTTACCTGCCGCTGACCGAAGCCGCCTTCCGTGCCTCGGACGTGTCGTTCTACAGCAAGATCCCGGGCGCGCAGGCGTTCGTGGCTTCGATGAGCGCCAAGCCCGTCCAGAACGCACGCGGTTTCCGCATGGCCAACTACGAGCGCATCGAACCCGTGCTGAACAAGGAACTCACCGACGCCTTCGATGGCAAGGTGCCTCCCGTTTCTGCGCTGAACAATGCCGCCGCGCAGGCGCGCACCATTGCCACGCAGCGCTGATCGCGCCGCATAGCGGCGCGCTCTCGCAGCGCCGCGCAGCAGAAGAAAGCCTGGTCTACGGACCAGGCTTTTTTGTTGTCCGGATTCGTCGCGCGCGCTGGGTGGATGAATCCATCCGTCCGTACATGCCAGTCTGGCGGCGCCTCCGGCGCTCGGCCACCATGCCGTTCAAGCGTGTCGCTTCCGATGCGCGCTTTGTTCGCGGTGAGGCATGGTACGAATCTTCTTTCTGGCGGCCGGGCTGTCTTGCCTGGGCGCATGCACGTGGTCGGGCCCGGGCTCAGGCCGAGACACAACCTCCTGGCAGGCGGCCAAGCCGTTCTCGCAAGGGTTCCGCTTCGACTGGCAACTATCCGGCGATCCCGCCGTCGCGCCGCTGCAGGTCTTCGACGACGGGCGCGAGACCTGGCTGCAATTCCAGCCGGGCCAGCCGTTGCCGGCCATCTTCGGTGCAGGCGATGGCGGCGAACTCCCGTTGCCTTATGTGCGCCGCGACCCTTACGTCGTGGTCGCTGGTGCATGGAAAGCACTGCGCTTTCGCGGCGGCAGGCTGACTGCTCACGCGCAGCGGGCGCATGGTGCGGCGGACATTTCGTCGCCCTTGACCCAATCCGCCTCGCGTATGGTGCAGACCCCGGCAACTGCCGTAGATGCATCGCAGCGTCCGCGGGCGGATTTCACCTCGCACACCAAGCTCGTCGATGACCTGGCTCCGCGCTCGGATGGGAGCGCGCTGGCCGGCACAGAAGCGTCGAGCCGTCATGCCGCGCAGTCCGCCACGCTTGCGGGCGCGACGTCCACCGACACGCACGATGGCGCGCAGGCTGCCCCGTTCCGGGCCGCGCCACCCGACGCCACGCTGCGCGCGGTGCTGGCGCGCTGGGCCGGCGCGTCGGGCTGGACGTTCGAACCACAGCATTGGGCCGTAGACGTCGATATCCCGCTGGCGGCCACGGCCGAATTCTCCGGCGACTTCAAAACGGCAGTGCGTGGGCTGCTCGGCGCCACCGAACTGGCCGACCGGCCGCTGCAACCCTGCTTCTATGGCAACCGCGTCCTGCGCGTCGTGCCGCTTGCGCAATCGTGCTCGCGGGCGGCCACGCCCAAAGGAGCCGCGGCATGAGGTTCCTCTCGTTTGCTTGCGCCACGCGCGCTCCGGCAACCAGAACGTTTGCCTGCACGGTGCTCTCGTGCGTGCTCGCTGGCTGCTCGGTGTCCGAGCAGGTCACGATCATGCAACGCGCGGCCAGCGGCCGGCATGCGGACGCCGCTACCCGCCATCAGGCCTTTGCGGACGGTTTGTCTGATCGGCAGGCTCGCATCGCCGCGCAGGAAGTCTCCACGCCCTGGCTGGCGGGCAAGCCGCAACCGCTCGCGCGCGAGGTCGCGCTGCCGCCCGCATTACGCGAAAACGTCAAAACCACGCTCATGCTGGCCGACGACGCAGATCTTTCCACGCTGGCGCAGCGCCTGACAGCCGCCACGGGCATTGCGGTTCGAGTGCGTCCCGACGCATTGCTTCCCCCCGACCAATTCCTGCCGCGTCTTGCCGTCAGCGGCGCGGTGGCTCTCGCCGCACCGGCGCGCATTGAAGTGCGGGCGGAACCTCAGCCGCTCGCCGATCTGCTCGACGCGCTGGCCGCACGCTTTTCGGTGCACTGGCGCTACGAACACAACGCGCTCGAGTTCTACCGCACCGAAACGCGCGTCTTCGATCTGCGCGCCCTGACGCTCGCCAGCAAGGTCGACGTGCGGCTCGGCCGCTCAGGCAGCGCGGAAGGCGAGGGCTTCGAAAGCACCTCCAACACGACGCTGGCCGCGGGCGAACACAACGCGCTGGCTATCCTGCGCGCAAACGTTCTGCCTTTCCTCACTCGATCCGGCGTTATTGCAGAGCCGGTGGAAGGCGCAGCCACGTTGGTCGTCACCGATACGCCGGACGCGCTGGACCGGGTCGCACGCTATCTGGAACGCGAGAACAAGGCGTTGACCCGCCGTGTCCGCCTGCTTTTCGAGGAAATCACCTTTATCGCCAACACGGAAGCCACGGGGGGACTCGACTGGAATGCCCTTTATGCAGCCGCAGGCGCCACGGCGCGGCTGGCCGTGCCCGGCGTGCCGGCCACCGGCGCAGGGTTGCTTCAAGCCGCATCCAGCGCGGGGCCATTCCAGGGCTCGCAGGCCATCGTGTCCGCCCTCAGTGCGATGGGCGCGGTCGTGCGGCACAGCAAGATCCCGGTTCTCACCTTGAACCGCCGGCCGGTCTCGCATGCCGTCAGGACCACGTTCTCCTACATTGATCGCGTGCAGAGCACTGCCATGCCCGGCATGACCGCCACTGGCGCGAACGGCTCGCTGCCTGCCGTCTCGATCAGCCAAAAAGAAGAAACCGTCGGCTCGTTCCTGACCCTGGTGCCGGACATCCAGGAAGACGGGCAGATCCTGCTTTCCATCGCGTATGACAACGCGGTCGCACAGCCCCTGAAAACAATCACCTTCGGCGAAAGCGCCAATCAGGTGCAAGTGCAGCAGATCACGGTCGATGGCAGCGGCACGGTACAGCAGATCGAACTGCGGCCGGGGCAGCCCATGATTGTGGCTGGTTTTGACCGCACGCAGGACCAGCACGATCGCCAACGGCTGGCGCCCGGACTGCCGCTGTTCGCGGGCGGCCTGGACCGCGCCGCCACTGAACGCCACACGACGCTGATCCTCGTGACGGCTCAGGTCGAGGAAGGGTACTGATCGTGAACCGGGCCCCTCAACTCCTGCTGATCGACTGCCCGGGCGCCGAACGAACGCTGGCGTTCGGCTTGCGCTGGTTCGCGCTTATCGGTTCCAACGTCCCCAAGCTCGCGCGGTCGCGCGGACGGCGCCTGCGGGCCACGCATTACGTGGTGGGCGGATCGCCCGCCATGGTCGCGGGCTATGGACGCACCCGCGCCGGAATCCGGGGCGCGCGATTCAAGCGCCGCGCCGGCGCACCGGCCGCGATGCCGCCGCGGTCGGCCGCGCAGTTGTTTGCCTTGCTGTACCCCGAGGGCGGTCATAGCCTGGTTCGGCTGCCGGACGGGCGCCATTGGCTTGTCGCCGCGCACGGCGGCGCAGTCCTCTCGCAGACCGACCGGGTGTTCGGTTCGCTTGACGAAGCCCAGCAGGAACAGCGGGCGCTGCTCGCGCAGCGTCCGTCCCTCGCGGAGCGCGCGCCGGACCAGGTGTGGTCCGCGTTGATTCAGGCCGTGGATGCCGGCGCCGCGCTTACCGCGCTGCCCTCGCGCTGGGCCGAGCTGCCCGTCGCATTGCGTCTCTTTCTGGCGTGCGTCGGGCTTGCCGCGGCAGCGCCGCCGCTGTGGAACGCCGGCGCCAGCACGTTCTCGCAAAGACAGGCAGCGCCGCCGCAGCCCGTTGCCGTTCGGGACCCGGTGGCCGATGCCTACGAGGCGATGTTGCGCGCCACCACAGTCCAGCCGCCGACGGAGCTGACGCGCCTGCTCGCAAGCGTGGCGGCGCTGCCGGTGCAGGTGCAGGGCTGGGCGTTGCGGCGCGCGCACTGCGACGCCGGCGCGCAGCATTGGAATTGCGCGGCCGTGTACGCCCGCGTTCACCCATTGGCCACGAATCATGGCCTGCACGCGTTGTTGCCAGCGGGCTGGCAAGTGTCGTTCAAGCCGCTCGAGGAAGCCACGCTGGCGTGGCGCTTGGCGTCCGAGCCGATCCGGATTGCCGACATGACGTTGCCTTCGTCGCTGCACGTCGACACGCGGGTGGCGGGCGGACTGCAAGGACTACGCCCGGCATTCGCTTCCGTCGCGCTGTCGCATTCCGTGCCGCTCATGCCGCATGGGCCGCGCCAGCCTGCGGCCCAGCAGCCGGCGGCCAGGCAGGCGAGCGCAGTGCAATCCAATTCAGCGCGGTCGGGCATGCCCGTCGTGCGGCGGCGCAGTCTGGCCTTGCATGGGCCATTGCGGTCCATGGCGTTGATGCCGGGACCGGTATCCGCGGCACGCTGGTCGCGCCTTGTGGTGACCGTGCAGCCGCAACCGCGGCCCAGCCTCGTGGCCAGTGCGCTAGTCGCCGAATTGCAGGGAGAACTTTATGAACAGGAATGAGCTTTGCATCCCGCGCCGGTGCGTAGCCCGGCGAACGCTTGCCGGTATCGCACTGAGCGCCGCAGTGGTATCGGCGGGCCATGCGCAAGGCGCGGATCCGGCGTCCGCGCCGCAACCTTGGCCCGAGGTGGAAACCGTACGCACGTTGCTGCGCGCGGACGCGGCGGCCGCGATGTCCGACTGCCAGATCCCGGGTCTTTGCACGATGAACGAAGGGAAAGGCCTGATGGCGCCGCCCGCGGGACGCCCGGCGGACGACATACGCGTGACCGCAATCTTCGGCACAGCGAGCCGCTTGAACGTTGACATCGTCGTCAATGGCACGCTGCAGCGCTATCGGGCTGGCCGCGCCGATCCCGTGGCGGGAGGCAGCCTGGCCGCGCCGTATCGTCTGCTGGCCATCGACGGCGCCTGCGTCCGCGTGCAGCGCGACGGCCGCGATCGGACCGCGTGCCTTGACGCCGGGGGCGGACACCCATGATGACGCAGACCCAGCCCATCGCGGACACGTTCGTTCGCCCGCCCGAGCTGCATACGCCCGAAGACGTCGCTGGCATGGATCCCGCCTTTGTGCGCGCTCTGAGCCGTCAGTTTGATTTGGCTGCGCTGGCCGGACGCTTGTGCCCGGTCCTGCTCGAGGGCGGCCAAGCCGCGATCTTTGCCGTCAAGGAATACACCGTCGGCGATCAGATCGACGAGGTCGAGCGCATGGTGAAGGCGGCTGGCTATCGCATGGCAAGTCCCGCGCGATACGTCGTCCCGGCGCCGCTCCTGCTGATGATCGCGCGCGGCCAGTACACGGCGCCCAGTCCCGGGCGCTCAGCGCGGGCCAACCCGGCCGAACGCGCCTCGGCGCTCGCCGCCCTTTTTCTCGACATCGTCCGCTGGGGCGTGGATCAAGGCGCCAGCGACGTCCACATCAACGTGGACCAGCGGCGTGACGCCAGCGAAATTCGCTACACCATCCACGGCGAGTACGTCGGCTCCGACCGTTTCGCCGGCCTGTCCAGCGCCACGCTGCTCGAAGTCCTTGCCGTGGCGTGGATGGACGTACGCGGCGGCAATGGCGCCGTGTTCGATCCGGCGCTCGAGCAGCAGGGGCGCATTTCGCTAACCGTGGACGCGGCGCCCATCGTGCTGCGCTGGGCGTCGCTGGCGGCGGACGCGGGGCCTTCCGTGTGCCTGCGGATCCTGCGGTTGGACGCAACCGTCAACGGCGACCTCCTGGCCTTGGGATACCTGCCTGGCCAGGCGGAAACCCTGTTGCGAGTGCGTGAGCGCGAGGGTGGGGCCATCGTGCTGGCGGGCGTGGTCGGCTCGGGCAAGTCCACCACCATCGCCGCGCTGATGCGCGGCATCGCGTCCACGCGCAAGGTCATCACGCTTGAAGACCCGGTGGAATACCACATTGGCAACGCGTTGCAGAACACGCTGACGGGCGCGCTGGCGGACGCGGCGTGGCCGACGCTGGATGCCAAGCTCAAGACCATCAAGCGCTCGGCGATGAACGACCTGCTGATCGGCGAGATCCGCGACACGCAGACCGGCCGCGCGTTCATGGATCTCGCCAGTTCCGGCGTCAGCCTGTACGCCACGACACACGCCGGATCGGCCGCGATGATTCCCGAGCGCCTGGCGTCCGACGCCATAGGCGTGTCACGCGAGTTTCTTGCGTCGCCCGGCATCCTGAAGCTCCTGATCTATCAGACGCTGCTGCCACGCCTGTGCCCCGGCTGCGCGTTGCCCGTCGACAGCCTGTGGTCGGGCGTCCACGCTCGGCATGCGCAAGCATGGGACTGGCGCGGCTGGGTGCTGGGGATGCAAGACGCGTTCGATCTGCACGCCGAGTCGCTCCGGGTCAGAAACGACGCAGGCTGCCCCGCGTGCCGGCGCGATCACATGCCGGAATTGAACGGAACGGCGGGGCGCAGCGTTGCCGCCGAAATGATCGAACCCGATCGCGTGCCGGGCTTTCTAGACCAAGTGCGGCAGCGCGACAACCACGCACTGAAGCAACAGTTCCAGCCTGCCACGCGCAGTGCGTGGCGAGACGCCGGCACGCGCGGCGCGCGGGCGCTGGATTGCGCGCTGTATCGGACGAGCCTGGGAGAGATCGATCCGCGCACGCTGTTGCGCCGGTTCGAATTGCCCATCGTGCCCAGCCTGCGCACGGGATTGGCCGCTCCGCTACAGCCCACGGCGCTTGCGCAGGAGGCCGGCACGGCCCGCTCTGAAGGAGCGCACCATGGCTGATCTCGCGTTGCCGGCATCGCGCGGGTCCCTGCGGTCAGCAGGTACACGCCAGCTACGGCTGGACGCGCTGCGCTTTCGGCCGCAGCGCGCGGATTATTACGAATATCTGGCGGATGTCGTCGAAGGCACGCAAGGCCGAAAGAGCCTGCGCGACATCTTCGAGGACGACGCCAGCCGTTACGGGCCCGAGACGGTGCGCGGCCGCCTCTGTCAGCACTGGGCTGCCGCATATCTGGGCGCCGGCGGGGACCTGGGCGTCGCCTGGTCCGACACGCTGCCGCACGACGAATGCCTGTTGCTCAGTTGCGTGCAGGAAGAAGGCGGCGATCTGCCCGCGGCGCTGCGCGATCTGGCGCGCGCCGTCCGCCTGGCGTCCGAGGCTTGGTCGGCATTGCTGTCGGCAGCCGCCACGGGCGTCGTTGCCGCCTTGGTGGCCTTCGCGTTGCTGTGCGCCATTCCGTTCTTCAGCGTGCCACGGCTGCAGCAGGTCTTCCAGGCCGTGCCCGCCGAAGACTATGCGTCGCTCACGCGCGGGCTGTTCGCTTTGGCGGGCGGCTTGAAGCAGTGGCTTGCGCTGTGGGTCGTCCTGATATTTGGCGTGGTCATGCTCGCCCTCTGGTCGCTGGCGAACTTCACCGGCGATCTTCGCGCCGTGCTCGACCGATGGCTGCTCTGGCGGCTGTATCGCGATTTCCAGGCCATCCGCTTTCTGTCGCTGCTGGCCGTGCTCATCCGGCAGCACGGCGCGGCCGACACGCGATTGCGCCGCGCGCTGGCCGTGCAGGCGCGCGACGCCTCGCCGTGGCTGCTCTCGCATCTGCACGCCATGCTTGGCCGCATCGACGCAGGCGCCAGCGGCGCGGAAATCTTCGGCACCGGACTGCTGGACTCCCAAACGTGGTGGTACATGGCGGACCTGATGGACGCGCTCGGCGTCGAGCCGGGCCTGGCCCGCGTGCGCCAGCGCGTCGAAGTCCGCCTGTTGGCCCGGGTGCGGCGCCAGGCGCTCGTGCTGCGCTGGTGCTTGCTGATCCTTTCCCTGGCCACGGTGCTGGGCATCACGCTGTGGCATTACGCGGTGATAGACGAGCTGCGCCACGCACTGACCAATTTCTATGCCAGCCAGTAGTGCTCCGCGGGTTGGCGGCAACGGCGCGGCTCGCCGCGCACTTTAATCAATGAGGATATTCATGAACGCAGTCAGTCTGTCCCGATCCCTTGGTGCGAACCAGCGTGGATTTTCCTTGATGGAAGTGTCCATCGTCACGGCCATCGTCCTGCTCATCGCCATCGTCGGCATCCCTGCCATTGGCGGGTATGTCATTGAAAACAAAGTGCCGAAGGTCGGCGAAGAATTGCAGCGGTTCATCGCCAGCATGAAGATCAACGCGCAAGGCGGTGGCGTGACACCGTACACGGGGCTGGACACCGGCGCCCTGGCCAACGCGCTGCGCGACTCTACGGTGCTCTCGGTGCAGGGCGCGGGCGCCGCGGCGAGCGTGGCGCACGGCCTGGGCGGCTCCGGCATCGGCGGCAGCGGCGTAGTGCAGGTCGAGCCCGCGTCCGTCGATGGCGCGGGGATGGGCTCGGCGTTCACGCTCACGCTCACCAATGTCAGCCACGCAGCCTGCCCAGCGCTCGCGTCCGTGCTTCAACGCGTGTCGGAAATCATCTCCATCAGCGGCAGCAGCGGCGCCAAGGTCGTCAAGGATTCAATCGCCAATCCCGCGACGCCATACCGCGCCGCGCAGGCCCAGGCGCAGTGCAGCCAGGGCGACGTAAACACTTTTGTCTTCACTGCACGATGAGCGCGCACCGGGTGGTTCGGCTTTTCCCGGCGGGGCATCAGCGTCCGTTGTTGTCCCGGCAGCAGGCAGGCTTTTCGCTCATCGGCCTGGCGCTGGCGCTGGCCATCAGCACGGCCATCGCCATCTGGGCATCCAACGCGGTCGTCCACGGCATCGAGGCATCTGCCGCCCGTTCAACGGGCGTTTGGCTGACGCAGATTCGGCTGGCGGTGACGGATATGCTGTCCCGGCACTCCGAGGCGCTGACCAAGGGGGAGCCTCCTCAGGACAGCCAGGGCCAGCCGCTGTTCGCCGATGCGCTGCGGCCCACGCTTTCCGAGCTTCGGGTGCAAGGCCACCTGCCTGCGGACTTTCCCGACCGGTCGGCGCTGGGTTTCGGCGCGGACATCCGGCTCCTGCGCAGCCAGGCCTGCCCCGACGAGCCTTGCCGGATCGACGGCGTCGTCGCTGCCGACAAACCTTTGCTGAAAAAGGGGACGCAATTGCCGGACGAGGTCGCCATGGCTTCGGTCATCGCGTCCGCAGGCGGCTATGGTGGGGCCGTGTGGCCGCAAGCGCCGTTTCAGTTGCGAGGCGCCGCCTATGCGTTTCCCAACCCGCCGGCGGTCGACGCGCTCGCGTATCCGCCTGGCACGCTTGCCCTGTGGGCGGGCGCTGGCGCCGGGCAGCCAGACATGAGCGGCTATGTGAAGATGCGCGACACCCGCGATCCGGATCTGCAAGGCAATCTGTCTGTCGCAGGCAACGTGGACGCCGGTGGTTACGTCACCGTCGGAGCCCGGGAGATGCCAGGCCATGCCTGCGGCGTTTCAGGCGGAACGCTGGCCACCTCGGCCGCCGGTCAGCTGCTTTCCTGCGAATCCGGCATCTGGACCCAGGCAAGCGGAGGGTTCGGGGGCGCCTACAGCACCAACTATCCGCTCGGCTGCTTCCATTACACGGGCTTGTCTACGGCCAATCCTCGCACGGGCCAATGTTCCTGCCCCCCCGGCTACGCCGAGGTCATCGTGTCCGCCGGCGGAAAATGGACGGAAACCGAGGGTTGGACCACGGGTTTCGTCTGCGTCCGATGATGGCCATTCCGCCCATATCCCGCGTATCCCCGCCAACCCTCTATAATTGGCGATTCGCCCTAAATTCTGCTTCATCCACGATGAAATCCTCCGAGATTCGCCAGCAGTTCCTGCAATTCTTCAAGTCCAAGGGACACACCATTGTTCCCTCGTCGTCGCTCGTCCCGGGCAACGACCCGACCCTGCTCTTCACCAATTCGGGCATGGTCCAGTTCAAGGACGTCTTCACGGGCAAGGAATCGCGGTCGTACACGCGTGCCACCTCGTCGCAGCGCAGTGTGCGCGCCGGGGGCAAGCACAACGACCTGGAGAACGTGGGCTACACCGCCCGCCACCACACGTTCTTCGAAATGCTGGGCAATTTCAGCTTTGGCGACTACTTCAAGCGCGACGCCATCCAGTACGCCTGGGAGCTGTTGACGCAGGTCTACAAGCTGCCGGCGGAAAAGCTCTGGGTGACGGTCTACCAGGAAGACGACGAGGCCTACGACATCTGGGCCAAGGAAGTGGGCGTGCCGACCGAACGCATCATCCGCATCGGCGACAACAAGGGCGCACGCTACGCGTCCGACAACTTCTGGCAGATGGCGGACACCGGCCCCTGCGGTCCGTGCTCCGAAATCTTCTTTGACCACGGCCCCGAGATCTGGGGCGGCCCTCCGGGATCCCCCGAAGAAGACGGCGACCGCTACATCGAAATCTGGAACCTGGTGTTCATGCAGTTCGAACGCGACGCCGCCGGCAACATGCCGCGCCTGCCGCGTCCCTGTGTCGACACCGGCATGGGTCTGGAACGCATCGCCGCCGTCCTGCAGCATGTGCATTCCAACTACGAAATCGATCTCTTCCAGCATCTGATCGCCGCCGCCGCGCGCGAAACCGGCATCAAGGACCTCGAAGACAACTCGCTCAAGGTCATCGCCGACCACATCCGCGCCTGCTCGTTCCTCATCGTCGACGGCGTGATCCCCAGCAACGAAGGCCGCGGCTACGTGCTGCGCCGCATCGTGCGCCGCGCGCTGCGCCACGGCTACAAGCTGGGCCAGACCAAACCCTTCTTCCATCGCCTGGTGCCGGATCTCGTCGCCGAAATGGGCGAGGCCTACCCGGAACTGGCCGCCGCCGCGGATCGCGTGGCCCAGGTCCTCAAGCAGGAAGAAGAACGCTTCGGCGAAACCCTCGAACACGGCATGCGCATCCTGGACACCGCCTTGGCCAACGTGCCCAAGGGCGGCGTGCTGGACGGCACCACGCTGTTCACGCTGTACGACACCTACGGCTTCCCGGTCGACCTCACGGCCGACATCTGCCGTGAACGCGAAGTCGAAGTCGACATGGCCGGCTTTGAAGTCGCCATGGAACGCCAGCGTGACCAGGCCCGCGCGGCCGGCAAGTTCAAGATGGCCGAAGGCCTCAGCTACGAAGGCGCCGAAACGCGTTTCGAAGGCTACGAAAAGCTTGAGCTGGACAACGTCAAGGTCACGGCCCTGTACGTGGACGGCACGCAGGTGCAGGAAGTCAAGGCCGGCCAAAGCGCCGTCGTCGTGCTGGACGCCACCCCGTTCTATGCGGAGTCGGGCGGCCAGGTCGGCGATACCGGTCTGCTCGAAGCCGATGGCGTGCGCTTTGCCGTCGCCGACACCCTCAAGATCCAGGCCGGCGTGTTCGGCCATCACGGCACGCTGGAGTCCGGCTCGCTGGCCGTCGGCGACACGCTGCTGGCCCGCGTGGACGCCGTCCGCCGCGCCCGCACGGTGCGCAACCACTCGGCCACGCACCTGATGCACAAGGCGTTGCGCCAGGTGCTGGGCGCGCACGTGCAGCAGCGCGGCTCGCTCGTTGATCCCGACAAGACCCGTTTCGACTTCGCGCAGGATGCCCCGCTGACGGCTGAGCAGATCGCCCGCGTCGAAGCCATCGTCAACGCCGAAGTCCTGGCCAACCATCCCACCGTTGCCCAGGTCATGGGCTACGACGATGCGGTCAAGGGCGGCGCCATGGCGCTGTTCGGTGAAAAATACGGCGATACCGTGCGCGTGCTCGACATCGGCTTCTCGCGCGAACTCTGCGGCGGCACGCACGTCACCCGCACGGGCGACATCGGCCTGTTCAAGATCGTGTCCGAAGGCGGCGTGGCCGCGGGCGTCCGCCGCATCGAAGCCATCACCGGCGACAATGCGCTGGCTTGGGTGCAGAACCAGAACGCCTTGCTGACCCAGGTGGCCGGCATGCTGCGCAGCACCCCGGCCGATCTGCCGGCGCGCATTGCGCAGGTGCAAGACCAGGTCAAGACGCTCGAAAAGGAACTGGAGCAGTCGCGCAACAAGCTCGCGGCCAGCGCCGGCAATGACCTGGCCTCCAGCGCCGCGGTCGACGTCAAGGGCATCAAGGTTCTGGCGGCCAGCATCGGCGACGTCGATCCCAAGGCGCTGCGCGGCATGGTCGACAACCTGAAAGATCGCCTGAAGCCTGCTGTCGTGCTGCTGGCCACCGGCTCGGCCGATGGCAAGATCAGCGTGGTCGGTGGCGTCACCGCCGACCTGACCGACCGCATCAAGGCGGGCGATCTGGTGGGCTTTGTGGCCAGCCAGGTGGGCGGCAAGGGCGGTGGCCGTCCCGACATGGCCATGGGCGGCGGCACGGATATCGCTGCGCTGCCCGCAGCCATCGCTGGCGTGCAGAAGTGGGTGGACGAGCGCCTCTGATGAGCGACGTCGATTCCCGTCTCGATGTCGGCGCCGAGGCGCCGGTGTTCGACCAAGACGTCGATGCCAGCGGGCTGACGTGCCCCTTGCCCATCCTGCGCGCCAAGAAGGCGCTTGCAACGATGGCAAGCGGGCAGGTGGTGCGCGTCATCACGACGGACCGCAATGCGATCCGCGATTTTCAGGCGTTTGCGCGTCAGACCGGCAATGCGCTGGTCGCGCAGCAAGAGGCCGACGGTCGCTGCGTGCATTTCCTGCGCCGGCGCTAGCCGGGCGGGCAGTCGCTTCATGAACAGGGCCCGCTTGAAAGCGGGCCTTGTTCTTTGCGGGCGTCAGTATGGCGAATTTTTTTGCCTTTTTGGGGCGGCCCTTTATACCGGCGTGTCCTTGCCTACCTGTGAATGGCCGCGGCGACCGCCTGCGTGATCGTGAAGTCCACCAGATCACCTTCCTTCAACTGCTGAAGTTTTTCGCGCAGCGCCGGATCTCTGACCTGGATGGTGCGCCTGCCGCCTTGGGGTCCCTTCAGGATCACCAGGTTTGCGCTCCGGTTGATGTGCCAGATCTCGGCCGTGATCGTGGTCTGCCGGCCCACTGCGCCGCCGGGCATCGCGCCCTTGGCCGACCGTGTCGCGGCGGTCTCGGTCACGACTTCAGGTGCACCGGAGCCGGCGGGACGCACGTCCACGGCCACCGACTCGTAATAGTCCAGCGTCAGCGTGTCGCCCGCCTTGATCTGCTTGAAGTTGCGGATGTCCGGTCCGGCCACGATGTCCACGGTATTGCCGTCGGCGCCGCGCAGGGTGATGGTCCGGCTGGCCTGGTCCACCGCCGTCACCTGGCCGGAGGCCGTCGTCAGTGCCGCCCCGATCACGCGCGCGGGCGCCTCGGTGGGCAACGCCAGCGCTCCCGCCAGCAATCCCGCCATCGCCAGGCGCGCAACGGGTGAGAAGACTGATTTTTGGTTCTTCATGGTTTGCACACTCCAGTTAAACGACTTTTTGTGGGGAAAAAGCGGAGTCAGGCAGGGGCGCGGCAACGCAGCCTGGATCTTCCGGGCGCTTGCAGCAAAGTCGGGGTGGCAGGAGGAGGCTGCCGCTTCATGGCGGCCAGCAAGGGCAGGGCGTAGCGTATTGCGCGGGTCGACATGAAATCCGATCTCTCCAATCAGATTGCTCTTCAGACGCACCAACTGCTCAAACGCATGACAACCGGGGTAGGCCGCAGATGTGGCCGCCGGCGAAACCGCACGCTCAGCCTCGAACGCAATGATGTCGGGGCCACCAGCAGATCGAGCCGCAGCAGGGCTGGGCTCGTGCTTGTAGAATACCCGGATGTGGTGTTTTAGGATACAAATCGCACCGCATCACAGATTCTTCGGCACTCGCATTTGCCAGCAGGCTCCTTTCAGTGCTAGAATTTCCCGTTTTTCACAACTAATTCAAGGGATTACCTATGGTGGTGATTCGCCTGGCCCGCGGTGGGTCCAAGAAGCGTCCGTTCTACAACCTGGTGGCCACCGATTCGCGTAACCGTCGCGACGGCCGTTTTATCGAGCGCGTGGGTTTTTACAACCCCGTGGCTAGCGAAGGCACGGAAAACCTGCGCATTGCGCTGGATCGCGTGCAGTACTGGACCGGCACCGGCGCGCAACTGTCGCCCGCCGTCGAGCGTCTGGTCAAGGAATACTCGGCCAAGGTTTCCGCCGCGGCCTAATTGCCCGCGACGCACATCCTTAGCTGATTCTGGAGCAGCAGGTTTTCCACGCTTAGAGCCTCGCGCTTGAAAGCGGATATTCCTGGCTGCTTCATTGCTATCCAAGCCTGATAAAGAGCACGATAAATGCCTGATGCCGCAACCTCAAACGCGGCGCCTACGGATTTGGTCGAGCTGGGCCGCATCACTGCAGCCTACGGTGTGAAAGGCTGGGTTAAAGTGCAGCCGCATTCGGCCAACGCCGAAGTGCTGCTCTCAGCGTCTCAATGGTGGTTGACTCGCCCTGTGCCTGAATTGGCGCGGGGCGCTGTCGCGTCTGCGCCTGTCGCATTCAAGATCTTGCAAGTCCGTTCGCAGGGAGCCACCGTGGTGGCGCAACTGCAGGGCATCACGGATCGCGACCAGGCCGAAGCGTTGCGCGGACATACCGTGCAAGCGCCGCGCGGATCATTTCCCGCGCCCGAGGAAGACGAATACTACTGGGTTGATCTCATTGGTTGCGCGCTGTACTCCAGCGCCAACGGCGAACCCGCCCGAATTGGCGTGGTCAGCGAGGTCCTCGACAACGGCGCTCACGCCGTGTTGAAGGTCCTGCTGCAGAAGGGTGAAGGCGAAAGCCCCGAACCCGTCCTGGACGCCAAGGGCCGACCCGCCGAAATGCTTGTACCGTTCGTACGCGCGCATATCCACGCCGTTGATCTGGCTGCCCGCCGCATCGACAGCGACTGGCCCGCGGATTTTTGATGCGTATCGACGTCGTTACGCTATTTCCCGAAATGTTCGGGGTGGTGCGCGACCTCGGCGTCACCGGCCGGGCCCACGCCCAGGGCCGGTGGCAGCTCCATGCCTGGAATCCCCGCGATTTCACGCATGACGTACACCGCACCGTGGACGACCGCCCCTATGGCGGCGGCCCCGGCATGGTGATGATGCCGGGCCCGTTGGAAGCCGCCGTCAATGCCGCCCAGCAGGCGCGCGCCGGACAGGGCCTGGGTCCCGCCCCGGTGGCGCTGCTTGCGCCGGTCGGCCGGCGCTATGACCAGGCGGGCGCCGAAGCCTTGGCTGCCAGCGATGGCCTCATTCTCATCTGCGGCCGCTACGAAGGTGTGGACCAGCGCTTCATTGATCGCTGCGTCACGCAGGAAATCTCGCTCGGCGACTTCGTCCTCTCCGGTGGTGAAATCGCGGCGCTTGCCGTGATCGATGCCGCAGTGCGCCTTTTGCCAGGCGTGCTCAACGACGGCGATTCCGCCCTGCAGGATTCCTTCAACGACACGTTGTCCGGCCTGCTGGACAGCCCGCATTACACGCGCCCGGAAGTCTACGAGGGCGAAGCGGTGCCGGCGCCGCTGCTAAGCGGCCATCACGCCAATATCGCGCGCTGGCGGCGCGAGCGGTCGCTGGCGTTGACTGCCGCACGCCGGCCCGAACTCATCGAATCGGCGCGCGCGAAAGGCTGGCTGAGCAAGCTGGACGAGCGCTATCTGGCCGAGTTGGCCGGCACGCCGTTGCCTGCGGAGCCGGGCACAAGACGCCGTCGCCCGCGCAAGCCCGCCGCGGATGCCGCGCCCACGGGGCAGAACCAGCCCGACACCACCCCGGATTCCAGCCCCGATCCCAAGCCCAATTCGTCCGACGCTTCCTGACGGTAGCGCCGGCCCGCCACGCCCACAACGCTAGGGAAGTCCCTGGATTGTGGGCGTTTTTGCGGCTCCTTAGTATTGAAAATTACATGCACATGAAATTTTCATATGAGCCGCTCTGCCGCCGTTCGCCGTGCCAGCGCAGCACCCTCGTCGCCCGCCCACGCGCAGCGGCCGGAGTCGGCCGTCGATCTGTGGCTGGGTCAGCAGTTGCGTCAGTTGCGCAAGCAACAGGGACGGTCGCTGGCTGACGTCGCCCGGGCCTGCGGCATGTCGCTCGGCCTGCTGAGCCAGATCGAAAGAGGGTTGAGCTCGGCCTCCGTCAAAGTCCTTCATCTCCTGGCGCGCGAGTTTCGCGTGTCGGTCAATGCGTTGTTGCGCAACGCCGAGCATACCGGCGGCGAAGAGGATGGCCGCGTAGCCCGCGCGGGCACGCACCGCCATATCGACCTGAAGGAAAAGGGCATCAGCAAAGAGATGTTCACGCCCGCGGCCTGCCGCAGCATGGACCTGTGCCGCGCATCCATCGCGCCCGGCGGCTCCACCGGCACCGAGCTCTTCGTGACGGGGCAGGGCGAGCAGATCGGCCTGGTGCTCAAGGGCGTGCTCGAACTGTGGGTGGGCGACCGCGTCATCCGCCTGCAAGCGGGCGACAGCTTTTGCTACGCCAGCAGCACGCCGCGCCGCTGGTGCAATCCGGGGACGCAGACGACCGAGGTCATCTGGGCCATCTCCAACATCACTCAAGCCGCGGAGGACAACACGCCACAAGCGCCCTGAGCGCGCAGCACTCAAGCGGCGGAACGCGCGGGGAGCGTGCCGCCACCGGACGCGTCACGCGCGGCCCGGCCTTCTTTGCCACGATGAGGATATGTCATGAAATTCAAGACTCTTGTTGTCTCTGTATTCGCAGCATTGTCCATGGCGGCGGGCGCCCAAGCCCAGACGGTATTGAAGGTGGGGTCCACGCCCACCGGCAGCCCATTCACCTTTCTCGACACCAAGACGAACAGCATCGAGGGCGTGATGGTCGATATCGTGAAAGCGGTGGGCAAGGAGGCCGGTTTCTCGGTGCAGATCGAGCCCATGGCATTTTCCGCGCTGATCGGATCGCTGACATCCAAGCGCATCGACATCGTGTCGGCGGCGATGTTCATCACGCCGCAGCGCCAGCAGGTGGTGAGTTTTTCCGAGCCCGTCTATCGCTACGGCGAGGGCCTGATGGTGCTCAAGACCGACAACAAGGAATACAAGTCCTTCGCCGATATGAAGGGCATGACCGTCGGCGTGCAGGTCGGCACTGCCTTTGTCGAGCCCATTCAAAAGAGCGGCGTCTTCAAGGAAGTGAAGCTTTACGACAACCCGCCAGACATGATGCGCGACGCCAACGCCGGCCGCATCCAGGGCGGCTTCATGGACTATCCCATCGCCGCGTACGTCCTGTCGCAGGGCAACTATCCCAACCTGAAGATGGCGCAGTCGTACCAGCCGACGATCATGGGAAGCCTTGGGCTTGCCACGCGCAAGGACGACACCGAGCTGCTTGATCGGATCAACAAGGTGCTGGTCAAGCTGAAAGCCGACGGCGCCATCGACGCGATCCTGAAGAAGTGGGGCCTGGGCGGCGCGTGATGCCGGTCGGGCCGCCTCAGTTCAAGCATTTGCAGCATCCCGCCGGCGCGTTCGGTCGCGTCGGCGGACGCAGCGCATCCGCGGCACTTCTCTGGCCGTTTCCCAAGCGGTCATCGCGGGCTGTCTTCTCGGAGCGGGTGGACTCATGACGGAATTCTTGAAAGACGCGGCAGAGTTCATGCCGATCCTGCTGGAGGGCGCCAAGCTTACCATTCTGGTCACGCTGGGTTCCCTTGCGCTGTCCACGGTGCTGGGCCTGGTATGGGCGTTGATGCGGGTGTCCGGCAACAAGTATCTGTCGGGCTTCAGCGCGGGCCTTGTCAATCTGTTGCGCGGCATTCCGATCATCGTGCTGCTCTTCTACATCTACTTCGTGATGCCGGACATGGGCGTGTCGCTGAGCGCCGTGCATGCGGCCATCATCGGCCTGGGCATCGCCTATTCGGCCTATCAGGCGGAGAACTTCCGCGCCGGCATCCAGGCGATCGACCGAGGTCAGATCGAGGCGGCGATGGCCATGGGCATGGGTTGGGGCCTGACGATGCGGCGCGTCGTGCTGCCGCAGGCCGTCAAGATCGTCCTGCCGCCGTACGGCAACATCATGATCATGATGCTGAAGGACTCGTCGCAGGCGTCCACCATTACCGTCGCCGAGCTGGCGCTGCAAGGCAAGCTCATCGCCGTATCCACCTTCAAGAACGCCACGGTGTTCACGCTGGTGGCGCTGATGTACCTGGTGATGTGCGTGCCGCTCATCCTGCTGGTGCGGCATCTGGAAAAGCGGAGCGCCATCAAATGATCAGCCTGCAAGGCGTAAGGAAGAGCTTTGGTCCGCTCGAGGTCCTGAAGGGCATCGACGCCGAAGTCGAGCAGGGCGAGGTCGTGTGTGTGGTGGGTCCGTCCGGCTCGGGCAAGTCGACCATCCTGCGGTGCATCAACGGACTGGAACGCTACAACGCCGGTCGCATCACCGTGGACGGCGAGCTCGTCGATTGCGATGCGCCTTCCATCGTGTCGATCCGCACGCAGGTGGCGATGGTGTTCCAGCGCTTTAACCTGTTTCCGCATCGCACGGCGCTGGAAAACGTCATCGAAGGCCCGATCTTCGTGAAGAAGGAACCTCGCGCCCAGGCGGTGGAGCGCGGCCGCGAATTGCTGGCCAGCGTGGGGCTGGCGGACAAGGAGCACGCGCATCCGAATCAGCTATCCGGCGGCCAGCAGCAGCGCGTGGCGATCGCGCGGGCGCTCGCGATGCAACCCAAGGCGATCCTGTTCGACGAGCCCACCTCGGCGCTCGATCCCGAACTGGTCGGCGATGTGCTGGGCGTCATGCGCAAGCTGGCCGAGGCCGGCATGACGATGGTCGTCGTCACCCACGAAATGAGCTTTGCGCGCGAGGTCGCCGACCGTGTCATGTTCTTTGACGGCGGCGTCATGGTGGAGCAGGGCGCCGCCCGCGAAGTGCTGAATCATCCGCAGCATCCGCGCACGCAGGACTTCCTGCGGCGCGTGCTGCATCCCATGTAAGGAAGGAAGCCCCATGCAGCCAGCGCCGTTTCCGCTTTCCCCGTCACTGTGGGCGGCCACCGCGGCGCCGCCGCCGCCCACCGGGCCGCTGGACGCGTCCGCGCAGGCCGATGTCGCCGTGATCGGTGGCGGCTATGCCGGCTTGTCCACCGCGTTGCACCTGGCCGAGCGCGGTGTGAAGGTCGTACTGCTGGAGGCGCGCGAGATTGGCTTCGGCGGATCGGGCCGCAACGGCGGTCAGGTCATTCCCGGTTTGAAGTACGACCCGGATGATCTGATTTCGATGTTCGGCCCCGAGCGCGGGGAGCGGCTGACACGGTTTGCCGGCGCGACGGCGGACGCGGTTTTTGACCTGATCGAACGGCATGCGATGGACGTGCCCCGCGTGCGCGCCGGATGGATCCAGGGCGCGCACACGCCGCAGGCGCTACGCATCGCGCAAGGCCGCGCGGCGCAATGGGCGCGCCTTGGCGCGGACGCCCAGCCACTGGACCGCGCGCAGGTCGCGCGCCTGATCGGCACGGATAAATACCTGGGCGGATGGGTCGACCGGCGGGCAGGGGCGGTGCAGCCGCTGAGTTACGCGCGGGGCCTGGCGCGCGCTGCGCTGAATGCGGGCGCGACGCTGCACACCGACACGCCCGTCACCGGTCTGAGGCGTGACGGCGGCAAGTGGACGGTGTCCACGGCTCGCGGGCCCTCGGTCAGCGCCGATCGCGTGGTGATGTGCACCAATGCCTACGGCGGCGATCTGTGGCCCGGTCTCAAGCCGTCCATCATCGACGCCAACACGTTCCAGGTGGCAACCGCGCCGCTGCCGGACCGCATCCGCGCGGGCATATTCCCCGAGGGCCACGTCACTTCCGACACGCGCAATCTGTTGCTGTACTTTCGTCTGGATCACCAGGGCCGCTTGCTGATGGGTGGCCGCGGCCCCTTCCGCGAGCCCAAGGGCGAGTCGGACTGGGCGCATCTTGAGCGCGTAATGGTGAAGATGTTTCCGCAGGTCGCGGGCACGCCCTTTGAATTCCGCTGGTGCGGCCGGGTTGCAGTCACGCGCGACTATCTGCCGCATCTGCATGCACCGCAGCCCGGGTTGCTGGTGGACATCGGCTGTCAGGGCCGCGGCGTCGGCTTGCAGACCTGCATGGGCGCGGCCATGGCCGAATACGTCGCCACCGGCGATGCCAATGCGTTGCCCGTGCCGCTGTCGCCGATCGTGCCGTTTCCGCTGTATCCGCTCCGCCGCCTGTACGTCAATGCGGTGGTGAGCTGGTATCGGATGACGGACGGCGGCGTTTGAGGGGCGGCCGCGTCCGCGACCCAATCCCCGCCAACCCCCTCAAAAAACAACCCCCCCAAAACAAAAACCCCGGAACGGTGTCCGGGGTTTCTGGGCTTCACATCAGGCGCTGGGATCAGTCGCCCAGTTTGGCGCGCTGCTCCTGCACCTTCTGCAGGGTTTCGCTGAACTGCGCCATGCGGGCCTTTTCCTGCTCGACGACGGCGGCGGGGGCGCGCTCGACGAAGCTGGCGTTGGACAGCTTGCCCTTGGCCTTGGCGATTTCACCGGCCAGACGGGCGATTTCCTTGTCCAGGCGCACGCGCTCGGCGGCCACGTCGACTTCAACGTGCAGCATCAGGCGGCTGCTGCCCACGACCTGCACCGGCGCACCGGCGTCGGGCAGCACGTCCAGCACGTCGACCTGGCTCAACTTGGCCAGCGCGGCCAGGTACGGCGCGTTGCGCGTCAGCATCGGCGCGTCGCCCTGGGCGCACAGCGGCACCTTCTGGGCGGGCGACAGGCTCATCTCGCCGCGCAGCGCGCGCACGGCTTCGACCTGCGCCTTCAGTTCGGCCACGTCGGCTTCGGCGGCGGTGTCCACCGCATCCGGGTTGGCCTTCGGGTAGGGCTGCACGCTGACGCTGGCGGCAACGCCTTCCTTGCGCTTGCCGGCCACGACAGACACCTTCTGCCACAGCTCTTCCGTGATGAACGGGATGATCGGGTGGGCCAGGCGCAGCACGCATTCCAGGACGCGGATCAGCGTGCGGCGGGTGCCCAGTTGCTGGGCCGGCGTGCCGGTCTGGATCTGCACCTTGGCCAGTTCCAAATACCAGTCGCAGTATTCGTCCCACACGTAGCGATAGAGCGCGTTGGCGATGTTGTCGAAACGGTAGTCGGCAAAACCGCGCGCCACGTCGGCTTCCAGCGTCTGCATCTGGCTGATGATCCAGCGGTCCACGAAGGACAGCTCGCCGGCATCCGGCACTGTCAGGTCATGGCCTTCGGTGTTCATCAGCACGAAGCGCGTGGCGTTCCAGAGCTTGTTGCAGAAATTGCGGTAGCCCTCGCAACGCTTCAGGTCGAAGTTGATGTTGCGGCCCAGCGTGGCGTAGGCCGCCATGGTGAAGCGCAGCGCGTCGGTGCCGTAAGCGGGGATGCCGTCCGGGTACTGGCGGCGCGTGGCCTTTTCGATCGCGCCGGCCTGCTTCGGATTCATCAGGCCGTAGGTGCGCTTGGCGACCAGGCCGTCCAGGTCGATGCCGTCGATCAGGTCCACCGGGTCCAGCGTGTTGCCCTTGGACTTGCTCATCTTCTGGCCGTCGGCGTCGCGGATGAGACCGTGCACGTAGACGTGCTTGAACGGGATCTGGCCGGTCAGGTGCGTGGTCAGCATGACCATGCGCGCCACCCAGAAGAAGATGATGTCAAAGCCCGTGATCAGGACGCTGGAGGGCAGGTAACGCTGCAGGTCCGGCGTGTTTTCCGGCCAGCCCAGCGTCGTGAAAGGCACCAGACCCGACGAGAACCACGTGTCCAGCACGTCGGGATCGCGCGTGAGCGGACCCGTGACGCCAGCGGCGCGCGCCTGTTCGATCGCGCCGGCTTCGTCGTGGGCGACGAACACCTGGCCGTCTTCCGAGTACCAGGCCGGAATCTGGTGGCCCCACCAGAGCTGGCGCGAAATGCACCAGTCCTGGATGTTGTTGAGCCACTGGTTGTAGATGGTGGTCCAGTTGTCCGGGTAGAACTGGATGCGGCCGTCGGCCACGACTTCCAGCGCGACCTCGGTGATGCTCTTGCCCGGGTTAAGCGTGCCTTCCGGCGCGGGCTTGCTCATGGCAACGAACCACTGGTCGGTCAGCATGGGCTCGAGCACGACGCCGGTACGGTCGCCCTTGGGCTGCATCATCTTGTGCGGCTCGACCTTGACCAGATAGCCCTCGGTCTCCAGTTGCGCAACAACGGCCTTGCGGGCCTCGTAGCGTTCCATGCCCTGGAACTGCTGGGGACCGTTTTCGTTGATGTGCGCGTCCAGCGTGAAGATCACAATCAGGGGCAGATCGTGGCGCATCGCGCAGGCGTAGTCGTTGAAGTCGTGAGCGCCCGTGATCTTCACGCAGCCCGTGCCGAATTCGGGGTCGACGAAGTCGTCGGCAATGATGGGAATGTTGCGGTCGCAAAGCGGCAGTTCGACCTGCTTGCCCACCAGGTGCTTGTAGCGGGGATCATCGGGATGCACGCAAAGCGCGCCGTCGGCCAGCATGGTTTCCGGACGGGTCGTGGCGATGGTCATGCCGCGCAGGGTGACGGTCTGGCCATCCTTGTCGACGATGGTCTGCGGGCCGTCAACGAACGGGTACAGGATGTGCCACATGTGGCCATCGGTCTCTTCGGACTGCACTTCCAGGTCGGACACGGCCGTGAGCAGCTTGGGATCCCAGTTGACCAGGCGCTTGCCGCGATAGATCAGTCCCTGTTTATGAAGACGGACAAAGGTTTCCACCACGCCGCGCGACATGCGGTCGTCCATGGTGAAGTATTCGCGCGGCCAGTCGGCCGAGGCGCCCAGGCGGCGCACCTGCCCGGTGATGGCGCTGCCCGACTTTTCCTTCCATTCCCACACTTTCTCGACGAACTTCTCGCGGCCCAGGTCGTGGCGCGAAACCTTTTGGGCGTCGAGCTGTCTTTCAACGACGATCTGCGTGGCGATGCCGGCGTGGTCGGTGCCGGGAATGAACACGGTGTCGTCGCCCGACATGCGGTGGTAGCGCACCAGCCCGTCCATGATGGTCTGGTTGAACGCGTGGCCCATGTGCAGGGTGCCCGTGACGTTGGGCGGCGGGAACTGGACGACGTACGGCTGGCTTTCCGTCCCCGTTTCCACATGCTGGCCCGCGGCGAAGTACCCGCGCTTGTCCCACTCGGCATACCAGCGGGATTCCAGTTCGGAGGGTTCGAAGCTCTTCGAGAGTTCCGGGGTTTCGCCGGCGATGGGCGCGGCGTTCGGGGGAGCAGCTTGAGTCATTACTAAGTTCCGGCAGACAGGGGCGCCCGGGTAGGGAGCGGGCAGCAAACCGCTCATTTTAAGATGTATTGCGGTCTTCTCGGCGTGTTAGAATGCCGGGTTGCTGTAAACCTTTTAGAAGTCCCTGAATTCATTGAGGATTCCTTCGGAAATGCGTGCAGAATCATCGGATTCGCGTGCAACCGGAATCCCGCTTGCATTCCAGGATGCGTCCGACAGGTCGGCAGTGTCGAATCCTGTTTTGGCGGTGGTTCAGAACGGCCCGAGCCCCGCCAAGCAATTAACTAGAAACCCGTCAGAAATCAGTTTTCGGAGTCTTTTATGTCCATCCAACGCACCCTCTCGATCATCAAGCCCGACGCCGTCGCCAAGAACGTGATCGGCCAGATCGTCGGCCGTTTCGAGCAAGCCGGCCTGAAGGTCATCGCCGCCCGCCTGACCCAACTGTCGCGCGCCGACGCCGAGCGTTTCTACGCCGTGCACGCCGCCCGTCCCTTCTTCAAGGACCTGGTCGACTTCATGATCTCGGGCCCCGTGTTCGTGCAAGTGCTGGAAGGCGAAGACGCCATCCAGAAGAACCGCGACCTGATGGGCGCCACGGACCCCAAGAAGGCTGAAGCCGGCACCATCCGCGCCGATTTCGCCGACAGCATCGATGCCAACGCCGTCCACGGCTCCGACGCTCCGGAAACGGCCGCTGTCGAAGTGGCTTTCTTCTTCCCCGAAATCAACATCCACAGCCGTTAATTTTTGGCTTAAGTTGTTGAAAGCGCTTTAAGTTTTACCTGGTTATGGAATCCGTCGAACGAATCAATCTGCTGGGGCTGGACGGCTCCGCCCTGTCCGAATTGGTCGGGCAGTGGGGCGGCAAGCCGTTTCGTGCCCGCCAGTTGCAGCGCTGGATGCACCAGCGCGGCGCCGATTCGTTCGACGCCATGACCGATCTGGCCCGCGATTTTCGCAGCCAGCTTGCGTCGCATTGCCGCATCGAGGCATTGCCCGTCAACATCGAGCAGCGCTCGACCGACGGCACCCGCAAGTGGCTGTTTGACGTGGGGCAGGGCAACGCCATCGAAACCGTCTTCATCCCCGAAGACGACCGCGGCACACTGTGCATTTCCAGCCAGGCCGGCTGCGTGGTGAACTGCCGGTTCTGCTCGACCGGCCACCAGGGCTTCAACCGCAACCTGAAGACCAGCGAAATCATCGGCCAGTTGTGGTGGGCCAAGCGCGTGCTCGAAGCCGACATCGGCACGGCCCGCCTTGAAAGCGCCCGCGCCACCGAAGACACGCGCGTCATCAGCAACGTCGTCATGATGGGCATGGGCGAACCCCTGCTCAACTACGACCAGGTCCTGCCCGCGCTGCGCCTGATGCTCGACGACAACGCGTACGGTCTGTCGCGCCGCCGCGTCACCGTGTCCACCTCCGGCGTCGTCCCCATGATGGACCGCCTGTCGCAAGACTGTCCCGTGGCACTGGCCGTTTCGCTGCACGCGCCCAACGACGCGCTGCGCGACGAGCTCGTGCCGCTGAACAAGAAATACCCGCTGAAAGAGTTGCTGGCTGCCTGCGAACGCTATCTCGCGTTTGCGCCCCGCGACTTCATCACGTTTGAATACTGCATGCTGGACGGCATCAACGACACCGACCAGCACGCCAAGGAACTGATCCACATTGCACGCCAGGTGCGCTGCAAGCTGAACCTCATCCCGTTCAACCCATTCCCCGCCTCCGGCCTGAAGCGATCGGCCTCGGCGCGGGTGAAGGTGTTTGCCCAACGTCTCATGGACGCCGGCATCATCACCACGGTCCGCAAGACCCGGGGCGACGACATCGATGCGGCTTGCGGCCAGCTGGCCGGAGAGGTGCGGGACCGCACTCGGATCACCGAGCGCAATGCCGCACAGCGCCAGACCATACCAATTAAACAGGTGCACGCATGACGCAGGATTTCGCTTCTGCAGTTTCCGACTCGTCCGCCGCCGCGGTGGGCAGCGTGGGCGCCGCCTTGCGCGGCCTGCGCCTATCCAAGGGCTGGTCGCTCGACGAGGTCTCCAGCCGCATCAAGTTTTCTACCAAGCAGATCGAAGCCCTTGAAAACGAACAGTGGGATCACCTGCCCACCGGCGTTTCCTTGCGCGGCCTCGTCCGCAACTATGCACGCCTGCTGGGCGCCGACGCCGAGGCCATCGTCGATTCGCTCGACCCCAAGGCCCGCGTCACCGGCCCGGCCAAGCTCAGCCCCAGTTCGCTGCATTCGGCGCATTCCATTCCCCAATCCAGCGCCGACGACGACCGCTCGTCCACGACGTCCTGGGGCTGGCTGATCGCCATCGTGCTGGTGCTGGCCGCCGGCGTGGCATATGCCTTCTGGCAAGGTTGGCTGCCGCAGCAGTGGCTGCCGGCCGACTGGCTGCCGAAGTCGACCAAGTAACACGGTTCCACCCGATGCAAGATTCTTCTCTGCCTTGCCAGGACGCGCCGCCTCCCCCGGTGGGAGCCGCAGCGCGCCGCGCCACGCGTTCCGTGGCGATCAAGTGGGGTGATCGCGTCGTGACGGTGGGCGGAGACGCCCCGGTCGTGGTCCAGTCCATGACCAACACCGACACCGCGGACGCCATCGCCACCGCGATCCAGGTCAAGGAGCTGGCGCTGGCCGGCTCCGAGCTCGTGCGCATCACCGTGAACACGCCGGAAGCCGCCCGCGAGGTCGTCGCCATCCGCGAACAGCTCGACCGCATGGGCGTGAACGTGCCGCTGGTGGGCGACTTCCACTACAACGGCCACAAGCTGCTGACGCAGTTTCCGGAATGCGCCCAGGCGCTGTCCAAATACCGCATCAACCCCGGCAACATGGGGGGCGGCAAGCGCCGCGACGACAACTTCGCGCAAATGATCGAAGTCGCCTGCCGCTACGACAAGCCGGTGCGCATCGGCGTCAACTGGGGCAGCCTCGACCACGAACTCATGGCGCGCAAGATGGACGAAAACAGCCGGCGCGCCCAGCCTTGGGAAGCGCAGGCCGTCATGCGCGATGCGCTCGTTGTTTCGGCCATCAGCAATGCCCAGCGCGCCGAAGAACTCGGCCTGCGGCGCGACGCGATCATCCTGTCGTGCAAGGTCAGCCATGTCCAGGATCTCATCGCGGTCTACCGTGATCTGTCCGCCCGTTGCGACTATCCCCTGCATCTTGGCCTGACCGAGGCGGGCATGGGCAGCAAGGGCATCGTGGCTTCGACCGCCGCGCTTGCCGTGCTGATGCAGCAAGGCATCGGCGACACCATCCGCATTTCGCTCACGCCTGAACCCGGCGGCGAGCGCAGCCGCGAAGCCATCGTCGCGCAGGAAATCCTGCAGACCATGGGACTGCGCGCCTTCACGCCCATGGTCGTCGCCTGCCCGGGCTGCGGCCGCACCAGCAGCACGTTCTTCCAGGAACTTGCCGACAGCATCCAGTCGTTCCTGCGCCGGCAGATGCCGGTGTGGCGCGCGCAATACCCCGGCGTCGAATCCATGAACGTCGCGGTGATGGGCTGTGTGGTCAATGGGCCGGGCGAAAGCCGTCATGCCGACATCGGCATCAGCCTGCCGGGTACCGGCGAAGTGCCGGCCGCGCCGGTGTTCGTCGACGGCGAGCGTACGGTGACGCTCAAGGGCGACCATATCGCCGAAGAGTTCCAGGCCATCGTTGAAGAATACGTTGCGCGCCGTTATGGCGCGCTCGCCTCTCACTAAAGTAAGGGTGTAGCCACTGGCGCGCGTCTCGGGCGCGCCCGTGGCATGATCAAGATGACTCAAGCTTTCCAGAAAGTCGCCGCCATACGCGGCATGAATGATCTGCTGCCGGGGGCTAGCGCCCGCTGGGAGCAATTCGAGGAAATCGTGCGCGGCTGGCTGCGCGGCTACGGCTATCGCAATGTGCGCACGCCGGTGCTTGAGCATACGCGCCTGTTTGCGCGCGGTATCGGCGAAGTCACCGACATCGTCGAAAAAGAGATGTACACGTTCACCGACGCGCTCAACGGCGAATCGCTGACCATGCGCCCCGAGATGACCGCCGGCATCGTGCGCGCCTCCATCGAGCACAACCTGCTCTACGACCGTCCGCAACGCGTCTACTCCATCGGTCCCGTCTTCCGCCACGAGCGCCCGCAGCGCGGCCGCTACCGTCAGTTCCACCAGATCGACGTCGAGGCCCTTGGCTTTGCCGGTCCCGATGTGGACGCGGAACTCATCGTCATGCTGGCCCGCCTCTGGAAGCTGCTGGGCCTGAAGGACGTGCGCCTTGAACTCAATTCGCTGGGCCAACCCGCTGAGCGCGCCGCGCACCGCGCTGCCCTGATCCAGCATCTGGAAAAGCACCGCGACATCCTCGACGAGGACGGCCAGCGCCGCATGTACAGCAATCCGCTGCGCGTGCTGGACACCAAGAACCCCGCCATGCAGGAAATGGCCGACAGCGCGCCGCGCCTGTTCGACTTCCTGGGCGAAGAGTCCCGCGCGCACTTCGACGGCGTGTGCCAGCGCCTCACCGACGCCGGCATCGAATACCGCTTGAACCCGCGTCTGGTCCGCGGCCTGGACTACTACAACCTCACCGTCTTCGAATGGGTCACCGACCGTCTCGGTTCCCAAGGCACGGTTTGCGGCGGCGGCCGCTACGACGGCCTGGTCGAACTCTTGGGCGGCAAGACCGCGCCGGCCGTGGGCTTTGCCATCGGCATGGAGCGTCTGCTCGACCTCTGGGAACAAAGCGTTGAAATCGCCGCGCCGGCCGAGTGCGATGTCTACATCGTGCATCAGGGCGAAGACGCGCAGCGCCTGGCTGCCCGGGTCGGCGAAGACCTGCGCGACGCGGGCCTCTCGGTCATCGTGCATGCCGGATCCGCAGGCTTCAAGTCGCAATTCAAGCGCGCGGACGCCAGCGGCGCCCGCGTTGCGGTTATCCTTGGCGCCGACGAAGTGGCGTCGCAGACGGCCAGCGTCAAGTTCCTGCGCGCAGAAGAGCAGGGCGAGGCGGCGCAGCAACAGGTTCCGCTGGCAAAGCTGGCCGACGCATTGAACAACAAGGGTTAAGGCATGGCATACGATCTTGAAGAACAGGAAAAACTCGACGCGATCAAGGCGTGGTGGGCCCGCTATGGGACGCTGCTGCTGGCCCTGACGACGGTGGTGCTCCTGGCTTGGGGCGGCTGGTGGGGCTGGAAGGCGTACGAATCGCATCAGGCCAACCAGGCCATGGGTTACTTCGAAGCGCTGGAAGACGCCGCTCGCCTGGGCGGCGCCGATTCCTCGGTGCGCATCAAGACAGCCGCCTCGACGCTGCGCGAAAAATATCCCAACACCGGCTATGCCGCGCGCGGCGCCCTTGTGGCGGCGCAGGCTCTGCAGGCGCAAAAGGACGACGCCGGCGCCCGCGAACAGCTCGAATGGCTGGCTGGCCAAGGCAAGAACCCCGCCATGCAAGCCGTGGCGCGCCTGCGCTTGGCAGGCATGATGCTGGACCAGAAGCAATACGACGCCGCGCTGGCGCAGTTGAACAATCCGCCGGCCGCCTTTGCCGCCTTGTTCGCTGACCGCCGCGGCGACGTGCTGGCTGCGCAAGGCAAGCGCGAGGAAGCGCGCGCGGCCTGGCAGAGCGCCATTGATGGCCTGGGCCTGGCCAATCCCCTGACCCAGGTTGTGCAACTGAAACTGGATGCCTTGAGCGGAGCGTGACTGTAATGCGTAAATTTGCACCTGGCCGTACGTGGCGCGGCGCCGTTCTGCTGGCAAGCCTGCTTGCCCTGGGTGGTTGCGGCATGTTTTCCCATGACGACGGCCGTTACGATCCCGCGCCCTTGACCGAATACAAGGCCGGCATGTCCGTGCGCCAGGTCTGGTCCACGTCCATCGGCAGCGGCTCCGGCCTGGGCTTCGCGCCCACCGTGCTCGGCGACGCCATCTATGCCGCGACGCCTGACGGCTCCGTCGGCAAGTTCGATCTTCAGAGCGGCCGTGTCATCTGGAAGGCCAAGGCCGACACCAAATTGTCTGCCGGCGCCGGCAGCGATGGCACGACCACCGCCGTGGCGTCCCCCAACGGCGACGTCATCGCCTTCGACGACACCGGCAAGGTGAAATGGAAGGTCCGCGCCACCAGCGACGTCGCCATCCCGCCGGTTGTCGGCTACGGCATCGTCGTTGTTCGCAGCGGCGACTATCGCATCCAGGCCTTCGACGCCAACAGCGGCGAGCGCGTCTGGAGCGTGCAGCGTCCCGGCCCCTCGCTCGCCTTGCGCAGCGTTGCGCAGATGGTCCTGGCCGAAGGCCTGGTCATCACGGGTCTGCCTGGCGGCAAGCTCCTTGCCATCGCGTCCAACAGCGGCAACGTGCAATGGGAAGGCACCGTCGCCACGCCGCGCGGCGCTGGCGACCTGGAGCGCCTGACCGACGTGGTCGGCGCGCCTCGCATCGCCGGCAACCTGCTGTGCGCCGTCGCTTATCAGGGACGTATCGTTTGCTTTGACGTCACCGCCGGCGGCCGTCCGCTCTGGACGAAAGACTTCTCCAGCGTCAGCGGTCTCACCCTGGACGACCGCTTCGCCTTTTCCGCCGACCAGAACAGCGTGGTCAATGCGTTTGCGCTGGATAATGGCGGTAATCTCTGGAAGCAGGCCGCCCTCAAGAACCGCCAGGTCACCGCTCCGGCTATGCTGGGGGGTGCGCTGGCTGTCGGCGATCTGGACGGATATGTGCATTTCCTGTCGCGCAGCGATGGCAGCCTGATGGCGCGTCTGTCGGTGGGTGGCGGCGCGGTCGTGTCGCCGCCGCAGACGACGCCCCAAGGCGTGCTGGTCCAGACGGGCAATGGCAATCTCGTCCTGATCGGCACCAACTGAACCTTATAAAACAAAGCCTTTTACCGTGTCTTTCAAGCCTGTCGTTGCCCTGGTCGGCCGCCCCAATGTGGGGAAATCGACCCTTTTCAACCGCCTGACGCGATCGCGCGCCGCGCTGGTGGCCGATTATTCCGGCCTGACCCGCGATCGCCATTACGGCGAGGGCAGGGTGGGCGATATTCCGTTCATCGCCATCGATACCGGCGGCTTCGAGCCCGTGGCCAAGGACGGCATCCTGCTCGAAATGGCCCGCCAGACCCGGCAGGCCATCGCCGAGGCGGACGTCGTCGTGTTTCTGGTGGATGCGCGCGCGGGCATCAATGCGCACGACCACGAAATTGCGCAACTGCTGCGCAAATCCGGCCAGCAGCGCGTGCTGCTGGCGGTGAACAAGGCCGAAGGCATGGGCCTGGGGCCCGCCATCGCCGAGTTCCATGAACTCGGCCTGGGCCAGCCCTATCCGATTTCGGCGGCGCATGGCGATGGCATCGTCGACCTGATCGAGCTCGCGCTCAAGGATCTGGCCGAACCGCCTGCCGAAGAAGAACCCGCCGAAGAAGGCGAACACGATCATCGCATCAAGCTGGCGATCGTGGGCCGTCCCAACGTGGGCAAGTCCACGCTTATCAACACGTTCATGGGCGAAGAACGCGTCATCGCGTTCGACATGCCAGGCACCACGCGCGACGCGATCGAAATCGATTTTGATCGCGACGGACGCCGCTACACGCTCATCGACACCGCCGGCCTGCGCAAGCGCGGCAAGGTGTTCGAGGCCGTCGAAAAGTTTTCCGTCATCAAGACCTTGCAGGCCATCGAGGCCAGCAACGTCGTGCTGCTGATGCTCGACGCGCAAACCGAAATCTCCGAGCAGGACGCCCACATCGCCGGGTTCGTGCTCGAAACCGGGCGTGCCGTGGTCGTGGCCGTCAACAAGTGGGATGGCCTGGACGGCGAAGAAAAGGAACGCATCGAGCGCGAGTTCAACCGCAAGCTGCGCTTCCTGTCGTTCGCGCGCGTCCACACGATCTCGGCGCTGCGCGGGCAGGGCATCAAGCCCTTGCTCAAGTCCATCAATGCCGCACACGCCGCCGCGTTTGCCAAGCTGTCCACGCCCAAGCTCACGCGCGAGCTGCAAGCCGCAGTCGAACAGCAGCAGCCGCCGCGCAAGGGCATCTTCCGTCCCAAGTTGCGCTACGCGCACCAGGGCGGACAGAACCCGCCGCTGGTCGTCATCCACGGCAATGCGCTGGACGCTATTCCCGACTCGTACCGCCGGTACCTCGAAACGCGTTTCCGCAATGCGTTCGACCTGGCCGGTACGCCGCTGCGCATTGAATTCAAGTCTTCGCACAACCCCTACACGCAGGAAAGCTGATCCATGAGCCGTTTCTGGAGTCCCGTTGTCGGGACGCTCAGTCCGTATGTGCCGGGCGAGCAGCCCAAGCTTCAGAATCTGGTCAAGCTGAACACCAACGAGCATCCTTACGGGCCGTCGCCCAAGGTGCTCGATGCGATCCGCGCGGCCTGCGACGATACGCTCAAGCTCTATCCGGATCCCTCCTCGGACCGCCTGCGCGAGGCCATCGCAACGGCCGTCGGCGCGCAGCCGCAGCAGGTGTTCGTGGGCAACGGATCCGACGAGGTGCTGGCGCACGCATTTCTTGCGCTGCTCAAGCATGATCGCCCGCTGCGGTTCCCGGACATCACCTACAGCTTCTACCCGGTGTATTGCGGCCTGTACGGCATCGAGTTCGAAACGATGCCGCTCACCGCGGACTTCCGCATCGACGTCGAAGACTACCTGCCGGCGCGCCACGGGCAGGCCGGCGCCATCATCTTCCCGAACCCCAATGCGCCCACCGGCCGTGCGCTCAGCGCCGCCGAGGTCGAACGCATCGTCGCCGGCAACCCTGACACGGTCGTCGTCGTGGACGAGGCGTACGTGGATTTCGGCGCCGAATCGGTGATCCCGCTGGTCTCGCGCTACGACAACCTGCTGGTGGTGCAGACGCTTTCCAAGTCGCGCTCGCTGGCCGGTTTGCGCGTGGGCTTTGCCGTGGGCAGCGCTGCGCTCATCGACGGCCTGGAGCGGGTAAAGAACAGTTTCAACTCCTACCCCATCGATCGGCTGGCATCCGCCGGCGCAGTGGCGGCGCTGGAGGATACGGAGTATTTTGAGCAGACCCGCAAAGCCGTGATCGAAACCCGGTCGCGCATGACCGCAGGGCTGGATTCGCTGGGCTTCGAGGTGCTCCCGTCGGCGGCGAACTTCGTGTTCGCACGCCACCCGGAAAAAGACGCCGCGACGCTCGCCACCGCCCTGCGTGAACGCAGCATCATCGTGCGTCATTTTCGTCATGCGCGAATCGACCAATTCCTGCGCATCACGGTGGGTACGGAAGGCCAATGCGACATGCTTCTGCAAGCGCTCGACAAGATCCTGCAGGCGTGATTTCAAGGGCTTTTCAGCTGGAAAACTCTGGTCTCATTTTTGCTTCCCGGCCAAGTAGCACGGGCCGGGAAAACCCTGTAGAGTACGTGTTTCGGCGTGCTCCACCAGTACAAAAAGCGCGTCATCACTCAATAACAATCAAATGGAGCCTGGCCAATGAGCAATAAAGGGCAAACTCTGCAAGATCCGTTCCTCAACACGCTGCGCAAGGATCATGTGCCCGTGTCGATCTACCTCGTGAACGGCATCAAGCTTCAAGGGCAAATCGAATCCTTCGACCAATACGTGGTGCTGCTGCGCAATACGGTCACCCAAATGGTCTACAAGCACGCCATCTCGACCGTCGTTCCCGCGCGTGCCGTCAATTTTCAAGTGGAAGTCCCTGCTGAGTAATCTCGCTCCAGCTTTACCTTTTATTGCCCGCCAGACGGTTCCCGTCGGCGGGCATTTTCGCTTTGGCTCGAATATGGTGCATGTATGCGCGCTCTGATCATCAGTGTGGATCTCGGTGATCCGGACTTCACGGCGCACGCCGAGGAATTCGCCATGCTGGCCAAGGGCGCGGGCGCCGAAATCGTCGGCACCCTGACGGCCCGCCGCGATCGTCCCGACGCCAAGTTCTTCATCGGCTCCGGCAAGGCCGACGAGGGCGTCGCGATGGCGCAGGCGCTGCTCGCCGATATCGTCCTTTTCGATCAGCCTTTGTCGCCCGCCCAACAACGCAACCTTGAACGCGCCTTCAACTTGCGCGTGGTGGATCGCGTCGCCCTCATCCTTGATATCTTCGCGCTGCGCGCAAAGAGCCACGAAGGCAAGCTGCAGGTCGAACTGGCGCAGCTCCAGCATCTGGCCACGCGCCTCACGCGCATGTGGAGCCACCTGGAGCGGCAGCGTGGCGGCATCGGGATGCGCGGCCCCGGCGAATCCCAGCTCGAAATGGATCGCCGCATGATCGGCGCCAAGGTCAAGACGCTGCGCGAACGGCTCGACAAAGTCGAGCGCCAGCGCATCACCCAACGGCGCGCCCGCGCGCGGGGTGGGGCGCTGTCGGTGTCCCTGGTCGGCTATACCAACGCCGGCAAGTCGACGCTGTTCAACGCGCTGACCCGGGCCGACGCCTACGCCGCCGACCAGCTCTTTGCCACGCTGGACACGACGACGCGCCGCATCTGGATCGAAGGCGCCGGATCGGTGGTGGTGTCAGACACCGTGGGCTTCATCCGCGACCTGCCTCACAACCTTATTGCTGCCTTCCGGGCCACCCTCGAAGAAACCGTGCACGCCGACCTGCTGCTGCATGTGGTGGACTCGGCCAGCCCGCAGCGGGATGAGCAGATTTTCGAAGTGAACAAGGTCCTCGCCGAAATAGGCGCTGCCGCGATTCCCACCATTCTGGTATACAACAAGATCGACCGGGCGGGATTGGAACCGCGGGTGGAGCGCGATGCACATGGTACGATTGCGCGAGTATTTGTAAGCGCCACCGAGCGCGCCGGTTTGGATGCGTTGCGCGGGGCAATTGCGGAGACCGGACAGATTGTGGGAAACAATGCCGCGAATTATCAAACTCTTCAATCTGAATGACCCCGGTTGGGGTCGTGGAAACAACAATGGCTCCGAGCCGCCGCCCAAGCGGCCCCAAGGCAACGGAGACGGCCCTCCTGACCTGGACGAGGTCTGGCGCGATTTCAACAATCGCATCGGGAACCTGTTCGGGCGCAAGGGCGGTGGCGGCAATAACCGCCCCGGCAACCGTGGCGGCATGACGCCGCCATCCCCGCGCGGCACACGCATCGGCCTGGGCGTCATTGCTCTGGTCGCGGCGGGCATCTGGCTGGCCAGCGGCTTTTACATCGTGCAAGAAGGCCAGGTCGCGGTCGTGACCCAATTCGGCAAATACAAGAGCACGTCGCAAGCCGGTTTCCAGTGGCGTCTGCCGTACCCCATTCAAAGCCATGAAATCGTCAACGTGTCGCAACTGCGCACGTTCGAAGTCGGATTCCGTGGCGGCGCGCGCAACAAGGTTCTGCCCGAAGCGCTGATGCTCACGACGGACGAGAACATCGTCGATATGCAGTTCGTCGTCCAGTACCGCCTGAAGGCAGACGGCGCGCCCGACTATCTCTTCAAGACGCGCGACCCGGACGAGTCCGTGCGCCAGGCATCCGAAACCGCCATGCGCGAAGTCGTGGGCAAACAGTCGATGGACTTCGTGCTGTACGAAGGGCGTACGACGGTGGCTTCCCAAGTCCAGGCGCTGATGCAGCAGATCCTCGATCGCTACCAGACGGGCGTGCAGATCAGTACTGTCGCCATCCAGAACGTGCAGCCGCCCGAGCAGGTGCAGGCCGCGTTCGACGACGCCGTCAAGGCCGGTCAGGATCGCGAGCGCCAGATCAACGAAGGCCAGGCCTACGCCAATCAGGTCGTGCCGCTGGCCAGCGGTCAGGCATCGCGCATGACGGAACAGGCTGAAGGTTACAAGGCCAAGGTCGTCGGCGATGCGCAAGGTAATACGTCGCGCTTCACCAGCATCCTGGGCGAATACGAAAAGTCGCCCCAAGTCATGCGCCAGCGCATGTACCTGGAAAGCATGCAGGACATCTTCACCCGCGCCAGCAAGGTCATGGTCGACACCAAGAGCAACAACAACATGTTGTATTTGCCCCTGGACAAGATCATGCATCTGGCCGCTCAGGACGCAGGCAAGTCGAACATCGGCAGCTCTGGCTCGCCCGTGTCCAATGCGCCTGTCCAGCAGCCTCCGCGCGGTACGGCCGCGCCGGTGCCGCAGCCTTCCGGCAGCAGCAATAGCAACACGCTGCCCCGCGACCGTATGTCGCGCTAATCCGGAGGAGTCCTGAACATGAATCGTCTTATGCCCATCCTGGTCGGCCTGCTCATCGTGCTGGCCCTCCTTTCCTCCAGCGTTTTCGTGGTGCGCGAGCGCGACTATGCCTTGGTGTTCTCGCTGGGCGAGGTCCGCCGCGTCATCAGCGAACCTGGCCTTTACTTCAAGGTTCCGCCGCCTTTCCAGAATGTCGTCACGCTCGACAAGCGCATTCTGACCATCGAAACCAACGAAGCCGAGCGCATCCAGACTTCCGAAAAGAAGAACCTGCTGATCGACTCCTACGTCAAGTGGCGCATTGCGGATCCCCGCGTGTTCTACGTGACGTTCGGCGGTAACGAGCGCGCGGCCCAAGAGCGTCTGCAGGCTCAGATCCGCGACGCCCTGAACGCGTCGGTCAACGTGCGTACCGTGCGGGACGTGGTCTCGACCGAACGCGACAAGATCATGACGGAGATCCTGGAAAACGTCGCCAAGCGTGCCGAGCCCCTGGGCGTGCAGATCGTCGACGTGCGCCTGCGCCGCATCGAGTTCGCACCGGAAATCTCCGAGTCGGTCTACCGCCGCATGGAAGCCGAGCGTACCCGCGTCGCCAACGAGCTGCGTTCCATCGGCGCCGCCGAAGGCGAGAAGATCCGCGCGGAAGCAGATCGCCAGCGCGAGGTCATCGTGGCCCAGGCGTACGCCAAGGCCCAGGGCATCATGGGTGAGGGGGACGCCGCAGCGGCAGCCATCTACGCCCAAGCCTATGGCAAGAACCCGGACTTCTACACGTACTACAAGAGCCTGGAAGCCTATCGCGCATCGTTCTCCAAGCCGGGCGATGTGCTGGTCGTGGACCCCAGCTCCAGCTTCTTCCAGTTCATGAAGGATCCGGCGGGCGCTGCCTTGGCGCCGGTCACCGTGCCGGCCAAGTGATCTTGCCCAGCTAGCACGAACGAAAAGCCCCTCGGGTCCCCGAGGGGCTTTTCTGCTTCAGGCGGGACGACTTCCGCCCGGTATCGAGGGCGCAGCCGGGCAGTCCGGCCACGCCCGACCCACGGCTGGCGCTCGCGGCTGAACCATGTACAATACCGCGTAAGCTAGAAAACATTCCGCAGCGGCTGAGCGGGCTTACGCCCCTCAGCCGCTTTTCGTTTGGGCGACGCCCACGCATCACTTGGCGTTATTCAGGTAAACACATTCATGGGTAACTGGCTGCTGCCCGAAAGCCTTGCCGACGTACTTCCGGCAGAGGCTCGGCGCATCGAGGAACTGCGCCGCGAACTTCTCGATCTTTACCGTACTTACGGGTTCGAGCTGGTCGCGCCGCCCCTGGTCGAGTACATCGATTCATTGCTGTCGGGCACCGGCAGCGATCTGGATCTGCGCACCTGCAAGCTGGTCGACCAGCTTTCAGGCCGCACGCTGGGCGTGCGCGCGGACATGACTCCCCAGGTTACGCGCATCGACGCGCACTTGCTGAACCGCGCGGGCGTCACCCGCCTGTGTTACTGCGGCAACGTGCTGCATGCGCGCCCCTCGGACTTGCTGTCCAGCCGCGAACTGCTGCAGATCGGCGCTGAAATCTACGGCCATGCCGGATTCGAAGCCGACCTCGAAATCATCCAGCTCGTGCTGGAAACGGTTGCCATCGCTGGCGTGCGTAATCCGCGCCTGGACCTGTGTCATTCCGGCGTGCTGCGCGCCATCCTGAAATCGGACCCGGCAGCGGCCGAACTGGCGCAGGACGCCATCCGGCTGATGCGCGACAAGGATGTGCCCGGATTGGGTGAGCTCGTGGCACGCGCGCCCGGCATTCGTCCGGAAACGTTGAAGGCGCTGCAGTTGCTGCCCACGTTGTACGGTGGTCCCGAAGTGCTCAAGGTTGCCCGTCGCGACCTGCCGGCACTGCCGGGTGTCGCCGAGGCGCTCGACGCGCTTCAGGCGGTGGTGGATGCGATGCCGAACGTGTCGTTCAGTGTGGATCTGGCCGACGTGGGCGGTTACGCTTACCACACGGGCGTCAAGTTCGCCCTGTACGCCGAAGGCTGGCACGACGCGTTGGTCAGTGGTGGCCGCTACGACGACGTCAGTCGCGCGTTCGGCCGCGCGCGTCCGGCCACGGGCTTCAGTCTTGATTTACGCAAGCTGGCGGCGGGTCTGCCGCCGGCGGAAAGGGCGCGAGCGGTTCGTGCGCCCTGGGGGCAAGCCCCCGCTCTGACGGAGGCGGTTCGCCGCTTGCGCCGGTCAGGGGAAATCGTCGTTCAGGTATTGCCCGGTCACGAGCAGGATCAGGACGAATTCGTTTGCGATCGCGAGCTGGCGCTGCAGGATGGCGTCTGGACGGTCAAAACGCTGTGACTAACTCCCTCTCGGAAACGAGGGGGCCGCGGGGAGATTTCCGGATTTCCCGAGAAACTCGAAATTGATTCGTATCATGAGCAAGAACGTAGTCGTAATCGGCACCCAATGGGGTGACGAGGGCAAGGGCAAGATCGTCGACTGGCTGGCGGAATCCGTCCAGGGCGTGGTCCGCTTCCAGGGCGGTCACAATGCCGGCCATACGCTGTGGATCAATGGCAAGAAGACGATTCTTCGCCTGATCCCGTCGGGCATCATGCACCCCGGCGTCACCTGCTTCATCGGCAATGGCGTCGTGCTGTCCCCGGAAGCCCTGCTCAAGGAAATCGAAGAGCTGGAGGCCGCCGGCCTGGATGTGCGTTCGCGCCTGCAGATCTCCGAAATCTGCCCGCTGATCCTGCCGTACCACGTCGCCATCGACAAGGCGCGTGAAGCACGCAAGGGCGAGGGCAAGATCGGCACCACCGGTCGCGGCATCGGCCCGGCCTACGAAGACAAGGTCGCCCGCCGTGCCCTGCGCGTGCAAGATCTCTTCAATCCTTCGCTGTTCGACGAAAAGCTCGCCGAAGTGCTGGATTACCACAACTTCGTGCTGACCAAGTACCTGGGCGCGGAAGCCGTTTCGGCCAACGAAGTCCGCGATCAAGCCATGGCGCTCGCGCCGGCCATCGCCCCGATGGTCAAGGATGTCTCCAGCAACCTGTACGCCATGCAGCAGGAAGGCAAGCGCCTCCTGTTCGAAGGCGCACAAGGCGCGTTGCTGGACGTCGATCACGGCACGTACCCCTTCGTCACCAGCAGCAACTGCGTGGCAGGTGCGGCCTCGGCCGGCGCCGGCGTGGGTCCCCAGCAACTGGATTACGTCCTGGGCATCACCAAGGCGTACACCACGCGCGTCGGCTCCGGCCCGTTCCCCACGGAACTGGTCGACGAGATCGGCACCCGCCTGGCCACCATCGGCAAGGAATTCGGTTCGGTCACGGGCCGTCCGCGCCGCTGCGGTTGGTTCGACGGCGCGGCGCTGAAGCGTTCGGTCCGTCTGAACGGCATTTCCGGTCTGTGCATCACCAAGCTGGACGTGCTGGACGGCCTGGAAACCATCCAGTTGGGCGTCGGTTATCGCGTCGATGGTGAATTCCGCGACGTGCTGCCCTATGGCGCGCACGCCGTGGCGCAGGCGCAACCGGTGCTCGAAGAGCTGCCCGGCTGGAGCGAGTCCACCGTCGGCATCACCGAATACGCCAAGCTGCCCGCCGCGGCCCGCCGCTATCTCGAGCGCGTGGCGGAAGTCTGCGGTGTGCCGATCGACCTGGTGTCCACCGGTCCGGACCGCAACGAGACCATTGTTTTGCGTCATCCCCTGAAGGGCTGACATCGGGTTATTATTCCCAAGGCCGCCGCCGGTCATACCGGCGGCGGCCTTTTCGTATTTTTGTGCAGGAGATGCTTGCCTATGAGCACGCCGACCAGTGACGATAGCCATCTGTGGGTAACGTGGGACGATTACAACCGCTTGATCGAGCGCCTTACTTTGCAGGTGCATCAGTCGGGCTGGAAGTTTGACAAGATTCTTTGCCTGGCGCGCGGCGGTATGCGTGTGGGCGACGTCATGTCGCGTATTTTTGACGTGCCGCTGGGCATTCTTGCCACCAGCAGCTATCGCGAGGCAGCCGGCACCAAGCAAGGCGACATGGACATCGCCCAGTTCATCACCATCACCCGCGGCACGCTTTCCGGCCGGGTGTTGCTGGTGGACGACATGGTTGATACCGGCAAGACGTTCAACAAGGTGTTCGATCACCTGAAGAGCCAGTTCGCCGACATCACCGAATTGCGCAGCGCCGTGCTGTGGTGGAAGGGACATTCCCTGGCAACGCCCGACTATTACGTCGAGAAGCTGCCCACGAATCCCTGGATTCACCAGCCGTTTGAAGATTACGACAGCTTGCGTCCCCATCAGCTGGAAGCCTGGATCCGCAAGGGTTCCCAGAGCTGATCGCCGGCGGGGCAGGGACGGGGTGCTGGCCGCGGTCGAGCGCTGGCAGTAGGCAAACCGTCCTTACCCATGCTAGAATCGCTGGTTATCGCTAAACCGAACTTGGCTTGTTACTCTCTGGGTAGTCTTTGGGTAACGGAAACAGCCAGCTCAAACCCGGGCGAAAGCGTGCCCGGGTTGCGCTTTCAAGGCGTTGCTGGAAAAGCAAGCCAGGTTTGTCATCAACTTTGTTACCCTACAAGCAGGCCAATTACTTTATGCCTATCGTTCGACTGAAGGAAAACGAACCGTTTGAAGCCGCTCTGCGCCGCTTCAAGCGCACCATCGAAAAGACCGGTTTGCTCACCGAACTGCGCTCGCGCGAGTTCTATGAGAAGCCCACCGCCGAGCGCAAGCGCAAGCATGCCGCCGCCGTGAAGCGCCACTACAAGCGCATCCGTAGCCAACAACTGCCCCCGCGCCTGTATTGATTTCTGATTCCCGAATCTATTGATTCCAGAATCATTCATCCAGGATTTGCTCGCCCGAGTCGACGTCGTCGACGTTGTCGGGCGATATGTGCAGTTGCGAAAGGGTGGGGCCAACTTGCTTGGCCTGTGCCCCTTTCATAACGAAAAAAGCCCCTCGTTCACTGTCAGCCCCACCAAGCAGTTCTATCACTGCTTCGGATGTGGTGCACACGGCAGCGCCATCACCTTCTTGATGGAACATACGGGCGCCAGTTTCCCCGACGCCGTGCGCACGCTCGCGGCGTCGGCGGGAATGACGGTCCCCGAAGAAAACCGCAGTCCCCGCCAGCAGCAGGAATCGGCGCGCCGCAAGGCCGAAGAGTCCCGCCATACGCAGGTGCTCGATGCGGCCCAAGCCCATTACCTGAAACAGTTGCGTGCTTCTCCCGCGGCCGTCCGCTATTTGAAGCAGCGCGGTCTGACCGGCGAAATTGCTGCGCATTTTGGATTGGGTTGGTCCGGTACGGACCGCCACGGCTTGTCCCAGGTGTTTCCCAATTACGAAGACCCCACGCTGGTGGAGTCCGGACTCGTCATCGAGTCCGAAGACGGGCGCCGCTACGACCGCTTCCGCGAGCGGGTGATGTTCCCGATCCGCAACGCGCGCGGCAGTCTTATCGGATTTGGCGGCCGGATCATCGGCAAAGGCGAGCCCAAGTACCTGAACTCGCCCGAGACGCCCTTGTTTTCAAAAGGGCAGGAGCTCTACGGCCTGTGGGAGGCGCGTCAAGCCATCCGCCAGGAAGGTCAGGTCATCGTCGTCGAAGGCTACATGGATGTGGTCGGGCTGGCGCAGCAGGGCATCGCCAATGCCGTCGCCACGCTGGGCACCGCCACCACCCCGGATCACGTCAAGAAGCTGCTGCGGTCCAGCGACAAAGTCATCTTCAGCTTCGACGGTGACAAGGCCGGACGGCGTGCAGCCTGGCGCGCGCTGCAGGCCTGTCTGCCGGTGCTCAGGGACGATATCGCGATCCGCTTTCTGTTCCTGCCGGCCGAGCATGATCCCGATTCGTATGTGCGCGAATTGGGGGCCGAAGCGTTCCGCGCGTGTCTGGGCGATGCCGTGGCGCTGTCCCGGTTCCTCCTGGACGAGCTTGCATCGCATCACAACATGAACGAAGCCGAAGGCCGCGCCAGTTGCCTTCACGAGGCCAAGCCGCTGTTGTCAGCGATTCCTGAATGTGCGCTGCGCGTGCAGATCGAACGGGAAATGGCCAAGCTGGTTCAGCTGACGCCCGAGGAAATGGCGCAGGTCTTGGCGCAGCAACCCGCCAAACCGTTCGCACCCGGCCCGCGGCCAGCGCCCGGCGCGGGTGAAGCCGGAATGCCTTCGGGTGGCGAGCCCGGTCATGACGGCGGTCCGCCCGACATGGGCTACGACTTCGGCAACCCCGACTTCAGCGACATTCCGGCAGACGAGTCGGACTTCACCGATTACGGCCAGTACGCCTCGCACGGCGACGAGCCGAGCGGCGGCGCGGGCGGCTGGCAACAAGGCGGCAAGCAGGAATGGAAGGGCAAAAGCGACTGGAAAGGTAAGGGCGACTGGAAGGGCAAGGGCGATTGGAAAGGTGGCAAGGGCAACTGGAAAGGCCGGCGCGACAATGACGTTGGCGGCTTCGAGGGGCGCCGCACCATGCCGTCCCTGGCCAAGCGGCTGTTGAGTCTGCTGCTTGCCCATCCCGAACTGGTGGACTCCATGGGCGACCAGCAGCTTGAAGTCATCGACCATGGCCCCCATCTAGGATTGGTACGGGACCTGATCATGCTGGCGCAAACCAGCGGTGCGCGCCATGTCGGTGCGTTACTGGAGGCCGCTGAGCCGGACTCGGACCTGGCCACTGTCTTGAAAGGGTTGCGGGCGGACATCCTCGCTCAGGAAGACCTGCCTGATCCCCAGACCGAATGGGACGACGCCTTGCGGCGAATCGAATTCGATTCGGCGAAAACGGAAATGGCCAAGCTGGCCGCTTCAGGGCTTGCTTCGGAAGAGGCGCGCAAACGCTATCTGGAGCTGTCTAGCCGTATGACGGTCTTGAAAGGTGCTGGGTTGCGCTAAATACGCTAAAATCAAAGGTTTTCCGCTCATGCGGGGTGCCCAAGTGCGCTGGTCAAGGCTTAACGCCATTGCCAGTTGCGACCCGACTGTTGCATGATCGACAAAATTGAAGGTCGGTATGGAAGTTGATTGTTCGCCATACCGATACAGCAGTAGCAGGAACGTGAAATGTAGTTGGGCACCGGAATCTATTCCGGATGCCGGAATCTAATACTTATTGTGCCAATTGGACGAGAGCGGCAAGCCGCTCGGGCACCCGGTAGTTGAACGCTTCAAAAAATCCGGATGCGTGTGTCTGAATTGTTACATGGTTAATTAATATAGCTGAGCGGTGGATCAATAGCAGTTCAGCGGCGGTCAATCCGCGTGGCGTTAGTGGTTCGGGTGCTGTGTATACCTAGCTGCTTGGGGCAATGGCCCGATAAGCGAGCAAAGCCTATTTATAGGCAGGCAGCCCCCCCAACGTCCGGAATCCGCCGGTGAATGAGGTCATGCACGTCTTGCGCCAGAACGGTAAAGCACCCGGTACGGCGCCAGAAGGGCTCGAAAGAGCCGGTGCTGCGAACAACGCAGCCGCGTGAACTCCGCCGATCCACCAGATTTACCCGTATTCCAAGCCGCCCCGGGTCCGTACCCGGCGCGGCGTTATGCGGTGCAACATGCCCAAACGGGTTGCGACGACCACGGAAGCGACTATGACCAAATCCACCGGCAAATCCTCCTCTGCAATTGATGCGGCCGAAACCCAGGCTGTGGCGCCCAAGCGCGCCGTCAGCATGGCCGCGGAAAAAGCGCCCGCCAAGACGGCGGTGAAGGTCGCCAAGCCCGCTGTCAAGACGGCCGCCAAAAAGGCAGCCAAGACGGCCGTTGCCGCGGACAAGCCTGAAAAGGTGACGAAGGCCCGCGCCAAGAAGGCCGAAGACAAGCTTGCCGACCTGGTCGGCAGCGCACGCCCCGCACCGAGCGGCCGCCGTCCGGGCCGCCCCGCCAAGAACGCCAACAACGACTCCGATGGTTTCGACGATCCGATGGACGGCGAAGGCGAAGTCCTGCCCGACCTGAAGCCGCCGAAGCGCGGCGGCAAACGTGGCAAGGCCGATCCCAAGGATCTGATCGCCCGCGGTCCCGTCACGCCGGAAGAATACGAAGCGCGCCGCAATCGCCTGAAGCAGCTGATCAAGCTGGGCAAGGACCGCGGCTACCTGACGTACGGTGAAATCAACGACCATCTGCCCGACGATCTGGTCGACGCGGAAGCCATCGACGGCATCATCAGCACCTTCAGCGACATGGGTATCGCGGTCTATGACCAGGCGCCCGATGCCGAAACCCTGCTGATGAGCGAAAACGCGCCGGTGGCGTCCAACGACGACGACGTCGAAGACGAAGCCGAAGCCGCGCTCACGACCGTGGACTCCGATTTCGGCCGCACCACCGACCCGGTCCGCATGTACATGCGCGAAATGGGCTCGGTCGAGCTGCTGACCCGCGAAGGCGAAATCGAAATCGCCAAGCGCATCGAAGACGGCCTGAAGCACATGGTCATGGCCATCTCGGCCTGCCCGACCACCATCAACGAAATCCTGGCCCACATCACCCGCGTGCGTGAAGGCCAGGCGCAGATCGACGAAGTCGTCGACGGCCTGGTCGATCCGGAAGACGGCGAAGAATACGCCGGCGCCGGTGTCACCGCGGATGAAGACGAAAGCGACGACGGCCCCGCCGGCGGCATGTCCAGCAAGCAGCTGGAAGACCTGCGCGTCAAGGCTCTGGCCAAGTTCGACGAGGTCAACAAGCAGTTCGACAAGATGCGCCTGTCGTACGAGAAGGACGGCTACAAGTCGGACATCTACGTGCGCGCCCAGGAATCCATCCAGAACGAACTGATGGGCATCCGCTTCACCGCCAAGATGGTGGAAAAGCTGGCCGACACGCTGCGCAACCAGGTTGAAGAAGTCCGTCAGCTCGAGCGCGCTGTCCTGCATACGTGTGTGGACCGGGCCGGCATGCCGCGCCTGCACTTCATCAAGGTGTTCCCGGGCAACGAAACGAATCTGCAGTGGGTCGTCGACGAAGTGGCCGCTGGCCATCCGTACGCCGAAACGCTGGAGCGCCAGATTCCCGCCGTGCAGGAACTGCAGCAAAAGCTGATCGACCTGCAAACGCGCGTCGTGCTGCCGTTGAAGGACCTGAAGGACGTCAACAAACGCATGGCCACCGGCGAAGCCAAGGCTCGCAAGGCCAAGCGCGAAATGACCGAAGCCAACCTGCGTCTGGTGATCTCGATCGCCAAGAAGTACACGAACCGTGGTCTGCAGTTCCTGGATCTGATCCAGGAAGGCAACATTGGCCTGATGAAGGCCGTGGACAAGTTCGAATACCGTCGCGGCTACAAGTTCTCGACCTACGCAACGTGGTGGATCCGTCAGGCCATCACGCGCTCCATCGCCGACCAGGCACGCACCATCCGTATTCCGGTTCACATGATCGAAACGATCAACAAGATGAACCGCATCAGCCGTCAGATTCTGCAGGAAACCGGCGCTGAGCCGGATCCCGCGACGCTGGCGCAGAAGATGGATATGCCCGAGGACAAGATCCGCAAGATCCTGAAGATCGCCAAGGAACCGATCTCCATGGAAACGCCCATCGGTGACGACGACGATTCGCACCTGGGTGATTTCATCGAAGACACGTCCACGCTGGCGCCTTCGGATGCAGCGCTGCATGGTTCGATGCGCGACGTGGTCAAGGAAGTGCTAGACTCTCTGACCCCGCGTGAAGCCAAGGTCCTGCGCATGCGTTTCGGTATCGAAATGAGCACGGACCAGACCCTGGAAGAAGTGGGCAAGCAGTTCGACGTCACGCGCGAGCGCATCCGCCAAATAGAGGCTAAAGCGCTGCGCAAGCTGCGTCACCCCAGCCGGGCCGACAAGCTGAAGAGCTTCCTGGAAGGGCAGTAAATTTCCTGGGCCTCTAGCTCATGCCTGGTTAGAGCAGCGGACTCATAATCCGTTGGTGCCGAGTTCGACTCTCGGGGGGCCTACCAAGAATTGACGCGGGTTTGCATGAAGTTCATGCAGCCCGCGTTTTCTTTTGTGTGGGGGTTTTTTTGCCAATCTGGCTGCGCGCAGTTTTGAGGGCATTTGTATTGTGGAACTGAGCCCGCTGGACCGGGTCCAGCGCCACTCGCGAGGGCCATTGGGGCTACCAAGTAGCATTCGCTCATGCGATGATGACCACGACAGCGCCGGGTAGGCGCTACTGCGTGTGAGGTTTCCCGATGAGCGATACCCCGAAGGATGGCAATACCCAGCGGCCAACCCCGCCTCAAGATTCCGAGCGGCCGGTAACTCCTCAGCCCAAGGACGCGCCAGACGCGCCGCGTCGCATGCGGTGGCCGGCCGATTTCCCAGCCAAGCATTGACCTCTACTTTTCCACGGTGCCCTTAGATCTAGCTGGGCGCGTCTGGTTACGCTTCACGAACAGAAATATCGAAATCCTTTCCCATAGTTCGCAAGGCCGCTGAGATCGTGTCGATCCTCGTGGAGTGCCCAAGATTGACGATGCGGGTGACATCTTGAGGAAGGGTGTCAAGCGGCGTGCCAGCTCGGCGGGTGTGTTGCGCTGAGCCAGCATCTCATTTAGCAGAAGTACCTTCGCCCACACGCTCGGGGGAGGGGAATGAGTACTCCAGCGTCTTCAGGGTGGACGGAAGAGGAACGGGTCCGCGGTGGCCACTGTGACGACGAGCTTTTCGGAAGGCTACGAAAGAAACCTGAGCAATCAGGTACCGCAGCCGCCAGCAATGGCGGCTGTTTTGTTTTTGGCGTCCAGGCGTACGAGAAGGCTCAATGACCGCGCATCGTTGACCGTCCCGTATTGGTAACCCCGCGTAACACTTCGTCGTCCAAAAGGACTATTCCTCAATAATCCTCGAAACCGCCCACGGCTGTGGGCGATGAGGGGAGGGCCCATCCGCCCCGTCCGATGTTTGGCATGTGCTGATACCGAAGCCCGATCGGAGGAAGTTTCATGAAAAACAACGCTGTGCACGCCGGTGTGCTTTCTCGCTCGTCGCTGCTCCCTCTCCTGGCATTTCCTTGGCTATCGGCCGCTCAGATCACCATCGAGAGCGGGCAGACGGTATCCGTCCCGGGCACACAGGCTTCCCCCTGGAACATAAATACTTCTCTCCTTGTCGGTAACGCGGGAACCGGCACGCTGAATGTGTTGAGTGGCGGCCTGGTGAGCAGCCCCGACGCTTATCTGGGGGGTATTTCCGGCGGCGCCGGGTTGGTCTCGGTGACCGGACCGAACGCGCGATGGGAGGTGTCCTTCAACGGTTTAAGCATGCTGAATGTTGGGTGGAGTGCGGCAGGGACGCTGACGATTGCCGGTGGCGGCGTGGTCCAGAGTCAGCGCGCCACCCTCGGGGAATTCGACGATGGCGTAGGCGTTGTGACCGTCACTGGCGCGGGCTCGCAATGGATAAACAATCAGCTGCTCTTCATCGGGATGTCGGGTGTGGGGAGTTTGAACATCGCGGACGGCGGCTATGTTTCGACGGGTTCAGGCTCCATTGGCGTCTTTGGCGGCAAAGGAGCGGTAATGGTTAGCGGGGCCAATTCTCAGTGGCTTTCCGGCTCGCCCATTCAGATTGGCTCGTTCGGAAGTGGCAGCCTGACGATCTCCGAAGGCGGGAAGGTGATCGCTCCCGGCGCGTTGATAGGCTCGACAACTTCCGGGATCGGCAAGCTTGTCATCGGCAGCGATGTGGGCACTGCGCCGGTCGCGCCTGGCACGCTGCAAACGACGCGCGTTTCATTTGGCCCGGGCGACAGCCGGGTGATTTTCAATCACACGTCTTCCAGTTATGTGTTCGATGCGACGATCAACAATGGCGCCAACAATGCTGCGGGGTCCAATACTGGATTGGTTGGCGGCGGGCGGCTCGAAGCGATGGCGGGGCGCACCATCCTGAATGCGGACCACAGGGACTTTACGGGTGACGCGCGAATAGGCGGCGCGGGCATTCTTCAGGTCAATCGCGATCTGTCGGGCGCGTCGATGCAGATTCTCACGGGCGGTATGTTGGAAGGGCGTGGACGGGTGGGCAGTGTCGTCAACGCAGGCACCGTATCGCCCGGGGCATCGTTGGGCACGCTGACCATCAGCGGAAACTACACGGGTAGCAGCGGTTCGTTGCTGCAACTGGAGACGGTGCTTGGCAATGATGCGTCGCCCGCTGACAAACTGGTTGTGACAGGCAATGTTGCGGGCAATACCGCTGTCAAAGTCACCAACCTGAGTGGCAGCGGGGCGCAGACGGTAAACGGCATTCGCGTTATTGAGGTCGGCGGAGCGTCCCCCGCAAATGCCTTCATACTTCAGGGCGATTACCGGGCTGAAAACGGTCAGCAAGCCGTGATCGCCGGCGCGTATGCGTACACGCTTGAACACGGCGGCAGCGAGACGCCCGCGGACGGTCACTGGTACCTCGTATCCGAGTTCAGGGAGCCCGGGACGGCTCCCGAACCGGAACCAGGGCCCGGACCCATTCCGGAACCCGAACCCGGGCCTGGCGCACCGGTGGAGGAAATTCCCGGCATGCCCGAAGAGGGGCCGCGCTATCAGCCTGGCATACCGCTTTTCGAGCAGTATCCCCAAGTGCTCGCTTCCCTCAATACGGTGCCGACGTTGCAGCAACGCATCGGGAACCGGTTCTGGCGAACTGACGGTCAACTGCCCGCAGCCGGAGAAAAATACGGGGGGTGGGCTCGCATCCAAGGCTCCACCAGTTCAATGAACCCGGCACAGTCGGCGACGAAGTCGAGCCGGGATATCGATCTGTGGAAGCTGCAAACCGGCATTGACGTCGTGGCGAACCGCTGGCCGGATGGGTCGATGCTGGTGGCCGGCGTGAATCTTTCTCATGGCAACGCGTCCGCCGATATTGCGTCTCCGTATGGTCGGGGCGAGATCGACACGACCGGCACGGGCGTGGGCGCCAGCCTGACGTGGTACGGCGCCAGCGGGTTCTACGTGGATGGACAATTGCAGGCCATGTGGTTCGACAGCGATATCTCGTCGCGCACGATCGGGCGTGATGAGGTGAAGGGCAACAACGGAAACGGCGTCGCCATCTCCGTGGAGACGGGCTATCGCTATGACATCGGCAAGGGGTTCTCGCTGACTCCGCAGGCGCAGTTGATTCGGTCTCGCGTGGACTTCGACAGTTTCACGGACCCGTTCGGCGCGAAGGTGCGGCTTGACGATGGCGACAGTCTGACCGGACGTTTGGGCGTGTCGCTCGACTATGAACCTGAGTCTTCTGGTACGAAGGGCGCGGCGGGCCGAACGCATGTGTACGCCATCGCGAATCTCTATAACGAGTTCATGAATGGCACAAACGTCAACGTGGCCGGCGTATCTTTTCGAAGCCGCGATGAGCGTCTGTGGGCCGAGCTTGGCGTCGGTGGAACCTACCTGTGGAACAAGGGGCGCTACGGTGTGTATGGCAACCTGAGCGTAGCCGGCGCCACCAACAACATGAGCGACAGCCATTCCGTGGGCGGCATGATCGGATTTCGCGTGCAATGGTAGGGACCGTCCAAGGCTCGTACGCGAAAGGGCAATAGCTCCCGCGAATAGCAAAGCCCCGCCAGCAGGCCCCCCCAAATGGAAGAGCGCCCCAGCTCAAGATGAGTCTGAGGCGCTCCTGCCCGGCTTCGCACGCGATGGGTGTCAGACAGCCCGGCAACTCAAATCTACTGCTGGCAATCCGGCCCGGCAATAGGGGAAACCCTTGCGATAAACGGGGTTGAATCATCTTCTTCTGCAGGTTCCCCGACGGGTCGCGCGTCAAGGTGCGGGGGCAAATTTGTCCGTCTCGGCATCCACGAATTGTTCGCCGGCCGCCGGCTGGCGACACTGGCCTCCACGTTCATTGCACGGGAGAGCAGACATGTGGGGGCATCGAAAACGCCAGTTGGGCCAAGGTATGACCGAGTACATTGTCATGGTGGCGCTGGTCGCCGTCGCGGCAATCGCGGTCTATCAGTATTTCGGACAAGTGGTGCGTTCGCAGACGGCAGCGATGGCCCGCGAGCTGGCTGGCGAAGATGGCAGCACGCAGTCCAAAGCCGCGCAGCAGGCGGCCCAGAAGGCCGCCGCCCAGACCAAGGCGCGGTCGCTCAAGTCATTTACCGGCAATGCCGAGATCGCGAATTGAGGGCGCATCCCATCATGTTCGCCGATCAACAGCGCGGCCAAGCCCTGGTCTTGGGTATCGTCATTGCGGCCGTCGGTGCGGCGTCGCTGGTGGTCCTGTACAACTTTGGCCAGACCATCGAGGCTCGAGGCCGCCTCACCCATGCGGCCGACGCGGCCGCCTATAGCGGCGCGCTGGTTCAGGCGCGCGCACTCAATGCCATTGCCTACGTGAATCGTAGCCAGATCGCGCATCAGGTTGCCATGGCGCATCTGGTGACGTTGGGAGCGTCCGCGCAATATCTCGATGCGATGCAATCGCAGCGCCAGCGAGGCAACCCGCCGGCCAGCCTGATCGCCATGCTTTTCGGACCCGACGCCGGGGCGGCCTATCAGGGCGCGCGGGGGCCTTCGAATGCCGGAGGCCGGCTCGCCTCTGCTTTCGCGCAACACGATCGCGTCGTGCATCAGGTGCTGGAAATGGCGGCGCGAGAGATTGTGGGTGACCTTACGGCATCACGGGACCGTGCAATGCGTGAGGTGCTGACTGCCAACTATCCGGCGTTCGGTGAGATCAACGCTGGCGGGGCGTCCGCTGCTGCATCGCCAATTGATCTGAGACTGCTGGCCGACGGGTGGCCTGGCTACACGGAGCGCCACGCCGCGACGCGCATGGCCGGCTTGCGCCCTGCAACGGAAGACGCGGTGGCTCGCTATGGGTTCCTGAATCGCCGCAACGACACACGTCGCAATCCTTGGGCAGTCAGCTCACGTTGTCCCTTGCATCGGCACGAGCTCAGGCGGCGCGGTTCGACCTGGCTGGGGCCGGACGGCCATTGGGGCGCGTTGGACACGCAGTCCTACCACGCGCTGCGCTCGAACCGTTGGATCGGCTGCTATTTTCGCGAGTACGCGATGGGATGGGGAACCGTGCAGGGCGAAAAAAGCCGTGCCCCAGACGACGTGGAATATGTCGAGGATCCGCCCGCGGACTTTTCGCAGGAGGACTTCTGGCGGTGGGTCGAGCACGCCACCTCGTGGAACATCTTTGACGGGGCCACCAATCCGATGGCGAACTCCTACGCCATGGCGTCGACCCGGCGCTGGCCGGGGCGCGGATTGCCGGCGTATCGGGAAGTCGCGTCGAAGCGTCTTGCTGAGCCCTTACGGTTTGCCATTGCGGTCAGCCTGGATTCCTCCGTCGTTAAAACCACGGATGCCGACAGTGCCGTCACCGCGCCAAATGGTCAGTTTCGCTACACCGCATTGGGGCGGACCGGCGCCGTCACGGTCAGCACGGCGGCCGAGACGCACTTTGCGCGGCCGGAACGGCGCGCCGACGGCAGGTCGGAACTGGCCACGCTCTTTCGGCCCTATTGGCAGGCTCGCCTGTCCGCGCTTACGCAGCAGGAAGCCGTGCAGGCCGGGAGGCTTCGATGAAGAGGCGCGGGTCAACCGAACGCGGGCAGGCGGTGGTCGAGGCGTTGCTGATGTTGCCGCTGTTGGCAGTGCTGCTCTGGGCGGTCTCCGATATCGGCGCCATGCAGTTTTCAGCGCAGCGCACCACGCAAGCCAGCCGGCAGGCTGTCATGGCGGTGGCGTTGGGGCAGCCGGCGGCAACGCTACGTGCGCCGTCAGGAATGGTCCTGACTGACGCGGCCCAGAGTTGGCCGGGGACCGCCGCGGCCGGCGCAGCGGCGTTGCAGAACGACTGGTTTGGCGGGGCAATGCAGTTGTTGTCCGTGCAGACCCGTTCGCTGCCGCTTCCGGGGAACGCCATGTTTGGATTGCCGATCTCGCGTCACATCAGTGTCGCAAGCGGAGCGGGCTATGCGCATGGCGACGCCGACGCGCAACGACGCGTAGGCGCGTCGTCGGCAGGGTGGTTGCAGGCCGGCCGCACGTCGCTGGCCGAGGCCGAGCGCATGCAGCGTCAGGTCAGCAAGGTCGAGGTCCCATGGAGGCGGCCTGCGTTGTCGCTGGATTGGCTTTCGGCGTGGCATGACGTGGTGCCGAATGATCGGCTTGGCAAGCGTGTGGAGGACGGAAGATGAATCGGGCCCGAACGTTTCCCAAGCGGTGGGGCATGTGGCGCCGCGTTGGTTTCCTCGCAGTCGGCGTTGGCCTGTGCGGTGGATTGTTGCTGCCTCAGCGCGCCAGTGCGTCAGCGGGCGTCCTCAGGCTTGAGGGGCTGCGATTGCCTGCGGGGGCTGTGCGCGAGCGCCTGGCGGACCGGATGTGGCTGCACGGGATGCCGGCGCAGGTGTGGGTGCTCGATGTGCCCCAAAGCCCGTCGGCCGTAGCCAAAACGCTGGCTGCCCAGCAGCCTGCATTGGCAGATCTGCACGTGCTGCCCGGACAACTCATCTTGTCCGGCCGCGTCGGCAATGACCGCTGGGTTGCACAATTGGAAAGTGCTGGAATGGACCGCACTGTCGGCAGCCTTTCGGCGATCAGTGTTCGTGCGGCTCCCACCGCGCAGTTGCCCGGGTGGCTGCCGAAGGGCGCGCGCGTCAAATCGGATGTCGCCGTGATGGAGTCCGGCGTCAAGGTTTCCGACCGCATCTGGCAGTACGCGGTGCCGCCGCAAAAACTGGCCGAACTCCTCGATGCCGGAATGCGGCGGGCAGGATGGGTTCAGCAGGGCGATGGCGCCGATCAATGGTGGGCGCGTGAACGCGAGCGGATGAAGCTGTGGTTGGTGCCTTTGGACGGCGGCAGCGGGCTGCGTGCACTTGGGTGGGCGCCATGAATCCCTGGATCATTCGCGGCGCCGCGCGGCTGCGCCGTACCGGCGTGTACGGATTGGCCGTGCTGGCAGGACTGGTGGCCGCCTGGGCCGTGCGGGAACACGTCCAGCAGCGCGTCCAGGCGCTGGAGGCCGAGGCGCACACGCCGTCGGTCAGTCGCCTGGTGGCTGCTTATGACCTGCCGGCCGGCACGCTACTCGAAGAGGTGCACCTTGCTGTGCGCCAGATTCCGCAGCCCTGGGCGCCGGGGGCCAGTGTGGATCCCCTTGAGATCGGCAGCGTGATCGGCGCCACGCTTCTTGCTGATGTCGCGCATGGCGAACCCCTGCTCAGAAGTTTCATGACCTTCGAAGCGCCGCAGCCCTCGCTGGCCGCGCGGCTTCGGGCGGGGCAGCGCGCTCTCACGGTTGCCGCCACCGATCTGGGCGGGCTGGCGGACATGCTGAAGGGCGGCGACGCGATCGACATCTATGTGACCTTCAATCACCGCCAACGCGAGCTCACCGTGCCGGTGCTGCAGAGCATGCGCGTCCTGACCGTCGGGGGCGAGGACGGCGCGGGCAACATTACCTTGGCGGCGACGCCCGATGAAGCCATGCGGTTCATCGCCGCGCGGCAGGCTGGGGTGTTGACTGCAATGTTGCGTCATCGCGATGACGCAGCATCCGTGAACCCCGCCGCGCAAAGCGATCTGGCTTCGCTCATCGGACTGGACGCTGAACCCAAGCCTGCGCCGGGCGTTGCCATTCTTTATGGCGATCGCCTGGACGCGTGGGCAAGCATCGACTCGGAGGGGCCATGACGCCAATAAGAGCTTTCCTGGTCTTCGTGCTGTGCCTGGTTTGCCACCCCGCATGGTCTGACACCCAGACATTGGAACTGCAGGTCGGCGAGACCCGCGTGTTGCCGCACCCTGGCGTGAGGCGGGTGGCCATCGGCAATAGCCAGGTGGTCAGCGCCCTGGCTGCCGAAGGGCGCGAGATCGTGGTGTTCGCACGGGCGGAAGGCGTGTCGTCCGTGCATGTCTGGGCAGGCCGCGATCGCATCGCGGCCTATGAGCTGCGCGTGGTGGCCGCCGGTACGCCGCGCTTGCGCGAAGAGGTTCATAGCCTGCTCTCCCGCATTCCGGGTGCGCGAAGCTCGAGCGTGGGCGGCCGCATTTTGATCGAAGGCGACGATCTGTCCGACGATGACCGCTCGCGCATCGCGGCGCTGGCGGACCGGTATCCGGAGGTCGTGGATTTCACGGGACAGGTCGGGTGGGACCGCATGGTGCTGCTGGACGTGCAGGTGGTCGAAATTCCCACGTCGCGGCTGCAGGAGTTTGGCGTGCGCTGGGATGGCCTGACGCAGGGGGGCGTCAATGCAGGATTGGCGTGGGATGGCGGATCTCGTGGCCGCATGACCCGGCCGGGCGAGCAAATCATCGAGACGGCGGCACCGGTCTCGTCGGCCGCGGGTTACTTCGGCGTCAACGCGTTGCTGTCGGCACGTATTGCCGCGCTGGCGCAAACCGGAGAAGCGGTCATGCTCGCGCAACCGCAGCTTCTTGCCCGAAGCGGCGCGAGCGCGACCTTTCTTGCAGGCGGGGAAGTGCCTTACGCTTCCACCGATGCGCAAGGCAATCCCACCACGCTATTCAAACCCTATGGCGTGTCGCTGAACATCACGCCTCGGATCGACCGCAACGGCGTCATCCGGTCGCTCATCGAAGTGGAGGCCAGTTCAGTCGACACCTCGCTAAGCCTTCCCGGCGGCCCGGCGCTGCGGACACGCCGCGCGTCCACCGAGTTCAATGTGCGTTCCGGCAACACGCTTGTCATCGGCGGCTTTCTCTCGCGCGAGCAGGGCTCCGACGTCAGCGGCTTGCCGGGCCTGCGAAACATCCCGATCCTGGGCGCGTTGTTTTCCTCTACCCGCTATCAGCGCCGCGAGACCGAATTGGCTATCTTCGTGACGCCAAAGATCGTGTCGCAGGGCGAGCCCGCCATGGCGGATCGCGTTCGGCGCGGACGCGAGATGCTTGAGTCGACGTTTCCGGATCCTCCCCAACTGGGAACGGCGGTGCCTTCCGATGCGGCTGGGTGGGATCCCTACGCGGGCGCCGGCTCGCAATGGGTCACGCGTTCGGTGGGTGGAGGTTCGACATTGGCGAAAGGGCCGTGATGCTAAATATTGAACTGACCTTTGAGGACGCCGCGCAGCAGCAGCTCAAGCTGCCCGCGCCGGTGCTGATTGGAAGGGGCGCTGATTGCGCGTTGCGGATTCCAACCTGGAGGATCGGCCGGCAACATGCCCGGCTGGTTTGCGAAGCAGACGTCATCGTCCTGGAAGACCTGGGTACGCTGGCGGGTACGATGGTCAACGGCGTGAGGGTGGTGCGGCACGCGCCGGTGCTGCCTCACGACGAGATCCTTATCGGGCCTTGCAGGCTACGCGTGTCGAGGCTTGCGCCCGAGGCAGCCGACCGCGTCGACACTCCGGATGCCGCGCCTCAGGCCGCCGCGCAATCCGGACAACCTCCAACGTACGATGCTGTTTGCGTCCCGGCGGCGGTGGCTTCGCCGGCCCCCGCTCATCGGCTGCCCGACCGCCGCCGCCTCCATGCGGCCCTGCTGAACGCGTTGGACCTGCGCCGGCGCGATGTGGCCGGGATGAGCGATGGCATGCTCCGCGCCGAGGCCGAGCGTCTTTTGATGCAGATCGTGGCCACGGACGCCGAACTTCCGTCGCAGGCCGACAAGGCGGCGCTCTGCCGCGAGGTGCTGGATGAAGCGGTGGGACTCGGGCCGCTGGAACCGTTGCTCGCTGCGCCGGATATCACGGAAATCATGGTCAACCGCTACGACGAAATTTACGTCGAGCGTGCGGGCCGCCTGTGGCGCGAACCGGCTGCGTTCACCAGCGAGCAATCGGTGCGCTGGGTGATCGAACGCATCGTGACCCCATTGGGACGCCGCATCGATGAAAGTTCTCCGATGGTGGATGCGCGGCTGCCCGATGGGTCACGGGTGCACGCCATCATTCCGCCCGTGGCGATGAAGGGCGCCAGCCTGACCATCCGGAAGTTTCCGCAGCGGCGGCCGCAGATGCCAGACCTGATTGCGCTGGGCGCGCTGAGCGACCCGATGGCACGATTTCTGTCGCTATGCGTCAGGATGCGCAAGAACCTGGTCGTGTCGGGCGGTACGGGTTCCGGCAAGACGACGCTGCTGAACATCCTGTCGAACGAGATTCCTGACGGCGAGCGCGTGCTCACGATTGAAGACGCGGCGGAGTTGCGGCTGAACCATGCGCATCTGGTCGCGCTGGAGGCGCGGCCGGCGAACCAGGAAGGCAGAGGCCGAGTCGACATCCGGGAACTCGTGCGCAACGCGTTGCGTATGCGGCCGGACCGCATCGTGGTGGGCGAGTGCCGGGGCGCCGAGGCGTTCGACATGTTGACGGCCATGAATACGGGCCACGAAGGCTCCCTGACCACACTGCACGCCAATTCTCCACGGGACGCCTTGGCCCGGTTGGAATCCATGATTTTGATGGCGGGGCTGGACCTGCCGCTGTCGGCGGTCCGTGAGCACATTGCCGCCAGTGTGGATGTAGTCGTGCAGCAGGCGCGGTTGTCGGATGGACGCCGCGTCGTCACGGCGATCGTTGAAGTGGCAGGCATGGAAAGCGGCCGCATTCAGTTGCAGGACCTGTTCGGCTTTGATCGAGCCCATGGGTTTCGCGGATGCGGCGCGCTACCTGGATTCGCGCAGGAATGGGCGGACATGGGCGTCAGCCTGGATACCGCATGGTTTTCGGACTCGGCGGGCCGGGTGCCTGACTTCGGCGCTTTTGCGCAGGGCTTGCCATGATCTGGCTTGCGGCAGCGGCCGCCATGGTGTGCGCCGGGTTGCTGGCGTGGCGTGCGCAGAACTGGTTTGCGCCGGCGCTTCGGCGCTACCGCGAGGTCTACACCCAGGACGCGAGCGTGCGCTTGAGCGAAGTGTTTTTGTTCATCGACCCGCGCCAATTGTGGGTGGGCGCAGTTGGCTGCGGTGTAGCGGCCGCGGTCGCCGCGTTCACGGCCACCGGCAGCGCGCTGGTGGCGGTCTTGTTCGCCCTCCCGTCGGCGCGGCTGCCACGAATGGTTGTAGAAGGTTTGCGGCGACGGCGTGCGCGACGCTTTGAAGCGCAATTGCCCATGGCGCTGTTGATGCTGGCATCCGCGTTGCGGGCCGGCGTGGCCATGACGACCGGTTTGCGCCATGTCGTGGAACAAAGCAGCGCACCGCTCGCCCAGGAGTTCGGTCTGATGCTGCGGGAACAGCGTCTGGGCGTGCCGTGGGACGTTGCGCTGGACAACCTGCAGGTCAGGATGCCGGCTGACTCGACCTCGCTGGTGGTGGCGGCAATGCGCATCGCGGCAAAGACCGGCGGCAATCTGGCGGAAGCTCTGGAAAGCATCGCGCAGACATTGCGTGTCCGCCTTCAATTGCAGGCAAAGCTGCTGGCGTTGACGTCCCAGGGGCGGCTGCAGGCATGGATCGTGGGCGCATTGCCTTTGCTGCTGCTGGCGGTGCTCGACCGGTTGGAGCCGGAAATCATGGGATTGTTGTGGCATACGCCGATGGGGTGGGGCGTGCTGGCCATCGTGGCGGTGCTGGAGACGGCCGGCGTGCTGCTGATCCGGCGAATCATGCGGATTGATATCTGAGCGGGGGCGGGATGTGGCTATACCTGAGCATGTCCGCGACGGCGGCCGGGACGGCCTGGCTTGCGTGGGTGTTGTTGAGACCGTTGTTGAAGGCGGAACAGAATGCGGCGCGCGCCATGCCGTGGTGGTGGCGCGTCGCATGGCCCTGGATCGCTGCGGTGGCGCCGTTGGCGGGTCCGCTCTGCTCGTGGCGGTGGCGGCTACGGCTGGACCAGGCAATAGAACGGGCGGCGTTGCCGCGGGAAGTCGGGTATGCGCACATCGCGGCGCTGTGCGCTAGCGCGGCTATCGCTGCCGGCGGCATGGCCGCCGCCGGAGCGCTTGCGCTGGCGCCGCCGGGCGACGCGGCGCTGCTGCCCTGGGCGCTGGCGTGTGCGCTGGCCGCCGGCATGGCGCCGGCGTTGTGGTTGAAGGGGCTGGGTGCGCAGCGATGCCGCGCCATCGAACGGGATCTGCCCTTCGTGTTCGACATGATGACGCTGTGCGTCGAAGCGGGCTTGAGCGTGCAGGGCGCGCTGCAATTGGCGGCACAAAGCGGTCCGCCGGGTGTGCTGCGCGACGCGCTCACGGATGCCCTGGCAGAAATGCGGGCGGGCGTGTCCAGAACCGTGGCGATCAAGACATTGGCCGAGCGCAGCAACAGCGCGCTGGCGCGAAACTGGGCGGCGGCTCTGGCGCAGGCGGAGGCGCTTGGGGCCAGCCTGGGGCCGGTCTTGCGCGCGCAGGCGGCGCAATGCCGCAGCGATCGCCACACGAGGGCCGAGCAACTGGCGATGCAGGCGCCGGTGAAGATGCTGCTGCCGTTGATCGGCTGCATCTTTCCGTGCACGTTTATCGTGCTGGCGTTTCCGATTGCGGTTCAGTTATTGCAGAGCGTGCAATGAGCCGCCCCATGCCATTACGCGAAGGGCGCCTGCGGTTGCTGACCGTGAAGCGGTGGTGGGGGCGTATGCGTGGGTTGCTGGGGCGGGCCCCGCCGGGGCCGCGGGCAGGCGTGCTGCTGACTCCCTGCGCCGCGGTGCATACCTTTGGTATGCGCTACGCCATCGACGTGGCGTTTATCGGCCGGGACGGCCGGGTGGTGGGATTGCGCCGGGCGCTTGCGCCGTGGCGGGTGACGTTATGCCTGCGCGCCGTTGCCGTTGTCGAGATGCGTGCCGGGGTTATTGATGCCGAACACGGAGGTATAGGCCGGATAGAAGCTGCAGTACAGGACGCCGCCCGCCGCGATGTTGAACGGAATCTGCAGCGTGCCGGCAAATTGGGGCGATAAACCGACGGCAACCAGCAATCCGGCGCACAGGTCGATGAACAGGAACACCATGATCCAGCAAACGCCATACACCATGAACGGCAGCTTGTTGCGCCAGCACGCGATGCCGGAGAAGAACAGGGCTTGCGTCAGGCGCAGACCGTGCCAGGCCACCAGCACGGGCGCGTGCCAGAACAGGGCCGCGATCACCACGTAGCAAATTGCGAACAGCATCAGCGGCATGGCCATGGCCGACAGGATCGGCTCCATGCTCTTTTCGACCGAGGCGATGCGCATGCCTTCCATCATCGAATCGGAAAAGGGCAGGAAGATGGCCAGGCCTGTCACCAGGCAAAGGCCGGCATACAGCAGACCCATCAGGAACAGCTTGCGGAACACGCCGGGCTGCTTGAGCGGCTTGCCCCACATGGACGGCAGCATGACGCGGTCGGCCTCGACGTGCTTGCACGCCGACAGCGTCATCAGGGTGATGATGGGCATCAGGGCCACGACCAGCATCGGGCCGACCGGCGGCGTTGCCGATGCAAAGACGACGAGCAGGCTGATCGCCATGGCCCAGGTGAACATGGCCAGGGGTTGTTTGCGGAACAGACGGAATCCGTCGCGGACCCAAAGCCAGCCGGACGTCGCGGGTAGAAATGCTGCTTGCATGGCTCTCTAGAGGGGAGGTCTCTCAAATAGGGGATGCTGTTCCCATTATGGGGGGCGTAGCGGTTACGGCAAGACGGGCAGTTCCGAGCGGTGGCGCGCTTGCAACACTCTTTCGAAGTGGCGTGGGTCGTGCGGCTTGAGCGTCTGCGCCGGGCGGGGCAGGAAGAAGTCATACAACCGGGACAGCCAGAAACGCAGGGCTGCCGCTCGCAGCATCTGGGGCCAGACTTCGCGCTCGGCGTCCGTGAAGGGGCGCACCGCCGCGTAGGCAGCCAGCCAGGATTGCACCAGCTCGGGGATGAATTCGCCGGTGTCGCGCTCGATGCACCAGTCGTTGACGCTGACGGCCACGTCGAACAGCCAGGTGTCGCAGCCCGCGAAATAGAAGTCGATGATGCCGCCCATGAGCGGATCCTCGAAGGTGCCGGCAAAAAGGACGTTGTCCCGGAACAGGTCGCAGTGGGCGGGGCCGGACTGCAAGGCCTGCCATGCGGGAGTCTGGATGGCGGCCTGCTGGGCGGCCAGTTCGGACGTCAGCAGTTCGGCCTGGGCGGGGCTGAGAAAGGGCAGGACCTTGGGCGCGGTTTCGAGCCACCACGACAGCCCGCGCAGGTTGGGCTGGTGGATCGGAAAGTCCTGCGCCGCGACGTGGGCGCGGGCGAGGGTGGCGCCGGCGAGCGCGCAGTGGGCGGGGCCGGGGGCCGGCTCGTACCCGCCGGGCAGGCGCGACACGATGGCGCACGGCTTGCCGTGCAGCGTGGTCAAGCGGGTGCCGTCGCGCAGCGTCTGCGGCTGCGGCACCGGGATGCCGCGTTCGGCCAGGTGATACATCAGCTCAATGTAGAAGGGCAGCTGCGCCTGCGTCAGCACCTCGAACAGCGTCAGGACATATTCGCCCCGCGTCGTGTACAGAAAATAGTTGGTGTTCTCGATACCCGCCGTAATGCCTCGAAGCGAGACGAACTCGCCCAGATCGAAATGCGCCAGCAGGGCGCGCGCGTCGTCATCGGATACGGGGGTGAATACGGCCATGGATCTTCGGTATGAGGGTTGAACGGACGCGCGCACGGGCGTGCAGGGTCGCGGCGCCGCAATTTTAGACCACATGGCGGGCGGCCTCGGGCAGCGGTTCCACGTGGGGCGCCGATCCCGGCGGGCACAATGTCGCCAAGCACCGTAAAATACCGCATCCCCTTGTTTTGTAGAGTGATTCTTGGACTCCCCCGACTGGCGGCTTTGCGTCGCCCCGATGATCGACGTCACTGACCGCCACTGCCGGTACTTTCACCGTCTGCTGGCGCCGCGCGCCCGTCTGTACACCGAAATGATCACCACCGGTGCGCTGCTGCACGGCAACGTGGCCCGCCACCTGGACTTTGACGAGGCCGAGCATCCCGTCGCCTTGCAATTGGGCGGCAGCGAGCCCGACGCATTGGCGCACGCCGCCAAGCTTGGCAAGCAATGGGGCTATGACGAAATCAACCTGAATTGCGGCTGCCCGTCCGAACGGGTCCAGAAGGGCGCCTTTGGCGCCTGCCTGATGGCCGAGCCGGCCCTGGTGGCCGACTGCATGAAGGCCATGCAGGACGCCGTGGACATTCCTGTCACGGTCAAGCATCGCCTGGGACTGGACTACGACGAATCCTATGAGTTCGTGCGCGATTTCGTGGGCAAGGTCTATGACACCGGTTGCCGCGTGTTCATCGCGCATGCGCGCAATGCCGTGCTCAAGGGCCTGTCGCCCAAGGACAACCGCGAGATCCCCCCGCTGCGCTACGACGTAGTTGCGCAATTGAAGCGCGATTTTCCGGATTGCACGTTCGTGCTCAATGGCGGTCTGGCCGATGCCGGGCAGTCCGTGCAGGCGGCCGGAGCCTTTGATGGGGTGATGCTGGGTCGCGCCGCGTGGCATACGCCGCGCGTGCTGTCTGAAGTGTCAATGCAGTTGTGGCCGTCGGTGCGGCTGCCCAGCGATGCGCAGGTCGTGGACGCGATGACGGAATACGCCGCGCGTCAGGTTGCCAAGGGTGTGCCGTTGCGGGTGATGACGCGTCCGATGCTGGGGCTGGTGAATGGCCAGTCAGGAGCGCGCCGGTGGCGCCGGATGTTGTCGGATCCGGCCCTTTTGGCGGCGAACAATCCGGAACTGATCTACGACGCGTGGCGCAGCCAGCGGCATGCGCCGGGTGCGCGCGACGCGACGCGCGAGGCCGCGTCCGCCGGGATGTGAATCCGCAGCCGGCGCCGCAAGGGCGCCGGCGGGCTCAGGACTGGGCGGGCTCCGCGCTTTCGGCAGGCCAGTCGCGAATGTAGGCTTTCAGCATGTTGTTTTCGAACTGCTGCGCCGCGACGATGGCCTGCGCCATGTCGTAGAACGAAATGACGCCCATCAGGGTGGGGCCGTCCATGACGGGGATGTAGCGGGCGTGCTTTTCGAGCATCAGGCGCTGGACTTCGTCGGCGCTGGTGTTGGGCGAAACGCTGACCGGCGCGTCGTCCATGATGGAACGGATGGTCGTATCGCCTGCGCCGCCGTGCGCGTGCATGTGGCGGATGATTTCGCGGAACGTGAGCATGCCGGTCAGGGTGCCGAATTCCATGATGACCAGCGAGCCTATGTCTTGTTCGCTCATGGTTTGCACGGCCTGGGCCACGGGCATGTCGGGCGACGCCGTATAGAGCGTATCGCCCTTGACGCGCAAAATCTCACTGACCTTCAACATCGGTATCTCCTGGGGCGGACTGCGCCCTATGCTTTGCTATTTCTTGTTCGCTTCCAGTTGCAACACTGGGGCGACTCCATTTCCGGTATTTTGCGCTTCTCCGCAGAGTTCTTCCAGCGTTGGCGTGGTTTGCGGCGAATTTACGGACGATGCGATGCGCAGGATGTCGGGGTCATTGCGGACGCGGGATTGGCTTCGGTCCAGCAGGAAGCGATCCACGACGGGCGCCAGCGAGGTCTCGCGCGCGTCGCACGTCAGCATCCAGTTGTCTTCGGGACTGCGGGTGGCCAGTCCCATCTTGCTCAGCGTTTCCAGGACTTCATTGAGTTCATCCTGATGCAGCCGCAGCTCCGAGGCCAGCGTGTTGGCGGCCACGCCGCCGGGCGTCGAGAGCTGCGCGCGGCGCAGTGCGCGCAGCGCATCCAGCGCGTCGACGAACGAGGCGCCCGGGTAGCGGTTGATGTGCCAGCGTCCCAGCCGGATCAGCGGCGCGCTGGAAGCAAGCGTTGCGCCCAGCAGCACGGCCAGCCAGGACAGGTAGATCCACAGCAGGAAGATTGGCAGCGTGGCGAAGGCGCCGTAGATGACCGTGTAGGTGGGAAACCGGGTCAGGTAGAAGGCGAACGCCGACTTCATGATTTCCAGCACGATGGCCGTGACACAGCCCCCGATCAGCGCGTCGCGCCACAGCACATCGCGGTTGGGTACGACGACAAAGAGCGCGGCAAAGCCCAGGCCGGTCAGCACCAGCGGGATGAACGAGACGACGACACTGATGACTTCAGGGACGTCCTTGATGAGACCCAGCGATTCGCGGGCCACGAACGAGGTCGCCCACAAGCTGGCGCCCGCCAGGACGGGTCCGAGCGTGATGATGGCCCAGTACACCAGCGCCCGCTGCGGCAGGGGACGCTGGCGCGAGACGCGCCAGATGTCGTTGAAGGCCTGATCGATCGTCATGATCAGCAGCAGCGATGTGACCAGCAGGAACGCGCCGCCAATGGCGGTCAGGCGCGACGCCTGGTGCGCGAACTGGTTCAGGTAGTCCATGATGTTGTCCGACACGGACGGCGGCATCAGGCTGGTGGTGAGGAAGTCCTCGAGGGCGACCCGGAATTCCTGGAACACGGGAAAGGCCGTGAACAGCGACAGCACCACCGCGAGCATGGGGACGATTGCCAGAACGGTGGTGAAGGTGAGGCTGGAGGCAACCTGCAGCAGCTTTTCTTCGTTGGCGCGTTGGAGGACGAAACGAAATACGCGTCCGGTCCTCGCGACCCGGGAAATGCGCGAGGTTGGTCGTTCTTTGACCGCCGGCGTAGCGGCGGCGGGCTCGGCGGGGCGATTCATCAGGCGATAATAGCAGCATGAATCCCGAACTCAACCCCCGCTTGCGCCTCGTCGCCTCGGTTTCATTGTTTGCCCTGATCGTGCTGTGCGTCGCCTGGGAAACCGTGGTGGCGCCGGTGCGGCCGGGCGGTTCCTGGATGCTGCTGAAAGCCTTGCCGCTGGCGTTTCCGCTGCGGGGCATCGTGCGAGGCAATCTCTACACCTACCAGTGGGCGGCCATGCTGTCGCTGCTGTATCTGATGGAAGGCGTGGTGCGCGCCATGTCGGATCCGGCGCCGCTGTCCGTCTTGATGGCGTGGGGCGAGATCATCTTGTCCACCACCTTTTTCCTCAGCGCCATCTTTTATGTGCGGCCCGCCAAGCGCGCTGCCCGGAGTCAACGCGCATGAATGCCCAGTCCCTGTCCGAACTGCAAGCCGTCAACTCCTTTGCGGCCCTGCCCGAGGCTTTCTACACCCGGCTGGCGCCGCGCGGGCTGAACAATCCTCGTCTGCTGCACGCCAACGAACAGGCGGCCGCCCTGATCGGCCTGGATCCGTCGGTCCTGACCACCCCCGAATTCCTGCAGGTGTTTTCCGGCGGGCAGCCATTGCCGGGCGGCGATACGCTGGCCGCCGTCTATAGCGGCCACCAGTTTGGCGTGTGGGCAGGGCAGCTTGGCGACGGACGGGCGCATCTGCTGGGCGAGGTTCAAGGGCCCGAGGGCGCCTGGGAACTGCAGCTCAAGGGCTCGGGCATGACGCCGTACTCGCGGATGGGCGACGGGCGGGCCGTGCTGCGGTCTTCCGTGCGGGAGTACCTGGCCAGCGAGGCGATGTTCGGGTTGGGCGTGCCCACCACGCGCGCCCTGGCGCTGGTCGTTTCCGATGATCCGGTCATGCGCGAAACCGTCGAAACCGCCGCGATCGTGACGCGGATGTCGCCCAGTTTCGTCAGGTTCGGCTCGTTTGAACATTGGTCGTCACGGCGTCAGCCCGACATGCTGAAAACGCTGGCCGATTATGTGATCGACCGCTATTACCCCGAGTGCCGCGACGTGCCGACTGGCGATTCGGCGTCCGAGACGGCCCCGTATGTGAATCTTTTGCGTGAAGTCACGCGGCGCACGGCGTTGCTGATGGCGGACTGGCAGGCTGTCGGGTTTTGCCACGGCGTGATGAATACCGACAATATGTCGATCCTGGGGCTGACGCTGGATTACGGCCCTTATGGTTTCATGGACGGATTCCGGCTGGGTCATATCTGCAACCATTCGGATGCCGAAGGTCGGTACTCCTGGAATCGGCAGCCGTCCGTGGGGCTTTGGAACCTGTATCGGCTAGGCGGCAGTCTGCACTTGCTGGTGCAGGACGCCGACGCATTGCGCGCCGTGCTGGATGAATACGAAGCCATTTTCACGCGCGCGTTCCATGACAAGATGGCCGCCAAGATGGGTTTGGCGGCGTGGCGTTCTGACGATGAGGCGTTGCTGGACGATCTGCTTAAACTGATGGACGCCAATCAGGCGGACTTCACGTTGTCCTGGCGCCGGCTGGCCGACGCCACGCAGGGACAGCGCAGCGCCTTTGAGGATTTGTTTATCGACCGTCCCGCAGCTGGCGCCTGGCTCGACAAGCTGCTGGCCCGGCATGCGCAGGACGGGCGGCCTGCGACGGATACGGCGGTCGCCATGAACGGCGTGAATCCCTTGTACGTGCTGCGCAATCACCTGGCAGAACAGGCGATTCGCGCGGCCAAGGCCGGCGACGCCAGCGAAATTGAAACGCTCATGAAACTGCTGCGAAGCCCCTTCGTCGCCCAGGAGGGTTTTGAACGCTATGCCGGCCTGCCCCCGGATTGGGCTGGTGGAATCGAAGTGAGTTGCTCGTCATGAAGATAATTTTGCGATAACGTCGATGGCATTAATCCTGCGACATTCCCGGGATTAACAAAAAAATCTCGGTAAAAATGTGAAATATCGCCATTTTTTTCGCTGCAATCATTCGTTTCCATTGTAAAAGTCGTAAGATTGCCGGCTCCGGGGCATTTTTGATCGCGTGGGCGCTCCAGGGTTATTTGTCGACAATTTCAATGTAAAGCACTCTGAATATGCCTGGTGCAGATGGTTTGCTATGTATAGGACTGCTCGAGGACGACGCCGATTTCCGCGAGGAACTGGCGTTGGGCTTGGGCGGCTACGGTTTTCGCGTGGCGTTCGCTTGTGACAATGCAGTGGCGTTCTACCGCCGCCTGCAAGAGCAGCCGTGCGACATCGTCATTCTCGACGCCCATCTTCCCGGCGAAGACGGCTTTTCCGTTGCGACGCGCCTGCGTGCCTTGAGCCCGGTGGGCATCGTCATGCTGACGGGCCGCAGCGCCCTGGAAGACCGCGTCCGCGGCCTGGAGGGCGGCGCCGACGTCTACATGACCAAGCCGGTGGATTTGCTGGAACTCAGCTCCGTCATTCGCAGCCTGGCGCGCCGCATGCGGTTGGCCAAGGCGCCACGCCCGGCTGACGCCGAGACGCGCGCGTCGGCGGATACGAACTGGTCGCTGCAGGACGGCGGCTGGATCCTGGTGGCGCCCGACGGCGCCTCGCTGCACCTGAGCGCGCAGGAACGGACGTTCCTGGTGGCTCTGATGGACGCCGCGGGCAGTGCCGTCAGCCGGCAGGCGCTGGCTGAGCTCTTCCTGCCCGACAGCCCGGGCGGGTTTGAGTTGCGGCGTATCGACGTGCTGGTGAGCCGTCTGCGCGCCAAGGCGCAGAGCGCCGGACTCAAACTGCCGGTGTTGTCGGTGCGCGGTCAGGGCTACGTGTTCGCGGCCTGACCCGGCCGCGGCTGCGGCTGACGCCAAGGCCCGTGCAGCGCTTAAGCCGACTGCCCGTTGGCGGGCAGGGTGATGACAAAGCGCGTGCCCACGCCCACCTTGCTTTGCATCGTCAGCGAACCGCCCTGGCTCTGGCAGATGCGCCGGGCCAGATACAGCCCGATTCCCATGCCCTGGGTTTCGCGATGCGCGGACCGCCGAAAGCGTGGCTCGAAGATCCGGGCTTGTTCCTCTTCTCCAATCCCCGGGCCGCGGTCCACGACGGCTGCCCAGGTCATGGCCGTGTCGCCGACCCGTGTATGACCCGTCTCGATTCGCACCGGTTCGTTGGCCGGCGAATACTTGATGGCGTTGTGAATCAGGTTGCGCACGACGACGCTGGTGAGCGGGCGATCGCAGAACACCGGCTGCGGCGCTTGCGCTTCGAGCACCAGGGCATGCGCAGTATCCGGGCGCATGGCATTCACCACGTCGCGCACCAGGTCGGCCATGTCTGTCTGTTCGCCGCGCGGGCTCCAGGCATGTTCCTCGAGGCGATCCTGATTCAGCAACTGATCCATCAGCTCGGTCATCCGCGCAACCGACCGATGAATGCGCGCGAGCCGCGTGTCCACGGTTTCGCCACTGTCCGACAGGATCATGTCCAGCGATTGCGCCGCGGCGCTGATGGTGGCCAAGGGCGCGCGCAGCTCGTGCGAGATCAGCGCGTTCATCTGCCGTTGCGTGTCCAGCGCACCGGCCAGTTCGGCCAGCCGCAGTTCGCCTTGCGCCAGGTGTTCGGCGTCCGAGCCGGCGCCATTATTGCGCGCGGGCGCGGCACTGTTGGAGGCATCCAGCGCCAGCCAGACCAGCGTGCCCGACACCAGCATCAGTCGCAGCATTTCGAAGCTCGCATCCGTGGCGTCTGCGCCGCTTGCGTGCCACGCGTCGTGCCCGAGGATCCAGGCTGATGCGCCAAACGCGAGCATCAGCGCAAGGTTGGCCGGGCGGCCAGACCGCTGCCGCACCGCGCTGGCCAGGAACCACAGCGCCAGCGGCACGCTCAGCGCAGCGCACACGCCGGCAATGGCCGCAGGAAGCACTCCCGATTCCGTTTCATACACGAAGATCAGCGCCAGCGCCGCCACGCCGGACAGCGCAATGCTGATCCACCGGCACGCAACGCCCAGTCCGGTTGCAATGCGCGATCCCTGCAGCAGGGGCGCGGTCAGGGCGAGCAGGGCGGCATAAGAGGCAGCTTGCAGCGCGCCCGGCGGCATTAGATCGGGCAGCGAACGGAACAACCCTTCGACCAGCGCGAAGGCCATGCCTGCTGCATACAGCGCGTTGCGCGTGTGCGCCCAGGCCACGCCGCACACTATCGCGCAGGCGATGGCGACGCCGGCGGTCAAGCCTGAGTGCAGGTTCTCGTAGCCGGCATGTCCCCCGTCGGCATTCAACCCATAAGCGAGCGCGTAGGCCGGCCAGAAGCAGGCGCACAGCAGCAGACCGACTCCCGACCAGATGGTTGTCCGGAAGAAGCCGGGCTGGCTTGCGCGAAGGTGGCGAAAACGCCAGCGGGTGCGAAGAAACAATCCTTCCGTCAACTAGGAACCCATTGGTGATCATGCGCGAGGTCTTGCGCGTGGGCGGAGTTTACGACAGCTCCGCTTATCGCGCGGACGCCGATCCCTTCCAGCACGAGCTGCGTCGCCGTGTCCGGCACGTCAGCCGCATAGACCGACATGCCGAGCGTCATCGCGGTCGCGACTACGGTGGCGGCCAGGTGCTGGCTGCCGGGACTTTGCAGGAGACCGCCGATGAAACTGCCGCTCAGCGTCACGTACGAGACGGGAAATTCATGCAGGTGCTCCATGGCGCCAAATTGCTGTGACAGCCGCGCTACCCCGACCCGTCCGCCTGCGCCCATGACGATGTCGCAGAGTTGGCGCACATCGGCGCCTTGTTCGACGAGTCCCGCGGCGTCGACTTCCAGGATCAGCCGCGCCGACAGCGTGGGCCGGTCGTCGAGCATGCGTTCAAGACGCGCGAAGAAGGATCCTTGGGCAAGGGTGGCAAGCGATACCGGCACTGTGAGTGCGCCGTCATGAGTGAACAGCCAATCGAGACCCAGACGGATCGCCTGGATATCGCATTCGGCGGACAGGCCCAGGCGCACGGCTGGAGGCATGAAGATTGAAGCCGGCACGGGATCGGTGCCGGAAGCATCGTGCAGCGTCAGGCAGGCCTCGTGGTGCAGCAGGGTGCCCGACAGGTCATGCAACGGCTGTGCCGTCAGTGAGAACCGGTGCTGCTCCAGCGCCGTCACTAGCGCGTCGTGCCAGCTGTATTCACCGATGCGGGTGCTGTCGGCGGCCTGGCTTGCCGGCGTGATCTGGTCGTCGTCCGCGCTTTCGGCGCACATCAGCGCATGATCCAGACGCGCGAGGATGTCGCTCATGTTGTCGCCCGGCGCGAACGCCGCCATGGCCAGCGCCCACCGGCACCATCCGTATTTGTCCATCGGCACGCGCAGCGACCGCAGCTCGCGCCGCACGCGTTCGGCCAGCACGCTGGCCTGCGGCGCCGAAGTGCGCGGCAGCAGCAGGGCAAAATCCGATCCGCTGATCCGGGCGATCAGCGTGCCCGGACCGCCGAATTCCTGCACCAGCTTGCGCAGGCGGTCCGACGATGAGCGCAGCCACTGGTCGGTGAAGGCCCGCGACAGGTGCCGATTGATCTGTGCGAGGTCGCGTTGGCGGAACATCAGCAGATGGCCGCCGGCCTCGTCGGATTTATCTGCCAGCGCAAGCCGGAACTGGTCGACAAAATGCTTGCGGTTCGACAGGCGCGAGATGGGATCCCGGTAGATTTCGCTTTGCAGCGATTCGATGCGCGCATTCTGCTCCTCGACCGTGGCGGCGACCCGGCGCTGCGCATCGACCAGCGCCTGGTCCACACCGGGCACTTCGCACGAACCGCTCAGTGGCGCATCGGCGCCGGGCGCCAGCGCGCGCACGCGTTCGCAGATGTCGCGCGACGTGCGGGCTTCGATCCAGCGCACGAGATTGGTGGCGAACAGTGCCCAGAATGCGGCCGCGGCCAGCACCAGACCCAGAACGCGGATGCCGCCTTGCCACAGCGTGTCGCGAGCCAGGCGGGCATCGGCCTGCACGGTGAGGGTGCCTTTGCCTTGCCCGCCAGGGATGACGAACGGCCGGGAAATGGCCGGTGCTTCCATGTTCAGCCAGCCGGCGCGCCAATCGCGCTCCCGGCCTGCGGCAGCCGGTCCCGACCGGCGCTCCACACGCAGCGCGTTCCCTTCGTTCGTGATATTGACCAGCGAATACAGGCCCTGCCCGAACAATTCATCGGCAAGGGCGACCTGCTCGCTATGGCTGCCGGAACTGTGCGACAAGGCCCACGCGAGTGCATTGGCGCCCGATTCGCTTTGCTGGGCGAGCTGCGTATTCAGATAGCGGTGCGCCGCCAGCATCCCGAGGGCCTGGGCGCCCAGCAGGATAAAGCCGACCAGAAGGGCGGAGCATAAAAGCAGCCGGCGTAGTGTGGGCATGTATTGGCGAATCCCTTCCTGGGCCTGTGCGGGATAAAAACCTGGATATCAAACGTGACACACGTTACGAAACAACAGCCAGCAGCGGTGTCACGGTACTGGGACCTGTCACAGAACGCACAGAATATTACGAAATGCTCGATCGTATCCGACAAGGTGTGCAATTATTTCGCTCGTGAGAATTGGCCCTTTGAGAACTATTGAGACACTGCGTATTAATTTTTGGGGTTGCGGTGTCGTAGATGGGTCGAGGCGTGGCGAAAGGACCGGCCAGAGATCGCCAATCCGGGACCCCGCCATGACCGCTGCGAGCAACATAGGATCCGAAGAAAGTCAGGAGAAGGAGGCGCGTTGCCTCCGAAATGTGGCGTTTTTTTGCGAAAACAATGCATAATTTAAAATATGTTACAGCCCCTGGGCCCGTGATCGGGCCGCAACGCCGGGGGCGTTTGGATAGGGGGGCTCCGTGCGTGAGAGTTACCTGCTCGCACTGTGCCTGACGCTCGCGGGCGCACTTGCAGCGATCAGTCTGCTGTTCTTCCGCCGGGACCGCGCGCTGCGCCGCCGCCTGACGCGGGATGAACTGACCGGCCTCCTCAGCCAACAGGAGTTGCATCGTCGCGTGCGTACCTGGCTGGGCCAACCCCAGGGTACGACGCGCCGCGGCGCCTTTTTTCTCGTCAGTTTCGAACACTACGCGCAGATCAGCGCCATGCTGCGCGCCGGCGAAGACCAGGCATTGCTGGTGCAGGTGGCCGATCGCATCAGCCTGGTCGCACGCGCGCTCGGTGGGATGGCCGCGCGCTCCGGGGCCGATTCGTTCACCGTCTGTGTCCCCGGCGTGGACGAGGAGGGGGCTGCCCAGGTGTCCGCCAAGCTGCTGGCCGACCTGAGCGCGCCTTATGAACTGGGCGCCCGTCCCCTGATTGCCGTCTTCCGGATTGGCGCGGCGCTGTATCCCGCCCACGGCCGCAGTGTCGAGGAGTTGCAGCGCTGCGTGCAGGTGGCGATGGTGCCCCTCAAGGATCGGGGCGGCGAGGGCTGGAATCTCTTCGACTTCCGGCTGCTGGCGCGGCAACGGGATCAGCAGGGCCTGGAAAATGACCTGAGGCTGGCGCTGACGACACCGGCCATGGAGCAGTTTGAACTCTATTACCAGCCGGTCTGCGACAGCGCGACCGGCGTGGTGCAGGGGTGCGAGGCGCTGCTGCGCTGGCATCACCCCGTGCTGGGCAGCGTGTCGCCCGCCGTGACAATCGAATTGGCCGAGCGCAGCGGACTGATCGTGCCGCTGGGCGCCTGGATCCTGGAGCGCGCCTGCACGCAGGCGGCGCTCTGGCCGTCGGCGTGGCGCGTCCACGTGAACCTGTCGGTCAAGCAAATGAACGAAGACGGGTTGGTCCAGCTTGTATCGGACGTGCTGGCGGCCGCCCGGCTGTCGCCGCGCAAGCTGGTGCTGGAGATCACCGAATCCATCTTCATCCTGCACTACGAGCGGCACGTGAAGATCCTGAACACGCTGCGCGACATGGGCATCGGGGTAGCGCTGGATGACTTTGGTTGCGGCTATTCCAGCCTGAACCATCTGCGCCATCTGCCCATCGACTGGGTCAAGATCGACCGCAGCTTCATTTCAGCCCTGGAATCGGACGCCGGCAGCCGCGAGGTGGTCTCTGCGCTGTTCGGCTTGTGCCAGGCCATGCACCTGCCGGTCGTGGCCGAAGGCGTCGAAACCGAAGGGCAGCGCGAAATCCTGAAGTCGTTGGGATGCCGCGTGATGCAGGGCTTTCTGCTGGGGCGGCCGGCTCCCGCCGCCGAAATCCAGGCTTTGGCCGCGGCGGTGTCATAATCGGGGTTGCTTGCAAACCCGACCTGTTGACTCCTTATGCCCGGCAATACCCTAGGTACTCTTTTTACCGTCACGAATTTCGGCGAATCCCATGGGCCGGCCATCGGTTGCGTCGTGGACGGCTGTCCTCCGGGACTGGCCCTGGACGCATCCGATATCCAATACGAACTGGATCGCCGCCGCCCGGGCACCTCGCGCCACGTGACGCAGCGCCAGGAAGCCGACCAGGTCGAGATCCTGTCCGGCGTCTATAACGGGGTCACCACCGGCACGCCCATCGGACTGCTGATCCGCAATACCGACGCGCGCAGCAAGGACTACTCCAACATCGAGGACACCTTCCGTCCGGGCCACGCCGACTTCGCCTACTGGCGCAAATTTGGCGTGCGCGACCCGCGCGGCGGCGGACGTTCCTCGGCCCGGCTGACGGCGCCCACCGTGGCGGCCGGCGCCATCGCCAAGAAGTGGCTGGCCGAGCAATACGGCGTCAAGGTGCGCGGCTACATGAGCCAGCTGGGGCCTGTCGCCATCCCGTTCGTTTCGTGGGACGAAGTGCCCAACAATCCCTTCTATGCCCCCAACGCCGACGTCGTCCCCGAACTGGAAGCCTATATGGACCAGTTGCGCCGGGACGGCGATTCCATCGGCGCGCGCATCGAAGTCGTGGCAGAGAACCTGCCGGCAGGCTGGGGCGAACCCATTTACGACCGCCTGGACGCCGACATCGCCCACGTCATGATGGGCCTGAACGCGGTCAAGGGCGTTTCCATTGGCGCCGGCTTCGACTGCATCACGCAGCGCGGCTCGGAACATGGCGACGAGATCACGCCCGAGGGCTTCCTGAGCAACCACGCCGGCGGCGTGCTGGGCGGCATTTCGACCGGCCAGCCCATCACCGTGTCGCTCGCGATCAAACCCACGTCGAGCATCCGCGTCGAGCGCCGCTCGGTCAACCGCGCCAACGAGCCGGTGATGGTGCAAACATTGGGCCGCCACGACCCGTGCGTGGGCATCCGCGCCACGCCCATCGCCGAAGCCATGCTGGCGCTTGTGCTGATCGACCACGCGCTGCGCCATCGCGGTCAGTGCGGCGCGGCGCCCGTCTGATACGTTTTCCCGTAGTTGAATTGGCTTGGAGGCCGACATGAAACAGAAGCGACATTTTCTGCGCAATGCCGGGGCCGTGCTGTCGCTGGCCGTGCTGGCCGGCTGCACCAGCATGAACACCACGCAGTCAGGCGCCGTGGGCGTTGACCGCAAGCAATACATGTCCACGATGGTGCCGGCGCAGGCGCTGGAACAGGAAGCAAACCAGCAGTACGCCGACATCCTGCAGGAGGCCAAGTCCAAGGGCCTGCTGGATCGCGACGCCAAGCAAGTGGCGCGCGTGCGCGAGATCTCGCAGCGCCTGATCGCGCAGGCCGGCGTGTTCCGTCCCGATGCGGCCAACTGGAAATGGGAAGTCCACGTGCTGTCCAGCGACGAGGTCAACGCCTGGTGCATGCCGGGCGGCAAGATCGCCGTCTACACCGGCCTGATTTCGCAGATCAAACCGACCGACGATGAGCTGGCCGCGGTGCTGGGCCACGAGATCGCCCACGCGCTGCGCGAACATGCGCGCGAGCGCGTGTCCCAGCAGATGGCGACCAATCTGGGCTTGCAGGTGTTGTCCATTGCCACGGGATCCAAGGCGGCGTCGGACCTGGGCGGTGAGTTGACCAGCGTGATGTTCACTTTGCCCAACAGCCGCACGCACGAGACCGAAGCGGACCGGATGGGCGTGGAACTGGCGGCGCGGGCGGGCTACGACCCGCGCGCCGCTGTGACGCTGTGGCAGAAGATGGGCGCGGCCAGCCAAGGCAGTGCCCCGCCCGAGATCTTGTCGACCCACCCGTCGGCCGCCTCGCGGATCAGCGATCTGCAATCGGCTTCGCAGAAAGTGATGCCGCTTTACGAACAGTCCAAGGGTCAGGCCGCGCGTTAAGACGGCAAGGCGTTACGCTGACGACGCGGCCCGCGCGGCAATGCCTGCGCGGGCCGTTTTGCATGGTCCTTGCCTGGCGGTGGGGCCTGTCTGATCCCCCAACCGCAGGTCCTTGCGGTATTCCTTCGACTTACAAGGCGCTCGCCGTCTTGACGCCCTGGCCGCGCATGATCTCGATGCCCAGGCCGTGCAGAATGCGCTGCGTCTCCGCGTCCGGCACGTCTTCCGCGTAAACGGCAATTCCCAGCGAACGGGCCGTTTCCAGCACCGACGCCGTCAACTGCTGGCTACCCGGGCTTTGCGACATTCCCCCCACGAATCCCCCACCCAGCTTCACATAGGACAACGGCAGCGTGTGCAATTGCGCCACCGCGCCAAATTGCTGCGCCAGGCGGCGCACGCCGATGTGCGCGCCAAATTCCGCTGCGACACGCGCAAAGGCGGTGATCTGCTCGTGGCATTCCACCAGCCCGTGCGCGTCGATTTCCACGTACAGGCGGCGCGCCAGCGGACGGTTTTCGGTCAGCAGCAGTGCAAGCTGGCGCAGGAACTTCTGGCCGCGCAAAGAGGGCAGCGCCACGCGCACGGCAAGTTCGCCCGAATGGCTGGCCAGCCATTCCAGGCCAAGCCGCACGGATTCCAGATCGCATTCCGCCACCAAGTCCAGCCGCACGGCCGGCGGAATGAAGAGCGTGGCGGGGATCGGTTCCTGGTCGGGCGCGGTGCGCAGCATCAGCATGGCTTCGGTGCGCACGGTGCGCCCATCCAGCGCCAGCAAGGGTTCGGTGGACAGTTCGAACTGCCGGTTCTCCAACGCCGTCTGAATAGCGTCCTTCCAGGCGCGTTCGCCCGCTTCCGACGGCGACTGCATGTCGGTGGCGCCCGCGATCACGACCTGGTCGTTGCCCGCGCTTTCGGCGCGCATCAGGCCAAAGTCAAGGCGGGCCAGCACGGCGCCGGCCTGGCTGCCGTGACCGTAATCGGTCATGGCCTGCGCCCACCGGCAAAGATGGCCCTCACCAACCGGAATGCGCGAGGCATGCAGATCCGCGCGCACCTGCTCGGCCACCATCATGGCCTGCGGCGCCGCGCAGCCGGGCAGCAGCAGCGCAAAGTCCGACCCATTCAGCCGCGCCAGCATGGGGGCGGCGACGTGCATGCGCTTGAGCGTGCCCTGGATGCGTTCGCACGCGGTGCGCAGCCACTGGTCGATGAATTCGCGCGGCATGTGGCGGTTCAGGTCGGCCAGATCGCGCTGGCGGAACACCAGCACGTGCCCGCCGTCGATCCGCGACGTGCCGGCCGCGGGCCGGATTTCCAGCGCACGGCGGAACTCGTTGACGAAGTATTTGCGGTTGGGCAGGCCGGTGACCGGATCCTGGTTCAGCTCCAGTTCCAGCGACTCGATCTTTGCGTTCTGTTCTTCGACGCTGGCATGGATGCGTTCGCGCGTCTGGTTAAGCGCCTGCACTACGCCGGACAACTCCGGCACGCGCGCCTCGACCTGTTCGCCCGGCGCCTCGCGGCCGATGCCGCGGACGTGGTCGCTGATCTCGCGCAGGAGGCGGTTCTTGATCCATCCGACCAGCACGAAGGCAAACATGGCCCACAGGATGCCCGCGCCCACGACCAGCGCGATCATCTTCAGGCTGCTGCGCCACAAGGCTTCCCAGGCGTAGGCGTCGTTGGCGATCAGGGTGACTTCGCCGATCTGCCGCCAGCCGTCGCTGACCGCGTGGCTGGCCGCCTGGCTGTCCAGCGGCGCCAGCGCCTGGAACCACGCCGGCACGGAGGCGGCGGTGGCGGTCGACTTGCGTTCGATCAGGACCTTGCCGTCGGGATCCGTCAGGCGCACCAGCGAGAAGTGCCCCCCGTCGTAAAGCGCCGAGACCAGCAGTTCCTGCACGACCGGATCGTTGTTCGCCGGTTGCGACAGGGACAGGGCCAGGGAGACGGCCGCGTCGGTGCTTTGCACCTGAAGCTGGCCCGACAGGTACTCGCGCGCCGAATTGACGCTGAGCGCCAGCGTCCCCAGCAAAATCACGCTGATGGCGAGGGTCACACTGAGCAGTAGCTGACGAAGTATGGACATAGTCTTGTTTCCGGACATCAGGGGCGGATGCCTTCCCGTTCCATGCGTTGAAGTAGGTCGCGCCAGCGGCTAAGGCGGTCGACGGGCGCGGCCGCCTTGCCGTCCACGTAGACGCCGTCGGCGTTGAAACTGAAAACCGGCGTCAGGTCGCGCCGCTGCGTGGCCGGCAGGATGGTTGAGATCAGGCTGTCCAGCACCAGCGGGACGGCATTCGGGGTTTCGTAATAGCCCAGCACCATGTGGGCCACCTGGCTGCTGCTGGCCGCGCCGCCGATGCGGGCGCGTACGTAGATGAAGCGCAGCTTGTTGGCCGGTACGCCCATCGAGAGCAGGGTGAAATACTTGCCGATGACATAGTCTTCGCAATCGCCGGCGCCTTTGCCCAGCGACTCCAGTGGCGTGGCCCAGTAATCGGCTTGCTTCCAGATGATGGAATCCTCGCCGGAGAGCAGGGCGCGGTTCCAGAAGTCGTTGGCGACGGTGAGACGGTCGCGGTCGGTTGCGGGGGCCGGGCTGCGCAGCAGTTGCAGCCAGTTCGATACGGACTTTGCGCCCTTGGCGCCATAGCGGCTAGCCGACAGGCTTTGCAGCCTGTCGGTGTTGATCTCCAGCGCCGAGCTGCCGCTCCACCCGCAAGCCAGGCATAGCAGCGCCACACGGCACAGAGTCAGCGCGCTACGGTAACGGCGGGTTAAGGGCATGAAACGGATTTTCACATTTTTTCGGGTCGCTTAGACGTGCCCTTGAAAAAATGTGTCGGTCGGGAAGGGAGGGCCGAAGCCGGCCCTCCCGTCAGGTCGATGATCAATGATGATCGACGTTCAGCTTCCCCTTCTGCAGCAGGTCGTTGATGATGGCCTGGTTGCTGACGGCATGACCGTTGACGTCATGGGTGAGATCGACACCCTCCAGCACGATCTTCTGATCGGCACCCTGGCCGATCTGGCCCTTGGTGTTGATCTCGAGAATCGTATTGTTGGAGTTTGCCGGATCCTGCTTGAAGTTGAGGTAGTTGGACAGGTTGCCGTCCTTCTCGCCCACAAGCAGGTCCTTCAGGTCCAGCACATCGCCGCCGTCCGCGGGTTTGGCCAGGGAGAAGTCCTTGATCCGGTCCACGGCAGGGTTGGACGTCGTGCCCTGATCGTTGAACTCCCAGCGGAACGTATCCGAACCGTCGCCACCGATCAGGGTGTCGTTGCCCTTGCCGCCGACCAGCACGTCGTTGCCCTTGCCGCCGTTGAGGGTGTCGTTGCCATCGCCCGCAAGCAGGATCTCGCTCTTGTCGGTGCCCAGCAGCGTGCTACCCGCTTGATAGGCCACCGAAACATTGGCGCTATCGCTAAGGCCATCCGCCGTGTTGATCGTGTACGACGAATTCGCGGTGTCGGCAACGTGTGACGCGCCGGAGTAGTCGACGGTCATGGTGAGCATGTAGTCTTCTTCTCCCGTGCCGCCCCACGCCGATCCGTTGTCGTCGATGTTGACGATATGGATCTCGTAGCTGGCGCCGCTCGTCGTGGCAGGGATGGAGTCGCCACTCTTGAGCACGACGTAGTCGTCAGAGCTTCCGGCCAGGCGATATTCCATCCGGATCCAATTGGGTTGCAGGTTGTGATTCAGCGTCAGAACCTCTCCGGCCAGAAGGGCGAAGGTGATCGAATCCTGGTCATTGCCGCGGGCGGCGCCGACGCTACCGAGATATCCGTCCACCTTGATCTGCGCGCGATTCTGACCAACCTGGGCCAGGTCGGCGCGATTGACCGTCAGGAACTTGTTCGCGTTGTTGGTGCTGCTGGTGCCGTCAAATCCAAGCGTCTTGACCGACGAGGCAGCAAAGTCGCCTCCCTTTTCCTTCCAGCCCGTATTCACCGTCAGCGGTCCTACCGTCAACGCGCCCGTGCCGCGCACGTCATTGGCAAGCAACGATCCGGCCTGAACTGTCAGTTGCGAACTCAGGATGTTGGTGATCACCGTGTCGTTCACGGCATCCGGGTTTTGATGGACCGGCGCCGTGACCGTCAGCGTGAGGCTGGCGCTTGCCGTATCGCCGTCGCCATCCCTGACCGTGTACTGGACGGTGTCGGTGCCGGCGGTTTGCGGCTGGTAGCGGTAATCGCCCAGGTTTTCACCTGCCAGATCGATCGTGAACTTGCCGTGCGACGTCGTCACCGTCAGTTCGGACTTGGCCGAATCGAAGGTGAAGGTCGCGCCGGCGCTGGCCGTAACCTTGTTGGTCGCAACGTCGTAGTTGTACGTCTTGCCGTCGATCACCAGTTGCGTGATGCGCGCACCGGCCAGGTCGGCGCCCAGCGTGCCGCCCGCCGCGATGTCGCCGACGATCGGCGGCGCGATGGTGTCCGAAATCGCCGTATCCAGACCGTTCAGGTCCTTCACGATGATCGTGTTGCTGTCCTGCGGCTTGCTGGGGTTGTAGGACACCGGATCGATGTACGTGCCGGTGGCGGCGGTGCCCAGACCAATACCGTAGGAATTGATCTGGTTGTCCGTGAGGAACTTCTCCCACGTCGCCTGTTGAGCGGCGTAGACGGGACCGTTTTCGGGGTTTCCGTCGGTAAAGAAGTAGGAAATGTTCTGGACAGAGGCGCCTTCCAGCTTGCCCGTGCCAGAGTTGTTCCACGCGGTCATGGCGGCGTTCAGCGCAGCTTCGTAGTTGGTGCCGCCGCCGTAGCTCAAGCCATCGACAAGCGTCTTGGCCTGCGCCAGCGACATCCAGCCGCCTCCCTTCTGGCTTGCCGACGAGTTGAACTCCAGAATCATGACGCGCACGTCGCCGGACTCGCCGTACTGGTCGAGCAGCTTGCCGACCGAGGACTTCAGCACCTCCAGACGCGAGAGCTCGCGTTTGCCGCTGTAGACGCCGCTGCCGAAGTTCATGCTGCCGGACGTATCCAGCGTCAGCATGATGTTGGTGCCTCGTGACGACAGCGCGGCGCCGTCGGCGATCGGAACCAGCGTCGGCGCCGTGTCGGTGACCAACACGCCCAGGTCGCCCGTGGCCTTGCCGCCGAACTTGTCTTCGACCGTGACGGTGAAGTGGTCCTGGACGTTGGTGTCGTCGCCGGTGTGTTGCTGCGCGCCGCTGGTCTGGTACGTGTAGGTCACCTTGCCGGTGGCCGCGTCGTAGCCGGTGAGCGTCAGCGTGCCCTTGCTGGTGGTCAGCGTGAGCGGGTTGCTCGACAGGCCCGCCAGGCGGTCCAGGGTCAGCGTGGCATCGGCGTTGCCGGTGCCGTCGATCGAGATCGACTTCAGTCCGGCTGCAGCGGTGATCACGAAGGAACCGCTACCGGTGGCCTGCGCTTCGGACACGCTCAGGACGCCAGGGGCGCCGGCGTTGGTATCTTCGATCGTCAGGGTCGGTCCCGTCGGCTCGACACCACCGACCTGGAATTGGCCGTTGGCATAGTCGCCGTCCGCGTCCGTCACCTGGTACGTGAAGTCGATCAGCTTGTTGGCCGTGCCGTTCATGGGCTGGTACTGATAGAACTCCCACTTGCCGGTGGCCGGCGTCAGACGGATCTCGAACACCAGATTGCCGGACGCATCCAGACCCTGGATCAGGTTGCCGTTCGAAGCCACATTGGTCTTGATTGCGCCGCCATCACGCGTCGTCAGGCCGCTTTCCACGCCCGTCAGCTTCAGCGTGCCGGGGCCGTCAGCGCCGTACGCAAACTGCAGGTTGCCGTCGGCGTAGGCAATGGCATGGACATCCTGGCTGCCCAGGAACGTCACGCCAGTGACCGTGAAGTCGCTGTTGTCGCTGGACGAATTCTTGTGGTTGTCCGTGGCGGACACCACAATCGTGTCGAAACCGCCTTCCTCGACCCGGAAGTTCGCCGCGTAGTCGCCGCCGCTCTTGTCGGAGGTGAAGGTGCGTTCGGCGATCAACACGCCATCGCGATAGAAACGTGCAACGCCGCTTTCCACTTCGCCACCGTACATGGCGGCAAAGTCGATGGTTGCGCCGTAGGCGATCTTTCCGCCGGTGAGGCGGATCGTCAGTTCTTCCGACGCGCCTTTGCCGTTCAGTTCGCGGTAGTCCACCTCGTTCGCAATGTTGTGATACGGGGAACCCGTGCTCGCCACACCCAGCCCAGCGGTGCTCTGGTTGACCTTGGCGTCGATGAGCGTCAGGTCGTTGCTCGAGGTGAATCCCTTGGCCGAGACTTCCACCGCGCCGTTGCCGAACGTGAACTTCCATTGGCTGTCGCTGCTGGAGCTGCCCGCAAACGACACCTTGCCGGTGTAGACGTCCGGAATGCCGGCGGATTCGACGTTGACGGGCGCGTTCTGCTGCACGACAGGCGAATCGTCTTCGATCGTCACGTTCAGGTTGGTAGTGACCGGTGCATTGACGCCGTCAGCAACCTTGACGGTCACGGACAGGCTGACCGTGTCTTCCCGCGTCGTGTCAGGATGGTCCACCGGTGCCAACATCTGCACCGTGTAGGCGCCAGCGTTGTCGATCTTGATGATGATCGCGTCGGTGGAGCCGGCGCGGCCGGTCAGGGTATGACCATTGTCGGACAGGGTCCAAACAATTGGTACGCCGTCGGAGACGAGGCTGCCATTGGCCGGCGCCACCAGCGTGATTGTGTAGGCAGCTCCGCTGTTGTCGTCGGAGATGCTCAACTGGCCATTGGCCTTCGCCGAGTCGGTCGTGTCGGACGTGCCATTGCCGTCCTTGATGCCACCGGTCAAGCCTTCCTCGGACACCGCGACGGATGCGTTGCCAACGACAGGCGGCTTGTTGATATCCACGATGGCAGCGTTGCCGCTGTCCGAGATGCCGGCCGGCAGGGCCGTGCCGCTTGCGGTCTGACCGGAGAGCGTGGCGTTCAGAACCATGCTCTCGGTGCCTTCGTAGACGCCGTCCGCGGTCGTGGGCACTTGGACCACAATGCCACCGGTGGTGCCGGACGGAACCTTGACGCTGTACGAGCCGTCCGCGTTGGCCGTTACCGCCACCGACACGCCGCCGATCATCACGACGGGCTTGCCGTAGTCGGCTGCGGTGACCTGGCCTCCTAACGTGAAGGTGAGGGTGGTTTCGGCATCGACCGGCTTGCTCAGGGCGACGTTGAAGCTCGCCGTGTTGCCTTCCGTCACGTTGCCCGCGTCGGAGACATTGAGCGACGGCACATCGGCGCCCGGACCGCGGTCGTCAACGATGACGGCGCTGCCGGAATCCGTGATGTTGCCAGGCAGGGCGGCGCCGCTGGCGGTGTTGCCCGACAGCGTGGCGTCCAGCGTCAGTTGCTCGCGGCCTTCAAAGATGGTGTCGTTGATGGTCGGAACCGTGACGACGATGCCGCTGGTGGTGCCGGCAGGCACATTGATGCTGAAGGAGCCATCGGCGTTGGCCGTGACCGTGACGGTCTTGCCACCGATGGTGACCGTGGGCGTGCCGATGTCGCCGGTTTCGATCTCGCCACCGAGCTTGAAGGTGAGCTTGGTGTCGGCATCGACGGCCTTGGTCAGGGCCACGTTGAAGACGGCGCTGCTGCCTTCGTTGACGTCGCCTGCGTCGGACACGTTCAGGGCCGGCACATCGGCGCCCGGGCCGCGGTCGTCAACGATGACGGCGCTGCCCGAGTCGGTGATGTTGCCGGGCAGGGCGACGCCGCTGGCGGTGTTGCCCGAGAGCGTGGCGTCCAGCGTCAGCTGTTCGCGGCCTTCGAAGACCGCGTCGTCGGTGGTCGGGACGGTGACGACGATGCCGCCGGTCGTGCCAGCCGGCACGGTGACGCTGTAGGAACCATCGGAGTTCGCCGTGACGGTCACGGCCTTGCCGCCGATCATGACGGTGGGCGTGCCGATGTCGCCGGTTTCGATCTCGCCACCAAGCTTGAAGGTGAGCTTGGTGTCGGCATCGACGGCCTTGGTCAGGGCCACGTTGAAGACGGCGTTACTGCCTTCGTTGACGTTGCCGGGATCCGAGACGGTCAGGGCCGGCACATCGGCGCCCGGGTTCGGGTTGGACGGATCGGTGCTGTTGGTATCGACAATCGTGGCGCTGCCCGAGTCGGTGATGTTGCCCGGCAGGGCGACACCGCTGGCGGTATTGCCCGAGAGCGTGGCGTCCAGCGTTAGCTGTTCGCGGCCTTCGAAGACCGAGTCGTCGGTGGTCGGAACCGTGACGACGATGCCGCCCGTGGTGCCAGCCGGCACGGTGACGCTGTAGGAGCCATCAGCGTTGGTCGTGACCGCGACGGTCTTGCCACTGATGGTGACCGTGGGCGTGCCGATGTCGCCGGTTTCGATCTCGCCACCGAGCTTGAAGGTGAGCTTGGTGTCGGCATCGACGGCCTTGGTCAGGGCCACGTTGAAGACGGCGTTGCTGCCTTCGTTGACGTTGCCGGGATCCGAGACGGTCAGGGCCGGGATATCGGCACCCGGACCGCGGTCGTCAACGATGACGGCGCTGCCGGAGTCGGTGATGTTGCCCGGCAGGGCGACACCGCTGGCGGTGTTGCCCGAGAGCGTAGCGTCCAGCGTCAGCTGTTCACGGCCTTCGAACACCGAGTCGTCGGTGGTCGGAACCGTGACGACGATGCCGCCCGTGGTGCCAGCCGGCACGGTGATGCTGAAGGTGCCATCGGCGTTGGCCGTGACGGTGGCAGTCTTGCCGCCGATCGTGACGGTGGGCGTGCCGATGTCACCGTTTTCGATCTCGCCACCCAGCTTGAAGGTCAGCTTGGTGTCGGCGTCAACCGCCTTGGACAGCGCGACATTGAAGACGGCGTTGCCGCCCTCATTCACATCGCCCGCATCCGAGACGGTCAGGGCCGGCACATCGGCGCCCGGGTTCGGGTTGGACGGATCGGTGCTGTTGGTATCGACAATCGTGGCGCTGCCCGAATCGGTGATATTGCCCGGCAGCGCGACGCCGCTGGCGGAGTTGCCCGAGAGCGTGGCGTCCAGCGTCAGTTGTTCACGGCCTTCGAAGACGGCGTCGTCGGTGGTCGGAACGGTAACTACGATGCCACCGGTCGTGCCAGCCGGCACGGTGACGCTGAAGGAGCCATCGGCGTTGGCCGTGACGGTGACGGCCTTGCCGCCGATCATGACCGTGGGAGTGCCCACGTCGCCGGCTTCGATCTGACCGCCCAGCGTGAACGTCAGGGTGGTATTGGCATCGACCGGCTTGGTCAGCGCGACATTGAAGACGGCGCTGCTGCCTTCGTTGACATCGCCCGCATCAGAAACGGTGAGGGCGGGCACGTCGGCGCCCGGACCGCGGTCATCCACAATGACGGCGCTGCCGGAGTCAGTGATGTTGCCAGGCAGGGCGACACCGCTGGCGGAATTGCCCGAGAGCGTGGCGTCCAGCGTCAGCTGTTCACGGCCTTCGAACACCGAGTCGTCGGTGGTCGGGACGGTGACAACGATGCCGCCGGTCGTGCCAGCAGGCACCGTGATGCTGAAGGAGCCATCGGTATTGGCCGTGACGGTGGCAGGTTTGCCGCCGATCATGACGGTGGGAACACCCACGTCGCCGGCTTCGATCTGACCACCGAGCTTGAAGGTGAGCGTAGTGTCGGCATCTACGGCCTTGGTCAGGGCCACGTTGAAGACGGCGTTGCTGCCTTCATTGACGTCGCCTGCGTCCGAGACAGTCAGGGCCGGGACATCGGCGCCCGGGTTCGGGTTGGACGGATCGGTGCTTTCGGTATCGACAATCGTCGCGCTACCGGAATCGGTGATGTTGCCCGGCAGGGCGACGCCGCTGGCGGTATTGCCGGTCAGCGTGGCGTCCAGCGTCAGCTGTTCACGGCCTTCGAACACCGAGTCATCGGTGGTCGGAACCGTGACGACGATGCCGCCCGTGGTGCCAGCAGGCACGGTGACGCTGAAAGTGCCATCGGCGTTGGCCGTGACCGGGGCGGGCTTGCCGCCGATCATGACGGTGGGGGTACCCACGTCGCCGGCTTCGATTTCGCCACCGAGCTTGAAGGTGAGCGTGGTGTCGGCATCGACGGCCTTGGTCAGGGCCACGTTGAAGACGGCGTTGCTGCCTTCGTTGACGTCGCCGGCATCCGAGACGGTGAGCGCGGGCACGTCAGCGCCGGGGTTCGGGTTCGACGGATCGGTGCTGTCGGTATCGACGATCGTGGCGCTGCCCGAGTCGGTGATGTTGCCCGGCAAGGCGACGCCGCTGGCGGTAGTGCCCGAGAGCGTGGCGTCCAGCGTCAGTTGTTCGCGGCCTTCAAAGACGGTGTCGTCGGTGGTCGGGACGGTGACGACGATGCCGCCGGTGGTGCCCGCCGGCACGGTGACGCTGTACGAGCCATCGGCGTTCGCCGTGACCGTGACGGCCTTGCCGCCGATCATGACCGTGGGGGTGCCCACGTCGCCGGCTTCGATCTGACCGCCCAGCGTGAACGTCAGCGTCGTGTTGGCATCAATCGGCTTGGTCAGCGCGACGTTGAAGACCGCATTGCTGCCTTCGTTGACATCGCCTGCGTCCGAGACGGTCAGGCCCGGCACGTCGGCGCCCGGACCGCGGTCGTCAACGATGACGGCGCTGCCCGAGTCGGTGATGTTGCCGGGCAGGGCAACGCCGCTGGCGGTATTGCCGGACAGCGTGGCTTCCAGCGTGAGTTGCTCGCGGCCTTCGAAGACCGAGTCGTCCGTGGTCGGGACCGTGACAACGATGCCACCGGTGGTACCCGCCGGCACCGTAACGCTGTATGTGCCGTCCGGATTGGTCGTGACGGTGGCGGGCTTGCCGCCGATCATGACGGTGGGCGCACCCACGTCACCCGCTTCGATCTGGCCGCCCAGCGTGAACGTCAGGGTGGTGTCGGCGTCAACGGCCTTGGACAGGGCCACGTTGAAGACGGCGTCGTTGCCTTCATCGACGTCGCCGGCATCCGAGACGGTCAGGGCCGGGACATCGGCGCCCGGGTTCGGGTTCGACGGGTCGGTGCTTTCGGTATCGACGATCGTCGCGCTACCGGAGTCGGTGATGTTGCCCGGCAAGGCGACGCCGCTGGCGGAGTTGCCCGTCAGCGTGGCATCCAGCGTCAGCTGTTCGCGGCCTTCAAAGACGGTGTCGTCAGTGGTCGGAACCGTGACGACGATGCCACCGGTGGTGCCAGCCGGCACGGTGACGCTGAAAGTGCCATCGGCGTTGGCCGTGATGGTGGCAGGCTTGCCGCCGATCATGACCGTGGGAGCACCCACGTCACCGGCTTCAATTTCGCCACCAAGCTTGAAGGTGAGCGTGGTGTCGGCGTCGACGGCCTTGGTCAGCGCGACATTGAAGACGGCATTGCTGCCTTCGTTGACGTCGCCCGCATCCGAGACGGTCAGGGCCGGCACGTCCGCGCCCGGGTTCGGGTTGGACGGATCGGTGCTTTCGGTATCGACGATCGTGGCGCTGCCGGAGTCGGTAATGTTGCCAGGCAAGGCGACGCCGCTGGCGGAGTTGCCCGTCAGCGTGGCGTCCAGCGTCAGCTGTTCGCGGCCTTCAAAGACGGTGTCGTCGGTGGTCGGAACCGTGACGACGATGCCGCCCGTGGTGCCAGCCGGCACGGTGACGCTGAAAGTGCCATCGGCGTTGGCCGTGACCGTGGCAGGCTTGCCGCCGATCATGACCGTGGGGGTTCCCACATCGCCGGCTTCGATTTCGCCACCGAGCTTGAAGGTGAGCGTGGTGTCAGCGTCGACGGCCTTGGTCAGCGCGACATTGAAGACGGCGTTGCTGCCTTCGTTGACGTCGCCCGCATCCGAAACGGTGAGCGCCGGCACGTCGGCGCCCGGGTTCGGGTTTGACGGGTCGGTACTTTCGGTATCGACGATCGTGGCGCTGCCCGAGTCGGTGATGTTGCCCGGCAGAGCGATACCGCTGGCCGAGTTGCCGGTCAGCGTCGCGTCCAGCGTCAGTTGTTCGCGGCCTTCGAACACCGAATCATCGGTGGTCGGGACCGTGACGACGATGCCACCAGTGGTGCCAGCCGGCACGGTGACGCTGTAGGAGCCATCGGCATTCGCGGTCACGACGGCAGGCTTGCCACCGATCATGACGGTGGGGGCACCCACGTCGCCCGCTTCAATCTGACCACCCAGCGTGAACGTGAGGGTGGTGTCGGCGTCAACCGGCTTGGACAGGGCCACGTTGAAGACGGCGTCGTTGCCTTCGTTGACGTTGCCGGCGTCCGAGACGCTCAGGGAAGGCACGTCGGCGCCCGAGCCATGGTCGTCAACGATGACGGCGCTGCCGGAGTCAGTGATGTTGCCAGGCAAAGCGATGCCGCTGGCCGAACTGCCGGTCAGCGTGGCGTCCAGCGTCAGTTGTTCGCGGCCTTCAAAGACGGTGTCGTCAGTCGTCGGGACCGTGACGACGATGCCACCGGTGGTGCCAGCCGGCACGGTGATGCTGTAGGAGCCATCGGCGTTGGCGGTCACGACGGCAGGCTTTCCACCGATCATGACGGTGGGGGCACCCACGTCGCCCGCTTCAATCTGACCACCCAGCGTGAACGTCAGGGTAGTGTCGGCGTCGACGGGCTTGGACAGCGCAACGTTGAAGACGGCGTCGTTGCCTTCGTTGACGTCGCCGGCGTCCGAGACGCTCAGGGACGGTACATCCGCGCCCGAACCATGATCGTCAACGATGACGGCGCTGCCGGAGTCGGTGATGTTGCCCGGCAGCGCGATGCCGCTGGCCGAGCTGCCGGTCAGCGTGGCGTCCAGGGTCAGTTGTTCACGGCCTTCAAACACCGAATCATCGGTGGTTGGGACGGTGACAACGATGCCGCCGGTCGTGCCGGCAGGAACCGTAACGCTGTACGTACCGTCCGGATTGGCCGTGACCGTGGCAGGCTTGCCACCGATCATGACGGTGGGGCTGCCCACGTCGCCCGCTTCAATCTGACCACCCAGCGTGAACGTGAGGGTGGTGTCGGCGTCAACCGGCTTGGACAGGGCCACGTTGAAGACGGCGTTGTTGCCTTCGTTGACGTCGCCGGCGTCCGAGACGCTCAGGGACGGTGCATCCGCGCCCGAACCATGATCGTCAACGATGACGGCGCTGCCGGAGTCGGTGATGTTGCCAGGCAGGGCGATGCCGCTGGCCGAGCTGCCCGACAGCGTAGCTTCCAGCGTGAGCTGCTCGCGGCCTTCGAAGACCGAGTCGTCCGTGGTCGGGACCGTGACAACGATACCGCCGGTCGTACCGGCAGGAACCGTAACGCTGTACGTACCGTCCGGATTGGCCGTGACCGTGGCAGGCTTGCCACCGATCATGACGGTGGGGGTGCCCACGTCGCCCGCTTCAATCTGACCACCCAGCGTGAACGTCAGCGTGGTGTCGGCGTCAACCGGCTTGGACAGGGCCACGTTGAAGACGGCGTCGTTGCCCTCGTTGACGTCGCCGGCGTCCGAGACGCTCAGGGAAGGCACGTCGGCGCCCGAGCCATGGTCGTCAACGATGACGGCGCTGCCGGAGTCGGAGATGTTGCCAGGCAAAGCGATGCCGCTGGCCGAGTTGCCGGTCAGCGTGGCGTCGAGCGTCAGTTGTTCACGGCCTTCGAAGACCGAGTCGTCGGTGGTCGGAACCGTGACAACGATGCCACCGGTGGTGCCGGCAGGCACGGTGACGCTGTAGGAGCCATCGGCGTTAACCGTGACGACGGCAGGCTTGCCACCGATCACGACGGTGGGGGCACCCACGTCGCCCGCTTCAATCTGACCACCCAGCGTGAACGTCAGGGTGGTGTCGGCATCAACCGGCTTGGACAGGGCGACATTGAAAACAGCGTCGTTGCCTTCGTTGACGTCGCCGGCGTCCGAGACGCTCAGGGACGGCACGTCGGCGCCCGAGCCATGGTCGTCAACGATGACGGCGCTACCGGAATCGGTAATGTTGCCAGGCAGGGCAACGCCGCTGACGGTATTGCCCGACAGCGTGGCTTCCAGCGTGAGTTGTTCGCGGCCTTCGAAGACCGAGTCGTCGGTGGTCGGGACCGTGACAACGATGCCACCGGTGGTACCCGCCGGCACGGTGACGCTGTACGTACCGTCCGGATTGGCCGTGACCGTGGCGGGCTTGCCGCCGATCATGACGGTGGGGGTGCCGACGTCGCCGGCTTCGATCTGGCCGCTCAGCGTGAACGTCAGGGTGGTGTCGGCGTCAACGGCCTTGGACAGCGCAACGTTGAAGACCGCGTCGCTGCCTTCGTTGACATCGCCCGCGTCGGAGACGGACAGGGCCGGCACGTCGGCGCCCGGGTTCGGGTTCGACGGATCGGTGCTGTCGGTGTCGACAATGGTGGCGCTACCGGAGTCGGTGATGTTGCCCGGCAGGGCGATTCCGCTGGCCGAGCTGCCGGTCAGCGTGGCATCCAGCGTCAGCTGTTCGCGCCCTTCGAACACGGAGTCGTCGGAGGTCGGGACCGTGACAACGATGCCGCCGGTGGTGCCGGCAGGAACGGTGACGCTGTACGTACCGTCCGGATTGGCCGTGACCGTGGCAGGCTTGCCACCGATCATGACGGTGGGCGTGCCGACGTCGCCCGCTTCGATCTGACCGCCCAGCGTGAACGTCAGCGTGGTGTCGGCGTCGACGGGCTTGGACAGTGCGACGTTGAAGACGGCGTCGCTGCCTTCGTTGACGTCGCCGGCGTCGGAGACGCTCAAGGACGGCACATCCGCGCCCGAACCGTGGTCGTCAACGATGACGGCGCTGCCGGAGTCGGTGATGTTGCCCGGCAGGGCGATGCCGCTGGCCGAGCTGCCGGTCAGTGTGGCATCCAGCGTCAACTGTTCGCGGCCTTCAAACACCGAGTCGTCGGTGGTCGGGACGGTGACGACGATACCGCCGGTCGTGCCGGCCGGCACCGTGATGCTGTAGGAGCCATCGGCATTCGCGGTCACGACGGCAGGCTTGCCGCCGATCATGACGGTGGGCGTGCCCACGTCGCCGGCTTCGATCTGGCCGCCCAGCGTGAACGTCAGCGTGGTGTCGGCATCAACCGGCTTGGATAGGGCGACGTTGAAGACAGCGTCGTTGCCTTCGTTGACGTCGCCGGCGTCGGAGACGGACAAGGACGGCACATCCGCGCCCGAGCCATGATCGTCAACGATGACGGCGCTGCCGGAGTCGGTGATGTTGCCAGGCAGGGCGATGCCGCTGGCCGAGCTGCCGGTCAGCGTGGCATCCAGCGTCAGCTGTTCACGGCCTTCGAAGACCGAGTCGTCGGTGGTCGGAACCGTGACGACGATGCCGCCGGTCGTACCGGCAGGCACGGTGACGCTGTAGGAGCCATCGGCGTTGGCCGTGACGGTGGCGGGCTTGCCGCCAATCATCACGGTGGGGGTGCCGACGTCGCCGGCTTCGATCTGACCGCCCAGCGTGAACGTCAGGGTGGTGTCGGCATCGACAGCCTTGGTCAGCGCAACGTTGAAGACGGCGTCGCTGCCTTCGTTGACATCGCCCGCATCCGAGACGGTCAGGGCCGGCACATCCGCGCCAGAGCCATGATCGTCAACGATGACGGCGCTGCCGGAGTCGGTGATGTTGCCGGGCAGCGCGACGCCGCTGGCGGTATTGCCGGACAGCGTGGCTTCCAGCGTGAGTTGCTCGCGGCCTTCAAAGACCGAGTCGTCCGTGGTCGGGACCGTAACCACGATGCCGCCGGTGGTGCCAGCCGGCACGGTGATGCTGAAAGTGCCATCGGCGTTGGCCGTGACGGGGGCGGGCTTGCCGCCAATCATGACGGTGGGCGTGCCCACGTCGCCGGCTTCGATCTGGCCGCCCAGCTTGAAGGTGAGCGTGGTGTCGGCATCGACCGGCTTGGACAGCGCAACGTTGAAGGTGGCGTCGTTGCCTTCGTTGACATCGCCCGCATCCGAGACGGACAGGGCCGGCACGTCGGCGCCCGGGTTGGGGTTCGACGGATCGGTGCTGTCGGTATCGACAATGGTGGCGCTACCGGAATCGGTGATGTTGCCCGGCAGCGCGATACCGCTGGCGGAGCTGCCGGTCAGCGTGGCGTCCAGCGTCAGCTGTTCGCGGCCTTCGAACACCGCGTCATCGGTGGTCGGAACCGTGACAACGATGCCGCCGGTCGTACCGGCAGGCACGGTGACGCTGTAGGAGCCATCGGCGTTAACCGTGACGACGGCAGGCTTGCCACCGATCATGACGGCGGGGGCACCCACGTCGCCCGCTTCAATCTGACCACCCAGCGTGAACGTCAGGGTGGTGTCGGCATCAACCGGCTTGGACAGGGCGACGTTGAAGGTGGCGTTGCTGCCTTCGTTGACGTCGCCGGCGTCGGAGACGCTCAAGGACGGCACATCCGCACCCGAACCGTGATCGTCAACGATGACGGCGCTGCCGGAGTCAGTGATGTTGCCTGGCAGGGCGATGCCGCTGGCCGAGCTGCCGGTCAGCGTGGCGTCGAGGGTCAGTTGCTCACGGCCTTCGAACACCGAATCATCGGTGGTCGGGACGGTGACGACGATGCCGCCGGTTGTACCAGCCGGCACTGTAATGCTGTACGAGCCATCGGCATTCGCGGTCACGACGGCAGACTTGCCGCCGATCATGACGGTCGGCGTACCCACGTCGCCGGCTTCGATTTGGCCACCCAGCGTGAACGTCAGCGTGGTGTCGGCGTCGACGGGCTTGGACAGCGCGACGTTGAAGACGGCGTCGTTGCCTTCGTTGACATCGCCGGCGTCCGAGACGCTCAGGGACGGCACGTCGGCGCCCGTACCGTGATCGTCAACGATGACGGCGCTGCCCGAGTCGGTGATGTTGCCGGGCAGGGCAACGCCGCTGGCGGTATTGCCGGACAGCGTGGCTTCCAGCGTGAGTTGCTCGCGGCCTTCGAAGACCGAGTCGTCGGTGGTCGGGACCGTGACAACGATGCCACCGGTGGTACCCGCCGGCACCGTAACGCTGTACGTGCCGTCCGGATTGGTCGTGACGGTGGCGGGCTTGCCGCCGATCATGACGGTGGGCGCACCCACGTCACCCGCTTCGATCTGGCCGCCCAGCGTGAACGTCAGGGTGGTGTCGGCATCCACCGGCTTGGACAGCGCGACGTTGAAGACGGCGTTGTCGCCTTCGTTGACGTCGCCGGCATCCGAGACGGACACGGCCGGCACGTCAGCGCCCGGATTCGGGTTGGACGGGTCGGTGCTTTCGGTATCGACAATCGTGGCGCTGCCGGAATCCGTGATGTTGCCAGGCAGGGCGACGCCGCTGGCGGTATTACCCGAGAGCGTGGCGTCCAGCGTCAGCTGTTCACGGCCTTCGAAGACAGAGTCATCCGTGGTCGGCACCGTGACCACGATGCCGCCGGTCGTGCCGGCAGGCACCGTAACGCTGAACGTGCCGTCCGGATTGGCCGTGACGGTGGAGGGCTTGCCGCCGATCATGACGGTGGGAACGCCCACGTCGCCGGCTTCAATCTGGCCGCCCAGCGTGAATGTCAGCGTGGTGTCGGCGTCGACCGGCTTGGTCAGCGCGACATTGAAGACGGCGTCGCTGCCTTCGTTGACGTCGCCGGCATCCGAGACGGAGAGCGCCGGCACATCGGCGCCCGGGTTCGGGTTCGACGGGTCCGTGCTTTCGGTGTCCACAATGGTGGCGCTACCGGAATCGGTGATGTTGCCCGGCAGTGCGACGCCGCTGGCCGAGTTGCCGGTCAGCGTGGCATCCAGCGTCAGCTGTTCGCGGCCTTCGAACACCGCGTCGTCGGTGGTCGGAACGGTGACGACGATGCCGCCAGTCGTACCAGCCGGCACGGTGATGCTATAGGAGCCATCGGCATTGGCAGTCACGACGGCGGGTTTGCCACCGATCATGACGGTGGGGACACCGATGTCGCCGGCTTCGATTTGCCCGCCCAGCGTGAACGTCAGCGTGGTATCGGCGTCGACGGCCTTGGTCAGCGCGACATTGAAGACCGCGTTGCTGCCTTCGTTGACGTCGCCGGCGTCCGAGACGGTGAGGGCCGGCACATCGGCGCCTTCGCCCTGGTTGTCAACGATGACGGCGCTGCCGGAGTCGGTGATGTTGCCAGGCAGGGCGACGCCGCTGGCGGTATTGCCCGAAAGGGTGGCGTCCAGCGTCAGCTGTTCACGGCCTTCGAAGACCGAGTCGTCGGTGGTCGGGACGGTGACGACGATGCCGCCGGTGGTGCCGGCAGGAACGGTCACGCTGTACGTGCCGTCAGGATTGGCCGTGACGGTGGCGGGCTTGCCGCCGATCATGACGGTGGGGGTGCCGACGTCGCCGGCTTCAATCTGACCGCCCAACGTGAACGTCAGGGTGGTGTCGGCATCAACCGGCTTGGTCAGCGCGACATTGAAGACCGCATCGCTGCCTTCATTGACGTCGCCGGCATCCGAAACGGTGAGCGCAGGCACGTCGGCGCCCGGGTTCGGGTTGGACGGGTCGGTGCTTTCGGTATCGACAATCGTGGCGCTACCGGAGTCGGTGATGTTGCCCGGCAGCGCAACGCCGCTGGCGGTATTGCCCGAGAGCGTGGCGTCCAGCGTCAGCTGTTCACGGCCTTCGAAGACCGAGTCGTCGGTGGTCGGGACGGTGACGACGATGCCGCCGGTCGTGCCAGCCGGCACGGTAATGCTGTAGGAGCCATCGGCGTTGGCCGTGACCGTGACGGGCTTGCCGCCAATCATGACGGTCGGGGTGCCGACGTCGCCGGCTTCGATCTGACCGCCCAGCGTGAACGTCAGGGTGGTGTCGGCATCGACCGGCTTGGTCAGCGCGACGTTGAAGACAGCGTCGCTGCCTTCGTTGACATCGCCCGCGTCGGAGACGGACAGGGCCGGCACGTCGGCGCCCGGATTCGGGTTCGACGGGTCGGTGCCTTCGGTATCGACGATCGTGGCGCTACCGGAGTCGGTGATGTTGCCCGGCAATGCGACGCCGCTGGCGGTATTGCCCGAGAGCGTGGCGTCCAACGTCAGCTGTTCGCGGCCTTCGAACACCGAATCGTCGGTGGTCGGCACCGTGACGACGATGCCGCCGGTCGTGCCAGCCGGCACGGTGATGCTGTAGGTGCCATCGGCATTGGCCGTGACCGCGACGGGCTGGCCGCCGATCATGACGGTGGGGGTGCCGATGTCGCCGGCTTCGATCTGACCGCCCAGCTTGAACGTCAGGGTGGTGTCCGCATCGACCGGCTTGGTCAGCGCGACATTGAAGACCGCGTTGCTGCCTTCGTTGACATCGCCTGCGTCGGCTACGGTGAGGCTCGGCACGTCGGCGCCAGGACCGCGGTCGTCCACGATGACGGCGCTGCCCGAATCGGTGATGTTGCCCGGCAGCGCGACGCCGCTGGCGGTATTGCCCGAAAGCGTGGCGTTCAGGGTCAGTTGCTCACGGCCTTCGAACACCGAATCGTCAGTGGTCGGCACGGTGACGACGATGCCGCCGGTCGTGCCAGCCGGCACGGTGACGCTGAAGGAGCCGTCGGCGTTGGCCGTGACGGTGGCAGGCCGGCCGCCGATCATGACGGTGGGGGTGCCCACGTCGCCGGCTTCAATCTGACCGCCCAGCGTGAACGTCAGGGTGGTGTCGGCGTCGACCGACTTGGTCAGGGCGACGTTGAAGACGGCGTCGCTGCCTTCGTTGACTTCGCCCGCGTCCGAGACGGTCAGGGCCGGCACGTCGGCGCCCGGGTTCGGGTTGGTCGGGTCGGTGCTGTCGGTATCGACAATCGTGGCGTTGCCGGTGTCGGAGATGCCGGCGGGCAGCTGGGCGCCGTTGGCGGCCTGGCCGCTGAGCGTGGCCTCCAGCGTCAGGGTCTCGCGGCCCTCGAAAGTGTTGTCGTCGGTCGTGGGCAAGGTCACCACGATGCCGTTCGTGACGCCGGCGGGCAGCTTGAAGCTGTACGTGCCGTCTGCATTGGCAGTCACGGCCACGGCCACGCCGCCGATGGTGACGACAGGCACGCCGACATCCTGGGCTTCGACCTGACCACCGACCTTGAGCGTGATGGTCGTTTCACGGTCCAGATCGACCGTGTTGCCCAAGGTGATGTTGAACGTGGCGTTGCCGCCTTCGTTGATGACGCCGGCATCCGACACGGCGATCGTGGGCACGTCGAGCACGCCGACGATGGTGACGGCGACCGTTGCGGTCGAGGTGGCGCCCGACGGGTCGGTAATTGTGTAGGAAATGGTCGAGGTCGCGGTTTCGCCTTCGCCCAGGCCCTTGTATTCGCCGTTGGGATTGAAAACGTACGATCCGTCAGGAAATACCGTGAACGACCCGCCGTTCGAGCCGGGCACGGTCAGTCCGGCGCCGGTCATCGGACGGCCGTTGACGGATACCAGCGTCAGTGCGTCGCCATCGGCGTCCGCGTCGTTCGAGAGCAGGTTCCCGCGGATCGAATCGTCTTGGCGCGTGGAGACGGCGTCGTTCAGGGCATTCGGGGGCGTGTTGCCCGGAACCGGTGCGGCGGCGTCGCCGTCATCGCCGGTCAGGGCAGCGCCCGACACGCGCGGCAGCGTGTCGTCGCCACGCGCCGGGTTCGGGTAGGCCAGGTCCAGCGGGCTGGTGGTTTCCAGGATGCGGGCCAGGCGGACGAAGCTGCTGCCGCCGGCTTCGCCGCCGCCGGCCACGACCGCGGCCGTGGGATCCAACTCGTCGAACGGGTCGCGGCCGGCTTGCAGGGCGGCCAGCAGGCGATCGGAATCGGTGCCCGAGGGCGGCGCGACGGCGGCTTCCGTCGGATCGGCCAGCGGGCCGGTCATGTCGCCGTTGACGGCGACTTCGCGGCCTTCGCCGATCACGATCGGCATGCCGTTTTCAACCTGAAGCGAAACCGTGGCGCCCGAGGCAGTGACGATGTCGCTGCCGGCCGGGACTTTGCTGCCTTGATGCAGTTCGGTCAGGGAACCGTCGCTATTGCGTATCCACGCGCGACCGGAGATTTCGTTGACGACTGCGGGGGAGGAGTTGGCCATGTTGGTTCCGTTTCAGGGAGTTATCCAAGATGGCCAGATACTACGGGTCGCCGATGCCGGCGGATATTGTCCTTGAGGACAGGTTCACGCAGTGATTTTGCTGCGTGCGTCAGTGGGTGCGGAAATACCGTGGACCAGCAGGGCGAGCTGCAGGCGGTCGGTGACGCCGAGCTTGTCGAACACCGCCGACAGATGCGCCTTGACCGTGCGTTCCGTGATGCCCAGCGCCTCGGCGATCTGGGCGTTGGCCTGGCCGCTGGCGGCGTAGCGCGCGACGGTGATTTCGCGCTCGGTCAGCCGGCCGCCGTCCCAGGCGTGCGCGTCCTGCGCGCGCTCGGTGACAAGCTTGAGCAGGCGGGACACCAGTGAGCGTCCCATCCAGATGCCGCCGGAGGCGACGACTTCCAGCGCCTGCGCCATCGCGGCGGGCTGCGCATAGCTGTGGCAGTAGCCGTGCGCCCCGGCGCCCAGCGCCTGCGTGCCTTGCTCGTCGTTGGGGCTGGCGCTGGCGACCACGACATGCAGGCCGGCCAGCGTCGGCGTCCAGGCTGGATCGTGCCAGGAGGGGAGCTTGGGCACGTCGGCATCCAGCACCGCCAGCGTACGGCCTTGTTCTCGCCAGCGTTGCAGATCCGCCAGGCCTCGCCCGCGGGCTGCCATCCAGCGCGCCGGGTCAAGCGCGCGCCAGTGCTGCCAGAGCAGGTCGTCGTGCGTAATCAACAGGACGGGAATGGGTTTCATAAGGCCTTGAAGCTCTCCATTAACGTTCGGTGAAGGCGTTCGACTTCGCCCGCAGAATGGGCTTGAGCAGGTACTGGAGCACCGTGCGCTTGCCTGTCAGGATATGAACCTCTGCCACCATCCCGGGGATGATGGGCAACAGCTTGTCGCCTACGGTGCTGCGGTCCGTGCGCACGCGCACGACGTAGTAGGAATTGCCTTTCTCGTCGGTCACGGTGTCCGCGCCGATCTGTTCCACCCGGCCTTCCAGGCCGCCGTAGATCGCGAAGTCGTAGGCCGTGAACTTGACCTCGGCCTTCTGGTCCGCGTGCAGGAAACCGATGTCGCGCGGCTGGATGCGCACTTCGAGCAGCAGCGTGTCGTCCTTGGGGACGATCTCGATGATGTCCTTGCCCGGCTGCACCACGCCGCCGACCGTGTTGTTGAACAGGGTCTTGACGGTGCCGCGCACCGGGGCGCGCACTTCGGCCAGCTTGACGCGGTCGACCAGTGCGGCCTTGCCTTCGCGCAGCGTCGCCAGCTTGGTGTTGGTTTCAGACAGTTCGCTGCGGGCCTGGTTGCGGATGTTCAGCTCGGCTTCCTGGATCTTGCTTTCGGCTTCCTTGATGGAGGCCTGGAAGCGGTCGATCTGCGCCTCGGCGCCTTTCTGCTCCCCGCAATACCGGGCGACATCGCGTTGCAGGCGCAGGAGGTCGACCTCGGACACGGCGCCGCTCTTGAGCAGCGGCCGGGTCACCTGCAGCTCGCGCGAGGTCAGGCCGCAGCTTGCCGAGGCCTGGTCGCGCTTGGCGATGGTTTCGCGCAGGTCTTCCTGGCGTTGCTTGAGCTGTTCGCGGGCCACGTTGACGGTGGCGTTCAGCTCGGTGTTGCGTGCCTGCCAGGCGTTGCGTTCCATTTCGCCCAGGCCGGGCGCCTGCTTGAGCACTTCCTCAGGCGTGACGAAGGGCTCGCCCGTGGCCAGCGCTTTCAGGCGGGCGGACTTGGCCAGCAGCGATAGATACTCCGCATTGTTCTCGCCCAGCGACGAGGTGAAGCGGGTGGAGTCGATCTTCAGCAGGATCTCGCCGGCCTCGACTTCCTGGCCGGGGCGGACCAGGATCTCCTGGACGATACCGCCGTCCAGGCTCTGGATGATCTGCACCTGGCGGGACGGCACGACCTTGCCTTCGCCGCGGACCACTTCGTCGATGCTGCCAAAGCCCGCCCAGACGAGCAGACCCATGGTGGCCAGCAGCGAGGTCCACAGCAGGATGCGCGAACCGCGGGCCTGGGACTCGTGGATGACCCATTCGGCGTTGCCGATGTAGTCGGACCGCTGGACGGGTTTGCCTTTGTCGGCGCCGTCCAGGATGCGATCGAAGAAGAAGACGAAAAGGTTGCGCGGGGCGCGCAGCAGGTTGCCAAAGAAACCGTGCTTGGGGGCTCCAGGATTGTTCAGCATGGTCTTCTCAGCTTCCGCGTCCAACGCGTCCTTGACGCAGGGCTTCGACAACTTGTTCCTTCGGACCGTCGGCCACGATATGGCCGTTGTCGATCACGATAAGGCGGTCGACCAGTTCAAGGAGCGCGGTGCGGTGCGTCACCAGCAGGATCGTCTTGGTCGCGCTGGCCTCGCCCAGGCGCTTCCGAAGCTGGGCCTCGCTCTGGTGGTCCATGTTGCTGCTGGGCTCGTCCAGCAGCAGGATCGGCGGATCGTTGATCAGTGCGCGGGCCACGGCCACTGACTGGCGCTGGCCGCCGGAGAGCGATTCGCCGCGCTCGCCGATGATCATGTCGAAACCATTGGGGTGCAGGTTGGCGAACTCGGTCACGCCGGCCATGTTGGCCGCCGCCAGAATGCTGGCGTCGTCGGCGTAGGGCGCGCCCATCGCCAGGTTGTGCTTGAGGCTGCCGTAAAACAGCAGGGGATCCTGCGGAACGTGGCCGATGGCCCGGCGCACGTCGGCCGGGTCGATCTGGCGCACGTCCACGCCGTCCAGCAGCACGGCGCCTTCGGTGGGCTGGTACAGGGCGAGCGCCAGTTTTTCAAGCGTCGTCTTGCCAGAACCGATGCGGCCGATAATGCCGACCTTCTCGCCCGGCTTGAGCTTGAACGACACCTTCTTGAGCACCGGCTGCGTGCTGCCGGGATACGCGAAGGTCACGTCGCGGAACTCCAGGCCGCCGTGGAACACGGGGCGATGCAGGAATTCTGCCTCGGCCGGACGCTCGATCGGCATCTTCATGTAGTTGTCGATGGAACCGAGCGACGTGCGCGCGTTCTGGTACTGCATCAGCAGGCCGGCGACCTGACCGAGCGGCGCAAGGCAGCGGCCGGCGATCATGGATGCGGCAATGATGCCGCCCATCGACAGCGCCGATTCCTGGGCCAGATATACGCCGATGATCACGACGGCAATCGACACGAGCTGCTGGACCGCCTGCACGAAGCCCACCGTGGACGACGAGATCAGCTTGAGCTTGCCGCCCGTCTGCGCGATGAATTCGGTGGCGCGTTCCCAGTTGCGCTGGATTGCGCCCTGGGCGTTGAGCGTCTTGACGGCTTCCAGGCCGGTCAGCGCTTCGACGAGCGTGGCGTTGCGTTGCGACGAGGCCTGGAACGAGGCCATCGTCAGCGCTTCCATGCGCGCCTGCGCCGCCAGCGACACCAGCAGGATCAGCACAATGGCGACCAGCGGCGGCAGGATCATCCACGGTGAAATCCAGGCCAGGGCGGCCAGGAACAGCAGGATGAAGGGCAGGTCGACCAGCGTCGTGATGGTGGCCGAGGCGATGAAGTCGCGAATGGATTCGAACGAGCGCAGGTTGGCCGCGAAGGACCCGACCGAGACCGGACGGCCTTCCAGCCGCAGGTCCAGCACGCGTTCCATGATCTGCGCGGACAGGCGCACGTCGACCCGTTTGCTGGCGCTGTCCACCACATGGGACCGCGCCGTGCTCAGGATCATGTTGAAGATCACCACCAGCGTGATGCCGATGGCCAGCACCCACAGCGTTTCGACGGCGTTGTTCGGCACCACGCGGTCGTATACGTTCATGGTGAAGAGCGGCATCGCCATGGCGAACACGTTGATCAGCAGCGCCGCGACGAGGGCGTCGCGGTACAGCCGGCGGTTCTCCATGATGGCCGCCCAGAACCAGTGGCGCTCGCGCACCTTGGCGACTTCCGGGGCGCGGGCGTCAAAGCGGAATTGCGGGCGGACGAAGCACACCAGGCCGCTGTACTGCTCGGCCAGTTCGGCCGGGTCCATGTCGAAGGAGCTGCCGCCCAATTCAGGATGGCTGACCACGAATTTGCCGCCGTCCTTCTTGAGCAGCAGGCACGCGCGTTCGCCCTTGAGCAGCAGGATGGCGGGCAGGAGGTCCTGCGAGATGTCATCCAGGGTGCGCTTGACCACGCGCGCCGAAAGCTGCGCCCGCGCGGCCGCGCGGGGCAGCAGGGCGGGCGTGAGGCGGTGTTCTTCGAGGGGCAGGCCCGAGGACAAAGCTTGCGCGGTGGCCGTCACGCCATGCAGGCGGGTGATTTCCACCAGGCAATCGAGCAGCGGATCGTCGTGCGCGGCGCGGGCATCAGCGCGCCAATCCCGGGCGGCCTTCTCAGATAACTTGTCCATCTTCGTCATCCAACAGGTCGAGGTGTTCCGAGAGACGCGCACGCTGCTGCTTGCGCTGGGTGAGCTTTTGCTGGGCCTGGACAGGCAGGTCTGTCATCCGCAAGGTGCCGTTGGCGATCAACGCGTCAATTAAGTCTTCAAGGACGCGGACAAAATCCGCGTCCAACTGCGAGAAATCACTGCCCTTGTTTGCCATCGGGCCTCCTTGCGGCTGCGCCGGTCAGGGCCGGGCGGCAGGCGCGTTCACCGGCACCAGCGTGGGGGGCAGGGTGCCTTCGTTGTAATGCACGCGCACGGGAGCCAGTCGGGCGGTATCCGGAACGGTCGAATTGCACAGCTTGATCACTTCGTCCGACACTTCCAGCTTGCCGTTTTCCTCGGGCATCTCATTGCGCGCGGGTTGCAGCGCCAGCGCCGGCAGCAGGGTGTGGGACAGGGCCAGCCAGCGGTACTGCGCAAGACGCAGATCATAAATGGCATTGGTCAGCGCACGGCGCGATTCGAACAGTTCATTTTCCGTGTCCAGCAGGTCCAGCAGAGAGCGCTGGCCAATCTGGAACTGTTGCGCGTACGCATCACGCACCTTGGTCGTGGCCACCTCGTGGTCACGCAGGAAGGGCAGCTTCTGGTTCAGGCTGGTGATGTTGTTCCAGGCCACGGCCAGGTCCTGCTGCACGTTGCGGCAGGTGTAGTCGCGGATGTCGCGGGCGGCGTAGGACTGGTTGGCGGTCTGGCGCACGCGGGCGGAGTCCGCGCCGCCGCGGTACAGGTTGTAGCTCATCACGACCTGGACGCTGGAGCTCTGGATGTCGCGGCTTTGCGGGGTCGGATCGTTCTGGTCGCGGCCCGTGTTGGCCACGAATTCAAACTTCGGCGAGAACGCGCCCTTGGACGACTGCACGCCCGCCTGCGCGGCCTGCAGGCTCGCCTGCTTGGACAGGAAGCTGGGGTTGCGGCGCAGCGATTCGTTGAAATTGCCCGGGGCCTTGGGCAGCTTGTCGGCGATGTCAGGCGCCGGCAGCATCGATTCAGGCGGGAAGGCGCCGGTCACGCGCTGGAAGCGCTGTTGCACGTCCAGCAGGTTGGCCGTTTCGGTCATCAGGTTGGTCTGGGCCAGCGACAGACGGCCGCCGGCCTGTTCCAGGTCGACGCGCCGGCCCACGCCGGATTCCGTGCGCTCGCCGATCTGCTTGAGGGTGCTTTCGTGCAGCGAGTAGTTCTGGCGAGCCAGCAGCTCCATGTCGCGATAACGCTGCAGGTCGATATAGGCCTGCACGGCGGTGAAGGCGGTGTTGTCGCTGGTGGCCAGCACGTCATAGAAGCGCGCCAGCTTGTCGAAACCGGCCTGCTTGACGTCGTTGGTGGTGCGGAAGCCATCAAAAATCAGCTGGCGCAGTTCGACGCTCCAGCCGGGGCGGTTCCAGCTCTGCGAGCCGACGCCGGGCACGTTGTTGCGCCATTCGCGGCCCAGGTAACCCTGCGCATTGATCTGCGGGAAGTAGGCGGCGCGGGCGACGGCCTGGCCTTCCAGGGACGCCTGGAAGTCGTGGTACTTGGCCTGGATTTCGGGATTGCTGAGCAGGGTCTGCTCAACGATCTGATTCAACGTCACTTGCGGTTGCCCGGCGGGTGCGGCAGCGACGGGCGTCGCGGACTGTGCAAAAACGGCAGGGGCAAATGCAAGGGCAAGGACCGAGGTCGTGCTTTTGAGCAAAAACGAAGCCATAGTGATTATTCGCGAGTCAAGTTGAGATTGAATGGCCGCCATGTTGTATGTAAATGTCAGCTTTGGCGAGTCAAGATTTGTTAACTCTTGAGGATTATTGCTGGCGGTCCATAAGGTGAATTTCGCGCAACATCTAACTACTTCTTCGAATTTGCACGAACATCGCTTAACCTAACGCGGCTTATTTCTATTAATACGGATTATTACGTATTATTTCGAAGTAACAGCGTTCGGAGCGTGTGGCGATTATATCTATTTGAGAGTTCTGTATCTATTTTGTTTACCAATTTGTATCCGTCTCAAAAATATGAGCGTGGTTTATTTGTTATGCAACAAGTTGACATGGCGGTCGCTTTCGCCGGGGAAGCGCCGTCAGCATGGTAGTGGTGGTACTGGTATATAAGGTGTGCTTGTACTAGGTTTGGTGGCTGGGCATAATCCTTTTCATGCCGCAGCAGCCGGCGCGGCAGGGAAGCGTTTTACCCATCGCGCCGGACTCAAGCCGGATTGTCTATTTGCAGAGCGCATCCATGGCCCAAACCCTTTACGACAAACTCTGGGACGCCCACATCGTCCACCAGGAATCAGACGGCACCTGTCTGCTCTATATCGACCGCCACCTGCTGCATGAGGTCACCAGCCCGCAGGCGTTCGAAGGGCTGACGATGGCAGGCCGCAAGCCGTGGCGTACCGGCGCCAACCTGGCCGTGGCTGACCACAACGTGCCCACGATGAACCGTGCACAGGGCATCGACGACCCGATCTCGCGTTTGCAGGTTGACACGCTGGACGACAACTGCGGCAAGTACGGCATCACCGAATTCCGCATGAACGACCTGCGCCAGGGCATCGTCCACGTCATCGGACCGGAGCAGGGCGCGACCCTGCCGGGCATGACCGTGGTCTGTGGCGACTCGCACACCAGCACACACGGCGCGCTGGGCGCGCTGGCCTTCGGCATCGGCACGTCCGAAGTCGAGCACGTGCTGGCCACGCAGACGCTGCTCATGAAGAAAGCCAAGAGCATGCTCATCAAGGTCGACGGCGAGCTGCCGTTCGGCTGTACGGCCAAGGACGTGGTGCTGCACATCATCGGCATCATCGGCACGGCCGGCGGCACGGGTCACGCCATCGAATTTGCAGGCAGCACGATCCGCGCGCTGTCCGTCGAAGGCCGCATGACCGTCTGCAACATGGCGATCGAAGCTGGCGCCCGTTCCGGCATGGTCGCCGTCGACGACAAGACCATCGACTATTTCCGCGGCCGTCCGTTCGCGCCCACCGGCGTCGTCTGGGACCAGGCCGTCAAATACTGGCGCACGCTGCACACCGACGAAGGCGCCAAGTTCGACACCGTGGTTGAAGTCAACGCGCGCGACATCAAGCCGCAGGTCACGTGGGGCACGTCGCCCGAAATGGTGCTGCCGGTGGATTCCCGTGTGCCGGACCCCGACGGCGAAAAAGACGACGTGCGCCGCAGCGGCATGGAGCGCGCGCTGGAATACATGGGCTTGAAGCCCAACACTCCGCTGACCGACATCCGCGTGGATCGCGTGTTCATCGGTTCGTGCACGAACTCGCGCATCGAAGACCTGCGCGCCGCGGCCGTCGTGGCGCGCGGCAAGCGCGTGGCGTCCAATGTGCGCCAGGCGATGGTGGTGCCGGGCTCGGGCCTGGTGAAGCAACAGGCCGAACGCGAAGGCCTGGACAAGATCTTCATCGAAGCCGGCTTTGAATGGCGCGAACCGGGCTGTTCGATGTGCCTGGCCATGAACGCCGACCGCCTCGAACCCGGCGAGCGTTGCGCCTCGACCTCGAACCGCAACTTCGAGGGCCGGCAAGGGCAGGGCGGCCGCACGCACCTGGTCAGCCCGGCCATGGCCGCCGCCGCGGCCGTCGCCGGCCATTTCGTCGACGTCCGCACGTTCCGTTAAGCGACAAGCACCGAGTAGACATCATGCAAGCATTTACCACTCACGAAGGCCTGGTGGCGCCGCTCGACCGCGAAAACGTCGACACGGACCTCATCATCCCCAAGCAGTTCCTCAAGTCCATCAAGCGCACGGGCTTTGGCCCCAACCTGTTTGACGAGCTGCGCTATCTGGATCACGGCGAGCCGGGCATGGACAACAGCAAGCGTCCGCTCAATCCGGATTTCGTGCTGAACCAGCCGCGCTACCAGGGCGCCTCGGTCCTGCTGGCCCGCAAGAACTTCGGTTGCGGCTCCAGCCGCGAGCACGCGCCCTGGGCGCTGACGCAGTTCGGTTTCCGCGCCATCATCGCGCCGTCGTACGCCGACATCTTCTTCAACAACAGCTTCAAGAACGGCCTCTTGCCGATCGTGCTGTCCGAGCTGGAAGTGGCGCGCCTCTTCGATGAAGTGAAGGCGTTCCCGAACTACAAGCTGAACATTGATCTGGACCGCCAGGTCGTGATTGCCGCGGACGGCCGCGCCATGGGCTTCGACATCGAACCCTTCCGCAAGTATTGCCTCTTGAACGGCTTTGACGACATCGGCCTGACGCTGCGCCATTCGGACAAGATCCGCGCCTTCGAGGCCGAGCGCCTGGCCCGTCATCCGTGGCTCGAAAGCCGCCCCATCGCCTGATCAAACCATCGAAACAGGATCGTTTTTCAATGACCCACAACATCGCAGTCTTGCCGGGTGACGGCATCGGCCCGGAAATCGTCGAACAGGCCGTGCGCGTCCTGAAGGCGCTGGACGTTCCCTTCGACATCAAGGAGCAGCCGGTCGGTGGCGCCGCTTTCGACAAGTTCGAGCATCCGCTGCCGCCCGCCACGCTGAACCTGGCCAAGGAATCGCACGCCGTGCTGTTCGGCGCGGTTGGCGACTGGAAGTACGACACGCTGCCGCGCGAGTTCCGTCCCGAACAAGCCATTCTGGGCCTGCGCAAGGCGCTGGGCCTGTTTGCCAACCTGCGTCCGGCCATCCTGTATCCGGAACTGGCCAGCGCCTCGTCGCTCAAACCTGAGATCGTGTCCGGTCTGGACATCCTGATCATCCGCGAACTGACCGGCGACATCTATTTCGGCACGCCGCGCGGCGTGCGTTCGTCGCCGGACGGCGCCTTCACCGGCGAGCGCGAAGGCTACGACACCATGCGCTACGCCGAATCCGAAGTGCGCCGCATCGCGCGCATCGGCTTCGAATCGGCGCAGAAGCGCAACAAGAAGCTGTGCAGCGTCGACAAGGCCAACGTGCTCGAGACCTCGCAGTTCTGGCGCGACATCGTGATCGAAGTGGCGCGCGAGTACCCGGACGTGGAGCTGTCGCACATGTACGTCGACAACGCGGCGATGCAGCTGGTGCGCAACCCGCGCCAGTTCGACGTCATCGTCACCGGCAATCTGTTCGGCGACATCCTTTCCGATGAAGCGGCCATGCTGACGGGTTCGATCGGCATGCTGCCCTCGGCCTCGTTGAATGCCAGCGGCCAGGGCCTGTACGAGCCCAGCCACGGTTCGGCGCCGGACATCGCGGGACAGGGCATCGCCAACCCGTTGGCGACGATCCTGTCGGCCGCCATGTTGCTGCGCTACTCGTTGAACCTGGCGCCGCAGGCGGATCGCATTGAAGCGGCTGTGCGCAGCGTGCTGGCCAGCGGCCTGCGTACCGCCGACATCTTCGAGCCTGGCACGACGAAGGTCAGCACCGCCGGCATGGGCGACGCCGTCCTGAAGGCCCTGGGCTGATCCCTCGCGTTGGACTGCTGCGAGGCGGTCCTGACCAACGCGCGCTGCGTTAAAAGCGTGCAGCGGTATATATACAGAGGGGCCGCCCGGCGGGTGGCCCCTCTGTTTTGGGGGGCATGCATTGCTGTTGCCGCGATGCGCCGGACTCTTCCTCCCGGGCTTGCGGCCCCGTTTTTTTCGAGCTGCAGTGCAACATCCCTGCGTGCATTCTGATAAATTGTTGAATTGCACGAAATTTCCCCCTCCTTATCTTGTCACCCCCTTTAAAGAGCGATTGAAATGAATCAAGCAGTAGGCCTTGTCGGCTGGCGCGGTATGGTCGGCTCGGTGCTCATGCAACGCATGCGCGACGAGAACGACTTCGCACTGATCGAACCGGTGTTTTTCTCCACCAGCAACGCTGGCGGCGCCGCGCCCACTTGGGCAACTGGCGCAGGTCCGCTGCAAGATGCCTACAACATTGACGCTCTGAAAAAACTGCCGATCATCGTGACGGCGCAAGGCGGCGACTACACGTCCGAGGTCTATCCCAAGCTGCGCGGCGCGGGCTGGAACGGCATCTGGATCGACGCGGCCAGCACCCTGCGCATGGCCGACGACGCCATCATCGTGCTGGACCCGGTCAACCGCCCGGTGATCGACGCGGCGCTCAAGCGCGGCGTGCGCAACTTCATCGGCGGCAACTGCACCGTCAGCTGCATGCTGATGGGCTTGGCCGGCCTGTTCAACAACGACCTGGTGGAATGGATGACCTCCATGACCTACCAGGCCGCGTCCGGCGGCGGCGCGCAGCACATGCGTGAACTGCTGACCCAGTTTGGCGAGATCAACCAGTCGGTCAAGTCCCTGCTGGACGACCCGGCTTCGGCCATCCTGGAAATCGACCGCGGCGTGCTGGCCAAGCAGAAGGACGACGCGCTGCCCCACGAACACTTTGGCGTGCCGCTCGGCGGCAACCTGATTCCCTGGATCGACAAGGACCTGGGCAACGGGATGTCCAAGGAAGAATGGAAGGGCGAGGTCGAAACCAACAAGATCCTGGGCCGCGGCGCCGCCTTCGGCACGGCGCCCACTCCGATCGATGGCCTGTGCGTGCGCATCGGCGCCATGCGCTGCCACAGCCAGGCGCTGACCATCAAGCTCAAGCGCGACGTGCCGCTGGACGAGATCGAAGCCCTCATCGCGCAGGGCACGCAGTGGGCCAAGGTTGTTCCCAACACCAAGGAAGCCACCGTTTCCGCGCTGACGCCCGTCGCTGTCACCGGCACGCTGGACATTCCGGTGGGCCGCCTGCGCAAGCTGTCGATGGGCTCGCAATACCTGGGCGCCTTCACGGTGGGCGACCAACTGCTGTGGGGCGCTGCCGAGCCGCTGCGCCGCATGCTGCGCATCGCGCTGAACGAAGCCTGATGCCGGGGCGGGCGGCTGTAACAGCTGCCCGATTCACGCAACGATGCAGTCAGGGCACCTTCGGGTGCCCTTGTTTTTTGGTGCGCGGTGGGATGTGCGAAAGCGTCGGGTGCACCAACGTGGCGCAGCCGGGAAGCGCGCGGCGCGCGGCCCGGTTCGCAAAACGTCCCGGGTGTGCCCGCCGGCCAACGTGCGTGCCCCGTTCAGGTTTGTGAAATGCGCTTGATCCATTACACTTTTCGGGTGAATTGAGGCTGTTTTTTGCGCTGCAAATGGCGCGAATGGGCCGAGGCCCGTAATTCGATTACAAGAACGGAATTCCAGCTTATGACCCAGCGTTCGCGCCACGTGAAGCATGCCCGCCGTTTGAAAGCCCTTCAGTGGGCCATTGCGCTGGCGATCGGCTCAAGCGTCTGCGGGTCGGCGCTGGCCATGCGCGTCGGGCACTCTCGCGTCGTTTCCGTGCCGGGCGCGCCGCTGCAGGCGACCGTGGGTCTGCAGGAATTGACGCCCGAAGAAATCAGCTCACTCAAGGTTTCGATTGCCGACGAAGCTGCCTGGCAGCGCGCGGGCGTCAAGCCGCCGGTGCCGCTTGCCAGCATGGTGGTTCGCGTCGAAGACGGAATCGACCCGACGCGCAAGAATCTGCGGGTGCGGTCCACGCAGGCGCCGGCTAGCGGAGCCGTGGATCTGCTGCTCGACATCAATTCCAGCTCGGGACAGCGGCAGGTACAGGTCAGCATCCTGGTGCCGCTGCGCGGCACCAGCGCAGATGTCTCGCCCGCCGCCGTGGGCGCCCCTGGCCGCACGGGCGGCACGTCGGGCACGGTCACGGTCAAGTCGGGCGATTATCTGTTTGCCATTGCCCAGCGCAATGCGGTGCCGAACGCGTCGGTCTACCAGATGCTGGTCGCGCTGTGGCGCGCCAATCCGCAGGCCTTCATTCAGAACAACATGAATCTGGTGCGTTCCGGCCAGACGCTCAAGATCCCGGACGCCGCCACGGTGCGCGCCATCGATCCGGCCGAAGCCCGCCGCATCTTCAACGAGCATGCCGAGGCGTACGCAAAGTACCGCGGACGGGTGGGCGCAGCGGCAGGTGCGAATCCGTCGGTGGTCAAGGGCCAGGACGCCGCCTCCGGCACGGTCGCCCCGCCGGCCGATTCGGGCGTCGCCACGGCTGCACCGACGCAAGATCGCGTGCGTCTGTCGACCGGCCAGGCCCAGGACAGCGCCGCCGCGCAGGCCGAGGCGCAGGCAGACGCCAAGACGTCCGCCGACCGCGCGCTCGCGGACACGCAAGGGCGGGTGAATCAGCTTCAGGCCAATGTGGACGAACTGACGAAGGCTGTTGCGCAGCAATCGGCTGCGGCCAGCGCGGCTGGTGCAGGTGCGGCTGGCGCTTCGGGCGGCGCCGGTGCGGCCGGTGCGCCGGGCGCGGCAGGCACTCCGGGTGCTGCAGGTACTCCGGGTGCTGCAGGTACTCCGGGTGCTGCAGGTACTCCGGGCGCAGCAGGTACTCCGGGCGCAGCAGGTACTCCGGGTGCAGCAGGTACTCCGGGCGCCGCAGGCACTCCAGGTGCAGCAGGCACGCCGGGCGCAGCAGGCACGCCGGGCGCAGCAGGCACGCCGGGCGCAGCAGGCACTCCGGGCGCAGCAGGTACTCCGGGCGCAGCAGGTACTCCGGGCGCAGCAGGCACGCCGGGCGCAGCAGGCACTTCGGGTGCCGCGGGCACTCCGGGCGCAGCAGGTGCTCCGGGCGCAGCAGGTACTCCGGGCGCGGCAGGTACTCCGGGCGCAGCAGGCACGCCGGGCGCAGCAGGCACTTCGGGCGCAGCAGGCACTTCGGGCGCAGCAGGTACTCCGGGTGCAGCAGGCACTTCGGGTGCAGCAGGCACTTCGGGTGCAGCAGGCACTTCGGGTGCAACAGGCACTTCTGGTGCAGCAGGTACTCCGGGCGCAGCAGGTACTCCGGGCGCAGCAGGTACTCCGGGCGCAGCAGGTACTCCGGGCGCAGCAGGTACTCCCGGCGCAGCAGGTACTCCCGGCGCAGCAGGTACTCCCGGCGCCGCGGGCACGCCGGGCGCAGCAGGCGCTCCAGGCGCAGCAGGCACCCCAGGTGCAGCAGGCACCCCGAACGCGGCAAGCACCCCCGGCGCCACCACCTCCTCACCCTCCGACGCCGACAAACCCGTCGGCACGCTTCCGGACAAAACTGTGCAAACTGGCATGCCCGGCTGGCTGGCCGACAATCTTCTCGTAATCGTTACCGCGGTGCTGGCGCTGGTCGCCTTCGCCATTGCCTGGCTATTGCGCCGGGCCGCCGCGCGGCGTGACGACGATGACGAGGACAGCTATACCTACAACGAGCCCGCGCTGGATACGGCAGCGCTGAACCGCAAGCTCGACACCATCAATCTCGACCTGGACGTACCGCCCACGGACGAACCGCGCCGTATCGGCGGTCCTCGGGTTTGAAGCATGTCTAGAGTTGCATTGGGGCTGGCGTATGACGGCTCCGCCTGGCAGGGTTGGCAGACACAGCCGCACCGGCAGACGGTGCAGGATTCGCTGGAATCCGCCCTGGCCAGTTTCTGTGGCGTCGCCGATCCGGTGCCCACGATCTGCGCCGGGCGCACCGATACCGGCGTGCATGGCGCGATGCAGGTGGTCCATCTGGACACCGCGCTGAACCGCAAGACCGAATCCTGGGTGCGTGGCGTCAATGCGTTTTTGCCGCCCAGTATCTCCGTGCAATGGGCAGAAGAAGTCTCCGACGAGTTCCACGCGCGTTTTTCGGCGCGCGCCCGCACTTACGTCTATCTGCTCTGGCGCGGCCGGGTGCGTCCGGCGCTGTGGGCAGGGCGTGCGGGCTGGTGCTTTCAGCCGCTGGATGTGGACGCCATGCGCGCGGCTGCGCAGGCGCTGGTCGGCGAGCATGATTTTTCCAGCTTCCGTTCCTCGCAATGCCAGGCCAAGCATCCGGTGCGGCACATGCACAGCCTCGAGATCGAAGAGCGCGGACCGTTCCTCGTCTTCACGCTGAAGGCAAATGCCTTTCTGCATCACATGGTGCGCAACATCATGGGGGCGCTGCTGCAGGTCGGGCAGGGCAGGGAATCGGTGGACTGGATGACGCAGCTTCTGGCGTGGCGTGACCGCAAACGCGGCGCGCCCACCTTTGCGCCGGATGGCCTGTACCTTGCCAGCATCGATTACCCGGAAGCCTTCGGGCTGCGCGAACTCGATGGCGGGGCGTCGCTGCTGTCGCCCTTTACTCAATCCTATTAGGGAAGCCGCCGCTCAGCCGGCGGGATCCCGCGCCTTTCTGGAGGCATGCGCCATGCAACGCCGCGCGTTTCTGAAGCAGACCGCCCTGGGCGCCGCCGCCGGCAGCGCCGTGCTGGCCGTTCCCGCCATTGCGCAGGAAGCGCCCAACCTCACCTGGCGGCTGGCTTCGGATTTTTCGGCCGATGCGGTGACGCTGTTTGCGGGGGCCGCCGACGTCGCGCGTTATGTGGCCGAGGTCACGGACGGGCGCTTCAACATCGAGGTCTTTCCGGCCGGCCAGTTGTTCCAACCGGGCCAGACGCTGGAAGCCGTGCAGCACCGCATCGTCGAATGCGGCCATGCGGCATCGGCCAAGTTTTTCACTACCGATCCGGCGCTTTGCTTTGACGGTGGCGTGCCATTTGGATTGAACACGCGCCAGATGAACGCATGGATGCGGAAAGGCGAGGGTCTGACGCTGACGCGCGAGGCCTTCGCCAAGTTCGGCATCCTGAACTTTCCCTGCGGCTATACCGGCGCGCAGATGGGCGGGTGGTTCCGCGGCGAGATCAAGACCGTTGATGACCTGCGCGGCCTGAAGGTAGCGGCCGATGGCTTTGCCGCCCACATCCTGTCGCGACTGGGGGCGACGCCGGTCGACATACCCGCGAGCGATGTGCATGCCGCGCTGGCGCAGGGCGTGGTGGACGGGGCGGCGACGATCGGCCCGTTCGACGATGAGCGGTTTGCGTTGTTCGAGGTCGCGCGCAATTATTACTTTCCGGGCTGGTGGGCCGGCACGCAGCAGTTGTCGCTGTACGTCAATCAAGACGCGTATGGCGAGCTGCCCAAGGCCTATCAGACCGCGCTGTCCCTGGCCTGCGCCGCCGCATGCAACGACATGATTGCCGCGTTCGATGCCAACAATCCCGATGCACTGCGCCGGCTGGTGTCGCAGGGTGCGCAATTGAAGGCGTATCCGCGGCCAGTGCTGCAAGCTGCGCACGAAGCCACGGTGGCGTCCTGCAATGAATTAAGCGCGAAAGACGCGACGTTCAAGAAGCTCTACGACAGCATGCTGGCTTTCCGCGGCAAGCAGGTCCCGTGGTTCCGCATGGCCGAGGGCAGCTTCGACAACATGGTGGCGACGCTGGGCGCGCCCGGGGCGTAGGGGCCGGATATACTGGCCTATCCAGTCGCCGCGGGGCGACACATCCAGAAAATGCCATGCGTACACGCATAAAGATCTGCGGGCTGACCCGCGAAGAAGACATTGAAGCCGCCGTTTCGGCAGGCGCCGACGCGATCGGTTTCGTCTTCTATCCCAAGAGCAAGCGCTGTCTCACGCCTGTTCGCGCCGCGCAGTTGCGCCGCGGGGTGCCGGCGTTTGTCGACGTCGTCGCGCTCTTCGTGAATGCGCAAGAGGAAGAGGTGCGCACGGTGCTGGGCGAAGTCGGGCCCGACCTGCTGCAATTCCACGGCGACGAAACGCCGCTGGAATGCGCGCGCTACGGGCATCGCCACCTGCGGGCCTTCCGTGCCGGCGCGCCCGGCCTGGAGACGGCGGAAAACCTGGCAGCCACTTGCCGCGCATACGGCCAGGCCGCGGGATGGTTGTTCGACAGCTACAGCGCCGGTTATGGCGGCAGCGGACATGGTTTCGACTACGCGTTGCTGGATGATGTGCGGGCCGATCCCATGTCCCGCCCGTTGATTCTGTCCGGCGGCTTGAATGCAGAAAACGTCGGCGCGGCCATCGAATCCGTGCGGCCTTGGGCGATTGATGTGAGTAGTGGCGTCGAAGTCGAGCAAGGAATAAAAAGTTCTGATAGAATCTCGTTCTTCGTTGCTGCGGCACATGACGCAGACGCGAAATTGAAGGAAAAGAAGTAGTGCTTTAAAGCGCTTTAGAGCGTGTTGCGAAAGGGCAGTTTGGCAAGGCCGCAAGGTAAATGCCGCAAAACCCGAAACGCAATAAAAACTGCAAAAAATCTTCCAAGACGATTTGCACAGTTTAAAAAAGCACTATATAATTCTTCTTCTTTGCAGGCGGTTAGCTCAGCTGGTTAGAGCGCCACGTTGACATCGTGGAGGTCGTTGGTTCGATTCCAATACCGCCTACCAAATTCCTGCAAAGGTGTGTTCGATAGAGCTAGTCGGACACAGACCTGAAAAGCCGCGACAGTCTTATGACTTCGCGGCTTTTTGCTTTTCCGCGTGCGACGGTGCTTCTAGCAAATCAAGCGCGCGGCGCGATCCTCGCATCGGTTCGCACCATCGCTGCATGGGTTCGCACCATCGCCGCATCAGTATCGCAACGCTGTTGCCTTGGTATCGCAATAGCGTCGCATCAATACCCACGCAGGTATATTCCTTCTTTCCCAATTCAAAGCCCGCCCATGCACTGCACGTTGAAGGCGTTCGTTCTGGCTCAGTTGCTGTGGCTGCCCGGCTGCGCAATCAAGGCGCCGTCGCCGGCGCAAACGGCTAGCGACGAGGCGCCGATGTATGCCGGCGCAGATCGCCGCGCGGCCGCAGCGTTGCGCGCGGGCGATGAACAACAGGTTGCACTGGCCGCAAAGGCGTTTGCATCGCCATCGGCGGCGGCGCAGGCGCGGGTCGAAGAGGGCTATCGTCTTTTCCGTGAAGACCAGCCCGGCCAAGCCATGCGGCGCTTCAATCAGGCCTGGCTCCTCAATCCCGATAACGCCGAGGTATACGCAGGTTTCGCGGTCATTCTGGAAAGCCAGCGCAAAGTCTGCCAGGCGATGAGCATGATGGACCGCGCGATCAGTTTGAATCCGCCCGCGTTTCGCGGCATTTATGCGGACGCGGGCCGGATCGCGGCGCGTTGTGCAGCAGAAGACAAGACGCTGCCGCCCGAGGCGCGCATCGCGGCCACGACGCGTTCCGACGAGTGGTACCGCAAGGGCGAGGCCGTCGAGCCGGACAAGGGTTATCTGTATGCGTCATGGGCCACTTCCTACTACTGGCGCGGCCAGTATGGCGAGGCGTGGGCCATGGTTCACCGGTCGCGTGACGCCGGCGGCAGCCCTGATGCGGAATTCGTCAGGATGCTGCGCGCCCGCATGCCGGAGCCCGCCGCATCCTGAGCCGGTCGATGCTGGGGGCGTCGAAGATAATGCGGGCAGGGCAGACGTTGCGGGCACGGCAGACGATCCGGGCGGAGCAGGCAATGGACGCGGCACGAAGCAGCCGGTTCCGCTCGGGCCCATTTGCGATATCCTGCACACCATCATGATGAGAGCACTTTGGTTATGCCTGGGCTGCCTGATGCTGGCGCTGGGCGTCATCGGCGCCTTTCTGCCGGTGATGCCGACGACGATCTTCCTGATCCTGGCCGTGGGCTGCTTTTCGCGCTCGTCGCCCCGGCTCGAGAAATGGCTGCTGGACAGTCCGACATACGGTCCATCGCTGCGCGCCTGGCGTGAACAGGGCGCGGTATCGCGCAAGGGCAAGACGTACGCCAGCCTGGGCATGGCAGCGGGCTATGTGTTGTTCTACTGGAGCGCAAATCCCTCGCCGTTGCTGGCCATCGGCGTGGGCATCTTCTTTCTGGCCAGCGCGGCCTACGTGCTCAGCCGGCCCGGCCCGCGTGCCGATAGCCAGGCCACTGACCCCGCAGCCGAACCGCTCACCGAACCGACCACCGAACTGCCCTCCGACGCAACGACAGAATCCGCCTCGGACCCGGCCGACACGCCTGCTCGCAAATAGCCCGCACGGCCCGCATACCTCAATGCGAATGCCGCGGATCCCCGCGCGTCTCCACCACCTTCAAATACAGCGTCGCCGCCTCCAGGCACCCGCCCGTAGACAGTTGTCCCACGGTCTGCCGGTAGAGCTCCTGCCAGGGCGTCTGCGACGGCGGCGCTTCGTATGCCGGTTCCTGGCGGCGCCGTTCCAGTTCCGATTCATCCACCTGCAAGATGACCGACCGTTGGTTCAGGTCCACGCGGATCCGGTCGCCGGTGCGCAGAAGCGCCAACCCGCCGCCCACCGCGGCTTCGGGCGACATGTTCAGGATGGACGGGCTGGCCGACGTGCCGCTCTGGCGGCCGTCGCCCATGCAGGGCAGCGAGTCGATGCCGCGCTTGATCAGATGCGACGGCGGCGCCATGTTCACGACTTCCGCGCTGCCGGGGTATCCCACGGTGCCCGCGCCGCGGATCACCAGAATGCAATGTTCGTCGATGTTCAGGGCCGGGTCTTCAATGCGGGCGTGATAGTCCTCCGGGCCTTCGAAGACAATGGCGCGGGCGTCGAAGGCGTTTTCCGAACCGGGCTCCGACAAGTACGCGCGGCGAAATGCCTCGCCCACGACCGACATCTTGATGATGGCGCTGTCAAAGAAGTTGCCGGACAGCACGATGAAGCCGGCGCGGTGCTTGAGCGGCGTGTCGCAGCTTCGGATGACGTCGGTGTTATGGGTCTTGGACGCTGCGGCAATGTCGCCGATGGTCTTGCCCGACACGGTCCCGCAGTCAGGATGCAGACGGCCCGCGGCCAGCAGCTCGTGCAGCACGGCCGGCACGCCGCCCGCGCGGTGAAAGCCTTCGCCCAGGTGCTCGCCGGCCGGCACGCAGTTGACCAGCAGCGGCACGTCTTCGCCCAGCCGCTGCCAATCGTCCAGGCTCAGGTCGACGCCCATGTGGCGCGCAATCGCGATCAGATGCGGCGGGCAGTTGCTGGACGCGCCCAGTGCCGAGGCAACGACGATGGCGTTTTCGAACGCCTGCCGCGTCATGATGTGCGAAGGCCGCAGGTCCTCGCGCACCATGTCGCAGATGCGCATGCCGGTGGCGTAAGCCATCTGGCCGCGTTCGCGATACGGCGCGGGAATGCTGGCACAGGTGGGCAGCGACATGCCCAGCGCTTCGGCCAGCGAATTCATGGACAGGGCGGTGCCCATGGTGTTGCAGTGGCCGATCGACGGCGACGATGCCGTGGCCAGCGTCATGAAGCCTTCGTAGTCCAGCTTGCCTGCGGCCATCAGGTTGCGCGCGTGCCAGATGACGGTGCCCGACCCCACGCGCTGCCCCTCATGCCAGCCATCCAGCATGGGTCCGCCGGACAGCACGATGGCAGGGATGTCCACGGTGGCCGCGGCCATCAGGCACGCGGGCGTGGTCTTGTCGCATCCGGTGGTCAGCACCACGCCGTCCAGCGGATAGCCGTGCAGGATTTCAACCAAACCCAGATACGCCAGATTGCGATCCAGCGCCGCGGTGGGCCGTCTGCCCTGTTCGGCCAGCGGATGCACCGGGAATTCCATGGGGATGCCGCCGGCGTCCCGGATGCCCGCCTTGATGCGTTCGGCCAGCGCCAGATGATGGCGATTGCAGGGCGCCAGGTCGCTGCCCGTCTGCGCGATGCCGATGATCGGCCGCCCCGACTGCAGTTCCTGGCGCGTCAGGCCGTAGTTGAGATAGCGCTCGACGTAGATCGCCGTCATGTCGGCGTGCGAAGGATCGTCGAACCATTTCTGGCTGCGCAGTCGGCGGGGTGTCTGGGACATGGCTGTCTCGCTTCGGTTGCATACTGGCCCGGACCAAAAGCGGATCCGGGCCACCATTGGCGCTAGTTGCGCGCCTTCTGGATTTCGTCGTTCAGCTGCTTGACCAGTTCCGGGCCGAGCTCTTGCGTGTACTTGTCGACCACGGGCTGCACCTTCTGGCGCATGCGGGCCACTTCTTCCGGCGTGACGGTGTTGATCTTCATGCCGTTCTTTTCAAGCGTACCCATGGCCTTGGTGGAATCGGCGCGGCTGTCCTGCCGTTCGAAGTCGCGCGACGACGCGGCGGCCTGGCGGATCAGCTTCTGCTCGTCGGGCGACAGCGTGTCCCACCACTTCTTGGACGCCAGCACCACCCACGGCGTGTAGACGTGGCGCGTGATGGTCAGGTAGGGCTGCACCTCGTAGAACTTGCTGCTCTGGATCGTGGTGATGGGATTTTCCTGGCCGTCGACCGTGCGCGTTTCCAGCGCGGTGAACAGTTCCGAGAACGGCATCGGCACCGCGTTGGCGCCCAGCGTGTTGAACACACCCAGCGCGATCTGGTTCTGCATGACGCGCAGCTTGATGCCCTGCAGGTCCTCGGCGCGCGTGATCGGCCGCTTGGAATTGGTCATGTTGCGAAAGCCGTTTTCCCAATAGACCAGGCCGACCAGACCTTTGGCTTCCAGCTTTTTCAGCAGATCCTGCCCAAGCGGGCCGTCCAGCACCGCGTCGGCCTCTTTTTCGCTGTTGAAGAGGAACGGCAGGTCGAACACGCCGAATTCCTTGACCATGCCCGCCAGCGGAGCGGTGGATCCCACCATCATTTCCTGCGCGCCGCCCACCAGCGCGCTCTGCATCTGCTCGTCCGAGCCCAGGTTGGCCGAGCCGAAGGTCCGCATCTTGAGCTTGCCGCCGCTGACTTTTTCAAGTTCCTGCGCCAGATGGCGGGCCGCGCGGCCCTGCACGCTTTCCTCGTTCAGTCCGTAGCCAAAGCGGATGAGGCGCGGCTTGACGTCCGCGGCCGCGGCCACCCCGGCGACGGTGCAGGACAGCACCGTCGCCAGGACAAGAATGCGGGTCTTGAATTGCTTGATCATGGTGTTTCTCCTCGGGGGTTTTCAAGTGCCGCTAGTGCATCCAGCGTGCGGGTACGGTGATCAGTTCGGGGAAGATCACCAGCAGGACCAGCAGCAGCGTGTAGGCCACGACGTAGCGCCACACCCCTCTGCAGATGGTTTCCATATTGATGCGGGCCACGCCGCAAACCACGTTCAGCACCGTGCCCACGGGGGGCGTCAGCAGGCCGACGCTGCCGACCATGACGAACATGACGCCGAAGTAGACGGGGTCGATCCCTGCCTTGATGACGACGGGCATGAGTACGGGGCCGAGGATCAGGATGGTCGGCGTCAGATCCATCACCGTGCCGACCAGCGTCAGCAGGATCAGCAGCGCGAACATCAGCATCTTTGGCTGATCCATGACCGGCTCAAGCAATGCGATCAGGTCCTGCGGCAGGTCCGCCAGCGTGATCATGTAGGACGAGACCATGGCGGCCGCCACCAGAAACATGACCACGGCGGTGGTGCGCGCCGCGTTGATGAAGAGCGGTCCCAGGTCGCGCCAGCCGATTTCGCGGTAGACGAAGAGGCTGACCAGCAACGCATACACGGCGGCGACGACGGCCGCTTCCGTGGGGGTGAAGATGCCGCCCCGCAGGCCGCCGATGATGATGACCGGCAGGAACAGCGCCCATAGCGAGCCGCGCAGCGCCTTAAGGCGATTGTTCCAGGGCTCACGCGGCGCGGGCTTGATGCTGCCGTGCTTGCGCGCCACCCAGGTCCACACCGCCACCAGCGTCAGCCCCATCATGAGGCCCGGTGCGATGCCGGCGAAGAACAGCTTGGTGATCGACACATTGGTGGCGACCCCGAAGATGATGAACGAGATCGACGGCGGGATGATGGGCGCGATGATGCCGCCGGCGGCGATCAGGCCCGACGCCTGGCCGGCCTCATAACCCTTTTCGCGCAGCATCGGGATGAGCAGTGATCCCAGCGCCGCGGCGTCAGCCACGGCCGAGCCCGACAGGGACGCCAGCAGCACGCTGGCGAAAATGGCCACATATCCCAGGCCGCCCTGGATGTGGCCCACGAACGTGTTGGCCAGATGCACGATGCGCCGCGAGATGCCGCCGGCGTTCATCAGTTCGCCGGCCAGCATGAAAAGCGGCACCGCCATCAGCGTGAAGCTGTTGGCGCCGGACAGCATGTTCTGGGCGAGGAGCTGGGTGTCGTAGAAGTCCAGCTGGAACATCATGACGATCGCGCTGATGATGAGCGCGAAGGCGATCGGCATGCCCAGGGCGATCAGCCCCAGCAGCACGACTAGGAAGACGGTCAGGATCATTGCGGATATCCGGGCAGGTGATTGGGGGCGGGGAGGGGCGGGTTCACACCGCCGGGTCTTCCGGACTGGACTCCGCCGGCAGCGGGCCGCCCGCAATCACGCGGACCAGGTCGATGAGGGTCAGGATGCCCATCGCCACGGCGGCATACAGGCCGGCTGCGTTAAAGACGGCCAGCGGCATGCCGGTGACCGGCAGCACGGTGTCCATGCCGATCACAGTCTGGACCCAGCCGCCTTCAGCCATCAGCCACAGCACCCACAGGATCATCAGCTGGCAGGCAATGTGCGACACGCGGCGCGCGCCCGGGCCGAAGCGTTCCACCATCATGGTGACCCCGATGTGCTGGTGTTCGCGCAGCGCGATCACCGCGCCCAGGAAGATCATCCAGACAAAGGCCAGGCGCGAGACCTCGTCGGACACGTTGATGCCGGAGTTGAAGAGATAGCGCAGCGCCACGTTGCCGAACAGCAGCACGACCATCACGATCAGACAGGCCACCATCAGCCAGGTCTGCAGCACAAAACACCAGTCCGCAGCGCGGGCCAGCGGTGACCGGCCGGGACGCGACGGCCCCGGCCGCCCCAGTGGGGAAGCTTGCATGGTTGTCTCCTCTCCGTTTTTCCGGAGTTTTCTAATCATTTGATGCGGATCATGTTAGCGCTAACATTTTTGCTTTGGCAAGCCTCTTTTTTTCCGTCAGACTACGCGCTTGCATTCACCGCGAGGGTCCATGTCCATCCGCAAACCCCGAAGCTCGCGCGCCGGCCGCGTCACCATGCAGGACGTCGCGCGGCGCGTCGGCGTCAGCGCCATCACGGTCTCGCGGGCGCTGCGCACGCCGGACAAGGTGGGGGAAGACCTGCGCGAGCACATCGCGCGGGTGTGCCAGGAGCTTGGCTACGTGCCCAACCACGCCGCCAGCGCGCTTGCGTCGGCGCGGTCGCAGACCATCGTGGTGCTGATTCCGTCGCTGAGCAACGTGGTCTTCGTGGACATCATCACGGGCATCAAGGACGTGCTGGACCAGCACGGCTACCACATGCTGATTGGCGTCACGGGCTACTCGCCGGACGAAGAAGAGGCGCTGCTGCGCAAGTACCTGCAGCACTCGCCCGACGGGTTGGTGCTGACCGGCATCGATCACAATCCGGGCGTCTGGGAACTGCTGCGCGCGCAGGCGATTCCCACGGTGCACACGATCGAAACGCTGGAAGGCAACGACGACATGAGCGTCGGGTTCTCGCAATTCGACTCGGGCTACGCGGCCGGCCGTCATCTGGTGGAACGCGGCTACCGCCGCATCGGCATCATTGGCGCGCAGTTGGATCCCCGGTCGCTGCGCCGTTGCGAGGGGTGCCGGCAGGCGCTACGCGATGCAGGCTTGTATGACGTGGCGCTGGAAATCATGACGCCGGAGAAATCGTCGATCAGCCTGGGGGCCGCGCTGATGCAGGACCTGCATACGCGCCACCCGGATTGCGACGCCGTGTTCTTCTGCAACGACGACTTGGCGCAGGGCGCGGTGTTCCAATGCGGCCGCGACGGGTTGCAGGTGCCGGCGCAAATGGCGATCGTCGGGTTTCATGACCTGGCGGGCACGGCCTGGACCACGCCGCCGCTGTCCACCATCGCCACGCCGCGCTATCAGATCGGGCTATCCGCCGCGCGATTGCTCATGCAGCATCTGGCGGGCGAACCCGTGCCCGAGCGGCACGTGGATCTGGGTTTCGAACTGGTCCAGCGCGAAACCAGCTAACCGCCCTCCAGCATCGCCATCAAACCGATGATCAGCGCCTGCATGCCCTGATCCAGTTCCACTTCCATTTCGGATTCTTCCGCCGTGCGCGCGGCGTCGACAACCGGCTCCAGCCCGGCAACCGAATACACCGTGTCCGCCACCGCAAGGCCGTGAAACGCCACGGTCGCCAGCAGGATGCGCGATTGTTCCTTTGAGATGCCATAGGCGTCGGCGATGTGGCGCTGATGCCCGTCGATCTTCGCCAGCATGGACGGCGTCGCGGCCAGCCGCCGGATGACGTAGGGCGTCACGCCCGGATGCGCCTTGACGAACTCGCGCACGGATGTCGCGAACACCGTCAGGTAGTCCTTGAGATCGCCGCGATCGTGGCTACAGGCCTGCGGAATCTGCCACCGATTGAAGATCTCCTCGGCGACCAGGCGCTTGAGCTCTTCCAGGCTGGGCACGTGCTTGTACAGCGCCATGTGGCTGACGCCCAGCGCCGCTGCGACGCCGACGAACGTGATGTTGGGCAGGCCCACGGCGATGCCGGCATCGGCGATCCGCTCGCGGGTGATGGTGGGAGGGCGTCCCCGTGCGGGGCGGCGCTCTGGCGGCTGCATGTCTGATCCCTGGTGTTGGCGTCGGCGATCCCGCACTTTAACCCGTCCCGCAATTATTTAGTTTATTGCTATGCAACTATTTCAAGATTTAGTTTATAGTGATGCAAATAATTATCAACTTCGTCCTGGTACTTCGTTCATGAGCACTTCCGGAGCCGCGCCGGCCCACGCTAAACACCCCGGCCCGCTCAGCCTGGTGTTGACCCCGATTCGCGGGCAACTCATTGCCGCAGCCGCGCTTGCCGCAGTTGGCACCATGCTCACGCTGGCGCCGCTCGCCGCCATCGCACACATTGCTCGCCTCATCCTGGAAGGTCCCGAACCAACGGCTCCCGAGCTTTGGTGGACTGTCGCCGCTGCCGTCGCGTGCCTGTTCACGGGCATGGCGCTGGCGTCGGCTGCCGAACTGACCGCCCACCTGGCCGACAACCGGATCACGCATCATCTGCGCCTGGCCGGCGCGAGGCGGTTGGCGCAAGTGCCGCTGGGCTGGTTCACGGAGCGGGCCTCCGGCGAGGTCAAACAGGCATTGCAGGACGACATGGCGACGCTGCACAGCCTCACCGCGCATTTCTTCACGGCGGTGGGACGCGCCGGCGGCGCCATCGCGGCGTCGGCCGTCTACCTGTTTGCGCAGGACTGGCGCCTTGCCATCGCGGCGTTGCTGCCGTTTCCGGGCTTCTTCCTCTTTCTGCGGCGGGCCATGAAGGCCGGCGGCGCGAACATGCCGGTGTTCATGGAACGCCTTGGCCGCCTCAACGGCGCGACCGTCGAATTCGTCAATGGCATACCCGTGGTCAAGGCGTTTGGCGATGCCGGCAAGGCGCATCGCGGCTACCGGGACGCGGTGGACGGCTTTGCCGCGGCTTTTGCCGACTTCACCCGGCCATTGGTCGCCGCGATGGCGCGGGCCCACGCGCTGATCGCGCCGGTCACGGTTCTGGGCGTGGTGCTGGGCGCGGGCGCGCTGTTCGTGGCGCTGGACTGGATGGCGCCGGTGGACGTGCTGCCTTTCGCATTGGTGGCGCCGGGCATCTGCGCGCCGATGCTGTTGCTGCACACGCTGTTGCACGATCTGGGCAGCGCCACGGGCGCGGCGCAACGGGTGCTGGCGCTGATGAATACCCCCGTCCTCGAAATGCCGCCGGCGGGGTGCGGACAACTGCCCGAAGGCCACGAAGTCCGGTTTGAAGACGTGGGCTACCGCTACGGCGATGGTCACGAGGCCGTGTCCGGCATCACGTTCACGCTGGCGCCCGGCACCGTGACCGCCATTGTCGGCCCGTCCGGCGCCGGCAAATCCACGCTCGCCCGCCTGCTGGTGCGCTTCTTCGACCCGGCGCGAGGGCGCATCACACTCGGCGGCGCAGACCTGCGCCAGATCGAGAGCGCGCAGCTCTACCGGCGCATCGGCTTCGTGCTGCAGGAGGTGCGGCTGATCCACGCCAGCGTGCGCGACAACATTGCGCTGGGCCGGCCGGGCGCCACCCAGCAAGAGATCGAAGCTGCCGCGCGGGCCGCCAACATCCACGAACGCATCCTGGCCCTGCCGCGCGGCTACGACGCCGTGATCGGCGAAGACGCGCAGCTCTCGGGCGGCGAACGCCAGCGCGTGAGCATCGCGCGCGCCGTCCTGCTGGATCCGCCCGTGCTGGTGTTGGACGAGGCCACGGCCGCAGCCGATGCCGGCAACGAAGCGGCCGTCCAGGAGGCGCTGTCGCGCTTTGCGCGGGGTCGTACGCTGCTGGTGATCGCGCACCGGCTGGACACGGTGGTTCATGCCGATCACATCCTGGTGCTGGAAGACGGGCGTATCACTGAACAGGGACGGCACGACGCGCTGCTGGCGCAAGGCGGCTGCTATGCGCGGCTGTGGGCGCTGGGTGGTCATGCGATCGACGCGGCGCAAGAGGAGCCGGCATGGTAAAGACCTTTGTGCGCCTGCTTGGCACGGATGTCCAGGTGCTGCGCCGCTACGCGTGGCTGGCCGTCGCCTACGGGCTGGTCTGCGGGCTGACCATTGCCGCCACGGCTCCGCTTCTTACCCATCTGCTGGCCGGCGACACGCGGCAGGCCGCTGCGTGGCTGGCTGCGGTGCTCGCCGGGGTGGTGTGCTGCGGGGCGCTACGCCTGCCGGTCGAACGGGCCGGCGTGCGTGTGGGCGTCGCCATCCTGCAGGCTGGCCGCCATCGGCTGGGCGACCATGTGGCGCGCCTGCCTGTCGGCTGGTTCACGCCGCAGAACACCGCGCGTCTCAGCCATGTCGTCACGCAGGGCATGATGACCGTGGCCCAATTGCCCGCGCACGTCTTCACGCCGCTCATCGCGGGCGTGGCCGCGCCCCTCGTGCTGGTGGCGGCGCTGTTCGCGCAGCATTGGCTGCTGGGGCTGATCGCACTGACGGCGCTGCCGCTGCTGGCGGGCGTGCTGGCGCTGACCGCGCGGCTGGCGGGGCGCGCCGACGCCGAGTTTCATCGGCGCTTTGCCGAAACCAGCCAGCGCGTGGTGGAGTTTGCGCAGGCGCAGTCGGTGCTGCGCGCCTTCAGCGCGGAAGGCGGCGGCATGCGGCACATCGAGCAATCCCTCGACGCGCAGCGCCGATCGGGCACGCGCCTGATCTGGCGGTCGGCGGCCGCGGCCGTCCTCAACGTCTGGGCGGTCCAGGCCGTCTTTGCCGCCCTGCTGATCGCGGCAGCTCTGTGGCTCAACGGACTGCTCGCCGCCGGCGCCGCTACCGGGGAATTGGTGGCCGCCGTTGTCGCGATGCTGCTGGCGGTGCGCTACATCGACGGCTTGCTCGAGGTTGCCGGCTACGGCGAGGTGCTGCGCGGCGCGCGCGCCCAGCTTGATGAGATCGACGCGCTTTTTGCGGCGGCGCCCTTGCCGGAGCCCGCCGCACCGCAGACGCCGCGCGACGCGTCTATCGAATTGCGCGACGTGCGCTTTCGCTACGCGCAGGACAGGCCCGACGTGCTGCACGGCCTGAACCTGCGCATCGAGCCGGGCAGCATGGTCGCCCTGATCGGCGCTTCGGGGTCCGGCAAGACCACGCTGGTGCGGCTGATCGCGCGATTCTTCGACGTGACGCAAGGCAGCGTGCACATCGGCGGCGTTGACGTGCGGCAGATCGCCAGCACGCAACTGGCCGGCCACATCAGCCAGATATTCCAGGACACCTATCTCTTTACCGGCACCATTGCCGACAACATCCGTGCCGGCCGGCCGGGCAGCGATGATGCCGATGTCCTGCAAGCCGCGCGGGAAGCGGGCGTGGACGAGATCGCCGCGCGCCTGCCGCAAGGCATGGACACGCCGGTGGGCGAGGGCGGCGCGCGGCTGTCGGGCGGCGAGCGCCAACGCATCGCCATCGCCCGCGCGCTGATCAGCAACGCGCCCATCCTGCTGGTGGACGAGGCCACCGCGGCGCTGGACGCGGGCAATCAGGCCGTCATCGCCAGCACGCTGGCGCGCCTGCGCGGCAAGCGGACGCTGGTGGTCATTGCGCATCAGTTGTCGACGGTGGCGATGGCTGATGAGATCGCGGTGGTGGAGGACGGCCGGATCGTCGAAGCGGGCGCGCCGGCGGCGCTGCGCGCGAGCGGCGGACGGTACGCGCAATTCCTGACGCAGCGCGAGGCCGCCAAGGGTTGGCGCATCGCCGGAGACCGCGTCTGATGCGTGCCGGGCTGTTGGTGCTGTTCGTCGTGCTGTGCGGCGCGTCCCTCCTGGTCGGGGCGCGGCAGTTGGCCTGGACGCAGCTGTTTACGTTATCCGGCGACGCGTGGCTGACGCTGACCGCCAGCCGCCTGCCGCGGCTGGCCGCTCTGGTGCTGACGGGCGTCGGCCTGTCGGTGTGCGGCGTGATCCTGCAGCACATCGTGCGCAACAAGTTCGTCGAACCCGCCACCTGCGGCGGGCTGGACGCCGCCAAGCTGGGCATCCTGGTTGCGCTGACGGTGGCGCCGTCGATGGGGCCGGGCGGGCGGATGGCGTTTGCGCTGGCATTCTGCTTTGCGGCCAGCCTGGCCTTCGTCATGATCGTGCGCCGCATCCGGTTCAAGAACACGGTGCTGGTGCCCGTGATGGGGCTGATGTTCGGCGGTGTGCTGAGCGCGCTGGCCGAATTCCATGCCTATCGCAACAACATCCTGCAAAGCATGCAGGGCTGGCTGCTGGGCGACTTCTCCAAGATCGTGCAGGGCAATTACGAGATCATCTATCTCATCCTGCCGATCGTCGTGCTGACGTACCTGTATGCGCACCGCTTCACGGTGGCCGGCATGGGCGAGGACATGGCCGCAAGCTTGGGGCTGAATTATCCGGCCACCGTCGCGCTGGGCCTGATGCTGGTGGCGGTCACGGTGTCGGCCACGGTCATCACGGTGGGCGCGATTCCGTTCGTGGGTTTGGTGGTGCCCAATCTGGTCGCGCTCCACTACGGCGACAACCTGGGCCGCACGCTGCCCGTCGTCGCCTTGGGCGGCGCGTCGCTGCTGCTGGTCTGCGACATCCTGGGGCGCGTGCTGATCTATCCGTTCGAAGTGCCCATTGGCCTGACGGCGGGGGGCGTGGGCGGCGTCCTGTTCCTGGCGCTGATTCTCTGGAAGCACCGATGATGCGCGCAGCTTCCCGGAACGCGGTCTGGATGGCGGTCATCGCGTTGGCCGTGGTGTTCCTGTTTTTCCGGTCGGGCCTGGACTTCGACTATGTCATCCCCAAACGCCTCGCGCGGCTGGCGGCCATGGTGATCGGCGGCGTCTGCATCGCGTGGTCGTCGATCGTGTTCCAGACCCTGACCGGCAACCGGATCCTCACGCCCGCCATCATGGGCTACGAGGCGGTGTACCTGCTGCTGCAGTCCGTGTTGATCCTGGCGCTGGGCACGCAAAGCCTGGTGCTGCTGGGGCCGAACGGCAACTTCCTGTTCTCGGTCCTGGTGATGCTGGCGTATTCGTGGATTCTGCATCGCTGGCTGTTCCGCCGCGGCAGGCAGAACGTGTATTTCCTGCTGCTGGCGGGGCTGGTGCTGACCATGGTGATCGGCACCTTCACGCAGTTCGTGCAACTGAAGACCAGTCCGGGCGAGTTCTCGATCCTGCTGGGCTTTACCCAGGCCTCGTTCGGCAAGGCCGAACCGGCGCAGTTGCTGGCATCCGCCGCCGTTGTTGCCGCGGTATGCCTGGCCGGACGCAGGCAATTGCCGACGCTGGACGTCCTGTCGCTGGGGCGTGACCAGGCCATGTCGCTGGGTGTTGACCATCCGCGCGCCGTGCAACTGCATCTGGCCTTGATCGCGGTGCTGGTTGCCGTTTCCACCAGCCTGTTGGGACCCACGGCGTTCATGGGCATCTTCGTGGCCAACACCGCGTATGCGCTGGCACGCACACGCCGGCATCGCGTCACATTGCCCACCGGCTGCGCCATCGCCGTCGGCATGTTCATCCTGGCCCAGCTCGCGGTCGAACACATCTTCAACTACAAGACCACCGTCGGGATCCTGGTCAACCTGGTGTGCGGCGGCTGGTTTCTCGCGCTGATGGCGCGCACGCGGGGCGCCGCATGATCACGACCAGAAATCTTTGCAAAATCCATGGCGCGAAAGCCGTCCTGCGCGACGTGAGCCTGCAGTTCCCCGAAGGCAAGCTGACATCGCTCATCGGCCCGAACGGCGCGGGCAAGACCACGCTCCTGATGATGATGGCGCGGTTGATGGAACCGACGCAGGGCGACGTCTTCATCGGCGACCGCAACGTGGCGGACATGCGCCGCGCCGATTACGCGCGGCGCGTCGCCACCTTGCGCCAGTCTCCCGACTTCAACCTGCGGCTCACGGTGGAAGACCTGGTGGCATTCGGGCGCTTTCCCTACAGCCGCGGCGCCTTGACGCCGCAGGACATGCAGGCGATCGACGAGGCCATCACGTTTCTATCGCTGGAGCCGCTGCGCCGCGCCTACCTGGACGAGCTGAGCGGCGGCCAGCGGCAGATGGCGTTCATGGCCATGACCATCGCGCAGCAGACCGATTGCCTGCTGCTGGACGAGCCGCTGAACAACCTGGACATCCGGCACGCAGTCCAGATCATGCGTGCGCTGCGCCGCCTGTGCGACGACCACGGCCGCACCGTGATCCTGGTCGTGCACGACATCAACTTCGCGGCCAGCTATTCGGACCATGTCGTCGCGCTGAAGGGCGGGGTGGTGCATTGCGCGGGCGCAGTGCATGAGGTCATGACCGAAGACCGGCTGCGCGACCTGTATGGACTGGATTTCGAGATCACGCAGGGCGATCGCGGTCGCCTGTGCAACTACTTCAATCCCCCTGGAGAACTGAAATGATCCTGTCGCACTGGCCGAGGGCGCTGCTGCTAGCCGCGGCATTGGCCGCAACAGCAGCGCTGCACGGTTGCGGGCAAGCCACGGACACGCCCAAGGCCGCGGCGGCATCGGCCGCCGCGGCAACGGCCGCCGCGGCACCCGCGGATGCGCCGTCGCAGAATGCCTATGTCCCGATCACCGTCAAACACAAGCTGGGCCAGACGGTGATCGACCGGCTGCCGCAGCGCGTGGTGGCGCTGGACATGAACGAAGTCGATTTTCTGGACGAGCTGGGCGTCCCCGTCGTGGGCATGCCCAAGGACTTCGTGCCGCATTTCCTGGCCCGCTATCGCGACGCGCCCGACGTGCAGGACATGGGCGCCATCGTCCAGCCGAATCTGGAGCGCGTGCACGCGGCAAAGCCGGATCTCATCCTGATCACCTCGCTGCAGGCGAACCACTACAAGGAGCTGAGCCAGATCGCGCCGACCATCCACTTCGACGTGGACTACCGCGACAGTCAGGCCGACCACATCGAGATCGTGAAGGACCATCTGCTGACGCTGGGACGCATTTTCGGCAAGGAGGACCTTGCCCGCAGGAAGGCGGCCGATCTGGAAGCCAAGGTTGAAGCGGCACGCGCGCTCATCCGCGATCGTCCGGAAACGGCGCTCGTCGTGCTGCACAACAACGGCGCCTTCAGTTCGTTCGGCGTGCATTCCCGTTACGGCTTCATCTTCAAGGCGCTGGGCGTGAAACCGGCCAGTCCCTTGGCCGATGGCGGCCTGCATGGCCAGCCGATCTCCAGCGAATTCATCCAGCAGGCGAACCCGGGCATCGTCTACGTGGTCGACCGCACGGCCGTGATGGAACGCCGGCCGGCCCTGAACGCCGAGACGCTGGGCAACCCGCTGCTGCGTCAGACGGCCGCGTGGCAAGACGGCCGCGTGGTCTTTGCCGACGCCGAAGCCTGGTATGTCACTGCCGCCAGCGTGAAGTCGCTGCATCTCATGATCGACGAAGTCATGAGGCCTTACCGGAACTGATTTCTCAAGACGCCCCGCGCGTCATTGCCGATCCAAACGTAAATGATTCCCAGTCGCCCGGATTGCCGGGCGATCCCAGCTCAACCGAACGGAGCATTCCATGAGCAAACGTCGCCATAGCGGCCGCGTCGCACGTCCTTCGCCGCTAGCCGGGCAGGCAAAGCCCGCCTTTTCCTTGAACCCTCTCGTCGCCGCCGTGTTCGGCCTTACGCTGGGCGCCGCGGTTGCGACGCCGGCGTGGGCGCAGCAGGAGGCGGGTGTGAAGACCCTGCCCACGGTGACCGTCACGGGCCAGGCCGATGCGCAGGAAGCGCCGTCAACGCCCTACGCCGGTGGCCAGGTCACGTACGGCGGCCGTGTGGGCTTCCTGGGCGACAAGGACTTCATGGACACGCCGTTCTCCGTCATCAACTACACGGAAAAGTACATCGAGGACCTGCAGGCCAAGGACATCACCGATGTCATCGCCCGCACCGACCCGTCAGTGTTCAGCAACGGCGTGTCGGGCGCGTGGAGCGAAAACTACTCGGTCCGCGGCTTCTCGTCCGCCACCACCGACATGACGTTCAACGGACTGGCCGGCATGGCGCCTTACTACCGGACGTCGCCCGAGATGTTCGAGCGGATCGAGGTCTTGAAGGGCCCGTCCGCCTTGCTGAACGGCATGCCTCCCGGCGGTTCGGTCGGCGGCACGGTCAACCTGGTGTCCAAGCGCGCCGGCGCCGAGCCGCTGACGCGCCTGACCGCCACCTACATGTCGGACGCGCAGTTCGGCGGGCACCTGGACATGGGGCGGCGCTTCGGCGAGAACCAGCAGTTCGGCATCCGGTTCAACGGCATGTACCGCAACGGCGACGGTCCCGTCGACGACCAGAAAAAGCGCGCGCAACTGGCGTCGCTGGGCCTGGACTGGCGCGGCGAGCGGGTCCGCATCTCCGCCGATCTGTACGACACCGATGAGCGCATCGATGGCGTGACGCGCGGCATCAACCTGGCGCCCGGCATCGGCGTGCCCAAGCCGCCCAAACCCGAAACCCTGTTGAACCCGGATTGGGCCTACGTGAAGAACCAGGATCGCGGCGCCATGATCCGCGGCGAATTCGACGTCACCGACAAGCTGATGGCGTACGCGGCCATCGGCACCAGCCGTTCCGAATACACCTACAGCGGCGCCATGTCGGCGCAGGTGTTCAACGATGCCGGCGACTTCCGCACGTCGATGGGGCAACTCAACATGGAGGTGGACAAGACCTCCGGCGACGCGGGCCTGCGCGGCAAACTGCAGACCGGCGCGATCAAGCATCAGTGGGTGCTGAACGCCACGTACTACTCCGATGATCAACACGATTACGGCCGCCGCTCGGTGCCCGGCGCGGACTGGGTCACCAACATCTACAACCCCGTCTGGGGTCCGGCGCCCGCCGGCGTTTTTCCCCCCATCATGCACAGCAAGACGCGCATGATCAGCTATGGCCTGGCCGACACCTTGTCCTTTGCGGAGGACCGCGTGCAGCTGACGCTGGGCGCGCGCCGCCAGGAGGTCCGCACCGACAGCTTCAGCGTCGCCACCGGCGCGCGCACCAGCCGCTATGACGCCCACGCCACGACGCCCGCCGCCGCGCTGCTCGTCAAGGCGACGGACAACATTTCCGTGTACGCGAACTACATCGAGGGCCTCTCCAAGGGTCAGTCCGCGCCCGCCACCGCGGCCAACGCAGGCGAGCTCTTTGCGCCCTTCAAGACCAAGCAGAAAGAGATCGGCCTGAAGGTCGACCTGGGCGACTTCACCCATACGCTGGCGCTGTTTGAAATCGAGCGCCCCAGCAGCTACACCGATCCGGTCACAAACGTGTTCTCGTTCGGCGGCGAGCAGCGCAACCAGGGCGTGGAATGGGGCTTCTTCGGCGAACCGCTGCGTGGCGTGCGCCTGATCGGCGGCGTTGCCTATATCGATCCCAAGGTGACGAAAGCCGCCGTCGCGGCTAACGAGGGCAAGCAGGCCACGGGCATCCCCCGGCTGCAGGGCAAGCTCGGGGTGGAATGGGACGTGCCGGCGGTGCAGGGCCTGACGTTGACCGCCAATGCGACCTCGGTGTCCAAGCAATACATCAGCGCGGACAACTCGCTGTCGGTGGGCGGGCGCACCACGTACGACATCGGCGCGCGCTACGCCACGAAGGTGGCGGACCGCCAGGTGGTGCTGCGCGCCGCCATCAACAACCTGACGAACAAGGCCTATTGGGGCATGCCGCAGCTCTCCAGCCTGGCGCTGGGCGCGCCGCGCACGTTCATGCTGTCGGCGTCGATGGACTTCTAAGCGGGCGCAGCGCCAGAAACACCCCGGCCGCCATGATGAGCCCCATGCCCGCCAGCGCCAGCGCGTCTGGCGGGCGCTGGAACCAGAACGTGCTGAAGCCCAGCGCCAGCAGCAACTGGAAGTAGTTCAGCGGCGCCAGCGTCGCGGCCGGGACGCGCTGGAAGGCGGCGATCAGCAGGATCTGCGCCAGTCCGCTGCACGCGCCCAGTGCAAGAATGATGGCGGTGTCCGCCGGCCCCGGCCAGGGATCGGGCAGGAAGAAGGGCGCCGGCAGCGCCGTCACGATGAGGCAGATGAACGCGGTGTACGCATACTGCACCGGCCCCGGCACCTTGTTCGACAGCTTGCGCGTCAGCACCTGGAAGATCGCGTAACTGACGGCGGACACCGCCATCAGCAACGTGCCCAGCAGAGGCAGGTCGCCGCCGGGCCGCACGATCAGCAGCATGCCGCCAAACCCCGCAGCCACGGCGCCCCATTGCGCCGCGCGGACGCGCTCGCCCAGCATCCAGGGCGACAGCGCCACCATGATGAGCGGGGCCGTGAAGTAGATGGCGGTGGCTTCGGACAGCGGCATCCAGATCAGCGCGGTCATGAAGCAAGTGGCCACCGTGGCCAGCATGACGCCGCGCAGCACCAGCAGCGGCTTTTCCGGCGCGTCGCGCAGGCGCAGGCCGCGCCCGTGGCGCCACAGCATGCCCATCGCCAGCGTCACCACCGCCAGGTAGCGCATCACGTTCAGGAAGGGCGCGGGGTAGCGTTCCAGCAACTGCTTGGCGCCCGCGTCGAAGGTGGCGAAGGCCACCAGCGCCGCAAAGAACAGCAGGATGCCGGTCTGGCGCGCGGGCGTTGATCCGGTCAGGGCGCTCATCCGGCGCACGTGCTCATGCACGCCTTTGCGCACCCCCGGGCATGGTCACTTGCCGCCACGGTCGAATCCTTCAAGAAACGCGTCCAGCGCCGGTCCGATCGCCTCGACCATGTAGCCGCCTTCCTGCACCACCACGGTCGGCACACCCAGACCGGCGACGCGCGCGCCGATGTCGCGGTAGGCGTCGATGTCCAACCGGAGCACGCTGATGGGATCGTCCTTGTACGTGTCGAACCCCAGCGGCAGAACCAGCGCTTGCGGCGCATAGCCCGCCAGGGCGTCCAACGCGATGTCAAGCGCCTGCAGGAATTCCGTGTTGCCGCAGCCGTGCGCCAGCGGCAGGTTCAGGTTGTAGCCTTCGCCCGCGCCGTGGCCGCGTTCGTGCGCGTAGCCGGTGTAGAAGGGGTAATAGCCCGCCGGGTCGGCATGAAGCGACACCGTCATCACATCCGGCCGCTGGTAGAAGATGTTCTGCGTGCCGTCGCCGTGATGCGCGTCCACGTCCAGCACCGCCACCTTGGACCACGTCTGCAGCAGCCGGCTGGCCGCGGCGGCGCTGCTGTTCAGGTAACAGAAGCCGCCCGCGCGATCGCGATGGGCGTGGTGGCCGGACGGCCGGCACAGCGCATACGCCACCCCGCCACCGCCCGCCACATGATCCGCCGCCGCCAGCGCGCTATGGGTGGACCGCAGCGCCGAACGCCACGTCTGCGGCCCGATGGGGCAGGACAGGTCGCTCAGGTAGTACCCGGTCTGCGCCACGATGGACGGCGAGGGGCAGGGGCCGCGCCCGGCGGCATCGATGCGGCCGTTGTAGTACGGCGAGAGATTCGGCAGAACCTCCGGCCCGGGATCGACCCCCGGCGCCTTCAACGCCTGCCAGCGCGCAAAGGCCGTTTCCAGATAATCCAGGTAATCCGCGCTGTGGACGTGTTCGAGCGGCTTGCGTCCATAGTCGGCCGGCGCTTCGACCTTGATGCCGCGGGCGGCCAGCGCCTGCTGCAGGTTCTCGGCGCGCGACGGCAGGTCGGTCGGGGCGCTGATGCGGCCCAGCCGCATGAATTGGCGGGGCGAATGCAGCAACTGTTCTTCGGAAAAAAAGGCCTTCATGGATATCCTCGCTCAGACCGTCCGGGTCAATGCCAGATGCGCGGGGCTCATGCCCGCTTCAGTTCGATCTCGACGAACACGAATTCCGTGTCGCTGGGATTGATGACGTTGTGCTCCACGCCGACCGGCCGGTAGTACGCCACGCCGGTGGTGAGCTGGCTGGTGACCTGGCCGGTGGGCGTGTCCAGCAGCAGCGGGCCGGTGGTCTGCGGCACCACCACGTAGTTCATGCCATGGCGGTGCCAGCCCGTCTCGCCACCCGGCGGGAAGCGCCACTCGGTGACGGTGACCTGCTCGTTGTCGATCTGTACTGTGGGGATTGCGGCGGGGCGTTGCATAAGCGGTTCTCCTGAATGGCGATGACGGAATGGCGGTCAGGCGGCCTGCGCCTTGGTCGGGTCCCAATGCTGGCCCGGCACCGCGGCGATCAGCTGGCGCGTGTATGCATGCTGCGGGTTGTCGAAGATCTGGGCGGGCGACCCGTACTCGACCACCTTGCCGCGGTGCATGACCAGCACCGAATTGCAGATCTGCGCCGCTACGCGCAGGTCGTGGGTGATGAACACCAGCGCAATCTTCAGCCGCTGCTGCAGGTCGTGCAGCAGTTGCAGCACCTGCGCCTGCACCGATACGTCCAGCGCGGAGACCGATTCGTCGGCCACCAGCACCTTGGGTTCCAGCGCCAGGGCGCGCGCGATGCCGATGCGCTGGCGCTGGCCGCCCGAAAACTGGTTGGGATAGCGATCGAAGGCAGACGGATCCATGCCCACCAGCGACAGCAGCTCGCGCGCCCGGGCCTCGGCCTGCGCCCGCGACACGCCGTTGGCGACAGGGCCGTCGCTGATGATGCGGCCCACGGTGTGCCGGGGGTTGAGCGAGGCAAACGGGTCCTGGAAGATCATCTGGATTTCGTGCCGCATCGGCCGAAAGCGGGACTCGGGCAGCGTGGCGATGTCCTGCCCGTTGAACAGCAACTGGCCGCCATTGATGCCGACAAGCTTGAGCAGGCATTTTCCGATCGTGGACTTGCCGGACCCCGATTCGCCCACGATGCCCAGCGTCTCGCCGCGCCGCACGGCAAAGCTCACGCCGTCCACCGCGCGCACCTCGCGCTTGTTGCCCAGCCAGCCGTGGCCGATCACGTAGGTCTTCTTCAGGTCCTTCACTTCCAGCACCGGTCTGTCGTCCGCGATTCCGGCTCGTTCCTCGCCGCGCCGGTGAGGCACCGCCGCGATCAGGCGCTGGGTATACGGATGGCGCGGACGGTTGAGCACTTCGTCGGCAGGGCCTTGCTCCACCAGAATGCCTTTCTCCATGACGGCGACGCGATGGGCGATCTCGGCCACCACGCCGAAGTCGTGCGTGACGAACATCACGCCCATGCCTTTCTCTTTCTGGATCCGCGCGATCAGCGCCAGGATCTGCGCCTGCGTCGTCACGTCCAGCGCGGTCGTGGGCTCGTCCGCGATCAGCAGCGCGGGTTCCAGCGCCAGCGCCATCGCGATCATGACGCGCTGGCGCTGTCCGCCAGACAGCCGGAATGGGTAGACGTGATAGAGCGTCGCCGGGTCCGGCAGGCCCACGAATTCCAGCAGTTCCAGCGTGCGCTTCAGGCGCTCGGCGCCTGGGTAGGCGTCATGCACGCGCATCACCTCGCTGATCTGCTCGCCCACTGTCATCAGCGGGTTCAGGGCCGACAGCGGCTCCTGGAAGATCATCGCCATGTCCTTGCCGCGCATGGCCTGAAGCGCCGGCTCGTCCAGCTGCAGCAGGTCCTGGCCGCGGAACAGGATGCGGCCCTGCTGCGGCGTCAGGTAGTCGGGTAGCAGTCCCATGATGGCGTTGGCGCTCATGGACTTGCCCGATCCGGATTCGCCGACGATGCACAGGATTTCCCCGGCGCGGATGTCGTACGAGACGTCCTGTACGGCGTAGGGGCGATCGCCACCCTTGGGCAGCGCGATGGTCAGGTTCTGGATGGACAGCAGCGGCGTCGATTCTGGGGTTGGATTCATGCCGGCCTCCTATTCGCCGCGCTTGCGCAGTTGCGGGTTGAGGGCGTCGTTCAGGCCTTCGCCGATCAGGTTGATGGCCAGCACGGTCAGCAAAATCGCGACGCCCGGCCACACGCTCATCCACCAGGCTTCGCGGATCATCGTGCGCGCCGCGCCGATCATGAAGCCCCAGCTCATCAGGTTGCGGTCGCCCAGGCCCAGGAAAGACAGCGACGATTCCGTCAGGATGGCGGTCGCCACCATGAACGAGGCCGACACGATGATGGGCGACATGGCATTGGGCAGGATCTGCGTGCCCACGATGCGCGCCGGCGTCTGGCCAATCACGATGGCCGCCTGCACGAATTCGCGCTGCTTGAGCGTCATGAACTCTGACCGCACCAGCCGCGCGGCCGGCGGCCAGGACACCACGGCGATCGCGCCCATGATCGAATACACCGACGGACTCAAAATGGCGACCAGCACCACGGCCATCGCCAGTTGCGGAATGGTCTGGAAGAACTCGGTGAAGCGCATCAGCGCGTCGTCCACGCGGCCGCCGCAATAGCCGGCCACCGACCCCACCAGGATGCCGAACAGCAGCGCGACGGCGGTCGACAGCAAACCGACCATCAGCGACACGCGCGCGCCCCACACCAGGCCGGCCGTGATGTCGCGGCCCAGCATGTCCGTGCCGAACGGATAGTCCGCATTGGTGAACGGCGGGATCAGCGGATCGGCCACCATCATCCATGGCGATTCCTCGTACAGCAGCGGCGCCGCCAGAGCCACGGCCACCACGATCAGCATGATGACCAGGCCGGCCACCGCCCCGTAATTGCGCATGTAACGTTGGGCGAATGACTTCATGCGGAGGCTCCTTGCTGCGCGCCCGCGCCGATGCGCGGATCGATCAGGCGGTACAGCACGTCGGTCAACAGGTTGAAGACGACGACCATGATGGACGTGACCAGGAAGATGCCCAGCAGAAGCTGGTAGTCGCGTTGCAGCAGGGCGTCAAACATCAGACGGCCGATGCCGGGCCACGCGAAGACGGTTTCGGTCAGGACCGCGCCGCCCGCCATCTGCCCGAGCTGGATGCCGGCAAACGTGATGACCGGCAGCAGCGCGTTGCGCAGCACGTGCGCGCGGATCACACGGCTGGGGCTCACGCCCTTGGCGCGGGCCGTTTTCACGAAGTCCATGCCGATCACTTCCAGCATCGACGCGCGGGTCAGCCGCACATAGACGGCCATGAAGAAGCAGCCCAGCGTCACGGTCGGCAGGATGAGGTGCAGGGCGATGTCGCCCGCGCGCGCCCAGCCGGTCAGGTTGGCGCCCACGGTTTCCATGCCGAACGCCGGCAGCCAGCCCAGCACCACCGAAAACAGCAGAATGCCCATCAGCGACAGCCAGAAGAGCGGCGTGGCGTACAGGAGCAGGGCCCCGGTCATCACCGAGCTATCGATCCAGCGGCGCTTGTTGCGGTAGCGCGCCTTGGCCGCCACCACGCCCAGCAGCACGCCCAGCACGATGGAAAACACGAACGCGCACGACATCAAGAGGAACGTGGCGGGCAGGCGCTCGACGATCAAGTCCAGCACCGGCACGTGGTTGCGGTACGAAAACCCCAGGTCCAGCTGCACCACGCCCTTCAGATAAAGCAGGAGCTGCGTCAGGATCGGCTTGTCCAGCCCGAAAGCGACACGCAGCTGGTCCACGTAGGCGGCATCGCCCGCGCCGGCCTGGCCGGCGAGCACGGCGGCGGGGTCGCCGGGCGCCAGCCGTATCAGGAAGAAATTGATGATCACCACGCCCAGCACCACCACCAGGGCCTTGCCGATGCGGGAAAGCAGGAAAGACAGGAATCTCATGCTCGGGTCCTTTCAGGACGGGCTTTGCCGGCGGCAAGCGGGCCCATCGCGCAGCGGGGCGCCGCCGCGGGTCAAACCCACGGCGGCGCTTCGGCAGCGCTTACTTCTTCTCGATGTAGACGTCGTCGAACGACTCGTTCAGACCGATGGCGGTCTTGACCAGGTTCTTGACGTTGGCGCGAGACAGGGTGGGGAACTCCATGTCGACCAGGAATCCGTTGGCCACCTCGTTGACGAGGGTCGTCTGGATCTTGGTGTAGAGCTCCTGGCGCTTGGCCGGATCGACCTCGGAGGCGGCGGCCTCCCACAGCTTGTCGGTCTCGGGATTGCTGTATCCCTGCACGTTGGCGAAGGGCGAACCCTTGACGATGTTCGACGAGATGTACAGCCGCTGCACGCCCAGCGCGGGGTCGCCGTACTGGTAGGTGAAGGTGGTGGTCAGGTCGAAGTCCCAGTTGCCGGTGCGGCTGGCCCAGCCGCCCGCGTCGGTCGATTCCACATTCACCTTGAAGCCAAGCTGTTCCAGCGCCTGCTTGGTGTATTCACCCAGGCGATCCCAGGTCGAGCCATACGGAAAACTCAACTGGCGGATCGTGTAGTCGCCCGGCTTGATGCCTGATTCCTTGATCAGCGCGCGCGCCTTCTTCATGTCGAACGGCATCGGCGGCATGTTCTTGTCGTAGAACATCTCGGTCGTCACGAACGGGCTGGTCGACACCTTGCCCAGGCCGAAGAAGATGTTGTTGACCACCATGCTGCGGTTCATGGCCGCCATCACCGCCTGGCGCACCTTCAGGTTGTCGAAGGGCGGCTTGCGCATGTTGAAGATCAGGTAGGCCTGAGGCGAGAACATCTCCCAGCCCGCAGTGGTGTATTCCACGTTGGGCAGGCCGCGCAGGCGCTTGATGTCGACGTTGTCCACGTCGCCGCCGCGCAGCACGTCCACGCTGCCGCGCTCAAAGGCCACGGCGCGCGAGGCAGCATCCGGAATCACGTTGAACACCAGCTCATCCAGATAGGGCTTGCCCGGCTTCCAGTAGTCGGGATTGCGCGCCAGCTTGATGTATTCGCCGCGCTTCCATTCCTTGAAGACGAACGGGCCGGTGCCCACGGGCTTCTGGTTGGCGGGGTTGGTCATGTAGTCCGTGCCGGCGTACAGATGCTTGGGCATCATCGGCGCAAAGCCGGGTTCGAACATCAGCATGAAAGCGGGGAACGGCGTCTTCAGCTTGATGACCACGGTTTTGGCATCCGGCGCCGTCACGGAATCGACGAACTTGTTCAGGATGACGCGGGCACGCGCATGGGTCTTGGGCAGCATCTCCGCCAACGAGAACACCACGTCTTCGGACGTGAACGGTTTGCCGTCATGCCACTTCACGTTGTCTTGCAGATGGAAGGTGTAGGTCAGCCCGTCCGCGGCGGCTTCCCAGGACTTGGCCAGGCCAGGTTGCGGCTTCAAGTCGGTGGAGTAGGTCAGCAGGCTTTCGTAGATCTTGCCTGCAACGAATTGCGTTGGCCCCTGCTGATTGATGGCCGTCACGATGACCGGCGGTTCAGGCTGCACGATCATGTTCAGCGTGCCGCCTTTGGTCTGGGCGAACGCCTGCGTGGCGGGCAGCGCGGCCGCAAGGACCAATGCGCCGATGCTTAGGGAAAACCAGTTTTTCGATTTCACTGCGAGCCTCCGGGCTGGAAAGGGTCGGACAGGCGGCCGCCTAGACGCGGCGATAGCCGTGCCGAATCAAGCAAACCTCATGCCACCTGCGTTTCTTGGGTACTGCGGGTGGAGCTGCTGCAACAATGCTTCGTTCAGGTGCTGGTTAAGGCGCCGCGCACCAATGCGGAGAATTCAATGGTGCTTCGCCAGGGCGGCGAAGGCGGCGCGGTCGTCGGCTGCGGTGCGGTGAGTGTCCGGCTGCAAGTTTTTCCCCTTTGCATTTTTTGTTGGACGAATCAGGCGTGCTGGCTACGGCTTGGGCAAATCATTCAGGGCGCTGACTGGCGCCATTGGCCCGCGCCACCATGGCGTCGAGCAAGACGTTGCACCCGGCCTCCAGATGCTCGGGCCGGGCGTCTTCGATTTCGTTGTGGCTGATGCCGTCCTTGCACGGCACGAAGATCATGGCGGTGGGCGCGACGGCGGCCATGTAGACGGCATCGTGTCCGGCGCCGGTGACGATGTTCATCGCGGGCAGACCACGGTTCGCGGCGCCTTTGCGCACCTTGTCGACCAGATCGGAATCGAACGGCGTCGGCGGAAAGTACTGCACATCCTTCACCTCGACACGCACGCCATGCGCGACGGCGATGTCGTCGCAGACGCGCCGCCAATCCTGGTCCATGCGGTCCAGCGTCGCCTCGTCTTCGTGGCGCAGGTCGGTGGTGAAACGCACCTGGCCCGGGATCACGTTGCGCGATCCGGGAAATGCGTGGATCTCGCCTACCGTGCCGCGTCCATGCGGCTGATGGGTGTTGGCGATGTTCACGACCGCCTGGAGCAGGAAGCTCGTGGCAAAAAGCGCGTCGCGGCGGATTGCCATCGGTGTCGGGCCGGCGTGCATTTCCATGCCGGTCACCGTGACGTCGTACCAGCGCAGCCCCAGCGACCCCGTCACCACGCCGACGGTCTTTTCCTCGTGCTCAAGGATCGGGCCCTGCTCGATATGCGCCTCGAAATAGGCGTCGACGGGGCGGCCGCCCACGGGATCGGCGCCCGCGTACCCGATGGCGGCAAGCTCGTCGCGCACGCTGATGCCCTGCGCGTCGCGGGCCGACAGCGCGGTTTCCAATGGGAATTTGCCGGCGAATACGCCCGATCCCATCATGACCGGCACAAAGCGCGAGCCTTCCTCGTTGGTCCAGATCGCCACTTCCAGCGGGGCGTCGGTCTGCACGCCCGCGTCGTTCAGGGTGCGGATGACTTCAAGCCCGGCCAGCACGCCATAACAGCCGTCGAACTTGCCGCCGGTGGGCTGTGTGTCGATGTGACTGCCCGTCATGACAGGCGGCAGGCTGTCGTCGCGGCCCGCGCGCCGGGCAAAGATGTTGCCCACCTGGTCCACGCGCACCGTCATGCCGGCATCGCGCATCCAGCCGGTCACCAGATCGCGCCCCTGGCCATCGAGCGCGGTTAGCGCCAGGCGGCAGTTGCCGCCCTTGGGCGTCGCGCCGATCTGCGCAAGATCCATCAAGGATTGCCACAGCCGGTTGCCGTTGATGGACAGGGTGGGTGTCGTCATAGATCGCCTCGGGGGTTGGAAACGTCGCCAAAGTCCTCGCGCAATCGCGCCAGGATGCCAAGCAGGTGTGCGTGCATGGCGTGGCGCGCCCGCATGGGGTCGCGCGCCACGATCGCAGTCAGGATGCGCTGGTGTTCGGCGTGGGCGACGGCCCACACCTTGGCGTCGACGAAGTAGTCCTGCATCCGGCGGTACACCGAGCTGGACTGGGTCAGGTTCCACAGGTGGCCCACCGCGGCGGCCAGCGCGGCGTTGCCGCAGGCGGCAGCGATCGCGCCGTGGAATTCGCGGTCGTGCCGACCGGGAGACTCCGTCAGCGACATGCCCTCATGGGCTTCGCGGATCGCCGCAAGCTGGGCGGGCGTGGCGTGCTGGGCCGCCATGCCGGCGCATTCGGGTTCGATCAGGAGGCGGGCTTCCAGCAGGTCGAACGGGCCGATGTCGTCGGTGCTCTGCGCCGCACTGGCGTTCGGCCCGGCGCCCCACGCCGCGCCGCCGCCTTCCTTGTCCGCCACGAAAACACCGGTGCCGACGCGGACCTCGACGTAGCCCTCGATTTCAAGTGCGATCAGCGCTTCGCGGATCGACGCGCGGCTGACCTGCAATTGTTCGGCCAGATCCCGCTCTGACGGCAACCGCCGGCCGCGCGGAAAGTCGCCGGCCCGGATGCGTCCCGCGATCTGGTCGGCGATCATGCGATACAGACGAGTGACAGCGACGGCTTGAAAGGTGCTCATCGGGCGGTCTGCGCAAAGGGTTGGCCTGGTGGTCAGGCCACCAATATAGGCACCTCGCCCTTGAAACAAAAGGGGAAACCGCCGCTTTCAGGGAAAACGATGTGAGGGAATCCACTGCTGTTCGTCTGGTGGTCAGGCCAGTTGGAGGTTATTGGCCTGAGTTCGACGCATGTCTACTGCCCGTCGTCGTCCGGTTCGGGCGTTTGCGTAAACGCCCGAACCAGGCGGGCGATGCCGTCGAGTTCGTCATGGGCGCCCACCACCCATTCCGGCTTGCCGAACGGACTGTCGGCCGGCGTGTTGTCCAGATTGGCCTTCAGGTCGCCCAGGAGTTCCAGCGCCATGTCGGTGGCCTGGGGGCTGCTGCGGGTCGACAGGGCGATCGCAATCGCCAGTGCTTGGCGCATGGCCAGCAGGCGGCCTTCCAGTTCGGTTTCCATTGATTGATCCTTGTTTGCTGCGGGAATCTCGCGGCGGGAGTCCGTGGCGGGAATCGGGCTGCGCGATTCTCGGCATGCACGTCTTGCCCGGTGTGTCGCGGCATTTTACGGGGCAGGGCGGCGCAGCAGGATGGCGCTCGCTCGCCGTGGCAAAGCTTGCCCCGCGGCAGACGCGGTGCTCGCCGTTTGCGCAAGATCAAAGTGCCGGGGGGCGGGCAGGCGAATAATCCGGGTTATGCAAGCCGCTCTACGCCCTCAATCTTCGGAATCGCCGGCGCCCGCCACCGCCGAGCCGTTTTTTCCACCCCAACTGCTGGCCCGGTTGGACAAGAACGGGCCGCGATACACCTCGTATCCCACGGCAGACCGTTATCACGGAAGCTTCGGCGAGCAAGACTACCGCCTCGCCCTGCAGCAGCGGCGCGCAACCAGCCCGGCCGAGCCACTGTCGCTCTACGTGCACATTCCTTTCTGTGAATCGGTCTGTTATTACTGCGCCTGTAACAAGGTGGTGACCCGCCACCACGACCGCGCTGCCCGCTATCTGGATGCGCTGTCCAGCGAAATCGCGCTGCATGTGCAGGAACTGGGCCCGGGCGTGCCGGTATCGCAACTGCATTTCGGGGGCGGCACCCCCACGTTCCTGTCCAACGAGGAACTGGCGCGGCTGATGGGCGATCTGCGCGGCGCCTTCCGCTTTGAGCCCGATGCCGAAATTTCCGTCGAAGTCGATCCTCGCACCGCTACCCCCGAGCGCCTGGCCTTCCTGCAGCAACTGGGCTTCAACCGCTTGAGCTTCGGCGTCCAGGATTTCGACGAACGCGTACAGGTCGCGGTGCACCGGGTCCAATCGTACGAAGACGTCGCCGCGCTGATGCATAGCGCGAGGGCCTTGGGCTATGCGTCGGTCAACGTGGACCTCATCTATGGGCTGCCGCTGCAAACCACCGAATCCTTCGCCCGCACCATCGAGCAGGTCATCTCGCTGCGTCCCGACCGCATCGCACTCTATGCCTACGCGCATCTGCCCGAACGCTTCAAGCCGCAGCGCCGCATTCAAGAATCCGACCTGCCGGACCGCGCCACGCGAGTCGGCCTGCTCAGCTCCGCCATCCAGGGCTTTCTGAAGCAGGGCTACACGTATATCGGCATGGACCATTTCGCGTTGAACACCGACGCACTGGCCATTGCCAAGCAACGCGGCGAGCTTCACCGCAATTTCCAGGGTTACAGCACACAGCCGGATCGCGACCTCATCGCGCTGGGCGTGTCGGCCATCGGACGCATCGGCGACACCTACAGCCAGAACGCGAAGATCCTCGACGAATACTACGCGGCCATCGAATCCGAGAAGTTCGCCGTCGAACGCGGTCTGGCCCTTAGCCCCGATGATCTGGTCCGCCGCGAAATCATCATGGACATCATGTGCCAGGGCCGCGTGGACTTCGCCCGCATCGAGGCCAAGCATGGCCTGCAATTCGGCGACTACTTCAGCCGCGAGCTCTCGCAGGTGGCCAGCCTGGCCGAACTGGGCCTTGTGAATCTGCACCTGGGCGAATTGCGGGTCACCGGCCTGGGCTGGTACTTCGTGCGGGCCGTGGCCATGGCCTTCGACAAATACCTGCGATCGGCCATTCCCACCGCCACGTACTCCCGCATCATCTGATCTCTCGCGCGGCCAACCGGCCGCGCGATTCATTCGGCAAACTTGTCGCGCAAGTACAGCGCCAGCGACAAATCATCCGACAGCCCCAGCTTGCGCATGGCGCGGCGCTTGTGGGTGCTGACTGTCTTCTTGCTGCGCACCAGCCTGCGGGCAATCTGTGTCACTGACAGGCCCTGCCTGATGTGGCGCAGCACCTCCACTTCCGACGTCGTCAGCAGCGCATGCGGCGCCGTCGGCTCCATGCTGCAGATCTGTCCGTCTTCGACCGTCAGGAACGGCGTATTGGCCTCGACCACGCCGCGGATCATGTCCGGCAGCAGGACCAGACCCCATTGTTTTGCCAGGTAACCGGCGGCGCCGGCCCGAAAGGCGGCGTACTCGGTCTCTTGGCGATTGCCTGCGGAAAAGGTGATGACCGCCATGTTGGGGTGATAGCGGCGCACCCGCCGCAGGTAGTTGACGCCATCGAAGGGTTCCAGGGGCAGATAGAAGTCGATCAGCGCGACGTCGCACGGCTGCTTGGCCAGTTTCTCCAGCAAGGAGCGCGCGGAGGTCTCGCGGTGCACCACGTGAAATCCAGGGCGGCTTTCCAGAAAGGCGCCAATGCCCAGCGCGACGACGGGATGGTCGTCCAGGACCGCGACCCGGATCACCGGCGGCGGCCGCGACAGCAGCAGGTGCTTGCGGGCCTCTAAGCCGTCCGCCGGCGCGATAAGCGGGCCGTGAAGCGAGCCGCCGGTCATCTGGCTTGCAGTCTCTGAAACGCGATTCATCGTTGCTCCACGATCGGATGGGGGGCCAGGGCAATCCGCGCGGCCACGACGCGGCGGTCGCTGACGCATTTCCGTGCGCGGCCCTGAAATTCGTGGGCAGATTACGTGTTCGGCGCGCGTTTGAGTTACCAAACGGGCCAAAATCAGACCGATCCGTCGGCACTAAACATCTCGCTGCGTCCCCGGTGCGCTCACTGCAATCCTCCGTGGCGTTTTCGCCACGGAAAGCCCGCAAACGGTGCTACAATCGGCAACGATCCATGCAGCTATTTCGGCTGCATTTGTTTTGCTGCACCTTGATTCGCGCCCCGCAGTGCGCGCACCAACAGGCCCAAACATGTTTTTCCCGCCCGCACGAACTACGACCCGGAACTTTCGCCCCATGTCGCGTTAGTTTTTTCGTGCGTCGGGTTTCACCGTGTCAGGTCAGCGGTAGGACTCATCAAGACAATCAAATGAACGCGGCTACCAGGCCGCGTTTTTCGTTTCTGTTTTCGTTTTTCAGTTCCAAGAACCCCAGGAAGCACTCCCGATGGTACAGATCACATTGCCCGATGGTTCGCAGCGCCAATATCCGGAACCGGTAACGGTTGCCGAAGTGGCGCAATCGATCGGTACGGGCCTGGCGAAGGCTGCCCTGGGCGGCCGCGTGACGTTCGACGGCGCGGAATCCAAGCTCGTCGACACCAGTTTCCGCATCGCAGAAGACGCCCGTCTGGCCATCGTGACGGCCAAGGATGCGGACGGCCTGGATCTGATCCGCCACTCGACCGCCCACCTGCTGGCCTATGCCGTCAAGGAGCTCTTCCCTGATGCCCAGGTCACCATCGGCCCTGTGATCGACAACGGCTTCTACTACGACTTCTCGTACAAGCGCCCCTTCACTCCGGAAGATCTGGCCGCCATCGAAAAGAAGATGGCCGAACTGGCCAAGAAGGACGAAGTCGTCACGCGCGAAGAATGGTCCCGCGACGACGCCGTCGAATTCTTCAAGGGCATCGGCGAAAAGTACAAGGCGGAAATCATCGCCTCGATCCCGTCCAACGAGACGCTGAGCCTGTACCGCGAAGGCGACTTCATCGACCTGTGCCGCGGCCCGCACGTGCCGTCCACGGGCAAGCTCAAGGTCTTCAAGCTGATGAAGGTGGCAGGCGCCTACTGGCGCGGCGACAGCAAGAACGAGATGCTCCAGCGCATCTACGGCACCGCCTGGGCAACGAAAGAAGAACAGGAAGCCTACCTGCACATGCTCGAAGAGGCCGAGCGCCGCGACCACCGCAAGATCGGCCGCGAACTCGACCTGTTCCACTTCCAGGACGAGGCCCCGGGCCTGATCTTCTGGCATCCCAAGGGCTGGGCCCTGTGGCAGCAGGTCGAGCAATACATGCGCAGCGTGTACCGCGACAACGGCTACCAGGAAGTCAAGGCGCCGCAGATCCTGGACATTTCGCTCTGGAAAAAGACCGGCCACTGGGACAACTACCGTGAAAACATGTTCACGACCGAGTCCGAAAATCGCGTCTATGGCCTCAAGCCCATGAACTGCCCGGGCCACGTGCAGATCTTCAACGCCGGCCTGCATTCCTACCGCGAACTGCCCCTGCGCTACGGCGAATTCGGCCAATGCCACCGCAACGAGCCCTCCGGTTCGCTGCACGGCATGATGCGCGTGCGCGGGTTCACGCAGGACGACGGCCACATTTTCTGTACCGAAGACCAGCTCCAGGACGAATGCGCCGATTTCACGGCGCTCTTGCAGAAGGTCTATCGCGACTTCGGCTTTACCGAAGTCCTGTACAAGGTCGCCACGCGTCCTGAAAAGCGTATCGGCACGGACGAAGTCTGGGATACGGCCGAAGCCGCCCTGATGGAAAGCCTGCGCCGCACGGGTTGCGAATTCGAAATCTCGCCGGGCGAGGGCGCCTTCTACGGTCCGAAGGTCGAATACACGCTCAAGGACGCCATCGGCCGTCACTGGCAGTGCGGCACGATCCAGGTCGATTTCTCCATGCCCGTGCGCCTGGGCGCCGAGTACGTGGACCAGAACGACCAGCGCCGCCCGCCGGTCATGCTGCACCGCGCGATCCTCGGTTCGCTCGAGCGCTTCATCGGCATGTTGATCGAAAACCACGCCGGCGCCATGCCGCCCTGGCTGGCGCCCGTGCAAGCAGTTGTATGCTGCATTTCCGAACCTTCGGCCGATTATGCTGCCGAAATCACGCAAAGCCTGAAAAAACAAGGCTTTAGAGTAGAGTCCGATTTGCGCGGTGAAAAAATCACTCGTAAAATTCGGGAACACAGCCTGCAAAAGGTGCCGTACATTCTTGTCGTCGGCGACAAGGAAAAGCAAAACGGTACTGTCGCGGTACGTGGATTGGGCGGCCTGGACCTTGGCGCCATCCCGTTCAACGACTTTGTGTCCCGGTTGTCCGAAGACGTCGCCACCCGTCGCGACGTCAATCAACCCGATAGCAGCGCTGCTTAACATTTCTAGGAGCTTTCAACATCGCCACTGAAAAAGCCAATCGCATCAACGGTGAAATCCGCGTCCCCGAGGTGCGCCTGATAGGTCTGGACGGAGAACAGCTGGGCATCGTCAAGATTGCCGACGCGTTCCGTCTTTCCGAGCAAAACGACGTGGATCTGGTGGAAATCGCGCCGAACGCCGAGCCGCCGGTCTGCCGTCTGATGGACTACGGCAAGTTCAAGTACCAAGAGCAAAAGCGCCAAGCCGAAGCCCGCTCCAAGCAGAAGGTCATCCAGGTCAAGGAAGTCAAATTCCGTCCGGCGACCGACGAGGGCGACTATCAGGTCAAGCTGCGCAACCTGCGCCGCTTCCTCGAAGAGGGCGACAAGGCCAAGGTGACGTTGCGTTTCCGTGGCCGTGAAATGGCTCACCAGGAACTTGGCATGCGCGTCCTTGAGCGCGTGCGCGACGATCTCCTGGAGCTTGCCCAGGTCGAAGCCATGCCCAAGCTCGAAGGCCGTCAGATGGTCATGGTGCTGGCGCCGAAGAAAAAGGCTGTGCCCGCAGGCAAGCCCGAATCGGCAGCCTGAGCGCCCGCCGTATCCGGTTCATGCAAGGCTCCGCCTTGCGGTCCTGCAACCCGCCGTGTCCGTCTCGTGACCGGCGGGTTCGCTTATTGACCGGCTCTACGCTACGATGTCACAAAGCATAGCCGCCTTCCCACCAGGGGAGGCGGCGTCCGTTCAGGGTGTCGCGATGCACGTTTTGTTCGTTTTGGATCCCTTGCCGCTGCTCAAGGCGTACAAGGATAGTTCGGTCGCCATGATGCGTGCCCTCGTGGCGCGCGGTCACACGCTCAGCGTGGCCATGCAGGGCGACCTCTACATCGAGGCGGGCGTCGTCAAGGCGCAGACCACGCCGATCGAGCTGGTGGCGGATGCCGACCTGCACGGTCACGACTGGTGGCGCGAATCCGCTTCCCAGGATCTGCCGCTGGCGGATTTTGGCGCGGTCGTGATGCGCAAGGACCCCCCGTTCGACATGGAATACGTGTATTCCACGCATCTGCTCGAATACGCCGAGGCGCAGGGCGCCTGCGTGTTCAACGGCGGTGCGGCCATCCGGAACCACCCGGAAAAGTTGGCAATCACCGAAATCAGCGAGTTCACCGCGCCCACGCTGGTCACCCGCAACATGGCGCGTCTCAAGGCGTTCCACGACAAGCACCAGGATGTCATCGTCAAGCCGCTGGACGGCATGGGCGGCACGGGCGTGTTCCGCCTGCAGCCCAAAGACCCCAACCTGAACGCCATCCTGGAAACGCTCACCGACAACGGCGCGCGCACCATCATGGCGCAGCGCTTCATCCCTGACATCGTCAAGGGCGACAAGCGCATCCTGCTGATTGGCGGCGAACCCGTGCCGTATTCCCTGGCCCGCATTCCCCTGGCCGGCGAAACGCGCGGCAATCTGGCCGCCGGCGGCCGTGGCGTCGCGCAGGAACTGTCTGCCCGCGACCGCGAAATCGCCGAAGCCGTGGCGCCCAAGCTGGCCGCCCGCGGTCTGCTGCTGGTTGGCCTGGACGTCATTGGCGACTTTGTTACCGAAGTCAACGTCACCAGCCCCACCTGTTTCGTGGAAATCGCCGAACAGACCGGCTTCGACGTGGCCGGCATGTTCGTGCAGGCGCTCGAAAAGGCCGTGGCGGCCAAGGCCGCCAGCGCCGCCTCCGTCGCTGCCTGATTTTTCGGAACCGACATGACCACGGGTATTGTGATCGTCGTGCACGCGCCCCTGGGCGCGGCAATGCGCGAATGCGCGAGCCACGTCATGGGCGATCTGGACGGCATGCTGGCAATTCATGACATCCTGCCTGAAGACTTGCCGGATGACCTGGCGCCGGATGTCCTGAAAGACATCCTCGAGCAGGACCACGGCGCGGGCGTCCTGGTGCTGACCGACCTGATCGGCGCCACGCCCGCCAACATCTCCAAGCGCGCGGTCGCCGATGCGCAGGCACAGGGCATCCAGTGCTGTGTGCTCGCGGGTCTCAACACGCCGATGCTGTTGCGCGCGTTGACCTACCGCAACCTGCCGCTGGCCGAAACCCGCGAAAAGGCGCTTGCTGGCGGGGTGCAGGGCGTCTTGCGGGTAGACTGACGGGCGGAAAATTGCCCTATTATGTCGGCTATTATTTCAAGCCGACGATCGGTACGACGATTGGCTGCGATCAACACTGCGGCATAGCCCGCGGTCACCACCTTTCCTATGCCTAATACTGACATTGTCATCAGCAACAAACTGGGATTGCACGCCAGGGCCGCCGCCAAGCTGACGCAGCTGGCCAGCAAGTTTTCCAGCGAGATCTTCATTTCGCGCGGTGCGCAACGCGTGAACGCCAAGAGCATCATGGGCGTCATGATGCTGGCAGCCGGACTGGGCGTCACCGTCAAGCTGGAGGCCTCCGGCAGCGATGCCGAGCAAGCGCTTTCCGAAATCGAAACTCTGTTCGACAGCAAATTCGGTGAGCAGGAATAGACCCTCTCCTGAAGCAACCGGCCCGGCTCGGGCCGGTTTGCCCGTAGCGGCAACCGGCTTGCCCACGACCGGCGCGCCCGCGACCAGCGCACCTCAAGCGGCTGGTTCTGCCGGCCCCGTTGTGTGTCTTTACGGCAAGGGTGTCGCCAAGGGCTACGCCATCGGCCGCGCCGTCGTCATGGGGGCTGCGGCCCTTGAAGTCGCGCACTACCGGATTTCGCCGGAAGACGTGCCCGCGGAAAGCGCCCGCCTGACCGAGGCCCTGGCGTCAGCCCAGCAGGAACTGCTGCAACTGGCCGACACGCTGCCGGCCGACGCGCCGCGCGAGCTGGGCGCGATGCTCAACGTACACAGTCTGCTATTGGGCGATCCGCTCCTGGCCGAACAGACGCTCGCCTTGATCGCCGAGCGCCATTACAACGCCGAATGGGCGCTGACGACGCAGGGCCAGATTCTGGGCCAGCAGTTCGACGCCATGGAAGACGAATACCTGCGCGAGCGCGGGGCGGACGTGCGCCAGGTGATCGAGCGCGTGCTGCACGTGCTGGCCGGCACGTCGGCGATCCTGCCCGACATGTCCCACATGGGCGGCGACGACGCCCTTGTCGTGGTGGCGCACGATATCTCGCCCGCCGACATGCTGCGCTTGCGCGGCGGGCGTTTTGCCGCCTTTGTCACTGACCTGGGCGGACCGACCTCGCACACCGCGATCGTGGCGCGCAGCATGGGCGTGCCCGCGGTGGTGGCAATGGGCAATGTGCGCGAACTGGTCCGCGACGGCGACATGCTGATCATCGACGGCTCGGTTGGCGTCGTGGTGGTCAATCCGTCCGAACGCATCCTCCAGGAATACCGCCGCCGCCAGGCCGCCTACGCCGACGAGCGCGCCGAACTCAGCCTCCTGCGCGACGAACCGTCCGTCACCCTGGATGGCATCGACATCGTGCTGCACGCCAATATCGAGCTGCCGGACGAGGCCGCGCTGGCGCTGGCTTCCGGCGCGCACGGTATCGGGCTGTTCCGCAGCGAATTCCTCTTCATGGGCCGGCCCGACCTGCCCGGCGAAGAAGAGCAGTACGAGGCCTATGCTTCGGTCGTCAAGGTGATGGCCGGCCGTCCGGTCACGATCCGCACACTGGACATCGGCTCTGACAAGACGCTGGACGGCGAGGCCACCGTAGCCACCAATCCCGCCCTGGGGCAGCGTGCTATCCGCTACTGCCTGGCGCGCCCCGAGATGTTCGCGACTCAGTTGCGGGCCATCCTGAGGGCCTCCGCCCACGGACCGGTGCGCTTGCTGATCCCGATGATCGCGCATATGCACGAGGTCGTCGCGACCAAGGCCGCCATCGAGGCCGCCCGGCGCGAACTCGATGCCCGTGGCCAGGCCTACGCGCCGCACATGGAAGTGGGCGCGATGGTTGAAGTTCCCGCCATCGCCATCGCCATCGAACCCTTTGCCCAGGCGCTGGACTTCCTGTCCATCGGCACCAACGACCTGATCCAGTACACGCTTGCCATCGACCGCGGCGACCACGACGTGGCGTCGCTTTACGATCCGCTGCACCCGGCGGTGCTGCGCCTGGTCGCCAACACCATCAATGCCGGCGAGCGCGCGGGCAAACCGGTGGCGGTCTGCGGTGAAATGGCAGGCGATTCGCGCATGACCCGCCTGCTGCTCGGGCTGGGTCTGACCGAGTTCTCCATGCACCCGCAGCAGCTGCTGGACGTCAAGCGAGAGGTCCGCCGGGCGCACTCCAATGCGCTTCGCATCAAGGTGGCGTCGGCGCTGAACCGCGCCTTGCCCGTCGACCTGGACGCGCTCGGCCCCGTCTGATTCGTCCTTCGCGGCGATGGCTGAACCAGGTGTCTGACACCCGTCGAGTCGCTGCCACAAGCTGACGATCATCCCTGCCGGGTGTCTGGCACCGTCCCAAGCAAGCAGACATAAAAAAGAGCCCTTCATGTTGAAGGGCTCTTTCAATTTCGGATCCGCCCCGCCGCGAGTCGCGGCGGGAGCATCGCAGCACCTTAGCTGTGATACGCGGATTCGCCGTGGCTGGTGACGTCCAGGCCTTCGCGCTCCTGGTCTTCCGGCACACGCAGGCCGCACAGAGCATTGGCGATCTTGTAGGCAATCCATGCCACCACGCCGGACCAGACGATGGTCAGCAGCACGCCTTCCAGCTGGACCCACAGTTGGTGCGCAATCATGGAGGGCTCGGCCAGGCCGGGGCCGCCGAAGACCTGTGCATTGAACACGCCGGTGAGCAGGGCGCCCACAATGCCGCCCACGCCGTGGATGCCGAACACGTCCAGCGCATCGTCGGCACGCAGCATGCGCTTCAGGCCGTTCACGCCCCAGACGCAGACCACGCCGGCAACCACGCCGATGATCAGTGCGCCCACCGGACCGACCAGGCCCGCGGCGGGGGTGATGCCGACCAGGCCGGCGACGGCACCCGAAGCGGCGCCCAGCATCGAGGGCTTGCCCTTGATGGCCCATTCCGTGAACAACCAGGCCAGGACGGCGCCCGCCGTGGCGATCATGGTGTTGAAGAAGGCCAGCGTGGCGTTCTCGTTGGCGGCCAGGGCCGAACCTGCGTTGAAGCCGAACCAGCCCACCCACAGCAGGGCGGCGCCCACGAAGGTCATCGGCAGGTTGTGCGGCTGCATGGCTTCACGGCCATAGCCCACGCGCTTGCCAACCACATAGGCGCCCACCAGACCGGCCACGCCGGCGTTGATGTGCACCACGGTGCCGCCGGCAAAGTCCAGCGCGCCTTGTGCGTTCAAGAGGCCAGGCGCCGTTTCAGAGGCGAACCACACCATGTGCGCGATGGGGATGTAGGCGAACGTGAACCAGATCACCGTGAACACCAGCACGGCCGAAAACCGGGCGCGTTCGGCAAAGCTGCCGACCACCAGGGCGCAGGTGATGCCAGCGAACGTGGCCTGGAACGAGGCAAACAGCAGCTCGGTCAGGGAGTTCGACATGGCGTACGTGCCGTCGGCGGGATTGAACATGCCAGAGAAGAAAGCGCGCGAGAGGCCGCCGAAGAAGGCATTGCCCTCGGTGAATGCCAGGGAATATCCATAGATGAACCAGAGAACCAGGCCCAGCACGAACGTGCACAACACTTGCAGCAAGACGGACAGCACGTTTTTGCTGCGCACCAGGCCGGCGTAGAACATGGCCAGGCCGGGTACGGCCATCATCAATACAAGCAGGGTAGAGACGAGCAACCAGGAAATATCTGCTTTATCCATTTTCAGGCTCCATTGAGTCTTTATTTATTTACAGCGCAGCTTCGCCGGCTTCGCCAGTTCTGATACGGATGACTTGTTCAAGGGGGGCGGCAAAGATCTTGCCGTCGCCGATCTTGCCGGTGCGGGCGGCTTGTTCGATTGCTTCGATGACCTGGTCCACAAGGTGGTCGGGCACGGCGGCCTCGACGCGCAGCTTGGGCAGGAAGTCAACGGCGTATTCCGCGCCGCGATAGAGTTCGGTGTGGCCTTTCTGGCGGCCAAAGCCTTTGACTTCGGTGACGGTCAGGCCCTGGACCCCGATTCCGGATAGAGCCACCCGCACTTCGTCGAGCTTGAAGGGCTTGATGATGGCGATGATGAGTTTCATGGCATTTCCTCTCTTGGTTGCACGCTCCGTGGTTAAAGCAATATCCATGCCATGTTGGCCAGCGCTGGCGATGCCCGGGAACGGCGCAAAAGTTGTGCAAAACGGCACCGTTGTGGTGCGCGATGCACCGCAGGCCGGCCTCAATTTGGTGCGCAACAACGCGTAGCAGTCACATGCAACCACATGTGATCCGCACGAGGGATTTGTAGCCATTTAATGCGAGCGCTTGGGGTGCGGTCACGTGTCGGCGCTCGTGCGTGGTCGCGTCAATAGAACGTGTCATCCGGCGCTCAGCGTTGCGGGCTGCGGTTCTTTGCCCACCGACGGCCCTTCAACTCCAGCTGGAATTCGTTTGGACCCGTCCAAATTGGGGCGCGACCGTGATACGAGGGTTTACACGGGTCGGCTTGTTGACCGGTGTGGGCTCGAGTTGAATCGGATTCAGGACGTGCATCCGCCATATGGACGATGCACTGCGCGGTCGAATAGACCGGTGGCAAGGTTAGTGGTGTTGGTAGGGGGTTGCCGTCAGGCGGCCCGGTTTTCTCCTGTGCTTTGAAGGGCGGTCACCGCATGCGGCCCGCCCTTTTTTTTGCGGCGGCGCAACCGGCCCCGCCTGAAACAATCTGGCCGACGCACTACACTTGAGCCATCAAGAACATCGAGAGGCCCATATGAACAATCGCACCCAGTGGATGGAAGACCTTCAGAAGAATATTTCCGACCTGATCGCGCGCAGCCCCGCGGCGGACGTCGAGCGCAACGTGCGCGCCATGATGACGCAGGCGTTTTCCAAGCTGGATCTGGTCACCCGCGAAGAGTTCGACGTGCAGGCCGACTTGCTCGCACGTACGCGCGCCCGGGTCGATCAGCTGGCCGCCCAGGTGCAGCAGATGGAACAGCGCCTGACGGGTCTGGACAAGGGTCCGGCGACAGGCCTGGACAAGTAAGCAAGCGCCGCGCACCCGCCACGCGCGGGTCCAGCGCGAGATCGTTTTGTCACGGCCGCTCTCCGCGGCCGTTTGTTTTTGCGGATACTGGCGTCCCGAACTCATCCGGAGACCCCCGTGACGCTTGCCGTACTCGCCAGCAGGGCCCTCAGCGGCATGCACGCCCATGCGGTCCGCGTCGAAACACACCTCGGGCCCGGCTTGCCAGGATTCAACGTGGTCGGGCTGGTTGATACCGAGGTCCGGGAAAGCCGCGAGCGGGTCAGGGCCGCCATCATCAACAGCGGCTTCGAGTTTCCGGCGGGGCGTACTTGCAAGTCTTTCAAGGGAAAGTGCAACCGCAAAGTTCTATCGCAATGGACATAAGGGCGCGTACCAATCCCAGGATGTGACGCAAACTAGCCTTCAGCGATCAACCCGTTAAGTAGCCCAAAAGCGAATTTCGCGATATACGTAACCCATTGATTTAAAAAGAATAATTGAAAATTTTGTTGCTCTCGTAGTACGCTCGATCGGTCTGGAGTCTAAAGGGGGGCGCCATGCGCCGCAGGTATCGAGCACAACTATGGAAAGAGAGGCGTCGCCGGTCGGAGGACTTTGCTCCAGTCGAAGCGTCTTCCATCAGGCCAGGCGTCAAGTGTGCTGCGTTCCAAAGCACCAGGCGGTTAGTCCCGCTCTTCCATACGATCGGACCCGCATATCCGTGCTTGAACACAGGTCGAAAGTGCCTTCTCGCCAAGTGTTTATTGGTACTAGCCGCCTTGTGCTCTTTACAACAGAGCACGAAAACGGATCTCGTTATCCGCCAAAAGTACAGGGGGAAAACTCTTTTTCGATGGAGCGAATGCGCGCCGGGATGCGATTTGTTGCGCCGGCTCCACGGAATCAAATCTTCGATTTTGATGTGATTGGGGATTTCTATGGGCGGATCCGCGCGCAAAATTTTAATTCCCTCCTTTCAGTTGTCCGTTCTGGCTGCTCCTGCTGACGAGGGCGCCATTAAGCGCACTCTGAGGATACCCAATGATCATGTAGATTTCAGCTATTACCATCGCCCCGATAAAAGTGTAGACGGCGGGCGAATCTATAGCCTGTTCCCTATGGTAATCGATAAGCGCGGCGCGCCTTGGAAGATTGGCCTTCTTTATCTGCTTTCGAAGATCGAGGATGAGGTGGATCCCGTGATGGCTACTCTCGAGTCATCAGCCACAGATTTGGCCGCCTTCAAAGACTGGATAGATAATATTGGTCTGGATGATGATTTCATCTTTAACATTGATGAGAAAAAGCAGCGACGTCCAACTTATCGCTATTTGAATTTTCTTCGTCTAAGTGTTCAAGCTGGGGTTATAGCGCGGTCGACCGCCAAGCGCAGAATGAGAACGGTGATTTCGCTATATAGATGGTTGATCAAAGTGGGGGAAATACCGTCTGATAGTCCATTCTGGGAAAATAAATTTTACAGAATCGAAATCCGAGGGGCTGAAGGGAGACCCATGCTTAGAGGTATAGAGAGCACAGACCTAATTATTCCAGGCGCGGAAAATAAGACTCCGTTCGATGGAACTATTAAGGATGGAGGGAGTCTACGGCCACTACTCCATAACGAGCAAAATTGGATCTTGGAGGCCGCGATTGCCAAAGGAAATACAGAGTGTTTTCTGATCCAACTTTTTATTCTCGGAACTGGTGCTCGGATAGAGTCAGCATGCACGCTCAGGTTAAACCACTTTAGCAACCCCGCGCCTGAATACACTCGAGATAAGATCAGCGGCGGCGAAGTTTACAGACTACGCGCTGGGCCTGGAACTGGGATTGACACCAAAGGGAGTAAGTCGGGCGTCTTCCAAATCCCTCGGCAGCTCTATGAGGCGCTACATATTTATGGACGTTCGACAAGGGCGGTTGTGCGTAGAGAGCGTCTGGCGCTTCAGTATGGAACTCATCCCAATATTTATTTATTTATAACTAATCGAGGTTCGCCCTACTACGCATCGAAAGACGACCGCGCCGCGTTCATGTCAAGGCGTGGTCGAAGATACGTAATTAACGGACAGTCTGTGAGGCAGTTTGTAAAAGATCACGCAGTACTTTATGTCCGAGAGCGATACGATCGAGCATTTAATTATCGCATCCATGACCTTCGTGCGACATACGGCATGAACATTACGGAATTGCTAATGCAAAAAGTCGGCGTGAACGAGCTTACGCTGGATCGCGCCCGTAATTTGGTCAAAGAGTTAATGTGGCACGCCTCTACAGAAACCACTGATCTGTATATAAACTATCGCGATGAGATTGATCGGTACTTCGCGGCTATCGACGGCTACGGAAAATATCTAGGCGAATGGGCAGATCGTGCCATGAAGGGCTCGGTCAATGGCAATTAGACAGCGCTCCGCTGCATTTTCGTCTCGTCCCGTCTTCACTGTCCAACTTCCCTTGCGGGGCGAAGCCGAACAGTTAGTTCCATCTCAGACGCTGCTAAAAATTGGTGATGATTATTTTGACGTCGGTGCAATTTGCTATGCGGAACGAGCGCCACGGAAAAAACCACGAGCAGGCCGAGAAGTAGTCGTTAACTCCTATCTGCCCATGCGAGAGATTCCGGTTTCCAAAATCATTGATACGCTATGCTGGCTGTCATGCGAGGGAGGGGCGTCCGAGGAAACGACTTCAAAATATGCAAGAACGTTTTTCGAGTTTGTTGATTGGGCTGACGCTAACGGCTTTAGCGAGTGCCTGGCGGGTTCAGACGGAACGCGCTCGGCGTTTAATTCGTGGGCAACTTTTATTCACGAGAGATATCGGCAGCGGGCAATTGGAGCCACGACCAGGAACAGCAGAATACATCAGGCGGGCACGATTCTCGAACGCTCGATCGGTCCTGACAATTTGAAAAGCGGAATTGCGAGGGTCGTCGTCAACGCTTCAGTCGGTGATGGTGCGGAGGTGCCTGATATAGGGGGGTTGTCTCATGCATTGGCAATTAATCAAGCTCTGTTTGATGGATTCTGCGACCTCGTATTAGGCAAAAAATCGTTTCCCCATAAGATCGAGTTGCCTCGCTCACTCGGGTGGGAGTCAAATCATCTATGGGTGTTCCCGACAAATGTTTGGGGACTCCCGCCACTGTTCCGAGAACATGACGCCAGATCGCGCAGCGTTAGGGGAAATTGGGTCTACGACTACCACCATGGTTGCATAGCGAACATAGAGCTTCTGATGGAGAAATATCACGGGCCAATCTCGAAGCGTAGACGACTAGCTGAATTAAGCATCTCGAGAGCTCAGAATTGCATCGATGAGGCAAACGCAGATATGCAGGGAGGTTGGCGACATACCTTTGGTATGGTTGCGCTTCGTGCGTTTGAGTTCATGCTTTTGTGCCATAGCGGAGCAAACAACGCAACCATTAGGACCCTAAATGCACACTGGGAGGTTGAGCGCCAAGCCACCAATCCTGGTTTTCGGAACATCAAAGCCCGGGCGGGCGGCAAGCCGGTAATTGTAGTCGTTCCACAGGCGCTTTTTCCGCGGCTGAGACGTTTTATGGAATTGCGCGAATTTCTGCTTCAGGGAAGGTCCACGCCGTATCTGTTTTTCAGTTGTGGCAATCGAAATAATGAGTCTCCTCGCCGGATAAGCTCTTACGAATTGGCTATCCATTTTCGAACCCTGCAAAAGCGCATAGACCCAGATTTAAAAGGGTACGGTGCGCAGGCGTTACGCGCTAGCGCGCAGGATCATCATTTGCACCATAGCGGGGCTGCTACTTCGGCATTAATCATGGGGCACAGCGAGCACACTGCCCGGCGGCATTACGGTCGAGGCTCCAGTAAAGTGCATCAGGAACAAATCGCATCATTTTTCGTTCAAGTATCAAAGGTCGCGCGCAAAAGAAGCAACAGTGATGATTTGAACGCATCACGCCTGCATCGACCGTTGGAGCATGGTGGCTGCTGCGCGAGCTATGGAAACGCAAAGGTTGCTATCAAAAATCCGCCGGTCACGCCTAATTGTGAAACCCCCGGTTCCGGTTGTGTTTTTTGTGCTCATCGTATTCTTATCGCGGACGAGGAAGACGTTCGAAAAATCACGTCCGCCGTCTACGTCTTGAGGCAAATCTACGAGCATACGCAAGCTAAAAATGAGATTGAATCCGTGATTGTTCAGTTCGAGAAAGACCTAGAATCAATTGCCGGAATTCAAAAGTCCCGCGCCATGGTCGAGCAGATTAGCGAGGATGTGTATGAACGAGAGAATATGACGCCGTATTGGACTGCAAGATATCAATTGCTTCTAGATTTGGGGCTGATCTTGTGAAACTGAACGTACGTTTTTCTCTAAACTCAGGGATTGCCCCTGACTGTTGGGATGATGCGTGGAATCATCATCTGCCTTCTAATCACATCATATGTTGGGACGTAGACGGAAAGCCCCACCACGTGACAGATTATGTTTGGCCTTGGACTGCCTATACTCAGCACCTTCGTCCTCTATTGCTGCATTTCTATTATTGGAACGTGCGAAGTGGCCCCTTAGGCCGGCTTGAGAGGGAAGTTTCCGCGGATCGCGCAGCCCGTATCCGGGAAATACAGTTCTTGATGACGAGACAACTTTACTACGGGAAACAGAACGCGCCCAACACCTTGGAAGGAAAGCTAGGCGTGCTACGTCTCCTAGCCCGATTTGCCGAGAGTCATGACTGCTCGGTGGCGCACGTGCTTCAAACTCAGCTCATCAATGATTTTTCTACCACCTTGCGAGGCGGCGCTTCAAAAATCTGGCTGACGATGCTATCGCTATATCGAAAGCTGGACATAGATCAAACATTAGGTTTTTCACTTTCTCCACTCCAGCGTGAGCGAGACTTGAGAAAGCGGGTTAGGCTCTATCGGGAAAATCACCTTCAGACTGCCCCGTTGCCGACTCGAATATATGGCGCATTGATAACAAGCCTGTCGTTGGAACTCAAGGATGTCGAGGAGCACGCTTCACGGTTGCTGGCCGCCTTGAGCGAAGCAGTAATCGCTCATGGCTTGGCTGAGAAAAAGGCGAACAGGAAAGATATCAGCATTGGACCTGGCTTGGTGACGAAATATGGGCTTCAAGAATATCTAACACGGCGAGGCTTTAGCGTGACGCACCGGGTATTACATGCCCTTTCCGGTGCAATTACAGAGGCGTTTCAGCTCTGCAAGCTGCAAATTCACGTCTTTACAGGAATGAGACACGGCGAGGCACGGTCGTTGCCGTACCACTGCATGGTGACTAGGATGGGGGAGGGCGGAAAGGTGCATTGCCTCATAGCCGGTGCTACGACAAAGTTTAACCGGGGGATGCCGCTGCGAGCCCATTGGGTTACCACCGACCAAGATGGATCTAGAGCGGTTCGGCTCGCTCAAAAATTTGCCTCGTTTATATATCGGACCTTGGAAGTGAAACCTAGTCGAGCAGAAAAGGATCGAGATTTATATCCTCTATTTTTGTCGACTGATCTGCTGCCATGGGGCCGCCGAAGTAAACCAAAGCGCAGGATCCGACCTATGAGCCAATCTTTATATGAGGTGAAGCCGGAACTGGCTGAACGTCTATGTCCGATTATGGTCCAGGAGGACGTTGCGGAGCTAGAGGATGTCGACCAATGCCGGGCGTGGCGAGATGAGCCGAGATTTCGTGTTGGGAACCGTTGGCCTCTAGCAACCCATCAATTGCGACGTTCCCTGGCGCTCTATGCGAATTCGAGCGGGTTGGTTGACGTAACGTCCCTTCGAAGACAACTTCAGCACATAACGCGTGAAATGAGCATGTATTACGGAAAGGGCAGCACGTTTTGTAAGGATTTTCTGGGTGGGAGCAAAAATGCCTTCAATGCTCACATGTCTTCCGAATGGCTACAGGGCGAGAAGGAGGCAATCGTTGCACTCTTTTATCGTGACGTGCTGAATACCCGTGAACCTCTGTTTGGCGGTGCGGGGATGTTCTTCCAGAAGCAGAAAGATAGCGGGGTAGTTATATCGCGCGACGAGGTTATGAAAGATGTCGCGGCAGGTTTGTTTTCCTATCGACCCAGCCCCTTTGGTGGGTGCACGAAGACAGGCGCGTGCGACCAGCGGAAGGGGCCTACGCTGTTTGGAGTTCTTTGTGTGACTGAGAATTGCAAAAATCTTGTGGGAAAACACTCCAAGTTGGTCAGTTTCATTAATCTGTGGAAAAAAGCGATTTCTCGTGGCGAATCAGTGTCAATTGAGGCACAGGCCGAGATGGAAGATTTGATCGAGTTGGAGAAGGTGGAGCGCGTCTGGCGTCTTTCGATTCCGGTAGCAATCGGGGGAAAAAAAAATGTCTAATGCCCTGAAGGAATTTTACGAGGCCCTAGATCGGCTTTCACGAGGAACTCCGATTCGAGTGCCCCCCTCAACTCGAATCACCAACGATGCAGTCAGCTTGGAGGCGGGCCGCAAGAAAGGGGCGATTAAGAGGTCTAGACACCAACATGTCGAACTTATCGCAGCTATCAAGGTTGCGACCCTCAACAGGCCGTTAAGTACAATCGAAACGCTGCAACTGCGACTTCAGGAAGCTAAGACTGAGGCCGCCACGTATCGGGCCATGTACGAGGAAGGACTGGTCAGGGAAGTTTCTTTGCTAAAGGAGTTGAATGATTTGCAGGGGAAGTTGCTCGCCAATGATCGCCAAAAGGTGAGGCCCCTGTCGGGAAGAGACGGAAAAGCCATCGAGCGCGGCGACTAAGGCGGAATCGCTCCACTGCTCACGAATTCCGATAGTTCCAGAAGCATATTTTCAGGTTTCGGGGTTCACCCCTGAAGGCGATTTCTACTCTCTCGGCCACTGGACCGCCAAAGCTGGGTGATCGCGGTCAGGCCTTTTGCTTTGACTCACAGGTGTGAAGCGAGGGACCGCATCGGGTTGGGAGATCTGTCATCAAAGACGGCTCTCGGCGAAGTGCCGTCATGCGTGATCGGCTTGTTTTCTGAAGCGAATTTTCTTGCTTCAGCTTTCAAGGCCAATTTCATATATGAATGAAACCACCTCCATCTGTAGCTTTACCGCCGCACCAAGCCAGGACCCAAGGAGATCTTAATTTTTTCTTTAACAGCGATGCGCTCTCGACAGATCAGCGATAATCGTCAAAGTGAAAATTTCTGCGTATTACACAGACCAAACGGTTCAATTTTTAACATTGCATGGGGTTAAAGTCGTGAATTTTGTATCTTACTCTCTTACTACAGAGGATCTGATTCGAAACTTTGATAATTTACTGAAAAGATTTAGAGATCTTAGGGAACGCACAGGATCGGGCGCACCTATCGAAAACACCAAGCTATGGACCTACCGAAAGAACCTGGATTCTCTCAATCAGATGGACCCACTTGATGCTGCTGCACTTGTTGGCATAGTCAATAAATACTGCTCAATAAATTCGCTGTTTGATGTTGGAGAAGATATCAAGATCCCCGAGCAGAAGCTGCTTGACCTTCTTTATGGCCGGTACCTTCTTCAGGATGAAGATGAAGAATACAACAATACATTCTTTGAGCTTGCCATGGCTCTTAGAATCTCACAAAGTATGGGTAATGAAGGGGGAATTGATCTTTCAACCGATTGCGACGTTATCTGGTACGACAAAGATCTAGCCATTGAGTGCAAATACCTACATAGCGAAAAAAAGTTCAGAAAAGAACTTTCTAAGGCGCTAGATCAGCTAGAAAGGCGCTTGAGTGATGGATTGGCAAACATGGGGCTTGTTGCGTTCGATTTGAGCAATTTGGTTGACCATAAGATTATTTTCGAATTTTCGCGTTCGACGTTCTACGCATTTGTAAAGAATTATGAGTGCCTGATTGAGCGTCGATCTATATTCGCTCAAGGCATTAGTGAGGAAGGGGTGCCAATGTCAGTCATACAGGACAGAAATTTTATCAAAATATTGACAAGCTTTGCCTCTCACCAACTTGAAGCGGTGTTCTATAGGAATTTCAAGAAATCTGAGCTGTCGAAACTCAGCCATAATAAAGTTGGCGTAATTTTTCAGCTTAATATCAGCCTCTTGTTTGAGTATCAAGGCGAAGTTATCCCAATTCCTTCTAGGGCGATGTCTTACTACATCAACAAAAATATCAATGAAAATAAGCGCGACAGAGTACAGAAGCTAATTCACTCCTTAGCCACCGGAATTTAATGGAAATTGCTCATAATTATTTCCTGATGCGCATGGAAAACACGTTGAAAATTACTAGTTTTCAATCAAGTTGTTGAGCATCAAAGCATCAAAAATAGAGTAAGGCTTCCATTTTTTGTAAAGCCTATTTTTGGCTATAGAAAAAATCACCACAACTGTGAACTCGCGGTATAACGGTCTGCTATGGTTGCCAATCAGCCAGCCACAGAAGCCTATACTGCACAGTGCGCCGTGTCGGCCGACCCACGTGAGCGTCGGGTTCCCGAGCATCCACTTCGAGTTCCGGCTTTCCTGCTCTTTTATCCTTGTTTCCGCTATCAATCCACGTGTCGCGACTTGGAATACCAGTGAGGAGCGTGAGGCCTTGTTGTCCTCGTTCCTCGCCTACTAGAGCCCCCAGCGACCTCACCTGGCACTAGGCTATTAGCCACTCATTTCTAGGCTTGGCGACCACAACTTATTGTCCGCCTCCCACCCGCCATGCAGCATTCGTCCTGGAAGCGAATACCCATAATTAGGTATTTCCATTTCCGCCTCCTGATTGGAAGATGAGGAAATTCCGTGTGCTACTGAGCTATGTTGCTCGTAACATATTTTTTTTGACGATTATGGGGAAGCGATAATGAGTGGTGAAATTAGCAATGAGGGAGGCGGGCTTGCGGCAGCGGACAGAAAGTTGAAGCAGGTTTTATCTCAAAACTTGGGGCCGGCCGCATCAGACCTTCTGTTAATAGCGCGAGACGGCTCCAGTTCGCCCAGGCTTTCGTTCAATTTATCGGCTGCGATGGGCTATTACTCAGCCTATTGTGCCCAGGGTGCGGGCAACGACTGTCCGGACGGCTCGTTCCCACTGGACTGTACTCATTTTGTTGCTCACGGTTTATCCAAGAGCGAAATTCTCGTAAATCTACCTACTGTCGTATGTTCAAACGGCGTCTGCGTTCGAGTTGCGGAACTAGCGGCAGCTTTCATGAATTCCACTGGCAGATACACCAACGTTAGACGAATTAATGACCTGTCGGCTTCAAGAGCCGGGGACTTTTGTTTTGTTGTGAGCTGGCTCGGATTGGCCAAGGACCATGTAATGATTCTTGCCGACACCATTTCAGGCGCGAAGGGCAGAGTGTATGGTCATACGAATAATCGATGCGGGGAGTCGGTTGACCTGACTGACCAGGACCTAGTGATCTATCGCATCGAATAGCATCGGCCTCCTGTGCTGTCGTTTGCGAGCTTTCAAATCGCCCCTTCACGCAGCCCGAATCTGATGCGGAATTTCGGGAAGGAATGTAAAGCTGACAAATTTGTCGGCGGCGCATCAGTAGGTTAATTGGTGAGAAAGCGGGCCGGTGCGCTTTATCTGCTTCAGACGTCGTAGTGTCGCACTGGTTTCGTCGCACACGCTCGCGATGGCCCCCACCAAAAATACTAGTAGTTTTATGCTGGGGGTTCACCCGCTAAGGGAAAATACGCACGATTAACGAGTGTATTGGCTCCTTCAGAATCTTGCATCGGATAAAAACCGATGATAATTTTATTGCCACTTGATGATTCCCGCTCGCCGTCCAGCGCTAAGAGAAGGTCTCAAATAACGCGTATGGACTTCGGTGTCGTGCAGGCGCGTTTTCATAGATATCAGGAGGTTGTATGCCAAAGCTCAACGAAGTTGAACTCGCCGCGCTTGATCTATTGATTGCCATGAAGAAGTCCGGGACGGCGCCTGCTAATTTTATAAATGCCAATTTGTCTGTGAACAATTTGGGGGACGTCGCCGTAGCCGCGGCGTCTATTGCTGCCGTCGTTGCAGCCGTTGCTATGACTCCGGCACCTGGAAAAACACTTTATGCGGGATCTGCGGTGGGCAGTGGATTGTCCTTGCAGGAGCTTGAGGAGGTCCGTAGCCGAGCTCTGAAATCCTAGTTATGGTGATGCATCATGTCTGGAATCGGATTTTTCGCTCTGGTATGTGTGGCGATTTGGCTGATTTTGACCGTTCCGTGCCAGTTTCGCTCGATATCAGTCTTGTTAAACAAATTTGATCCATTTAGGTTGTTGCCGGTCTGGACATTTTTTGCACCAAATCCAGGAATTTTTGATTATCACGTCGTGGCTAGAGGGCTGCGCGAAGATGGAACGTTCTCGGCGTGGGTGGCAATTGAGGTTGGACAGGACCGACATTCTGTTAATCTGATTTGGAATCCACAAAAAAGGCCCAAGAAAGTCATACTTGATGCGGTTCAGTCCCTGCTTATTATTGCCACGCGTATGCCAAGGACGCCGGGGCAAGAGATTATTTCAATTCCCTATCTGCTGATTCTGCATCTTGCGCAACTGGTGCGGGATGAGCGCCTGGATGGCTGCTCGAGGCAATTTGCGATTGTCCAAACTAGCGGCCATGAAAAGCGTACCTTGGAAGTGATTTACTTATCTCAGGTCCATAACAATTAATGAGTTCTAAATTCCATGTCGAGTGCGGTCTTCCTTGAGATCACGAAGATCTTTGTCGGCTGCTGGGCAATTCTATCCGGCATGGAGTGGTTGGCTAATCGCCGCCTCTTTTTACGAACTGGATTGCTAGCGTGGCATGTGTTGCGCCTCCGATCAGGAATCACTATGCGACTCGGGCCTGCCTTAAGTTCAGCTTTCGGTGCGGCTCCGTCATTCGCCGCGGTTCAGATCTTGCGAATAGCTTGCGGTGTTGGAGTGTTGTTTTCGAGTAATTATTTGTTGCTATCAATGCTTTTGACAGTTCTCTTTTGTTGCTGTGCTTGGACCAACTATCGCGCGTGCTTCGGAGGGGACGGCTCCGACCAAATGGGTTTGGTGGTGACTTCCGGAACCTTGATTGTTTCTCTAGGAATGGTTGGAAATGACGATTATCTGGCCTACGCGGGCATAATTTTAATCGGCGGGCAGGCCGTTTTAGCGTATTTTTTTGCTGGGGCGTCAAAGATAATCTCACCTGTTTGGCGCGGCGGCGAAGCAGTTAAGGGTGTAATGAACACTGCGAATTTCGGCAACCCCTGGGCTGCGCGTCTGCTGATGCGCCACCCAAAGATCTCGTTGGTGGTTGGTTGGTTGGTGATCATTACGGAAATGATGTTTCCCTTAGTACTTGTCATGCCTGACTCGCTATTGGCTATGAGCTTAATGGGGTTTTTCTTGTTTCACCTCAGTAATGCCTATTTTATGGGTCTCAATTCGTTTGTGCTGTCGTTTGTGGCGACTTACCCTGCGATAGTAAAAATAAACTATGCCCTTAGGGAAATATTTTAGTGATGGCTACGGAGAGTCGCAATGGCAAACATAACTTTTAAAAATTCTCTTAATAGAACTATTTATATTAATATGAGAATTGGACCGATCAATGTGCCGCCCAACGAACGTGGGGAGAAAAATGACGTGATCAAGCCCGGAGAGCTTGTTGATGTTCCTGTGGGGGATGGCGATGCCTGGTTTTGCTACGGTAACCAGTTGATTAGCTCGGTGGAGAATCCCCCGTTGTGCAATGCGCCGGGTGGGTCGAAAGTATTGCTTGTTAACACACTGCCGTGCTACATCGACAATTGAGCTAAAGGGCACGAATAGTTGATGCAATCCCCGTATTGGGGACTCAACAAAAGCCATCTCTGCCTGGCATCAAGCGCGTGATCTACACGGCCCAGGCCATAAGAGCTCGAACATACAGCCGCGTAAGATCATCGAGACGCGAGATACCTCGCCACCGGTTAGCCGTCTAAGGCTCTTGAGACCGCGGCGCTGAGCAGTGCTCTCGCCAAGTCAGTGAGGCCGGCCTTCGGCTGGAAGACGGCCATGAGCCCATTTGCAGTGCTCATCGGCAGTCGCTTTACCGATGCGCGGTGATAACAACACACGAAAGCGCCAAGCCTAGAAGAATACGGACTCGCTCAGGCAATCCTTTTGGACGCCGGTCACTTAGCTACTGCCTGACTGCGATGAGCAACGCGCGCAGCGAGCTTGTCTGTCTGCCTTCACTGGACATTGTGGCTGAGGTTGGGGTGCTGAATCTGTGATGCCTGAGAAGCACGCTCATGCGCGATCAGTGGTGGGCTCCACGCCGGGCAACTGGATGTTGACCACTTGAACGCGTCGTTACGTCCTACACCGGCGGACCCACCAAGCAACTACAATTTGCGCCTATTGAGATTTGGGCATTTCGGCCAGTGGGGTGCGAGGATTAGCGTGCGAATTTTTGCGCGGGTGATGCCGACTCGGGGAACTCGTCGACTCTGAAGATATGGCTCAGCATCGTCACACCACAAGAGGGATGGCTCAACGCCTGCTCTTTTTCAATTGTGCATTAGCAGGACATCGAGGCTCCCGATCGCACTTACGATATGAGTCGCCACTGCCAACGGCGCGTCGTGCCCATGTTGAGATAATTCCGAAGGCAGATCGATAGCTTGAACTTTTTATTTACTAAATCTTACAGATTTGGTATACCTTGGAAGTTGTTAAGAGAGCCGTTCCGGATGCATTTTTTCGATGATTTTTGCAGTGGCTCTGGTCGGGATGCCGTGCAGGAAGCCGCTGAGCGGTCTGCGTTCTCGACTTGCGGTGGGTGACAAAATTTTGCTTGGCGGATGCCTCGATCGGTAGCTGCCCAGCGTAGGAGACGGGATGAGTGGTGGGGAAACAGCGCCTACGGCGGAGATGGCGAATCGAATTTCTCGTGAAATATTCGATTGGTTCAAGTGGAAACGGGTGGCTCTAATGGACCAAAACTTTACGTGCGTGAAAGTCGGCAAGCATGCGGGCTCCGATAAACCAAGCCACTCGCACCCTGTCGATGTTGTATTTAGCTACGTGGATCCCTATTTGAATCGACGGATTCTGATGAATATGGATTTAAAAAGCTATGCCGCGGCCAGCATTTCGGGCGGCCCAGTGCGCTCCGCTCTAAAATCTCTCGCGCAAACGATTGACTGTGCCCGATCGAGTGAGGAATGGTCGAATAGGTACGATCTTGAAACGGGCGACAGCGAGATACGGGGCGCTTTGTTCGTTTATAATCACGACGCCGAATACCACAAAAACTTTTTTGAAATATTCAACCCTAAGAAATCTGGGCGCGACGAAAACGGTATTCGAACGGAGAATTTACCGCTTGAGCCAGATATGCTACTTCATGTAATTGATCCTCTGCTGATCAATTACATGACAACCATTATTTCGGATGCGAATCGGCTACATCGAGAGGGTACTTTTCCAGAATCTTCGTACCAGTTCTTTTATCCCGAGTTGCGGAGGCATCGCGTCCTGGTGAGGGCTGACGAAGCGCCTGCCACCATTGAGCTTATTTCAGGGCCGTTTTTGATAATCCGGCACGACACTGTGGTGAAGTTCGACGAGAAGAGTCGCACCACCCTTGAGCGACACGGCCCTGGATATGTCATTTACTACAACCGCCCAGGTAGTAGTTCGGCCGAGTTCATATATCTGTTCGATAGTTTGGCGACCTATCAGATACCCCAAGCAGGACAGTCGTTGCGTATCCGGGTGGCGCACCATGAACCTCACCCAGAAGTTCGTAGTAACTTTGTTCGAGCGATAGATGCATATCTGCGAGACTGGGGTTTTGACTTGGCCAAGCGCGAAATGCTCGAAGCGATTCAATTGGATGTCCTTGAAATAGAGAAGAAGACGTTCTCAAGGATTGAACTGGGCTGGGAAAAGAAGGGGGTGTGAATGGCAATTTACAGTGCGGGCGACAAGGCCCTCTTTGATGCTCTAAACCTTACAACCGTTACGAATCATCACCTTCGCGAATTGTTTATTAGCCGCGGCATAATCGTTTCGAAGGGGTCTTCACGACGTAGTCTCGCGGATTACTATTCACGCCTTTCTCATGACTACCAGGACTATCAGACGCTAGCGAAGCTATTCGGATCGCCTGTGCGTCGGGAACGCCTCTCCTCATTGAGAGTGACCGCAAAAGCCCTAGATTTGGGCCAATTCGAAGCGTCGGCACATAAACTGTGCAAGGCTATTAAAGCGGGTGGGGATTCGGCTGACGTCCGGGTTAGAAGAAATGGGAACTTTGATATCGTCATTAAATATCAAGTTACTCAGTTCAATCACACGGAGTTTCGGCAGGTGGTCGCGAAAGAGGCCATCATAACTGTGGAGGCCTCGGCGCGATCTATTCAGATTAGTGGTCCGCATAATGATAACGTGGATGACTGGACTCGAACGTTGATAGCTGACGTTGAGAAAAATAATGTGGACGGCCTGGAAATTGATGAGGTGTCGCTCGAACACATTATCGACCCCGCTAAGCGGTCGGAGTTTTTCATCGAACTCATAAAAGGCGTGAAGGGGTTTAAGTTGCACGACGTCACGGATGCATTCGTGTACAAGCCGAAGCTGAAAGCGGACGGTGACGACGACGATGCCGGGACGACAATTGACCTTGGTGTTCATATCACGAAAGCCTCTCTGAAGGGTGAAGGTGTGCTACAAACAGAGGAGTTGCGTGGACTTTTTGCCAAGGGCTTCTATCTATGGAAGATCGTGTGGCAGGCAATATCGGAGAGCAAAGAATCGCCGGATCTCTATGAATTCGAGGCGCAGTTCTCCGAGCCAGAGACGTGTACGAGGTTTTCCTATTTACCTCGCGGACTCTACAAGATTCAAGAAGATTGGAGTTTCAATAAATCCCGAACCGGGTTGGCCCACGGTGAGGACACCAGCCTCGGACGACGCATTGAAGATGCGGCGCGCGCGGTTATAAGAAAGCTGTGAGGCGGATTGCGACATGGCAACGGCGAAGACAAAATGGATTGAGTTGAATGCCGATCTGGGAATGCGGGCAATCGCCGCCCGATTGTCTAAGGCACCTTTCACGCTGCACAACAGTTTAGGCTTTGAGTTGTTGGAGGCTCGGGGGAAACGGCTCGAGGCGCGTTACATTGAGCGGTTTGTTCAGCATGAGTCCGTCGTGGATCCGTTCGGGCACGTTCAGCAAGTTGAGACTGTGCGGTACACCATCTTCCGGTTCTATCTGCTGGTCTTGGAAGAGGGGCGTTACGTGATGGTGCTGATCAACGCTCCTCGTTCGGTACGGTCGTTTGTAGACGCTTTTTCTAGCGTCCTGAATGCGGGCATGTCGGTGGCGGTCTCGCGTTTTGATGTGCTGAGTCTTATGCACATCATTCGCTCGGCCCCGGGGATCGGAAATCTGACGGTTCGCAAGATTAAAGCCTCTGGACCTATTCTGGACGGCCAGGCAAGTGTGCGTCTCGAACTCCAGTCGCGTGGTAATGCTTCTGACGATCTGCGCAAAGCATTTCCAAAACTAAATGCAGTGGTTGAGCGAGTTTGCTTTCAGTTTTTCCATGACGGGGCTGTAGAGTCTGGTGAGCTTTCATCGTCGGGAGTGCTCGCGATCAGTGAGCACTTGGTGGACTTATTTGTGGATTTAATGGCTCCGACAATCACATCGGCTCAGCGATGAAGGGTGCAGGTCGTTCGAGCCTCCACATACTAGATAGCAGGGAGGATCCGATTCCATTTACGATATAAGTAGGCAGCCACTGCCCTTTCAAATTTACTTTGGTATCGCCCAAAAAATTACTTTGGTATTGGGGGGGGGGGCGGCATGCCTTTGATAATTTAGGCTGCTCCCAATTCCTACCAAGAAGCGGACATTCCAGAGGAGTTTGTCAAGGGACTGCGCCAGCCGGCCCGATCAACGCCTCTTAAGTGGACCGCCTTTAGCCTGATCTGTCTTTTCCGTTTTCCAAGCCGGATTGCGCTCCTCGTCTGCCGGTTGCTCGTGTTGCAGCATGAAATCAGGCGCCATCCTCTTCGCATCGAACCAGTTATGCCATGAGTCGCCAGCAGGCGTTGCGATTCGACTATGGTTGATCCGGTGCCTCAGCTCGTGGAGGGTGTTCTCCAACTCCCGGTCCGACGTAACGTAGGGGTGGCTAAAGCAAGCAACCCTCACCCATTGTTCGCGCTGCCCGCGGTGTACGTAGCCTTCGAAGTCGTCCACGAGAAGGCAGTCTTCAAGAGCGGCACTGGGAATCAGAGCCAGGTCCTTCGTTTGCCCGTTCCAATCGACTACTTCAAGCTCCGCAAACCAGTCTGGCGCTTCGCCTTCGGAGACGAGTAAGCGCGCTATTGCGCGAAAGCGGGCTTCGCTCACCGTCGTGTACATGACAATGCGCGGAAAGAGCGCGCGACAGCTGATCAAGAAGCTCGAAAGCCCCGGGCGGGGGATCTGGCTGATCGCATTTGAAATCAAGGTCCCTTCTAAGTCGAGGGCAAGGAGGGAGATTTGAGGCATAGCAACGATTTGGCTGAGGAGCCGGCCGCAGTTTCACTCGAACCGGTAGTGCTTGAACAGTTGCCCGCAATTGAGTGGTACATCAGGCGGCAAGTGTTGAAGGGAAGATGAACCAATGAGGGGGGATTCATTGAAGCTAGAATGGACGCCGGGCTTCGCCACGCCCGTGAGGCTTCAGAATATGCTCTGCCACCTTTCATTCGTCGCGGACTCCGGTCTAATCGGCCAGATCAATTATTGACTCTTCCACAAGGTTGCGCGGCGCGGCAGCCAGGTGCTCGTTGTGCATCTGGCTAGCACAGCAAAGCAGGCTCAACACCGCGTGCCAGTATCCCGCGCCTAAGTCCCAGTCCCGCTGGGCTAGCTGTCCTATCACCCGCTTGGTGGGAGTTAGATCGACCTTCTCACAGGGATATTAGATGGCATTCTTTGTGATGATTGACTCGTCACGCCCCCTTTTCCTTTGATGCCTGGTGCAAGAGCCAAGCCCGAATCGAAGCTACCCCCTTTGTGCGCCCGGTGGCGCTGCTACCAGCCATGAAGCATTCGAAACCTGAATCTAGCTCTGTGAATCTCGCCTGATGCTCGCGAGCGAAATCGGTACCCATTAGCTCGAGCAGCTTGTCTGCGTCCAGAACTCGAACGCTGACGGGCCGCTCATCCACGACGTACGTATCAGTGCCGTCGACATAAGTCAGGCCGGACGTCCCAAGTCGTAGAGCTGTGACCCCGCCCGCTATGAGCATCGCCTGGATGAGCCCGACCCCAGAAAGGTTTTCGGGCTCGCCGATCTGTTTTCCCCAGGAGAAGCCGTCTTCATGCAGTGCTGGGTTATGTGGCGCCTTCGGTCCCATAAGCGCGTCCAGGGCCCGACTCATGCTATGCCTACTCACGTGTGGTTCCGTCCATGGTTGATTCACGATATACCACTAAGAATAGTCGATTTTGGACTATTTTGAAATGAACTTCAACCTTTGTGCCAGTCAACAGCGCTGGCACACACATGGACAAGTCGATCTACACCTACAACTACGGGCAAATGTTGAAGCTTCTCATCGCAGCTCGGGAGAGCGTCAAGATGACGCAGGAAGATCTCGCGGCGGCGCTGGAGGAGACGCAATCGTTCGTCAGCAAGTGCGAGAGAGGCCAGAGGCGGTTAGACGTCGTGGAGTTACGGATGTGGTGCTCAGCATTGAATGTTTCGTATACGAAGTTCATGCGGGAATTAGATAGCGTGTCAATTCCTCCGGCTTTGCCGTAAGCAGCATCGTGCCAATGGACAAGAGGCCATTGATCCGTCCATCGAGTTGAACGATTGAATGGACATTCATGCGATAGCCGTGATCGTTGATTACATTGAGTTTTCTCTTGTCTGTTTTTGCGCTACTTGCAGGTACTCCGCCATCACCGTCAATCTGTCGCCGGCAGACATGCCCAAGGAGTCCGGCCGCTTCGATCTGCCGATCGCGCTGGGCGTGCTGCTAGCGTCCGGTCAATTGGCCGCGCCTGCGCAAGATGGCGCGCAGGCGGGCCGGCAGCGGGGCGGACGTTCCAGTGGGGATTCGGGTGAACAGTCCGCAGATCGCTGCGCCGGGCGCTCCGGCGAACTTCCTGGCGAACGTCCCGGTGAGCATCCCGGCAAAGATCCCGACGGCACTTCCAACGAACCTGCCGGCGACAGCCTCGGCGCACATGCCGCGGGACTTGCGGGCGAGCGTCGCGCAGATCAGCCTCGTGCGCCCGATCCCGCGCTCTCCCGCCTGGTGCTCGCCGGCGAACTGTCCCTCACCGGCGCCCTCGTGCCGGTCGCCGCGCCGCTGGTGATCGCCTTGAGCGTCGCCCGCGACGCGCCCGATGCCACGCTGATCCTGCCGGCTGGCAGCGCCGAGCAGGCCGCCTGGGTCCCGGGGTTGCGCGTCCTGTCGGCGCGTTGCCTGGCGGACGTGGCGGCCCATGCTGCGGGCGCGTCGCTGCTGCCCGATGCCGTGCCCGCACCGTGGCCTCCGGTTGCGCCCGTCCCGTGCCTGTCCGACGTGCGCGGCCAGCCCGGCGCGCGGCGCGCGCTGGAAGTCGCGGCGGCAGGCGGGCACAGCCTGCTGATGCTGGGGCCGCCCGGCGCGGGTAAGAGCATGCTGGCCGCGCGCCTGCCGGGCCTGCTGCCGCCGCTCGAGCGGAGCCAGGCGCTGGAAGCGGCTGCGGTGGCGGCAATGGCCGGCATGCCCGATGCGGTGACCGGCCAGCCGCCTTTCCGGGCGCCGCATCATTCGGCGTCGGTGGCGGCGCTGGTGGGCGGGGGCGGGCGGCCGCGTCCCGGCGAAATCAGCCTGGCGCATCACGGCGTCCTCTTCCTGGACGAACTGCCCGAGTTCAGCCGCCGCTCGCTCGAGGCGCTGCGAGAGCCCCTGGAAGCGGGTAGGGTGGTCATCTCCCGGGCGCTGCACGCGGCGCAGTTTCCCGCGCGTTTTCAGCTCGTCGCGGCGATGAATCCGTGTCCTTGCGGCTGGCGGGGCCATCCGGCGCGGGCGTGCACCTGCACGCCGGATCAGGTGGCGCGCTACGCGGGCAAAATCTCGGGGCCGCTGCTTGACCGGATCGACCTGCATGTTGCCCTTCCTCCCTCCGATCCCGCCTGGATGACCGCGCCGCCGGGCGAAGCGTCTCAGGCTGTCCGGGAGCGCGTCGTCCGTTGCCGCGAGCGTCAGCTTGCCCGGCAGGGCAAGATCAACGCCGCGCTGGCCGGGGCCGAGCTGGACGAGTTCTGCGTCATGGAAGCCGACGCGCAGGCGCTGTTGCATCAAGCCATGCGGCGCCTGACTGGCTCCGCCCGGGCCATGCACCGGGCGCTCCGTGTGGCCCGCACGATCGCGGACCTGGACGGCCAGGCCGTGCTCGCGGCCAGTCACGTCGCCCAGGCGGTGCAGTACCGGCGAACAGCCGTATGATCCCCGCCTCCTGTCCCCGTTGTTCGCGGAGCACTCTCCGACTCGACAAAGTCCAGGAAATCACCATATAATCAAAGGCTTTTCCGGATGTGGGTAGCTATTTGTCCGCCTTCGGGAAAGATCCGCGAATCAACGTTGCAGTTCAAAAATCGTTGGTTGCGACCCCCAGAAGTGGCAACAGGTCTACAAGTTTTGGCGTCTTTGGCGTCAAGCACCTGGCGTCATGTAAATCAACAATGCGTGTTTTAGTTTAGGGAATCATCATGCCCAAGATGAAAACCAAGAAAAGCGCTTCCAAGCGCTTTAAGGTGCGCGGCAGCGGCTCCATCAAGCGTGGTCAGGCGTTCAAGCGTCACATCCTGACCAAGAAGACCACCAAGGCCAAGCGTCAACTGCGCGGCTCTGCAGCGGTTCATGACTCCAACGTGGCCTCCGTCAAGGCCATGATGCCTTTCGCTTGATCTAAGGGAGATCTACTATGCCTCGCGTCAAACGCGGCGTAACTGCCCGCGCACGTCACAAGAAAGTCATTGCCGCCGCCAAGGGTTACCGTGGCCGCCGCGGTAATGTGTTCCGTATTGCCAAGCAAGCAGTCATGCGCGCTGGCCAATACGCCTACCGCGACCGTCGTAACAAGAAGCGCACGTTCCGCGCTCTGTGGATCACGCGTATCAACGCGGCCGTCCGCGAGCATGGCGTCAGCTACAGCGTGTTCATCGCTGGCCTGAAGAAGGCTTCGATCGAACTCGACCGTAAGGTCCTGGCCGATCTGGCCGTGCGCGACAAGGCCGGCTTTGCCGCCATCGTGCAGCAAGCCAAGGCTGCCTTGGCTGCCTGATCGCGCGCTTTAACTCATCGCGCATCGCTGCAAACGGGGCTGTAATAGCCCCGTTTGCGTTTTGAAGGCTGGATTTCATGACTCGATTGGTTGACGACCTGGTAGACCAGGCGCAAGAACGGTTCGCCGCGGCCTCGGACGCCGCCGCACTTGAGAACGCAAAAGCTCGCTTCCTGGGCAAGGAAGGCGCCTTGACGGTGCTGCTCAAAGGCCTGGGCAAGCTCGATCCCGAGCAGAAGCGAGAAGCGGGCGCGCGAATCAACCAGGCCAAGCAGAAGATCGAAGAGCTTCTGAACTCGCGCCGCGCCGAACTGGCGCAGGCGGAGCTGGATGCCCGTCTGGCATCCGAAACCATTGACGTCACCCTGCCGGGCCGCGGTCGCGCGCCGGGCGGCATCCATCCGGTGATCCGGACCTGGGAACGTGTGGAAGAGATCTTCCGTTCCATTGGCTTCGACGTGGCCGACGGCCCCGAAGTGGAAAACGACTGGACCAATTTCACCGCTTTGAACAACCCGCTGGACCATCCGGCGCGTTCCATGCAGGACACGTTCTACGTCGACATGAACGACGCGGACGGCCTGCCGCTGCTGCTGCGCACGCACACCAGCCCCATGCAGGTGCGTTACGCCCGCATGAACAAGCCGCCCATCAAGGTCATCGCGCCGGGGCGCACCTACCGCGTCGACAGCGATGCCACGCACTCGCCCATGTTCCACCAAGTGGAAGGGCTCTGGATCGCCGAGGACATCTCGTTTGCCGACCTGAAGGGCGTGTACACCGATTTCCTGCGTTGCTTCTTTGAAAGCGACGATCTGGTCGTGCGTTTCCGTCCGTCGTTCTTCCCGTTCACGGAACCGTCCGCCGAGATCGACATGATGTTCACCTCGGGTCCCAACCGCGGCCGCTGGCTCGAAATCTCCGGATCCGGCCAGGTGCATCCGCAGGTGGTGCGCAACTTCGGGCTGGATCCCGAGCGCTACATCGGCTTTGCCTTCGGCTCCGGGCTCGAGCGCCTGACCATGTTGCGCTACGGCGTCAACGATCTGCGCCAGTTCTACGAAGGCGATTTGCGCTTCCTGCGCCAGTTCAACGAATAACAGACGGCTGATCATGCAATTTCCCGAATCCTGGCTGCGTACGCTGGTCAATCCTCCGATCGCAACCGATGAACTCGCGCACCGGCTCACGATGGCCGGCCTGGAAGTCGAAGAAACCGAGCCCGCTGCACCGGCATTCACCGGCGTGGTCGTCGCGCACATCGTCGAGATCGCGCCGCACCCTGACGCCGACAAGCTGCGCGTCTGCCAGGTCGACGACGGCTCCGGTGAACGCCTGCAGATCGTCTGCGGCGCACCCAACGCTGCTGCCGGCCTGAAAGTGCCGCTCGCCCGCGTGGGCGCAGAACTGCCCGGCGGCATGAAGATCGGCGTCGCCAAGATGCGCGGCGTGCAGTCTTCCGGCATGCTTTGCTCGGCCCGCGAACTGGGTCTGTCGCAAGACCATGCGGGGCTCCTCGAGCTGCCCGCCGACATGGTCCCCGGCCAGTCCATCCGTGAAGCGCTGGACCTGGACGACACGCTGTTCACGCTCAAGCTGACGCCCAACCGCGCCGACTGCCTGTCGATCCTGGGCGTGGCGCGTGAAGTGGCCGCGTTGACCGGCGCGCCGCTGTCGGTGCCCACCGCGGCCGCCGTGCCCGTCACGCTCGACGAGCGCCTGCCCGTCAAGATCGAGGCGCCCGACCTCTGCGGCCGTTTCGGCGGCCGCGTCATCCGCGGCGTGAACGCCCGCGCGGCGACGCCCGAATGGATGAAGACGCGCCTCGAGCGCGCCGGCCAACGCTCGCTGTCCGCGTTGGTCGACATCTCCAACTACGTCATGCTCGAACTGGGCCGTCCGTCGCACGTCTTCGATCTGGATAAGATCGGCGGCGACATCGCCGTGCGCTGGGCGCGTGAAGGCGAAACCCTTGAACTGCTGAACGGCCAGACCGTCACGCTGGATCCGAAGGTCGGCGTGGTCGTCGCTGGCGAGCAGGTCGAAAGCCTGGCCGGCATCATGGGCGGCGAAGCCACCTCGGTGACGCTCGACACGCAGAACATCTACCTCGAAGCCGCGTTCTGGTGGCCGCAAGCCATTGCCGGCCGCGCGCGCCGCTTCAAGTTCAGCTCCGAAGCCAGCCACCGCTTCGAACGCGGCGTCGACTACGCCAGCATTCCCGAGCACATTGAATTCATCACCCGCCTCATCGTCGACATCTGCGGCGGTCAGGTCGGCCCCATCGACGACCAGATCGTCAATCTGCCCCAGCGTCCGCCGGTGCGCATGCGCCTGGCGCGCTGCCACCGCGTGCTGGGCGTGCCGGTCACACGCGAGCAGGTCGCCACGATCTTCGGCAGCCTGGGCCTGGACTACTCGGTCGAAGGCGACGACTTCATCGTCAACCCGCCGTCGTTCCGTTTCGACCTGGAAATCGAAGAAGACCTGATCGAGGAAGTGGCTCGCATCTACGGCTTCGAAAGCATTCCCGACGTGCCGCCGATGGCGCGCGCCAAGATGTTTTCGCAGCCCGAAGTGCGCCGCGGCGCGCATGCGCTGCGCCGTCTGACGGCTGCCCAGGACTACCAGGAAGTCGTGAACTACAGCTTCGTCGAAGCCGACTGGGAACGCGATTTCGCGGGCAACGACAACCCCGTGCGCCTTGTGAATCCGATCGCCAGCCATCTGTCGGTCATGCGTTCCAGCCTGATCGGCGGTCTGGTCGCCAACATCCGTCACAACGCCAACCGCAAGCAGTCGCGCGTGCGCCTGTTCGAACTGGGCCGCGTGTTTTTCCGCGATGCCTCGGCCGAAGACGGTCCGCTGCAAGTGGCCGGCGTGCGCCAGCCCATGAAGCTCGCGGGCGCCGCATGGGGCCCGGCGGTGGAAGAGCAGTGGGGCGTGCCCACGCGCCACGTCGATTTCTTCGACGTGAAGATGGACGTCGAGTCGCTGTTCGGCGCCCGCGGCCGCCGCCTGCGTTTCGAGGCAGCGGCGCATCCCGCCCTGCATCCCGGCCGTGGCGCGCGCGTCATGCTGGACGGCAAGCAGGTCGGCTGGATCGGCGAACTGCATCCGCGCTGGGCGCAGCAGGCCGACCTGGCGCATGCGCCGGTGGTGTTTGAACTGGACGTGGACGCATTGTCCGAAGGCGAATTGCCGCAGGTGCGCGAGCTCTCGCGTCAGCCCGTCGTCGTGCGCGACCTGGCGCTGTGGGTCGATGAGGACGTGACCGTACAGTCCATGCTCGACACCGTTGCCGCTGCCGTCAAGGCCGACGCGCAACTGGCCGTAGTGCAGGATGCGCGCGTGTTCGACGTGTGGCGTGACAAGGCGCAAGGCAGCGAACCCGTCGCCGAGAAAAGCCTTGCGTTCCGTTTCTGGCTACAGGACACTGAGGTCACTTTGGACGAAGCCCGCGTGGCGGATTGCCTTGCGCGCATCAAGGAAGCCCTGGTTGCCGCGCACGGCGCGCGCCAACGTGGCTGAACATGGGGACCAGTATGCTTGCCGAGCAACGCACCCTCACCAAGGCTGAGCTGGCCGAACTGCTCTTCGAGCGGGTCGGCCTGAACAAACGCGAAGCCAAGGACATCGTCGATACGTTCTTCGAGGAAATCCGCGACGCCCTGGCGCGCGGTGATTCCGTCAAGCTCTCGGGTTTCGGCAACTTCCAGGTGCGCGACAAACCGCCGCGCCCTGGTCGCAACCCCAAGACCGGAGAAACCATTCCCATCGCGGCGCGGCGCGTGGTCACGTTCCACGCCAGCCAGAAACTCAAGAGCGTGGTGGAGCAGGCCGTTCCCGCAGCACCAGAGGCCGCGGAGTGATACGCTTTGTCGGTAATTGTTATCGGCGCCCCACGCATCGCGCGCATAAAATCCGCTTATGACACGTACTGAATCCACCGTTACCCTACCGCCCATTCCCGCCAAGCGTTACTTCACCATCGGCGAAGTCAGCGACCTGTGTGGCGTCAAGCCTCATGTCTTGCGGTACTGGGAACAGGAATTCACGCAGCTCAAGCCCGTGAAGCGCCGCGGCAACCGCCGCTACTATCAGCATCACGAAGTGCTGCTTATCCGCCGCATCCGTTCGTTGCTTTACGAACAAGGCTTCACGATCAGCGGCGCGCGCAATCGCTTGGGCGACGCGCGCGACGTGCCGCACGATCAGGACGCCGCCGTGCGCCTGTCGGGCACCGAGATGCAGTCGTTGCGCAATGAGCTCGGCAACGTGTCCGCGATGCTCGCCGAAGCATTGGGCACCGCGGCCACTGCGCCCGCTGCCAGCAGCACGACGCACACGGCGCCTGCCGCCTGAGCCGCTGTCACCGCGGTTCTTCGCTTGAAATCCAAAGCTTGATATCAGTACCCGCAGCGCGCGATGGCCTTCACCCGGCCGCGCGCTCTGCACAACGTAGTGCCTTGCGCTTTGTGCGCGCCGGCTCATCACACGCAGTCTTGCGAAGGGCGCACGCAAAGCGCAAAAATTTTTTCGAGTATTCAGCACTTTTTTTGCACCAATGCGTGCAAACATTTTTTAGTTCTGCTATACTCTTTTTCTTTCGGGGCGTAGCGCAGCCTGGTAGCGCACTTGCATGGGGTGCAAGGGGTCGCGAGTTCGAATCCCGCCGTCCCGACCAGTAGTTCCAAGGCCGTCAGTGAGAAATCACTGACGGCCTTTCTCATTTGCGGGACTTTATGCAGCTCGCCGCTTCAACACCGTCAACGCCGGACTGCGCGAATCGGTAGCAGATACCTTGTTTGCATGCTCGATCAGCTTGGACAACTCCGCTGCCGAGTAATGCGAGGTAATGCCGCCGTCGGTGTGCCCGATCAGGGCCTTGCGATCCTCCTCTGGAACGTCGGCTGCGCGAAGCCTTCTCCCGTACGTATGTTTCAGGTCGTGCACCCGCAGTTTGGCAAAACCGGGGTGCGGTGCGCGCTTGTGTAATTCCTGCCACTTGGCCGCAGCGCGCTTTCGCGCATTGCGCCAGGCCGTGTCGTTCATCCGGCGCAGAGGCCGTCCCTCATAAGGAAATACCCATTCCTCATCTTGGCCGCGTTGTTTTCGGATGACGGAGCGCGCCACGTCATTCAGCACAACCAGACGTTCTTCGCCATTCTTGACGCCCGAATCTTCGAAACGGCCCCCAAAATCAGCGGGCAGCAGAAACACGCTGGGTGCCAAGCTCGGGAACCTCGATTTCCCATTCCCAGCGCAGTTTGCAAAGTTCCTGCTCGCGGCAGCCGGTGTTCACTTTGTAAGGCGCCATCGCCAGAAGGTGATCGGGCAGCTCCTTGAATAACACCGCCTGCTCGTCCCAGGAAAGAGGGTAGGGCTGACGGCTTTTCTTCTCGCTGAGCATTTCAATCATTGGCACGGAGTCGAGCCACGGACGCTTTTGGTCGTCCCGCCACTTTCGCGCGCACAAATTCAGAATGCGGACGACACGCTGTAGTGCGATGTTGATCGTGCGGTTTGACCGGCCAGCTTCTTGCCGGTCTTCCACATAAGGCTGCAGCGCCTCGTCGTCTATTTCGTCACGAATAGATCGCCGATGTAGGGGGCCAACTGCTTGAGGTAGATTGCCGACAACCAGATGGACCGCTGGTGCTGATACTCCTCCAGAAAACGGGTCGCGGCTTGACGCCAGGTCCGCGACTCGCGCACACCGAATACTTTGGTCTGCTGCAGTTGTTCTAAGCGGAAGACGAGATATTCCTCGGCTTTTTCCCGCTCGCTGACGCCAGTGCTTTCGCAAATGCGTCCAACGCCTTTGACCTGCTTGTCGATGTGCCAGACGCCGTCCCTGAGCGTGAGGCCGGTGAGCCTCTTTTGCCCCATAGTTGTGTAACTCCTTTGCTATGGCGGCGCTCGCTGCGGGGTTGATCGTTGCCCGCAGGGGCTGCCTTGTCAATCGCCTTCAATGTTGCGTATTCGTCCGCGAAGCGGTCCAGCTCGCGTCGATCGAAGGCAATTCCTTGCTTTCCGATGCTGATTTCGGTCAGGTGCGGGCGTGCTTCCTGGGTGAACACGCGGCGGCACATGCCGAGGTACGCCGGCGCTTTGCCGACTCGGATGAATCGCGGAGAAATGTCGGACATTTATCTGATCCTCTTGGACTGCGTCCATGGTTGGCGCCCCGCGCGTGGGCGCCTTCTGCCTGCTCGATCAGATCCCGGCGCGCGACGCGCTGCCGTCTCTTGCCCCATTCGGATAGGATGCTGATTTCAGAATGGACGGGCGCCATGGATAGGAATCCCTCGCTTGTGACTGGCCTTGAAAGCCGGCTTGCTGTTGCGAAAGATGCCGGTAAAGCAGACCGGTTGATGGTCGTGGAGGGCTTGGCCCCGCACTGGTTTTCGGACCATTGGCCCTCTCTCGCTATCGCTTGGTTGGAAGAAGGATTTCCGATCGATGCAGAAATTGCGGATCTTCTTGAAGCGGCATCGAACGACAAGGCCCGCTCGCAACAAGTACGGCATAAGGCCTTTGCCCTGTTGGTCGCCTGGAGACGGTCGCAATCGGTGGGCGGTCAATGACAGCACTTTCCAGCCCGTCGTCGCGCCAAAGTCGCCAACGCGCGGGCCGCGCGCGGCGAACGCGTCTATCCAGGCCTGGTCAGGCTCTTTCAGCACAAGTGGACATTTAGTCGTCGTCATACGCGCGGACCCGCCATCAGAGACTTGATTCGTGTCTGCATGAACAAATCCCCTTGATCCTCGGGTGCCATAACCCGGCGCAGGATGGGAAGCGTGTGGCGCAAAGCTTCGATGGTCCGTTCCTGCACAGGAACGATGTAGTGCAGGGCCACGTGCAGATCCCGCAAGGGCTGGACGGGCAGTTGCTTTCCGTGTCGCGTCTCCCACATTTCAAAGTGCCGCCCTCGATCGCGGGCGCGGCCTCGTATCGATAGCCGTCGCGCGCAAGGAAATCGGGGTGGCCGCGCGCGTTGACCGACACCTTGCCCGTGCGGTCCAGTTCGTCGAACAGCTGCTCGAGCGGGCGCATGACGATCTCAGCGCCGACCATCATGGGTGCGGTCTTGGGCCGCTCCTCGCGGCGCGCACGGCTGCGCCGCCGGCTTTCGATGCGCTGTTCCAGTCTGCGATCCTTTCGGTTCATTTAGGGGGCATGGTCAGGCCTCCGCGCGCTGCAGGTCCTGGATGGTGAAGTAGACGTCCATGCCGCCTTTGACGTCCGCCATCGCCCTGTGGGCGTTCTCCAGAGGTTTGCCCGTGAAGAATTGCACGGCCTCGCCCTTCAGCGGCCCGGTGTTCGTGATCGACCAGATGGACCCGGCGCACCGCGGCTTCGATGAATCCAAGGAGCGGCGCCAAGATTGCGCGGCCGGGCGAATCTCTGTCCGACATCGAGCGCCGCCAGCGCAACAAGTTCCTGGGGAAGATCGGCGCATGGGCGGAGCAGGAGCCCATCAAGGAGCGCCTGGCCAAGGCATCCGACCGGTGGCAGGCCAAGCTGGTGCAAGGCATATTCGACCAGTTCGCGCCGCTCAAAGGCATCAGCGCAACCGCCTACATGCAGGCGCACCTGTCCAAGGGAGCGGACGGCGCAGCGGAATATCTGGTCCGCCACGGCGCGGTCAAGTTGCAGGACGGCGCGTTGGACACCTACGGCGGCAAGGGGCTGGCCGAGATCCTGGCTGGCCTGAATGGCGAGCACGATCATTTCATGGCTTGGATTGCCGCGAACCGCGTCGAGCGCCAGGCCGCGGAATGGCACGTGCGATTCGACAATGGTGTGAAAACATCTGACAAGGACAGAAACTCCATTTCGCTGGAGTGGGTCATTGCAGCAATCCCACTGTATGTGTGGCTGGTTGCATATTTTTATGGGCAAGGTGAGTACATTGCTGCCGGGGTGCCGCGGGTAGTGTCGGAGATGGGTTTCACCAGTGTGCTAAACGCATCTGTGTTCGCGGCAATACTCGTAATTTTTCCGGTATTGGGCGCCTCGGGGCATATTCAACGTTTCTATTCCCTAAGTCCGAGGACGGCTTTGGGAAGCTTAGTGACTGTCGTAGGCTGTTACGCGGTTGTCCTTGCGTTCACGGCCTCGCCAAGCCGCGCACTGGCTTTCGCTCATTTTTTCATCATTACCATTGTTCTGGTCTCGGCCGGTGTTCTCGCCAGGAAAAGCGTCGAATTCAACGGCCTTTTCGCTCGGCTGTGGCGGTGGTCGTGGTTGACCCGCATCGTTGTAGTCTTTCTGTACGTGGAACTTGTGTGCGGCTTAGCGCTATGGTTTGGATATAGCGGTCGACTGATGAGGGAGGGCTTCACTGTCATTGAGTCGAAGTGTGGCCCCCCTGTTGAGGTATTTCAAAGAACGGGTGAGTCAGTCGTTTTACTGCATCACACCGCCGAACCGCGTATCGAGATTCGGTCCTTAAGTAGTGGAGGGACACTGCTAATCAGTAAGTTGACGGCAGGAGAACTAGAATCCCGAACAGCAATGTTCGGTCCATGCCCTAAATGGTGAGCGTCTTAGCCCCCCACGGGCGATGTCTACGCGCGGGACTTTTGCGGGACATCGCTGAGCGTCAAAGAGCGGCGTTGAGCACGGTTCGCAGCGAGCTAAGCGCCTAAGTTGTTGAAAGTTAAGTCCTATCTATTTCGTCTCTTGCATGGGGTGCAAGGGGTCGCGAGTTCGAATCCCGCCGTCCCGACCAGTAGTTCCAAGGCCGTCAGTGAGAAATCACTGACGGCCTTTCTCATTTGCGGGCCTTCAGGTTCCTACATCTAGCCAGGTTCCCAAAATGGCGTGGTGTACGCGCGTTTCGTGGTGCACGCGCGTCTCGTGGTGCACGCACATTTCGTGGTGCACGTGCATTTCGTGCTGGCCCTTTCTACACAGCCTACAAAAACAGCAATGCGCCGGCCGCAACGGCTGTGGGCGCCAACGCACCAAGCAACAGACCGCCAACGCTGATTGTCTCGTCTGAAAACCCGCGCTTGAGCAGCGCCACGCCCGCCGGATTCGGCGCGTTGGCGATGACCGTCAGGCCGCCGCCGGCAACCGCGCCCGACACGAGCATGTACTTCGATTCGTCGGATATGCCCTCAATCAACGAACCCAGGTAGGTCAACGCGGCATTGTCGGTGATCGCGGTGAGCGACAGAGATCCGAAAAACAACGCGAGCGGTTCCAGGCTCGAGACGATGGGCTGCAGCCACCAGGCCTGCATGCCTCCCAGGATGACCAGGCCAGCCAGGAAGAACCCAACGAGCAACGCTTCTTTGATGATCAGCGGATTCTGATGCCGTTCGTACGCCTGGGTGTAACCCAGGAACAGCAGAAAGAGGCCGATGAACGCGACAGGGTGGTGCGCCAGTGCCACGACCGCCGCCAGTACGGCCAGATGGACCAGAACAACCGAGAGCGGCACGGGAGGCCTTTCCGACCGGCCTACGCTTTCAGTTGGCAATTGCAGCAGATACTTGCGCATCATGAGTGTCGCAACGGTCGCGTTCACGATGACGGCAATCGCGGCTTTCCAGCCGAAGGTTGCCAGCATGAAGGCGGAATCCCATTGCCAGGTTGCGGCAACCATCAAGACGGGAGGGGCGGCATAGGCCGTCAAGGTTCCTCCGATCGAGATGTTGACGAACAGCACGCCAAGCGCGAAGTACTTGGGAACAGCCGGAATTGCCGGCCGGAACAGCTGCGGCGCGAGCATCAAGGCAGCGATGGTCATGGCGGCCGGTTCCGTGATCAGCGATCCCATCAGCGGTACCGCGGCCAGGCCCAACCACGCCGTCGCAACGGAGGTGTGAAAGGGCACCTTCCTGGCAATGAGGTTGACTGCGGCCATGACAGTCTGGAGTACCGGGCGGGACGCCGCCACTACCATGACGACAAATACAAACAGCGGTTCGGTGTAATTGCGAGACTCGGCGTACGCGAGCGCTTCTGCGCCGCCGGCGGCCATCGCCATGACGATAAGCAGCACAAATGCCCAGAAGCCGAAGACGATCTCGACTTCGCCCAGAAGATGGAACAAACCGGCGTGGCGAGGGTAGCGGTGCGATAGCCGCTCGAACTGCTTGACGGTGAAGGTGTGGATCAGCGCCAGCGCAAAAATGATGGCGGCTGCAATGTCGAGGGCGTGGGTGGTGCTGGTCTGCATGGACGTAGGGGTTCCGCGCGGCGGCCCGACCAGCGCTTTGACCTGCCAGCGCGAAGGAAGACGCCTGACACCCAGTCAGGCAGTGTATCAAACTGAATGGAGCGGACAGTGAAATTCGAGGGGGCGATATTGAACCTCACGGACCTCCAGTCCGACCGCCGCCGTGCTCATCAATCGAACACATCAATCAGCACATCCGCGACTACAGCCGTCGCAATGGCAACAAGGACAAGATCCGAGCCGGCGATTCGCCATTCGTACCCGGGATAGGCGGGGAGGCGAGCGAGCATTGGGCCTGGGACCAATTTTTTGGCGATACCTGGAGGCAGGGGCTTTCCGCGTGCGAGGTTTTTGCGGATGCCCGGCGGCAGTTGGCTGTAGCCCGCCAGACCGTATTCATGTGCGTAGGTTCTGGCGGTGGAGACCGTGATGCCTGCAAAGCGCAGCGTGACGCTGGAACTATCGGAATTGCCGGTTTTGCCGTTTGATCCGCCGCCGCTACCGGAATAGCCTTTTCCAGAGCCGTTGCCGTTGTTATTGTTTTTTCCGCCGCCTTTGTTTTGCCCCTGTCCCTGGCTCTGGCCTGGGTTGTCGGGTTTGCCTTTGCCCTCTGGCGGCGCGGCGAATGCGCCGGTGTTCAAAAAAATACAGGAAATGGCTGCAATAAATCCCGGCTTGGCCCTGAATGTCATGACTCGCTCCTACTCAGCCTGAGGCTGGCAGGCTGATTCTAGGGCGGGCAAACATTTTTAGGGTTTGCGGACCTGATCATTTGTAAGCGACTGCGTGCGCAGGGGGGAAGGGGCCGCAGCGGCGAGAGGGAGGGAGTGTGCGTAACCGCCCTCTGCTTGATCGAAAGACAATCACGCCGCTGCGGTGTCAGTTCCGTAGCAAACCGCGTTCCCGACGACGGTGGACGCAATGCCCGCAACCACGTCTTTAATCGAACGATTGCTGTATCAGCCGGCGGCGTTGCAGTTCAGCGAGGCGGGCTTCAGTTTCTTCGCGCCAGCCTGCTTCCCAGGAGGCCAGCCTGGCGCGCCATATCGGTAGCGATTCGCCCGTATGGCCTGGCATGTTGGCTTCTTTCATGAGGGGGCAAGCGGAAAGCGGCACGCCATATCGGGCGGCTTCCTGGCCGGCTTTGTGGACGGGGTCATCCATTTTGCGCCTCCTGCAGGGAAAGGTCCTAAGCCGAAAGATGAGCGCGATCAGGATTCGTGTCCAGAAAAGTTACGCGAAGAAATAGCGGGATGGATCAGACATGCGCCAACGTCCCCGCATCGCCAATGCAAAGCGCCCCGTTTCCCGGGGCGCCTTTCACTTCATCAAATAACCAGCAGCGACATGGTGCGCGGCACAAAACGTGTCCGGATGCCGGGTGGGGCCTGGCCGCCGCCGGTGGCTTCCATCCATCCGGCTTCCCAGGCCTCGACCTTGCCGCGCCATTGCGAAATCGATTCGCCGGTGTGACCCGGCATGGCGGCGGCACGGTAATACGGGCAGTCCCACAAGCTCAATCCGTCGCGGGCCGCTTGAGCGCCCAGCTTTTGGATGTCTTCGCGTTGCATGGCAATACTCTCCAAAAGTAGATGCACGGGACGCAAAGTATTCCGCAGGCATCTGCGATTTTCAATAGTCTGGGCGCATCAACCGAGGCGGTGCGGGTGTCATGCGGGCCGCGCACGTGATAGACCACGGACACCCCGCGCCTCGTCTGTTATGCGCGCAATTTCGCGGCTCTGTGCCTTTCGCGACCGCCTTGCGGCACGCACAATTTCCGCTTCCCGCCGGCTTCAGGCGGATCTTGAGGATGCTTGGATGCGCTACCGCTACGTCACCGCCGATGTGTTCACCGGCCACGCCTATCAAGGCAATCCGCTGGCTGTTGTATTGGACGCGCAGGGGCTGGACACCCGCCAGATGCAGTTGATTGCGCGCGAATTCAATTATTCGGAAACCAGCTTCGTGATGCCGCCGCAAGACCGCGCCCACACGGCGCGTGTACGCATCTTCACGCCGGACCGCGAGGTGCCGTTTGCCGGTCACCCGAATGTCGGCACGGCCGTCGTGCTGGCGCGCGAGCAGATCGCGGCAGGGCTGTCTGCGCCGCAAGCGTTCGAATTTGAAGAAGAAGCCGGCCTGGTGCGGATTGCGTTGGCGTACGGCGAAGACGGGCTGCAGGGCGCGGAGCTGCGCGCGCCGCAGCCGTTGTCGTGCGGCCGCGAGGCGGCGTTGGATGCGGTGGCAAGCGCGCTGCGGCTGGATGTTGCGGACATTGACGTGTCGACGCACGCACCGATGGTGGCGTCGGTGGGCCTGCCGTTTCTGGTGGTGCAGCTTGCCAACCGCGACGCGTTGCGGCGCGCGGTGCCGGACTTGGGCGGTTACGCGGCCCTGATGCCGCAGCTTGGCGCAAAGTCCATCTACGTCTACACCACCGACACGGCGGGCGAGGCGATGGACGCGCCCACCGATATCCAGGCGCGCATGCTCACCGGCCGGATGACCGAGGATCCCGCCACGGGTAGCGCGACAGCCGCGGTCACGGCGCTGCGGGCATCGCTGGCGGGCAAGGGCGTTCTGCGGTTACGGGTGGGGCAGGGCGTGGAGATGGGGCGCGCAAGCTTGCTGCTGGCGCATGCCGAACCGCGCGAGGACGGCGTATGGGCCAGCGTGGCGGGGCAGGCCGTCGTGGTGATGGAAGGCACGCTGCCTGCACCCGCGGCGGACTGACGGCGATGCGCGTTGCTGGCGGAAGACGGCCTCGTGTATGCTGCTGCGCATGAACACTTCGCATATCGCTGCCGCAATGCGCGCGGATTTCCGACGAATCACTCGACGTCTACGTTGAGTGGCCAGCCGTGTTCGGGCGCCGATTTTCCGGCGCTTATTTCAGAAGGCCACGATACCCTCGTGGCTTTTTTGTTTGCCGTATTTCCCCCGCCGAGGCGTGTCGCAAGGCCTTCATCCTTTCATAACAAGGAATGAAGCATGTCTAATCAAGACCTCGCCATCCGGCCTTTTCATCCGACCGACGAGACGGCGCTTATCGCGCTGTGGCACGCTTGCGGGCTGACGCGTCCGTGGAACGATCCACGCAAGGACATCGCGCGCAAGTTGACGGTGCAGTCCGATCTGTTTCTGGTAGGCGTGCTGGACGGCGAGATCGTGGCGACGCTGATGGGCGGGTACGACGGTCACCGCGGCTGGATCAACTATCTGGCCGTGTCGCCCGAGCATCGGCGGCGTCAGTTCGCCACGGCGCTGATGCGGGCCGTGGAGCGCAAGCTGCTGGAGATGGGGTGTCCGAAAATCAATCTGCTGATCCGTTCGGACAACATCGCGGTAAAGCGTTTCTACGACAGCCTGGGGTTTCAGGAGGACGCGGTGACGAGCATGGGCAAGCGCCTGATTCCGGATCTTTGAAGATGGCGGGTACGAAATACCCGCCTCGAATCATCGGTCTTAAATCGCCTGCGTCAAATACACGGCTTCACGTCCGACGATCGGCATGCGCGTGGGCATGAAGATCGTGCACGCATCGCACGGGGAGCGGATTTCTTCCGTGCCGTTCATGGCAATCAGCTCGCCCTTGTCGAAGGTCTCGAAGCCGATCACGGGTCGCGTGAAGGTGAAGTCTTCGGACTTCACCATGTGGACCTCCAGCAGGCGATAGCGTTGCGGGTTGGGCGGGGGCGGCGTGCCGGCCGGGGTGTCGATGAGACCCAGATGCGCCAAAAAGCGCAAGGTGACGTCGGTGGCGAGGTCGGCGGCGGAGCGGGCGAAATGCTGGCCGCATTCGACGACGAGCGCGCCGCCACTGTTCGACAGCGGGTCACCGTGATGGCCGTAGCCCATGACGCCGGTGCCCGGAAACTTGTCTTGCGGCATGACCAGATGGACCTGGGGTGATCCGACAGCCGCGGCCAGCGCGGTGTTGCGGTCCATCTCGTTGTAGACCCAGAACGGTTGCACGGGCGCGCGCGTGGAATGGATGTCCAGCACGAAGTCGGCGGCATCCAGGATGGGGCGCATTTCGCGGGCACGGCGCAGTTCGGGGCTGTCCTCCGCGCCGTCGAGCATGGCGGCGGACCAGATGCGATTCAGGTTGTGGACGAGCTGGCGGTTGTCGTAGGGCCGGTCGATGTCGAAGGCCTCGTAGGCCTCGACGTGGGCAAAGCTGACCGTCAGTGTGCCGATCTTCGGGCGTACGCCGGTGTCCAGCAGATGGGTGGCGGCCACCATCCCACAGATCTCGTTGCCGTGCGTGATGGCGTTGATGAGCACGTGCGGCCCGGGCTTGCCGGATTCAAAGCGGTGGACGTAGGGAATGCCGGTGTTGCCCTCTCGGTAGGCAGAGAGGTCACGCGGCAAGACTTCCAGCGGAGCGGTATCAGGTTCGAAGGCAGGTGTGGTCATGAGAGTTGGTTGAAGGTGGATGTTGAAGACAAGGCGAGAAAACAGCGTTTTTGATCGCATTTTTGCGATCTTCAAGATGCCTCGGCACTAGGAGCATTAGTACGTTTTTACCCCTAAAAAACTTCGCTTTCCAAGCCTTTTTCTTTGGGGCATATTGCGGCCGGGCAGTCGGAATTCATAGGTGCAGCATGAGTGGGTGGCCACAGCGTCATATCAATGGTTTTCAAGTGCAGTGCGAAGTCGTGGACTTGAATACCGGCGTGTTGGCTATTGAAATACTTGTGAGCCGCAACGGCAACGAGACCGTTGCGCGGCGCTGGTCACTGCCCCGCTTCGTGACCTTCAACGACCCCGTCAGTGCACGGCGCCATGCCGAACTGGTGCTCTCCGGCATCCTGTCCGTGGACGAGTACACCGGTGAACCTCGCTACGGAATTCTCTAGCGCTCGCTAGTGTTTTGTTTCGTTTATCACATTCGTCTGACTTGTCGGATCTGGAATGCCCGGTACAGTTGTCCCTGTATGACAACAAAAGGAGAGCTCCATGTTCGACACTTTTCCTGTTCTGCGCCGCACCGGCATGGCGATCGCGATTGGCGCCGCCGGTCTCGTTTTTGCGGGTTGCACGACGACCACGCCCAGCAAGTCGCCGGCCGCCTCGACGTCCGAGCAGCGGCAGTCGATGAACAGCGCGGCCAACGCGACCCTCGCCAAGCTTTATGAAGCCGCTCCCCAGTCCAAGGATCTGGTGGCGCGCGCCAAGGGCGTGCTGGTGTTTCCGGACGTGCTGAGCGGCAGCTTCATCGTGGGCGCCGAACATGGCAAGGGCGTGCTGCGCGTGGGCGGGCAGAATGCCGGCTACTACAGCACGACCGCGGGCTCGATCGGCTTCCAGGCCGGCGCGCAATCGAAGGCGATGATCCTGCTGTTCATGACGGACGACGCCTTGAACAAGTTCCGCAACAGCAGCGGCTGGACCGTTGGCGCGGACGCCACGGTGGCGGTGGTCAACATCGGCGCCAATGGCCGCATCGACACCAACACGGCTCAGCAGCCGGTGGTGGGCTTCGTGATGAACAACGGTGGCCTGATGGCGGGCGTGTCGCTCGCGGGCACGAAGATCTCGAAGCTCGATCGCTGATCGGGCAAGCGCCCAGTCAAAACGCCGCGGATTCTTCCGCGGCGTTTTGTTTTATGCGGGGCAGGTTGGACCCGCCCCGCGAGGTGTGCCGGCCGTTCAGCCGATCACGTTGTCGCTGTTATTGCGCAGCGCTGCTTCGCGCTCGATCTCGGCTTGCTCGATGTGCGGATCCAGCCCGCGCCAGCGCAGGATGTGGCCGCGCTCTTCTTCGGGCTCCCAGCCCAACATGCCATAGCGCGTGATTTCGGTTTCGCCGCTGGCGAACTCCACTTCAAAGTAACCCTGACGATCGGGTAGCGAATTGCCGGGGAACCATTCGGTTTCGGGCATGGTTTGCTCCTTGCTAAGCGATGGGAGGGATGCTGACGCCGATCAGGAAAAGCCGGCGTCATGCGGTTTCATTGTGGGCCGGCCCCCGCAATCCCGCAAGCGCCGGATGGATACGAAATGCGGCGTCAGGCAAGCGGCACGGCGGTGGTGTAGAGCACCTGCTTGAGGGCAAAGCTGGAACGGATGCTTGCCACGCCGGGGATGCGTGTGATGTGTTCGACGATCAAACGTTCCAGCGCATCGACATCCGGCACGAGCGCACGGATCAGGTAGTCGGCGTCGCCGGACATCAGGTAGCACTCCATGATTTCGGGCAGCACCGCGATCTCGCGTTCAAACACGTCGAGCGCGGCCTTGCGCTGCTTGTCCAGTGAGATCTGGATGAAGACGTTGACCTTCAGCCCCAATTTGCGCGCATTCAGCAGCGTGACGCGCCGATCGATGAGGCCTTCGGTTTCCAGTCGCCGCACGCGCGCCAGGCACGGCGAAGCGGACAGATTGACGCGCGCGGCAAGCTCAACGTTGGTGAGCCGGGCGTCGCGTTGAAGTTCATTCAGGATGCGGATGTCGGTGGCATCCAGGTTGATTTCCGGCATAAGTGACCTTCAAGCGGCAGGTTGGCAGTGCATGTGTGCTGAGTATGCCGGTTATTGGCGCAGAAAGCGGTCAAAAATGCTGGGGTTTACCCTATAGACTGTTCCGTCCTTCGGTCAAAGGGCCGAAGTGCAGAATAATCAGCGGCATAGCAGGGTAGTAATGAGTCAGCACGGCAGTCTTCGCAAGTTCCTCCCGCTCGCGGGTGCGGTTGCCATTTGGGGCGGAAACTGGCCCGTCATGAAGCTAGGCCTGGCGCACATGAGTCCATTGTGGCTTGCCGCCAGCCGATTCGGCTCCGCCGCGCTGATCAGCGTGCTGGTGCTCGCGGCGCTGGGTCGCTTGCGTTTGCCCTCGCGTCAGGAATGGCCGCTGGTGGCGGGCGTCGCCTTGCTGCAGATGGGCGCATTCACGGCGTTGGCGCTTTGGGCCCTGCAATACGTGGCGCCTGGCCGCGCCTCGGTCATTGCCTATGCGACATCCATCTGGGTGATTCCCTTGTCATCGATGATTTTGAAGGAACGCCTCTCGGTGGGCCAATGGCTGGCGACGGCGCTCAGCTATGCCGGCATCGGCGTCATCGTCGCGCCCGCATTCAGCCCGTGGCAGGCGCATACCGTCATCGGTCTGGTGATGCTGTTGGGCGCGTCATTTGCCTGGGCCTGCAACATCATCCAGTTGCGCGCCAATCGCCATGTGCGGCTGGGCGCCGACATGATTCCCTGGCAAACCGCGATGGCCACGATCCCGCTGGCCGCGCTGGCATGGCTGCGCGACGGTGCGCCGACCTTTCTGGGCGATGCGCAGGCCTGGCCGCTGATCCTGTACACCGGACCGCTTGCCACGGCGCTGACGTTCATCGTCGTGCTGGGCATGACGCAGAAACTGCCGCCTGCCGCGACGTCCATCGCGATGCTGTGCGTGCCGGTGATCGGTTTGATCGTGTCGTCCGTCGTGTTCTACGAACGCATCTCGGCAGACCTGGCGCTCGGACTTGCGCTGATCGCTGCCAGCGTCGCGGCTTCCGCGTTGGCCACGCGCCTGCGGCGGCCGCTCGCGCTGCGTCCGTCCTAGAACGCACTAGAATGGCGTGCGCCGGAAATGGTCCCGGCCGGTGATGCGGAACACGCTGCAGATATGGACTCGTTATACGTAGTGGTCGTGTTGGGGGCAATGGCTGCGGGCTTTGTTCAAGGCCTGTCGGGCTTTGGCTTCGGCATGGTGGCCATGTCGTTCTGGGCCTGGACCATTGACCCGCGGCTTGCTGCGGCAATGGCCGTGTTCGGCGCATTGACCGGGCAGTTGCTGGCGGCCTTCACCGTGCGCCGCGGCTTTGCCATGGCGCATCTGCTGCCGTTCGTTGTCGGCGGATTGCTCGGCATTCCGCTCGGCGTGAAAGTGCTGCCGCATCTGGACCCCGTGGTGTTCAAGGCCTTCATCGGCGGACTGCTCGCCATCTGGTGCCCGGTCATGCTGTTTGCCGCGCGCATGCCGCGCATCACGGTGGGGGGCAAGGTGGCCGATGGCGTGGCCGGCGCAATCGGCGGCGTCATGGGCGGGCTGGGCGGATTCACCGGCGTGATTCCCACGTTGTGGTGCACCTTGCGCGGCTTTGATCGCGACGTGCAGCGCGCGGTGATCCAGAACTTCAACTTGTCGATGCTGGCGGTGACGATGGCCAGTTATGTGCTGACCGGTGTCGTCACGCGCGACATGTTGCCGCTGTTTGCATTGATCGTGCCCGCAATGCTTGTGCCGACGATATGGGGCACGCGCGTCTATGTGGGCATCAGCGATGTCGCGTTTCGCCGGGTGGTGCTGGGCTTGTTGACGATATCCGGCATCGCGTTGCTTGCGTCGTCAGTGCCCCGCCTGCTTGCCTGAGTGCCTCCGCCTGAGGGGCGGAAAGGGCTTGACGGCCGTGCTATCGTTGACAAATTCAAGAGAGAATCACGCATGGCATTGCATCGTTTCGAAAAGGGCGAACTGGGACATTGGCTACGCGTCGTGGCCGACAACAACGAGCCCGGCGCGGTCCAGACCGAAGTGCCCGCGCATGTCGCGCAGGCGCTGGAAACCTTGCGCTGCATTGAATCCGGCGCCGATGGCCGCTGGGTCATCACCGACAAGGGCAGGCTCTCGCTGCGCATGGAAGAGCCGGGCGCCATCCATTTGCGCTAAGCCATTTGCGGTCTTCGCGGCGGTAAGACAATCGTCCGATTACGCAGTTCACCATATCCGTCATTTGAACAGCCGCAGGCAAAGTACTGCATGGTGGCGAATGTTTTCGCAGTATTTCGTGCTGGATGCGATCCCTACAGTGCGGCAAGGCATATCCTGAGACGGAATGTGGGAATTGACATCTTTCGGACGTATTCCACCCTGCGTCCGACCAGTAAGATGAACTTTGCGTGACGGATGCAGGTCTATTGTTTTGCGCGGGTAATTTTGTCCTGTCGCACGTCACGCGTGGTTCGCGCGTTTAGGTAACCGACTGGGAGGTAGCACATGCAGCATCGTGACCAGGAAGTACTGATCGACGTTTCCACAGCGGCCATGGATACCGGCGGATATGGCGTATTGCTGACGGTTACGGCTGAGGGCGGCACCGAAGTGGATGCCGCGTTTTCCCACTTGGGCAACTGCGCTTCGTTGGACGAAGCACGTGATCGCGCGGAAATCTTCGCGCAAAACTGGGTAGAGGAAAATATCTTCCGATAGGGCTTGCACCCTGGACGGAGCTGATCGGCACGACCGGTCTGTGTGTGCATGAGCACGTGGCGCATACCTTCGAGATGGCGACGACGATTTCGGTTATCGTTGCTGCTCCAAAACCTGGGGCCCTCGTCGGGTATGCGTCGTTCCAAGATGACTGCCGCACAGACCAATTCCTTTCTAGCGGATGATATCCGCGCGCTGCGGGCGCATTTTGATTCGGTCGTGTTGCCCATGTGGTTGGGCCGCGGTTTCAACGAAACGCTCGGCCTGCCTTACGAATCTCTGAATTCCGCCAACGGCGAACCGTTGCCAGCAACGCGTTATCGCGCGATGGCTTGTGCGCGCCAGTTGTATGTTTTTGCGCAGGCGCCGGGCGAGGCGCCCGCGCAGCATGCGGACCGGTTGTTCGAATCCCTGCGCCGCGTGTTCCAGGACGAGCACGGCGGTTGGCGATACAGCGTCGATGCAGCCGGTCAGCCGCTGGACGATACGCAGGACCTGTACACGCACGCGTTCATCGTACTGGCAGCTTCTGCCTATTTCCGGCGTGGCCGCAACGCGCAGGCGCGCAAGCTGATGCTGGCCACGGCGCGCACGATCGAGGCGCGTTTCAAGACCACGGATTCGCTGTATCACGCGGCGCTCAGCGCGGACTTCGCACAGCCGCTGAAACCGCCGGCGCAAAATCCGATGATGCATCTGACCGAAGCCTATCTGGCGGCGGCTCAGGTTGCCGAACCCGCCTGGTTTGCGCAGCATCTGCGCGAACTTGCGCAAGGCATCAGCCAGTTCTTCGTGCATGCGCCGACGCAATGCGTATCAGAGGCGTTGCAGGGCAGTGCTGCAAACCGGCTGGAGCCCGGCCATCAATTCGAATGGCTGTCTCTCGTGCACGAATCGGCGCAGGTGTTCGAAGGTCTGGACCTTGTAGAGTCCCTGCCGCGCGCCGTGCAGTGGTCGCGTGATCATGGCGTCGATGCCGCGGGCGTGATCGCCTCGCTGGACGAGTCCGGCAAGGTTGCGGACGATACCCGCCGAATCTGGGCGCAGACGGAATATCTGAGGGCCCTGGCAGTGATGGGCGATTTCCCCGCGCTACAACCGGCGCTGGCAAATTTCCGCAGCCGCTTCCTGCACCCCGCGGGCTGGAACGAGTGCCTGGATACAAACGGAAACGTGATACGCGCCGACATGCCCTCCACATCCCCCTATCACCTCGCAACATGTTTGGCGGCGTTACAAAACGTTGTTTGCTAATCACGTTAACAATTTAGTTCTCCCTATGAAGGCGATTTAATAGAAAGACATTGGTGAAATCCCTTACAATTTGCTAACACTGTTTGTGGGGAAGCATCAATGAGCGTTATGTGTTTGGCTTGCCAACGCATTAATCCAGGACTTGCAGGCGTAGCGCCGCATTCGCACCTGGGACATCAAGGATTTACCAACCCAACGCAGAAAGGCCGGGAAGAAAGCCGCGAAGATCACTTCCGCTGCCTGAATTGCGGCGCGAAATGGCTGCGCGAGACCGACAAATGGGGCGTGGACCTGGGCTTCAAGCTCGCGCCCTGATCGGAATTCACCGGCACTCGTACGACACGGGCCCCTTCATGGGGCCCGTTGCTTTTGGGGCGGAATTCGGCGTGCGGAAAGGTAAGGACGATAGCCGGCGCGGCGCGATGCGCGGGGCGTTCAGCAAGGGGCGCGTGCCGCCATGACATCGGGATCGCGGCTGGCGGTTTCCAGCAGCCATTGGCGGAAACAGGCGAGGGCGTAGTGATCGCGCCGCTGTGCGGGAGCGCACAGGTGATAACCGCGGTCGATGCGGATGACCAGTTCTGGAAAGGGCGCGGCGACCCGGCCCGCCTGCAGTTCGTCCCGGACCAGGCAGCGTTGCAGCACCGCGATGCCCATGTCGGCCATCACCGCGCGTATCAGGATGGATACCTGATCAAACCCGTTCGACAGCGCGACGCTGCCGCGCGCCACGCCAGCCGCACTGAACCATTGCGACCAGTTTTCCTGGCCGTTGGTATGAAACAGCAGCGGCTCGCCGAGCAACCCCTGCGGCGTGCTCCACAGACCTTGGGCGTGACGTTTCGCCAGTCGCTCCGGATGGCAGATCACCACCATCTCGCGACCGATGACGTAGTCCGCGTGCCAGTTGGGCCACTGCGCCGGCGTGCCAGACAGGATGCTGGCATCCGGCGTGGCGCCGGAAAAGTCTTCGTTGCGGCGGTAGGCCGAAAAGCCGAGCTGGATGTCAGGGTGGCGCTGGTGGAAGTCCGGCAGGCGCGGCACAAGCCACGCGCTGGCCAGCGTCGGAACAGAAGAAAGCGTCAAGCGCAGCCGCCGGTCGTCGGCGCGTAACTCCGTGCTGAGCGTTTCGATCGCCTGCAGCGGCGCCCGCGCGCCATCGTAGAGCTTGCGGCCGGTGTCGGTCAGCGTGAGGCCGTGCGCATTCCTGTGCATGAGAGGCTGGCCGAAGTGCGCCTCCAGGCGCGAGATGGCACGGCTGATGGCACCCTGCGTGACGCACAGCACTTGCGCAGCCTGAGTGAAGCTGCCCAGCCTGGCCGCCGTCACGAAGGCATGCAGCTCGGACATCGACGGCGAATGCAGCCGCATCTAGCATGACCTTTGGTAATGAAGGAGTGCAATATAGTCGTTTGAAAGGGGATCGTAAAGTTTGGACACTGGCGGCCTTCAGAACAACAACCCAGGAGTCGCCTCATGTCCCGCCGTCTTTTTGGCCGGTCCGCGCGCTTTGCGCTCGCCGGCATGTTTGCCACGTTGTCCTTCTGCGGCGTCACGCATGCCGCCGACTATCCCGCGCGTCCGATCAAGCTGGTGGTGCCGTTCGCGGCGGGCGGTTCGACGGACATCGTGGCCCGCCTGGTGGCTGAGTACGCAGGGCGGGATCTGAAGCAGACCATCGTGGTGGAGAACAAAGCTGGCGCTGGCGGATCGCTGGGCATGGAACAGGTGGCGCGGTCGACGCCGGACGGGTACACCATCGGCATGGCGACCATGAGCACGCACGGGTCGAATCCGGCCGTGTTCCGCAAGATGAACTATGACCCGGTCAAGGACTTCGTGCCGGTGGCCAATGTGCTGGCCGTGCCCAGCATCTTTGCGATCAATCCGAACATTCCGGCCAGGAACATGGCCGAATTTGTGGCGCTGGCCAAAGGCGCGCCCGAGCGCTACAGCTTCGCGTCGCCGGGCGTGGGCTCGCTGGGACACGTGAACATCGAGAATTTCATGATGCTGTCCGGCATCAAGTTGCTGCACGTGCCTTATCGGGGCGCGGGTCCGGCGTTGAACGACGTGATGGGCGGGCAAGTGGATGCGATCACGGACAATCTATCGTCGACGTTGCCGCAGGTGCTGGGCGGCAAGCTGCGTCCGCTGGCCGTGCTAGGCGCCGAACGTTCGCCCTTGCTGCCCGACGTGCCCACGTATATCGAACTTGGCTATCCCGACATGGGCACGGGCGGCTGGTTTGGTCTGGTGGCGCCCGCCGGCACTCCGCAAGCGGTGGTGGAGCGTCTGAACAAGGCCGTTCGCGTGGCGATGGATAACCCGGAATTCCGCAAGAAGGCCGAAGACGTGGGTGGTACGCTGATGCCCACGACGCCGCAAGAATTCCAGGTGCAGATCGACCAGGCGTTGGCCCGTTATGCAAAAGTGGCCAAGACCGCCAACATCCAGGCTGATTGACGATGACGACCGCCGACTTCCCCGCTGTTTCCGTTCATGAACCCATCGGGCCCGCGTTGCCGTTGGTCTGTGATTCGCCGCATAGCGGCGAGCGTTATCCCGACGATTTCGGGGCCTCGGCCACGCTGGCGCAATTGCGCCAGGGCGAGGACACGCACGTGGACGCGTTGTGGTCGGCGGCGCCCGCACTGGGCGCCACGCTGGTGGCTGCCAATTTTCCGCGCGTCTACATCGACCCGAATCGCACGTTGCAGGATCTGGATCCGGAACTGCTGGCCGAGCCCTGGCCCGAGCCGCTGGATCCCGGCGAGAAGACGCGGTTGGGCAAGGGCCTGATCTGGCGGCGCATGGACAAGGCCACGCCGATCTATGACCGCAAGCTGACGCTGGCGCAGGTGCGCCATCGGATCCAGGCGTACTACGAGCCTTATCACGCGGCGCTGGCCAAGGCGATCCGGCACGTCGAGGAACGTTTTGGCGCCGTGTGGCACCTCAATCTGCATTCGATGCCGAACGATGCCTACGAGCGGCTTGGACGTCACAGCGAGCATCCCCTTGCGGACTTCGTGCTGGGCGATCGGGACGGCACGACGTGCGAGCCGGAGTTCATTGCATTGATTGAGACGGCGCTGCGCGACAAAGGCTATACCGTGGCGCGCAACGATCCGTACAAGGGCGTGCAACTCATCGCGCAGATCGGCCAGCCAGCGTTGAACCGGCACAGCCTGCAAGTCGAGATCCGGCGTCCGCTTTACATGGACGAGGCGACGCGCGAACGCAATGCCGGCTTCGATTCGCTGCGCGCCGATCTGTCGCACGTGCTGGAGCAGGTGGCGGCCTTCGTACGGGTACGCGCACAGGCGATCGCGTCGACAAAATAGAGTCGCTTGCATAACGGCGCGCGGACCGGCATTTTGCGGACGTTGCGCCCTTAAGTTTCCTTGCCGCAGGCCGTTGTGCAACGTGTCGGTGCGCTTGCATGAATGCGCTCAAGGAAACCGCAATGTCCGAGAAGATCATCAATGGATTTTCAGTGGTCGCGTATGCGACCCAGCCCGAAGGGCGCATCCCGCCGCGTGCGTTTCTGGAGACGCGGCGTCTGCCTGTAAAAGCCGCCGCGCCTGCGAACACTTCCGTAACTGCGACGACCGCCGAAGACGCGGATCCTACCGCGGAGCAGGCTGCGCCGGAACCCGAAAGCCTGGCGTTCGAGATTTTCGTGAGCCGGCGTTTTCGCAGCACGATCGAAGCGATGTCGGCTGCACGCAACGCGCTGGACCGCGTGAAATCCGTTGATGCGGACGGCGTTCCGGAGCCGTTGCCGGAGTAGCTGCACGGGGCGTTTCTCGCGTCGTTGCACGAGCCAATTTGCACGCGCCGGGAGCCCGCTCCCATATTGTTATCCCGACTTTGTATTTGTCTAACGCCTGAGCCCAGGCCGATGATGCCCCCTGGCAATCGTCGCCATTCTGGGTCTCTCAAAAGGAAGGTTGATGAATACGAAAGTCCATTCGGGCGCCGCTTCGGCGCACGGGATTTCTCGCCGCGCGCTGTTGCGCGCGGCCGGTGCTGCGGGCTTGGCCGCGCCGCTGGGCATGCTGGGCTCGCGCGTGCTGGCGGCCAATGCCGCGCCGCGCACGTTCAAGATCGCGTGGAGCCAGACCGCGGTGTGCCAGTCGCCGGTGTCGGTGGCGCTGGAGCGCGGCTTCTTTGATAAATACAACCTCAAGGTCGAACGCATCAATTTCAGCGGGTCCACGGATCAGTTGCTGGAAGCGATCGCGACGGGTCACGCCGATGGCGGCATCGGCATGGCGCTGCGCTGGCTCAAGCCGCTGGAGCAGGGGTTTGACGTGAAGCTGGCGGTCGGCACGCACGGCGGCTGCATGCGGTTGCTGACGGCAGAGGATTCGCCCATCAAGTCCGTGAACGATCTGAAGGGACGCCGCGTGGCCGTGTCCGATCAGGCCAGCCCCGTGAAGAATTTCTTTGCGATCCGCGTGGCGCAACTGGGGATTGATCCGGAGTCGGTGGATTGGCGCCAGTATCCGCAGGACCTGTTTGGCGAGGTGCTGAGAAAGGGCGAGGTCGATGCGATCGCGGGCGATGATCCGCTGATCTACACGCTGCGCGAGGACAACAAGCTGCGCGAGATCGCCACCAACATCGAGGGTGATTACGAGAACCGCACCTGCTGCGTGCTGGGCCTGCGCGGGGACCTGGTCCGCAAGGATCCCGAGTCGGCGGCGGCGATCACGCGTGCGGTGATCGATGCGCAGCGCTGGACGGCGTCGAATCCCGACGAGACTGCGCGCATCTTTGCACCCTACGTGCCCGGCAAGGTGCCGCCCGAGCGCGTGGCCGCGATCCTGCGCAGCCACAGTCACGGCCACGCCTCGACCGGCGCGGCGCTGCGCGAGGAGATCGTGGGATACGCCAAGGACCTGAAGACCATCAAGGTCCTGAGCGCCAGCCTGGACATCAACAAGTATGCGCAAGCGGTGGTGCCCAATGTCCTCGGCTGATGCGTTGACGGTGGGGGCCGCAGGCCATGCGCCCGGCGCGGTGGGTTGGCGGCTATGGAAGACGGGCGTGGCCGCCGCGGCGCTGTGGGGGGCCGTGGGCGGCATCACGCTCGCGTGGCCCAACGTGGAAGTCGGCTTCACGTCGTGGGGATACACGCGCGAGTTCGGCGTGGCGGCCCTGGCGCTGGCCATCTTGCTGCTGCTGGCGGCTGTGTCGGGGGCGGAGCGGCTGCCGCCGATCCGTGCGCTGCATCGGGCCGGGCCGTGGCTGCTGGCGCTGGCGGTGGCGGTGGGCGCATGGGAGGTCGCGACGGCCAAGCTTGCGCTGCTGCCCAGCCCGTTCTTCGCGCCGCCGCAGTCGTTGATCGAGGTCTATGTGTCGGACTACAAGCGCCTGGCCGACAGCCTCGTCAATTCGCTGTGGCTGCTGGCTAACGGCTTCGTGCTGGGCGCGGCGGCCGGGTTTCTGACCGGGGTCGCGATCGGGTGGTCGCGCGGACTGGGGTACTGGGTGCATCCGGTGCTGCGGTTTCTGGGACCCGTGCCGTCGACGGCGCTGCTGCCGATGGCGTTCTTCTTCTTTCCCTCCAGCTGGTCCGCAGCGGTGTTCCTGATCGCGCTGGCGACGTGGTTTCCAGTGACCGTGCTGACGTGGTCGGGCGTGGCGGGCGTGAACCGCGCGTACTACGACGTGGCGCGCACGATGGGCGCCAATGAATGGTTCCTGGTGCTGCGTGTGGCGATTCCGGCCGCCTTGCCGCAGGTGTTCGTGGGCCTGTTCATGGGGCTGGGCGCGTCGTTCTCGGTGCTGGTGGCGGCCGAGATGATGGGTGTGAAATCGGGATTGGGATGGTATCTGTCGTGGGCGCAGGGCTGGGCCTCGTACGCCAACATGTACGGGGCGCTGATCGTGATGGCGTTGGTGTTTTCCGGGCTGATCACGTTGCTGTTCCTGGGCCGTGACCGTCTGCTGGCCTGGCAGAAGGGAGTCGTGAAATGGTAGCGACTGCAACGGCGCACGCCAGCGTCCAATCTGCCGGCGCGCGCGGGGCCGCGCTGGCGGTGCGCGGCGTGAATCATCATTTTGATCTGGATGGCGCGGCGCTGCCGGTCCTTGACGACATCGACCTGGAGGTCAAACCCGGCGAGTTCGTCGCGTTGCTGGGTCCCAGCGGGTGCGGCAAGTCGACGCTGCTGCGGCTGGTGGCCGGGCTGGAACCGCCGGCGCAGGGTGACCTGCTGGCCGACGGCGCGGCAATTGCGGGCCCGTCGCCGTCGCGCATCGTTGTCTTTCAGGATCCGACGCTGTACCCGTGGCGCACGGTCTGGAACAACGTGGCGCTGGGGCTGCAGGCGCGGGGCCTGTTGAAGACGCAGCGGCACCGCGTGGACGATGCCTTGCAACGCGTGGGGCTGACGGCGTTCAGCCAGGCCTATCCGCATCAGCTCTCGGGCGGCATGGCGCAGCGCGCGGCGCTGGCGCGCGCGCTGGTCAACGATCCGCGCATCCTGATCCTGGACGAGCCTCTGGGCAAGCTGGACTCGCTGACGCGCATCGCCATGCAGTCGGAGCTGGTGGAGCTGTGGCAGCGCACGGGCTTTACCGCCTTGCTGGTCACGCACGACGTCGAGGAGGCCTTGTTCATGGCGTCACGCATCGTGGTGCTGAGCGAACGGCCCGCGCGCATCAAGGACGAGATCGTCAATGACCTGCCATACCCGCGTCATCGTGGCGATCCGCGGTTGGCGGCATTGCGGCATCGCGCGCTGGCCCTCTTGGGGCTGGACGCGACGTGGTGAGCGCGGCGGCGCTTGCGTTGGCTGCCGCAGGGGCGGGCGGTGCATTGATGGCGTGGTCGGCGGTGGCGGGCAATGCGGGAGCGGCGGGGCGAGGTGCGGAACGAAGCCTGCCGTGGGTCGCGGCGGGGGCGCTCGCGGCGTGCGCCGTGCTGCTGGCGTTGGCATGGCAAGCGGTGCCGGGCCTGCCCGGATTGCTGGGATCTCGTGTGGGGCATCTGGCGCTGGGGCTGACGGCCCTCCTGCTCGTGGCCAGCCTGGCCGCGGCATGGCTGCACAGCCGCGCGGGGGAGGTGGCAGCCGCCGCCAGACCGGCGTGGCGGCGCGGCGTCGCGGCGGCGCTGGGCGCACTGGGGCTGTTGGTCTTGCTGCTTGCTCTGTCGATCTGGCGCCAGCCTGCGGACGCGCTGGCGCTGGTGTCGTGGCCGTTTGCGTGGCGGTATGACCCGGCCCTGCCCGTCAGTCCGTATACGTGGAACCGGCTGTGGCTGGCGCTGGCGCAGAGTGCGGTGGCATTGGGTCTATTGGTGGCCGCCGTGTTTGTGCGGCGATGGCGGCTTGCGCTGCTGGCGGTTGCCGCTGCGCTGGTGCTGGCGACGAGCTGGCCCCAGCCGCGCCTGCTGCTGACCGAGGCGCGGGACACTTCTTATCAACGTTCGCCGCTGGCGTTTTCGGACACGAACGTGCTGCAAGGCGGCCGGCTGTATGCGCAGCATTGCGCGTCGTGCCACGGCGCGGCGGCGGACGGACGTGGGCCGCTGGCGGCCGGTTTGCCGGTGTGGCCGAGCGTTCTGGGCGCCGCGCTGTTCGACAACCGGCTGGAAGGCGAGCTGTATTGGCGGCTGGCCCACGGCGGACACGCGTCCGCCGGACGCACCATGCCTGGCCCGGACGCCGCGCTGCGGCCGGACGAGATATGGCAGGTGCTGGACTTCCTGCGCCTGCACGCCTACGGGACGAGCGGCGGGGCAGGCATGCCGGCGATTCCCGCGCCAGGGGTGGCGCTGACCTGCTGGGATGGCCGCGCGAGCCGTCTCACCGGCCTGCGCGGATTGCCCGTGCGCGTCGTGGCGCAGGCGGCAGGCACGCCGGCTGAACCGCAGGATCCGCGCCTGTTGACGGTGGCGCTGACGCGCGGCCGTGCGGGCGCAACGGATGCCGATTGCGTGGCGGCGGATCCCGCGGCGTGGGACGCCTATGCCTTGGCCGCCGGCGTGCCGCCGGACGACCTGGCGGGCGCGCAGTTCCTGGTGGACCGCCGCGGCTGGCTGCGCGCGCGCCTGCTGCCGCATGCCGCGCCGGCGTGGACCAGCGCCGACGACGTCTGCGGGCCGGGCGGGCGCATGGAGGCCAGCAACGCGCGCGGCCTGGGCGAGATTCTGCTGGCGATGGACCGTGCACCCATTGCCATGACCGACCTGCGGCGCAACTGAATGCCGCGCGTCCTTCGCACGTTTTTCTTCCAAGCGAGGTCTGCAAGATGAGTACGTTGAACGAGTATCTGGACCAGAAGCGCGCCGCCGTATTGCTGCGCAACGGGCGCGACCCGAAGACGGTGGAGCCGGTGAAGCTGCGTGCGCACGTCAGCGCGGAAGGGCGCAGCGGCGTGCGGCGCATCCGCATTCGCGATCATCAGGTGGTGAGCGACAGCCCGGCCGATTTTGCGGGCTACGACCTGGGGCCGAGTTCGCCCGAGTTGCTGCTGGGGTCGCTGGGCAGCTGCCTGACCCACATCTTTCTCATCAAGGCGGCGGAGCTGGAACTGCCGCTGGAATCGCTGGAGGTGACGATCGAAGGCGACCTGGACCTGCGCGGCGGCAAGCCGGGCTATGAAGCGGTGCCATTTTTTCCGCACAACATCCGCTATACCGCGCACATCGTGTCGCCGGCGGACGAGCACGCGGTTCGCGCCGTGCACGAGGCGGTGGAGGCGTGGTGCCCGATCCTGAACCTGCTCAAGCAGCCGCAGGCGCTGCACGGCAGCATCGAGCACACGCGCTCCGCGCCGCAATAGGGGCGTCAGGTCAGGGTGCTGCGCATCAGGATCTCGGTCAGCGCGCGGGTGGGTTTGCCGGGCGACGGGGCTGAGATGACGATGAATTCCACGGGCGGCAGCGTGGGCAGGTTGGCCGCGCCCGCGGGCGCCGACAGGCCTGCAGTGGACAGGTGCGAGGGCTGCACGGTGATGCCCAGTCCCGCGCGGGCTGCTGCCTGGCAGCCCGCGTAGCTGGTGCTGGTGCAGACGATCTGCCAGCTCCGGCCCGCGCGGGCCAATGCGTCGAGCGCCAGCGTGCGCGTCACGCTGGGCTCGCGCAACAGGATCAACGGAAGGGGCTCGTCGGGATCCACGCGCAGACCTTCCTTCGCGCGCCACAGCAGCGCCTCCTTGTGCAACGTCTGGCCGCGCCGGTCGCCGCGCCGGCGCTTGCCGATCATCACGTCCAGACGGTTGTCGTCCAGCAGCTTGTAGAGGTCGGTGGTGACACCGATGGTCAGGTCCAGCTCGACTTCCGGATGCGCCAGGCGAAACGCCGCCAGCACATCGGGCAGGGGACCCATCGCCAGATCGTCGGAGGTGCCCAGCCGGATCCGTCCGCGCAGGCGGGGCGCATCGAAGAGGCGCTCGGCCTTTTCGTGCGCGGCCAGGATGATCTCGGCATGCACGAGCAGGCTGCGGCCGTCGCTGGTCAGCGCGAGTGAGTGGGTGTCGCGCTGGAACAGGCGGCGATTCACGGCCTGTTCGAGCTGGCGGATGTGCTCGCTGACGGTGGGCTGGGTCAGGCCCAGCCGGCGCGCGGCTTCGGTGAAGCTGGGCGCGCCCGCGGCGGCGGCGAAGGTCTTGAGCCAGAGCGGGTTCAGCATGGGCGGGATGCGGTCATAGGGATTTCCAATGACAGTTAAAGTACTCAGTGGTCTTCACGATGGCAAGGGCCGCGCCTATAGTGGGCGCAACTTTCTGAACACGCCTTTGCCATGCGCCGCTTCCTGCCAGACCAATTCACCCTAATCCTGATCGCCACGGTGGCGTTCGCCAGCTTTTTCCCGGCGGTGGGCAAGGGCGCCACGTTCATGATGGTGGCGAGCAATGTGGCGATCTCGCTCCTGTTCTTCCTGCACGGGGCGCGGCTGTCCACGGATGCCATCGTGTCCGGCGTGAAGGACGTACGTCTGCATGGCCTGATCCTGGCCTGCACCTTTCTGTTGTTCCCCGCGCTGGGCCTGGGACTGCGCGCGCTGTTTCCCGGGCTGCTGACGCCGTCGCTGTGGATCGGCGTGCTGTTCGTCTGCACGCTGTCGTCCACCGTGCAGTCGTCGATCGCCTTCACGTCGATGGCGCGCGGCAACGTGCCGGGTGCGATCTGCGCGGCGACGGCCTCCAATCTGCTGGGCACCGTGCTGACGCCGCTGCTGGTGGCGGTGCTGCTGCATCGGCAGGGCGGCGGGCATGGCCTGGCCGACGCTGGCCGCATCCTGCTGCAACTGCTGCTGCCGTTCGCGGTGGGCAGCCTGCTGCGGCCGTGGATCGGGGCGTGGGCGCTGCGCAATAGCCGCACGCTGTCCAAGGTGGATCGCAGCTCGATCCTGCTGGCGGTCTACACCGCGTTCAGCGAGGCGGTCGCCCAGGGCATCTGGCATGCGTTCCCGGCCATCGACCTTGCCACGATGGTGCTGGTGAACGCCTTGTTGCTGGGATCGGTGCTGTTGATCACGACGTGGGGCAGCCGCAAGCTGGGGCTGACCAAGGAGAACGAGATCACGCTGGTGTTCTGCGGATCGAAGAAGTCGCTGGCGTCCGGAATTCCGCTTGCGACCGTGCTGTTCGGCACGTCGCAGATGGGCGTGGTGGTGTTGCCCTTAATGATCTTTCACCAGATGCAGCTCATGGTCTGCGCGGTGCTGGCGCGGCGTTATGCCGAGCGGGCGGAGCCGGTGCAGGCGGTGGCGGCGCGGGCGTAAAGCCGGGCGCAAATCGGGGCGCAATCCCGGGCGAAAAGCCGGGCGCGATTCCGAACCATTGCGCCGCGCCTAAATCGGTCAGGCGTCCGCGTCCGCTGGACGGATCTTGCCCGCGGGCTGCCAGTAGACGCCGCCGTCGCGCTCGGAAACGTCTAGCGCGGTCAGGCGTCCGTTTCTACAGGGGCCACCCACGCACAGGCCTGTGTCGGGCTGGTAGGTGGCGCCGTGGCGGGCGCACATGATGAGGTCGCCGGCGCGGGTGAAGAAGCTGCCTTCCCAGTCCAGTTCGACGCCGACGTGGGCGCAGCGGTTCAGGTAGCCATGCACCCGGTCCTGGTAGCGCACGAAGAAGGCGGTGGTGCGGCCCGCGCCATCGGTCACGGACACCTTCACGCCGAGGCCGCCGTTGACCAGATCGCCGGCGGCGCAGACGCGGACTTCAGGGAGGGTGGGGGAATCCTGCATGGGAGGCCTGGCAATCAAAGGGTGCGATGTTCGGACAGGGGGCGCGGCTTGTCAATCCGCCGGCGCCGCCCGGGCGCTTTCCTGCTGGCGGGCCCACATGCCGGCGTAGATGCCGGCCTGGGCCAGCAACTGCGGATGGCGGCCGCGTTCGACGATGCGGCCATCGGCCAGCACGATGATCTCGTCCGCGTCCGCCACCGTGGACAGGCGGTGCGCGATGATCAGCGTACTACGGCCCTGGCTGACTTCGCGCAGGTTGGCCTGGATCTCGCGTTCCGTGTGGGTGTCCAGCGCGCTGGTGGCTTCGTCGAACAGGAATATGGCCGGATTCTTGAGGATGGTGCGGGCAATCGCCACGCGCTGCTTTTCGCCGCCCGACAGCTTCAGGCCGCGTTCGCCCACCATCGTGCCGTAGCCGTCCGGCATGGTCAGGATCAGGTCGTGGATGTGAGCAAGGCGCGCGGCGGCCTCGATTTCAGGGTCCGTGGCGCCCGGCCGGCCGTAGCCGATGTTGTAGCGGATGGTGTCGTTAAAGAGCACCGTGTCCTGCGGCACCACGCCGATGGCCGCGCGCACGCTGGCCTGCGTGACGTCGCGTACGTCCTGGCCGTCGATCAGGATGGCGCCGCTGTCGGTGTCATAGAAACGGAACAGCAGCCGCGCGATCGTGGACTTGCCCGCGCCGGACGTGCCTACCACGGCCACCGTCTTGCCGGCGGGAATCGAGAAACTGACGCCCTTCAGGATGGCGCGGCGCGGATCGTAGCCGAAGTGCACGTCGCGGAATTCAACCGCCCCGCCAGAGACTTGGAGCGGCGTGGCTTCGGGGCGGTCCGCCACTTCGCGGTCCTGGCCCAGCAGCTCGAACATGCGCTCCATGTCGATCAGCGCCTGCTTGATCTCGCGGTAGATGAAGCCGAAGAAGCTGAGCGGCGTGTAGAGCTGCAAGAGGTACGTGTTGACCAGCACGAAATCGCCCAACGTGTAGCGGCCCTCTGCGATGCCGTTGGCTGCCATCCACATCACCAGCGTCAGTCCCGTGGAAATGATGAGGGCCTGGCCGACGTTCAGGATCGACAGGCTGACCTGGCTGCGCACGGCGGCGCGTTCGTAGCGGGTGAGCGAGGCGTCGTAGCGCTGGGCCTCGTGTTCTTCGTTGCCGAAATACTTGACGGTCTCGTAGTTCAGCAGGCTCTCGATGGCCTTGGTGTTGGCCTCGGAGTCGGTTTCGTTCATCTGGCGCCGGAACTTGGCACGCCATTCCGTCACGGCAAGCGTGTAGGCCATGTACAGCACGACGGTGGCGCCAGTAGCCAGCGCCAGCCAGCCGTCGAACATCTTCCACAGCACGATGCAGACCAGGCTGATCTCGAAGAACGTGGGCAGGATGTTGAACAGCAGGAACGACAGCAGTGTCTGGATGCCCTTGGTGCCGCGTTCGATGGCGCGGTTCAGCCCGCCGGTCTGACGCGCCAGGTGAAAGCGCAGCGCCAGACCGTGCAGGTGGCGGAAGATCTGCAGGCCGACCGAGCGGATCGCATGTTGGCCCACGCGCGCGAAGATGGCATCGCGCAGTTCCGAGAACAGCAGCGACAGCACGCGGGCGGTGCCGTAGGCGAGGATCAGGCCGAGCGGCACCGTCACCGTGCCGGGCGCGCCCTTGCCCAGTTCGTCGACCGCCTGCTTGTACAGCAGCGGCACGTAGACGGTTGCGGCCTTGGCGGCGAACAGGCACAGCAGCGCCGCCACGACGCGGACCTTCAAGCCGGTCTTGCCGGGCGGCCACAGGTAGGGAAACAGCGTGCGAAGCGTGGCAAGTCCGCCGCCCTTGGCGGGCCGCGTTTCAGGAGAATTCATGATCGGGATGCTGGGTTTGGGGCCGCCTCCGACAGGGGAGTTAGGCCGTTTGCAGGGCATTATGAGGCACCAGCGGTAATATTTGAGGGATAACCCCTGGTACGGAAGCACCAGCATCGGGGGATTGAAGGCTGTATTGCGACACGGGCGCAGCACGTCGGGCCCGTTTCTTTCTCTTCCAACCGGGGGTCCGGCCGGCTGCTCCCCTGGTTGCGCGACCGGGCGCGTTTTCGCCGCGCCTGGATCGCGTCGCTTGCTACGGAGGGTCTTATGGCGAAGGTACCCGCAGTGAAATTGAACGACGGAGGCAAGATTCCGCAGTTGGGCCTGGGAGTCTGGCAGGTGCCGGACGATCAGGCAGCGTCCAGCGTGAAGGAAGCGCTGGCGGCAGGTTACCGGTCGGTGGACACGGCGGCGATCTACGGCAACGAGGCAGGCGTGGGCGCGGGCCTGCGGTCGGCCGGCGTGGCGCGCAAGGACCTGTTCATCACCACCAAGCTCTGGAACGACAAGCACGGCTACGACGACGCGCACAAGGCGATGGACGAAAGCCTGGAGAAGCTGGGGCTGGCGTACGTGGACCTGTACCTCATCCACTGGCCGGTCGCGGGTAGCGAGAAGTTCCTGGACGCCTGGCGCGCCATGATCGAGATGAAGGAAGACGGCCGCGCGCGCGCGATCGGCGTGTCGAACTTCACGCAAGCCAATCTGGAACGCCTGATCGACGCGTCCGGCGTCACCCCCGCCGTCAACCAGATCGAGCTGCATCCGGGGTTCACGCAGAATGCGCTGCGGGCCTTTCATGCGCGGCATGGCATCGTGACCGAGTCGTGGAGTCCGCTGGCGCAAGGCAACATCACGAAGGAAAAGGTGATCCTGGACCTGGCGCAAAAGCACGGCAAGTCGCCCGCGCAGGTGACGCTGCGCTGGCACCTGCAGCACAACCTGGTCGTGATTCCGAAGTCCGTCACGCCCGAGCGCATCCGCGAGAACATCGACGTGTTCGACTTCGAGCTGTCGGCGGCGGACATGGCGGCCATCGACGGCATCAAGGAAGGTCCGCGCCTGGGCCCGGATCCCGAGAAGTTCGCGTAGGGGAAGCAGCCCCGGCGGGTGGCGCGGCGAGCGGGGCCGCGCAGCCGGCCGGGGTAAGTGTCCGGCCTTTATCGGCGGGGCCGTCATTGGCCGAGCCGCGATTGGCGGGGCCGCCATCGGCTGGGCGGCGGTCTGCGGGACCGCCATCGTCGCGATGTGTTCGGCTAGTGCTTGAGCGGGAACACCCAGTACCGCACGATGACCACGAGCAGGATGCTCAGCGCGGTCCAGGACGCCCAATGCCAGGCGCCGGTGCCCAGCAGGGCCGCCAGCAAGCCAAAGATGCTGAGCACGCCCAGCAGGATCGGCACGCCCCACACGAACAGGAAGCCCCGGCTGCCTTTACTCGTTGAGCGGCTCATGCGGGCGTCCTTTGCGGGGTGGCAGCCTGGTGTTTCTTGATGAGTTCGTTGATGCGCGCTTCGGTGGCGCGGCGCCGGGCCAGCCACAGGTACAGTCCGCTCACCAGCACGACGATGGTGACGATATCCAGCAGCGCCCAGATGATCTTGAGTGGCAGGCCGCCGTAGTCGCCGAAGTGCAGCGGCCGCGAAACTTCCAGCGCGGTCAGATACCACGGCATTTTCGCCACGGTCGTCAGCGCACCGGTCCGCCCGTCGATCAGCACGGGCGTGTTCAGCTTGGACGTCAGGGGCGAGTCGCCACGCATCCACGCAATGAAGTGCTGCGGGCTGCCGAAGGCGTTGCCGGGGAAGGAGATGAACGACACTTCATTACCCGGCATGGCCTTGCGCGCGGTGTCGGCCACCAACTGCGCCGACGCGAGCTGCGTGGGGATGGGCTGACCCTTGTAGGGTTCCAGCACGCGCGGCAGTTCGGTGGATTGCCACAGACGGAAGAGCGGCGTGGACAGTTCGTTGATGACGCCGGTCAAGCCCACCACCAGCGCCCACACCAGCGTCACGATGCCCAGCAGGTTGTGCAGGTCCAGCCATTTCAGGCGCGTCGAGCGCGTGGCGCGCACGGTGCCGAATTCCAGCTTCTTCATGAAGGGGCCGTACAGCACGACGCCGGACACGATGGCCACGCAGAACAGCAGGCCCATGAATCCCAGGAACAGCTCGCCGGTCAGGCCCGCGAACAGGTCCACGTGCAGCGCCAGCATGATGCCCATGAACGAAAACTTGTCTTCGGTATAAAGCGGGCCATCGAGCAGCACATCGCCCGTGCGGGCATCCATGCGGATCGCGTGGCCCGAGGCCAGTCCGTCGCCGGGCATCTTCGCCATGCCGACGAAGACCTGCGGCTCGTCCGGGTCGAACGACAGGTAGTCGACGACTTCGTTCGGGTACATGGCTCGCGCGTTGGCCACGAGCTTGTCGAGGTTGGCGGGCGGGGTGTCCGCAGGCACCGCGGACAAGGGCTTGCCGTCGTCGAGCCAATGCTCGATCTCGTGATGAAACACGAGCGGCAAACCGGTCAGACAGATGATGAGCAGGAAGATCGTGCAAACCAGGCTGGTCCACTTGTGGACGAGATACCAGGTTTTGATGGTGGACGCGGCGGTCATGGCGACGGCGGGAAGCGGCTTGGCGCCACTCCTTTTCAGGGCAGTACGGGAAAGGAGAAAACATTATCACGAACAAGTTCGATTCTCGTAACGCTATTTGACCCTTTCGGTAACGAGGCTGGCCGTGGGGACGGACCAAAGCGGGTTAAAAAGAAGGGTCAGATTTTTCCTTGCGGTATTCCCGAATCATCATGGAGCAGCGTTTTCTCAAGGTTCCGCGCAACGAGTCCGGCCGCGATTTCGCGGTAGGCGATGTGCATGGACATTTTTCGCGCCTGCAACAGGCGCTGGATGAATTGGGGTTCGACCCCACCCGCGACCGGCTTTTTTCCGTGGGCGATCTGGTTGATCGGGGACCCGAGAACGAGGCCGCGCTGGACTGGCTGGCCAAGCCCTGGTTCTACGCAGTGCAAGGCAATCACGAGGACTACGCGATTCGTCACGTGCGCACCGGCAAGGTGGATGTGACGAACTGGCGCGGTTATGGCGGTGGCTGGTTTCTGGATCTGCCCGCCGAGCGGCAGCAGGTGTTTGCCGAAGCCTTTACCCAATTGCCGATTGCCATCGAAGTGGAAACGTCGTCCGGCGCCGTCGGACTGCTGCATGCCGACTGCCCGGTGTTGTTCTGGCCCCGGCTGGAGTCCGCGTTGCAGGACCGCTACAAGCGCACCAGCGCGGCGTGCCAGTGGTCGCGCGACCGTCTACGCCAGATGGACCGAACCGGCATCCTGGGCGTGCGGGCGGTGGTGGCGGGGCACACCCCGGTGGCGTCGCCGCTGGCGCTGGGCAACGTGTATCACATCGATACCGAAGGCTGGAACGGCGGCTATTTCACGTTTCTGAATCTTGAATCCCTGCAGGCGTGGCCTCGCGAGGTCGTGACCGAGGCCGGGGCCGCCGAGTAGGGCGGACGGAACAAAGCAAAACGGGCGCCGAGGCGCCCGTTTTGCGTGATGCGCAGCTTTTACAGCGGCCGGGCGGTCACAGCGCCGGGGGCGGTCACGGCGCTGGCGCTTACGCCGGCCGAATCGGCTGGCGCGGCTGCGGCAGGGACGGCTGGCGTCTGCACGCCGCCCGAAGCGGGCATGGCCTGCGCCTGCGGGACGGGGGCGGCGTCTGCGCGGGGCACGGGGATCGGCATCAGCGGCGGCTGGATCGGACTGCCTTCGGGAGCCGCGGCGCCGCCGGGAGGCAGTGGCTTGACCGAGGTGTCGACGCCGTCGGTCGAGCGGTTGTTGTTCAGGAAGTCGGTCAGCGCGTCGCCGGAAGACAGGTCCAGCGAGGCCACCGCCTGGCCGGGCGGGAATTCGGAGAAATAGTATTCGCCGTTGTCGACCAGCAGGCCGTCGGGGCGCGGCGCCGGCTTGGCTTGCGGCACGTCCTTCAGGACGGGCTGCATATAGTCCAGCCAGGTGGAGAGCGCCAGGCCGCTGCCGAACTCGTTGGTGCCGAGCGACTTGGGTTGGTCAAAGCCCATCCAGACGGTGGTGGCCAGCGTCTGCGTGAAGCCCGAGAACCAGACGTCGACGGCGTCGTTCGTGGTGCCGGTCTTGCCGCCGATGTCGTTGCGCTTGAGCACCTGATGCGCACGGGCGGCGGTGCCGTTGACCGTGACATCGCGCAGGATGTCGTCCATGACCCAGGCGGTGCGCGGGTCGATGGCGCGCGCCTGCGCGTCGCCGGCCACGACGGGCTGCGTCTTCATCAGCACGTTGCCGGAACGGTCCGTGACGTGGTCGATGAGGTAGGGCGTGACGCGGTAGCCGCCGTTGGCAAACACGCTGTAGCCATTGACGACCTGCAGCGGCGTGGCGCCACCCGCGCCCAGCGCAAGCGGCAACACGGCCGGCCAACGTGATTTATCGAAGCCGAAGCGCGTCAGGTAGTCCTGTGCGTACTGCGGTGAAATCGCCTGCAGGATGCGGATCGATACCATGTTCTTGGAGCGCATCAACCCCTGGCGCAGGGTCAGCATGGGTTCGTACTTGTTGCCGTCGTTCTTGGGCTGCCAGGCCTTGGAACCGGTCTGCTCGGCCGTCAGCATGAAGGGCTGATCGGAGATCTGCGTGGCGGGCGTCAGGCCCCGTTCCAGCGCAGCCGCATAGACGAACGGCTTGATGTTCGAGCCCGGCTGGCGCCATGCCTGCGTGACGCGGTTGAAGTGGCCGCGGTTGAAGTCGAAGCCGCCGATCATGGCGCGGATGGCGCCATCCTGCGGCACCATCGAGACCAGCGCAGCTTGCAGCGCCGGCATGTTGATGATTTCCCAGTTGTCGCCGTTCTTGTGGATGTAGACCACCGAACCGCGCCGGATGCGCTGGGTGTCGCTGGCCTTGGGATTGAGCGCGCGGGCGACGACCGCCAGGGCCTTCTTGTCCGAAATGGTGATGATGTCGCGGCCGCTGCGCGCCACGGTGACTTCGGTGGGGCTGGCGGCCAGCACGACGGCGGCAAGCAGGTCTTCGCTGTCGGGCGACTTTTCCTGCACGCCGTCCAGGATCTCGTCGAGCGCCTGGGGGTCCTGTTCCACGCCGTCGGGCAGATCGACCTGGTCTTCCGGGCCCGGATAGACAGCGCGGCGGGTGTAGTCGATGATGCCGTCGCGCACGGCGCGGTAAGCCGCTTCCTGCGCCTTGGAATCGATCGTGGTGTAGACGTCGATGCCCGACGAGTAGGTGTTCTCCTGGAACACGCCATACATCAGTTGGCGGGCCAGTTCTGCCGGATAGTCGCCGTGCACCGCAAAGCCGCGCGTGCTGCTGCCATCCGCGCCGCGGATCGTGATGCGCTGTTGCAGGGCTTCGTCGGTCTGCTCCGGCGTCAGATAGCCCAGCGTCTTCATGCGGCCCAGCACGTAATGCTGGCGGATCTCGGCGCGCGGGTAATTGGTGATCGGATTGAAGCGCGAGGGCGCCTTCGGAATGCCGGCCAGCATGGCGGCTTCGGCGGGCGTGACCTCCGACAGTGGCTTGCCCAGATAGGTGCGCGAGGCGGCGGCGAAACCATAGGCGCGATGGCCCAGGTAGATCTGGTTCATGTAGAGCTCGAGGATCTGGTCCTTGGTGAGCTCGGATTCGATCTTGAACGTCAGCAGCAGTTCATAGAACTTGCGCGAATACGTCTTTTCCGACGACAGATAGAAATTGCGCGCGACCTGCATGGTGATCGTGCTGCCGCCCTGGGACTTGGATCCCTTGACGATGTTGGTCAGCACGGCGCGCGCGACGCCCATCCAGTCGACGCCGCCGTGGCTGTAGAAACGGTCGTCCTCGGCCGCCAGAACGGCCTGCCGCATCACCGGTGGGATTTCGTCGAAACGCAGCACGTTGCGGTGCTCTTCGCCGTATTCGCCGATGAGCACCTTGTCCGCGGTGTAGATGCGCAGGGGCACGCGTGGCCGGTAATCGGTCATCGCGTGCAGGTCTGGCAGGCTGGGCCACGCCAGGGCCAGTGCGAGGCCAAGCACGACGGCGCCGCACACGGCTGCGCCGGCGGCGGCGATGCCCGCTTTGACCAGGAGAGGTTTCCAGGGGAGGCCCGATTTGCCGCCCGGGTTGGCGGAGGATTGCTGGGGATTGCTCATTGCAGGCGATTCTAGGGCAGAACGCTATAGACCGCCCAGGGCGCAATAAGGTTTCGGTAACGAAATCTGCCCATGTGAGCGGATATTCAGCTTTTGTTCAGGTTGGCGAGGCCCCGGGGACGGATTGCAGATAACGCTGGGGTGGGGCGCCGAGTGCCCGATGAAACATGGCGGAGAAGGCGCTGGCGCTGCGGTAGCCGAGGTCCGCCGCAATGCGCGCCACCGGCACGCCCATCGACAGCCGGCACACCGCATCAGCCAGCCGCACCTGCTGCACCCACTGTCTGTAATTCAGTCCGAGTTCGGATTGAAACAATCGGATCAGCGTGCGCGCACTGGCGCCGACTTCGCTTCCCCAGTCCTCGATGCCGCGTTGCAGGCCGGGCTGGTCCAGAATGGCCGCGCAGATGGCTTGCAGGCGCCGGTCGCGCGGCCACGGGATCTGAATGGGCACGATGCGCGCGGCGGCCAGCTCGGCCAGGATCAACCCCGCGATCTGTTCGACCCGTCCCCCGAGCGGGTAGTCGATGGGCTCGGCCGTCAACGCCAGGATCAATTCCCGCAGCAGGCCGCTGACCTCGATCACCTGGCACTCGGGCCAGTAGTCCCGGGCCGCGTCGGCTTGAATGTAAAGGGAACGCATCGAGACCGCGCCAACCATGTCGACGCCGTGCGGCACGCCCGCCGGCACCCATAGCGCGCGCAGCGGCGGCAAGGCCCAGAAGCCGCTGGGCGTGGTGACGCGCATCACGCCTTCGACGGCATAAATGAGCTGGGCGCGCGGGTGGGTATGGGGACCGGTCTGCGCGCCGGGGGAAAATTCCTTGGCCATCGCCGTGACGACGCGCGGACGATGCTGGTAGTCCTGCGCGTTGATGCTGCGGGCGGGATCGGGAGGAGGGCGGACGACCATGGTGTCACTTCCGACAAAAGGATGAGGAGGCGCCCGGAAGCGCATGGCGCCTATTCTGCCATTGGGTTGGCATGGCGGTTGTCACTTTCTCGACGAAAAATGGCAGATTACGCCGGCGCCGGATTTCTACACTGATGCCTGGTTCCGGCGAGTGGCCGGCTTGTCCATTTTCTTCGTGCGACTCATGAACTCCGCCCAGAATCCCGCTGCCGGCCTGTCTGCCTCGACCTCTGCCGCACCCGCCGTTGCGGGGACGCCCGCCGCGGGATCGCCCGCCGCCTCCGATCCCTCCACCGCCTTCAAGGTGCTGGGCGCGATCAGCGTGGCGCATCTGATGAACGACATGATCCAGTCGATCCTGCTCGCCATCTATCCCATGCTCAAGGACTCGTTCAGCCTGACGTTCACGCAGATCGGGCTGATCACGTTGGTCTACCAGCTTGCCGCGTCGTTGCTTCAGCCGTTCATCGGTTTCTATACCGACCGGAACCCCAAGCCGTACTCGCTGCCCGTGGGCATGGGCTTCACGCTGGTGGGCCTGTTGATGCTGTCGATGGCGCCGTCGTTTGGCTGGCTGCTGGTGGCGGCGGTGCTGGTGGGCACGGGCTCGTCGGTGTTCCACCCGGAATCGTCGCGCGTGGCGCGCATGGCGTCGGGCGGGCGGCACGGGCTGGCGCAGTCGCTGTTCCAGGTGGGCGGCAATGTGGGGTCGGCGCTGGGGCCGCTGTTGGCCGCGCTGTTCATCATTCCGCACGGGCAGGGCAGCGTGGCGTGGTTCTCGCTGGCGGCGCTGTTCGGCATCGTGGTGCTGATGTGGATCGGGCGCTGGTATGGCGCCAACCGCGTGCTGCTCAAACCGCGTGCGCGGCGCGAGGGCGTGGGCAACGGGTTGACGCGCAATCAGGTGCTGGGCGCGTTGGGCGTGCTGGGCGTCCTGGTGTTCTCGAAGTATTTCTATCTGGCCAGCCTGAACAGCTATTTCACCTTCTACCTGATCGACAAGTTCGCGCTGTCGGTGCGCGAGGCGCAGCTGTATCTCTTCCTGTTCCTGGCCGCCGTGGCGGTGGGCACCGTGGTGGGCGGACCGGTCGGCGACCGCATCGGCCGCAAGATCGTGATCTGGGTGTCGATCCTGGGCGTGGCGCCTTTCACGCTGATGCTGCCGCACGCCAATCTCTTCTGGACGGGCGTGCTCGTCGTCATCATCGGCGTGGTGCTGGCGTCGGCCTTCTCCGCGATCGTGGTCTATGCCCAGGAGCTGGTTCCGGGCAAGGTGGGCATGATCGCGGGCCTGTTCTTCGGCTTTGCCTTCGGCATGGGCGGCCTGGGCGCTGCGGTGCTGGGCAGGGTGGCCGATGCCACCAGCATCGGCTACGTCTATCAGTTGTGTGCGTATCTGCCGCTGCTGGGCGTGGTGGCGATTCTGTTGCCGAAGATGCGGCGGGTGTAGGCCCGCCGTCCCGTCAGCCCGCCCGCAATGATTGCAGGCGCGGCAGGCGGTGCTCGATGCCGTCGATCTGCCCCGCGCTGCCGTGGTGGATGACGGCGACGCGGGTGGCGCGCAACTGCGCCAGCGTCTCGGCGCTGACTTCAAAGCTCTTGGCCAGACGCTGATCGGTCAATGGGCGGATCGGCTTGCGGCGGTCCTTGCCGCCGAAGCGGCGGTGGTTGTACACGGCCCACGCCACCAGCACCGCCGCGTTGACCACGGCCAGCACGGCATAACCCCACAAGGTCTGCACCGTCGGCAGAAAGACGGGCAGCAGCGGCGCGTCCGGGCCGCTGGCGGCCCCGCGCAGAATGGCCAGGATGCCGGCGCCAAATAGGTAGACGAACGCGAACCAGCCAAAGGCGGTCAGCGCGAAGTCGAACAGATAGCCCGCGCGCGAGCGTTGCGTGGTGATGATCATGATGCCTCCGGTGATTTGATGCCGCGGTCGGGACTAGTCCAGCGGGCACGCTGGGCCTGCTTGCGCAGCATGACCTTGGGGAAACTGACCAGCGTGGTGAAGAGACTCACCATCCAGTAGGCCAGCGGATACCAGATGACCCAGTAGAGCGCGCGCGCCAGGCCCGGCTCATAGCGGCGGTCGATCAGGATGCTGACGGCGAACTGCAGCAGGCACACGACCGCCAGCATCATGCCGGTGAAGGCGGGCGGCAGCAGGCTGGCGATCTGCATGTTGTTGGGCAGCGCGACGACCTGGCTGACCAGCCACAGCACCACCGACAGCCCGAACGCGAATGCCCAGGCGGTCGACAGGCAGAATTCGGCCATCAGCGGCCACAGCCGGCGGTGGCGCCAGTTCCAGATCGAGCGCAGGTTCTTCAGGAACACCTCCGCGCCGCCCTGCGCCCAGCGCAGCCGCTGCTTCCACAATCCGCGCAGGGTCTCGGGCATCAGGATCCAGCACAGCCCGCGCGGCTCGTAGAAGATGGACCAGTGGTCGCGCTGCAGCTTCCAGCTGATGTCGATGTCCTCGGTGATCATGTCCAGGCTCCAGTAGCCCGCGCGGTCCAGCGCAACGCGGCGGAACGCCGCGACGACGCCCGACACCGTGAAGACCTGCCCGTACACGCGCTGCGTGCGCTTGATGAGTCCGATGATCGAAGAGAACTCGCCAACCTGGATGCGCCCGATCAGTGTGGAGCGGGTGCGGATGCGCGGGTTGCCTGTGACGGCGCCGACGCGCGGGTTGTCGATCAGCGGCGCCACCAGATACGCGGCGGCATCGGGATCGAGCAGGGCGTCGCCGTCGATGCACACCAGGTATTCGCTACGGGCCGCCAGCGCGCCCATGCGCAGCGCCATGGCCTTGCCCTGGTTCTGCGCCAGGTGCACCACGCGCAGGTGCGGGTGTTCGGCGGCCATGCGGTCCAGCAGCGCGGCCGTGCCGTCGGTCGACCCGTCGTTGATGGCGATGACTTCGATGTGCGGATAGTTCTGATTCAGCGCCGCCACCAGGGATTCTTCGCCGTTGTCGGCTTCGTTGAAGCACGGCACCAGAATCGACACCAGCGGCGAGCCGGCCAGTTCGGGCGGGGTGCGTTCAGCCCCCCATGCCCAGTGGCGCTCCCAGTGCCACCAGAAGTAGATGCCGCCCGCCATCCACATGCCGGACATGAATAGCGGATAGAAGAACACGAAGCCCAGCAGCGCTTCGCCGGTCAGCATCAGGGTGAATCCAAACGGCGCGCCGAGCACCGCGCAGAGAATCAGCAGGGCAATCAATCGATCAGTCATTGGAGGGGATACCAGGCTTCGGAGATGGCGGGCCGGATGCCTTGCAACCGGGGCTGGTCTTGCGAGAAGTCGTCGGGGTAGTAGCCGAAGCTGCGGGCGCCGCGCAGTTGCAGGCGGCGCATCCAGCCGGCCAGCACGTCGGTGTCCACCGGTGTGGCATCGGGCCGGCCCGGGCCGGTGCGCCAGTCGCGGCTTTGCAGTTCGAACACGGTCCTGGACAGCGCGCCGGGACGGCGGGCGACGGTCTCGACCAGCGCGTCCAGCCACGCGTTTTCCTTGCCGGGCGCCACGTTTTCCATCAGCGGCATCGCCATCGGCGCGGTCCAGTCGTAGGCGGCCAGAAAGTCGTCCAGGTTCTGCGCGAACCAGGTTTCGCTTTCCGGATTCAGGATGGGCTGCGCGTAGATGTTGCGGGCCGTCTTGATCTGCGGCCCCCGCACGGCGCGCACCTTCTCGGCGAGCGCCATGGTGAAGTCCACCAGATGGCGGCTTTTGTAGCGGGTCCAGCGCTGCATCGTTTCCGGATCCGCACGAAGTTCTGCGATGCTGCCCGGCAACCCCGCCGCGCGGTACGCGGCCAGTGCGCCGGGGCTGGCGTCCTCGAAGTCCGACAGCAGCGCGTCGTCGTGGAACAGGATGCCGTCGAAGATCGCCTGGCGCGCCAGGTCTTCGTACAGATCGCCGATGCGTGCGCGCACGGTGGCGTCAAAGGGCGACAGGCGGCGGTACTGGCCCGGGTCGGGCGCCACCAGCCCGGTGTCCGGATCCCAGCGCTCGACGCGCGGCAAGGCCGGGTCCATGTCGAAGGCCAGCACGGGCATCCAGGCGTAGACCATCACGTTGGCGCGGTTGTGCAGTTGCCAGGCGGCACGGTTGAAGAGGTCTGCGCGCATCGGCAGCCAGCGGTTCGGGAAGTACAGCGACTTCACCAGCCCATCGCCCTGCGGGTCGGAATAGGCCTGCAGGAACACCGTGTTGATCTGCATGTCCAGGATGCGCTGCACCAGCACGCCCAGATTGCGGTCGGTCTGTTCCGGGTCCGGGTCGTAGACGTAGTCCAGATCGATGTGCGCGACGCGCATGAAGGGGTCGGCCTCCATGCCCACCACGCTGTTGGCAAAGGACTTGAGCGCCGGATCGCTGGCCAGCAGCATGCGCGGCGTGGACATCAGGCGGGACAGGCGCCCGGGGCCGTCTTCCAGCGTCAGCGCCATCTCGTAGCCGTTCTCGGCGGTGATGCGCAGCGTGGAGCCGCCTTCCGCGCCATACGGCCAGACCCACACGCGCGGCTTCTTGCCGGTGGCCGCGCGGATCTTTTCCGTGATGGCGGCCACGTCGCGGCCCATGCGGGCGTCAAACTGCGCCTCGGTCTCGTACTGGCCGGTGCGCGCATCAAAGGCGCGGATGGCGGCGGCCGGCTCGGTGTTGCCCTGCGGATTGGCCACCGCGCCGTAGTGCGACGCGTCCGTGTGCGCGGCGATTTCCACCAACCCGGAGCGCGAGATCTCGCGGATCTCGTCCCAGTTCAAAAAGCGGTTGCGGGCCTCGGGCGTGCCGCCGAAATCCACCGGGCGGTCGGACGGGGTGTCCATCCAGACGCCCACGGGCGCCAGCAGCGCCGGCCATCCGTAGGCTTTCAGGATGGACAGCACGCGGGTATGGAAGCTGCGATAGCCGTCGTCGAACGACAGCAGCACAGCGCGGTCGGGCAGCGGCTTGCCGCCTTGCCGAGCGGCCAGGATCTGATCCACCGACACGGCCTCATAGCCGTTGGCGCGCAGCCAGGCCAGCTGTTCCGCAAGCCGGTCCGTGCGCACGCTGAGAAAGGCCTGATCGGGGTCGTCGTCTTCAACGTCGTGATAGGCCAGGGCCAGGAACTGGCCATTGACCCACGGTTTGTCGATGGCCGCGAGCGGGCGTTCGGCGGGCGGCGTGTAGACGGGGATGTCCTTGGCGCAGGCGGTCAGCGCCAGAATCATGAGGAACAGGATGCCGGCCAGGAGCAGCCGGGTATGCAGTTTGAGCATCATGTCGTTTCCGGAAAAACCAGGTCAGAAGCGGTAGGCAAGGTCGAAGACGACGCGCAGTTCACGCTCGCGCTCGCCGTCATAGGGCCGGCTGGTGCCGGTGACCATGAAGCCCATGTCCAGAACGTCGTTCGCGCGGTAGCGCTGGCCGTAGCCCAGCGCGACGACGCCGCCCGTGCCGTAGCCCTGCTGGCTGTAAGTGCCGGCGCCCAGCGTGCCGATCTGTTCCCATGCGGTTTCGTAGCGGCGGTGCAGCGTGTGCGTCAGCCGCACGCCGGGCAGGGCCAGGAAATCGGCGCTGGGGTTGAAGTAGGGCGCGTCGTCGCGGTTGTTGTGCTGGGTGGACAGGCCCAATTCCAGGTCGGCCTTCAGGTGCGGCGCGGTGTAGACGCGCTCGCGGCCAGTCAGTCCGAATGCCCAACGGGTGTTGCCGTCGCTGAAATGGGACGGGGCGGCCGACAGGGTCCATTCGCGCCGCTCGTCGGCGCGCCAGCGCACGTACATCGACAGGCCGTTGGACGAGACGTCGTTGGTCAGTGCGCGCAGCGGCGTGTCGCGCGACAGGATTTCGGCCGAGCCGCCCACCTGCCAGTGGTCGTTCAGGTCGTAGGCGGCGGACAGCCGCGCGCCGGGCTTGACGCCGTGGCCGTAGTCGTTGGTGGAGACTTCGCCTTCCACCGTCAGGTCGCGCACGCGCCATTCCACGCCGGTGCGCAGCCAGCGGTAGATGCCGCGGCCTTCCTCGAAGTCACCCGATGCGTAGCCGCCGCCGCCAAAGACGCGCCAGTCGTAGCCCATGGGCGGGGAATACAACACGGCGTCGATGCCGAAATCGCCGTTGCCGGTGACCGGACTGTCCGAGGCCAGGCCGCGGTAGCCGGTGATGCGCAGCTCGGCCTTGCGGTGGACCTCCCACTCGCGGGCCAGCCGCCGGCTGGTCAGGTTTTCGGGCGAGCGGGCCAGCGTGTCGGCGGATAGCGCTTCGGCCTGACGCCATTCCTGCAGATCCATCGCCGTGAAGCCCTGGCCGTTCTCGACCGCCAGGTCGCGTGGCGCCAGCGTTTCGGCCAGCTTCAGTTCGATTTCCGACGCGCGGGGCTGCGAGCGGGCGCGGTGGACGGTGGCCAGATCGCTGCGCAGCGCGGAATTGTTGGGCGCCTGCTGCACCATCTGCGCCAGGCGCTGGTGGGCCTCGATGGTGTCGTCGGCCTGAAGGTGCGTGGCGGCCAGCGTCTTGCGGCTTTCCAGGTTCAGGTCGTTGGGCATGCGCGTGGCCTGGCCCTTGTAGTAAAGCCAGGGGGCGTAGCCGGCCTGGACGGCGTCCGTGATCGGAGGCGTTTCGTCGAATTGTTCGCCTTCGGCCAGCGCGTAGTACAGGCCGGTTTGCGTGGCCAGACGCTGCGCCGGATCGTCGCCGGGCGCGCTGTCGCTGGCGGCCACCTGCCGGTACAGGTCGCGGGCGCGCTCGGGCTGGCGCAGGTACAGATAGGCGGAGGCCACGTCGCTCAGCGCGTAGCGCGGTATGTCGACGCCTTCGGCCAGCAGCGCCTCGTATTCCTGGATCAGCATCTGCATCTGCACCCGGGCGTGCAGGGCGTGCAGGCGGTCGATGCGGGCGCGCAGCACGTCGGCGCGGGCGTCTTCGCCCAGTTTGCGCCAATCGGCAATCGCGGCGTCGTAGCCGGCCAGCGCGCGGTCGGCGATGGCAAACCGTTCGGCCTCGCCGCGCGCGGGCATGGCCGCCAGCCGCGCCTCCTGCGCCAGTGCGTCGGCCTGCAGGGCGCGCATCTGGGCGGGGGTAAACAGCGTTTCATGGCGACGCGCCCAGTCCAGCGCCACGTCGGCCATGCGGGCGCCCTGAAGCGCCCGGATGTATTCGCGCAGCACGTAGGGCGTGGCGGGCGCCAGCGCCAGTGCCTGGTCGGCCTGATGCAGGGCTTCAAATGGTTGGGACTGGCGCGCGTAGACGTAGCTGAGGGCCAGCCGGGTGTCGGCGTCGCGCGGCTGGCGGGCGATGCGTTTCTCGCCTGCGGCGATCGCGGCTGGGAATTGTCCGGCGTCCGCCAGCGTCATGATCTCGCCCGCCGCGAAGGCGGCTTCGCCCGGATGGCGGCGCATCCCCTGGCGGTAGGCGTCGAGCGCCTGCGGCCAGCGCTGCAGGTCGCGGTAAGCCCGTGCCACGGCCAATTGGACGTCGGCGGGCGGCACGGCGCCGGCCGGCAGCGTCTCGTACGCGACGATGGCTTCGTCAGGCTTGCCCGCCCAGCCGGCGATGACGATCCGGTCGTAAACGGGCCGCACGCCCGCGGCGCTGCCCTGCGCGCGCAGCATTTCCAGCGCAGGTTCGTGGTCGCCGGCGCGAGCGCGCTCGATCAGCGCGTCGTAGTGGCTTGACGGGGCGGCCAGCGCCAGCACGGGCGCGAGCATTGCGCTGGCCGCCATCAAGTTCAGTCTGGGTCCAACGGCGTTTGACCGCCTGGTTCGTTCGATTGGCATCTGTATGACATCCGCAGTGGCAATTCGGGGCGTCCATGGCTCCGCCACGCCGGACGGGCGCGAGCACCCGGCAAGGGCGGCCGCAGGCGAACCAGGCGCCTGCAGCGCGGAAATGAACGTTTGATTGGGACTTGCGCGGCGCCCGCTACGGGGACCTTCGCACTCGCGCTATCGGAGTGCATGGCTAGTACGCGCCACGCCCGTGGGGCGTGATCGCGGCGCTTATGCTGCGCCGTCGACGGATGGAACTTTACGGAAAATTGCCGTGGTTAACTGTCAATTACTGCAAAGGGGGCGTCACGGCGAAGGCGCCTTGGCGTATTCTCTCGTCGCAGGCCGTGCAATCGTCTTGGCGCGGCGGTAAAGGTTCTGGTCGGACGGACGCGCGTTGCCCAGCAGGGCAAACGTCATGCGCGTCCTTTCGCCATTCTCGTAACAAAAAGCATCAAGAATGCTGACGTGTAACGCGCTTTGCTTGCGCGAACCCAGTGCAACTGCAGTCCCAACGGCGGGGCGGGCCGACGAGCCCGAGCCCGAGCGAACCATGACGACTAGCTTGTTTTTCCTGATGTGGGGCCTGGCCACGGCGCTGGCGTTGCCGTTGCTGCTGCCCTTTCACGTCCGCGGCGTCGAAGGGGTGCCTGCGTTCATGGCGGCCAACGCGCTGGCCGTGCTGTCCCTGCTGGCCTACGCGTCGGCCGAGATGATCCCGCCCGCCGCCTATGTGATGGTGTCCAACGCCGCCTGGGCCTGTTCCGCCGCGCTGGTGTACATCGGCGTGCGCCAGTTCTTCGGCATGCATCCGCATATCCTGCGCACCACCTTGTTGTGCTCGCTCTGCACCTTCGGCTTTGCCCTGCTGCTGTACCGCAGCGACAGCCTGGTGTGGCGCATGGTGCTGTATTCCGTCTACACCTGCGTGCTGATGGCAGCGACCGGCGCCGTCATCTTCCGGCAGCGCAGGCGCATCAAGACAAAAGGCGTCGTGCTGTATCTGCTGCTGGCATTTTTTGGGGTGGTGGCGTTGCACGCGCTGCGCGGATATGTCTACGGCGCGGGCGTGGAGACCCCGGTGTCGCTGCTGCAGCCGTCGGCCTGGAGCCTATTTTTCATTGTGTGCGGCTCGGTCACGGTGCCCGGACTCTTCCTGGCGCTGCTCTTCATGATCCAGACCAGCCAGGCGGAAAAGATGCAGGCCGCGCTGACGTTCGACAGCCTGACGCAAGCCTATTCGCGGCGCAGCATCATGGACGAGCTTGAACACGAGCTGCTGCGCTGTGAGCGCACCGGCGGCAAGCTGGCGGTGCTGGTGCTGGACATCGATCACTTCAAATCCATCAACGACCGCTACGGCCATGCGGGCGGCGACACCGCGCTGCGTCACTTCGCGCGCGTGGTGCAGAATGCGGTCCGTTCGAGCGATCGCTTCGGCCGCCTGGGCGGCGAGGAGTTCGTGCTGCTGATGTACGACTGCGATCCGGCGAGCGCGCTGGTGCAGGCGCAGCGCGTCTGCGACGCCTTGCGCGACATGCCGCTCTATCTGCAGGGGCTGGAAGTGCAGCTGACCACCAGCGGCGGGCTGGCGTCCTATCAGCCGGGCGACAGCGCCGACGTCATCCTGGCGCGGGCCGACGTGGCGTTGTACCGGGCCAAGGAGCAGGGGCGGGACCGCGTGGAAATGGCCTGGAGCGGCCGCGGCGTCGTCAAGACAAGCGGCGGCCTGCCGGCCGCCGCGAATGCCCTGGAAGCGGAAACCGCAGGGACTACGGCTTGAGGTGTTCCGTCAGGAACTTCTCCATGGCCTCGTAGAACTCGAACTTGTTCTCGTCGTTGTGAAAGCCATGGCCTTCGTTGTCCTTGACCATGTATTCCACGTCCACGCCGCGGGCCTTGAGCGCCGAGACCATCTGGTCGCTCTCGTCCTTGTTCACGCGTGGATCCTTGGCGCCCTGCGCGACGAACAGCGGCGTCTTGATCTTGTCCGCGTGCAGCGCCGGTGAAGTCGCGGTCAGGCGGTCGCGGTCGCGCACCGGGTCACCCACCATGTCCTGCATTTTGTCCAGCATGGGTTTCCAGTACGGCGGAATGGACTTCATGAACGTGAAGAGGTTCGATACGCCCACGTAGTCCACGGCCGCGGCGTACAAGTCCGGCGTGAACGCCACGCCGGCCAGCGTGGCGTAGCCGCCGTAGCTGGCGCCATAGATGCCGATGCGCTTGGGGTCGGCGATGCCTTGCTCGACCAGCCATTGCACGCCGTCGGTGATGTCGTCCTGCATCTTCAGGCCCCATTCCCCGAAGCCGGCTTCCCAGAAGTCGCGGCCGTATCCGGTGGAGCCGCGGAAGTTCATCTGCAGCACGCAGAAACCGCGGTTGGCCAGGAATTGCACTTCGGGGTTGTAGCCCCAGCCGTCGCGGGCCCACGGGCCGCCGTGCGGATTGACGATGCAGGCCAGGTTCTTGGGTTCGCGGCCGGCGGGCAGCGTGAGGTAACCGTGGATGGTCCGGCCGTCGCGGCTCTGATAGCTGATGGGCTGCACCCGCGACATGTCGGCCTCGGGGATGGCCGGGTTCAGGTCCGCCAGCTTGGTCAGCGTGCCGGCCACGGCGTCATAGATGTAGCGCGCGCCGGGCGTGCGGTCGTTGTAGGCCGCCACGATGAATTTGTTCTCGTCGCGGTTGCCGCCCTGGATGACGACGTCGTAACCCGGCAGGAGATCGGCAAGCGTCTTGTACAGCGCTTCGGTTTCCCCGTCGAAGAACTTGTATTGCGGCTTGTCGGTCTGGTAGGACGCCACGGTCAGCACGCGGCGCTTGCGCGAGAACGCGGCGCCGTCCAGGTCGACGGCCTGGGGCGTGAAGATGACATCCTCGGCGTCCGGCGTGGCCGGGTCGATGACGACCAGCGAGAGCTTGTCGCGATTGCGGTTGCTCAGCGCGTAGAACTTCTTGTCGTCGAACGTGAAGAATGCGGGGCTGACGCTGGTGCGGTAGTCGGTGGTGATGAGCGGGCGGAAGTCGGACGCTTCGTCGTCGCGGTAGAGCAGGGTGGTGTTCAGCCCGTCGCTGGCGACGGCGGCGCGCACCTTGCCCGCGTGGTCGGTCTGCCAGCCGACGATGTTGCCCGGATTCTGCGCCACCAGCACGGCCGCGCCCGTGTGGACGTTGACGCGGTAGACGTCGAAGACTTCGGGGTTGCGTTGGTTGTGGCTGATCAGCACGTGGTCGGGGTCGTCTTCGAGGTCGTCCTCGATGCCGGCGCGCACGCCCTCGTACGGGGTCAGGTCCGTGATCTTGCCGGTCTTGGCGTTGACGGCCAGGACGTGGAAGTTTTCGTCGCCGCCAAAGTCCTTCTGGTACAGCACCACGTCCGGGCCTTTCCAGAAATAGCCGCTGATGTCGCGCGCGGTCTCGCTGGTCAGTTGGCGCGGCTCGCCAACGAGCTGGCTGCCTTGCAGCGGCTGCACGTAGATGTTCATGCGGGCGGGGTTGCCGTCCACGCTGGTGGGCTGCATGAACGATAGCGTCTGGCCGTCGTCGGACAGCCGGAAATAGCCGCGCTCAGGATTGCGGAAGAAATCTTTCAGGGGATAGGCGCGGGGAGGCGGCTGCGTGGCGCAGGCACCCAGGGAGGCGCCGACGATGCCGGCAGCCAGGACGGTGCGCAGAAATGAGAACAAGGGGAAACCTCCGTGATGTCGATCCGCGTTGCAAATAGGCTGGTCGATAATGCCATAGCCGCGCAAGGGGTGTCGAACCGGCCCCGCCGATCCGGCGCCACTTATGCCGCCAGGCGGTTTGCGGGATAATCGCGGCACTTCTTCTGGAGATTTACATGTACAGGAATCTGGTCGCGGCCTCGGCGCTGGCCCTGGGGCTGGCCGGCTGCTCGCTCGGCATTTCGCCGGACAGCGCGTCGCCGCACAGCGAATTCAAGGCGCCGGTGGCCTTCAAGGACGCCTACGATGCGGTCATCCGCCAGTCCAACGCGTGCCTGCGCAGCACCGACAACGCCTACCGCGTCGTTTCCGACCTGAACGAAAGCGCGCAATCCGGTGTGGTGCGCGTGCTGGCGCCGTATTCCGATCGCGAGATGTCGCGCGTTGACCTGAAGTCCGAGGGGCCGAAGTCCACGGACGTGCGCATCGTGATGTGGGGCAAGGGCACGTGGGACCCCGCTGCCATGCGCGCGATGCAGGACGCGGTGTATTACGGGTTGGTGTCGTGCAGCACGTACATGCCGCTGGATCCGCGCCCGCCCGTCAAGCCGACGCGCGATCTGCCGAAGTAAGGCAGGACGAAAAAAGATCAGTCGCCGCCCGGACGGCGGCGGATGATCTTGAAGGTGGCGGTGGCGCGCGCCACCAGTTCACCGTCGGCGCGGCGGATGTCGCCCTCACAGAAGGCGATGGACGCGCCGCGGCGCAGGCAGCGCGCTTCGATGACCAGGTCGCCCGTGCCGGGAGACAGGAACGTGGTGTTCATGTCGATGGTGGCCATGCCCTCGGTGGCGTCCGCGGAGCCGCGCGCGGCGGCGCTCAAGGTGAAGTCCAGTACGCTCATCAACGTGCCGCCGTGCACGTCGCCGCGGCTGTTGGTCAGGTCTTCGCGCCACGGCAGCGTCGTGCGGGCATAGGCGGGCGCGATGCTTTCCGGCACCAGGCCGATGAAATTCATGAAGGGAATGGTCAGGCCGAAGTAGTCGGTTTTGGCGGAGGCGGGTGCAGTCATGGAACCGTCGTGGGCGAGAAGGGATAGCGGATTGCCGCCGGTCATAATATATGTTTTTGCCACGGGATTGAGGTCATGACGGGGCAGGCGTCGGCGCAGTCTGCGCGCAAAATCGTGCATGTGGACATGGATGCGTTTTACGCGTCCGTGGAGCAGCGCGACAATCCCGACCTGCGCGGCAAGCCGGTGGTGGTGGCCTGGACCGGACCGCGCTCGGTCGTGTGCGCGGCGTCCTACGAAGCGCGGCGCTACGGCATCCATTCCGCCATGTCGGCCATCAAGGCCGAACGCCTCTGTCCGCACGCGATCTACGTGCCGCCCGATTTCAACCGCTACCGCGACGTATCGCGCCAGGTGCGGCAGATCTTCGCCCGCCATACCGACCTGATCGAACCCTTGTCGCTCGACGAGGCCTACCTGGATGTGACGGTCAACAAATGCGGGCTGCCATCGGCCACCGAGGTGGCGCAGGTGATTCGCCAGCAGATCCGCGAGGAAACCGGACTGACCGCGTCGGCCGGTGTGGCCCCGAACAAATTCCTGGCCAAGATCGCGTCGGACTGGAACAAGCCCGACGGCATTTTTGTGGTGCGGCCCAGCAAGGTGCTGGCGTTCCTGGGGCCCTTGCCCGTGCGCAAGGTGCCGGGCGTGGGCAAGGTCACGCAGGCGCGCCTGGAGCAGCTTGGCATCCAGACCGTGGGCGACCTGGCCACGCACAGCGCGCAGGAGCTGGAGCACTACTTTGGCCGCTATGGCCGGCGGCTGTACGAGCTGGCGCGCGGCATCGACGAACGCGAGGTCCAGACCGACCAGCCGTTGCAACAGGTGTCGGCCGAAACCACGTTTTCCAACGACGTCCGGCTGGAGGCCGTGGGCGACGCCCTGGACCGCATGGCGGAAAAGGTGTGGGATCAGGCGCTGAAGAAGGGCGCCTTGGGACGCACGGTGGTGCTCAAGCTGAAGACCGACCGCTTCCGCATCCTGACGCGCAGCCAGACCTGCGCCCAGCCGCCAACGTCGGCCATGGAGCTGGCCGCGCTGGCGCGGCTGCTATGCGATCGCGTGGAACTGCCGCCGGACACGCTGTACCGGCTGGCGGGGGTGGGGATGAGCAACTTCGCAGATCCGGGCGAGCAGTCGCGCCAGCCGGATCTGTTTGGAGGGGCGTTCTAGGTCTCGCCAGGGGCGTTCTAGGTCTCGCCGCCGGGCCGCCCCAAGGCGAGACAGCCCCCTCGGGGGGCAGCTAGCGCGCGAAGCGTGCGCGGCGTGGGGGCATCAACCTTTTTACAGGCGGGCCTTCACTTGTTGCGACAGCGCCGTCATGTCGGCGCGGCCGGCCAGCTTCTGCTTCAGGATAGCCATCACCTTGCCCATCGCGGGCGCGCCCGTCACGCCTTGCGCGGCGACTTCAGCCAGCGCGGCGTCGATGGCGGCGGCCACTTCCTCGGGGGTGGCGGCCTGGGGCAGGAATTCCTGCAGCACGGCCAGTTCGCCCTTCTCCTGCTCGGCGGTTTCCGTGCGGCCGGCCTGCTCGAACGCGGCGATCGACTCGCGGCGTTGCTTGACCTGTTTTTCGATGATGGCGGTGATTTCGGCGTCGGACAGGTCGCGGCGTTCGTCGACTTCCTTCTGCTTGACGGCAGCCAGCAGGAAACGCAGCGTGGTCAGTCGCTCGCTGGCCTTGGCGCGCATCGCGTCCTTGACGGCGTCGGACAGGCGGGTCTTGAGCGTAGCAGTGCTCATCGGTAAACCTTTGTGGTGTTGCGGTAATCGGGAAGTGTAAACCGGGCCGGGACGCGCCGGGCGCGCCCCGGCCCGCGGATCAAGTCAACGTGGATCACTTCACCGTGGTCAGGTCGCCGCGCAGCGCGACCCCGGCAACCATGGCGCCCGCGTGGCACTCGTAGTCGGTGGTGCTGCGGAACTCGTTCTTGCGGTAGTAGCTGACGATATTGGTGACGGCATTGGCGCCGGCCTTCTTGGCGGCTTCATGCAGCGAGATCACGGCGGACTGGGCGACCCAGAGGCAAGCCTCTTCGTCCTTCTTCGCAAACGCGTTGGTCTTGCGGTTGGTGACCACGCCGGCCTCCACCACCTTGCCCTTGGGACCCGTGCCAGCCAGGTAGAACTTGACGCTGCCGTCGATCTTTCCGGCGTCCTGCGCGGCCTTGATGGCGGCCGCGATGGGCAGGTGGACGGTGCGATCCGCGGCCAGGACCGGGGCGGACAGGGCAAACGACACTGCCAGCGCGCCAGCGAGCTTGCAAGGGAGGTTCATGATTTGCATTCCTTGATGAGACGTTGGAAAAGCGGGAAAGCCAAAAAAAGCGGCGCCGGCGGACGTTATGGCCAGCGCTTGAAGATCAGCGAGGTGTTGATGCCGCCGAACGCGAAGTTGTTGTTCATCACGTATTCGTTGCTCATGCGCCGGCCGTCGCCGGTCAGATAATCGAGCTCGCCGCACAGCGGGTCGACGTGCTGCAGGTTCAGCGTGGGGGCGTACCAGTCGTTGCGCAGCATTTCGATGCTGAACCAGGATTCCAGCGCACCGCACGCGCCCAGCGTGTGGCCCAGGTAGCTTTTCTGCGAGCTGATCGGCATGCGGCCGCCAAAGAGGCTGGAAGTTGCCTGCGTTTCGGCCACGTCGCCCTGTTCGGTCGCGGTGCCGTGGCCGTTCACGTAGCCGATCGCCTCGGGCGGCAGGCCGGCGTCGGCCAGCGCCATCTCCATCGCGATGCGCATGGTCGCCGCTTCGGGACGCGTGATGTGCGTGCCGTCCGAATTGCTGCCGAAGCCCACGATCTCCGCATGGATGTGCGCGCCGCGGGCCTGGGCGTGTTCCAGCGATTCCAGCACCAGCATGCCGCTGCCTTCGCCGATCACCAGCCCGTCGCGGTCGCGGTCGTAGGGGCGGGGCGTCAGTTCGGGCGTGTCGTTCTTCTGGCTGGTGGCGTACAGCGCGTCGAACACCAGCGCCTCGCTCGGGCACAGCTCTTCGGCGCCGCCCGCCAGCATCAGATCCTGCCGGCCGTAGCGGATGGCCTCATAGGCGTAGCCGATCCCCTGGCTGCCGGATGTGCACGCGCTGGAAGTCGGGATGATGCGGCCCTTCAGTTCGAAGAAGATGCCGATGTTTGCCGCGGTGGTGTGCGGCATCATGCGCACGTACGAGTTCGCGTTCAGGTCGTCCGTGACGCCGTTGAGCAGCATGTTGCCGAAGGCGCGGATCTCCGCCGTGCTGCCCACGGACGATCCGCACGCCACGCCCATGCGTCCATCGGTGATGCTGCGTTCGCCCAGCAGGCCGGCGTCGGCCAACGCGTTTTCCGCGGCGCGCACAGCCAGCTGCGAGACGCGTCCCATGCTGCGCAGCTGCTTGCGCGTCCAGTGGGCCGGCGCCTGGAAGTCTTCGACCGGACCGCCCAGGCGGGTATTCAGTTCCACGTAGCGCGACCAGTCGGGCATGACCCGAATGGCGCTGCGGCCTTGCTGGAAAGCCTGCTGGATCGCCTGCCATTCCGATCCCAGCGCGCTGATGCCGGCCATGCCGGTGACGACGACCCGTTTCATCAGCACAGCCCTCCGTTCACGGCGATGACCTGGCGAGTGATGTACGCGGCGCCCGGCGACATCAGGAACGCAACGGTGGCGGCGACTTCTTCGGGGCGGCCCATGCGCTGCGCCGGGATGGCCTTCAGGATTTCTTCCACGGGTACTTGCTCGTCAATCATGTCGGTGTCGATCAGGCCGGGGGCCACGCAGTTCACGGTGATGTGGCGCTTGGCCAGTTCCACGGCCAGGGCCTTGGCGGCCCCGATGAGGCCGGCCTTGGACGCGCTGTAGTTGACCTGGCCGCGATTGCCGACCAGTCCGGAGACCGAGGTCATGCACACCACGCGGCCCGCGGTGCGGCGCCGGATCATGGGCATCGCCAGCGGGCTCATCACGTTGTAGAAGCCGTCCAGGTTGGTGCGCAGCACCTGGTCCCAGTCGTCGCCGGTCAAGGCGGGAAATGCGCCGTCGCGGGTCAGGCCGGCATTGAGCACGACGCCGTAATAGGCCCCGTGCGTCTCGACGTCCGCCTGCAGCACGGCGGCGCACTGCGCGCGGTCGGCCACGTCGAACTGCAGGATGCGCGCCTGGCGGCCGCGGGCCTGCACGTCGGCCTGCACGGCCTCGGCCTGTGCGCGTTGTTGGCGGCAATGCAGCACCAGATCATGGCCGGCGTCGGCCAGTGCCAGCGCGATGGCGCGGCCGATGCCGCGGCTCGAGCCGGTGACGAGGATGGGGTCGGCGCTCATTCGGGGGCTTCTTCCTGCATAAGAGTGTTGGGGTCGCTGGGCTGATAGACGTTGAGCCGGGCATTGGCCAGCACGCGCGTGTCGTCGCGCAGCACGCATTCGAAGACGCTCATGCCGCTGGCGTCGATCAGGCCGCGTTCGACATGGACGGTGAGTTGGGCGCCCGCGGGCAACGACGGGTCGTGGCATTCGTAGCGGCGCGTGCCAAGCAGGAAACCGAGCTTGACGGCTTCGTTCGCCTGCCGGGCCTGGCATCCCGCCCACGCGCCCACGGCCTGCGCCATCAGTTCCATGCCCAGCCAGGGGGGTAGCGAGCCGTCCGGCAGCGAGTAGGGGCCGGGCCGGACGACGGCTCGGGCGGTAAGGCTGTCCGCGTCATGACGGATCACGGCATCGAGCAGAATCATGTCGCCCGCGTGCGGCAGCAGGCTGGCAATCGGCCACGTCGTCATGATTGGCCTCCCAGCACCAGACTGGCATTGTTGCCGCCGAAGGCGAACGAGTTGCTCATTGCCAGCCGCCGCCGGCCCGCCGCATAGCGGTGCGTGGCGGTGCTGAAATCCAGCGCCGGCAGCGCCGGGTCCGGCTGGCCGTCCCAGACGTGCGGCATCAGCGCGCCGTGCACGTTGGCCGCGGACAGCGTGATCCAGGCCAGGACGGCTTCCAGCGCGCCGGCCGCACCCAGCGTGTGACCGGTCAGCGCCTTGGTCGACGCGCAGGGCACGCCCTGCGGAAACACGGCGCGCGTGGCGTGGCTTTCCATGGCGTCGTTGTGCGGGGTGCCGGTGCCGTGCAGGTTCAGCCAGCCGATGTCGGCGGCCTGGAGGCCCGCCGAGTCCAGCGCGGCCTGCATGGCGCGTCGCGCGCCTTCGCCGGTGGGATCGGGCGCGGACATGTGCCAGGCGTCGGAACTGGCGCCGCCGCCCAGCAGCGCCACGGCGTTGGCATCCGCGGGGTCGCGTTCCATCAGGAACAGGACGCCGGCTTCGCCGATGTTGATGCCGCGGCGGTTGGCCGAGAAGGGCGTGCACAGCGCCTCGTCGACGGCTTCAAGGGTGGCGAACCCGTTGATGGTCAGGCGGCAGAGCGTGTCGGCCCCGCCGCAGACCACCGCGTCGCACAGGCCAAGCTGCAGCAGCCGGCGCGCGGACAACAGCGCGCGGGCGCTGGATGTGCAGGCCGTGGACAGGGTGTAGGCCGGACCCGTGGCGCCCAGCCATTGCGCCAGGAAGGCGGCGGGCGAGGACAGGGCCTGACGGCGGTAGTCGTAGCTGGGGGGCCAGGCGCCCAGCGCGCGCAGATGGCGGAAGGCGGGTGCGTTATCGTTCACGCCGGACGTGCTGGTGCCCAGCACCACGGCGACGCGGCCGGCGCCGTAGCGGTCGATCGCGCCGCGCAGGCGGTCCTCGATCTGGACGGCAGACGCGAGCAGCAACTGGTTGTTCCGGCTGTGGTGATGCGCGGGCAGTTCCTGAGGCACTGGCGGCAATGCATCGGTGCAGGCGCCCAGCGTCAGCGTGCGGCCGTTTACCCAGCCGTCCTGCGCACGCATGCCGGTCGTATCGCCGGCAAAGGCGGCGCGACCGACGGCGCCCACGCCGGCGCCCAGCGCGCACACGACGCCGGGGGTGCCAAGCCAGGTCGTCATGGCTGCTCCTTCAGGGGGGTGATCCGCCACGTCACGTCGTCGTTGGTGCGGATCGACAATGCCTGGCTTTGCGCGTCGGCGGGATAGGTGACGGTCCAGCGCACCTTGCCGCCGTCGAGCAGCAGGCGTTGTGCCGTCCCGGCTTGCGAGGGCGCCGAGCGCCACGACGCCGAGCCGTAGGCCGCGTCAAGCTCCGATGCCGGTGTCCAGGCGAACATCAGCGCGGCAAACAGATCGCGCGCCTGCGTGTTGGGGCGCATGAATCCGTCATTGCGCCATTGACCGCCTTCCAGCATCTGCCGCGCCTGCGGCACGCCCATGGGGTCGAAGAGCGACCAGCGCAAGGCGGCGTCTTCGCGCTGGACCACGAGCAGCAGGTCCACGGCGGGCGCTCCGGGCGACGTCTGCACCACATGCAACTGGCGCGGCAGCGAAAAAGCGGCGTCGCGGGCGGGCAGGGGCGGCGCGCCCGCGCAGGCGGCCAGGGCCAGCAGCGCCAACGTTGCCGCGAAGGCGCGGCAGGCGGACAGGAACGGGGCGGGAAAGGCGATCATGACGGGTTGCTGCGTGAATGCAGGTCGATGCGGGTTCAGGCGGGCTGGGCGACCGTGCCGCCTGCGCGGCACAGTTCGCTCAGCACGCGCAGGCGGCGCTGCGGGTTGGCCACGAAGGGGTTGCTCGTGTCCCAGGCGTAGCCCGCCAGAATGGAACTGATCATGCGACGGATTTCCGGCTGCGCCTGCTGGTAGAAGACGACGTCCTGGAACTCGCCGGTGTACCAGCCTTGCACGTACGCACGGAAGGTTTCCACGCCGATCATCAGCGGGTCGGCGAACTCGGCTTGCCAGTCGACCTGCGCACCGCCGAGTTGCCGGTGCAAGGCATCGGCAGCCAGTTTGGACGAGCGCAACGCGATGGTGACGCCGGACGAGAACACCGGGTCCAGGAACTCCGCGGCATTGCCCAGCAAGGCGTAGCCGGGACCATGCAGGCGCGTCACGCTGGCGGAGTAGCCGCCGATCGTGTTGGCCGGCGTGTCCCACACGGCGTTCTTCAGGACGCGCTTCAGGTTGGGCGCGGCATCGGTCATCGCGCGTAGCGTGGTCATCAGATCTTCGCCGGGACCGCCGAACAGGTCTTCGCCGCCGACCACGCCGAACGAGCAGCGGCCATTGGAGAAGGGAATCAGCCAATACCAGATGCCGCGTTGCTCCGGATGGACCGTGATCAGGATCTTTTCGCGATCAAAGCCCGGATCGTCGATGCGGTCTTCGATGTGCGTGAAGATGGCCTTGCGGGGCGGCAGCGCGGAAGGGCGCTCCAGGTCCAGCAGGCGGGCCAGGACGCGCCCGTAACCGCTGGCGTCCAGCACGAACTGGCTCTTGACCTGATAGGCGCTGCCGTCCGCGCGGCGCACGTCCAGCAGGGGACCGGCGTCGCCGAAGTCGGCGGCGGTAACTTCCTGCTGGTAGCGCACCTCGACACCCTGGCGGGCGGCGTCCTCGGCCAGCACCTTGTCGAACTGCGCGCGCTGCACCTGGAAGGTCGTGCCGGGGCCAGCCGTGAACTTGTCGCGGAAGTCGAAGTAGGTGTAGGCGTCGCCGCACGCGAACGCCGCGCCGTTCTTGACCTGGAAGCCCGCGGCCTCGACGGCGGGCAGCATGCCGGCCTCTTCGACAAACTCCAGGCAATGCGCCAGCAGGCTTTCCCCGATGGAGAACCGGGGGAACTGCTGGCGCTCCAGCACCAGGACGTCATGCCCCTGCCGCTTCAGCAGGGCGGCCGCGACCGCGCCGGCGGGGCCCGCTCCGATAACCACAACTTCCCGATGTTCCATGCTGGTTGTTTCCATGATTGCTTGATGAAAGAGGCTGGTCTCAGGCGCGCCGCGGTGGACCGACCCAGGGCGCCCATAAAAGCGAAAACGCCACGCCCAGCGCCACGGCCAGTCCGAAGTTGGCGATGGCGGGCGTGTGGCTGAGGGCAAGCAGTCCGAACGACAGCAGCGTCGTGACCGCGCCCAGCAGAATGCCGACGAGGCTGGCGGCGGCGCCGGCGACACGTTCGTACATGAAGATGGCGTAGTCCACGCCGATGGCCGACACGAGCAGCAGGCCGAACAGGCTGAACAGCGTCAACGGCTGGCCCAGGTAGCCCAGCGCGGCCAGGCTGCATACGGTGGCCGCCAGCGGCACGGCCAGAATGCGCCATGTGGCGGTGCGTCCCAGCGTCAGGAGCAGCAGCACGGCCGCGGCCACATAGGACAGGAGCTTGAGTTCGGCGGCTTCGATGCGCGTGGCGGCGAACATGCGATTGAGTTCGCCGCTGCGGTCGACCAGCGTGACGCCGGGCGCGGCCTGCGCAATGGCTTGCAGCGCGGCCGGATCGCTGAGACCCAGCAGGGAGATCATGCCGGCGTACTCGCCGCCATGCTGGCCCAGCCACAGCGCGCGCCAGCGTTCGGCCTGCGGGCCTTGCAGCGCGGCGTCGATGCCGACGACCGGCAGCGCCGCAAGCGACCGCAGCTCGGCAGCCACGGCTTCGAACGGAATGCCCAGGTCCGTCATGGGCTTCCACGCCTGCGGCTCGCCGGCCAGCTCGGCCAAGCGGCGGCCCAGCGCCTGCTGGTCGGCGGCGGGGGAGACAAGCTGGCTCAGCGCGTTGTAGGTGGCCAGTCCGCCGCGCTGGACCAGCGCATCGAGCTGCTGCGCGACCAACGCCTGGCGCCGCAGCAGTTCGTCGGGATCGGGCGCGCGCACCAAAAAGAACTGGCTCGTCGGCACGTAGCCGGTGATCTCGCCGATCTGCCGGGCCTGCTGCATCAGCGGCGCGGGCAGGCTGAGCCATTGGCGCAGATCGTCCTGGATGCCCAGCCGCGCAATGCCGCCGGCCGCGACCGCCGCCATGACGAGCAAGCCCGCCCACAGCAGGCTGCGCCGCGTCGCCAGCCGCTCGCGCGTCTTGAGCGCGGCCTGGGCAAAGTGCAGCAAAGGCAGCCACGGACGCGGCTGCCAGCCGCGCATCCACGCCGGCAGCTGGCAGACGGTGCAGGCGTACGCGCCAAGCAGACCCGCCGCGGAAAACACGGCGGTCTGGGTCAGCGCGGGAAATGGGGTGAATGCCAGTGCGACATATCCCACCAGGCTGGCGGCCAGGCTGATCGTGAGGCCCGGCAGGACCCGGTGCAGCGCGGGCCAGGCCTGCCAGTCCGGCATCCCGAAGCTTTTGCCAAGCCAGTGCATGGGAAAGTCGACCGCCACGCCGATGAGGCTGGCGCCGATGACGAGCGTCAGGACGTGGATCGAGCCGAACACCGCGACGCACGCGACCGCGCCCGTGACCAGTCCGACGGCCACCGGCACGAAGGCCAGCAGCACGCGCCAGCGCCGCAGCGCCAGCAAGAGGACCAGCACGATGCCGATCGTGGCGCCGGAGCCGATCCAGCTGCCTTCCGCGACCGCCTGCGCCTTGCCGGCCGCGGCGTAGAGCGCGCCGCCGGCGACTAGCAGTTGTGCCCCGGCGGCTTGCAGTGCCTCGCGATCCTGGTCGATCTGCGCGGCGATACGTTGCGGCGCATCCGCGTCGAACGCGTCGCCGCGGGTCTCGGCGCGCACGAGCACCCAGCGGCGTCCGCCCTGCTGCGCCTGCAAGGTGCCCGATCCCATGTCGTATTGCACGCTTGCGCCGGGCCGCAGCGCCTGTTCGGCGCGGCGCGTCAGCCCAAGCCAGTCCTGGTCGGCGGGAACCAGACCCGATGAGGAGAAGGGATCGGACAACTCACGCGCCCGGCGCTGGGCATAGGCGGCGGGGTCCATGTCCAGCAGCCGGCGGTCCGCCAGCGGCAGCATGGCAAGGCGGCCGGCCAGCAGTTGCTCGCGCACGGCGGCCAGGTCCACGTTCAGTTCCACCTGCACAACGGAAAAGAGTCCGCTGTCCGTCCAGCGCCGGGCGAGCAGCCGCGCCGGTTGTGCGGGGTCGGCGCCCTGGGCGTCGGCGCCAGTTCGGGCGGGATCCTGCGCGGCGACCAGCGCGATGAGCTGGCGCGACAGCGGTTCCTGGATCCGGGCCTCGGCCAGTTGGCGCGTGGCGTCATTGGCGCCCTGCGGCACCAGCTCCATCAGGTTGGCCGACACCGGCCAGCCATGGCGGCATTGCCAGACGCCGGCCAGAAGCACCAGCAGCAGCCCCAGCTTGAACAGGCGGGGCAGCCAGCGTTCAATCCGCGAATGCACGCTGTTCCTCTGGCGTCAGGGCATCAGCCGCGACCGCGCCGGTCATCTGTAGGACGCTGCGGTCGCCTTGCGTCTCGCGCAGTTCGATGCGGTCGACCAGCGCGGCGCCGTCAATCTGTATGGTGTTGAAGATCTGCTTGAGCAGTGCCGAGCGCGGGGTCAGCGTCAGTTGCCAGGCCTTGGCCTCGCCCGTCAGCGTCAGGTCGAAGTTTTCCTGCAGCCCGCGGGTGTCGCCCGCCAGCACCGACAGGAAGAGCTGGTTTTCACGGCCCGCGCCGGTGTGCTGCGGCAGCGCTTGCCATGCCCCCGATTCGTCGCGGCGCGAGATGCCGTTGGCGTTGATGCGCAGGTCCTGCGCAATGGGCGTGCGCAGCAGCCACAGCAGGCCCTTTCCCGCCGCCAGCGTGAAGTCGCCCCGGCTGGTCAGCGGTTGGGGCAGCGACCGCAGGAATTTCTGCTGGACGAACTGGCCGCGCACGATCGGCGTCGCGCGCAGTTGCGTCTGCAGGTCGTTCAGGTCGAATGCGCTGGCGGTGAACGGCAGCATCGCCAGCGTCAGCAGGCACAGGAACCGGTTCAGGCGTTGGGACAGGTTCAAGCGCTGAAAGATGTTCAAGCGCGAAAGAGTGTTCAGGCAGGACATGCGCCAGCCTCCTGGGAATGAAGTGCGCCTTGGACCGCGGCGACGAAGACGGCGGGCGAGGCCAGTTGCATTTCGCGGGTGGCGATGCAGACGGCCACCTGTTCGGACGTGGCCCGCGTCAGCCGTTGTCCGGTTTCGGCGTCCTGGATCAGGTAGTTGATCTTGAGCCGGTGCTCCCATTCCACCAGTTCGGCACGCACGATCAGGCGCTGGCCGAACTGCGCGGGCTGGGCATAACGCAGATGCAGGTCGATCACCGGCCAGGCGTAGCCGCTTGCGCGCATCGCGTCGTAGTTGTGGCCGATCCGGTCCAGCAGCTCGCAGCGCGCCTGCTCCAGGTACTTCACGTAGTGGCCGTGCCACACGACGTTGATCGAATCGACATCGAAGAAGGGCACACGGATTTCGACTGCCGCGCCGATCGCGCCACGTTTACGCATCGTCTTTCCAGAATGGGTAGAAGTTGAACCACTGCAGCGGCGCCTCGCGGCAATGCGCGGCCAGGCGGTCGGCATAGCGCTGTGTCCACGCGGCGATCTGCGTCTGCCGGGTGGCGCGCGTCCATTCGATGCGCGTGGTCAGGCGTTCCATCGCGACGCGGTAGCGGCCGCCGTGACGGGTGCACGACAGCAAATTCACCGGGCAGCCCAGCAGACCGGCCAGCAGCCACGGCCCTTGCGGAAACAGCGCCGTGGCGCCCAGGAACTGCACGGGCACCGTGCGGTCGCCGTGCAGGGGCACGCGGTCGCCGGCGATGGCCAGCCATTCGCCGCGGTCCAGGCGCTTGGCCAGATCCAGCATGACGGCGGCGTCCAGCTCGCTGACCTGGATCATGCGCAGTCCGCCGCCGGCCTCGTCCAGCAGGCGGTTGAAGTGAACGGCGTGCTTGCTGTGGACCAGCACGTTGAGCCGCAGGGCACCCGTCTGCTCCGCCAGCGCGCGGCAGACTTCAATGTTGCCCAGGTGCGAGCCCACCAGGATCTGGCCGCGGCCTTGGCCCATCTGTGCATGCAGGCCGTCGGGGTCCGACATGTCCAGGCGCGCCATCGTGATCTTGCCCTGCCACACGTCCAGCTTGTCCAGCATGGCGACGGCAAAGGCCAGGTACTGCCGGTACACGGGAAAGGCGCGCGGCAGCGGCGCGGCAAGGTCGCCGGCGCTGGTCACGCGCGATTGATACGCGGCAATCGCGCGGCGGGCACGCGGGCCGAACGCATAGAAATACAGCACCACCAGCCAGACCACGGGGGCCACCGCGCGCCGGCCCAGCGTGCGCGCGGCCCAGGCCGTCAGACGCATCAGCATGGGGCTGCCGCGTTCCCGCTGTCCGGCCCAGTGCGGATCGGCGGCGCTCATCGCGGGGCGCTCCGGGTCAGCCGGCGCCACAACAGCAGCGGCGATCGGGCCAGCATGCCGAAGAACAGCCGCGCGTGCATGCGGCTGATCAGCACGTTGTCTTGCAGGCCCTTGAAATGCGAGATGCCGCCCTCGGGATAGGCCACGCGCGTGGGCAGCCATGCCATGCGCACGCCTTTCCAATGCAGCCGAACCAGGACGGCGATGTCGAAGTCCATGCGCCGGCCGACGTGGGTCCCGTTGATCACGGGGACGACTTGTGCCAGCGGATAGACGCGAAAGCCGCACATGGCGTCGGGGATGTCCAAGGATAGGGTATTGATCCAGACCCAGAGGCGGGTCAGCCAGCGGCCATAGAGGCGGCTACGCGGCACGTCGTCGCCGTAGACGGGGGCGCCGCAAATGACGGCGTCCGGCTGCTCGCGCGACATCTGCGCAAAGCGCGGGATGTCGTGCAGCGCATGCTGGCCGTCGGCGTCCACCTGCAAGGCGTGCGAGTACCCCAGCTTCATCGCGGCCCGCAGGCCGTCCTGCACGGCCGCGCCTTTTCCGCCGTTGACGGCGCGGCGCACGAGTTGCGTATCGGGTTGCGCGGCCAGTTCGTCCAGCACGGCGGCGCAGCCGGGCTCGGAGCCGTCGTCCACCAGCACGCAGGGCAGGCCATGCGCGGCAAGCTGCGCGACCACCGCCGCGACGGTGCCGCCGTGGTTGTACACGGGGATGACCGCGCACAGCTTATGCGGCGTCATGGCTTGCCCCGTGGAGTATGCGGCCTGACGAGCACGGCGAGTCATTCACCGTGAACGCGAAGTACAGCTTCTGTTTGGTGGCGTCCCATTTGAGCGTCAGAACGGCAGTATCGCCGGGACGCAGCAGACGCTGGAATTTCAGCGCTTCCATGCCGGCAAAGTGCAGTTCGGGCAGCAGGTCGCGCTGCGCAAGCGACGTGGCCAAGGTGATCTGCGCCACGCCCGGCACGACCGGCGCGGTGGGAAAGTGGCCGCTGAAATAGGCCAGGTCGTAGGGAATGTCCAGCGTGTAGCGCCGCTCGTTGCCGGGCTGCCCGGGCAGATCGGCCGCAATCGCAGCGGGGGCCAGGGGACGCGGGCCGACGGCGGTTTCGAAATCGGTTTGCGGCAATTTGCCTTGGGCATTGGCGGGCAGATGCCGCAGCAGCCGCCAGGTACGCGGCACCGCCAGCGATTCGACGCGGGTGGCCAGATGGCCGCGCAGCGCGTCGACGACCGCTTTGCGGCCCTGATTGCGCAAGGCGTGAAGACCGTGTGCGGACAGCGCCACCAGCGCGGCCAGACGCGGGGTCCCGGCGGCCTTGCCCAGGCGGACGTCGGCGACGTAGACATGCTCCATCAGCGCGCGCTCCACCAGGGGCAGCGACACGCGTTTGTCTTCGATCTTCATGATGCGGTCCAGCCGGCCCAGCAGCCTGAAGCCGTTCGCGGTGAGCTCGGCGCCATCCGCGGTCTGCTGCTCGTCGGCCTGCACCCAGGGCGACGACACGCGCAGGGCGCCATCGTCATTCAGGTCGACGGCGACGCCCGGCAGCGGCTGCCAATCGGCGTCGCCGGTGCGCCAGGCGACCGCGCCCGTTTCCGAACTGCCGTAGATCTCGGTGGGACGCAGCCCGAGCGACCGTTCGATGTCGTCCGACACTTCCAGCGGCAGCGGGCCCCCCGAGGAATGGATGCGGATCAGTCGTCCGCGCAGTTGCGTCCAGTCCAGGCGCTGGCCCAGGCGCCGCAACAGCGCGGGGCTGGCGATCCAGGCAAACGAGGGATGGCGCAGGCTCGCCTGCTGCAGGTCCTCGGGGTAGAGCCGCTGGCGCCGGTCGATTCTACGGCCCGCGCAAAGCGGCCACAGCACGCGGAAGGGCAGGCCGTACATGTGTTGCGCGGACACGCTGCCCAGCACGGGTGTCTGCGTGTCGGGCCATTGCTGCTGCAGCGCCTGAACCTCTTCCGAGAGCTGGCGCCATTGTTTGGCGATGTGCTTGGGCGTGCCGCTGGAGCCGGAGGTGCAGACCACCAGCGTGAGGGATACATCCAGTTCGGCCGCGTCGAGCGCCGGGTGGCTGCGAAGGTCGGCCAGTCGCCATTGCCGCGCGGCGGGCAAGGGCAAGTCGGCGTCCGTCAGCCACGCATCGACGGTGCCGTCCAGGCCGTTGCAGGTTTGCGCCTGGTTGTCGCCGGGCAGCACGGCCACGACGCCCGCGCGCCAGCACGCGAACAGCGCGCTCGCCAGTTCGACGGCGTCGTCGAACGACAGCGCCGCGCGCTTTACCAAACGCGCGCGCAGGGCGCCCGCGATGCGCAGGCTGTCCTGCGCGAAGTCCTGGCGTGTGATCGCCGGGCCGTCCGCGACCACGGCGTTCGCATCCGCGCAAGCAGCGGGCAACAGCAGTTGGGGCAGGGGCGTCCAAACCATGGCTCAGGCTGCCTTCGCCGCGGCGGGGCGGATCAGCCATTCGCCGGCGGCCATCAGGCCCATCAGCACGTAGCTGGCGCCGCCGTTGTAAGCCACCCACCAGCTCCACGGCGCCCAGGCCGCCAGCGCGGCGGCGATCGTGCCGTTCACGGCGAAGAACAGGCACCAAGCGCGCGTCACGTTGCGGGTGTAGCGCACGCCCTCGGGCGGCAGATCGGGATGGCGCAGGCGCGCCAGGCGTTCCACGACGGGCATGCCCGAGCGCAGGCTGGCGCCGAAGATGGCCAGCATCATCCCGTTGACCAGCACGGGATACCAGCGCAGCCAGTTCTCGGAATTGGATACGGCCAGAATCAGGCAGAAGATGAGCGCGGCGGTGGGCAGCAGCCTGTCGCCAGGCTGCGCGGCGCGCGCGGTCAAGCCGCGGGCAAGCCACAACAGCGCCAGCGGCAACGCCAGCCATGCCGCGCTCACGCGGTCCAGCGTCGCGTACACGATGAATGGGTAGGCCATGGCGGCGGCGGCCAAGGCGGCCGCGACGCCACGGCTCATGCGGCCGGATCCTGCTTTTGCATCATGGCCTGCACCACGTCCTCGACGGTGCGGACCGTGCGGAAGTCGTTGGCGTCGAGCTTGCGGCCGGTCTGCCGGCGCACGTGATCGATGAGGTCGATCGCGTCGATGCTGTCGATTTCCAGGTCGGTGTACAAATGCGCGTCGGGCGTGATCCGTTCCGGTTCGATCTCGAACAGTTCGACCAGGGCGCCGCGCAGCGTGTTGAAGATTTCGTCGCGGGTGTGCATGGGGACTCCGTATGCGTCAGTCGCGGCGTTGCGCAGTGACAAATGCCGCCAGGCTGGCGATGCTGGCGAAATGCTCGCGCATGTTGCGTGTTTCGGGATCGATGGTGATCGCATAGCGCTTTTGCAGCGCCAGGCCCAGCTCCAGCGCGTCGACCGAATCCAGGCCGAGGCCATCGCCGAACAGCGCGGCTTCGCGATCGATGTCATTGGGGGTAATGTCTTCTAGGCCGAGGGACTCGATGACGAGCGTTTTCAGCTCAAGTTCCAGTTGATTCATCCAGCGTTGACTCCACTAGCGCTGTCCTGGGCGACCGCGCGTTCAGGGGCGCCGGCCGGCGCGCTGCGCGCCAGCTCGGCTTCGAAATAGGCATGCAGGTGGGCGTTCATCTTGCGGCCCGCGATGGGCAGCGGATGCGCGCAGTTCCACGTGGCCGGGTCGATGTCTTCACCGACCTCGATGACATACCGCATGCGCGAGGGCGGAATCCGATACCAGGGCTCGCCCTTGGTCAGGCTGCGCGGGTTCATGCGAATGACGACCGGCGTCACGACCTGCGCGCCCCGCAGCGCAATCGCGCAGGCGCCGCGATGGAATTGGGGCATGGCATTGGGCGGCGTGCGCGTGCCTTCCGGGAAGACGATCAACGTTTCGCCGTTGCGCAGCACATCCGCGGCGCGGTCGAACATGTCGAAGCTCTCGTCGTTGGTGATGTAGCCGGCGTTCGCGACGGGACCGCGCGTGAAGGGATTGGCGGCCAGCCCATGCTTGACGATGCAGTTGGCGTTCTTGACGTGCCCGACCAGGAACACCACGTCCAGCAGCGACGGGTGATTGGCAAGAATCATCTGGCCCGGCCGGCCCAGGCGCTCGGCGCCCTTGAAGTCCACGGTCAGGATGCCCACGCGCACCATGAAGCGGATGAACAGCCGGAAGGTGCCATTCAACGCCCAGCGCGCGCGGCGCTGCCGGTCCTGGCGGTCGCCGGGCAAGAGGCGCTGCGGCGGAAACACCATCAGGCGCAGCAGCACGCCGCCTATGCCGAATATGGCGAAGGCCATGCCGGTGGCGATCAGGCGCCATAGCCAGAAATCTTGTCGGATTTGAGCCGGGGAGGTCATGCGGTTCGGGTCCAGGTCCATTGACGGCTGCGGTTCGCATGCCGCCAGCTCGGGGTCTGCAATGCAAGGTGGCGCATGAGGTTGAGGGGATTGGGCCAGACGGGCGGCGGCGCGCCGTCAGCGCCGGCGGCGTCCATCGTCAGCGTCCAGTCGCTACCCGGGCGCAGCCGGAAGGCGGCGGCATACGAGAACGGCACGTCGTCGACCCACGGCGCGTAGGGCGCAGGCGGCGATTCTTCGGCCAGCACCACGAGCACGTTGTCGTGCCCCTGATCGAACAGCAGGGCGGCTTCAAGAAAGGCGTGTTCCAGGCCGTCGTCCTCGACGGACAGCGCGACGGACTCTGTCGTTTCGCGGCGTATGATCGACCACTGTGCGGCAATCGAGTTGTGGACCGAGAGGCCGAAAGCCGTGGGCGACAAGGGTTCGTCGGCGGCTAGCGAGTCCAGCAGCCCAAAGTTGCGCGTCGTTTCTCCATGTTGCGAGGCAAACACGAAGGGCATGTCCGGGTAGCCGTCGGCCAGCGGCCACGCGCAAGCAAACACGCCGCGAGCCAAGGGGCTGAGGCGGCGTCGTTGCATGGGGGGCAAGAAGTCGAGGCGCGGGGCGGCCTGATCTCCGAGGGGGCAGTACGGCTGTTCAGCCCAGTCCTGCCAACTGCTCGGGTCCTGAAATCCTGGTGTCCAACCTTGCCATTGCGAGATGGAGAAAGTCAACATAGCGCGCGATTCTACTATGGCAAACTGCGCTTCGATTGTTTTGAACAGTTACAAATTACACAAAATAACCCATTTTAACCGTATTTTTTTCGAATGGTTACTTTCGGCTTTGGGCGTTCAGGAACTTTTAATCTGGTGGGCTGATCAAAGTGCCGCCTCACTCTATGGTGTTGAACACCTGTGCGCGGATGATGCTCTCAGAGCGCCCGCGATTCGCAGCGGCAAGGCCCTGCGCGACTGGCGGGTCAGCCGTGCGTTGCTGCATCACGTGCGCGTTGCGCGTCCGCTACCGGGCGCCACGTCACTGAGCCACAGCGGCGGTCATGCCCTGTTGGCCACTGCGCGGCCGGGCTGGAAGGTCGGCATCGACCTGGAAGCCATCCGGCCTCGTAGCGTCGAAGGCCTGGCGCAATGGGTGTGCTCACAGGCAGAACGCGACATGTTGGCCGCACTGCCGGAGGACGCCCGCCTGCTTCGCTTCTATCAGCTATGGACGTTGAAGGAGGCCTTCATCAAGGCTGCGGGTCTGGATTTTCCCGCGGACATGGCATTGGTGGGGCTGCAGGCGTCACCGTCTGGTTTGGCGCTGCGCTCGCCGCGGGGCAGTTGGGGCGCTTGCTCGTATCGCGCCGGGGCCGATTGGATGGCGTCCGTGGTGTGGCAGTCGCCTGATGGCTCTGCGGTCGATGGACTGGAACCGGCCTGGGTCGGCGCGGCAGGGTGCGCGTTGCCCGTGGTGGAAATGCTTGGCCGCTGGCGTACCGAAACGGCTTGATGTCCTGCCGATTTCGCCGTTCGGATTTAAAGATGTATTATGAATATATGTTTAAAGGCGAGCCCGTTCGCCATTCAAGGAGCAGTTGATGTTGAGCCCCCAAATCCGCGAGCTGGTCAAGGCCACGGCCCCTGTCCTGAAGGTTCATGGCGTCGCCCTGACCAAGCATTTCTACGCGCGCATGTTCCAGCACAATCCGGAACTCAAGCACGTGTTCAACCAGGCCCACCAGGCGGGCGGCGCGCAGCAGCATGCGCTGGCCGGCGCGGTGACCGCGTATGCCGAGCACATCGACGATCCCTCGGTGCTGATGCCGGTGGTGACGCGCATCGTGCACAAGCACGTCAGCCTGGGCATCCGGCCCGAACACTACGCCATCGTGGGCAAGCATCTGCTGACTTCCATCCGTGAAGTGCTGGGCGATGCCGCCACCGACGAACTCGTCGATGCCTGGGGCGCGGCCTATGGCCAACTGGCGGACCTGCTGATCGCCGAAGAGGCGCGTCTGTATGCGGAATCGGCCAACAAGCCGGGCGGCTGGACGGGCTGGCGCGCGTTCCGCGTCGTGGGCAAGCAGCCCGAAAGCGCCGAAATCACTTCTTTCTACCTGGCCCCTGCAGACGGCGGCACCGTGCCGGCATACCGGCCGGGTCAATACGTGTCCGTGCGCGTGTTCGTACCGGAACTGGGCTTGATGCAACCGCGCCAATACAGCCTGTCGGACGCGCCGGGCCACGATCGCCTGCGCATCTCGGTCAAGCGCGAGCCGGCCGGCGATCAGACGCCGGCGGGCCGCGTGTCCAACGCGCTGCACGACCGTCTGGAAGAGGGCGGCGTGCTGGACGTGGCGCCGCCGCAAGGTGATTTTCATCTGCGCGAAGACGGCGATGCCCCCGTCGTGCTGCTGAGCGGTGGCGTGGGCCTGACGCCCATGTTGTCGATCCTGAACCACCTGGTGCGCGCCAACGACGAACGCCAGATCCGCTTCGTGCACGGCTGCCGCAACCGCTCGGTGCACGCCATGCGCGAGCACGTGAACGACATTACGGCGTCGCGCGCCAACGTGCGCAAGGCGGTGTTCTACGAAGAGGTGGGCCACGGCGACCAGGCCGGCCGCGACTACGACCACACGGGGCGCGTCGACCTGCACGCCATTCGCGATGAAGCCATCGTCCCCGGCGCCGATTACTACCTGTGTGGACCGGCGGCCTTCATGCGTGCCCAGCGTGAAGCGTTGCTGGGGCTGGGCGTGGCCGAAGACCGCATCCACGCCGAGGCGTTCGGCACTGGCGGCCCCGGCGCCTGAGCGGTGTATCCTGGCGGCCTGATGTTTCCGGGCCGCCCGGGCCACGCTCCCCACCCATCATGCAACTGAACCGATTCACCGACTTCGGCCTGCGCGTCCTGATGTATCTGACGCAATGCCGCGACCGGCCCGTCGCCGTCACGATTCCCGAGATCGCGGATCGCTTCGGCTTGTCCCGCAATCATCTGGTGAAGGTGGTGCACTTCATGTCGCAGCGCGGCTGGGTCAGCACCACGCGCGGCAAGGGCGGCGGACTCAGCCTCGCCCGTCCCGCCACGGAGTACCGGGTGGGCGATCTGGTGCGGGAACTCGAACAGCAGGGCCCCCTGATCGATTGCCGCGAACCGCCCTGTGCCCTGGATGGCGTGTGCCGGCTGTCCGGCGTGCTGGCGAAGACGCTGCAGGCGTTCTACGACACGCTCAATGGCTACACGCTGGCCGATCTGGTCCGCGAACCCACCGCCGCCGCCATCATCAAGCTGCATCGGGTGGCCTGAAGCCCCGGGCATGATGTTTGGTTATGGCCCCTGCGGCGTTTGGCATTTGCCGGCGCGGGGGCGGCCGTTACAGAATGGGCCCGTTCGCGGTCTTCTTGGATAACGGTATGCGCGTTTGTGTGATCGGCGCCGGCGTGGTCGGTGTGACGTCGGCCTATTTCCTGGCGCGCCAGGGTCATGACGTGGTGCTGGTCGACAGCCAGCCCCGCCCGGCGGAAGTCTCCAGCTATGCCAACGGCGGCCAGCTCAGCTACAGCTATGTGGCGCCGCTTGCCGGACCCGGCGTGCTGCCCAGCGTGCCGGGATGGCTGCTGCGCCCTGACTCGCCGCTGCGATTCCGGCCCCGGCTGGACCCGCATCAATGGCGCTGGTGCCTGCAGTTCGCGCTGGCCTGCCGCGCATCGGTGGCCAAGGCGTCCACCGCGCAGATGCTGACGCTGTCCTACCTTAGCCGCGACGTCATGCATTCGCTGCTGGAACAGGAAGACCTGGCGTTCGGCCACCTGAAGAACGGCAAGCTCATTGCGTACCGCAGCCCCGATCTGCTGGAAAAGGCGCGCGCGCTGGTGGCCTACCAGGCGGCGCACGGCGCAGACCAGCAGGTGCTGGACGCCGCGCAGGCCGTGGCGCGCGAACCCGCGCTGGCCGGCATGGGCGCCAGCCTGGCGGGCGCCATCTACACCCCCAGCGAAGAAGCCGGCGACTGCCGGCAGTTCACCGAAGCGCTGTTCGACCGTCTGCAAACGATGGGTAACGTGCAGTGCGCCATGTCCAACCCCGTCTCCGGCCTGCAGCGCGAAGGCCGCCGCATCGTCGCGGTCAACACGCGCGACGGCGACATCGGCGCGGATGCCGTGGTGCTGGCCACCGGCATCGGCACGCGGGCGTTGCTCGGTCCGCTGGGCCACGACGTGCCGCTCTATCCCTTGAAGGGCTACAGCCTGACCGTGCCGCTGGCGCCAGACGACACCGTGGCGCCCCGCATCAGCGTCACCGATTACGAACGGCGCATCGTCTACGCCCGCGTGGGCGGCGTGCTGCGGATCGCGGCCATGGTGGACATCGGCAGCAACAACGCCGACATCGACCCGGCGCGCATCAGTCTGCTCAAGCAGCAGGTGCTCGAAGCTTTCCCGCAGCTCGACCTGCGTCAGGCCATCCCGTGGGCGGGTCTGCGCCCGGCCACGCCGACCGGCAAGCCGCTGATCGGCCGCAGCCCCGCGGCGGACAATCTGTGGTTGAACGTGGGTCAGGGGGCGTTGGGCTTCACCTTGTCCTGCGGCAGCGCGGCGTTGCTGACCGCGCAGATGGGGGGAATGGAGTTGCCGCTGGACCCGGCGCCGTTCAAGCCCTGAACGCTAAGCCCGAACCTGGAGCCTGGCGCCTGAGCCCTGCCTCTGTCGCCCTGCGCGCCGCAACAGGCAATGTCCATTTCGCAATAGCCGATGCCATTTCATCGGCAGACGGGCTGATGCCGGCTCAATAGGATAGCGATCATCCTTTGCACGCCGCCGCAATCGGCGGCAGCGAAGGAGCCGATCCATCCTTCGAGTTCATCGCCATGTCCTTTCTCTTTCCGTTGTTCGCCATCCTGTTCTGGGCGGGCAACGTCATCGTCTCCAAGATGGCCGCCAGCGCCATCTCGCCCACCGCCATCACCTTCTACCGCCTGCTGCTGGCGCTGTTCCTGATGGGGCTGTTCACGGCCCGTCCGGCGTGGCGCAACCGGCGGGTCATCCTGCGGCACTGGCCCAAGCTGGCGCTGTACGGCGCGCTGTCGGCGGCCGTGTTCCAGGCGCTGTCCTACCGGGCGGCAGAGACCACCACCGCCACCAACATGGCCATCCTGACGGCGCTGATCCCGCTGCTCAGCATGCTGCTCAGCGTGGTGATCCTGCGCGATCCGCTGACGCTCGGCATGGCCGCGGGCGGCGCGTTGTCGTTCCTGGGCCTTTTGTACCTGGTGGGGCAGGGCGACATGCTCAGCGTGTTCCAGCATGGCGTGCACGTGGGCGACGGCCTGATGCTGCTGGCCGCCTTGTCGTATGCGCTGTACGGCGTGCTGCTGCGCCACTGGAAAGTGCCGGTGCCCGCCTGGCAGTCCACCTTCGTGCAGTCCATCTTCGCGCTGATCTACATGTTCCCGCTCTACCTGCGCGTGCCGGCAGCGCAAGCGGCGCTGGACGTCAATACGGTGCCGCTCATTCTGTATGCCGGCATCTTCTCGTCGGTGTTGCTGTCGTATCTGTGGATCGAAGGCGTGCAGCGCTTGGGGCCCAACCGCTGCAGCATTTTCATCAACCTGCTGCCGCTCTTCACAGCGCTGGCCGCCTTCGTGATGCTGCGCGAACGCCTGCACAGCTATCACCTGCTGGGTGGCGCGGTCACCCTGGCGGGCGTGCTGCTGGCGCAGACCGTGCAGCGGCCGCTGTTCGGCGCCGGACGCGCGCTGGCGGCAGGCAAGTCCTAGCCGGCAATCACGGGTGCTCACGTCCGGCGCTGGCCTTGCGCCGGAGGGGGTAATGCCTGGCCACGCATTCACGGGCGTTCAAGACAGGCGCCCGCGGCCGCCGCATAGTGGCCGCTTTGCGCGGTGAGGCAATGAGCATTTTCCAGAAGACCACGATTGCGCTGGCCCGCAGCCCGGCGGTCGGCCACATGATGCGCGCGATGGCCGCCCGGACGTCGCTGGCGCGCCGTTTCGTCGGCGGCGCCGATGTGGACGAGGCCGTGCGGACCGCCGTGAAGCTGCGCGAGGCGCACGGCATCCGCGCCTCGCTCTTCTATCTGGGCGAATACGTGGCGGACCGCGCTGCAATCGACCATAACGTCAATCAGGCCGTCGACGCATGCCGGGCGCTGGCCGCGGCCGGCCTGGACGTGCACGTCTCCGTCGATCCCACGGCCATCGGCTACATGCGCGATGACACGCTGGGCGAGGAAAACGCGCGGCGCATCGGCACGGCGGTGCAGCGCTTTGGCGGCCAAGGCTGCGACTGGCTGGTGCTGGACATGGAAGATTCCAGCATCCGCGACCGCACCTGCACGCTGCATCGCACGCTGTTGGAAGCGGGCATCCCCGCCGGCCTCACGCTGCAGGCGCGGCGGCGCCGCACGCCGGAGGACCTGGCCTGGGCGATCCGGCAGCGCACCTCGCTGCGGCTGGTAAAGGGTGCGTTCCCCGAGCGTGAGCTTGACCACGCCGGGCGCGCGCGCATCGACCAGGCCTATCTGGACGCGGCGTCCATCATGCTGTCGCGCGAGGCGCGGGACTCTGGCTTTTACCCGGTCTTCGGCACGCACGACGACCGGCTGGCCGGCGCCATCATCGACCTGGCGCGCGAGCGCGGCTGGCCTGCCGGCAGTTTCGAATTTGAGATGCTTTACGGCGTGCGGCCGGACTGGCAGATCGCGCTGCGCCGGTTGGGCTATAACGTCAGGGTCTATCTCCCGTTTGGCGCGGACTGGTGGCCGTATGCCATCCGCCGCGTGGGGGAAAATCCTCGCAACGCGTGGCTCCTGGCCCGTTCGCTGAAAGCGGACGGGCATTACTTCGGGTAGCCGCGAATGGCTGGCAATTCATGGCGGTTTCTCAACATATCTGGCATTGCGGCGCGGGACTGCCCGGCGACGTACTGATCGCGGATCTGCGCGCGTATCGCTACGCGCCGCATTTCCACGACGCCTGGTCCATCGGCGCCATTGAACACGGCCGCTGCGATTTCACCGTGCAGGGCGTGGCCCATGCCGCCAGCGCGGGCGAGCTGGTGGTCATCGCGCCCGGGCAGGTGCATACCGGCGGCACAGCGGCGGGGGCGCTCGCCTATCGGACGGTCTACATCGATCCCCCGTGGTTCCGGGACCATGAACGGACGTTGCACGCACACGGTGCGCGGCTGGCGGGGCCGGTGATCGCGGATGCCGCGCTTTGCGCGCAATGGCTGGACGCGCTGGCGCCCGGCGAGATCGCGCCGGCTGAGCGCAGCGCACGCATTTCGGCGGCCCTGTTCGGGACGCTGGCCGCGCATGGAGAGGCGGTGGAGGGCGGTGCTGCGCCGGCCGCCGGCCTCGCCGACGTATGCGCCTTGCTGCGCGAGCGCATGGCGGCGGATCCCGCCTGCGCACCCGACCTGGACGCCTTGGCGCAAGCGCAAAACCGCCATCGTACGACGCTGGTCAAGCAGTTTGCCCGGCGCTATGGATTGCCGCCCCAGGCGTGGCTTCGCAATTGGCGGGTGGCGCGCGCACGGGTGCTGTTGCGCGGCGGCCTGCCGTTGGCCGATGCGGCGCAGGCCGTCGGGTTTGCCGACCAGGCGCACCTGACGCGGGTGTTCAAGCAGGTCTACGGCAGCCCGCCGGGCGTGCTGCTCAAGGCCGGCGCGGGCGGTTCCCACACGTTGTGACGGCGGGGCGTCTCAAGCCGGTAGTCCGAGTATTTCCGCGTGAAGAATTCCGCGCCCAGCGCCTGCGCCGCGGCAAGCGGCCGCCGGGGATCGAGCGCCACCTCGCCGCGCCGGTTGCCGGCGCCATGCACGTAGCCCACGAAATCCGAATGCGTATACCGCGCATATTCCTGCACCTGATGCACGATGCCCAGCGCCGCGCCGGGATAGGTTTCTTCCGAGGCCACCGCCAACCCCAGCCGCTTGCCGGCCATGCCGGCCTTGACGCGTTCCGGCTCTGGCCCGGATCCCGCGTAATGGCTGAATGACCGGTCGAAGAACGCCTTGGTCTGCGCGGACATGCCATACCAGTAGATGGGCGTGCAGAACAGCACGCCATCGGCGGGCAGGAAGTGTTCAAGGAAGAGTTCGGCGTAACGGTCGGCGGGCGGCTTGGTGTGGCGCAAGTCCGGCAGCAGACCCTGGATGTAGTCGTCCAGGAAATGCACCGACGCCAACGTGCCGGCCGTTTCCGCGCCCTGGCGGGCGGATGCGGCCAGCGCGGCGCTATTGCCATCGCGGCGGGGACTGCCGACCAAGATCAACAAGCGTTTGACTCGATGAGTTGAATTCATGCCTGGCTCCTGTCAAAGATAACGATCTGAAGCCGAATGGTGGCGTCATCGGGCATGAGGCGACAACTGATCATTCCTTCACTAAGATGAACCTAATTCATCCCAGGATTCGCGCCCATGTTTGCCACGCTTCCCGTCACAGCGCTGCGTACGTTCGAGGCCGCGGCGCGGTTGCGCAGTTTCAAGCTGGCCGCCGCCGAGTTGTCGGTCACGCCCACCGCGGTGTCGCATCAGGTCAAGGCCTTGGAGCGGCATGTGGGCTGCGCGCTGTTCGAGCGCGTGCCGCGCGGCGTGCGGCTGACCGACAAGGGGGCGCGTCTGTTTGCCGGCGTACATGGCGCGTTGCTGGATGTCGCGCAGACGCTGGACGCCTTGCGGCCCGCGCCCGAGTCCGGTGCGCTGACCGTGTCCACGACGCATTCCTTTGCCGCTTTGTGGCTGGTGCCGCGGCTGGGGCGCTTTCACGAGGCCTATCCGCAGTACCAGTTGCGCCTGGACACGTCGCCCGACCCCGTGGACCTGTTGCAGGACGCCAGCGTGGACGTCGCCATCCGCTACAGCCGCCGGCGCTATCCCGGCTTGCACGCGGCCGGCACGCTGCCCGAGTGGTTCGGGGTGTATGGGGCGCCCGCGCAGATCGCGCACGCCGGCCGCCGTGCGCCCGCGCTGGTGACGGTGCGCTGGCGCGATTCGGAACTGTATGACGAAGGCTGGCAGGCATGGTGCGCGGCCGCCGGCCTGCCAGCCTGGCGGCGGCCTGCGGCCGAACATGCCTACACCGAGGAACACTACGCGCTGCAGGCCGCCATCGCGGGCCAAGGCCTGGTGCTGGCCAGTTCGGTCATGGTGTCGGACAGCGTGACCGCGGGAACGCTGGTTTCCTACCGGCCGGAGATACGCGTCGCGGGGTCGGCCTACACGGCGCTGTGCGCGCCGGGGCGCGAACGCCACCCGCCGGTCAAGGCTTTCCTGTCGTGGCTGCGCAAGGAATTCCGCGCGTAGCGGCATCCCTGGCCGGACGCACGGCGGCGCGCGGCAGCAGCGGCAGGGCGGCCAGCATGCAGGATCCCGCGATCAGCCAGGCGACGGGCCACGAGCTCGCGGCGACGATATGCGCGATACCCAGCGGCGTTGCAAACAGCACCAGATAGACGCAGGTGTTGGCCATGCCGAGCGCCGTGCCCGCCCGCGAGGTGCCCGCCAGCGTGGCAAGTTCGGTGTAGGCGACGCCATGCCAGGCCGACGCGCAAATGCCGGCGGCGGCCAGCAGCACGGCCAGGGCGAATACGTGCCATCCGGTGGGGCTGGCGCCCGCCGCCCATGCCGCGCCTGCCAGCGCCGCGTACAACGCAAAGCTCAGCAGCGCGCAGCCGCGCAGGTAAGCGCGCCGGTTGCCGCGGCGATCGGTCCATCGTCCGCTCGCGATGCGCGCGGCCATGGCGCCCAGTTGAACGGCCACCATCACCGCCGTGAGCACGCCGATCCCCGCATGCAGGGCATCGTGCAGAAAGACAGCGGCAAAGGTCAGCACTGCGAATTGCGGGCCGCACATGATGCCTATGGCGAACGCCGCGCGCCAAACGCGGGTGTCGGTCATGGGGCTGCTGGTGGAAGGGCGAGCTGGCGCGGGCGCATATGAAACTTTCGGCTCGCCAGGCATAGGCGGCACAGCCGGCAAAGCGGCCACACCCCGGTCGCCAGGCTCCCGCAGCCAGCACGCCGCAAGCAACGCGGCCGTGCCGCACATCACCGCCAGCACGCTAAACACCGCCCCGAACCCGGCATTAGCTGCCAGCCAAGGCAACAGCAGTGCGCCCAGGCCGCCGCCCAGCGGCACGGCGGTCTGGCGGATGCTCATTGCCAGTCCGCGCTCGCCGTCGTCGAACCACGCCATCACGGCGCGGCCGCTGGCGCCATTGACGCTGCCGCCCAGCATGCCGACCAGCACCAGCCCCACGGCCAGCAGCCAGAGGCTGGGCACGAAGCCGCCCACCGGCGCCACCCAGCCGCTCATCCAGGCCAGCGCTGCCGCGGTCGAACCCAAACCGCCGAGCAGCACGGGACGGTCGCCCCACCGATCGGTCAGTAATCCCCAAGGCAGCTCGAAGAGCGCCACGCCCAACCCCAACAAGCCCAGCGCCAGCGCCAATTGATCGGTATCGAGCCGGTAGCCAGCCCGCATGAAGACAGCGGTGGTAGGCAGGCCGGCCGCGACGGCGGAAAACGCGGTGTTGGCGGCGACGCCCACGGCCAGCACCTTCCAGCGGTGAGGCGGGCGGACAAAGGTAGGGCGATCGGACATGGCAGGCGCCTGCAGAAACATTGACGGCGCCAGTGTGCGCGCCTAGCATGCTTCTGAAAATCAGGAAGTTTTGTACCAATGCTTTTGAAAATCGGGATTATCGAATGAGACCGAGCACGTTCGACCTGGAGGTGCTGCGCAGCTTCGTCGCGGGCGTCGACCTGGGCAGCTTCGGGCGCGCGGCCGATCGCCTGGGCCGGTCGACGTCGGCCGTCAGCGCGCAGCTGAAAAAGCTGGAAGAGCAGGCCGGCGTGCCGCTGCTGCGCAAGGACGGGCGGGGCTTGGCGCTGACCGATGCCGGCGAGACCATGCTGGCCTACGCCCGCCGGCTGCTCGACCTGAACGACCAGGCCGCGCGCGCCGTGCGCGGCACGCAATTGCACGGCCGCGTGCGTCTCGGCCTGCAAGAGGATTTTGCCGAGATGCTGCTGCCGCGCGTGCTCGGCCGCTTTGCGCGCGCCCATCCCAAGGTCCGGATCGAAGCGCGCGTCGCCCGCAACACGGACCTTCTGGAACGCGTCGCGCTGGGCCAGCTTGATTTGGCGCTGGCCTGGGACCACGATGCCCGCCAGCCGCAGGCACAGCGGCTGGCCGAGCTGCCGATGTGCTGGATCGGGCCCGCGCACCCTGCGCCGGTGCCGGATGCGGACGGCGCGCTGCCGCTGGCGGCCTTCGAGTCGCCCTGCCTGTTCCGCGGCTGCGCCACCGACGCGCTGGACCGCGCCGGCATCGCCTGGCTGGCTGCCTTCACCAGCCCGAGTCTTTCCGGCCTGTGGGCGGCAGTCTCCGCGGGTCTGGGAGTGGCCGTGCGCACGCCCCTTGGCCTGCCGTCCACCGTTCGCGTGATGAAGCCGGGCGAACACGGGTTGCCCGACTTGCCGGTCATCGCGTTGTCGCTGTACCGCGCGCAGGCGCAGCCCGATCCGGTCTGCGCCGCGCTGGACGAAATCCTGGTGCAATGCGTCAATGACAGCGTCGCCGCGTTGGCGGCCACGCGTTTTCAGGAGCGGGCCTCGCTGTGAACCAATTTCATGAAATGACGGTATTTCTGGCCGTGGCGGACGCGGGCAGTTTTTCCGGTGGAGCCCGGCGCCTGGAAATGTCCGCGCCCACCGTCACGCGCAGCGTGGCGGCGCTGGAACGTCGTCTGGGTGCCTTGCTGCTCGTGCGCACCACGCGCAGTCTGCGCCTGACCGAAGCCGGCCAGCGCTATGCCGCCGATTGCCGCCGCATCCTGGAAGACGTCGAACGCGCCGACGACGCCGCCGCCGGTGCTATGGCGGTCCCGCGCGGCGCGCTGGCGATCACCGCGCCCGCGCTGTTTGGCGAGCTGCATGTGATGCCGGCAGTGCTGGGATACTTGCGCGCGCATCGCCAGGTGTCGGTGCGGGCGCTGCTGGTGGATCGCGTCGTCAATCTGGTGGACGAGGACATCGATGTCGCCGTGCGGATCGGCGCGCTGCCCGATTCCTCGTTGACGGCGGTGCCCGTGGGACACGTGCGCCGCGTGGTGTGCGCCGCGCCCGGCTTTCTGCGCGACCATGGCGAGCCGGCCGACCCCGAGTCGCTGCATCGCTTCTGCACCATCACGGCTGCCATGGAAGGACGCGCGCCGCAGTGGCGTTTTGCGCAGGCCGGCCAGACCGTCCGCCTGAACCTGCAATCGCAGTTGACCGTGACGTCGTTCCAGGCGGCGGTGGCGGCCGCGCGCGAAGGCTGGGGCCTGACGCAGGTGATGTCCTATCAGGTGGCGCCGCACCTGGCCAGCGGCGCCTTGCAGGTGGTGCTGCGCGGCTTCGAGATGCCGCCCGTGCCCGTGCATCTGGTGTATCCGGAAGGGCGCAAAAGCTCGGCCAAGGTGCGCAGCTTTGTGGATTTCTGCGTGGATGCGCTACGCGCGGACCTTGCGGCGCTGCCCGCCTGACGGGTTTATTTCATTTACCGCAAGAGTGTCTTGCCGGCGCCGGCCGTTCCGGATTTGCGTCGCGGGTCCCAACATGGAGTCTCGAATCCACCAGGGAGATCCCCGATGCAAACCAACCCCGTCCCGGCGCAGGCTGCCGCTCCGCTGAAGTTCTACAGTTTCCCGCTGTCCGGCCACGCGCATCGCGTCGCGCTGATGCTGTCACTGCTGGATGTCGCGCACGAACGCATCGACGTCGACCTGCGACAGCGCGAACAAAAGCGGCCTGATTTCCTGGCGCTCAATGCTTTCGGCCAGGTGCCCGTCATCGACGACAACGGCGTCGTGGTGGCCGACTCGACCGCCATCCTGGTGTACCTGGCCAAGCAATACGGCGGCCGCGCCTGGCTGCCGGACGATCCGGTTGGCGCGGCCGCCGTGCAGCGCTGGCTGTCGGTGGCATCGGGGCCGCTGGCCGGCGGGCCCGCGTCGGCGCGGCTGGTGACGCTGTTCGGCGCGCCGCTCGATGTGGACGCCACGCTGGCGCGGGCCCATGCGCTGCTTGGGGTGATGGAGGGAGAACTCACGCACCGCGAGTTCCTGGCCGGCAGCGCGCCGACCATCGCCGATGTCGCCTGCTACGCCTATGTGGCGCATGCGCCCGAAGGCAACGTGTCGCTGGCCGATTACCCGCGCATCCGTGCGTGGCTCACGCGCATCGAAAACCTGCCGCGCTTCGTTCCCATGGCGTCGTCGCCCGTGGGCCTGCTGGCCGCCTGAAGACCCGCGCACACTGCAAGGACACCGTCATGAATCTGCCCGAACACACCGCACCGTCTCCCTGGCATGCGGGCGAACTGCACTTGCAGGAGCACGCCGGCGTGGCCGCGCGCATGGACATGGTGGGCCGCAAGGTCATCCGCGACCACATGCCGGATCAGCATCGCGAATTCTTCGCGCAGTTGCCGTTCGTGGTGGCCGGCGCCGTGGACCCGCAGGGCGATCCGTGGGCCGGCATTCTGGAAGGGCAGCCGGGCTTTGCCGTGTCGCCGGACCCGCATACGCTGCGCATCGCGGCCATGCCGGACGAGGACGATCCGCTGCGCGCCGGGTTGGGATTGGGCCAGCCCGTCGGCTTGCTGGGCATCGAGCTGCACACGCGCCGGCGCAACCGCATGAACGGCCGCATCGCCGCCTGGGATGGCAAGCGCTTCGACGTGGCGGTGGCGCAATCATTCGGCAATTGTCCGCAGTACATCCAGTCGCGCGACTTCTTCTTCTCGCGCTCGCCGTCGATGCGCTTTGCCGCCGCATTGCCGGAGCGCGCCGGACTGGATGACGCGGCGCGCGCGCTGATCTCGGCGTCCGACACCTTCTTTGTCGCCAGTTATGCCGGGCACGCCGTCGATGTGTCGCACCGGGGCGGCAAGCCCGGCTTCGTGCGGGTGGACGGCGACGTGCTGACCATTCCGGACTTTTCCGGCAACCGCTTTTTCAACACCCTGGGCAACCTGGTTGCGAATCCTGTTGCCGGTCTGCTGTTCATCGACTTTGAACGCGGCGACCTGCTGCAACTGACGGGGCGCGCCGAGGTGATTCTGGACAGCCCCGAAATCGCCGTGTTCGAGGGCGCCGAACGTTTGTGGCGCGTGCACGTGCGCCGCGTGGTCCGCCGGCCGGGTGCGCTGGCCCTGCGCTGGCGCTTCGATGCGTGGTCGCCCACTGCACTGGCGACCGGGCGGTGGCCGGCAGCCGCATAGTCTCAGGCGTCCGCCACCTTGCGCACGACAGTGTCGTCGGGGTGCAGCAGGCGGCCGTCCTGCGCGCGGATCTCCATCCGTTGCACCGGCTGCCCGCGTTGGCGGTCGATCAGGGTGGAATGCGCCTCATCGGGGCCGTAGTAGTGGTCCTCGCCCCACTGGCGCAGTCCGACGATCACCGGAAACAGCGCCTTGCCTTTATCCGTGAGCACGTATTCCTGGTAGGCGCTGCCGTCGGACGCCGGCGCGACGGCAAGAATGCCGTGCGCGACCAGCGTGCGCAGCCGGTCGCTCAGGATGTTCTTGGCCATGCCCAGGCTTTTCTGGAATTCGCCAAACCGGCGCAGGCCGTCAAAGGCATCCCGCACGATAAGCAGTGACCACCAGTCGCCGATGGCGTCGAGCGAGCGCGCGACCGGGCAGGCTGCGCCTTCAAGGCTGGTGCGTTTGACCATGCGGGTTCCTTGCGGTTTTTCAGAACGAAGTTGGTTGCATTATAAAACCTGGCGGTCTAGCATTCTGGTTTCGTAATAAAACCAGACTAATCATGAACCCGACCGCCCGATCCGACCCGCCCGAAGGCGATGCGACCCCCTCGATGCCGCCCGCGCTGGTTTTTCTGCTGGCAGCGGCGTGCGCGCTCAGCGTCGCCAACGTGTATTACGCGCAGCCGTTGCTCGACGCCATCGGCCGCGAATTCCGCCTGGACCAGGCGGCCGTGGGCATCGTTATCGCCGCCACCCAACTGGGCTGCGCGCTGGCGCTGTTCTTCGTGGTGCCCCTGGGCGACCTGCTGGATCGGCGGCGGTTGATGCTGGGGCAGTTGGGACTTCTGGTGCTGGCCTTGGCCGCGGTGGCGGCGTCTGCGAACGCGCCGTGGCTGCTGGCTGGAATGGTGGCGTTGGGATTGCTGGGCACGGCGATGACGCAGGGCCTGCTTGCGCTGTCCGCGGCGCTGGCGGCGCCGGCTGAACGCGGACGCGTCGTGGGGGCGGCGCAGGGCGGGGTGGTCATCGGCCTGTTGCTGGCGCGCACCTTGGCCGGCGCGCTGGCGGACTTGTGGGGCTGGCGCGCGGTGTATGTGGCGTCGGCCATTCTGTCGGCGGTGCTGGCGCTGGTGCTGGTCCGCTGGCTGCCGCGGCGGCAGCTGCCGGTGGCCGGGCTGGGCTACGGCGGCCTGCTGCGTTCCGTCTTTACGTTGCTGGTCACGGAACGCGTGCTGCGCGTGCGCGGCATGATCGCGCTGTTGATGTTCGCCGCATTCAGCGCGTTCTGGACCGCGCTGGTGCTGCCGCTGAGCGCGCCGCCGCATTCGCTGTCTCACACGGCGGTGGGGGCGTTCGGACTGGTCGGGGTGGTGGGCGTGCTGATGGCGGCGCGCGCCGGCCGTCAGGCCGACGCCGGGCATGGCCAGCGCACCACCGCGATCGGCCTGGCGCTGCTGTGCATGGCGTGGGCGCCGATCGCCTTGCTGGACCACAGCCTGTGGCTGCTGGCGCTGGGCGTGCTGGCGCTGGACCTGGCGCTGCAGGCGCTGCACGTGACCAATCAGGCGATGATCTTCAGCATCAGCGCGCAGGCGCACAGCCGGCTGGTGGCCGGCTACATGATGTTCTACGCGGTGGGCAGCGGCCTGGGGTCGATTGCCGCGACCGCCGTGTACGCCCGCGCGGGCTGGCTGGGCGTGTGTGTGCTGGGCGCGGGCATCAGCGTGGCGGCGTTGGGGTTCTGGGCGGCGACCTTGCCGCGCGGGGGGCGCGCGGTGTGTCCAGCTGACGGACAGGCGCGCATCTAGCCGCGCGCGCCCGCCGTTTTCCGATCACGCCAGCCAGCGCTTGATGCGGCCGGCCAGCGCTTCGCGGCTGATGCCGTAGCGGTCATGCAGGGTGGGCAGGGCGCCGGCATCCAGGAACGCGTCCGGCAGCCCGGCCAGCTGGAACCCGGCCGGCTGCACGCGGTGCCGCAGCAATGCGCTGGCCACCGCTTCGCCCAGTCCGCCGATCACCGAATGGTTCTCGGCCACGACCACCAGCCGGTGCTTGTAGCGCACCGCCTCGACCAGGCTGGCTTCGTCCAGCGGCTTGATGGTCGGGCTGTGCATCACCGCCACGCCGATGTTGTCGCGCGCCAGGTCCTCGGCGGCTTCCAGCGCGCGCATCGTCATGATGCCGCTGGCAATGATGAGCACGTCGCTGCCTTCGCGCAGCATCTTTGCCTTGCCCAGCTCGAACCGGTAACCCTCGATCTCGTCGAGCACCAGCGGCACCTGGCCGCGCAGCAGGCGCATGTACACCGGGCCCTGGTGCTCGGCGATCTGCGGCACGGCCTGTTCGATGTCCAGCGCGTCGCACGGATCGACGATGGTCAGGCCGGGAATGCCGCGCATCATCGCCAGGTCCTCGGTGGCTTGGTGGCTGGGGCCGTAGCCGGTCGTCAGCCCGGGCAGCGCGCAGCAGATCTTGACGTTGAGGTTTTCCTCGGCGATGACCTGATGGATGAAATCGTAGGCGCGCCGCGTGCCGAACACGGCGTAGGTCGTGGCGAACGGCACCAGGCCTTCCTTGGCCATGCCGCCCGCCGCGCCCATCAGCAGCTGCTCGGCCATGCCCATCTGGTAGAAGCGCTCGGGATACGCCTGCGCGAACAGGTGCAGGTCGGTGTATTTGGCCAGGTCGGCCGTCAGGCCCACGACGTCCGGACGCGATTCCGCGTACGCGACCAGCGCCTTGCCGAAGGGCGCCGCGCGGACGCGCTGCCCCTCCGAGGCAATCGACGCGATCATCGCGGACGTGGTGAGGCGGGGCTTTTGCTGGGTGCTGGCGCTGCTCATGACCAGGCTCCTTCGGTCGTGGGGGTGGGGCGGTTCTGGTCCAGGATGTCGAGCGCCTGTTGCCATTCCGGCGGGTCGACGCGGATGAAGTGGTTTTTCTCGCGTTGCTCAAGAAACGGGATGCCCTTGCCCATCCGGGTATCAAACAGGATGACGCGCGGCTTGGCGTCGGTCAGCGCGCGCGCGGTATCGAATGCCCGGACGACGGCGGGCAGGTCGTTGCCGTCCACGCGCTGCACGTGCCAGCCAAAGGCTGCCCACTTGTCAGCCAGCGGCTCGAATCCCATCACCTTGCCCGACGGGCCGTCCGCCTGCTGGTTGTTGATGTCGACCAGGCAGATGAGGTTGTCCAGTTCGTGGTGTGCGGCGCCCATCGCCGCTTCCCAGGTCGAACCCTCGTCGAGCTCGCCGTCCGACATGGAGTTGTAGACGAAGGCCGGATTGCGCTTGTGCTTGAGCCCCAGCGCGATGCCGACGCCGATGGACAGGCCCTGGCCCAGCGATCCGCCCGAGATCTCCATGCCCGGCGTGTACGTCGCCATGCCGGACATGGGCAGGCGGCTGTCGTCGCTGCCATAGGTGTCGAGTTCGCTCTCCGGGATGACGCCGGCCTCGATCAGCGCCGCGTAGTGGGCAATGGCGTAGTGGCCATGCGACAGGAGAAAGCGGTCGCGGCCTTCCCATTGCGCGTCGCCCGGCTGTACGTTCATGGCGTGGCGGTAGGCGACTGCCAGCACGTCGGCCCAGCCGAGCGCCTGGCCGATGTAGCCCTGGCCCTGGACTTCGCCCATGCGGACCGCGTAGCGGCGGATGCGCCAGGCGGCGGACGCCAGGTCACTCAAAGATTTGGACTGCTCCATTCGAAGCTCCCTATTCATGGTGTGGGGTTCATTTCAGGATGCTGGCGGGCACGTAGGACACCAGTCCCAGCACCGCAAAGGCGACCAGATAGAAGGGCGCCAGCTCGCGCACGGTCTGGCCTACCTTCACTTTGGCCAATGCACTGGTGATGAAAAGCGTGGTGCCGACGGGTGGCGTGTACAGGCCGATGGCCAGGTTCACGACCATCATCACGCCCAGCTGCGTCATGTCCATGCCGATGCTCTGCGCCAGCGGCACGAACACCGGCGCCAGCAGCAGCACGGCGGCGGGCAGGTCGATGAACATGCCCAGAAACAGCATCATCAGGTTCATCAGCAGGATGACCAGCCATTTGGCGTGGACGTTTTCCTGGACCCAATGCGCGATGCCCTGCGGCGTCTGGTCGAAGGTCAGCAGCCAGCCGATGGCCGACGACGCCATGATCACCAGCAGGACCACGCCGGTCGCCAGCCCCGCGTGGACGATGGCGGCATTGAGCCGCGACCACGACAGATCGCGGTACATCACGGCCGACACCAGGCCCGCGTAGAACGTGGACAGGACCGCGACCTCGGTCGGGGTGGCAATGCCGAACCGCAGGAACACGATGATCAGCAGCGGCAGAACGACGGCGGGCAAGGCATACAACAGGTGCCGGCGGAACGCCGCGCCGTTGAACGGCGACGTGTCGCGGGGAAAGTTGCGGCGGCGGCCCACCCACCAGCAGGCCAGCATGAAGCCGCCGCACAGCAGCAGGCCGGGCAGAATCCCCGCGACGAACAGCGACGCGATCGACGCATTGGCGGCAAGGGCAAACAGGATCAACGGGATCGACGGCGGAATCAGGATGTCGATGGTGGCGGCGGCGGCCAGCGTGGCGGCCGAGAAGGCGGCCGGGTAGCCCAGCCGCTTGTGCCACGGAATCATCAGCGAGCCGATGGCCGACGCATCCGCCACCGCCGAGCCCGACACGCCGCCGAACAGCGTGGACGACAGCACGCCGACCTGCGCGGGTCCGCCGTGATAGCGGCCGATCAGCGCGGACAGCACGCCCACCAGCGCTTCGCCGAGCTTGCCGCCCATCATCAGCGACCCGGTCAGCATGAAGAACGGAATGGCGATCAGGGGAAAACTCTGCACCTGCGAGACCATCTGCTGGACCACCACATCCAGCGGCACGCGGTCCGTGCTGGCGACGGCCGCCATGGCGGCGACGAGCAAGGCGTGGGCGATGGGCATGGCCGCGACGGCGGCGCCCATGAAAACGATCAGAATCAATGCACTCATGGCTGTTCTCCCGTCACCAGTGCACGGCGGGCGCCTGCGGCTCGCCGTCGGGCTGCGCCGCGGCGTCGCGGCAATGCCAGCTCTGCCACGCCGACTGCCCCGCCAGCACGGCGAGCAGCAGCATCCCGCCCATCACGCACCCGTAGGTGAGCGAGCCGGGCATTTGCAGGATGGGGGATTTTTCGTCGTGGACGATCTCGATCATGTTGAACGTCGCCCAGGACAGCGTGGCGTACAGGACGGCGACCACGCTCCAGGCCACGGCCGCGACCACGCGGCGGGCATGAGCCGGCAAGGCGTCCATCAGGAACGTGGTGGCGATATGCGCGTTGTGCAGCGCGGCCAGCACGACCCCTGACATGACGAGCCAGGGAAAAAGCAGTTCGGGGATCTCGTTGGCCCATTCCAGGCTTGAACCGGTTGCGTATCGCAGCGCGGTGTTGACGACGAGGATCACGAAGATCACCGTGGTGGACAGCCACAGGATCACGCGGCATATGCCGTCGATGACCCTGCCGACCAGTCCGTGTCGATCGGTATTCATGTTGTCTCCTGCCTTGTGGCCGGTCCGCCGCCGTGCCGTCGCGAGGGACGGCACGGGGCGGCCGAAAGGACATATCAGTTGCCGCGCGCCGCGGCCAGAACCTTCTTCACGTACGGGCCGATGGGACCGGCCAGCCATTTTTCGTCGACCGGCGCGGTGGCCTTGGCGAAGGCGGCGGTGTCCGGCGTCGTGACCTGCACGCCCTTGGCTTTCAGATCGGCCAGCAGCCGCGTATCGGCGTCCCGGCTCAGCTTGCGCTGAAATGCCGACGCTTCGTCGGCGGCTTCACGCACGGCCTTGCGGTCGGCGTCGCTCAGCCGGTCCCAGGTGCGCTTGCTCATCAGGAACGGCGTCATCTGGAACTGGTGATTGGTCATCGCCAGGTGCTTCTGCACTTCGTACAGCTTGCTGGCCTCGAAGTTCACCAGCGGATTCTCCTGGCCGTCCACCACGCCCTGCTGCAACGCCACATACAATTCCGCGAACTTGATCTGCTGCGCCTGCGCGCCCAGGGCGTTCATGATGTCGACCAGCGTCGCGTCGGGCGGCACCCGCATCTTCAGGCCCTTCATGTCCTCGACCTTGTTGATGGGATGCTTGCTGTTGGTCATCTGGCGGATGCCGTTGTCCCAGGTGCCTAGCAGGATCAGGTTCTTGGCGGCCGATTTGTCGGCCAGCTCCTTGCCTAGCGGCCCGTCCAGCAGCTTGAATGCCGCGCTGGCGTCCGGGAACAGGAATGGCATGCCGAAGGCGGCGTACTCCGGCACGGCGGCGGCGACGGCGCCCTGGGAATTGGCGCTCATGTCCAGGGCGCCCGTGCGCAGCGCAGTGACCATGGCGGCGTCGTCGCCCAACTGCGCGGACGGCGCGACCTGGACTTCGATGCGCCCGCCTGTCTTTGCCTTCAGCACCTCGGCAAACTTCACCGAGGCGTCGTGGCGGGGATTGCCGACGGCTGCGCCGTGGCCCAGCGTCAGCTTGAGGTTTTGCGCCTGCGCCGCCAGCGGCAGCAGGGTGGCGGCGGCCAGGACCAGGCTCGCCTGAAGCATTTTTCTGCTTTTCATGATGTCTCCTCCAATTTTTGTGGGGTACTGCGGATCAGTGAATCAACATGCCTCCGTTGACGTCCAGCGTGATGCCCGTGCAGTACGCCGAGAGGTCGCTCGCCAGGAATACGCACGCGCCCGCCACGTCGTCCGCCCGGCCCAGGCGTGCCAGCGGGATGGTGCCTTCGATGTCGGCCTTGCGCTCGGCGGACAGCTTGCCTTGCGTGATGTCGGTTTCGATCAGCCCGGGTGTGATGCAGTTGATCCGGATGCCGTCGCCGCCGAACTCGCGCGCCATGGCCCGCGCCAGGCCCAGCACGCCTGCCTTCGCGGCGGAGTAGTGCGGTCCGCCAAAGATGCCGCCGCCGCGTTGGGCCGATACCGACGAGATGCAGACGATGGACCCCGAACGTTGCGCCTGCATGGCGGGCAGGACGGCCTGCGACAGGTAGAGCGTGCCGCGCAGGCTCACGTCCAGGATGCGGTCGTAGTCCGCGCCGGTGATTTCCAGCGTCTTGACCGGCTGCGTAATGCCGGCGTTGTTCACCAGGATGTCGATCCTGCCGAACGTCTTGACGGCCTGTTCGATGGCCGCGATGCAGGCCGTCTTGTCGGTCACGTCCGCCACCAGCCCCAGATGGCCGTCGCCCAGCCGGGCGGCGGCGCGGGCGGGCTCGGCGCGTTCCAGGTCCAGGATCACCACGCGCGCGCCGTGCGCAGCCATCTGGCGGGCGGTGGCAAATCCCAGTCCGTTGATTCCTGCGCCGCCGGAAATCACGGCCACCTTGTCCTTGAGCAACATCTGTCTTCCTCCTGTCCTTGTTATGGAATCGATGCGGACCATTCTGGAGGCCGTCTAGCATTAAGACAAACGATGTGTCATCAGTCTAAGATGACGAATCTTCATCTGAAGTCAGGGACAACCCCATGCCTGCGCTGCCGCCCATCGTCAACCTGCTGGCGTTCGAAGCCGTGGCGCGCCGCCGCAGCTTTGCCATCGCCGCTACCGAATTGCACCTGACTGCTTCGGCGGTCAGCCACCAGATTTCGCGGCTGGAATCGGACCTGGGCGTGCGCCTGTTCGAGCGCAGTGCACACGGGGTGCGGCTGAGCAGCGCGGGCGAACAATATCTGGTGCGAATCGGCGGGGCGCTTGCGGCGATCTCATCGGCCACCGAAGACCTGCGCCAGGGCGTCAGCAACAGCCTGTATGTGCACTCCGCGCCCAGCATCGCCAGCTTGTGGCTGATGCCGCGGCTGCGGCGGTTTGCCGAGGCGCATCCGCACGTGGCGCTGAACCTGTCGGCCGCGCATTCGCACAGCGATTTCGCGCTGGGGCAGTCGGATATCGACATCCGCTACGGCGTGCCGCATTGGGATGATGTGGTGGTGGAGCCGCTGTTCGAAGAACGGATACTGCCGCTGGCCAGCGCGGCGTTCATTCGCGAACACGGCATCAAGCGCATCGACCAGTTGCTGGACGTGCCGCTGATCCAGAGCAACGTCAGCGTCATTCAGTGGTCCGACTGGTTCGGCCGCTATTCGGAGCGGCGTGCGCCGGATCACTTCACGATCCGCTTCGACCGCGCGCAGATGTCGCTGGACGCGGCGGCGCAGGGATTGGGCGTGGCGCTGGAAAGCGCCACCATTGCCGGCATGCATCTGGCGCAGGGCAGCTTGCAGCCGGTATTCGGAATGGCCAAGGCCATTGCGGTGAAGGCACACTTTGCCGTCTACCCCGCGCGGCACGCCAAGCGTCCGTCCGTGGAGGCTTTTCTTGCCTGGATCCACGCCGAGGCGGCCGCGACGACGATCACCCGCTGAGCCCGGCCCGCGCGAGCAGGCCGGGGCAATGCGTCACGGCTGCACGTCGTACTCGGCCGTGCCCAGCACGACCGCCGCCAGGCCCGGCGCCTGCGTCAGCTTGTGCAGCGCAAAGGCTTGCGCGGTGGCGATCTTGGCGTTGTGGAAGTCCGGGCCTTCAGCCTGCAGGTCCAGGCTGGCAAGCAGGGCGCGGGCCATCTGCCAGCCGGCGAACGTCGTGCCCGCCAGCAGCAGGTAGGGCACCGCGGCGCCAAAGACCGCATTGGGATTGCCGGCCGCGTTGGCAAGAATGAACTCGACCGCACTGGCCAGCGCTTCGCGGGCCTCGCGCAGCGGCTTGAGCATGCGGCCGGCGGCCGGCTCGGTGCGGGCCTGAAGGTCGGCTTCGGTCTGGCGCACCGCGTCCAGCAGCGCGCGCGCCACGGCGCCGCCGTCGCGCAGCGTCTTGCGCCCGACCAGGTCGTTGGCCTGGATGGCGGTCGTGCCTTCGTAGATGGTCAGGATGCGGGCGTCGCGGTAGAACTGCGCGGCGCCGGTCTCTTCGATGAAGCCCATGCCGCCATGGACCTGCACGCCCAGGCTCGCGACATCGATCGACATCTCGGTGCACCAGCCCTTGACGATCGGCACCAGGTATTCCTGGATCGCCAGGTGGCGCTTGCGCGTGTCGGCGTCGGGGCTGGCGTGGGCCAGGTCGGCATGGCCGGCCGTCACGTAGGCCAGCGCGCGGCCCGCTTCGGTCAGGGCGCGCATCGTGCCCAGCATGCGGCGCACGTCCGGATGCTGGATGATGGGCACGGCGTCGCGCGACGAGCCGTCCACCGGGCGGCTCTGCACGCGCTCGGCGGCATAGGCCAGCGCGTGCTGGTAGGCGCGGTCGGCGATGGCGATGCCCTGAACGCCCACCGCGTAGCGGGCAGCGTTCATCATGATGAACATGGCGTCCAGGCCACGGTTTTCCTGGCCGACCAGGTAACCCAGCGCGCCGCCGGCGTCGCCGAACTGCAGCGTGCAGGTGGGGCTGGCCTTGATGCCCAGCTTGTGCTCGATGGACACGCAGGTCACATCGTTGCGCGCGCCCAGCGAGCCGTCTTCATTGACCAGGAACTTGGGCACCAAAAAGAGCGAAATGCCCTTCACGCCCTCGGGCGCATCGGGCAGGCGGGCCAGCACCAGATGCAGGATGTTCTCGGCAAGGTCGTGCTCGCCATAGGTGATGAAGATCTTGGTGCCGGACAGGCGGTAGGTGCCGTCGCCCACCGGTTGGGCGCGCGTGCGGACCATGGCAAGGTCCGAGCCGGCCTGCGGCTCGGTCAGGTTCATGGTGCCGGTCCATCGGCCGGAGATCATGGGGCCGATGAAGCGCTCGCGCAGTTCGGGCGAGCCAGCCGTCATCAGGGCTTCGATGGCGCCGTTGGTCAGCAGCGGGCACAGCGCGAACGACAGGTTCGCGGCGTTCAGCATTTCAGAGCACGGCGAGCCGATCAGGCCGGGCAGCCCCTGGCCGCCGTATTCGGCGGGGTGGGACAGGCCCTGCCAACCGGCGTCTGCATATTGGCGGAAGGCCTGCTTGAAGCCGGGGGCGGTGGTCACCGCGCCGTCCTGCCAGGTGCTGGGCGCCTTGTCCGCCGGGTGGTTCAACGGCGCCAGGACTTCGGCGGCGAAGTGGGCGGATTCTTCCAGCACGGCTTGCGCGGTGTCGGGCGTGGCCTCCTCGAAACCGGGCAGGGCGGCCACCTGCTGCAGACCGGCCAGATGGTTCAACACGAACAGCATGTCTTTCACGGGGGCTTGGTACGTCATGGCGTAGGCGCTCCTGGTTTTATGGGTTAAGCGGATCAGGCCGGCTTGCCGGGGTCGGCCACGTCGATCGCGGACGTGGCGCCGACCGCGGCGCGCAGCTCGAATTTCTGGATCTTGCCGGTGGAGGTCTTGGGCAGGTCACCGAAGCGTACCGCGCGCGGCACCTTGAAGCCGGACAACAGCAGCTTGCAGTGCGCGATGATCTCTTCGGCGGTGGCGGTGCAGCCGGGCTTGAGCTCGACGAAGGCGCAGGGCGTCTCGCCCCATTTGGGATCGGGCATGGCCACCACGGCTACCGCCGCCACGGCGGGATGCCGGTACAGCGCGTCCTCGACTTCGATGCTGGAGATGTTCTCGCCGCCCGAGATGATGATGTCCTTGCTCCGGTCTTTGATGCGGACATAGCCGTCGGCCGTCATCACGCCCAGGTCGCCGGTGTGAAACCAGCCCCCGGCAAAGGCGTCCTCGGTCGCGCGCGCGTTCTTCAAGTATCCCTTCATGCAGATGTTGCCGCGGAACATGACCTCGCCGATGGTTTCCTCATCGCGCGGCACTTCGGCCATCGTTTCCGGGTTGCGCACCGACACGCCGGCCTGCAGGTGATAGCGCACGCCCTGGCGCGCGGTCAGCAGCGCGCGGCGCTCGGGGTCCAGCGCGTCCCAGGCGTCCTGGTGCGCGCAGACGGCGGCCGGTCCGTAGACTTCGGTCAGGCCATACACGTGGGTCAGCTCAAAGCCGATCTCCCGCATCTTGTCGATGACGGCTGGCGCGGGCGCGGCGCCCGCCACCATGGTGCGCACTGTGTGCGTGATGCCCGCGCGCAGCTCGGCCGGCGCGTTGGCCAGCGCGCTCTGCACGATGGGCGCGCCGCAGTAGTGGGTGACGCCTTCGTCGCGGATCAGGTCGAACACCGTCTTGGGATCGAACTTGCGCAGGCACACGTTCACGCCCGCACGCGCCGCGATGGTCCAGGCGAAGCACCAGCCGTTGCAATGAAAGAGCGGCAGCGTCCACAGGTAGACGGGATGCTTGGGCATGTCCCATTCGAGGATGTTGCTGACCGCGTTCAGGTAGGCGCCGCGGTAGTGATAGACCACGCCCTTCGGGTCGCCCGTGGTGCCGGACGTGTAGTTCAGCGCGATGGCGTCCCATTCGTCCGCGGGCGGCTTCCAGTCGAAGGTGGCGGGCGCGGCGGCCAGGAAATCTTCGTAGTCGGCGGCGCCCGGCAACGTGGCGGCGGCGCCTTCCAGGTCGTGCACCGAGATGATTTTCAGGTGCGGGAATTCGGCGCGGGCGCGCTGCGCGACGTCGGCGTATTCGGTGTCGATGATGAGCGCGCGGGCCTCGCCGTGGCCCAGCATGAACAACACGCTGGGCGCGTCCAGCCGCGTGTTCAACGTGTTCAGCACGGCGCCCAGCATGGGCACGCCGAAGTGCGCTTCCACCATGGCGGGGATGTTCGGCAGCATGACGGCAACCGTGTCACCGCGCTGGATGCCCGCCTGCGCCAGCGCGCCGGCCAGGCGCTGGGCGCGTTCATACGTTTGCGCCCAGGTGCGGCGGATCTTGCCGTGGACGACGGCCAGCTTCTGGCCATAGACCTGCGCCGCGCGGGCGATGAAATCCACCGGGGTTAGGGCTTCGTGATTGGCTTCGCGGCGCGCGAGGCCGTGATCGAACATGCCGGTCATGCTTGTCTCCAATGGGGCAGGGTGGCCCCTTATCCAGGTCTGCGGGGTTTGATCCCCGTCGCTTGCCCTAGCTTATGGCCGGCCGGAAAATGGCGTCTGTCGCCTGCATGACAGACCCCCGACCGGCGGCGCAATCCCCAAGTTTTACACGGTTCTTCCCATGTCCGATGTTTCAAACACAGTTTCCCCCGACGAACTGCCGGCGCTGTTCCGGGCCTGTCCGTGGTTCGGTGCGCTGGAGGCACGGCACCAGGACCTGGTGCTGGCGACCTCGCGCGCGGAACTCGTCGGCAGCGGGGCGTGGATTGCGCGGCGTAATGCGCCGTCGGACTACTGGCTGGGGGTGAGCCGCGGGCTGCTCAAGCTGGCGATCTACAACGAGTCCGGCCGCAGTTGCACGTTTTCCGGCGTGCCGCCGGGCGGCTGGTTCGGAGAGGGCAGCGTCATCAAGCGCGAGCTGCGCAAGTACGACGTGGTCGCCATCCAGCCGTCGCTGGTGATGCTGGTGCCCGCTGCAACCTTCCATGCGCTGCTGTCGGCGAGCCTGCCGTTTTCGCACTTTGTCATCGGCCAGTTGAATGACCGCATGGGCGAGTTCATCGCGTCCATCCAGAACCACCGTTTGCTCGATGCCGACGCGCGCGTGGCGCAGTCGCTGGCTCAGTTGTTCAATCCGCAGCTGTATCCGTCCACCGACCTGACCTTGGCCATATCGCAGGAAGAATTGGGATATCTGACCGGCCTGTCGCGCCAGCGGGTCAACCAGGCGCTGCAGACGCTGGCCGACCAAGGGATGCTGGCGCTGGCGTACAACCAGATCAAGGTGCTGGACCTGGGCCGGTTGCGGCAGTACGGGCTGGATCAGCTCTGAAGGCCCGCTTGCCATTGTGCTGGCCGCAGCACCGGGTTTGCAGGGTCATATTCACCCTGTGGCGGTTATTTGTACCCACCTAGCCAACAGTAAAAATCACCACGCCGAATCCAAGCTGTTGATTCGGCGTGGTTTTTTTCTGGCACGGATTTCGCATGAGGACACGTACCCAACCAACCGCAACACAGGAGGGCGTTCCCATCATGGGTCCGTATCGGAAATTATGGTTCACGTTGATCGCCGTGGTGGCGATCACATTTGCGCTGCTAGGCTTCTACGGCGGCGAGGTCTACCGCCAGGCGCCGCCCATTCCCGGGCAGGTGGTGACGTCCGATGGCCGCGCGCTGTTCGGCCGCGAAGACATCCTGGACGGGCAGACCGCCTGGCAATCCGTCGGCGGCATGCAGCTTGGCTCGATCTGGGGCCACGGCGCGTACCAGGCGCCTGACTGGACGGCCGACTGGCTGCATCGCGAACTGACGGCCTGGCTGGACCTGGCCGCGCGCGACGAGCACGGCCAGGCCTACGCCCAACTGCCCGCGCCGCAGCAGGCCGCGCTGCGCGAAGCGCTCAAGGCCGAGTACCGCGCCAATCGCAGCGACGCAGCCACCGACACGCTGACCATCACGCCGCGCCGCGCGAAGGCCATCGAACAGACGGCGGCCTACTACGACCAGCTGTTCTCCGATGCGCCCGCCCTGCAAGGCAGCCGCGAGAGCTTCGCCATGAAGGAAAACACGCTGCCCGACGCCAAGCGCCGCACGCAGCTGACGCATTTCTTCTTCTGGACGGCCTGGGCGGCAGCCACCGAACGCGAAGGCATGTCGGTCACCTACACCAACAACTGGCCGCATGAACCGCTGATCGGCAACCAGCCCAGCGCTGAAAACGTCATGTGGTCCATCATCAGCGTGGTTGTGCTGCTGGCGGGCATCGGCTTCCTGGTCTGGGCCTGGGCCTTCATGCGTGGCCAGGAAGAAGAAGAGCCGCAAGCGCCCGCGCGCGATCCGCTCACCGCCTTTGCCCTGACGCCCTCGCAGCGCGCCCTGGGCAAGTATTTGTTCCTGGTCGTGGCGCTGTTCGGCTTTCAGGTGCTGCTGGGCGGTTTCACCGCGCACTACACCGTTGAAGGGCAGAAGTTCTATGGCATCGACGTCTCGCAGTGGTTCCCGTATTCGCTGGTGCGCACCTGGCACATCCAGAGCGCCCTGTTCTGGATCGCAACCGGCTTCCTGGCCGCCGGCCTGTTCCTGGCCCCGCTGATCAACGGCGGACGCGATCCCAAGTTCCAGAAGGTCGGCGTCGACATCCTGTTCTGGGCGCTGGTGCTGGTCGTGGTCGGCTCGTTCGCCGGCAACTACCTGGCCATTGCGCAGATCATGCCGCCCGAGCTGAACTTCTGGCTGGGTCACCAAGGCTATGAATACGTCGACCTGGGCCGTCTGTGGCAGATCGGCAAGTTTGCCGGCATCTGCTTCTGGCTGGTGCTGATGCTGCGCGGCATCGTGCCCGCGCTGCGCACGCCGGGCGGCGACAAGAACCTGCTGGCGCTGCTGACGGCCTCCGTCGGCGCCATTGGTCTCTTCTACGGCGCCGGCTTCTTCTACGGCGAACGCACCCACCTGACCATCATGGAGTACTGGCGCTGGTGGATCGTCCACCTGTGGGTCGAAGGCTTCTTTGAAGTGTTCGCCACCACGGCGCTGGCCTTCATCTTCTCGACCCTGGGTCTGGTGTCGCGCCGCATGGCCACCACCGCCAGCCTGGCCTCGGCCTCGCTCTTCATGCTGGGCGGCATTCCCGGCACGTTCCACCACCTGTATTTCGCGGGCACGACCACGCCCGTGATGGCCGTCGGCGCAAGCTTCTCGGCGCTGGAAGTCGTGCCGCTGATCGTGCTGGGCTACGAAGCCTGGGAAAACTGGCGCCTGAAGACCCGCGCCGCGTGGATGGACAACCTGAAGTGGCCGCTGATGTGCTTTGTGGCCGTGGCCTTCTGGAACATGCTGGGCGCTGGCGTCTTCGGCTTCATGATCAACCCGCCGATCTCGCTGTACTACATCCAGGGTCTGAACACCACGCCGGTGCACGCGCACGCCGCGCTGTTCGGGGTGTACGGCTTCCTGGCGCTGGGCTTCACGCTGCTGGTGCTGCGCTACATCCGTCCGCAGTATGCGTTGAACCCGGGCCTCATGAAGCTGGCGTTCTGGGGCATGAACATCGGTCTTGTACTGATGATCTTCACCAGCCTGTTGCCGGTGGGCCTGATCCAGTTCCATGCCAGCGTCAGCGAAGGCATGTGGTACGCCCGCAGCGAAGCCTTCATGCAGCAGGATCTGCTCAAGACCCTGCGCTGGGGCCGTACGTTCGGCGACGTGGTGTTCCTGCTGGGCGCGCTGGCGATGGTGATGCAGGTGATCCTGGGCCTGCTCAGCAGCAAGCCTGCGCTGGTCGAGCCGCGGCTCACGCCCAAGGCCGCGCGCGGCTGATCCCGGCACCTTCGCGACTTTGCGCCAGCGCAACGTTGCGAAGGCGGCCTCCCGGTCCAATGGAAGCCAAGCCTGCGCCGGTTCGGCGCGGGCGCTTCGGAAAAACTCCGCATGCGCTTCCTGCCGATCGCCGCCGCTCTTTCAATATTGTTGACCGCTTGCGGGCCCGCAGACCGGGCCCGCTTTGCATTGCCGGAACTGACGCGGCTGCCGCCCGGCGAGGTCACCCATCAGCCACCCGGTGATGCCCTGCGTAACGGTTATCCCGTCACGCCCGCGCCGGTCACCACGCGGCATTCACGCGGCGTCGCCATCATGACGCGTCAGGTCAGCCAGGCGGAATACGCGGCGTGCGTGGCCGCCGGCGCCTGCAAACCGCTGGACGCGGAACACCGCAAGGACAATTCTCCGGATCTGCCCGCCACGGGCATCAGCTGGTCGGACGCCTCGGCTTACGCGGCGTGGTTGTCCGGGTCGACGGGTCAGCGCTATCGCTTGCCGCGTTACGCGGAATGGATCTATGCGGCGGGCGAGGCCTATCGCGAAGAAACACCGCCAGCGGCCTTGCAGGACAACAACCAGGATCCCAACGACCCCGCGCAGCGCTGGCTGGCCGAATACGAACAGGAAAGCCGCCGCAGCGGGCAGGGCGCCGAAACCGCGGTGCGGCCGTTCGGCCATTACGGCGCCAACGCGGCGGGCGTCAAGGACATGGCGGGCAGCGTGTGGGATTGGACTTCGGACTGTCACTCACGCCGCGGGCTGGACGCGGGAACGGGGGCGGAGTCGCCGGAAGACGCCGACCTCAGCCGCAACTGCGGCATCCGCGTCGCGGCGGGGCGGCACATCGCGTATCTGCCGGATTTCATCCGCGACCCCAAGAGCGGCGCCTGTTCAGTCGGCGTGCCGCCCGCCAATTTGGGATTGCGGCTGGTGCTCGAAGAGGGCTAGGCCGGCGAGCCGCTGCGGCACGACAGGCACGACGCGCAGTCCATGGCGGGCTGCGCGTTTTCGGACAGCCGGGTCAGCGCCGCGGGCGACCGCAGCACGATGCGCTTGCGGCCGCTGCTGACGATGCCGCGCTGCTTCCAGTCGCTGAGCAGGCGGCTGACCGTATGCAGCGTGGTGCCGGTCATCTCGGCCACGTCCTGGCGCGTGATGGGAAAGCTGATGCCGATGCCGTCGTGCGTGGGCTGCCCGGATTGCTGGACCAGCCGCAGGATGGCGCGCGCGACGCGTTGCTCGACTTCGTCGGTGGACAATTCCTGGATGCGGATGTGCGCGTCCTGCAGGCGTTGCCCCATGGTCTGCAGCGCGATCGCACCCAATTGCGGGTGGCTGGCCATGAAGCTTTCCCAGGCTTCTGCGGGCCACGCCAGGCAGACGCTTTCCTGCACGGCCAGCACGCTGGCCGGGTAACAGGACTGCCGCATGGCGCAAGCCAGGCCAAACATATCGCCCGGATTGACATATCTCACGACAACTTGGTCGCCTTCCGATGTAATTTGTGTGACCTTGAGGCAGCCGTGCAGCAGCACGAAGAAATGGGCGCCTTCCGCACCCTGGCGGTAGGCGGCTTCGCCGGCTTCAAGACGGCATGGAACGGCGTCTTTCAGTGCGGCATCAAGCTGCGTATCGGACAACGGCCTGAACAGGTCCAGGTTGCGCAGCAAGGCATGGCATAAGGGCGATGGCATGGCGGTCCGCTTATGGGCGTGGTGAAATTTTCCACGCGTCGATGGTGACACCTGGGGGTCACCCTGACAACGTGTGGGCGCTCGCAGGGTTATCCCGAATTTGCGCTACAGCAAAGAACGCGATCGCTCGCGGTTCTTCAATGGAGGTGCCGACAGACTCGGCTTTGAAGAAACCGAAAGAGGAGTAGCACATGAACGCGTTGCGCCCCACCTTGCTTGCCGCCGCCCTGATGTTCTCGATGGCAGGCGGTCTGGCTTCCGCCCAGAATGCGGACACGCTGCCGCGCGCCAAGGTCACGCTGGTCGCCCCGCCGATGGTCCATCCGCATGAGCAGGTGGCCAAGTCGGGACCCAAGGTTGTCGAATTCACCATGACCATCGAAGAAAAGAAGATGGTCATCGACGGTAAGGGCACCACGCTGCAGGCCATGACTTTCAACGGATCCATGCCCGGCCCCACGATGGTCGTGCACGAGGGCGACTACGTGGAGCTGACCCTGGTCAATCCCAAGACCAACGCCATGCCGCACAACGTCGACTTCCACGCCGCGACGGGCGCGCTGGGCGGCGCCAAGCTCACCAACGTGAACCCCGGCGAACAGGCCACGCTGCGCTTCAAGGCCGACCGCGCCGGCACCTTCGTCTATCACTGTGCCCCTGAAGGCATGGTGCCGTGGCACGTCGTGGCCGGCATGAGCGGCACGATCATGGTGCTGCCGCGCGATGGCCTGAAAGATCCGCAGGGCAAGTCGCTGAAGTACGACCGCGTCTACACGATCGGCGAGTTCGACCTCTACATCCCCAAGGACGCCAACGGCAAGTACAAAGACTACGCGACCCTCGCCGAAAGCTACGGCGACACGGTGGAAGTCATGCGCAAGCTGACCCCGTCGCACATCGTCTTCAACGGCAAGGTCGGCGCACTGACGGGCGACAACGCCCTCACCGCCAAGGTCGGCGAAACCGTGCTGCTGATCCATTCGCAAGCCAACCGCGACACGCGCCCGCACCTGATCGGCGGCCACGGCGACTGGGTCTGGGAAACCGGCAAGTTCAACAACCCGCCCGAAAAGGACCTGGAAACCTGGTTCATTCGCGGCGGTTCCGCCGGGGCGGCGCTGTACACGTTCAAGCAGCCCGGCGTGTACGCCTACCTGAACCACAACCTGATCGAAGCCTTTGAACTGGGCGCGGCCGGGCACATCAAGGTCGAGGGCAAGTGGAACGACGACCTGATGAAGCAGATCAAGGCGCCGGGTCCCATCCCGCAGTAATGGCCGGCCGGCAAAGTGCGCGCGGCGCGTCTTGCCGGCTTGTTCCCCTTCTAAAGCCTGGAATCTCCGCCATGCCCAAATTTGCTCGACTCTTTTTTGCCCTTGCGCTGACGGGCCTGCCCGTCCAGCATGCCGCGGCTGACACCGTTGCCGCCGTCAATCCCGCCGGCGAAAAACTCTACAAGTCCGCCTGTGTCGTCTGCCATGCCAGCGGCGTGGCCAATGCCCCCAAGCTGGGCGACAAGCAGGCCTGGACGCCTTTCCTGGCGCAGGGCACGGACGCGCTGATGCTTACCGTGCTGAAAGGCAAGGGCGCCATGCCGCCGCGCGGCGGCTCGGCCGCCGACGACGCCACGCTGCGTGCCGCGGTGGAATACATGATGGCTGCGGCAAAGTAACGCGCAACCTGGCGCGGCGCGGATTGAAACGCGCGGGATGCCGGCCGCGCGTTTCGCCGTGCTTTTCGCCACGCTACGCGCGGCGGGCCAGCAAGGCCCACACGCCGGCGGCCGACAGCAGCGCGCCGCCACCCAGGTTGAAGCCGCGCTGCGCGCGCGGCGACGCCAGCATGCGCCGGGCCGAGCCGGCAAAGATTGCATAGGCCGCGGCATTGATGCCGGCGCAGGCGACAAACGTCGCCGACAACACCCACAGCTGCTGCGTCACGTCTCGTGCCGGATCGATGAACTGCGGCAGGAAAGCCACGAAGAAGATCATGCCCTTCGGATTCAGCGCGGTCACCAGGTAAGTGTTGGCAAACAGCTTCCAGCGCGAACCCGCCGCCGTCGCAACGGGCAGCGTGGCGGGAGACACGCCGGCGCGCAGCAGCCGGTAGCCGAGATACAGCAGGTACAGGCCGCCAATAGTCTTGACCACGGTGAACCAGAACGCGGATGCGGCAAGCAGCGCGCCCAGGCCCAGCAGCGACAGCACCAAGGCGGTGGAATCGCCCAGCGCCACGGCCAGCACCAGCGGCAGGCGGGCGCGCTTGCCGTGCGTAAGCGAATAGCTGATGACGGTAAGAATGGTAGGGCCGGGCAGCATGACGAGCAGGGCGGAAGCGCCCAGGAAGGCCAGCCAGGTTTCGAGCGACATGGAAGGAACTCCGTAGGAAGGGCCGGCGCGCGGGGCCGGCTGCGGCCAATGTATTCCAACCGTGGTGTTAAATACAGCTTTCCCGGACAGTGAACGCCGGCCCCCTGGCCGCGCGAAGGAAACCCCATGGCATTTGACTTTGACCTGTTTGTGATCGGCGCGGGCTCGGGCGGCGTACGCGCGGCCCGCTTTTCCGCCAGTTTCGGTGCGCGCGTGGCGGTGGCGGAAAGCCGCTACCTGGGAGGCACGTGTGTGAACGTGGGCTGCGTGCCCAAGAAACTGCTGGTCTACGGCGCGCACTACAGCGAAGACTTCGAGCAGGCGCACGGTTTTGGCTGGAGCGCGGACGCGCCCAAATTCGACTGGGCCACGCTGATCGCCAACAAAAACCGCGAGATCGAGCGCCTGAACGGCATCTACCGCAACCTGCTGGTCAACAGCGGCGTGACGCTGCTTGAAGGCCACGCGCGCATCGTCGATCCGCACAAGGTCGAAATCAACGGCAAGACCTATAGCGCCGAACACATTCTGGTGGCAACGGGCGGCTGGCCGCAGGTGCCCGACATTCCCGGCAAGGAACTCGCCATCACCTCCAACGAGGCCTTCTTCCTGAAGGACCTGCCGCGCCGCGTGCTGGTCGTGGGCGGCGGCTACATCGCCGTGGAGTTCGCGTCCATCTTCAACGGCATGGGCGCGCAGACCGTCCAGTCGTATCGCGGCCCGCTTTTCCTGCGCGGCTTTGACCTGGGCGTGCGCGAGCATCTGCGCGACGAATTGGTCAAGAAGGGCATCGACCTGCGCATGAACACCGAGGTCGCGCGCATCGACAAGCGCGCCGACGGATCGCTGGCCGCCACCTGCAAGGATGGTTCCGTCATCGAGACCGATTGCGTGTTCTACGCCACGGGCCGCCGTCCGATGCTGGACAACCTGGGGCTGGAAAACACCGGCGTGAAGCTGCGCGAAGATGGCTTCATCGAGGTCGATGACGAATACCGCACCGCGGAGCCGTCGATCCTGGCTATCGGCGACGTGATCGGCCGCGTGCCGCTGACGCCCGTGGCGCTGGCCGAAGGCATGGCGGTGGCGCGGCGCCTGTTCCGCCCGCACGAATACCGCAAGGTCGACTACAAGCTGATCCCCACTGCGGTATTCAGCCTGCCCAACATCGGCACGGTGGGCCTGACCACCGAAGAGGCGCGCGAAGCCGGCTACGAGGTCCGGCTGTTCGAAAGCCGCTTCCGCCCCATGAAGCTGACGCTGACCGAATCGCAGGAACGCACGCTGATGAAGGTGATCGTCGACGCGCAGACCGATCGCGTGCTGGGCGTGCACATGGTGGGTCCGGAGGCAGGCGAGATCGTGCAGGGACTGGCCGTGGCGCTGAAGGCGGGCGCGACCAAGGCGGTGTTCGACGACACCATCGGCATCCATCCCACGGCAGCCGAAGAGTTCGTGACGATGCGCACGCCCGTCGCGGAATAGCGCCTGTGAACCGGCGGGGCCGCAAGCGCCAGATGGCACGAGCGGCGTGCGCCGGCGCTACAGGCGTTGAATCATCGCGCGCGCCGCTGCCGGCGCGCGTTCTTTTGCGCCATTGATGAAGTACGCGAAGACGTCCTGCGATTTTTTCCCGGAGGCTGCTTTGCCGATAAGCGGCAGGTCGTCCGGGTCCGCGCCGCGTGACCAGATCCGGAATCGCTCCGCCCAGGCGTCCAGCGCCTTGGGCGCGTAACCGGCCTTGTAGGCCGTGCTGGCGCGCATCAGCCGCGCGTAGACAAAGTCCGCCGTCCGATCGGCGATGGCGGGAAACTCGTCGCTATCGGTGTACACGGTCGCCGCGCGATGGCGGCGCGCAAGGGCCACGTATTCCTCGCAGGCGAAACTGGCATGGCGCACGTCCAGCGCGTGCCGCAACGGCAAACCGTCCACCTTGTCCGGCAGCAATTCCAGGAAGGCGCCAAAATCCTCCGGGTCGAACTGTTTGGTCGGCGCGAACTGCCAAACGATGGGCCCCAGCTTCGGTCCCAGTTCGGCGATGCCGCTGTTCACGAACTTGGCAATCGAGTCCTTGGCGCCCGCCAGTTCGCGCCGGTTGGTCGAATACCGCGATGCCTTCAGCGAAAAGACGAAGTCGTCGGGCGTTTCATCGCGCCACTTGGCGAAGGTGGCGGGATTCTGGGTGCCGTAGTAGGTGCCGTTGATCTCGATGGCCGTGACCTGCCGGCTGGCGTATTCCAGCTCGCGCGCATGGGGCAGGTCGTCGGGATAGAAGACGCCGCGCCACGGTTCGAAGGTCCAGCCGCCGATGCCGACTCGGATCGCGGCGGGGCTGTCTGCCGGGGACGGATGACGTTTCGGCATGGGCTGCGCTCCACAGGAAGGGATCGAGCGGTCCACTGTATCGCCGGCGCGACGAGCCGCCAACCCCGCCCGAAAATTCCGCTGTTCCGATACAGTTTTCGGCTAAGGTGTGCAGTCACGACCCGACTTCTGACCGGCGCGCGCCGGCACTCCATGCCTGACCTGACACATCTGCTGACTTTCGCCCTGGTAGCGCTGGGCATGGTGCTCACGCCTGGGCCCAACATGATCTACCTGGTGTCGCGCTCGATCTCGCAAGGGCCGCAGGCCGGCCTGATTTCGCTGGGCGGGGTGGCGGTGGGGTTCATCTTCTACGTGGCCTGTGCGGCGTTCGGCATCACTGCCTTGCTGATGGCTGTGCCCTATGCCTACGACGCGCTGCGCATCGGCGGTGCGCTTTACCTGCTCTACATGGCGTGGCAGGCAATCCGTCCGGGCGGCCGCTCGCCGTTCCAGGTGCATGACCTGCCCAAGAGCAGCCCGCGGCAATTGTTCACGATGGGTCTGCTCACCAATCTGCTCAATCCCAAGATCGCCGTCATGTACGTGTCGCTGCTGCCGCAATTCATCCAGCCCGACCACGGCAGCGTCTTCACCCAGTCGCTGGCGCTGGGCATGACGCAGGTCGTGATCAGCTTGTCGGTGAACGCCCTGATCGCCATCATGGCCGGCTCCATTGCCGGGTTCCTGGCGGGCCGTCCGCTGTGGATGGTGGTGCAGCGCTGGCTGATGGGCACCGTGCTGGCCGGCCTGGCCGTGCGCATGCTTGTGGATACGCGCCGCTGATGCCCGCCGACGACGGATTTTTCGCGACGCTGGGCGGCATGCTTGGCGAGGGCCTGCGCGCCATCGTTGCAGGGATCAAATGGCTGCTCGGCGGGCTGGGCGGCGCGCTGGCCGATTTCTATGGCGGGCTGGCCGGCGCGATGGGCATGAGCCCGTCGATCTTCAATCTGGTGTTGCTGGCGCTGGGCCTGATGTTCCTGTGGGGCGCGATCAAGGCGCTGCTGCGGCGGTCCATCCTGGGCTTCCTGTTCTGGCTGTTCATGACGTTGCTGGTGCTGGGCGGGCTGGTGGACTAACCCAGTCCTAAGCCGCTTTTCGCTACGGCCAGCGCCACGTCCCGCAGCCGGCGCACCAGCGCCGGAAACCGCTCCGCACCCGTGTTGCCGTAGCCGATCACCAGGCCGTTGTCTTCAATGCGCGGCGTCAGCGCAAACGACGACAGCGCGCCCGGATTCATGCCCAGCTTGCGCGCCTCGGCCACGATCGCCGTGTCGGCATAAGCCGGCGGCAGCCGCACGGTCAGGTGCAGGCCGCAGTGCCCGCCCAGGACCTCGTGCTCGATTCCCAGATGCAAGGCCAGCGCCTCGCGCAGCGCCGCCTGGCGTTCGCGGTACAGGCGCCGCATGCGGCCCAGATGGCGCGAGAACTGGCCGTTTTCGATAAAGGCGGCCATGGCCAGCTGTTCCAGCCGGTGGCCGCCGCGCTGCATTTCGATGATGGATGGCATGGCTTCGCGCGCCAGGGCTTCGGGCAGCACCAGAAAGCCCAGGCGCAGGGCCGGGAACATCGTCTTGCTGAACGTGCCGACATACAGCACCGGCGCATCCGGCAGCAGCCCCTGCATGGCGGCGATCGGTTCGCCCTGGTGGCGGAATTCGCTGTCGTAGTCGTCTTCGATGATCCACGCGCCGGCGCGTCGCGCGCGTTCCAGCAGATCGAGCCGGCGGGTCAGCGACAGCACCGCACCGGTCGGGTACTGGTGCGACGGCGTCGTCTGGATCAAACGAGGCGGCTGGCGGGTCCAGGCGCTTTCCGGGATGACAATGCCGTCGGCGTCGACGCGCATGGCCACCACATTGAGGTCGCCGGCATGGAAGGCGGACTTGGCGCCGCGGTAGCCGGGATCTTCCAGCCAGGCGGTATCGCCAGGGTTGGTCAGCAGTTGCACGCACAGCGCCAGCCCGCCCTGTGCGCCTTCAGTGATGACGATGCGCGAGGCGTCGCAATGCACGCCGCGCGACACGCGCAGGTATTGGGCGATGGCTTCGCGCAGTGCAGGTTCGCCGGCCGGATGACCGTAGCCCAGCGCGGTGGCCGGCGCCGCCTGCAGGGCACGGTCCTGCGCGCGGCGCCACGCGTTGACGGGAAATTGCGTCAGCGCGGGCGTGCCGGGCGTCATCGGCAGCGTACCGTCGTGGGTATAGCGGGTGGAGACGATGCGGGAGAGGCGCTGCGCCGTGGCTGGCGGCTGCGCAGGGAGAGGGGCTGCCTCGCGCGCGGCGCTGCGGGCGGCGGCGGACAGCGGCGCCACGCGGGTGCCCTGGCGGTCGGCAATCACGTAGCCCTCGGCCGTCAATTGCTCGTAGGCGATCAGCACCGTATTGCGCGAGATATCCAATTCTTCGGACAGCGCGCGGGACGACGGCAGCTTGCCGCCCGCGGGAAGCTGGCCGGCAAGAATGGCCTGCTTGAGGCGCTGGATAAGCTGGCGCTGGCGCGGCAGCGAACCCGGGCCGCGTGCCAGCGGACTGGACAGCAGCGGGGCAGTGGCGGTATCGCCCAATGAAGTTTCGATCATGGCCCTATTAAATTCCGGTTTCGTGGCACTTTTTATGATGCCACGGTTCCGATATCGTGAGGCCCTGGGTGTTGCGCCACCGTCGGCGGCGCGCCCTGAACCGATTCCCGAGGCACCGCCGCATGCAACCCCGCACCAACGATTTTCAGCAACCCATCGGCCCGGCGCTGCCCGGCTGGACCACGCGTCCGCGTCCGCCGCTTGAACCCGCGCTTGGCCGCTATTGCCGCCTGGAGCCGCTGTCGGCCGAGCGTCACGCGGCAGATCTGTACCAGGCGTTCAGTCAGGCGCCCGACGACAGCGACTGGACGTACATGGGCGTCGGGCCGTTTGCCGACGAGGCTGCCTACCGGACGTTCGCCGAGGCCGCGCAGGCCAGCCCGGACCCGATGCACCACGCCATCATCGACCTTGCGACGGGCCGCGCCGTCGGCACGCTGGCGCTGATGCGGATCGACGCGCCCAACGGCGTCATCGAGGTCGGGTTCGTGTCCTATTCGCGTCAGCTCAAGCGCACGCGCATCGCCACGGAAGCGCAGTACCTGCTGATGCGCCGTGCCTTCGACGAACTGGGCTACCGCCGCTACGAATGGAAGTGCGACAGCCTGAACGCGCCGTCGCGCGCCGCGGCGCTGCGCCTGGGCTTCAGCTTTGAGGGCATCTTCCGTCAGGCCACGGTCTACAAGGGCCGCAGCCGCGACACGGCGTGGTTCTCGATCATCGACAGCGAATGGCCCGCGCTGCGTGCCGCGTACGAGCGCTGGCTCAGCCCGGACAACTTCGATGCCGAAGGCAACCAGCGCCAGGGGTTGGCATCGCTGATCGCCAATGAGCGGGGCAGCAACGCCGGGGGAGACCACGCGGCGTGCGCCTGATCCCGGTGGCATTGGCCCTGTTCTGGGGCCTGAACTGGCCGGCGGTGAAGATCATTCTGTCGATCTTCCCGCCGTTCACCTTGCGTGTGCTGGGACTGGGCAGCGGCGCGCTGCTGCTGTTGCTGCTGGCGGGCGCCAAGCGGCTGCCGCTCTTGCCGCCGCGCAGCGCGTGGCCCGGCATTGCGGTGGGCGGCGTCTTGGCGGTGGCCGTATTCAATCTGGCCGTGGCCTGGGCGCAGCTCAGCACCAGCACGTCGCGCGCGGCAGTGCTGACTTTCACCATGCCGATGATGTCCGCGCTGTTGGCGTGGCTGGTGCTGGGCGAACGCCTGGACCGCCGCCGCGGCCTGGCGCTGCTGCTGGGCGCGTGCGGCGTCGCGGTGCTGGCTTGGCCGGTGCTGCAGGCGGTGTTCGGCGGCAATGACGTGGCCGCCGCCAAGGGGCTGGTCTTTCCGCTCGTGGCGGCGTTCGGGTGGGCAGCCGGCACGGTGTATCTGAAGCGCTGGCCCGTCGCGGGCGACCGCATCGTGATCACCGCGTGGCAGCTCGTCGTCGGCGCCGGTTGCGCCCTGGCCGGCGCGTTGATCGCCGGCGAATCCTTTCCCACGCACGGCTGGACCGCCAGTGTCGCGGGGGCGCTCTCGTTTCACATCATCCTGGGCACTGCGGTCGCGTACTGGCTGTGGTTCGTGCTGAGCGAGCGTGTCAGCGCCACCGTCGCCGCGCTGACCACGCTGATGGTGCCGGTCGTGGGCGTGCTGGGCGCGATGGCGCTGGTGGGCGACCGGCCGGCCCCGGCGGACTGGTGGGGGTTTGCGTTCGTGATGGCCGGGGCGGGGCTGATCGTGTTGAACCTGGGTCAGCGGCGCGCCTGACCTGGATCAGCGGCGCATCTGACCCAAGTCAGCGACGCGCCCGAGGCTAAGCGGCTGCGGGCGAGGGCATCCAGCATCCGTGCAGCCCGGCGGGCACGCGGCGCGGCAGGCGCACCTGCGCGACCGGCCCGGCAGCCAGGTCGCGCGCGTCCAGCACGATGAACCGGCCGCCCGCGTCGTCTTCAGCGTGCACGAAGCTCAGGATGTAGCCGTCCGCTTCACCCGCGCCGGCCGGATCGGCGGCAAACACCGGTTCGCACGCGGTCTGCCCGGCGGGCAGGCGGTACACGGTCTTCGCACCCGTCTCGACGTCATAGCGTGCAAATGCCTCGAAGGCGCCCGGCTGCGGCGTTTCGCCCGGACGCGGATCCCGCAGGCCGGCATAACAGAACCGTGTGCGCCGCCCCAGCCACGCGTCGTTGACCCGGCCGAACTCGCAGGGCTGGTCGTCCAGCGTCTGGTCGTCCACGCGTCCGCTGGCCATGTCGATGCGCAGCCGGTGCATTTCCAGCCGCTTGCGCGACGTGGGCCCGTAGCCATCGTGCCAGGGCAGCACCGCCTCGATCACGTTGCCGTCCACGTAGGCATTGGCGACGTGCCAATTGAAGAAGGGGGCGGCCTCGATCCACCGGATCTGCGCCGCGTCGGTGCAGTCGCGCGGCACCAGCAGCACCTGCGTGCCGCGCTGCGGCTCCCACCCGGGCGCCGCCGGTCCGCGGCTGAAGTCGAACACCAGCGGGCAGACAAACGCCACCACGTGGGTGGCGGTCAGGCCGATGTCGTGAACCAGCGCCGGCCAGGGCGATGCAAATGCGACCTGGCGGTCCACCCGCCCCGTGCTGTCCAGCCGCACGTATTCAAGCGTGCCCGCCATGAGGTCGTAATTGATCGCCAGCATTTCCCCGGTCAGCGGGTCGACCTTGGGATGCGCGGAGAAGGCGCCGGCGAGCTTGCCCTGGAAAGTGTTGGCGCCGACCGTGCCCAGTGCGTCGTCCAGTTCGTACGGGCAGCCGCCTTCGTACAGCGCGTGGATGCGGCCGGCGTGCCGCAATACGTTGGTGTTGGCCAGGTTCGCGTAGGGTGGCGGACCGAACGTCGGGTTGTAGATGCGATGGCCGGCGTCCCGTTCTTCCTGCAGTTCGGCAGTCAGCACCCAGCGGTTGCGGTAGCGCGCGCGGCCGCCGTCCAGGTAGAGCGCGTGGATCATGCCCGTGCCGTCGAAGGGATAAGAATAGCCCGGGCCGGGCTCGAATTGCGGATTGGGGCCGTTGCGCATGAAGACGCCGGACAGGCCGGGGGGCAGGGCGCCTTCAATGGGCAGGTCCGCGTCGTCGCGTTCGTCGAAGACCGGCGCGAACGCGCGGGTCAGGGCGGGGTTGTCGCTGTGCCAGGGTTGCATGTGACCTCCAGGCAGAGGCCGCGCACCGGGCTGGATGACACCGCGAAGCCGGTGGCGGCAAAAGTCCGTTATATCCGCCCGGGCCGCCGGGAAAAAGCCGAGTTAACCATGATGCGAATTGCGCCGCGCCTGACGCTTGCGCAGCCGTTCCCGCACCATTTCGGCCCCGCTGACCAGCGTGATTCCCGCCAGCACCATCACCGCGCCGATCACGAAGCCCGCATCCAGCGGTTCATCCAGGATCAGCACGCCGAAGCTCACGCCGAACAGCGGCGTCATGAACGACAGGATCGACAGTCGGGACGCCAGATACCGGCGCAGCAGCCAGAACCAGGCCAGATAGCTGGTCAGCGCGACGACGACCGACTGGAACACGACGCTGAGCACGGCGGCCTGGGTATAGCGGATGCCATGATGGCCGGTGGCGACTGCAAAGGCCAAGAGGCCTATCGAGGCCACGGCCATCTGATAGAAAAGCGTCTTGGCCGGGGCGGCTTCGGACAACGACGTCTTGCGGATCGCCACCGTCGTCGCGCCCCACAGCAGCCCGGCCAGCAATCCCATCGCGTCGCCCAGCAGCATGTTGCGCGCGCCGTCGTGCGCCAACGGCTGGCCGCCCTTGACCAGGAACGCCACCGCGATACCGCAGAAGGCCAGCGCGACGCCCGCCCATTGCAGCGGCTTCAGACGCTCTTCGGGTAGCAGCCAGTGCAGGCCCAGCGCCGCGAAGATCGGCGCGGTGTATAGAAACACCGACATGTGCGAGGCCGTGGTGTAGACCAGCCCTTGCGCGACGAACAGGAATTCGCCCGCAAACAGCAGCCCCACGATCAATCCAGGCAGGAACGTGCCGTCGGTGAACGCGCGCAGCCCTTCGGCGCGCCACACCACGACGGCCAGCACCAGGGCCGCAAAGGTGGAGCGCAGCCCGATCTGCATGATGGGCGCGATGTCGTCCGCGACCAGCTTGATGGCGATCTGCTGGAAGCCCCAGCACACGCACAGCGCCAGCATGGCGCCGGTGGCCAGCGTGTCCAGCGGCAGGCGCAGCGGCTTGGCGGCGGTGATGCTCACGGCAGTTCGGCGGGATAGCTGTCCAGCGCCAGGCCGATTTGCTGGCGCAGGTCCCATTCGGCCAGCGAGGCTTGCACCGGGCCATAAAAGGCGCCGTCGCGGGCGACGAACATGGCGGGCAGGTGGAAGACCTCGTAGCGCTCGACCAGGCCGCGGTTGTCGCCGGCGTCGATCCAGCAGATGCGCTCGACCGGCAGTTCCACGCCCGGAAGCTGCTCGCGCGCCACGCGACAGGTGCCGCAGGTGCGGCTGTGAAAGACGATGAGGGACAGGCCGCGCGCGTCCAGCAGAAAGCGGTCGGCGGTGCTGTCGTTGAGTTCTATCTGTTCCATCGTGTGTCTCAAGCGCCGCGCAGCACGCGGTCCAGTTCCAGCACCGACTGGTACAGCACGCGCGTGCCGTCCAGCAGTTGCGCGGGTTGGATCCATTCTTCGGGGCAGTGGCTTCGGCCGTTCAGGCAGGGGATGAAGATCATGCCGATAGGGCCGGTGGGGGCCATGTACACGGCGTCGTGGCCGGCGCCGCTGGGCAGCCGCATCGATGCGTAGCCAAGCTGGTCGGCGGCCGCCTTGACCGCGTCCATGACCAGCGGCGAACAGTCCGTGGGCTGCGCGCGGCTGAGCTGCGTGAAGCCGGCAGTCAGGCGCAGCGCCTTCAGGTCGTCGGCCACGCCCGCCATCAGGGTTTCGGGAAAGGCGTCCAGCACGGCGTTGCTGTCGCTGCGCATTTCCAGCGTCATCTCGACCCGGCCCGGCACCGCGTTGGCCGCATTGGGCGTCATGGTCAGCCGGCCGACGGTGGCGACGACGTAATGCGGATTGCCGCTGGCCGCGCTGGCCTGCCGGTTGGCGGCGTCGATGATGCGGGCCGCGCCCACCAGCGCGTCGCGCCGGATGTCCATGGGCGTGGTGCCCGCGTGGTCAGGTTGGCCCTCGACCACGATCTGCACGCGGCGGATGCCGACGATGTTGGTGACGACGCCGATCGGCAACTGGCGGCTTTCCAGCACGGGGCCTTGTTCGATGTGCAGTTCGACGAAGGCGGCGGTTTCGCCCGCGCGGCGCAGCGGGGCGTTGAGTGCGGACGGGTCGCCGCCGATGCGGGCAATACCCTGCGCCAGCGTCTCGCCCTGCGGATTGCGCGCGTCCAGCATGTCGGCGCTGAGCTGGCCGCACAGCGCGCGGCTGCCGACACAGGAAATGCCGTAGTCGCTGGGTTCTTCGGACAGGAAGTCGATGACTTCGAAAGGATGGTCGAGCGTGATGCCGTGTTCCTGCATCGTGTGCGCGACTTCGATGCCGGCCAGTACGCCGATGATGCCGTCGAAGCGGCCGCCGGCCATGACGGTGTCGCAGTGCGAGCCGGTGGAAATCGGTTTGCGCGAGGCATCGCGCCCCTTTCGCGTGCCGACCAGATTGCCGCCCGCGTCCAGGCGCGTGGTCAGGCCCGCGGCTTCGAACTCGCTACGCAGCCAGGCGCGCGCGTCATCGAACAGCGGCGAAAAAGCGCGGCGCGTCCAGGGGACGTCGGGCAGGGTGAATTTGGACAGAGTGTTGACGCGCGACCAAAGGCGTTCGGCGTTCAGCGGGGGAAAAGCGGGCGGTGTGGCTTGCGGCATGAGACTTCCAGAAGATCCGCCCTGGATTATGGCATCAATGGCGCGGCGTCCTTGTCCGCCGCTTACGTCGTGCCGCGCCAGGACGGTTCACGTTTTTCCAGAAAGGCCGTCACGCCCTCGCGCGCTTCCTCGGTGCTACGGATAGCCGCAATGCGTTCGACCGAGTCGGCGATCAGGGTGGCGTCCAGCGGCCGGCCGGCAAAGTCGCGCACCAGCCGCTTGCTGGCCTGCACGGCGCCCGGCCCGTTCGCGCACAGTGTGCGGCAGAGCGCTTCGGCGGCCTCAAGCGCCTGGGCCGCCGGGACCACCTCATGCACCAGCCCCAGCCGCAGCGCGGTGGCGGCGTCGAAGCGTTCGGCGGTCAGGAAATAGCGGTTGGACGCGCGCTCGCCCAGGGCGCGGATCACGTAGGGGCTGATGGTGGCGGGCAGCAGGCCCAGGCGGGTTTCGGACAGGCAGAAGTGTGCGCTGTCCGCCGCAACCGCGATGTCGCACGCGGACACCAGTCCCATGCCGCCCGCGTAGGCGTCGCCGTTCACGCAGGCGACGATGGGTTTCGGGCAGGTCCAGACCGCGTGCAGCATGTCCGCCAGCCGCGTGGCGTCCTTGCGGTTGTCCGCATCGGTCAGCGTGCCCATTTTGCGCATCCAGTTCAGGTCGCCGCCGGCGCAAAATGCCTTGCCCGCGCCCGTCAGCAGCAGGACCCGCACCTGGGGATCATCGACCGCAGCCTGGATCGCGGCCGTCAGCGCGGCGATCAGCGTCTCGTCGAACGCGTTGCGCATGTCCGGCCGGTTCAGCGTCAGGCGGGCGAGGGGGCCTTCTATGGTCAGGTCCAGCGGTTCGGTCAGCGTCATGCGCGGTCTCCGGTGTTGTTGATGATGGCTCAACAGGTGTTCCGATCAATTCGGTTGATTCTATGGGCAAAAGCGTGGCGTTGCGATGCTTGTTTTCAGTAGATTGAGTTATCCTCAACAAAAAATTTTCGGAGACAGACATGAATCAGCCTGCGGGGAGTGGCGCCGCCGATCAGCGTTACGCATCGGTATTCCGGCCGGGATTGTTTGACGGCAAGACGATCATGGTCACCGGCGGCGGCAGCGGCTTGGGCCGTTGCACCGCGCATGAGCTGGCGGCACTCGGCGCGCGCCTGGCGCTGGTCGGACGCAACCCGGACAAACTGCGCACGGCGGCCGAGGAAATCGTCCGCGTCTATCCCGAGGCCGCCGATCGAATCAGTCAGCACCCCTGCGACATCCGGGACGAAGCCGGCGTACGCGGCGCCGTCACCGACGCGCTGACCGCGCACGGCAGTATCGACGGCGTCTTCAATTGCGCGGGCGGCCAGTTTCCCGCGCCGTTGGACCGCATCAGCCTCAATGGCTGGAACGCCGTCGTGCAGAACAATCTGCACGGCACCTTTCTTGTGTCGCGCGAGGTCTATACGCAGCACATGCGCCAGCACGGCGGCGCCATCGTCAACATGCTGGCCGACATCTGGGGCGGCATGCCGGGGATGGGACACTCGGGCGCGGCGCGCGCGGGGGTGTGGAACCTGACGGAGACCGCCGCCTGCGAATGGGCGTATGCCGGCGTGCGCGTGAACGCCGTGGCGCCGGGCTGGATTGCATCCAGCGGCATGGACAGCTACGACGAGCACTACCGTGGCGTGCTGCGCGAGCTGAAAACCAAGGTGCCGCTACAGCGCTTCGGCACCGAAGCCGAATTGGCCGCCGCCGTCGTCTTTCTGCTGTCGCCCGCGGCCGCGTTCATCAATGGCACCGTGATCCGGGTGGACGGCGGCGTGCCGAACGCGCGCCATTCATGGAACCTGCAGCCGGCCGAGCGCGGCGAGACCTACAACGGCTTTCCTCAGTACGTGCCACCGTCGCTGTTTTCGGAAGACTGAAGACGATGCAGCGCGTTCTGGACTTCGCCCCGGAACTGCGCCAGCGCCAGCGCGTCCTGGCGCGGCGGCTGCAGCGCCTGCCACAGAAAACCGACCAGCTGGTCGGCCGTGGCGGCCACATCGACATTGACCTCCGCACCGCGCCGCATCGCGTCCCACAGCACGTGCTCCATCGGCCCGTACACCGCCGAACGCAGCAGCCGCAGCGGCATGTCCTGGCGGATGTCGCCGTCGGCCTGGCCTTGCGCCAGGATGCGCATCAGCGGCGCGGTGTAGCGGCGCTGCAGGTCGGCGTAGATGTCGCCGAAGTCGTCGTTGCGCGCGCGGCCTTCGGAAAGTATGAAGGCGCACAGGCCCGGACCTTCGGCCAGCAGATGGCGCAGATGCGTGTGGACCAGGTAATGCAGTCGGGCGCGCGCCCCGTGGATATGCGGCAGGTGGTCCTCCACCCGCGCGATGATTTCGTCGTACCAGTCGCTGATGACGCGCACGCAGAGTTCGCGCTTGCCGCCGAAGTAGGTGAAGACGGTGGCTTCCGAGACGCCCAGCCGCTGCGCGATCTCGGTGGTGGTGGCCGCGTGAAAGCCCGCTTCGGAGAACACCTGGCGCGCGACCCGCAGGATGTCGCGGATGCGTTGTTCGGACTTGGCGCTGGCCGGCGGGCGGCGCATCGGGACGGCTGGGCTTTTTTCCATGCAGGCTACAGGCGAAAAAGGGGCGGGCGGCCTGTCTGGCCGTCCGCGCGAGGGCCTATTATTGAGCGACGGTCAACTTCGTGGCAAGGCGGGGGGCAACCCGCCGCCGCAGCGGGCCTTTCATGGCAACAACCATAACGATCAAGAGACAACCATGCTGCACAGAGCAGATTCCTACGCGCAAGTCGTGTCCGCCTTCCAGTGGCAGGTGCCCGCGGCCTACAACATCGGCGTCGACGTGTGCGACAAATGGGCCGACGGCAGCGGCCGGCTGGCCCTGATCTATGAAAAGAGCGACGGGGCGCAAACGCGCTATACGTTCGATCAGATCAAGGCGCAGTCCAACCAGTTCGCCAACAGCCTGGCGCGCTACGGCATCCGGCGCGGCGACCGCGTCGCCATCTACCTGCCGCAGGCGCCGGAGACCGCAGTCGCCCACGTCGCCGCCTACAAGATGGGCGCGGTGGCGGTGCCGCTGTTCACGCTGTTTGGCGTGGACGCCATCCAGTTCCGGCTGGCCAACAGCGGGGCGTCGGCCCTCGTCACGGACGCGGAAGGCTGCCGCAAGCTGCTGGAAATCCGCGACAGCCTGCCTGATCTGAAAGTGATCTATTGCATCGATGGCGACGCCGGGGCTGCGAGGGGCACGGTAGGCGCGCTGCCGTTCCACCAAAGCCTGGCGCTCGAATCCGACGCCTTCGACCCGGTCGCGACCGCCGCCGACGACCCGGCCGTCATCATTTACACGTCCGGCACCACCGGCAAGCCCAAGGGCGCGCTGCATGCGCACCGCGTGCTGCTCGGCCACCTGCCGGGCGTGGAGATGTCGCACGAGTTCTTTCCCGAGAACGCCGTGCTGATGTGGACGCCCGCTGACTGGGCCTGGATCGGCGGGCTGCTGGACGTGCTGCTGCCGTCGTGGCACCACGGTGTGCCGGTGCTGGCGCGGCGGTTCGAAAAATTCGATGGCGCCTCGGCGCTGGAACTGATGGCGCGCCACGGCGTGACGCACACCTTCCTGCCGCCGACCGCGCTGAAGATGATGCGCGGCTGCGACTGGCCGGACCACGCCGGGCCGCGCGCGCTGCGCTCGGTGGCCAGCGGCGGCGAATCGCTGGGCGCCGAACTCATCGACTGGGGCCGCCGCGTGCTGGGCGTGACCATCAACGAGTTCTACGGCCAGACCGAATGCAACATGATCGTGTCCTCGTGCTCGTCGCTGTTCGACCCCTGCATCGTCGCAATCGGCCGCGCCGCGCCCGGGCATCGGGTCGCTATTGTGGATGACAGGGGGGCCGAAGTGGCCGATGGACAGGAGGGCAACATCGGCGTACTGCGCCCGGATCCCGTCATGTTCCTGGGGTACTGGAAAAACCCGGAGGCCACGGCGGAAAAATTTGCCGGCGATTACCTCCTGACCGGCGACATCGGCGTGCGCGATGCGGAAGGTTTCATCCGCTTCGTGGGCCGCAACGACGACGTCATCACCAGCGCCGGCTACCGGATCGGCCCGGGACCCATCGAAGACTGCCTTATCGGTCACCCGGCGGTGCGCATGGCGGCGGTGGTGGGCATGCCGGATGCTGAGCGTACGGAAATCGTGGTGGCGTTCGTGGTGCTGAACGAGGGTGTGGTGGGCGACGAAGCGCTGGTCAAGGCGCTGCAGGCGCATGTCCGCACCCGGCTGGCCGCCCACGAATATCCGCGCGCGATCCGCTTTGTAACCAGTTTGCCCACGACCGCGACCGGCAAGATCATCCGCAGGGAGTTGCGTGCCGGATACCCCGCATAAGCGGACTCACCCGGTGACAATCTCGCCCATGTGGATGGGTTGACTGGCTGCCCGGCGCTGCAAGTATGATTGCGCAAACTGGATACGGCCCCTCTCAATTGGGGCCGTATCACCTTTAGCCAAAGTATGGAGATAGCCCCAATGAATAAGCCTTTGGACGGGGGATTGGCAGCCTTGAACGTGCCCGCGTACGTCAAGCATCGCGGACTGATCGACTGGGTCGCCAGTTTCGTCGCGCTGGCCAAGCCCGATCGCGTGGTGTGGTGCGATGGCTCGCAGGAAGAGTACGACCGCCTGTGCGAGCAGATGGTCCAGGCCGGCACCATGCGCCGGCTCAACCCCGCCAAGCGCCCCAATTCCTATCTCGCGTGGTCCGATCCGTCCGACGTGGCCCGGGTTGAAGACCGCACCTTCATCTGTTCCGACCGCGCCGAAGACGCCGGCCCCACCAACAACTGGGCCGATCCCGCTGAAATGCGCGACACGCTCAACGGTCTGTTCGACGGCGCTATGCACGGCCGCACGCTGTACGTCGTGCCGTTCTCTATGGGCCCGCTGGGCTCGGACATCGCCCACATCGGCGTCGAACTGTCCGACAGCCCGTACGTGGCCGTGAACATGCGCATCATGACGCGCATGGGCAAGCAGGTCTATGACGTGCTGGGCACCGACGGCGATTTCGTGCCGTGCCTGCACTCGGTCGGCAAGCCGCTGGCCGAAGGCGAAGCCGACGTGGCCTGGCCGTGCAACCCCACCAAGTACATCGTCCACTTCCCCAAGACCCGCGAAATCTGGAGCTACGGCTCGGGCTACGGCGGCAATGCGCTGCTGGGTAAGAAGTGCTTCGCGCTGCGCATCGCGTCCACCATGGGCCGCGATCAGGGCTGGCTGGCCGAACACATGCTGATCCTCGGCGTCACCTCGCCCAAGGGCCGCAAGTACCACGTCGCCGCCGCCTTCCCGTCGGCCTGCGGCAAGACCAACTTCGCCATGCTGATCCCGCCGCAAGGCATGGACGGCTGGAAGGTCACCACCATCGGCGACGACATCGCCTGGATCAAACCCGGCCCCGACGGCCGCCTGCACGCCATCAACCCCGAAGCCGGCTATTTCGGCGTGGCCCCGGGCACCAGCGAGCAGACCAACTTCAACGCCATGGCCACGCTCAAGGCCAACGTCATCTTCACCAACGTCGCGCTGACCGACGACGGCGACGTCTGGTGGGAAGGCATGACCAGCACGCCGCCGGCACATCTGGTGGACTGGCAGGGCAAGGACTGGACGCCTGAAATCGCGCGCGAAACCGGCCGCAAGGCCGCGCATCCGAACGCGCGCTTCACCGCGCCGGCCGCGCAGTGCCCGTCCATCGACCCCGAATGGGAAAACCCCAAGGGCGTGGTCATCGACGCCTTCATCTTCGGCGGCCGCCGCTCCACCACCGTGCCGCTCGTCACCGAAGCGCGCAACTGGGTCGAAGGCGTCTACATGGCCGCCACGATGGGCTCGGAAACCACCGCCGCGGCCGCTGGCCAGCAAGGCGTGGTGCGCCGCGACCCGTTCGCCATGCTGCCGTTCTGCGGCTACAACATGAGCGACTACTTCGGCCACTGGTTGAAGCTGGGCAAGCAGCTCGAAGCCGCCGGCGCGACCCTGCCGCGCATCTATTGCGTGAACTGGTTCCGCAAGGGTCCGGACGGCAAGTTCGTCTGGCCCGGCTTTGGCGACAACATGCGCGTGCTGCGCTGGATGCTGGGCCGCATCGACGGTCAATCCAAGGGCGTGGATCAGGTGTTTGGCGTGTCCCCCAGCTACCAGGACATCGACTGGACCGGCCTGGAATTCAGCCCGGACAAGTTCGAGCAGGTCATGTCGGTCGACGAGAACGCCTGGCGCGAGGAACTGGCGCTGCACCATGAGCTCTTCGGTCAGCTGTCGCAAGGCCTGCCCGACGAACTGCGCACCACCAAGACCGAGATCGAGGGCCGTCTGGCGGCTTGATGCTGCTGGGGTCTACCGGTTGATCGAACCCGCCTGCATTGACGCAGGCGGGTTTTTTATTGCCGCCTGCTTGAGTGCGCAGGCGCGTCCGGCGTTCAGGTTGTTCAGGCCGGGGCTTACACCGTCTTGCTCGCCGCGATGCCGTCCAGCGCCTTGGCCACGTCGTCCGGCAACTGCAGCGACGCCGCGGCCAGGTTTTCCTTCAGATGTTTCTGCGAAGACGTGCCGGGAATCAACAGGATGTTCGGCGAGCGGCGCAGCAGCCAAGCCAGCGCGGTCTGCATCGGCGTCGCGCCGATCCGCGCAGCCACGTCGTTCAGGATGGACGACTGCAACGGGCTGAACCCGCCCAGCGGAAAGAAGGGCACGTAGGCGATCCCTTCGCGGGCCAGGTCGTCGATCAGGGCATCGTCGGCCCGGTGGGCGACGTTGTACTGGTTCTGCACGCAGACGATGTCGCAGATGCCGCGGCCCTCCTTCACCTGCGTGGCCGTCACGTTGCTCAACCCGATGTGGCGGATCAGCCCTTGCTGCTGCAGGCCGGCCAGCACGGACAGCGGCGCTTCGATGGACCCTTCCGCCGGGCCATGGACGTCGAACATGGCGCGCAGGTTGACCACGTCCAGCACGTCGCGGCCCAGGTTGCGCAGGTTGTCGTGCACCGCCCGGGTCAACTGCTCGGCAGAGAACGCGGGATTCCACGAGGCATCGTCGCCGCGCACTGCGCCCACCTTCGTCACGATCACCAGATCGTTGGAGTAGGGGGCCAGCGCTTCCCGGATCAGTTGGTTGGTGATGTGCGGGCCGTAGAAATCGCTGGTGTCGATGTGGTTCACGCCGGCGGCAACCGCGTCGCGCAGCACGGCAAGCGCGGCATCACGGTCCTTGGGCGGACCAAAGACGCCCGGGCCGGCGAGCTGCATGGCGCCATAGCCAAGCCGATAGACCTGGCGTGCGCCGAGGGAGTAGGTGCCGCTGTCTGCGAGTTGGGTCATGTTGGGTTCCTTGTTTCGGTGCAGGAGTGGGGATGGGCAAACGATAGAGCTTTCGCCACATGCTGATAAGCCAATACAATCCGCACGGCTTGTACGGAAAAATGCACAATGGCGACTGACCTCGATCACCTCCATGCCTTCGTCGCCGTCGCGCGCGCGCGAGGGTTCCGCGAAGCGGCCCGGACGGCGGGCACCAGCGCGTCGCGCCTGAGCGACACCGTGCGCCGCCTGGAGGCGCAGCTTGGCGTGCGGCTTTTCAACCGAACGACGCGCTCCGTGGCGCTGACCCAGGCCGGCCAGGAACTGCTGGCCCGGCTGGCGCCCGCGCTGACCGAGGTCGAGGCGGCGCTGGACGCCGTCAACGGGTTCCGCGACAAGCCGGCGGGCACGCTGCGGCTCAACGTGCCGCTAAGCGCGGCCAAGCTGGTGCTGCCGTCCATCGTCCCCGACTTTCTGGCGGCCTATCCCGATATCCGACTGGAGGTCGTTGCCGAGGAAAGCTTTGTCGACGTGCTGGCTGCCGGATGCGACGCAGGCATCCGCTACGACGACCGGCTGGAGCAGGATATGATCGCCGTGCCCATCGGCCCGCGCGTGCAGCGCTTTGCAGCCGGCGCCTCGCCCGACTACCTGAACCGGCGCGGGCGGCCCGCGCATCCCGAAGACCTGATGCAGCACGCCTGCCTGCGCGGCCGCTTTCCCAGCGGGGCGATGCCGGCGTGGGATTTCGAGCGGGGCGGAGAGACCGTGCGTATCGATGCGTCCGGACCGTTGGTCGTGCAGATTGGGGGCGCGGTCGATCTCGCTGTCGACGTCGCCATCGCGGGGGCGGGCGTCATGTATCTGTTCGAAGACTGGCTGCGCCCGCACTTTGAAAGCGGGGCGCTGGAGCCCGTGCTGGAGCCGTGGTGGCCGCAGTTTTCGGGGCCATTTCTGTACTACTCGGGCCGTCGCCTGGTGCCGTCGCCGCTGAAGGCGCTGATCGACTTCATCAAGGCGCGGCCGTTTCCTTGAGCGGCGCGCCGCGTCTCGCCGCCCCGCGCCGTTTGATGCACAATCGCCTGATGCACCTGGATCCCGAAGACCTCGCCAAGATCACGTCCCTGACGCTCGCCCATTACGAAGAGAACGCCGATTCCTTCCAGGCCGGCACGCGGGACCACGACGTCAGCCAGAACATCGCCGCCTTGCTGCGGCACATCGACGGTGAACCGCCGTTCGACATCCTCGATCTGGGTTGCGGGCCGGGGCGCGACCTGAAGACTTTCCTCGCGATGGGACACCGGCCCGTGGGCCTGGACGGCACGCCGCGTTTCGTGGAAATGGCGCGTGCGGCAAGCGAGTGCGAGGTCTGGGAGCAGGACTTCCTGCGGCTCCAACTGCCCGCGGCGCGCTTTGACGGCATCTTCGCCAACGCCGTGCTGTTTCACGTGCCGGGGCAGGAACTGCCGCGCGTGCTCAAGGAACTGCGGGCAACGCTGCGGCCGCGCGGCGTGCTGTTCAGTTCCAATCCCCGTGGCGGGAACCAGGAAGGCTGGAATCGCGGGCGCTATGGGGCGTACCACGATCTCGACGGCTGGCGCGCACTGATGGAGGCCGCCGGATTCGACGAGCTTGAGCACTACTACCGGCCCGACGGACTGCCGCGCGAGCAGCAGCCGTGGCTGGCCAGTGTGTGGCGCCGGCGGGATTAGCGGGGCGGAACTGAAAGGCGTCGATGAGCGGCGATCCCGTGGCCAGGCAATCGGGGGCAGACGGCAGAGCGGCCGCCTCCCTCGCGTCGCGTCATTCAGGTGGCCGGTTCAAAACTCGCTCGTAGTGTCTCAGGTCAGCGTCCGAAAAGCAGCAGAAGATGACCTCTTGAATTGACGAATCCCTCGACAGGCTTTTGCGAACGGTATCGACCGCGACCTGCGCCGCCAAATCAATGGGATAGCCATAGATGCCGGTACTGATGCTGGGAAACGCGATCGAAACTACGCCTTTTTCCTCCGCCAGCGCAATGCAGCGTTGATAGCAGCTTGCCAGGAGTGCCGGCTCCCCGTTATTCCCCCCGCGCCAAACCGGGCCCACCGTGTGAATGATGAAGCGCGCGGGCAGCCGATATCCGCCGGTCACCTTCGCGTCGCCCGTCTTGCATCCGCCCAGCAGCCGGCACTCATGCACCAGATCCGGTCCCGCGACACGATGAATCGCGCCATCCACGCCACCACCACCCAGCAATGAGGAATTGGCGGCGTTGATGATCGCGTCCACTTGAAGCTTGGTGATGTCTGAGCGGATGGCTCGCAGTGTGGTGGGCATTTGAATTCTCCTCGTGACGGGAATGCAGCGGCATTATCCCCGCGTCATTCAACTGGTCAGCCGCCGGCACTTCTGCCGCATCGACGTGTCGGACGGTCACTTTATCGCCAAGCCGAGCGTGTCTGACGGCTGTTTTATCGCCGATTCCGAGCGTGTTTGATGGCTACTTTATCGCCATTTCCAGGCGCCCTCGGCCGAACTCCTGGGATCAATACCGGCCGACTACAATGAGCGCCGCCCACGCAGGTCGCTGGGTGTCCATCGCTGACCACCGCCCAGTGGCGCCGGCGCAGGAAATCCGCTTTCCCTCTCGACGTCCCTTTCATGGTTGCCTCCACGCTCGTTGGCATGCTGTGCGCACACCTGCTGTGCTTTTCCGGCATGTTCCTGCTTATCAGCCGTCGCCTGCCAGAAAACAGGATGGGGATGGACGTCTTCGCCGTCGGCAATCTGCTGCTCGCGGCGGCCTACATCCTGCAACTGGTCGAAGGCGGTCCCGCCTGGAGCCTGATGAGCGTCGTCAATCACTGCCTGACCCTGGCCGCGCCAATCGCGTACCTGCTTGGCGCCATGCGATTCTTCGGGCAACAGGTGCGCCTGTGGTTGCCGCTGGCGGTGTTTTGCCTGGTGTATGGGTTACTGCAGTGGCTGGTGCAATGGCAATTCGGACCAGAAGCGCGCTACGCCATGCTCGCGGCATCGGCGACACTGCTTTTCTTCGCCATGACCGTCACGGTGCTCTGCGGCACGCGCACGTTCGCCAAAGACTTGCGCGCAGAGATGATCTTCTTCGCGTGCCTGATCGGCGGAATCTGTGTGCTGAACGCGCTGAAGTTTCTGAAGATTACGGAAGGCGGCCTGGACGCGCTGCATATGGACAGCCGGTTTCAGATGATTTTCTACATCTATATGTCGACGCTGGCCACCATCGTGCCGCCTTCCATTGTCTGGCTCGTGCTGCGCCGGCTGACGGACAGTTTGCGCAATATGGCGGCGCGCGATCCGATGACGGATCTGCTCAATCGCAGGGGACTGTCAGACGCACTGACCCAGTATTTCAACGGCCGTAATGCGGTCCCCGCCTATTTGCTGATGGTGGACGTCGACCATTTCAAGCGGATCAATGACAGCTACGGTCACCAGGCGGGCGATGAGGTGATCTGCCATGTGGCGGGGCTGCTTCGTACCGGTGTACGGCGGGGAGATCTGACCGGCCGCACCGGCGGAGAGGAGTTCGTCGCCGTGCTTCTTGAATCGGAAATGGCGGATGTGATGGTTCTTGCGGAGCGGCTGCGCGCCAGCATCGAAAGCCAGCCAATCCACGTCACCGGCGGCGATGAGCCGCTGCGCTGCACGGTCACGATTGGCGTGTCAGCGCGCTTTCATGGAGCGGATGGTTTGGAGGAGGCGCTCCGGGAGGCGGATGGGGCGCTTTATCGGGGGAAGGCTGGGGGGCGGAATCGGGTGGAAGTGGGCGGTGGTGACGGCGAAAGGGCGATTGCCGGAGTCACGCTGCCTCCCACAATGCCGCTGTCAGACCCAGCAACAGCAGTATCGCCGACGAGATAAACCATCGCACGGTTTTCCGGTATTCATCCTCGGCTTCATCTTCCAAACGCAAGGCGCGGCAAAGCGCAATTATCTGCAGCAGGATCGCGACCAATAAGAACACGCCCGGCAGCACGGATAGCACGCTCCAATCGCCCGGCGCGTCGAAGCCCCAGAAACGCAGGAAACCCAGCGAAAAGCCCAGCAATACGGTGATGGCCGTAATCAATCCAGCCCGAAAGCCCTGGGGCAGGTCGCGTGACCTGTGGCTGCGGGGCCGTACCAAATCCTCGTCTGGCGTTTCCGGTGTCATCGAGATACTCCGCATTGAGTACGCTACGGCCCAACCGGTACCGGTTTATGTGGAAGCGAAAGCGGAACTCCTGCCTTCGCGCGGGGCGAGGTTGAACCGATTATGGCTGATAACGCAGTGCACGGGGGCTGTTGACCTCGCCGTGTCGCAGCCCTGTGGCTTGCTTGCAGTTGCCCACGCTCACCAGCCACCCCGGCCACGGCCGTCGCCCGGGCAGCGGCGCCGCGGATGCGGCCGCCTACGTTCGGACTATTTGTGCTGGCGCTGCTGGGACTGCGCGCCTGCGCCTGGCAGGCGGCGATGGCTTGCTGGTTGGTATCCGGTGAATGCCAGCGGCGTCACGGTTGCGCCGCGGCGGACAGGCAGAATCCGGAAAGGAGAAGCACTGCACAGGGGGAGATGGGCTTCTTTATGAAAAGCGCCAAGACGAGCCATTCCGTACCTACGAGTCTATACTCGGCGCCCCACCAGGCTTCTTGAAACGATAGGACCGAATGAAGTCGAAAAAATTTCTCATCGCTGCGCTGGGAGTGTTGGTGGTGACTCAACCAACATCATCCTTCGCACAGAACATCAACGGCAAGAATCTCTATACGCAGAGATGCGCGATGTGCCACGGTGCAGATATCAAAGGCACGGGGCCGTTGGCCAAGAAAAGCACTCCTCCCACGCCTGACCTCACGACTGCTGCATTCAAAAAGCGACTCAATGATTATCCGGGAGTCATCGTCTCTTCGGTAATACTTCGTCCGAACGGAGACCTGATTCCGAGAACTTTGAAGGAGAACGGCGTAAAGCTGGCACCGCACTCCTGGACCGTTCAGGATTTTCGAGATTTGAACAAGTACATGAGCGATGTGATTTCCAAGAGCCGGTGATGATGTGTTGCCCGTTTGACTGCTACGGGTGGAAGCCGCCCGTCACCAGCGGCGGCTCGCGGACATGCGCGATCGTCATCCCGGTCTTTTCCCGCCATCGATGGATTTTTAGGCCGCTTCTTTTCAGACTAGAGTACTGGCAAAACTGAGCGACTTCGGCATTTTTCGCCCAATGCGCTTAGCCAGCCGGTACTAGCCTTCTTGAAGCGCCATAAAGCGTCATTTTCCCAACCTTGCATCCCAGCACCAAGAGCGCCGCATAAACCACGAGCATCACCACCGCCACCACATTGGAATCCGCGGCGCGAATCAGTTGGTCCCATGTCATCGCCCGAATCGCCAGAAAGCCCAGGCCAACCCCCAGCACCTGTGCCAGCCAGAACGCCAGCGTACCGAGGACGACTGCCCGTCCTTGGCGTGCGTCACCGATCGGGTGCGGCAGAATCCTCAGGCAGACGACGGTGCACAGCACCAGAAGCAGAACTGGCAGGATCAGGAAGCCCAGCGCGTATTGCAGCCAACCCACGGTGAGCGACTGCGCGTTCAGGTAGCTGCCCATGGCGATGCACACGCTCAGTTGCCAGCCCAGGATCATCAAACCGGCACTCCAGGCCGCGTGGCGCTGTTCATACGCCGGGCCACCGGCTTGGTCCGCGGGCTGCACGGTCAGCGTGGCGATGCGCACGGCGAGGTACGCGCCCAGGACTTCCAAGGCAACGGCCAGGGCACCGAGGAACAGGCCCCACGTCAGGAATTTGTTGGCCGTGCCAGCGTGTTGCGCGGCGTACAGGACCAGCGCGCTTTGCAGATAGATCATGAGGGCCGACACGGCCAGCGAGAACACCAGCGTCAAGATGATGACGATGCCGAAAAGTTTTCCCGGCGCGTCCACGGCGTGCGTACTTTGCTGCCGCAGCCAGCGATGCGTGGTGCTCCATACGGTCAAACCGACAAAGATGGACGAGGCCGCGATGTTTGCCAGAAATGGCACCAGGTACTGCGGAAGGCTGAACGTCTCGCGCAGTTGCGCGGATTCGGGCAATCCGATCAACGTGTAGCCTTGCAGCAGCGCGGCGTAGGCCACGCGCACGATGACGACTGTCAATGCCAGACGCAAAGCGAGAGAGCAGGAGGAGCGGGCGGGAGCGGTCATCGACGTTGTGCGGAAGTGGCCAGAGACAGCGGCGGAAGAATTAGGGATCGACCATAGCACGGCGCTGCCGCAGAACGTCATACCGCGCCGCCCGCTGCCTTTGCTCGTACGGTGTCTGGCGAGAGGGCGCGGGCGTCCACGCGGAGCCATTTGGATAAGCAGGTTCACGCTGCGCCAGGCAACGTCCGTGATCGTCAGATCTGCAGGGCCCTTAAAACGCGACCGCGCCCGCATGCCGGTGACTGGCATGCGGGCGCGGGGTTACTGGCGGAGCGTTCGCCTCAATGCATCTGCCCGTACTTCCCGGCGTTGAAGTCCTGAATCGCCTCCACGATTTCGGCCTGCGAGTTCATCACGAAGGGTCCGTAGCCAACGACCGGCTCATCGATCGGCTCGCCGCTCAGGATCAGGAACACGGCGTCGTTATTCGCTTCGACCGTGATGTCCTCCCCCTCTTGCGAGAACAGCGCCAACTGCGCATCCCGCGCAACGGCTTCGCCGTTGACCAGAACCGTACCGCGCAGCATGACGAGCATGCTGTTGCGGCCCGCCGGAATCGGGAAGGTTGCCGTCTTACCCGCAGCAAGCTTCACATCCCACACATCCATCGGCGTGAAAGTCCGCGCCGGCCCCGCCTGGCCACCGTAGCTGCCCGCGATCACGCGCAGCGAACCCGCGTCATCCGGCAACGCCACGACCGGAATGTCCGCATTGAGAATCCCCTGATAACCGGCCGGCGCCTTCTTGTCCTTGGCGGGCAGATTGACCCAGAGCTGCACCATCTCCAGTTTTCCGCCCGTGCGGGTGAAGGCGTGGGAATGGAATTCCTCGTGCAGGATGCCGGAAGCCGCCGTCATCCACTGGACGTCGCCGGGGCCGATGACGCCGCCGTTGCCGGTGGAGTCGCGGTGTTCGACTTCGCCGCTGTAGACGATGGTCACGGTCTCAAAGCCGCGATGCGGGTGCTGGCCGACGCCGCGGGGCTGGCTGGCCGGGCCGAAGTCGGCGGGGCCGGCGTAGTCCAGCAGCAGGAACGGGCTGGTGTCGCGGCCCTTGTCGTTGTACGAGAACATGGAGCGCACCGGAAATCCGTCGCCCACCCAGTGGGGACGGGGGCTGGCGTGCACGCCTAGGATCTTCTTCATGGTGAGGTTTCCTGTTGCGCGGCCCCTTCGGGGCCGTTCGTCATAGGCAAGAAGATAAGGGCGGAATGCCGATATCGGTAGTGCCCGTGGCTGATAAGCACTGTTCCATGCGGCGAACGATCATCGCGGGGCGGCAGGGCACGCCCGCGCCGGGCGGGTATCCTTCCGGGCATGGACAAGATCAGGGACAAAATCGCGGCGGCGCGGTGCGAGACGGTGGTGACGGGATTTGCCCCGGTCGTGGGGGAGGGGGCGCGCGTGCTGGTGCTGGGCTCCATGCCCGGCGTGGCCTCGCTGCGGCAGGTGCAGTACTACGCGCATCCGCGCAATGCGTTCTGGCCCCTGGCAGCGCGGATCTTCGGGTTCGATCCCGGCCTGGACTACGACGAGCGTTTGCGCGCGTTGCAGGCTAACGGCGTGGCGCTGTGGGATGTGTTGCAGGCCTGTGAGCGGCCGGGCAGTCTGGATGCCGACATCCGGGGCGATACGTTGGTGCCGAACGATTTCCAGGCATTTTTGAGCCTTCACCCGTCCATCGGGCGCATCTGCTTCAACGGTGCGAAGGCCGCGGCAATGTTCCGGCGGCATGTGCTGCCCGCATTGCCGGCCCCCGGGCTGGAATTCTTCGAACTGCCCTCGACCAGTCCCGCCCATGCGGCTGCCAGTTTCGAGCAGAAGCTGGCGGCGTGGGAGCCGGCATTGAAGTTTCCGACGCGCTGAAGCTGCAACCCCCGGCCAGATCGCATTGCCGTCTATTCCGCACGTCCGAAGCACAAACCGCGATCGCACATGCTGCCGCCGCCTCGACTCCGTCCCCGAATTGACAGATATCAAGGCTCTATATAACTACAGGTGATAAGTTAATTTCCGTAACACTTAAACGTTTCGGAGTTTAACGATGCACACCCCCCACAGCCCCCCGGAAACGCCGCTCCCGGGCAAACGCGGTTTCCTGAAAGGGCTCCTAGGCCTGGGCGCCGCCGCCTCGGTCATTCCCATCCACGCCGAGGCCGCGCCGGGTCTCAATGGCCAACCGCCGCGCCGGCCTGGCATGGCCGGCAAGCGCTACGGCATGGTCGTCGACATGCGCAAGTGCATCGGCTGCCAGTCCTGTACGGTGAGCTGTTCGCTGGAAAACGTACCGCCCATCGGACAGTTCCGCACCACCGTCCTGCAGTACGAAGTCACGCCCGATACCGGCGGCCCCTGTTCGATGGTCATGCTGCCGCGCCTGTGCAACCACTGCGACAAGCCGCCCTGTGTGCCGGTCTGTCCGGTGCAGGCCACGTTTCAGCGCGAGGACGGCATCGTGCTGGTCGATAACGCGCGCTGCGTGGGTTGCGGCTATTGCGTGCAGGCCTGTCCCTATGACGCCCGCTTCATCAATCACGAGACCCAGACTGCGGACAAATGCACGTTCTGCGAGCACCGGCTGGAAGCCGGACTGCTGCCGGCATGCGTGGAAAGCTGTGTGGGCGGCGCGCGCGTGATCGGCGACATGAACGATCCGGACAGCGCGATATCCCGGCTGCTGGCCGAACACAAGGCCGACATCAAGGTGCTCAAGCCCGAGATGGAGACCGATCCCCACGTCTTTTACATCGGCCTGCCCGATGCGTTCGTGCATCAGGTCGACGGCCAGGCCGGCGTGCGCCTGGCGGGCGGTCACTGACACGGAAGGGGAGACTCTCATGCGAATTTCTGAATTGCTCACGCCGGTATACGACGCGGCCTGGTTGCCCTGGGCCGTGCAGTATTTCTTTCTGATCGGCATCAGCGCGACCACCGCGCTGACCGGCGCCTTTGCGACGTTCGGGCGGGCGGATTCCGCCCCGCGCCGCTTGCTGCCGGCCGCGGTGACGGTGCTGCTGGTCAGCGCCATCGCCGCGCCGGTGTCGCTGCTGGCCGACCTGCATCAGCCCGGCCGTTTCTGGCACTTCTATGCGCACATCACGCCGTGGTCGTGGATGTGGCTCGGGGCGTTGCTGCTGCCGGTCTTCGTGACGCTGGCGCTGCTGTTCTGCGCGGCGTGGTGGTGGGGGCGGATCGGGTGGCTGCGGGTGGTGGCGGCGGCCCTGGCGCTGTCGGCGCTGTCCATCCTGGTCTACACCGGGGCCGAGGTAATGGTGCTGCGTTCGCGGCCGTTGTGGCACACCGTGTTCCTGCCGGTGAACTTTGCGCTGACCGCCTGGCTGGGCGCGTTGGGTGCAATGTTCCTGGTGGGCCGCTGGCTGCCCGGCGGATTGCGCGCGTTGCCGGTGGAGATGTTGCGCCGGCTGAGCGTGACCGCCGTCGTGATGATGGCGCTGGGCGCGGGGGCGTGGGTGCTGCTGGGCCTGCTGGGACTGGATCCGTCCTTCGAGGCGGCGCTGCGGCTGTTCGCGGACTTTCCGATCTGGCGCCTGAGCCTGGCGGGCGCCGTGATCACGGCCTTCTGCATCGTCGGGCTGTTGCAACGGCCGGCGCGCACGCTGGCGGCGCCGCTGCCGTCGGCCGCGTTGGCGCTGACGATGCTGGGCGCGGCGTGGATCTTCCGCTGGGTGGTCTTCATGAGCGTGCAGGGCGTGCCCAAGTACGGCGCAGGACTCTACCTGTACGACATGCCGTGGGGCAGCGACGGGCTGCTCGGCATGGTGGGCGTGCTGGGGCTGTGCGTGGCGCTGATCACCGCCGTCACCTGGGCCCTGGACATCTTCCCCGCGCGCGCACGCGCCGTGGCCGCCTGAGCGCGCCGAGTCGATAAGCACATGGATAAGAAAGCAATGGACAAGCAACACGAAACCGATAAGCGCCGCGACGCAGATGATGGCCCGGACCAGCCGCGCGACGAGGCACGGCGCAAGCTGATGATGCGCGGCGGCATGGTGGCCGGCGGCATGGCGGCGTTTGCGGCGGGCTATGGCGACACGGTCGTCAAGGCGGTGAAGGGCCTGGCGCAGGGCACCGCGGGCGTGCCGACGACGCACGCCGTGCGTGGTAATTCGCTGACGCCGGAGTTCCGCATCGATCCGCTGACCGGCGCGCTGAGCGCCCAGCCGGGCCAGATCGTCAGCCCGTCGAGCTGCCTGGGCTGCTGGACGCAATGCGGTGTGCGGCTGCGCGTGGACACGGCCGAGAACCGCATCCTGCGCGTGGTCGGCAACCCGTACCACCCGTTGGCCACGACGCGGCCCGCCGCGATGGACGCGCCCCTGCGCGATGTCTATGCGCAACTGGGCGGCGATAGCGGGCTGGAAGGCCGCGCCACGTCGTGTGCGCGCGGTTCGGCCATGCTGGAGCAGATGGACAGCCCGTACCGGGTATTGCAGCCGATGAAGCGCGCCGGCAAGCGCGGCGACGGCAAATGGCAGACGATCAGCTTCGAGCAACTGGTGCAGGAAGTCTGTGAAGGCGGCGACCTGTTCGGCGAAGGCCACGTGGACGGCCTGCGCGCGATCTTCGACCGCGAGACGCCGCTGGACCCGGACAATCCGGAGTACGGCGCGAAGGTCAACCAGTTCCTCTTTACCGACGCGTCCAACGAAGGGCGCACGCCGCTGATCCAGCGCTTTGCCGGGCAGTCGTTTGGCACGGTCAACTTCAGCAATCACGGCTCGTACTGCGGCCAGAGCTTCCGGGTGGGCGCGGGCGCGGCGCTTGGCGACCTGAAAGGCATGCCGCACGGCAAGCCGGATTGGGACAACGCGCGCTTCGGGCTGTTCATCGGTGCGGCGCCGGCGCAGGCCGGCAATCCGTTTCAGCGCCAGGCCCGCCAATTGGCCGAGGCGCGGGTGCGGCCCGGGGAAGCCGCGTTCACCTACGTGGTGGTGTCGCCCGTGCTGCCGGCCTCGTCCAGCCTGTCGGCGGGATCGGGCAATGAATGGGTGCCGGTCAATCCGGCCAGCGACCTTGCGCTGGCGATGGGCCTGATCCGCTGGATTCTGGACAACGAACGTTTCGACGCGTGCATGCTGTCGCAACCCGGTCCGAACGCCATGAAGGCGGCGGGCGAGGCGGCGTGGACCAACGCGACGCATCTGGTGGTGGCCGAACCGGACCATCCTCGCCTGGGCGCGTTTCTGCGTGGCGCCGACATGGGCTGGGCGCGCCCGGCCGATGCGGACGAGAAATGGGAGGACGTGTATGTCGTGCGTCTGGCCGACGGCACGCAGGCGCCGCACACGACGGCGTCATCGGCCGAACTGTTTGTGGACGACACCATCGCCGCGCCCGGCATGGCAGGTAGCCCGGAGGCGCTGCGGGTGCGGACCTCGCTGACCCTGCTGCGCGAGGAGTCGCGCCGCAAGACCTTGGACGAGTACGCCGCCCTTTGCGGGGTGCCGGCGGCCAAGATCGCGTCGCTGGCCGAACGCTTCACCAGCCACGGCAAGCGCGCCGTGGCCGATGCGCACGGCGGCACGATGAGCGGGTCGGGCTTCTACACTGCCTACGCCATCGCCATGCTGAACACGCTGGTAGGCAACCTGAACGTCGAGGGCGGACTGGTGCTGGATGCCGGGCCATTTCCGCCTTACGGCATGGGGCCGCGCTACAACATCGCCGGCTTTGCCAACAAGGCCTCGCCCAAAGGCGTGTCGCTGTCGCGAAACCGCTTTCCGTACGAGAAGTCCAGCGAGTTCAAGCGCAAGAAGGCCGCGGGCCAGCCGGCGTATCCGGCGGCGGCGCCCTGGTATCCGGCTACCGGCGGACTCAGTTCGGAGATGCTGGCGTCGGCGCTGGCCGGCTATCCGTATCGCGCCAAGGTCTGGTTCAACCACATGAGCAACCCGGTGTACGGCATTGCCGGGTTCCGCCACGTGGCGCTGGAAAAGCTGAAGGACCCGCGCATCCTGCCGCTGGCGGTGTCGATCAACCCGTTCATCAACGAGACCAACGCGCTGGCCGACTACATCGTGCCGGACACCGTCACGTACGAAAGCTGGGGCGTGTCCGCGCCGTGGGCCGACGTGGTGGCCAAGGCCTCGACCGTGCGCTGGCCTGCGGTGCAGCCGCGCGTGTCGCGTACCGCCACGAACGAGCCGGTGTGCCTGGAGACCTTCCTGATCGCGTGCGCCAAGCGCCTGGGCATGCCGGGATTCGGCGAGGGCGCCATCTCGGACAAGGACGGCGGCAAGTACGCGCTGGACACGCCCGAGGATTTCTTCCTGCGCGGCATGGCCAACATCGCGTTTGCGGCGGGACGTCCGGTGCCGGAGGCCAGCGACGACGACATGGCGCTGACCGGCGTCGACCGCTACCGCGACCTGTTGCAGACCAAGCTCAAGCCGGGCGAATGGCGGCAGGTTGCGATGCTGATGAGCCGTGGCGGGCGCTTCGACCGGATGGAAGACGCGTGGACGCAAGCCGGCGAACATCCGCGCCGCACGCGCGTGGCCTACGCCAAGCCGCTGCATGTCTGGAGCGAGGAATTGGCGGGGTTCCGCCACGCGATGACGGGCGAGCGCTATAGCGGCTGTCCCACCTGGTACCCGACGCGCCTGGCAGACGGGCGCGATATGCGGGATGAATACCCGCGTGAGGACTGGCCCTTCCTGCTGAGCTCGTTCAAGTCCAACCTGATGAGCTCGCTGTCGATCGGCGTGAACCGTCTGCGGCAGGTGCATCCGCACAACCCCGTGTCGATCAGCCGGCAGGACGGCGAACGGCTGGGCATCCGCAACGGCGATACGGTCCGCATCGTGACGCCGGGCGGGTCGGTGACGGGGCTGGCCCTGCTGCGCGATGGGGTTCAGCCGGGCGCGGTGGGCATCGAGCACGGTTACGGGCATACCGAGCTGGGCGCGCGCGCGCATGTCGTCGATGGCAAGCCGATGCCGCACGATCCGGCGCTGGCGGCCGGGGTCAATCTGAACGATCTGGGCTTTGGGGACGCGACGCGCGGCCAGCACGCCAACGTCTGGATCGATTGGGTATCGGGCGCGGCGGTGCGGCAGGGCTTGCCGGCGCGGATCGAGCGGGTTTGAACGGGTGTGAGCCGAAAGCGCTGACGGCGGAAGCGGTCAGCGCACGACGGTGTCAGCCACCAGTTCCAGCCCGTCGGCGCGCGGCCCTACGTCCGTCAGCACGCCGCTCAGGTCGCCGGCCTGGGCGGCAGCATTGCCCGAGCGGCTGACGCGGATCTCCACGCGCACCTTGCCGGCTTGGGACAGCGTGGCATCCGGCGACATGGACGTGCTGTCGTCCAGCACGAACGCCCGTGGCAGGTCCGCAACCTGCATCTTCAGGATGGCGACCGGCATGCGGGATCCCTCCATGGGGCGCGCCAGGATGAAGACGGTGTCGTTCGGCGCGACCTGGCCGCGCAGCGTGTCGGCGATGCGGGCCTGACCGGCGATGCGGGCGGGCGCGGAGGGCGTGGCGGCCGGAGCGGCGGGCGTTGCGGAAGCAGCCGGCGTCGACCCTGCCACCGCAGGCGATGCGGACGAATTACCCGACGCAGCCGCCACTGAAGCTCCCCCAGCCCCACCCGTCGCCATGGCGCGCGCCTGCGCGATATTCGTCTGGATCTGCCGTGCCGCCTCCGACTCTGCCGGCAGCAGCCTTTGCAACCGTTCCCAGTGCGTCAGCGCCTCGGCGGCGTCGCCGCGGCGCAGCGCCATCATGCCGGCCAGCGCCAACGCCTTGGGCTGATCCGGCTCGGCCTGCAGCGCCTGCGCGACGGCTGCGATGGAATCCTCGTCGGGCTGGCCCTGCCGCGCCGACAGCAGCGCGTCGGCCAGATCGGCCAACACCACGGGCTGGCCGGGCACCAGCCGCAGCACCTCCCGATACGCGGCGATGGCGTCGTTGTAGCGGCCCAGCGTTTCGTAGGAACGACCCAGCATGTACCAGCCATCGGCATCATCGGGCGAGGCGCGCAGGCGCTGGGCCAACGCGTTGATCGCCAGCGCCATGTCGTTGTCCGCCTCCTGCGCATGGGGTTCAGGCGTTTGCGCCATGGCGATCGTGGCCGCCGCGCGCGGATTGCCCAACTGTCCGTACAACAGCACGGCGGCCACCGGGACGGCCACCGTCAGCACGCACGCCGCGGCAATGCCGGCGCGCTGTCCGCCCAGCCGTGCGCGGGGATCACGGCGCATCGCCAGGTCCTGCAGCAGATCGCGTTGCAGCTCTTCGTCGGCGCGGGCGTGCGCCTGCGGGCTGAGCGCGCCGTTAGCCAGATCGCGCCGCAGTTGCTCCCGCTGCGCCAGATAGAAGGCGCGCACGCTGGCGTCCGACGCGGTCTCCGCGGCCGGCGTGCGGCGCAGCAGCGGCGGCACGAGGCAAAGCAGGGTGGCCAGCAGCAGGGCCAGGACGATGAGCCAGAGCGTGGTCATGAGCCGGAATCCAGGAAGCGGGCGGCGCGGGCGCGTTCGTCCGCGGTCAGCGGTGCGCGCGTGCCGGCGCGCCGTTTCAGCGTGCGCACCAGCACCAGGAAGCCCACGGCCAGCAGCGCGAAGGGGCCCACCCACAGCAGCCAGGTAATCGACTTGAAGGGCGGGTCGTAGCGCACGAAGTCGCCGTAGCGGTCTTCAAAGAAGCGCATGATTTCCGTGTCGGTCTTGCCTTCGGCAAGTTGGCCGCGGATGAGCTTGCGCATGTCCAGGGCGAGGGGCGCGTTGGATTCGGCCAGGGTCTGGTTCTGGCAGACGAGGCAGCGCAGGCCGTGCGCGAGCTTGTCGGCGCGCTGTTCCTGTTCGGGTGACAGCACGGGTGAGGGAGCCGGCGCGGCGCGAAGGGGCGTCGGGGTCAGGAATGTGACCAGCAGGCCGGTCACCAGGACGGCCTGCATGGCGACCTGCATGGCGACCGTCAGCAGCTTGCGGGGCAGCCGATGCCACGGCGTCAACGGACGGCGTTGCACACGCCGGGCCCTCATTGCAGCGCCTCGATGACCGGCTGCAAGCGGGTACGCCATAGCTCCGGCGTGATCAGCCCCAAATGCTTGTACCGGATGCGGCCGTCGCCGTCGATCACGAACGTCTCGGGCACGCCATACACACCGTATTCGATGCCGACGCGCCCGTCGACGTCGCTGGCCGACGCCAGGTAGGGATTGCCGTTGCGCGCCAGCCACTGCCGCGCCTCGTCGGGTTTGTCCTTGTAGTTCAACCCATACAGCGCGATGCCATGGCGCTGCGCGGCCTCGCGCAATACGGGCAGCTCGTCTTTGCACGGCCCGCACCAAGACGCCCACACATTCAGCAGCCAGACCTTGCCCCGCTGCGATTCCACGTCCAGTGTCTTGCGGGGCTCCAGCAGATCCGGCAGACCGATGGCGGGCGCGGGCTTGTCGATCATGGCCGACGGCAGCGCGCGCGGATCGCGCGACAATCCCTTCGCCAGGAACACGGCCATGGCCAGGAATACGGCAAGCGGCAGCAGATAGCGCAGCATCAATAGCCCTCCCGCGCCGCGCCCGCCGTTTCCGGTAGGGCGCCGTGCGCGTCCTTGCGCGCCTGCGCCTCGCGCGCGCGGCGGTAACGTCCGTCGCCCGCGGCCAGCAGCCCGCCCAGCGCCATCAGGATGCAGCCGGTCCAGATCCACGTCATGAAGGGCTTGACCTGGATGCGCACGGTCCAGGCGTTATCGGCCACGGGTTCGCCCAACGCCACAAACAGGTCGCGGGTGAAGCCGCTGTCGATGTCAGCCTGGCTGAGCGCCATGTCCTGCACGGTGTAGTGGCGCTTTTCCGGATACAGCGTGACCACGGGTTTGCCATCGCGCACCACTTGGAAAACGGCGCGCTGCGCGGTGTAGTTGGGGCCGGTGGCCGGGCCGATGCCGGCAAACGTGAACTGGTAGCCGCCGGCTTCCTGCGTGGCGCCCACGTCGACACGAAGCTCGCGTTTGACCTCATAGCCGTTGGCCAGCGTGACGCCCGCGATGAAGATGCCGATACCCGCATGCGCCAGCAGCATGCCGTACCACGAGCGCGGCTGGCGGGTCAGCCGCCGCAGCAACTCGCCATCGCCGTCCGTCAGGCGTTGCCACGCGTGCGCGCCGGCGCTGGCGACCGACCAGGCGGCCAGCCACAGGCCCAGCACGATCATCGGGGAACCAAAGCGCGAAGCGCCGGGCATTGCCAGTGGCACGAGCACCGCCGTCAGCAGGCTGACCGCAAAGGCCACGCGCAGGCGCTTGCCCAGGTCGGGAAGCTCTGCCTGTTTCCAGCGGGCGACCGGCCCCACGCCCATCAGGAAAATCGCAGGCGTCATCAGCGGCACGAACACGGCTTCGAAGTAGGGCGGTCCGATGGAGATCTTGCCCCACTCAAGCACGTCCAACACGACCGGATACAACGTGCCCAGCAGCACGGAGCCCGCCGCGACCGTCAGCACGACGTTGTTGGACAGCAGCAGCGACTCCCGCGACAGCAGCGAAAACCCGCCGCCCAGCCCGACCGTGGGCGCGCGCCACGCGTACAAGGCGAGCGAACCGCCCACGATCACCGTCATGAAGGCAAGGATGTACAAGCCGCGGCCGGGATCCACGGCAAAGGCATGGACCGAGGTCAGCACGCCCGAGCGGACCAGGAACGTGCCCAGGATGCTGAGCGAAAACGTGCAGATGGCCAGCAGCACCGTCCAGCTGCGGAAGGCGCCGCGCCGCTCGGTGACGATCAGCGAATGAATCAGCGCGGTGCCTGCCAGCCACGGCATGAAGGAGGCGTTCTCGACCGGATCCCAGAACCACCAGCCGCCCCAGCCCAGCACGTAGTACGCCCATGCGCTGCCCAGCAGGATGCCGATGGTCAGGAACGTCCACGCGGCCAGCGTCCACGGCCGCACCCAGCGCGCCCACATCGCGTCCAGCTCGCCCGACAGCAGCGCCCCGATGGCAAAGGCGAACGCCACCGAAAAGCCGACGTAACCCATGTACAGCATGGGCGGATGCACGATCATGCCCGGGTCCTGCAACAGCGGGTTCAGGTCGCGGCCGGCCATCGCGGCCGGAATCAGGCGCTCAAAGGGATTGGACAGGAACAGCATGAACAGCAGCAGGCCGACGCTGATCCAGCCCATCACCGCCAGCACGCGGCCCACGAAAGCCAAAGGCAGCCGCTTGCTGCACAGCGCCACGGCCAGCGTCCACGCCGTCAGCAGCAGCTGCCACAGCAGCAGCGACCCTTCATGCCCGCCCCAGACCGCCGCGAAGCGGTAGCCGGCCGGCAGGTCGGCGTGGGAATTCGCGGCCACGTACAGGACCGAAAAGTCGTTGTGCACGAGGGCCCACGCCAGGCAGGCGAAGGCGAGCGTCGTCAGGCCGAACTGCCCGATGGCCGCAGGCCGCGCCACGCGCAGTCCCGCCTGCCAGCCGGTGGCTGCGCCGATGAGCGGCAGGATGCCCTGCGCCAGCGCCACCAGCAGCGCAAGGATCAGGGCGAAAAGGCCGATTTCCGGGATCATTTTGCCTCCGCCTGCAGGGTGGAGGCGGCTCGTTGCTCCGCCTTCTTGATCGCGTCGGCGGCTTCGGGCGGCATGTAGTTCTCGTCGTGCTTGGCCAGCACTTCGGTGGCGCGGAACACGCCGTCCGCGCCCATCTTGCCGGCCACCACCACGCCCTTGCCCTCGCGGAACAGGTCTGGCAGCAAGCCCTGATAGGTGACGGGCACGGCGTGGGCGGTGTCGGTCACGGCAAAGCGCAGCGTCAGGCCGTCGGCCTCCCGTTGCAGCGAGCCTTGTTCGACCAGGCCCCCGACGCGATAGCTGCCGCTGGCGGGCGCCTCGTGCGCGATGACCTGCGTCGGGCTGAAGAAGAACACCAGATTCGATTGCAGGGCGTTGAGCACCAGCGCGGTGGCCAGGCCCAGCAGGGCAAGGCCGCCCACGATGGCGAACGCGCGGCGTTTGCGCGGGCTCATCGGCGCGTCCTTCCTGCGTCACGGGCGGGGCTGCCAACCGCCTCCTGCCGCCGGCCGCTTCGACGCGCGCGCCGCCACAGCGCCAGCACTTCCCACGCCATCACCGCGAACGTGACGCCGTAGGCGCCCAGGATGTACGGCCCATGGCCTTGTAGCGAAAATAGGGTGTCCCAGCTCATGGCGCCTCCGTCCGGGCGCCGCTTGCCGATGCGCCCGGCTGTCCGGCGCCCATCTGTCCGGCGATCTTCTGAATGGCGCCCGGCTCGCGCGCTGCAATGATCCCGCGCACGCGCGCCAGCGCGACCGCTGCGCTGTACAGCCAGAACGCCGCCACCATCAGCAGCATTGCGGTCACCATGATGCGCGCCATGCTCGGGGCGGTTGTCAGGTTGATCGACGCGCCCTGATGCAGCGTGCTCCACCACTGCACCGAGAAGTAGATGATCGGCACGTTGACCACGCCCGCCAGCAGCAGGATCGCGCCGCCCCGGTCCGCGCGCTGCGTATCGTCGGTGGCGGCCTGCAGCGCCATGAAGCCCAGGTACAGGAACAGCAGGATCAGCTCGGACGTGAGCCGCGCGTCCCAGACCCACCACGTGCCCCACGTCGGCTTGCCCCACAGCGCGCCCGTCCACAGCGTCAGGAACGTGAAGATCGCGCCGGTGGGCGCCAGCGCGCGCATCATCATGAACGATAGGCGGGTGTTGAAGATGAGCCCCAGCGCGGCATAGCCCGCCATCACCAGGTACAGGAACATCGACATCCAGGCCGCGGCCACGTGGATGAACAGGATGCGATAGACCTCGCCCTGCTGGCTATCTACAGGCGCGACCACCAGCCCGGTATACAGCCCGGCCGCCGCCAGCAGCGCGGCGCCCACCGCAAAAAATGGAATCATGCGCCCGGCCAGCGGGTAGAACAGCGCCGGCGACGCGTAGCGCATCCAGCTGGATCGCGCGGGGGCGGCGCGAGGGGAGTCGAAGGTGGAGGGATTGTGCATGGATACCTCAGTCCAGCGCCACGCGCAGCGCCGCCGACGCGCTCCAGGGGCAAAGCAGGATCGCCAGGCACAGGCCGGCGCCCAGCAGCGAAAGCTGCGGCCCCGCGCCCAAGCCGGCATGCGTGGCCGACACGGCGCCCGCGCCGAAGATCAGCACCGGCACGTACAGCGGCAGCACCACCAGCGGCAGCAGCGCGCCGCCGCGCAGGCCCAGCGTCAGCGCCGCGCCCAGGCCACCCACCAGCGCCAGCGTCGGCGTGCCCAGCAGCAGGGACAGCACCAGGATGCCGATGGCGTGTGGCGACAGGCCAAACTGCAGCGCCAGCACCGGGCTGGCGAGAATCAGCGGCACGCAGGTGCTGAACCAGTGTGCGCCCAACTTCACGCCCACCAGCAGCGGCAGCGGATGCGGCGACACCAGCAGTTGCTCCAGCGCGCCGTTGTCGTAATCCTGCGCGAAGGGACGATGCAGACTCAGCAAAATGCCAAGCAGGGCGCAGACCCACAAGACCCCCGGCCCGATCGCCAGCAGCAGCACGGGATCGGGACCCACCGCCAGCGGAAACAGCGAACCCGTGACGATGAAGAACAGCGTCGCGCCCAGCGTGTCCGCCGGTCGACGCCAGGCCAGCCGGACTTCACGCAATGCCAACTGAGACAGCGTTGCCAGCATCCGCGTAGTCATCCATGTTCAGGGTTTGGGTGTGATGGGCAGGCGTGCCGGGGGCGCGGTGCGAGGCGACGACGGCGGCGCCGCCGGCGGCCAGGTGCGCGCCAAGCGCCTGCGCCAGTTGTTCCAGGCTGGCCGCGTCCAAGCCCGCGTCGGGCTCGTCCAGCAGCCACAGCGGCTTGGCGCCAAGCACCACGGCGGCCAGCGCCAGGCGGCGGCCCTGGCCCTGCGACAGGCGCGCGGCGGGCGTGTGCAGGCAGGCGCCCAGGCGCCAGTCGTCAAGGCAAGCGGCGATCGCGTCGTCGTGCCGCGGCGTTCCTGCCACGTGCAGGCTGCACCGCAGGTTTTCCAGCGCGGTCAGATCGCCCGACAGGCCGTTGCCGTGCCCCAGATACGCCGTGCGCGCAAAGTGCGCCGACGGATCACGGCGGATGTCGCCGTCCGGGTCGAAGATGCCGCCGTCCAAAGGACGCAGCAGGCCGGCCAGCATGCGCAAGAGGCTGGTCTTGCCGCTGCCGTTGGCGCCTTGCACGTTCAATAGCTGCCCGGCGTGCAGATCAAAATCCAGCGCGCCGGGGCCGCCGCGCCGGCTGACCAGTCCGCGCGCGCTCAGCACCGGCAGCGGCGCGTCAGCGGGCCGCATTGGCCACCTCGTTGGACGCCCTGGCCGGCGGCGTCGCTTCGGAGGTCTGGCCAGGCGGAATGTGCGGCAGCGTGTGGGCGATGCCCTTGTGGCAGTCGATGCAGGTCTTGGACCGGTCTGCGAGATAGGTCGAGTGCATGTTCTGCGCCCGCACGCTCTGGCGGGTGAAGTCCATGTACTCGTAGTTGTGGCAGTTGCGGCATTCCAGCGAGTCGTTCGCCTTGAAGCGCGCCCATTCGTGCTGCGCCAGTTCCAGCCGCTTGTCCACGAACTTCTCGCGCGTGTCGATGGTGCCGAAGATCTTGCCCCAGACTTCCTTGGACGCCTGCATCTTGCGGGCGATCTTGTCGGTCCAGTTGTGCGGAACGTGGCAGTCCGAGCACAGCGCCCGCACGCCGGACCGATTGGTGAAGTGGATCGTGCCCTTCAGCTCCGAGTACACGTTGTCGCGCATTTCATGGCAGCCGGTGCAGAACTTCTCGGTGTTCGTCAGTTCCATGGCGGTGTTGAACGCGCCCCAGAACAGGATGCCGCCGATGAACCCGCCCACCGTCAGAAAGCCCAGGCTGAAGTGCACGCTGGGCCGGCGGATGATGTTCCAGTAACGCTTGATGAGCTTGACCATGACGGGCTCCTGTCCCTTACTTCTTGTCGGGCGCCGGAGCAGAGAGGCGCTTGAGGATCACGTCGATGTCCTGGAAATTGTTCGGGACCAGCGGCTTGGCCTCCGTTTGCGGCACGTGGCATTGCAGACAGAAGTACCGGCGCGGGGACACTTCGGCCAGCACGTTGCTGTCGCGGTCCATGTAGTGCGTCACGCTCAGCGGCACCGCCTGCGTCTGCTCGGTGTTCACGCGGGCGTGACAGGCCAGGCAGCGGTTGAAGTTCTTGTCGATCTGGTAGCCGTCGATCTTGTGCGGAATGGTGGGCGGCTGCATCGAGTACGTGCGCATGCGCCGCACGTCGCGGTTCTCGACCGGGGGCATCAGCGGCGGCGTGGCCGACTCGGTCAGGGGCGTCGGGCCCCGCATGGGATCGATCATCGGATCGGTCGGCGCGGCCCAGGCGTTGGCGCCGATCAGAAAGACCAGGGCGATCGAAGTGGCGCGAATGTTCATGAGCGTCTCCGTCGGGCCGTCAAGCCTTGGTGATCTTGACCGCGCACTTCTTGAAGTCGGTCTGGAACGAGATCGGATCGGTGGCGTCGAGCGTGACCTTGTTGATCAGTTGGCCGGCATCGAACCAGGGCACGAACACCAGGCCGCGCGGCGGCTTGTTGCGTCCGCGCGTTTCCAGCCGGGTCTGCATCTTGCCGCGCCGCGACGCAATCTCCACCAGTACGCCGCGCCGCAGGCCCATGGCCTGCGCGTCGTCCGGGTGCATGAAGCACACCGCATCGGGAAAGGCGCGGTACAGCTCGGGCACGCGCCGCGTCATCGACCCCGAATGCCAATGCTCCAGCACGCGGCCGGTCGACAGCCAGAAGGGGTATTCTTCGTCCGGCACCTCGGGGGGAGGCTCATAGGGCAGGGCATAGATATTGGCCTTGCCGTCGGGGTTGCCATAGAAGTTGAAGCCGGAGCCCACCTTCACGTACGGATCCGCCTTCTCGCGATAGCGCCAGCGCGTCTCGACCCCGTCCACCACGGGCCAGCGCAGGCCGCGCACCTGGTGATAGGTGTCAAACGGCGCCAGGTCGTGGCCATGGCCGCGGCCGAATTCCGCATATTCCTCGAACAGGCCCTTCTGCACGTAGAAGCCGAACGCCTTGGCCTCATCGTTGGCGTATTCCGGATCCAGTTCCGTATTCGGAAACTTGTTGACCTTGCCGTTTTCGTACAACACCTGAAAGAGCGTCTTGCCCCGCAGCTCGGGCTTCTTGGCCAGCAGGTCCGCCGGCCAGACTTCGTCCGTGGTGAAGCGCTTGGAAAACTCCATCAACTGCCACAGATCCGACCGCGCGCCGCTGGGCGCGTTGACCAACTGGTGCCAGAACTGCGTGCGGCGCTCGGCGTTGCCGTAGGCGCCTTCCTTTTCCACCCACATGGCGGTGGGCAGCACCAGGTCGGCCGAGATCGTGGTCACCGTCGGGTAGGCATCAGACACCACGATGAAGTTCGCCGGATTGCGGTAGCCGGGATAGCCCTCGTTCAACATGTTGGCCGCGGCCTGCATGTTGTTGTTGACCATCACCCAGTAAGCGTTGATGGTGCCGTCCTTCAGCATGCGATTCTGCAAGACCGCGTGCGCGCCAACCTTTTCAGGGATGGTGCCGTCGGGCAGCCCCCAGACCTCTTCGGCGCGCGCCCGGTGCTTCGGGTTGGTCACGACCAGGTCCGCGGGCAGGCGATGCGAGAACGTGCCTACTTCGCGCGCGGTGCCGCAGGCGGACGGCTGGCCCGTCAACGAGAACGGGCTGTTGCCCGGCGTGGAAATCTTGCCCGTCAGCAGATGGATGTTGTAGACCAGATTGTTCGCCCACACGCCGCGCGTGTGCTGGTTGAACCCCATGGTCCAGAACGACATGACACGGATCTTCGGATCGGCGTACAGCTCGGCCAGCGCTTCCAGATTCCGCTTGGGCACGCCGGTCAGCTTGGCGGTGTAGTCCAGGTCGTACTTGGAGACGAACTTCGCGTATTCGTCGTAAGTGATCGGGCGCGAGCCGCCGGCGTTGTTGGCGTTCTTGGCGGCCTTTTGCAGCGGGTGCTCGGGACGCAGGCCGTAGCCGATGTCGGTGTTGCCTTCCAGGAACCGGGTGTGTTCGTCGATGAATTCCCGGTTGACGCGCTTGGTCTTGATGATGTGGTTGGCGATGTAGTTCAGGATCGCCAGGTCGGTCTGCGGCGTGAACGTTAAAGAGATGTCGGCCAGTTCATACGACCGGTTCTCAAACGTGGACAGCACCACCACCTTGGTATTGGGCTTGCTCAACCGCCTGTCGGTCACCCGCGTCCACAGGATGGGGTGCATTTCCGCCATGTTCGCGCCCCACAGCACGAAGGCGTCGGCGTTTTCGATGTCGTCATAGCAGCCCATGGGCTCGTCGGCGCCAAAGGTGCGGATGAAGCCCACCGCCGCCGACGCCATGCAGTGGCGCGCGTTCGGATCGAGGTTGTTGGTGCGAAACCCCGCCTTCATCAGCTTGAGCGCCGCGTAGCCTTCCCAGATCGTCCACTGGCCCGAGCCGAACATGCCGACGGCTTCCGGGCCCTTGTCCTTGAGCACGCGCTTGAACTGTTCGGCCATGACGTCGAACGCCTGGTCCCACGACACCGGCGCCAGCTCGCCATCCTTGGCGTACTTGCCGTCCTTCATCCGCAGCAGTGGCGTCGTCAGCCGATCGTTGCCGTACATGATCTTGGACAGGAAATAGCCCTTCACGCAGTTCAGGCCGCGGTTGACCTCGGCGTTGAAGTCGCCGTGCGTCGCCACGACCTGGTTGTCCTTCACCGCGACGTTCACGCCGCAGCCGGTCCCGCAGAACCTACAGGGCGCCTTGGACCACTTCAGCTTGGCGGCTTCCGATTCCGTCACGATGTTCTGCGTGTAGCCCACGATGGGGATGCCGGCTACCGTGGCGGCAGCGGCGGCGGCAGATTGCTTGATGAACTCTCTACGAGCCATGGACATCGTCAATCTCCTCATTCATCGCGGCAAGCGTGTCGGAATGCTGATAGACCAGCGCCGACGCCAGCACGCCGTCCAGCCGCTGGATCTGCGCTATCTGCGCAAGCATGTCTTCGGTAGAGGGGGCTTCCAGGGTGACGACCAGCTTGCCGGTCTCGGAAGCGCCGTGGATTTCCGCGCCGCCGATCGCGAGGATCGCGCCGCGCACGTCCGCCAGCCGGCGTGGGGCGGCATGCACCACCATGCTGGCGATGTGCAGCTCGGGCGCCGCGCTACAGGGCGCAGAGGCGGGCTGATTGGGGGGAATGGGGGGGCGGAGGCTTTGCATCAGCTTCCCGGGGGGCCTGCGAACATCTGGTAGATCCAGACCGCAAAACCGTACCCGGCCACGATGATCACTGCCAACACCGGGGCCATGACTGCCGTCAGGAATAGGAAACTTCGCAGTTCCTGGGCTTTTGTGTAGCCATCGGATTCGTCTTGCACACACCACCTCGCAGCAGAAACTTGTGGGGGTATTGCGTTAAACGTACAGATGCGAAAGTTTGTAGCAGATGCGCTTGCGCGGCGTCAATGTTGCAACACAGCGAAATAATGTCGGAGAGATTACAGAGCGGGGGAAAGGGGGCGCGTGCGATCACCGGCAGGGGGCGATCGAAAGCGGGGTATCCGGCGGCCCCAGTCGACTGTGCGGATAAGCTGACAACGGTTAAATCCGCAGCCAGCTGACCGGCAGCCGGAATAACCGGTTGCGGATTAGCCGGCTGCGATTTGCTTGCACCGCGTCAATCGTTAGCGCATCAACCGATCGCGCCGTAGATACGCCGCGCGTCCGCCGCCGTCGCCAGCGGCCGGCCCAGCGCCCGCGCGCCTTGCGCGGCCTGTGCGACCAGCGCCGCGTTGTCCGGCGCCACCGACCCGTCGCGCAGCTTCAGATTGTTTTCAAACCCGACTCGCATATGGCCGCCAAAGGCCGCCGCGGTCGTAACGCAGGCGTTTTCCTCGGGGCCGAAGGCGCAGATCGCCCAGGGCAACGAATGGTCGTAAGCGGCCAGGAACGGCAGCAGGTCGTAAGCCGACGACGTCTGTCCCGCGCTGTAGCGGCCCAGCACGAACAGCACCGACCATGCGCCCGGCGGCACCAGTCCGCGCGCGCGCAGCGACAGCCAGCGGCGCACGTCGGCGTCGTCGTACAGGATGATCTGCGTCATGACGCGTCGGTCGGCCAGCCACGCCAGGAAGGCGGCCAGCTCCGATTCCGGAATGCCGGGCACGGCGATTTCGCGCAGGCCGATGGAGACGGCTTCGGGCTGCAATTCGCGCACCATCGCAATCTGCTCGGCGGCCTGATAGACGCCCGCCGCCTCGCTCGTCACCTGCACCAGCAGTTCGTCGCCGACGGCGCACTGCACCGCCGCGAGCGCGTCGCGATAGGCCTGCGCATCCAGCAGATGGCTGCCGTCGGGCTTTCGGACGTGCATGTGCATCATCGCGGCGCCGGCGTCCAGGCATGCGCGGGCCTCGGCGGCCAGCGCGTCTGCGGTCAGCGGCACGGCGGGGTGGTCGGCAGCCTTCTTGTACGCGCCGTTGGGCGCGACGGTGATGATGACGGGCGAGTCGGCTAACGCGGCGCGGGGGAGGGCCGGAGCCGTGGCTGACGCAGAGGTGGCCATGGAAGCGGGTGCGCAAGCAGGCACGGAGTGGGTTGCAGGCGAATTCAAGGCTTGATCTCCGGCAGTTCGGGAGCGATCAGGTCCAGGCCGGCGCGCAGCAGCCGGTCGTAACGGGCGCGCTCTGCGGCAATAGTCTCGGGCGTCCAGGCATAAAAACCTTCGCCTGCCTTCATGCCATGCCGGCCGTCCGCGGCGCGTTCGGTCAGACAGCGCGCCGGATGGTCGGCGTTGCAGAACGTGGGATACATGGTTGCGCCGGCCGCCGCGTGCACGTCGATGCCCGCGTGATCGCGCTGCATCACGGGACCCGCCGCCAGGAACCGGAACCCAAATCCAAACCGCACGGCGGCGTCCACGTCCTCGGGCGACGCGATGCCGCGGTCGATAAGGTCGAAGGCTTCTCGCGACAGCGCGTGCTGCAGGCGGTTCGCCAGAAAACCCGGCAGATCCTGCTTCACCTTGACCGGAACGCTGCCGCAGCGCCGCATGAAGTCGATCAGCGAATCCGCGCAGGCCTCGTCGCTGGCTTCGCCCAGCACCACTTCCACGAGCGGCACCAGGTGCGCCGGCATAAAGAAGTGCAGGCCCAGCATGCGGCCGCGCGTGTCCAGCCCCTGGCTGATCGCGCTGATCGGGAAGCTGGAACTGTTGCTGGCCAGGATGGCATCGGGCCGCGTGCGCCGCGCCAGGTCCGCAAAGAGCGCCTGCTTGATGTCCAGGCGCTCGGGAATGCACTCGATCACCAGATCCACCGTGGACCAGTCCACCTCGTCCAGCGACGGCGCGGTGGCCAGCAGCGCGGCGTTTGACTCGCGCCCGATGGTCTTCAGGTTTTCCGCCACGCGCGTCGGCAGACCGGCCGCGCGCTCGGCATTCGATTCGATCACCGTCGTGCGGCACGCCGCGCGCGTCAACACGACGGCGACATCCGCACCCATCGTGCCGCCGCCCACCACCACCGCATGCGCCGCGCCCGGATTGGGCAGCGCGTTCGTGTCTTTCTGCATGCTGTTCTCCTGATTCTGAAATCACGCTTTGGCGCGAGTGTAGAGAAGGGCGGTTGATTGATGAATCAGAATTTTTTAATAGAATGATCGGTCAATCAGATCAATAGGCCGGGGACAAAACATGCAGATCAACCTGTCGATGCGGGACATCGACACCACGCTGGTGCTGGGCCGAACGCTCAACTTCCGCCAGGCCGCGGGGCAGCTGCATCTGTCGCAATCCGCGCTGTCCACCCAGATCCAGCGCATCGAGGACGCGCTCGGCGTGCGCCTGTTCGACCGCACCACGCGCACGGTACGCCTGACGGCGGCGGGCGAGGTCTTCCTGCAACAGGCCGCGACCCTGCAGGCGGCATTCCGCGATGCCATCGCCGCGGTCGGCAGCATCTCCAGCGCGGAACAGGGGCAGGTGTCAGTGGCGGCGTTGCCATCGCTGGCAGCCCGGCTGCTGCCGCGCGTGCTGATGACGTACCGCCAGGCGCACCCAAATGTGGCGCTCAAGGTCCGCGACACGCTCTCCGGTCCGGCCTTCGACTTGGTGCGCGCGGGCGAGGTGGACTTTGCGCTGACCGCCGCCGACCCGCAGCACGCCGACCTGCACTACGTGCCGCTGATGTCCGACAGCTTCATCTTGCTGATTCCGGAGGCACATCCGCTGGCGCGGGCCAAAGGGCCGCTGCGCTGGGTCGATACGGCTGGGGCGGAACATGTGTCCATGGTGCATCCAAGCAGCGTGCGCCAATACACGGAATGGGCCTTTCTGCAGAACCGCATCCGCTTCGCACCCGCATTCGAGGCCGAGCACCTGACCACCATCGTGGCGATGGTCGAATGCGGGTTTGGCGTAGCAGCGCTACCGGAAATCGCCGCCGGCGCGGTGGCGCAGACCGGCATCGTGCAGCGGCGGCTGACGGTGCCGGTGGCCGAGCGCTCGATTGGGTTGGTGACGGCCCGCAACCGGAGTTTGTCGCCCGCTGCGGTGGCGCTGGTGCAGACGTTGAGGGAGTATGTGGCGGCGCAGGCGCGGTAATGGTGGGAAAGGTCTAGCAAATACTGCGCGCGAACTCTGCCCGACTTGCGATGGTTCGCCGGTAGACACGAAGACTAGGTTCGCCGGCAGAAACTAAGACTCTTCTGATATCCAAAGATAGGCCGGTGTGACGTAATGGCGGCGCATTCCATGCGCGTCCATTGCGATCCTCTATTCGCGGCGGGCGATTTCTTCATGGGCGGACCTGACGCGTATCGGCGGAGAAATGGGTCCGTCGTTGCGGGGAGCACGTCATTCCTATTCAATCCGATCTGCGCTTCACATTCGCCATCGGCGCCTGGAAGCGGATGTTTGCTTCATCACCCCGGGCAGGGGCCTATTCATGAGCCTAAGCACAACCTTAGGCCGAACGATCAGCCATGCCGCGCCCAATCCGACCGGCGCCTGCAAGGCCTGCGAGCGTACTGGTCTACCCATTCTTCCTTTGCGCGCGGCGTACGCGCCGTCGCCCGGGCAAACATACCGTCGGCAACCTGCCGCCCGCAACGAACCCGCAACGGTTCAGATGCGGCTGGACCAGCCTCGCATCTTGCGGCAAGGATACCTTTATGTACTGCTCGACGAGATGGAGTGGCAGGCCTATGAGGTGACGCCTGAAGGCGCGCTGCGCCAGTTTCGTCCCTATCAGGTCCCACGAGACGAGCCCAGCCCTCTGAGCAAGGACTGCGTCAACAAGGATCACGACGTCCCCGCATCGTTCATCAATATCGACGCCGGAAAATTCTCGACCGCGTGGATAGCCATCGCCAATGATCCCTGGCCAGAGAGCGTGCTGAACCAATACTTGTGTGGCAAAGCGGCCGACGGAACGGATCCGAGGGAGCGTCTGTACAAGCTCGATTTGAAACGCGCGCGCGACGACCCAGCCAAGGTCGGTATTGCAATGACCGAAGACAACCTTGGGTTGGGCTCTGTACTTGAGTACGCAGAGGGCAACCCCGGCGATTTCGATAGCGTTCACGGGTTCTACTCGCGTAATCATCGGCTTGGGGCAATGGAAGGCCACATCCGCACTATCGTCCAGCGGGAAAAACTTCCGAACGGCGTACTGGCGTTGGTTCTGCCCGATCCCATCGGGGTGGTGCAGGAATGCAATGCGCAGCGCGTTCATTTGTTCAGAGAAATGCAGGAGTGGCGCGCCGAGCCGCAGCGACGATTTGAGTTCTTTACTTCCCAGGCGCTGCTCGGCATCAAGGAGCTGCAGGCCGCCTGGGCCAAGGCGGAAGCAGAAGAAGAGGTGAAGGCAGCGGAAGAGAATCGTCGTAGGCACAACAACAGCATCGCGGGACTAAAGGTGGGCTATCCGCAGGTGCATATCCCAGGAGAAGCTGAGCGCATAGCAAAGAACAAACAGGCCGAGGCAAAGGAACGCCTAGAGGAGCGCTACGACGAGCGGGCTCGAGCCACCTTCGAGGAAGCCTATCTGGCCGCGCAGGACAATTGGCAAAAAGCTGTTGACCGAGTTGGCGAGTTGTACGTCAGAGAATACCTATCTAGACCTTTCCAGCTTGCCGTCCAGTATGACTACAGCGCCACGTCCTGGCGTTCGACGGAGGGCTTTATCCGGATGCTCGCGCTTTGCCTTGCCGGTGGCCCCACCGAAGTCATAAAGGAAGGCGATAAAAAATTAGGCGCGACGCAACGGCTGTGGAAAGCACAGTTGGAGGATCGTGAGAGCCACCTGTATCAGGCTCTGGTGGCGAAGGACATGGCTTTGCTGAACCAGCTGCAAACCGCGCTGACGGGCAATGACGTTGGCAAGGCGTACGACACCATCAAGACCGTCATCGGAACAGCGGAAGGCAAGACTCTGATGGTCGCGCCCGTGCAAGAGGCCATCGGACAGTTGCTCGCGGCCATGGGCAGCGCCAGTAACGCGTTGGGACAGCAACTGGCCTCCCAAACGCACGCGCTGGTCGGACGTCTGCACAGCGCGGCCTTCCTGCGATATTCAGGGCAGCACGTGACCCAGATCATCGTGTCTCTGAAGCTCGGCGAGTATCTTTCGCTACTCCACCAGACGCTGCAGGAAGGCATTGATAAGTTCGTCGCGCATATTGACGAAAATTTCCGCAAGCCGGCAACAAAAAAGATTCGCGCAATGGTGGTGAGCGGCTTCATTGCCATTGCGGTTCCCGGCAACCACGGCAAGGTCGTTGATTTGATGATTTGGTCGCTGGAGAGTGCCGATGAGCTAAAGGAACGTCTCCGGGATCTGCGACGCACCGCCACTGAAGGCGTCGCCGACGCCATTCGCGCCGTGAGCGTTGGCGCTGCCACGCTCCAAACCGGCGCTGTTCAAATGGTGGGAACGCTTGCGATTGGCGCTGAGCAAGCGAGAGATCTCGCAAGGGAAGCGATGCGGAAGATGCGCACTACGGTCGTTTCAGCAGCGCCCACAGGAGCGAATCTGCTGCTTGGACTCGGCAGCCTGTGGTTTCAGCAAGACAGCCTGCGAAAGAACTACGCAACGTTGCTCAACGCACCTGAAAGTGTCAGAGCCGAAGCATTGGCGGCCGTGTGGTCATCTTCGATCGGTGTGATGGGTGCGGGCGTGGAGGTTGTTGGGGTCGGGATTCAAGTGCTACGGCCGGATATGACCATCACCGTGCAAGCGAGAGGAGGGGCGAAGACCGTCATGCTTGGGCTTCGCATTGCGCAATACGGCGGCGCTGTTACAGCGGTTTCTGGGCTAATGGACGGAGTCCAACATATGTTCGCCGCCATTCGTGCAGGAGCTGTCGGAGATTCGAAGGCTCAAATTTATAGCGGTTTGGCAACTATGGCCGCGCTTGGCTCGGCAATCGCAGGAATTGTCGGAGCCCTCGCCCCCCAAGCAACCTTATTAGGACCTATTGGTATCGCTATTGCGTTAGGGGTGCTTGCGTACATTTTGGCAATGCAGGCGAGAAAGGCACGATCCTCGTCACTCGAACTATGGGCTCGGTACAGCCGATGGGGTTCGCCAAGCGAAAATAGGCGGTGGACCTCAGAATCAGATTTCGATACCGCCGTGGGCAGTCTTAATGCTGCAGTGCTTGGAATGACAGCAGAGATGGCGATCGAAATGAAGCTATATAAGAAAGGGGATATCCCATTTCCGATTGATGGCCAAACGGACTGGAAGAGAGGCCGAATATGGATCGGGGAATATATTGTGTTTCAGATATCCCTGCCAGGTTATGAAGAAAGCTCAGCCCGATACCAATGGGAATTGACAGTCTATCGCCCTGGCGATTATCAGGGCCAAATTATTGCTTCCGGCGAGAGCGGGAAGCCAACAACCGATCTGCCCCCACCGACGTCCAGACTAAATTCCGACTATTTTGAGAACACTACGGCCCCAATTATTACTACAGACGAAGCAACTCAAACTTTAACAATTTCGGGCGCCATTGCATTGCATGCGATCAACGGCGTTCACGCAGTAAAGTTGGAAGCCAAATTCTGGCCTGATAGAAATGACATTTCGGGATTCGCCCACCTACTTTGTCAAGAAGATAAAACAGATAGCCGACCAGGAAAAAAACAGCCATGACCGGCCCCAAACTTGTCCCCCCATGCAACGGTTGGATAGCAGATTTACCGGGACCGTTTTGCACACCGACTGCACCCTTGGCACTTGAGGGGAACGCTCCAAACCACCTGGATGACATATATTTGGAGGTATCGAGAGGTTCAGCACGCGCGCGAGGCATTTATTTTTGGATGGGCATCATTATGGCGACAGCCGGGATATCCATATTGATTGTTCCTCCTCATTTCTACCTTTTTTCGGATCCTTTTATTGTTTTCTCGGGTCTTTTATGCTTAGCAGCTTGCATCTGGTTAGCCGCTTTCTGTATCCGCATGGACATCTCGGTTCCTCGAGACTTACCTTTAAGGCTTAATCGTGTCCGCCAGCGGCTTTACGCCTATAACTTTAACGACCGGTGGTGGAATCCTTTCGGACCCTGGCGCGTCGCTCCTGTGGCATACGACTGGTCTCAAGTGCGCGCTGAACGGTGGCACAAACGCGCAGTCACTGCCCAAGGCGGGCTCATCTTGAATTGGGGTGTGGTTCTTTCCATCGTTGAGCCAGGGACCAATAAGGTCATTGACCGCTTCCCCCTGAGCGCCATGGGTGCGGACGAGTTTGCCTGGGCATATATCTGCACATATATGCAGCAGGGTCCTTCGGCGCTACCACCTCCAGATCCGCCCCACGACCATAATGACGTGCCTCGGTACAACTTTGGCCTGCGCTTCGCGCCCAAAGTGAAGTGGCCTGCTGACATGGATCTCGAGTCTAGAACAGCACCGTGACGCGCGAGCACGCAAGCGAACGATTGGCTTACTGGGAGTACATCCCATTTGGGGATGCCTGCGTCGGCTGACCAGCTGATGCCGCCCGCCGTTTTCCCGCAAGCAACAAAAAAAGCCGGCCCCTCCAAAGGGGCCGGCTTACCACCGTGATGGCGACCTAGGCGCCACCTAAAGAACGCCAGTCACCCTCAAAAGTCGATCTGCGCCGACAACAAGAACGTACGCGGCGCCGCAACCGTCGCGTACGAGCCGCTGGCCAGCCAGAAGTCCTTGTTGAACAGATTCTCGATGTTTGCGCGGAACACCACGGAGCGGCCCAGGATCTCGGTGTTGTAACGCGCGCCGACGTCGTAGCGCGTCCACGAGGGCAGGGTCAGCGTGTTGGCCGCGTTGAAGTACATGGACGACGTGTGGATCACGCGGGCGTTCAGGCTCAGGCCGCGGACCCACGGCGTGTCCCAGTCCACCCCCAGGTTGAAGGTGTTCTTCGGCACGCCGTTGGCGTCGTTGCCGTCGTTCACGCCGCCTGCGGTCTGCTTGAGCGTGGCGTCGTAGAACGTGGCGCTGGCCATCATGCGCAGACCCGGCATGGCTTCGCCGAAGGCGGCCAGTTCCAGGCCGCGGTTGCGCTGTTCGCCGTCGAAGCTGTAGATGCGCGTGTCGGGATCGGTCATCGAGTTCGGGCGCGTGATCTGGAACACCGAGGCGCTGGTGATGATCTTGCCCCAGTCGACCTTGACGCCCGCTTCATACTGCTTGGACTTGTACGGTGCGAAGACCTGGCCGGCGTTGGCGGCGGTGGCGGGCGCAATGCCGCCGCGCGTCAGGCCGGACGTGAAGTTGCCGTACAGCGAGACGTTGGAGATCGGCTTGAACACGATGCCCGCGACCGGCGAGATCGCGCTTTCGTCGTACGACCCGGTGCGCGCGCCGGTGGCGGTCGAGTAGTTGTCGAGCACGACGCGCTGGTTGCGCATGCCGCCGGTGATCAGCAGGGTGTCGCCGGCGAAGGACAGCGTGTCGGTCAGCGTGTAGCTGGTCAGCTCGGTCTTGGATGCCTTTTGTGGAGCGCCGCGGTCTGCGGTGACGGGCGGTAGCGGGGCGGGACGGAAGATGCTGGACGGCACGCCAGGACCGGAGGAGGTGACGTAGGCGTTGCCGGACTCCTGGTCCAGGCGCGTGGCCGACAGGTTCACGGTGTGGCCGATGCCCCAGGTGTCGAAGCGGGCGCGCAGGCCGATGTCGCCCGTCCACGTGCGCGAGTACGAATCGTAATAGGCGTTGGACACCGTGAAATTGCCCTGCGCGTCTGCGGGCCCCGACGGGAAGGTCTGCTCGGCGGTGCCGTAGCGGTAGCCGGTGGCGCCGTAGACCATCAGGTGGTCATTGATGTCGTACTCGAGGCGGGTGGCCACGGTCGAATCGTTCAGCGTGAGCTCGGTGCCGGGGTAGAAATTGCGGTGGCCCGAGGGCGGCGAGGGCAGCGACGTCACGTTCGACTGAAAGCCGATCTGCGGACGGAAGTTGTCGATGTTCTCGTGCTGGGTGTAGGCGTCCAGCGACCAGCGCAGCTTGGTGCCGCGGTAGTCCAGCGCCAGCGCGCCCACGCCTTGTTCCTGCCTGCCGTCGTCGATGTTGGTGTCGCCGTTGCTGTAGACGCCGTTGACGCGGATGCCCCATTCGTTGTTGTCGCCAAAGCGCCGGCCCATGTCGAGCTGGCCGCCCAGTTGCGATTTGCTTTGGTAGGTGGTGGTCAGGCGAGTCAGGGGCTCGTCGCCGGCGCGCTTTGTGACGATATTGATGCCGCCGCCGATGCTGCCGTTGGGGCCGATGCCGTTCATCAGCGTGCCGGGGCCTTTCAGGACTTCGACGCGCTCCATCATGGCGGCGGGCATGCGGCTGGCGGATGCCAGGCCGTACAGGCCGTTCAGGCCGACGTCGCCGGCAGCCACGGAGTAGCCGCGGATCTGGAACTCGTCGGAAAAGCCGCCGCTGGAGGTGGTGGTGCGCACCGAGGATTCGCTGATGACGATGTCGGCCAGCGTGCGCGCCTGCTGGTTCTCGATCATCTGCGCCGTGTAGTTGGTGGTGCTGAACGGCACGTCCATGACGTCGCCCGTGCCCAGCACGCCCAGGCCGCCGCCGCGCGCCACCTGACCGCCCGCGAAGGGCGCGGGCAGGTGGGGGTCGGCGGCGGAAGCGGTGACCGTCACGGCGGGCAGGTTGGTGGTGGCGATGCCCGCGTTGGCGGGGCGGTCCAGGACGTAGCTGCCGTTGGACTGCGGCAGCACGCGGATGCCGGTGCCGGCGAGCAGGGCGTCCAGACCGCCCCGCACGCCGTAGGTGCCGCGCAGCCCGTTGCTTTGCAGGCCGGCCGTCACTTCGGGCCGGAACGACAGCACGATGCCGGCTTCGCGTCCGTAGCGGCCCAGCGCGTCCTCAAGCGTTCCCGCGGGGATGTCAAAGCTGCGGGTGGCGGCGGCCTGTGCGTGGGCGGCGGTGGGGATGGCCAGCGCGGGCGCCGCGAGCAGCGTGGCGGTGGCGATACGGCCCGCCAGGCGCGCCGTGGCCGCGCGTCGCAGGAAACGGGAGGACTGGCGCTTGGGCGCCCGGACGTGATTCATGAACTGGCCTTTCAGAGAGGTGAGGTTGCTGTGTGCTCACCTGCCTTGACCCGCCAGATCGCAAAACGGATCAACTATTTTGTAACGGCGGTGCGGGACGTGCCGCGCCGGGGCCGGAGATGAGGTGCAGCCGCCGTCCGCGCCAGAGCCGCGACTCGGTTTCGACGCGGATATCCAGCGTGGCGCTGAGCGCGGCCAGCACCTTGTCCACGTTGCTGACAGGAAACGAGCCGGACAGCCGCAGGTCCGAGACGGCGGGGTCGCAGCTGATCGTGTCGCGGCTATAGCGGCCCAGCTCGGCGACGAAGTCGGCCAGGCGCATGCCGCGGGCCACGATGAAGCCGTCCTTCCAGGCGATCTGGTTTTCCTCTGCGGTGGCGGGCTGCGCGATGCCCCGCGCGGAGTAGTTGGCGCGCAATCCCGCCTGCAACGTCAACCCGTGGTCGGCATCGTCGCGCGGCCGGATCTGGACCGCGCCCTGGAAAACGCTGACTTCCGTTGAGCCATCCAGCAGCCGTACGGCGTACTCGGTGCCGAGCGCGCGCGCGGTGCCGTGGGCGGTTTCAACGCAGAACGGCCGGTTCAGCGTGCCCGATTCGTGGGCCGTCGCGATCAGGATCTCGCCCGCGATGAGCATCACGCGCCGGCGGTCGGTGGTGTAGTGCACGTCGATGGCGCTGTCCGTGTTCAATACCAGGCGGGTGCCGTCCGGCAGCGTGACGGTGCGGCGTTCGCCGATGGCGGTGCGATGGTCCGACGTCCAGGTGCGCCACGGCGTGATCTGCCCCACGCCCCACGCCGCGCCGCTGGTGATAGCCAGCGCGCTCATGGTTTTCAAGGCGCGGCGGCGCTGGGCGGAAGCAGGTGCGGCCAGCGCTGCCTTCGCGATGGCCGCGTTGGCGGGTCCGGCCAGCGGCCGCAGCGTGCCCTGCACGGATTCAATGCGCAGCCACGCGCGCTCGTGGTCCGGGTGCGCGGCGCGCCAGGAGGCCCATTCGCGCACCGTTTCCGGCGCGACGGGTTCGTCTTGCAGTTCCACCAGCCATTCCAGCGCGCGCTGCGCGACGGCGGGCGGCAGGGTGGCGGCGTCGCGCGTGTTTCCGTACCAGGACGAGGCGGACATGCGCCGGCTCATCCCGTGAAGGAAAGATCGGCAAAGCAGCAGCGCTGCAAGGCCTTGACGAGGTAGCGCTTGACGGTGGGGATCGAGATTCCCAACGCGTCGGCCACCTGGGCGTGGGTGTGACCTTCAAGCTGCGACAACAGAAAGGCCTGTCGCACGAGGGCGGGCAGGCCGTCCAGCAGGCGGTCCAGCTCCAGCAAGGTTTCCAGCACGATGGCCCGGTCTTCAGGCGACCAGTGCACCGCTTGCGGCGCCTGGGCCAGCGCGTCCAGGTACGCGCGTTCGAGCTTTTCGCGGCGCCAATGGTTGGACACCAGGTGCTGCGCCACGGTGGTCAGAAACGCGCGCGGTTCCGTGAGCGTGGCGGGAATGCGTTCGCTGCTCAGGAGGCGGATGAAGGTGTCGTGCGCCAGATCTTCGGCCTGGTCTGCGTTGCCCAGGCGGCGTCGCAACCAGCCCCTGAGCCAGGAGTGATGATCGCTATAGAGTGTTTCGATGGAGGAGGGGAAGGCGCATCCCGGCGTACTCAAGATCCAACCTTTTGGTCTAGCCGCCGGCGCCTCGCAGTGGGAGGCGGGACAACTGCACATGCGAATTTCTGGAAATAGTAATTGTTATTATTACCGATTCCAGGCACGGCTTGTCAAATTGTTGCTGAGCGCGCACGGCCGGGCGTTGCCCGGAAACGTCAGACGTAAGTGGCGAGGCGGGGCGGTTGAATGTGAGCGTTTGGACGGAGAGCCGCTAAGCGCGAACGGTCAGGCCGGCGCGGAAGGCGCCAGATAGGCGCCCTGCGTCTGCGCATACGCCTGTTGCGACGCCAGATAGGCATCACGCGACGGAATCAGGTGATCACGGCACACTGCCATCAGCGCGTCGCGGTCGCCGTCGCGCAGCGCCTGGATCATCGTCCAGTGTTCCTGGCGCGCGCGTTCGCGGTGCCCGGCCGTCACCAGCGAGCCGAAGCGGATCGGGTGGGTGCGGCGCGCGTATTCCTCGATGGCCTGTCCCAGCACCGCGTTGTCCAAGAGCCCCACGAATTCCCGATGAAAGCGCTGGTTGCTGCGGAACACGCGGCGCGCGTCGCCGGCCGCGACAGCCGCATCGTGTTCGCGCTGCACCGCCACCAGCGCGGCCAGCCGCGCCTCGGACACGGGCAGCGGCATCTGGCGGGCGGCGTGCACTTCCAGCACTTCACGCAAGGCATACAGCTCCATCACCTCGCGCACGGAAAACGCGCGCACCACCGCGCCGATGTTGCGCTTTTTCTCGACCACGCCCAGCAGTTCCAGGTCGACCAGCACCTGGCGCACCGCGTGCCGCTTCATCCCGAATCGCGCCATCAGCTCGTCCTCGGTCAGGCGTTCGCGCGGATGCAGCCGGCCGAAGACGATGTCTTCTTCCAGCGTGGCCACCGCTGCCTGGACGGCGTCGGGGGCGGGTTCCTGCAAGGCGGCGGGCGTGATGGCGTTCATGGCAAAAGGGCGGGATTACTTCTTGGGGACCGTGTCGTTCGTGACACCGGCGCGCAGGAAGTCGAAGTCGACGCCCTGATCGGCCTGCGTCACGGACTGCAGGAACAGCTTGCGGTAGCCGCGGTCGGCGGTGGGGCGCGTGATGGGATTGGCGGCCGTGCGACGCGCCAGCTCGGCGTCATCGACAAGCAGCGCGATCTCGCGCCGGGCCACCGACAGGCGGATGCGGTCGCCGTTCTGCACGTAGGCCAGCGGGCCGCCGATGGCGGATTCGGGCGTGACGTGCAGCACGATGGTGCCGGCCGCGGTGCCGCTCATGCGGCCGTCCGAGATCCGGACCATGTCCTTGACGCCTGCGCGCGCCAGCTTCTTGGGAATGGGCATGTAGCCGGCTTCGGGCATGCCGGGCGCGCCGGTGGGGCCGATGCGCTTGAGCACCAGGATGTCGTCGGCGGTCACGTCCAGCGCGTCGTCGTCGATTCGGCGCGCCATGTCTTCGGCGTCCTCGAACACGACGGCGCGGCCTTCGTGCTCCATCAGCTTGGGGTTGGCGGCCGATTGCTTGATGATGGCGCCGCCGGGCGCGAGGTTGCCGCGCAGCACGGCCAGGCCGCCCACCGGATAGATGGGGGCGGCGGCCGTGCGGATGACGTCCTGCTTGAAGGGCGGCGGGGCGTCGTCCAGTTCTTCGCCGAGCGTGCGGCCGGACACGGTGAGGACGTCCAGATGCAGGAACGGGCGCAGCTCGCGCAGCAGCGCGGGCATGCCGCCCGCGTCGTGGAAGTCTTCCATATAGTGCTGGCCCGACGGCTTCAGATCGACCAGCACGGGCGTCTCGCGGCTGATGCGGTCCAGGCCGGCCAGGTCGATGTCGATGCCCAGGCGGCCGGCGATGGCGGTCAGGTGGACGATGCCGTTGGTCGACCCGCCGATGGCGAGCAGCACGCGCAGCGCGTTTTCGATGGACTTGCCGTTCAGGATGCGGTCCGGGGTCAGGCGCGAGGCCGCCATCGCGACGGCCGTGGCGCCGGTGTGTTCAGCCACGCGGACGCGGTCGGCGGTGACGGCCGGGGCGGACGCGCCGCCCGACACCATCATGCCGAGCGCCTCGGTAATGCAGGCCATGGTGCTGGCCGTGCCCATGACGGAACAGGTGCCGACACTGGCAACCAGCTGGTTGTTCACGTCGGCGATCTCGACGGCGTCGATCTCTTCGGCGCGGTAGCGGCCCCAGTAGCGGCGGCAGTCGGTGCAGGCGCCCACGCGTTCGCCGCGGTGTGAGCCGGTCAGCATCGACCCGGTGACGAGCTGGATGGCGGGCACGCCGGCCGAGGCGGCGCCCATCAGTTGTGCGGGCACGGTCTTGTCGCAGCCGCCGATCAGCACGACGGCGTCCATCGGCTGCGCGCGGATCATTTCCTCGGTGTCCATGGACATGAGGTTGCGCAGGTACATGCTGGTGGGCTGCGAGAAGCTCTCGTGCACCGAGATGGTGGGGAAGTCCATGGGCAGGCCGCCGGCCAGCATGACGCCGCGCTTGACGGCCTCGATGAGTTGCGGCGCGTTGCCGTGGCAGGGGTTGTAGCTGCTGCCGGTGTTGACGATACCGATGATGGGACGCGCCAGCGCATCGTCCGACAGGCCGGCGCCCTTGATGAAGGCCTTGCGCAGGAACAGCGAAAAGCCAATGTCGCCGTAGTTGGTCAGCCCGCGGGCGACACCGCGCGCAGTGGCGCTGTCGCTGTCAAAAGGGCCCTTGCCGGGCTTGCCGCCCTTGGTGTCGTCCGTCATTTTCAGTCCCGATAATATTATTGATAATCCTGCGGCGACATCATATCCAGCCCGTCGCCGGGCCTGCAAGCGGTTTATGGCGGTAGCTTAATTGATCTGTTTTAGAGATCAGTCGATAGAAAAATACCGATTCTTCAATCAAGGGTGGCCCCCTACACTGGCGCCGTTGACGAACCGGGCGTCCGTTCATTCCTATACCCATCCCGGCTGGAGAGACCACATGTCAGACCTGCGTCTGCGGCCGCGCCGCGCCGTGCTGTTTTCCCTGCTGGCGCTGTGCGCCGGCGTTTCCGCCCCGGCATTCTCGGCCGACGCCTATCCCGACAAGCCGATCCGCATGATCGTGCCTTACCCGCCCGGCGGCGCCACCGACGTGATCGGCCGCGTGCTTGCCCAGGAACTGACGGGCGCGCTGGGCCAGACCGTGGTGGTGGAAAACCGCGCGGGCGCCGCCGGCAACATCGGCGCGGACCAGGTAGCCAAGGCGCAACCCGACGGCTACACGCTGCTGATGGGCGCGCTGACCAGCCACTCCATCAACGCCGCGCTCTACCGCGGCCGCGTCACGTACGACGTGGAAAAGAGCTTCGCGCCCGTCGCCATCGTGGGCACGGTGCCCCTGGTGTTCGTTGTGAACCCGTCGGTGCCGGCCAAGACGCTGCCCGAGTTCATCGCGCTGGCCAAGTCCAAGCCCGGCTACGTGACCATGGCATCCGCCGGCAACGGCTCGCCCCAGCATCTGGCCGGCGAAATGTTCAAGCGCACCGCCGGCGCGGACATCCTGCACGTGCCCTACAAGGGCAGCGGCCCGGCCATGACCGACCTGATGGGCGGTCAGGTGCTCAGCATGATCGAAACGGTGCCTGCCGCGCAGGGCAACATCAAGGCGGGCAAGCTGCGCGCGCTGGCGGTGACCTCGCCGCAACGCGTCGATGCGCTGCCCGACGTGCCTACCGCCGCCGAAGCCGGCCTGAAGGACTTCGAGGTCAGCTCGATGTTCGGCATCGTGGCCCCGGCCAATACGCCTGCGCCGGTCATCGACCGCCTGAATGCCGAGCTCAAGAAGATCCTGGCCAAGCCCGAGGTCAAGGCGTCGCTCTTGAACCAGGGCGCGATTGCGACGTGGACGTCGCCTGCTGACGCCAGCGCGCGTGTGTCGGCTGAAGTCGCACGCTGGACCAAGGTGATCGACGAGGCGGGCGTGAAGGGCGAGTAAGTCCCTTCTGACGGCGCGCCGCGCCTCATTGCTCCCTACGCCGGAAATTCGCCACGAATTTCCGGCGTTCTCGTTTTTGCGGCTTCTGAAAGGAACCGAAATAATCGCTTCCGCCGCCTTGTGCGCTGCGCTGGGAAAGACGCTGTATTTCAGAGAATTGCACTGACGCTGCGAACGGCTATGCAATAAACCGCAATAAAGCGGTTTTGGGGCCCGACAAGGTGGTTGACCCCAAATTCAGTAGCCCGTAATGTGTTTCGCGGGCCTTAGGACGGCGGGGGGATACCAATGACTGAGAACCAGGACGAAAAGTCGATCCTGCACACGCATTTCGGTACGCATAGCCCATATTGGCGGTTGTCCGCCGATAGCGATGCGATTGAACTCGCCGCAGTCAAGGGCGCAACCAATATCGCCATGGCCTTGCGCCCGGATCAGGCCGAGGCCGTGCGCGGCCTGACGGGCATCACGTCCAGCGTGCGGATCGACATCATGCTGTATGGCGATCTGCTTCACCTGCACCTGGTCGGCCGCAAGATCAATCCCAACGAATGGGCCGGCACCGCATCGGCCCACACCGATACCGAATCCGTCGCCAAGGACCTCGTCGAAGGTCTGTCGTTCGCCGAAACGGTAGTGTCCGAAGCCAATTCGGTCATCGTGATCGTCGACCAGAACGGCCGCGTGCAGCGCTTCAACAAGCTCAGCGAGGAATACACCGGCAAGCGCGAACAGGACATCGTGGGCCGCAGCGTCTTCGACATGTTCATGACGCGCGAGGAAGCCATTGCCTCGCGCCGCAATATCGCCGAGTTCTACAAACGCGGCCAGTCGTACGAGGTCGAGCGCACGATCAACACCGTCAAGGGGCCGCGCCTTTTCCTGTTCCGCAACAAGTTCGTCACCAGCGGCAGCGGCGAAAAGCGGGTCTACCTGATCTGCTCGGGCACTGACATCACCGAAGAACGCCAGGCGCAGGAGCGCCTGCGGGTGCTGGCCAACACCGACATGCTGACCAACCTGCCCAACCGCCACGCGATCACGTCGCGGCTGAAGGCGGCGCTGGCGGCGGGCCGCGAAGGGCGGGGCGGCGTGTTGTTCCTGGACCTGGACAACTTCAAGCGCATCAACGACCACTACGGCCACGGCTTCGGCGACCGGCTGCTGAAAGCGGTGTCGGTCGCCATCTCGAACTGCCTGTCCGATGGCCAGACGCTCGCCCGCCTGGGCGGCGACGAGTTCATCGTCCTGCAGGAAGAGGCGCAGGCCTGGCAACTGGAGGCCACCGCGCAGCGCATCATCGAGCGGCTGCGCGAACCGTTCCGCCAGGGCCTCATCGAGGTCTACACCAGCTGCTCCATCGGCATCGCAATGTACCCCGATCACGGCGCCGACCTGGACAGCGTGGTGCGCAGCGCGGATATCGCCATGTACGTGGCCAAGGAAGCGGGCCGCCATACGTATCGCGTGTTCCAGCCCGACATGGACCGCCGCAACGCGGACTATGTGTGGCTGGACACGAACCTTCGCAAGGCGCTGGCCGAGAACCACCTGATGCTGTACTACCAGCCCAAGCTGGTGGGCCGCACAGGCGAGGTCGACGGCGTGGAAGCGCTGGTGCGCTGGCGTTCGCCGGAACGCGGCATGGTGGGTCCGGACACCTTCATTCCCTACGCCGAGGAATCGGGGCTCATCTCGCCGCTGGGCGTCTGGGTGATGCGCGAAGCAGCCCGGCAGGCAGCGGCATGGAAGCGCGAGGGCCTGAACCTGCGCATCGCGATCAACATGTCGGCCCGCCAGCTGGACGACAAGGGCGTGGTCAGCGAATTCATGCGCGCCATCAACGACGCGAATCTCAACCCCTGCCTGGTCGACATCGAGCTCACGGAAAGCTGCCTGATCGACGATGAAGACGCCGCCATCGAACTTATCAAGCAGTTCCGGCAACTGGGGGCGCGTGTGCATCTGGACGATTTCGGCACGGGTTATTCGTCGCTGTCGCAGCTGGCGCGGATTCCGCTGGACGCAATCAAGCTTGACGCCAGCTTCGTGCGGGGCGTCAACGAAAATCCGGTCTCGCAGGCGCTCGCGCGCGCCATCGTTGCCGTGGCGCGCACGCTCGAGCTCCAGGTCATTGCCGAAGGCGTGGAAACCCAGGAAGAAACCGTCTTCCTGGACACCCTGGGCGTGGACGCCAAGCAGGGCTACCTGTACGCCAAGCCCATGCCCGCGGCGGAGCTCACCGCCTGGCTGGCGCAGCGCCGCCGGCTGCATCTCATTGCATGACGCAACCGGCGGCGCGCCGCCGGATCAGTGCATGGTGGCCACTTCGGTGGCCTCCGAATTGCTCGCCGTGCGGCGGTTCTGCGCCATCACCAGCCGCTCCATGTAGGCGCGGTCCTTCGGATCGATGGAGAAGGCGGCTTCGACCCAATCCTCGGTAATGTCCATCAGCTCGGCGCGCGGCAGAGCCAGCACGCGCTGGCGCGCGCGCAGCATGGCGCGCATGCCATTGAGCTTGGGCCGCATCACGTCGATGAAGGTGCGCGTGGCCTTGAAGGCCTCGCCCGGCTCGAACAGCACGTCCACCAGGCCGCGGCCGTGGTACCACTCGGCCGTGTGCGATTCGCCGGTGCTGATCAGCTCCTCGGCCAGCTTCATGCCCGAACGGCGCGCGACCAGCGAATAGCCGCCCATGCCGGGGAAAAGGTTGAACGCCATCTCAGGGAAGCCCATGCGCGCATTGTTTTGCGCGAGCACGAAGTGGTGGGCCAGCGCGGCCTCGAAGCCGCCGCCCAGCGCGGTGCCTTCGATCATGGCCAGCGAGATGGCGCCGGTGTCAAAACCGCGCGTGGCGGCGTGCACGCAATCAACGCATGCACGGGCATAGGCCCGCAGCGCCTCGCGCTTGCCGGTGCGGATGGCCTCGGCAAAAAAGTTCAGGTCGCCGCCGACGTTGTAGATCTGCGGCACCAGCGAGCCCGTGACCCAGAAGTCGATGGGCAGGCCGGAGTCCTTGGCGGCACGCGCCAGGGTCATGATCTCGTCGATGAGTTCATGGTTAAAGCACGGGCGCGGTTGCGCGCGCAGCATCATCCACATGACACGGCGACCTTCCTCGTAATACGCGGAGATCTGCTTCAGATTGCCTGCGGCGGTAAAGGGGTGGCAGTCCGGATGAATGAGTTGATTCATTGCTTTCGTCCAATCGATCAAGGTGAGTCGGAGTACTGCCGGGTCAGGCTAAACCACGGCTTACGGACTCCGTCTCATGCAAACCTCGTCCAACTGGCCAGACTTTTCCGTAAATCAAAGTCCGGAGCGCGCAAACTGAAAATTTGAAAACCGCTGAAATTGCCTCGGCCCATCGGGCGAGGCGCGCATGGTTAATTCGGATGAGGACGTCAGCAAATATGCGGCATTCAGCGCCGTGAAAGAAAAGCCCGGCCGAAGGGCCGGGCTCGTGCGTTGGGATGAGTGCGCGCGTTCAAGGGGCGCTGGCGCGCGCGAGAAATTTTCAGGCCACGCCGCCATTCGCACGCACGATCTGCCCGTTCACCCACCCACTGTCGGGTCCCGCCAGGAAGGAGACGATGCCCGCGATGTCTTCCGGTTGGCCCAGGCGTTCCAGCGGCGGCATCTTGGCGTAGTGCTCGATCAATTCGGGGCTCTTGCCCTTGAAGAACAGCTCGGTGGCGACAGGGCCCGGGGCGACGGCGTTCACTCTGATCTGGCGTCCGCGCAGTTCCTTGGCGAAGACCTGCGTCAGGCTTTCGACGGCGGCCTTGCTGGCGATGTAGACCGAGTAGCCGGGCAGGTTGAGCGCGACGGTGGTGCTGGACACGTTGATGATGCTGCCGCCATCGGCCAGACGTGCGGCGGCCTCGCGCAGCGTGTTGAAGGTGCCGCGGGTGTTGATGTCGAACGTCCGGTCGTACAGGTCGTCGCTGGTTTCCGCCAGCGGCTGCACCTGCAGCACGCCCGCGCTGTTCACCAGCACGTCGATCCGACCGAACTCGGCCTGGATGGCATCGAACATCGCGCGCACGTCATCAGGCTTGGCAACATCGGCGCGCACGGCCAAGGCGCGTCCGCCGGCCTGGCGGACTTCGCCAGCCAGGGCGTCGGCTTCTGCCGCGCTCGAGGCGTAATTGATGGCGACGGCAAAGCCGTCGTCTGCCAGGCGGCGCACGATGGCCGCGCCGATGCCGCGCGATCCGCCGGTGACCAGGGCAACGCGCTGGGAAGCTTGGGCGTTCATGAGTTTTCTCCTTGGATGAGTGGGTGAGACGTATGATCGACTATTCCGATCCAAAGATAATTACGCCTGCTTTGCTAAGATAATTTCATTTGCTTTAACAATAGGCGGGGCAGGGGCATGGATCGTTTCCAGGAAATGCAGGTGTTCGTGCGCATCGCCGAACGAGGCAGTTTCACCAAGGCGTCGGACGACCTGCGCATCCCGCGCGCCACGGTCACCAACCTGATCAAGCGCATGGAGGCCCGCTTGGGCGCGCGGTTGCTTGACCGCACCACGCGGCAGGTCCGGCTGACGCACGACGGGGAGGCCCACTACCAGCGCTGCGTGCGGCTCCTGGCCGACCTGGAGGAGGCCGACGGCGCTTTCCTGGACACGGCGCCCAAGGGGCTGTTGCGGGTGAACGCGCAGGGCACGCTTGCGCGGTTCTTCGTGATGCCGGGCCTGCCGGATTTCCTGCAGCGCTATCCCGACATCGCCCTGCATCTGGGCGAAGACGACCGGCTGGTGGATCTGGTGCGCGAAGGCGTCGACTGCGTGCTGCGCGCGGGCGTGCCGCAGGACTCGACGCTGGCGGGGCGGACGATCGCCCAGATGCCGCAGGTGACGGTCGCCAGCCCCGCCTATCTGTCGCGCCACGGCGTGCCGGACAGCGTGCAGGCGCTGGAACATCACATAGCCGTGGATTACGTGTCCAGCGTGACGGGCCGCGCCGTGCCGCTGGATTTTCGGGTGGACGGGCGCATCGTCCAGGTGCGCCCGCGTGCGGTCGTCAGCGTGAGCGGGGCCGAACTCTACACCAGTGCGGCGCTCGCGGGCCTGGGATTGGTGCAGGTCCCGCGCTACCGCGTGGAGCGCGAACTGGCGGCGGGGCACCTGAAGATCGTGCTGCCCCACGCGCCGCCCGCGCCCATGCCGGTTTCCGTGCTGACGCCGCAGAACCGGCAGGTGCCGGCGCGGGTGCGCGTGTTCACGCAGTGGCTGGCGGGCGTGTTCGCCGCCGCCTTCGATCAGACGATGCCGGTCAGGTAGAAGACGCCGATCACCAGGAACACCGACAGCGTCGATATCAGCGTGATGGCGAAGATGTCGCCGTAGGATTGGCGGTGCGTAAGACCCGTGACGGCCAGCAGCGTGATGACCGCGCCGTTGTGCGGCAGCGTGTCCATGCCGCCGCTCGCCATCGCGGCGACCCGGTGCAGCACCTCCATCGGGATACCTGCCGCCAGCGCGCCGTCGATGAAGGTCTGCGACATCGCGGCCAGCGCGATGCTCATGCCGCCCGAGGCCGAGCCCGTGATGCCGGCCAGCGTCGTTACCGCGACCGCTTCGCCCACCAGCGGATCGGGAATGGCCTTCAAGGCCTGCGCGACCAGCAGAAAGCCCGGCAGCGCGGCAATCACACCGCCAAACCCGTATTCGGCCGCGGTGTTCATCGACGCCAGGAGCGCGCCCGACACGGCGCTCTTGCTGCCTTCGGCAAAGTGCGACTTGATGGCGCGGAACGAGAACAGCAGGATGGTGACGATGCCCGCGATCAGCGCGCCCATCACGGCCCATAGCGCCACCTGCTCCTCGGCGTTGACGGGCAGGGGCTTGGCCAGGCCGGGCAGGTCGACTTCGGAACCGGCCGGATACCAGCCCGGGATCCAGCGCGTCAGCAGGAAGTTCATGACGCCAACCACCACCAGCGGCAGCAGCGCGATCAACGGATGATGATTGCGTTCACCGGTAGGCGCCGCGGGTTCGTTGCGCAGGTCCGTGCCGTAGGTCTCGCCAGCCGCGGCCGCGCGCTTGCGGCGCCATTCCAGGTAGGCGATGCCGGCGGTCAGCGTGAACGCGGCGCCAATGAGACCGAGCCAGGGCGCGGCCCAGGTCGTGGTCTCGAAGAACGTGGTGGGGATGATGTTCTGGATCTGCGGCGTGCCGGGCAGTGCCGTCATGGTGAAGGTGAAGGCGCCCAGCGCGATCGCGCCCGGCATCAGGCGCTTGGGGATGCCGCCCTGGCGGAACATCTCGGCGGCAAACGGGTAGACCGCGAACACCACCACGAATAGCGATACGCCGCCGTACGTCAGCACCGCACACACCAGCACGATGGCCACGATGGCGCGCTCGGCGCCGATCAGCCGCAGCACCGCCTGCACGATGGCGCGTGAAAAGCCCGACAGTTCGATGAGCTTGCCGAACACGGCGCCCAAGAGGAACACGGGGAAATAGAGCTTGGCAAAACCGGCCATGCGCTCCATGAAGATGCCCGAGAACACGGGCGCCAGCGCTGAAGCGTCTGTCAGAAGCACCGCGCCCATGGCTGCGATGGGCGCGCACAGGATGACGCTATAACCTCGATACGCCGCCAGCATCAGAAACGCCAGCGCCGCCACCACGATGAACAATCCGGTCATTCGGTACTCCAGGAATGAAGAGACAAGGGGTGTGGGGCTACACCTTAACTTATTGGGCGGAAGGCTTCGTGACGGGCGGGAGTGCCAGCTGGTGCGACGGTGTCCGACACCGTCGCGGGCAGACGCCGAGGGTGGGTATAGTAGGCCGGCGTCGGCGCAGGGCCGGCCGCAAGGGAGGACACATGGCTGAGAAAACCCCCGACCACGCGCATTGGGAGGCGGTGGCGGACCAGTGGATTGCGTGGGCGGGCACGCCGGGGCACGATGCTTTCTGGGCGTACCGCGACGGCTTCGTGGACTATCTGGGCGCAGGCGACGGCCGTCGTGCGTTGGAGATCGGCTGCGGGGAAGGGCGCATCAGCCGCGAAGCGCGCGCCTTGGGGTATCACGTCACCGCCACCGATGCGGTGGCCGCGATGGTCGATGCGGCACGCGCGGCGCAATCCGCCGATGACTATGCGGTGGCGCCTGCCGCCCAGCTGCCATTCGCCGACGGCGCCTTCGATCTGGTAATCGCCTACAACGTGTTGATGGACGTGGACGACGTGCAAGCGGCACTGCGCGAAGCCCGGCGTGTGCTCGCGCCGGGCGGCACGCTGTTCATGTCGCTGGTGCACCCATTCCGCGATCGCGGCCGGTTCGCAGACGCATCGCCCGATGCACCGTTCGTGGTGGACGGCGCCTATTACGGCCGCGAACGCTTCGACGGCGTGGAATCGCGCAACGGCCTGAGCATGCACTTTGCGGGTTGGTCGATGCCGCTGCAGGACTACATGGCGGCGATGGAGACGGCGGGGTTGGCCATCGTGTCGCTGCGCGAACCGAAACCGGACACGGTCGACAACGCGCAGCTTGCGCAGTGGTCCCGGATTCCAATGTTTCTGTGGATGAAGGCGAAGTTATTTACGGCTCATCCGTAGCGACCAACCACCAGTTAGTCGGAGTGCTCAGAGGTCGTACGATTTCTGACGCCAAACGGAATGTGGACTGATGGAAGGGAGCCAGATGCCGGGAGTAGATGCGTTTTCTGATCATCGAAAAAGATGTGTGGCTTAAGCACTTCCAGCACAGACTTTTTCTCGATGCCGCCTAAGAAGAACGCCTCATTGACGTTGATTCCCCAACTCCGCATTGTATTTATGACTCGGTGATGGGAAGGGGCGTTTCTGGCAGTGACGATGGATATGCGCAGCCTCGGTGAGTACCGGGAATCCAGCTCGGCCTGCGCTTGTTCTCTTTTCTGTATCGCGGATAGCTTCGCTAGCAGCTCCTTTAATAAACCCGGGTTGTGTGGCACGAACGCTTTGTCCGACTCATGCTTGTGGAACTCCTCGATATTTTGAGTCGAATGAAACACGGACTCCGCCTCGTCGTCGGCTACAACTCCGTCGAAGTCAAAGGCCACTCGCAGTTCGTCTTCACCCGCCAGTTCGACATGCTGTGATTTGAGCACCTGCCCGGCCGGATATCCGGCCAAAACCGCTTGTTTGACATCGGCCTCGTTTGCAGACAGGAATAGACTGATGGAGAGGGCAGGAATGTAGGCATGTGGGTTTCGACCCTGCAAAAATATAGCTCGAGTCATTCCCAAACCGTAATGCTCGATTGAGTTCATAACCCGCATTCCTGTATCAGGATCGTTTCGCGAAAGCAGAATGACCTCCACCAATGGATCCTCCGGCGAAATCGCATTCAAGGAGAGCAAGCGGCGTACGAACGGGAACGCCACGCCGGTCTTCAGCGGCTCCTTTTCCCTCTGTCGCTGGTATTCACGGTAGGTTTGCTCGCCATCTCGCCTGAACACCTCGTCTGAATCGGTCAGATCAAATAAGGCGCTGGATGCAAGCCCAATCACAAGACGATTGCTAAGTTCATACGGCATTGGATTCTCCGGGGTGTCTGCAAGTGGAGGCTGGTTGGGGCTCTGGTACTTCCCGACTGCATTGTGTTCAAAGACGGCTAGCCGCATCAAGAAACTAAGCGTACACTACCAAATATTTCATAAAGAAACAAAAGGATGGTGATGAGCTTGGATTTTCAAGAATTTGTCGCGGATCCCCGATTGGGACGCGTTCTAGAGGCGTTAAAGCGATCAAACGACATTTTTGGAATCATTGACCCGACCGAAAACCAGCACTCCGAAATTCTGAAATGGTTGTTTGACCCTCGTGAAGGCCATGGGCAAGGGGACGCCCTGCTGAAGGACTTCCTAACGGCGGCATACGAAGGGTCGGGTGACAATGTTCTTAGCAATAAGGACTTCTTCAATCAGTGGACTCCTAGCCGAATCGCCAGAACGGGCTTCCATTCCATGATTGCAATGCGCGAGTACGTCTTGCCTAGTGGGTGTCGACTCGACCTGCTGATGGTCGATCCGGTCAATGAGATGATCTTGGTCGTCGAAAACAAATATGGCGCAAAGTTGGGACAAGGTCAGCTCAGCAAATACTACGGCGAGGTTGCAGTATTACGTGCTCGAGCCGCATTTAAAGGATATAAGACAGCACATATTGTTCTCGATCGAAATTACGGCGCACCGAAGGAGGAGGGAGGTAACTCTCAGCAAAATCGATGGGCGTTTTTAGACTATCAATGGCTTAAGGCGGGCGCGGATCGTGCGGAACTTCAAGTCAAGCGCGGTAATCAATCGGCCGGGCTCGTGGTCGCATACTGTCAGAAGCAAACGGACTACATTCCCCCTGAACAGAAGGAAATTGACGACTTCTTGGCGGACGTCGCGTTCGAGTACAAAGCTGTAGTCGAATCGTTGACCGCTATGCGTTCGCGCGATATAAGCAGCTTAACAAAAAGCGAGATGGAAGGGGATGTTGGGGAGCGTTGGATATTTTCTCAACATTATCCTGAGCTTGTAGATAGGCTGGCATCGCAAGCAAAATTCGTGTTTGTCGAAAAATCGCTACGTTCTAATTTTCCCCTGCATCAGTTTGATGTGGATCACGGGAAAAAGTCTTTGTGGTTTACCAACAAACGCTGGGATTCTCTGATCGATGATTCGACGCAATGTTGGCCGGTCTTTGTCACTGCATGGGAGATGCGCGATTCCACGGAGGGCAATGCTAAGTTTGCTGTCGGCGTGAGATATCGTCATGCATATCTTGCTATCGAACATAAGGAGATGGTGCAGCAGGCGCTTGAAGACGCATTTCCAGAGCTGAAAGGTGGTCGGCGGAATGCGAATTATCGAACTTTGGGAAAAGTCGCGAACTTGCCCGAAAACCTTTTGGCAGCGAGAACTCAAGCTATTTATGGAAAGCTCGAGAAAGCTCTTGCCCCAATCGTTGCGGGTTTGCCCACCTAAAATTGAGAAGGATCGTCATTAATCCGGAGGTGTCGGATGGGCGATCCTTTTTGGATTTATAAATGTACGAAATTGAAACACTTAGGCAGCAGCAGCGTCAGCTAGCGGAGGGCTTTCGCACGCACTTTATTAATTTTTTGAATGCCACGATTACGGTCTAGGTCATCCGCAAATAGTGGAAAAAGATCTTCGCTCACGCGTCGATATTGATCGCGTGCCATACGGCGCCGGATTGTATCTAATTCTGACGGATTATTTGTACGAAGAGAATCCGTGTACCTTCCACGTAGATGGACTGAAAGCAATATACCGTGGGCATTCTCGGACCGTGAAGACTCGCTTAAAGAGTCATTTGGACAACCGACATTACCGCTCAAATTTGCCGGATCGTGGGGTCAGGTATGACGTATGCATGAAGCTCGATGAAGATAACGGCATCAACGTCACTGATCCACCCTACAACGGCTATCGATGGCGCGTGCTGGTCCATACGATGCCAAAAAGTTCGATGTTTATGCGTATGCAGGCCGAATTGGCATTTGACCAAGTTTTCGGCAGACCGTTGGCTTCGAAAGAAGCGCACGGGGAGCCAGATTCGAGAAATTGATCGCTGCTGCGTTATCGACTTGCGGGGGCGTCGCTCATCAGCTCCGCGGCCTTGTGCGCCAGTTCCGCGACGCCAAAGCTCGTGGCCAGCGCATGCGCATCCAGATCGGCCAGGGACACCCAGCGCGCATCTCGGGCATCGTCCCCCGCTACCGGCTCACCGGACACCCAGCGGCACAGCACGGCGATCAGGATGAAGTGGCGGCGCAGGGCGCCGGTGTCGTCGCGGTCGAAGACGTCGACGGCGTCAAAGACGTGCAGCGGCTCGGCAGTGACGCCGGTCTCTTCCAGTAATTCGCGCGCGGCCGCGTCAGCCAGCCGTTCGCCCGCGTCGATCTTGCCGCCCGGGAACGCCCAGCGATCCTGATCGGGCGGGTTGGCGCGGCGCACCAGCAGCACGTGGCCGTCGCGCACGACGGCGGCGATGGTGGCAGCGATGGGGCGCGGGGCGGGGGTGGTCATGCGGATCTCCAGCGGCAGTCAGACGTCCGGCAAGGATACGCCCCGTCCGTTCATACCTCTTCGATGCGTCGCTTGGGCGCGAACGGCGTGCCCAGGTCGAGCAGCGCATAGATGCGTTCGGTGATGCGCTGGCGCCGCGTCGGCTTGCCCATGCGCCACCGCACGTCGAGCCAGAGGAGCGGCAGAGCGAAGCACAGCCACACCAGCAGGAACATGCCCAGGATGAACAACGCGAGTTCCGGAAAGTCGCCCTGCAACGCCTCGGGATCCATGAACCAAGTCAGGCCAATGAGGAACAGCCAGACCGCAAGCATCAACCCGCCGATGGCCTTGAGCAGCGGCGCGCGCTGGTTCATGCCGACGCCGACCGGCGTGTCCTTGCCGGGAAAGGCGCGGAATCGCAGATGACACATATAGGTGCGCCCGTCCTCAAGGTTGCGCAGGGCATACACCGCGTGCGGCTCGTCTGGCGCCGGTTGGGCATTGACGGCCATCTCGACGTAGTCGTTCTGCGCCAGGAACGGCTGCCAGCTTCCCAGTGATTCATCGACCGTCATCAGGAACTGCCGGCCCTGAACCGAAAAGCGATAGTGGCCGTAGGTCGGGCCCTTGTGCACGTGCCGCGTTTCATGGGTGATCCCGTCGAGCTGGCCCCGGATCAGGAGAAGGGGCGGATCGCCCTCCTGCGTCAGCGCAGCCGGTTCCTGCTGAAGCGGTGAGGGGGCTGGCGCAGCGTTCATGGCCGCTGGGCGCTTCGCGGGATCGAACAGAGCCTCGCTGGCAAGGATGCGCGGCCGCTCGCGGCGGTTGTGCCAGAGGGCGTGCAAGGCGCTCGCGGCAAGTATCAGCCCAATCATAGCGATCACCAGCGCGAACACCATCAGGAACACGCGCGGCAGCGTGGTGATGCCAGACAGCCACGCCGCGCCCAGGCCGGCCACGCCCACGGCGCCGGAGATGACGGCCTCGCGCCCGCTGCGCCGTTGGGCGGTCTGGTAGGTGAGCGGCGCAATGGGTTCACCTTGCGCGGGCACGGCCCAGCAAAAGCGGTTCAGACCATGCTCGGCTTCCAGCACGCCAATGCGCACGGCAGTGCCTTTATTGTGAAAGGCGCGCAGCAGGGCGATGTGCGAGGGGTCCAGCGCGGAACCCCAGATCGTCTCCGCACCGACCCGCAGGAAGACATCGTTTCGCCGCACCGGCGTTGCGACCCGGATCTGGTCGATGGTTCCCTCGATGATGCGGGCTGCGCGTTGCGGCATGTCGGAGCGGCGAAAGGCAAAGCGGCAAGGATAACGCGCCGGGCGTACTCGGCGGCGGGCGAAGTCGGCGGCGGGCGTCTCCCGCGGCGGGCGTCTCCCGCGGCGGGCGCTTCACGCCGCCGATGCCATCCGCCGCAGCGCCCGCCGAGGACGCCCCGCCGTACTACTTCTTGACCAGCGGGCAGGTCGACCGGGACAGCGGCATGAAGGCCTGGTCGCCCGGCAGTGTGGCCACCAGCTTGTAGTAGTCCCACGGCCGCTTGGATTCCGACGGCTTCTTGACCTCGAACAGGTACATGTCGTGCACCATGCGGCCGTCTTCGCGGATGCGGCCGTTGGTGGCGAAGAAGTCGTTGATGGGCGTGGCCTTCATCTGCTTCATCACCGCCGTGGGTTCGTCCGTGCCCGCCGCCTGCACCGCTTTCAGATAGTGCATGACCGACGAATACGTGCCCGCCTGGCTCATGTTGGGCATCTTCTTGAGCTTGTCGTAATAGCGCTGCGACCACGCGCGGGTCTGGTCGTTCATGTCCCAGTAGAAGGCTTCGGTCAGCGTCAGGCCGGCGGCCGCGTCCAGGCCGATGGCGTGGATGTCGTTGATGTAGAGCAGCAGGCCCGCCATCTTCTGCCCGCCCTTGGTCAGCCCGAACTCGCTGGCCGCCTTGATGGCGTTGACGGTGTCGCCGCCCGCGTTGGCCAGGCCCACGATCTGCGCCTTGCTGGCCTGCGCCTGCAGCAGATAAGAGGCGAAGTCGCTGGAGCCGAGCGGGTGGCGCGAGGCGCCCAGCACCGTGCCGCCATTGGCCTTCACGACGTCGGTGGCCGACGCCTGCAGCGTGTGGCCGAACGCGTAGTCCGCCGTCAGGAAGTACCAGCTCTTGCCGCCTTGCTCCACGGTGGCGCGTGCGGTGGTGTTGGCGAGCGACCACGTGTCGTAGGTGTAGTGGACGGAATAGGGAGAGCACAGGTCGTTGGTGATGCGCTCGGTGCCCGGCCCGCTGAAGACCACGATCTTTTTCTTTTCACGCGCCACTTCCAGCACGGCCAGCGCGGGCGCGGAGCCGGCGACGTCCATGATGGCGTCGACCTTCTGGACGTCGTACCACTCGCGCGCCTTGGCGGCGGCGATGTCGGCCTTGTTCTGGTGGTCCACCACCAGCAGGTCCACCTTCTTGCCCAGCACGGTGCCGCCGAAGTCGGCAATCGCCATCTCGGCGGCGGTGGCGCTGCCCTTGCCGGTCACGTCGGCATAGACGCCGCTCATGTCCAGGATCAGGCCCAGCCTCACCACGTCGTCGGAGACGGCGGGGGCGGGCGTCTGTGCCTGTGCGCTGGCGGCGGCAAGCGCGGCCGCGGCAAAGGCGGTCGTGGCGAACAAGCGAACAATCGTGCTGCGGCACTGCATTGAAATCCGGGTCCTGTCGGCATGTCTCATGGTTGTCTCCCTGTATGCCGGATTCTTTTCGGATATGGCGGGCGCGTATGTAGGTTTTGTTTGCTGCTGCACCCAGTGTGTTCGGACGGCGGCGGTCGTTGATGGGGGGCGGTTTTCTCCTGAGGCAGGTTGGGTGAAGCGCTTAGCGGCTGGTGAGCAGGTCGAACTCCATCCGCACCTTGCGGAATGGAAACTCCAGCCGCGCGAAATACACCACGCGGCCGTCGATGCAGGCATAGCGGCGCAGCTCGGCCACCGGGGAAGACACGGGTATCTGCAGCGACTCGGCAGATTCCTGGCCCGCTTCGATCACGTTCAGGACCTGGCGGGCTTCAGAGATGCGGGCGCCGTAAAACTGGTCCAGCACCGGGGCGACGGTGCTTTTCTGAATGCGGGCGCGGTGCTTACGGAAGAGGCCGCTGTCCAGAAAGACCTCGCTGTAGCAGAAGGGGCCGGCGTCCGTCGTATGAATGCGCCGCAGGTATTGGAAGCTGCCGCTGCGGTCGGCGCCGCACGGCATGCCCAGCGTGTCGGGCAGCGGCGAGTCGGCGCTGGACTCCACCAGCGACACCGTGCCGAGCTGGTTGCTCAGTTCGACCGTTTCGGCCCAGGTCTTGGGAATGAGCAGCGTGGGCGTTTCGGGCAGTTCGGCGTTGACGAAGGTGCCGGAGCCGCGCGAGCGCCGGATCAGGCCGTCTTCTTCCAGCAGGCCGAACGCCTGGCGGATGGTCGCGCGCGAGATGCCGTAGGTCTCCATCAGCGATTCCAGCGGCGGGATCTGCTGTCCGGGCCGCCACGTCCGGTTCTGGATGTGGCTGCGGAACAGCGCGGCGGCCTGCAGGTAAAGCGGCTGGGGACTGCGCGAAAAAAGCTTGCGGGCGGGCATGGCGGGATGGAGGGCTATGAAGCGGAAGCCGAGAGCATAGCGTCCGCCATCTCGCGCAGCCGGTGCTTCTGGATCTTGACCGAGTTGGCGCTCTCCACTGACGGGAATGCGTCCAGCACGGTAAAGCCCGCCGGCGCCTTGAAACCCGCCATGGCCGCCTTGCACGCCGCGGTCCAACCGGCCGGGTCGGCCTGCGCGCCTTCCTGCAGCAGCACGAAGGCGTACGGCACGATCTTGCCGTTGCGCGTTGCGCCCACCACCTGGCAGGCCCGCACGCCTGGCAGGGTCTCGACGACCTGTTCGATCTCCACCGGATTGACCAGGAAGCCGGACAGCCGCAGCGAGTCGCCCATCCGGGTCTGGAACACGAACTGGCGGTCGGTCAGCGTGTAGCCCAGGTCGCCGGTCTTGAAGTAGCCGTCATCCGTCACGGCCGCGCGGGTCGCGTCCGGGTTGTCCAGGTAGCCCTGCATCAGGCTGGGCGACAGGATTTCGATTTCGCCGGACTGGCCGTGCGGTAGCACCTGGCCGGACTCGGGATCGCGGGCGCGCACACGGGCGTTGGGGTAGATGAGCGTGCCGCCGGGCTGGGGGCGGGCCGACACGTCGCCGTCGGCGGGGTCGCGGGGCTGGCCGGCCACAAGCGCGATCAGTTCGCTGGAACCGTACAGGCCCGTGAGCGGCACGCCAGCCGCGCGGGCCAGGTCCAGCATGTTGTCCAGCGCGGGGGTGAAGCTGGCGAAGCCGAATAGCTGCACGGACGCAAACGCGCCGGGCGCGGCGGCCTGCATCATGCCGACCAGCGCCTCGTTGTTGGCGTAGGTGTGGGTGACGGCGTGCCGGGCGACGGCCTGCGCGGATTGGGCCGCGTCGAACACGGGGGCGCAGACGACGGGCACGCCGCGCGCCAGGCCGCCGGCCAATGTCGCAAAACCGAATGCGCCGCAGAACGGTGCGCTGGCCAGCACGCAGGCCCGGTCGTCGTAGCCGAACGCCCGCGCCACCATCGCGCCGTGGCGCAACAAGGTCTTTTGATCGTGCAGCACGAACTTGGGTTTGGACGTGGTGCCGGATGTGGTGAAGCACAACACGCCGGCGTTGGCTTGCGCGACCGGTGCGGGGTCGGCGCAGGCCAGCAGCGCGTCGTACCGGTGCACCGGTTTGCCGTGAAGCGATGCCGGAGGAAGTTCGTCGGGTCCGGCCAGCGCGACCGCGCCCTGCAACTGATCCACATCCACGGGCGCGACGCCATCCAGGATGCCCTGGAAGTCGATGCCTTTGAAGTCGGGCCAGTACACCAGCCAGTCGGCGCGGCCGCGGCCCAGGATGTCGGCCACTTCGACCGAGCGGAAGCGCGTGTTGACGGCCAGCACCAGCGCGCCTAGATGGGCGCACGCAAGAAAGGATTCGACCCAGGCCGCGCAGTTGGGGAGCCAGACGGCGACGCGGTGCCCGGGCTGCACGCCGATGCGGGCCAGGCCCGCCGCCAGCGCGAGGCCGCGCGTGCGCAGGTCCCCGAAACTGAGCGGTTGATCACGATCGATGAGCGCAACGGCATCGGGTTGCCGGGCGGCCAGCGCGTCCAGATGGTCGGAGAAGGTCGAGTACGGCAGGGGCATGGCTTACACCGTGGCGATAGGCGTCACAGGCGAGCCGACGGCGCCGGGCATGCGCAGGGGCGGGGCGGTCAGCAGGAACCGGCTGCGGCCGTTTGCATGGAGCCAGTCGGCCAGGTCCTTCAGATACCACAGCTCGGCCAGCGGCACGCCCAGCTTGAAGAGGCAATGGTGATGCAGCGGCAGGATCGAATGGCCGGGGCCGGATGTGCGCGCCGGATACGATTCGACGGCGTAGTTGTCGGCGCAGATGGCGGCGATGCCGGAATGCGTGATCCAGTCCAGCAGCGCGGGGTCAGCGCCGTCCAGCACCGCGCCCGTCTGCTCCAGTTTGTGCGGATCGGGGTGGCCATTCATGGCCACGACGGCTTCCGCGAAACCGGTGCGCAGCACCAGCATGTCGCCGGGCTCGGGCTGGGCGTTCTGCTCGCGCATGGCGGCTTGAAGCTGCGCATGGCCGACGATCGTGCGGCCCGGGCCAAAGGCACGCGCCAAGTCCACCAGCACGCCGCGGCCCTGCATGCCTTTTTCGGCATAGCGGCTGACGCTGAGCTTGCGCGCATACGAGCCGCCCGGCGGGCAGCAGGCGGCTTCCGAGTTGTCGGGATCGGCGCCGCCAAACACGTCCACGCCGGCGGCGTAACCGTTGTAATAGACGCGGCGCGCCTGGCCGTCGCCCTGGATGTCGAACATGGCGCCCACGTGGCACAGGCCGTCCCACTGCGTCGAATACTGCATCGACAGCGTGACCTGATCGTCCGACAGCACGTCAATGGCTTCGGGCTGTACCTGCGACATCGCAAAGTTCAGATAGGGCGTGCCTTCGCGGAAGGTGGGCTTGAGGGTGGGCGCGTGGCGGCGCGGATTGAGCACGTTGCCGCCGGGCAGATCCAGCGGCAGCGACAGGCAGAAGACCTTGCCGGCACGGACTTCGCGCACCGCCTGCAGCACCTTTTCTTCGGTCAGCAGGTTCAGGCGGCCCAGTTCGTCATCCGGGCCGAAGTCGCCCCAGGTGGAACCTTCGGGGCGTTGCGTCCAGCGTTTCATCTGCTTGTCTCCTGTCGGTTTTTCATGTTCTTATGAATATAGTACGTATTTACGTACTTTAAAAAGAAATCCGCAATCAGCGGGTTCGATAGGAGACGAGACCATGACGCAATTGCAGCATCCGCGCGCCGGATGGCGCATCGCCCTTGCCGCGCTGGCCGTTCTGGCGCTGCCTGCGGTCCACGCCGCGGGCTATCCCGAGCACCCTGTGACCGTCGTCGTACCGTATCCGCCGGGCGGCGGCGCGGACCTCTTTGGCCGCGCCATCGCCAACGCATTGCAGCCGGGCCTGAAGCAGACGGTGCTGGTCGAGAACAAGCCGGGCGCGGGCGGCAATATCGGCATGGCTTACGTCGCCCGGGCGAAGGCGGACGGCTACACGCTGGGGCTGGGCACGATCGGCACGCAGACGATCAACCAGTTTCTCTACAGCAACATGCCGTTCGATCCCGAGCGCGACCTGGTGCCGATCGCGCTGGTGTCCACGACGCCGAACGTGATCGCGGTCAGTGCGAAGTCGCCCTACAAGACGGTGGCGGACGTGATCAAGGCGGCCAAGCAGTCGACGGACAAGAAGCTGACCTATGCGTCACCGGGCATCGGTTCGTCGGTGCACCTGACGGGGGCGTACTTCGAGGCCATGGCCGGGGTGACGATGCTGCACGTGCCGTTCAAGGGCACGTCGGCGTCGCTGCCGGCGGTGGCGGGCGGGCAGGTGGATCTGCTGTTCGACAATCTGCCGGGCGCGCTGGCGCAGATCAAGGACGGGAATCTGGTGCGCGGGGTGGCGGTGACTTCAGCGGCGCGTGATCCGTCTGTGCCGGACTTGCCGACGGTTGCCGAGTCCGGATTGCCGGGGTTTGACGTGACGGCGTGGTTTGCGTTGTATGCGCCGCGCAATACCCCCGCGCCGGTAGTTGAACAACTGATTGCCGCCGCCCGCAGCGGCTTGGCGACGCCGGCCATCGCCGCCAACTTCGCCACGATGGGCGCGAAGCCGGGCACGCTGTTCGGCAAGGATCTGGCCGCGTTCGAATCCGCCGAACGCAAGAAGTGGGGCGGACTCATCAAGGATCAGGGAATCAAGGCGCAATGAATTTACCCATCGCTCTCGTGACCGGCGCAAGCCGGGGAATCGGCCGCGCCATCGTGGCGCGGCTGATTGAAGACGGCTTTCAGGTCGTCAATTTCAGCCGTACGTCGCCCGAGACACTGTTGCCGGGCGAGACCTTCCGGTCGGTGGACCTGTGCGACGCGGCGGCGACTATTGCTGCTGGCCGTGAGTTGGCGGCGCAGCAACCGGTGCTGCATCTGGTCAACAACGCGGGGATGATCCAGGTTGCGAACATCGAGGACATCACGCAGGAGGAACTGGCGCGGACGATGGCGTTGAATCTGACTGCGCCGATTCTGCTGATGCAGGCGCTGTTGCCGGGGATGCGGCAGGCGAAGTACGGGCGTGTCGTGAATATCGGCAGCCGGGCGGCGCTGGGCAAGGGCGGGCGGTCGGTGTATGGCGCGTCGAAGGCGGGGCTGGCGGGTATGACGCGGACCTGGGCTTTGGAGCTGGCGGGCGATGGCATTACGGTGAACACCGTGGCGCCTGGGCCGGTTGCTACCGAGCTATTCAATCAGTCCAATCCGCCAGGGGCACCGAAGACGCTGGCGCTGGAGGCGGCGATTCCCGTCGGGCGGGTTGGGCGGCCGGATGAGGTGGCACATACCGTGGCTATGTTTCTGGACCCGCGGGCGGGGTTTGTGACTGGGCAGGTGCTTTATGTTTGCGGGGGGATGTCGGTGGGGTTGTTAGCTTGAGTGTCGTTGCTGGCCATCGTCGGCGTTCTTGAGACGCCCGGCGCGGCGTGGGCCTGGGGCGGGCGGGGCTCCGATTGCGGTCCGGAGCCTTCGCTCCGGACTGCCCCGTTGTCAACCTCGTACGCCTTCGGCTCCCTACGGTTTCCCTCGGGCGCATCTAAACGCCCCGCCCGCCCCAGGCCCACGCCACACCGGGCTCTGGTTGCCTGATCTTCACGGGCGCTGGGGCGAGTCGGGTTCTTGAGGTTCTTGCACGCACTTGTGTGGAAGAGAAGCGTCTTGGGGTGCCCGCCCCCGGGCGGCCGCGCGGGCGGCCTTCGTGGGCTTACGCGCTGTCTTGCGTCAAACCGATGACGCTTCGCGTGTGGCTGCTTCCGCTTCTGCGTCAGACGCCGGCAGCGGCGGACAGTCGGGAGTGTCATAAATTTTGTGTTTGGGGCCTAACATGTTGCTCAAGGAGCATGTATGGCTACCAAGAAAAAGACACCGCTGAGGGAACTGCCGGCGATTCCCGCCGAGCTGGTTGATCAATTCGTCAAAGGCCCGATGACCGCCGAGGCGGTGCAGGACCTGTCGATGGCGTTCAAGAAGGCGCTGATCGAACGGGCCCTTGGAGCGGAATTGGGCCACCATCTGGGCTACCCGGCGGGCGGCGAGCGCCCCGAGCAGGCCACCAATCAACGCAACGGCAAGAGCTCCAAGACGGTCCTGACCGATGATGGGCCGCTTCGGGTAGAGATCCCACGCGACCGCGATGGCAGCTTCGCCCCGATCCTGATCCCCAAGCACGAGCGCCGCTTTACCGGGTTCGACGACAAGATCATCGCCATGTACGCCCGCGGCATGACGGTGCGCGAAATCCAAGGGTTTCTGCTCGAGCAGTACGGCACGGAAGTCTCGCCGGAGTTCGTCAGCTCGGTGACCGACGCGGTGATGGACGAGGTCACCGCCTGGCAAACGCGGCCCCTGGAGACGATGTATCCGGTGGTGTTCTTCGACGCGCTGAGGGTCAAGATCCGCGAGGACGGCGTGGTGCGCAACAAGGCCGTTTACTTGGCGCTGGCGGTGTTGCCGGACGGCACGCGCGACATCCTGGGCCTGTGGATCGAGCAGACCGAGGGCGCCAAGTTCTGGATGAAGGTGTTCAACGAGCTCAAGACCCGCGGCACGCAGGACATCCTGATCGCTGTCACTGACGGTCTGAAGGGCATGGAGCAGGCGCTGAACGCGGTGTTCCCGGCCACAACGCTGCAGACATGCATCGTGCACTTGATCCGCTCCAGCCTGGAATACGCCAGCTGGAAGGAGCGCCGGACGGTGGCTGCGGCGCTGAGGCCGATCTACACGGCGGCGACCGTGGAGGCAGCGCTGGCCGCGCTCGTGCAGTTCGAGCAAGGCCCTTGGGGCCAACGCTACGCGCCGATCGCAGACGCATGGCGCCGGGCATGGGACCGTGTGATCCCGTTTTTTACGTTCCCACCGGCGATCCGCAAGGTGATTTACACCACCAATGCGATCGAGAGCATTAATGCCCAACTGCGCCGCGCGGTGAAAACGCGAGGTCACTTCCCAAGCGATGAAGCCGCCACCAAGCTACTGTGGCTGGTCCTACGCAACATCACCGGGGCCTGGGGCAGCGCCACGCACGACTGGAAGGCCGCTATGAACCAGTTCGCCGTGATTTATGCAGAACGCTTCACTGACCCGTATCGCTGAGATAGCATCAATAAGCCTGATAGAACCAACTATCAGGCTTCTAACGCCTCAAACACAAAAATACTGACACTCCCGGACAGTCTCGCTACTTCAAGCGGCGCCGCCCATCACAGCCCCTCCCGCCGTGACGACGAGCCGCTAGCAAACCAACCCCCACCAGCGCGCAAGCGCACACCGCCACGACGTCCCACCGGCCCAATGCCGGGTTGCCGCCGTCCGGGCGGCAGCAACCCGGCGGCCCCGCAGATCTCCTGCCCTGACCACAGGTCTTGAAGCGCCCCAAACCAAAGACCCTCGCAGCACGGCGTCGCGGTCCCGGTGGGCACGAGCGCCGTCGATGCGCCCGAGGGAATCTGAAGGGAGCCGAAGGCGGACGAAGATGACGACGGGGCAGTCCGGAGCGAAGGCTCCGGACCGCAATCGTGGGCGCTCGTGCCCACCGGGACCGCGGCGTCGGGCGACCTACGAAGCTCTGACGCAGCCTTGCCGTTATCGCCGCCGACCCAGCCTGCTGTTATCGCCCCTGACACCGCCTCACGGCTACTGCCGCGAACGCTTGTACACCGGACCTACGTGTTGCTCAACGGCCTTCCTCGTCATCTTCCCCGAGCCCTCCAAGGCACCGGCGCGCTCTTCGCGCAGACGCCGCAGCACTTCGGCCGGCGTGACGCCGAAGTGTGCTGCGAACTTGCGCTGGAAGGTGCGCCGCGACATGCCGCAGGCGTCGGCCATGTCGTCCACCGACCAGCGGGCCGACAGGCGTGCTTCCATTTTTTCGACCAGTTCGCGGAATGGGGCGGCCACGCGGTCCTGGAGTCGCAGCGTCTGGCTGTACTGGCGTTGGTCGCCGTTGCGGCGCATGAAGACCACCAGCCGCCGCGCGACCTGCTGGGACAGCGCGGCGCCGAAGTCGCGTTCGATCAGCGCCAGCGCAAGGTCGATGCCGGCGGTGACGCCCGCGGAGGTCCAGTATTTGCCGCTTTCGATGAAGATGCGATCGTCATCGACGCGCAAGCCCGGGTAAAGCTTGTGCAGCCGGTCGGCGGAGCGCCAGTGCGTGGTGACGGCGCGGCCATCGAGCAGGCCGGCGGCTGCCAGGATGAATGCGCCCGTGCAGACGCTGCTGGTGCGGCGTGTGCCGGCGTCGCGGCGGCGTAGCCAGGCGCGGGTTTCACCGTGCGCCGCGGCGCGATCCACGCCGGGGCCGCCGGGCACCAGCAGCATGTCGATGGGCGCGTCGTCGTCCGCTTCGAAGGTGCTGTCCACTTGCATGCGCAGCCCTTGTTCCCAGGTGGTTACCACGGGCGATGCCGCGATCGTGTTCAAGGCATATAGCTGGCGGCCCGATTCTTCGTTGGCCGAGCTGAAGGCCTGCCACGGTCCTGCCAGGTCCAGCGGCTGGAAGCCGTCATACAGCACGAACAGCACGCGTTGTGGCGCGATTGGCGCGTTTTCTGGCGCACCGCGCGGCGCGCGTTCGCCTATGCTGGGTTCTGGCGTTTTCATGGGAGCAACGTCATGAAGGTGAATATCGTTTTGTTCGAAGGGCTGACTCAGCTGGATATGACCGGGCCGTACGAAGTGCTGGCGAACGCGCCGGGATTTACCGTGGATTTTGTCGCAAAAACGATGGAGCCGGTGCGCTGCGACCGGGGTTTGCGCTTCGTGCCTACGCAAACGATCGACTCGGCGCAGCCTTGCGACCTGCTGGTCGTGCCGGGCGGACCGGGCACGGACGACGCCATCGTCGATCCGGCGTGGGTGGATTTCACCCGCAGGCAGGGGCAGGGCGCCAAATACCTGTTCGGCATCTGCACGGGATCGCTGCTGCTGGGTGCGGCCGGGCTGCTGCGGGGTAAGCGGGCGTCGAGCCACTGGCGGGCGCGGGAACTGCTGGCGCGCTTTGGGGCCACGCCGAGCGACGAGCGCCTGTGTGTGGACGGCAATGTGTTCACGGCCGGCGGCGTGACGTCGGGGATCGACATGGGGCTGAAGGTGGTGGCGTCGCTGTGCGGCGAGGATGTGGCGAAGCTGATCCAGTTGCAGATCGAATACGATCCGAAGCCGCCGTTTCCGGGCGGCACGCCCAAGACGTCCGAGCCGGCGATTGTGGAGCGCTATCTGGCGATGTCGCAGGCGCGTTTCGAGCGACGCAGTGCGGCGGTGGATCGGGCGGCGGCGGCCATGCGGTGAGGCGGTGAGCATGGCAAGAGGGCGGCGATTCGGCCGTGACGGCGGCGGCCATGCCGCGGGGGTGAGGTGTCGCGACGATGGCAATGCCGTGGCGGCGAAGTTCATGCCGTCACAGCGGTGGCCCTGCCTTTGAAGAAGGGTGGCACAGCCTTTATCGCTGCGCCGCTCACCGCCCCAGATGGTCTAGCGGCAGCGGGCTCTGCGGCTTGACCGTCTGGATCGCGAAGTTGCTGCGGATGTCCTTGACGCCGGGCAGCTTCAGCAGGGTATGCAGCAGGAACTGCTCGTACCCGCGTAGGTCGGGCACCACGACCTGCAACAGGAAGTCGGACTCGCCGGACACCAGATGCGCGGCGATCACTTCCGGCAGCGCGCTGACCTCGTTGCGGAACATTTCGGCGTCGCGCTCGTGGTGGCGCTCGACCTTCACGCCCACGAATACCGTCAATCCCAATCCGACCTCGTGCGGATCCAGCCGCGCTTCGTAGCCCTGGATGACGCCGGCTTCTTCCATCATCCGCACGCGCCGCAAGCAGGGCGAGGGCGACAGGCCGATCTGGTCCGCCAGCTCCACGTTGGTGAGCCGGCCGTTCTTCTGCAGCGCCTCCAGAATCCGGCGGTCGTAGGCGTCAAGTTGGCGTTTTGGCATGGATGGGGGGAATTCAGGCTTGGGTTAGCGGGTTGTGCCAGGAATGGTATCCAAGTTGGCAAGAATGGCAAGCACATGCCAGCCCCTTTTTTCTAGAATCTCGCCATTGAAAACTTGCGGTGGAGCGCGGTCATGGCCGATATGGCGTTGTTTCTGGGAGCCTTGCTGATTGTGTACGTGGTGCCCGGGCCGGACATGATCCTGCTGCTGGAAACCGGTCTGCTGCGCGGTCGCGGACAGGCGCTGGCGGTGGCGGCGGGCTTGGCGATTGCTCGTGCGGCGCACGTGACGCTGGCCGCGCTGGGTCTGGCGGCCTTGTTCAAGACGCACCCCTGGGCGTTCGACGCGGCGCGCACGGTGGGCGGCTGCTATCTGGTGTGGCTGGGGATCCGTCTCTTGCGCGCGCCGCTTGCCGTTCCGCCCTTGGACGGGGAGGCCGCGCCGCGACATGCAGGCTGGGGACCCGCGCTGATGAGCGGCGTGCTCACCAATGTGCTCAACCCCAAGGCCTTGCTGTTCTGCTCGGTGCTCCTGCCGCAGTTCGTGTCGCCGGAGCGCGGCCCGATTGGCCAGCAGTTTGCCGTGCTGGGCGTCATCCTCGTCGGATTGGGCCTGACGTTCGACGTGCTGTGCGCGCTGGCGGGCGGCGCGGTAGGCCGCTGGATGTCCGCCAGCCCGCGCGCACAAAAGATCCAGAGCCTGGTCTTCGGCACCGCCCTGATCGGCTTCGGCCTGCGCCTGACCTTCGCCAATCGCCCGGCCTGAGGTGCGCGGCACCTGGTTGGGAGTTGGACAGCCATGGTTTTGTAAGACCAAATGAGGTGTCAGACACCGGCCCTATGCGTCGAAATCCGCAACAAATAAGGCCCGGCGCGCAATCGCGCCGGGCCTTATTGCTTAGCACCGCACCTGCGTTACTTGCCGAAGGCGAACGACGCTGCGTCGACCTCGTCAGCCTTGGCGGGCGGCGGGACGGCGCCGTCTTCCAGCAGTTCTGCGGGATCCAGTCCCTTGGTCAGCTCCAGCGCCTGGCGCTCGAACAGGCGCCGGTACAGGCCGCCCTTCAGGCGGATCAGCGCGTCGTGGCTGCCTTCTTCAATCACGCGGCCATGGTCCATCACCAGCAGGCGGTCCAGGGCCCGGACTGTCGACAGGCGGTGCGCTACGACCAGCGTCGTGCGGCCTTCCATCAGGCGGTCCATCGCGCGCTGGATCAGCACCTCGCTTTCGCTATCCAGGCTGGACGTGGCTTCGTCCAGGATGAGGATCGGCGCGTCCGCCAGGAACGCCCGCGCAATCGCCACGCGCTGGCGTTCGCCGCCGGACAGCTTCACGCCGCGTTCACCGACCAGCGTCTCGTAGCCCTTGGGCAGCGCCATGATGAAGTCATGCGCACTGGCCAGCCGGGCCGCCTGCTCGATGTCGGCCTGCGACGCGCCGGGGCGGGCATAGGCGATGTTTTCCGCCAGCGTCCGGTGAAACAGCACGGGCTCCTGCTGCACGATCGCGATCTGCCCGCGCAGCGACGCCTGCTTCACCTGGGCGATGTCCTGCCCGTCGATGGTGATGCGGCCGCCGTTCACGTCGTACAGGCGCTGGATCAGCTTGATGAACGTCGTCTTGCCCGAACCCGAGTGGCCGACCAGGCCCACCCGTTCGCCCGGCGCGATGCGCACCGAGAACCGGTCGTACAGCGCGACGTTGTGCGCGCCATAGCGGAACGTCACGTCTTCGAAGCGGATCTCGCCCGCGGTCACCGCAATGTCGCCCGCGCCCGGCCGGTCTTCCACGCCCAGCGGCTGCTTTTCCAGCGACACCAGTTCCTCCATGTCGTTGACCGAGCGCTGCAGGTTGCGGATGTGCATGCCCACGTCCCGCAGATAGCCTTGGAGCACAAAGAACATGGTCAGCGTGAACGTGATGTCGCCCACGCTGGCCTGGTTGCGCGACCACAGCAGCAGCGATGCGCCCAGGATCGAGGCCTGCATGGCGACGAGCATCGCGCCCTGGATGCCGCCGTTGAACGTGGCGCGGATCCAGGTGCGGCGCGTGCGGCGGCGCCACTTGTCGATGACGCGGTCCAGCCGCGCTTCCTCACGCGTCTCCGCGCCAAAGGCCTTGACCACGGCGTTGCAGCTGACCGCATCGGCCAGCGCGCCGCCCATGCGCGTATCCCAGGCATTGCCCAGGCGCGCGGCGGGCGCCACGTACGCCAGCGAGAGCGTGGCGGTGACGGCGATGTAGAGCACCGAACCCAGGCCCACGACCAGCCCCATCAGTGGCCAGTGCGCGCCCAGCAGCGCGGTGGCGCCGACCAGCATGACGACCGACGGCAGCAGCGCCACCAGCAGCGTGTCGTTCAAGAGGTCCACCGCCCACATGCCGCGCGTGATCTTGCGCACTGTCGAGCCCGCGAAGCTGTTGGCATGCCAGTCGGTCGAAAAGCGCTGCACGCGGTAAAAGGCATTCGAGGCGATGCCGTTCATCATCTTCAGCGTGAAGGTGATGATGTTCTGGAACACCGCCTGGCGCAGCAGCGTCCCGCCCACGCCTAGCGCAACCAGCAGCCAGAAGGCGGTGATGGCGGCGGTCCAGGCAAGCTGGTCGCCGGCCGCGCCCGAAGCCACGGCGTCGACCAGGCGGCCGGCGTACATCGGGGTCAGCACGTCGGCCACGGCGGACAGCAGCGCCAGCGCCACGATCACGACGATGCGCAGCGGCTGCCGGCCCCAATAGCGGAAGGTAAAGCCCAGGACATCCTTGAAGGCCTGTCCTCGAAAATCGATTTTTTTTCTAGCCATTGCCATGGCCTGGCGGCAGAGCACACGCCAGGTTCCTTGTAAGGAAAGAGGAAAAACACGCCGTGCGCCGGAAGGGGCGCTGGCAACTGCGTTAAGGGTTCAAATGGGCACGGCGGACCGGTCGCCAGGTAGTGAACTGGCGATGGTGCCGCGCGGGCGACGACTTAATGGCGTCGCGGGGACACGCGCGGGACGGCGTTCGGCATGGGGTACATCATGCGGCCTCCCTGTCGGTGGGTGAGGGGAAAAAAGGAAATGGGCGCGAGGCCCGAATTGCCGATTCTATCCAAGTGATGTAGGCGAATCAACGGGCCGCGCGTGGGGACAGAATGCGATGTCGGTTTTTTTCAACGCGGCGGATGCGGCAAAGGCGCCCGACGCTGCATGCGCCGCAAACGCTGCGATCAAGACGATCGCAGCGGATCAGCGGGCGCAACGAGCGGCGCGACCGCCGCGCTAACCGGGCAGCGACGCCGCGCCCGCAGCGGTATACCCGCCCTGATGGCTTGCCAGCCGCGCATACACGCCTTGCTTGCGCAGCAGTTGGTCGTGCGTGCCGGACTCGGCCAGCGTGCCGCGGTCCAGCACCAGGATCAGGTCGGCGTCGCGAATGGTGGACAGGCGATGCGCAATCACCAGCGTCGTGCGGTGGCGCATCAGCACGTCGAGCGCGCCGCGCACCTGCATTTCCGACAGCGTGTCCAGATGCGACGTGGCTTCGTCCAGGATCAGCACCGGCGCGTTCTTCAAGAAGGCGCGCGCAATCGAGATGCGCTGCCGCTGACCGCCCGACAACTGCATGCCGCGTTCGCCCACGCGGGTCGCCAGCCCCTCGGGCAGACGCTGCACAAAGTCGGCCAGCGCTGCCTGTTCCAGTGCGCGCATCAGGTCTTCGCGGCTGGCCTCGGGACGCGCCAGCCGGATGTTGCCTTCGAGCGTGTCGTTGAACAGATAGGTGTCCTGCGTGACCAGCGCCACGCGCTCGCGCAGGCCGTCGAGCTGGAGTTGGCGCACGTCCACGCCGTCCAGCTTGACTGCGCCTTCGCGGGGATCCCAGAAGCGCAGCAACAGGCTCGCCACCGTGCTCTTGCCCGCACCCGAGGCGCCGACAATCGCCACCGTGGCGCCGGCGGGCGCGGTGAAGCTAAGCTGCCGCAGCGTGTCCTGGCGCTTGCCGGGGTAGGCGAAGCTGACGCCCTCGAACGCGAGCGACAGGCCATGCGGCGCCACCGGAGCGGGCAGGGGGCCATCCACGACCGGTTCGGGTTCGTTGGCCACCACGTGCAGGCGGCGCGTGGCGGCGATGGTGTCGGCCAGTTGCCGGCTGACCTGCGAGATCTCGGACACCGGCAGGAACGTCGCCAGCGCGATCAGCACCAGCAGCGGCAGCATGCCGGCCGCCAGCGTACCGGCCTGCACCTGCAGCGCGCCCACGACAGCCACCGCAAGTCCGCCCAAGCCCATCGCAATTTCAAACCAGGCCGTCTGGCGGGACAGGTCGCGCAGGATGGCCAAGCGCCGCGCCCGATAGTGATCGGCGACCTTCAAGAACTGATCGCGGCGCCGGCCCGTCGCCTGGAAGGCGGTCAGGTCGGCCAGGCCCTGGATGGTGTCGGTGGTGTGAGCGCTCATTTCACCCAGCGCTTCGCGCGCCTTGTCGCCCAACGCATCGACGCGGCGCCGGCCGCGCACGGGAGAGACCAGCGCATAGGCCAGGAACGGCAGCAGCGCCAGCGCCACCGGCCAACTGTAGAACCCCAGGAAACCCAGCACGGACAACGGCACCAGCACGGACACGATGGCCGGCGCGATGGTGTGCGCGTAGAAATACTCGACCATCTCCACGTCCTGTGTGGCCAGCGCGACCAGATCGCCCGAGCGGCGTTGCAGCAGGTATGCGGGCGCCAGCCGTTCCAGCTTGTCGTAGAGCTTGACGCGCATGTCGGCCAGGAGCTGATAGGCCATCGCATGCGCCAGCCACGATTCCAGCCAATGGAACAGCGCGGCCAGCGGCGCGGCGATCAGCAGGCCGACGATCAGCGCGGTGGTATCGCCGCCGTCGCGGATGGCGGCCACGATCAGGGCGCTGAACACGCCCACGCCGATGAAGGCGGCGACACGCGCCACGCCCAGCAGAATGGTCGCGATGAGGGTGCCGCGCCATGGGCGCACCACCGACAGCAGGGTGCCCAGTGTGGCGCGCCAGCCGACCTGCTCGGCATCCGCGTCCAGCCACCGCAGGGCCGGACCGGGCGCGTTGCCGTCGTCGGGCTCGGCGGCGGGATTGCCCGCCGCCTGCTGCGCCGAGGGCAATACGCCTGCGGCCGGGTTGCGGTGCGCGGCCGCCTGTTCGTGCATCAGGCGGTAGTACAGCCCTTTCTCGCGCATCAGGTCGGCATGCGGTCCGGCTTCGGCCACTCGGCCCTGGTCCAGCACCAGGATGCGGTCCGCGCCGATCACGCTGGCCAGCCGGTGCGCCAGGATCAGCGTCGTGCGGCCGGCCATGAGGCGGTCCAGCGCCTGCTGGATCAGCGCCTCGTTCTCGGTGTCGACCGACGAAAGCGCCTCGTCCAGGATCAGGATGGGCGCGTCGCGCAGCAGGGCGCGGGCGATCGCCACGCGCTGGCGCTGGCCGCCCGACAATTGCAGGCCGCGCTCGCCAATGCGCGTGGCGTAGCCGTCCGGCAGCGCCATGATGAAGTCGTCGATGTTGGCGGCGCGGGCGGCGGCGCGCACCTCATCAAGCGTTGCGTCGGGGCGGCCCAGCCGCAGGTTGTCGTCGATGGTGCCGTGAAATAGCGTGATGTCCTGGCTGACCAGCGCGATGTGTGACAAGAGGAACTGCGTGTCCAGCGCGTTGACGTCGTGCCCGCCCACGCGGACCGCGCCGGATTGCGGCACGCATTCGCGCAGCAGCAGCCGCACGATGGTGGACTTGCCCGCGCCGCTGGGGCCGACCACGCCGACCCGTTCGCCCGCCGCAATGCGGAACGCCAGGCCCCGGTGGGCAGCGCGTTCGGGCGTGTACGAAAAGGCGACGTCGTCGAACTCGATGGTCGGCGCCAGGCGCGCAGGGCCCGCTTGCGCGGCGCGCGCGTCGGGGGCGGGCGTCAGTGGCTGTGCGTCCATCAGCGCGTGAATGCTGGCGGCGGCCGACTGGCCCAGCATGCCCCGGTGCAGCACCGCGCGCAGATCGCGCAGTGGGCGGAAAATCTCGGTGCCCGCCATCAGCACGATCAAGAGCGCCTCGACGCTCATGTCGCCGGTGGTCACGCGCCAGGCGCCCAGCGTCAGCGCCAGCGCGGCGCCCAGCGCCACGCCCAGGTCGCTGATGCCGCGCGTCAGCAGGCTGACGGACAGTACCCAGAACGTGTTGTCGGACAGACTGCGAGCGCGGGCGGCAAGCCGCTCGCCCCAGGCCTTGCCCTGGCCATACGACTTGAGCGTGGGCAGCCCCTGGACCGCGTCCAGAAACTCTTCACCGAATTCGTTGAGCGACCGGCTGCGCGCCAGGCTGGCACGGCGGTCCAGCATGTGCACCGCCATCGGCCCGAACAATGCGAAGAGGGCGGCGGCCAGGAAGACGAGGGCGGTCGGCACGTCCCAGAACGCAATGACGGCAAAGATGGCAAAGGGTGCAGCGGCCGCGATGGCGACCTGCGGCAGATACTGTCCGAAGAAGGTCTGCAACTGTTCGACGCCGTCCACCACGGTCAGCATGACGCCGCCCGTGCGCTGGTTGGCGAACCATGCCGGTCCCAACGCGACGATGCGGTCATACAGCTTCGCGCGCAGCGTGTGCTGGATGGCAGCGGATGTGCGGTTGGCCTGCACCGTGCGCCAGTCGTCCAGCAACGCCCGCAGCAGCACCATGGCCGCCACGCATAGCGCCGGCATTGCCCATTCCTGCCACGGCGCCCCGTCGAAAACGCGTGCGAGCAACTGCCCCAGGAACACGTACCGCGCAATCCCGGCCGCCAGCGCCAACAGGCCCAGAAAGATGCCGCCCGCCATGCCGGCACGCAGACCCTCGGTCAGACGCCACAGCCTCGAATCGAAATACATAGCATTACTCCATCCAGAGCCTGCATCGTCCCCGATCCGGCGCGCGCGCGAAAGCGATGAATTTTCAATCAAGGGTTGAGATAAACTCAACCGATGTCCGATTCCTCTACCCGCACGCCGCCGCTGGCCGCGTTGCGCGCCTTCGAAGCCGTGGCCCGTCTAGGGAGCCTGAGCCGCGCCGCTGCCGAGCTCAACGTCACGAAAAGCGCAGTCAGCCATCAGTTGCGGGCGCTGGAAGCCGACCTGGGAACCTCGCTGCTGCGCCGGGGCGGCACCGTGCGGCGCGCCGAGACCACCGAGGCGGGTGCTGCGTTGCTGGCTTCCGTACAACAGGCCTTGACCCTATTGGAAACCGCCTGCCGCAATGTCCGGGCCAGCGCCCGCGGCAAGCGGCGCTACACCCTGAACGTGTCCGCCAACCCGTCGCTGGCCGCGCTGTGGCTGGCGCCGCGCATCGGCCGCTTCATCGAACTGCATCCGGACATCGACATCCAGGTGTATCTGCACGCCAGCCAGGATCCGGCCTGGAAAACCCAGGACATCGACCTGGCCTTCCTGCACGTGCGCGCGATGGGGCCGCACATTGCGGCGCCGGGCGACATTCCGCTCATGACCGAGACCGTGGTGCCGGTATGCAGTCCGGCGCTGGTGCCCGAGGCCGACCGCAATGACTCGCGCGTGTTCTTGCGCCACCGCTGGCTGGAAGAAAAGCACATCGACAGCCCGGAGACCGATTGGCGCACGTGGGGACCCCGGCTGGGGATCGCGCCGGATGACTGGCAGGATCCGATGGTGCTGAGCGGCCTGAGCACCGTGGTGGCCGCGGCGGCGGCAGGGGTGGGCATCGCGCTGGGCCGCGCGCCGCTGATCGACGAAGACCTGGCGAGCGGCCGGCTGGTGCCGCTGATGCCGCATCTGCGCATGCCGGGCTCGTGGGGCTATGTCATGCGCATCCACGCCAACCGGCCGATGGATCCCTCATTGCCCGCGCTGGTGGAGTTTCTGGCCGAGGAAGGCCGCAGCACAGGCGCGTGGCAAAGCCCCGACGGAGTATTCGGCAGCCTTGCCCCGCATGACGTCCACGCCGAGCATCAAGATCGTCCAGCCGGATCGCGCACGCGGCGCGGTTAATCGGCCGTCAACTCCATGCTGCGCGTCACTTCCTCCTGCACGCGCTCCCAGATCGCCCGCTTCAGTTCCACGAATCGCGGCGACAACTGCACGTCCGCGCTGCGCGGATGCGGCAGGTCGTTCTGGATGTCCTGCACGATGCGGCCGGGCTTGGAACCCATGACCGCCATCCGCGTCGACAGGGTCAGCGCCTCGTCGATGGAGTGCGTGATGAAAACGATGGTCTTGCCGCTCTCCTCGTAGATCGACAGCAATTGGTCCTGCAGCACCTGCCGGGTCATCGCATCAAGCGCCGCGAACGGCTCGTCGAACAGCATCACGTCCGGGTCGTTGGCCAGCACGCGCGCAATCGACACGCGCTGCTTCATCCCGCCCGACAGCGCGTGCGGATACTTGTCCGCCGCGTGCTTCAGGCCCACCATCTCGATGAACTTGCGGGCGATCGGCGCGCGTTCCTGGCGCGACATGCCGCGCATCTTCAGGCCGAACTCCACGTTCTCCTGCACCGTGCGCCACGGGAACAGCGCGTACTGCTGGAACACCATGCCGCAGGCGGCGGTCACGTCGGTGACCTTTTTACCGTTGATCTCCACCGAGCCCGTGTTGGGCGTGATGAAGCCCGCCATCAGGTTCAGCAGTGTCGATTTGCCGCAGCCCGAGGCGCCCAGCAGCACCAGGAATTCTCCGCGTTTGACCTCCAGGTTGACCTTGTCCAGCACCGGCACTTCGCCGTAGGCCTTGGAGACGTCCGTCAGCCGGATCATCGTGTCGTTCATCGCTGCCATGCCAGCACCCATCGTTCAAGAAGCCGCAAACACAGATCGGTCACCAGCACGGTGAAACTGATCAGCACCATGCCCAGCACCACGGTGTCGGTCTGGAAGAATTCCTTGCCGTTCATGATCATGAAGCCCAGGCCTTCCTTGGACGCCACCAGTTCGGCCGAGATCACGCAGGTCCAGGACAGGCCCAGGATGATCTTCATGCCCGACAGGATCTGCGGCAGACAGCCCGGAAACAGCACCTCGCGCATGACCTGCCAGCGGTTAGCGCCCAGGTTGCGCGCGGCGCGCACCAGCACGGGGTCGATGCTGCGCGAGGCCTCCATCACGTACAGCAACGCGGGCACGAAGGACCCCATGAACACGATGCTGTACTTCTGCGTTTCGGTGATCCCGAACCACAGCAGCGACAGCGGAATCCAGCTCATGGACGGCAGTGGGCGCAGGAACGAGATGATGGGGTCGAAGACAGCGCGCGCCACCTTGGACGTGCCCAGCAGGATGCCCAGCGGAATCGCCACGATCACAGCAGCCAGAAAGCCCACCATGACGCGGCGCGTGGAGGCCAGCACGTTGTAGAACAGCGTGCCCTGGTCGGACATGGAAAGCGCGCGCGCCAAGACCTGGGACGGCGCGGGCAGGAAGATGGGGTCGACCGCGCCGGCACGGCACAGGCCTTCCCACATCAGCAGGAAACCCAGCAGCGAAAACACGCTGACCCAGAGCAGGCGCGTTTCGCGGGATGACGAACGTGTGGACATAGGCAGACTGTCCTGGGTTTAGAGGTACGAGGACTGGACCCAGTCCTTGACGGTGGGCGCGCGGTCGATCTGCTTGAGCGACACCAGCATCTCGGCCAGCTTCTGCATGCCGTTCACGAAGTTGCCGGGCTCGATCATCAGCGCCTTTTGGTCTTCAGCCGAATACCACTGCGTCTGCTTGATGACGGCCAGCTGCTCGTCCTTGGACAGCCCGGTCAGTTCCAGCAGCACGCCGGCCGCTTCCTCGGGCTGGTTCGTCAGCATGGCGTTGGCCTGGAACACCGCCTGCAGGAACTTGCGCACGGCGTCCGGATTTTCCTTGCCCAGCTTGGCGTGCGTCAGCAGCACGTCGGGTCCGGGGGTGATGGCGTATTGCTTGTAGAGCGAGAACGCGGTGTCGTCCAGCAGCACGTGTGTGCCCGGCACGGCCTTGATGCGGTCAAACGCCGGCGTCCAGGCCACGGCCGCGTCGATCTGGTTGCCCTGGTAGGCAGACAGCAGGTTGGTCGCGGGCAGGTTGATGATTGAGACATCGCGATCGGGATTCAGGCCGGCCTGGCGCAGCACGTCCAGCAGCAGCACGTGGGCGCTGGAGGCGTACGTGACGCCGATCTTCTTGCCCTTCAGGTCGGCAACGGATTTGACGTTGTCGCGCACCAGCACGCCTTCGGCACGGCCGAAGTTGTTGGGGGTGGCGATGACCTGGAACTGGCGCGCGCCCGCGGCCATCAGCGCCAGCGACGACACCACGCCGGTGCCCGCCAGGTCCACATTGCCCGCCATCACCGCGCTCATGCGGTCCGACGACGTGGCAAAGCTCTGCCACTTGATGTCCAGACCCTGCTTGGCGAACAGCCCCGTCTTCATCGCGATGTAGGCGGAGTAATGGCCCAGCCAGGCCGAGCCGCCATAGGTGTAGGACGCGCCGGCGGCGCGGCCGATCATCGGAAAGCCCAGGGCGCTTGCGCCCGCAAGTGCAGCGGTGCGCACCAGCATGGCGCGGCGATTCATGTTCATATTTTTCCCCTACTTGAATGTAGATTGACCGATAGATTCCATGTCGCCGGCACTCTGGGGTGCGGCAGACGAGACTTTCGCCCGAGCGCCTGGCGGCGGCATGAATATAAGGAGCGGCGATGGTCAACATCAGCGGCGCTTAACGAGGCACGCTGCTACAAGGGGAGGGCCGGACGGGCCGCGCAGGCAGGCGGCCCGCTCCGCTTCGGCGAGGCGTCAGATGCCCTGGCCGCCGGACACTTCGATGCGCTGCGCGTTGACCCAGCGGTTGTCTTCGGACAGCAGGCTGGCAATCATCGGACCGATATCGTCGGCCACGCCGACGCGGCCCAGCGCCGTCATGTCCGCGAAAGCCTTGTTGAATTCGGGCGTGTCGCGCACCGCGCCGCCCAGGAAGTCCGTTTCGATGGCGCCGGGCGCCACCGTGTTGGCGGCGATGCCGCGGTGGCCGAGCTCCTTGGCCAGGTAGACCGTCAGCACCTCGACGGCGCCCTTGGCCGCGGCGTACGCGGCCCAGCCCGGCGCCGACACGCGCGTGAGCCCGCTGGACAGATTGACGATGCGGCCGCCGTCGGCCAGCAGCGGCAAGAGGCTTTGCGTCAGGAAGAACACGCCCTTGAAGTGCACGTCGATCAGCTTGTCGAACGCCGCCACGCTCATGTCGGCAATCGGCGCCATATCGCCATGTCCCGCGTTGTTGACCAAGTGATCGAAGGAATCGCGCTGCCACGTCTGGGCCAGCGCCGTCCGCAGCCGCTCGACGAAGTCAGGAAAGGCGGCCACGTTGCCGGCATCCAGCTGCAGCGCCACGGCCTTGCGGCCCAGCTGCTGGACCTCCGCGACGACTTCGTCAGCCTGCGCCGCGCGGCACTGGTAGGTGATGATGACGTCGTTGCCCTTGCGGGCGAGGGCCAGGGCGGCGCTGCGGCCCAGGCCGCGGCTCGAACCGGTGACAAGAGAAATCGTGCTCATGGAATGGCTCCTTGGGGGTTTGCGGTGAGGCTTCATTCTGTGGCGGATGCGCCTGTCGGCCTTTGCCTGAACCTTGGCGTTGTTGGCCTGATCCTCCAAATGTGCATTCGGGCGCACCGGAACCCATTACGATGGCCCGGTGGCAACCCTCTCGTGATCCCGCCCCATGAACGACACCTTGCTGAACGACACCTTGCGCGCCGCCGCCAGCCGTTACGCACAAGCCCCCGCCGGCCCGGCGGGCGTGGCACAAACGCCCATTTCGGGGCTGGCCGTCATCCGCGCATTGCAGCCTAGCGGCCTGGACTACGCGATCTCGCGGCCGCTCGCGTGCCTGGTGCTGCAGGGTGCCAAACGCGTGGCGCTGGGCGCGGACACGTTCGACTTCAGCGCGGGCGATTCGCTGCTGATCACAGCCGATGTGCCCACGGTCAGCCAGATCACGCGGGCCAGCGCCGGGGAACCGTACTTTTCGCTGGTCCTGGATCTGGATCCGGGCCTGATCGCCGAGCTGGCGCTGGAGATGAAGCTGGGGCCGGTGGATCCGGGCGCGCCCGTCCGGGTGGAACAGACCGACGCCGAGGTCGCGGACGCTGCGCTGCGCCTCATGCGCCTGGTCGAACGGCCGTCGGCGCTGCCCGTCCTGCAGGCGCAGCTGGTGCGCGAAATACATTACTGGCTGCTCGCTGGCCGCCACGGCCAGGCGATTCGCCAGCTTGGCTGGCCGGGCAGTGCCGCTCAGCGCATTGCGCGCGCGGTCGCGCTGCTGCGCGCCGAATTTGCGCAGCCGCTGCCGGTCGAGCGGCTGGCGGCCGCGGCGGGCATGAGCCCGTCGTCATTCCACCAGCACTTTCGGGCGGCCACGTCGCTGTCGCCGTTGCAGTTCCAGAAGCAATTGCGGCTGATCGAGGCGCGCCGGCTCATGACCGCCGAAGGCGCGACGGCCAGCAGCGCGGCGTTTGCGGTGGGCTATGAAAGCGTCCAGCAGTTCACCCGTGAGTACCGCCGGATGTTCGGCCTGCCGCCGGGCAAGGACGCCGAGGCGATCCGCGGCGCGGTTGGCGCTGCCGCCTGATCGCGGTCGCGCCTTTCCACAACGCTTTTATTAAGTATTCGCGGCGCTTATATTGCGGCAGCTCCGAAACGGCGGGTCCACACTCGCCGCACTTGTCCTTGGAGCCTTGTCGTGAAAAGTTTTGACGTGATCGTGATTGGTGCCGGCGTGATCGGCAGTTCGGTGGCGTTTCACCTGGCCGAACTCGGCGCGAAGAACGTGCTGGTGCTGGACCGCGAGACCATAGGCGCGGGCACCACGTCGCAGTCGTCCGGCATCCTGCGCACGCACTATTCCGTGCGCGAGAACGTGGAGCTGGCCCAGCGTTCGTGGAGCGTGTTCAACAATTTCGCCAGCTATCTGGGCGACGAAGAGGCCTCGTGCGGCCTGGTCAAATGCGGCTACCTGATCACCGCCGCCGACGACGACAAGCTGGAACCGCTGCGCGGCGCGCTGGCGCAGCAGCAGGCGCAGGGCATCGCGCTGGAATTGCTGAATGCCGCGCAGGCGCGCGAGCTGCTGCCCATTGCGTCCTTCGACAACGCCGCGCTGATCGGCTATGAGCCCGAGGCGGGCTTTGCGGACGCGTATCTGGTGGCCACCAGTTTTGCGCGCGGCGCCCGCCGCCGCGGCGTCACCATCCGCGAAAACGTCAACGTCCAGCGCCTGATCATCGACAACGGCCGCGTGACGGGCGTGGTGACATCCGAGGGCGACTACAGCGCGCCGCTCGTCATCAGCACGCAGAACATCTGGACGCCGGAACTTGCCGGCTGGACCGGTGTGGCGATGCCCGTCGTGCCGGAGCGCCACGCCGTGCTGGCGCTGGAGTGCGACGCGGCGCCCTATACGTATTCGATGCCGGTCTTCAAGGACCTGGCCTCGCCCGGCATGCTGTATTGCCGCAGCTATGGCGGCAACCAGATGCTGGTCAGCGAAGGCATCGTCGGCGAGGCGCTGCAAAAAAGCGACGCCGAGCAGGGCGACATTCCGCTGGACTACGTGGCCGAGGTGGGCGCGCAGGTGGCGGACCGCTTCCCCGCGTATGAGGCCGCCGGACTGGCATCGTCGTGGACCGGTGTCTACGACGTGACGCCTGACTGGAACCCCGTGCTGGGCCGAGTGCCGGGGGTCGAAGGGCTGATCGTGGGCTTCGGCTTCTCGGGCCACGGCTTCAAGCTGTCGCCCACCGTGGGTCGCGTGCTGGCGCAGGAAGCCCTGGGTCTGGCGACCGACGTGTCGCTCACGCCCTACGAATTGGGGCGCTTTCAGCGCGGCGCACTGTTGACCGGGAAGTACGGCCTTGGCGCAGTCTCCTGATCCGCGCGGTCCGGTGCAAGCCAGCTGGTTGGCGCTGCCGCCCGAGCCGTGGAAGAACGGCGGGGGTGTCACGCGCACGCTGGCGGCGGATCCGGCCGGGCGCTGGCGCGTCAGCATCGCCGATATCGAACGCGACGGGCCGTATTCACGCTTTCCCGGGTATGACCGCGTGTCGGTCGTGCTGGCGGGCGAGGGCGTGATGCTGCAAGGCGAGGGTGTGGCCGTGCCGTTGCGGCTGCGTGAACCGGCGGTGTTTGGCGGCGATGCGTTGCTGCAATCCACGTTGGTGGGCGGACCGGTGCAGGTGCTGAATCTCTTTGTCTTGCGCGGCGGTGCGAGGGCGTCGGTGACCTGTTCGGGGTCGGCGTCCGGTTGCTGCGAGGTCGGCGCGTTGCTGGCCGGCTCGGACGGACTCGAGGTTACGCGGGTGCGGGTGACGGCGGGGGCATACGAGATGACGCGCGGCGTGGAAATGCCGGGCGTCGACAGGCCGGGCGTCGATACGCCGGGCGTCGCCACCCCCGGCGCCCCAGCCACGCAAACCGACTTCACCGTGATCCTGGACATCACGGTCCAGAAAAGCTTCCCGGACTGACCAAACTGCAGCCGTCCCAGTCACAACCCGGGGCGTCCGTTGATTCCTTTCACTCAGGAGTGTTTCCATGAAGGTACTTGCCGCGGTCAAGCGCGTGGTTGACTACAACGTCAACGTGCGCGTCAAGGCCGACCAGAGCGGCGTGGACATCGGCAACGTGAAGATGTCGATGAACCCGTTCGATGAAATCGCCGTCGAGGCGGCCGTGCGCCTGAAAGAGCAGGGCGCGGCGGCTGAAGTCGTGGCCGTGTCGTGCGGCACGGCGCAGTCGCAGGAGACGTTGCGCACCGCGCTGGCCATCGGCGCCGACCGCGGCGTGCTGGTGCAGACGGATGCCGCCTTGCAGCCGCTGGAAGTCGCCAAGCTGCTGCGCGCCGTCGTGGTCAAGGAAGCGCCCGCGCTGGTGATCCTGGGCAAGCAGGCCATCGACGACGACGCGTGCCAGACCGGCCAGATGCTGGCGGCCCTGCTGGGCTGGCCGCAGGCCACCAACGCCAGCGCCATCGCCATCGGCCACGGCACGGCGCGCGTGACGCGCGAGGTGGACGGCGGCCTGGAAGTGGTGGAACTGACGCTGCCTGCCATCGTCACGGCAGACCTGCGCCTGAACGAGCCGCGCTATGTCACGTTGCCCAACATCATGAAGGCCAAGAAGAAGCCGCTGGATGTGGAAACGCCGGACGCGCTGGGCGTGGACCCGGTGTCCCGCCTGCAGACGCTGCGCGTTGAAGAGCCGGCGGCGCGCGCACCCGGCATCAAGGTTGCCGACGTGGCCGCGCTGGTCGACAAACTGAAGAACGAAGCCAAGGTGATCTGATGACTGTTCTTGTTATTGCCGAACACGATAATCGGGCGCTGAATGGCGCCACGCTCAACGCCATTTCTGCCGCGGGCAGGCTGGACATGCCGGTCCACGTACTGGTCGCGGGCGATGGCGCGCAGCCGGTGGCCGAGGCGGCTGCACGGGTCGCCGGGGTGGCAAAGGTGCTGCTGGCGCAGGCGCCGCAGCTTGCCGATGGCCTGCCGGAAGCCGTGGCCGCGCAGGCCGTGGCGGCGGCCGCCGGCTACTCGCACGTCTTCCTGGCCGCGACGGCGCAGGGCAAGAGCGTGGCGCCGCGCATTGCCGCGTTGCTCGATGTGGCGCAGGTGTCGGACGTCATCGAAGTGCTGGCGCCCGATACGTTCAAGCGTCCGATCTACGCCGGCAACGCGATCGCGACGGTCAAGAGCGGTTACCCGGTGGTCGTGGCCACGATCCGCCCCACGGCATTCGATGCGGTGTCTGCCGAAGGCGGCAGCGCCACGGTGGAAGCGGTCGAGGCCGTGACGGGCACGGGCTTGTCACGATTCATCAGCCGCGAGATCGCGGTGTCAGAACGCCCCGACCTGGGCGGCGCGCGCGCCGTGGTGTCGGGCGGACGCGGCCTGGGTAGCGCCGAGAACTTCAAGCTGCTGGATCCCCTGGCCGAAAAACTGGGCGCGGCGCTGGGCGCGTCGCGCGCGGCCGTCGACGCGGGTTATGCGCCGAACGACTGGCAGGTCGGCCAGACCGGCAAGATCGTCGCGCCGGACCTGTACGTGGCCGTCGGGATTTCGGGCGCGATCCAGCATCTGGCGGGCATGAAGGATTCCAAGGTCATCGTCGCCATCAACAAGGACGGCGACGCGCCGATCTTCGGCGTGGCGGATTACGGGCTGGTGGGCGACCTGTTCGAAGCCGTGCCGGCGCTGACGTCCTCGCTGCCGTGAAGGAAGCGGCGTTGGCGCCGCAGAACGCGCCAACGCCGCAGGCAGCCCTTCGCTGCCGAACCCCGCGTTCGGGGCGCCGCGGGCTTTAGGTCAACGCCGCAGGCTGCGCCACAGCGTGGCCGGCGGCAGCCCCAGCGCCGGGGCCAGTTCTTTCTGGATCAGGCGCTCCATCGCCATCAGGATCACGTCGCGCGCCTCGGCGGGCAGTTTGCCAACCTCCTGCTGGCGCGCGGCCAAATACAGCGTGCGCGACAGCGCGGGATCGTCGGCCCGCGCCGCGCCCAGGAAGGGCGCCAGCGGAAGGACGCGCAACTGGTCCAGGAAATGGCGCGACTGCCAGATGCACAGCGGCGTGCTGATGCCAAAGCCCAGCCCGGCCGTGACCAGACTGAGCAGCGGATCGGTATTGTCGAATTCGTAAGTCCGCTCGATCATCACGCCGTGCGACTCGACCAGCCGGTCGATCTCGGCGCCGATGAACGAACGTGCGCTGTAGCGGATGAACTGGGCGCGCTGGCCCAGTTCCTTCAGCGTATCGATCCGGTCCATGCTCATCGAGCGCGGCACGATCAGCACGTAGGGTTCGCTGAAAAGACTGTACTTGCGGATGGTGGGCTTGCCTGCCGATGCGCTGGTGGTGACGACGAGGTCTAGCTGCCGGTCTTCCAGCTGCTTGTCCAGCACGGGCGTGATGCCCGACCACAGCCGGATCTGGCGCGACGCGCCGGACAGGCCGTGGATCAGGGTCGGTCCCAGCGTGCCGGCAAACGAGTCCACGCAGCCGAAGCGCACGATGTTGCGCTTGGCCCGGCTAAGGTTGCGCACGCTTTCCGTCATGTCGCCGGCCTGCGCCAGCAGCCGCGCGGCGTGTTCGAACAGCAGCTCGCCGGCCGGCGTGGGCCGGGCAGGGCGGGTGCTGCGGTCCAGCAGTTCGGTCGACATGGCGGCTTCAAGCTGCTTGATCCGCTGCGACACCGCCGCCTGCGAAAAACCCAACAGCCGTGCCGCGCCCGAGACCGACGCCGCTTCCACCACCGCCACCCACGTCAACAGCAGGCTCCATTCCGGATAGTTTTCCGTGCTGGTGAACGAAAAGCGGTTCATGGCGTGGGCGTCCGGCGGCGTTTCAACAGGGCTTAGCGCTGGCGCGCGGTGGTCTGGCGCAGCGCGGCAGTCACCATGCCTTCGACCACCGGAATGACCTTGTCGGCCAGATCGGGGCGATAGCCGTACGGGTATGTTTCGTCCATGTAGGTGGACTGGCACATCTCGAGCTGGATGGCGTGCACGTTGTCAGCCGGCGAACCGTAGTGGCGCGTGATGTAGCCGCCCTTGAAACGGCCATTGACGGCCCAGGTGTAATCCTTGCAGCCGTTCAACTGTTCATGCACGGCGGCCAGGATATCGGGCGCGCAGGAAGCGCCGTCGGACGTGCCGATGTTCAGGTCGGGCAGCTTGCCCTCGAAAAGGCGCGGCAGCACGCTGGCGATCGAGTGCGCTTCCCACAGCAGCACCGTGCCGTGCTCGGCCTTGATGCGGTCAATCTCTTCTTGCAGCTTGGCGTGATAGGGCTTCCAGTACGCCTCCAGGCGCTGGGCGCGTTCCGCGTCGGTCAGCACAGCATCGTTCTGGTAAAGCGCATCGCCGCGAAAGGCCTGGGTGGGGCACAGGCCGGTCTTGGTCTGCCCGGGATACAGGCTTTCGTCGTTGGGCGGGCGGTTCAGGTCGACCACGTAACGCGAATAGCGCGCGCCCAGCACGGACGCGCCCAACGCCTGGGCGAACTGGTAGAGGGTGTCCAGATGCCAGTCGGTGTCGCCGGATTGCAGGGCAACGTCCGTCATGTGCGGACGCTGCGCGTCGGGAATCTGGCTGCCGAGGTGGGGAATGGAGATCAGCAGCGGGGCGGTGCCGCGGCTGAATTGGAAGAGGTCGGTCAAGAGGAAACTCCGGGTGGCAATGGCAATGCGCCGCGGCAGAGCCGCAGGCAACGGGCGCTTGTATGCTAGGCAGCACGGCCCGCTGCGGGAATTGCATCAGTTTAATGGATGCTGATGATTAGCCGCGCCGATGCTCATGGCGATGGCCGCGGCGTGGTCACGGTGAGCGGCGTTCTGGGTCGCGCGGGTCAGCCGCGGCCCGTGGACCGAGTTGCTGGGCCGCGTGAGGTAGAGTAGACGGCGCGCACACTCTAGCGAGCGGACATGATTGATGAACTGATTCAACTGGGCAAGCTCGTCAGCCTGGGTCTGGCGCTGATGCTGCCGCTGGCCAATCCGCTGACGTCCATGACGCTGCTGCTGTCGCTTGGCCAGCAGATACCGTTCAAGGAACGGCAGAAGCAGGTGACCCAGGCGGCGTTCTACGTGGTCGGGATCATGCTGGTGACCTACTACGCCGGCGCGCTGCTGATGCACACCTTCGGCATTTCCATCCCCGGCCTGCGCATTGCGGGCGGACTGATCGTGGTCAGCATCGGCTTTAGCATGCTGTTTCCGTCGGACCAGCCGCGCGCCCTGGAGGCCGAGGCCGCGGCCGACGCGCAGGAGCGCCAGAGCCCCAACATCGCATTCGTGCCTCTCGCCCTGCCCGGCACGGCAGGACCCGGCACGATCGCCATGATCATCAGTGGCGCGTCGTCGGTCGATTCGGCCATTGCACCGGACTATGCGCGTTGGGTGGTGGGCGTAGCCCCGGTCATCGTGTTTGCGCTGCTGGGGCTCTTGTTCTGGGTCTGCCTGCATTTCGCGGGCCGCATCGTCGCCGTGATCGGCAAGAGCGGTGTCGAGGCGATCTCACGCGTGATGGGATTCCTGCTGGTCTGCATGGGCGTGCAGTTCGTCATCAACGGCGTGTTGGAGATCGTGAGCAAGTATCCCGACTTGTAGGTGGCATAGCGTCATGCTTTGCGTCCATGCATGCCGGCGCGGCGCCGGGCAGGCCAGAAAGTCACGCGGATTTTGATTTCACCCCGTTTCGTGAAGCTTGTAGAAACATAATCTACGCTACATTACATTTTTGAATTTTCGCCCTGGGCAGTCATGCTTGCCTGCGGCGGCAGTTTTTGTATGTGCAACATCCTCATTGAAGACAAGATCAGGCAGTGCGCGGTAGCCCGCGAATCCATCACGGTTGACGCGCCGAAGTGCCGATCAAGCTCTTGCGGAACGGCCGCCGCAATCTGCAAGCGTGCGTCATGATGGCCTGGCTACCCTTGATCGTGTTGGGGCTGGTGGTCAGCGGCGTAGTCACCGCCTTGATGCGCGAGCCTGGCGTTCGCCTTTACGACTGGATCGCCACCCGCGCGCGCCGGCCGCAACCGGCTGCCCGGCCGCGTGTCCCCGAAACCGAACGCGAACCATTGACCCAGACAACCTGATCGGCACGCGTATCGGTCCGGCGTCTGCCCTCTCAGCGGCCCGGTCGTTCCAGGCCCAGATGTCCGCGCAGCGTGGCGTGTTCGTAGTCCTTACGGAACAGCCCGCGCTGTTGCAGCACCGGCACCACCTGCTCCACAAAGTCGTCGATGCCGCCCGGCAGTGACGGGGGCATCAGGTTGAAGCCGTCGGCGCCCTCGTTCCTGAACCAATGTTCCATCCGGTCCGCGATCTGCTCCGGCGTGCCCACCATCGTGCAGTGCCCGCCGCCCGCGGCCAGCCGGCCAAGCAACTGGCGCACGGTGGGCTGCTCGGTTTCGATGATGCGCAGGATGGTGCCGTAACGGCCTTTGGGGCCGGTGAACTCGGACAGCGGGGGCAGGGGCGGCACGGGCGCGTCCAGTTCCCAGCCCGAACAATCCTGCAGGACGAACGTGCCAAGTTGGCGCAATGAGGCGTCCGCGGGCAGGAGTTCGTCCAATTCGCGCTGCTTGGCGCGGGCCTCGGCTTCGGTCGAGCCGACATAGGTCACGAGGCCCGGCATGATGGGCACGAACGCGTCGCGGCCAGCTGCCCGGACACGTTGCTTGATGTCGCGGTAATAGGACTGCGCGGCGGGCAAGTCGTAAGCCACGGCATAGATGGCTTCCGCGCGGCGCGCCGCCAGATCGCGGCCCTGATCCGAGGCGCCCGCCTGGAACAGCACCGGATGCCCCTGCGGCGGTCGCGGCACGGTAAGCGGGCCGTCCACCAGAAAGTGTTCGCCGTGGTGATCTATCTTGTGTAGGCGGTCCGGCACGCCGAAGTGGCCGTTGCGGTCGATGACCAGCGCCTCGTCGTCCCACGAGTCGAACAGCCTCAGCGCAACGTCGACAAATTCCTCGGCGCGCGCGTAGCGCCAGTCGTGGCCGGGCATGGCTTCGTAACCGTGATTGCGCGCCTCGGCGTCGAACATCGAGGTCACCACGTTCCAGCCCATGCGACCGCCCGAAATGTGATCCAGCGAGGCCACCATGCGCGCCGCATGAAAGGGCGTGAAGAACGTGCTGGACACCGTGCTGATCAGGCCGATGCGGGTGGTGGCGCGGGCGATCGCGGCCATCGTGGTGAGCGGTTCGAGATACCAGCGCGGCCCGTCGCCGATGTTGTCCATCGACTGGCCGTCGGCAAAGAAAATGGCGTCGAGCTTGCCGCGCTCGGCCGTGCGGGCCAGGCTTTCGTAGTAGCTGATGTCGCCCAGCCGCTCGGCCGCCGAGTCCGGGTGGCGCCAGGCCGCGCGATGGTGGCCGCAGCCGAAAATGAACAGGTTCAGGTGCATCATGGCGATCAGCTCGTCGATTGCTTCATCAGTTGCGTCATCAATTGCGTCATTGATTGCGTCATTGACTGCCGCGTCCGGCACGCCCGCGGGTGCCGCAAGCGGGCGAACTTAGCATAAAACGGCGGGCGGGCGCCGTTGCGGTCGGCGGGGCTCGCGCGGCCGCGGCGCCTGCCCGGCATACCCGGCCCAACGTTTCTCACGCCGCGCGTTGACATCGCCGCGCCGCTCTCCTAACCTTGCGGCAATTCCTGGGGGAGCCCTGTACGGGCTGAGATTCCGCGTCAACGCGGTAACCCTTTGAACCTGATCCGGGTAATGCCGGCGAAGGGAAGGACTCCGCAAGTCTCTCGCGCGCCCTCCCTGATTCCATTCATCTTGCGGCCTCCCTGACGGCGGGCCGCCGCGTTACGCGTCCGGCCTCAGGCCGCCCGCGGGAGGACCGACCTTCATGTTGACCCAAACCACTGCCCTGGTATGGCTGCTGCTGTTCTCGGGCGGCTTCGCCGTGGCCAGCGTGCTGTACACCCGGCGCAAGCGCGGCACCCTGGAAGACTACATCGTCGCGCGCAACAGCCAGGGGTCGTTTGGCACGATCCTGACGCTGATGGCGTCCACGCTGGGCGCATGGATTCTCTTTTCGCCGGCGCAGGCCGCAACCTGGGGCGGGCTGGCCGCCGTGATCGGCTACGCGCTCGGGTCGATGTCGCCGCGCCTGGTCATGATTCCGCTGGGCCGGCGCATGCGCGAACTGATCCCGCACGGTCACACGCTGACCGAATTCCTGATGGCGCGCTACGGCCGGCCCATGTACGGCCTGGCGCTTTTCATCATGCTGTTCTACCTGTTCATCGCGCTGTCGGCCGAGGTTACCGCCATTGCCAAGCTGGTCGCGATGCTGGCGCCCGTGCCCCTGTGGGCCACCGCCGCCATCGTGATGGGGACGACCTTGCTCTACACCACCTACGGCGGCCTGCGCTCGTCCATCTTCACCGATCAGGTGCAGATGTTGATCATCGTGCCGCTGCTGGTGGTGCTGTGCGTCGTCGGCTGGCAGGCGGCCGGTGGCGCATTGCCCACTATCGAAGCCCTGCAGGCCAAGGCGCCGCAACTGCTGGACCTGACCGACCCGGTGGGCGTGAAGGCGGGGCTGACCTTCTTTGTCGCCATTTTGCTGACCGGCATCTTCCATCAAGGCAACTGGCAACGCATCTACGCCGCCCGCGACACCCGCACGATGCGCAACGGCTTTCTGCTGGGCGGCGTGCTGGTGGCGCCGTTCATCTTTTTGATGGGCCTGTTCGGCCTGGCGTTCGTCGGTTTGGCGCCCGAGGGCGACAGCTCGATCGCGCTGTTCAGCGTCATCATGCCGCACGCCCCGGCGTGGTTTGTCATCGCCCTGATTCCGCTGGGCCTGTCCCTGGTCATGAGCACCGCCGACACCGCCATCAGCGCGGTGTCCAGCATCATCGCGGTCGACCTGCGCCGCCTGATGCCCAACGCCGGCGGCGCCACCATGAAGCGCCTGGCGCGGTGGCTGGTGCTGCTGATGGCGATCCCCGTGATGATCGTGGCGTCGCAAGGCTACAGCGTGCTGTACCTGTTCCTGCTGGCCGACCTGCTGTGCTCGGCCGCCGCCTTCCCGGTGTTTTACGGGCTTTTCAGCCGCAAGCACGATGGATTCACGGCGACCACGGCCACCATCACGGGGCTGATCGCCGGCCTGTTCTTCTTCCCCGCGCCGGGGGATAAGCCGACCTTCCTGCTGGAATCGTTCCTGCTGGCGGCGTTTGTGCCGGTGGTGACGACGGTGCTGATCCGGCTGGTGATGCGCGGACGGAAGGAGTTTGATTTCTCGACGCTGAGCGCGGCGGTGCGGCGGTTGGATAAGGAGACGGTTTGAGGGGGGGGCAGGCAGAGCCGCGTAAACTCGCAGATTGTCCGAAATTTGCCTACAAATTTCGGACAGCCCTCAACTTATAAGGATGATTCGGGGGACGTCGGGTGGAAGCAGCTCAAAGGTCCGGAAATCTGCGTGTAGAGCGCTTTGGTCTAAACACCAAAGGCCGCGATCTCGCCGTTGGCGACATTCACGGCCATTTCGGCCGGCTTGAAGCCGCGCTTGCCGCAGCCCGGTTTTCCCCCGAGCATGACCGCTTGTTCGCCGTCGGCGATCTCGTCGATCGCGGGCCAGAGTCCCCCGAGGTGCTGGCTTGGCTGGAGCGCCCCTGGTTTCACGCGATCTGCGGGAATCACGACCTCATGACGTGGCGGCGCGCCATGAACAACCCCATTCCCGACGTGGATCATCGCCTCCATGGCGGGGAATGGCTGGACGCGTGCGATGGCGACACCCAGGTCCGCATCGCTACATGCCTGAATGCCTTGCCGTTGGCCATCGAGGTGGAAACGCCGGGCGGTGTCGTCGGTCTGGTGCATGCCGACTTTCCCTATGACGATTGGCAAGCCATTCATGGCGCCGGCTTCAGTCTGGACGATGAAGACGCGTGCCTGTGGTCCATCGACCGCTATCGAACGCAATATGCCAAACCTGTCCGAAACGTCCGTGCGGTGGTCCACGGACACATGACGCTGCGCAAGCCGGCGCAGTTGGGCAATGTGTATTACATCGACACGGGAGGTTGGCAGGACGGGGGGCGGTTCACGCTGCTGGATCTGCACACGTTGAAGCCTTGCCGGTGAAACGGCCTAGCGCCGTCGCGCTTGCCGTTCCGTAGGCGGGCTGTAGGTTCCACCTACGGGCCGTAGAGATCCTGCCCGTAGAAACAAAAAAGCCTTGGCACACAAAGTGTCCAAGGCTTTTCCGTCTGGAATTTGGTGGAGCGGAGGAGGATCGAACTCCCGACCTTCGCATTGCGAACGCGACGCTCTCCCAGCTGAGCTACCGCCCCAAATCAAGCAAGACCAGAAATATACAGGAATTCCCCCCGGCTGCGCAACACGCGCCGGCGCCGATATTTTTCAGACAAATGCGAGCGTGGCGATGACCGGCGCGTGGTCCGACGGTTGCTCGTTGCGGCGGGGTTCTTTGTCGATCACGCAGGCGGTGCAACGCTTGACCAAGGGGGCGGACAGCAGCACGTGGTCGATGCGCAGGCCGGCGTTGCGGCGGAACGCGAATTGGCGGTAATCCCACCACGTGAACGACTTTTCCGGCTGCTCGAACAGGCGGAACGAGTCGGTCAGGCCCACGTCGATCAGCGAGCGCAAGGCCTGGCGTTCGGGTTCGGACACGAGGACCTGGCCTTCCCACTTTTCGGGGTTATGCACGTCTTCGTCGGCGGGCGCGACGTTGTAGTCGCCCAGCACGGCCAGGCGGGGGAATTGCTTGATCTCTTCAGCCAGCCATTTGCGCATGGCTTCAAACCATTCCAGCTTGTACGCGTACTTGTCGGACCCGACCGACTGGCCATTGGGGCAATAGGCGCACACGACGCGCACGTCGCCTTCGGGGCTGGGGAGGGTCAGGGCCAGGACGCGCTGCTGCGGGTCTTCAAAGCCGGGGATGTTGCGCACCATCGTCGTGCCGGGCACGCGGGAAATGATGGCGACGCCGTTGTAGGTTTTCTGGCCGGCCCACACAGCGTGGTAGCCGGCTTCCTTGAATGCCGCCTCGGGGAACTTGTCGTCGGTGAGCTTGAGTTCCTGGATGCACAGCACGTCGACGGGATTGGCGGCGAGCCAGTCGAGGACCTGTTGCAGGCGCACATTCAGGGAGTTGACGTTCCAGGTGGCGAGTTTCATGTTTTGTTCAGATGTTTGTTTACGCGGCTCTCGCGGCATCGCGTCGGCGTGACGGGCCGATGGCTTCAAATCCGGCTTCGATGGTGTCGTTGAAACGAGAGCAATTCGGGGGGGCGAGGCCGCCCCATGCAGATGCGGAATGATACCGCGCCGCCATGACGCGCTTTTTTGCCCGGCCTGCGCATATTGGGTGTCTGACACCCGCGGGAGGCGATCGCCAGTTCGGGGCAGCGTCTCATTGGGGTGTCAGACACCGGCCAACGAAGCGCCACCGCCGCGCAAGGTGTCTGACACCCGCAAGAAAAAACCCCGATTCCTGCGAATCGGGGTTTTGGCTTTTGCTATTCGCTGATGTGATTGAACTCAACCGATCCCGGCTCGATTCCGCCGCGCCGCAGCCGGCCGTCGACATCTTCCGGATTTCCGCCCGCCGCGTCCGCCGCCGGCAGGTCCAGCCAATTCGCCAGTTCCTGCTTTGCCTGCTGCGTCTCGGATATCCCGCCATTGACCAGCGCCACGCCGTCGCTGCCGTCGAGCTTTCGATAACTGATCTGTGTCTTCATCTTGCCTCCTGGGTTGCGGTGGATTTGCCGGTCCACCGTAACACACGACGCATTAGCGTCATCCGGGGGGCTTCCCGGATGCGGCGATCAACCCTTCACCAGTCCGCCGTCGACAATCAGGTTCTGCCCGGTCACCGCGCGCGACCAGGGGCTGGCGAAGAACAGCACGGCATCCGCAAATTGCTCTGGCGTGGTGACTTCGCGCAGCGGGGTGCCGGCGGCGATCATCTCGAAGACGGCGTCGGGGGTGGCGGCCGAGGCGTCGGTGGTGCGCAGCAGGCCGCCGGACACCATGTTGACGGTGATGCCGTCCGCGCCCAGTTCGTGGGACAGCGTGCGGGTGAAGGCGAGCAGTGCGGCTTTGGCAGCGGTGTAGTCGTGGTACGGCACGACCGGGTTCTGGACCAGGTTGGTGCCGACGTTGATGATGCGGCCGCCGCCGGCGGCGCGCATGCCGGGCAGGGCGGCCTGCGTGGTGTTGAGCGCCGCGCGCACGCTGCCTTCGATCTGGGCGTTCATCTGCGCCCAGTCCAGCGTGTCGGCGTGAGGGCGGGCGTCGCCGTTGAACTGGAAAGCGGGCAGGGCGTTGTTGACGATGGTGCTGACCGGCTGGCCAAAGTGCTGGCTGGCGCGGGCGACCAGGGCGGCGACGGCGGCGGGGTCGCGCACGTCGGCTTGCACGGCCAGGGCGCGGTCCGGGGCGGAAGCCGCCAGAGCCTCGGCGCGCTCTGCGCTGTTCAGATAGTTGATGACGACCTTGGCGCCTTCACGCAGGAAGGCCTGCGCGATGGCGGCGCCCAGGCCGCGGCTGGCGCCGGTGACGATGACGAGTTGCTGGTTCAGGTTCAGTTGCGGGCGTTGCGATGACATGGGGTACGGCTTCCTGCTCAATGTTCCGAGCCGCTGTTGAGCATGCGGCTGCGGGCTTTTTCGATATGGGCGCGCATGACGTTGCGCGCGCCCTCGGCATCCTGATCGCGGATCAGTCTGTAGATGTGGCGGTGTTCGTCGATGGCGGCGCGCGTGCGCTTCCAGGGTTCGCTGTGGACCAGATGGCGCATGACGTTCACGGCGTGGCTCACGTCGTATTCCAGGGACTTGAGCACCTGCACGAAGCGCTGGTTGCCCGTGGCCGTGGCAATGGCGCGGTGAAAGCCATAGTCGTGATGGTGCGCGATGGCGCCGGACGCGTCGGCCTCTTCGTAGCCGGTCAGCATGCGGTCCATTTCCTGCAGGTCTTCGGGTGTGCGGCGCAGTGCGGCCAGGTGCGCGCATTCGGGCTCGATCACCATGCGCAGTTCCAGGCCTTCCAGGATGTGGCCCACGCGGCGCGCGGGGTCCACGGCGGGCATGCCGCCCATCAGGTCCGGTTTGGACTTCACGTAGGAGCCCGATCCGCGGATCGAGTCCACGAGCTGGTCTTCACGCAGCCGGTCCAGCGCCTGGCGCACGACGGGCCGCGACACTTCAAAGAGCGCGGCCAGTTCCAGTTCGGTCGGCAGCTTGTTGCCGGGGGCAATCTTGCCGGTGGCGATCGCATAGAACAGGCTTTCGTAGACGCGCTCGGCAAAGCGCTCGGCGCGGACATAGCCCAGGCCTGACGCCACCTCGGCCAGCACGTCCAGTTCGGGACGGGGGCGGGCAGCCGCGGCCAGCAGCGATTCAAGCTGCGGGTCACGTACGTTGCTCATCGGGCGCTCCTTCAAGTAGGGACAGGTTGTCATGCGGCATGACTAACCGTTGGGCCGCTAAGCCCCTGAAATATTAGGGATAACCCGATCATCCAGAAAAATATCCTGAAGGTTGGGATTAAAGCTGTCATTTCAATTGACAAGTTGCGGAGGCCTCCCGTACCTTGCCATTCAAACCACAACGCCCGCGCGCACGACGCGCCGGCGGCGCGGCCAGCCCAGCTGCCGGCAAGCGCACCGAGACATGCAGCTTCCCCCAACCGGCCGTTCGGCCGCTACTTTACTCCGCACATCGTGACTCAGAAGAACTTTATCGCCAACCAATGGGTGGCCGCGGCCACCGGTGAAACCATTCCCGTCCTGAACCCGTCCGATGGCAAGCCTTTCGAGGAACTGGCCCGCTCGAACGAGGCCGACGTGGACCGTGCCGTGCAGGCCGCGCGCCAGGCGTTCGAAGGCGAGTGGGGCCAGATGGCGCCCGCCGTCCGCAGCCGCCTGCTGATGAAGATTGCCTTTGCGCTGCTGGACCGCCAGGAGGAACTGGCGCAGCTGGAATCGGCCGACACGGGCAAGCCCATCAAGCAGGCGCGCGCCGATGCCGCCGCCGTGGCGCGCTATTTCGAGTTCTATGCCGGCGCGGTCGACAAGCTGCATGGCGAGACCATTCCCTACACCCCGGGCTTTACCGTGCTGACGGTGCGCGAGCCGCATGGCGTCACCGGCCACATCGTGCCGTGGAACTACCCCCTGCAGATCTTCGGCCGCAGCGTCGGCGCGGCGCTGGCGGCGGGCAACGCGTGCGTGGTCAAGCCCGCTGAAGATGCCTGCCTGTCGCTCCTGAAGCTGGCCGAGATCGCCGCCGAAGTCGGCCTGCCCGCCGGCGCGCTGAACATCGTCACGGGCTACGGCCATGAGGCCGGCGCTGCGCTGTCCGCGCATCCGGGCATCGACCACATCTCGTTCACGGGCTCGCCGCAGACCGGCAAGATGGTCGCGCACGCCGCTGCCGAGAACCACGTGCCCGTCACGCTGGAACTGGGCGGCAAGTCGCCGCAGATCGTGTTCGACGACGCCGACCTGGACGCCGCGATGCCGGTGCTGCTGGGCGCCATCATCCAGAACGCCGGCCAGACGTGCTCGGCCGGCAGCCGCGTGCTGATCCAGCGAGGCGTGTACGAAACCGTGCTCAAGCGCCTGTCGGACGCGTTTTCCGCGACGGTGACCGGACCGGCGGCGGCGGACCTGGATGTCGGTCCGCTGATCAACGCGCGCCAGCAGGACCGCGTGCGCGGCTTCCTGGCCGAAGCCGAGGCGCAAGGCATGAAGGTCGCCGCGCGCGGCAAGCTGAAGGACGGCACGCCCGAGGCCGGCTTCTATCAGACGCCCGTGCTGTTCCGCGATGTGCCGCCCGACAGCCGCCTGGCGCAAGAAGAAGTCTTCGGCCCGGTACTGGCCGCCATGGTGTTCGACACCGAGGAAGAAGCCCTGGAAATCGCCAACGGCACGCTGTATGGCCTGGTGGCGGGCGTGTGGACGCGCGACGGCGGCCGCCAGATGCGCTTGGCCCGCAAGCTGCGCGCCGGCCAGGTGTTCGTCAACAACTACGGCGCGGGCGGCGGCGTGGAACTGCCGTTCGGCGGTTCGCGCCAGTCGGGCTACGGCCGCGAGAAGGGCTTTGAGGCGCTGTACGGCTTCACCAGCCTGAAGACCATCGCGATCCGCCACTGATCCCGGCGCGGGGGCGGCGCGTCCGCGCAATGACCCGGGCAATGGCCCGGGCAGCGGCCCCCAGCAAGGACCCGAACAAAATATCGGTTAACGTTGATGTTTTGCTTCCGGGGCCTGCCGCCCCGCATTCAGGATCCGTATGTTCACCGGTATTGTTCAAGGCACCGCGAAGATCGCAAAGATCGCCGATCGCGAAGGCCTGCGCACCTTCACGCTGGATTTCCCCCCTGGTTTCTGCACTGACCTGGCCATCGGCGCCAGCGTGTCGACGGACGGCGTCTGCCTGACCGTCACGGAAATCCTGTCCGAAAACCAAGCCACGTTCGACGTCATGCTGCAAAGCCTGGCGATCACCACGCTCGGCAGTTATGGCGAGGGCGACAGCGCGAATGTAGAGCGGGCGGCCAAGGACGGCGCCGAGATCGGCGGCCATCCGTTGTCGGGCCACGTGGACTTCACGTCGCAGGTGCTGATGGTGAAGTCGTCGGACACCAATCGCCTGATGCGCTTCAGCATTCCCGAGGCCTTCCGCAAATACGTGTTCGCCAAGGGCTATATCGCCATCAACGGCGCCAGCCTGACCGTGTCGGAAGTGAACCGCGCCGAAGGCTGGTTCGAGGTCTGGCTGATTCCCGAGACGCGCCGCATGACGGTCTTCGAGGACAAGCAGGTGGGCGACGCGGTCAACATCGAGATCGAGCGCAGCACGCAGGTCATCGTCGATACCGTGCGCGAGACCGTTCAGGAAAGCCTGGGCAAGCTGCAACCGCTGCTGGAGGCGATCCTGAAGGAAAAGGGACTGACGCTGGAAGACTTCGTCAGCCCGCAGGGCAAGCTGAAGTAGTACCGCTTGATGGCGGCCACGATGGCCGCCTTCGTCAATATGGCCGGCGCCTTTGCGCCGGCCATGCCGTTTTTACGCCGCCGCGAACGGCCGCCCCTGCGGCCGCACCCGCATCCCGGGCGCCAGACGCGTCCACGGCAGATCCGCCGGATCGGCCTGCATCGGGCCGGGCGCCTTGGCCACCAGCACCTCGTGCGCGATGGGCTGGAAGTCGGCCCGGAAATGCACCGAACTTTTCACCACCAATATCCCCATTTCCTCGGGCTGCACGCCGCCGACGCGGAACAGGTTGCGGTCCAGCATCTGCGCCTTGCCGGCGCTGACCACCACCCGCACGCCGCCGATCCGCAGCGTGGCCGTCCCGCCCAGGTCGACGTCCATGCCGTTCATCATCGGTCCGTCAAAGCGCAGCTTGCCATCGGATAGCGTCTCGACCACGAATTCGCCTTCAAAGGCCGCGTCGCCCGTGACGCCGGACTGACCGCCCAGCTTGAGCGCGACGGTCGCGCCGACGCCTGCCGCTGTTGCCTGACGCACCACGTCGGGGTCGTACAGCAAGCCCAACGCCGCGTTCTGCGCGTCCGCTTCCACCAGCGCGCGCAGCATGCCGGTGGTGTTGGCGTCACCGCCCGCGCCGGGGTTGTCCTGCGTGTCCGCAATGACGATGGGCCGCGTCGCTTCCGCGGCCAGGGCCTGCGCGCGGCGCACCGCCTCGGCCGGTTCCAGAAAGTCCGGCGACCACTCGGGTTCCAGCGCCAGCACGCGCGCATACAGCGATTCCGTGACCTGCTCGACCGCTGCGGCGTCCGTGCCGTAGGCCCACACCACCGGCCCGCACTCCGGGAAATCCGCGGCGGGAAAGCCCGGCGCGAAGGATACGGAGGCGACGCCGGGCGTCTGTTCCAGTTCGCCCAGTAAGGCATACACGCCCTGCGAGGGTTCGAGCATCGTGCACATGCCGTTGATGGGAATCAGGAAGGGCAAGCGGCGTTCGCTGCGGGTCCATTTGCCGCCGGCCTGCATGCGCGCCATGAGCAGCCGCGCGGCCAGCACGCCGGTGTCGGCCATGTCCACGTGCGGATACGTGCGAAACGCCACCAGGCCGTCGGCGCTATGCAGCATCTGCGCGGTGACATTCGCGTGCAGATCCAGGCTGGCGACCACCGGCACGTCCGATCCCACGATCTCGCGCACGCGGGCCAGCAGTTCGCCTTCGCCATCGTCCAGATGTTCCGTAACCATCGCGCCGTGCAAGTCCAGATAGATGGCGTCAAAGCCGCCCGCCCGCACCGCGTCCAGGATCTCGCCGGCGATGCGTTCGTAAGCGTCGCGCGTCACATGGGCAGACGGGCTGGCGCCTGCCCAGATCACGGTCTGCACGGTGTGGCCTTCCGCGGCCACCGCGTTGATGAAGCCGCCGGCCGGAATGTTGACCTCGCGTAGAGCCATCATGTCCGCGCCCCGCACCATCGCGGGAAAACCTTCGCCGCGCACGAAGTTGTCGTAGCCCGCCTTGGAGGGCGCGAAGGTGTTGGTCTCGTGCTGGAAGCCAGCAACCAGGATGTGCATGAGCGTATTTCCTTGCCGATGAGAGGAGGGTAATTCGAGCGTGCGGAAATTATTGGGGGCGGCGCTGCGATCGGCAATACCGATGTCCGCGGCACAACGCGCCAACGCCTCGACGAGCCCGCCATCGCGGGAAATCCCTGATGCATCGCGCGTTGCGTGCCCCGAAGTTGCTCGCTTAGAATATTTTTATGAACTACATCGGTATTGCTAAACAATACCTAAAAAGTAGGCGGCAAAAGCAGGGCATCGAATCGGATGCGGGCTATCGCGCCGGCCACCCAGGCGCATCAAGGTTGCAGGGAAGTCATGCGGACAGACGAGTACGAAGGGCAGGACGGATTGGCGTTGGCGGGGCTGCTGGCGCGCGGACAGGTGACGCCGGCCGAGCTGATGGAATGCGCATTGCAGTTGGCTGAAGAACGCGGCGCGCCATTGAACGCGCTGACCTACGTGCAGCCTGAAACGGGCCGTAAATTGGCCGGCGGCTGGACCGAGCGCGGCCTGTTCCGCGGCATCCCGTTTCTGCTCAAGGATTCGGGTCTGCCGAGCGTGCGCTTTCCGTCCAGCCTGGGTTCGGCGCTGTTCGACGACACGGAATACGCGTTCGACGCGACGCTGGCCCAGCGCTTCGAAGCGTCGGGACTGATCCCGTTCGCACGGACCACGGTATCGGAACTGTGCATGGGACCGTCCACCGAGGCGCGCCGCAACGGCGGCGCCACGCTGAACCCGCGGGCGCTGGACCGGTCGGTCGGCGGTTCCAGCGGCGGCGCCGCGGTTGCAGTGGCGGCAGGCATCGTGCCGGTGGCACACGGCAGCGATGGTGGCGGGTCGATCCGCATCCCAGCTGCCTGCTGCGGCGTGTTTGGCTTAAAGCCCAGCCGCGGACGCGTGCCGATGGGTCCGGCGCGCGGCGAAGGGTGGGGCGGCATGGCCTGCGAAGGCGTGCTAACGCGCAGCGTGCGCGATACGGCGGCGGCGATGGACGGGATCAGCGGCTATGCGCCGGGGTCGCCCTACGCCGCGCCGCCCGCGCCGGGCTCGTATCTGGATTCGGTGCGCGAGCAACGCCGCGAGCCCCTGCGCATCGCCGTGTGGCGCCAGGCCTGGAACGGCATCCCCATCGCGCCGGAATGCCTGGCCGCCGTCGAACGCACGGCCCGCCTGTGCCGGGAACTGGGACACGAGGTCGTCGACGCGCCGTTGCCGGACCTGGACTATTCGGGATTCGTCCGTGCCCACGGCACCGTGCTGGCCACGAACATCGTGCTGGCCGTGCAGGCACGCCTGGCAATCCGCGGCCGCGAGCTGCGCGACGACGACCTGGAGCCGGTCATCCGCGACGGCCTGTCGGTGGGCCGCGAACTGACCGCCACGCAATACGTGGATTCGATCAACCGCTTCCATGCGATCGGCCGCGCGATCGAGTCGGCCATGACGGACGTCGATCTGGTGCTGACGCCCACGCTGGCGCAACTGCCCGCCAAGCTGGGCGACCTGGCGCTAGAGGGCGAATTCTGGGCGTTCCGCGAAAAGGTGTCGCGCTATGCGACCTTCCTGGCGGTGATCAACGCCTCGGGCCAGCCGGCGGCCAGCCTGCCGCTGGACTGGACGGAATCAGGGGTACCGGTGGCCAGCCAGCTCATCGGGCACTTCGGACGCGAGGACCAGATCCTGCGCCTGGCGGCCGAGCTGGAACGCGCCGCGCCCTGGACGGGGCGGCAGATCCTGCTGCCCTGATCCGCATCAAGGCCCGCCGGCACGCCGCCGGCGCCGGACCAAACCATAAAGGGGAAGTAATGAAGCGATCCTTTCTGTTTTCCGCAGCACTGTTCCTGGCCGCAGCCGCGCCGCTGGCCGCCGTGCCCGCCGCCAGCCAGGCCGAGACCACCGCCAGGTTCGTGATGCACGCGCCGCTGCGCGTGCTGGACCCGATCCTCACGTCGGCCTACGTCACCCGCAACCACGGCTATCTGGTCTACGACACGTTGTTCTCGATGGACGCGTCAGGCCGTCCGCAGCCGCAGATGGTGGAGTCGTGGACGGTGTCCGAAGACGGCATGAACTATGTCTTCAAATTGCGCCCCGGACTGGTGTTCCATGACGGCGCGCCGGTCACGGCTGAAGACGTGGTCGCGTCCCTGCAGCGCTGGCAGGCGGGCGACGCGACGATCGGCAACCGCCTGAAGAACGCCACCGCCGAACTCGCCGCGACGGGCGCCGACACCTTCACGCTCAAGCTCAAGGCGCCCTACGGACTGGTGCTGGAATCGCTGGCCAAGGAAAGCTCGCCGGTGCCGTTCATCATGCCCAAGCGCATCGCCTCCGCGCCGGCCTCGCAGGCGATCAGCGAGACGATCGGATCGGGCCCCTACAAGTTCGTGCAGGCTGATTTCCAGGCCGGCGTGAAAGCCACCTATATAAAGTTCGACGGCTACGTGCCGCGCAAAGAGCCGGCCAGTGCGTTCGCGGGCGGCAAGGTCGTCACGGTGGACCGGCTGGAACTCCTGAACATCCCCGACAGCCAGACCGCGGTGAACGCGCTGCGCAACGGCGAGATCGACTTCCTGGAGGACGTGCCGCCCGACCTGATGCCGCAGTTGAAGGACGCCAAGGGCATCGCGCTCAAGTCCTACGGCAAGAACTCCAACATGTTCACCTTGCGGATGAACTGGCTGCAGGCGCCGTTCAATAACGTGAAGGTGCGCCGCGCGGCGCTGGCCGCCCTGTATGAAGCGGACTACCTGGACGCGCAGATCGGCGATCCGGACGTCTACCAGGTGTGCGGGGCGGTGCTGACCTGCGTGTCGCCCTACGCGTCCGAAGAAGGCGCCACGCAGATCAACCCGCCGGACCTGGCAAACGCCCGCAAGCTGCTGAAGGAAAGCGGCTACGCCGGCGAAAAGGTGGTGGTGCTGCATCCGACCGACCTGCCCATCTTCGCCAACATCGCGCCCGTCACGGCGCAGGCGCTGCGCAGCATCGGCATGAACGTCGAGATCCAGTCGATGGACTGGGCCACGCTGCTCAGCCGCCGCAGCAAGAAAGAGGGCGTGGATCAGGGCGGCTGGAGCATCTTCCAGTCCAACATGTCCAGCCTGGATCTGATCTCTGCGGTGGGCAATCCCAACCTGGACGGGCGCGCGGATTCCACGTACCCCGGCTGGACGCACGACGCCGTCATGGACGAGCTGCGCAGCCGCTTCGCCGCCGCGCGCACCGAGGACGAACGCCGCGAACTGGCCCAGGCCATCCAGCGCCGCAACTATGAACAGGTGATGTACGTGCCGCTGGGCGGGTACTCCAAGTTCAAGGGCTACAACGCCAAGTTCGCGGACATGGTCGATGCGCCGATTCCGCTCTTCTGGACCTCGCCCAAGTAGCGGGAAGGGATCTCCATCATGCTCAATCTGATCTTCAAGCGCGTGCTGGCCGCCATCCCCGTGATGCTGGTGGTGGCCACCGTGGTGTTCCTGCTGTTGCGGCTGGCGCCGGGCGACCCCGCCCGCGTCATCGCCGGCGACATGGCCAGCGAGGAAGCCGTGGCGCAGGTCCGCGCCGAGATGGGCCTGGACCGCCCGCTGCCCACGCAATACGCCCTGGCGATGGGCGCGCTGCTCCAAGGCGACCTGGGTTCCTCGATCATTTCTAAGGACCCGGTGACCACGCTGATCGGCCAGCGGCTGGGGCCGACGATGGCGCTGGCCATCTGCGCGATCCTGCTCACCATCTTTGCCGCGATTCCGCTGGGCGTGTTTTCGGCGTGGTGGCACAAGGGGCTGTTCGACCGCGTCACGCTGGCGGTCACGGTGCTGGCGTTTTCGGTGCCGGCGTTCGTGGTGGGCTATCTGCTGATCCTGGCGTTCTCGGTGAAGCTGAACTGGTTTCCGGTGCAGGGCTACGCGGGGTTGGCGTCGGGGTTCGGGACGTTTCTGTACCACATGGCGTTGCCCACCATCACGCTGGCAACGGTGTTCGTGGCGCTGATCACCCGCATCACGCGCGGCAGCATGCTGGAAGTGCTGGGCGAAGACTTCGTGCGCACGGCACGCGCCAAGGGTGTGCCCGAACGCTACGTGCTGTACCGCCACGCCCTGCGCAACGCCGCGGTGCCCATCGTCACCGTCATCGGGCTGGCGCTCACCACGCTGATCAGCGGGGTGGTCGTCACCGAGACCATCTTCAACATCCCCGGCGTGGGACGCCTGATCGTCGACGCCGTGCTGGCGCGCGACTATCCGGTGGTGCAGGGCACGATCCTGTTCTTCTCGTTCGTGTATGTCTTCATCAACCTGGCGATCGACCTGCTGTATGTCGTGCTCGATCCGCGCATCCGCTACTGAGGCCGGACATGACCACAACTGCTCTGGATCGTCCCCGTTCCTTCTGGCCCGCGCTGACGCGCGATCCCATGATGTTCACCGGGTTGGCGCTGCTGGTGGCGCTGGTGGGGCTGGCCATGCTGGCGCCGCTGATCACCTGGCATGACCCCGCCGCGCTGGCGCCCCGCATGCGGCTCAAGCCGGTCAGCGCCGAATACTGGCTGGGCACCGATTCGCTGGGCCGCGACCTGTTCTCCCGCGTGCTGTACGGCGGACGGCTGTCGATCACGCTGGCGGCGCTGGTCAGCGTGATCTCGGTGTGCGCCGGGCTGCTGCTGGGCCTTCTGGCAGGCTATTTCCGCCAGCTGGACGCGGTGGTGATGCGCATCATCGACGGCATCATGGCCATCCCAGGCCTGCTGCTGGCCATCGCCATGGTGGCGCTGGGCGGCGCGACCATTCCCACGATGGTGACGGCCATCGCCATCCCCGAGATTCCGCGTGTGGCGCGGCTGGTGCGCAGCGTGGTGCTGTCGGTGCGCGAAGAACCTTACGTCGAAGCGTCGCTGGGCATGGGCACGGCGACCTGGCGCGTGCTGTGGCGCCATGTCCTGCCCAGCACGATCAACCCGCTGGTGGTGCAGGCCACGTTCATCTGCGCCTCGGCCATTCTGATCGAAGCCGTGCTGGGCTTCCTGGGCCTGGGCTTTCCGCCCGAGATCCCCAGCCTGGGCAGCATCATTTCCGAGGGCCGCCCGTTCTTCCAGCGCGCGCCGTGGATCGTCCTGTTTCCGGGCGTCTTCCTGGCGCTGCTGATCCTGTCCGTGAACCTGTTCGGCGACGCGCTGCGTGATCGCCTGGACCCGCGCATGGCGCGCCAACGCAAGGGTTGAAGCCGATGTCCTCACCTCCCATTCTGGAAATCCGCGACCTGAAGGTCAGCCTGCCCGGCGCCGGCGACCGGCGTTACGCCGCCGAGGGCATCGCGCTCACCGTCAGCCCGCGCGAAATCGTGTGCATCGTCGGCGAATCGGGCTCAGGCAAGTCCGTCACGGCCAGCGCGGTGATGGGCCTCTTGCCCAAGAACGTGCTCAAGCTGGAGAGCGGGCAGATTCTGCTGTCCGGCCGCGACATTACGCACGCCTCGTTGGCTGAGCTGCGCGCGCTGCGCGGCGACCGGATGGCCATGATCTTTCAGGAGCCCATGACGGCCCTGAACCCGCTGATGCAGGTAGGCGATCAGATCGCCGAGATCTTCCAGTTCCACGGCCCGTCGCTGTCGCGCCGCGAGGTCGACCAGCGCGTGCTGGCGCTGCTGACCGACATGCGGCTGCCTTCTCCCGAAACCCTGCGCCACGCCTTTCCGCACCAGTTGTCGGGTGGGCAGCGCCAGCGGGTGATGATCGCGATGGCGCTGGCGATGGAGCCGGCGCTGATCATCGCCGACGAGCCGACCACCGCGCTGGACGTGACGTCGCAGGCGCAGGTGCTGCGGCTGCTGCACGGCCTGCGCGAGCGCCACGACACCGGCATCCTGTTCATCACGCACGACTTCGACGTGGTGGCCGAGATCGCGGACCGCGTGATCGTGATGCAGCACGGCCGCATCGTGGAGGCCGGCGCCGCCGCCGACGTGCTGGCGAATCCGCAGCATCCCTATACCCGCAAGCTGATCGACGCGGTGCCCAAGGGCAAGTTCGGCGCCGGTGCGCCGCTGGCCGAGGGCGACCCGGTCATTTCGGTCGAAAACCTGGGCATGCGCTTCGTGACGTCCAGCCTGTTCCGGTCCAAGCGGCGCGAGGTCAATGCGCTGGATGGCGTGTCGCTGTCGCTGGCGCGCGGCGAAACGCTGGGCATCGTCGGCGAATCCGGCTCGGGCAAGACGACGCTGGGCCGGTGCCTGGCGCACTTCGCGCGTCCCACGTCGGGCCGCATCGTCATGAACGGCGAGGACGTGTCGAATCTGTCGCGCGCGGCCTGGCGGCAGTGGTGCAAGCGTATCCAGATGGTGTTCCAGGATCCGTACCGGTCCTTCAACCCGCGCCTGACCATCGAGGCCACGCTGTCCGAGGGGCCGCTGAACTACGGCGAAGACCCGGCCCGCGTGCAGGCGCGGATGCGCGACATGCTGGCGCTGGTCAGCATCGATGCCAGCGCGCTCAAGCGCTATCCGCACGAATTTTCCGGCGGGCAGCGCCAGCGGATTTCGATCGCGCGGGCGCTGATGATGGAGCCCGAGATCCTGATCGCGGACGAGGCGGTGTCGGCGCTGGACGTGTCCGTGCAGGCGCAGATTCTGGATCTGCTCGAGCGGATCCGCGCGCAACTGAACCTGAGCATGATCTTCATCACCCACGACCTGCGCGTGGCCGCCCGGCTGTGCCATCGCATCGCCGTCATGCAGCGTGGCCGCGTCATGGAGATCGGCCCTGCCGAGCAGATCTTCACGCGGCCCGGAAGCAGCTACACCCAGGAACTGCTGGCCGCCATTCCCGGCAAGGACGGGTTGGGCAGCCGGCCCCCGGCCGGACTGGCATTGGCCGGCGCTTGAAGGAAACCCCGATGACACGCGTTGCCTTGTTGAGCCGATCGGCCAATCTTTCCTACTTTCAGCCTTTGTTGCAGGGACTGGCGCCCGAGCTGGACGTCGCCGTCTGGCCGGACCCGCGCAGCCTGCATGCCGACGTGGCGGTCTGCTGGAACCCGCCCGTGGGCGTGTACGACGACATGCCCAACCTGAAACTGATCCACAGCATCGCCGCCGGCGTGGACAACCTGCTGGACGGCCAGCGCACGCGCGGGCTGCCGGTCTGCCGCGTGGTCGATCCGCAGTTGGCCCAAGGCATGCTGCAGTATGTGCTGTGGTGCGTGCTGACGTTTCATCGCAAGCTGGACCTGGCGCTGTCGAACCAGCGTGCCGCGCGCTGGAGCCGGCCGCCGCAGACGCCGGCGTCGCAGTGCCGGATCGGCCTGATGGGCCTGGGCGAACTGGGCGGCGCCATTGCCGCCGTGCTGCCCGGAATGGGCTATCCGGTCAACGGCTGGTCGCGCACGCCGCGCAATATCGATGGCGTGCGCGTCTATGCCGGCGAGGACGCCTTTGACGATTTCCTGGCCAACACCGACGTGCTGGTGTGCCTGGTGCCGCTGACCGACGCTACGCGCGGCATCCTGAACCGCCGCACCTTCGACGCGCTGCCGCAAGGCGCGGCGGTGGTCAATTGCGGCCGGGGCGAACACCTGGTCGCGGCCGACCTGATCGACGCCCTGGCGCGCGGGCAACTGCGCGGGGCCGTGCTTGACGTGTTCGCGCAGGAACCGCTGGATCCCGCTGATCCGCTGTGGTCCACGCCCGGCGTGATCGTCACCCCGCACATGGCGACCATGCCGTCGCCGGGCACCGTGGCCGAGCAGGTCGTGGCCAACATCCGCCGGCTGGGGCAGGGCGAGTCCCTGGCCCACACAGTCGACCTGACGCGCGGTTATTGACGCCGCGATACCGCGTTTTCCGATTGCCAACCCAAGACGAGACATTCCATGCATTTCGAAGATCCCGCGTTCACCATTCCGACCGGCACGCCTGCGCCTCTGGACCCGCAGATCGCCGAATTCCTGCGGCGCATGGCGGCGGACGCGTCGCAGTATCCGCGCCGCGACACCCTGTCCATCGAACAGGGCCGCGCCAATGCCGAGAAGGTGCGCCTGCCGTGGGCCCAGGGCGGCCCGCAGATGGCGCGCACGATGGAACATCAGGTGGCCACGCGTCACGGGCCCGTGCGCGTGCGGGTCTATTACCCCGCAGAGCGCCGGCTGCCGGGCGCGTTCATGTACATCCACGGCGGCGGCTTCGTGCTGTTCAGCATCGACACGCATGACCGCGTGATGCGCGAATACGCCGAACGCGCCGGGGTCGTGGTGGTGGGGGTGGACTACACCCGCGCGCCCGAAGCCAAGTTCCCGCAGCCGCTGGAAGAGTGCGTGGACGTGCTGCGCTGGGTTGCCGCGTCGGCGGGCGAGCTGGACATCGATGCCGGCCAGATCTTCGTGGGCGGCGATTCGGCCGGGGCCAACCTGTCCATGGGCACGGCGCTGACGCTGCGCGATGAAGGCGTCCCGCTGATCAAGGGGCTGGTGCTGAACTACGGCGGCTTTGGCAGCAACCTGTTCCGCAATTCGGTCGTGCGCTACGGCGCCGGCGAATACGGCCTGTCGCTGCACATGATGATCTGGTTCCGCGGCATGCACATCCGCCACGGCAAGGACTTCTTCGATCCGCGCGTGGACATCCTGCGCGCCGACCTGAAAGGCCTGCCGCCGGCTTGGCTGGTGGTGACCGAATGCGATCCGCTGCATGACGACAGCATCGAACTGGAGCGCAAGCTGCGCGAGGCCGGCGTGGACGTCGCGTCGAAGGTGTATCCCGGCACCGCGCACAGCTTCCTGGAGGCCGTCTCCATTGCCGCGGTCGCGGGCGAAGCCTTCGACGACACGGCGCGCTGGCTGCACGCCAAGGCCTAGGGGGCGACATGTATACCCCGCCGGCCTATGCCGAAGCCGATAACGGCGTCCTGCACGCGTTCATGCGCGCGCACAGTTTCGCCACCCTGGTGACCGTGGGCGCGGCGGGCGCGAACGCCACGCACCTGCCGTTCCTGCTGCGCGACGATGGCGGGCGCGGAACGCTGGTCACCCATCTGGCGCGCGCGAATCCGCAGTGGCGCGACCTGCAGGACGGCGCGCAGGCGCTGGTGCTGTTCCAGGGCCCGCACGCGTTCATTTCGCCCAGCTGGTACGTGAATCAGCAGACCTTCCCGACGTGGAACTACACCGCCGTTCATGCGCGGGGCGCGCCGCGCCTGATCGAGGCGCCCGAGGCCATCCGTGCGGTGCTGGCGGAGACGGTGGCGTGCTACGACACGCCGCTGGGCGGCGAATGGCGCTTTCCGGACATGCCCGAGACCCTGACGGCCCCGCGCCTGAAGGCGATCGCGGCGCTGGAGATTCCAATTGCCGGGCTGGAAGGAAAGATGAAGCTGAACCAGGACAAGTCGGTGGCCGACCGCGTGGGCGTGATCCGCCAGCTGGAACGGCGCGGCGACGCGGGGAGCGTGGCGATAGCCCGGTTGATTCGCGCGCAGCCCGATCTTGCGGCTGGTCTTGCGGCGGGCCTTGCGGCGGATCTTGCGTCGGATCTCGCATCGGATTTGCCGGCAGATGTGGCGACCCACGTCGCCGGTCACGCGCCGAACAACGCCTGAAGAAACCGGAGCCTCATCATGCAAGAACCTACCGAAGCCCGCGTGCGCGACGAACTGGCGGCCCTGTACCGTCTGGTCGCGTACTTTCGCATGACCGATCTGATCGACACCCACATCAGCGCGCGGGTGCCGGGCACCAAACACCATTTCCTCATCAACCGCTACGGCGTGCTGTTTCACGAAATGCGCCCGCAGGACCTGGTGAAGATCGACCTGGACGGCAATCCGGTCGATCCCGGCGACGCCGACAGCCAGCTGGTCAACGCCGCCGGCTTCACCATTCATTCGGCGGTGCATGCCGCGCGCCACGATCTGGCGTGCGTGGTGCATACGCATACCGCCGACGGCATCGCCGTGGCGTGCCAGCGCGATGGCCTGTTGCCGATCACGCAGCACGCGCTGCGCTTCTACAACCGGTTGGGCTATCACGATTACCAGGGCATCGCGCTGGACCTGGAAGAGCGCGAGAGCCTGGTCGCCAGCCTTGGCCGGCATAAGGCCATGATCCTGCGCAACCACGGCCTGCTCGCGGCCGGATCGTCGGTGGCGGAGGCCTTCGTCAACATCTATTACCTGGAGCGCGCCTGCCAGGCGCAGGTCAAGGCCCAATCGGCCGGCGCGCCGCTGGTATTCCCGTCGGAGGCGGTGTGCGAACGCACCGCGAGCCAGTTTGAACGGCCCACCGCCTCGATCTACACGCAGCGGGTATGGACCGCCGCGCGGCGCCTGCTGGAGCCGGACCTGGAGACAATCGAATGAAAGACAGCCTGACGACACCCCGCGCCGCATTGGCCGGTCCGCAATTCCTGCATACACCCGGCCCGACGCATGTGCCGGATGCGGTGCGCGAGGCCATGGGCCGCCAATGCATGGATCTGTCCGATCCGCGGCTGGCCGAGCTGGTCGCAGATTGCGAGGCGGGCCTTGCCCGCCTGCTGGGCACCCGGCACGCGGACGTCCTGATGTATGCCGCCAACGGCCACGGCGCCTGGGAAGCCACCATTGCCAATCTGGTCGCGCCCGGCGCGCAGGTGCTGGTGGCGGGGAGCGGCCATTTCGCGGAAGCGTGGGCCGTGCATGCCGAGGCGATGGGCGCCACGGCCCTGCGCACGCCGACCCGCCCGGGACAGGCGCTGGATCCGGCCGCGATCGAGGCGGCGCTGCGCGCCGACACGGCGCACCGCATTGCCGCCGTCTTTGCCGTGCACACCGACACGGCCAGCGGCGTGACCAGCGACATTGCGGCGGTGCGCCGGGCCATGGACGCCAGCGGCCATCCGGCGCTGCTGGTGGCCGATGTAATCGCATCCTTGGGCGCCACGCCGTTCCGCATGGACGAGTGGGGCGTCAACGTGGCGATCGGCGCGTCGCAGAAGGCGCTGATGGGACCGCCGGGGCTGTCCTTCACCGCAGTGGACGCGCGCGCGATGCAGGCCGCGCAGGCCAATCCCACGCCGCGCGCCTATTGGGACTGGGCCAAGCGCAAGAGCGATCTGCTCTACCGCAAGTTTTGCGGCACGCCGCCGCAAAGTTTGCTGGCAGGCATGCGGGCAGCGCTGGATCTGATTGCGGCCGAAGGCGAGGAGGCCGTGTTTGCCCGGCATCGGCGCGTGGCGAATGCGGTGCATGCGGCGGTTAATGCGTGGTCGCAAGGCGGCGCGTTGAAGCTGTTCGTTGAAGACCCCGCGGCGCGCGCGGTGTCGGTCACGACCATTTCGGTCGCCGACGGCGTGGACGTCGAGGCGATGCGGACCGTTGCGCGCGAACGCTTCCACGTTGCGGTGGCGGGCGGGCTGGGGCCGCTTGCAGGACGGATGTTCCGCATCGGTCACCTGGGCGACGTGCATCCCGCCATGATCCTGGGCGCGCTGGGCGGGGTAGATGCCGCGCTGCGGGCGTGCGGGATTCCCGTGGGCGACGGGGCGCTGCAGGGGGCTGTGAAGGCGCTGCAGGAGTGAATCGCAAGACTGAAGCGCAGGACGGAATCGCACGACTGAAACACCAGACTGAAACGCAAGACTGATACGAAACCCTGAAACGGCTTTCAGACGCGGCCCGGACGCGGCCGCCATTTCTTCTTCACCTTGAATCGGGATAAGACGATGAGACAACGTGGTTTTGCGGCGGCCGCCCTGGCCGTCCTCGCGGTGGCGGTTCCCCTTTGCCCGGCCCAGGCCGAGCCGGTCAATGCCAAGGTGGTCATGCACGCGCCGTTGCGTGTGCTGGACCCCGTCCTGACCAATGCGTACATCACACGCAATCACGGGTACATGGTGTACGACACGCTGTTTTCGCTGGACGCGGCCTCGCGCCCGCAGCCGCAGATGGTCGAATCGTGGACGGTTTCGCCGGACCAGCTGACCTACGTGTTCACGTTGCGGCCAGGCCTGAAGTTCCACGACGGCGCGCCGGTCACCGGCGAAGACGTGGTGGCGTCGCTCAAGCGCTGGGCGCAGCGCGATCCCATCGGTTCGCGCCTGTCCGCCGTCACCCAAAGCATGGACAGCCCGTCGGCCGACACCTTCCGCATCGTGCTCACCAAGCCGTACGGACTGCTGCTGGACGCGTTGGCCAAACCGGGTTCGCCGGTGCCGTTCATCATGCCGCGGCGCATCGCGGCGACGCCGCCGTCCGAAGCCATCAAGGAAACCGTCGGCTCCGGCCCGTACAAGTTCGTGCAGGCCGAGTTCCAGGCGGGCGTGAAGGCCGCGTATGTGAAAAACGCGGACTACGTGCCGCGCAAGGAGCCCGCCAGCCGCTTTGCCGGGGGCAAGGTCGCCATGTTCGACCGGATCGACGTCGTCAACGTGCCGGACGCGCAGACCGCGGTGAACGCGCTGCGCCAGGGCGAAATCGACTTTGTCGAGAACGTGGCGCCCGACCTGCTGCCGCAACTGGATGGCGTGAAGACCCTGACGGTGCAAAGCTATGGCGACGCATCGGAAACCTACACGCTGCGCATGAACTGGAAGCAGCCGCCGCTGGACAACGTGAAGGTGCGCCGCGCCGTGCTGGCCGCGCTGTACCAGGCCGACTACCTGGATGCGTCGCTGGGGGATCCCGCCTATTACAAGCTGTGCGGCGCCATGTTGAGCTGCATCTCGGCCTACCAGACCGAAGCCGGCGCCACGCAGACCAAACCCGCCAATCTGGCGCAGGCGCGGGCGTTGCTCAAGGACAGCGGCTATGCCGGCGAGAAGATCGTCGTCCTGCATCCCACCGACGTGCGCAGCCTGTCCACGCTGGCGCCCGTCACCGCGCAGGCCCTGCGCAGTATCGGCATGAACGTGGAAGTGCAGTCGATGGACTGGGCCACGCTGCTGTCGCGGCGCAGCAAGGACGCGCCGCTGGCCGACGGCGGCTGGAGCATCTTCCATTCCAGCCTGACCAGCATGGACCTGCTCAACCCCATCGTGAACGCCAATCTGGATGGGCGGGGCGAGGGCGGTTATCCGGGCTGGACCCGGGACGACACCATCCAGCGCCTGCGCGCCGAGTTCGAGTCGGTGACGGGATTGGATGCGCAAAAGCGTGTCGCCGCCGAGATCCAGCAGCGCGCTTATGAACAGGTGATGTTCGTGCCGCTGGGCGGCTATTCGGAGTTCAAGGCCTACGACAAAAAGTTCGACGGCATGGTGGCCGCGCCGTTGCCGTTGTTCTGGCGGGGCAAGTAACGGGTCGGGGCGGCGGGCAGGGCGGTCAAGACAGGCCGACCTTGCCGCTCAGCCCCCGCGCCGCAGTCAGCAGCAGCGGCGAATAACGCCGCGCAAATTCCGCCGGCGAGGCCCATTCGGACACCAGCCCCGCGATCTGTATGGCTGCCACCGGCCGGTGGCGATGATCCAGGATGGCGGCGGCCAGGTTCAGCTCGCCCAGCATGCTTTCCTCGATGGCCGTCGCATAGCCGTCCTGGCGCGCCTGCTGAACCAGGCCCCGGATGCGGTCCGGTTCGTTGTCGGTCTTTGGCGTGCTTGGAATCGTGGCAAGCGGCATGTCCTTGGACCGCGCAAGGATGTCCTCGACTTCCTCTTCGGGCAGGTGGGACATGATGGCCCGGCCCCCGGCCGTCTGCACCATCGGCAGGGCGCGGCCGGCCAGCGTGCTGCTGAAAGTCTGACGCTTGGTCTGGCGGCGCAGCGCAAAAATGATGTACAGGTCGTCGAACAGGCTCAGTTCCACGCGTTCATTGGTTTCGCGCTGCATCTCGGCGATGAGCGGGGTGGCGCGTTCCAGCAGCGGCACGCTGCGCATGTAGTCAAAGCTGCGCTGCAGGATCTTCTTGCCCGGCGTATAGCCCTTGCCACCGGCGCCGCGTTCCAGATACCCCAGCGTGACCAGCGTGTGCGTCATGCGCTGCGTGGTGCTGCGGTCGAATCCCGTGATTTCCATGAGTTCGTTCATGCTCATGGTGGACGGGCGTTGGGCAAAGGCTTCCAGCAGTTCGAAGCCTTTGGCCAGGGATTGAACGAAGAGAGGGTCGGGACGACTCATGGGATTCGCAGAAAAGTGGGCGGTGGGCGTCCGCGGCGGGCGGGGGAATCAGGGATTTTATAAAGATTCTTAGGTATTTCCTAGAGATACTTGTGTGCTCGCAACCCGGCAACGGTTTCCTGAACGCAGGACCCGTGGCCTTGACATAGAATGGCCGCACCCCAGCGGTCATTTCGAGGTATCTATGTCGGTCGCATCCGATATCAAACTACGCCCGCTCGAACGCGGCGACCTGCACTTTGTGCACAAGATCAACAATAACGACGTCATCATGCGCTACTGGTTCGAAGAGCCCTACGAGGCCTATGACGAACTCGTGGCTCTGTACGACCGCCACCTGCATGACCAGAACGAGCGGCGTTTCATCATCGAGCACGACACCGGGCAGCCGGCCGGGCTGGTCGAACTGGTCGAGATCGATTACATCCACCGCCGCGCCGAATTCCAGATCATCATCGCGCCCAGCTACCAGGGCCGCGGCTACGCCAAGGCCGCCACGCGCATTGCGGTGGGCTACGCGTTCCGCGTGCTGAACCTGCACAAGGTGTATCTGGTGGTGGACAAGGACAATACCGCTGCCGTCCACGTGTACGAGCGCTGCGGCTTCCAGATCGAAGGCCTGCTCAAGGAAGAGTTCTTTTCCAACGGCGCGTACCGCGATGCCTATCGGATGGCGCTGTTGCAGCACGACCATCTGCGCGACGTGGGACCGGGCGCGCCGGATGCGCCCGTGCTGCGGGACTGGCCGCAGGAAGACCAGGCGGGCTGACGCCGCCTGCAAAGGCGAAGGCCGCGGCATCACACGCCGCGGCCTTCGCCGAACGAAACCTGAACCATCGCGCCGCCCTGCGCTTCATGCGCGAGGCGGCGTTTTACATCAGGGCTTGAAGAATGCCGTCGGCGTCATCAGGCGGTTTTCCTGGCTGATCAGGTAGCCGGCCTCGGCGCTTTTGGTCAGATAGGTCGCCCAGGCCGGATCCTTCTGCAGCGCCTGGCGCTTGGCTTCGCGGTCGGCGGCGCTGTCATAGACCCAGATGTGCATGTAGGTGTTGACGTTGCCCGTCTCGGTCTGCATGTAGGCGAGCGGCTTGCCCAGATGGCGGCTCTGCACCTCGTAGCCGTGTTCGGCATACAGCGCCAGGTGCTTCTTGATGGTGCCGGCGCGGCAGGTGTAGGTACGTACGTCGTAAAGCATGATGAATCCTTGATGGCGGTTGCAAAAACGGGCGTCAGTCGGCGGTGGCGCCGGACTGCTTGACCAGCACGCTCCAGCGTTCCACTTCCGTGTTGACATATTTCTGGAAGGCGGTGTGACCATCGCCCACCGGGTCGGCGCCCAGTCCCTTGAGCTTGTCCTGCACCGCCGGGTCGGCGATGCCGTCGGTGATGGCCTTGGACAGTTTTTCCACCACGGGCGCGGGCGTGGCGGCCGGCACGAACAGGCCGAACCACGAGCGCGCGTTCATGGCCGTATAGGCCGTCTCGGAAAACGCGGGCACGTTGGGCAGGGCGGCGTGGCGCTGCGTGCCGGTAACGGCGATGGGGGTGAGGCGGCCTGCCTGCACCTGCGACAGCACCTCTGGCAGGTTGGCGAACATGATCTGGACCTGTCCGCCCATGAGGTCGTTGAGCGCCTGCGCGCCGCCCTTGTACGGCACGTGCGTCATCTGCGCGCCGGCCAGCGAATTGAATTGCGCGCCCGCCAGGTGCGAGGCCGTGCCGGTGCCGCCGGACGCGTAGTTCACGCGGTTGCCGTTGGCCTTGGCGTAGTCGGCCAGCTCCTGCGGCGTCTTGGCCGGCACGGACGGGTTCACCACCAGCACCAGCGGCACCGAGGCCAGGTTCGACAGGCCGGCGAAGTCACGCGTCAGGTTGTAGTCCAGCTTGTGATAGAGCGAGGCGTTGATGGCGTGGCTGGACGTGGCCATCAGCAGCGTGTAGCCGTCGGCTTCGGAACGGGCCGCCATGACGGCGCCGATGTTGCCGTTGGCGCCGGCCTTGTTTTCCACCACGACGGGCTGGCCCAGCCGGGTGGACATGGACTGCGCCACGGTGCGGGCGATGACGTCGGTGGCGCCGCCTGCGGCGAACGGCACGATGATGCGCAGGGGGCGCTCGGGGAAATCAGCCGCGGCAGCCGTTGCGGCCGCGCCCAGCGAGGCGGCGGTCATCAGGAAGGCGGCCGCCAGGCGGCGCGGGGTCAGGGTTGTGGTCATGTCTCTCTCCAGTGTTGGATTTTTTTATGTAAACGCCGCGCCTGATCTGTCAGGCGCCGGCGGTGCGCGCCTTTTCGCGCAGGCTCGTCAACGTGGCCCGGGGCGTGATCACCTCGGGGTCCAGACTGAGTTCGATCAGATAGGGGGAACCGCTGTCCAGCGCACGCGCCAACGCGGGGCCGAACGCTTCATGGGTGTCCACGCGTTCGGCCGTCACGCCGAACGATTGGGCGTAGGCCACGAAGTCCGGGTTGCACAGGTCCGTGCCGATGGTGCGGCCGGGGTAGTGCACCTCCTGGTGCATGCGGATCGTGCCGTACATGCCGTTGTTGAACACGATTAAGACGATGCCCAGCTGGTGCTGCTTCACGGTGGCCAGTTCCTGCGAGGTCATCAGGAAGCAGCCGTCGCCCGCCAGGCAGATCACCTGGCGCTCGGGGTGTCGTAGCTTGGCCGCGATGGCCGCGGGCACGCCGTAACCCATGGCGCCGCTGGTGGGCGCCAATTGCGTGCGCGGTTGGCTGAAGCGGTAGTAGCGATGCGCCCAGGCGCTGTAGTTGCCCGCGCCGTTGGTCAGAATGGCGCTCGGGTCGAGCTGGTCGCGCAGCGTGGCAATGACGCGCGCCGGGTCCATGTCTCCGCGCGCGGCGGGCAGCTCGGTGTAGCGCAGGTAGTTGCCGCGCAGCGTCTGCGTCCAGTCGCGCCACGGCGTCGCATCCACGGGCGTCAGTTCCGCCGCCGACGCCGCAAAGGCATCCATGCCGGACTGGATCTTCAGCGCGGGTTGATACACGCGGCCCAGCTCTTCGGCGCTGGCCAGCACATGGATCAGCGTCTGGCTGGGCACCGGCGATTGCAGCAGGGTATAGCCGCCCGTCACCATCTCGCCCAGCCGCGCGCCCACGGCCAGGATGACGTCGGCCTGGCGCACGGCCTCGGCCAGTTCGGGGTTCACGCCGATGCCGACTTCGCCGACGTACTGCGCGTGGTGGTTATCAAAAAGGTCCTGGCGGCGGAACGAGCACGCGACCGGCAGGCCGTTCAGTTCGGCAAAGCGGGTCAGGCTTGCCAGCCCCGCGTCCGTCCAGCCGGAACCGCCGGCGATCAGCAGGGGACGCTGCGCGTTGGCAAGCAGCGTGCGCATGCCGGCCATCGCGTCGGGCGCCGGGTAGGCCTGCGGCACCTGGATCGCGCCGCAGGACAGGGCCGGGGCCACGTCCGTCAGCATGTCCTCGGGCAGCGCCAGCACCACGGGGCCGGGGCGGCCGGACGTGGCGACGGAAAAGGCGCGGTTCAGGTATTCGGTGACGCGCGCGGCGCTGTCGATCTGCGCCACCCACTTCGTGAACTGGCCGAACATGCGGCGGTAGTCGATTTCCTGGAAGGCCTCGCGCTCGACCATGTCGTTGCCGACCTGGCCCACCAGCACGATCATCGGGGTGGAATCCTGGAACGCGGTCTGCACGCCGATGCTGGCGTTGGTGGCGCCGGGGCCGCGCGTCACCATGCAGATGCCGGGTCGGCCGGTCAGCTTGCCGTGCGCTTCGGCCATGAATGCCGCCGCGCCTTCATGCCGGCAGGACACCAGGCGGATCTGCTCGCGGTGCGCATACAGCGCATCCAATACATCCAGGTAGCTCTCGCCGGGCACGCCGAATACGGTGTCCACGCCGTGTTCCAGCAAGGCCCGCACCACATGCTGGCCGCCCGTCATCAATGTCGAAGTGTCATTCATCGCAGTTTCAATCTGGCCGCAGCGCGGCGGGTTGAGTCCGGATGAACTTTACGCAGCCCGGGTCAGGGCGCGTTAGGACAGATCAGAGCTTGTTTTGCACTTTTTTGCGGGGCGGGCGACGCGGCCGCCATTCGGTATGGCCGTCATCCAACGGCGCCGTCATTCATTACGGCCGCCATCCGACGGGGCCGTCATTCGATGGGGCGGTAGTACTTCTTGCGGAAGTCGCCCGGGGTGCAGGCCGTGTGCTTCTTGAAAAAGCGCGTGAAGTACGCCGGGTCCTCGATGTTCAGCTGGAATCCGATCTCGGCGATGCTCAAGTCCGTGTTGCACAGCAGCCGCTTGGCCTCCAGCGCAATGCGCTCCTGCACGAGCTGGCTGGCGGTGCGCCCCACGCTGCGCTTGACCGCGTCGTTGAGCTGGCGCTCGCTGACGCACAGGGCGTCGGCGTACTGGCGGATAGCCGAGAAGTCCAGGTAATGCTCTTCGATCAGCATGGTGAAGCGCTTGGCCAGCGAATAACTGGGACCGGCGGCGGTCTCGCGTTCGTCGGCCGGATACAGGCGGCGAAGCTGCGTCAGGAGGATCAGCAGGTACGAGCGCACCACGTCAAACCGGCCCGTCTGCCGGTCGCGCGTTTCGCGTTCGATCTCGGCCAGCAGCGGCAGCATGGCGTCGTGCTGCTCGCGGGTCAGGTAGATCACGGGCGGGCCGCCCGCCAGGTGAAAGAACGGAAACTTGGCGATGTCGTCCGCGCGCGGGAACATCTGCGCGAAGAATTCGGTGCTGATGTTCATGACGTAGCCGCTGGGTTTTACCGACGACGTCCAAGCGTGAATCTGGCCCGGGGACAGGAAGAAGACCGAGTGGTCGCGCACCGCGTGCTGCTCGAAGTCGAGCAGGTGGGTGCCCTGCGCCTCGGTCATCCACAGCAGATGGTAATAGCGGTGCCGGTGCAGGAAGCCGCGCGGAATGTCGTCGTGATCCTGCAGGCGCACGAGGTCGAAATAAAAGGATCCCTCGCCCGAGAAATCCGATGATTCAAAGGTGGGAAACGTTTCCGGGATGGGCGAATGCGAACCTGCGGACAAGCGGGAGTCTCCTTGATGGCGCGCGGGGCGGCTCTGTTTTTCGCCATCATACGGGCAATCGCGGCGAGGGCTTTCGGTGGAGACTGCGTTCGCAGGCCGCTTTGGATCGGCGCCGCCCGCTGCAGCGAGCCCGCCGCAGTCAGCCCGACTGTGGAGGCGGCGCGGCACCTTGCTTGCGGGTCAGCGGCTGGCCGGCGCGGCGCGAAGCAGCCGCAGGCCGTTGGCCACCACCAGCAGGCTCGCGCCCACGTCGGCAAACACCGCCATCCACAGCGTCGCGTGGCCCGTCACGGCCAGCGCCAGGAACACCACCTTGATGCCCAGCGCCAGCGCGATGTTCTGAACCAGCACGCGATGCGTGGCACGAGACAGGCGCAGGAAGGTGCCGATCTTGCGCAGGTCGTCGTCCATCAGCGCCACGTCGGCGGTCTCGATGGCCGTGCCGGTGCCGGCCGCGCCCATTGCAAAGCCGATGTCGGCGCGGGCCAGCGCGGGCGCGTCGTTGATGCCGTCGCCCACCATGCCGACCCGCACGTCCGGCGCAAGCTTGCCTTCAATGGCGGTCAGCTTGTCCTCGGGCAGCTGGTCGCCACGCGCTTCGTCGATGCCGACCTGGCGCGCGATGGCCTGCGCAGTCGGCGTGTTGTCGCCCGTCAGCATCAGCGTGCGTACGCCCAGCCCGTGCAGGTCGGCGATGGCCTGGGCGCTGGTGGGCTTGACCGTATCGGCCACAGCCGCCAGCGCCAGTACGCGGCTGCCGTCGGACAGCGCGATGACGCTCTTGCCCTGGCTTTCCAGCGCGTCGAAGCGGGCGTCGAGCGCGGCGTTGGAGACGTCCAGTTCGCGCATCAGGCGGCGGTTGCCCAGGTGGTACGTCTGGCCGTCGACCTGGCCGCTGACGCCGCGGCCGGGCAGGGCGGTGAAGGTGTCGACCTCCAGCAGCGCGCTGCCGGCCTCGCGCGCTGCGGTGGCCACGGCGAGCGACACGGGGTGGTCCGACCGGGCAGCCAGGCTGGCGGCGATCAGGGCGGCGGGGTGGGGATTCTGCGCCGGGGCGTCCCAGTCCTGCAGATCGGTCTGCACCGGCTTGCCGTGCGTCAGCGTGCCGGTCTTGTCCAGCGCCAGCCATTTCAGGTTGCGCCCTTCTTCAAGATAGACGCCGCCCTTGATGAGGATGCCGCGGCGCGAGGCGGCGGTCAGGCCGCTGACGATGCTGACGGGTGTGGAAATCACCAGCGCGCATGGGCAGGCGATGATCAACAGCGCCAGCGCGCGGTAGATGGCGTCGAACCACGGCTGGCCCCACAGCAGCGGAGGCAGCACGGCCACGGCCGCCGCGACGGCCACGACGGCAGGCGTGTAGATGCGCGAGAACCGGTCGATGAAGCGCTGCGTGGGCGCGCGCGCGCCCTGCGCCTGTTCCACCGCGTGGATGATGCGCGCCAGCGTCGTGTTGCCGGCCGCGGCGGTCACGCGGTATTCAAAGGAACCGGAGGTGTTGATGGTGGCTGCGAACACCGGATCGTCCTGGGCTTTTTCGACGGGCAGGCTTTCACCCGTGATGGGCGACTGGTCCACAGCCGACGCGCCGTTCACGACGATGCCGTCCGCGGCGATGCGCTCGCCCGGCCGCACGCGCACGATGCCGCCCGGCTGCAGCGATGCGGCGGGCACTTCTGCCCAAGTGCCGTCCGGCTGGCGCAAGGTAGCGGTGTCGGGCGCCAGATCCAGGAGGCCGCGCACGGCGTTGCGCGCGCGGTCCAGCGAGCGGGCTTCGATCAGTTCGGCCACGTTGAACAGGAACATCACCATGGCCGCTTCGGGCCATTGGCCGATCAGCACGGCGCCGGTGACGGCGATGCTCATCAGCGCGTTGATGTTCAGGTTGCCGTTGCGCACGGCAATCCAGCCCTTGCGATAGGTGCTGACCCCGCAGGCCAGGATGGCGGCCACGGCCAGTGCCGCGGTCAGCAGCAACGGGCCGCCGGCAAAATGCGAGAACTCGGACAGCGCCGCCAGCACGCCCGCGCCGCCGATCAGCCACCAGTTCACCGCCTTGGCGGCGGGGGCGGGCGCGGCCGCCGCGCCGTCGGCCAGGGGCTCGGGCGTCATGTCCAGCGATTTGATGGCTGCGATGATGCGGTCCAGCGCGCCGTCGGCGTGAACCACGGTCAGGATGCGCTGCATCAGGTTGAAGTCCAGCGCATGCACGCCGTCCACGCCGGCGAGCTTCTTGCGGATCAGCGTTTCCTCGGTGGGGCAATCCATCTGGCCGATGCGCAGGCGCGCAAGCAGCTGGCCGGGGCCGGCGGTGAGCGTCGCGGCGGCGGCCGGCTGCAGAACCGCATCGCCATGCGCGTGGCCGCAGCAGGAATCGTCCTGGGCAGCCGGGGCTGCGGCAGCGGGCGCGCAGCAGGTGTCGGCGCCATGCTCGCTGCCATGGCCGTGGCGGTGATGGTGATCGTGGCCGGTGTGGGCATCGTGCCCGTGGCTGTGGTCGTGACCCGCGTGCGCATCATGCCCACGGCCGGGGGCCTCGCCCGCCGCCTTCGGATGTTCGTGGCCGCAGCAGGCGGCATCGCCTGGCGTCTCAACGCGCGCGACGGCGACCGGCGCAGGCGAGTGTCCGCCACCGCAGCAGGCGCCGCCGTGCTTGCCCGACTGATGTTTGTGTTCTTTGACCGGAGGTAAAGACATCCGCTTGACCCTTCAAATAAGCTGATGACGCGATTCCACACCTTGGAGTTACTATAGGGTCAACCCCTAATCATCGGATCGGATCCGGGAGGCAGCGATGCGTATCGGCGAATTGGCCACGGCGGCCGGCACCACGGTCGAAACCGTCAGGTATTACGAAAAAGAGGGGCTGCTGCCCGCCCCGGAGCGCGGGTTGAACAACTACCGCACCTATGGCCAGACGCATCTGGAGCGCCTGCGCCTCATCCGCAACTGCCGCGCGCTGGACATGACGCAGGACGAAATCCGCGCCATCCTGTCCGTGGCCGACAACCATCGCACCGGTTGCGGCCCCATCAACAAGCTGTTCGACGAGCACATCTCGCATGTCGACGAGCGCATCGCCGAACTGATGCAACTGAAAGCCCAATTGAGCGACTTGCGCCAGCGCTGCGTGTCGGCGCGGCCCGACTCGGACGATTGCGGCATCCTGCACGGGCTGAGCGAAATGCAGGTCGAAGAGCGGCAGGAGCGGCACACCCACCTGGGCTGAGCGCACCGCCGGGATGTCCTTGTTGCAGTCCGGGGGATCAGCGACCGGTCAGACGTCATCGCGTACTATGAGAATCTGTTTCTTTCCCATTTGCGCATCGATCAATGACCGTAAACCAGACCGCCACGCCGCTCCACGCCCTGACCTCGCGCCGCTCCTTCAAGTTCCTGCGGGCGCCGGCGCCCAAACCCGACGAACTCGAACAGATCCTGCAGGCCGCCATGTCTGCGCCCGATCACGGCGCGCTGCGTCCGTGGCGCTATGTCGTGATCCAGGGCGAGGCCATCGGCAAGCTGGCGGACATGGCGCTTGACGCCGTCAAGCGCAGCGGCGACCCGCGCATGACGCCCGAAAAGGAAAAGTCGGTCCGCGAATGGATGGCCAGCGTGCCGCTGTTCATCGCCGTGGCCCAGAAGATCGCCCACGGCAACACCAAGATCCCCGAACAGGAACAGCTGCTGGCCGCCGGCTGCTCGGTGATGAACATCCTGAACGCCGTCCACATGCTGGGCTACGCCGCGTTCTGGAGCACCGGCCTGGGCACGTACGTTGAAGACGTGCAGGACGCGCTGGGCCTGGACTCGCTGGATTACCGCTTCCTGGGCTTTTTGGCCGTCGGCACGCCCGCGTGCGCGGTGCCGCCCGCCAAGCGTCCGGACTACCGTGAATTCGTCACGGAATGGACCGGCGCCGCCTGAGGAAAACCCTCAGTCCAATGCGGCCCCAAAAGGCCGCGCGGCCCGCTCATCGGCCCTGTCCCCTGTGCTAATCTCGTCAACGGCTTTGCCCAAGTATCCCCGGGCGCAAGCCGTCGACGGTAGCGTCCGAGGTCACACGCCTCTGGCAACGCCTTGGTAGGAAGAAAACGCATGACACGATCAAGCGTGGAGACAATACATGAGCCAATATGGGCCGCTGAAGTTGCACGTCCCCGAGCCGACAGGGCGACCGGGTTGCAAGACAGACTTCTCCTATCTGCATCTTTCGCCGCCCGGCGAGGTGCCCAAACCCCCCATTGATGTTGCCGCGGTCGACACCGGTCCACTGGCCTACAGCCTGGTCCGCGTCATCGACGAGCACGGCCGCGCCGTCGGCCCGTGGGCGCCTGAGATCAGCCACGACCTGCTGCGCGCCGGCATGCGGGCGATGCTCAAGACGCGCATCTTCGATGGGCGCATGCTGACCGCGCAGCGCAAGAAGAAGATCTCGTTCTACATGCAGAGCCTGGGCGAAGAGGCCATCGGCACCGCCCACGCCATGGCGCTGGAAAAGGGGGATATGTGCTTTCCCACCTATCGCCAGCAAAGCATCCTGTTGTCGCGCGACGTGTCGTTGGTGACGATGATGTGCCAGCTCATGTCCAACGAGCGCGACCCGCTCAAGGGCCGCCAGCTTCCGGTCATGTATTCCGACCGCGAAAACGGCTTCTTCACGATTTCGGGCAACCTGGCCACGCAGTTCATCCAGGCGGTGGGCTGGGCCATGGCCTCGGCCATCAAGGGCGACACCCGCATTGCCTCGGCCTGGATTGGCGACGGCGCCACCGCCGAAGCCGACTTCCATACCGCGCTGACCTTCGCGCACGTCTACCGCGCGCCCGTCATCCTGAACGTGGTCAACAACCAGTGGGCCATCTCGACCTTCCAGGCGATCGCCGGCGGCGAGGGCGCGACCTTCGCGGGCCGCGGCGTGGGCTGCGGCATTGCGTCGCTGCGGGTGGACGGCAACGATTTCCTGGCGGTCTATTCCGCGTCGATCTGGGCTGCCGAACGCGCGCGCCGCAATCTCGGCCCGACGCTGATCGAGTGGGTGACCTACCGGGCCGGTCCGCACTCCACCTCCGACGATCCCACCAAGTACCGTCCCGGCGACGACTGGAGCCACTTCCCCCTGGGCGACCCGATCGAGCGCTTCAAGAAACACCTCATCCTGTTGGGCATCTGGTCCGACGCCGAGCACGACGCAGTCCGCGCCGAACTCGACGCCGAGATCCTGGCGGCCCAGAAGGAAGCGGAGAGCTACGGCACTTTGGTGGACGGCCACGTCCCCAGCGCCGCCAGCATTTTTGAAGACGTGTACAAGGACATGCCGGAGCATCTGCGCCGGCAGCGCCAGCAGCTCGGAGTCTGACCATGGCAATCGATATCAACGCTGGTCCGGCCTCGGCGCCGATGACCATGATCCAGGCTTTGCGCTCGGCCATGGATGTCATGCTCGAGCGCGACAACAACGTCGTCGTGTTCGGGCAGGACGTGGGCTACTTTGGCGGCGTGTTCCGCTGCACCGAAGGCCTGCAGGCCAAGTACGGCAGCTCGCGCGTGTTCGACACGCCGATCTCCGAAGGCGGCATCGTCGGCGTGGCGGTGGGCATGGGCGCGTACGGGCTGCGGCCCGTGTGCGAGATCCAGTTCGCCGACTACTTCTATCCGGCCTCGGACCAGATCGTGTCTGAAGCCGCGCGCCTGCGCTACCGCTCGGTGGGCGAGTTCATTGCGCCCATGACCATCCGCATGCCTTGCGGCGGCGGCATCTATGGCGGGCAAACGCACAGCCAGAGCCCCGAGGCCATGTTTACGCAGGTCTGCGGGCTGCGCACGGTGATGCCGTCCAATCCGTACGACGCGAAAGGCCTCTTGATCGCCGCCATCGAGAACGACGATCCGGTGATCTTCCTGGAACCCAAGCGCCTCTACAACGGCCCGTTCGACGGTCACCATGACCGCCCGGTTACGCCGTGGACCGGCCGCCCGGGCAGCGTCGTGCCCACCGGCTACTACACCGTGCCGCTGGAATCGGCCGCCATCGTGCGTCCGGGTTCGGAACTGACGGTGCTGACCTACGGCACCACCGTGCACGTGTCGCTGACCGCGGCCGAAGAGACCGGCATCGACGCCGAGGTCATCGACCTGCGCAGCCTCTGGCCCCTGGATCTGGACGCCATCGTGAACTCGGTCAAGAAGACCGGGCGCTGCGTGGTCGTGCACGAAGCCACGCGCACCTGCGGCTTTGGCGCGGAACTGATTTCCCTGGTGCAGGAACACTGCTTCCATCATCTGGAGGCGCCCGTCGAGCGCGTGACCGGTTGGGACACTCCCTATCCGCACGCGCAGGAATGGGCGTACTTCCCCGGCCCGCGCCGGGTCGGCGAAGCGTTCAAACGCGCGATGGAGGCATGACATGGGGATTCATATCATCAAGATGCCCGACATCGGCGAAGGCATCGCAGAGGTCGAGCTGGTGGGCTGGCACGTCAAGGTGGGCGACACCGTCGCCGAGGACCAGCCGCTGGCCGACGTCATGACGGACAAGGCCACGGTCGAAATTCCGTCGCCGGTGGTCGGCAAGGTGATTTCGCTGGGCGGGGATGTTGGCCAGGTGATGGCCGTGGGCGGCGAGCTGATCCGGCTGGAAGTCGAAGGCGAAGGGAATGTGAAGGCGGGCGCTGCGGCGGCGCCGGCGGCGAAGGCGGCTGTGCCTGCGGGTGAGGGGATTGCTGCCGACGGGGCGCAGCGGGCGGGTGGGCCGAGTCTGGTGGAAAGTGGTGCTGCGGCGTCTGGCGTAGCGACGTCCGGCGCATCGACGCCCGGCGCATCGACGCCCGGCGCATCGGCACCCGGCGTATCGACGCCCGCACCTTCCACGCCTGCTAAGTCTTCAACCTCGGCATCCGCATCCGGTCCCGCGCCGGTGTCGGCCAAGTCGCCGGCCGGGCGCCAATCCGGCGGCGCGCCCGCCGCAGTCCGCCAGCCCGGCGAAAAGCCGCTGGCCTCACCCGCCGTGCGCAAGCGCGCGTGGGATCTGGGCGTCGAACTGCGCTACGTGCAAGGCAGCGGCCCGGCCGGCCGCATCCTGCACGAAGACCTGGACGCCTGGCTGCAAGGGCAGGGCTCGGCAAGCAACGCCCGCGCCGGCTCGGCCTACGCCGAACGCAACGACGAAGACGCCGTGCCCGTCATCGGGCTGCGCAGGAAGATCGCGCAGAAGATGGCCGAATCCAAGCGCCGCATCCCGCACTTCAGCTACGTCGAGGAAATCGACGTGACCGAGCTCGAAGACCTGCGCGTGCAGCTCAACGCCAAATGGGGCGAGCAGCGCGGCAAACTGACGCTGCTGCCGCTTCTGGCCCGCGCAATGGTCGTGGCGCTGCGCGATTTTCCGCAGATCAACGCGCGCTACGACGACGAGGCCGGCGTGGTGACGCGCTACGGCGCGGTGCACATCGGCATCGCCACGCAAAGCGACGGCGGCCTGATGGTGCCGGTGATGCGCCACGCCGAGGCGCGGGATCTCTGGTCCATGGCGGCCGAGATCACGCGGCTGGCCCAGGCGGTGCGCAGCGGCTCGGCCGGGCGCGACGAACTGTCCGGCTCGACCATCACCATCACCAGCCTCGGTCCCTTGGGCGGCATTGTCACCACGCCGGTGATCAACCACCCTGAAGTTGGCATCGTGGGCGTGAACCGCATCGTCGAACGCCCGGCCTTCCGCAACGGCGCCGTGGTGGCGCGCAAGCTGATGAACCTGTCGTCGTCCTTCGACCACCGCGTGGTGGACGGCATGGACGCGGCGCGCTTCATCCAGGCCGTGCGCGCGCTGCTGGAACAACCCGCGCTGCTTTTCGTGGAGTAAGCATGAGCCAGATCACAAAGACAACGACATTGCTGGTGATCGGCGGCGGTCCCGGCGGCTACGTGGCCGCCATCCGCGCCGGGCAACTGGGCGTGCCCACCATCCTGGTCGAGGGCGCGCAGTTGGGCGGCACCTGCCTGAACATCGGCTGCATCCCGTCCAAGGCGCTTATCCACGCAGCCGAGGAATTCGACAAGGCGCGTCACTACGCCGGCGAATCGGCGCTGGGCATCGTGGTCGACGCGCCGCGCATCGACATCGCCAAGACCGTGGCCTGGAAAGACGGCATCGTCGGCAAGCTGACGGGCGGCGTCGGCGCGCTGCTCAAGAAGAACGGCGTGGAAGTCGTGCGCGGCTGGGCCACGCTGCTGGATGGCAAGACGGCCGAAGTCGAAACGCCTGATGCGGGCCGCATCCGCATCCAGTGCGAACACCTGCTGCTGGCGGCGGGATCCGAACCCACGCCGCTGCCGTCCATGCCATTCGGCGGAATGGTGGTGTCGTCCACCGAGGCCCTGTCGCCCACCAGCATCCCGAAGCAACTGGTCGTGGTGGGCGGCGGCTATATTGGGCTGGAACTCGGCACCGTGTACCGCAAGCTGGGCGCAGAAGTCGCCGTCGTCGAGGCGCAGGACCGCATCCTGCCGACCTACGACGCCGAACTCACCAAGCCTGTCGCGGCCGCGCTGGGCAAGATGGGCGTGGCGCTGCATCTGGGTCGCAAGGTGCTGGGACTGAACGGCAAGGGCGACGCGGTGCGCGTGCAGGACGCCAGCGGCGCCGAAACGCTGCTGCCCGCCGACCGCGTGCTGATCTCGGTGGGACGCCGCCCGCGCACGCAAGGCTGGGGACTGGAAAGCCTGCAACTGGACCGCAAGGGCAACGCGTTGCGCATCGACGACCAGTGCCGCACGTCGATGCGGGATGTCTGGGCCATTGGCGACATCGCAGGCGAGCCCATGCTGGCGCACCGCGCGATGGCGCAGGGCGAGATGGTGGCCGAACTGGTGGCGGGCAAGCGCCGCCACTTCCAGCCAGCGTCCATTCCTGCCGTGTGCTTCACGGACCCCGAGGTCGTGGTCGCAGGCCTGTCGCCGCAGGAGGCTGAAAGCGCCGGGCTGGACTGCGTGACGGCGGCATTCCCCTTTGCCGCCAACGGCCGTGCCATGACGCTGGAATCCACCGACGGCTTCGTGCGCGTGGTGGCCCGGCGCGACAACCATCTGATTGTGGGGTGGCAAGCGGTGGGGCGCGCGGTGTCGGAGCTGTCGACGGCGTTCGGGCAGTCGCTGGAAATGGGCGCGACGCTGGAAGACGTGGCGGGCACGATCCACGCGCATCCCACGCTGGGCGAGGCGGTGCAGGAGGCCGCGCTCAAGGCGCTGGGGCACGCGTTGCATATCTAGCGCCCGCCGGAAGGGCTGGCGCTTAGCGGCGTGAGCCGGAATGCGCCAGCGCCGCTGCAAATCCCTCCAGGGCCGGATTGCTTTGGTCCCGCATCGCGGCGAGCACGATCTGCGCTTTTTCGCCTGCGATATCGCGCAGCGGCAAAAAACGCAGCGAATCCGGGCGCATCCGGCTCAAGGATTGGGGCACGATCGCCGGTCCGACGCCGGCCTCCACCAGCGTCAGCAGGGTGGGGATGACGCTTTCCTGCGCGATCAATGGCTTGAGTTGCGCGCGTGCAAAAAGCCGTTGGATCATGCTGCGGAAGTAGGGTGAGATGTCCTGCCGATAGCCCACCATGGGGAACTCCAGAAGCTCCTGCAGCGATACGTCGCGCTGGTTTGCCAGCAGGTGGTCGTGACGCAGCGCCACGCACAGGGGCTCTTCGTGAACGCCCGCGGTCTGGATATCGGCGTCCAGCGGGTGCGGACGCATCAGGGCGACATCCACGATTCGCGAACGCAGTGCGGGGTCCATGTCCACCGAGTTCATTTCGCGCAGGTCGATCCGGACTTCCGGGTGCGCGTCGCGGTAGTGGCTAAGCGCCGACACCAGGGGCGAACTGGCGGCGCTGGGCGTGATGCCAATGACGAGCGAGCCGGTCTCGCCGCGCGCCGTACGGCGCGCCTGGCGCAACATCAACTGGGTATCAGCGGAAATCCGCCGCGCTCGCTCGTACATGATCTCGCCGGCGGGCGTCAATTTGACCGAGCGCGTCGTCCGTTCGAACAAGGCCACGCCGACCAGCGTTTCCAGCCGTTTGATCTGCTGGGTGAGCGGCGGCTGTGTCATGAACAGGCGCGCCGCAGCCCGGGCGAAATGCAGTTCCTCGGCCAGCGTGCAAAACAGGACCAGCAGTCGGCCGTCCAGGAAGATTAATTCTGATTTCGACATAATTGATGCCAAATTACATATTGGACATGGATTAATTGTATTCCTAAGATACGGCATCGAAGCTGTTCAGCCGTTTGCTGGAATACACCATGCCTGTCGCACCTTATTCCCCTTCTGTCCAAGCGCTATCTCGTCGCGTCCGCGCGGGCGAGGTGGCACCGCTGGCGGCCGCGCGCGCCAGCTTGAGGGCTATCGGCGAGCAGGACAGCGCCATCCGCGCCTGGTGCCATACGGCGGACCCGGAAGCGCTTGAAGCGCCGGCTGGTACAGAGGGCGTGCTGGCTGGCGTGCCGATCGGGGTCAAGGACGTGATCGACGTGGCGGGTATGCCCACCGGCTTCGGCGTGCCAGACCTGGCCGGCGGCGCTGCCCGGTTCGACGCGTGCTGCGTGGGGATGCTGCGCGCTGCAGGGGCGGTGCCGGTGGGCAAGACGGTGACGGCGGAGTTCGCCTTCAGGACGCCGGGGCCCACCCGCAACCCGCATGCGCTGGGACATACGCCGGGCGGTTCCTCCAGCGGCTCCGCGGCTGCGGTCGCCGCCGGCATGGTGCCCGCGGCGCTAGGCACGCAGACCGGCGGGTCGATGATCCGGCCTGCGGCATTCTGCGGCGTGGTGGGCTTCAAACCCGGCTTCGGCCAGGTGTTCCGCGATGGCATGAAGCTGACATGCGAATCGCTGGACACCATCGGCTGGTATTCGAACACCGTCGAGGATGCGGAGGCGATCGCCCAAGTGCTGATCGCCGACGGGCACGCTGACGAGGCGCCGGCGCGGTCGCTGACGATCGGGGTGCAACTGGACAATCCCAACGCCGCGCTGTGCCCGGAAAGCCAGCGGGAAATCGCCCGCGCATGCAAAGCGTGGCATGCGCATGGCGTGCACTGTGAACCCGTGGAATCGGCCGCGGAAACGGTCCTGCTGCTGCGAGCGCACGACATCATCATGCACTACGAGTTTGCGCGCAGCCTGATGCCGGTGGTGGCGCAAATTGGGGATCGCGTGAGTTCGGCCCTGCGGCAGGCCGTGGCGCACGGCCTGGCCATCGGCGCCGGGGAGTACCGCGAAATGCTCGCGGTGCAGGCGTCGCTGCGGCATGGGTGGCGTGCGCGCTATGGCGGCGCGGATCTGATCCTGACGCCCAGCACGCCGGGGCCAGCGCCCAAGGGGCTGAGCCATACAGGCGATGGCGTCTTCAACAAGATCTGGTCGGTGTTGGGATGGCCATGCCTGCACCTGCCGACCGCTTTCAACCGGGCAGGTTTGCCCATTGGCATGCAACTGGTCGGCAATTGGGGAGACGACCGCAGGTTGCTCGCCATGGGTCGACAACTACATCATCTGCTGACACAGCAAGGGGAATGACATGGGGTTCAAGTTACTGAAGCAAGCGCTGGTGGCGCTGTGCGCGGCCGCAGCCGTCTCGGGCGCCGCGCGGGCCGCGGGTGAATACCCCAACCGGCCGGTCAATATCGTCGTGCCCACAGCGGCGGGCGGCACCGTGGATATCGTGGCCCGCATCATGGCCGAAAAACTGGGCCCGGAACTGGGCCAGCCAGTGATCGTGATCAACAAACCCGGCGCGGGCGGGGTGGTGGGCACTCAGGCGTTTCTGCGTGAGCCTCAAGATGGCTACACCGTGCTGTTCACCGCGAACAGCAACCAGCTGATCGTTCCCTGGGTCTATAAAGACGCAAAGTTTGACCCCATCAAGGATTTCGCGCCGATCGCGGCCGTGGGCGAAGTGCCCAATGTCCTGTGCGTGAATCCGGCGTTTCCGGCGAAGGACATGAATGAATTCATGGCGCTGGTCAAGGCCAGTCCGGATACGTACCCGTACGCCTCGGCGGGGGCGGGCACCTTGAATCACCTGCTGGGCGTCATGCTGAACGAACTTGGCGGACTGCGCATGCAGCATGTTCCGTACCGCGGCGTGTCGCCCGCGATGGCCGACGTCATGGGCAACCAGGTGCCGATGCTTTTCGCCAGCCTGCCGTCCGCATTGGAGAGCATCAAAGCCGGCAAGCTGCGCGCGCTGGGCGTCAGCAGCGCCGCAAGAAACCCGCTGTTGCCCGATGTCCCCGCCATCAATGAGTTCATTCCCGGTTTTACGGGTGACCTGTGGGTGGCATTCTATGGCGCGAAGGATGTGCCCGAGAGCGCAGTCGCCCGGCTACATCAGGCGATCCGCAAGGTCATGGCCGATCCCGCTCTGAAAACGAAGTTCGATCAGTTGGGGGTCACGATGATGCACGACGGCCCGGCGGAGCTGGCCGCTCGCCAACAGGCTGAATTCATGCAATGGAAGCAGATTGTGCAGGCGTCGGGCGCCGCGCCGGACTGATCTGGTATTTGTTATGCATTACCGGCCGCCGTCGATGTACGGCCGCGCCTGCAGGATCAGGATCTCATCGCCTTGGACGGCCCATTCGATGTCCTGGTCCGCATTTCCCAGCCGCTTCTTCACTTGCCGTCCCACGGCGGCCAGGCGCGCGACCAGCGCGTCATTCAGCACCTGCCCGGCGCCCTCGATGGGCACTTCTCGTACGCCGCCACTTGCGGCGGCTACGAGCTGCGTGTCTTCGGCCGATCGGCTCAGCACCTGCACGGCCTTGGACCAGCTTGAATACATGACCTGCTCGGCCTGGCGCTTACCTTCCACCACCTTGATGCCCAGGCCGCGCTTGGCCGACAGATACGTAACGTGTCGGCGTGAGGCATCGAAGGGATCGCGCGTGATCATGACGCCCGAACTGTCCGATGCCGCGGCCAGTTGCACCAGCACGGCCATGACCACCGCGTCCTGGTTGAAGCCCGCGGCGCGGCGCGCTTCGTAGGCCTCGAAGTTGTAGACCGACGCCCACACCGTCTGCACGGCCCGGGCCAGCGCGTCGGCCTGCGTGACGTTCGGCACGGTTGTGTACAGGCCCGCGCCGCTGAAGCCGGGCAGGTCTTCGGAATTGGACGAGCTGCGCACGAAGACGCCGCGGCCGCCCAGCTGTTTTTTCCAGCGGGCGAGCCAGTCGGCGGACAGCGCATCGGGCGGTGCGTCGGCGATGTCCTGGCGCAGCTTGGCCAGTTCCGCGCGCCGCACATTGGCGTCGGACACGAAGTCGGCCCGTTGTTCCAGCGCCGCCACGCGCGCGGGCACGCCCAGCTTGTCCATGAACGCCGCGTACTCGGCAAACGGAATGCAGAAGCCGTCCGGCACGTTGGCCGCGGGCGGTAGCACGGACTTCAACGCGCCCAGGTTCGCCGCCTTGACACCGCAGTAGCGGCTGTCGCGCGTGGTCATGCCGGACAGCGGCTTGACGGCGCGCACCGACAGATCGGGTTTGGGTAGCGGCGTGGCGGCTTTTGCGGGCGTCGTTGCCGCTTGGTTGGCATTGACCGCAGGCTGTGCAATGCGTTGCACCCTATAGCCGTTGTTTTCCACGGTCAGCTCGACCCACTGGCCGTCATGCTCGCGCAACGCCGCCACGGCGTCCCGCACATAGGCATTGGGAATGCGCCAGCCCTTGGCCAGCAGGTTCACATGCGAGAGCAGGGTGGACGGCCGTTGCGTGATCAGACCGGCCACGGGCGTCAGCGCCACAGGCACCTCGTCCAGCACCACGATGTCGGTGGGCGACAGGTCAGACGTTTCGTCCACCGATTTGACGATGCGCAGCCGGCCCTGCGCGCGCCCCGTATTCAGCGGCAGGAAGGTCTGCTCGCGCAGCAGCGCCTCTTGCGTGACAACCTCCATCCCGGCGCGCTGCGCCGTCTGCTCCTGCAAGGTGGAGTTGCTCTTGAAACGCAGCGGTTCGTAGAACGTGGCCGCCAGCCGCTGCGCGGTCAGGGTCAGCAGTTCCGGCGTCAGCAGATCGCCTTCCCAGAATTCAAACGTGTAGCCCGGCAGGCCGTTCTGCCAGCTCAGCGTGCCGAACAGCAGACGCCGGTTCGGATCCTTGTACTGCGCGATCAGCTTGGCCTTGTCGCCCGACAGCAGACGCCGCTCGCGCGCGAACGTCTCGTGCAGCCCATAGCGGGGCGTGTGCAGGTAATAGATGCGGTCCTTGCGCTGGCGGTCGATGACGAACAGCACATGCGGAATTTCCAGCGGCGTGCCGGCGTTGTAGACCCGCGCCAGTTGATCGAATTCGGCCCGGGTCTGGATCTTCCCCAGGAACCGCGGGCCTCCCCAACGCGCGTCCTCCGCCTTGCGCACCTCGACCTCGTCGGGGCGAAGGGGGCGGCCGTTTTCGTAGGGGGAGGGTTTGCGGGCGGTTTGGGCGTGGGCGGAACCGCTGGCGGCGGTCCCCAGCATGCACAGGACGGCCAAGACGATTCGGGATACGCGGGAAAGCGGGAAGTGCTTCGACGACGCACTCAGGGTGGGCATGGGACGTGGGCGGGCTACGGGAAGCCGCAATCATATCCAACGTTATTGGGGACGCGCCATCGGTGGGTTAAGCGACGGAAGCTCTCCCTCCGACGTGCGTTAGTCTGATTTCGCCTCGATCGGGAATGTGCGAGGGGGCAGAGCGCAATATGCTGGCGCCTGCCATGCTGACCTATCCCTACACGTTGACTCCCGATACGAACGGCACCTTTCTGGTGCTGTTTCCGGATTTTCCGGAAGCGACGAGCGTCGGCGAGGATGAGCAAGATGCGCAGGTGAACGCGCTGGAAGCGCTTGAGGCGGCATTGGAGATCTATTTCGATGAACGTCGCTTGATCCCGATGCCGTCGGAGAAAACGTCATCGCCGTATGCGGTCACCTTGCCGGCGGTCGTTACCAGCAAGGTGTTTCTGTCGAATGAAATGATTCGCCAAGGCGTGCGCAAAGCCGAGATGGCTCGCAGGCTTGGCGTTCATACGCCGCAAGTGGATCGATTGCTGAATCTGCGGCACGGGTCGCGGATCGAACAGGTCGAGGCGGCGCTTGGTCAGTTGGGCCGAAGGCTGGACGTGTCCATGGTCTAGCTGACTCGGCGGGTTGGAACCTGAACATCGCCGCTTTGAGTCACGGCATCGGTCGGCGCTGAATGCAACAAGGCCCCCAATGGGGGCCTTGTAGTCAAACCATCACCCGCAGCGGCAATCAGCCTTCCGCCGTTTCCGCCAGAACGCGCTGGGCTTCTTCAGCCACGCGCTCGGGAGCGGTGCCGCCCACATGCTTGCGCGCGGCAACCGAACCTTCCAGCGTCAGCACCTGATGCACGTCTTCGGTGATGCTGGGGTGGTAGGCCGTGAGTTCGGCGGTGGACAGGTCGGCCAGATCGCAGCCGCGCTGTTCGCAGTCGCGCACGGCGTGGGCCACCACTTCGTGGGCGTCGCGGAAGGGCACCCCTCGCTTGACCAGGTAGTCGGCCAGATCGGTGGCGGTGGCAAAGCCTTGCAGCGCAGCGGCGCGCATGTTGTCGGCCTTGACCTTGATGCCGCCGGCCATGTCCGCGAAGATCGTCAGCGTGTCGCGCAGCGTGTCGGCGGTGTCGAACAGGCCTTCCTTGTCTTCCTGGTTGTCCTTGTTGTAGGCCAGGGGCTGGCCCTTCATCAGGGTCAGCAGGGCGACCAGATTGCCGTTGACGCGGCCGGTCTTGCCGCGGGCAAGTTCAGGCACGTCGGGATTCTTTTTCTGCGGCATGATCGAGCTGCCGGTGCAGAAGCGGTCGGCCAGGTCGATGAAGCCCACGCGCGGGCTCATCCAGAGCACCAGCTCTTCGGACAGGCGCGAGACGTGCGTCATGATCAGCGCGCCGGCGGCGCAGAATTCGATGGCGAAGTCGCGGTCGGAGACGGCGTCCAGCGAATTGCGGCACACGCCTTCAAAACCCAGGGTCTTGGCGACGCGTTCGCGGTCGATGGGGAACGACGTGCCGGCCAGGGCGGCGGCGCCCAGCGGCAGGCGGTTCACGCGGCGGCGGCAATCGGCCAGGCGCTCGGCGTCGCGGCCGAACATTTCGGCGTACGCCAGCAGGTGATGGCCGAAGGTGACGGGCTGGGCGACTTGCAGGTGCGTGAAGCCCGGCATGATGGTGCCGGCGTTTTCCAGCGCGACCGTGGCCAGCGCGTGGCGCAGCTGGCGCAACAGGACCTGCAGCGTGTCGATTTCGTCACGCAGCCACAGACGGATGTCGGTGGCGACCTGGTCGTTGCGCGAACGGCCGGTGTGCAGGCGCTTGCCCGCGTCGCCCACCAGTTCCACCAGGCGCTTTTCGATGTTCAGGTGGACGTCTTCCAGGTCGAGCAGCCACTGGAACGAGCCGGCGTCGATTTCGGACAGGATCTGGGTCATGCCGCGCTGGATGTCGGTCAGATCCTGGGCGCCGATGATGCCCTGGGCGGCCAGCATGTCCGCGTGCGCGAGCGAGCCCTGGATGTCGTGGCGCGCCAGGCGCTTGTCGAAATCCACGGACGCCGTGTAGCGTTTGACGAGTTCGGAAACCGGCTCGGAGAACCGGGCGGACCAGGCCTGCGCCTTGTTGGCGAACTGGTTTTGATCGGGGGAGGGAGTCTTTGCCATGATGGCCGGGATTATAGGGCCTCGCGCCGCGCCGGGTAATGCCGGGGCCGGATTTGCGGGGCCGGAACCCGCGGACAGGGCGAGTTGTCGGATAATCCCCGGTTAGTTTCAAGACCTGAAAAGCGAGTACGGATCCATGCCCCTGGAATGGGAAGAGCTAGTCACCCAACTTGATACCCACATGCCGCGGGAGATCTGGGCGCAGACGCTGATCGGGATCGGCGTGCTTATCCTGACCGCGTTGTTCGTGCAATGGGTCGTCGCCCGCGTCGTCCTCTTGCTGGCCCACCGGCTGCTGGTCGCCAGCGGCCGCGTCGACTGGGACAAGGCGCTGCAGCGCCGCCGCGCGTATCAGAACCTTTGGTACGCCGTGCCGTTTGCAGTGGTGTCGGTGGGCATCGACCTGGTGCCCCATGCCGAACGGGCGGTCAGCATCGTCGGCCGGCTGGCGCACGCGGGCGCCTGGATCTGCGTGTTCATTGCGTTTTCGGGCGTGCTGAGCGCCTGGCAGGACACCTATTCGGCCACGACCCGCGCGCAGACCCGCTCCATCAAGGGCTACATCCAGATCGGCAAGCTGATTCTTGCGGCGGTATGCACCGTTCTGGTGCTTTCCATCCTGATCGACCGGTCGCCGTTGTGGATGATCTCGGGCCTGGGCGCGCTGTCCGCGGTGCTGCTGCTGGTGTTCAAGGACACGCTGCTGTCGCTGGTGGCCAGCACGCAGCTCACCAGCAACGACATGCTGCGCATCGGCGACTGGATCGAGATGCCGCAATGCAACGCCGACGGCTTCGTCAAGGACATCGCGCTGCATACCGTCAAGGTGCAGAACTGGGACAACACCGTCACCACGGTGCCGACCTACAAGCTGTTCTCGGAAAGCTACCGCAACTACCGGCATATGTTCGAATCGGGCGGCCGGCGCATCAAGCGCACCATCCGCATCGACGCCGCCAGCGTGCGATTCCTGGCCGACGACGAGCCACAGCGCCTGATGAAGTTCCGGCTGCTGCACGACTACCTGCAGACCAAGACCCAGGACATCGTCCAGGCCAACCAGACGCTGGGCGAACTGGCCAGCGTGCCGGCCAACCGGCGCCGGCTGACCAACATCGGCACGCTGCGCGCCTACGCGCTGGCTTACCTGAAGCAGAATCCCGAGATCCGCCAGGACATGGCGATGATGGTGCGCATGATGGAGCCCACGTCCGAGGGCATTCCGGTAGAGGTCTATTGCTTTACCGCCGTGACCGCCTGGGTCGAATACGAACGCATCCAGGGCGACGTCTTCGACCATCTCCTGGCGATCCTGCCGGAACTGGGCCTGCGCCTGTACCAGCAGCCGTCCGGGGCGGACATCGGCGCGATGGGCAGTTACCTGCGCGACAGCGCCATCCAGGCGGCGCTGTCCGCCGAGCGCGACCGGCAGGGGCCTGTCGTGGACGGCGACGCGGCCCTGCCGTTCGAGCGGGGGCTGACGGACGGCAAGATGCCGCGCTAGGGACAAAGGCGCGGAGGCACGCCGCCGCCAGAGGGCCGTGAGATAATCCGGCGGTTGTTTCCAGGGCTTACGAACTCTCGGGCCCCAGGCAAAACCCCCAGCGAAACTCCAGGCGAAATTCCCGATGTCGAACCCGTTCTTCAACCTGTATTCCCACGGCTTCGCCCGGGTCGCGGTCGGCGTGCCCGAGTGCCGGGTCGCCGATCCCGCCTTCAACGCCGCGCAGACGATTGCGCTGGCGCAGCAGGCCGCCCAGGGCGGCGCGGTGCTGGCGGCGTTTCCCGAACTGGGCCTGTCGGCCTACACCTGCGACGACCTCTTTCACCAGAAGGCCCTGCTGGACGCCTGCGAAGCCGCGCTGGCGCAAGTGGTCGAGGCCACGGCCGATCTGGATATCGCCATCGTCGTCGGCGCGCCGTTGCGGGTCGCCCACCAGTTGTTCAACTGCGCCGTGGTGGCGGCGGGCGGACGCATCCTCGGGGTGGTGCCCAAGACCTATCTGCCCAATTACGGCGAGTTCTACGAAGCCCGCCAGTTCAGCGCCGCCGATTGCGCCATCGACGCGCGGATCGACCTGCTGGGCCAGACGGTCCCGTTTGGCGCCGAACTGCTGTTCCAGATGGAAAAGCTGCCGCTGTTCCAGTTCCACGTCGAAATCTGCGAAGACGTCTGGGTGCCGATTCCCCCGTCGTCGTTTGCCGCGCTGGCCGGCGCCACGGTGCTGGTCAACCTGTCGGCCTCCAACATCGTCGTCGGCAAGTCCGCATACCGCCACCAGTTGGTCTCGCAGCAGTCGGCGCGCTGCCTGTCGGCCTATATGTACACGTCGGCCGGGCGGGGCGAATCCTCGACGGATCTGGCGTGGGACGGCCAGGCGCTCATCTATGAAAACGGCGAACTGCTGGCCGAATCCGAACGCTTCCTGAACCATTCCCATCTGCTGTTCTCGGACGTCGACCTGGAACGCCTGTCGCGCGAGCGCATGCGCCAGAGCACCTTCGGCCAGTCGGTGCGCCGCCATCAGGACGAGGTGCGCAAGTTCCGCCGCGTGGCGGTGCCGGTGAATCCGCCGCTGGAAGACACCGAACTGCCGCTCGAACGCCGCGTGGCGCGCTTCCCGTATGTGCCGGCCGACCCCCAGCGCCGCGACGCGCGCTGCCAGGAGGTCTACAACATCCAGGTGCAGGCGCTGGCGCAGCGGCTGTCCGCCAGCGGCATGAAGAAGGTGGTCATCGGCATTTCGGGCGGGCTGGATTCCACGCACGCGCTGCTGGTCTGCGCCAAGGCCATGGACGCGCTGGACCTGCCGCGCTCAAACATCCTGGCCGTCACGATGCCGGGCTTTGCCACCAGCACCCGCACGCTGCAACAGGCGCGCCGCCTGATGGCGGTGGTGGGCTGCACGGCGTCCGAAATCGATATCCGCCCCAGCTGCCTGCAGATGCTCAAGGACCTGGGCCATCCCTATGCCAACGGCGAACCGGTCTACGACATCACGTTCGAAAACGTGCAGGCGGGCGAGCGCACCAACCACCTGTTCCGCCTGGCCAACTTCAGCAACGCCATCGTTATTGGCACCGGCGATCTCAGCGAGCTTGCCCTGGGTTGGTGCACGTACGGCGTGGGCGATCACATGTCGCACTACAGCGTGAACGCCAGCGTGCCCAAGACGCTGATCACGCACCTGGTGCGCTGGGTCGCCGAATCGGGTCGTCTGGGCGACGACGGCGCGCAGGTGCTGCTGGACGTGCTGGGCACGGACGTCAGCCCCGAGCTGGTGCCGGGGGGCGCGGATGACAAGCCCGAGCAAAAGAGCGAAGCGTCCATCGGTCCTTATGAATTGCAGGATTTCAACCTGTACTACACGCTGCGCTACGGCTTTGCGCCGACCAAGGTCGCGTTCCTGTCGTGGACGGCCTGGCGCGACCGCGATGCCGGCGCCTGGCCCGAAGCCGGGCACGTCGCCCGCAACCAGTACGATCTGGCCGCCATCAAGCGCAACCTGAAGATCTTCCTGGACAAATTCTTCCGGACCAGCCAGTTCAAGCGCACCTGCATCCCGAACGCGCCGAAGGTGGGTTCCGGCGGTTCGCTGTCGCCGCGGGGCGACTGGCGCGCGCCCAGCGACTCGGAATCGGTGGTCTGGATGCGCGAGGCCGACACCATTCCCGACGAGACGCCCAAGGGCTGACGGCGTCGCCGCGCACCAAGTTGGGGCGGCGGCAAGCGGGGCGCGCTGCGGGGCAGGGCCAGCGCGCGTTTCCCCGGAGCCGCAGCCGCGCCTGCCCGGTGTTATTCTCTTAACCATTGCGCCCGGCGCCCGCCCGACAAGACGATCGGCAGCGCGGCAGGGCGACGCAACACATCAAAAACCCAGGACGACCAACGTGAAACAAGTCACCGCCATCATCAAACCCTTCAAGCTCGACGAAGTCCGCGAGGCGCTGGCGGAAGTCGGCGTCAGCGGGCTGACCGTCACCGAAGTCAAGGGTTTCGGCCGCCAGAAGGGCCACACCGAACTCTATCGCGGCGCCGAATACGTGGTCGACTTCCTGCCCAAGATCCGCGTTGAAGTCGTCCTCCCGGACGACCAGGTCGAAGCCGCCATCGAAGCCGTCGTCAAGGCCGCGCGCACCGGCAAGATCGGCGACGGCAAAATCTTCGTGACCCCGGTGGAGCAGGCCATCCGCATCCGCACCGGCGAGAGCGACGAAGAGGCGCTCTGATTTCTGTATTTCGCGGGCCGCGCCATGGTGCGGCCCGTATCCATTTGGGTCGCATCGATTTGACCCGTACCCCTGCCGCCCGTATTTCTGCGGCCCGCATCCCTACCTGATCAACTGGTTCATCTCCAGGATCGGCATCATCACCGCCAGCACGATCAGCAGGACAAATCCCCCCATCAGCAATATCAGCGCCGGCTCCAACAGCGCCGTCATCGCCATCGCGCGCCGTTCCAGGTCGCGCGACAGGTTCTGCGCGCCCCGGTCCAACAGCTCGGGCAGGCGGCCGGTCTTTTCGCCGCTGGCGATCAGGTGCACCAGCAGCGACGGAAAGACCTTCTGCGCGCCGAGCGATGACGACAGCGCCGCGCCTTCGCGCACCCGCGCGGCGGCTTCGTCCACCGCCAGGCGCAGCACATCGTTGCTGAGCGTGCGGCGCGCCGCCTCCAGCGCGGTCAGCAGGGCCACGCCGCTGCCCGACAGGATGGCAAGCGTGGACGCGAAGCGCGCGGCATTCACCCCCAGCACGAATCGACCGGCCAGCGGCAGCCGCAACACGCGCGCATGCCAGGCCCGCCGCGCGGCCGGCGCGTGCAGCGTGTAGCGCCACAACGCGATGACCGCGACGATGGCGATGCCGGTCACCGCGCCCCATTCGCGCACGTAATCCGACAGGCCCAGCATCACGCGCGTCAGCAGCGGCAGTTCCTGCTTGGCCTGGCTGAAGGCCGACACCACCTGCGGCACGACATAGCCCAGCAGAAAGATGACGATGACCACCGACACGCTGGCCACCACCGCCGGGTAGATGAACGCCGTCATGACCTTGCTGCGCAGCGTGTTGCGTTCCTCGATGTAGTCGGCCAGCTTTTCCATCACCTGCGCCAGGTCGCCCGATTCCTCGCCCGCGCCGATCAGTGCGCGGTAGATCTCGGGAAAGTCGCGCGGCCGCGAGGCCAATGCAGCCGACAGGCGATGGCCGGCGCGCACGTCGTCGCGCACGCCGCCCAGCGTGGCGGCGATATGTTTTTTTTCGGCCTGTTCCAGCGTGGCGCTGAGCGCCGCGTCCAGCGGCAGCCGCGCGGCCAGCAGGCTGGCGAGCTGTCGCGTCAGCCACGCAAGGTCGGCGTCCGACAGGCGCGTGCGCAGCGCCGCGCCCATGCCTTCGGCGCGCGCCGCCAGCGAGGTCGACAGCGGCAACAGACCACGCCCGCGCAACTGGTTGCGGGCGCCGCGCTCGGAGTCGGCGTCGATCGTGCCGCGCACGATTTTGCCGAGCGCGTCGGTGGCTTCATAGCGAAAGGAAGGCATGACTGTAATAAAGCGGAAGCACCTGCCGAAATCGCCAAGAGCCCCGAATTTAAAGGGTTTCCAGCCCGTTACCTTGCCTTGGAAATATGACCGTAGTGTTGCAGTCACACCCCGTATACTCCGACGCGCTTTCACGTTTTCTCAAACGATTTCTCGTCTCGGGCAACTATTTCGTCATGCGTCACATCGCGCAATTCAGCCTCGCTTTCCTGCTTGCCGCAAGCCAACTCGGACCCGCCGCCAGCACGGCTCATGCACAACAGGCGGACAACCGCGTCAGCCTGAACTTCGTCGACACGGACATCCCCGCAGTGTTGCGCGCGCTGTCCCTGTTCACGCAGCGCAACTTCCTGGTGGACCCTCGCGTCAAGGGCAAGCTCACGCTGGTTTCGGACCGGCCCGTGGATAGCGCGCAGGCGCTCTCCATGCTGACGGGCGCGCTGCGCTTGCAGGGCTTTGCCATCGTCGATGTCGACGGCGTGACGCGCGTGGTGCCCGAGGCCGACGCCAAGCTGCAAGGCAGCGCTGTCGTGGGTGGCCCGGGCGTGGGCGGTGCCCGTCCGGCGGGCGCCGCGACCGCTGCGGGCGGCAGGGCGCCCGTGCCCGTGTCAGCCTTTGCCAAAAGCGGCGGCAACAGCGGCGAAATGCTGACGCGCGTGTTTCCGCTGAAGTATGAGAACGCCGCGAACCTGGTGCCGGTGCTGCGCCCCATGGTGCCGCCCAACAACCCGATCAACGCGTACCCCGGCAACAACACGCTGGTCGTGACGGACTACGCCGACAACCTGGAACGCATCGCCGCCGTCATCGCGCGCATCGACGTGCCCAGTTCGATGGACACCGACGTCGTGCCGGTGCAGTCGGCCATCGCCACCGACATCGCCATCCTGGCCTCGCAGTTGCTGGACACGCAGAGCAGCGATCCGACGCAGCGCATCGCCATCGTGGCGGATCCGCGCAGCAACAGCGTGCTGGTGCGCTCGGGCAGCCCGGCCCGCACACGTCTTGCGCGCGAGCTGATCCAGAAGCTGGATGCGCAGCAGAACCGCGCGGGCAACCTGCACGTGGTCTACATGCGCAACGCGCAGGCCACGCGCATCGCCGAGGTGCTGGGCGGACTGCTGACGGGCCAGGCCAATTCCGCGCCCGGCGCGGCCCCCGGCGCCAGCAGCAGCACCGGCGGCACGCAGGGCGGCGCGCGCACGCAGAACACCGCCAGCAGCACGTCCAACCAGGCCGGGCTGGGCATGTCCAGCCAGTCGGGCTCATCCCGCGGCGGCCTGTCCGGCGAACAGGAGCGCATCGCGCGCGAAGACAACTCGTCGCAAGCCGTGTCGTATTCCGCGGGCGGCGCCACCATCCAGGCGGACCCCGCCACCAACTCGCTCATCATCTCCGCGCCCGAGCCGCTGTACCGCAGCCTGCGTGAAGTGATCGACCAGCTTGACCAGCGCCGCGCACAGGTGCTGGTGGAAAGCCTGATCGTGGAAGTCAGCGAGGAAAAGGCCGCGGAATTCGGCATCCAGTGGATGACCGGCGCGGGCAACATCAACGGCAACGGCACCAGCTTCATCGGCGGCACGAACCTGGGCGGCAGCGGCATCACCGGCAACGGCCCGACGTCCATCGACGCGCTGGGCGGCGGTCTGAGCCTGGGCGTGGTGAAGGGGACTGTGGATGTGCTGGGCAACGAAGTCATCAACCTGGGCGTGCTGGCGCGCGCCATGCAGAACACCGGCGAAGCCAACATCCTGTCTACGCCCAACCTGCTGACGCTGGATAACCAGTCGGCCAGCATCCTGGTGGGCAAGACGGTGCCGTTCGTGACGGGGCAGTACGTGACCTCGGGCAGCAACGGCAGCTCGAACCCGTTCCAGACGATCGAACGCGAGGACGTGGGCCTCAAGCTCAACATCCGACCGCAGATCTCCGAAGGCGGCGCGGTCAAGCTCGACATCTACCAGGAAGTCAGCAGCATCGACGAAAGCCGCTCGACCCCCACGACCGGCATCGTCACCAACAAACGCGCCATCGACACCAGCGTGCTGATCGACGACGGCCAGATCATCGTGCTGGGCGGCCTGCTGGAAGACAACGTGACGCTGACGTCCAATAGCGTGCCGGGGCTGGGCTCGCTGCCCGTGATCGGTTCGCTGTTCCGCTACGACACGCGCAAGCGCACCAAGACCAATCTGATGGTGTTCCTGCGTCCCTACGTGGTGCGCGACGCCAACCGCAGCGCCAGCGTCACGATGGACCGCTACGACTACATGCGCCGCGCGCAGGGCGCCGTGCAGCCGCGCGATCATTGGGCGCTGCCAGACATGCAGGCGCCGATCCTGCCGCTGCCGGGTTCCGCGCCGTCGGTGTCGAACAACGCCTACGATCTTCGCCCTGAACAGCAGGCGCAAACGCTGCGCCGCCCGCCGCCCACCACGGTGGAGACCTTTGCGGTGCGCCAGTATCCCGGCGCGCCGCCCGCGCCCGCGCAGCAGCCCATCCGCGCGCCGCGGCCGGTCATGATGACGGTGGCGGTGGACCCCGAGAAGCTGCTATGAGCGCGCACCCCTTGCCCTACGCCTGGGCCCGCGCGCAGCGCGCGGTGCTCTCGCTGCGCGGTGGGCAGGCGCAACTGACGGTCAGTCCGCGCACGCCCGAATGGGCCGTGCGCGAAATCCGGCGCTGCCACGGCGATATCGGCCTCACGCAGATCGACGACGAAGCGCTGGAGACGTTGCTGACCGCGGCCTACAGCCACTCGGAAGACGCGGCGTCGGTCATGGGCGTGGCGGAGAACGAGATCGACCTCGATCGCCTGATGCAGGACATGCCGGAAGTGGCGGACCTGCTCGAAGCGCAGGACGACGCGCCCGTGATCCGCATGATCAACGCGCTGTTCGCGCAGGCCGCGCGCGACGGCGCCAGCGACATCCACATCGAGCCCTTCGAAACGCATTCCGTGGTCCGCTACCGCGTCGACGGAACGTTGCGCGATGTGGTGTCCCCGCGCAAGGCGCTGCATGCCGCGCTGATCTCGCGGATCAAGATCATGGCGCACCTGGATATCGCCGAAAAGCGCCTGCCGCAGGACGGCCGCATCGCGCTGCGCGTGGGCGGCCGGCCGATCGACGTGCGCGTGTCCACGCTGCCGACCGGCCATGGCGAACGCGCCGTGCTGCGTCTGCTGGACAAGGAAGCGGGGCGCCTGCAACTGGAAAAACTGGGCATGAGCCCCGGCGTGCTGTCACAGCTGGACCGCCTGATCCGCCAGCCGCACGGCATCGTGCTGGTGACTGGCCCGACCGGCAGCGGGAAGACCACCACGCTGTACGCGGCGCTGAGCCGCCTGGACGCTTCCACCAGCAACATCCTGACGGTGGAAGACCCCATCGAATACGACCTGGCCGGCATCAGCCAGACGCAGGTCAACGCCAAGATCGACATGAGCTTCGCGCTGGCCCTGCGCGCCATCCTGCGCCAGGACCCGGACGTCATCATGATCGGCGAGATCCGTGACCTGGAAACCGCGCAGATCGCGGTGCAGGCGTCGCTGACTGGCCACCTGGTGCTCGCCACGCTGCACACCAACGATTCCGTGTCGGCGGTCACCCGCCTGACGGACATGGGGGTCGAGCCTTTCCTGCTGGCGTCGTCGTTGCTGGGCGTGCTGGCGCAACGCCTGGTGCGCAAGCTATGTCCCGCTTGCAAGGCGCCGTCGATGCTGAACGGCGTGCAGGTGTTCCACCCCGTGGGCTGCGAGGCCTGCAACCACACTGGCTACAGCGGCCGCTCCGGCATCCACGAGCTGTTCACGGTGGACGACGAGGCCCGCCGTTTGATCCACGAAGGCCGCGACGAACGCGAACTGCGCCGCGCCGCGGCTGCGTCGGGGATGCGCAGCATGCGCGAGGACGGACAGCGGTGGGTTGATGCGGGGCAGACGTCGCCGGAGGAAATTTTGCGGGTGACGCGGGACGCGTAACGCTGGCAGTTGCTTGGCGTCGGACACCTCACTTCGTTCCACACACTTCGCCCGGTGTCTGACACCCGGGTGAGTTTGCCTTCCTATTGTGCAGGCCTTCCCTGGGTGTCCGACACCTTCGCCTGCCCGTCGCCGCCCTTGATGTCGAAGTTCATCCAACTTGAGATTTGGTTCACCGAACTTGGCCTGTAAGTGGGCGGAATGTCGGTTGAGCGGCCGACAGCTTGCGACCCAAAGCGGACCGTGAGCCGACCGATGGAAGGCTGAAGATGCCTTTGGTGGGATTGATGGGTTTTGCGGGCGTTGACTGTATCGACTCCGCCATAGCGTCAGCGCGCGTCCTGTGCATCAAGCCCGTCGCATGAATTCTGCAAAGGCATCTGAGTCCAATGGACGGCTAACCAGATAACCCTGGATGGAATCGCAGCCGACATCCTTCAGCTCATCGGCTTGATGTTGGTGCTCGACTCCTTCGGCGACCGTTTTCATGCCCAGCGACCGAGCAAGAGCGACGATGCCTCGAATTACCGCCGACGCCTTTTCCGACGCCGCCAGCCCCGAGACAAAGGATTTATCGATCTTGAGCGTGTCCACAGGCAGTCGGACCAGATAGCTCAAACTTGAGTATCCCGCACCGAAGTCGTCGAGCGACGCGGATACCCCGGCCTTTTTCAGTGCGGAAAGGACTGAAGTCGCCATTTCAATATCGCTTACCAGGCAATCCTCCGTGATTTCTACATCGAGCAGGGCGGCGGAGATGCCATGTTTACTGACGACATTTTGAATTCGATCTGCTAGCCCGATATCGAGTAGTTGTCGAGCAGAAAGGTTCAGGCTGATTCGCGGTGCGGTGACGCCCATTCGTTGCCATGCGGCGATATGCATGCAAACCGCATTAAGCAGCCATTCCACAAGTACGTCTTCATATGGAGATTCAAGCAGCAAAGTCAGGAATGCGTCAGGCGTCAGCAAGCCCCTGTCCGGATGACGCCAGCGAAGAAGCGCCTCGGCGCCGACCAGGGAGGCATCGGCGAGTGATATCTGAGGCTGAAAATGAAGCTCGAACTGGTTTTCCGAAAATGCCGTACGGAGATCGGAGCGTAATGCGACACGGTTGCGCACGCCCCTGTCCAATATCACGTCATACGTGCGGACCTGAAGCCCGCCAGCCGACTTGGCTGCATACATGGCCGTATCGGCCTGACTCAGCAATGTCTCGGCGGTTGCCGGCTCTTCTCCCATGAGCGCGATACCAATGCTAGCCGACAGAGGGATCGCTCGACCGCCTACTTCGAACGGCATTGCCAGCGCGTTGAGCACCGAAAATGCGCACGCTTCGGCCGCGCGTTTCGTGGTCTTGCGCAACAGTAGAACAAACTCGTCACCCCCTACGCGCGCAACAAAAAAGGCAGGTCCGAGGCTTGCGGTGAGCCTTATCGAAAAATCACGCAGGAGTTCGTCACCAGCAGCATGGCCGAATGCGTCATTGACTTCCTTTAGGTGGTCCAAGTCGATAAAAAGCACCGCGACAGAGACCCCAGTCGTCGTGCTTGGCACGGCAGCGCCAGCTACTGCGCGAGACAGTGCTTCCATGCAACTGCGTCGATTCGCCAACCCGGTCAGATAATCGTGACTCGCTTCAAACTCTAACTGGGCGGCGTGCTCGTGTTCTCGGGTGACGTCGCGAAAAAGTACCGTAATGCCCTCGTCGTGACGAAACGAGCGCGCTTCGAACCAAGTGCGAAGCGGGGGGTAGTAGCCGGTGTGACAGCCGGGACGTCCTGTCGCCGCTGTTTGCCGGTAGATGCGGTAATAGCCGGAGTTCACCAAGTCCGGATAGCACTGCCAGATGTTGCGTCCTAGAAGGTTGTGACGCTCCTGCTGCAAATACCTCTCGGCGGTACCGTTGAGGTACGTGAAGCGCCAAGACTTGTCTATCGACATGAATCCGTCGCTAAGGCTATCAAGCATTTCCGCCAGATGAGCTGGCGCGGGCTCGTGGGGCCGAGCAGCCAGTGGATGGTGCGTATGTCGTGCCATTTTTCGGACCTATGTTCGCGTGGAACTTAAGAGCCAACTGTTGGCCCGCAAACCGTGGGTCGTAGTATTTTAGCTGCCTGCTCTGACTCATGGAGGACAAGGGGTAGGCCATACGAATCGCCTCTGATCACCATTCTGAAACCGCCGAGTAGTACCGCTCATGGCCGCGAACTGCCCTCAGCGACCGGCCGATAGCGACCCGAAACGGTCGGGCGGCCGTGACATAGCCCGGTACCGTTGCGCGGTCGACCTCCGTGCGCCACCTCCGGCCTGCTGCGGCGGCCGACATCCAATTAAACCCTGACCGCCCACAGGACTTGCAGCACCGCTTGACCCTCACGTAACGTGATGGCCCAAAGTTTGGCCTGCGTATTCGAAGGAGGAAACATGCAACTGACCGTAGGAGAACTGGCAAAGCGTACCGGGCTGACCGTCCGCACGCTTCACCACTACCACGCGATTGGTTTGTTGACGCCTTCAGCGCGCGCCGAAAACGGCTATCGCCTGTACGGTCGCGACGAGATTGCCCGGCTGCATCAGATCCAGGCATTGAGTCGTTTCGGATTGGCGTTGGCGGAAATTGGCGCTTACCTGGACCAGCCCGGCGCGCGCTTGGCGGACGTGATCTCCCGGCAGCTTGCCATGCTGGACCGCCAGCTACAGCAGGCCGCGCACCTGCGCGAACGCTTGGCGCAACTGCACGAGCAGCTGGCGGACGGCACGGAGCCTGAGCTGGCCGATTGGCTGAAAGCTTTGGAGATGATGACTATGTATGATAAATATTTTTCGCGAGAAGAACTGGCGCGTTTGCCCCTGTACACCCGTGGGCCGGACGGCGACCCGGACTGGCTTGCATTGGTCCACGAAGTGGAGCAGCTAATGGAGCAGGGCGTGGCGCCCGAGGAGGCTAAACCTCGCCAACTTGCCCATCGCTGGATGGAACTGCTGCTGCGCGATACCAACGGCGATCCGCGCTTGTTGGTGAAGCTGAACCAAATGCACGATCAGGAGCCCGACATGCAGACGCACGTCGGCATTTCCAAAGCCATGCGCGATTATGTGCTGCGCGCCTTCTCGGAAAGCAAGCTGCTTATCTACGAAAAATATCTGACGCCGGACGAAGCACGGTTCATGCGCGAGCATTACTGCGACAGGATTTCGGAATGGCCACCGTTAATCGCAGAGGTCCGGAACGCTATTGATGCGGGCGCGGCGCCCGACTCGGAAGCTGGGCGGGCGCTGGCGCGGCAGTGGTTGGAACTGTTCAGTTCGTATGCGGGCAAGAACCCGGCCACCCACGCCAAGTTCCGGCAGGCACTGATGACAGAGCCCGACTTGACCGCTGGCACATGGGCGGACGACGCGACGCTGGCGTTTGTGCGGCAGGCGATGGGGACGCTGGCGAAGTAGCCAGCCCCCTGACTTCCTGACTTCCCGGCACAAGCCGGCGGGCAAGGTGAATGGACAAGTGGCGAAACTCATTGCCGCCGCAATACGACAGCTTCGATGCCAGACCTCCCTTGTGGCATCGGTCATGTAAGGTTCCGTTCGTTGCTGGGGAGCGGTCTTTCGTGGTGGGCGATGAGGGGCTGCCGACGTTCACTGACCCCGCAACATCCGCCAAAGCAAGAGGCCGCACTAGGCGGCCATTGCTTTGGACGCACGGCGGGGCCGCGCGTTCGAATCCGCAAGGACGGCCATCGGTGTGATCCGGCAGCTTTCGACCCAAAGTGGTCTCTCGTCTCTACATTTCGAAGATTCCGATGGCGGTTGGCAAAGAAAGCGTTGGATCACAGCCATTGCAACGCGCCACCATGCGGATCCGTCCAGGCCGACGCATGGCCATTGGTACATAACAGGAACATCCCGGACGGTTGCGGCGTGGCCGCGGGCAAGAACTGCGGAAATACCAAAGGACTTTCATTGCTGATCCAGACGCAACGCGAGGCCAACATGCTGCGTGCAAATTCATTGCGCAGTGCCTGGTCCATAACGTAGTTCAGAACAGCGGAGTGATACACAACCACGGTCGCTTCCGCCGGAGCCTTTTCGATTAAGGAAGCAAGATCCCGCAGCAGATCGCCCCGGACGATCTGAGGCGGCTCGCGTCCGCAGATCCGCAGCGCCGACTGAAGGCGTGCGAGTCGATTGGGCTCAAATCCAGTCCAGCCCTCCACACGACTTCAGGATAGGTGTGGGGGAGCGGACCCGCGCCGGTGACCTCACAAGAGAATACCGGATAGTCCGAATCGTCTCGACACGGAACCAGGCGTTGGGAACCCCAGTCGTAGCCGTATTTGTCCATCAGCAGGCACAGCCCTGCGGAGGCCCCCACCTCGATGAGCGCTATCTTGCCCGCGATCGAAGCGAGAGCAGGCAGCAATACCGCACAGCGCCCTGGTTCGTTGGTCTGCGTGGAACGCGCCAACATGAGGGCCCGGATGGCGTCGCCATGTTGGGCCAAGCCTGCATCGAATTCCGCAGTCGAGGTAGGCGCACCTACGGTATGCCGGAACGCTGCAAACAGCAGGTTTGGTTGCTGCTTATCTACAGGCAGACTCTGTAAAAACGCCAGTGCGTCAAACGAATTCGCGACATGCAATGCCCATTTTTCATACAACGGCGAGCGACCCGCCGCCTCGATCTTTGCAAACCTCAAGTAGCGGTCAGCAATCGGATCCATGCCATCCCCCCTTACGCAGATGAGTCCCGGCTGAGTAGCACCGCTCGCGTAAGTCAGCCATGCTACTAAGCACCTAGCTGCTGGAATTGACGTTGCATTATGACCGCTCCTGGCCGGTAGTGGTCATTGGTCGCCCAGGTCTGGCTCACCGCCGTTTTAGGGTGCGCGAGGGGGCTGGGATTGGAGAGCATCGTGATGTGATGGACTCGATCAGCTACCCAGTTCAATGAACTTTCTGGGGAAGAATGCCAAATTCAATGAACCATTGCGGACAGAGTAAATGAACCAAACATCACTAAGTCGTTGACTTCCAAGGCGTCGGGCTTCCACCTCAAGTGAACTTCGACACTTATCGCGCCGATTTCCCCACGCTGAACGTCACTGTGTCGCCCGAGCGGCGGCCCAGTGTCGACATCAGGCCGTCCAGCGCGGCGCGGTCGGCTTCGCTGGCCGATCGAGCGAACGTGACCTCACCCTGAAAGTTCAAACCGCGGGGGCCGGTGCCGCCCTGGCCCTTCACGTCGAGCAGGCCGCTTTCTGTGCTCAATACCAGCGTGGCGCCGCTCTTTCCGCCTTGTGCCCGCAACAAGTAGGTGCCCACCGGCGTGATGGGCGAGAGCGCAGTCGCGGCATTGCGCCAGCGCAAATCGACGGCCGGGCCGGGCGGGAGCGGGGCGCCCAGGCGCAGGGGCTGCCAGCTGATTTCCAGCATGCCTTGCGGCGACAACGTATTCCAAGGCGCGCCGAGCGCGGGCAGGACCGTCGCGGGCACGCGCAGGGACGACGCAGGCAGCGCCAGGCCGTTCCACCCGGGGCGCGCGCGTAAGGTGCCCTGCAGCCAGGGATGCGAGATGTCGAGCGCCAGCGTGTCCCAGCGCCATTGCCACTGCACCGGTTGCGGCAGCACGCGGCGCGCCCCTTGGGCGCCCAGTGCGACCCAGGCACTGCCGCGCCACAGCGTTCCGCTGGCGTCGGCCAGTGTGACCGGCGCGTCGTCCGGCAACAGCGTCAACACCCAGCGCGCGGGCAGCACAGCGGCGCCTGCGGCGGCGGCGCATAGGACGCCGGCGAACCACAGTCCTGCGACGCGGCGAGAGGGAAGCTTCACAGGCATGAGTAGCTCCCGATTGCAGCGCACATCGTGCCAACCCTCTGCGGGCCTGCCGCGCGGTCCAAGAGAATCTTTACGACCATCACCGGCTCCCCGCCGCCTGCGGCGGCAGCAGCACGACCTTGCCGTTGACCAGGCCCGGCAGCGGACGTCCATTGGCGTTCGCGGCGCGTGACAGGTCCACCTTGGAGATGGCCAGCCCCCAGTCGCGTCCCGCACCGTCCAGCCAGCGCATCAGCGCCGACGACGGCGCCTGGTCCAGCGACAGTTCCACGCCACCGCCTATCGCATCCGCCAGCTTCCATTGCCCCGCGGGCAGGCCGGCGCGTTCCAGGCTGGCCGACAATTCCGCCGTGCTGGGCATCCCACCCGTGGGCGCGGCGCTGCGCTGGCGCAGGGCGGCGGCTTGCGCGGTCAGGTCGGCCACGGTGGCGGCCTGGGCGCGTAGTCCCGGCAGCTCCGTCTGCAGCTTGCGTACCGTGTTCAGGGCGGGTTCGATCAGGGTGACGAAGCCGATCGCCGCGCCAAGCAGCAAGGCGGCTCCGGTGACGAGGCGCCGTTCGCGCGGGGCCAGCGCCTGATAGCGCTGGCGGGCGCGCGCGAGCGCCGGATCCACGGGTTTGCGCGCGGCCTGCCACGCGGTTTGAAGTCGGTAAAGCGGTTTCATGGTTGGCTGCGCACGATGCGCCAGGTGTTGTCGGTGTCGCCGCGTTCCAGCTTCAGCCCCAAAGCGGCGGCCTGCTGGATCAGCGCGGGGGTTTCGGCGACGCGTTGCGCCTGCGGACCGGCGTCCGCCAGCTGCAACGTCAGCGCCTGATCGGCGTAGGTCAGGTGCGCGACCTTGTCGGCCGCAAAGGGCAGGGCCTGCGCGGCGGCGCGCGCCAGCGGCAGGAAGTCGCCCGCGCTGGCGGCGCCGCGGTTGGCCTGCAACGCGTCCAGCCCTTGCTGCGCCTGACGCGCCGGGTCCAGCACGACCGGCACGTTGGGAAAGGCCGCCAGCACCTGATCGTGCATGCCGCGCTGCAAGGCGTCGGCCTCGCCGCGCAACTGCGCCGCGTAGATATTCAGTCCTGCAATCCACACCACCGCGGCCAGCGCGCCCCAGCGCCACACTGGCTGCCAGCGCGACACGCTGACCGGGGCAAGCTGCGGCATCGCCAGCGACCATGCGGGCGAGGGCGCGTGCCAGCGCGGATCCGCGGGATCGCGCAACGGCGCATCCGTGGCCGGCGCCAGCGTCTGCGGCGCGATCAGCGCGCGCACGCGCAGCCCTTGCTGGCTCAGCAGGCTCCACGCGCGCCGAACCGGCTCGCGTGGAGACCACGCCAGCGGCACGGAGCCGTCCGTGGCACGTGTGCCGTACCCGATCGCCAGACTATCCAGATCGCTCAGCACCAGCGGTTCCAGCGCACCGCGCACGGCCGCGCCAAAATGTGCGCGCGTCACCGCAGGGATCTGTACCGTCGCGGCGATGACGTCGGCAGGGTGCAGCACGGCTTCGCACACGGCCTGCGGCCAGGCGTTCCCGAGCGCGCGCAGCGCCAGCTCGCCTTGCCGCACGCAGCGGCCGCGCCGGTCGAACCACGCGTAGGGCAGCGGCGAATCGGCGCCAAATTCCTCCAGCGCGGGCAGGGCGATGCGCAGGGTGTTCTTCAAGGTGTTTCTCTCGTCCAGATGGTTTCGGGCGCGGCCGGCGGGGCGCTGCGCATCAGCGCCTGCATGGAGACGCGCGCCCGTTCGTAGACCACGGTGCCGCTGGCCAGGAACCAGCCGCTGTTGGTGGAGACCGACGGGGCGGGCGTCTTCACGCCCGTGCCCGCCAGCCGATTGGCGAAATCGCCCGTGTTGTTGAACCAGTTGCCGCGATCGCGCTCGCCCGCCATTGCGCGCGCCTGCGCCAGCGACAGCCCCGGCACCAGCGCCGCGATAACCTCGGCGGGCGCGGTGTTGACGTTGACCGTGGTGGCCGAAGGCAGCAGCGTCATCGTGCGCCGCAGCGCATTGCGCATCGGCGGCTCCAGCCCCAGCAGGGCGGCCACTTCGTCGACCCCGCGCGGCAGCGGCGCGCGCGCCTGCGGGCCGGGCCGCGCTGCGGTGTTCGGGGCGGTGTCTGGGGTGGCGTTAGGGGTGGCGTTAGGGGCGGCGTTAGGCCCGGTGTTCGAGGCGTTCGCCGCCAGCGCGGGCGGCTGCGCCGACGCGACGATGTCTACGATCCGCGCGGCCAGCGTATCGGGCAGTTCCAGCATGCCCAGCAGACGCCGCAGGATTTCTTCCTGCTCCGGTTGCGGCACGCCGTTGCGCGCCAGGTTGTAGAGGTTGTACTTACCCTGTTCGTCCTGCACACCGCCCGAAAACACCGCCACGCGATCGTCGCCCGGACGTTCGATGCGGGTGTCCAGCACCGGCGTGGCCCAGATCTGGTCGCCGCGGGTGGTGGGCTCGCGCCGGCCGTGGTCTCGCACGACCAGCCGCGCCCAGTCGATCCCGCTCGCCAGCATCGCGCGCGCCTGCACCCGCGCCAGTTCATTTTCCACGCGGCGTGTGCTGGCAGTCTGCCGCTGAAACAGGCTGGTCGTCAGCGCAGCCACGATTGCGACGACGATGAGCGCGCTGACGACCGCCGCGCCGCGTTGGCGGAGCGCGGTGGGGGTGTAGCGCACGGCGACTGGATCTTGTGTGTTGCGTGCGCCAAATGCATCAGCTGCGCCGGATGCGGCAGATGCAGCAGATGCAGCAGATGCAGCAGATGCAGCAGATGCAGCAGATGCAGCAGAGGCAGCAGATGCAGCAGATGCAGCAGATGCGTCAGATGCGCCAGATGCGCCGATTGCGCCGATTGCGCCGATTGCGCCCCTTGCGCCGCGCGCGCCACCTCTGCCAGTTCCATGAATGACCACCCGGCTCATGGCAGCTCCAGGACGCGCGTATAGCGCCGCAGGTCGCCCGGCACCCCGCGTTCAAACGCGATCTCCAGACCGCTAGGCGCGGCGGCAAACGAGGCGTTGGCGTCCGCCCAGCCCACGCCCGGCACCCAAGCGCGCAGCGCGAGCGACCGCACGCCCGGCAGCAATAGCACGCCGTCATTCGCCGCAGGCAACGGACTGCGCGGCACGGACGGTCCGCCCACCCGCCACAAACCGTCGCGGCGCACCTGCCATTGAATACGCTGCCACAACCCGTTGCCATCCGGATCGGGACGCAGAATCTCCAGCGTCTGCGCGCCCGCCGCGCGCGGGAGCAGGCGCAAGCCCGTCGTGAACGCCACCGCGTCCAGTCCCGGCGAATCAAAGGCCGGCCCCGTGTACGACAACTCGACGTCCCGCGCCATCTGCCCCAACGTGCGCACGATGGCATCCGTATCCTCGGCCTGCGCGGCAATCAGATCGCGCGCGCCCGACACGCTGGCCAATCCGCGCCAGGCCATCAGGCTGACCAGCGCCATCAGCGCCAAGGCGACCAGCACCTCGATCAGCGTGAAGCCGGCCTGCGATTGCGGAGAACGGCGCATCGTCATCGCAGGCTGGACAGCAGTCCGTCAAGCTGCAGCAGAATCGCCCCGTCGCGCGAAGACGCGGCGTCGTGGACCTTCACCGCCACCTGCCGGAAGCTTCGGTTCATGGAGTTGGTGAACACCAGTTCGCATTGCAACGCCAGCCCGCCTTGCGGACACGGCACCATCTGCGTGCCGGCGCGCGGCAAGGCCTGCTCCAGTCGCAATTGCGTCAGCGCGTTCTGCGCGGCCAGCAACGCCAGCGTCTTGTCCTGCAGCGCGCGGTTGTTCGCCGCCATCACGCCGGTGGCGCGCAGCGCCGCGCCCATCGCCACGGCGATGATCGCCAGCGCGACCAGCACTTCGATCAGCGTGAAACCGCGCTCGCGGTTGCGCGGACGGCGAAACGCGGCGCCCGCCACGCTTGGGTGAGCTTGGCCGCTGGCGCCTGGGGCAGAGTCCCCGGCGTTGCCGTGGCGGGCGTCACCGGCGGCGGCATTGCTGGCTTTGTCGACGGCGTCATCGACGGCTTCATCGACCGCTTCAACGACCGCTTCATCGACCGCTTCATTAACAGGCAGACCGAAAGTGTCATCGACAGCATCATCAACAGCCTCATTGACGACTTCATCCGCGGCCACCTCGGAAGCCATCTCAGCGAATCTCATAGCGCCCCGCAGCGTCGCGTTGCAGCGTCACGTGCGCATCCGCCGCGCTCAGCGTCAGCGTCATCGGCGCGGCAACCCATTCGGTATTGAAGATCAGCGGGCGGTCCGGATCCAACCGCCATTGCACCGGCGAGGCCGACCACGACTGCGGCCGCAGCACCTCATCGCTTTCCAATCGGTCGACAGGCACGGGAATATCGTCCTGCGCCGTGGGGCCCGCCGAACGGCCCGCGCGCTCGAACGACCAGCCCTGGCCGTTCGCCAGCCAGCGTATGTTGCGTCCGTCGCTGCGCGCTTCGCTCTGCGCTACCGTAAACGCATCGGCAAGACGCTCGGCATCAGCCCGCAAGCGGTTGTCGCCCCGGCCGACAGACAGGCTCACCATGCTCGCGGCAATGGCCACGATCACCAGTACTACCAAAACTTCGACCAGCGTGAAACCGCGCTCAGAGGTCCCAGGAACCGATGTCGGCATCGCCGCTTTCTCCGCCGGGCTTGTTGTCGGCGCCAAACGAGAAGACGTCGACGTCGCCTTTGACGCCGGGGCTCAGGTATTGATAGGGGTGGCCCCACGGATCGTTGGGCAGCTTGTCCAGATAGCCGCGCCAGTTGGCCACGCCATCAGGCTTTTGCGCCAACGCCCGCAGGCCCTGCGCAGTAGTGGGATAGCGGCCATTGTCCAGGCGATACAGCTTCAGCGCCTGCATGATGCCGCCGATGTCCTGACGGGCAGCGGCCTGGCGCGCCTGGTCGGGGCGATCGAGCACACGCGGCACCACCAGCGCGGCCAGAATCCCCATGATCACAATCACCACCATGATCTCGATGAGGGTGAAGCCCTGCTGGCGGGCAAGCCCGCGCGGTAACTGACGCACTTTGCAACTCCGGTCTATCTGTTGAAGCCCGGGATTGTGGACATGAAATATGACAGTAATGCGCACGCCGGGAGATCGCCCCGTTCGTCCTTGCGCGGCTTTGTCGCTAGCTGCTGAATTACTAGATGCTGATTCACGAGCTGCTGAGTCACAAGCTGCTAAGTCACAAGGTGCTAAGTCACAAGCTGCTAAGTCGCAAGCCGAACATTCACGGGCTGCTAGTTCACGAGATGCAGGTTCAAGAACCGCCGATTCCATAGATCGTTCGTCAGGACGCGCAGCGTTGCCAGCCTGCCGCCTGTCATTGGCTCATGCGTCGCGGCCCCATCCCGCGCCTACTTCTCCCGCGTGATCCCGCCCGGCGCATCCTTGGCCGCCGGCGTCGCCAGACGGCTTGCGCGGCCCGACTGTTCGACCGTCACGGCATCCGCGGCAATGTCGCGCAGCACGATCCCCGGCGCCACTTCCGCGCCGGCCCGCCACGCCAGCGGCGGTCCGCCGTCCACGCTCAACACCGCCGCGCCGTCAGGGCCGGCCGCGATCACGCCCAGCACGGTGATCTGCGTACGCATAGCCTCATCCTTGCCGAACCACAACGCCACCGGCGTGTTGTCGGCCGCGCGCGGCGCAGCCGCGGAGACGGCCGGGGGCAGGGGGCCGGGCTGCGGCGCAAGCAGGATCGACGCCCACACCCCAAGCACCGCGGCAAAGGCCAGCACGGCGAGGACGCGCAGCGCGGCTGGCGCGGAGGGCAGGGGCAGGCGCAAGGACAAAGGCATGGCATTCAGGCAAGGGCAATAAGACGCGGCCGACTATAGCGGCGTTTCATGACAGCAATGCAATAGCAGCAACCAGACGGTAGCAATACGACGGTGTCAGACACCTGGGGAGACTCCCGCGGCAAATGCTCGTTGGCTTGCCGCGACGTCTCAGCGGGTGTCAGACACCTCGTCTCAAGGGGAGAGCCTCGTCGGTATGCCGCGATGTCTCAGCGGGTGTCAGACACCGAGAGAGGTCGGGCACCAAGACGTTGCCGGACCCGCGAAGATGGAGCCACACGCGAAGCGTCATCGCCACGACGCAAGACACCGTGTAAGTCCGCGGAGGCCGCCCGCGCGGCCGAACGTGGACGGGCCCCGCAAGCCGCTTCTAACCCGGGCACATCTCCAACAGAACGCCAAGCACGCTGACCGTCCCGCCGCCCGGCAAGCTTGAACTGCTCGAGTCCGGTGCGGTGGCGGCCCGGGGCGCGCGGGGCGTCGATAAGCCCGAGGGAATCGGAAGGCAGGCGCCGAAGGCGACAACGACGATGACGACGGGGAAGTCCGGAGCGAAGGCTCCGGACCGCAATCGTGGCCCCGCGCGCCCCGGGCCGCCACCGTGCCGGACGCCTCAAGAACTCAACGCCCCCCCGACCCAGACGCCTCACCGGCGTCAGACACCCAGCATCACCGCGCCGCCGGCCGCCAAAAATCCCCCCCCCCTCCCTTGCCCAACAAGCAACCGACCCATCCAAAAAGCCCCCCAGCATTGCCCCATACGCAAAAGAATCCTGATTCAGCAATCAACGTTTCTCTCCTTTGCTTCACGGGTCTTTCACGTTCGATCGCCACCATGTCGCCCAGCGTAAGACCCCCTTCATGAAAAAGAGAAGAGAAGCAATGCAGACATTGAATTGGAGAAGATGGTGCGCCATGTTGCTGGCGACCAGCGCGTTGGCCGGCTGTGGCGGCGGCGATGATGATGATGACGCGCCCGTCGCTCCGCCACCGCCGACCCAGCCCCCCGTGACAACGCCCGGCGAGGCGCGCATCGACAAAGTGCTGTTCGTCGGCGTAGACGGCCTCACCTACGACGCGCTGCGCCGCGGCGCCGCCGACAACACGCTCCCCAACCTGAGCCAGCTGACCGTCACTCGCGCCTGGACCGGCGGCGTCACCGGCACCGTGACCCAGCAACCCACGCTCACCGCACCCGGCTGGGCCACCTTGCTGACCGGGCAATGGGCCGACGTCCACGGCGTGCGCTCCAACGCGCAAGGCCAGGGCATGAAAGCCCCCAGCCTCTTCCAACGCATCAAGACCGCGCAGCCAGAAGCGCGCACCGCCGGCGCCTTCAACTCGCCGCTGCTGGCCGGCCTCTTAAGCACCGACCGCGACGCCGGCTACGTCCAGACGCTGACCGACTGCGCCGGCCAAGACGACTGCGTCGCCTCCCAAACCCGCGACCGCATCGCCGAAGGCTACGACCTCGTCGTCGCCCAATTCGCCGCGCCCGAACGCGCCGCCGCCGAAGACGGCTTCGGCACCACCTACGAAGCCGTCATTCGCCAGACCGACGCCGCCCTGGGTGTGCTGACCAAGCAACTGGCCGACCGCCGCGCCGCCCATCCCAACGAAAACTGGCTCATGGTCGTCGCGTCCAGCCACGGCCTCGACAAAACCGGCGGCAGCGACGGCCTGCCGTTCTCCTCCAACAAAACCATCCTCCTAGCCGCCAATCAACCGTCCCTGCTCGGCGGCAGCGCCGATGACGCTTCGTTTGACGGCGTCTGGGACACCAATTGGTACGCGCTGCCCAGCGCCGCCGACGTCGCGCCCACCGTCCTCTCGCACCTGGCTGCATTGCCCCAAGCGGACGCCTACGACATGGCCGGCACCGCGCTCTCCGAACCGCTTGCGCTGCGCCGCGTCGCCACCCGCACCGCCATGGACAACAAGAGCGTCACCGTCAGCTGGGTGCGCGTCGGCGAACCCGCCGGCGACATCGTCGTCAGCCGCGACGGCAAAGAAGTCGCGCGCCTGCCCGGCACCGCCACCGAATACGTCGACACCGGCTTCACCTTCGACACCGAAGGCCTGCACGAGCTGGCGTACAGCGTCTCCGCTGGCCGCGCCGTCAGCGCAGCGCGCGCCTCGGTCGTCTACGCCAAACCGGTCCCACTGCTCGCCTCGCTGCGCACCGGCCTGACCATGTTCTTCCCCTTCGAAGGCGACGTGACCGACAAGGCCGCGGGCGGCGGCGCAATCACCCCGTTCGACGGTGCGCAGGCCCCGGCCTACGCCGACCCCGGCGTGTACGGCAAAAGCTTCCGGAACGAACGCGGCACGGCGGCCCTGGGCGCCTTCAAGCTCGACTACCCCGCAGGCCTCATGGACAGCGTCCAGGCCTTCACCATCGGCTTCTGGTATCAGTCCGACGGCACCGCCAACGACCGATCCATCGTAGGCAACAAAGACTACAACTCCGGCGGCAACCCCGGCATCACCATCGCCCAATGGGCAGGCCCCGAGCTGCGCTTCAACGTCGCCGGCGGCGGCAAACGCGCCGACATCAACGGCGTCAAGTTCACGGCCAACAAGCCCGTCTACATCGCCATGACCATCGACAAGACGGCCCGCACGATGACCGCCTACCGCTACGACAGCGAACTGGGTTTCGTGCGCAACGTCACGTCCACCGCCAACCCGGGCGTCGACCTGACCCAGATCGCCGGCATCTTCGGGCCGCATATCGGCCTGAACGAAGACGGCAAGGGCACCTACGGCATCTGCTGCGCCGGCACCAAGGGCCCGTACACCATGATTTTTGACGACCTCGCCTTCTGGTCGCGCGCGTTGACCGAGGAAGAAGTGAAATCCCTCGCCCTGTCCGGCAAGTCCGTCTCCGAACTGTTTCCCTGATGTCCCAAGGATAGATACCCCATGAGCAAGTCCATGATTTTGCGCGGTTTCCTGCGCGCCGGCGCGGTGCTGATGCTGACCGCCACCCTGGCCGCCTGCGGCGGCGGCGACGACGATGACGACGCCGGCACCCCCACCGACCCGGGCACTCCCACCCAGCCCGAGACGCCCGCGCCGCCGCCGCCCGCCAAGCCCGAACTGCGTTGCGCGCCCTGAGCCGCGCTTCTTGTAGACCCATAGGAAAAGCATCCGTGAAGTCCGAAAAAGACACGATCCACGCCGGCAAGCGCCGGTTCCTGCGCAACGCCGCCGCCTCCACTGCCGGGCTGACCGCGCTGTCGATGTTCCCGCCCGCCATCCGCCGCGCGCTGGCCATCCCCGCCAACAACCGCACCGGCACCATCAACGACGTCGAGCACGTGGTCATCCTCATGCAGGAAAACCGCTCGTTCGACATGTACTTCGGCACGTTCAAGGGCGTGCGCGGCTTTGGTGACCGCATCACCATTCCGCTGCCGCAGAACCGCTCCGTCTGGGAACAGACCAACGGCACGCGCGTCGTCATGCCGTATCACCTGGACAGCACCCAGGGCAACGCCCAGCGCGTGGCCGGCACGCCCCACGACTACGTCGACGCCCAGATGGCCTGGGACGGCGGCCGCATGGACCAATGGCCGCGCTACAAGCAGAACCAGTCCATGGGCTACTACCGCGAAAAGGAAGTGGAGTTCCAGTTTGCGCTGGCCGACGCCTTCACCCTGTGCGATGCCTACCACTGTTCGACGCACGGCGGTACCAACACCAACCGCCTGTTCCACTGGACCGGCACCAACGACCCGCTGGCGCAGGGCAATGGCCCGTCCACCCGCAACCAGTGGGACAGCCTGGGCGCCTCGAACATCGGCTGGACCTGGAAGACGTATCCCGAACGCCTGCAGGAAAACGGCGTCACCTGGAAGGTCTACCAGAACCTGCCCGAAAACTTCGGCGACAACCCCCTGGCCGGTTTTCAGCAGTACCGCCGCGCAAACGAACTGGCCGGCAACGGCAGCAACGGTGCGCCGTACCCGGCCTGGACGCCCAGCATGGACGCGGCCAACCCGCTCTACAAGGGCACGGCCAACACCATGCCCGACGGCGGCTTCCTGCAGGCCCTGCGCGATGACGCCCTGAACGGCACGCTGCCGCAGGTCTCCTGGATCGTCGCGCCTGCCAATTACTCAGAACACCCCGGCCCGTCCAGCCCCGTGCAGGGCGCCTGGTACATCCAGGAAACGCTGGACGCGCTGACCGCCAATCCGGACGTCTGGAGCAAGACCGTTCTGCTCATCAACTTTGACGAGAACGACGGCTACTTCGACCACGTGCCGCCGCCCGCTGCGCCGTCGCTGAACGCCGACGGCTCGATGGCCGGCGCTTCCACGGTCAACACCGACCTGGAACGCCACACGCACGCGTCCGCCCAGGACGCCGCCGACAATCGCGTCTACGGCCCCGGCCCGCGCGTGCCGATGTACGTCGTGTCGCCGTGGAGCCGTGGCGGCTGGGTCAATTCCCAGGCGTTCGACCACACGTCCGTGCTGCGCTTTCTGGAAGCCCGCTTCGGCGTCAAGGAAGAGAACATCAGCCCGTGGCGCCGCGCCGTGCTGGGCGACCTGACCTCGGCTTTCAACTTCGCGACGCCCAACGACGAGAAACTGTCGGGCCTCGACATCCTGACCCGCTCGGAGGCAGACCAGGAGCGCGCCGCCCAGCAGGCGTTGACGGCCGTGCCGCTGCCGGATCCGTCCACGCAGGCCAAGGGCATCCAGGAAAAGGGCGTGCGCAACTCCCGCGCCTTGCCGTACGAACTGCACACCAGCGGCCGCAGCCAGCCGGGCACCGGCAACATGTGGCTGGTGTTCTCGAACACGGGAAAGCAGGCCGCGGTGTTCCACGTCTACGACCGCCTGCACCTGGATCGCCTGCCGCGCCGCTACACGGTGGAGCCTGACAAGCAGTTGGAAGGCAGCTGGGACACGGCCGCCGATGGCGGCAAGTACGACCTGTGGGTGTTGGGCCCCAACGGCTGGCACCGCCATTTCGCGGGCGACCTGGCGCATGACCGCACGGCGCAGCAGGATGCCGAGATCCGCGTCTGCTACGACATCGCCAACGGCGACGTCTACGTCAGCTTCATCAACGCCGGCAAGACGACGTGCACGTTCGAGGTGATACCCAACGCCTATTACGCCAACCACGAACGCTGGACGTTCACGGTCCCGGCGGGCGGGCAGGTCGAGCAGCACTGGGCGCTGGCCGGCAGCCATGCTTGGTACGACTTCACGGTGCGATTGGCCGAGGATCCGTCGTGGCTGCGCCGCTTTGCCGGCCGCATCGAGACGGGCAAGGCGTCCGTGACCGACCCGGCCATGGCCGAGTAAGCCTCACGCGGCGGTTTGCGGTTCGCGTGCGCGGAAAGCCTGCGCGCACGCTTCGCAGATCGCCGCCGTGATGCCCTGGCGGGCATGCTCGCGGCGTTCCAGCATCCCGATGGAGCGCGACAGGGGCCCCAGGTCCTCAGGCAGGTAGAAAATCCGCAGTTCGGGGCTGTGCTGCCAGTTCGCGCCGTTGATCAGCGGCAGCAGCGTCACGCCGACCTCCTGGCGCACCAGTTCCACCAGCGTCTCGATGGCGTTCAGTTCCAGGAAGTCGTTGACCGGCACCGCCATGCGCCGCAGCAGGCGGTCGATCTGCAGCCCCGTGCGCTGGGTCCGGTCAAAGCGCAGGAACGGATTGCCCGCCAACACCTCGCGTGCGTCCCGGCCGGCTGCAGAACGCGGCGCGATCACCACCATCTGCTCTTCATATAGCGGCGTCCAGCGCGTGCTGGCCATCTTGCGGCCGGCTTCCACCAGGAACGCGGCGTCCAGCTCGCCGTCCTCCACCTTGCCCGCCAGTTCGCTGGCCTTGCCCGACAGAATGCGCACGTCCAGCTTGGGATGGGCCTTCTTCAGCCCCGAGATGACCTTGGACAGCGTGCCCATGCAGGACACGATGCTGCCCACCGACACCGATCCGGCCAATTCGCCGGGCGCGGTGCTCGGACGCCTGAGTCTGTCGTATAAATCCAGCAAGTGCTTGATCTCGGGCAGCAATTCGCGCCCGGCCGCGTTCAGGATGGCCAGACGCCCGCTGCGGTCGAAAAGTTCTCGTCCCAGCTCGGCTTCAAGCGACCGCATCTGAAAGCTCACGGCCGCCTGCGTCAGGGCGACCTGCTCGGCGGCCTCAGAGAAGGAACCGTGGTGCGCGACCGCCAGGAACGTGCGCAGAAATCGGATCGTACTCATAAAAAATTCTTTTATGACGGAACAAAAAATCAAATTGATTTAATTAAAGCACGAGAGTAACTTCGCCCGCTTAACCGTTAAGAGACCCGCCACATGAAAACCTTCGACTGGGCCAACCCGTATCCTTCCGTTCGCATCCCGCTGTTCGCCCGCAACGTGGTCTCCACGTCGCACCCGCTGGCGGCCCAGGCGGGGCTGCGCATGCTGCTCAAGGGCGGCAACGCCGTGGACGCCGCCATCGCGGCCGCAGCCACGATCGTCCTGGTCGAACCGGTCTCGTGCGGCCTGGGCGGCGACTGCTTTGCCATCGTGTGGGACGGCAAGGAGCTGCACGGCCTGAACTCGTCGGGCGTCGCGCCCGCCGCCTGGAACACTGAATACTTCAAGCGCAAATACGGCACCGGCGACAACGGCCTGGCCATCCAGCCCAGGCGGGGCTGGGACTCGGTCACGGTCCCCGGCGTGGTGGCCGGCTGGGCCGCGCTGCATGAAAAGCTGGGCAAGCTGCCGTTCGAACAGCTGTTTGAACCCGCCATCGAGATCGCCGAGCGCGGCTACGCCGTGCCGCCCGTGGTGGCGCACAAGTGGGCTGCCGCCGCCGAAGAACTGAAGTCGCAGCCCGGCTACGCCCAGGCCTTCCTGCCCGAAGGCCGCGCGCCCAAGGTCGGCGAGCACTTCCGTTTCCCCGACGCCGCCAACACGCTGCGCCGCATCGCCGAATCCAAGGGCCGCGACTTCTACGAAGGCGAGCTGGCCGAGCGCATCGCCGCCTTCAGCAAGGAATGCGGCGGCGCAATGACGCTGGAAGACCTGCGCGGCTACCGCCCGGAATGGGTCAAGCCCATCTCCAAGTCGTATCGCGGCTACGAGCTGCACGAAATCCCGCCGAACGGGCAGGGCATCGCCGCGCTGATCGCGCTGGGCATCGTCGAACGCTTTGACATGGCCGATATCCCCGTGGATTCGGTGCAATCGCAGCACATCCAGATCGAAGCCATGAAGCTGGCCTTCGCCGACCTGTACAAGTACGTGGCCGACCCGCGCGCCATGCAGGTCACGCCCGAACAGATGCTGTCGGACGCCTACCTGGACAGCCGCGCCAAGCTGATCCGTCTGGACCAGGCCACCCATTTCGAAGCCGGCCGTCCGCACGCGGGCGGCACCATCTACCTGACCGCCGCCGACGAAAACGGCATGATGATTTCGTTCATCCAGTCCAACTACATGGGCTTCGGATCGGGCGTGGTCGTGCCGGGCACCGGCATCAGCATGCAGAACCGCGGCGTGGGTTTCTCGATGGATCCCAAGTCGGCCAACGTGGTCGAAGGCGGCAAGCGCCCGTTCCACACCATCATCCCGGGCTTCCTCACGCGCGGCGGCAAGCCGGTCATGAGCTTTGGCGTCATGGGCGGCGACATGCAGCCCCAGGGCCACATGCAGACGGTCGTCCGCATGATCGACTACCACCAGAACCCGCAGGCCGCGTGCTGCGCCCCGCGCTGGAAGGTCAACCGCGACTTCACGCTGGATATCGAGACCAATATGAAGGCGTCTACGATTGCAGGTCTGAAGGATCTGGGCCATGCTCTGAAATCCGTTGACGATCCCTACATGGACTTCGGCGCTGGCCAGTTCATCTGGCGCATGGCCGAAAGCGACAACGAACTGGGCTACGTCGCCGCCAGTGACAGCCGTCGCGACGGCCAGGCGGTGGGTTTCTAAAGCGGTTCCTGATACCGGCAAATGCAGCAACAAGGGGAATAAACACAATGAAACGCTTGACCATGACCTTCGGCGCCAGCCTGCTGGCGCTGGCCGCCGGCGCCGCCAGCGCCCAGAACATCCGGATCGGCCTGCAGGAAGATCCCGATGTCCTGGACCCGCACCGCGCCCGCACCTACGTGGGCCGCATCGTGTTCACGTCGCTGTGCGACAAGCTGGTGGACATCGATCCCAAACTGCACTTCGTGCCGCAACTGGCCACCTCGTGGTCGTTCAGCGACGACAACAAGGTGCTGACCTTCAAGCTGCGCGACGACGCGCTGTTCCACGACGGCACCAAGTTCGACGCGGCCGCGGCCAAGGCCAACCTGGACCGCGCCATGAGCCTGCCGGACAGCCTGCGCAAGGGCGAACTGCGCTCGGTGGCCAAGGTCGACGCGCCCGACGCCACCACGCTGGTGCTGACCCTGAAGGAACCGGACGCCACGCTGCTCGCGCAACTGTCCGACCGCGCCGGCATGATGCTGTCGCCCAAGACCTTCTCGGACGACGTCGCCGCCGTGGGCCGCAAGCCCATCTGCTCGGGCCCGTACAAATTCGTCGAACGCATCCAGAACGACCGCATCGTCCTGGAAAAATTCGACCAGTACTACGGCGCCAAGGACTACGCGTTCAAGCGCGTGACCTTCCTGCCCATCCCGGACACCACCGTGCGCCTGTCCAACCTGCGCGCCGGCGACCTGGACATGCTCGAACGCCTGAATCCGTCCGACGCGCCGCAGGTCAAGAACGACGCCAGCCTGACGTTCGCGCCGGTCGCGGGCCTGGGCTTCCAGCAGTTCATGTTCAACGTGGGCAACGGCAAGCGCGCCGAAGACAACCCGTTCAAGAACAAGCTGGTGCGCCAGGCGTTCCAGTACGCCATCGATCGCAACGCCATCAACGAAGTGGCCGGCGGCGGCATCTTCGAACCCGCGCAGCAGCCGTTCCCGCCCGCCAGCCCCTATCACAGCGACAAGTTCCCGGTCACCCAGCGCGACGTGGCCAAGGCCAAGAGCCTGCTCAAGCAGGCGGGCGTGGACCGCGTGAAGGCCGAGCTGGTGTTTGGCAACAACACCACCACCTCGTCCATCGCCGAAATCGTCCAGGCCATGGCTGCCGAGGCGGGCTTTGACCTGTCGCTGCGCCCGACCGAATACGCGGCGCTCCAAAAGGAAGCTTCGGGCGGCAACTTCCAGATCGTGATGCTGGGGTGGTCCGGCCGGGTCGATCCCGACGGCAACATCCACGCTTTCGTTACCTGCAAGGGTGCACTGAACGACGGTCACTACTGCAATCCGGAAGTCGACAAGCTGCTGAACCAGGCTCGCACAGTCCCGGACGAAGCCAAGCGCAAGGCCATTTACGACCAGGCGCAGGCCATCATCCAGGACGAACTGCCCGGCGTGTACAACTACTACCAGCCGTGGCCCTTCGTGATGGGCAAGAAGGTCCAGGGCTTCACGCCCTATCCGGACGGTATGATCCGGCTCAAGGGCGTGACGTTCGCGCAGAAGTAATGTTGGGGCGGCGAATGCCCGCCGCGCCCGCCGGACGCGCCTTGCGCGTCCGGTTGTCGTTTGCGGCGGACGCGCATCGGGCCCTGTCCGGCCGGCGCCGTCCGTCGTTCCTGTCTTACGGTTTCCCACATGCTTAAACTCATCTTGCGCCGCGTGATCGTCGCGATCCCGACACTGATACTGGTGTCGATGATCGTGTTCATGCTGCAGAAAATCCTGCCCGGCGATCCGGTGCTGACCCTGGCCGGCGAAGAGCGCGACCCGGCCGTCCTGGACTACCTGCGCGACAAATACCGCCTGAACGACCCCTTGCCGCTGCAGTACGCGGCCTGGGCCGGGCAGGTGCTGCAAGGCGATCTGGGCAAGTCCCTGCGCACCGACGTGCCCGTCACGACGCTGATCGCGCAAAAGCTGCCCGTCACGCTGCAACTGGCGGCCATGGCGATGTTCTTCGCGCTGCTGGTGGGCATCCCCATGGGCATCATCGCCGCGGTGCGTAAAGGCAAGCCCGTCGAAATGGGCGCCAACATCGCGGCGTTATCCGGCATGTCCATTCCCAACTTCTGGCTGGGCATCATCCTCATCATGGTGGTGTCGGTGCAATGGAAGCTGCTGCCGGCCTCGGGCTATGTGTCGCCGTCTGAAGACTTCTGGCTGTCGATCAAGACGATGCTGATGCCGTCGCTGGTGCTATCCACGGCGATCGCGGCGTATCTGATGCGGCATACGCGGTCTTCCATGCTGGAAGCGCTGTCGGCGGATTACGTGCGCACCGCCCGCGCCAAGGGCGTGTCGCCGCGCAGCGTGGTGCTGCGCCATGCGCTGCGCAATGCGCTGATGCCGATCGTCACGCTGGTGACGCTGCTGTTCGGCGAACTGCTTGCGGGCGCCGTGCTGACCGAGCAGGTCTTCACGATTCCGGGCTTCGGCAAGCTGGTGGTCGATGCGGTGTTCACCCGCGACTACGCGGTGGTGCAGGGCGTGGTGCTCTGCGTGGCGGTGGGCTTCATCCTGATGAACCTGCTGGCCGACATCCTGTACATCCTGGTCAATCCCCGCCTGAGGCACTCATGAGCGCAATTCCTGCAACGGCCGCAGCCGTCACGCCGCCCCGCAGCCGCAATCGCGCGTGGGCCAAGTTCAAACGCAACCGCATCGCGATGCTCGGCCTGGGCATCGTGCTGTTCTTCGTAGTGGTGGCCATCCTGGCCCCGTTCATCGTCAGTCAGGATCCCCTGCAGACCAGCTTCACCACCATCCGCAAGGCGCCGTCCGCGGCGCATTGGCTGGGTACGGACGAGCTGGGCCGCGACATCTACAGCCGCATGGTGTACGGCGCACGCGCCTCGCTGATGGCGGGCCTGGTGTCGGTGCTGATCGCGCTGATCGTGGGCGTGCCGTTCGGCCTGGCCGCGGGCTACTTCGGCGGCTGGACGGACAGCTTCATCTCGCGCGCCACCGAGGCGCTCCTGGCCATTCCCTTCCTGATCCTGGCGATTGCGCTGGCCGCCTTTTTGGGACCCAGCCTGACCAACGCGATGATCGCCATCGGGGTGTCCGCCGCGCCCAAGTTCATCCGGCTGACACGGGGGCAGGTGCTGGCGGTCAAGAACGAGGATTACGTGCAGAGCGCCCGCGCGCTGGGCGCGTCCGACCTGCGCATCATCGGCCGGCACGTGTTCCCCAACGTGATGCCGCCGCTGATCGTGCAGGCCACCATCACGATCGCCACGGCCATCATCGCCGAGGCCAGCCTGTCCTTCCTGGGTCTGGGCCTGCAGCCGCCGACGCCGTCGTGGGGCTCGATGCTGAACACGGCCAAGAACTTCATGACCCAGGCGCCCTGGATGTCGATCTTCCCCGGATCGGCCATTTTCCTGGTGGTGCTGGGCTTCAATCTGCTGGGTGACGGGCTGCGTGACGCGCTCGATCCGCGTCAGGAAAAGTAATCTATATGGCAACCATGGATTCCAACCGTGTCGTACAGGTCAATGACCTGACGGTTCGGTTCAAAACGCCCGAACGCACCGTGGAAGCGGTGCGCAATGTTTCCTTTCACGTGAACCGCGGCGAGACGCTGGCCATCGTGGGCGAGTCGGGCTCCGGCAAGTCGGTGACGTCGCTGGCGCTGATGCGGCTGGTCGAGTATGGCGGCGGGCACATCGCCAATGGCGGAATGCTGCTGCGCCGGCGTAGCGGCGAGGTGCTGGATCTGGTCAGCGCGCCCGATTCGACGCTGCAGCGCGTGCGCGGCGCGGACGTGGCGATGATCTTCCAGGAGCCGATGACGTCGCTGAACCCCAGCTTTACGGCGGGCAATCAGATCGCCGAGGCCCTGCAGCTGCACCAGGGGCTGGACGCGGCGGCGGCGCGGGCGGAAACGCTGCGCATGCTGGAGCGGGTGCGCATCCCGGAGGCGCGCGCCATTCTCGATCGCTATCCGCACCAGTTGTCGGGCGGGATGCGCCAGCGCGTGATGATCGCGATGGCGCTGTCGTGCAAGCCGCAATTGCTGATCGCCGATGAACCGACGACCGCGCTGGATGTCACCATTCAGGCGCAGATCCTGCAACTGATCCGCCAGCTCCAGGAAGAAATGGACATGGGCGTGATCTTCATCACGCACGACATGGGCGTGGTGGCAGAAGTGGCGGACCGGGTGCTGGTGATGTACCGGGGCGACAAGGTGGAAGAGGGCGGTTCGGACGAGATCTTTGCGCGTCCGCAGCATGCCTACACGCGGGCGCTGCTGTCGGCGGTGCCGCGGCTGGGGGCGATGCAGGGCACGGACGAGCCGGCGCCGTTTCCGCTGTTGAAAGTGGACGAGGCGGTGCGGGTGCCGGATCCGGCCAGGCTGGTGGACACGCCGGTGGCGGCGCCGTCTACGGTGCGGCGCGAGAATGGTCCTGTGCTGAAGGTTCGGGATCTGACGACCAGCTTTGACATTACCGGCGGTATTCTGGGCCGGGTGCAGAAGCGGGTGCATGCGGTCGAGAAGGTCAGCTTCGACCTGTATCCGGGCGAGACGCTGTCGCTGGTGGGCGAGTCTGGGTGCGGGAAGACGACGACTGGCCGTTCTTTGCTGCAGCTGGTCAAGAGCAAGAGCGGGTCCATTGAATTCGACGGCAAGAATATCGGGGCGTTGCGGGGCAGTGCGATGCAGACGCTGCGCCAGCATATCCAGTTCATCTTCCAGGATCCGTTTGCGTCGCTGGATCCGCGGATGACGGTGGGCTATTCGATCATGGAGCCGTTGCTGATCCACAAGGTGGCGCGCGGTAAAGAGGCGCAGGACCGGGTGCGCTGGCTGATGGATAAATGCGGATTGCTGCCTGAGATGATCGATCGCTATCCGCATGAGTTCTCGGGCGGGCAGCGGCAGCGGATCTGCATCGCGCGGGCGTTGGCGTTGAATCCGAAGGTGGTGATTGCGGATGAGTCGGTGTCGGCGCTGGATGTGTCGATTCAGGCGCAGATCGTGAATCTGCTGCTGGATTTGCAGCGTGAGTTGGGTGTTTCGTTTTTGTTCATCTCGCATGACATGGCGGTGGTGGAGCGGGTCAGCCATCGGGTCGCGGTGATGTATCTGGGGCAAATCGTGGAGATCGGGCCTCGGCGGGCTATCTTTGAAAATCCGCAGCATCCTTATACGAAGAAGCTGATGGCGGCGGTGCCGATCGCGGATCCGCAGCGGCGGCATCGGGAGCGGTCGCTGCTGGTGGATGAGATTCCCAGTCCGATGCGCAAGATTGGGGATGAGCCGTTGGTGGAGCCGTTGGTTGCCGTGGGGGATGGGCATTTTGTGGCTCGGCATGCGATTGGGGTTTATTGAGGCGGCGGTTTTTGTTGCTGCTGCTGCTGCTGCTGCTGCTGCTGCTGCTGCTGCTGTTATTGCTGTTGCTGCTGCTGCTGTTATTGCTGTTGCTGCTTGCGGCGGTCGGGGTTCTTAGGCCGCGGCCGGCGCCGGGCCGGGTGCGAGCGAGGGGCCACGATTGCGGTCCGGAGCCTTCGCTCCGGACGGCCCCTGCGTCATCCTCGTTGGCGCCCTTCGGCGCCTGCCTTCGGATTCCCTTGGGCGCATCGACGCCCCTCGCTCGCACCCGTCCCGTCACCAGCCGCTCCGTTAGTTGCCGGCGTTGGGTGGCGGGGCGGGTGGAGTTCTTGCGTTTTTGCCTCGGGCGGGGTGGGGCGAAGGTCTTGCGGGGTCGCCAAAATCGGCCGCGCGGGCGGCCTTCTTTGGCGTTTGGGTGTCTTGCGTCGTGGTGATGACGCTGCGCGCTGGTGGTGGGGTGTTTGTCGTTAGACGCCTGTGCGCGCCCGCGCCGCTCTCAGGTGTCTGACACCCCTACGAGATGCGCCGCTCTCAGGTGTCTGACACCCCTACGAGATGGGTGTGGTATTGCAGCTGGCCTTCCCGGGTGTCTGACACCCATCGAAGGGCCAGCGTCGCTTCAAGCCTTTAAATCAGCGCTTTTCCAGCGCCAACCTCAACCCAAACGCAATGAACACCGCCCCGGTCACACGGTCCAGGCCGCGGGTGACTGCGGGGCGGGAAAGCCAGCGCGCCAGAGGCCGGGTGGCGGCTACCAGAAGGACGAACCACAGCATTCCGACGATCGCGTGGACCGTGGCGAGCAGCAGGCTGAAGCGAAGGACGTCGGCGCCGGCGGGGATGAATTGCGGCAGGAACGTGATGTAGAAGACGCCGACCTTGGGGTTCAGCGCGTTGGTAAGGCAGCCGCGCACGAACCAGCCGGTGGCGGATGTGCTGGGGCGGGCGGGGGTGGCCAGGATGCCGGAGGGCGACGCCGTCGCGGCTTTGCGGCGGGAACGCGTGCTCCACAGCAGCTTGACGCCCAGATAGAACAGGTAGATCGCGGCGCAGATGCGCAAGGTGTCGTAAGCCAACGTGGACACGGCCAGCAGCGAGCCGAGGCCGAATGCCGCGATGGCGCCCCATAGCAGGCAGCCGGCGCTGATGCCCAATCCGGCCATGAGCGCGCGGCGGCTGCCTTCGACGGCGGCGGTGCGTAGCACGAGGGCGTTGTCCAGGCCTGGGGTGATGGTCAGGATGGCGGCGGCCAGGGTGAAGGCTAGGAGGGCGGCGGTGGCGGTCATGGCGGGCGGGTCTTGAGGGCGTTGCCGGCTGGGGTTGCGGGCGCCCGGCAAGTGTAACGCCGGTCGCGGCGCCTGACTGCGATGAGGTCGGGGGCATGCGGACTCGGCACAGCCGCCTTGACGCCCGCACCGCCCGGTTATCATGGCGGCCTTCCTGCAATTCGCTTTTGAACGGACTTACGCCATGGCCCTGCGCGCCACCATCTACAAGGCCGACCTGAACGTCGCCGATACTGATCGCCACTATTACGGCAGCCACGGGCTTACCGTGGCGCGTCATCCGTCCGAGACGGACGAGCGCATGATGGTGCGGCTCTTGGCGTTTGCGATGCACGCGCAGGAGGAACTGGCGTTCACGAAGGGGCTGAGCGAGACGGATGAGCCGGATCTTTGGGTGAAGGATCTGACCGGGGAGATCAAGCTGTGGATCGAAGTGGGCCAGCCTGAAGAGCGCCGGATTCTGCGTGCCTGTGGCCGCGCCGATGAGGTGATCGTGTATTGCTATGGCGGGTCGGCCAGCAAGATCTGGTGGGATGGGGTACGCAATAAGCTGGAGCGCACGCGCAATCTGAAGGTGGTGAATCTGCCTTCGGAACAGTCGAAGGCGTTGGGCAAGCTGGCCGAGCGCACGATGCAGCTGAACGCCAATATCTCGGACGGCGTGGTGTATTTCTCGGCGGAAAAGGGCGAAGTGACCATCGAGCCGGAAGCTTGGCGCTGAAAACGCAAAGTGACTGTCGAGCCGTAGACCGGCCGCTGAAACCGCGAAGTGACCATTGGCCCGTAGACGGGGCGCTAAAACGCGACGTGACCATTTCGCCGCAGGGCTGGCGCTAAAAATGGGGTCGGGGCTTGCAAGCTGGAATATTGCGAGCGTAATATGACGATCATCATATTTCGGTGTTGCGATCATGTCCGCCTCCCGCAAGGAACAATCCCACGAACGCATTGTTGATGCAGCTGCCCGCGCGATCCGGCGCGCGGGGTATTCGGGGGTGGGCGTCGCGGACGTCATGAAAGAAGCCGGGCTGACGCACGGTGGCTTCTATGCGCATTTCCCGTCGCGGGATGCGCTGCTGGCGGCGGCGATGGAGCGTGCGGGGCAGGATGGCGCGGCGCGGTTGTCTCAGAGCATGGCGCGGCGCCGCGCCGAGGGCGCCAGTCCGTTGCGCGCCTGGGTGGAAGCCTATCTCAGCGATGCGCATCTGACCGGCTGCGAACGGGGGTGCCCGGTGGCGGCGTTGGCGTCAGAGATTCCCCGCCAGTCGGACGACGTGCGCGAGGCGGCCGCCGGCCGGGTGCAGCGGTTGCTGGAAGCGGTGCAACAGGTGCTGCCGGCTCAGGTGGATGAACACGCGGCGGCGGCGGTGCTCAGTACGCTCGTGGGCGCGTTGCAGCTGGCCCGGGCGTTGGGCGATAACCCGAGCGGTCGCGCAGTCCTGGCGTCTGCCCGTCACGCCGTTCTGGCGCAGTACGACCACGAGGGCGCCGCAGTCTCCCACTGAATGATTTTTCTGGCCGCGTTGCGCGGCCATTTTGCTGTCCTTAAATATGATGGTCATCATATTTAGTCGTGCCGACGCTGGCTCATACCCACACATCACTTTTAGGAATACCGATCATGGAACTCAAGAACGCCGTTGTTTTCATCACCGGGGCCAATCGCGGCCTGGGTCTGACTTTTGCCCGCGAGGCGCTGGCCCGCGGGGCCCGCAAGGTGTACGCCGCCGCGCGTGATCCGTCTTCGATCACGCTGGAAGGCGTGGTGCCGGTCAAGCTGGACGTGACGCGCGCGCAAGACGTGGCGGCTGCGGCGGAGTTGGCGAAGGACGTGACGCTGGTGATCAACAATGCGGGTATCGCGGACTTCGGCGGGTTTCTGGCGCCGGGCAGCGTGGAGTCGGCGCGCCGGCATCTGGACGTGAATCTGTTTGGGCCGCTGCTGGTGTCGCAGGCGTTTGCACCGGCGCTGGCCGCGAATGGCGGCGGGGCGATCCTGAATGTCCTGTCGATCGCGAGCTGGGTGAACAACCCGGTGCTGGGGGTGTACGGGATGAGCAAGTCCGCGGCCTGGGCGCTGACGAACGGGCTGCGCCAGGAGCTGCGGGGTCAGAACACGCAGGTGCTCGGACTGCACATGGGGTTCGTGGACACCGACCTGACCAAGGGCATCGATGCGCCCAAGTCCACGCCGCAGGCCATTCTGAGCCAGGCGTTTGATGCGCTGGAAGCCGGCGAGCAGGAAGTGCTGGCCGACGAGCGGACCCGCCAGGTCAAGCAGGGGCTGACCGCCACCCCGGCGGTCTATCTGTAAGCGCGAGGGCCAGGCCGACATGCGTAACAACTCCACATCAGCCGGCGCTTCCGAAGCAGGCTTGGGCGCTGCATTTAGCGGTCCAACCTCGCGAGCTGACGCCGTTAACGCGGGGGGCGCCGCCGCTACCGGCCCCGCCTCAGGGACCGCGCCCGTGCACGCTCCAGGGACCGCGCCCGGGCACGCCGCCAGCGCCCCGCACGCATCCCCCTGGCCCATTTTCTGGATCGCCAGCATCGCCGTCTTCCTGGTGTCGCTGGACAGCACGATGCTGTTCGCGGCGTTCGGCGCGCTGCGCGAAGGATTCCCGGCGGCCTCGGCCGCGGACATGTCCTGGGTGCTCAATGCCTACACGGTGGTCTTTGCCGCCATGCTGATCCCGTCGGGCGGACTGGCCGACACGCATGGCCGCAAGCGCATGTTCATGGGCGGGGTGTTGCTGTTTCTGGCGGCGTCGGCGGCCTGCGGGCTGGCGGCCACGGAACAGTGGCTGATCGCCGCGCGGGTGCTGCAGGCGGTGGGCGCGGCGCTCTTGACGCCGGCGTCGCTGTCGATCGTGTTGGCAGCCTTTCCGGCGTCGAAGCGGTCGGTCGCGGTCAGCCTGTGGGGCGCGGTGGGCGGATTGGCGGCGGCGGTGGGTCCCAGCCTGGGCGCGTTCGTGGTGGACGTGGCGGGTTGGCCGTGGGCGTTCTACATCAACCTGCCGCTGGGCGCGGTGTCGCTGTGGTTCGGCGCGGGGATGCTGAAGGAGTCGGTGAAACCGGACGCGCGCCGCCGGGTGGACGGCGTGGGCATGGCGCTGCTGATGGTGGGCGTCGGGGCAGTGGCTTTGGCCATCGTGCAATCGGAATCGCCGACGTGGCAGCGCAGCGAACTGGCGATCGCGGCGGCGGTGGGTGTGATGGCGCTGATCGCCTTCGTGGCCTGGGCGCGCGTGACGCCGCATCCGCTTGTGGATCTGGCGCTGTTCAAGCACCGGACCTATCGCTACGTGAACCTGGCGACGCTCAGTTTCGGCATTGCTTTTGCCATGATGTTCTTCGCGTTCTTCTTCTACATGACGGGCGTGTGGCATTACAGCCTGCCGCGCGCCGGGCTGGCGGTAACGCCGGGTCCGCTGCTCGTGATGCCGACGGCGATCATCACCGGTCGGCTGGCGGCGCGGATGGGGCATCGGCCTTTTCTGGTGGGCGGCGCGCTGGTGTACGCGGCAAGCGGGTTGTGGTTTCTGCTGGTGCCGGGCGCGGAGCCCGCCTATCTGACCGAATGGCTGCCGGGTCTGCTGCTGAGCGGCATCGGCGTGGGCATGGTGCTGCCGTCGCTGTCGGGGGCGGCGGTGAACCGGCTGCCGGCGCAGCATTACGCGGTGGGCAGCGCGGTGAACCAGGCGACGCGCCAGGTGGGCGGCGTGCTGGGCGTGGCGATCACGGTGCTGCTGCTGGGGCACGGCGTCGCCAGTCACGCGGATTTCTCGCCGATCTACACCGCGCACGTGGGGCTGGCGCTGTTGACGGCGCTGCTGTGCCTGCCGGTGGATACCCGGCCCAGGCCCGCGTAACGCGCGATGGCGCCAGGCAGGCGCGGCCAGCGTTCCGTGACGGACGCTCCGCGCCTGCGGTTTACAGGCAGGCGTTCCGCGACACGTTCGCGGGGTCCGTGCATGCCCGCCACGTCGCGGCCGACATGGCCGGCACCAGCACCAACCGGCTCATCGGGTCGGTGTACCAGAGAATCCGCCCGGGCTCGTCCTGCATGGCCTTCCAGACCTTCTGCTGCGCGGCGGAATCAAGCGCGCATTGACCCTGGTCGCCGGTCACACCCTCGGCCAGCACCGTCTGGCTGCCCGGATCCCAAGACACCATGTCATCGTCGTCCAAAGCGATGTCTTCCTGAAGGCGCACGATGCGCCATGCGTTGCCGGCCACGTTGGTCGACAGCCGCGACAGCGCGTCGCGCTCGATCACGTGCAGACGGTCCCGCAGGGCCACGGGCTCCGCATACGCCCCGGGGTCGTCGTGGCCATCCGGCGACGTGAATGGAGACTGCCGCCGCACATAGCGCGCGGCGGGCCGGCCTTGTTCATCGTAGGTCTGCACCGCGACGGACTCGCTGGCGGCGGCGTCGATGACACGCAGCAGCCTGCCGGATGCATCGCGTACGTAGCGCCGCCCGGGAGCCGCGTCCATCGCCTCGCCGCAAGACCCGGCGATAAATGCCTGCAGCGCGCCGTGCGCATCGCGCTGCAGGCAGACCTGGCCGACGAGCGTGTAGGCCGCGCCCTGCGTGCGCGTGTACTCGGCCACGCGCAACAGGGACCCGTCAGCGCCGTACTCGAACGCATGGCCGCCGGATACCGTGGGCGTTCCCAAAGCCCGCGGGTCCAGGTGCTGGACCCGGCAAAGCCGGCCGTCGGCGTCGAAAAGCAGTTGCGCGTGGGCCGCACCCTCGCCCTCGCCCACGCGATAGGCGGTCCAGTCCACCTTGTCCATCCAGGTGCGCGGGTGCGGATCGCCGGACGCGGTCAGCCAGACCGGTTGCGGCTGCGTGGCGACGCGTTCGCCCTGGCGGCCCAGCAGGACGCGCGATTGCGTCACATCGACGGAAACGCGAACCGCCGTCAAAGCGCCGGATTCGGAAAACCCCGCGTCCGCAGGACCGCAGGCGGCCAGGGCCGGGTCGGCGAGCATGACCGAGGCCGAGGCCAACGCAGCGCCAAATGCGATGCGGCCAAGACGATCACGCATATTGCAGCGCGTCCATGAATGTCACGAGATCCCAGAATTCCTTGGATACGCCGCCCAGGCGCAGTTTTCCATCGCGTTCCTCGAACAGCAGGAACGGATACGCGTTGCGGGCGAAAACGCCCGGTGCCGGCAGCCGGTAGGGCTTGAAGACCTCGGGGTCGTTGAAGTAGCGTTCCAGACGCCCGCCACCGTCCACATGTACGTACCGTACGCGTAGCGCAGGGTGCTGAAACGCCGGTTGTGTTTCGGGATAGATCCCGCCGTCGCCCGCCACGACGGCGTCGGACAGCGCGGCCAGGAAGACGCGCCGGATGCCCACGAAATGGATTTCGCCGGATGTGCCGCCCGGCTGGGCTGCCGCCAGTTTTTCCAGCAACGCCGCGGCGCGCGAGCCGGGTACGACCGTTCCGGCAAACAGGGCGTCGATTTCCCCCGGCTGCCCGCCTGCGGATGGCCGAAGCCGGCGCAGATCTTCCCGGAAATCGCTCAGCCATTGCTGGTAGCGCACGTTTTCCGCGTGGCGATCTAAGGGCTGCGCAGCCGCGATGACGGACTGGAAAGCCATCAGCGCCGCTGCGGCGGCAAGCCATAGCGGATACGTCAGCGCGGCCTTCCAGCGAGGCCGCCAGCACGGCAACGTTACGGAAATAAGGGGTCTCATAGGCCCGCGATCATATCTGCCGAAATGATGCATTTTTGGTGCGAACCGTGACAGAATGTCAGCCACGTTGCGCCAGGCTGTACCGATGAATGTCGTATTGATCAGGTTCTGACATGCCCGCTACCGGTGATGTGTCCCCAATCCCATCGCCGGTCGATGCCGCCGGCGTCGCGCAGCGCGATCCGGACGGCCCGCTGGACAAGCTGGCGCGCCTGGCCTGCCGGATGTTTGACGTGGATCTGGCCGCCATTGTTTGCACCGATGCGGATGGCGTGTGGCAGGCGGCAGCCGGCCCGGCCTGCGCCGGTGCCCGATGTCCCTGGTCCTTCGAGCTTCCGGTGCGCGCCGCGGATGGCCGCCTCCTCGGCGTCTTTCGTCTCGGGCACGGGCAGGCGCGCGAATTCTCAGATGAAGACCGCAAGTCTTTGCAGGACCTCGCCAGCCTGGCGGCCACGGCCGTCGAAAAGCGCCACGCGCTGGCGTGCGAACGCGCCGACGAAGACACCTGGCGCGATGAGGCCCGCAAGCTGTCGCTGGCTATCGCGGGCAGCGGTACGGGGGTGTGGGACCGCAATGTGGTGACCGGGGAGATCACTTATTCGCCCGGCTGGAAGGCTTTGCTGGGCTATGGCGAATCCGAACTCACCACACGCATCGAGGACGCCTACACCCGCTTGCACCCGGACGACCTGGTCTATGTGCGGGCCGCGATGCAGGATCACTTCGACGGCAAGACCGACAGCTACGAAGTCGAACACCGCATCCGGTGCAAGGATGGCAGCTACAAATGGATCTGCAGCCGCGGCAAGGTGGTCAGCCGCGACGAATCGGGCAGGGCGCTGCGCATGATGGGCACCACGACCGACATCAGCGCCGTGCGCGCCATGTCCGAAAGGCTCCAGCGCACGGCGGACCTTGTCGTCAACCTGACTGACGCGGTGCCCGGTCTGGTCTTCCAATGCCGGCCGTTGCCCGAGGGCGGATCGCGTTTCTCGTACGTTAGCGCGGGCATCTGGGACATGTTCGAACTCACCGCAGACGACGTGCGGGCCAGCACGACCGCCGTCGAACAGCGGATCCATCCGGAAGACTTGCCTGTCTACCGCGCATCCCTGCAGGCCGCGGCGGCGGCGCGAACCCCCTGGCATGTGGAGTTCCGCGTGTGCCTGCCGCTGCAGGGCGTGCGCTGGCGGCAGGGCGACGCGAGCCCAAGGCGGGATGCCGACAGCGGCGTGGTCTGGCACGGCTTCGTCACCGACATCACCGACCGCAAGCGGGCCGAACTCGAACTGCGCGAGTTGGCCGCGACCGACGCGCTGACAACCCTGCCCAACCGCCGCCATTTCATGGCGCGCATCGCCGCGGAGCTGGCGCGGATCAAGGGTCACGGCGGGCTAGGATCGGCCGTACTGATGTGCGACCTGGATCATTTCAAGCACATCAACGACACCTGGGGCCACGCCATCGGCGATGGTGTGCTGCAGCATTTTGCGAGCATGCTGCGCACGCAGTTGCGCGAGATCGACCTGGTGGGGCGCATCGGCGGAGAAGAATTCGCCGTTGTGCTGCCCGATACCGACATCGAACGCGCCCGCGTCTTTGCCCGCAACGTGCAGCGCCGCATCGCCGATACGCCCTATCTGTCGGAAGGGCGGCACATTCCGCTGACCGTCAGCATCGGGATTTCCGCCCTCCACACCAAGGACGACGACGCCGAGCTGGCGCTCAGCCGCAGCGACCGCGCGCTGTATTACGCCAAGCAGCGGGGACGCAATCGGATCGAGTCGGTGTTTTCCCGATAGAACAACCCGTCCAGCCATTTGTTCCATTGACCGTACATTAGGACACCCCTAGAGTTCCCGTCATGGGAACCTCATTACCACTTCCGAAGTACCACCAGATCTATCTCGTCCTGCGGGAGCAATTGCAGGAGGGGCGGTTCGATCAGGACGGCGTGCCCGGAGAGCATGCGCTGGCGGACCAGTTCGACGTGGCGCGCATCACCATTCGCAAGGCGATGGAGATGCTGGTCGCAGACGGGCTGGTGACGCGCCGGCCCGGCCTGGGCACCTGGCCCCTGCGCGGCGCACCCAGCGCCCACGCCGCGGCGGCCCCCAGCGCGCAACAGAAGGCGCACCTGACCGGTCTTCTGGAAAACATCGTCAACATGGGCCTGCGCACGTCCGTGCAAGTGCTGGACAGCACGCTGGTGTTTGCGCCGCCCACGGTGGCCGAGGCGCTGCACATTCCGTCCGGCACGCCCGTGCACAAGAGCTTGCGGGTGCGCAGCACCGACGCGGGGCCGCTGTCCCACATCACCACCTACGTGCCGCAGTCCGTGGCCGATTTCACGCGTGAAGACCTCGAGCGCGAGCCGCTGCTGATGCTGCTGGAAGCGGCCGGCGTGGAGTTCGGCGGCGCCACGCAGACCATTTCTGCTCGCCTGGCAGATGCGCAGGTCGCGCGCCATCTGGACGTGTCGGTGGGCTCTGCCTTGCTGGCGGTGACGCGCCTGGTGCGCGATGTCGGCGACCGGCCCGTGCAATTGCTGCAGGGCCTGTACCGGCCCGACCGCTACCAATATCAGTTGCAGCTATCGCGCGTCGGCAGCATCGACGCCAAGGTCTGGGTCAGCGAAGAGCTGTCGGCCCAATTCCATTGAACCCTTCGGAGATTCGCCCATGAATTCGCGCCGCACTTTCCTCTACCAATCCGCCGCCGCCGCGGCCCTCGTGTCCGCCCCGTGGGTGGCCCGGTCGCAGGGCGCCACGCCCATCAAGGTCGGCGTGCTGCATCCGGTGACCGGTGCGCTGGCGTATTCGGGCCAGCAATGCCGCCTGGGCGCGCTGCTGGCCATCGAGGACATCAACAAGGCGGGCGGCATCAAGTCGCTGGGCGGCGCGCCGCTGCAGGCAGTGCTGGGCGATGCGCAATCGCGTCCCGAGGCAGGTTCGGCCGAAGTGGAAAAGATGAACGAGGCAGGCGTGTCGGCCATCGTGGGCGCGTATGCCTCGGCGATCTGCCTGGCCACGACGCAGACCGCGGCCAAGTACAACCTGCCGCACGTGGTGGACGTTGGCGTGGCCGACCAGATCGTCGAGCGTGGCCTGAAGAACACGTTCCGCTTTGGCCCGGGGTATCGCGCCTGTAGCGAACGCGCCATCCTGGACCTGGCCGCGCTGAACGACGCCGCCGGCAAGCCGGCCAAAACCGTGATGATCGTGCACGAGGACTCGCTGTTCGGCACGGGCACGGCGGCGCTGCTGGCCAAGTCGCTGCCGCAGCACGGTTTCGAGGTCAAGGAGATCGTCAAGCACCCGAACCCCACGCGCGACTTCAACAACATCGTGCTGCGCATGCGGTCGGTGAACCCGGACATCGTGATTCCGGCCAACTACTACAACGAATACGCCTTGCTGCTGCGCGCGATGAAGCAGCAGAAGGTGCAGCCCAAGGCCATCTACTCCGTGCTGGGCGGGGCGGCATCCAGCTACAAGTTCCTGAAGGAATTCCCGGACATTGCCAACGGCATCATCGACTGCAACCACTGGTTCAACCCCAAGGACGCGCGCGTTGCGCCGCTGAAGGCCCGCGTGGAAGAGAAGGGCGCGTACTTCAGCTACGAGGTCTTCATGACCTACACCGCGATGCTGCTGCTGGCCGACGCGCTGGAGCGTGCCAAGTCCGCCGACCGCGCCGCGATCATCGACGCGCTGGCGGCCAGCACCTTCCAGGACAACCTGATGCCCTACGGCCCGACCAAGTTCGTCAACGGCCAGAATACCGGCGCGCAGCCGCTGCTGACGCAGGTGATCGGGGGCGACATCAAGGTGATCTTCCCGGCCGAATACCGCCAGGCCGACGCCGTGTTTCCGCTGAAGGCCTGACCAGACCCATGCTCGATCCCGCCATCCTCTTTTCCTCGGTGCTGAACGGCCTGACGATGGGCGCGGTCTACGCGCTCATCGCGCTGGGCCTGACCCTGATCTACGGGGTGCTGCACATCATCAACTTCGCCCACGGCGCGGCGCTCATGGTGGCGCTGTACGCCGTCTACCTGCTCAAGGACCGGCTGGGCATCGACCCCTACGCCGCCTTGCCGCTGGTGGTGGCCGGCATGTTCGTGCTGGGCTACGCCTTGCAGCGCCTCGTCATCAATCGCGCCAGCCACGGCAAGGACGAGAACATCCTGCTGGTCACGCTGGGCCTGGCGATCGTGCTGGAGAACCTGGCGCTGGTCTGGTTCAAGTCCGACACGCGCAGCATCGACACGGCGTACACGCTGTCCACGGTAGAGATTGGCCCGGCCATGATCGCGCTGCCCAAGGTCATCGCCTTCTGCGGCGCGCTGGCGGTGGCGGCGGTGCTGTTCTGGATCATCCGCAGCACCGACCTGGGCCGCGCGATCCGCGCCGTCGCCCGGGAAAAGCAGGGCGCCAAGCTCATGGGCATCGACGTCGAAAAGGTCTACGCCCTGTCGTTCGGCATCGGCATGGCGTGCCTGGGCGCGGCGGCGTGTTTCCTCTTGCCCGCTTACTACGTCAATCCGCAGGTGGGCAGCGGCTTCGTGCTGGTCGCCTTCACCATCGTGGTGCTGGGCGGCATGGGCAGTTTCGTGGGGGCGCTGGTGGGCGGACTGCTGATCGGCGTGGTGGAGTCCATCGGAGGCCTGTTCCTAGGCGACTCGCTGGGCCAGATGGGCATCTTCGCGATCTTCATCGCGGTGCTGCTGTTTCGCCCGCAGGGGCTGTTCGGGGCGAGGGGCTGACGATGAAACGGGATCTTTGCGCAATCGCGCTGTTCGGGGTGGTGCTGGTGGCCGTGGCCGCGCTGTCCCAATCGGGCGTGCTGCTGACGTTCGTGATGATGTCGCTGTACGCGGCCCTGCTGTCGCAGGCCTGGAACATTCTGGGCGGGTATGGCGGTCAGTTGTCGTTCGGCCATGCGCTGTTCTTCGGTGTCGGTGCGTATGCGCAGGCGCTGGGCCAGCTCAACCTGGGCCTGAATCCGTGGCTGGTGCTGCCCGGGGCCATCGCGCTGGGTGCGCTGGTCGGCGTGGCGGTGGGCGGGCTGACGTTCCGTTACGGGCTGAAGGGCTCGTACTTCGCGCTGGTCACGCTGGCATTCGCTGAAGTCTTCCGCATTCTGGCGCTGTCGGCGTCGTTCACGGGCGGCGGCGTGGGACTGATGGTGCCGCTGCAGGAAGGCGTGGCCAACATGCAGTTCGGTTCGCGCCGCGGCTACATCTATTTGCTGCTCGCCTTCGTGCTGCTGGCGCTGCTGGTGACCGCGTGGCTGCGCCATTCGCGCTTCGGCGCCTACTTGCAGGCCGTGCGCGACAACGAGGACGCGGCGCGCGCCATCGGCGTGAATCCGCTGCGTGTGAAGCTGGGCGGCATCGCGCTGTCGGCCGCTTTCATGAGTGTCGCGGGCGCCTTCTATGTGCAAGTTTTCCAATACATCGATCCGGGCATTGCTTTCGGCTCGGCCGTGTCGGTGGAGGCGCTGGTCGGCGCCATCGTCGGGGGCATGGGCACGCTGTGGGGCCCGTTGCTGGGCGCGGTGACGCTGCATGCGCTGGCCGACCTGACCCGCAACCTGTTCGGCGAGCTGCCGGGCATCAGCATGGTCATCTACGGCGTGGTGCTGATCCTCATCGTGATGTTCATGCCGCGCGGCATCACCGGCGGCGGTCAGTCGCTGGGCCGCCTGTTCAAAACGAAGGAGCGCGCCCGTGTCTGAGATCCTGCTGCAAGCGCGCAACCTCTCCATCACCTTCGGCGGCCTGAAGGCCGTGCAGGACGTCAGTCTGGACGTGCCGCAAGGTTCGCTCACCGCGCTGGTCGGGCCCAACGGCGCGGGCAAGACCACGCTGTTCGGCCTGCTGTCGGGCTTTCTGAAACCCGGTTCCGGTTCCGTGCACTTTGCCGGGCAGGACATCACGGGCCAGGCGCCGCACGAATCCGCGCGGCTTGGTCTGACCCGCACCTTCCAGATCGTGCAGCCGTTCGGCGCGCAGACGGTGCGCCAGAACATTGCCGTGGGCGCGCACCTGCGTCTGGCGGATCGCGACGAGGCGCTGGCCGCGGCCGAGGCCGTGGCCGCGCGCGTCAACCTGCAGGCTTCGCTGGACAAGCCGGCGGCCGACCTGACGGTGGCCGGACGCAAGCGCCTGGAACTGGCGCGCGCGCTGGCCACCCGGCCGCGCCTCTTGCTGCTGGACGAGGTGCTGGCGGGCCTGAATCCCAGTGAGATCGACGAGATGATTCCGGTGGTGAAGAAACTGGTGGACGATGGCGTCACCGTATTGATGATCGAACACGTGATGCGCGCCGTGATGAGCCTGGCCGAGCACGTGTGGGTGCTGGCGCAGGGCCGGTTGATCGCGGCGGGCACACCCGGCGAGGTCACGCGCGATCCCAAGGTGGTCGAGGCCTATCTGGGCCACGGCGCGGCGGCCCGGTTGGCCGCGCAGGGAGCCCCGGCATGAGCGCGCTGCTGGAGGTCAAGGGCCTGCGGGCGGGCTACGGTCGCATGGAGGTGCTGCGCGGCGTGGACCTGGACGTGCAGGCCGGCGAGATCGTGGTGCTGCTGGGCAGCAACGGCGCGGGCAAATCCACGCTGAACAACACGGTATGCGGCCTGTGCAGACCGTGGGGCGGTACGGTGCGCTTCGAAGGCCAGGACCTGACCGGCCGCCACTACCGGCAAGTGGTGCAGGCCGGCCTGATCCAGGTGCCCGAGGGCCGCCGCGTTTTTCCGAACCTGAGCGTGCGCGAAAACCTGGAGCTGGGCTCCTTCACCCGGGCGCGCGAACGCCGCGCGCAGAATCTGGACAAGGTGCTCGACATTTTCCCGCGCCTGCGGGAGCGCCTGGACCAGTTGGCCGGCACGATGTCGGGCGGGGAACAGCAAATGCTGGCAATTGGCCGCGGCCTCATGGCCGAGCCGCGCCTGTTGATCCTCGACGAACCCTCGCTTGGCCTGTCGCCGCTGATGGTCGAGGAATTGTTCGGCCTCATCAAGCGGTTGCACGGCGACGGACTGGCGATCCTGCTGGTCGAGCAGAACGTGGGTCAGTCCCTGGAAACGGGACAGCGGGCCTATGTGCTGGAAAACGGCGCCGTGCGGTACAGCGGCAACTGTCCCGACCTGCTGGCCAGCGACGACGTGCGCCGCGCCTATCTGGGGATGTAATCATGGCCCAGCCTCAAACCCTGGCCCAGAAGCTGATCGCCGCCGCCTGCGGGCGTGAGACGGTGGCCGAGGGCGAAATCGTGACCTGTGCGGTTGATCTGGCGATGTTCCACGATTCCAGCGGTCCGCGGCGCTTAAAGCCCATGCTGGAAGAGCTGGGCGCCACGCTGTGGGACCCGTCGCGGATCGTGCTGGTCATCGACCACTACGTGCCGGAATCCGATGACGAATCGCGCCGTATCGTGCGCATTGCACGCGACTGGGCCGCGGAGCAGCAACTGCCCAACGTGTATGACTCCGTCGGCATCTGCCACGTGGTGGTGCCGCAGCACGGACACATCCGGCCCGGCATGTTCTGCGTGGGCGGCGATTCGCATTCGCCCACCGGCGGCGCGTTCGGGGCCTACATGTTCGGCATCGGCAGCACCGAGATGTTGGGCGTGGCGGTCACCGGCCAGATCTGGGTCAAGGTGCCCAGGACGCTGATGATGCATTGGCGCGGCCAGCTGGCCGCCGGCGTCACGGCCAAGGACATGATGCTGCACATGATCGGCCGCTACGGCATGAACGGCGGGCGCTATCAGGCGGTGGAGTTCTGCGGCGAGGCCGTTCGCGCGCTGTCCATGCAGGAGCGCATGACGCTGTCGAACATGAGCGCGGAACTGGGTTCGCAAGTGGGGCTTATCGCGCCGGACGAGACCACCGCAGCCTGGCTGCGGGAGGCGGGCGTGACCGAGGAACTGGATCTGGCCCGCTGGCAGAGCGATCGCGACGCCGATGCCGAGTGGCATGAGTTCGATGCCGCCGCGCTGGCCCCGCAGGTTGCCGCGCCGCACAGCCCGGCCAACGCGCGCGGCGTGGACACCTATAGCGACGTGCCGGTGCAGGTGGCCTACATCGGCGCATGCACCGGCGCCAAGCTGGAAGACCTGCGCGCCGCAGCCACCGTCCTGCGCGGCCGCCGGCTGGCGGACGGCATGCAACTCATGGTCGCGCCGGCCAGCCGGCAGGATCAGGATCAGGCCGACCGCGAAGGCGTCATGCAGGTGCTGCGCGACGCCGGCGCCCAGGTGCTGGCCACGTCGTGCGGCGCCTGTGCGGGCTATGGCGGGTCCATTCCGGACGGCGCCAGCGTCATCGCCACCACCGCGCGCAATTTCAAGGGCCGCATGGGGTCGGAGACCGCGCAGGTCTACCTGGCCTCGCCGTATACGGTGGCGGCCTCGGCCGTGGCGGGGCGCGTTGCCGACCCCCGGGAGTTCCTGGCATGAATGCAGACACCACGACGCACCGCGTCTGGCGCGTGGGCGCGGACATCGACACCGATGCGCTGGCGCCGGGCGCTTACATGAAATTCGGCATCGACGAAATCGCGCGCCACTGCCTGCAACGCGTCCGTCCGGACTTCGCCGGGCAGGTGCAGCCGGGCGACGTGCTGGTGGCGGGCCCCAACTTCGGCATCGGCTCGTCGCGCGAGCAGGCCGCGGCCGCCCTGGTGCGCCTGGGCGTGGCCGCCGTGATCGCGCCGTCCTTCAACGGGCTGTATTTCCGCAACGCCTTTAACGTGGGCCTCCTGCTGCTGACCTGTAGCCAGGCCGAGACCCTGGTCGAGGGCGAAGGCATCACGTTCGACCCCGTCGCCGGCCGCATCCAACGTCCCGGGGGCACGCCCGCCGAATTGCACTGCGAGACCGTGCCCGGCTTTCTGCTTGACATGGTGCAGGCCGGCGGACTGCTGAATCTGCTGAAACAGCGTCAAACCTCTTAGGAACAACATCATGCTTGACCCCGTTACCCTGGCGGTCCTGAAGGGCCGCCTGGAACAGATCGCCGACGAAATGGACGCGACGCTGTACCGCAGCGCGTTCAACCCCATCATTGCCGAGGCCCATGACGCCTGCCACGGCATGTACGATGCCGCCACCGGCGCCACGCTGATCCAGGGCAAGTCGGGGCTGCCCGTCTTCGTGGGCGCGATGGCGTTCGCGGTGAAGGCGGCGGCCAAGACCGCGGCCGAGCGCGGCGGCATGACGGACGGCGACGTGTGGCTGTTCAACGATCCGTACGAGGGCGGTACGCATGCCAACGACTTCAAGCTGGTCAAGCCGGTGTTTCGCGGCGGCAAGCTGTTCTGCTTTCTGGCGTCCGCGGCCCACTGGCACGACGTGGGCGGCGCGGTGCCCGGCAACTACAACCCGGCCGCCACCGAGTGCTGGCAGGAAGCCGTGCAGATCCCGCCCGTGCGCATCGTGCGCGCCGGCGTGCTGGACCAGGACGTGCTGGCCATCCTGAAGGCGAACACGCGTCTGCCCGACAGCCTGTGGGGCGACCTGAACGGCCAGCTGGCCGCGCTGGAACTGGGCGCGCGCCGTCTGGACGGCCTGCTCGACGAATACGGCGACGCCACGGTGCTGGAGTCCCTGGACACGCTGCGCGAACGCGCGCGCCGCCTGATGCGCGACCACATCGCCCGCCTGCCGGATGGCGAATACGCTTTTGAGGACATGCTGGACAACGACGGCGTGCGCGACGCGCCGCTGCGCATTGCGCTCAAGCTGACCATCGCCGGCGACCGGCTGGGGCTGGACTTCACCGGCACGTCGCCGGCCTGCGCGGGTCCGGTCAATATCTCGCGCGCCACGGCCATCGCGGCCTGCTACGTGGCGCTCAAGCACCTGTTCCCGGACGTGCCGGCCAACGCCGGCGTGCTGGATGCGGTGGACGTAACGCTGCCCGATGGCCTGGTGATCTCGGCCGACCGCCCGCGTCCCGTGGGCGGCTACACCGAAACCATCCTGCGCATGATCGACGTGATCTTCTGCGCCATGGCTCAGGCCGCGCCGGAGCGCGCCATGGCGCAGGCCTACGGCACGATCAATGCGCTGTCGATCGCCGGCTACCGCAGCGACGCCGCCCGCAAGGGCCAGCGCTGGGTGATGTTCAGCTTTTTCGGCGGCGGCCACGGCGGGCATTCGGACGGCGACGGCCTGAGCCACGGCAATGCGCCGATCTCCACCGCCACCATTCCGCCGCTGGAAATTTTGGAAGCTGCGTACCCCGTGCGCTTCACGCAGTGGGCGCTGCGGCCGGACTCGGCGGGCGACGGCGCGCACCGGGGCGGCCTGGGCGCCATCTATGAAATCGAATTGCTGGAAGACAGCGCCGAAGCCTTCATCTTCGGCGAACGCGGCCGCAGCGCGCCCAAGGGCATCGCGGGCGGCGGCCCAGCCGCGCTCAACGTCTTCCGCTATCAGCAGGACGGCCAGTGGCAGTCCCCGCCCATGAGCTCGAAGATGCTGGGCATCCGGTTGCAACGCGGCGACCGCGTGCGCCTGGAAACCCCGGGCGGCGGCGGCTACGGCGAGCCCGCGCGGCGCGATGCCGCGGCGCGCGAGCACGACCGCAAGATGGGCTATGTGAGCGACATTCAGAAGGAGCAGTCGGCATGAGCGCGGCGCAAGGTTTGGTGGTGGGCGTGGACGTGGGCGGCACGTTCACGGATCTGTTCGTGCTGGACGAGGCGGGCGGCAGCGCCCGCGTGGTCAAGGTGCCGTCCACGCGCGGCGAGGAAGCACGCGGCTTCATGAACGGCATTGCGCGGGTGGCGGACGGCGCGGGCGACATCGCGACCATCGTGCACGGCACCACCGTGGGCACCAACGCGCTGCTCGAGCGCAAGGTGGCGCGCACCGGCATCATCACGACCGAAGGTTTTCGCGACGTCCTGGAAATGCGCCGGCGCGACCGGCCGCAAACGTGGGGCCTGCGCGGCAACTATGAACCCGTGGTGCCGCGCGACCTGCGGCTGGAAGTGCGCGAGCGCGTGCTGGCCGACGGCGCGCTGCACACGCCCGTCGATCTGGACCAGGTCGAGGCCGCGGCGCGCGCGCTGCTGGAAGCGGGCTGCGACGCGGTCTGCGTCTTCTTCGTCAATGCCTACGCCAATCCGGTGAATGAGGCCCAGGCCGCCGCTCGCGTGCGGTCCATCTGGCCCAACGGCAACGTCACCGCCGCCACCGAGGTGCTGCCCGAGATCCGCGAATTCGAGCGCTGCTCGACGGCCGTGCTGAACGCGGCGCTGCAGCCCGTGGTGGGCAGCTACCTGACGCGATTGGAATCGGACCTGCAGCAGCACGGCTTCGATGGCGAACTGCTGGTGGTGCAGAGCAATGGCGGCGTCATGTCGCGTCAGACCGCGTGCGACGTGCCCGTGCGCACCGCACTGTCGGGTCCTGCGGCCGGCGTCATCGCCTGCGCGGCCATTGCGCGCGCCGCGGGCTTTCCCAACGTGGTTACGGGCGACATGGGCGGCACCTCGTTCGACGTGTCGCTGGTGGCCGAGGGCGAGGCCTCGCTGTCGGCGCAGACCGCCATCGACTTCGGCATGGTCGTGCGCGCCCCGATGATCCAGATCGAAACCATCGGCGCGGGCGGCGGCTCGATCGCAAGCGTGGACGCCGGCGGCCTGCTGCAGGTCGGCCCGGAATCCGCGGGCAGCATTCCCGGCCCGGCCTGCTACGGCCGCGGCAACACCCGTCCCACCGTCACCGACGCCAACGTACTGCTGGGCCGCATCGCCGCTGAACGCCCGCTGGGCGGCGGCCTTCTGGCCAAGATGGACGTCGAACTGGCGCGCGCCGCCATTGACGAGCACGTCGCGCGCCCGCTGGGCTTGGACGTCCACGCCGCGGCGGAGGCCATCCTGACCGTGGCCAACGCCAAGATGGCGGGCGCGATCCGCGTCGTCTCCATCGAACGCGGCCACGATCCGCGCAAGTTCGCCTACATGCCGTTCGGCGGCGGCGGCGCGCTGCATGTGTGCGCCATGATGAACGAGGTGGACGCCGCCCACGGCATCGTCCCGCGCTATCCGGGCGTGACCTCGGCGCTGGGCTGCGTCATGGCCGACATGCGCCACGACGGCGTCCAGACCCTGAACGTGGCGCTGAACGCGCTGGATGCGGCCGACCTGCTGGCCCGCATCGACGGGCTGGCGCACGCGTGCCAGGCGCGTCTGGATTCGGCGGGCGTGTCCTTCGAGGGCATCCGCGAAAGCATTGAACTGGACATGCTGTACGTAGGCCAGAGCCACACCGTGCGCGTGGAAGTGGGCCGGGCGGACCTCTCCCGCGACGGCATCGCCGCCGCGTTCGACCGCGCCTACCAGGCCGCCTTCGGCCGCAGCCTGACCGGCATTCCGGTCCGCATCCTGAATCTGCGCTATGCCCGCATCGGCCAGCGCCCCAAGTTCGATCTGGCCTTGCTGGCGCCGACCAGCACGGCCATGCCCGATGCGCTGGGCACTCAGCGGGTCTTTCACGCCGGGCAATGGCACGACGCCGTGCGCTACGCGCGCCTGGATCTGCCGGTGGGCGCCGAGGTGGCGGGACCCGCCATCCTCGAGCAGCCGGACACCACCATCTGGATCGAGCCCGGCTTCGCGGGCCGCGTCGATTCCCTGGGCAACATGCTCATCGCCCGCACCGCATCGTAGGAGCCCGCCATGCACGCCTTCGATCCCCGCACGACCGCGCTGGTCATCATCGACCTGCAGAACGACTTCCTGGCGCCGGGCGGCGCCTATGACCGCGGCGGCGCGGTCAGCCCGCAGGCCAGAGCCTTGCCGGCGCGCGTGGCGCCCGTGGCCCGCGCGTTGAAGGGGCAGGGCGGCTTCGTGGCCGCCAGCCAGTTCACGCTGTGGCCCGACGCGCACGGCGAGCCCATGATCTCGCCGCACCTCAAGCAATTGCGCCCGTTCCTGCGCCGCGGCGACTTCGTGGCCGGCTCAACAGGGCAGGCCAACGTGGCCGAGCTGGACGGGCTGGTCGACGTGTCGGTCTGGAAGGTCGCGTATTCGGCGTTCTTCAACACGCAGCTGGACTGGGTGCTGCGGCGCGCGGGCATCTCCAGCGTGGTGGTGGCGGGCATCGTCACCAACGGCGGCGTTGCCAGCACGGTGCGCGACGCCCACATGCGCGACTATCACGTGACAGTGCTGGCCGATGGCTGCGCCGCGCCCACGCCTGCGATGCACGAAGCTGCGCTGGCGGATCTGCGCACGGTGGCCGACGTGGTGACGTGCCAGGACTTGCTGGACAGGCTGAAGTCGTGAGTGCGCCAATCGTCAGCCGGGGCGTCGCGCCCGGCGCAGACGCCATGCACGTGCCGGTCGCCATCATCGGCGCGGGCGCCTGCGGCCTGACCGCCGCGCTGCGCCTGGCCAGCGCCGGCATCGAGACGGTGCTGATCGAACGCGATGCCGTGCCCAGCGGATCCACTGCACTGTCGTCGGGCTTCATTCCCGCGGCCGGTTCTGCCGTGCAACGGGCAGCGGGCATCGAGGATGACGCGGCGCGCTTTGCCGCCGACATCCAGGCCAAGGCGCACGGCACGGCCTCACCTGAATTGGTGGCTGCCTACACCGGTGCGGCTGCCGCGGCCCTGGACGGGCTTGCCGCGCACGGCCTGCGCTTCGAAGTCCTGGACGGGTTCCTGTACCCCGGCCACACCGCGCGTCGCATGCACACGCTGCCCGAGCGCACCGGCGCGGCGCTGATCGCGGCCCTGGAACGCGCCGCCACCGAGGCCGGCGCCTATCTGCTGACCCGCGCGCTGGCGCGCGAGATCTGGACGGACGACGACGGCCGCGTGACAGCCGTCGGCTGCGAACGCCCGGACGGCTCGGTCGACGTGATCGGCTGCGATGTCCTGCTGCTGGCGTGCAACGGCTTTGGCGGCAACGCCGCGATGGTCGGCGAGTACTTGCCCGCCATGCGCGAGGCCGTCTATGGCGGCCACGTCGGCAACGACGGCAGCGCCATCCAGTGGGGCACGCAGCTGGGCGCGCGCCTCGCGGACCTGGGCGGCTACCAGGGCCACGGCTCCTGGGCCACGCCGCAGGGCGCGCTGATTTCCTGGGCGGTGATGATGGACGGCGGCGTGCAGATCAACCGCGAGGGCCGCCGCTTTCACGACGAGACGCACGGTTATTCCGAGGCCGCGGTCCATGTACTGGCGCAGCCGGATTCGGTGGCCTGGAATGTCTTTGACCACCGCACGCTCGCGCTGGCGCGCGGCTTTCCCGACTTCGTGCAGGCCGAGCAAGGCCAGGCATTGAAGACGTGCGGCGACGTGGCGGCGCTGGCCGCGCTGATCGGTTGCGATCCGGACGTGCTGGGCCAGACGCTGGACGCGGTCCGTCCCGGCGCGCCGGACCCGCTGGGACGCCGCTTCGAGCGCACGCTGCAGGCGCCGTACCACGCGATCAAGGTGACGGGCGCGCTCTTTCACACACAAGGCGGATTGGACATCGACGCGCAATGCCGCGTCCTGGACCACGCAGGCCGGGCGCTGCCCAACCTGCTGGCTGCGGGCGGGGCCGCCCGCGGCGTATCGGGCAACGACGTGTCGGGCTATCTGTCCGGCAACGGCTTGCTCAGCGCGGTGGCCGGCGGCCATATCGCCGCGGACACCGCGGCGGCGCTGCTCGGGCGCCGCCTGGATTAGGAAACCCAAGATGCAAACACAGAACCTGAAAGCGCAATTGGCGGCCGGCACGGTGCTGGCCCCCGGCGTCTACGACGCTTTGTCGGCGCTGGTGGCCGAGCAGGCGGGCTTTACCGCGCTGTACCTGTCGGGCGCGTCCATCGCCTACACGCGGCTCGGCCGCTCGGACATCGGTCTGACCACGTACACCGAAGTCGAAGACACGCTGGCCCGCATCGCCGAACGCGTGTCGGCCGCGGTGATCGTGGACGCGGACACGGGCTTCGGCAACGCGCTGAACACCCAGCGCACTGTGCGTGGCTTCGAGCGCGCGGGCGCCGCGATGATCCAGCTTGAGGACCAGACCTTCCCCAAGCGCTGTGGCCACCTGGACGGCAAGAGTGTGATTCCCGCCGCTGAGATGTGCGGCAAGCTGCGCGCCGCCGTCGACGCGCGGGTCAACGCCTCTACGCTGATCCTGGCGCGCACGGACGCGCTGGCCTCCGAAGGCCTGGACGCGGCGCTGGACCGCGCCGAGGCCTATCTTGAAGCCGGCGCGGACGCGCTCTTCATCGAGGCGCTGCGCACGCCGGAACAGATGCGCGCGGCGTGCGACCGCTTCGCAGCGCGTGTGCCGCTGCTGGCGAACATGGTGGAGGGCGGCAAGACCCCGGTGCAGGACGCGGGTGCGCTTGCCGCAGCGGGATTTCGCATCGTCATCTTCCCGGGCGGCACGGCGCGCGCGGTCGCGCACACGCTGCAGGGCTACTACGGCAGCCTGCGCCAGCACGGCACGACGGGGCCGTGGAAGGACAGGATGCTGGATTTCGATGGATTGAATGACGTGATCGGCACGCCGGAACTGCTGGAGCAGGGGCGGCGGTACGAAGGCTGAACCCGCTGGCTGCGGGCAAGGTTCCGGTATCGGATTGGTGCGAGCGGGTGCGGCAGTAGCGGGTCGCCGCGTGGACTGAACGTCTACGCAACGGCCCGAATTCAGCAAGCCCGCCTTAACGCGGCGTGCGCTGGTGCGGCACGAGCGGCGGCACGGGCTGACCGGCGATCAAATCCCAGAAGTCCGGCAGGAAGCACTCGGCCACGAGCAGCGGCTGGCCCTGGCGCCAGAACACCGAGCGCCGCGCCCAGATCCGGCCGGCCTGCAGAGCGCGCGCCTCCGGCGGAAGAACGTCCGAGGCGGTGGCATGGAACGGCACGGGCGAGGCCAGGCGGCGGCACGCGAACGGCGACCGGATGACCGTGCTGTCGTGATACAGCATGTCGGCCAGCGGCCGGGTCAACAGGCGCCGCATCCCTTGCCAGGCGCCGTGCGACGCGGTCAGCGGCGTCAGGCTGCGTGCCGGCACGCTGTCCACGCCGTTCACGGACATCAACACCTCGCGGATCCACACCGGAGAGCCCGGCGCAATGCGCATCGCACGCGCCTCGTCAGCCGGCGCGCCGTCGGCGTACTCGGCCAACACCCGCAGACGCACCTGGCCGACCTGGCGGAGACCAGCGGTAAGCGCGCCCGGCCGGAACAGCCAGTGGCGTTGGGCGGGGGACAGAATGGCCGGGGCTTGCGCCAGCCAGCCAGCGGCGAGAGGGGGGCGATGGGCTGCGGGTTGCTTCGTCATGGCTGCGTATTATGCCAAGCCCTGCCCGAAGGCCGTCTGCGTCGCAATGCCGCAGGGCAGGGGACGCTGGCCGTTCCGCGCTGGACGGCCGCACCGGCCGACTGCACTGGTCCTCTGCACTGGAGATCCGCACCGGCCGACCCGCATACAATACCGCCCATGGAAAAAGTACGTATCTCCAAGCTCATGTCCGAGCGCGGACTCTGTTCCCGCCGCGAGGCGGACAGCTATATCGAGCGCGGCTGGGTCCGCGTCGACGGCGTCGTCGTGTCCGAATTGGGCGCGCGGGCCTATCCCGACCAGGAAATCACGCTGGAGCGCGCCGCGCATGCGCGCCAGACTTCCCGCGTCACCATCCTCATCAACAAGCCCGTGGGCTATGTCTCCGGCCAGGCCGAAAAAGGCTACACGCCGGCCGTCGCCCTGATCGATTCCCGCTCCCGCTTCGCCAACGACCGCGCCCCGCAGCGCTTCGAACGCGCGCACCTCGAAGGCCTGGCCGTCGCTGGCCGCCTGGACATCGATTCGCAAGGACTCCTCGTCCTCACGCAGGACGGCCGCGTCGCCAAGCAGCTGATCGGTGAAGACTCCACGGTCGACAAGGAATATCTGGTCCGCGTTCAGGGCGAGCTGTCCGACAACGGGCTGGCCCTGCTGAACCACGGACTATCGCTGGACGGCAAACCGCTCAAGCGCGCGCAGGTGCGCTGGCAGAACCACGATCAACTGCGTTTCGTGCTGCGCGAAGGCAAAAAACGCCAGATCCGCCGGATGTGCGAACTGGTGGGCCTGAAGGTAATCGGCCTGAAACGCGTACGCATCGGCCGTGTGGCGCTGGGCGATCTGCCGCTGGGCCAATGGCGTTACTTGCGCGACGACGAATCGTTCTGAGCCGGTGTCTGACACCCGCCGTCCACACCATCGTGAGACGGCCTCCAGCGCAGGTGTCTGGCACCCTGGTGAGCGCCCCTTCATCCTGAGTTGCCCTCCAGAGGGTGTCTGACACCGACAGCGAGACACCACTCGCAGCATTGGTCACCTGACTCGACAACACTTGTCGGCTGCCGAAGGATTTTTCAGTCTGTTTCGATCTCAGCGGGATTTCATGAAACCGGGCGTATCCTTCGCTTGCCAGTGGCTGCCCAGGCGCTCCATCAGGAATTCGATGAAGATCCGCGTTTTGGCGGGCAGCAGCCGCGTCTCCGTGACCGCATGCACCGGAAACGGTCCCAACTGCCAATCCGGCAGCACGCGCTGCAACTGGCCTGACTGCTGTTCCGACATCTGACCGCCCACCAGCACCGCAATGCCCGCGCCCAGCATGGCCAGGCGCCGGGCCATGGCGACGCCGTTGACGGAAAACCGGTTGCCCGGCGTGAACTCGATGTGCTGCTCGCCGTTCGTAAGCGGCCAGCGCGTCACGCGGCCGGCGCCTTCCGCGCGGAACTCGATGCACTCGTGCCGGGTCAGGTCGCTGGGATGCTTCGGTTCACCATGCTTTTCCAGGTAATCGCGCGAGGCATACAGGTAGGCAGGCAGCATGCCCAGCAGTCTTGCAATCTGGGTCGAATCAGGCAGGTCGCCGATTTCGATCGACACGTCGCAGGTCTGGAACACGCGAGACGCGTGGTCCGGGTTCGCGAGGTCCAGGAAAAACGTCACATCGGGATAGCGCCGGGAGAACTCCATGAACGACTCAGCCAGGAAATCCGTGCCGAAATCCGCGGGCATGTTGACCCGCAGCGGCCCGGTGGGCGTGTCGACCAGCTTCTGCAATTCTTCATGGGCGATCTGCGCTTCGGCCACGATGCGCTGGCAGCGTTCGAAATACAGTCGCCCGGCATCGGTCAGTTCCACCTTGCGCGTGGTGCGGCTGAGCAGCCGCAGCCCCACGGACCGCTCCAATTCGGCCACCTGGCGAGACAAGGTCGACTTGGGGACGCCCAGCGTTGCCGCAGCGCGGCTAAAACTGTGCGTTTTGGCGACCTCGACGAAGAGTTCCATTCCCTGTAGGCGTTTCATGGCGCGATTTTGTCACAGTGCGGATCGCACGATTGTCCCATAAATGGAATGATGTTTTCTCAACATGCCCCTTTGTTTCTAAAGCGGGATAACTCAGAATGCGAGTTCTGCAATGCAGCAATGCGATAAACGTCCAGCCTTGCGTGTTCTACGCGAATCCACCCAGGTCGAACGCCACGGACCGCGCCAAGACGGTCTGACGGGCTGATGTTCTTCGCAGAATCGCCCCAGGCAAAACGGCCTTTCACGGCTATCAGGCACGCGGCGCATGCGCGGCGTGGGGCTACCTTTATTGAAATCGGGAATGCAATCTATGAATAAGAAAAGCGCTATGTGGCGCGGTGCGGCCGTTGTCGCGCTGACGGCATCGGCCCTCACACTGGCCGCCTGCGGCAAGAAGCAAGAGGCGCCTCAGGGCGGCAAGCCGCAAGTGACGGTCGTCACATTGGCGACGCAGCCCGTTTCCCTGACTACCGAACTGCCCGGCCGCACCTCTGCGTTCCGCGTCGCCGAGGTCCGCCCGCAGGTCAACGGCATCGTCCAGAAGCGCCTCTTTACCGAGGGCGGCGAGGTCAAGGCGGGCGAACAGCTCTATCAGATCGATCCTGCCCTTTACCAAGCCAACGTCGACAGCCAGAAGGCCGCGCTGGCTCGCGCCCAGGCGCAGCAAAAGACCGCCGCCCTGCTGGCCGAGCGCTACAAGCCGCTGGTCGCCACCCGCGCGGTCAGCCAGCAGACCTACGACAACGCCGTCGCCTCGCGCGATCAGGCCGCCGCCGACGTGCTGTCGGCCAAGGCGGCGCTGGACACGGCCCGCATCAATCTCGTCTACACAAAGGTCTTGTCGCCGATCGACGGCATCATCGGCCGCTCGGCCGTGACCGAAGGCGCGCTCGTGACCGCCAACCAGACCAGCGCGCTTGCCGCGGTGCAGCAGATCGACCCCATCTACGTCGACGTCACGCAGTCCAGCGTGCAGCTCCTGCGCCTGCAGGACGCGCTGGCCACCGGCCAGCTCAAGAAGCTGGACGGCGAGCAGGCCGCGCAGGTCACGCTGACGCTGGAAGACGGCTCGCAATACAAAGAGTCCGGCAAGCTGCAGTTCTCCGAAGTGACCGTGGACCCGGGCACCGGCTCGATCACGCTGCGCGCCGTGTTCCCCAACCCCGACCGGCGCCTGTTGCCCGGCATGTTCGTGCGTGCGCGTCTGGCTGACGGCGTTGCCGCCGACGGCCTGCTGGTGCCGCAACGCGGCGTGACGCGCAATCAGCGCGGCCAGCCGACGGCGCTTGTCGTCAACGCCAAGAACCAGGTCGAACTGCGCGACCTGAAGACCGACCGCGCCATCGGCGACAAGTGGCTCGTCACCGACGGCCTGGCCGCCGGCGACCGCGTGATCGTGGAAGGCCTGCAGATGGTCCGCCCCGGCGTTGAAGTGGTTGCCACCGAAGCCGGCGCCAAGGCCCAGCCGCAAGCGGCCAATGCGCAGGGGGCCGCTGCCCCCGCCGCGCCGGCCAAGCAGTAATCAGGAGCCACGCATGGCAAAGTTTTTTATCGACAGGCCGGTTTTTGCCTGGGTGATCGCGATCGTGCTGATGCTGGCCGGCGCGCTGTCCATCCTGCAACTTCCGGTCGCCCAGTACCCCAACATCGCGCCGCCCGCCATTGGCATCGCGGTGACCTACCCGGGCGCGTCCGCGCAGACCGTGCAGGACACCGTGGTGCAGGTGATCGAGCAGCAGATGAACGGTCTTGATGGCCTGCAGTACATCTCGTCGGAAAGCAACTCCGACGGCAGCATGTCCATCACGCTGACCTTCAAGCAGGGCACCAACCCCGACACCGCGCAGGTGCAGGTCCAGAACAAGCTGGCGCTGGCGCAGCCGCTGTTGCCGCAGGAAGTGCAGCAGCAGGGCATCCGCGTCACCAAGGCCACGAAGAACTTCCTGATCGTGGCCGGCTTCGTGTCCACCGACGGCACGATGACCAAGGACGACCTGGCCGATTACGTCGCGTCGTACGTCCAGGATCCCATCAGCCGTACGCAGGGCGTGGGCGACTTCCAGCTCTTCGGCTCGCAGTACGCGATGCGGATCTGGCTGGACCCAGCCAAGCTCGTCAACTACGGGCTGACCACGGTCGACGTCACCACCGCCATCAAGGAACAGAACGTCCAGGTCTCGTCCGGGCAATTGGGCGGCCTGCCGTCCGTGCGCGGCCAGCAGCTCAACGCCACCATCATCGGACCGTCGCGCCTGCAGACGGCCGAGGACTTCGGCCAGATCCTGCTGAAGGTCAACTCCGACGGTTCGCAGGTGCGCCTGCGTGATGTCTCGCGCATCGAACTGGGCGGCCAGACCTACGCCATCGACAGCTTCTACAACGGCAACCCTGCCTCGGGCCTGGCCATCAAGCTGGCGCCGGGCGCCAACGCGCTGGACACGGCGCAGGCGGTGCGCGACACCATCAACAACCTCAAGCCGTATTTCCCGCCGGGCATGGACGTCGTCTATCCGTACGACACGACGCCGTTCGTCAGCCTGTCGATCCATGAAGTGTTCAAGACGCTGGTTGAAGCCATCATCCTGGTGTTCCTGGTGATGTATCTCTTCCTGCAGAACTTCCGCGCCACCATCATTCCCACGCTGGCCGTGCCGGTGGTGCTGTTGGGCACGTTCGGCGTGCTGGCGGCGTTCGGCTATTCCATCAACACCTTGACGATGTTCGGCATGGTGCTGGCCATCGGCCTGCTCGTCGACGACGCCATCGTGGTGGTCGAAAACGTCGAGCGGGTGATGGCCGAAGAGGGGCTCACGCCCAAGCAGGCGACACGCAAATCCATGAGCCAGATCACCGGCGCCCTGATCGGCATCGCGATGGTGCTGGCGGCCGTGTTCGTGCCGATGGCGTTCTTCGGCGGCTCCACGGGCGTGATCTACCGTCAGTTCTCGATCACGATCGTGTCCTCGATGGTGCTGTCCGTGATCGTCGCCATCGTGTTCACGCCGGCGCTTTGCGCGACGCTGCTCAAGCCCATTCCGAAGGGCCATCACGGCGCCAAGAAGGGCTTTTTCGGCTGGTTCAACCGCACGTTCGAGCGCAGCAGCAACGGTTACGCCAATACCGTCGCCCGCGGCCTGAACCGCACTAAGCGCCTGATGGTCGTCTACCTGGCGCTGGTCATCGCGATGGGCTGGATGTTCACCCGCATCCCGACCGCGTTCCTGCCGGCCGAAGACCAGGGCATCCTGTTCGCCCAGATCCAGACGCCGGCCGGCGCCACCGCTGAAGCCACCAAGGCCGTCATCGACGACGCCACCAAGTACCTGCTGACCGAAGAAAAGGACGCCGTCACCTCGGTGTTCGCGGTCAACGGCTTCAACTTCGGCGGCCGCGGCCAGAACGCGTCCATCCTGTTCATCAAGCTGCGGGACTGGGAAGAACGCGGCGATGCCAGCCTGAAGGCGGCCGCCGTGGCGGGACGCGCCAACGCGCACTTCGCCAAGACGGAACGCCGCGCGCAACTGTTCGTCGTGCCGCCGCCTTCCGTCATGGAACTGGGCAACGTCACCGGCTTTGACTTCCAGCTGATGGACCGCGCTGGCGTGGGCCACGAGAAGCTGCTTGCCGCGCGCAACCAGTTGCTGGGCGAGGCCGCTCAAAGCCCGGTGCTGGCGGGCGTGCGTCCCAACGGCATCGAAGACGCGCCGCAGTACCAGCTGGACATCGACCGCGAAAAGGCCCGCGCCCTGGGCGTGGCCGTGTCGGACATCAACAGCACGCTCGCCACCGCATGGGGTTCGTCGTACGTCAACGACTTCATCGACCGCGGCCGCGTGAAGAAGGTGTTTGCGCAGGGCGAGGCATCCTCGCGCATGCTGCCGGAAGACCTGAACAAATGGTACGTGCGCAACAAGGATGGCGACATGGTCCCGTTCTCGGCGTTCTCCAGCGCAACGTGGAGCTTCGGCCCGCAGAAGCTGAACCGCTACAACGGTGTGCCGTCGTACAACATCCAGGGCCAGGCGGCGCCGGGCTACAGCTCGGGCGCAGCCATGGAAGAAATGGAACGCCTGGCGGCCAAGTTGCCGGTCGGCGTCGGTTTCGAATGGACCGGCCTGTCGTTCGAAGAACGCCTGTCCGGCGCCCAGGCGCCCGCGCTGTACGCGATCTCGCTCATCGTGGTGTTCCTGTGCCTGGCGGCGCTCTATGAAAGCTGGACCATTCCGTCCGCGGTCATGCTGGTGGTGCCGCTGGGGATCATCGGCGCGCTGCTGGCGACGCTGCTGCGTGGTCTGTCCAACGACGTGTTCTTCCAGGTGGGTCTCTTGACGACAATCGGGCTGGCGGCCAAAAACGCCATCCTGATCGTGGAGTTCGCCAAGGAGCACTATGAAGCGGGCGCCAGCCTGACCGAGTCGGCCATTCACGCCGCCCGTCAGCGTCTGCGTCCCATCCTGATGACGTCCCTGGCGTTCATCCTGGGCGTGACCCCGCTGGCGATTTCCAGCGGCGCGGGCTCGGGCAGCCAGAACGCCATCGGCACGGGCGTGATCGGCGGCATGCTGACCGGCACGTTCCTGGCCATCTTCTTCGTCCCGGCCTTCTTCGTCATCATGCTGCGCGTGTTCAAGGTCAAGCGCATGAGCGAAAACGTCGACAAGCACGACACCAGCGCCAAGGGGCCGCACGACGTGCCGGCGGAGGGTCAACCGTAATGAAACTCCAGATGAGAACCTTGCTGTCTGTATCTCTGGCGGCGGCCCTGGCGGGCTGCTCGCTGGCCCCCACGTACGAGCGTCCTGACGCGCCCATCGAGGCCGCGTATCCCACGGGCGCCGCCTACAACGCGGCCCAGGCGGCCGCGCCGGGCGGCATGGCCGTGGCCGACATCGGCTGGCGCGACTTCTTCGGCGATCCGCTGCTGCAACAGCTGATCGAGCAGTCGCTCGTCAACAACCGCGACCTGCGGGTGGCGGCGCTGAACGTCGAGGCCGCGCGCGCGCAGTACCGCATCCAGCGCGCCGACCTGGCGCCCAGCATCGGCGTGGCGGGGCAGGGCTCTGCCCAGCGCACGCCGGCCGACCTGTCGCCCAGCGGCCAGGCCACCACCAGCCACAGCTATCAGGTGGGCGCTGCCATGTCCGCCTGGGAACTGGACCTCTTTGGCCGCATCCGCAGCCTGAGCGATCAGGCGCTGGAATCCTACCTGGCGCTGGACGAAACGCGCACGGCGACGCAGCTCACGCTGATCGCCGAGGTGGCGAATGCTTACCTGACGCTGCGCGCGGACCAGGAGCTGCTCAGCCTGACGCGCGACACGCTCAAGAGCCAGGAAGATTCCTACAACCTGACCAAGCAGAGCTACGACCAGGGCCTGTCCACGGCGCTGGACCTGAGCCAGGCCGAAGTCTCGCTGCGCACCGCCCAACGCAACCTGTCGCAATACACGCGCCAGGCCGCGCAGGACCGCAATGCGCTCGTGCTGCTGGTCGGTCAGCCGCTGTCGCCGCAGATGGCTACGGCGCTGGACAACGCAGTCAAACTGGACGACAGCATGCTGCCGACCACGCTGCCCGCCGGCCTGCCGTCCGACCTGCTGACCCGCCGCCCGGACATCCGCGCGGCAGAGCATCAGCTCAAGGGCGCCAACGCCAACATCGGCGCGGCGCGTGCGGCATTCTTCCCGACCATCAGCCTTACGGGTTCGGCCGGCACCGCCAGCGCCAGCCTGGGCGGCCTGTTCGACGGTGGTTCGGGGGCGTGGAGCTTCGTGCCCCAGATCACCGTGCCGATCTTCGCGGGCGGCTCGCTGCTGGCGGGGCTGGACCTGGCCAAGGTGCAGAAGAACATCCAGGTGGCCCAGTACGAGAAGTCGATCCAGACGGGTTTCCGCGAAGTCGCGGATGCGCTGGCCGGCCGCGGCACGCTGGACGAGCAGATCCAGGCCCAACGCCTGCTGGTGGACGCCAATCAGCGCGCGTATGACGCGTCGGAGCAACGTTTCCGGCAGGGCATCGACGACTACCTGAGCGTGCTGGATTCGCAGCGCTCGCTCTATACCTCGCAGCAGGCGCTGGTCGACACGCGCCTGGCGCGTCTGACCAATCTGGTCACGCTGTACAAGGTGCTGGGCGGCGGGTGGACGGAACGCACGGCGGCGGCGCCTGCCGCGCCGGTCACGCCGGCGGGCTGACGCTACCAGGGGCGGCGCGCTGGGCGCCGCTTATGGGCTGCTTAAGGGCCATTCCGGGCGCCTGCAATGCAAAACGGGCCGATCTCGCGATCGGCCCGTTTTTCTTTGCGTGCAGGACGCAGACGTCAGGTGCGCTTCTTGGCGATCAGGCCCACCACGAACAGCACGATGATCGCGCCGACGACGGATCCGATCCAGCCAGCGGGTTCGCCGGGCTGGTACCACCCCAGCGACTGGCCCAGGAAGCCGGCCACGACGGCGCCGATGATGCCCAGAATGGTGGTCATGATGATCCCCATGTTCTGGTCCCCGGGCATGATGGCGCGGGCGATCAGACCCACGATGAACCCGACGATGATCATGATGATGATGCTCATGCGCGTACTCCTTACTAGGGAAAAGGGGGCGAAGTGGATTGATGATACCCACGGATACCCGCACCCCGTACGCCACCGTTGTAACAACTGGTGTGCGGACCGGCGCGCCGCGTCAGGAGGTCAGGTCGATGAGCTGGCGCACGTCCTTGGTCAGCGTCTCGATGCTGTCGGTGTCTGAGGCCAGCAGGCGCGCCTTGCCGTCTCTGTCGAAGATGTACACGCCGCGGCTGTGCGTCACCTCGTACATGTCGGCGTCGTCTCCGGGCCGTGGCTTTTCGATCTGGTAGGCCACGCGATAGCGGCGCGCCAGGTCAGCCACTTGCCGTTCGTTGCCCGTTACGCCAATGGCGTTGTTGTTGAAGGCGTTGACGTAGGCCTGCAGGATGTCCGGCGTGTCGCGGTGCGGGTCCACGCTGACGAACAGGATGCGCACGTCCTTGGCCTTGTCACCCAGGTTCTGCAGCACCGCGGTCAGCTGCGCCATGGTCGTCGGGCAGATGTCCGGGCAACTGGCGTAGCCAAAAAACAGCAGCACCGTCTTGCCCTTCAGGTCGTCGCTGCTGACCGTCTTGCCGCCCGCGCCGGGCAGCGAGAACTTCAGGTCGGGCAGGTGGCCCTTGACGTTGTAAAGCGTCCAGTCCACGTTCCTGTCGCCGCAGGCGGCAAGAAACACACACAAGCTCAACAGCAGTCCGCGAAAGAAGCGGCCGGTAATCAGGTGTCGCATGGGTCCAGTAGCCGGAAGGGGGTAAACCTTTCGGATTCTACCTGCAGGATCTGAGGAGAGTGGCATACGGCCGCCATGCCTTGTGCGCGCGCAAGCCCGGAGCAAAAAAAACGGCCCGCGCGATGGCGGGCCGTTTTGGCAGGTGCGGCGTGCGACAGGCGTCAGGTGTCTGACACCGCCATCAGCTCGCCGTCATCCCGCTATGGCGCAGCAGCGCATCAATACGCGGCGCGCGGCCGCGGAATGCGGCGAACGATTCGGCCGCCGGGCGCGAGCCGCCCACGGCCAGCACTTCGCGGCGGAAGCGCGCACCCGTCTCCGGATCCAGCGTGCCCAGCGCGTTGCCGGCCTGCCTGGCGGCGGCTTCCTCAAAGGCTTCGTAGGCATCCGCCGACAGCACTTCGGCCCACTTGTAGCTGTAATAGCCCGCGCCGTAGCCGCCCGCGAACAGGTGCGAGAAGGCGTGCGGCAGGCGATGCCATTCGGGCGGGAACAGCACGGCAACTTCCTTGCGCACTTCCTGCAACAGCGCCAGCACCTCGGAAATCGACGCGCCCTTGCTGCGATCGTGCATCAGCATGTCGAACAGCGCGAATTCAATCTGGCGCACAGTCTGCATGCCGCTTTGATAATTGCGGGCGGCGACCAGGCGGTCGTAGAGCGCGCGCGGCAGCGGCTCGCCGGTGTCCACGTGCGCCGACAGCTTCTGCACCACGGCCCATTCCCAGCAGAAGTTCTCCATGAACTGCGAGGGCAGTTCGATGGCGTCCCATTCCACGCTGGCAAACGCCGCGGCGCCGGGCTCGTCGACTTCGGACAGCAGCGCGTGCAGCGCGTGGCCGGTTTCGTGGAAGAGGGTGATGACGTCGTCGTGCGTCAGCACGGCCGGACGGTCGCCGTTGGGACGCGAGAAATTGCAGGTCAGGTACGCGATCGGCGTCTGCACCTTGCCGGCCACGACGCGGCGCGTGCGCTCGCTGTCGACCCAGGCGCCGTTCTGCTTGCCGGCGCGCGCGTACAGGTCCAGGTACAGGTGGCCGATCAGCGCGCCTTCGGGGCTTTCGACCCGCACGCCGCGGACGTCGCCGTGCCAGGACGATACGGGCGTTTCGGTCAGGCGTACGCCAAACAACGTCTGGATGACGTCAAACAGGCCCGCCAGCACGCGCGGTTCGGTGAAGTATTGCTTCACCTCGTCTTCGGAATACGCGTAGCGCGATTCACGCAGGCGTTCCGAGGCGTAGGCCACGTCCCAGGGCTGCAGGCTGTCCAGCCCCAGCTCGCCGGTGGCGTAGGCGGTGAGTTCCGCCAGATCCCGCTGCGCGTACGGCTTGGCGCGGGCGGCCAGGTCGCGCAGGAACACGGTGACTTCCTTGGCGTCGCGGGCCATGCGCGTCTGCAGACGCAGCGCAGCGAAGGTGCCCAGACCCAGCAGGCCCGATTCCTCGGCGCGGAGCGCCAGCAGTTCTTCGATCAGCGGGGAGTTGTCGAACTTGGCGTCGCCCTGTTCGGACGCGACCGTGCCGTAGCCGCGATACAGCGCCTCGCGCAGCGAGCGGTCCTTCGCGTACTGCATGACGGGCAGGTAGCAGGGCATCTTCAGCGTGAGCTTCCAGCCGGCCTTGCCGTCTTCCTCGGCCGCGGCGCGGGCGGCGGCAATCACGTCCGCCGGAACGCCGGCCAGGCGGCTTTCGTCTTCAACGATCAGCGACCACGCATCGATGGAATCCAGCACGTTTTCAGAAAACTTCTGCGACGCCTGGGCCTCGCGGTCGGAAATCGCGGCATAGCGTTCGCGGTCGGCGCCTTGCAGTTCGACGCCGCTCAGGCGGAAATCGCGCAAGGCCATTTCGACGATGCGGCGGCGCACCGGCGGCCAGGACGCGAAGTCGGGTGCGGCAGCCAGCCGCTGGTATTGCTTGTACAGGCCTTCGTGCAGGCCGACCCAGGTCGAAAACTCGGTGACCAGCGGCAGGGCGGCGTTATAGGCTTCGCGCAGTTCGGGCGTGTTGACCACGGCATTCAGGTGGCCAGCCACCGACCAGGCGCGCCACAGGCGCTCGGACGCGGTGTCCAGGGGCTCGGCCACGGCTTCCCAGGTGGGCGCGAGCGCGGGGTCGGCGGCGTGGTCGACGGCCTTGCGGGCAATGCCCAGCAGTTCCTCGACGGCGGGCACGATGTGCGCGGGTTTGACGGCCGCGTAATCGACCAGTTCGGACACGGGAGCGAGCAGGGGGTTCTGGGTCATGGTGTTACCGGCTTATGAGTGGCAGGCGGCGCGTCAGGCGCGCCGGCGAAGGCGATAAGGATCAAGTGAGGGCGATCGGCCTGAACGCAAGGCCTGACCAAGGGGATGGCGCCATGCCCGGCGGCGCCGAGGATCGGATGGTGTTCGTCACCAATTCGCGGCAGGTGTCTGACACCCCTGAGGCACCCGTCCAAGCTGAAGTGCATCTCACACGGGTGTCAGACACCGAGGTCTACGCTTTACCCGGCAGCGCGTTCGGCCGCTTCGACCGTATTGACCAGCAGCATGGCGATGGTCATCGGACCCACGCCGCCCGGCACGGGCGTGATCGCGCCGGCCACTTCCTTGGCGGAAGCAAAGTCCACGTCGCCGCACAGCTTGCCGTCGGCGCCGCGGTTGATGCCCACGTCGATGACGACGGCGCCGGGCTTGATCATCGAACCGTCGATCATGCCGGGCTTGCCGGTGGCGACGACCAGCACGTCGGCGCGGCGGGTCTGGGCCGCCAGGTCGCGCGTCTTGGAGTTGCAGATCGTGATGGTGGCGCCGGCCTGCAGCAGCAGCATGGCCATGGGCTTGCCCACGATGTTGCTGGCGCCGACGATGACGGCCTCAGCGCCGCGCAGCGTCACGCCTTCCGATTCCAGCATCTTCATCACGCCGTACGGCGTGCAGGGACGGAACAGCGGCTGCCCGGTCATGAGCAGGCCCGCGTTGCTGATATGGAAGCCGTCAACGTCCTTCTCGGCCGCGATGGCCTCGATGACCTTGTGGGCATCCATGTGCTTGGGCAGGGGCAACTGCACCAGAATGCCGTGGATGCTGGGATCCTGGTTCAGCACGTCGATGCGGGCCAGCAGTTCGGCCTCGGTCATCTCGGCCGGGTATTGCTCTTTCACGGAATGCAGTCCGGCCTTTTCGCAGGCCGCGACCTTGTTGCGCACATACACCTGCGAGGCGGGGTCCGCGCCGACCAGCACGACGGCCAGGCCGGGGCGGGTGCCTTTTTCGGCCAGGGCCGAAACACGCTGGGCGACTTCTTCGCGAATGCGCTGCGAAAGGGCCGCGCCGTCAATAATCCTTGCGGTCATGCGTGTGCCTCGGGTTTGGCCAGGGCCACTTTCATCAAATCTGCAACGGTGGTCACTTCAAGTTTTTCCATAATGTTGGCGCGGTGCGCCTCGACGGTCTTGATGCTGATGCCCAGGTCGTCGGCGATCTGCTTGTTCAAGCGGCCGGCGACGATGCGCTCCAGCACCTGTTGCTCGCGCGCGGTCAGGCGGGCCAGCATGGCTTCGTGGTCCTTCTGGGCCTGGTGCTTGCTCACGCGCTGCGTGGCCTGCTCCAGCATGCGCGCCACGATTTCGCGCAGGTCGGATTCGTTGAACGGTTTTTCCAGGAAGTCGACGGCGCCTTTCTTCATGGTGGACACCGCCATGGGGACGTCGCCGTGGCCCGTGATGAACACGATGGGCAGCGGCGCGTTGCGGATGATGAGCTGTTCCTGCAGCTCCAGGCCGCTCATGCCGGGCATGCGCACGTCGGCGATCAGCACGCCGATCTGGCTGGCGTCGTAGTCTTCCAGGAAGGACTCGCCGCTGGCGTAGGCGCGAACGCGGTATCCATTGGCTTCCAGCAGCCAGCGCAGCGAATCGCGGACCGCTTCGTCGTCATCGACAATGAATACCGTGCTCGACAGGTGGGGCGTGTTCATGCGTGCAACTCCTCGGACTGATCGTTCTGGGCCTGCGTCTGGGTCGCAGCGCAGGGCAGGGTGAAGCGGAAGATAGTACCGCCGGCGGGATTGGGGTCAGCCCACAGGCGGCCGTGATGCGATTCGATAATGGTACGGCAGATGTTCAGCCCCATGCCCAGGCCCTGCGACTTGGTGCTGAAGAACGGTTCGAACAGGCGCTCGGGTTCGGCCAGGCCGTGACCGCGGTCCACCACGGCCACCTCGATATGCTGCTCGTGAAGAATTACGGCAACCTTAAGCTCGTCGGACTCGCTCTTTTCCATGGCTTCCAGTCCGTTCTTGAGCAGGTTCAGCAACACCTGTTCGATCAGGATGGGGTCGGCCAGGACGTCAGGCGCGTTGGACGGCACGAAGCTGTCGATGCGGATACGGCGCTTGCGGGCGTCGATTTCGGCAAAGCCGATGGCGTTGTCGACGATGCGGCCGATGGCGACGCGCTGGCGGCGCGGCTCGCTGCGCTTCACGAATTCGCGGATGCGGCTGATGATCTTGCCGGCGCGCTCGGCTTGGGACGCGGCCTTTTCCAGCGCGGGCAGCAGCATGTTGGGACTGGTGTGGCCGGCCTTGACCAGCGCCACCGCGCCCATGCTGTAGTTGGCGATGGCCGTCAGCGGCTGGTTCAGTTCATGCGCCAGCGACGAGGCCATTTCGCCCATCGTGGTCAGGCGGCTGGTGAGCTGAATCTTTTCCTGCTGCACGCGCGACGCTTCCTCGTGGCCGCGGCGCTCGGTGATGTCGCGCGCCACCTGCATACGCACGCGGCGGCCGTCCGTCCAGGCCAGCATGCGGTGGTGCACTTCAAACCAGCGCTGCACCGACGGCGCAAAGACCTCGACCGATTCGTCGGTGAAGCGGCCGCGGCGGCCGGCCAGCAGTTCGTCGTGGCCACCCGTCTGCGCGCCGAACACGCGGCGGTACGTGCGGTTGGCGAACAGCAGTTCCAGGCCGTCGTGGGTGTCGGCCGTGACCGAGATGGCGTCGTCCAGGCCTTCCAGCACGGTCATGAAGCGCTCGTGCGCGGCGGTCAGGGCCTCGCGGATGCGCTTGGGCTCGGTGATGTCCGTCATGGACGTCATCCAGCCGATCTGGTTGCCGTTGGGGTCCAGCAACGGGGACACATACATGCGCGCCGTAAAGCGCGAGCCGTCGCGCCGCTGCGCCTCGACTTCCAGGCCGCTGCTGGGGGTCTTGCCCGACATCAGCACGTCCAGCGTGTGCTGGTGTTGTTCGTGGCGGCCCGGCACCCAATAGGGGAAAGGCGGGCTGCGGCCGATCAGGTCGGCCTCGTTCCAGCCGATCATCCGGCAGAAGGCGGGGTTCACGTAGGCGATGCGGCCTTCCATGTCGAGCACGCGCATGCCCGTGGACATGGAGTTTTCCATGGCGCGCCGGAAACCTGTTTCGGCAATGAGCGCGGCCTCGGCGGTGGACCGGAAGCGGGTGTAGCGCCACAGCATGAGCAGGCTGATGACGATGACGCAGGACAGCGCCAGCACGACCCAGATCAGGCGTTGCTGACGCAGCTCCTGGTCTATCGTGACAAACATGACGCTGTCGTCATGGATGCGCTGCAGCCAGAAGAACACCGCCATCACACAGATATAGAGGATCAGCACCATGGCGGGCGTGACCCAGTACACCCCGCGCCGCCGGGTGCGGGCGTGGTCGTGGAAAGGCGTGGGTATGTTGGACTTGGGCGCGCTGGACATGGAATTCGGGGCCGGTAGACCGCGCATTTTAGTGCGTGTTGGGAGGGAATTGCCGGGAATCAAGTCCACCATTCGGCCTAGACCGTAAAAAGTATGGCGTTCAGCGATTCAGCTTCCGTTCAACTTTCCGCATTATGAAATGCCGTACCGCAACATGAAATTTTCCTTGCGACCGGTTAATCTTCTTTCTTAGAATGCCGCCTGACAGGAAACCCGCCCCTGGCAGGTCCTTTGAACACCCCGACCCCATGCATTGCATGGTAGCCCGGATGATCCCGGCTACCATGCAATGTCCGCGAGTAGATCAATAAGCGGGTGTGTGGTCACGACGAACCCCAACAGGAGACACACGATGTCCTCTAACGCCCAGGCTGGCGCCGTACAGGCCGCCAACGACGAAGACACCCTTGAAACCCAGGAGTGGCTCGAAGCCCTGGCAGCCGTCCTTGATCGCGAAGGACCGCAGCGCGCCCATTACCTGCTGGAACGCCTGATCGACGAAGCCCGTCGCTCCGGCGCTCACATCCCGTTCTCGCCCAATACCGCTTACGTCAATACGATTCCCCCCGGCCTGGAGCCGGCGCACCCGGGCAACCTGGAACTGGAAACGCGCATCCGCTCGTACGTGCGCTGGAACGCCATGGCCATGGTGGTCAAGGCCAACAAGCACAACCCGCCCGATGGCGGCGACCTGGGCGGCCACATCGCGTCGTTCGCCTCGCTGGCCACCATGATCGGCTGCGGCCAGAACCACTTCTGGCACGCCGAAGACGAAGGCCACGGCGGCGACCTGGTCTACTTCCAGGGCCACACCTCGCCCGGCATGTACGGCCGCGCCTACCTTGAAGGCCGCCTGACCGAAGACCAGCTGAACCACTTCCGCCAGGAAGTGGACGGCAAGGGCCTGTCCTCGTACCCGCATCCGAAGCTGATGCCGGACTTCTGGCAGTTCCCGACGGTGTCGATGGGCCTGGGCCCGCTGATGGCCATCTACCAAGCCCGCTTCCTGAAGTACCTGCACGCCCGCGGCATCGCCGACACCAGCAACCGCAAGGTCTGGGTGTTCTGCGGCGACGGCGAAATGGACGAACCCGAGTCGCTGGGCGCCATCGCTCTCGCGGCCCGCGAAAAGCTCGACAACCTGATCTTCGTCATCAACTGCAACCTGCAGCGCCTGGACGGCCCGGTGCGCGGCAACGGCAAGATCATCCAGGAACTGGAAGGCGACTTCCGCGGTTCGGGCTGGAACGTCATCAAGCTGATCTGGGGCGGCTATTGGGATCCGCTGCTCGCGCACGACAAGGAAGGCATCCTGCGCCAGATCATGGAAGAAACCGTCGACGGCGAGTACCAGGCGTACAAGGCCAACGACGGCAAGTTCGTCCGCGAACATTTCTTTGGCAAGCACCCCAAGCTGCTGGAAGCCGTGTCGCGCATGAGCGACGAGGACATCTGGCGCCTGAACCGTGGCGGCCATGATCCCCACAAGGTGTACGCGGCCTTCAAGTCGGCCACCGACCACACCGGCCAGCCGACCGTCATCCTGGCCAAGACCATCAAGGGCTACGGCATGGGCCACGTCGGCCAGGCCAAGAACCCGACCCACCAGCAAAAGAAGCTGGAACTGGATTCCATCCGCGAATTCCGCGACCGCTTCGGCATCCCGATCCCGGACGACAAGCTGGCCGATCTGCCGTACTTCAAGCCGGCCGAAGATTCGCCCGAAATGAAGTACCTGCACGAGCGCCGCGCCGCGCTGGGCGGCTACCTGCCGCGCCGCCGCGCTAAGGCCGACGAGCAACTGAAGGCCCCCGCGCTGGACGCCTTCAAGGCCGTGCTGGAACCCACCGCGGAAGGCCGCGAAATCTCGACCACCCAAGCCTTCGTGCGCATCCTGAACCAGGTGCTGCGCGACAAGGAACTGGGTCCGCGCGTCGTGCCGATCCTGGCCGACGAATCGCGCACCTTCGGCATGGAAGGCCTGTTCCGCCAGATCGGCATCTACGCGCCGGAAGGCCAGAAGTACACCCCGGTCGACAAGGACCAGGTCATGTACTACAAGGAAGCGGCCGACGGCCAGCTTCTGCAGGAAGGCATCAACGAAGCGGGCGCGATGAGCTCGTGGATTGCGGCGGCCACGTCGTACTCCTCGAACAACCGCATCATGATCCCGTTCTTCATCTACTACTCGATGTTCGGGTTCCAGCGTATCGGCGACCTGGCCTGGGCCGCCGGCGACATGCAGGCGCGCGGCTTCCTGCTGGGCGGCACTGCCGGCCGCACGACGCTGAACGGCGAAGGCCTGCAGCACGAAGACGGCCACAGCCACATCCTGGCCTCGACCATCCCGAACTGCGTGTCGTACGACCCGACGTTCGGCCATGAACTCGCCGTGATCATCCAGCACGGTCTGAAGCGCATGGTGGAAGACCAGGAAAACGTCTACTACTACCTGACGGTGATGAACGAAAACTACCCGCAGCCCGGTCTGACCCAGGGCGACGAGGAAGGCATCATCAAGGGCATGTACAAGCTCAAGTCGCACGGCAAGGGCAAGAACCGCGTGCAGCTCATGGGTTCGGGCACCATCCTGCGCGAAGTCATGGCCGCCCAGGAACTGCTGGCTGCCGACTGGGATGTCGCTTCCGACCTCTGGAGCGTCACCAGCTTCACCGAGCTGCGCCGCAACGGCCTGGACGCCGAACGCCACAACATGCTGCACCCCGACGAGAAGAAGCCGCAGGTCGCTTACGTCACGGAACAGCTGGCCAAGACGGAAGGCCCGATCATCGCGTCGACCGACTACATGAAGCTCTTTGCGGACCAGATCCGTCCGTTCGTGCCCAAGGGCCGCGAATACAAGGTGCTGGGCACCGATGGTTTCGGCCGCTCGGATTTCCGCGCCAAGCTGCGCGAGCACTTCGAAGTGGATCGCCACTTCGTCGTCGTCGCCGCCCTGCGGGCGCTGGCCGACGAAGGCAAGGTGCCGGTTGCCAAGGTGGCCGAAGCCATCAAGAAGTACGGCATCAATCCGAACAAAGCCAACCCGCAATACGCCTGAGGGTAAAGAGACATGAGCAACATCGTGCAAATCAAGGTTCCCGACATCGGCGACTTCAAGGAAGTGGAAGTCATTGAAGTGCTGGTTGCCGTGGGCGACACGATCAAGGCGGAACAAAGCCTGATCACGGTCGAATCCGACAAGGCCTCGATGGAAATCCCCGCGTCGCGAGGCGGCGTGGTCAAGTCCATCGCCGTGAAGGTCGGCGACAAGGTCGCCGAAGGCGCGGTCGTGCTGGAAGTGGAAGCGGCCGACGCTGGCGCCGCCAAGGAAGAGGCCCCCAAGGCTGAATCCAAACCGGCCGCCAAGGAAGAACCCAAGCAGGCCGCCGCCGCCGCGCTCAAGGCCGAGGCCTCGGCGCCCGCGCCGGCTGCCTCCAGCGGCCCGGTCGAGATCGAAGTGCCGGACATCGGCGACTTCAAGGAAGTCGAAGTCATCGAAGTCATGGTCGCGGTCGGCGACACCATCAAGGCCGAGCAAAGCCTGATCACCGTCGAGTCCGACAAGGCCTCGATGGAGATCCCGGCCTCGCAAGGCGGCGTGGTCAAGGAAGTGAAGGTCAAGGTTGGCGACAAGGTCGCCAAGGGCTCGATCGTGGTAGTGGTGGAAGGCGGCGCGCAAGCCGCTGCCGCCCCGGCCGCGAAGTCCGAAGCTGCGCCGGCCCCGGCTGCCAAGCCGGAAGCCAAGGCAGAATCGGCGCCCGCGCAGGCCGCCGCGCCCGCCTCGCGTCCGGCCCCCGCCGCCGCGCTGGAAGACGCCAACCTCAAGCCCGGCCAGCTGCCCCACGCGTCGCCGTCCGTGCGCAAGTTTGCGCGCGAACTGGGCGTGAACCTGTCCAAGGTCAAGGGCACGGGTCCCAAGGAACGCATTACCGCCGACGACGTGCGCGGTTTCGTCAAGCAGGCCCTGTCGGCTGCGCCGGCGGCCGCTGCTGCCGGCGGTTCGGCCGATGGCGCGGCGCTGGGCCTCTTGCCGTGGCCGAAGGTCGACTTCACCAAGTTCGGCCCGATCGAAGCCAAGCCGCTGTCGCGCATCAAGAAGATCTCGGGCGCGAACCTGCACCGCAACTGGGTCATGATCCCGCACGTCACCAACAACGACGAAGCGGACATCACCGACCTGGAAGCGCTGCGCGTCACGCTGAACAAGGAAAACGAGAAGTCGGGCATCAAGGTCACGATGCTGGCCTTCCTGATCAAGGCCGTGGTTGCGGCCCTGAAGAAATTCCCCGAGTTCAACGCCTCGCTGGACGGCGACAACCTGGTGCTCAAGCAGTACTACCACATCGGCTTTGCCGCCGACACGCCCAACGGGCTGGTGGTGCCGGTGATCCGGGATGCCGACAAGAAGGGCATCCTGCAGATCGCCCAGGAAATGACCGACCTGTCCAAGAAGGCGCGCGACGGCAAGATCTCGCCCGCCGAAATGCAGGGCGGCTGCTTCTCGATCTCGTCGCTCGGCGGCATCGGCGGCACCTCGTTCACGCCCATCATCAACGCGCCTGAAGTCGCGATCCTGGGTGTGTCGCGCTCGTCGCACAAGCCTGTGTGGGACGGCAAGCAATTCGTGCCGCGCCTGATCGTGCCGCTGTCGCTGTCCTACGACCACCGCGTCATCGACGGCGCCGCGGCCGCGCGCTTCAACGCCTATCTGGGTGCGCTGCTGGCCGACTTCCGCCGCATCGCGCTGTAAACGGGGAGCCCTATGAGCAATACCGTTCAAATCAAAGTGCCGGACATCGGCGACTTCAAGGAAGTGGAAGTCATCGAAGTGCTGGTTGCGGTGGGCGACACGATCAAGGCGGAACAGAGCCTGATCACCGTTGAATCCGACAAGGCCTCGATGGAAATCCCCGCGTCGCAAGGCGGCGTGGTCAAGTCCATCGCCGTGAAGGTCGGCGACAAGGTTGCTGAAGGCGCGGTCGTGCTGGAAGTGGAAGCTGCCTCGGGTGCTGACGCTGGCGCCGCCAAGGAAGCGGCTCCCAAAGCTGGGTCCAATGCCGATCCCAAGCCGGCTGCCAAGTCTGAAGCGCCCAAGGCCGAAGCGGCCAAGGCCGCCGCGCCTGCCGCCGCCACCTACAGCGGTTCGGCCGATGGCGAATACGACATGCTGGTGCTGGGCGCGGGCCCCGGCGGCTACTCCGCCGCCTTCCGCGCCGCCGACCTGGGCCTGTCCGTGGTCCTGGTCGAACGCTACAGCACGCTGGGCGGCGTCTGCCTGAACGTGGGCTGCATCCCGTCCAAGGCGCTGCTGCACAACGCCGCCATCATCGACGAAGCCCGCGAACTGGCTGCCCACGGCATCAGTTTCGGCGAGCCCAAGATCGACCTGGACAAGCTGCGCGGCTACAAGGACAGCGTGGTCGCCAAGCTGACCGGCGGCCTGGCCGGCATGGCCAAGGCGCGCAAGGTCACTGTGGTGACGGGCGTGGGAGAGTTCGCCGACGCCAACCACCTGACCGTCAAGGGCGCCGACGGCAAGACCCAGACCCTGCGTTTCAAGCAGGCCATCATCGCCGCCGGCAGCCAGTCGGTGAAACTGCCGTTCCTGCCCCAGGACGAGCGCATCGTGGACTCCACCGGCGCCTTGCTGCTGCGTGAAGTGCCCAAGAAGATGCTGATCATTGGCGGCGGCATCATCGGCCTGGAAATGGGCACGGTGTACTCCACGCTGGGCGCGCGCCTGGACGTCGTGGAAATGCTGGACGGCCTGATGCAGGGCGCCGACCGCGATCTGGTCAAGGTGTGGCAGAAGAAGAACGCCTACCGCTTCGACAACATCATGTTGAAGACCAAGACGGTGGGCGCCGAAGCCAAGAAGGACGGCATCTACGTCACCTTCGAAGGCGAGGGCGCACCCAAGGAACCGCAACGCTACGACCTGGTGCTGCAAGCCGTCGGCCGCAGCCCCAACGGCAAGAAGATCGGCGCCGACAAGGCGGGCATCGCCGTGACCGACCGCGGTTTCATCGAGGTCGATCGCCAGATGCGCACCAACGTGCCGCACATCTACGCTATCGGCGACATCGTCGGCCAACCCATGCTCGCCCACAAGGCCGTGCATGAAGGCCACGTCGCCGCCGAAGCCGCCGCCGGCCAGAAGTCCTTCTTCGACGCACGCGTCATCCCGTCGGTGGCCTACACCGATCCGGAAGTGGCGTGGGTCGGCCTGACCGAAGAAGAAGCCAAGAAGCAGGGCATCAAGATCGAGAAGGGCGTGTTCCCGTGGGCAGCCTCGGGCCGCGCCATCGCCAACGGCCGCGACGAGGGCTTCACCAAGCTCATCTTCGACGCCGAAACGCATCGCATCCTGGGCGGCAGCATCGTGGGCACCCATGCCGGCGACCTGATCAGCGAACTGGCGCTGGCCGTGGAAATGGGCGCCGACGTCGTCGACATCGCCAAGACCATCCACCCGCACCCGACGCTGGGTGAATCGGTGGGCATGGCCGCGGAAGTCGCCGAAGGTGTTTGCACCGACTTGCCGCCGATGAAGAAGAAGTAACGCGCCGCGGCTTGCTGCGGTTGCAGTAAAAGCGCCGTCCCTTTTTGAGGGGGCGGCGCTTTTTTATGCGCGGGCGTTGTGGATGTGTGCGCTGTTTGCCCAGGCGTTTCTTATGCGAGGGCTGTCTGTGCAGACGCTGTACGTGCCAGCGCTGTGCGTAGGTTGTTTGCTGGGGCCTTTGTTTGGGCAGTGCAGGGGCGCGTGATCAGGCGTCGATTCGCCGGTACGACGCGGGCGAAAACCGCAGGGCCAGCGCCAGCAGCATGACTGCGCCGCCCAGCATCACGATCCAGGCCTCGGTCAGGCTGGAAAACCGGTCGCGCAGGATGCCCGCCAGCAATGGCATGAAGCTCGCAATCAAGTAGCCGCCGCCTTGCACGAACGCCGCCAGCATGCCCGCTTGTGCCGGATCGTCCAGGTGGTCCATCGCCACGATCAGCGACAACGGAAACAGCGCGCCGATTCCGATGCCGAGCAGCAGGCACGCCAGCAGCGCCAACTTGAGCGGGGCAAGGATCAGGCATGTCAGTCCGCAGATCAGAATGGTCAGCACGGCGGCCAGCGGCTTGCGGCGATCCGGAAAGCGGCCGATCCACGCCGACACGGCCAGACCCGCCATCACCTCGGCAAGCGTCAGGCCGCCCAGCAGAAAACCGGCGGCGGAAGGGTCCCACCCGAGACCGGTGTAGAACGGCGGCAGCCACGCCAGCACCAGCGTGTAGGCGCCGGTGCCGATGCCAAAGAACAGCATCAGCTCCCACGCCCGCAGATTGCGCCAGAAGCTGCGTGGTGCCGTGCGAGCCATGCGGTGCCGGGGCGATGACGCGTCGGCGCGATCTTGCGCTGCGTTGAGCCACAGCGGCAGCGCCAGCAGCGCGGGCACGCTCCAGAACGCCAATGCGGCGGGCCACCCCAAGCTACCCGCAAGCCCCGCAGCGCTGGCCGCCGCGACGGCCGCGCCCGCCATGATGCCGGTGGTGTACAAGCCAAACACGCGTCCCATGTCATGCGCGAAATTGCGCTTGATAAAGGCGGGCAGCAAGGTTTGCACCAGGGCAATGCCGACGCCCGCCAACACCGCCGTCAATAGCAACCCGTAGGTCTGCGTCCCGACATAGCGCGCGGCGCAAGCAAGGGCCACCAGCGCCACGCCCAGTGCAATCCCGGTGCGTTCATTCAGGTATTTGTTGAGGCGCCCGCCCGCGAGCGCGCAGATCCCCATGACGAACACGGGCAACGTCGTCAGCAGGCTGGCCTGCGTATTGGTCGCGCCGGTGGCCCCCTGGATCATGTCCAGCAACGGCCCGATGGCGGCCAGGGCGGGCCGCAGATTCAACGCCACGGCCACGATGGCGACGATGGCAAACAAGGGGCGCAACCTCACGCGCGTCATGGATATCTCGACATCAAGTTATTTGATGTCGAAGTATATAGACCGGGCGGTGGGTTCGGCAACGGGATATCATGGCTGCCAATGTAAATAGCTTCATGTAGAGGCAACCATGAATGACCGTGCACGGCGCGCGCAGGAAGAGTGGCAGCGCGAACGTCCTGACATCGACGCCAACGTGATGGCGCTCGTCGGGCGACTGCTGCAAGCCACGCATCTGCTGGAGCGCAACTGGTTCCTGCCGCTGGCCGCGCAGTTCGAATTGCACCAAGGCGAGTTCGACGTCATCGCCACGTTGAGGCGGTCAGGCAATCCGTACGCCATGACACCCACTGATCTGCACGAGGGCCTGATGCTGTCATCAGGCGCGATGACGAGCCGGCTGGATCGCCTCGAACGCAAAGGCCTCATCGAACGTGTGCCGTCTCCGAACGACCGGCGCAGCACGCTGGTGCGGCTTACGCCAGCGGGCCTGGCGCTCATCGACAAGCTGCTGCCGCTGCATGTGACGAATGAACAGCAGGCCCTGGCTGCATTGACGCAAAAGGAACAGGCGCAACTGGATGGATTGCTGGCGAAGCTGATTGTGGGGTTGGAGCGTAAGCCGGCGGATTGAGCGGGCGGCGGCTCCGGCGCAGGCGTCGCAAGCCATGCAGAGGCCGGCATCCCTCGCGCGGTGCGCGTCGCAGATGTTGTCCTGACCCGACGATCAGCCGTCCAATTGAAAAAGCCGCCCGTGGGCGGCTTATCTGCCTTGATTCCGTTGCGGCCGGTCGCCGCGCGGTTTGAATTCAGGCGTGGGTGTTGATGCGCGAACCCAGCGTGCCGTCGATTGCCAGCACCGGCAGCGATTGCAGCAGCGTGGCGACCGAGTCGGCTTGCGCGTTGATCGCCTTCTTCGTCACCGATGCCTGCACTTCCATCATGAGGTTCGCGTCGCGCAAGGCCAGGGCGGAATTGACGGTGTTGTTGACGGAAGCATCCATGGTCTAGGTGTCCTGGTGATGTGAGGCCGGATTAATGGCGGAAGCAAGTCGCATTATGGGGCACGCCAATCGAATGATGCAAAACATTTCGCAATGATCGTGGACGGCAGTGCATTGTGGCGTGGGTTCGTGGCGGGCATGTGACAGGCGCGGCGTCTTGCGTCGGCGCTGTTCGGCGATGGACACACTCACCGTGAGGCGCACTAGGGCTGCGCGGGACATTCCTTCACTTTGCCCCACCCCTGATTCGGTTCGCAATATTGCTTGCGTGCGGCCCATGCGCATTCGGGGCGCTCAAAGAAACCGAGTTCCGCGCACTGCGCGAGTTCTTCATCGAGCTTGGCGACCCATGCCATCGGATCCGGCGCGGGAATTTCGGTGATGCGCAGCGTTGATTGCGGCGCGGCGGGTTCGTTGGAGGACGCTGCTGGTGTCGAGCGCTCCAGCCCGGTCGAGGAGGCCACCGGTGCAGCGCGAGATGACACGGCAGGGGCGGGCACAGAGGGCGTGGATGTGCCTGGTTCCGTTTCAGCCGTTGCGGGCGATGCGTCGGTCCGATCCGCTCCAATCGGTGTCCCAGACGACGAGCCCGCAGCCGGCGATGCCGATCCAGAACCTGTTGCTTCGTGCCCGCGATCGGAAGATGGCGTGCCCGCCTTGTCCGACTCTGGCGTCACGGAAGGCAGCGGCGTCAACGGCACGCGCACCGGGCTTGCGGATGTCGCGCCCGATGGTGCAATGTTGGGGGAATTCCACGACACCACGAGGAGCACCAGTGCGCCATAGATGGCCAGCGTGTAGATCACGGTCATCGTCGCGCGGCCCACATTGCGGCGCGTTATGGGTTCGCCGTCCTCGCGGCCGAACAGGCTGCGCCAGCCGACCAGCGCCGCGCCCGGCGCCGAGATCAGCCACCAGCACAGGCGCTTGAACCAGCCCGGCTCCTGACGCGGTAGCGACGCCTGTACCTGCGCAGCCAGAAGCTCGCGCAGGGCGCGGTTTTCTTCGCGCAGGCGCAGGGTCTGCGTGTCTCCCGACCCCTGGTCATCTTGATCCGGAGTGCCGTCGTGCTGCGTAGCGAGGGGATCGGGAGGCGTGGCGGTCATGTCGTGAAAGATATAGATACAAAAGCTGCGGACGCAATTATGAGGCATGTCCGCAGGGGCCAACCGGGGAATAGGACCGAAAATCGGCCGCTTGGCCCAAGTTTCCGCCACGCATTCAACCCGCCGCGTCAGTCCCCCGTCGCTTCCCGCCGTCCCAGCAGCTTCATCGGATTGCCGCCCTGTATCGAATACGCCTCGACTTCGCCCCGCACCACGCTGCCGGCCGCGATGACGCAGCCTTCGCGCAGCACCGCACCGTCTAGCAGCACGCAGTTGGCGCCGATCCAGACGTCGTCCTCGATCACGATCCCGCCCTTGCTGGGCCGGAAGCCCTGTTCGCGGATTTGCAAATCGCGGCGGCGGAACTCATGGTTGGCCGGCGCAAAGGTGCAGTTCGCTGCAACCGCCACGCGCGCGCCCATGCGGATGCCATTGCCGGTGTAGAGCACGCAGCCGGAATTGATGACGCAATCCGGTCCGATCTCGACATCGCCCGAGCCCCCCGCGGGTTTGATCTTCACAAACGAGTCGATCACCGCGCGCGGGCCGACCACGATGCGCGTGCCGCGCGTCGAGTCCTCGATGTCTGCCAGCGCTGACACCCGCGCGGTGGAATCGATCTGGATCATGCTGCCGCCCGTACCGCGATCAGGCCTTGCGGCGCAGGAAGCCGTCCGGCGCGGACGTCACGAGCAGGCGGTCTTCGACCGAGCGGTCGATCTCGAACTCGGGGTGCTGCTTGATCCATTCCCACACGGCCGTTTTGGGGTTGTTGCCCTTGCCCCAGTGGCGGCCCGGCCACTCATAGTCGGCCGGCATGTCTTCGACGAAGGTGTCGAAGACGACGCAATAGCTGCCCACGCTGACGAGATCCGCATAGGCGTTCAATTCGGCCAGCACATGGTCGTGCGTGTGGTTGGAGTCCAGGCACACCATGATGTTCTTCTTGCCCTCGGCATGTGCGCGCACCTGCGCGATCGTCGCGGGGTCGATGCTGGAGCCTTCGATCAGATGGATGCGCTTGGCCAGCGGATGGGACTCGATGGCCTTGCGGTTGTGCTCGCGGATTTCGATGTCCACGCCAACCACGTCGCCCGCGCCCAGCAGCTGCAGCATCGAGGCCGACAGCATCAGCGAGCCGCCGTGGGCGATGCCCGTCTCGATGATCAGGTCCGGCTTCACGGCCCAGATCAGTTCCTGCATGGCCATGGCGTCCATGGGCAGCTGGATGAGCGGCCGGCCTGCCCACGAGAAGTTGTTCATGTACTTGCGTTCCAGCGCCATCTGGCGCCAGGCGATGGAGAGCTCGCGGAACTCCTGGTCTTTGGCAAAGCCGGCAATGCGGGCTTCCTTCTCCTGGCGGTATTCCGGATGCGCGTCGGGCGTGGTTTCAAGGTAGGACATTCAGATTCCTTTGTGCAGACGGTACTGCGCTAGAAAATTCGGGAAAAATTCGGAAAACGGCCGCGGGGGCCGGCGGCACAGCGCCTGTGTGCGGGTCACGTCGATGTCGTCGAAGGCCCATTGCGGCGCGTCGGGCGCAACGGTTACGGGATAGCCCAGGGCATCCTGCAGGTTTGCCGCGACCTCGCGGTTCTCGACGCCCGCGCCGTGTGCGACGTTGAAGATGCCGGTAGCGTCGGATAGCGCGATGGCAAGAATCTGCGAGACCGCGTCGTCGATGTGCAGATAGTCCTTGCGGGAGGACAGCGCCGTGCGCAGCGTGATGCGGCCGTCACGTGCGCCTTCCTCCAGCAATTGATCGATGAAGCTGTCCGGCGCGTCGCGCAGGCCCACGATGTTGGACAGGCGCGCCACCTTGGCCGGCCGTCCGCCGTGCAGGCACAGCGATTCGCCCATGAGCTTGGACAGGTTGTACAGGTCGCTCGCGTCGTTCGGATTGACGCGCAGCGTCGCGCTTTCACGCGTGTCGTTCACGCCCGAATAGACGCGCGTGCTGGACAGGTAGGTCAGACTGTCGAAATCGCCTTGGGCGAGCAGGCTGCGCAACAGGCACACGTGCGCCTCGACAGTGTCGAGCGGACGGCTGCGAAAGTCCGAGGTCAGGCCGATCGCGTAGATCACGTGCCCCAGCGGGCGGCGCAACAGGTCCGTGTCCTGGCGCGGCGGGGCGTCACAGGCGATGCCATCGGCGCGCAGGCGCGCGACTAGATGGCGGCCGATGAAGCCCGAGGCGCCCAGAACGGTGACCGGCCGGCCATTCATGCGTGCGGCCCGCTGTCAATGGAAAGCGAAGGGATTGCGGTAACCAGCTTGGCGCCCCATTCATGGCGCGCGTAGGCAAGCTGCTCCGTCACCTCGGTCTTCAGATTCCACGGCAGGATCAGGATGTACTCGGGCCGGTCCTCGCGCAGCCGGGCTTCCGCCACGATCGGAATGTGGCTGCCCGGCAGGTACTTGTCCTGCTTGGCGGGGTTCAGGTCCACCACATACGGCAGCAGGTCCGGACGCACGCCGGCAAAGTTCAGCAGCGTGTTGCCCTTGGCTGCGGCACCGTAAGCGGCGATGCGCTTGCCGCCGCGGCGCAGTTCCACCAGGAACGCCAGCAGGTCATTCTTGACGCGTTCGGCCTGCTGCTGAAAGCGCGCGTAGAAATCAGTTCCGGCGACGCCGGCGCGCTGCTCTTCGTCCAGCGTGCGCGCCACTTCGGCGCCAACTTCATGCTTGCCGGTGTCCAGGCGCTGCGCGAAGACGCGCAGGCTGCCCCCGTGCGTGCCCAGGTGTTCGACATCGAACACCGACAGCCCGTTGGCCGTGAAGATGCGCGAGACCGCTGTAAGCGACAGGTACGAGTAGTGCTCGTGGTACACCGTGTCGAACTGACCTTCCTGCACCATGCGCAGCAGGTGCGGAAACTCGAACGTCGCCACGCCTTGCGGCTTGAGCAGCGCGGCAAAGCCCGAGACAAAATCGTTGACGTCCGGCACGTGTGCCAGCACGTTGTTGGCGGCGATCAGGTCGGCGGCGCGTCCCGTATCGGTCAGCTCGTCGCCCAGTTCCACGCCAAAGAAGCGCTGCACGATGTCGATGCCGCGGTCGCGCGCGGCTTGCGCGGTGCTGGCGGTGGGCTCCACGCCGTAGCAGGGAATGCCGGCGTCCTTGACGTACTGCAGCAGATAACCGTCGTTGGCTGCGATCTCGGCGACCATGCTGTCCTTGCCCAGGCCGAAACGGCCGATCATCGCATCCACGTAGCGGCGCGAATGCGCCAGCCACGACGAGGAGAACGAGCTGAAGTAGGCGTAGTCGTCGGTGAACAGGGCTTCCCGGCCCGCGTGGTCTTCCGTCTGGACCAGCCAGCAGGACTCACACACGAGGATGCGCAGCGGGAACCAGGTCTCAGGACCGCGTAGTGCCGCTTCGGTCAGATAGGCGTTGGACGGCGGGGCATGGCCCAGATCGAGAAAGGGCAGGCGCAGTTCGGCCTGGCAATGGCGGCACTTCACAGTGCAACTCCAGAATAGGCAGCGTCCAGGCGCGGATGTTGCTGATCGCGCTCGGACACCAGGGTAGGGGGGACGGGCCAGGAGATGCCGACGCGCGCCTCCTGGTAATGCAGGCCGGCTTCGGCCTGCGGGGCGTAGGAGGCGGAATGGCAATACAGCATTTCCACGTCGTCCGTCACCGTCTGGAACCCGTGGGCGAAGCCTTCGGGAATCAGCAGCGCGCGGCCGTTGTCCGCCGACAGACGTTCGGCATGCCATTGCAGGAACGTGGGCGAGCCCTGCCGCAGATCGATGGCGACATCCCAGACCACACCGCGGATGCAGCTCACCAGCTTCATTTCCGCAAAGGGCGGTAACTGGTAGTGCATGCCGCGAACCGTGCCGGCTTGCGCCGTATAGGTATGGTTGACCTGCGCGACCGGGCCGGTCCAGCCGCATGCGGCCATTTCGGTAGCATCGAACAGCCGCGCCAGAAAGCCACGCGTGTCGCCGCGCGGATGGCGCTGCACGACCTTCAAGCCAGCGATCGGGGTATCGAGGACGGCGAGGCTCATGCGCGCGTCTCGTAGCGGTCGATGTCGGCATGGCACAGCGCCTGCGCATCTTCGCCGGCGTCGAACCGCCGGTACCAGTGCATGCTGTGCGTCACCGCCTGCGACAGCGCCCAGCGGGGCGCCACGTTCAACACGGCGCGCGCCTTGGACGTATCCAGGGTGAGCAGGCCGGCTTCATGCGGGCCTTCGATCTGTTCGGCATAGGCCACGCGGCCCTTGCCGTAAGCGGACAGGGCCAGGTCCACCACGGTGCGCACGGGCGCCGCTTCGGCCGCATCCGGGCCGAAGTTGTAGGCGTCGGCCAACGCGGGCGCTTCCCACAGCTTTTCGGCCAGGGTCATGTAACCCGCAAGCGGCTCCAGGACGTGCTGCCACGGGCGAACCGACTGCGGGCGCCGCACATGCAGATCGTCGCCGCTCCGCCAGGCGCGCACGGCGTCAGGCAGCAGGCGGTCCGCCGACCAGTCGCCGCCGCCGATCACATTGCCGGCACGCGCGCTGGCGACTGCCAGGCCTTGTTCGCGCAGGAAGGCGTCGCGATAGGATGCGATGACCAGTTCGCTGGCGGCCTTGCTGGCGCTGTAGGGGTCATGCCCGCCCAGCGCGTCGCTCTCACGGTACGGGTAGGGCCATTCGTTGTTGCGGTAGACCTTGTCGGTCGTGACCATGACCGCGACCCGGGCCGACGGCGTGACGCGCAGGGCATCCAGCAGGTGCGCCGTGCCCATGATGTTGGCGGCGAAGGTCTCGACCGGCTGCGCGTAGCTCGACCGCACCAGCGCCTGGGCGGCCAGGTGCAACACGATTTCGGGACGGGCGCTCTGCACCCGTTCGCGCAGCGCGGCAGCGTCGCGGATGTCGCAATAATGGCTGTCGATCAGCGCGCCGACGCGGGCGGCCTGAAACAGACTGGGCTCCGTGCACGGCGGCAGGGCCACGCCCGTCACCTTTGCGCCCAGGCGCTGCAGCCAGATCGCCAGCCAGCCGCCCTTGAAGCCGGTGTGACCGGTAAGGAGGACGCGCTTGCCGCGCCAGAAACCGGCATTCGGCGTTACCAGACTTTCCATGGCGCCTTGCCCGTGCTCCAGAGGGATTCCAGCAGATTCTTTTCGCGCAGCGTGTCCATGGGCTGCCAGAAGCCCAGATGTTCATAGGCGTGGAGCTGGCCGTCGCGGCTCAGCGCTTCCAGCGGTCCGAGTTCCCACGTGCAATCGTCGTCTTCGATCAGCTTGAGTACGCTGGGCGACAGCACGAAGAAGCCGCCGTTGATCAGACCGCCGTCGCCGCGCGGCTTTTCCGCAAAGCCGGTGACCTGATCGCCGTCGCGGCGCAGCGCGCCATAACGGCCCGGGGGTTGCACGGCTGTCACGGTGGCGGCCTTGCCGTGCTTGCGGTGAAAGGCGAGCAGGGCGGTGATGTCGATATCGGCCACGCCGTCGCCATACGTAAAGCAGAACGCCTCGTCTTCCTTCACATAGTCCGCCACGCGCTTCAGGCGCCCGCCGGTCATCGTGTTTTCGCCGGTGTCCACCAGCGTCACGCGCCAGGGTTCGGCCTTGCGCTGATGCACTTCCATGCGGTTGTCGGCCATGTCGAACGTGACGTCGGACATGTGCAGGAAGTAGTTGGCGAAGTACTCCTTGATCATGTAGCCCTTGTATCCGCAGCAAATGACGAAGTCGTTTACGCCGTGGGCGGAATAGGTCTTCATGATGTGCCACAGGATGGGCCGCCCGCCGATTTCGATCATCGGCTTGGGGCGCGTGTGGGTCTCTTCGGAAATCCGGGTGCCGAGGCCGCCGGCCAGGATGATTGCTTTCATGCTTGGGTTTCGCACCAGTTCTTGAACATTTCGCGCAGCGCACCTTCGAACTTGCGCGCAAAGGCGGGTTCGTTCATGAGGGGGCTGGCGTGCATTTCGTCGCGCAGGCCGGCGCGGATCTTGGCGAGGGCGGGGATGTCGCTGGCCAGTGCGACGACCTTGTCGATGTACTCCGATTCCGTCTGCGCAATCCATTCGGGTCGGCCAACGCCGTGGAGAATAGACGACCCGATGCGGCCCACGCTGGGGCGGTCCGCGAGCGTGATGTACGGCACGCCCATGTAAAGCGATTCCACCAACGTGACGCCAGAGTTGTGCGGGAAGCAATCAAGGCCGATATCCATGCTTCGGAGCGTATCCCAGGGGGGGCTGTGGCATCCGATAGCGAGCCGAGTACGATTGACGCCATACTTCTCGAAGCGCGCAATCAAGGCATCTTGCATTGCTTGGTCGCGATAGCTACTGCTATCGACGGTGAGGCGCGCATTGGGCAGCCGGTGCATGATCTGCGCCCATACGCTGACGGTACGGTCATTCATGCGAATGGCGCGCGTCAGGCTGCCTAACGTCACAAATTCATTGGCAATAGCCGGCAGGGGGCCTTCCTGGCCCATGCTGGTTGCCGGTCGATAGATGAAGTTCGTATCAGGGAGCCGCCATGGCGTCTCTGAGAACAGACTCTCGCATCCCTGGGGCGCCATCGCTTCGTCCGTAAGGATATAGTCGATAGCCGTCAACCCAGTGGTGTAGCCGTATCCGAGCCAGGTCATCGACACCGGGGCAGGCTTGCGAGCAAAGGTTGCAAGCCGATTGCCTGCTGTATGTCCGGCAACGTCGATCAGGATATCGATCTGGTCCGCTCGAATCCGCTCCGCGAGTTGAGCATCGGAGAGCGGGGAAGTCGGAACCCAATGATCGAAGTACGTCTTGAACCGCTTGGTCGTATCATCTTCCGTCGCCAACTCCGCATAGGCGGTCAGCTCGAAGGAATCTCGGGAGAGGTGAGCAAGGACGGGTTCAATAAAGTAATTGCCCGAGTGCTGGCGGAAGTCGGGCGACGTAAAGCCTATCTTCAGCTTGCGTTGCACCTGGCGCGAGTTCTTGTGCGGTCTCCACGTACTGCGCAGCGGTTCGCAATAGGTCTGATCGTAGGTCTGGTAGGCCTGAAAGACCTCTTCCGGGCTCACGGTTGGTGCATAGTTCAACGCGAACAAAAGATTGTTGTTCGCGGCGAGCGACTTCGGCGCACGCGCGACGGCGTTTCTTGCTGCCGCAATCGCACCCTCAGCGTCCCCACTGTCGATGAGTATCTTGCTCAGGTTCGCGAGCGCTTTTTGCAGGTTCGGATCTATTTCCAGGGCGCGCACGCAGGATTGTTTGGCTTCCTGATAACGCCTTTCGGCATTTAGCGCATCAGCAAGTGCCGCATGAGCATGGGCATCGCCAGGGGCCAGCTCGACGGCGCGCCGGCCGGCGCTGATCGCCTCGGCAGTCCGCTCCAGCTGGCTGAGGCAGACGGTCAAGGTGATATAGCTTTGAGAGTGGTTGGGCTCGAGTTCGAGCATTTTCAACGTTGCCACCATCGCTTGCGCGGGACGCCGCGTGTTGCACAGCGTGATGGCAAGCGCTTCCCATCCATCGAAGAAGCGCGGGGCAAGCTTGGTGATCGTGCGGGCGAGGGGTTCTGTTTCGCTATAGGCGTTGCGCATCATTGCCTGGTTCAGCCGCTGCGCCTGGGCCACGATGGAAGGCGGAGGCGCCAAGGATCGCTGAGAGGGCAGCCGACCGGTCAGGCCGAGACGCGCAAGCGCGTCCACGTAATGTCCTGCGTAGTGGCCTTCGCCTTCACTATCTATCAGCCCGCTCTCGAGCATCGCGTGCCAGGATTGCGCCGAACCCTCCGCGAGCGCGAAACGCTTGACCAGTGACAGGACCTCGTTCAATTCCGAGGTGCCCACATGGGAGTGAGCTGCGTCCGCGGACACCGCAAGCAATGCCCCGTGCAACGACTGCCCAGAGGAAAGAGCATTTAGCAGCGCGCGTTGCGTCTCATTGAAGACCAGCCGCAGAGGCTCATGCCACAGGTTGAACAATGGCGCATCCGGTCCCGACGCGTCAATGCTTCGAAGAGGTCGAAAGTCGCTCGCGGCATCGTCATAGGGGCCGGGTCCCAGGCTGACATGCGCCAGATCGGCTTCCAAAAGCGTCCGGAGGCACTTATCCAATCCGCTTCGCAAACTTGCATCGTCCTTGGACGTGCCGCGCTTCAATTCATTGAGCAGTGTTGAGTAGGGAAGCGTGCTCGGCCAAGCGCGCCCGAAGATCCTGAGCAGATCGACCATCAGCGGGTCCGTGGTGACCAGTCCGCGCCCGAGGTGCGTAGCGTAGGAAACAACGTTGTCCTGCCCCCTGGCCGCGAGCCTGATCAGCCCGCTGGCCCAATTCAGATCGGTGAGGCGCGTAAGGTCGGGGGCGCTCAGGATTTCCGGCTGGCGGTGTTGCGCAATCAGCAGGCTCTGACGCAATCCTCGTCCGGTCGCAAAGTCGAGGTACTGCTGTCGCATGGCAGCCGGTTGCCCCATGCTCAGTAAGCTGTGGGACAGCGACACATTCTGGCCAAATTGCAGCGGGATTTCGCTTAAGGGATCAGCATCCCCGACGTAGGCCAGTCCCGCCTGGGCCGCCTTGCCCGCAAACTCGACAAAATACGTGGGCGTGCACGCCAATAGACGTGCGGCCTCGTCGGAGTCCAGTCCACGAGAGAATTGATCGACCAGCGTGCCGACGGAGGCGCTCAGGGGATTCGATGGCGCAATGCCTTCTTGGAAAAGCGTCAATGCGGCGCGAGCCGCGCCCTTTACCTCGTCTTCGGTCTTGGCGGAGTGCGTGTGCAGCAATATGGCATCGCGCATCACCTCGAGACTCTTGGCGCCCGGATAGATCCGGTAGTCGACGTAGAGCAGGCCGAAGGGCGAAAGAAGCGCTTGGCCTCGCTCGAGCAGCTCCTGAGCCTGCTCTTCAGGCAGGCTGTCGTAAGAGCCGGTGGCAACGATATAGTCGAACGGCGGCGTATGAGCCGGCAGATCGGAGATGCCGGCGGTGGCCAGATCGACGTTCTTGAGTCCGAGTTGCTCCGCCCGGCCGCGCGCTATTTCAATAAGGTTCGCACGCCTGTCGAGCCCGACTACGACGGCATCCGGGTAGGCCAGAGCGAAAGGAAACAGCCCCTCGGCCGAACCGCATTCCAAGACCAGCACGCGCGCTCGGTGCAGCGGAGCCGTTTCCACACCATATAGATGGGCGACTGCTCGCAGATGCAGCGGTGAGTGGCTGGGAGCCAGAGTCCCTGGGTTGTCTGCCCGCTGGCAGGGTTGCATGGGGGCCGGAATCGACATGGGGCGCGTAACAATTGAGGCTTCGGGATAATGACCCAGATTCTATGAAGCAGACGTTCGGGTCATTTCGCCAAGCAGCGTCCGAATTCGCCTCCAGTTCCGGGGCATCAGGGGTTGCGCCCGTCTTCCGGCATCTTTATGTCCAGGCAGCGCGTGCGATCTTCCAGAAACGAAAAAGCCTCCCTATCGGGAGGCTTGGTACTGCGGCTCTGTGGCCCGGCGCGAAGGACCGGGTCACAGAGCCGGGAGCGGTTGCCCGTTCCCGGTTCTGCTTGTGCTGAGAATTAACGCAGCAGGGACAGAACGGTTTGCGGCACTTGGTTGGCTTGCGCCAGAACCGAGGTACCAGCTTGTTGCAGGATCTGAGCCTTGGACATGTTCGACACTTCCGTGGCGTAGTCGGCGTCTTGAATACGCGAACGAGCGTTGGAGAGGTTGTTGACCACGTTGTTCAGGTTGGCGATCGTCGATTCCAGACGGTTCTGCACAGCACCCAGTTCGCCGGTCAGCTTGTCCAGCTTCGTGAAGGCGGCGTCAAGCGTCTTCATCGGATCGGTGGTCTTCGTACCCTTGCTGGTGTCTTCCGTCGTCAGCTTACCGGTGCTGCTGACCTTGGCTTCGGCGCCGATCTTCGGAGCGTAGTCGCCCGTGCCCGTGCCGCCCTTGACCGTGGTCTTGCCCGTGTTGGGGTCGACGTTGTAGACGGTCGTGTAGTTCAGGGTGCGAGTAACGGTGCCCTTGCCGTCCACGTAGGCGATGTTGGCGCCAGCGGAGGTGTCGCCGGTGAAGGAGACCGTGGCAGCCGTGATGCCGCTGCCCAGGTTCACGGTGTTGCCGCCAGCAGCTGCGTTGGCCTTGAATGCAGCCAGCAGAGCGTCCTTGCTGATGGTGTCGGTGAACGACAGCTGACCTGCCGTGCTGTTCTTGTAGACCTTGCCGCCGATGTCGACAGAGGCGGTGCCAACAGGCGAGCTGGCAGCCGTACGCATGACCAGATCCAGCTTCGCAGCGGTGCCGCTGGCGTTGTTGGTGGTCAGGTTGCCGGAAGCGTCAACGAAAGCAGCTTGGCCGTCGATGGTGATGTCGCCGTTGGCGTCAACGGTGAACTCGGTCGAGCCGGACGTGCCGTTGTTGTACGTGCCAGTGGTGGTGCCCGTGCCCGGCTTGATCGAAGCGGCCAGGTTATTGATGGCGGTCGAGTTCGAAGCGCTGTTGTTCGTGAACGTGAAGTTGTTGTTCGCGGCGTCGTAGGTGTACGTGTTGTCGTTGCCGGCGGCGACGCTGACACGGACGGTGTTGCCGTTTTCCAGGCGACCGAAGATGTCGTCAGCCTTGATCGCAGCGTGCGTCGTGGTCACGGTCCACTCGTTGGCGCCGGTGGTCACGCCGCCAGCAGCTTGCAGATCCGACACGGTGGCCGAACGGTTCTGGGTCACGCCCGAGCCGTTGACGTTGAAGCCGTCCAGACCCAGGGTCTTGACGCTGATTTCGGTCAGGTTCAGGGTGATCGTTTCGCCGTCGTTGGCGCCGACTTGCAGCGTCAGGGGCTTGGCCGAATCCGACAGAACCTTAACGCCGTTGAAGTCGGTTTGTTGCGAGATGCGGTCGATGTCCGACAGACGTTGGTTGATTTCGTCTTGCATCGAGTTCAGCTGTTCTTGCGAGTAGCTGCCGTTCGAAGCTTGCACCGACAGTTCGCGAACGCGTTGCAGGTGGGTGTTGACTTCCGAGGCGGCGCCTTCGGTCGTTTGAGCCAGCGAGATGCCGTCGTTGGCGTTACGAGCGGCTTGGGTCAGGCCCTTGACGTTCGCGGTGAAGCGGTTGGCAATGGCCATACCGGCGGCGTCGTCCTTGGCGCTGTTGATGCGCAGGCCCGACGACAGACGCTCGATGGCGGTGCCCAGGGAGGATTGCGACTTGTTCAGGTTGTTCTGAGCAACGAGCGACAAGTAGTTGGTATTGATGACTGCAGCCATGTTTAGGCTCCCAAGAGAGAAAGGCTTCTTCAAACCGGGCAGCGGGGCCGCCCATCTTTGTAACGGGAAGAATTCTTTGACTTGTGTCTTCGAATTTCTCCGTTGCCAGGATTACGGCAGTCGAAAATCAATCTTTAGGTTTTTTTTTCGACAATCGTGAAATTGGCCGATGGGCGGCAGGTTTCACTGCGGATTGCCTTTGGAGCGGCCGGCGGAGGGGCGGGGGGCAGATCGGCAGACGCGCAATGCGACGCCGTTCAAGTGGTGGAAAATCCAGACGTCTCTGGGGGCCGACTCGGTTCGTGCTCGCCAGCTCGGTCAGGCCCAGCACCACTAGCGAACTGTATGTGGAAAGGAGCGGCACTCGCGAGTTGGCATTCGTCTGATAGGCCAGGAGACTGGCGCGCGTCTGCAAACTGCAAGAAGTAGTAGGGCTTATTGACGGCTACCGGGTACTTGTGACGCAGATAGTGGTCGCGCAGCGCTTGCGCAGAGTGCAGCAATGCAGATTGCAATGATGTTGTCGAACGCATCGAACTCTGAAGTGATAACGGTCAGATTCATCGCGTGCGAGTCGAAATCTCTTGCGTCAGCGGGCGCGGACGCGCGCTGAGCCGAATTGATCGGCTGAGTCGACAACGCGACGTCGACAATTTGTGCGCTGGGATGGGCTGTTGCGAACCGCGAAGATTGGACGAGCTCGCAGCAGACTTCAAGCACTCGTGCCGCATTCAATCTGCATTCGGGTATGCCGGCCTCAATTTCGCAAAGTGCAAACCGGCCGGTCCCAGTACAGCGTCGTCAAATAATCTGCGCGATCTGCCCCTCCTGGGGCAACTCCTGCCAAGCCTGATCCTTCAACCGAGCCCGGATCCGCGCCGTCGCCTGCGACCGCAGCTGGCAAACCCGCGCCTCGGTCACATTCATGATTGCGCCGATTTCCTTCAGATTCAGCCCCTGCTCGTAACACAACGACAGCAGCAGCTTCTCCCGATCGGGCAGGGCGTCAATCGCATGCACCAACGCCTGCCGGAAATCCCCGGCCAAGAGCGAATCCAGCGGATTCCCGCTCGGCGCCCCGTGATTCAACGTCGCAGACCAATCCGCCTGCCCCGACGCCGAATCGGGTTCGGTAGTGAAATCTTCGTAATGAACAATCTGCACGCCTTGCGCGTCGTGCAGCAGCGTCTGGTATTCATCCAGCGGCAGCTCAAGCTGGGCTGCGATCTCCGCCTCAGTCGGCGCGCGCATCAAACGCTGTTCCAGAAACTGGATCGCCTGTTCGATCTTGCGGGCCTTCGTGCGCACGCTGCGCGGCAGCCAGTCCTGGCCGCGAAGCTCGTCGAGCATCGCGCCACGGATACGCGTCGTGGCGTAGGTCTCGAATTGCGCGTCTGCGGTTTCCTGATAGCGGCGGACGGCGTCGAGCAGGCCGATCATGCCGGCTTGTATCAAGTCGTCGAGTTCGACGCTGGCGGGAAGCCGGGCGAGCAATTGCAAAGCCAGCTTCCGAACTAGCGGCGCGTATTCGACCAGGCTGTCATCTGCGTGGGGCATTGCGGGAATTCTGGCGGAGTCCATCGTGAAGCGCGGTCGTGTTGCCAATTTGCGACATTGTCGACAAGCGCGGCTACGGTAAGGCGGGCGAATCTTAAGAGTCGCTAAGTTGGCATTGTCGGCAATGGGGCGCCGTTCATTTCAGGAAGTACGCAACGTTTTGAATGCTTATTTGGCAAATTGGCGAAAATTTGTCACGAACTTGTATGTCAAGGTGTGTCTAGAAAGGCACGTTGCGCAACATCAACAAAGATTTGTCATATAAGTCATAGAAAATGACATCACCTGTGGTAAATTTTACTTAATTTGCGAACAAATGATACATTTCGCATAAAAACAGGATGTAGCAAGCAGTCAGGTAACAATCGTTGCCTGCGCTATGAGTAATCAAGCCCCTCGGGTGGGATAGGGATAGGGAGTACGGCGTGCAACAAGTCGAAAATTCTTTGCTGGCAGACATTCGCGAAGTGAATCTGTCATATCTGTTACTGGCTCAGCGTATGTTGAGGGACGATTTCGCCGCATCGATGTTCCGTCTGGGTTTCAGCAACGAAGTCGCTGACATTCTCATGCGCCTTTCGCCGGCGCAATTGGTGAAACTGGCCAGCTCCAGCTCGCTGCTGTGCCGTTTCCGTTTTGATGATTACAGCCTGCTGTCCGCGCTGACTCACGACGTTCTGGGTGGTGCGCTGCAACAAGCGCATGCAACCATCCTGCTCGCCAAGCAGCCTGTCGAAGAACTGGCCTGACGGCCTCGCGAATTCCACTCGGATACACCTGTAATGGCCTCCAAGAGCGTTTCCCAGGAAGCGGACGACATTCTGCTTGCTAGCTCCATGATTACGCTGGGCGCGCGCCTTCAGGTGCTTGAGGCTGAAACAAGCCTCAGCCATGATCGCCTCGCCCGCCTGTATCGCGAAATCCGCGGCTGCTCGCCACCCAAGGGCATGCTGCCTTTTTCGGTTGACTGGTTCATGACCTGGCTGCCGAATATTCATTCCTCTCTCTTCTATAACGTGTATTCGTTCCTGAATACGCGCACCACCAGCAAGGGCATACGCGCCACCATCGATGCGTATCGCCTGTATCTCGAAAACGCGGGGCAGGAAACCGCGGATGCCGAGCCCGTCCTGAGCTTCACCCGGGCGTGGATGCTGGTGCGATTCTTCGACAGCGGCATGTTGCAGCTCTCTGCGTGCCGGCAATGCGGCGGCCATTTCATCGCCCACGCCCACGATCCGCAGTCCGATTTCGTGTGCGCCATCTGCCGTCCGCCACCTCGCGCCGGCAAGACCCGCGCGGCGGCCAAAGCACGCGCCGGCAGCCGTTCAGCCCCCATTGCGACCGCCGCTCCGACCTGATCGGGCGTCCAAATACATCAAAAGCCCTGGAAAACACCCCCTAACCCGCCTTTTTGGGGCAGGGGGGACAGGGGATCATTGACGCAAGTTATAGACTTCGTTGGCAGGGGCCCGTTGTGTTGATTGTTATCGGTTTTCTTGTGGTGATCGTGTCGGTCGTCGGCAGCTTCATGGCGCTGGGCGGACACATGGGCGCGCTTTACCAGCCCTTCGAGCTGACGCTGATCTTCGGCGCGGCATTCGGGGCGTTTCTGGCGGGCAACAGCAAGAAGTCGCTGATGCTGGTCAAGAAGGCGCTTCCCGACGCGCTCAAGAGCTCGCGCTACGGCAAGGACGTGTATATGGAGCTGATGGCGCTCCTGTATGTGCTGCTGAACAAGGCGCGCCGTGAAGGCCTGATGGCCATCGAATCGCATATCGAGGATCCGGGCTCCAGCCCGATCTTCAGCGAGTATCCCCGGATCGCCAAAGACGAGAAGCTCATGGAGTTCATTACGGACTACCTGCGCATCATGATCAGCGGCAACATGAGCTCGTTCGAAATCGAAACGCTCATGGACGAGGAAATCGAAACCTACCGCCACGAGCGCGAAGTGCCGGCACATGCGCTGCAGCAGATGGCCGACGGCCTGCCTGCTTTCGGTATCGTGGCCGCGGTGCTGGGTGTGATCAAGGCGCTGGCCGCCGTGGATCAGCCGCCCGCCATCCTGGGTGACCTGATCTCCAAGGCGATGGTCGGCACGTTCCTGGGTATTTTGCTGGCGTACGGCTTTGTGGGTCCGCTGGCCTCCCGCGTGGAGCGCCGCACCGATGAAGCCATGAAGGTGCTCGAATGCATCAAGACGACGCTGCTGGCCAGCATGAACGGTTACCCGCCCCAGCTCGCGGTGGAATTCGGCCGCAAGGTGCTGTTCTCGGCGGTCCGGCCCACCTTCGGTGAGCTGGAAGAGCACGTCCGCCAGACCAAGTCGACCGGCAAGGCCTGACGGAGCGGGCCATGAGCACGGTAAATAATCACCGTGTGGTGATCCGCCGCAAGAAGGTCAAGGGCGGCGGGCACCACGGGGGCAGCTGGAAGATCGCGTACGCCGACTTCATCACGGCAATGATGGCGTTCTTCCTGGTGATGTGGCTGGTCAGCATCGTGCCGAAGGAAGAACTGAAGGGCATCGCGGAGTATTTCCGCATGCCGCTGCGCGTCGCCATCACGGGCGGGCCCAGCAGTTCGGCGGAAACGAGCGCCGTGCCTGGCGGCGGGCAGGACCCGCTGCGCAGCGAGGGCGACGTGCGCCGCGGCCAGGGCAACCGGGTCGAGTCCCAGCCGATGGGCGACGCCGAGCGCCGCGAGCAGCATCGCCTCGAAAACCTCAAGAAGCGCCTCGAAAACGTCATCGAGACGAGCCCGGTCCTGAAATCCTTCCGGCCGCAGCTCCTGATCGATCTGACGACCGAAGGCCTGCGCATCCAGATCATCGACAACCAGAACCGCCCGATGTTCGCGACCGGCCGCGCCGAAGTGCAGCCGTACATGCGCGACATCCTGCGCGAGCTGGGACCGGTGCTGAACGAACTGCCCAACAAGGTCAGCATCTCGGGTCATACCGACGCGTCGCAGTATGCCCGCGGCGAACGCGCCTATAGCAACTGGGAGCTGTCGGCCGACCGCGCAAACGCTTCGCGCCAGGAATTGGTGGCGGGCGGCATGAACGAAAGCAAGGTCATGCGCATCCAGGGTCTGTCTTCCAGCATGAGTCTGGTTAAAGATGATCCGTATGCAGCCGTTAATAGACGCATCAGCCTGGTGGTGCTCAACCAAAGCACCCAGAAGCGCATCGAAAGCGAGAACGCCGCAGCCGCGGATTTGAGCGCCAAGGATGCGCGCGAGGTGGGGACGGCCGTGCAGGCGGTGCAAGCCGCCAGCCAGGCCGCAACGGCAACCAAGCAGAGCGAGGCGGAGAACACCCCGCCCGCTGAAGGGGTTCGACAACAATGACGGCAACGATACTCGTGGCGGATGATTCCACGACCATGCGGATGATCGTGCAGGCGACGCTGACCGGCGCAGGCTGGAACGTGTTGACGGCTTGCAACGGCCAGGAAGCGCTGGAAGTGGCGATGGCCAACCCGGTGGATCTGGTCGTCAGCGACTGGAACATGCCGGTGAAGGGCGGTCTGGAGTTGATCCAGGGGTTGCGCGAAGAGGACCGGTACATGGATGTGCCGGTGCTGGTGCTGACCACCGAGGACGACGTGGACAGCAAGATGGCAGCCCGGGATCTGGGTGTTTGCGGCTGGCTTTCCAAGCCGGTGGATCCCGATGTGCTGGTGGAATTGGCGACCGAGCTGCTCGACGAGCAGGCCGGCGCGTAGCAGGTTCATTTAGAAAGGCGTACGGGTCATGAGTTCTGGTTTGGACCTCAGTCAGTTTTACGAGACCTTTTTCGACGAGGCGGACGAGCTGCTCGCGCAAATGGAGCAGCTGTTGCTCGAGCTCGATGTGGGCGCGCCCGACATCGAGCAGCTCAACGCCATTTTCCGCGCGGCGCATTCGATCAAGGGCGGTGCGGCGACGTTCGGCTGTTTCAACCAGCTGGCGGGCACGACCCATCTGCTTGAGAACCTTCTGGACGCGATCCGGCGTGGCGAAATGGCGCTGCGCACGGACATGATTGATATTTTCTTGGAAACGAAAGACGTGCTCAAAAGCCAACTGGATGCCTATCGGGCCTCCGAAGAGCCCGATGATGCCGTGTTTGAGCGTATTTGCGCCGTATTGAGGCAGCTTGCGCTGGAGCATAAGGATCCCGCCGCGGCCGCCGCGCCCGCGCCCGCGCCCGCTGCGCCCGCACCCGCTGCCGCGCCGGTCGCGGCCCCGGCGCCCGCACCCGTGCAGCAGGCGCCCGCGCCCGCCGCGCCGGTCGAAGCCGCCGCGCCGGCCGCAGTCGCCAGCGAGCAAGCCGGCGGCCTGCCGCTGCGTGTGCGCATCACCAAGGTTTCCGATAAGGATGCCGCGTCCCTGCTCGAAGAGATGGGCAACCTGGGCACCGTCAAGGCGAGCGAACGCGCCAATGGCGTGCTGACGGTCTGGGTGGATAGCACCTGCACGCCGGAAGACATCGAGGCCGTGTGCTGCTTCATCGTCGATGGCGACCAACTGAACATCGCCCGCGAGGCAGTGCCGGCAAGCGGCGACGCCGCGCCCGTGGCCGCCGAAGCGGCGCCTGCCGCGCCGGTTGCCGCGCCGGCCGCGGCCCCGGCTGCGCCCGAAGCGCCCGCCGCCGAGGTGGCAGCGGCCGCCGACGCTGGTGCGCCGGCCGCCCGTGCCGCCGCGCGTCCGGCCGCTTCCGCCGCCGCTCATGCAGACAAGGAATCGACCTCGATCCGCGTCGGCGTTGAAAAAGTCGACCAGGTCATCAACCTGGTGGGCGAACTGGTCATCACGCAGGCCATGCTGGCGCAGACCGCCTCCACGCTGGATCCGGTGCTGCACGATCGCCTGCTGAACGGCATGGAGCAGTTGGAGCGCAATGCGCGCGATCTGCAGGAAGCCGTCATGTCGATCCGCATGATGCCGATGGATTACGTGTTCAGCCGCTTCCCGCGCCTGGTGCGCGATATCGCCGGCAAGATGGGCAAGCAGATCGAACTGCAAACGTACGGCCGCGCGACCGAGCTGGACAAGAGCCTGATCGAACGCATCATCGACCCGCTGACCCACCTGGTGCGCAACAGCCTGGACCACGGCATCGAAACGCCCGAAAAGCGTATCGCCGCCGGCAAGGATCCGGTTGGCCAGCTGGTGCTGTCCGCGCAGCACAACGGCGGCAACATCGTCATCGAAGTCAGCGACGACGGTGGTGGCCTGAACCGCGAAAAGATTTTGAAGAAGGCCATGGCGCAAGGCCTCGCCGTCAATGAAAACTCGCCCGACGACGAGATCTGGCAGCTGATTTTCGCGCCCGGTTTCTCCACGGCCGAAAAGGTCACGGACATTTCCGGCCGCGGAGTGGGCATGGACGTCGTGCGCCGGAACATCCAGGACATGGGCGGCCACGTGCAGCTGTCGTGCGAGCCGGGCAACGGCACCACGACCCGCATCGTGCTGCCGCTGACCCTGGCCATTCTGGACGGCATGTCCGTGCGCGTCGGTGAAGAAACCTTCATCCTGCCGCTGAACCACGTCACCGAATCGCTGCAGCCCACCAACGACCAGATCTACTCGGTTGCCGGCAACGAGCGCGTCATGCACGTGCGCGGCGAATACCTGCCGCTGGTCGAGATGCATCGCGTGTTCTCGGTGGGCGAGGCCCAGACCGACCCCACGCAGGCGATCGCCGTCATCATGCAGGCCGAGGACCGGCGCTTTGCGCTGCTGGTCGATCACCTGATCGGACAGCATCAGGTGGTGGTCAAGAATCTGGAATCGAATTACCGCAAGGTCCCGGGCATTTCCGCCGCCACCATTCTTGGCGATGGCAGCGTGGCCCTGATTGTCGACGTATTTGCGCTCGCGCGCGCCAACCGGGAGCGCTGGTCGCAGCCCGAAGCCGTTCTGAATTGATGGAGCACTAAAAAATCATGGCAGCCAAACCGCAAGCGCAAGCCGCGCGCAATGAAGATGTCGGCAGCGAGTTCCTGGTCTTCACGCTGGGCGACGAGGAATACGGGATCGACATCCTGAAGGTGCAGGAAATCCGCGGCTACGACGCCGACACGGTCACCCGCATCGCAAACGTCCCGCCGTTCATCAAGGGCGTGACGAACCTGCGCGGCATCATCGTGCCGATCGTCGACCTGCGCATCAAGTTCAACCTGGGCCGCGTCGACTACAACGAGCAGACCGTCGTCATCATCCTCAACCTCGACCGCCGCGTCGTCGGCATCGTGGTGGACGGCGTGTCGGACGTGCTGATGCTCAACTCGGGCCAGGTTCGTCCGGCGCCCGAGTTTGGCGCCACGCTGTCGACCGAGTACCTGACGGGTCTGGGCACCGTGGATGAGCGCATGCTGATCCTGGTGGACATCGAAAAGCTGATGACCAGCGACGAAATGGCGCTGGTGGAGAAGGTCGCCTCCTGATCGGAGTCTGGCCGGAATGCGGGGTAAAGGCGCCATATTGATCGCGATGTGGCGCTTTCCTTTAACGATTGCAGTCAAGGGATGGTTCTTGTGATGCGCAAGTTTTTCGCGAACATGACGATACGCAGCAGCCTGTTGTGGGTGCTGGCGTTCTTCTCATTCATGTTGGTGATTGGTGCCGCGCTGGGCGTGTTGTCGTTGCGCATCAGCAATGGGACGCTGGCCGAGATCAAGCAATCGCAGGAATTGAACGACGCCGTCAACCGCGTCGTGCTAAGCCACAAGGACACGCTGAACGGCCTGGCCCGTGCCGCGACCCTGAACTATGCGGACATCGTGCGCAGCGTCGGCCAGCCGACCCTGCTGGCGCAAGGTCTGTCCAGCGAGGCCGCCGGCCTGCTGGAACGTGCCAAAGCGTCGCTGAACAAGGGCCAGGCCGAGTTCGATTTCTTCAAGACCCTGCCGCGGCCGGCCGAAGCCGCCGAGGCCCTGAAGGAGATCGACGACTCCTATGCGGCGCTGGTGCAGCAGGGTGTCGCGCCCCTGGTCGCCGCGCTGGAAAAGGCCGACATGCCGGCTTACCAGACGCAGATCCAGAAGGTGCAGGACGCCCTGGAAGGCCGCTTTGCGCGCGCCGTCGAAGGCTTTGATTTCTGGCGCGCCAGCAAGATGACGGACGCGTTCGAAGTGGCGCAAGTGCGCTACCAGTTTGTGCTGATGGCCGTCAGCGCCGGCGGCATCATCGCGGCGCTGCTGGTGTTCGCCACCTACGTCTTCCTGCGCCGCCGCGTGCTGCAGCCGCTGAAGGAAGCCGGCCACCATTTCGACCGCATTGCCGGCGGCGACCTGACGGCGCGCGTGGAAGCCAGCAACACCAATGAGATCGGCCAGCTTTTCGCCGCGCTCAAGCGCATGCAGGAAAGCCTGACCCGCACGGTGGCCTCGGTGCGCCGCGGCGTCGATGAAATCAACGTGGGTTCGCACGAGATCGCGGCCGGCAACACGGACCTGTCCAGCCGTACGGAGCAACAGGCCGCTTCGCTGGAAGAGACCGCCGCCTCGATGGAAGAGCTGGCGTCGACCGTCAAGCAGAACGCGGACAACGCACGCCAGGCCAACCAGTTGGCCGCCAGCGCGTCTGACGTGGCCGAGCGCGGCGGCGCGGCGGTGTCGGAAGTGGTGCACACCATGGAAGGCATCTCGGCCAGCTCGCGCAAGATTTCGGAAATCGTGTCGGTGATCGACGGCATCGCATTCCAGACGAACATCCTGGCGCTGAACGCGGCGGTGGAAGCCGCGCGCGCCGGTGAGCAGGGCAAGGGCTTTGCGGTGGTGGCGGGCGAAGTGCGTTCGCTGGCGCAGCGCAGCGCCCAGGCCGCCAAGGAAATCAAGGGCCTGATCGAAGACTCCGTGACCAAGGTGGGCGCGGGTTCGCAGCAGGTCGAACGCGCCGGCTCCACGATGCAGGAAATCGTGGCCTCGGTGAAGCGCGTGACGGACATCATGGGCGAGATCTCGGCAGCGTCCGAAGAACAATCCAGCGGCATCGACCAGGTGAACCGGGCCGTGTCGCAGATGGACGAAGTGACGCAACAGAACGCGGCGCTGGTGGAAGAGGCGGCTGCCGCCGCAGGCTCGCTGCAGGAACAGGCGCAGCGCCTGGCCGAAGCGGTGGCCGTGTTCAAGATCAACACGGGCGAGGTCATCGAAGTGCCGGCGCATCGGCTGTCATCGGTGCACGCCACCTATGACGACGCCCGCCTGCATGCGCCCGATGCGCCTGCTCTGGGACGCTGAGGATACGCGTGGCAACTTCGGCGAATACGGCCCCGTCCATTTCGGTGGACCGCCAGTTTGATTTCCGTGATGCGGACTTTTCCCGCGTCCGCAAGATGATCCACGCGCGCGCCGGCATTTCGCTGGGCACGCACAAGCGCGAGATGGTCTACAGCCGTCTTGCGCGCCGCCTGCGGGCGCTGGGCGGGCAGGATTTCGGCAGTTATCTGGACAGCCTGGAGAACGAGCCCGACGCCGCGGAGTGGGAAGACTTCATCAACGCGCTCACGACGAACCTGACCGCTTTTTTCCGTGAATCGCATCACTTTCCGATCCTGGCGGACTTCGCGAAGAAGCGCGGGGGACCCGTTTCGGTGTGGTGTTGTGCAGCCTCGACGGGCGAAGAGCCGTACTCGATCGCCATTACGCTGACCGAAGCCCTGGGCCCGCGGGCCGCCGGCTCGACCGTGCTGGCCACCGACATCGACACCAGCGTGCTGAACCGCGCGCGCACGGGCGTCTATCCGAACGAACGCGTCGCGAAGATGGAAAGCGAGCGCCTGCGCCGCTTCTTCCTGAAAGGCCGCGGCGCGAACGAAGGGCATGTGCGGGTGCGGCCCGAGATCGCCGAGATGGTGCGCTACGAGACGCTGAACCTCTTGTCGCCGTCGTGGGGGATCACCGAAAAGTTCGACGTGATCTTCTGCCGCAACATCATGATCTATTTCGACAAGCCGACGCAGGCCAAGATTCTGGAGCGGTTCGTGCCCCTCATGAAGCCGGGCGGCCTGCTGTTTGCCGGCCACTCCGAGAACTTCACGTACATCAGCCGGGATTTCCGTCTGCGCGGGCAGACAGTCTACGAATGCGCAAATAAGGCCTGAACGGGCCAGGGCAGCAAACAAGATGAAGAAAATAAGCGTTTTGTGTGTGGATGACTCCGCGCTTGTGCGCGGCTTGATGACCGAAATCATCAATAGCCAGCCGGATATGGAAGTGGTTGCGACCGCACCCGATCCGCTGGTCGCGCGCGACCTGATCAAGCGTCACAACCCCGACGTGCTGACGCTGGACGTGGAAATGCCCCGCATGGACGGGCTGGATTTCCTGGAAAAGCTGATGCGCCTGCGTCCAATGCCGGTCGTGATGGTGTCGTCGCTGACCGAGCGTGGCGGCGAAATCACGCTGCGTGCGCTGGAACTGGGCGCCATCGACTTCGTGACCAAGCCCAAGCTGGGCATCCGCGACGGCCTGCTCGAATACACGGAACTCATTGCCGACAAGATCCGCGCCGCGTCGCGCGCCAAGCTGCGCGCGCCCACGCCCCATGCGGCGGCAGCCGCGCCGGCGCCCATGCTGCGCCGTCCGCTGTCCAGCTCGGAAAAGCTGGTCATCGTGGGCGCGTCCACCGGCGGCACCGAAGCCATCCGCGAAGTCCTGCAGCCGCTGCCGCCGGACAGCCCCGCGATCCTGATCACGCAGCACATGCCGGCCGGCTTCACGCGGTCGTTCGCGCAGCGCCTGGACGCGCTGTGCGCCGTGACCGTGCGCGAGGCCGTGCACGGCGAGCGCGTGTTGCCGGGCCACGTGTACCTGGCGCCGGGCGGCGAGATGCACATGCGGTTGGGCCGCAGTGGCGCCAACTACGTCATCGAGCTGGAAGCCAGCGAACCGGTCAACCGCCACCGTCCGTCCGTGGACGTGCTGTTCAATTCCGCGGCCGTGGCGGCGGGCAAGAACGCCATCGGCGTAATCCTGACGGGCATGGGCAAGGATGGCGCCACCGGCATGCTGGCCATGCACCGGGCGGGCGCGCACACGATCGCGCAGGACGAAGCAAGCTGCGTGGTCTTTGGCATGCCTCGCGAAGCCATTGCCATCGGGGCTGCAAGTGAAGTGGTGCCGTTGTCGGCGATGAGCGAACGCATTCTGACTCGCCTGGGCGACCGTGGGCACCGCGTTTAACGCGGACTGACGCCACGATCGGTCTCAAGCAAATTTTTTCTGGAGTGAAAGATGGTAGACAAGGGCCTGAAGATTCTGGTGGTGGATGACTTCCCCACCATGCGGCGGATCATCCGCAACCTGCTCAAGGAGCTGGGTTTCGAAAACGTGGATGAGGCCGAGGACGGCGCCATTGGCCTGGAGAAGCTGCGCAACGGCGGCTTCCAGTTCGTGGTGTCCGACTGGAACATGCCCAACCTGGACGGTCTGGAGATGCTCAAGCAGATCCGCGCCGACGCATCGCTGGCCTCGCTGCCGGTGCTGATGGTGACGGCGGAAGCCAAGAAGGAGAACATCGTTGCCGCAGCCCAGGCCGGCGCCAACGGTTACGTGGTCAAGCCTTTCACCGCGGCAACGCTGGAGGAAAAGCTGAACAAGATCTTCGAGAAAATTGGCGGGTGAGGTGTGCGATGAGCTCAACGGAAACAGTTGACCCGGCAGAGTCGCCCGACCTGATCCATCGCATCGCCTCGCTCACCCGCATGCTGCGCGACAGCATGCGCGAACTGGGCCTGGATCAAGCGATCAAGGACGCCGCCAATGCAATCCCCGATGCGCGCGACCGCCTGCGGTACGTGGCGCAGATGACCGAGCAGGCCGCCAACCGGGTGCTCAACGCCACCGAGCAGGCCGGTCCGATCCAGGACAACATGTCGCGTTCGGCCCAGGCGCTGGATAGCCGCTGGCAGCAATGGTATGACCAGCCGCTGGAGATGCCGGAAGCGCGCGAACTGGTGCAGGACACGCGTGCCTTCCTGGCCGACGTGCCCAAGCAGACGCAGCAGACGCAGTCCAAGCTGATGGAAATCATCATGGCGCAGGATTTCCAGGACCTCACGGGCCAGGTCATCATGCGCATGATGGACGTGGTGGGCGCGATCGAACGCGAACTGCTGCAGGTGCTGCTGGACAACGTGCCGCAAGAGCGCCGCGATGAAGCCAACAGCCTGCTCAACGGTCCGCAGATCAACCCGCAAGGCAAGACCGACGTGGTCACCAGCCAGGACCAGGTCGACGACCTGCTGGCCAGCCTGGGCTTCTAAGCCCGGCCCTCGGGCGATGTTCGCTCCCGGACATCGTCCCGGTGTCAGACACCCGCATGGCCCTGGTGTCTGACACCCGCGCGCGGCTGCGTCCTTGCGGCTGCCTGCTGCACTTGACCGTCTTTGCCGCCTCGTCCGCATGACGTATTCCCTAAGAGCGCAAACGCGACCCTCCCGATAGACTCCTGCCAACAATAATCGGGGCCTTGCAGCGCGAGACAAGGCGCGCTTTGCGCGTCAGGCCACGGATGCCCAAAGCAGGCGGTCCGGGCCAGGGAGAGGAGGTTCATCATGGCCAGATCCGTATTCCGCCTGGGCGGCATGTGGGGTTTGTTGCGTCGGCTCAATCGTGGCGACGCGATGCTGTCGGAGCGCGCCCTGTCTTTCAGTCCGGCCGCCTGGCCGCTGTACCGTTTTCTGGCGCAGATCCGCGTGCGGGTGATGACGGTGCGCCAGTCCAGCATCGAGATCGCGCTGAACGCGGCGCGCACGCAGTTCCAGGCGGGGCGCTGTTCGCTGCTGGCGCGCGAGCAGGCCAGGGCCGCCGACGCGCTTGCAGCCAGCGGCGCGCAGATCGCTGACCTGTCGGCATCCACCTCCACGCATGCCCGCGAAATCGCCGCCGTGTCCGGCCAGAACCTGCATGCCGCAGAGCAGGCGCTGGCGGAGCTGACCGAGGTCAAGACGCGCGTCGACCGCATGACGCAAGAGATGGCGGCTTTTACCGAAGTGGTGGGGCAACTGGCCGCCCGCGCGAAATCCGTGGGCGACATCAGCCAGGCAATCAAAGGCATTGCGCTGCAGACCCAGTTGCTCGCGTTGAACGCGGGCGTCGAGGCGGCCAGGGCAGGGGACGCGGGACGGGGCTTTGCGGTGGTGGCCAGCGAGGTCGGCCGGCTGGCCGAACGGGTCAACACCGCCACCGGCGACATCGGCCGCCATACCTCAGAGATGCTGGGCCTGGTCGAATCCACCCAGCGCCAGACCGGCACGCTGCGCGAGGATGTGGACGCGTCGGGCGCGGTGCTGAACCGCACCTGTGACGGATTCGAGCGCTTCGTGCGCGATTTCGACAGCATGAACCGGCAGGTAGGCGAAGTGGTCCAGGCGATTGGCGAGGTCGACGCCACCAATCACGGCATGAGCCAGGAGGTGGGGCGCATCGCTGCACTGAGCGCGGACGTGCTGGAACGGGTGGGCAGCATGTCGGGCGAGATCGACCGCATCCGCCGCCAGACCGAAAGCGTGCAGGAGGTGCTGGCCGACATGCGCGCCGGCGATACCGCGTTCGACAGCCTGTCGGCGTCGCTGGAGGCGTTTGCGGACGCGGCGGCCGGACTGCTGCACGATGCCCGGCGGCGCGGTGTCGACGTGTTCGACCGCCATTACCAGCGCATTCCCGGCAGCGAGCCGCCGCGGTATCACACGGCGTATGACCGGGCCATCGACGAGCCGCTGACGCGCCTGCTCGACAGTGTGCTGCAGGCGGTGCCCGGCGCGATCTACACGATCCTGGTGGACAACCGGGGTTACGCACCCGCGCACAACAGCCGGTTCTCGCTGGCGCCGACCGGCGATCCGAAGGTCGACATCGTCCGGGTGCGCAACAAGCGGATCTTTGACGATCCCGTGGGCGCCCGGCTGGCTGCCAACACGGGCGCGCAGTTGTTCCAGACGTATTCGCGGGATACCGGCGAGATCGTCAACGACATTTCCCTTCCCATTTATCTGGGGCCGGAACACTGGGGCGCCGTGCGCATCGGGCTGGATTACGCGCGGTTCCAGGCGATCGTGGACGGGCAGGGCGCCGGGGGACGGGCGGCGCCGGTGGCGGGTTGACGGGGTGGCGTCACGCGGGCGTTCATGTTGCGGCTTGATGGGGCGGCTTGATGGGGCGGCTTGATGTGGCAAGTTGAAGCGGCGGGCTGAAGGCGCACGCCCAGGGGGGCTGACCGGCAGCCGGCGGCGCATCCGGGAATAGCGCCGCTTTCCCCCCGTTTCTTGGCATATCGCCAACCCCCGGCGCCTCCTAGAATCTCGGCGGGCGGCTTGCATTCCACGTCAGCGAGCCGCAACGATCCCGTAGAGCATGTCCGAAGAAAGCGACCTCGAGAAAACCGAAGCCGCCTCTCCCAGGCGCCTGGAAAAGGCGCGCGAGGAGGGGCAGATTGCGCGTTCCCGGGAACTGGGCACGTTCATGATGCTGGCCGTCGGTGTCGCCGCGATCTGGGCGGGCGGCGGGTCGCTGTACAGGGGCCTGAGCGGCGTGCTGCGCAACGGACTGGCCTTCGATCAGCGCGTCGCGCTGGATCCCGGCGTCATGGTCGAGCAGGCGGTAAGCGGTTTCGGCCATGCGCTGCTGGTGCTGCTGCCGATATTCGGCCTGCTCGCGGTGGTTGCAGTGCTGTCGAGCGTGGTGCTGGGCGGCCTGGTGATTTCGACCAAGCCCCTGACGCCCAATTTTTCGAAGCTCAGCCCGCTGGCCGGCTTGAAGCGCATGTTCTCGTCGCAGACGGTGGTGGAGCTGATCAAGGCGCTGGCCAAGGCGCTGCTGGTCGGCGGCGTAGCGGTCTGGGTCATCTGGCGCTATCACGACGACATGATGGGGCTGATGCACGTGGCGCCGTCGGCCGCGCTGACCAAGGCGCTGACCCTGGTGGCGATGTGCTGCGCCTTCATCGTGGCGTCGCTGCTCATCATCGTCATGCTGGACGTGCCCTGGCAGATCTGGAGCCATCTGAAGAAGCTGCGGATGTCCAAGGAAGACGTGCGCCAGGAGCACAAGGAAAGCGAAGGCGATCCGCATGTGAAGGCGCGCATCCGGCAGCAGCAGCGCCAGGCGGCCCGCCGGCGCATGATGTCCGAGGTGCCGAAGGCCGACGTCGTGGTGACCAACCCGACGCACTATGCGGTGGCGCTGAAGTACGACGAATCGAAGGGCGGCGCGCCGCGCGTGCTGGCCAAGGGCACGGGCCTGATCGCCGCGAAGATCCGCGAGCTGGCCGCCGAAAACAAGATTCCCACATTGGAAGCGCCGCCGTTGGCGCGCGCATTGCATCAACACGTCGAGCTGGGACAAGAAATCCCAGCCGAGCTGTATACCGCGGTGGCGGAAGTGCTGGCATGGGTATTCCAGCTACGATCCTGGCGCTCGGGTTGGGGGCTTGAACCCCCGGCCCCCACGAAGTTGAACGTGCCAGCCGAACTGGACCCGCAGGCAAAAACCGCAGCACAAGGAGTTTAAGGAATGAGCGCTCTGCTCACCATGTTGAAGAATAACGGCGGCACGCATGCGCGGCTGCTGGCGGGTCCCATCCTGATCGTGATGGTGCTGGGCATGATGGTGCTGCCCCTGCCCACGTTCCTGCTGGACTTGCTGTTCACCTTCAACATCGCGTTGTCCGTAATGATCCTGCTGGTGGCCATGTTCACGCGCAAGCCGCTGGACTTTGCCGCGTTCCCGGCCGTCCTGCTGTTCGCGACGCTGCTGCGCCTGTCGCTGAACGTCGCGTCCACCCGGGTGGTGCTGCTGCACGGTCACACGGGGCCGGACGCCGCGGGCAAGGTGATCGAGGCCTTCGGCCACTTCCTGGTGGGCGGCAACTTCGCGGTCGGGATCATCGTCTTCATCATCCTGACCATCATCAACTTCATCGTCATCACCAAGGGTGCGGGCCGTATCGCGGAAGTCGGGGCGCGCTTCACCCTGGACGCCATGCCTGGCAAGCAGATGGCGATCGACGCGGACCTGAACGCCGGCCTGATCGGCGAAGACGAGGCGCGCAAGCGCCGGTCGGAAGTCTCGCAGGAATCGGACTTCTTCGGCTCGATGGACGGCGCCTCCAAGTTCGTGCGCGGCGACGCCATCGCCGGCCTCTTGATCATGGCGATCAACATCATCGGCGGCCTGGTCGTCGGCGTGGCGCAGCACGACATGTCCATGGGCGAAGCCGGCCGCGTCTACACGCTGCTGACCATCGGTGACGGCCTGGTTGCCCAGATCCCCGCGCTGGTGATCTCCACCGCCGCCGGCGTGGTCGTGTCGCGTGTGTCGACCGACCAGGACATCGGCCAGCAGATCATCAGTCAGCTGTTCTCCAACCCGAGCGTGCTGTTCCTGACCGCCGGCATCATCGGCATCATGGGCCTTATCCCCAACATGCCCCACATCGCGTTCCTGACGCTGGCCGCCGCGCTGGGCTGGGGCGGCTGGGCGCTGCTCAAACGCAAGAAGGCCGCCGCCGTGGCCGCCGAGGAGATACCGCCGCAGGCGATCACCCAGGCGCAGGCCGCGGCCGCCGAGGCGAGCTGGGAAGACGTGTCGATGGTGGACCAGCTGGGGCTGGAAGTGGGCTACCGCCTGATTCCTCTGGTGGACCACGCGCAGAACGGCGAGCTGCTTCACCGCATCCGCAGCCTGCGCAAGAAGTTTGCGCAGGACGTAGGGTTTTTGCCGCCGGTCGTGCACATCCGCGACAACCTGGAACTCAAGCCCAACGATTACCGCATCCTGCTGTCCGGCGTGGAAGTGGGCACGGGGGTCGCGATGCCGGGCCAGTGGCTGGCCATCGACCCGGGCGGCGTGACCATGCAGATCAAGGGCACGCCGACGACCGATCCGGCGTTCGGCCTGCCGGCGCTGTGGATCGACAGCTCGCTGCGCGATCAGGCGCAGGTGGCCGGTTACACGGTTGTGGATGCGGGCACGGTGGTGGCCACGCACCTGAATCACCTGATGCATCGCCACGGCTCGAACCTGTTGGGCCGCCAGGAAGTGCAACAGCTGCTGGATCGCATCGGCCGCGACGCGCCGAAGCTGGTCGAGGACCTGGTGCCCAAGACGCTGTCGCTCACCGCGCTGCAGAAGGTGCTGCAGGGTCTGCTGTCCGAAGAGGTGCCGATCCGCGACATGCGCACCATCATCGATACGCTGTCCGAACACGGCCCGCGTCTGGCGGCGATGGCCGCCGGGTCGGGCGGCCAGCCGGATATCAACGAGCTGATCGCACTGACGCGCCGCGCGCTTGGCCGCGCCATCACGCAGCAATGGTTCCCCGGCGAGGGCGAGCTGCGCGTGATCGGCCTGGACGTGAAGCTGGAACGCGTGCTGTCGCAGGCCATGACGACCAGCGGCGGCCTGGAGCCGGGGCTGGCCGACACGCTGCTGCGCGAGGCGCAGGCGGCGGTCGAACGGCAGGAATCGCAGGGCAATGCGCCGGTGCTGCTGGTGTCGCCGGTGCTGCGTGCGCCGCTGTCGCGCTTCCTGCGGCATCATCTGCCGCAGCTTGGCGTGTTGTCGAACACGGAAATTCCCGATGAGCGCATCGTCCGCGTGACGGCGCTGATCGGCGGGAGCAATGGGCAATGAAGATCAGCCGCTTTTACGGGGCAAACACCCGTGACGTGATGCGTCAGGTGCGCGAGGCCTTGGGGCCTGACGCGCTGATCGTGTCGAACCGCAGCGTCGAGGGCGGGATCGAGGTCCTGGCCACCGTTGATGGCGCCTTTGACGACGCGCCGCAGCAGCAGACGCCGCCGCGCGAAGCGCCGGCCTATGCGCCGCCGGCGCAGGAACGTCAGCCCGCGGCGCCGTCGTTCGGCGCACCGGCCGGGATGGCGCGACCGCAGGTTGCGCCGGTTGCCATGCCGCCCGTGCCGCCAGCCGGGTACGCGCCGCCGGCGCGATCCATTGCCGCTTACCAGTCCGCGTATGCGGCGTCGGCGCAGCCGGAGATTGAACCGTCGCCGGCAGAATTCGTACCCGCTGCACCGCAGCCGGTTTCGGTTGCACCGACGGCTGTCGCACCTCAGCCGGTCGCACCTCAGCCGGTCGCACCTCAGCCGGCCGCACCGGTACGCGTCGAGCTGCCGCCGCTTGCGCCGGCAGTCCGCATGACACCGCCGGCTCCCGCCATGCCCGAGCGCATGGCCACCGCCGCGCCCGCAGCCGCCATGGCCGCTGCGCCCGCCACCGCCTATCACGCGCCCCAAGGCTACGCCGCGCCGCCCGCACCCGTGCAGGCGCCCGCCATGCCGCCGGCAGCGCAGCCGCAACCGGCCATGCTGCATGCCGCGCCGCCCATGGGCCGCATGCCCGATGCCCCGGTGCGTCCGCCGCAGGGTTTGCCGCCCGCGAATCTGCCGGCCGATACGGCCGCCGGTCTGCAGGACGCCATCAGCGCCTTGCGCGGCGCGCTGGAAACCCGCATGGACGGGCTGCTGTGGGGCGGCCGCCAGGGTCCGGGCCGCGAGCCCGCGGGCGCCGCGCTGTTCCGCAGCCTGCTGGACGCCGGCTTCAGCACCAAGCTGGTCCGCACGCTGGTCGAGCGCCTGCCGCAAGGTCTCTCCACCGAGGCTGCGCAGAGCTGGGCGCGTAATGAACTGGTGACCCATCTGCCGGTGGTGCGTTCCGAAGACGAATTCCTGGCCGGCGGCGTGTATGCGCTGGTCGGCCCGACCGGCGTGGGCAAGACCACGACGCTGGCCAAGCTGGCCGCCCGTTGTGTGGCCCGCGAAGGCCGGGAGCAGGTCGCCATGCTGACGACCGACCTGTTCCGGATCGGCGCGCTGGAACAATTGCAGATCTACGGCCGCCTGATGGGCGTGCCGGCGCACTCGGTGCGCGATGCCGGCGAGCTGCGCCGCATCCTGGCCGAACTGGGCAACCGCAAGATCGTGCTGATCGACACCACCGGCATCAGCCAGCGCGACCGCCTGGTGGCCGAGCAGGCGTCGATGCTGTGCAACGCCGGCAAGCCCGTTCGCCGGCTGCTGGTGCTCAATGCCGCCAGCCAGGGCGACACGCTGGACGAGGTCGCGCACGCCTATCGCAATGGCGTGGGCGAGGATGTGGCCGGCTGCATCATCACCAAGCTGGACGAAGCCACCCGCCTGGGCGCGGCGCTGGACACCGCCATCCGCCACCGCCTGCCGATCCATTACATGTCCGTCGGCCAGAAGGTGCCCGAGCACATGGAACTGGCCCGCGCGGACGTGCTGATCGACCGCGCGTTCTCGATGGTCGAGCGCGCCCGCGCACTGTACACCCCGAGCGAGGCCGACCTGGCGTCGCTGGTGTCGTCGTCGCGCGAACCGGACGCCGTGGACCCGGCGCGCCGCCGCCAGTTGCTGGCCTCGGCCATCCTGCCGCAGCAGGGCGGTGCGGCGTCGATCGCAGCAGCACAGAACCTGGACGACACCATTTCGTGGCTGGACAGCGACCCGGCGTGCCTGCAATCGCGCACCGCCTGGCGCGAGTACGTCGGCGACGGCGCGGGCGCCAGTCTGGCCGCGCTGGGCGATGAGCCACTGGCGATGGTGCGCCGTGAATTTTCCGCTGCGTGCAGCCGCAACCTGCTCGTGATGCACGGCAAGACCGCCATGAAGGGCGAGGCCTTGCCCGGCGGCGCGCTGATGGGCGCGCTGTTGATGAGCGACCGCGGCGCCGCACTGGCCGCGCCCGCGCAGCAGCTCGCGCTGCCGCACGGCATGTTGAGCTCGTTTGCGCCCGCCGCGCCGGCCCAGCCGGACCCGGCGGCGGCCTTGCAGGCTCGCGTGCAGTGGTTGGGCGAGCGCCTGTCGTCCTTGCCGCTGGTCCACATGCTGGAGGCCGGCACCGTTGCGCTATGGCAGCCGTTGAGCGAGCAGGGCGTGTCCTGGGTAGCGCGTTGCGCAGGTGGCACGCGCGTGATCCAGGACGAATGCCCGACCAACCTGAACGCCGTCGGCAAGAGCGTGGGTTACCTGCCCGTCGGCCAGCCCGGCGACATGCCGGGCCTGCGCCCGGCGCCGGGCGCCAAGACCGCGCCGCTGGCGCTGTGGGCCTCCGGCACCGAAGTCGTGCTGCCGGGCAAGGGGCAGGGCGCCAGCGTCCGCCTCATCTGCGCGCGGCTGATCGACACGGTCTCCGGCGAGGTCGCGGGCCAATTGTTCGGCGCAACGAACCTGCCGGCGTCGCAGGCGGACGCCGCGACGATCGCGCGCTGGCTCGTCCTGCAGGAGGAGGCCAAGGCGGCGTTCCGTTACATGGCCAATGCCTGGCAGGCGCTGCCCGCCGTCGATGGCGCCCATACGCTGGCCCGACAGTCGCTGATGGCCGGGCAGCTTGGCGCGGCATGCTGGCAGCTGGCGCATTCGCCGGCGGCTGACGTCGTGCGTGGTCCGTTGTCGGGCATCGTGGGCACCGAGCGTAAGCTGTCGGGCAAGATGCTGCCGGTGGCGCTGCTGAAGATGTTCGCGCTGCTGGAGATGACGGGCGGGGCGTAAGGCCGCGAACCCGTCTCGCGGAAACAAAAAAACGGCGTGCTATGCACGCCGTTTTTTTATGCCGCAGGAGATCGGAAAAGGCGTCAGCCCGCGACGATCGGCCGGCGGCCCGGGGCGCTGCGGGCGCCGCGGCCTTGCGCGTCGTACGTCGAGGCGCTGCCGACGCCAACATTGCGCAGGGCGTCCAGCGATTGCTGGGTGTAGCGCAGATGCACGTCGATCAGGGCGCCATTGCGCATGTTGATTTCGCTGGCGGAGGCCGACTTGGTCAGCAGGGCCTGCCACACGCCGGACAACTGCGGATACTGCGCGGCGGCCTGTTCGGTGCCGACGTGGCCCGCGGGCAGGCCGATTTCGGACAGCAGGTTGTCGCGCGTCTGGCTGAGGTCGACCAGTTGCTGCGCGATGCCGCGCTTGCGCTCGGTGATCTGGTTCAGCGTCTCGACGCTGCCCTGGCTGACCAGGACCTCGGTTTCTTCCTCAAGGATCGAGGAGAACTCGGAGATCAGGGTGTCTTCCTGCTTCATGCAGGATTGCAGGGAATCGACGAGGCTCATGACAGACGGCTCAATAGAGGGAAGGGACGGGCTATTTCAGCAGGTCTCGGGCGCTGGCGATCAGGCTGTCGGCGATGCGGCCGGTGTCGATCTTGAGCTGCCCGGAGGCGATCGCGGCGCGAATGGCGGCGACACGCTCGACGTTGATGTCGTTCGAGCCGTCCTGCATGGCCAGCATCTTGCGCGACGCCGAGCTCAGCGCGACTTGCGAGCTGCTCGATCCGGTGGCGCTGCCGGCGCCATACGCTTGACTGACCGCGGACTCGGCGCGGGCACCGACGGCGTCGGCCGCGAGGGGCCGGTTGGTGGTCGAATTGATTTTCAAGGTTTTCTCCGCAGGGCGTCCTGGGTCGGTTTGCGACGGATCCGCCTACTTATGTCTCTGTAACGACAAGGGCCGGAGGAACTTTAGGGTATATGCGAGCCAGGCGCAACGCGATTTGTAACAGGTCTATAGCTGAATTTCCACCAGCGTGGCGTTCCGGACGACGCCGCTGACCACCTGGCCGCCCGCGGTGCGCACCTGGACGACGGCGCCGGGGGCCGCGTTGCCCATGGCTTCGCCTTCGCTGCTGACCATGAAACCGTTGCCGCGCGCGTTGATCCGCACGTTCGTGCCGCGCTGCACCGACTGGGCGTTGCGCAGCGACGAGCTGCGGATCGGCTGGCCGGCGTTGATGCGGAAGGCGGCGGTCATGCCGGCGACCGCCTGCGGGTCGGTGATGGCGTTGGGGGGCAGGGTGACCAGATCGCCCTCGCGGGCGTCCAGATCCGCCGGGGTCAGGGCCTGGCCGGCGGCGATCAGGCGCGAGGCCACGTAATAGTGGCCGGCCACGCTGACGGAGGCCTGCACGTAGGCGGTCCAGCCTTTGGCCGAATTGCAGCGCACGCCGACAGTCATGCGGGACCGCAGCTTCATGCCGGACGGCAGGAAGGGGGTCAGGTCATCGCACGGCGTCAGGCGGTCGGTGCGCGGCGGGTCGATGGCGATGGACGCCTCGCCGGGCAGGGAGGCCAGTTGTTCCTGCAGATAGGTCTGCGCCGCAATGATGATCGCTTCCGGGGCCTGGGTGGCCGCGGCCTGTGCCTGGACGGCGCTTGCCGAGGCCAGGAGCAGGGCGGCGATGCCGGCGCGCGCGAGAAGGAGTCTTGCGGAGATTTTCATGATGGATGAATTGTAGAAGTGGGCGGCGTTCGGCAATACGTGAATTGGATGAGAAATGACGGGTTGTTTGGCTGATTGTGTTACAGGTCCGGCCCCTATCATGCCGTCATCCAATGGGATAACGGTGCGTCCGGCGTCCCTCGCTTTATCTGATCTGCAACGAATTCAAGGCGCCACGATGCTCGACAGGCTCAACGAAGATTTCCGGTTCTACCAGCAGGCTTTGGCACTGCGCGCGCAGCGCCAGGAAGTGCTTTCCTCGAACATCGCCAACGCCGACACGCCCAACTACAAGGCGCGCGACATCGACTTCAAGGCCGCGATGCAAAGCGCCATGGAAGGCACGACGCGCCTGCCCGACACGTCGCTCAAGCTGACGTCGGCCCGCCACATTCCGGCCAAGGCCGTGTCGCAGGGCCCGACGGATCTGCTGTACCGCCTGCCGTACCAGCCCAGCATGGACGGCAACACGGTGGACATGGACATCGAGCGCGTGCAGTTCGCCGACAACACCCTGCATTACCAGAGCACGATGCAGCTGATCTCCAACCGTATCCGCGGGCTGCAGACCGCCATCCAGGATTGATCTTTAAAGGGAGCAACAGGCAATGTCCTTGTTGAGCATTTTCGATATCGCCGGTTCGGCGTTGAGCGCGCAGTCGCAGCGCATGAACGTGGCGGCCAGCAACATGGCCAACGCCGACAGTGTGGTCGGCCCGGATGGCCAGCCTTACCGCGCCCGCCAGGTCGTGTTCCAGGTCAACCCGGCCGCAGGCCAGGCGCTGGGCCAGGAGATCGGCGGCGTTCGCGTGGCCGGCGTGGTCCAGGACCAGTCGCCCCTGAAGATGGTCTATGACCCCAAGCACCCCCTGGCTGACGCGCAGGGCTACATCAGCATGCCCAACGTCGATCCGGTGGCCGAAACGGTCAACATGATCGCGGCATCGCGGTCCTACCAGGCCAACGTCGAGGTCCTCAACACCGCCAAGGCGTTGATGCAGAAGACGCTGACCATCGGTCAATCCTAATTTCCAGCCAGAGTCTATCCATGACCACCGTCGACCAAACCACGAGCACCACGGCCATGGGCCTGGCGCAAACCGGCGCCAACAGCGCGAGCACCGCGCAGGGCCTGCAGGACCAGTTCCTGAAGCTGCTGGTCACGCAGCTCAAGAACCAGGATCCGCTGAACCCGATGCAGAACGCGGAGCTGACGTCGCAACTGGCGCAGATCTCCACGGTGGAAGGCATCACCAACCTGAAGAACACCATGCTGGCCATCAGCGGCCAGATCGACGTGTCCCAGTCGATGAACGCCGTGTCGATGATCGGCAAGGGCGTCCTGATCCCGGGCACGAAGGTCAAGGTCGGTGTCGACAGCGCCAACCCCGCGGACCGCGTGGTCACGCCCTACGGTCTGGATCTGCAGGGCGACGCCGCCAAGGTCCAGGTCCGCATCTCGGATTCGAACGGTGCAGTTGTCCGCACCATCGAGCTGGGCGAGCAGAAGAACGGCGTGTACACGCTGGAATGGGATGGCAAGAACGACGCCGGCGTGGCGCTGGAACCGGGCGCGTACAACGTGTCCGTGCTGGCGACCGACGCCGAGGGCGCGAAGGTGAACTCGGAAGTATTGAGCTACGGCAACGTGAAGAGCGTGGCGTACTCCACCAACGGCCTGCGTCTGGATCTGGGCCTGGACGGCCAGACCAGCATGCTAGACGTGCGCAAGGTGATCGGCGCCTGAACGGGCGGATATGAATTGGTGCCGGCGCACGGGCGGCGGCTTTTCCACTAAAGATTAGCGAGAGTAAACATGGGCTTCGGACAAGGATTGAGCGGCTTGAACGCCGCTGCGCAGAACCTGGACGTCATCGGCAACAACATCGCCAACTCGGGCACCGTCGGCTTCAAGTCGGCCACCGCATCGTTTGCTGACGTCTACGCCAGCTCGCGCGTGGGCCTGGGCGTCAAGGTCTCGGCCATCAACCAGCGCTTCACGGTCGGTTCCGTGACGGGCGGCGGCGGCGAATACGACATCGCCATCGACGGCGCGAAGGGCATGTTCCGTGTGACCGACCAGAGCGGCTCGGTCATGTACACGCGCAACGGCGAGTTCCTCGTCGACAAGAACAACTTCATCGTGAACGCGCAGGGCTATCGCCTGACCGGTTACCCGGCCGGCGCCATCGGTGCGAATCCGGTCGAACTGCAACTGCCGACCGCCAACGTCGCGCCGCAGGCGACGACCAGCGCCACCACCGTGGCCAACCTGGATGCCAACGCCAAGGTCATCTATCAGGTCGACACCGTGACGTCGCCGGCCGTTCCCGGCTCGGTCACCCTGGGCGGTACGGCCTATACGTTCACCAAGGCCGCCGGCGGTGCGCTGACGTGGGCGCCGGGCAACCCGCCGGCCAACACGTACGGCACGGCGCCCAACACCGTCACGATCGACGGCACGGGCCAGGTCACTGCCGGCGAGCTGGAAGACATCCCCGGCTTCGTGGACTACACCGCCGCCGTCACCGAGATCGGCAAGCCGTTCGATCCCAAGATCTCCAGCACCTACACGAACGCCTCGCCCATGACGGTGTTCGACTCCCTGGGCAACTCGCACCAGGTGATGCAGTACTTCGTCAAGCGTGAGGCGACGGCAGGCACCAGCGTGTACGACGTGTACTACACGATGGACGGCCAGGCCATGGCGCCCACCACCGAAGCCGGCGGCACCTGGGGTAACCCCACGCAGTTCACGTTCAACAACGCCGGCACGCTGACCAGCGCGCCGATCGTGAACCTGACCTTCGCCCAGCCCGGCGGCACGACTACCCCGGCCGATCCGCTGAACGTCGCCATCAACTACACCGGCACGACCCAGTACGGCAGCAACTACAAGCTGGTTGCCAAGCCCGACGGCTACACGTCCGGTGAGTTCAGCGGCATCAACATCAGCAGCGACGGCAGCCTGGTCGCCAGCTACACCAACGGCGAAACCCAGATCGTGGGCACGCTGGTCCTGGCCGACTTCTCGAACCTGCAGGGCCTGCAGCCCGTGGGCAACAACGCCTGGAAGGAAACGGCGGCTTCCGGCCAGCCGATCCTGGGCCAGCCCGGCACCAACAGCATGTCGACGGTGGTGGGTCAGGCGACCGAAGCGTCCAACGTGGACATGAGCAAGGAACTGGTCAACATGATCATTGCCCAGCGCACCTACCAGGCCAATTCGCAAACCATCAAGACCCAGGACGAAATCATGCAAGTCCTGATGAACCTGAAGTAATGCCCGCTGGGCAAGCGACGACACCGACGGAATAGGCAATGGACAGAATCATCTACACCGCCATGAATGGCGCAGCGCGGATCACGGAGCATCAGGCCGCGCTCTCCAACAATATGGCCAACGTGAACACGGCGGGCTTTCGCGAGCAGATCGCGCTGTACCGCTCGGTTCCCGTGACGGACGGGGTGAGCCTGCCTACGCGTGTTTCGACGGTGGCGTCAACGCCCGGCAACAGCTTCGAGATGGGCACCATGCAGACCACGGGCCGCGGCCTGGACGTGGCGCTGGCCAGCGAGAACGGCTGGATTGCGGTGCAGACGCCGCAAGGCGAGGCCTATACCCGCGCGGGCAGCCTGCAGGTCGGCATCAACGGCCTGCTGCAGACGTCGCTGGGCCAGCCGGTCCTGTCGGACCAGGGCGGTCCCATCGACGTGCCCGACCAGGCCGCGCTGACCATCACGTCGGACGGCACGATCACGGCGCTGGGCGCCGGCGATGCGCCGAACAACATCCTGAACCTGGGCCGCCTGAAGCTGGTCAACCCGGACAACAAGCAGTTGGTGCACGGCGACGACGGCGTCTTCCGCATGGCGCCGGTCAACGGCCAGCCCGCACCGCCGGTGCCCGCCGACCCCGCCCTTCGCCTGTTGTCGGGCGTGCTGGAAGGCAGCAACACCAATCCCATGGCGTCGATGGTGGGCATGATCGAAAACGCCCGCCGCTTCGAGCAGCAGATGCAGGTGATTCAGCAGTCGGACCGCAACGCGGAACGCGCCAACGGCATTCTGTCCGTAAGCGCCTGATTTAAATAACATTTAGTTCGCGGCCAGGCCGCGGCACCGGAGTCTTTCATCATGATGCGTTCGCTGTGGATCGCCAAGACGGGCCTGGAAGGTCAGCAGACCTCCATGGACGTGATTTCCAACAACTTGGCCAACGTCTCCACCAACGGGTTCAAGCGCGGCCGTGCCGTATTCCAGGACCTGATGTACCAGACGCTGCGCCAGCCTGGCGCCCAGGTGGGCGATGCCACGCAACTGCCGTCCGGCCTGCAGCTGGGCACCGGCGCGCGCGTGGCCGCCACCGAGCGCATCCACTCGGACGGCAACCTGAACAACACCGGCAGCGAAATGGACGTGGCGATCAACGGCCGCGGCTTCCTGCCGGTCGAATTGCCCGACGGCACGCAGGCCTACACGCGCGACGGCGCCCTGCAGCGCGACCAGAACGGCCAGCTCGTCACCGTCAGCGGCTACGTCATCCAGCCGCCGATCAACGTGCCGGACAACGCGCTGTCCATCACCATCGGCACCGACGGCATGGTCTCGGTGACGCAACCCGGCGCCGCCGGCATCAACGTGCAGATCGGCCAGTTGCAGATTGCCACGTTCATCAACCCGACCGGCCTGCAAAGCATCGGCGAAAACCTGTACCTGGAAACCGACTCGTCGGGTCCGGCGAACCTGCTGCAGCCCGGTGTGGACGGCGCGGGTTCGATCATGCAGAAGTACGTCGAAACCTCCAACGTCAACGTCGCTGAAGAGCTGGTCAACATGATCACGACGCAGCGCGCCTACGAAATGAACAGCAAGGCCGTCAAGACGTCGGACGAAATGCTGGCCCGCCTGACCCAACTGTGATGCTCATGTCTGTCCTGCGCCTGGTACTTGCGTCTGCGCTGGCTCTGCTGGCGGCTGGTTGCGCCATGATCCCGCCCGAACCCATCGTGACCGGGCCGACGACGGCGGCGCCGCCGCCGCCGCCGATGCCCATGGCGCAGCCCACGGGCTCGATCTACCAGCCCACGACTTACGGCAATTACCCGCTATTCGAAGACCGCCGGCCGCGCAATGTGGGCGACATCGTCACCATCGTGCTGAACGAGCGCACCAACGCGTCCAAGAACGTGGCGACGAACACCAACCGCAGCGGCTCGACCACGCTGGGCATCGCCGCGGCGCCGTCCTTCATGGACAGCTGGGCGAACGCCAACCTGAACACCGAAGCCAATGGCGGGAATGTGTCGCAGGGCAAGGGCGACAGCAGCGCCAACAATGCCTTCACCGGCACCATCACCACCACGGTGGTGGGCGTGATGTCCAACGGCAACCTGCAGGTCGCTGGCGAAAAGCAGATCGCCATCAACCGCGGCAGCGAGTACGTGCGCTTTGCCGGCGTGGTCGATCCGCGCTCCATCACGGGCACGAACACCGTGTCGTCCACGCAAGTGGCCGACGCGCGCATCGAATACCGCAGCAAGGGCGTCATGGACGAAGTCCAGACCATGGGCTGGCTGCAACGCTTCTTCCTGATCGCTTCGCCGTTCTAAATCATGAAACAACAGACTCCGATATCCACCTTGCTGTCCCTGATGGCGCGGGTGTGCGTGGCCGTCGGGCTGGCCGCGGGCGCCGGTGCGGCGCACGCCGAGCGGCTCAAGGATCTGGCCAGCATCCAGGGCGTCCGGGGCAACCAGCTCATCGGCTACGGCCTGGTCGTGGGCCTGGACGGCAGCGGCGACCAGGTGCGCCAAACGCCATTCACGCAGCAGAGCCTGACCAATATGCTGTCGCAGCTGGGCATCACGGTGCCCGCCGGCAGCAACATGCAATTGAAGAACGTGGCCGCCGTCATGGTCACGACGACCTTGCCGGCATTCGCGCGGCCCGGCCAGACGCTGGACGTGGTGGTCTCGTCCATGGGTAACGCCAAGAGCCTGCGCGGCGGCACGCTGCTGATGACGCCGCTCAAGGGCGCGGACAGCCAGGTCTACGCCATTGCCCAGGGCAACATCCTGGTCGGCGGCGCCGGCGCGTCCGCGGGCGGTTCCAGCGTGCAGATCAACCAGTTGAACGGCGGCCGCATCAGCGCGGGCGCCATCGTCGAGCGCGGCGTGCCGACCACGTTTGCCCGCGACGGCTACGTGCATGTCGAACTGAACAATACCGACTTCGGCACCGCGCAGAACGTGGCGACGGCCCTGAACCGCCAGTTCGGACAGGGCACGGCCACGGCGCTGGACGGCCGCGTCATCCAGGTGCGCACGCCCATGGAACAGGGCTCGCAGGCCCGCTTCCTGTCGCAGATGGAAGACCTGCAGGTCACGCGCGCGCCGACGGTCGCCAAGGTCATCATCAACGCCCGCACCGGCTCGGTCGTCATGAACCGCACGGTCATGATCGAAGAGGCCGCCGTGGCGCACGGCAATCTGTCGGTCATCATCAACCGCCAGAACGAGGTCGTCCAGCCGGACACGCCGTTCACGCAGGGCCAGACGGTGGTGGTGCCCAATACCCAGATCGAAGTGCGGCAGGACAACGGCTCGCTGCAGCGCGTGAGCACCAGCGCCAACCTGGCCGACGTGGTCAAGGGCCTGAACGCCCTGGGCGCCACCCCGCAGGACCTGCTGGCCATCCTGCAGGCGATGAAGACCGCGGGCGCCTTGCGCGCCGAACTTGAAATCATCTGACGGCCATGGCTTACACCAACGACGCGGCACGCGGCAGCACCCGGCAGGATTCGGTCTTCGACATGGGCCGCCTGTCGGACCTGAAGCGTGACGTCAAGAAGGATCCCGCCGGCACCGAGCAGCAGAAGCAGGTCGCCAAGCAGTTCGAAGCGCTGTTCCTGCAGATGATGGTCAAGCGCATGCGCGAGGCCACGCCCAAAGAAGGGCTGTTCGATTCCCAGCAGACGCAGATGCTGCAGTCCATGGCGGACGAGCAACTGGCCCTGCACCTGGCCTCGCCCGGCATCGGCCTGTCGCAGGCGATCCTGGCGCAGATGCAGCAGGGCAAACCCGGCGAGATCCCGGACGAAGCGATCAAACGCATCGGGCAGGGCGGCGATCTGGACTTCCAGACCGGCGGCTCGCGTGAGGTGTCGGCGCTATTGAACGTCATGCGCAACAACCGGCCGGCCGACCGCGCGCTGGCCGCTGCCGAAGGCGCACCCGAGCACGTGGTCGACTTCGTGTCCAAGATGTCGCGCGCGGCCAATCTGGCGTCGCAGCAGAGCGGCGTGCCGGCCCGTCTCATCATGGGCCAGGCGGCGCTGGAATCCGGCTGGGGCAAGCGCGAAATCAAGCATGAGGACGGCAGCACCAGCTTCAACCTGTTCGGCATCAAGGCAGGTTCGAGCTGGAAGGGCAAGGTCGTCAACGTGCTGACCACCGAATACGAAGACGGCGTCGCCCGCAAGGTGACGCAGCCGTTCCGGGCCTACGCGTCGTACGAGGAATCGTTTGCCGACTACGCCCGCCTGATCGGCAACAGCCCGCGGTACGAGAGCGTGACGACGGCCCGCAACGAGATCGAGGCGGCCCGCCGGATCCAGGACGCGGGCTACGCGACCGACCCGCGCTATGCCCAGAAGCTCATCGGCATCATGGGGCAGCTGCGGGGCGCGGCATCCAACGTGGAAAATTCACGGCGGATGTTGGAAGGACTCTAAATTTGGGTGATCTCCTGCCGTAAACGGGGTATCCAGAGATAACAGCTGCGGTTACATACGGGGCATTGTCAGCATGAATTTGTACAAAACGGCACTGGGCGGGTTGAACGCGGCGCAAGCCGGCCTGGCAACCACCGGCCACAACATCAACAATGCCACCACGGTCGGCTACAACCGTCAGCGCGTCATGACCTCGACGGCGGGCGCGCAAGCGACCGCCAACGGCTACATCGGCCGCGGCGTCCAGGTCGACACCGTCGTGCGCAGCTACGACAGCTTCCTGTACAAGCAGCTCGTCGGCGCGACCGGCAGCGGCGCCCAGCTCCAGGCTCAGCTTGACCAGGTTTCGCAGATCAACAACCTGTTCTCCGACCGCACGGTTGGCATCGCCCCTGGCCTGACCAACTTCTTCACCAGCATGAACACGGTGGCCAGCAAGCCGGCGGACCCCGCCGCGCGCGCCGACCTGCTCGGCCAGGCCAACAGCCTGACGACGCAGATCCGCTCGGCCTACTCGGAAATGCAGAAGCAGCGTGAAGGCCTGAACACGCAGATCAGCACCACGGTCGACCAGGTCAACAGCTACCTGACCCGCATCGACGACCTGAACCAGCAGATTTCCCTGGCGGCCGGCAAGGCCGGCGGCAGCCCCCCCAACGACCTGCTCGACCAGCGCGATCAGGCCGTCATGGAACTGAACCAGCTCATCGGCGTCACGACGTACGAGCAGGGCGACAAGATCAGCATCTCGCTCACGAAGGGCGGCCAGTCGCTGCTGTCGGGCAACACGATCTACCCGCTGCAAGCCGTGCCGTCCTCCGCGGACGCCGGCCGCACGGTCATTGCCTACACGCTGCCCGCGGGCACCGGCAAGACCATCGCGGTGGAAATGAAGGACACGGAAATCTCCGGCGGCAAGCTGGGCGGCCTGCTGCAGTTCCGCGCCTCGTCGCTGGACGTCATGCAGAATCAGCTCGGCCAGATGGCCGTTGGCCTGGCGCTGTCGTTCAACGAGCAGCACAAGCAGGGCCTGGACCAGGGCGGCAATCCGGGCACGGACTTCTTCGGCATCGGTTCGCCCCAGGGCGTGCCGAACACGACGAACAAGAGCAACGCGCAGATCTCGGGCGAATTCACCAACCTGGCAAACATCAATGCCAAGGACTACGAGATCTCGTTCGACGGCACCAACTACCAGGTGGTGCGCATGCCGGAAGGCTCGCAGGTCTACAACGGCCCGGCCACCGGCACGCCGCCCACGGCCACGCTGAACCTCGAAAGCGAGATGGGTCTGACGCTGACCATCAATGCGCCGCCCCAGGCCGGCGACAAGTGGTCGCTGTCGCCCACGCGCGATGCCGCCCGCGACATCAACGTCCTGATCACGGATCCGGACAAGGTTGCCGCGGCGGACCTGGAAGGCGGCGACGCCAACGGTAAGAACGCCCTGAAGCTGGCGCAGCTGCAGACCAGCAAGGTGCTGGGCCACGGCACGATGAGCATCAACGACATGTTCGCGCAGGTCGTGAACACGGTCGGCGTGCAGACGCAGCAGATCAAGACGGCCGCCACGGCGCAGGTCAACCTGGTCAAGCAGACGACCGCTGCCCAACAGGCAGTGTCGGGCGTGAACCTGAACGAAGAATACGTAAGCCTGTCGCTGTACCAGGAGCAGTACCAGGCCAGCGCCCGCATCATCGATGTGGCAAGCACCATTTTTGACACGCTGTTGGGCCTGCGCGGCTGATCAGAACGTTGACTGTGAATACTAGAAAGCATTACGGAGCTGCACCATGCGTCTGAGCACCACGATGATGTACTCGAACGGACTGAGCGGCGTTCTCGCTCAGGAATCCGACATGAATCGCCTGGTCGAACAGGTTGGCAGCGGCCGCAAGTTCCTGACCCCCGCGGACGATCCGCTGTCGGCTTCCCTGTCGATCGGCGTCGCGCAGACGCAGAGCATGAACACGACGTATGGCCTGAACCGCAACACGGCAAAGACCAACCTCGGCCAGGAAGCCAACGTTCTGGATTCGATCACCACCGCGCTGCAGGACGTGCGCACGCGCGTCGTCCAGGCCGGTAACGGCACGTTCGCCGACAGCGATCGCCAGGCCCTGTCGACGGCGCTCAAGAGCGCCCGCGACGCGCTGCTGGGTCTTGCGAACAGCACCGACGGCAACGGCCAGTACCTGTTTTCGGGTTACGAAGGCGGCGTGGTGCCTTACGCCCAGGACGCCACCGGCAAGATCGTCTACAGCGGCGCCACCGGCGAACGCACCGTGCAGGTCGACCAATCGCGCCAGCTGTCCACCAGCGACCTGGGTAGCGACATCTTCAACCGCGCCAACCCGGGTTCGACCGCGTACGTGAGCACCGCCGCGCCGGCTAACGGCGGCACCGCGCAGTTCGGCACCGTTTCGGTCACGCCGGGCAGCCCCAACATCGGCAAGAACTTCAGCTTGCAGTTCGAAGCGGATCCCGCGACGGGCAACATGGGCTATCGCGTCATCACGACCGACCCGAACGCCAACCCGCCCGTGCCGCCGGTGACCACCCCCGCGCCGCCGGCCGGTCCCACGGAATACAAGGAAGGCGCCAGCATCGACTTCGGCGGCGTCGCCGTCGTGGTCAAGGGCACGCCGCAGAACGGCGACGTCATCAACGTCGAGAGCATCCAGTCGGCCGATGTGGACATGTTCAACACGCTGGACAACCTCATCAAGGTGCTAGATTCGCCCATCGCCGGTGACGAGAAGGCGCTGGCCCGTCTGAACAACGAACTGGCGACGGCGAACAAGAAGCTGGCCACCACGTACGACAACGTGCTGACCGTGGGCGCTTCCGTGGGCGCGCGTCTGAACGAGCTGGAGGCGCTGGACGCCACCGGCACGCAAAAGGGCCTGTCGTATTCGAAGTCGCTGTCGGATCTGGAAGACCTGGACTACTACGCCGGCGCCAGCCAGCTCGCGCTGCGCCAGGTGGCATTGCAGGCGGCCTCGGCCGCGTTCATGACCATCCAGGGTTCCAGCCTGTTCAGCCGCAAGTGATGCGGTAGTTATCTGCGCGGCGCCGTTTGCGCGCGCCGCGGGTGGCGCACTTTTCGGACGCTGCCGGCCCGGGGCCGGGGCGTCCGTAGTGCGTGTAGGGTAGGTTGTGTCGTTTTTCGTTGCTTAACGCTCGGATATTTCATGCTTGGTAATTTAAAAGTTCGCACCTGCATCATCCTGGTGCTGTTGCTCTTCACGGGCGCCATGTTCATTTCGAACGGTGTGGCGTGGATGGGGTTGAATTCCGGCAGCGACAAGCTGGCGCAGGTCAACGAGGCCTATGCCAATCAGGCGACGCAACTGCAGCGTGCCTACAGCACCTTCCTGCGCGGCCGTCTGTTGCTTGCCAATTCGCTGATGGACATGCAGCAGGGCAAGACCGAACAATCGACGTCGCAAGCCAAGCGTGCCGATGCGCTCATGGCTGAAGGCCTCCAGTTGTTCGACGGGTTCCGCAAGGCGCCGCGCATGGCAGGCTCGGAAGATCTTGTGGCCAAGCTGGACGCCGCCTACAAGCAATTCGACGATGTCTACCGCCGCCAGGCCGCCGCGCTGGCGAACCTGGCCATCCAGGACTACCTGGATCTGAACGACGCCGGCGGCGCTGCCAACACCGCGTTCCGCGAGGCCGTCAACAACGTGCTGCAGTTCACGGACACGCGCACCGACGAGCTCATCGCGCAGGCAGAAGCCGATCACAACATTTCGCGCATGGTGACCATTGTGATGCTGGCCATCGCTCTGGTGCTGGCGCTGGGCTGCTGGATCTTCATCAACCGCACCGTGCTGCGTCCGCTGCATGAAGCGGGCGACCACTTCGAGAAGATCTCCGCTGGCGATTTCACCGGCCGTATCGAAGTGCGCAGCACCAACGAAATCGGTCACCTGTTTGGCGCCATCAAGCGCATGCAGGAAAGCCTGACCCGCACGGTGGCCTCGGTGCGCCGTGGCGTGGAAGAAATCAATCTGGGCGCGCGTGAAATTTCCGCGGGCAACACGGACCTGTCCAGCCGCACGGAGCAGCAGGCTGCTTCGCTGGAAGAGACCGCGGCCTCGATGGAAGAGCTGGCCTCGACCGTGAAGCAGAACGCGGACAACGCCCGCCAGGCCAATCAGTTGGCGGCGAGCGCGTCTGACGTGGCCGAGCGCGGTGGTTCGGCCGTGTCGGAAGTGGTCAACACGATGCAGGAGATCTCGGCCAGCTCGCGCAAGATCTCGGAGATCGTGTCTGTCATCGACGGCATTGCGTTCCAGACCAACATTCTTGCGCTGAACGCGGCGGTGGAAGCTGCACGTGCCGGCGAACAGGGCAAGGGCTTTGCCGTGGTGGCAGGCGAAGTGCGCTCACTGGCGCAGCGCAGCGCCCAGGCCGCCAAGGAAATCAAGGGCCTGATCGAGGACTCGGTGTCCAAGGTCGGCGCGGGTTCCCAGCAGGTCGAACGCGCCGGTTCCACGATGCAGGAAATCGTGTCCTCGGTGAAGCGCGTGACGGACATCATGGGCGAGATCTCGGCGGCGTCGGAGGAGCAATCCAGCGGCATCGATCAGGTGAACCGCGCGGTGTCGCAGATGGACGAAGTGACGCAGCAAAACGCGGCGCTGGTGGAAGAGGCTGCGGCCGCCGCCGGCTCGCTGCAGGAGCAGGCGCAGCGCCTGGCCGAAGCGGTGTCGGTGTTCAAGATCAACGCCGGCGAAGTCATTGAAGTGCCCGCGCGCCAGCTGGCGCAGCAACGCAGCGCGCCGCTGGTGTCCGCGCCCAAGCCCGCGCAAGAAGCTGCCGCCGCGCCCGCCGCGCAGCCCGAGCCCGCCGCCAAGGCCGCGCCCGCGCCGGCACCCCGTCTGACCCAGGTTGCCCGGCCCAAGCCGGCGGGCGCGACCGCCGCGCGCCCGCTGCGCCGGCCGGCCACGCGCGCCGCGGATGCGGCGGACGTTGCCGCGGCGGCGCCCAAGCCCGCCTCGCGCCGTCCGCCGCCCTCGGATGACGATTGGGAGTCCTTCTGACGGATCCGTTCCGCCAGTGCATTGAACAGGCAGTAGAGAAAATCCCTTTTACGTGCTGACGGCCAGGAACGCGCCGCCAGCACGATTACCGGAACTACGTAAATGTTTAGCAATCTGAAGGTGCGCACCGGCTTGATGCTGGCCCAATTGGCAGTCGCCTTGGCCGCGCTCGTTGCCATTGTGCTGGGTTGGAACAGCATGCAGTCCAATGCCCGGGCGATCAACACCTTGGATTCCCTGAGCGTCCAGCAGAGCAATCTGATCAAGGACTCGTACACGCAGATGCTGCGCGCCACCGTGCGCGCCGACATCGCCGCCGCTCAGCGCGCCGCGGGCGACGCGAGCGGCGCCGCCGAAAACTCCCGCATCGTCCAGCAGCTGATCGCGGACGCCAAGAAGAAGATGGAGACCTTCAAGGCGATTCCGAAGACGACCGAGATCGGCCGGAAGTCCGAAGGCGACCTGCTGTCCGCTTTCACCGGCTTTGCCGACTCCCTGGAAGGCATGATGGCCGCCCTGGACAAGGGCGACGCCGCGACGTATCTGTCGCTCAAGAATACGAAGGCGGGCGCCGCCAGCGGTCTTTTCTTCAAGCAGCTCACGGACTTTGCCGCCAACATCAACAATTTCAGCGAAGAGATGGTGAAGTCGTCGCGCGCACAGGCCTCGACGATGACCTTCGTCTACATCGGCCTGGCCGTGCTGATTCTGGTGGTGTCGCTGGGCGCGTTCCTGTTCATGAATCGGGTCGTGCTGCGTCCGCTGCGCGCCGTGGGCGAAAGCTTCGACAAGATCGCTGCGGGGGACCTGACCGTACGCGTGGACGTCAACTCCACGAACGAAATCGGCGCCCTGATGGCCGCCGTCAAGCGCATGCAGGAAAGCCTGGCGCGCACCGTGTCGGCGGTGCGCCGCGGCGTGGATGAAATCAACGTCGGTTCGCGTGAAATCTCGGCGGGCAACACGGACCTGTCCAGCCGCACCGAAGAGCAGGCCGCTTCGCTGGAAGAGACCGCCGCGTCGATGGAGCAGCTGGCCTCGACCGTGAAGCAGAATGCGGACAATGCGCGCCAGGCCAATCAGCTGGCGGCCAGTGCGTCGGACGTGGCCGAGCGCGGTGGTTCGGCGGTGTCGGAAGTGGTCAACACCATGGAAGGCATTTCGGCCAGCTCGCGCAAGATCTCGGAAATCGTGTCGGTCATCGACGGCATTGCGTTCCAAACCAACATCCTGGCGCTGAACGCCGCGGTGGAAGCCGCACGTGCGGGCGAGCAGGGCAAGGGCTTTGCGGTGGTGGCGGGTGAAGTGCGCTCGCTGGCGCAGCGCAGCGCCCAGGCCGCCAAGGAAATCAAGAGCCTGATCGAGGATTCGGTGTCCAAGGTCGGCGCCGGTTCGCAGCAGGTCGAACGCGCCGGCGCGACGATGCAGGAGATCGTTGCTTCCGTGAAACGCGTGACGGACATCATGGGCGAGATCTCGGCGGCCTCCGACGAGCAGTCCAGCGGCATCGACCAGGTCAACCGCGCCGTCGCGCAGATGGACGAAGTGACGCAGCAGAACGCGGCGCTGGTGGAAGAGGCTGCGGCCGCGGCGGGCTCGCTGCAGGATCAGGCGCAGCGCCTGGCCGAAGCGGTGGCCGTGTTCAAGATCAATGCAGGCGAAGTCATCGAAGTGCCGGCGCGCCAGTTGGCGCAGCAGCATCGGCCGGCTGCCCGCGTTGCCGCACCGGCGCCCGAGCCCGAGGTGGCGCCGCCACCCGCCGCGCCGGCCGCCAAGCCCGCCGCCGCCGTGCGCCTGACACACACCGCCCGCGCCAAGCCGGAACCGGCCGCCGGCGCCTCGGCAACGCGCCCGCCGCGCAAGCCCGCGGCGGCGCGTCCGGCGCCCGCGGCAAAGGACGTTTCGAAGCCCGCGCCAGCACCGGCTGCAAGCCGGCGGCAGGCGCCTTCGGACGACGATTGGGAATCTTTCTGACGCCGGCGCCGCCGGCAAATAGGCAGGGTATGCGAGGTTATCTACATCTTCTGGCAGCGGCCGCGATTGCGGCCCTTGTCGCTGGCTGTGCGGCAACGGGTCACAACTTCGACCCGAGCAAGCTGTCGACCCTGACGCCCGGGCAGACGACCATGGAAGAGGCCGCGCGCGCGCTGACCGCCCCGCCTGCCCAACAATTCAAACAGAGCGACGGCACAGTGCTGGCGCTCTGGTTCCACAAAATCACCTTTGTCACCGACGGCCTGTACAGCCGTAAGGAAGCGCTGCTGCAGTTCGGCCCCGACGGCCGGCTGATGCGGCTCGTCGACAGCACCAATATTCTGCTGGAACCTTGGGAACGCCAGAAGTTGCTGGGGCCTGCCCCCGCGCCTGCCTTGACGCAGGACTGGGCACAACCTGCGATGGAACCCGAGGTGCAAACGATCTACATTCCGGGCCCGGGTGAACCGGCCGGTCTGGCGCCGCAGGGCAAGTAGCCCTGCAGTTCGGCAGAAGACATCGGGCGTCACATGCCCGGTGTTCGTCGCCCTGAGTGCATCCCCTGTGTAACAGGGCATGTCCACAGGGTGGTTTTTCATTTGGTCAGAGCAGTTCCTGAGGGATGGGGAAATAAATGGAAGCGAGTCTCGAATCCGGTGGTAAAGCCGGCAAGGCCGGCAAGAAAAAAGCCGCGCGCGCACCCAAGGTCAAGCGCAAACTGAGGCTGCGCGATGCGCGCGTTGGCACGATGCTGCTGTGGGTGATGGCGTTTTTCGCGTTGCTGATCGCGGCGGTGGGCGGCCTGGCCGCGTACTTCCTGCAGAGCAACTATGAATCGATCCGCGAGGTCAACGCGCTGACGGCGCGGGCCAAGCAGGTCGAAATCATCAACAGCGACATGCTGCGCGCCCGCGTGAGCCTGATGGTGGCCGCGCGCCACCTGCAGGAATCCGGCTGGGGCAGCGGCGAGAACTCCGCGCGTGACGCGGCCGCTTCGCTCAAGGGCGCGACGGACCTGTTGACGGGTGTGCGCAGCCGCTTCGCCGATTTCCAGAAGAACATGCTCGAGGACGACACTGGCCGCCAGTTGTCGATGAACCTTGTGCGCCGCTATCGCTCGTACATCGACGACGGCGTGGACACGATGGTCGAAGCCCTGCGCAGCGAAGACTATTCGACGTTCTACATGGTGAACAACGAATACGGCACGCCTCGCAGCGCCGCCTTCATCGAGGCGATCAGCCAGTTCGACAAGTACATCGCCGACCAGCAGCGTGAAACGATCGAACAGGCCGAGGCCAATTTCAACCTGGCCATGATCGCCGTCGGCATTGCGGTTGCGCTGGCGCTGCTGCTGATGGTGCTTGCCCGCATCCTGTTCGGCCGCCTGGTGGTGCGCCCCTTGGTCGAAGCCGGTCAGCACTTTGACAAGATTGCCGCAGGCGACCTGACGGGCCGCGTGGAAGTGCGTTCGCACAACGAAATCGGCCAGCTGTTCGCCGCGCTCAAGCGCATGCAGGAAAGCCTGACGCGCACCGTGTCGACGGTGCGCCGTGGCGTGGACGAGATCACCGTCGGTTCGCGTGAAATCTCGGCCGGCAACACGGACCTGTCCAGCCGCACGGAAGAGCAGGCCGCGTCGCTCGAAGAGACCGCTGCCTCGATGGAAGAGCTGGCCTCGACCGTCAAGCAGAACGCGGACAACGCCCGCCAGGCCAACCAGCTGGCGGCCAGCGCGTCGGATGTGGCCGAGCGCGGCGGTTCGGCGGTGTCGGAAGTGGTCAACACCATGGAAGGCATTTCGGCCAGCTCGCGCAAGATCTCGGAAATCGTGTCGGTCATTGACGGCATCGCGTTCCAGACCAACATCCTGGCGCTGAACGCCGCGGTGGAAGCCGCACGTGCGGGCGAGCAGGGCAAGGGCTTTGCGGTGGTGGCGGGCGAAGTGCGCTCGCTGGCGCAGCGCAGCGCCCAGGCCGCCAAGGAGATCAAGGGCCTGATCGAGGATTCAGTGTCCAAGGTCGGCGCGGGTTCGCAGCAGGTGCAACGCGCCGGCGCGACGATGCAGGAGATCGTTGCCTCGGTGAAGCGCGTGACCGACATCATGGGTGAGATCTCGGCGGCGTCCGAGGAGCAGTCCAGCGGTATCGACCAGGTCAACCGCGCCGTGTCGCAGATGGACGAAGTGACGCAGCAGAACGCGGCGCTGGTGGAAGAGGCTGCGGCCGCCGCCGGCTCGCTGCAGGAACAGGCGCAGCGCCTGGCCGAAGCGGTTGCCGTGTTCAAGATCAATGCCGGCGAAGTGATTGAAGTGCCGGCGCATCAACTGGGCGGGTATGCCGCGCCGTCGCTGAACTGATCGACGTTATCCCGGGCCGCGCCCGATCCTGCAGATGCGGGATCGGGCGCGGCTTTTTTGTAGGCCAGCGATCCGCGGATGTGCTTGTTTCATATCGGACGGTTATGCGTGCGTTGATGGAAATCATAAGCACGTTAAGTTTTCCGCTTTATGACCGTAAATAATGTCAACGCCTGAATTTTCAGGACGAAAACAGAGTAATCAACGGTGGCCGGGGGATCGGACGCCAGCTGGAGACAAACCATGCGTGTCAATCTACCCGTCACCAATGTGGAAACCAAGCTGCGCGAGGACCAGTACCTGATCTCGCGCACAGACACCAAGGGCCGCATCGTCTACGCCAACCCGGCCTTCGTCGAGGTCAGCGGCTTCACCCGCGAAGAGCTCATCGGCAAGGCGCACAACATCGTGCGCCATCCCGACATGCCGCCGGAGGCCTACGCGGATCTCTGGGAGACCCTGGAAGCCGGGGAATCCTGGCTCGGCGTGGTCAAGAACCGCCGCAAGGATGGCGGCTACTACTGGGTGCTGGCCAATGCCACGCCCATCGTCGAGAACGGCGAAGTCGTGGCCTATTCGTCCGTGCGCGTGCAGCCGTCGGAAGAACAGATCGAGATGGCCGAAGCGCTGTACGCGCGCATGCGCGAGGGCACGGCCAAGGGCGTGCGCATCCTGCACGGCCGGCCCGTGCGCGCCGGCTGGCGCAGCGGCCTGGACCTGCTGGCGTTCCCGTTTCGGCCTGGCGTGCGCAGCCGCATGCTGCGCCACGCCACGCTGTCGTCGGCCATCGTCGGCGCCGCGGGCGCGTATGGCCTGCATGCCAATTGGGCCGGCCTGAGCCCGTTGGGCGCGGCGCTGGGTTGTGGCGCGATCGGGCTGGGCATCGTCGCCATCTACGCGATGGGCTGGAGCCTCTCGCGTTCGCTGCTGGACCCGATGCGAGACGCGGCGAACATGGCACGGCAGGTCGCTGCGGGCAACCTGACCACGCAGATCGTGCCGGAATCGGATGACGAGGTGGGCAGCCTGAAGTTTTCGCTGGAGGTCATGCGCAAGAGCCTGATCGGCATTGCCCAAGACGTCTATCGCGGCATCGAGGGCACGACGCACGCCGCGGTGGACATCGCCCGGGGCAACCAGGAACTGGCCGGCCGCACGGAAGGGCAGGCGGCGTCGCTGCAGCAGACGGCCGCCAGCATGCAGCAACTGACGTCCACCGTGCGCCAGAACGCCGACAATGCGCGGCAGGCCAACGATCTGGCCGCCAGCAGCATGGACGTGGCGCGGCGCGGCGGCGTGGCCGTCGGACAGGTGGTCAACACCATGCACGGCATCTCGGACAGCTCGCGCAAGATCGCCGACATCGTCACCATCATCGAAGGCATCGCCTTCCAGACCAACATCCTGGCGCTGAACGCCGCGGTGGAAGCCGCCCGGGCCGGCGAGTCCGGCAAGGGCTTCGCGGTGGTCGCGGGCGAAGTGCGCAGCCTGGCGCAAAAGAGCGCCCAGGCCGCCAAGGAAGTGAAGACGCTGATCGAGGACTCGGTGGACCGCGTGACCGAAGGCTCGGCGCAGGCGGAGCAGGCTGGCGCGACCATGCAGGAGATCGTGGATGCCGTTCACCGCGTCACGGACATCATCGGCGAGATCTCGCGCGCCTCGCAGGAACAGTCAACCGGCATCGAACAGGTGGATACCGCGGTCTCGCAAATGGACGTGATGACCGTGCAGAACACGGCACTCGTGCAGGAACTGGGCGGCGCGGTGACGCAGCTGGGCAATCAGTCGGGCGCGCTGCGCGAGACCATCCGCGTCTTCCGCGTGGTGGGACAGCACTGATCGAGTTGCGGGCGGAGGGCGGCGGGGCCGGGGCCCGCGGTCACGCCCGATTGCAGGCCTGCTGGCGGCGGGCGGTTACCGCCCAGCCAGCGCATCCACCACACGGCTCATCGCCGTCAGCCCCGATTCGAACAACGACTCCAGGAACGGCCCGGCGTGGGGCAGCACGATCGCCAGGATCGTCACGCCGACGATGAGCGTGACGGGAAAGCCCACCGCAAACACGGAAAGCTGCTGGGCGGCGCGGTTCAGGATGCCCATGGCCAGGTTGATGGTGAGCAGGGCGCAAATCAGCGGCAGCGCCAGCAACAGCCCAGACACGAAGATCGTCTTGCCCCATTCCACGACTGCGCCCCAGCCGTTCTGGTGCAGCTGGATCATCGCGATGGGCAGGGTGTCGAATGACCGCACAAGCGCCGCCAGCACCAGCAGATGCCCATCCAGCGCCAGGAAGGTCAGCATCGCGACGATGTTGAAAATGCGCGACAGCACGGCGGTGTTGGCGCCCGAGCTGGGGTCGAAGAACGAGGCGAACGACAGGCCCATCTGCAGGCCCACGAATTCACCAGCCGTCTGCACCGCTGCGAATACGATGCGCATGGTGAACCCCATGGCGATGCCGATCAGCACCTGCTGCATCACCATCCAGAGGCCGGCGTAGGAACCGGGTGCGACGGGTGGCATGGGATCCAGGGCCGGGCTGATCGCCACGGCCAGGACGAACGACAGTCCCACCTTGACCTTGACGGGGATCAGCGATTCGGAGAAGAGCGGCGCGGTGCCCACGAGCGCGAGAATACGCACGAACGGCCAGAGGAACTGGCCGACCCAGCCGTTCAGCTGCTCGAGCGTAAAAGAGAACATGGCGTCGTAACCCGTGTCCGGCGGCCGGCGCCGCTCAGGACACCAGCATGGGGATCTGGCCGATGAGCTGCCGGATGTAGTCGACCATGACGCCGATCAGCCAGGGGCCCAGCAGCACCAGCACGCCGCACATGGCCAGCAGCTTCGGAATGAACGACAACGTCATTTCGTTGATCTGCGTGGCGGCCTGGAAGATGCTGATGACCAGACCCACGACCAGCGTGACGAGCAGAAGGGGACCGGCCATCGCCAGGACGATCTTCATCGCCTGGTAGGTCATGGTCATGACGGTTTCAGCGGTCATGGCGATCTCCTTGCGGCGTTACTGGTAAAAGCTCTGGGCCAGCGAGCCCATGAGCAGGTTCCAGCCGTCGGCCAGTACGAACAGCATCAGCTTGAAGGGCAGCGCCACGGTGACGGGCGGCACCATCATCATGCCCAACGCCATCAGGACGCTGGCAACCACCAGGTCGATGATGAGGAAGGGAATGAAGATCGTGAAGCCGATCTGGAAGGCGGTCTTCAGTTCGCTCGTGATGAAGGCCGGCACCAGGATGCGCATCGGCACCTGCGAGGGGTCTTCCAGCGCGGGCTGCTTGGCCAGGTTGGCAAAGAGCGCCAGGTCGTTCTCGCGTGTCTGATGCAGCATGAAGGTGCGCAGCGGATTCGCGGCGCGTTCGACCGCGGCCTCGAACTGGATCGTGCCTTCGGACAAGGGCTTGTAGGCGTCGGTGTAGATCTTGTCAAACACCGGCGACATCGTATAGAAGGTCAGGAACAGCGCCAGGCCGATCAGCACGTGGTTGGGCGGCGACATGGCCGTGCCCATCGCGCTGCGCAACAGGCCCAGCACGATGATGATGCGCGTGAAGCCCGTCATCATCAGCAGCGCCGCCGGCAGGAACGAAAGCGACGTCATCAGCAGCATGGTCTGCATGCTGAGCGAGTAGGTCTGCGAGCCATTCGCGCCCGGCGTGGCCGTCAGCGCGGGCAGCGTGGCCTGCGCCACCACGCCGGCCGGGAAAAAGGCCAGGCCCAGCACCGCGGCGGCGGCCAGCATGGGCAGCGCGCGCTGGGCGGCGCGGGCGGTAGTCGTGCGGGTAGGCAAACTCATGGGTATCGCTTGATTCGCGCCGGGGCGTTGAGCCCTAGCGGCGCTTGAGTGCCTGGCCCAGCTTGGCCGCGAAGGCGGCCGTGGGCAGAGGCGAACCCTCCGGCAACTGGCCGGCGGGCAGGGTATGCAGGGTGGTGAGCTGGTTCGGGCCAACGCCCACCACCAGCCAGGTGTCTTCGATCTCGACGACGACGACGCTTTGGCGCGGACCGACCGGCATGCTGGCAACCTGGCGCAGCACGTTGCCGCCGCCGCGCTGGACCAGTCCGGCGCGCTTGGCAAGCCACGCCGCGGCCAGGATGGCGGCCACCACCAGCACAAGGCCGATGATGACGCGCAGCAGGGCAGGTTCGGTCATGGCGCCAGGGGTCAACGACGGTTGTTCAAGCGGTTGATCCGCTCGGACGGGGTGATGATGTCGGTCAGGCGGATGCCGTACTTTTCTTCGACGACCACCACTTCGCCCTGGGCGATCAGGTAGCCGTTGACGAAGATGTCCATCGGTTCGCCGGCCAGGCCGTCCAGTTCCACCACCGAGCCCTGGCCCAGCTGGAGCAGGTTCTTGATGGTCAGGCGGGTGCGGCCAAGCTCAACCGTCAGCTGGACGGGAACGTCCATGATCAGGTCGATGTCGGTGCCTTGGCCGGACGTGGCGCCGGCCAGCGGCTTGAACACGGACGCGGCGGCCGAGGCCGTGGCGGCCGGCGCCGCGGCGGGAGCCGGGGCCGGGGCAGGAGCGGTAGCGGGCGCCGCAGCAGCGGGCGCAGCGGGCGCGGCAGCCTGTTCGGCCATCGCGGCGGCCCAGTCGTCCTGCGGCTTCAGACCGTCGGCTTGCGTGGGCGGGTTGGCGCGGGATTGTTCGGCGAGCGCGTCGGCCCAGTCGTCGGCCGGGGACGAGCCAGTGCCGGGCTCGTTCTTGTCAGTCATGGTCAGAGGCCTCGTTGGGTTCTGTATCGTGGGTAAACAGGTTTTGTACGCGCAGGGCGTATTGGCCGTTGAAGACGCCGTAGCCGCATTCCATCAGCGGCACGCCGTCGACGTGGGCGATGACGGTTTCAGGCACGTCGACCGGAAGGACGTCGCCGACCTTCAGGCTCATCAGTTCGCGGATCGACGACGGGATGCGGGCAAATTCCGCGACCACGTCGATGTCCGCGCTGCGCACCTGGCGGGAAAGCTGCTGCGACCAGCGCTGATCCACTTCTTCGAGCGTCGTTTCCTGCAGCGGGCGCGTCAGCAGATCGCGCACCGGCTCGATCATGGAGTAGGGCAGGCAGATGTTCAGGTCGCCGCCGGTCGCGCCGAATTCGATGTGGAACGAGGAGACCACCACCACTTCGTTGTTGCCGGTGATGCTGGCGAACTTGGTGTGCATCTCCGAGCGGACGTATTCGAACTCGATCGGGTAGACGGGATCCCAGGACTTGCCGTAGCTTTCCAGGGTCAGGTTGAGCAGGCGCCGGATGATGCGCTGTTCGGTGGTGGTGAAGTCCCGGCCTTCGACGCGCGTGTGGTAGCGGCCATCGCCGCCGAACAGGCTGTCGATGACCAGGAACACCAGGTTCGGGTCGTACGTAAAAAGCGCCGTGCCGCGCAGCGGCTTCATCTGAATCATGTTCAGATTGCTGGGAACCGGCAGGTTGCGTTCGAAGTCCGCGTACTTCTGGATCTTGATCGAGCCGACGGTGATGTCGGCGCTGCGGCGCATGAAGTTCAGCAGCACGTTGCGCATGTTGCGCGCAAACCGCTCGTTGATGAGCTCCAGCGTCTGCATGCGGCGGCGCACGACACGCTCTGGCGAGCTCAGGTCGTAGGCACGCGCACCGCCGTTCTGGCCGTCGGATTCCTTTTTACTATCGCTCTCGCCGGTGACGCCGGCTAGCAGCGCATCGACTTCGTCCTGCGAAAGAAATGCCTCGTAGGCCATGCTTATTGCACCACGAACGCCGTGAACAGCACGTCGGTCACGTACTGGCCGTCAGGCAGGGGCGAGAAGGGGCGGTTCACCGCCTGCTTGATGGCCGTGATCATGTCGGTCTTGCCTTGCTGCGTCTGCACCGCGGTGGGCGATTGCGACGACAGCACCATCAGGATGCGGCTGCGCACTTCGGGCATGTACTTTTCCAGGCGCGTGCGGGTCTGTTCGTCGCTCACGCGCAGGGTCAGGCCGACGTGCATGATGCGTTCCGTGTCCGCGTTCTGCAGCGTGACGGTGAAGGCTTCGATCGGCACGAAGATCGGCGCGGGCACGGCGATCGGGGTGGCAGACGGCGCGACGAAGGTCGTCGGCGTGGCCTGCGGGCCTTGGCCGGGCTGGCCTTGCACGCCGCCGGCCTGGCCGGGCTGACCCGGCTGGCCGGGTTGGCCGCCAGGCACCTGGCCCACGCCAAGCTGCACCGGAGCGCCGCCTTGCGGTTGCTGCAGACGCTGCGTGATGAACCAGGTCGCGCCGGCGCTGGCCGCGGCAACCAGCAGCAGCACCAGGATCGCCAGCAGCGGCCGAAGGATGCGGCCAATGCCGCCGGAGGACTTCGCGTCGCGTGCCGGCGCGGGAATGGGTTTGATTGTCGCCATCTGGAGTTCGATGCGTGTTTGCCGCTGGTGAAAACGGATTCTTAGTGGATGAAAGCATTCTGCCCGAATTCACGCCGCCGCTTGGAGGCGAAAAACAGGGCGAAAGCCGCGTATCTCAAGCTATTGCTGCACTGCCCGCATCCGTTGCCGGACACGGGCCGCCGGATCATTACGCGAACGTGTCGACCAATGCGTTGGCGTTGCGCGACGCCGTCACTGCGGGCTGCGCGGCATCTGCCCCGCTGTCCGCCACGGCGACGCCGCCGCCTTGCTGACGCTGCGAGCCATTGCCGTTCTGTTGCGCGAATTCCTGCTGCGCGGCTTGTTCACCGACGCTGGTCTGGCCCAGCGAGATGCCGGCCTGGGCAAGCGCCTGCTGCAACTGCGGAATGGCGACTTCGATCGCCTGGCGTACCGACGCATGCGCCGACACGAACGAGGCGCTAGCCACGCCGTCCGCCAGGTTCAGGCTGACGCGCAGCGGACCGAGGTCCGGCGGATCCAGCCGCAGTTCGGCGGTCTGCATGCCCTGGCGCACGTTGTTGCTCATCATGACCATCTGCTGGCCAAGTTCGGTGCCCCAGTGCGTGGCGCCGACCGGCGTGGCCACTTGCATGACGACGGGAACGATGGGCTGCGCGATGGCGGCCTGGTTGACGACCGGCAGCGCCTGGCGTTGCGTGGCGGCGGCCAGCGCGTGGGCCAGCGCTTCCTGCGGATTGGCGCCATGCTGCGGCGCCTGGAATTGCGGGGCCGAGCCGGCAAGCAGGTCGGGCTGCTCTTCGTCGGCAACATGGGCGGGCAGCGCCGGAGCGGCGTCCTTTTGGTCGGCAGGCACGTCGCGCGCGACGCGCGGCAGCGGCAGGTCCAGGGCGGCCTTCGGGGCGTCGGCCTCGACCGTTGCCTTGGCGTCGACGGGCGCCTGAGCAACCGGCGCGGAGCCCGGCTTGACGGCGGCAGTGACGACCGGCAGCGCGGCTTCGGCTTCGCGAGCGATCTGCGCGGCGGCGGCCTGCGCCTGACCGGCGGTCGCGGCTGCCGGTGTCTGCTGAGCGGCCTGCGGCGCCAGCGTGTCGGCGGCGTTCAGCGCGGCCGTCAGCACGGCGGCGCCCTGATTCATGGCGCTGGCGGTGGCAGCCGCATTGCCGCGCGCGAGCTGCACCTGCTCGGCGGCCTGGGCCGCAATCTCCAATGCCTGTTGCGGCAGGTCAGAGGCGGCCACCGGCTGTTGTGCGGCGACGGCGAGCGCGCCGGCTTCGGCCTGGGCGGCGGTCTGCACCGCATCATTGATGGCGCCGGCGGCTGCGCCTTCGGCCGTGCTGGCCGGATCGCTGGCTTTGCCGTCCTTGAACGGCGTCTTGCTGTTGCCGTTCGCGGGCCGTGCGTCGGCGGACTGGTTGGGCTGCTGCTGCGCCGGACGCTTTTGCGCCAGCACGTCCGAAAACGAGGGGCCTTTATCTTTCTTGTCCGCGGCAGCCGGTTTGGCGCCGAGCGCGTCGTTGGGCGACGTCGGGGCGGCCGGTGCGAGCAAGGTCAAGGGCAGGGGAGCGGTCATCTGGGGCTTCCTGTGAGGAACTGCTTAATGCATGCCGCTGGCCTGGCGCTGGACCAGGCGGGCGGAGTATTCGTCGTTGGCGCGCTGTTCGCGGCGCGATTCCACGAGGGCCTGGGCGCGCTGCTCGCGCTGCGCCAGGGCATCGTAGGAGTTGAGCTTGCGCTTTTCCTGCTGCCAGTAGAGCTGGCCCTTGGACAGGTTTTCCTCGGCCTGGCGCAGCACGCCTTGCTGCTGGCCGATCGCGTCGTCCAGCGTGCCGATGAAGCGCTGATAGTTGTGGCAGTCGCTGGCCGCCATGCCGCTCGTCATCGCCGTCTGAAGGCGCTCGAGGTAGTCCTGGCGGTAGTCGTGCAGCATGGAAAGCTGGCGCTGCGCATTGCTGCGTTCGGCGGTCAACCGGCCCAGCAGGCGCGCGGCTTCGTCCGTGCTCTCCTTGGCCAGGTTGATCAGCATGTCCAGAGGCAGTTGGCTAGGCATAGGTGTCCCGTGATTCGAAACTGGCTCGCAATTGATTGACGGCGTCTTCGTAGCCGACGTTCTCGCCGATGTCCTGCTGCAGGAAGGCTTCCAGGCGCGGGTAGCGCGCGATGGCGTCGTCCAGTTGCGGGTCGTTGCCGGCGGCGTAAGCGCCGACGGCGATGAGGTCGCGATTGCGCTGGTAGCGCGACAGGCTTTGCTTGAAGCGGCGCACGATCGAGAACTGCTGCGGCGTGATGAGCGAAGTCATTGCCCGCGAGATCGACGCTTCGATGTCGATGGCGGGGTAGTGGCCCGATTCGGCCAGGTGCCGCGACAGCACGACGTGACCGTCCAGAATGGCGCGCGCCGAGTCGGCGATCGGGTCCTGCTGGTCGTCGCCTTCGGCCAGCACGGTATAGAACGCCGTGATGGACCCGGCCTTGCCGGACGGACCGGGCGCGCCCATGCCCGCGCGTTCCACCAGCGTGGGCAGCTTGGCAAACACCGACGGCGGATAGCCCTTGGTGGCGGGCGGTTCGCCGATGGCCAGCGCGATTTCCCGTTGCGCCATTGCGTAGCGGGTCAGCGAGTCCATGATCAGCAGCACGTCCAGGCCCTGGTCACGGAAATGCTCGGCCAGGCGCGTCGCATAGGCGGCGCCCTGCAGGCGCAGCAGCGCCGACACGTCGGCTGGTGCTGCCACCACGACCGAGCGCGCCAGGCCTTCGGGACCCAGGTTGTGCTCGATGAATTCCTTGACTTCGCGGCCCCGCTCGCCGATCAGTCCGACGACGATGACGTCGGCCTTGGTGTAGCGGGCCATCATGCCCAGCAGCACCGATTTACCCACGCCGGACCCTGCGAACAGACCCATGCGCTGGCCGCGGCCGACGGTCAGCAGACCGTTGATGGCGCGCACGCCGGTGTCCAGCACCGTATCGATGGGCGCGCGCGACAGCGGGTTGATCGGTTGGGCGGACAGGGGGGCAAGTTCGGCGCCCGTCAGCGGACCCAGTCCGTCCAGCGGGCGGCCGGCGCCATCCAGCACGCGGCCAAGCAGCGCGTTGCCGACGGGCAGGTGGCGGCCAAGCTGGGGCTTGGCGTTGCCGTTCAGTTCGGCCTTGCGCGGCAGCGGAATCTGGCGCTGCACGGGCGGTTCGCCGGGCACGACGCGCGCGCCGGGCGGCAGGCCGGAAATATCGGCCTGCGGCATCAGGTACAGCGTGTGGCCGTCAAAGCCCACGACTTCGGCGTCGGCCCAATGGTCGTGGCCGCGCGCGATCTCGATGCGGGCGGCGGCGCCGACGGGCAGGCGCAGGCCGGTGGCGTGCAGCACCAGGCCCGTGGCCCGCGTGATCTTGCCGCTGACCAGCCAAGGATCGGTGGACGCCGCGCGGATCGAGCCGATCTCAAGCTGCGTCTGCCAGCGGTCGAGCACGGGCGCGGTCGGCTTGGCCGCCGCGGAAGCGGTTGCGGCGCCCGCGAGGGGCGCCTGGCCGGATTGCTCGGAGGCCGGATTGCCGTTCACACCGGCTCCTCCCAGGTTGCGTTGCGGCCGAGCGAGGCGGCCACGCGGCGCCAGCGGGTCTGCAGGGTGGCGTCGATGTCGCCGAAAGGCGTCTCGGCGCGGCAGCCGCCGCGCAGGATGGATTCATCGGCCAGCACGCGCCAATGGCCTTCTTTCAGTTCGTCGGCCAGGTGCAGGCGGATCAGTTCGATATCTTCCGGATTGGCCCACAGGCGCATTTGGCCGCCGGCCGTCGGATTGATGTGCAGAACGTCGCGAACCGCGTTCACCACTGTCTCTGGCTGTTCCGCGAGGGTGGTGCGGACCACTTGCTGGGCGATGTCCAGGGCCAGCGTCAAGAGGCTCTGGCCCATCTTTTCTTCCAGCGCGCCAATCGACACCGCGCAGGCTTCGACCAGCGTGTGCAGGCGTTGCGCTTCGGCGGCGCCCTGTTCGCGGCCTTGGGCCAGGCCTTCCGCATGACCGGCTTCGCGGCCGGCGGCAAGGCCGGCCTCGTAGCCCGCCTGCTGGCCGGCTTCCATGCCCGCGGCGTGACCGCGCGCCAAGCCTTCCTCGTGACCTTCCGCGATGGCCTGGGCGCGCAACTGCGCCATCACCACGGCGGGATCGGGACCCGGATCGGGTTCGGGCTCGGGTTCGACTTCGACGGGCGCCGGCTCGTCGAACGACAGCATCTGCCAGCGACGCCAGGCGGCGCTGCGCGAGATGAGCGTCGCCGCGCCGTTGTCCGCTTCAGACATACGCGTCGTCTCCGGAATTGCCCAGCACGATCTGGCCGCTTTCCGCCAGGCGGCGCGCGATCTGCAGAATCTTCTTCTGTTCGGTCTCGACCTTCGACATGCGGATCGGGCCCTGGGCTTCCAGGTCCTCGCGCAGCATTTCGGCCGCACGGCTGGACATGTTGCGCAGGAACTTGGCGCGCAGCTCTTCCTGGGCGCCCTTGAGCGCGACCATGAGCGTGTCGTTGTCGATTTCCTTGAGGATGAGCTGGATGGCGCGGTCCTCGACGTCGAGCAGGTTGTCGAAGACGAACATCTCGTCGATGATCTTCTGCGCCAGGTCGTTGTCGCGTTCGCGCAGGCTGGCGACCACGGTCTCTTCCTGCGTCGAGTTCATCATGTTCAGGATCTCGGCCGCGGTGCGCACGCCGCCCATCTTGCTGCGCTTGGCGCCCTGGCCGGCCAGCACGGAATTCAGCACTTCGGTCAGCTCGGACAGCGCCGCCGGCTGCACGCCGCCGAACGTGGCGATACGCAGCATCACGTCGTTGCGCAGGCGGTCGGTCAGCAGGGCCAGCACGCCGGCCGCGCGGTCGCGCTCCAGGTGAACCAGGATGGTCGCGATGATCTGCGGGTGCTCGTCGCCGATCAGTTCGGCCACGGTGTTCGGATCCAGCCAGTTCAGCGCATCGATGCCGCTGCCGCCGTCGCCGGCTTCCAGAATGTCTTCGATCAGGCCGGCGGCGCGATCGCTGCCCAGCGCCTTGGTCAGCACGCTGCGGATGTAGTCGTCCGAGCCCAGCGTCACGGCCATGAACTGGTCGGCTTCCAGGCGGAACTCCTCCAGCACGACGGCGACGTCGTTGCGCGTGACCTGTTTCAGGCTGGCCATCGCGGCGCCGACCTGCTGGACTTCTCGGGCGCTCAGGTACTTGAACACTTCAGCCGCGGCGTCTTCGCCCAGCGACATCATCAGGACGGCGCTGCGCGTCATGCCGTCCATCGGCAGGGAATCATTTTTCATCTTTGGTCATCCAGGTGCGCAGGACCATCGCGACAGCGCGCGGATCCTTGTTGGCCATGGTGCGTGCGCGCTCAAGGTTGTCCTGATAGCGGTCGGTTTCCTTGGCGCGGGCCAGGTCCTGCGCTTCGCGGGCGGCTTCGGCGCGCTCGGCTTCGGCCTGCTCCGGATCCACCGGCGGGTACAGGTACTCGGTGACCGAGCGGCGAATCTTGCGGTACAGCCACAGGGCCAGGACGCCACCGACCAGCCAGAGCAGGATCGTCTTGAACAGCGAGATCATTTCCGGATCGCGCCACATCGGCAGCGGCGGCGGGCCGTCGTTGAACTGGCTGTTGACCAGGTTGAGCGAGTCGCCGCGGCCTTCGGAATAGCCCATGGCTTCGCGCACCAGGTTGGTCAGCTTGTTCAGTTCCTCGGGCGGAAGGGCCTGCAGTTCGCCGTCCTTGTCGCGCACGTAGTTCACGACCACGGCCACCGACATGCGCTTGAGGTTGCCCGTCGGCTGCTTGATGTGGCTGATGGTGCGGTCGACTTCGTAGTTCGTCGTCGCGTCGCGGCGTTCGTTCAGGTTGGCGGCGGCAGCCTGGGTGCCGGTCTGCTGCTGTTGTTGTTGCTGCTGCTGCGCGTTGGCCTGGGGCGGCTGGCCGGGACGCGGCGGCTGTTGCTGCGGCGGATTGGCGATGGGCGCCTGCGCGTTGGCGGGGGCCTGGTTCGACAGCGCGCCGGGCACGCCCTGAGCGGGGCCGACGCCGCGCTGCGTGGAATCGCTGGTCTGCTGGCTGCGCACGGCGGCCTGGCCAGGTTCCTGGTTGGGACGATAAACCTCGGACGTTTCCTCGCGGCGCGAGAAGTCGACGTCCGCCGTGGCCTGGGCGTGCACGTTGCCGGGGCCGACCAGGGGATTCAGGATGGTGAGGATGCGTTCGACGGTACGCTGCTCGATCTCGCGCACGAAGCGAAGCTGATCGGCGTCCATGCCGCGGCCTTCACCCAGCGGGGAGGACAGCAGGCGGCCGTTCTGGTCGACGATGGACACGCTTTCGGCGGTCAGTTCCGGCACGCTGGAAGCCACCAGCCACGAGATCGCGGAGACCTGGGCGTCGCTCAGGCTGCGGCCCGGGTACAGGTTCAGCAGCACGGAGGCGGTGGGCGCCTGGCGCTCGCGCACGAACAGCGACTGGCGCGGCATGGCCAGGTGGACGCGGGCGTGCTGCACGGTGTGCATGGCTTCGATCGAACGGGCCAGCTCGCCCTCCAGACCGCGCTGGTAGTTGATCTGTTCGGCAAACTGGCTGGCGCCGAAGCGGGCGTTGTCCATCAGCTCGAAGCCGACGGAACCGCCGCGCGGCAGGCCTTGCGACGCAAGCTGCAGCCGGGCGTCATAGACGCGGTCGGCCGGCACGAGCAGCGCGGTGCCGTTTTCGTTGTAGCGGTAGGGCACGTTCATCGAGCCCAGGGCGGTCACGATGGCGCCGCCATCGCGGTCGTCCAGGTTCGAGAACAGCACCTTGTATTTCGGTTCGCTGCTCCACATGGCCACGGCGACGATCACCGCGACGAGGGCTGCGGCGGCGCCGATCAGGACGGGCTTGGGAAGCGCACGGACCCGTTCCAGCACGGGGAACTTGGCCAGAAGCGACGAGCTCAGGGTAGCCTGCTGATTCATTGACGGCTCCCGCTGGCTTCGCGGAGCAGGGAAAATGACTTCATGTCTGGGTAGGGCCGATTACACATGCAACGTGCTTCTGGTCTGGGGAGAGCGTGGATTATTGCCCCTGAGACAGCAATCCCAATCGATGAAAACAGCCGTTTTTTGGCGTTACTTAAGCCCTATGTCGATGACGAGGCGCAAAGCGGGGCCGTATCCCCGGCAAGGGGTGTCCGCATTCGTTGAAATGTCGGGTTTTTTGGCGGTTCTTGTCGGCTATGGACCGGTCCGATCGGAGTTACGCTGCGTGTGCACTTTGGCGTAATCCCCCACCAGCAAGGAATAGGTAATGGCTGTATCAGGCTTGTCCGGCATCGAAGGCATGCTCCAGCAGATGCGCGCGGTCGTGAGCAAGGCGGAGACCGGTAATCTGGGCGCCGGCGACGCCGTGGCGCAACCCGACGGGTTTGCCGCGGAACTGCAGCGCTCCATCCGTCGCGTGACCGCCGCGCAGAACGCGGCCAGCAATCAGGCCAAGGCCTTCGAGCTGGGCGCTCCCGATATTTCCTTGAACGACGTCATGATCGACTTGCAGAAGGCAAGCCTTGGCTTCCAGACGGCGGTCCAGGTGCGCAACAAGCTGGTGGCGGCCTACAAGGAAATCTCGTCGATGGCCGTGTAAGGCCCACGACTTGTACAAAGGCCTTCCCGCGGGAAGGCCTTTTGCGTTTCAGTCGCGTCCTTGGGGTTGCGCCTTCCGGCAGCCCGCCGTCAGTTGCGCTGCGCGCCTTTCTCCAGGCGCCACACCACCTGCTGCAGCCAGTTCTCCTGGCGCGCGTTCAGGTTCATGAACAGTGCGCCCACATGGCTGACCGGCGGCTCGCCCGTCAGCGACACGTGCTTGGGCGCCTCGCCGTCGCTGCTGCCTTCGGCCGAGGCCATCGGCTGCCCCGATACCGGATAGATGTTGCGCACTTCCAGGTCGGCGCTCAGTTTGCCGAGTTCGCCGAAATCCAGCTCAACGTCTTCCATCACCGCGCCGCGCTCGGGCAGCTCGCCCACCGCCAGACCCACGCGCAAGCCCACGCCGTCCACCGAGATGTCGCGCACGGTAAAGCCCACGGGCTTGTCCGCGGGCGCCGGTTGCCACGTGGCCAGACAGCGGCTGGCGCTGGAGATCATCGAGGCGCGGAACATCTTGCGGCGCTGGATGCGGGCAAGACGATCGGGAAAGGGCGACATCAGCGCCGCGCTGCCGTCATCGAAATGGATGACTTCCGGGCGCTGGATGCGGAAGCGGATCTGCACGCCGCCATAGGCGGTGGCATTGAAGTGGAAGGTCGTGCCGCTGAGCAGACCCATGCTGTCGGACTGTTCAAAGTCCGCGCCGTCGTAGTCGCGCGGCCGCCAGAAGAACTGGCGGGTCTGCTTGTCGGCGCCCAGGATCAGCACGGCGATCTCCCGGTCCGCGGCGTCGCGCACCAGGATGTGGCTGTCGGGGTGCGTCAGCTCGAAGAGCGCTGAGCGCATGTCTTCCGGCCGGGTCAGCAGGAATTCCGGATCGGCGGCATCCAACACGGTGATCGTCCTTAGGTAGAGATTTCGGGCCGCGCGGCCTGGGGGATGTCGCGCGATTCCAGGCGGTACAGCCAGGCGAGCAATTCTGCCACCGCGACATAGAGTTGGGGAGGAATATGTGCATCCAGGTCGACCTGCATGAGCAGACCCACCAGTTCGCGCGATTCGTGCACGTACAGCCCGTTTTCCTCGGCCGCCCGGACAATCGTGTCCGCCAACTGGCCGTAGCCCTTGGCGACCACGCGCGGCGCGCCGTCGCTTTCGTCGTACGAGATGGCGACCGCCGCGTTACGGTTGGCGTTCGGGCCGGCGTCCGCGGGGGAGGGAGGGGTGTTCATCAGAAATCGTTGGGGATGACGAGACGGGGTTCAACCACGTTCACGGTCAGATTGCTCAGGGTCAGCCCGGCGGCCAACAGGCGCGAGCGTAGCATGTCCGACGAATCGTTGATCTCGGCCGCGCTGTGCGGCGCAATCAGCTGCAGCACGATCTGGTCTCCGGCCAGGTTCAGGCGGGCGTCGACCAGGCCCAGGCGCGGCAGGTCCAGCTTCACGCGCGTGGCCCAGGTCGGCACGGCCGATTCGCGGTCCTCGCCGTAGGGGTCGCGCTCGACTTCCCACTCCATCGGGGTGCCGGGCCAGGCTTCGCCTTGCCAGTTCAAAGTCTGGTTGGCCAGCACGTCCAGTTGCTGGCGCACCAGCACGGTCAGATCCTGATGGATGCCGGTGATCGGCGCGCCGGGCGTGGATGATGAAGACGACGTTCCCGAGGCCGAGGGCGCATCTGCACCGGCGCCGGAGCGGCTGGCGCCGGCGGCTTCGCCGCGGCTGCGTGCCTGGGTGCTGGCGTGCGCGGCGGTGTCGCGCGACATCCTGGCCTGGGGTTCGTTTTCCAGTGTGGCCGGGTTCTTGCGACCGAAGACCATGTCGGTCAGGTGCGATTCGTAAAAGAGCCCGCTGGTCTGCAGGGCAGTGCGCAACGCCTGGCCCAGCGCGCGGGCGGACGGGCCGCCTGCGGCCAGCGAGGCATGCGTTGCGGCTTCGGCCCCTTTCGCGCCACCGGCCTGGCCCGCCGGGTGCCCGGCGCCCGGCTTGGCGTTGGCGGCGTCGGCGGCTGCGGTGGCCGACGGCGCGGCGGCAGGGGCGCCAGCCGGCAGGGTGGTCGAAGCCGGAAGCGGGGTGGTCGTCGCCGCGGCGGGCTGGCCGGGCTGACCTGCCTGCGCGGGCTGACCCGATTGGGCCGCAGCGGGTTGTCCGCCGGGGGCCGCACCGCCCGCCTGCTGTCCGCCCTGCGCGTCGGCGCTCCACAGCGGCGCGCGCCCTTGCACGGCCGGGGCCGCTTCGGGGTACTGCGCGAGCAGGGCAAGGATGGTGCGGGCGGTCGTGCCCAACGTGGTCGGCGCCGAGGCCGTCGTGTCGCTGCTGGTGACCAGGCCGCGGGCGGCCAGCGCCAGCGCGGCAGCGGTTTTGGGGTCGACAACAGTATTCTGGCGGTCGCCTCGGGCGCCGCCAGTCTGTATGCCTTGCCGGGTATCGCGCGCGGAGCCGTCCGACGGCCCGGCCTTCTCCGGGCTGCCAGGCTGGCTGACCGCGTCCGGCCGCGCGCCGGAAATCTGGTTGGCGTTCGCGGCGGACATCGTCGTGCCCAGCACGGCGTCCAACCGCTGCACCAGGACGTTGCCAAGCGCGGCGGGACCGATGCTCATTGGTCAGACGCCTGGTTGCCGTAGGCCGACAGCAGGGTCTGCTGGCGCTTCATGCGTCCCAGCAGTTCGCCCAGCCGCGCCAACTGGGGCAGCGCCAGATCACGCGTCATGGCATCGTTTTCAAGAATGCGCACAAGCAGGTCGTATTTCATGCTGCGGCCGGCCTCGTCCAGCGGACTGGACGGCTCGGCATGCCGCAGGCGTTCGACCTGTTCACAGTAGAGCTGACCGTGCACAAGCGCGGTGTCCCAGTCGCCGGCCTGGGCGGCCGTCAACATCTCGCCCGTTGATTGGGCGATCTCCTGATACTGTTCCAGGATGGCGGAGTACTGGGTGAGCGACGTCATAGAAATCTCGGGCGAGCGATGGCTGGCAATAGTCGTTGTGGGGGCCATCAAAGCGTTGCGTCCGGGGCAGGCCGATCGATGGAGGTCTGCCAGGCGTCGGAAAGGTCCGCCAGCAGGCGGTCTGCGATGTCGAGCTGCTCGACGTCCGCTTTAAGGTTTGCCATGAGCAGCGTGCGGACGATGTAGTCGTACAACCGGCTCAGGTTGGCGGCGATGTCGCCGCCGGCTTCCATGTTCAGGCCCATCTTCAGGCCCTCGTCGACGATCTTGATTGCCTTGGTGATAGCTGTCCCGCGTTCGGCGACGCGACCTTCCTGCATGTGCAGGCGCGCTTGTCCGATTGCCGCGCGCGCACCCTGGTAAAGCAGGGTGATCAGCCTTTCCGGCGTGGCGCTCATCACTTGGGTCTCCAGGCCGATATCGGCGTAGGAGCGGACAGAGTATGAGCCTGTGGGGCGGCGCGCGGCGTACGTCATTTAATGCATCTTCTCGGTTATCACTTCGACGACTTGTTCATGGCCGCGAATTGCTGCGTCAGATAGTTGGCCGTGACCGATTGCTGCGCAACGAATTTGTCCAATTGGACGAACTGGGCGCGCATCAGCTCAAGCTGGGCTTCACCGGCTGCCTTGGCGCGCGTGTACTGGTCTTTCACGGTGGCGATCGATTTGGCCAGGCCGTCGGTCTTGGTCTTGATCGAACCGGTGTCGCTCAGGATGTCCTTCGTGGCCTTTTCGAAATTGGCGGCCAGTCCGTTCGTGCCGGTCAGCAAGCGCGAGACGTCGGCGCCGTTCGTGGACAGTGCCTTGTCCAGCTTGGTCTGGTCCAGCGTGAGCTGGCGCGTCTGCGGGTTGGTCGTGATGCCCAGGTCGGCCAGCGAGCGCAGGGAGCCTTCGCCCGACAGCACCTGCAGCGCACCCGCCAGGGACGACTGGATGGCGCGCGTCGTGCCGTCGCCGGTCAGCGGCTGATTGGTGGCGGCGGCGGCGTCGAAGGCCGTCAGGTTCTTGATCGTCGTCTGCAGCGTGTTGTAGGCGGTGACGAAGCTCTGGATGGCTTTGCTGGCCACCGAGGGGTCGCTTTCCAGCTTCAGCTTGATCGGCTTGCCGTCTTCCGTCTTCGAGGACAGGTTGAGCGTGACGCCGTCGATGGCGGTCGAAATGTTGTTCGTGCCACTCTTGATCGTGATGCCGTTGATGTCGATTTCAGCGTCGACGGCGGCCGTGGCCGTCATCTTGCTGTTGGCGGCGTCGGTGCTGCTATAGGACAGGACGTCCTTGAGCGACTGGTCGCCCGTCACCGTGATGGACTTGACCGAGGCCTGAACGCCCGTGTTCTTGGCGGTCATCATCAGGTAGCTCTTGCCGTCGCCGTCGGTGATGACGGTGGCGCGCACGCCCAGCGTGTCGTCGGCGTTGACTGCCTTGACGATGCCGTTCAGCGAGGTGTCGCCCTTCAGGTCGACGGTCTTCTTGGTGCCGTCGGCCAGTTCGATTTCAAACGAACCCGTGGCGCCGTTGGACGCCTTGCGGTCCGCAACCGCACCCGATTGCAGGGTCTGGGAAGTGGCAACGTTCTTCACGTTGATCGTGTACTCGCCGGCCACGGCGCCTTCGGCAGCCACGGTCGCGGTGAGGGCGTCGCCGCCGGTCACGCTGCCTTTCACGGCGCCCAGCGTCTCGGGCTTGCCGAGCGCGGCGGCAGCCTTCTGCACGGCTTCCACGGCGCTCTTGAGCTGGCCGAACGCCGTAACGCGGGTCTCGAAGCTGGTCTGCCGTACGGTGTACTGCTGCAGCCTCTTTTCCTCGGCGGCTTCCAGCTTCGAGAGGATGTCCTCGAGGGGCAAGCCTGAATTCGAACCGAGGTTGGTAATGGTGGCCATGTGAAATTCCTTCCTAGCGATGCAATTCTGACAAAAATGTGATCCCGGCTATTGGCCGGGTAAAGGCATAAGGCGGGCCTAATTCGGCGGTTCTCTCACCGGGCCGCGCGTCAATCTTGGCGAACGGTGTTTTAAGTGCCGGATCAGGCCGACGTCTTGATACCGTTCCCTTGCATGTTCACGATCATCTTGGCGATCTTCAGCACCGCTTCGCTGGGGATGGTGCGCAGGACGTCTCCCGACTCCGCATCGATCACCGACACCACCACCTGGTGCACGTTCGGGTCGATTTCGAACTGAAGCTGGGTCGACCAGGCCTTCATCTGTTCGTTGATCTCATCCAGCGCCTTATCCAGGGGCATTTTTTGCGAATTCGCCTGGTCGGACGTGGCGCCGCCGGAGGCGCTGCTGTCGGTGGTCGCGGGCGCCGGCGTGGCGGTGGCAGCAGGGTCGGGCGTGGCGATAACGGTCGAAACCGGTAACGACGCGAACGCTGCGGGGGCTAACGGGGTTACGGCCATGATCACTCCAACGGCGAGGGGGGCGTCTCGGAGAACGCGCTGTTTTCAGGAAATTCTCAGTTACCATAACGGCACCCTCGCAGGGAACTTTAGCCTTGCGCAAATGGATGGTTCACGTGCTAAGAGTCTGGATCGGGCAATGAGTGTCAAGACGGCGTTGCGAGTTATCGAAATCATCGAAACCTTCGCCCGCGAGAAACGCGCGCTGCCCTTGTCGGAATTGGCCCGGTTGCTCGATGTGCCCGTGTCCAGCTGCCTGGCGCTGATCCGCACGCTGACCAGCCTGGGCTACCTCTATGAAACGGGCCGCCGCCAGGGCTATTACCCGACAGGCCGGCTGCTCGCCATGGCCCAGCGCATCGCCCGGGCCGATCCAGTTCTGGATCGCGTCTATCCCAGTCTTGTCGAATTAAGGGACGCTACCCGGGAAACCGTGGTCTTTGCCAAGCTGTCGCCGGACGGGCGCGTTGTTTACCTCGATGTTCTGGATTCGCCGCATACGATCCGATACGCGCCCGTTGCAGGCGAGTTCAAGGATGTTCACGCAAATTCGCTGGGAAAGGCGCTGCTGTCGCTGCTGGACGAACCGGCCCGTGACGCCTTGCTGGCGGACATTCCCATGACCCGCTACAACGACCGGACGCTCGTCACCCGCGAGGCGCTGCTGGCGGACCTGGACGCCGCGCGGCAGCGGGGATGGTTCATGAACAGCGGCGAGTCCATTGCCGACGTGGGCGCGATTGCCTGGCCGGTCACGCTGTCCGGCGAACACTACGCCATTTCGGTGGGCGGCCCGATCTACCGGATCGAGCCAGAACAGGAAACCTACGCCCGCATCCTGCGGGCGGCCTGCACGGGACTGGAGCAGCAGGCCTGACCCGCGCCTGCCGCCGTCCGCTCAATACGACTTGGGCAGCCCCAGCACCTTTTCCGCGATGAAGCACATGATGAGCTGCGGGCTGACCGGCGCGATGCGCGGGATGAAGCTTTCGCGCAGCAGCCGCTCCACGTGGTACTCCTTGGCATACCCCATCCCGCCCAGCGTCATCACTGCCGTCTGGCAGGCGTTGTAGCCGGCCTCGGCCGCCAGGTACTTTGCCGAATTGGCGGCGGGGCCGCACGGCTTGCCCGCGTCGTACAGGCTGGCTGCCTTGAACACCATCAGGTCTGCGGCCTCAAGCTGCATCCAGGCCTGGGCGAGCGGATGCTGGATGCCCTGGTTCTTGCCGATGGGGCGGCCGAACACGGTGCGTTCGCCAGCGTACTTGACCGCCCGGTCCAGCGCGGCGCGCCCGATCCCCACCGCTTCGGCGGCGATCAGGATGCGCTCGGGGTTCAGGCCGTGCAGGATGTATTCAAAGCCACGGCCTTCCTCGCCGATGCGGTCGGCGACCGGAATCCGCAGGCCGTCGATGAACAGCATGTTCGAATCCACGGCCTTGCGGCCCATCTTCTCGATCTCCCGCACCTCGATCTTTTCGCGGTCCAGGTCGGTGTAGAAGAGCGACAGGCCCTGCGTGGGCTTTTCCACCTGGGACAGCGGGGTGGTGCGCGCCAGCAGCAGCATCTTGCTGGCCACCTGCGCGGTCGAAATCCAGATCTTGCGGCCATGCACGATGTATTCGTCGCCCTGGCGCACGGCGCGGGTGCTCAGCTTGGTCGTGTCCAGCCCCGCGTCCGGCTCGGTGACCGCAAAGCAGGCTTTTTCCCGGCCGGCGATCAGCGGTTCAAGCCAGCGGCCGCGCTGCTCGTCGGTGCCAAACACCACCACCGGATTCAGCCCGAAGATGTTCATGTGGACGGCCGAGGCGCCCGTGAAGCCGGCGCCTGACGCCGCGATGGTCTGCATCATCAGCGCAGCTTCGGTCATGCCCAGGCCCGCGCCGCCGTATTCCTGCGGCATGGCGATGCCCAGCCAGCCGTCGCGCGCCAGGTCGGCGTGCAGCGGTTCCGGAAAGCCGCCTTCGCGGTCGCGTTCCAGCCAGTATTCGTCGGGATAGCGTTCGCAGATGCGGGATACGGCGTCGCGCAACGCCAGCTGTTCCGGGGTGAATTCAAAGTCCATCGTTGTTTCCGTCCTGGGTAATGCCACGGGCAAGCATGGCGTCGATCTGTTCCTGTCTGTAGCCCGCTTCGGCCAGCACCTCGCGGCTGTGCTCGCCCAGCCGCGGGGCGGGGCGGCGTATCGAGGTCGGCGTGCCGGCGTACCGGCCGAGCGTCCCGGTGGTGCGGATGCGGCCTTCCGAGGGGTGGTCCATTTCCTGGATGAAACCGGTCGCGGTCAGGTGCTCGTCCTGGATCAGGCCGTCGATGGTGTAGAGCTGCGAGGCTGGAATATCGGCGCGCGCCAGCTCGCGCAGCCAGTCGTCGCTGGGGCGGGTGGCGATCACCTCTGCCACGAAGGCATAGACCTCGCTGATGTGCGCGGCGCGGGCGCCATGGGTGCTGAAACGCGGGTCCTGCGACAGCTCCGGCCGCCCGATCAGTTCAAAGAAATTGCGCCAGTGCTTGTCGTTGTAGATCAGCAGGCAGATGTAGCCGTCAGACGTGGCGTACGGCCGGCGATGCGGCGCCAAGAGGCGCGCGTAACCGGTGGGTCCCATCGGCGGCTCGAAGGTCGATCCGCCCAGGTGGTCGCCCAGCACCATGTGCGCCATGCCCTCGAACATGGGGATCTCCACCGGCTGTCCGCGGCCCAGCGTCCGGGCGCTCAGCACCGCGGACACCAGCGCAATGCCGACGTGCAGGCCGACGGCCCGGTCCGCCAGCGTCAGTGGCGCGTAGCGCGGGACGTCGCCGCTTTGCTGCGCGGACAGCGCGGCAATGCCGGTCTGCCCCTGGATCAGGTCGTCGTAGGCGGGGCGGCCGGCATAGGGGCCAGCCTCGCCGAACCCATAGGCGCCCACGTAGACGATGCGCGGATTGCGCGCCGTAACCGCTTCGTACGACAGGCCCAGCCGCGCCATCGCTTGCGGGCGAATGTTGTAGAGGAGGGCGTCGCAGCTTTCGGCCAGTTTCAGGCAGGCTTCCAGGCCTTCGGGCGTCTTCAAGTCCAGCACGATCGAGCGCTTGTTGCGGTTCAGGTGCAGGTAGAGATGCCCCATGCCGGGGTTGCGCATGGGGCCGACGGCCCGCATGTTGTCCCCCGCCGGCGACTCCACCTTGATGACGTCCGCGCCCAGGTCCGCCAGGACCTGGGTTGCGTACGGCCCCATCACCACCGAGCTCAGATCCAGGATGCGCACGCCGGCCAGCGGCCCGGCAACCGGCGTTTCAGGCAGGGGCTGGTCGATCATTGCTGCTCGATCCCCGCGTCACGGATCAGCTTGCCCCACAGGTCGCGCTGTTCGCCAACAAACTGCGCGAAGGCTTCGGGCGTGCTCGAGAAGGCGTCAAACCCCAGTCCCGCCAGGCGCTTTTTCACGTCGGGCTTTGCCACGATCTGGTTGATGGCCGCATTCAGCTTGGCCACGATCTCGGGCGGCATGCCTGCAGGGCCGAAGTAGCCGTTCCAGGAGTTCAGGTCGAAGTCCGGCACGCCCGCTTCGGCCATCGAAGGCAGGTCGGGCACGATGGCGCTGCGCTCGGCGGTGGAGACGGCCAGCGCGCGCAGCTGGCCTGATTGCACGAAGGGCAGGCCAGAGGTCAGGTCCGTGAACATGAAGTCCACCTGTCCGCCGACCACGTCGGTCAGGCTCTGCGGCGTGCCTTTATAAGGCACGTGCAGGATGTCGATCTTGGCGCGGTTGGCCAGCGTGGCGCCCGCGACGATGCCGGTGCTGTTGCCGCTGGCGTAGGTGATTCGGCCAGGATTCTTCTTGGCGTCGGCCACCAGGTCGCCCACCGTCTTCCAGGGGCGCTTGGGATTCACGACCAGGATGAAGGGCAGGTTGCCGCCGCGCGCAATCGGGGTGAAGTCCTTGACCGGGTCATACGGCACGTTCTTCATCAGCCAGGGGGCGGCCGAATGGGAGGTGTTGGTGGTGACGAAAAGCGTATAGCCGTCCGGTTTGGCGCGGGCCACGTAGTTGGCCGCGATCGTCGCATTGGCGCCCGGCTTGTTCTCCACCACGACCTGCTGACCCAGCAGGGTCGACAACTCGGCGCCGAAGATCCGTCCTACGGCGTCCGTGCCCGATCCGGCGGGGAAGGGCACGACCAGGGTGATGGGTTTGTTGGGGTAATCGGCGGCATGGGCGGGGCCAGCCGCCATCAAGGCGGCGCCGCTGACCAGCGCGGCGCCCAGCAGGCGTAGGGATTGCATGGGTGTGTCTCCTGTATTTATGTAATGAGGCGCGGCTCTCGCGGCCGCTGCCTGCGCAAACGCCGCGTCAAGCGGCTGAGGGTGGCGCCGGAAAGTCGCGGATCACGCGATCGGGGGATTCTTCGTACGGGGGCGTGTAGATCACCAGCAACCGGGCCGGTTCGTCGCTCGTCACCGTGAAGACGTGGGGGATGTCCGGGGGGAAGTAACAGCAGTCGCCGGGGCCCATGTCGGCCCATTCGTCCTGCACCTGCGCGCGGGCGGTGCCCGAAATCAGGTAACAGACCTGTTCGATGCCGGGGTGTGCGTGCGGCAGGGCGCCTTTGCCCTTTTCGATCACCCCCAGCAACACTTCTACGCCGCGGGCGCCGACGGTCTCCGGGCTGATCAACCGGCGGTTGAGGGTGCCGGTGTGATTGGCGGGGCTGTAGCCCGGTACGTCGGCTTCACGAACAAGCCATTTGGGAGTCGAACGCTGCGTCATGTCTCTTCCTTTTATTTTCCATACATGAATTTATTTTTACGTATGAAAAAAACATGGGCAAGCACTTTTTGCCCGCGGATACCGTGCCGCGCCCTAGGGGATTAGGGAAAACACCGGGCACACGCTGCTAAAATCGCAGGCTGATTTCCTTTCGCGAACCCGCCTCATGTCTTCTGTCCGCACGCCTGACGCCGCCGCCAACCTGTCCGATTGGCTGCAGTACCTGGAGTCCATCCACGCCACGGCGATCGACATGGGGCTGGACCGGGTGCGCCAGGTCGCGGACCGCATGCAACTGACGCTGCCCGGCATCAAATTCGTGGTCGGCGGCACCAACGGCAAGGGTTCCACCTGTGCCATGCTCGAGGCCATCCTGCTTGCGGCTGGCTACAAGGTGGGCCTGTACACCTCGCCGCACCTCATCGACTTCAACGAGCGTGCCCGCGTCAATGGCCAGATCGCCTCCGACCAAGACCTCATCACGCAGTTCCAGGCCGTCGAAGCCGCGCGCGGCGATGTGTCGCTGACTTATTTTGAATTCACCACGCTGGCCATTCTGCGCCTGTTCTCGCAGTCTCGGCTGGACGCGGTGGTGCTGGAAGTCGGCCTGGGCGGACGCCTGGATGCCGTCAACATCGTCGATGCCGACGTCTCCATCGTCACCAGCGTCGACCTGGACCACACCGACTGGCTGGGCGACACGCGCGAAAAAATCGGCTTCGAAAAAGCCCACATCTACCGCAGCGGCCGGCCGGCCATCTGCAGCGATCCCGTCCCCCCGCAGTCGCTGCTGGATCACGTCGAAGCCATCGGTGCAGATCTGTGGCTGTTCGGACGCGACTACAACTATTCCGGCGACCGCCAGCAGTGGGCCTACGGCGGTCGCGAACAGCGCCGCAGCGCGATGGCCTATCCGGCGCTGCGCGGCGCCAACCAACTGCTCAACGCCTCGGCGGCGCTGGCCGCGCTGGAATCCGTGCGCGACCGCCTGCCCGTGCAGCAGCAGGCCGTTCGATTGGGGCTGTTGCAGGCCTCGCTGCCGGGCCGCTTCCAGATCCTGCCGGGTCAGCCCACGGTAATCCTCGACGTCGCGCACAACCCGCACGCCGCGGCCGTGCTGGCGCAAAACCTCGACAACATGGGCTTTCATCCCTACACCCACGCGGTGTTTGGCATGCTGAACGACAAGGACCTCGCCGGCGTGGTGGCCAAGCTGGGCTCCCGGATCGATTACTGGTATTGCGCCGGCCTTCCGGGACCGCGCGGCACGGCCGGCCAGGCGCTCGCGGATCAGGTCGCGGCGGCGCTCCCGCCGCTGCCCGCCGGCAGCGAATCCCCCGGCATCCAGGCCTACGCCGATCCCGCCCAGGCCTTTGCCGCAGCGCGCGAACGGGCAGGGGAGAATGATAGAATCGTGATATTCGGATCGTTTCTCACCGTAGCCTCCGTTTTGCAGGCTCTGGGTCGCAAGGCATAGGCAAATCGGGCCATTCGCGTCATGGCGGCCGCGCCGCCTCAATGCCGCAAGGCGCCGCAAGGAATTCTCTTCCATGGGTTTTTTCAAACGCAAAGATCCCGCCGAGCAGGCGCAGACCTCCAAACGGGCTGCCGTGCCAAGCGAGGTCCAGGCCGCCGAGTTGCGTGGCCGCGCGCGTCGCAGGCTTGCGGGCGCAGTAGCGCTGGTGCTGGCAGCCGTCATCGTCCTTCCCATGGTGCTCGATTCGCAGCCCACGCCGGTCGACGACAACATTCCCATCAAGGTGCCGGAACGCAATACGCCGTTCCAGCCGCAGGTCTCCGAACCCCAGGCCGCCGCACCGACCGAGCCTTCCGCGCCCACCGACCCTGCCGCCGTTCCCACGCCGCCTGGCGTGACGTCCGTGCCGCCGGTGGCCGCCGCGTCCAACACGCCGCCAGCTACGACACACACCACGCCGCCCGCCACGCAGCCGGCCACGCCTGCCGTGCCGCCGGTCACGCCGCCCAAGCCCGAGGTCAAACCCAAGCCCGAGCCGGCCAAGCCCACGACGCCGCCCAAGCCCGAGACGCGCTCGGACGACGGCGCGCGCGCCCTGGCGCTGCTCGAAGGCCGTAACGCCCCGGCGTCCGCGCCCAAGCCCGACACGCCCAAGCCGGCTGCCTCCAAGGGCAACTTCGTGCTGCAGATCGCCGCGTACACCACGTCGGAAGATGCCCAGTCGCGCCGCGGCAAGCTGCATCAGGCCGGGGTCACCAACGCATTTGTCGAGCAGGCCACCATCAATGGCAAGCAGCAGTACCGTCTGCGCGTGGGCCCGTTCCCGTCGCGCGAGGCGGCTCAGGCGGCCCAGGCGCGGTTGCGCACGCTGGGCTATGACAATGGTTTCATCGCCGCCCAATAGTGACCGGCTTCGACTTCGTCGTGCTGGCCATCCTGGCGGTATCGGGTGTGCTGGGCCTGGTGCGCGGCCTGCTCAAAGAGGTGCTGTCGCTGGTCGCCTATCTGCTGGCCTTCGTGGCCGCGATCTGGTGGGGTCCCACGGTCTATACCTGGCTGGAGCCCTATATTGAAACGACGCTGCTGCGCATGGGAGTCTCCTACGCGGCGGTGTTCATTATCGTGTTGCTCGGCGTGGGGTTGGTCAATATGACGCTTGCCGCCCTGATCCGCAGCACCGGACTCAGCCCGGCCGATCACGGCCTGGGCGGAATGTTCGGGCTGGCCCGTGGTCTATTGATTGTGCTGGCGCTGGTCGCCGCCGCAGGGTATACGCCGCTGCCGCAAGAGCCATGGTGGCAGGACGCCATGTTTTCGCATTCGGCCATCGAGGCCATCAAACATATCAAGACGTGGCTGCCGCCAACCCTGGCGACGTGGCTGCCGTACTGATTAGCTTCAAATCAACCAGGAAATCTCACCATGTGTGGAATCGTAGGGGTCATCGGGCGCGGGCCGGTCAACCAGCTGCTCTATGACAGCTTGCTGCTGTTGCAGCATCGCGGGCAGGACGCCGCGGGCATTGCGACGTCGCAAGGCAACCAGTTCAATATGTACAAGGCGCACGGCCTGGTGCGCGACGTGTTCCGCACGCGCAACATGCGCGCGCTGCCCGGCACGTCTGGCGTCGGCCAGGTCCGCTACCCCACCGCAGGCTCCAGCGCCAGCGAAGAAGAGGCCCAGCCTTTCTACGTCAACGCCCCGTTCGGCATCATGTTGTCCCACAACGGCAACCTGACCAACTGGCGCGAACTGCGTGAATCGCTCTATCGCGTCGACCGCCGCCACATCAACACGAACTCCGATTCCGAAGTCCTCCTGAACGTGCTGGCGCACGAGCTGCAATCGGCCGCCAACGGCGTGTCGCTGGACGATGACGCGATGTTCCGCGCGGTTGCCGCCCTGCACAAGCGCGTGCGCGGCGCCTATGCCGTCGTGGCCCAGATTTCCGGTTACGGCCTGCTCGCCTTCCGCGATCCCAACGGCATCCGCCCGCTGTGCATCGGCCGCCAGGAGACCGAAGAAGGCGTGGAATGGATGGCGGCCTCGGAATCCGTGGCCCTCGAAGGCAGCGGTTTCACCTTCGTGCGCGATGTCGAGCCCGGCGAAGCCGTGTTCATCGACCTGGACGGCCGCATGGTCGCCCGCCAGTGCGCCGACAACCCCCAGCTCGTGCCGTGCATTTTCGAGTACGTCTACTTCGCCCGCCCCGATTCGATGATCGACGGCGTGTCGGTGTACGACGCGCGTCTGCGCATGGGTGAATACCTGGCCGACAAGGTTGCGCGCAACATGCGCCTGGGCGACATCGACGTCGTCATGCCGATTCCCGATTCCTCGCGCCCGGCCGCCATGCAGCTGGCCGCGCGTCTGAACCTGGACTATCGCGAAGGGCTCATCAAGAACCGCTACGTGGGCCGTACGTTCATCATGCCGGGGCAGGCCGTGCGCCGTAAGTCGGTGCGCCAGAAGCTCAATGCCATCGGCATGGAATTCAAGGGCAAGAACGTGCTGCTGGTCGACGACTCCATCGTGCGCGGCACGACCAGCCGCGAAATCGTCGACATGGCCCGCGCAGCCGGCGCCAACAAGGTGTACTTCGCCTCGGCCGCGCCTCCGGTGCGCTTCCCCAACGTGTACGGCATCGACATGCCCACGCAAAGCGAACTGATCGCCACCGGCCGTACGGACGAGGAAATCGCCCGCGCGATCGGCGCCGACAGCCTGGTCTACCAGGACCTGCACGATATGCAGCAGGCGGTCCGCGACATCAACCCCAAGCTGACGCGCTTCGAGGCCTCGTGCTTCGACGGCCAGTACATCACCGGCGACATCACGCCCGAGTACCTGGCCCGCCTGGGGCAGTCGCGCTCCGAGCCCGGCAAGGACGAAGACGCGGGCGGTCTGCGCTTCAACATGGGCTACACGTCCGACGACGCCTGATTTCTCCCGGCGTTTCGCGCAGACAAAAATGCCGTCCCTCGGGACGGCATTTTTTTCGTCGGCGGGGCCGCGCCGCAGGCAATGGCTAGCCCTGCGCTTCCCATAGCGGCGTGCGCGTGGCCTCAAGATGCGTGAGGTACAGCCGCAGGTCGAACTCGTACTGATGGTAATGCGGCTCCATGCGCAGGCACATGTTGTAGAACGCCTTGTTGTGGTCCTTTTCCTTCAGGTGAGCCAGTTCGTGCACGGTGATCATCTTCAGGAATTCCGCGGGCACGTTCTTGAACAGCGTCGCCACCCGGATCTCGTGCTTGGCCTTCAGCTTGCCGCCCTGCACGCGCGAGATATAGGTGTGCTGGCCCAGCGCATGCTGGATCACGTGGATCTTGCTGTCGAAAGCCACCTTGTTGATCTGGTCGCCGTTGCGCATGTAGGCGTTCTTCAGGTCCGTCACGTACTGGTACAGCGCCTTGTCGGTGCGCACTTCATGCGCGCCACCCGGATACCGGGCAAGCAGGGCCGCGCCCAGCTTGTCCTGGTCCAGCAGCTTTTGCGCTTGCGCCAGCAGCGGTTCCGGGTAGCCGGTCAGGTATTTCAGCGTCTGCACGGATCGAAGCGGCCGGCTCAGGCGTGGCCGCGCCGGAACACCACCGGCAGGGCCATGAAGAACAGGATCACGAATAGCGCCAGGCTCCACAGGGCGTACTCGACGCCCAGCACCGGCACCTTGGCGTCCATGCAGGTGGCATAGATGCCGAACAGCGGCGGAATGGCGCTTTCCAGCCCAATGCCGGTCATGAAGCGGTCGGCAAACGTCTGGTCGCACGACAGCATGTTGGCGGCAACGCTGTACTGATACCAGGCGGCTACGATGCCGGACAGCGACAAGAGGGCAGCAAGAAAGCCGCAAATGCGCGTCAGCGCGCGTCCGCCGCCAAAGCCGCCGATCAGCGCAACGACGCCGATCACCAGGTAGATCAGGCGCTGCATCACGCACCAGGCGCAGGGCGGCATGTCGAAGACGTGCTGGGAAACGAGGGCGATGCCCACCGCGCCGAAGGAGAAGAGGGCGATCAGGCGGAGCAGGCGTTCTGAGCGAGAGGTCATTGTTGCGTTGGAATGAGTTGGACGAAGCCGGCGCGGCGGCCGGACTTGCTTAGGCCTTCGGGACGGGAATTGGTTGCATCACCTGCGTCAGCACGCTCAGGAGCAGTTCCCGCGCGCCTTCCCAGAAAATCTGCACCCCCAGGCACAGCATGATGAAGGCCGATAACCGCATGAAGACCGCCGTGCCGTTATCGCCCAGGCGATGCAGCATCTGCGCCGCAAAGCGCAGGCAGACGTAAAGCGTCAGGGACACGACGATGATGCCGGGAATGGACCCCGCCAGCCGCACCAGGCTCCATGCGTGGTTCGTGTCCCGCAGCGAGACGCCCACCGTGATGGCGGCCGCGATGGAGCCGGGGCCGCAACTGATGGGGAAGGTCAGCGGATAGAACGCGCGCGCCTTCGCCATCTCGGGCGTGAACGATTCTGCCATGCGCGCCACCCGCTCGGTGTCGGCATCTGGCGAGTTCACCAGCCGCCAGGCGCTGGCGATCACCAGCATGCCCCCGCCCACGCGCACGATGGACAGCGAGATGCCGAAAAAACTGAGGAGCACGTTGCCCGCCACCATGGCCACGATCAGCATCAGGCACACATTGATCGCGACCCGCTTGGCCAGCACCACCCGCGTGGCCGAGGACGCGCCCTCGGTCAGCGAAAGAAAGATGGGGGCGATCGCAGGCGGATTCAGGAACGGCAGCAGGGTGGCCAGCGCGAAGAAAAAGCTGCCACCGAAAATGCGCAGATAGTCGTTGAGCTGCATGTGAGCAAGCATCGCCTGGCCGAAAACCCGGATTGTATGCGGTCCGGGCCGGGTCTGGCGATGCCGGGTCAGGCAGCGCGCTGCTGGGCCTCGTCGCCCGACAGCGCGTCAAGGATGTCGCGTTCGAACTGCATCTGGCTGCGGGGGCGCGCCAGTGCGGATCCATCCACAATGAACACGTCTTCCACGCGGTCGCCCAGCGTCATGATCTTGGCCATGAGCAGGTTGATCTCGTGACGCGCAAAGACGCGCGCCAGGGCGTGCAGCAGCCCGGGGCGGTCGGTCGCCGTGACGGACAGGCGCCATGACGTGCTGCGCTCGTCCGGCTGCAGTTCGGCCTGGGGCATGACCGGAAACACGCGAGACACGCGGGATTGCCGGCCACGACCGTACCAACCGCCGCGGCCGGGCTGGGCCTGCGCGGCCGCCTGCGGATCCTTCAGGCGTTCGGCAAGCTCGTGTTCGACCAGCGTGGCCTGCGCCCGCAGGTCGCTGGCGCCCTCCGGCAGCAGAACGATGAAGCTGTCCAGCGCCCAGCCATGGCGGGTCGTGTGGATGCGCGCGTCCTGAATGGACAGCGACTTGGCGTCGAAATAACCGCAAATGGCGACAAACAGGTCGGGGGCGTCGCGCGTGTAGACCATGATCTGCAGGCCTTCGCCCTGCTCGGTGGGGCGCGCCTTGACCACGGCTTTGGCCGGCGCGACCTGGTGATACAGGTGGCGCGTGTGCCAGGCGATGTCGGACGCGTCATGGCGCAGGAAATACGCCACGTCGAGCTGATTCCAGAACGCCTCGCGCGCGTCGTCGCGCAGGCCGGCCAGCCGGGTCAGCCGCGCTGCTTCTTCCTTGCGCTCGGCCAGGACGGTGTGGGCGTCGGCATGGGCGCCGCCCAGCGCCGCCAGCGTCAGCTTGTACAGATCTTCCAGCAGCTTGCCCTTCCAGGCGTTCCAGACCTTGGGGCTGGTGCCGCGAATGTCCGCCACCGTCAGCAGATACAGCGCCGTCAGATGGCGCTCGTCCTTCACCGTGGCGGCGAATTCCTGCACGACGTCCGGATCGGACAGATCGCGCTTTTGCGCCACCGCCGACATCAGCAGATGCTGACGCACCAAAAACTCGACCAGTTTCGCGTCTTCCGGGTCCATGCCGTGATCCGCTGCGAACTTGCGCACTTCGCGCGCACCCAGTTCGGAATGATCGCCGCCGCGGCCCTTGGCGATGTCGTGAAACAGCGCCGCCACGTACAGCAGCCAGTGCCGGTCCAGCCCGGCGATCAACTGGCTGGCCAGCGGATATTCCTGCGCGTGCTCGGGCATGGTGAATCGCCGCAGGTTGCGCACCACCGCCAGCGTGTGCTGGTCCACCGTATAGGCATGGAAAAGGTCGTGCTGCATCTGGCCCACGATGCGGCGGAACACCGGCAGATAACGCGGCAGGATGTTCAGCATGGTCATGCGCCGCAGTTCGTGCACGATGCCGCGCGGCTGCTGCAGGATCTGCAGGAACAGCTTGCGGTTGACCGGGTTGCGGCGGAACTGCGCGTCGATGCGGTGACGAGAATGCCAGATGGCGCGCAGCGTGCGCGCCGACATGCCGGTCAGCTCGGGGTGCTGCTGCATCACCAGGAAGGCGCGCAGCAGCAGGGTGGGATTGCGCTCGAAGCCGTCGTCCCGAATGATGTCCAGGCGGTCGCGCAGGTTGCGGAAATCGTCATCGATGTCGCGCGCGTCGCTGTCGGGGCGCGGGAACAGCCGTTCCTCGATGTTCTGCACCAGGATGCCGTTCAGCTGCGTCACGAGCCGCGCCGCCCAGTAGTAGCGCTGCATCAGCAGTTCGCTGCCCCGCCGCGTGGCGGTGGCGTGGATGCCGTAGACCTCGGCTAGCGCAGGCTGCAGATCGAACAGCACCCGGTCTTCGCGCCGGTTGGCCAGCAGATGCAGTTCAATGCGCAGGCGCTTGAAAGCCTGCTCGGCCTTGCGCAGGTCGCGCGCCTCGGACGAGGTCAGCAACCCCGCCTGCGCCACCGAGCGCCAGTTATTGCCGAAACCGGCTGCACGCGCCATCCATAGAATGACCTGCAGATCGCGCAAGCCGCCCGGCGATTCCTTGCAATTGGGCTCCAGCGCGTACGGGGTGTCGTGGTAGCGCGCATGGCGCTGCTGCATTTCGACGCGCTTGGCCAGAAAGAACGCCTGCGGATCAAGCCGGGACTTGGTCGCGGCATCGAATTTGCGCATCAGCACACGGCTGCCGGCCAGCCAGCGGGATTCCAGCAGCGCGGTTTCCACGGTGATGTCCGCGTCCGCCTCGCGCTCGCAATCCTCGATGGTGCGCACGCTGTGGCCGGGCTCCAGTCCCAGATCCCACAGCGAAGCCACCAGTTTTTCGATCGCGCTTTCTTCGTCCGGCGTCGGGGCGTGGGGCAGCAGGATCAGCAGGTCGACGTCGGAATGGGGGTAGAGCTCGCCACGGCCATAACCGCCCACGGCAGCCAGCGTGGCGCCGATCGGCAGCGGACAATGCTTGACCAGATCCCGCAGGGCGGCATCCACGATGCGTCGCAATTCGGTCAGCAGGATGTCCGGCCGTTCGTGTTCCCGGAACTGGGCCACCGCGGCCCGCCGGGATTCCTGGATACGTTCGCGCAGCTTGGTAAGGATTTCGGCGGTCATGGGTGGCTGCGGGCTTCAGACGGCGGGAATGACGATGGGTTCGGTGATGAACGCGGGCGGCTGGGGCATGCCGGGCGAGAGGGTCAGGACCTCGTAGCCGGTTTCCGTCACGCAGACGGCGTGTTCCCATTGCGCGGACAGGCTGTGGTCGCGGGTGACGACGGTCCAGCCGTCGGCCAGTTGGCGGATCTCGCGGCGTCCGGCGTTGATCATGGGCTCGATGGTGAACAGCATGCCGGTTACCAGCTTCACGCCCGTGCCGGGCTTGCCGTAGTGCAGCACCTGCGGGTCTTCATGGAAGCGTTCGCCGATGCCGTGGCCGCAGAATTCGCGCACCACCGAGAAGCCGTTCGATTCGGCGTGCTTCTGGATCGCATTGCCGATGTCGCCCAGTGTGGCGCCGTTCTTGACCTGCTGGATGCCTTTCCACATGCACTCGAACGTGATGTCGGACAGGCGCCGGGACAGAATGGACTGCTCGCCCACCGCGTAAATCCGGCTCGTGTCGCCAAACCAGCCATCCTTGATGATGGTGACGTCGATGTTCAATGAGTCCCCGTTTTTCAGGACCTTGTCGCCCGGGATGCCGTGACACACCTGATGGTTGACCGAGGTACAGATGGCGCCGGGGAAGGGCGGGTAGCCCGGGGGCGCATAGCCGACCGTGGCGGACTTCACCTTGAGCTCGTCGGTCAGGTATTCCAGGCACAGGCGGTCGAGTTCGCCCGTGGTGACCCCCGGCTTGACGTGCGGGGTGATGAAATCGAGAACTTTGGCGGCGTCCTGGCAGGCGGCGCGCATCTTGGCCAGGTCGGCCGGATTGGTGATTGTGCCCATGGAATGCTTGCGACGAGTCGCTTGAATGTCTGCTTGAAAGAATAGTAGAATTATAGGCTTCCCTAAAAATTTGGGGAGCAATCGGGTTACCGGCAAGAAGAGTCAGGACAAGAACATCCATCAGGGTGGGAACATCCGGCTCCCAGCCAAACCCGGCGGGTGCTGGCCTTTGGGTCCAAAGCACAGGTCTAGAGCATAGGTTCTAGTGCACGCCCGGCAGGAAGTCTGGTTTCGCGCGGTTCTTTCTTGAGATCCCGTAGCAAGCCCTGAAGTTTCACCGCAAGCGAAGGTTGTGGAGCGAATTCGGGCAGGCTGCTGGTGTTGAGGAAAAAGTGGGCGACAAACGGAAATCCGGCTGGATGCGCTTAGGGCATGAAGCTTTTGGCATGGCGCTTGGGGCATGGATGCTGACACTGGCTGGGTGCGGTGTGCTTGCAAGCCCGGAAGTGTTTTCGAGCGGCGATGCAGGTTCGGTATGGGCGCTGGATTAAGTTCTTGGAATATTGCTTAGAAGCGTGTGCTGAAAAGCGTGTGCTGAAAAGCGCATCCTGAAAGGGATCCTTAAGAACTGCCACAGCGGCCTGATGCGCGGGCGGGCCTAGCGGCCACGTTTGCGAAGAACTGGATTTCGCCGCCAACAAAACAACTCCGGGTGCGTCTCGAAGAAACTTCCAGGAAACTCCTGGAGTGTCGGACAGCCGCAATGCAAGTCTCTTGTCGTGTGGCGGCCGTCTGGGTTTATCGCGGCAGCGTAGTAGAAGTCGTTAAAGGCGCGCCGCTACAGGCAACACGCCTGGAGCGTCGTAGTTATTGCGGCAGTGATCGGCCGGCCCGGTTAAAATTTTTGTCATCCCGCGTTTTTGCGGGAAATCGCGCGCAACACCACCCAGGGTGTCAGCAGGATGCTGATGCAGGTGCGGCGCAAGAAACCAACCCTTGGAGAATTAAATGTCTTTGATGCGCGAAATGCTGGAAGCGGGTGTCCACTTTGGTCACCAGACCCGTTACTGGAACCCCAAGATGTCGCAGTACATCTTCGGCCACCGCAACAAGATTCACATCATCAACCTCGAAAAGACGGTTGATAAGTACCAGGAAGCCACCAAGTTCGTGAAGCAGCTGGCTGCTCGCGGCGGCAACATCCTGTTCGTCGGCACGAAGCGCGCCGCTCGCGAGCTGGTCGCCGCTGAAGCCGCCCGTTGCGGCATGCCCTTCGTCGACGCCCGCTGGCTCGGCGGCATGCTGACCAACTTCAAGACGGTCAAGACCTCGGTCAAGCGCCTGAAGGACATGGAAGCCGTTGTCGCCGAAGGCGGCGCCGAGCGCATGATCAAGAAGGAAGGCCTGCTGTTCCAACGCGAACTGGACAAGCTGAACAAGTCGATCGGCGGCATCAAGGACATGAACGGTCTGCCCGATGCCATGTTCGTGATCGACGTCGGCTACCACAAGATCGCCATCGCCGAAGCCAAGACGCTGGGCATCCCCGTGGTCGCCGTGGTTGACACCAACCACTCGCCCGAAGGTATCGACTACGTCATCCCCGGCAACGACGACTCGGCCAAGGCCATCGCGCTGTACGCCAAGGGCATCGCCGACGCCGTCCTGGAAGGCCGCGAGCAAAACCTGAACGGTCTGGTCGAAGAACTGGGCGAAGGTCAGGAAGAGTTCGTCGAAGTTCAAGACAACCAGGCCTAAGCCGGTTGTCATGTCCGGCGGGTAAGGTCTGGAAGCGGTGCCGAAACCGGCCCGTTTCCGCCCCGCCGGCGCTGCGAAGCTGGGCTCCCATCTTCCAGGCCCGCCCAGTGCGGGCGTCCCATCGAATCAAATCACAGCCCCGGCCCGCCGGGGCGTGTCTTAGCAAAATTTGGAGCAAACATGGCTGAAATTACCGCTGCCCTGGTCAAGGAACTGCGCGAAAAGACTGACGCGCCCATGATGGAATGCAAGAAGGCCCTGACGGAAGCCGAAGGTGACCTGGCCCGCGCCGAGGAAATCCTGCGCGTCAAGCTGGGCAACAAGGCCAGCAAGGCTGCTGCCCGCGTCACCGCCGAAGGCCTGATCGGTCTGTTCATCTCCGCCGACGCCAAGAAGGGCGCCGTCATCGAAATCAACTGCGAAACCGACTTCGTCGCCAAGAACGACGACTTCGTCGGCTTCGTGAACAAGCTGGCCGAACTGGTCGCGACGCAGAACCCGGCCGACGTCGCCGCGCTGTCGGCACTGCCGTACGGTGAAGGCACTGTCGAAACCACCCGCACCGCCCTGATCGGCAAGATCGGCGAAAACATCTCGATCCGCCGCTTCGAGCGCATCGAGACCGCCAACTCGCTGGCCAGCTACGTGCACGGCGGCAAGATCGGCGTGCTGGTCGAATACACCGGCGCCGAAGAAGTGGGCAAGGACCTGGCGATGCACATCGCCGCCACCAAGCCCAAGGCCCTGAACGCCGACGGCGTGAACCCGGCCGACATCGCCGCCGAGCGCTCGGTTGCCGAGCAGAAGGCCGCTGAATCCGGCAAGCCGGCCGACATCGTCGCCAAGATGGTGGAAGGCTCGGTCGTGAAGTTCCTGAAGGAAGTGACGCTGCTGTCGCAGCCCTTCGTCAAGAGCGACAAGCACACGGTCGAACAGCACCTGAAGGAAAAGGGCGCGTCGATCAGCAAGTTCGTGCTGTTCGTCGTCGGCGAAGGTATCGAGAAGAAGACCAGCGACTTTGCCGCTGAGGTTGCCGCCGCCGCCGCTGGCGCCGCCTGACCTCTAGGTAGTGCTTAAAGGCCGGCGCTAGATTAAATTCTAGTCCGGCCTTTTTCGCCGCATGGGCTCCCAAAGGCAGACGCCTCGGGGGGCGCCCAACCCGCCTCGCGGGCGCGGCGCTGGGGGTCAACCCCATTCTTGACTTACACTTTCGTCGGATTGTTCTTCGGGATATCACCTATGAGCAGCAGGGCATACAAACGGGTTCTTCTCAAACTTTCCGGCGAGGCGCTGATGGGCGACGATGCATTCGGCATCAATCGCTCCACCATCGTCCGTATGACCGATGAGATCGCTGAAGTCGCCGCCACGGGCGTCGAACTGGCCATCGTCATCGGCGGAGGCAACATCTTCCGTGGCGTCGCCCCGGGTGCGCAGGGCATGGACCGCGCGACCGCCGACTACATGGGCATGATGGCCACCATCATGAACGCGCTTGCGCTGCAAGACGCGCTCAAGCACAAGGGTATCGACACCCGGGTACAATCCGCGCTGAATATCGATCAGGTCGTCGAGCCCTACATCCGGCCGAAGGCTTTGCGCTACCTCGAAGAGGGCAAGGTCGTGATCTTCGCCGCGGGCACCGGCAACCCCTTCTTCACCACCGATACGGCTGCGGCACTGCGCGGCGCCGAGATCGGCGCGGAGATCGTGCTGAAGGCCACCAAGGTGGACGGCATCTACAGCGCGGATCCCAACAAGGATCCCACCGCAACGCGCTATGCACGCATCAGCTTCGACGAGGCGATCGTCCGCCGTCTGGAAGTCATGGACGCCACCGCCTTTGCGCTGTGCCGCGACCAGAAACTGCCGATCAAGGTGTTTTCGATCAATAAGTCCGGCGCGCTCAAGCGAGTCGTGAGCGGCGAGGACGAAGGCACGTTGGTACACGTTTAAAGAAAAGGAAATTCCATGAGCGCAGCAGAAATCCGCAAATCCGCCGAGGCCAGAATGGCCAAGTCGCTTGATACGCTCAAGACCAACCTGGCCAAGATCCGCACGGGCCGCGCCCACACCGGCATCCTGGACCACGTGCAGGTCGAATACTACGGTTCGCCCGTGCCGGTGGGCCAGGTCGCCAACGTGAACCTGGTCGACGCCCGCACCATCAGCCTGCAGCCGTACGAAAAGCACATGGCCGGCCCGATCGAAAAGGCCATCCGTGAGTCGGACCTGGGTCTGAACCCCATCTCCATGGGCGACACGATCCGCGTGCCGATGCCCGCGCTGACCGAAGAGCGCCGCCGCGACCTGACCAAGGTCGTGCGCAGCGAAGGCGAAGACGCCAAGATCGCGGTGCGGAACCTGCGCCGCGAGGCCAACGAAGCGCTCAAGAAGCTGGTCAAGGACAAGGAAATCTCCGAGGACGACGAGCGTCGTTCGCAAGATGACGTCCAGAAGCTGACGGATCGCGCCGTCGCCGACATCGACAAGATGGTCGTCCAGAAAGAAGCCGAAATCATGACCGTATAATCCCAGCACGCCACGAGGCGCCGCATTGCGGCCCGCCTGGCGTCAGGATTTCATTGCACATGCGCCGTCCCGTCCATTGCCTCGCGGTACTTCCTCGTAGCGATGGAATCGACGGCGCAGGTTTTTTCCCGTATTCGTCTTTTTCGCCGGTCCGCCGCGCGCAGTCCCCAAACTAATGGCAACCAGTTCGACTCAGGCGGTCCCCGATATCCGTGACATCCCCGAGCACGTCGCCATCATCATGGATGGCAACGGACGCTGGGCGACGCGGCGCCTGCTGCCTCGCACTGCCGGGCATGCCAAGGGCGTGCAGGCCGTCCGGCGCGTGGTCGAGGCCTGCGGACGCGCAGGCGTGCGTTACCTGACGTTGTTCGCGTTCAGTTCCGAGAACTGGCGCCGACCGGCCGAAGAGGTGTCGCTGCTGATGCGCCTGTTCGTGCAGGCGCTTGAGCGTGAAGTCGGCAAGCTGCAAGAGCAGGGCGTGCGTCTGCACGTGATCGGCGACCTAAGCGCCTTCGAGCCGCGCCTGCGCGAGCTCATTGCCGCTGCCCAGGAACGCACCGCGCACAACGACCGGCTGCACCTGACTGTCGCCGCCAACTACGGCGGCCGTTGGGACATCCTGCAAGCCACCCGAGCCATGCTGGCGGCCGAGCCCGACCTCGCGGCGCACCCGGACCGGGTGGACGAAGAGCGCCTTTCCAGGCATCTTTCCATGGCATGGGCTCCCGAGCCCGACCTGTTCATCCGCACCGGCGGCGAACAGCGCATTTCCAATTTCCTGATCTGGCAGATGGCGTACGCGGAGTTCTACTTCACGGATCGCTATTGGCCGGATTTCGGCGCCAATGAACTCATGGCCGCCTTTGATTGGTACCGCACGCGCGAGCGCCGCTTCGGCCGCACCAGCGCCCAAGTCAGCGAAGCCGCCGCCAAATAGGCTGATCGCGACGCGCGCGTCTTTCCAGGCAGCACAAGAGGAGACCGTCACATGCTGGGCCAGCGTATCGTTACCGCCGTCGTTTTGTTGGCCATTCTGGCCGCCGCCATGGCGAGCGCCAATCCATGGTGGTTCGTCGCGTTGCTGGCCCTTGCGGCCGCCTGCGCCAATTGGGAGTGGCTGCGCCTGACGCTGCCGCAACCGCCATCCCCCGTCATTTCCATCGGCGTCGCCGTGCTGCTGTTCGCCGGCATGCTGGTGCTGACCTCCGCCTGGCTGGCGGGCGACCGTAGCGGCGCCGGCGATCCGGGCTGGGTGCTGCGCTACCTGGTTCCTGCCGTCTCGGCCGTCTGGCTGTTCGGCGGCGTGGCCGCCGTGGTGCGCGGGCGTTCCGATGCGCCGCCGGCCAGTCTGGCCTGGTCGGTCTTCTCCGTGCCGGCCGCGTTTGCCGCCTGGGCGGTTCTGGCCCAGATGTACGTGGCGCGCGGCGCGGTGTTCGTCGTGTCCCTCCTCGCCCTCGTCTGGGTGGCTGATATTGCGGCATATTTTGCCGGCCGGGCCTTCGGCAAGCGTAAACTGGCTCCGCGCGTGAGTCCCGGCAAGACCATTGAAGGCGCCATTGCCGGCGTCCTGGGCGCGGTGGTGTGGATTGGCTTGTCCAGCCTGTGGGACGGCACCTTCGGTCATGCCCTGGTCGAACGCTGGACCTTCTGGCTTGCATTGCCGATCGCCGCTGTTCTGGGCGTGCTGTCCATTGTGGGAGACCTGTTCGAATCGCTGCTCAAGCGACGCGCGGGCCGCAAGGATTCCAGCACGCTCTTGCCTGGCCATGGCGGTGTGTATGACCGCATCGATGCGATCCTGCCCGTCGCGCCGTTCGCGCTACTTTTGTCTGGAGTCTTGTTTTGACGGCTTTTCAACGTGTCGTCGTGCTGGGATCGACCGGATCCATCGGTGAAAGCACGCTGGACGTAATTGCTCGCCACCCGGAGCGGATGGCGGTTTATGCGCTGTCGGCGCACAGCCGGATGCAGCGCCTTGCCGAGCAGGCGCTGGCCAGCCGGGCCGCCGTCGTGGTGGTGCCCGACACCGCCGCCCGTCAGAAATTCATCGACGCGTGGCCGGGCGGACAGCCCATGCCCGAAATCCGCGTCGGCGCGCAGGCGCTGGCCGACACGGCCGCGGATACCCAATGCGACGCCGTCATGGCCGCCATCGTTGGCGCCGCAGGCTTGCCGTCTGCACTGGCCGCCGCGCGTGCAGGCAAGCGCGTATTGCTGGCCAACAAAGAGGCGCTGGTTGCCGCCGGCACGCTGTTCATGCAGGCAATCCGCGATAACGGCGCCGAACTGCTGCCTATCGATAGCGAACACAACGCCATCTTCCAGTGCTTGCCGCACCAAGGACGCGCCGATGCGCCGCATAGTCCGGCAAAGGGTGTGCGGCGCCTGTTGCTGACCGCGTCGGGCGGCCCGTTCCGCGGGCGCGATCTCGAAGACCTGCACGACGTCACCCCCGAGCAAGCTTGCGCCCATCCCAACTGGAGCATGGGCCGCAAGATCTCCGTCGACTCGGCCACCATGCTGAACAAAGGCCTCGAGGTCATCGAAGCCCATTGGCTGTTCGCAATGCCCGCCGATCGGATCGACGTGGTGGTGCACCCGCAGAGCGTCGTGCATTCAATGGTTGAGTACGACGACGGCTCCGTTCTCGCGCAGTTGGGACAGCCCGACATGCGCACGCCCATTGCCTACGGTCTTGGATTCCCCGATCGCATCGAGAGCGGCGTCGGTCCGCTGGACCTGACCCGCCACGGCCGGCTCGACTTTGAAAAGCCGGATCTGACCCGGTTTCCTTGCCTGGCCCATTCGTTCGCCGCAATGCGGGCGGGGCAGGGCGCCTGCGTGGCGCTCAACGCCGCGAATGAAGTTGCGGTCGACGCCTTCCTGGAAGGCCGGCTTGCCTATACCTGGATTCCGCGGGTCATCGAGGCGGCGCTCGAGTGGCAAGCACGGCAGGCATCTGTTACGCTCAGCAGTCTTGACGACGTACTTGCGCTTGACGCCGAGGCGCGCGCCTTTTCGGGCAACCTCGGACTGGCCTGATAGCGGGCCGCGCCTGCCTCTGATTTCCTAGATTCCGACCCCATGCTTTTCACCCTGCTGGCCTTTGCCGTAGCGCTTGGCTCACTGATCATTTTCCATGAGCTTGGGCACTATTGGGTTGCCCGCCTGTGTGGCGTGAAGGTCCTGCGTTTCTCAGTTGGCTTTGGCAAGGTCATCCTGCGCCGCACCGACCGGCACGGCACCGAATGGGCGGTTTCCGCGCTGCCGCTGGGCGGTTACGTCAAGATGCTGGACGACGCGCCGCCCGGGGCTTCGCCCGCCGTGGCGGCGTCGGCGTTCAACACCAAGCCGGTCGGGCAGCGCATCGCCATCGTGGCGGCCGGTCCCATCTTCAATCTGATACTTGCGGTGTTTCTGTATGCGGGCCTGAATATGGCCGGCACCGAGGAGCCCGTCGCCATCATCGCGCCGCCCGCCGCCGAGACGCCTGCCGCCCGCGCGGGTCTGCAGGGCGGCGATCGCATCCTGGCCATCGACGGCCAGGAAGTCGCATCGTGGTCCGACGCCCGCTGGCGCCTGATGGACGTGATGTCCACCGGTGGGCGCGCCAGCATCGAGGTCAGCACCCCGTCCGGCGCCGTTCAGCAGCGCGAACTCGACCTTCCCCCCAACACGATGGACCCGGCCGAGGGCGACCCGCTCGCCGCCGCTGGTGTTCGTCTGGCTCAACCCAAGCCCGCGGTGCGCGCCGTGATCGACGGCGGTGAAGGGCAGGCCGCGGGCCTGCGCGCCGGCGATCTGGTCGTGGCCGTGAATGGCCAGCCGGCCCCTGATACCGGCGCACTCGTCAAGCAGATCCAGGAAAGCGCCGGGAAGCCGCTTGCGCTTACCGTGGTGCGCAACGGCGCCAGCGTCACCCTGAACGTCACGCCTCGCCCCGAAGTCGTCAACGGCCAGGAGATCGGCCGCGTCGGCGTGCAGCTGGGCGGCAACGTGCCGATGGTGACGGTGCGCTATGGCGTCTTCGACAGCCTGTGGCGCGGCGCCGTCCGCACCTGGGATACCGCCTGGTTTTCGCTGCGCATGATGGGCAGGATGGTGACGGGCGACGTGTCGTGGCGCAATGTCAGCGGTCCGGTCACGATTGCCGACTATGCCGGCCAGACCGCCCGGATTGGCATTGTTGCGTATATCGCCTATATCGCATTGATCAGTATCAGCCTTGGCGTTTTAAATTTGCTTCCCATTCCTATGCTGGATGGTGGCCATCTGCTGTACTATCTCGTCGAAATTGTGCGGGGCAGCCCCCCGCCTGCCAGATGGATCGACATCGGACAACGCGCTGGCATAGGCATATTGGCGAGCCTTATGGGGCTTGCGCTGTTCAACGATTTCACGCGTTTGTTCACTTGAACGCGATTTAGCATAAAATCCCCCGCCATTTGCACGACCGAGGATACTCAAGGATGTCTTTTCGCCGGATGTTTCAACACAAAAAGGGTGTACTGCCGGGTCTCGTTGCCGCCGCATTGATGTTGCCGGCCTTGGCCCACGCCTTCGAACCCTTTGTCGTGCGGGATATCCGCGTAGAGGGTATTCAACGAACCGACGCCGGCACCGTCTTTGGTTATCTTCCCGTCAAAGTCGGCGAGAAATTCACCGAAGAAGAGGCCACTGAAGCCATTCGCCGCTTGTATGGCACGGGCTTTTTCACCGACGTTCAGATCCAGACGGACAATAATGTCGTCGTCGTGGTCGTCCAGGAACGTCCGACCATCGCCTCCGTTAATTTCAACGGCATGCGCGAGTTCGACTCCAAGGCCATCACCACGTCGCTCGCCCAGGTCGGTTTTGCGGAAGGCCGCATTTTCGACCGCTCCATGCTCGAGCGCGCTGAATACGAACTGAAACAGCAGTATCTGTCCAAGGGCAAATACGGCGTCGAAGTCACCTCCACCGTCACGCCGCTGCCGCGCAATCGCGTCGGCGTCAGTTTCGATGTGTTCGAGGGCTCGGTCGCCCGCATCCAGGAAATTCGTTTCGTCGGCAATAAAGCCTTCTCGGAAAGCGATCTGCTGGACGAATTCAAGCTCACCACCCCAGGCTGGCTGACCTGGTACACGGATACCGACAAATACTCGCGCGAAAAGCTCGAGGGCGACCTCGAACGCCTGCGCTCGTTCTACCTGGATCAGGGTTACCTTGAGTTCTCGGTCGAGCCGCCGCAAGTCACCATTTCGCCGGACCGCAAGGATATCCGCATCACGATCACCGTCCATGAAGGCGAGCCCTACAAGGTGCGCAGCGTAAAGCTGGCGGGCAACCTGCTGGGCCTGGACAAGGAAATCAACGACCTGGTGCAGATCAAGGCTGGCGAGACCTTCTCGGCCGCCAAGACCAACGATTCCGCCAAGGCGATCACCGACTACCTGGGTGAACTGGGCTACGCGTTCGCCAACGTCAACCCGAACCCGCAGCTCGACCGCGCCAAGCACGAAGCCGACCTGACCTTCTACGTCGATCCGAGCCGCCGCGTGTATGTGCGCCGCATCCAGATCGGCGGCAACACCCGTACCCGCGACGAAGTCGTGCGCCGCGAAATGCGCCAGCAGGAAGCCGCTTGGTACGACGCTGCCGACATCAAGACTTCGCGCGACCGCGTCGACCGCCTGGGTTACTTCAGCGACGTCAATGTCAAGACCGATCCGGTCCCGGGCTCGCCCGACCAGGTCGACGTCAACGTCGACGTGAAGGAAAAGCCCACCGGCATGATCAATCTGGGCGTGGGCTACGGCTCGTCCGAAAAGGCGATTCTGTCGGCTGGCATCAGCGAAGACAACGTCTTCGGCAGCGGCACCAACCTGACGCTGCAACTGAACACCAGCAAGACGAACCGCGCGGTGGTGCTGTCGCACACCGATCCGTACTGGACCAAGGACGGCATCAGCCGCACCACATCCGCGTACTACCGCGTGACCGAGCCCTGGAACAACAACGACGGCGATTACCGCGTCAAGGCCATGGGCCTGGGCATGAACTTCGGTATCCCGATCTCGGAGTATGACCGCGTCTTCCTGGGCGCCAACTTCGAACGCAACCAGATCGACCTGTACAACAACTCGCCGGCGGCCTACGAGCACTTCGTCGACCAGTATGGCGATTCGACCAATTCGGTGATTTTCAGCGCCGGCTGGTCCAAGGACACGCGTGACAGCGCGCTGGCGCCGACCAAGGGTTCGTACACGCGCCTGAAGGCCGACCTGTCGACGGTCGACCTGCAATACACCATGCTGACCGCGCAGCAGCAGTACTACGTGCCGCTGGGCGGCTCGTACACGCTGGCGCTCAACGGCATGGTTGATTGGGGCCGGAGCTACGGCAGCAACGATTACCCGGTCATCAAGAACGTCTATGCCGGCGGTATCGGCACCGTCCGCGGCTATGAAGGCTCGTCGCTGGGTCCGCGCGACGTCAAGACGGGCGACTACCTGGGCGGCACGCGCCGCATCGTGGCAAACGCGCAGCTCTACCTGCCGTTCCCGGGCGCGTCCAAGGACCGCACGTTGCGTTGGTTCATTTTCAGCGACGCCGGTCAGGTGTCGGCAGGCAGCGGCCTCTCCTGCACGGGCGGCCGGGACAATACCGAGGTCGAAGATCCGTGCGGCTGGCGTTTCTCGGCGGGCGTGGGCCTGTCCTGGCAATCGCCGATGGGTCCGCTGCAGTTGTCTTATGCGCGGCCGCTCAATTCCAAGCCGGGCGACGACAAGCAAAGCTTCCAGTTCCAGATCGGGACCGGATTCTAAGCGAGGCGTTACTCTTGAAAACAAGGGCAGGGCCCACCGGCCCAGCGTCCTTGCTGTTTAGTGGCACAATACACACTTTGGCTTTGCCTTACTGGAAGGTGAGATTTTCATGATGTCTGATTTCGCACTTAAATCATCGAAGACGCTGGGCGCGAAGCGCCGTGGCAAGCTGGGCGGCTCCATTGCCCTGGTGGGTGCGCTCATTCTCGGTTCGGCTGCCGCGATCCCCGCCCAAGCGCAAAACACCAAGATCGGTTTCGTCAATACCGAACGCATCCTGCGCGAATCGGGTCCGGCCAAGACTGCCCAGAGCAAGATCGAAGCCGAATTCAAGAAGCGCGACGACGAACTCCAACGCCTGAACAACAGCCTGCGCTCGCAAGCCGAGAAGTTCGACAAGGACGCCCCCGTCCTGTCGGAATCCGACCGCGTCAAGCGCCAGCGCGAACTGGCCAACCTGGACACCGACCTGCAGCGCAAGCGCCGCGAATTCCAGGAAGACTTCAACCGCCGCCGCAACGAAGAATTCTCGGGCATCGTGTCCAAGGCCAATGACGCCATCAAGCGCATCGCCGAACAGGAAAACTACGACCTGATCATCCAGGACGCAGTGACGGTCAACCCCCGCATCGACATCACCGACAAGGTGATTCAGAGCCTGGGCAAGTAAAGCGATACCCGTCTAGTCATGCCGGTTTTACTGGATCTTGCCCGCGCGCCGACACTCGAAGCAATGTTGAGCGCCGCCAATACCCAGGGTATGGACTGGCGTATCAGTGCGGTTCCCGGCGCAGACCCCATGCGGGTCTGCGGCATCGGGACCCTGTCTTCGGCCGGTCCTCAGGAAATCTCCTTCCTGTCCAACCCCCGCTATCAAAGCCAGCTTGGCGCAACCGGAGCAGGGGCGGTCATCGTCTCTCCCGACGTCGCCGAGGCGCTTGAGGCCCAGGGCACCGACCGGCCGCCGTTCGCATTGGTCGTCTGCAAGCATCCCTATCTGCTTTACGCGCGCGTCGCGCAGTGGTTTGACACTGCCCGCAGACCCGCCTTGCCCGCAGATACGCATCCCTCCGCCGTGATCGCGCCAGACGCCATCATCGAAGAGGGTGTGCGCGTCGGCCCCAACTGCGTCGTCGAAGCTGGCGTGCGCATCGGGCGCGGCACGGTGCTGGGTCCGGGTTGCGTCATCGGCGCTGGTTCGTCCATCGGTCCCGACGGCCGGCTGCATGCCAACGTCACGCTGTACGAAGGTGTGAAGATCGGCGCCCGGGTCATCCTGCATAGCGGATCGGTGCTGGGTGCCGACGGCTTCGGCTTTGCGCCGGATCCTTCGCTGGGCAAGGGCGCCTGGGGCAAGATTCCGCAGTTTGGCGGCGTGTCCCTCGGCGACGACGTTGAAATCGGCGCCAACACCACCGTCGATCGCGGCGCACTCGAAGACACCGTTCTGGCTGACGGCGTGAAGCTCGACAACCAGATCATGATCGGCCACAACTGCCGCATCGGGGCGCATACCGCGATGGCGGCGTGCGTCGGGGTGGCAGGCTCCACGACCATCGGCGAGCGCTGCACCATCGGTGGCGCCGCGATGCTTTCGGGCCATCTGGTGCTGGGCGACGACGTGCATATCTCGGGCGGCACGGCTGTGACGTCCAATATTTCCAAGCCTGGCCGCTATACCGGGGTCTTCCCGTACGCGGAGCATGGCGAATGGCAGCGCAACGCCGCCGTGATACAACAGTTGGCGCAATTGCGCCGCCGTTTGCGCACGCTGGAAAAGGATTAGGGCGCGTTCGCCGCCCTGGCGCGCGCGCGCCGCCACCTTATTTAATTTCGCAGGAACGCATAGAAAAATGGAACTCGACATCAAGGGGATCATGGAGAGGCTGCCGCATCGCTACCCGATGCTGCTGATTGACCGTGTTGTGGAAATGGTGCCTGGCAAGTCCATCGTCGCCATCAAGAACGTCTCGATCAACGAGCCGTTTTTCAACGGTCACTTTCCTCACCATCCGGTGATGCCGGGCGTGCTCATCGTTGAAGCTATGGCCCAGGCCTCGGCGCTGTTCTCCTTCACGGACGAGAACGGCGGCCTCAAGTGCGAAGGCGCCAAGACCGCCTATTACCTGGTCGGCATCGATGGCGCGCGCTTCCGCCGTCCCGTCGTTCCGGGCGACCAACTGCGTATCGAGGTTGAAGCTGAACGCCTGAGCCGCAGCATCTGTAAGTATCAAGCACGCGCGACCGTCGATGGCCAGGAAGTGGCGTCGGCCAAGCTGATGTGCGCGATTCGCAGCCTGGAAGAGTAAATGGCAGGAAACATCCATCCCACCGCTGTTGTCGATCCGGCGGCAAAAATCGACCCGACCGCGGTCATCGGCCCGTTCGCAGTGGTGGGGCCCGATGTGACCGTCGGTGCGGGGACCGAAATCGGCCCGTACTGCATGATCGACGGCGTGACCACCATCGGTCGCGACAACCGGTTCTACCGGTACTGCTCCATCGGCGGCATGCCGCAGGACAAGAAGTACGCGGGCGAGCCCACCCGGCTGACCATCGGCGACCGCAACACGGTCCGCGAATTTGTCACGCTGAACACCGGCACCACGCAAGACGGCGGCGAAACGACGTTGGGCGACGATAACTGGATCATGGCCTACGTTCACGTGGCCCATGACTGCCACATCGGCAGCCACACGATCCTGGCCAACTCGGTGCAGCTTGGCGGCCACGTGCACGTGGGCGACTGGGCAATCATCGGCGGCCTGACCGGCGTGCACCAGTTCTCGCGCGTGGGCGCGCACACCATGACGGGCGGCAACAGCTCGCTTATGCAGGACACCCCGCCGTTCGTCCTGGCCGCCGGCAACCCGTGCCGTCCGGTGGGCGTAAACGTCGAAGGCCTGAAGCGTCGCGGTTTTTCCGCCACCTCCATTTCGGCCCTGCGCGAAGCCTACAAGATCATCTACCGCCGGGGCCTGTCCCTGGACGCGGCACGCGCCGAATTGCGCGACCGCCAGCAGGCCATCCCCGAAGCTGCGGAACACCTGCAGACGTTGCTGGACTTCCTGGACGTCGCCTCCCGCGGCATCATCCGCCCATGAGCACCCGGATCGGCATGGTGGCCGGCGAGCCTTCGGGCGACCTGCTGGCCGGGCGCATCATTGCCGGTCTGCAAGCGCGCGACAACGGCGTGCGTTGCGAGGGTATCGGCGGGCCGCAGATGCAGGCCCGTGATTTTGAAGCCTGGCACCCGATGCACGCGCTGACCGTGTTCGGTTACGTGGACGCGCTCAAGCGCCTGCCCAGCCTGCTGGCCACCTACCGCGACGTCAAACGCCGCTGGCTTGCCGAGCCGCCCGCTGTGTTCGTCGGCATCGACGCGCCCGATTTCAACCTGCGCCTTGAGCATCAGTTGCGGCAGGCGGGTACGCCGACGGTGCATTTCGTTGGGCCCTCGATCTGGGCGTGGCGCTACGAACGCATTCACAAGATCCGCGAATCGGTATCGCACATGCTGGTGCTGTTTCCGTTCGAGGAAGAGATCTACCGCAAAGAAGGCATTCCGGTTACGTACGTGGGCCATCCGCTGGCCGGCGCCGTGCCGATGCAGCCTGACCGCGCCGCCGCCCGCGAACGCCTGGGTATCGACCAGAACGCCCGCGTGCTGGCGATCCTGCCCGGCAGCCGGTCGTCCGAGATCCGCCTGCTGGCGCCGCGCTTCCTGCAGGCCGCCCAGCAACTGCTGAAGAAAGATCCGGCCTTGCAGTGCATCGTGCCCATGGTCAATGACCAGCGGCGGGCTGAATTCCTTGAAATCCTGGCGCAGCACCCGGTGCCTGGCCTGCGCTGCGTCACCGCGCAGGACCTGCACGGCGAGGGCGGCGACCGCAAGGCGCCGGTGGCCTGGTCCGTCATGGAAGCCGCCACGGCGGTCCTCGTCGCCAGCGGCACCGCTACGCTCGAGACGGCGCTGTTCAAGCGGCCCATGGTCATTTCCTACGTGTTGTCGCCGTGGATGCGGCGCATCATGGCCTGGAAGTCCGGCCAGCAGCGCCCGTACCTGCCGTGGGTGGGTCTGCCCAACGTGCTGCTGCGTGACTTTGTTGTCCCTGAGCTTTTGCAGGACGACGCGACGCCCGATAAACTGGCCGAAGCGACTTGGCAGGCGTTGACCGACGACGCGCTCATCGCACGCGTGGAGGCGCGCTTTACCGCCATGCACCAAGACCTGTTGCGCGATACGTCGGCGCTGGCCGCGCAGGCGATCCTGGAGGTGGCCGATGGAGCAGCCTGAGCTTTTCGTGGCGCCCGAGCAGCCTGCGTTGCTGACCGCAGGCGTTGACGAGGCTGGCCGCGGCCCACTGGCAGGCGAGGTCTACGCGGCCGCCGTCATTCTTGATCCGTCACGATTCATCGACGGGCTGGCCGATTCCAAGGTGCTGACTGCGGTCCGCCGCGAGGAATTGGCGCTGCAGATCAAGGAGCAGGCACTTGCCTGGTGCATCGCCAGCGCCACCGTCGCGGAAATCGACAGCCTGAATATCCTGCGCGCCACCATGCTGGCCATGCAGCGCGCGGTGCAGGGCTTGGCCACCGTGCCGCAACTGGCCCTGGTGGACGGCAATCAGGCGCCCAAGTTGCGCTGCACCGTGCAAACCGTCATCAAGGGCGACGCGCTCGTGCCTGCCATCTCGGCCGCCTCCATTCTTGCCAAGACCGCTCGCGACGCGGACCTGCTGCGCCTGCATACGTTGTATCCGCAGTACGCGTTCGATCAGCACAAGGGCTATGGCACGGCGCTGCATCTGCAACGGCTGCGCGAGCACGGCCCGTGCGCCGAACACCGGCGCAGCTTTGCTCCCATCAAGGCTTTCGCCCTGGTTTCATGAAGCACATCAGTTCCCGGGACAACCCGGCGGTCAAGGCGCTGGTCAAGCTGGCCGGCACGGCCGGTAAGCGCGGCGCACCCGTGCTGCTGGACGGTGTTCATCTGTGCCAGGCCTGGCTGCAACATTACGGCCCGCCGGATCGGGCGATCTTCGACGTGGACCGCCTGTCCCAGCCCGATATCGCCGCGCTTGCCGCGGCCGTGCCGGACAACGTCAGCCTCGCGCTGGACGCGCGGCTGATGCACGCCGTGGCCGCGGTGGAAAGCGGGCAGGGCGTTGCCTTCCTGGTCACGCCGCCCGTTCCAGCGCTGCCTGCAGAGGTCGATGAAACCTGCGTCCTGTTTGACCGTATCCAGGATCCCGGCAACGTGGGTACGCTGTTGCGCACGTCCGCCGCAGCGGGCATCAAGCGCGTGTTCCTGGCGACGGGGACGGCGGCGGCGTGGTCGCCCAAGGTGCTGCGCAGTGGCCAAGGCGCGCACTTTGCCCTCGAGATCCACGAGCACGCCGACCTGGAGGCTCTGCTGCCCCGCCTGCGCGTGCCGCTGGTGGCGACCGCCCTGGACGGCTCGCGCGATCTTTTCGCGGACCGCCTGCCTGAACAGTGCGCATGGGTTTTTGGCCACGAAGGCCAGGGCGTGGCGCCGGCGCTGCTGGCGGCCGCCAGCCTGAAGGTACGCATTCCGCATGACGCCGTGGCCGTGGAGTCGCTGAACGTCGGCGCCGCCGCGGCGATCTGCCTGTTCGAGCAGCGGCGCCAGGCGAGCGTGCGCAGCCCCGCCTGATCCGGCGCAGGACCCCCCGCTTTTCCGCCGATTGAAGGCGGAGCCCTCCCCGTATACTGCCGCGCTCATGCAACATGGGCCGCGTTCAGGATGCGCTGCCCGCTTATCTGGACCCGGGGAGGGGATACATGAAGAACTGGATCAAACTGAGCCTGGCTGCGCTGGGCGCCGCAACCTTGCTGGCGGGCTGTGCCGGGCCGCGATACGCCGACGTGTCGGCAAAGATCTCCGCGCTGGAGCCGGGCGAAGGCCGGATCTATTTCTACCAGCCCAAGACGGCCAATGGCGACAAGGTTCGGCCGCCGGCGATCCTGGTGGACAACGCCCGCGTCGGCAAATCCAAGGCCGGCCACTTCTTTTTTGTGGATCGCGCCGCCGGCACGCTCGACGTGATCACGTCAACGGATCGCAAGGAGCGCAAGGACCCGCTGGTGGTGCCGCTCGTGGCAGGGCAGACCCAGTACGTGAGGGTCGACATCGACGGCGGCAAGCAGGTGCTGCGCCTGGAATCCTCGCCCGAGGCTGCGCAGCAAGCCCTGTCCGGACTGCGGTATTGGGGCGCCACCAACCGCGAACGCGAGGCGCTGCGCTACTGATCGCGCGACACGTTTTGTAGATTTCTGACGCACCCCTATACTTACGCACTTCGTTCGTAGCCGGGGTAACAATGGTGTCGTCGGTAGTTCCGAAAGTCGCGGGCGCAGCCCGCTTAGGCAGGTTTGCGGCGTTGGCCTTCGCGGGCATGCTGTCCTTGAGCGCATGCATGTCCGTCTCCACGCAGAAGGTCAGCTTGGTTCCCGTTGCGGCTTCAGAGCCGGTCAGCGTGATCCAGTTGTCTCGCATGGTCAGCGCCCAACTGCCCAACGACAGCATCGCCAATCTGCCGGCGGCGTCGCAATGGCAGCGTGTGGGAGCCCTGCCGCACGGTGGCGTCTACCGTGCGCTCGACGGGCTGTTCACCGTCCAGACGCGGCGCCAGGGCGAGGCCTACCTCGTGGCGTCTTCCGGAAAGCTTGTCGGCTTTTACCTGCCCGGCGAAACGGCTTATCTGCCGCTCAACCGTCCTGTCACCTTGCCTGTGGAAATGCGTCAATGAAGATCTGGCTGAAATTGGCGGCAACGGCCGCAACGGTGGTCGCATTGGCCGGTTGTGCCGGCGCGCAGTATCAATCCTTGCAGGGGCGCATGCCGCCCGTGGAGCAAGGCAATGGGCGCATCTACTTCTACCAGCCCCAGGCCCAGCCCTCGGCTGCCGCGTCGGCGCAGCATAAGCTGCGCGTGAACCAGGATGTCGTCGGCCGCAACAAGCCGGGCAGCTTCTTCTTCGTGGACCGTCCGGCGGGCAATTACGTCGTGACCAACCTGTATTGGACGGGCGATGGCGTCAGCTTCAAGCTCGACCCCGGCCAGACGCGTTACGTGCGCATCACGGCCGAATCGTTGGGCAGCACCGGCACTGTCGGCAAGCTGTCCATGGAACTGGTGGATCCCCCGGAAGTCGCCGAGGCCGAACTCCTGAAGATGCGCTATTGGGGCGCCGCTTCGTCCGAGCAGGTTTCGGGCCTGCGCTAGTCTCTGACAGTAGAGATATCCGATGACCCGCAGTTTCAAGATGATCGCTGCCGCCGCGTTGGGCGCCGCCCTGTTGGCCGGTTGCGGCGGTCCCCGCTACAAGGATGTGGCGGGCACCATTCCCGTCATGGTTCCGGACACCGGCCGCATCTATTTCTATCAGCCGCCGGCGCCGCTTGGCGTGGTGTCGAGTCAGCCGTATCTGCGCGTCAATGGCATAAAGGTTGGCCGGTCCAAGCCGGGCAGTTTCTTCTACGTGAACCGCCCCGCGGGCAAGTACGAGATCGATACGCTGCGCGACGGCGAGTCGCTGTCGTTCACCCTGGCGCCAGGACAGACGCGGTACGTGCGTCTGAGCATCGAAGGCGCAACCGGCAATGGCAGCGTGGGCCGGCAGGATATGCGTCTGGAAGAGTCCGAAGCGGTGGTTCAGCATGAACTCTCGCCGCTGAAGTACTGGGGCGCTGGATCTCGCGAACGCGTCAAGCTACGTCCCTGATTTCCCGCCGCAGAAGCAGGGCGCGCCTTGGCGCGCCCTTTTTTATCCCCGATCCAGTCCAACTTCCTGCAGCACCGTGGTGGCGATCTCTTCGATCGACTTTGTGGTGCTGGACAGCCAGGAAATGCCCTCGCGACGCATCATGCGTTCGGCTTCCGCCACTTCGTAGCGGCATTGTTCCAGTTGGGCGTAGCGGCTGTTGGGGCGGCGTTCGTTGCGGACTTCCGCCAGGCGTTCCGGCTGGATCGACAGGCCGAACAGCTTGGCGCGGTGCGGCGCAATGGTGGAGGGCAGGGTGCCGCGTTCGAAGTCGTCCGGCGTCAACGGGAAGTTGGCGGCCTTGATGGCGTACTGCATGGCCAGATACAGGCTGGTGGGCGTCTTGCCGCAGCGGGAGACCCCGACCAGGATCACGTCGGCCTGATCGAGCTGGTTCACGAACTGGCCGTCGTCATGCGCCAGGCTGAAGTTGATGGCGTCGATCCGGTTCCGGTATTTTTCCGAGTTGGCCTGCATATGCGACCGGCCGATGGAATGGCTGGACTTCAACCCCAGCGCCTGCTCGATATGGCTGACGAACGTGCCGAACAGATCCAGGAAAATTCCGTTCGCCTGTCGAACGCGGGCCAGGATTTCCGGGTTGACCAGGGTGCTGAAAACGATGGGCGGGACACCCGCGTCCTGGGCGCTCCGGTCGATCCGCATGGCGACTTCCGCAGCCTTTTCCAGCGTGTCCACGAAGGGCAGCCGGATGGGCTTGAAATTGACCTCTTCGAACTGCGAAAGCACGGACTGGCTGAACGTTTCCGCGGTGATGCCGGTACTGTCGGAAACGATGTATACCGTGCGTACGATAGGGGTAGATGTCATGTGTAAAAAATTCCAACCAGGCAGATGGCCGGACGTACTCCACCGAGTACAATCAGGCCCCTATAAGTCACCCCAAGGGCGGTCCAAGGCCAGTTTGGTCAGCGTCTGAAATCGGTTCTGTGAAGGCCGGAAAACTCGTTTTTTCCGGCATCAAAAACAGCACGATTCAGCCATTGACCAAACTCGCTTTCATTCCATTGTAAAAGGTGACTTCAATGTCGTATGTTGTTTTGTTCGAGCAGCTCCGCATGACGGACGTGGACTCGGTAGGAGGCAAGAACGCATCTCTTGGCGAAATGATCAGCCAGCTGTCTGGCGCGGGTGTCCGCGTGCCGGGCGGCTTTGCCACGACCGCTGACGCCTTCCGCGATTTCCTGAAGGCCTCCGGCCTGGACAAGCGGATCGCCGAACGCCTGACCACGCTGAATCCCGAAGACGTGCGCGAGCTGGCCACCGCCGGCGCGCAGATTCGCCAATGGATCGTCGACGCGCCGTTCTCGCCCGAGTTCGAATCGCAGATCCGCGAAGCCTTTGCCAAGCTCGATGCTGACGGCAAGGGCTCGTTTGCCGTGCGCTCCTCCGCCACGGCGGAAGACCTGCCCGACGCCTCGTTCGCCGGCCAGCAGGAAACCTTCTTGAACGTCGTGGGCATCGATGACGTGCTGGACAAGATCCGCCACGTGTTCGCGTCGCTGTACAACGACCGCGCCATTTCCTATCGCGTGCACAAGGGCTACGCCCACGCCGACGTCGCGTTGTCGGCCGGCATCCAGCGCATGGTGCGTTCCGACAAGGGCAGCGCCGGCGTCATGTTCACCATCGACACCGAATCGGGCTTCCAGGACGTCGTGTTCATCACGTCGTCGTATGGTCTGGGCGAAACCGTCGTGCAGGGCGCCGTCAACCCCGACGAGTTCTACGTCTTCAAGCCCACGCTGGAACAGGGCCACTATCCCATCGTCGGCCGCCGTATCGGCTCCAAGCTGATCAAGATGGAATTCGATCCCGAGCGCCCCGAAGGCCGTGCCGTGCGCACCGTGGATGTGCCGGTGTCCGAGCGCAACCGCTACTCGCTGACCGACGACGAGGTCAACGAACTGGCCCGCTACGCCGTCATCATCGAAAAGCACTACCAGCGTCCGATGGACATCGAGTGGGGCCGCGACGGCATCGACGGCAAGATCTACATCCTGCAGGCGCGTCCGGAAACCGTGAAGTCGCAGCAGGGCGTCAATGACGTGCAGCAGCGCTACCGCCTGAAGGCGACCGGCCAGGTCCTGATCACCGGCCGTGCCATCGGCCAGAAGATCGGTTCGGGTCCGGTGCGCGTGGTGGGCGACATCTCCGACATGGACAAGGTCCAGCCGGGCGACGTCCTGGTCACCGACATGACGGATCCCAACTGGGAGCCCGTGATGAAGCGCGCCTCGGCCATCGTGACGAACCGCGGCGGCCGCACGTGCCACGCCGCGATCATCGCGCGTGAACTGGGCATTCCGGCGGTGGTGGGCTGCGGCAACGCGACCGACCTGCTCAAGGAAGGCCAGGCCGTGACCGTGTCGTGCGCCGAAGGCGACGAAGGCCGCATCTATGACGGCCTGATCGAAACCGAGGTCGAGGAAGTGCGCCGCGGCGACATGCCCGCCATCGATCTGAAGATCATGATGAACGTGGGCAACCCCCAACTGGCGTTCGACTTCGCCCAGATTCCGAACGGCGGCGTCGGCCTGGCTCGCCTGGAATTCATCATCAACAACAACATCGGCATCCACCCGAAGGCGGTCCTGGACTACCCGAACGTGGACGGCGAGCTGAAGAAGGCCGTGGAATCGGCCGCCCGCGGCCATGCCAGCCCGCGCGCCTTCTTCGTCGAGAAGATGGCTGAAGGCGTGGCGACCATCGCCGCCGCCTTCTACCCCAAGCCGGTCATCGTGCGCATGTCGGACTTCAAGTCCAACGAATACCGCAAGCTGGTCGGCGGCTCGCGCTACGAGCCCGAGGAAGAGAACCCCATGCTGGGCTTCCGCGGCGCGTCGCGCTACATCGCCGAAGACTTCGCCGAGTGCTTCCGCATGGAATGCGAAGCGCTCAAGAAGGTGCGCGATGAAATGGGCCTGACGAACGTCGAAATCATGGTGCCGTTCGTGCGCACGCTGGGTCAGGCCGAGAAGGTCGTGAACCTGCTTGCCAAGCACGGCCTGGCGCGCGGCGAAAACGGCCTGAAGCTGATCATGATGTGCGAGGTTCCGTCCAACGCCATTTTGGCCGACGAATTCCTGCAGTACTTCGATGGCTTCTCCATCGGCTCGAACGACATGACCCAGCTCACGCTGGGCCTGGACCGCGACTCGGGCATGGAACTCTTGGCCGCCGACTTCGACGAGCGCGACGAAGCTGTCAAGTTCATGCTGCGCCGTGCAATCAAGGCTTGCCTGGCCGCCAAGAAGTACGTGGGTATCTGCGGCCAAGGCCCCAGCGACCATCCGGACTTCGCGCAGTGGCTGAAGGACGAAGGCATCCTGTCGATGTCGCTGAACCCGGACACCGTTGTCGATACGTGGCAGCGTCTGGCCAAGAACTGATTGGCCGGTTGAAGGGAAAGCCCCGCGTCCTTATGGGACGCGGGGCTTTTTTTATACGGCGTGGGAATGGGGCGCAGCCGCGCTAATGGAAAAGTGCTCGTCGAGCCTCGGCGACGAATGCTCTCTTCAGATGCCCCCGATCAAAGTAAGAGTCTTCTGATATCCATAGATTGGATCGTGTGACGTAATGGACCCCGTATTCCATTCGCGTCCATTGCGAAATTCTTCATTTGCAGCGGACGCGTTTCCATAGGCGGACCGCGCGCTCATGGCAAGTGCGAAAGGTCTGTCGCTGCGGGAGCACGTCATTCCTACCCAATCCGATCTGCGGTTCACTTTCACCATTGGCGACGAGTCATTTGAAGTCGTCGAATTTACGCTGCAGGAAGGGTTGTCCGAGACCTTCCTGCTGGAAGTGGACCTGGCCAGCGCCAATTCCGCCATCGATTTCGGCGTGGTGCTGGACCGCGCCGCGTTGCTTACGATCTGGCACGGCTCCAAGCCCGTGCGCTACGTGCACGGCGCGGTCTCGTCGTTCGTCCAGGGCGACACGGGCTTTCGGCGCACGCGCTATTCCGCCATCGTCGAGCCGCGCCTCGCGCGTCTGAAGCTAAGTTCCGACTGGCGCATCTTCCAGTCGCAAAGCGTCCCGCAGATCGCTGAGGCGGTGCTCAAGGCGCATGGCCTCAACCAGGATTACGAGCAGCGCCGCACCACCGAACACCAGGCGCGCGAATACTGCGTGCAGGCCGGCGACACCGACTATCACTTCGTCGAGCGCATCATGCGCGAGGAAGGCTTTTTCTACTCCTTCCGCCATGGTGCCGAAGGCCATAAGCTGATCCACAGCGACCGCCTGTTCATCCATGGCCGCGTCGGTGATGAACCGGTTCAGTACAACCCCACGCCCGGCGGCGACCAGCCGCGGCCAGCTCTGCGCCGCTTCTCGTACACCGAGAACGTGCGCACCGCGCGCCAGACCCAGCGCGACTACACCTTTCACCATCCGCGCTACACCCACCAGCACAGCCGCGATGGCCGAGATCTGGACCACCAAGGCCGCCGTTACGAGCGCTACGACTATCCCGCTCGGGCCAAGTTCGACGAAGCCGGCAAGCCCTTCGCCGAGAACCGTCTGCGCGGTCATCGCCGCGATTCGCGCGTCGCCTTCGTTGAAGGCGATGACCCGCGGCTCCAGCCAGGCATTTCATTCACCCTCGCCGATCATCCGCGCGAAGACCTGAACCGCGGCTGGCGTCCGGTGCGCATTGTCCACCGGGGCATCCAACACACGAGTCAGGCCGAGGAAAGTGCACGAGCCCAGATGGGTACGCACTACAGCTACGAAGCCGAACTGGTCCCGGACGACGCCGAGTGGCGGGCAGAACCGCTACCCAGGCCCCGCATCGATGGCCCGCAGAACGCCATGGTGGTCGGCCCGCCCAATGAAGAGATCTATACCGATGAGTACGGCCGGGTGAAGGTCCAGTTCCCGTGGGATCGGCTCGGCAAGGAGGACGAACGCAGCTCCTGCTGGATCCGCGTTTCACAGGACATCGCCGGCGCGACCTGGGGTCACATGGCCATCCCGCGCATTGGGCAGGAGGTCATCGTCTCTTACTTCGATGGGGATCCGGACCAGCCTGTGATCACCGGCCGCGCCTACAACCGCCTGCAATTGCCGCCCTACGAACTGCCGCGACATAAGACGCGGATGACGATCAAGAGCAAGACCCACAAGGGCGAGGGGTACAACGAACTGCGTTTTGAAGATGAGAAGGACCAGGAAGAAATCTACGTCCACGCGCAGAAGGACCAGAACACCCATGTCAACAACGACGAGTCGACGTTTGTGGGCCATGACCGCAGCGAGCAGGTCGAGAACGATGAAGCCATCATCATCGGCCACGACCGCATGGAGACGGTGGGCAACGACGAACAGGTCAACATCGGCCAGGACCGGCGGCATGACATAGGGCGCGTTGACTGTTTGACCGTGGGGCGCAATCACATCATCCACACCGCCAAGGACCGCACCGAGGAAGTGGGCAACCACCGCCGCGACGAGACCGCAGCGAATCATTGGGTGAGTATAGGCGGACACCAGGAGCATACGGTCGAGGGGCACTCGGAACTGCAGGCGGGGCAGGCGATCCGGCAGCGCACGAAGGTTTTTGAGAGCCAAGCGGCAGAGAGCCTGACTATCAAGGGGCCGGGGGGAACCATCCGAATCGACGCGTCAGGTATCACGCTTGATGGGGTCGCCATTCTGATCGAGGGTCCGATGAATCAAAAGCCCGGTGGCGGCACGAACTCGATCTCCGTCAACGGCACGCCGGAGCCCGGCGAACCCGTTTGTGTGGGATGCCTGCTGAAAGCCATCGCAGAAGGCCGCAGCATCGTGCGGTTCGGTGGATAGGCCACACATGAATCCATTTTCTGAAAGCGTTGTAAACGAACTGCGCCAGCTCCCCGATCATGGACTGACAGCCATCATCGAAATGGCTCGCATGAAGGCTGATGTCCGAAGGCACCTGATGGAGCGATTCTCCGGTTGGCCGCTACTGCAGCAGCGAGAGTTGGAGAATCTCCGCGAGATTGGCCCATGGTTGTTCACGCCTTCCGCCCAGAACAACCTGCAAGGACAGTACGACTTTCTCTGCGACGTTGCTGGCATTGCCGGAGACGCAGTTTGCGTCTGGCTGACCAGTGCCATGTCGCCCCCTCAGTTGGCCGAGCACCTTGGCCATGCCACGACAGCGAAGGGCCCGGATGGCGCTACCTATTTGCTGCGCTTTCACACGGAATTGGCCTTTCCCGTGCTTCATGCGCGCCAGGATCTCCCGGGAATCTCGGACTGGCTGGCGCCGGTCCGATCATGGTGGCTGGTATTTCCCCACCGAGAGCGCAAGGCCTGGAAACACTTTACAGGTCACGGTTCGACCAAGCCGTATCGCACGCCAGTTATTCAATTGGACGAGTCATGCTGGGAGGCGCTTGCGGGCGACCCGCTCACGTACCGTCTGGCGGACCAGCTTCGGGCGCCGCTTGAAAAGAAGGGCGACCGCGAAAACTGCCATGGCACCCGGCTTGGACTCGTACATGGCTTGTTAGCTCAAGCGGATCGCATCGGTCTGAGCCGACAGAGCGACCGAATCGACTACGTGACCTTGATGGCGTTGCAAGGCAAGGCGCTCGAAGGTTCTCCGGCATGGAACGACGCATTGCACGAGGCGAAAGCGCTGCGAGAACCCCTGGCGCAGGCGCTGCAAGTGCGCATGCGCAGAAAAAATGGTTGAGGACGTCAATGCTCGATTGGAACGACACCTTTAATGCGTGTGCAGAGAATCGCACGCTTCTCGATGGAATCTTGAATCGCGGGGCGGAGGTAACTTGCACTCGCACCTTCACGATACTTCCGCTACGGTATGGCGCCGTGGGAGGTAGCGCCGAACAGCGCAAACTCCTTCCGTCTTTGCCCGAGCATTTGAATAAGCCAAGCAGAGTGGGCAGTGTGAGCGAATCAACTTACGCCATACGCCCGCTGCGTCAGGGATTCCTGTACGTCCTTGTGCAGCGCGTGAGCGCGGGGACCTATGAATGGCACAGCCAGTACCGGGTATCGGAAGCCGGAACCCTCGCCTATATGAATGCCGACGAGCCGTGGGAGCCGAAACCCGCCGCGGGGCAGGGCATCATGGATGCATACACCGGCTGGAAGTGGATGTTCAAAGTCCATGACGTAGACGACATCAAGGATCTTCGCCTGCTCTTTAGCCCATGCCCTTTGACCAAGGAAACGCTGCGCAGATATCGCTCGCTCCCGGCAAGCAGGGATAAGTTGGTCTCGGTGGATATCGCCAAACTTGCGTCGCTGCCTCCCGAAGAAATGGATTGTGTCCGCTCGCAAGACGGCGTGCTGACTTTTGATCAGCTTGATTGCGTTGCCGACTTCGCGGCTGTAAACCAGCCCAGATTGAGTACGCTGCTCAAAACGCAGGCGTTCAGTATTCTTGCGCCACCCCTGCAGGCGACCCAGGCTGAAATGCGGCCCACGGCCGCGCACAATCGGTTCCGTGGTGCGGCCATCGTCGTAGAAAACGCTCTCGGCATTGCTCAGGAACTGAACGCCTGGCGCAATGCGAGTGTCGACGCACTCGATGCATTCATGGCGTACGAGGACGGCGAAAAGCTTACCAACCATCGCAAGTTCACGATCGCTTTCGGCATTGAAAACATCAGGAAACTGGTAGAGGACGAAGCCGAGAAACTCTATTACAAGGAGCAGCAGAACTACGGCGTGCGTTACTCGGATCGCGGGTACGAGATGAGCAACAACCACATGACTTTGCAATCGCGGGGTGATTTCATCAACTTTCGCAACCCGCAGCATCAACGGCAAGTTCAGGAAGCCGCAGCCAAGGAGCGCCGTGCCAAAAGTTGGAGCAAGTACGCCGACTACATCGATGAGGAAATGCGTCAGGATTTCCTCAAGCGCTACCGCGACGAAGTCAGCAGAGCGGACGCGGCCAAGGACGCGCGCGCCGCGGACCATTTACTCTGGCTCCAGAGCGAACCGCTTCTCGACGCGCTCGACACATTTGACCGCAACGATACCGAGCAGGCCTTGCTATTTGAAGACCAAATGGGAAAGGCTGTCGCCGGCATGAATGCTACGGCCGTTGGCGAGGAACTGCTTGATCGCTGGCGCAAAGCGGGGATATCCAGAGAAAACCTGTTCTGGCGGTCGTTGGCGCAGAACCAGGAGAGCATGGAAAGTGAAGTGAATCGACTTTTCGGCGAGCGCGAGACGCTGAAATCCGTCGACCCCGTCGCGTTGCAGAACCGACTAAAGAAGCTGGCGGATCTTTACGAAAAGAGCCACGCCATGCTCGATTCGATGGCAGATGCCTCAACGGGCGTAGGTCCACCGTCCGGCTACTTGGTCGGCGGTGCGATGCTGATCAACACGCTAGGCAACTCAACGTTCCAGGGCAAGACTGCTGCCGCCATTGTCGACGCCCCATTCAACAAGCTCGCGGCGTCAGTGCTGCTCGCGCGCCTGGGTCGATACGCGCAGCATTATCGCCTCGAATTGCGGAACGGCAAGGAACTGAGCCGAGGGTCAATGGTACGCATGGGCCGCTCCGCCAGTCGTCAGTTCGAGGAGGCCCTGCGGACGGGAGCAAAAGGTCCAATGACTGAAATCCGCATTGGAAGCACTCTGGTCTTCTTGGAAATGTGGAATCTGTACAACAGACTGACGGCGGAAAACAAGCGAAGCAAGGAGTATGTGGAGATTGTCGCGGCGCTGGTGGCGCTAACTGCAACGGGTTTCGAAGTGGGTGCGGGCGCGGTGAGCTTTGCGGAGAAAAGTGGCAGCGCTGCTGTGCAGCAAGGTGCCAAGGTATTCCGCAGTGGCCTTCGCTTGACGGCGGGGATCTTGGCTGGCGCAGCTTCGCTAGTCGGGGCAACCTATGACTTCCAAGACTTCAATAAGAATTTCGTCTTCAGAAGATTCTCGATAGCTGGCTTTTACTTTTTGCGGGCTAGCGCCCAGCTAGGTGCAGCCACACTATCCGTTGCGGTCGGGATGGGTGCGGCGGGCGCTTACTTGGAGCATTTATCGCGAAGGTATGGAACCAGTCGAATGTTAGGGCGTGCGCTCAACGCGGGCTCCAGGCTGTCAACAGCCCTGGCTGGCCGGATGGTCTTGATGCTCCGCATATTCCTGAGCGTGAATCTCGCGATCTTGGCTTTTGCTGCGGTTGAAATATATATCCTTCCTGATGCTCTGGAACTATTTCTGGATCACTGCTCGTTTCGTAAAAACCGCCGCAACGGTCCAGCGGCGACAGAAGAAATGGAGATCGAACTCATGCAACGATCAGTGAAGGCAGTGTACTGATGTATTTATTGGAGCGCGGTTTTCAGTGGTCGCGAAATTTGATGAGCTACGAGGAAGCGACTGAAGAATTGGGCAAGCAACAACGCCAGCCGGGGCAGGCAGAAATTCGTGCTCCCGAAGGTGTTGGCGAGTGTGTTTGCAGCGACGTCTACGACAATGAGTCGGTATATGCCTTGACCGACTCGGCTATGGATCTTCGCACGCCAAACGATGAGAAGAGAGGAGTAATCACCGCATTTTTAGGATGGATTTATGGGTTTCTGATCTACGCGTGCTTGCGTACCGTGATCGTGTCCGTGGACTACATCCGTCAAGGTCATGGCTACTATGATGATTTGCCACTGGATGGTGAGGATTACTTTTTCCTGATACTTTTTCCGGTGCTCTGGTTTGCGGTCCTATGTATTTTCTTAAAATACACATTACGGTATTTTCGGTTGGAATCCCTCACCGCTCGTCGCATCATCGTTCGTTTCAACCGAGCTACCCGCAAGGTTTACTTGCTACGCCCCGAGCATCTAGGCGGCATCCGTATCATGGATTGGGATAAGACCGAGGTACTTATGGACAAAGGCATGAGCGAACTGGAGGGCACCGGAGGTTTTGTCATTCTGGTTTGGGATCGGGGCGATGGTGTGGATTTGCAGGGAACTCCTACCGATAACATCGAAGTCACTTTCGTGGGTAAACCTACTCGCAATGCCAGCGAGCTCCTGGCGTTTTGGGAGTACATCCGCCGCTACATGGAGGACGGCCCCGCTGCCGCGCCTGCGCCGAAAAGGCTTATCAACAAGTTCCCCTGGCCCTGGCTTTCGTTCAAGGCGGCCTGGGGTTTGGACACTCAGTTCCTGCGCCACAGCCGCTTATGGGTGTTTGTCGTAGCGAACCTATTGATGTTGCCCGCTATCTTGATCCATGCTGCCGGCCACTGGCTTTCGCTGCTGCTGTGCTATGAGCCCAGATTTCCCCGCGACATCGAAGAGGCGGGACGATAATCCCGAAGCTGCTTTTGGCGCACCGAGGGGTCTGGGGCCCAGATCAGGCCGCGCACAGATCAGGCGGCCCGCGCTTCGCGGGCAATGAGTTCGCGCTTGCGGTCAATGCCCCAGCGGTAGCCCGCCAGCGATCCGTCCGTGCGCACCACGCGGTGGCAGGGGATGGCCAGCGCGATGTTGTTGGTGGCGCAGGCGCGGGCGACGGCGCGTACAGCGGCGGGTGCGCCGATGCGTTCGGCCACTTCGGAGTACGTAGCGGTTTCGCCGAGCGGGATCTCGCACAGCGCCTCCCAGACCTTGCGCTGGAACGCCGTGCCGCGCACGTCCAGCGGCAGATCCAGGCCGCGCGAAGGATCTTCGACAAAGCCGACCACGTCCGCCACCCAGCTTTCGAACCGGGGGTCGGCGCCGATCAGTTTCGCGGCGTGGAAGCGGTCCTGCAGATTCTGGACCAATCGGTCCGGGTCCTCGTCCAGCGCGATTTCGCAGATGCCGGTGCTGCTGGCGGCCACCAGAAGCGCGCCCAGCGAGCACTGCGCCACCGCGAACCGGATGTCCACGCCTTCGCCGTTCTTGCGGAACGCGGTGGGCGTCATGCCCAGGATGGCGGGGGCGGCTTCGTAGAAGCGTCCGCTTGAATTGAAGCCGGCGTCGTACATGGCGTCGGTGACGCTGGCGCTGTCTTCCAGGCGCTGGCGGGCGCGGCTGGCGCGCAGGGCGTTGGCATAGGCCTTGGGCGTGATGCCTGTGGCGGCCTTGAAAATGCGGTGGAAATGGAAGCGGCTCATGCCGGCCTGTTCGGCCAGCGCCGACAGATCGGGCGGCTGGTCGGCTTCCAGGGCGCGGCAGGCGCGCTCCACGGCGGCGGCGTGCTGTTTGCTCAAGGGGGCGGCGGCGGGGCTCATAAGGGACTCCTGGCTCTTGCGTGATTTCGTACGCTTGGCGCTATGGTCTCAAGGCTGGCCGGCCTGCGCACTCCGCTTGTTGCGGCTGTCCCTGCCGGCGGTCTCCGCATTGCCGGCGGAGCCGCGGGCGCAGGCGTCAGGCGCCGGGCGCGTAGGTTTCCAGGAACCGGCGCAGCAGGCCGGCCGCCACGGGCGTCGCGCGCACGTTGGCGGACAGCCCCGGCACGTCGAGGTTTTCGGCTGCGTAGCGGCGGCCATGGCGTTCAAGGTGGGCCCGGATGAAGTCCGGGCCGAACTCGGGGTGGAACTGGGTGGAAAAGACGTTGCGGCCGATGCGGATCATCTGGTGCTCGTCCAGGTCCGAGCGCGCCAGCACAGCCGCGCCCGCGGGCAGTTGCAGCACGGTCTGCGCGTGCAGCATCTGGGCGGGAAAGGTGGTCGGCACGCCGGCCATGAGCTGATCGCCGCCGGCCGTCGGCAGCAATTCGACGGTCTGGGTGCCGACTTCGCGGCCGGCGGGGTTGTAGCCGACCTTGCCGCCGAACGCGTGCGCCAGCAATTGATGGCCGTAGCAGACGCCAAACATGGGCAGGCCGGCTTCCAGGGCCTCGCGCAGCCAGGCGGCGGTGTCTTCGCTCCAGGGTTCCTTGTCCGAAACCATGGCGGGCGAACCGGTAATCAAAGCGGCGCGGTAGCTGGAGGGCGCCTGCGGACGCTGGCCTTCGTAGACCGCGACGATGTCGACGGCGCTTGGGGTCAGTCCGGCCGCCTGCATGATTTGTTCGGCATAGCCGCCGAACTGGCTTTTGAGCGTGTCGTCCGGATCGCCGGTATGCAGGATCAGGACGGGGAGAGCAGAAGAAGTTGCAGCGGTCATAAAAGCGTGTGGGTGAATAAGGGCGGCGCGAAGGTCCCGCGACCCGGCGCGCCAGGGGCACATCATAATCCAGCGAAAATGTTCCCGTCGGCGCACGGCAATTCCCGCTCCGTCCCGGAAATACGTACAATCCGCTCAGATACTCATCCTTACAGACGATTCTCGAGACTATGTGGATTTGGCTGGGATTGGCCGCGCTGGCCCTCATCGGCGAGCTGGCGACAGGAACCTTCTATTTGCTGCTGGTCGCCTTGGGTCTGGCCGCCGGCGGTATTGCCGCCTGGCTGAATGCGGGCCTGCAATGGGAGCTGGTGGCGTGCGGCGTCGTGCTGCTGCTGGGACTCGTGGTGTTGCGTAAGACGCGGGTACTGAAAAAGCGCGAGGTCAACTCCGCCCGCAACGCCGACGTCATTCTGGACATAGGCCAGACTGTCACGGTCGAGGCCTGGTCCGACAGCGGGTCGACGCGCGTCTGGTACCGCGGCGCACATTGGCAGGCTGAACTGGCCAAGGGACATGCCGCCCAGCCCGGCGAACACACCATTACTGAATTGCGCGGCTCGATCCTCGTGCTTACTCCCAAGCGCGGCGGCTCGGCATAGCAGAACGCGCCCGCGCAGCGCCGCGGGCAAACGCTGGAACCTTGGCCGGCATGGCGGGGCAGGCCAGCGCACCCACTCGAAAAGAGGCTTCACACCATGATCGATACTTCAACCATCGTGCTGCTCGTCATCGTTGCACTGGCAATCCTGATCGTCGTCAAGGCGATCGCCATCGTGCCGCAGCAGCATGCCTGGGTGGTCGAACGGCTGGGCAAGTTCGACCGCGTCCTGTCGCCGGGCGCCGGATTCGTGATTCCCTTTATCGAACGCGTGGCCTACAAGCATTCGCTGAAGGAAATTCCGCTGGACGTGCCCAGCCAGGTCTGCATCACGCGCGACAATACGCAGCTTCAGGTCGACGGCGTGCTGTACTTTCAGGTCACCGACCCGATGCGCGCGTCGTACGGTTCGTCCAACTACATTTCGGCGATCACGCAGCTGGCCCAGACGACCCTGCGCTCGGTCATCGGCAAGATGGAACTGGACCGCACCTTTGAAGAGCGCGATTCCATCAACAGCAACATCGTGTCGTCGCTGGACGAGGCGGCGCTGAATTGGGGTGTGAAGGTGCTGCGCTACGAAATCAAGGATTTGACGCCGCCCAACGAAATCCTGCGCTCGATGCAGGCACAGATCACCGCCGAACGCGAGAAGCGCGCGCTGATCGCCGCCTCCGAAGGCCGCCGTCAGGAACAGATCAACATCGCCACCGGCGAACGTGAAGCCGCCATTGCGCGTTCCGAGGGCGAGAAGCAGGCGCAGATCAACCAGGCGCAGGGCGAGGCCGCCGCGGTGTTGGCGATCGCCGAAGCCACCGCCAAGGCCATCACGCAGGTCGCCGACGCCGTGCGCCAGCCGGGTGGCATGGAAGCCGTGAACCTGAAGGTTGCCGAGCTTTACGTCGAGGCGTTCGGCAACGTGGCCAAGGAAGGCAACACGCTCATCCTGCCGGCCAACCTGTCCGACGTGGGCGGCATGATCGCCTCCGCCATGACCATCGTGAAGTCCACGCGCAACACCTGATACCGCGCCTTGCGGCGCGCCCGCCCATGATCGCTCCCGTTAATTTGCTTCTGATAGCAGCGCTGGCGGGAGTGCTTTCCCTTTGCGTGCTGGGGTCGCTGGCGCGCAGCGGCATGGCCGGCATCCGAGAAACCATCCGCGCCAACCTGCTCACGCTGTTGGCGTTTTCCACTTTTGCGCTGCAGAGCACCAAGGCGCCGCTGTGGGCGTCCATTCTGGTGCCCAATACGGCCATCGCGCTTGCCCTCTGTGCGTACTATGCCGGCGTGCGCCGGCTGCTTGGCCTGACGGTGCCCCGGCATCTGATGACGCTGGGCTGCGTGGCCGCACTGTCGGTCGTGGCGGTCTATACGTACGTGGACTGGCAGGTGGGGCCGCGCATCGTGGCAATGTCGCTGCTGCAGATGGGCTTCATGCTGGCCGTGGCCATCGTCGTCCAGCGCAACATGCCGGCGCACCGCTCGCGCTACAGCTACCGTTTCGTGTGGGTGGTGACGCTGATCTCCGCCGCGGTCTGCGCGCTTCGTGCGGCGGTTTACCTGGTCGAGCTGGACATGGTGTCGGCGTTTCTGGAGCCCACCTTGTGGAGCGTCGCCTTCCTGACGCTGGGGGTGCTGATCATGCCTTGCCTGACTTTGGGCACCATCATGATCATCCACGACCGCATGCTGGCTGATCGCGAACAAGAGGCCAGTACTGACTTCCTGACGGGTCTGATGTCGCGCAAGGCGTGGTGGTTGCAGGCCGAGCGCTATTGCGCCCAGGCCCTGCGCATGCGCCGTCCGCTGACCTTGCTGCTGCTGGACATCGATCATTTCAAGCGCATCAACGATACGCACGGCCACGCAGCCGGCGATGCGGTGCTGCGCCATTTTGGCCTGCTGGCAACGGCTACGCTGCGTACCGGCGATCACGTGGGCCGGGTGGGTGGCGAGGAGTTCTGCGTGCTGTTTGCGGACATGCGCAGCGACGCGGTGCTGGAGGTGGCCGAGCGGCTGCTGGATTCTGTGCGGCGCACGCCGTGTGCGCACGGCGGCAGCACGATTTCGTATACGTTCAGCGCGGGTGTGGAAGACTGGATACCCGGCGAGAACCTGCAGGTGCTGTTTGAGCGGGCCGACCGCAAGCTTTATGCGGCCAAGTCGGCGGGGCGCAACCGCATCGTGGGCCCCGGCCACGAGGCCGAACGCCCGGCGTTGCCGGTGGCCGCGTAGATCAGTCGTCCTTGCTGCGGCGGGGGGCGCGGGTGTCGTGCTTCATGATGCGTTCCTTTTCGCGCGCCCAGTCTTTTTCACGCGCGGTGTCGCGCTTGTCGAACTGCTTCTTGCCGCGGCCCAGCGCGAAGTCCAGCTTGATGCGGCCGTTCTTGTAGTGCAGATTCAGCGGCACCAGCGTGTAGCCGCGCTGCTCGACCTTGCCGATGAGCTTGCTGATTTCTTCGGCCTTGAGCAGCAGCTTGCGCGTGCGCATGGCGTCCGGGTGGATGTGCGTGGAGGCCGTGGGCAGGGGGCTGACGTGCATGCCGAGCAGGAAGAGTTCGCCATCGCGCACGATGACGTAGCTTTCCTTGAGCTGCACGCGGCCGTCCCGGATCGCCTTGACTTCCCAGCCTTGCAGGACAAGGCCGGCCTCGTAGCGGTCTTCGATGAAATAGTCGTGCGTGGCCTTGCGGTTGTCGATAATGCTCATAAAGCCTTCTTGCTGGGATTCTGCGAATCTGGCTATCCGGCCGATTGCGGGTTGTTGCGAACGGGGATTGCTCGTTATTCTGCGCGATGTGCTGGTCCAGTGTTTCGGCCCATTTAGGCCCACAAAGCGCTGTGCCGGTAAAATCTTGCCATTCTAGCCATTTGCGATAGTCGATGCACAAAGTACAACGATCCGTCCTGGTGCCTTACAGCGCCGCCCAGATGTTCGACCTGGTCGCCGACGTGGAGAAGTACCCCGAGTTCATGCCGTGGTGTGGCGGCGCCGAGGTGCAGACCCGCGACGAACACGGCATGCAGGCCTCCATCCTGATTTCCTTTGCGGGCATGAAGCAGCGCTTCACCACGCGCAATACCCACGTCTATCCCGAGCGGATCGACCTGGAACTCGTGGATGGTCCGTTCTCCAGCCTGGTGGGCCATTGGGTGTTCCAGCCGCTGGCCGAAGACGCCTGCAAGGTCCTGTTCACCATGGAATATGCGTTCTCGAACCGGCCGTTGGAGATGGTGGTGGGGCCGGTCTTCAACCGCATTGCGACCAGCTTCATTGATTCCTTCACCAAGCGCGCGCAGGCCAAGTATGGCGAGTGAGGCGTCCGCGGCAGGGCAGATCGGCGTCGTCGTCTGCTACGCCTTGCCCGGCCACGCGTGGCAGCGGGAAGTGCGCCTGCCCGACGGTGCGACGGTCGAAGACGCGCTGGCCGCCAGCGGATTTGCGCAGGCGTTTCCTGTGGTCAAGCCCTGGGAACGGGGCGTGGGCGTCTTTGGCCGCGCCACCGAGCCGCACGCGCGCCTGGCCGATGGTGACCGCGTGGAAATCTATCGCGGGCTGACCTTCGACCCCAAGGAATCGCGCCGTCGCCGCGCCGAGCACCGCCGCACCAAGACCGCCCGCAATGGGCGCGTCAGGCCGGCGGGGCTGCTGTAGCGCGCTGCACTGACGCCCTGATCGCCACCCCGGCGTGACACCGCCGCGGCGCGGCGCCCTGTTTCTCTGCTGGCGGCCGTCGCCGCCGGCCGTCTCCGCACATTGTCGTCAATAAGACAAAACACCCGGCCGCTTCGGGCGTAACATTAAGCCGGGTGTCCGTTTACGTTTACGTCAACGTCATGTCAAAATCGGCGGGCTGGCGTTCACGAGACGGCAGCAACGCCACCAGACAATACCGACTACAACAGGAGACAGGCTGTGGACTTGGAACTGACCGACGAGCAGCGCGCGTTTGCGCAGGCCGCGCGCGATTACGCAGAGGGCGAACTGGCTCCCCACGCCGCGCGCTGGGATGCCGAGGGTATCTTCCCCCGCGAAGCCTTCGCCCGGGCGGGCGAGATGGGCTTTTGCGCAATCTACGCCAGCGAAGACATCGGCGGCCTGGGTCTGCCGCGACTGGATGCCACGCTGGTGTTCGAGGAAATGGCGGCGGTGGATCCGTCCACGACGGCGTTCCTGACGATACACAACATGGCGACCTGGATGGTGGGCAAATGGGGCCAGCCGGGCCTGCGGGACGCCTGGGGGCCTTTGCTCGCCAGCGGGGAAAAGCTGGCCTCCTATTGCCTGACCGAGCCGGGCGCCGGTTCCGACGCGGCATCGCTTTCCACGCGAGCGCAGCGCGACGGCGACAGCTACATTGTCAACGGGGCGAAGGCCTTCATCTCCGGAGGCGGCGACACTGACCTGCTGGTGGTGATGGCCCGCACCGGCGGCGAGGGCGCCGCGGGCATCAGCGCCTTCGCGATTCCGGCCGACAGCGAGGGCATCGGCTACGGCCGCAAGGAAGAGAAGATGGGCTGGAACAGCCAGTCCACGCGCCCCATCACCTTTGAAAACGTCCGCGTGCCGGCCGCCAACATGCTGGGCGTGGAAGGCGAGGGCTTCAAGATCGCCATGAAGGGCCTGGACGGCGGCCGGATCAATATCGGCACCTGCTCGGTAGGCGCTGCGCAAGGCGCGCTGGACGCTGCCCGCCGTTACATGGATGAGCGCCGCCAGTTCAACCGCCGTCTGGCGGAATTCCAGGCGCTGCAATTCAAGCTCGCGGACATGGCCACCCACCTGGTCGCGGCGCGCCAGATGGTGCGGCTTGCAGCCTGCAAACTGGACGCTGGCGCGGCTGACGCGTCCACCTATTGCGCGATGGCCAAGCGCTTTGCCACCGACATGGGCTTCCAGATCTGCCTGGACGCGCAACAGATCCATGGTGGTTATGGTTACCTGAAAGACTATCCCTTGGAGCGTCTGGTGCGCGATACTCGCGTTCATCAGATTCTGGAGGGCACCAACGAGATCATGCGCGTGATCATTGCCCGCCAATTGTTGGAAAAAGGAGCCGACATAAGATGAATGCACCGGTGCTGTTCGAAGAAAGATCCGCTGCCAATGGAATGCGTTTCGGCATTGCGACGCTGAATGCGCCGCAAACGCTGAACGGTCTGTCGCTCGAGATGGTGGACCTGCTGGCTGACCGTCTGGACGCGTGGGCGCGGGATCCCAGTGTGGCATTGGTGGTGCTGCAAGGCGCGGGCGACAAGGCGTTCTGCGCCGGCGGCGATCTGCACGGTCTGTACCGCAGCATGCAAGAGAACGCGGGAAGGTCCGGCTGGAGCAACACTTACGCGCGCACCTTCTTCGAACGCGAATACCGGCTGGACTATCGCATTCACACCTATCCGAAGCCTGTGCTGTGCTGGGGCCACGGCATCGTCATGGGCGGCGGCATTGGCCTGATGATGGGCGCCAGCCACCGCGTCGTCAGCGAGACCTCCCGCCTGGCCATGCCGGAAGTTTCGATCGGGTTGTTTCCGGACGTGGGCGGAAGCTGGCTGCTGAACCGTATGCCGGGCCGCAGCGGCGTGTTCCTGGCGCTGACGGGCGCGCAGTTGAACACGTCCGACGCCTTCTTTGCGGGGCTGGCGGACTTCCGCCTGAACAGCGCGGACTGGCCCGCGCTGCTGTCGTCGCTGGAACAGCAGCCGTGGGCCGGCCAGGCCGCAGGCGCTGCCGAAGACGCCATTCCGCCGCGCTCCATCAACGACGGCCTGTTGCGCCGCGCGCTGACCGCCCTTGAGCCGGCCACGCCGCTGGAACCCGGCCCGCTGCGCCAGCACTCGTTTGTTGTCAACAACCTGTGCAACGGCAACCGGCTGGACGACATCTACGAGGAACTGTCCTTCCTGAAGGACCACGAGGATCCGTGGCTGTCGCGCGCCGCCAAGACCATGCTGGCGGGCTCGCCCGGATCGGTGCGGCTGGCGTTCGCGCTGCAGCAGCGCACGCGCCTGCGGTCGCTGGATGACGTGTTCCGCGTCGAGTACATCGCCGCGCTGGCGTGCACCGCGCATGGCGATTTTGCCGAGGGCATCCGCGCGTTGCTGGTCGACAAGGACAAGAACCCGCGCTGGAACCCGGCCGTCATCGACATGGCCACCGACGCCTGGGTGCAGAAATTCTTTGAGGAACCCTGGCCGGAAGGCGAGTCGCATCCGCTAGCCGATCTGGGGCAGGAAGGGCGCTGATCGGTCGCTGATAGAGGCCGGCCCGCCAGCCGGCCCTTGGCTTCTGCCCGTCACGCAGGTCACGCAGTTTCGCAGGTCACGATGAATCCATACCTACAGCAATAGCAACAGGAGACAAGACATCATGAGCAGCATCGCGTTTATCGGTTTGGGCAACATGGGCGCGCCCATGGCATTGAACCTGGTCAAGGCCGGCCACAGCCTGAAGGTGTTTGACCTGGTGCCGGCGGCCATCAAGCTGCTGACCGACGCCGGCGCGACGGCGGCGGCGTCCGCGTCGGAAGCGGTCGAAGGGGCCGAGGTCGTGATCTCGATGCTGCCGGCCAGCAAGCACGTCGAGGGTCTGTACCTGGATCAGGATCTGCTCGGCAAGATCGGCTCGAGCGCGCTGGTCATCGAATGCAGCACGATCGCGCCGGATTCGGCGCGCAAGGTGGCCCAGGCGGCCGAGGCGCGCGGCATTGCCATGATTGACGCGCCGGTCTCGGGCGGCACGGGCGGCGCGGCCGCGGGCACGCTGACCTTCATCGTGGGCGGCGCTGAAGCCTCGCTGGAACGCGCGCGTCCCGTGCTCGAGAAAATGGGCAAGAACATCTTCCATGCGGGCCCGGCAGGCGCGGGGCAGGTGGCCAAGATCTGCAACAATATGCTGCTCGGCATCCTGATGGCCGGCACGTCCGAGGCGCTGGCGCTGGGCGTGGCCAACGGTCTTGATCCCAAGGTGCTGTCGGACATCATCGCCAAGAGCTCGGGGCGCAACTGGGCGACCGAACTCTACAACCCGTGGCCGGGCGTCATGGAGCATGCGCCGGCGTCCAAGGGCTATGCCGGCGGCTTTGGCGTGGACCTGATGCTCAAGGATCTGGGCCTGGCGGCCGAGGCGGCGCTGTCGGCGCGTGCCTCGATTCCGCTGGGCGAGCTGGCGCGCAATCTGTATTCGCTGCACAGCGGCGGCGGCTCCGGCAAGCTGGACTTTTCCAGCATCGTCAACCTGGTCAAGCGCGAGCAGGACTGACGTGACGCCGTCCAACGCCGCTGTGGACCCGGCCTCGCGGGTCCAGGCCAGTTTCAGCCAGCAAAGCATCATGGCGCTGCTGGGCGCCAAGCTGGACACGGTCGAGCCGGGCAGGGTGGACATCGTTCTGCCTTACCGCGCCGACCTTTGCCAGCAGAACGGCTTTCTGCACGCGGGCATTTCCACCACCATTGCCGACAGTGCGGGCGGCTATGCCGCGTTCACGCTGTTCGGACCGGGCGAGGACGTGCTGACGTCGGAGTTCAAAATGAACTTCCTGGCGCCCGCAAAGGGTGATCGTTTTGTCGCGACCGGGCGCGTGGTCAAGCCTGGCAAGCGTCTTTCGGTCTGCCAGGTGGAAATGCATGCCTACGACGGCGAACACGCCACGCTGTGCGTGATAGGCTTGCTGACCGCGGTGCGCGTGACGCCGCGATGAACTCCGCGCGGGGCGCGCCGGGCCATGCCTGGCGCGCCTCGCGTCTGTCGCGCCTCGCATGGGTTTTCCGGCAATGCCAGCAAAAGAACATCATCGAATTTTCCGCAGCAACTGGCTGCGCGCCGCGGTGCTGGGCGCCAACGACGGCATCGTCTCGACAGCCAGCCTCATCACCGGCGTTGCCGCGGCCCAGGCCTCGCATGGCGCCATTCTGACTTCCGGACTGGCGGGCCTCGTGGCCGGCGCCTTGTCGATGGCGGCGGGCGAATACGTGTCGGTGCGCACCCAGGCCGACACCGAAGCCGCCGACCTGCGCATGGAACAACGCTCGCTCAAGCGCAATTCCGGCGAAGAGCTGGCCGAACTGGTGGACATTTATGTGGCCCGGGGGCTGACGCGCGATCTGGCCGAACAGGTGGCGCGCCAGCTCACCAGCCACGACGCGCTGGACGCGCACGCGCGCGACGAACTGGGCATCTCGCTGCACAACCGTGCGCGGCCGGTGCAGGCGGCGCTGGCCTCGGCCGCGTCGTTCGCGGGAGGCGCCGCAGTGCCGCTGGCGGTGGCGGCGGTGTCGCCCGGACCGCACCTGATCGGCTGGGTCATCGGCGCATCGGTGTGCTGTCTGGCGGCGCTGGGCACCATGGCCGCAAAGGCGGGCGGCGCACCCAAACTGCCCGCGGCGTTGCGCGTCACCGTGCTGGGCGCGGCGGCGATGGCCGTGACGGCCGGTGTGGGGGCGTTGTTCGGGGTCGCGGTCTGACGATGACCGCCAGGCCTGCGCGCGCGGGCTTCTGTGCGGCAGGCCCGGAAGGATCAGGGATTGATCGAGTACGGCAGCGGCGCCGCCGCGATGCGGGGACCGTCGGCGCTGGCCAGACGCAGATCGCCTTCGGGCAGCGCGGCCAGCGTGGTTTCGAACAGCACCGACACGACACCCGCGTCGGTGGCGGCCTGCACCACGCGGCCAATGGCTTCGCCGGGCTGCGCGGCGTCGAACACATCCACCCCCGCGAGCGCCGGGACTTTCAGGCCGGCGTCGGCAATGGTGCCGTAAGCCATGCGCCGTTTGACGGTGCCCCGGTAGTGGCTGCGCGCCACGACTTCCTGGCCGGGATAACAGCCCTTGGTGAAGCTGACGCCCTGGATCAGGTCCAGATTGACCGTTTGTGGAATGAAGACATCCTGCGTGGCGGCGGCAATCCAGGGAATGCCGGCCGCCAGGTCTCCTGCATGCCAGTGCGCGGCCGGCGCCAGTCCCAGCGCCTGCGTGAGCGCGCCGGATTGTTCCAGCTGCGCGTCCGAGGCGATCCACCACCAGCGCAGGCGGTCGTCGGCCGACGGCGCGACGATCCACGTGCCGGACGGCAGGTCCGCGCGCTGCCAGGTGGCGCGCGGCAACGTGCCCGTCAGGGCTTCCAGCGCGGCGGCCTGTTCCGAGGTGGCCTGCACACCGGCCACGTGCAGCGGCGCGGCGGCCAGCTTGACCTTGGCGCGCAGCACGAACATGGACAGGCGCTTGATGAGGGCCTGGGACAGGTCCTGCCGGACCATGCCGTAGAACTGGGGTGCGTCATCGGCATCGCCCGCGCCGCGCCACATGACCAGCGTGGCCAGCAGGCGGCCCTTGGCGGTGCAATAGCCGGCCAGGCGGGCGGCGTCCGGGGGCAGACCGGTCACGTCCTGCGTGAGCTGGCCGTGCAGAAAGGTGAGGGCGTCGGCGCCGGCGGCGGTGAAGACCGTCAGATCTTCCAGCGGGGCGCATTGGGCGCAACCTTCGGCGCGGACGGGAATCGAAGCGTAATAGGCGTGCATGGCGGCGGGGTTATCGCGTCATCAAAGTGCTGATGATAGCCCCGATCCCGGCACGGGCTTGCCATGTCCCCGATGGGCAAAGGGGCGCGCCGCGCCATCCGGCCCCGGTTGTGTCCCGGGCAAGGCCCGCGATCCATTAAACTTCCGACACTTATGAAGATGCGACTCCCAAATTTCGTCCTGTGGTTCCTGCTGCTCATCGTTCTGGCCGTTGGCGGCGCGGTGGGCGGTGCCTACATGTGGATGCACCGCCCGATGACGCTGGCGGCCGACAAGATTGACTTCGTGGTGGATCCGGGCAGCAGTCCGCGCACTGTCGCGCGCGCGCTCAACGTGGCCGGCGTGCCGATGTGGGAGCCCGGTTTCGTGTGGATGGCGCGTCTGTCTGAACGCGACAAGCTGATGAAGGCGGGCGGGTATCAGGCGATCAATGGCGATACGCCGTGGCTGCTGCTCGAACGCCTGGCGCGCGGCGACATGACCCAGCGCCAGATCACGTTCCTGGAAGGCTGGACCTATCGCCAGATCCGCCAGGCGCTGCGCGACAACCCGGACGTCAAGCAGACGCTGGACGGCGTCAGCGACGAAGACTTGCTGGAGCGGCTGGGCTCGACCATCAAGCACCCCGAAGGCCTGTTCTTCCCCGACACCTATATCTTCACGCCGGGCAGCACCGACTTTGACCTGCTGCGCCGCGCCTACCAGGAAGGCCAGCGCATCCTGAACGACACCTGGGACAAGCGCCAGTCCGACGTGGCCGTCGCCACGCCCTATGAAGCGCTGGTCCTGGCGTCGATCATCGAGAAAGAAACCGGCCACGGTCCGGAGCGCCGCCGCGTGTCGGGCGTGTTCACCAACCGGCTGAAGATCGGCATGTTGCTGCAGACCGACCCGACCGTGATCTACGGCATGGGCGAGGCCTACCAGGGCCGCATCCGCAAGCGCGACCTGCAGACCGACACGCCCTGGAACACCTACACGCGTCCGGGCCTGCCGCCCACGCCGATCGCCGCGCCGGGCCGCGCCGCCTTGCTGGCCGCCGTGCAGCCTGAACAGCACAAGTTCCTGTATTTCGTCTCGCGCGGCAACGGCACCAGCGAGTTCTCGGCCAATCTGTCCGAGCACAACCGCAACGTCGCCCGCTACATTCTGGGTCAGGGCCAGCGCGCCACGCCCGCACCCACGCCTACGCCAACCCCCGCGCCCGCCGACGCGCCGGCCGACCCCGAACCCGAATCAGCACAAGGACAAGATCAATGACCTCACGCGGACGCTTCATTACGCTGGAGGGCGTGGACGGCGCGGGCAAAAGCACGCACACCGACTGGATCGCGGATTTCCTGCGGGGGCAGGGCCTTGAGGTCGTGTCCACCCGCGAGCCGGGCGGCACACCGCTTGGCGAAAAACTGCGCGCGCTGGTGCTGAACGATGCCATGGGGCTGGACACCGAAACGCTGCTGATGTTTGCCGCCCGTTGCGAACACGCCCGCCAGGTCATTGAGCCGGCGATTGCGCGCGGCGCGTGGGTCGTCTGCGACCGCTACACCGACGCCAGCTACGCCTATCAGGGCGGCGGCCGCGGCCTGGGCGCCGAGCGCGTGGCGGTCCTGGAAGACTGGATGCGCGCCGGCCGTCCTGATCGGACCTGGCTGTTCGACGTGCCGCTTGAAGTCGCGCGGGCGCGGCTGGCCGATGCGCGCGAGCCCGACCGCTTCGAGCGGGAAGGCGCGGCGTTCTTCGAGCGCACCCGTGAGGCCTACCATGCCCGCGCCAAGGCCGATCCCGACCGCATCCGAGTCGTCGATTCCACCCGTTCCATTGCTCAGATCCGCGCAGACCTCGAGGCGGGCCTGCGCGAGCTGCTGGCCGTTCCTGCATGAGCGCGCCCCAGTTCCACCCCTGGCAGATGGAAACGGCCCGTGCGTGGCTGGGCAATCGTGACCGGTTCGCGCATGCCTGGCTGGTGCACGGGCTGGCCGGCATCGGCAAGCTGGATTTCGCCATCGCGGCGGCAGCCAGCCTGCTGTGCGAGACGCCCGAGAACGGGCTGGCTTGCGGCCACTGCGCGGCCTGCAACTGGTTCGCCAGCGGTAATCACCCCGACCTGCGCCGCATCCGTCCCGAGGCGGTGGCCGTGGAAGAGGGCGCGGACGCGGCCGAACAGGCCGAAGACGCCGAGCCGGCGGCGGGCGCCGCCAAGCGCGCGCCCTCCAAGGAAATCCGTATCGACCAAATCCGCTCGCTGGAATCCTGGTTCAACACCGCCACGCACCGTGGCGGCTGGCGCGTGGCGCTGCTGTATCCCGCCCATGCGCTGAACGTCGTGTCATCCAACGCCTTGCTCAAGGTGCTGGAAGAACCGCCTCCCCATACCGTCTTCCTGCTGGTCGCGGACGCGCCGGACCGGTTGCTGCCCACGCTGGTGTCGCGCTGCCGCCGGCTGCCGCTGCCCGCGCCCGATGCGGATACGGCGCTGCAATGGTTGCGCGACCAGAACGTGGAACCGGCGCGCGAATGGCTGGCTGCCGCAGGCGGCGCGCCGCTGGCGGCATTGCGGTTGGCGCAGTCGGGCGAATCCGCCTGTCCGGCGTGGCTGGGCCAGTTGGTCAATCCGTTGTCCAAGGGCCAGACGCCGGATGTGGGCACGCTGGCCGAATCCCTGGAAAAGGTGGCGGCGGCTGAATGGATCGATGCCTTGCAACGGCTCTACACCGATCTGATGCTGGCCAGCGCGGGCGCGCCGGTGCGGTATTTCCCGTCGCTGCAAACCGGTGTGGCGCAGGTCGCCGCCCGTATCAATCCCGCCCGCGTGGCCGAATCGGCCCGCTGGCTGACGCGCCAGCGCGCGCTGGCCACGCACCCGCTGAACGCCAAGCTTTTCGCCCACGCCACCCTGCAACGCGTGGTGCTATCCTGCCAGGCGTAAGCCCTACCAGACTCTCCATGTACGTCGATTCACACTGTCATCTGAATTTTCCCGAGCTTGCCAACGATCTGCCGGCCATTCTTGACCGCATGACCGCCAATCAAGTCACGCACGCGCTGGTCGTCAGCGTCAATATGCCGGAATGGCCCGGCCTGATGTCGCTGGTCGAGCCCGAGCCGCGCCTGTGGGCGTCGGTGGGTGTGCACCCCGACTACGAAGATACGCCGGACCCCACGCCCGAAGAACTGGTGCGCCTGGCCGAGCATCCCAAGGTCGTGGCCATCGGCGAAACCGGGCTGGACTACTACCGGCTGTCCGAACCGCTGGACTGGCAGCGCGAACGTTTCCGCCGCCACATCCGCGCCGCGCGCGACGCGGGCCTGCCGCTCATCGTGCACACCCGGTCGTCCGCTGAGGACACCGTGCGCATGCTGGCCGAGGAAAAGGCGGCCGAGGCGGGCGGCGTAATGCACTGCTTCACCGAGACCTGGGAAGTGGCGCAGGCCGCGCTGGACCAGAACTTCTACATTTCGCTGTCCGGCATCGTCACGTTCAAGAACGCGCAGATCGTGCACGAAGTGGCCGCCAAGGTCCCGCTGGACCGGTTGCTGATCGAAACCGACTCGCCGTACCTGGCGCCGGTGCCGTTCCGCGGCAAGCTCAATGATCCGTCCAAGGTGATCCACGTGGCCGAAAAGATCGCGGACCTGCGCGGTATCACGGCGGCCGAGGTCGCGCGCGCATCTACCGACAATTTCTTCAAGCTGTTCAGCAAGATCAAGAAATAGGTCATCCCGATTCACTGAATTTGCATCCGAGGACAGCCATGGCCATCCGCATCGCCTCCGCCCATCAAGCCTTACTGTCATGCGGCCGCGCCGGTCTACTGGCGCTGGCCATCGGCCTGGCCGCACCCGCGGCGCAGGCCGCCAATCCCGCCGATTGGTGGGTCTACGTCGCCAACGATTATCCCGACGACATCAAGGATCTGCTGGCGCAAGGCTCGGATCCCAACGTGCGCTACAAGAACGGCCAGCCGGCCATCATGCGCGCGGTCGTGGACAACGCCTGGAACGTCTTCGACGTGCTGGCCGCGGACAAGCGCACCGACGTCAACGCCGAGAACCCGGCGGGCGAGACGCCGCTGATGTACCTGGCCATTGCTGGGCAAACCGAACGCGCCAAGAAGCTGATCGCCCGTGGCGCGCAGGTCAACCGCCTGGGCTGGACGCCGCTGCATTACGCCGCGTCCAAGGGGCAGATGGAAATGGCGCGGCTGCTGCTGGCGAACAAGGCCATGGTCAATGCGCCCGCGCCCAATGGCGAGACGCCGCTGATGATGGCGGCGCTGTCCGGCCGCAAGCCCATGGTGGAGCTGCTGCTCAAGGCCGGCGCCGACGTCACCACGCAGGACACGAAGGGGCAGGACGCCGCCGCGTGGGCGGCCACGGGCAAGTCGGCGTCGCTCGCCGCCGAGCTGACGGCCTTGGTCAAGAAGGAAGAGGACGCCAGGCGCAAACGCCGCGCAGCGGCGCAGGGCGCGCCCCAGCAAGCGGATACCGCGCCGGCGGCTGAGGCGCCGGCGGCGGTTCCAGCGCCTGCGGCCCCGTCGGCGCCGGCGCCGGCCGCTGCGGCGCCCGGTGGTGGTGTGAAGGGCGTCTCCGGCGTCGGGCTGTCGGATTACGAGAAGCCCCCCGCGCCGTGACTGATCGCCGGTAGATTCGGAAACGTCCCGCTGCCGGCCCATCAAAACCCGCCTCGCGGCGGGTTTTTTTGCGCCCGGATTTCGGGGTTTTCCCTTGCGATTCTCAATCGATGGGAAAAATTAGAAGTGAAACCGCCACAAATTGATAATCTCGCTCCCATATTGCTGGGAGTTGAATCTTCATGTCGGAATCGTCTGTCGGGGCGGGCGCGGATCGCGTCCTGTATGTGCTGGCCACCCTGGCCCGGCACGACGGCCCGCTCAGCATTGCCGCGCTGGCCGAAAAAACGGGCCTGGCGCAGAGCACGCTCTACCGGCAGATCGCGCTCCTCAAGCGCTGGGGATTTGTCGCCGAACACGAAGGCGAGTACGGACCCGGCCCGCTGTGCGTGCAGCTCGCCTGGGGCTTTGACCAGTCGTCGTTCCTGATTCACGAAGCGCAACCCGACATGGCCGCGCTGGCCGCGTCGTCCGGCGAGACCATCGGCCTGCTCGTCGCCGTGAAGGACCAGGCCGTGTGCCTGGACATGGTGGAAAGCCAGCATCCGCTGCGCTGCTCGTTCACCAAGGGCCGCGGGCTGCCGCTGGCGCGCGGCGCGTCGGCCAAGTCGCTGCTGGCGTTCATGCCGCAGGCCCGCCTGCAGGCCGCGCTGACCTACCTGGCCGACGAAGCCGGCGTGGATGCCGCCCGCCTGACCGGCGAGCTGGAGGCCATCCGCGCGCAGGGCTATGCGGTGACCGACAGCGAAGTCGACGCCGGCGTCTGGGGCGTGAGCGTGCCGATCTTTCAACGGGCAAACCAGGCCGTGGCCTCGATCACGCTGATGGCGCCGTCCACCCGCGCCGCGCAACACCCGGACGCGCTGATCGAGATGACCCTCGCGGCCGCCCGCCGCATCTCGGAGCGCCTGAAGGCCGCCTGACGCCGTGTTGTCCGTCTTATCGAATACCTGTTTCACCTGCTTCATCGCTTAGCCCGTTCCCAGCCTCAACGATCGTCGTACCCACCGTCGTACCCACCGTCGTACCACCTGTCGCACCCACCTCCATAGGACTCCACCATGACCACTCGCCGCACCCTGCTGTCCGCCGCCTTGACCCTGAGCCTCGCCTGGGCCGCCGGCGCCGCGCACGCCCAGGAAACGATCCGCGCCGTCACCGACGCCACCTTCCCGCCGATGGAATTCGTCAAGGACGGAAAACGCACCGGCTTTGACATCGAGCTGGTCGAAGCGCTGGCCGGCGCGATGGGCAAGAAGGTTGAATGGATCGACATCGATTTCAAGGGCCTGATTCCGGCGCTGCAGGCCGGCCGCGCCGACATCGCGGTGTCCGCCATCTACATCACGCCCGAGCGCAGCAAGGTCGTCGATTTCACCGATCCGTACTACGCGGGCGGCCTGGTGGTCCTGACCAAGGCCGACGGCCCCGTCAAGTCGATCAAGGATCTGGATGGCCGCAAGGTGTCGGTGCAGGTCGGCACGAAGTCGGTGAACTACCTGAAAGAGCATTTCCCGAAGGTGCAGCGCGTGGAAGTCGAGAAGAACCAGGAGATGTTCAATCTGGTGCAGATCGGCCGCGCCGATGCCGCGGTGACGGGCAAGCCCGCGGCCAAGCTGTTCGCGCAGAGCACCAACGGCCTGACCGTGCTGAACGATCAGGTCACGACCGAGGACTATGGCATCGCCGTGCCCAAGAACAAGCCTGAGCTCACGCGCGACCTGAACGCCGCGCTGCAAAAGCTGAAGGCCGATGGCAGCTACCAGGCCATCGTGAACAAATGGTTCGAGGCGCCCGCGAAATGAACCTGGAATTTTCACCCGTCTTCGCCGACTTCGACGCGCTGATGCGGGGCGCGCTGGTCACCATCGAGGTGACCGCCGGCGCCTTGCTGCTGGGCTGCGTGATGGGGCTGCTGGTCGGGATCGGCCGCCTCAACCCGCAGCGCCGCATCACGTACCACCTGTGCAGCACGTACCTGTTGTTCTTCCGGGGCACGCCGCTGCTGGTGCAGTTGTTCATCTGGTTCTTCGGCCTGCCGCAGTTCGGCGTGACGCTCCCGGCGTTCGCCTGCGGCGTGCTGGGCCTGGGTATGTATTCCGGGGCCTATGTGTCGGAGATCGTGCGGGGCGCGATCCAGTCGGTGGATCGTGGCCAGACGGAGGCGGCGCGCTCGCTGGGCATGTCGTCCGGCCAGGCGATGCGCATCATCATCCTGCCGCAGGCATTCGTGCGCATGATTCCGCCGCTGGGCAACGAGTTCATCGCGCTCATCAAGAACTCGGCGCTGGTCTCGCTGTTGACCATTCACGATCTGATGCACGAAGGGCAGAAGATCATCAGCGTGTCATATCGCTCGCTGGAAACCTACCTGGTGGTGGCTTTGATCTATCTGGCGCTGACCACGACCGCCATGGTGATTTTGCGCAAGATCGAGCATCGTCTGCGCGCGGGAGGGATGGTGCAATGAGCCTCGTCATCGAAGGTCAGGAAATGATCCGCATCCGCGGCCTGCACAAGTCCTACGGCGATCACGCCGTCCTGCGCGGCATCGATTTCGATGTGCTGAAGTCGCAGGTGGTGGTGGTCATCGGGCCCAGCGGCTCGGGCAAGAGCACCTTGCTGCGTTGCTGCAACGGGCTGGAAGTCGCCCAGCGCGGCACGGTCGATATCTGCGGCCAGACGCTGCAGGAAGACGGGGCGATGTTGCCAGAAGCCGAACTGAACCAGTTGCGCACGCAGGTGGGCATGGTGTTTCAGGGCTTCAATCTGTTCCCGCATCTGTCGGTGCTGGACAACGTGACCGTCGGGCCCCGCACGCTGCTGGGCATGGGCCGCGAACAGGCCAATGCGTTGGCGGCGGACCTGCTCAACAAGGTGGGGCTGTCGCAGAAGATGGCGGCCATGCCCGCCAGCCTGTCCGGCGGTCAGAAGCAGCGCGTGGCCATTGCGCGCGCGCTGGCCATGCAGCCGCAGGTCATGCTGTTCGACGAGCCGACCTCGGCGCTGGACCCGGAGCTGGTGGGGGAAGTGCTGCAGGTCATGAAGCTGCTGGCCCGCGAAGGCATGACGATGATGGTCGTGACGCACGAGATGGGTTTTGCCCGTGATGTGGCGGACGTGGTGGCCGTGATGGACGGCGGTGTCATCCTGGAATCCGGGCCGCCGGAGGTGATTTTCAGCGAGCCGCGCGAAGCCCGCACCCGCGAATTCCTGCAGGCGGTCCTGAGCGCCGGTCCGGGAGCCGCAGCATGAGCGCGCCGAAACTGGACAAGAGCCTCTGGAAGGCCCGCGACGACAGCGCCGAGCAGGGCGACACCCGCCGGCTCGCGCACATCGTCGAGGCCGAAGCGGGGCAGGGCGAGATGGGCGAAGCGGTGCTGCTGGGCTTTGCCTGCGATGCGGGCGTGGCGCGCAATCAGGGCCGGGTGGGCGCCGCCGCGGGGCCTGCGGGCATCCGCAAGTATCTGGCGGGCCTGCCGGCGCATGGGCTGATGCGCCTGCTGGATGCCGGCGACGTCGACTGCCACGGCGACAAGCTGGAAGACGCGCAGGAACGCCTGGGCCTGCGTCTGGCCGAACTGATGGGGCGGGGCGCGCGCCCGGTCGTCCTGGGTGGCGGCCATGAAATCGCCTGGGGCAGTTTCCAGGGGCTGGCCCGCTGGCTGGACGCGCGCGGCGACGCGGGCGCCGTGCTGGTGCTGAATCTGGATGCGCACTTCGATCTGCGCACGGGCCGTCCCGGCAGTTCCGGCACTCCGTTCGACCAGATCGCGACAGACAGCGAGGCACGCGGGCGTGAGCTGCAATACGCCTGCCTGGGCGTCTCGCGGCTGGCCAACACGCCAGCGCTCTATGCCCGCGCCGCGGAAATCGGGGCCGTGTGGATCGAAGACGGCGACATGCAGGAGCGGCATCTCGAAGCCCGTATGGCCGACGTGGACGCGCTGCTGGCCAAGGCGCAGCACGTGTATCTGACGATCGATCTGGACGTGCTGCCCGCCGGCGTGATGCCGGGGGTGTCCGCGCCGGCGCCTTATGGCGTGCCGATGGCCGTGATCGAGGAAATCGTCCTGCGGGTCAAGGCGAGCGGCAAGCTCCGATTGGCGGACTTGGCGGAGTTCAACCCCAAGTTCGACGTCGACGGCCATGGCGCGCGCGCGGCGGCGCGTCTGGCGTGGCAGTTGCTGTCGGCGTGACTCGGCGCGGCAGAGGTGTCCGACGCCTTTGCTTCGGTGGCACACCGTGAAAGCGCGCCTTACCCCGGTGTCCGACACCGGGGCGGTCTGCAAGGTAGGCGTGGATGTAAAGGGCGGTCTTCCAAAAGAGGCCGCCTTTTTTTCGCCCCGAGTATCCCGGCCGCAGGCTGGACGCCGCCAGTTTCGCGGCTTAGGATAGGTGCAGCTTCCGGGCCCGCCTGCGACCCGTTCGGTATCCGCAACGTTAATGCGTCCCTATTTAAAATATTTAAACTTTAAATAGGGACGCTATAACTTTCGTGGATAAAATGGCGCAACTTTGTCAGGAGAGCATGCTCATGTCTCAAACTCCCACCCATGCCTTGCCGTCTTATCTGAATGCCGAGGACCTCGGCCCTTGGGGTAATTACCTGCAACAAGTCGACCGGGTCACGCCGTACCTCGGTTCCCTGAGCCGGTGGGTCGAGACGCTGAAGCGTCCGAAGCGCTCGCTGATCGTCGATGTGCCGATCGAACTGGACAACGGCACCATCGCCCACTTCGAGGGCTACCGTGTGCAGCACAACGTGTCGCGCGGTCCGGGCAAGGGTGGTGTGCGTTTCCACCAGGACGTGACGCTGTCCGAAGTGATGGCGCTGGCCGCCTGGATGTCGGTCAAGAACGCCGCAGTCAACCTGCCGTACGGCGGCGCCAAGGGCGGCATCCGTGTCGATCCCCGCAAGCTCTCCGCCTCGGAACTTGAACGCATGACGCGACGCTACACCAGCGAAATCGGCGTCATCATCGGACCGTCCAAGGACATTCCCGCCCCTGACGTGAACACCAACGCCCAGACCATGGCCTGGATGATGGACACGTACTCCATGAATGAAGGCGCCACCGCCACGGGCGTGGTCACCGGCAAGCCGATCGCGCTGGGCGGCAGCCTGGGCCGCGTCGAGGCCACCGGCCGCGGCGTGTTCGTCGTGGCGTGCGAAGCCGCGCGCGACCGGAACATCGATGTGGCCGGCGCGCGCGTCGTCGTGCAGGGCTTCGGCAACGTGGGCGGCACCGCCGCCCGCCTGTTCCATGAAGCCGGCGCCAAGGTCATTGCCGCGCAGGATCACACCGGCACCGTGCACAACGCGGCTGGCCTGGACGTGCACAAGCTGCTGTCGCACGTGTCGCAGACCGGTGGCGTGGGCGGCTTCTCGGGCGGCCAGGCGCTGGACAAGGCTGAGTTCTGGACGCTGGAAACCGAATTCCTGATCCCGGCAGCCCTGGAAAGCCAGATCACCGTCGACAACGCCGCCAAGGTGCGCGCCAAGATCGTGGTCGAAGGCGCCAACGGCCCGACGACCCCGGAAGCGGACGACATCCTGGCCGAGAACGGCGTCTACGTCGTGCCGGACGTGCTGGCCAATGCCGGCGGCGTGACGGTCAGCTACTTTGAATGGGTGCAGGACTTCTCCAGCTTCTTCTGGAGCGAAGAAGAGATCAACCAGCGCCTCGAACGCCTGATGCGCGAGGCCTACGCCGCGGTGGCGCAGGTGTCGCGCGAGCACAAGGTGACGCTGCGCACCGCCGCGTTCATCGTGGCTTGCACGCGGATCCTGCAGGCCCGCCAGGTGCGCGGTCTGTATCCGTAAAGACTGAATCGGCGATGCGCCCGCGGGCGCGTCGCCGAGGAGGCAGAGAGAGACAAAAAAAGGAATCGCTCCGCAAGGGGCGATTCCTATTTGTGGCGCAAGAAAATGTCGGGCGGATGCCCGGCATTTTCGTTTGCGGAGGCCGGCCGGGGCCGTGGATTCATGAAGCCGGCCGCCGCGGGGGCTTTACGACGCCGGCAGCAGCTCCGGCTTGAGGATGCCGCGCAGATCCTGGTACGAAATCGCCAACTCAGGCTCGCCGTGCGAATACGGGGCGATGGAATAGGCGTCGTACTTGACCACGATGCCGTCCCGCGTCAGCGCGAAGTTGTCGCTTTCCTGGAACGGCCACATCTTGTTGTACGCCGCCGGGTCGCGCTTGGCGTCCGGGTTGCCGGTCAGCCACTTTGCGTGCGCACGCTGCAGGGCCGCAACGTACTCGGCGCGCCGCCCCGGGATCAGCGCTTCGTCCAGGCTCATCACGCGGCCGCGGCTGCGCTCCCAGTTCAGATATTGCGTGGCCGGAATGCCGTGCGCGGCGCCGGTCAGGTACTGCTCCGTATGCAGTTCGATGGCAACGATGTCGCCGACCGTGTCCTTCACGCTGGCTTTGAAGTAGGTCGCGTCGCGCGGGCGCGCCGTGGACCAGAAATACTTCGTGTATTCCGACAGCGTGTCGTACGGGCCGCGCCGGTTGGCGTCGGTGCCGGTCATGTAGGCGAGCACGTGGTCCACCAGCGCCGTCAGCTTCGGGATGCCCGGGAAGGCCACGCTGTCGATCTCGATGCGCGGGCAGTCGCCCTCGCAGCCCGGCTTGCTGGCTGCCCACTTGATGCGCTCGGTGGACAGGTCGCCCACCTTTTGGGGCGTGGCTGAAGATTGCGCGTTGGAATCGGCCAGCGTGATGTTCGACGGGGGCGTGCTGCTGCAGCCGGCGATGGCCAGCAGGGCGGCGCCCAGGATCAGACCGCGTATCGCGCCGGGCGGCGTGAATGTGCGACTCATGCAATTACCTCCAAAAACCGAGGCGCCGTCAGGGTACGACGCCTGTCCACTCGGCGCGGGAGAACTTTTCGTCCGCCTGCGCCTGGGCGCGCGCCAGCGTTTCGCTGCCTACGCTGCCCGGGGTCAGACGATGCAGGCCGGCAAAAGTTTCCACCATGCGGTCGATGATGACCTCGCGCGCCAGCCCGGTCTGCGTGCGCAGGGGGTCAACGCGCTTCTTGGCGCTGGTGGTGCCCTTGTCGGAGAGCTTCTCGCGGCCGATGCGCAGGACTTCGACCATCTTGTCCGCGTCGATGTCGTAGGACATGGTGACGTGATGCAGCACGGCGCCCGCGCGGCGGGCCTGCGCCGCGCCGCCGATCTTGCCGATGTCGGAGGCGATGTCGTTCAGCGGCTGATACCAGGCCTTGATCCCCAGGCCTTGCAGCGCGGTCAGCACCCAGGCGTCCAGGAAGGCGTACGACTCCTGGAAGCTCATGCCGTGGACCAGCGCCTGCGGAGCGCTCAGCGAATAGGTAATGGAGTTGCCCGGCTCGATGAACATCGCGCCGCCACCGCTCACGCGGCGCACCACCTCGATGCCGTGGCGCGCAGCGCCGTCCGGATCGACTTCGTTCTTCAGCGATTGAAAGCGGCCGATCACGACGGCCGGCGCCGACCATTCCCAGATGCGCAGCGTGGGCGGCCGCTGGCCGGCGCCCACTTCGTCGGTAATGACTGCGTCCAGCGCCATGTGCAGCGCGGGCGGCTGCGGGCCTTCGTGGATCAGTTGCCAGTCGTAGTCGTTCCAGTCGGTACGGCTCATGCCAGCGCCCTCCGCAGCACCACGGCGATGGCTTCGGCCGAGAAGCCGAACATTTCGGCGTCGGCCGGCAGGGCCGATTGCACGGCCACCGCGAGTTCCAGTTCACCGGCGTCCGCGGGCATGCCGTTCAGGCCGCGGTTGATGGCTTCAAGCGCTTCGGGCGGCTCAAGAAAAAAGTCGCCGCTGATGCGCACGTCGGCCAGGCGGCCATCGCGCACTTCCAGATCCGCGACCACCAGTTTGCCGCCGGGGACTTTGTATTCGCCATGCAAGGGCATTGGGCGCTCCTTTCGAAAATCAGAATCAGACGTTACAGGCTGAGCTTCATGCCATCGTGGCTGGCCTTGAAACCCAGGCTTTCGTAGAACCGGCGCGCATCGGGGCGCGCACGGTCCGTGGTGAGCTGGACCAGCCCGCAGCCCTGGCTGCGGCACTGTTCGATGGCCCATTCGAACATGGCGCGGCCCAGGCCCGCGCCGCGGAACGCCGACGCGATGCGCACGCTTTCGATCTGGCCCCGCCACAGGCCCAGCCGCGACAGGCCGGGTATGAACGATAACTGCAAACAGCCCACCAGTTGTGAATCCTGCTCAACCACGGCCAGGAATTGGTTGGAATCCTGCTCAATTGCCGCGAAGGCCGCGACATAGCGCGGGTTCAGCGGGACGGAGGCGTCCTCGCGACCGGCGCCCAGGTCGTCATCGGCCAGCATGGCCACGATGGCAGGCAGATCGGCCGCGCGCGCGCGGCGAAAGACGCGTTGCGGTGCGTTCATGGCACGCTCCTTGGGCGTTAGCGGACGTGTTGGGCGGTCTGGCCGAACAGGATGAGGCGCGCTTCGTCGTCGCTGAGCGGGGGCGTGGTGTTGACCGTGTCGGCCAGCGCGTAGGCGCGTTGCGTCGCGGGGCGCGCGCGGATGGCGTCGAACCAGCGCTTGAGGTGCGGAAAGTCGTTCAGGTCCTGGCCCTGCTTGGCGTGCGGCACGATCCAAGGGTAGGCCGCCATGTCGGCGATGGAATAGTCGCCGGCGACGAATTCGCGATCGGCCAACCGTTTGTTCAGCACGCCGTACAGCCGATTGGTTTCGTTGACGTAGCGATCGATGGCGTAGGCGATGCGTTCCTGCGCATAGCCCGAGAAGTGGTGGTTCTGGCCGGCCATGGGCCCCAGGCCGCCCATCTGCCAGAAGAGCCATTGCGACACTTCTGCGCGGCCGCGCACGTCGGCGGGCAGGAACTTGCCGGTCTTTTCGGCCAGGTACTGCAGGATAGCGCCTGACTCGAACAACGGAATCGGCGCGCCGCCATCGGCAGGGGCCTGGTCGACGATGGCGGGGATGCGGTTGTTGGGCGCGATGGCCAGGAATTCGGGTTTGAACTGGTCGCCGCGGCCGATGTTGACGGGGTGAATCTTGTACGGCAGCCCGGTCTCTTCAAGGAACATCGTGATCTTGTGACCGTTGGGGGTAGTCCAGTAATAGAGATCGATCATGGGAGTGTCCTGTTCATCATGGCGCCGCAGGCAGCCGCCCGCGGATGGGAAGGGCCATGATAGCGGCGCGAACCGGACGCACGCCTGAATAACCGGGGACCGGGTGCGGGTTTGCCCGCAGGCTGCCTCAACAGTTCCTGCGGGCAAGACCCCGGTCATGCCGCCTGTTCAGACTGCACCGGCCCGCGGGCTGCGCGGCAGGCGCCAGTTCCAGTTCAGGCTGACGGCGGCGGCAGCCAGGAAGATCAGCGCCACGCCCGCCACCTGCGTCGCATCCATGCGATGGCCATAGACCACGAAGTCCAGCAGGATGGCGACCGCGGGATAGATGAAGCTGAGCGCGGCGGTGGAGGTGGTGGGCAGCTTCTGGATGGCCGAGTACATCAGGATGTACATCAGGCAGGTATGGATGAGGCCCAGCGCCACCAGATAGCCCCATTGCACGGGCTGCGCGGGCAGCGCGTTGAAGTCCGCCATGGGCAGCAGCATGACCGCGCCCAGCGTCACCTGCACCAGCGCCAGCACTTGCGGCGGGATGCCCTTCAGGCGCTTCACGATGATGGCCGTGATGCCATAGAGCGCGGCCGCGCCCAGTCCCAGCATCAGCCCCGAGAGATACGCGCCGCCGCCCGCGGCGCCGGTGTCGCCCAGACGCAGCACCAGCAGCAGGCCCGCAAAGGCCACGAGCGACCAGGCGACCTTGCCGCGCGAAGGACGTTCACCCAGGAACAGCACGCCCAGACCGATCAGGAAAAACGGCTGCACGTTGTAGACGGCAGTGGCCAGCGAAATGGACGCCAGGCGGTAGGCCGAGAACAGCAGCACCCAGTTCAGCACCAGCGCCGCGCCTGCGATCAGCGCCAGGGCCAGTGTTTTCGCGGTGAAAAGACCGGGCTTGAGCAGACCGCGCGCCCAGCAATACAGAAAGAGCGACAGCGCCCCGAAGACACAGCGAAAGAAGACCACGTTCCAGGCGCTTTGCCCGGACTCCAGTACGAAAACGCCCAGGGTGCCCGACAGGGTCATGGCGGCTGCCATCTGCAGGAGGCCGGTGCGTTCGGTTGAGGGGATCATGATGGTTCTCCAAGGGCCGTCTGGCCAGGAATTTGATGGAGAAATTATCCCAGGCAGTTCAATCTGCTTATATGATCTTGCGGTGGCACTTTCGCGATTCAACCTTGCTTTGGGTGGAATTTATGCAGAACGACCTAAAAAATGAAAGTCCGGTCCTGGATGGAATCGACCGCCGTCTGGTGGAGATGCTGTCGGCCAATGCGCGCACCACCACGGCCGATCTGGCGCGGCAGGTCGGCATGTCCGCGCCTAGCGTCGCGGACCGCATGCGGCGGCTTGAAGAGTCGGGGGTGATTCGCGCGTACACGCTGGATGTGGATCCGGTGGCGCTGGGTTATACGCTGGAGGCCATTGTGCGCATCCGGCCGTTGCCCGGGCAGTTGCGCCACGTGGAAGGTCTGATCCAGCAGATTCCGGAATTCGTGGAGTGCGACAAGGTGACGGGCGATGACTGCTTCATCGCCCGCATGGTGCTCAGGTCGATCACGCATCTGGACGGCATACTGGAGCGCGTGACCGAATTTGCCGAGACCAACACCGCCATCGTCAAGGCGCACACGGTGCGCAGGCGGTTGCCGCCACTGCGTTAGACGGGGGCGGACAGGGCCTTCTCGATGTCCTCGCGCAGGCTGGCCGGCGTGTCGGTGGGCGCATAACGCTTGATGACGCGGCCGTCGCGCCCGACCAGGAACTTGGTGAAGTTCCACTTGATGCCTTCAGTGCCGAAGACGCCGGGCTTCTCGCCCTTGAGCCACTGGTACAGCGGGTGGGCGTTTGCGCCGTTGACGTCAATCTTGGCGAACAGCGGGAAAGTGATGTCGTACTGGGTGCTGCAGAAATTCTGGATTTCGGCCTCGTCGCCGGGCTCTTGGTGGCCGAACTGGTCGCACGGAAAACCCAGCACGGTCAGACCGTCGTCGTGGAACGACCGGTAAAGATCCTCGAGGCCCGCATATTGCGGTGTGAATCCGCATTTGGACGCGACGTTCACCACCAGCAGCACGCGGCCGCGGTACGTTTCTAGAGACTGTTCCGTGCCGTCGATGGCGCGGGGGGAGAAATCATGGATCGTGCTCATGCGGGCTCCTGAAATCGGGCGTCCGTGCGCGGCGGCGCGGGCGCGGGGCAGACCTGCGAGTGTAGCGCCGGACAGGGGCGTGGGGGCTTTGGCGCCGCGAGGCCATGCCGGTTCTATGATGCGGTGTTGCTGAAGATCAGAGATGAGAGGAGCCCCGCATGGAAGGAATGATCGAGCGGCTTGAGGCGATGCTGGCCAAGGGCACGGACAACCTGCTGCTGCGGTATTCGTTGGGCAAAGCTTATGCGGAGCAGGAAAGCTATGCCGAAGCCGCCACGCATCTGCGCGCGGCGCTGGCGTTTGATCCCACGTATTCCGTCGCCTGGAAATGGCTGGGCAAGGCCTGCCTCGGGCTGGGCGACAAGCCGGGCGCGCGTGCCGCCTGGGAGTCCGGATTGCAGGCGGCTCAGGCGCGGGGCGACCAGCAGGTCGTCAAGGAGTTGCAGGTGTTCATCAAGCGCCTGGATAAGGAAGCGGCCGCTAGCGCCTGAACGCGCCGGTGGCGGACACGCGGAACACTTCGATGGCATGACGCAACCGGGCGCCATCCGTGCGCAGGTTTTCCACGGCCTGCGAGGCCAGCTCGACACGCGTGGCGTTGTCCTGCGCGGCGCTTTCGGTTTCGGCAATAGTGCGGCTTACGGCGTCGATGCCGGCGTGCACGTCGCGGGTGATGCTGATGAGGCTCTTGCGCATGACTTCCAGGGAGAACTTCAGCTCGCCGATTTCGTCCCGGGGCAGGGCGCCGGGAAGCGGCGTGCTCAGGTTGCCCGCCGCGATCTGGCGCGTGAAGTCGGAGGCCGCGGCGAGCAGTCCGGCGATGGACCGGGCAAAGGCCCAGCCCGCCGCAAAGATCAGGGCGACGCCGACCGCGGTCAACGCCGCGGCAAAGGCCAATGCCTCGGGGGTCAGGCGCGTGTGCAGACCGTAGATCGCCGCGCCGGCCGCGGTCAGGAAAAGGGATGACGACAGCACCGCCCATGCCAGCATGCGGGCGCGCACGCCGGTCAGCCGTCCGCGCGTCAGCCGTGCCAGGATGCCGCGCAGCCCGGTGGGCCGGACCTGGCCGCCGTGCAATTGGATGCCAGGCGCAGCAACGGTCCGCAACCTGTCGTAGGCCGCTTGCGCGGCCTCGACCTGCGCGCGCGTTGGCTTCACGCGCACCGACGCGTAGCAGACCGTCACGCCGCGCTCGATGATGGGCGTGACATTGGCAAGCACCCAATAAAAGCCGCCGTCCTTGCGGCGATTCTTGACCATGCCCGTCCACGGTTCGCCGCGCTGGATGGTGCGCCACAGGTCGTCGAAGGCGGCGGGCGGCATGTCCGGGTGGCGGACGATGTTGTGGGGCGCGCCGACCAGTTCCTCGCGCGAGAAGCCGCTGACCTCGACAAAGGCCGGATTCGCATAGATGATCCGGCCGCGGGAATCGGTGCGGGAGATCAGGTATTGCTCGTCGCGTAGTACATATTCCCGGTCATTGGCCGGCTGATTGTTGCGCATGCGTCGCTCGTCCTGTGATGGGCGAGGGCATGATCGGGGACGGCCGCGGCGGCGGCAATGACGTACGTCAACGCCGCCAAAGGTTCATCGCCGCTCAGGGTTCAACGTTGTTCATAGCTCAACGCCCCTCAGGCGGCGGGCAGGTTGCCGAAGGCTTCCAGCGCGCGCAACCGGCTTTGCGCCAGGTCGACGATCGGCTCGGGATAGCCTGCGGCGGCGCGCTCCATCGGGTTGGGATCGTGGATCGCCTTGTCGTCCAGGTGCGCCAGCTCGGGCAGCCATTCGCGCAGGAACACGCCGCGCGGATCGAACCTGCGCGATTGCGACAACGGATTGAAGACGCGGAAATAGGGCACGGCGTCGGCGCCCGTCGAGGCGCTCCATTGCCAGCCGCCGTTGTTGGCGGCCAGGTCGCCGTCCACGAGCTGGCTCATGAACCACGCTTCGCCCAGACGCCAGTCGATCAGCAGGTTCTTGGACAGGAACATGGCCGTCACCATGCGCAGCCGGTTGTGCATCCAGCCCAGCGCCAGCATCTGGCGCATGGCGGCGTCCACGATCGGGATGCCGGTCTTGCCCTGCTGCCAGGCCGCCAGGTCGTCGGGCGCGTCGCGCCACGGCACGGCGGCGGTTTCCGGCTTCATGGGCCGGTGCATGGACAGGGCGGGAAAGGCGGCCAGCAGGTGCTGGTAGAACTCGCGCCATAGCAGTTCGTTGATCCAGGTGGCGGCGCCGGCCTTGCCGCTGTCGATCTCACCCTGGTTGGCCGCCAGCGCGGCGCGTAGCGCCTGCCCCGGCGACAGGACGCCCGCGGCCAGGTAGGGCGACAGGCAACTGGTTGCGGGCAGCGACGGGAAGTCGCGCTCGTCCTTGTACGCAAAGATGGCGTCGTCGGCAAAGGCGGCCAGACGGTCGCTGGCCGCGGTTTCCCCCGCCGGCCACAGCGCCCGCACGGCGTCATTGGGCGCGTCGAACCCCTTGAACGATTCCGGCAGCGGATCGGCCTGCCAGCGCGGCGGCGTCTGGGCGCGCGGCGCGGGGATGGGGCGCAGCGGCGCGCTGCGCAGGCGCTCGCGGCAGGTGCGGGCGTAGGGCGTGTAGACGCGGTAGCACTCGCCCTTGCCGTTGAGCACGGTGCCGGGACGCAGCAGCGTTGCGCCATGGTGCAGGGTCCAGTCGACGCCGATGTCCGCCAGGGCGCTTGCGACCGCGTCGTCGCGGCGCCGCTCGTTGACGCCCCATTCGGCGTTGGCATGGACCTGTTCGATCGCGTGCTCCTGGCAGAACCCGGCCAAGGCGCGCGGCGCGTGGCGCCAGTCGTCCACGGTCACCAGCTTCAGGGGAATGCCGGCTTGCGCCAGGTCGCGGGACAGCTCACGCAGGTTGCGCAGCCAGAAATCCACCTTGGCCGGGGAATCGCCATGCTGGCGCCATTGACCCGGGGCGGCCAGGAATAGGGCGGTGACCGTGCCGGCCTCGGCCGCCGCGGCCAGCGCGGCGTTGTCGTGCATGCGCAGGTCGGTGCGCAGCCAGAGCAGCGTATTCATCGGAAGGGCTCCAGGAGACGGGCCGGGCGGGCGGGCCGGCGAGGCTGCGATTCTATCCTGTGCCAGCCCCTGCCCCCGGCGGGCGGCGCTTGGAAGCCGATGTAAAAACTACGAGGAGATGTGACGGGTGTTGCGGTGCAACCCGCTGCGCCGGACCCGCGCGAGGGGTAGCGGCGGGCAGGCCTGCGGGAGGCCGGCGGGCCGGATTTTGCCGTCAAACCCCGAAACACGCTGGCGCGCGGGGCGTATTGACGCAGGGTGGGGCGCGCCATGTAATGCAAATAAACGACTAAAGCAGGCAAACGCTATGGGAAATCTGATGGACTTTCGCCCGTCCTTTCTGAAGGGACGCACACCCGCCGGCAAGACGACCCGGGATGTCTTGCAGAAGCTCTGGCAATCGGTCGATTTGCCGGGCGAGTCGCTGGAGCACGTGGTGCTGACGGGCGCCGACCCTGTCGTCCCCTCCTCGTTCGCCGTGGGTACCGCCGCGCAGGCCAGCATGGCGGCCGCGGCGCTGGCCGCTGCAGAGGTCTGGCATTTGCGCGGCGGCGCGCGGCAGCAGGTCAGCGTCGACATGCTGCACGCGGCGCAGGAGTGCCGCAGCCACTTCACGATCAACGGGGTCACGCCCAACATCTGGGATCCCATTACGGGTGTCTATCGCTGCGGCGATGGCGGCTGGGTGCGCATCCACGCCAATTTCGCGCATCACCGTGACGGGGCGCTGGCGTTGCTGGGCTGCCCGACCGGCGACGGCGCGACGCGCGAGGCCGTGGAGCGCGCGCTGAGCCGCTGGAAGGCGCTGGACTTTGAACAGGTTGCTGCCGATGCCGGCATGGTCGTGTCAGCCATGCGCTCTTTCGAGGAATGGGACCGCCACCCGCAAGGGCAGGCCGTCGCGGCGCAGCCGCTGCTGACCATCGAACGCATCGGCGAGGCCGACCCGCGCCCGCTGCCCAAGTACGCACAGAACGCGCGTCCGTTGCAGGACATCCGTGTGCTGGACCTGACGCGCATCATTGCCGGTCCGGTTTGCGGGCGGGCGCTGGCGGCTTACGGCGCGGACGTCATGCTGGTCAACAGTCCGCAACTGCCCAACATCGACAACATCATTGACACCAGCCGCGGCAAGCTGTCTGTGCTGGCGGACCTGGACACGGCCGATGGGCGCATCGCGCTGGGCAACCTGCTGCGCAGCGCGCACATCTTTGTGCAGGGATACCGGCCGGGCGGGATGTCCGCGCTGGGCTTCGGTCCGCAGGATGCGGCGCGCATCCGGCCCGGCATTGTCTACGTGTCGCTTAGTGCGTATGGCACGACGGGCCCGTGGGCGAACCGCCGCGGCTTCGATTCCCTGGTGCAGACGGCCACGGGCTTCAACCACGCGGAAGCGCTGGCGGCCGGCCAAGCCGCGCCCAAAGCGCTGCCCATGCAGATCCTGGATCATGCGTCCGGTTATCTGATGGCGTTCGGCGCGCAGGTGGCGCTGGCGCGTCAGGCGACCGAAGGCGGCAGCTGGCACGTGCGCGTGTCGCTTGCTCAGACGGCGCACTGGCTGCGCGGCCTGGGCCGGGTGGACGGCGGGTTGGACTGTGCGATGCCTGGATTTGACGGCCTGATGGAGACGTCGCCGTCAGGCTTTGGTGAACTGGTTGCCGTGCGCCATGCGGCGCGCTTTTCGGAGACGCCGGCGCGCTGGATCCGGCCGTCCAGCCCCCCGGGCACGCACCCGACGGTCTGGCCGTTCAATTAAGGCTTGCAGGCGGCGCGTATCTTGTTTGCGCGCTGCCGTCCTACTGCTTTGCCTTCCAGTCCCGCAGCGCCCGCATCGTGTTCGCCACGTGCGATTCGGGACTCATGTCCGTGAATTCATACAGGATCTTGCCTTCGGGCGAGATCACGTACGACACGCGTTGCGCATACTCGGGCCGCCTGTCGTGCACAGCGTCATACGCCTTCATCACCTTGCCGTCGCTGTCTGCCGCGACGGCAAATTTGTTGCGGCATTCGCTGACGGAAAACTTCTTGAGCGTGTCGATGTTGTCGGTGGAGACGCCGACGACGGTGGCGCCCAGCGCCTTGTATTCGTCGGTGGCTTCGGCAAAGTTGTGGGCTTCGATGGTGCAGCCCTGCGTGAATGCCGCCGGGAAGAAATACAGCACCACAGGGCCCTGCTTGAGCGCTTCGTTCAGCTTGAACGTGTATTCGTTGCCGCCCAGCGAGGCGGGCACGCTGAAGTCCGGCGCGGCTGCGCCCACGGGAAGTGCCGCGTGCGCCGACGTCCCGGCCATCAGGCCGCAGACCAGGATCCAGGGGGCAATGCGCTTCATGGGTGTCTCCTATCGGAACCGCGGAAATGCCGCGGCAAGCTGCCTACTGTAGCGGCGAGGCGAACGAGGGTCCAGTTCAGCCGCCATCCGGTCCGCGCCCGTTGCCCTTGAGCTGGTCGCGCACGGAGGGCGGGCGGGATTGCTGGGCATCGCGCTGCTGTTGTTGCCGAGCCTGCTGGGCCTGCTGATCACGCTGTTGTTGCTGACGGGTCTGAATCAGCTGTTGCTGCTGCTGTTGGCGGGCTTGCTGAGACTGCTGATCGCGTTGCTGTTGCTGTCTGGATTGCTGGAGCAACTGCTGCTGGTCACGTTGCCGCTCCTGCCGCTCCTGCCGCGCCTGTTGCTCGTGCTCCTGACGGTCGCGCGCCATCTGCCTGGCCCGGTCATCGCGATCGCGCTGCTGGCGCGCCTGCTGTTCCTGTTGCCGCCGATCGCGCAGATCCTGCTGGTTCTGTTGGTCACGCTGCAGTTGCTGGCGCGCCTGGTGGTCCCGCATCTGCTGCTGCCTGAGCTGCTGTTGGGCCTGGGCGTCGTTCTGCAGCCGGTTGCGGTTGTCCTGCTCACGGACCTGTTGCTGCCGCCGCTGGTCGTTCTTGAGTTGATCGCGGACGAGCTGGTCACGGGCCTGCTGGTCACGCGCTTGCTGCTGGCGGTCCTGCGGCAGGCGGTCCTGCGGCAGGCGGTCCTGCGGCGACGGCCCTTGCGGCCGACCGTCGCGGCCGCGATCATCCGTCAGCCCCAAGCTCCGCTGGACGGCGGTGGGACCGCTGTCGGGACGGCCTTGCGCATTCCTGCCATCCCGACCTGGTCTGCCGTTGTCAGCATGATCCAGGTATGCCTGAGGCGGCCGTCCCTTGTTGTGTTCATAGAACTGCGCACGGTTGCCGCCCGCATCGCGGATGTAGCCGCGTTGCACGTCCGTGGGGCCGGAATGGCGGTCGCGGCGCGCGGCCAGTTCACGCGGGTCGGCGTTGCGACGCACACCTTGAGGTCCGCCGTGATAGCTGACACGGCGGTTGTCCACATTGTTGACGATGATGTCGCGGTGGTAGACGTTGGTCACGCGCGTAACGTTCACGTTCGTGACGGACCGGTTGTAGTAGAAGCGGTCGCGCTTCCAGTAGCCGCCGACATACCCCAGGCCGGTGTAGCCGAAGCCATAGTTGATGCCGCCATAAAAGCCCACATGCGGCCCCCAGTAGCCCGGATTCCAGAGGTACACGCCGTTGGAAAAGCCCCAGTATCCGGGCGTCCAGAGCGCACCCTGATACGGCGCCAGCACCCACGCGCCCGGGACCCAGAAGAAGCCGTAGCGGTTGCGGCTCCAGTAGCCGGGTACCCACATATAGCCATCGGCCGGGGCGGGCGGCTGCACATAGACGGGCAGGGGCGGGGGTGGTTCGGGACTGCGGTCGACCAATGCGAGGTTTGCGTTGGCGGGGTCGCCGTCGTCGTACCCGGGCTGATAGGTGGATGGTGCCGGCGCCTGCTGCGTGGAATAGACGTTCGCGCCGGATGGAGCCGGCACCTGCTGCGTGGAATAGACGTTCTGCGCGGCAGCGGCCGCGCTGGCCGCCAGGAGCGCAGCAGTGGCCAGGGGGCGCAAGCGGGCGATCTGGAAGGATGGGTTCATGAGAATGTCCTTTGCGCAGCAGGTCCGCGGGTCAATAGCCGCGATAGTAATAATGCGGGGCGGGATACGCCGGGTAGTAGTAATAATGCGGCGTGTAATAGACCGGCGCGGGCCGGTAGTAGGCCGGCCGGGCCGGCACAACCACGCAGCCGCTCAGGGCACTGGCCATCGCTATCAACAACAACACAAGCTTCTTCATATTTCGGCTCCCGCCGGGCGCAAGGCGCGAGATACGCCTTTCCTGCGCTCATAGGGATTAGGCCACGGCCGCGGGGTCGAGTTCGGGACTGTAATCGTTCCGAAACAGCTTTCGCGTGACCAGTGATTGCGCCTGCGTGACGGTCGATGTCGTTCGTATCAATGTCTGCGGACACGCGTGATTTACGTCGCAAAAAGAAAGGGACCGCATGATGCGGTCCCCTGTCGCCTTGATCGCCCGCGGCAATGCGCGCGGGCGCGACGTAAGGTCAGTTCCAGCGTCCGCCGTTGCCGGCCAGGCTGAAACGGCCGGCGCCCATGAAGGCAATGGCCAGTCCGGTAAAGAGGAACATGCCCTGCAGTTCAAGCGCCCAGCCGCCGTTGTTGGTCATGCTGGCAATGCTGCCGCTGTGCGCCAGCAGGATGGCGACAACCATGTTGATGGCGATGATCAGACCGCCCAGACGCGTGTAGACGCCGATGATCAGCAGGACAGGGGCAATGATTTCGCCCACGTAGACGCCGTAGGCCAGGAACCCGGGCAAGCCGTGGGAGGACAGCATGCCGCTGATGCCGCCGACGCCGCCGCCGGTCAGTTTGGCCAGGCCATGGAGCAGAATCAGAATACCGAGGGTCAGGCGCAGGATCAGCTTGCCGGTGTCATCGGACTTGATCATGGTGAGTTTCTCTTTTGATGGTTAAGGGGGACAGTGCGCCGAGTTGGAACGCACCGCTTGCCTTTGGTTCCGTGCCCGCCGCACATTCGAAAAATCCAGCATACGGGCGTACAGGCGGCGCCATTATGGCAAAGCCGGTGTAAAACCCACAAGCTTTGCGCGCAGTCGGTGGCCGGGCGCCTGCCCAGGCCAGTTAAGATGTGTCCCCAATGAACAAGCAGCTGAAAGTCTCATTGGCGCTGGCCCCCTGCGGCAGGCGTGCGCCCCAGCCAGATCGCCCGTATTCGTCCCTGCCTTTGACGGCAAAGGAGCCGCGCCGCGTCCCGCCGCAGTCCGGGAGCCATACAGCATGACGGAGCTGGCCTACGCCTATCTTGCCCCCTCCGACATCGCCCAGCGGCAGGGCCAGGCCGACCTGAACCTGGCCACCAGCGGCGGTCTTGCGCCGTCGGGCGCGGTGGCGCATCCCTTCTTCTTCTCCGGATTTGTCGCGCAGCCCGCCGTGGTGGCGCAAGCGCTGCTGATGCTGGCGCGGGTGGCGCGCACGCGTTTCTACGTGCCGCCAAACACGCTGGCGGCGGTGCTGCGGGCGGCGGATCCGGTCGTGACGTCCACGCCCGAGGGCCTGCGCTTCGAGTCCTTCAGCGTGTGCTGCGGCGTGTATGCGCGCCTGGACGTGGACGCGGCGGCGCTGGACGCCACGCACCTGGCGGCAGGCGTCACCAACGTGGACGTGAATCCGCCGCTGCGCCAAGCGCTGGCGGGGCTGCGCCCGTCGGAGGCCCTGCACCTGAACGTGGGTAGCGATGCGTTGCGGGTGACGACGCAGGCGGGTGAGGTCGTGGAAGAGAAAGTGCCGCTGCCCGCGCGCTGGCTCAAAGGCTTTGCCGAGACGCAGATGCTGTCGGCGGACATGGCGTGCCGCCACGCGCTGACGGGGCCGGCCTTGCGTCAGTTCGTGCAGGCCTTGCCGCGGTCGTCGGCGACCAAGACCGTGATGTGGGCGACGCAGGCTGCCCGTTCGCTACGGCTGGCCACGCAGGCCACGCCCGGCGCGGTCTGCGTGGCGGGGCCGGAACGGCTGCGCGTCCTGGAACCCTTGCTGCGACATGCCACGGCGCTGCGCGCGTATGGCGCCGATGTGGCGGCAGGGGCGTTGCCGCTAGCCAGCGCCTGGGTGCTGGAGCTGCCGGGTGCGCGGGTCACGCTGGGCCTCAGCCCGGAGAAATCGCGCGGATTCTCGGGCGAGGGGGCGGTGCTGCATCGGGTCGCGGGCGCAGATGCGAATGAGGATGCGGCGTTCGTATCGACGCTGCTGGCTTTCGAGCCGCGCATCGATATTGCGCGGCTGGCCGAGCGCGCTCTGCTGCCGGAATCGCAGATCCTGTCCGCGCTGAGCGTGCTGGCGTCTTCCGGCCAGGTGGGCTTCGATCTGGCGGCCGGCGCGTATTTCCATCGGCCGCTGCCGGTGCAGGCGGGGCTGCTCGATACGCTGCATCCGCGGCTTGCCGACGCACGCAAGCTGGTGGCCGGCGGTGGCGTCCAGCGGGAAGGCGAGGGGCAGTACTCCGTGCAGTCGGCGCAGCAGCGCTACCGGGTTGCGCTGGGCGCCGAGCCTGTCCTGGACCGCTGCACCTGTCCTTGGCACGCCAAATATCAAGGCACGCGCGGGCCCTGCAAGCACACGCTGGCGGTACGCCTGTTTCTTGACCCGCTTAATGCATCTGGAGCCGACGCATGACCCTGAGCCTGACCGAACGCCGTGCGGCGCTGCGCGAGGCCGCCGCCGGCGGCGACGCGGCGGATATTGCGTCTTTTGCGCGCGCACTGGATGGCGCGAACGAAGAGGATCGCGCCGCGCTGGCCAAGACCTTGCCGCCATCCCGCCTGTTCAGCGCGGAAGGTCCCACGCCCCGGGCGTGCTTTGTGTTGGTGGCGTTGGGCAAGCCCAAGCTCGTGGCGGACACGCTGGCGCCCGCGGACATGGTGCGCAAGCGCGAATATGCCGGGCGACACGCCGAGATGGCGCCGGCTGTCACCGACGCCGCGGCCGGACGGGACGCGCCGTGGCGCGCCGCGTTCGTCGAGCTGCTGGCGGAGCAGCGCTGGTGGGCCGAGGATCTGGCCTGGCCGGTATGCCACGCGCTGGTCCGGTTGGACGGCGATGCGCCGTTATCCATGCCGTATCTGCGCTGTTTCGTGCAACAGGTCAGCGCCATCGGCGGGGACGGACAGCTGGACGTGGATCATGGCAAGTGCATGGCCGCCTATCTGCAGGCCAACCCCGATCAGATCGAGCGCGAGTTCTGGGCCCTGTTCCGGGTTGAGGGCATGGGCGCCGATTACCTGCTCATGGAGCGCACCGGTCCCGCCTGGGACGCCGCCGTCCTCACGCTTTGCCAGGACAACCCCGCGTTCCGCGACCGCCTGCTCGCCGAATCGTTGGAAGCGCTGCTGCGCGATTTTCCAGCGAAGACCATTGCGTGGTATTTGCGCATGCATCGCCTGGCCGATCCGGCCGCGCACGAGATCGCGGCCCGCCAGCACACATACTTTGCCGTGCTGGGCACGGCGCCCAGCACGGCGGTCGGACTGGCGCTGGACATGCTCAAGCGCGCCACCGGACAGTTGGATGTGGACGCGATGATCGAGGCCGGGTCCGCCGTTTTGACCCGCTCGGAAAAGAAGCTCGTCAAGGCCCAGCTCGGGCTGTTTGCGGCGCTAAAGACAGATGCCGGCCAGCAGGATCGCGTCTCGCGGATCGTGGGCGACGCGCTGGACGGCATGCCGTTGGACCTGGCGTCGCTGGCGCGCAAGCTGGTGACGCCATCCCCCGAAACGCAACCGGCCGAGGCCAGCGGTCAGGCGCATGTTCAAGCGCGCGCCAAGGTTGGCGGCGACTGTGCATCGCAGGCGATCACGATGCCGGCGCCGCGCCGCAAGCCGCTGCCGGATCTCCCCAATCAAGCGCCCGGCATCTGCGGCGACGAGGAATTGCACGCGCTGATCGCGGCGCAGTTCGAGGGCACCGGGCACGGCGCCGACTTGCCGCGCATCTTCGATTACCTGGCCGTCCGTCCGCACCAATCGTTGCCTGAAGCATTGCAACACCGCGCCGCCGAGATCATCGAGTCGGTGTGGGAGGAACGCGACGCGTCGCCGCGACGCCTGCTGGCCGCCGCGCTGCTGGGCCGGGAAAACGTCAGTTTTCGAGGCTATGCCCGGTACGTCGTGGCCATCGCGGGTAAGCCGGATCCCGTCGGCGTGGCTTTGCAAGAACAAACGGTCTCCAGCAGCCGCTACGACGCAGAGACTGGCGACTGGAAGGCCGATGAAACCTGGACTTCCCGCTGGGGCTACCAATATCTGCCGACGCATTCGCCGCTGGCCTTGCTGGCCGGCGTCTTTCACGACCTGCGGTCGAGCCGGGCGCAGGAAACGCCGTTCCGCCCGCCGGTGGCCGTCCCCGCGCAGCGCGTCGTGTGGGAGCGCGTGCTTGCCGAGCCGGGTGATGGCACGTTTTCGCGAGACCTGGCTGTGCTGGGCGATGGCGCCAAGCCGTTCTGGATGGCGACAGACGCCGCGGCCTCCGCGTCGCCGGCCCTCGATGTCGCGGACGTGCCCGCTGAATTCACTTTCCGCGCCCAGGAGGCGCGCGAGCAGGATGGCTACGACCAGGTCGTGCAATGGACGGCCTGGCTGCTGCAATCCAACCCCGACACGTTGGCCGCGCATTTCCATCCGATGTTGTGCGCGGCGGTGCAGGTCATCAACGTGCGCGGCCTGGGGCCGCTGCTGACGGCGCTGGGCGCGTCCCGGTTGCCGCCCGGCGAGCCCGTGTACTCGGCCTTGGCGCTGGCCGCATCGGCGAAGATGGCCGAACAGCGCGCACAGGCGGCTGAGGCAATCGCGCGGCTGGCCGACGCCGGTTTACTGGACCCCGAGCCGTTCGCCGCGCAGATCGCGGCGCATCTGGTGCAGGGCTTCGCCCTGGCCGGACGGCTCGCGCAGACGTTGGCCGACGCCGCATCCATCAGCGCGATCACCGGCTGCCGCGCGCTCCAGACGCTGGAGGCGCTGCTGCCGCAATTGCTCGATGCCGAAGGCAAGCCGCTGGCCCAGGCCGGCAAGCTCATCGAACTGGCTGCGCGCCTGTCCGACGACTACGGTATGCCGATCGTCTTGCCCGCCACGCTGGCGGCGCGGCGCAAGGGCGCGTCCGTGCTGGCGGTAACCCTGCGCAGTCTGGAAGCCGTCGCGCCGCGCGTGACGTCGTTGGCCACAACCGCCGCTGCCGCCGCGCAGCGATCTCTCGAAGGATAGCCCCTCGCATGACCCCCTACAAAAACCTCTGGGACTTCTACCGCGATACGGCGCGGCTGATCGAGGAGGGCGCAACGTTGCGCACGCTGTACGACGCCATGCTGGGCGTGCAGTCGGAAGACATGCGCGCGGTGCAGGCCTCGCCCAAGCGCTTGCGCGAGATGGCGCAGGGCTGGTCACAGCGCCCGAATTTTTTGCCGATCCGCCTGAACGAGCTATTCAACGGGCTGCAGGTCGACCCTACGGATGACTACGTGCTGGCGATGGTCGGCGGGCTGGGCGGACGGCAGGAACAGGAAGTGCGCCTCTTCATGCTGCGCCACGATCATGCGCTGCGCGATGGGGCGTTCTGGCGGATCTTCGAGGTGGAGGGCGGCGGCGAGATCTCGCTGGCCAACATCGACAAGTTCTCGCGTGAGGAATTGAACTGGCACAACACGGTCGTGCTGCTGGCCAACGAAGGCACGCTGGATCGTCGGCGCGTGCTGCGCAGCTGCCTGGAGGCGCTCAACCGGGATTTCTCCGCCTATCGCGCCGGCTGGTTCTCGCGTCTGTACGTCGCGCTGGCCCCTGCGCCCGACGAGGCAGCGGCGGACCAGCCGCTGCTGCGCCAGAGTCTGGAGTCGCCGATCACGGCCACGGTCGCGCTGGCCGTGAAGCAGTTCGAAGCGCTGCACAAGCAGGGTCTGCTCGACGCCGCGCCCTTCGTGGACGCCTGCGGGGGCGCTTTCTCAGGTTCGAAGGCCGCTGCGGTGTCTGTGGTGCGCATCCTGGAGGCGCTGGGCGCGCAGGCGCGTGCCGAACCCGAATCCGTGGCGCAGGCGCTGTCCCTGGGCCTCGCGCATCCGCATGCCGACGTCCAGCGGGCGGCGGTGAAGGCCCTTGCGAAGCTGGGGCGGACAGACCTGGCGCAGCAGCAGCGCGACGCGCTGGCGCCGGCGGTGGCCGTCCTGCTGCCGGATGGGGCCGCGGAAGGCGCCCATGCGCATCTCCCGTCAAACATGCCGACCGGCTTGCCCTCGCCCGGGCCCCTGCGCCCGTGGACCGACACTGACGCCCTTGAACGCTATGCGGCGCTGCTGGAAGCGCCCGCCGACGTGCTGGAATTCGAGCTGGCGCTGGCGTGGCTGGCAACGTCCGGACAAGTGGCTGCCACCGTCGCGCCCTTGGCCAAGCGCGCACGCCAACTGGCGGAGCGCGACGCCCAGCACTACGCGGCGGCACTGCTGCTGGCGGCGCAGGATCCCAAGGCCCCGTTCCTGCCGCAAAAATATTGGCAGAAAACCACGAGCCAGGTCGTCAATGGCGAGTGGGTGTATGAGAACGTGGGCGAACCCCAGCCGCTGCCGAGCGCCGAGCAATCGTCCCTCCTGCCCAGCTTCATTTCCCGCCTGCGCGAGGTAGCCGGGATCGTTCAAGGCAGGGCGCCGCGCCGGCCGCTGCTGGCCACGCCCACCGACACGCAGGGCTGGATCGACGCCGATGTCCTGCTGGCCCGATTCGCGGCAGGCAGGGACAGCGGCGCGCCGCTCCCGGTGGATCTCGTGCAGGCCTTGTTGCGCGTACATCCCGAGGACCGCGCGAGGGTGGTCGAGGCGACCGGCGGCGCAGGGCCGCAGATCTCCGATTCGGTGCGGATCGAGTGGCGCAGCCGCGGATCGAGCGCCTTGAAGGCCGATGGCTCGCCGCAGTGGGTGTGGTGGAGTCCGGTGGCCCATGCCGAGCCTGCCGAGGCGCCGACGGCCACGCAGCCGGCGCTGATTCCGTCAGGCCCGCCGCAACACCAGGAAGGCGTCGACGCCCACGCGCTGGTCTGCGCCGAACTCGGCCTGGCCAATCCGGCATCGACCCTGCCGCTGGCCGTGGCCAGCGTGGAGATCATGAACGCGGCGGCGGGCGATGAGGCCGAGCATCGGGCGCCTGCCGTCTTACGCGTCCTGGCCGTGCATCCGGGCGTCTGGCAGCTGGAAACGGTCCAGTTGCTGGCCCTGGGAATGTCGGCCAAGCAGGCCGAGGTGCGCGCGCAAGCGGTGGAAGTCTTTGCGGCCGTGATCCCGCATCGCGTGGACGCAACGGTCGCGGCGCAAGCCTACGCCGCCTGCGCGCCGGCGATCGTACTCACGCGCTGGGCGGCGTCCTTCACCGACGCGGCGACGCTGGCGCCTGCTGCCGTCATCGCTGTGCTGGGCGGCCTGTTGCCCCACCTGGATCACAAAGCACGCGGTATCGGATCGTTGCTCACGGTGCTGCTGGATGAGTCGCTGCGCCATGCGCATCCTGTCGCGGATGCGGACCTGCGCGGCTGGCTGGCGGGCTTTACCGGCACGTCAGCCGCCGCCAAGGCTGCCAAGGCACTATTGGCGCTGAAGACGCCATAGCGCTGTCAGTGCCCGCCGGGCGGAAAGAACGCCAAGGTGTAAACCCGCCTTCAATCCGCTTCGGCAGCAATTCGCTCAGAACTCTTCCAGAAAGCGCATGCGAAAGCGCCGTCCCTTGATGTTGCTGTTGGAAATGCGCGAGAACGCCTGCTTGGCGATCTGCCGGTCCAGGGCCACGTACGAGTTGAACTCGGTGATGTTGATCTTGCCGACCTGCTCGAACGTCAGGCCGCCGTCGCCGGTCAGCGCGCCCAGCAGGTCGCCGGGACGCAGCTTGTCCTTCTTGCCGCCCTGGATGCTTAGCGTGACCATGGGGGCGCGAAGCGGGCGGTCGGCCTTGGGGCGAAGCGATTTGAGGTCGCCCCATTTCAGCGGCGCGCCCTGGTATTGCTCGATCAGGTTGGCCCAGCGCATTTCCTCTGGCGAACACAGGCTGAGCGCCAGTCCCTTTTGATCGCCACGGCCGCTGCGGCCGATGCGGTGCACGTGGACCTCGGTGTCCTTGGTCACGTCCACGTTGATGACCGCGCCCAGGTTCTGAATGTCCAGCCCGCGCGCGGCCACGTCGGTGGCGACCAGCACGGCGCAGCTCTGGTTGGCGAACTGAATCAGGATTTCGTCGCGTTCGCGCTGTTCCAGGTCGCCGTTCAGCGCCTGGGCGCTGATGCCTTCGGCCTGCAGGCGTTCCACCAGATCGTGGCTGCGGATCTTGGTGTTGCAGAAAGCCAGCGTGGACACCGGCCGGAAATGCGCCAGCAGCTTTGCCACCGCATCCAGGCGTTCACCTTCGTTGATCTCGTAGAAAATCTGCTCGATGCGGCTGGCGTCGTGCTGCGCCTCGACCTTGACTTCGGCCGGGTTGCGCAGGAACCGCGCGCTGAGCTTGCGGATGTTGTCGGGGTAGGTGGCCGAGAACAGCAGCGTCTGGCGCTTGGCGGGGCAGTGCGAGGCGATGGCGACGATGTCGTCGTAAAAGCCCATGTCCACCATGCGGTCGGCTTCGTCCAGCACCAGCGTGTTCAGTCCCGACAGGTCCAGGCTGCCGCGTTCCAGGTGGTCCTGGATGCGGCCGGGCGTGCCCACCACCAGATGCGTGCCGCGGGCCAGCGATTCGGCCTGCGGCCGGGCCGCAGCGCCGCCGCACAGCGTCAGGATCTTGACGTTGGGAATCAGGCGCGCCAGCCGTCGCAGCTCTTGGGCGACCTGGTCGGCCAGTTCGCGGGTGGGGCAAACCACCAGTCCTTGCGGGATCAGGCGGTTCACGTCCAGGTTCTGCAGCACGCCCAGGCCGAACGCGGCGGTCTTGCCGCTGCCGGTCTTGGCCTGCGCGATCACGTCGCGCCGTTCAAGGATCAGCGGCAGGGCCTGCGCCTGGATCGGCGTCATCTGTTCGAAACCCAGGGTTTTCAGGTTTTCAAGCAGGGGCGGCAGGAGGGGGAGGGAGGAAAAGGCGGTGTCGGTCACGGCGGGGCGGATCCCGCAAGGGATCGGAAAAAGGCTGAGTTGCGCGCTAGTGTAAAGCCTGAGTCGGTATGATCTGCCGACGGGCATGGCCGGCTGCGGGGCGGGCCTGACCCGATCACAACAAGCAATCGACGCCAGGGTGGATCATGTTCGACAAATTGAAGGCGCTACGGGAAGGCGCAGCCGTCAAGGCAAAGGCGCTGACCAGCCGCACGGCAGGCGCGCTCGAAAGTTCAAAAGCCCAGTTGGGCGATGCCGCGGCGAGTGCGCGGGCCAAGGGCCTTGAGTTGGCGGGCGCCACGGCGGAAAGGGGGCGTGAACTGGCAGGCGCCACCGCGGAAAAGGGCCGGGAACTGGCCGGCGCCACGGCGGAAAAAGGCAGCGCGCTTGTTGAACAGCACTGGCAGACCATCGAGCGCGTGACAGTCGACGGCCTGCTCAGCGTGTCGGCCGAAAAGCTCAAGGACGATGCGATGGTCAAGGACGTGCTGGAACGCGCTTACGAGGCGCTGCCCACCGTCATCAGGCTGGTCCTGCCCCGGGAACGCTATCTGGAAATCGTCATCCAGAAGAAGCAGCCGCTGCTTGCGAAGATTGAAGGGGCACGTAACCGCCGTCAGGAGCGCGCGCAATCGGGCGCCGCAAACAAGGACCGCGACGGCTGATTTACGGCGTTACGCGGACGCCTCATACGTCCCCGCCAGTGCCCGCGCCGCCTCTTGCATGCGCGGCAGCCACGCCCGGGCGCCATCGATCGACAACCTGGCCACAGGCGCATGCAGCGCCACGGCCGCAATCGCCCGCGACCCGTGCAGAATCGGCACCGCCATGCAGACGATGCCCAGCAGGAATTCCTCCCGGTCGAAGCTGGCGCCTTCCTTCTTGATGACCCGCAGCTCTTCTTCCAGCGATGCCACATCGCATAGCGTGTTCGGCGTGTAGCGCGGCAGTTGCGCGGCGGCCAGCATGCGCTGGCGGGTTTCACGGCGCATGTAGGCCAGGAACAGCTTGCCGCTGGCCGAACAGTGCAGCGGCACGCGCGATCCGGATTGCAGGTTGACGCGCAGCGGCCAGGCGGTTTCCACGCGGTCCAGGTAGATGACCTCGTCGCCGTCGAGCATGGTGCAGTTGCAGGTCTCGCCGATTTCGTCGACCAGGCTGTCCAGGATCCGATGGCGCTCGCCGCGCAAAGGCGAATTGAGCAGCGTGTCGCGGGCCAGCGCACCCAGGCGCGGGCCGCTGACATAGCTTTTACCGGCGGGCTCGCGCAGCAGCATGCCGGCATCGACCAGACGCGACAGGATCCGGAGCACGGAGGGTTTGGGCAGGCCGGTGGCCTCGGTCAGTTCGGCCAGCGACACGGGCTGGGCCGAGCGCGCCACCTGTTCCAGCAAGGTCAGCGCGCGCAGGGCGGCGGAGGATTCGTCTTTCATCTTTCAATAATTGAGATTTCAGCGATCGGCTGCCCATCCTCGCACAGAAACTGCAGAAAATGGAACGCCCGGGGGTGGGAAGCCGCGGGTTTCTGGCGCAGTATCGGATCACACCGGCCAATCAGCAATCGGACAAGCGCCGGCCCGCCAGGAGAGAGACCATGAGCAGCAAGCAACACATGACCCCCAGCGAAGCGTTTGTCGAGACGCTGGTCGCGCAGGGCGTCAAGGATGTCTTCGGCATCGTCGGTTCGGCCTTCATGGATGCGCTGGACCTGTTTCCCGCGGCCGGCATCCGCTTTGTGCCGACGGTGCACGAGCAGGGCGCGGCGCATATGGCCGACGGCTATTCGCGCGTGACCGGCCGGCACGGCGTGTGCATTGCACAAAACGGCCCCGGCATCACCAACTTCGTGACCGGCGTGGCGGCCGCCTACTGGGCGCACAGCCCGGTCGTGGCGATCACGCCCGAGACCGGCACGTCGGGCATGGGGCTGGGCGGCTTCCAGGAGACCGAGCAGCTTCCGATCTTTTCGCGCATCACCAAATACCAGGCGCACGTGAACCGGCCGGATCGCATGGCGGAATTCACTGCCAAGGCGTTCGACAATGCGATGGCCGAACGCGGCCCCGCGCAGTTGAACATTCCGCGCGACTATTTCTACGGCGAGATCGACGTGGCCATCCCGGAGCCGCGCCGCATCCGTCGCGGCCCCGGCTCGGAGGAGGACCTGGAAGCCGCGGCGCGCATGCTGGCCGAGGCCAAGTTCCCGGTCATCGTGGCGGGCGGCGGCGTGCTGTTCTCGGACGGCCAGGCCGAATGCGTGGCGCTGGCCGAGCTGCTGGGCGCGCCTGTCGTCACCAGCTATCTGCACAACGACGCCTTCCCGGCCAGTCACCCGCTGTGGTGCGGCCCGCTGGGTTACCAGGGCGCCAAGGCGGGGATGAAGCTCTTGTCGCAGGCGGACGTGGTGCTGGCGCTGGGCACGCGGCTGGGGCCCTTCGGCACCTTGCCGCAGCATGGCCTGGAATACTGGCCGCAGAACGCGCGCATCATCCAGGTCGACGCCGACCACCGCATGCTGGGCCTGGTACGCCCGGTGTCGGTGGGCATCTGCGGCGACGCCAAGCCGGCCGCCGCCGCGTTGACGGCCCGGTTGCAGGCGCGCGATGTCGCCTGCACGCGCACCAAGGAAGGACGCGCCAGCGAGATCGCCGCCCAGAAGGCCGAGTGGGAACAGGAGCTGGACAGCTGGTCGCACGAGCGCGACGACTGGAGCCTGGACATCATCGAGCAGGGCGGCGGCCGCATGCACCCGCGCCGCATGCTGCGCGAGCTGGAACGCGCGATGCCCAAGCATGTGATGGTGTCCACCGACATCGGCAACATCTGCTCGGTGTCCAACAGCTACCTGCGTTTTGACGAGCCCAATTCCATGCTCGCGGCCATGAGCTTCGGCAATTGCGGCTATGCGCTGCCCGCGCTGATCGGCGCCAAACTTGGCCGGCCCGACCGCCCGGCGGTGGCCTACGTGGGCGACGGCGCCTGGTGCATGAGCTTCCAGGAACTGCTGACCTGCGTGCGCGAGCAGATTCCGGTGACCGCGGTGGTGTTTCACAACGGCCAGTGGGGCGCCGAGAAGAAGAACCAGGTGGACTTCTACGGCCGCCGTTTCGTCGGCAGCAACCTGCTCAATCCGAATTTCTCGGAGCTGGCGCGGGCCATGGGCGCCGAAGGCATCCGCGTGGAACATGCGGATCAGGTCGGCGCGGCGTTGCAGGCCGCGTGCCAGGCGCAGCTGGAAGGCAAGACGACCGTGCTGGAAATGATGGTCAGCCAGGAACTGGGGGATCCGTTCCGCCGCGATGCGCTCAAGCAGCCGGTGCGCTTCCTGGACAAGTACCGCAAGTACGTGAACCAGCCGTTCCAGGCGGGCGAGGTGCCGCTGCCGATCGACCCGGTCGGACGCTGACGGGCGCGCGCGGCGCGGATCGGGGCGAGTTCTGTCGTCCTGATCCGCGCCGGTCATTCACCCGGCCGCCGCACGCGCGGCCGCGGCAGGAGCGAAGACATGGCTTTCGACCGTTTGTTCGAGCCGCTGCGCGTTGCCGCGCTGGCGGCCGGGCGGCTGCGCACCGCGGTGGCGTATCCGCTCTGTCCCGTCAGCGTGCGTGCCGCCGTGCAGGCCAGCGAGGCCGGCTACATCGAGCCGGTGCTGGTTGGTCCGGCCGGCCGCATCGCCGCGCTGATGGCGCAGGAAGGCCTGCGTGCGGGCTCGATGGAAATCATCGACACGCCGGACGACGAACTGCTGGCCGCCCGCGCCGCCGCGGCATTGGCGCGCGATGGCGCGGTCAGCATGCTGATGAAGGGCAGCCTGCACACCGACCATTTCATGTCCGCGGTGGTGACGCGCGAATCGGGCCTGCGCACCAACCGGCGCATCAGCCACGCTTTCGTGATGGCGGTGGCGGCCTATCCGAAGCTGCTGATCCTGACGGATGCGGCCGTCAACATCGCACCGTCGCTGCAGGAAAAAGCGGACATCGCGCAGAACGCGATCGACCTGGCGCGCGCGCTGGGCGTGGAGCGGCCGAAGGTGGCCGTGCTGTGCGCCACCGAATCGGTGAATCCGGCGATGCCTGCCACGCTGGATGCCGCGGCGCTGTCCAAGATGGCGGACCGGTCGCAGATCCGCGGCGGCGATATCGACGGACCGCTTGCGTTCGACAACGCGATCTCGCGCGAAGCAGCCGACCAGAAGGGGATCGTGTCGCGCGTGGCGGGCGACGCGGACATCCTGCTCGTGCCGGACATCGAGGCCGGCAACATGCTCTACAAGGAACTCACGTGGCTGGCGGGCGCCGGCGCGGCGGGCCTGGTGCTGGGCACGCGCGTACCGGTGCTGCTGACCAGCCGGTCCGACTCCATGGAGGCACGCGTCAACAGTTGCGCCGTCGCAGCGCTGTACGCGCACGCGCTGGGCAGTTGACAGCGGGAGCCTGGCACCACCAAGTCTGGCGGTTTGGTACTAAGCGCGCATCCGGGGGATGACTACGCTAGACCGCAAGCCATCCATGAATGGTTCACGCGACAACATCAAAGGGGTAGCACATGCGCAGCGCAAGACTAGGCCTGGCCACGATTCTGTCAGTGTTTGCAATGGCGGGGGGTGCCGCTGCGGCGGATGCGCCCAAGGCCGGCGGCACGCTTGTCATCGGCTCCACGCAGGTGCCCCGGCATCTGAACGGCGCAGTGCAATCGGGCACCGCCACCGCGCTGCCCAGTGCGCAGCTCTTTGCCAGTCCGCTGCGCTACGACGCCGACTGGAATCCGCAGCCTTACCTGGCCGAGTCGTGGGAACTGGCGCCGGACGGCAAGTCGCTGACGCTGCACCTGCGCGGCGACGCGATCTTTCATGACGGCAAGCCTGTGACGTCCGAGGACGTGGCGTTTTCGATCATGGCGGTCAAGCAGAACCATCCGTTCCAGACGATGTTCGCGCCTGTCGACAGCGTGGAAACGCCCGACGCGCGCACCGCCGTGTTGCGCATGAGCAAGCCGCATCCGGCCATTCTGCTGGCGCTGTCGCCGGCGCTGATGCCCGTGCTGCCCAAACACATCTACGGCGACGGCCAGGACTTGAAGACGCACCCGCGCAACTCTGCGAACGTGGTGGGTTCCGGGCCGTTCATCTTCAAGGAATTCAAGCCAGGCCAGGAGATCGTGCTGGAACGCTTCGACAAGTTCTTCATCAAGGGCAAGCCGCTTCTGGACCGCGTGGTGGTCAAGATCAATCCCGATGCGACCAATCTGCTGATCGGGCTGGAGCGCGGCGACATCGGCGCGCTGCCGTTCATGACCGAGCCGACGATCCTGCGCCGCGCCAAGGACAATCCGTCCATCGTCATGACCAACAAAGGCTATGAAGGCATCGGCGCACTGAGCTGGTTGGCGTTCAATACGGCGCGCAAGCCGCTGGACGACGTGCGGGTGCGCCAGGCTATCGCCTACGCGACCGACAAGGGCTTCATCACCAAGGCGCTGAACGCCGGCTTTGCCGCGCCGGCGCACGGCCCCATCGTGGGCACCAGCCCCTTCGCCAGCGACGACGTGAAGAAATACCCGCTGGACCTGAAGCAGGCGGAAAAGCTGCTGGACGAGGCCGGCTTCAAGAAGGACGGCAAGGGCGAGCGCATGACGCTCACGGTGGACTACATGCCGGGCAGCGACGTGCAGGGCAAGAACGTCGCGGAATACCTGCGCAGCCAGTTGAAGAAGGTGGGCATCAACGTGCAGGTGCGCGCCTCGCCGGATTTTCCAACCTGGGCCAAGCGCATCGCCGGCAAGGACTTCGACATGACCACCGACATCGTCTTCAACTGGGGCGATCCGGTCATCGGCGTGCATCGCACTTACATGTCGTCCAACATCCGCGACATCATCTGGACCAACACGCAGTCCTACAAGAATCCGAAGGTCGATGCGCTGCTGGAACAGGCGGGCACCGAGACAGACGCGGACAAGCGCCGCGCGCTGTACGGGGAATTCCAGCGCCTGGTGACCGAGGACGTGCCGATCGACTTCCTGACCGTCATTCCGTACCACACGCTGTCGTCCAAGAAGGTGCAGGGTCTGCCGTCCGGCATATGGGGCCTGCTGTCGCCGCTGGATGAAACCTCCGTGCAGTAGCGGGAGCCGACATGCTGCGATATCTCTCGCGCCGCCTGGTCTACGCCGCGATCCTGCTGCTCGCCGTGGTGACGCTGAACTTTCTGCTGATTCATATTTCGCCGGGCGACCCCGTGGAAACCATCGCGGGGTCGATGGGCGGGATCAGCGAAGAACTGCGCGCCCAGCTGCGGGTGCAGTATGGGCTGGACACGCCGTTCCTCACGCAGCTGGGCATCTACCTGGGGCAGGTCGTGCGCGGCGACCTGGGCTACTCCTACTTCTTCAACGTGCCGGTCGCCCAGCTGATCTGGGATCGCGTGCCCGCCACGCTGCTGCTGGTGGTGACGTCGGTGACGGTGGCGTTTCTGATCGGCACGCTGCTGGGCACGCTGGCCGCCAGGAAGCCCAACGGGCTGCTGTCGCAAGGCATCACGCTGCTGTCGGTCGTGGGCTATTCGGCGCCGGTGTTCTGGACCGGCATCATCCTCATCATCCTGTTCGCCTCGGTGTGGCCGATCTTCCCGGTGTCGGACATGCGGTCGGCGGGCGGTCCGCAGGATGGCTGGGCGGGCGCGCTGGACGTGCTGCATCACCTGGTGCTGCCCGCCTTTACGCTGGCCTTCGTGTACCTGGCGCAATACAGCCGTCTGGCGCGGGCCAGCGTCATGGACGCGTTGCAGGCCGATTACATCCGCACCGCGCGCGCCAAGGGGCTGCCCGAGAACACCGTGCTGTACAAGCACGCGCTGCGCAACGGGGTGCTGCCGGTGGTGACCATGCTGGGCCTGCAGTTTGGCAACGTGCTGGCCGGGGCGATTCTGGTGGAGACGGTCTTCAACTGGCCCGGATTGGGACGCTTGGCGTTCGACTCCGTGCTGCGCCGTGATTATCCGACGCTGCTCGGCATCCTGCTCTTTGCCTCGTTGCTGGTTGTGGTGATGAACCAGCTTACCGATCTGGCGTATCGCCTGATCGATCCCCGGATCAAGACATCATGAGACCCGCACCCATTGCGCTGCCCGGCGCCGCCGGCGCCGACGCCCGGCCCAAGCCGCCGCCCCGGCCAACCTATGAGGCGCTGCGCGTGTTCGCGCGCAACCCCAGCGCGCTGGCCGGCGTACTGCTGCTGGCGACGATCCTGGCCATCACGATCTTCGGGCCGATGCTGATGCACGCCGACCCGTTTGAAATCGCCGCGGCGCCCATGGAGCCGCCCGGCGGCGAGCTGCTGCTGGGATCCGACTACCTGGGCCGCGACGTGCTGACCGGCATGATCTACGGCGGCCGCGCAACGTTGCTGGTGGGCGTGGTGGCGGCGGTGCTGTCCATGGCCATCGGCATCACCGTTGGCGCACTGGCGGGCTATTACGGCGGCTGGGTCGACGAGACCCTGATGCGCATCACCGAGTTCTTCCAGGTGCTGCCCACCTTGCTCTTTGCGATGGTGCTGGTGACGCTGTTCAGCCCGTCGCTCGCCACCATCGCAGTCGCCATCGGCGTGGTGAGCTGGACCGGCACGGCGCGGCTGGCGCGCGGCGAGTTCCTGCGGCTCAAGCGGCGCGAGTATGTCCTTGCCGAGCGCGTGATCGGCGCCGGAGACGCGCGCATCATCTGGCGCGTCATCCTGCCGAACGCTTTGGCGCCGCTGATCGTGTCGGCCACGCTGGCCATCGGCACGGCGATCCTGTTCGAGGCAGGGCTGTCGTTTCTTGGCTTGGGCGATCCCAATGTGATGAGCTGGGGCTTGATGATCGGCAGCAACCGCCCCTACATCCTGACCGCCTGGTGGGCGGTGACGCTGCCCGGCGCAGCCATCTTCCTGACCGTGCTGGCCGTCAGCCTGATTGGCGACGGTCTGAACGACGCGCTCAATCCAACGTCGCGAGGCCGGGCATGAACGCCGCCGACATGGCCCCCGTGCTGGAAGTGGACGGCCTGAGCCTGGAATTCCGCACGCGCGGACGGGCGGCCGAAGTGCTGAGCGACGTGAGCTTCGACCTGCGTCCAGGCGAAACGCTGTGCCTGGTCGGAGAATCCGGCTGCGGCAAGAGCATGACGGCGCTGGCCATCATGCGGCTGATTCCGCCGCTGGCGCGCGTGGGCGCGGGCCACGTGCGCCTGCGCGGCGCCGACCTCGCCATGCACGATGACGAGGCGATGCGCCGGGTGCGGGGCAACAACATTTCGATGATCTTCCAGGAGCCGATGACGGCGCTCAATCCGGTGTACACGGTGGGCGACCAGATCGGCGAGCCGCTGCGCCTGCATCAAGGACTGTCCAAGCGCGACGCTCGCGAGCGCGCCATCGAGATGCTCAAGTCCGTGGGCATCCCGTTGCCGGAGCGCCGCGTGGACGATTATCCGCACCAGCTTTCCGGCGGCATGCGGCAGCGGGTGATGATCGCGATTGCGCTGGCGTGCGACCCGGACGTGCTCATCGCCGACGAGCCCACCACCGCGCTGGACGTGACGGTACAGGCGCAGATCTTCGACCTGTTGCGCGAGCAGCAGGCGCGCCGCGGTACCGCCGTGCTGCTGATCACGCACGACATGGGCGCGGTGTCCGAGATGGCAGACCGCGTGGTGGTGATGTACGGCGGGCGGGTGGTGGAGCAGGGCAGCGTCGGCCAGATCCTGGCGCAGCCGCGCCATCCCTACACGCAGGGCCTGATCGCCTGCCTGCCCGAACTGGACCGCGAACCCGATGACGAGCGGCCCGACCTGCCCGAGATTCCGGGCGTGGTGCCGTCGGTGTGGGAGCGTGGCGTCGGCTGCCCGTTCGTCGACCGCTGCAACCGCGCCATGGCGCGTTGCAGCCGCGAGTTTCCGCCTATGACCGTGCTGGATGGCGGGCAGGGCGTGTCCTGTTGGCTTTATCCGGAGGCATCGCAATGAGCCAGGCGCAATCGTCATCCCTGTTGTCGGTGCGCGACCTGTCGGTGCATTTTCCGGTGGGCGGGCGCGGGCGCGATGGCAAGCCGGTGGTGGTGCGGGCGGTGGACGGCGTGTCGTTCGACCTGGAGCGCGGCCGCACGCTGGCCATCGTGGGCGAGTCGGGTTCGGGCAAGACCACCACGGCGCTGTCGGTGCTGCGGCTGGCGGACCCCACGGGGGGCAGCATCCATTTCGACGGCAGCGATCTGACCGCGATGCGCGGTTCGGCGCTGCGGCGGATGCGGCGGCGCCTGCAACTGGTGTTCCAGGATCCGTACTCGTCGCTCAATCCGCGCCAGCGCGCCGAGGAGATCGTGCGCACGCCGCTGGACCTGATGGGCATCGACCCGCCCGGCGGCCGCGCGGCGCGCGTGGCGCTGATGTTCGAACTGGTGGGGCTGCGGCCCGAACAGCGGCAACTGTTTCCGCACCAGTTTTCCGGCGGGCAGCGCCAGCGGCTGAATATCGCGCGGGCGCTGGCCAGCGCGCCGGACCTGATCGTCTGCGATGAGCCTGTGTCGGCGCTGGACATCGCGATCCGCGCGCAGATTCTGAATCTGCTGCGGCGCATCCAGCGCGAACAGGGGCAGTCGTTTCTTTTCATCTCGCACGACATGGCGGTGGTGGAGCACGTGTGCGACGACATCGCCGTGATGTATCTGGGCAAGATCATCGAGCGGGCCTCGCGGCGGGCGTTTTTCTCGCGGCCGCTGCATCCGTACAGCGTGGCGCTGATGTCTGCCGTGCCGACCGTCAAGGGCGGCCGCGAAACGGCGGCGCGGCGCGTCAGGCTGACCGGCGATCCACCCAGCCCGGTCAATCCGCCGCCCGGCTGCCGCTTCGCGGGGCGATGTCCGGCCGCGCAAGCGCTGTGTTCCACCCGTGAACCTGAATTGCGCGAGGTGGCGCCGGCGCATCACGTGGCCTGCCATTTTGTCGAGACGCGCGATGGCGTGACGGTGTCGCCGTTGCAAGGCTGACGGGCTTGCCGATGTGCGTGTCCCGATGTGCGTTTCCCGATGTGGGCGTACCGATCTTCCAGACTGACAAGGAACCCCGATGACTCAGCCTTCCGGCTCTACGACGCTTTATGTCGCCCGATCCATCCTGACCATGAACCCCGCGCAGCCGCGCGCCACGCATGTTGCCGTGCGCGATGGCCGCATTCTTGGCGTGGGCAGCCGGGAGGAGCTGGCCGGCTGGGGGCCGGCAGAAGTCGATGACCGCTTCGCGGACAGCGTGCTGATGCCGGGCCTCGTGGAAGGCCATTGCCATCTGCCCGAGGGCGGCATGTGGAAGTTCGTCTACGTGGGCTTTTATGACCGGCGCGGTCCGGACGGCAAGCTCTGGTCCGGCCTGAAAAGCTTCGCGGAAGTGGCGGCGCGGCTTCGGGATGCCGAGGGCGCGCTGGCGCAGGGCGAGACGCTGATCGGCTGGGGCTTCGATCCCATCTTCTTCGGCGGCGACCGCATGAGCATTCATGACCTGGACGCCGTGTCGGCGCAGCGGCCCATCGTGGTCATGCACGCCAGCATGCACCTCATGAACGTCAACTCGCCCATGCTGGCTCGGGCGGGCATCGATCGCGACACGGACATCGAGGGCGTGACGCGGCTCGATGATGGAAGACCCAGCGGCGAGCTCTGCGAATTCGCGGCCATGTTCCCGGTCATGCGGCTGATCGGCAGCCCGTTCCGGACGGTGGGCCTGACGGAAGAAGGGCTGCGGATGTTCGGCAAGGTGGCACAGTGGGCCGGCGTGACCACCGCGACGGACCTGGTCAATGAGTTGAATGATGAAGGCTTGGCGACGCTGGCGCGGGTGACGGGTGAGCTGGATTATCCGGTGCGCATCGTGCCCGCGGCCTCGGCGCTGACCTACGCGGGCAACGCGGCGGGCTGCCTGGAAAAGCTGGCGGCCGCGCGGCGGCTGAATCACGGCAAGCTGCATCTGGGCATGGTGAAGCTGGTGGTCGATGGATCGATCCAGGGCTTCACGGCACGCGTGCGCTGGCCGGGATACTTCAACGGCGCGCCCAACGGCATCTGGGTCATCGCGCCGTCCGAACTGGATGCGATGGTGCAGACCTATCACGACGCCGGCGCGCAGCTTCACATCCACACCAACGGCGACGAGGCCACGCAGCTTGCAATTGAAGCCGTGGACCGCGCGTTGCAGCGCACGCCGCGGCGCGACCATCGCCACACCTTGCAGCATTGCCAGATGGCCGACGCCGCCCAGTTCCGCCGGATGGCGAGCCTGGGCATGTGCGTGAACCTTTTCGCAAACCACATCTACTACTGGGGCGACGCCCACTACGCGTTGACGATGGGACCGGATCGCGCCAACCGCATGGACGCCTGCGCATCGGCCGCGCGCGCAGGGGTGCCGTACGCCATCCATTCCGATGCGCCCATCACGCCGCTTGGGCCGCTGTTCACGGCATGGTGCGCGGTGAACCGGCAGACGGCCTCGGGCCGCGTGCTGGGCGAGTCCGAGCGCATTGGCGTCGACGCCGCCCTGCACGCTATCACGCTGGGCGCCGCGTACACGCTGCATATGGACCATCTGGTGGGCTCGATTGAGGTCGGCAAGTACGCGGACTTCTGCGTGCTGGCGGACGATCCGTCCGAGGCCGCGCCAGAATCCCTAAAGGACCTGAAGGTGCTGGGCACGGTCATCGGCGGGCGTCCGCTGCCGCTGCGGGAGGCGTGACGTGGCGCGCATTCCGCTGACGGTGGTGGGCGGCTTTCTGGGCGCAGGCAAGACCACCTTGCTGAATCATGTGCTGACCGCCAGCCCGCGTCGCGCGGCGGTGCTGGTCAATGACTTCGGGCCCGTGGACATCGACGCGGGCCTTATCGCGGATCGCGCCGACAACGTGATCCGGCTGGCCAACGGCTGCGTCTGCTGCTCGATGGCGGGCGGAATGGATGATGCGCTGGCGCGTGTGCTGGCGCTGGATCCGTTGCCCGAATGGATTGTCATCGAGGCGAGTGGCGTATCTGATCCCGGTCGGATCGCGCAGGTGGGGATGGCCGATCCGCTGCTGCAACTGGAGGGCGTGGTGGTGCTGGTCGATGCGGGGGCCATCCGCGAGGTGGCGGCGGATCCGCTGTTGGCCGATACGGTGCAGCGGCAGCTTCGCGCGGCGGATTTGCTGGTGTTGAACAAGATCGATCTGGTGGCGCCGGATGCGCTGGCGGCAGTTCAGGATTGGCTGCGCGAGGCTAGCGGCGGCGCGCCCGTGGTGCGGGCGTGTGAGGGGCGGGTGGATTTGGGGGTGTTGATCGGCGTGGGTGAGGGGACGGCAAGCGGGCATGAGGCGGAGCATGGTTGCGGCCATGGCGACAGGCACGGCGATGGTGCTATCTGCGGACACGGCCATGGCGGCCGCGTTGTCGGCGCCCACGGCGACGAGCTCGGCGGCGTTCGCGTGGGCGGACACATGCCGCGCCACGTCGACCCGTCCGATCCCGCCCATCCGTTCCAAAGCTGGCTATGGCGAGCCCCCGCGTTACTGGACGCCGACATGCTCGCCGAGCGCCTGAAGCAGTTGCCCCGCGACGTGCTGCGCGCCAAGGGCTGGGTCCGCACCAGCCGCCACGGTTGGGTGCTGGTGCAATTCGCGGGACGGCGCGTGCGCTTTGACACGCAGGCGCGCGCGCCGGCTGATCGATGCGAACCCTCGCTGGTCGTGATTGGTATCCGCGGCGTCACCAACATGCCGGTAATCGCGACGCTTCTGGACCGGGCGGCGCTGCACGACATCAATGTCGACGTCACCCTGGACGCGGCCCACGCCGTGCCGCTGCGCTAGTTCTGGTGCAAGCGATTCCCCGCGTCTGGTCCTACCGGCGCGCACGCCGCGCACGTACCTTGAGGGTTCAGCGTGGACGCATCTCGCGCCGCGCCAGCGAAGGAGGGTAGGCAATGCAACAGACCGTCACCGTGGAAATGCTGGCCGAGTTTGCGGCCGCCTGGAACCGGCACGATATCGACGCCCTGATGTCATTCATGAGCGAAGACTGCGTGTTCGAGACCGTCGGCGGCCCCGAACAGTACGGCAGCCGCCATGCCGGCCCGGAAGCGGTGCGCGCGGCCTTTGCCGCGGCCTGGAAGAACTTCCCGGACGCGCAATGGGAGAACGGCCGGCACTGGGTGGCTGGCGATCGCGGCGTCTCCGAGTCCACGTTCCGCGGCACGGCGGCGGACGGCACGCGGGTGGAGGCCGACATGGTCGACGTGTTCACGTTCAAGGACGGCAAGATCCAGGTGAAGAACGCGTTCCGCAAGCAGCGTCCCGCCTTGCCGGCACGTGCTTAGCCGCCATCATGGATACGCAAATGTCGGCCGGCATCTCCCGCCCGGCGCCCGCGTCCGGCGCCGCCATCAACGCCTACAACCCCGCCTACGATCCGCTGGTGTCGCCGCCCGGACAGGGCCAGGACTACGCGCCCACCTACTGGGTCGCGACGGCCGGCGCACCGCCCGAGGACGACGGGCCGATCCGCGGCGACATCGACGCTGACGTGGTGATTGTCGGCTCCGGCTTCACGGGCTTGTCGGCGGCGCTGGCGCTGGCACGCGATTTTGGCGTGAAGGCCGTCGTGCTGGAGGCCAATCGCGCGGTGTGGGGGTGCACCAGCCGCAATGGCGGCCAGGGGCAGAATGCGTCGGGGCGCCTGTACCGCTCGCAGTGGATCGAACGCTGGGGGCTGGACACGGCCAAACGCCTGGACGCGGAGATCCGCGAAGGCTTCGAGTATTGGAAGAGCCTGGTCGCGCAGGTGGACTGCGACGCGCAGCCCGGCGGCCATCTGTACACGGCGCATCGTCAGAAGAAGATGGCCTTCCTGCAAAACGAAGCGCGCGTGATGCGCGACGTCTTCGGTTACGACACCAAGATGCTCAGCCGCGCCGAATTGCACGAACGGTATGTGGATGATCGCGAGGCGGTGGGCGCCATGCACGAGCCCGACGGTGTCGGCGTGCATCCGCTCAAGCTCGCTTACGGCTATCTGCGGCAGGCGCGGGCGCTGGGCGTGCGCGTCCATCCGTCCAGCCCCGTGCTGGGCTGGCGCGTGGAAAACGGCATGTACCGGCTGCAAACCCCCGGCGGCACGGTGCGTGCCCGGCGCGTGGCCTTCGCCACCGGCGGCTACACCGCGCAGGGCGTCAACCGGCTGCTGGACAACCGCATCATGCCGGTGCTGTCCAATTCCATGGTCACGCGCGTGCTGTCGGCCGAGGAGCGCGAGGCGGCGGGGTTGAAAAGCACGGTGTTCATCACCGACACGCGCACGCTGCGCTTCTACTACCGCCTGCTGCCCGACGGCCGCATGCAGATCGGCAGCCGCAGCGCGCTACGCGGCGCAGACGCCGAAAACCCGCGCCACCTAGCGCTGCTGCGCGAGGGCCTCGCCCGCAAGTTCCCGGCGCTGCGCGGTGTGGACGTGGCGTATTCGTGGTGGGGCTGGGTAGACGTCAGCCACGACATGATGCCGCGCGTCACGCAACCGGACCCGGCGCAGCAGGTGTATTACGCCTTCGGCTATGGCGGCAACGGGGTGGCATTCTCGGCGCATGCCGGCAGGCGGCTGGCGCAGCGGATGATGGGCAAGGACGGCATTGCGTGGAACCTGCCGATCTACGACACGCCGCTACCGGGACACCTGTTCGCCCCGTTCCGCCGCATCGGGCAGGGGTTGTTGTATCGCTGGTATTACTTGCGGGACGAGTTGCTGTAGCAGTACGCGGGCCTCTGGCACCTTCAAGACTTGTAGGACTGATTGAGGTGTCAGACACCCCGTCAAAACGTAGGACTGATTCGGGTGTCAGACACCGTCCAGCACGAGATCCTGCGCCACCCGCCGCTGCGCGTCGACCACCTTTGCCAGCCGCGCGATGCCCGGTTCGATATGCTCCGGCCGGATCGACGTGAATCCCACGCGCAGGAAGTTCCGCGGCGCATTGGCGCCGTCCATGAAGAACACATCCCCCGGTTCGACCACCACGCCTTCGGCCAGCGCGGCTTCGGACAGCGCCGCCGCATTGAGCCACGGCGGACCCTGCAGCCAGCACGATGACGAACCGGTGATCGGAATGGCCGTGAAGTCCGGCAGGTGCCGCGCCAACGCCTGCGCCAGTTCGGCGCCGCGCTTCTGGTAAGCCTGCGACTGGCGGCGCAGCAGCGAATGGTGATGCCCCAGCGAGATGAACAGCGAGAACGCGCGCTGGATGTACGCGGACGGGTGGCGCAGCATCAGGCGGCGCAGCGCGCGCAGTTCGGCGGCCAGCTCGCGCGGCGCGACGATGTAGCCGATGCGCAGGCCCGGCGCGAAGGACTTGGCCAGGCTGCCCACGTAGATCACGCGGCCGTCCCGGTCCAGGCTTTTCAGCGCGGGGATCGCGCCTTCGCCCCAGCGGCTTTCGCTTTCGAAGTCGTCTTCGATGATGAGGCTGTCGGCCTGCCGCGCCATTGCCAGCAGGGAGGCGCGCCGCTCCATGGACAGCGTGACGGTAGTCGGACACTGATGGCCCGGCGTGACGAACAGGTAATCGCATCCGAGCAGTTGCGTCCCCGTGCGCAGGCCCTGTTCGTCCACGGGCAGCGGCAGCAGATGGCGCGTGTGGCTGGCGAAGATGTTGCGCGCGTCCGGATAGCCCGGGTCTTCCATGCCGACCACGGTGTCTTCATTCACCAGCAGATCGGCCAGCAGATAAAGCGCGTGCTGCGCGCCGACCGTGATGACGATTTCCTCGGCGTCGGCCCACACGCCGCGGCGCGGCAACACCTGGGTGCGGATCTGTTCGATGAGCGCGGGGTCGTCATGCGTGATGAGGTCCGGCGCCCAGCTGCGGATGTCCAGCACCGACAGCGCCTTGATGCAGCATTCGCGCCATTCGGCGGTAGGGAACAGGTCTTGATCGAACTGGCCGTAGACGAAGGGATAGGGCTGTTTCTGCCAATCGCGGGGCTTGGTGATGTTGCGTTGCCGCGAGGGGCGAAAGCGCAGACGTTCGTCCCAGCGCACGCCACCGGTTTCGGGTGCGTCCGCCGGTGAAGCGTCCGTCGCGGGACCCGAGTGGCCTTCCATGACGGTATCGCTGACGAAGTGGCCGCTGCGTTCGCGCGACACCAGATACCCTTCGCACACGAGCTGCTGGTATGCAAACACCACGGTATTGCGCGCGATGCGCAACTGGTCGGCGAGGTAGCGGCTGGACGGCACCGGCATGCCGGGCGGCAGGTGGCCGCTCAGGATGGCCGACACCAGCATCTGGCGCACGCGCCCCTGCAGGCTGAGGTTGGGCGCGCTGGCCTTTTCGAACAGGCGCTCCCACAACACAGGCTTTAGCATCGAGGCCTGGCTGGACATGGCTGGCTCCTTTTGACTGCGGACCTCACGGGCGCCGCGCTGCCGCGCCCGCGGTGTCCGAGTCTCAGAATAAAGGAGCCGGATGGGGGAAGGAATGCGGGATTGCCCTGTCAGATTCGTCCCTTCCACGGAATGGCGAAGCGTTCCAGGTAACGCACCAGCAGGTCGAAGGCGAACGCGAACAGCCCGATCACGATGATGCCCATGATGACCGTGTCGCTGGCCAGGAACTGCGCGGCGTTCAGCACCATGAAGCCCAGACCCCGGTCGGCCGCCACCATCTCGGCGGCGACCAGCGTCGTCCAGCCGACCCCGATACCGATGCGCATGCCCGTGAAGATTTCCGGCATGGCCGCTTTCAGGATCACGTGCCAGACGATCTGGCGGCTGGTGCCGCCCATGGCGTAGGCGGCGTGGATCTGTTCGATGGACACCGACCGTACGCCCGCGCGCGCGGCGATTGCCATGGGCGCGAAGATGGCCAGGTAGATCAGCAGGATCTTGGGGAATTCGCCGATGCCGAACCAGATGATGATGAGCGGCAGATAAGCGAGCGGCGGCAGCGGGCGGTAGAACTCGATCGGCGGATCGAAGACGCCGCGCGCGTAGCGGTTCACGCCCATCAGGATGCCGACCGGAATGGCCGTGACGCACGCCAGGAAGAACGCGCCGAACACGCGGCCCAGGCTGGCGAGCGCGTGCTCGGTCAGCGTGGAATTAGCCACCCCTTCGGTCATCGCAAAGACGAACTTGTCGTACACCGCGATGGGCGACGGCAGGAACAGCGGCCGCACCCAGCCGGCGCTGGTCACCAGGAACCACAGCGCGATCAGCGCCAGGCTGGTCAGCAGGCTGATGTGCCCGCTGTAGCCCGCGCCCGGCGCCCCGTACACCTTGCCCGGCGCCGCCGGCGTGTGGCCGATGCGGCGCTTAGGCATGGAGGGCGTGCGGGGAGGCGGCGCGCTCGTCCCCGTAGATGATGCCGAGGACTTCTTCTCGCATGGCGATGAAGTCGGGACTGGATTTGATGCCACGGCCATCGCGGGTCTCCAGGTAGCGCCGGTTGAAGGCCGGCTCGAACGTGTGCGTGATCCGGCCCGGGCGCGGCGACATGACGATCAGCCGCGATCCCAGGAAGAGCGCTTCTTCCACGCTGTGGGTGATGAAGAAAAACATCTTGTTGGTCTGCCGCCAGATGTCCAGCAGCAACTCCTGGATGGTTTCCCGGGTCAGCGCGTCCAGCGCGGCCATGGGCTCGTCCATCAGCAGCATGGCGGGGTCGCAGGTCAGCGCGCGCGCGATGCCCACGCGCTGCTGCATGCCGCCCGACAGCTGGTAGATCATGTGCCGGTGAAAGTCCTGCAGGCCCACCAGTTCAAGATTGCGGCGGGCGCGCGCACGGCGGGTCTCCTTGTCCACGCCTTGCAGCTTCAGGCCGAATTCCGTGTTCTCCAGCACGTTCAGCCAGGGCAGCAGGGCGTGCTTCTGGAACACCACGCCGCGGTCGGCGCCCGGCCCGACGATGGGGTTTCCGCCCAGCGTGATCTCGCCCTCGGTCGGCGACAGAAAGCCCGCCAGCAGGCTGAGCAACGTGGTCTTGCCGCAGCCTGATGCTCCCAACGCGACGACGAATTCGCCGGGCTGGATGGTCAGGTTGACGTCGTGCAGCGCGATGACGGGGCCGCTGTCGTGCAGGCCGGGATAGGTGACGCTGACGCCTTCCGCGCACAGGCGCTGCGCGGCGGATGTGGACTGCATGGTCATGCTGTTCCCCCTGATCGTTGTGGCGAGGCCTGCGGCGGCCGGCCTCGTCTTCGCGCTGCGGCCGGCGCCGGGGTGGCGCCGGGCCGGGGCGGACGGGTCGCGTGAATTACTTCGCGGCCGCCTTCGCGTACTGATCCGTCACGAACGGGCTGTAGTCGTCCAGTGCCTTGTCGATCTGCTTCTGATCCTTCAGGAACTTGGCGCTGGCCGCGAAGGCGCGCGCGGCGCCCGAGTCCTTGCCGCCGCCCAGCCAGGTCTTGGAGGCCTGTTCTTCCACGGTCGGGAAGACCAGAAGGCCCAGCGCCTCGACGATGTCTTCAGGCTTTCCGCCAATCAGCTTCACGATGCCCTTGACCTGCGGCGAATCCGCCGTCCACTTGGCGCTGTTGGCGCGATAGTCCGCGTAGGACTTGGCCAGCACCCCCGTGAAGGCGGCCATGAACTTCGGGTTCTTCTGCGCCCAGGCCTTGTCCACCACGATGCCGTCGAAGGTCGGCACGCTGGCCGCGCCGATCTGTTCGGAGTCGGCGATGATCTTGCCGGTCTTGGCGATCTCGGTCAGCGCGGGCGGCCAGACGTAGGCGGCGTCGATGTCGCCGCGCTGCCAGGCGGCCACGATCTGCGGCGGCTGCATATTCAGGATGCGCACGTCGCGGGGCGGCACCTTCCAGACCTGCTCAAGCCCGACCAGCAAATGAAAGTGCGACGTCGACACGAACGGTGTGGCAATGCGCTTGCCCTTCAGGTCGGCGGTGCTGTTGATGCCCGAGCCGTTGCGCGCCACCAGCGCTTCGGATTTGCCGATGTTGTCCAGGATCCAGAAGAGCTGCATGTCCACGCCGCGTGTGGCGGCCGAGGTGATCCCGGTCGATCCCAGCACGCCGACCGGCACGTTGCCCGAGGCCAGGGCGGTCGAGATGTCGCCGCCCGAGGTGAACTGGCGCCAGTCCACCTGGTAGCCGGCCTCTTTCAGGGCCTTGTCGAAACTGCCGTCCGCGATGGCGGACAGGAACGGCCCGACGATGAGCTGGTAGCCCACCACGAGTTTGGTCTGCGCGTAGGCGGGCGCAGCCAGTAGCGCGGCGGCCAGGCCGGCCAGGGTGCAGCGGCGAATCAGGCGGTATATCGCGTTCATGGAGATCTCCGGGAGAGAACGGCCGCGCCCCGGCGCGACCGGCTTGCTGGTGCCAGTTTGCCCGGATGGGACCAGAACGCTAGGGCCAGATGTCCGGATCAGTAGGTGCCAAAAGCAACCGGGCCCGCCGGCTGCGCCGGCCATGCCCGAACGGGCATCGTCGTCGCAGCGGGCGGGCCCGCGATATGCGCCAAAAGGATGAGATCGCCGCTTAGCGGATCAGGCTGAGAAACTCCGCACGCGTGGACGGGTTTTCGTGGAATTCGCCCAGCATCACCGACGTGACCATGGAGGAATTCTGTTTTTCGACGCCGCGCATCATCATGCACATGTGCTGCGCCTCGATGACGACCGCAACGCCAGCCGCGCCGGTGACGCTTTGCACGGCTTCAGCCACCTGGCGGCTGAGGTTTTCCTGAATCTGCAGGCGGCGCGCGTACATCTCGACGATGCGGGCCACCTTGGACAGGCCCAGCACCTTGCCGGCCGGCAGGTAGGCCACGTGCGCCTTGCCGATGAAGGGCAGCATGTGGTGCTCGCACAGCGAGTACAGCTCGATGTTCTTGACCAGGACGATCTCGCGCGTGTCCGACGTGAACAGCGCGCCGTTGACGATTTCTTCCAGGTTCTGGTCGTAGCCGCGGCACAGGTGGCGCATGGCCTTGGCGGCGCGGGCCGGCGTGTCGGCCAGCCCTTCGCGGGACGGATCTTCCCCTAGTGCTTCGAGAATGGCGGTGTAGTGCTTTTCCAATGACATGGGGACTCCTGGCGGCGCGCCCTCTGGCGCGCGGTGATGCAAAGGGTGATGCGTGGCGTAACGCTGGGCGTAATGCGTAGGTGTCGCAAGTCTACCTCAGCGCGGCGGGCGGACCGCGGGCTTACCCGTGGCGTGTGGGGGTATTTCCCGCGTTCAGACGCCCCGGTTCTCGACCGCGTACTTGATGAGTTCGGCCTGTCCGTCGATGCCCAGCTTGCGCTTGATGTTCAGACGGTGCGTCTCGACGGTGCGCACCGACAATCCCAGAGTCTGCGCGATCTGCTTGTTGGCATGGCCGTCGGCGATGTGGCGCAGCACGTCGCGCTCGCGGTGCGTCAGCAACGTGGCCAGGGCGCTGGCCTGCGACAGCCGCACGGCCGCTGCAGCGCTGAAATAGCTGCGGCCGGCCATGACGGCGTCGATGGCGGTGATGATCTCCTGCGCGGGCTCATCCTTGAGCAGATAGCCGCGGGCGCCGGCCTTGACCGCCTGCACCATGTACTCGGGGTTGTCGTGCATGGACAGCACCAGCACCGCGATCTGCGGATAGCGCTCGTGCAGCAGCGCCGTCAGCTCCAGTCCGCCGACGCCGGGCATGTTCAGGTCCATCAGCGCCAGATGGGGCAGGGTGCCGCCCTGCGGATCCTCAGCCATGCAGGCGGCCAGAAAAGCCTGCGCGGCGGCGGCGTTGCTGGCTTCACCTACTACCCGCAACGTCGGCACGGTTTCAAGGCGCAGGCGCAGGCCGTCGCGCACCAGGGGATGGTCGTCGATCAGCAGAAGGCGGACGGCGTCGGGTTTGTCGATCATGCTTGGGGAGGCGTCGGAAGGGGGCCGCCAGGAGGCGGCAGGGGAAGCCAGGCCTGCAAGGTCGTGCCTTGCGCGGTGGAATGAAAGGTCAGGGTGCCGGACAGCGCGCTCATGCGTTCGCGCATGTTGCGCAGGCCGATGCCGCGATGCGGGTCCTGCTGGACCTCGGCGTCGTCAAAGCCGCAGCCGTCATCGGTGACGGTCAGGCGCAAATCGCGCGCCGAATACGCCAGCGTCAGATCCGCGCGCGTGGCGCCGGCATGGCGCATGACGTTGGTCAGCGCCTCTTGCGTCACGCGGAACAGCGCCGTCGCGTAGGCGTCGGGCAGCTTCACTGGCTGGCCGACCGTGTGCAGGTCCACCGCCAGCGGCGGGGCGCCGTCCTCGGGGCGGATGGCGAATTCCCGGCCCAGATGCTCCAGCGCGGCGGGCAGGCCCAGGTCATCGAGCAGGGTGGGGCGCAGATTGTGCGAAATGCGGCGGACCTCGCCCACCGCCATGTTCAGACGGTCCAGCGCGCCGCCCAGCGGCGTGTCGATGTGCGCAAGCGCGCGCGAATCGTCCGAGTGCGACTGGCGCAGCCGCTCGCGGGCGGCCTCCAGCGACAGTTTTACCGACACCAGCACCTGGCTGATGCCGTCGTGCAGTTCCCGCGACAGGCGGGCGCGCTCGTCTTCCTGCGACCGCACGATCTGGCGCGCCATCAGCCGCAGCTTGGCGTCAGACTGGCGATGGTCGCTGATATTGAGGGCCAGACCACAGGCGGCCACGCCCAGGATGGATACAGCCGCAATGCCCGCCACCCACGCGAACATGTCGCGGATATTGGCCTGCGCCGCGGCGTCGATGCGCACCAGGGCCTCTTGCACGTCGTCCAGGTAGATGCCGGTGCCCAGCATCCAGCCCCAGCGTTCCAGCACCACCACGTATCCGAGCTTTTCAACGGTCTGGTTGGTGGACGGTTTTTCCCAGAGGTAATGCACCACCTCGCCTTGCTGCCCGCCGCGCCGGGCGGCCGTCAGCAGGTTCTGGATGACGGCCTGGCCCTTGGTGTCGCGCAGGTTCCAAAGGTCTTGCCCGACCAGCTCGGGCTGGCGCGGATGCATCAGGTTCTTGCCCTGCAGGTCGTAGACGAAAAAGTAGCCGTCGTGGCCGAACTCCATCTGCGCCAGCAAGTCCAGCGCGCGCTGGCGCGTCGCCGCGTCGTCGCCTGCGGCCTGCAGCGGCGCGATGGCGCTGTAAGCCAGGTTCACGTAGTGGCGCAGCTCGCCTTCCTTGCTGGCCAGCCAGGCGGTTTCGACCACCTGTTTTTCGCGCTGCGCCAACTGCAATCCCTGCACGTAGACGGCGACCGTGATGGCGGCGACGGCCACCAGCAGCGGGACTGCCGCAAGCAGCAAGATTTTGAGACGCAGCTTCATAAGGATTTGTATCAGGCCGAAGCGAATTTGCTGCGACGCATCAACCGGAAGGGTATCGAGGCGGGAACGCGGAAAGTTCGGAGATTTTACGGTTTCCACGGAAATTTGCTGCGGCGCATGACGTAGTAACACGTAGCTCGCTTGCGTAGTTCCGCGCTTGTTGGCGCGTTGGCCAGAGCGCAATACTGGCGCCCGCGTCGACCTGACGCAGCGCGGACGCGTGCGTCCGCCACCCCACAACAATGAGTCTGCCTTCCGCGGGACGAAAAAAGCGTTTCACGCCAAGAGCATGGCGGGAGGCAAGAGGAGCACTTATGCACACCAGCAGTAAGGGACTGGGTCAGCACCTGGTCTGGCTGGCGGTTGCGGTACTGGGCGCGTTTGCGCTTGGCACCGTGGCGCTGGCCAGAGGGGAGACCATCAACGCGCTATGGGTGGTGATTGCCGCCGTCTGCGTCTATCTCATCGCCTACCGTTACTACAGCCGCTTCATCGCGCGCAAGGTCTTCCAGCTTGACCCGACGCGCATGACGCCGGCCTGGAAGTACAACGACGGCCTGGACTACGTGCCCACCAACAAGCACGTGCTGTTCGGCCACCACTTTGCCGCCATCGCCGGCGCGGGCCCCCTGGTCGGACCGGTGCTGGCCGCGCAGATGGGCTACCTGCCCGGCATGCTGTGGATCCTGGCCGGCGTCGTGTTCGCCGGCGCCGTGCAGGACTTCACGATCCTCTTCATCTCGACCCGCCGCGACGGCCGCTCGCTGGGCGACCTGGTCAAGTCGGAACTGGGCAAGATCCCGGGCGTGATCGCGCTGTTCGGCGCGTTCATGATCATGGTCATCATCCTGGCCGTGCTGGCGCTGATCGTGGTGAAGGCGCTGACGCACTCGCCGTGGGGCACCTTCACGGTGGCCGCGACCATTCCCATCGCGCTGTTCATGGGCGTGTACCTGCGCTACATCCGTCCGGGCAAGATCGGCGAGGTTTCCATCATCGGCTTCGTCGGCCTGATGGCGGCCATCACGTTCGGTCAGGACGTGGCCGCGCATCCGGTCATCGGCCCGATGTTCGACTTCGACGGCAAGGGCCTGACCTGGATCCTGATCGTCTACGGCTTCATCGCCTCGGTGCTGCCCGTGTGGCTGCTGCTGGCCCCGCGTGACTACCTGTCGACCTTCCTGAAGATCGGCACGATCGTCGGTCTGGCGATCGGCATCGTGGTCGTCGCCCCGGAACTGAAGATGCCCGCGCTGACGCAGTTCGTCGACGGCACCGGTCCGGTGTGGTCGGGCAACCTGTTCCCGTTCCTCTTCATCACCATCGCCTGCGGCGCGGTGTCGGGCTTCCACGCGCTGATCTCCTCGGGCACGACGCCCAAGCTGATCGAGAACGAAACCCAGGCCCGCTACATCGGTTACGGCGGCATGCTGATGGAATCGTTCGTCGCCATCATGGCGCTGGTCGCGGCTTGCGTGATCGAGCCGGGCATCTACTACGCAATGAACAGCCCGGCGGCCGTGATCGGCACGTCGCCTGAGCAGGTCGCCCAGGTGGTGTCGAGCTGGGGCTTCGTGATCACGCCGGCCGATCTGGTGCAGACGGCCAAGGACGTAGGCGAAAGCACGATCATCTCGCGCGCCGGCGGCGCCCCGACGCTGGCGGTGGGCATGGCCCACATCCTGCATCAGGCGCTGGGCGGTCCGGGCATGATGGCGTTCTGGTATCACTTCGCCATCCTGTTCGAAGCGCTGTTCATCCTGACGGCCGTTGACGCCGGCACCCGCGCGGGCCGCTTCATGCTGCAGGATCTGCTGGGCACGTTCGCCCCGTCGCTCAAGCGCACGGATTCGCTGCCGGCCAACCTGATCGCCACGGGCCTGTGCGTGGCGGCGTGGGGCTACTTCCTGTATCAGGGCGTCGTGGATCCGCTGGGCGGCATCAACACGCTGTGGCCGCTCTTCGGCATCGCCAACCAGATGCTGGCCGCGATTGCGCTGACGTTGGGCACGGTGGTCCTGTTCAAGATGAAGCGCGACCGCTATGCGTGGGTGACGGTGCTGCCGACGCTCTGGCTGCTGGCTTGCACGCTGACGGCCGGTCTGCAGAAGCTGTTCCATTCGGACCCGCGCGTGAGCTTCCTGGCCCACGCCGACAAGTACAACGCCGCGATTGCCGAAGGCAAGGTGCTGGCGCCGGCGAAGTCGCTGGGCGAGATGTCGCGGGTGGTGATGAACGACTACATCAACGCCGGGCTGTGCGCGATCTTCATCTTTGTCGTGGTGAGCATCGTGGTGTTCGGTTTGAAGTCGGTGCAGCGCGCCCGCAACGAGAACAAGCCGACGTCCCGCGAAACGCCTTACGAGTCGCTGCCCGCAGCCGCTGCGGCTGGCGCGGACTGACCTTCATCCAGGAGAAGCCGCATGTTGTTCAGCAATATGACTTCAGCGGCCGGCGCCGCCGGCCGGTATCTGGGGCAGACGCTCCGGTTGATGGTTGGCGTGCCGGATTACGAGACGTATGTCGAGCATATGCGGCGGACGCATCCTGAGCAGGAGCCAATGAGCTATGAGGATTTCTTCCGGGAGCGCCAGGAGGCGCGATACGGGGGGAAGAAGCGGATTGGGTGCTGCTGAGTGTTTTGGATGGAAGGCCTTGCTGATGCAGGGCCTTTTTTTGTTTGGACGTTGGTTTTTTCTGGGGCGTCGCTGACTTTGTAGCGTCAGGTTTTTCGTGGGCGTTGCGGACTTCGTAGGTCGCCCGACGCCGCGGTCACCGGGGAGGCGATCGCCCACGATTGCGGTCCGGAGCCTTCGCTCCGGACTCCCCCGTCGTCATCTTCGTTGTCGCCTTCGGCGACTGCCTTCAGATTCCCTCGGGCGCATCGACGGCGCTCGCCTCCCCGGTGACCGCGACGCCGTGCTACCAGGGTCTTTGGTTTGCGCGCTACAAGAGCTGTGTGCAGGGAAGGGGATTTGCGGGGTCGCCGGGTTGCTGCCGCCCGGACGGCGGCAACCCGGCATATGAGCGGTGGGACGTCGGGGCGGTGTGCGCTTGCGCGCTGGCGGGGAGGTGATTGCTAATGGGCGCTCCAATACGGGGGTGGGGCGGTGATGGGCGGCGCGCGGCGACGGTCAATGTCAGCTTGCCCACCTGTACGCGCGCCGCCCATCGGGCACTGGAGTTCAATTGACGATTAACGGATAGCAGATCAAATGGCGCTGATGATTCGGGTGTCAGACACCCGAATCAGTCTTACAAATGTGCCGGTGGTTGCTGCTGCCGGTGTCTGACACCCTATGGAGGTGAACTCGGCATGACGCCCATCTCACCGGGGTGTCAGACACCTTACCCAGACGCAGCCACACGCGAAGCGTCATCGCCCCGACGTAAGACAGCGCGTAAGCCCACGAAGGCCGCCCGCGCGGCCGCCCGGGGGCGGGCACCGCAAGACGCTTCTCGACCACCCCGCCGTATGCAAGAACCTAAAGAACCCAACTCGCCCCAGCGCCCGCAAAGATCAAGCAATTCGAGCCCGGTGTGGCGTGGGCCTGGGGTGGGCGGGGCGTTTAGATGCGCCCGGCGGAAACCGAAGGGAGCCGAAGGCGGACGAGGTTGAGCACGGGGCAGTCCGGAGCGAAGGCTCCGGACCGCAATCGGAGCCCCGCCCACCCCAGGCCCACGCCGCGCCGGGCGTCCCAAGAACGCCGACCATCGCCAGCAATCCGCACCCGTCAAACCCCAAAAACACAAACCAAAAAATCACATGCGTAGATATAGAAATCTCGAAAAAGATACTGCCGTCACTCCGTACTCCGCTCCCGCAGCTTCTCCGAATAAATCACCAGCGGCACTGCTCCGGCAGCGCATATCGCCATGACCAGGAACCCGCCAGGTGCATAGGCCCGGTACAGAGCGCCGCCCAGCTGGATGCTGGCGAACATGAAGACGCCGCCTGAAAGCATGGCGTAGAGGGCGATGGCGGACGTCTTGCATGCCGCCGGTACGCGGCGAGTGATGTACCACATGATCGCGGCGTTGTTGCCCGCCAGGGTGAAGCATTGCAGCAATTGCAGGCCCGCGATAATCGCAGGATCCGTGGTGGCGGACAGTCCCGTCCAGCGAATGGCGGTCATGACGGCCGATGTCAGAATCAGCCACTGCGCACCCGTGCGAGCCAAAATGCGCGGCGCTAGAAAAAAGAACAGAACTTCGCTGGTCACCCCCACCACCCACAGCAGCGAGATCATCGCCGTCGACAACCCGTTCGCGGTCCAATGCAGCGTGGAGTACGAATACAGAAAGCCGTTGCTCGCCTGCACCAGCGACGCGGCCGCGATGCACATCAACAAAGGGCGGTCGCGCAGGACCTCTCGCATCGGCAGGCGTACGCGATCGACGGGGGCGTCAACCGCCGCCGGCCGTGCTGCCCGCGGCTGCAGGCGCACGCAGGCCAGGCACGCGACGATCAGCAGGATCGACAGCCACATCACCCAGTCCGTGTCGAACGTCTTGATCAGATAGCCGCCCGCCACCGTCACCGTCGCAAATCCCAGCGACCCGCACGCGCGCATCACCGTATAGGAATTGCCTTGTCCCCGCCCGCTTGCAATCGCCATCCGGTCCATCAGCGGCAGGACGGCGGGAAACACCGCGTTCAGCAGCAACGTGATTGCCAGCAGCCAAGCTGAACTCTGGCTGAACGGGTAACACAGGAAAAGCGCCAGCGATGCCGCCAGCGCCGACGCGATCAACGCATGGGCGCGGCCTGTCTGGTCCGCCACGTGCGCCACGATCGGCGTCGACAGGATTTTGGGCAGGAACGACGTGGCGACGATCAGCCCGATCAGCGCCGGGTCCAGTCCCCGGCTCGCGAACCACAACGGCAGAAACGGGATGCTTACGCCCTGCAAGCCGTAGTACAGGAAATAGAACCCGTGCAACGCGATGGCGCCTTGCCTGGCGTCGGGATTGCCGCGCATGGTGGTGAGGGAAGCTGGGAGATGCGAAGCGGCGTAGCATACTCCTTCGTTGTGCCGGCCATTGGCAAAGCGCAGCCGGAGATTTACGCTGTGCCTCGCGGCCGGCTGCAAGTGCGCCGCGAACGTGTTTTCCGATTTCTAATCAGGAGCTGCGATTCATGGCCAAGAAACTGAATGAGAAGACCACCAAGGCGCTGAAGGACCGCCGCAAGGCGCCGCTGGCGACGCCCACTGACCTCGCCGCTGAGGCCACCCGCGACATCTCCGCCGCGCTGAACCAGATACTGGCCGACGTGTTCGCGCTGTATCTGAAAACCAAGAACTTTCATTGGCACATCAGCGGTCCCCACTTCCGGGACTACCACCTGCTGCTGGACGAGCAGGGCGATCAGCTGTTCGCCATGACCGACCCCCTCGCCGAACGCATCCGCAAGATTGGCGGCACCACGCTGCGGTCCATCGGGCATATTTCGCGGTCGCAGCGCATTGCCGACAACGACGCCGACTACGTGCAGCCGCTGGACATGCTGGCCGAACTGCGCGAAGACAACAAGGTCCTGGCGGCCGCGCTGCGCGAAGCCCACAACGTCACCGACGAGCATCGCGACATCGCCAGTTCCAGCCTGATCGAAAACTGGATCGACGAGACCGAGCGGCGCACGTGGTTCCTGTTCGAAGCCAGTCGTCAGGGTGACGCGACGGGGCATTGAGTCTGGCCGCCGAAGCGGCGGGGCAGCCGTACCGTTATCGTCGTATCAGTGCCGCCCGCCCGACAGCGCGGGCGGGTTGGCTTGGCGGGTCAGCCGCGGTCGTCCAGCAGCGCGCTGATTTCGATTTCCGCCCAACTGCGGCCGGGCAGGCTGGTTACTCCCACCGCACTGCGTGCCGGACGCGGCATATGCGGGAATGCCGCTTCCAGCACTGCTGATGCACCGTCCAGCACCGCACTGTGGTCTTCAAATTCTGCCTCGCTGCGCAGATAGCCGCGCAATTGCAGCACGGCGCGCACGCGATCCAAATTGCCGCCGCAGGCTTCGCGCAGGGCGCTCAGCGCACTCAGCGCCGCGTGTGCACAGGCGGAGCGGGCGGCGTCCAGATCGGCGCCAGGCCGGCATATCCCCACGATCGGTGTGCCGTCCCGCCGGCTGGCCTGGCCGCTGATGCAGACCAGTGTTGCGCCGGTCAGGGCCGCCAAGTGGTAGGGCGCATAGGCGCCGCGCGGAACGGGCGCCGCAGGCAGGCGCCAGCCGGCCGCAGCCAGCCGCGAGTCGGACGTGCCGCCAGCGGTCACCGTATCCATTGCGTCTCGCCGCTCAGCCAACAGCCGGGGGCGTTCCCGCGCCGGCGCAACTGGATCGCCGACGGCGAGCCCATGGCCACGCCTTGGCGGACCGTGTATACCCCGTCCGCCGGCACGCTGCCCGTCTCGTTCAGGTAACCCCACAAGGCCGCAGCGGCGATGCCGGTGGCGGCATCCTCGGGGTAACCGGACGCCTTGGGAAATTGCCGCGCGCTGGCGCCGTCCGCGCTCAGCGCATAAGGGTAGAGACCGGTTGAGCCGATGGCTTCGCAGATGTCCCGCATCGCATCGAAGTCCGGCGCCAACGCATCCAGGTCGGCCACTGTCGGCAATCGCACCAACGTCTTTACGCGGCTGGTGCTGGCATTGATCATGTGCAGGCCGGGCAAGTCGGGGTCGATACGCAGCACGGTGGCGATCGCGCGGCATTGCGCGGGCGTGAGCGCGGATGTGGCGACGGCAGGTTGCGACACCCAGGCGCGATTGTCAGCCTCGTCCCATTCGATGTCCACGCTGCCGCTCAGGGTCTGAACGCGGGCGCGCGGCGTGCTCCAGCGTTGCCATTGCCGCAGCGCCCAGAGCGTCCCCACGGTCGCGTGGCCGCACATCTCCATTTCGTGGCCGGGCACGAAGAATCGCAGTTGGCACAGGTGGTCATCGCGGTCGGCAGGCACCACGAAGGACGACTCGTGGCCGTGATGCGCGGCCAGCGCCTGCATGTCGGCCGCCGACATGCCGCGCGCGTCAAGCACCAACGGCACCGGATTTCCGCCTTGCAGGGGCTGGGACGAATCGACGAATACGCGCAGCAGGGCCGCCTGGCCGGCGGGAGGCTGGGCGGGGATGAGGTTGGGGTGAAGGTCAGTCAAACTGGACTCCGGTCTTGGTGATGAGGTCGCCCCAGAAGGCGAGGTCTTGTGAGACGGTTTGGGTCAGCGCCTCTGCCGTGCCGGGTTTGACGTCCACGCCCTTGGCGGCCAGGTCGGCGGCAATGGCCGGGTCCCGCAGCACCGTATTCAAGGCAAGGTTCATCTTTTCCACGATGGCCGGCGGCGTGCCCTTGGGAAAGGCCAGGCCGTACCAGAGCGATTGCGTGTAGGCGGGCATGCCCTGGGCCGCGAAGGTGGGGACGTTGGGCAGGATGGGGGTGGCGCTGGTGGTCGCCACCGCAATCAGCTTGCCGCTCTGCACGAAGGGCGCCAGGCCCACGGGGTTATCGAACATGATGTCGACCTGGCCGCCGATCAGATCCGTGTAGGCGGGCGCCGCGCCGCGGTAGGGAACGTGCGTCAGATCCAGTGTCTCGTCCTTCTTGAACATCTCGCCCAGCAGGTGCGACACCGTGCCGGCGCCCACCGACGCATACGTGCCGACGGAGCGCGCTTTTAACGCGCCGACCACTTCGGCAAGTGTGGCCGCCTTCAGGGCCGGCTGCACGGCCAGGACATAGGGCGACGTGCCGATAAAGCCGATGTAATCGAAATCCTGGGCCGGCTTGTACGGCAGGTTCTTGTACAGGTGGGCGGCAAGCGCGGTGGTGCTGGTCGTGACGGCCAGCGCGGTGTAGCCGTCCGGCTTGGCGCGCGCGGCCTGGCCCGAACCCACGGTGCCGCCCGCGCCGCCGGCGTTCTGGACGATCACGGTCTGCTTCAGTTCGCGCGTCAACGCCGGCTGCAGCGTGCGCACCACCAGATCCGTGCCGCCGCCGGCCGGGAAGGGGACGATCAGCGTGATCGGCTTGTCCGGCCAGGCGGGTTGAGCCAGGGCGCTGGCCAGCGGAAGGGCAAGCAGGGCGGCGGACAGCAAGGCCGACGGAAGTGTGCGAATCATGGATTTCCCCTTGTGTGTTTGTGGAATGACCCAGATCGTAGGCAGCGGCCGAGCTGGCGGCGAACCGCGACGCGACAGAAGCTGATCCCAAGCGCGACAACGGAAACCACGCGCCCGCGCCAGGCTTGCATGAAAACGGCCGCGCGCCGATACTGGCCCAACGCCCAATCTTGCCGCTGCCGGGCAACGCCCAGCGCACCACACGCCCGCACTCTCCATGTCGCGTTCCGTCCCGCTTTCCTCCAAACAGGACCTCATCGCCCAGACAGGTTTCGCCCTGGCGGCCAGCCGGCAGCCGCGCTATGCCTTCCATTGGCATGAGCACGACTGCGCCATGCTGCTTTGGCCGCGGGCCGGCGCCCTGGACAGCGCCTGGCGGGACGAGGCCGGCGCCCGCCGCCGCTGCCGGCTGGTGCGGGGCCAGGCGTTGCTGCTGCCGTCTCATGTCGAGCACAGCACGCGCGCCGAGAGCATCTCGCAACAGCATGGCGAACTCTATCTGGCTCCGGAATTGCTTCGGGCCTGCCGGGCGGGGGGCGTGCTGCAATTGGATGGCGCGGCGCAGGCCATGCTGGATGCCCTCTGGAAGCCGGCATTGTCGGCGTCGGCGTTGCCGATGCTGGTGGAGGCATTGATCACCCAACTGGATGCGACGCACCGGATCCACGGCCAGATCATTACGCCGCAGGCGCCGCTACCGCTGGCGCGGCAATGGCTGGAACTGTTGCGCGAGCGGCTGGAAGCGGGGCAGCCGTTGCCGGCGATCGCCGATTCGGCCAGCGTGCTCGGCGCCACCACCCGTACGCTGCAGCGCGCCTGCATGGAGACCTACGGCCAGTCTCCGATTTCATTGCGCCGCATGGTCCTGGCGCAGGCCGCGCGCCAGCGGCTTGCGATGGGCGAACCGGCGGCAAGAGTCAGCGCCGAACTGGGTTTTTCCAGCAGCGGCCACCTGGGCCGGCTGCTGCGCGCGGTCGATCCTTCATCAGAAACCGGCATCGCCACGCAACCCTGAACGGGCAGGCAGCGGGGCGGCGCGAATCCCGGTTTGCCACACGAACGCGGCCTACCAGTTGACGCGCGCCGTCAGCGTGATGTTGCGCTCGTCGCCGTAATAGCAGGTGTAGGGGCACGCGGCCACGTAGGTCTTGTTGGCCAGGTTCTTCACGTTCAGCGCGAACTGCCACTTGTCCAGTTGATAGCGCACCGCGGCGTCATACGTGGTGTACGACGGTATCGGCATTTCGTTGATTTCCTGGCGGCCTACATAGCGCACGCCCACGCCCGCGCTCAGGCCCGGCACGGATGAAAACCGGTAGTCCATCCAGAGCGATGCCATGTTGCGAGGAACCGATTCGGGCCGCGCTCCTTCGTTGCCGAAATTGCTTTTGACCACGCGCGCGTCCGTCGTTGCCAGGGCGGCCACCAGGTCCAGTTGCCGGTTCAGGCTGGCCCGGGCCTCGATTTCCGCGCCTTTCGAGCGGACTTCGCCCGTCTGCACCAGGAATCCCACGTGGTCAGGGTCGCTGGTCAGGACATTGCGTTGGGTGATTTCGTAGAGCGCGAACGTGATCGACGCATCCACGCCCTTGGGTTCGTACTTCAATCCGATCTCGTGCTGCACGCCCGTGGTCGGCTTGAAGGGATTGGCGGCGAAGTCCAGTCCCGTCACGGGTTGGAACGACTTGCTGTAGCTGTAGTAGGGCGCCAAGCCGTTGTCGAACAGATACATCAGGCCGACGCGCGGCGTGAAGGCGTGGGAGTTTTGTGCGCCCGTGCCCGGCGTCGACTCGGTACGCACGGAGTCGTAGCGCCCGCCCAGCAGCGCGATCCAGCGTTCGTTGAATTTGATCTGGTCCTGCGCGTAGAAGCCCAGCTGGCGCGTGCTGTCTTCGCCATAACCGGTGGGGCCGAGGTCCGGCCGGGCGCCATAGACGGGGTGGTACAGGTTCAGCGGCGCGATGGAGCCGGATCTCTGGGCGCGCGAGAACTCGTTCTTGCTCCAGTCGATGCCGAACAGCAGCGTGTGTTCAAAGCTGCCGTGGCGCAGCTTGCCCAGCAATTGGTTGTCCACGGCCAGCCCCTTGTCGGTGTCGTACCGCGTCAGGGCATAGCGGGTGGCCAGGGCCGGGGCCGACGCGTCCACGCGCGTGTCTACCCCGGCGTACTGATTGTCGGCCCGCTGCTTGTAGGTCAGCAGATTCTGGCGCACCTTCCAGTCGTCGTTCAGCTTGTGTTCGAGCAGGTAGCCCAGCGTGGCGCCCTTTGTGACATAGCGGTCGAAGTCCGGTTCGCCAACGAAGCGCGTGCGCGAAATGCGGCCGTTGGGGTTGGGCAGCAGGGTGCCTTCCAGGGGCTTGCCCACATCGTAGGGGCTATCGGTGCGGCTGTAGCTGGCCAGGAACGTGATCAGCGTGGCATCGCTGATCTGCCACTCCAGCGCGCCGGCCAGCGAGGTGCGGTCGTTGTTGATGTAGTCGACCATGCTGTCGCTGTTGCGCGCCAGTCCGGTGAGGCGATAGCGGACATTGCCGTCCTCGGTGACCGGACCGCCCAGGTCCATCGCAATTTGCTTCTTGTTCCAGCTTCCGGTCTGCAATTCGAGCTCGCGCAGCGGCTCCGCCGTGGGGCGCTTGCTGACCAGATTGATGATGCCGCCGGGTGCGGCCTGCCCGTACAGGATCGAGGCCGGCCCCTTCAGCAGCTCGATGCGTTCGAAGTTGTAGGGCTCGATGGCGCCGCTGAGCGAGTTGATGGGGAACTTGGTGCCGTTCAGGTACAACGGAGCCGCGCCGGTAACGTTGAAGCCACGGATCGTGAAGCCCGTGCCGATGTGCCTGAGCGCCCCGCCTTCCAGCGACTGGACGCTGGCGGTGTAGCCCAGTGCCTGGTCCAGCGAGTCCGCCGCCTGCGCGACAACCTGGTCGCGCGGAATCACCGATACGGACTGGGGCGTTTCATGCAGCGCCGTGTCCGTCTTGGTGGCGGTTGCGCTGCGCCGGGCCACAAACCCTTGCACCGGGCCGAAAGCGGATTCCTCGGCAACGCCCGTCACCGTCACCGCGGGCAGGGTCTGCGCGGCGTCCTGGCCCGGCTGACTGCCGGGCACCGGACGCAGGATGTAGCCGCCATTCGGCTGTGGCCGGGCAGCCAGTCCGGTGCCTGCCAGCAGCCTGGCCAGCGCCTCGGGCGCGTCAAAGCTGCCCTGCAAGCCGGGACTGCGCTTGCCCGAGATGTCGGTGGCCGAATAGGACAACATCAACCCGCTTTCGAGGGCGTAGCGGGTCAGGGCGCTTTCCAGCGATCCGGCGGGGATCGCGTAGCTTTTCGCGCTGGCCTGGGCCTGTACGGCATCCGTTCCGGCCGACAGGGCGATGCCCGATGCTGTGAGCCAGAGGGCGCGGCTTGCCGCCAGCGCGAGGGTATTGCGTGCGATGAGGCGCGCGGCGCGCCGAGACTGACGGGGGGGCATGAGTGGTCCGGTTTCCGGTGAAAAAATGTGGCTTCTATTAGGTTTGCCACTTGGGAAACGGAAACCCCTCATGTTGGCGCGAAAAATTTTTGGGGTCGATGAATAGCGCGGCGAGTCGAGGCGGCCTGCGCGGCGCTAGGCGTCACGCAGGCGCACGGTGATCCAATAGCGCGTCACCTGGTCGACCTCGATCGGATGCGTCCGGCGCAGCATGTCCAGCACCCGGTCGGTGTCGTCCAGCGGATAGATGCCCGAGACCTTCAGGCGACCGGCAGCGGGGTCGCAGGCCAGCCGGCCGGGCACATACCGGGCAAGCTCCGCAATGAAGTCGGACAGCGGCATGTCCTGCGCGACCAGCATGCCAACGGACCATGACGCATCGCGCGGGTCCGCCACCTGCGTGGCGCCGACGGCGTCGCGGGTGAACGACGCCTGTTCGCCCGCGTGAATGACGCGCGGCGCATCCGCCTGGTGTTCGGGGCGGATCTCCACGGCGCCCTCGAACACCGCGACGTGGCTGCGGCCAGGGAACTGGCGCACGCTGTAGCGTGTGCCCAGGGCGCGCACGCGGCCTTGCGCCGTTTCCACCAGAAAAGGACGGGCAGGGCGCCCTGCCTGGGATGCCGGGTCGGGCGCGGTGGCGATCAGGATCTGGCCGTGCAGCAGGCGGACCAGGCGCTGCGAGCCGTCAAACCGGACATCGATGGCGCTTGCCGTGTCCAGGTCGATGCGGCTGGCGTCGGCCAGCAGGATGCTCGTGCGTTCTCCGGCTGCAGTGTGGTGATCGGACTGCCAGTCCAGCCAGCCGCGCCACAGGTTATCGCGCGCCAGCCAGGCGCCGCCGCCGGCAAACAGCGCCACCGCCAGCGCCTTGACGGCCTGGCGCCGCGCGGGACGGTTCCGGCCCTCGCGCGTCAGCGCGCCGCGTACGAGCGGCGTGTTCAATCCGCGCAACTGCTGGCCAAAGGTCTCGATGTGCCGCCAGGCGCGCTCGTGGTCGGGGTCTGCCTCGCGCCAGCGCCGGCAGGCCTCGCGCGTGGCGTCGCTGGCGTCGGGCGCCTGCAGGGCGACCAGCCAGTCCACGGCGCGCAGACTGACGCTGGCGGGCAATGGCGGGCCCTCAAGCTGGGGGAAGGCCGTCGGGCTTGAGTCCGCGGGCGAGTTGGGCATGGGTAAGGGGGCGTTCTTGATACAGGCGGCTGCGGCCGTGCCGATGCTCAGGCGCCGAAGAAGCAAAGGTGCGCGGCCTTAGCGATATAGCGCTGCACGGTGGCCAGGGAGACGTTCAGCGTGGCGGCGATGTCGGCCTGCTTCATGCCTTCCAACTGAGACAGCAGGAACGCCCGGCGCACGGGAGCGGCCAACGTATCCAGGCGGCGGTCCAGTTCGACCAGGGTTTCAAGCAGGATGGCGCGCGTTTCGGGGCCGGGCGTTTCAAGCTCGGGCAGGTCGGCAAGGGTGGCCAGGTAGGCTTCTTCGATCCTGCGGCGCCGCATGAAATTGGACACCACGCCTTGGGCCACGGTAGTGAGCAGCGCGCGCGGCTCGCGCACCTCGACGGTGTCGCCGCGGACCAGGAGGCGCATGAAGGTGTCGTGCGCAAGATCGGCAGCATCGGATGAATTTCCCAGCCGCCGCCGCAGCCATCCTTTCAGCCAGCCATGGTGATTCGCGTACAGGACATCGATGCCCTGTTGCGGCACTGCAAACTCAGTCGCGGACATTCTGCCTCCAGCGCGTCGCGGGGCTGGAGAATCCCGGCACCATGAAAAATGAGAATCATCCGCATTCTAAGAGAAGCCGCGATGTGACGACAAGCGGCAGCTCACTACCCGGCAGCCGCCCGCCTGAGCACGCTGTGGCGCGTGCTCGGGCGGAGTCTTCACAGGCCGGGAATATCAGCTCTGCCTGGCGAAGCCGCCCGCTGCCCATTCCGACGCCCGCTGCACGTTCAGCTTGTACGTCGGCGGCACGCGGATCTGCGCGAGCTGATCGCCGAATTCGTCGTAGGCGCTGAGCGTGGCATAGGGCTCGTCCTCGTCGGGCACGATGTCCAGCTTGATGGTCAGGCGACCTTCGTCGGTGTCGATCTTCACGCTTTTGTGCAGCGTGGCGTGCAATTGCTGCTCGTGGCGGCGCAGGACTTCGTTGGCCGTCTTGACCAGGGTGTGGAAGGCCGGCGCGTCGAGCGGCTTGGGGTTCTTCTTGTCGCGGCCCATGGTCCACGGGCCGACCAGCGCGGGCTCGGCCTGTCCGTCCAGCGTCATTTCGACGGCCCAGCCGTCGTCGTCTTCGTTCTTTATGACGCGCGCGGTCCAGCCGTCGTCGCGCCAGAGCCTGGCTTCCTGTTCCTTGGGCGCGTCGGAAATATCGGTGTCCGGCGTGGAAGTGTCGTTCACTGCGGTACTGCTCCTGGATTCGTTGATGCGCGGCGATGACGCCGCGGGCCTTGAGGGCGACCCAGCACTGTAGCCTACTGCGCGGGCAGGGCGGGTGACGCGGTTGTCACGGGTGTCACGCAGCCTGAGCCTGCGCGCGATGGCGGACCGCGTTGTCCAGGTCGGCAATCGGCGCAAGCAGGCCCCGGTCGAATTCCTCCTGTGGCTTGCCGGTGCGCAGTCTGGCCGGCCAGTCGGCATGCGTGAGCGCGCCGCGTCCCAGCGAAACGAAGTCCGCCTCCTGCCGGGCGATCAGGCCTTCGGCCCGCGTGGCGTCATGCAACGAACCATTGGCCAGCACCGGCACCGGGACATGCTTGCGCGCCAGCGCCGCCAGGCTTGGACCGGCCTCGCCGAATGCGGGGCGCCAGGCCTCGAACTCGGTGGTGTGCAGGTAATCGACGGGCTGCGTGCCCAACGTGCTGAAGATCCGCGCGGCCTCGTCCTGGCCGCCCGTCCACTTGTGGGTGAAGTCGTTGACCTTGCCCTGCGAACTGCGCACGCCCACGACAAAGTCCGCTGTCGTCGACTGCCGCACCGCCTGGATCACGTCCAAGGTCAGACGCAGGCGGTTTTCCACGCTGCCGCCGTAGCGATCCTCGCGCAGGTTGGTGTGGGCAGTGAGGAACTGATCAAGCAGATAGCCGTTGGCGCCGTGTATCTCCACGCCGTCGAATCCCGCCGCCTGCGCCCGGCGCGCCGCCTGCGCAAAGCCGTCGACCGCCTCGGCAATCTCATCGATCGTCATCGCTTCCGGCATCCGGTAAGGCCCTTGGCCGCGGTAGAAGGTCATCTGCTGTCCCGCCGGCTGCACGGCCGAAGGTCCCTTGGTCCGGGACCGATGCGGATTGCCCTGCGACAGCGCGCCCGCATGCATCAGCTGCGCAATGATGCGTCCACCCCGCGCATGCACACGATCCACCACGGGTCGCCATGCCTCACGCTGCGCATCGTCCGCCAGACCGGGCTGGAACAGGTAGCCCTGCGCATGCGCCTTGTCCGTATAGATGCCTTCGGTGATCACCAGGCCAAAGCCGCCAGCGGCGAAAGCCTCGTAGTAGTCGGCCATCTGCGCCGTGGCTCGGCCGTCCGCCGTGGCGCTGACGCGTGTCATGGGCGCGACGGCCAGCCGGTTGGGCAGGTTCAGCGCGCCCACGCGCAGCGGCGTGAACAGCATGGCGGGAAGCGTCGGCGCGTTGGTCTGCAGACGATTGTCGAGCGTGGTCATGTCACTGGCCCTCCGGTTGGCGGACCGCCGCGATGGCTTCGATCTCGATCATCGCGGCCGGATCGTACAGGGCCTTGATCTCGGCAATGGTGTCGGCCGGGTAGGGCGCCGAGAAGAACTTGCGGCGCAGCGCCACCACGTCGTCGAAATGCCCCATATCGGTGACAAAGATCGTGACCTTGATGACGTCTTTCAAGCTGGAACCGCCGGCTTCCAGCGCGCGGCGCAGGTTCTGGAAGGCTTGCTCGCCTTGCGCCAGAAAGCCGCCGTCCACGATCTTCCCGTCGTCGGCGGCGCCTGCCTGACCCGAAATGAAGAGCAGATTGCCGAACTGGATGCCTTGCGACAGCAGGAAAGGCGCGTAGTTGTCGGGCTGGGTGATGACTTGTTTGAGCATGATGCGAATTCCTTCATCTATGAGCGGCGGGATTGGGGGAGTGGGGTGCCGGTGAGTGAAGACAATGTAGGGTGGTGGCGAATCGGTGACAAAGGTTCGTTTGTCAGCTATAAGACGAGAAAAATTCATCCATAGGCAACCGCCCATGCATCGCCGATCCCTTCCGCTCTCTGCGCTGCGCGCCTTCGAAGCCGCCGCCCGTCTGGGCAGCTTCAAGGCCGCCGCCGAGGAACTTGCCGTCACCCCGACTGCCGTCAGTCATCAGATCCGCGCGCTTGAAGCCGGGACGGGTCTCGCGCTGTTCGATCGCCAGGTGCGCAAGGTCACGTTGACCGAAACCGGGTCGCAGCTGTATCCCGTGCTGCGCGACGGCTTCGACAAGTTCGAGGCGACCTTGGCGCGGCTGACGCAACAGCGCACGCGGGCGCAGGTCAGCATCTCGGCCACCAATGCCTTTACCGTGAAGTGGCTGGTGCCGCGCATGGCCGATTTCCGCCGCCAGCATCCCGACATCGACCTGCAATTGCAGGCGAGCGACGACCTTGTCGATCTGCGCTCGTCCTCGGTTGATATCGCGATCCGGTATGGGCGGGGTCCGTATCCCGGGCTGGTGACGCAGCCGTTGTTCACCGATCGATTCGGACCGGTCGCCAATCCGCGCCTGGGCGTTGTCTCGCCGGACGATCTGGCGCGGGTGCCGCTGATCCGCTTCGACTGGAAACGCGCGCAACCCGAAAACCCGACGTGGGAGCGCTGGTTTGCGGTGGCCGGGCGTCCGCTGCCGCCCGAGGCCGGGCAGTTGCGGTTTTCAGATGAAGGGCACGCCATACAGGCGGCGGTGGCGGGGCACGGGATTGCGTTGGTCAGCCTGGCGCTGGTGGACGATGAGCTTCGGGCAGGGCATCTGGTGCAGCCGTTCGGGCCCGAGATCGAGGGGCATACGTATCACCTGGCGATGTTTGGGGAGCGGGACGCGTCGGTGGCCGTGCAGGCGGTGGCGGATTGGTTGCGGGCGCAGGTGTGAAGGCCCCTTTCCGGCCTGACTTGCGTGGAGCGTGTCGCAGGCGCGCGCAAGGATTTATGTTGCGCGGGCAACTGACGTCGGCGTGCGGCGCAGTTCAACCACCTGCGCCGCGCCGACTGCACGCGCGCGCAACTGGCCACAGCCGCCGTCCACGTCCTGCCCGGCGCTGTTCCTGACCTTGGCCAGCACGCCACGGCCGTGCAGATGGCGGACGATCTCGCGGATGCGCTCGGCATCAGGGCGCTGGTAGTCATCGCCTTCTAGGCTATTGAAGGGGATGACGTTCAGCACACCGTACTTGCCCTTGAGCAGACGTACGACGGCATCGAGTTCGTCGTCGCCGTCGTTGATGCCCTTGAGCAGCGTCCATTGATACTGGATCGGGTAATCCGTGTCGCGAGCGTATTGCTCGCCCAGTTCAATCAGGGCTTCAGGCGTGATTTTTGGCGCGCGCGGCAGCAGGTGTGCACGCAGGTCGGCCTTGGTCGTGTGCAGCGACAGCGCCAGCGCCGGTTTGACGCGTTGTTTCGGCAGGGCGTCGAACACCCGCTGATCGCCCACGGTCGAGAACACGAGGTTCTTGTGGCCGATATTGCCTTCCGTGCCCAGCAGGTCGATGGCTTCGAGCACATTGTCCAGGTTGTGCGCGGGTTCGCCCATGCCCATGAAGACAACCTTCTTCACCGCACGCTGACGCCGCGCCAGCACGACTTGGGCAAGGATTTCCATGCTCGTGACCTGACGGATCAGCCCGCTCTTGCCGGTCATGCAGAAGCGGCAGCCGACCGCACAGCCAACCTGCGTGGAAACGCACAGGCCATCGCGCGGCAACAGCACGCTTTCCACCATCTGCCCATCGGCCAGTTCGACAAGCAATCGCGAGCCGTCGCTGCCCGCGTGTTCGGAGCGGATCCGGGCAAGACTGTCCAGTTCCGCCGTCACCTCGGGGATGGCGTCACGTAGAGCCAGAGGCAGGAAGTGTTCGGCGCTACGCCGCCGGGTGCCGGTGTCGAGCGCTTGCCCGTTCAGCCAGACGCGCACGACCCGCCCACGATGAACGGGCAGGGCGCCAAGAGCGGTGAGGCGATCGGTGAAGTCGGAAAAGCGCATGGGGGGCGGATTTTACTCTGCCTCGACCCGGTTCCGGCCCGCCCGCTTGGCTTGATACAGTTTGGCGTCAGCCCGCCGATACATGACCTCCCAGGACTCGGCGCGATCCGTGTGCGCCACGCCCGCGCTTATCGTGACCGGCGCTTCGTCGCTCGGATCCCGCACGCTCTGTTCAACGGCTGCGCGCAGGCGCTCCGCGCAGCGCAGGGCCTCGGGCGGCTCGGTGGCCGGCAGGAAGATGCCGAATTCCTCGCCGCCAATGCGCCCGAGCACGTCGTGCTTGCGCACCGCGTCGTTGAGGGCCTTGGCCACTTGCCTGAGCACGTTGTCTCCGCTTTGGTGGCCATGCAGGTCGTTGATGCGTTTGAAGTTGTCGACATCGCAGACGATGAGCGCCACCGCAGCGTTGCCATTCGATATGTGCGATCGGACGCGCGCTTCGAAGCCCCGCCGGTTATAGACGCCGGTCAGCCAATCGTTGTCGCCTTCCTTGCGGACCTCGTCAATGGCGTCGGCGGCGATCGCAACCAGCAGCGTGAGCGCCAGCGCGACGCTGAATACCGCAAGCGAAAGCTGCAACATCTGCCAAAACGGCGAGTCGGCAAAGGCAAGGGCGCCTTGTGGCGCCAGCGTCCCCATACTCAGCAGTGTGCGCGGCAGAAAATGCAGGCCGAAAAGCAACACCACAAAGAAAAGCGCCTTGTCGACCGGACGCTGACGCGAAGATCGCCGCATGCGCCACGCGGCAAAGCAGAACAGCAGTCCGAAGCCCGCATTCAGCACATAAACGCGGACAAGCAGGTTGCGATCGATATAGAAGAAGTACCAGAGCGCGCCCATGATGGCCGCCGCATACAGGCCAAATGCGGCCCAGGGCACGCGAATGCGTGCGCGTTCGAGAACGCCCCGCACCACCAGACATCCTGCAGCCGTGTATAGAAAACCCGAGACGAGCGCATTGAGACCCGTGTCGCGGGGTACGTACAGGACTTGTGAAATCGCCCCACAGGCAAATGTCATACAGCCTGCGGCAAGGTGCAGCAGGAAGCGTTTGCGTTGGAAGAAGAACCAGATGGCCAGGAAGGTAAGTCCGAAGATCAGCAGCAGTGCTGGCGCGATCAATGACAACGTCACTCGGACTTGCGAACCTACCATCGGGGCCTCGGGCGAAGCGGCGGCGCGTCTTGCGCGCGGGCCAAGTTTCGAGAGTTAACGGTGTCCGGGGGGCGACCTCCGCAGGCCGGCCCCCGTATCCCAAAGTGGCTGAAGTTTACGATAGGGCCGGCCCGGGGCGCCTGCGCTTCCCTCCAGCGCTATCTGTCCTTCGCGCTCACCAGCACCGGCTTGTCCCGCCATGCATCCGGAAAGGTCTTCGCCAGGTTCTCCACCTTGGGCACATCGTTGATCACGATGTACATGCTGTTGGGATTGCGCACCAGATAGTCCTGGTGATAGTCCTCAGCCGGATAAAACGCCTGCAGCGGTTCGATGGTGGTTGCCAGCGGCTTCGGATACACCCCTGTTTTGTTCAACTGCGCAATATAGGCCTCGGCCACCTTGCGCTGGCTGTCGTTGGCGGGAAACACGGCGGATCGGTATTGCGTGCCGTGATCCGGCCCCTGGCGGTTGAGCTGGGTGGGATCATGCGCGACCGAGAAATAGATCTGCAGCAGTTGTCCGTAGCTGACCTGTTTGGGGTCGTAGGTGATTTCCACCGCTTCCGCATGGCCGGTCCGGCCGCTGCTGACCGCGTTGTAGTTGGCGGTGTTGGCCTGGCCGCCGGCGTAGCCCGAGACGGCGTTGCTGACGCCCTTGACGTGTTGGAAGACGGCCTGCACGCCCCAGAAGCAGCCGCCGGCAATGACGGCTTTCTCCTGTGTGGCGGGCGCCGCGGAAGCATTAGCGGGCTGCTCCGCAGCGGGCGGGGGAATGATGAAGGCGCGTTCAGCGGCGGGCGCCGCGGTCGAGGCGATCAGGCCGCCCGCGGTGGCAAGTGCGGCGCAGAGACGGCGGAGGGAGGGGTGCTTGGACATGATGTCGGGTCCTTGTAGCGATGCGGTGGCGGATCAGGCTTGCGGGGCGAAGGTCATGGCCACGCCGTTCATGCAGTAGCGCAGGCCGGTGGGTCGAGGTCCGTCGTCGAACACGTGCCCCAGGTGGCCGCCGCAGTTGGCGCAATGCACGGCGGTGCGGGTCATCCCGAAGCTGCGGTCGCGGGTCTCGCCGACGGCGCCGGGCAGGGGCTGCCAAAAGCTGGGCCAGCCGGTGCCGCTATCGAACTTGGTGGACGACGAGAACAAGGGGTGTTCGCAGCCCGCGCAGGCGAAGGTGCCGTTGCGGTGTTCGTCGTTGAGCGGGCTGGAGTAGGGCCGCTCGGTGCCGTCGCGGCGCAGCACCTGGTACTGCTCGCGCGTCAGGCGCTCTTGCCATTGGGCGTCGGTGAGGGTGTAGGGAAAGCTGGCCGCGGGCGTGGCGGCTTGCGCCGGGCCGCTGCGCGTGACCAGCAGCGGGGCGATGCCCACGGCGGCTGCCGCGGCGCCGCCCAGGCCAAGGAAGTGTCTGCGTGTGAGGTTCATGGCGAGTTCCGTACGAATGGTTCGAGCCGGGGGCCGGCGGGCGCGGCCCCGGCGCGAGCGTTACTTCTGCATGCCGTCCTTGCTCATCCCGTCCTTCGACATGCCGCCTTTCGACATGCCGTCCTTGGACATCGACCCTTTCGACATCGAATCCCGGGACTTGGAATCCTTCGACATCGACCCCTTGGACATGCCATCGCGCGACATCGAATCCTTCTTCATCCCATCGTGCGACACGCCGTCCTTCTTCATCCCGTCCTGCGCCGGCGCTTCCTTGGACATGCCGCTTTTGCTCATGCCTTCCTTGCCCATGGTGTCGGCAGCGTAAGCGGCCGTGGCGCCGAGGGCCAGGCACACGGACAATGCGGCGGTGGTGAGTTTGTTCATGATGCGTTCCTTTTGACAGTGAAAAAAAGCGGGAAATCACCTAGCTGCCGCCGAACCAGTTGTAGCCCTGGTCCTCCCAGTAACCGCCCGGGTAGGTGTTGGTGACGAAAATCGCCTGGATGTGCTTGGGGTTCTTGTAGCCAAGCTTGGTGGGCATGCGCAGCTTCATGGGAAAGCCGTACTCGGGGGGCAGCGTCCGGCCGTCGTACGTGAGGGCCAGGATGGTCTGCGGGTGCAGCGCGGTGGGCATGTCGATGCTGGTGTAGTAGTCGTCGGCGCACTTGAAGCCGACGTATTTGGCCGACAGGTCGGCGCCCACACGCTTCAAGAATGCCGAAAACGGCACGCCGCCCCATTTGCCGATGGCGCTCCAGCCTTCGACGCAGATGTGCCGCGTGACTTGATCGACTTGCGCCATGGCGCGCAGTTCGTCCAGCCGCCAGCGGCGCTTGTCGGCCACCATGCCGGTGACCTCCAGCCGGAACGATGCCTCGTCCACCTGGGGCACGTCGTCGATGCCGTAGAAGGCATTGAAGGGAAACGGCCGGGTGATCATGGATTCGGGATAGGTCGGCGCGAGCTTGGCCGGGTCGAAGATCCAGCCCTGCACACGGTCGTTGAAGCGGGAGACGGCCGACAGCGCCTGTTCGACGCTTTCGTCGTCGGACAGCGAGCACCCGGACAACATGGCCAGGCCGCCCAGCGTCAGGCCGCGGCGCAGGAAGGCGCGGCGCGACGGTTGCTCGACGCGCTTGTCCAGCAGCTTTCCGGCTTCGCGCAGGATGGGCGGGGCGTCCAGGCCCGGCAGGAGGCGGCGTTTTTCGGTCATGGCGGGTTCCTTATTTGCCGCGGATCATGGTGAGCAGGCTGCGGGGCACCAGGGCGACCATCGCCAAGTGCACGGCGACGAAGCCGGCCAGCAGGGCCATCGCGAAGAAATGCACGCGCCGTGCGGCTTCATAGCCGCCCATCAGGTCGCGCAGCAGGTCGAATTGCACGGACTTCCACAGCACGAGTCCGGACAGGATCAGCACGGCGATGTCGGCCATCACGAAGAGGTAGGCCAGGCGCTGGACTTGGTTGTAGCGGCGCGGGTCGGCGTGCGAGAGCCTGCCGCGCAGCGCGGCCAGCAGGTCGCGGACCACGCCGCCGGGGCTGACCGGCAGGAACTTGCGCCACAGGCGGCCGGTGGCGACGTTCAGCGCCAGGTAGAGCAGGCTATTGGCAAATAGCAGCCACATGCCGGCAAAGTGCCATTGCAGCGCGCCGCCCAGCCACCCGCCCAGCGTGATGCCGTTGGGAAAGGTGAAATCAAAGAATGGCGCGGCGTTGTAGATGCGCCAGCCGCTCATGACCATGACGACGACGGCCAGCGCGTTCAACCAATGCGTCACGCGCAGCCAGCGGGGGTGGATGACGGGAGAAATAGCCGGAGGCGCCGGCTGGCTGGTCCGTTTTTTCCCGTCGGACTCGGCGGCGGTGGACGGTGGCGCGGCCGGCGACAGCGCGGACACCGGCGGGGCAAGCGGCGTATTGTTGAGGGCGGGTCGGGCCAGCATGGCGGTCTCCGGTGGGCTGTCGATGGAGGCATTCTTCCTCCTGGCCCATACCGAAGTCCTCACGCAAAGTTAAATTAATCGTTAACTTTGCCCCGCGCCGATTGGCGACAATAAGCGAATTGATCACGCCCCAGGTTGCCCCATGGATACGCCCCGCCGCGTACTGATAGTTGAAGACGACGCCCACATTGCGGAACTGCTGCGCCTGCATCTGCGCGACGAGGGCTACGCGGTGGAACACGCGGCCGACGGCAACGCGGGCATGCGACTGCTGGAAGAAGGCGGCTGGGACGCGCTGCTGCTGGACCTGATGCTGCCCGGCATCGACGGCCTGGAAATCTGCAAGCGGGCGCGCGCGATGGCGCGCTACATCCCCATCATCATCACCAGCGCCCGGTCCAGCGAGGTGCACCGCATCCTGGGCCTGGAACTGGGCGCGGACGACTATCTGGCCAAGCCGTTTTCGATGCTGGAACTGGTGGCGCGCGTGCGGGCGCTGCTGCGCCGCAGTGATGCCATCGAACGTAACGCCCGCCAGGACGCCGGCAGCCTGGCCGTGCATGGCGTGTCGATCGATCCGATCGCCCGCACGGTCGATGTCGACGCCCGCCGGCTGGACCTGACGCCGCGCGAGTTCGATCTGCTGCATTTCTTTGCGCGGCATCCGGACAAGGTGTTTTCGCGCATGGACCTGCTGAATCAGGTGTGGGGCTATCAGCACGAAGGCTATGAGCACACGGTCAACACCCACATCAACCGGCTGCGCACCAAGATCGAGGCCGACCCGTCCAACCCGCAGCGCATCCTGACGGTCTGGGGCCGCGGCTACAAGTTCGCGGCGGCGCCCGGGGTGCAGCCATGAAGCGATTCACGTTGACCCAGCGCCTGTCCGGCGTTTTTGCGCTGCTGCTGTTGGCGTGCTGCGGCGCGTCCGCGTGGCTGCAGATCGCGGCCAACTCGCGCTACGAGCAGGAGGTCGTGCAGCGGCTGTCCAGCGGCCTGGCGCAGCACATCGCGGGGTCCACCGAACTGATGGATGCGGGCGGCTGGAAGCCGGATGCCGTGCGCTCGATGTTCGACATGCTGATGACGGTGAACCCGGCGGTCGAGGTCTATCTGCTGTCCAACGATGGCCGTATCGTCGGCGACGCCGCGCCGCCCGGGCAGATCAAGCGTGATCGCGTCGACCTGGCGCCGGTCAAGCGGCTGCTGGCCGGCGGCATGCTGCCCATCACGGGGGACGATCCGCGCAGCCTTGACGCGCAAAAGGTGTTCAGCGCGGCGCCGGTGCGCGTGGATGGCCGCGAACAGGGGTATGTCTACGTGGTGTTGCAGGGCCAGGCGCATGATGCGCTGGCGATGGACGTGTCGCGCACGTCGGTGCTGCGCACGACGCTGTGGTCGATTGCGCTGGTGGCCTTGCTGGGGCTGGTGGCGGGGCTGGCGGCGTTTGCGCTCATCACGCGGCCGTTGCGGTCGCTGACGCGAGCGGTGCGCGCCTTTGACGGCGACGACGGCCAGGCGCTGGCCGCGCTGGAACAGCCGGCGGACCAATCGGCGCGCAACGGCGACGAGATCGCGGTGCTGCGGCGCACGTTTGCGCAGATGGGCCGGCGGATCTCGGATCAGTGGCGCGAGCTGACGCGGCAGGACCAGCAGCGCCGCGATCTGGTCGCCAATATTTCGCACGACCTGCGCACGCCGCTGACGTCGCTGCATGGCTATCTGGAAACGCTGCGTTTAAAGGATGAGGCGCTTGATCCCGCCGAACGCCGCCGCTATCTGGACATCGCGCTGGCGCAAAGCCGCAAGGTCGGCCGGCTGGCGCAGGAACTCTTCGAACTGGCGCGGCTGGAGTCTGGCCTGGTGCGCCTGGAACCCGAGACGTTTTCGCTGCCGGAACTGGTGCAGGACGTGATGCAGAAGTTCGAGCTGGCGGCCGAGGCGCGTCAGCAGCATCTGACCACGGACATTGCGCAGGCGCTGCCGCCGGTGCGCGCGGACCTGGGGCTGATCGAACGCGTGCTGACGAACCTGCTGGATAACGCGATCCGGCATAGCCCGCCGGGCGGACAGATTGCATTGCAGCTTGGCCTGTCGCGCAACCGGGTGCAGGTGCAGGTCAGCGATTCGGGGACGGGCATTCCGCAGGCGTTGCGCGCCGGGCTGTTCACGCGGGCGTCGGCGCTGAACCGCGGGCCGGGCGAGGCCGGCGGACTGGGACTGGTCATCGTGCAGCGGATTCTGCAGCTGCACCAGAGCGAAATCCGGCTGGTGGACGCAGCAGGGGGCGGGGCGGTGTTTCAGTTCGAACTGGCGACGGCGACGCAAGGGTAGGCGGGTTCAGTCCGGGGCCTCCTCCCGCAGCCGGGTGACTACGCCTTTCACGGCATCGACTTCCAGCATGTCGCCGGTGGCGACCCCTTGCAGAACCCCGTGGACGCTGACGACGGCCGGCACGCCGAATTCGCGCGCCACGATGGCGGCGTGCGACAGATATCCGCCGACTTCCATCACGACAGCGCCCGCGCGCAGGAAAAGGGGCGTCCACGCGGGGTCGGAAGACGCCGCGACCAGAATGCCGCCGGCGGGCATGGACAGGCCTTCGTCCGGCGTGCGCGCCACGAACGCGCGGCCACGTGCGCGTCCGCCCGCCACCGGGGTGCCGCGCCACGAATCTCGCGATGTGGCCGCTCCGGACGCGGGTTGCGGCTGGGACGGCGGCGTGGTCCGGCTTGCGAATTCGGTGATGACGTCGAGGTCAGGCAGCGCGGTCCAGGCCTGCAATTGCGCGCGCCGGGCCGCGGCGCGCCGTCCCAGCGCCGCGGCGTCTATCCGGCCGTCCGCCAGCGCGAAGAGCTCGGCCGCGTTCAGATGGAACACATCGTCGGCATCCGCCAGTCCGTCCGGGCCAGCGTTGCGCCGTCCCAATTCCAGCGCGTGCTTGCGGGCCGCGGCCAGATACGCCACGAGCACGCTGCGCGCGGCCTCGCGCTGGTTGCCTTCCAGGCGGGATGCCGCGAGCAGCTTGGCGGCGAGCAGGCGCTGCCAGAACGGCAACGCGCGGCGCACGCGTTGCCATGCCTGCCGCGCGGCGTCGTCCTGACGGGCGCGCAGGGCGGCGGGATCTGCGCCGATCAGGTTCAGGATGCTGTCCAGCAGATAACCGGGCGCTTCGCGCCAGCGCGGATTGCGCAGATAGGTCTCGTAGACGGCACGGTGGCCGTAGCGATGCAGGAAGTTGGCAAAGGCGTTCCTGAACGGACTGTCTTTGGGCAGTGCCGTTCCCCACGCGGCATCGTCGCGGTTGGGCCCGCGCAGCCACGCGAGCGCTTCGGCGTCCTGCTCGGCCAATTGCGCCAGCGCCATGAGCGCATAACCCTGCTGCGCCGTGACGCTGGGATCGCCGCCCGCCATCAGCGCGGCGGTCAGCGCGTGGCCTTCGCCGGGCACGGCTTTTTCCACCATGTCGAGCAGCTTGGACAGCGCACCGCCGCCTGAACCCTGCAAGAAGAACAATTGGTCCGCGGCCAGGACGGTCTGGAACTGTTCGCGCAACTGCGCGCCCAGCGCGGCGTCGGAGGCGGGCAGCGGCGCATCCAGCCAATCCTGGGCCCGGGCCAGAAGCCCGGGCAGGTCGGTGGCGGCCTGGCGGCGCAGCGGCGCGGCCCGGCGCAGATAGCGCACGATGCGCAGGCCGTGCCGCAGCCGCTGCATGGCGGTGACCGGCGGCACACGGATCTCGGGCTGCGGGCCGCCCAGCAACGCGTTCATGTCGCGCGGACTGACGCCCAGCGCGTCATGGCCGACCCATTGGATGACCGAGGCATTCAGATAGGCGCGCCCCTGGAACAGTGCGGCGAGGGGCACGCCGGGGAGCGTGCGGTAACCGCTCAACTCGAAGCCGCAGGTCAGCATCCGCTGGGCCATGACGCGGCCCGCGTCCCATTCCAGGGCTGACATGGCTTGCGGCAGGACCTCGCGGGTATTGCCGCGCGACCAGTAATCCGGCTGGTCTTGCAGCGCGGGATAGGTGTGGCGCGCCGACGCGGTCACCGGGCGCGCCTGCACGATCCAGAACCGGTCGCCGTCCCAGGCCCATTCAAGGTCGTACGCCGCGCCGCTGTAGTCCAATGCGCGGGCGGCGTCGCGGGCAATGTCGCCCAGCGTCTCAGCCTGCGCGTCGGTCAGCACGGCTTGCGCGGCGCGGGCGGCGGGCGTGTCGGTCAACTGTGTGCCTGCGCCGGTGGCGGCGGGCTGCGTGGCGTGACGTTTCGCGCCGATGCGTCGCGAAACGACCGGCCAGGCTTGGCGCAGATAGTCTTCGCGCAGGCGGTAGTCATCGCCGTCCGCCTCGCCGTTCACGAGCGATTCGCCCAGGCCCTAGTTGGCGTGGATGATCATCTCGTCGTGGCGGCCCGTGGCGGGGTCGATGGTGAAGGCGATGCCCGACGCCTGTGCTTCGATCATCGGCATGACGACGACCGCCATGCCGCCCGCGCCGTCGATCGGCAGGCCAAGGCGCTGCCGGTAAGCCTGCGCCTGCGGCGTCCATAGCGAATCCCAGATACGTCCAAGCGCCTGCTCGGCGGCATCGGGTCCGCGCACGTTAATGCAGGACAAATGGATGCCGGCGAACGACGCGCCGGCGGAATCCTCTTGCGGCGCCGACGAGCGCAACGCAAGGGGACGGTCCAGCCAGCCGCGTTCATGCAACGCCTGGCGCAGCGCTTGCGTGATGGCCGGCGGCAGGTCCTGGCCGGGCCGGTGCCCGGCGCTGGCCTGCGCCGCCAGCACGAAGCCGTCGGGCACCGGCACGCCAAATTGCGCCATGCGGCCCAACTGCCAGCCCTTGCCGCCCGCCGCTTGCGGACCGGCCTGCGCCGCGGCCGGCCAGTCTAGCACCAGGGCGGTCATGCCGCGCTCCCGGCAATACCGCGCAGGAACAGGGTGATGGCGGCGTCGAATTCCTGCTGAAGCGACGCGCCGGGCTGGTCCAGCCAGCGCAGCAGGGCGCCCAGGTAAAGGAACTGAAGATGATGGGCGAGCAGTTCGGCGTCCATGTCGGACCGGGCCTGGTTGGCGGCCTGGGCGTTCTGGATCAGTGCGGCAAACACGCGGTGCAGGCCGCTACGCGAATGGCGCTCGTCGTTCTGCGTGCCCGCCTGCATGGTGGCGAAGCGGTAACGCAGATAAGGGCCAAGGTAAGCGCGGTGCGATTCGGCCCAATCCGCCGATGCGTGCAGCAGCCGCGTCAGCCGTTCGGCAAAGGTGGGCAGGGCTTGAAGCGCGGGCCATAGCGTCGTCAGCGACCCGGCCAGCTCGCCGTGGAAGCGTTGCGCCAGCAGCGCCTCCTTGACGGGAAAGTGGTTGTAGAGCGTGCCCTTGGACACGTCGGCCTGCGCGGCAATCTGCTCCATCGTGACGGCGTCGTAACCGAGGGCTTCGAACAGGTGCCAGGCGGTCTGTGTCAGATGGTCCACCGTCTGCTGGCGCTTGCGTTCGCGGCGGCCGATGTCGGTGGGGTCCGCGCCGGGCAGGAGGAGATGGGAGTCGGGCATGATCAAACCAAAATAATTAAACGACGTTAAAAATTATACGTCGTCTAATAATTCGGTGTTTTGAAACGGCGCCAGGCGGTCGGGCCCGAGGCAGCGTCCGGCTCCCTCAATCGCCGCTGACGTCGCCCGTTTCCCCGGACATTTCCCGCGCGCGCGCCAGCAGCAGCTCGCGTTCGCGGGCGTTGCGGGTCATGCCGGCCGCGCGTTCGAATTCTGCGCGGGCTTCGGCCTTGCGGCCCAGCCTGGCCAGCAGGTCGGCGCGCACGCTGGGCAGCCAGTGATAGTTCGCCAGCGAGGGCTCCGACGCCAACTGGTCAGCCAGATCCAGGCCGGCCTGCGGGCCGAAGGCCATGCCGATCGCGACGGCGCGGTTCAGCGCGACCACGGGTGACGGCGCCGCCTGGGCGAGCGCATCGTACAGCGTCACGATCCGCATCCAGTCGGTTTCCCCGGGCGTACGGGCCCGCGCGTGACAGGCAGCCAAGCCGGCCTGCAGCGCATACGGCCCACGCGCGCCGCCCAGCGCATCGGCCCGGTCCAGCGCCGCCAGCCCGCGCCGGATCAGCAGCGGATCCCAGCGGCGGCGGTCCTGTTCCATCAGCAGCACCGGCCGGCCCTCGGCATCGGTGCGCGCATGCAGGCGCGACGCCTGCAGTTCCATCAGGGCGACCAGACCATGCACCTCAGGCTCCGACGGCGTCAATTCCGCCAGAATGCGGCCCAGGCGCAGCGCTTCGTCGCACAGGCCTGGCCGCATCCAGTCATCGCCCGAGGTCGCGGAATAGCCTTCGTTGAAGATCAGATAGATGACTTCCAGCACCGAGGCCAGACGCGGCGCGCGGTCGGCGGCCGAGGGCACCTCGAAGGGCACATTGGCGGCGGACAGCGTGCGTTTGGCGCGCACGATGCGCTGCGCGATGGTCGATTCCGATGCCAGGAACGCGCGCGCGATCTCGGCCGTCGTCAGCCCGCCCAAGAGGCGCAGCGTCAGCGCCACGCGGGCCTCGGTGGACAACAGCGGATGGCAGGCGGTGAAGACCAGCCGCAGCAGATCGTCGCCGATGTCGTCCTGGCGCGCCGCATCCAGCGCGTCGACGAAGTCGGGCTCCACGTCGGCCTGCAAGGCTTCCAGCTCGTGGCCGATCTGCTCGTGCTTGCGGGTGTGCAGCGCATCCAGCCGCAGCCGGTCGCGCGCACGGTTCTTGGCGGTGGTCATGAGCCATGCTCCGGGATTGTCCGGCACGCCCGTCTGGGGCCAGCGCTCCAGCGCCGCAACCAGCGCATCCTGGGCCAGCTCTTCGGCCAGCCCCACGTCGCGCACCAGACGCGCCACCCCCGCGATGACGCTGGCGGCCTCGATCCGCCAGACCGCCTCGATGGCGCGATGCGTGGCCGCCTGCGTCATGCGCCGGTCGCTTCGCCGGGAACCATGTAGGCGAACTCCCAGATGTGCCCATCCAGGTCCTCGAACCCGTGCGCGTACATGAAGCCGTGGTCCTGCGGCGCGCGCGGCGCCGTGCCGCCTGCGGCGACGGCCCGCGCCACCAGGTCGTCGATCTCGGCTCGGCTTTCGCAGGACAGGCAGACCAGCACTTCCGTGGTCTGCGTGGCGTCCGCCACCGGCTTGCCGGTAAAGCTCTGGAAGAAATCCTTCACCAGCAGCATCACGTAAAGGTTGTCGCCGACGACCATGCAGGCGCCCTGGTCGTTGGTGAAGTCGGGATTGAAGCTGTAGCCCAGTTTCTTGAAGAATGCCTGGGACTTCTGCATGTCGTTGATGGGCAGGTTGACGAAGATCTGCTTGTGCATGGCGTGTCTCGCTTGATGGTTCAGGGTGGGACGCAGGGGGATCAGACGTTCGGCGTCGGCATCTGGCGGAAGCGCTCGACTTCCTTGCTGGGCTCGAAGTCGTCCAGCTCGAATACCTGGCGCACCTCGATCTCGCAGTCCTGGCCGGGGAAGGGCGTCGGAAAGCGCATCGCCCATTGCATTGCTTCTTCCCGGGAGCGCACCTGGATCATCGTGTAGCCGGCGATCAGTTCCTTGGTTTCGGCAAACGGACCGTCAAGCAGCTTGCGTTCGCCGCTGCCGTCGTACTGCACGCGCCAACCTTTGGAGGTCGGGTGCAGGCCATTGGCGTCCAGCAACACGCCGGCCTTGACCAGGGCTTCGTGATAGGTCGCCATCGAGGCAAGCAGGCTGTCGTCCGGCATCTTGCCGGCTTCGCTGTCGGGCGTGGCCCGGACGATGATCATGAATCGCATCTGAGGTCTCCAGGGGAGGGATAGCAAGGCCGAAAGGGGCGCTTGTACAGGTACGACGAACGGCGCGGCAGTGGATCGACAACAACAAAGCGTGCCTAGGGAAAATACTGAGTCAGCCGGGGTGTCTGGGGCGCCTAGCACCCGGTTACGAAGGTCCAGGCCTTGTTGCAGGCGTGTCCCATACACTCGCAGCGTCCTTAACCACCCTGAAGCAACACCATGAAAGTTCTGTGCAGTCTTGCCCTCATCGTCTCCGTCTTGTCCGGCTGTGCCGTGTACACGCCGCAAGGCTCCGTGGTCGTCGATCCGCATGACGGCGGCGGCCGGGGCGGCTTCTGTCCGCCTGGACAGGCCAAAAAGGGCAATTGCTGATGTGGCGGCGGCCGGCCGGGAAAGCAGGGCCGGTCTGGCCCCGCGCATTTGCGCAGGCCGTCACTCGCCCTACATGAAGCAGGGCCCCAACTCCCGGACTTCAACCGTGGCCCACTGCGCGGCGGGGCATTCGGCGGCCAGCGCCAACGCTTCTTCGCGCGACTCGCAGGTCAGAAGGAAGAATCCGCCGATCATTTCCTTGGCTTCGGCGTAGGGGCCGTCCATCAGTTGGCGTTCCCCGTCGCGCATGCGCAGGCGCACGCTTTCGGCATCGGACTTGAGGGATTCGGCGCGCGTCAGCAGGCCGCGCGACTGCAGGGATTCGGCGTAGCGCACCATCTGCGCATAGGCCTCGCGGCCTTCCTCGGGCGTGCGCTGGGCGCGCTGGCCCACCGGTTCAACGATCAGCAGCATGTAGGGCATGGGGACTCCCGCTTGGGGACTGCGGTCGCCGCGAACGGCGGGTCCGCTAGGTTAACGCCGATCCCCGCGTCGGCGCCATGCCGGAAATTGCGCCTTAGCCTTCCTGAAAGATCGATTCGATGGATGTTTCAAACACGCGGGCGATGGCGAAGGCGAGCGGCAGGCTCGGATCGTATCGGCCGGTCTCGATGGCGTTGACGGTCTGACGCGAGACGTCCAGCCGTTCGGCCAGCGCGGCCTGGCTCCAGCCGCGCTCGGCACGCAGTTCGCGGATGCAGTTTTTCATCGATGGCGCAACGTGTCGACGATGGTGGTGAACGCCCAGACGCCGCCCATCAGCGGCCAGACCACGAACATGCTCAGTTTGGGAAAGCCGGCGATTTCCAGAAAGCCATACGTGAACGTGACGCCGGCGGTGACGGCGGCGGCAATGGCCAGGTGTTCCAGCGTGGTCTTGCGGATGAATTCGTCGGACTGGCGCACGGCGCGCACCACGGCCCGCAGCGCCAGTAGAAATGCCAGCATGGGCGTGAGCAGCACGACGGTGCGCAGGGCGCCGGGCTGCATGTCGAGGCTGAGCCACAGCGCGCCGGCCAGAAGCACGGCATACAGCGCCATCGAGAAGCCCAGTTCCTTGAAATAGCGGCGCTTGGCCTGGAGTTGATTCATGGGAATGCCCTTGTTGATGTAAAGCGTGCTTGACATTCTGGCGGCCGTACGGCGGTATGTCAAGCGTCCTTTACATCGCGAAAGTGCGGCAAGCGGGCAATAAAAAACCGGCTTGCGCCGGTTTTTTCAAGGGAAGGAATCGCGGATCAGGATTGCGCCGGGGTGGCGGGCGCGGGCGCCGTCATGGCGTTCGCAGGCGCTTTGGCGTCCGGTGTGGCCGCCTTCGCCGTGGACGGGGTCGCCGCCGGCTTGGACGGTGTGCCCGCGGGGGCGGCCGCTTGCGGCGCGGTGGGCGGTTTGCCAGCGGCGGGCGCCTGCGGGGCGGCGGCGGTCTTGGCCTGCGGCGGCGTAATGTCCATGATGAGCTCGACGCGGCGGTTTGCCGCGCGGCCGGCTGCCGTGTCGTTGGACTCGATCGGGCGCGTTTCCGCGTAGCCCACCGCGCGCAGCCGCTGCGGCGTCACGCCATCGCGCACCAGCTCACGCAACACGCTGGTGGCGCGGCTGCTGGACAACTCCCAGTTCGACGCGAACTGCTTGGTCAGGATCGGCACGGGATCGCTGTGGCCTTCGACCGAGACCTGGTAGTCGTTCTTGTTGAGGATGCCGGCCAGGCGCTTGATCACGTCCAGGCCCGCGGTGCTGAGCGTGGCTTGGCCGGAAGCGAACAGCAGTTCGTTGCTGATGCGAAAGCTGACCGACTGCTCGTTGACGATCACGTCCACCGAATTGCCCAGGTCCGCCAGGCCCAGCGATTCCTTGGACGGGGCGGTCAGCGGCGGGGCGGCGTCAGCCACGACAACTTCGTCTTCGGCCAGCGCGGGCGCGGCCGCGGCGAGGGCCGGCCCGGGCGTGGGCTGCGCTGACCAGCTTGCCGGGATCTGCACGGTTTCGAATTCCGAATACTCGCCGTCGTACTTGGGCAGGCCGCTGGCGCCCAGCGTACCGACCAGCTCGACGGGCTGGCCGGATTTACCGGAGCCGCCGCCGTACATGGCGACGGCCAGCATGACGACCAGCATCGCGAGCAGCAGCGTGATGAGGTCCAGATAGCTCAGCAGCCAATTCTCGGAATCCTGCTCGACGGCGTCTTCGACGTGCCAGCGCGCATAGCGGTCCTGGCGGTCGCTGTCGCTAGGGCGCCAGGCGCTCGCCGCCGACGCCTTCTGCGCGCGCAGTTGCGCCTGGCGGGCCTGCTCGATCCGCTGCGCAAGGGAAGGGGAAATCAGGCTCATTGACGCGCGGAAGCGGGGCGGGCGATGGAGACGGAGGCGGCTGCGGTGGCGCGGGCGGGCGAGCCGGCGGCCGGCGCTCCGGCGGTCGGCGCTCCGGCGGCCGGCGCAGTTGCGCCGGGCTTGACCTGGCCTTCCGTCTTGGTCTTGGGCTTGGCGTCGGCGCCGCCGTCGTAGATTTCGTCTTCGACGTGCATGACGAAGGAATTCAAGGTCTCGCGCACCATGGCCGGACCGCGCTTCTCGCACATCATCGAGATGCCTTGCAGCACCATGTTCATCGATTCCACGCGACGCGCCGTACGGCGTTCCAGCTTCAGCGCGATCGGCTTGCAGATCAGGTTGGCGAGCAGGATGCCGTAGAACGTGGTCATCAGGCCGATGGCCAGCTGCTGGCCGATGGTCTGCATGCTGCCATCGCCCAGGACGGCCATCAGGTTGATCAGGCCAACCAGCGTGCCCAGCATCCCGAAGGCGGGCGCAAAGGTGGCCATGACGCGGAACATCTGGGCCTCGGCTTGCTCACGGGCGCGCAGGCGGGCGACGCGCCACTTCAGCAGTTCGATGATCTGGTCTTCAGGCGTGTTGTCGATGATGAGCTGCACGCCCGTGCGCAGGAACGGGTTCGAGACCTTCTTGAGCTCGTGTTCGACCTTGTGGACGTCGGCGTTCATCCAGAGCTGCGCCATCGACACCAGTTCCTCGATGTCGCGCTGCTGGTCGTGCTGGTCGTTGCGGAACACCGTGCGCACCAGTTTGAACACGCGCACCACTTCCTGCAGCGGGTACGCAATGAACAGCGCGGCGCAGGTGCCGCCCAGCACGATCGCCAGGCCCGGCAGGTTGAAGTACAGGCTGGTGTCGTTGGCGGACAGTGCCACCACGATGATCAGGGTGAGCAGGCCGACAACGGCGCCGATGACGGTAGACGGATTCATGGATCTTGCCCGAAAACATGGCATCCCACGCGCGGAATGCCGGATTGTCGGGAATTCTAGCCAGCGCAAGCGCCGGTCAATTGGCCGGAAAGCGGGGCGAAATAGGCGGTAAGCGCCGGCTTAATCGGGCAGTCAGGCGGGCGGCGCGCCGCCGATTCGCGGGCGCAAATCGGGGACGGCCTAGGCTTGCCGCGGGGCGTCCTGCTGCGCCAACCATTCCTCGCGCGTGATCTCCCAAATCTCGGCGGGATGCCGTCCGCTGACGAAGCCGCGTTCTTCGGTGCCCACCAGCCGCATGCCGCTGCTTTCCGAAATCCGCCTCGAGGCCGTGTTGGCGATGGCCTTGGGCGCGCGCAGCACCGGTTTGCCCAGCACGTTGAACCAGTACGCCGTGACGGCCGCGCTGGCTTCGGTCATGTAACCCCGCCCTTGATGCGCCGGATCCAGCCAGAAGCCGCGGTTGTTGCCGGGCTCGTCGTCCATCAGGCTGACGACGCCGATCAGCTGGTCAGGTTGCGTGCGCGTGCGGACCGACCAATGCCATTGCGTTCCGCGGCGCATGGCGGGCAGGGCGGCGTGTTGCAGGAATTGGCGCGCGCCATCGTCGGGATACGGCCAAGGCACCTTGTCGGCCAGAAAGCGCACGACCTCCCATTGGGCAAACGTGCGCTGGATGGCGTCGGCGTCGTCCAGGGACAGGGGGCGCAGCATCAGTCGGTCGGTGACGAGTTCGGGCGGCGGCTGGGTGTCGGTCATGGCGGCTCGGGGCGGATGAAGGGGGAGGCCAAGCGGAAATGTATATCATGGGCGAATTCTGGCGGTGTAAGGCCGGGCATTGCCTGGGCCTGGCCTTCCGACCGCGGCATTGGAGAGAACATGAACAACCCCAACGAAAACGTCAGCATGGCGCTTTTCTGCGACTTCGAGAACGTGGCGCTGGGTGTGCGCGACACCAAATTCCAGAAGTTCGACATCCGGCCGGTGCTCGAGCGCCTGCTGCTAAAAGGCAGCATCGTCGTCAAGAAGGCGTATTGCGACTGGGAGCGGTACAAGGAATTCAAGGCGCCGATGCACGAGGCCAATTTCGAGCTGATCGAGATCCCGCACGTGCGCCAGTCCGGCAAGAACTCGGCGGACATCCGCCTGGTCGTGGACGCGCTGGACTTCTGCTATACCAAGTCCCACGTCAACACCTTCGTCATCATCAGCGGCGACTCCGACTTTTCCCCGCTCGTGTCCAAGCTCCGCGAGAACAACAAGAAGGTCATCGGCGTGGGCGTCAAACAGTCCACGTCCGACCTCCTGATCGCCAACTGCGACGAATTCATTTTCTATGACGATCTGGCCCGTGAAGGCCAGCGCACCGCCGAGGCGCGCCGCGACAATCGCGGCGTTAGCGCCCAGCGCCGCTCGCCCGACGAGGAGCGCCGCCGCAAGGAAGAGCAGGACGCCCGCAAGACGCGGGCGGTCGAGATGGTGGTCGAGACGTTCGAGGCGCTGATGGCCGAACGCGGCGACAGCGGCAAGATCTGGGCATCGGCCCTGAAAGACGCCTTGAAGCGCCGCAAACCGGATTTCAACGAGTCCTACTATGGCTTCCGCGCGTTCGGCAATCTGCTGGAAGAGGCCCAGTCGCGTGGGTTCCTGGAGGTCGGGCGCGAAGAGAAGTCGGGTACGTATGTCTATCGTGATGGCTCGGGCGAGGCATCCTCTGCCCAGGCTGGCGAGGCGCATGGCGGGGCGGCAGATGGGGTGGCCGATGCCACTGACGCGCCGGGCGCTGGCGGCCGGAACACACGTAAATCGCGTGGCGGACGCAAGACGGCGGGCGGTCGGACGGCGGGCTCGCACGGCGAAGGCACTGAGCGGGAAGATGCCGTGACCGCCTCGCCGGATGGATTCGCCGAGGCTGCGGATGCGTGGAAACAACCCGACGCGCCGCAGCAGACGGAAGAGGGCACCGTAGTGGATGTGTTGGAGACGCCGGGTCAGGTTGCTGGCGGCGATGCTGCCGGCGGCTCGCCGCAGGCGCGCAGCGCCAGACAGTCGGATAACGGCCGTCAGGGTCGCTCGGGCCGCCGTGGTCGGGGCGCGAGGGCGGGTGATGATGCCCGGCCGTCGAGTCATGCGGAGTCGTTGGAAGGAGCCGGTCAGCCGCGAGGTTCGGTTGAGGGGCGGGGGGCTTCTGAAGGGCAGGGTGCGGCCGAAGCGCGGACTCAGGCGGAACGGCAGGGTTCGTCCGGCGCGCAGGTTTCATCCGAAAGGCAGACGTCGTCCGAGGCGCAGGCGCCGGCTCGCCAGCGCGAAGACGTGGCTCCGCCCGCCTTCAAGCGTCCGGCGCCCCCGCCGCCGCAGTCGGCGCTGGTCTCCGGTCCGCCGCCGGTGGTGAATGTGGCCGAGTGGACGTTCGTCGCGCCGCCGGCCAACACCGAACGCGAACGCCGGGGCGAGGCGCCAGATCCTTTCGCCGGCGCGTCGCGAACGGCCGCCGGATCCCGGTCGGATGAGGCTTCACGGGCCGCCTCCGAAACCGCTTCCGACGCTGCTTCCGCAAAGTCCGCCGCCAAACCCGCCCGCAGTGCCCGCAAGACCACGGCCAAGGCGCCATCCAAATCGGAGAGCCCGTCGGCCCAAGCGGGAACGCTGGCGGCGCCCGCCGCCGAGACCGCCCCGGCCCCTGAACCGGCGCGCAAGACAGCGGCGCGCAAGACAACGGCCCGCAAGACGGCGCCGCGCAAGACCGCGAAGAAAACCGACGCGGCTTGACGTCGCGATCGGCCCGGCCCGCCGTCAGTCAGCGCTGACGAACGCTTCAGACGGCGCCTTGTGCGCCGTTTGCTTGCGGGGCCGGCTCGTGTCACCTGCCTGGCCGCGCCGCCCGCGGCCGCTCATCCACCGATTTCACCTGCCCATGCATCGTGTTCTGATCAGTTCCTGCCTCCTGGGCAACCCCGTGCGTTACGACGGACGCGGCGTGCCCCATGGCGATGCCATCCTGGCGCGCTGGCGGGAAGAAGGCCGTGTCGTGGCCGTCTGTCCCGAGGTGGCGGGCGGCATGCCGATCCCGCGGCCCCCGGCGGAGATCGACCCGGGCGAAAACGCGGCTTCGGTGTTGGCGGGCCGTGCCCGTGTCGTGGCGGTGACGGGCGACGACGTGACGGCGCCTTTCGTGCGCGGCGCGCACGAGGCGCTGGCGGCAGCGCAAGCGCGAGGTATTCGTATGGCCGTCCTGAAAGAGGGCAGTCCGTCCTGCGGCAGCAGTTACGTCTACGACGGCCATTTCGCGGGCCGCCGTCAGCCCGGCATGGGCGTGACCGCGCAATTGCTGCGCGGCGCGGGGGTGCACGTCTTCAGCGAGCATCAGTGGGCCGAAGCGGCGGCATTCCTGGCCCAACTGGAGGCGGATGATGCTCGCTGAGGTTGGCGACTGGATGGTGTTGGCCGGGGTGGCCGGATGCGGTTACCTGGCCTGGAAGGGGGCCGTTCGCACCCATCGCAGTGTGGTGTTTGCCCGCGTGGCCGCCCTGATAAGCCTGGCCCTGTCCGCCGTCTGCTTCTACGCCTGGTACGCGCAGTACCTGCGGTGGGAATTCAACGAGTTGGGCCGCTACTACGATCCTATTGAACAGGTCGTCTATACGGACTCAGGTTTTGTCTGGGTGCTGCCGGCCGGTCTGCTCCTGGCCGTCGGCGTGATATTTGCCTGGCGCGGCTGGCGCCGCTGATGCGCGGCGTCCGGCGCGCCGGCATGCTGCACGTGCGAGCCGGCGCGTCAGGCCAGCCAGATACACCCGCGATCACGCCTCTCAGTTGGCGCGATATCCGCGGCTGGTCATGCAGGAATCCAGCGCGCGGTTATACGTATCCACCATGATCTGGGTGGTCCACTGAGTGATGGTGGCAGGATCGTAACCGCTCTGGTTCATGGCCCAACGCTGGCAGTCGGTAGTGGCGTTCGCCTGGGCGACATTGACCGGGGGCGCGGACTCGTACTGCACGGGCGCGTGCTGGGGCACTGGTGTGGAATAGGCTACGGGCGGCGCTTCATATACTGGGGCGGTGTAGACCGGCGCGGCCTCATAGACCGTCGTGCCGTACACGGGCGCGGCGTACAGCGGCGGGCTTGTGTAGCCCACCCCTGACGAGTAAACCCCGGTCTGCACGTAGGACGGCCCCGAATTGGCCGCCAGCAGCAGTCCGACCGTCGCCAGTGCAAAGGCGCCGCCGATCCACCAGCCGCTGGAACTGCTTCCACCGCCGCCGTGATAGTGGTGATAGCCGCCGCCATAACCACCTCCATGGCCGCCCCAATTTCCGCCACGCCCGCCAGCCACTGCCGGCGCACCAGCAACCGCCAGCGCCAACGCCGCAATGGCCACCCGGCCTGTAAACCGCTTCATGATCTTGCTCCTGAGCCATCCGGCGGCGGCACTGTGCCGGCCGCCGGACGATAGACGTACTTTACTGCTGGGGCGCGCGGATTAGGTGTCTCAAGCGATACGGGGATTTCAACTGATTTCAGTACTGTGACAAGACGCTAAGGAAGAACCGCCGCCTGGACCGAAGTGTGGCAATTTGCGCTTGTCGCAGTGGCGGAAAGCGTGGATAGGTAGTATTTTTCCGCGATGATCATGGCACTACCCGATTCGGCACCGCAGGACAGGCGTCTCACCAAGGGAGAGCGCACACGGCTACAACTTTTGGCAGTCGCCGCGGCCGAATTCGCCGAACGGGGATTCCAGCACACCCGCGTCAGCGATATCGTTGCCCGCGCCGGCGTGACCCAGCCCGTGTTCTATCAATACTTCACCAGCAAGCAAGCGGCCTACGACGAGCTGGTGGGGCTATTCGCGCAGCGGCTGCGCCGGGCGATCAGCGAGGCCCGCCTGCCGGGCCACCTGCAGGGCGAAGCCCTGGTCAACCGCATCCGGCAGGGTATCGGGACGTTGCTTGCCATCCTGCAGGAAGATCCAAATCTTACGCGCATCGGCTTCTTCCAGGCCGAGGCGGCCGAGGCGCTGAAAGACGAGCTGGTGAACCTGATCGCCGAGAACGTCCGGTCGGAGCAGCAGGCGGGACTATTCCGCCCGGAGATTTCGCCCGAGTGGTTCGGTCAGTCGCTCATTGCCATCATCGAACGTTTCGCCCGGCTGATGCCCGACGCGGCCAGGCAGCAGGCGGTGGCGGAGTTCATTACGGATTTATTGCTCGACGGGATGCGTCGGCGACCCGAAGCTTGAAACGTCCTTTGCATCATCCGCCTGGGCGCCAACCGGGCGTGTGAGGACGACGGCCCCCTGCAGTGGGATGCATCATGTGATCGCTTAGGCGTCACAAAATGTGGGTACGCTTCCTGCAGTGTCCGTGGGATGGTTGTTTTTGCCCAAGAATCAGTATCAGACCCCCAGCTGTCCCCACTGGGGCCTGCACTATTCGGCCAATAGCGAATTGGGCATCGAATTCAAGACCCGAAAGATTTCGTTCGTCTATTTTTCGGCCTATCGGGATCTGGACGAACAGGCACGTTTTGAAGCCCGCTGTTCCATGACCAATGTCGTGGAACAGCTCGTGTACACCCTTGAACCGGTAAAGCCGTGCCCCGTGCGACCCGAAACCGGACCGGTGGCTTCGGGTGCTGATCCGCATCAACACCTGATCGACACCTTGGCTTAACGAAGAATCAGGGTCTACTCCACCCGCGCCCCGGAAGCGCTCACCACCTTTCCTGCCGCTTCAAAATCCGCCTTCAGCAACTCCTGAAACTGCGCGGCAGACTTAGCTTCAGCTTCGACGCCCAGCGAAGCCAAACGCGATTGCACCTTCGGGTCGGCCAGCACCTTGTTGACCGCGGTATTGATCTTGTCTCGGTCGGCCGCGGCGATGCCGGCGGGGGCGAGCAAACCGAGCCACGAATCGAAGGCGTAGCCGGGCAGGCCGCTTTCGGCAACGGTGGGAAGATCCGGTGCGAAGCGTGAACGGGTCTTGCCGGTGTAGGCCAGGAACGTGACGCGCGGGTCGTTGCGATAGGCGGTCACGCCGATGGTGGCGGCGGTGACGGCCTGGACGCGGCCGGCCAGCAATTCGGTCACGGCGTCGCCGGTGGACTTCATGGGGATGTGCTGCATCTGCGCGCCGGCGGCGGTCAGGAACGACGCCATGCCCAGGTGCGAGGCGCTGCCGTTGCCGGCCGACGCGTAATCGTATGCGCCGGGCTTGGCTTTGACGGCCTGGATGAATTCGGCGGTGTTCTTGGCGTTCAGCGAGGCGGACGCAAGGATCATGTAGCCGGTGTTGCCGATGTAGGCGACACCCGTGAAGTCCTTGTAGGGGTCGTAGCTGAGGTTCTTATACAGATACCCGGCGATGTTGTGGCTGGCTGCGGCAAGCACCAGGGTGTTGCCATCGGGTTTGGCGCGGGCGACCTGGGCGGTGCCCACGGTGCCGCCGGCGCCGGCGCGGTTTTCGATCACGATGGAGGCATCCAACGCGCGGCCCAGTTCGTCGCCGATCGCGCGGGCGATGGTGTCCTGGACTGCGCCGGTGCCGTAGGGCACGACGATGCGGATGACGCGTTGGTCGGCCTGCGCGGCGCCCGTGCCGGTGACGGCCAGAGCAAGGGCGAGCAGGGTGTTGCGGCGTGCAGCTTGGAATCGGGTGGTCATGAAGCGGACTCGTGGTTGGGCGCGCGCCTGTCGGAATGCGGCGCGGGCATGGCGGCGTTGGACTCTAATCACTTAAGCCGTCCGGACCAACGAATTAATCGCCGCTTGTTTATTGCTTCCAGCGATAAGCGCAGGCCGCCGCTAAAGGGGACAGAGCAGGGGCTTTATCATGTGCCCTTTGCCCAAGCCGGGTCTCCCGCAGTCGCCGGCTTCTCTTTTTACCTATGGCGTCCATGCCCTGATCGCACAGGAGATTTATTAGTGGTTCGATCCGCAACGACAGCATCCCGATCCCTTCACTCCCGCCACCATGCCGCCGTCTCCTGGCGGCGCAGACGGGAAAGGCCCTGGCTGGCGGCCTGGCTGTTGGCAGCGATGTTGAGTTGTTTATCGATCCTCTGGCACGCTCCGGCCATGGCAGCTTTTCCGCTGCTGACCCCCGCGGCGGCGGCTGAGCCGGCCCCCGCGGCTTCGGCGTTGACGCCCGCCGCGCTGGCCGATCTGCTGGACAACCCTCAAGCGCGCCAAGCCCTGATCGACCAGCTGCGCGCGCAGGCGGCCAGTGACAAACCGGCCGCCGCTGGCGCAGCGCCAGCCAAGACCGCGACGGCGAAACAGACGCCCGCCACCCCCGCCGAGCCGACGTTCCAGGAGCGCATGGCCAATGGCGTTCAGCAGTTCCTGACCGGGGTCGCGGCCGACATGGGGCAGGGCGTTGACGACATGCGCGCGCTGGCCTCGGGCCAGAACCTGCGCATGGACAGCGGCACGGCGCGCAGCGCGTTGCTGCCGCTCGCGCTGGCTGCCGCGGCCACCATCATTGCCTTCATCCTGCTGCGCATGATCGCCATGCGCATCTATACGCGGATCGACCGCTGGGTGGCCGAGCACGGTTGCGAAACCGGGTCGGCCCCCGTCCGCGGCAAGCCGGCGTCCATGAAGGTGCTGACCCGCCGCGCGGGCGCGATCGTGGGTGCGCTGGCGATCGACGTCGCCGTCGTCTTGCTGGCCGCCATGGCAGGCGGCGCGGCGGCGCTGTGGAGCACGCCGGGGCGCGGCACGCTGGATGGACTGGCCTCGCTGTTCCTGCAGGCCTTCGTGGCGGTGGAGATCGTGAAGGTGCTGATCCGCACGGTGTTCGCGGTGCGCCATCCGCATCTGCGCTTGTTGCCGATGTCGGACGAGCTGGCGAAGTACTGGAACGCGTGGCTGGTGCGCATCGTGGCGGCGGCCGGTTACGGCACGCTGGTGGTCGGACCCGTGATGGCGGCAGCGCTGTCGCCGGCGCTGGGCCGGCTGACTACGATGCTCATCATGCTGGCGGTGTACATCTACGCCGTGCGCGTCATCTGGCATAACCGGCAGGCTGTCCGCGAACGGCTGGACCGCCGGGCCGCGGGCGCGGCCACGTTCATGGGATCCCGGCTGCGGCTACTGTCGCGCATCTGGCACGTGCTGGGCATCCTCTATTTCACGATCCTGCTTGTGGTCAGCCAGGTCGACCCAACCGATGCGCTGCCGTTCATGGCGCGCGCCACGGCGCAGACGCTGCTGGTCATCGGCGTGGGCAGCCTGCTGATCCTGCTTCTGAACGCGGTGCTGGCCAAGCCGATCCGCCTGTCGGACGACCTGCGGCGGCGCTTGCCGCTGCTGGAGGCACGCGTCAACGCGTACGTGCCGGCTGCGCTGAAGGTGGTTGGCTGGATCATCCGCATCATCATCGTGCTGCTGATCCTGGACGCGTGGCAGGCCTTTGACCTGTCGCGCTGGCTGGCGTCGGACGCGGGCGCCGCCGCGATCAAGGTGGTGCTGAACATCGTGATCGTCCTGATGATCGCCATGCTGGCCTGGACGGTGATCGCCAGCATCATCGAGCATCGCCTCAGCCAAAGCGAAGAGCGGGGCATGCCCAGCGCGCGAGAACGCACGCTGCTGGCGCTGTTCCGCAACGCTGCGCTGATCGTCATCGTGACGATGACGCTGATGGTGCTGCTGTCGCAGATCGGCATCGACGTCGGCCCGCTGATCGCGGGTGCTGGCGTGGTGGGTCTGGCCATCGGTTTTGGTGCGCAGAAGCTGGTGCAGGACATCATCACCGGCGTCTTCATCCAGCTTGAGAACGGGATGAACGAGAACGACGTGGTGCAGGTGGCCGGCGTGTTCGGCACGGTCGAGAAGATGACCATCCGCTCGGTCGGCATCCGCACGCTGGACGGCGGCTACCATCTGGTGCCGTTCTCGTCGGTGGACGTGGTGGCCAACCACATGCGCGATTTCTCGTATCACCTGGGTGAATACACGATTGCCCACCGCGAAAGCGTGGACGACGCCATCGAGCATCTGCGTGCGGCGTTTGCCGAGCTGATGACCGATTCGGTGCTTGGACCGGAGATCCTGGAAGACATGACGGTGGCGGGCGTCACGGCGGTCAACGACAAGGGCGTGACCATCCGCATCCTCATCAAGACCACGCCGGGCATGCAGTGGGCGGTGCAGCGCGGCTACAACCGCCTGCTCAAGAAGCACTTCGACGCCGCAGGCATCGAGCTGCCGTACCCGCACACGGTGGTCTACTTCGGTCAGGACAAGCGCGGCTACGCGCCTGCGGCCAATGTGCACGTGCAGGCCGAGCGTGCGGACGAGGGCGACAGCGCGCGCGCCGCGGGCCATACGCGCCGCCGCCTGAAGCCGGAAGCCAGCAACGAGGATTCGGCCGAGGTGCTGGGCAATGAGCTGGAGGCTCGGGCTGAGGCCGAGGCGGAGGCCGAAGTACAGGCTGAAACGCAGGCCAACGCCGCTGCGGGCAGGACGGAGCCCGGCCGCAGCTGAACGCCTCGGGACTAGTGACGCTGGGCGCCGCCTGAGTGGCGGCTGCCTGCGCGCCCGCAATGGAGGGCACGCAGGAATGGCCTGAAAGGCTTACCGCCCGGTCTGCACGCCCGCCGCGTTCAGGCGCTCCGTCACGGCCTGATAGCCCGCGCGCGTCATGTCGGTCTTGCGGATCGCCTCGTCGCAGGCCTTGCGGTCGTCGGGGCAGCCGGCCTTGGCCGGCATGTCGCCCGCGACGACGAAGTAGTCGATCACGAACTTGGCCACGTACTTCTTCGCGGGCTTGCCTTGCAGGAATCCGGCGATGTCGGCGCGAAAATCCGCAACGGTCTTCTCGGCGACAGGCGTCCAGTTCTGGCACTGCGAGAACGTGGCGACGCCATCGGCAAAGGCCAGCTTGGCGCAGGTCAACATCAGGTCGTTGGCGGGCTTCGCGCCTGCCGGCAGCGTGGCGCGGACGGTGGCCCCGCGGGTGCCGGTGAACGTCACGACGCCGGCCTTCGCCGCTGCCGCATCGATCGTCGCCTTGAACACGAAGGAATCTTCGATCACGGCCGGCGCCTTGTCCGTCGGACCCTTGGCGTACATGTCCGAGATATCCGCGGGGTCCACACGCGATATGTCCATCATCCGGCCCAGCAGGCGCCAGTCGGCCCGGAGCAAGGCATCATGTTCTTCGCGTATGCCGTACTCGAGCACCGCCCGTTCGATCTCGGTGGGCGTGTACGCGGCGTGCGCCAGCGTGGGCAGCAGGGCGGTGGCAAGGGCAGCAAATGCGAGGGGAAGCGACTTCATGAAGGCTCGGTAGAAAGAAAAGGTCCGCAAGGGTAACCGAGATACGCGACATGGGATCGGGTGAATAGGCTGCGTGCGGTATAAACGAGCACCATCATTTCTGAGCAAGGGAGTCTCGTGTCCAGCAAACCCGGAGCAGGTCGTTTCATCGCCGCGACAGTGGGCGTCATCAGGCAGCACGGCCGCGCCATGCTGGCCGCCGCGCCGTGGTCACTGGCCGTGTTCACGCTGACGTTGCCGTTTGCGCTGATGACGTCCCGGCTGTACGGGCTTGTGGATTGGCTGATCCTCGCGCTGGCGCTCGTCTGCCTGATCGCCCTCGCGCGCACCACCTACGCCTGGCATCGGGTCATCCTGCTTGGCGAGACCGCGCATGCGGCCGCGCCGCGCGGCGGCAACCCGGAAGCCCGGCATCTGGTGCTGCTGGGCGGGCTGGTGGTTGGCGTCATGGCGCTTGCGCGCGCCACCGGCGATCTGCCGTATGTGCTGTACATGCTGATGGGCGGCGCCAACGAACCGCTGTTCTACGGCGTGCTGATCGCGTTGCTGGTGGTGGTGTGGGTGCCCGTGCTGTACGGGCTGGCCGTGTACGGCGTAAGCCTGCCACGCGTCGCGGTCACCGGCGTATATGGATTTGGCGCGGTGCGCGCCGCGATGCGTTATCCACGCTGGCCGTTGATGCTGGGGTTCCTGGTGTTGCTGGTCCTGGCCGCGCATGCCACGAACGATCTGCTCCCGCTGATGTATGACTACGTGGGCGTGCAGGCGCTGCAGGGCGTGTTGGGCGCAGTGGCGTGCGTCGCCATGACCTTCGTGCTGACGGCGATGATCGCCGTGGCGTATCGGGATTCGGCGCTGCCCGAATAGCGCCTGTCTCGCGCACGCCGGCAACCTCCCGCCGGCATTGGTGCGCATCGCACAACATCGTGCTTCCCGCGCCGTGTCTACCGCGCTCGCGGGCGCAGTCCTACGATGCCCTCACTGTCTCTTCCGACCTTGAGGATCCCCATGAACGACTCGTATAACGCCGCCCGGCGCACGCTGCTTGCCGGCAGCGCGCTCCTGGCTGGCAGCGCCATTGCCATCGGCGCACAAGCAGCCCCGCAGCGCAATTCCCAACCCCAACGGAGCACTCCCATGAACAGCAACACCTTCGTCACCAAAGACGGCACGACGCTGTACTACAAGGACTGGGGCGCCGGCCCGGTCGTTACGTTCTCGCACGGCTGGCCGCTGAACGCGGATGCGTGGGACGGACAACTGCACTTCCTGGCGCGCAATGGCTTTCGCGTGATTGCGCATGACCGCCGCGGCCATGGGCGTTCTTCGCAGCCGTCCAACGGCAACGACATGGACACCTACGCCGACGATCTGGCGCAGTTGATCGAGGCGCTGGACGTCAAGAGCATCGCGATGGTGGGCCACTCCACCGGCGGCGGCGAAGTGGCGCGCTATATCGGCCGGCACGGCACGAAGCGCGTGTCGCGCGCTGTGCTGATCGGCGCGGTGCCGCCGGTGATGCTGAAGTCGGCCGCCAATCCGGAAGGCCTGCCGCTGTCGGTATTCGACGGCATCCGCGACGGCGTGGCGGGCGATCGCTCGCAGTTCTACAAGGATCTGGCCGTGCCGTTCTACGGCGCCAATCGCCCGGGTTCGAAGGTGTCGCAGGGCCAGCTGGACCAGTTCTGGCTGTGGAGCATGCAGAGCGGCCAGAAGAACGCCTACGAGTGCGTCAAGGCGTTCTCGGAAACGGATTTCACCGAAGACCTGAAGAAGATCGACGTGCCCACGTTGTTCATGCACGGCGAAGACGACCAGATCGTGCCGATCCACGACTCGGCCAAGAAGGCTGTGCGTCTGGTGAAGAACGCGCAGGCGATCTATTACCCCGGCGCCCCGCACGGCCTGACGGCCACCCTGCAGGACCGCATCAACGCTGACCTGCTGGCTTTCCTGCGCGGCTGACGCACGCGCCGCCACGCAACGACCCGGCGCGAGGGCGCCGGTTTCCGGCCGGATCAACCGGCCGCCTTCAAGGAGATTCCGCCATGTTTTCCGCAGACACTTTGGACCCCATTACCCACCAGGCCATCGATCTGGTGCCATCCCGCTACGCCGTGCAGGTGGGCGATATCGATGCGCTGGTCGTCAGCGACGGCGTGTTGCCGCTGCCCACGTCGACGATGGCCACCAATGCCGACCCGGCCGATCTGGCCAACTGGCTCGATCACATGTTCATGCCGCCGGACGCCTTCGATTGGCCGCTGAACGTGATGGTCGCGCGCAGCGGTGACCAGACCATCCTCATCGACGCGGGGCTGGGCGGCCAGTTCTCGGGCTTTCCGCGCGCGGGCCAGTTTCCGCAGCGGCTGCAATCTGCGGGCATTCCGCTGGAGTCCGTGACGGACGTCATCATCACCCACATGCACATGGACCACGTGGGCGGCCTGCTGGTCCCCGGCGTGAAGGAGCGCCTGCGCAAAGATGTGCGCATCCACGTCAATGCGACTGAAGTCGCGTTCTGGACCTCGCCCGACTTTTCGCAGACGGTCATGCCCAAGCCGGTGCCCGCCGTGCTGCGCTCGACGGCGACCAGCTTCTATGAAACGTACCGCGATCAGATCCGCGTCTTCGAGGACCGCCACGAAGTGGCGCCGGGCGTCATCGTGCGCCATACCGGCGGCCACACGCCCGGCCACTGTGTCGTCGACCTGATCTCCGGTGGCGAGCGCCTGACGTTTGCGGGCGATGCCGTGTTCCCGGTGGCCTTCGACCATCCCGAATGGCACAACGGCTTCGAGCACGACCCCGAGGAATCGGCCCGCGTGCGCTTCGCGCTGTTCAACGAACTGGCCGAAAACAAGGGTCTGCTCGTGGCGGCGCACCTGCCGTTCCCCTCGGTGGGACGCGTCGCCGTGGAAGGCAACGCGTTCCGTTGGGTGCCGGTCATCTGGGACTTCTGATCTCCGGCGTGCCGCCCGCGCCGAGGTCCCAGTACAGCCCGGTCATCAACCCCAGCGCCTGCCGCAGCAGCTCCGGCGGCAGGTGCTCGTTGGGCGCATGCTGGGAGCAGCCGGGGTAGGAGTGCGGCACCCAGATCGTGCGCAGGCCCAACACGTCGGTGAAGATGTCGTTGGGCAGCGAGCCGCCCAGGTTGGGCAGCAGCGCGGTCTTCTGGCCAGAGGTGCGTTCCAGCGAGTCCACGGCCCAGCGCACCCAGGCGTCGTCCGGGTCGATGCGGGTCGCGCGGAACATGGATTCGCGCGTCAGCGAAATCTGCACCATCGGAAAGCCATGGCTGTCCAGGTGGCGGCGCAGGGCCGGAATCAGGTCGTCCGGGTCCACGCCCACCACGAAGCGCAACTGGCAGCGCGCCCAGGCACGCGGCGGGATGGCGTTGACGGGCGTGTCGGGGTTGCCGGTCTTGTAGGCCAGCACCTCGAACGAGCACCAGCCGAACACGCGTTCGGCGGGCGACAGACCGGGCTCGCCCCAGTCCGGTTCGATCTCGGGGCCGTCCGTGCCGCCGTCGACCTGGCAGTCGGCCAGCGCGCGCCGCACGGCCGGCGGCAGTTCCTTCGGCACCCATTCCGGGATGCGGATCTGGCCAACGGGCGAGGCGATGCTGGCGATCGCGTGGGCCAGCTGCAGCCCGGGATTGGAGATCAGTCCGCCCCAGTTGCCCGAATGATGTCCGCCGGCGCGTGCCTCGATCGTGAGGTCGAAATTCAGGCTGCCGCGCGCGCCCAGGAAGATGGTGGGACGGTTGGCGCTCAGGCGCGGGCCGTCCGAGGCGATCAGCAGGTCGGCGGCCAGCAGGTCGCGGTGCTCGGTGCACAGTTCGCGCAGCCCCATCGAGCCGGTTTCCTCGCCCATCTCAATCAGGTATTTGGCGTTGAAGCCGAGCTTGCCGCGCGTCTCCAGCACCAGCCGCAGCGCCTCCATGTTGATGGTGTGCTGGCCCTTGTTGTCGGCAATGCCGCGGCCGTACCAGCGGCCTTCGGCCTCGGTCAGCGACCACGGCGACAGGCCTTCCTTCCATTCCCGTTCCAGACCACGAATCACATCGCCGTGCCCGTAGCCTAGCACCGTGGGCAGGGCCGGGTCCTCGATGCGTTCGGCGTACAGGAACGGCGCCAGCGCCTTCGGATGCGTCAGGGTGCGGCAGGTGAATCCCAGGGCCTCGAACGCCGGACGGATCTCGTCCTGCAGATAGTCCGCCAGTACGGCGGCGCGTTCGGGGTTCTGGCTTTCCGTGGGCAGCGCCAATCGGCGCGCCAACAGCGTGCGGAAGGCGCCGGAATCAAAGCAGTGTTCCGCCTGGGCGATGGCGTGTGCGCGGGTCATGGCTGGGTGGCTCCATTGGAAGTCGAGGGGACGGGCGGATAGAGGTGACAGGCGACCAGCGCGCCTTCCCGCACGGTCAATGCGGGCCGTTCGGTCTTGCATTGCGCCATCGCGTGCTGGCACCGCGGATGGAACGGGCAGCCGGACGGCGGATGCAGCGGGTCAGGGAACGACAGGCCCAACCCCATGTCGGGGATGCCCAGCCCGGGTTCAGGCGTCAGCACCGACGCCAGCAGCGCCTGCGTGTAGGGATGGCGCGGGTCGTGAAAGAGCTGGGCGGTGGGCGCCGACTCGACCACGCGGCCCAGGTACATCACGGCCACGTGGGTGGCAATGTGCTCGACCACCGCCAGGTTGTGGCTGATGAACACATACGTCAGGTTGAAGTCGCGGCGCAGGTCCATCAGCAGGTTCATGATCTGCGCCTGCACCGACACGTCCAGCGCGGAGGTGGGTTCGTCGCAGATGACGAGCTCGGGCTGCATGACCAGCGCGCGCGCAATGGCCACGCGCTGGCGCTGGCCGCCGGACAGCTGCCCGGGCGTGTTGTGGGCCAGCCGCGGCGGCAGGCCCACGCGCTCGAGCATGTCGATCGCCTTGTGCATCTTCGGGTTCGGGATGCCATGCACCTCCAGCGGCAGCGACACGATCGACGCAATGGAGCGGCGCGGATTCAGCGACGAATACGGGTCCTGGAAGATGGGCTGCACGCGCCGGGCGAGGGCGCGCCGGTCCATCTGCCGGATGTCCTGGCCGTCGAGGCGGATGGCGCCTTCGGTCGGCGGCGTCAGCCCCAGCAGCATGCGCGCGAGGGTGGACTTGCCGCAGCCGGACTCGCCCACAATGCCCAGCACCGCGCCCCGGTCAACCGCCAGGTCCACGCCATTGACCGCGTGCAGCGTGCTTCGCGGACGGAACATGCCGGCGCGCACCGTGAATTGGCGGCTGACGCCATCGGCTTGCAGCAGCGCGCTCATGCCGGAACTCCTTCGGCGCTGAGGATGCAGCGCCATTGCTGGCCAGTCGCCTGGCCGTGGACGGGAACGGCCTGCCGGCATTGCGGCTGCGCGTAGCGGCAGCGGTCGGCAAAGGCGCAGCCGCGCAAGTCACCGACCAGCGACGGCACCACGCCGGGTATGGTGCCCAGCGCTTCGCCCGGCGCCGTGCGACCAGGCACGGGGATACAGCCCAGCAGCCCTTGCGTGTAGGGGTGATGCGGCGTCGCAAAGATGTCGGCGACGGGGCCTTCCTCGACGATCTGCCCCGCATACATCACGGCCACCTGCCGCGCGATGCGCGCGACCACGCCCAGATCGTGGGTGATCAGCACCATCGCGATGCCCAGTTCCGCCTGCAGGTCGGCCAGCAGCCGCAGGATCTGCGCCTGGATCGTGACGTCCAGCGCGGTGCTGGGCTCGTCGGCGATCAAGAGCTCAGGGCCGCACATGAGCGCCATCGCGATCATCACGCGCTGACGCAGTCCGCCGGACAACTGATGGGGATACTGCCCCAGCCGCTGGCCGGCCGAGGCGATGCCGACCTTTTCCAGCAGTTCCACCGCCCGGTCGCGTGCCTGCTGGCTGCTCGCCTTGCAGTGGTGGATGTAGTGTTCGGTGAGCTGTTCTCCAATGGCGTAGGCGGGGTTGAGCGCCGTCATGGGCTCTTGAAAGATCATCGCCATCTTGCTGCCGCGCAACGCGTTGACGCGCCGCCCGCGCGCCTTCGAAAGATCTTCGCCCAGCACCGCCAGCCGGCGCGTGCTGCGCCGGGCGGCCTTGGGCAAGAGACCCATGATGGCCAGCGAGGTCATGGACTTGCCGCAGCCCGATTCCCCCACGAGGCACAGCGTTTCGCCGCGCTTGACCTGGAACGACACGTCGCGCACCGCGTGCAGCGGCCCGCGTGGTGTGGCGATGTCGACGGTCAATCCCTGGACGTCCAGGACGATATCGGTGCCGTTCATGCTCAGGCCCTCTCTTCAGGCGTCAGGAGTTGATGCAGTCCGTCGCCGGCCAGGTTGATCGCGAAGATCAAGAGCGCCAGCGCCGACCCGGGAATGGCGATCAGCCAGAACGAGAAGAACATGTAGGCCTTGGCCTCGGAGATCATCAAGCCCCACGACGGCAGCGGCGGTTGGACGCCCAGGCCCAGGAAGGACAGCGAGGCTTCCAGCAGGATCGCGCTGGCGGCTTCCAGCGTGGCGATCACGATCAGCTGCGGCACGACGTTGGGCAGGACTTCGCCCCAGACGATGCGCCAGGTGCTGGCGCCGGCGGCCTGCGCGGCGGCCACGTACTCCAGCGAGCGCACCTGCTGCGTGGCGCTGCGCATCACGACGGCGTAGCGGTCCCACTTGAGCAGGCCCAGCACCAGGATCACCACCCACAGCGAGCCGCCGACGATGGCCACGGTAGCCAGCGCCACCAGGATCACCGGCATGGACAGGCGCGTGGTGATGAGGAACGACACGGCCATGTCGACCTTGCCGCCAAAGTAGCCGGCCGCCATGCCCATCGCCGTGCCGATCAGGCCCGAGATGAGCGCGACGCTGATGCCGATCAAGAGCGAGATGCGTGCGCCGTAGAACAGGCGCGACATATAGTCGCGTCCCAGCTGGTCGGTGCCCAGCGGGTGCAGCCAGGTGCCTTTTTCGTACCAGACGGGCGGAGCGGTGCGGTAGGCCAGATCCTGGAAATAGGGATCGTGGGGAGAGATCCACGGCGCCAGCAGCGCGATCAGCACGATGACGAAGAGGATGCCGCCGCCGGCCAGCAGCGCCTTGTTGCGCCGCAGGCGGCGCCAGCGCAGCGTGGACGCGGACAGTTCCAGCGGGGCTGCGGCGGGGGTGGCGGGGGTGAGCGTAGGCGTGTTCATGTCAGGACACCCGGATGCGCGGATCGAGCCACGCGTTGGCCACATCGGCGGCAAGCGTCAGCAGCACATACAGCACCGACAGCAGCAGCACGATCAGCTGCATGACCGGATAGTCCTTGTACGTGATGCTCTGATAGGCCAGATACCCCAGGCCGTCCAGCGCGAAGATGGTCTCGATGACCACCGAGCCGCCCAGCAGGTAGCCCAGCTGCACGGCGGCCAGCGCGACCACCGGCACGATGGCGTTGCGCAGGGCGTGCTTGAAGATGACCTTGCGGGCGGGCAGCCCCTTGGCCCGCGCGGTGCGGATGTAGTCGGCGCTCAGCACCTCGATCATGCCGGCGCGGATCAGGCGCATGAACGCCGGCGCGACGTAATAGCCCAGCGCGATCGCAGGCATGACGAAGTGCTGCCACGTGCCGCTGCCCGACACCGGCAGGATGCGCAGCGAGATCGAGAACAGCATGATCAGGATCAGCGCAAAGAAGAAGTTCGGCAGCGCCTGGCCCAGCACCGCGATCGCCAGACAGACGCGGTCGATTAGGCTGCCTTTGTACAGCGCGGCCAGCACACCCAGCGGAATCGAGATGCACAGCGCAAACGCCAGCGCCGCCATGCCCAGCTTCAGCGTGGTCGCCAGCTTGGACAGGATCAGCGGCCCGGCCTCGGTCTTGAAGTACACCGACGTCCCGAAGTCGCCCTGCAGGATGTGCCAGAGCCAGTCGGCGTACTGGACGATGATCGGGCGGTCCAGGCCGTAGGTCTTGCGGATCATGTCGATGTCGGCCTGCCGCGCGCCTTCGCCGGCCAGCGCCAGCGCCGGGTCGCCCGACAGGTGCAGCAGCAGGAACGCCAGGATCGACACGGTCAGCGCCACCAGCGCCGCCAGGCCCAGGCGCCTCAGCGTGAAATAAAGCATAGGACTTCCTCTCTGTTCAGCAGCGCCGGGCGTTTGCGAAGCCCGCCCGGCGCGGACCGCGCCTTACTTCCAGCTCATGTCCCAGAAGCGCACCAGCTCGTCCGAGTAGGGCTTGAAGTTCACGTCCTTGGTGGCGACGTAGTAGGCGGGCAGCGTCCACAGGGGAACGGCGTAGGCCTTTTCCGCGATGATGTCCAGCGCCTCCTTGTAGGCAGCCTTGCGCGGCCCGGGTTCGATGGTGGTATCGCCCTTCTTGAGCAGGTCGCGCACCTTCGGGTCGCGCGTGATGTCGTCGCTGCCGAAGGCGAAATACACCGGCGTGGACGCCGACACGTCGTTCACCAGGTTCGAGCCCCACGTCTGGTGCGTGAGCGACGCCTTGTTCGCGCGGATCATGTCGCGCATCGCGGCGTACTGCAGGAAGTTCAGCTTGGCGCGGATGCCGACGGCCTGCAGGTAGTTGATGATGGCTTCGGTCTGGTTGCGTTCGCGGTACGCGACGATGTCGATATCAAAGCCATTCGGGTAGCCCGCTTCGGCCAGCAGCTTCTTGGCCTGCGCGGGATCGTACTTGTAGGTCGGCGCGCCTTCCTGCGTGCAGCCCACCTGCGACGGCGTGCAAATCGTGTTGATGAGCCCGCCGCCTTCGCCCACGATGTTCTTGAGCATGGATTCGCGGTCGATGGCGTGGATGATCGCGCGGCGCACGCGCTCGTCCTTCAGTTGCGGCGCGGGCGTGCCTTCCAGGATGTTCATCTGCATGAACACGATGCGCATGGTGTTGCCCGTGACCATCTGCAGGTTCGGCATGCCGCCCAGCTGTTCAGCCTGGTCCTTGGGCACGCTCATGATCAGGTCTTCGCCGCCCGAGATGACCTCGGCCATCTGCGTCTGGCGGTCGGGGATGAAACGGATGACGACCTTGCCGATCTTGGGCTGCGCCTTGGGCGAATCCTTGAAGTAGTCGGCGTTGCGTTCCAGCGTGATGGACTTGCCGGGCTGGTAGTCAACGACCTTGTACGGACCCGAGCCCACGGGCTTGGCGTTCATGCCCTTGGGGCCGACCTCCTGGTAATACTTCGCCGGGTGGATCGCGGCCGTGGTGGACAGGTATTCCTTGGCGCCGGGGAAGGGCTCTTTGGTGGTCAGGCGCACCTTGTACTTGTCGATCTTCTCGACCTTGTCGATCCACGACACGTTCTGCTGCGTGACCGCCTTGTTCTTCGGGTCGGCCACGTAGTTCAGCGTGTAGACCACGGAGTCTGCGTCGAACTCTTCGCCGTTGTGGAATTTGACGCCTTCGCGCAGCTCGAACTCCATGGTCTTGTCGTCGACCTGTTTCCAGCTCTTGGCGAGCTGGCCCTTGTACTCATTGGTGACGGGGTCGCGGTAGAGCAGGGTGTCCCACACGTTGGCGGCAATGATGACGCCGATGCGCACGTTGTTGAAGTACGGGTCGACGCTTTCCGGCGCCTGGTCGTAGGCCATGCGCAGGGTGTCGTCTTTCTTGCCGGCAAGCGCCGGCTGGGTGGCGAACGCGGCGCAGGCGAGCAGGGCGGCGGCCAGGGCCTTGAGCGGGGTGGAACGGCGGGAGGACAGCGCAGGGGTAGCGGGGGTGAAGCAGCAAGGTGTGAAGCGACTATCAGCCATGGTGAAGGCTCCTCTTGATGACACTACATGTGTTGCGTATCTATCGTCTCGCTCCGGCTCTTGAGCGCCGCGTCGCATTTGCGCTGCAGGTGCTGCCGCATGATGGCTGCCAGCCGGTCCGCGTCGCGCGCGGCAAGGGCCTCCGCCATTTCTATGTGTTCGCGCATCGCCAGATCCCATTTCTGCCGGTCTTCGTTCGAGACGAAGCGCAGGTTCTGGATCCGCGCGTTCTGCGCGTCGTAAAGCTGTTTGAGCAAACTGTTGTGCGCGGCCAGGCTGATGCGTTCGTGGATCTCGCGGTTGACGCGAAAGTACGTCGGCAGGTCGTGGCGCGCGTGGCTGGCCATCATTTCGTAGGTCAGCGCGCGGATCTCGGCGATCTCGACGTCCGTCGCGCGCTCGCACGCAAACCGGCACGACATGGCCTCCAGGCCGCCGATCACTTCGAAGGCCTCGCGAATGTTGGCGTCCGACAGCGCCACCACCTGCGCGCCGCGGTTCGGTTCGATCTGCACCAGGCCTTCGGCGGCCAGCAGGCGGAAGGCCTCGCGCAGCGGGGTACGCGACACGCCCAGCAAATCGCACAGGGCGCGTTCGTTCAGCCGGGTGCCGGGCGGGAACTCGCCTTGGATAATGCGTTCGCGTAGCGATCCGGCCGCCGATGCCGCCAGCGTGCGCCCGTCGCCGGCGGCGCGAACGGCCGTCGGGGCGGAATCGGGCGTGAGATCGGACGAGGCAACGGCCTCGGCATGATCCGGCAAGAAGCTAGGATCGCTGCGCATTGGTATACAAAAATTCCCCTTGTTTTCGCAGACTATAAACCTGTCTTCACGGTGGTTTTGATGGGTGTATACCCTAGGTTATCGACGTAAAAACAATGGGATAGAGTGACGCATGCCGCAAGTCCGCCAGGCCGCCCCGCGCTGCCTGACCGCCGCGCAAAGCCGCCTTGGTATACAAACCGTCCACATTGGGGCCACGCATGCTCACGCTGAACACCCACCCGTCCGGCCGGCATTTCCTGCAGATTCCCGGTCCCACCAACGTGCCCGACCGGGTCCTGCGCGCCATCGACCTGCCCACTATCGATCACCGCGGACCGGAGTTCGGTGAACTCGGCAAGGCGGTGCTGTCGGGCCTGAAGCACATCTTCCAGACCGAGTCGCCCGTCGTGATCTTTCCGGCGTCTGGCACCGGCGCGTGGGAAGCGGCGCTGGTCAACACGCTGTCGCCGGGCGATCGTGTGCTGATGGTCGAGACCGGCCACTTCGCCAGCCTGTGGCGCAAGCTGGCCGGGCGGTTGGGTCTGGAAGTGGATTACATCGAGGGCGACTGGCGTCATCCGGTCGATGCCGGCGTGATTGGCGCGCGGCTTTCGGAAGATACGCAGCACCGCATCAAGGCCGTGTGCGTGGTGCACAACGAGACCTCCACCGGCGTCACCAGCGACATCGCCGCGGTGCGCGCCGCCATCGACCAGGCCGGTCATCCGGCGCTGTTGATGGTCGACACGATTTCGTCGCTGGGCTCCATCGACTACCGCCACGATGCATGGGGCGTGGACGTGACGGTGGCCGGTTCGCAAAAAGGCCTGATGCTGCCGCCGGGCCTGTCTTTCAACGCGGTGGGGCCGCGCGCGCTGGCGGCGGCCGAGACCGCGCTTCTGCCGCGGTCGTACTGGGATTGGCGCGAGATGCTCGGGCCCAATGCCAAGGGGTACTTTCCGTATACGCCGTCGACCAATCTGCTGTACGGCCTGCATGAAGCGCTGGCCATGCTGGCGGCCGAAGGGCTGCCGCAGGTGTTCGCGCGCCACGAGCGCCATGCCCGCGCCACGCGCCTGGCGGTGGCGGGCTGGGGGCTGGAGCTGCTGAGCGTGGACCCGGCCGCGCACAGCCCGGCGCTGACCGCCGTGCTGATGCCTGACGGGCACAGCGCCGACGCGCTGCGCAAGGTCATCCTGGACCGCTTCGACATGTCGCTGGGACAGGGGCTGGGCAAACTGTCCGACCGCATCTTCCGCATCGGCCATCTGGGCCACTTCAACGATCTGACGCTATGCGGCACGCTGGCGGGCGTGGAGATGGGGCTGGCCGCGGCCGGCGTCCCGCACCGCTCGGGCGGGTTGCAGGCGGCCATGGAATATCTGACCCGCGCGCCGGAACGCGCGGGGCAATGAACACACAACAACGAGGGAACCGATGAATACGCTCATGCAGCAGGCGATCCAGTTCGCCAACGACCACGAATCGACCTGGGACCGCAGCGTCAAAGGCAATTTCGGCGTGCACCTGAACGATCCGCCGCCCTGGAACCGCCTGCTCGGCCCCATCCATGACCGCGGGCCGGTGTCCGGCGTGGTCGTGGTGGACGGCAAGACGGTGGCCGAGTGGGGCGAGCCGGACCGCGCCGACCTGACGTTCAGCGTCGCCAAGCTGTACCTGGCCATCCTGGCCGGCGTGGCGCATGACCGCGGCCTGCTGCCGGACGTGGACGAGCCCGTCGGCAAGCGCGTGCCGGGCATCGGCTTTGACGAAGGCCGCAATGCGTCGATCACGTGGCGCCATCTGCTGCAGCAGACCAGCGAATGGGAAGGCGAACGCTTCGGCGTGTCGGATCAGGCGGACCGCTATCGCGCCGTCACGTTCGGTGTGCCGCCCGACGGCAAGAAGGGCGATGCGCGTCCGCTGCAGGAACCCGGCACGTATTGGGAATACAACGACGTCCGCATCAATCAGCTGTCCTACGCGTTGCTGCATCTGTTCCGCAAGCCGCTGCCGGAAGTGTTCCGCGAGGCCGTCACGCGGCCTATCGGCTGCAGCGAGGATTGGCAATGGGTCGGCTACGACAATGCCTGGGTCGAGATCGACGGCCAGCGCATGCCGTCGGTGCCCGGCGGCTCGCATTGGGGCGGCGGCATGTCCATCAGCGCCAAGGACCAGGCGCTGATCGGCCAGATGCTGCTGAACGACGGTCAGGCCAATGGTAAGCAGATCCTGTCGCGCGAATGGCTGCAGGCGATGCGCACCCCGTGCGACATCGCCCCGTACTACGGCTATCTGATCTGGCTGAACCACGAAGGCAAGGTGTTTCCCAGCGTGCCGTCGTCCAGCTTCTTCGGCGTGGGCGCGGGCAGCTCGTTCACGTGGGTGGAACCGGAACGCAAGATGGTCGTGATCGTGCGCTGGCTGAATTCGGCCCATGCGGACGCGCTGTTCGGGAAAATCCTGGCGGCGGTGGATGCGGGTGTGTAACTTCCAGGTTTTGCGGCATGTCAGGTTTTTTCGGGCAAGATGTGGCGTTCGGCTGCGCGGTGACGCGCGGCCACGCCTTATCCCTTCATCCGATCAAGGAACCACGCCATGAATTACCGCCGACTGGGAACCAGCAATCTCCGGGTGTCGCCGCTCTGCCTGGGCACGATGATGTTCGGGGAGCAGACGCCTGATGACGAAGCGGCGCGCATCGTTGCGTCGGCACGCGATCACGGCCTGAATTTCATCGATACCGCCGACGTCTACAACGAAGGCCGGTCGGAAGAGGTCGTGGGCAAGCTGCTCAAGGGGCAGCGCCACGACTGGGTGCTGGCCAGCAAGATCGGCAATCCGGTCGGCAAGGGGCCGAACCTGGCGCATTACTCGCGCCAGTGGCTGATCCGCGGGGTGGAGCAGAGCCTGTCGCGCATGGGCACGGATTTCATGGACATCCTGTACCTGCATCGCGACTACCACGAAGAAAACCTGGAAGAAGCGCTGTGGGCGCTGGGCGACCTGATCCGCGCGGGCAAGCTGCGCAGCTTCGGGCTGTCGAACTTTCGCGGCTGGCGCATCGCCGAGGTGATGCGTCTATGCGAAAAACTCGGCGTGCCGCAACCGGTGGTGTGCCAGCCGTACTACAACATGCTGAACCGCGGACCCGAAGTCGAGATCCTGCCCGCATGCAAGCATTACGGGTTGGGCGTGGTGCCGTACAGCCCGATCGCGCGCGGCGTGCTGACGGGCAAGTACCTGCCGGGCCAGCCGCCCGCGGCGGATACGCGCGCCGGACGCGGCGACCGCCGCATCCTGGCGACCGAATTCCGCGAGGAATCGCTGCAGATCGCGCAGAAGCTGGTGCAGCACAGCGCCGCGCGCGGCGTGCAGCCGGGCCATTTCGCAACGGCGTGGGTGCTGGCCAATCCGGTCATCACTGCCGTTATCGCGGGTCCGCGTACGCTGGCGCAGATGGACGATTACTACGCGGCGCTGGACGTGACGATCACGCCCGAGGACGAAACGGTCGTGAACGAGTGGGTGACGCCGGGCCATGCCTCGGCGCACGGCTACAACGATCCGAACTATCCGTTTTATGGCCGTCCGGTGACGGCAGCGTAAACAGGCGCGGGGCCTCGCTCCGCGTCACTTCCGCACAACCGCGGGCTAGGCCGAGATGCCGTGTAGCATCATCTGTTCGGCCACCTGCGCGATGCCCATCCGCGCAATCCGGCCGCGCCGCTCGGCGTCCACCATGCTGGTGATGATTCCGATCAGGAGTTCGCTGAGCGCGGCGGCGGTCATGTCCACGCGGAACGCGCCTTCGCGCTGACCGCGCAAAAAGAATGCATCCAGGGTTTCCTGATAGCCGGACCAGCTGTTCATGATGTCCGGCTCAAGTTCCGTGTCGGGCTTCCAGTTGTAGATCAGGAACGCCGTCAATTCCTTGTGCGCCAGGTGCTGTTCGATCAGGCTGCGCAGCGCCGTGCGGGGCGGGGCGCTGTCCAGGTGCGAATCCGCCAGTGCCTGTTTCATGACCTGCGCGCAATGCGTCATCAGGCGCAGCACCAGCTGATCCCGGGTCTTGCAGAACCGGTACAAGGTCGCCTTGCTGACGCCGACGGCCTTGGCCAGCTCCTGCAAGGTTGCGCGCGGCTGATCCACCATCGCCAGCGCCAGCGCGACCAGCAGCCGTTCGTGGCCTGCCTCTTCAGACATTGCCTCCTCCCCATTTGTGGTTATCCCTGGGCCGGTATTGGATCACGGGCGATTCACTTTGTACAAACTTCCGCGAATTTATCAAGTAAAGACTTGTGAGTCGTCAGATTTAAGCCTGAAAGCAGCAAATGAATCAATATTGATTCAAATCGTCCTTTCAGGTAGCATCGGCGTCTCTTTGAATTCAGAACGCGCAGCGCGGGGGTAGTGAATGAAGGTCAATCAAGCATGGCGGCTGCCCCTGGCGGTGTTGGCGACGGCAATCGTCTTGGCCGGTTGCGGCGGGTCCGATGGCGGAGAGCCGCAGGCGGCGGGGCCGCGTCCGGTCCAGGCGGTGGCGGTGCAACCCCAGCGCTACACGCTGATCAGCGAGCTGCCCGGCCGGGTCGAACCCATGCGCGTGGCCGAGGTCCGTGCCCGCGTGGCGGGCATCGTGCTGAGCCGCAACTTCGTGGAAGGTGCGGACGTCAAGGCCGGCGACGTGCTCTTCCGCATTGACCCGGCGCCGTTCAAGGCGGCCTTGTCACGTGCGGAAGGTGAGCTGGCCAAGGCCCAGGCCGCCGTGTCCGACGCACAGGCCGTGGTCAAGCGCTACACGCCCCTGGTCAAGATCGAAGCCGTCAGTCAGCAGGACTTCGACACGGCCAACACCACGCTCAAGAGCGCATTGGCCGCGCGCCGCTCGGCCCAGGCCGATGTCGAGACCGCGCAGCTCAATCTGGACTACGCCACCGTGAAGGCGCCCATCTCGGGCCGCATTGGACGCGCGCAAGTGACCGAAGGCGCGCTGGTGGGCCAGAACGAGGCCACGCCGATGGCGACTATCCAGCAACTGGACCCGGTTTACGTGGACTTCAACCAGCCCGTCGGCGACATGCTGCGCATGCGCGCGGCCATGCAGAACGGCAGCTTGGGCGAAGGCGAGGGCGCCAGTATCTCCATCACGATCGACGGCACCGACCAGCAGCGCGAAGGGCACCTCCTGTTCTCGGACATTGCCGTGGACCGCAGCACCGGTCAGGTGGCCCTGCGCGGCGAGTTCGCCAATCCTGACGTGCTGCTGCTGCCGGGCATGTATGTCCGGGTGCGCACGCACCAGGGCGTGGATCCGGAAGCGATCCTGGTTCCGCAGCGCGCCGTCACGCGCAGCACCGATGGCAAGCCGCAGGTGCTGGTGGTCGGCGCGGACGACGTCGTGGAGACCCGCGCGGTGCAGACCGGCACGATGCGCGGCGGCGATTGGCACATCACCGAGGGCCTGGCCCCCGGCGACCGGGTGATCGTGGGCGGCGTCAGCGCCGCCGTGCCCGGCCAGAAAGTCAGCGTGACGCCCGTGAACGAGCCCAAGGTGGCCGCCGCCGGCGATGCCGCCGCGTCCGCCAAGCAATAAGCGGCCCTCATGAACCGCGCGCAAATCCGAGGTTAGACCATGTCCAAGTTTTTCATTGGCCGCCCCAATTTCGCCTGGGTGGTGGCCATCTTCATCTCGCTCGCGGGGCTGCTGGCGATTCCGTCGCTGCCCGTGTCGCAGTTTCCGGTGGTCGCGCCGCCGCAGGTGACCATCGCCGCCACCTATCCGGGCGCGTCCGCGACGGTGCTGGTCGATTCGGTGACCAGCGTCATCGAGGAAGAGCTGAACGGCGCGAAGAACATGCTGTATTACGAGTCGTCCAGCAGCTCGAGCGGCAGCGCCGAAATCACCGTCACGTTCCAGCCGGGCACGGACCCCGACCTGGCGCAGGTGGACGTGCAGAACCGCATCAAGAAGGCCGAGGCGCGTCTGCCGTCTGCCGTGACGCAGCAGGGTCTGCAGGTCGAGCAGGCCAGCTCGAACTTCCTGATGATCTACGCCCTGACGTACAAGGGCGATGACGCGCACAAGGACGTGGTCGGTCTGTCCGACTACGCCGCACGCCACATCAACAACGAAATCCGCCGCGTGAACGGCGTGGGCAAGGTGCAGTTCTTTGGCGCCGAAGCCGCCATGCGCGTGTGGATCGACCCGCAGAAGCTGCTGGGCCTGGGCTTGTCGGTGGCCGATGTCAACGCCGCAATTGCCGCGCAGAACGTGCAGGTGCCGGCCGGCAGTTTCGGCAGCCGCCCCGGCGCGCCCGAGCAGGAGCTGACCGCGACGCTGGCAGTGAAGGGCACCCTGGACAATCCGGACGAATTCGGGCGCATCGTGCTGCGCGCCAACCCGGACGGCTCGTCCGTGCGCCTGGCCGACGTGGCGCGTCTGGAAGTGGGACGCCAGAGCTACGACTTTGAAACGCGCCTGAACGGCAAGAAGTCGGTGGGTGCGGCGGTGCAGCTTGCGCCGGGCGCCAACGCCATCGACACCGTCAAGGCCGTGAACGCGCGCCTGGAAGAATTGTCGGCCTCGTTCCCCGAGGACGTTGAATATTCGGTGCCGTTCGACACGTCCAAGTTCGTCAGCGTAGCCATCACGAAGGTGGTGCACACGCTGCTGGAAGCGATGGTGCTGGTCTTCCTGGTGATGTTCCTGTTCCTGCAGAACTTCCGCTACACGCTGATTCCGACGATCGTGGTGCCGGTGTGTCTGCTGGGCACGTTTGCAGTGATGTCGGTGCTGGGCTTCTCGGTCAACATGATGACCATGTTCGGCATGGTGCTGGCCATCGGCATTCTGGTGGACGACGCCATCGTCGTGGTCGAGAACGTCGAACGCATCATGGCCGAGGAAGGGCTGTCGCCGCGCGAAGCCACGGTCAAGGCCATGGAGCAGGTGTCCGGCGCCATCGTCGGCATCACGCTGGTGCTGTCGGCGGTGTTCCTGCCGCTGGCCTTCATGAGCGGTTCCGTCGGTGTGATCTATCAGCAGTTCTCGCTGTCGCTGGCCGTGTCGATCCTGTTCTCGGGCTTCCTGGCCCTGACGTTCACGCCGGCCCTGTGCGCCACGTTCCTCAAGCCCATCCCCAAGGGCCATCACGACGAAAAGAAGGGCTTCTTCGGCTGGTTCAACCGCGTCTTCAACCGTCTGACGGGCCGCTTCGAGGCGCTGAATACGCGCCTGGTGCGCCGCACGGGCCGCTACATGGTCATCTACGCGGCCATCGTCGCGGTGCTGGCCGTGCTGTACGTGCGCGTGCCCGAATCCTTCGTTCCGCCGGAAGACCAGGGCTACGTCATCGTTGACGTCCAATTGCCGCCGGGCGCAACGCACATGCGCACGGACAAGGTGGTGGCCGACGTCGAACAGCACCTGCTGTCGCTGGACGCGATGGGCGACGCCTTCACCGTCATGGGATTCAGCTTTTCGGGCACCGGCCAGAACGCGGGCATTGCGTTCCCCACGCTCAAGGATTGGTCCGAGCGCGGCGAGGGCCAATCGGCTACCGACGTGGCGGATAGCGTCAACGCGAAATTTGCAGTGATCGACGACGGCGCGGTCATGGCCGTCAACCCGCCGCCCATCGAAGGGCTGGGCAATTCGGGCGGCTTCGCACTGCGGTTGCAGGACCGGGGCGGACTGGGCCGTGCGGCGCTGATCGACGCTCGCAACCAGTTGCTGGCCCAGGCCAACAGCTCGCCCGTGATCGCCTACGCCATGATGGAAGGCCTGGCCGACGCGCCGCAGCTGCGCCTGGACATCGACCGCGAGAAGGCCGAGGCGCTGGGCGTGGGCTTTGACGTCATCAGCACGGCGATCTCTGCCGCCTATGGGTCGGCCACGGTCAACGACTTTGCCAACGCCGGACGCCTGCAGCGCGTGGTGGTGCAGGCCGACGTACGTGACCGCATGACGCCAGAAAGCATCCTGCAACTGAACGTGCCCAACAAGACGGGCGGCATGGTACCGCTCAGCGCGTTCGTCAAGACGGACTGGGAGAACGGCCCCGTGCAGATCTCCCGCTACAACGGCTATCCGGCCTTCAAGATCGCGGGCGACGCGATGCCCGGCAGCAGCACCGGCCAGGCGATGGCCGAGATCGAGCGCATCGTGGCGGGGCTGCCCGAAGGCATCGGCTACGAGTGGACGGGCCTGTCGTACCAGGAGAAGTTCGCCGGCTCGCAGGCGCCCATGCTGTTTGCGCTGGCGTTCCTGGTGGTGTTCCTGCTGATGGTTGCGCTGTATGAAAGCTGGTCGATTCCGGCGTCCGTGATGCTGATCGTGCCGATCGGCGCGCTGGGTTCGGTGCTGGCGGTGACGGTGCTGGGCATGCCGAACGATGTGTACTTCAAGGTGGGGCTCATCACCATCATCGGGCTGGCGGCCAAGAACGCCATCCTGATCGTGGAGTTTGCCAAGAGCCTGCGCGAGCAGGGGCATTCGCTGGCCGACGCCGCCATCCAGGCCGCCAAGCTGCGCTTCCGCCCCATCGTGATGACGTCGCTGGCGTTCATCCTGGGTGTCGTGCCGCTGGCCCTGGCCTCCGGCGCGGGCGCGGCCAGCCAGCGCGCGCTGGGCGTAGGCGTGATCGGCGGCATGCTGACCGCCACGCTGCTGGGCGTGATCTTCGTCCCCATCTTCTTCGTGTGGGTGCTGTCGCTGGTGCAGCGCAAGCGGGGCAAAGACTCGACCAAGTCCTCGCCCACCCCCGACGCCACGCCGCGCACGGTGCAGGAGTAATTCATGTTGCAGACCTTCTTTCCCCTGCGGATGTCCGCGCTGCTGCTGACCGCGGCGCTCGCGGGCTGCTCGCTGGCGCCCGTCTACGAACGGCCGGCGTCCCCCGTTGGTGACAACTGGAGCCTGGCATCGACCGGCCCCGGCGAATCCGCGGCGGCGACACTGGACTGGCAGTCCTTCGTCACCGACGATGCCTTGCGCAAGCTGGTGGAACTGGCGCTGGCCAACAACCGCGACCTGCGCCAGTCGCTGCTCAACATCGAGGCGGCCCGGGCGCAATACCAGATCACGCGCGCGGACCGGCTGCCCGGCATCAACGCGCAGGGCACGGGCACGCGCCAACGCGTTCCCGCCGACCTGAACGCCACCGGCGAGTCGGCGGTGCAAAGCAGCTACCAGGCCGGCCTGGGCCTCACCGCCTTTGAACTGGACCTGTTCGGCCGCGTGCGCAGCCTGTCGGACGCGGCGTTGCAGGAGTACCTGTCGACCGAGGCCACGGCGCGCAGCGCGCAGATCAGCCTGGTGGCCGAGGTGATCCAGGCCTATGTGGCCCGCGACAGCGCGCAACGCCGCCTGGATGTCACGCGCCAGACCCTCGCCAGCCGCGAGGCGTCACTGGAGCTGATCGTCAAGCGCCGCCAGGCGGGCACGGCGACGGCGCTGGACTATCAGGAAGCGCTGGGCCTGACCGAGCAGTCACGTGCGGAACTGGAACGCATGGACCGCGAGGTCCGCCAGGCCGGGAATGCGCTCGGCCTGCTGGTGGGGATCAACGACCTGTCGCCGTACCTGCCGGCGCGCACGGCCGATGCCCCGATGCTGGTGCAGGAGATCGCGGCGGGCGCGCCGTCGGCGCTGTTGGAAAACCGCCCCGACATCCTGGCCGCCGAACATCAGTTGCAGGCGCGCAATGCCAGCATCGGCGCGGCGCGGGCGGCGTTCTTTCCCAGCATTTCGCTGACCGGACTGTTCGGCAGTTCCAGCGCGGACCTGTCGGGTTTGTTTGAATCCGGGCAGCGGGCGTGGTCCTTCGCGCCGCAGATCACGCTGCCGATCTTTGCCGGCGGGCGCAATGTGGCCAATCTGGATTTGGCGTCCGTGCGCAAGGACATCGCCGTGGCGCAGTATGAACAGACGATCCAGACGGCGTTCCGCGAGGTGTCCGACGCGCTGGTGGCCACCGAGACGCTGCGCCGCGAAGAGGCCTCGCGCCTGGCGCTGGCCCAATCCAGCCAGATCGCCATGCAGTTGTCCGAGGCGCGCTATCGCGGCGGCGTCGACAGTCATCTGCGTTACCTGGACGCGCAGCGCAGCGCGTACACGGATCAGATCGCCTATATCGACGTGAGCGCCCAGCGCCAGGCGGCGCTGGCGACCTTGTTCAAGGCGGTGGGCGGCGGCTGGCCGGCCCAGCAGCCGCCGCAGGCGGCGCTGGACTGAGCGGGGCGGGCCGCGCCGAACCCGAACGGCGACGGCCCGGGCCCCTGCGCGCAGCCCATCGGGACCCGCCCGCCGGCTACGCCTTGCGCAGCCCCGCCCGCGGCATGGACGGCTGACCCGCGCCGTCCAGCTCCACCGGCTGCTTGCCACGCCCGATCAGCCACGCGCAGAACGCCGACACCACGCCCGCGAAGAGCACGTACAGGCAGATCAGCCATGGCTGCCCGCCGCCCGTCTTGAGCAGGGCGGTGGCAATGATGGGCGTGATGCCGGACGCGAAGATGCCCGAGAACTGATAGACGAACGAGATGCCGGTGTAGCGCACCTTGGCGTCAAACAGCTCGCAGAACAGCGCGGCCTCCGGGCCGTAGATGGCGGCATACAGGATCCCGAACGGAATGATGATGGCCAGCCAGATCAGCATTACGTTGCCGCCGCTGTTGATCATCATCCAGAAGCCGGGGAACGACGCCGCGGCGGTGATGAGCGATCCCCAGAAGTACACGCGCGTGCGGCCGATGCGGTCGGACAGGCGGCCGAAGAAGGGGATGAAGAAGCACATCACCAGCGCCGCCGCCATCACCCCGATCAACGCCTCGGTCCGCGTGATCTGCACCGACTGCGTCAGGAACGAGATCGAGAACACGCCAAAGACGTTGAAGAACACGCCGTCGATGTAGCGCGCGCCCATGCCCTTGACGACGTTGCCGGGATAGCGCCGCATCATGTCCATGAACGGGATGCGGCTTTCGGCGTTCTGCGCTTTGACCGCGGTGAACTCCGGCGTTTCCTTGATGTTGAGCCGGATGTACATGCCGACGGCCACCATGGCGGCGGACGCCAGGAAGGCGATGCGCCATCCCCACGCCATGAACTGCTCGTCGGTCAGCAGGACGGACAGCAGCGCCACCGTGCCCGACGCCAGGCACAACCCGATGGCCAACCCGATCTGCGGCAGCGACGCGTAAAAGCCTTTTTTCTCCGGCGGCGCGTATTCATAGGCCATGAGCACCGCGCCGCCCCATTCGCCACCCAGCCCGATGCCCTGGAACACGCGCAAGAGAAGCAGCAGGATCGGCGCCCAGATGCCGATCATGTCGTACGTGGGCACCAGACCGATGAGGAAGGTGGCGATGCCCATGATCATCAGCGTCATCACCAGCATGCTCTTTCTGCCGATGCGGTCGCCGAAATGGCCGAAGATCAGCCCGCCCAGCGGCCGGGTGACGAAACCGACGGCAAACGTCGTGTACGCCAGCATGGTCGAGACCAGCGGGTCCCCGGTGGGAAAGTACAGCTTGTTGAATACGATGCCGGCGACGACGCCATACAGGAAAAAGTCGTACCACTCGATGGTGGCGCCGATCAGCGAGGCGGTGACGACTTTGCGCACCGCCGCTTCGTTTTGCTTGGCCATGTCCAGTCTCCTTTGGTGGGTCGGCCTGGCAATCTGCGCTGCCGCGGCCGGGTCTGTCTGCGATATGGGTTTCCTAGCCGGGGTCCGTCATCTCCATCCGGGCGGGCGTGCGCACGACTTGCGCGCGCGCCTGCCGCACGTCCTGCAGCATGAAATCCGCCGCGCGCTCGGCCAGCATCACGACCGGCGCGTTGGTGTTGCCCGAGACCAGCGTGGGCATGATCGAGCAATCCACCACGCGCAGCGCCGACACCCCGTGCACGCGCAGGCGCTCGTCCACGACGGCCAGCGGATCGCTGCGCGGTCCCATCTTCGCCGTGCCTGACGGGTGGAAGATGGTGGCGCCATATTCGCGGCAGAAGTGCAGGATCTCGTCGTCCGTGTGCACGTCCGGGCCGGGCCGGAACTCACGTTTCATCAGGCCGGCCAGCGGCTCAGTCGCGGCGACCTGACGCGCATACCGCACGGCGGCCACCGCCATGCGGCGGTCCAGGTCCGTCGACAGGTAATTGGGCTGCATGGACGGCGCCTCGAACGGGTCCGTGCTGCGCAGGCGCACCCGGCCGCGCGAGGTCGGCCGAAGCTGGCACACCGAATAGGTGCAGCCGGAAAACGGATGCACCTTGCCGCCCGCCATGTCGGCGGACAGGGTCGCGAAATGGAACTGGGTGTCGGGCGTGCGGCTGGCCGGATCGACGCGGCAGAAAAGACCGCCCTGATTGATGCCCACGGCCAGCGGACCGCTGCGCAGCAGCAGCCATTGCAGCCCCATGCGCACCCGGCCGGTCAGGCTGCGCAACTGGTCGTTGGTGGTGATGGGGCGGGTGGTCTCGTAGATCAGGCGGATCTGAAGATGATCCTGCAGGTTTTCGCCCACGCCGGGCAGGTCGCGCACGACGCCGATGCCGAACTCGCGCAGCAGGCTGGCGGGCCCGACGCCGGATAGCTGAAGCAGTTGCGGCGATTGCAGGGCGCCCGCGCACAGCACGACTTCGCGCCGGGCGCGCAGCGTGCGGACCTGGCCGCCTTGCCGGTAGCGCACGCCGCAGGCGCGGCTGCCTTCGAACAGCACGGCCATCGCGTGCGCATCGGTCTCGATGCGCAGGTTGGGGCGGTCCTGCGCGGGGCGCAGGTAAGCCACGGCGGTGGAGCAGCGGCGGCCGTTGCGCGTGGTCAGCTGGTAATAGCCCACGCCCTCCTGGTCGCCGCTATTGAAGTCGCGCACGTGCGGCACGCCCAGCTTGCCCGCGGCGGCGATCAGCGCTTCCACCAGCGGATGCGGCGTCTTGATGGACGTGGCGTTCAGCGGACCCTCGGTACCGCGGGTGGGGCCGGGACCCAGGTCGTTGTTTTCCAGTTTGCGAAACCACGGCAGGCAGTCGTCCCAGCCCCAGCCCGCGTTGCCGGCCGCAGCCCAGGCGTCGTAGTCTTCGCGCTGGCCGCGGATGTAGATGAGACCGTTGATGGCGCTGGAGCCGCCCAGCGTGCGGCCGCGCGGCCAGTAGATGCGGCGGTCCAGCATGTTGGGATCCGGGTCCGTGTAGAAGCCCCAGTTCACCACCTTGTGGAACATCGTCTTGCCGTAGCCGATGGGGATGTGGATCCACGGATAGGTGTCCTTGGGACCGGCCTCCAGCAGGCACACCGTGTGCGCGCCGTCCGCACTCAACCGGTTCGCCATCACGCATCCGGCCGAGCCGGCTCCCACCACGATGTAATCGACGGTATCGGACATATCCGCGCGGTCTCCCTTATATTGTTCGGCAGGTCCGACCGGCTCGCGCTCCGCAATGCGGACCAGGCCGGCATCTGAGGCGATTCTAGGAAGCGCGCACACAGAACAAAGCACAACACGCGCTGGGGCAGACAAATGGAACAGAACATGCAGCGTCGGTTTCAAAATCGCAGTGCAGCATCGGAACAGGCGGCCGGCGGCCGGTCCGATGACCCCGGCGGGCAACAGGAAGCCGCCCGTTCGCTGCGGGCATTGCTGGTGCTGGATCACCTGGCCCGCGCGCAGCATCCGCCCACGCTCGCGCAGTTGGCGCAACGGCTCGACATGCCCAAGACCACGCTGATGCGCCTCTTGGCGGCCATGCAGCGCGCGGGCTTTGTGGCCGCCACCCCGACTGAAAACGGCGTCGTGACGGGGCCGCAGGCGACATCGCTGGCGCTGGCTACGCTGCGCGCCAGCGCCTTCACGCGCGCATGCCGCGCGGTGCTGACCAAGCTGGTGGGCACGTTGGGCGAAACGTGCAACCTGACCGCGCCGGACGGCGACCAGGTCGTCTACATGGAACGCGTCGAGACGTCCGAGCCCCTACGCCTGTTCTTTGCCGTGGGCAGCCACGTGCCCATGCATTGCACGGCCAGCGGCAAGCTGTTTCTGGCGTCGATGAACCGCCTGGAGCGCAGCCACGTGCTGGCGCGCCTGCCGCTTACGCGCAATACGCCGCGCACGTTTACCGACCCGGCCAAGCTGGACGCCGAGCTGGAGCGGCTGGCCGTGCGCGGCATCGGCATCGACAACGAGGAGTTCGTGCGCGGCATGAGCGCGGTGGCGGTGCCTGTGCGCGATGGCGAGGACCGCGTGGTGGCGGCGGTGGCCTGCCACGCGCCGACCGCGCGGGTGATGCTGGACGATCTGTTGCGCGCGGTGCCGGTGCTGCAAGGCGCCGCGCAGTCGCTGCACGACGTGCTGGCGGCGCACCGGCCGGGCGGTTAGGAAGGGTGCGGGGCGCTCAGTGGCTCATGCGGCCGCCGCTTACCATCCACCGCGTGCCATACCGGTCGACCAGCGCGCCGTAGGCTTCGGCCCAGAAGGTCTTTTGCAGCGGCATCGTGACGCTGCCGCCTTCGGCCAGGTGCTCGAACACGCGATGCGCATCCGACACGGTGGGATACACCAGCGCCAGCGCCACCCCGCGATTGCCGGGGTAGGGATGGCCGGCAGTGGCGTCGCTCCCCAGCAAGGTCTGTTCGTCCAGCGTCAGGCGGGCGTACATGATGCGCCCGGCGTCCTCGTCCGACAGAACCGGCATGGCGGCATCGGGCGGGGCATCTGCATAGCGGATCAGCGCGTCAAGGCGGCCGCCCAGCACGCGTTCGTAAAAGCGCATGGCCTCGGCGCAATTGCCGTCAAAACTGAGGTATGCGGATAACTGGGGCATGATGGCTCCGTGCGTGGCCGGGGGTGGGGTTGGGGCTGGGGTGCGGTGCGTCCGCATGGGCAAGGCGGGCGGGGCAGGCCTATGATGGGAGTCTGATCCGATTACGGCCGGGAGACAATCCATGCAATTAGGAAGCTGCCACTGCGGACAGATTGCCTATGAAGTCGATGGCGATGTGTCGCAGGTGTTGGAATGCAACTGCTCGCACTGCAGCCGCAAGGGCTATCTGCTGTGGTTCGTGCCGCGTGCCGCCCTGCGCATCACGTCGTCCACGCAGGCCATGTCGACGTATACCTTCAACAAGCACGTGATCTCGCACCATTTCTGCGCCAACTGCGGCTGTGCGCCCTTCGGGTTCGGGGTCGGGGCAGAAGGCAAGGAAACGGCTGCGGTCAACGTGCGTTGCCTGGAAAACGTCGACCTGAATACGCTGACCCGCATTCCGTACGACGGCCGCAACACCTGAGCGGCCGGCTGCGTTCCTGAACGGATCAAAAGGGGGCCGCCGCGATGCGGTGGTCCGATGTGTTTTTTCACGATGGAGAGGGGCAATGAGCACGGTAAGGCTGCTGAGCGATGACGAGATCCGCAGAAGTCCCGAGGCATGGGCGGTGTTCGAGGACATCCGCGCCACGCGCAAGTCGGACTTCGTCAACAACTTCTGGCGGGCGCTGGCCAACGATCCCCCGCGGATGCGCAGCGTCTGGGAGCAGCTCAAGACGGTGATGATGGCCGAGGGCGAGCTCTCGCCGCTGGTGCGCGAAATGATCTACATCGCGGTGTCCACCGCCAATGGCTGCTCGTATTGCGTCCATTCCCACACGGCCTCGGCCCGGGCCAAGGGCATGACCGATGGTCAGCACGCCGAACTGCTGGCGGTGATGGCGATGGCGTCGCAGACCAACGCGCTGGCGACGGCGCTGCAGGTGCCCGTGGACGATGCCTTCTACGTGAAATGACCAGGAGGCGGCCATGTCGCTGATTCCCTTGTTTCCGCTGTCCAATGCGCTGTTTCCCGCGGGCGTGGTGCATCTGCGCATCTTCGAGGTCCGCTATCTGGACATGATCCGGCGCAGCATCGCCGACAACACCGAGTTCGGCATCGTGGGCCTGTTGGCCGGCAGCGAGGTCCGCTCGCCCGAGGGCGTCGAGACGCTGTCGCCCGTGGGCACCATGGCGCGGGTCGAAACCTGGGAGGCGCCCATGCCGGCCTTGCTGGAAATCCGGTGCCGGGGCACCTCGCGCTTTCGGCTCCGGTCCAGCGAGGTGGCAAAATACGGCCTTTGGATGGGCGAGGCCGAGCCCATTGCCGATGATCCGCCCACGGCCGTGCCCGCGGCCATGCAGGCCAGCGCCGATGCGCTGGGGCGCCTGGTGGCGCAGTGGCAGCAGGACGGCGTGCCCGCCGAAAGAATGCCGCTGGCGCCGCCGTTCCGGCTGGACGATTGCGGCTGGGTGGCAAACCGCTGGTGTGAACTCTTGCCACTGCCCCCGGACGACAAGGCAACGCTGCTGGGCCTGACGGACCCCGTGGCGCGCCTGGCCGCGATCCAGGACGTGCTGCGCGGACAGGGGCTGGCCTAGGGCGCCGCCCGACTTTATTTGGACACCATGGAAATCAGAGTAGACGAAGGCCTGCGTGCCTATATAGACCCGCTGACCGAGGACGAACACGCCGCGCTGGAGCGCAGCCTGCTGGCCGAGGGGTGCCGCGACGCCCTGGTCCTGTGGGGCGACCTGCTGATCGACGGGCACAACCGTTACGCCATCTGCGTCAAGCACAACATCCCGTTCCAGACGATTCAGCATCCGCACTTCAAGTCCATGGACGACGTGCATCTTTGGATGATCGAGAACCATCTGGGCCGGCGCAGCGTGTCGGACTTCCAGCGCGGGGTGTTGGCGCTTCGCAAGAAGGAAATCCTGCTGGCGCGCACCGGCCCGGAAGCGGCTGGTGCAGCCGAAGGTGGGCCGGACGGCAGCGGCCAAGGATCGCCGGCGGACGGTGGGCCGGCGGACGACTCCCCGCCTTGGGACGAGGACACGCCCGGGGCCAGCGCCGCGCCGATGCGCGGGCATGCCAATCCCGATTGGAAGCCCGCCGTCCCCAGCCGCCAGGCGCTGGCGCGCGCCGCCCGCATCAGCAGCAATACCCTCAATCAGATCGAAAAGATCCAGAAGTCCGCGGCGCCGGAACTGGTGCGCGCGGTGAAGGAAGGCGCCATCTCCATCAACGCCGCGGCGGCCGTGGCGTCGCTGCCGGCCGAACGGCAGACCGCCGCCGTTGCAGGCGGGCGCAAGGAACTGCAGCAGGCCGCCCGGGAGGTCCGGCAGGCCAAGGCGCCGCCGCCGCGCGAGGCGCCGCCGGAAGAACCTATTGAAAACATCGCGGACATGCCGGCGGAAATCGCGCGGCTGCGCCAGTTGCTGGCCAAGCTGACCGATGAACGCGATCAGCTCAAGAAGAAGGTCATGCACCTGACGGTCGCGTTGTCGGAAGCCCGCAGCGGATCCGGCAGCGGGGATGATTGAGCGTCGATGCAGGAATAAGGGATAACCCTTAAACCGCATAATCCACGAAAAAAATTCGTGGATCGCTGGGAATTTATATCGTTTTGAGGAAAGGCTTGCGCGGCTTTGTAATGCAGGTTCGCTTCAACGCTTCCTGCATTCACACCTGACTTTCCTTATGAATCCCATCGGATATCGCATTCTTTCCCGGCCCGAGACGGCCGTCGCCGCCGACGTGCTGGCCGGTTTTGCCAGCATCGGCTCGGCCCAGATCAGCGACTGCATGAATCGCCTGTACGGCGTGTCGGGCCTGCGTCCGCTGCATAACGGCGCACGCCGCACGGTGGGCGTGGCCCTCACGGTCAAGACCCGTCCGGGCGATAACCTGATGATCCACAAGGCGATTTCGCTGGGCGGCGCGGGCGACGTGATCGTCGTGGACGGCTCGGGAGACACCAGCAACGCGCTGGTTGGCGAACTGATGATGATGGATGCGCAGTCGCGTGGCATCGAAGGCTTCGTGATCGACGGCGCGGTGCGCGATGCGGACGTGTTCGCCCAGGGCGAATTCGGCTGCTTTGCGCGCGACGTGTCGCACAAGGGGCCCTACAAGGACGGCCCGGGCGAGATCAACGTGCCCGTGTCGGTCGGCGGCCAGGTGGTCAATCCCGGCGACGTGGTCGTGGGCGATGCCGACGGCGTGGTGGTGATTCCCGCCGAACACGCCAGCGCCGTGCTGGCGCTGGCGCTGAAGAAGGAAGCCGACGAAGCCGTGGCCAAGGAAAAGTTGCGCGCCGGCACGTACACCAAGCCGTGGCTGGAAAAGGCGCTGGCGGAAAAGATGGGAGCGGCAAAATGAGCATCGTTGCCGACCGCATCAAGCGCATCAAGCTGTCGCCCAGCGTCGCCGCGCGCGCCATTATTGCGGAACTGCGCGAGCAGGGCCGCCGCATCATCGACCTGACCATCGGCGAACCGGATTTTTCGACGCCCGAACACATCCGCCAGGCCGCCACCGCCGCCATGAACCGCGGCGAAACCAAGTACCCGCCGGCGCAGGGCACGGTGGCCCTGCGCAAGGCCGCAGCCGTCCATCTGCGGGAAGCGACCGGCGTGGAATATCCGGCATCGCGCGTCATCGTCAGCACCGGCGCCAAGCAGGTGATCTTCAATGGCCTGGCCGCGACGCTGAACGACGGCGACGAAGTGCTGATCCCCGCGCCGTTCTGGGTGTCGTACCCGGACATGGTCCTGGTCAACGGCGGCGTGCCGGTGGCCGTGGAAACGTCGCCCGCCACCGATTACAAGGTGACGCCCGAGGCCCTGGAACGCGCCATCACGCCTCGTACCAAGTGGCTGATGATGAATGCCCCCAGCAACCCGACGGGATCGGTCTACAGCGCGGACGAACTGCGTGGTCTGACCGAGGTCCTGGCGCGTCATCCGCACGTCTGGCTGATGACCGACGACATCTACGCGCGCCTGAATTTCACCGGCGAACCGACGGTGCATCCGCTGCAAGTGGCGCCGGAACTGGCCGCCCGCACGCTGGTCGTCAATGGCGTGTCCAAGGCCTATGCCATGACGGGCTGGCGCATCGGCTACGGCGCTGGTCCCGATGAACTGATCAAGGCAATGGCGATCCTGCAGTCGCAAAGCACGTCGGGCGCCTCGTCGGTCAGCCAGGCGGCCGCGCTGGAAGCCCTGACGGGTCCGCAGGACTGCGTTGTTGAATTCGCCAAAGTGTTCCGCGAGCGCCGCGACCTGGCGATCGCCGAATTGTCCGGCGCGCCGGGCCTGGACATCGTCGTGCCGCAGGGCGCGTTCTATGTCTTTCCGGACTGCTCGGGCCTCTTGGGCAAGAAGACGCCGGCCGGCGACGTGATCGCCAGCGACACGGACCTCACGCACTACCTGCTGCGCGAAGCCGGCGTGGCGGTCATCGACGGCCATGCCTACGGCGCGCCCGGCACGTTCCGGTTGTCGTTTGCCGCCTCGCTGGACGATATCCGGCAGGGATGCGCGGCCATCCGCGAGGCCTGCGCCAAGCTGGCCTGACGGGCCACGCTTTCGCACCCATACGGCGTCATCGCCAGTCTGTACACCTAACAACCATTCAAGGGGAATGAACCATGAAGCGTCACACTCTCATCGCCGCCAGCCTGGCCCTGGCTTCGCTGGCCGCGGGCGGAATTGCCCACGCCGACCAGCTTGACGACATCAAGGCGCGCGGCGAGCTGGTTTGCGGCACGCTGGGCACGTCGCAGCCGTTCAGCTTCCAGGACGGCGCGACGCGCCAGCTGGTGGGCTATGACGTAGACGTGTGCAAGCTCGTCGCGGACAAGCTGGGCGTCAAGGTCAACTACAAGCTGCTGTCGGTGGCGGCGCGCGTGCCGGAACTGAACGAAGGGCGCGTGGACATCCTGGCGGCCAACCTGGGCTATTCGCCCGACCGCGCGCAGCAGATCGCCTTCAGCCACGCGTACTACGTCAGCCCGCAAAAGCTGATGGTGCGCAAGGATTCGGGCCTGGACTCGATCGAAGCTCTGAACGGCCGCCGCATCGGCGCGACCAAGGGTTCCAGCTCCGAGCGCGAGATCAAGCGCATTCTCGACAAGTCGCAGGTGATCGGCTACGGCGACAGCTCGGCCACGTACCTGGCGCTGCAGCAGAAGAAGGTGGACGCGCAGTTCGCATCCGAGCTGGTGCTGGTGCGTCTGGTGCTGCAAAGCCCGCCGACCGCGCCGGTCAGCGTGATCTCCAAGGCCGTGTTCGATGAGCCGTGGGGCCTGGGCGTGCGCAAGTCCGAGCCGCGATTCCTGGAAACGGTGAACCAGGCGCTGGACGAGGCCGAAACCTCGGGCGCGGCGGCCAAGCTGTTCGACAAGTGGTTTGGCCCCGACACCCCCTACAAGCTGGAGCGCGGCTTCAAGATCGGCCCGATCGCCGGCTAAGGGGCCGATCCGAGCGCTGCCGTTCGCCAGTATCCGTCACGGCTTCCCGCGTCTTGCAAGGCGATGCGCGGGAAGCCGTGATGCTTGGCGTTGCGCGCCCGAACGCAGGAGATTGACAGGTTTATGAGCTTTCTAGACGCTTCCCAATACCAGCTGCTGCTCAGCGGCATGGCGGTCACCGTGCAACTGTTTCTTGTTGCATGGGTGATGGCGTTTTCCATCGCGGTGACGCTGGTGGTGGTGCGCGCCACCAACCTGGCGCCATGCCGCTGGGTGGTCGACGCCTATGTGGAATACCACCGCAATGTGCCGCTGCTGGTGCAGGTGCTGTTCTGGTACTTCGGCATGCCCGAGCTGCTGCCCGAAGGATTCCGCATGTGGCTGTATGCGCACAACGCCGAAATGTCGCTGGCCGCGATCGCGCTCGCGCTGGGGTCGGCCGCCTATATCGCCGAAGACATCCGCAGCGGGCTGCGCGCCATTCCCGGCACCCAGTTCGAGGCTGCCCGCGCGCTGGGCGCCAGCTACCTGCAATGCATGCGCTTCGTCATCGTGCCGCAGGCGCTGCGCATCTCCATTCCGCCGCTGGTCGGACGCGCGCTGCTGCTCTTCAAGAACACCAGCGTGGCCATGGCGATCGGTGTGATGGAGCTGACCTACCAGGCGCGGGAAATCGAGAACGAGACCTACCGCACCTTCGCCACCTTCGGCGCGGCGACGATCATGTACCTGCTGGGATCGTTCCTCATCATGGCGCTCGGATCGCGCATCTACGCCCGTTATCGTCTGAACCGCGGAGGCCATGGTGCTTGATCTCCTGATGCAATACTGGCCCACGCTGCTGGTGGGCCAATACCCCAACGGTCCGCTCGGCGGACTGGCACTGACGCTCATCCTGGCCGCGCTGGGTCTGGCGATGTCCCTGCCGCTGGCGCTCTTGATCGCGCTGGCCAGGGTGAGTCCCTACGGGTGGCTGCGCACGGCCAGCAAGGCGCTGGTCAATGTGGTGCGCGGCATGCCGCTGCTGATGCTGATCTTCTGGGCCTACTTCGTGGTGCCCAAGATCACCGGCCAGGTGGTCAGCGGCTTCTGGACGCTGATCTTTGCGCTCGTGGTGTACGAAAGCGCCTACCTGTCCGAGGTCATCCGTTCGGGTATCGAGGCGGTGCCGCGCGGGCAGATCGAAGCCTCGCGTTCGCTGGGTGTGGGCTACTGGACGACGATGCGCAAGGTGGTGCTGCCGCAGGCGCTGTTCAACGTGCTGCCCAGCATGACCAGCCAGTTCGTGTCCACCGTCAAGGAAACCTCGCTGGGCTACGTCATCAGCGTCAACGAACTGACGTTTGCAGCCAACCAGGTCAACAACCTGGTGCTGACCCAGCCGCTGCAGGTGTTCGGCATTCTGGCCATCATCTACTTCATCGTGTGCTTCAGCCTGAGCCGTGGCTTGAGCTGGCTGGACCTGCGCATCCGCCGCACGCGGGCCATGGCTTAAAGGAACAAAAACATGATCAAACTCGAGAAAGTGAACAAGTGGTACGGCGAGCATCATGTGCTCAAGGATGTGGACCTGTCGGTGGCGCGCGGCGAGGTGCTGGTGGTTTGCGGACCGTCGGGGTCCGGCAAGTCCACGATGATCCGCACGATCAACCGGCTGGAACCCATCGAAAAGGGCCGCATCCTGATCGACGGCGCGGACATCTACGGCAAGGGCGCCAACCTGAATGCGCTACGCCAGAAGATCGGCTTCGTGTTCCAGCAGTTCAACCTGTTTCCGCACATGAGCGTGCTGGAAAACGTGATCTTCGCGCCCGTGAACATCCGCAAGCAGCCCCGCAAGGAAGCCGTGGAGCTGGCGCGCAGCCTGCTTGACCGCGTGGGATTGGCGCACAAGATCGATGCCTATCCGGGATCGCTGTCCGGCGGGCAGCAGCAGCGCGTGGCGATCGCGCGCGCGCTGGCGCTGCAACCGCCGGTCATGCTGTTCGACGAGCCGACCAGCGCGCTGGATCCGGAAATGGTGGGCGAGGTGCTTCAGGTGATGAAGGGCCTGGCCAAGGACGGCATGACGATGGTGTGCGTGACGCATGAAATGGGCTTTGCGCGCGACGTCTGCGACCGCGTGGTGTTCATGGACGCGGGCGAAATCCTGGAGATGGATACGCCCGAGCGCTTTTTCAGCGCGCCGGCGCATCCGCGCGCGCAGCGCTTCCTGGCGGACATCCTGCATCCGCGGGGTTGATCCGCGCCGATCGTCCGCGGTGGTAACGTCTGGGGTTTCCATGCGCTTTTCTTCGACCGCGGCGATGTACACCCTCAAGCAATTGGAGGCCTTTTACTGGAGTTCCGAACTGGGCAGCTTCAGCGCGTCGTCGCGCAAGCTGCACACCACCCAATCGGCCGTGGCCAAACGGGTGGGGGAACTCGAGGCCTTTGCCGGCGCGCCCCTGTTCGAGCGGCGCGCCAAGAAACTCCTGATGACCCCGCAGGGCCGCAAGCTGTTCGAGCTGGCCAGCCAGATGCTGGAGCTGAACAGCCGCATCGTGCAGAACATGGCCGATCCGGCCAGCTTCGAAGGCGTGGTGCGTCTGGGCGTGACGGAACTGGTGGGCATGACCTGGCTGGCCGGGCTGATCAAGCAGATCAGCCAGCGCTACCCCCGCGTGCAGTTGATGCCCGAGATCGATGGCGGCATCACGCTCTATGAACGGCTGGAGCAGGACGAACTGGATCTGGCGATCATGCCCGGCCCGTTCTGGGGCTACCAGTACGATTGCACGCACCTGGGGGCGGTCACCAATGTCTGGATGGCGAGTCCGGCGCTGGACATCGATGTCGCTGCCGCGTTGACGCCGCAGGATCTGGCGCCGTATCCGGTGATCTCGCAGCCCACCAATTCCGCGCTATCGCATCTGTACGACGCGTGGTTCGCGGAACAGGGGATGCCGGTCAAGCGCGTGCTGACCTGCAACAGCCTGGGCATGATGGCGCAGCTGACGATGCTGGGATTGGGGATCAGTTACCTGCCGGGCGCGTACTTTGCGCCGCTGGTGGCGCGCGGGGCGCTGTGCCAGTTGAATGTGCAGCCGGACCTGCCGACCATCAATTACTACGCGGTGCACAAAAAGAACATCGTCAATCCGGTCGTATCCCGGGTGATCGACATTGCGCGCGAGGAATGCGCGTTCGAGGTGGCGGGGGCCTTCCTGCCCCATGTGCCGCCGGCGGCGCGGCCCATCGAGGCAGGGGAAGGCGGCTTGCCGGATGGGAATCCGGCCGGCCGGCGCGCTTAACCGCAGCGGATCGCCGTCATCACGTCCTTGTCGTCCACGATGAGGTTCAGGCGGGTGTTGTTGTATTCCATGGTGACCAGCTGGCCCGGACGCAGCATGCGCGCGGTGGCGCTGCCGCTGCGCGTGCGCAGGTCTTCCATGACGGACGGCGTGGCTTTCTGACCGATCTGCGATTGCAGCGGGCCGGCGTCGCAGGTCTTGCCGGTGCTGCTGCCGGGCATGGCCGAGGACGAACCGTAGGAAGAGCCGGCGCCGGTGCTCGATGAAGAGGATGCGCTCGAGGAGCTGGAGGCCGGCGCGCTGGACGTACGCGAACCGCCGGTATTGGCGCACGCAGCCAGGCTGGCAACCAGCAGGAAGGGGATCAGCTTGCGGATCATGTAGGACTCCTTACAACGAGCGGACAAAAAGCCATGATAGACCAGCGGCGACGCGCTGTGCTCAAGGCGCGGCGGGCATGTGCAACCGGGCAACAACGGCGGGCGGCTGGGCGCGCGTCAGGTGTTCGCCAGGTGTCTGACACCCGTATGGACGGTCTTCAGGCTTGAAGGGTGCTTCAAGGGTGTCAGACACCGTCAAGTTGCTCCCGCATCCTCAATGGAAGTCGCGGCTCTGCGACGTCAGCCCGCCCAGGAGGTCGGACATGTCCACCAGCCGCTGCGCGATCAGGTGGCGCACGCCGTCCACGCTTTGCCAGGATCCGAACACCCCGAGCAGGGTGGCGCCCAGCAGCTCGCGGCGCTGGCGTTCGATCAGGTCGGGGCGGACCACCACGTTGACCGGGCCGGTCTCGTCTTCGAGGGTGACGAAGATGACGCCCTTGGAGGTCTGGGGGCGCTGGCGCACGGTGACGATGCCGCAGGCGCGCGCGACCCGCTTGTTGGGATAGTCGTTCAGCACCGAGGCAGGCTGGAAGTTGCGCGCGGCCAGTTGGGGGCGCAGCAGCGACACGGGATGGCTGTGCAGGGTCAGGCCGACGCTGCGATAGTCGGCGGCCACGGTCTGGCTCTCCGACGGGGCGGACAGCTGCGGGGCCTGGGTTTCCACGATCTCGGCGTCCCGCAGCAGGTCGCGGCTTTGTACGCTGGCGGCGGCTTCCCAACTGGCCTGGCGCCGGTGGCCGGCCAGGGTGCGCAGCGCATCGCCGGCGGCCAGCGCGTTCAGGTCGTGGCGATTCAGGCCGGCGCGGCGGGCCAGGTCGGCGGTGTTGGCAAAGGGGGCGTCGGCCCGCGCGGCCTCGATGCGGCGGGCGGCGTCCTCGCGCATGCCCTGCAGCAGGCTGAGTCCCAGCCGCACGGCGGGGCGGGGCGTGGCGACGCCCGGCGTGGCGACGCCCGGCGTATCGACGCCCGGCGTATCGACGCCCGGCGTGTCGACGCCCGACGCCTCTGCGGACGGCGCGTGGGGGTGGGGGCGGCGGCGGGCGCCCGGATGCCCGTCGGGCAGCGTTTCCAGCACCGAATCCCAGCCGCTTACCGTCACGTCGGCGGGCAGCACGCAGACGCCGTGGCGGCGCGCATCCTGCACCAGTTGGGAGGGCGCGTAGAACCCCATGGGCTGGGAATTGAGCAGGGCGGCCAGAAAGGCCTCCGGTTCGTGGCGCTTGAGCCAGGAGCTGGCATACGCCAGCAGGGCGAAGCTGGCGGCATGGCTTTCCGGAAAGCCGTATTCGCCAAACCCTTCCACCTGGCGGAACAGGGCTTCGGCGAAGTCCAGCGTGTAGCCGTGCGCCAGCAGCCCGCCCACCAGCTTGACGCGGAACTTGTCCACGCCGCCCTTGCGCCGCCAGGCCGCCATCGACCGGCGTAGCTGATCGGCCTCGCCGGGCGAAAAACCGGCGGCCACGACGGCGATCTGCATCACCTGTTCCTGGAAGATGGGCACGCCCATGGTGCGGCTGAGCACGCCGCGCACTTTTTCGCTGGGGTAGGTTTCGTCCTCCTTGCCCTGGCGGCGCCGCAGGTAGGGGTGGACCATGCCCCCCTGGATCGGTCCGGGGCGCACGATCGCCACCTGCACCACCAGGTCGTAGTATTCGCGCGGCCGCAGGCGCGGCAGCATCGTCATCTGGGCGCGCGATTCGATCTGGAAGACGCCAATGGTGTCGGCGTCGCAGATCATGTCGTAGGTGGGCACGTCGCCTTCCGGGATGTCCTGCAGGGCGAGCGGCTGGCCGCGGCGCTGGCTGGCCAGTTCAAGTGTGCGGCGCAGGGCCGACAGCATGCCCAGCGCCAGGACGTCGACCTTCAGCAGCTTCAGGGCGTCCAGGTCGTCCTTGTCCCATTGCACGACGCTGCGGTCTTCCATGGCGGCGTTCTCGATGGGCACCAGGCGCGAGAGCTTGCCGCGTGAAATGACGAAGCCGCCCGGGTGCTGCGACAGGTGGCGCGGAAAGCCCATCATGGTCTGCGCCAGCGATGCCCACTGGCGCGCCACCTGGGATTCCGGGTCCAGGCCGCAGGCGCCCAGCGTGCGCAGCATTTCCTTCTTGCCGTCCCACCACTGGTGCGCGCGGGCCACGGCGTCGATGACGCCCGGGTCCACGCCCAGCGCGCGCCCCGTATCGCGCAGCACGCTGCGCGGCCGGTACGAGATGACCACCCCGGTCAGGGCGGCGCGGTCACGGCCGTATTTGCCGTAGATGTACTGGATGACTTCTTCGCGGCGTTGATGTTCGAAGTCGACGTCGATGTCGGGCGGTTCGTTGCGTTCCTTGCTGATGAAGCGTTCGAACAGGTTGTTGCCGCGCTGCGGGTCCACCGCCGTGATGCCCAGGCAATAGCAGACGGCGGAGTTGGCGGCCGAGCCCCGGCCCTGGCACAGGATGCCGGCGTTGCGGGCGAACTGCACGATGTCGTAGACGGTCAGGAAGTAGGCCTCGTAGTTGAGGTCCGCGATGAGGTCCAGTTCCTTGTCGATCTGCGCCGTCACGCTGTCGGGCACGCCCTGGGGAAAGCGCCGGTCCGCCCCGGCCAGCGCTTCCTGGCGCAGATAGCTGGCGGGCGTGTGGCCGGGCGGCACGATCTCGTCGGGGTATTCGTAGTGCAGTTCGTCCAGCGAAAACGTGCAGCGGCGCGCCACCGCCAGGGTCTGCGCCAGCGCGTCGGGCGGATACAGGCTGGCCAGCCGCATGCGGCTGCGCAGGTGCTGTTCGGCATTGCCCGACAGTTCGTAGCCGCATTGCGACACCTGCTGGCGGGTGCGGATGCCGGTCAGCGTGTCGTGCAGCGGCTTGCGCGACCGGACATGCATCTGCACCTGGCCGACCGCCACGATCGGCAATTGCGAGGCCTGGGCTGCGTGTTCGACGGCGGCGCGGTGCAGGTCGTCGCGCGACTGGTGCAGCAGGTTCAGTCCCACCCACGCGCGCCCCGGAAAGACGCGCGCCAGCCAGCGCGCTTGGTCGGCCATGCGGTCGGCGTCGGTGCCGTAGGCGGGCGTCAGGATGGCCAGGCATTCCGGCAGACTGCGCAGGTGCGCGTGGCCGGCGGGTGGATCGGCAAGGTCTTGCGGGGAAAGCCGGTATTCGCCCTTGGGCGCCCGGGTGCGGCCCAGCGTGATGAATTCCGACAGGTTGCCGTAGCCTTCGCGCGTCTGCGCCAGCAGCGTCAGCCCCAGCGGCGCGGCGTCGGGCGCGGCGCGCAGCTGGAACGTGGCGCCCACGATGAGCGGCAGCTTGAGGGTCTTGGCTTCGGTGTGGGCGCGCACGACGCCGGCCAGCGAGCATTCGTCGGTCAGGGCCAGCGCGGCGTAACCGAGTTCGGCCGCCCGCGCGGCCAGTTCCTCGGGATGCGAGGCGCCTTGCAGGAACGAAAAATTGGACTGGCATTGCAGCTCGGCGTAGCCGGGCAACTGGGCCAGGACCTCGGCCGGGTCCAGGGGATCGGGGGCGTCGTCGTCCATGCGCATGTCAGGCGTACAGTCCGTGCAGGAACCAGCGCGCGTCCTCGGCGTCGCGCTCGCGGTAGATCCAGTAGCGCGCGCCCGCCGCGTCTTCGGCGACGAAGTAATCGCGCACGGTCAGGGCGGGGTCCCACCAGCCGCTTTCGATGCGTTCGGGGCCGCGCATCAGCCGCAGCGCCTGGCCGGCGTAGTGGGGGCGATGGCCGGACAGCTTGAGGGGCTGCGGGGTTTCCAGCAGCCAGAACGGCCGGTCGAGCAGCGGCGGCAGGGGGGCGGGACGTTCGGGCGCGGCCAGCGCATCGCCCCAGGAATTGGCGGCTTCGGGACGGTGGTCGGCGGTGGGCTGGGCATGGCGCACCCGGTCGCGGCCCAGCCGCGCCACCAGCAGGTCCAGCAGCCGCGCGTGGTCGGCGGCGGTGCCGCCCGGTTCGGGGAACAGGGTGGTGCTGGCCGCGGGCTGCTCGACGGTGTCGGGCGCGTGCAGCGTCACGGCGATGACGGGGGCTTCCAGCGTGAAGTGGTTGAGTTTTTCGCGCAGCAGATGCAGCAGCTGCGGCGCCTGCCAGATGGGCTGGGCCAGGGCCACTTCAAGTTCGGTGGGCGGGCGGGCGTGGCGGCCGCGTTCGTGATCCATGCTGAGCACCACGCGCCGCACGGCCAGTTGCCGGGCGGTCAGCCAGCCGCCCAGCTGCTCGGCCAGCCGGCCCGCCACGGCCAGCACGGCATCGGTGTTCTCCATGTAGTCCATGAGTTCGATCCGCCGCGAAAACTGGTTGGGCGGTTCGAGCCAGCGGTAGAGTTCGGGCACCTGGCCGTAGGCGGCGTCCAGCGCCTGCAGCAGATCGGGCGCGCTGCGCCGCTGCAGCCCCCCGCGCGGCAGGGCGCGCAGGTGCGCCAGCGTGTGGCAGCCGATGTCGTCCAGCCAGTTGCGGCGGTCTTGCGCCTGGGGCAGCAGCGACAGCGGCAGGGCATCGAGCCGCCGCGCCAGGGTGGGCAGCTTCAGGGTGCGCCGGGGCACGCGCCGGCCGGCGCGCCGCGCGAGCAGCCAGGCGCCCTTGGCCGTGGGCGCCATGCCCAGCGACACCCGCAGATCCAGCGCCCGCAGCGTGGCGGCCACCCGCCGGCTCAGCGCGCGCGGCCCGCGGAAGAACATCAGGCTGGCGCCCACGTTCAGCAGCACGGTGTCGCCGTCGGCCAGGGCGATTTCCGGGGTGTATTGCAAGAGGGCCAGGGCCGCGCCGTGCAGGGCGTCGGCCTCGGCCAGCGCATTGCGGGGCAGCAGTTCCACGCCGGGGGCGATGGCCGCCGCGCCCGCGCGGCGCATGCCGGGCGTCACGCCGGCCTGGCGGGCGGCGGGGGTCAGGGCGGCGACCCGTTCCTGATCCAGAACGGCGAACGCCTCCTGTTCATGCGGCCAGTGCGGGCGTATGGCGTCCAGCGGCAGGCAGCGCAGGTAGGCGGCGATCCAGAGGCGCATGGCGGGGAGAAGAGGGGGTAAGCGCGCCGGGCTCCAGGCCCACGTACAGCGGGGTGTCGCAGACAGGCCCCCGGCGCTTCAGGATGTGGACGGACAGGCCGCCGGGCGCGGGCGCCAGCGCCAGCCGCAAGGCGGCGGGCGTGGCGGTCTGCGCGGCGCGGGACGGGCGCACGGCGATGAACAGCAGGTCGCTGGCCTGGGCGGCCAGATGCAGGCGGCGCAGGGATTCGGGGCGCACGTGGGGCAGCCAGCAGATCAGCGCGCCGCAACTGGCGTTTTTCAGGATCTGTTCGCTGGCCCACAGCGCGTCGACCGGCTTTTCGGGCGCCACCCACAGCAGTTGCCGGGGATCCAGCCGCCAGCTCATCCAGCTGGCGATGTGCGGCACGTGCGGCGGCTGCACCAGGGCAATGGGACGACGGGTTTCCAGTTGGGCCAGCGCGGGACGCAGCAGGCGGATTTCTCCGATGCCGGGATGGGGGGTGAGCAGTTCAACGAGCGATCCGAGCGGCCAGCCGTTATCCGGCAGTTCGGCTGACAGCGCCGCGTGCCCGGTTGGCAGGGTGCGTGCGGCGCCTTTGGCCAACTGCGTGGCGCGCCACAACGCGGGATGGATCTGTTCGGGGGACTGCATGGCGAAAGCGCCCGGTGCTCAATACCTGTATGAATGTACAGTATTGTACCGGGCTTTGCGCCGGGCGGACGTATCGAAAAGTGCCCCCGAATGTGTCCCGAATGTGTCCCCGAAAAGTGCTAGAACCGCATGTCCTGGTACTTCACCCACCGCGAGCCGCGCAGCAGCCGGTGGCCGATCCACAGTCCCAGAAACAGCGGAATGGCCAGGTACGTCGACACCACGCCGATCCAGTCGACGCGTTCTTCAAGGAACGCCTGATAGTTCTGTCCCAGCGTGACCACCAGGCACAGCACGAAGGCCAGCAGCGGCCCGAACGGAAAAAGTCCCGCCTTGTAGGGCAGGTCGGCCGTGTCGTAGCCGTGCTTCACGTAGCCCTGGCGGAAGCGGTAGTGGCTGACCGCGATGCTCAGCCACACGATGAATTCCGTCATGCCCGCAAAATTGAGCAGCCAGATGTACACCGCCTTCGGGCTGTACACCACGCTGAACAGGCACAAGCAAGCCAGCAGCGTCGTGGCCAAGAGCGCATACAGCGGCACGCCGCGCGGGGTCAGACGCTTGAAGATCGCCGGCGCCTGGCCCTCGGCCGCCATGTTGAACAGCATCCGCGTCGCCGCATACATGCCCGAATTGCCGGCCGACAGCACGGACGTCAGGATCACCGCGTTCATCACCGTGGCCGCGGACAGCAGGCCCGCGTGCTCGAACACCAGCGTGAAGGGGCTGACCGCGATGTCCTCGACCTCGTTGCGCAGCAGTTGCGGATCGGTGTAGGGCACCAAGAGGCCGATGATCAGGATGGCCAGCACATAGAACAGCAGGATGCGCCAGAAGACGCTGTTGATCGCGCGGGGCACGTTGCGCCGGGGGTTTTCGGACTCGCCGGCCGCCACGCCCACCAGTTCGGTGCCCTGAAAGGAGTAGGCCACCACCATCGCCACGCCCACCCACGTCGCCGCGTTGCCGACGAAGGGCGCGTCGCCCACCTTCCAGTTGTCCAGTCCCACCGGTCCGCCGCCGTGGATGATGCCGGCCAGCATCGCCACGCCCACCACGATGAAGCACAGCACCGCCACCACCTTGATGATGGCGAACCAGTATTCGGCCTCGCCGAAGCTGCGCGCCGAGAAAGCGTTCAACCCGAAGGTCAGCGCCAAGAACGCCACGCTCCATATCCAGCCTGGCGTGTCCGGCAGCCAGTACGCCATGACGAGCTGCGCCGCCACGACGTCCACCGCCACGACCGTGGCCCAGCTGACCCAGAAGTTCCAGCCCAGCGCAAAGCCGAAGCCCGGATCCACATAGCGCGACGCATACGTGCAGAACGATCCCGACACCGGCATGAAGGTGGCCAGCTCGCCCAGGCTGGTCATGATGAAGTACACCATCAGGCCGATCACCAGGTAGACCATCAGCGCGCCGCCGGGGCCCGCCTGCGCAATGGCCGCGCCGGAAGCGACGAACAGGCCGGTGCCGATGGCCCCGCCCAGCGCTATCATCGTGAGGTGGCGTGCCTTCAGCACGCGGTGCAGCTGATTGTTGCCGGTGGTGTCGCCGGTAGTGTTGCTGGCAGTGTTGCTGACAGGCGCGGCGGCGCCCGAGTCGATGTTCGGTGTGTGCATGACAAGGCGTGTGGTGGCCGCCGCCCGGACATCGCCGGCGCTGGACATTGCCAACGGCGGGCGCCCGTCGTTGCGGGCAAGCGCGGGGCGGCGTGCAAAAAAGCCCGGCGTCGTCGGTACGATGCCAGGCGCGGCGCATTTTACAATGCGGCAATCGGGGCGCAGTCCCACCGTCCCAGGCCAGCACGGAGCAGTTTCATGGCGTCTTCCAGTTCTATCGAATTTCTTCCCGACCCGGGCGTCGACGTGCGCCAGCTCTTCATCCTGCTGCACGGCGTGGGCGGATCGCCCGCCAGCCTGGAACCCCTGGCCCAAGCGGTGCGCGCGGCCTTTCCGACGGCGGCCGTGCTGATCCCCGAAGGTTTCGAGGCCTTTGATGGCGGCGGGGCGGGCCGGCAGTGGTTCTCCGTGCGCGGCGTCACCGAAGACAACCGCGCCGAGCGCGTGGCCCAGGCCATGCCGCAGCTGGAAACCTATGTGCGGCAAGCCCAGGCGCGTTTCGGCCTGCTGCAGTCCGACACCGCGGTGGCCGGCTTTTCGCAAGGCGCCATCATGGCGCTGGAACTGGTGCAGGCGCACGACGGCATGGCCGGCCGCGTCATCGCGTTCTCGGGCCGCTATGCGCAACTGCCCAAGAACGCCCCGTTGTACACCACGATTCATCTGCTGCACGGCGCCGACGACGCGGTCATGAGCGTTTCGCAGGCGCAGGCCGCGCAGGCACGCCTGGCCGAACTGCACGGCGACTCCACCATCGACATCGCCACCCACGTCGGCCACGAATTGCATCCCGCCCTGATCCAGCGCGCCATCGTGCGCCTGCAGACCTGCGTGCCGCTGCGCAGTTGGGAGGCCGCGCTGGGCCTGAACCAGACGCCGCCGGACGGGACGACGGTGCATTGATGGCGGCATCTGCCACGACCGGCGCGAAAGCCTCCGCGCCCGCGCAGCAACGCGCGGCCGATGCCGTCGGCGGCGCGCAAAGCATCTTCCGCGTGCTGCGCATCCTTAAATACGTGGGGGCGGCGCCCGCGCGTGGCGTCGGTCTGACGGATGTGGTGCGTGACGTCGGCCTGACGCCGCCCACCGCGCACCGCATGCTGTCGGCCTTGCTGCAGGAAGGCTTTCTGTCGCTCAATCCGCGGCTCAAGACCTACAGCCTGGGCCGCGAGTCCTACATCCTGGGGCTGGCTGCCGAAAGCCGGCACGGCATCAAGGCCATCGCCGAATCCGCCGTGCTCCGCCTTGCGCAGTCCACGGGCGACACCAGCTTCCTGTCGGTGCGATCGGGACACGAAGCGGTCTGCGTGGACCGCAAGACGGGCGACTTTCCCATCAAGATCCTGACGCTGGAAGTCGGCCATCGCCGCCCGCTGGGCGTGGGGGCGGGCAGCCTGGCGCTGCTGGCATTCCTGCCCAACGACGATATCGACCGCGTACTGGCGCGCTACGACGCCAGCGCCGCGCCCGATCTGCCGTCCACCGACATGCTGCGCGAAGACATCGCCGCCGCGCGCAAGAACGGCTACGCGCTCAACCCGGGCCGCATCATTCCCGACATGCTGGGCGTGGGCGTGCCGGTGTTCGACCGCGAGCAGCACGTGGTGGCGGCGCTGAGCGTGGCGGCGATCCGTTCGCGCCTGTCCGGCGCGCGCCTCGCGGACGTGGTGGCCGCGTTGCAGCGGGCGGCTTCGGAATTGTCTGCGGACCTGGCCCCGCGCTTCTGATCGCTGCCGGGCGAACGGAAGTCCCGCATCTGGTTCGTCGGGAAACGCCGTGCAGCCGGCGCCTCGGCGAAAAGCCGCGCGCCCGCGCGCATCAACGCCCCGCGCAGGCCTTGCCGCCGTCTACCGGCAGACACACCCCGGTGATGTACTTGGCCTCGTCGCTCGCCAGGAACAGCGCGGCATGGGCGACGTCCCACGCATCCCCCATCCGGCCCATCGGACTGGCGGCATTGCGCCGCCGCCGCATTTCCTCGACATCGTCGAATTGCCCCGCAATCTGCTTGTAGATCAACGGCGTGTCGATGACGCCGGGCAGCACGGCGTTCACGCGGATATTGTCCGGCGCATAACGCACCGCCAGCGACCGCGTCAGATGGTTCAGCCCCGCCTTGGCCGCGTAGTACGAGGTGTACGGATACGAATTGACCTGAATCGACGCCAGCGACGAAATGTTGACGATGCTGCCTGAGCCCTGCGCCAGCATGGCGGGCAGCACATGCTTGCAGGTCAGGAACACGCCGGTCAGGTTGGTGTCCAGCACGCGATGCCAGCTTTCCTCGCTGGCCTCGATGGGATCGCCCATTTCGGTGATGCCCACGTTGTTGTGCAGCACGTCGATGCGTCCGGCGGCCGCCAGCACGGCGGCGACCGCGGCCTGGATCTGCGCGGAGTCCGTTACGTCCGCGGTCAACGTCTGGCAACGGCCGCCCGCGGCCTCGATGATGGCGCAGGTTTCGCGCGCGGCGTCCTCCCTGACGTCCACCGCGAAGACCCGCGCGCCTTCACGCGCATACAGCGCCGCCGCGGCCTTGCCGTTGCCCCAGCCCGGCCCCGACGACCCCGCGCCAAACACCAGCGCCACCTTGTCCTTCAGCCGCTCACCCATGTCATTCCGCCGAGATGTGGGCGAAGTCGGCCACCTTCTTCCACTTGGCCACGTCGTCCTGGATCATCGCCGCAAAGGCCTCGGGCTTGTCGGCGACCACATACGCGCCAACCCCCGCGTACTTGGCCTGCACGTCCTTGTCGGCCAACGCCTTGCGGGATGCGTCGTTCAGCTTGGCCAGCACGTCCTTCGGCAGGCCGGCGGGGGCCAGCAGCCCGTTCCACATTTCTGCGTCGTAGTCCGGCAGGCCGACTTCAGCAAAGGTGGGCACGTCGGGCAATTGCGGCAGGCGCGATTTGGCGGCCACCACGATCGGGCGCAGACTGCCCGACTGGATGTGCGCCATTGACGACGCCGCCGTATCCCACAGGATGGGCACCTGGCCGGCGATCACGTCGTTCAGCGCGGGGCCGGTGCCACGGTAAGGCACGTGCATCATGTCCAGGCCGGACAGCGACTTGTAGTACTCCATCGCCATGTGCGTGGCGCCGCCATTGCCCGACGAGGCATAGGAATACTTGCCGGGCGCGCCCTTGATCAAGGCGGTGAACGACGCATAGTCCTTGGCGGGAAAGTTCTTGTTCACCACGATCACGCCCGGCACGCGGATGATCTGCGTGACCGGCGTGAAGTCCTTCACCGCGTCGTAGGGCAGGTTCTTGTACACGGCGGGGTTGGTGCCGTTGGTGCTGGACGTGCCCAGCAGAAGCGTATAACCGTCCGGCGCGGCCGAGGCCACGGCGCGGCTACCGACGGTGCCACCCGCGCCACCCCGGTTCTCCACCACCACCGGCTGGCCGATCTGCTTGGCCAGCGCCTCGGCAAAGATGCGGCCGACCACGTCGGACGTGCCGCCGGGCGGGAAGGGCACGATCAGGCGGATGGGGCGGTCGGGGTAGGTGGCCTGCGCCGCGGCGGCGCCCGCCAGCGACAGCGTTGCAGCGGCGGCCGCCAGCTTGATCCAGGTTCTGCGCTTCATGATGGGTTGTCTCCTTGCTTGATTTTGTTGTGTCTTGAACCGGGCGTTGCGCGCTGCCGTCAGGCGATGCGGTCACCCGGCTTGATCTTGGCCGCCCGGCTGTCCACGCCCGGCAGCATGTGCGCGGGGTCGCGCGTGACCACCACGTCCAGGATGGTGGGACGGTCCTTGCAGGCATACGCCTCTGCCAGCGCGGCCGGCAGCTCTGCGGGGTCTTCGACGCGGATGCCATGGCAGCCCAGCGCGCGCGCCACATTGGCGTAATTGGTGTCGACCAGGTCCGAAGACTGGTAGCTGCCTTCGCCGTACATCAGGTGCTGCAGCGCCTTGATGTACCCGGAGGCCGCGTTGTTGACCACCACGAGCGTAAAGGCGAGCTTCATGCGCACTGCGGTTTCCAGTTCGCCCAGCGACATGTTGCAGCCGCCGTCGCCGGTCAGGCTGACCACCTGGCGTCCCGGCGCCGCCGCAGCTGCGCCGATGGCGCCGGGGATGCCGTAGCCGATGGAAGCAAAGCCGCGATCCGGCACGAAGCCTCGGCCCGCGCGCTTGGTGTCGAACAGCAGTCCGCCCCAGTGCGCCGCGAAGCCGCCGTCCGCGACCAGGATGCCGTCTTCCGGCAGCGAGGCGTTGATCTCGTGCAGCAGCCGCGCCATGCCGACGGGACGGTCGGCCGACGTCAGCTTGGCGTTCACGGATTCGCGCCATGCGTGCATGGCCTGGCCGACCTCGTCCACGTAGTTCTGGCGCGCGTGCTCGCCGTGGGCGGCCAGGCGCGTGTCCAGGTCTTCCAGCGTGGCGCGCACGTCGCCCCACAACCGCAGGGCGGGCGTGGTGGTGCGGTCGAATTCCTCGGCCACGATGTCCAGATGAATGATCGGCGCGCCGGCGGCCAGCAGGTCGTAGCGGCGCGTCGCCACTTCGCCCAGCTTGCAGCCGACGACGAACAGGCAGTCGGACTTGGCGATCAGGTCGTTGGCAATGCGGCTGTAGCGGCCGAACAGGCCCGCGTTCAGCGGATCGTTGCAGGCGATCGCGCCTTTGCCGCTCATGGTGTGGGCGACGGGGATGCCGAACTTGCGCGCGAAGGCCTGGACGGTCTCGGCGGCATCGCTGATGTGTACGCCGCCGCCGCACAGCATCAGCGGGCGGGCGGCGCCGGCCAGCATGCTGGCGGCTTGCGCCACGTCCTCGGCCGATGGCCGGCAGCGCAGCGCGGGCGAGCGCCGGTAGTTGGGGCTGGAATAAAACTCGTCGGCGTCAAAGGCATGGACGGCGTGCGCGATGTCCTCGGGCACGTCCAGCACGACGGGGCCGGGCCGTCCGCTGGTCGCCACGGCAAACGCGCGCCGCACCAGTTCGGGAATGCGCTCGACCATCTCCACGCGCAGCACGTCTTTCACGACTGGGCGCAGCACTTCCAGTTGCCGGGCTTCCTGCGTCATGTTCTTCCACGCGTGCATCCGGTGCGCGTCGCCGACCAGCGCGACCAGCGCGGTGCCGGCGTTGTAGGCTTCGGCCAGGCCGGTCACCAGATTGGTCGCACCCGGACCCAGCGTCGCGTCGCACACGCCGGGACGGCCGCTGACCTTGGTATAGGCGTCGGCGGCAAACACCGCGCAGCGCTCGTCGTTGATCAGGTTGTGATTCAGCTTCAGGCGGCGCGCCGCGTCATAGAAAGGCAGCAGTTGAAAGCCGCCCATGCCGAACATCAGGCCGACGTCGTGCGCCGCGAACATGCGGGCGATGGCTTCGCCGCCGGTGATTTCCAGTTTTTCGGACATGCGGGTGATGCTCCTAGTAGGGGTCGCGCCCGGTCAGCAGGGCGTCGATGAAGGTTTTGAGCGGCGTGCCGACGCGGCAGCCCAGGTTTCGGGCGCGGGCGTTGGCAGAAGAAATGGTCCCTTCCTCGTAGCAGGAACGGGCGTCGCCGATGCGGGCGGTTTGCGCGGATACGGTCAAGGCGGCAATGCCGCGTTGGTCCAGCAAAGGCAGGCGGCCGATGCCGGCGCTGTCCTTGCCGATGCCCGCGTCGTTGAACGTGACGAGGCGGGGGGACGCGCGGACACCGTCCGATTGCAGGCCCGCCAGCCGCTCCCCGTGCGAGGCCGTGATGGCGATGAGACCGTCGTCGCGGGAGTCGACCAGCGAGACGGAGTCGGCGCCGATCACCAGCGGCGCGCCGTCCGGGCCTGTCTTGAATACCGTGCGGGATTCCTTGACGTCGGCAGGCGGACGGGCGCTGCGCGACGCGCGCGCCAGCCGCGAGGCGGCCTCGGCCACTGGCATACCCGCTTTGCAGCCCAGGTCTTGCGCCAGCGCGTTCGCAAAGCTGAGGACGCCGTGCCGCGCCATGTCCGCGCCATCGCCGATGCGGCAGCTTTGATAGCTTGCGGTGGCGGCGGGCACGCCCCAGCGTTGCAGGTCGTCCAGGCCTGCAATGCCGGCACGCATCCAGCCCACGCCGGCGTCGTTCAGGACGACGGCCAGCACGCCACCGCGCGCCGCGCAGTAGGCGGCATAGCTGCCGCCATGCGACCCGGCGATCACCACGCGCCCGGCATCCTGCGGCGTGAGCTTGGTGATGCTGTCCAGCACGCGCGCGTCGCCGGCGCTTGCAGGTTGTTCCATATTATGAATTGTCCCCGTCCTCGAGCATCGTGTCGGCGTGGCCGGCGCGATCCCGTCGAATCGTCTGATGTAGTTATTGGCTTGAGACGATTCTAGGAGCGGGGGTTTGGGAAGATCAATGTCATCCCCATAATATGGAAATCAATTTTTGGCGGGCTACTTCTCCCAGCCGCCGCCCAGCGCCAGGAACAACGCGATCTGGTCGCTGCTCAAATCCGCCTGCGATGCGGCCAACGCGCTTTCATTGCTGGCCAGCGTGCGCTCGGCGTCCAGCATGGTCAGGTAATCCGTCTTGCCGTACTGGAACAGGCGGCGCGCCTGCGAGGCCGCTTCGGCGCTTTGGTCGCGGGCCGCGCGCAGGGCGGTGTCGCGGTCCAGCTGGCGGGCATAGACGACCAGCGCGCTTTCGGTTTCGCGCAAGGCGTTCAGCACGGCCGCATCGAAACGCGCGGCCGCGGCCTTGGTGTTGGCTTCGGCTTCGGCGATGCGGGCCTGCGCGGCGCCGGTGTTGGGAACGGTCCACGAGATCAGCGGGCCTACGCTCCAGCTGAACGTGCCGCGATCGCCGAACATGGCGGCCGGGCCGCCCGACGCGGCGGACAGGCCCAGCGTGATCTTCGGGTACAGATCGGCCGTAGCCACGCCGATGCGGGCGGTGGAGGCGGCCAGCGTCCGTTCGGCCTGACGGATGTCGGGACGGCGGCGCAGCAGTTCGGCGCCGTCGCCGACGGGGATGGTTTCGGTCAGCTTGGGGGCGCTGGCGCATTGCAGCAGGGCTTGCGGAATCTGGCCCGGCGTCTGGCCGGTCAATGCAGCTAGACGGTACAGCGCGGTGCGTTGCTGCGCCTGGAACGGCGGCAGATTGGCCTGCAATTGTTCGAGCTGGCTGCGCGCCCGTGTGACGTCCAGCGCCGTGCCGCGTCCCGCGCGTTGCAGGCGGCTGACGGCGTCGACCGACTCCTTCTGCACCTGCACGGAATGCTGCGCCGAGGCAAGCTGCATGCCCGCCGCGCACATGTTGGCGTAGGCGCGCGCGGTCTCGGCCGCGACGGTGACGCGGGTGGCGTCATAGGCGGCCTGGGCGGCCTGCGCGTCGCCGGTGGACGCTTCCACGGCGCGGCGGATCTGGCCGAAAAGGTCCAGCTGATACGACACGCTGGCGCCGGTGGAGTACGACCAGCGATTGGGCGGATCGATGCCGGGTTGCAGTTCCTGCAAGCCGGAAACGTGGCCGAACGTGGGCGAAGCATTGACGCCGATCGTCGGCTGTTGTTGCGCCTTCGTTTCCTGCACCGCGGCCTGCGCGCGTTCCAGATTGGCGCTGGCCACGCGCAGGTCGGTGTTTGCGGCCAGGGCCTTTTCCACCAGACCATCCAGCACGGGGTCGTTGTACAGGCGCCACCAGTGGCCGGGGACTTCCTCTTGCCGATACACGCCGGCCTGCGCCTCCACAAAGGAGGATTGCGCGCTCGGCCGCTGGGAGACGGCCTCCGGCGGCACCTTGTAGTCGGGGCCCACGGAGGCGCATCCGGCCAGCGCGAGGGCCAGCGTCAGCGGAAGGAGGAGTCTGGTTTTCATGGCAGGTACGGCTTGGCGTCGAAAAGAAATTGCGGAGTTTTCCGGAGAAAAGTGGTTCTGCGTCCCGTCAGGACGCGTGGGGCGCGGCGGCGGCGGACTGGGCCGGGCGGTCGTCCACCGATACCGTGGCGGTCTGGCCGGCGACCAGGCGTACGCCTTCGGGCACCTCGTCGATCTTCACGCGCACCGGGATGCGCTGCGCAAGACGGACCCAGTTGAAGGTCGGGTTCACGTTGGGCAGCAGATTGGCGCCGGTGCTGCGGTCGCGGTCCGCGATACCCAGAGCGATGCTTTCGACGTGGCCGCGGATGTGACGCGGTTCGCCCATCAGCGTCACGGTGACGGGGTCGCCTTCGTGGATGCCGGGCAGCTTGGTTTCTTCGAAGTAGCCTTCGACGTAGAACGAACCGGCGTCCACCAGCGCCATCACGCCGTGACCGGCGGTGGCGTAGGAGCCCGCGCGCAGGTCCAGGTTGGTGATGCGGCCATCGCTGGCGGCCACGACGCGGCTGCGTTCCAGATTCAGACGGGCGGTGTTCAGTTGCACCTGCGCCTGCGCTAGCGCGGCTTCGGTCTGCTGCACCTTGGTCTGGCTTTGTTCCACCGCTTCGGCCGCGACAAGCTGGCCCAGCGAGCGGTTGCGCTTGGCGTCGCGCAGCGCCTGGTCGTGCGCCACCTGCTGCGAACGGACCGAGGCCTGCGCCTGGTCGAACGCCAACTGGAAGCGGGCGCGATCGATTTCGAACAGCAGGTCGCCGGCCTTCACGTCCTGGTTGTCGTGGACGGGCACGCTGGTGACCAGGCCGGAGACGTCGGGCGCCACCTGCACCACATAGGCCTTGACGCGGCCATCGCGCGTCCAGGGCTCGACTTCATAGTGATCCCAAAGCTGCCAGCCGGCGTAAGCGGCGGCGGCGACGACGACAGCCGTCACTGCGAACTTGCCGATAGCAGCAGGGCGAAGGGCATTGGGGAGTTTCATACCTATCTCTGAAGAAAATAAGGGGAAATGAGGGAGACGCCGTACAGCAGCACCACGAACAGCGCCAGGTCAAACAGCGCGGGGTGCCACACCAGGCGATACAGCCCGGCGCGCGCCAGCACCCGGCGCACGCCCCAGGCCACGGCCAGGGTGACGACGCCCAGCACGAGCAGCCAGGGGAAATAAATGCCGTAGAGATTGAATTCGCCAATCATGATGCTTGGCCCTCCAGGGTCGGATGGGCGGGTTGATAATCGGGCGCGTCGGGAAAGAAGGCGCGGCGGATGCCGACCAGCGCCACCACGGCGCGGTCGCGCGCATGCGGGCCTTGCGGGGTGGCGGCCACACTGCTCAGCGCGCGATCGATCTGCGCCAGGAACTCCGGCGTCTTGTCCTGCATGCGGCCCGACGAACGGATCTTGAAGAACTGCGCCAGGCTGTTCAGCACCGGCTGGATCGTGGGCTCGGCCATCGGCAGATGGCGGCGCGCCCGCTGCAGCTCGGTGATGTCGCGGCCCACGCGCAGGTCCTTCAGCGCATCGGCGGCCACCAGGTCATCGGGCCGCTTGGCCAGCGCCAGTCGCGGCTGCAACAGGCCGATGCGGTCCAGCATGCGGGCGGTGTACGTGTGGCGCGAGGGCGCGCGGGGCGAACTGGCCAGCGTCGCCAGTTCCTTCCAGTTGGCGGCCTGGATGCGGCGCGCACTCCAGTCGACGCTGACGGTGCGGAAGATGGCGGCGATGATCGCGGCCGTGGCCACGCCCATGCACTGCGCAACCTGCGTGTCGATGAAGGACACGACGTCGGCGGTGTTGGTGTCCTGCAGCGCCATGGTGCCCAGGAACCCGAACAGCATGGCCATGGCCTTGCCGGTGCTGGCCGGGCGGGCAATGAACACGCCCAGCACGAAGGCGGTCGGCAGCATGGACAGCGCCAGCATCTCGAACGAGTGGATGGCCGGCATGATGCCCAGCAGATACAGCGCCGACAACGGAATGGAATACACCGTGTAGGTCAGGAACTGCATGATGCCCGGCACGGGATTGTCCTGCGACGCGAAAAAGCAGCTGAAGATCGCGGCCATCAGCGCGGCGGTGGCGCCGTTGCTCCAGGCCGTGCCGATCCAGAAGAGGCAGCAGACCGAAATCGCCAGTGCCGCGGCCAGCGCCGACAGCAGCGCCATGCCGTGGTCGCGGTGCAGCGCCGAGTTTGGATCGCGTGTCGTGCGCGGGGCGCGAACCGGCGCGCCCTGCAGCCCGGCGCGGATGTCGCGGCGCAGCGCCAGGCATTCGTCATAGGTGTCGATCAATTCGCGCAGACGCGCCATCAGGCTGGCCATCAGCGCGTCGCGCCACGTGGAGCGGCTGTCGATGCCGGGCGTCAGACGCGTCACGGCGGCGCGCAACTGGACGGCAGTTTCGTGCGAGGCCTGCGGGCCCGCGTTGATCCATTCCGAGATATCGGAGAGCAGCGACTGAACGGGTTCGGGCAGCGGCTGGCCATTGGCCTGCAAGGCGCGCATACGGTCTTCGACGGCTGACACGGCCGGCGTCAGCGCCGCGATCTGGTCCTGCATGGCGCGCACGGCGCCCGCGGTCCAGCGCAGGTTGCTGGTGTCGAACGGAACGTGGGTGGACAAGAGGCGCAGTTGCGTGATGTCGTTGGCCAGCTCGCGGCGGTCCTTGTCGCGCTGTTCGGCGGTCTTGCCGCTGAGCGTGTCGTGCATCCAGTTGCGCGCATCGCGCACGGCCTTGTCCAGCTGCAGCGTCAGCGCGGGCGCCAGGCCGCGCGGCAGCACGATGCTGTGGATCAGCGTGGCGCACACGATGCCCAGGCTGATTTCCTCGACACGCGCCAGCGCCGTGTCGAACACCAGGGAAGGGTCGGTGACGCTGGGAAAGCCGATCATCGCGGCGGTGTAGCCGGCCAGCATGAACAGATAGGACCGCGGCGTGCGGTCCAGCACCGACATGTACAGGCAGGCGCCCACCCACAGCACCATCGCGCCGGTCATGACGACGGGCGAGTTCGACAGCCGCGGCACCATGTACACGGTGGCCGCCGACCCGAAGAAGGTGCCGACCAGACGGTACAGCGCCTTGGAACGCACCGCGCCGGACCAGGGCTGCGCCACGACGTAGGCGGTGGTCATGGCCCAGAACGGACGCGGCAAACCAATGCTGTAAGCCAGATAGAGCGCCATGATGGCGCTCAGGTAGCTCTTGAGCGAGAAGATGGTTTCGCGGACGTTGGGCAGTTTCATGGCCGGGCGTCCTCTTGCGCACCGGCGCCGCTGCGGCCCAGCGACACCTTCATGGCGTCGAAGACGCGCAGGCAGGCTTGCAGATCGGATTCGCTGACGTCGTGAAAGATGCGGCGGCGAAGTTCAACCAGCACGTCTTCGACCTGCGCGCGCAGCGCGTGGCCGGCCTCGGTCAGGTGCAGGGTGCGTGCGCGGCGATCGTGGGGGTCTTCGCGCCGTTCCATCAGGCCGGCGGCCACCAGTTGATCCAGCACGCGCACAAGGGAGGGGCCTTCGACGCCCAAAGCTTCGGCCAGCGCGCCTTGGCGAACTCCGTCGCCAAGACGGCCGGCCAGAATGACGGGCCACGCAGTCGCTTGAGAAAGGCCGTAGTCGGCAAGCGCTTTATCGGCGGCGCCGCGGTAGGCGCGCGACAGCACCATCAGGTTGGCGGTGGTGGCCATGAGCTGGGAGTCGGATGGAGTAAGCATGAATTCGATTGTATCCTATCTATTAGCTTACTAATGATTGAAAATGGCGACTATCGCGATAGATTCTTTCAATTGGGAAGATGGCAGTGCAGTTTTCCGTGGGTGGAAAACTGAAGGCGGGCCCGAAGCCCGCCTTCATGCGCTATCGGGGATCAACCGTTGCAGTCGGCCCAGCAGTTCGGCGTTTCGTACAAACGCACGCGCGTCAGGCGCAGTTCGGCGCCGTAGTGGCCGTGGTATTGCGGCGCCAGCGTCTCGAAAACAATGGTGGCCAGGTTTTCAGCGGTGGGAATCCGGTCCAGCACGACGGTCTTGTGGCCGGGCAGGGTATCCAGAAAGCCGCGCACGGCGTCGTCGCCTTCGTAGACCAGGAACGCATGGTCCCAGACGTCCACGATGTGGGTCTTGGCGATTTGCTTGATCTCGGAAAAGTCCATGACCATACCGTTGTCGGACTCGCCGGGCGCCTGCACGATGTCACCCGTCAGCGTGATTTCCAGCACATAGCGGTGGCCGTGCAGATTGCGGCACTGGCTGCGGTGGTCGGGGATGCGGTGGCCGGCGTCGAACTCGAGCCTGCGGGTCACGGAAATCATCGCGTGCTCCGCAAGGCGTGGGGGTAAATCATGGAATGCCTATGTATTTGTGGGTTTGCAGGCTGAGCCGCCATTGCGGATGCTGCATGCAGTATTGAACGGCCTGCTCGGTGTTGGCTGCGCGCGCCGGTCCGTCCATGGGTTGCAGGAAAAAATGCTCGAAATCCAGATGTGCGAAGGCGTCGGGCAGGGCGTTGAGCTGCGGATAGACCAGCTTGAGCTCATTGCCGCGTTCGATCACGACCGGGGCCGTCCCCTTGGGGCTGACGCAGATCCAGTCGATGCCGGCGGGCGGCTTGATCGTGCCGTTGGTTTCGATGGCGACGGTAAAGCCGCGGGCGTGGATCGCGTCGAGCAGCGGCGCGTCCAGTTGCAGCAGCGGCTCGCCGCCCGTAAAGACCACGTAGCGGTTGCCGGCGTCCGGGCCCCAGGCCGCGGCAATGGCGTCGGCCAGCAATTCGGCCGTGGCGAACTTGCCGCCGCCGTCGCCGTCGGTGCCGATGAAATCGGTGTCGCAGAAGGTGCAGGCGGCGCTGGCACGGTCGCTTTCGCGGCCGGTCCACAGATTACAGCCCGCAAACCGGCAGAATACCGCCGCGCGGCCTGCGTGGGCGCCTTCGCCTTGCAGGGTCTTGAAGATTTCTTTGGCGGAGTAAGTCATAGGAGATGCGGGCGGCAGGGCGCCACGGAATTCGAGCAAAAGCGCACTATTTTACTTGGCGCGGCCGATATCCGCCGAAAGACCCTGCAAGACGGGTCCGCCGCCGGGCGGCGCATGGCCGCTGTGTGGCGCCCAGCCCCGGATCCAGCGGTTTCAACCGCCGGGTGCAGGAAGACGGCCGGCCCTGTAGACTTCCCGCCTATGTTTCACGTCCAAGATTCGCTTTTCATCGACGAGCGCGACCTGACCTTCACCATGATTCGCGCCCAGGGCGCGGGCGGGCAGAACGTCAACAAGGTGTCCAGCGCCGTCCACCTGCGCTTCGATGTGCGCGCTTCCCGCCTGCCGCCCGAGGTGCAGGATGCGTTGTGCGCCGTCAACGACCACCGCATCTCGAAAGAGGGCGTGATCGTCATCAAGTCGCAATCCTTCCGCAGCCAGGAAAAGAACCGTGCCGAGGCCATCGAACGGCTGGTGGGCATGGTGCGATCAGCCATCCAGGTCGACAAGCCGCGCCGCCCCACCAAGCCGACGCGCTCGTCGCAACGCCGCCGCGTGCAGCGCAAGGTGCTGCATGGCGAGGTCAAGCGGCTGCGCGGCCGGGTGCAGGGCGACTAGGACGCACCATGGCCGACGCGCGCCGCCGCTATCTGGTCACGCTGGCCGGCGTGTTCGCCGTCATCTGGGTGGCGCTGGCCATCAATCCGCATGACCGCTCGGCCTGGGCGCTGGAGAACGCGCTGGTGCTGGGACTGGGCGCCGTGCTGTTTGCCACGCGGCGGGCGTTCGTGTTTTCGCGGGTGTCATACACGCTGATCTTTCTGTTCCTGTGCTTGCACACGGTGGGCGCGCACTACACCTATTCGCTTGTGCCGTACGACGACTGGTGGCGCGCCTTGACCGGCCGCACCCTGAACAGCGTGCTCGGGTGGGAACGCAACAATTTCGACCGCGTCGTGCATTTTTCGTATGGGCTGCTGCTGGCCTATCCGATCCGGGAGATCTTCCTGCGGGTGGCCGAGGTGCGCGGCTTTTGGGCGTACTTCCTGCCGATGGACGTGACGCTGTCGACCTCGGCGCTCTACGAACTGATCGAGTGGGGCGCCGCTGAGTTCTTTGGCGGTGACCTGGGGGCGGCCTACCTGGGCACGCAGGGCGACATCTGGGACGCGCAGAAGGACATGGCGCTGGCAGCGCTGGGCGCGGTGATTGCCATGGCCATCACGGCGCTGGTCAACTGGAAGGCACAGCGCGACCTTGCCCGTGACTGGGCCGATAGCTTAAAACCAGCGCGCCAGCCGCCGGAGCGCTGGCCGGAATCCCCAAATCCTTGATTGCAACAGGGGCATGACGATATATCGGATAAACCCGATATATGATTCGATAAATTGCGATATACCAATATGACCGCAACTTCCTCACCCTCCGACCAGAACGCCGCGCAACCCGCGATCGACGCCGACGCCATCCTCAAGGCGCTGGCCAATCCGGTTCGCCGCGACATCCTGGCCTGGCTGAAGACGCCGCACGCGTATTTCGAGGAGCGCCCGGGCCACACCTTCGAACACGGGGTGTGCGCGGGCCACATCGATGATCGCTGCGGTCTGTCCCAGTCGACGGTCTCGTCGCATCTGGCCGTGTTGCAGCGCGCCGGCCTGATTTCGGCGACCAAGGTGGGGCAGTGGGTCTTTTTCCGTCGCAATGAACCCGTGATTGCCGCATTTCTGCGGCAATTGAATCTGGATATGTAGCCCGTCTGCCATACCCGCAAGCGCCCCATTGCCGGGACGAAAGGATTTTGCATGAACCCCCTGTTTGAACCGCTGAAAGTCGGCGACCTGACTCTGCGCAACCGCGTCGTGATGGCGCCGCTGACGCGCCAACGCGCCAGCGCCGGCCGCGTGCCGAACGACCTGATGGTCGAGTATTACACCCAGCGTTCGGGCGCCGGCCTGATCCTGACGGAAGCCACGGCGGTCACGCCGCAGGGCGTGGGCTATGCCGACACGCCTGGGCTCTGGTCGCCGGAGCAGGTCAAGGGGTGGCGCAAGGTGGTTGACGCCGTGCACGGCAAGGGCAGCTTGATCGTCGCGCAGCTCTGGCACGTGGGCCGCATTTCCGACCCGATGTTCCTGGACGGCGAACTGCCGGTCGCGCCCAGCGCCATCGCCGCCAAGGGTCACGTCAGCCACGTGCGCCCCAAGCGTGAGTACGTGACGCCGCGCGCGCTGGAAACCGAAGAGATCCCCGGCGTGGTCGAAGCCTACCGCCACGGCGCGAAGATGGCGAAGGAAGCGGGTTTTGACGGCGTCGAGGTGCATGCCGCCAATGGCTACCTGCTGGATCAGTTCCTGCAGGACAGCACCAACCACCGCACGGACCAATACGGCGGTTCCATCGAAAACCGCGCGCGGCTGCTGCTGGAAGTGGTCGACGCCTGCGTGGCGGTGTGGGGCGCGGGCCGCGTCGGCGTACATCTGTCGCCGCGCGCCGATGCCCACGACATGGGTGATTCGGATCTGCCGGGTCTGTTCGGCTACGTGGCGCGTGAATTGGGCAAGCGCGGCATCGCCTTCATTTGCGCCCGCGAACACGAAGCGCCCGACAGCCTGGCGCCGATGATCAAGGCCGAGTTCGGCGGCGTTTATATCGGCAACGAAGGCTACACGCGCGACACCGCCGAGGCCGCCATCGCGGCCGGCAAGGTCGACGCCGTGGCGTTTGGCGTGCCGTACATCGCCACGCCCGACCTGGCCGAGCGCCTGGCGCGCAAGGCCCCGCTGAATACGCCGAATCCGGCCACCTTCTACGCCTCGGGTCCTGAAGGGTATACGGACTATCCGGCGCTGGCGGCCTGAAGCGGCGGCCTTTCAGAACGCGGCGCGCATCGGATAGGTGAACAATCCGAAGTGGGCCGCGTTCAAGCCCAGATGCGCCAGCACGGCGGCGCCCAAACCGCCGTAACGATAGGCCGCGCCATACGCCGTACCCGCCAGGCCAGCCAGCAGCATCCACTGCCAACCGCCCGCGTAATGGGTCAATCCGAACAGCACGGCCGCCACGGCCACCGCCGCCCACGCGCCCCATGCGCGATGGCGCCACCACTGCGCCAGGCGTTGCTGCACATAACCTCGGAACAGCGCCTCTTCCGCCAGCGTCACCAGCAAGGCATTGTTGATCAGCCAGATCCAGCCTGAGGCCGGCCACTTCGGCGCCCATGCCACCACGCCCAGCGCCAGCGCCAATCCCAGGCAGACCGCCACCGCGGCTGCGCAGGCGAGGATCGCCGCCTGCAAGGTCAGGCGGGCATGGGCCGCGGCCATGGGCGGCGCCAGCACCAGCACCACCCAGAAGCCCACGAGCGGTTTGTCCAGATTCAGGTACATGCTGAAAGGAACTGCATCCGGACTGAGCGGCGCGGGATCAATCACGCGCAGGTTGTGAAAGCCGGGCAGCAGATGTGCAAAGAGCAGCACGGCCAGGATCACGAAGAGTCCGTGCCCGGCCATGCGCGCGGCCGGCCCCGCGTGGGATCGCACCAGCGCCGCGGCAACCAGCAGCAGCGCGGGCCATGCGAGCGCAACGAGGTCGACCGATCCGTCGGCCAATGCCCAGAGCCATGTCACCGCCAGCGGGGCAAGCGCCCAGCGGCGTGTGCCGGGCGGCCATAGCAAGGCGGCGGCCAGGAACAGGGCAAACCAGGGCATGACAGGCGGCATCGACGGGCGGGCGGCAATCGCAAAGGACCGAGTGTAAGCGCGGTCTTCGGCAACCTTGGCGCTTTCGACGCCGGCGTGTTTGATGCGGCCAACGCCAACGCCAACTTCAGCTCCAACGCCGGCGGTGCCACTCGTGCCGCCCGAGCCGCCCGAGCCCCCCACAGCGCCTTTGCCTTCCCCCGCTTTTCAGGCGACCATGCGGCAGCGGCGGCACACGCCCCGCGCGTCCGGCGGACACAAAAGCCGCCAGCAATGGAGTCAGGAATGAAGACAATCGCGTGGTTGATGTTGGCGGCGGCGCTGCTGCCGTTCGTGTCCACGATCATCGCCAAGGCAGGCGGCAAGAAATTCGACAACAACGACCCGCGGGCCTGGCTGGCCCGGCAGGAGGGTTGGCGCGCGCGTGCCAACGCCGCGCAGGTCAACACCTTTGAGGCGCTGCCGTTCTTCTACGCCGCCGTGCTGTTTGCGCTGTATAACCAGGCATCCCCCGCGCACGTCGCGACGCTGATGGCGTGCTGGCTGGGCACGCGGCTGGGCTATCTGGCGATGTACTTGGCGAACTGGGGCGCGCTGCGCTCGCTGGTCTGGACGGCGGGCGTGGGCTTTGTCATTGCGATCCTGTTCGCGGGCGTCTGACGCGTCCGGCGCCTTGGAACAGGATAGGGGCGCGGCCGTATCAGCCGCGCCTCAGTGCCATCACTTCCACTCGAACATGGCGCGCGCGGTGCCCGAGCCTTGCACGGTGACCTCGCGTTCCTGCGCCTTGCCATCAAACGTGGCCGAGATGCGGTAGTTGCCCTCCGGCAGCTTCACCAGCATGTAGGGCCCCTGCGCGGTCGTCTGCAACACGGCCTTGCCCTGCGCATCCCGGATCGCGACGGTCACGTCGGCGACGTAATCGGCCTTGCCGCCGCGTTGTGCAGCAAAGGTCAATGCCAGCGGATAACTGCTGGACGCGGCTTTCATGGATTCGGATTCGTCGATGCCGATGCCGCCGCTGACATATTCGATAGCGCCCTGGTGCTGCACGGGCGGCATGGCCGCTTGGGCGGTGGACAGGACACCCGCTAAAGCAAAGGTGCCCAGGGTCATGGCGGCGGCGATCGTGCAGCGTTCAAAACGTTTGTTCATGGAGTTCTCCTGCAGAAAAACCGGCGTGGCAGCGCGTTGTGGCTGCCTCCGCCGGTAGCTTGCAACCATTCGACGTGCGCGCGCAAGGCGAGTTCGCGTCCGTCCGCCTCGGAAATCAACCGTTTGTATTAGGCGCCGCGCATCACACGCCGCCGCCGGCCGCCTGCCAGGAAAACGTCAGGTGGCTGACGCCGCTGACCGAGCCGTCCGGGGCGAAACGCCGTTCCTCCAGTTCGCCGGCGCCATTGCCGTGCAGCGCCATGACGCTGGAACTGCGCGTGCCATATTCCGGGCTGACAATGAACGGGCTGCTCAAGAGGCGTTCGCGCGCCAAGGGCAGGCCGGTGGCCGGCAGGTCGGCGTCGTCCGCCGGGCTGCGGTCGCCGAGCGCGGTAAACAGCGCGGGCAGGTCGGGCTGCGACGGATGTTCCAGCACGGCCGAGAACGCCGCCTTCGTGCGCGCCAGTTTGGGCCAGGGCGTGTCCAGCAGATGGTTGGACAGGGCGTAGATGCCGGGGTCCAACGCACGCGGCCCGCCGTCGCGATTGCTCAGATACCACGCCTGCCGCGTGTCGCCCACGATCAGATTGAAGCCGTTGTACGCCTGGTCCATGGCGTGCACCGTCTCAAGGTAGGCCTGCGGCGTCATTTCGCCGCGCAGAAAGTCCTCGACCAGCGCGCCGCGCGAAGGGGCGTTGTCCAGATGCCGGCCGGGCTCGCGGAAGTTGGTGACCAACGCATAGCGCCCCTGAACGGTTGCGCCCATCCAGGTGCCGCCCGCCTGACCATCGCGCCCGGCGTAGATGGCTGGCGCGTCGGGCCATGGCGCCGCGGGAAGGGTGGGACGCGCATGAAATTCGTCGCGGTTCGCGGCGATCAGCACGGGGATGCCGGGCAGCGTATGCAGAGCCAGTACGGCAAGACACATGATTCAGACCTGATGAAGGGGGGAAGGGGCGGCGGGGCGGCCGGGCGTTGCCGTGAAGTCGGGGCCGGCCAGCGTGACGCGCAGGGATTCGATTTCGGCGGCGACGTCCCGCAGCGCCGGTGATGGCGCCACGATGGGGGCGGCGGGCACGGGCAGGCCTTGTTCGACGGCGGCGGCAATGCTGTCCAGCGCGGCGGCCAATTGGGCGACCTGCGCGGCGGCGGGCGCGTCCTGACCGGCGGGCAGCGACCAGGCCGTGTCCGAAATCGCGTTGGCCACGCGTTCCAGTGCGACTTCCACCGGCCACCAGGCCAGTGCGCGGCGGCTGACCAGCCTGGGTTCGGACAGCCCGCGCTGCAGGGCGATGCGCAGGTCCGACAGGCGCGCGTAGGCGCCGGCGCGCAGGTCATGCCGGTTGCCAGGGTCGGTCTGGAAGACGGTGTTCAGGTAGGCCGCCAGCGTGGACGTGGCGGCGGAAACGGCATGGTCCAGGTTGCTGCGTTCGATGCGGATCCACGGCAGGTAGCCCACCAGCAGCACAATGGCCGCCGCAACCCCCACATCGATCAGCCGCGCCAGCGCAATGGCCCAGCTTCCCGGCTGCAGCGCCCCGATCAGCAGCATGAGGATCGGCACCAGAATCGCCGAGAACAGCCCGTAGTTGCGCCGTATCGACCACGGCAGCAACGCGGCCAGCGCAGCAACGGTAAGCAGGCTGGCCAGACCGCCACGATCCAGCGCAAGCACGGTGGCGCTGATCGCCACGCCGACCACGCTGCCCGCGCAGCTTTGCAGCGCGCGCGCGAACACGGAGCCGAAGTTGGGCTTGAACACCACCACGACGATCAGCGGCACCCAGTAGGACCGCGGCAGCGCGGCCGCCAGGGCGACGGCCTCGGCGGCGACGAGGCACAGGCCCAACCGGACCAGGTAACGCACCGTCGTCGGCCCGGGCCGGTACGTGCGGATCAGCACCCGCCACGGCGTGCGCGCCGGTGCGGGCTGCAGGGTGGCGAAGGCGTCGGCCTCGGTGGCCTGGATGGCTTCCGTGGCCCCGGGGCCCTGGTTGGCCTGGCTGGCCCGCGCGCCGTGCAGCAGCGGCTGCACCTGTTCCAGCGCCTCGGCCAACTGCGGCATGCCGGCGCGGTGCAGCGCGGCGATGTCGTCGCGGGCGTCCGGTGGCGCATCGTTTTCGACCCGGTCGGCCAGATGGTTCATGACCCGGGCACATTCGTCCGGCAACACGCGGCCGGCGCGCGCCAGCGCCAGCGCGGCGTTGGTGAGCGGCGTGCAGGCCTGCAACTGTGCGGCCAGCCGCGCCAGCCTGGGCGACGGACCCGCCGACCGGCCCCGCGCGGCCAGGACGGTGTCGTAGGCCGTGGCCATGGCGGCTTCCATGTCGCGGCGCGCGGCCATCACGCGCGAGGTGCCGATGGCCGCGAACATCGCCGCCAGCTTGCGGTAGGCCTGCGCCACGGCGGCCCGCTCCGGCGCGATCGGGTTGACGACCCAACCGGACAGCGTCAGCGCCAGCCCGAACAGGCCGCCCACGCCCACCAGCACCGGCGGCAGCCAGGGCGGCAGCGTGGGCGTCAAGCTGGAGCCGACGATGACATACGTGGCGAATTGCAGCGTCGCGACCGCGGCGATGTTGTTGAAGGTGCCGACCAGGCTGGCCGCCAGCACCAGCAGCGTCATGCCGGCGGACGTCCACAGGCCGTGGCCCGACATCAGGTTGCCCAGCAGATAACTGAACGCGCCGCCGAACACCGTGGAACCGATGGAAAGCGCGCGGTTGCGGTAGGGGCCGCCGTTGTCGCCCGTGATGGCGGGCAGCGCGCCCAGCGCCACCAGCGCGGCCGCCGCACCCTGGTCCAGCGCCATGCCCACCGCGGTCGGCAGGCCGATGGCCAGGGCGGCGCGCAGCATCACCCAGGGGTTGACCGGCGACGGCTCCATGTGCGCCAGGCTCATCAGCCAGCGCATGTTGGAGGCGCGCGCGCCGTGGGTCATCAAAGGGCGGGACAAGGTGGCCTCATGGGCGGCGCCGGTCAGGCCTTGATCAGCGGCGCCTCGTCGGGCGCGGCCAGGCGGAAGTAGTCGTCGGTGTTCAGCAGGATGGACGCGTCCAGGCGTCCGGCGTTGAACACGATTTCGTCGTGGCGCTCGCGCAGGCTGGGATCCACCAGCAGCGTCAGGTCGGGATTGAAGCTGAAGGGCGGGATGGCGCCGATCTCGCAGCCCGTGAGTTCACGTGCCAGGTCCTGCGAGGCCAGCGAGGCCTTCTTGCCGCCCGCCGCCCGCGCGATGGCGTCCAGGTCGGCCTGTTTGTCCGCCGGAAAGACGGCGAGCACGTTCTTGCGCTGGTTGGACGAGATCTTCACGCGGCAGACCAGCGCCTTGGCGCCCTGGCTGACCTCGGTGCCGCGGATGGCGGCCACTTCGACGGACTTGCCGGCGGCAGCGTGTTCGAGCAGGCGGTAGCGCGCCTGATTCTGGATGAGCAGGGCTTGCAGGCGTTCAAAGACTTCCATGGGACGGATGGGGCAGAGGCGGGCCGGGAGTCGGCCCTGTACGCGGAATCATACGCCCGCCGCGCGTCAGATTTCCCCGGTGAACGCGTAGCCCCAGCCCCAGACGGTGCGAATGGGCAGTTCCACGTCGACGTCCTGCGCCTTGCGCCGCAGGCGGCTGACGACGACGTCCGTGCGGCGCATGGATTCGCGGCCGGAATGCGGGTCGATGCCAGGCGGATCGCCGCGCGGCATGCGCTTGTCCGGCGCGCCGGTCAGCTTGAGCAGGAACTCGCGCTCGGCCTGGGTCAGCGCCAGGCGTCTGCCCTGGGGGCTGACCAGCGTCCAGGCGGCGTCCAGGAATTGCCACTTGCCGGTCGGCTCGGCGGACGCCACGGGCGGCGGCGCGGGCCGGGCATCGGCCTCGGCCGCCCCGCGGCGGTTGGCGGTGGTGGGGACCCGGCGCACCAGCGCCTGCAGGGCTGCGGCGATTTCGCCGGTGACGACCTCGGGCGAAAAGCAGGCGTCGGCGCCGCAATGCAGGCCGAGGATGCGGTTCTCAGGGGTATCGAAGGCGGAAATGGCAACGATGCCGGCGGTGGTGTCCATGGCGCGCAGACCTGCGACGGCCATGCAGAGATCGGTGAACTCGGCCTGCATCACGAGCAGCGGGGTGCGGCGGGCCTGAAACAGGCGGAACAGTCCGTTGGAGTCTTCGCAAGGGCGCGGCGAGAACCCCATTTCGGCCAGTTCGTCGCTACGGCGGACGCGCTGGCCGGCGTCGGGCGCGAAGACGATCAGGTCTAATAGGTCATTCATGAAATCGTTGTAAACATCATGCAGCTTGAGCGCTTGCATGATGACGGGATACCGCGCTTTCCCAAGCCCCGCACAACGACACTTTCCTACCCGAATTCTCGGACATAGGCGCGCAGAGCGCCTTTTGCGGGCTTACGGGGCGGGAGCAACCGCCTCATTCCACCAGCCGCCGCCCAGCGCTTGTAACAATGCCGCCGTGTCGGTGTAGCGCGCGGCATCCGCTTCGATGCGCGAAATCCTGGTCTGCAACACCTGCCGCTGGCTGTCCAGGAGGCTCAGGTGGCTGATGCCGCCGGCCTGGTAGCGGCCCGCCGCGATGCGTTCGGCTTCGTCTGCGCGGCGCCACGCATCGTCGTAGGCCGCGAAGGCGTCACCGTCCGTCTGCAGCGCGCGCAACGCATCGGCCACCTGGCGAAAGCCGTCAAGCACCGTCTGGCGAAATGATGCGGCGGCAGCGTCGTACGCCGCTTCCGCCGAGCGCTTGCGGGCCCGCAGCTCGCCACCATGAAAAAGAGGCTGAACCAGCCCGAGACCCAGGTTCCACACGTTGACGCCGTCTGACAGTTCGTTCACGCCCGTGCGCTGCGACCCGAAACTGGCGGTCAGCGTGAACTGCGGATACAGGTTGGCCGTGGCCACGCCCACGTCGGCCGACGCCTTGCGCCACAGGGCTTCGGCCGCCAGGATGTCGGGCCGCTGGCGCGTCAGCGCCGAGGGCACGCCAGTCGGAACGTCGGGCGGCAGCGTCAGGTCTGCCAGGCGCAGCGGCGGCGTTTCCAGGGCGGCGGGCAGCACGCCCAGGTAGGTGGCAAGCTGGTGGGTCACCTGCGCAAGCTGGTATTCCAGCGGCGGCACGGTGGCGCGGGTCTGCGCGACCAGCAGCTCCTGGTTGCGCAGATCGGCCAGGGCAATGCCGCCGGCGTCCAGGCGCTTGCGCATGATGTCCTGCTGGCTGACTTGCGCCGCCAACAGGTCGCGCGTGGCGGTCAGCCGCTCGGCCAGATCCGCCTGGCGGATCGCGGCGGTGACCACGTTGGCCGCCAGCGACATGCGCGCCGCCTGCAACTCGTGCGCCTGGTAATCCGTTTGCGCGGCCAGGCTTTCCAGCGCGCGGCGGTTGGCGCCGAACACGTCCAGCGTGTAGGACACGTCGATCGAGGCGTTGTACAGCGTGAAAGGCGGGGGCGGCTCGGCCACCGGCACGCCATAGGCGGCGGGATCGACCTTCTTGCGCGCCGCCGACAGATTGCCGTCCACCGCGGGCAGCATGCGCCCGCCGGTGTCCGCGGCCAGGTCTTCCTGCGCCTGCCGCAAGCGCGCACGCGCTTCTTCCAGCGTGGGACTGGCGTCCAGCGCCTGCCGCACCAGCCGGTCCAGCGCGTCCGACCGGAACAATTGCCACCACTGCGCGGGAATGTCGGCGCCCGCTTGCAGCCGCTGCTGGCCCGCGGGCAGCGCGTCCTGCCCGTCTGGCGTATAGGTTGCTACGTCCGGCGCGGCGGGCGTATCGAAGTCGGGGCCGACCGCGCAGGCCGACAGCAGCGCGCACAGCGCCATCGAGACCAGGGGGCGGTAAGCGGGCGTGAAGGGGGGGCGGGACATGGGCTTCAATCCAGGGTGCGGCGGTAGAACTTCACGGCGGCGGTCATGACGATGACGGTGAACAGCATCAGGGGCCAGATGTTGGGCCACAGGTCCCACCAGCCGTTGCCCTTGAGCAGGATGCCGCGGATCAGCCGGTTGAAATACGTCAGCGGCAGCAGGTTGCCCAGGTGCTGCGCCCACATCGGCATGCCCTGGAACGGAAACATGAAGCCGGACAGCAGCATGTTCGGCAGGAAATAGAACATGGTCAGCTGCATCGCCTGCAACTGGTTCTGCGCCAGCGACGACAGCGTGATGCCGACGGTCAGGTTCGCCGCGACGAACAGCAGCGCGGCCAGGTACACGGACAGCAGGCTGCCCATGATGGGCACGTGGAAGACGAAATGCGCCGCCGCGAGAATGATGCTGGCCTGGATCAACCCGATGGCGATGTACGGCACGATCTTGCCCGTCATCACCTCGATCGGCCGCACCGGCATCGCCAGCAGGTTTTCCATGGTGCCGCGTTCGCGCTCGCGGGTCATCGCCAGTCCGGTCATCATCACCAGCGTCATCGTCAGGATCACGCCCATCAGCCCCGGCACGGTGTTGTATTGCGAGATCTGCTCTTCGTTGTAGAGCTGGTGGATGCGCACGTCGAAAGGCGGCTGGCCGCCCGCCAGACTGGCAAGCGGTCCGGTCAAATCCTTTTGCGCGACGGCCTGCGTCAGCTGCGTTGCTGCGCCCAGCGCCATCCCGGTCGCCATGGGGTCGGTGGCATCGGCTTCGATCAGCAGCGCCGGTCGTTCGCCGCGCAGCAGGCTGCGCGTGAAATCCGGCGGAATGGTCACGACGAACAGCACGCGGCCCTGCGCCAGCGCGGCGCGGCCCGCTTCCTCGGTGTCCAGTTCCTCGACGATGTGAAAGTAGTCCGACGAGCGCATCGCCGCGATGAAGCTGCGCGTGAACGGGCTGTGGTCCGCCGCGATGATGGCGGTGGGCATCTGGCGCGGATCGGTGTTGATGGCATAACCGAAGAGCGCGAGCTGCATGATCGGCAGGCCCACGATCATGCCGAAGGTAATGCGGTCGCGGCGCAGCTGCAGGAACTCCTTGAGCACCATGCTCCACCAGCGCGACCACGAAAAGCCGTTCAGGCGCGCTGTCATGGCTGGCCCGCGAAGTTGTCGGTGGACCGGTTCATCAGGTAGATGAAGACGTCCTCCAGGCTGGTGTCGATGCGTTCCAGGCGCAGATCCTGGCCTGCGATGGCCGCGCGCAGCGTGCTTTCCAGCGTGGCCGCGTCCCGGCCGCTGACGTGCAGCGCGGAGCCGAACGCGACCGTCTGGTCGACGCCGGGCGCACTGCGCAGTTGTTGGCCCAACGGCACCAGGTTGACGCCGTGGATCGCCCAGGTGGTCAGTTGCTGCTCGGCGATGACCTCGTCGGCGGTGCCTTGCGTCAGCAGCTTGCCGTACGAGATGTAGGCCAGCTTGTGGCAGCGTTCAGCCTCGTCCATGTAATGCGTGCTGACCAGCACCGAGATGCCGCGCGCCGCCAGTTCATGCAGCTGTTCCCAGAAGTCGCGCCGCGCCGTCGGATCCACGCCGGCCGTGGGTTCGTCCAGCAGCAACAGGCGGGGCTGGTGGAGCAGGCAGGCGGCCAGCGCCAGGCGCTGTTTCCACCCGCCGGACAAGGAGCCCGTCAATTGCCCGGCGCGCGTTTGCAGCCCGAGGTCCTGCAGGGCGCGGTCCACGGCCTCCTTGCGCTGCGGCATGCCGTACATGCGCGCGACAAAGTCCAGGTTCTCGCGGATGGTCAGGTCCTCCCAGTACGAGAACTTCTGCGTCATGTAGCCGACGTTGCGCTTGATCTCGGCGCTGTCGCGCAGGATGTCGTAGCCCAGGCATGTGCCGCTGCCGGAATCCGGCGTGAGCAGGCCGCACATGAGGCGGATGCACGTCGTTTTGCCGCTGCCGTTGGGCCCCAGGAACCCGAAGATTTCGCCTTCGCGAACCTGCAGCGACACGTCGTTCACGACATGCTTGTTGCCGAAGTGCTTGTTCAGGCCGCGTACGTCGATGACGTTGCCGCCGGCGTCGGGCGCGTTCATGGCAGCGTCGCCTCCACCGGCTGACCCGGATGCAGCCGCGCCGCCTGGTCGGGGGCGGGGCGGGCCTCCACCATGTACACCAGCTTGCTGCGGCTTTCGCGGCTGTAGATGACCGGCGGCGTGTATTCGGCCTGGTCAGACACGTAGTCGATGCGCACGGGGATCGGATCGCCGCAGCCGTCGCAGCGCAGCGTGGCCTGCTGGCCGATCTTCAGCGACCCGACCACCGTCTCCGGCACGAAGAACCGCACCTTGATGTTGCCGGGCGGCAGCAGGCTCACGACCGGACTGCCGGCCGGCACCCATTCGCCTACGCGGTACATGGTGTCGAAGATCCGCCCGGCGGCCGGCGCGGCCAGCTGCTTCTGGTTCAACGTCCACTCGGCCTGCGCCAGCGCGGCGTCGGCGGCCTCCACCTGGGAGGCCTGCGCGCGCCGGGCCTCGTCGCGGCCGGGCAGCCGGTTTACCTCGACCTGCGCCTGAAGTTCGCGAACGCGCGCCGCGTCCGACTGCGCCTGTTCGCGGCTGTCGTCCAACTGCGAGCGCGCGATGCCGCCGATGCGGAACTGCGCATTGTCGCGGGCCAGCTGCGCCGCGGACCGGCGGCTGGCGGCCTGCGCCTGCGCCAATTGCGCCAGGCTGACGTCGACCTCCGGCGCCCGCTTGCCGGTGGCGATGTCCTCCAATTGCGCGCGCGCCGCGGCCGCTTCTGCCTGCGCCTGATCGCGTGCCGCGGCCTCGCGTGTGGCGTCCAGTGCGTACAGCGGCTGGTTGGCATCGACCTGCTGGCCGCGCCGCACCACCAGGGTGTCCAGGCGGCCCGGTTCGGACGAGGCGACATACACGTAATCGCCTTCGACATAGCCCTGATAGAACGGCTGGTCGTTATTGCCGCAGCCGAAGAGCGGCAGCAAGGCGAGGGGGGCGGACAGGCGGCGTAAGGTGCGCATGGTCAGCGTCCTGGAGTCGGGGAGGGTAGAGACGGCGCGAACAGGCCGCCGGTCAGCATGGCGATGGCGTGGGCCGCAATCGCCTCGTTATCGATCGACTGCGCCACCGGGTCGTCCTGCCAGATGCGGCGCCACAGGTTGGACGTGGCAAGCGGCAACAGGGTCAGGCCGAGGATGGAAAGGAACACGAGGCGCGGTTCCACGCCCGGCGTGATGGCGCCGCGGCGCTGGCATTCGGCGATGAGGCCCGCGAACGCCTGCAGCCGGTCCGACGGCAGATGGCGCAGCACGCGATCTCGCAACTGGCCGCCTTCGTTGACGACCTCGTGCATCCACAACGACGGCAGCCAGGGCTTTTCCGTGGCGCTTTGCACCACGCGGCCGACCACTTCGGTGATGAAACCGCGGGCGGCGGCGGCCGGGTCGGGCGATGCGCCGGGCCCGGAGGCGGGAGCCCCGTCGATGACGGCCCCACCGCCCTCCAGCGGCACGGGCGCCCACACAAATCCGATCACGGGCACGATCCGTTCCAGCACCACTGCGTCGATCAACTGATCCCGGCTCTTGAAGTAGTAATGCAGCATCGCCGGCGTCACGCCCGCCCGCTGCGCAATGTTGGCGATGGTGGTGGCGGCGACGCCCTGGGCGGCGAACAATTGCGTGGCCAGATCCAGGAGATTGGCGCGGGCGGCGGCGTTGTCCGGACGGGGCGGGCGGCCGGGCCGGCGGGCGGGAAGGCGAGTGGGGGAAGACATGCGGCAGATTCTAATTAAAGACTTAATTAATTAAAAGAGGGTTCGATCAACAGGGTTTCAAGCCGGCCGCGCGGCCGTGGGTGGTGTAATGGGCCGGTTCCCCACCTGCCGCCCGGGGTTGTCCGCAAGGCCCGGCCGGCGCTACGAAGGAGACCGAACCTCATGCCGCAATCCGCATCCACCAACCGCCGCATCGTGCTGGCCGCCCGGCCGCACGGCGAACCCACCGATGCCGACTTCCGCCTGGAAACCGGCGACATCCCTCAACCGGGACCGGGCCAGGTGCTGCTGCGCACCGTCTATCTGTCGCTCGACCCCTACATGCGCGGCCGCATGAGCGACGCGCCGTCCTATGCCGAGCCCGTGCAGATCGGCGAGCCGATGGTGGGCGGCACGGTCACCCGCGTCCAGGCCTCCAACAATCCGCAGTTTCAGGTCGGCGAGTGGGTCCTGGCGCAGACCGGCTGGCAGGATTTCGCGGTGTCCGACGGCGCCGGCCTGTTGCGCCTGGGCGCCAATCCCGAAAACCCGTCGTGGTCGCTGGGCGTGCTGGGCATGCCGGGCTTCACCGGCTACATGGGGCTGCTGGACATCGGCGAGCCCAAGGCCGGTGAAACGGTCGTCGTCGCCGCGGCCAGCGGCGCGGTCGGCGCGGTGGTCGGCCAGATCGCCAAGATCCACGGCTGCAGGGTCGTCGGCATTGCGGGCGGGCCGGACAAGTGCCGCTACGTGGTCGAGGAACTTGGCTTTGACGAATGCGTGGACCACCGTCAGCCGGACCTGCCCGGGCGCCTGGCAAAGGCGGCGCCGCAAGGCATCGACGTGTATTTCGAAAACGTCGGCGGCGCGGTCTTCGATGCCGTGCTGCCCTTGTTGAACCCGCGCGCCCGCATCCCCGTCTGCGGCCTGATCTCGGCTTACAACGCCACCAGCCAGCCCGAGGGCCCGGATCGCCTGGCGCTGCTGATGCGCACCATCCTGACAAAGCGGCTGCGGATGCAGGGCTTCATCATCTTCAACGAATACGCGCATCGCTACGGCGAATTCCGCGAGGCCATGCAGGACCTCATCAAGCAAGGACGCATCAAATACCGTGAAGACGTGGTCGACGGCCTGGAGAACGCCCCGCGCGGGCTGATCGGGCTGCTCAAGGGTGAAAACGCCGGCAAGCGCATTGTGCGCGTCGGCCCTGACGAATGGAGCGCTACATGAACATCCTGATTGTGCTGACTTCCCACGACACGCTGGGCAACACGGGCCGCAAGACGGGTTTCTGGCTGGAAGAGTTTGCGGCGCCGTACTACGCGTTCCTGGACGCGGGCGCGAAGATCACGCTGGCCTCGCCGCTGGGCGGCCAGCCGCCGCTGGATCCCAAGAGCGACGATCCTGACGCCCAGACCGACGACACGCGCCGCTTCCAGAAAGACGCGGACGCGCAGCGCGTTTTGGCGTCCACGCGCCGGCTATCCGAAGTGCAGGCGTCGGATTACGACGCGGTCTTCTACCCGGGCGGTCACGGCCCGCTGTGGGATCTGGCCGAGGACGCCAAATCGGTGGCGCTGATCGAGACCATGCTGGCCGCGGGCAAGCCGGTCTCGGCCGTGTGCCATGCGCCGGGCGTGCTGCGCCATGCCAAGACCGCCGACGGCAAGCCGCTGGTGCAGGGCAGGCAGGTCACGGGCTTTTCCAATGCGGAAGAAGCCGCCGTGCAGTTGACCGATGTGGTGCCGTTCCTGGTGGAAGACGAGCTGAAAAAGCTGGGCGGGCTGTACAGCAGCGGGCCGGACTGGCAGTCGCATGTGGTCAGCGACGGCCTGCTCATCACGGGGCAGAATCCCGGCTCGTCGGTGGGCGTGGCCAAGGCGCTGCTGGAACGCCTGAAGGACTGAACGCCGTCTCGGCACAACAGCAGGAAGGCGAAGCCCGGCCCGCGCGCCAGACGCGCGGCGGCCGGACATCGTTGCGAATTGTGTCAGAATTCCGGCTTTCCGATATGCGCGCGCCGCCACGCCAGTGCGGCGCGCAGTTTTCCAATGCCCCCCGACGTACCCGACATATCCGCAGGATCCTATGAAGCGGCGCTCTTTGCCGCAATACAGGCGCGTGACCCGGCCACCGGCCGGCATTGCAATAGAGTGGCTGCGCTGAGCGTGGCGCTGGCCGAAGCCTGTGGACTGCCGGAGCACGAGGTGGACGTCATTGCCGTGGCCGCGCGGCTTCACGACGTGGGCAAGATCGCCACGCCCGATCGTGTGCTGCACAGCCCGCACCGGCTGGTATGGGAAGACTGGGAAATCATGAAGGCGCACGCCGCCGCGGGCGCTGCCCTCATCATGCAGACCGCGATGCCGCAGCGCGAAGCCATTGCGCTGGCGGTGCGGCACCATCACGAGCATGTCGACGGCTCCGGTTATCCGGACGGTCTTGCTGGCCACGCCATCCCGCTGCATGCGCGGATCATCTCGGTGGCCGATTCCTACGATGCGCTGGGCGATACGCGGCCCTACCATCCGGCGCGCTCGCACACGCAGATCATGGACATCCTGAACCAGGAGTCGGGATCGAAGTTCGATCCCGACCTGCTGCGTGTGTTCGAATCGTTGATCCGGGAAAGCCGCCTGCGCGTGCCGTAGCGGTTTACCGTAGCGAACTACTTCAGGCGATAGGTCGCCGCGACGGTGGCCAGGTCCTGCAGCGTGCGCTGCTGCCAGGCCGCGTCGTGGCCCAGTTCCTCGGCCAGGATGCGGGCCACTTCCGGCGCGGCCAGCATCGCGGCCTCGGCATCCAGGAACAGCGCGCGGTTGCGGCGCGCCAACACGTCCTCGGCACTGCGCGCCAGTTCAAAGCGCGCCGCAAAACGCACGTGCGCTTCGGTCAGGCCGCTGGCCTTGACCAGCATGCGCTGCGCGCCGGGCAACGCCTGCAACGTCGCCAGATCGCTGCCGTAGTAGCTGTCCGGCGTGCCGGCGTGTTCCTGCGACGGTGCAAGACCATTGGCGCCATGCAGCGGCAATGATTCGGTGCGGCACGAGGCCTGCGTCAGCAACTGATGCTGGATGGCGGTGTCGACCACGTCCTGCGCCATGCGGCGGTATGTCGTCCACTTGCCGCCGGTGACCGTCACGAGGCCGGCCTTGGACACCAGAATCGTGTGCTCGCGCGACAGCTTCTTGGTGGAGGCTTCGCCGGTCGCCTTGACCAGCGGACGCAGGCCGGCCCAGACGCTGGTCACGTCGTCGCGCGTCGGTTTGCGGCTGAGATAGCGCGCGGCGGTGCTCAGGATGAAATCCACGTCCTGTGCGCCGGCGTCCGGGTCCAGCGGCAGATCCTGGCGCGGCGTGTCGGTGGTGCCGACGATGGTGTGGCCGTTCCAGGGCACCACGAACAGCACGCGGCCGTCGTCGGTCTTGGGAATCAGCACGGCACGCTTGCCGGGCAGGAAATCCTGCGGCAGCGTCAGGTGCACGCCCTGGCTGGGCGCGACCATCGTCTGCGCGTTCTTGTCTTCCATGCGGCGTACGGCGTCCACCCACACGCCGGTGGCGTTGACCACGCAGCGCGCGCGCAGCGTGAACGACGCGCCGCCGATCACGTCCTGTGCGGTCACGCCGTCGACCTTGCCGTTGGTGGTGGTCAGGCCCGTGGCGCGCACGTAGTTGACTGCCGTGCCGCCCAGGTCGAACAGCGTGCGCATCAGGCTCATGGCCAGGCGCGCGTCGTCGAACTGGCCGTCGTAGTACAGCACGCCGCCCTTCAGGCTGCGCCCGCTGACGGTTTCCGCAAGGGTCGGGGCGTTGGCCAGCGTTTCGCGGCGCGACAGCCAGCGGCTGGGCGACAGGTTCAGCTTGCCGGCCAGCATGTCGTACATCTTCAGGCCGATGCCGTAGAACGGCTGGTCCAGCATCGTGTAGGCCGGCACCACAAAGCCCAGCGGCCACACCAGGTGCGGCGCGTTGCGGTTGAGCAGGCCGCGTTCATGCAGGGCCTCGCGCACCAGGCTGACGTTGCCTTGCGCCAGATAGCGCACGCCGCCGTGCACCAGCTTGGTGGCCTTGCTGGACGTGCCCTTGGCGAAGTCGGCGCCTTCGATCAGCAGCGTCCGGTAGCCGCGCGCGGCGGCGTCGACCGCCGTGCCCAGGCCGGTTGCGCCGCCGCCGATGACGATGACGTCCCAGGAATGCGTGTTGTCCAGCGTGTTCAGAAGACGGTTGCGGTCGGGCGGGGTGACGGGGGCGAGGGGTTGGTTCATGTTCTTTTAGGGCGGCAGGGCCGCGAGGTAAATGCGTCGATGTGCTTGCCGGCGGGGCTTGCGCGGACGATGCGTCCGCGGCGGCGCTCGGGTCAGGGTGTAGGTTTGGGGACGTGCGGCGCGGCGGCGACGTCGCAGCGCACGCCGGCGTCCAGCAACACTTGTGCCAGCGGTTCCTGCGGATGCGCGTCGGTGAAGAAGCGGTCGATCTGCGAGATATGCGCCAGTTCCACCATGGCCTGGCGCTTGAACTTGCTGCTGTCGGCGGCCAGCCAGACCTCGCGCGACTGCTCGATGATCGTGCGCGCCACGCGCACTTCGCGGAAGTCGTAATCGCGCAGGGTGCCGTCGGCCTCGATGCCCGAAATGCCGATCAGGCCGATGTCGACCTTGAACTGGCGGATGAAATCCATCGTGGCTTCGCCGACGATGCCGCGGTCGCGCGAGCGCACCACGCCGCCGGCGACTATGACTTCGCAATCCGGGTTGTCGGACAGGATGTCGGCCACGTGCAGGTTGTTCGTGATGACGCGCAGTCCGCGATGGCGCAGCAGCGCGCGCGCAATGGCTTCGGTGGTGGTGCCGATGTTCAGCATCAGCGAACAGCCGTCCGGCACGGCGCGGGCCACGGCTTCGGCGATGCGCTGCTTGCCCGCGGCGTGCAGCCCCTGGCGCTTGCGGTAGGCGATGTTCTCGATGGTGGAGGCTTCAATGCGCACCCCGCCATGAAAGCGCGACAGCAGGCCGGCTTCCGAAAGGATGTTGACGTCCCGCCGCACGGTCTGCAGCGTGACGTCGAAACGTTTGGCAAGCTCTTCGATCGAGGCCGAGCCCTGGGCCCGCACCATTTCGATCAGCGCGCTCTGTCGTGGATTCAGTGTCATGTTCGAATGATAAAACAACAAAAGCGAAAAATAATGACGCACCGCAAGATTGTTTTTTGTTCGCTTCTTCAGTAAAACGCACAAAAAACGAAAGCCATCTGAAAGAGTATGCTCATCGTGTTGCGCCCGCGCGGGAACGTGGGGGCGCGCAAGCTGGGACGCTGTGCCGAATACCGAAGTCCGTAGAAAACAGGGACGTATAAGTAGGTTGAGGAGACTAGATGCAGCTGACCTTGGACGGGATAGCTTTGCGGGCCGGCTCGCAGACGCACCTGTATCCCATGAGCCTGGCCCCGGTTCCGGGAGCCATGACCGTCCTGCTGGGGGCCACCCTGGCCGGCAAGACCTCGCTGATGCGCATCATGGCCGGGCTGGACCGGCCTTCCGAGGGCCACGTGCGGGTCGACGGCGCCGACGTCACCGGCGTGCCCGTCCGCCAGCGCAACGTGGCGATGGTCTACCAGCAGTTCATCAACTATCCGTCCATGTCGGTCTACGACAACATCGCCTCGCCGCTCAAGCTGCGCGGCGAGCGCGACACGCGTGAAAAAGTCCACGCCATGGCGGCGCGGCTGCACATCGACCATTTGCTGGACCGCTATCCGTCCGAACTGTCGGGCGGGCAGCAGCAGCGCGTGGCGCTGGCGCGCGCGCTGGCCAAGGATGCGCCGCTGATCCTGCTGGACGAGCCGCTGGTCAACCTGGACTACAAACTGCGCGAGGAATTGCGCGACGAACTCTCGGAATTGTTCGCGCAGGGGCGGTCGACCGTGGTCTACGCCACCACCGAACCGGGCGAGGCGCTGTTGCTCGGCGGCCACACCGCCGTTCTGGACGCGGGCGAACTGCTGCAATACGGCCCAACGGCCGAGGTTTTTCACCGGCCCAATTCGATCCGCGTGGCCCGCGCCTTCAGCGACCCGCCCATGAACCTGTTCGCCGCCCGCCGCCATAACGGCGGGTTCGTGCTTCAGGGCGGCGTGGCGGTGGACCGCGCGCTGCCGGCGGGCGCGGACGCCGAAATCACGGCCGGTCTGCGCGCCGGCGCGCTTGATGTGGAATTGCGGCCCGGACACGTCGAACTGCCCGGCCGGGTCAAGCTGGCCGAGATCTCCGGGTCCGACACGTTCGTGCATGCCGAGACGGCTGCGGGCGACGTGGTCGCCCAACTGCCCGGCGTGCACCGGTACACGCTGGACGAGCATGTGCGGCTGTATTTCGACCCCGCGCAGACCTACGCGTTTGGCCCGGACGGCGCGCTGCTCGCGGCGCCCCGGCAGCCGGCGGGCGCGGGCGAGGTGGCCTGATGGCGCAGATCGAGCTGGACCTGTCCCATTCGTACGTCGCCCATCCCAAGTCCGACGACGACTACGCCCTGCTGCCGCTGCAGTTCACCTTCCGCGACGGCGGGGCCTATGCTTTGCTCGGGCCCTCCGGCTGCGGCAAGACCACGCTGCTCAACTGCGTGTCGGGCCTCTTGCGACCCTCACACGGGCGCATCCTGTTCGACGGGCAGGACGTCACCGACAAGACCCCGCAGGCGCGCAACATCGCGCAGGTGTTCCAGTTTCCGGTGGTGTACGACACCATGACGGTCGCGGAGAACCTGGCGTTTCCGCTGCGCAACCGGGGCGTTGCGCCCGATCGCATCCGCGAGCGCGTGGGCCGCATCGCCGAAATGCTGGAAATGTCCAACGTGCTGGACCGCCGGGCCAGCGGGCTGACGGCGGATGCCAAGCAGAAGATCTCGCTGGGCCGCGGCCTGGTGCGCAGCGACGTGTCCGCGATTCTCTTTGACGAACCGCTTACCGTGATCGACCCGCAACTCAAGTGGGAACTGCGCCGCAAGCTCAAAGAGATCCATCACGAGTTCAAGCTGACGCTGATCTACGTGACCCACGACCAGACCGAGGCGCTGACCTTTGCCGATCAGGTCATGGTCATGGCGCGCGGCCGCGCCGTGCAGGTGGGCAGCGCGGATGATCTGTTCGAGCGGCCCGCGCACACCTTTGTGGGCCATTTCATCGGGTCGCCGGGCATGAACTTCCTGCCGGCGCAGTGGCGCGACGGCGCGCTGAGGGTGGGCCAGCACCGGTTGCAAGGCGTGCCGGCCGAGCTGGCCGTCAAGCTGGAAGGCGCGGGCCCCGTCAAGCTGGGCGTGCGGCCGGAATACCTGCGCGTGACCGATCCCGGGACGGCTGGCGCCGTGCCCATGCGCGTGGAACGCGTGCAGGACGTGGGCACCTACACGCTGCTGGTGGCTGACTTTGAAGGCACGCCGGTGCGCGCCCGCCTGGGCAGCAACGTCGTGGCCGGCGGCAAGGACGCCACGGTGTGGCTGACCGTGCTCAACCCGCACACCTGCTTCTACCGCGACGAGGAACTGATCCGATGAAACCCACCGATCACCGGGCCTGGTTCCTGGTCATGCCGGTTGTGCTGTGCGTGGCGTTCTCGGCCATCCTGCCGCTGATGACCATCGTCAATTATTCGGTGCAGGACATCATCTCGCCCGAGCGCCGCGTGTTCGTCGGCACCGAGTGGTTCGCCGCGGTGCTGCAAGACGAGGAACTGCACGGCGCGCTGTTCCGGCAGATCGGGTTTTCGTTTGCGGTGCTGCTGATCCAGATTCCGCTGGGCATCCTGCTGGCGCTGTCGATGCCGGCCAGCGGCTGGCGCGCGTCGGCCGTGCTGGTGATTATCGCGCTGTCGCTGCTGATTCCGTGGAACGTGGTCGGCACCATCTGGCAGGTGTTCGGCCGCACCGACATCGGGCTGCTCGGCGCCACGTTGTCCTGGCTGGGCGTGGACTACAACTACACGGGCAACGACGTCGACGCCTGGGTCACGGTGCTGGTCATGGACGTGTGGCACTGGACGCCGCTGGTTGCGCTGCTGTGCTACGCGGGGCTGCGCGCCATTCCGGACGCCTACTACCAGGCCGCGCGGATCGACGGCGCCTCGCGCTTTGCCGTGTTCCGGTACATCCAGCTGCCCAAGATGCGCGGCGTGTTGATGATTGCGGTGCTGCTGCGGTTCATGGACAGCTTCATGATCTACACCGAGCCGTTCGTGCTGACCGGCGGCGGCCCGGGCAACGCCACGACCTTCCTGTCGCAGTACCTGACGCAGAAGGCGGTGGGGCAGTTCGACCTGGGCCCCGCTGCGGCGTTTTCGATCATCTACTTCCTGATCATCCTGCTGCTTTGCTTCATTCTCTACAACTGGATGCAGCGCGCGGGCACCACGGGCGGTTTCGACGAGGAGCGGGGCAATGCGTGAGAAATCCACCTGGTGGCGCGGCGCCTTCCTGACGCTGTACCTGGTGTTCGCCATCCTGCCGCTGTACTGGATGCTGAACATGTCGTTCAAGTCGAACACCGAGATCGTCAGCACGCTGACGCTCTGGCCGCGCGACTTCACGTTCGAGCACTACCGCACCATCTTCACCGACCCGGCCTGGTATTCCGGCTACATCAATTCGCTGATCTACGTCGTCATCAACACGGTCGTCTCGCTGGCCGTGGCGCTGCCGGCCGCCTATGCGTTCTCGCGTTACCGCTTCATCGGCGACAAGCATGTGTTCTTCTGGCTGCTCACCAACCGCATGACGCCGCCGGCGGTATTCCTGCTGCCGTTCTTCCAGCTGTATAGCTCGTTCGGCCTGATGGACACGCACCTGGCGGTGGCGCTGGCGCACCTGGTGTTCAACGTGCCGCTGGCAGTGTGGATCCTGGAAGGCTTTATGTCCGGCGTGCCGCGTGAGATCGACGAGACCGCCTATGTCGACGGGTACTCGTTTCCGCGCTTTTTCCTGACGATCTTCCTGCCGCTCATCAAGTCGGGCGTGGGCGTGGCGGCGTTCTTCTGCTTCATGTTCAGCTGGGTGGAGCTGCTGCTGGCGCGCACGCTCACGTCGGTGAACGCCAAGCCCATCGTCGCGACCATGACGCGCACCGTATCGGCATCCGGCATGGATTGGGGCGTGCTGGCGGCCGCGGGCGTGCTGACCATCGTGCCGGGCGGCATCGTCATCTGGTTCGTTCGGCACTACATCGCGAAGGGCTTCGCGATGGGCCGCGTGTAGGCATCGGAATTACGGGAGGGCGTGCCCATGTTCAGCTGGATGGTGTGGACCACCCCGGTTGCCGTGTTCTTCAGCTGCATCGTGCTGATGCTGGTGGGCATGACGATCTGGGAGCTGAAGTCGCCCACGCAGGAGCGCAAGGGATTTCTCCCCTTGCGCACCACGCGCGGCGACCGGCTGTTCATCGGCCTGATGGCCGCGGCGTGGCTGAACCTGGCGTTCCTCGGTTTTGGCCAGAAAGCGGTCGAGTGGTTTTCGCTGGATCAGCCGCCATCGGTGTGGATCAGCTTCGTGCTGTCCATGCTGCTGCTGGCCTTCATCATGAAAAAAGGGTGAGAGAAGGGCGCAGACCCTTCGTTGGTTTCGGGCAGTCAGGAAAAGGACTATCGGCCAGCGTCTTCCCCGGCCAGCGGTCCGCAGCACGATAGGGGAAGACTTATCGAGGAGACAGGTCATGAAATTGCGCATGCACGCCATGGCGGCCGCTATCGCCCTGATCGGAACGTCAGGGGCTTGGGCCGGCGAGCCGGAGGCAAAGAAGTGGGTCGATTCGGAGTTCCAGCCTTCGTCGCTGTCCAAGGAACAGCAGATGGCCGAGATGAAATGGTTCATCGACGCTGCGGCCAAGCTCAAGGCCAAGGGCGTCAATGAGGTCAGCGTGGTGTCCGAAACCATCACCACGCACGAGTACGAGTCCAAGGTGCTGGCCAAGGCCTTTGCCGAAATCACCGGCATCAAGGTCAATCACGACCTCATCCAGGAAGGCGACGTCGTCGAAAAGCTCCAGACGTCCATGCAGTCCGGCAAGTCCATCTACGACGGCTGGATCTCCGATTCCGACCTGATTGGCACCCACTACCGCTACGGCGCCATCCTGCCGCTGTCCGACTACATGGCCGGGGCCGGCAAGGAATGGACCAATCCCGATCTGGACCTGAAGGACTTCATCGGCACCAAGTTCACCACCGCGCCCGACGGCAAGCTGTATCAGTTGCCGGACCAGCAGTTCGCCAACGTGTACTGGTTCCGCGCCGACTGGTTCGCGCGGCCGGACCTGAAGGAAAAATTCAAGGCCAAGTACGGCTATGAACTGGGCGTGCCCACCAACTGGTCGGCGTACGAAGACATCGCCACGTTCTTCTCCAACGACGTCAAGGAGATCGACGGCAAGCGCGTCTACGGTCACATGGACTACGGCAAGAAGGATCCGTCGCTGGGCTGGCGCTTCACCGATGCGTGGCTGTCGATGGCGGGCGCGGCCGACAAAGGCCTGCCCAACGGCATGCCCGTGGACGAATGGGGCATTCGCGTGGCCGACGACAAGTGCACGCCGGTCGGCGCGTCCGTGTCGCGCGGCGGGGCCACGAACAGCCCGGCCGCCGTGTACGCGCTGACCAAGTACATCGACTGGATGAAGAAGTTCGCGCCGCAGCAGGCCATGGGCATGACCTTCTCGGAAGCCGGACCCGTGCCCGCGCAGGGCCAGATCGCCCAGCAGATCTTCTGGTACACGGCCTTTACCGCCGACATGACCAAGAAGGGGCTGCCCGTCGTGAACGACGACGGCACCCCGAAGTGGCGCATGGCCCCGTCGCCGTACGGCCCGTACTGGAAGGACGGCATGCAGAACGGCTACCAGGACGTGGGCTCGTGGACCTTCTTCAAGTCCACCAACCCCGACAAGATGGCGGCCGCGTGGCTGTATGCGCAGTTCGTCACGTCCAAATCGGTGTCGCTCAAAAAGTCCATTACCGGCCTGACCTTCATCCGCGACAGCGATATCAACAGCGAGTTCTTCACCAAGAACGCGGCCAACTACGGCGGCCTGATCGAGTTCTACCGCAGTCCCGCGCGCGTGGCATGGACGCCCACCGGCACCAACGTGCCGGACTATCCGAAGCTGGCGCAGCTCTGGTGGAAGAACGTCGCCACCGCGGTCACAGGGGAAAAGACCCCGCAGGCCGCGATGGACAACCTGGCCAACGAAATGGATCAGGTGATGGCGCGGCTTGAGCGGGCGGGCATGGCGCAGTGCGCGCCGAAGCTCAACCCCAAGAGCGATCCGAGCAAGTGGCTGTCGGACCAGCACGCGCCTTGGAAGAAGCTGGCCAATGAAAAGCCGAAGGGCGAGACGATTCCCTACGAGCAACTGCTGTCGGCGTGGAAGGCAGGGAAGGTGAGGTAAGCGGCAGGCTCAGGGCGCCGCCAACCGCGCCGCCAGCGCCAAGGATGCGGAGGCGGCGTCCAGGGGACGGCACGCTGCGGGCAGGGCGCTGGCGGCGTCCGCCATCCACGGATGGGCAAATGCCACCACGTCCGCGCCGCCTTCCTGGGCGTCGCGGGCCGCTTGCGCGACGGCAGCAAGACATGCGGCCGTCTCGCCGCGCTTGAACAGATCCCAGGCAAGGGGCACCAGACGCACGTCGACCGTGGCGTTGACCGGTCGCGCATGGCGTTCGAACAGCGCGCGATTGGCCGCGAGGGTGGATTCGACGGCGCACAGCACCACGATGCGGGCGCCTGCGCGAGCCGCCGCGTGCGCCAGCGCCTCATCCGCGCGGATGACGGGGGCGCCTATCCCCGTGATGCCGTCAACGACGGGACCGAGCGTGGCGCATGTGACAATCACGGCGTCCGCGCCGGCCGCCAAGTCCTGCAACGCCGCCGTAATGTCGTCCTGCACGCTGCCGGGTATCGCGCTGGCCGTGGCCCGCGCCTGATCAACGGCAATCCTGAACGCCGGCCGCACGGCATGGCGCAGCGCGTCGGCGGCCAATCCCGCGTCGCGGGCTGCCTGCTCGAAAATCGCCGGATTGCTGTCGATGGTGTGCAACAAGGAAATCTGCATGATGGGGTAAAACCTTGGGCTTCGTGAATGTCGAAAGCGGCATTCTGGTGCCGGCTGAAAATGGCAACAAGACAAGCCCGAATACTGGTATTGCCGATACCCTGCGCGCGACAAATCGATTCAACGCTTTTCCTCAACTTGCCCGCATGACCTACGCCTCGAAATTCCTGCACGTTCTGATTCCTGCCGTCCTGGCGCTTTCTGGCGGTGCGGCGCAAGCCGCCGGCTTCCAGCGCCTGAACCTGCCGATGGACCAGAACGGCCCGGGCCTGCAAGGCGCGGTCTGGACACCGTGCGCCGAACCCGCAGCGGAAATCAAGGTGGGCCGCGTCGCCATTCAAGGGGTGCAGGGCTGCAAGGCGCCGGAAGGGCGCTATCCGCTCATCGTCATGTCGCACGGCTCGGCGGGCTCGTATCTCAGCCACCACGACACCGCGGCCGCGCTGGCGGATGCCGGCTTCGTGGTGGCGGCGATCAACCACGTGGGCGACAACGCGCAGGACAAATCCCGGCAGGGATATTTGTCGATCTTTTCCACCCGGCCCCGCGAAATGCGCCGGCTGATCGACTACATGACCGGCGCGTGGCCGGACAAGGCAAGGATCGATCCCAATAGGATCGGCTTCTTCGGTTTTTCGCGCGGCGGGTATACGGGCCTGGTGCTGGCCGGCGCGGCGCCGGACCTGGCGGCGGGGCTGGCGATCTGCGCTGACCAGCCGTCGCTGCCGATGTGCCGCGACATCGCAGCCGGGAAGGTGCCGCAGCAACCCTATCCGGCGGAGCCACGCATCAAGGCGGCGGTCATTGCCGATCCGCTCAACGTGTTTCCGGGCGATGCGCTCAAGCGCGTGACGCTACCCATTCAGCTATGGGCGTCGGAGCGGGGCGGCGAAGGCGTCAGCCCGGCCAGCGTCGAGGCCGTGCGCCAGGGCCTGGGCGCCACGCCGGATTTTCGGGTGGCTGCGGGCGCGGGACATTACGCGTTTCTAGCGCCGTGCTCGGCTGAACAGGCCGAGGCGCTGCCCGGCATCTGCCGCGACGAGGCGGGTATTGATCGGCTGGCGTTTCATCGTGAACTGAACGCCCAGGTGACGGCGTTCTTCAAGGCGCGGCTGCAATAGCCGCGCGTCCGCGTTCCAAAGGAACAGCCGCGCGTCCGCGCTTCAAAGGAACAGCCGCGCGTCCGCGCTTTCCGGAGCGAGCGCGCCGGCGCTTCGACGAATGGTCGCGCGCCGCCGCTTCAACGGTAGATGCGCCGCGCGATCGATCAGTGAATGACCCGCGCCGCCCGGCGCGCGTGCTTGATTTCATACATGCGGGTATCGGCCAGTCGGACAGCCGCCTCCGCGTCCAGGCCCGCGGGGTCCAGCGCCACGACGCCGGCGCTGGCGCCTTCGTAGGCCACGGTGGCGTCGCCCAGCCGATAACGGCCCATGGAGGCGGCCAGGACGCGTTCTTCCATCGCTCGGGCGGCCTCGTCGGGCTCGGCCTGTTGGCTCACGCCGCCTTCGTCGGCACGTTTGCCCGTCAGCGCGGGGCCGGGCCCGATGAGCACGAATTCGTCGCCACCCACGCGTCCCAGCATGTCCGACCCGCGCAGCGCCGCCGCCATGCGCCGCGAGACTTCCTGCAGAAAGAGGTCGCCCGCCTGGTGGCCGTACGTGTCGTTGATGCTCTTGAAACCATCCAGATCGATGACGCCGACCAGCACGCTGCCGTTTTCGCGCACGGCGCGCGCCAGCAGCCGGTCCAGCGCCTCATAGACGGCACGCCGATTGGGCAGGCCCGTCAGCGTGTCGGTCAGCGCATAGGACATGAGCTGGACGTTGGCCGAGTGCAGCTGTTCAACGAGCATTTCGCGTTCGATGAAGCTGGCGATTACGCTGGAAAAAAGCTTCAGCACCGCTTCGGCCTGCGGGCTGATGTCGTGCCGCCGGGCACTGGCGGCGCACAGCGTGCCGTACAGGGCGCCGTCATCGGCGCGCACCGGCGCGCTGACGTAGGTCTGGATGCCCAACTGCCGGGCCGCGTCTGAATCCGGCCAGCATTGCGACACGTCGCTGGTGCACATGCGGCCTTCGTCCAGCGCGCGCTTGCACAGCGTGTCGTCCCAGGGCACGGACAGTCCTTCCGGTATCTGCAGCTGCCCCACGTTGCGCGCGTAGCGCACATGCTGCAGGTCGGCCTTAAGGTCGATGGCGGTGAGGTAGGTGGATTCAAGTCCGGTGACGGCGCCCAGCATGTCCAGCAGCGGGCGGGTCAACTGCTCGACTGACTTGGCAGCGGGCAGGGTGGTGGAAAGTTCGGCGAGGATGGGATCCAGCACGGCTGCTCCTGGATTCGTTGTCGGATGAACTTGCGGCCCGTGCTCCATGCCGGAGCCCGGGCCGCCAATCCCGCCATTATGCACGGCCGGGGGTTCAGGCCAAAGACTGCTTACGCCATGACCAGCGACCGGTGCGCGCAGACGCCGGCCATGACGCCGGAGGCGCTGGCCAGCGTGGCGTTGGACATCGGTGTGGACGCGTCGCCGGCGGCGTACACGCCGGGCACCGTGGTCTGCTTCAGCTCGTCCACGCGGATCACGGGTCCCAGCGGCCCCTCGTCGAACGCGCATCCCAGCTGGTCGGCAAGCGGACTGGCCATGTGTGCGCGGCTGGCGACGAACAGCGCGCGCAGCGGCACCTCGCGTCCAGCGGCCAGCACGACGCCGTCCAAGGCGGGCGCTGCGCCCAGCAGCGCGACTACCGGCGTGCGCTCGATGTGGACGCCACGCGCGGCGAGATGCTGCGCGTCTTCTGGCGAAGGTTCGAACTGCCCTTGCGTGAAGTACGTGGTCGGCCCCCAGTCGGGCAGCATCATCGCCTGATGGGCGGACATCGGATGCGCGGCCAGCACGCCCAGTGGATTGCCTGCGACTTCGTAGCCATGGCAGTACGGGCAGTGCAGCACCGTCTGCCCCCAGCGTTCCTCAAGTCCAGGCAGCGGCGGCAACTCGTCGCGCATGCCGGTGGCCAGGATCAGGCGCGCGCCGCGTACCTGCTTGCCGTCCGCCATGACGATGCCGAATCCGCCATCTTGCGGCTGGGCCTGGACCGCCTCGCCGTCCAGGAAGGCAACGGTCGGATAGCGGGCAAGTTGCGCGCGGGCGGTGGCTACGATCTCGTGCGGCGGCACGCCGTCCTGCCCAAGAAAGCCGTGCGCGTGCGCGGCATAGCGGTTGCGGGGTTTGGCCGCGTCGACCAGCAACACCCGCCGGCGGGCGCGCGCCAGTTGCATGGCAGCGGACAGGCCGGCAAAGCTGCCGCCGATGATGATGACGTCGTAGTGCATGGTGAGACCCTCACGCGGTGGTTACGATACTTGATAAGTTGCATGATAGAAGTGCATGCGATCTTATGCAACCTATGTTGTTGCGTATTGCGTGATAGCGGGCAGGAATGCCGCTTGCAGCAGAGCGCCGCGCCGCATGGGGCGGTCCAGCGAAAACCCTGCGCGTAGCGGCATCCTCCCGCCGCCGGGTTGCGCCGGCCCCCCGGGCGGGACTACCCTGAAACCCTCTATACCGGCAGCTTGGCCACACGCCGGCCGCCAAGGAGACTGGCATGCAGCACACGACTGACCTGAACGGCCGCGTGGCCGTGGTGACAGGCGCGTCTTCAGGCATTGGGCGCGCCACCGCAATCGGACTTGCCGAAGCGGGAGCGCGAGTGGTGGTGAACCACCGGGCGGGCGGAGACTCCCAAGCCCGGGGCGCGGCGGTGGTGGAATCGATCCAGCGGAGCGGCGGGACGGCGGTCGCAGCCGCGGCAGACATCAGCCGCGAGGCCGACGTCGACCATCTGTTCGAGCAAGCCGTGCAGCACTTCGGACGGGTGGACATCCTGGTCAACAACGCGGGGGTTGAGCATCCGTCGCCCATTGCCGACATGACGCTCGCAGACTGGCAGCGCGTGATCGACGTAAACCTGACCGGCCACTTCCTGTGCGCCCGCGCGGCGGCCCGAGCCTTCAAGACGCAGCCGCCCGATCCCTCCCGCCAGAACCGCTCGGTGGGCAACATCCTCTTCATCAGCTCGGTGCACGAAGTGATCCCCTGGGCGTTCCAGGTGAACTACGCCGCGTCCAAGGGCGGCATTTCGCTGCTGATGAAATCCCTGGCGCAGGAGCTGGCGCCCGACCGCATCCGGGTCAACTCCATTGCGCCCGGCGCCATCCGCACCGCGATCAACCAGCCAGCGTGGGACACCCCGCAGGCGCTGGCCAAGCTGCTGGAACTCATCCCCTACGGCCGGATCGGCGAGCCCGAGGACATCGCACAGGCGGCCGTGTGGCTGGCCAGCGATGCGTCCGACTACGTCACCGGCACCACGCTCTTCGTGGACGGCGGCATGACGCTATACCCCGAATTCCGCGGCGCGGGCTGAGGCGCGCATGTCCAAACCCCTGGAGGACTACGGACTCATCGGCAACATGCTGTCCGCCGCGCTGGTGGCGCGCGACGGCTCGATCGACTGGCTGTGCCTGCCGCATTTCGATTCGCCCGCGTGCTTTGCCGCCTTGCTGGGCGACCAGCGTCACGGGCGCTGGCTGATCGCGCCGCACGGCAAGATCAAGTCGACGTCCCGCCGCTACGTGCCCGACACGGCGGTGCTGGAGACCCGCTTCGAGACCCGTACGGGCTCGGTGCTGGTGTACGACTTCATGCCGCTCAGCGATGACGACGAGCGCGTGGACGTAGTGCGCATCGTGCGCGGCGAGTCCGGCCATGTGCAGATGGACATGGAGCTGATCCTGCGCTTCAACTACGGTCAGAGCGTGCCGTGGGTGCGGCGGCGCGATTATGGCCTGAACGCCATCGCGGGCCCGGACGCGGTCGAGCTGCATACGCCCATCGAGCTCGAAGGCCACGACATGAAGACCACGGCGCGGTTCTCGCTGCATCCGGGCCGCGTCGTGCCGTTCACGCTGTCCTATCACCGCTCGCACCGCACGCCCCGGTTCGTGCCGGACCGCGTCGAAAGCATGGACCGCACCGTGTCGTGGTGGCAGGAATGGGCCAAACGCTGTCATTGGGACGGGCCGGGCGACGGGCGTCGCGATGCCGTGGTGCGTTCGCTGATCACGCTGAAGCTGCTGACGTTTCAGCCGACGGGCGGGATCATCGCCGCGCCGACGACCTCGCTGCCTGAAGCGCTGGGCGGCAGCCGCAATTGGGACTACCGCCATTGCTGGCTGCGCGACTCGGCGCTGACGCTGTACGCCTTGCTCAACGCCGGCTATCGCGAAGAGGCCGAGGCGTGGCGCCAATGGCTGCTGCGCGCGGTGGCGGGACACCCCGACCAGCTGCAGATCATGTACGGCATCGCGGGCGATCGCTGGCTGCCCGAGCTGGAGATTCCGTGGCTGCCCGGCTACGAAGGCAGCCAGCCGGTGCGCCGGGGCAATGGTGCCGCGGGGCAGAGCCAGCTCGACATCTACGGCGAACTCATTGATACGCTCTACGCCGCCCGCGTCGCGGATCTGGCGCCGCTGGCCGAAGCCTGGCGCCTGCAGAACGTGTTGCTCAAGCCGCTGGAGCAGCGCTGGCGCGAACTGGACCACGGCATCTGGGAAGTCCGGGGCGAACGGCGCGCCTTCACGCATTCGCGCGTGATGTGCTGGGTGGCGTTCGACCGGGCGGTCAAGGCCTGCGAGCGCTGGGGCCTGAAGGGGCCGGTCGATGCCTGGCGCCGGCTGCGCGAACGCATCCACAAGGACATCTGCGAGCATGGCTACGACCGCACCCGCGGCTGCTTCGTGCAGAGTTACGGATCGCCGGCGCTGGACGCGAGCCTGCTGCTGATCCCGCAGGTGGGCTTTCTGCCGGCAAGCGATCCGCGCGTGGCGGGCACCGTGCACGCCATTGAACGGGAACTCATGCACGGCGGTCTGCTGCGCCGCTATTCGGTCGAGGATACCGACGACGGGCTGGAGGGCGAGGAGGGCGTCTTCCTGGCGTGCAGTTTCTGGCTGGCAGATGCCTACGTCATGCAGGGCCGGCTGGGCGATGCGGAGCGGCTTTTCGACCGTCTGCTGTCCCTGCGCAACGACCTGGGGCTGCTGTCGGAAGAGTACGACGTCGTGCGCCGCCGCCTGGTGGGCAACTTTCCGCAGGGTTTTTCGCATATCGGCCTGGTGAACACGGCCTACAACCTGAGCCGCGCCATGGGACCGGCGCAGCAGCGCGCGGAACAGGACGCGCCGCGGGGATAGGGACGGGCCGCGCGGGCTTAAAAGGCGCACCGCGGGCGTTGCACAACGCGCGCCGGCCGGGGCCCGCGCCGGTGTATTCTCGCAATCACACGGCGCCGCCCGCCCGGCGCCGGTCATGCACACCACAAAAAACGCGCGCAGCGGCTCGATCGACGGCCCGCCGCATCAGGAGAGACAAGCATGCTTTTGACCGACGAACAGCAAAGCGTCCAGGAGATGGCGCGCCGGTTTGCGCAGGAGCGCCTGGCGCCCAATGCCGAACGCTGGGATCGCGAACACCACTATCCCGCCGACGCCATCGCCGAAATGGCGCAGCTGGGCTTTTTCGGCATGCTGGTGCCGGAAGCGTGGGATGGCAACGACAGCGGCTATATCTCGTACGCGGTGGCGCTGGAAGAAATCGCCGCGGGCAGCGGCGCCTGCTCCACCATCATGAGCGTGCACAACTCGGTCGGCTGCATGCCCATCCTGAAGTTCGGCAACGACGACCAGAAGGCGCAGTTTCTGCGGCCGCTGGCGCGTGGCGAACACATCGGCGCATTCGCGCTGACCGAACCGCAGGCCGGCTCCGACGCGAGCAGCCTGCATACCCGCGCGCGGCGCGACGGCGACCACTACATCCTCAATGGCGCCAAGCAGTTCATCACGTCCGGGCGCAACGGGCAGATGGTCATCGTGTTCGCGGTCACCGACCCCGACGCGGGCAAGCGCGGCATCTCGGCGTTCATCGTCCCCACCGATACGCCGGGCTACAAGGTGCTGCGCGTGGAAGACAAGCTTGGCCAGCACGCGTCCGACACCTGCCAGATCGCATTTGAAGACATGCGCATCCCGGCGGCGTGGCGCCTGGGCGAAGAAGGCGAGGGCTACAAGATCGCCTTGTCCAACCTGGAAGGTGGGCGCATCGGCATTGCGTCGCAGTCGGTGGGCATGGCGCGGGCTGCCTTCGAATGCGCGCGCGACTACGCCCGCGATCGACTAGCCTTCGGCAAACCCATCATCGAACACCAGGCCGTGTCGTTCCGCCTGGCGGATATGGCGACGCAGATCCACGCGGCCCGCCAGATGGTGCTGCACGCCGCGGCCTTGCGCGAAGCGGGCAGGCCGGCATTGACCGAGGCGTCCATGGCCAAGCTGTTCGCGTCCGAGATGGCTGAAAAGGTCTGCTCGGCGGCGATTCAGACGCTGGGCGGTTATGGCTACCTGAAGGATTTCCCGGTCGAGCGCATTTATCGCGATGTGCGCGTCTGCCAGATCTACGAGGGCACCAGCGACATCCAGCGCCTGGTGATCGCGCGCAGCCTGTAGCGGCGCGGGGCAGGGGTGGGGCGGTTCGCGTTGTTCAGGAGCGGGCCTGTACGGACTGCCGCGCTTGGGCAGCAGCCGCAGCCGCGCGGCGCACATCGGCCCGGCGGCGCGCCCACACGGTATAGACGACGATGTTGCCCACGATCAGCACCGCCGCCAGCAGCATCTGCGTCGCCCGCGTGATGCCCTCGGGGTAGATGATGCCCAGCACGTAGTGCTCGATGAAGCCGCCCGCGTAGCCTTCCTGACCCGCGCGTTCGCGCAGCGACACCTCCAGCGGCGTCAGCGGACAGATCCAGCCCATGCCGATCACCATCGCACCCCACGCCAGCGCTGGCAGGTGCCAGAACGCCATGCGCGGTTTCCACAGCGCCAGCAGGCCGCCGAACACCACGAATGCGACAAACAGGCCATGTATCACCAGCACGAGGTCGGCAAGGATGCGATAGGTCATCTTTGAAATGGGTAAATGGCGGGGCGCCGCAAACCGGCGGGAGGTGCATTAAAGCGTATGCCAGCACGCGGCGTGCGGGGCATTGGCAACAAGGCGAGACGGCTGATGACCGAATAGAATGCGGGCGTGTTCAATCCAAGATACTCCCGGGACCCACGCCATGCACGCTTCGATCACCGCCGCCATCCAGGACGCCGAGGAACGGCTGCGCCAGGCCATGCTGTCCTCGGACATCGCCGCGCTGGAAGCGCTGCTGCATCCGGACCTGCTGTTCGTCAATCACATGGGCTGGACCGTCACGCGCGAGGATGACCTGGATGCGCACCGCGGCGGATTGCTGAAGATCCACGCGCTGGACCTGTCCGAACAATGCATCCTGCCGCGCGCGGATTGCGCGGTGGTGTCGGTGCTTGCCCGCATTGCGGGCAGCTACAACGGCGTGCCGGCCAACGGCACGTTCCGGTTCATGCGAACCTGGGCGCCGGATTCGGCGGCGGGTGCTGCGGCGGGTGAGGGGGCCGGCGCGACGCCTGGTGCCACGGCAGGTGCGTGGCGCGTCATTGCGGCCAGTTCGGTGATGGTGGTCTGAAACCGCAGGGGTATCAGACCTTCAGGTCGCGCAGCAGCTTGGTCAGTTCCGGGGCGGTCATCAGGGAGACGCCCTGCGCCTTGGCGTATTGCAAGGCGTTGTCCGACACGTCGCCCAGCGCGATGTAAATGGCTTCGCGGGCGCCGCGCTTTTCGCGCACGGCCTGCAGTTCGCGCAGCGGTTCCACGCCGTTTCTGGCGGCTTTCCAACGCTTGGCGCTGACGATGGCCACGTGGCCGTCCTTGCTCAGCGCGAAATCGGCGCCGGGCGCCTGCAGGCGCTCGACCTCACAGCCGTCGCGGCGGAAACCGGCTTCAACGGTCTTTGAAAAGTCTGCCCACGACATGGCGGCAACGGTTTCGGTCACCGCCTGCACGCGGGCGCCGGACGGCGCGCGCAGCTGCTTGTAGGCGGCCATGATCGAAATCACGGCAAACGGCACCGCGGCAAAGACGCCCATCGCGGCATACTCCAGCGGCAGCGCGGCAAAGCCGCCCGCGCTCAGCAGCACGGCCACGCCGGCGCTCATCCACCACGGCGAGCGCAGCAGCACGGCAAAGATGGAGTTCTGGGACATCTTGAATTTCATGGCAGCTCGCGACGTGGTGGGATCAACAGGGAAGTCAGGCGCTGTCGCCGTGGTCGTCGTGGCCGCCGGCAAAGGCGCGGACCACGATGCGCACGCCGCCGCAGGTGACGATCTGACCATCGCGGATCTTGGCCGTTTTGCGCGTTTCGACTACGCCGCCGACGCTGACCTGGCCGTCGGCCACCAGCATCTTGCCAGCGCCGCCGCTGTCGACGACGCCGGTCGCCTTCAGCAGCTGATTGATTTCAATGTAGGGGCTGCCTTCGGCAAGCGTGAATTCGATGATGGACATGGAAGTGCTTCGGTAAATCGAGGTCAGGCGGGGCCGTTGCCGGGGGTGCGCGGGTTGGCCGGGTTACCGGCAGCGGCGGGCTGATTTGCGGACGGCGCGACGGACGGGGCGACGGCCGGGGTGGCGGCCGGGGAAACGGACGAGCCGGCGGTTTGGCCCGCGGGCTGGGCGGCCGGCTGCGACACCGGATGAGCCACTGGCTTATCCGCGGCCGCGTCCGGGCTGGCCGTCGGCACGGGGCGGATGCCGCCGGTTTCTGCCCGCGCCATCCAGGCGATCAGCGACGAGCGCATGGCTTCCTCGACCGACATCTGGATGGGCTGCACCCATTCCTGCGGCACGAACACCGTATAGCCGCCAATCATGTAGCCCATCGGCAGGTAGACGGCGACACGATCGCCCTGGGTGAATCCCTCGGGCAGGCCATCGGTGCCGCGGCGCGTCACCAGGCCCACCAGCTCAAGCTGCTGGCCCGGGATGCGCAGGACAACGACCTGCTGGGCCGTGTTCTTGGAACTGGGCGAGAAGTAATCCGCAAAGCTCTTGAGCGACGAATAGATGCTCTTGACCACCGGCAAGTTGGTGAAGGGCATCTCGACCAGCGTCAGGAAACGCTGCACGCGCTGCTTGGACACCAGGTAGCCGATGGCCAGAATGCCCAGGATGCCCAGCGCCAGGCCCATGCCCGGCACGTAGAAGCCGCCGATGAACGGGCGCAGGAACGTCAGCGCCACGCCTTCCGTCCAGGCCAGAAAGAGGTACAGCAGGTAGATCGTCAGCGCCAGCGGCAGGACGGTGATCAGGCCGCGGAAGAAGTATTTATAAAGACGGGTCATGGGCAAGAGCAAAAATTAGGGTCGGACGAGCGCATCGGCTCGCCGGGAAGGGCCGCAGCATAGCAGCCGCCGCAGGAATTATCGGTAACAAGGCGGGCGCCCCTAGCCGGGCGCCCCTGGCCGGGCGCGGCGCATCCCTTCTTTTAGTGTGAACAGGCCCTAGCGGTCCACCGGCAGGAAGAGCGTCTCCTTGATCTCCTCCATCACGATGTAGCTGTGAGACTCGGCGGACGCGGGCAGCCGCTTCAGGATTTCGCCCAGAAGACGGCGGTATTCATTCATTTCAGACAGGCGCGCCTTGACCAGGTAGTCGAATTCGCCCGACACCAGGTGGCATTCCATGACCTCGGGCACGTACAGCAGTTCCTGCTTGACCTTGTCGAAGACGTCGCCCGACTTGGCCGACAGCTTGATCTCCAGGAAGACAAGCAGATTCTTGCCGAGCGCCGCAGGATTGACGCGCGCATGGTAACCCGTGATGACGCCTTCGCGCTCCATGCGCTTGACGCGGTCGGAGCAGGGGGTGGCCGACAGGCTCACACGCTCGGCCAATTCCGTGACCGAAATCCGGCCTTCGCGCTGCAGGATGTCGAGGATTTTGAGGTCAATTCGGTCGAGGTCGCGCATTTCACTAACGCCGGTCGAAAAACAAGGTTGGCCCGAGAAAAACCACTGCCCAAGGAAAATCTTCAGTGTTTTTCACTGCTGAAGGGGTCATAGACTACCGAAATTCCCAGACAAATCCAAATACCGGAAAGAATCATGCATGTGATCGTCCTCGGCAGCGGCGTCATCGGCACCACCACCGCCTATTACCTGGCCCGGCAGGGCGCCAAAGTGACCGTGCTGGACCGCCAGCCCGCCGCGGCGCAGGAGACCAGCTACGCCAATGCCGGACAGGTGTCGCCTGGCTATTCCACGCCCTGGGCTGCGCCCGGCATTCCGCTCAAGGCGATCAAATGGCTCTTCAAGAAACATGCGCCGCTGGCGATCCGCCTGGACGGCAGCCTGTTCCAGCTCAAATGGATGGCCGCCATGCTGGCCAACTGCTCGGCCGACCGCTACGCCGTCAATAAGGAACGCATGCTGCGCCTGTCCGAGTACAGCCGCGACTGCCTGCGTGAACTGCGCGCCGCCACCGGCATCCACTACGAAGAGCGCGCGCGCGGCACGCTCCAGTTGTTCCGCACCGAAGCCCAGATGGAAGCCGCGCGCCGCGACATCGCCGTGCTCGAAGAGGTGGGCGTTCCCTACGAATTGCTGGACCGCCACCGTCTCGTCACGGCCGAGCCCGCGCTCGCCAACTCCGCGCACAAGCTCACCGGCGGCCTGCGCCTGCCCAATGATGAAACCGGTGACTGCCAGCTTTTCACCCGCCGCCTGGCGGACATGGCGGCCGCACTGGGCGTTGAATTCCGTTTTGGCCAAAGCGTCACGGGCCTGAACACCGCCGGCGGCCAGATCACCGGCGTGCGCGTCGGCGACGAAGTCCTCACGGCCGACCGCTATGTGGCCGCCTTCGGCAGCTACACCCGCGGTTTTCTCGAACCCCTCGGCCTGGACCTGCCGGTGTATCCGGTCAAGGGCTACTCCCTCACCATTCCCATGAAGGACGAGGCCGCCGCGCCGGTGTCGACGGTGCTGGACGAAACCTACAAGGTCGCCGTCACGCGCTTTGACCAGCGGATCCGCGTGGGCGGCATGGCCGAATTGTCCGGCTTCGACCTGCGCCTGAAGGACGCCCGCCGCAAGACGCTGGAACTGGTGGTCAACGATCTGTTCCCCGGCAGCGGCCACGTGGCCCAGGCCGAGTTCTGGACCGGCCTGCGTCCCATGACGCCGGACAGCACGCCGGTCGTCGGCGCCACCCGCTACAACAACCTCTACCTGAACACCGGCCACGGCACGCTGGGCTGGACCATGGCTTGCGGTTCCGGCAAGCTGGTCGCGGATCTCGTCATGGGCCAGCGCCCCGCCATCAGCACCGACGGGCTCGGGTTGTCGCGCTACGATCGCAGCGCGGCGTCCCGCCAGCAACTGGTGCTGGACGGCAAGGGCGCTTGAGCAGGACTTAAGCTGCACCTCGAGGCGTGCTTGGGTTGCGTGATCCGCGCCTCGAATCGCGTCTGAACTGCGTCTCACCGGCCTGCGCCTGATCTCGCGCTTGCACGGCCAGTAGGACGCAGACCCGCCGGGCCGCTTCGATGCGGCCCGCGTGTTTTTGAGTGCGCTGAATTGCGCACGCTGTGCGCGAAACGGCTCGTTGCTTTATGCCAAAATCGCCGCATGACCCATTTCCTGCACACTGCCGACTGGCAGATCGGCCGCCAATACGGCCAGTTTGAAACCGACGATGCCGCCATGCTCGCGGAGGCCCGTTTCGAGGTCGTCGCGCGCATCGCCACGCTGGCCGCCGAGCGCCGCGTGGATGCCGTGCTGGTCGCCGGAGACGTCTTCGACACGCAGGCCGTGTCCGATCGCAGCATCCGCCGCCTCTTTGCCGCCATGGCCGGCTACACGGGGCCCTGGGTAATGATCGCCGGCAACCACGACGCGGCCCTTGCCGACAGCGTCTGGAGCCGCGCCATGCAACTGGGCTGCATTCCGGCCAACGTGCATGTGCCGCTTGCCACCGGCGTGGTGGACCTGCCGGACGCCAACCTCGCTGTGCTTGCCGGGCCGCTTACGCAACGCCACACCTACGACGACGTCACCCAGGCTTTCGACACGCTCGAAACGCCACCCGGACGCATCCGCGTGGGCCTCGCCCATGGCAGCGTTGCCGGCCGCCTGCCCGACACGATCGACGCCACCAATCCCATTGCGCCCGACCGCGCGGACCGCGCCAGTCTTGACTATCTGGCGCTGGGCGATTGGCACGGCTGTCTGTCCATTGACACACGCACCTGGTATGCCGGCACGCCGGAACAGGACCGCTTTCGCGGCAACGAGCCCGGATATGTCCTGGACGTGCGCATCGACGCGCCGGGCGCCGCACCCGTGGTCGAACGCATTGCAACCGGCAAGTACCGCTGGTCCGCCTGGACCGAAACCCTTAGCCTGCCCACCGATGCCCAGGCGCTGGCCGAACGCATGACGGCGTTGCGGTCAGACGACGTACTGCGCCTGGACGTGCAGGGGCACGTCAACCTCGAAACCTGGGATGCGCTGCAAAAGGCCGTGGCCGAGGCCGCCGCGCAGGTGCGGGCCTTGCTGCCGGACTTGTCCGGCGTGCGCCTGGAACCCGACGAAGCTGACCTGGCCGAATTGCGCGCCAGCGGCTACGTGGGCGAGGTCGCCGCACAACTGCAGGCGTTGCAGGCGGACGAAGACCAGTCCGCCGAGGCCAGCGAGGCCTTGCGCCTGCTGCTGCGGTTCCAGCGCGAAACCGCCACGCCGGGAGCCGCCAAATGAAGATCTCCCGCATCGCCCTCGAAGAATTCCGCAAGTTCCGCCAGCCGCTATCGCTGGACGGACTGCAAGACGGCCTGAACCTCTTTGTCGGCCCCAACGAGGCCGGCAAAAGCACGGTCGCGGCCGCCATCCGAGCCGCCTTCCTTGAACGCTACAGCACCAGCAAGGTCGCCGACCTGGCGCCGCGCGGCGAATCCGGCGCGCGCCCCAGCGTTGAAGTGGCCTTCACGCACGCGGATCACGCCTACGTCCTGAAAAAGCAGTTCCTGTCCAAGGCCCGCTGCGAGCTCGTGGTGGACGACGGCGCGCAGCGGCTGGACGGCGAAGAAGCCGAAAACGCGCTGGCCGGTTTGCTGGGCTTTGAAATGCCCGGGCGCGGCCAAAGCAAGCCTGACCTGGCTGGCGTACCGGGCCTGCTATGGATCCGCCAAGGCGACGGCCAGAACCTGCACGAAGCCGCCGGCTTTGCGGGCTCGCATCTGCGCGATGCGCTGACGCAGCTCTCCGGCGAGCTGGCCTCCGGAGACGGCGACCGGCTGTTCGAGCGCGTGTCGGCCGAGCGCGCCGCGCTGCTGGACGCCCGCAACGGCCGTCCCAAGGGCAGCTACAAGGACGCCGAAGACGCGCTCGCGCGCGCCTTGTCCGAACGCGACGAGTGCGGGCAGGCCATGGCCCAGCTCAACGCCGACGTCGATCGCCTGGCCGAACTGCGGCGCGAACATGAACGCGCCCAGGCCGCGCAACCCTGGAAGGATTTCGAGGCCAAGGCTGTCCAGGCCCGCGCGCGCCTTGCCGCACTGGCCAAGGAGCGTGAAGCCTTCGACGGACTGCAACGCGAACAGGCGCAGGCCGCCCAGACCCTTGCATTGCTGCAGGATCAGGTCCGCCGCGATCAACAGGACGAAGCCGATTACCAGGCGCTGCTTCGGGATGCGCGCGCGGCGCACGCCCATGTGCAGGCGATGCAGGAACCGCTGGCGCGCGCGTTGCAGCAGCGGCAATCGCATGCCGCCGCAGTCGAGGCCGCGCGCCGGCGCGTAGCGCGGCTTCAGGCGCTGGCGGACCGCCGCGACCTGGACCGGCAGCTTGCGCAGCTCACCCCCGAAATCGAACGCCTGGACGGTGCCCTGGTCGCAGCCACCCACCTGATCCAGCAAGGTTCGGCATTGCGCACAGAAGCCGTCCAACTCGAAATATCCGATGCTGAAATCGAGGCGCTGCGCAAGGCCGGCCGCGAACTTGGAAATCTGCAGTTGCAACAACAGGCGGTCGCGACGCGCTTGCGGTATCGGCTCGATGCCGGCGCGCAGGCGCTGCTGGACGGCAAGGCCGTCAGCGGCGCGGGCGAAGTCCTGCTTACGGCCGCGGCCGAACTCGATCTGCCCGGTGTGGGGCGCCTGCAAATCGAGCCGGGCGGACAAGACCTGCCGGCCTTGCAGCGCGAACTGGCGCGCGCGGAGTCGGCAAGCGCCGCGTTGCTCAAGCGGGCGGGCGTCGACACCCTGGCCGATGCCGAACAGCGTCACGCGCGCTACAACGCGCTGCAGCGCGAACTCGAAGGCATGCGCAAGACGCTGAGCATTCATGCGCCCCGCGGCGTGGATGCGCTGCGCACCCAGCGCGACGAGGCTCTCGCGCGGCTGGCGCAGTTGCAGGAAAGACTGTCCAAGCTGCCGCCTGTGCAGGAAACCGAAGACGGCATTCGGGTTGGTGACGCAGATGCCGGCATCGTTCCCGACACAAGCGATGACGATCTGCCCGACGCCGTGCAGGCCCTGCGCGAGGCCGAAGCCGTTGCGGCGCAGGCGGAAAAGGCAGTCGCCGACGCGCAGCGCGCGCTAGACGCCGACACAGCCCGTGCCCAGTTGCTGGAAGGGCAGGCTGCCGCCCGGGGCGCAGAACTGCAATCCGACGAACGCACGGCGCAACGCCACGCCCGCGCCGGCCGCCTCGCCGAAGTGCGCAGCGCCCACGACCAGCTCGAACTGCGCGTACGCGAGGCTCGGGCCTCGCTGGCTGAACACCGGCCCGAACTCGCGGAACAGGACGTGCAGCGGTTTGAAAAATCCGCCGCCATCGAACGTGACGCCCAGCACAAGCGGCACGGCGACATCCTGCAATTGCAGGGCAAGCTGGACCAGGCCGGTGCGCAAGGCCTGGGCGAACGCCTGTCCGAAGCGCAGGCAGCCTGCGAGCGTCTGCAACGGCGCCGCGACGAATTCGCACGGCGCGCCGCCGCGCTGGACCTGCTGCAAAAGCTGTTGGCCGACAAACGCGCCGCCGCCACGCAACGCCTGCAAGCGCCGCTCGCCCGCCGGCTCAACCACTATCTGGCGCTGCTCTTTCCCGACGCCGCGCTGCGCCTGGACGATGCGCTGCTGCCCACGGCGCTGCGCCGGGGCGATGGCGAAGACGCGCTGGACGCCCTCAGCTTCGGTACGCGGGAACAGCTCGGCATCCTGGCGCGGTTCGCCTACGCCGATCTGCTGCGCGAGGCCGGCCGACCCACCTTGCTGCTGCTGGACGACGCGCTGGTCCACACCGACGACGCCCGGCGCGACTTCATGAAGCGCGCGCTGTTCGACGCCGCGACCCGCCATCAGATCCTGATGTTTACGTGCCACGGCGAGGCATGGCGCGACATGGGGGTGGAGCAGCGCAGGATTGGTTAGCGCACCGGCCCGGTTCCGGCGCCTCGGTGCCGGGAAGCAGCGCGGCCACAACCGCCGATGCTTGACGCTGCGGCCCGGCGCCGGTAGTCTGCGCGGATGCCTGCTTACACGCCTTTCGCCATGCTTGCCAGCGCCGTCCGCGCGGGTCTCGCGTGCGCGCGTGTATCGGCCTCCTTCTCCGCCGGCGCTCCGCCGGCTGTGTCTCCTGTCAAGAACGCGGCGCCGCCGCCCGCATCGCCGCCTCGCGGCGTCGTGTCGGGCACGCATCCGCCTGTGTCAGCCGTCCTAGGCTGACCCGCCGCATCTCCGTCTCCCGCCTGAACCCCAGCGCCGCGCCGCGAACAGCATGACGCCTTGGCGTCGCCTGCCGCGCTGGCGCACGGGTGCGTTTTCGCGCCCCGGGCGGGAGGCTGTACCCCATTCAGACAGGTGATACCTCATGTCCATCATCCGACACGCGTGGACTGCCCACGCGTCCACCACCTTGTTCGTGCTGCTGTGGAGCGGCGGCGCGATCTTTGCCAAATGGGGGCTGTCGCATGCCTCCGCCTTCGGCTTTCTCTTGTTCCGCTTCCTGCTTGCGCTGGCGGTGCTGCTGCTGATCTGCGCGAGGCGGGGACGTTGGTTGCCGCAGACCGGCACTCGCATGCAGGTCGCGGCCACGGGTGCGCTGCTGATCGGCAGCTATTCCATCTGCTATCTGCTCGCGCTGGACCACGGCGTGACGCCTGGCGTGCTGGCGACGTTGCTCGGCGCGCAGCCCATCCTGACGCTGGCGCTGACGGAGCGCCGCTTTGCGCCGGCGCGTCTGGCGGGACTCTTCCTGGCGCTCGCCGGGCTGGTGCTGGTCGTCTATCAGAGCATCGCGCTGACGCGCTTGTCCGTCGCGGGCATCGCGTACGCCTGCGCGGCGCTGGCCAGCATGACGGGAGGCGCCTTGCTGCAAAAGCGCGTCCAGCAACCGCCGATGGACGTGATGCCGTTGCAGTACGCGATCAGTCTGGTGCTCTGCCTGCTGTTCGCACCATTCCAGCCGCTGCACGCCGACTGGAGCGTCGGCTTCATCGTGCCGTTGATCTGGATGGGCCTCGTGATTTCAGTCGGCGCCACGCTGCTGTTCTACCGCATGATCCAGGCGGGCAACCTCGTCAACGTGACCAGCCTGTTCTACCTGGTGCCGGTGGGCACGGCGGCGCTGGACTACCTGATTCTGGGCAATCGCTTGCCGGCGCTCAGCTTGGCTGGCATGGCCGCGATCCTGACAGGGTTGATGCTGGTGCTACGCCATCCCGCGACGCCCCGACATCCATCCACCCGTTCCACGGCTGGTCAGGGGGCGTGGAGCCGGCGCTCGTCGCGCCGTCCGGTCCCGCCCAATGCCCGCTGACCAACTGTGCCGGGCGGGATTGGGCGACCACCCGCGCACACAGATCCCATGCGTCCAGCCGCACGCTCAGTCCGGCGTAGACGCCGTGTCCCGCGCCCGCCTCGATGACGCCGGCCGCCTGCGCGCCTTCGCCCGCGCGGATCGCGCCCTCGGCGCGGATGTCCTCGCCGGCGATCAAGCCCCACCCGCAGGCGAGGTGTTCGCCCGACTGAATGGATCCGCCCGCCTGAATACCGCAACCGGCATTGATTTCCTGCTCCGCGGTCACGCCGCCGCCTGCCTTGATGCCTTGACCGCACTTGATGGCGCCTTGCGTGTTGATGTCCTGGCCGGCATGCAGGTGGCCGGTCACGGCCAGGTCCTGTCCGGCGCAGATGTCCCACTTGGCGCGCACATTGCCGCCGCAATCCAGGCGCGTCGCAATCTCGATCCCCCAGTCGGCCGCCACGTCGCCGCCGGCGCGCAGGTTGCCGCCGCTGGCAATGTTGCCGCCGGCCGTGATGTTTTCACCCGCCACGATCGACTCGCCAGCGCGAATGCCGCCGCCCGTGATAAGGCTGCGTCCCGCGCGCACCACCGTGTCCACATTGATCCCCAGGCGGACTTCAAGCGTCCCGGCAAACACGATGGCGGTGGCATCCAGCGTATCCAGCCGCAACACGGCGTCGGTCGGACCAAACTGGTCCAGCAGCCAGCAGGCGTCGCCGACGCGGCCGTCGGCGACCAGGGCATCGAGCACGGCCTGATAGTCCCCCTGTCCGTTGTGGTCGCGCAGGAACCATTTGTAGCCGCCCGCGCAGGGGTTCTTGGCTTTGACGAATTTTTTGGTGAGTTGCATGGCGCTGAATCGAAAAGGTGCGGTGCGTGGCCGCCGTGCAAGCCGGAAAGGGCGTGCGAGCGGCGAAATGGGAACGAGCGCCCGCCACGCGGCAGTGCGCCCGCCGGCCGGTTTCAGGCTGCAGGACGCGCGGATGTGCGCAGGCAGCCGGCAACGGGCCGGAGCAAAAATCAGAATGGGGAGAGGCGGGCGATTAGCCGGGCTTGGACCGCGCGTAAGCGGAACGCGCGGCGACCTCCTGCGAACTCAACAGCGTTGAGCGCAGGGCGCAGAGAGCGCAGGTGACGCAGGGAAGGGAAGATATATCGGATTGCACGGGGCAGATGCTACCACCGGGGCGATTGCCGTCAAGCGGGGACGAATGCAAAGCGGGGCGCCAACCGCAAACCGCCGGCCCGCGCCCCTCTCGTCAGGTTGCGATCAGTTCGTCAGGACGATGTTGCGGTCCTTGGCGATGCGCTGGCGCAGTTCAAGTTCGCGCTTGATCTGTGCGGCGTACTCGGCTGGCGTGTTGCCGTCCACGATCGATCCGCCGTCGGCCAGGCGCTGGGCGATCTTCGGATCCTTCAAGGCCTTGACCGCGGCCGCGTGCACGCGGTCGACCACGGCTTGCGGCGTGCCGGCGGGAGCCACCAGGCCGTACCAGGCCATATTGTCCATGTCGGGCAGGCCACCCTCGGCGAACGTCGGCACGTCCGGCAGGGCGGGCAGGCGCTTGGGCGCCGCCACGGCCAGCGCGCGAAGCTTGCCCGCCTGGATGTGCGGCATGGAGGAGGGCAGGTTGTCGAACTGGACGTTCACCTGGCCGGCGATCACGTCGTTCAGCGCCGGACCCGATCCGCGGTAAGGAACGTGAACCATGTCGGTCTTGGTCAGCGACTTGAACAGCTCGCCGTCCAGGTGGCTGATGCCGCCCGCGCCCGACGACGCATAGCTGTACTTGCCGGGGTTGTTCTTGAGCAGGGTGATGAATTCGGCCAGGGTCTTGGCGGGAACGCTCGGGTTGACCGTCATGACGTTGGGCACGTTCACCATGTTGGTGATGGGCGTGAAGTCCTTGAGCGGGTTGTACGGGTTCTTGGGGTTCGTGGCGGGATTGGTGGCCATGGTGCTGACCGTGGCCACGCCCAGCGTGTAACCGTCGTTGGCAGAGCGCACCAGGGCGTCGGCGCCGATGGAGCCGCCGCCGCCGGCGCGGTTTTCCACGACCACGGGCTGGCCGAGTTCACGGCCCAGGCCCTCGGCCACGACGCGCGCCACGATATCGGTGGTGCCACCGGCTGCAAACGGGACGATCAGGCGGATGGGTTTATTGGGGTAGGGGTCTGCGGCCTGGGCAGCGGAGGTCAGGCAGGCGCCAGCGATGGCGGCGGCCAGGACGGCCTTGGCATGTGACAACACGTTCAAGAGTCTTCTCCATATTGTTGTTCCGAGCCGGCCATCTTGCCGGGCCAGCTTCGGTGAGGCGCGCATTGCCGGGGTGTCGCAAGCCAACGCCTCGTGGCCGCATTCCACACAGGTATGTCCCCATGGTCAACTCGGGATTGTCCCTGTCATGAGAAATCGCAAAATTTCTAACGTGTTCCTAAAAAGCGCGGAGATGACAGAAGTTACAGGAAAAAGTCAGTCTGACAGGCAGTTGAACACAAATTGAGAAGCTTTCGATGCGCAATCGCTGCGCAGTCATCTTGCTGTCATTAGCTGGGTACGTACATAAATCCCTGCATAACTTACAAGAATCTGATATTTTTCGGCTGAGATTCTTGCCCGGTCTTGCAAGAAAGCTATTGCGTTTGTTTCTGTCTGCGCCGTTCAATTGGCGTTGGTTGATGACCCCTCGGGGCAACGTGTAGTGCAGCGACGCACCGGGCCAAGGGTTCCGTCCGTTTTTCAATCCCCGGTCTGTTTCGTCTCTCGCTGCCCTGCGCTGGCGGGAGGGGGCCCGGACATTTTCGGAACGCCATGTCGCTGATCCTGATCCTCGCTCTGCCGTTCGCCGGCAGCCTGTGCGCCGCGCTGCTGCCTTCCAACGCCCGCAACGCCGAGGCGTGGTTGGCTGGCCTCATCGCCCTCGCGTGCGTGGTTCTGATCGCGACGCTCTATCCGGACGTCGCCAACGGCGGCGTCATACGGGCCGACATGCCTTGGGCGCCCGCCCTGGGTCTGCAATTCACCCTGCGCATGGACGGCTACGCGTGGCTCTTTGCGCTGATCGTCTCCGGCATGGGCGCGCTGGTCGTGTTGTACGCGCGCTATTACATGTCGCCGGAAGACCCGGTCCCGCGCTTCTTTTCCTTCTTCCAGGCCTTCATGGGCGCCATGCTCGGCGTGGTGCTCTCGGGCAACCTGATCCAGCTGGTTCTATTCTGGGAAATGACCAGCCTGGCGTCGTTCATGCTGATCGCCTACTGGCACCACCGCCTGGACGCGCGCCGGGGCGCGCGCATGGCGCTGACGGTCACCGGGGCGGGCGGTCTCTGTCTGCTGGCCGGCGTGCTGATCCTGGGCCATATCGTCGGCAGCTACGACATGGACCGAGTCCTGGCATCGGGCGACCTGGTCCGCGCCGACCCCTGGTATCCAGCCGTCCTGGTGCTGGTGGCGCTGGGCGCGCTGACCAAGAGCGCGCAATTCCCGTTCCATTTCTGGCTGCCCAACGCCATGGCCGCGCCCACGCCGGTGTCCGCCTATCTGCACTCGGCCACGATGGTCAAAGCAGGCGTTTTCCTGCTGGCGCGCTTCTGGCCCGTGCTCTCTGGCACCGACGAGTGGTTCTGGATCATCGGCGGGCTGGGTCTCATCACCCTGGTGCTGGGCGCCTACGCGGCCATCTTCCAGCAGGACATGAAGGGCGTGCTGGCGTATTCCACGATCAGCCACCTGGGCCTCATCACGCTGCTGCTGGGTCTGAACAGCACGTTGGCGCTGGTGGCCGCCATCTTCCACATGATCAACCACGCCACGTTCAAGGCGTCGCTCTTCATGGCGGCGGGCGTGGTCGACCACGAAACCGGCACGCGCGACCTGGGCCGGCTGTCCGGCCTGTATAAGGCAATGCCCATCACGGCCACGCTGGCGATGGTGGCCGCGGCCTCGATGGCGGGCGTGCCGCTGCTGAACGGTTTCCTGTCCAAGGAAATGTTCTTTGCGGAAACCACCTTCGTCAGTGCCGACCGCTACGTCCAGCTTGGCCTGCCGCTGCTCGCCACGATCGCCGGCGCATTCAGCGTCGCCTATTCGCTGCGTTTCATCCTGCAGGTGTTCTTCGGCCCCCCGGCCACCGACCTGCCGCGCGAGCCCCACGAGCCGCCGCGCTGGATGCTGTTGCCCAGCGCATTGCTTGTCATGATGTGCCTGTTGGTGGGCATCGTTCCCAGCCTGACCGTCGGCCCGTTCCTGGCCACTGCGGCGCAGAGCATCCTGGGCGAGAACATGCCCGACTACAGCCTGGCCGTCTGGCACGGTTTCAATCTTCCGCTGGCGATGAGCCTGGTCGCCACTACCGCAGGCGTGCTGCTGTACCTGGCCCTGCGCGCGCATCAGCGCGCCAATCCGGGCCGGGTGCCGTTCATCTACCGCCTTGACGGCCGCCGCACCTTCGAAGCGCTGCTCGATGGCTCCAGCGTCGCCGCCGCGTGGCTGCTGCGCTGGGTGTCGTCCACGCGCCTGCAGGTCCAGATGGTGCTGATCCTGGTGGGCACGCTGTTCGTCGCGTGGCTGCCGCTGCGCGCCGGCGGCTGGCTGGACGGCGCCGTGCGCCTGACGCCGGTCGATCCGGTTTTCGCCTTGCTGTGGATCGTGGGCGGCACCTGCGCCCTGGCCGCCGCGTTCCAGGCCAAGTACCACCGCCTGGCCTCCCTGGCGCTGGCGGGCGGGGCAGGGCTGATCACCTGCCTGACCTTCGTCTGGTTCTCCGCGCCCGATCTGGCGCTGACGCAGCTGTCTGTCGAGGTCGTGACGCTGGTGCTGTTGTTGCTGGGCCTGCGCTGGCTGCCTCGCCGCATCGTGCAGGACGACGAGGAAAGCCTGAAAGCCACGCTGCAGGCACGCGGCCGCCGCCTGCGCGATCTGCTGCTGGCAGTCGCCGCCGGCACGGGCATGTCCGCGCTGGCCTATTCGGTGCTGGCGCGGCCGCAGACCAATCCCATTTCGTCCTATTTCGTGGATCGCGCGCTGCCTGACGGCGGCGGCACCAACGTCGTCAACGTGATCCTCGTGGACTTCCGCGGCTTCGATACGTTCGGCGAAATCACGGTGCTTGGCATCGTGGCGCTGACCGTCTACGCGCTGTTGCGCCGCTTCCGTCCAGCCGCCGAGAGCGCGGACATTCCCCGCCAGCAGATGGATCAGGACGGCGGCATCCCGGACGCGCCCGACATCAAGTCGCCGGTGCCCGCAGGCTCGATGATGGTGCCCGCGGTGCTGGTGCGCCTGCTGCTGCCGATCGCCGCGCTGATCTCCGTGTATTTCCTCTTGCGCGGCCACAACCAGCCCGGCGGCGGTTTCGTGGGCGGCCTCATCTTCGCCACCTCCGTCATCCTGCAATACATGGTGGGCGGGGTGTATTGGGTCGAATCCCGCAGCCGCCTGAATCCCCAGAACTGGATCGGCATCGGGCTGCTGTCCGCCGGCATTGCCGCCGTGAGCGCATGGCTGGCCTACAAGCCGTTCCTTGCCGCGCTGGCCTGGGACGTCGCGCTGCCGCTGATTGGCCACGTCCACGTGTCCAGCGTGCTGCTTTTTGATCTGGGCGTCTACATGCTGGTCGTCGGATCCACCGTGCTGGTGCTGGTGGCGCTTGCCCACCAATCGCTGCGCGCGCAACGCAAGGCCGCCGCCGAGCTCCAGGCGGCCGCCGTTCAAACAGGAGAAGCCTGATGGAATTGATATACGCTGCCGCAATCGGCGTGCTGGCGGGCTCGGGCGTGTGGCTGCTGCTGCGGCCCCGGACGTTCCAGTTCATCATGGGCCTGTCGCTGGTCTCCTACGCGGTGAACCTCTTCATCTTCGGCATGGGCCGGCTCACGTCCGGCAGGCCGCCGGTGGTGGATCCGTCCATGGCGCATGATCCTTCCTGGTATGCGGATCCGCTGCCGCAGGCGCTGGTGCTGACCGCCATCGTCATCGGCTTTGCCACCACCGCGCTGTTCCTGGTTGTGCTGCTCGCCTCGCGGGGCCTCACGGGTACCGACCACGTTGATGGACGGGAGTCCCAATCTTGAGTTTCTGGCTTCAACACCTTCCTGTCCTGCCCATCATCATTCCGCTGGTCGCGGGCGCAGCGATGCTGCTGTTCGCCGACACCAGCCGCTACGCGCGCGGCGGGGTCGCGCTTCTGTCGACGCTTGCCCAGTTGGCGGCGGCGATCGCCTTGCTGGTCGTGGCCGGCGGGGGCGTGCCCGGCGTCTGGGAAAACGGGGTAGGGGCCTACCTGGTGGGCGACTGGCCCGCGCCGTTCGGCATCGTGCTGGTGGTCGACCGCCTGGCCGCCGTCATGCTGACGCTGACGGCCGTACTCGGTCTGGCCACGCTGGTCTACGCGCTGGCCCGCTGGGACCGCGCCGGCGTGCATTTCCATTCGCTGTTCCAGTTCCTGCTGATGGGCCTGAATGGGGCCTTCCTGACCGGCGACCTGTTCAACCTGTTCGTGTTCTTCGAAGTGTTGCTGGCGGCGTCCTACGGCCTGCTGCTGCACGGGTCCGGCGTGGCGCGCGTTAGCGCGGGCCTTCAGTACATCGCCGTGAACCTGGTGGCCTCGTTCCTGCTGCTGATCAGCATCGCGCTGATCTACGGCGTGACGGGCACGCTCAACATGGCGGACCTGGCGCTGCGCGCAGGCAATCTGGCAGGCGCTGAACGCATGCTGTTCGAGGCTGGCGCCGCCATCCTCGGCGTGGCCTTCCTGGTCAAGGCAGGGGCCTGGCCGCTCAACTTCTGGCTGGTCAAAGGGTATGGTTCGGCCGGTGCCCCGATCGCGGCCATGTTTTCCATCATGACCAAGGTCGGCATCTACGCGCTGTTGCGCATCGGCTCGCTGCTGCTGCCGACCGGTGCGCCCGCCGCCTTCAGCCTGGACTGGATGTTTGCCGCCGGACTGGCCACGCTGCTGTTTGGCGCCCTGGGCCTGTTGGCCACCCAGCAACTGGAAAAAATGGTCGGCTACTGCGTCATCGTGTCGGCCGGCACGTTGCTGACCGCGTTGGGCATGCCGGGCGTGACGCTCACGGGTCCCGCGCTCTTCTACCTGATCAGCTCGGTGCTGACCACGGGCGCGTTCTTCCTGCTGGCCGAACTGATCGAACGCACCCGCAGCTTCGGCGCAAACGTGCTGGCGGTCACGCTCGATGCCTTCGACCTGGACGATCCAACCTCTGTGAACCGCTCCGACGACGTCGTCGGCGTGGCGATTCCCGCGGCAATGGCGTTCCTGGGCCTGGCCTTCATTTCCTGCGCGTTGCTGGTGACCGGCCTGCCGCCGCTCTCCGGCTTCGTCGCCAAGTTCTCGCTGTTGTCGGCAGCGGTATCGGCCGCCACCGAGTCGGCGCCGCCGATGGACGCCTGGCTGCTCGTGGCCGCCGTGCTGGTGTCGGGCCTGGCGGGCCTGATCGGCCTGGGCCGCACCGGCATCCGTATCTTCTGGGCCAGCGACGACCGCAGCACGCCGCGCCTGCGCGTAATCGAGGCAGGCCCGGTCGCCGTGCTGGTGTTGCTGTGCGTGGGCCTGGCCGCCGGCGCGGGTCCCGTGTCGGCCTACCTGGACGACGCCGCCCGCTCGCTCGACCAGCCCGCGTCGTATATCGACGCCGTCATGTCCGCGCAGACCGTGCGCGGCGTCAAGGGAGGAAGCTGATGCGCCGCCTTTACTTCCTGATCCTGCCCACGTTGCTGTTTGCACTGTGGCTGCTCCTCAATGAAAGCGTGTCGCCGGGCCAGATCGCCCTGGGCATCGCGCTGGCGCTGTGGTTCACGTGGGCCGCCTCGCGCCTGCGCCCGCTGCATGCACGGCCGCGCCACCTGTGGAAGGTGATCCCGCTTTTCCTGCACGTGACGTGGGACATCATCAAGTCCAACATCGCGGTCGCGCGGCTGATCCTCAATCCGCGTCGCAATGAGTTCTCGCCGGGATTCATCCTGATCCCGCTCACCATGCGCGACCCGCATGGCCTGGCGATGCTGGCCTGCATCGTCACCTACACGCCCGGCACGGTCTGGGTGAGCCTGACTGAAGACCACGCGCTGAAACTGCATGTGCTCGATCTGCAAAACGAAGACGAGTGGATCGAACTGGTGCAGCAGCGCTACGAGCGCCCGTTGATGGAGATGTTCGAATGAATTCCGTACTGTATTGGGCGGCATCCTTTGCCTTGCTCTGCTTTGCGCTGGGCATGGTGTTCGCCACCATCCGCCTGTTGCGCGGCCCCACCGCCCAGGACCGCGTCCTGGCCCTGGATACGCTGTACATCAACGGCATGCTGACGATGCTGGTGTTCGGCATCCGGTCCGGCACCTCGGTGTACTTCGACATCGCGCTGCTGATCGCGCTGTTTGGCTTTGTGGGCTCTACCGCCATGGCGCGTTTCCTGTTGCGCGGCGAGGTCATCGAGCCATGATGGAAGTCGATATCCCCCTGTGGGCCGGTATCCCCGCCACCATTCTGCTGGTGTTGGGCGGACTGCTGGCCGTGACCGGCTCGGCCGGGCTGCTGCGTTTTCGCACCTTCCAGTCGCGCATCCATGCCCCCACGCTGGGCAACACGATGGGCTGCGCCTGCGTGCTGGCGTCTTCCATCCTGGTGTTCTCGGCGCTGTCTGCGCGCCCGGTGTTTCACGAGGTCATCATCACGCTGCTGCTGATTGTGTCGTCGCCTGTCACGGCCATGTTGCTGATGCGCGCAGCCACGTACCGCAACCGCCTTACCAAGGCAGAAGCGGACAAAGACGCGCGCTGATTTCGGGCCGTCCCTGTTTGCTGACGTTGAAACGTAACCTTACGAATTCACGTCGCTAGTTATGTCCCCCATCGCGCGGTCATGGGATAGTGAGGTCAGTTGGCGGCGCGGTTGATACCGCGCCGTCCGGGTTCAATCTCTTCATAAGGAGCTGACCATGAATACTGTTCCCATGCCTTCGAAGCGCCTTGCTGCCATTCTCTGCACCGCCGGCCTGATGCTCGCCGCTGGCGCGGTTCAAGCGCAATCTTCCGGCGCCTCGGCGCAGTCCAGCTATCAGCAGGACGTCGCCGCCTGCAAAAGCGGCAGGACCGGGCAAGCGCTGGATGCCTGCCTGCGCGAAGCCGGCGCGGCGCGCCAGGAGCGCAGCCGCCAGAATCTCCGCGAAGAAAGCCCCGAACAACTGCAGCAGAACATGGTGGCGCGCTGCAACCGTCTGCCCGAAACCCAGCGCCAGAATTGCGTCACGCAAATGACCGCGCCGGGTAACGTGCGCGGCAGCGTGCAGGGCGGCGGCGTGCTGCGCGAGACCGTGATCCAGGTGCCCGCCGGCACGGCCCCGGGCATGGCCCCGGCTCCGGGCATGGCTCCCGCCCCGGGCATGGCTCCCGCTCCCGGCACGGGAACGATGACCGCGCCGATCCGCCAGTAAGGCGTTGCTCCGAACCAGGGCGCATGATTTGAAGCGAAGGTGAAGCAGGGCGCTGCGTGATGCACCGCGCTGCTCCTCAGGCGCAGCCGCTGCCGCATTCAGGCAAAATGGCGGCTGTCGCCTCTTTTCACGCATATTCATGTCCGACGTCATCGCCCTGATTTTCGATTTCGACGACACGCTGGCCTCGGACAGCACGTCCGGTTTCCTGGACAGCATCGGCGTGGACACGGCCTCGTTCTGGAAGGAAGAGGTCGATCCCCTGCTGTTTCAGCAGGACTGGGATCCCGTGCCGGCCTATCTCTATAAGATGATCGAACTGTCCCGGCAGGGACGGCACGGCCTCATCACGCAGCAGCGCCTGAAAGATTGGGGCGCGCGCCTGGATCTGCACGATGGCGTGGCCACGCTGTTCCAGCGTCTGCGCGCCGCGGTCCGGGCCGAGCACCCGCAGGTGCAGCTCGAGTTCTATCTCATCTCCAGCGGCATCGGCGACGTGGTGCGCTCAACGCCCATCGCGCATGAATTCACCGAAATCTGGGCGTCCGAATTCGTCTATGGCGAGGACGGCGGCATCGCGTTTCCGCGGCGCGTCGTCAGCTTTACCGACAAGACTCGCTACCTGTTCCACATCCAGAAGGGCATCATCGGCCGCGAATTCCGCAACAAGCCGTTCGAGGTCAACCGCAAGGTTCCCGAGGACCGGCTGCGCATCCCGTTCGACCAGATGGTCTTCGTGGGCGACGGCTACACCGACATTCCGTGCTTTTCGCTGATCCGCCGCGCCGGCGGCTTTGCCTTTGGAGTCTGGGATCCCAAGCACCGCGACAAGCGCAGCCGCGCCTGGGGCTTCATCGAAGAAGGGCGCGTGTCCAACCTGAACCAGGCCCGCTACGACGAAGAGGCCGAGTTGTATCAATGGCTCGAAGAAGCGGTCACCAGCCTGGCGGGCCGCATCGCGCTGAAATCGCGGGTGTACCGTGGATGAGTTGGCCCCGATGGACGCGGTGCCGCGCTGGACCGAGCAGGACGCGCGTTTCATGACCCTGGCCCTGGAACAGGCCCAGGCCGCCTACGACATCGGCGAGGTGCCGGTGGGCGCGCTGGTCGTGTCCGCCCAGGGCGACATCCTGGGGCGGGGCTACAACCGCACCATCATCGACCACGATCCCACGGCGCACGCCGAAATCGTCGCCCTGCGCGGCGCCGCGCGCCAGCTTGAGAACTACCGGCTGCCCGGCATCACCGTCTACGTCACGCTGGAACCGTGCGTGATGTGCATCGGCGCCATGCTGCATGCGCGCCTTGCGCGCGTGGTGTTCGGCGCGTACGACCCCAAGACCGGGGCCTGCGGCAGCGTGCTGGACGTCGGGTCCGTGCCCAAGCTCAACCATCACACTTCAGTCACCGGCGGCGTGCTGGCCGAACCCTGCGGCGACCTGCTGCGCCGGTTCTTCCGCGAACGCCGCGCCAAGGAATCCATCGCATGAGTACCCCCAAAGCCGCCAAGTCCGCTGCCAAGCCCGCCGCCAAGGCGCGCCGCGCCAAGGCCGCAGCCACCCCGGCGCTCGATCACCCGCACGATCACGGCCCGGACTGCGGCGACGCATGCGGTCACGACCACGATCATGGCCACGACCACGCGCACCATCACGGTCCCCAGCCGGACGCCCGCGGCATCTACCTGATTTCCCCGTCGTCCGCCGTGCGCGACCCCGCCACCGTGACGCTGGCGCTTGAACGGCTGGCGCAACAGGGCTTCAAGACCGCGCTGGACCGCACGGCGCTGGCCGAGCATCAACGGTTCGCCGGCACGGACGCCCAGCGCCTGGCCAGCCTGACCCGCGCCACGAAGCAGAAGCTGCCGATCGTCATGGTGACGCGCGGCGGCTACGGGCTGGGCCGGTTGCTGCACGCCATCGACTGGAAGGCCATGGCCGACAGCGGCAAGCGCTTTGTCGGCATGAGCGATTTCACGGCGTTCAACCTGGCGCTGCTGGCGCAGACCGGCGCGATCAGCTACACGGGCGCCACCGCGGTCCAGGATTTCGGCGGCAAAAAGGTCGATGACCTGACCGAAGCGCTGTTCGGCGAAGTGATGCGCGGCGAGCTGGAGATCCTCAGCTTCGAAACCCAGGACGCCGACCCGGTCGACGCGCGCGGCATCCTGTGGGGCGGCAACCTTGCGATGCTGACCTCGCTGCTGGGCACGCCGTACATGCCGAAGATTCGCGGCGGCATCCTGTTCCTGGAAGACGTGGCCGAGCATCCGTACCGCGTCGAGCGCATGCTGATCCAGCTTTGGCAGGCTGGCATCCTGGCGCGCCAGAAGGCCATCGTCCTGGGCCGTTTCACCGAATACAAGCTGGCGCCGCACGACAAGGGGTACGATCTGCACGAGGTCGTGGCCTGGCTGCGCAAGACGGTCAAGGTGCCGGTCATTACCGGTCTGCCGTACGGTCATGTCACCACCAAAGCCACCTTGCCCATCGGCCAGAAGGTCGGCATCGCCACCGAAAAGGGCCTCGCGCATCTGGTGCTGGACGAGCATCACCACTGATCCCCGGTCTGGCGGTCCGGCGCTCCGGCGCTCCGGCGCTCCGGCGCTCCGGCGCTCCGGCGCTCCGGCGCGCCGGGGGCGGGCGGTCCGGCGCTCCAGCAGCGCCGCTCTCGCCAATATAAATAAGGGCCGCAGCCCGTTTGCTACACTAGCAGGTTTTCCCGCATGCGCTTTCGGGCGCCTTCAAACGTACATACACCGTGATATCCACCGCCAATCTCACCATCCAGTTCGGTCCCAAGCCCCTTTTCGAGAACGTCAGCGTCAAGTTCGGGGAAGGCAACCGGTACGGGCTGATCGGGGCCAATGGGTCCGGCAAGTCTACGTTCATGAAGATCATCGGCGGCGACCTGGAACCCTCCGGCGGCAACGTCGCGCTTGAACCCGGCGTGCGCCTGGGCAAGCTGCGCCAGGACCAGTTCGCGTTTGAAGACGTGCGCGTGCTGGACGTCGTGATGATGGGCCACACCGAAATGTGGGACGCCATGTCCGAGCGTGACGCGATCTACGCCAACCCGGAGGCGACCGAAGACGATTACATGCGCGCGGCCGATCTGGAAGCCAAGTTCGCGGAATACGACGGCTACACCGCCGAAGCCCGCGCGGGCGAGCTGCTGCTGGGCCTGGAAATCGCGGTCGACCAGCACAACCTGCCGATGCGCGAAGTCGCGCCGGGCTGGAAGCTGCGCGTGCTGCTGGCGCAAGCGCTGTTCTCGAACCCCGACGTGCTCCTGCTGGACGAACCCACCAACAACCTGGACATCAACACGATCCGTTGGCTGGAAAACGTGCTCAACGGCTACCAGAGCACGATGATCATCATCAGCCACGATCGTCACTTCCTGAACCAGGTGTGCACGCACATGGCTGACGTGGATTACGGTGAAATCCGCATCTACGCCGGCAATTACGACGACTACATGCTGGCTTCCACCCAGGCCCGCGAGCGCCTGGTGGCCAACAACGCCAAGGCCAAGGAACGCGTCGCCGAACTGCAGGACTTTGTCCGCCGTTTCGCGGCCAACAAGTCCAAGTCGCGTCAGGCCACCTCGCGCCTGAAGCAGATCGACCGCATCAAGGCCGACCAGGTCGTGGTCAAACCCTCGTCGCGCCAGAACCCGTACATCCGGTTCGAGCAAAGCAAGGTCATGCACCGCCTGGCCGTCACAGTCGAAAACCTCACCAAGGCCTACGACGCGCCCGTCATCACCAAGTTCTCGGCCATGGTCGACGCCGGCGAAAAGATCGCCATCATCGGCGCCAACGGCGTCGGCAAGACCACGCTGCTGCGCCTCCTGGCGCAGGACCTGCAACCCGATTCGGGCACGGTGAAATGGTCGGACAACGCCGACCTCGGCTACATGGCGCAGGACGTGTCCGACCAGTTCCAGCAAACCGACATCAATCTGCTGGACTGGATGGGCGACCACCGCCAGCCGGGCGACGACGACCAGTCGATCCGTTCGGTGCTGGGCCGCCTGCTGTTCTCGGCTGACGACCTGCCCAAGGCCCCCAAGGTGCTGTCCGGCGGCGAAAAGAACCGCATGACCTTCGGCCGCCTGATGCTGGGCCGGCACAACGTGATGCTGCTCGACGAGCCCACCAACCACCTGGACATGGAATCGATCGAGTCGCTGCAGTTCGCGCTGGAAAAGTACGAAGGCACGCTGGTGTTCGTGTCGCATGACCGTGAATTCGTGTCCGGCCTGGCCACGCGCGTGATCGAAATCCTGCCCACCGGCGAGATCGTCGACTACCGCGGCGGCTACGAAGACTACCTGTCCTCGCGCGGCATCGAGGCCTGATTCCGCGGCGGGTCATGAAGCGGCGCACGGGTTCGTGCGCCGCTTTCTCATTTGCGCCACGGCCGCGCGCCATGTAGTCCGCCGGGCCGCGATGGCCACCTGTTCAGCCGGGCGCAATCTGCGCTGCGCTATCATCGGGCCCGACCCTGGCGGCTGTCCGGTCAGGCTTCTTTTTGTCCCCACATGTCTCCCTCTTTGCATGACGCGCCTGATGGCGCGCAGATCGGCACGTTCACCCTGACGGCCCGCATCGTTGCCATCGCCTTCTTTACCTTCATCTGCTACCTGGCCATCGGCCTGCCGCTGGCCGTGCTGCCGGGTTACGTGCACGGCAACCTGGGATACGGATCCGTGCTGGCCGGCCTGGCGATCAGCGTGCAGTACGTGGCGACCCTGCTCAGCCGCTCGCACGCCGGCCGCATGGCCGATACGGTCGGCCCGAAGCAGACCGTCGTCATCGGCATGGCGGCCTGCGCGATCAGCGGCATTTTTCTGCTGCTCGCGTACGCCTTTGAACGCACCGCGTGGCTCAGCCTGGCGGCAATCATCCTCAGTCGTCTGGCGTTGGGATTCGGCGAGAGCTGGGTCGGCACCGGCTCGGCCACCTGGGCCATCGCGAGGGTAGGGCCGCTGCACACCGCCCGCGTCATTTCGTGGAACGGCATTGCCACCTATGGCGCGCTGGCGCTGGGCGCGCCGCTGGGCGTGCAGCTTGAAAAGCACTGGAGCATGGGCGCACTGGGCGGCGCGGTGCTGCTGCTGGGATTGGCCGGGCTGGGTCTTGCCATCATCCGGCCTGCCGTCGCCATCGTCGGCGGGCACCGCATGGCCTTCAAGAGTGTGGTGCTGCGCGTGTTCCCGCACGGCGTGGCGCTGGGCCTGGGGTCGGTCGGCTTCGGCACGCTGGCCGCCTTCGTCGCGCTGTATTACGCCAGCGTCTCGTGGGACGGCGCCGCAAGCGCGCTCAGTGCGTTCGGCGGCGCCTTCATTGGCGTGCGCCTGCTGTTCGCCGGCACCATCACCCGCTTTGGCGGATTCCGGGTCGCGCAGGTGTCGTTCGTGGTGGAAGCGGCCGGTCTGTTGCTGTTGTGGCTGGCGCCCAACCCGGGCATGGCGCTGCTGGGCGCCGCGCTGACCGGCTGCGGCTTCGCCCTGGTGTTCCCGGCCATCGGCGTCGAGGCCGTGGCGCGCGTGCCGGCCGGCAGCCGCGGCGCGGCGCTGGGCGCCTATTCGGCCTTCCTGGACCTGGCGCTGGGCGTGACCGGCCCGATCGCGGGCTACATCTCCAGCGGCTTCGGCTACCCCGCGATCTTCCTGGCCGCGTCCCTGTGCGTCACGCTGGGCTTCGTCATTGCGTTCGGATTGCAGCGGGCGGCCAGCAGGCAGCCGGCGACGGTCTGATCGTTATTACGAAAAGAAGTAAAGACATTCGATATTGATCGTTTGGATTCATATAACGAATTGTTAGATTTGAGGCTCGTTTTCACGCGCGCTGACGATTCGTTCCATGAACCTGACTTTCGACCACGTCCACAAGCATTTCGGCGACCTGCCCGTCGTAGACGGCTTCACCAGTGAATTCAAGACCGGCGAGCTGGTCGCGCTGGTCGGCCCCTCGGGCTGCGGCAAGTCCACCTTGCTGCACCTGGCCGCCGGGCTCGAAATGCCCACGCAGGGCAGCGTGCTGGCCGACGGCGACAAGGTCACGGGACCGAATCCCAGCCGCACGCTGGTGTTCCAGGAACACGCCCTGTATCCCTGGCTGACGCTGGAAGACAATGTGGCGCTGGCGCTGGAATTTCAGAACACGCCCAAGAAGCGCGCCCGCGAAGCCGCACGCGAATGGCTGGCGCGCGTCAGCCTTGAAGGCTTCGAACACTACTATCCCCATCAGGTCTCCGGCGGCATGCGCCAGCGCGCTGCGCTGGCCCGCGCGTTCATCGCCCAGCCCCAGACCATGTTGATGGACGAACCCTTCGGCGCACTGGACGCGCTGACCCGCCTGAGCCTGCAGGATGTGCTGCGCCAGCTCATCGCGCAGGAAAAGCCGACGGTGCTGCTGGTGACCCACGACGTGGACGAGGCCCTGTTCCTGGCCGATCGCATCGTCGTCTTCAGCCCGCGTCCGGCGCGGGTGCTGCGCGAATTCAACCTGGCCCACCGCGTCAAGACGCACGACCTGTCCGACCTTGCCAGCGAAAAGCGCGAAATCCTGCGCCTGTTGGGCATCGGCGTCGGCGGTTCGGACGCGCACGCCGACATCGCGCTGGCCGCCTGACCTTCTTCCCCAAATATTCACGGCCGCAAGGGCGCGGCCGCTTATCGAATTTCCTGGAGCTCTTCTGATGAAACTGAAGCAATGGTTGTCCCTGCCGCTCGCCGCGGCGCTGCTGGCGGCTGCCCCCGCAATGGCTGCCGAGAAATTCCGCGTGGGCTACCTGCGCGTGATGGACGATGCGCAGGCGATCGTCGCGCAAGAGGGCGGCTACTACAAGAAGGCCGGCCTGGATTCCGAACTGATCGAATTCAAATCGGGCACCGATCTCATCAAGGCAATCGTCGGCGGCCAGCTCGACATCGGCGTGCTCGGCTTCACCAACGCGGTCGCGTGGGCCTCCAAGGGCGCTGACCTGAAGGTGGTGGGCGGTGCGCAGCAGGGCTATCACTCGCTGATCGTGCGTGACGATTCCGGCATCAAGGACATCGCCGGCCTGAAGGGCAAGACGCTGGCCTCGCAGGCCGAAGGCAGCACCGCCGACGTGGTCCTGAAGGGCGTCGTGCTCAAGCAGGGCAACCTGATGGCCGATGACGTCAACGTCATGGGCGTGAGCCCGGCGGTGGCCGTGCAGTCGCTGGTGGGCAAGCGTGTTGACGCCGCCTTCCTGTTCGAACCCTACGACCGCATCGCGCAACTGGTCGCGCCGGTCAAGCAGATCTATGAAGTGGGGCAGGCCTGGCCGTTCCCGTGCATGGTCGTCATCACCTCGGGCGAAACGCTGGCCAAGCGCAAGGACGATGTCTGGAAGGCGCTGGACGCCCAGAACCAGGCCATCACGCTGCTGCAGAAGGAACCGGCGCAGGCATCCAAGCTGATCGCGTCGTACTTCATCGCCGAGCCCACGCTCAAAACGCTGACCCGCGGCGAGCTGCCGCGCGAAACCGTCATTTCCGAGGCCATCAGCACGCAGGTGTTCACGCCCAAGCTGACGGAAAAGGACACGGCGCGCATGCAGGAAATTGCTGACATCCTGCAGGCCCAGGGTTCGCTCAAGACGCGCGACGGCAAGCCGTACGACGTCTCCAGCATCGTCGACCTGTCCTGGCAAGAGGCTCGCAAGCTTTGAGCGCATCTACCCGTGTGACCGGCGCCCGCAAGCATCTTGCGGGCGTTTTGGGCGTCCTGTTCATCCTGGCGCTGTGGCAACTGGCCGCGTTCGCGCTGCCCGACTTCCTGATGCCGGGCGTGCCCGCCGTCGTCGAGCGGCTGTTCGAAGACCTGGGCAAGCAGTCGTTCCACCAGAGCCTCATGGGCACGCTGGGACGGCTGGGCGCCGGCTATGGGCTGGCGCTGGCCGCGGGCGTGGGCTTCGGCCTCGTGGCCGCCGTGCTGTTCTTCTTCCGCGAAGTCCTGCGCAGCGCCATCGTCATCCTGCAATCCATTCCGTCCATCGCGTGGGTGCCGCTGTTTCTCATCGTGATGGGCTTTGGCAATACGCCCATCATCGTGGTCGTGGCGCTGTCGGCGTTCTTCCCGGCTGCGCTCAGCGTGATGAACGCCACCGAATCCGTGCAGCGCGTGCACGTGTCGGCGGCGCGCGTCATGGGCGCGACGCGCTGGGGGCTGATCAAGCGGGTGTACCTGCCGGCGGTCATGCCCGAGCTCATCACCGGCGCGCAGTTGGCGTTCGGCAATGCCTGGCGGGCGCTGATCTCGGCCGAAATGCTGATCGGCTTCGGCAAGGGGCTGGGCCGGTCGCTGGCGTACTCGGGCGAAATCGCGGACATGACCGGCGTCATGACCAACATCCTCGTGATCGCCGTGCTGGCTGCGTTGATCGACCAATTCGTGCTTGAAAACCTCAAGCATCGTTTGCTGCGTTACCAATACGTCTGACGTTGTCATCATGATGTCCCGCATGCGTCCATTCGTCCTTGCCGCGGGCCTGCTGCTCGCGGGCTTCGCGCAGGCGCAGCCGGAGACCTTTCCGGCGGCGCGGGCGCGCGGTGAGCTGGTCGTGGGCGTGCCGTATCTGGCGCCGCCGCCGGTCGCGGGGGCGAAGATCCGCACGCCCGAAGGCCTGGACGCCGCCATCACCGACAAGCTGGGCGCCAGCCTGAACCTGCCGGTCCGGCTGGTCCAGTTGCCGGCCGCTGACGCCGCCCGGGCGCTCAAGGCGGGCGAAGTGGATCTGGTGCTTGCGGACCGCGGCGACGGACAGCCGCAGACCGTCGCGGTGCAAGCCACCGGCTACGCGGCACGGCCCAAGGCCGTGATCCGCACCGACACGCGGATGCGCAAGCCCGCCGACGTGCAGGGCCGCAGCGTGTGCATGGCCGAAGCCGCCACGCAGGCGCAAGCCCTGGCGCAAAGCTGGGGCGCAACCGTCAAGACCTATCGCGTGCCGTCGGACGCGCTCGTCGCCGTGCGCGAAGGAGCGTGCGACATCGGTCTGGTCGACGATGCCGTCTGGGAGCCGCTGATGCGCTTTCCGGAATGGAAGAAGTTCTCCTCGACGCTGACGCCGGATGGCGCACGACAGGAGCGCGTGTGGCTGCTGCGCGCGCAGGACGAGGCCTCGCGCGCGTGGCTCGGGCAAGAGATGCGGGCGTGGGACCGCGCCGGCGCCTGGAAGGCCATGACCACGAAATGGGCGCGCGACGTCGCCTTCGACGTCTATCTGGATCAGGAAGTCCCGGACTGCCACGGCTGATGCGCGGCCGGTCCGCGCCGCGCAGGCCGGGGCGCGCAGGCCGCATCCGCGCAGGTCGCATCGCCTGCCGATCCGCGCACTTACAATGCCGGGCATGACGCACACGCTGACCGCTCCCTGCACCTACCAGGAAGACATCAAGAAAAGCCGCTTTGCCGCGTATGCCGCGCCGGTCGCCACGATCGACGACGCCATGCGCTTCTTTGCCGAGCACAGCGACCCCGAGGCCACGCACAACTGCTGGGCCTACCGCATCGGACAGGAATACCGCTTCAATGATGATGGCGAACCCGGCGGCACCGCGGGCAGGCCGATCCTGCAGGCCATCGAAGGCCAGGACATGGACCGCGTGGCGGTATTGGTCGTGCGCTGGTACGGGGGAATCAAGCTCGGCGCGGGCGGACTGGTGCGCGCTTACGGCGGATGCGCAGCCAATTGCCTGCGGTTGGGCGAGCGCACGGAAATCGTCGACATGGCAATGGTGCGCTGCGCATGCGGATTCGGCGAGATGGCGCTGTTGAAATCGCGGTTGGCCCAGGCAGGCGCCGCCATCTTGCAGGAAGACTACAACGCGGACGGCGTCACGCTCACGTTCACGGTGCCGCGTGTGGTGCTGACTGAATTGGAAGTCACTGCGGCGAACATCACGCGCGGCCGGTCCGCGTGGGAAGTCGTTTTGTAGCCAGCCAGCGTCCGCACCGGCCTGCCGCGCAGCGGCGTCCGGGAAGCAAATGTCCCGGTGCAAAAGGAAGGGGCCCGATCCGGGCCCCTTGCGGTTTTACGCGTCCTGGCTGTCTTGCGCCGCGGCGATTTCCTGGTGGACCTTTTCCATGTCCACTTCCTTGATCTTGGCGAGCAGTTCGTTCAACTGACCGCCGGACAAGGCGCCGGGTTGCGAGAACAGCAGGACCTTTTCGCGGAAGACCATCAGCGTCGGAATCGAGCGGATGCCCAGCGCGCCGGCCAGTTCCTGCTCGACGTCGGTATTCACCTTGGCGAACGTGACGTCCGGATGCTCGGTGGCGGCCTGTTCGAACACCGGCGCGAAACCACGGCACGGGCCGCACCAGGGCGCCCAGAAGTCGACGATGAGGGTGCCGTCGGGCGTGATGGCTTCCTGGAAGCTGTCTTTGGTGAGTTCAACAATACTCATAAGAAATCCTTGCCGCGTGGGCGGCGAAAAGCGGTGGCGGAGACACCGGGGGCCTGCCCCGGCGCTGATGCGGCGACGCGTATTGCCAGGCCTTGAAAGCCCATAGTAGAGCCGGTCCAGGCCGCGTCGCAATGGTTGGCGCCGTCAATGGCGCAGAATACGGCCCTCAGGCCGCCGATTTCGTGGAGACGCCTGCGCCATTTTTCAGCGAGGCGACGATCTCGAAAGAACGCAGGCGGTCTGCGATGTCGTAGAAGTCGGACACGATCATGACCTCGTCGGCCTGGGTTTCCGCGACCAGGGCTTCGAGTTCCCGCTTGACGGTGTCCGGTCCGCCCACGATCGAAGCGCCCAATCTCTGATTGACCGCCTCGCGCTCCCATTCGTTCCACACGCCGTCCATGCTTTCGACCGGCGGCTGCAATTGCAGGCGATGGCCGCGCACGAGCGACAGGAACTTCAGTTGCTGCGTGGTCGACTGGAACCGCGCGGCCTCGTCGGTTTCGGCGGCAATGACGGGCACGCCGATCATCGAATAGGGGCGCGCCAGCGTCTCGGAAGGCTTGAACAAGTGACGGTACAAGCGCATCGCGGCCATGCCTTCCGGCGAGAAATGCCCGGCAAACGAGAAGGGCAGGCCAAGTTCAGCCGCCATGCGCGCGCTGAAGTCGCTGGAACCCAGCAGCCAGATCGGCACATCCAGGCCTTCACCGGGGATGGCGCGCACGGGCTGGCCGGGGCGCGAGGGGGCCAGAAAGCCGCGCAGTTCCTCCACCAGGGCCGGGAACTCAAGACCGCTGCGCGGGCTGCGGCGCAGCGCCTGTTGCGTGGCGCCGTCGCTGCCGGGTGCGCGGCCCAGGCCCAGGTCGATGCGGCCGGGGTACAGGGTCTCGAGCGTGCCGAACTGTTCTGCGATGATCAGCGGCGCGTGGTTGGGCAGCATGACGCCGCCCGAGCCGACGCGCAGCGTGCGCGTGTGGCCGGCCACATGGCCGATCAGCACAGCCGTGGCGCTGCTGGCGATGCCGTTGATGTTGTGGTGCTCGGCCAACCAGAAGCGGTTGTAGCCCAGTTGCTCGACATGCTGCGCCAGCGCGACCGTATTGCGGAACGCGTCTGCGGCATCGCGGCCCTGCACAATGGGGGCCAGGTCCAGCACGGAAAAGGGGATATTCGCCAGGGCGCTCATGCGTGCGCCTCCGCTGCGTCATGACAGGCCGGCAGCGCGGAAATGAAAGGGGAAGGGCGCAAAATGTACTCCATATGCTGATCTACATGGGGAGTGTATCGGCGAATTCAACCGCGCCCGCCAGCAACCATGCCCTTGGCCGGGTTGATTGATTTTTCCGATCCCTACAATAGCAAGCACGAACGCGGCCTGGAATGGCCGCGCATTTGCCATTCCACACTTGCCATCCAACCAAAGGAGACGCGCATGGGCGCCAGCGGCCAGAACAACCGCATCGACAACATCGAATTCAACGTCGCGGACATCGCGCGCAGCAAGCGGTTCTATGGCGACGTCTTCGGATGGACGTTCACGGATTACGGTCCCACGTATTCGGAATTCACCGATGGCCGGCTGACGGGCGGCTTCACGACGGGTGAAGCGGTGCGGCCGGGCGGTCCGCTTGTGATCCTGTACGGCGACGACCTGGCCGCAACCCGGCAACGCATCACGGCCGCGGGCGGTCGCATCAGCCGCGACGAGTTCACGTTTCCGGGCGGCAGCCGCTTCCATTTCACGGACCTCGACGGCTACGAACTGGCGGTGTGGACGGCCGCCAAATGAAAAAACCGCCGCAAGGCATGGCCTGCGGCGGCTTTGCGCGAATAGCGTGTCAGCCTGACTATTCAGGGAAGAACGCGTAGCGGATCACGAACAGCACGGCTACGAGCCACGTGGCCGGGTGCACGTCGCGCATCTTGCCCGTGGCGGTCTTGAGCACCACGTAGCTGATGAAGCCGAAGGCAATGCCGTTGGCGATCGAGTAAGTGAACGGCATGACCAGCGCGGTCAGCGCGGCCGGCGTGGCTTCGCAGACGTCGTTCCAGTCGATGTCGATGAGCTCGCGCATCATCAGGCCGGCGACGTAGAGCAGGGCGGGTGCGGTGGCGTAGGCCGGCACGGCGCCCGCCAGCGGCGAGATGAACAGCGCGGCCAGGAACAGCAGGCCCACGATCAGTGCAGTCATGCCGGTGCGTCCGCCAGCCTGCACGCCGGAGGCGCTTTCGACGTAGGCGGTGGTGCTGCTGGTGCCCAGCATCGAACCGGCCACAATGGCGGTGCTGTCCGCGAACAGCGCGCGGCCCAGGCGATTGGGCCGGTCTTCAGGCACCAGGCCCGCGCGCTTGGCCACGCCCACCAGCGTGCCGGTGGCGTCAAACACTTCGACCAGCACGAACACCAGAATCACGTGCACGAAGCCGGAATGCAGCGCGCCCATGATGTCAAGCTTGAAGAGGGTAGGCGACAGGCTGGGCGGCGCCGAAAAGATGCCCTTGAACTCGTTGTAGCCCATCACCATCGACAGCACCGTGACCACGATGATGCCGATCAGGATGGCGCCACGCACGCGCAGCGCATCCAGCGACGCGATCACGAAAAAGCCCAGGATGGCAAAGAGTGGACCGTGCGTGGTGAGGTTGCCCAGCGTGACCTTGGTGGCCGGATGGGCGACCACGATGCCCGCGCTGGATAGCGCGATAATGGCCAGAAACAGCCCGATGCCGGCTGCGATGGCACTGCGCAGTGAATGCGGGATGCCTTTGACCAGCCAGACCCGGATGCCGGATATCGTCAGGAACAGAAAGATGATGCCCGAGATGAACACCGCACCCAGCGCCTGCTCCCAGGTGTAACCCATGGTCTTGACCACGGTGAAGGCAAAGAAGGCGTTCAGCCCCATGCCGGGCGCCATGCCGATCGGCCAGTTGGCGATGAACGCCATCACCAGCGAGCCCAGCGCGGCGGCCAGGCAGGTGGCAACAAAGACCGCGTCGCGGTCCATGCCCGTCGAGGACAGGATGTCAGGATTGACGAAGATGATGTACGACATCGTCAGGAATGTCGTCAGGCCGGCCACGACTTCCGTTCTTGCGGTCGTGCCGTGCTCACGCAGCTTGAATAGCTTCTCCAGCATTCGAGTCCCCAGGGTTTTTGCAGGATTTTCAGGTTGTGGCGGGCGGGGCGGAAAGCCCCGTCCCAGTCAAGAACCCGCGTATTTTCGCATCAGTTGTAAACTCTGCCGCCATGATCATTCTCGGCTTTGAAAGCTCCTGCGACGAAACCGGCGTCGCAGCCGTCTGTACGGAACGCGGCCTGCTTGCGCACGCGCTGTATACCCAGATCGCCATGCACCAGGAATACGGGGGCGTGGTGCCGGAACTTGCCTCGCGCGACCACATCCGCCGCGTGGTGCCGCTGACCCGCCAGGTGCTGCAGGACGCGGGTCTGCAGATGTCCGACATCGGCGCCGTGGCCTATACGGCCGGGCCCGGTCTCGCCGGCGCCTTGCTGGTCGGCGCCAGTGTCGCGCAGTCGTTCGCCTGGTCGCGCGGCCTGCCTGCCATCGGCATCCATCACCTCGAAGGCCATCTGCTGTCGCCGATGCTGGCCGATCCCCGGCCCGAGTTTCCCTTCATTGCCTTGCTGGTCTCAGGCGGCCATACCCAGCTCATGCGCGTGGACGGCGTGGGTCGCTACGAGCTGCTGGGCGAAACCCTGGACGACGCCGCGGGCGAGGCCTTCGACAAATCCGCCAAGCTCATGGGCCTGGGCTACCCGGGTGGACCCGCGCTGTCCCGGCTGGCCGGCAGCGGCGACGCCTCGCGCTTCGACCTGCCGCGCCCCATGTTGCACAGCGGTGACCTGGACTTTAGTTTCAGCGGCTTGAAAACCGCCGTGCTGACCCGAGTCAAGGCGGCCGAACAGAATGGCGGCCTGGACGAACAGACCCGCGCGGACCTTGCGGCCGCCACGCAGGCGGCCATCGTCGAGGTGCTGGCGGCCAAGTCCATCCGCGCGCTTAAACAGACCGGGCTGCGCCGCCTGGTCGTGGCCGGCGGCGTGGGGGCCAACCAGCTTCTGCGCGCCAAGCTCGATGCCGCGCTCAAGCCGCTCAAGGCCCGCGCATACTTCCCGCCGCTGGAACTGTGCACCGACAACGGCGCCATGATCGCGTTCGCGGCCGCCGAACGGGTGAAGGCCGGATTGGCCACGCTGGACGCCAGCGCCCATAGCTTCACGGTCAAGCCGCGCTGGGATCTGGCCGATATCGCCTGAGATGAAAAACGGGCGGCCAGGCCGCCCGCTTGTTTCACTCATCCGATCCGCCCATCGCGGGGGGATTACTTCTTCTTGCTGCCGATCCGGCTTTCGGTGCCCTGGATCAGCCGGGCGATATTGGCGCGGTGACGGTAGAACAGCAGGATGCCGATGATCGCCAGCGCCACGCCCAGCGCCGGCTGCGCCTGCCAGGCCAGCCCGGACCCGAACACGTAGTACACGGGGGCGAAGAACGCGGCCACCAGCGAAGCCAGCGACGAATAGCGGAAGAAAATGGCGATGATCAGCCAGGTTGCTGCGGTGGCGACGGCCAGCCAGGGCTGGATGGCCACCAGCACGCCCAGCGCGGTCGCCACGCCCTTGCCGCCCTTGAAACCCAGGAACACGGGGTAGAGGTGGCCGATGAAGGCGGCCAGCGCCACGCAGGCCAGGGCGACGGGGCCGATGCCGGGCGCCAGCTTCTCGGCCAGCCAGATCGCGAACCATCCCTTGGCGGCGTCCCCCAATAGCGTCAGCGCGGCGGCGGTCTTGTTGCCGGTGCGCAGCACGTTGGTCGCGCCGGGGTTCTTGGACCCATAGCTGCGGGGGTCTTGCAGACCCATCAGCTTGCTGACCACCACGGCGAAGGGCACGGAGCCGATCAGGTAGGCCAGCACGACGAGCGCGACGGTAAATGCCAGGGAGGGTTCGGTTATCGCCATGGAAGGGGAGTCCGTTGTTGTAGTAGTGGCTGCGGATTCTACCGCGGGTACAATCCGCCACGTCACCCGCGTTTTATTTTCTTTCGGATGCACAATGCGAATTCTGGTTTCGAACGATGATGGCTATTCGGCCCCTGGCCTGGAAGCGCTGGTCGCCGCGCTGGAAGGGCTGGGCGATCTGACCGTCGTCGCGCCCGAGACCAACCACAGCGGCGCCTCCAACTCGCTCACGCTGAACCGGCCGCTGTCGGTGCGCACCGCTTCAAACGGCTTCATCGCGGTCAACGGCACGCCGTCCGATTGCGTGCACGTCGCGCTGACCGGCCTCATGGATACGCGCCCCGATCTGGTCGTGTCGGGCATCAACAACGGCGCCAACATGGGCGACGACACCCTCTATTCGGGCACCGTCGCCGCCGCCAGCGAAGGGTATCTGTTCGGCATCCCCGCCATCGCCTTCTCGCTGGCGGAAAAGGGCTGGGAGCACATCGACTCGGCCGCGCGCGCCGCCCGCCTGGTCGTCGAGCGCCATCTGGCCCAGCCGCTCGCGGCGCCGGTGCTGCTCAACGTCAATATCCCGAGCCGCCGTTTTGAAGACATGCACGGGTTCGCGGTCACGCGGCTGGGCAAGCGGCATCCGTCGCAACCGGTCGTGCGCACCACCACGCCCTATGGCGACACGGTCTACTGGATCGGACCGGTCGGTCTGGCCGCCGACGCCACGCCCGGCACGGACTTTCACGCCGTCGAGCAGGGCATCGTGTCCGTCACCCCGTTGCGTCTGGACCTGACCCAGCACAGCCAGCTTGACGAGATCCGCACCTGGGCAGAGCCGCTATGCGCAAACGCATAAGCCAGCCGGACATCACGCCCGGCGCCGGCCGCAGCAGCCCGGCCCGCCACGACGCCGGCCGGCTCGGCCCGGGTTACACGCCGGCCAACAGCAACACGCGCATCTCGGCCGCCACCTTGCAGCGGCAGGCGCAGACGCCCGTGCCGCAAGCGGGCAGCAACCTTGGCCTGAACTCCGAACGCTTGCGCCAGGCCATGGTGCAGCGTCTTCGCTCTCAGGGGATCACCGACGAACGCGTGCTGAACGCCATGGCCGCAGTACCGCGCCATCTGTTTGTAGACGAGGCCCTTGCCAGCCGCGCGTACGAAGACGCCGCGTTGCCCATCGGTCACTCGCAAACCATTTCCCAGCCGTGGGTTGTGGCGCGTATGATCGCGGCTGCTTGCGAAGACCGCGCGCCTACCCGTGTGCTCGAGGTCGGCGCCGGTTGCGGATACCAGGCCGCGGTGCTCGCGCAGTTCGTGCGCGACGTCCACACCATCGAACGCATACGCGGGCTGTACGAGCTGGCGCGCGAGCATCTACGCGCCTTGCGGCTCACTACAAGGATCCGGCTCATCTATGGAGACGGCACTTTGGGGCTGCCCGGCGTGGCGCCGTTCGATGCTATCGTTGTGGCTGCCGCAGGTCTGGCCATCCCGCAAGCGCTGCTGACGCAGCTTGCTCCGGGAGGCCGTCTCATCGCTCCCGAAGGGGGCTCGAACCAGCGCCTGGTTCTGATCGAACGCACGGGCGCGGCAAGCTGGAAAAGAACCGAACTAGAGGCCGTGCGCTTTGTGCCGCTACGGTCCGGAATACAATCTTGAGCGACAGGAGAAACGTATGCTCAACGGGCAGTTGCAACTGACCGATATGAATTTGGGCGCGTCCATGACGCGTCTTCGCCGCCCGCTCTTCGCAGTGGGGGTTCTCAGCCTCGCCATCCTGGCCGGCTGCGCATCCAAAGGTACTCGTGCCCCGGTGGTCGACATGACCGGCGGGCAACCCGCGCCGACGGCCACGTCCGGCAGCTATGTGGTCAAGCCGGGCGACACGCTCTACAAGATCGCCCGCGCCAACAACGTCGACATCGAAAACATCAAGCGCTGGAACAACATCAGCGACCCCAACCAGATCTCGGTGGGGCAGGTGCTGCGCATGTCCGGCGGCGCCACCGGCGGCGGCGCGCAGACCGCGCCGATTGCCAGCAACCGGCCGCAACCGCGTCCGCTTGACCAGCCCGAGACTCCTGCGGCCACCACGCCCGCACCGGATGCCACGCCCACGCCGGCGCCGGCGCCGGTCGACACCAAGCCGGCCACGCGTGCGGCCGATGCGGGCGTCATCAACTGGGCCTGGCCGGCCAACGGCCAGATCGTGCAGGCGTTCAATGCCAGCAGCAAGGGCATCGACATCGCCGGCGCGCTGGGCGACCCGATCACCGCCGCGGCGGATGGCCTGGTCAAGTACAGCGGCAATGGCGTGCGCGGCCTGGGCAACCTCATCATCGTCGAGCACCAGAACGGCTTCATCACTGCCTACGCGCACAACCGTGCGCTGCTCGTGAAGACCGGCCAGACGGTCAAGCGCGGGGCCAAGATCGCTGAACTCGGCCAGAGCGACACGACGTCGCCGCGTCTGCACTTTGAAATCCGCCGCCAGGGTACGCCGGTGGATCCGATGCAATACCTGCCGCCCAAATGACGCCCACCCTGGTATTCGACCTCGAGACCATCCCTGACGCCGACGGGCTGCGCAAGCTCAACGGCTGGGGCGCCGACGTGCCCGACCACGAAGTGGTCGAGCGCGCGCTGACCGCGCGGCGTGAGGCCGTGGGCCACGACTTCCTGCCGCTGCATCTGCACAAGGTCGCGGTGGTAGGGTGCGTGTTCCGGGACGACCAGGGTTTTCGCGTCAAGACGCTGGGCCAGCCGGACGATCCCGAAGCGGCCTTGCTTGCGGGCTTCTTCAAGACCATCGAACGCTACACGCCCAAGCTCGTCAGCTGGAACGGCTCGGGCTTTGACCTGCCCGTCCTGCATTACCGCAGCCTGATCCAGGGTGTGCCCGCGCCGCGCTACTGGGACATGGGCGAAGAAGACCGCGACTTCAAGTTCAACAACTACATTTCGCGCTATCACAACCGTCACATCGATCTGATGGACGTGCTGGCCAAGTACAACGGCCGCGCCAACGCGCCGCTCGACGAACTGGCCAAGCTGTGCGGCTTTCCCGGCAAGCTCGGCATGGACGGCAGCAAGGTCTGGGAGGCCTGGAGCACGGGCCGCGCCGACGAAGTGCGCGCGTACTGTGAAACCGACGTGGTCAATACATGGCTGGTGTATTGCCGCTTCCGCTTCCTGCGCGGAGAACTCGACCGCACCGCCTACGAGACCGAAATCGCGCTGGTGCGCGACACGCTCTCGGCCAGCGATGCGCCGCACTGGAAGGAATACATGGCGGCCTGGGACGCGGACTGATCCGCGCGGGCGGCCAGCCAGCCTGAATCCTTGCCAATGCGCACGGGTCAGGGGATACCGACGGGGCCTGTGTGGCCCCGTTCTCGCGTCTGGCGGGCAAGCAATCGACTGAAACAAGACGGCCGTAAACGAAACCTGGATGAAACCAGGCGGATCGCACAATGGCCTCGCTTTCTTCACTTTCAGGAGACATCCATGTCCCGATTCGCTATCCGCTCCAATCTGGCCGTCCTTGCTATCGTCGCCGCGTCGAGCGGTTTCGCGGCTGGCTCCGCAATGGCTGCGCCGCCTCCTCCCGCCGAGGGCGGTCCGGCCGCCATGCACGAAGGCCATCGCGGCGGTGGTTTCCACAAGGGCATGCGCGACGGCCTGCTGATCCCCGGTCTGGGCCCCGTCTCCAAGGCCCAGGTCGCCGAGCTGAAGCTCGACGCCAAGCAGGAGGCCCTGTTCAAGACCGCCCAGGAAGGGCAGCGCAGCCTGCACGAAGCGATGCGCGCCGACCGCGGCACGCGCCATGACCTGCTCAAGTCGCAGCTGGACAGCGGCAAGCTGGATCCCCGCGCGCTCATCGAGCAGTCGGAAAAGCGCCGCGATGCGTTCGGCCCGCAAGCCAAGCAGGTGCGCGACCAATGGCTGGCCGTCTGGGATAGCCTGAACGACACGCAGCGCGGCCAGGTGACCAAGATCGTCAAGGAGCGTGAAGCCCGCATGGCCGAGCGCCACGCCAAGATGGACGCCCGCGCGGACGGCAAGGGTCGCCCCGGCATGCGCGGTGCCGACGGTCGTCCCGGCATGCCGCCGCCTCCGCCGGCTGCCGGCGACGTCCCGCCGCCCCCGCCGCCTGCCGCGCCCCAGGCCAACTGAGCCGGCAAGTCCTGGGCCAACACACTGGCCGCAAAGCGGAGCAACGCTCCGCTTGAACAGCAACCCGACACGCTTCCCGCGTGCCGGGGTGTTTGTTTTCCAGGCGGGGCGAAGCCGGATTTCCCCGTTTTGACGCATGGGCCTTGGCCGCGCCCCATAACAGGGCACCAGCATGGTGCATTGCCAGAGCCCGAAGGACACTGCGGCAGGCCGCACGCTGGCGCTGAAACCTGGCACGGACATTGCTTGAAGGGATTTGAGCCGGCTTTACCTGCACAAGCCGGCCAGCCGGATGCGCCGCGCGCCGTCCGCTCTTTCGACTATCCGATCAGGACCTTCGCACCATGAATAAGACGTTGCTAGCCTTGCCCCTCGCGCTTGCCGCTTGTTTTGCAGGTGTGGCGCAAGCCGAACCCACCGATCTGGGTGGCGGCTTTTCGCTCAGCGGTAACGCGACCATAGTCAGCGATTACCGCTTCCGCGGCTATTCGCAGACCGACTTCCGTCCCGCCGTTCAGTTGGGCTTTGACCTGAACCACAGTTCGGGCTTCTACCTGGGCAACTGGAACTCCAACGTCTCCAGCTTCGTGTTCACCGACGGCAACCTGGAAATGGATTTCTACGGCGGCTGGAAGGGTGACGTGGGCGGCGGCTTCACGCTGGATGCGGGCGTGCTGCATTACTACTATCCCGGCTCCAGTTCCCCCAAGGGCGGGAACTACAACAACACGGACCTCTACCTGGGCGCGTCCTACGGCAACTACAGCCTCAAGTATTCGTACACGCCCAGCGACTTTTTCAGCACGCCGGACAGCAAGGGCACCTGGTACCTGGACGGCACGGCCACATTCGACCTGGGCGACGGCTGGGGACTGCTGGGCCATCTGGGCTACCAGAAGCTCAAGAACCAGACCAACATGGACGGCGACTCGATCGGCCATTACGTCGACTACAAGGTGGGCGTGACCAAGGACCTGACGGGCTGGATTCTCGGTCTGGCGGCCGTCGGCGCCACCAAGGACAACTGGCTGCCCACCAAGTACGGTCACCCGTCGGGCCGTATCGGCGCTGTCTTCTCGGTCGCGCGCTCGTTCTGATATCCGTGGCGGCGCCTGAACGGCGCCGGCCTTTGGGGCTGTTCCGGCACGCCGCCTTGCTCGGCGGCGGGCCGGAACAGCCCCTTTTTTACCCGCGCGGGGCGCAGCACCACGCGGCGTGGTGCGGGCCGCTCCGGCCCCATCAAACCCGATTTCCGGTAAATCGCGAAGTCCTTCTACAATCACGGGTTGCGTGCAATTCTGGACTGCGTGAGATGTCTGACGTTTTGAGTATCGAATCCCTGGACCTGGAAGCCAGGGGGATCGCCCGCCGCGACGGGAAAGTCATTTTCGTGGAAGGCGCCTTGCCGGGCGAACGGGTCACCGCGGTCACGTTGCGCCGCAAGCCTTCCTATGAAACCGCCCGTGTCGACGAGGTGCTGCGTCCCTCATCGCAACGCGTGGAACCCCGCTGCCCGCATTTCGGCGTCTGTGGCGGCTGTGCCATGCAGCATCTGGAGCCCACCACGCAGGTGGCGATCAAGCAGCGCGCGCTCGAAGACACGTTCTGGCATGTCGGCAAGCTGCGCCCGGCGCTGATCCTGCCGCCGCTGCAGGGGCCGACCTGGGGCTACCGTTATCGCGCGCGCCTGTCGGTGCGCGTGGTGCCCAAGAAGGGCGGGGTGCTCGTGGGCTTTCACGAACGCAAGAGCAGCTTTGTGGCCGACATGCGCGAATGCCATGTGTTGCCGCGCCACGTCAGCGATCTGTTGATCCCGCTGCGCGAAATGATCGCGTCCATGTCCGCCCCTGACCGCATGCCCCAGATCGAGGTGGCGCTCGGCGAAGGCGTGACGGCGCTGGTGCTGCGCCATCTGCTGCCGCTGACCGACGGCGACATCGCCATCCTGCGCGCCTTCGCGGCCAATCACAACGTGCAATGGTGGCTGCAGTCCAAGGGTCCGGAAACGGTGCACGCGCTGGAGCGCGAGCACAACGATGCGCTGTCCTACACCATGCCGGAGTTCGGCCTGCGCATGCCGTACCGGCCCACCGATTTCACGCAGGTCAACCACGCCATCAACCGCGCGATGGTGTCTCGCGCGCTCAAACTGCTGGACGTGCAGCCTACCGACCGCGTGGCAGATCTGTTCTGTGGTTTGGGCAACTTCACGTTGCCGCTGGCCACGCAGGGCCGCGAGGCCGTGGGCGTGGAAGGCAGCAAGGCGCTGACCGACCGCGCCTTCGATGCGGCATCGCGCCACGGCCTGGGCGACCGCACCAGCTTTGCCACGCTGAACCTCTTCGAAGTCGACGCGACCTGGCTGCGCAGCCTGGGCTACTTCGACCGCATGCTGATCGATCCGCCGCGCGAAGGCGCCCACGCCGTGTCGCAGGCGCTGTCCGAGCTCACATACGAAGAGCGGCCGCGCCGCATCGTCTATGTGTCCTGTAATCCAGGCACCTTGGCGCGAGACGCATCCATCCTGGTCCACGAAGGCGGCTACGTGCTCAAGAGCGCCGGCGTGATCAACATGTTCCCGCACACGGGCCATGTGGAATCCATCGCCGTATTCGAAACGCTGGATGCCGAGGGTGTGCGGGAGGCGAAGGAACGCGCTCGTCAGCGCGCGATCCAGGCAGCGGCCGATGCGGCGGCCGCCGAGCAAGCCAAGCTGGCCGCGGCGGCTGAAAAGGCGGCAGCCAAGCAGGCTGCCACCGAAGCTTACGAGGCCCGTGTCGCCGCCGAGGCGCAGGCGGACCAGTAAAAAGCAGCGGCGGGCGAGCCCGCGGCGGGCGAACCCCGCGGCGGGCGTCTCCCGCGCCTGGCGTTATCCGGCGGCGGGAAAACCTCCGTCGCGTGTTGTCAGTGCGAGCAGCCCAGATTCTCCAGAATGGGGCAGTCGGGCCGCTCGTCGCCATGGCAATGCTGCGCCAGATGCTTGAGCGTGGCGGCCATCTCGCGCAGCGCCTCCGCCTTGCGCTCCAGCTCCTCAACGTGCTCAAGCGCAATGCGCTTGACGTCTGCGCTGGCTCGGCTGCGGTCCTGCCAGAGCGCCAGCAGCTCGTTCATCTGCTCCACCGAAAACCCCAGATCGCGCGCTCGGCGCACGAAGCGCAGCGTGTGCACGTCATGATCGCTGTACACACGGTAGCCGGAATCGGTGCGCACGGCGGGGCTGATCAGGCCGATGCTTTCGTAATAGCGGATCATCTTGGCCGAGATGCCGGATTGCTTGGCGGCTTGTCCGATGTTCATGCTTGCCTCCCGTGCGGGCGGAATGCCTTCAGGCGCAGCGCATTGCCCAGCACGAAGACGCTGGACAGCGCCATCGCGCCCGCCGCAAAGATCGGCGACAGCGACAGACCGAAGGCCGGATACAGCGCGCCAGCGGCCAGGGGAATCAGCGCCGCGTTGTAGGCGAACGCCCAGAACAGGTTTTGGCGGATGTTGGCCAGCGTGGCGCGGCTGAGCGCGATGGCGTTGGGCACGCCGTGCAGGTCGTCGGCCATCAGCACGACGGACGCTGCCTCGATCGCCACGTCCGTGCCGGTGCCGATTGCGATGCCGGTGTCGGCTGCGGCCAATGCGGGCGCATCGTTGATGCCGTCGCCCACGAACGCCACCTTGCGGCCGCCTTCGCGCAGCGTCGCGATAGCCTCGACCTTGCCGTCCGGCAGCACCTCGGCGCGCACTTCATCGATGCCCAACTGGCGCGCGACCGCCTGCGCGGTGTGGCGGTTGTCGCCCGTGATCATGGCGGTCTTCAGGCCTTGCGCGTGCAGCGCGGCGATGGCGGAGACGGCCGAGGGCTTGACCGGGTCCGTCACGGCGATCATGGCGCCCGCCTGGCCGTCGATGGCGACGTAGATCGGCGTCTTGCCTTCGTTGCCCCAGTCGGCGGCGCGTGCGCCGAATGCGCTGACGTCGACGCCACGTTCGGCCATCAGACGCGCTGCGCCCGCCAGCACTTTGCGGCCCGCCACCGTGGCCTCGACGCCGGCGCCGGTAATGGCGGCAAAGTTTTCGGCGGGAAGCAGTTCAATCTTGCGTTCGGCAGCCGCGGCCACGATGGCCAGCGCGATGGGATGCTCAGAGCGCGCCTGCACTGACGCCACCCACTGCAGGACCTGCTGCGGATCCTGGCCCGGCGAGGGCTCCAGTTCGGTGAGTGTGGGCTTGCCCAACGTCAGGGTGCCCGTCTTGTCGAAGGCCACGACGTTGACGTCGCGCAGCGTCTGCAACGCATCGCCCTGCCGGAACAGCACGCCCATTTCGGCGGCGCGCCCGGTGCCCACCATGATGGACGTGGGCGTGGCCAGCCCCATGGCGCACGGGCAGGCGATGATCAGCACGGCCACCGCGTTGACCAGCGCATGGGATAGCGCCGGTTCGGGGCCCATGAAGAACCACGCCAGGAAGGTGAGCAGGGCGGCCGCCATGACCGCCGGCACGAACCATGCGGTCACCTGGTCCACCATCGCCTGGATCGGCAGCCGCGCGCCCTGGGCCGCTTCGACCATGCGGATGATCCGGGCCAGCATGGTGTCCGCGCCCGTGTGCGTGACGCGCAGCGTGAAACTGCCGGACGTGTTCAGCGTTCCGCCGGTGGCCTGCATGCCAGGCTGCTTTTCCACCGGCACGGGCTCGCCCGTCAGCATGGACTCGTCGACATACGAGCTGCCTTCGATGATGTCGCCGTCCAGCGGAATCTTCTCGCCCGGCCGCACCATCACGATGTCACCCGTGCGCACGCGTTCGATCTCGATGTCCTGCGCCTGGCCGTCGCGCAGCACGCGCGCTGTGCGCGGCTGTAGCCCGATCAGCCGCTTGATGGCCGCGCCCGTCTTGCCCTTGGCCCGGGCTTCCAGCATGCGGCCCAGCAGGATCAGCGTGACGATGACGGCGGCAGCTTCAAAATAGACGTTGCGCGCCGCGTCCGGAAGCAAGCCCGGCGCAAACGTGGCGACAACCGAATAGCCCCAGGCCGCGCCCGCGCCCAGCGCCACCAGCGAATTCATTTCGGGCGCGCGGCGCCACAGCGCCACAAGCCCCTTGGTGAAGAACTGCCGGCCCGGCCAGACCAGCACGGCGGTGGTCAGTACAAACTGCAGCAGCCAGCTGTTTTGCCGGCCAATCGTTTCCATCACCCAGTGGTGCATGCCGGGAATCAGGTGCGATCCCATTTCCAGCGCAAACACCGGCAGCGTCAGGACCAACGCGGCGATGAATGCACGTTGCAAGCGGTGCGCCTCGGCGTCGCGGGCTTCGGACTGCCGCTCGGCATGGTCATCGTGGGCGGCGATCGGGCGCGCCTCATAGCCCATCTTGCCGACGGCCGCGACGAGCGCCTGCGGCTCGGCAGCAGTGGGGTCGAAGGAGACCCGCGCGCGCTCGGTTGCAAGGTTCACTTGCGCCTGCGCAACGCCGGGAACATTCGCCAGCGCTTTTTCCACGCGCTTGACGCATGATGCGCAGGTCATGCCTTCGATGGCGAGTTCCAATTCGGAAAATGAGGACGAGCGTGCTGCGTGCATGACTATCTCGATCTGGATGGGAGCGCCCAGTTTCATCCTTCCCATCGTGGGAAGGTCAAGCGCCATTCTACGCTTGACCTTGACATGATGGGAACGTTTAACCTGCCCGACATGGTGGCTAAACCGCCGCCGTCAACTTTTGGAGAAAACCATGAGCATCGCTTTCCAAGTGCCCGACATGACCTGCGGCCATTGCGTCAAGACCATCACCGGCGCCGTCAACGAGGCTGTCCCGGGCGCCGTGGTCGCCGTGGATCTGCCCACGCATCGCGTCACCATCACCGGCACCGACCAGGCCGACAAGGTAGAAGCCGCCATCCGCGACGCGGGTTACGAGCCGGCCCGAGTCTGAGGACGCGAACGCGGCTTTGTGATAGCTTCGGTCTTTCGCAAAATATTTAGTAATCGCCAAAAACTATCGATCAATTAAGTTAATTAAATTTGATTAATTGATAGTCGAGATTTATGATTCTTTTCATGGCGGGCCAGAAACCCGCCACTTAAGTTATCAAACCAAGGAGAGAATCGAATGCTGCAAAACCGCGAAGGCCAACGTGTTCCGAATGTGACGTTCCCCGTTCGTGAGGACAACACGTGGAAGAAGGTCACGACCGACGACCTGTTCAAGAACAAGACGGTCGTGGTCTTCTCGCTTCCCGGCGCTTTCACGCCGACCTGCTCGTCCACCCACCTGCCGCGCTACAACGAACTGGCTCCCGCGTTCTTCGCCGCCGGCGTCGATAGCATCGTCTGCGTGTCGGTCAACGACACCTTCGTCATGAACGAATGGGCCAAGGACCAGGAATCGGCCAACATCACGCTGCTGCCCGACGGCAACGGCGCCTTCACCGAAGGCATGGGCATGCTCGTCGACAAGAGCGACCTGGGCTTCGGCAAGCGCAGCTGGCGCTATTCCATGCTGGTCAAGGACGGTGTCGTCGAAAAGATGTTCATCGAGCCGGAAAAGGAAGGCGATCCGTTTGAAGTGTCGGACGCCGACACCATGCTGGCTCACTTCGCGCCGTCCGCCAAGAAGCCTGACCAGGTCGTGGTGTTCTCGAAGCCGGGCTGCCCGTTCTGCGTCGAAGCCAAGGCGCTGCTGGACAGCAAGGGCTACGCCCCGATCGAGATCCCGCTGGAAAACAAGGTCCGCGGCCGCGTGATCGGCGCAGTGTCCGGCAAGGGCACGGCCCCGCAGGTGTTCATCAACGGCGCCCTGATCGGCGGCCTGGAAGACCTGAAGGCGCACTTCGCCTGATAGACCGGCGAGACGGCCGGGCAGGGGCATGGCCCCCGCCCGGTCGCCCGGACGCGCGGCGGTTGATTCCGCACTGGCCGCCGCGCGCTCCGGCGCAATGGCCGGCAACGTAGCCGCCGCGCCACTTCCGCAAGTTTCCCTTCTTTTGCGCCCTTGTGCGGGCGCCGTGCGTCCGCAATCAGGACGCAGGACGGCGTTTGTCTCGAGGGCACGCAACAAGGCGGAATTTGCCTTCACATTCTGATCATTACGCGACCACGGGGGACTCCCAATCATGAAGACGCTGCATACCGACATTGCTGTCATCGGCGCCGGCACCGCAGGCCTGGCTGCTTACCGAGCCGCCAAGGCGGCGGGCAAGCGCGCGCTGCTTATCGAAGGCGGCCCTTACGGCACGACCTGCGCCCGGGTCGGCTGCATGCCGTCCAAGCTGCTGATCGCGGCCGCCGAGGCGGCGCACGCGGCGGCGCACACCGATGCGTTCGGCGTGCATGTCGGCGGCGAGATCACGGTCGACGGCGCCGAGGTCATGGACCGCGTCAAGCGCGAGCGCGACCGCTTTGTGGGCTTTGTTGTCGACGGCGTGGAAAACATTCCGGCCGAAGACAAGGTGCGCGGCTACGCGAAATTCGTGTCCGACACCGTGCTGCGTGTGGATGACCACACCGAAATCCAGGCCTCGCGTGTCGTGATCGCCACCGGCTCGCGGCCGTCCGTGCCGCCGCCTTTCCGCGCGCTGGGCGATCGCCTCGTTGTGAACGATGACGTGTTCGCGTGGGACGACCTGCCTAACCGTGTGGCGGTTTTCGGGCCCGGCGTGATCGGGCTGGAGCTTGGCCAGGCGCTGGCCCGGCTGGGCGTGGAAGTTCGCGTGTTCGGCATGAGCGGCAGCCTGGGCGGCATCAGCGATCCGCAGGTGCGGCAAACTGCCCGCAAGATCTTTCAGCGCGAGTTCTATCTGGACACCGATGCCCGCGTCCTGGAAACCGGCCGCGTCGGCGACGAGGTGGAAGTGCGTTACGTGGCGCTGGACAACAGCGAGCGCACCGAGCGCTTCGACTACGCGCTGGTCGCCACGGGCCGCCGGCCCAACGTCGATGGTCTTGGTCTGGAAAACACGTCGCTGGCTCTCAACGCGCAAGGCGTGCCGCAGTTTGACCGGCTGACGATGCAGGCGGGCAGCTCGCCGATCTTCATTGCCGGCGACGCCAACGCCGACGCGCCGCTCTTGCACGAGGCCGCCGACGAAGGGCGCATTGCGGGCGAGAACGCGGCGCGCTTCCCGGAAGTGCGCGAGGGATTGCGCCGTGCGCCGCTGGGCGTGGTCTTTTCGGATCCGCAGATTGCGCTGGTCGGCGCAGGACACGCGAAGCTGGTGCCGGGAACATTCGTCACCGGCGCGGTCGATTTCAGCGATCAAGGCCGTTCGCGCGTCATGCTGAAGAACCGCGGCATGCTGCACGTGTACGCCGACATCGAAACGGGCCGCTTCCTGGGGGCCGAGATGATCGGACCCAGCGCGGAGCACATCGGTCACTTGCTGGCGTGGGCCGTGCAGCAGGAGCTCACGGTGGCGCGCATGCTGGAAATGCCGTTCTACCACCCGGTGATCGAGGAAGGCCTGCGCACCTCGCTGCGCGATGCCGCGTCGAAGCTGGCGCTGGCGCAGGAAGCGATGCGACAGGCCGACGTGGAAACGGTCTGAGCGCCGCAGACGTGAGCGGGTCGCACACGTAAGCGGGTCGCAGACGTAAGCGGGCCGCGGTCGCAAAGGGTCGCTGACGTAAAAGGGTCGCGGACCTCATAGGATCGCGATCGCAAAAAAAGGGCCGCGCCATGAAGGCGCGGCCCTTTGTCGTCGGCGCGGCCGCATTGCCCCGGTGCGGGGCAGGGCGTCAGTCGTCCGATTGCTTCTTCGGCACCGGGAACGGGTTCTCGCGGTATTGCAGCGTGAAGCCTGCGCGTTCGTCCTGCGCCAGTTCGCGCGCCAGATACGGCATGGCCTGTTTCAGCGCGTCGTGCAACGTCCAGGGCGGGTTGATGAGGAACATCCCGCTGCCGTGCAGGCCGTAACCATCGATGGTCGCCTTTTTGACGGTCAGGGTGGCGTGCAGCCAGCTCTTGACCTTCAGGTTCTCGAAATGGCGCGCCATCTCGCTGGCCTCGCGGCGTTGCACCAGCGGATACCAGATGGCATACGTGCCGGTGGCAAAGCGCTTGATGCACTCCTTCACGGTGAGGAGCGTGCGCCGATAGTCGTGCTTGTCCTCATACGACGGGTCGATCAGCACCATGCCGCGTCGCGTGGGCGGCGGCAGCAGCGCCTTGATGCCCTCGAAACCGTCGTCGCCGTAGATCGTGGTCTGGCGCTGCGCGGCGCGGCCCTGGTGCTCCAGGTTGCCGACCAGCGTGTCGATTTCGGTGGGATGCATCTCGAACAGGCGCAGGCGGTCGGACGGGCGCAGCGCGTCCAGCGTCAGCCACGGCGAGCCCGGATAACGGCGCAGACGGCCGTTGGTGTTGTAGTCGCGGATGCGCGCAACGTAATCGGCCAGCAGCGGCGGCAGGTCCTGCGCTTCCCACAGGCGGCCGATGCCGTCCGCGAACTCGGACGTCTTGGCTGCCCAGTCGCTGTCCAGGCTGTAGAGGCCGGCGCCCGCATGGGTGTCGATGACCCAGTACGGGGCGTCTTTCTTGTTGAAGTAGTCCAGGGTATGGACCAGGATGGCGTGCTTGAGCACGTCGGCATGGTTGCCGGCGTGAAAGGCGTGGCGGTAGCTGAACACGGGGCTTTCTGCCTCAGGCGGCGGGCCGGATGGCGGCCAGCTCGTCGGTGAAAATGCCGTCGATGCCCCAGTCGAGCAGCAGGCGCGCGCGCTCGGGGTCGTTGACGGTCCAGGCCGCGATGCGGTAGCCGGCGGCGTGCACGGCGTCGATCAGTTCGCGGGTGGCGTCCTTCTGGTTGATGTTCAGCGCCACGCATTCATATTTGGCAAGGCGTTCGCGCCAGTCGGCGGGGACCTTTTCCACGAGCAGGGCGCGCGGCAATTCGGGAGCGGCCTGGCGGGCGGCTTCCAAGGCTTCTTCGGCAAACGAGGACAACAGCGGCGCGGTGCCGGCGCCTTGCCACAGTTCGCGGGCCGCCAGGGCGACGGCGCGGCCGGTTTCGGCTTCGCGGCCGGGGCAGGGCTTGATCTCGACGTTGCTGGCGATGCCGTTGGCCAGCGTGTAGCGGGCGACGGCGGCAAAGGTGGGGAGCGGTTCGCCGGCGTAGGCCGCCGAATGCCAACTACCGAAATCAAGCTGCGCCAGTTCGGCGTAGGTCTTGGCGGCGGCAGGGCCTTTGCCGTTCGAGGTGCGGTCGACGTCGTCGTCGTGCATCAGCACCAGCACGTTGTCGCTGCTGAGCTTCACGTCGTATTCAAACATGGTGAAGCCGTGTTCGGCGCCGACGCGCATGGCGGCCAGCGTGTTCTCCGGCGCCAGACGGCCGCCACCGCGGTGCGCGATGTGGCGGGAGTAAGGCCAGGAGGGAAGGTTTGCGGTCATTTGGTGCTGCTTTGGGGTTCTTTTGGGACAGGTTGCAAGGATACCTTGTTCTGCGACACGTCCATGATCATGCGCGTGGCCAGATACAGGCGCGGCACGATGCTGTTGACTAGGACGTACTCGGCGTCATTCGAATGCGCGCCGAATCCGCTCAGTCCCATGCCCTCGATGACGGGTCCGCGGGCCTTCAGCGCCGCAAAGGCGGCGTCCGTGCCGCCACCGCTGGCCCGGTCCACCACCTTCAGCGGCAGGTCGAGCTCCTGGTAGACCTTCACGCCGTGCTGGGCCAGGGCGCGCGACGCCGCAGTCGCCTCCAGCGGCGGGCGGCGGACCTCGAACTTCACGCTGACATTGGACTCGGGCAGCAGTTTCTTCTGGATGCGTTCCTCCAGCGTGCGCGCCAGGGCATCGAAGTCGGACACGCGCAGCGCCCGCGCGTCGCCCTGGGCGGTGGCCAGTCCCGGAATGACGTTGCGGTTGGTGCCTGCCTGGGCGACGGTCCAGTTCAGCTTCAGCCCCTCGTCGGGCTTGGAAAGATCGTCCAGCTGCAGGAGCTGGTGCGACAACTCGTAGAGCGCATTGACGCCGCCCTCCGGCCGGGCGCCTGCGTGCGAGGTCTTGCCCTGCACGGTCAGGTACGCCGCCCCGATGCCGCTGGTGGCCAGCGTCAGGCGCGGTTCCATGCCGCCGCCCTCGAACGAAAAGACCGCATCCTGGTCGGCGCCCAGGCGGGTGATGGTGCTGCGCGCGCCGGGCGAGCTGATCTCTTCGTCCCCGTTGATCAGCACCGTCAGCGTGCCGTAGTCGGCAAACTTCAGTGTTTTCAGGAGCGCGATCGTGTGCAGGATGGCCGCCACGCCGTGCTTGTCGTCGGCAATTCCCAGGCCATAGGCCTTGTCGCCGTCGATCCTGAACGGCTGGTCCTTCAACATGCCGTTGCGGTACACCGTGTCCATATGGGCGATCAGCATGATCTTCTTGCTGCCGCCGCCCTTGAATTCGGCGTGGACCATCGGCCCGACCTTCTCGGGGGTGTCGTCCAGCCGGAATACGTCGGTAGGCGCAATGATTTCGACGGCGCCGCCCAGTTCCTTGAGCCGGTCGCGGATCAGTTCGGCGATGCGTTCAACGCCTTCGACATCCTTGCTGCCCGACTCGATATTCACCAGATCACGCATGGTATCGAGCATGGCCTGCTGCTGGCCCTTGGCCGCCTCCAGCACATTGGCCACCGGTGCGGCCTGCGTGATGTGGGCGCAGCTCAGAAACATCAGGGCGACACAGGATTTCAGCATGGGGAGGCGGGAAGGCATGAACGGCATCGTGGGTGACCTTTTTGCGCGCGGGAAGGGAAACCGGCCTTGTGCCGGCCTGGCAGGGCGGCCCTCGATCTGCGGGCTAACCCCCGGTCCACGATACGAGCGCGGGGCGGGGGCGGTAATGGGGGATTCCCGGGTTGACGGACCTCGCCCTCCGTGGGGACGGATGGTCCACGACGCCGCGCATTGCCCGTTGGCTTGGACAATGGCCGCGCAATGAATGAGAAATGGTAAAATCCGCCCGCTGAACCCGGTTTGAACCGGTATGGGAATAGAGGCGAATCGACTTCGCCTTTTTTTATGCGTTTTCGTGCGGCCCCGGGCGTCTACCCCCGGAGCGCGGCAACAGGGATTCCATGTTCGAATTTATTCGCAGCCATCGGCGCTGGATGCAGTTCATCCTGCTGATCTTGATCGTGCCTTCCTTCTTCCTGGTCGGGATTCAAGGCTATGACAGCTTCATGAGTCGGGAGCCCGAGCTGGCGACGGTGGCTGGCCAGCCGATTTCCCGCGCCGAGTTTGATCAGGCGCACCGCAACCAGCTTGACCAGTTCCGCCAGCGGCTGGGCGCCCAGTTCGATCCGGCCGTGATCGATACGCCCGCGCTGCGTGAAGGCCTGCTGAACCAGCTCATCAACCAGCGCCTGCTCGCCAACGTGGCCGCCGACAACCGTTTCTCGGTGTCCGACGAGACGCTGCGCAACACGATCGCCGCCATCCCCGAAGTCCAGGATAACGGCCGCTTCTCGCCCGAACGCTATCGCCAGGTGCTGGCCGCGCAGGGCATGTCGCCGACGTCGTTTGAAGCCGGCCTGCGCCGCGACCTGGCCATCGCCCGTGTGCTCGAGCCCGTCGGCGAATCGGCCCGCGCGCCGGCCGAAGTGGTCGCCGCCGTGGAATCGGCGCTGACCCAGGCCCGCACCGTGCAACTGCGCAACTTCTCCGCCGCGGACTTCCGCTCGCAAGTCACCGTGAACCCGGCCGACATCCAGGCCTGGTACGACGCCAACAAGCAGCAATTGCAGGTGCCGGAACAGGTGCAGGTGCAGTACCTGGTGCTGGACGAAGCCGCCGCCACGCAAGGCGTGCAGGTCAAGGACGAGGACCTGGCTTCGTATTACGAACAGAACAAGAACCGCTTTGGCCAGCCCGAGCGCCGCCGCGCCAGCCACATCTTCATCGAGCTGCCGTCGGGCGAAGACGCCCGCAAGGCCGCGCGCGCCAAGGCCGAAGACATCGCCAAGCAGGCCGCCGCCGATCCCGCCAAGTTCGCCGAACTGGCTGCCAAGAATTCGCAGGACGCCGGCTCGGCCGCCAAGGGCGGTGACCTGGGCTGGATTGCCCCGGGTGCGCAGCCCGGCCCGTTGGACAAGGCCATCTTCGGCCTGGCCCAGAACCAGGTGTCCGGCGTGGTCGAAAGCCCGTTCGGCCTGCACATCGTCAAGGTCACGGAAATCAGCCCGGGCGCCGTCAAGCCGCTGGCCGAGGTCAAGGACCAGATCACCGCAGAAGTCCGCAAGCAGATCGCCGCGCAGCGTTTTTCCGAGATGGCCAGCCAGCTGAACAAGCAGGTCTACGACCAGCGCGACAGCCTGCAACCGGCTGCCGACGCCGTCGGCCTGAAGCTGCGCACCGCTTCCGGCGTCACCCGCGAAGGCCTGCTGCCCGCCGAGAAGGCCGGTCCGGGCTCCGCCGCCGACAGCCCCGACGCCGCGCTGCTGGACAACCCGCGCGTGCGCCAAGTGCTGTTCTCGCCCGACGTGCTGCGCGAAAAGCAGAATTCCGGTGTGATCGAACTCGCGCCCGACACGATGCTGGCCGTGCGCGTTGCCTCCGTTGAACCGGCCCACGTCCCGCCGCTGGACAAGGTCAGCGAAGTCATTCGCGCCAAGCTGCTCGACGAGCGCTCCGCCGAAGCCGCCAAGAAGGCCGGCGAGGCGGCCCTGGCGGCCGCCAAGGCCGATCCCGCCGCGACGCCCGAAGGCTTCGGCCCGGCCATCAGTGTGACGCGCCAGAATCCCCAGGATCTGTCGCGCCCGGTGCTGGACGCCGTGATGCGCCTGCCGTCGGCCACGCTGCCGGCCTTCACGGGCGTGCAGTCCGGCGTGGACTACACGCTGGTGCGTCTGGAAAAGGTGGAAGCCGGCAAGTCCGATGCGGCCGACATGGAGCGCCTGGCGCAGCAACTGTCGGGTGCATGGGGCCAAGCCGAAAACGAGGCTTTGATCCGCATGCTGCGCCAGCAGTACGAGGTGAACGTCACGCCCGCCGCCGCGGATGTCATCCGCGGCGATCAGGCCCAGGCCGCGGGCTGATCGCCCTGGCAGATAGTCAGTTCAACATGGGCCGCAGCGCCGGCCACACGTTGTCCAGCAATTGAGGCTGGGCATCCTCGTTAGGGTGGATGCCGTCAGCCTGAAACATCGCCCGGTTCGTCGCGATACCTTCCATCAGGAAGGGCACGAGCCGGGCGTTTTCGTTTTTGGCCACATTGGAAAACACCGCGGCAAAGCGTTGGGCGTAGTCCCGCCCGTAATTGGGCGGAATCTGCATCCCGACAATCAGCACCTCGGCATCGGCCTTGCGCGCCGCCTGGGTCATGGTCCGCAGGTTTTGCTCGGTCATGTTCAGGGGCAGGCCGCGCAAGGCATCATTGGCGCCCAGCTCCAGCACGACGACCGCCGGTGCATGCTGGCGCAGCAAAGCGGGCAGGCGGGCAACGCCGCCGCTGGTCGTGTCGCCGCTGATGCTGGCATTGACGACCTGGAACTTCGGGTATTGTTCTGAGATCCTCGCGGACAGCAGGGGCACCCAGCCCGTGCCGCGTTTGATGCCGTACTCGGCGGACAGGCTATCGCCCACCACCAGCACAGTGCGCGGCGTGGAACCCTGGGGCGCCGCGGCGGTCTGAGCGTGGGCGGGCGCCGCCGCGGCGGTCGCGAAGGCAGTCACAAGAAGCAGACGGGAAAATAGGCGCATGGATAGCAATAACTCAATCGTGGTGAAAGGGCTGGGCAAGCGGGTGGCCGATGCCGGTGGATCGCTTTCTATCCTGGAAGGAATTGATTTTACGGTCGCGGCGGGCAGCGCCGTGGCCATCACGGGCAGCTCGGGCTCGGGTAAGTCGACTCTGCTGGGACTGCTGGCCGGTCTGGATGTTCCCAGCGTGGGCAGCGTACACCTTGCCGGGCAGGACCTGTTCGCCCTGGACGAAGACGGCCGCGCGCGCCTGCGGGCCAATCACGTCGGCTTCGTGTTCCAGTCCTTCCAGTTGCTGCCCAACCTGACCGCGCTGGAAAACGTGATGCTGCCGCTGGAGCTGGCCGGCCAATCCGCGCGCGAGGCCGCGCAGGCCATGCTGGAACGGGTGGGGCTGGGCGCGCGCCTGCACCACTATCCGCGCACGCTGTCGGGCGGCGAACAGCAGCGCGTGTCGCTGGCCCGTGCGTTTGTCGTGCAGCCGGACCTGCTGTTTGCCGACGAGCCCACCGGCAGCCTGGATGCCGCAACCGGCGTGACGGTCATCGATCTGATGTTCGACCTGCACCGCGAGCACGGGACGACGCTTGTGCTGGTCACGCACGATCCGCAACTGGCGGCGCGCTGCGGACGGCAATTGGTGCTGGCGGCCGGCCGCATGGTCACGGACGATTGAGACGAATACCCATTGCTGTCGCAAATGTACGGGAGTAGGCTAACTCAAGGAGTTGCCATGTCTGCCCGTACATCCATCCATGCGTTCTTGGTTGTTGCGTTGCTGGCGCCCGCCGTTGCCGGCGCGAGCGGTGGTGTCATCCGCTTTGTCGGGGGCATCGTGGAACCGGCGGTCTGCCGGCCGCGCGTGACGCCGGCAAGCGCCGGTGGACTCCCCCGCGTGGTCTGCGTGCCTGAATCCCGGACCCGCGCAGTGGATCCGGCGCCGCGGGTCAAAACCTCCGTGCGGGAAGTGCCTGCGGACACTTCCGAAGACCGGGCCGCGGGTAAGCGCTATTTGGTGACGCTGGAATACCTGTAGGAATGGCGCCGTCCCGGTGCGCCGGGACAGCACGAGCAACGCGCGGTCGGCACGGCCGCCCCGCGCTCACCCCAGATTGCGGATCTCTACGACCGGATCGACGTCGGCCGCATAATCGACGCCGTCGATTTCAAACCCGAACAGCCGCAGGAAATCGCGCTTGTAGCCAGCAAAATCGGTCAGCGCATAGAGGCTGTCCGTATCGACCTGATCCCACAGCGCCTGCACCCGCGCCTGCACCTTCGGGTCCAGTTCCTTGTAGTCGGCCCGCAGCCGGCCTTCGTCGTCCAGGATCGGCGACGGGCCGCACAGGCTGTCGCGATAAAGCCCATACACCTGCTCGATGCAGCCTTCGTGCGTGCCGTCTTCCTTCATGACCTTAAATAGCAGGGACAGGTACAGCGGCATCATCGGGATGGCCGAGCTTGCCTGCGTGACCACTGCCTTGAGCACCGACACGCGCGCGTCGCCCCCGTGTTCCGAAAGCTTGGCCCGGATGTCCAGCACGCGCTGGTCCAGGTCTTTTTTGGCCGCGCCGATGGACCCGTTCCAGTAGACGTCGTGCGTGATCTTTTCGCCCAGATAGGTAAAGGCCGTGGTGGTGGCGCCCTCCGCCAGCACGCCGGCCTCCAGCAGCGCGTCGATCCACATCTGCCAGTCTTCGCCGCCCATCACGGCGACGGTGGCGTCGATCTCGTCCTGCGAGGCGGGTTCCAGCACGCCGTCCTTGATGAGCTCCTTGTCGGTGTCCAGGCCGCGCAAGGTCACGGATTTGCCGATGGGCTTGAGCGTGGAGGTGTAGACCTGGCCCGTCTTCGGGTGCGTGCGTCGCGGGGCCGCGAGGCTGTAGATGACCTGATCGACCTGACCCAGGTCCGCCTTGATGGCGGCGATGGTCTTTTGCTTGATCTCATCGGAAAAGGCGTCGCCGTTGATGCTCTTGGCGTACAGGCCTTCGGCCTCGGCAAACTTGTGGAAAGCGGCGCTGTTGTACCAGCCCGGCGTGCCCGGCTTGGCGGCGTCGCCCGGCCGTTCGAAGAAGACGCCCAGCGTCTGCGCGCCACAGGCAAAGGCCGCGCTGATGCGTGCGGCCAGCCCATACCCCGTCGACGCGCCCAGGATCAACACGCGCTTGGGGCCCCCAGGCACCGGTCCTTGCGCCTTCACGTAGTCGATCTGTTGCTTCACGTTGGCTTCGCAGCCGGCAGGATGGGTGGTGACGCAGATGAAACCGCGCACGCGGGGCTTGATGATCATGGGAGCCTCTTGTTGGGAATACGCCAGGGACGGATGCGGGAATGGGCATCAGGCGAAGCGCATTGTACGGGAGGCGGCCGGCCCGCGATTTCGAATCTGTCGCCGTTCAACGCCGGGCTTACGTGCCGCGGGCAGCCCGCGCCGCCGCGGCGCTTTGCGCGCGACCCCGGCGCCATTCGATCATGCCGATCCCCACGCCGCTGGCGCAGATGATGGCGATGCCCAGCCAGGTCAGCGGGTCGGGAAAATGGCCCCATACCAGCCAGCCCACGGACGTGGCGCTGATGATCTGCAGGTAGATGAACGGCGCCAGCGTGGACGCCGGCGCGCGGCGGTAGGCGGCGATCTGGAACAGGTGGCCCACGCAGCCCGTGATGCCGGTGGAGATCAGCACGGCCCAGTCGAACGCCGACAAGGCCTGCAGGAACGGTAGCGCGGGCGGCAGGATGAAGGGCAGGGCAAGGGTCAGGCAGATCGTGCCCACCGCACCGCTCCAGATCAGCGAGGTGAACGGATCGTCGCCGGCGACGCGGCGTGTGGCGATGAACTGGGCCGTGAAGCAACAGGCCGTCAGCAGGCCGAAGATCGTGCCCACCGGGTGCAGGCCGCCGCCGGGGCGGATGACGATCAGCACGCCGACAAAGGCGATGCCCGCCGCGACAAAGCGTGACATGCGCGCGGGTTCCTTCAGGATCCAGGGCGCCAGCGACAGCACGAGCAACGGCGCCAGGAAATTGATGGACGTGGCCTCGGCCTGGGGGATGTAGCTCAGCGTCGTGAAGAACATGAGCGTGGCCAGGAACATCGAGCCGCCGCGGATGAGCTGCTCGCGCGGCTTGGTGCTGCGCAACACGCGCATGCCGCGCGCGGGCAGCACAAGCGCCAGCACAAGCACCAGGTGGATGGCGTAACGGAACCACGACAGCACGAGCAAAGGTACGCCCGCGTCCATGACCCACTTGCCGCTCGCGTCCAGGCACGACAGGGTCCACATCGACAGCACCAGCAGCAGCACACCGATCATCGGGCCGCGCGCGGCGGACGCGCCGGGGCGCGGGCGACCGTTATCGGCCGGGGACATGGAGGGTACTCCTTTCAGCGTGCACGAGGCATGGCGCCTTTGGGGCGATGGGCGGCTGACATGATACGCTCATCGCGCCGGGGGAAAAGGCCAATGATAGAACTACGCAACGTCGAAACGTTTTTCTGGGTCGCCACGCTGGGCAGCTTTCGCGCCGCGTCCGACAAACTCAACACTACGCAACCCGCCGTCTCGCAGCGCATCGCTTCGCTTGAGGCCGACCTGGGCGTCAAGCTGTTCGAGCGTGATGCGCGCGGCGTCAAGCTGACCGCCAAGGGACACGAACTGCTGTCGCATGCCGAGCGCATGCTGCAGGTGCGGCGCGACATGTTCGAAGCCGCGCGCGAGCAGAACGTCATGTCGGGAACCGTGCGCATCGGCGTGGCCGAGACCATCGTGCAGACTTGGCTGCCCGCGCTCATTGAACTGATCCACGCGACGTATCCCGCGCTGGTGCTGGAAATCGAAGTCGATACCACGCATGTGCTGCGCTCGCACCTGATGTCGCGCCAGATCGATCTGGCGTTTCTGATGGGGCCGGTGCTTGAAGCACGGGTCGAGAATCTGCCGCTGTGCACCTATCCGCTGGCGTGGGTCGCCAGTCCGCTGCTCGATCTGGGTCCCGAGCCCCTGACACTTGCGACGATCGGCAAGCTGCCGATCATCACGTATCCCTCCAACAGTTCGCCGTACCGCGTGGTGCGCGACATGCTGACCCGTGCGGGTGTCACGTCGCCGCGCATGTATGGCAGCGCCTCGATGTCCATGGTGGTGCGGATGACGCAGGACGCCATCGGCACCAGCGTGATCGCGCCCGTGTTTCTGGGCAAGGAGCTGGCGCGCGGCGAGTTGCGCATTCTGCAGGTGCAGGCTGATCCGCTGCCCGAGTTGAGCTTCACCGCCACGTGGGTGCAAGGGCCGGACAGCCATGCCGTGCGCGTCATCGCGCAGATGGCGCAGAAGGTTGCCGCGCAGACCTGACCGGCAATTTGGCCGTAGGTGTTTTCCCGAGCGGGCGGCGTCGCGGATTGCTTGTTGCATAAGCGAGAAGGGGGCCGCCGCGATTGCCCGTCGGCCGCAAAGCCGCGCCGATGCGTCGTTTGCGCGGATTGGCGCCGCCGCACGCCGCGAGACCCAAAAAATATTTATACCCCCATATCGGAACTTACGATTGGACGCTCGCCGCCCCTGACGCTGCAATGGCGCTCATAACGGAGTAGCGGCTGGATACACATCCGAGACCACCGATTCCTACCGGCGCGCAACCAGGACAACGGGATCCCGCGCGCGGCACACGATCCCGCAGCCAGGAGTTTTTCCATGAAGAAGTCCCTTGCTTTTGCCGCCATCGCCGCCAGCCTTCTGGCCGGCGCCGTCCACGCCCAGGACCTTCCCAAGACCCACTTGAAGATCGTGGGCGGCCTGTCCAACCTGACCGCCTACAACGACTACGAAAAGCCGTTCTGGACCAAGACCATTCCCGAGCAGTCCAAGGGACAGGTCACGGCGGAGATCAAGGGCTTCAATGAAATGGGCTTGAAGGGGCCCGAGCTGCTGCGCCTGATGTCGCAGGGCGTCATCGAATTCGGCACCGCCACGCTGTCCTACTTTGCCAGCGACAACCCGATCAACGAAGCCATCGACCTGGCTGGCCTCGCGCCCGACGTCAAGACCGCGCGCGCCGTGACCGAAGCCTTCGAGCCCGTCTACGCCAAGCTGTACGGCGAAGGCAACAACGTCAAGTTGCTGGGCATCTCCACCTATCCGGCGCAGGTGCTGTTCTGCAATGCCGAGATCAAGGGCCTGGCCGACATCAAGGGCAAGAAGGTCCGCACCAGCAGCCGCACCACGGCCGAATTTGTCGAAGCACTGGGCGGTTCGAGCGTGACGATGGCCTTCGGCGAAGTCGTTCCCGCGCTGCAGAACAAGGTGGTCGATTGCGCCATCACGGGTTCGCTGTCGGGCTACTCCGCCAAGTGGTACGAGGTGTCGACGCACCTGGTGGCGCTGCCGATCAACTGGAACCAGCAGATCCATGCCGTCAACCAGAAGGCCTGGGACAAGCTGGATCCGAAGGTGCGCACGTTCCTGCAGGACAACGTCAAGACGCTGGTCGACAACATCTGGGATGCCGCCGCGCGCCAGACGCAGGAAGGCTATGACTGCAACACTGGCGCGGCTGCGTGCCCGTACCCGGTCAAGGGCAAGATGGTCCTGGTGCAACCCTCCGACGCCGACAAGGCGTTGCTCAAGAAGGTGGCGCAAGAGGCCGTCCTGCCCAAGTGGGCCGCCCGCTGCTCGGCGCAGTGCGTGAAGGACTGGAATGCCACGGTCGGCAAGACGCTGAACCTGACCGCCAGCAAGTAAGCGCCAGGACGCGCCGGCCCACGGGCCGGCGCGAACTCCGGCCGGTGATGGCGCGCGGTGGTCCGTGACCTTGGCATGAGGTCCGCGGCGCCCGCACGCGATGGCAGGCCGTGCCACCTGAGGTTCCATTCATGACTCAAACCGAACACTTCCGTCTGCTCGGCGGCCTGTTGCGGCGCGCGGAAAGCTTTTCCCGCGCTGCCGTATGGGCCGGCGGCGCCCTGACCGTGGCCAGCGTGCTGCTGATCTCTTTCGACGTGCTGGCCCGCAAGTTCCTGGGTTTCACGACCGGGGGCGCGGACGAACTGTCCAGCTACGCGTTTGCCATCAGCACCTCCTGGGCGCTGGCGTTTGCCACGCTGCAGCGCGCCAACGTGCGCGTCGACGTGCTCTATCAATATTTGCCCGTGCGCCTGTCGGCCGTGCTGGACTGGATTTCCATGGTGGCGCTGGCCGTCTTCATGGTGTTTCTGACGTATTACGCGTACGACGTGGTGGTGACGTCCTGGACGCAGAAGTCCGCGGCCAACACGCCGCTCGCCACGCCACTGTGGATTCCACAGGGATTGTGGGTGCTGGGTCTGGCATGGATGTGCATCACGGTCGCGCTGATGCTGGCGCGGGCATCCGCCGCGCTCGTCACGGGCGATATCGAACTGGTCAAGCAGATCTGCGGCGTGCGTTCGGCGCAGGAAGAGGCTGACGAGGAAGCCGCCGCGGGCGAGCGCATGGTGAAGGGAGAAGCCGCATGATTGCCACCGCTTTGACACTGCTGCTGGTCCTGATCGGCCTGTCGATCCCCGTGGGCGCTGCGCTTGGCGTCCTGGGCCTGATCCTTGACCCGATGTTCTCGATGTTGCCGCTGACGCGCGCCATCGGCGAGATCTCCTGGAGTTCTAACAACGAATTCCTGCTGGTCGCGATTCCGCTGTTCATCATGCTGGGCGAGGTCCTGTTGCGCGCCGGCTTTGCCGAACGCATGTACAGCGCGATGAGCCTGTGGCTGTCGTGGCTGCCGGGCGGGCTGATGCACGCCAACATCGGCGCCTCGACGCTGTTCTCGGCAACCTCCGGCTCCAGCGTGGCAACGGCCGCCACCGTGGGCACCGTCGCCATTCCGCAGATCCGCAAGTATGGCTACAACGAGCCCCTGTTTCTCGGCAGCCTTGCCGCGGGCGGCACGCTGGGCATCCTGATTCCGCCATCGATCAACCTGGTCATCTATGGCGTGCTGACGAACTCGTCGGTGCCCAAGCTGTACCTGGCCGGCATCATCCCCGGGTTCGCGATGGCGGCGCTGTTCATGCTGACCGTCGTGATCGCCTGCGTGGCCAAACCGTCGTGGGGCGGCAAGAAGATCCACGCAACGTGGGGCGAACGGATCGCCAGCCTCGTGCATCTTGCGCCGCCGCTGGGCATCTTCTTCCTGGTGGTCGGATCGATCTACGCGGGCCTGGCAACGCCGACCGAGGCCGCCGCGCTGGGCGTGCTGGGCGCGTTCATCCTGGCCGCGTGGTTCCGCCGCCTGACGTGGTCGATGCTGCGCGAGGTGATGGAGGGCACGATGCGGTCCACGGCCATGATCATGCTGATCGTCATTGCCGCCAGCTTCCTGAACTTCGTCATGTCGGCGACGGGATTGACCGATGCGCTGACCAAGTCGATCACCGGCCTCGGCCTGTCCCCCGGCTGGATGCTGCTGATCGTGGTGATCTTCTATCTGGTGCTGGGCTGCTTCATGGAAACGCTGTCGATGATGATCACGACGATCCCCATCGTGGCGCCCATCATGATCGGCCTGGGCTATGACCCGATCTGGCTGGGCATCGTCATCATCGTGCTGGTGGAAGCGGCCCTCATCACGCCGCCCGTGGGCCTGAACCTGTTCGTCGTGCAAAGCCTGCGCAAGAGCGGCTCGATGAGCGCCGTGATCGTCGGCAGCCTGCCGTTCGTGGCGGCCATGTTCGTGATGCTGGCGCTGCTGGCGTTCTGGCCCGACATCGCGTTGTGGCTGCCGCGCGTCTTCAGTTGATGACTCTTTGATTCCGGCGCGGCCCGTCGGCCGCGCCGCTTCCCACTCCTTCTTCGCAGGACTGATATGAAAGCCGTATTCAAGATCGACGACGCCAATCCCCGCCAGGTGGAAGTGGCCTTCAACAGCGTGATCGTGGCGGGCTGGGCCGGGCGTGACATGGCTGCCATCGAACACCACATCGAGGAACTGGCCGCCATTGGCGTGCCGCGTCCGAGCAGCGTGCCGCTGTACTACCGCATCGCCGAGAACCAGCTTACGCAGTCGGCCAACGTGCAGGCGCTGGGCGAGGAATCGTCGGGCGAGGTCGAGACGTTTGTTTTTGCGATTGATGGCGAGATGTACGTCAGCATCGCGTCCGACCATACCGACCGCAAGCTGGAGACCGTCAGCGTGGCGATGTCCAAGCAGGTCTGCGTGAAGCCCGTGGGCGCCGAAGCCTGGCGGCTTGCGGACGTGGCGGGGCACTGGGACGAGCTGATCATCCGCGCCTACATCGTTGAGAACGGCGAAAAGGTGCTGTACCAGGAAGGGCCGCTGTCCACGTTGCGCACGCCGCAGGACCTGATCGCGGGCTACACGGGCGGCGGCGCCGTGCTGCCGGAAGGCGCTGGCATGACCTGCGGCACGGTGGCCGCCATCGGCGGCATCCGCCCGGCCGCGGATTTCACGATGGAACTGCACGATCCGCGCCTGAACCGCACGCTGCGCCACCGCTATCATGTCGAGTCGCTGCCCGTGGTCGCCTGATGGCTGCCACGCTCGGCGCTGAATCCGGGCGCGTTCCCCGCGAAGGCGTCCGTCCGAACACTTACGCCGCCAGGCGGCATTAGGACAATGATGGTTTCGACCCTGAATGATCTGACCTCGGCCCTGCGTGAGGGCCGCAGCACCTCCGTCGCATTGACCGAAGCCGCGCTGGCGCGGGCTCAGGATCCGGCGGGCGAGGGCGCTCGCGCCTTCACCAAGCTCTACGCCGATTCGGCGCTGGCGCAGGCGCGCGCGTCGGACACGCTGCGCGCGGCCGGCATCGTGCGGTCCGCGATCGAAGGGTTGCCCATCAGCATCAAGGACCTGTTCGACATCGCGGGCGAGACCACGATGGCCGGTTCCGTGGCGCGCGAAGGCGAGCCGGCGGCCGAAGCGAATGCCGAGGTCGTGCAGCGCCTGATTGCTGCGGGCGCCGTCATCATCGGCCGCACCAATATGACCGAATTCGCGTATTCGGGCCTGGGCATCAATCCCCACTACGGCACGCCGCTGAACCCGTACGACCGCGCCACCGGCCGCATTCCCGGCGGCTCGTCGTCCGGTGCGGCGGTGTCGGTTGCGGACGGCATGGCCGTCGCGGGGATCGGGTCGGATACGGGCGGCTCCGTGCGCATTCCTGCCGCCCTGTGCGGCCTGACCGGGTTCAAGCCGAGCGCCTGGCGGGTGTCCATGCAGGGCGTGCTGCCGCTGTCGGCCAATCTGGATTCCATCGGCCCCATCGCCGCCAGCGTGCGGTGCTGCGCCGAACTCGACGCCATCCTGTCGGGCGATGCGGGTCCCTTGCCGCAGGCGCTGCCCGTGCGTGGCCTGCGTCTGGCCATTCCGACGACGCTGGCGCTGGACGCCATGGACAAGCATGTCTCCGACACCTTCGCGGCGGCGGTGCAACGCCTGGAGGACGCCGGTGCGCTGATCGACCGGATCGAGATTCCTGAATTCGCCGAACTGGCCGCCATCAACAGCAAGGGCGGTTTCACCGCCGCCGAAGCCTGGGCCTGGCACCGCGACCTGATCGCGCGCGCGGGCAAGCGTTACGACCCGCGCGTTGTCTCGCGCATCATGCGCGGCCAGGATATGACGGCCGCCGATTACATCGAACTGCTCGATGCGCGCGAGGCGTGGGTAGCCGCGGTGGACCACCGCATTGCCGGTTACGACGCGCTGATCATGCCCACGACGCCCATCGTGGCGCCGCCGGTCGCGGACCTGCAGGGTTCCGACGAAGCCTACTACGCCGCCAACGGACTCATCCTGCGCAATCCCACCCTCATCAATTTCCTGGACGGCTGCGCGCTGTCCTTGCCCTGCCACGCGGCCGGCACGGCGCCCGTGGGCCTGATGATCGCGGCCAGCAATGGTGCGGACCGCCGCGTCCTGGGCATCGGCCTGTCAGTCGAAGACCTGTTCGTCGCGCGCTGAGCGGCGCTTACCTGCCACGAGAGAACCCATGCCAGAAGCCGATAACGTTAGAACCAGCCTCGCGCTTGCCCGCCAGGCGCGGCTGGATGCCCGCAGCGGCCGCCTGACGGGTCCCACGGCGAATCTGGCGCCTGGGCACGTTCAGGCCAACCTGGCGATTTTGCCGCGCGCGCTGGCGGCGGATTTTCTGCACTTCTGCCAGCGCAATCCCAAACCGTGCCCGTTGCTGGCCATGTCCGAGCCAGGTGACCCGGCGTTGCCGGAGCTGGGCGCGGACATCGACATCCGCACCGACATCCCGCGTTACCGCGTCTGGAAGGACGGCGAACTCGTGGCGGAGCCGACGGACGTGCGCGACCTGTGGCGCGACGATCTGGTGTCCTTCCTGATCGGCTGCTCGTTCTCTTTCGAGGAGGCGATGCTGGACAACGGCCTGCCCGTGCGTCACATCGAGCAGGGCAGCAATGTGCCCATGTACCGCACCAACATCGCAACGCAGCCGGCTGGCGTGTTCGGCGGTCCGCTGGTGGTGTCGATGCGGCCCCTGAAGGCCGCCGACGCGATCCGGGCGATCCAGGTGACGTCGCGGTTCCCGTCGGTGCATGGCGCGCCCGTTCACATTGGCGATCCGTCGCTCATCGGCATCGCGGATATCGATGCCCCCGATTACGGCGATCCCGTGGAGATCCGCCCTGGCGAAATGCCGGTGTTCTGGGCGTGCGGCGTGACGCCGCAATCGGTGGTGGCGGCGGTGCGGCCGGAATTCTGCATTACGCATGCGCCCGGCCACATGCTGGTCACCGACCTCATCAACAGCCGCATGGCGGTGTTCTGATCCGGGCGCGGCCCGAGGGTGGTTTGTCGGCGGGGCGTCAGCGCTGTTGCATCAGCGCCTTCACGCGCTGGTCGTAGTCGGGCGGAAAGGTCCAGAAGCGCATGCCTTGCTGCGTAAAGCCTTCCTGCAGTCCGCGCTCGGCCGGCGCCTTGTGCCACAGGAACTGCATCAGCACGTCGCTGCTGACCCACGCGTTGCCGAACCAGAAGCTGTGGGCGCGGCGATTCAGATCGGGGATGGCGCGCGGATCGACCCAGATCATGTCGAAGTTCAGCCGCTGCGAGGCGGCATTGACAAAATCCACCTGCTCCTCGGTCAGATCGTCCGCATCGGGCCGGCCGGCCCGTGACGCCCGCTGGTGGCGCGCCGCGAAACGCAAGGCGCGATCACCCAGATTGGCGCCCAGGCTCACGCGTTCGGTCAGGTCGATGTACTGCCGCAGGTCCGTCACGAACCGGTAGGTGTCCTCGTCGGGCGCCGCAAAATAGATCTGGCCCAGGCGCAGCCGCGCGCGCAATGCCTCGCGGCTTTCGCCTTCGCGGGGCTGCGCCAGGGTGGCAAGCCCTTCACTGGCGATGCGCGCGCCCGCGCTGAACGCCAGCACGTTGATGTGCTCGGCATTCGTGTTGCGCGCGAGCAGTTCCAGCAGGCGCGCGAAGGCGGGCACCGATGCCCGCGCGGTGCGGACATCCGTGGCGTAGGACAGCAGACTGCCGGCGGACGGCCACAGAAAGGCCAGGACGACCGCCTGCCGGCCCGTAAAGTGATGAAACTGCGCGGCCTGCGCGGTGCCGCGCCATACGGCATTGTTGAAGCCGTGCACGTACACGATCAGGTCGCGGTGCCGGCTGACCGCCAGGGCGTCGTTGATTAGCGCGAAGTAGGCCTGGGCCTCTGGGGACGTCTCCGCATCGCTTTGCGGGGTGAGGGCGACAAGCTCCTCCATGCGCTCCAGGCTGAGCACCGGCCGGCCGCGCTGGCTGCCCGAGGCCGAAAGCTGGCGCAATTGATCCCAGTCCAGCGTCCCGTCGCCAATCTGCACTTCGGCAACGCCCATGCGCAGCGTGTCACTGGGAAAAATGGAATAGAACGGTTGGCGCGATTCCAGGAAGACGGCGCGGTTGGTGGCGTAGAGCAGGGGAATCGACGTGCCGTCGAGCGCGGTCTTGTGCGCAAACGGCTCCACCTGGCCGGTCGTGAACTTGACCGGCGTGGGCATCAACTGCACGGGTGAGGAGCAGGCGGCCAACAGCGCGGTGAAGCACGCCGCCAGGACGGCGCGGGCGGCCCACCACGGGCATAGCGGCGACGCAAGTGAGCGGGCTTCGAGAAAGCGCATGCGATGGGCCCGGTGCGTGTTGGGGGTTGGCGCGAATCGGCGAAGGGACGCGAGGATTGTCGCCGTGGTTCCGGCGGCGATCAAGGGGGAGGGAAAACGTGTGGCGCGGCTGCGAATGCCGCCGGGGGGGAGAGACTGCCGGGGGATGCGGGGAGGGGCGCCGCCCCGGTTGGGGACGCGGGGCGGCGGGGTCAAGCGCCGGCCCGTGAGGGGGCCCGCGCTTGGGGGGAACGGGGTTAGAAAATGTGGCGGTAGCCCACGGCCGCGCCGAACTGGTTGCTCTTGCCCGCGATTTCGCCGCTGGCGGCATCGCTGACCTTGTTCCAGTCGACGGTGCCGTACAGTTGCGAGCGCTTGGACAGCGAGTATTCGGCCACGGCGACCAGCGCATAGCGCTTGCCCTTGTCGCCTTCGACGACGACGTTCTCGCTGCGGTCGTAGTAGGCGGCGCCCGTGATGGCCCAGCGCGGGGTGGCCTGCCAGGTCACGCCGGCGAAGTAGCCGTTGTCCTTGCGGTCCAGGCTGGCGGTAGTGGTGCCGCCCATGACGCCGTTGACCCAGCCCGTTTCATCGCGGCCGTTGAAGTAACCCGCGAAGACCTTGGCCGACTCGAACTGATAGGACGCGTTCAGGTTCCAGGCGCGCTGGCGCTCGTCGGAATCGGTGGCGGCATAGGTTTGCTGCCACGCGGCGCCCAGGCCAAGCTGGCCGATCGTGTAGCGCAGGCTGGCGCCGTACTGCTGGCCGGCCTTGCGGTCTTCCCAGTCGTCGCCGTTTGCCCAGGATGCCACCACGGCCAGATTGCCGAACGTGTTGGCGTATTTGGTCATGTTGTTGGTGCGCACGCGCGACATGGCGGCGGGCAGCCAGGCGTTCTGTTCGTAGTTGCCGACGGTCAGCGGGTCGAAGTAGTCGGCCAGCAGGTCGAACATGGGGGTGTTCTGCAGGCCGAGCGTCAGCGTGCCGATGCTGCCGCCGTCCAGGCCGACATAAGCCAGGCGGCTGAAGGCCTTGGACGTGTCCGATCCCCGGCCGTTCTGCAGATTGATGCCATTTTCCAGGCGGAAGAAGGCGCGGTTGCCGTTGCCCAGGTCTTCGGAGCCGCGCAGGCCCCAGCGGCTGTTGGAGATGGCGCCGTTTTCCATGGAGATGCGGCTGCCGTCTTCGCCCACGGCGCCCGAGCTGGTGCTCAGGTAGCGGATGCTGACGTCGGCGATGCCGTACAGGGTGACGCTGGTTTCGGCGCTTGCCGCGCCGGCGGCCAGGCCAAGGCCGGCCGCAGCCAGCGATAAGGTGATGCGCTTCATGTTGGACTCCTCCAGGTGTAGCTGATTTGTGGTTGCGCCGCGCTTGTGGCTTGGCTTGCTGCGCCCGGCGGTTGGCCGGATGCCTGGCCGCTGCACCGACGCCAGGGTTGGCGCGGGTCCGGAGCAGAGGCCAGCTTGCAGAAATGCGCCGTGCCGTTGCCGGACACGAGCGACTGGGGATTCTAAGTAAGTTGGGGGATGGCGAATATCGAAAATATTCGGCGTTTTCCCGGGTTTACAGGCCGATAAACCCGCGCCGCCCCGTTGACGTGCGAACTGAAAAGAAAAAACCCCGTTCGCGGGAACGGGGTTTTTGTGGCGTCAGCGCGACGTTACAGCGTCATGTGCAGCGGCAGCCAGGTGGCGATGCCAGGCACCGCATAGAGCAGCAGCACGGCCGCGATCATCAGGAAGAACATCGGCAGCGATGCGCGCGCGATGTAGGGCAGTTCACGTCCGCTCATGCCGGACAGCACAAACAGGTTGAACCCCACCGGCGGCGTGATCTGTGCCATTTCCACCACGAACACGATGAAGATGCCGAACCAGATCAGGTCGATGCCCGCGGCCTGCACCGTCGGCAACAGCACGCCCATGGTCAGCACCACGATCGAGATGCCGTCCAGGAAGCAGCCCAGGATGATGAAGAACACCATCAGCGCCATGATCAGGCCGAACTGCGACAGGCCCAATCCGCCGATCCATTCCGCCAGCGCGCGCGGCAGGCCGATATAGCCCATCGCCAGCGTGAGGAACTGCGCACCCGCCAGGATCAGGGCAATCATGCAGTACAGCCGGGTGGCGCCCAGCAGCGACTGCATGAACGTCGAGCCGTTCAGCGATCCCTGCAGCGCCGACAGGATCAGCGCGCCCACCACGCCCACCGCCGCCGCTTCCGTGGCGGTGGCGATGCCGGTGTAAATCGATCCCAACACCGCGCCGATCAGGAGCAGCACTGGAATCAGGTGACGCGAGCGTGACAGCTTCTGCATGAAGGTCAGGCCGGGATCCGCCGCCGGCACCTGGCCGGGATTGCGGATGGCCCACCAGGCGATGTAGCCGCTGAACAGCAAGGCGAGCAGAATGCCCGGAAGGATGCCTGCGATGAACAGCTTGGCGATCGACACATCCGCCGCCACCCCGTACACGATCATGATGATCGAGGGCGGGATGAGCAGGCCCAGCGTGCCCGCGCCGGACAGCGTGCCGAGGATCTTTTCCTCGGGGTAGCCGCGGCGCGTCAGCTCGGGGATGGTCATCTTGCCGACCGTGGCGCAGGTGGCCGCGGACGACCCTGACACAGCCGCAAAGATTGCGCAGCCGATCACGTTCGTGTGCAAGAGGCGCCCCGGCAGCCGGTTCAGCCAGGGCGCCAGCCCCTTGAACAGGTCTTCGGACAGCCGCGTGCGGAACAGGATCTCGCCCATCCACAGAAACAGCGGCAGGGCGGTCAGCGTCCAGCTGGACGAGGCGCCCCAGATCGTGACGGCCATGGCGTCGCCGGCCGGACGGCTGGAGAAGATCTCCATGCCGATCCACGCGGTGCCCGCCAGCGTCAGGCCGACCCAGACGCCGCAGCCGAGCAGGACGAAGATCGAAACGACCAATAAGGTAATGACGAGAAGTTCATTCATGGGTTTGCTGCGAGGTGGCGGCGGCGACGCCGCGCGAACGGCGGACCAGCTCATCGACGAGGGCGACGAAGAACAGGACGGTGCCGACGGCCATGGTCGTCTGCGGGATCCAGAGCGGCGTGGCGTCGTTCGACGTGGACACGTCGTTGAACAGCCAGGAGTCGTAGGTCAGTTTGATGCTGAAGAAGGCGAAGGCGGCGGCCAGCAGGCAGCCGACGGCCAGCGCGAAAATGTCCAGACGGCGGCTGCCAGCGGGATTCAGCGAATTGAGCAGCAGCGTCACACGGATGTGTTCACCGTGCTTGAAGGTGCTGGCCAGCGCAAGGAAGCCCGCAGCGGCCATGAAATACCCGGCATAGGCGTCCGTGCCGGGTATGTTGAAGCTAAGCTGGCGGGCGATGATCGCCGCCAGCACCGAGACGAGCACACCTATCGTGCACAGGCCGGCCAGCAGGCCGGCCGCGCCGTACAGGCTATCTAGAAAACGGCGCATGGCGAAATCACTGCTTCTTGTAAGCGTCGATCATGGCCTGGCCGTCCGCACCGGCCTTCTTGAGCCAGTCTTCAAGCATGCGCTTGCCGATCACGCTCAGGCCTTCCTTGAGCTCGACGGTGGGCTGGATGGTTTCCATGCCGTTCTTGGCGAGCTCGGCCTGGTACCACTTGTTCTTTTCCTGCGACAGCTTCCAGCCGCGTTCCTCGGCCTGCGCGCCGGCTTTCTTCAGCGCTTCTTGCGTGGTGGGATCCAGCGCGTCGAATGCCTTCTTGTTCACGATGATGGCGTTCTTGGGCAGCCAGGCCTGGGTGTCGTAGAACTTCTTGATGTACTCGTACGTCTTGGTGTCGTAGCCGGTGGACGCCGACGACATGTACGAGTCAATCACGCCGGTGGCGAGCGCCTGGGCCAGTTCGGCCTGCTGCACGGTCACGGGCTGCGCGCCGACCAGTTCGGCGATCTTGGCCGTGACGGGGCTGTAAGCGCGCCACTTCAGGCCCTTCATGTCGTTGATCTGCTTGATGTCCTTGTTGGCGAAGATGCCCTGGGGCGGCCATGCCACCGCATACAGCAGCGTCATGCCTTGCGAGGCCAGCTTCTTTTCCAGGAACGGCTTTTGGGCCTGATACAGCTTGAACGAGGCGTCGTAGCCGGTGGCCAGGAAGGGCAGGCCGTCCAGTTCGTAGATCGGGTCTTCGTTGGCGAAGTTGGTCAGCAGGATCTCGCCGATCTGCGCCTGGTTGCCTTGCACCGCGCGCTTGATTTCGGGCGCCTTGTACAGCGAGGCATTGTTGTGCAGCGTGATCTTGAGCTTACCTTGCGACAGCGAATCGACGTCCTTGATGAAGGTCGTCAGGTTCTCGACGTGGAAGTTGCTGGCCGGGTAGGCGCTGGGCAGATCCCACTTGGTCTGGGCCTGTGCGCCCGCGCTGAATGCCAGGACGATGCTGCCGGTCAACAGCGAGATTTTCTTGTACATGGTGGTCCTTCTTTGCGAATGATGAAGACGGGTCTGACCCGATAGGCATTGCGAAAAAAAGAAAGCGCGGCGCCGCGTCGCGCCGCCTGAATGCCGTGCCATTCTATGTTGCTGTGCGGTAACAAAGCGCGGGAAATCGCCTTATTACGGGTAATTCCTAGGGGGACTTGTTGTTCATTGGTTGAAGGTTCAATGACCCCGCGAAGTTTGCGTTGCGCGCCGATGGCAAGCCATCCGGCGCGCATTTTTTTCTTCTAAGATTGCGGAATCGCAGATGTGGTGAAGAGGGTCGCGTGAATTTCGTTTTTCGCCGTGATGAGTTGCTGGTCGAAGCATCGTCCAGCGTGTTGCCGGATGCGGCGTTGTGTGAACGCATTGGCTTGGCGGCTGCGGCTCTGCAGCCGGTCTGGATGGAAACCGGGTCGCCGTATCGCACGGTCTGCGTCGACCCTGGCCTCGAAGCGCCCGAAGGCTACGCCTTCAAGAAGCTGCGTTCGCTCTTCGGCGTATTCGACGACGAAGGCATGGCGCTGGCCGGCCGAGCCTATCAGATCGCCGAATGGGCGCGCACCCACCGGTTCTGCGGCGCCTGCGGCACGCCCGCCGAACGTGTGGCGCACGAATTCTGCCTGCGCTGCCCGGCCTGCGGCCTGTCCGCGTATCCGCGCATCTCGCCGGCCATGATGGTCCTTATCCGCAAGGGCGACAGCATCCTGCTGGCGCGCCATGCCAATGGGCCAGCGGCGCGCTACACGGCGCTGGCCGGCTTTGTGGAACCCGGCGAAAGCATCGAGCAGACGGTCCATCGGGAGGTCTTCGAAGAAGTCGGCCTCAAGGTCGGCAATCTGCAGTACTTCGGCAGTCAGCCGTGGCCGTTCCCGCATTCGCTCATGGTCGCGTTCACCGCGGACTACGTGTCAGGCGACATCCGCATCCAGGAAGACGAGATCGCCGACGCCCGCTGGTTCGGCCCGGGCGACGAGATGCCCGACATCGCGGCCCGCATTTCCATCGCGGGCTGGCTGATCCGGGCCAATCTGCCCATGGGCTGGACCGCACCGTAAGGGGCCGCGGCGCCGCCCGTGCGGTAGGGGTATTCCCTCAAAACGAGGGATTTTTTCCGGCGATCGAGTATTTTTTATTGATGAAATGTAGATAAATTATTAGTATTTCGCTCAGTTAAACCTCGCCGTCCGCTCCTATGACCCCCACTTTGATTGCCTCGTCGGCGCATCTTGCCGGCGGCAGCGCGCCCGATCTATCCGAGGTGGAGTTCGGCCTCATGATCGCCAGCCACGCATTCGACCGCTGGACCGTGCGGTGCATGGCGGCCGCAGGCCTGCCCGATCTCACGCCCACTGACGTGATGGTGTTTCACCACGTCTACCACCGCGAGCGGCCCAAGAAGTTGGCGGACATCTGCTTCACGCTCAACGTCGAAGACACCCACATCGTCAGCTATGCGCTAAAGAAATTGGACCGGCTGGGCGTGGTACGCGGCGAACGCAGCAGCAAAGAAGTCTTCTACAGCGTCACGCCCGAGGGCGCGGCGATTCTCAAGCGCTACGGCGAAATCCGCGAGCAATGCCTGACCGCCGGCCTGGATGGGCCGGGCGGCGGCGGTCTGGAGTTCAGCCGGCAACTGGCGCACACGCTGCGCGCGCTGTCCGGCCTGTACGACCAGGCGGCCCGCGCCGCGACATCTCTCTGAACCCAACATGCGGGGCAACGCCCCGATCTGTCAGCAACCCGACCGTGGCCGAACGCGCTCCGGCGGTCTCTTGTTTTCAAGGACACCTATGAAGTGGCAATTCTGGATTGACCGTGGGGGCACCTTCACCGACATCGTGGCGCGCCGTCCCGATGGCACGACCACCACCGCAAAGATGCTGTCGGAAAACCCCGAGCAGTACCGCGACGCCGCAGTGGCCGGCATCCGCAAGCTGCTGGGCATCGCACCCGGCCAGCCGGTGCCCGCCGACCAGGTCGAGTGCGTGAAGATGGGCACCACGGTGGCCACCAACGCGCTGCTCGAGCGCAAGGGCGAACGCACCTTGCTCGTCACGACGCGCGGCTTCCGCGATGCGCTGCGCATCGCCTACCAGAACCGCCCGCGGCTTTTCGACCGCAATGTGCTGCTGCCCGAGATGCTGTACGAATCCGTGGTCGAGGCGGACGAGCGCGTCGCAGCGGACGGAGAGGTCATCCAGCCGCTGGACGAAGCCGCGCTGCGCCGCGACATGCAGGGAGCGTACGACGACGGCATCCGCGCGGTCGCCATCGTCTTCATGCACGCCTGGCACGCCACCGGCCACGAACAGCAGGCCGCGCGCATCGCCAACGAGATCGGCTTTACCCAGGTGTCTGTGTCGCACGAGGTCAGCCCGCTGATCAAGTTCGTCTCGCGCGGCGACACGACCGTGGTGGACGCCTACCTGTCGCCCATCCTGAAGCGCTACGTCGATCAGGTGGCCGGCGAACTGCCGGGTATCCGGCTCATGTTCATGCAGTCCAGTGGCGGCCTGACCGACGCGCATCGCTTCCGCGGCAAGGACGCAATTCTCTCGGGCCCGGCCGGCGGCATCGTCGGCATGGTGCGCACCAGTGAAATCGCCGGTTTTCCGAAGGTGATCGGCTTTGACATGGGCGGCACGTCCACCGACGTGTCGCACTACGCGGGCGAGTTCGAACGCGAATTCGAAACCCAGGTGGCCGGCGTGCGTATGCGCGCGCCGATGATGAGCATCCATACGGTCGCAGCCGGTGGCGGCTCGATCCTGCATTTCGACGGCGCGCGGCTGCGCGTCGGCCCCGATTCCGCGGGCGCCAATCCGGGGCCGGCGTGCTATCGCCGCGGCGGTCCGCTGGCGGTGACGGACTGCAACGTCCTCCTGGGCAAGATCCAGCCCGATTTCTTCCCGAAGGTGTTCGGACCCGATGCCAACGAGGCCCTGGACCGCGACGCCGTGGTCGAACGCTTTTCGGCCATGGCTGATGAAGTGCGCGCCGCCACGGGCCGCGAGATGTCGCCCGAGCAGCTTGCCGAAGGCTTTCTCGAGATCGCCGTGGGCAACATGGCCGAAGCCATCAAGCGCATCTCGGTGCAGCGCGGCCATGACGTGACCGAGTACGCGCTGACCGTGTTCGGCGGCGCGGGCGGACAGCACGCCTGCCTGGTGGCCGACGCGCTGGGCATGACGACAGTGTTCGCGCACCCGCTGGGCGGCGTGCTGTCGGCCTATGGCATGGGGCTGGCGGATCAGACCGACATGCGCCAGAAGACGGTCGAGAAGGTGCTGGACGCGAGCCTGATGGGCGAGTTGAAGGACGAACTGGATGTTCTGGCGGGCCAGGCGGTCGGCGAACTGCGCCGCCAGCACGTCGCCGAAGCGGACATCACCGTGCAGCGCCGTCTGCACTTGAAGTACCGGGGCACCGACACCGCGCTGGAAGTGGCGTACTCGGACCTGGATCAGGCGCGCCGCGACTTCGAAGCCGCCTACCGCCAGCGCTATTCGTTCCTGATGCCCAACCGCGAACTCGTGGTCGAGACCATCTCGGTCGAGGCGACGGGCGGCGGTGAGCGCGTTGGCGAAGCGTCCACGTCGCGCACCCGCGAAGGCGCGCTGACAGCCCGCCGCGTGGTCAGCATGTACAGCGCCGGCGCTTGGCGCGACACGCCGCTTTACGTGCGTGAAGACATGGCCGGCGGCGATGTGGTTGCAGGCCCCGCGATCATTTCCGAGCCCAACCAGACCACGGTCGTCGAGCCCGGCTGGCAGGCCGAACTGACGGCGCAGGATCACTTCGTGATCCGCCGCGTGGAAGCGCGCCGCGAGCAGCGCAAGGTCGGCACGCAGGCGGATCCCGTCATGCTCGAGGTCTTCAACAACCTCTTCATGTCGATCGCCGAGCAGATGGGCTACCGCCTGCAGAACACGGCGTACTCGGTCAACATCAAGGAACGCCTGGACTTCTCTTGCGCCATCTTCGACGCGCAGGCCCGCCTGATCGCCAACGCGCCGCACATGCCGGTGCACCTGGGTTCCATGGGCGAGTCCGTGCGCACGGTCATGAACGCCAATGCCGGCAAGATGATGCCCGGCGACGCGTACGTCGTGAACGATCCGTATCACGGCGGCACGCACTTGCCTGACGTCACGGTCATCACGCCGGTATTCGACAAGGCGGGGCGCGAGATCCTGTTCTACGTGGGATCGCGTGGCCACCACGCCGACATCGGCGGCACCACGCCCGGCTCGATGCCGCCGGATTCCAAGACGGTCGAAGACGAAGGCGTGCTGTTCACGAACTTCCAGCTCGTCAAGGACGGCGAGTTCCGCGAAGCGGCCGCGCGCGGGATCCTGGGATCGGGCCGCTGGCCGGCGCGCAACCCGGATCAGAACATCGCCGACATGCACGCGCAGATCGCCGCCAACGAAAAGGGCGTGCAGGAACTCTTGCGCATGTGCGATCACTTCGGCCTGGATGTCGTGCGCGCCTACATGGGCCACGTGCAGGACAACGCCGAAGAGGCCGTGCGTCGCGTGATCTCGGTGCTGAAGGACGGCAGCTACGAATACCCGCTGGACAACGGCGCGGTGATTCGCGTGGCCGTACGGGTGGACACCGAAGCGCGCAGCGCGGTGGTCGACTTTACGGGCACCTCGGCGCAGCTGGACAACAACTTCAACGCGCCGGGCGCGATCGCCGTGGCCGCCGTGCTGTATGTGTTCCGCACGATGGTCAACGACGACATCCCGCTGAACGACGGCTGCCTGGTGCCGCTGTCCATCATCGTGCCGGAAGGCTCGATGCTGCGTCCGAACCCGCCGGCTTCGGTGGTCGCGGGCAACGTGGAAACGTCCATGTGCATCGTCAACGCGCTGTATGGCGCGCTGGGCGTGCTGGCCGCCAGCCAGGGCACCATGAACAACTTCACGTTCGGCAACGCGCGCCATCAGTACTACGAGACCATCTCGGGCGGCACGGGTGCGGGTCCGGTGCGCATCGACGCGGCGGGTCCCCACGACGAAGGGTTTGCGGGTACGTCGGTCGTTCAGGCGCACATGACCAACTCGCGCCTGACCGATCCGGAAGTGCTGGAGTTCCGCTTCCCGGTCCGTCTGGAGTCCTACGAGATTCGCAAGGGCTCGGGCGGCAAGGGCCGGTATCCCGGCGGCGACGGCGGCATACGCCGCATCCGTTTCCTGGAAGACATGACCGCGGCCATCCTGTCGAACAACCGGCGGTACGCGCCGTTCGGTCTGGCGGGCGGCGAGCCGGGCGCCATGGGCCGCAACACGGTTGAACGCGTGGACGGCACCATCGAGGAACTCGGTCCGCAGGACAGCGCGCAACTGCGTCCGGGCGATGTCTTCGTGGTGGAAACGCCCGGAGGCGGCGGTTACGGCGCGCAGTGATGCACGCCAGGATGTCCAGTCCCGATCACTCGGGATCGGACATCACGTCCAGCGCGATATCGGCGCGTGCCTTACGGTCGTAGACGCGCAGGACGACCGCCTCATCGGTTATTTCGAACATCGCCGTCGCCAAGGTGTTCTCGTCATCGGGATCGTCCTTGGCGGTCCGCAGGATCGGCAGCTTGCCCTCAGTATCGAGCAGGGCAGCCAGCATGTCGGCGCTGCCCGATTCCGGCAGCCATCCATCCACCAGGCCTTCGATCCGGTTCTGCCGCGCCCGCGACGAATCGGTGACGATCTGCGCCTGGCCGCGGGTGGCCGCGTGCACCATGTGGTTGGCGTGGCCGTAGCGCCGGCCGATCTCCTGAATGGACACCGAACCCGGCGTGACCTCGGCGCTGAGCAGGCGCGGGTCCGACGCCGCGCCCAGCGTGTGATGAAAACCGCCGGCGTGGGGCAGGTCGTGCAGCAGCGCCACCGCCTCGTCCAGCGTCGTGCAGTCCAGGACCGCGCGCGCTGCGAACATGCGGGGCACGCCCGCATGGCGTTGCCGTGTACGCAGGTTGTTGATGGTCTGCACCAGGCCCACGCGATTGGCGGCGAAGGTGTGGCCGGGCAGGGAGCCCGGGTAGTAGAAGCTGAGATAACCCGGCGCGTCGTCCAGCGCCACGTCCACCAGATGGCAGCGGCCATACAGATAGGGGTCGCCGTCCTCGTTGTGGCCGATCCAGCGCGTGCCGTCGGCGGTGCGCAAGGCGGCCGACGTGCAGCCATCCGTGGTGCTGTGCAGCAGATCGCCGCGGCAATGCCATAGCAGCACGTCCTTGAGCGGCATGCGCAGGCCTTCGGCCAAACCTTCGAGTTCTTCCCAGATCTCGGGCAGGGCGGCCTGCGTCTGCTGCGCCAGCTCGTCGACGAAAGGATGACCGCGCCAGGGCCGCAGGGCTTCCCAGGTGCCGCTCTGTTCCAGATAGGACCCCATGATGGGACGGGCCAGCTTGCCCAGCGCCACGCCGACCTGGCGGCGGTTTCCAGCGATGCGTACGTATTTGCAGGCCATCGAAAACCTCCGGATGTCTCGCGGATTGTACGGGGTCTGCCGTTCCGCCGGGCTCCATCCGATGCGTTAAGATCGTCGATAAGTTGCGCCGGCGAACCCGGCGCGGCCCAGGAATCATGCCCTTACAACAAGCCCGGGGTGCCTGCCGCTCCCCAAGAGGAGAGTTTCATGATCAAACGTAAAGTCGCCGCCGCTATGGTGGGCCTGTCCCTGACCCTGTTCGGCGCCGCGTCGGCCGCTCAGGCCCAGGGCAGGGAATTGGTGGTGGCCACCGATACCGCTTTCGTGCCGTTCGAATTCAAGCAGGGCAACACGTACGTCGGCTTCGACGTCGATCTGTGGGCGGCCATCGCGAAGGAACTCAACCTCAAGTACAAGCTGCAACCGATGGACTTCGCCGGCATCATTCCCGGCCTGCAGACCAAGAACATCGACGCCGCGCTGGCGGGCATCACGATCCGCGACGACCGCAAGAAGGTCATCGACTTCTCGGATCCCTACTACGAAAGCGGCCTGGCCATCCTGGTGGGCGAAAAGAACACCGACATCAAGGACGCCAAGTCCCTGGCCGGCAAGACCGTCGCCGTCAAGACGGGCACCGCGACCGTGGACTTCCTGAAGGCCCAGGTGCCGGACGCCAAGCTCAAGCTGTTCCCCAACATCGACAACGCGTACCTTGAACTGGCCACCGGCCGGGTCGATGCCGCCGTCCACGACACGCCGAACGTCCAGTATTACGCCAATACGGCCGGCAAGGGCCGCGTGAAGGTGGTCGGCTCGGTCAAGAGCGGCGACTTCTACGGCATTGCCTTCCCGAAGGGCAGCGAACTGGTCCCCGAGGTCAACAAGGCGCTCGCCAACCTGAAGGCCAGCGGCGAGTACGACGCGATCTACACCAAGTGGTTCGGCAAGAAGCCCTGACCGGCTCGGCAAGCGGCACTTTTCACGGACGCGCCGTGTAAGCCGCGGTGAAGGACCGGGTCCGGCGCGTTGCCGGATTCGGTGGTGGCAAGCGCCACCGCTCCCGACCGCGAGGCGCGTCCGCCATGATGCGGGCGCGCCGCTGCGCGCCATAGGGGGAAGATCGTGGAGTTTGACTGGGCTGTCATCGAGGAAGCGTTACCCAATCTGCTGACGGGTACGCTCATGACCATCAAGATCACGTTCTGGGGCCTGGCGGGCGGCTTTCTGCTCGGGGCGCTGTCGGGCGTGACGCGGGCCTACGGGAACGCGATCTTGTCGGGCATCGCGCAGGTCTATGTCGCGGTCATCCGCGGCACGCCGATCGTGGTGCAGGTCATGTTCATCTACTTTGCGCTGCCGCTGCTGGCAGACATCCGGGTCGACGCCGAATTCGCGGCGATCGCCACCCTCATCATCAATTCGGGGGCGTACATCTCGGAGATCGTGCGGGGGGCGCTGCTGTCGGTCCATAAGGGCCTGAAGGAAGCAGGGCAGGCGATGGGCCTGCCGTTTCACAAGATCCTGCTGCACATCATTGGTCCCGTTGCGTTCCGGCGCATGATTCCGCCGCTGGGCAACCAGTGCATCATCAGCCTTAAGGATTCGTCGCTGTTCATCGTGATCGGCGTGGCGGAACTGACCCGTCAAGGGCAGGAAATCATGGCCAGCAATTTCCGGGCGGTCGAAATCTGGTCCGCCGTGGCGATCATCTATCTGATCCTCACGGGGCTGATGGCGTTGACCCTGCATCTGGTCGAAAAGAGGATGCGCATCATATGAGCATGGTTGAATTTCATAACGTCACCAAACGCTTTGGCGACTCGACGGTGCTGAACGGCATCTCGCTCAACATCGATGCTGGCGAGGTCGTGGTGGTGGTCGGGCCGTCAGGCTCGGGCAAGTCCACTTTCCTGCGTTGCATCAACGTGCTGGAGACGATCAACGACGGCGACCTGCTGGTCGATGGCCTCAGCGTGAAAGGCGACCCGGCCACCGTACGCGAGATCCGGCGCGAGGCGGGCATGGTGTTCCAGCAGTTCAATCTGTTCCCGCAGATGACGGCACTGGAAAACGTCATGTTCGGACCCGTCCACACCCGGGGTCAGAGCCGCGACGAGGCCCGTCAGCTTGCTCAGGGGTTGCTGGCAAAGGTGGGGCTGGCCGAACGCATGAATCACTACCCTTCGGAACTGTCCGGGGGGCAGCAGCAGCGTGTGGCAATTGCCCGCGCGCTGGCGATCATGCCCAAGCTGATGCTGTTCGACGAGCCCACGTCTGCGCTGGATCCCGAGCTGCGTCACGAAGTGCTGAAGGTCATGCGCGACCTGGCGGAGGAAGGGATGACGATGGTGGTCGTGACGCACGAGATGGAATTCGCGCGCAAGGTCGGCAGCCGGCTGATCTTCATCGATGCCGGCAAGATCGCTCATGATGGTCCGCCGGAGGAGCTGCTCAGCAATCCGCCCAGCCAGCGCTTGAAGGACTTTCTGCAGCACGTGACCTGACGTGACGTAAAAAAGGCGTCCGGCTTGGGGCCGGACGCCTTTTTAGGTTGGCGCGGTAAGGAGGGCCTCAGCCCTTCACGCGGACGATCTTCTGCACCTGCGGCACGTGCCGGATGGCGCGGATGACCTGGGCCAGATGCTTGCGGCTGTCGACCTGGATGGTCAGGTGCAGCGACACGGTGGACACGGCGTCGTCGTGCATCGTGACATGCATGATATTGGCGTCGGCGGCGGTAACTTCCGCTGCCAGCCGTCCCAACACGCCGCGTTCATTGCGCGTGACGATGTCCAGACGCGTCGCCAGATGCTTGGCGGTCTGCGCGTCCCAGCCCACGTTGATCCACCGCTCGGGCTCGCGCAGGCGCTGGCGCAACGCGACGGGGCAATCGGCCGTGTGCACCACCAGGCCGTGACCCATGCGCATTCCGGCCACGATGGGATCGCCGGGCAGCGGACCGCAGCAAGGCGCCAGCTGCACCGCCTGGCCTTCGTTGCCCTGGATCAGGATGGGGGCGCTGCGCGCCGAGGTCAGTTCGTCGACCGCGGCGGCCGTGGTGGCGACCAGTTGGTGCTCCGGCGCAAATCGGCGGGCAACCACCGCGGCAAGCCGCTTGCCCAGTCCGATGTCGGCCAAAATTTCCTCGCGCGAACTGGCGCCGGTGCTGCGCGCCAGCTTTTGCCAGCCCGGGTCGTCGGTGGCGGGCAAAGGCATGTGCAATTCCTGCATTGCCTGGGCCAGCAATCGTTCGCCGAAAGCCACCGACTCTTCGTACTTGACGGTACGCAGGTAGTGGCGGATTTCAGAACGCGCCCGGCCGGTGCGCACATAGTTCAGCCATTGCGCATTGGGGCGCGAGGCCGGCGACGTGACGATTTCCACGGTGTCGCCGCTGCTCAGTTCGGTGCGCAGCGGCACGAACTCGCCATTGACCTTGGCCGCGACGGCCTGATTGCCGATGTCGGTGTGAATCGCGTAGGCGAAGTCGACGGGCGTGGCGCCGCGGGGCAGCGAAATGATCTTGCCGCGCGGCGTAAAAACGTACACGGCGTCCGGGAACAGGTCGACCTTGACGTGCTCGAGGAATTCGCCTGAATCGCCGGTCTGGCTCTGGATGTCCAGCAGCGATTGCAGCCACTGGTGCGTGCGCTTCTGCAGATCGTTGAGCGTCAGGTCCGCGCCCTTGTACAGCCAGTGCGAGGCGACGCCTTCCTCGGCGACGTGGTGCATGTCGCGCGTTCGGAACTGGAACTCGACCGGCGTGCCGTAGGGGCCGACCAGCGTCGTGTGCAGGGACTGATAGCCGTTCACCTTGGGGATGGCGATGTAGTCCTTGAACTTGCCGGGCACCGGGCGGAACAGCTGATGCAGCGTTCCCAGCGCCAGATAGCACTCGGGCAGCGTGTGGACCACGATGCGGAAACCGTAGATGTCCAGCACGTCCGAGAAGGACTTTTTCTGGTCGACCATCTTGCGGTAGATGCCGAACAGCGTCTTTTCGCGGCCGCTGACTTCGGCCTCGATGCCGGCGGCGGGCAGGGCGGCCCTTACGGAGTCGGCGATCTTGGTGATGACCTCGCGGCGGTTGCCGCGCGCAGCCAGGACGGCCTTGTACAGCACCTGGTAGCGGTTCGGGTGCATCGCGGCAAAGCACAGGTCCTGCAGTTCGCGGAACAGCAGGTTCAGGCCGAGCCGATGCGCGATCGGCGCATAGATGTCCAAGGTTTCGCGGGCGATGCGGCGGCGCTTTTCGGGATTGACCGCGTCCAGCGTGCGCATGTTGTGCAGCCGGTCGGCCAGCTTGATGAGGATGACGCGCACGTCGCGCGCCATCGCCAGCAGCATCTTGCGGAAGCTCTCTGCCTGTTGTTCGGCCTTGGTGGCGAAGTCCAGGCGGTCCAGCTTGGACAGGCCATCGACCAGCTCGGCGACTTCCGGACCGAATTTCTCGGCCAGCTCGTGCTTGGCGATGCCCTGGTCTTCCATCACGTCGTGCAGCAGGGCGGCAGACAGCGCGTTGACATCGAGCTTCCAGCCCGCGCAGATTTCGGTGACGGCGATGGGATGAGAGATGTAGGGCGAGCCGCTGGCGCGGAACTGGCCCAGATGCGCCTGGTCCGCAAAGCGATAGGCTTCGCGCACGCGCTCTACATCATTCTTGTCGAGATAGCTGCCGATGATTTCGGTCAGCGGCGCCAGCGAGGCGACCGGGGATCCGGTCGCGTCCGCCGCTTCTTGTGCGGCGACGGACGGTGGCGTGGGGGAGTTCTTGTCTTTCTTGCCCGTGCGGCGCCCGAGACGGGAGCCGGCACGTAGTGCGGCAAGCAGACCAGATGAAGCGTACTTCAGCCCGGGAAAAGCCATGCTTGCAGCCCCCCGGAGCGTATCAGGTGGGAACTTTACGCAGCATTTCCACGCCGGTGAGTCCGCCAGCGATTTCGCGCAGGGCCGTGACCGTGGGCTTGTCCTTGCTGTCCAGGCGCGGGGCGTGGCCTTGCGCCAATTCACGGGCGCGGTACGTCGCGGCCAGCGTGAGCTTGAAACGATTGGGGATTTGATTCAGACAGTCTTCGACAGTGATGCGAGCCATTAGGACACCTGGTGCTGATGGATGATGGGGAGAATGCGTTCGGCTCAGTGTTCGGCCGGGATGCCAAGTTGAGCGAACAACTCTGCATGACGGGCGGCCTGAGATGAAAAACGCAGCCGTGCGGCGCTGACGATTTGGGTCAGCTCCGACAGGGCTACGCTAAATTCTTGATTAATAATAACATATTCGCATTCAGGCGCATGGGCGATTTCGCCGCCTGCGGCCATCAACCGGCGAGCGATGACTTGGGGCTCGTCCTGGCCGCGCGCCTTGAGGCGGCTTTCGAGCTCGTCGATGGACGGGGGCAGCACGAAAATGCCGATCGCGCGCGGAAAACGCTGCTTCACCTGGCGCGCGCCTTGCCAGTCGATTTCCAGCAGCACGTCGCGTCCCTGGCTGGTCGCCTCGTCGATGCGGTCGCGGGGCGTGCCATAGAAATTGCCGTGGACTTCGGCCCATTCCAGCAGGTTCTGCGCTTCGCGCATGCGCTTGAAATCGTCGATCGACACGAACCGGTACTCGCGGCCGTCTTCTTCGCCGGGGCGGGGCGCGCGCGTCGTGCAGGAAATGGAAAGCAGGATGGAGGAGTCCTGGGCAAGCAGGGCCTTCACGAGGCTGGACTTGCCGGCGCCGCTGGGCGCGACGACCATGAAGACGTTTCCGGGAGTGGCGTGCATGAATGAATGTGACCGGCTGTGATGCTGAGACTCGAAGAATAGCAAATCGCGCGGTTGGCCGCGCGGTCCGGCAACGCGTGAATCCGTGCCGGGCCGACGTTGAACCCAGGCGGCCGGCCCGCCGTGTGCGGGGCACGACGGGCTGGTCATCCCTTTAGCGGGAATGTAGAAAGTGTGTCGCGCCTGGAACCTTCGCTTGCAGCATCCGTAAGACGATTCGGGTAGGATTTCGCGCATTCATAAGACGGAGAATCCGATGAACACGAACGAGATCGATCCGCCCCGCGTCGCCCTGGTCACGGGCGCCGGCACCGGCATTGGCCGCGCAGTCGCGCTGGAATTCCTGGCGCAGGGTTACCGGGTCGTGCTGGCGGGCCGCCGGCGTGAGCCCCTGGAAGCCACCCGGACGGCCGCCGGGGAAGACGGTCTGCGGGCACTCGTCGTGCCCACGGACGTATCCGACGAGCAGGCAGTCCGCGATCTCTTCGATACCGCCCAGCGCGAATACGGCCGCCTGGACGTGCTGTTCAACAACGCCGGGCGCGGCGCGCCGGCCGTGCCGATCGAGGAATTGCCGGTGGCCGTGTGGCGCGAAGTCGTCGACACCAACCTGACGGGCATGTTCCTGTGCGCGCAGGCTGCGATCCGCATCATGAAAGCGCAGAACCCGCGAGGCGGCCGCATCATCAACAACGGCTCGATTTCCTCGCACGCGCCGCGGCCGTTTTCCATTGCCTATACCGCCACCAAGCACGCGGTGACCGGGCTGACCAAGTCGATCTCCCTGGATTGCCGGGCGTACAACATTGCATGCGGCCAGATCGATATCGGCAACGCCGCCACGGAAATGACCGAGCGCATGGCTGCCGGCATCCTGCAGGCCGATGGCAGCACCAAGGTCGAACCGCGCATGGACGTTGCGCACGTGGCGCAGGCCGTGGCCGCAATGGCCCGTCTGCCGCTGGACGCCAACGTGCAGTTCATGACGCTCATGGCCACCAACATGCCGTTCGTGGGCCGGGGCTGAGCGTCATTTAAGGAACGAAATCGCCGGCACGAGCGTGCCGGCGTTTTTGCGTTCATCCCCAGGCGCCCAGTGGGCGCCGTCCGCCGGCCTTGCGCTTAGCGCGAGGCCTGAGCAAGCAGTTGCTTGGGCGGGGTATCCAGATAGGCGCGGGCGCCCAGGTAACGTTTGGACCAGTAGGCCGTCTTCATGTCGTCGACGCGCACCTTGGTGCCGCGGCGGGGGGCATGAACGAACTTGTTCTGGCCAATATAGATGCCGACGTGCGAGGTGACGCCGCGTCCACGGGTGGCGAAGAACACCAGATCACCGGGGCGCAGTTCCTTCTTGGCGGACACGGTCTTGCCTTCGCTGCGCTGGGCGCGCGCGGTGCGCGGCAGCTCCAGGCCCGCGATTTCGCGGTAGACATACAGGACGAGCCCGCTGCAATCGAAGCCGTCGGCGTCATCGCCGCCCCAGCTGTAGGGCGTGCCGATGGCCTCCAGGCCGGCCTGCACGACGCGCTCGCGCAGCGTCAGGACGGTGGGCTCTTGCGCGAGGCTTAAGCCGCTGAGGGTGGGGCGGGCTTGTTCGGCGGCCAGCGAGGCTTGGGCGGCGCCAGGAATCCAGGAGAGCGTCAGGGCCAGCAGGGGCGCTGACAGAAATGCGGGCGTGCGGAATTGGGTAAAGCGAAACTTTCGCGTGGGCGGCGTCATTACGTCACTTCAGAAATCGGAGTGGGCGGCATGGCTTTGCCTATGAGGCAAGCCGGCGGAAAGGGGAGCGGTTTCCAGGCAGAAAGCAAGAAACGCCTCAAGATTATAGTGTAATAATGTTTCATTACATTTGTAGTGCAATGCAGCATAATCGTCGGCCTGTTGTTACTGTGCGCCCACCGCGCCACGTAACAGGCTCATCAGAAATCGCGTATGCGCGGGCCGTTGTGTGCGATAGCCACGACGGCGGCCCTGATGACATTTCATTGCCCAACGCCTCGGGCATAATCGACCGCATCGGCCGTCGGTATTGCCGTTGCGCAAAGCCGATGCCAAAAAAGACAGATAAGAAGGCGGAGTAAAGCTCAATGATGAACGCAGTACACCCTTTGTCGTCCATGAACCGGCCTGAGGCCCTGCCGTTTGAACCCTTCCAGGACGCGTTGTCCGCCGTAGACCGGCTGGCGGAAATTTATGCGCGCAATACGGCGTTCCTGCGTACCGCGTTTCGCGAGGTCTTGAAGGGCACGGGCAATGGCAGCGCGCGATTCCGCGCCTACTACCCGGCCATCCGCATCGTCGTCGAAACCTACGATCCCATCGACACCCGGCTTTCCTATGGCCACGTGGCCGAACCGGGTTACTACCAGACCACCATCACACAGCCGGTCCTGTTTCGCGATTACCTGATCGAGCAGATCGGCCAGTTGTTGCAGAACCATCGGGTGGCGGTCGAAGTGGGCGAGTCGGATTCCCCGATTCCGCTGCATTTCGCGTTTCCCGAGGGCGCCTACGTGGAAGGCGAGCACCTCGAGGCGCTCAAGCGCCCGCTGCGCGACCTGTTCGACGTGCCGGATCTGGCCGTCACCGACGACGCCATCGTGAACGGATCGTGGCGCGGCAAGGAAGGCGAACCCAAGCCGCTGGCGCCGTTTACCGCGCAGCGCGTGGATTATTCGCTGCACCGGCTGCAGCACTACACCTCGACGGCGCCCACGCACTTCCAGAATTTCGTGCTGTTCACCAACTACCAGTTCTATGTCGACGAGTTCTGCGCCCGGGCCCGCGCCCTGATGTCCAGCGGCAACGAAGACTACGAAATGCTGGTCGAGCCCGGCAACCGCATTACGCGCCGTGGCGAAAGCGGTCCGGGCGACGAGGCCCAGGCCGTGCGCTTGCCGCAGATGCCGGCTTACCACCTGGTGCGCGGCGATCACTCCGGCATCACGTTGGTCAACATCGGCGTCGGGCCGTCGAACGCCAAGACGATCACCGACCACATCGCCGTGCTGCGTCCGCACGCGTGGCTGATGCTTGGCCATTGCGCCGGCCTGCGAGATTCCCAGCGCCTGGGCGACTACGTCCTGGCGCACGGCTATGTCCGTGAAGACCACGTGCTGGATGACGATCTGCCCACCTGGGTGCCCGTGCCGGCGTTGGCGGAAGTGCAGGTGGCGCTGGAGCAGGCGGTCGAAGAAGTGGCCGGGCTGTCCGGTTGGGACCTGAAGCGCATCATGCGCACGGGCACCGTGGCGACAATCGACAACCGCAACTGGGAGTTGCGCGACCACGTCGATCTGGTGGAACGCTTTGCCCAGTCGCGCGCGATTGCGCTGGACATGGAATCGGCCACGATCGCGGCCAACGGATTCCGCTTCCGGGTGCCTTACGGCACCTTGCTGTGCGTGTCGGACAAGCCGCTGCACGGCGAATTGAAACTGCCCGGCATGGCCAGCGCCTTTTACCGGCGTCAGGTCAACCAGCATCTGGAAATCGGCATCCGGGCGCTGGAGCGGCTGCGCGACATGCCGCCGGAGCGGCTGCATTCGCGCAAGCTGCGCACGTTCATGGAAACGGCGTTTCAATAAGACGGCCGCTGCCGGGAGGGCTCCGGGGCGAATCCGTCCCCAGCTCCCGGCCATTTTTCATGTCGGGGCCGATTGCGCTATTCTCGCGCGTTGCTCGGTAATCCCAGGGCGTTCGCAGCGAATTGCGCGAGCGCCATCCAGACGTGAAGGAACGCATTTTGGCACCATCGGAACACGATGACCGTCGCTCAGGCGGCACGCGCAACGCGCAGGCGGACAGGCCGTCCGAATTGCGGCGCACGCTGTCGGCGCGCCACCTGACCATGATCGCGGTCGGCGGGTCCATCGGCACCGGACTCTTTGTGGCGTCGGGCGCGACCATCGCCAAGGCCGGCCCCGGCGGTGCGCTGCTGGGCTATGTGCTGATCGGCATCATGGTCTATTTCCTGATGACCAGCCTGGGCGAACTGGCGGCCGCCATGCCGGTGTCCGGTTCGTTCTCGACCTATGGCGCGCGCTATGTCGAAGACGGCTTCGGCTTCGCGCTCGGGTGGAACTATTGGTACAACTGGGCGGTGACGGTGGCGGTCGACCTGGTCGCGGCGCAGCTCGTCATGGCGTACTGGTTTCCCGACGTGCCCGGCTTCTATTGGAGCGCGCTGTTCCTGGCCATCACTTTCGGACTGAACGCGATGTCCGCCCGCGGGTTCGGCGAGGCCGAATTCTGGTTTGCGCTGATCAAGGTGATTGCGGTGCTGGCCTTCGTCACCATGGGCGTGATGATGCTGCTGGGCATCATCCGCGGTGGCGAGACGGGCGGGCTGGCCAACTGGACGGTGGGCGACGCGCCCTTCGCAGGCGGCTTTGCTGCGCTGATCGGCGTGGCGATGGTGGTGGGATTTTCGTTCCAGGGCACCGAACTGATCGGCATTGCCGCAGGAGAATCCAAGGATCCGGCCCGCAATCTGCCGCGCGCGGTGCGCCAGGTGTTCTGGCGCATTCTGCTGTTCTACGTGGCGGCGATCCTGGTCATCGGCCTCTTGATTCCCTATACCGACCCGCACCTGCTGCGCAACGATGTCGAGGACATCAGCGTCAGCCCGTTCGCGCTGATCTTCGAACGCGCGGGACTGTTGGGTGCGGCCTCCGTGATGAACGCCGTGGTGCTGACGTCGGTGCTGTCCGCCGGCAATTCGGGCATGTATGCGGCCACGCGCATGCTCTACAGCCTGGCGCGCGAAGGCAAGGCGCCGCGGATCTTCGGCCGGATTTCGCGTAGCGGCGTGCCCCTGTGGGCGCTGCTGGCCACCACCGTCGTCGCGGCGCTGTGCTTTTTCACCTTCCTCTTCAGTCCCAACGACGTCTATATCTGGTTGCTCAATACGTCGGGGATGACCGGGTTCATTGCGTGGCTGGGCATTGCCATCAGCCATTACCGGTTTCGGCGGGGTTACGTGAAGCAGGGCAACAGCCTGGCGGATCTGCCGTATGTGTCCCCGTTCTTCCCCTTCGGTCCGATCTTCGCGTTCGTGCTGTGCCTGATCATCACCTTGGGTCAGAACTACCAGGCGTTCCTGGAGGACAAGATCCAGTGGGGCGGCGTGGTCGCCACCTACATCGGCATTCCGCTCTTTTTGCTGATCTGGGCCGGCTACCGCCTGACGCGCGGATCGCGCTTTGTCAGCTACCGCGACATGCGTTTTCCGGACGCGCGCGCCCGTAGTGAATACCTGGATTCGGCCCTGCGGGGCGAGCCGGCGACGGGCGAGAGCCGCTAACAGGGTGGCCGGCAGGCGGGGGTAGCAACCCCAGCGGGCGCCGCGCCCCTTACTCGATGTTCTGCGCCTGCTCGCGCATCTGCTCGATCAGCAGCTTCAGGTCCATGGCGGCGCGGGTGACTTCCATGCTGCCGGCCTTGGAACCCAGTGTGTTGGCTTCGCGGTTCATTTCCTGGAACAGGAAATCCAGGCGCTTGCCCGCGCTGCCGGCGTTCTTCTTGCCGGCCGCGGGCTTGCCGCCGCCGTCGGACAGCAGGTGACGCAGTTCTTCCAGGTGCGAGCGCAGGCGGGACAGTTCTTCGGCCACGTCGATGCGCAGGGCAAAGAGGTTGGCTTCCTGCGACAGGCGTTCGGACAGTTCCGCGCCGGAAATGTGCGTGAATCCACCGGGGAATGCGGATTCGACGCTTTCGCGCAGCTTGGCGGCCTGGCGCTCGCGGTGGTCAGCCAGCAGTTGCGGCAGATGCGCCTGCACGATGTCCACGACGCGCGCGACGCCATCGGCGCATTCGCGCATCATGCCGGCCAGGCGTTCGCCTTCGCGCTCGCGGCCTTCCTGAAGCTGTGTCAGGGCCTGCTGCGCGGCCTGCAGGCACGCGGCGCCCCAGATCTGCGGGTCCAGGGCGTCGTTGCCGCGCTGGCCGGGCCAGTTGAACAGTTCGGCCAGACGCGGGGACGCGATGTCCGGAATGATGCGGCGCGCGGCCTGCAGCTGTTCGGCCAGGCTGTCGAGCCAGGCGGGATCCAGCTTGGACAGGTCGGCGTTGGCCGCACGGGTGAAGGACACGCGGATTTCGACCTTGCCGCGGGCCAGGTTGGTGGTCAGCAGCTCGCGCAGGGGCGTTTCCACGTGGCGCAGTTCGTCGGGAAGACGGAAATACAGGTCGAGAAAGCGGCTGTTGACGCTGCGCAGTTCTATGGCGAGAGTGCCTTGTTCTAAGTCTGCTCGGGCGTTGCCGAAGGCGGTCATGCTGCGGATCATGGTGTGCGTGTCCTGGTGATTCTTGGAATAGGAGCCGGTTGCGCCGGGGCCCGCGGCGCCCAGGTCCTGGGCAGCGGGTCTGTGTTTTCAACCGGATACATCGCGGCAGGATACTCCAAGCGAGATTGTCTTGTGACGCCTGCCCGTACAATGCCGCGAATCTAAGCCAAGTCTGGAGCCAGTTGTGACCACCATCCCCACGAATGTCCGGCCGTCGGGCCGCGCCGCCGACCAATTGCGTCCGTTCAGCCTGGAGCGTGGCTTTACGCGATACGCCGAAGGCTCCGTGCTGGTGAAGGCGGGCGACACCCATGTGCTTTGCACGGCAAGCGTCCTGGACAAGGTACCGCCTTTTCTGAAGGGCAAGGGCGAAGGCTGGGTAACGGCTGAATACGGCATGTTGCCGCGGGCCACGCACACGCGCGGCGACCGCGAGGCCGCGCGCGGCAAGCAGAGCGGCCGCACGCAGGAGATCCAGCGCCTGATCGGACGCAGTTTGCGGGCGGTGTTCGACATGAAGGCGCTGGGCGAACGCACGCTGCACCTTGATTGCGACGTGCTGCAGGCCGACGGCGGCACGCGCTGCGCCAGCATCACGGGCGCCTGGGTCGCGGCGGCCGACGCGGTTGGTCTGCTGATGAAACGTGGCGATCTGGCCACCAATCCGATCCGCGACGCCGTCGCTGCGGTGTCGGTGGGCCTGGTCAACGGCCAGGCGGTGCTGGATCTGGACTACCCGGAAGATTCGGCCTGCGACGCCGACGTGAACGTCATCATGACGGGCAGCGGCGCATTCGTGGAAGTGCAGGGCACGGGCGAGGGCGCGACGTTCACGCGGGCTGAGCTGGACACGATGCTGGTGCTGGCGGAAAACGGGATTGCCAACCTGGTGAAGGCCCAGCGCGCCGCGCTGGCGTGAGCTGTGTGGTGCCGGGTCCGTCGTGCGAACCCGGTGACAGACTTCTGCCGCAGACGCTTGCAGCGTGGCCACAACGCAAAAAAAGCCGCAGATGCGGCTTTTTTTGTGCCTGAGTTTCAGGCATTCGCGAGTTACTTCGGCAACAGCGCCTCCACCTTGCCCACTTTTTCAAGCCCCCAGATCGTCGCAATCAATCCGCGCAGTTCCTGTTCCGTCGCCGCATCGGCGTACCTGCCCAGGCTGAGCGTCTTGTCCTCGATTTCGGGGCGGCTGAGCGTGTTGCCCGGGTCGCCCTTGGGTTCGTCGACGCGGCCATGCAGCACGCGGCCGTCGCAGGTGTACACCGTGACCTTGCCGATCCAGCGTTGCGGATAGGCGCCGTCGACTTCGGGGTCGAGCGCCATTTCCACTTTCCCGCGGAAGGCGGCGACGCCCGGGTCGTCGAGGCCCGCGTCAAATTCCGCCAGACCGGCGCGGCCTTGTCGCGCGATCAGCGCCAGCACCGTGCCCATCGAAAACTTGGACTGGTGCACTGTCTGCGGATTCACAACCGGACCAAGAACGTCGATGGCGCCCTGGTGGACGTGCGCCACGACGCGTTCGACGTCGTCCTCGGTCAGGTGGTTGTCGCGCAGCGCCTGCTGCAGCGCGTCGGCGGCCGGATGCGTGTGGCGGCACGAGGCATGGAATTTGAACGAGGTTTCGGCTAGCGCCCAGCGCTGTCCCAGGCGGTCGCACAGGCGGCTGGGGTCGGCGTCGGTGGACATGCCGGCCGCCATGCCCTGCGGGCCTTCCAGGATGTGGCGTGCGCCGGTGAACCCTTCGCGCGCCAGGTAGGCCGCGGTGATGCCGTCTGCAGCCGCCTTGGCGGTGTGCAATTGCTTGGAATCAGCGGCGTCGCGCAGGAATTCCCACAGCCCCGCGGCCTGCGTGCCGGCCGAGCCCAGCGCGTGCAGCATCTGTTCAGGGGACAGGCCCAGCAGCCGGCCGGTGGTGACCGCGGCGGCCAGCGTGCCAGCCGTGCCGGTCGTGTGGAAGATCTTGTAGTGCGAGCGGCCCAGGAACTCGCCGACGCGAATGCCGACCTCGTAGCCGGCCACGGCGGCGGTGAGCAGATCGCGGCCCGAGGAGCCCAGCGCCTGCGCCACGGCCAGGGCAGGCGGAAACACCACGGCCGCCGGGTGAAAGACCGAGCCGTTGTGCACGTCGTCCTGTTCCACCACGTGCGCGGCGGCCGCGTTGACCATGGCGGCAAAGAGCGGCGTGGTGCGGCGGCGGGTGATCAGGACTTCACTGGGACCATCCGCCGGCCCCATCGCGGCGGCATAGCGGTCGATCGCCTGGACCGCGCGGGCCGACGCGCCGGCCAGGATGGAGGCCAGGCAATCGAGCAGCAGGTCTTCGGCGCGGCGCAGCACCGGGGCGGGAATGTCTTCGTAGCGCAGGTTGGCGGCAAAGGCCGCGAGTTCGGCGCTCAGGTGCGGGGTGTCTTTGTCTGCGGTCATGTCGGAAGATGGCGTGTCAGAAGGAGCGGGGCAGGCCCAGGATGTGTTCGGCGACGTACGACAGGATCAGGTTGGTCGAGATGGGCGCCACCTGGTAAAGGCGCGTCTCGCGGAACTTGCGTTCGACGTCGTATTCATTGGCAAAGCCGAAGCCGCCATGGAACTGCAGGCAGGCGTTGGCGGCTTCCCAGGATGCGTCCGCCGCCAGCAGCTTGGCCATGTTGGCCTGGGCGCCGCAGGGCTCGTGGGCATCGAACAGCCGGCAGGCCTCGTAGCGCATCAGGCTGGCCGCTTCGACGTTGATGTGCGCGCGCGCAATGGGGAACTGCACGCCCTGGTTCTGGCCGATGGGGCGGCCGAACACCACGCGTTCCTTGGCGTAGGCGGTGACCTTGTCGACAAACCAGTAGCCGTCGCCGATGCACTCGGCGGCGATCAGCGTGCGCTCGGCGTTCAGGCCATCCAGGATGTACTTGAAACCCTTGCCTTCTTCGCCGATCAGGTTTTCTTCGGGGATTTCCAGGTTGTCGAAGAAGAGTTCGTTGGTCTCGTGGTTGACCATGTTGGGGATCGGGCGGATCGACATGCCGTGCTTGACCGCGTGGTGCAGGTCGACCAGGAAGATCGACATGCCTTCGGACTTGCGCGTGACCTGATCCAGCGGCGTGGTGCGCGCCAGCAGAATCATCAGGTCCGAATGCTGCACACGAGAGATCCAGACCTTCTGCCCATTGATGACATAGCGGTCGCCGCGCTTGACGGCGGTGGTCTTGATCTTGGTGGTGTCGGTGCCGGTGGTGGGTTCGGTGACGCCCATCGACTGCAGGCGCAGTTCGCCGGCGGCGATGCGGGGCAGGTATTCTCGCTTCTGGGCTTCGGAGCCGTGGCGCAGCAGTGTGCCCATGTTGTACATCTGGCCGTGGCAGGCGCCGGAATTGCCGCCGCTGCGGTTGATTTCTTCCATGATGACCGAGGCTTCGGTCAGCCCCAGGCCCGAGCCGCCGTATTCCTGCGGGATCAGCGCCGCCAGCCAGCCGGCTTCGGTGAGGGCGCGGACGAAGTCCTCGGGATAGCCGCGCTCTTCGTCGACCTTGCGGAAATATTCGGAGGGGAATTGCGCGCAGAGGTCGCGCACGGCTTCGCGGATGTCCTGGTAGGCGTGGGAGGCTTGGTGCATGTGGCTGACTGTTCTATGTGAAGGAATGGTTCGGTACAGGATCGAATGTGCCGCAAGGGCGGCCAGGTGCCAATTCACGAATCATTAATACGGGGTTCCTGAACGCAAAAGCGCACCTTCATGACCGCTGTGCGTCATGTTTCCGCCAAGGTTGTGTCAAGAAATTGCCAAACTGCATCTCCATAATCCGTGGCACTGCCGCGAAGGCGGCCAAGGCTATACACGGATGGATATGCGGAAAAATCTGAGAGTCACGACGGCGCTATCGGCCATTCTTGCGTTGTTCGTCGTGCTGTTCGCTGTCGCTGCGGCGGCGGGTATCACGGTCTTGCGCGACAACCGCGCCGATATCGAGGCCCTGGGCCGGGGCAGCATCGAAAGGGCGAGTGATCTCGCGGATATGACCAGCCGGCTGTTTCAGGCGCGCGCGGCGCTGACCGACGCCAAGACGGCGATGGAAGGCGGGCTGGAAGGCGCGCGCAACGCGTCGCTGGCCCAGGCCGATGGGCTGCTCAAGCAGGCCGCCGCCAGTCTGGCGCGCCTGCGCGCCAATCCCGACTACAGTGCCCAGGGCGCGCCGCTGTTCGGCCAGGTGCTGACGGCCTATGCCGCCTTTGCGGACCAGACGCTTGCGCCGATGAGCAAGGCGATCCAGGGCTGGAACGGCATCGAGGTCAACCGGCTGACGGACAAGGCGCTGCCCGCCAGTGGCGCGGGCTATGTGAAGCAGGTCGAGGCCTACCAAGCCTACGCCCGCGAACACGGGCAGGAGGCGGTGGCCGGCGCAAGCCGCACGCTGGAGCGTGTGATCGTGGTGGCGGCCGCCGTGCTGGGTTTCGTCCTGGTGTTGGCGATCCTGATTCGGCTGGGATTCCGCCGCAGCATCGTGCGGCCGCTGAACGAGGCGGGGGCGCACTTTGACCGCATCGCGGACGGCGATCTGACCGGCGCGATCACGCAGCGCGGCGACAACGAGATCGGCGTGCTGTATTCGGCCATGCGCCGGATGCAAACAGGGCTGTCGACCGCGGTCGCGTCGGTGCGCCTGGGCGTCGAAGAGATCCATACCGGCGCCGGCGAAATCGCAGCCGGCGGCGCGGACATGTCGGACCGCGCGGCCCGGCAGGCGGGCTCGCTGCAGGAAGCGTCGGCCAACATGACGCAGCTGGCGCACACCGTGCAAATGACCGCCGGCAACGCGGACCTGGCCAGCCGGCAAGCGGTCAGCGCCACGCAGTTGGCGCAGCGCGGCGGCCAGGCCGTCGACGAAGTGGTGCACAGCATGCAGGGCATCGCCGACAGCGCGCGGCGCATCGGCGAGATCGTGGGCGTGGTGGACAGCATTGCGTTCCAGACCAACATCCTGGCGCTCAACGCGGCCGTGGAAGCGGCGCGCGCGGGCGAGCAGGGCAAGGGTTTTGCCGTCGTGGCGGGGGAAGTGCGGTCGCTCGCGCAGCGCAGCGCCCAGGCGGCGCGCGAGATCAAGGGCCTGATCGAAGACTCGGCCGCGCGCGTGGATGCGGGCGTGCGTCACGTGAACCTGGCGGGCGACACCATGCGCGATATGGTGGCTTCCGTGGACCGTGTGACGCAGATCGTGAACGAGATTTCCAGCGCCACCGCCGAACAGGCGTCCGGCATTGCCTCGGTGAACGATGCGGTGGCCGATATCGAGCGGTCCACGCAGGAGACGGCCGCCATGGTCGAACAGACGGCGGCCGCTGCGGCGGCGCTCGAAGCCCAGGCGCAAGGACTGCGCCGGGCCGTGGCCAAATTCCAGATTGCAGAGGGCGCGCAGGCGGCAGCGCGCGAAGCCTCAGCCGGTGAGCTGCGGCAGGATGGCGCCCGTGTAGCGCTCGGCCACGAGCGACAGGTTCCCGTGCTTGACCTTGTGCTTGACATGGGCAGCCGCCGAGGCGATGTCCTCAGGGCGGATGCGCTCGCATAACGAGGGCGTGACGGTCAGGGCGCCCACGCCCAGCGTCACGAACGGAAAGAAGCGCGGCACGCCGTAACGGTCTTCGGCCTCGATGCCCCCGTTGCGGCGGCCCTGTTCGTCGTACAGGGCCATGGCGCCCTCGTTGAATTCGGCAATGATGCGCTCGATGCGCGTCATCCAGTCCGGACTGCGCAGCAGCACCACAAAGTCGTCACCGCCCACATGCCCCACGAAATCGCGCTGCGGGTCGCAATGGCGTTTGATGACGTCGGCGGTCAGCATGATCATGTCGTCGCCGCGCCAGTAGCCGTAGACGTCGTTGAAGGGCTTGAAGTTGTTCAGGTCCCCGTAGCAGATCGTGAAGTCCGCGGCGTCTTCCAGCAGCGTGGCAATGTGCCGGCTGATGGGGATATTGCCGGGCAGGGACGTCAGCGGATTGGCGTAGCGCGCCGCCTCGATACGCATCTCGGTCACCGAGCGCACCAGGGTTTCGCCCGTGGCCAGGCCGTCATAGCGGCCGTCGCGCGTGATGATCAGCCCGTCCATCAGGTAGCGCTGGTCTTCGGAAATCAGCACGTGGCTCAGCTGGTCGATCGACACGTTCACGTCCACCAGCACCGGCTCGGCGTTCATGAAGGTCGAGCAGGCGTCGCGGCCGAAGAGCTCGCGCGTGTAGCGCTGCGCGTAGTGTTCGGAGAAGTCCCGCCGGTTGATGATGCCGACCGGCCGGTTGTCGGCGTCGACCACCGCCACGGCGTGCAGGTTCTTGTGCTCGATGAAGAGGCGATGCACGTCGTCGTTGGTGTGCTTGGTCAGGAGCGCGGCGGGGGCCTCGACCCGCAGACTGACGGCCGTGCCGCCGGCGGCGCGCTGCGACACCGGCGCCGACGTGCGCGAGCGCAGCGAGTCGCGCAGGGGTGGGGTCAGTTCGGTCAGCAGGGTTTCGTCGGGCATCCCCAGGAACCAGCCCTGCGCGTAGCGGATGTCCAGCTCGCGCACGACGGCAAGGTCCTCGGCGGTTTCGATGCCTTCGGCGATGACCGACGTGCCCAGGTGCTGCGCCACCTTCAGGATGGCGCGCACCATGTTCTGTTTACGCTCGTCGTGGCCGATGCCGTCAAAGAAATAGCGGTCGATCTTGACCAGCTCGGGCTGGGTTTCGGCCCAGAGCTGCAGGTTGGAATTACCGACGCCATAGTCGTCGAGCGCGATGCGCATGCCGGCCTCGCGCAGGCAGGCAAAGGCGTTGTGCAGTTCGCCCATGCGGTCCGACAGCGGATCCTGCTCGGTCAGTTCGACGACAATGCTGGCCGGTTCCAGCGCGCAGTCCTTGAGCAGCCTGCCGGGCATGTCGTGGCCCCAGAGGGTCCAGTAATGGAGCAGGGCGGAACCGGACAGGTTCAGGAACAGCTTGCCCGCAGCGTCGTTCTGTTCGAACCCGCGTGCGCCCGCGCGGAAGCTGGCCAGTTCAAGCTGGGGGTGCAGCCCCTGGCGTCGCGCTTCGGCGAACAGGGCGTCGGGAAAGTGCAGGGGGGTGTCGGCGGGACCGCGGATGAGGCTTTCGTGGCCGTAGATGCGGCTGTGCGACAGGTCGACCACAGGCTGGAAGCGCGGCCGCAATAATCTTTCGCGCAGAATGCCAGCCAGACTGGCGTGCGCGGGCGCGCCGCCGGGAGGATTGAGCGGAGCGCGGGCCGCGGCGGGCCGTGGCAAAGCGTGAATGGAGTTCATCGCCGGGGCATTGAGATACGATCAGTGACAAGATCGGTCATATTGACAACAAAATATGTCTGCGTTGTTGCGCCATGTCGTGACGTGCAATCTTCAGTCGCTGTTACATCCGTGTCAACAACGAATTCTCACGTACGTGGTACCCACGCCAATATCGTGGAATGCCCGCCCGCCGCCGGCCTCGCCCTATACAATCCGGCCTATGACTTCCCCCAAGATTCCCGACTCCCTGCGCCGTGTTGTCCTGGCGTCCAATAACGCCGGCAAGCTGCGCGAGTTTTCCGCCTTGTTCGCGCCGCTGGGCATCGAGCTGGTGCCGCAGGGCGACCTCGGCGTGCCGGAAGCCGAAGAGCCGCACGTCACGTTCGTGGAAAACGCGCTGGCCAAAGCCCGCCATGCCAGCCGCCTGACCGGATTGCCCGCGTTGGCGGACGACTCGGGCCTGTGCGTGGCCGCGCTGGACGGCGCGCCGGGCGTGTATTCGGCGCGCTATGCCAAGATGAACGGCGGCGAAAAGTCCGATGCAGCCAACAACGCACTGCTGGTGCGCAACCTGGCGTCCGTCGCCGACCGCAGCGCCTGGTATGTGGCGGTCCTGGCGCTGGTGCGTTCCGAGAACGACCCCCGTCCGCTGATCGGCGAAGGCCTGTGGCACGGCGAGATCATCGACGTGCCCGAAGGCGCCAACGGCTTTGGCTACGATCCGCACTTCTACCTGCCCGACATGGCGCTGACCGCCGCGTCGCTGGATCCCGATGAAAAGAACCGGGTCAGCCATCGCGCCCGGGCGCTGCGCGAGCTGCTCAGCAAGCTGAGCCACGCTTGACCACGGCGCCGCCAAGGCGCCAGGAATTTTTTCGCATGTCCATCACCATTCCCATCCGCAACGATATGGGCGCGACCAAGTCGCGCCTCGTTGTTCCCGCTGGCGCCACGCTGACCAGCCTGCCGCCGCTGTCGGTCTACGTCCACGTGCCGTGGTGCGTGCGCAAGTGCCCGTACTGCGATTTCAACTCGCACGCCGCGCCGGGCGAGATTCCCGAACGCGCCTATCTGGATGCGCTGCGCAGCGACCTCGAGCAGTCGCTGCCGTCCATCTGGGGCAGGCAGGTCATTTCCGTCTTCATCGGCGGCGGCACGCCCAGCCTGTTGTCGGCGGCCGGCCTGGACGAGCTGCTGGCAATGCTGCGGGCGTACCTGAACCTGTGGCCTGATGCCGAAATCACGATGGAGGCCAACCCCGGCACGGCCGAGGCGGGGCGCTTTCGTGACTATGCGGCCAGCGGCGTCACGCGGTTCTCGCTGGGCATCCAGAGCTTTGACGATGTGCAGTTGAAGAAGCTGGGCCGCATTCACGATGCCAGCCAGGCGCGCGCGGCCATCGAGATGGCGCAGCAGGCGGCGGCCCGGGTCAATCTGGACATGATGTTCGCCTTGCCCGGGCAGACGCTGGAAGCCTGTACGGCCGATCTGCGGCAGGCGATTTCGTTCGGCACCGAGCACCTGTCGCTGTATCACCTGACGATGGAGCCGAACACGGTCTTCGCGAAGTTTCCACCTGAAGACTTGCCGGACGACGACACGAGCGCCGCCATGCAGGACGCGGTGGAAGCCGAGCTGGCGGCGGCGGGACTTGCGCGCTACGAGGTATCGGCCTACGCCAAACCGGGCGCCCGCTGCCGCCACAACATGAATTACTGGGAGTTCGGAGACTACCTGGGCATCGGCCCCGGCGCGCACGGCAAGCTCTCGTTTCATGACCGCATCGTGCGCGAAGCGCGGCTGCGCAGTCCGGATTCGTGGATGCAGGCCGCCATGGCGCGCGACGGCAGCCATCTGGCCGAGAGCCGGCAGGTCGGGCCGGACGAGCTGCCGTTCGAGTTCATGCTCAACGCCCTGCGCCTGAAGGACGGCGTGGCCGCCCCGGCGTTCAACGAACGCACCGGTTTGTCGCTTGCCGTCATTGCGCACCAATTGGAGGCAGCCTCGAAACGGGGCCTGCTCGACGCCGATCCCACGCGCCTGCGCGCGACGCCCCTGGGCTGGCGCTTCCTCAATGACCTTCAGGAAATGTTCCTGTAAGGTGCAAGCACCAAGATGGGGCGATCATGCTCCATCTTTTGCACCACGATGGTGCTACATTGCCCCAAGACTGCCGTGCCTCCCCCCGGGAATACCGGGGCTAAACCTGGCACGCTTATTGCTTCCCTCTTTTATGCCAGTCGACGGGCAAAGCCCTCGACCCTTTTATCTAATGGAGATGACATGGCAAGCCCGAAAGACGTCCTGAAACAGATCGCCGATAACGAAGTGAAATTCGTGGATTTCCGCTTTACCGATACGGTTGGCCGTGAGCACCACGTTTCCGTGCCCACCACCGCTATCGATGAAGACAAGCTGGAAAGCGGGCAGGCTTTCGACGGTTCGTCGATCCCGGGCTGGAAGGGCATCGAAGCCTCCGACATGCTCCTCATCCCCGACTGCGCCACCGCCAACCTGGATCCGTTCCGCGAAGAGCCGACCCTGATCCTGTCGTGCGACGTGGTCGAACCGTCGGACCTGAAGGGCTATGACCGCGACCCGCGCTCGCTGGCCAAGCGCGCTGAAGCCTACCTGAAGTCCTCCGGCCTGGGCGACACCGCCTACTTCGGTCCGGAACCCGAATTCTTCGTGTTCGACGGCGTGACCTGGAACACCGACATGTCGGGCACGTTCGTCAAGATCAAGTCCGAAGAAGCCCCGTGGTCGACCGGCCTGGAATTCGAAGGCGGCAACACCGGCCACCGTCCGGGCGTGAAGGGCGGCTACTTCCCCGTTCCGCCGGTCGATTCGTTCCAGGACATGCGTTCGGAAATGTGCCTGCTGATGGAACAGATGGGCGTGCCGGTTGAAGTGCACCACCACGAAGTGGCTGCTCCCGGCCAGCTCGAAATCGGCACCAAGTTCAGCACGCTGGTGCAGCGCGCCGACTGGACCCAGATCGTCAAGTACGTCGTGCACAACGTGGCCCATGCCTACGGCAAGACCGCCACGTTCATGCCCAAGCCCATCGTTGGCGACAACGGCTCCGGCATGCACGTTCACCAGTCCATCTGGAAGGACGGCCAGAACCTGTTCGCGGGCAACGGCTACGCCGGCCTGTCCGAATTCGCCCTGTACTACATCGGCGGCATCATCAAGCACGCCAAGGCCCTGAACGCCATCACCAACCCGGGCACGAACTCGTACAAGCGTCTGGTCCCGCACTTCGAAGCGCCCGTGAAGCTGGCCTACTCGGCCCGCAACCGTTCGGCTTCGATCCGCATTCCGTACGTCGGTAACCCGAAGGGCCGCCGCGTCGAAGCGCGCTTCCCGGACCCCCTGGCCAACCCGTACCTGGCTTTCTCGGCCCTGATGATGGCCGGCCTGGACGGCGTCCAGAACAAGATCCACCCGGGCGATCCGGCCGACAAGAACCTGTACGACCTGCCGCCGGAAGAAGACGCGAAGATCCCGACCGTCTGCGCCTCGCTGGAAGAAGCGCTGGAATCGCTGGACAAGGATCGCGAGTTCCTGACCCGTGGCGGCGTGTTCAGCAACGACATGATCAACGCCTACATCGACCTGAAGATGGCCGATGTGACGCGTCTGCGCATGACGACGCACCCGGTCGAATTCGACATGTACTACAGCCTCTGATGGTTTGAGGCCGTGGCTGGGGGGAGCGCGATGAGGTAGGCAGAAGCACGGCTTACACCACGCGCACCACCAGGTAGCCGCCCGACGAATTGCCCGCCCGGCCCCGCGCCGGCGGGCAGGGCGCCGGGTTGGCGCGCCCGTCGCGGACGCGTTCCGCTTTCCCCTGTCCATTCGGGTACGTTGAAAATGAATGTTGAAGCTCTCGATCTGCTAGCCACGTCAGTCTTCCTGGTCAACGAGCGCGGCCACATCGAATACGCCAACGCCGCCGCCGAGGACCTGTTCGGCCGCTCGCGCAAGCAACTGGGCGGGCATTCCGCCGCCACCCTGTTCGACAACCCCGAGAATATCCAGTCATCCATCGACCGCGCCGCGGGCGGCAGGTACGCCGACGTGAGGCAACTGGCCTCGTTGCGCCGCGCCGCCGAATCCGTGGAAGTCGCCGTGACCACCGTCGGACTGACCGGCCAGCGTTGGCCGGTGCTGATCGAGACCCGCGAAATCGAGCAGCGCGTGCTGGCCGACCGCAACCACCGGCTGGTGGACGAGATCGAAGCCCACCGCGAACTGCTGCGCAACCTGGCGCATGAAGTCAAGAATCCCCTGGGCGGGCTGCGCGGCGCCGCGCAACTGCTGGAAGCCGAGCTGCCCAGCGCAGCCCTTGCCGAATACACCCAGGTCATCATTTCCGAAGCCGACCGCCTGCAGGCGCTGGTGGACCGCCTGAGCGGCCCGCAACGTGTGCCGCTCAATGCGCGGCCGGTGAACATCCATGAAATCTGCGAGCGCGTCTGCGCGCTGATCCAGGCCGAGTTCCGCAACGACGTCACGATCCAGCGCGACTACGACGCCTCGGTGCCGGACCTGAAGGGCGACGCCGCCCGCCTGATGCAGGCCGTGCTCAACGTGGCGCGCAACGCCGCGCAGGAACTGGTGGCGCGTCCGCAAGGCCCGCAGACCGATCCCGGCGTGGTGACGCTGCGCACCCGCGTAGCGCGGCAGGTCATGCTGGCGCACCGGCAGCACCGCCTGGCGCTCGTGCTGTCCATCATCGACAACGGTCCGGGCGTGCCGGACCACATCCGTGACCGCATCTTCCACCCGCTGGTCACGGCCAGGGCTGGCGGTACCGGCCTGGGCTTGAGCCTGGCGCAGGACTTCGTGCAACAGCACGGCGGCATCATCGAATTTGAATCCCGACCGGGGCGCACCGAGTTTCGCCTGGTCCTCCCGATGGAGCCCGCAAACTGATGAAACCCGTATGGATCGTCGACGACGACCAGGCCATCCGCTGGGTCCTCGAAAAGGCCCTGGCCCGCGCTGGCGTCCCCACCCGCAGCTTTTCCCAATCGGCCGACGTGCTCGAGGCGCTTTCGCGTGAAACGCCCGTGGCGCTGGTGTCGGATATCCGCATGCCCGGCGGCAACGGCCTGGAGCTGTTGCGCCAACTGAAAGAGCGGCATCCCGGTCTGCCGGTCATCGTGATGACCGCGTTTGCGGATCTGGACAGCACCGTTTCCGCCTTCCAGGGCGGCGCGTTCGATTACCTGGCCAAGCCGTTCGACGTGAACGAGGCCGTCGCGCTGATCCAGCGCGCCATGCAGGAATCGGCCCAACCCGAAAGCCCGGACGGGCAGGGCGAAGCGGCGCAGAACAACGAGCGCTGGATGATGACGCAATCGTCGTCCACCGCCATGCAGGAAGTCTTTCGCGCGATCGGCCGGCTGGCGCAGTCCAAGGTCACCGTCCTGATCACCGGCGAATCCGGCACGGGCAAGGAACTGGTGGCCCGCGCGCTGCACGGCCACGGCGTGCGCGCCAGCGGCCCGTTCGTAGCGCTGAACGCCGCGGCCATCCCGCGCGACCTGCTGGAGGCCGAACTGTTCGGCCACGAGCGCGGCGCGTTCACCGGCGCCAACAATCTGCGCCGCGGCCGCTTCGAAGAGGCGCACGGCGGCACGTTGTTCCTGGACGAAATCGGCGACATGCCGATCGAGTTGCAGACGCGACTGCTACGCGTGCTGGCCGAGGGCAGCTTTTACCGCGTCGGCGGCGCGCAGCCCGTGCGCGTGGACGTGCGCATTGTGGCCGCCACGCACCAGCCGCTGGAGCAGCGGGTCGAGCAGGGCCTCTTCCGCGAAGACCTGTTTCACCGCCTGAACGTGATCCGCCTGCGGCTGCCGCCGCTGCGCGAGCGGGTCGAGGATATTCCCGCGCTGGCCCAGCACTTCCTGACCGCCAGTGCGCGCACGCTGGGCGTGCCCGTCAAGCGGCTGACGCCCGAGGCGCTGGCCGTGCTGACCAAGTTCGACTTCCCGGGCAACGTGCGCCAGCTGGAAAACTTCTGCCACTGGCTGACGGTGATGGCGCCGGGCCAGACAGTGGATCGTATCGACCTGCCGCCTGAAATCCGGGCGATGGAACATCAGCCGCAGCCCGGGTCCGCACCCATGCGGCCCGCGACGCCGACGGCTGGCGTGGGTACGGTCGTGCAGTCGGGCGCCTACGCTGCGGAACCGGCTGAGGACGGCGCGCCGCGCAATTGGCAGGATTCGCTGCTGCGCGATGCGCAGTACCGGCTGGAGCGCGGCGAACCCGCGGTCATGGCGACACTGACGCGCCAGTTCGAGAAGATCCTGCTGCAAAGCGCGCTGGATGCCAGCCGGGGCCGTCGCGTGGAAGCCGCCTCGCGCCTGGGGATCGGCCGCAACACCATCACGCGCAAGCTGCGCGAGCTGGGTATCGAAGACGAGTAACCGATCCGGCGCCGGCCCGGCAGTGGGCCGGTTCCGGACGCCGGACCCGAGCGCATGTGGGCTCGGGCCGGCCTACAAGCCGAGCAGGCTTTCGCACAGGCGCGGCGACTTCAGTTTCTGCAGCCACCACTTCATGGCCTCGCCGGGCGGCTCCGCCCGCCACGCGTACGCCACGTGTTCCGTCAGGGACATGCCTTCATCCGTTTCGCACACCACCAGCAACCCTTGCGCAAGGTAGGGTGCGGCCAGCGTCAGCGGCAGATAGCCGCAGCCCAGGCCGCGCACCTGCGCGTCGATCTTGGCCTGCATCGACGGCATCACCAGCGTCGGCTGCTCCGACAGGATGCCGCGCGACTGCACGGGCAGGTTGCGCGAGGTATCGGCAATCACCACGGCGCAGTAACGCGTGATGTCCGCGCGGCTGAGCGGCTGCGGCAATGAGGCCAGCGGGTGATTCGCCGCCACGCAGAATCCGAACTGCATCACGCCGATCGCTTGTGAACGATACGGGCCCGTGGGTTCGCCAGCCGCGCCCGCGCCGATCACCAGGTCGGCGCGGCCGGAGGTCAAGGCATCCCAGTTGCCGCTCAGCACTTCCGTGCTAAAGCGCAGCGTCGTGGCGCTGCCCACCGCATGGAATTCGTCGATCAGGTCGTAGATGGGCCGCCACGGAATCACGGCACTGACGGCGATGCGCAGTTGCACTTCCCATCCCGTGGCAATGCGCTTGACCCGGCTGGCCAGCTCGTCCAGCGATTGCAACAGATGCCGCCCATCCTTGAGCAGCGCTTCGCCCGCCGGGGTCAGCAGCGCGCGGTGCCCCGAGCGGTCGAACAGCAGCACGTCCAAGCCGTCTTCGAGCTTGCGGATGGAGTAGGTGACGGCGGAGGGCACCTTGCCCAGTTCGCGCGCCGCCTTGGCAAAGCTGCCGTGGCGTGCAATCGCGTCGACAAGGACAAGAAGTTCCGGGGTGATGGGCTGCATGTCAGAGCGCGAAATGTGGGTATTCAAATAATTTGAACGAAGTCATCAAAATATAGCGCCAAAACCGAGGGGCAAGGCGCGCAGAATACCACTCATGCCGGGGATGCAGACAAACGGCAAGGCGGAAAGCCAGCCAGGATGCACCCCCTAATCATTCATATTATTGAAACAGGAGTTCAAGATGCTTACGATTCGCCGCGCTGCAGAACGGGGTCATGCCAACCACGGATGGCTTGATTCGTTCCACACCTTCTCCTTTGCCAACTACTACGACCCGGCTCACATGGGCTTCGGCGCGCTGCGTGTCATCAACGACGACCGCATTGCGGCCGGCCGCGGCTTCGGCACGCACGGCCACCGGGACATGGAGATCATCACCTACGTGCTGGACGGCGCCATCGCCCACAAGGACAGCATGGGCAGCGGCTCGGAAATCCAGCCGGGCAACGTCCAGCGCATGAGCGCCGGCCGCGGCGTGATGCACTCCGAGTTCAACCCCCGTCCCGATGCCGAAACGCACATGCTGCAGATCTGGATCGAGCCGAACGTGACCGGCATCGCGCCGGAATACGAAGAGCGCGCCTTCAGCGATGAGCAAAAGCGCGGCCGTCTGCAAGCCCTGGTGACGGGCGACGGCGCTGACGGATCGATGACGATCCATCAGGACGCCCGTCTGTACGCCGGTCTGTTCGACGGCGACGAGTCGGCCTCGCTGCCGCTGGCTGCCGGCCGCCGCGCCTGGGTCCACGTGGCCCGCGGCAGCGTGACGGTCAACGGCGCCGCGCTGAATGCCGGCGACGCCGTGGCGATCACCGACGCCGCCAGCGTCGAGGTGTCGGGCGGCAAGGACGCCGAAGTGCTGGTCTTCGACCTGGCCTGACGCCAACTGCCGGGCGGATCCTGGAATCCGCCCGGTTTCACACAATACCGGCCGCGAGGCCATTAAGATGGCCCCAGGCCTACCCATTGCGGAGCATTGCACCATGTCGACCCTGTCCCAAGCCGGCGAAAGCCAGATCGAAACCGTTGTGGTGCCGCGCACCAGCGACTTGGGCGGTTTTTCCGTCCGCCGCGCCATTCCTTCCATGCAGCGCCGCAGCGTCGGTCCGTTCGTCTTCCTGGACCAGATGGGACCGGCGGACTTCGACGTGGGCGCCGGCATCGACGTGCGTCCCCATCCGCACATCGGCCTGTCCACCGTGACGTACCTGTACGAAGGTTCCATGGTCCACCGCGACGGCGCGGGTCACACGCAGACCATTCTGCCGGGCGAAGTGAACTGGATGACGGCCGGTCGCGGCATCGTCCATTCCGAACGTTCCTCGCCGGAAAGCCGGCTTGCGCCGCAGCGCCTCTGTGGCCTGCAGATCTGGGTCGGGCTGCCCAAGGCGCACGAAGAGACCGATCCGGGGTTCACGCACTACGGGCTGGACGCGCAGCCGGTGATCGAAGGCGAGGGCGTGCGCGCCCAGGTCGTGGCCGGTTCGCTGTTCGGCAAGACCTCCTCGGTCAAGACGCTGTCGCCCCTGTTCTATGGCGACCTGCAACTGCAGGCAGGCGCGACTACGGTGCTGCCGGCCGAACACGAAGAGCGCGCCGCCTATCTGGCGCAGGGCGAGGTCGAAATCGACGGCCAGACGTACGAAAGCGGGCGCTTGGTCGTGTTCGCCCCGGGCAAACCGGTGCAAATCCGGGCCAGGACGGCCGCGCGGTTCGCGGTGCTGGGCGGCGAGCCGCTCGACGGCCCGCGCTTCGTGTGGTGGAACTTCGTGTCCAGCAGCAAAGACCGCATCGAACAGGCCAAGCAGGATTGGCAACGCACGCGGTTCGATCAGATCGTGCCGGGCGATGAGACCGAGTACATCCCGCTGCCGGAAGCCCGCGCCTGAGCGGGGCGGGATGACAATGCGTGATGGGGGGTGTAATGCCCCTCATGATCGTGTAACTTTTATTGTTTATTTTTGAGGGTTACACTGGCGCCGGAGATCATCATGAACACCAGCCACGCACCCGAATTCCGCCAACTGGGCGACCACGTCGCCCTGGATCTGATCAACACCGTCGAGCAGAGTAGCGCCGGCCCGGTCGACCGATGGCAATCGGACGCGGACGTGGCGGGCTGGCTGGCGCTGGCGGGATTCGCCGCCGCGCAGGGCCCCGCGCCGGCCGGTCTGCTGGAAAGCGCCCGCGGCCTGCGCGAAACCGTCCGGGAATTGGTCGCCCAGCGCAAGGCGCACGCGCCCCTGGCGCTTTCCGCGTTGAATCGCGCCCTGGCGGCGGGGGGCAGTCACCTCGAGCTTGCGCCGGCAGACGACGGCAGCCTGGTGGTGTCGCGCCGTTATCCCTCGCAAACCGCAGCACAGTGGTTGCTGCCGGTGGCCGAGGCGGCGGCCGACCTGCTCGCGTATGGCGATTTTGGATTGGTGCGCAAGTGCGAAAGCGATGCGTGCTCGCTGTGGTTCTACGACAGGACGCGGTCGCACAAGCGGCGGTGGTGCAGCATGGCGCTGTGCGGCAACCGGCACAAGGTGGCGGCGTTCCGGCAGCGCGAGGCCGCCGACGCCAGTGCCAAGGCGAAATGACAACGATCGATGGTTCTCAGCCCGGCTTATGCCGGGCTTTTTCATTGTTGGCGTCGGGAGGATGTGGGAGCCGGGCGGCCCGCACCGCCACATTCCATCACCGCATTACACGCCGATTCGATGTTGAGTAACCGGTAACACGGCTATTGACAGGTTACTTAAAATGCGTAGACTGTGCCGTGAAGCTTCGAAATCCCATCGTCATTCCTTGCCCGAATACCGGAGATCCTCATGACTGCCCACCCCGACCACACCGTCCATTACCGCCATGCGCAAGCCGACGGCCTGCGCTTCTTCTATCGCGAAGCCGGCGACCCGCAGGCTCCCGTGCTTTTGCTGCTGCACGGCTTTCCCACGTCTTCGCATCAGTTCCGTAACGTCATCCCGCAACTTGCCCAACACTTTCGCGTCATCGCGCCCGATCTGCCCGGATTCGGCTTTACCGAGGTTCCGGCCGAGCGCGGCTACCGCTACACCTTCGACAACCTGGCCAAGTCGCTGGAAGCGTTTGTCGACGAACTGGGGCTGACCCGCTACGCGATGTATTTCTTCGACTACGGCGCGCCGACCGGCTTGCGACTGGCGGTGGCGCACCCCGAGCGGGTGACCGGTCTGGTTTCGCAGAACGGCAACGCGTATCTCGACGGCCTGGGCGACGCGTGGGCCCCCATCCGCGCCTATTGGAACGACCCGTCGCCCGCAAACCGCCAGACCATTCACGATGCCATCCTGAACTTCGAAGGCACCAAGTGGCAGTATGTGCACGGAGTGGCCGACCCGGACAGCGTCGCGCCCGAAGGCTATACGCTGGACGCGGCCCTGCTTGAACGGCCGGGCAACAAGGATATTCAGCTCGACCTGTTCCTGGACTATGCGAACAACCTGACGCAATACCCCGCCTTCCAGGCGTTCTTCCGCCAGGCCCAGGTGCCCACGCTGGCGATCTGGGGCCGCAACGATCCGTTCTTCATTCCGCCGGGCGCCGAGGCCTATCGCCGCGACAACCCGGATGCCGTGGTTGAACTGCTGGACACCGGCCACTTCGCGCTGGAAACTCACGGCCAGTACATCGCCCAGCGCATCATCGATGTGATGGGGCGCTGACCGGCGGGGGCGGCCTGATGGTTGCCCCGGCCGGATTTCACGGCAGGAGCCTGCATGACGCGCCACTTTGACGACCTGCAGCTGGGCAGCATCGAGATGTTCTGCCTGGCTGCGGAACTCAGCAGTTTCACGGCCGCCGCCAATGCTGCGGGCGTCACGCCGGCAGCCGTCAGCCGCAGCGTCTCGCGGCTGGAGGCGCGGCTGGGCATTCGGCTGTTCGTGCGCAGCACGCGGCATATCCGGTTGAGCGACGAAGGGCGTGCCTACTTCGAGCAGGTGCGCCCCGCCATTGCGCAATTGGTCGACGCCGAACGCCAGGTGGGCGGGCAGGGCGCGGCCGGGCGGCTGCGCATCAGCCTGCCGACGCCCTATGCGCATTACCGCGTTCTGCCGCTGCTGCCCGCATTTCGCGACAAGTATCCCAACGTGGACGTGCACGTGCACATCAGCAACCGCAATGTCGATTTCGCCGATGACGGTTATGACCTGTCGGTGCGCGGGCGCGCGCCCGACGACTCGGCGCTGATCGCGCGCAAGCTGGAGGACGCGGAACTGGTGGTGGTCGGCGCGCCGGAATACCTGCGCCGGCGCGGCACGCCGCAAACGCTGGAGGATCTGGCTGCGCACGACTGCATCCAGTTCGACCGGCCTAGCAGCGGGCGGCGCATTCCGTGGACATTTCAGGTGGAGGGCGAAGCGGTCGACATCGTGACCGACGGCGCCTATGGCACGGCCGAGGATGTACTGGGCGGCGTGACGCTGGCCCGTGCGGGCGCCGGCCTCTTTCAGACGTATCGCTTCGTGGTCGAAGACGATCTGCGCGCGGGCAGGCTGACCGAGGTGCTGCAGCAACATGGCGGCAGCACCCGGCCGTTCGTGTTGTTGTACCCGCATGCCCGGCACATATCGCGCCGCGTGCGGGCGTTCGTCGATTTCCTGGTCGACAAGCTAGCGGACTGAGCGGCGTCAGACGCCTTTCAACTGCGCGATCACCACCAGGATCACTGCCGCGTTGCCTGGCTGCTGCGCAACCGAATTGGCGGTGCGCGCGTGGCCGGCCTTCTCGCCCAGCACCCGTGCAAACAGGCCGGACGCGCCATCCAGCACGGCGGGCTGATCCAGAAAGCCCGGCGCGCTGGCGACATAACCCTCGACGCGGACAAGGTGGTCCAGCCGGTCGAAGCTGCCGGTGTGCTGGCGGATCTGCGCCAGCACGTTCAGCGCGGCCAGTTCCGCGGCCTGCCGGCCCTGGTCAACGGTCAGCTCCACGCCGACGCGGCCCTGCCACACCACGCGCCCGTCGCGCAACGGCAATTGGCCCGAGATGAACAGCAGGTCGCCCGCCTGGCTGACGGCGGTGTACTGGCCCAGCGGCTGGGGGGCGGGCGGAAGGATCAGGCCAAGTTCGGCCAGTCTGGCTTCAATGGACATGGTGGGTCTCTCAAGGTGAGGACGCCCGCCGCGCGGCGGGCGGTCGTGGTGATGCTACCAATGACCCGCAGCGGCGCCGCCATCGACCGGAAGGATCGCGCCGGTGGTGTAGGCCGAATCGGTCAGATAGGTAACCGCACCGACAATGTCGTCCACCTTGCCCATGCGGCCGGCAGGCTGCAACGAATTCAGGAAGCCGAACGTGGCCGGATCGTGCATCGGCGTCTCGATGATGCCGGGCGCCACCGCGTTGACGCGGATGTTCCGGTCAGACAGTTCGATCGCCAACGCCCGCGTGGCGTGATTCAGGCCGCCCTTGATCAGCACGGGCAGTAGCGCCGGGACGCGGCTGCTGGGCTGCATGGCGATGCTGGCCGTGATGTTGACGATGTGGCCGTCGCGGTATTCCGACATGTGCGCGGCGGCCTGCTGGGTGATGTGGAAGAAGCCCTTCAGGTTGGTATCGATGATGCGGTCCAGGTCATCGTCGGTGTAGTCGCCCAGGGGCTTGGGAATGAAGATCCCCGCGTTGTTGACCAGCACGTCGATGCGGCCGAACCGCTCCGTGGCCTGGCGCACGATATCGCGGGCAGTGCTGGCCAGGGCGATGTCGCCGGCCACGGCCAGGAAGCGGTCGGGCAAGCCCAGGCCTTCCTTAGCCAGCCGCTCGGCGGCCGCGTTCAGGCCTTCCTGGCTGCGGGCGTTGCCCACCACGTTGTCGCCGCGGCGCAGGTATTCCTGCGCCAGGGCAAATCCGATTCCGCTGGACGCGCCTGTAATCACTACAGTCTTGTTCGACATTTCAATACTCCGGTTTGGCATTTGAGGGTGCCTGCGCGCTCAGACAGTGAGACGAACTATAGGAGCGGGCGCGCAGGCGATAAACGCCCGCGGCGGAACATGAATTGATACCCGGCGGAATAAGCGAGGCGGATCGTGCTGTGCGCCGCCGCTGTCCGGCGATAAGATGCGCTACCCGTGCATAACGACAAACGGGAGGGAGACATCATGCATCGCTACACCCACAATGCGCTGCGCGGCCTGGCCGCGTTGGCGTTGATCCAGGGCGCCGTGCCCGCGCACGCCGCCGGCTATCCGGCCAAGCCCATCACCTTCATCGTGCCGTACACCGCGGGCGGTACGACTGATCTGGTCGCGCGCACGGCGGGCCAGAAAGTGGCCGAAAAGCTCGGGCAGCCGGTCATCGTCGAGAACCGTCCCGGCGCGGGCGGCAACATCGGCATGGACGCCGTCGCCAAGGCCGCGCCGGACGGGTACGTCATCGGCTTCGGCGCGATATCCACGAACGCGCTCAATCCGTTCGTGTACCCGAAAATGCCGTTCGATCCGACCAAGGATTTCACAGGCATCAGCATGCTGGGGGCGTCTTCCGTGGTGCTGGAGGTGGGCCCGTCGGTGAAGGTGGACAGTGTCAAGGACCTGGTCGCGTACGCCAAGGCGAATCCCAATACGTCGTACGGCACGCCCGGTACGGGCACGTCCATGCACCTGGCGGGGGTGATGTTCGACCAGTTGACCGGGGCCGGCATGCAGCACGTGCCCTACAAGGGAAGCGCCCAGGCGTTGAACGATCTGCTGGGCGGACACTTGCCGGTCATGTTCGACAACCTGCCCGCGTCGCTGCCGCACATCAATGCGGGCAAGGTCCGCGCGCTGGCGGTCACCGGCAGCAAGCGCGCGCCAGCGTTGCCCGACGTGCCGACGCTGGCCGAACTGGGGTATTCGGGCGCGGTCGTGGATCCGTGGTTCGCGGTCTATGGGCCGGCCGGCATGTCGCCCGACGTGACGCGCGTGCTGAGCGACGCCTTCCAGGCGGCGCTTGCGATGCCGGACGTCAAGGACAAGCTGGAGAAGGCCGGCTTCATGCCTTATGGCTCGTCGCCGCAGGAAGTCGAGCGGCTGACCCAAAGCCAGCACGAGGCCTTCAAGGCCTTGTCGCAGAAGGTGAAGCTGTCGGCGGATTGATCTGCAGTGCGGGGCATGCGGGACGCGGGGGCGCCGAGGTCCGCGCGGGCCTCGCAGGTCCCGCTACCGGCCACGCGCCAGCGCCTGTTCGCGCTGTTCTTCAAGCGCTTCACGGCGGATGAAGTCGCGCACGAAGGTGTCGGCCGGGTTGTGGTGCAGGTTGTAGGGCGTATCCCATTGCGCGATGCGGCCCTTGGCCATTACCCCGATGCGGTCGGCGATCGCGAACGCTTCGGCCTGGTTGTGCGTGACCAGGATCGCGGTGTGGCCTGTGGTCTTCAAAATCTCGCGCACCTCGAAGGCCAACCGCTCGCGCGTGTCCACATCCAGGTTTGAGAACGGTTCGTCCAGCAGCAACAGGTCGGGCGAGGGCGCAAGCGCGCGGGCCAGGGCCACGCGTTGCTGCTGGCCGCCGGAGATCTCATGCGGATAGCTGTTGGCGGCGTGTGCCAGGCCGACGAGTTCCAACATTTCTTCGACGCGGCGGGCGCGGTCCGGACGCGGCAGCTTGCGCAATCCGAACGCCACGTTCAGCGCCACGGTCAGGTGCGGAAACAGCGCGTAGTCCTGGAACATCATGCCCACGCGGCGCAGCTCGGGCGCGACCTGTTCGGTGGGCGACGAGATTACCGTGCCGTCCAGCAGGATGCGGCCGGCGCGCACCGGCTCGAACCCGGCAATGGCGCGCAACACGGTGGTCTTGCCGCAGCCGGACTCGCCCAGCAGGCAGCCGATGTGGCCGGCGGGCAAGCCCAGCGACAGGTCCTGCACGATGGGTTTCAAGCCAGCGGGTGTGTCGTAGGCCAGGGAGATGTGGTCGATTTCTAGCAGATCGGGCACGATGATCAATGTCCCATTTTCAGATTGGTGCGCGCCAGCAGAATGACCGGCAGCAGGCCGGCCAGCACGATGGCCAGCGCGGCCACGGCGCCTTCTTCATACGTGCCGCGCGCGGCTTCCGCGTAAAGCCACGTGGCCAGGGTGTCGAAATTCATGGGGCGCAGCAGCAGGGTGGCGGGCAGTTCCTTCATGGCGTCCACGAACACCAGCAGCGCGCTCGCGGCCAGCGCGGGCCGCAGCAACGGCAGGTGGACGCGGCGCAACGTGCCGCCGGAGGTTTCGCCAAGCAGGCGCGATGCTTGTTCCAAGGACGGCGGGATGCGCGCCAGGCCGGCTTCCAGCGCCCCGGTGGAAATCGCCAGGAAGCGGATCGCATAGGCGCACACCAGTGCGCCCATCGAGCCCATCAGGAACAGCCCCGTGCCGCCGAACACCCGTGCGACCGCGGTGTCGATCCACACGAAGGGTGTCAGCAGGCCGATGGCCAGCACCGTGCCAGGCACCGCATAGCCCAGGCTGGCGATGCGCGCGCAGGCGCGGCCAGGATTGAAGCCGGCGCTTTCGCGCAGGGTGCGGCCCGCCCACGCAACGATCATCCCGCAGAGCAGGGTGACCACGGTGGCGCTGGACGCGACGATCAGGGTGTTGCTCAGGCCGCCGATCAACTGGTCCGACACACCGCCCACCAGGTGAAGCCGCTTGTAGGTTTCAACGACCAGATACAGCGCCGGCGCGACAAACCCGATCAGGACGGGAATCCAGCCCAGCAGGGCCGCGACGGCAGCCGCCGCGCCACGCAGCCGACGCGGCTGCATCGGGCGCATGCGCTGCGTGTTGGCGTAGCGCTGCCGCTTGCGGCCGTGGCGTTCCAGCAGAATCAGCCCGATGACGATCGCGAGCATGGTCAGCGCAATCTGCGCGGCGCCAGCCAGGTCTGAACGGGTGACCCAGGTGGTGTAGACGGAGACGGTCAGCGTTTGCACGCCAAGGAATTCGGAGGCCCCGATGTCGTTCAGGGTCTCGAGCAGCGCCAGGCTCACGCCCACCACAATTGCGGGACGAGCCAGGGGCAGGGCGACGCGGCAGAACACCGCCACGCGGCCCGCGCCCAACGTGCGGGCAGCTTCGAGCAGGCTGGCGGCCTGCGTCATGAACATGACGCGGGTGCTCAGGTAGACATAGGGGTACAGCACGAAGCCCAGGACAAAGATCGCGCCGTAGATGGAGCGCAGATCGGGCAGGCGGAATTGGCGCGGGCTGTCGAAGCCGAGCATGGCGCGGATCGCCGACTGGATGGGTCCGATGGGGTGTAGCAGGTCCAGGTAGGCAAACGCGATGATGTAGGTGGGCACCGCCAGCGGCAGCAGGAGCGCCCAGGTCAGGACCCGGCGCGTGGGAAACTCATACGCGGTCACGAGCCATGCGGCGCCGGTGCCAAGCAAGGTCACGACGATGCCCACTCCGGCCAGCAGCATGACGGTGTTCGCGAAGGCCTGCGGCAGCACATAGCTGGCCAGATGCTGCCAGTGTTCCAGGCTGCCGCCCATCGCCCACCAGCCGAGCGTCAGTACCGGCGCCAGCACCGCCAGCGCGATCAGGGCCGCGCCAACCAGCCAGCCGGTTCCGCGTTCAGACCAGCGCAGCCGCAGCGGCGTGGGCAAGGATTGTGTGTGCATGCTTCAAAGTCGGTTGCATCAATGGCAAGGCCTGTTCCCCCGGAAAAGCGGGAACAGGCCCTACGCGTTGCGCCCGGTGCCGGGCGCTCGCGTGTCACTGCATCAAGGTCACGCCATGCCCGAAGGTACGGCGGTCCGGCAGCTTATCAGTTGTCGAAGCCGACCTTGTCGACCAGTTCGCTGGCTTGCTTGCGATGCTTGGCGATCTCGGTCAAGGGCAGGGGATCGACCTTCAGTTCGCCGAAGCTTGCGATCACCGGGTCCAGCTTCACGCCCTTGCGGACGGGGTATTCGTAGTTGGCCTGCGCGTACAGGGCTTGGGCCGGTTCCGACACCAGGAAGTCCAGCAGCTTGACCGCGTTGGCCTTGTTGGGAGCGTGCGCCGCGACGGCCGCGCCGCTGACGTTCACGTGCGTGCCGCCGCTCTTGGCATTGGCGAAGGTCGGGCGGATGACCTTGATGGCATCGCCCCACTTGCGCGCGTCGGTGCCGGGCTCGGCGTTCTTCATGTGGCCGACATAGTAGGCGTTGGCCAGGCCGATGTCGCAGATGCCGCCCAGAATGTCGCGCGCCACGTCGCGGTCGCCGCCGGCGGCCTTGCGGGCCAGATTGGCCTTGACGCCGCGCAGCCATTTTTCGGTGGCCTCGGCGCCGTCATGCGCGATCATGGAAGCGACCAGCGCGGTGTTGTAGGGGTGCTGGCCGGAACGGATGCAGACCTTGCCCTTCCACTTGGGATCGGCCAGATCTTCGTAGCGGAAGGATTCCAGCTTCAGGTCCTTTTCCACATACAGCACGCGGTCGCGCAGCGACAGGGCGTACCATTTGCCATCGGCGCCGCGCAGGTTGGCGGGAATGACCGAATTCAGCGTGTCGGACTTGACCGACTGCGTCACGCCGCCGTCCACCAGATCCAGCAGGTTGCCGATATCCACCGTCATCAGCACGTCGGCGGGCGACTTGGCGCCTTCGGCCTTGACGCGTTCCAGCAGACCGTCCTTGACGAAGACGGTGTTGACCTTGATGCCGCTTTCCTTGGTGAAAGCATCCAGCAGCGGCTGGATCAGCTTGGGTTCCCGGGTGGTGTACAGGCTGACTTCCTCGGCGGCGTTGGCCGACACGGTGAGGGCAGCGGCGCCGGCGAGCGCCAGCGCGCGCAGCAGGGAATTCAATTGGGGACGCTTGATCATGAAGGAACTCCAGCTAGGGCCGAAACGAGTGTTGCCGCACGGCTCCGCCTGATTTAGCGGCGCGCCATTGCGAAAAACGGTCTGCTAACGAAAATGATTATCAAGTGAGAACGCGACAATAACAGGAAGCATTGCGCCGTTCAACTAGCAGTAAGCGTTGGGTTCAAGACGTTGATCCCCGTCAAACTGGAATAAGGGTATTACGGAATAATGAGAGCAGTTATCATCAAGACCCTGTAGAATAGGGACAACCCTAATGCCGACCGCGGCCTTTTTTTTGCGGTTCGGAATGACCTCGCGGCACAGCCGGGCTTCGCCCGACCACGATCCGCCCTTACTGAATACGACATGGCTGCTTTCAACACTGAGCGCGTACTTAGCGTGCACCACTGGAACGACACCCTGTTTTCCTTCACCACGACGCGTGATTCGGCCTTGCGGTTCCACAACGGCCACTTCGTGATGATCGGCCTCGAAGTTGAAGGCAAGCCGCTGCTGCGGGCCTACAGCATCGCCAGCGCCAACTACGAAGAAAACCTCGAATTCCTCAGCATCAAGGTGCAGAACGGCCCGCTCACGTCGCGCCTGCAGCACTTGAAAGAAGGCGACACCATCCTCGTCAGCCGCAAGCCGGTCGGTACCCTGGTCGTCGACGACCTCAAGCCCGGCAAGCATCTGTTCCTGTTCGGCACCGGCACCGGCCTCGCGCCCTTCATGAGCATCATCAAAGACCCGGACGTCTACGAACGCTTCGACAAGGTCATCCTGGTGCACGGCGTGCGGTGGGTCAGCGAACTGGCTTACGCCAACTACATCGAAAACGAACTGCCGAACAACGAATTCTTCGGCGACATCGTGCGCGACAAGCTGGTGTATTACCCCACCGTGACGCGCGAGCCTTTCCGCAATCAAGGCCGCATCACCGAACTGCTCGAAAACGGCAAGCTGTGCGCCGACATCGGCATTCCGCAAATCAACCCCGAAACCGACCGCGCCATGATCTGCGGCAGCCCGCACATGCTGGCTGACATCAGCGCCATGCTCGATAGCCGTGGCTTCGCGGTGTCGCCGGGCGTGGGCCAGCCGGGCGACTACGTCGTCGAGCGCGCCTTCGTGGACAAATAAGCCAAGCGGTTCCGGCTTTCTGGTTCAAAAAAAACCCATCGCAAGCGATGGGTTTTTTGCTTTGGTGCGCCTGGTGTGAATCACTCCGGCTGAATGCCGGCCTTCTTGATGATGTCGCCCCACTTCTTCGATTCCGCCTGCTGGAACTTTGCCAGCTCGTCGGGAGTCGACGATGCCGCGTCCGTGCCGGTCTGCGCGTAGAACTGCTGAGCGGGCTTGGCCTTGGTGGCATTGACCAGCAATTCGTTCAGGCGCTTGACCACGTCGGGCGGTGTGCCGGCCGGCGCATAGGCGGCAAACCAGTAGCCCATCTCGTAGCCGGGCACGCCAGCCTCCGAAATGGTCGGCACGTCGGGCGCCAGCGGCGAGCGCGCCTGGCCCGTGACGCCCAGCGCACGCAGCTTGCCGGACTTGACCTGCGGCAAGCCCGTGGCGGTGTCGGTGATCATCATGTCGATCTGGCCGCCCAGCAGGTCGGTGACGGCGAGCGGATTGCTCTTGTAGGGCACGTGCAGCAGTTGCACGTCGGCCATCTGCTGCAGCAGTTCACCAGCGATGCGGCTGCTGGAGCTGCCGCTGCCAAAGCTCAGCTTGCCCGGCGACTGCTTGGCCTGGGCCAGGAAGTCGCCCACCGTCTTGGCGGGCGAACTGGGATTGACGACCATGATCTGTCCGCCCTTGCCCAGCAGCGTGAGGGGCGCGAAATCCTTGACGGGATCGTAGGTCAACGATTTGTACAGGTGCTCGTTGGCCGCATGTGTGGTGTTGGTGGTGATCAGGACCGTGTAGCCGTCGGGCGTTGCGCGCGCGCCGGCTGCCGCGCCGATCATCGCGCTTGCGCCGGGCTTGTTCTCGATGACGACGGCTTGGCCGGTCTGTTCGGTGACGCCCTGGCCGATGGCGCGGCCGATCTGATCGGTGGCGCTGCCGGCAGCGAACGGGACGATGAAGGTGATGGGCTTGGTCGGGAATTGCGCCATGGCCGAAAGGGGCAGGGCGGCGGCCAACAGCAGGGCCAGCCGGCCCTTGGTAGCGATGCGCATGTGTGTCTCCTGTGGTGTTTTTTTATCGGAACTGCAAATCAGGCGGCCGCGGGACGGTCGCCGGGTATGTCTGGCAGACGGCTCGCCAGCGCTGCGCTGACCTCCACCGTCATGTCCAGCAATCTGAAAGACAGGCTCTTGCCGTGCGTGTCGAGATTCAGCGCGTCGTTGACGCCGCCGTCCAGCACGCCCTCCAGCACGAAATTCATTGCGTTGAGCATTGGCAGCGCATAGCGTGTCACACGTTTCGGATGGCGGTACGCGAACCACTGTGCGACGCGCGCTTCGGTCACTTGCGCGGCCAGCACGTCATAGCATTCGGGATCCCAGGCGATGAGGCTCAAGTTGGAGATATCTCCCTTGTCCCCGGATCGGCTGTGGGCCAGGCGGTACAGCGGCACGGCGAGCAAAGTCTGGGTCATGGCGCGATCTCCTCCAGGAAGTTCCAGCCGCTCTTTACGGCTTCGCGGGGAATGGTGCAGGACATCATGTTCAAGCGCGGGCGCAGAGCAGTGCGCACGCCGCCGCCGCCGGCCGGGCCGCAGGTGTAGAGCGCGGTCACTTCGCGCAATACCCGTTCGGCCTGCGCGCGATCGGCGTTTTCGGTGGCCAGACGCAGCCGCACGTCGCGGGCATGGCTGTCGGGCAGCGCGCGGCGCATCTCGCCCGCGTCGTCGCCCAGGATGCTGATCGCGCCGATCAGGTCTGCGCGCAGCTTGTAGCCGGCGCCCAGGCGCTTCTGGACGATATCTGCCGCGAGCCGTGCTCGGGCTTCGGCCTGCACGCCCGCATATGAAATCTCCGCTTCAGCCAGCCAGCCGCCGCGATAGCAGACGTTCACCTTCAGTTCGTCGGGCCGGGCGTGACCCGTAATGCCATGGACCGCAACCCGGTTGCCGCCCAGTTCGACGACACGCGCCTGGCTCAGGTCCGCCACCACGTCGGGGGTCAGATACCGAGCCGGATCGTGGACTTCGTACAGCAATTGTTCTTTCACCGTGCGCGCGTCTACGGCGCCGCCGGTGCCATCGGCCTTGCCGATCACGAATTCGCCGTCGGCCTGGATCTCGGCGATGGGGAAACCGGCCGCATGGACGTCCGGCACTTCCTTCAGCCCCGGCACGCAGAAATAGCCGCCGGTCACCTGCAGCCCGCATTCGAGCATGTGGCCGGCCATGGTGGCACGTCCCAGACGCGGCCAGTCGGCGGGATCCCAGCCGAAGTGCGCCAGTGCCGGTCCCAGGGTCAGCGACGGGTCGGCCACGCGGCCGGCAACGACGATCTGCGCGCCGGCGGCCAGCGCCTCGGCGATTTCGGTGGCGCCCAGATAGGCAGTGGCGCTCACGATGTCCAGGCCGTCCAGTGCGGCGCCCAGTCGATGCGCCAGCAGGTCGCGATGCTCGGCGCCGTTCAGCGCGTCGCCATACACGACAGCGATGCGCGGAACCGGCAAGCCTTGTTCACGCGCCAGCTCGGCAATACGGCGCGCGGCGGCGGGCGGATTGGCCGCGCCGAAATTGCTGACGATGTTGATGCCGTGGCGCAGGCAGTCGCCCAGTACCGGACCTACCAGTTCGTCCAGCAGGGGTTCATAGCCGCGGTTCGGATCGTCGTTGCGCGCAAGCTGCGCGAGCGCTAGCGTCCGCTCAGCCAGCGTCTCGAAGATCAGCGTGCCGCCGCCTTGGGCGGCCAAGGTGCGGACCACGGCCGCGGCGCCATCGGTGCGATCGCCGGAAAATCCGGAGGCGCAGCCGATAAGCAAGGGAGATTGAGGCATGAGCAGTCCAGGCGCGTTCAAGGGGTTGGGACGACTATAGGCAAGGCACGATCATCCGTAAAATAGAAAAATCGGATTGATTAATACAAGAAAGCCATGAATCTATCGTCCCGCCAATTGCGTGCCTTCGTGGCGCTTGCCGATGAACGGCACTTCACGCGTGCCGCGCAGCGCTGCCACCTGACGCAGCCGGCCTTCAGCGCGTTGATCCGTTCGCTGGAAGACAGTGCCGGCGTCCGGCTCTTTGATCGCAGCACGCGGCACGTCGAGCTGACTGCCGAAGGCCGCGTGCTGGACGCGACCGCCCGGCGCCTGCTGGCGGACATGGACCTTGCAATGGGCGATTTGCGGGATATGGCGGACCGCCGGCGGGGCAGGGTGACGCTGGCCGCGCTGCCGTCGCTTGCGGCGGGGTGGCTGCCGGATCTGCTGGCGCGCTTCCGGCAAGATCATCCTGGGATCGTGCTGGACCTGCGGGACGCCTTGCTCGATCCTTGCCTGGACATGGTGCAGAGCGGGGTGGCCGATTTTGCCGTGGCCTCGAGGCGGCCTGACATGACCGATCTGGACAGCGAATTCCTGCATGCCGATCGCTACTTTCTGGTGTGCCGCGTGGACCATCCTTTGGCGGACCAGCCTCGCGTGCGGCTGCGCGACGTGCTGCGGCATCCGATCATCCAGCTTGCGCGCGGCAGCAGTGTGCGCAAACATTTGGACGAAGCGCTGGGCGCCGAGGCGCCGCTGCCGGTTTTCGAGGTCGAGCATCTGGCGACCGTCACGGGTCTTGTGCGTGCGGGGCTGGGTGTGTCGGTCGTACCCGCAATGACGCTTTTTCATTTCCGCAGCGCCGATCTGCGCGTCGTACCTTTGGCGGGCCGCGCCTTGACGCGGCCGCTGTATCTGGTGCGCCGTAAAGGACGCAGCCTGTCCGTGGCCGCGCAGGCGCTGGCCGAACTGCTGATTGCGCATCGTGGCGATATCGGCGGGGCAGGGCATCCGCCGGCTGCGCAGGATCAGTCCTAAACCCTCTTTACGGCGAACCGCTACTTTCGCAAAAGTCTATTGCTGGATAAACTCCGATAGTTGTAGCTTCTATCCGTCACCAGAAGGATTCCGCCCATGAGCAAGCAAATCATTCATACCGACACCGCGCCCGCCGCCGTCGGCCCTTACTCGCAAGCGGTTGCCGTCAGCGGCACCAAGACTGTCTATCTCTCGGGCCAGATCGGCCTGGAGCCTGGCACCGGCGACCTGGTCTCTGAAAACTTCGACGCGCAGGTGCGTCAGGCGTTTGCCAACATGCAGGAAGTCATCAAGGCTGCAGGCGGCACGCTGGAAAACGTGGTCAAGCTCACGCTGTTCCTGACCGACCTGGGCAAGTTCACGGCGGCCAACGCCATCATGGCCGAGATTATCCCCCAGCCGTTCCCGGCGCGCTCCACGATCGGCGTGGCCAGCCTGCCCAAGGGCGCACAGTTCGAAGTCGAAGCCATCATGGTCCTGTAAGGCGCACCCGGACGTTTCATTTCAGGGGTTCGTTCCTACATGCCGGCCGCAGCCGTGGCCTCCAAGCGTACCGGCGCCGACAAGAACGGCGCCGGCAAACCGATGACGGATACGGAGCGCAAGCTTCGTAACCTGGGTTTGGTGCTGCCCGAGGACTTCGTGCTGCACCTGCCGCTGCGCTACGAAGACGAAACACGCGTCATCCCGATCAGCTCGCTGCGCCCCGGCTTTGCTGGCCAGGTCGAAGGCGAGATCACCAAATCCGAAGTCCTGTACCGGCCCCGCCGCCAACTGACCGCCACGTTGGCGGACGACAGCGGCGAACTGCAATTGCGCTGGCTGAATTTCTATCCCAGCCAGCAAAAACAAGTGACCGTGGGCAAGCGCCTGCGCGCCCGCGGCGAAGTGCGTGGCGGGCTGTTCGGCCGCGAGATGGTGCATCCGCGGCTGACCAACGCGGATTCGCCGCTGCCGACTGCTCTTACTCCCGTTTATCCCACTACCGAAGGGCTGCCTCAGCCGGCCTTGCGGCGCGCCATTGCACAGGCGCTGAACACTGCTGACCTATCCGACACGCTGCCCGAGGAGGCTCGCGCGCGCTACGACCTGCCGCCGTTCGAGCCCGCCATCCGCGCGCTGCACACGCCCGCGCAGGGCGAATCCGAACAGGCCTTGATGGATCGCGTGCATCCCGCATGGCGCCGCATCAAGTTCGATGAGCTGCTTGCGCAGCAGCTCTCGCTCGCCGCCGCGCGTGCGGCACGCCGCGTCAAGGAAGCCGAATCGCTGCCGGTGCAGAACGGCGCAGGCGGGCTGGTCGCACGGCTGTACGAAACACTGCCGTTCAAGCTGACTGGTGCGCAGCAGCGCGTCGTGGAGGAAATCTCGGCGGATCTGGCCAAGCCGTATCCCATGCACCGGCTGTTGCAGGGCGACGTGGGCAGCGGCAAGACCGTCGTGGCGGCCATCGCGGCGGCGCAGGCCATTGCGGGCGGGGCGCAAGTGGCGCTGATGGCGCCCACGGAAATCCTGGCCGAGCAGCACTTTCGTAAGCTGGTGTCCTGGCTTTCCCCCCTGGGCGTGAACGTCGCGTGGTTGAGCGGCAGCCTGACCGCGAAGGCCCGGCGCGAAGCCGCGGCCGCCGCTGCCGACGGCAGCGTGCAGCTTGTGGTCGGCACGCAGGCGCTGATCCAGGATCACGTCGAGTTCCACCGGCTGGGCCTGTCCATCGTCGACGAACAGCATCGCTTTGGCGTCGGCCAGCGTCTTGCACTGACGCGCAAGGGCGAAACCGTGCGCGGCCGCATCGTGCCGCATCAGCTCAACATGAGCGCCACGCCCATTCCGCGCACCCTCGCCATGACTTTTTTCGCCGATCTGGACGTCTCCGTGATCGACGAGTTGCCACCTGGCCGCAGCCCCGTCGTGACCAAACTGGTCTCGGACGCTCGGCGCGAAGAGGTTATCGCTCATATCGCGCAGGCCGCGCGTGGGGGCCAGCAGGCTTATTGGGTCTGTCCGCTGGTCGAGGAAAGCGAAGCCCTCGAATTGCAAACCGCCGTCGACACCTACGAAGGCATGCGGACCGATCTGCCGGACCTGCGGATCGGACTGGTGCATGGCCGTCTGCCGCAGGCCGAGAAGGCCGCCGTGATGCAGGCATTCCGCGACGGCGACATCGACCTGCTCGTCGCCACGACCGTCATTGAAGTCGGCGTGGACGTGCCGAACGCGTCGCTGATGGTGATTGAACACGCCGAGCGCTTCGGCCTTGCCCAACTTCACCAGTTGCGCGGGCGCGTGGGACGGGGCACGGCCGAGTCCGTTTGCGTGCTGCTCTACCAAACGCCGCTTTCGCAGGTTGCGCGCGAACGGCTGCGTGCCATGTTCGAAACGTCCGACGGCTTCGAGATCGCCCGGCGCGACCTGGAACAGCGCGGCCCGGGTGAATTCCTGGGCACACGTCAGTCGGGCATGGCGCTCCTGCGCTTTGCCGACCTGGAGACCGACGCCGCGATCGCCGAAGACGCGCGCGACGCTGCCGTGTGGTTGCGCGCCGAACATCCCGCCGTCGTCGAGGCCCATCTGGCCCGCTGGATGCGTGGCCGCGAAGACTTCCTGCGCACCTGACATGCGGCCCATCCACTCTCTTGAATCCTCAAGCGCCGGCCACCGGGCCGGCGCGTAACCCCGGGGGCGTAGTCCACCATGACTCTCACCGAACTCAAGTACATCGTCGCCGTCGCCCGCGAGCGGCACTTTGGCCGCGCGGCCGAGGCCTGTTTCGTCAGCCAGCCGACGCTGTCCGTGGCCATCCGCAAACTCGAGGACGAACTGGGCGTGACCCTGTTCGAACGCGGCGGCTCCGAAGTCGGCGTGACGCCCATCGGCCAGCGCATCGTCGCGCAGGCGCAGAAGGTGCTCGAGGAAAGCGCCAGCATCAAGGAGATCGCCCGGCAGGGCCACGATCCGCTGGCCGGCCCGCTACGCGTTGGCGTGATCCACACCATCGGACCCTACCTGCTGCCCAAGCTGGTGCCCGTGCAGATCGGCCGCACGCCGCAAATGCCGCTGCTGCTGCAGGAGAACTTCACCGTCCGTCTCGTTGAGCTGCTGCGGCAGGGCGAGATCGACTGCGCCATCATGGCCTTGCCGCTGCCCGAAGCCGGCCTGGTCATGCAGCCGCTCTACGACGAGCCCTTCGTGGTGGCCGTGCCCAACGACCATGAACTCGCGCAGCGCAAGTCCATCGACGCCCAGGACCTGAAACAGCAGACCATGCTGCTGCTGGGCAGTGGCCATTGCTTCCGCGATCAGGTGCTTGAAGTCTGTCCCGAACTGTCGCGCTTCTCGGCCGCTAGCGATGGCATCCAGCGCACCTTCGAAGGCTCCTCGCTCGAAACCATCCGCCACATGGTCGCGGCCGGCATCGGCGTCACCGTGCTTCCGGTCACCGCCGTCCCCGAAAACCCGCCCTCCAACAGCCTGTTGCGCTATCTGCCGTTCGAAGGCCATGTGCCCGAGCGCCGCGTCGTCCTTGCATGGCGCCGCAGCTTCCCGCGCCTGGCGGCAATCGAAGCGCTGGCGCAGGCAGTCTATGAGTGCGAGCTGCCGGGCGTGAAGATGCTGGCCGGCGAAGCGGCGGCCGTGCAAGATTGAACGCTAAACGACGGCCAATGGCCGGCGCGGTTTTGTGTGCGCGTCCTTGCGTAAGGCGCGTCCCTTGCACCGCGTCAATTGGTCGCAGCCCATCGTGAGAACGGCGCCTCCACAACGCCTGTTCTGTCGTGTTTGCAGTGGTATTCTTATTTCCGCCTTTTTCCATAGGAGCTAGCAATGGCCAAGTCCACCAAGAAGACCTCGAGCGTTCCGCGCATCAACATCGGTATTTCGGACAAGGACCGCGCCGCGGTTACCGGCGAACTGTCCAAGTTGCTGGCCGATTCATACACGCTGTACCTGATGACGCACAACTTCCACTGGAACGTCACGGGGCCCATGTTCAACACGCTGCATCAGATGTTCATGACGCAGTACACCGAAGAATGGAACGCGCTGGACAGCATCGCCGAGCGTATCCGCGCGCTGGGCCACTACGCGCCGGGCACGTATCGCGAATACGCCAAGCTGTCGTCGATCTCTGAACCGGAAACCGTGCCGGACGCGCTGGAAATGGTGCGCCTGCTGGTGGACGGCAACGAATCCGTCGCCAAGACCGCCCGCGCAGCCTTCGAAAAGGCCGACGCCGCCAACGACCAGCCCACGGCCGACCTGCTGACGCAGCGTCTGGACGTGCATGAAAAGAACGCGTGGATGCTGCGCAGCCTGCTGCAGTAATCGGTACGGCCGGCTCCCTTCAGGGAAGGCGGCCGATTCCTCATGCTCAAGTTGAAATGGCCGTCCGGATGGGCGGCCATTTTTTTAACGGCGGGAACGTCGCCTACAAGTCGTACACCGGAATCGGCGGAATGCGTTTGGCCGGCGGCGGAATTCGCCACGACGCTCTGCGGCGCAGCGCGCCCAGCAGTTTCAGCCCCTGCGGCCAGTCATCCAGACCGCTTTCCGCATTGATATGACCGGCGCCGGGCAGGACGACCACACGGCTTCCCCAGTCCGCCGCGAAGACGCGCGCGCGTTCCAGCGTGCAATAGGGATCGTTGTCGCTGGCAACCACCACGCTCTGGAAAGGCAGCGGCTGGCGCGAAATGGGCGCGAAGGCGCGCAGGCAATCGGGCATGTCGGCGCGTTCGACGTCGGCGGGTGCGACCAGCAGTGCGCCGGCGACCTTGGCGCGCAAGGGCACGGGCAGGGCCGCGCTGATCAGGCAGCCGAGGCTGTGCGCGACGAGCAGGACCGGGCTGCGGGCTTCGTCGACCTCGGCGGTCAGACGGGATATCCAATCGGCCGCGCGGGGATTTTCCCAGTCGTGCTGCTCGATGCGCCGGGCGTTGGGCAACAGGGCCTGCCACCGGGACTGCCAGTGGTCGGGGCCGGAGTTTTTCCAGCCCGGGACGATTATCGGTTGGAGTCTCATGCGGCACATGATGCCGCCGCCGTTTAGTAACTCAAACGAATTAATGGTCTTTTGCATATACGGCGTTCGGAATAAGGCCGGCGGTGCGAATCATGCCGCGGTGCAATAAAAAAACCCCGGAAAACCCTGCGCCAACCGGCCCAAAAGCCGCGAAATTTCAGTGTATGCTTGCCGGGCAAATGCACCGCCAACGGGCATGACATCTACGTTTCCGGCCGTCAGCCCGTTGATGGATCAACGATTAAAAGTCATTCGAGGAGTCCACTCATGAAGCCAGTTTTCCGTCTGACCCCGGTCATCGCAGCGCTGGGCGTCGCCGCTGGTTTGACGTTTGGCGCGGCCGCGCACGCGCAGACCATCAAGATCGGCGTCGTCGGCCCCACCACCGGCGCGGTCACGCAGTATGGCGATATGGTCCGTGAAGGGGTCGATACCGCGGTCGAGCGCATCAACGCCGCCGGCGGCATCAATGGCAAGAAGCTGGAAACCGTGGTCATCGACGACGGCTGCGAACCCAAGCAGGGTCCCAACGCCGCCAACCGCGTCGTGAACAGCAAGATCGGTTTCGTCGTGGGCCACGTGTGCTCGGGCGCCACCATTGCCGCCGCCGACATCTACAACAACGAAGGCGTGGTCATGGTGACCCCGTCGGCCACGTCGCCGGCATTGACCGACGGCAAGAACTACGAGTTCATCTTCCGCACCATTGGGCGTGACGACCAGCAAGGTCCCGCCGCCGCCAAGTTCATCCTCGACAAGATCAAGCCCAAGAAGGTCGCCGTGCTGCACGACAAGCAGTCGTACGGCCAGGGCATCGCCACCGCGGTCAAGAACGACCTGGAAAAGGGCGGCGTGGCCGTTGCCGTGTTCGAAGGCATCAACGCGGGTGACAGCGACTACTCGGCGGTCATCACCAAGCTCAAGAGCCAGGGCGTGGATTTCGTTTACTACGGCGGCTACCACCCCGAAATGGGCCTGCTGCTGCGCCAGGCGGCCGAACAGGGCGTGAAGGCCAAGTGGATGGGTCCGGAAGGCACGGGCAACCCGGACATCAACGCGATCGCGGGCGACGCCGTCGAAGGCATGCTGCTGACGCTGCCGGCCGACTTCACGCAGAACGCCGCCAACGCCGACATCGTCAAGGCGTTCGAAGCCAAGAAGCGCAACCCCAGCGGCGCGTTCCAGATGACCGCCTACGCGGCCACGCAAGTCATCGCGGACGGCATCAAGGGCGCGGGCTCGGACGATCCCACCAAGGTGGCCAAGTACCTGCACGCCAATTCCTTCGACACGCCGATCGGCAAGGTGTCGTGGAACAAGCAGGGTGACCTGACGAACTTCCAGTTCGACGTGTTCACCTGGCACAAGGATGGTTCCAAGACCGTTTACAAGTAAATCACCGGGCGGCGGGCCGATTCCGGCCCGCTTCACGCGAACGAACGGCGGCGCGTGTCGGATGCAGCGCATCCGGCCACACGCATCAGGCGCTGCAAAAGAGAACCGGGCCGCAAGCGATCAGCTTGCGGCCCGGTTTGTTTTTGCGGGGCGCGGGGCAGGGGGCTGACGCCCCGCCGACTTACAGGCCCTGGACGCGGCGGCCGGTGTCGGCCTCGAACCAGTGCAGGGGATGGCGGCCGTCCGGGCCCACGTTGACCTGCATGCCGACCTTGGCGGACGACTCGGAAAGCTGGCGCGTCGTGCAGCGCACGACCAGCGTGCTCTTGCCGCAGCGGGCGTGCACGAGTTGCTCGGAACCCAACGTCTCGACCATTTCGACTTCGGCGGGAATGCCCTGGGTGTTCAGCAGCATGTGCTCGGGGCGCATGCCCATGATGATCTTGCGGCCGCGGACCTGCGAGGGAACCTGCAGCGGCGAGATCTCGAGCTGGTTGCCGTCGGCGGTCTGCACCGTGCCGTCGCCAGCGACCTGGACTTCCATCAGGTTCATCGGGGGCGAGCCGATGAAGCCGGCGACGAATGTCGAGGCGGGCTTTTCAAACACTTCCATCGGGGTGCCGATCTGCTCGGGAACGCCCTGATACATGACGATCATGCGGTGCGCCAGCGTCATGGCCTCGACCTGATCGTGCGTCACGTACAGGCTGGTCGTGCCCAGGCGGCGATGCAGCTTCATGATTTCCAGACGCATCGCCACGCGCAGCTTGGCGTCCAGGTTGGACAGCGGCTCGTCGAACAGAAACACCTTGGGTTCACGCACGATGGCGCGGCCCATCGCGACGCGCTGGCGCTGGCCGCCCGAAAGCGCGCGCGGACGGCGGTCCAGCAGGTGACCCAGTTCCAGGATCTGCGCGGCGATGTCGACGCGCTTCTTGATCTCGTCCTTGGAGAATTTGCGGATCTTCAAGCCATAGGCCATGTTCTCGAACACGGTCATGTGCGGGTAGAGCGCGTAGTTCTGGAACACCATGGCGATGTCGCGCTCGGCGGGTTCCAGGTTGTTGACGACCTTGTCGTCGATGACGATGTCGCCGCTGGTCACGGTTTCCAGGCCGGCGACCATGCGCATCAGCGTGGATTTGCCGCAGCCCGACGGGCCGACGATGACGATGAATTCACCGTCCTTGACGTCCATGTCGATGCCATGGATGACCGGCACGTTGCCGGCATAGGTTTTCTTGACGTTGCGGAAGCTGAGAGTAGCCATGAGATATTCGTGTTCGAAGTCGTTTTCGGTAGGCGAGGGATGGGAGCGATCACTTCTCAGTGTCGACCAGACCCTTGACGAACCATTTCTGCATCAGGATGACGACCAGCGCCGGCGGGATCATCGCGAGCATGGCCGTGGCCATGGTGATGTTCCATTCGGTCACGCTGTCGCCGCCGCTGATCATCCGCTTGATGCCGATGACGACGGGGTACATGTCTTCCTGCGTGGTGACCAGCAGGGGCCACAGATATTGGTTCCAGCCGTAGATGAACTGAATCACGAACAGCGCGGCGATGCTGGTTTTGGACAAGGGCAGCAGCACGTCAAAGAAGAAGCGCACGGGACCGGCGCCGTCGATACGCGCAGCCTCGATCAGCTCGTCCGGCACCGTCAGGAAGAACTGGCGGAACAGGAACGTGGCCGTGGCGGACGCGATCAGCGGCAGGGTGAGGCCCGCGTAGCTGTTGAGCAGGCCCAGATCGGCCACGACCTTGTAGGTGGGCGCGATGCGGACTTCGACCGGCAGCATGAGCGTGACGAAGATCATCCAGAAAAAGAACATGCGGCCCGGAAAGCGGAAGTACACGACCGCAAAAGCCGACAGCAGCGAGATCGCGATCTTGCCGATCGAGATCGCCAGCGCCATGATCAGGCTCACGTACATCATGCGGCCGACGGGCGCGCCCGACGAGCCGCCTGACGAACCGCCAAAAAGCGCCTGCATGTAGTTGTCCACGAAATGCGGACCGGGAATCAGGGACATCGGCGCCTGAGCAACTTCCTGCGCGGTCTGGGTGGACGCGACGAAAGTGACGTAGAGCGGAAATGCCACCATCGCCACGCCGCAAAGCAGAATGACGTGGGCCAGAATATCCAGCCAGGGACGGCGTTCAACCATTGTTATCAGCCTCGGACAAAATCAATACTGCACTTTGCGGTCGACGTACCGGAACTGTACGACCGTCAAGGCAACCACAATGAACATCAGGACGACGGACTGGGCGGCGGACGAACCGAGGTCCAGACCGCGGAAGCCGTCGCTGTACACCTTGTAGACCAGGATCGAGGTCGCCGTGCCCGGGCCGCCTTGCGTCGTCGTGTCGATCACGGCAAACGTGTCGAAGAAGGCGTAGATGATGTTGACCACCAGCAGGAAGAACGTGGTGGGCGACAGCAGCGGGAAGACGATGGTCCAGAAGCGGCGCGCGGGGCTGGCGCCGTCGATCGCGGCGGCTTCGATGAGCGAGCGCGGGATCGATTGCAGGCCGGCCAGGAAGAACAGGAAGTTGTACGACACCTGCTTCCAGACGGCCGCGATGATCACCAGGGTCATCGCCTGGTTGCCGTCCAGGCGGGGATTCCAGTCCACGCCCGATTTGCGCAGGGCTACGGCCAGGATGCCGACCGACGGCGAGAACAGGAACAGCCACAGCACGCCGACGACGGCGGGCGCCACGGCATACGGCCAGATGAGCAGGGTCTTGTAGAGCCCGGCGCCGCGGATCACGCGGTCGGCCATCACGGCCAGCACCAGCGACACGCCAAGGCCAACGCCGGCCACCAGCACCGAGAAAACGGCGGTGACGCGGAAGGAATCCAGGTAGCTCTGTTGCGAGAACAGTTCCATGAAGTTGTCCAGGCCGACGAACTGCGAGGACAGGCCGAAGGGATCTTCAAGGCGCATGGACTGCCACATGGCTTGTCCGGCGGGCAGGAAGAAGAACACCACGGTAATGATCAGCTGCGGCAGGAGCAGCAGATAGGGCAAGGTCTTGTGCCCGAATACAACGCGTTTTTCCATAGGGGGAACCCAAGGTACAGAAAAGCGGCGGTTGAAATAACCGCCGCCTGAAACCGCCAGCGCGCGTGTCGCGCGTGGCGCCCGGAGCCCGAAAGCACCGGCACTCATAAAAAGCACGATAGGCTTAAAGCCCCTGAAAAACCAGGGCTTTAAGCCTCGTATGTCCTTGTCGCAACATGGAAAATGCCGATTGACAAGGCGGCGGTCAAGTCGCGCGAAAGGGCGTTACTTTACACTCTTCTCGAACTTTTCCAGCAGCTCGTTGCCGCGCTTGACGATGTTCTCGGCGCCGTCCTTGGGAGCAACCTTGCCCGAGACGATGCGTTCGATTTCAGCATCCTCGATTTCGCGGATCTGGGGCAGGAAGCCAAGACGCAGGCCGCGCGATTGGGCGGTGGTTTCGACGTTCAATTGCTTGACGCCGACTTCGGTGCCCGGGTTCTTGTCGTAGAAGCCTTCCTTCTTGGTCAGCTCGTAGGCGGCCTTGGTGACGGGCACGTAGCCGGTCTGCTGGTGCCAGCGGGCGGCGATTTCGGGGCTGGCCAGGAACTTGAAGAACGCGGTCACGCCCTTGTAGGTTTCGGGCTTCTTGTTGGCAAAGACCCACAGCGAGGCGCCGCCGATGATGGTGTTCTGCGGCGCGCCTTGCACGTCGGCGTAGTAGGGCAGCGTCGAGGTGCCGAATTCGAACTTGGCGTTCTTGGCGATGTTGGCGCGCAGGCCGGACGAACCGGTGATCATGGCGCACTTGCCGCTGATGAACAGCGAGTTCGGCTCGTCGCCGCGGCCGCCGTACATGAAGATGCCTTCCTTGCCGAGCTTGGCCAGGTTTTCCAGGTGACGCACGTGCAGCGGGGTGTTGATGGCGATGCGCGCATCCAGGCCGCCGAAACCGTTGTCCTTGGTGGCGTACGGCACGTTGTGCCAGGCCGAGAAGGTCTCGAGCTGGGTCCACGACGGCCACGACGTGGTGTAGCCGCATTCCTGGCCAGCGGCCTTCAGCTTCTGGCCGGCGGCGGCCAGTTCTTCCCAGGTCTTGGGGGGATTGTCGGCGTCCAGGCCAGCCTTCTTGAAGGCGTCCTTGTTGTAGTAGAAGACGACGGTCGAGCTGTTGAACGGCATCGACACCAGTTTGCCGTCGGCCGACGAGTAGTAGCCGGCCACGGCGCCGATGAATTCCTTGGGATCGATCGGGTTGCCGGCTTCTTCGGACATCTGTTGCACCGGCTTGATGGCGCCCTTGGCGTACATCATGGTGGCGGTGCCGACTTCGAAGACCTGCAGGATGTCCGGCGCGTTGCCGGCGCGGAACGCGGCGATGCCGGCGTTCATGGATTCACCGTAGTTGCCCTTGTAGATGGCCTTGACCTGGTAGTCGGGGTTCTGCTTGTTGAATTCCTCGACCAGGCCGTTGACGCGGTCGCCCAGGGCGCCTTCCATCGAATGCCAGAACTGGATCTCGGTGGCTGCTTGCGCGGAAGCGCCGGCGAAAGCCGTCATGATGGCGGCAAAGGTCAGTGCAATACGATGGGATCGCATAAAGGGTTCTCCAGTTGGGCGTGTTGCGAACGGGTTGTCCGGCCGCATGAAACACGACACCTTATGAATTGTTTGTGACAAAACCGTGACTTTCACATCACTCCCTGCGCCTGTCAAATTGCGCGTTTCAGGCGCGAACGAACATTTCGCCGCACTATCCGCAGGGAGCCGACCGTTTACAATCGCCGCCTATGGAAAACGAACTTTCGATTGCGTTCACCGGCGCGGGCAGACGGCCGCCTGCGACGGCCTCGCGCGCGGCTGCCAAAGTATGCGCCGTGCGGGACGTTCATGTCATTGACATAAACGAGCAAGCGCGCGGTGCCGGGCAAGGCCGTGACACGGCCGGTGTGCGGGTTTGTGGCGCCCCGCGCGCGTATGCTGGCGGGCTGTTCGCCGGCGCGACACGGAACATGCAAGGTGTTGTGGGTTGGAGACGTCATTCGTCGCGCATTGACGGGCCGATGACGCGCATGGCGAGCGCCGGACGGGCGCGCGGCGCGGCCGAGGCGGGCCGCAAATGAAACCGTCCGCCGTGCGCTTTCCCGCCATGACGCGCCTGCAGTTCGGCATTTCGGTGCTATGCATGCTGGCCGTCGTGGTGGGTTCCAATATCCTGGTCCAGGTGCCGCTCAATGACTGGCTGACATGGGGCGGGCTGTCGTATCCGGTGGCTTTCCTGGTCACCGATGTTCTCAATCGGCGATTCGGCCCGGCCGCCGCCCGGCGCGTGGTGTGGTTTGGCTTTGCCGCCGCACTGGCGGTGTCGGTCTGGGTGGCGTCGCCGCGAATCGCGTTGGCGTCGGGGCTGGCTTATATATGTGCGCAGCTCGTCGACATCCAGGTGTTCGATCGCCTGCGCGACCAGCGCTGGTGGCGCGCGCCGCTGGCGTCGGGCGTGCTGGGCGCCATATTGGATACGGCGGTGTTCTTCAGCGTGGCATTCGCCGCTACCGGGGCGCCGTGGGTCACATGGATGCTGGGCGATCTGGCGATCAAGCTGGTCGTCAATATCAGCATGCTGGCGCCATTCCGTGCCTTGATGTGGAATCTGGCAAAGCCTGCAAACGCCTAGCCGAACTTCAACCCGCCTTCGCGGCGTAATGAATGCGCGCGTCCGATGCTGATCTCAGCAGGGCGCGCGTTTTTCATTAATGCGCCGGACATTATTTCTGAGGCCTTTCCGCGGCATGTAGTAAGTCCCGCGTAAGCACTGTATTTAAATGCGAGTTTAAACACCGTATTAATCCACTCGGTATTAATCGCCCAACCATAAATCCCGGAAAAGCGCCAGCAGACAACGCAGCTGGAATTGCGATTTCTCCAACGAATTCACGGCACTACGCGGCCTATCCGTCACGAATAAAAGCCCCGCGTGAAATATTGGGGATTACACGCAGTGACAGTATGACGGCTTGCTTTCAGAATACCGCCCACACCGTGTTTTTGCCCAAGAAGCCGGCGACGGGCAATGCGGACGTAGGGGTACTCTCCCGATAAACCGTGTTGGACAGAGCCGCTCAAAACCTCGCTGGAGAACTCCGCATGAAGTTTCTGAATCGCCTTACCCCGGTAGCCATGGCGCTTGGGGCACTTGCCTTGGCTGGCGCCGCGCACGCCGCCGACACGATCAAGATCGGCATTCCCCAGCCCATGACCGGTCCCAACACCCAATACGGCGACCAGATCCAGGCCGGCGCGCTGACCGCCATCGAGACCATCAACGCCAAGGGCGGCGTCAAGGGCAAGAAGCTCGAGCCGATCCTGATCGACGACGGCTGCGAACCCAAGCAGGCCGTGCCCGCCGCCAACCGCGTGGTCAACTCCGGCGCCAAGTTCGCCGTGGCCCATGCGTGCTCGGGCGTCACGGTCGCCGCCGTGAAGGTCTACGAGGAAGAGGGCATCGTCGGCATCACCCCGGGCGCCACGTCGCCGCTGGTCACCGACACGATCAAGCCGCACTTCTTCTTCCGCACGATCGGCCGCGACGACCAGCAGGGTCCGTACGCCGCCGGCTACATCGCCAAGACCTTGAAGCCGCAGAAGGTTGCCGTGCTGCACGACAAGCAGACCTACGGCTCGGGCGTGGCCACGCAGGTCAAGGACGCGCTGGCCAAGGAAAAGGTCAACGTCGCGCTGTTTGAAGGCATCAACGTCGGCGACAGCGATTACTCGGCCATCATCACCAAGCTGAAGTCTTCGGGCGTGGACCTGGTCTACTTCGGCGGCTACCACCCCGAGCTGGGCCTGCTGCTGCGCCAAGCGCGTGAACAGGGCCTGAAGGTCCAGTTCATGGGTCCGGAAGGCACGGCCAACCAGGATCTGGTGGCCATTGCCGGTCCGGCCATCGACGGCCTGCTGGTCACGCTGCCGGCCGACTTCACCAAGCTGCCGGGCAACGAAAGCATCGTCAAGGCCTTCAAGGACGCCAAGCGCGATCCGGACGGCGCCTTCCAGATGCCGGCCTACGCCGCGGTCCAGATCCTGGCGGACAGCATCAACGCTGTCGGCGAAGATCCGGCCAAGGTTGCCGACTACATGCACAAGACCACGTTCAATACGGGCATCGGCAAGGTCGAATACGATGCCAAGGGCGATCTGAAGGACTTTGAGTTCGCCGTCTATAAGTGGGACAAGGACGGAAAGAAGACCCAGCTGTAAACTCGCGATCCCGCCGGCGTGTTGCCGGCGTGTAGGGCCTGCTGTCTCCGTCTTGCCGAAATCCGCGTAGCGATGCGCCAAAAGCGCTGTGCGGCCGGCAAGGCGGCGCCGGCAGGCCCTTATAAAATACGCCCAGGTTTCCGGCTCCGGGTCTCACTACCGGAGCCGGAACTATTTGGAGCAATGGAATCATGTCCGACCTCATACCCCAACTTACCCAGCAATTCTTCAACGGATTGTCCCTGGGAGCGATCTATGCGCTGATTGCCATCGGCTACACAATGGTCTACGGCATCATCGGGATGATCAATTTCGCCCACGGCGAAATCTATATGATCGGCGCCTATGTGGGCCTGGTCACCTTGACGGCGATCGGCACCAACAGCGGATTGCCGACCCCGTTCATCATCGCGGCCATGCTGCTCGTGGCCATCACGGTTACCGGCATCTACGGCTTCTCGGTCGAACGCGTGGCGTATCGGCCGGTGCGCGGCAGCCCCCGTCTGGTGGCGCTGATCTCCGCCATCGGTATGTCGATCTTCCTGCAGAACTGGGTGGCCCTCGGCCAAGGCGCGCGCGACATGGCCGTGCCCTCGCTGGTGTCCGGCGCCATGCAGTTCCACATGGGCTCGGACTTCGATGTGACGGTGCCGTACTCGCGCCTGATGATCATCGTGGTGACGGTGGTGCTGATGATCGCGCTGACGCTGTTCATCAAGTATTCCCGCATGGGCCGCGCATCGCGCGCCTGCTCGCAGGACATGCACATGGCCAACCTGCTGGGCATCGACACCAACCGCGTGATCTCGTTCACGTTCGTGATGGGTGCGATCCTGGCGGCGGTCGGCGGCGTGCTGATCGCCATCACCATCGGCAAACTCAATCCCTTCATCGGCTTCCTGGCCGGCATCAAGGCCTTCACGGCGGCGGTGCTCGGCGGCATCGGCAGCATCCCCGGCGCCATGCTGGGCGGCGTGCTGCTGGGCCTGGCGGAAACCTTTGCGGCGGCCTACATATCGTCGCAGTACAAGGACATCGTGGCGTTCTCGCTGCTGGTCCTGATTCTGCTGTTCCGTCCCACCGGGCTGCTGGGCAAACCTGAGGTGGAAAAAGTCTGATGTCGACCAACAATCTCAAAAACGCCACGATGGCGGCCGTGCTGACGGCGGTCATCGTCACCCCGGTCTTCGGTCTGCAGCTCATCCGCCAGGGTGCGCGCACGTCGATGGAGTCGAACTGGTCGCTGGTGGCGCTGGCCGCGGCGGTGGTGTTCGTGTTCCAGCTGCTGCGTCCGTGGCTGGCCATTCCGTTCAAGAAGCTCAAGACCGGCCTGCCCACGCTGTCGTCGGCGCCGGCCCGCAACCACAAGCCGCTGATGGTGCTGTTGCTTGCCATTGCGGTGATCTGGCCGTTCTTCGCGGGCCGCAGTTCGGTGGACATCGCCACGCTGGTGCTGATCTACGTGATGCTGGGCCTGGGCCTGAACATCGTGGTGGGCTTTGCCGGGCTGCTGGATCTGGGCTTCGTGGGCTTTTACGCCGTCGGCGCCTATACCTACGCGTTGCTCTATCACTGGGGCGGCTGGAGCTTCTGGGAAGCGCTGCCGTTTGCCGGCGCGATGTCGGCGCTGTTCGGATTCGTGCTGGGCTTTCCGGTGCTGCGGCTGCGCGGCGATTACCTGGCCATCGTGACGCTGGGCTTCGGTGAAATCATCCGCCTGCTGCTGATCAACCTGAACCAGGTCACCGGCGGTCCGGACGGCATTTCCGGAATTCCGAAGCCTACGTTCTTCGGCCTGGAAATGACGCGCCGCCCCAGCACCGAGGGCGGCACCACGTTCCATGAGTTCTTCGGGCTGACGTTCCAGAACCAGGACATGGTGATCTACCTGTACATGATGGCGCTGCTGCTTGCGCTGGTGACGCTGTTCGTGTCCACGCGCCTGATCCGCATGCCGGTCGGCCGCGCCTGGGAGGCGCTGCGCGAAGACGAGATCGCCTGCCGTTCGCTGGGCCTGAATCCCACCCGCATCAAGCTGTCCGCGTTCACGCTGGGCGCCATGTTCGCCGGCTTTGGCGGCGCGTTCTTCGCAGCGCGCCAGGGCATGGTGAATCCGGAGTCCTTCACGTTCATCGAGTCCGCGCTGATCCTGGCCATCGTGGTGCTGGGCGGCATGGGTTCGCAAGTCGGTGTGATCCTCGCTGCCATTCTGCTGACCGTGCTGCCCGAACTGGCGCGCGAGTTCGCCGAGTACCGGATGCTGATGTTCGGTCTGGTGATGGTATTGATGATGATGTGGCGTCCGCAGGGGTTGTTGCCCATGAAGCGTCCCCACGTGGAGCTGGCTAAATGAGCGAGGCATTGCTGAAAGTTTCCGGCCTCACCATGCGGTTCGGCGGCCTCCTGGCCGTCGACAGCGTGGGTTTCGAGGTCATGTCCGACGAGGTCTTTGCCATCATCGGCCCGAACGGGGCGGGCAAGACCACCGTGTTCAACTGCGTGGGCGGTTTCTACGCGCCGACCGCCGGTGAAATCATCATGGACGGCAAGCCCATCACGGGTCTTGCCAGCCACAAGGTGGCGCGCCATGGGCTGGTGCGCACGTTCCAGAACGTGCGCCTGTTCAAGCAGCTGACGGTGCTGGAAAACCTGCTGGTCGCGCAGCATACGCAGGTGGAATCGCGCCTGCTGCCCGGCCTGCTCAAGACCCGCGGCTACCGCCAGTCCGAATCCGAGGCGCTGTCGCGCGCGGCGCAATGGTTGGATTTCATGGGCCTGCGCGAGTTCGCCAACCGCGAAGCCGGCAATCTGGCTTACGGCCACCAGCGGCGCCTGGAGATCGCGCGCTGCATGATCACCAAGCCGCGTCTGCTGATGCTGGACGAGCCCGCGGCCGGCCTGAATCCTCAGGAAAAGCGCGATCTGCAATCGCTCATCGACCAGCTTCGCCGCGAATTCGGCGTGGCCGTGCTGCTGATCGAGCACGACATGAGCCTGATCATGGGCATTTCGGACCGCATTCTGGTCATGGAACACGGCAAGCCCATCACGACCGGCACCCCCGAGCAGGTGCGCAACGACGAGCGCGTCATCAAGGCGTACCTGGGGGAGGAATGATGCTGAAGCTGGAAAACATACACACGTACTATGGCGCCATCCAGGCGTTGAACGGCGTGTCGGTGGACGTCAACCAGGGCGAGATCGTCACGCTGATCGGCGCCAACGGCGCGGGCAAGACGACGCTGCTGATGACCGTTTGCGGCAACCCCCGGGCGCGCGAAGGCAAGATCACGTTCGAAGGCGAGGACATCACGAACAAGGACACGCACCACATCATGCGCAGTGGCATCGCCATTTCGCCTGAAGGGCGGCGCGTGTTCAAGGACCTGACGGTCGCCGAGAACCTGATGATGGGCGGCTTCTTTTCCAAGCGCGACGAGATCGAGGCGGGGATTGACCACGTCTACGGTCTGTTCCCGCGCTTGAAGGAACGCGCCAGCCAGCGTGCGGGCCTGATGTCGGGCGGCGAACAGCAGATGCTGGCCATCGGCCGCGCGCTGATGACCCGGCCGCGCCTCTTGCTGCTGGACGAACCGACGCTGGGCCTGGCCCCGCTGGTGATCGCCCAGATCTTCGACATCATCCGCGAGATCCGGGAGCAGGGCGTGACCGTGTTCCTGGTCGAGCAGAATGCCAACAAGGCGCTGGGCGTGGCGGACCGCGGTTACGTGCTGGAAAACGGCCGCGTGGTCCTGCAGGACACCGGTGCCAACCTGCTGGTCAACGACAAGGTCCGCAAGGCGTACCTGGGCGGTTGACCTCTTCCCCGCGAAGGAAGTGGGCGCATCGAAAGATGCGCCCTTTTTTTTACGCGGCGATGCGTTCGGCCGGCTGGTCGGCCTGGTAGTGCGCGATGGCGGCGCGGGCGAGGGCGTCGATGGAGTCCGTGAGGGTCACGCCGAGGCTGGGGCGCAGGGCGTGCGGCACGGCCAGAGGCAGTTCCGTGCAGCCCAGCACCACGGCGTCGGCGCCGCGGGCCTTCAGGCGGGCGATGCATTCGGCGGCGGGCGCGAAGGCGTCTTCGAGCTGGTTGCCCTTGACCGCGCGGATCGAGCCCATGCAGAAGCGTTCGACTTCGTCGTCGTCAGGCACGATGCACTCGTAGCCCTGGGCTTCGAGGTGACGCTGGTAGAGGCCGAGCTTGAGCGTGGCGGCGGTACCCATCAGGCCGATGCGGCCGCTGGGCAGGCCAAGGCGGCGCAGATCTTCGATGACCGCTTCGATGATGTGCAGCACCGGCAGACGCGTGGAGGCGGCGATGTCGTCGAACCACAGGTGGGCGGTGTTGCACGGGATGGCGATAAGCTGGGCGCCGGCCTGTTCCAGGAAGCGCACGCCATCGACCATGTGGGGCAGGGGATTCTCGCCGCCGGCCATGTAGGCGCTGGAACGGTCGGGAATACGGGGATCGTTGCGCAGCAGGGTGGGGATGTGTTGCTGGTCAACCGTGGCGGGCGTCAGCGCCGCCAGGCGGAGGGCAAAGGCCGCGCCGGCCATGGGGCCCATTCCGCCCAATACACCCAGGTAGCAGCCCTGGGAAAACGTCTTCACTTTAAGTACTCCGTGCTCATGCATCACCGGGTGTCAGGACCTGGCCCGGGCGTTCGGTGCCCGTCCGTTCCCCGTCCCAGACCTGCCTGCCGTTGACCCACACGGCGTGGATGCCCCGGCTTGCCTGAATGGGCGCTGAAAAAGTGGCCACGTCGGTGACGGTGGCGGGATCGAACAGCACCAGGTCAGCATGATACCCCTCCCGGAGCAGGCCGCGCCCGGCGACGCCGTACTGGGCCGCGGCCAAACCGGTCATCTTGTGGATGGCGGCTTCGAGCGACAGCAGGTTCTGTTCACGCACCATGGTGCGCAACACGTTGGTGAACGTGCCCCATTGGCGGGGGTGCGGATGCGGGTCGAAGGGCAGGCCGTCCGAGCCGACCATGGTCAGCGGATGGGCAAAGATGCGTTTGACGTCCGCCGGGTCCATCAGGAAATAGATGGCGCCGGCCGGGGCCAGCCGGGCGACCGCGGCTTCGTCGTCCAGGCCAAGTTCGGCCATGACGTCACTGAAGTCACGGCCCGTGGCCTCGGGGTACCCCGTGGACCACGTGATCATCGTGCGGCTGGCCAGCCGCGCGCGGTCCAGCCGCAGCATGGTCGAGGTGGCCGGATAGGGATGGCAGTCCAGGCAGACCGGCTGCGCGGCCGCGGCGCGGCTGATGAGGTCCAGCGTTTCGCGGGTGCGGCCGTGATTGCGTTCGCCCGCCAGCTTGTGATGCGAGAACACCACGCGGGAATCGGTTTCGCGGCCGATGAGCAGGGCCTCTTCCATGGCGGGCACGATGTGGTCGGCCTCGTCGCGCAGGTGCGTGGCGTAGATGCCGGCGCGGCCGCGCAGCGGCTGGCACACGTCGATGATCTCGTCCGTGGGCGCGGCGCTGGCCGGCGGATAGAAGGTGCCGGTCGACACGCCGAACGCGCCGGCGTCCAGCGCTTCCTGCATCAGGTCGCGCATGGCGGCCCGTTCCACGTCGTTGGCCGCGCGCGAGGTGTCGTCCATGACGGCGACGCGCAGGGTGGTGTGGCCCACCAGCGGAATCACGTTGACCGCGGCCGGCATGTCGCGCAGAGCGTCCATCCAGGCGCGGAAGGTGCCAAAGCGGAACAGCGCCGGCGGACCCAGCAGGTCGAGCGGCTGCGGGATCTGCGTGCGCGCCAGGGGCGCCAGGCTGATCCCGCAGTTGCCGGTGACGACCGTGGTGATGCCTTGCGACACCTTGGGCAGCATGTCGGGATGCGCCAGCAGGTAGCCGTCGTCGTGGGTGTGCGAGTCGATGAAGCCCGGCGCCAGGACCTGGCCCCGGCCGTCGATGACCGGCACGCCGGCGGGATGGGCAAAGCTGCCCACCGCCACGATGCGTCCGCCGCGCACGGCCAGGTCGCCCTGGGTGGCGGGCCCGCCCGAGCCGTCGATGAGCGTGGCGCCCGCGACGATGAAGTCAGCCTGCAAGGTGTCTGCCGTCATGAAGCGTGCTCAGTCGAGTTTTTCGATGCCGGCGTTGTCGATGATCTGCTGCCACTTGGCGGTCTCGCGATCGATCAGCTGCTTGAAGTCGGCGGGGGAGCCGGTGGCCGGTTCGGCGCCCAGCGTTGCCAGGCCCTGGCGCACTTCCGGCGCTTGCAGCGCCTTCTGGATGGCGGCGTTCAGCGTGGCCACCACGTCGTCGGGCGTGCCCTTGGGCGCCACCACGCCGCCCCAGGCGACTGTCTCGTAACCCTTCAGGCCGGACTCGTCCAGCGTGGGCACGTCGGGCATCAGCGCCAGGCGCTTCAGGCTGCTGACGCCGATGGCGCGGACCTTGCCGCTCTTGACCAGCGGCGCGGCCTCGGAGGTATTGACGAACAGGTAGTCCAGGCGGCCGCCCAGCAGATCCTGGATGGCGGCGGGGCCGCCGTTGTAGGGGATGAACATCACGTCCAGCTTGGCCATGCTCTTGAAGAGTTCGCCGCCCATGTGGCCGGTGGTGCCGACGCCCGACGCGCCGTACGACAAGCGGCCCGGCTCCTTGCGGGCTCGGTCGATCAGGTCCTGCACGCTGGTGACCGGCGAGTCGGCCGGGACGATCAGGGCGTTGTACAGGTCGAACATGTGCGCGACGGGCGTCAGGTCCTTGTCCACGTCGTAAGGCAGGCGCTTGAACAGCGAGCGGTTCACCGCGAGCGTGTTGATGTTGCCGTAGCCGACCGTGTAGCCATCCGGCGCTGCGCGCTTGATGAGCGCGATGCCGATGTTGCCGGCGGCGCCCGGGCGGTTTTCGATGACCATCGTTGCGCCGGTGTCGCGGGCAATCTGCGTGGTGATCAGGCGCGACAGCACGTCAGGCGAGCCGCCGGCGGCAGACGGGACCACGAAAGTGATGGGCTTGTCGGGATAGCCGGCGGCCGAGGCGGCGCCGGCGAAGACGACGCTGAGCGCCGCCATGGAAAGACTGCGAAGGAGCGTGCTGCGCATGGTGGATTTCCCCTGGTTTTGTTTTGTGGAGCGGGCAGATTACACCCGGCCATGCGGCACTGCGTCATCGAAAAATGTCTCAAACCTATAATCCCTCGTTATTGGAAAAGGGGAAGAAATGGAAGCCGATGCGTATGCCGACGAGGCCGGGCCGAGCGCCGGGCGGCCGCTGAACCTGCGCCAAATCGAGGTGTTCCGCGCCATCATGATGGCCGGCTCGATCAGCGGGGCGGGGCGCATGCTGCACGTGTCGCAGCCGGCTGTGAGCCGGGTGCTTGCCCTGACGGAAAGCCGTCTGGGCTATCGGCTGTTCGAGCGCGTCAAGAGCCGGCTTTCCCCCACGGCGGAGGCGCGGCGTCTGTATGCCGAGGTCGAGCAGGTATACGGCGGCATCCAGCGCGTGAACGACCTGGCCGCCAGCCTGGGGCAGTCCGGCGCGGGCATGCTGAAGATCGTGGCAAGCGCCAGTTTCGGGCAGCGCCTGATCCCCATGGCGCTGGAGCGGTTTCGCGGTCGCAATGCGGGCGCGCGCGTCGATTACCGCAGCGTGACGTTCGACGAACTGGCGGCGTATTTTCTGTCGGGGCAGGCAGACATCGGCATTTCCATGCAGCCGCCGGATCATCCGAACCTGACGTCGGTCCGGCTGGCGCGGGTGCCGGTGGTGTGCGTGCTCCCGCCCGGGCATCCGCTTGCCAGCCACGACGCGGTGCGGCCGGAGGACTTTTCGTCGGCGGCGTGGATCGGCTATCCCCGCGATACGCCGCTGGGACGCGCGCTGCAGCCGTTCTTTGGCGAAGGCCCGCACTGCGCGGCGGCGATCGAGGTGCATTCGCCCGTGACCGCCTGTTCCTTCGTGCAGCAGGGCTTGGGCCCGGCACTGGTGGATGCCTGGTGCGTCACGCCGGACCAGGCCGCGCACATGGCGCTGCGTCCGATTACGCCCGAGGCCAGCGTTGAGATCTGGGCGACGCATTCCAACCTGAGTGCGCCACCCCTGCTGGCGCGGCGCTTTCTGGCCGCCGTCAAGAAGATCCTTGAGAGCGAGGCGCTGCCCGGGGTGACGCCGGAATAGGGCTTCCGGGCGTCAGCGGGGCAGCGCAGACCCTTACAGCCCTTCGGCCTGCAGCGCGGCCTTGACGCCGGCGTTGGCCTGCATGCGCTCGAAGAACGCGGACAGGTTGGAAAGGCCGGTCAGGTCCACTTCCTTGGCGTGCGCCCAGCGCAGCACGACGTACAGGTAGGCATCGGCAACCGAAGGCGCGGCACCCGCCAGGTATTGCTTGCCGGCCAGTTGCGTGTCCAGTTGCGCGAACAGCTTGGTCAGCAGCGCCGAGGCCGATGCGGCCAGTTCCTTCTGCGCGCCTTCGTCCTTCAAATAACGCTGCGCGCCGAACAGCAGCGAGAACGTCTTGTGGACGTCGGAATTGATGAAGCCGACCCAGCGGCGCACTTCGGCGCGCGAACGTGCGGAGCCGTCGCCCAGCAGCGTGCTTTCGGGCGCCTGTTCGGCCAGATACTCCAGAATGGATACGTTCTGCGTCAGGGTCCAGTCGCCATCGGTCAGCGCCGGCACGGCGCCCATCGGATTGATCCGCAGAAACTCGGGCTCCTTGAGCGCCTCGCGGCTGAGCTTGTGCGTTTCATACGGATTGCCGATCCATTCGAGCACGATATGGGAAGCGAGCGAGCACGCGCCGGGCATGTAGTACAGTTTCATCTGTCGGAGACTCCTGGAAGGAAGAACGGGAGAGCTCCCGTCCGTGGGCGCTATGGTACGCCAACCGGGTATGCCATTCGCGAGTGGTCCCGCGTCTCTCTGTCATGCCTTCCGCGCCCGCTTTTCAATCTGTCGCCGCCGGAGATGTCCATGCAGTCACGCACCGCCGCGAGCACGCGCGCGATCCCCTTTCTCTTGTCCTTGACCCTGGCCTGCGCCGCTGCGCCCGCCATCGCGCAAGCCTCGCAGGAACCGCCCTCGGCGCCTGCGCGCGTGATGCCGGTTGTCGGCGGCCTGGATCATCCCTGGTCCATGGCGTTCCTGCCCGACGGCGGCATCCTGATCACCGAACGTCCCGGGAATCTGCGGCTGTTGCGTACGCCCGGCGGGTTGTCCAAGCCGCTGACCGGCGTGCCCAAGGTGGCCGCGCGCGGCCAGGGCGGTCTCCTCGACGTGGCGCTGTCGCCAAACTTTGCGACCGACCGCTACGTGTATCTGTCCTATGCGGAGTCGGACGGCGACAAGAGCGGCACGGCCGTGGGACGCGGCCGGCTGGCCGACGATGCCAGCGGACTTGAAGACTTCAAGGTCATCTTCCGCCAGGAACCCAAGCTGTCGTCCGGACTGCATTTCGGCTCGCGCCTGGTGTTTGACGGCAAGGGTTACCTCTACATTGCGCTGGGCGAGAACAACCAGCGGCCAACCGCGCAGGACCTGGACAAGCTGCAGGGCAAGGTCGTGCGGCTCAAGGCCGACGGCGCGCTGCCTGACGACAACCCCTTCGTGGGCAAGCAGGGCGCGCGGCCCGAGATCTGGTCGTACGGCCATCGCAATCCGCAAGGCATGGCGCTTAATCCCTGGACCGGCGAGCTCTGGGAAAACGAACACGGGCCGCGCGGCGGCGACGAGATCAACGTGGTGCAGCCGGGCAAGAACTATGGCTGGCCGCTGGCGACCTACGGCATCAACTATTCGGGTCTGAAGATTCCGGAAGCCAAGGGCGAGACGCTGCCGGGCATGGAGCCGCCGGTCTACTGGTGGCCGAAGTCGCCCGCCATCAGCGGCATGGCGTTCTATGACGCCGACCGTTTTCCGGCCTGGCGCAATTCGCTCTTCATTGGCGCGCTGGGCAACCAGAACCTGATCCGCCTGACCGTCGACGGCAAAAACGTGGTCGAGAAGGAAAGGCTGCTGGTCGACCGCAAGCGCCGGATCCGCGACGTGCGGCAGGGGCCGGACGGTTATGTGTATGTGTTGACGGACGCTTCCCCGGGCGAACTGCTGCGGGTGGCGCCGGCCGAAACAGGAGGGTGACCGTCATGAAGACCTATGAGCTCATCGGGTCCGCGGGGTGCGGCTCCGCCATCGTCGAGATGGCGCTGGTGCTGGCCAATGTGCCGCACGTCCTGACGGACGTGCCGTACCTGAAGCCCGGTCCCGAGCGGGACCGGCTGCTGCATCTGAATCCGCTGGGGCAGGTGCCCACGCTGATCCTGCCCGACGGCGAGGTCATGACCGAGAGCGCGGCGATGATCCTGCATCTGAACGACCTGGCGCCGCAGGCCGGTCTTGCCCCCGCACCGGACAAGCCGGAACGGGCGCGCTTTCTGAACCTGCTGGTGCGGGTCGTGGCGGCGGTCTACCCGACGTTCACGTACGGCGACGATCCCGCGCAGTGGACGACGCCGGGCGATGCGGTGGACCTGCTGCGCGAACGGGTCCACACGCGCCGCGCCGAGCTGTGGCAGGAGCTGGAACGCCAGGCCGGCGCGCCGCACATGCTGGGGCGGCGTTTTTCAGCGCTGGACCTGTATGTGACGGTCATGACGCATTGGCGTCCCGGCCCGTCGTGGTTTAGCGCGATGTGTCCGGCATTGACCGCTGTCGCCCGCGAAGCAGCGTTGGAACCGAACGTGGCCCGTGTGTTGCGGCGGCACTTTCCGCCGCCCACCGAATAACGCGGGCAGCTTCAGGTGGCGGCACGCCGGCGCGATTTTCCGCGCGCCTCGCGCACGGCGATGTACACGCCGCTGCCGGCAATGAAAACGGCGCCCAGGTACGCATAGGCGTCGGGCGCTTCGCGCCAGAAGATCCATCCCAGAATCGTGGCCCACACCAGGCCCGTGTAGTCGAAAGGCGCGACCACGGATGCCGGACCGATACGGAATCCCTGCGTGATGAGCGCCAGTCCCAGCGTGCTGAACAGCGCGACGCCACCGAAATAAGGCAGGTCTTCGATGGCCGGCGCGCGCCACACCCAGGGTAGTCCGATCGCGCTGCACACCACTTGGCCCAGCACGATGTAGAAGGTGGTGGTCAGCATGCCTTCTGCGCGGTTGATGCCGCGCGCGGTGATCATCATGACCGCGTAGAGCAGGGCGGTGGTCAGCGGCAGCAGGGTGGCGGCCTGGAAGGCCTGCGTGCCAGGGCGAACCACGATCAGCACGCCGACAAAGCCTGCCAGCACCGCCAGCCAGCGCTTGCCGTCCACGCGTTCCTTCAGGATCAGCACCGACAGCGCCGTGACGAACAGCGGCGCGGCGAACGCGATGGCGGTGGCCTCGGCCAGCGGCAGCGCCTGCAATCCCAGATAGAAGCAACAGGCCGAGACCACGTTGATGGCGCCGCGCGTCAGGTGCAGGCCGGGATGCGTCGTGCGCAACACGCGGCGTCCGCCCAGCCACAAGGCCAGCGCGGTCACGAAGGGCAACGCGATCAGCGCGCGCAGAAAGAGGATCTGCAGCGGGTTGTAGCTGGCGCCCAGCCATTTGGCATTGGCGTCGCTGAGCGTCAGAAAGAAGATGCCGCCCGCCACGCAGGCGATGCCTGCGGCGGCGGAATGTTCACGGACGGCGGGTAATGCGGTGCTTGGGGACATCTGAAACCTGCAAGGGCGGCGGTTCCTGCCGCCGGAGGGTGAAGAACGGATAGGTGAAGATCGGGAAGGGCTTTCAGCTCTGCGCGCGGTAGGCGGCAATGGCGACCATCGCCCAGGCGGCCAGGAAGGCCGTTCCGCCGAACGGCGTCACCGCGCCGAGCCAGCGGGTGCCGGTCAGCGTCAGCAGGTACAGGCTGCCCGAAAACAGCACGATGCCGACGAACATGACAACGCCAGCGGCCGACAGCAGCGGCGACCCGAAGCGGGCGCCCAGCAACGCGATGATGAAGATGCCCAGGGCGTGGACCAGGTGGTACATGACGCCGGTCTGCCAGACGGCCAGCAGTTCTGGCGTCAGGATGCGCTTGAGGCCATGCGCGCCGAATGCCCCGGCGCCCACCGCCACCATGAGGTTGATCGCCGCGAGTATGGTGAGCTGCCGGTCCGTCATTGCGTGTCCTTGAGAGAAATGCGAGGGGCGAATTTGCCGCCGCCTATGATAGGCCCAAATATGGTGCATGACGGGGCCGCGGACGAGGGCAAAGCGCGGCCCGCGGCCGGCTCGGCATCCGCCGTCTTGCAAGCCGATTTCCAAATGGGATATTATAAATTCAATTTGGTAATTAAGCCGCTGTGCAAGTCTGGCCGGTTTCTCCGGCTTTCGCTTCGTCCACGCGGCGCCCGGAGCAGACCATGACCATCGCGCTGACTGACAAATCGCCCGCCAAGCGCGGCGCCTCCACCAAGCGCCCGCCGCGCCCCAGGCAGCTTTTTCGCGGCCTGGTCGACAGTCCGCTGACCGATATTGCGCGGGATGTGCACCGCGGACTGCCCGCGCAGATGGTCGACGATGCTGCCGATTACCTGCAGGTGCCCAAGTCGGAAATCATGGCGATCACGGAGGTCAAGGCGGCGTCGCTGTCGCGCTGGACGCGCGAAGGGCAGGCGCTGCCGCTCGGTGAATCCGACCGGCTTGCCCGCGTCGCCCGCGTGGTGCGCGTCGCCCGTCAAGTGTTGGGCAGCGACGAGGAAGCGGTGCTGTGGCTGAACACGCCCGTGCCGGCGCTGGGCAACGTCAAGCCGCTGTCGCTCCTGACGTCGGATGCCAGCAGCCGCATCGTCGAAGACACGCTGGCCCGCGCCGCCGCGGGCGTCTACGCATGACCGATTACGTTTCGCTCTGGCGCATTGGCACCACGGCGGGCAAGTACCGGGCTGACGACCTCTCCGGCGCCGGGGCGGCCGCGGTGGGCGGACGCTACAACAGCCCGGGCACGCCGGTGGTGTATGCCTCGGCCAGCGTGGCGCTCGCCGTGCTGGAAACGGTGGTGCATTTTGCGGCGCGCGCGTCCGAGCACGCCAACCGCTACCTGATTGAACTGGCCGTGCCCAATAGCATCTTCGAGGCGCGCCAGTCACTGTCGCTGGCGCAACTGCAAGACGACTATCCGTTCTGGGACGCGGTGCCCTTTGCCGAAGCGTCGCAGGCGGTGGGCGACAACTGGGTGGCGTCGGGGGTGTCGGCGCTGCTGGAACTGCCCAGCGCGATCGTGCCGTATCGCGGCGTGCCGGACTGCAATTTCCTGATCAATCCGGCGCATCCGGACGCCGAGGATATCGTGGTGGTGCGGCGCGAACGCTTCATCTACGATCCGCGGTTGCGGCCGGCGTAGGCGTCGAAATTCAAGCGTCAAAAAAACGCGCCCGCTGCCGGGCGCGTTCAGTCGCAATCGCCGCAAGAGCCTCAATCAACTGTCAACACCGCCCGGCCCACGACCTTGCCTTCTCGCAGCGAGGCCAGCACGCTGTCCGCCTCGGCCAATGCGTGACGGTGGACCGGCATCGGCGGCACCTTGCCCGCCCGCACCAGTTCCATCAGTTCCTTCAGTTCGGCCAGGTTGCCCACGTAGCTGCCGATGATGGACAGCGCCTTCATCGGAATCAAGGCGATGGGCCAGGTGGAGCCACCGCCGAACAGGCCAACGATGATGAGCTTGCCGCCCTTGGTCAGGAAGTCGAACGCCAGCGAGGTGGTGGCCGGCGCGCCGACCAGATCGATCGCGGCCCGCACCGGCTTGCCACCCGCCGCCTGCATGATCTGCTGCGCGGCGTCCGGGGCGGCGCCGTCGATGGCCGCCAGCGCACCCGCATCCAGCGCCGCCTGGCGCTTGGCGGGGTCGATGTCCACCACGATGGCGCCCGCGCCACCCAGCGCCTTGATCAGCGTCAGACTCATCAGGCCCAGGCCTCCCGCGCCGAAGATCACGACGGGATGCTCGCGGTAGATGTCTGCGCCGATCTTCTGCAACGCGGAGTACGTGGTGAGACCCGAGCACGCGTAAGGCGCGATCTGCGCGGGGTCCAGGTCGCCGATGTCGATGAGGTAGCGCGGATGCGGCACGACGATGTGGTCCGCGTAGCCGCCAGCGCGGTGGACGCCCAGGCAGGCCGGCGCGGTGCAGTGGTTTTCCATGCCGGCCATGCACGACGGGCACTTGCCGCAGCCGATCCACGGATAGACGAGGTAATTGCGGTCGGTGGCCAGGCCCTGCGCGTCGGGGCCGGCCGCCACGACGGCGCCCACCGTTTCATGGCCCATGGTCAGCGGCAGCGACACGCCCCGGTCCTTGAGCGACAGGGTCCGGCCCTGGCCCAGGTCGTAGCCGCCTTCCCACAAGTGAATATCGCTGTGGCACACGCCGGCCGCGCGGACCTTGAGCAGGACCTGCGTCCCTTGCGGCGTGGGGGTGGGCTGGTCCATTTCCTGCAGCGGTTCGCGGAAATTGACGACGCAATAGCACTTCATGGTTGTCTCCTTTATGTAATTGCCTGCACCCTGCGGCCGGACCGGAATCCGGCGCGCCGGGCGTGACCTATTTCTTGACCAGCGGGCATTCGCTGTCGGCGAGCGACACGAAGACCTTTTCGCCGGGCACCGTGGACAGGATGCGGTAGTAATCGTTCGGATGCTTGGACTCGGCGGGCTTTTTCACCTCGACCAGGTACAGGTCCATGATGACGCGGCCATCTTCAGGGCGCACCCGGGCATTCTTGATCAGTTTGGTGGTGATGGGCAATTCGCGCATCTTCTGGTTGACCACCGCGGCATCGAAGGTGCCGGCGGCCTGCGCGGCCTGCAGGTAATGCGTGGTGGCCACGTAGCTCAGGGCCTGGACGATGGAGGGGGCGCGCGTGACGCCCATCTTCTTTTGCCAGCGCTGGGTCCAGGCGCGGGTGTCCTCGTCGGCATCCCAATAGAAGCCGGTGGGGAAGGTCAGCCCTTGCGCAACGGGCAGCCCCATTGCATGGACGTCGTTGATGAAGGTCAGGAACGTCAGCATCCGCTGCTTGCCGCCCGCCAGGCCGAACTCCTGCGCCTGCTTGATGAGATTGACCAGATCGCCGCCGGCGCTGGCCAGGCCCACGACGTCGGACTTGGATGACTGCGCCTGAATGAGGAACGACGCAAAGTCCATCGCGCCCAGCGGATGGCGCGTGCTGCCCACGACCTTGCCGCCCGCGGCCTCGACGAAGCGTGATGCGTTGCTTTCCAGCGATTTGCCGAAGACGTAATCGGTGGTGATGAAGTACCAGCTCTTGCCGCCGCTCTCGACGACGCTCTTGACCACGGCGTTGGCCAGCGCATAGGTATCCGGCGCCCATTGCGTGCTGAGGTTGCTGCATTGCTTGCCGCTGAAGTCCCCGGCAAAACCGCCGCTGATCAGCGCGGTGCCGCCTTTTTCGCGCGCCACGCCCTGGGCGGCCAGCCCGGCCGAGCTGGCGCCGCCGTCCACCACTGCGACCAGATTCTGCGTGTCGAACCAGCGGCGCACCAGCGCGGATGCCACGTCGGCCTTGTTCTGGTTGTCCGCGCCGACGACTTCGACGGTCTTGCCGGCCACCTTGCCGCCGAAATCCTCCACGGCCATGCGCACGGCGGTCTCGGACCCGAGGCCGCCCAGGTCGGAATAAATGCCGGAACGGTCGTTGGACACGCCCAACCGCACGACGTCGGACTGGGCTTGGGCCGCGCAGGCGGCCAGGGCGGCGGCAAGCGCCGCCAACACGGGTTTGATACGCATCTTTCTGTCTCCCAGTCCTGAAGCGGACCGTTTTATTGAACGTTATGGATGACGCGGCAACTCGGGAAGGCGGGGCGCCGGTGCTCCAGCCGGCTGAAATGTATTTCACATTGGTGAATGCAAATTCCTGTGCAAGAATTTAGGTACCTGCACATGAAAAGTCAACACGGTGGAACACCCTAGTCCGGGTGCCGGAAACGCATTGCCACGAAGGAGGGCTGACGCCGTGGAAGTCAAGCTTGTCGCTCGCACGCTGGAGTTGCTGGAGCTGTTTGCGCAGACGAAGCGGCCCATGCCGCTGACCGAGCTGGCCCAGGGGCTGGGCGCGCCGATGTCGAGCTGTCTGGCACTGGTGCGCACCTTGGTGGCTCGGGGGTATCTGTACGAGGTCAGGCGCCGCGCCGGGTATTACCCCACCGGCAAGTTGCACGGGTTGGCGGCGCAGATTCTCGCGGGCGACCCGTGGCTGGATCTGGTGCGGCCGCGGTTATTGGCGCTACGCGATGCCGTCAACGAGACCGTGATGCTGGGCAAGATCCAGGATGGCGCCGTCGTGTTTCTGGACGTGGCCGAGTCGACCCAGCCCGTTCACTATGCGGCGCGCGCCGGCGAACGGCGTCCGCTGCACACGAGTTCGGTTGCCAAAGCCATCCTGGCGCGCCTGCCGGCCACTGACCGCGATCAGGTGCTGGCGGCGGCGCAATACACGCGCTACACGGATAGCACGCTGACAACCCGCGAAGCCCTGCTGGCCGACGTGGGCAAGGTTGCCGAGCGGGGCTGGGCCTCGAACGTGGGGGAAAGCGTCGCCGACCTCACGGGACTGGCCGTCGCGCTGGATCTGGGCGGCGAATGGTACGCGCTATGCGTGGCAGGTCCCACGCCGCGCGTGTGGGCGCAGCGCGAGGAAAACCTGATCCATTTGCGCGACGCAGCTCAGGCGATCCGGCGTGATCGCGAGGGATAAGGGGATATTTCCATCGGTCTACGCCGCCGGAAGCGAGGCGGTCAATGCGCCGCGCGTCATCGACCGCGCACGTCAAGGCCCCCGCCGCACCAGCGTGGACTTTCCGAACAGGCTTTCGATCAAATCCACCGCCAGTTCCGCCGTGCGGTTGCGCACGTCGAGCGCCGGATTCAGCTCCACTACGTCCAGCGACCGCATGAGCCCGGTGTCGGCAATCATCTCCATGCAGAGCTGCGCCTCGCGATAGGTTGGGCCGCCCATCACCGTGGTGCCCACGCCTGGCGCTATCTCGGGATCCAGAAAGTCCACGTCGAAACTCACGTGCAGATGCGTGTCGGCGTCCAGCCCGGCCAAGGCGGCCTGCATCGTGGCGCGCATGCCCATCTCATCCAGATACCGCATGTCGAAGACCTCGAGGCCGGCGTCGTGCAGCAGGCGTTTTTCGCCGGGATCGACGCTGCGGATGCCGATCTGGCGCACGCAGGACGGCTCGATATCCGGAAACTCGCCCGACATGCCGGTCAGCGGCGCGGGGCCATTGCCGCACAGGCAGGCTACCGGCATGCCGTGCAGGTTGCCCGTGGGCGTGAGCAGATGGGTGTTGAAGTCGGCGTGCGCGTCCAGCCATAGCACGCGCAGTTTCTTGCCGGTGGCGCGGCAGTGGCGTGCGACGGCGCTGACCGAACCGATGCCCAGACTGTGGTCGCCGCCCAGCAGGACGGGCAGGCGGCCTTCGGCCAGTTCTTCGTACACGGCATCGTGCACCGCCTGATTCCACGCGGTCACTTCCTCGAGGTGGCGGTAGCCGTCCACGGGCGGCAGCCAGGGATTGGCGGGGCCGTACAGGTTGCCGCGGTCGCGAACCTGAAAGCCCTGCGCTTCGATGACCGGCCCCAGGTCCGCGACGCGCAGCGCTTCAGGTCCCATTGACGCGCCGCGCGCGCCGGCGCCGATGTCGGTCGGTGCGCCGATCAGGGTGACTTGGGTGGGCAGGGTGGGGGTTTTCGTCAATGCGTTCGTCAATTCGCATGCTCCGTATTGCAGTGTTCACGTTGCGGCGCGTGGGGTCACGCGGCGGACAAGACCGCCGCCAGTTGATCGCACGCCCAGTCCACTTCGTCCCGCGTGACGATCAGGGGAGGCGACAGGCGCAGGGTATGACCGTGGGTGTCCTTGACCAGCAAGCCTCGCGCCTGGAGCCGTTCGCACCAGAGGCGGGCGCCGCCGGCGTCCGGCTCCAGTTCCACGGCCAGCATCAGGCCGCGCCCGCGGACCTCGCGCACCGGGCCGGGCAGGCTGCGCAGGCGCTCCAGGAAATGCGCTCCCACGGCGGCCGCATTTTCGATCATGCCTTCCTCGGTCAGCACGCGCAGCGCGGCGCGCGCGATGGCGCACGCCAGCGGATTGCCGCCAAAGGTGCTGCCGTGCTGACCGGGCTGGAACACGCCCAGCACGTCGGCGTTGGACAGCACGGCGGACACGGGATAGAAGCCGCCGGACAGCGCCTTGCCGATAAGCGTGACGTCGGCTTCGATACCTTCGTGCTCCTCGGCCAGCAGCTTGCCCGTGCGTCCCAGGCCGGTCTGGATCTCGTCCAGGATCAGCGTGATGCCGCGCTCGGTGCAACGTTGGCGCACGCGGCTGAAGTACCCGGGCGGCGGCATCACGACGCCGGCCTCGCCCTGGATCGGTTCGACCAGGAACGCGACCGTGCGGTCGCTGATGGCGGCGTCGAAGGCCTCGAAGTCGCCGAAAGGCACGACCTTGAAGCCGGGTGCGAACGGGCCGTAATGGCCATAGGCGTCGGGGTCGGTCGAAAACCCCACGATGCCCAGCGTACGGCCATGGAAATTGTTGGCGCAGACGATGATCTCGGCTTGGCCCTCGGGCACGCCGCGCACTTCATAGCCCCACTTGCGCACGGCCTTGATGGCCGTTTCGACGGCTTCGGCGCCGCTGTTCATGGGCAGGATCTTGTGAGCGCCCGTCAGGCGCGCCAGGTCTTCATAGAAGCCCGCCATCTGGTCATGGCGAAACGCACGCGAAGTCAGGGTGAGTTTTTGCGCCTGCTCGGTCATGGCCGCCAGGATGCGCGGGTGGCAATGGCCTTGGTTGACCGCGGAATAGGCGGCCAGGCAGTCCAGGTACTTGCGACCGTCCACGTCGTAGACCCAGACGCCGCTGCCGCGCGCCAGCACGACGTCCAGCGGATGGTAGTTGTGCGCGCCCAACTGGTCTTCGATGTGGTCGCGGCGGCTGGCGGCGGACTGCGGGTCGGGTTGGGGGGTCATCACGGCACTCATGAACGTCTCCCAAAGGCGTACTGCGGCCATCTTAGCGCCGTGGGCGCAGCTTGGCATTGCCATTGCATGACAAAGGCCTTTCCGTGACCGGCGCGCCGGGTGCTGCACAATAGCGCCTGTGCCGGACCGTCGTCCGGCGTTCCGATTCTGTGGATGGCTGACATGCTTGTGCACCAATTGCTTGAGAAACTGATGCGCGGCGCCGCGGTGGCGGCGCTGGGATTGGCGCTGATTGCCCCGGCGGCGGCGCAGGAACAGCCCCTGCGCATCGGCGTGATTGCCAGCGTGGCCAACGAGGCCACCGAACTGGCCATCGCGCAGGCCAAGCAGCAAGGGTTGGACGTCAAGCTGGTGGAATTCAATGACTGGGTGCTGCCCAACATTGCGGTGGCCGACGGGTCGGTGGACGCCAATTTCTTCCAGCACGCGCCGTTTCTTGAACTCTTCAACCAGCGCCGCGGCGCCAACCTGCAGCCCATCGCATACGGCTATTCGACCACCATCGGCCTGTTTTCCAAAAAGCTGAAGAAGGGGGATCCGGTGCCCGAGGGCGCGACCATCGCGGTGCCGAACGACCCGGTCAATACCGGCCGCGCCTTGCTGCTGCTGCAGTCGATGGGACTCATCACGCTCAAGCCGGGCGTCGCACACCAGGCCAGCCTGCAGGACGTGGTGGCCAACCCCAAGAAGCTCAAGTTCGTCCAGATCGAAGGATCGCAGTCGGCCCGCACGTTCGACGACGTGACGGCGTCGGTCACCTACACGACGTTTGCAAAACAGGCGGGCCTGAACGAAAAGGACGGACTGGCCTTCGACAATACCGATCCGGACAGCATCCGGCGCTACGCCATCCGTTGGGTGGCCAAGCCGGAAAAGGCGCAGGACCCGCGCCTGTTGAAGTTCATTGCCATTTATCAGAACTCGCCCGAAGTGAAGGCGACGCTCAAGCGGCTGTACGGCGACCTGATTTCGTTCCCCTGGTAAGGCGGTTTCAAGACGGCAATCGGAATAAAATCAGGGTTTGCCCCGACAAACCCTTTTCATCAAAGGCCGGCCGCACTGCGCGCCGAACCTGATTCCAATGTCTGACCTCGATGACCGCGACCGGAAACTCTTGACGCTGTTGGCCGACGACGCCACGCCCAGCTATGCGGAGCTGGGCAAACAGCTCAACCTGTCGGCGCCCGCGGTGCACGAGCGGGTCAAGCGGCTCAAGCGCGACGGGCTGATCAAGGGCATCGCCGCCAAGCTCGACGGCGCAAAGATGGGCCGGCCGTTGTTGGCCTTCGTGCATGTCGACACGATCAACTGGACCATCACGCAGCAGGTGCTGGGTTTGGCCGAGCTGAATGAGGTCGAGGAGATTCACACCATCACCGGCAAGAGCGCCATGCTGCTGAAGGTGCGTGTGCGCGATACCCAGGCGCTGGAATTGCTGCTGGCGCGTATCCACCAGATTGAAGGCATCTCCAACACGACCAGCGATATCGCCCTGACCAGTTATCTGGAGCGCGGACCGCTGCCTGAGGCGGCATGATTGCTGGCCGCCTGAACAACATCCCCAGGCGGCCTGATTGCTGGCCGTCTCGAGAGCATCCCGCCCTTCAGCGGGCGGGGGCGGCGCGCAGACGCAGGCGCGTGATCTCCGACGGCGCCCACAACCGCTTGGGCGGTCCCCAATAGCCGGTGCCGCGGCTGGTGTAGACCCACATCTGTCCCAACCGGTGCAGCCCCGCCGTAAACGGTTGCTGGAACCGCACGAAGAAACCCCACGGAAAGAATTGCCCGCCATGCGTATGGCCGGAGAGCTGCAGCGTGTAGCCCGCCGGTTCCGCCGCGGCCGCGCTGCGCGGCTGGTGGGCCAGCAGGATGCGCGGAAAGGCGTCGGCCGGCGCGTTGGCCAGCGCCGCACGCGGATTGCTGCGCTGCTGCGGATCGAAGGCCCCGGCGCTGAAGTCCGTGACGCCCGCCACCACCACAGGCAGGCCCGAGGGATGGATCACGGCATGTTCGTTCAAGAGGACGCGCAGGCCCAGGCGGCGGAATTCAGCGATCCAGGGGCCGGCGCCCGAATAGTATTCGTGGTTGCCGGTGACCAGATACACGCCGAACGGTGCGCGCAGATCGCCCAGCGGACGGGCTTGCGCCGCAAGCTGCTCGACGCTGCCGTCCACCACGTCGCCGGTGATGGCGATCATGTCGGGCAACTGTTCGTTGACCGCGTCGACAATGGCCTGCACATAACGGCGCTTGATGGTCGGGCCGACGTGGATATCGCTGATCTGCACGATGGTGAAGCCGTCCAGGTCTTGCGGCAGGCCGGCGATCGGTACGTCCACGTCAACCACGCGGGCGCGGCGCCGGGCGTTGTAGAAGCCCGCCAGCGTGCCAGCCAGCGATAGCCCGATGACCGTCCACGCGCTGGCGCGTCGCAGGTCGAGCCAGGGCAGATCGGCGCCAGCCGCCAGATTGCCCAGCCACAGAAGCAGCATCAGCGCGTCGCGCAGCACGGTCAGCACGAAGAGCGATGAGAACAGTCCCATGGCCAGCAGGCCGACCCAGGCGATGCGGTCGCCCCAAGGCGGATTGACGGAAGAGCGCGCCAACATGCCCATCGGGATCAGCACGCACGAAAGCACCAGGAAGAGGATGGCGGCGGCAGTGCCTTCGCCACCAAGCAGCAGGTCGGGGATCAGGCGGGCGCCTACGTACACATGGGCGAGGGCGCCCAGGGTCAGGAACCGCAGGAAGAATGAGGATTGGCGCAGGGACACGGCGGCGGGCGCGCGCGCCGCAGCGGACGCGCAGGGAATCAGGGAACCGCCATTCTATGCTCCGGCGGCGCCGCGATTGATAAACGCGGCGCTGCGCGTCCGCCGGGCACCGCACCTGGGGGCCTGGTGAAGCAGCGTCAGGCAGGCAGTTCGCCTTCCCGGCAGATCAGGCTGGCGTCCATCTCGTCAAGGCGATTGATGCCCAGCATGGCCATGTTGCGGTCGACCTCGGCGCGCAGCAGTCCGATGGCATGCGCCACGCCTTGCTGGCCACCTACGGCTGCGGCGTAGTTGAAGGGGCGGCCCACGAACACGCAGCGCGCGCCCAGGGCCAGCGCCTTGAGCACATCGCCGCCGCGCCGCACGCCGCTGTCCATCATCACGGTCATCGCGCCGGCCTGGGCGACCACGCCAGGCAAGGCGCGCAGCGGCGAGATGGCGCCATCAAGCTGGCGCGCGCCGTGATTGGACACGATGATGCCGTCGGCACCATGCTGCCTTGCCAGCGCCACGTCGCGCGGGTGCAGGATGCCCTTGATGACGAGCGTGCCCGGCCATTGCCGGCGGATGCGCGCCACGTGCTCCCAACTGAGGTGGTCGCGTGCCGTGAAGTCGCGCAGCACCGAGGCGGAGACGATGGGCGCGCCGCGCGTGGCGAAGGAATTCTCGAAGTGCGGCATGCCATGCGCCAGCAGCGTGCGCACGAACGTGCCGGCCAGCCAGCGCGGGCGCGCCAGCCCGTCCAGGGCCAGGCGCAAACTGGGCTTGAGCGGCGTCGAGAAACCCGTCCGCACGTTGTTCTCGCGGTTCGCGGACACGGGAATGTCCACGGTCAGCACCAGGGTTTCGAAGCCTGCGCGCCGCGCGCGTTCGATCAGCGCGTCGATCTTGGCGGGGTCGCCGGGCAGGTAGGCCTGGAACCAGGTGCCAGGCGCTTCGGCGATGACGGCTTCAAGGGGAATCAGCGAGGTGCCGCTCAGGATCGCGGGCACGTTCTGCTCGCGCGCCGCGCGCGCCAGCACGATATCGCCCCGGTAAGCCGACAGCGCGCTGATGCCCATGGGCGCGATGCCGAAGGGCGACGCGTAGGTGCGGCCAAACAGATCGGTCTGTTGCGTGCGGCGGGAGACATCCACCAGGACGCGCGGCGTGAACGAGTACTGCGCGAAGGCTTCGCGGTTGCCTTTGAGCGATTGGTTGTCTTCGGCTGCGCCGGCGATGTAGCCGAAGATCGGGCGCGGCAGCCGGCGGCGAGCCGCGGCTTCGAAATCGTCCAGGGACAGCATGCGCCCGAGCGCTCGGGGCAGCTTGCGGGCGAGGGCGCCAGAGGCGGCGTCAGGGGTCGCGGCGGGCAGGGCGGTGGTAGTCATGGCGGGCCGGTAAAAGCCCGTAATCTAGCAACGGCCGTCGAACGCAGAAAGCGAATAAAACTGAAGTGGCCTGTTCGCTTCTGGCGAACAGGCTTCGCGCTTTATGCCTGCATGGGCAGCGCCAGCAGCTCGCCCATGCGCACCGGGCCCGTCACCGAGGGCGTGTCGGCCCAGCGGATCTTGTCGGGTCCGAACAGGACGATGGCCGTGGAACCCAGCTTGAAGCGGCCCATCTCGGCGCCCTTTTCAAGAAAGATGGGCGCGCGGGCAGCCGCGTCGTAGCGCACGGACTTGACCCGGCGCTTGAACGGCGTGACCAGGCCTGCCCACACGGTTTCGATGGACGCCACGATCATCGCGCCCACCAGCACCACGGCCATGGGGCCGTGCTCGGTGTCAAAGATGCAGACGACGCGCTCATTGCGCGCGAACAGGCGCGGCACGTTGCGGGCGGTCAGCGGGTTGACGGAGAACAGGCGCCCGGGCACGTGGATCATTTCGCGCAGCGTGCCGGCGACGGGCATGTGGACGCGATGGTAGTCCTTGGGCGACAGGTAGATGGTGGCGAACTGGCCGCCCTGGAACGGCGCGGCGCGCTCGGTGTCGCCACCCAGCAGGTCCGCGAGTCCGTAGCTGTGGCCCTTGGCCTGAAAGATGCGGCCCTGTTCGATCGCGCCCATCTGGCTGATGGCGCCGTCTGCCGGGCACACCACCGAGCCAGGTTCGTCGTCCAGCGGGCGCGCGCCGTCTTTCAGCGCACGCGTGAAGAAGTCATTGAAGCAGTCGTAGGCCAACGGATCTTCTTGCAGCGCCTCGCTCATGTTCACGCCGTACTTGCGGACGAAACGCGAGATCATCCAGTTCTTCACCGCGGGTTCGCGGCAGTCCGATGCGTATCCGAAGAAGCGCGACACCAGGTGGTGCGGCGCGAGATACTGGCTGGCAAGAAAAAGTTGGTCTTTGATAGGCATCTATGGCGCTAAAAAAACGCGTCCCGCATACAGCGGGACGTGGTTGATGGTTGCCGTGCGGGCCAGATTGGCGCTGGAGTCCGGCAATTCGGCGCGATTGTAACGCGGTTGCGCGCGCACGGCGCGCAAAAACGCGCTCAGGCCGCCTTGGCCGCCAGCTTGGTCTTGTAGAGCCAGTCCTTGTAGTCGTCCAGGTCGCCGTCGAACGGGTTGACCTTGCCGTCGGCAACGATGATGAACTGGTCGGTCGTGGCGCGCAGCAGATGGCGATCGTGCGACACCAGCACCAGCGTGCCTTCGAACTGCGCCAGCGCATCCGTCAGCGCCTCGCGCGTTTCCAAGTCAAGGTGGTTGGTGGGTTCGTCCAGCAGCAGCAGGTTGGGGCGTTGCCACACGATCAGCGCCAGCGCCAGCCGCGCCTTTTCGCCGCCAGAGAAAGGCGCGATCGAGCTGGTGGCCATCGTGCCGTTGAAGTTAAAGCTGCCCAGGAAGTTGCGCAGTTCCTGTTCGCGTACGGTCGGCGCAATCTTGGTCATGTGCCACAACGGAGATTCGTCGTGCCGCAGCATCTCGACCTGATGCTGCGCGAAGTAGCCGATGGACAATCCCTTGTTGAACTGCGTGTCGCCGGCCAGCGATTCGATCTCGCCCGCGATGGTCTTGATGAAGGTCGACTTGCCCGCGCCGTTGATGCCCAACAGGCCGATGCGCTGGCCCGCCTGCAGCGAGAAGTTGATGCCCGACACGATGATCTTGTCGGACACGGCTTCGGTGGCCTCGTCCTCGATGCGATAGCCCGCGCTGACCTTGTCCATCGTCAGCAGCGGATTGGGCGCGCGCAGCGGCTCGCGGAATTCGAACGAGAACTCGGCCGCGGCGCGCAGGGGCGCCACTTCTTCCATGCGGGCCAGAGCCTTGATGCGGCTCTGCGCCTGGCGTGCCTTGCTGGCTTGCGCCTTGAAGCGGTCAATGAACGATTGCAGGTGCGCGCGCTGGCGCATCTGCTTTTCCATCATGCCCTGCGCCAGTTCAAGCTGCGCGGCGCGCTGGCGTTCAAAGGACGAATAATGGCCCGAGTAGCGCTTGAGCTTGCGTTCGTCGATGTGGACGATCACGTTCACCACGCCGTCCAGGAAGTCCCGATCGTGCGAGATGACGATGAGCGTGCCCGGATAGCGCTTGAGCCAGTCTTCCAGCCAGATGATCGCGTCCAGATCCAGGTGGTTGGTAGGCTCGTCCAGCAGCAGCAGGTCGGACGGGCACATCAGCGCCTGCGCCAGGTTCAGTCGCATGCGCCAGCCGCCTGAAAAGCTGGTGAGCGGCAGGTGCATCTGCGCCTGCGTGAAGCCCAGGCCGGTCAGCAACTGCTCGGCGCGCGAGTGGACGGTGTAGGCATCGGCGTCGGCCAGCGCGGCGTAGATCTCGCCCATGCGCAGGCCGTTTTCGGCGCTTTCAGGCTCGGCTTCCAGCGCGGCCAGTTCCGCTTCCAGCTTGCGCAGCGTGGTGTCGCCGTCGATCGCGTACTCGATGGCGGGGCGGTCCAGCGCAGGGGTTTCCTGCGCGACGTGGGCCACGCGCCACGACGCCGGGTAGTCCAGATCTCCCTGATCCGCGTGCAGCGTGCCGCGCAAGAGGCCGAACAGACTCGACTTGCCCGCGCCATTGGCGCCGATGAGGCCGATCTTGTCGCCGGGGTTCAGAAGCAGGTCGACCTTGTCGAGCAACGGCTTGACGCCGCGCATGAGTGAAACTTGTTGGAAGCGGATCATGAATGTAGGACTGGATGGCGCGATGCGCGCGCGGCAAGACGCCCTCTGGGGGCTGTATGCAGGAAAGCAGGAACCGCGGCGGGATGGCACGCGCATCATGCGCGCCGGCGCGAACGTGATCGGATGAAAGCGGACTCAATCCGAACGAAGGGGGGGATTGTACCTGGGCGGGAAGCTCCGGCCGGGCAGGTCTGGGCGGGAAGCTCCGGCCGGACAGTTCCGGCCGCATCCCCCTACGGCGTCTGAATTGCCGCCGCCAGCGCCAGCACGCGCTCGGCCTCGCTGGCATGCAGGTTCTCGACCAAGGCCCCGTCAACCACCGCGACGCCTTTACCTTCGGCCTGCGCGGCCCGCCACGCGTCCAGCCGTTTGCGCGCCGTATCGAGCTCTTCTGCCGTCGGCGCAAAGGCGGCATTCGCAGCGGCGATCTGGCGCGGATGGATCAGCGTCTTGCCATCGAAGCCCTGGTCGCGTCCTTGCCGGCAGGCGTCGTGCAAGCCAGCATCGTCGTTCAGATCCAGATGGACGCCATCCAGAACCGCAAGGCCGTGCGCCCGTGCCGCCATCACGGCAAGCGAGCGCGCCAGCAGCGTCTCGTCGCGCGACGGCGTGTGGCGCGCATGCAGATCCTTCACCAGATCAGACGTACCGACGACGATGGCGGCCAGCCGCGCATGGCCGCCGGCGATGGCATCGAGCCGCAGAAAGCCCAGCGGTGTTTCGGCCATGGCCCACAACGGCAGATCCACGGGCGCGCCCGCTGCGTCCAGGGCCTGCGCCAGCGCGGCCAACTGGGCGGGGGATTCGACCTTGGGCAGCAGCACGGCATCGGCGCCGGCTTGCGCAACGGCGCGCACGTCGTCCATCCCCCACGGCGTATCCAGCGCGTTGACGCGCACGATGCACTCGCGCCGTCCGTAGCCGCCTTCGCGCAGCGCCGCAGCGACCTGGGCACGGGCTTGCGCCTTGGCGTCGGGCGCCACCGCGTCTTCCAGGTCGAGGATCAGCGCGTCCGCGTCGAGCGTGCGTGCCTTGTCCAATGCGCGCGCGTTGGCGCCGGGCATGTAGAGAACGGAGCGGCGGGGGCGGATAGGAGCGTTCATGCGGGCGGTCTCAGAGTTTGGGCAGGCTGCCGACGATGGTGACGGGCGTGGTGCAGACGTAGCCCACGCCATAGACGGTGCGGATGCCCAGGTCGCCACCGGCCAGCTCGCGCAGCTTGCGCCGCAGCCGATGCATGTGGGCGTCCAGCCGATGCGTGTCGTAGGCCTCGGCGCTTGCGCCCAGGGCTTCAACGAGGCGGGCGCGCGTCAGCGGCAGTGGCGCCGCCTGGATCAGCGCGCCGATCAGGCGGCTTTCGGTATCGGTGATGTCGACGCTGATCTGACTGGGCGAGGTCAGCGTGCGGCGCGCGGGGTCGAAGCGCCAGGCGTCCGATTGCGCATCCTCTGTGTCGGCGGCCGGCACGACGCGCAGGCGCCGCGACAGCGACACCAGCGTGGCGCCGAGTTCGGCCAGGTTGACGGGCTTGGTCAGGTAGTGGTCGGCGCCCAGGCTCAGGCCCGATACCTTGTCTTCGCTCAGAAGCCGTCCGGTGAGCATGATGATGCCCATTGACGGATAGGAGGTGCGCAGATGCGACACGCGCGCCAGCCCATCGCCGTCCGGCAGCATGGCGTCCAGCACGAGGATCGCGGGCGTTACGGTGAGCAACAGCTCGTCAAGCTCGGCCAGCGAGCCTGCGGTGAGGATGGTCTTGTCCAGGCCCAGGTCCTGGATGTACTCGGCGATGGAATCGCGCCAATCCCCGTGGTCGTCGACGACGATGATCGTCACGGTGTGGCGCGCTTGGGCGCTCCGGGGGCGAACAGGTGTGTTCTGGTCATGCTGTGAATTCTTGAATGGCCGCGATCGCGCGGAAAAATCAGAGGACGACGGTATACGTCTTTGGCGTGCGTGCGCGCAGAATATCATTCCCGCCGATGCGGCGGCGCGGCATGGATCAAGGATGCGATCCAGGCGGCAGGGAAAAATCAGTTGGTCAAAAATTGCGCAGCCCGGTGCGCATCCCCCGAAAGGCCATCAGCCGGGCGTTTGGGTTTTTCTTATCCACAAATTCTGTGGATAAGAAGAACCGGGGTGGATACCGTCCCGTCTACGAAGGGAGTAATTCGACCGGCACACCCTCAGGCACTTTGCGCATCCGATCGCGTTCAATCCGGGCCGGCGCAAAGCGCGTTTTGCGCGCAGCAGCATTTTGCAGCAGCACCGACAGCACCGAGCCCTTGTCCTGGATCCAGCGCGTCTTGCCGCGCAAGAGCTTGACGGCATTGTCCGCGGTGCCCAGCCGGTACGACATGGCATTGATCTCGATCGAGGACTTGCCGTTGAACCGCGATTCGTCGATCTCGGTGATGGCGGCCGCGTCCAGATTGTTGCTCTCGTGGTCGATGCGGTAGACGTACTTGAGCCCGTGAAACGGGTCTTCCACGACGATGAGTTTTTCCGACCCGGACACGTCGGACATCATGCCGATCACGCGGGACTCGACCATCTGGTTGCCGCGTTGTTCTTCGGTGTAAATGAAAATGCTGTGCCGCATGGGGGCGGACTGGGCCGGTGCGGCCCCTACAAGGCGAGAACGATCCATACCTGAACGAAAAGAAGCGGGAGGGGGCGCGAGGCCCCCGACGACGCGCATGATACCAATTGTTTCAGGTGCGTGCTGTAACAGGCGGCGCGGGGGGCTATCCCGCGCGGCGCCCGCGAGCGATCAACCGCGCGCGGCGAGCTTCTCGCGGCGCTGGCGCACGGCCAGGGCCAGGGCGGCCAGCACGGGCTCGGTCTGCGTCCAGCCCAGGCAGGCGTCGGTGATGGAGACGCCATGACGCAGCGGCTCACCGGGCTTGAGGTCCTGGCGGCCTTCTTCAAGATGGCTTTCGATCATGACGCCCGTGATGCGGGAGTCGCCTTGGGCAAGTTGGGCGGCAATGTCGTTGGCCACGTCGATCTGGCGCACGTGCGACTTGTTGGAGTTGGCGTGCGAGCAGTCGATCATGACCTGTTCGCGCTGGCCGGCCTTGCGCAGGGCATCGCAACAGGCTTGCACGCTGGCGGCGTCGTAGTTCGGACCTTGCTTGCCGCCGCGCAGGATCACGTGGGTGTCCTGGTTGCCGCGGGTTTCGAAGATGGCGGCCATGCCCATCTTGGTCATGCCCATGAACGCGTGCTTGGCGCTCGCGGCGACCATCGCATCGGCCGCGATCTGCACGCCGCCGTCGGTGCCGTTCTTGAAGCCCAGCGGGCAGCTCAGGCCGGAGCTGAGCTGACGGTGGCTGGGGCTTTCCGTGGTGCGTGCGCCGATGGCGCCCCACGCGATCAGGTCGGCGATGTACTGCGGGCTGAGCAGGTCCAGAAATTCCGTGGCGATGGGCAGACCCAGGCCGCTGATGTCCAGCAGCAGTTCGCGGGCGCGGCGCAGGCCTTCGTTGATGCGGAAGCTGCCGTCCAGGCGCGGGTCGTTGATGTAGCCCTTCCAGCCGACGGTGGTGCGGGGCTTCTCGAAGTAGACGCGCATGACGATCAGCAGGTCTTTCTTGTGCTCGTCGGCGGCGGCGCGCAGCTTGCGCGCGTATTCCATGGCTTGCGCGTGGTCGTGGATGGAGCAGGGGCCCACCACCAGCACCAGCCGGTCGTCGCGGCCGTGCAGCACGTCGGCGATCTGCGCGCGGCTTTGCTCGACGAGCGTCTGGATGTCGGCCGACACCGGCAATTCATCCTGCAGCAGCGCGGGTGAGATCAGCGGGCGCACGGCGCTGATGCGGGTGTCGTCGGTGCGCGTGTTGTCCTGGGTGGCGTCGGCGGCGCCGACCTCGCGGTCGTGCAGGGGGTCGTCAATGCGGGTCAAGAGAAGCTCCGTGCCGGTAGATGCGGGAAAGTCCGCCATTATCGCACCCGCGGACGGTGGAGGCGGATGGGTGGCTGCGGCAAGTCCGTGCGGCGGGGACAGGCCCCAATGAACGGAGCCGGACGGCGGAGGCGCCGCTGGCTACGCCTATCGGTGACGAACTGAATTAACCCGTTATCGATAAAGACATGTTTCGCGTGGATGCCTTAGCATTGATTCACGCTCTCAGTTGGCCGGCTGCAACCGGCTTGCGGCAGGCGCAGGCGGGGGCCGCGTGCGGCTTCTTACCGTGTATACAGGTCCAGGACGGTCAGCAATGCCAAAACCCGATGCCGGAGCGTCCCGACGGATCCTTCTCGTGGAGGATCACCCAGTCGAACGCGCCTACCTGCAGAACATGCTGCTGGCATTGGGCTATCGCCGCGTGGCGGGCTTGGCAAGCAGCATCGAGGCGGTCGGCGCGATCACGCGTCAATATCATGACGTGCTGATCAGCGACATCGTGATGGGCGAAGGCGATGGCACGCGGCTGCCCAACGACCTGCGCAGGCTGGTGGACGCGGGGCGCCTGAAAAGCATGCCGCCGATCATCTGGATCAGCAGCCTGAGCGACGAACTGCTGCAGTCGCATGTCCGCCTGGCCCTGCAGGCCGGTTGCCCTTCGGCGCAGGCGCTGTCCAAGCCCGTGTCGCGCGTGGCGATGCAACAGGCCATCAAGAATGCGCTGCACAGCATCGACGACGAATCGGCGTCGCCGGACAAACCCAAGTCGGTGCGGCGTGAAGTCATGGAAGCCGCGCTGAGCCAGGCGCTGCTTTCCGGCACCGGCATGAGCGTGGTGCTGCAACCCCAGATCAGCCTGTCGACGGGGCGCGTGGTCGCGGCCGAGGCGCTGTCGCGCTGGATCGATCCGAAGCTGGGCGCCATTTCCGCCGCCGACTTCGTACCGGCGGCGCACCGGCTGGGCATGGACCGCATGCTGTTCAGCCGCGTCACCGACCGCGTGCTGAACGTGTTGCGTCAGATGCAGGACGAGGACATCGCCGTGCCGATTGCGATCAACGCCTCGGCGTCCACGCTGTGCTCGCGCGACTTGCCCGGCCTGCTGGAGCAGAAGGTAGGGCAGGCGGGACTGCCCGCACGGCTGATCAAGGTGGAGCTTACCGAGGATGAGCCGGTCAACGACTGGCTCGCGCTGTCGTCGACGCTGAACCTTCTACGTGTGCGCGGCTTTGAGCTGGCGATGGACGATTTCGGCGCCGGCATCGCGTCCATGCGGCTCTTTTCGGCCATGCCGTTCAATGAATTGAAGATCGACCGCGACTTCATCGTGCATATGCACCGCGAGCCCGCCTCGCGCGCCGTCGTGGCGGCCGCGATTGAAATGGGGCGGGTGCTGGGCCGGCGCGTGGTCGCCGAAGGCGTCGAGCAGGAGCGCGATGTGCAGCTCCTGCGCGAACTGGGTTGCGATGTGGCGCAGGGCTACGGGATTTCCGTGCCCCTGGACCCCGATGCGTTCATCGAGTTCTGCCGCACGCATTGAGCGTCACAGGTTGCACGTCACAGACCGAACACGGCAACGTCACCCGGATAGTCGACCGAAAACTTCAGCACCGTCTCGCGCGACTTGCCCGGCTCAAGTTCCCAGTCCCACACCAGCTTGCCGTCTTCCTCGCGCTTGATGTCGCGCTCGGACGGCGACAGCAGCTTGACCACGATCTTCTCGTTGCGGGAGATGGGCAGGCGGTCCGCGAAGGACACCTGTTCCTTGGTGGCCTTGTTGTTCTTGACGGTGATCTTGTACTCGTAGGTGACGCGCTTGCCGCTGCCCGAGAAACCGGTGCTTTCGGTATAGCGGTTCACCAGTTGGCGCTTGATGGAAATGCCATCGTCGGCGCCGAGCGCCAGCTCCAGTTTTTCGCCGGGCATCACGGCCTTCATGGCGCCTGACGCCACGAACGCGTCATCCAGGAAGGTATTGAGCGGACCGGCCAGGAAGGGGAAGTCGGTGTTGTTGCTGGCCTGCGCAGTCAGGTAGACGGTCTCGCGCAGCCCCGGCGTGGATTGGTATTGCAAGGTCGCAGGCAGTTGGGTCGTTGCGATGGCGACGCGTTGCGTGGTGTTGTCCGACAGCAGCGTGGCCGGATTCTTGATCTGGAACGACGCGCTGGTCGCGGCGTTCTGGACCTGGGCCGTCGAGACATCGATGACTTCGGCTTCGGGCTCGGGCAGCACGGCGCTGTCTTCCACCGCACCGGCGCGCGGCGCGCGCTTGGCGTGCATCTGGGCCTGCACGGCGGCGGGGGCGGGCGCGGCAACGGGCCGGGGCGGCGGGGGCGGCGCGGCCACGTCGATGATCCACGGACGCAGCGTCGGCGCGCCGCCGCCCAGGGACGGCCGGGCAGTGGACAGCGTGAGCTTCACGTTCTTCCAGTCTTCGCCGGTGTTCTGGCGGATGACGCCGAAGTAGCCCAGATCCACATTGCGGTCGGCAGGGCGCAGGCGCGCGTCGTAGGCCGGCGTCCAGCGTGCGCCCGCCACCGCATACGACAGCGCCAGGTCCAGCTTGCCCGCGCGCGCCATGTTGACCCGCAATGTGACGGTCTTCGTGCGACGGCCCGATTCGCCGCGCACCAGGCCAAGCTGGGTTTGCAGCGCCGTCATCTCGCGCTCCAGCTCGGTCTTTTGTTCTGCCACGCGCCGCAGGCCCGCCAGCGTCGTGGCCAGCGACTCGGCGCTGAGGGTCTGGATCGCCTTCAGTTCGTCCAGCGTGAGCCGCGCGCCGTCCTTGGCCGGTTCCGTGGCGCCGCGCTGCATCATCAGGATGAGTTCGCGCTGGTTATCCAGCACCGCGGCTTCGTCGTCCAGCGCGGCCTGGCGGCTGACCAGCTTGTCGATCTGCGCCTCGATCTGGCGCACGCGTTCGTTGGCGGTGGCGGCCTGATAGACGTCGCTGACCTTGACGTCAAGCAGCGTGGCCTGGCCGGTGCTCTTGGCAGACACCTGCAGCGAGTTTTCCTGGAGCGACGCGGGCAGGTTTTCCAGCACCAGCTCGTGTTCGCCCGCGGCAAGCTCGCTGCTGGCGGCGCGGGTGACGACGGCGCGATCCTGGTAGACAGTGACGGCGCCGATGGAGGAGGGCAGCGCGGCGGCGGCAGCCAGTCCGGGGATCGATGCAAAAGCCAGGGCCAGAAGGGTACGTCTCACGGGAGCACCTTTATAAAGTTGAACGCGGCTGACAGCGGGTCTCCCACGGGGACGCATCGCCGGCAAGCGCGAGAGTCTATCGCCGGCTTCGCCCGGACGGTTTACAGGAAATGACAAACGCGACAGGGGGATACGGCTGGTTCGTGAAAACTCAATCGCGTTCGGGATGCGCCAGCCGCCGCAACATGCCGACCGCGTTTTCCGCAGCCACCGATCGGTCGTGCCGCCGGTACGCCATGTCCAGCAGGGCGTGCGGGGCATCGCCCTTGATGGGCCGGTACTCGATGCCTTGCGCGCCCATGTGCCGCATGGCGGCGGGCACGATCGAAATGCCGACGCCCGCCGCCACCAGACTCACGATCGACGCCATCTGCGGGGCCTCCTGGATGACGCGCGGCGCAAAGCCGGCACGCTGGCAGGCGGACTGGATGGCGTCGTACAGGCCCGCGCCGATGGGCCGCGGATACAGCACAAAATCCTCGTCAGCCAGTTCGGCGATGGGAACGGCACGTTTGCGGCTGAGCGGATGGCCGGGCGGGAGGGCGATCAGCATCGGCTCGTCCAGCACGCGCTCGGATTCGAATTCGGCGTCCAGCACGTAAGGGGGGCGCACAAAGGCGACATCCACCTCGCCAGCGCGCAGCCCGCGCAGCAGCGAGATGGTATTGCTTTCGGTCAGGGTGATGCGCACGTCGGGATAGCGGTCGCGGTAGGCACGGATGGCACGGGGCAGGTAGGGGTGGAATACTGCCGATGCAGTGAAGCCCACCGTGATGGCGCCGCGTTCGCCGCGGCCCAGCCGTCTGGCCATGTCGATGGCGCGGTCGGCGCTGGCCAGGATGGCGCGCGCATCTTCCAGGAACTGGGCGCCGGCTTCGGTCAGCGCGATGCCCCGGGGCAAGCGCAGGAACAGCGGTGTGCCGATCTCGCGTTCCAGTTGCTGGATCTGCTGGCTGAGCGGAGGCTGGCCGATGCCCAGGCGGGCCGCCGCGCGCGTGAAGTGCAGTTCCTCGGCAACGGCGGTGAAGTAACGCAGGTGGCGCAATTCCATCGTTTTTAAATATGAACGGTTCAGGTTTCATATATTGGACATATGCAGGGGAAAAGTCTACTTTGTCTGCACGGGCTCAAGCCCGGTGTTTTTCGAGAATCCTGATGTCTACCCCTTCTGCAAGTCCCGCAACCGAACGTGGCGCCACGGCGCCCGAATATCTGGCGCGCGGTACGCCGGGACTGCGCCGTGCCCAGTGGGCGCTCTTTGCCGCCGGTTTTTCCACCTTTTCCCTCCTGTACTGCGTGCAGCCGCTGATGCCGCTGTTCACCCATGCGTTCAACGTATCGCCGGCGCAGAGCAGCCTGGTGCTGTCGCTGTGCACGGGGTTGCTGGCCATCGCGATCTTCTTTGTGGGCCTGTTTTCCGCCGCCTTGCCGCGCAAGCGGGTCATGGCGTGGTCGCTGTTTGCCTCCGCCGTCCTCGGAACCGTCGCGGCCGTCGCACCGGACTGGCAGAGCCTCCTGGCGCTGCGCGCGCTGCAAGGCGTGGCGATGGGCGGGGTGCCCGCCGTGGCCATGGCCTACCTGGCCGAAGAGGTGGAGCCCGGCACACTGGGCTTCGCGATGGGGCTGTACATCAGCGGCAGCGCATTCGGCGGGCTGTCGGGACGGGTCATCACCGGCCTGGTGTCCGACCATTTCGGCTGGCGCGCGGCGATGGGCACGCTGGGATTGCTGGGCCTCATCGCGGCCCTGCTGTTCGTGTGGCTGCTGCCGGCCTCGCGCCGGTTCACGCCACGCCGGGGCCAGGGATGGGCGGGCGTGTGGGCGGACGTGCGGGAAGGAGCCGGTGCGCACCTGAAGAATGGTCCGCTGTGCGCGCTGTTCGCCATGGGCGGGCTGCTGATGGGCGCGTTCGTCGCGGTCTACAACTATGTCGGCTTTCGCCTGCTGCTGCCGCCGTTCTCGCTCAGCCAGACCTTCATCGGGTTCATCTTTGTCGTCTACCTGGTGGGCATCTTCGCCTCGACCTGGTTCGGCCGCCTGGCTGACCGGCACGGGCGCGGCGCGATGCTGGCCGCTGCGTCCGGCCTTGCGCTGGCGGGCCTGCTGTTGACCCTTTCCAACGCGTTGCCCGTGCTGATCGCAGGCATCGTCGTCTTCACCTTCGGCTTTTTTGCGGCCCACGCCGTCGCGAGCGGCTGGGTCGGGCAGATGGCGCGTGGCTACAAGGTGCTGGCCGCCTCGTTCTACCTGCTGGTCTATTACGTGGGATCGAGCGTGCTTGGGGCACTTGGCGGCCAATTCTGGACCGTCGGCGGCTGGCATGGCGTGGCCGCCATGGCAGGCGGGTTGCTGGCCGCCGCGCTCGTGATCAGCGCGGCTCTCGCCTGGCGCACGGGACGGCGGCATGCCGCGGCGGGCGCCGCTGGCCCCGCCTGACCGCACCCTTTTTTTCGGGGAAGGGTAGCGTCGCGTTACGCAGGGTTGCGCCACGCGCGCTTCTATCGCGATACATTCTGTATTGCGATAGGGGGAACCATGCTGACCAAGCAAGACCGCGTGTCCCTGCCATGGACCGACACGCTAGCTCGTCTGGAAGACGAACGCATCATGCTGGAGCGCATAGCTGCCGGCGTACCGATCCGGCAGGTACTGGAACATGTGCTGAACGCCGTCGAGGCGCAGTCGAGTGTGACGCTGCGCGCGTCCATCGCGGTGGTGGACGACGCAGGAACCGAATTGCGGCATTGCGCCGCACCCGGCCTGCCGGACGCGTTCAATGCCGCCGTGGACCGGGTAGCCATCGGGCCGATGACCGCCTCGTGGGGCGCGGCAGCGCATTCGGGCAAGCCGGTCTACACGGACGATATTGCCAACGATCCGCGTTGGGCGCCGTGGCGCGACCTTGCCTTGGAGAATGGCTTGCGCGCGTGTTGGTCCACGCCGATCAAGGCGCCAGACGGACGGCTGTTGGGCGTCTTCTCTAATTACTACGAAGAAAGCCGGCTGCCGACCGCGCAGGATATCGACGCGATCGCGCTGGTCACGCGCAGCGCGGCGCTGGCGATCGAAAGGCATCTGCTGGACGTGGCCTTGCGACGCAGCGGAGAGCGCTGGCGGGCGATGTTCGACGGCATGCAGGAAGCGTTTTTTCTTGCCGAAGCCCTACGTAGCGAGGACGGCCGCATCGCCGACTTCCGCTTTCTGGAGGTGAACCCCGCCTTTGAACGCCAGAGCGGCATGCGCGAGGGCGACACGCTGGGCCACACGCTGCGCGAGATGATTCCCGGCGTTCCCAGCCAGATCCTGGATACGTTCGCGCAGGTCGTGGAGTCGGGCGAGCCCGCCCAGTTTGAGTTTGCCGTGCCCGCGCCCAAGGATGCGTGGTACGAGGCGCGGGCGCGCAAGGAAGGCCCCGATCGCATCATGGCGTTGTTTCTTGACGTCACCGCGCGCAAGGCCGCCGAGACCGAGCTGTGGGAAGGCCAGCATCGCAAGAATTTCCTGCTGGCGCTGGGCGACCGCATGCGAGAACTCCATCTGCAGCCGGCCATCGAGGAAACCGCCTGCGCGGGATTGGGTCAGCACCTGTCGCTGGGCCTGGTGGCGGTTCTGGACTGGGCCGGCGACGGCGCGGCGCCGGTGGTGTCGACCTGCTGGCGTTCCGAGCATGATGTGGCGAGCCACGGCGCACTGGCGACAGAACAACTGGGCGAAGATTTTTTCGACGCCGTCCGCAAGGGGCGCACGACCTATCTGCAGCCGCTGGTGGCGCAAGAGGGCGGCGACATCCGCCCGTCGGCCATCGTCGTGCCGATGCGCCGCTGGGCGCGGCAAGGCGGTGCGCTGCTGGTCCGCCCCTTGTCGAGCAGCCGGCTCAAGCCGGCGGATCTGGCGTTCATCGAGGAAGTCGCCGAACGGATGTGCGACGCGGTCGAGCGTTCGCAATACGCACGCATGCTGGAGCAGCGGGTGGAGCACGCCATTGCCGAGCGGGATCGCATCTGGCGAATGTCCCCCGAGCTGCTGGCCGTCATCGACAGCAGGGGCCGGTTTGCCAGCGTGAATCCGGCCGTGCAACCCATTCTGGGCTGGAGTCCCGACCAGTTTCTGTCGATGGGGCTGGCCGAGCTGATCCACCCGGACGACCTGGACGCGACGCGCACCGCCTGGTCGCCGCACGCGCAGGCGGACGGCACGCAACCCGCCCGGCACCTGGAAAACCGGGTCCTGCGGCGCGAGGGCGGCTACAGCTGGATCACGTGGAGCATGTCGTGGTCGCAAGAGAGCCTGTACGTCGCGGGACGTGATGATTCCGATCTGAAAGCGCAGGCCGAGGCGCTGGCCGACACCGAGAATGCATTGCGCCAGGCCCAGAAGATGGAGGCGGTGGGACGCCTGACCGGCGGCATCGCGCACGATTTCAACAACATGCTCCAGGGCATCACCGGTGCGCTGTATCTCATTCAGCGCAAGCTGTCTGCCGGCGTGCCCGAACAGGCGCAGCGGTTCATCACGGTGGCCATGGATTCGGCGAACCGTGCCGCACACCTGACGCAGCGCCTGCTCACCTTCTCGCGGCGCCAGCCGATCGACCCCAAGCCGTTCAGCGTGGAGGGCACGCTGCATTCCATGATGGACCTGTTCCATCGGTATACCGGCGAGCGCGTGAATCTGGTCTTCGATCTGGACCCGGACCTGTGGCCGATCAATTGCGACAAGAACCAGTTTGAGAACGCGATGCTCAACCTGGTGATCAACGCCTGCGATTCCATGCCCAATGGCGGCGTGTTGACCATTGCGGCGGCAAACACGCAGCTGGACGAAGCGTCGCTGCGCCAGAGCCCGGGCGTCACGCCGGGCCCGTTTGTCGAGGTCACGGTGTCAGACGTGGGCTGCGGGATGTCGCCCGATGTGCTGGCCCACGCCTTCGACCCGTTCTTTACTACCAAGCCGCTGGGCGAAGGCACGGGGCTCGGGCTGTCCATGACTTATGGCTTTGCCAAGCAGGCCGGCGGCAGTGCCGTGCTGGAAAGCGCCGAAGGCGTCGGGACGTCGGTGCGGCTGTACCTGCCTCGCCATCAAGGCGTGCCGGAACAGGCCGCGGATGCGCCGCGGGCGACCGGCACGCAAGCGGCGTCGGCCGGCCAGGCCTTTGTCATCGTCGTGGAAGACGACACGAACGTGCGCGAAATGGTGCGCGAGTCGCTGGTGGATATGGGCCTGCATGTGTTGACGGCCGGCGACGGGGAGGCAGGTCTCGAATTGGTGACGTCCACGCGTAACCTGAGCCTGCTGGTGACGGACGTTGGCCTGCCCAACCTGAACGGCCGGCAGTTGGCGGACGCCGCGCGCGTCGCTCACCCCGGCCTGCGCGTGCTGCTCATGACGGGCTACGCCGAAAGCGCGGCCAGCGCGGGTGGTTTCCTGGAGGACGGCATGGAACTCATCGTCAAGCCGTTCTCGCTGGATGCGCTAGGCGAACGGGTGCAGCGGATGCTGGAGGAGAGCGCGGGGCCGCAGCGGGCGGGGTAGAGGTCAAATAGGCGGTCAAGTGTTTCAACGGCAGGTAAAAAATGCCCCCCATGGCGGACTACCGCAGGGGGAGTAGATAAAGCGGGGGTCAGGCACGGGGCTTGCGACTAGGTTGAAGCATTTCAACCAAGGAAGGAGCTACGCTATGAAATACCGTGCCATGACTTGCGCGTTTGCCATGATTGCCGGCCTTGCCGCCGGCGGTGCCTATGCCCAATCCACGGGCCGCAGCTCGCCCCCGACCTCGCCGTCCACGACGCCGAATGACGGGGCTGCCGTGCCGCCCAACACCCAGGTGCCTCCGGGCCAGATTCCGCCCGCCCCGAACGCGGCGCCCCAGACCGGCACCACGCCGCCGAACCTGGACAAGAGCGGTCACATGAAGTCCGACAAGCATGGGTCGGAAATGCCCAATCGCAAGCGCGAAGCCAATGACAATGTGCCGGCTACTCCGGCCGGTGGCGCCGCGCCTCCTCCGGGATATCCGAACACGGGCGGCAGCAAGTAAGCAGCCCCACACAAAAAGGCTTCCGAAAGGAAGCCTTTTTTTGTGCCGCGGAAATCAAGTCGGGGTCAAGGGCCGTCCCCGCGCAAGCAATCGCGGCACCGGTTCATGCCGGTGCCGCGATTCAGTGCTGGCGGCGCAATTCCGCCGGTGGCACGCGCAACTGGCCGCGGTATTTGGATACGGTGCGGCGGGCGAGAAGAATGCCGTTGGACGCCAGTTGCTGCGTCAACGCCACGTCGGAAAGCGGCATGGACGGATCTTCGGCGTCCACCATTTCCTTGATCAGCGCGCGGACGGCTGCGGCGGAACACGAGCCGCCCGATTCTGTTGCGAGTTCGCGCGAGAAGAAGTGGCGGAATTCAAAGACGCCGCGCGGGGTGGTCATGTACTTGCTGACCGTGGCGCGCGACACCGTGGACTCGTGCATGTTCAGATCATCGGCGACTTCGCGCAGCATCAGCGGACGCAGGGCGACTTCGCCGTACTCAAAGAACATCTGCTGGCGCTTCACGATCGCTTCGGCCACGCGCTGGATGGTGGTGTAGCGCTGCTCGACATTTCGCACCAGCCAGCGCGCCTCCTGCAGCTCTTGCGCCATGGGGCTGCGGTCGTCCAGCCGGGCGCGGCGGAAGAGGTCCGCATAGGCGCTATGCAGACGTGCGCGCGGCATGGCGCTGCGATTGGGCAGCACGCGCCAGCGTCCCTGCCATTTGTCGACAAACACATCGGGCACGACGTACACCGGCGCGTCGCCACTGTAGCGGCCGCCGGGCTTGGGATCCAGGCGCCGGATCAGCGCGCAGGCGTCGCGCAGGGCATCGTCCGAACATGCCAACGCGCGGCGCAGGCCGGCGTAATCGTTCTTGCCCAGACGTTCCAGATGGTCCTGCACGATGCGCTGGGCCAGCGCCCGCGTGGCGTCGTCTTCGTCGGGCAGCGCCGCCAGTTGCAGCGTCAGACATTCGCGCAGATCGCGCGCAGCGATCCCCGGCGCATCCAGTTGCTGCACCAGGCGCAGGGCCGCCATCCATTCGCTTTCGTCGGGAATCGGATTGATGTCTTCGTCGGCGGCCGTACAAAGATTTTCCAGCGGGGTGCGCAGGTAGCCGTCGTCGTCCAGCGCGTCGATGATGAATTCAGCCAGCAGGCGGTCGCGCGGCTGCAGGTGGTAGTTGCCTAATTCGAAGGACAGGCGATCACGCATCGACACGTTGGCGCAGGCCCATTGGCCCAGATCGCTGTCGCCGCCGGACGGGGCATGGGTGGGATAGTCGCCGGAATAGGCCGGCGCGTCGGGCAGGGGTTCATCCATGTCCGGGCTTTCGGATGCCGCGACCGGTTCTGGCGCGGACTGTCCGTCGGCCTGCTCCGTCATCTCACCGCGGACGCCGGGCGCAGCCGGGGCCGCCTCGGGCTCCGATTCGTCCGGATCTTCGAGAAAAGGGTTCGTCGCAAGCGCATGTTGCACGGCCGTGGTGAACTCCAACGCCGACATCTGAAGCAGCTTGACGGATTGTTGCAGACGCGGCGCAAGCGTCATTTGCTGGCGCAGGCGAAGTTCTTGCATCGGGTGGCCCAATCGAGTCTCCTGAAGGGGCAGCCGCCGGAAGGCGGCTCGTTCCTTTCATAGACGCAAAAATCGTGCCAACCCCATCTGAAGGGGGGAGCCGCGGCGGGAACGCGGCATGCTGGGACAGTATTACAAAGGGGGTGGTAATAACTGCTCAGGCGGCCGCTTCGGGCTCGTCCTTTTCATAGACATCCAGACGGTTGTACAGCGTCTTCAGACTGACGCCGAGCGTCTCGGCGGCCAGGCGCTTGTCGCCGGCATGATGCGCCAGCGTGGCCAGGATGAACTCGCGCTGGGCCCGGCCAAGCGGCATACCAACGGGAAAGTTCAGCGAGCCTTCGCGCATCTGCGCCTGGTTCGGGCCGCGCTTGCGCGTGAGCAGCTCGGCGTCCAGCTCCGTGTCGGCCATGATGTAGGCGCGCTGGATCACGTTGCGCAGTTCACGGACGTTGCCCGGCCAGTCGTGCGCCTTGATCGCTTCCAGCATGTGCGGCGAAAACGTCTTCTGCGTGCCATGCTGCGCATTCAACGTGTCCAGGAATTGCTTGGCAAGAAGCAGGGCGTCGTCGCCGCGCTCGCGCAGCGGCGGCACGCGCAGCGGAATCACGAGCAGACGGTGCAGGAAGTCCTGACGCAACCGGCCGTCCGCGACGGATGCAGCGGGGTCGCGGTTGCTGGCGCAGATGACGCGCACATTGGCGCGCAGCACGTCGGTACCGCCCACGCGTTGATACGTGCCGACTTCGAGCACGCGCAGGAAGTGCACCTGCATGTCCGGCGGCATTTCGGTGACTTCGTCCAGAAACAATGTGCCGCCGCTTGCAAACTCGAAATAGCCGGCATTCTGGGACACGGCGCCGGTGAAGCTGCCTTTTTCGTGACCAAAAAGTTCGGCATGCGCCAACGATCCGCTGATCGCGCCGCAGTTGACCGCCACGAACGGCTGGTCGCGGCGATCGCTCGCATCGTGGATGGCCCGCGCTACGATTTCCTTTCCAGCGCCACTTTCACCGATAATGAACACGCTTGCATCGGTGGCCGCCGCAAGGGCGATCTGGTTTCCCAGCTTTCGCATCTGCGGCGACATGCCGCTGGTGTCGGCGAACACGGAAGTGGGCGAAGGCGCGGTGGTGCGCGTAGCGGTATTTCGACTAGCCATGCTTGATCCTCAGTCCCGGAAGCGGGCCTGCAATAAGTGCATCGTAGAGTGCAGCCTACTCTCTGATTGCGACGAGTTGCAAGCATTGGAAAACGTTGGTGGAATCCGAAAAATATTTGCACTGGCCGCCCCCATAGTGACTATTCTGAGCGTTATAGAAGGGATACGGAGATAGCATGCCTCACCTGCTAATCGTCGATGACGACGATGCGATACGAGAAACACTGGCCGAAATCGGCCGCGATAGCGGGTTTTCGGTGGCCCTGGCAGCCAGCGTCAAGGACGCCCTGATCCAGCTCGAACGGCAAGCGCCCGACCTGGTGCTGACTGACGTCCGGTTGCCGGGCGGCAGCGGCATGGACATTTTCAAGAACGTTAATGCGAGTAGCGCGGAAGTGGTGGTGATGACCGGCCACGGTACTGTCGACAACGCCGTCCAGGCTTTGCGCCTGGGTGCGACCGACTATCTGGTCAAGCCGATCTGCATGGAGCGCCTGGAAGAAATCCTCAAGCGCATCATGGTCAATTCGGGCGGCGAGCTGCCCGGCACGCCTTTCGAGGAACCGGGCCGTTTCGGCAAGCTGTACGGCAAGTCCGAACGGATGCAGACGCTGTACCGCCAGATCGGGCGCGTGGCGCCAACCACCGTCACCACCTTGCTAATCGGCGAAAGCGGCACCGGCAAGGAACTGGCTGCCCATGCGATCCACGAACTCAGCCCGCGCCGCCAGCGGCCGTTCATCGCGGTCAACTGCGGCGCGATTTCGCCCAACCTGATCGAAAGCGAAATGTTTGGCCACGAGCGCGGCAGCTTTACCGGTGCCGACCGCCAGCACAAGGGGTACTTCGAACGCGCGGACGGCGGCACGCTGTTCCTGGATGAAGTCACCGAAATGCCGCTGGACCTGCAGGTCAAGCTGTTGCGCGTGCTGGAGACAGGGCAGTTCATGCGCGTGGGGACCAATCGCGAGATCGCCTGCGACATCCGCGTGGTGGCCGCCACGAACCGCAATCCGGAACAGGCGGTGCAGGAAGGCAAGCTGCGCGAAGACTTGTACTACCGGCTGAGCGTGTTTCCCATCGAATTGCCGGCGCTGCGCGATCGCGGCAGCGACATCCAGTTTCTGGCCCAGCGCTTCCTGCAGACGCTCAACGAGGAATCCGGAAAGAACAAGGCATTTTCGCCCGAAGCGGCCGCGGCACTGGAGCAGTACGAATGGCCGGGCAACGTGCGCGAACTGAAGAATTTTGTTCGCCGCGCGTTCATCATGGCTGACGGCGATGTGCTGGATCTGGAAATGCTGGTGCCGCAGGTCTCGCCTGCTGGCGAGTCGTCTGGCGGTCAGGTCAGCGTGCCTGTCGGAGAGACGCTGGCAGAGGCCGATCGGCGTCTTATCCTGGCGACGCTCGAACGCTGCAACGGCGTGAAAAAGCAAGCCGCTGCCGTGCTGGGCATCAGTCCCAAGACGCTCTACAACCGTCTTGAGGAATACGCGGCAGCGGGCTATCCGCTGCCTGGCGAGAATTCCCGGGCGGGTGGACCGTCCCGGGAATCCGCCTAGACCCGCTTATTTGTTGTAGCGGGTCTTCAGGTCTGCCATGCAGGCGTCCTTGGCATTACCGGACATGGCGTCGCACTTTTCCTTGCCGACTTTATAGTCGGCATCATTGCGCGTTTTCGCGGCGTCATGCGAGGCTTCGGCCTTTTCCTTGGCGGCCTTGGCGTCTGCCTTGGCCTTGTCGCGCGTGGCTTCGGCCTGTTGCTGGCAGACATCCTTCTGGTTGCCCTTCATGCCGTCGCATTGTTTTTTGTCCATCTTGTATTGGTTGTCGATCTGATCGTTCGTGCGAACGCCGGCAGCGCCAGTCTGCGCGGAGGCCTGGAACGCGAGGACCGAAAAGCAGAGGGCGAAAGCGGGGCAAATCGTTTTGGACAGCTTCATGACTGACTCCTTGGGAAAGTGGTCCGGTAGTTGGCGGACCCGACCAGGGTCAGAGCAAGCGCCGTGCCCAGGTTTTTCAGGCACGGCGCTTGCGCATTGAGCCGCTGCCTGTCCGCCATCTTCGGACGGGCGCGTTTCAAGGAGAGCATTCATGACGACCCAACACGAACAACAGCCGGGAAAGTCCAAGGCCAACACCCCTAAGGACGAAACGGAAGCGTCGAATCAGAGCGGACAGTTCGGCGCGGATAAACCGACCGACAAGGAAGAACCCTACAAGCGTGAATCAGACAAGAAGCCTAACCGCGGAGGGCCTGAGTTCGAAGAGGGCGGTCAGTATCCCGGGAAGCGGCCCGAAGGGAAGTGACCGTTGCGCTTCGCGCTGCGCGGCTGGCGCCGCGCGAAGCAGACGCCGGGCTTAGCCGCCATTGCGGACGGGATCGGGCGCATCGCGCGAGATGCCGGCTTCGTCTGCGTCGGTGACGCGATCAGTGGCGACGTCTGCACCGTCGTCGTCCACGAAGTCCGGTTCCACGCTCTCGCGTTCGCCGGTGGCCTGGGAGTCGCTGTCGGTGTGCCGGCGGTCCAGCGGCAGGTCGCTGGCCGAATCGGAAGAGTCGCTTGGGCCCAGGTCGGGCCGCCCGCTGTCGTCAAGGTTCAGGTCGGTGTCGGGGATACGGGGCATGGGGGATCTCCAAGTTGGGAAAAGCGCGTCCAGGACACATCCGCGGACGTCGCCATTTGCCGCCGAATTGCAGCAAGCGCCATGCCGCGATGGCCAGACAAGGACCGAGCGGCGCCGCGTGGGTATGGAAGTTGCTCCTGCTGGGTGAATTTTCTACCGGGAGATTGTCATGTCCTTGATTGTCGCTGCACGGTTCCAGACCTTCGACGAAGCCACGCTGGCCGCCCAGAAGCTGTTTGCCGAGGGCTATACCGAGGACGACATCCACACGTTCTACGTCAGCATCGCAGGCGAGCACGGACGCTTTCCGTTGGGCGGCGACCGCGTCGCTGATCCGGACGCCAAAGGCGGGCACTTCGGCGCAGTGGCCGGCGCGTCGCTGCTGGGCCTGGTGTTCGCCTTGGTGGCGGGGGTAATCGCCGCGCAATTGGCCGCGTCCATCTTCATCACCATCGCAGCAGCAGGCGTGGGCGCTTATATCGGCGCGCTGGCGGGCGCCATGTGGGTGATCGGCCGCAAGAAACGCGTGCGCACGGCGCCGGGCGAGCCGGAGAAGTCCCATCCGCCGGTGCGGCAGGCGGGCGTGATGCTGGCGCTGCATGTGGATATCGGGCGCGAACAGCAGGCGCGTCAGATTCTGCGCGCGGCAGGCGGCACGGACATCGAGCGCGCGAATGGCCGCTGGCAGGACGGCAAATGGCAGGATTTCGATCCGCTGGACCCGCCGCGCCGCGTCGAAGCGCCGACCACCGCGAACTGAAGGCCGCCTGGCCGCTCACGGAGACAGCTGGCCGCTCACGGAGACAGAACAATGAAGCCATTTACCATCCCCTCGCTGGCGGCTGTGGCCGCTGCGGTCGTCCTGGCGGGCGTTGGCCATGTAAGCCACGCCGCCGAACTGGACGCGTCCGACGCCCGCTTTCTGCAGGCGGCGTCGGGCTCGGGCATGTTTGAAGTACAGGCCGCCGAGCTCGCCGGCAAGCGCGCGCAGGATGCGCAGGTGCGCGCTTTTGCGGCGAAGATGCTCGAACAGCACACAGCGGTAAACAAAGAACTGAAGGCGCTGGCCGCGGCGAAAAACGTGGCGCTGCCGGATCAGCCGGCCGAGCCTGAACGCGCGACGCTCCACGAGCTGGGCGGCATGACCGGCGCGTCATTCGACCAGCTTTACATCCAGAAGGCCGCCGTGGACGCGCACGCAACCGCCAACCGCCTGTTTGAGACTGCTGCGAAAGCGTCAGAAGACGCGCAGGTGCGTGATTTTGCGGTCCGCACCTTGCCGATGCTGAAAGATCACTATGCGATGAGCCGCGCGCTGCAGCGTGAGCCGGCCGTCAATGGTGAAAAGATCCACCCCGCGCCGAAGGGGGAAGCGCCGCCCGTGTCCCCCGCGTCCCGCGCCGCGCCGGCTTCTGTTGTGCCGGAAAAGTGAAGTCCGGCGCACGGCGCGGCAGGGTGGGTGGGGGATCGGCGGCCGCTCAGTCGCCCGCGCTGCCGGTGATGGGCAGCACGATGCCCGTGATGTAGCTCGAGCATTCGGGCGATGCCAGAAAGACGTAGGCCGGTGATATTTCCTCGGGCTGGGCGGGGCGTTTCAAGTCCGTCTTTTCGCCAAACGACTTGATCTCTTCGGCGCTTCGGTCGGCCGGATTCAGGGGTGTCCACACGGGGCCCGGCGCCACCGCATTCACGCGGATGCCTTGCTCGGCCAGATTGGATGCGAGTGATCGCGTAAACGCATGGATCGCGCCCTTGGTCGATGAGTAGTCCAGCAGCTTGCCGCTGCCGTTCAGGCCCGTGACGGATCCTGTGTTGATGATGGCGTCGCCCGTCTTCAGGTGTTCCAGCGCCGCGCGTGCCATGTAGAAATAGCCGGTGATGTTGGTGCGCAGCGTCTTGTCCCATTTCTCGTCGCTGATTTCCGGCAGCGTGTCGGTATGCAATTGGAAGGCGGCGTTGTTGACCAGGATGTCGAGCTTGCCGAAATGCTTGACGACCTGCGCCACCGCTTCGTTGCAGAAGGCTGAATCCTGCACGTCGCCGGGGATCAGCAGGCACTGACGGCCTTCGGCCTCGACCGCGCGGCTGGTCTCCTTGGCGTCTTCGTGTTCGTTCAGGTACAGCACCGCGACGTCTGCGCCTTCGCGCGCAAACAGCACGGCCACCGCGCGGCCAATGCCGGAGTCGCCGCCGGTGATGATGGCGACCTTGTCCTGCAGCTTGCCGCTGCCTTTGTAGCCGGGCGCCCGGTACTGCGGTTTGAGCACCATGTCGGCTTCAACGCCTGGCTGTTCGTCCAGGTGCTGGCCCGGCATGGGCGGCGTGGGGTGCGGGCGGTCGCCGGTCTGGGCGTTCTTGGGTGTGCTCATGTTTTCTCCCATTGGGCGGCGCGGGATGCGCCTTGCGCCCGGGAGTCAAGCAAACGCCGTTCCCGGCGACCGTGCCGACCGGCTACTGACGGCCGACGATGATGCCGAGCAGAAACGCCGCACCCGCCGCCAGCCCGACTGCCTGCCAGGGGCGCGCGTGAATGTATTCCTCGGTGCAATCCAGGGTTTCGCGCATCAGGTCATGCGCGTTGTCGGACGCGTCGCGCAGGCTTTGACGCGTGGCTTGAAGCTGGTCGCCCAGGCGCGCCTTCAAGGCCTCAAGGTCAGTTGCCGAGCTGTCGCTGAGTGTGGCTTCCAACTCGTCGATCCAGCTTTCCGGATGCCGCGAGCGCCTGTAGGCGCCACGATTGTCGGGGCCGTTCTCGGGGAAGTCGGAAGGCATAGGGGTATTCGTCGTGGCCATCGAAAGCTCCTTGACTGTCGGGCGGAAAATGCGCCGTCGCGGCCGGCCCGGACGGCCGCGTGGCGGGGCGAGGCTTACGCCTCGACCATGTCTCGGCATGCCAGCGTGCAGGCAATGCAGGCGCCCGCGCAGATCTGACACTTTTCGGATTCGTGCGTAGAACACTCGCGCGCGCAGGCATCGCAGACCAGCGCGCACAACGTGCACAGCGCTTGCGCAAATTCGCCATCGCGCGCCAGCATGGCCGCGCATAGCCGGCAGACTGCCGCGCAGTCGACGCACAAGGCGATGCAGGCCCTGAGCTGCGCCGGATTCTGCCGCAGGCAGCTCGCGGCGCACTGGTCGCACGCCACCGCGCATTCATAGCAGGCTTGCACACATTGCTCGAAGTTTGGGTCTCGCATTGCATCTCCTTGTGAACGGCCGACGCCGCGCAGCCACACAAGGGCAGGGCGCCCGGCGGCACATCCGCTTGCAATTTGAAGGTCTTGACAGTTTGTCCAGCGGGCGAGGGGCCGTAGGATGAAGGTTCGCACTGGCTGGAGACCACCATGAAACCTTCGTCCGCACCCAAATCCACCCCGTCGGCGCGCGCCGACAACTCCGCGCAGGACAACGCTAAGATACTGCCGCCGAGCGGTCCCGTCGACGTGCCGAATCTACCGGACAAACCCGATGCCGATACGCCCGACGAGGCCGCCCGCGACAAGCGCGAAGTGGTCGACAACAAGACCGAGTCGAACTGGGCCGACGGTTCCGCGCCGCAGCCCCGTGCCAAAAACGCGCGCTCGTCGATCTTCTGATTAAGCATCGGCCGCCTGCTGTTCATGAAGGAAAGCGAGCAGGCGCCGCTCGTCGGCGCTGAGCCCGCGTGGACCCGCCGGCGCGGCCTTGCGGGCCGGCAACGTGCCGGTCAGGTAGGCTTCCATGATCGCCGGATGCACGTAACACGCGCGGCAGACGGCCGGCGTATTGGCTAGACGCTTGGACACCTGTTTGATGACGTCCACGGCCTCCTGTTTGGCTTGGCGCTCGTCCTCGAACGGACGCGCCTGCAGCGCGGCATAGGCCATGACCGACCCCGCCCACGTGCGATAGTGTTTCGCGGTGTATTCCCCGCCGCCCGCGTGGCGCAGGTAGGCGTTGACCGCGCCCGAATCCACCGGACGCTTGTCGCCGTCCGCATCCAAATATTGAAATAGCTGCTGGCCTGGGATGTCGAGGCATTGCTTGATGATGCGGGCGACCCGCCGGTCCGTAACCGTGACGTCGTGCGCCACGCCGCTCTTGCCCTGGAACCGGAACCGGAAGCGGCTGCCGGCCACGGTGGTGTGGCGGCGCGTCAGCGTCGTGAGGCCGTAGGATTTGTTTGCCCGCGCGTATTCGCGTCCGCCAATGCGGATCAGCGTGATCTCCAGCAGGCGCACCAGTACGGCAATCACCTTGTCCTGCGTCAAACCCGGTATCTTCATGTCGCGCTCGACCTGGCGCCGGATGCGCGGCAGGGCATGGCCGAAGGACAGGAGATTCTTGTACTTGGTGGCATCGCGCACCGCCGTCCAATCCGGGTGGTAGCGGTACTGCTTGCGGCCACGCGCGTCGCGCGCCGTGGCTTGCAGGTGCCCATCCTTCAACGGACAGATCCACACGTTTTCGTAGGCCGGCGGAATCGCCAGCGCGTTGATGCGCTGGATTTCCGATTCGTTGGTGATACGGGCGCCTTTCTCGTCCAGGTAGTGGAACGTATGGCCATTGACCCGCACGCGGGTGTAGCCGGGTTCCGTGTCGTCCACATAGGTCAGCGCCGCCTCTTCGACGGGCAGGGGATCCGGGTCCTTTTGCGTGCGGGTGCTCATTCAATCTCCGGGTGCGCGCGGTAGCGCCCCGACCCAGCATGCCGCGTTCCCGAACGCCCCGCGCCGGGCGGCGCGCGGGTTTGGGCACGGCGCTTGCTGAAGGCGTTGTCGGCAATCGTGCTACCGGAACCGCCCGCCGGACCGGCAGCGCCGCCCGCGAGAGAATCTTCAGAGGAGAGTGCAATGCAAACCGTCCTGCAACTACATGTGCCGCCGAAGCCGGACCCGATTCCGCCCGGCTCGCCGCCGGGCGACCTGCCCGTGGACCCGGATACCGATGAGCCGGACGTGGATCTGCCGCCGCTGTCCCCGCCGGTCAAGGAAATCGTGCCGCCGAAAGACGCTTGAGGCGTCGCTCTTACACAACTCGAATCAATAAGACCAAGGAGTCATTATGTCGACCATCCTGCTGATCATCCTGATCCTGCTGCTTATCGGCGCCGTGCCTGCGTGGCCCCATAGCCGTAGCTGGGGCTATTACCCCAGCGGCCTGCTTGGCATCGTCGTGATCGTGCTCATTGTGTTGCTGCTGATGGGACGCATATAGCGCCTTGACGCGCTGACGGCCGCCGGGCGCGTGCGCGCGTCTGGCGGGCCGCATCAGGATGGACTGCGGCGGCACACGCCGCATCGGTGGGCCATCACGGCGCCAGTCCTGGCGCGCGCGCCGCGTCGGGCGTAAGATCTGCGGGTTTCAGCAGCAACCCACATAGACCCGCAGCCCGACATGAGCATCCCCTTATTGATCCTGATCGACAGCGTTCAGGACTATCTTCCCGTCATCGAATCCCAGGGCTTTCGCCCGATCCTCGCCACCACCGACCAGACCCGCGCCCAGGCCATCGAGGACCACGGCGCCGGGATTCGTGCCGTCCTGACGCGCGGCGCCACCGGCCTGCGCGCCGATGAAATGGCGGCGCTGCCCCAATTGAGCATCGTGTGCTCGCTGGGTGTCGGCTATGAAAATATCGACCTTGCTGCGGCGCACGCGCGTGGCATCGAGGTCACGAATGGTCCCGGCGCAAACGCTGTATCCGTGGCCGACCACGCGATGGCGTTGCTGCTGGGCGCCGCGCGCCGGCTGCCACAGGCTGACGCCTGGGTCCGGCAGGGGCACTGGAGCGGGTTCATGGGCCCGCAGGTCAGCGGCAAGCGGCTGGGCATTCTGGGCCTGGGCACGATCGGCCTGGAAATCGCCCGTCGCGGCGCGAACGGCTTCGGCATGAGCGTGGGGTATTACAACCGCCGCGCCCGTCCTGAGTCCGGCTACACGTATTTCGACAATCCGCGCGCGCTGGCGGCCGGGTCTGATTTTCTGGTGGTGGCCACGCCCGGCGGCGCCGGCACGCATCATCTGGTGGACGCCGGCGTGCTGGAGGCGTTGGGTCCGGACGGTTATCTGATCAACATCGCGCGCGGCAGCGTTGTCGACACGGACGCGTTGATTGCCGCGCTGGCCGAGAAGCGCATTGCCGGCGCCGGACTGGACGTGGTGGACGGCGAGCCGACCATTCCCGATGCGCTCAAGCAGCTGGACAACGTGGTGTTGACGCCGCACAGCGCAGGGCGTTCGCCGGAAGCGGTGGCGGCGACCGTGGCGCTGTTCCTGGAAAACGCCACGGCGCATTTTGCCGGCAAGCCTGTGCTGACGCCGGTGCGGGACGCGAACCTCGTGGCTGCGTAACGCCGCGCGGCCGATTGCCGGCGCGAGTATGGCGCCGGCGGATGCGCCAATATTGAATACGCCGACGCCGCGCCCTTTGTGGATGCGGCGTCGGCGTCTTTGCGGGCTACGCCCTCAGTGCGAGAACATGATCGGCACCGTCATGCTCTTCAGAATGGAGGCGGTGGCGCCGCCCATCGCCCATTCCCGGAATTTGCTGTGGCCGTACGCGCCCATGACGATCAGGTCGGCGCTGTAATCGGCGGCGGCGTTCAGGATGGTGCTGCCGACGCCAACGCCCTTGATGTCTCGGCGCACGTGGTCCGGCGCGGAGATGCCGTGCGCCACGAAGTAGGTGACCAGATCTTCGAAGGGGATGGATTCGACGTTGCGGGTGGCCGCGCCTTCGTCCATGGTCAGCACGACGACATGCGAGGCGCCTTGCAGCAGCGGGGTGGCATCGGCCAGTGCGCGGGCGGCTTCGCGGCTGCCGTCCCAGCAGAGCAGGACGCGGTCGCCGACGACCGGGAATTCGCCGCTGGACGGCACCACCAGGACGGGACGCCCGGCGGTCAGCAGGGTTTGTTCGACGAATTCGTTTTCGTGGGCGGCCTCGACATCGTCGCGGTTTTGCTGGCTGACGATGATGAGGTCGCTGGCGCGGCCGTGCAGGGCGACGGTGGCGCTGGGCGAGGATTCACCGGCGCGGACGACGGCCGGTACGTCTGCGATGGCGGCGGATTCCAGAAAGGCGTTCTGCACCTCGCCGCGGTTCTGGGCCTGCAGGTTCTTCATGATATTGAGCGTGCGCGACATCATGACGGATTCGCCGTAGTAGTACTGCGGCGGCGCGGAGCTGGCGTAGACCCCCACCAGTTCGGCCTTGTGGCGCTTGGCCAGTTCCAGCGCCAGCGCGGTGCGGCGCTTGCAGTCAAACCCGTGGTCCAGGTGGACGGAAATGCGGCGGTACATGGTGGGCCTCCTTGGTTAAACAAGCCATGTCCGTATGGTTGCCGTTTAACCAGGGCGCTCTATTGATGCGCATCAAGCCGGTTTGAGTTTCGCCCCGCCGGCTCAATGCAAGCCGCCATTGCAAGCACCTATTGCACGCGGCTATTGCGGCGCCGGATCGCGCTGCACGCGGTCGCGCAGTTGGCGGATCTGACGCGCCTGCTGTGCGATGCGGTCGAGCGGCGCGGCCAGCGCCGGTTCGGCTTCGGCAATGACAGCGGGCACCGCCATCCCGCGGGCCTCGGGGACCGGGCCGGAGCCTTCCGGATGCAGCACGTGCGCCAGCACCGCGCCGTAGTCCCGCAGTGCGGCCGCCGCCGGCGATTCTGGCGGCAGCGCTGGCTGGATCTCCAGCACGGTGCCCGCCGCCGTAATGCGGCGCATGGCGTTGAGCAGGTTCACGGCGGTGTCCACGTTACGGTCGCGATGCACCGGATTCTGCTGCAGCCGCTGGAGCGACGCCTCGGCGTTGTCGGCCGACAGGCAGGCGAGCCGACGCAGGCCGACGATGTCGCGGGAAGCGGCGTCGCCGCTTTTTTCCTGGGCCAGCGCCAGGGCGTAATCGGCATGCCGCTGCAACGCGCGCGCCAGGGCGCCGGCCAGCTGCCGCGGCTCTTTCTCGGGCCAGACCAGAAAGCCGACCAAGAGCGCCAGGATGCCGCCCAGCACGCTGTTGAACGCGCGCAGCGCGGCCAGCGTCGGCTCGTAGATCTCGGGCTGCTGGATGTGGCTGACCAGCACGAACTGCGACGTCAGGAAGAAGGTGTACAGCGCGTAGTGGACGGTGCGCGCGGCAAACGTGCCCAGCGCGATAGGCAGGACCGCCAGCGCCACGGACAGCGGCGTCGTGAGCAACAGGCCCAGCAACGAGGCGCTGATGGCGCCGGCCACGCTGCCTATCACCCGCTCGACAGTGCGCTGCCAGGTCGTCGCAAAGTAGGGCTGCAGGATGAAGATCAGCGTCAGCGACATCCAATAGCCGTGGTTGACGGCAAAGGTCTTGGACAGCGCCACGGCAATGGTGGCGCCCACGCCGACCCGCAGCGCATGGCGGAAGGCATCGGATTCAAACCGCAGGTTCTGGCGCAGCGTGCGCCAGGCCTGCCGGGCGCCGGTGCCATCGCTGGCGCGGTGCGCGGGTGCGGCGGGGGTCGCGCCCAGATCGAACAGCGACTGCGTGACCGCCTGGGCGTTGTGCAGCAGGCGGTCCAGCACCGGCACCACGGAGGCCAAGTCCGGCGCATAAGCCATGGCCCCGCCACGCAGGTCGCGCAGTCCGGCGTTGTAGTGGGCCAGGCGCTCGCGCAGGCACTCGGCCTGCTTGGCGTCGCTGACGTCGGACGTGCTGGCGATCGCGTTGCAGACGCTGGCGTAGCGATGCAGCGCGTGCGACAGGTGCGCCCCGGCGCTGCGGCCCAGCCAGCGCGGCGCATTGGACTCCAGCAGGTCGGCGGCGGCGACCAGCGCAATGAAGCTGTCCTCGGCGCTGTCCAGCAGGTAAAGCAATTGATGCGCGCGGGCCCGGCGCGACGGGCGGGCGTCCAGCACTTCGCGGATCCGGACGCGGGCGGCTTCCAGCGCGGCGCGTTGGGCGCTGCGCTGCGGGCGGACGACGGCGCTCCAGGCCTGCGGCCCCGCGGCCGGCGCAAGGCCGGAATACATGCGGGCCAGCGCATCGGAAAAGTCCGCGAGACCCCGGTAGCAGTGGGCGACCGCATGGGTGGCGTCCTTCCAGGGCCGGCGGCGCCAGACAAGCGCCGTCATCAAAATTGCCCACACCGCGCCCGCCAGGAAGAACAACGTGTACCAGAGGCTTTCGGTCAGCGTCGGGGCCGGCAGCTCGGCGGCCACGACGAAGCCGGCCGACAGCAGCGTGCCCACGATGGCGGCGGCGGGGCCCAGCACGCGCAGCAGTCCGCCGAAGGTGCAGCACACAAATGTCAGCGGCAACAGCAACCAGACATGTGAGGCGCTGGCGCTGGCCAGCAGGCAGTACAGGGCGCCGATCAGGCCCAGCGCCAGCATCGATCCGGCGCGCTTGCGCAGCGGACCGCCGGGGTCGCCGAAGCAGGCCCAGAACGCGGCGATGGCGGTCCAGCCCAGGCGCGGTTCGTGCACCAGCACGGCAAGGATGACGGGGGCCGCGCTGATGGCGGCAGCTTGCAGGGCATCGAGCCACAGCACATTGCGCAGGGAGGCGCGCCAACGGGTAAGCAGACTAGTCACGCGGATGAAATGCAGCGGAAAAATTGGCTGGGCAGGCCGGAAAGATGGCAACCCTACCATGTCGACAAGACAAGGGCGGGAGATTGCACCACGCGGCGGAGACCCGCGGCACAACGGCCGGACGAAGCGGCACCCGAGCCGCCCGGAAACCCGCGCCAAACATGAATTTGCGCACCTTAACACCGTTGGTTACATGTGTGTGACTTTATGGCGTGGAGAGCGCAGAATGCGTCAATATCGTGTCCCGATCTGCGCCCGGACAGCGCAGGCAACCTGTCGGGACGCATCTGGAGCAAGCCGATGATCAATACCGAGTCTTGCCAACAACCCGTGGTCAGCGATGCGGAAATTACCGCCATGGTCACCGGACGTGATGGGCTGCGCGTACTCTTGCAGCCGCAAGTCGACCTGCTCACAGGTCGCATCGTTTCTGCCGAAGCGCTGGTGCGCTGGCAGCATCCGCAACTGGGCATCGTCATGCCTGCCGACTTCATCCCCGCGGTGAACCGGCTGGGGCTGGACGGCATGCTGTTTGAGCGCGTATGCGTGCGGGTCATCGACGCGCTGCAGACGCTGCGCCGCGTCGGCGTGGCCGTGCCGCTGGCGATCAACGCGCCCGCCACGACACTGTCCGAACTGCGCTGCGTGGATTTCCTGCTTGACCGCGTACGCGCCGCGGAATTGCCCCCGTCGCTGGTGCGCGTCGAACTGACCGAAGACCAGCCCATCCACGACCTGGACGTGCTGCGCGCGTCGCTGCTACGACTGGAAGAGGCGGGCTGCGAGGTCAGTCTGGACGACTTCGGCACCGGCCATGCGTCACTGAAGCTGCTGTCCGCGCTTCCCCTGTCCGAAGTGAAGATCGACCAGTATTTCGTCACGCGCATGCGGCGCAGCGCCGTTGCCTTCGAGGTTCTGCGCACGGCTGCGGAGCTGGCGACCCGCCTGGGCTGGCGCGTGGTCGCGGAAGGCGTGGAGAACGTGGCCGACATACCCGCTCTGCGTGCGGCCGGATGCCGCTATGGGCAGGGGTTCTCATTGGGCCGTCCCATGCCGCTGGACGAATTGATTCTGCGCCTGCGCACGCAGCGGGACGGCGGCGAGCCGCTGGCGGCGCCCGCCGCCTATGCGTCGTCTTGGCTGGATGCGTTCGACGGTCCCAGCCAGGAAGCGGAACCGGGCCGCCCGGTTGTGCACTCCACCTTGCTGTAGCGCCTGTGCAAGGGTAGTTTTTACCGATCGGCGCGGGAATTCCGCCCGCTGCCTCCGTCCCCGGAAACAGCCATCCCCGCTTCCCCCAGCGCACCGGGTTGGGCACGGCGGTTGCTCAAGGATAAGTGCGGAATATCTCCGCTTCTATTCAGGAGACGTGTAATGGCCAACCAGAACCAACCCGACCAGCAGAAGCAACCGCAAAAGCAACAATCCCAGGAAAATCCCCGGGATCGCAACCAGCCGGGTCAGCAGCCCGGCCAAGCTGGCCAGCAAATGGAAAAAGACCGTAATCAGCAAGGTCAGACTTCCGGTCAGCAAAACAAGAATCAGCGCTAAAGGCGTTGGCTACGCAAGCCGTGTGACCAGCGCGCGGCTGTTTGCGTAGTACTTGACGGCCCCGGCCGCGTCCCCCTCCGTGACGCGTCCGGGGCCGAATTGCATTTGGAAGCTGTTGACCGCCGCCCTAGGCAGACAGGCAGAGTACGGCTGGCCCGTCGCGAAGCAGCTCCATCATCGGCAGCAGCCCGTCGGCGCCAGCGCGCACACGGCGTCCTGTCAGGGCGTCGTGCAGTGACAGGCCGGGGATGCAGTCGGGCAGGCGCAGCGCCGTGTCGCCCCAGAATCCTCGCGCCCCGGCGGCATCGCCCCGCGCGTATCCGGCCAACTGCAGCGCGCACGTCCGCGCGCCGACGATGAGGGCGGTCTGGCCGCCGTGCTGGCGCACATAAGCCAGCACGTGACCGGCTTGCGGGCCCTGCGCCGAAACAGCCTGGAAGCTGCCGCCCGCAAAAGGCTCGGGTGCCCGCTGGCGGGCCATCAGCACCCGGTGGATCAACGCCTGCTTGACCGCACCCGTGCGCCAGGCCGATTCGGACAGGTCCATCGCTACGTCGTGCGAACCATCCGCGAGCAGCTTGGCGCGCAGGGCGTAATCGACCGGCCGGCGATTGTCGGGGTCGACAAGACTGAAATCCCACAGATCCGTGCCCTGATAAAGATCCGGCACGCCCGGCAACGTATTGCGCAGCAGCGTCTGCGTGAAACTGTTGACCATCCCGGCTGGCGCAATGTCGAGCGCGAAGGCGGCAATGCTGGCCAGCACGCGGCGGCCTTCGGGATCACCGCCCAGCCATGCCAGGCATTCTTTCGCGGCGGCTTCGTAGGTGGGATCCTGATCGGTCCAGCTCGTGTGCAGCTTGGCCTCGCGCAGGGCCTTTTCCTGCCATTGGCCGATCCGGTCCAGCCATTGCTGCAGGGCGTCGGGCGCCCAGTCGGCCGGGTCCGCACGCCATTCGCAGGGCCAGGCGCCGATCAGCGTCTGGATGAGCATGTAGCGGTCTGCGCGGCTGATGCCGCCGGGCAATGCGTCTATCCAGCCCCGCGCCGCTTCCTGCCAGCGGTCGGGCATCTCGGTCAGGACGGCGAGCCGCATCCGCGTATCTTCGCCGCGCTTGTGGTCGTGTGTGGCGGTGGCCAGCATGGCGCGGGGATGCGTCCGCGCGCGCGCGGCGCTGGCGGCGAAGAAGTCCTCGGCGGACAGGCTGAAGCAGCCCGGCGACGCGCCAACCTCGTTGCGCGACAGCAGCGGGCCGTATCGGTAGAAGAGGGTGTCTTCCAGCGCCTTGGCGGCCAGCGGTGGCGTCAATTGCTGGAAGCGGCGCAGGGCGGTGGGGTGATCCGTTTCGCCGTTCAACCACTGCGCAAGCTGCGCCAGCAGCGTCGTGTCGGCGGAGCCTTCGCGGGCCGCCATCGCCGTCGCCGCGCCCTCGACCGCGATCTCGCGCTGCAGCGCGTCTGCCGGATTGCGGCCCTCGTCCTCCGCATAGGTGCGGTAGACGGGGAAGGCGGCCAACAGGGCGCTCAGCGCGCGGTCGATCGCCGTGGCGGTCCAGTCGCGCGTGCGCAGGTCGCGAGCGGCGATCTGTTCCAGGCAGCGCACCAGCGCCTGCCGTTCCGCCGGGAAATGGCGGGCAAGCATGCGCACCCGCGCTGCGCGCAACTGCTCGGCGGGGTCGCGCTCATCGCCGGTCAGTGTTTGCCAGAACTCCCGCAGCGGCGCTTCGGCCTGCGGGTCGTGCAGCACCGCGCTCACCTGATCCATGAAGTCGTAGCCGGTGGTGCCGTCCGTCAGCCAGCGCGGGTCCAGCGCCTCGTCATGCGCCAGGATCTTTTCGATCACAAGGTAGGGCTGCTCCTGGCGCAGCGCCGCGGGGCGGTTGGCGTTGGCCTGCTCAAGCCGCGCCGACAGTCGGCGCAGATACCCGCCCGGCGACGCCAGCCCATCGATATGGTCGATGCGCAGGCCGTCGAGGACGCCTTGCGCGTACAGCCGCAGGACCAGCGCGTGCACGGCGTCGAACACCGCTTCTTCCTCGACGCGCACGCCGACCAGTTCGCTGATCTCAAAGAAGCGCCGCCAGTTGATCTGGTCCGGCGCCGTGCGCCACCACGCAAGACGGTAGTGCTGGCGTTCCAGCAGTTCATGCAGGCGCTGACGCCCGCCGGGCTGAGCCGGGTCGTGCTCGCGCAGCCAGGCCTGACTCTCGGCGCCGCGCGGCACGGACGACGGCGTCAGCGGGAAGCGTTGTCCATGCACGTCCAGCTCGGGGGTGGACGCGCCGGTGTCCCATTGCGGCGTGATGGCGCCGTGCTCCAGCGCCGCGCCGTACGGGTCGCCCAGCACCGGCAGCAGCACCTTGTTGCGCAGTGCCGGCGCGGGCGGGTTCCATTCGATATCGAAGTAGCCCGAGAACGCGCTTGCCGGTCCATTGGCCAGCACGTCGCGCCACCACGCGTTCGCGGGATTCGCCGCCATGTGGTTGGGAACGATGTCCGCGATCAGGCCCAGGCCGCGTGCGCGTGCGGCGCTGGCCAGGCGGAGCAGGGCGGGCTCGCCGCCCAGTTCCGGACTGACGACGGCATGGTCGATGACGTCGTAGCCGTGGGTGGAGCCCTCGCGCGCGCGCGTGATGGGCGACAGATACAGATGGCTGACGCCCAGGTCTGCGTAATAGTCCACCTGCGCGCACGCATCATCGAGCGTGAATCCTGCATGCAGTTGCAGGCGGGCGGTGGCTAGCGGTGTGCTCAAGATTGTCTCCTTCCGGCGCGCGCGGCATCCAGGCGGATTTGCGCGGCGGGGTCTGCAAAGGTCGCGCGGATGCTCAAGGGCAAACGCTGGCGCCAGTTGGGATGGGTATCAATGGTGCCCGGCAGGTTCGGCTGATCCAGCACGCCGGCGATGTCTTCCATCGGCACCAGCAACAGCGGGCACGGACTGGACGACACAAAGCGCAACAGCTCGGGGACCGGCGCCTCGTCGGGCGGTGCTTCGACATCGAGGTCCAGGGCGCGGCAGAGCATCTCGCGGTCCTGCGCGCGGGCGGCCCGCAGGCTTGCCTCGTCGTCGTCGGCGCCCAGCAGGTTCAGTTTGACGCGCCAGTCGATGTCGCGCGCTTTCCACCAGCCGAGCAGGGTCGGCAGGTCGTGGGTGGTGGTCATGGCGGCGGCGTTCTCGGGCCATTCGGCGGGCGGCGTGAATCCGGCAGGCGATTCGGCGTCCACTTCGTCCGGGCCCACGTCTTCTGCACCCGCAGCATGAGAGCGTGGCGCCTTCGCACCTTCGGCCCCCGCTTCCGGCTGCGCTTGCGGCGCCTGGCGCATGAACCACAGCACGTTCATACCAAGCACGCCGTTGTCCTTCAACCGGTCGTCGAACCCTTCGGGCACCGTGCCCAGGTTTTCGCCGATGGCGCAGGCGCGGTGGCGCCACGCCTCCAGCGCAATCAGCGCCAGTATCTCGTCCAGCGGGTAGCGCAGATAGGCGCCGTCGGCGGGCGACGCGCCTTCCGGCACCAGCCACAGCCGCGCCATGCCCAGGATGTGATCGATGCGCACACCGCCCGTGTGGGCCAGCACCGCGCGCAGCATCTCGATGAACGCGGCGTAGCCGTTCGCGTGCAGCGCGCGCGGCGAAAACGCGGTCAGGCCCCAGCCCTGTCCAAGCGGGTTGTAGATGTCAGGCGGCGCGCCGACCGACATGCCGCGCATCAGGTCGGCCTGCCGGCTCCATGCGTGGCTGCCGTCCGGACTGGCGCCCACTGCCAGGTCGGCAAGCAGGCCGAGACGCATGCCGGCCTCTCGGCCGGCCGCGTGTGCCGCGGCCAGGTTTTCCGCTGCGAGCCACTGCGCGAACTGATGAAAATCCACTTCAAGCGGATGGTCCTGCGCAAAACGCCTGACCTGTGAAGAGGCCGGATCGCGCAGGGCGGCCGGCCATTTCTGCCACGGCGGGATGGTGCCGTCCGGCGCGCGCTGCGCGGCATGCAGTGCCTCGAAGGTTGCGTGGTCGCGCAGCGCCTGCCCGCGGTCTTCGCAGAACTGCGCGTAGCGCGCCCGCTGGCTGACGGCGCCGCTGCGCTCAAACTCCGCATGCAGCGCGCGCAGCACCCGCAGCCGGATCGCTGCGGCGGCCGGCCAATCGATGAGATCCAGCCCGTCCAACGCGGTGAGTTCGGCCGGCTCCACGCCGGACAGCGCGCGCATCATCGCGTCCTGCCCCAGCACCGAGCCGGGCGCCGCGTACAGCACGTTCAGGAAGAGGCGGTTGGACGGCGAATACGGGCTCGAGCGCTCGGGTTGTGCCGTGTACATCGCGTGGACAGGGCTGATGGCCAGCATGTCGGCGCCTTGCTCCGCGGCGGCCACCGCCAGTTCGCGCAGCGCGCCGAAATCGCCGAATCCGTGCGTGCGCGGCACGGCGGCATGCGCATCCTGGCGCAGGCTGTAGACCTGCGCGGCCAGACCCCAGCAGCGCGGGCTGGCCGCGCCGGTCAGGTCGGCCAGGCTGGGCGCTTTTTGCGGGGCAACCGCCAGCGTCGCCTCGGCCGATGTCAGCAGCAGCCGGTGGTAGCCGGGCTCGTCAGGCGCAACCAGGCAGGGCACGCCGTCCGCGCCCGCCTGTATGTGGCCGTCCAGGATGCGGCCGGACTCGCACAGGATGCGATACGGCCCGCGCGCCGTCTTGGGCAATGCGGTGCGGGCGTTGCAGCGCGTCACCACCATGGGCGGCAGGGCGTCCGCGGCCTGCTCCGCCAGCCGGCGGCGGCTGTCCTCGATATCGCGGGCCGTGGCGGCCGGCAGGTCCATGGCGGCAAGCAGCGCACGCAACGTATCGGGCGACACCTGTTGCGGCCGCTGCCGAGCATCCGACCAGTGCTCCGCGATGCCGGCGTCTTGGGCCAATGCGGATAAGCCGTCCGGCTCGGCCTTGGCGCGCTTCATGCCGGTTCCTCCAGCAGCCACACGGTGCAATCCGGGCACAGCTCGCCTTGTGCGAGGCGGTCTCGTCCGCCGGGGGGTGATTCGAACAACAGCGTCGCGAACACGTCCGGGCCGGGCATGAGCGATTCCGGGACGGTCTGCGGCATGGGTCCCAGGTTGGAGTAGACCGTCAGGCGGGCACCGTCGGCCAGTTCCCAACGGGCGAACACGCTGCGATCGCCGACCGCCGCGGCACCCAGGCTGACCGCACCCGCCAGGCGCGGCGCAATCGACCGCGCCCGCAGTTGCAGTAGCGCGGAATAGTCGCGCATCCACTCGGCCGCATCCGGCTCGTCCTGCCAGGGCGAACTGGCGTGGTAGGTGGCTTCGTCGTTCGGGTCGGGCAGCTGCGCGGTGGGCGAGTCGCCCGCAAACTCCGGAAAGGCCGAGAACTCGCGCTGTCGGCCGTCTCGCACGGCCTGCGCCAGTTCCGGGTCGGTATGGCTCGTGAAGTACAGGAACGGCGCGCGCGATCCCCGTTCCTCGCCCATGAAGATCAAGGGGATTTGCGGCGCGAGCAGTTGCAGCGCCACGGCCGCCCGCAGCCGTTGGGTGTTGTCGACCAGGGCGGTCAGCCGTTCGCCGCGTGCGCGGTTGCCGGTCTGGTCGTGGTTTTGCAGGAACAGCACGAAGGCGGTGGGCGGCAGGTCCGCGCTGCGCTCGCCCCGCGGCTGGCCACCGCGATAGGGCGACGGCTGGCCTTGGTACACCCAGCCCTCGGCCAGGCAGCGGGCCAGCGCCTGCGCGGGCGCCTCGGCGTAGTCGGCGTAATAGCCGCGCGATTCGCCGGTCAGCAGATGGTGCAGCACATGGTGCGCATCGTCGTTCCATTGCGCCTCGAAGTCGCCGCGCAGCAGGCTGGCCCGGTTGTCGTCGTTTTCAACGACCAGATGCACGTTGCGTTCGGCCGAGACGCCATCGCGCACGAAGCGGGCCAGCTCGTGCAGCCACTCGTGTCCGGCGATGGCGTGGACGGCGTCCAGACGCAGGCCGTCGAAGCGGTATTCGGTCAGCCAGTACAGCGCGTTTTCCTTGAAGTACGTGCTGACGGCTTCCTGGCGGAAGTCGATGGCGGCGCCCCACGGCGTATCGATGTCGGTGCGGAAGAAGGGCGCGGCGTAGCCGGACAGATAATTGCCGTCCGGCCCGAAGTGGTTGTAGACCACGTCCAGCATCACGCCCATGCCGTGGCCATGCGCTGCGTCGATGAGCTGTTTCAGGTCGTCCGGCGAGCCGTATGCCGTGTCGGGCGCATACGGCAGCACGCCGTCGTAGCCCCAGTTCCGTTCGCCGGGAAAATCGGCGATGGGCATGAGTTCCAGCATGGTGATGCCCATGGCCGCCAGTTCAGGCAACCGCGCGATCAGGCCTGCGTAGCCGCCGGCCAGACCCGCGTGGACCTCGTAGATGACCGTTTCTTCCCACGGCCTGCCGGTCCACTCCGGATGGCGCCAGCGGTAGGCGCCAGGCTCCACGACGATGCTGTCGCCATGCACGTCGCCGTCCTGAAGGCGGGAGGCGGGATCGGGCATGACGGTGTTGTCGTCCAGCCGATAGTGGTAGCGCGTGCCCGGCGCGCAGTCCACGTCGGCCTGCGCGTAGCCGTCCTGGCCGGGGCGCATCGGAATGGGCGGATGGCCCTCGACCTCCAACGCGAGACCGGGCGGGGCGCTGGGCGCCCACAGCCGGAAGCGCGTGACGCCGCTTTCCAGCGGAATCGCGCCATAGGAATACGGATGCGTCATGGCGCTTCTCCGGGTTCCGCACGCTGGGCCAGCAGGACCAGGCTATGCGGGGCCACCGTCACGGTCGGCTCGTCCCACGGCGCGGGCGCGGCGGGCTTGTCCGAATCCAGCTCCAGCGACCAGGCGATCGCGGGCTCCGGCAGCGTGAAGGTGACCGCTTCGTGGGTAGGGTTCATCAGCAACAGCGTCACGTCGGCGCCGCCTTCGGGGCGCTGCGCGGCGCGCCGCAAGCCCATCACGCGTTCCTGCTCCGCTTCCCAGGCCGGACCGTCCAGCTGCCCGCCGGAAGCGTCGAACCAGGAAATCGCGGGGATGCCCGGCAGGATCTCCTGGCCGGCATCGCCGTAGCGGGCGCTGCGCACGCTGGGATGCGCGCGGCGCAACGCGGTCAGGCGGCCGACATAGCGGCTGAGCGCGCGGCCGGCGTCGCTCTGCGCCTGCGTCCAGTCCAGCCACGAAATCGGGTTGTCCTGGCAGTAGGCGTTGTTGTTGCCTTCCTGGCTGTTGCCGAATTCGTCGCCGGCCAGCAGCATCGGCGTGCCGTCGGACAGCATGGCCGATCCCAGCAGCGCGCGCTGCACGCGGCCGCGCGTCTCCAGGATCTGCGGATCGTCGGTGGGTCCTTCGGCGCCCCAGTTGTGGCTGAAGTTCTCGGAATGGCCGTCGTTGCCGTCCTCGCCGTTGGCCTCGTTATGGCGGCCGTCGTAGCTGACGATGTCTGCCAGCGTGAAGCCGTCGTGCGAGGCCACGTAGTTGACGGTCGACCAGGGGCGGCGATGGCGGCGATCGAAGATGTCGCGCGACCCGCACAGCCGGGCCGCCATGTCGCCGCGCATGCCCTCGTCACCGCGCCAGAAGCGGCGGGTGGTGTCGCGGAACTTATCGTTCCACTCCGCGAACCCGGGCGGATGGTTGCCCAGCTGGTAGCCATCCGGACCGATGTCCCACGGCTCGGAAATGAGCTTGAGCTTGGACAGGACCGGGTCCTGCAGGATGACGTCAAAGAACCCCGAGCCGGGGTCGTAGCCGTTGCCCTCGCGACCCAGCGTCACGCCCAGGTCGAAGCGGAAGCCGTCCACGCCGTAGGACGTGGCCCAATAGCGCAGCGAGTCGGTCACCATCTGCAGCACGCGCGGATGCGACATGTTGACCGTGTTGCCGCAGCCGGTGTCGTTGATGTAGTAGCGCTCTTCGCCCGGCATCAGGCGGTAATAGCTGGCGTTGTCCAGGCCGCGCCAGGACAAGGTCGGCCCCATCTCGTTGCCTTCGCAGGTGTGGTTGTAGACCACGTCCAGGATGACCTCGATGCCCGCCGCGTGCAGGCGGCGGATGGCGAGCCGCAGCTCGTTGGGGTGCTGCATCAGGTAGCCGGGCTCGGGCGCAAAGTACGACAGGGTGCTGTAGCCCCAGTAATTGCGCAGGCCGCGCTCGGTCAGGAAGTGGTCCTGCAGGAAGGCATAGACGGGCAGCAGCTCTACCGCCGTCACACCGAGCCGTTGCAGATGTTCGATGAAATGCGGATCGGCCAGGGCGGCGCAGGTGCCGCGCAGCGGCTGGCGCAGGTCTTCGCGCTGCATCGAGGCGCCGCGCACGTGGACCTCGTAGATGGTGGTGTCGTTCCACGAGGTGCACGGCGCCTTGCTGTTGCCCCAGTTGAACGGGACTTCATCGGCCACGATGGCCTTGGGCATGGCGGGCGCACTGTCGCGGCGGTCAAAGCTCATGTCCGCCCGCGAGTGATTCATGCGGTAGCCAAACAGGGCGGGGCTCCAGTGCAGCGGCCCGCTCAACTGGCGGGCGTACGGGTCCAGCAGCAGCTTGTGGGGATTGAAGCGGTGCCCGTTCTGCGGATCGTACGGGCCGTGGGCCCGGTAGCCATACAGCAGGCCGGGCTGCGCATCCGGCAGGTAGCCATGCCAGATTTCGTCCGTGCATTCGGGCAGGTCGAAGCGCCGCAATTCCTTGCGGCCCTTGGGGTCGAAGATGCACAGCTCGATGCGGGTGGCGTGCGCGGAGAACACGGCGAAGTTCACGCCGAGGCCGTCGCTGGTGGCGCCCAGCGGTGTCGGCTGGCCGCCGGTGATACGGGTCAGTTGGGACGGATCCATGGATTCAGCCTTCGTGCATCAGGAAGAGGGTCGAGAGAGGCGGCAGGGTGAGCGACAGGGCCTGCGGCTGCCCATGGGCAGCCATGTCGCCGGTGTGAGCCCCGCCCTGGTTGCCCTGGCCGGACCCGCCGTAGTGGGACGCATCGGTGTTCAGCCGTTCGGCCCAGCGGCCGGCGCGCGGAACGCCAATGCGGTAATCGTGCCGGGTGACCGGCGTGAAGTTCGACACCACCAGCATCTGCTGCTGGCCATCGGTGCGCAGGAACGCGACGACGCTGTTGTCCTGATCGTCCAGGATCGTCCACGCGAAACCCGACGGGTCCGCATCCCGCGCGTGCAGCGCCGGCACGTCGCGATACAGCCGGTTCAGGTCGGCCACCAGGCGCTGGATGCCCAGGTGGCCGGCGTGGTCCAGCAGGTTCCAGTTCAGCGTGGCGTCGTGGTTCCATTCGGCGGGCTGGGCCAGTTCGCCGCCCATGAACAGCAGCTTCTTGCCGGGGTGCGCCCACATGAAGCCGTAGTACGCGCGCAGATTGGCCAGCCGGGTCTGCGTGTCGCCGGGCATCTTGCCCAGCAGCGAACCCTTGCCGTGCACCACTTCGTCATGCGACAGCGGCAGGATGAAGCGCTCGCTGAAGGCATACACCATGCCGAACGTGATGTCGTGGTGGTGGTAGCGGCGATGGATGGGATCCTGCGACAGATAGCGCAGCGTGTCGTGCATCCAGCCCATGTTCCATTTGTAGTGAAACCCCAGGCCGCCTTCCGACACGGGCGCGGTGACGCCCGGCCACGCGGTCGATTCCTCGGCCACCATGATCGCGTCCGGGACCTCGGCGCGCACCGTGTCGTTCAACTCCTGCAGGAACTGGACGGCTTCCAGGTTTTCGCGGCCGCCATAGCGGTTGGGGATCCATTCACCAGGCTGACGGCTGTAGTCGCGGTAGAGCATCGACGCCACGGCGTCCACCCGCAGCCCGTCGATATGAAAACGCCGCAGCCAATGCATCGCGCTGGCGATCATGAAGGCCTTCACCTCGTTGCGGCCCAGGTTGTAGACCATGGTGTGCCAGTCGGGGTGATAGCCTTCGCGCGGGTCCTCGTATTCATAGAGCGAGGTGCCGTCGAAGGCGGCCAGCCCGTGCGCATCGTCGGGGAAGTGAGCGGGCACCCAATCCAGAATCACGCCGATTCCTGCCGCGTGGCAGCGGTCGATGAAACGCGCGAAGGCCTCGGGCGGGCCGTAGCGCGCGGTCGGCGCAAACATGCCCAGGGGCTGATAGCCCCACGAGCCGCCGAACGGATGCTCCATGATCGGCATCAGCTCAAGATGCGTGAACCCCATGGCGCGGGCGTAGCCGGGCAGCTTGTCGGCCATCTGGTCCCAGCCGCAGACGCCAGACTCGCAGCCTGCCCAGGACCCGGCGTGAACTTCGTAAATGGAGATGGGGGCATCGGGCGACTGACGCGCGCCGCGTCCCTGCATCCAGTCTTCATCGGACCAGGTGTAGGGCGCGGGGTCGTCCACGATCGAAGCCGTGGCCGGCGCCATCTCGCTGCGCCGCGCCATCGGATCGGCCTTCATGAACTGGTTGCCGTTGCGGTCGGTGATGGCGAACTTGTAGCGTTCGCCAGGCCGCACGCCCGGAATGAAGATCTCCCAGACGCCTGCCGCATGGCGCAGCCGCATGCCATGGCGGCGGGCGTCCCAGCCGTTGAAGTCGCCCGCCACGGCGACGCGTCGGGCGTTGGGCGCCCAGACCGCGCAGCGCAGGCCGCTGACGCCGTCGACCTCGACCAGATGCGCGCCGAGCGCCTCGCCGGCCTCGCGCCAGGCGCCTTGCGCCAGCCGTTGCAGCGTGGTGTCGTCGAGCAGCGCGCCGAAGGCGTACGGGTCCGCGGTGATCTGCTCGGCCGCCGGCCATTGGATAGCCAGGCGGTACGACGACCCATCACCAGCCTGCGCGTACGGCGCGCGGCCGATGAACAGACCTTGCGCCTGCTCCGTCAATGCCGTGCGTTCGCCGTCCGGATCCAGGACCGCCACCTTTGAGGCGCCGGGCACGAAGACGCGCAGCCAGCCGTCGTGCGGGCCCAGCACGCCGAACGGATTGTCATGCAGCCCGTGGGCCAGCGCCGTGAGTTCCTGGGGGTTGATATGACCCTCCGCCACATCGGCGGAGGGCGAAGAGGTTTGAGCTCCGCTCATGGCGTTTTTCCTTCGGCGTCGATGGCGGCGGAAAGCAGGACACTGCGCGCCAGTTCCGTCAGGGCGCACAGCGGAATCGAGATCCAGTCCGGACGGTGGGCGGCTTCGTAGCTGACTTCGTAGGCGGCCTTTTCAAGCTGCGCCAGCGTCAGCAGCGTGTTCTCGCGGTCCGCGCCGTCGGCGAGGTCGCCGCCGCGCGCGCCGCGGTATCCCTGCAGGAAGGCGTCGCATGCCTGCTGCCGGAACCGCGACAGGAGTGCGTCGCGCTGTTCGGCCGGCGCAACGGTCGGCGCCGGCACCTCGTCCGCGCCCGCGTTGGCGTCCAGATGTGCGCCGCCGATGAGGTCGGTGCGGGCAATGGATGCCGCGGCGTAGTCGAACGAGCGCAGCATGCCGGCCACGTCTTTGTACGGCGAGGCCAGCGCGCGCCGCGCCTCCAGGCTGCTGATCGGTTCGCCCTCGAAGTCGATGAGGTAGGCGTCCGTCTGCGCGACCAGCACCTGGCCCAGGTGGAAGTCGCCATGGATGCGCAGCCAGGGCGACCCGGCCTCGGCCTGCGCCATGGCGGACACCCGCTCGGCCAGGCGCGCGTGATGCTCGAAGAACCATTCGGCGCAGGCGCGCGACGGCTCTTCCAGCTTGTCGAGCGCGGTCCGCAGGTTCTTTTCGGCGCGGTCCAGCAGCGCGCGCACCTGTTCGGCCCGGGCCTCGGCGTCGGCCTCGCTGGCCGGACGCGACTGGAAGCCGGCGTCATCGGTGGGCGCCGCCAGCACCGTGTGCATCTGCCCCAGGCGCTCGCCGATGGTTGCGGCCATCACCGCGTAGCCCTGCAGCGTTTCCTCGTACTCCTCGGGCGAGGTCCCCACCAGCAGCGCGTTGGCCAGCGTGCGCTTCAGAAAGTCCAGCGTCCAGCTCCAGGCATCGCCTTCGTTGGGCACGTAGCCGTGCGCCACCGCCAAGGTATGCACGATGCCGTCGGCGTCCACGCGCTGCACTTCGCCCAGCAGCGGCGGAATGTTGCCGTAGCCCGCGCGGGTCAGGTAGCGCGTCATTTCCGATTCCGGAGACAGGCCAGGCTGCACGCTGCGGATGATCTTCAGGATGACCTGGTTTCCGACGATGACCGAGCTGTTGGACTGTTCGCCCGCCAACCAATGCATGTCCACGTCGCCATCGAAGTCCATGTCTTTCAGGCCGGCCTCGGGCAGGAAGCGGATCACGCCCGGCTTATCGCCCGGCTTGCCGCCGCTGCGTCCGTCCAGCTCCCCACCGGCCTGCATGGCCTTGAGCGTGCTGCGCACGAACCCCGGCTGCAGGAACGCGTCGGCCAGCACGCCGACCTCGGCGCCGCGGCGCACGCGGGCAATCGCGTACTGGATGACGGCGGTTTCGTCCCAGACCAGGACGAAGGGCGCCTGCGCACGGATACCCTTGGCGCCGTCCTCGGGCTCGATCTCGGCCCAGTAGTATTCGCCGTCCGCCGACTCGAACGGCGTGGCGTAGGCCAGGCGCGCACGAGAGGGCGGTTCGGAGCCGGGAAACCAGCGCTGGCGCGCCAGATACTGCGGCAGGATTTCACGTTCCAACGTGGCGCGCGACGCATCGGTCAGCGCCGCGCCACCGCGCGTCTTGAGCACCAGAGTGATCAGTTCGGGCATCTGTTCGGGCGCCGTCGCATGCCATCCGGGCGGCGCGGCGTCCTGGCTGAGGTCCATCCAGTAAAAGCCGTAGGGCGGCAACGTCAGCAGGTAAGGCAGTTCACCGATGGCGGGGAAGGGCGTGCCCCCCAGCATCTCCACCGGCACCCGGCCATTGAACTCCTGCATGTGCAGCTCGACCGGCTGCGCCGCGTTCGACAGGTTGGCGACGCACAGGATCGTGGTGTCTTCCCATTGCCGCAGGTAGGCCAGGATCTTGCGGTTGCCGGCAAAGATGAAACGCAGCGTGCCGCGCCCGAAGGCATGGCTTTGGCCGCGTTGCGCCAGCAGGCGGCGCGTCCAGTTCAGCAACGAATGCGGGTCGCGCTGCTGCGCCTCGACGTTGACGGCCTCGTAACCGTACAAGGGTCCCATCAACACCGGCAGCGGCAGGCGCTCCGGATCGGCGCGAGAGAAACCGCCATTGCGGTCCGGCGACCATTGCATCGGCGTGCGCACACCGTCGCGGTCGCCCAGATGCACGTTGTCGCCCATGCCCAGTTCGTCGCCGTAATACAGCACCGGCGTGCCGGGCATCGACAGCAGCAGGCTGTTCATCAGTTCGACGCGGCGGCGGTCACGCTCGAGCAGCGGCGCCAGGCGGCGGCGGATGCCCAGGTTGATCCGGGCGCGCGGCTCGGCGGCATAGACATTCCACAGGTAATCGCGTTCGCGGCTGGTCACCATTTCCAGCGTCAACTCGTCGTGGTTGCGCAGGAAGATGGCCCATTGGCAGGTGGGCGGAATGTCGGGCGTCTGGCGGATGATGTCGGTGATCGGAAAGCGGTCTTCCTGCGCGATCGCCATGTACATCCGCGGCATCAGCGGAAAGTGGAAGGACATGTGGCATTCGTCGCCCGCGCCGAAATACTCCTGCGCGTCTTCGGGCCACTGGTTGGCTTCGGCCAGCAGCAGGCGGCCCGGATACTCGGCCTCGATGACCGCGCGGATCTGCTTGAGCACATCGTGCGTCTCGGGCAGGTTCTCGTTGTTGGTGCCCTCGCGCTCGACCAGGTAGGGCACCGCGTCCAGGCGCAAACCATCCACACCCATGTCCAGCCAATAGCGCATGACGGACAGCACTTCCTTGAGCACCTGCGGATTGTCGTAGTTCAGGTCGGGCTGATGCGAATAGAAGCGGTGCCAGAAATAGGCGTTGGCCACCGGGTCCCAGGTCCAGTTCGACTTTTCGGTGTCGCAGAAGATGATGCGCGTGCCGGCGTAAGCCTTGTCGTTGTCGGACCACACATAGAAATTGCGCGCCGCCGAGCCGGGCTTGGCCGCGCGCGCCCGTTGAAACCACGGGTGCTGGTCCGACGTGTGGTTGACCACCAGCTCGGTGATGATGCGCAGGCCGCGCGCGTGCGCGGCCCGGATCAGCTTGCGCACGTCGGCAATGGTGCCGTAGTCCGGATGCACGCCGCGGTAGTCGGCGATGTCGTAGCCATCGTCGCGGCGTGGCGAGGGGTAGAAGGGCAACAGCCAGATGGTATTGACCCCCAGGCTGGCGATGTAGTCCAGCTTGGAGATCAGGCCTGGCAGGTCGCCGACGCCGTCGCCGTTCGAGTCAAAAAAGGATTTGACGTGCAACTGGTAGATGACGGCGTCCTTGTACCAGAGGGGATCGTCCTGAATAGGTTGGGCTTTACTCATCATGGCGTTGGGCGCGGGCTTCATCCGTGCAGCGAAAGCCGCCACACGCGATAAGGTTGGTCGGGGGTCAGCGTCAGCGTGCGGTGCTTCTCGTGCCAGGTCTCGCGGGTTTCAGTCAGCAGGTCTTCGGCGGACAGCTGGCCGGCGTCGGCCTCGCCGAACAGCCAGAACGGCGCCTCGACCCGCGTCTGCTGCGCCTGGAACGGATCCAGGCTGATGACGGTCAGGACCACGTTGCCGTGGCCCGGCGTGGACTTGTAGAACGCGAGCACACGGTTGTTGGTGCTGGTGGTCAGCGTCAGGCCGCGATGCGTCTGCAACGCCGGATTGGCGCGGCGGATCTGGTTCAGGCGTGTGATTTCGGCGCGAATGTTGCCCGGCGCGTGCCAGTCGCGTTGCCGCAGTTCGTATTTTTCGGAGTCCAGATATTCTTCCTTGCCCGGCAGCGCCGCGCCTTCGCAAAGCTCGAAGCCGCTGTAGACGCCCCAAAGGCCCGACCCCAGCGCGGCCAGCGCCGAGCGGATCAAAAAGCCCGGGCGTCCCGAGGTCTGCAGGAAGAACGGGTTGATGTCCGGCGTGTTCACAAAGAAATGCGGCCGGAAGAAGTCGGCCGCGGGCGGCGACGAGATCTCCTGCAGGTAGGCTTCCAGTTCGGCCCGCTCGTTGCGCCACGTGAAGTAGGTGTACGACTGCGTGAAGCCGATCTTCGCCAGGCGGTACATCATCTTCGGGCGCGTAAACGCCTCGGACAGAAAGATGACGTCCGGATGCTTGGCGTGGACCTCGCAGATCAGCCACTGCCAGAACGGAAGCGGCTTGGTGTGGGGATTGTCGACGCGGAAGATGCGAACGCCATGGTTCACCCAGAACAGCACCACGTCGCGCAGTGCCCGCCACAGGCCCAGCTTGCGTCCGCGGCGATTCTGCCCGCCATAGAAGGACACATTGACGATGTCCTCGTACTTCTTGGGCGGATTTTCGGCGTAGCGCAGCGAGCCGTCGGGCCGCCACGAGAACCAGTCCGGATGCTGAGCCAGCCACGGGTGGTCCGGCGAGCACTGGATGGCAAAGTCCAGCGCGATCTCCATGCCGTGCTGCGCGGCGGCATCCACCAGGTTCAGGAAATCCGTCAGCGTGCCCAGCGCGGGCTCGATCGCGTCGTGCCCGCCACTTTGCGCGCCGATGGCGTAAGGACTGCCCACGTCGCCGGGCTCGGCGCGCAGGCTGTTGTTGCGCCCCTTGCGGTTGCGCTGGCCGATCGGATGGATGGGCGGCATGTACAGCACATCGAAGCCCATCTCGCGCACGTCGGGCAGCCGCGCGATCACGTCGTCGAAGGTGCCGTGGCGCCCGGGTTCGGCGGCTTGCGATCGCGGAAACAGCTCGTACCAGCTTGAATGGCACGCCTGGACGCGGTCCACCCAGACCGGGTAGGCAATGGCGGTGACGGCTTCAAACGGATGGTCGTCCAGTTCGTGCATCGCCCGCGCCAGCGCGGGATCGAGCAGCACGGCGACTTGCTCAGCCGTCGGCGGAACGGGGTTGGCCAGGTCGGCGTCCGCAAAGGCGGCCAGCGCCTCGCGCACCGGCTCTGCGTCAGCGCCAGCGGGTGAGCCCGCCTGCGCCCGCGCCAGGGCATCGCGCAGCAGCGCCAGGCCCTCGTGCACTTCCAGGCTCAGGTCGCGGCCGGCCTGGTGCTTGACCTCGATGTCATGCGTAAATGTGTGCCACGCGTCAAACCAGGCGGCGACGACGAATTCATGCGCGCCGATGCGGCGCGGCCGGAAGGCGGCCTCCCAGCGGTCGTTCAGGCCGCGCGTCATGGGCACGATGTGCCAACGTGCCTCGTCCTTGGCGCGCCAGCGCACTTCAGCGGCCAGCTGATCGTGGCCGTCCATGAAGATGTCGGCCTGCACGACGATACGCGCGTGCGGAATGGTCTTGACGGGATAGGCCCCGCCATCGACGGCCGGACTGATGTTCTCCAGCGCGACGCGCTGGTTGGCCAGATCATCGGCCCGGGTGCGGTGATGGCGCACGGCGTCGCGCACCGGCTGCGTCGGCTGGAACATCAGCATCGCGCACTCGCCGCCCGCCAGATCGTTGGCCTGATTCTGCAGACCGGTGGGCGGGGTGAACGGCACGAGATCTGCCGGCGGCAGCATAGGCGCCAGCGCGTCCCAGTCCATCGCCGCATCCTGGGTGGCCGAGGGGTTGATCGCCAGCGCCAGCGTGGCGCCGTCGCCCGCGTCGCGCAGCAGCGCCGTGCAACTGCCATCGCGGCCGCCCAGCATGCACAGTGGCCCTTTCAGCCGCGGTCCGGCAAACCAGGCGTTCACCGTTTCCACATCCGGCAGCCGCCGTTCGTCCTCGTCCGTCAGCATCAAGCCATCGCCGGTGACGGCCGCGCTCCAGATGGCGCGTCTGCCGTCCTCCGTTGGGCGCAGCGCACCGGACTGCGGCGGCGCCGCGATGACCTCGCCGATGGCGCGCAGCCGCGCGTCTTCTTCGGCCAGCCATGAAGACTTGAAGTCCCACCACGGCAGCGACGAGAACGCCGCGTCGAACGCCGCGTCGCGCAAGGCCGCCAGATCCGCGGGCGACAGACCGGGTGTCCACGCCAGCAGCCGCACGTCGGGATTCTGTGCGCGCAGCGCGCCGCCCAACTCACGCCAGGCCTCTGCAGGCAAGCGGTGGGGCGCCTGGAAAACCAGCCCCTTCACGCCGCTACGGGCCCAGCCCAGCAGACGTTCCGTCCACGCGGTCAGAAATCCGGGGGGCAGGGCGCCTTCGGGCAAATGCAGCACCCCCCGCTCTTCCTGCGTCAGCCGCGGATCGCGCGCGGGTTCTTCGTGCAGCGAGCGGTACCAGCCCGGCGCGGCGGTTGCCGCCACGGCGTTGCGCGCGCTGCGGTCCAGAATCACATCCACGAACAGCGCCAATCCGTGCGCCGACAATTGCGCCGAGGCCTGCGTGTACCACTCGATGATCGGCGTTGCCTGCCCATCCCGCATCGCCGTGTCGGCGTCCTGCGCGGCCAGCGAACCCGGCTGCGGCCCAGTCAGCCAGGGGGCCGGCACCAGCACGGCGTTGAAGCCGCGTTGGGCAAGCCGTTTGCTCAGCGCCTGGACGGCGGCTTCGCCGTCCGGCAGGCCGTTGCGGGCGTGATAAAGACGTATCGGGGCGCGGGACGGCGCGGGGACGGCGGGATGGGACACCGGTGTCGCTCCTTAGATGGCGGCTGGCATGGCGCCACCTGTGCGCGGCTGGCGGCGGTTGACGGCGGAAACGGTGGCCGGCTGCAAGGCAGGGGCGGGCGCCGCATCGCGGTAGTTCGGCTCCACCAGCGACCGGTACAGGCTGGCGTACAGACTGACGGCGGCGCGCCAGCCAAAGTCGGTATTCATCGCGTTGCGCTGCATGAGCCGCCACAGAATGCCGTGAGCGCGCAGATCGATCGCGCGCTCGATGGCGGCGCTCATTGCCTGCGGCGTGTCGCCTTCGAAGAGCAGGCCGGTGGCCGATGACATGGCCGACAGCGGCGCGCGCGGGCCCGGGTCCTGGATGGTGTCGGCCATGCCGCCGACGCGCGATCCGATGGGCAGCGTGCCATAGCGCATGGCGTAGAGCGGCGTCAGGCCGAAGGGCTCGAAGCGGCTGGCGTGCAGCAAGATGTCGGACCCGGCGTGCAGGCGATGGGCGATGCCCTCGTCGTAGCCGATGTGGGTGCTGCAGCGCCCCGGGTAGCGCCGGGCGATGTCCTGCAACGCTTCTTCAAGCCGGTGGTCACCCTGGCCCAGGATTGCGATCTGCAGGTTGGGGTGGCGGTCCAGCGCTTCCGGCAGCGCGTGCACGGCGACGTCAGCCATTTTCTGTTCAGTCAGGCGGTTGCCCATGCCCATCAGCGTCGCGCCCGGATCCGGGCGCAGGCCGAACTCGCGCTGCAGCGCGGCCTTGCAGTGGATCTTGTTGGTCAGGTCGCGGACGGAATAGCGATGGCTGCGCAGGTACGGATCACGCGCAGGATTCCACAGCACGTCGTCGATGCCGTTCGGAATCGGCAACAGGTCGTCCGCACGGCTGCGCAACAGCTCGTCCAGGCCGCAGCCGAACGCGGGGGTCATGATCTCGCGGGCGTACGTGTGGCTGACCGTCGTCACGCGGTCGGCGTAGCGGATGCCAGCCTTCAGGAAATTGAGCTGGCCCCAGGCCTGCGCGCCGTCATCGTTGCGAGCCCATTCCGGCACCCCGAATTCGTCCGCGTGGGCCATCGGGAACAGGCCCTGGAACGCGAGGTTGTGAATGGTCATCACGCTTTTGACGTCCGGCAGGTCTGCGGCGCGCAGCAGCAGCGGCACCAGACCGGCGTGCCAATCGTGCGCGTGCACCAGTGTGGGGCGCATGACGCCCGGCAGGCCGGCCGCCACGCGCACGGCAGCGTGCGCCAGCGCGGCATAGCGCAGTCCATTGTCCGGATGTTCCTTGCCGTGCTCGTCGACATACAGGCCGCCGCGGTCATACAGGGCATCGTTTTCCAGAATCAGGTAGTCGATGCCGGACTGCGGGCACTTGCCTTCCAGCAGCGCGGCCGGGCCGCCCGGCAGGTCCTGCAGCGTGGCAACCTGCCGGACGCGGTTCAGCTTGGCTTTGACGCCCCGATACCCGGGCAACATCACGCTCAGGGGCATTCGGGCCTCGATCAGCGCGCGCGCCATCCCCGTTATCGCATCCCCCAGGCCGCCTGTTTTGGCCAGAGGGAAAGCTTCTCCCGCCACGATCAGGATTCTCGTCTTTGCCATGCTTGCTCCAGTTGATAGGCCGGTCGAGACAGTTGCGACTCGATCGCGATTACGCCGAGGCCTCTCCTTACGCAAGCGCTGTGCCCAAACCGTGGCCCGCACTAAAAATTGCGCAATGCAGCAGAAATACCTGTCATCCAAATGATGGACAGGCGACGCGCGCAACGCTTATCGCCCGAGCGCTTTGTAATTTTTATCTGCGCACGACCTCCCAAATTCCCATCGGGGCCAGGAACGGCGGTTGCTGAATGCAGTCGCTTTCAACGACGACCGCCGGGAGAAATGTATGGAAACAGTGTCGGACTTCGTGTTGAAGCGGCTGTCGCAGTGGGGCGTGCGCAAGGTGTACGGTTACCCCGGCGATGGCATCAACGGGCTCATCGGCGCCTTCGGCCGCACCGAGGAGCCGCTGGAATTCATCCAGGCCCGTCACGAGGAAAGCGCGGCATTCATGGCCTGCGCGCACGCAAAGTTCACCGGTCAGGTGGGGGTGTGCCTGGCGACGTCGGGTCCGGGCGCCATCCACCTGCTCAATGGTCTATACGACGCCAAGCTGGATCACCAGCCGGTAGTCGCGCTGGTCGGGCAGCAGGCGCGCAGCGCACTGGGCGGCGACTACCAGCAGGAGGTCGACCTGATCAGCCTGTTCAAGGATGTCGCGCACGACTACGTGCAGATGGCGACGACCGCCGAGCAGGCGCGTCACATGGTGGATCGCGCCATGCGCATCGCCTTGGAGCGCCGCAGCGTCACCTGCGTCATCTTTCCGAACGACGTGCAGGATCTGCCGGCCGTGCCGGTGCCGCCGCGCGAGCACGGCACGGTGCACACCGGCATCGGCATCACATCCCACGCCGCCGTGCCGGGGCCGGACGCGCTGCGCAACGCGGCCGACATCCTGAATCGCGGCGAAAAGGTGGCGATCCTGGTCGGGGCCGGCGCGCTGCAGGCGGGCGAACAGGTCAGCCAGGTCGCCGAGCTGCTGGGCGCGGGCGTGGCCAAGGCGCTGCTCGGCAAGGCCGTGCTGCCGGACAGCCTGCCTTACGTGACGGGCGCCATCGGCCTGCTGGGCACGCAGCCCAGCTGGGACATGATGAACGAGTGCGACACGCTACTGATGGTGGGGACGTCGTTTCCGTATGCGGAATTCCTGCCCCAGGAAGGCCAGGCGCGCGCGGTGCAGATCGACCTCGACGGGCGCAAGCTCAGTCTGCGCTATCCCGTCGAAATCGGCCTGGTGGGTGATAGCCGGCTGACGCTGGAGGCGTTGATTCCGCTGCTGGAACCCAAGAAAGCGCGGCGCTGGCGTGACCGGATCGAAAAGCAGGTGTCCGCCTGGCGCGAGACGGTGCATGCCCGCGCCATGGTCGACGCCAAGCCGATCAATCCCCAGCGGCCGTTCCTGGAGCTGTCCAAGCGGCTGCCGCCGCAGACCATCCTGACGTGCGATTCGGGCTCGGCCGCCAACTGGTACGCCCGCAATATCGACATTCAGGCGGGAATGATGGGATCGGTGTCGGGCGGGCTGGCCACGATGGGTTGCGGCGTGCCGTACGCCATCGCGGCGAAGGTGGCCTATCCCGACAGGCCGGTCATCGCGCTGGTGGGCGACGGCGCCATGCAGATGCTGGGCATCAACGAACTGATCACTATCGCCCATCGCTGGAAGGACTGGAGCAACCCTACGCTGGTCGTCATGGTGCTGAATAACGGTGACCTGAACCTGGTGACGTGGGAGCAGCGGGTGATGGGCGGCGATCCGCGTTTTCCGGATTCGCAGTGGCTGCCCAAGTTTTCGTACGCGGAGTATGGCCGGATGCTGGGCCTGGAAGGCATCCGGGTCGACAGCCCCGACGACGTGGGCCCGGCGTGGGACCGCGCCCTGGCGGCAGGACGTCCGGTGGTGCTGGAGATGGTGACCGACCCCGAGATGCCGCCGTTGCCCCCGCACATTCCGGCCAAACAGATCGGCGCGTACTTCAAGGCGTTGCGCAAGGAAGATGCCGCCTCGGGCGGCGCCGCGCTTCGCGCCACGATCAAGCAATGGTGGGCGGGCTGACACGCCGGCCCGACGATCTTTTCATTTCAGGAGGCACATCATGGCAAATACCGGAGGGACGAGTTCCCAACAGCCCGGGCAGGGCGGTCAGCAAACGCCCGACCATTCGCCCGCCGAACAACCCAAGCCGGATGTCCCGGAAACGGGCAAGGACGAGAAAGGCAACTGGCCTCCCGACAGCATTCCGAATCCCATGCCGGGTCTGGACCCGCAGCAGACGCCGGGCATCGACCATCTGTGACGGTCCTGCAAGGCATGCGGCCTGCGGGCCGCGCTCCGCGTGCGCCGTGCCGCGGGGGGAGCGACCCGCAGTTTTTCAAGGAGAACTCATGAACAAGCGAGATAGGCTGCGCGATATGTTTCACTCGTCGGACACGTCTTCGCAAACGATGCGTGACCTGATTTCGGGCACCGAGGATCTGCTGCGCAGCACTGCCAGCTACAGCGGATCCGAAATCGAATCCGCGCGCGACAAGCTCAAGCAGCGGCTGGACGCCGCGCGCGATCAGGCACGCGGCTGGGAACGCGCCGCGTGGTCGCGGGCACGCGAGGTATCGCACGCGACGGACGACTACGTGCATGAAAACGCCTGGAAGAGCATCGCAGGCGCGGTGCTGCTGGGCGTGCTGGCCGGCATCTGCATGATGTCGGATCACGGCAAGCGCCGCTAACGCCCGCCGGGCGTAATGCCACCGCCGGAGCCGGCTCTGCGCACTGCAGGGCCGGCTCCGGCATTTTTGTGGGGACGAATGTAAAAAATGCCGCTACTCCAGGCGCCGGTCCCGCGCAGACAAGACTCCGCGGCTTTGGCACACGGCTTGCTTGATGGCGGGGCGGCGTGGCGAGCCGTTCGCCACGCGGACCATTCATCGAAGGAGACTCACCATGAACCAACCATTGACAGGCGCCGGCCAGGCGCAAGGTGAAACCAAGATCGTGGGCGGCCCGAAGAGCGATCCAAGCGGACCCGGACCGGAAGTCATGGCGGCCAGCACGCTGGAAGGCAACGACGTGTACAACCCCGCTGGCGAAACGCTGGGCAGCATCCAGGAAATCATGGTGGACGTGCCACGCGGCCGCATTGCGTATGCCGTGCTGTCGCGCGGCGGCATCCTTGGCATCGGCGACAAGCTGTACGCCATTCCGTGGAGCGCGCTGACGTTGGATACCGACCGCAAGTGCTTCGTGCTGAATGTGGACAAGGACGTGCTCAAGAACGCGGAAGGGTTCGACAAGGACAATTGGCCCAGCATGGCGGACGAGACCTGGGCGCGTGGTATCCATCAGTACTACAACCAACCCCCGTACTGGTAAGCCGGACAGCGAGGACGGGATGCTTCGCGAGGGCAGACTGGTCGCAGTTTCTTCCTGCTTCAACGACGCTGTCGTCAGTTGTGCGGGGCTGCTCGCCGCGCGTCCGGACAGCACCGTTCTGACGGTGTACTCCGGCTTGCCGTTGGTGGCCGACGCGATCAGCGCGGCGGACCGCGACTGCGGTGTCAAGAACGGCCGGCAGGCCGTTCTTGACCGCCGCGCCCGCAACGATCGCGCCTTGTCGCTGCTTGGCGTGCGGGGCGTGCAGATGGATTTGCTGCACGACGAGTATCTGGAAAGCGGCGAGGAGGGGCGCCTGACGGGCGCATTGGCCGCGGCAGTGTCCGCCCTGCGGCCGCGTGTCGTTCTGATGCCGCTTGGGCTGTGCAGTGCCGCGCACGTGCGCGTGTCCGAGGCTTGCCTCACCTTGCGCGCGCTGTTCCACCGCGTGGAGTGGGTGACCTACGAAGAGGTCGCGGAGGCCGAGCCGGGGGCCGTCCAGCAACGCCTGGCCGAATTGCTGGGCCGCAGGATCCTGGCCTCGCCGCTGGATGTCGGGCCGGAGGTTGACGTCGGCCGCGCCCGGCAACGCGCATTGGCCGCACGCAGCAGCCTGGCGCTTGATCCGCTCGACGCGCAGCCTGACATGTCGCTGGCAGGCGCGTCGGCCTTCCGTCCCGAACGCTATTGGCGCCTGTCGTGGCGGCGGGACAAGGTTTGAGGCGTAGAACGGATTGAGGCATCCTTGCGCCGCAAACCGTCTCATCCTTATCGAGCATTGATGAACGATTGCGCATCCCGGACGATGGTCAGGTTGCGCCGGCCGCCGCGCCTCGCTATGGTGCAAGGCATGCGGCGGCTTTCGTGCCGACGTCCCCTACAACTTCGGAAACCATAATGAGTTCGAACGCAGCCGACGCGCGAGGCCGGTCACGCTGGGGCACCGCCCTGGCGATTTTGCTGTTGATTGGCGCGGTGATCGCGGTACTGGCGCTGGCCGCCACCCGCGTGGTCGAGCAGCGCATCGCCAGCATTCTGGGGCCGCGCAGCCAGGTCGGCAACGTGCAGGTTGGCCTGCATCAGGTGGTGCTGACAGACGTCGCCGTGCCGGGCGCGTCCGGTCAGCCCGGCGCGCGTGCCCGGCGCGTTGAACTTGAACCGGAATGGACCGCGTTCCTGCGCCGCGAGGCCGTGTTCAAGCGGATCATCGTCGAAGGCTTCGACTTCGCCGTGGTGCGCAATCCCGATGGCGACATGCAGATTTCTCCCGCCTTGCAGGCGGCGCTGCGCGCCGGCGACGGCGACGGCAAGACCCGGCGCAACGGTCCCATCCGCGTGGCCGAGCTCATCCTGCGCGACGGCCGCCTGGATTATCTGGACGGCGCGGTGTCCAAGCCGCCGCATCGCATTCCGTTCAAGGACGTGCAGGCTCACCTCCAGCCCGTCGTGATCCCTGGCGACGGCACCGCCAGCGACCTGGAATTCACCGGCAAGGTCGAAGACAACCGCAACGGCGAGGCCACCGTGCGGGCAAAGGGCAAGCTGGTGGTGGGCGATGCGGATGCCGACATCACGGTGGCGGTGCGCAACATGGATATCCGCCATGCGGCGCCCTATCTGGCCGATAACGGCGCGGGCTCGCTGTCCGGCGGCTCCATGGACCTGGACATGAAGACGGCCATCGCGCGCCGCGAACTCAAGGCGTCGGGCACCGTGGCGTTGCACAACCTGAAGTTCAGCGGCGACGGCAGCCTGTTTTCTTTGCCGCGCAAGGCGGTGCTGGCGGCCATGAAGGACAAGAGCGGAGTCATCCGGTTTGAATTCGCACTGGCTGGCAGCCTGGACAACCCCAAGTTCTCGGTCACGCGCGGCTTTTCCGCGCAGGTGGCGCGCGGGTTCGGGCACGCCATCGGGGTAGGGGCAGAAGGCGCGGCGGAAGGCGTGGCGGGCGCCGTCAAGGAACTGGGCGACGCGCTGTCGGACATGTTGAGCCCGAAGCCCTGATCTGCCGTCGCCCGGCTTGCCGTTGCCGCGGCCGCGGCTACGGCACAGGCCGCGCCCGGCCGACCCGCGCGCCCATCACCATCTCCGTCACCCAGTTCACCAGGATCGAGGTGTAGGCCTGCTGCGAGGCCTTGTCGGTCAGCGCATGGTCCGCGCCGTCCAGGATGCGGTGAGTCAGCGAATGCGACCTGCGAAACGCCGACCGGTAGTTCATGATCGTGGAGTGCGGGATATAGACATCGTGCTCAGCCTCCACGATCAGCACATCGCCTGTGAAGTTGGCGCAACACGACAGCGCGCGGTTGCTTTCAGGTTCGATGTGGGAATTGCGGTAGGCGCGTAAGGTTTCTCGGTTGAGCTGGTTCTTGGGCAGCATCCATTCGTCGTCGCGGTACAGCGCGGGCACGTGCAGGCCCAGCCAGCGCACGCGGCGCAGCCCGGTCAGGATGGCGGCCAGGTAGCCGCCGTAGCTGCTGCCCACCACCGCCACCGAGCCGCTGTCCAGGGACGGATGCGCGGCCAGCCGGTCGTAGGCGGCCATCACGTCGCGCAGGTTGTCGTCGCGCGAGACCTGCATCTGCTGCGCCTGCGTGGCGGCATGACCGCGCAGGTCGAACGTGAGGCAGACGCAGCCCAGCGCGGCGATGCCCTTGGCGCGGGCCAGATCGAACTTCTGGTCGCCGCCCCAGCCGTGAATGAACAGCACCCCCGGCACCTTGCTTTCGGGCGTGAGAAAGGTGCCGGCCAGCCGCTGGTCCGCCACCTCGATATCGATTGGGTCGCTAAAGGCGGCCATTGTCGTCCTCCAGAATGCCCCCCGATTTGGTGATCATACCCACGGCGGAATCCTCGCCGCGATACACGTATTGCTCCGACGTGGGCGCCGGCTCGTCCGCGCCGTAGCGTTCGCGCGTAAAGGCGGACACCGACTTGAGCGACGGGGACAGCATGAACGCCTGCAATGCGGAAAGCTCCGCGATGCTGGCGCCGCCGGCTCGCCACGATTGCTCGAGCACGCCCGCGCGGGGCTCACCGCGGGCATTCTGGCCGATCGCCACGTCGTAGTTGCGGCGCGACGCGAAAAAATCGGGATACGCGGTGGATACCGCCGTGTCGTAACGGCAGCTCAGGTCCACTGCCTGCCGTTCTTCGTCAGACAGGTTCAACGCCCGCAGTTCGTCGAACCCGCCGCGCGCGAATGTCAGCGCCGAGCCGCCGTACACCGGCTCGCCGTTGTTGTCCCGGGTGAGGCTTTGCGTGCCCACGTACGACGCTTCCAGCTTGCCCACGCGGATCCAGCCCACACTGTAGGTCGCGATCTGCGCCAGGTCTTCTTCCAGCACCAGCCCCAGCCGGCGCATGGTGGCGGCGTCCTGGCCGTTCAGCGCGGCGCGAAGCTCCTGCGCATTGCGCACGACGACCTGGCCGCGCCCGGCGTTGGCGTCGGCCGGCTTGAGCCGCAGCGGGCCCGCCTGCAGCAGACGTTCGCCCGCGCGGTGCGCATCGTCCAGCGTGAACGCGGTGTACCCGCGCAACACGACCTCTTCCAGCTCGCCGGCCAGCGGGCGCACCCAGCCCTGCGGCGATTTCGCCTGCGCGTCGACGACGCCATGGGTGATGGATTTGGTCGCCACGAAGGCGTGCGGCGTCACCCCGCCAAACAAGTCGGCCGCGCGCGTGATGCCCAGTTTGTTCGCGCGGGCCAGGCTGGTGATGCTGCGATCGGGCACGTAGTAGGGCGGCGGCTCGCCGCGATTGCGGGTCGGCCGGAAGTCCGGCACGAAGCGCCGGCCCAGCAATGCCGCGATCCGCAACGCCAGCGCCTCCTGCGACGCAATTTCATGTTCGGACGCGCCGGTGCGCCGGGGGTAGGCGGCGACGGTGCCTGCTGAGTCGGGTTGGGGTCGATTCATGGCGGGCCTCATGGCAGATGGCGAGCCTGACCGGGGGGAGCGGCTTCTCCCTTGCGTTTGCGCATGCCCAGTTTCAGCTCGATCAGGGGATAGGCCACCAGCGCCAGGCACAACGGCGCCAGCGCATACACCGCGCGGTACGCCAGCGCCGCGCCGAGCACTTCGGTGGGCGGAATCTGCGAACCCAGCGCGGCCACGAAGATGGCCTCGGTGGTGCCCAGGCCGCCGGGCACGCGGGTGATGACTGACGCGAAGCTGGTGCACAACAGGATGCCGAGCACCGCGGGGTAGCTCGCCTTGCCCTGCAACAGCACAAAGCAGATGGCGCCCATCAGGGACCAGGACAGCGCGGCCACGGCGCATTGCGCCACCGCCATGCGGGCGCGTGGCAAGGTGATGTGGTGGCCCATCCAGGTGACGCTGCGGCGCTTGGCCCTCGCACATGTCACCACGTAGGCGATCCCCAGCGCCAGCAGGGCCAGGCCCAGCAGACGCAACATCCCGGAGCCGATTTCCCAGCCTGCCGGCACCGGCACCACGCCCAAGGCGAACACGATGCCCGCCAGCCAGGCATAGCCGATCCAGTTCGATGCCGCCGCAAACAGGGCGACGCGCGTCGCCACGGACTTGCGGCAGCCCAGCCGGGTGTACAGCCGCAGACGCGCGCCCAAGCCGCCCACCAGCACGCCCAGGTTCAGGTTCAGCGCGTAGCTCAACATGGCCACGCCCAGCGCCTTGGGCGCGGGCAGGTGATGCCGCGTGTACTTTTTGCCGAGCAGATCCAGGCTGCCATAGGCAAGGTAACCCGCCACCACCAGGCCGGCCGCAATGGCAATGGTCTGGCCGGGAATCTTGCGCATCGCCACCCACACCTGCGGCCAGTCCACGGACCGCCCGAAGTAATAAAGCAGGCCGGCCACCACGATCAGGACCAGCACGGGCAGAATGCGCTTGATCCGCGGCCAGCGGCGCCGCAGGGCCCGCATGGGCGACGAGTGCAGGATCTTCATGCCGTCTCCCTGCCGGTGTCCGCCGTGACGGTCTGCAGGCGCGGCTTGTGCGCCGGGAGGCTGCCGGCCCATGCGGGAAAGCGCCGCAGAAAGTGGAACACCACCACCCCGAGCCACAGGCGGCGCAACCGGCGCCGCGAGTTTTTGGGCATTTCGACGGGGCGGCAGTCCTCTGCAATCAGCCGGTCCAGGCTCTTGCGCAGGGCCGCATTCAGCGACGCGTCGCGCACCACGACGTTGGCTTCCAGATTGAGCGCAAGGCTCAGGGGGTCCAGATTGCTGGAGCCGATCGTCGACCAGTCCTCGTCCACGCACGCCACCTTGCCGTGCAGCGGCTGCTTGCAGTACTCGTGGATCTCCACGCCGTTGTCCATCAGGTAGTCGTAGAGCATCGAGGCGGCAAGCCGGGCGACCAGCACGTCGGGTTCGCCCTGCAGCAGCAGGCGCACGCGCACCCCGCGGCGGGCGGCCTTCACCAGATCCCGCAACAGGTGGTAGCCAGGAAAGAAGTACGCATTGGCGATCAGCACGTCCGAGCGTGCCGAGCGCACGCCCGCGCGGTAGTAGCGTTCAATGTCGCTGCGATGGCTGACGTTGTCGCGCACCACGAGCCGGCCCCCGCCGTCGCCGGCGGGCAGGGGATCCATGCGCGCGGGACGGCGCCGCAGCCCGCGCTTGCCCTTGCCGAGCGCCGCGCGCGCGTAGTCGGCAATGTCGGCCGCCAGCGGGCCTTCCACCAGAACGGCGTAGTCCTGTTTCGCTTCCGGTCCGTAATCGGGCAGGTGGTCCGCGGAAAAGTTGATGCCGCCGATGAAGGAGCGTTGGCGGTCGACGGCCACGATCTTGCGGTGCATGCGCCGGAACACGTTCGTGCGCACGCCCAGAAAGCGCGGACGCGGATCAAAGACGTGAAAGCGCACGCCGGCCTCGGTCATGGCGCCGATGAAGGCCTCGCTCAGTTCGTCGGAGCCGTAGCCGTCGACCAGCAGGTCGACGCTGACGCCCCGGCGCGCCGCGCGGATGAGGGCCTGCTGGATCTCTTTGCCGACGACGTCGTCGAACAGGATGAAGGTTTCCACCAGCACTTCGCTGGCCGCCGAATCAATGGCCTCGACGACCGCGGGAAAGTACTCCGTGCCGTTTTCCAGCAGGGTGTATCGGTTGTTTTCGCGCCAGCCCAGGTTCATAGCGCAATCTCCGCGCAAATTGGCACATGATCGGAAAGGCGAGACCACACGCGGGACGCCAGCGGCACCGGCTGCCAGTCACGCACGCTGCGCACATAGATGCGGTCCAGCCGCAACAGCGGCCAGCGCGCGGGAAACGTCCGCGCGGGCCGGCCCAACCGCGAGGTGAACACCTCCGAGGTCCCGCATTCGCGCATCAGGGCATCAGCGCGCAGCCGCCAGTCGTTGAAGTCGCCGGCAATCAGCAGCGGGTCGTCGGCCGGCACGTCGTTCGACACCAGCTTGCACAAGCGGCGCAGTTGCTCGCCGCGATGACGCTCGAGCAGGCCTAGATGCACGCATATCGCATGCACGGGCGAGGCGAGGGCAGGGGGCCGCAGCACGCAGTGCAGCAGACCGCGCCCCTCGTGGCCGTCCACGCTCACGTCGTGGTTGTGGTGACTTTCAATCGGGTAGCGCGACAGGATGGCATTGCCATGGTGGCCTTCCGGATAAACGGCGTTCTGGCCGTAGGCAAAGTCCGTCCACAGCGTGTCGGCCAGGAACTCGTACTGGGACTGCGCCGGCCATGACTCGTGGCGGCCGGCATGCGTCTGATGTTCACCCAGGACTTCCTGCAGGAACACCACGTCCGGCTTTGCGGTGCGCAATGCCTCCCGCAGGTCGTGCAGCATGAAGCGGCGGTTGAAACTGGTAAAGCCCTTGTGGGTATTGACCGTCAGCACCGTCAGCGTCGTGGTGTCGAGGGAATGCGAAGCGGGCATGAAAACTCCGGCAGATGCGATCCGTCGGTTTGAGCAAGTGGCGTGCCCGGCGAGTAACGAAACGTGAAGCGACACGACTTGTTCTGTCGGCGGCGATACGGGGGGACGCATGAGCAAATGAGAAATCAGCATTTCTCAAGCCATGTCGCGCAGGCCTAAGATCCGCAGCTTCCAACCAGGTAGAACTAGAGTCCGACATGCGCACCACCCGCCGCGAGTTCCTGTTGTCTTCCGGGGCGCTTGCCGCCGCGATGGCATTTCCCACGTCGATCTTCGCGCAATCCGCCGCGCCGCGTCATGGCGGCGTGCTGAACGTGCACCTTGGGTCCGAGCAGCGGATCCTGAATCCCGCGCTGCGCGCCTCGACCGGCGTGTACATCGTTACCAGCAAGATCATCGAATCGCTCGTGGACCTGGATGCGGCCGGCAAACCCGTCGGGCAGCTTGCCACCGCGTGGACCGCCGACCCCGACGGCAAGACCATCACGTTCAAGCTACGCGAAGGCGTGACCTGGCACGACGGCAAGCCGTTCACGTCGGCTGATGTCCAGTACAACGCGCTGGAATTGTGGAAGAAGCACCTGAATTTCGGCACCGCGCTGCAGCTCTATCTGGAGGCAGTCGATACGCCCGACGCGCATACGGCGGTGTTCCGCTACAGCCGGCCGATGCCGCTGGACCTGTTGCTGCGCGCGCTGGCGGATCTGGGCTATGTCGTCCCGCGCCATCTGTACGAAGGCACCAACGTGCTGGAGAACCCGGCGAACACCGCGCCGGTCGGCACGGGCCCGTTCAAGTTCGTGCAGTACCAGCGCGGCCAGTTCATCATTGCCGAGCGCAACCCCAATTACTGGCGCAAGGGCGAGCCGTATCTGGACCGCGTGGTCTGGCGCATCATCACGGACAAGTCGGCCGCCACGGCCGCGCTGGAAACCGGCCAGCTTCAGCTCAGCGCCTATTCGCAGTTGACGCTCGCCGACCTGGACCGCCTGAAGCAGAACCCGCAGTTCGAGGTGCGCAGCAAGGGGTTGGAGGCCAACGTGTTCAACAACACGTTGGAATTCAACTTCCGCCGCAAGGAACTGGCCGACGTGCGCGTGCGCCGTGCCATTGTCCATGCAATCGACATCGAATTCTTTATCGAGAACTTCCTGTATGGGCTGGGCAAGCCGGCCACCGGCCCCATTCCGTCGTCGTCCGAGGCCTTCTTCCCGGCGGGCAGCAAGCCGCCGTATCCGTTTGACGTCAAGCGCGCCGAGGCGCTGCTGGACGAGGCCGGGTACAAGCGCGGCGCCGGCGGCGTGCGCTTCGCGCTGAAGCTGGTGCCCATCCAGAACGGCGAAGACGTGCCGCTGCTGGCGACCTTCATCCAGCAGTCGCTGGAAGCCGTGGGCATCAAGGTCGAGATCGTGCAGTACGACATCGCGGGCGCGCTGTCTTCCGTCTATAAGGAACACAACTTCGACATCGCCACGGGCTGGCACCAGTACCGCGGCGACCCGGCGGTGTCCACGACGGTCTGGTACCGATCGGGCAGCCCGGCGGGCGCGCCTTGGACAAACCAGTACGGCTGGCAGTCGGACAAGGTCGACAAGCTGATCGACGACGCCGCGTCCGAAATCGACGCGGCCCGCCGCCGCGCGCTGTACGCGGAATGGGTGCAGGCCGTCAACGACGAGCTGCCCATCTGGATGGCGACCGAACGCCAGTTTTATTCAGTGGCAAGCTGGAAGCTGCAGAACGGCCACAACAATGCGCGCTGGCCGTCCAGCGACTGGCATGACGCCTGGCTGTCGGCCTAGGACCGCGGCATGGGGTTCCTGACTCTTGCGGCGCGGCGGCTTCTGGCGGCGGCGCCCGCGCTTCTGATCATCCTGGCGGGCCTGTTCCTGCTGCTGCAGCTGGCGCCCGGCGATACCGTTGACGCGCTGGTGGCGCAGATTGGTGGCGCCGACCCCGCCACCATTGCGGCCATGCGCTCGCATTACCAACTGGACGAGTCAGCCAGCGCGCGCCTGGGCAACTATCTGTGGCGGCTGGCGCATCTGGACCTGGGCTATTCCGCCATCTATGGCAAGCCGGTGGCCGCCGTGATCGCCGAGCGCCTGCCGGCGACCCTGCTGCTGATGGGATCGGCGCTGTCGTTCGCCTTTGCGGGCGGCATGGCGCTGGGCGTCGTCGCGGCGCGGCGCGTCAACGGCTGGGCCGACGGGCTGATCTCGACGCTGGGGCTGGTGTTCTGCGCCACGCCATCGTTCTGGTTCGGCCTGATGGGCATCTTCGTGTTCGCGGTGTGGCTGGACTGGGTGCCGGCCGGTGGGTTCGAGACCATTGCGTCCGGCTACACGGGCCTGACCCGTATCCTGGACATCGCGTGGCATCTGATCCTGCCCACCGCGACGCTGGCGCTGATCTTTCTGGCCATCTACCTGCGCATCATGCGCGCATCGATGCTGGAAGTGGCCTCGCACGATTTCATCCGCACCGCCCGCGCCAAGGGGCTGCGCGAAACGGCAGTCGTGGCGCGGCACATGCTGCGCAATGCGCTGCTGCCGATGGTGACGCTGCTGGGCCTGCAGGCCGGGACCATGCTGGGCGGGTCGGTCGTGGTCGAAAGCGTCTTCGCCTTGCCCGGCCTGGGCCGCCTGGCGTACGAATCTGTCGTGCAGCGCGACCTGAACACCTTGCTGGGCATCGTGTTCGTGTCCGCGCTGCTGGTGATCGCCATCAACTTCATCGTCGACCTGCTGTATGCGCGGCTTGACCCGCGCATTGTCCGGAGCTGAACCATGGAAACGCTACGCCGTTACTTCCACAGCCCCGTCGCCGTGCTGGGCCTGGTGCTGCTGACGGCCGTCTGCGCGGCCGCGCTGGGCGCCGACTTCTGGTATCCGCGCAATCCGCTCAGTCTGGCCGGCCGTCCGCTTCAGTGGCCCGGCGACAACGCGCGCTTTCTGCTGGGCACCGATCAAGTGGGGCGCGACATCGCCGCGCAGATTTTGCACGGTGCGCGCGTCACGCTGGCCATCGGCCTTGCCGCGACGGTCGTGTCGGTGCTGATCGGGGTGGTGCTGGGCGCCGTGGCGGGCTATTACGGCGGCCTGGCCGACGACCTGCTGATGCGCGTGACCGAGGCCTTCCAGATCCTGCCCAACTTCCTGTTGCTGCTGGTGCTGGTGGCCGTGTTCGGCTCGGACCTGCGCACGGTGGTGCTGGCGATCGGGCTGGTGTCGTGGCCGCCGGTGGCGCGGCTGACCCGCTCTGAATTCCTGACGCTCAAGACCCGCGAGTTCGTGCAGGCAGGCCGGGCGCTGGGCATGGGCGACCTGCGCATCATTTTCCGCGAGATCCTGCCCAACGCCTTGCCGCCTGTGATCGTCTACGCCAGCGTCATCATGGCCACGGCGATCCTCCTGGAAAGCGCGCTGGCCTTTCTGAACCTGTCGGACCCCAACGTGCCGTCCTGGGGTAACCTCATCGGCGGCGGCCGCGGGGTGATCCGGGTCCAGTGGTATGTGTCCGCCATTCCCGGCATTGCCATCCTGCTGACCGTCCTGGCGATATCGCTGGTCGGGCAGGGGGTGAACGACGCTCTCAATCCCAGGCTGAAACGATCATGACCGAACTGCTTCGCATCGAAAACCTTACCGTCGACCTGCCGCCCGGCGCCGACCGGCCGCATGCGCTCAAGGGCGTGACGCTGGCGGTCAACCCGGGCGAGATCGTCTGCGTCGTCGGGGAAAGCGGATCGGGCAAATCGCTGACGGCCGGCACGATTCTCGGCCTGCTGCCGCAAGGGGTGCATGCCAGCGCCGGCCGCGTGCTCTGGGAAGGGCAGGACTTGCTGAAGCTTGCGCCCGATGCGCTGCGCCGGCTGCGCGGCCAGCGCATCGGCATGATCTTCCAGGAACCGATGACCGCGCTCAATCCGCTGCGCACCATCGGCGACCAGATCGCCGAGGTGTTCCGCACGCACACGCGGCTGTCGCGCGCCGTGATCCGTCAGCGCACGCTGGACCTGCTGGAATCCGTCCGGCTGCCCGACCCCGCGCAGGCGCTGGGCGCCTATCCGCACGAGCTGTCGGGCGGACAGCGGCAGCGCGCGATGATCGCCATGGCGCTGGCGCTGGAACCGGCGCTGCTGATTGCCGACGAACCGACAACCGCGCTGGACGTCACGACGCAGGCGCAGATCCTGCATCTGATCCACGACCTGCAGCGCCGCAAGGGTACGGCGGTCCTTTTCATTACGCACGATTTTGGCGTGGTGGCCGAGATTGCCGACCGCGTCGCCGTCATGCAGCGCGGCGAACTGGTGGAAAGCGGCACGGCCGACCAGGTGCTGGAACATCCGCGCCATCTGTACACCCGCGCGCTCATCGCCGCGGTGCCGCCGCTGGCGCCCGCGCCGGTCCGCGTCGACCTTGACGGGAACGCGCCTGCGATCCTGACCACGCAGGGGTTGTCCAAGACCTACCGCAAGCGCGGCTGGTTCGGCCGGCCCGGCCGTGTGACGCACGCGGTGGACGACGTGACGCTGACGCTGCGGCGCGGCGGCACGCTGGGCATCGTGGGCGAAAGCGGGTCAGGCAAGTCCACGCTGGCGCGCACACTGCTGGGACTGCTGCCGCCCGATGGCGGCGACATTACGCTGGCCGGCGAGCCGCTGTCGTTCAAGGGCGCGCGCGCCCGCCGCGCCCATGCGCAGCGCGTGCAGATGGTGTTCCAGGATCCGTACGGATCGCTGAACCCGCGACAGCGCGTTGGCGAGATCGTGGCGCAGGGCCCCATCGTGCATGGCACGCCGCGCCGCGAGGCGCTGGCCCGCGCGCAGGAACTCTTTGAACTGGTGGGCTTGTCGCCTGATGCCGTGCGGCGCTTTCCGCACGAGTTTTCGGGCGGCCAGCGCCAGCGCGTCGGCCTGGCGCGCGCGCTGGCGATGCGGCCGCAAGTGCTGATCGCCGATGAACCGGTGTCGGCATTGGATGTATCCGTGCAGGCGCAGGTGCTGGCGCTGCTGGCCCGGCTGCGCGAGCAACTGGGCCTGTCCATCGTCTTCATCACGCACGACCTGCGCGTGGCCGCGCAGGTCTGCGACCACATCGCCGTCATGAAGTCGGGCCGCGTCGTGGAAGAGGGCGTGTGCGCCGACGTGTTCAGCAATCCCTCCCATCCCTACACGCAGGCGCTGCTGGCGGCCGTGCCGGGCCGCCGCTGGGATCCAGCCGCGGTCGTCACGCGGCTCGCCGCCTGAATTTGGCCTTCATCGAAACCTAGGCCAGATGACAGGCGCGGCGCGGGTCAATGCCCCGCGGACGCGCCCGGCTGCGCGTAGCGGCCGACCAGCGTCGCGCTGGCCTCGTTCAGCCCCACGACGTCGACCTGGCGGCCGGCCCGGCGCAGCTTGAGCGTCACCTTGTCCAGCTCGCCGACGGCCGAGATGTCCCAGAAGTGCGCGGCCGACAAGTCGATCACCACGCGGTCAACGTCCTCATGGAAGTCGATCGCCGCCGAGAACCGCGACGCGGAGGCGAAGAAGATCTGGCCGGCATAGCGGTAGGTGCGCGTGCGGCCGTCCTCGGACAGCGACGCGTCCACGTCGAGCAGCCCTTTCACCTTGCCGGCAAAGAACAGGCCGCTCAGCACCACGCCGACCAGCACGCCGCGCGCCAGGTCATGCGTCCAGACCACCACGGCCACGGTGGCCAGCATGACCACCGACGACTGCCACGGATGCGAGCCCAGGTTGCGCAGCGAGCGCCAGTTGAAGGTGCCGATGGACACCATGATCATCACGGCCACCAGCGCCGGCATCGGAATCCGCGCCACCAACGGGCCCAGCGCCACGATCAGGAACAGCAGGAAGACGCCCGCCACGCAGGTCGACAGCCGCGTACGGCCGCCGGCGCGCACGTTGATGACCGATTGGCCGATCATGGCGCAGCCGCCCATGCCACCCAGAAAGCCGGTGACGAGGTTGGCGATGCCCTGGCCCTTGCATTCGCGCCGCTTGTCGCTGGGCGTGTCGGTCATGTCGTCCACGATCTGCGCCGTCATCATCGATTCCAGCAGGCCCACCGCGGCCATCGTCAGCGAGTACGGCAGGATGATGCGCAGCGTCTCCAGCGTGAAGGGCACGTCGGGAATTGCGAACGACGGCAGGGCCGACGGCAGCGTGCCCATGTCGCCCACCGTGTTGACGTCCAGGCCGGCAAAGATGGACACGGCCGTCATCACGATGATGGCGATCAGCGGCGACGGCACGGCGGTGGTCAGGCGCGGCAGCAGGTAGATGACGGCCAGCGCGGCGGCCACCATGGCATAGGTCACCCACGTGACGCCGATCAGCTGCGGCAACTGCGCCATGAAGATCAGGATGGCGAGGGCGTTGACGAAGCCGGTCACGACCGACCGGGACACGTACTGCATCAGGAGGTCCAGCCGCAAAAAGCCGGCTGCGATCTGCACGACCCCCATCAGCACCGTCGCGGCAAACAGGTAGCCGACGCCGTGATCGCGCACCAGCGGCGCAACCAGCACCGCGACGGCGGCCGTGGCGGCCGAGATCATGCCGGGTCGCCCGCCCATGAAAGAAATGATGAACGCGATGGAAAACGAGGCGTACAGGCCGACGCGAGGGTCGACACCGGCGATGATGGAAAAGCCGATGGCTTCGGGGATCAGGGCAAGGGCGACGAGCACGCCCGAGAGAATGTCCGCGCGCGGATTGGCCATCCAGTCGCGACGAAGCTTGGAAAGAACTGACATTGATTGGCTAAGCTGAATTGAACAAGCGCCAGGCGTGGGTCGCGTTGCCGGTGTGCGCGGCAGCGGAGTGCGGCAGCCGACTATGGCAAATGAGGGCGAACGCCCGTGGTGCTTGAGAGTTGTCCGAGGGATAGGCGCCCGGCCGAGCCACCCGGCAGGCCGGGTCCATCTGGGATCGCGACAGCGTCGCAGCCGCGCACCCATTGCGGGTGCGGCGGACGCGATTGTACTCCCTTGGGGCGTTACGCCGTCATGACGCCATCGACACTAGCGCGGCGCAGGCGCAGGCCCCGCGTAGTACGCCGCCAGCGCCTGGATCTCGGCATCGGTCAGGCGTTGCGAAAACGCCCGCATCACGCCCACGTCGTCGTTCTGGCGCGAGCCATTGCGAAACGCGTTCATCTGGTCGGTGAAATACTCGCGCGATTGACCGGCCAGACGCGGCAGCAGCGGTCCTTCGCCCATGCCGCGCAGTCCGTGGCAGTTGGCGCAGGCGGGCAGCGCGCGAGCGCCGTCGCCGTCAACGTCCAGCCGGCGGGCGGCCTCGCCGCCAAACTCGCCCACGTGCAGCGGCGGTCCGGCAAGCGTGCCGTAGTAGGCCGCCACCTGGCCGATTTCCTGTTCGGTCAGCGCGCGGGCAATCGAATTCATCAGCGGCTGCACGCGCGTGCCCGAGCGGAAGTCGGCAAGTTGCTTGGCCAGGTATTCGCTGCGCAGGCCTGCCAGGTTGGGGAAGATGCCGCCGGTTGGCGTGATGCCGGCGGGGCCGTGGCAGGCCACACAGGCCTGCACCGCGGCGCCGGGTTTGCCGTTGGCGGCAAGCTGCTTGCCCGCTTCGGGATCGGCCTCGTTCAGCCATTTTTCCCAGTCAGGGCGCGACGCGGTGAAATCGGTGGCGCTGCGTCCGGGCACGGGTTTCATCGGGGCGGGAGCTGCGCCCGGAGCGGCAGGGGCGGCAGGCGTTGTGCCTGTTGCCGAAGGTGCTGCTGCCGGTGCGGCAGGCGCGGCGGCCTGGCCAGCCGCCACCTGCGGCGCCGGGCTGGCTGCCGGTGGCGGCGGCTGCGGCACGGCGGAGGCCCGGATCGCCTCGTCGCCGCCGGCGCCCATCATCTGGACGCCGGTGGCGACCAGCGTGATGACCGGCACCGCGATCATCAGCCCGACGGTGAAAAAGATGCCTTTGCGATGTTCGCTCATGATGACACCAGCGGGCCCGGCGAACGCAGATAGTCCGCCTTGATTTTCTCTACGATCCAGTAGGCGGTGGCGCCCACGGTGCCGGTCGGGTTGTAGCCCGAGTTTTGCGGAAACAAAGCCGCGCCCGTGACGAACACGTTGGGCACGTCCCACGACTGTCCGTAGCGGTTGACGACGCTGGTGTTGGGATCATCGCCCATGGCCGCGCCGCCCGTCAGGTGGGTGGACTGGTAGGCCGTGGCCGAAAACGGCCGCTTGCGCGGGCCGGGCTCGGTGCGGGCGATGCCCTTCATGGCGCGTGCGATCTCATCGCCTTTCTCGGTCAGGAACGCCGACATGCGGATGTCGTTGTCGGGAAAGTCGTAGGTCACGCGCAACAGCGGCAGGCCCCAGGCGTCCTTGTACGTGGGATCCAGGCTCAGATACCCGCCGCGCCACGGCTGCGCCGAGCCCGTGATGGTGATGTTCGCCGCATGGTTGTAGTGGCGCGCGACGGCCTTCTTCCATTCCGATCCCCACGACGGCGTGCCCTTGGGCGTCGGATGAAAACCGATGGGCGCGCCGCTGACCACCTGGATCTGCAGATAGCCGCCGCCCACAAAGCCCACCGGCCCGTGGTCGAAGTTGTCGGCGCTGAAGTCGTCCATCGTCACCGCCACCGCGCCGGCCCCCATGAACGGGTTGATATTGACCGACTCATCGAAAAACAGATTCACGCCTGAGGTGGTCTGGTGCGTGTAGTTGCGGCCCACGACGCCGGTGTTCGTGACCGGATCGAACGGCTTGCCGATGCCGGACAGCAGCAGCAGGCGCACGTTGTTGATGCCGAATGCGCAGAGGAAAACGATGTCCGCGGGCTGAAAGACTTCTTCGCCGGCCGCATCCACGTACGTCACGCCGCGGGCGCGCTTCTTGTCCGGAGTCAGCTCCACGCGCAGCACGTGCGCGCCGGTGCGGATCTCGAAGTTCTCCATTTTCATGGCCACGGGCAGAATGCAGACCTGCGGCGAGGCCTTGGCAAAGTGCTCGCAGCCAAAGTTCGAACAGAACCCGCAGTACACGCACGCGCTCATGTGCAGGCCTTCGGAGTTTACGTACGGCCGCGTGCAGAGCGCGGACGGCTGCACGTAAGGGTGATAGCCCAGCTTGCGCGCGGCCTCGCCGAACAGCGCGGGCGCGTAGGGCACCTTCATGGGCGGGTTGGGGTAGGGGCGCGAGCGCCAAGGCTCGAACGGATTGCCCCCTTCCTGCTTTTCGCCCTTGATGTTGCCGGCCTGGCCCGACGCGCCGATCAGGTAGTCGAAGCGGTCGAAGTAGGGCTCCAGTTCGTCGTACGTCACGCCCCAGTCCTGACAGGTCAGCTCCTTGTCGAAGATGTCCTTGCCATAGCGTTCGTTGTAATGGCTGCGCATGACGAAGTCGGTCGGATCGAAGCGGTAGTAGGCGCCCGACCAGTGATTGCCCGCGCCGCCCAGATGCGTGCCGGGGTAGGCGAACTGCCAGCGCCGCATCGGCAGCGCCTTCTGGTCCGTGTTGTTGCGGAACGTGTAGGTTTCCGTCGCGGCGTCCTGGTGCAGTTCATGGCGCCGCGTGTACTTGAGTTCGTCGTGGACATTGGGGCCCTGGAAATCGGGCGAGGGCCAACGCGCCTCGCCCCGTTCCAGCACCACGACCCGCTGCTTGGCGGCCGCGAGTTCCTTGCCGATGATGGCGCCGGTCCACCCGCCGCCGATGATTGCCACGTCTACCGCAGGCAGCGTTTTAGCCATGCTTGCCTCCCGGCGTCATCGTGTGGCCCACGGCGTTGGCAATCGACACCGGCTGGCCGGCCCAGATCACGCCGTGGCGTTCGATATCGTTAGAAAACGAGGCAAACGCGCCGGGAAATCCCACCAGTTTCCAGCCCACCATGTCGGCATTGCCGCCGTACAGCGGGTCGGAAAAGAAGCCTTCGATCGTGCCTTCGAGCAGCGCCTGAAAAAACACGCCTGACGGCAATGGCGAAAAATCCGGCTTGCCTTCCTGCATGTCGCGCAGCCAAGCGTCCTGCCGCGCGGCGTCCAGCTCGGCGAAAGGCTTGCCGTCCTGCTTGCGCGCGGCGGCGTCCAGCGCGGCAAGTCCGCGGCGGAACATCTCGGCCGGCGTGAACGACAGCTGGTAGCCCTGTTCCGGCGTGCCTTGTTCAAACGGGCCTTGCCGGTAGAGCTGGCTGCCCGCACCCCAGGCGCCGGCCAACTGGCCGTCCAGAAAGAACGTCACGCCAGCTTCCTTGGCGCCCGGCCCCAGGTCGTCGGCCGGAATCAGGCGCGCGGCGATGGCATCCATCGTCAAGGCTTCCTGCGCGTTGAAAAATTTGAGCGTTCGGTTGGCGGCGCCGCCCGTGGCGGCACCTTCTTGATGGGGAGTGGGGGAGGCAGGGTCCGGGGCGCTGATCGCGCGGGGCGCCCACGCTGCGCCGGGGACACCGACGGCCAGGGCTTTGAGCAGCCCCCGCCGGCCGGGTACAGGTTTATCACTCATGGTTTTCTCCATGGCGAGGCAGGCACGCGACTTGCCCCTGGATGAAAAGAGATCCCGCGTCAGCTCGTTGGCCTGGGGCCCAGTGTGTCACCGTTGTCGACGAAGGAGCAACCATGAAACAACCGATTCTGTATCTGTGCGCTACGGCGATGAGCGGCTTGCTTGCCACCAGCGTTTCCGCGCAGCGCATTGAAAAAACGCTAGTCGCACAGGCGCAGACGACCACGCCTGACAGCCGCATCGGCAGCCAGACCCAACCGGATCGCAAGGCGGGCACGCCGAAGACGCCGGCACAGGAGAAGTCCATGCCGCACCAATCCAAACAAGGAGACAAGGGCGATCACGGCAAGCGCGATGCATCGCGTGCCGGGTCGAGTCCTCGGCAGGACGACGCCGGCACCGACACGCGCGGGGCGAAGGGGACGCCGGGCAGCAATACGGGGTCCACGGGACACGGCGGCATGCCGGGGTCGGGCGCGTCATCGGGTTCTGGCGGCACGGCGGATCCGCGCGGCCAATGAAGGTGGTGACATCCCCTAGTCGCGTGGATTTCCGATTCAGGTAATATTCAGGGTCCTGTAAGAAAGAGAGCGCGGCGGATATTCCGACTTTTTGCTGCCCCGGCAGCCTGGAGCCATCCGCCATCTATGAACGAAGACCCTCCTCCTAGCAGGGCGCCGCGGATCTGCCGGCGCCCGTTATCTTCTCCCCACACTGCCGCGGCAAGGGCTGTTTCCCTGCGCGCCGCATTCCCCAGCGTCTCCGCGGCCACCCCGCGACTCGGCGGCCGCGCGCCGCCTCGCCAGGCCGTGCCCGTCGGCGCGCCTGTGCAGCCTTTGCGGCGCGCTCCTGACACTACGCCTTCCCGCCGACGCGCATCGCTTGCGCGTCCGCTTACGTTTTCCGTGGAAACCTGATGATTTTCGACTGGATGTCCGACCCTACCGCCTGGCTTGGCCTGGCGACGCTGGTCGTGCTTGAAATTGTGCTGGGTATCGACAACCTGGTGTTCATTGCGATCCTGGCGGACAAGCTGCCGCCCGAGCAACGCAACCGCGCACGCCTGATCGGCCTGACGCTCGCGCTGGTGATGCGCCTGGGCCTGCTGGCCAGTATTGCGTGGGTGGTCACGTTGACCGCGCCGTTGTTCACGGTGATGGGCGCCGAGATTTCCGGACGCGACCTGATATTGATCCTGGGCGGCCTGTTCCTGCTCTTCAAGGGGACGATGGAGCTGCACGAACGCGTCGAAGGCAGCGCCAGCCATGACCAGGCGCAGAAGCCGCAGCATGCTGTGTTCTGGCAGGTCATTTTGCAGATCGTGGTGCTGGATGCCGTGTTCTCGCTGGACTCGGTCATTACCGCCGTGGGCATGGTGCAGGACCTGAGCATCATGATGATCGCCGTGGTGGTCGCGATGGCCGTCATGATGCTGGCCAGCCGCCCGTTGATGGCCTTCGTGGGCCGCCACCCGACGGTCGTGATCCTGTGTCTGGGCCTGTTGCTGATGATCGGCTTCAGCCTGGTCGCCGAAGGCCTGGGCTTCCATGTTCCCAAGGGCTACCTGTACGCGGCCATCGGCTTCTCGATCCTGATCGAGCTGTGCAACCAGTTGGCGCGCCGCAATCGCGCCCGCGGCACGCATGCGCTGGGCCGCCGTCAACGCACGGCGCAGGCCGTGCTGCGCCTCTTGCGCGGCGGCCGCGCCGGCCAACCCGTGTCGCAAGCCGACGAAGTGGTGGCGCTGGTCGACGGCGCCGGCGACGAGCCCGCTTTTGCGCCCGAGGAAAGCTCGATGATCGAACGCGTGCTGTCCATCGGCGCGCGCGACATCCGCTCCATCATGGTCCCGCGCGGCGACATGATCTGGCTGGACGTTGCCGACACGCCGGACGTCATCGTGCGCAAGTTCGCTTCCGGCCATTCGCGCCTGCCGCTGTGCGCGGGCGACCCGGCCAACGTGCTGGGCGTGCTGCACTTCAAGGAAGTGCTGCCGCTGCTGCAGAACCCCGGCCCGATCGACCTGGTGGAACTGGCGCGCGAACCGCGCTACGTAATGGAAACCACGCCGGTGCTGAAGGTGCTGGATGAGCTGCGCGCCTCGCGCGATCACATGCTGATCGTCGTGGACGAACACGGCGTGTGCGAAGGCCTGGTCACGCCGATGGACGTGCTGGAAGCGGTGGCGGGCGACATGCCGGAGCACCAGGAAGACCAGCCCGAAGCCTTGCAGCTTTCCGACGGTTCGTGGTTGCTGGGCGGACGGCTGTCCGTGGACGAAGCGGCGCGCCTGCTGGAAGCGCCGGCGCTTGCCGACGATTACCCCGATGCGACGCTGGCCGGGTGCCTGCTGCGCGCGGGCGGCCGGATCCCGGAAACGGGCGACACCGTGATGCTGCGTGACTGGGGCTTTGAGGTGACGCGTCGTGACGGGCTGCGCATCGACCAGGTGCATGCGCGGCCGCATCAGCCGCAGGCCAGCGCGGCCGATTGATCGAAGGGCGGGGCGGGCGACCGCCTCAGCTGCAGATGCGGCGCCACGGCGACCGGTTCACCGGGCAATAGCCCGGGCACCGCGTCGCTACCGCCAAGCCGCTGACGCACTGCTCGTTCGGCTCGGTAAAGCCGTATTCCATGCTGCCGTAGCATCCGCAAAGCTCCAGCACGGTGCCCGGCGGGTGCTTCTGCGGCTCGGTCGGCGCCTTGCCCGACGGTTTGGCGGCGCTGGCCGACGGCGCGGTGGCCGCCGTTGCCGCGGATCTCGTCGCGGCAGCTGCCGCGGATTTTGCTGCGGGCTTTTCGGCGGCGTTTTCGGCGGACTGCGCTGCAGAAGTCGCGGCGGATCCTGCCGCCGCCGCGCGCGTTTCCGCACCAGGCGTCGCGCGCGGCGTCACTGCTTCGGCAGGCGCGCGGCTGGCTTTCGCGTCGCCCGCTCCCAGCCTTTCCTTCACCGCCGCCGCGCTCATGCCACAGCGTTTGGCAATTGTGGTCACGCTGCGACCCGCGTCGGCCATCCCGCGCAAGGTCTTGTCGCTGCATGCGGCCAGCGCGCCGGCCGGCGCCAGTAAAGCCAGCATCAGCAACGCGCACGCGAATGCGCCAGGTTTGCTCAGCGTCATGACGCGCCTCCCGCACCTTGGTGCGCCAGGGCAGAACCACGCCCGGTTGGACCACGAGTGCGGGGTAGCGTAAAGCGCCTAAATCAAGGGTGTCAATGCGGCCCGAACGGATCGCCCGAAGGCATTGCGCCCTCGGCCGCCAGCGGGTCGGACAGGCGCCATCCGGATACCAGCCGGATGGCGCCGCGTGCGTCAGAAGTTCCAGCGCACGTTCAGGAAGCCCGCATTCTCGCGGCTGCCGCTGCCGAACTGGCCCTGGTAGCTCAGGCCGATCGCGGCGTTCTTGGACACGGCGACTTCCGCACCCACTTCAGCCACTGCGGCGTTGCGGGCGATGGGCGTGCCCGCAACCGTGAACGCCGGACCCGAACCGAAGGCCATCGTACGGTCGGGGTCTACATCTCCCATGGCGTGGCGCCAGCCGAGCGTGGCGCGCAGGCGGGCGGGCGCGCCCGCGATCTGCGTGTCCAGGTTGCCGCGCAAGCCGACAGTGGTGGTGGTGATGTCGTTGCTCTGGCTGTCTGCCGACAGCGCCGCGGAGCCGCCGTCTTCCGAGAAGCCGCCCATGCGCTGCTTGATCCACGCGGCGCCGACAAAGGGTTCGACGGTCGCATTCGGTGAGACCGGCATGGCATAGCCCAGCTCGCCGAAGATCTGCGTGGTGTTGCCGCGGTAATCCGCCTTCAGCTCCTGGCTTGCGCCGCCGATGGCCAGGTTGCGCTTCGTCTCGATGTCCTGCCAGCTGTACGCCGCGCCGGCCATGACGTTCCACGCATTGCCGCTGGGCTGGACGAACGACTTGCCGCCGAACACCGTGACGCTGTAGCTGTCCACGTCTGCCTTGGCATTACGGCTGTCCTGCCAGATCGTGCTGTCCTGGTAGCCCAGCGCGATGCCCACGCGCCAGCCGTCACCGACCCGGATGTCGCCGCCGGCCAGCACGCCTCCGGTGCGCTGGCGATAGCTGGGCGCATTGCCGTCGCCGTCCTGGCTCTGCCAGTTGCCCAGCACCTCGGTCCACACATTGCGCTGGCACGAGAAGCGCTCGGCGTAGCCGCCGGCACTGCGGCCGGGTTCGCCGCACGCGCCGTCCTGGCCGCGGCCTTCGCTACGCAGGCTGTCGCGCAGGTGATTCAGCGGCAGCGTCCGCACCGATTCCGAACTGCGCACGATTGCCGACGACAACGACGCGTGACTGTCGCCCGACAACTGCTTGAAAGCCTCCGGTGCCTCGTCCCGGCTCAATCCCACGATCGACGAATACAGCGGGGAGTCCGGATCGATCTGTCCCAATGCCTGCGCCACCGCGTTCTGGTTCGCCGTGTCCGTAACCGTCTCGAACCCGGTGTCGTTGCGCTGGAAGGTCACCGTGACGTTGTTGGGGTCGTAGATCACCGCGCCGTCCAGGAAGGCAAGCTGGGGCAGGGCCGTCGAGGCGAAGGTGCCTTGCACGCCCTGGTCCGCCGTCACCACCGTGTAGGCGCTGTTTGCGGTCAGTGGCGCGGTGTTGGTCACCTGCAATTCGCCGTCAAGCGTTGCGGTGCCGGCCACGTGCAGGTTGGTGGCCGCGCTGGGCCCCACATTTACGGCCAGCGTGGCGCCGGCGGCATTGCTGAAGTTATTGCTGACCTTCAGGCCGCCGCCCGCAGCGGGCGCGCTTTGGACCGTGCCGGCGTTGACCAGCCCCGCGATGGTGCCAGTGCCGGCCAGCGTGGCGCCGGGGCTGACCTGGACGGACGCGGGCAGCGTGGCGGGCGACTGCGCGCTGCCCAGCACGACCGTGCCTCCCTCGATCGTGGCATTGCCGGTGTACGCGTGGCTGCCGTTGATGGCGAGCGTGCCGCTGCCTTGCTTGACCAGGCTGCCGCTGCCGGACAACGTCCCGCTGAACGCGCCGTCCGCGCCCTGGTTGAAGACCAGCGCCGCGTTGTTGGCGATGGCGCCTTGCAGGCTGGACGTGTCGCCGATCAGCGTGCCGGCATTGATCTGCGTGCCGCCGCTGTAGCTCGACACGCCGGCCAGCGTCAATGCGCCGGCGCCTTCCTTCACCAATTGGCCCTGTCCGCTGACCGGGCCGGCCAGGACGCCGTCCGTGGACTGGTTCACCCGCAGCGTCGTGCCGGCCGCCGTGCTGACCGCGCCGGCGATGCTGGTGCTGCTGCCTTCCAGCGTGCCGCCGGCAATGACCGTGCCGCCGGTGTAGCCGTTGGCGCCGTTCAGCACCAGCGTGCCGTCTCCTTGCTTGGTGAGCGCCCCGGTGCCGTTGAGGGCCTGGTTCAGCGTGAAGGTCTGACCCGCCGCGACGACATCGATGCCGCCGCCCACGCCATCCAGCGAGATGTTGCGCGCCGTCGTGGCAAAGGCCGAGTCCGCGATGCGCAGCGTCCCGCCGTCCAGCGACACGGCGCCGCCGTTTCCAAGCTGCTCGTCGGCGCTGACTTCCAGCACGCCGCTGCGGATGGCGGTGTTGCCGGTGTAGGTGTTGATGCCGTCCAGGACCAGCGTGCCGCCGTTCAGCTTCTCGATGCCGCCGGCGCCGGTGATGGGCGCGGAGATCGTGGCGGTGGCGCCGCTTTCAACCCGGACCGGCGTCTGTGCCTGCGCGATCGCGATGGCGCCGGCGGCGCCCGGTTCCAGCGTGTAGCCGTCGGTCAGGAACTGCAGGCCGGTCACGTTCTGCGCGCCTTCGACAGTGACCGTGCCCGCCGCGCCCGAGAAAGCCGCGTACTTGCCGTTCCAGCGGTCGGCGGTGGTCCCCGCCGTGTCGGTCCAGTTGGTGCCCGCGGCGTTCCACGTGCCGGTGCCACCCGCGATGATGCCGTCGGGCGTGGTCTTGGCGCCGTTCCAGAACTGGATCTCGCCGGGTTGCGTCTGCAGCACCAGGTTGATCTGGTTGGGCTGGTTCTGCAGTTGCAGGTCAGCGGTGGCCAGGCTGGACGGCAGCGTGCCGAACTGCACGCCGTTGTCCGTCAGCGTGCCGCCGTAGGCAAACAGGCGGTAGACGCCCGTGCCCAGGTTGCCGCCGTCCGTGATGTTCAGCACGCCATCCAGCCGCAGGTTCTGGGCCACCGTCACGGCCGTCGTGGCCGAATTCGGCGTGCCGAGCGTGAAGTCGAGCTGCGTCCCGTTGGACAGCGCCAGGCTGCGCGCAAACGAGATCGGATTGCCGGGGGTGCCTGCCACCAGTCGCGCGTTGTCCTCCAATTCCACGTCTGCCGCGACGGAGCCCGAGCCGCCCAGATTGCCGCCGGGGTTGATCGTGACGGGGCCACCGGTCAGCGTGCCGTCGACCAGCAGCGTGCCGCTGTTGACCGTGGTGCCGCCGCCAACGTTATTGGAGCCGGTCAAGGTCAGCGACGCGTCGCCGTCCTTGGTCAGCGTGCCGGTGTTGTTGCCGACCGTATTGATGTTGCCGGCATAGGTGCCGTCGGCGCCGTTCTGGTTGAACACGATGGCGCTGCCGTCCACCACGGTGATGTTGCCTTGCAGGCTGGTGGCGTTGCCGGCCAGCGTGCCGGCGTTGACTACCGTGCCGCCCGTATAGGCATTGGGACCCGTCAGCGTGACCGTGCCCGCGCCGTCCTTGACCAGTCCACCGCCGCCGGTGATGGCGCCGGCGTACGTGCCGCTGCCCGGCGCCTGGTTGAAGACGACGGACGTGCCCGTCGAGGTGGCGATGTTGCCCGTAAGGCTGCTGGTGTCGCCGATCAGCGTGCCGCCCGCCAGCGTCGTGCCGCCCGTGTACTGGTTTTGGCCCGTCAGCGTCAGGGTCGAGGCATCGGTCTTGATGAGGCTGCCGGGGCCGGTAATGTTGCCGGCCAGCGTCAGGTCGTTGACGCCCGACACCGTCAGTGGCGCGCCAAGTCCAATATCATTGCCCAGCGCAATGCCGGGCGCGCCGGCCTGCAGCGTGCCCGCACCCGCGACGGTCAGGCCGCCGGTGCCCAGTGCGGCGTTGTTGCCCGCGATGATCGTTCCGCCGGCCAGCACGGTGCCCCCGTCGTAGGTGTTGGCGTTGCCCAGCGTCAGCGTCGACGTTCCATCCTTGGTCAGCGGACCGGAGCCCGACACGACGCCATTGAGCGCCAGGTTGCCCGCGCCGCCCACGGTGACCGGACCTTGAAGTTGCACGTCGTTGGTCAGCGCCGCGCCCAGGCCCAGCAGGGTGGTGCCGCCCGCCGCGGTCAGCGCGCCCGTGCCCAAAGCGGTGTCGCTGCCGATGGCAAGCGTGCCGCCGGAAAGCTGCGTGCCGCCTTGGTAGCTGTTGTCGCCGGACAGCGTCAGCACGCCGGCGCCGGTCTTCACCAGTCCGCCCGCGCCGTCGATGTCGCCAGACAGGCCGAAATCGGCGCCGGTGATCGTCGTCGTGCCGGCCAGCGTGATGGCGTTGCTGGCGTTGACCGGGACGCTGGCCGAGAGCGTGGTGCCGTCGGCCGCGGTCAGCCGCCCGACGCCCAGGGCCGTATCGCTGCCCAGCGCGAGCGTGCCGCTGTTGAGCGCCACGCCACCCTGAAAGCTGTTTGCGCCGTTCAGCGCCAGCGTGTCCGTCCCATTCTTGATGAGGCCGCCAGTCCCGCTGATGTCGCCATTCAGCGTCAGCGTGGCGCTGCCCGGCAAGGTCAGCGTGCCGTCGAGCTGCACGTCGTTGGCCAGGGCTACGGGCGCCGACGCGTCCAGCGCCGTGCCGTTGGCCGCCGTCAGCGTGCCGGTTCCCAGCGCGCCCGGCGCACCCACGGTGATCTGGCCGGCATTCAGGCGCGTGCCGCCTTCGTAGGAATTCGCGCCTGACAACGTCAAGGTGCCGGGGCCGGTCTTGATGATGCCGCCCGCGCCCGATACATCGCCGGACAGCGTCATGTCCGCGCCGTTCGCGACCGTCACGCCGCCTTGCAGGGCGACATCGTTCGCCAGCGCGACGGCGATGTCGTTCGACAGGGTGGTGCCGTCGGCCGCCGTGAAGAGGCCGGTGCCCAGTGCCGTGTTCGAGGCGACCTTGATCTCGCCGTCTTGCAGCACCGTCCCGCCCGCGTAGGTGTTGACGCCTGCCAGCACCAGCGTGCCCGCGCCGGTCTTGGTGAGCGTGGCCGCGGGATCGGCGCCCGATATCGTGCCTGACGCGGTGAGCGCGCCGCCGGTAACGTCGATGGCGCCTGTGCCTTCCAGCGCAATCTCCCGTGCAGTCGTGCCGGGCGCGGTATTGGCGTAGCGCAACGTGCCGCCATCGAAGACGACGCGATTGGCGGCGTTGCCAAGCTGGTCGTCCGCGCTGATCTCCAGCACGCCGCCTTCCAGCCGCGTGTCGCCGACGTAGCTGTTGGCCTGCGTAAAGACCAGGGTGCCGCCGTCGCGCTTGGCGATGGTCGTATTGCCCTGGAGGGTTGTGTCCAGCGTTGCCGTCATCGACGGTTCGACGCGCAAGGTGGCAACGCCATCGCTGCCAGACAGCGCGTTCAGCGCGCCGCCGGTGAGGGTGTAGCCATCGGTTGAGAACTGCAGGCCCTGGAAGCCTTGCGTGCCGGCCAGCGTGACCGTGCCCGCAGTGCCTTCAAAAACGCCGAAGCGGCTGCCCCACGTACCAGCCGTGCCGGTGGCGTCGGCCCAATTCTGGGTCGTTGCGTCCCAGGTGCCCGTGCCGCCTTGCCAGAACTGGATTTCGCCAGCCTGGGACTCGTTCAGGACGTTCACCTGGCCGGCCACGTTGGTCTGCAGCGTGATGACGCCCGGCGGCAGGGTGCCCAGCGCCAGGTTCATCGACGTCGCCGTGCCCGAGTAGGCAATGATGCGGTACACGCCCACGCCAAAGTCAGGTGTGCCATCGATGTTCAGCGTGCCGTTCAAATCGACGTTGCCGTGCACGTTGATGAGGCTGCCCGCGTTGGGCGCGCCCAGCTGCGCGTCGATGAAGGACGCGTTGTCCAGCGTCAGCGACCCGAGTGTCAGCGCGCCCGGCGCGGCCGAACTCACCGCAATCCGGCCGCCGTCGTTCACGTTCACGTTGCCGTTGGCGGTGCCGGTGCCGGTAAGGGTGGCGGCCGGGCCGTTGACGTTGACCGTGTTGCTGGCCAGCGTGCCGCCCAGGTTCACCGTGCCGCCGTTGATGTCGAACACGCCCGAGTGGCTGCTGGCGCCGTTCAGCGCCAGCGAGCCGGTGCCGGTCTTGGCGATACTGCCCGCGCCGGCCAGATCGCCACCGAAGACGCTATCCGCCGCGCCGCCCAGCCCCAGGCTGCCATCCACCTGCAGCTTGCCCGCGCCGGAAAGCGCTGCGATGGATTCGGACCCGCTCAGTTGCAGGGTGGCTCCGTCGTCAATGCGCACGCCGGACGCCGAAGCGAAGAGGTTGTTGCCCTGCGTGACCAGCGTGCCTTGCGCGACGCCGACGCCACCGGTCAGCGCGTTGCTGCCGCCGAGCGTCAGCGTGCCCAAGCCCGCCTTTTCCAGATTGCCCGCGCCGGACAGCGCGCCAGCGTAGGCGCCCGCGGCGGCTTGATCGAAGGTGAGGGTGGTGCCCGCACTGGCCACGACGGGTCCGTTGATGCTGTCGGTGTCGCCGGTGATGGCGCCGGCCTGGAGCTGCGTGCCGCCGGCGTAGCTGTTGCTGCCGGCCAGCGTCAGTGTGCCAGCGCCGGTCTTGACCAGTGCGCCGTTGCCGGTAATGTCGCCAGCTAGCGTCCAATTGCCCGCGCCATCCGCCGTCAGCGAGTCCGTCAGCGCCACGGCGTTGGCCAGCGTCACGCCGTCGGCCGCCGATAGCGTTGCGCTACCCGTGACATCCAGCGCGCCCGTCCCAAGCGCGGTGCTGCTGCCCGCGACCAGCGTGCCGGCCGACAGCGTCGTGCCGCCGGCGTAGCCGTTATCGCCCGACAGCGTCAGTGTCGCGCCGCCGTTCTTGATCAATGCGTTGCCGCCGTTGATGTCGCCCGTCAGCGTCAGATCCTGGCTGCCGTTCACGGTCAGGTCGCCGCCGGCCAGTGCGATCTGATTTGCCAGCGTCGTGGCGGCGGCCGTGTCAAGCGCCGCATCGCCCGAGACGGTGAGCGCACCCGTGCCCAACGCCCGGTCCGATCCAACCACGATCAGGCCTTGTCCCAGCGTCGTCCCGCCTTGATAGGTATTCTCGCCCGTCAGCGTCAGCGTGTTGGCGCCCAGTTTGGCAAGACCGCCCGTGCCGGACACGTCGCCCGCCAGCGTCACGTTCTGCGCGCCCGACACTTCGAGCGGGCCGCCGTTCAACGCCACGGCGTTGGTCAGCGTCACCGGCGTGCTCAGCCCCTGCAGAACCGCCGCGCCACCAATCGTCAGGGCGCCGGTGCCCAGCGACGAATCGCCGCCGACCTGGAGCGTTCCGCCATCGATCTGCGTTCCGCCCGCGTAAGTATTGGCGCCGGCCAGTGTCAGCGAGCCCGCGCCGGCGGCGGCAAGACCGCCGGTTCCGGAAACCTCGCCGTCAAAGCGCAGTCCGTTGGTCGTATCCAGGTTCAGCGCCTGACCCAGAATGACGTTGTTGACCAGCGTCACGGCCTGGGTCGACCCCAGCGTCGCCGCGCCGTTGACCGTGAGATCGCCGGTCCCCAGCGCCGCATCGTCTCCAACGCGCAAGGCGCCTGCGGCCAGCGTGGTGCCGCCGGTATAGGTGTTTGCACCGGCAAGCGTCAGCGCCGATGGGCCGCTCTTGGTCAGCGAACCTGCGCCATCAACCACGCCGCTCAGCGTGATGTCGCGGTCTCCGGTCACGTTCAGGGCCGCGTTCAGCGTCGCGTCGTTGATCAGGTTCAACGCCGGGCCGCCCGTCGTACCCGACAGGCCGGCGTCGGCGTTGACGAGGAGGGCGCCGGTGCCGAGCGACCCGTTCTGGCCCAGCTGCAGGTTGCCACCGTTCAGTTGCGTACCGCCCGTGTACGTGTTGGCGCCGGAAAGCGTCAACGTGGTGCCCGCGCCGCCAGCAATGAGGCCGCCGTCGCCGCTGATGGTCCCGAGCAGCGTGGCGTCCTGCGATTGCGCCAGCGTCAGATCGGCCCCCGATGCCACATTGATGGCGTTGCCCAGCGTCAGGCCGGTGGCGCTGTCCACCGCGGCGTCGGCCGTGACGGTCAACGCGCCCGCGCCCAGCGCGTCATTGTTGCCCAGCACCAGACGGCCGCCGTCCAAACGTGTGGCTGCGTACGCATTCACGCCGTTGAGCGTGAGCGTGCCCGCGCCCGACTTGATGAGGGTGCCGTTGCCCGAGATCGTGTTGTTCAGCGTCAGATTGCCGGCCCCGCCGGTCGTCAGCGCTGCGTCCAGCACGATGTCGTTGTTCAGCGCATGCGTGCCGTCGGACAACAGACTGGACGCGCCGGCTACGTTCAGCGCGCCCGCGCCCAGCGCAGTGTCGCTACCGACGCGGATGGCGCCGCCGATCAACGCCGTTCCGCCGCCATAGGTGTTGTTGCCGGCGAGCGTCAGCGTGCCGCTACCTGCCTTCGCCAGCGAGCCGGTCGCGCCCGACACCACGCCGTTCAGCGTCAGGTCGTTCGTGCCTGCATTGGTCAACGTCGCGCCCGCGCCGATGGCGACGTCGTTCGCCAGCGTCACGGCGGTTGTCGCATTCAGTCCGCCGCCGCCCGTGACGTTCAGCACGCCCGAGCCCAATGCCGTGTTGCTGCCCGCGGCAATCGTGCCGTCCGCCAGCGTCACGCCGCCGATGCCGGCGTTGTTGCCGCCCAGTGCCAGCGTGCCCGCGCCCGACTTGGTGATGCGGCCCGCGCCGGACAGGGATTGGTTCAGGGTAAAGACATTGCCGGCATCGGCGATGTCGAAGCCCGCGCCGGCGCCGATGTCGATGGCGCGCGAGGTGCCGGTGTAGCCGGTGCCGGTCACGCGCAGCGTGCCGCCGGCAAAGGCCAGACCCGTGCCCGCGGCGCCCAGATTGTTGTCGGCACTGACTTGCAGCACGCCTTCGCTGATCTGCGTGCCGCCGGTGTATTCGTTCGCGCCGCCCAGCACCAGCGTGCCTTGGTCACGCTTGTTCAGCGCGCCAGCGCCACGGATGACGCTGTTCACCGTGCCGGTCAGCGCCGGATCCACGCGGAAATTGTTGGGGCCCTCAGCCAGGCGGATTGCGCCGTCTTGCAGCGCGTAGCCGTCGGTGAAGAACTGCATGCCGGTCACGGCCTGTTCGCCGGCCACAGTGACCGCGCCGCCCGACGCGCCGCCGAACACCGCGAAGTTGCCCGCCCAACTTTGGGTCAGCGCGCCCGCCTGATTGGTCCAGTTGGTCGAACCCGCCTGCCAGGTGCCTGCACCGCCGGCCAGCGTGCCATCCGCAAGCTGTTTGGCGCCGTTCCAGAACTGCACGCTGCTGCCCGTGGTCTGCACCACCAGGTTCACCTGCTGGTTCACGGCGGTCTGGATCTGCAGATTCGACGGCACGGTGCCCGGGGGCAGTGATCCCAGCGCCAGCCCGTTGTCCGTGAGCTGGCCGGTGTAGGTGATCAGCCTGTACACGCCTTCACCAAAGCCGCCCTTGTCGGTGACGTTCAGGTCACCGTCCAGCGTCAGATTGCCGTTGACCTGCACCAGCGTCTGCGGCGAGGACTGCGGCGCGCCCAGCGCCACGTTGAACTGCGAGCCCTGATTCAGCGTCAGTCCGCCTAGCGTCAGGGTCTGGCCTGATGTGGCCGACAGCGCGCCACCCGAGGCAATCGTCGTCGCGCCGCTCAGGACGCCCGAGCCCGCCAGCGTCGCGCCGGCGCCCACATTCACTTGCGTGCTGGCCAGGCTGCCGTTCACGTCCAGCCCGCCGGACACCAGGTCGAACGAGCCGCTTTGCGTGCTGTTGCCCGTAAGCGTCAGCGTGCCGGTGCCGTTTTTGACCACATTGCCCGCGCCCGTCAGCGCGCCGCCGAAAATCGAGCTGGCGTTGTCCTGCCCCATCTGCACCGTCGCCCCAGCGCCCAGGTCCAGCCGGCCGGCGCCGGCAAGCGAGCCGAACGTCTCGCTGTCCGCCAGCCGCAACACCGTGCCGGCGCCCAGGTTTACGGCCACGCTGTCAGCCAGCGCCTGTCCGCCGCGCGTCTCCACCGTGCCGGACAACAGGTTCAAACCGCCGTTGAATGTGTTGTTGCCGCTCAGCACCAGCGTCTGCGCGTTGGCCGCCACGTCCACGCTGCCTGATCCGCTGATCGCGCCCGCGTAAGTCGCATCCACGTTCTGGCCGATCACAAGCTTCGAGTTGTTCAGCACGCTTGCGCCCAGGCTGCCCGCGCCAGCCAGCACGGTGCCGCTGCTGATGGTTGTGCCGCCATGCGTGTTGGCGCCCGACAGTGTCAGCGTGCCCGGGCCGTTCATCACCACGCGCCCGGGTCCGGCAATCGCGCCGGCCAAGCCGACATCGTTCGCACCGGCCACCGTCAGGTTGCCGGTCAGTGCAACGTTGTTGACGAAGTTTCGCGCCGCCGTGCTCTGCAGCGTGGCGTCTGCGCCGACGGCCAGTGTGCCGCTGCCCAGCGCGGTGTCGCTGGCGGCGATCAGCGTCCCCGCGTTCAGCGCGACCCCGCCGCCATGCGTGTTGTTGCCCGAGAGGGTCAACGTGCCGGCGTCGTTCAAGGCGATGGCGCCGCCGCCGGACAGGTTGCCCGACAGGTTCAACGCCTGTCCGCCGGTGGCGATGCCCAGCGTGTTGCCGAGGCGGACGTTGTTGTCCACGGTCAGATTGCCCGCGGCCAGCGTTGCCGGGCCTCGGACGTCAAGCAGTCCGGAGCCCAGGCCTTGCGCATTCGCCAGCGTCAACTGGCCCGCGTTGAGCAGTACGCCGCCGGAGTGCGTGTTGACGGCAGACAAGCTCAGGTTCGCATTGCCGTTCTTGACCAGCGTGCCGCCGCCCGATAGCGCCCCGGCCAGGGTCAGCGCCTGGCTGCCGCCCACGGTGAGCCGGTCGCCCAGCACGAATTGGTTGCCCAGGCTGACGGGCGCAGTGCTGTCCACGGCAGCCGCGCCGGTCACGTTGACCACGCCGGTGCCCAGCGCGTTGTTCGCGCCTGCGATGATCGTTCCCGCCGCAAGCGTGCCGCCGCCGAAGCTGTTGGTGCCGTTCAGCGTCAAGGACCCGGTGCCTGTCTTCACCAGCGTGCCGCCGGCGCCCGACAACGTGCCGTTGAGCGTCAGGTTGTTGGCGCCAGCCACGGTCAGCGCGTTGCCGAGCGTAAAGTTGTTGCCCAACGCCACGCCCGAACCGGCGAGGGTGGTCGCGCCACTGACGGTGACCGAGCCGGTGCCAAGGGCGCCGGACGCGCCCACGTTGACCGTGCCGCCAGCCAGCGTGGTGCCGCCCGCATAGGTGTTGGCGCTGTTCAGGTTCAACACCCCAGGCCCGGTCTTCACCAGCGATCCCGCGGCACTGATCGGCCCGTTCAGCGTCAGCGTTTCGGCGCCGTTCAGCGTCAGTGCATTGTTCAACACCATCGCGTTCTGCAGCGCGACGCTGGTTGATGAGGCCAGTGTCGCCGCACCGTTGACGGTGAGCGGCCCCGCGCCCAGCGCCGTGTTGTTGCCCACGACCAATCCACCGGCGCTGATGCGCGTCTCGGCATGCGAGTTCGCACCCGTGAGGGTCAGGATGCCGGCGCCGCTCTTGACCAGCGCCGAGCCGCCCGACAGCGCGCCGGAAAGGGTGAGGGCGGAGGGGTTGGTCAGGGCAAGGTCGGCGCCGAGCACGATGTTGTTGGACAGGCTGGTGGCGCTGCCGGGCTGCAGCGACGACGCGCCGTACACAACGAGGTCGCCCAATCCCAGCGCGCTGTTGCCGCCCAGCGCCAATCCGCCGCCGCCGAGCCGCACGCCGCCAATGTGCGTGTTCGTGCCATTGAGCGTCAGGACGCCCGCGCCGGACTTGTCCAGCGCGCCGGCGCCGGAGATGTTGCCGGCCAGCGTCATGTTGTTCGTGCCCTGGACGCCCAGGCCGCCCGCATTGAGCTGGATGGCGTTCGCCAACGACAGCCCCGACGTGGCCGGCGCAATGGCGCCGCCGTTGCCGACAAGCGTGCCAGCGCCGAATGCGGTGTTGCTGTCGAAGTTGACCAGGCCGCCGTTCAGCGTGGTCTGGCCGCTGACCAGCGGCCCGTTGATCGTCCAGGTGCCGCCATTGACGCGCAGGTTGTTGAAGTTGCGGTACACCGTCGAGCTTGCCGTGCCGGTGCCGGTGGTGCCGGTTGCGCCGGGGTTTTGCAACACCAGCGTGTTGTTGCCGTTCGCGCCGCCGTCCACCGTGCCGCCCTGGGCAAAGCCCAGCGCGATGCTGACGTCCAGGCCGGCCACGGCCAGGTCGACGCCCACGTCCGGGCCGCCCGCCGAGATGGTTGACCCGGTCACGGCGGTGAACGTGTTGGTGCTGTTTTGCCCCATGCTCACGCTGCCATTGATCGTGCCCGCGTTGACGAAGCTGTTGCCGGTGGCCGATCGGCCCAGGCCCACACGGCCGTTGATGACACCGCCCGCCGCATTGTTCACGGTGACCGGCGCGCCGCCATAGGCCGCAATGACGGGGCTGAGATTAAGCAACGACAGGGAAAGCAGGCCCGGTTTCAGGCCGATCGTGCCCGAGTTGTCGATGTTGATGCTGCCCGTGGCATTGCTGCGCAGGGAAAGGGCGGCGCCGTCCAGCGTGGTGAGCACCTGCAGACCCAGCACCGACAGGCCGGCGCCGTACAACGTGCCGCTGTTGTTGACGCGCACTGCGCCGGCGTTTGACGCGTTGCCCATGATCGCGCCCGAGGTGCCGACCGCCGCCAGGGACAGCGTGGGATCGATCAGTCCCTGGTTGGTGAGCGTGGTGTTGCGCCCGGTCAGCTTGACAGCGGCCGAGCCCGGCAGTGCGACCAAAGGCCCTGAGGACTGGCCTGCCGGCGTCACCAATACCGAAACGTCGTTGGCGCTGCTGGTGACCGTGTTCGGGTTCAACAGCGTCCATGCGTCATTGCAGAGGATGCTGGCGCCGGTAGTCGTGCATGCCAGCGCGGCTGGCATGGGCAGCATTAGCAGCGCGAGGACGCGCCAGACATAGTTCAGATGAAGGGGAACGGGGAAATAGCCATGCCGGTGGCCAGATGTCATTGTCAGCTCCAGGGGACGGAAGGAGCCTTACCCGTTTTTCGCACACATCAACCAGCCGCAAACGGACAAGGCGGTGCTGCAACTTCAGGTACCCGGCGGCGGTTGATGTTGTTGTCCCGTCCGCTGAATAGGGGTCAGTGTTGGGGGCAAATGAGGGTCGCGGCTGTAAACAATTCGCGTCAAACGTAACGACATAGTTCGACATAATTGCGGATTATCTCTGTATGCAACCTACGTTTAGTTTCTGATGTTTCAGTTTGAATTAGTGGTGATTGATAATGTTGCGGCGCAATGACATTTAATCGTTCGCAGATTTATGAGCAAAATAAATACTTGAATACGATTGCAGGATTGAATTCAACTTAGTGGCTCAAGCCATTGAAAAGACGCATGTATTTCTACGATATGGCCGAAGCGGGCTGCTATGAAATTTCTTCGGCACGTTATTTCATCTGGCGATCCGGGAATGCGAATTGCTGGGTTCGGATAAATCCATTGCGAATATCCGCGCCTCGTTTTGCGCTAAATCTGGAAATGAAAAGTCCCGAAATCCTGCGGGATTTCGGGACTGTCAGGTGCGTCGTTCGCATCAAAACGCAAGCAAGCGTAAACGGCCTCAGGCGGGCGCTTCCTCCGGCGTTCTTTCGAACGAAATTGTGCCCAGCGCAGCCTGGGCACGCGACCGGGCAACCTCCAGCCATTCCGGGCCCCGGGCCGTTCCCTCGACCGCGACAAAGGTCACCTGCGTCAATCCGATCGTCGCCAGCACGTGACGCAGGTACGGTGTCAGGAAGTCCGGCTGACGGGCCTCTTCACCGCTGAACGCGCCACCCGACGAAATCGCGACATACACCGGCCTGTCAGCGAGCACGCCAACCTTGCCTTGGGGCGTGATGTGAAACGTGTGGCGGACCCGGACCACGTGGTCCAGCCACGCTTTCAGCGAGGAGGGCACGGTGAAGTTGTGCATCGGCGTCGCCAACACGACGTGGCTGGCCTCGTCCAGCATCCGGATCAGATCGCCGGACGCGAGCAGCGAGCCATTTTCCAGTCCGTCGGCTTCGGGTTCGTCTCGCGCCGCCAGCACAGCCGCATAGTCGCCATCCGCATGGGTGAGGGTGGTGGCGTCGAACTCCACGACGTCCAGGCCGCCGGCCGGACCCGTCCGCGTCAGCCGGTCGATGATCTGCTGCGACAGGCGATAGCTTTCGGACTCGAGCCCCCGCGGGCTGCAGCGAATTCGAAGAATGCTCATTCGGAACTTCCTTTCAAGGGTTTGCTGAACCGGATGGCGCTGGTCAACAGGCCCTGCCGGAAATAGAAGCGTTGCGCCAGCGCGTTGCCCAGCCCCGTATCGAGCACAAACTTGTCGCAGTCCGCATCGCGTGCGAGTTGGTCCAGTTCGGCGATCAGCCGGGCGCCCCAGCGGCTGCCGCGCGCCGAGGGATCCACCACCAGGTCGTCCACGTACATGAAGCGCCCATAGATCAGGTTTTCCTGATAGCGGTATCCCGCCAGCGCCACCGCCTGGCCGTCACGCATGACGGCGAGCAGCCGGTAGTTCTCCTGGTGCATCCGGGCCAGGCGTTGGACGAAGTCGTCCGCCTGGGCCAGATGCGGACGAAGTTCGCGCATCAGCGGCAGGCAAGCCCGCCATTCTTCCGGCGTTTCCAGATGGCGCAGTGCCGGCTCAGTGGAGGATGTATGCATGGATCAATCCCTCAGGGGTTGGGGCGCTGAACGTACGCCCACCGTGAGTACGAATCTTAAAAAGCGCATGCCATAATTTGAAGGGCCATAAATGCGCTTACGGACTATGCCATGATTCCTGCAACACCCGACGCTCTGCAAACCGTCTCCGACGCCGCCGGCCTCCCGCTGTACCGGCAGGTCTACGAGCGTTTCCGTAGCGCCATCGCCGAAGGCGCCCTCAAACCCGGCGACCGCATCCCGTCGGCACGCGCGCTCGCCAAGGAAATCGGCGTGGCGCGCGGCACCATTGAAGTCGCTTACTCGCTGCTGGCGTCGGAAGGGTACATCCAGGCGCGCGGCCAAGCGGGCACCGTGGTCGCACCCAACCTGCAACCCGCCGCGCGTATGGCCTCGGCGGCCCCGGCGGCCCGGGCCCGGCCCGCCGAGGCGGTCGAAGATCGCTGGCCGCGGCCGGCCGCGCCGCTGCCATTCCAGATGGGGCTGCCCGCGCTGGACGCCTTTCCGCGCAAGATCTGGGCGCGACTGGGCGCGCGGCATCTGCGCGGCATGCAGCCGCCCGACCTCGGCTACCCGGATCCCGCCGGACTGCCTGGGCTGCGGACCGCCACGGCGGCTTACCTGCAGGTCGCGCGCGGCATCCAATGCACGCCGCGCCAGGTGTTCATCACGTCGGGCTACAACAACACCATGCAGCTCATCATGCAGGCGCTCTTCAAGCCCGGCGATTCGGTCTGGGTGGAAGACCCCGGCTATCCGCCCACGCGGGTGCTGCTGGCGCAGGCCGGGATGCAGGCCGTGCCCGTGCGTGTGGACGCGGAAGGTTTGGTGGTGGAGGCGGGCATCGCGCAGGAGCCGCGGGCCCGGGCGGCCGTCGTGACGCCCGCGCATCAAAGTCCGCTGAGCCTGTCGCTGTCGCTGCCCCGGCGCCAGGCCTTGCTGGACTGGGCCGAACGCAACAGCGCTTGGATCGTGGAAGACGACTACGACGGCGAGTACCGCTACGTCGGCCGTCCGCTGCCCGCGCTGAAAAGTCTGGACCGGCAGGGCCGGGTGCTGTATTCGGGCACCTTCAGCAAGGTGCTGTTCCCGGGTATGCGGCTTGCCTATCTGGTCGTGCCCGAAGAGCAGGTGCCGCGTTTCGAGCGCCTGTGCATGCTGCTGGCGGGCGGCGCACCGGCGTTGACGCAGGCCGTGTTGACGTCGTTCATCAACGAAGGCCATTTCGCGCGTCACATCCAGCGCATGCGCCGCCTGTACAGTGAACGGCGCCACGCCACGGCGGCAGCATTGACCGATGTCATGGGGTCCCGCTTGCGCATCGATTTGCAGCCGGGCGGCATGCACCTGGTGGCGCGCCTGGAAGGCCATCAGACCGATCGCGAACTGGCGTCGCGCATGCTGCAGCACGGCCTGTATGCGCAAGCCTTGTCGCACTGGTCGGCGGCGCCCGATGCGCGCTCCGGCCTGCTCATGAGCTTCACCAACATCGTGTCGGCCGAGCAGGCGGAGCAACTGGCCCGCCGGATCCTGCAACTGATGTGAATCGCAGAAGGCAAGCGCTGGTCAGTTCAGGCCCGCCTTGTCCAGACCAAAGGCCTGGTCGGCCGAACCCGGAACAGTGCGGAAGGCGACGTTCAGGCGATTCCATCCATTGATGGCGACCACCCGGAACGTCAGGTCCGAGAGCTCGCTTTCCGTGAACTGGGCGCGCACGGCGTCGTAGATTGCGTCCGGCACGCCATGAGGGGGCAGGGTGGTCAGCGCCTCGGTCCATTCCAATGCCGCGCGTTCACGTGGCGAGAAAAGCGGCGATTCGCGCCAGATGGCGACGTGATGCAGGCGCAACGCGCGCTCGCCTTTGATCGTCGCCTCCTTTACGTGCATGTCCAGGCAGAATCCGCAGCCGTTGATCTGCGAGGCGCGGATATCGACCAGGTCTCCCAATTCCTGGACCACGACGGTTTTCTTGAGCGCCATGCTCAAATCGACATACTTCTTCGACAGGACTTCGGACACCTGGAAATAATTCAAACGCTGGCTCATGTGCATACCTTTCTGATGCGATGGAAGTTGAACTGACCGGACCATGATGCGGCCGATTGGCCTAACGCTGAAGTGCCATGAATCCGCTTTTGGTATGGGCCATGATCCGCCGCGAGCAAGGCGCGGCAAGCGCCAATTCCTGACATTTATCCGATTGAATCCCGGCCGTGGCCCGGCTATAAGCTTGGAACTGGGGCCCGAAAGACATCGCCGCCCCGACTCCCAAGAAGCCCGAGCCGATGCCGCACCCATCCCCCCATGACGAACATGTCGACAGCAAGCCGGCCACCGGCGCACGCGCCCAGACAGGCCGCGGATCCTGCCTTGAAGTGTTTCTGGTCTTCCTGCGCCTGGGCTTGACGTCCTTTGGCGGACCGGTGGCGCACCTGGGTTATTTCCGCACTGAATTCGTCGACCGGCGACGCTGGCTCGATGACTACGCGTTTTCCGATCTGGTCGCGCTGTGCCAGTTTCTGCCAGGTCCCGCCAGCAGCCAGGTCGGCATGGCGATCGGCCTGCGCCGGGCCGGCTGGGCCGGCATGCTGGCCGCGTGGATCGCATTCACGCTGCCATCGGCGCTCGCCCTGATCGGCTTTGCCATGGGACTTGCCCACTATGGCTGGCTGTCCGAATCGGCCGCCATCCATGGCCTGAAGGTCGCGGCGGTCGCCATCGTGGCGCAGGCGGTCTGGGGCATGGGCAGATCGCTCTGTCCGGACAGGCCGCGCGCCGCGCTGGCTATCGCCGCCGCATTGCTCACCGTGGTGCTGCCCACGGCGCTGGCGCAGATCGGGGCCCTCGTGCTGGGTGCGGTGATCGGCGCGGCCTTCCTGCAATTGCCGCCCCGGCCCGTCCTGTCCAATGCATCGTCGGGCGTGCCGCGCGCGGCGGGTCTGGTGTCGCTGGGCCTGTTTGCGGCGTTGATGGCGGGGTTGCCATTGTGGGCGCTGCTGTCGGACGGCGCGCTGGCCAGCCAGATTGCCGGCTTCTACCGCGCCGGCGCCCTGGTCTTCGGCGGCGGGCACGTGGTGCTGCCGCTGCTCGAAACCGCGTCCGTTTCTTCCGGGATGGTGTCCAACGCGGAATTTCTGGCCGGATACGGCGCGGCGCAGGCCATGCCCGGCCCGTTGTTCACCTTCGCGGCGTTCCTGGGCGCCATGTCGTCCGGCCCCTTGTCCGGCTGGGCGGGCGGCCTGACGCTGCTGTGCGTCATCTTCGTGCCGGGCGCCTTGCTGCTCGCCGCGGCGCTGCCATTCTGGGATACGTTGCGCCGCCGGCCCGGGGTGCGCAATATGGTGGCCGGCGTGAATGCCAGCGTCGTCGGCATCCTGCTCGGCGCGCTGTACGACCCCGTCTGGACCAGCGCGATTCTCGGCAAGGCCGACTTCGGCCTGGCGTTGCTGCTGTTCGCGCTGCTGGTCTATGGCCGGTGGTCGCCGGTGTGGGTGGTGCTGCTGGCCGCCGTCAGCGGCTGGTCGCTGGGCTGGCTGGTCTAGCCATTGCGTGCATCAAGCCGCCGGCCCAGTGCCGGCGACAGCAGCAGCAACGGCGCCACAATCACCGCCCCGATCAACGCCATGGCGGCCTGCGGCGCCATCCCGCTATCGAGCAAGACGGTCGCGATTACGGCCGACCCGCTCATCTGGAATAACCCGTAGACCGCTGCAGCGGTGCCCGCCCGGTCCGCGAACGGTTCCAGCGCCAGACTCAACCCCGATCCCAACGCCAGCGAGAACCCCACGGTCAGCACCGCCACCGGCAGCATGAAGATCCAGGCGGAAAGCGGCGCCCACAGCCATGCCCCCAGATGCAGCGCCGACGCCAACAGCAGCGCCGCCATGCCGACGCGCACCATGGTGTAGCGGCCATACCGGGCGATGAACGCCGGCGCCAGGAAGAACGCGGCGATGTTGATGGCCGCATTGCCACCGAACCACGCCGAAAATCCCAGCTCTGAATAGCCGAGTTGCTGCACCAGCACGACCGGCGCGGCCGACACGAACACCAGGATCATGGCCATGCCCGCCATGCCGAAACACGCGAAGTACAGGAACCTGCTGCTGGCAACGATGGGCGCATAGCGGGGCAGGCTGTACAGCGCGCCGGGGCGGTGGCCCGGCTTGGCCCGCGTCTCCTCGAAGCGCAGCGCAAGCAGCGCCGCCAACGCCAGCGCGAACACCGCCATGAACACGAACGTGCTGCGCCAGCCCGCATGGAGCGCCAGCATGCCGCCCACCATCGGCGCCAGGGCGGGCACCGTACACAGCGCGCCGTTCAGATAGCTATAGACGCGCGCGCCGACGGCCGGGCTGAAGCAATCGCGGACGGCGGCAAACGCCACCAGCGACGCGGAACACGCGCCCAGTCCCTGCACAATGCGCGCGGCATAGAACACGTCGAGCGATGTCGCCGCCGCGCCCAGCGCGGAGCCCGCCAGATACGCCAGCGCCCCGCACAGCGCCACGGGCCGCCGGCCATAGCGGTCGGCAAGCGGTCCGATCAAGACCTGACCCAGACCGACCGCGAAGATGAAAAGCGTGATGCTGGCCTGCAGCGCGCCGATGGGCTCGTCAAACGCGTGCGCCATGGCGGGCAGGGAGGGCAGGTAGATGTCGATGGCCATCGGCGTAAGCGTGACCAGTCCCATCAAAAGACCGATCAGCCAGCGCTGGCCTCGGGGCGTCAAGGCAGACTTCATTGCAGGCTCTGGGCCCATTGCAGACCCGGGAAAACCCGACATTATCCATGATCGCGCGTCGCTGGCCTGGCGTAGAATGCCTTTCCCATGAACCCGCCCGCCTTGCGCCCTCGCATCGTCATCCTCTACTGCACGCAGTGCCAATGGCTGCTGCGCGCCGGCTGGATGGCGCAGGAACTGCTATCCACGTTTTCGACCGATCTGGGCGAAGTGGCGCTGCAGCCGGGTACAGGTGGCATCTTCCAGATCACCTACAACGGCGACCTGATCTGGGACCGCAAGCGCGACGGCGGTTTTCCCGACGCCAAGGTGCTGAAGCAGCGCGTGCGCGACCGCCTGGATCCCGGCCGCCCGCTTGGGCACATCGACGGTCATGGCGGCAGCGACGCGTCCGCACCCGAACACTGAAAAGCCCGCTTCGGGAAAAGGTGGGGATGCCGCTGGCCAGGACGGGGCGCGGTCATCTTGGATCAGTCAATACGCCAATTCTTGGCCCTGTTGCACCGGCATCCGGCAGGGTAATGTTGCGGTCATCAACAACCGCAGCAAGGAACTGGAATGACCCGCCTGAACTGGCAAGAAACCGCACCCGACGGCGCGAAGGCGCTCTTTGGTATCCATCACTACGTCACGCAGCGCACGGCGCTTCCCGCGGAACTCGTGCATCTCGTTTTTCTGCGCGTCTCGCAGATCAATGGCTGCGCACACTGCATCGACCTGCACACCCGTGACCTGCGCAAAACCATGTCGGTCGACAAGATCACGCTGGTGCCCGTGTGGGACGAAGTTCACCACCTGTTCTCCGACCAGGAGCGCGCCGCGTTGGCGTGGGCAGAGGAAGTGACCCGCGTCAGCGAAACGCACGCCTCGGACGAAGCCTACGCCGCCGCCTCGGCCGCGTTTGCACCGAAGGACCTGGTCGACCTTACGATCGCGATCGCTGCCATGAACGCGTTCAATCGATTGGGCGTTCCCTTCCGGGTTCCCGTCGCCGCCAAGGCATAAAAGCCCCACAACGCCAGCCAGACGTGCGCGGCGTTTGCGGTCAGCCAGCGATACGCAAAAAAAAGGCCGGTCCTTGCGAGACCGGCCAAAGCAGCACTACCCCGAAACTTGCCGTGCGGTTACGCAGCAGACTCCGCGTGCTTGAGCGCTTCGCGCGCCTTGCGTGCGCGCAGGGCCGACACTGCGAGCAATGCGATCAGTCCCACGCACGCCAGGATGAAGCCCAGGCTGATGGGCCGCGTCACGAAGATCGACAGCTCACCACGCGACAGCAGCAGGGCGCGGCGGAAGTTTTCTTCCACCATCGGCCCGAGCACAAAGCCCAGCAGCAGCGGCGCCGGTTCAAACCGCAGCCGGATCAGCGCGTAACCCGCCGCGCCAAACAAGGTCACCATCCCCACGTCGAACAGGTTGTTGTTCGTGCTGTAGACCCCCACGCAGACAAAGAACAGCGCGGCTGGGAACAGATAGCGGAAGGGAACGGTCAACAGGCGCACCCACATGCCGATCAGCGGCAGGTTCAAGAGCAGCAGCAGCACGTTGCCGACCCAGAAGCTGGCGATCAGCCCCCAGAACATGTCGGCGTGCTCGATCATCATCTGCGGACCCGGCTGGATGCCGTGGATGATGAGCGCGCCCAGCATCAGCGCCATGACCGGGTCGCCAGGGATGCCCAGGCTCATGGTCGGGATGAAGCTGGTCTGCGTCGAGGCGCTGGTGGCCGCTTCCGGACCGGCGATGCCTTCGATGGCGCCGCGGCCGAAACGGCGCGGTTCCTTTGCAACCTTCTTTTCCGTTGCGTACGAGATGAACGACGCAATGGTCGGACCCGTGCCCGGCAGGATGCCGAACGCCGCGCCGATGGCCGTGCCGCGCACCAGCGCGCCGCGCGATTGCTTGATGTCGCCGGCTTCCGGACGCATGGACTTCAGACTCACCTTCGCGGACGTGACCTTGCTGTCGCCGCCGATGCGATTGATGTTCTTCAGGAAGTCCGCCACGCCGAAGAGGCCCATGGCCAGCGCTACGATCTGCAGGCCATCGGACAGTTCCAGGATGCCGAAGTGAAAGCGCATCGTGCCCGTGTTGACGTCCGTGCCCACCACGCCCAGCAGCAGGCCGACCACGACCATCGCCACGCCCTTGATCGCCGATCCCTTGGCCAGCGTGGCGCCGGCCAGCAGGCCCAGCATCATCATCGAGAAGTACTCGGCCGGACCGAACTTGAACGCAACGTCAACCAGCAGCGGCGAGAACAGGATCATCGCCAGGATGCCGACGGACGCGCCGCAGAATGACGAGAACATCAGCATGAAAAGCGCCGAGCCGGCCTTGCCGTTGCGCGCCAGCGGATTGCCGTCCAGACACGCTACCGCATGCGACGCGGTGCCCGGCAGGTTCAGCATGATCGACGTGATCCCGCCGCCGTATTGCGAGCCGTAGTAGATGCCGGACAGCATCACCAACGCCGCGGTGGGCGTCATCGTGTAGGTCAGCGGCAGCAGGATCGAAATGGCGGCCAGCACGCCCATGCCCGGCAGCACGCCGATCAGGTTGCCCATGAACACGCCGAAGATGGCCCACATCAGGTTGTCCAGCGCGAACGCGACAGAGAACCCGTGCATCAGGTTATTGAAGATTTCCATGGATCAACCCCAGCGGAACAACGGAAACTGGAGCTGCAGGGCCCAGGAGAAAACCGCCACGCCAAGCACCGTCACACCGGCGGCAAGAATGGCTGCGCTGCGCCAGGTGTGCTGGCGATCGCCCATGGCAGAGATGAAGACCAGCACGAAGGTCGCCGGCACCAGGCCGCCGAACTTGCCGATCAGAATGAAGGACAGCAACCCGCCGATGATGCAGCCCCAGCCGCGCCACTCGGGCGGCGCCACTTCTTCGGCATCTTCCTCGGCAACCACGGGCGACGTCGCCGTCTTGGCAATGGCCAGCCCCAGAAGGACGAGCAGCACGCCCAGAATCGCGGGGAACATGCCAGGACCCATGCGATCAAGGCTTCCCAATGTGTAGGTTGACGCCTGCGCGAGGGCGCCCAGGCCCAGCACGATCATCGTGCCCGCGGCCCACGCCTCGCGCCGTACGGCGCTGCTTTTTGATTGCATGGTCTTTTCCTCCCGTTGTTGTGCTTCTGTCTGACTGCGGTCTGAACAAAAGCTGACACTGCAATGAATGCGGGAGTCTAAAAATCCAAACTTCCGTTCACCTTTCAAGGTTCGCGAAAGTTGCGCGCGGGTGTGCGTATCGCCATGAAACCGGGGGAAATCCCTAGGCCTTTTTCAACCGAAAAGCGGGCGTTGCGCGCATGCGGATCACATGCGCGCATGCGTATTGATGGGTACTACAGGCCCAGTTCCGACAGCCCCGGATGATCGTCGGGACGGCGTCCCAGCGGCCAATGGAACTTGCGGTCCGCTTCCTTGATCGGCATGTCGTTGATGCACGCATAGCGGTTGAACATCAGGCCGTCTTCGTTGAACTCCCAGTTCTCGTTGCCATACGAACGGAACCAGTTGCCCGAATCGTCATGCCACTCGTAGGCATAGCGCACCGCGATGCGGTTGCCGTTGTAGGCCCACAGCTCCTTGATCAGGCGGTAGTCCAGCTCGCGCGCCCATTTGCGCGCCAGAAACGCACGCGCTTCCTCGCGGTTCGTTGCGAACTCGGCGCGGTTGCGCCAGTGCGTGTCCAGGCTGTAGGCCAGAGAAACCTTGTCGGCATCGCGGCTGTTCCAGCCGTCTTCGGCCAGGCGGACCTTCTGGATGGCGCTTTCGTGCGTGAAGGGGGGGAGGGGCGGGCGGACTTCGGAGGGGGTCGTCATGGCAAAGGCCTCATGGACTGGGGGGGTGGAAAAAAGCAAGAGGAGGGCGTGGACTCAGTGGTCCGCGTCAAGCAGCGCCTGGGCGGCGCGTTCGGCGCTGTCGGTGATAGACGCATCGCCCGTGACCATGGCCACGGCAATCGCGCCATCGATCAGCACGAGCAATTGCCGCGCGCGCTCATCGGCGTGCGGCAGGCCCGCGGCCTGCACCAGCGACAGTACGTGGGCAAGCAGACGTTCCTTGTGGCGCCGGGCAACCGCGCGGATTGGGCTGTCCGCGTCGCCGATTTCGCCGGCGGCGTTGATGAACGCGCAGCCGCGAAAGCCGTCCGACGCAAACCATTCGCGCAGCGCATCGAAGATGGACAGAAGGCGCGCACGCGGCGAAGGCGCGCGGGTCGTGGCGTCGATGAACCACTGCATCCAACGCTCGTCGCGGGCCGTCAGTGCAGCGGCAACCAGGACTTCCTTCGTGCCGTAGTGGTTGTAGATGGTCTTGCGGGATACGCCAGAGGTCTTGACGATGAGGTCCATGCCGGTGGCATTGATGCCGCCGGCATAGATCAAATGTTCGGTGGCGCGCAGCAGCTTTTCATGCACGTCGGAAGCGGGGGTAAGGGCGGTGTCGGACATAAGGAGAATGATCGTTCTAGCTGTAATGCGCAGATGGTAGAACGATCATTCTCCAAAGTCAATCACTCGCAGTTTTGGGTCGTTGCCAGCACCGCGCGGCATCGGATGGATGCCGCGAGCAAACGGCATCCGGTACTCCTGCTTGCTATTTCTGTCAACTTTGGGCTAAAATCTTTTATCTATCGGCAAAAAAACAATAAAACTGCCGATACCTCTTCCCGGCGCCGCCTGCTTTCTGAATGCTCCCCCGCACCCGCGGCATTCATGGCCCGCCAGAATCTGTGCATGGTGCTCGGCGGGGGAAGCCATGTGCCTGTCCAGGAGCATGCTTATGACTCATCAATTGACTGCCAAGAAGGGAAGCTTCGAGATCCCCCCGCTGAATTGGAAAGCGCCCGAATCCAACAAGCAGTCCGACCGTCACGACGCGCCTTCCCGTAGCGCCGAGACCTCCAAGCAGGCCGACGTTTCACGCGTCAAGTCGTAATCCGGCAATCGGGCAATCCGCGCTGCAGGTAGCAGTAGTCAGGTAATCCGCTGAGCGCATCGCCCATCGGCCCAGAAGCTAGACGGCCCAGCCGCCGTCAAGCTTCTGGGCCGTTCAGCTTCCGGGCCGCTGAACTCCGGGCCGCCAAAAACGGTGTCATCCCAGGGTGCGTTGCTGAACCTGATTGCGCCCATTCAATTTCGCCAGATACAAGAGTTCGTCAGCGGCACGGAAAAGGCCGCTGACGGATTCCGCATGGCTCCAGGAAATGCATGCCACGCCGAAGCTGGCCGTCAGGCCAAACGTGGCGCCGCTTTCCGACGTGACGGTGCTTGCGCCGATGCTTGCACGCATGCGTTCCGCCATCTCTACCGCCTGCTGCGCGCCGCGCGTGCGGCACAGCACGGCAAATTCCTCTCCGCCCACGCGCGCGACCACATCTGACTGACGCCAGACTGTGCGGCATAAATCGGCCACGGCCTTGAGCGCCAGGTCGCCGCTCGCATGGCCGTACGTGTCATTGATGGTCTTGAAGTGGTCGATATCGAACAGGATGAAGGCCAGCATCGGCTGGCTTTCGTCCCAATGGGCGCACGCCGCCTCAAACCGCTTCTCGAAGGCGCGCCGGTTCAACAATCCCGTCAGGTAGTCCGTTTCGGCGGTATGCGCCAAGTCCGCAATCAGCCGGTCGCGCTCCGTCTCAAGGCGCTTGCGCGCCGCGGCGTTTTCCTTCAACACGCGCAGCGCATTGAAGACCTCCTCGACTTCGCCATGGTATTTGCCCGGTGGAATCTTGGCCGGCGTCGACCCGCTGGCGATTGATCCGATGATGCGCGTGGCCAGTGCAAAAGGCTGGATCACGCGCTTGCGGAATTGCACCAGCGCCACGGCCAGCGCCGCCACGAGCAGGGCGGTCGCCGCCAGGGTCACGGCAAGCAATCGGGCTGCTGACATGCGGTGCGCGTCGATGTGACGTTCCATCTCGTCCAGCAGCACGTCGCGGAACTCGGTGATGGCGCCCATCATCGGCACATACGCCGCGGCCAGATCGCCAGTCGAGACAGAGGCTTCGTCCCACTGCCGCGATGCCTGCTCGCGCACATCGTCAAGGTAGGCCAGGCCTTCGCCAAAATAGCGCGCTTCCATCCGCGCATACACCTCGGTCGCCCGCACATCCGGATGTGTCGCCATCCGAGCCCTGATCAGCGCGTGCAACTCGTCGATCCTGCCGAGCACGCGTTCGATACGGTACTGTTCCTCGTCGGTCAACTGCCGGCGCTGGCTTAAAGCGGGCGTGTAGGTGGAACCGAGCAGGCCGGCCTGTTCGCGCAGCTCGCTGGCCAGCAGTGCCAGCGTCAACAGGCTGGGCGCATTGGCTTCGCTGCGCATGACCAGCCCCGCGTTGGCGGCCAGGCTCGCCTGCCATTGCGGAATGATGCGCACCATGGCGCTGACCGCGTCCCACAGCATCTGGCCGGATCGCTGATCGCGCGGGGCGGCGATCAGTCGGTCAACGTCCTGGCGCGCTTCGGCTAGCGACAGGCGTATGCGTTGGATCTCGCCGCGCTTGGCATTGCCGTCGGCGCCGGCGTGCAGCGCCAGCAGCGCCTCGATCAAGCTGTCCGTGCGTGTCCGAGCCGCGGCCAGCGATGCCATGACCTCCGGCGGCACGGGCAGGGCAGATCCCAGCGCGGCGTTCATGGGGCCTCGTTCGGCGGAGGCTCGCTCCATGACGCGGATCGTCGCGCGCACCGAGGCAAATGCCTGCCGCGCCTGCGACGCCGCGCCGTACGACTGCCAGTTCTGGTACAGCAGGATGCCGGCAAGCACCGACACCAGCAACAACACGCCTATAGCCAGCGCGATGAAATGACGTTCCAGGGATTTTGGCGCGACGGCGGGGCGCAACATCTCGGCGTGCAGGTCCAGGCAAAGTCGAAGCTGCGCAGAATACTGTAATTGCCCTTGCTGATATTGGGGTTTTGGCAGATTCCGCCTAATTTCAATTTATGCGGGCAAGAATATTTCGCTGGAATGCAGTTAATTGCGGTTTTCTGCGAAACGTTGCGGCGGCCGGTCTTCGTGTCATATCTGCCCAGGCCTCTTGCTGGAACGCGCACCTGGATCCTGGTGCCGAGCCGCTGCGGCTCGGCGCCGCCACGGCGAATTCACCTGCCGGGCTTCACGCCTCGTGCATGACGACGCGATTGCGCCCCTGCTGCTTGGCCACATACAACGCCGCGTCGGCCGCCCGGAACGTCTCATCCACGTCCGGCCCCGTCGACGGCCACTGGGCCACGCCCGCCGATACCGTCACGCGGTTGGCGCCGTGCAATGGCCGTTCTGCAATATGCGCCCGCAGCCGTTCGGCCACATTCACCGCCTCCCGCGCCGCCACGCCGGGCAACAGGATCAGGAACTCCTCACCGCCATTGCGGCACAGCACGTCCGACGGCCGCGAACATTCACGCATGATCTGCGCCATATCGCGAATCACCTCGTCGCCGACGTTGTGGCCGTAGGTATCGTTGATGCGTTTGAAGTGATCGATATCCAGCGCCACCACCGAAAACGGCGTGCTGCCGGCCTGCATCTGGTCCACCGCGTCCTGCGTGCCGCGTCGGTTGCGCAGCCCGGTCAGCGGATCCGTGATGCTCGCCAGGTTCAGTTTGCCGATCTTGTCCTGCAGGCTCGTGAAGCTGGCCATCACGGCGCGCTTGAGCCGTTCGGCCTCGAAGTACCAGGCCTTCACGGACTGCACGCGCTGCATCGCCACGGATACGTCCTGATGCTCCACGTTCGTGGCCAGTTGCGACAGCGGCAGCGAAATCATGCGGGCGCACCACCAGATGGCCAGCAGGAAAGCCACCGCCAGCGGTGCGGCATAGCCCAGCAACGCCCAGATCAGGTCGTGGATCGGTTCCAACGTGACCTGGGCGGGGCGCTGCGCCACCACGCCCCAACCGCTGATGGGCACCGGTGCGTACCCGGCCAGCATGTCCACCCCCTTGGTATTGATGACGCGCATCGCGCCGGTATTGCCCTTGATCACCGAGGCGACCACCGGATTCGTCAGGACTATTTCGCCGACGCGCGCGGGATCGGTGTGATAGAGAAGCTGTCCATCGCCATCCACCACATACAGATACGACCCGTCGTGGTAATGATGCTTGCCCAGCAGCTCGTTCAACGCGCTTTCATTACGCAGGTAGATCGTGCCCCCGACGTACCCCATGTAGACGCCGTCGTTCGAAAAGATCGGGTGCGTGACATTGATCAGCAGATTGCCCGCGATGGACACGTACGGCTTGCTGATCATGGGCTGGCGTTTGCTCAAGGCGGCGCGGCTGCCGGGGCTGTCGACCTGCACGCCCAGAAAGTTGCGGAAAGACGCCGTGGTGGCCAGGATGGTGCCGTCCGCGCCCACCACGCCCACCGAGTTGAAGCTGTCCGTCTGTTGCTGCACGCGCATCACTTCGGCAGCCAGGCGATCCGGGGACGCCATCAGATCGGGCATGTGCCGGGCGCTGTATCCCAACTGCTGCTGCGCCGATCGCAGAAAACTGGCCGCGCCTTCGGCCAGCTTCGTCGCGTAGACGCGGTTCGATTCGAGCGTGTTCTCGATCAATTGCTCCCGCTGCACGCGATAGCTTGCATACAGGGCATTGGCCGTGGCGGCGATGGCGCTGAAGACGGTAAGCGCAAGCACAAGCCCGCGGAGATTGATTTGCATGGGATCGGAACGGGCAGGGGACGAGCCAGGCGTCCGGGCGCTTACCGTTGATTCGAAGGATATCGGTCGGGACGAGGGCCGGAGCGCAGTGATTGTAGAGTCACTGCCTCCATTACGGCAGGTTGCGCGGATCCTGTAGGTCTGGGGCAGGCGGGTCGTCCAGCAGGCGCGCCGCGGGCGATTGCGCCGCCGCCCCGGCCCGGAAGTACCCCATCACCGTCGCCACGCTGGCGTGGCCGGTCATCGCCATGGTGTCGCCCAGCGGCACGTTGCGCCGGCCGGCTTCCGTCACAAAACCCGAGCGCAGGCTGTGCGCCGAATACGCGCCGTCCAGCCCCGCCAGCCGGCTGCGTTCCAGGACGATGTCGCGCACGGCCGCGGCCGCCAGCGGCTCGCCCACGACATCGCCACGCCGCACCCGCCTGAAGATCGGCCCTTGCTGGACGCCGCTGGCTGCCAGCCAGTCGGCCAGCGCTTCAGCAGCCTTACCCAGGATCGGCTTCTGGTCCTGCGCCCGGACGGCGCCCGTCTGGTTGGTTTTGGAATGCGCCATCGTAAAAAGATAGCCATCGCCCGTGCGGCGGGTGTTTTCCATCGTGGCGCGCACCACCTCCGAGCGGCGGCGGCCGCCGCTGGCCCAAGCGAACAGCAGCAGCGCACGGTCCCGCTTGCCGCGCAACGAGTCGTCGCAGGTGTCCAGCATGGCTTCAAGCGGTTCGCGCGTCAGCGCCTCTTTGCGCGCGGGCGCCACGCCGCGGCGGGCATAGGCCCGGCGGGTCTTGGACACCAGCTCTCGCACAGCGGCGCCGCGACAGGGGTTCGGGTGCCCCAGCAACTCATGCGCCTTGGACAGCACGGACAAGCGCTGCAGCAGCGTGTTCAGGCTCGGCGCGCCAAGCTTGCCTTTCGCCTTCAGCCGCACCAGTTCCCGGTCCAGAGCCAGCGGCAGCTCCCACTCCAGGCCGGTATCGGAGGACCGTTGCGCGTGGTCCACCACGAATTGAATGACTGCGGCCTCGGACACGGGCAAGGCGAAGGCCTTGCCATACCGCAACCCGAACCACGCCGACCAGTATCGGATCGCCGCGCGGTAGCTTGATGCCGTGTTGGCCGAACTGCCTTCGCGCAGCAGGTCGCGCACGGCGGCGTCGGCGTGGCTGTCGAGCGTGTCCGGATCCAGCGGCGCCAAGGCGGCTGTCAGCGCCGGGGCCATGCCAGGCAAATCATTCATGTTTCCGCGCCCACGGCAGTTGGCCGTCCCTTTGGTTTTGGTAATAAAACAGTCGAATAATCCCGTCATGTTAGCCGGTGAGCGTGGCGCTACCGGCGTCCGGCCGTTGCGCATGGCGCCGGGCGCGGTGCTACGATTTCCCCCACGCAAGTCAACTTCCGACGCTAGGGCAAACCGGAGCGGTAAGTGTCCCGGCGGCGTTCCCTCAAGGAGCAATCCATGGCCGCAACCGTCGCAGACTATCTTGTCAAAGTGCTTGCTGAAGTTGGCGTCCGCCGCATCTGGGGCGTGACAGGCGACAGTCTCAATGGACTGAACGACAGCCTTCGCAGGATGGGCCGGATCGAGTGGATGCACACCCGCCACGAGGAGACCGCGGCTTTCGCCGCCGGCGCAGAAGCTGCCATCACCGGCACGCTGGCGGTATGCGCCGGCAGTTGCGGACCCGGCAATCTGCACCTGATCAATGGCCTGTTCGACTGCCAGCGCAGCCGCGTCCCCGTGCTGGCCATCGCCGCCCACATTCCGTCGTCCGAGATCGGGTTGGGATATTTCCAGGAAACCCATCCCCAGGACCTGTTCAAGGAATGCTCCGACTTCGTCGAGCTTGTCTCCAACCCGGCGCAACTTCCGGGAATACTGGCCCGCGCCATCAATACGGCGGTCGGCAGGCAAGGCGTGTCCGTCCTGGTGATACCGGGCGACGTGGCGCTCGCCGCAGCCCCTTCGGACGTGCCGGCCTCGTGGCCGCAGCCTCCGGCGCCTCCTCACATCCGCCCGGACGCGACGGCGGTGAAGAAGCTGGCCCAACTGCTGAACGGGGCGGGGAAGGTGTCGATCCTGGCCGGTAGCGGCTGCGCCGGCAGCCACGATGCCGTGGTCGCGCTGGCCCAGCGGCTCAAGGCTCCTGTCATCCATGCGTTGCGCGGCAAAGAGCACGTCGAATGGGACAACCCTTGCGACGTCGGCATGACCGGCTTCATCGGCTTTTCTTCCGGCTATCACGCAATGGAAAACGCCGACCTGCTGCTGATGCTGGGCACGGATTTTCCGTACCGCCCGTTCTATCCCAAACACGCAAAGATCGTGCAGGTCGATCGCGATCCCAGCGCCCTGGGCCGACGCGTGCCGCTGACGATGGGTCTTGTTGGCGACGTGGGCGAGACCATCGCCGCGCTGCTCGAGCAACTGGAGGACCGCCAGGACAGCGCCTTCCTTGACGCCGCGCTTCGGCATTACCGGGATTCCCGCAAAGAGCTCAACAACCTGGCCGCTCCCGCGCCCGCCGGCCGGCCGCTGCATCCCCAGTATCTGGCCCGGCGCATCAACGAATTGGCCGATGACGACGCCATCTTCGCGGCGGAAGTCGGTTCGCCCACCGTATGGGCGGCAAGATATCTCACCATGAACGGCAAGCGCCGCTTGCTGGGTTCCTTCAACCACGGCTCCATGGCCAACGCGATGCTCCAGGCGATCGGCGCGCAGGCAGCGGCGCCGGGTCGGCAGGTGATTTCCATGTCCGGCGATGGTGGGTTCACGATGATGATGGGAGACTTTCTGTCGCTGTCGCAGTTGCAGCTTCCCGTGAAGATCGTCGTCTTCAACAACGGCTCGCTCGGCTTCGTCTCCATGGAAATGAAAGCGGCCGGGTTCCTGGATACCGGCACCGACCTGCAAAACCCCAATTTCGCCGCCATGGCCGAGGCCGTCGGCGTACGCGGCATCCGGGTTGAATCGTCCGAATTCCTGGATGCCGCGCTGCGGGAAGCGCTTGCCCATCCCGGCCCGGTGCTGGTCGATGTGTTGACCTCGTCGCAAGAATTGATCGTCCCGCCCAAGATAAAGCTCGAACAGGCCAAAGGGTTTGGGCTGTATATGCTGAAGGCCATCATGAACGGCAGGGGTGACGAGGTAATCGAATTGGCGAGGACAAATCTGGGGCGGTGAGTTGAAACGAACGGGCGACATTCTGGCGACGGGCTCGGCGCGCCCGCCGACTGGGTCTTTTGCGAAGTCGCCAGGGAAGGGGGCAGCAGCCTCGTGCCCGCGCCTATCTTGTGATTTGCTCAGCGACTAACCGAGGTCCACCGAATATTTGCGGCAGAAGCGTCTCGAAGAGCGCGGACGCCCCTGCTGACTTGCGCGCTAGCGGCATGTGCGCATATCTTTCGACTTGAATGTACGAAATCATACGTATGATGTAAGATATACAACAGTAATGGCAGATAACTCGCGATAAGGTTCCATTATCGTGACTAATTCCCCCGCCCAACTCGACAAAACATCATCATGGCCACTGGAATCACCGAATCGGATGTCTGGACCGCGGCAGACGCGCTGTTGCTCGAAGGCGCCCGGCCCACGATCGAGCGGGTACGGCAGAAGATCGGCCGGGGGTCCCCCAACACAGTTAGCCCGCATCTGGAAACCTGGTTTCGTGCCCTCGGCGCGCGGATCCAGGATCCGGGCGCTTTCGCTGCACCGCCTGCCGTGCCGGATCCGATCGCACAAGCGGCGACGCATTTTTGGGAAGCGGCGCTGGCTGCGGCCAGGGCAGAACAGGCCCAGGCTTATCAGGAGCGCTGGGAAGAGCTGGCACGGGAAGGGGAACGGTTTGCGGCGCAAGCCGAGCAGCTGGAACAGCGCGAAGCGCAACTGCTTGAGCGCGAGCACGACCTGCAGGAAGCGTTGAAAGTCGCCGCGGCCCAACTGGCAACCACCGAAGCCCGCCTGCAAGCGGCCGAAGCGCAATTGCGCCAGCGAGACAAGGCGCTAGCCGCCTCGCAGGACAGCCTGGAGGACGCCCGCAGCGCCAACAAGGCGCTATTGGCTGACGCCGAACAGGATCGCGACCGCCACGCACAGGCCATTGCAGCGTTGGAAGCGCGTCACGCTGCCCACGAGCGGCGATGGCTCAACGAACTGGATGCGGAGCGAGGAAGCGTAAAGCGCCTGCAAACCCGCCTGGATGCATCGCTGTCCGCCGCCCAGCAACAGGCAGATCAACTGCGGGACGCGCTTGCCGCGTCCCAAGCGCAACTTCGCGCGTCCGAACAGCAGGCGGCCGCCTTGCAGGCGCAGGGGTTGGCCGACCAGCGCCTGCAACAAACCGAAGCCGTCGCCGCGGCCAATGCGCTACAGGCCAGTCAGGCGCGCGAATCCGAACTGGCGCAGCGCCTGGCTACGGCATCCGCGCAGGTGAATGATCTGTTGGCGCAATTGAAGTCGCGAGACGCCCAGTTCGGTGATTTGGCGAGCCGCTTGCTGGCAATCCAGGAAACGCCGAGGCCAGCGCAGCCTTCGCAGCAAGCGGATCCGGTAGTGGCGGCGCGTTCTGAAGGGCTGTGACTCACGCGTGGTAAATGGCGCGGCCGATTTCGTATTTTCGATGCGCGCAGCGGACCGGGAAAGATCCCGAAAAAGATGCCCCGTAAGCCGAATCTTCCGGGGCGCTGCCTTCTCAATCTTCAGGAAAAACCTTGCTCATCCGCGTACCGGAGCAGTTCGGCGTTGGTCTCGATGTTCAGCTTGCGCATCGCCGACTGTTTTTGCGTGCCGATGGTTGCCACTGAACGATGAAGGCGCCGCGCGATCTCGGTAACGGATAGGCCCTGCGCAAACATCCGCACCACCTCAAGCTCTTTCGGCGACAACCCCTTTCCCTTGCCGGCACGTCCCATGGTCACGTCGTTCTGGCTGAGCCGCTGGCTGATGCTGTGCGACAGGATCGGCCCGCTTTCGCTCAGCGCGCGCACACAGATGGACACCAGCTCATCGATCGGCTCTTCCTTGCTGACGATTCCCGCCACGCCCACCTGGCGAAGCTGGTTCAGGATGCCGCTGTTGGACAACATCGTGAAGACCACGATGGGAATTTCCGGGAACAGGCGCTGCAACCGCTCAATCAGCCGCAAGCCGTCTTCGTCCGCGGACCGGGCGGCCATTGAAAAGTCGGTGACGATGAGATGGCAGGGATGGTCCTGCACGGCAGTGACGAGTTCGAGGCCCGAGCGAGCCGTGGCCACCACCGTAAACCCGGGCACATCGTTCAGGGAATCCGCGAGCGCGAGGGAGATGATGGGATGGTCGTCGGCGACGATGATCCGAACATCCTGATCGGACGAAAGCTTCATCATGGTCCCGCCATCGCGTTGATGTTCGACTGCGCCTGGTAAGCCCGGGTGTCCGGATTGCGACACGGTACGGGGAAGCCGGTCCGTGGCTGGCCCCGCCAGGCTGAGAGCGCCAGGAATTTCGGTACGTCCGTCGGTGACCATTTTATGTTCAAACTCCACTGAAAAGGCGAGGAGAAACGGTTGGGCTGCAGGCAGAAAACGCGCGAAGCAGGCGGCCAGGGCTACTGAGAAAGCCGCTGAATCTACCGCCCGATACCCATTCAATACATAGACAAGCTTCGAAAGCCAGTCGGCTTCGGCGCAATATCGGATTGTTCGGCGCCCGAATTTGAAGGCTAGACCTGGGCCAGCGTATCGCGCAGCAGCTCGACCATCGCATGGCTTTCCGCCAGGGCAGCCGCATTCAGCCCGGCGCTGCGCAACTGCTCCTCCAATGCTTCCAGGCGTTCGGTGATTGCGGTCATTTGCATGACGCTCAATGCGCCGCGCATCCGGTGCAGCGTGCGGCTCAAAAGGCGTTGGTCGTTCGTTTCGAGGGCCCGGACCATCTGTGCGATATCGGCTTCCATCGTATCGACGAACAATGCGCGGTACTTTTCCGGCACGGCCGGCGCGGGCTCGGCTTGGCGCGTTGCGCGCGGCGGGGCCGTGGCGTCCGCAATGTCAGCCGATGGCGCGCGGCTTCCCTGAAGATGCCGTCGCAGTGTGGAAAGGCTGATGGGCTTGACCAGCCAGGAGGTCATGCCCGCCGCCAGACAGCGCTCTTCTTCTTCGCGCATGGCGTTGGCGGTGACGCCAATGACGGGAACGGTGGCGCCCTGGGCCCGCAATGCCTTCACGAGTTCATAGCCATTCATGCGCGGCATGTTCACGTCGGTCAGGACCACGTCGTAACGCGTAAGCCCCCACAACATCAGCGCTTCCGCGCCGTCGGACGCCAGGGTGACCTCGCAGCCGAGTTGTTCGAGTTGATGCTGCAGCGTCGCCTGATTGATCGGATTGTCCTCGGCGACGAGGATCGACAGGCCAAGCGGGGCTAAAGCGCTGCTGTCGGATTCGGGGTCCACGGTATGTTCTCCGCGAACCGCGGCCAGGATGCCGGCGGCAATGTGTTCGATGCTGGCAATGACCCGGACGGTGCGCGCGGTGGGTGGCTTGGCGCTTGCGCTGGCCAGCACGTGGTGGCCGGCCCAGTCGTGCAGGTTGCCGCTGCCCGGATTCAGGACATCTACAAGGATGTCGTCTGGCGTGCCGGCGGGCAGGGGAGCGGGCGCGGGAACTGCCTTGGCGCCCCAGCGTTTAAGCCACTGGCTGATGTTTTCGGACAGTTCGTGATGCGGGCTTCGGACGTATACGGTCAGGCCGCTCAAGTCGGGCGGGCTGAATGGCTGGCCGGCTGCCACTTGTAGCGGCAAATCCAATGAAAAGCTGCTGCCCAGCCCGAGTTCGCTGGTGACATTGATGCTGGTGCCCATCAGTCCGGCCAGGCGTGCGCAGATGGATAATCCGATGCCAGCGCCGCGCACGGTATGCGAGCCGCTGTCGATCTGATAGAACGGCACAAAAAGCTGCGCCTGTCCTTCCTTGGGGATGCCAATCCCCGTGTCGACCACCTGCAGCCTTAGATGCGTGCGGTCGGCCAGCACTTGCGCCACTGTCAGCCGGACGATCACATGCCCGGAGTCGCTGAACTTGATGGCGTTGCTGAGCAGGTTGCTGAGGATCTGGTGGATACGCACGGGGTCGCCCGTCATCCATTCGGGCACGGCGACGTCCACGCAGCAAAAGAGCAGCAGCCCCTTCTGTTCGGCCATCGCCGCGTAGGCGTTGGTGCATTCTTCGACCAGTTCGCGGGGATTGAACTCCGAAAACTCCAGCGCGAGTTGCCCGGCTTCGATCTTGGTGATGTCCAGAACGTCGCTGATGAGCTGCAGCAGGATCGCCGACGAGCTTTGCATGCGCTCCAGGTGCTGACGCTGTTCGGCGTCCAGGGTGGTGAGGCTCATGAGTTGCAGCGTGCCCAGCACCCCGTAGAGAGGAGTTCGGATCTCGTGGCTCATCGTGGCCAGGAAGGTCGATTTTGCTTCGTTGGCCCTGTCTGCCTCGCGCTTGGCCTCCGTCAGGGCCTGCTCAACGACCGCGCGGGCGCTGATGTCCGAGAAGGCGCACAACACCACGTCCTGGTGGTTGTAGCGGGTAGGTGCATAGGCCACGTACAACGGACGTCCATCGGTGGCCTGAAAACTGGCGATCGTACCCGGACCGGCTGCGCCGAGCACCTGCCTCAGGAACAGGTTGGTCTGCGGCGAGTTGTCCAGCTCCCGGCCGGCCTCCGCGCCCAGCCATTGAAGCGCCAGGCTGTTGCCGAATACGACTTCACCGCCGGGCCGCGCCAATACGCACAGCGCCACGGGTGCGGTCTCGATCAATGTCCGGCTGAATTCTTCCTTTTCGACGATGTCGCGTTGCGCATTCGAGGCCGGGGCGATGACGTGGCGGCTGTACCATCGCGAAGACATGATGCCGGTCCCAAGGCTGAGCAGAATCAGCAGACCCGCGATGGCGGGCAACCAAAGGTTGTCCTGGAAGAAGGCGCCATAACTGACGCGATAAGTGCCGGTCCATACTCCTGACGGGTCCGTGATGCGCAGCACGATCCCTTCCGCCGTGTATTCCAGGCCGTCCTTGGTTCCGGTCGGTCCGGGCGGTTCTCCGAGCAGCAGCCCCTCGCTGCGGTGCGTCAGCCAAAACCCGCCATGCAGCGGCTTGCGCAGGGTCTTTTCGAAGATGTTGATCCGCTGATGATTGAATTGCGTGGCCGCGTAGACGGCAGACGTTCCATCCCGTGCCGTGGACCAGACAGATTGCGGCATGTCGGCGTACAGCAAACCCAGCATGCTGCCGGAAAGCGCTTCCAACCTGAACCAATGGACGCGTCCGGATCTGGGAGGGTCGCGATGCCCGGGAAGGTCTTGATCGATAAGGCGTTGGCGGACCGTCTGCAGGCGGCGCAACTCCGTTCTGATGGCGTCGGTGACTGTCAGGAAAGCGGCGGGACTCAGGCGCTCATACCCCGACACGGCGCCGACGGCGGGCACGCTCATGCTGATGCTGTCCGAGTGGTTGACCAGGAAGATCGTGGAGGCGGGATAGTAGGACGCCGCCCAGTAACTTGAATAGAAGTCCGCCACGAACTCGCCCAGGTTCGCAAGGCGGCGGCCTGCGGTGGGGCAGTCAGAGGCCTGCTCGCACGCCAGCGAGAAAGCCATTTCCGCGTAGGAATGTTGACCTTCAAAGAGCTGCATGCCGAAACGCTCTGGCACGTCTGTCGCCTGCAGGGTGAGCTCTGTCGAGAGGTTTTCGGTGGGCAGCGAGGGGCTGTGGGCGCGGAGCTTTCCCAGGAATTGCTCCTGGGCCTGGATGTAGCCGACCAGAATGGAGAAGTCGAGCTTCAGACGATCGCTCTCTTGCTCGACGATGCGGTTCAGTCCCCAATAAAGCGCGCCGACCAGGACCAGGGCAAAGGGCAGGATGCCGAAGAGGGCGAAATTCAGCCAGCGAGAGGTACGGGTGATCCGGGCAAACGGGGTATCGGGCTTTCGCATGGCCGGTTCTCACCGATACTCAGGATTTGCCGCCTGCCGCTCGCTGGCGAGCATCTGGCTGAAGCGGTCGGAGGTGACGGCGGGGGATATGAAATACCCCTGGACGCAGTCGCAGCCGATGCGGCGGAGGAACGCGAGATCGTGGGCGGTTTCCACGCCTTCGGCGGTGACCTGCAAGCCCAATTGCCGCCCGAGCAGTACCGAAGACACCAGCGCCGCCGACCGGCTTTCGTCGTGTGCCGCGCCACTGACAAAGGCGCGGTCGATTTTCAGTTCGGTGAACGGCGTCGAAATCAGGCTGTACATGGAGCTGTATCCTCGGCCAAAGTCGTCCTGTGCCAACCCGAAACCCTTCAACCGCAATCGGCTGGCCCCCATATAGTATTGGCCTTGTATGGTCGGTGTCTCGTCCTCGAGTAGTTCGAAGGTGATTTCGGACGCCGCCACGCGCTTGGCCGCCACGATTTCCTCGAGGTCGTCGGGCAGATCCGGGTCGTCCAGGCACTGGGTGGGCAAATTGACGGAGACGGGCACCCGAAAGCCCATCTGGCGCCAGTGCATGTGCGCGTTCAGCGCGGCTTCCAGGACATGTCGCAGCAGAGCCTTGTCCAGCCCGTGCGCCCGCACCGCGGCGAGAAATGCGTCTGGCGGCAGGCAGCCGAATGCCGGGTGCAGCCACCGCGCCAGCGCCTCAGCGCCCACGATCCGCCCGGTGGCAAGCGATTGTTTGGGCTGGAACCATGCTTGCAGGTGCCCCTGATGCAGCGCGTTATCGATCGCGGCACGGTCCAATACGGGGCCCGTCGTGCGGCGCACGAGTTGCGGTTCCGTGGGTGCCGTTGATTCAGGCGGATTGCGGCTGAGCAGGCCGGCCAATTGGGAGGCGTGGTGCGGGGTAAACGGCTTGGAGAACGAGCCCAGCACGGCAAGTCCCTTTTCCTTGGCCATCATGGCGACGCTGTTGATGATGCCTTTGAGGCAAGCCGACACGATCGCCAGCATGGGAGGTTGTTCGTGCCGGGACAGCCGGTCGATGAATTGCACGCCATCCATGCCGGCCATGTTCAGGTCGATCAGCACCAGGTGATACGGCTGCCGCGCGGTCTTGGCCAGGGCGGTCTCGGCGCAAGACGCCACATCCGCCCGGCCAAATCCGGCCGAAGCGAGCTGGTCGGCCAGGTGAACGCATTGAAATGGATGATCGTCCACGATCAGTACCCTGTACTCCGACAGCTTTCTCGTCATGCGGCTTCCTTGAACGGCATCAACGCCTGGCACAACGCGGCAATCGGCAACGGTTTGAGCAGCACGGTGTTCATGCCGGCTTCCGAGCTGCGCCGCAGGTCTTCGGTGAACGCGCTGGCGGTGATTCCCACGATCGGGCGGGTGTAGCCCTGGCTTCTGAGCGCGCGGGTGAGGGCGTAGCCGTCCAGCTCGGGCATGTGCAGGTCGGTCAGGATGGCGTGGAACTCGGGGAGTTCGGGCAGCGCCAACGCGTCGTTGCCGTCTGCCGCCACGACCACCGTGCATCCGAGGTGTTCAAGCTGTTCGCGCAGGATCTGACGACTAACCGGGTTGTCCTCGACGACCAGCAGGTGCATGTCGAGCGCGTCTCGCGACGGCTCCAACGCGGGAAGCGTCTTGGTGGCGACGCTGTCCTGCGCCAGCCGGACCGCCGCGACGATACTGGCGAGGCTATGGCTGTCGGCCGTCCAGGTGTTGCGAGCCGGCCGCGGCTGAACGCCCGGGGGTTGCGCAAAAACCCGAGCGCCGCTCCAGACGGCCGGCGTCAAATCGCGTGACCACGTTTCCACAAGGACGCTGCCCTCGCGCCGGCCATGCAGAGTGGCCTTATAGGGCATTGCCACGGCGCCGCAGTGACGCAACCACTGGCACAGATTCGCGACCACCTCGTTGTTGGCGCCCCGCACGAAGACCGGCCTGGAATCCAGCTGTACACCCAGGTCCGTGCGCACACCGCCGCCGCGGGGCAGGGTCAGGGTGAGCGACATGCTGGTGCCCAGACCGGGTTCGCTGACGGCGCTGAGCGTTCCGTTCATCATCTCGGACAGGCGCCGGCATATGGCAAGCCCGAGGCCGGTGCCAGGGACATTCTGGTTATCACCGGATTCAGCGCGGAAGTAGGGTTCGAAAAGCCGCGCGTGGTGCTTTGCCGAGATGCCCATGCCGGTGTCCGCCACCTGGAATTTCAGGGTGGCGAAATGCGCATCCTGGCTGAGTACCTGCAGGCGCAGCACCACCTGGCCGGAACTGGTGTACTTGATGGCGTTGTTGACGAGGTTGTTGAGGATTTGGCGGACGCGGGTCGAGTCGCCCAGAACTTGCGCCGGCGCGGCCACATCGGCCAGTGCGTACAGGTGCAGTCCCTTGGCGTCGGCGCGCGCCGCATAGGTGCCAATGACGCTGTCCAGCAACTGGACCGGCGAGAACTCCGAGGTTTCGAGCTTCAGGTAACCGGCCTCGATGCGCGACAGGTCCAGCGTGTCGTTGATGGAGCTGAGCAGGGTTGCCGAGGACTGCTGCATCGTATGAAGGTATTGCTGCTGCTGGGCGTCCATGGCGGTCAGGCCAAGCAGTTCAAGCGTGCCAAGGATGCCGAACAGCGGTGTCCGGATCTCGTGGCTCATGGTGGTCAGGAACACCGTCTTGGCGTGGTTCGCGGCGTCGGCGTGCAACTTGGCCTGGGTGATGGAGTGCTCGACCCGTTTGAATGCAGTGATGTCGTTGATGCCGCAGAGGATGACTTCCTCGGCGCGATAGGTGATGGGCGCGAAGGTCAGGTACAGGCACCGTCCGTCGTCCAGCGGGTACTCGCGTTGGGCGCCATGACCGTCGTCGGCCAGCAGCCGGGCCAATAGTGCGGGGTCTTCCAGCAACCAATCCCTGGCGAGTTCGTTCGACAGCAGCGGCATGCCATCTGCCCGGCGCAAGAGACACAGGCCCACGGGCGCGACTTCGACCAGTCTTCGATTCAGGGACACGCTTTCTGCCAGGGCCTCGTACTGGCGCAGGGCGGGGGCGACGAGTTTCCGGCGGATGTGCCGAATGCCGACGATGACCGCAGCGCACAGCAGGAGCGCGCCGCCCAGTGTGGCCTGGATGACGTAGGCGGCGTCATCCAGGATCCGGCTGATCGGCATGTAATAGACCAACCGCCAGCCGTCTTCGCCGACGGACTTGCTGAGCACGACGTAGCGGGGTAGCAGGCCGGGTCCCCACAGGCCGAATGAGTCCTCGCGCCCGGCGTAGCGGCTTAGCCCCGCCAGGGTTTGCGCGTCGTCCGGACTATGCAGGACGGGCGCGCCATCCTGGTCATGCAGGAGGTAGCTGCCGCCCTGCAGCGAAGACGGGTCGATGGCCGCGTTGATGTCGCCGAGTTCCAGGCCGATCCATCCGGCGTTCGGCGTGGAAGCATCGACAGGCGTGTACAGATACAGGGGTTTGGCGTTATTCAGCTGAGGCTTGAGCCAACTGATGGCGTTTTGCCCGCCGTGCGCAGCGTTGGGATTGGCGACGGCGAGCTTGCGCGCGAGCCAGGATTGCGCGGCGTGATCCGGACCGGCGGGTTGGCCGGGGCGGGGCGTGAGATAGGTGGTCTGCCCATTTCGGACGGAACTGAAGAGCAGTTGCGTCTGCGCGAACGCAATGTCGTTGAGATCGCGCGGGGTGAGAATCAACGCCCAGTCGTAGGCGTTGGGACCTTCGTGCAGGGGGAAGACGTTGATCTGCCCGGTGTTGCCAAAGTGACGCGGCGTTTCGGAGGCAGGCGCGGAATCGGTGTTGCGGACCAGGCTGGACGCCAGCGAGCGAAGCAGCGACTCCCGCTGATCGAAGAAGATCTGCGCGTTGTACGCGGCCGCGTTCATCTGGCGCCGGTAGGTGGAAACCGTGCTGGTGAAGGACCAGTAGAGCAGAAATGCAGCGGCCGCCGCGATGCAGGCGAGCAATGCGGCGGCGAAGAGATGCAAGAGCAGCGTGGGGGCTCGGGGGACTGGCTGGACGTCTGGCGAGAGGGTATTGGATTCCTTGACAGGCATGCACCCATCGTAGGTATGGCCCCAAACGGCGGATATAAGAAAATTTTGAAAATGCGCCGATGACGCGGGCAAATGGCAACGCAAATCGTACTTTTACGATTGGTTTGTGAAATTGCGATCCATAAACTCGTCGCCTTATGAACGCTATCAACCAGGCCGAATCCGCCTCACTCGTCAGCGAGCCGTTACGAATCCAACCCGTGCTGGACGCCAAAGGGGTTGTCCGCGAAATGGCGCTGGTCGGCGGTCACAGCCGCCTTACTTCCGCGTTGCTCACCAATGCCGCTTCGGCAGATGCCTTGCGCCGCGCCGGGCGAATCTTCCGCGCGGCGGGCTGCATGGCAACGCTGTCGATGGACCATCCGCTCAACGTCCACTCCGATATTTTGCTTCCGCAGCAGCTGTGCCAGGATCTGCGCATTGGCGCGGTGGCCGGCGACCAACTGCGTGACACGCTGCAAGAAGCGCAGCTCAGCCAGCCCATCTATCCCTGCGCCAAGGTCACGTACAACGTCCCCCTCAGCGACCGCCTGGCGCAGGGCGCCACGCTTTTCCACAGCTACCAGGAACTGCAGCCTGCGTTACGCGTGCGGCTGCTGCCCTCGGCGCAAGTTCCATTCGGCACACTTCGCGCCACGGGCCTGCGGGTGGGCATCCCGGAAGGCATCTGTACCCGCCGCCCGTTGCAAGAGCGCTTCTTCAGCCTGCTGGGGCAAGCGTCACGCCAAGGCCTGAAGGTCTTGGCGCAAGACATCCGCAGAATCGACGACTTCAACTGGCTCCGCGCGCAGCCCGACGTCCTGTTTCAGGGCGAGGCCCTGTCAATCGCCTTGAGCCTTCAGTATGTCCAGGAGTGGCTGGCCAGCGCAGGCCCCAGCTGGCGCGCTTTTCAAATGGGGGCATAGAAAAAGGCCACACCGCGGATCCGATTAAAATCCGCGCATGCTTCGTACTCAAGTCATTTTGGCGCTGCTGGTGCTACAGCTTGCGCTGCTTATTCCCCTGGTCGCCGTGGGCATCCAGCTCATACGCTGGTTACATTGGTGCTTTCTTGCGTCCCCCCATACTCGGGGCGAGCGCCCTCGGTTCACCGGTCCGGTGCTGGCCTTGATTTTCAGCACGCTGGCGGCCACCGACTTCATCGGCTTTGAACCCTTCCCAACCCTGTCGCAAATGAATCCCGTGCCGGAGGGCGCACGCGCCTACTTCACAGTGGCGATGCTGGCCCTCGCGGTCTGGTGCTGGGCGTATTCCGGCGCGATCCGCAGCAGGATTCGCACGATGCTGGGCATTTCGTAGCCCTTGCGCCCGACGGTAGCAACGTTCGGCCCATCGGCGGGTCAGCGTCCCAGGTAAGTTCCCTGGAATGGTTCGTTGTTGGGCTCGCCAAAATCAGACCGATGGTAATTGGCGGGGTCGGAATGGGTTGCGCGCGCGGCGTGCGACCCGTCGGAGCGGTGGGAATCCATGTAACTGCAGCCGCTCAACACGATTGCCAGCATTACGCTGGCGAAAGCCATGTTTTTCATGGCACACCTCCACACTGTTTGCCTGCGCCCCGGACCGGCGAACCCGGCCGGCCGCAGTGGCAAGCCGAGCAAGTAATGTTCCCATTCAGCTTCGCGCGGATTTCGGATACATTCGATTGATCGCGATGGCTGGCAGGGCGGGCGCCGCCAGTCCGCATCCACCGCAACCTGGGGCGAAAGCCCCGCCAGGAGCCGCGGGTGATACCACGCCAGTCCGTCGACATAGCCCGGGTTCTGCTTGTGATCGTCATGCTCTTGGCCTTGATGATCGGCAGCCTGTATGTCCTGCGTCCTTTTCTGCCCGGGCTGATCTGGGCCACGACCATCGTGGTCGCCACCTGGCCGGTGTTGCTCTCGATTCAGCGGCACTGCGGCGGGCGGCGCTGGCTGGCCACCGTGGCAATGCTGCTCATCCTGCTGTTCGTGATCGTGCTGCCGTTGTATCAGGCGATCTCCACGCTGGCGCTGCACGGCGGCGCCATCATGGCGGCCGTCAAGAGCCTGCCCGACTATGCACTGCTGGCGCCGCCGGCGTGGATCGGCAGCATTCCGCTGGCCGGCCCCCGCATCGCCCAGGAGTGGCAGACGTTGTCGGACGCGGGCGCTGGCGGGTTGCTGGCGCGGATTGAACCGTACCTGACCACCGCCGCGCACTGGCTGCTCGGTCACGCCGCCATCGTCGGCGTGTTCGTGATGCATATGCTGATCACCGTGATCATCGCCGGCATCCTCTACAGCAAAGGCGACATTGCGGCCGATTTTGCGCGGCGCTTTGCCAACCGGCTTGCGGGCCAGCGCGGCGTTGCCGCGATCAGGCTGGCCGCGTCTGCGATCCGCGCGGTGGCGCTAGGCATCGTTGTGACCGCCGTGGTGCAATCGGCGCTGGGCGGTATCGGGCTTTGGATTGCGGGCGTGCCGGCGGCGGGGATTCTGACCGCGCTCATGGTGATGCTGTGCCTGGCGCAGCTCGGCCCGTTTCTGCCCATGCTGGGCGGGGTCGCCTGGCTGTTCCAGAACGATATGAAGCTGGCGGCGGCCGTGCTGCTGGTCTGGGCCATTGTGGTGGGAACGCTGGACAACCTGCTGCGGCCACTGCTTATCAAGCGCGGGGTGAACCTGTCGATGCTGCTGATACTTTCCGGCGTGTTGGGCGGCATGTTCGCCTTCGGCATCGTCGGATTGTTCATTGGTCCGGTGATCCTGGCGGTGACGTCGACGCTGCTCAAGGCGTGGATCGATGAAGTGCCGCCGCCCGCAGACGTCTACCCGGACGAAGCCGCCTTGAACGTGGACCCGCCCGACGGACCGCGGCAGAAAAGGGCGTAACATCCGTCTCAAGGTGCGGGCCATGTGGCCCGCTTTTCGCAATACCCGGCAACACCGATGACAACGCTTTTTCTCCTGGCGCCTGCAGGCGTGCCTGACCTTTTCCTTCACCGTTTCAATCCGCTGCATCAGGAGGGGGGACGATGAGCAACACGATGCGGCCCACCAAGCCCGGCACGCTCACGCTGACCTCCCGTCCCGCCAAGCGCAGCGCGGCAAACCGCAGTGCACGTCCGGCGAGATCGGACGAGTCCGCTGCGACGAGCAAACCGTTCCAGCGTGCCCCGGCTGGTCAAAGCCGGGGCGTCTCCAACGCCGGAAAGACCGAGGCGTTTGAACGCAGGGCCATCGAATCCAAGGGAACAGCACGTCGAGCCACTGAGGCGAAAAGCGGCGGGCCGAAAGCCACCGAACGCCAAAGCAGCGGACGCGCTGCAAGCGACCGCAAGCCCAGCGACCGCAAGCCCGGTGAACGCAAGCCCGGTGAACGCAAGCCCGAAGACCGCAAGCGTGGTGACCGCTATGGCGCTAAATCGCAAGCGGGCGGCCTCAAAGCCAGCGCGAAGGGCGCCGTCGCCCGGCCCGTGCGCAATACCCCCGAACGCCGCGATCGCTCCAACCCCTCCTCACAAGCTGCCGCAAGCAACACCGATCGCCTGGCCAAGCGCCTGGCGGCCGAGCTGCCGTGTTCGCGCGGCGATGCCGAGCGCTACATCGAAGGCGGTTGGGTAACCGTCGACGGCAAAGTGCAGGAAGAGCCGGGGTTGCGAGTCGCGCCCTCCCAGGTTGTGAGCCTGATGCCCGGCGCACGGCTCGAAGAAGGCCGTCCGGTCACCGTGCTGGTCCACAAGCCGGCCGGCATGTATGCCGACGACCAGCCCGGCTCGGCGCGCGACCTCATCCTGCCCGAGAACCTGATGCCCGGAGACCGGTCGGGCCAGCGCTACCTGAAACGTATGTTCAATGGGCTCAAGCTGGTGACGCCGCTGGAGCGCGCTGCGAGCGGCCTGGTCGTTTATTCCCAGGAGTACGCCGTGGCCCGCAAGCTGGTGGAGGAGGGCCGGCACGTGGAGCAGGAATATATCGCGCATGTCGAAGGCAAGCTAAGCGAAGCGGACCTGGCCCGCATGCAGCGCGGCATGGCCTATGAAGGCCGCGCCGCCACGCCGATGAAGGTCAGCTGGCAGAACGAGAACCACCTTCGCTTTGCGCTGAAGTCGCCCCCGCCGGGGTTCATTGAAGCCGTGTGCGATGCGGCGGGCTTGCGCTTGCTGGCATTGCGGCGTCTGCGGATCGGGCGTTTGCCGATGGCAGGCCTTGCCGCGGGACAATGGCGCTACCGGCTGGACTACGAGCGATTCTGATGGGCGGACCAACCAGCTCCCAGATTGCCGATCCTGTGTTCGCGACGCATCCGCAGACCACGCCGCGCGTTGATGGCGGCTCCCCGGACGCCGGACGTCGACGGATGTTGTTCAATGCCGGCGCGCTTTGCCTGGCCGGCTTTGGCCTGGCAGGTTGCGCAGGCGGGCGGGAAGGTGCGCCGAATGCCACATCCCAGTCTGCCCAGAATGCCGCCGCACGGCGTGACACCGCGCCGCCGCCTTCTCACGCGAAACCGGCGGCCGCCCCTGTGCCTGTCCTGCGGCCCGGCGCGAAGGTCGCGATCGTGGCGCCTGCGTCCGCGGCCCCAAACGCCAGCGATCTTGCCGCGGAATGGCTGGAAGACCGGGGCTTCGCGCCGGTGGTCATGCCGGCATCGCGCACGCGGCTCGACGCCCCCTATGAATACCTGGCCGGTACCGACGCCCAGCGCCTGGACGACTTGCATGCCGCGTTTGCCGCGCCGGATATCGGCGCGGTGTGGTGCCTGCAGGGCGGTTTCGGCTCATGGCGGCTGTTGGACAAGCTGGATTTCGCGTTGCTTCGCCAACATCCAAAGCCCTTCATCGGCTACAGCGACATCACGGCCCTGCATTTGGCCATGCAACGCCACGCCGGTTTTGTGACGTTTCACGGGCCGATGCTGGCGCAGGATCTGGTCGCGGGCAAGCGCGAGCCCACTGAATCCCATCTGCTGGCCATGCTTGGCGGGCAGATCGGGCAGGGCGCCTGGATTCAGCCTCCCCCGGATACACGGGCGGTGGAACTGGTTGCGGGCACGGCAAGCGGACGACTGGTCGGCGGAAACCTGGCGCTCATCGCCGCATTGATCGGCTCCCGGCACGAGATCGATACCCGCGACGCCATTCTGTTTTTTGAAGACGTCAACGAGGCGCTGCCTCGCGTGGACCGGCTATTGAGTCAATTGGCCGCCGCAGGCAAGTTTGACGGCCTGAAGGGCGTGATCGTGGGCAATTTCACCCGCATCATCGGCACGAATCTGGAGGATGCGCAGGCGCAAAGTCTGCTGTATCCGCTGGTGATCGAACAGTTTGCCGCGCGAGGCATCCCGGTCCTGGCCGGCTGGCCCAGCGGACACGGCGAACCCAATCTGACCCTGCCGCTGGGCGCGCGCGTCACGTTGGACACCGGGCGGGCGGCGTTGCGGCTGGATCAGGCCGTGACGCGGTGAGGAATGCGCTGCGGGGCAGGGGTTTGCCGCATTAATGGCGCATTAGGTGCGTTTGTGCACTATAAAAGCGACTTCCCTCCGTGGGGAGTTTGACTTATTAATAGTGCATTAACGCGTTTAAAGCACTATTATTGCGTCATGAAAAAGAAGATCGAACCCAGTTTCGAGGCGGCCGAAGCTTTGGCTCGTCTAGGTGCGCGCATCCGCACCGCGCGCTTGCGCCGCAACGAAACAGAAGCGATGCTGGCCAGCCGCATGGGGGTTTCGCGTGCGACCATCAACCGGCTTGAGCGCGGCGATGGGGGCGTCTCCCTGGCGCTGGCATTTGAAGCGTTGCTGCAGTACGGCTTTGGCGACCAGTTGTTCGCGCTGGGTGATCCTGACCTCGATGGCGTCGGCAAGCGGCTGGATGCCATGCGCCGGCCCGCCCGGGGCAGCGGCAAGGCGCAGCATTCGCATCGCGCCGATCCTTCCAGCCTGTAACGCGGCGGTCGCCATCGTGCCAGCCAAAAAGCATAAAACCGTCGAAAGCGAGCTTTTCGTCTACGTGGATATCCGGGGCGAGGCCGTGTTGGCCGGAATCCTGACCCTGGACGACACCGACGAGAACCATTTTTTTGCCGAGTTCACGTATGTGCAGTCCTACGTGAACGATCCGCGCGCGTTTTCGCTGGACCCGCTCAATCTGCCCCTTACCGATTCGACGACCACATTCCGCACCGAAAGCCGCTATCAAACGCTGGGCGCCATTTTCGATGCGGCGCCTGATGCCTGGGGCCGCAATGTGATGCGCGTGGACAATGCGGGCGCCCGGGTGACCGAAAACGAAGTCCTGCTCAAGGGCCGCGGCATGGGCGTGGGCGCGCTGTTTTTCAGCGCCCGCCAGTTGACGCCCAACATGCGCAAGACCTATCGGCTGCCCGAAGTCAGCCAGCTCGAATCCCTGGCGGACCTGCTGACCGACATCGACCAGGGCATCAAGCCCAAGGGGCTGTATCGCGACATCCTGGGCAGTTCGTGGGATATCGGCGGCGCGCGTCCCAAAACGATCGTCCGGGATGCAGAAGGCGAGATGTGGATCGCGAAGTTTCCCCGCAAGGGCGAGTCCTACGACCGCCAGCGCGTGGAATACGCCAACCTGCAGATGGCCCGCGCCATCGGGCTGAACGTGCCCGAGATCCGCCTGGCGCAGACCCATCTTGGCGCGGTGCTGCTGACGCACCGGTTCGACCGCGAGCTATTGCCGGTCCAGCAAGGGGCGGATCCAGTCATTGCGCGGCGGCATTTCCTGAGTGGCGCTTCCCTGATCAGCCCGTCGGTGCACATCGGCAAGCGCGAGCTGGACGGGCCACGCGGTAAGGCCACGTATTCCTACGCGCGGCTGGCCGACGTGGCGCGCCGCATCTCGTCGAATCCCGTGCAGGATCTGCTGGAGCTGTATGCGCGGATGGTGCTGAACGTGGCCGTTCACAACACGGACGATCATCTGAAGAACGTCGGCTTCCTGAAGGACGAAGGCGCGCACACCTACCGGATGTCGCCGCTGTTTGATGTGGTGACCCAGGAAGGGTCGGCGCGGCATTACCTGCACATCGGCGCCGAGGGCCGTGACAGCACCTTTGCCAATTGCCTGACCGAGTACCGGCGTTTCGGACTCCGGTCGGAAGCGGCCGCCCGATCGATCATCGACCGCGTCCTGGATGTGGTGCGCGAGCGCCAGCGATTTTACGAAGAAGCCGGGATGTCGCAGGCCGAAATTGCGCACGTCGAAGCGTCGTTGATGGCGTGGCGTCAGCCGTGGAAGTAGGGGGCGATCATCCCTCGTGGATGGCTTGCGGATCAAACGCTTGCCCACGTTCCACCATGCGCGCGTGAAAATCGCGGCTCAGGGCGGCCAGCGTGACTTTGCCGAGCCGATCCAGAAGCAGACGCTGCGCCTCTTCGAACGCGTCGTCCAGCGACGCATTCACCGCCTCTTCCACCAGGCATCCCGGCGACTCGCTGCGGTTGCCCATCGCAAAGATCTCCGGTGCGCCCAGGGCGTCGTAGATATCGCGCAGCGTCACTGCGTTGAAGTCACAGGAAATCGTCCATCCGCCGCCGTGGCCTTTTTCGGAGCGGACCAGACCTTGCTCTCGCAGGCCGGCCATGATGCGGCGGATCACCACGGGGTTGGTCTGCATGACGCGGCCGAGGTCGTCGGAGGTCATGGGGCCGGGGTGCTCGGCCATATGCAGCAGAACGTGCAGGACGCCGGAAAGCTTGCTGTCTCTTCTCATGCAACAGATGCTATTGCATGACGCCGGGGACGGTCAACGCGACGCGGCCACACAAGGCCGCGCCGCGCGCCACGTCCAACGCACGAAGATCAGCTCCGCTTGGCCTGCCAGTTGCCCTTGCCGGCGGCGGTGCCGCTCATGGTGCGGCCGTTCACCACGCCCGCATAACGCACGCCGTCGGCGGTGAAGGTGATTGACGTGCCGTCCAGGCGGGCGTCCGAGATCGGCACGGATCCCAGCTTGCCGGACAGCACCTGATAGTGCTGATCCAGCTGCAGCGTCTGGCCGCCCAGATCCCATTTGCCTTGAACCTTGGCCGGTACGATCCACAACAGCGCCGTGCAATAGGTCTGGCAGTTCTCGGTGACGGTCTCGGAGGCGTCCGGCTCCCAGTCGCCCATGCGGAACGTATTGGACACGACGCGGGTGCCGGCCGGCAGTTCCAGCAGCTTTGGCCGCAGCTTCTCGTTGATGGTCGACAGCAGGAACATCGTGATCACATCCGCCTGCGACAGGTCTGTGGTGAAGAGATCCTGCGCCACAAAGGTGGCCCGGTCGGCCACGCCGGCGCGCTTGGCGTTCTGGCGCGACAGCTCGACCAGGTCGGGGTTGTACTCGATGCCTTGCGCGGTCAGGCCGCGCTGCGCGGCCGTGATAACCGTGCGGCCATCGCCCGATCCCAGGTCCATCAGCCGGTCCTTGGGCGTGACCTTGGCCATGTCCAGCATCTTGTCCACGAGACTTTGCGGGGTCGGGACCCAGATGACGTCCTTGCCTTCCTGGCCGACGTCGGGCACATAGGCCTTTTGTTCCCCGGCCTTGGCGGGCGCCGCGGCGGTCTGCGCCATGGCGGCGCTCGCGCCCAACAGCGCGAACGCCATTGCCGAGGCCAGCATTGCGAGACGCAGGCGCGGGGTGAACGCCTGAACCGCGGACTTGGAAGATGCGTTGAAGCGTACGTTGGAGCGTTGCATGGTGAGGGTTCCTTGGACGAAGAGGACAGGGAAGAACCAGTTAGCCGATGGCCTGGGCGGGCTTGAGCAGTCGCATGAGCGGCACGCCGGCTGCCAGCACGGCCAGCCCGATCAGGGCGCCGGCGCCGGCGTACATGGCGCTGGAAACCACCAGCCCGGCGCAGGTCAGCGCCAGCAGCAGGGGAGGCAGCGGAAAGAGCGGCACGCGGAAGGGCCGGGGGCGATCGGGATCCAGGCGGCGCAGGCGCCAGACGGACGCGGCCACCAGCATCATGAACAGCCAGAACACGGGCGCGGTGTACGCCACCATCGTTTGCACACTGTTCTGGCTGAAGGCGCCCAGCGCCACCAGCGCCAGCGTGATCAGTCCCTGGGCCACCAACGCGCTGACCGGCGTTTCGTTGCGGTCGCTCCAGCCGGCCAGCGCCTGCAGCCGCGGCACGTCCCGGCCCAGCGCGTAATAAACCCGCGCGCCGGTGATGATGGTGCCGTTGATGGTGCTGAGCGCCGTGGCGCAGATGGTCAGGCTGAGCAGTGCCGCGGCATAGGGGCCGGCCGCAAGCTGCATGACCTCGGCGCCCAGCGCGGGCGTGTCGCGGAGCCCCTGCAAGCCAAAGATTTCCAGCAAGGCGATGTTGGTCAGCACATAGGCGCCGGTGACGACCGCCGTGCCGATCAGCAGCACCCGGCTCATATTCCGCCCGGGGTCGCGCAGTTCGCCACTGAGGTACGCGGCTTCGTTCCATCCGCCATAGGTCAGCAGCACGAACACCATGCCCATGCCCAGCAGGCCCGCGGTGTTGCCCGACAGCGGCGCGGGGTCCGGGGTCTTGAGCCCCTCGCCACCCGAAGCCGTCAGGCAGGCGATCAGCACCGCGGCCAGGGCGACCACCGTCAGCAGGGTAAAGACCCATTGCAGCCGCTTGGAATAACGCGTGCCGATCATGTTCAGGCCCGTCAGCACGACCACCGAGATGGCCGCGTGCACAGCCGGCCCTTGTGATCCCAGCGGCAACAGCCGGTTGGCATAGTCGCCGTAGATGAACGCCACGACGGCAATCGCGCCCGTCTGGATGACGGAGCAGCGCGCCCAGGCAAACATCAGCCCAACGCGCGCACCCCAAGCCCGGGTCAGATACAGGTACTCGCCCCCGGCGCCGGGATACGCCGAGCCAAGTTCGGCATAGCAAAGGGCGCCCACCAGCATGACGAGCCCGCCGGCGCACCACAGGCCGATATACATGGCGTCTGAATGGGCATGCTGCGCGACAAGAGGGGGGAAACCGAAGATGCCGATGCCGATGACGACGCCGACCAGCACCATGGTTGCGTCCATGACCGACAGGCCGGTGGGCGCACGGTTGTTCACCGCGTCAGGAACGGCGCTCATGGTTGCACGCGGCGTGGACATGGATCGGCACGCAGCGAAAGGGCGTGGAGAGAAGGGAGATCAGGGGGGCGCGCGGTGGAAGTGGAGGGCAGATTCGCGAGGAAACGCGAGCGGAGCAATGACATGCAATTCTCCCGGGGGTGGACGCGCGGAAACGGCTTAAAGGCAAATGTCGGCATATGCTGACAATTGCCTGAACATAAAGCGACCGTTACCGAACAGGGAAAGTTCCGCAGGGTTTTCCTGGGTGAGCGCGGCAGATGCAAGTGGCGCGGGGCGCCAGTTCAACTTCATGCGCTATCTCATTAATCGGCGTTAAGCTATTGATTAATCAAGAGATAATTAAAAAGAAACAGCGGCAACCTAAAGTAGATTCTTAGAAGTAAATTCTCAGGATTCGCGCAATGATCTATCACCTCCCGAGCGCGAAATAAATTCACACCCGTCTCAAGAGTCGGCTGCTATCCTGCTTTTTCGCGCTCACGCCTGCGCCTTCGCGCGGACGAACGGCAGCCACCGCACTTCAGGAGCATCGACATGAAGCTTTCCCATCGCGCGTTGATCGCCACACTGGCGCTGTCTGCCATGGGCGGCGTCGCCCCCTCAGCCATGGCGCACCACGGCTGGTCGTGGGCAGAATCCGAACAAATGACATTGCAGGGCACGGTCGAACAGGTGCAGATCGCCCCGCCGCACCCCACGCTCAAGGTCCGGGCCAAGGACGGCGTGTGGACGGTGGAACTCGGCAACCCCAGCCAGACAAAGGAAGCCGGATTCGTGGAAGGTTCCGCCAAGCCCGGCGATGCGATCACCGCCGTCGGCAACCGTGACCAGGACGCGGCCGCCAAACGCATGAAGGCCGTGCAGGTGACCGTGGGCGGAAAGACCTACGACATTTACCCAAGCCGCATCAAGAAACCCTGAGCACCCGCGCCGGATGCCTGAACTGCTGCGGCTTGCGCTCGAACACCTTGAATCCGTTCCGCCGGCGCTGTGGTTGCGCCGGTCCGGCGTTCTCTATCTGCTGTTGAACGCCGCGCATATTGGCGCCATCGGCCTGTTGATCGGGTCTATCGTGCCGCTGGATCTGCGCCTGCTCGGCATCCTGAAGCCGAACGCGCTGGCCGTCCTGGCGCCGGTGCTGGCGCGCACAGCCGCAACGGGCCTTGCATTGGCGGTGCTGACGGGCGCGATGCTGTTTTCGGTGCGTCCGCTTGAGTATCTGGAAAATCCCGCATTCCTGGTGAAGATGGCGCTGCTGGCCGCCGGTGCGGTCAACGCCTGGCTCGTGCACCGGGGCCGCGCATGGGCCGGCGTCGAAAACGGCGGCCGGCCAACCGGGATGCTTCGGGCGCAGGCGGGTGCGTCGCTGGCGCTTTGGCTGGGATGCCTGATCGCGGGGCGCTGGATCGGGTTTCTGTAGCGGCCCGGTCAGCAGTAAGGGACACCCTGCGCATTCACATACAGCGCAAACAGGCATTGTCCGGTCACCATGAACAGCCGGTTGCGCCGCGCGCCGCCAAAGCACAGATTGGCGCAGCGGTCGGGCAGGGCGATGCGGCCGATGGCCGTGGCGTCGGGTGCAAAGACCATCACGCCGCTCAGTTCCGGACCCGGTCCCCAGCCGGCCCAAAGATTGCCCTCGGTATCGCAGCGGATGCCGTCCGGGATCGCCTCAAGGCTTGCCTCCACAAACGTGCGCCCTTCATCCAGCGTGCCGTCCTCTCCAACCCCGTAAACCAGGATGCGGTTAGGAGAAGAGCCGTTGTCCACGACATACAGCAGCCGTTCGTCCGGCGAAAAACACAGACCGTTGGGATTGTGGACGCCCCGGACCACGGCCTGCAGCTCCCCAGTGCCGGGGTCCAGCCGATAGACGTGCGTCGGGAGTTCCGGGTCGGCCTTGAAGCCTTCGTAGTTGCTCAGAATGCCGAATACCGGATCGGAGAACCAGATCGATCCATCTCGCCGCACAACCACGTCGTTCGGCGCATTCAGGCGTTTGCCCTCGAACCGGTCGGCCAGCACCGTCACTGAGCCGTCGTACTCGGTCCGCACCACGCGCCGCTCGCCATGTTCGCAACTGACGAGCCGGCCCTGGCGGTCGCGCGTGTTGCCGTTCGTGTACCCGGAAGGCTGACGGTGCACCGATACCGCACCCGTTTCCTCGTCCCATCTCAAGAGGCGGTTGTTGGGGATGTCGCTCCAGATCAGGCACCTGCCGTCTCCGAACCAGACCGGGCCCTCGCCATAGCGGACACCGGTCGCCAGGCGTTCGATGCCCGCGTTATTGAGCCGGATGTTGCGGAATCGGGGATCCAGTACCTCAATGGCCGGATCGGGATAGCGTTCACTGGGTTCCCACATGGGACCTCCTGTAGCCAGGTCGCAAGCTGGCAGGCGGCTAGCTTGCCGGGATGGAATTGCCGCGTCCATCCGCCTGTAGCAGCAAGCCGCCTGCCCGGACGGGTCCCGCGTCCGTGCGGTTCACCCAAATCAGGTGAACCGCGGCGTGCCGGCGTCAGTTTCCAGTGGGCAGGGAAAGCTTGAAGCCGTCCTTCGCCAGACTGTCGCGGATGTACTGGAACCGCTCGTAGCCGGACAAAGTCAGCGGTCCGTCATAGCCTTCGCTTTGCATCTTGCGGGGCGGGTAGTCGATGTACGTCTTCATCAGCGGCGCGACGGCGTCGTTGATCATGACCATCGTCCAGGTTCGCTCCGTGACGTTGCTCATGAAGATGTCGTAACGCTCCTGCGGATCGGCCCACAGGTCGAACACCTGGGGCACCGTCGCCACATAGGACTCGGCGCCTTTCCAGCCCAGGTTCGTGTCCACCGCAAGCCCGCCCGTCACCGCGCCGTCGTCGCCGCGCAGGTTGAACACCGCCTTGTAGTTGGCAACGCGCACGGCGCCCGGCGACAGCTCGTTCTCGGTGAAGTAGAACCACGACTTGCGGTCGCACTTGCCGGTGCCAAAAAGGACGGGCGACATGTCATAGCTGTCGAAGATGATCGGCTTGTCTTCGCGGTCGTTCGTGGGCAACTTCACGCCGGCAACCGCGGCAAACGTCGCCATCAGATCCAGGCCACCCACCAGGCTGTGATCTTTGGCGCCCGCGGCGATCTTGCCGGGCATCCACGCGATCGCGGGAACCCGGTTGCCGCCTTCGCGCACCGTTCCCTTTGTGCCGCGCAACGGGGTGTAGCCCGCATCGGGGTAGACGTCCTGCCAGGCGCCATTGTCCGTCGTGTAGAACACCAGCGTGTTCTTGTCCAGGCCCAGCTCGCGGATCTTGTCCATGATGCGGCCGATCCGTGCGTCCAGTTCCACGACCGAATCCGCGTACTTGCTCTTGGACATGGACTTATGGATGTAGTCGGGATCCGGCATGTTGGGCTGGTGCACCTTCATGAAGTTGATGCTCATGAAGAACGGCTGCTCGGACTTGGCGTTGCGGTCCAGATAGTCCAGCGAGGCCTTTTCGACATACCGGTCAAAGAACGGAATGCCGACGACGCCTTCACGGCCGTTGACCATGGGCGTGTCGACGTATTGACCGTTGATCTTGAACTCCTCGCGCGGCTTTTCGCCGGCGTTGCCGGACAATGCGCCCTTGGTGACGCGTTGGAACATCTCGCGCACGTCCGCGGGCATGTCCGGAAACCACGTGGGATCCGCGTAGGTGTAAGCGTTCAGGTGATAGAGGCCCGCATACTTCATCTCGTCGTAGCCCTGGGCGTTGGGCAAGGCGTAGTCCGCTTCGCCCAAATGCCATTTGCCCGTGAAGAACGTCTTGTAGCCGGCGGTCTTCAGCACCGACCCGAGTGTCCATTCGGCCGCCGGCAGGCCGCCGCCCTGGCCTTGAAAGGCCACGGTGGTCATGCCGCTGCGATTGGGGATGCGGCCGGTCTGCATCGCTGCGCGGCCGGGGGTGCAGCTGGGTTGCGCGTAGAACGAGAAGAAGGTCATGCCTTCGGAAGAGAGCCGGTCGATGTTGGGCGTTGGCATGCCGCGGCCGATGCCGCCGCCATAAGGACCGAGATCGCCGAGACCGGTGTCGTCGGAGACAAGCAGGATGATGTTGGGTTTGCGTTGATCCTGCGCGGAGGCGGGGGCACAGATTGCCGCTCCCGCCATGAGAAGTGCTGCGGCACCGCAAGTGAGCGTTCGTTTGGTCGCCATTTTCAACTCCGTCGTGTAAGAGTGAAATCAACCGCACGAAGCTGCAAACCGTGCGGTTCACATTGGCCTACGTACTTGGGGGTGTTCAATCCGGGACGCGCAGTCCGGGACGCGTAGTCCGGAACGCAGACTCCGGGACTTGCAATCCGACATGCATCGTCCGCGGGATTTGAACTGCAATAATTTTCATCTTCCTTTCCCGCCTGTCAACGAGATTCTGCGATGCGCTTGCATGCGAGCGCCGCATTGGTCAACACGGACCGGCACGGCTGTATCACGCGTTGGCTGCGCTTGCGCGATTGCCAGCCCGCGCGCGTTGCTTTTATCGTTGATGCGTTCCGGACACGCCAGCGTACCGCTCGCACGTTCCTCCGGTAATCGCACACGCGAGGTTCCCATGGACTACTCGTTTCTCCTGGCAGGCTTGGCGGCGGCGTTCTTTGTGGCGCTGTTTGGCGCCATCGCATTGGGCAAGCGATTGGGCAGAAAGCTTGAGGAGAACGGCGGGGCAGGGGTGGCGGCGATCGAGGCATCGGTGTTTGCGCTGCTGGGGCTTCTGGTCGCGTTTACGTTCTCGGGCGCGGCGCAGCGTATGTCGGACCGGCGCGATCTCTTGATCCAGGAAGTCAACGCCATTGGCACGGCTTGGCTGCGGGTTGATCTGCTGCCGCCCGCCGCGCAGCCGACGCTGCGGGCGCAATTTCGCCACTACGTCGATCAACGGATTCTTTATGAACGCCATGTCGCCGATCTGGATGCGCGGACGGGGATTGCGGCCAAGGCCAGCGCGCTGCAAATGGACATCTGGCGGGCCTCCGTCGGGGCGGCGCGGGACGATGTTGCGCCGCCGCTGGCGGCCTCGTACGTGCAGGCAGTGAATGACATGTTCGATGCGGCGACCGCGCTTGTCGCCGCCCAGAAGGTGCATCCGCCCATGGCGGCCTACGTTTTCCTGGGGTTTCTTGCGCTGATCTGCGCCGGGCTGGTGGGCGTGAAGCTGGCCGCAACGCAGCGGGGGACGCTATTGCACGAGCTGATCTACGCGCTGGTCATGACCGCGGCGCTGTACATCATCATCGACTTTGAATTTCCACGAATCGGCACGATACGCATCGACCAGAGCGACGCGTTGCTGGTGTCCCAACGCCAGGCGATGGTTGATCCGCCGTCTTCCCGCCCGTGACGCCGCGGCTGCCGTAAGCGCGGGCGTATGCCCATACCCGCGCATCCGGTGCAGTCGCACTAGCGCAGTTGCGTTTTGCCGGCACACGGCATCCGTGCTTATATTTCCGAAGCCCGTCGCGGGCCGGCCCTTTGGGAGATCACCATGGCGCTGAGCGATGTGCGGGGCAATCCCGTTTCCAGCGATGAACCGGCGTCGATGGCCGCTTACGAACGGGCGCAAAGCTTGTTCCACGGCTATTACGGCGATCCCTTGGGCATCATCGACGGCGCGCTTTCCGAAGACCCCGTCTTCGTCATGGGCCACCTGCTGCGCGCAGGCATGATGATTACCGCCAGCGACAAGTGCGTCGAACCGCTGCTACGCGAAAGCGTCGAGGCTGCCGAAGCACTAGTCGATATCGCCAATGATCGCGAGCGCCGTCATACGGCGGCGGCGCGCGCCTGGCTCGACGGCAATTTCTCTACCGCGTTGCGGCGCTACGCCGACATTCTTGCGGATTACCCGCACGACACCCTGGCGCTGCAGGTGGGCCACATCGGCGACTTCCTGCTTGGCCGCTCCGCCATGTTGCGCGACCGCGTGGCCGGCATTCTGCCCGCGTGGAACTGCAAGATGCCCGACTACGGCTACGTGCTGGGCATGCACGCCTTCGGGCTGGAAGAGACCAATCTCTATGCCGCAGCGGAAGTCCAGGGCCGCCGCGCGCTGGACCTGAACCCCCGCGATCCGTGGGCCGTGCACGCGGTGGCTCATGTGCTGGAAATGCAGGGCAGGGTGGACGAGGGCATTGCCTGGCTGAACGGCCGGCGCGACGACTGGTCCAGCGACAACATGCTGTCCATCCACAACTGGTGGCACCTGGCCCTGTTTCACCTCGACCGCGACGACATCGCCGAAGTGCTTGCCATATACGACGACCGGCTGCGCGAAACATCCACCGGGCAGGTGCTTGACCTGATCGACGCGTCGGCCATGCTGTGGCGCCTGTTGCTGCGTGGGATCGATGTCGATTGGCGGTGGCGGCAGCTTGCCGAAGTCTGGCAGGCGCGCGGCGGCACGGGCTACTACGCCTTCAACGATGTGCATGCGTTGATGGCCTACTTGGGCGCCGGCGACAGCGCTGCGGCGCAGACGTTGATCGACTCCATGGAAGCCGCCGCTCAGGGCGCCGGCACCAACGCGATGATGACGCGCGACGTGGGGCTGCCGGTGGCGCACGCGCTGGTGGCCTTCACGCGCGACGACTACGCATTGGCCGCGGATCTGTTGCGCGACGTGCGCCTGATTGCGCACCGGTTCGGCGGCAGCCACGCCCAACGCGACGTGCTGGCGCTGACGCTGGTCGAGGCGGCGCTGCGTGGTGGCGCGCGGTCGCTCGCGAAGGTGCTAACCGCCGAACGCATGAGTCTCAAGCCTAACAGCGAGGGCAACCGCAAGCTGGCCTCGCGGGCTGCGGCGCTGTAACGGCATCAGAAGATACGCCTGCATTGCGAAAGGATTCTCTTCAAGGAGAACGCGCATGAAAAAGCACGCGAAGATCGGGTTGGCGTTGGTGGCAATACTGGGCGCGACAGGCGCGATCGGCGCGTATGTCGTGGTCTCCGCGCCACCGGCGGGGCCGCACGTCATCACGTTGGGAGACGGCAAGCAGGGACCGGCGGCGATGGCCTGGATACCCGGCAACGAATTCCTGATGGGCAACGACCACCAGATGTCCCAGCCGAACGAGCGCCCGGCGCACAAGGTGCGCGTCAGCGGGTTCTGGATGGACGTGCACGACGTCACCAACGCGCAGTTCCGCCGTTTCGTCGAGGCGACCGGCTATGTGACGACCGCCGAGCAGAAGCCGCGCTGGGAAGACCTGCGTGTCCAGCTTCCGGCTGGCACGCCGCGTCCGGACGACAGCGCCTTGCAGGCGGGCGCCATGGTGTTCACCGGCACGGAGACCGAGGTGTCGCTGCGCGACTATTCGCGCTGGTGGCGCTTTGTTCCGGGCGCAAACTGGCGGCACCCCGAGGGGCCCGGCAGCAACATCGACGGCAAGGACGATCACCCGGTCGTGCAGGTGTCTTACGCAGACGCGCAAGCCTACGCCAAGTGGGCGGGCAAGCGGCTGCCGACGGAGGCCGAGTGGGAATTCGCTGCCCGAGGCGGCCTGGAGCAGGCTACGTATACGTGGGGCAACGAGCTGCTGCCACAGGGCAAGGCGATGGCCAACATCTGGGACACGCGACAGCCGCAGCCGTTTCCCGTCGTCAAGGATGAAAAGGTGCAGGTCGGGACCACACCCGTCGGCAGCTTCGCCCCCAACGGCTATGGCCTGTACGACATGGCGGGGAACGTCTGGCAATGGACGTCGGACTGGTATCGCGCGGATGCCTTCAAGTTTCAGGCGCAGTACCGCCAGCCGCCGCAGGATCCTGCCGGACCCGCCGACAGCTTTGATCCCGACGACGGCGGCACGCCCGTGTCGGCGCCCAAGCGCGTGACCCGCGGCGGATCCTTTCTTTGCAGCGACACGTATTGCATCAGCTACCGCGCCAGCGCGCGGCGCGGCACGGATCCGCTCAACCCCATGTCGCATATCGGTTTTCGCACCGTCATGACACCGCAGCAGTGGAAGGCGGCGCAGGCGTCTCAAGGCAACATCGCCAGCCGTTGATGCCTGTTCGCCGTGCGGGGCGCGGACAGGGGAAATCGTTCAAAGGATGTCACCACCGCGCCATGCGCGCGCTCGGGAGATCGTCATGCAAGCTTCGATTGAATATCGCTCCATGCGGCGGCTGGCCTGGATGTGGCTCTGCATCGTGTATCTGCTGGCCGGCTGCGCCGCGTCCGACCGCCAGAAGCAGGCGGAGCTGGCGTCCTGGACCGACGGGCCATCCCGTGTGGCCATCGTCGCGTTCGTGAAGGCAGTCACCGAACCGGGCAGCCCGGACTTCGTGCCCGAGGAAGATCGTATCGCCGTGTTCGACAACGACGGCACGCTGTGGAGCGAAAAGCCGATCTACTTCCAGGTAATGTTCTCGATGGACGAGATCCACGCGCTGGCGCCATCGCATCCGGACTGGGCCACGCGTCAGCCGTTCATGGCGGTGCTGCAGAACGATCATGCCGAGGTGGCCAAGTCCGGCGAGCGCGGCATGATGGAAATCGTGTTGGCGACCAACACCGGCATGCCCGTCGCGCAATACACGCAGCGCGTCGATCAGTGGCTGCAAACCGCGCGCCATCCGCGCACCAAACTGCCGTACGACAGCATGACGTACGTGCCGATGCGGGAGCTGCTGGATTACCTGCGCGCGCGCGGCTTCAAGACCTACATCGTGTCGGGTGGCGAAACCGAGTTCATGCGGGCCTGGACGCAGAAGGCCTACGGCATCCCGCCGGAACAGGTCATCGGCACGGCGTTCGGCAGCGAATTCGTGGCAAGCGGCGACGGGTACGCGCTGATGCGGTTGCCGAAGCTGGACTTCAACGACGACGGCCCCGGCAAACCCGTGGCCATCCAGCGTCACATCGGCAAGCGTCCCATACTGGCCTTCGGCAACTCGGACGGCGACCTGCAGATGCTGCAATGGACCACCGCCGGGCCGGGCAAGCGCTTTGGCGGCATCATTCACCACACCGACGCCAAGCGCGAATGGGCCTACGACCGGGATTCGAGCGTCGGCCGTCTGGACAAGGCCCTGGACGCGGCGCGGGCCACTGGATGGACGGTCGTCGATATGGAGAAGGAGTGGAAGCGGATCTACGCGCAGGATTGGCAGTGAGTGCGGGGTGACGCCGCGCGGCAACACATGTTGCGAACAATTCTTGGTATCATTTGGCGGTTCTCGCCGCTTGACCGCTTTCCCGGCAGGCGGCTTTTCCGTGTCATCGCGCTGCTTGCCGGGGCGTTTGAGCATGTCCAACCCCCTCCAGCCGATCCAGCTTCTCTGCGAAACCCATTACGAATGGCTCTGCCAATGGTGGCGGCGTCAGCTTGGCCACGGCGATGAGGCATCGGATTTCGCGCATGACACCTTTCTGCGCGTGCTGCGCAATCCCGAAGAAGTCCGCACCCTGCGGCAGCCTCGCGCCTACCTGACCACCATCGCACGAGGCCTGCTGAACGACCATTGGCGCCGCCGTTCGCTCGAGCGCGCCTGGCTGCAGGCCATTGCAGAGATTCCGCCCGAGATGGAGGCGTCGCCGGAGATGCTGGTGGGCGTGCAGCAGGCGCTGCAGCAACTGGACCGCATGCTGGCCAATCTGGCCCCTCAGGCGCGCGAAGTGTTTGTGCTGTCGCAACTGGAAGGCCTGACGTACGTGGAGATCGCGGCGCGCACCGGACTCAGTGATCGCACGGTGAAGCGATACATGGCCCAGGGCTTTGAGGTCTGCCTGACCCTGCTGGAGCATTGATTCATGGCCGCCGCCGAATCCAAGCCTCTTGACGCCGCAATCATCCGCGAGGCGGCGCGTTGGCTGGTGCGTTTGCATTCGGGCGAGGCGGGGCCAGCGGATCACGCCGCCTTCGAACGCTGGCGCGCGGGCAGCCCGGACCGCGAACTCGCGTGGCAACGGGCGCAGCGCCTGACGCAACAGTTCAACGCCGTGCCGGCCGCGCTGGGGGTGCCGCTGCTGACGCGCGAGCCGCGGGTCAGCCGGCGCACAGTGCTGCGTACGTTGGCGGCGATGGGTTTCGCGGCGCCGGCTGCGGCATGGCTGGGATACCGCGTCCACTACGGGCAGGAGGGCGCGTACCGCACGGCAGTGGGCGAAAGCCACGACCTGATGCTGGCCGACGGCAGCCAGGTGCTGCTCAATACCGCTACGGGCATGGACGTGCGCTATTCCGACGCCGCCCGCGTGGTGCAGTTGCGGTCTGGCGAAGTCTATGTGCGTACGGCGGCCGACAAGGCGGTTCGTCCGTTTTATGTCGAAACGCCGCAGGGACGTCTGCAAGCCCTGGGCACACGGTTCGTCGTCCGGCAACTGGACGGCCGCGACGCCATGACTGAATTGACCGTGCTCGAGCACCGGGTCGCCGTCACCCTTGCGAACGGGGGATCGGCGCGGATCTTCAACGCCGGCGAGTCCGTGCGCTTCACGGCCGGGGCTTTCCTGCAAAGCGACCTCCCGGCGGGCGCGCGTCAACCGTCTGGAGTTGCACCGGGGTGGACGCGCGGTGTGATCGAGGCCGACTACATACGGCTGGACGCATTGCTGGCCGAAGTGTCGCGCTACCGGCAGGGCGTGGTCCGCTGCGATCCCGAAGTGGCGGGCTTGCGCTTGTCGGGCGTGTTCCGCCTGCACGACACCGATGCGCTGCTGGCTGTCGTGGCCAACACGCTGGATCTACGCGTGGTGACGCGGACGTCGTACTGGGTGACCCTGACTAGATAAACGCTTTCGACGCCGTTTCACTTATTTACAACTACCTTTCTGCCCGCGTGTCCCTTTTGTCCCGGCTCATCCGGCATACCGCACATTGATGACCTGAACGGGATGTGATCACGTGGCACTTCAAACCCCATCGCCCGCGCGCAGCGCAACGCGCGTCCTGCGCCTGGCCGCATTGAGCCTGAGCCTGACTGCCGCCTTTGGCGCTTCGCCGTATGCGGTGGCCCAACCGGTGCTGCAAGCCGGCACGCAGGACTACCGCATTCCGGCGGGTCCGCTGGACCAGGCGCTTTCCGCCTTCGCCAAGGCGGGGGGCATTACGGTGTCGTTCCGTCCGGAAGACACCGGCCGCCTGACGACGCAGGGCCTCAACGGCAGCTACGCGGTGGACGCCGGTCTGGCCAAGCTGCTCGCTGGCACCGGACTGGTGGCCGAGGCGCAAGGCGGGCAGGGCTATGTCGTGCGAGCGCCGGCGGCGTCAGCGGCAAAGGCTTCCGCGCCGGCCGCCGTGCCCGCCGCCAGCGCCAGCACGCTGGAGTCCATCCAGGTCAGCGGCGACTGGCTGGGCACCGGCCTTGAAAACAGCGTGCAGACCTTTGGCGGAGCGCGCACGCTGCTGCGCCGCGACGAAATCCAGAACAGCGGCGCCACCAGCGTGGCGGACGCGTTGCGCCGCGTGCCTGGCGTGCAGATCAGCGGCAGCACCAGCGCCACGGGCAGCTCGGTAGGCCTGCATGTGGGCATCCGGGGCTTGAACCCGCGCAACTCTTTCCGCACGACGATGCTGCTGGACGGCATCCCGATGGCGATGGCGCCTTACGGCCAACCGAATCTGGTCATGTCCCCGACCAGTCTGGGCAACATCGAGGCCATCGACGTGGTGCGGGGCGGCGGGGCCGTGCGCTACGGCCCGCAGAACGTCGGCGGCGTCATCAACTTCAAGACCCGCGCGATTCCCAACACGCCCGGCCTGACCGCCGAAGCCTCGGCGCGCTACAACATCTTCAGCCACGGCGGCACGAACACCCAATACACCGGCTTCCTGGGCACGCAGTTCGACAACGGCCTGGGTGTGGCCCTGATGTATTCCGGCATGGACGGCGAGCAATGGCGCGACGGCAGCGACGACCGCTACAACGACGTCGCGTTGAAATGGCGCTTTGCGCTGACGCCCGCGTCGGAGATCTACGGCAAGTTCGCGCATTACGACGTCAAATCGATGACGGCCGGCGGCCTGACCGTCGCCCAGTATCGGGACGATCCCTTCCAGAACACGCACCCGACCGATTACTGGAAAGGGCAGCGGGACCAGGTTGATATCGGCTATCTGAATTCGATTTCAGATACGCAGGAGTTCGAGGCGCGCGTCTATCACTACGACAGCTCGCGGCAGAGTTCGCTGATCAATTCCGCCGCGAACCGCAATGACTACCAACCGCGCAACAACCAGGTGCTGGGTATCGAACCGCGCTACACGCAGCGCATCGAATGGGGGCCGACGACGCATGACGTCACCATCGGCTACCGTTATATCCACGAAACCGGCCAGGACCGGCGCTATTCCGAGTCGCTGACGACCGGCCAGCGCGTGGGTGTGCAGCAGGTCTTCGACAACGAGACCGAAGCGCACTCCGTTTACCTGGACGACCGCATCGCCTACGGCAACTGGCGCATCACACCGGGCGTGCGCTACGAGCGCATCGACACCCACCGCCAGCCGAGCGGCACCACCAACGACACGCCGTTCGACATGCGCAACAGCCGCGGGTTGCCTTCGCTGAACGTGGCGTACCTGGTCAATGACGCGCTGACGCTCTACACCAACTACAACACGTCGTTTGGCGCGGTCCAGTACACGCAGCTCAACTCCATGTCCGCGACCAATCCGCTAAGCCCCGAGATCGCGAAGACGGTCGAGGCCGGCCTGCGCTACACGGGCGAGCAACTGCACACGGAATTCACGGTGTTCGATCTGCGCTTCGACAACCAGATTCTGTCGATTCCCGGCACGAACCCGGCCGTCTTCCGTAATCTGGGCGCCACGACGCACAATGGCGTCGAGTTCGCCATCGACTATGACTTCGACCGCTCCGGGCCGCTTGCCGGCCTGAACGTCTACGCCAACTACACGTACGTGCGAGCCATTCAGAAATCCGGCGAATTCGAAGGCAACGACGTGCCGTTCTATTCGCGCCAGACCGGTACGGTGGGCGGCCGGTATACGCGCAACAACTGGACGTTCAACTTGTTCACCACGGCGCAAAGCAGCCAATACTCGGACACCGCCAACACGGGGCCTGAGAATGCGGACGCGACCAATGGCCGTGTGCCTGGCTTCAGCGTCTGGAACACGCAACTGGCGTACAAGGTGCCGCAATGGCGCGGCAGCGAGCTGGCGGTGGGGGTGAACAACCTGTTTGATCGCCGCTACTACACGCGCAACGTCGACACCAACGGCGGCCGCATGGTGGGCGCGCCGCGCATGGTCTACCTGCAGGCGCGACTGGCGTATTGATGCCTCGGCGCGTCTGGTTGGCCTGCCATCGCTGGGTCGCGCTCGTCCTGGGCGGAATTCTGATTCTGTCCGGGTTGACGGGCGCCTTGCTCGTGGCCGCGCGGCCGCTGGATCGGATGTTGCATCCGGCTTATTTCGTTGCGGAAAGCCCGCCGGATGGTGGCGCCGTGCCGTTGGAAACCGTGCGGCGCAATCTGGTGGCCGCATTTGGCCCAGATGCCTCGTTGACGTTCGATCCTCCCCGCAAGGCGGGTGACACGTTGCAGGTGCGGGTGCGCGCCGCCTGGCGGGGCACCGTCTATCTGGACCCGTCGAGCGGCCGAGAGCAGGGCAGGCGGGCAGAGGACGAGGGCGTTACCGCGGTCCTTTTTCAGCTGCACAGCGCGTTGATGCTGGGGCAGACCGGCAAGGCGGTGCTGGCGTGGGCCGCGTTGGCGTATCTTGTGCTGATGGTGTCCGGGCTGGTGCTCTGGTGGCCGCGCAAATGGCCCCCATCGCTGCGCATGGTATTCGACAAGGGAACGTTGCGCGCGCTGTTTGATGTCCATCGTCAGGGCGGGGCGATTCTGGCGACTTTCCTGACGGTGTCGGTGGCGACGGGGGCTTACCTGGCGTGGCGTCCGATCGGCGGGTGGATCACTGCGGCCACCGGGCAGGCTCGCGTGGTCGCGCCTAAGCTTCCGGGGCTGGTGGCCGGGATGGCGGCGTCGCAGGATGGGATGCCCCGGCCGCCATCTCTGGACGCCTTTGCCGCGGCGGCCAGGAAAGCATTCCCGGACGGTGAGATCGGCTTCATTCTCTACACGCCCCACCTCGACCGGCCCATGGCTATTCGAATGCGCGTTCCAGACGATTCGCATCCCAACGGACGCTCCACCGTATGGCTGGATCCTCGGGACGGCAGGGTTCTGGCCGCGCACCGCTGGAACGACCTAGATCCGGGCACGCGGATCAACTCGGTGATCTATCCGTTGCATACAGGAGAGTTGGGCGGCCCCGCGGGTGAGATCGGCGTGGCGATGCTGGGACTCGGGTTGGCCACGCTGGGCATCAGCGGTTTGTGGTTGTGGTGGCGAAGAAGGTCGGATAACCACCGCAACACTTCAGCTGTCAGGCACCTTGGACGCGATTGCCGTTCGCGTCCATGACGGGGTCGCCGTCCTCCTTGTTGAGCGCGCCGCGTTGACGTTGCGGCAGGATATCCAGGACTGCTTCGGACGGCCGGCAAAGGCGGGTGCCAAGCGGCGTCAGTTGCGCGCGGCGCCGGCTTCGTACCAACACTTGCTCTGATTCACGATCCGCACGACGAGCAGCATGACGGGGACTTCGATCAGCACGCCGACCACCGTTGCCAGCGCCGCCCCGGACTGAAAGCCAAACAGGCTGATCGCAGCTGCGACCGCGAGTTCGAAGAAGTTGGACGCGCCGATCAGCGCAGACGGGCACGCGATGCTGTGCTTTTCACCGACGCGCCGGTTGAGCCAGTACGCCAGGCCGGAATTGAAGAACACCTGGATCAGAATGGGCACCGCCAACATCGCTATGACCAAGGGCTGCCCGATGATGGCTTCGCCCTGAAACGCGAACAGCAGCACCAGCGTCAGCAACAGGGCGGCCATCGAAAACGGACCGATCCGCGCCAACGCGGCATCGAACGCCGCCTGACTGCGCCGCAGTAACGCGCGGCGCCACACCTGCGCCAAAATGACCGGCACCACGATGTACAGCCCCACGGAAACCAGCAACGTGTCCCACGGCACGCTGATGGCCGACAGGCCGAGCAGCAGTCCGACTACGGGCGCGAAGGCAAACACCATGATGGTGTCGTTCAGCGCCACCTGAGACAGCGTGAAAACCGGGTCCCCGCCCGTCAGCCGGCTCCAGACGAACACCATTGCCGTGCACGGGGCGGCGGCGAGCAGGATCAGACCCGCGATGTAGCTGTCGAGCTGGTCGGCCGGCAGCCAGGCGGCGAAAACGTGGCGGATGAACAGCCAGCCCAGAAAGGCCATGGAGAACGGCTTGACTGCCCAATTGATGAACAGCGTCACGCCGATACCACGCCAGTGCTGCTTGACCTGACCCAGCGCGCCAAAGTCCACCTTCAGCAGCATCGGGATGATCATCACCCAGATCAGAATGCCGACCGGCAAATTGACCTGGGCGACTTCCATGCGACCGATGGCCTGGAAAACGCCGGGGGCCGCCTGGCCCAATGTCACGCCCAGGACGATACAGAGAACGACCCACAAGGTGAGATAGCGCTCGAAGACGCTCATGGAAGGGCGCTGGGGCGCCGGACGTGCGGCGGTTGCGGTGGAGTGCATGGGTTGCAGGAGAGAAGGGCGGTAAGTAGGGGGGCTGGGTCAGCAGGATTCGCACGCGCCGCGATCCGTGACTGCGCAAGGCGCGCCCGCGCAGCAGTGCTCGGTCAAATAGCCCAGCAGGCCGTTCATGCGGGAAAAGTCGGCGCGGTAGATCAGGTTGCGGCCCTGCTGCTCGATGGAGACCAGTCCCGCATGCGCCAGCTCTTTCAGATGGAATGACAACGTGTTGCGCGCCACGGCAAGCTGGTCGGCAAGCACGCTGGGGGTCAGGCCTTCTTGTCCGGCGACGACCAGGGCGCGGAACACGCGCAGGCGTTGGGCATGGGCCAAGGCGGCGAGGGCGAGCACGGCATGTTCTTCATTCATGCGCCGGATAATACAACGATTGTTGAATTATTGAATAGCGGCGAATGCGGATGCGGACCGCCCGAGATCAACGCGGGAATTCACCCCCCCGCGCTCTCATCCAGCAACCAATCCCGAAACGCCGCCACTGCCGGAATGGCCAACTTGTCTGGCGACGCCAGGAAAAAGTATCCCGCGCCCGTGCTGAATTCCTCATCCAATGCCGGCGCCAGCACGCCTTGCCGTAACTCATCCTCCACCAGGAAGGTCGGCAACAGGCCAACGCCCAAGCCCGACGCCACCGCCTGGATCAGGTGCGTGGTCAGTTCAAACTGCGCGCCCCAGCGCATCGAGCGCACGGGCAGGCCGTGGGCTTCGAACCAGCGTTGCCACACGGCCGGCCTGGCCGCGACTTGCAGCAGCACGTGCTGGATGAGGTCTGCGGGCCTGCGGATGGTCTGGCGCGCGGCGATGTCGGGGCTGATGACCGGGATGACCTGTTCATTCATCAGCCGATGCGGGACCAGTCCCGGCCAGTCGCCATCGCCCACGGCAATGACGGCGTCGATGCCGGCCAGATCCAGGTCGAAGCGGGTCACGCGCGAATGCAGGTGAACCAGAATGCCGGGATGGCGCGCATAGAAGCGGTGCAGCCTGGGCATCAGCCACTTGGCCGTAAACGTGGGCAACGCGGCCAGGTGGAAGGCGCCTCGGCCGGTGCGGTGTGAAATGGCCTGAAGCGATGCGCTGCGGATGCGCTGCAGGGCGGCGGCCAGTTCTTTCTGGTATCCCGTGCCCGCCTCGGTCAGCACAATCCGCCGCTTTTCCCGGCGAAAGAGCGCGACTTCCAGAAGATCTTCCAGCGCCTGCACCTGCCGGCTGACGGCGCTTTGCGTCAGCGCAAGCTCGGTCGCCGCTCGCGTAAAGCTCAGATGGCGGGCGCTGGCTTCAAAGGCCAACAGCAGGGACATGGAGGGGGTGAGGCGGCGCGGGTTCATTCAATGCGTGCATGAAAATGGTGGCCCCAATATAGCGGAATTGCCCGCGCCCACAGCTTGCACGCTGGGAGACGCATACCTTGCAACTGCCAAATCATTCATAAACCGAATGATCTATCCAACAATTTTCCGTTTTTCCGCGACGCGCTTTGGCAAGAAAATGAGGTCTACAGGGCGCACCTTGCGATCCGTCAGGCGCAGGGTGGCGCGACGCGGTCAAGATAGGCCGGCCAGCGCTCAGCGCTGACTGATCAAGCTTTTTTCGTACGGAGGTAAAGATGGATTTGGGTATCAAAGACAAGACGGCGCTGGTGTTGGGCGGCGGCGGTGGCCTGGGCAGCGCCATTGCACAGTCGCTGGCGCGCGAAGGCGCCAAGGTGGTCGTCGCCGATCTGAACCTTGACGCTGCAACGGCCACCGCCGACGGCATCAAGGCCCAGGGCCTGTCTGCCTTTGTCCTGCAATGGGATCTGCGTGCATTGGACGCCTTTGACAGCCAGGTGGCGTGGATCGAGGCCAATGTGGGTCCTGTCGATATCCTGGTCAACAACACCGGTGGCCCGCCGCCCACGCCGTCTTTCGGACAGCAGGCCGATCTTTGGCGCGAGCATTTTGAAGGCATGGTGCTGTCTGTCATCAAGCTGACTGATCGCATCCTGCCGGGCATGCGGGAACGGCAGTGGGGCCGCATCATCACCAGCACCTCGTCGGGCGTGATTGCGCCGATTCCGAATCTGGGCATCTCCAACGCGCTGCGCATGTCGCTGGTGGGGTGGTCCAAGACGCTGGCGCGCGAAGTGGGCAAGGACGGCGTCACGTCGAACATCGTGCTGCCGGGCCGTATTGCGACGGCGCGCATCTCTTTTCTGGACGAAGCCCGGGCCAAGCGCGAAGGGCGCAGCGTAGAGGACGTCAGCCGCGAAAGCACCAGCGCCATTCCGATGGGCCGTTACGGTGACCCGCAGGAATACGGCGATGCGGTTGCGTTCCTGGCCAGCTCGCGGGCCAGCTACATCACCGGATCGACGATCCGGGTGGACGGCGGCCTCATCGCAAGCATCTAAGGCCTGACGCCTGACTCAAACAACTTCTTGAAGAAACAGACCATGAAACTGACTGCTGACGCGAAAGGCGTATATCCCATCGCCCCGACGCCGTTCTTTGACGATGGTTCCGTCGACCACGCCTCGATCGACCGCATGATGGAGTTCTACCTGGATTGCGGCTCGACCGGCCTGACCGTATTGGGCCAACTGGGCGAAGCGCCCAAACTGGACTTCGCGGAATCCCTGGAAATCGCCTCGCAGGTGATCGGCAAATCGCAGGGCATTCCCATCGTGGTGGGCGTGTCGGCGCCCGGCTTCGCCTCCATGCGTTCGCTCACGCGCGAGGTGATGGACCGCGGCGCGGCCGGCGTCATGATCGCGCCGCCCAACACCTTGCGCACCGACGATCAGATCGTCAACTACTACCACCAGGCAGTGGAGGCCATCGGCGACGACGTTCCGTTTGTGCTGCAGGACTATCCGCTGACGTTCTCGGTGCAGATGGCGCCCACGGTCATCCGGCGGATCGTGACCGATCTGGCCTCGTGCGTCATGCTCAAGCACGAAGACTGGCCGGGCCTGGAGAAGATCTCGGCGCTGCGCCGCTTTGAAGCCGAAGGCGCCATGCGGCATATCTCGATCCTGTGCGGCAACAACGGCCTGTTCCTGGACTACGAAATGGCGCGCGGCGCCGACGGCGCCAACACCGGATACTGCTTTCCGGACATGCTGTGCGATTTCGTCAAATGGGTAGGCGAGGGCAGGACCGAAGAGGCGCATGATCTGTTCGATGCGCATCTGCCCCTGCTGCGCTACGAACAGCAGCCGGGTGTCGGCCTGGCCGTGCGCAAATACGTGATGATGCGCCGGGGCATCCTGACCAGTGCGGCGCAACGCCGGCCGGGTGCTGCGCTGACCAACCAGGCGCGGACCGAGGTCGATCATCTGTTGGCGCGCCTGGGCAAGCGCGACGCGCGCGCGCGGGATCTGGTTTAAGGCATCTGCCGCATCGAGTTCGGGCGCGCTGAGCGCCCATTCTGATTTCACAGGGAGAAAAACCCATGACTGTTTCGGACGAGGTTCATTTCAAGGCGCTGTCCGGCGTCACGACGGCAACACTGACCACGATTCTGCTCAAGAAAGGGCTGCGCAACGTCTGGATCCGCGGCGCCTTTCCGTTGGCGCAAGGCCTCGAACGCATCGTCGGCCGCGCGTTCACGGTGCGCTTCGTGCCCGCCCGCGAAGACCTGGCCACGCCAGAATCATGGTCCTCGCCCAAATCCAGCCGCGGCGCGATCGAGCAGATGCCCTCTGGCTGCATCGCGGTGGTCGACGCCATGGGCGTGAAAGACGCCGGCATCTGGGGCGACATCCTGTGCGCCCGCATGGCCAAGCGCGGCGTTGCGGGCCTGGTGACCGACGGCGTCGTGCGCGATCTGGCCGGTGTGCTGGGCACCAAGCTGCCCGTCTGGGCGAGCGGTGCTGCCGCGCCTCCCTCGGTGGCCGGCCTGACGTTCGTGGATTGGCAGCAGCCCGTCGCCTGCGGCGGCGTGGCCGTTTTTCCCGATGACGTGATCGTTGCCGACCAGGACGGCGCCGTCGTCATCCCGGCCGCGCTGCTGGCCGACGTGGTTGACGCCGCCGTCGAGCAGGAACGTTTTGAAGGCTGGATCATGGACGAGGTCAACAATGGCGCCGTGCTGCCGGGCCTGTACCCGCCGAACGAAACCAACAAGGCGAAATACGAGGCGTCCAAGAAGCGCTGACCCTCGGTGAAAGCAAAAGGCGATGCCGGGAAATCTGGCATCGCCTTTTTTGTTCCGGCCGGTGTCGATCAGGTCCGCGCGCGCTCGCCGATGGTGGCCACAAATGCGCGGGCGATCCGCGCGCCGGCCTCGTCGGCGTCGGCGGCAAAGCGGGCCCGGTCCTCGGCCGCCTGGGTCTCCAGCCAGCCCGGCGCAATGCGATTGACCCGGTCGGGATTGGCGCGCGTCCAGTCGTGAACCACGTCGCCACTGGCTTCAAAGTGGAATTGCAGGCCGTAAGTTGCCCGTCCCACGCGGAAACACTGATTCTGGACCATTTCGGATCGGGCCAGAAGGAGGGCGGACGGGGGCAGGGTGTAGGTGTCCACGTGCCACTGGAAACTGGTGAAGCCGTCCTGCAATTCGGCAAACAGCGGATCGGCGCGCCCATCGTCCGTCACGGTCAGCGGCGTCCAGGAAAATTCCCGCGCCACCCCCAACAGGTTGTCGGCCCCGTAAGCGCGGGCCAGCACCTGCGCACCTAAGCAGATGCCCAGCACGGACTTGCCGGCGTCGCCAAATGTGCGCATCAGCGCGACGAGTTTGGGCAGGTAAGGATAAAGATCATCGTCCTGCGCACTCGGCCAGCCGCCGGGAACGATCAGGGCGTCGAAATCGTCAAAGGCAACGTCGCCAAGACCGTCGCGATAGACGCGGAACCAGGTGATGTCGGCCTGGGCTTCATTCAGCGCGCTCAGCAGAAGGCCGAGCTGCGTGTTCTCCATGGTTTCGATGATGGCGACGCGCGGGGTCATGGGGTCTGGATGGGGATGGGTTGGGAAGGCTTGGCGCGCATCTTATCTGATGGCTGCGTGGTGACGGGACGAAAACGGCCATTTCGCACTTTACATAATACACATTATGCGTAATTCGTCTGACCAAGAGAGACCTCCTTGAGGACCCACTTGGCCCCGGTGCAATCAGCCGGACAAATCGCCGGCCGTGCACGTTTAGTGTCCCGGCCGAATCACCTTGCCACCGCGCGCGCCGGTGGCGCCTCCCGCCTGCCACGCGACGCTGCCGTTGACCAACACGTAGTCGATCCCCACCGCCTGGCTCGTCGGCGACGACCACGTTGCGGTGTCGGCAATGGTCTCTGCATCGAATACGACCAGATCAGCCGCGTAGTCCGCCGCGATGCGGCCCCGTTGCGGCAGACGGAAGTGTGCAGCGGGCTTGCCCGTCATCTTGTGCACGGCCTGCTCCAGCGTGAACAATCCGACGTCGCGGCAGTAATGGCCCAGGACCCGCGGGAACGTGCCCCACAGGCGCGGATGCGGCGCGGGATCGTGCGGCATGCCATCCGAGCCGATCATGGTGCCCGGGTACGCCAGGATGCGCTGGACGTCCGTCTCGTCCATGATGAAGTAGATCGCGCCAGCCGGCTGCAGCGCATCGACCGCGTCCTCCGGGCTCAGACCCATATCAAGCGCGATGTCGTCCAGATCGCGTCCTGCGTACTGGGGATATGGCACCGACTTGGTCACGATGACGCGGCTGGACACCGCCAGGCGGTCTTTGCGCAGGATGGTGGATCCTGCAACGTAGGGATAGCAATCCAGCGCCACCTTCTGCCCCTGCCCCGCTTTGTCGATGTGCGCAAGCGTTTGAACCGAGCGGCCATGATTGCGTGGACCGATCAGCTTGTGATGCGAGATCAGGACGGGCGCATCGCCGGCGGCGCCCACGGCGAAGGCCTCATCCAGCGCGGCGAAGATGCGGTCGCCCTCGTCGCGGATATGGCTGGCGTAAAGCCCGCGATGCTCGCGCAGCACGCTGGCAACAGCCATCAGTTCATCCAACGTGGCTGGCATGGCCGCAGGATATGCAGTGCCGGTCGACAGGCCGATCGCGCCGCTCTCCATGGCTTCGCGAAGCAAGGCCTGCATGTGTTCGATCTCGGCCGCCGTCGCGGGGCGGTTCAGGTCGGCCATCGCGGCGGCGCGCAGCGACGTGTGTCCCACCAGACAAGCCGCATTCACGGCGGGCGGATGCCGGTCCAGGTTTTCCAGGTAGGCGCCGAAGGTCTCGTACGGGAAGTCGGCCAACTCGTTGCCCAGCAGGTTGATCGGCGCCGGCACCTCGTCTCGCCAACCCGGACGCCACGGTGCCTGGCTGATGCCGCAGTTGCCGGTCACGACCGTGGTGACGCCCTGGCTCAGCTTGGCGGGCATGCCGGGATCCATCGACAGGTAGCGGTCGTCGTGGGTGTGCGTATCGATGAAGCCGGGCGACACGATCCGGCCGCCCGCCTCCAGCACCTGATCGGCGGTGGCGCCGTCCAGGTCGCCGACGGCCGCAATCCGGCCGCCGCGCAGGCCCACATCGGCCCGGACGCGGTCAGCGCCCGTTCCATCAATTACCGTGCCTCCACGGATCAGCAGGTCGTAGCGTTCGTCGTTCATAAGGTTCAGTCAATCTTGACGTTGGCTTGCTGGATTACCTGAGCCCAGACCGGGCGCTCCGCATGCGCACGCTCAAAGAGCTGCTGGCGCGGGCCGATGTTCGGCACATAGGCCATGCTCTTGAGCTTTTCTTGCACGCCGGGGGATTGCAGGGCCTTGTTGAAGGCGGCGTTCAGAAAGTCCAGCACCTTCGGATCGGTGCCCGCCGGCGCCACATACCCGGTCCAGGCCACCGCACGGTAGCCCTTCAGACCCTGCTCATCCAGCGTCGCCAGATTGGGCATCGACGGATCGCGCTGAAGATCGGTGACGGCCAGCGGCACGACCTTGCCCTGCTCCACGAAACCCGCGATGGACGAAATGTTGTCGAACACCAGGTCGGCTTCGCCGCGCAGCACGGCCAGGTCCGCCTCGACACCGCCCTTGTACGGCACATGCATGAATTCCACGCCCGCCATCGTGCCGAACATGGCTGCGCTCAAGTGGCCGGTGGTGCCGTTGCCGCCCGAGGCGACGACCAGCTTGCCCGGGTCTTTCTTGGCCATGGCGATCAGCTCGGCGACGCTCTTGATGTTCAAGCCGGGGCGCACGGCCAGCAGATTCTGCACCGAGCCCGTCAGCGCGACAGGCGCCAACTGCTTGTCGGCGTCGTACTGCAGCTTGGCGTAGAGGCTTTGATTGATGGCAAGCGTAGCGACGTTGGCAAACCCAATCGTGTAGCCATCTGGCGCGGCGTTCGCCACCGCTTGGGTGCCGATGATGCCCGACGCGCCGGTGCGGTTCTGCACCACGAAGTTGCCGCCCGTCTGCTTGGCCATTTCCGCAGCCAGCAGGCGCGACACCAGGTCGGGCGTGGTGCCGGTATTGAACGGCACGACGATCGTGACCGGATGTTCGGGATAAGCGGCCTGCGCGGCGGACGCCGCCATCAAGGTAAATGCTGCGCTCGCGGCCGCGAGCCAGCGCTTGGCGCTGCTTTGATACGTGGACATGGTTTTCTTCCTTGGACTGTTATAGGTGTATCCGCGCGGGCTCTGCGTCCCGCGTGGGTTGTGCAAGGCGCCTGATGGGCGCCCTTACTGCTCGGCAGGCCTGAAAGGGTCCCGCCGTTCCGGACTGCGGCGCGAGCGCTCAGTCCAGGGCGATCTGACGCAAAAGCGGTAGATCGATGTTTCCGCCTGAGAGCACGATGACCGCATCGCGGCCGTCGGCCGACAGCTTTCCCGCCAGCAACGCGGCAAGCGCAACCGCCCCACCCGGCTCGATCACCAGGCGCAGTTCTTCGAGCGCGAAACGGATGGCGGCGGCGACTTCGTCGTCGCTCACGGACACGGCAGCGCTCAGGGACCGGCTGTTGATCGCATAGGGCAGTTCGGCCGGCGTCGCAGCCTGCAGCGCGTCGCACAAGGTCTTGGCGCCCGCCGGATTGGTTTCACGCTTGCCGGAGGCCAGCGACCGCACCGTGTCGTCGAATTCGAGGGGCTCCACGGCCACCATCCGGGCTTGTGGCGCAAGCTCGCGCAACACCAGTGAACAGCCTGCCGCCATGCCTCCGCCGCCGCACGGCGTTGCGAACAGCCCCAGGTTTGCAAGCGCTGCGGCGGGCAGGTCCTGCAGGGCTTCCAGCGCCAGCGTGCCCTGGGCTGCCAGCACGTCGGGATGGTCGCCGGGCGGCAGCAGCGTGGCGCCGGTTTCGGCCAGGAGACGCATGCCAATCTCTTCGCGGCTTTCGCGAGTGCGGTCGTAGCGCACGACCCTGGCGCCATGGCGCAGCGCCTTGTCCACCTTGTTTTCCGGCGCGTCGACCGGCATCACGATGGTGGCGGGAACGCGCAGGCAGCGGCTGGCCCACGCGACAGCCTGGCCGTGATTGCCGGTCGAATACGCCACCACGCCACGCTCGCGTTGGGCTGGCTCCATGTTCAGCAAGGCATTGAACGCGCCTCGGGCCTTGAAGGAACCCGTCACCTGGAGGTTTTCCAGCTTCAGCCAGACTGGCGCCTGCGCAAGTTCATCAAGGACTGGCGAGCGCAACAGCATGGTGCGCCGCACGTGGGGCGCCAGCCGCTGGGCGGCGGCCGTTACGTCGGCGTATTCCGGCACGCGCAGGGTGCCGAGCATTTCGTGTTCGATGGTCGTAGGCAGGGGCATCGCGGTCATGAGGCTATCCAGCAAGGAAGAAGAATTCGGACGAATCAGGCGGACGGCGTCCAGACGGCGGGCGCGACGCTGCCGGTCTGCTCGATCAGCCGGCCATAGGCTTCGGGACGGCGATGCTTGGCGAAGTTGAAGACCGTGCTGCGGCCTAGTTCGCACAAATCCAGGTCGCAGTCGGCAACGATCAGCTCGTCGTCCCACGTCGCAGCCATCGCGATGATTTCGCCCTGCGGATTGACGATGATGGAATGGCCCAACAACTCATGGCCGTCCTCGGTGCCGGCCTTGGCGACGGCCGCGGCAAAGGTGGCGTTCTGGTAGCAGCCGGCCTGGATGGACAGATGCGAATGCAGCACCCTCAGGTGGTGCGCCTCAAATCCGCGATTGTCCTGGTTCCGGCTGGGCGTGTTGTAGCCCAGCATCACCAGTTCGACCTGTTGCAGGCCTAGCACGCGCCAGGCTTCCGGCCAACGCCGGTCATTGCAGATCAGCATGCCCAGATTGGCGTCGACACCTGCTGCGACCGGCGCGCGCACGACGGGAAAGCCCAGGTTGCCCACTTCGAAGTAGCGCTTTTCCAGATGCTGGACCTGGCGATGCTCGGCAAACTCGGCGTGGCCGGGCAAATGGACCTTGCGGTACTTGAACACGATTTCGCCGTTTGGCGCGATCACGACAGACGTGTTGAACCGGCGCTTGCGCACCACGCCCTGCTCGTCCGGTTCCCAGGCCAGTTCGGCGTAGCCGAGGTAAACCATCAAGCCGTAGCGCTTGATGGCGTTGAACAGAGGCTGCGTGGCGGGCGATGGCAGGTTGGGTTCAAACCACGCGTCGGCCTCGTCCAGGTCCTCGCAGTACCAGCGGGGAAAGAAGGTCGTCAGCGCCAGCTCCGGGAACACCACGACCTGGGCGCCGCGCTGATGCGCGCGCTCCATCAGCCGGATCATGCGGCCGATCGCAACATCGCGACCTTCGGAACGTTGGATCGGACCCAATTGGGCGGCAGCGACGGTGACGATGCGGGACATGGAAAAATCCTGAGGTGGGTTGCGATATGGCTTGCAGCATGACGCGGCGGCAGCGGCGCGCAAAGACGGCCCGCCCAGCGAAATGACCCGTCCAGCGTTCTCTCCCAAGACCCGCCGAGCCTTGAAAACAAACGGTTTTGCGCGCAACCCCGGCCTTGCGGACCGGCGCGGGGACTGTGCATTTAGTTATGGGGTGCGCGCAAAAGGTCATGGCGGAGCCGTTGTGTGCGCGCAGCGGCGCTTCCCCGACATAAAATGGCCGGCAACGCGTTCCCGTCCACGAGTGCTTCCTTATGTCCGGCCCCCTTCCCTCTGCGCCCGGAGCGCTGACGCTTCGCCAGATCGAGGTCTTTCACGCCGTGATGCTGACCGGCTCGCTCAGCGAAGCGGGTCGCATGCTCTCCGTGACGCAACCCGCCGTGAGCCGGCTGCTCGCCTCGGCCGAAAACCGTTTGCGCTACCGGCTGTTCGAGCGCGTCAAGGGGCGTCTGCATCCCACTCCCGAGGCGCGCCGCCTCTTTGTCGAGGCCGAAGAGATCTTCGGCCGCGTCAATCGCTTCAACGATCTGGCGGGCGCGCTGGGCGCGGGTTCGGCTGGCGCCGTAAGCCTCGTTTCCAGCCCCAGCTTCAGCGAATGGCTCATCCCTCACGCGATCCAGAAGTTTCGCGAACGGCATCCCGATACGCCCATCCGCTACCGCCCGCTGGCCTTCGACGCGCTGCTGCCGCACCTGTTGCTGGGACAGGCCGATTTCGGTATCGCCTCGATGCCCCCGCCGGTGAACGCTAATATCGTCAGCGAGGAGATCGGCCAAGGGTGGCTGGGGTGCGCAGTGCCGCGCGGTCATCCGCTGGCGGTGCGCAGCCGGCTGCGGGCCGAAGACCTGCAAGGCCATCTGCTTATTGGCTATGGCGCAGACACGCCGTTCGGACGTCTGGCCAGCCGGTTCCTCCATTCAGGAGCGGCGTCAGTGCACCCGCAGATCGAAATACGTTCCACGCCCGAAGCGCTGTCGCTGGTGCGCCAGGGGGTGGGCGTGGCGCTGATTGAGTCGTTCGGCTATCACCCCAGCTTCCGCAAAGACTTCATCCTGCTGCCGACCGATCCCGCGCTCAGCCATGCCATTCATCTGCTGCATTCGGCCAGCAGCCCGCTATCCAACACGGCGAAGCGTTTCGCGACCGTGCTGAAGACGCTGATCCGGCAAGCGCAAAAAGACGCGCCCTACTGAAAGTCCAGCTGCGAAATCGGCCGCAGGCGCACGCCCTCTTCCAGCAACGCATCGCGCACCGCGCGCGCAATCTCCACGCCTTGCGGGTTGTCACCGTGCACGCAGATCGTGTGCACCGGCATCTCGACCACCCTGCCCCCCACTGTGCGGATTGCCTGTTCTCGCACCATGCGCAGCGCCTGCGCAGCCGCCGCGGCCGGATCGTGGATGACGGCGCCCGGCTCGCTGCGCGGCAGTGTAAGCCCGTTGTCGCCATAGAGACGATCGGCGAAGACCTCGCAGGCCACGCGGATGCCCGCCCGGCGCGCTGCGCGCTCGGTTTCGTTGTGCGGCGTGCAGACGAGCACCAGTTCCGGATCGAGCATGCGCATCGCCCAGGTCAGCGCCTCGGAAAGCGCGCGGTCCTCGAACGCCAGCGTGGCCAATGCGCCGTGCACTTTCACGTGCGTCACGCGATGCCCGGCCGCGCGAGCCATGCCCTGCATTGCGGCGATCTGATACGCGAGCATGTCGCCGATGGCCTGCGGGCTGTCGCCGACGATCTTGCGCCGTCCAAATCCCCAGAGGTCGTTGAAGCCCGGATGGGCGCCCACGTCGATGCCCCGCTTTAGGGCGGATGCTGCGGTTTGGTGCATCACGGATGCATCACCACCGTGAAAACCGCAGGCAACGTTGGCCGACGTGATGAGATCCAGCATGGCCTCGTCGGCACCGATCTTATAGTGACCGAAGCTCTCTCCCAGGTCGGAATTGAGGTCTACATCGTGCATCTGAAGGACTCCGAGAAAAGGCGAATTTGAATGTTTGGCATACCGTTGGCATGCAAATTGCATGCCAACGACTTGCCGAGGCGAAATGCCCTGGATCGGGGCGAGTCTGCCCACCGCGCTTTTCTTATGGAACGGAGTCCAAGCAATGAATTTCACATGGAAGAACGTCACGTGCACTGTCGCCGCCTCGCTGGCGATGGCCACGGGCGCCGCACAAGCGGCCGAGCTCAATTTCGCAAGCTGGGGAGGCAACTACCAAGGCGCCATCCGGGACGCGTGGCTCAAGCCCTTTTCCAAGGAAGCCGGCATTACGGTTCACGAGGACACCGATCCGCAGGTCGCGAAGATTCGCGCCATGATCGACACCAAGTCGATCACGTGGGATGTGGTGACTGAGAACAGCGCCCGCCTCACACGCGGCATCAAGCTTGGCGTCTTCGAGAAGATCACGCCAGACATGGTCAACCAGGACCACGTCATCGCAAATGCCCGCAACGATTACGGCGTGCCGTCCGAAATCTTCTCCACCAACATCGGCTTTTCGACGCAGGCGTTCCCTGCCGGCAAGCCTCAGCCCAGCACGTTCGCCGATTTCTGGGACGTGAAGAAGTTTCCTGGCAAGCGCACCCTCCAGGACGATCCCGCGACGGTGATCGAAGCGGCGCTGATCGCCGACGGCGTCGCGCCTGCGGACGTGTACAAGGTGCTGGCCACCCCTGAAGGCCTGGATCGTGCTTTCAAGAAGATCGACGAGATCAAGCCGCACGTCGCCCGCTGGTGGAAGAGCGGCGCGGAACCGGTCAACGCGCTGGGCAGCGGCGAAGTGGTGATGGCGCTGGGCTGGAACGGCCGCTTCCAGGCCGGCATCGATTCAGGTCTGCCCATCGCCATGGGTTGGGGCGACAGCATCGCCCAGGTCGGCTACTTCGCCATCGTCAAGGGCGCGCCCAATCGAGACGCGGCCATCAAGCTGCTGAACTACATGATCCAGCCCAAGCACCAGGCCGAATTCAGCAAGTACATCGCGTACGGCCCGACCACCGAGCAAGCGCTGCCGCTGATCGACGCCAAACGCCTGGAGCGTCTGCCGTCGACCACCGAGCGCCTGAAGAACAGCATCTTCCTGAATTCGGAGTTCTGGGATACGAACGGCCCGGCCATCACCGAACGCTACAACCAGGTCCGCGCCCGCTGATCTTTCTGCCTCTTCACTCAGACGCCGGTGTGCGCGCCGGCGCCAAGATGCCATGACTACGAGCACCGACGCCCTTTCCCTGCCCGTCGCCACACCGCGCCGGGCCGCCGCCTCCCGGCGCGGCCGCGTTGCGGCCCTTGCCGCGCTGCCGCTGCTGCTTTTCCTGCTGTTGTTCTTTGCCGGCCCGATTGCAGGTCTGCTCGGCAACGGTTTCAAGGGAGAGGACGGCGGACTGACGCTGGGCCACTATCGCCATCTGCTGGACACGCCGATCTACCGCATCGTGCTCGTCAACACGTTCACGATCGCCGCGGCGGTCACGCTGGCCTGCGTGCTGTTGAGCTATCCGCTGGCCTACCTGATGGCGACCGTGTCGCCCACGGTGGCGCGCGTGCTGTTCTTCGCGGTGCTGCTCCCCTTCTGGTCCAGCGCGCTGGTGCGCACATCGGCGTGGATCGCCTTGCTGGGCAAGAACGGGCCGTTGAACACGCTGCTGACGACAGTGGGCATTCTGGACCAGCCGATGGCATTTCTCTATAACTTCACCGGTGTGATGGTGGGCATGACGCACGTGCTCATGCCCTTTGTCGTGCTACCGCTCTATGCCTCGTTCCGGTCCCTGGACGGCAGTCTGGTGCAGGCCGCGCAAGGCCTGGGTGCAGGATCCGCAGGCATCTTCAGCAGGGTCATCCTGCCTCTGACCAGTCCCGGCGCCGTTGCGGGCGGCATCATCGTCTTCATGAACGCGGTCGGCTACTACATCACGCCGTCGCTGATGGGCGGGCCTGCCCAGCGCATGGCTGCCGAACTGATTTCGCACAACATCACGGAAGAGCTGAACTGGGGGCTGGCGTCGGCCCTGGCTGGCGTGCTGCTAGCCACCGTGCTGCTATCGCTGTGGCTGTTCAACCGGCTGTTCGGCCTGAACAATCTGATCAGCGCCAGCTCCGGCAAGGGCAGCAACCACACGGGCTATCGACGCACGCCGGGCGGCCGGGTATCCGCCGTGCTGGGCGTGATATGCGCCGTATTCCTGCTGCTGCCCATCGTCGTCGTCATCCCGATGAGTTTCGGCACGACGGACTTCCCCATCTTTCCGCCACCCAGCTATGGGCTGCGGTGGTACGAGAACTTCTTTACCGATGGCAAGTGGCTGGCCGCCTTGGCGTCCAGCACTCGGATAGCCATCGTCGTCACCCTGCTTGCGACGGCGCTGGGCACTGCAGCAGCCTTGGGGGTCAGCAGATTGGCTAAGCGCCATCAAGGCTGGCTGGACGCATTCTTCATCGTCCCCATGTCTGTCCCAGCCATCGTCACGGCGGTCGCGCTGTACTACCTGTTCGCGCCCGTCGGCTGGGTCGCGAACTCCATGGCCGTGATCCTTGGTCATACGGTGCTGGCCGCGCCGTACGTCTACATCACCATGCGCGCGGCACTGCGCAGCCTGGATCCGAGCCTCGAGCTTGCTGCGCTGGGCATGGGCGCCACCTGGCCCGCGATGTTCAGGTTGGTCATGCTGCCGGCGCTGATCCCCAGCCTGATCGGCGGCGCCGTCTTCGCCTTCGTCAGTTCTTTCGACGACGTGGTCATGGCGCTATTCCTGACGACGATACGCAACCGCACCCTCCCAAAACTGATGTTCGAAGGCCTGGCCAACGACTTCGATCCCACCGTTATCTCCGCCTCCTGCCTACTGGTCGGCGCAACGGCACTCATTCTGCTCGCCAACCTGCTGATCAGCAAAAAGAAGGAACACTGACATGCATAACGCTAACGACATCCTCCCGCAACGCCCGCCGGAAAGCCAAGGAAAGCCGCTGACTCTCGCGGGCATCCACAAGCGCTATGGCGATTCAGTCGCCCTGCCCGAGGTCGACCTGGCCGTGGCCCGAGGCGAGTTCTGCACGCTGCTGGGCGCGTCCGGCTCTGGCAAGACCACGCTGCTCAAGATCATTGCCGGATTCGAACATCCGGATGCGGGCGTGGTGACGATCGGGGGACGCGACGTCACGCACACCCCAATCGCGGATCGCAACATCGGCATGGTGTTCCAGAACTACGCCCTCTTCCCTCACATGAGCGTGTTTGAGAACGTGGCGTTTGCGCTGCGCATGCGGCGCTTGAACGATGGAGACATCCGCCGCCGCGTGCTGGAAGCCCTGGATCTGGTGAGCCTCGCTCCGCTTCAGGACCGCAAGCCGGGTGCGCTGTCGGGCGGTCAGCAGCAGCGCGTCGCGCTGGCCCGCGCACTGGTGTTCAACCCGGACATCCTGCTGATGGATGAGCCGCTGGGCGCGCTGGACAAGAACCTGCGCCAGTCCATCCAGCTTCAATTGCGCCGGCTGCACCAGGAATTGGGGCTGACCGTCGTCTTTGTCACGCATGACCAGGAAGAGGCTATGAACCTGTCGGATCGCATCGTCATCCTGGAACAGGGCCGCATTGTCGAGGCCGGATCACCGGAGAGCCTGTACCGCACGCCGGCCAGCGCCTTCGTCGCGGGCTTCCTGGGCGAGTGCAATTTCCTGCCTGCCAACGACGGCGTGCTGGGCGTGCGACCTGAACATCTGCGCCTGGGCAGCCGACTGGCCGGCGGCGATCAGCGGCATCCGGGAAAAGTGGTGGCGTCGACCTTCTGCGGCGTGCACTGGAAGGTCTTCATCGCAGCCTATGACAAGATCATCCTGGCCTATGCGCCGTTGAACGAGGACGTGGCTCAGCGCACGCCGGGCCAGGCCGTGACATGGGGCTTTCATCCGGCTGACGCCATGGAATTCGCCAACGCAGCATGATGACCGCCGCGCCAATCTCCACGCCTTCCCCGGTGCCTCGCATCGTTCCCGCAGGTGACCGCACGCTGCTGATCGAGTTCGCCGACCGTATCGACGCCGACACGAACGCACAGGTGCTGGCGCTGGCGCACAAGCTGCGAAGCGCCTTGCGCAAGACTCGAGGCTTGTCGAGCGTGGTCCCCGCGTACCGCTCGCTGGCGGTGGGCTTCGATCCGCTCCTGATTGGGCACGGCGCAGTGCGCGACCTGATCGCACGCAGCCTTGACGCCTGTGCTGGCGCGCCCATGCCCGTTCCACGCCGCTGGGAGGTTCCCGTCTGCTATGGCGGCGACCACGGGATGGACCTGCAGGCGCTCGCGGACCTACACCAGTTGGCCCCCGCGCAGCTCATCGCGCGCCACACGGCGCCCGTCTACCGGGTCTACATGGTAGGTTTCCTGCCCGGATTCGCGTATTTAGGGGGCCTCGATCCCCTGCTGCACACGCCCCGCCGCGCCATGCCCCGCGCGCACACGCCCGCGGGCAGCGTCAACATTGGCGGGCAGCAGACCGCCATCGCCTCGGTGCCCGGGCCCAGCGGATGGCACCTGATCGGCCGCACGCCCTGGCGCAGTTTTGATCTGCGCCATGCCCAGCCCTTCTTGTTCGAAGCTGGCGACGAGGTCGTGTTCACGCCAATCGACGCCGACGCGTTCGAACACTTGGCCGCCCAGCAGGACGATCCCGCCAGCCGTCCGCAGCCACAAAGGGAAGTCCGGCCATGAAAGCCCGGCTACGCGTCGAAGTGCCCGGGATGCTGACCACGGTGCAGGACCTGGGCCGCGCGGGTTATGAGCACATGGGCGTGCCGCCATCGGGCGCCATGGATCCGGGTGCGCTGCGCCTGGCCAACGCGCTCGTCGGCAACACGCCCAACGCCGCAGCGCTGGAATTCACCTTGCTGGGCGGCCGGCTGACGGTGCTGGACGCAGACTGTGCAATCGCTTTCGCTGGTACTGCCACTCTGCACATCGCCGCAACCGGCGCATTGCCCGCGCGCGCCCTGACTCCTTGGCAGTCCCATCGTCTGCCAGCGGGGGCCACATTGGCGATCGGGCCCTTGGAGCGCGGCGTTCGCGGCTATCTCGCGGTCGGTGGCGGCATTGCCGTCACGCCCGTCCTGGGCAGCGCGTCCACGCTTACGCGCGCCCGGCTCGGGGGCCTCGATGGCCGTGCGCTGGCGCGAGGCGACGTGCTCGGCACGGGCGATAGCCGAAGCCGCTTCCCACGACGGTGGCTGGCGGCCCGCGACACCGGCTGGTTCTACCGGGACGAGCCCGTCGGCATCGTGCTCGGGCCGCAGCAGGACCACTTTGCACCGGCTGAAATCGAACGCTTTCTTGGAGCCACGTATTGCCTGGCGCCTCAGTCCGACCGCATGGGCTTGCGCCTGGAAGGCCCGGCCATCGCGCATGCCAAGGGCGCCGACATCATCACCGACCCCATTGCGGCAGGCAGCATCCAGATCCCGGGCGCGGGGCAGCCCCTCATTGCCATGAATGACCGCCAGACCACCGGCGGGTATCCGAAGATCGCAACCGTGATCTCCGCCGACCTTCCCCGGCTCGCCCAGATGCGGCCGGGCCAGCGGGTGCGCTTCGAGCCGCTGGAACCGGCGCAGGCCGTGCAACGCTGGCGGGACTATTTGGATTGGATCCGCGACCGTGAAGCTGCGCTACGGGCCGATCCGAACTTTCCCATCTTCCCCCTACTCTTTCCCTGATCCCCATGTCCATCACGCACGCCATGGAAGCATCCCCGCCCCACCTTCGGCAGGCGGCAACTGCCCCCTCCGCCGACGCGCGAGACCTGGTCGAAGAGGCCTATTTGACCATGCTGGACATGATCCAGCTCGGCAAATTGCCCATTAACCGGCCGCTGCAGGAGCGCACGCTCGCCAGCGCGCTCGGCGTATCGCGCACGCCGCTGCGCGAAGCGATGAGCCGGCTGATCGGGGCGGGCTTTGCGGTTCGCACCGCCCGCGGCCAACTGATCGTGCCGGAACCGTCGCTGCGCCAGTACCTGGAAATCTTCCAGATGCGCGTATTGCTGGAAGGCGACGCGGCCGCCGCGGCCGCGACCCGCATGCCCCCGGCTGAGGCTGCTGCCCTGCTCCAGCAGGTCGAAGAGATCCGGCGCCGGCAACACGCCACTCACGAAGAGAATCATCGTGTCGACAACCTGCTGCACGACAGCATCGCCCGGGCTAGCGGCAACCGGCTGATGGCGCAGGCCATCCACGACCTGCGCATCAAGGCGCGATGTTTTGACCAGAATGGCGCGCCGGAGCGGCTGATCCCTGGCTGCGACGAGCACATTGCCGTCCTGCAGGCTATTGTGGACCGCAACCCGGAAGGCGCGCGCGCGGCGATGCAAGCCCACTTGAGCAACGTGCGCGTCGGTCTGGTCGCCCGGCACACCGAAATTTGATATGGATTCCCCTCCCAGCATGTCTTCCCCAAAGCCTCTACTCATCATCATGAATCCGGTCACGCAGTCCGACCGCGACCAGATCGCCCGCCACTTCGAAGCCATCTTCACGCCGACGCCAGAGCAGTACGCGCAGGCCATTGCCGACCACGCCTCGCGCGTTGAGGTGGTGATGACCATCGGCGCCATTGGCTTGACGGCGGAGCAGATGGACGCCTTGCCCAATTTGAAGTTGGTGTATTCGATGGGCGCCGGTTACGAAAAAATCGACCTGGATCACGCCAGGCAGCGCGGCATCAAGGTCGCCAACGGGGCCGGCACCAACGACAGTTGTGTCGCCGACCACGCCATGGGCCTGATGATCGCGGTTATCCGTGGCATTCCGCGTCTGGACCAGCTTACGCGGCAAGGCGTGTGGCGCACCCAGTTGCCGCTGCCTCCCAACGTGTCGGGCAAGAAGCTGGGCATTGTCGGCCTTGGGGGAATTGGCGAAAAAGTGGCATTGCGAGCGCAGGCATTCGAAATGCAGATCGGATACCACAACCGCCGTCCACGCACGGGTTCGGCGCATCGTTACTTTTCAACGCTGGAAGAATTGGCGCAATGGTCTGACGTGCTGTTGGTCGCCATCCCCGGTGGCGACGCGACCTTCCACCTGATCGATGCCGGCGTCCTTTCGCATCTGGGAGCGAATGGATACCTGATCAACATCGCGCGCGGCAGCGTGGTGGACACCGCCGCTCTGGAATGCGCGCTGCGCGAGCAGACGATTGCAGGTGCTGCGCTGGATGTTTATGAAGGCGAACCGCAATTGCCTGTGGGCCTTGCTGATCTGCACAACGTGGTGTTGACGCCGCGCGTTGCCGGGTGGTCGCCCGAGGCTATGCAGGCAATGGTGCAGATGTTCCTGGATAACACGGAACGTCTATACGCCGACGAGCCGCTGCTCACGCCATTGTGTTGACCCGCAGCAGTCCTGGCGCACTACCTTCTTTAGCTCTTCTTGGCTGTTCACTTTCGCCGGTAAGATTTTTCCTCCCTGTCGCAACATCGAGGCTCGGCATATGACCACAACCTACTTTGGGCTGCCCATCGTGAAAGACCGTCTGGTGCGCCTGGACGACATCCGCCGGCTTCCCTTCTTCGCATTCTGGGAGGAAAGCAGCCGGGGATCCGCGCTGTGTGAAGGCGATGACGGCGAGATGTTCGTGTACCTGCAGGACTGGGAGAGTTTTTCGGACCTGTTCATCAAGACCGGCAAGCATCGGCACAGCGGTTAGGTCCCGCAGCACCACGTCCGCTGCCCTCGCCCACAACGAAAAGGGCGCTCCGTGGAGCGCCCTAGCGTTCAACCTACCGCAAGGCTCAGACCTTGCCCGGCAACGCGTACGCGATCACATAATCGCCACGATCAGGCGAGTTGCGGGCGCCGCCGGCCGAGATGACGATGTACTGCTTGCCATCGACGGTCGACTTGTAGCTGATGGGCGTGCCCTGGCTGCCGACCGGCAGGCGGACCTTCCACACCTCCTTGCCCGTGCCGGCGTCATACGCGCGCAGGTAGTAGTCCTGCGTGGCGGCGATGAACACCAGGCCGCCCTGCGTGGCGAGCGTGCCGCCGATGGTGGGCATGCCGATCGGAATCGGCAGACCCAGCTTGACGCCGAAGGGACCGGTGTCCTGCACGGTGCCGACCGGCACCTGCCAGACCATCTTCTGCGTCTTCAGGTCCACGGCGGTCAGCGTGCCGAACGGCGGCGCCTGGCACGGGATCTCCAGCGGCGACATGAAGCGCACCTTGGCGTTGATCGCGTAGGGCGTGCCCGACAGCGCCACGGGGCCCTGGATGGCGGCGGCTTCATTGCCGTCGCTCTTTTTGGCATTGGCGCCGGCTTCGACCAGTTGCACTTCCAGGCCGACGCGCATGTCGTTGATGAACAGGTAGCCGTTCACCGGGTCGATCGAGATGCCGCCCCAGTTCATGCCGCCCAGCGAGCCGGGCAGGTTCAACGACGGATCCGTGCCAGGCGGCGTGAACAGGCCCGTGTAGCGCTTGGATTTGAAGTGGATGCGGCACAGCAGCTGATCGAACGGCGTGGCGCCCCACATGTCCGATTCCTTCATGTCGTTCGCGCCGATCGAAGGCATGCCGACGGAGAACGGCTGGGTCGGCGAATAGGTTTCGCCGGGGATGTTGCCGGCCGGCACCTTGCGTTCTTCGACGCGGGTGAGCGGCTTGCCGGTCTGACGATCCAACACGAAGATCTGGCCGGCCTTGGTGCCGAACACCAGTGCGGGCACGGTCTTGCCGTCGACGGGGAAGTCGGCAAAGGACGGCTGCATCGGGACGTCGAAGTCCCACAGGTCGTCATGCACGGTCTGGTAGACCCACTTCTCGCGGCCGGTGCTGGCATCGACGGCCAGCACCGAGGCGCCGTACTTGCGGTCAAGCGCGGTGTGCTTCACGCCCCACAGGTCCACCGCGGCGCTGCCAACCGGCATGAACACGGTGTTCGATTGGGCGTCATACGACATCGGCGCCCACACGTTCGGGGTCGAGCGTACGTAGGTCTGGCCGTCGGCGGGCGCGGCCTGGTCTTCCGGGTTGCCCGGATCGAAGGCCCAGCGCAGCTCGCCGGTCACCACGTCGAAACCGCGCACCACGCCGCCAGGCATGTCGGTGCTGACGTTGTCCGCCACGCGGCCGCCGATGACGATGGTCGTGCCGGCCAGCGTCGGGGCCGAGGTCGGGTAATACTCGCCCTTGTCGGCGCCCTTGCCCATGCCGGCGCGCAGGTCCACGCGGCCTTGGTTGCCGAAGTCGGCGCAGAAGGCGCCGGTGTCGGCGTCCAGCGCGATCAGCTCGGGCGTCACGCTGTTCATCAGGATGCGGCGGCGGCAGGCGGCGCCTGCGGCGAGGCTCACGGCCTTGACCGGCGTCGCGCCTTCGACGGTGGGCTGCTCAAGCGGCGCATCGATATCGAAATAGGCCAGGCCGCGGCAACGCATCCACTTCTTCTGCTTGGCGTTGATCTCGACCTTCCAGAGCTCCTTGCCCGTGGTGGCGTCCAGCGCGATCACGTTGTTGTGCGGGGTGCACAGGAACACGCGGTTGCCGATCTGCAGCGGGGTCTGCTGATCTTCGGCGCCGCCGCCACCGGGGCTGACGGGGGTGTCGCCCGTGCGGTAGGTCCAGGCGACCTCAAGGTCCTTCACGTTGTCGCGGGTGATCTCGTCCAGCGCCGCAAAGCGGGTGCCGCCGGCGGTGTTGCCGTAGTGCGCCCAGTCCTTCTGTTCCTGGCCGGGTGCGACGGGCTTGAGCGCCAGGGTCTCGCCTTGCGACACGGGCGCGTGGGGCACGAACATGCCGGCCACGGTTCCGATAAAGGCCAGCGCCAGCACGGCGGCCGCAATGCGGGACGGCGCCGGGTTGGCCGGCAGCTTCTGTGCCCGGCGCAGCAGCGGCTGCGACAGCGCGACCAGGATGCCGAAGCCCACGAACACCAGCACGCGGGAGACGAGCGGCCAGAATTGCAGGCCCACGTCGATGACCGCCCAGATCGCGGTGCCGACCAGCGCCAGCGCGAAAAGCAGGCCGCCATTGGGGCGGCGGCGGGCGATCTGGATGCCGGAGACGGCAAGCACGACGCCGCACACCACGAAGTACCAGCTTCCATTCAGGGCCACCAGGCGAGCGCCGTGGTAACCGAAAAAGAGCCCGGCGGCCAGAATGCACGCGCCCAGCACAAACAGCCACGCTTTTGCGAGCGCGGACAGGTCTTTATGTTGTTGATTCATAGGGAATTCCAAAACACGATACGGCCATGCAGCCGGCAATGCGGCCCATCGACCGGCCCAGAGTATAAGGGTTTGTCCTTACATTCGGGAAAAGCAAAGCCGCCCCGGGGGGCGGCTAGCGGACTTGCGGGCCATCATTCCTCGGTCTGGCCGAGCTCGATCCGATGCTGCGTGCGCAGCGCCTTGGCCAGCAGATAGCCCTTGTTGTGTTCGTTCGGATAAACCCCTGTCAGGCGGCAACCGCTGACCCGGATGCCCATGCGTTCCAACTGCGTGCGCTTGTCGGGATTGTTGGTCAGCAGTTCCAGATCATCGACGCCCAGCGCCCGCAGCATCTGCGCCGCCGGCGTGTAGTCGCGGTCGTCCAGGCCGTGGCCCAGTTCCAGATTGGCGGTGTAGGTGTCGTAGCCCAATTCCTGCAGCCGGTACGCGTCGATCTTGGAATACAGGCCGATGCCCCGCCCTTCCTGGCGCAGGTACAGCAGGTAACCGCCCTCCTGGCTCATAAGACGCAACGCTTCCTGCAGTTGCGGGCCGCAGTCGCAGCGCAACGAGCCGAAGACGTCGCCGGTCATGCACTCGGAATGCAGGCGGACAAGCGGCTGCGGGCCGGGTTGCCCGAATTTGAGGGCGAGATGGTCGCGAGCGTCGGCCAGGCCGTGAAAGCTGTACGCCAACGCCTGTGCCTCGGAGCCGTCGGCAAGACGGATGGGCAACCGGACGGTGGCGCGGATGGTGGCTTCGGGCAGCTGGACCGCGGCGGGGGGCGTTACGGGGTTCACGACAAACAGGTACGGGTATCGACTTGAGGCCGACAGAATACCGTATGCGCCCGCCGCACGCTCTTTACATCACGCGGACGCTGTCCACATCGAACTCGACGTTGTTGCGATCGCGGTCCAGTTCGCCGCGCAGTTCGACCTGGGTCTTGTCGTCGATCTTCTGGCCGGCGGGGAAGTCGTCGTTGTCGATTTCGACGCGGATCTGACCCGTGCCGTCGTCAAAGGTGTAGTGATCGTCGCCGTCGTGCGAGACGATCCGGCCACGCAGGATGGCGTTCTGGTCATCGCGGCCGTTGGCCAGCAATTCCTTGACCGTGGTGACGGCCACCGTGCTGGGGCCGCTATAGCCCTGCGCCGCCGGCTTGCCGGTGCTGGGGCCCGTGTAGCCCTGCGCGTGCGCCACGCCTGCCACGGCGGCGCCGGCCAGCACGGTGCTGGCCAGGAAGGTGCGGATGAACGTGGAACGACGGGTAGTCTGGGTCATGGTGCAGCTCCTTGCGCGGATTGCGCTTCGTTGTTGAACATGGCGTCATTTGACGCCCCGAAGATGAAGCAGACCTTAGCTTTGGGCACGAATGCGACCGTGATGTCGTCACGCCTTCGTATCGATGGGCACAAGTAGCGTCACACCCAGCCCCCGGCCGCCCAGCCCCGGCCCGAACTGCAATTGCCCGCGGTGCATATCCGCCACGCGCGCGACGATGGACAGGCCAAGGCCATTTCCCGGCACATTGGTGCCCAGCACGCGATAGAAGCGCTGCGTCAATCGCTCGAGATCGGCCGGGGCCACGCCCGGGCCGTCGTCCTTCACACTGAGCGCGACGTATTGACCCGCGCGTTCGGCAGCGACCCGCACCTGGCCGCCTTCGCGGCCGTACGACACCGCGTTATGGATCAGGTTGCGCAAGGCCGTAAAAAGCGCATCGCGGTTGCCGGCCAGTGCCGTCTCGCGCGCATCGATCGTTATCGTAGTGCCCTGCGCCGCCGCCGTGGGCGCGCAAGCGTCGGCGGCGTCCTGCAGCAGGCTGGGCACATCAACGCGCTCGCGGGGCATGGCATCGGCCGATTGCGGGTCCAGGCGCGCCAGCTGCAGCAGGTTTTCGACCAGGCTGGTCGTGCGCATCATGTCGGCGCGCAGGCGTTGCAACTGGGCGGCAAGCGCCGGCGCCTGTTCGGCGGGATGGCTGCGTTGCAGCACCTGGATCCGCGACGCCAGCGCGGCGAGCGGCGTGCGCAGTTCGTGGGCGGCATCCGCGGTGAAGCGCCGCTCGGCTTCCAGCGCATGATCCAGCCGGCCCAGCAGACGGTTCAGCGCCGCCGTGATCGACTGGACTTCATACGCCCTGCTCTCCTCGGCCACGGGCGACAGGTCCGTCGGCGACTTGCCCTCGATGCCGCGGGTCATGCGCGCAAGCGGCTTGAGCAGCCGCCAGATCAGAAACCAGTTGATCAGCCCCAACAGGACCCACAGGCCGACCAGGGGCCAGGCCAGCGATTCGAGCATGTCCCAGATCAGATCGGTGCGTTCGTCCATCTCTTGACCGACCTGTGCCGAAAACCCCAGCGTGTCGTGATGGCGGACATACACGCGCCAGTCCTCGCCGTCGGCGCGCACGTCGTAATAGCGGTCGCCGCGCCGCTCGGGGTCCACGAACGGCCGCTTGGGCGCGTCTTCGCCGCGCAACAGCACTTCTCCCGTGCGCGACACCAGCTGGTAGTCCAGACGCAGCGCGGGTTGCGTGTCGGCCGGGGAGCGCTCGCCGGCCACGCGGCCGATGCTGCCTTCGCCCAGCGCCAGCACCAGCCGCGCGCCCTCTTCCAGCCAGTCGTCGTAGGCGTCGTTGACCTCCTTGCGTGCGATGGCCAGCACGATCAGGGTGCTGACCAGTCCGACCAGGATGCTGGAGCCGAGTGTCGTGCCGATCAGGCGCCGCCGCAGCGAATAGCCGCGCGGGGCCTTCGACGCGGCGTTGGATGGAGTCCTGGATGTCTTCTTGCGCCAGCGCATGTCAGTCGGCCAGGCGATAACCCTGGCGCCGCACCGTCTTGATAAGGTCGGCCGCCAGCTTGCGCCGCAGGTTGTAGATGTGCACTTCGATCGTGTTGCTTTCGACTTCGTCGCCCCAGCCGTACAGGGCTTCTTCGAGTTGCGCGCGGGACACGATGTGGCCGGGATGGCGGATGAGCGCGTGCAGGATGGCGAACTCCCGCGCCGTCAGCTCCACCTGCGCGCCGTGGTAACGGACCTGCTTGGCGGCCACGTCGAGCGAGACACCGCCGTGTTCCAGCGCCGGCGTGGCGTTGCCGTCGCGGCGGCGCAAGGCGGCGCGGATGCGGGCGGACAGCTCCTCCAGATCGAACGGTTTGACCAGATAGTCGTCCGCACCCAGATCCAGGCCTTCGATGCGGTCGGGCACCGCGTCGCGCGCGGTGATCATGATGGCCGGCACGTTGTCGCGCCGCGCGCGCAATCGCCGAAGCAGGTCGTCACCCGTCATGCCGGGCAGCCCGCGGTCGATCAGGACGCAGTGATAGTCGTGCGTGGCAAGCGCGGTCTCGGCAAGATCGCCGCGCGTCACACGGTCGACGACGTAGCCGTCCAGCTCCAGCCACGATTCGATCGACTCGCCCAGGGATACATCGTCTTCGGCCAGTAGGATACGCATGCGCTGACTATACGCGACAGGATGAAGCGAATCTTAAGCCTGGCGGCGGGACGTCTTTCCGGTAATTCGTAGCTCGTGCTGCGTCCGCCCGCGGCCGCTTTGCGGAGCATGTTCCGATTCAGGAGATCGGTGATGTCGCGCAGAGCCGTATCGGGCGAACATTTGGCGATGGCGGCCCATTTGGTGGTGGTGAGCTTCGAGCGATTTATTCTCCGCAAAATTTGCGGAGAATAAGCCGCCTAATCTCCGCATCCAGCGGCAATCACGGTTTGAAAGGCACTACATCGACGTCAAATCCCGCCCACGCGGCTCACGCCGCCCTGCGTCACGATCTGAACGCGTTGGCCGGTCGAAATCGGCACGTCTGCCTCCTGCGTGATGACGCGCACGTCGCCCGAATCCAGGCGCACGGTGATTTCCAGCCCTGCCCGGCGGGCGCTGGCGTTTTCGATGGCGTTGCCTGCCATGGCGCCGCCAACCGCGCCGCCGACGGTGGTGATACGGCGCCCCGAACCGCCGCCCACGGCGCTGCCCGTCACGGCGCCCAGCGCGCCGCCGGCAATGACGCCCAGGCCCGAGGTCTGGGCGGCCTGGATGGTGACGGGCCGCACGCCGATGACGTAGCCAAGGGTGACGGTCTGGGCGCGCTGCGCCTGGTCGAAGGTGTAGACGCGGGACGACGCGGACGGGTTGGCGCAACCGGCAAGGACGGTTGCCAGGCCAAGAATGCCGCTTGCGGCGATAAGGGTCAGGGCACGACGCGGGGCGGCCTGCTGAGGCTTTTGCATGGTGGGTTCTCCGGAACGGCGCAATGGGGTATGCCGAGGCCTAGCGCGGCTGCGCCGGCGTGGGTGCGGGCGCGGCCGCTGCTGGCGGCTGGGCGCTCGTGCGCATGAACTTCCCATTCGCATCGAAACCGCCTATCGCGCGGCCATTGAAGAACACGACGCGCCGCGCGGTCCACTGCGGCTGCTCGGGGCCTGGCTGGTCGTAGCCGGCGACTTCAAAGTCGTACTGCCAGGCGGACACCGGTTTGCCGTCCTCTGCTATGACCGTGGTCTTTTTCACGGATTCCGCGTACCCCTTGTCCCGATAACTGACATACCGGGTCGGCGGCATGGTGTCGCGCAGCGACGACATGTACTGGTACAGGTCGTCGTCGCTGGGTGGCGTGCCGTACTTTGCCAAGTCGTTCTTCGTTGCGACCGTGCCGGCGCAGCCGGCCAGCACACACGTGGTCAGGACAAGGAATAGCCTTTTCATCGGGATTGCTCCTAAGTACGCGTTCGCGCCCTGACTGCGGGCGCACGGCGGCAAGCCGGGTGGCGCTTGGGGAATCGTCAGGGGGTGGGCCCGGCGGGCCGGGCGGTGGCCCCTCGGAAGGCGGAACGCAGCAGGCTGAGCAGAAAGCCGCCTGTGAGCATGCCCAGGATGTAGACGCCGATGACGAGAACCGACGCCGGCAAAGTGAAGGTGGAGGTCCAGAGCGTCAGCGTGACGGATTCGAAGTTCTGGATCTTGAACGACAAAACCATTGCCGTGAGCAACACGATCAATACGATGTACAGGTAACGCATGAGGCACCTTTCGTATTCGTTGTCGAACCGCCCCGAAGCCACCCTGGGGCCCGTCGTGCGAAAAACTATGCCACTCATCCGGCGCGAAAACAAGAAAAACAGGGCCGCGTGCAGCCGTCATTGTTCGCCGCCGCAAACAGGAACAGAATGTCTCTCGCCGCAAAAACGGCATGTGTGGCCGGCCCATCATCGAATAGCCGCGTCCCGCGGTCTATCGTTGTGGGCTGCTTATAGGGGACACCTCATGGAAGCGATCAAGGATTGTTGCATGGCTGGGCACCCTCTGGACCTGGGACGGCGCGGCTGGTTGAAGGCCAGCGTTGGCGCGGCGGCGATGGCTGGCCTGGCGTTTGCGCCCGGCGACGCGCCAGCCGCATCACTGACGCAGGCGCAGCGTGACGCGATGACGCCGGACCAGGTGATTGACATGATGAAACGGGGCAATGCGCGCTTTCGGGCGGGCAAGCCTCAGAAGCACGACTATCTTGCGCAGAAGCGTTCCAGCGCCCTTGGCCAGTTTCCTGCGGCGGTGATCCTGAGCTGCATCGACTCGCGCGCCCCCGCCGAGATCATCCTGGACACGGGAATCGGCGAAACCTTCAACGGGCGCATCGCCGGCAACATCTCCAACAACGACCTGCTGGGCAGCATGGAGTTCGCCTGCGCGGCGGCGGGCGCCAAGGTGATTCTGGTGATGGGGCACACGGCATGCGGCGCAGTGGCCGGGGCGATCGACAACGTTCAGCTAGGCCATCTGACCGCCCTGCTGGAAGTCATCAAACCGGCGGTCGAGGCGACGAAGTACACCGGAGACCGAAACGGCAAAAATGGCCAGTTCGTGGACGCCGTGGCGCGGACGAATGTGCTACACACCGTCGAGGCCATCCGCAAGAACAGCCCGATTCTTGCCGGGCTGGAAAAGGAAGGAAAGATCAAGATCGTCGGGTCGATGTACGACCTGAGCAACGGCATGCTGACCTTCCTGGCATAACGGACCCCGCCCGAAAACGGCCCGTCGGGCGCGCAAACCGATCCTCGATCGCGGCGCGCCCGCCCTGCCCTCAGGGCAACCGGCTCAGGCTGTATACCGAGGCCGGCGGCAGGTTCATCGGAACAAAGCGCACCCGCCGCGCGTACAGGCCGCAATCCTCAAGCACTCGTGCCGAGATCGGGCACTTCACGCCATAGGTGAAAAAGTGCATGGACCCGCCCGGCGGCATCGCCTCGAACACGGCGGTCAGCAGCTTATGGTGATGCGCGCCGCTCATGTTCCGTAGTGGCAGGCCGCAGATGGCCGCGCTGATGCCGTGAAGCTCCGGATGGCTGTCCCGAGACAGCTCCTGCGCCGGCACCTGCAGGACGGCTGCCTCCGGGAACTGGCTGCGCAGGCTGGAACTCATTTCGGAGTCCTGCTCCACCAGGACCAGGCTGGACGGCGCAATCCCCTTGCGCAGCATCTCCCGGGTGAAGACGCCGGTTCCGCAGCCCAGTTCGAGGACCTTACCGGCTCGGGGCTGAATCGATTCCGTGATGGCGGCGGCCAGCGCCGCGCTCGAAGGGGCCACTGCCCCGACCGCCGCCGGGTTGGACAGCAGCGCCTTGACGAACTGCTTGCGTTCCTTCAGCCAGTTCATGGCCGGGCCAGCGTGGGACTTGTGCCGGGCAAGGGTCTTGAGGGGCGACATGGAAAACATCGAAACGTCTATCTCCGGGGCGACATGGTCAGGGAGACCTTACCTGCGGGCGGCGGGCGCGACCGGCAACGGTGCGTAAGCGACCCTGTCAAATGAAGAACGGCGAAAGGATCGAAAGATCGCAACGGGCGAGGCGCCGGATGGTGCAGCGCCGATTCTGCGGCATGCGGGCGACCGCGCCAATCGCCCAGACGAAAGACATCCAAAGGATTGCCGCCGACAAGAAATCCGGCTCAAAACCCGAATCAACGGCACAAATGAAAAGGCCGTAACCGGTTGTGTTCCGGATACGGCCTGTTTCTAGTCAGGCGGGGTCTGACGCGGGCTTAGACGCCCACGACCGAGACGGCCTTGGTGACCAGGTACGCCTCGAGCGCCTCGGGACCGCCCTCGGAACCGTAGCCGGAATCCTTCACGCCGCCGAACGGCAGCTCAGCCGAAGGCGTCGCGGGCTGGTTGACCCAGAGCATGCCCACTTCAAGGCGGCGCGACAGCTCGTGCACCGTCTTGATCGAGCGCGTGAAACCATAGGCGGCCAGGCCGAACGGCAGGCGGTTGGCTTCGCGGATGGCTTCGTCCAGGTTCTCGAAGCTGCGGATGGCCGCGATGGGACCAAACGGCTCTTCGTTGAAAATATCGGCCTCGAGCGGCACGTCGGTCAGGATGGTCGGCGCAAAGAAATTGCCTGCGCTGCCCACGCGCTGACCACCGGTGGCCACGCGCGCGCCCTTCTCGGCCGCGTTCTTGACGATCTTGTCCATGGCGGCCAGACGGCGGTCGTTGGCCAGCGGGCCGAGCGTCGTGCCTTCGGTCAGGCCGTCGCCCAGCTTGAGCTTTTCGGCATGGGCCACGAAGGCCTGCTCGAAGGCGGCCTTGACGTTCTTGTGCACCAGGAAGCGGGTCGGCGAGATGCAGACCTGACCGGCATTGCGGAACTTGGCGCCGCCCGACGCCTTGACCGCCAGTTCGACATCGGCGTCTTCCGCCACGATCACCGGGGCGTGACCGCCCAGCTCCATCGTGACGCGCTTCATGTGGCGGCCGGCCAATGCGGCCAGTTCCTTGCCGACCGGCGTGGAACCCGTGAAGGTGACCTTGCGGATGATCGGGTGCGGGATCAGGTAGCTGGAAATCTCGGCCGGCGAGCCAAACACCAGGCCCAGAACGCCCTTCGGGATGCCGGCGTCGACAAAGCAGTTGAGCAGCGCGGCCGGCGAGGCCGGGGTTTCCTCAGGCGCCTTCACCAGGAAGGAGCAGCCCGTGGCAAGCGCGGCGCCCAGCTTGCGGACGATCTGGTTGACCGGGAAGTTCCACGGCGTGAACGCGGCGACGGGGCCGACCGGTTCCTTGATGACCAATTGCTGGGCGGCGGGATTACGCGACGGCACGATGCGGCCGTAGACGCGCAGCGCTTCGTTGGCGAACCAGTCGATGATGTCCGCACCGGCCAGCACTTCGCCACGCGCTTCGGCGAGCGGCTTGCCCTGTTCCTGCGTCAGCAGGCGTGCCACGTCGTCCGCGCGCTCGCGCAGCAGGACGGCGGCCTTGCGCATGACCGCGCAACGCTCGTGGGCGGAGGTATCGCGCCACGTCTCGAAGCCGCGTTGCGCTGCCGCCAGCGCCGCGTCCAGGTCCTCGCGGGAGGCGCTGGCCACCTGGCCGATCTTCTGGCCGGTGGCGGGATTGACGACGTCGATGCGCGCGCCGCCGCGGGCCTCGCGCCATTCGTTGTCGATCAGGAGAAGAGTATCTGGGTAACCGTTCATGAATGCTCCGTGGTTGAAATGCGGCCGTCACGTGTCAGTCGATTCGGGCAAGCGCGGCGATAAACGCCCGGCGCCTGCCGTATCGTAAGTGTTTTGGGCGGGAGACGGGAAGTGGGCCGTGATCGGACCGTCCGGCTGACGGGCAAGGGTTGGGCACGCAGCTTGCTGTTGGGGTTTCGCCTTTCGTTACCCAACCCCATTGCGGAGGCTTCCCATGAGCTCACCGGAACCCGTTCTGACGCCGACTCCCGCCGGCACCCGCCTTGTCTCCTTGGGCATTGCGCCCGTTGCCCGCACCGCGGACGCCGTGGCCCGCCCGGGCTTCAGCCCCAAAGCCGCCAATGAAGAAGTCCTGCCGTCGCCGCAATCGGCCCTGCCCGCAGACGCTGACGCGCCGGCGCGCGTGCCGCTGAGCGCCTGGCTGTCGCTGGCGTTCTACGCCATCGGCACGGCGCTGCTCTTCAGCTTGGGCGTGGCTTACCGTCTGTTCGCGTGACCGGCTGCGGTCAGGCAACCTGGGCGAGCGCCTCTCGCGCCACCTGTACCAGTTTTCGGTCGGAAAGACGATAGGCCGTCAGCGGGCCGCCCGTCACACAGCCCGTGTCCAGGCACACGGCGTCCGACCGCACCAGCAGGCCCAGCGTCGCCCAGTGGCCGAACACGATGGTCTTGTCGGCGCCCGCGCGTCGCGGCAGGTTGTACCAAGGCAGGGTCTCGCGGGGCCAGCGCCCCGGCGTGGACTTGGCGCCGGGCGCCAACGCCCCGTTGCGAGTGCATAGGCGCATGCGGGTGAACGCGCTGACGATGAAGCGCAGACGCAGTTGCGTTTCCAGCCTGGCGTTCCAGGCCAGCGGCGCTGCTCCCAAGAGGGTTCGCATGTGACGGCGCCAGTCATTGTCCCGAAGCATGGCCTCGACCTCCCCGGCGTGCGCCATGGCCTGCAGCACGTCCCAACCGGGATACAGCCCCGCGTGCACCAGGACGTGACGGTCCTGCACATGGATCAGGGGCTGCGCGCGCAGCCAGTCGAGCAGGACATCTGCATCCGGCGCGTCGAACAGATCGTTGAGGGTGTCGCGGGCGTCCGGCCGCAAACATCCCGCTGCAACGCCCAGGGCGCGCAGGTCGTGATTGCCCAGCACCACCGTCGCGCGGTCGCCCAGTGACATGACCCGGCGCAGCGTCTCCGCGTTTGAGGGCCCCCGATTGACGAGGTCGCCGACGAACCAGAACCTGCAGTTGGGGTCGCCCGCGATCTCCGGACTGGCCAGCAGTGCGTCCAGCGACTGGCAGCAGCCATGCACGTCGCCGATTGCCCAGATGGCGGGCCGCGGTGCTTCGGGTGCGTCGTCCGCCAAAGGCGAATCGTCGGCAAAGGCCGTTGCGGGGTGATGGAATGTCGGCGGATTGGCTGTCTTACCCGTCTGCGTAGCATGTTCTGTCCTTCTCGCTGGCCATTTCCTGGCACGAATCAATGGTTTCGTGCCGGCAGGACAGCAAGCCCCATGCCCATGTAAATATTTGCATCCGAGGACTAACCCTCCTTCGGGACTAACCCTCCTTCTTGCGGCGCCCCCAAACGGATTCCTGCCGATAGGAATCCGCCTGGCACAGCGTGCGGTAGAACATGGCGCCGGCGCCAATGAAGTTGCCCAATTCCTTTTCAGACAGCTTGGGCGCGACGCCTTCCAGGTATCCCGCGTAGATGGATAGCACCCGGTCCCACTCGTCCAGACGGGGTGCGGGTGCGGAAACTGAGATCATCAGTGCCAAGAGCTCATCGCGCTGCATGATTCCCTCCTGTGACCGCCGCCGCGCCGGTCATCCCTTGGTCATGTGAGTCAAGACCCGCCGTCCATCCGCCCTGCGGTGCACGAAGGCCATCGTGATGTGGCCCACGGCCAGCGCCAGCAACGTCCAGCCCAACAGCCCATGCCAGGCGTTGCCAAGTTCGACCAGAGCTTCGATCTCCTGGTCGCGGGGGCTGAAGATCTGGATGCCGAAGGCAGAATATCCCCTGCCCCGCCCGTAGGCGCGCAACAGCGCCAGCGTGGGGATGGCGATCATCATCAGGTACAGGACAAGATGCCCGAAGCCCGCCAGCAGGCCGCTGTCCGGCCGCTTGCCCCAGTTGGCGATGGCCCAGGCGCCGCGTACAAGCACCAGGATCAGCAGCAACAGGCCAAGCGAGGTATGCGAGGCCCAGAAGAAATCCTCGATCGGGGTGTCCGGCAGAAACTGCCGCGACGCCGCGCTGGTGAACTGCCACGCCAGCAGCACGGCCATGAGCCAATGCAGGACGCGGCTGACGATTCCATACCCGTCCGGGTGGTCCATCACGCTTGAGGCGGCGACGCGGGGTGGCATAGGGAGGCTCCTTCGGAGATCCATGCTGCGCAAGGGAAAACCTGCTCCGGGCATTGTGCCAACGCGCCCGGCGCGGAGTGCAACCAATTGCAATGGCGGCTGGCCAGCAGGACGGCTGTGGACGCGTTCTGATCATGGTTCGAACTCCATCGCCGACATGGCGGCCGTCAGCGACTGCGGCGCGTAGTCGTCCCACGGCGTGTTGCCCGCATCCAGCCGGGAATGCACGTCCTGAATGGTCCAGTGCGCGCCGCTGGTGAGCTTGTCCAGCTCGTCCCACGTCACCGGCACCGAAATGCCCAGACCGGGCCGCGCCCGCGCAGACCACGCGCATACCGTCGTCGCCCCAAACCCGTTGCGCAGGTAATCCGCGAAAATTTTGCCGACGCGATTCTTCGGGCCGCTCTTGGCGACGAAGAGTTGCGGCAGCGTCCGGGCCAGGTGCTGCACGATCGTCTGGGAAAATCGCTTTACCGTGTCCCAGTCGTATTGCTTGCGTAGCGGCACGACGACGTGCAGCCCTTTGCCGCCGCTGGTCTTCAGCCAGGCTTGAAGGCCGATCTCCTGCAGCAGCACGCGCACCAGATTGGCGGCCTGTTGCATGGTCGGCCATGGCACGCCCTCGCCCGGGTCCAGGTCGAACATCATGCGATCCGGTTTGTCGATGGACGTCTTGACGGCGTTCCAGGTGTGGAATTCGACGACGTTCATCTGCACGGCGGACATGATGGCCTCTGCGGTCGGGATTTCGAGCAGCGGCGGATGATCCGGATCGAGCTTGGCGGGCAACGGTTTGACGCCGGGCATCGCGGCTTCCAGATGCTTCTGGAAGAAGAATTCGCCCTGGATGCCGGCGGGCGCGCGCAGGAATGACACGGGCCGGCCCTTCAGATGCTCCAGCATCAGCGGCGCGATCAGCCCGTAATAGCGCGCGAGATCCAGCTTGGTGAGCTTGGTGGACGGGTCGATCACCCGGTCCGGATTGGTGAGCTTGCCGCCCTTGGCGCGGCTGGTTTTGCCGCCGGGCGCGGCTTTGGCGTCGGAGGCGGGTGCGGGCGCCTTTGAAGATGCCTTTGGAGATGCCTTGGAAGACGTGCCAGCAGGTGCCGTGGCAGATCTGGCTGCGGATCTGGCCGCAGGCGCCGCCTTCGAAGCGGATTTCCTGTTGCCCTTGTCGCCGTCTACGTCCTCGACCGGCACCGCCTTCTCCCGGGAAATGGCCTTCACCGGCTTGTCCTGCCGCAGGCCCCGGAATACGGAATGACGGATGTGGCCGCCGCTCGTCCATTCGCCGAACGACACTTCGGCGATCAGTTCGGGTTTGACCCAGCGAACACCACCCGCCGCGGGCGCATTCGTGACCGGCTTTTTGTCCGTCTCAATGGCCGCCAGACGCTTCTGCAGGGACACCAGACTTGCGTCGTCGAACCCCGTGCCAACCTTGCCGGCATAGCGCAGGCTGCCGTCCTGCTCGGTGACCGCCAGCAGCAGCGCACCCAGTCCGGCCCGGCTGCCCTTGGGCGCCGTGTAGCCGACGATGGCAAACTCCTGACGCCGGGCGCACTTGACCTTGACCCAGGTGTCGCTGCGCCGGGACACGTACGGTGACGACAGGCGCTTGGCCATGATGCCCTCAAGCCCCATCCTGCACGCGGTTGCCACCAGATCTGACGGCGCGGCCTCAAGGGCCTCGCTGAATCGCAGCTGGTCGTCTTGGGCGGCGTCCATCAGTTGCTGCAACAGCGCCCGCCGCACGCCCAGCGGCTCCTGGCGCAGGTCCCGCATCCCGATGAACGGCAGATCGAAGGCGTAAAACACGATGTCCTGTGTCCGATCGTTGTCGAAGGCGTTTTGCAGCGACTGGAAGTTCGGAATGCCTTCGCGGTCCAGCATCACGATTTCGCCGTCGATCCACGCCCATTTGGCGGGCAATGCGCGCATGGCCTCGACCAGATGCGGCATTTTGGCGCTCCAGTCGTGGCCGTTGCGCGTAAACAGCCGCACATCGTCGCCTTCGATCCGGACGACGAGCCGGTAGCCGTCGAATTTCATCTCGTACAGCCAGTCCGGCGCATGCTGAGGCACGCCGTCAACCAGCGTGGCGAGCTGGGGTTTCAGTTGCGCGGGCAAGTCGGCGGCTACACCGGGCAACGCGGACTGATCGTCGGCGGTGTTGTCGTCCTGATCCTGCGATTGGTCGTCAGCCGCCGCCTCCGCGGGAGCTTTGGATTTGGCGCGGGATTTCGCTACGGAACGCGACGTCTTGGCTTCGGAATGCGCCTTGGCTGTCGCCTCGCCGCCCTTGCCTGCCGGCTTGGCCTTCGCAGGTTTGCGCAGCGGCACCACGCTATCCGGCATTTCGTCCACCACACTGAATTCCCGCTCGGGCCGCGCGAAATCGTCTCGGTCCTTGATAAGCAGCCAGGGCGGCTGCTTCTCCGACTCTTTGCCCTTCAGCCGGATCAGCGCCCAGCGGCCCTGCATCTTCACGCCCTGCAAGTCGAACTTCAGGTGGCCGTCGCGATAGCCCTTGCGCGGATCGCCCACCGGCATCCACTTGCCTTCGTCCCAGATGATGACCTTGCCGGCGCCGTACTGCCCTTCGGGAATCTGCCCCTCGAACTGGTTGTAGGCAATGGGGTGATCCTCGACCTGGACCGCCATGCGCTTGACCGCCGGGTCGTAGCACGGCCCCTTGGGCACCGCCCAGCTCTTCATGGCCCCGTCCAGTTCCAGACGGAAGTCGTAGTGCAGCCGGCTGGCCCAGTGCTTCTGGATGACGAAGGCGCGGGCGTCCTCATTGGCCTCACCACCCTCGGCGGGTTCCGACGTGATCTCGAAGTTGCGCTTTTCGCGGTACTTCTTCAGCGTGTCAGCCATGGTCAGGCCGCCTTGCGCGTTTTGCTCGGTGTCTTGCCGGTGTTCTTGTCACTCGACTTGCTGGCGGTTTTACCCGTGGCCTTGCTCGCCGACTTGCTGGCCGTCTTGCTTGCGCTCTTGGCCGACTTGGCCGCCGTCTTCTTGGCCGGCGCCTTGGCTGCCTTTTTGTCATCGCCTTCGTCGGACTTGGCCGCCTTGGACCCGCCCTTGCCCCCCTTCAGGCTGCGTTGCAGCAGTTCGGTCAGGTCAATGACGTTGTCCGCATACGCGGGCGACGCTTCCTGCGGCTCGATGACGGTTTCGGTCTCGCCGGCGCGCGCCTTCTGCTCCACCAGCTCCATCACGGCGGCCTTGAACTCGTCCTTGTACTGTTCGGGATCCCATTCGCCGGACATGTCGTCGACCAGCATCTTCGCCATCTTCATCTCGCTGGCGCTTGGCGTCATGTTCTTGGCGCCGGCCTTGGGCAGATCCAGCCCTTCCACCGACTTCACCTCGTCGCCCCAGCGCATCAGGTTCAGCACCAGCGCGTCGCCTGACGGAATCAGCGCCGCCAGGTGCTGCTTGGTCTGGATCACAACCTTGGCGATGCCGATCTTTCCTGTCTTGACCAGCGTGTCCCGGAGCAAGGCGTACACCTTGTGGCCCTTGTTGATGGGCGCGACGTAGTAGGGTCGCTCCAGATAAACAAACGACACGCCCCCGGCGTCCACGAACTGCTGGATCTCGATGGTCTGCGTGGTGCGAGGATAGGCCTCGGCTATCTCCTCGGGCGACACGATGACGTATTTACCGTCCTCGTACGCCACTCCCTTCACGATGTTGTCCTTGTCGATTTCCTTGCCGGTGCGCTTGTTGATGCGCTTGTAGCCAACCGGGTCCATCGAGCGCTTGTCCAGCCAGTCGAAGTCCACGCCGGACTCCGTCGTGGCCGTGTGCAAGCCCACGGGAATGTGAACCAGCCCGAAGGAAATCGCTCCTTTCCATATCGTTCTTGCTGCCATGACGGTCTCCTGCGCGTGATCAGCCCAGGCGCTTGACGAGCCGGGCGACGCGGGCAATGCCGCCCGTCCCGCTTGCCGCGCGGCCGATCAAGGCGGTCCCGGCGGCGGTGACCAGGGTGCGCCGCAACAGCGTGCGGCTGCGCATGCCGGACAGCATCAGCAGCACGCCCACGCCAAACACGATGATGTGTTCGCCTGGAAAATCCGGCCTGCGGGCGTCGATGTCCTTGATCTGCGCAACCAATGAAGAACGCGAGGGCGATTCGTAACGGCGGGGTTCGTCGACGGATTCGATCTGCATGTGGCCTCCTGCGGGCGTGGATCAGGCATGGGGTGCGGAGCGTGCTGCCCCGCGCCGGTTTACTTGGCGTACTTGAATTCGGGCAGCGCCTTGAGCGTGTCCTTCGTGGCGTCCGGCAGCTGGAACTGGTCGCCGGCGACTTGCATCTTCGACAGCGGAACCGTCACAAGATGATTGCCGACGCCAAGCAGCCCACCCACCGACAACACCGCATACGGCGCCCAATCGGGCGGGCCGAGGATCAGATCATCCACGGTGCCGATCTTTTCCTTCTTGCCGTTGTAGACGGTCGCGCCGATGATCTTCGAGGCGCGGTAGCCGGCCTCGACCTTGGCGACATCGACTCGCACTTCGGTCACGGACTGCGGCGCGCCCTGCGCCCAGCCGGTGGTAACGACGCCAGCGGCGCCCAGCATGGCAACCACGCCCAGCATTGCAGTCTTTACGATCATGATCGGATCTCCTCGGGGGTCTCTTGTGTTCAGGACGTGCGTTGCGAGTCGGCGGGATCGGGATTGGATTCGGAGGCGTCCGATGGCTCCATGTCCTCGTTGCTGACTTCGTTGCCCTGCGTGTTCTCACTGGCATCCGACGGCTTGACCGGCGGCGCGCTGCCCGTAGTCGGCGAGCCTGCGCCAGGCCGCACCGGCAGATCGTCGGGCGTTGAGGTCGCCTCTACGGCGTTGTCCTGGGAAGATGTCTGCCCAACGGAATGATCTGGTTCCATTTTCCTCACCTCAGATTCGCTGCGGCCAGCGGAAACGTGGCCGTGGACCCGGGCAGCAAATAACGTTCCCGAAACATTTGTCGGGTGACCAGCGCCCAATGGCGCGGCGGACTGCGGCACCATAATTCCATTGGTAACGCGCTCCCAAACCGCCTTAAATCGGCAATATATTCAGATCACATGTGGCGCCCGCGTGCGCCGTTCATTCGTGGCAGGAAGACTTCCGGAGCGCGACGATGGGCGACAAGAAAAAGCAGAAGGACAATCCCGAGACCGCCGAGGCGGGCAAGCTTTCCAATAAGCAGTACGAAAGGGAACTGGCCCAACTTCACGTCGAACTGGTCAAGCTGCAGCAATGGGTCGTCGATACGGGGGCCAAGGTCTGCATCGTGTTCGAAGGGCGCGACGGCGCCGGCAAAGGCGGCACGATCAAGGCGCTGACCGAGCGTGTCAGCCCCCGCGTCTTTCGCGTCGTGGCCTTGCCCGCCCCCACCGAGCGCGAAAAATCCCAGATGTACATGCAGCGCTACCTGCCACACCTGCCCGCGGCGGGCGAAGTCGTGATCTTCGACCGCAGCTGGTACAACCGGGCTGGCGTTGAGCGCGTGATGGGGTTTTGCAGCCAGGCGCAGGTCGACGCCTTTCTGAAAGCCGTGCCGCTGGTGGAACGCGTGATGATCGACTCCGGCATCCTGCTCTTCAAGTACTGGCTGGAAGTCACCGAGGCGGAACAGACACGTCGCCTGCAATCGCGCATCAACGATGCGCGCAAGACCTGGAAGCTGACGAAGATGGACCTGGATTCGTACAGCCGCTGGTACGACTACTCGCGTGCCCGGGACGAGATGTTCCGGGCGTCGGATACGTCGATCTCGCCCTGGTACGTCGGACGATCCGACGACAAGAAGCGAATCCGGCTGAACATCATTACCCACCTGCTGGAACACATTCCCTACACCGTCAGCGCCAGGGAAAAAATCACCCTGCCCAAACGGCAGAAGGCCAAGGGCTACACGCAGCCGGAACATCCGTTCCGGTATGTGCCCGAAAAGTTCTGATCTCTGGAGGTTGCGCCATGGCAGCGCTACTCATCAATCAGGTGGAAGACACCACCAGCGACGAAGATGTCCGGGCGTTCCTGGTCAAGTACGGCTTTCCCGCGCCGGACGGCATGAAGCGCGTCCCCAGCGAGGGGAATCGTCCCGCCGTGCTGGTCACGTTCGACGGCGTGACGGAGCCGGAGCTGCAAGCCCTGCTGCCCCGTATCCACCAGATGTTCTGGAAAAATCACACCATCTCGGCGCTGGTGATGCGGGCGCCGATCGCGTGACAGGCGCCGTCAGTGCGCGGCGCCCCGCCCTGGCGCCTTTACCAAGCCGTGCGCGGCCGGTAGGTATCTTTTACATATTTGGCCAATTCGGCTTCGACCGTCGACATCAGGACGGCCGGCGGACGATCCGGGTGCAAAAGTTGCTGCGCCGCAGCAAGCGTTCGCATCGCGCAACGTTCGCCATTGGTCATCGGCTGGGGGGTGGACAAGGTGGGCGTGTACTTGAACTCTTCCATGTTGCTTCTCCATAAGACAAGGAATGACCCTCATCCCCCTTTCAGCAAGTAGCGTGCCCAACCCCGTTTCGGTCAGTATCGGACGCTGACCCGAGCCCAGACGCTGCGGCCGGGTTCGTTCAACGCCGTGCCCGCCGGATAGCCAAATCCGGCGTTCCCCGCCAGGTTCAGGTGTTCGCTATAGGTCTTGTCGAACACGTTGTCCACGCCCAGCGACAACCGAACCTGCTTGTTCACGACGTATCCCGCATTAAGGGAAAACACGCCAAATCCGGCGCTGGGACCGAAATCTTTGCCCACGACGTTGCCTTCGTTCAGCGCGTAGCGTTTTTGCGGGGCGACGATGCGCCACAAAGCGCCCGCCGACCAGGTGCCGTCGTCATAGGCGGCGGTGAGCTTGGCCTCCAGCGGCGGAATCTGCGGCAGCGCGCGGCCGTCGCTGCGGTTCTGGCCCCAGGCGTAGGCCAATGTGGCGCCCACCTTCCAGCTCGGCGTCACGGCATAGGACGCGCCAAACTCCCCGCCAAAAATCCGGGCATCCACGTTCGTCGCCTGCGAGGTGGCCCCCATCATCCCGCCGGACGTGTAATTGAAAAGAATGAAATCGTCCACGTAGCCCGCATACCCCGAGAACCACGCATCCAGCGTTTCCGTCTTGTACTGGGCGCCAAAATCAAGCTGGGTCGTCTTTTCCGGCTTGACGCCCTGGAAGGCGTTGACCGAGCCGGCCGGACCGCGCTTGGGCGAGAACAGTTCCCAGTAGTCCGGGAACCGCTCCACATGACCCAGCCCGATGTAGAGCGTGGCGGGCAGCGATTCCAGATCCTTTTCATAGCGCAGGAATCCGCTGGGGAGCGTGTCGTTGCGCCGTTCGCCCGCCGTGGGGTTGGGCATGACCATCATCATGCCGCCGGTGGTCTGCCGGAAATCCTTGACGGACGCCCAGTCGACGCGGGCTCCGCCGATCACGCGGCTGTCCGGTGCGGCGCGCCAGGTCAATTCGCCAAAGACACCCGTATTGGAAAAATCGGCGTCCTTAACCCACGGCTGGCTGCGATAGGACATGGTGTCCGAGCCGCTGCGGGCGCGGTGGCGGCTTTGCTGGAAGTCCATCCCTGCCTCCAGGCTGGTGTCTTGCGACAGATTCCAGGTGCTGGCGACACGTCCGCCCCAGGTTGCGCGGTCCACGTCCGAGGCCATCGCCATCGCCATGGCGCTGGACGGGTCCGGCGCGCGCAGCGTGTAGTTGTCCATGACGTGGTCCGCGTAGTTGTAATAGAGCTGTGCCTCGACCTGACTCAGGACGGGCCCGAGGTTACGTTTTTCAAAGCGCAGTCCAAAACTTTCCCGCTTGAATTGCGAGCCGTCCATGCCGCGCCCGGCATACCGCGCCTCGCCGTCGCCCGTGCCGGCGGTCAGTTCATATAGCGTGTCCGCATCGGGCGTGAAGCCCAGCGTGACATCCGCGTTCCATTTGTCCCAGCGCGACGGCACGGTGTTGCCGTCGCCGTCCTTGTAGTCCTGCGAATGCGAGTGGTTGGCGGTGATCCGGGTATAGACCTTTTCGTTGCCGATGGTCAGGTCCGCCGTCTGGTCGTTGCGCCCGAACGAGCCGCCGGTCAGGCTGCCGTCAAAACGCACGCCCGGCTCGGTGAACTGGGGTGTGTCGCGGTCGAAGCGGACGGTGCCGGCGGACGCGCCCGGCCCCCACAGCACTGTCTGCGGTCCCTTGATGACGGTGAGCTGGTCGAAATTCTCGGGCGAAATATAGGAACTGGGCGCGTCCATCCGCGACGGGCAGGCGCCGGGCATGGAGGTGCCGTTGGTCAAAATGTTCAGGCGGGAACCGAACATGCCGCGCAGCACCGGGTCGCCGTTGGTGCCGCCGTTCCGGATGGCCGAAAAGCCGGGAATGGTCTTCAGGTAGTCGGTGCCGTCGCTGGCTGGCAGCGGCTGGCGCGGCAGCTTCGGATCGGTCGTGAAGGTCAGCGGCGCGCTGGGCGCTACGCCCATGATGACGACGGGTTCGAGCGTGGTTACGCCCTCTTGGATGGGCTGCGCGGCGGCGGAGAATGTGGCGGCCACGGCGGCGGCCAGGCAGGTCATGCGGACGAATTGCGGTTGCTTGCGCATAGGGAATCTGGATCAACTTGGAATCTGAGTCGGAATCTGCAATCGGGGCGTCGCCCCCGCGCGGACAGGCCATGCATGGGCGCGCCTCGGCGCCCGGACCTCAAACGGATCCGTGCCAAAAGCGGCGATACGGCCTGGCGCTAACCGGCGGCGCGCCCGTCAACCGTGGGCGCCGCGATGCAAACCGGTGATGCTGAGAGAAGTGCCGTCAGGCGACGGGTGGCGGCGCGCGCGGCTGCTGCTGCAGCCGGGCGTGCGCACTGGAGAAGTAAGGAACGTCGGCGGCCGGCGCCGTAGCAGGCTGCGCCAGCGTAGGCAGCAGCCAGGCAAGCAGCCACAGTCCGGGCAGCGTGGCGCCGCCCAACATGGCGCAGCCGGCAACGCAGCAATGCGCCATGGCGCCGCTGTGCTGCTCGACGCCTTGCGTGGCGCCTTCGATGCCGATGGTGACAACGCGCGGCCCGCTGGCCGTGCAGATGATGGTGGTGGCGCCGGCGGCGCCCGACATACCGGCGGGACTTGGTGCGGCGAGCGCTGCAGAGGCGATCAGCGCCTGAAAGACGAACAGGGCCGCCGCGAACAGCGAAACCCATCGTCTGGCAGCAGTGGCGCTTGTGTACATCAAATCCCCTTGACGCCGCAGATGGTAGCGCGGTTCCGGCCCCGAATCCGGTCTGCCCGCGCCCATCTGCACTGCCCGTTGACGCATATCAAGCGCGTCTGGCGGCTACCCAGCGCAACACATCAATGACCAGGAATACGGCCAGGCTCACGCCCATCACCGGCAGGCTCCATCCCAGCGCCGGCGCGATGGCCGCCACGCCGATCCGTCCGGGCCATGACAGCTCGCGCCAGGCGTGAGTCAGCGTCTGCCCTGTCGCGCCCGCGGTCGGACGGCGCAGCCACCACATCCGGTAGCCCAGCACGATCATCGTCGTCAGGGCGATGCCAATGGCGGCCATCAGGAGTTGATTGGGCCAGCCGAACAGGATGCCCATGTGCATGTCCACGCCCCAGCGGATCAGCTTGGCGATGAGCGGAAAGGTGTCGAAGTCTGCGCGGCTGGTGATGGCGTAGGTGGTCGGATCCACGGCGATGGTGTCGACCTGGGTGGGCCAGGAGCGGTCCACCTCGCGCACCAACCACGCCTGGCCAGCGCCGCGCGGCGGCCGGATTTCAAGCTGGCTGCTGTCGATGCCGCCCTGGCGCGCGGCCTGCAACACCCGGTCAAAGCCCGCCGGCACGGTGTCCGGCGCCGGCGACATGGCGGCGTGGTCATGCTGGCCGCCATGATGATGGGCATGCTCGCCGCCCTCGGGCATGGCTGCCATGGCGGGCATCCCGGCGTCGGGCAGTTTCAACGACACCGCCGGCGTGATCCACCCCAACTGCGCGCGCAATTGATCCACGCGCGCACCGGCCCAGTTGGACCAGGTCAGCCCGGTGGCCGAGAAGAACACCAGGCCGATGCCGATCCACAACCCCAGCAGTCCATGCCAGCGCCGGGCGCGCAGGCGCGGGCTGCGGGCTTCCAACGTCTTGTCGCGCCCGCGCCGGGCAATCCACAGCACCAGACCGCCCAGCGTCGCAATCCAGAGCCACGACGCCGCCAGTTCGCTGTAGTTGCGGCCCAGGTCGCCCAGCATCAGGTTGCGGTGCAGGTAGTCCAGCTTGGTCCGGAAGGGCAGCGTGCCGCTGGTGCCGTAGACGACCATGTCGCCCTGGATCTTCAACGTGACGGGGTCCACAAACAGCGCGCGGGCTTCGGAATCGCCCATGCCGGGCTGCGTAAACATCACCCGCGTGGTTTCGCCGGGACCCGGCGCGGGCCGGACGGCGAACAGGCGCGGACCCGGTCCGACTTGGCTTTGCGCTGCCTGGACCTGCGCCGCGAGGGGTTGCGCCGCGCCGGTGGAAGTGGTGCGCAACTGGTCGGCGTAGATGAGGTTTTCCAGTTGCGGGGTCAGCACGAACAGCGTGCCGGTCACCGCCGCGACCAGGATGAAGGGGCCGACGAACAGGCCTATATAGAAATGCAGCCGGGCGATCAGCGCGAGCAACGCGCTGCCGCTTGCCGCCCTCGGCCGCGTGGAGGCGGCCGGACTAACCAGGGTCTCAGTGGACATGATGATCTCGAAAACAACGGACGCCGCCTGCAACAGGCGGCAATCGTGCGCTTGGCGCGCACGGCGACGGATGTCATCCGGTGATTCGAGGCGGAGCGCGCTGTCCCAGCGGCGGCCCGGCGGCCGGCATGGGCGGCCGCGGACTGTCGGTCAGTCGGGGCGCCTGCACCCACCAGCCGAGCAAGGCAGGAACCAGCGCGACGGTGGGCGGCACGAGCAGCGCCGGGTGTGCGCTCAGCCCGAACGGACATTCCTGGCCGGCGCCCACGTGCTGGGAAGAATCGTGGTGTTCATGGTGGTCATGAGAGGAATCGGTGTGGGCGGTGTGCGCATCGGCCCTGCCCGACATGCCGGGAAACACCCCGCCGCCCGCGGCACAGAAGCCCAGTTCCAGGCGCCCCTGCTTCAGCGCCTGCGCGTCCGGCATGTATCCGACCGGCACGAACGCCCGCACCACCAGCAGAAGCAGCAGCAACAGCCGCACGAGGGTGGCGGCGCAGACTGGACGTGAGGACGGACAGGACGATCGGGTGGGCATGCGGGATTTCCGGGCGACGGCCGATTCCGTCGCCAAGCCGGCATTTTAAACATCGGGCCGCCAATCCCGGATGCTTTGCGCCGGCGCGGCCCGACCGATCGAAGGGTCAACTAAGACAATTGAGAACTATTATTGCTAGAATTCCGCCTGACGCCTCCCTTAAATGGGGACCAGGCAACCCTCTTCTGTCTACCGGATAGCTTTTGAATGGCCAAGCCATCGCGCTCCAAATTATGGTTTCTCGTCCACAGTTGGCTGGCCTTGCCAATCTGGATTTTCCTTTTCTTCATCTGTGCGACCGGGACCATCGCCGTCATCAGCCAGGAAATCGTCTGGCTCATCAACCCCGCCGTTCGCGCCCAGGCGCCCGATGCCGATACGCCCCGCATGGGCTACCAGGCCCTGATGGACTCCATCGCCAAACAGGAACCCGAAGCGTCGGTGCAGCGCCTGTCCTGGCCTGAGGAATCGCAGTTCGCCCTGACGGCCGCCGTGGGTTATCCGGGCGCACGCTTCACCTCGATCTACGTCAACCCGTACACGGGCCACGTGCAAGGTCCGGCCTTGAACTTCGACCTGCGCCAATTCATGCGCGCGCTGCACGGCTGGCTGCTGATCCCGTTCAACAATGGCTATAGCTGGGGCTGGTATCTGGTCTCGCTGTTGTCGATTCCGATGCTGCTGTCGCTGATCACCGGACTGGTGGTCTACAAGCGGTTCTGGCGCGCCTATTTCCAGAAGCCGCGCCTGCGCGTCGGCCAGGGCGCTCGCATTTTCTGGGGCGACTTCCACCGCCTGTCGGGTCTGTGGTCGGTCTGGTTCATCCTGCTGATTTCGGTCAGCGCGATCTGGTTCCTGGCGCAGGCGATCCTGTCCGACACGGCGACCACCATTTCGACACAGGGCGTGCCGGCTGTCGTAGCCCGCGATCAGGTGCCCACCGTCGCCGCCGGCGAAACCGTCAAACGCCTGCCGCTCGACGAGATCGTAGCCATTGCCGAGCGCGAACTGCCCGGCCTGGAAACGCAGCACGTCTTCTTCCCCGGCAACGCGTATGACCCGATCACCATCTCGGGCCGCGGCGCGTACCCGCTGATGTTCCAGTACGCCAAGATCAATCCGTACAACGGCGCGGTCGAGGAAGTGCGCCGCCTGTCCGACCGCAACGGCCTGGAATTCTTCACTGAATCCATGCGGCCGCTGCATACCGGCGACTTCGGCGGCTTCTGGCTGAAGCTGGTGTGGTTCCTGTTTGGGCTCCTGCTGACCATGATGTCGCTCAGCGGCCTCCTGATCTGGACCAAGCGCACCGCGCAGGCCACTGCCAAAGCCCTGCGCCCTGCCCGCGCAGACCGTACCGCCGCTCGCGAGGTGACCGAATGAGCAAGACCGCCACCCTGGACGCCGCCGCGGCCAAACCCAGTTTCTGGCGCCGCTGGCGCTTCCACCTGAGCGCGCTGCTGCTCATCCTGCCCATCATTTATGTCCCGAAGTATTTCGACAACCTGGCGCTGTCGCGCGGGCTGATGGGGCTGGGCCAGCGCCCCGCGGGCGAGCTGGACGTGGGTCCCTGGAAGCTGAAGTTTGCCGAGTGGAAGGTCGAGCCGCCCCAGTCCGACCCAGCCGGCATGGTCAAGACCTTCACCATGGCCCAGTGCGAAGGCTGCAAAGATCAGATCCGCGCGGTCTACGTGCGCGTGGGCAAACCGCGCAGCCTGCGTGCCGCGGGTTCGATTTTCTTTGGCAGCCCGCACCGGGCCTTTGCCACCGTGCCGATCCCGCCGCGCACCGCCCCGGACGCCGAGCTCTGGGTCACCGCGGAAGGCTGGGACGGTTCGGTGCACCAGGCGGCCTGGCCGCTTGCCATGGCCTCCCCCGCCACCGTCGAGTGGCTGAAGAAACAAGGAGCATCCCGATGAATGCAATTTTCGCTAACGGCCTTCGCGCTGCCCTGCTGGGCGCGCTGCTGAGCGCCAGCGCCACGGCCCTGGCGCACAACCCCATGGCCGAATGCAAGGCCGATGGCAAGGAACAGATCCAGTGCACCGGCGGATTCTCCGACGGCAGCGGCGCCGCCGGCGTCACCATGGACGTGATCTCGTACGACGAACAGATCATCGTGCCGGGCAAGCTGGATGCCGATTCCAAGATGTCGTTCAAGCGGCCCAACGGCGAGTTCTACGTGCTGTTCGACGCGGGCCCCGGCCACGTCGTTGAAATCGACCACGTCGACATCCAGTAAGCCCCGGCCCTTCGCAGCATGCATACACAAGTCATCCGACCCGCGGGCGCCGGACACGAAACGCTGGCGGTCCTGGGCGCCTGCCTGGTCATCGTCGCGGCCGCCGCGGGTTACATCGGCCTGCGTGAAGCGCCGCCCGAAAGCGCGCCGCTCGCCGCCACCCAGATCGATGCGCGGCGCGACCTGACGCCCGCCGAACAAGGCATTTACGCCGACCTGCGCGTCGCCTACGAGGAAATCGGCTTCGCGCTGCAGGCCGGCGAGCCGCTGCCTTCGGTTGAAGAACTGGCCGCGCAGGGGCTGCCGCCGTTTGTGGCCGACAACAGCACCGCCGTGCGCGGTGGCCACGCCTGGCGGCTCCAACGCCAGGGCGGTAAGGCGCTATACGTGGGCCAGACGGCCGACGTTGCACTGGCCGGATCATTCCTGCTGCGCACCGAAGAGGGCCACGCCAAGGACGGCCATGGTCATGACCATGGCGCGGACGCCCAGGCCGATGTCTGGCTGGCCCGCGATGCTGCGGCCCGCGTGCCCGCTGCCACCGACGACGCCGCGCTGGCCGCCGCGGGCTGGCGTCAGGTCGTCGCTCAGTTCGACGCCGGCGTGACCCGCCAGAACAAGCCCTGACCGGGCCCCTCCCCCTTCGTCTTCCGACACGAGCCTACGGATTTATGTCTGCCTTTTCGTCTTTCTCACAGCTCCTGCGCCGCTGCGCCGCGCCGATCGCCGCGCTGGCGCTGCTGGCCGGCGCCTTCGCCGCGCCCGTCCACGCCGAAGAGGTCAAGCGCCTGAAGATCGGCGTGACGCTGCATCCCTATTACAGCTACGTCGCCAACATCGTGGGCGACAAGGCCGAGGTCGTGCCGCTGATTCCGGTGGGCTTCAATCCGCACGCCTACGAGCCGCGTGCCGAAGACATCAAGCGCATCGGCACCCTGGATGTCGTGGTGCTCAACGGCATCGGCCATGACGACTTTGCGGACCGCATGATCGCCGCCAGCGAAACGCCGAAGATCCCCGTGATCGAAGCGAACGCGCAGGTGCCGCTGCTGGCGGCCGTGGGCATGGCCGCACGCGGCGGCGGCGATTCCGGCAAGGTCGTGAATCCGCACACATTCCTGTCGATCACAGCCTCGATCGCCCAGATCAACACCATTGCACGCGAACTGGGCCGTATCGACCCGGCCAACGCGCAGACCTACACCGCCAATGCACGGGCCTATGGCCAGCGTCTGCGCAAGCTGCGCGCCGACGCCCTTGGCCAGCTTGCAAAAGCGCCCAACGCGGACCTGCGCGTGGCCACGATCCATGGCGCCTACGACTACCTCTTGCGTGAGTTCGGCCTGGAAGTCACTGCGGTTGTCGAACCGGCGCACGGCATCGAGCCCAGCCCCGCGCAGCTCAAGGGCACCATCGAGCAATTGCGCGCGGCGGACGTCAAGGTGATCTTCTCCGAGCTGAACTTCCCGTCCGCGTACGTCGAGACGATCCAGCGCGAGACCGGCGTGAAGCTGTATGCGCTGTCGCACATCTCGTATGGCGAATACAGCCCCGAGCAGTTCGAAAAAGAAATGAAGCAGAACCTGGCCACCGTGGTGCGCGCCATCGAAGAGGCCGGCGCGTGACCGGCCCCGTGACAGCCCACCCGGGCGGCGCAATGGGTCCCACGCTGACCTTCGACCACATCTCCCTGACGCTCGGCCGTACCGACATCCTCAGCGACGTCGCCTTCAGCGTTGCGGCCGGCAGCGTGCATGCGCTGGTCGGCCCCAACGGCGGCGGCAAGAGTTCGCTGGTCAAGACGCTGCTGGGCCAGATGCCGCATCGCGGCAAGCTCAGCGTGGCGTGGCCGGGCGACCGGGCGGGCGTCATCGGCTACATCCCGCAGGCCCTTGAGTTCGATCGTGGCCTGCCCATGACCGTCAACGATTTCATGGCCGCGATGTGCCAGCGCAAACCTGCGTTCCTTGGCCTGTCGCGCGCGAAATCGAAGGAAATCGGCGACGCGCTGGAACGCGTTGGCATGCAGGACAAGCGCAACCGCCGCATGGGCGCGCTGTCGGGCGGCGAGCGCCAGCGCGTGCTGCTGGCCCAGGGCCTGGTGCCCAGCCCGTCGATGGTGGTGCTGGACGAACCCATGTCGGCGCTGGACGAAGCCGGCGTGCGCGTGTTTGAGGAACTGCTGGACAGCTGGCGCGCGCAGCGCGTGACCGTGCTGTGGATCGAACACGACCTCGAGGCCGTCGGCCGCCTGGCCGATCGCGTCACCGGCCTGAACCGCCAGGTGCTATGCGACGGCCCGCCCGCGCAGGTGCTGACGCCCGACCGCCTGCTTGCGCTCTTTTCAACCCGGCCGCGCGTTGGCAATCAGCCGCAGGAGCGCGCCGCATGAACGCCTTTTTCGACAACCTGCGCCAGCTCATTCAGAGCGCGGCGGAATCCGGCGTACTGCCCGAATCGCTGGCCTTCGGCTTCGTCACCAACGCCCTGCTTGCGGGCCTGATCATCGGACCGGTGTTGGGTGGCCTGGGCACGCTGGTCGTGGTCAAGCGCTTTGCGTTCTTCTCGGAAGCCGTGGGCCATGCCGCGCTGACCGGCGTCGCTATCGGGATCCTGCTGGGCGAGCCCTACACCGGACCGTATGGCAGCCTGTTCAGCTATTGCCTCATCTTCGGCATCCTGCTCAATTTCCTCAGCAATCGCACGCGCCTCACGCCCGACACGCTGATTGGCGTATTCCTGTCGGTGTCGCTGGCGCTGGGCGCAAGCCTGTTGCTCGTGTTGTCAGGCCGCATCAACATCCACATCCTGGAAAACGTGCTGTTCGGCTCGGTGCTTACCGTCAACAGCAACGACCTGTCGGTTCTGACGTGCGTGGCGATCCTGGCGCTGGCGCTGGCCCTGCCGAACTACAACCGGCTGATGCTGGCCAGCTTCAATCCGCAGCTGGCCGCCGTGCGCGGCGTGCCCGTCAAGGCCATGGACTACCTGTTCGTGATCCTGGTGACGCTGGTCACGGTGGCCTCGGTCAAGGTGATCGGCGCCGTTCTGGTCGGCGCACTGCTGGTGATTCCGGCGGCCGCGGCACGGATGCTGGCGCAATCGCTCAAGGGCTTTTTCACGATGTCGGTGCTGTTCGCGCTGTTCAGCACACTGGCCGGCATCATGTTGCCCATCGAACTGGAACTGCCGATCCCCTCCGGCGCGGCCATCATTCTGGTCGCGGGAGTTTTGTTTGCGATCTCGGCCCTGGCACGCGGCCTGGTCCCCGGTCTGAAAGGAAATGCAGCATGAGTTTGAAGTCAGTCACCCTGCGCCGCGCCGCCCTGGCCGTGGCATTGGCATCCGCGCTGGGCGCCGCCGTCACGGCGCAAGCCCAGGAGGCGACCAAATCCGGCCGCGCCGCGCGCGCCGCGCAGCCGGAAGCCACGGCCGCCGCCGCGGGCAGCGTCACCGTGCTGGCCGCGCATCCCGTCGTGTTTGCGCTGACCGACAGCCTGGCCAAAGGCAGCACCATCCGTGTGGAGCGCGCCGCGCCCGCCAACCTGCCCGCCACCCGCCTCACGTCGTATTTCAGCGGGCGCGGCGGCGCTGCGCTGCAAAAGGCCGCCGCATCGGCGGACGCCGCGGTCGGCCTGCGCTCTATCTGGCCCGACGATCCGCTCTACGCCAACGCGCGGCGCACCAACATCCGCATCGTCGAAATCGACGCCGCCCGTCCGCTCGATGGTGCGCTGAACGGCATTGCTCTGCAAAGCGACACGCGCCCCGGCGGACAGTTTGCCGCCTACCCGTGGCTCAGCATCGTCAACCTGGGACGCATGGCCGACATCGTCGCCGCCGATCTGGGGCGCCTGTCCCCGTCCGACGACAAGCGCATCGCCGAGAACCTGGCGCAGATCAAGCGCACGCTGGTCGAATTGAACGCCAGCAGCCAGGCCGGATTGGCTCAGGCCGAGAACGTGGCCGTCGTCAGCCTGTCCGAGCGCCTGCCCTACCTGATTGCCGAGTTCAATCTGGATTTGATCGACACGAACGCGCGCGATGACAAGGACTGGACACCTGAGACGCTGGCGGCGCTGACCGCCACACTCAAGGACAACGGCGCGGCCGCCGCGCTGCTGCACCGCGAGCCCACGCCGGAACTGCGCCAGGCCATCGAAGCCGGCGGCGCCAAGGCCGTCGTGCTGGCCACCGACGGGGCCGATCCCGTTGCCGACCTGCAGGCCAACGCCAAGCTGCTCCTGCAGGCGCTGGCGCCCGCCGCGGCACAGACCACCGCCGCGAAGTAAAGCCCATCGCGGGAACGGCGCCGCCCTAACCGGCGCCGTTTGCCGCATCAGCCATCAGCGCCGTTGCCTCGTTCTTCAGGCATTCGATCAGGTGCGCGCTGGCCGCAGGCAGCCGGGCTTCACGCAAGGTGATGATGCCAACCGGCGGCAATGCCAGGTCCAGCGGCACGTCCAGGATCCGGCACAGGCCCTGACGCTCGAAACTGCGGGCGGCCGACTTCGCCAGAAATCCCACCGCATTGCGCTCACGAATGAAAGTCAGCGTGGACAGGTAGGACGACGTTTCCATCAGATCGGACGACGGTTGCAGGCCGCGATGATGGAACTGCTGCTCCAGCTTTACCCGCAATGACGCCCACGGCGGCGGCATCACGCAAGGCAACGCCGCCAGATCCGCCCACCCCGGTGCGCTGCGGCCTGCCACGTCGCTGCCGGGCGCCGCCACCACTACCATCGGCTCTTCGAACAACGCTTCGGCATGCAGATCGGGCGCGGCGTAGCCTGGCTCCAGCCTTCCCACGAACAGATCCAGTTCGCCCAGGCGCAGCTTGGGCAGTAGATGGGTCAGATCGCCCTCTTCGATCAGGACGGTCGCGCGCGCCGACCGCAGCTTCAAGGCATGCACGGCCCGCGCCAGCAGCACCGGCAGCGCGACCGCCATCGCCCCCACCCGCGTCTTGCCGGCCGCGCCGCTTGCGGCGGCGTCGATCTCATCGCGCGTGCGCTCGTACTGCGCCAGCACGCCGCGCGCAAAGCGCACCACTGCAGCGCCCGCGTCGGTGGGCTCCGTTCCGCGCACGGACCGCGCAAACAGTGCGAGACCCAGCATGGACTCCACCTCCGACAACATGCGCGACACCGCCGGCTGGCTGACCGCCATGAACTCGGCCGTGCGCCCCAAATGCCGGAACTCGTCCAGCGCCACCACCAATTGGAGGTGACGCAGCTTCAGGTTTGAGCGGAACACGCGGTCCAGGTGCGCCATGCCAACATCCTTACATATCAGACTTGTTATCTTTCGATGCGGCAATTCTATTGGATAGTTATATATAAGCTCACGAGAATAGATCCGGGCGGCCTTGTAGCCTTGAGGGTGCTCACAAAAATAATCACATCGGAGACAAACCATGAGGCACATCCCCACCCCTGACCGGGACCGGCGCAGGTTCCTGGCGGGCGCCGCCTGTCTGGGCGCCATGGCTGGCGCCGGCGCGGCCGGCCTGCTGGCCCCCGGCCTGGCACGCGCCGCGGACTATCCGCAGCGCCCCATCACCTTCATCTGCCCCTGGCCCGTTGGCGGCACCGCGGACCAGTCCATGCGCGCGCTCTGCCAGGTGGCGTCGGGCGTGCTGGGCCAGTCCATCGTGGTGGAGAACCGCGCGGGCGCCTCGGGCATGATCGGCACGAAGTCGCTGTCGCAGGCGCAACCCGACGGCTACACCATCGGCCAGATTCCCATTTCGGTGGCGCGTTTCTCGCAATTGGGACTGTTGCAGCTTGATCCGCGCAGCGAGCTGACTTATTTGGCCCGTACGTCGGGCCAGACCTTCGGCATCGCAGTGCTTGCCAGCTCGCCGTTCAAGACGTTGCAGGAGGTCGTGGCTTACGCAAAGGCCAATCCCGGCAAGCTGACATACGGCCACGCCGGCATCGGCGGCGCGACGCATGTGGGCATGGAAGAGTTCGCCATGACGGCCGGCGTGCGTTTCAATGCGATTGCCTACAAGGGCGGCGCGGCCGCCTTGCAGGATGTGCTGGGCGGGCAGATCGATCTGCTGGCGGATTCAAGCTCGTGGGCGCCGCATGTCGAGGCAGGCAAGCTGCGGCTTCTGGCGACCTGGGGCGAGTCGCGCGCCTCGCGTTTCAAGGATGCGCCCACCCTGAAAGAACTGGGCTACGACGTCGTGGTCGAGGCCCCCAACGGCATCGGCGCGCCCAAGGGCCTGGACCCCGCCGTCGAGCGCAAGCTGCGCGAGGCCTTCCGCACTGCGGTCAAGAGCGACGCCTTCAAGCAGGTGGCCGACCGCATCGATGCGCCGGTGATGTACCTGGACGGGCCGGATTACCAGGCTTATGTGGCGTCGGTCTATGCGCAGGAGACCGCGCTGATCGCGCGCCTGAAACTGAAAGAAATGCTGCAGAAAGGCTGATCCCCGGTGACTTCCAATCCCTTGATCCGGCTGCACGCCAACGACAATGTGCTGGTCGCCCGGGAGGCCCTGGCCTTGGGCATGCCTATCCCGGCGCTGGGCCTGCGGGTACGCGCGCAGGTGCCGGGCGGCCACAAGATTGCGGCCTGCCGGATTCCGGCAGGCACGCCGGTGCGCAAGTACGACGCCATCATCGGCGTGGCCGCGCGCGACATCGAAGCCGGCGAGCACGTGCATGCCCACAATCTTGCGCTCGCCGACTTCGAGCGGGATCCGGGCTTCTGCCGCGATGTGCGGCCGGTCGACATTCTGCCCGAGGCCGAACGCGCGACGTTTCAGGGCTACGTTCGGGGGGATGGCCGGGTGGGCACGCGCAATTTCATCGGCATCCTTGCGTCGGTGAACTGTTCCGCGACGGTCATCCACCACATCGCGCAGCACTTCACGCCCGAACGCCTTGCCGCGTTTCCCAACGTGGACGGCGTAGTGGCGTTCGCGCAGACGAGCGGTTGCGGCATGTCGTCGCCCAGCGAGCATTTCGACGTCCTGCGACGCACGCTGGCCGGCTACGCGCGGCACCCGAACCTGGCCGGCGTGCTGATCGTGGGGCTTGGCTGCGAACGCAATCAGGTGTCGGCGTTGATCGAATCGCAGGATCTGGCCGGGGACGCGCGGGTGCGTACGCTCGTGATGCAGGACACGGGCGGCACCCGGGCCACGATCGAGGCCGGCATCCGGACCATCAACGAGATGCTGCCGCTGGCCGATGCCGCGCGCCGCAGCCCCGTGCCGGCAAGCCACCTCAAGATCGGCCTGGAATGCGGCGGATCGGACGGCTACTCCGCCATCACGGCCAATCCCGCGCTGGGTGCAGCCATGGACATTCTGGTGCGGCACGGCGGCACGGCGATCCTGTCCGAAACCCCGGAGATCCACGGGGTGGAATACCTGCTGACGCGCCGCGCCGTCACGCCGGAAGTGGGCCAGAAACTGCTGGACCGGCTGGCCTGGTGGGAAAGGTACACGGCCGGACACAACGCGCAGTTCAACGGCGTCGTCGGCCACGGCAACCAGCAAGGCGGGCTGGCCAACATTTTCGAGAAATCGCTGGGGTCCGCCATGAAAGGCGGCACGACGCCGCTGCAGGCCGTGTATGAATATGCCGAGCCCATCGACCGCGCAGGCCTGGTTTTCATGGATTCGCCCGGCTACGACCCCGTCGCCGTCACCGGTCAGATCGCCAGCGGCGCCAACCTGATCTGCTTCACGACGGGCCGCGGATCGATGTTCGGCTCCAAGCCCGCGCCCACGCTCAAGCTTGCAAGCAACAGCAGCATGTATGCGCGCCTCGTCGAGGACATGGACATCAATTGCGGCGCGGTGCTCGATGGCGAGGTGGACATCGCGCAGATGGGACAACGCATCTTCGACCATATCCTGCGCGCGGCCTCGGGCGCGCCGACCAAGAGCGAAGCGCTGGGCCTGGGCAACCATGAATTCGTGCCCTGGCATCTGGGCATCGTCAGCTGACCCGTCATTTCAGGAACCTTCACGCATGCCTGCACACAACCCCTTCAAGACGGCCCTTGCCGCGCGCCAGGCCCAGGTCGGCCTGTGGCTCTCGATGGCCGACCCCTATCTGGCCGAGGTTTCCGCCACGGCAGGCTTCGATTGGCTGCTGATCGACGGCGAGCACGCACCGAACGACCTGCGCGGCACCCTGGCCGCCCTGCAGAGCGTCGCGCCCTACCGCGCCCAGCCCGTGGTGCGCGTGGTGGCCGGAGACACCGCACTCATCAAGCAGATGCTGGACATCGGCGCGAAGAACCTGCTGGTGCCGATGGTCGACACCGCCGAGCAGGCCCGCGCCCTGGTGGCCGCGACCCGCTATCCACCGCAAGGCATACGCGGCGTGGGCAGCGCCGTGGGGCGCGCATCACGCTGGAGCGCCCGTCAGGACTACCTGGAAATCGCCGACGACGAGATCTGCCTGCTGGTGCAGGCGGAAACGGTGCAGGCGCTGTCGAACCTGGAGGCGATCTGCGAGGTGCCCGGCGTGGACGGCGTGTTCATCGGGCCGGCCGATCTGGCCGCGTCCATGGGGTATCGCGGGCGGCCCGGGCATCCGGACGTGCAAGCCGCCATCGAGCGCGCCATGCAAGTCATCATCGAACACGGCAAAGCAGCCGGAACCTTGACATCGGACCCCGCGCTGGCGCGCCGTTACCTGGAACTGGGCTGCACCTTCGTGGCGGTAGGCGTTGACGTGCTGCTTTACGCAAATAGCGCCCGCCGGCTGGCGGCAAGCTTCTCTTGCGCGGACCCGAACGCCGCGGCGCCCGCCCCGTCCGCCGCCTATTGAGCATCCCGAAGCGGCCGATCCGTCCTGTAATCCGGTCTTGCATGACCACGCATTCAGGCATAAATTGATCGGTACCGCTTTTCGATCGGCCATCTCGATCCCCCCGCCCGAATCGCGCGCGAAGGTTGTTTTCTATCTTTTGTTCCCCCAACAGGAGCGATGCGATGCGAGTAAAACACCTGCTTGGCCCAGCGACCGTAGCCCTCTCGATGCTTGTCGGGTCGGCTGTCACGGCCGCCCCCTCGGACCCCGCCCCGATCATCACCGGCAAGCACTGGACCGATTCCGACGCCAACCTCAAGAAGGCCTATCTGCTGGGCGTGGCCAATGCGCTTGAGGTTGAACGCGCCTATCAGCAACGCCGGGCCGTGCCGGATACCCAGACGCTGGTGCCCAAGTTCTCCGCGGGCCTTCAGAACCAGACGCTGGACTCGGTGCGCGAGACCATCGACCGCTGGTATGCCGCCAATCCGGGCCAATTGGATCGCCCCGTCATGGAGACGATCTGGTTTGAGATCGTCGTGCCTGCCACCAAGACGAAACGCACCCCCTAGGAGCCGCCATGAAGACTATCCGCACGATAGGCCTGGCCATTGCGATGGCATCGCTGGCCGCATGCACCAACATGACCAAGGAACAGCAAGGCACCGTCACGGGTGGCTTGATGGGCGCCGCGGCGGGCGCCGGCATTGCCGCCATCGCGGGGGGCAGCGCCTGGACCGGGGCCGCCATTGGCGGTGCAGCCGGCGGTATCGCCGGCAACATCCGCGGCGCGAACCAGTAAACAACGCCAGTAGACAACGCAATACCGACCTGACCCGTCACCCCCGAACGCCGGCTCGCGTGCAAACGCCAGCCGGCGTTCTTGCGTCTGGGGTCTGCGTGCACGCCCGCGTCCCTGCCTGGACCCCGCCCGCCGCCTTCGTCGCCCACCTTCGTCCTGCCCATCGCCACGGCTACCCGCTGCGGCCATAGACTGATACGCTTTGCGCCGCGACTTCACCCGGGCGATGCGGATGTTTCTTTCATGATGTACCTGCTGTGGTCCCTGCCGGCGCTGACCGTGATCGCCGCGATCGCGAGCGGGCGCGTCAACACGACCATCGCCGCCGCGCTGGGCCTGCTGGCGGCGCTGCCCATCGCCTTGCTCGCCGCGCCCGCGCCGTTCGCGCTGGCGCAAATGGCCGTTGCCCTGGAACGCGGACTCTGGATCGGCTGGATCATCACCCCCTACATCCTCGGCGGCCTGCTGTTCTGGCAGATGGCGGCGCAAGGCGGCATGAGCAAGGGCGCGGCAGGCAATCCGCCGGACGCCATGCGCCCCGAACCCCTCGCACGGCGCCGGCTGCTCTTCTTCGCCTGTTTCCTGGTCGGTCCGTTTGCCGAGTCCGCCACGGGCTTCGGCGTGGGCATGCTGGGAACGGTGATGCTGATCCGGCCGCTGGGCCTGAAGCCGCGCGAGATCATGGTGTTCGCGCTGCTCAGCCAGACGCTGATCCCGTGGGGCGCGATGGGAAGCGGCACGTTGCTGGCCTCGGCCTACGCGCGGGTGCCGGCCACGCAGCTTGCTCTCTACAGCATGGGGCCCGTGGCGCTGCTGATGGGGGTGTGGCTGGCGCTGTACTGGCGCACTGCCGCACGCGCGGCGCTGTCCGCGCCTGCGGCCGAACTGGGGCGTGAAGCGGGCTGGATGGCCGCGAGCCTGGCCTTGCTCACGGCAGCGACCGCACTGCTGGGACCGGAAACGGCGCTGCTGGCAGCCTATGGTCCGCTAATCGTGCTGCGCTTCCTGGCGGACCGCAGGCCCGATCGCGGGCAAGCGCTGGACGCCGCACGCCGCGCCCTGCCCTACATCGCCCTCATCGCCTGGCTGGTGGCTACGCGGCTCGTCCCCGGCCTGAATCGCGGCCTTGCCGGCGTGGCCGATTTCAAGCCTTATGCGGACCTGCCGGCTTGGATGCCTTTTCTGCACGCCGGAAGCTGGCTGATCGCGGGCGCGGTAGCCATGGCCGCCTGGCAACGCCACCCGGGCGCGCTGCGGACTCAGGCACGCGCCGCGTGGATGACAGGACGTCATGCCGTCATGTCCGTCTTTCTGTTTGCAATGATGGCCGAGGTGCTGGCGGGCGCGGGCATTTCCCGGGCGTATGCCGATGGATTATTCTCGAGCCTGCGCGACTGGACTATCCTGATCACGCCTCTTCTGGCTGGCGCATTCGGCATTCTGGCCAACAGCGGCAATGCGCCGAACAGCCTGTTCATGTCTTCCCAGCTATCATTAGCGCTTCAGGGCGGTCTGAACGTGCCCGCGGCCGCCGCGCTGCTGCACGTGTCGGGCACGTCGATGGGGATTTTTTCGCCGGTCCGGATGTCGATTGCGGCCGGTTTGGCGCATGGACGGGGGCAAGAACGCGGCGTGTATGTTCTACTACTGCCGTTTGCCCTGGCCGCGTTCGGCATCCTGCTGTCGCTGGCGCTGCTCGTGGTCATCTCCGGGTAGAAGTTTTCAGGGCTGCTGAAAGGCCGACAACTGGCGGCGCAGCGGATACGCTCGCCGCCTCAACCTTTTTTTTGTGTAGCACATGGGACTAGAACAATTAGCCGCGATCCGGGAATTGCTTATCAAGCAGTCGCCTGACAAGGCAGGCTCGAAGAACGAATCGCGACCGCAAGGCACGGACAAGCCGCGCCGCCCGCAAGGCGCCGGCAAGGGTCCGCGTCCGCAAGGCGGCGACAAGGCAAAGCGCGCGCAAGGCGGCGACAAGGGCCAGCGTGCGCCGCGTCCCGAAAAGCGCGAGACGCCGGTCGATCCCGTGGTCGTCGCCATTTCGCGCCTGCAACGTCACTTTCCCAAGGCTTTCCCCAAGAACCCCGCGCCCAAGCTGCCCCTCAAGCTGGGTGTGCTGGCGGACCTGGTGCAACACGCCGAGCAACTGCAGCTCGACGAGGCGCAGATCAAGGAAGCCGTCAAGACCTGGTGCGATGGCCGCCGCTACTGGGCCAGCATGGTCGAGGACGCGCCGCGCGTGGACCTGAACGGCGAACCCGCCGGCGCCGTGACCGCCAACGAAGCGCGTCACGCCAAGCGCATGGCATCTCGCAACGCGTCGCGCAACGCCGCCCGCGCACGGGCCGAGAAAAAGGCGCAGACGGCTGCTGAGCAGACCCCGGCGCCGGCTGCTGACGCCGCCCCTGACACGCAACCAGCCGACGTGCCGTCCGCTGATGTCAAAGCCGTGGATGTGAAGGCAGCAGAGGTGAAAGCCGCAGAGGTGAAAGCCGCCGACACGAAGGCCGCCGGTGCAACGTCCGCAGACGTCACGCCCACTGACGCCACCCAGGCAGACGTCACGCCCCAAGCGTCCGAATAAGCCCGCCAAAAGCAATTCAGGCCTGCGCCAGGCCGGGACAATGTTTCCCGGTCTGGCGCAGGCCTTTCTGCATTGATGCGGCTGTAACTAGCCTGCCGGCTCCAGCGCCGCCAGCGCCTGCTTGATGTAGCCCATGCCCTTCTCGGAATAGGTCAGCGTCATGGCCTGCTGATGCCCCGCGCCGTCCATCTTCAGCAAGGACTTGCGCAGGATCTCGACGATCTTGTCTTCGTGGGCCGGGTAAAAGGCCTCGTACTGGTATTGCAGGAACACCAGGCACAGCGCGTTTTCCATGACCTGCACGTCCGGATCCTGCTTGATGCCCTGCTTCATCAGGATTGCCGCCACGCGCTCGCAATCTGCCTGCGGATAGCCTGCTTCCTTCATGATCTCCTGCGCGATGCCGGCGTGATGCCGTGCCAGCGCCTTGCGCCACGTCAGGTAGCCGATGCGGCCTTCGGGATAGCTGGCGCGTGCGATCTCCCAGCGGCCGATGTGCTGGCACCGGGACGCCAGGATCAACGGTTCGGAAGCATCGGGCGCCAGCTTCATGACCCATTCGTGCAGCTTTTGCGCAAGAAACAGCTCCTGCGGACAGGATTCGCCTTTCCAGTTAAACGTGTTGGGGTCGGCGGCGTTGTAGTCGTCGAAGCGGCGCAGAGTCTGCTGCAGGCGGTCGTTCATGGGGTGTGGTGTCTTCGGAAAGCCCGGCGCGTGTGGGCCGGCGCGGAGATTGACAGGCGCAAGCAGGCCATCATACCTGCGGCCTGGGCGCTGTGCGTCGACCATGCCGTTTGGTGATCGACCCCTGGCGACGAATAATGCGCAAGCCCTGCGCCTATCGCGGCAGCGCGGGCGCGGGCGTCAGCGGCCCTATTGGCGTCTGACCCGGCCGGGGCGGCATTGGCGGCAGCCAGGTCCGGGTGGGCGCCTTCAGCCCGGGCTGATCCTGCGGCCGCGTGGGCGTTGCCGCCGGCGACGGATAGCGGGACCCCGGACACGAGGTGCCCAGACAATCCCGGTTGATCTTGCCCGGGTCAACGATGCGCGGGCAATCGGTGCCCAGGCACGTATCCGGCAAGGTGCGGGCTGACGTTGGCGGGGATGGCACCGTCGGAAGCGGATCGCGCGCCAGCGCAGGCGCAGCGGCCAGCGCCGACAACGCACCCAATGCCCCCAGCACCGCGGCAAACAAGGGTTTCATTGACCGGGCTCCACGGAATCGGTCCAGGCCGAGGCCTGGACGCAATTCCAGTGTGCTCCCGAACCCCGCCCCTAGCAAGGCGGGGTCGGCGCCGTTCAATCCAGGCGGATGTCGGTGCTGGCCACGACCTTGGCCCAGCGCGCGCGCTCGCTGCTGAAGAACTGCGCAAGTTCGGCCGGGCTCTTGGTGACGATCTCGGCGCCCTGCTCGTTCAACTGCGCCGTGACGTCCGGCTGGGTGACGATCTGCGCCATCAGCATCTGCAGGCGGGCCGCCACCGGGTCGGTCATGGTGGACGGGGCCATCACGCCTTGCCACGTGCCGGACTCAAAGCCCTTCACGCCCTGCTCGGAGATGGTGGGGATGTCCGGCACCAGCTTCATGCGTTCGCTCTTGGAAATCGCGATCGCGCGCAGCTTGCCGGACTTGATGTGCGGCAGCGTGGCCAGCAGCCCGTTCATGATGATCTGCGTCTGGCCGCCGATGGTGTCGGTGACCGCCTGCGAACCGCCCTTGTACGGCACGTATTCCCACTGCGCGCCCGTGGCCTGCTGAACCGCGACGGCCGCCAGGTGAGGCGCGCTGCCGATCGCGGTGACGGCGAAGTTGATGCGTTCTTTCTTGGACAGCTCGACCAGATCCTGCACGGTCTTGGCCTTCACGTCCGGGTGCACGGCCAGCACGTGCGGCGAATACGCCAGCATGCCGACGGCGCGCAGGTCCTTGGACGGATCAAAGGTCAGCTTCGTATAGACGGACGGGCTGATCGCCAGCGCGCCGACGTCGCACAAGAGGACCGTGTGGCCTTCGTTAGCCGACTGCACCACCAGACCGGCGCCCAGGTTGCCGTTGGCGCCGGGTTTGTTCTCGACGACCACGGTCTGCTTGAGCACTTCGGCCAGCCGGGGCGCCAGGATGCGCGCGATGATGTCCGACGAGCCGCCGGGCGGGTAAGGCACGACGATGCGCACGGGCCGCGTCGGCCATTCCGCCGATTGGGCCCATGCCGGCACCAGGGGCGTCAGGCAAAGCGCCGCGGCGCTGCCCAGGAACTGTCTCTTGCTCGGGTTCATGCTGTCTCCACACTGTTTGGTATGTGTGTTGAAGTGTCCCGCGGCCTGGTGAGGCCGCGGTGGGGATGTGCCTATGCCGCGCCGCGGGTCTCCACGTACAGGGCATAGAGCGAATGGCTGCTCGCCATGAAGAGGCGGTTGCGCTTGGCGCCGCCAAAGCAAAGATTGGCGCAGCGTTCCGGCAGGCGGATGTGGCCGATGGCCTTGCCCGCGGGGTTGAACACCATCACGCCGTCCAGGTCCTCGGCTTTGGCGTCGGGCGAGCCGTTGCTGCCCCAGCCGCACCACAGGTTGCCGGCCTCGTCGCACTTGATGCCGTCGATGGCGCCGGGCCCTTGCGCGTCAACGTGCAGGCGCTTGTTGGACAACGCGCCGTCCGCGCCCACGTCAAAGGCCCAGATCACGCGATTGGGCTGGTGACGCGATTCGACGATGTACAGCACTTTCTCGTCGGGCGAAAAGCACAGGCCGTTGGGACCGGCCAGGTCGGCAAGCGCCAGCGTCACACGGCCGTTGGCCGGATCGATGCGATAGACGGAATGCGGCAGCTCGGGCGTGGCCTTGTCGCCTTCCCAGTGCCCGCCGATGCCGAAGGGCGGATCGGTGAACCAGATGGCGCCATTGCGCTGGCACACGATGTCATTGGGGGAATTGAACGGCTTGCCGTCAAAGCGGTCCGCCAGCACCGTGATGCTGCCGTCGTACTCCGTGCGCGTGACGCGGCGCGTCAGGTGTTCGCAGGCCAGCAGGCGGCCCTGGCGATCTCGGGCTAACCCGTTGCTGAAGTTGGAGGGATGGCGGAACACGCTGGTTTGGCCGGTGGTTTCGTCCCAGCGGATGATGCGGTTATTGGGAATGTCCGAGGCGAGCAGATAACGCCCGTCGCCAAACCACACCGGACCTTCCAGCCAGCGGAAGCCGGTCGCAAGCTGCTCCACGCTGCTGCTGTAGATGCGGTACTTGGCGAATTCCGGGTCCAGGATCCGGACCGAGGGGTCCGGGTAGCGCTGCTGCGGGGTGAAGCTGAAAGACTGCGCGTGCACCAGACTGGCGGGGGCCAGTGCAAGCGCGGCGCCCAGCAGCCGGCGCCGGCCGGCCTGGACTTGCGGGTCAATTTCCATCGGCTGTCTCCTCTCGGTGGTTTTATTCTGCGATGGCGCTACGGACGGATTGGGTTCCCGATCAGGTCACGGGGCCCGGGTTGAACAGCGCCAAGGCGTTGTGCAGCTTGAGCTTTTCCGCACAGGTCTGCTTCTTGCCGCTGGCTACGTCAAGCATCATCTGAAAGAGCTGCCAGCCCACTTCCTCGATCGAGGCCTGGCCGGTGGCGATGACGCCGGCATCCACGTCCATCAGGTCGTGCCAGCGGCGCGCCAGCGCCGAGCGCGTGGCGACCTTGATGACCGGCACCTGCGCCAGCCCGTAGGGCGTGCCGCGGCCGGTGGTGAAGATGTGCAGGTTCATGCCGGCAGCCAGTTGCAGCGTGCCGCAGATGAAGTCGCTGGCGGGCGTGGCCGCAAAGATCAGGCCCTTGCGTGTCAGGCGGTCGCCGGGCGACAGCACGCCATGAATCGGCGAGGAACCCGACTTGACGATCGACCCCATGGCCTTTTCGACAATGTTGGACAGGCCGCCCTTCTTGTTGCCGGGACTGGTGTTGGCGCTGCGGTCGGCCATGCCGCGCTGCAGGTACGCGTCGTACCAGGCCATTTCACGGATCAGCGCGTCCGCGACTTCGGGCGTTTCGGCGCGGGCAGTCAACTGGTCGATGCCGTCGCGCACCTCGGTGTTCTCGGAGAACATCACCGTGCCGCCCGCGCGCACCAGCAGGTCGGTGGCAAAACCCACGGCCGGGTTGGCCGTCACGCCGGAAAACGCATCGCTGCCGCCGCACTGCACGCCGACGGTCAGGTCCGACACCGGGCAGGTTTCGCGCTGGCGGGCGTTGAGCTTCTGCAGGTGGCGCTCGGCAGTGCGCATGATGAGCTGGATCATCGAATCGAAGCCGATGTTCTCTTCGTCCTGCAGGACGATGGTGTCCACGCCGTCGCCGCCCATGCCCTCGCCGGCGCGGATCGGAATGGCGGTGGGCGCCAGGAGGCGGTCCGGCTGCAACTTTTCACAGCCCAGGCTGACGACCATGGACGTGCCGCCGAAGTTCGGGTTGCGGGCGATGTTGTGCAGCGTGCGGATGGGAATCGCCGCGCCGGGCGCGTCGATGGCTACGCCGCAGCCGTAGGTGTGCTCGATGCCCACCACGTCGTCAACGTTGGGATACAGCGGCAGCAGTTCGCGGCGGATGCGCGCGACCGCGTGCTCGACCACGCCCTGCACGCACTGCACCGTGGTGCTGATGGCAAGAATGTTGCGCGTGCCGACGGTGCCGTCCGCGTTGCGATAGCCCTGGAAGGTGTAGCCCTCGAGCGGCGGCAGCGGCGCAATCCGCGTGGAGACCGGCAGGTCTTCCAGCGTGCGGGCCGTCGGCATCGTGGTGACGCGCTCGTTGATCCAACTGCCGCGCGGCAGCGCCTTGGCGGCGTAGCCGACCACCACGTTGTAGCGCCGGACCTCATCGCCCTCGGCCAGATCGGTCAGGGCAACCTTATGCCCTTGCGGCACGGCGTCGACCAACTGAAGCCCATCGGGCAGAACGGTTCCCGACGGCAATCCGCCATCGTTGGCCACGATGGCGACGTTGTCGTCGGGATGAATCTTGATGAGAACGGGCGCCTGCTCGACTGCAACCTGCATGATGAATCCTTTAGCCTGATGGATGCCCCGCTGCGGGCACCGTACGTTATCGTACAACCAAGAGAATATCGCTGAAAGGCTCTAGAAAGGAATTTCGGGTTTCCCCTTGTAAATGCTGCGCCACATGGGGACACGCCTTGAATCCGGCAAATTGATGTTGTACGATGACTCACCTTTTACCACCGCATCCCGTTCGCAAGCACCTACCTTTCGCCTGCGACGGCCATTTAGGGATGAGCGCAACATGACGACTCCGCAAGAACTCAAGGCCATTGTTTCGGAAGGATTGCTTTCCTTCCCCGTGACCGACTTCGACCAGAACGGCGATTTCAACGCCAAGAGCTATGCGGCTCGTCTGGAATGGCTGGCCCCCTACGGCGCCACCGCCCTGTTCGCCGCCGGCGGCACCGGTGAGTTCTTCTCGCTGGCTCCCGACGAATACTCCGACGTCATCCGTACCGCCGTGCAGACCTGCAAGGGCAAGGTGCCGATCCTGGCTGGCGCCGGCGGCCCCACCCGCACCGCCATCGCTTACGCACAAGAAGCCGAACGCCAAGGCGCTAAGGGCGTCCTGCTGTTGCCCCACTACCTGACCGAAGCTTCGCAGGACGGCATCGCCGCCCACGTCGAGCAGGTCTGCAAGTCCGTCAACATCGGCGTCATCGTCTACAACCGCGCCCAGTCGCGTCTGTCGGCCGACAGTCTGGCCCGCCTGGCCGACCGCTGCCCCAACCTGGTCGGTTTCAAGGACGGTATCGGCGACATCGAATCGATGGTCCGCATCCGCCGCAAGATGGGCGACCGATTCTCGTACCTGGGCGGCCTGCCCACCGCCGAAGTCTACGCAGCCGCCTACCGCGCGCTGGGCGTGCCGGTCTACTCGTCGGCCGTCTTCAACTTCGTGCCCAAGATGGCCATGGAGTTCTACAACGCCATCGCCGCCGGCGACAGCGACACCACCAACCGCCTGCTGGACGATTTCTTCCTGCCCTACCTGGAAATCCGCAACCGCAAGGCCGGCTACGCCGTCAGCATCGTCAAGGCCGGCGCCAAGCTGGTCGGCCACGACGCGGGCCCGGTGCGCGCACCGCTGACCGACCTGACCGGCGAAGAAATGGAAATGCTTGCCGCCCTGATCAAGAAGTCCGGCGCCGAGTAATCGGTCCGCACTGACACCTGCTATCTGCCCCCGGTCCGGGGGCATTTTTTTCCCCGGACCCATCGGGGGCGACAACGCCCATCCTTCGGATCGGCGCCTATTTTTGGAGATGACCATGAACCTGACCGGCCAGATGTTGATCGGCTCGACCGCCGTCCTGGGCGCGGGCGCTGCCCAGCACGCCATCAATCCCGCCACCGGCGAACGCCTGGAACCCGCCTACCCCGCCGGCTCCGCCGACGACGTGTCGCGCGCCGCCGAACTGGCCCGCGCCGCGTTCGACCCGTACCGCGCCCTGCCGCTGGAAACGCGCGCCCAATTCCTGGAAAGCATCGCTGAGAACATCGTTGCCATCGGCGACGCGTTGATCGAGCGCGCGCACCAGGAAACCGGCCTGCCCGTCGCCCGCCTGCAAGGCGAGCGTGGCCGCACGGTCGGCCAGCTGCGCCTGTTCGCCCGCGTGGTGCGCGACGGCTATTTCCTGGACGCCACCATCGACCCGGCCCAACCCGAGCGCCAGCCGCTGCCGCGCGCCGACCTGCGCCTGGCCAACGTTCCCCTGGGCCCCGTGGTGGTGTTCGGCGCCAGCAACTTCCCGCTCGCCTTCTCGGTTGCGGGCGGCGACACCGCGTCGGCATTGGCCGCCGGTTGCCCGGTGATCGTCAAGGCGCACAACGCCCACCCCGGCACGTCCGAGCTCGTCGGCCGCGCCATCCAGCAAGCCGTCGCCAAGCACGGTCTGCCGGAAGGCACGTTCTCGCTGCTGTTTGGCGCCGGCAATGAAATCGGCACCGCACTGGCAACGCACCCGGCAATCACGGCCATCGGTTTCACCGGCTCGCGCCGCGGCGGCCTGGCGCTGGTCGCCGCCGCCAACGCCCGCCCCGTGCCGATTCCCGTGTACGCGGAAATGTCCAGCATCAACCCCGTCTTCCTGCTGCCCGCCGCGCTGGAAGCGCGCGCCGAGACCATCGCCAAGGGCTTCGTGGATTCGCTGTCGATGGGCGTGGGCCAGTTCTGCACGAACCCTGGCCTGGTGATCGGCATCGAAGGTCCGGCGCTGGACCGCTTCCGCCAGGCTGCCGCCGAGGCCGTCAAGGCCAAGGGCGCCGCCACCATGCTGACGCCGGGCATTTTCTCGGCCTATGAGCAAGGCGCGGATGCCCTCGCGCGCCACGCCAGCGTGTCGACGGTCGGCCGCGGCGAACCCTCGAACCCGGCATGCAACGCCGCCGGCGCCGTGGTGTTCGGCGCCAGCGCCGACCAGTTCCTGGCCTCGCACGAGCTGGAAGCCGAAGTGTTCGGCCCCGCTTCGCTGGTTGTCGCGTGCAAGGACGCCGCGCAGGTCCGCGCCGTGGCCGAGCACCTGGAAGGCCAACTGACCGCGACGCTGTTCGTGGACGACGCCGACCTGGACGACGCCCGCGCCCTGCTGCCGGTACTGGAACGCAAGGCCGGCCGCATCCTGGCCAATGGCTACCCGACCGGCGTGGAAGTCAGCCACGCCATGGTCCACGGCGGCCCCTTCCCGGCCACGTCGAACCCGGCCTCGACGTCGGTGGGCGCCACGGCGATCCGTCGCTTCCTGCGTCCGGTCTGCTACCAGGACCTGCCCGACGGCCTGCTGCCGGAAGGCGTCCAGCGCGGTAACCCGCTGGGTCTGACGCGCATGGTGGACGGCACGCTGGTCAAGGCGTAATGGGTTGACGCCTGGATTTCGGGCGTCACACTGAACCGATCACAGGCCCCGGCGCCGCCTCACGCGGCCCGGGGCCTACGTCATTTCGCGCCGGTGTCAGACACCTACTGAGACGCCCATTGCAAACCCCGATTCACCCCGTCAAAACTCCAACCCAATAAAAAAACCTGGCGCGAGGATCGACTCCCCGCGCCAGGCTTTCATACCTGACAACGCAATCACTGCGCCTTCAACTTTCCATCGGCAATGATCTTGGCCCACTTGGCCTGCTCGGCCGCCTGGAATGCCGTGAATTCCGCCGGCGTGTTCGGCGTGTAGGCCAGACCCAGGCCCTGCATCTTGGCGGTGACTTCCGGCTTGGCCACGATCTCGGCGATCGTCTTGTTCAGCTTTTCGACCACGGCCGGCGGCGTGTTGGCCGGGGCGTAGATGGCCTGCCAGCTGCTGACGTCAAAGCCCGGCACGCCGGCTTCCTGCATGGTGGGCACGTCCGGCAGCACGGCGGTGCGCTTGGCGGACGTGACCGCCAGCGCGCGGACCTTGCCGCTTTGCACATACGGCAACGCGACCAGGGCGGTTTCGAACGAGCTGGGGATCTGCCCGCCGATCAGGTCCGAAATGGCCGGCGCGCTGCCGCGGTACGGCACGTGCGTCAGGTGCGCACCCGTCAGCTGCTTGAACACTTCGCCCGACAAATGCTGCGACGTGCCCTGCCCGGCCGAGCCGAAGGCGATGGTGTCGGGATTGGCCTTGGCGGCGGCAACGACATCCTGCACGCTCTTATAGGGCTGGTTCGCGCCCACCAGCAGCACATTGGAAATGCTGCCCAGCAGGATCACGGGCGAGAAATCCTTGGCCGCGTTGTAGTTGATGCTGGGCAGCAGCGACGGGTTGATCGCGTGCGTGGCGATCGTGCCCAGCAGCAGCGTGTAGCCGTCCGGCTTGGCGCGCGCCACGGCGTCCGCGCCCAGTACGCCACCGGCGCCACCCTTGTTTTCAACGACGACGGTCTGCTTGAGCGTCGTGCCCAGTTCCTGGGCGATCAAGCGCCCCAGAATGTCGGACGTGCCGCCCGCCGCAAACGGAACCACCAGCGTGATGGCCTTCGCAGACGGCCAGTCATCAGCGGCATGGACAGGTGCGGCAAAAGCGGTGGCGACGGCCAGGGCGGCCGACAGGCGGCTCAACAGGGGGAATGCCTTCAAACTTGTCTCCTAGAGATTGGAATTGTCGCCGTTCTTGTACGTTGTCGTACGACAATGAGCACTGAGGATAGCGCGGCGGACTTCTCCGTTCAATATAGGGAAATTCCTAGATTCAAAAGATACATTCGGCTTGTTGTACGACAACATTTCTCCTGGGAAGTCGTTGTATGCCCGACTTATATGTTGTACGATGACTGACATCGCGGATCCAACAACGCCGCGGCCACGGCATACCGCCTTTTCAATACCCATTCCTTATATTTGGAAGACAGCCATGACGACTCCCCAGGAACTCAAAGCCATCGTCTCGGAAGGATTGCTCTCCTTCCCCGTGACCGACTTCGACCAGAACGGCGATTTCAACGCCAAGAGCTATGCGGCTCGTCTGGAATGGCTGGCCCCCTACGGCGCCACCGCCCTGTTCGCCGCGGGCGGCACCGGTGAGTTCTTCTCGCTGGCTCCCGATGAATACTCCGACGTCATCCGCACCGCCGTGCAGACCTGCAAGGGCAAGGTGCCGATCCTGGCCGGCGCCGGCGGCCCCACCCGCACCGCCATCGCTTACGCACAAGAAGCCGAACGCCAAGGCGCCAAGGGCGTCCTGCTGTTGCCCCACTACCTGACCGAAGCTTCGCAGGACGGCATCGCCGCCCACGTCGAGCAGGTCTGCAAGTCGGTCAACATCGGCGTCATCGTCTACAACCGCGCCCAGTCGCGTCTGTCGGCCGACAGTCTGGCCCGGCTGGCTGACCGCTGCCCCAACCTGGTCGGTTTCAAGGACGGTATCGGCGACATCGAATCGATGGTCCGCATCCGCCGCAAGATGGGCGACCGATTCTCGTACCTGGGCGGCCTGCCCACCGCCGAAGTCTACGCAGCCGCCTACCGCGCGCTGGGCGTGCCGGTCTACTCGTCGGCCGTCTTCAACTTCGTGCCCAAGATGGCCATGGAGTTCTACAACGCCATCGCCGCCGGCGACAGCGACACCACCAACCGCCTGCTGGACGATTTCTTCCTGCCGTATCTGGAAATCCGCAACCGCAAGGCTGGCTACGCCGTCAGCATCGTCAAGGCCGGCGCCAAGCTGGTCGGCCACGACGCGGGCCCGGTGCGCGCGCCGCTGACCGACCTGACCGGCGAAGAAATGGAAATGCTGCAAGCGCTGATCAAGAAGTCCGGCGCCGAATAGCCTGTCCGCACTTGACCGTGCGAGACTAGCCGCCAGAACGCCCTCCGCTGGAGGGCGTTTTGCTTCTTGATGCAAAGAAAAGTTGGCGGATTTCGCCCCGTATGTTGTCATATGGCCCCAGTGCATCCTTGCGGTCGCGTGCGGTTCGCGCGGCCGATCCCATCGGGCCGGACACCCGTGGGGCATCAGAGGACCGCGTACACTTGCGGCTGCGCGCCAGGCCGCCAGCCTCGCCCGCAGCGATTTTCCCTATAAGAGAGACAATGCAAACTCCCGCCCGGCCACCCCGCTCGCGCCTGACCGATTTCGTTATCGAGGAACTGACCAAGCGCCTTGATGGGCGCCAGTATCGCGCCGGCGACAAGCTGCCCTCCGAGCACGCGCTGTGCGACGAATTCGAGGTCAGCCGCACCGTCATCCGCGAAGCCGTGGCTTCCATGCGCCTGAGCGGCCGCCTGGTCAGCAAGCCCGGCATCGGTGTTTTCGTGACCGAAGACCGCGAAAAGCCCATCGATTTTGTCGTCGAACCCGCCACGGATCCGCGCTGGGCGCTGCACATCATGGAATTGCGCGCGGGCCTTGAGGTGGAAGCCTGTGGGCTAGCGGCAGAGCGCCGCAGCGCGGCGGATCTGAGCGGCATCGTCGAAGCCTTCGACGCCTTCAACCGCGCTACGCGCGACATGGAAGCCGCCGTCAAGGCCGATTATGAATTCCACCTGTCGATCGCCCGCGCGTCGAACAACCCGCATTTTCCGGCCCTGCTGAAGGCGGCGGTGCGCGACGTCATGCTTGATCTGAACATCAAGCACGGCGGCAAGACGCCCGAAGAACTGGAAACGTACGAAATCCGCAACGTACGTGAACACGAAGCGATCCTGACGGCCATCATGCGCCGCGACCCCGGCGCCGCGCGCGCCGCCATGGCCCGCCACCTGGGCGACAGCATCGCGCGGTACCGCAAGCTGCTGTCTCATCCCCCCGCGATTTAAGCCACGCTCGCGTGCCCTCCCGTAATGCCGATTACGGGAATCCCCTTACTTGTTTACTTGTATGACGGCTGCCATCATACGTCTTATTGCATAACGTAATACGACGCGGCTTCAGTACTGCCAGCGTCTTCCGCGATCCGTAAGACCTGCCGTACCTGTGCCGCCGATGAGCCCCATTCTTACCCTCCGCAGTACGTACCACCCCTACGCCACGCGCATTCACCGGCGCACCGCCTGACCGGCCCCGAGCCGGCGCTTTTCCCCCATTCCCGTACCCCGTCCGAATGCGCGACGCGCCCTCCCCGGCTTGCCGGGGCGGACCCCGCACGCTTGGCCGTTTTCGACCCCTCCGCTTTTCAATCACTTTCGATCCCCAGGAGAAATCTCCATGCGCAAGTTTCTGAGCTCCGCCGTTGCGGCAACCCTGCTGTGCGTCGCGTCCGGCGCACAGGCCGGCGTGACGTTTGACGCCGTCAAGAAAAAGGGCTTCCTGCAGTGCGGGTTTGCCGGCATTCCCGGTTTCTCGGTGCTCGACAGTAAGGGCGAATGGACCGGCCTGGACGTGGACATGTGCCGCGCCGTCGCGGCCGCCATGTTTGGCGATGCCTCCAAGGTCAAGGGCAACGTGCTGACCGCGCAGGCGAAGTTCACGGCGCTGCAGTCCGGCGAGATCGACATGCTGTCGCGCAACACCACGCAGACCCTGACCCGCGACACCACGCTGGGCCTGATCGGCGTGGGCGTGAACTTCTATGACGCCCAGGGCCTGATCGTGAAGAAGGCGATGAACGTCAAGAGCGTGAAGGAACTGGACGGCGCCACCATCTGCGTACAGCCCGGCACCACCACCGAACTGAACCTGGCCGACTACTTCCGTAGCCGCGGCCTGACGTTCAAGCCCGTGCTGGTCGAGAACTACGACGAAAACTTCCGTCTGCTGGAATCGGGCCGCTGCGACGCCTACACCAACGACAAGTCCAATACCGCCGCCAACATGCGCACGCGCCTGGCCAAGCCCGACGACTGGGAAATCCTGACCGAGAACCTGTCCAAGGAACCGCTCGGCCCCATGGTCCGCCAAGGCGACGAGCAGTGGTTCAACGTCGTGCGCTGGTCGCTGAACGCGATGCTGGAAGCCGAGGAATACGGCATCACGTCCAAGAACGTCGATGAAATGTTGAAGAGCACCAACCCGAACGTCCAGCGCATCCTGGGCGTGACGCCGGGCATGGGCAAGAACCTGGGCCTAGACGACAAGTGGGCCTACAACATCATCAAGCAAGTCGGCAATTACGGCGAAAGCTATGACCGCGCCATGGGCAAGGACAGCCCGCTGAAGCTGGACCGCGGCCTGAACAAGCTGTGGACGCAAGGCGGCCTGATGTACGGCTGGCCGGTGCGCTAAGCATCGCTTCCGCGGCTCCGCCCTGCGCGGGGCCGCGCTTCATTTCCCCGGCCTGCGGGCACGCCCGCGCCAGAACACTCTTTACGCAGCAACACCATGAACAGCATCGTCAACGCCCGTCTCAAACAGATCAAACCCTCGCCCAGCATGGCCGCCAAGATCGTCGTGGACGAACTCCGCCGCCAGGGCCGCGAAATCGCCGACTACACGCTGGGCGAGCCCGACATGCCCACGCCCGCGCACATCGCGCGCGCCGGCCAGGAAGCCATCGCGGGCGGCGACATCCGCTACACCAGCCCGAACGGCACCGTGGGTCTGCGCAAAGCCATCGCCAACAGCCTCGAACAGACCGTGGGCGTGCGCTACGGCATGGACCAGATCACCGTAGGCGCCGGCGCCAAGCAGATCATCGCCGCCGCGCTGACCGCCAGCCTGGAGCCGGGTGACGAAGTGATCGTTTGCGCGCCGTACTGGGTTTCCTATCCGGACATGGTGCTGCTGGGCGAAGGCAAGCCTGTCGTCGTCACCGGCCCCGAGTCGCAAGGCTTCAAGCTGGACGCCGCCACACTGGAAGCGGCCATCACGCCGCGCACGCGCTGGCTGATCCTGAATTCGCCCAGCAACCCCAGCGGCGCCGTCTACAGCGCCACCGAGCTGCGCGCGCTGACCGACGTGCTGCTGCGCCATCCGCACGTGTGGATTCTGAGCGACGAGATCTACGCGCCCTTCACGTACAGCGGCCAGACCCACGCCTCGCCCGTGCAGGTCGAACCCAAGCTGGTTGAGCGCACGCTCATCGTCAACGGCATGTCCAAGTCCTACGCCATGACCGGCTGGCGCGTCGGCTACGGCGCCGGCCCTGCCGATTTGATCAAGGCCATGAGCACCGTGATGTCGCAAAGCACCTCGTGCCCCAGCGCGATCTCGCAAGCGGCGGCGCAGGCAGCCCTGGAAGGCGACCAGTCCAGCGTCACGGAAATGGTCGGGATCTTCAAGAAGCGCCGCGACCTCATCGTGAGCCGCCTGAACGCCATCCCCGGCATCTCGTGCGCCATGCCGGACGGCGCGTTCTATGTGTACGCCAACGTGCAGGGCCTGATCGGCAAGAAGGGTCCCGACGGCGAGTTGAGGACGGACCTGGACGTGAGCCTGTTCTTCCTGCGCGAAGCGGGCGTGGCCGTGATCGACGGTGGTTCGTATGGCCTGTCGCCGTATGTGCGCTTCTCGTTCGCGACCTCCACCGAGGTCATCGAGCAAGGCATGGACCGTCTGGCCGTCGCGGTCAGCGCCCTGATGGCGGGCTGAACCGTGGCGCAGCACACCGCTCAACACCCGGTGCAGCGGCCGCCGCGCCGGGTTTCCTGGAACGATCCGGCCACGCGGGCGCTGGTTTACCAGGCGCTGGCCCTGGCGCTCGTCGGGGCCGCCGTCTGGTTCCTGGTCCACAACACGCTGCACAACCTGTCGCTGCGCAACATCGCGACGGGTTTCGGCTTTCTCAACCGCGAGGCCGGCTTTGCCATCGGCGAATCCGTCATCGCCTACACGCCCGCCGACACCTACGGACGGGCCATCTTCGCCGGCATCCTGAACACGCTGCGCGTGGGCCTGCTGGCGCTGATCGCCGCGACCGTCCTGGGCGTCTTCATCGGCATCGGCCGCCTGTCCAAGAACTGGCTGGTCAACAAGATCACCTCGGTGTACGTCGAGGTGATGCGCAACGTGCCGCTGCTGCTGCAGTTGTTTTTCTGGTATGCGCTGATCACCGAGAACATGCCGGGCCCGCGCCAGGCGCATAACCCGCTGCCCGGCGTCTTCATCTCCAACCGCGGCCTCAAGGTGCCGGGACTGGAAGGCGCATCGCTGGACTGGGTGCTATGCGGATTGGGGCTGGCCATCCTGGCGATCATCGCCGTGGGTCATTGGGCCACCAAGCGCCAGGAAGCGACGGGACAGCCGTTCAAACTGGGACGCACGGCGATCGGCCTGCTGGTCGCCTTCCCGGTCATCGGTTGGCTCGCCAGCGGCGCATCGCTGACGCTGGACATGCCCGCGCTCAAGGGCTTCAATTTCGTTGGCGGCCTGACGCTCTCGCCGGAGTTCGTCGCCCTCTTCCTGGGTCTGACCGTCTATACGTCTGCCTTCATAGCCGAAGTTGTGCGCTCGGGCATCCAGGCCGTCAACAACGGCCAGTGGGAAGCCGCCGGTTCGCTGGGTCTGCCGCGCCGGCTGGTGCTGCGTCTGGTGATCCTGCCGCAGGCGTTGCGCGTCATCATCCCGCCGATGACCAGCCAATACCTGAACCTGCTGAAGAACAGCTCGCTGGCGGTGGCCATCGGTTATCCGGACATCGTGTCGGTGGTGAACACCACGCTGAACCAGACGGGCCAGGCCATCGAGGGCATCCTCATCATCATGGCCGCCTATCTCACGGTCAGCCTGTCGATCTCGATATTCATGAACTGGTACAACAAGCGCATCGCGCTGGTGGAGCGTTGAGATGAGCAGCACTACGCAAACCCTGAGCGCCAATGTCGCTCCGCCCGGCGCGCAAACCGGCGCCTGGGCCTGGATGCGGTCGCGCCTGTTCTCCTCGCCGCTCAACATCCTGATCACCGTGCTTCTGGCATGGTGCCTCTTGATGGCCGTGCCGGCGCTGGTGGAATGGGCCTTCATCAAGGCGAGCTTTGACGCCACCAACGCGCAGGAATGCCGCGCCGCGGGCGGCGCCTGCTGGGCGTTCATCGTTGAAAAGCACCGGCTCATCCTGTTCGGCACCTACCCGTTCGACGAGCAATGGCGTCCGCTGATCGCCACCGGCATCCTGATCGCGGTGATCGTGGCCAGCGGCATGCGCCGTTTCTGGAACGGCAAGCTGGCGCTCATCTGGACGCTGGGACTGGCGGCCGTGTCCGTGCTGATGTGGGGCGGCGTGTTGGGCCTGACCTACGTCGAGAACGCCCGTTGGGGCGGCCTGCCGCTGACGCTGATCCTGGCGACCTTCGGCATTGCCTTCGCGTTTCCGATCGGCGTGCTGCTGGCGCTGGGACGCCGCTCGAAGATGCCGGCCATCAAGGCCCTGTGCGTCGTGTACATCGAGCTGATCCGCGGCGTGCCGCTCATCAGCCTGCTGTTCATGTCGTCGGTCATGCTGCCGCTTTTCCTGCCGGAAGGCTTCACCATCGACAAGCTGCTGCGCGCGCAGATCGCGATCATCATGTTTGCCGCGGCGTACATCGCGGAAACGGTGCGCGGCGGCCTGCAGGCGATTCCGAAGGGTCAGTATGAAGGCGCGGATTCGCTGGGCCTGAACTACTGGCAGCAGATGCGCAAGATCATCCTGCCGCAGGCGCTCAAGATCGTGATCCCGCCGCTGGTGGGCATCTTCATCAGCCTGTTCAAGGACACGTCGCTGGTCGTGATCATCGGCATCTTCGATCTGACGCTGGCGGCCAAGGCGGCTCTGTCCGACGCGGCATGGCGAGGTTTCGGGGTGGAGGCCTATCTCTTCATCTCGCTGATCTACTTCGTCTTCTGCTATTCCATGTCCAAATACAGCCGCGCGCTCGAGCAGCGCCTGGCCACCGGGCACGCCCGGTAAACCCGAAGGAGAACAGGCATGTCCGATGCCATCATTCGTCTGCAGGACGTGAACAAGTGGTACGGCCAGTTCCACGTGCTGCGCAACATCAATCTGAACGTCGCCCAGGGCGAGCGCATCGTCGTGTGCGGCCCGTCGGGCTCGGGCAAGTCCACGATGATCCGCTGCATCAACCGGCTGGAGGAACACCAGAAGGGCCAGATCATCGTCGACGGCACCGAGCTGACCAGCGACCTGAAGCACATCGAGACCATCCGCCGCGAAGTCGGCATGGTGTTCCAGCACTTCAATCTGTTCCCGCACCTGACGGTGCTGGAAAACCTGACGCTGGGCCCGATGTGGGTGCTGAAGCAGTCGCGCGCCCAGGCTGAGGCCACGGCCATGAAGTACCTGGAACGCGTCCGCATTCCCGATCAGGCCGCCAAATTCCCCGGCCAGTTGTCCGGCGGGCAGCAGCAGCGCGTGGCGATCGCGCGGTCGCTGTGCATGAATCCGAAGGTCATGCTGTTCGACGAGCCCACGTCGGCGCTGGACCCGGAAATGGTCAAGGAAGTGCTGGACGTGATGGTGACGCTGGCGCAGCAAAGCGGCATGACGATGATCTGCGTGACCCATGAAATGGGTTTTGCGCGCAAGGTGGCGAACCGCGTGATCTTCATGGACCGCGGCGAGATCATCGAGGAAAACAATCCGGACGATTTCTTTGATCATCCGCAGAGCGAACGGACGAAGCTGTTCCTGAGCCAGATCCTGCATTGACGCGGTGAAAAACCGCCAAGCAGTGCTTCAAGCCGCCTTCCTGCAAGGCGGCTTTTTCTTTTGGGGATTCCTTGGCGTCTCCGCAACAAGCGGCCGAAAGAACCAGAACGCGGCGCTGCCGCCCCGCATCCCCCCGGAATGCGTATTAGTGATTTGAATATGCCGCTGCAGCCCCGCTGCGGCCCAGGGGCGCCGAATCAGAAATCAGATATCGACATGAGAATTCAATCGTTCTAGCGCGACGGCGCATCGGCCAGACTGCGTCTTTCTCTAAGCGCATACAGGAATACCGATGTCCCTTCCCTCAGTCACGGGCCTGGACCACTACATCATCCGGGTCAACGACCTGCAGGCGGCGACCGACCGCTACGTCAAGCTGGGTTTCAGCCTGGCCCCGCAGGGCCGGCACCATCGCGGCACGCGCAACCAGACGATCATTCTGGATGCCAACTATCTTGAACTGCTGACGTTCCCCGAAGAACTCAAGGCGCAGTCGCGCTTCGGCGGGTTTGACGATGCGTACGAAGGCCCGGTGGCCACTGCCTTGCAGACCACAGACAGCACGGCCGTGCACACGGAACTGGCGAAGTTGGGCATCGATGCCGAACCGCCCATCAGCGGCGGCCGCCCGGTACATCTGCCTGAGGGCAGTGAAGACGCGGCCTGGAACAACACCCAGTTTCCGGCTGGCCTGCTTGGCGTGCCCGACTTCTTCACCTGCGGCCATCTGACGCGCCATCTGGTTTACCGCCCCCAATGGCAGGACCACGCCAACGGCGCGCGCCGCATCGAGTCCTTGATCGTCGTGCATCCCGAGCCCCGTTCGCTGCGCGCAGGCTACGAGCGCGTCTTCGGCGCCATCGCGACCAGTGATCTGCCCGACGGCGGCCTACAGGTGCGGCGCGGAAGCCTGCGCATCGACTTTCTTGCACCGGCCGCGTTCGAGCAGCGCTATCCGCAGGTTCGCGTGCCCACCGGCCTGCCCGCCGCGTCGCAGGGCGGATGGTTCGCGGGCTCCGTGATCGGCGTTCGGGATCTGGACAAGACACGCGCGCTGTTCGACGCCAACCAGGTGACGTACCGCGCCAACGCGCGCGGCGAACTGGTCGTGGCGCCGGACGACGCCAGCGGCGCGCTGCAGGTCTTCGTGCAGGAGGCGTGACATGAGCCAGCCCCTGCCCGATTACTGGGACTGCTTTGCCAACGACTATTCCTCCGCGCGGCAGGCTTTCGTAGACGATGCGGCCGCGCGCGGGGCCGCGCTGTTCCGCTATGAACACCCCACGCTCAAGGACCCGCAGGGCGACGCGTTGAGCGTGGACGTCGCGATCCTGGGCCGCCGCGATGCGCCGCGCACGCACCTCGCGATCAGCGGCACCCACGGGCTGGAAGGCGCGGCCGGGTCCGCGGTGCAGCGCGCATGGCTGGCCGCCGACGGCGCGAAGCCCCTGCCCGACGACGTGAACGTCGTCCTGGTGCACGCGCTGAACCCGTACGGCTACGCCCACGATACCCGCACCACCGAAAACAACGTCGACCTGAATCGCAACTTCGTCGACCACACGCGACCCTATCCCGCCAATCCGCATTACGCGACGCTGCATCCGCACCTGATCCCGGCGCAATGGACCGAGGCCACGCACGAGGCCGCCGCGCAGGCGCTGGACACGTTCAAGGCCACACATGGCGCGGATACCCTGTTCAACGTGACAGCCAGCGGCCAGTACACGCATCCGGACGGCCTCGTCTACGGCGGCCAGGGGCCGGAATGGTCCAACCGCACGCTGCGGCGCATTGTGGACGAGCACCTGGCGGCCAGCGAGCGTGTCGCGTTCATCGACTGGCACACCGGCATCGGCGAATACGGCGAGCCCTTCTTCCTGTGCTTCAACGACGAAGACAGCGCCGAGCAAACGCAGGCCGCGCGCTGGTGGGGTGCTGGACGCGTGCGCGATCAGCGCCCGCACGGCCTGGCACGCCCCGACTATCAGGGCCTGGTGTTCCGCGGCGTGCAGCAGGCCCTGGGCGATCGTCCGTTGGCCGGCGCGGTCGTCGAATTCGGCACGCGCGGTCTGCAGATGCGGCCCGCGCTGCGGCTGGACCAATGGCTGCGCTTCAAGGCGCCGCAGACGCCCGATGCCGCCCGCGATGCGCAACTGCGCGCGGACCTGGTGGACGCGTTTGTACCGGTATCCAGCGTGTGGCGGCGCAGCGTCGTCGCGCACGGCCTGCACATCACCCGCCAGGCCATCGACGGCGTCGCGGGCTGGTGACCTCCTTTCTCTAAATCCCCTCTTATCTGGCATTCATGAAAGCGATTGTTTTGCGTGAGCACGGCGGCAACGAAAAGCTGCGCCTGGAAACCAACTTCCCCGATCCCGTGGCCGGCCCCGATGACGTGGTGATCCGCGTCAAGGCTTCGTCCCTGAACTACCACGACGTCTTCACCCGCCGCGGCATGCCCGGCATCAAGCTGCCTTTCCCCGTCATCATCGGCCTGGACGTGGCCGGCGAGATCGTGAAGACCGGCGAGAACGTGCGCGACTGGAAGGCCGGCGACCGCGTCCTGGTCGACCCGATCGACCGCGTGGTTGGCGGACTGGTCGGCGAGACCATCCACGGCGGACTGGCCGAGCTGTGCCGCGTGCCCGCGCACCAGCTCCTGCGCCTGCCCGACGAAGTCAGCTTCGAGCAGGCCGCGGCGCTGCCGGTGGCCTATGGCACCGCGCTGCGCATGATGAACCGCATCGGCCAGGTGCAGGCCGGCGAAAAGGTGCTGATCCTGGGCGCCAGCGGCGGCGTGGGCGTGTGCGCGGTGCAGCTCGCCAAGCTGGCGGGCGCCGAAGTCATCGCCTGCGCCGGCACGCCGGAGAAAGGCGAAGCGCTCCGCGCGCTAGGCGCCGATCACATCATCCTGTACACCGAGGAAGACTTCCTGAAGGCCGTGCAGGAACGCTTCGGCAAGCCCTCGCGCCGGCGCGGCGGCAAGCCAGGCGGCGTGGACGTGGTGGTGAACTTCACGGGCGGCGATACGTGGGTCAAGTCCCTGCGATGCCTGCGCCTGGGCGGACGCCTTTTGACCTGCGGCGCGACGGCGGGCTTCGATCCCAAGGAAGACCTGCGCTACATCTGGACGTTCGAGCTGCAGATCCGCGGCTCCAACGGCTGGGACCGCGAAGACTTGCACGAGCTGCTGGCGCTGGTGCGCGATGGCCGCCTGCGCGTCGAAGTGGACCGCGTGTGGCCGCTGGAACAAGGCGCCGAGGCGCTGGCCTCGCTGGAAGATCGCAAGATCGTCGGCAAAGTGCTGGTGGCGTCATGAGCGCGCAGCTGAGCGCCGTGGATATCCAGGCCAAGTTCGACGGATCGCCCTTCATTGCGTGGCTGGACCTGTCGGTACGCAATGTCGACCACGAACAGGGTGAACTGACCGTGGTCGCCCCCTTCCGTCCGGAGTTCGAACGCGGCGCGCAGAGCGGCCAATGGCATGGCGGTCCGCTGGCCGCCGTGATCGACACGGTCGGCGACTTTGCCGTCGGCATGCTGCTGGGACGCGGCCTGCCCACCATCAACTTTCGCGTCGACTATCTGCGCCCTGCCATCAATACCTCGCTGACCGCGGTGGCACGCGTGCGCCGCAACGGCCGCAGCGTGGGTGTGGCCGACGTCGACCTCTACAACGACCAGGGCGCGCTGGTGGCCATCGGCCGCGCCACCTACGCCACGCTCAGCCAGGGCTGAGCCGCGCGCTCAAGACAAGGACTTCCGTCATGACACAAGCAACCCGCGCCGGACGGCGCGCCTTTCTGACCCGCTCCGCCGCCGGCGGTCTGGCTGCGGCCGGCCTGGGCGTCACGCCGCGCACGCTGCTCGCTGCCACGGACCGCCCCGGGTCCGACGCCGGCCCCGCCCGCCGCGGCGGCACGCTCGTCGCCACGTGGGGCGGCCTGGAGCCGCAAGCCCTATTCGTACCGGGCGGTGGCGGTTCCAGCCCGTTTCAGACGTCCACCAAGATCCTGGAACGCCTGCTCAAGCTGGACGCCGACCTGAAGTTCCAGCCCGCACTGGCCCTGTCGGTCACGCCGTCCGCGGACTTTCGCAGCTACACGATCAAGCTGCGCGAAAACGTCACCTGGCACGACGGCACGCCGTTCACGTCGGCGGACGTGGTCTACAACGTGCTGCAGCACTGGAAGCCCATTTCCGCCGGCATCGCGCTCAAGTCCCTGACAGAAGCCTCGGCGCCGGATCCGCACACGGTCGTGCTGACCTTCAACGCCCCGGTGCCCGAGTTCTTCCTGAAGTCCACCCTGTCGGGCCAGTATCAGCTGCTGGTGCCCAAGCACCTGTACGACGGCAAGGACCTCATCACCAATCCGCTGAACAACACGCCGGTGGGCACGGGCCCATGGAAGTACGGCAAATGGGTGCGCGGCAGCCATGTTGAATACCTGCGCAACGACAAATACTGGAACGCCACGCAGCCGAACCTGGACAAGTTGGTGATCCGCTGGTGGGCGGACCCGGCCTCGCGCGGAGCCGCGTTGGAAACCGGCGAATTGGGCCTGGCCTATTCCAACCCGGTGCCCGCGCGCGACATCGACCGGCTGGTCAAGACCGGCAAAGTCGTCGTGGACACGCGCGGCTACCAGAACACCGCGTGGACGGTCACCGTCGAGTTCAACCAGCGGCGCGACATCGTCAACCGCCGTGAGGTCCGCCAAGCCATTCTGCACGCGATCGACCGCCAGTTCATCGTCGACACCATCTACTACGGCCGCGGCAAGCCGGCGATTGCGCCCATCTTCAGCAGCAATCCGCTGTTCTTCACCGAGGACGTGCCGCGCTATGCCTTCGATCCGAAGAAGGCGGCCGCCCTGCTGGACGCGGCAGGCTTGCCGGTCAAGGACGGCAAGCGTTTCACCGTCAACCTGCTGGCCGCGGCCTGGTTCGAGGAAAACGCCAAGCTCGGCCAGTACCTGAAGCAGGCGCTGGAAGACGTGGGCATCGCCGTGAAGCTCGATTCCGTGGACCGCGCTACCGCGCTCAAGCGCATCTATGGCGAATACGACTACGACATCGCGGTGTCCAACTTCACGTCGCCGCTGGAGCTGGTGCCCACCGTGACGCAGTTCTTCACGACCGACGGCATCGTCAAAGGCGCCGCGTTCCGCAACGCCACGGGCTATTCCAGCCCCGAGATGGACGGCATCGTCGGCAAGCTGGCCGTCGAAACCGATCCGGAGGCCCGCCGCAAGCTAGCCGCGCAGTTCGCCCGCCTGGCGTCCACCGACGTGCCGATCGTGCCGCTGGTGGAAATCCAGTCGTTCACCCTGGCCGGCAAGAACGTGCGCAACTTCACGACCGGCGCCAACGTCCAGGGCGAGACGCTGGCCGACGTCTGGCTGCAGGCCTGAGGACGACATGGCATTGCGCCTGATCTCGCGCCGGCTGCTTCAGGCCATCCCGCTGCTGCTGGGCGTGGTGGTCCTGAACTTTGCCCTGATCCAGTCCGTGCCGGGGACCTTCCTGGACGTCATGACGGCCGAGCAGCAGGTCACCGACCCGGCGCTGATCGAGCGCCTGCGCGTGACCTACGGGCTGGACCAGCCACCGGCAGTGCAGTTGCTCAAGTACATCGGGTCGGTCGCGCAGCTGGACCTGGGCTATTCCTACCGGCATAACCTGCCGGTGCTGGACGTCATCCTGGCGCACTTGCCCGCCACGCTGGTGCTGATGCTGGCCAGCATTGCCATCGCCGTGCTGGTGGGCGTAGCGGCCGGCATCGTGTCGGCCGTCAAGGTCAACACATGGTGGGACAGCGCCGTGTCCGCCTTTGCCGTGCTGTGCTTTGCCGCGCCGAGCTTTTGGCTGGGCATCATGCTGATCATCATGTTCTCGGTGAAGCTGGGCTGGTTTCCGGTGGGCGGCATGGTCACCATCGGGCTGGACGGCGGGCTGTGGCGGCAGGCGCTGGACATCCTGCATCATCTGGCGTTGCCGGCGGTGGCACTGGGCTTGTTCTATTCGGCAGCCTACGCGCGTGTGATGCGCGCCTCAATGCTGGAAGTCAGCCGCATGGATTACGTGCGCACCGCCTACGCCAAGGGTCTGACGCGCGTCGCCGTGGTGCTGCGCCACGTGTTGCGCAACGCCGTCCTTCCCATCGTCACCCTGCTGGGCCTGCAACTGGGCGCCGTGCTGGGCGGCAGCATCGTGATCGAGTCGGTGTTCAGCTGGCCCGGCATCGGCGCGGTGCTGTTCGACAGCGTCATGAGCCGCAACTATCCCGTCGTGCTGGGCATCCTGGTGCTCAGTTCGGTCGTCGTGATCATCGCCAATATCTTCGTGGATCTGGCATATACGCGCCTGGATCCGCGCATCAAGGCCGCCTGACATGTCCGCACCTTCCGCTGCAACTATTCCTGCAGGCGCGCCGGCCGCCCGTCGGCCGGACGCATTCGCCGTGCGCTTTGCCCGCAACCGCGGCGCCGTGGCGGGCGCGCTGCTCCTGCTGCTGGTCGCGCTGGTGGCGGCCAGCGCCGACTGGCTATACCCCGTCAATCCGCTGCGCATCGTGGGCGCGCCCGAGATCTGGCCGTTCGAGTCCTGGCGTTATCCGCTGGGTACGGACTCCATGGGCCGCGACATCGCCGCACTGATTGCCCACGGCGCGCGCGCCACGCTGTTGATCGGCCTGGTGGCCGCCGCCACCGCCACGCTGATCGGCGTCACCGTCGGCGCGGCCGCTGCGTGGGCGGGCGGCTGGATCGACGAGGGGCTGATGCGCCTGACCGAGCTGTTCCAGATCATTCCCAATGTGGTGTTCGTGCTGACGGTCGTGTCGGTGCTGGGACCGCGAATCGAGAACATCACGCTCGCCGTGGGCCTGGTGTCCTGGCCCCCGATCGCCCGCCTGACCCGCGCGGAATTCCTGTCCTTCAAGGAGCGCGAGTTCGTGCAGGCCTGCCGCGCCGTCGGCATGAGCCCGTGGCGCATCGCCGCCGCCGAAGTCCTGCCGAATGCGCTGCCGCCGGTCATCGTGATGTCGTCGCTGGTCGTGGCCGGCGCCATCCTCTACGAGTCGGTGGTGTCCTTCCTGGGCCTGGGCGATCCCAACATCGCAAGCTGGGGCCGGCTGGTGGGCGAAGGCCGCAGCCTGATCCGATCCTCCTGGTACATCTGCGCCGTGCCCGGCGTGGCCATCATGCTTACCGTGCTGTCGCTGAACCTGGTCGGCGACGGCCTGAACGACGCGCTCAATCCCAAGCTGCAAAAGCGCTGAGCCGCCAACTTCTGGAAGTCCTTCTTATGACGCATTCCCTCCGAAACCTTGGCGATCTTGCCGATCCGCGCCTGCCGGCCGAGCTGCCCGCGCTCATCGACCTGCGCCTGCCTGACGCGCCGTGGCAACTGACCCATGGCGAGGCCGACCGCCTGGCCGGCGGCGTGGCCGCGTGGCTGACCGAGCGCGGCCTGCCGCCCGGCTCGCGCATCGCCATCGCCGCGCTGAACCGCGCCGAATACTTGCTGGCGTACTTCGGCATCATGCGCGCCGGTTACGTGGCCGTGCCCATCAACATCAAGCAGTCGCAAGAGAATATCGACTACGTGCTGCGCGATGCGGACATTGCGCTCGCGTTCGTGGATGGCCCCCGCCGCGCCGGCTTCGAGGCAACCGTGCCAGTGCTGGATTTCGATGACGCGGGCCCCCAGGGGTTTGCGACGCAGATCGTCCCAACCGCGTTCACCAGCGTCACGCCCGCGCCCGAAGACATCGCGCAGATGCTGTACACGTCAGGGTCCACCGGCAAACCCAAGGGCGTGCCGCTGACCCATGCCGGACAACTGTGGGCGCTGACCGCCACGTCCGGCCCCGCGAATCCGGACGCGCCGCAAGCGCGCTACCTGCTGGCGCAGCCGCTCTTTCACATGAATGGTCTCTTCATGTCCAAGCGCGCATTTGCCAGCAACAGCCTGCTGGTGATCCAGCCCGGGTTCGACGTGGCCGCCTACGCCGATGCGCTGGCGCGCTATCGCATCACCATCCTGACCGCCGTGCCCACGATGTTTGCGCGGCTGGTCAAGGATCCCGCCTTGCTGCAGGACCGCGACCTGTCGGCGCTGGAGCGCGTGATGCTGGGCTCTGCGCCGATGACGACGGCTCTGTTCGACCGCATCCAGCGCGCGCTGCCGCACGTGCGCATCACCCACGGCTATGGCACGACCGAGGCCGGTCCCGCCGTGTTCGGACCGCATCCTGATGGCCTGCCCACGCCGCCGCTGTCGGTCGGCTACCCGCTGGACGCCGCGCAGGTCCGGCTGACGGGCGGCGCCACCCCGGACGAAGGCGTGCTGGAAATGAAGAATCCCGCCGTGCTGGCCGGCTATCACAACCTGCCGGAGAAGAGCGCGCAGGTGCTGAACGACGGCTGGTACTACAGCGGCGACGTGATGCGCCGCGACCCTGACGGATTCCACTACTTTGTAGGCCGCGCGGACGACATGTTCGTCTGCGCGGGCGAGAATATCTATCCCGTTGAAGTCGAGAAGCTGCTGGAATCGCACCCCGACGTGCGACAGAGCTGCGTGGTGCCACTAGCCGACGAAGAGCGCGGCCACATCCCGGTCGCGTTCGTCGTACGGCGTGCCGGCAGCACGCTGGACGCCGACACGCTCAAGCAGCACGCTCTCGATAACGGTCCGGCTTACCAGCACCCGCGCCGCATCCGCTTCCTGGACGACCTGCCGTGGGCGGGCACCAACAAGGTCGATCGCAATGCCTTGCTGCTGCAGGCGCGGGCATTGGAAGCCCGGCAAACCTGGACACAACCCGAAAAGGAGGCCGCATGAGCGCCACACCAGATTCCCTGGCGGGTAAGACCGCCCTCGTCACCGGCGCCAGCCGGGGCATTGGCCGCGCGATCGCGCTGGCGCTGGGCCGCCGCGGCGCGCTCGTCGCCGTGCACTACAACGCGCAGGCCGACGCCGCCGATGAAGTCGCCGGCCAGATCCAGGCGGCCGGCGGCCAGGCCTGGACGTTGCAGGCCGACCTGGCGGACCCCGAGGCGGCCGAGCGGTTGGCGCAGGAAGCACGCGCCAGTTTGCGCGAACGCACCGGCGACGAGGGCCTCGACATCCTCGTCAATAACGCGGGCGTAGGCCTGCGCGCCCGCCTGCCCGAGGTGACGCCGGCGGACTTCGACCGCGTGCTGCAGGTGAACCTGAAGACGCCATTCTTTCTGATCCAGCATTGCCTGCCGTTCCTGCGCGATGGCGGCCGCATCATCAACATTTCGTCGATGGGCACGCGCGCCGCGTATCCCGAAATGAGCGTCTACGCGCCAGCCAAGGCGGGCCTGGAAGCGCTGACGCTGCTGCTGGCCAGCGAACTGGGCGCGCGCGGCATTACCGTGAATGCGGTCTTGCCCGGCGCCACCGCCACTGATCTGAACCAGCGCGCCCGCGACCCGGAACTGAGCCGCGTCATCGCACAGAGCATCGCGCTGGGCCGCGTGGGCCAGCCCGAAGACATCGCGGACATCGTCGCATTCCTGGCGTCCAACGAGGGGCGCTGGGTCACGGGACAGCGCATCGACGCGACGGGAGGACAGCGGCTGTGACAGGCGCGATGCTGGCGTGGCATGGCAGCGGAGCCGCCTGCGACGCCGGCATACCCATATACATATGTGATATCGGTATTTTTCACGCGGCCGCATGTCTCTTAGGATTTCTGCGTTCTTCTTTCCTACGCTGGAATTGCCTTGTCACGCCTCACTCCTTTGGATCCCGCCAAGCTGGATCCCGCGACCGCCCAACTCTTCAATCAGCTTCTGCAGGACTACGGCCCGTACGCGAACATGCTGAGCGCGTTCGCGCCCCGCCCGCCGGCCTTGAAGCACTTCTTTTCGTACCTGGTGCAGTCGCGCGAAGACGGGCTGATCTCGCCGCGCCACCTGGAAATCGCGCTGCTGACCGCGTCCAAGGCGCATGCCTGCCATTACTGCGTCACACTGCACACGCCCAAGCTGGCGGCGCACGGCATCTCGCAGGAAGCCATCGACCGCCTGCTGGAACCGCAGGTGCCGGGCCTGGACGAGAAAGACCTGGTGGTGCGCGACTACGCGGTGCTGGTCACGCTGACGCCGGCGCAGGTCAGCGATGCGTTCTACGCGAAGCTGCAATCGTTCTTCAGCGAAGAACAGATCGTGGAGCTGACCATCCGCATCGCACTGTGCAGCTTCTTCAAGCGCTTCAACGAGGCGCTGGAAGTGCCGCACGAAGACGTGGTGGCGCTGGAACTGGAGCATGGCGCGGCTTGAGGTGGCGTGCAGTCGTTTCGCCATGAGCCCTACCCCACCCCTGAAACTTGAGATCCGCAATCTCTCCAAACGCTTCCACACCGACACCGGCCCGGTGCAGGTCCTGGACGACATCAGCCTGAACGCCGCCAGCGGCGAGTTCGTCAGCATCATCGGCCCGTCCGGCTGCGGCAAGTCCACGCTGTTCAACATCCTGACCGGTCTTCTGGAACACGACGCCGGCACCATCGCGCTGGACGGCCGCCCGCTGCCCAACCTGCGCGGGCGCGTCGGCTACATGCTGCAGCGCGACCTGCTGATGCCGTGGCGCACCGTGCTGGACAACGTCCTGGTCGGCCTGGAAATCCGGGGCGCGCCCAAGGCCGAGTCCGTGGAACGCGCCCGCGAGTACCTGGACACCTTCGGCCTGCTGCCCTTTCAGGACAGCTATCCGAAGGCGCTGTCCGGCGGCATGCGCCAACGCGTGGCCCTGGCGCGCACGCTGCTGCCAGATCCGGACGTGCTGCTGCTGGACGAACCGTTCTCAGCGCTGGATTACCAGACCCGCCTGTTCCTCGAATCGATGCTGGCCGACACCGTCAGCAAGCAAGGCAAGACCGTGGTGCTGGTGACCCACGACATCGACGAAGCCATCGCGCTGTCCGAGCGCATCTTCGTCCTGAGCGCCCGCCCCGGCCGCCTGAAAAGCGAGCACCGCATCGAGCTGGGCACGCGCTCGCCGCTGCATGCGCGCCACGACAGCCGCTTTCCCGGCTACTTCGACCTGCTGTGCCAGGAACTCGACATACAGACCGCCCGCAAGGACGGCACCCACGCATGACCCAGACCTCCGCATCTCTTGCCCAGGGCGTCGCTCCGCCCGCACCCGCGCGCCCGCGTCCGGGTTTTCGCGTTCCTGTCCTGGCGACGCAGCTGTTCATTCTTGCCGTGCTGTTTGGCGCGTGGGAAGCCGCCGTGCGCACCGGCGCGGTGTCTGGCTTTCTGTTCGGATCCCCGGCCGGCGTGGTGCAGGCGGGTTGGAAGCTGATCGTGTCCGGCGAACTCTGGGAGCACGCCAACTACACACTGTGGGCGTCGGCGGCCGGATTCGTCGTCGGCACCGTGGTGGGCACCATTCCGGGTCTGGCGCTGTGGTATTCGCCCTATGGCGCCAAGGTGGTCGAACCCTTTCTGGTCGCGATCAACAGCGTGCCCAAGATCGCGTTCGCGCCGCTGGTCATCCTGTGGTTCGGCACGGGCCTGATTTCCAAGGTGGCGCTGTCGATTTCCCTGACGTCCATCGTCGCGCTGCTGGCCGCATTTCAGGCCGCCAAGGACGCGGACCCGGACATCCAGAAGATGCTCGTGTCGCTGGGCGCCACCAAACGGCAGATCTTCGCCAAGGTCGTCGTGCCGTCGGCGCTGCCCGCCATCATCGCCACGTTCCGCATCAACATCGGCTTCGCGCTGGTGGGCACGGTCGTGGGCGAATTCATCTCGTCCAAGTACGGCCTGGGCCACATCATCTTCGTCGCCTCGTCGCTCTATGACCTGAACACGGTCTGGGTCGGCATCTTCTCGCTGATGGCGCTGGGCTTCGTCCTGTATGCCGGCGTGGACATCGCCGAAAAGCGCCTGCTGCGCTGGAAAGACCAGACCTACGCCACTCAATTCAAACTGTGAAGCGCACATTGCGCCGCTGCAAACCCATGAAAATCCGTACCACCCTGCGCATCGCCGCCGCCGCGGCTGCCTCCCTGCTGTCCGTGTCGGCGATGGCCAAAGACAAGGCCGTCGTCTCGGCCGCGTTCAAGTCCGTGTTCTACCTGCCGGTGTATTTCGCCGAGGAACACGGCTACTTCAAGGACGAAGGCCTGGACGTGCGCATCGACGTTGCGTCGTCGTCCACCAACGCGCTGGCCGCCGTCATCTCCAAGAGTGCTGACTTCTCCCTGCACGGCCCCGAATGGACCGCAATCTCCTTCGGCCGCGGCGCGCCCGTCAAGGTGGTGGGCGGCACGCTGAACCGCCTGGGCGTGTGGCTGACCTGCAAGCCCGCCTTCGCGTTTGATGGCTTCAAGAGCCTGAAAGGCGCCACCATCGCCACAGGCGCCATGCCCACCACCAGTTCGTCCGCGTTCATCAAGCTGGTCAAGAACGCCGGCCTGGACCCCAAGCGCGACGTGAACCTGCTGGAAGTGCCCCTGGGCAACGAGATCGGCCCGCTCAGTTCCGGCCAGGCCGATTGCGCGGTCCTCTACGAGCCGGGCGCATCCCAAGCGCAGGCCCAGGGCTTCAAGGTGGTTTCCGCGTTTTCGCGCGAGATCGGTCCGTACACGTTCTCGGCCATTTCCACGCGCCAGGACATCGACCCTCAGGTCTCGCAGAAGCTCGTCTCCGGCATCGACCGCGCGCTCAAGACGATCCGCAAGGACCCGGCCGCCGCCGTGGCCAGCGGCCTGAAGCTCTTTCCCAACCTGGATCCCGCCGTCGTGCGCGCGTCGGTGCAGCGCCTGATCGACGATGGCGTCTTCGCCGATTCCGTGGCGGTGCCCGAGCAGGCCTTGAAGGACGCGCTCCAGACCCAGATCGACCTGGGCAATCTGGACCGCATCCCTGCCGATGGCAAATGGCTGGATCTCGGTTATGCGGATTCGATTGCCGGGAAGGCCTACTGATACCCCGTCAGAAGCGGTGGCGCATGCCGACCGCGTACTGGGACTGATGCCAGGACGGATCGTCCCAGGCGCCCCGCATATAGCCGTAGATGGCATACACGTTGGTGCGCTTGGACAGGTCATACACGTAGCCTGCCGAATAGATCTGCTGGGAATGCGTGGCGCCCTCGCGCTCGAGCGCCCCACCGCCCGGCAGGCTGCCCTGCCACGACGCCATCACGGTGCTCGCGCCCGTGCGCCAGGCGGCGCCCGCCATTACGCCGTGCACCGTGCTGCCCGGAAAGTACACCCGCTGCCCGGGTGACGGCACCGCCGGGATGGTCGAGCCATTGCGCATCACCGACCAGCCGGCATAGAGCGTGAACGCGTCCACCGTCGCGCGGCCTGCCAGCGTGTACGCGTACGGCCGGCGGTCTGCCCCGGCATTCGCCATGGCGGCCGATTGCACCGTCCCGTCCGCCCAGCTCGCGCCTTCGTAGGTAGCGGCAATCGAATAACCCGGCTGGTCGAACACAACGGCGGCGCTGTACAGCTTGTTGGTGGACGCGGTCTTGAATCCGCCGCCGCCGTCGTAATCCATGCTGGCATCCACACCCGCACGCAGGCCGCCCACGGATGGACTCCAGTACGACACCGTGTTGTCGGCACGATTGGCGTTGTACGGCAGAAGCGCGGTCTGCGCGCCGGTGATCAGATACGACGCCAGGAACGCATCGTAGTCCGCCAGCGTGGCGGACGAGACCGAGGTCTGCCGCCCCAGCCGCAGATCGCCGAAACCGCCCGACACGCCCACCCACGCCGCGCGGCCGAACAGGCGCCTGCCTTGCGCCGAGTTGCCGTTGTTGGCCAGGAAGCCGCTTTCCAGCTGAAAATTCGCGCGCAGGCCGTTGCCCAGGTCTTCGCGGCCGCGCAGCCCCCAGCGCGAGCCGGACTGCACGCCCGACTGCATGTTGATGGCCGTGCCGCGTTCCTGCGTGGAAAAGCCCGCGATGCTCAAGTCCACGACGCCATACAGCGTCACCGCATTCTGCTGCGCGTCGGCCGCCCATGGCGCCATCAATGCCGCGACGCCCACGGCAAACTTGCGTGCTGCCATCGCCTGCCTCACAGGTACTTGAGCCACGCGATATCGCGGCGCGCGGCCTTCAGGCGTCCGAACCAGCGCACGGGCCAGAACAGCGCCACGGCCAGCAGGATCGAAATCACCCACACCGACGCCATGCCATCAACGCCGAAGTATTTGCCCTGGTTCAGGCCCCAGATAGCTTCGCCGCCCAGGTACAGCGCCTTCAAGACGTACAGGTGCAGCAGATAGAAGAACATGGGCGCCGCGCCAAACACGCACAACGCGCGGACCCAGGCCGCCGATTGCGCGCGTTCAATCAGGACCAGCAAGCACAGTCCCAATCCCAGCGTCAGCAGCAGGAACATCAGCGACGGCGGGTATTTGGTGATGTTCACAAAGCTCATGACGGTATGGAGCGTGTCATCCTGCACTGCCCACTTCTGCGACTGCCCGTAGCCATTGATCGCACGCAGGACCACAAAGCCCGCCACCGCCGCCAGCCCGGCGGTCCACAAACGGCGCTGGCGTTCGGCGGCGTCCGAACCCGGCTGGAACCACGGTCCGGCCGCATACCCCAGCGCAATCACGCCGATCCACGGCAGCAACGGGTACGACGTGCGCAGGCGCAACGTGTCGCTGACTTCGATCCAGCCGCGATCATGCAGCACCGCCCACGGCACGTGCATCGCGTGGCCGGCGGCAAAGTGCACGGCATCCAGCGCGTTATGGCCGGCGACCAGCACCACGCCCACGACAACCAGCGCCCAGCGCGGCAACCACAGCAAGGCCGCCAGCGACAGCATGGACAGGCCGATCACCCAGATCACCTGCAGGTACACGACGGACGGCGGAAACTGGAAGGTCCACGCGAAGTTCACGACGATGACTTCGAGCGCGATCAAGAATGCGCCCCGCTTCGCCAGAAACGCCGCCGTGGCGCTGCGGTCACCCGCCTTCGCCCCATACAGCCAGGCCGACAGGCCCGTCAAAAACACGAACACCGGCGCGCACAGATGCGCCAGCAGGCGCGAGAAAAACAGGTCCGGCGGCGTGGCGGACACGTCCATCGGGTCGCCGACCTGGTGATGCAGGAAAAAGGTTTCGCGCACGTGATCGAGCAGCATGATGACGATGACCAGGCCGCGCAGCGCGTCGATGGACCGCAGCCGGGTGGTGGCGGGAGGGGAAATGAGAGAAGCCATGGAGGAATGCTGGAGATGCTTGAAATGCTGGTGGCACGCCGGGCGGCGCGCCGCGCGAAAAAAGCCAGAATAGTAATGTAATAACATTACTATTCCAAGACAATATTGGTACCGGACTGAATTGTGCCTGCGCTCGGTCGGGAGATCCGAAGCGTTCCAAATGCAAAGGGCCGTCGAAAAGAACGGCCCTCCTTGCTGCGGGTTGCAGGCTTGCCACCCGCCCTGCCCGCCGAACCCCGCTATTCCGCCTGAATCCCCGCCTGCCTGACCTTGTCGCCCCACACCTTTTCCTGTTGCACGACAAACGGTCCGAATGCCGACGCCTGCGCCGGTGTGGGCTCCGCGCCCATCTGCGTCAGCTTCTGCTTGAAGTCCGGCGCCGACACGATCTTGTAGAGTTCGTCGCCCAGCCGCTGCGCGATGGGCGCCGGAAGTTTCGCGGGGCCAAAGATGCCCACCCACGCGGCCAGGTCGAAGCCCGGTTGCGCCAGCGCTTCGGACACGCTGGGCAGATTGGGCGCAAGCGCGCTGCGCTTCTCCGTAGACACCGCCAGGGCTTTGAGCGTACCGGCCTGGATATGCGCGGCCGCCGACGCCAGATCCACGAACATGAACGTGGCGCGCCCGCCGATGATGTCCGTCATTGCCTGCGGCGTGCTCTTGTAGGGCACAGCCGTCGCCCCCAGGCCGGTCAGCTTGTCGAACGACGCGGCCGAGATCTGGCCGGTGCTGTTGCCATAGGCGTAATTCAGGCTGCCCGGATTGGCCTTGCCGTAGCGCAGCAGGTCGTCGACGCTGCTGATCGGCAGCTTGGCGCTGACGGCCAGCACGAACGGAAAATTGCACACCTGCACCAGCGGCGTGAAGTCCTTGACGGGGTTGTAGCGCAGGCTCTTGTATAGATGCGGATTGGAGGAATGCGTGGTGTTGGTGGCCAGCATGATCGTGTAGCCGTCCGGCTGGGCGCGCGCGACCAGATCCGTGGCCACCTGGCCCGAAGCGCCGGGCCTGTTCTCGACGATCACGGGCTGTCCCAGCGCGGCCTGCAACCGCTCGGCGATCAGCCGCGCGACGATGTCGCTGGCGCTGCCCGCCCCGAATGCCGTGACCAGCTTCACCGGTTGATTCGGATAATCCGCCGCCTGCGCGGCAGGCCCCGTCAGGCCGCACGCAAGCAACGCCGCCGCGCACAGCGGCTTGAACACATCACGCAACATGTCAGTCTCCTTGGTGGCGCGCCGCGCCTGTGCCGGGCGGTCGCATTAAGTGGCTGCGGCGGAACCGCCGCGGATCCTGCGGTTTTTGCGCTTGTCAGCCGCCTGCCGGCGCGCTGGCCAGTATGCGAAGGGCCTGCTTGAGATGTGGGCGATCCAGCATTTCGCCGTCGAGCTGCAAGGTGCCCACCCCCGGCGCATCCTCGAAGGCCTGCACGATGCGCCGCGCCCGCGCCACGTCGGCCGGGTCGGGCGTGAACGCCTGGTTGATGGGCGCCACCTGATCGGGGTGAATGGCGATCTTGCCCGTGAAGCCCGCGCGCCGCGCCCGCGCCGCATCCCGTTGCAGCCCTTCCGCGTCGCGAAAGTTGCCCCAGATCGTGTCAATGGCGGGCACGCCGGCCGCCGTCGCGCCGAGAAGGCACAACGAGCGCGCCAGTTCATAGGTCAGGTCGTATTCGCCATCCTCGCGCCGGTTGCTGGCCGCGCCCAGAACGGCGGCCAGATCCTCCGCGCCCCACGTCAGGCCGCGCAGCCGCGGGCTGCATCCGGCATAGCCGCCCAGGTTGAACATCGCGCCGGCCGTCTCGGTGGCGACGGGCATGATGCCGATGCCGCCGGCCGGCAGCCCCTCGCGCACTTCCAGTGCCGACAGATAGTGGTCCAGCACGACGATGTCCGGCGCCCCCTGCCCTTTGGGCAGCAGGATTGCGTCCGGACGCCCTCGGACCACTTCCGCCAGATCGTCCAGCGCCAGCCCCGAATCCAGCGGGTTGATGCGCACCCAAAGTTCGGGACCAGACGCGGGCCCCGACGCGGGACGCGCCGCCAGATACTCGCGCACCATCCCGCGCGCGATGGGCAGCCGCGCCGCGTCCACCGCGTCCTCCAGATCCAGGATCAGCGCGTCCGCGCCGCTGGCTGGGGCTTTGGCGAGCTTGCGCTCGCTGTCCCCGGGAACGAACAACAACGATCTCAACGCCATATCCTTGCTCCTCACCGTCCTTGAAATCGGGGCGCGCGCCGTTCGGCGAACGCCTGCCTGCCTTCCGTGACATCTTCCGAGTCCTGCAGCAGGCGCAAAAACAGCTGCTCCATCCGCAGGCCGGTGGCCAGGTCCGCGTCCCGGCTGCGCAACGCCAGTTCCTTGGCGGCCTGCACAGCCAACGGCGCATTGGCGGCCAGACGGCGCGCATAGGACATGGCTGCCGGCATCAGTTCATCGCGCGGCACCACCCGGTTCACCAGCCCCCACCGGTTCGCGGCATCGGCGTCGAACGCGTCGCCCAGCAGCAGCATTTCCATGGCGATGGCGTGCGGAAGCTGCTGCGCCACGCGCTGTGTGCCGCCGTTGGCCGGAAACACGCCGCGCTGCACTTCCGTCAAGCCGAACGTCGCCGTCGGCACGCACACGCGCAGGTCGGTGGCCAGCAGCAGCGTCATACCCCCGCCCAGGCAGTAGCCGTTGACGGCGGCCACCACGGGCTTCCAGACTTCGAGCCCGCGATTGAGCAGTTGGCCTTGTTGCGTGTTCATCAGCGCCCCCAGGCTGGGCGGCGCGCCGACAAAGGACTTCAGATCCGCCCCCGCGCAGAAGGATTTCTCGCCCGCGCCGGTGATCACCGCCACGCGGATCGCGTCCTCGTCACGTACCCGCTGCCAGGCCTGCGACAGCGCTTCGTAGTGCGCATGGTCGAGCGCATTGCTTTTCTCGGGCCGGTTGATGGTGATCAGCGCAATGCCGTCTTCCACATGAAAGTCGATCGACATGTCAGGCCGCCTCCCCAGCCGTGGGCGCCACCGCGTCCAGATGGCGCTGTATCGCCGCCTCGTCATAGCCGAGTTCCGTCAGGACCTGCCGCGTGTGCTGGCCGACCTTAGGCGGCGGCGATGTGGGCTTGGGCCGTTCGCCGTCAAACCGCAGCGGCTGCGACACCACGTTCAGTTCGCCGTGCGCCGAATCCGCAAAGCGGTAGATCATTTCGCTGGCGGCCATGTGTTCGTGCGCCAACACTTCGCCCACCGCCTGGATGGGCGCGCAGGGAATGCCGGCCTGCGCCAGCCGCTCGATCCATCCGTCCCGCGTGTCCTCGCGCATTATCTGCGCCACCAGTGCCAGCACCTCGGGCCGGTTGCGCACACGATCCGCGTTCGTGGCGTATCGCGGGTCCGTCGCCAGCTCAGGCTTGCCGACCTCGTCGCAGAAGGTGCGCCACAGGGAATCGTTCGCCACGCCCAGCAGCAAGGGACGGTCGCTGGCGTCGAAGACCTGATACGGACACAGCGATTCGTGCGCGGAGCCCCAACGACGGGGTTCAGTGCCGCGCTCCCAGTAGCTCTGCATGACGTAGCCCATGAAGCCCACGGACGTGTCGAACAGCGACGCCTCGACCTGGCAGCCCTTGCCTGTGCGCAGCCGCCGCACCACAGCGGCCAGAATGCCGGTGGCGGCGTGCATGCCCGTGGCCTGGTCGATGGGCGAGATGGGGCTGCGGATGGCGGGTCCGTCCTCCTCGCCGGTGATCGACATCATGCCGCAGAACGCCTGCAGGATGACGTCGTAGCCCTTGCCGCGGCGCAGCGGCCCCTTGCTGCCAAAGCCCGAGATGCTGCAATAGACCACGTCGGGTCGCAGCGCGACCGCGCTGGCGTAGTCGATGCCCAGGCGGCCGGCGACGCCCGGCCCGAAACTCTCGACCACGATGTCGGCGGTGGCGATCAGTCTTTGCGCGGCCTCGCGTCCTTCCGGCGACTTCAGGTCCAGCGCGATGCTGCGTTTGTTGCGATTCACGCTCAGGAACACGGTGCCGTCGTCCTGGCGAAACGGCGGCCAGCGCCGCGTGTCGTCGCCCTTGAGCGACTCCACCTTGATGACCTCCGCGCCCATGTCGCCCAGGTACTGCGTGCACAACGGCCCGGCCAGCACCTTGGAAAAGTCCACCACCCGCAAACCTTGCAACGCATCCATCGCGTCCGTCTCCCGTGTGTATGTGTTTGCCGCACCTCGGTGCGCGGCACTGGCGCGGACCTTGGACCGGGTCCTGCCCGCGCGCGGTGCGACGTTCAGTACGACTTTGGCAATCCCAGTACCTTCTCGGCGATGTAGCAGAGGATCAGTTGCGGCGACACCGGCGCAATCCGCGGCAGCATGGCTTCGCGGAAATAGCGTTCCACGTGGTATTCCTTCGCGTAGCCCATGCCGCCGTGCGTCAGCACCGCGGTCTCGCACGCCCGAAAGCCCGCCTCGGCGCAGAAGAACTTTGCCGCGTTGGCCTCGGCGCCGCAGGGCAGGCCCTGGTCGTACATCCACGCGGCGCGTCGGTACAGCAGTTCGGCCGCTTCCAGCTCCACCCAGCGCTCGGCCAGCGGATGCTGCACGCCCTGGTTCTGGCCGATGGGCCGGTCGAACACGACGCGCTCGCCCGCATAGGCCGCGGCCCGCCTCAAGCCCGCACGGCCCAGACCGGTGGCCTCGGCCGCCAGCAGCACCCGCTCTGGATTCAGGCCATGCAGGATGTACGAGAACCCCTTGCCCTCCTCGCCGATGCGGTCTTCGACCGGCACTTCCAGCCCATCGATGAAGAGCTCGTTGGAATCCACGGCCTTGCGCCCCAGCTTTTCGATCTCGCGCACGCTGATGCGGGTGCGGTCCAGATCGGTATAGAAGAGGCTCAGGCCCTGCGTCGGCTCCTTGACCTGATCCAGCGGCGTGGTGCGCGCCAGCAGCAGGATCTTGCTGGCCACCTGCGCCGTGGAAATCCAGATCTTCTGGCCATTGACGACGTAGCGGTCGCCCTGGCGCACGGCCAGCGTGCGCAGTTTGAGAGTATTGAGGCCCGTGTTGGGCTCGGTGACGCCGAAGCACGCCTTCTGCTCGCCGCTGATGATGGGGGGCAACCAGCGAGCGCGCTGCGCGTCGCTGCCATGCACCACCACCGGGTGCAGGCCGAACACGTTCATGTGGATGGCCGACGCGCCGGACATGCCCGCGCCGGACGCCGCCACCGTCTCCATCATCAGCGCCGCTTCCAGGATGCCCAGGCCCGCGCCACCGTATTCGGTAGGCATCGCCACGCCCAGCCAGCCGGCGCCCGCCATGGCGGCATAGAAATCCTCGGGAAAGCCGCCCTCCTTGTCCTTGCGGGTCCAGTAATCGTCGTCAAACCCGGCGCACAGGTCCTGCACCGCATGGCGGATGGCCGCCTGATCGTCAGTCAGCGAAAAGTCCATGGGCTAACTCTCGGAAAAATGGAAGGGTCAAGCGGCGCGCACGGCCGGCTGGCGCAGCATCAGGGCCACGCGCCGGCAGGTCGCCACCAGTTCGTTGCGCTGATTGAAGGCGCGATGACCGAAGACGACGATGCCGTTCTCCGGCCGTGACCGGCTCTCGCGCAGTTCCAGCACCTCGGATTCCACGCGCAAGGTGTCGCCGGCGAATACCGGCCCCGGAAAGCGCACCTCATCCCAACCCAGATTTCCGACCGTCGTGCCCAGCGTGGTGTCGCCCACCGAGATCCCGACCATCAACCCCAGCGTGAAGGCGCTGTTGACCAGCGGCCGGCCAAACTCGGTGGTCTTCGCGTACTCCGCATCCAGGTGGATTGCTGCGGGGTTCAAGGTCATGGTGGTGAACAGCACGTTGTCGGTCTCGGTGACCGTGCGCCGCACGTCGTGCGTGAAGTGCTGTCCGACGTGGAATTGCTCGAAATACAACCCGGCCATCGTTGTCTCCTTGCGCGCTCGCGGGATACTGTCCCGTCTTGGCATGGGGACCATGCCGGTTGCGTTAAACTGAACGCTAACATACTGTATGTGTGCATACAATATTGGGAACAACCCGAGGAGACACCCCGTGCCCGCCAGCCCCGCCATCAACCGGCAAGTCGTCCTGAAAGCCCGCCCGCTGGGCATTCCTCAGGCCGAACATTTCGAGATCCGCAGCGCGCCCCTGCCCGAACTCAAGGACGGCGAAGTGCTGGTGCGCAATCAGTTCCTGTCGGTGGACCCCGCGATGCGCGGGTGGGTGAACGCCGCGGCCAATTACTCGGAGCCGGTCGGGATCGGCGAGGTCATGCGCGCGTTTTCCGCGGGCCGGGTCGTGGCCTCGCGCAATCCGCGCTATACGGAAGGCAGCCTGGTCATGGGCCTGCTCGGCTGGCAGGACTACGCCGTCACGGACGGCAAGGCGATTCGCCGCCAGGTCCGGGAAACCGACCTGCCGCTTTCGCTGTCGCTCGGCGTGCTGGGCCTGAATGGCATCACCGCCTATTTCGCGTTGAATGCCTGCGGTGAACCCAAGGCCGGCGAGACCGTCGTCGTGTCCACCGCAGCGGGTGCCGTGGGTTCTGTCGTCGGCCAACTGGCGCGATATCAGGGCTGCCGCGCCGTGGGCATCGCCGGCGGCGAAGACAAGGCGCGTCTGTGCGTGGAGGCCTTCGGGTACGACGCCGCACTGGATTATCATGCGCCCGGCCTTGAACAAGCGTTGTCCGACGCCTGCCCCGGCGGCGTCGACGTGTACTTCGACAACACGGCCGGGCGCATCAGCGACGCGGTCCATCCGCTGATCAACCGGCACGCGCGCGTCGTGATCTGCGGCACGGCGTCCGTCAGCAGTTGGGACCCCTGGCCCCAAGGCCCGCGCATCGAACGGCACCTGCTCAACAAGGCCGCGCGCATGCAGGGCTTCCTGGTGTGGGACTATGAGCACCGCTACGAGGAAGCCGTAGCCGCGCTCGCCCCGCTGGTGCGCGAGGGCAAGCTGCGGTATCGCGAGGAGATCCTGGACGGCATTGAGGCCGCGCCGGGGTCGATCGCCGATCTGTACCAGGGCAAGAACATGGGTAAACGCCTGATCCGGCTGGAGGATGCCTGAATGGCCAAGAAGGTCGCAACACACGCGGAAAACTGGGACCAGCGCCTGGGTTTTCTGATGCACGACGTCTCGCGGCTGCGCCGCAAGGTGTTCGACGAGGTCATGAAGCCCGAGGGCATCACGCGGTCGCAGTGGTGGGTCATGGCGCACCTGTCGCGCCATGACGGCATGTCCCAAAGCGATCTGGCCGACGTGCTGGATTTAGGACGCGCGGCGTTGGGCGGGCTGGTCGACCGGCTTGAGGCGCTTGGTTTCGTGCGGCGTGGCGCCGACGATCAGGACCGCCGCACGAAGCTCGTGCTGCTGACGCCCGAAGGCCGCGCCATGATCGAGCGCATGCGGGTCAAGAGCGACGTCATGAGCGAAGCGATCCTGCAGGGGCTCAATGCCGAACAGCGTCACCAGCTTGCCGACATGCTGGGCATCGTCAAACGCAATCTGCTCGCCTTCGATACATCGCGCATGTAAGCGACGCGCATATTCCGTGCGGTTGGCGCGCAGCGCGCCGCCGCCCTTCACGCTTGCGCCTCTTCGCCGCCGCGCCACGATCGCAATTGCAGGATTGTCTTATCAGCGCCGTCTTAACAGGATCTTGAGACACGCCTCCCTAGAATCCGGAACGATTCTCATTGAGGCACTCAAGATCGCCATGGCGCAACAACAAAAAACACACACCCAGGGCGCGTTTGCCCTGAAAACCTTGGGCATGGCGCTGGGCGCCGCCGCCTCCACGCAGGCCCACGGCGAGACGCCCCCGGCGGACAACGCCGTACTGCTGGCGCCCGTCACCGTGCAGGCCGATGCCCCGCCCTTCAAGGCGGATCGCGTGCAGTCCGGCAAGTTCACCGAGCCGCTGCTCGACACCCCGCAAAGCATCATCGTCGTGCCGCGCGCGGTGCTCGAAGAGCAGCAGGCCAAGAGCCTGCAGGATGTGCTGCGCAACGTGCCGGGCATCACGTTCAGTTCGGGCGAAGGCAATCTCGGCTGGGGCGACATGTTCACGATCCGCGGGTTTTCGGCGGAGCAAAGCATTACCGTGGACGGCATCCGCGACGCGGGCCTGTCCAGCCGCACTGACATCTTCAACCTGGAGCAGGCCGAGGTCTTCAAGGGCACGGGCTCCATCGAATCCGGCATCTCGGCCGTGGGCGGGAGCGTCAACCTGGCCAGCAAGGAAGCGCGGCTGGGCTCGTTCTACAAGCTGTCCGGCGGACTGGGCACGGATCATTACCGGCGCATCACCGCGGACCTGAACCAGGAACTGACTGACAGCGCCGCCCTGCGCGTCAACCTCATGCGCCATCACAACGGCGTGGCCGAGCGCGACGTGACGGAGTTTGACCGGTCTGGGGTCGCGGCCTCGCTGGCAATGGGCCTGGGTTCGCCCACCCGTGTCACCGTGAACTACCTGCATCAGGAAGACGACAACATCCCCGACGGCGGCGTGCCGATCCAGCGCGGCACGGGCGGCAAGCGCATGCCCAACGTGGCACGCAATGCCTGGTACGGCGACCCCGGCCTGTACACGGAGCAGACGCGCACCGATCAGGCAACGATGAAGGTCGAGCATGACTTCACCCACTCGGCGCGCGTAACCAACATCAGCCGATGGCAACAGACCGACCGCATCGGCGTGCTGGCCCCCGCGCGCTTCAATTCCACGTCGCGCACGTCGTACGGCTATGTGGGCGCCGGCCCGTTGGTGCAGAGCGCGGACGGCATTGCCTCGTATAGCGGTTTCACGCCGCTGCGCGATCCCTCGCCCTATGCCCAGTTGCGCGGCAACGACTTCGGCACGTCCAAGCGCTACACCATCCTGGCCAACCAGACCAACCTGAACCTTGACTTCCATACCGGCGGCATCAAGCATGCCGTGGTGACGGGCGTGGAGTTCTACAAGGAAACGTACGGCGACCATGCGCGTACGATCCGCGCCCCGTCCGCGAATCCCGTGCTCGGCCTGCGCAACACCGGCGGCGTGGACATGGGCGGCGTGGATACGCTGAAGGGCGATTCGGGAAACAAGGCCGAAGTCTTCAATGCCGGCCTGTACGCCGCGGACACTGTGACCTTCAACCCGCAATGGATGCTGCAAGGCGCCTTGCGTTACGACCGCTACCGCGTCACGCAAACGGCAGGCGCCGCCACGCAACGCGTCACCGACGGCGCCTTCAGCGGCCGCATCGGCCTGACGTACAAGCCCGTGGAGAACGGCAGCGTCTACGTGTCATACAGCCAGGCCGCGCAACCGTCGGCGATGGGCGCGTCCACCAACAACAACATCTATGGCGCCACCGGGTCCGACACCTATAAGCCGGCCGTCGCCCGCACGTGGGAACTAGGCACAAAGTGGGACGTGGCGGGCGGTGACCTGTCGTTGACGGGCGCCATCTTCCGCACGGAACTGACGGATTCATGGGAATACGGCGACGACGCCACCGATGTCGTGCGCGCCCTGCCCGCCAAGCGCGTGGACGGCATCGAGCTGGGCCTGTCGGGCAACATCACGCCGCGCTGGTCCGCCTTTGCCGGCGTCAGCGCCATGAAGAGCCGCATCACTAAGGGCGCGAACCAGGGCGAAGAAGCCAAGAACGTGCCGGACCTGACGTTCAACCTGTGGGCCACCTACGCGGCCACGGAAGACCTGTCGCTGAGCTATGGTGCGCAGTACGTGGGCAAGCGGCGCTACACGGACAACAAGTACGTCGGCGGCAAGAACAACAACAGTTCCACCGTATCCGGTCCGTACGGCACGCATCCGGTCTGGGTCCGCGACAACGAGAAGGCGCCCTCTTATTGGCTGCATTCTGTGGCGGCGCGCTACCGGCTGAACAAGAACGTGACGCTGGGGGTGAACGTGGACAACCTGTTCAACAAGTTCTATTACAGCCGCATCGGGGCCTCGCTGGATGGCTTCCAGCTGTACGGGGTGCCGGGCGCGGGACGCACGGCATTGTTCACGGCCGACGTCGCGTTCTAACCCGCAGGGGCCGGCGCGGGGCCGGCCAGGTCCACCCGGAACTGGCTCCCCTGCCCGGGGCGCGACTGAAGCGACACGCGCCAGCCCTGGTGCTCGCAGATGCGCTGCACCAACGACAAGCCCAGCCCCAGATTGCCGTCGTCCGGCTGATCGCCACGTACGAAGGGGTTGAAGATGGAAGCCTGCCGTTCCACCGGAATGCCGGGACCGTTGTCGTTCACCTGAACGTAATCGGGCCCTGCCGTGACGACGATGTTGGCCTGCGGGCCAGCGTACTGAAGCGAATTGCGAATCAGGTTGGACAGCACCGCGCGCAGCAGCGGCGCGGGAAACAGCAAGGCCGCTTCCGGCGCACCCGATGCGTTCAGCGTCAACTGCATGCCGCGCCGCTGCGCCACCGGCGACCAGGCGGCCAACTGACCGCGCGCGATGTCCGCGGCGCTTTCGCGCGGAAACAGGCCGGCCGCGTCGCCGCCGCGCGCCAGCATCAGGTAGGTGTCCAGCCGCTCGCCCATGTCGGCCGCCGCCGCCTCGATGCGGGCAAGGCGCGCCTGTCCCGCCTCGTCCAGCGTCTGCTCCTCGCGCAGAAGTTCGCAGGAACTGGAGATCACCATCAGCGGCGTACGCAACTCGTGCCCCACGTCGGCCGTGAAGAGCTGCTCGCGCCTGAGCGCCTGTTCGAGCTGGTTGTAGGTCGAGTCGAAGGCCGCCGCAAGCTGGCCGATCTCGTCCGGCGGATAGTCTTCAGCCAGCCGGGTCTGCGGCGGCTGCGCGCCGCGCGTATTGACCTGGGCGGCCAGCCGCGCAAGCGGACGCAGCAGACGCCGCGTGGCCAGGATGCCCAGGACGAACGCCAGCGCCAGGCTGGCCGCCAGTCCCGTCACTGCGGTCCAGTGCGACGCCGACTGGTTCTGCTCGTATTCGGTGTAGTCGCGCAGCAGCATGTAGCGCTGGCCCTCGAAGTCGTCGACCATCACGTGCCACACGCGATCGTTGCGCTCGATCTTGTGAAAGCCCGGCGCCAGCGGCCGCAGCCAATCGGGAAACGCCCTGCTTGCCGGATCGCCATGAAAGAAGCGGTTGGGCCGCCCGGGGTCGATGCCCGCCAGGAAATCGCCCCGCACCCGCTCCACCGCCATGCCCATGTCGATGCGCTGAAGATGCGCCTCCAGCTTGCCGACGCTCCACACCGACAACCAGGTCAGCAGGCCCGCCACCAGCAGCGCCAGCGCGACATAGGTCAACACAAGATGGCGCGCCAGCCCGCGCCGCGCCGCGCGTCGGCCCCGGTCAACCATCATTCGCGGCCCGCAACTGGTAGCCGATGCCATGTACGGTGTGCAGCAGCGGCGTGTCGTAGGGCTTGTCGACCACATGGCGGATCTGGTGGATGTGGGTGCGCAGGCTGTCGCTGTCAGGCGGCGAGTCGCGCCACAGCGCCTCTTCCAGCCGCGCGCGATGCACCACCGACGGACTGGCGCGCATCAGCAGGGTCAGCAGTTGCAGCGGAGACGGCGGCAGGCGCAGCGGCTGGCCCGCGCGCGCCAGCGCCAAGGTGCCGGTGTCCAGCGTCAGGTCGCCCACACGCAGCACGCGGGCCGCGCCCGCCCCGCTGGCGCGATGCAGCAGCGCCTTGACCCGCGCGGCCAGCTCGGCCAACGCAAAGGGCTTGACCAGGTAATCGTCGGCGCCCGCGTCAAAGCCGGTCAGCCGGTTGTCCAGCGTATCGCGGGCCGTGACCATGATGACGGGGGTGTTGCACGCGGCCTCGGTGCGCAGCCGGCGGCACAGCTCGTAGCCGTCCAGCCGCGGCAGCATCAGGTCCAGCACGATCAGGTCGAACTCGCCGGACGCCGCCATCGCATAGCCGCGCTGGCCGTCTTCGGCGCAATCGACGATGTAACCGCGTCGCGTCAGGTGATGGGTGATGTTGGCAAGAATGTCGGGGTCGTCTTCGATGACGAGAACGCGCATGGCGGGACCGCTCGGCGAATAACAATCAATCTCACATTGTAGGGGCGCGGCCAAGAGCGCGGCGGCGTTGCGGCGCCATTGCCACAGCCGCTGCGCGTCTTAACGAATTCTTGAGGAGGGTTGGCGGACACTGCCCGGCGATAAGAATGGTTCGCGTTACCTGCACCCCGCGGCTGACGCCCCTGAAGGATTCGCCATGCGTTCGATTGCCCTTTTCCGTGCGGCCGTGACCGCCGCCGCCCTGATCTGCGCCCTGCCCGGCGCCCATGCCCGCGAGGTCACCGACCTGGCCGGCCGCGTCGTGACGGTGCCCGACCACCCGAAACGCATTCTGCTGGGCGAAGGCCGCTTCGCCTTTGCGATGGCGCTGCTGGACCGGCACGATCCGGTGGCGCGTGTAGTCGGCTGGCAGGGAGAGCTGAAGCAACAGGATCCCTACTCCTGGAACCAGCTCGTCAAACGCTTCCCCCAGGCGGCCGACGTACCCCTGATCGGCAAGACGTCGGAAGCCAGCGTCAGCCCCGAAAAGATCGTCTCGCTGCGGCCCGACGTGGCGATTTTCAGTGTCAGCGGCCACGGCCCGGGCCGCAACAATCCGATGATCCCGGCTTTGCAGGAAGCCGGCATCCCGATCGTCTTCATCGACTTCCGCCAGCACCCCGTGCGCAACACGGTGCCCAGCATGCGCATCCTGGGCCAGGCCCTCGATCGCGAAGCCGAGGCGGAAAGCTACATCGCCTTCTATGAAGACCACCTGGCCCGCGTGCGCAAGGTCGTGGAACCGGTGCCGCCCGCGCAGCGGCCGCGCGTCTTCGTGGAGATGCTGGCGGGCGTGTGGCCGGCCTGCTGCCACACCACCGGCAACGGCAGCTTCGGCGACCTGCTGGAAGCCGCGGGCGGCGTGAACGTCGCGGCGCCCGTCCTGCCCGGCGCGATCGGCGACGTGAGCCTGGAGTTCGTCATCGACGCCAAGCCGGATGTCTACATCGCCACCGGCAGCCGTTCCGAACCCGGCCGTCCAGGCCTCTTGGCCGGTCCCGGCGCCGATCCGAAGGTATCCGCCGACAGCCTGACCACGCTGCTGGACCGCGACGGCATCCGCGATCTGGACGCCGTCAAGCAGCATCGCGCCTACGGCATCTGGCACGCGTTCTACAACTCGCCCTATAACGTTGCCGCCATCGAGGCGATGGCGAAATGGCTGTATCCCGAACGCGCCGCCGCGCTGGATCCGCAAGGTACGCTGGACGCGCTGTACGGCCAGTTCCTGGATCTGGACAACGTGGGCGCCTTCTGGACGTCTCCGGCCGCACCTGCAAAGTAGTCCGCCATGACCGGATTCGCCCCCGCAGCCGCATCGCCCGCGGCGTCTGTTCCCGACGATCCCATCGCCGCCTACCGGCGCGCGGTGCGCAAGCGCGTGCTGCTGACCGCCGTGCTGGTGCTGGCCATCGTCGCCAGCCTGCTGGCCGACATCGCCAGCGGGCCGGCTTCGCTGTCCCTACCGGAGCTGCTGCGCACGCTGCTGCATCCCGAGGTGTCAGACACCGGCACGCGCGTCATCGTCTGGCAATTCCGGTTGCCCTATGCGCTGATGGCGTTGCTGGTCGGCGTGGCGCTGGGCCTGGGCGGCGCCGAGATGCAGACCATGCTGGACAACCCGCTCGCCAGCCCCTACACCCTGGGCGTCTCGGCCGCCGCGGCGTTCGGCGCGTCGCTTGCCATCACGCTGGACTGGCATCTGCCCGCGCTGCCGGCCGGCATGACGGTTTCCGTATCGGCCTTCGCCTGCACCCTGCTGTCCGTGCTGATGCTGGAACGCGTGGCGCGCTGGCGTGGCGGCTCGACGCTGGGCGTGGTGCTGTTCGGCATCGCACTGGTGTATTCGTTCCAGGCGCTGGTGATGCTGCTGCAATTCGTCGCCAGCGAGGAGGCCCTGCAAGGCATCGTCTTCTGGACGATGGGCAGCCTGGCGCGCGCCAACTGGACCACCGTCGGCGTCATGGCGGCGGCGCTGGTCCTTGCCATTCCGTTTTCGATGCGCGACGCGTGGAAGCTCACCGCCGTCCGGCTGGGCGAGGAACGCGCTGCCAGCTTCGGCATCGACGTCAAGCGGCTGCGGCTTATCAGCCTGCTGCGCGTGAGCGCGCTGGCCGCGCTTGCCGTGTCGTTCGTCGGCACGATCGGCTTCGTCGGCCTCGTCGCGCCGCACATCGCCCGGCTGCTCTTGGGCGAAGACCACCGCTACTACCTGCCGGGCAGCGCGCTGGCCGGCGCGCTGATCCTGTCGCTGGCGTCCGTGGCGTCCAAGACCGTGCTGCCCGGCGCGCTCATCCCGGTCGGCATCGTGACCTCTCTGGTCGGCATTCCCTTCTTTCTCACCATCGTCGTGCGCGCCCTCAAGCGCGCCTGACGGCATCAACCGCAACAAGGAGACACCCCGATGAAATTCCGCCTGACGCTGACGCTCGCGGCCCTGACGATCGCCGGCACCGCCCATGCCGCGCCCGCTTGCTCCATCGACGTCGAAGGCCGTCCCGGCAAGCAATTCGGCCCCGACCACATCGTCGTGCCCGCGACCTGCCAGGACTTCACCGTGCGCCTGATCCACACGGGCAAGAACAGCAAGGAAAAGGCGGGCCACAACTGGGTGCTGACCAAGACGGAAGACATCGATGCCGTGATGGTCGACGGGATCAAGGCCGGCGCCAGCAGCGACTTCCTGGCGCCGGGCGACGCCCGCATCCTTGCCAAGACGCCCATGCTGGGCGGTGGCGAAACGGCCACCGTCACCTTCCCCGTCAGCCGCCTGCGCGCGGGCCAGTCGTACACCTACTACTGCTCGTTCCCCGCGCACGCGCAGCACATGCGCGGCACGCTGGTGCTGCAACCCTGACGATGACGCAGCTACGCATCCAGGCCCTGTCCGCCGGCTACGGCGGGCGGCCGGTGCTGCGCAACGCCAGCGCTGGCCCCATGGCCGAAGGCGCCGTCACCGCGCTGCTGGGACCGAACGGCAGCGGGAAATCGACGCTGCTCAAGACGCTGGCCGGTTTGCACCCGGTAATGCAAGGCGCGATCTGGCTGGACGGCGAGGACCTGGCCAACGCCAGCCCGTCCCGCCGCGCCGAATGCGCGATGTACATGCCACAGGCCCTGCCGAAGGGCGTGCACATGACCGTCTTCGAATCCGTGCTCGTGGCGGCGCGATCCGGCCGTCACGGACAGCCTGGCCATGCGCTGATGGAAGACGCCATGGCGGTCATCACCGAACTGGGCATCGCGCCGCTGGCCAGCCGCCACCTGGACGAACTGTCCGGCGGACAGAAGCAGCTGGCGTCGCTGGCGCAGGCGCTGGTGCGGCGTCCGCGCCTGCTGCTGCTTGATGAGCCCTTGTCGGCGTTGGATCTGAACTATCAATTCCACGTCATGGACGTGCTGCGCCGCCAGACGCGACAGCATCGCCTGATCACGTTGGTGGTGCTGCACGACTTGAACATCGCGCTGCGTCACGCTGACCACGCGCTGCTGCTGCACGCTGGCGCGATCGAAGCCGAGGGGCTGCCGGGCGATGTGGTGACGCCCGATACGCTGCGCCGCGTATACCGAGTGCGGGCGCGCGTCGAGCATTGTCCGCAGGGCCAGGCGCAGATCCACGTGGATGGGCTGGCTGATCGCTCAGCTTCCTGAGTGCCTGACGCCCGTCTCAGCATCGTAGGTGTCTGACACCCCTGCCGCAGCGGTGCAAGGTGCAGACCGTCTCACACGGGTGTCAGACACCGGGCGAAACTGCACCGGCCTTCATCATCAATGTCAGACACCCAGCGCAGGCGCACCGGTATATAGTCATCCCTTGTGCCATTCAGGGAGTCCGCCGTGAGGAGCCGCCGCGCCTTTGCATTTTTGCTCAGCCTGCTTGCCGCGCCCTCTGGCGCCGCCATCGTCTACGACAATCACGGCCTGGTCGTCGACGTGAAAACCGGCAGCCGCAGCGACTGGAACACCGGTCAGCGCCAGACCACGCGCGCCACCTCCATCACCTTCCAAGGCAAGCCCTTGTGCGGCACCGACGTCGGCGCGCTGCTCTATCCTGGCAGCAATGCGCGGGAGGCTCGCGCGTTCTTCTGCCCTGGTCCGGTCGCCATGCTGGAAACCGATGCGGTGCTGGCGTTCTTTACCAGTTCCAGCGCCAGCACCGTGCTCGCGCATCTGCAGGTCGTCAACGGCTCCCTACGTGTGCAGCGCCTGCCGCTTTCCGACAAGCCGGACCGCGACAGCATCCACGGCACGCGGTTCGAGGACGCCCGCCTGCCCGGCTGGACGCGCGTGGACTCGGCCTGGAACGAAACCGTGATGATCCGCCATGCGCCGCTGAAGGCGCTGAATCTCGGCCCCGGAAAGTTGCTGGACATTGCCGGCGACGTGGCCTATCTGGCTATCCCGCCGGGCCGGAAGGTCGTCGTGCTGCAGCCGGCCACCCGCGTGAAGGACGCGCATGGTTATCTGCAATACGTGCCCGAGATCACCAAATTCGTGGATGCGCCGCTGGCGTTCCGCGCGGTGCGCATGAGCGATGGGCGCGAGGTGGCGCGGCTGGATTTCGACGACACATGTGTGGGCCTGCCAGCCTTGCAATTCGAACGGTCCGACGCGAAATCCGCTTCCAGCGCCACGCCCGCCATCGCGTTCGACGACGTCCCGGCGTGGCGCGCGAGCGCGTTGGAACTGATCCAGACGCAGGGCCGCGCGACGCTGCGCTTGAAGCCGGGCGTGGAATTACCGCGCAAGCCGGGCTGCAAAGGTGGCGGGACATCCACTTAACGCCCAGATAGCGCCGCCGAAGTAGCGCCCGAGTACACAGCGGATTGGACGCCCGTTTGGAAGCCCGGCTGATCATCCGGCTGCATGCCCAGCCGAACATTCAAATCAGGAACTGCCGGTAAGCCTCGTTATCCGTTTCCTCGGCGTGCGCATACCCAAGCTGCCGCAAGAACCCATCCAGCGCCGCATCATCGGCCACCGGCGCCTGAATGCCCACCAGCGCCGAACTGAAGTCAGTGCCTTGATTGCGGTAGTGGAACAGGCTGATGTTCCAGTTGGGCGCCATCGCCGACAGGAACTTCATCAGCGCGCCCGGCCGCTCCGGAAACTCAAAGCGGAAAAGGCGCTCGCCACCAGCCAGCGGCGAACGTCCTCCCACCATGTAGCGGATGTGCTGCTTCGAGACTTCATTGTTCGTCAGGTCGGAGGCCGAGAATCCTTCTGCCTGCAGCGCGGCCAGGATTTCCGCGGACTCACCGCGGCGCGCGATCTGCACGCTGACAAAGATGCGGGCGGTACGCGCGTCCGCGATCCGGTAATTGAACTCCGTCACGCTGCGCTGCCCGATCACCCGGCAGAACCGGCGGAAGCTGCCGCGTTCTTCGGGGATGGTGACCGCGAACACCGCCTCGCGCGCCTCGCCCACTTCGGCGCGGTCCGCCACAAAGCGCATGCGGTCAAAATTCATGTTCGCGCCCGACGTGATCGCCACCAGCGACTGCCCGCGCGCGCCTTCGCGCTCCACGTACTTCTTCAACCCCGCCACCGCCAACGCACCCGCGGGTTCCAGCACGCTGCGCGTATCCAGAAACACATCCTTGATCGCCGCGCAGACCGCATCCGTGTCCACCAGAATGACCTCATCCAGATACTCGCGGCACAGACGGAAGGTTTCCTCGCCCACCAGCTTGACGGCCGTCCCGTCCGAAAACAGGCCGACATCGGCCAGGATGACCCGCTCGCCCACGCGCAGCGATTGCGCCATCGCGCAGGAATCCTCGGTCTGCACGCCGATGACCTTCACGCCGGGATGCACCGCCTTTACATAGGTCGACACGCCCGCCGCCAGACTGCCGCCGCCGATCGGCACGAAAATCGCGTGCAGCGGCTCGGGATGCTGGCGCAGAATCTCCATGCCCACCGTGCCCTGCCCCGCGATCACGTAGGGATCGTCGAACGCAGGCACGAACGTCAGGCCCTGCTCCTGCGCCAGCGTCTGCGCATGCGCATAAGCGTCGTTGTACGAATCGCCGGCCTGCACCACCGTCACGGTCGGTCCGCCATGCGCGCGCACCGCGTCCACCTTCACCTGCGGCGCCGTCTGCGGCACGACGATGATGGCCCGCACGCCCAGCTTGGCCGCCGAAATCGCGACGCCCTGCGCATGGTTGCCCGCCGACGCCGTGATGACTCCGCGCTCCAGCGCGGCGCGCGGCGTGTTGCGCATCTTGTTGTAGGCGCCGCGCACCTTGAACGAGAACACCGGCTGGTTGTCTTCGCGCTTGAAATGAACGGTGTTGCCCAGCCGGGCGGATAGCCCACGCGCCAGATCCAGCTCGGTTTCACGGGCAATGTCGTATACCCGGGCGGTCAGGATCTGCCGCAGGTACTCCATCGGCGTGGCGGAGCCAGCCTGGAATGCCGAGGGTGCGTGGGAGGATGAATCGGACATGGTTTCTCTGCTTTGGGTTGCTTGCCCGGCAGAGGCGGCCACAAAAAACCCGCCTCGTGGGGCGGGTGGCTTGTGACTGTTGCGGTCGCGCGCTAACCCACCATTCCAGGAATGATGGTAATAATCAGCGAAATGCGGACGGCGCGGAAATTCATGGGGCGTACTTTCCTCCTATCGCCCGCCTTTGTCAAACGGCGATTGCAGACGCTTTGATGCCAAATTCCGCCCGCCCCGCCCGATGCGTCCCCTAAAAACTGTCATAAGCATATTGCGTCGCCATCAAGAAACAGAACCATTTCCCGGCGCAATGCGTAGCACGGTATTACAATGGAAGGTTCGTGGCGGTCGCACCTTCCAAGGCGGACCCGGATACGGCCCATTTATCGGCCGGCCGGTCCAGCCAAACAATAGGACGGGCGGCAGTCATGTTGGTGGGACGGCTTGCCTGCGCGTCCCGCCATACGAACCCACTCTCGACAACATCTACCGGCGTACGCCGCATAGCATGTTCGGGTTTGCGCGTTAATCGCCTGAGCCGAACAGATTCAAGGATCATGTCTCTTACTCCGAAGATTATCTATACCCTCACCGACGAAGCTCCGGCACTGGCAACCCGTTCGCTGCTGCCCATCGTCCAGGCATTCGCCAAACCCGCAGGCATCACGGTCGAGACCCGCGACATTTCGCTGGCAGGCCGCATCATCGCCCTGTTCCCGGATTACCTCGACGACAGCCAGAAGCTGTCCGACGCCCTGGCTGAGCTGGGCGCCCTCGCGGTCAAGCCCGAAGCCAACATCATCAAGCTGCCCAACATCAGCGCCTCGATGCCCCAACTGAAGGCGGCCATCAAGGAACTGCAAGACCAGGGCTACAAGCTGCCGGACTACCCGGACGCCCCCGCCAACGACACCGAGCGCGACGTCAAGGCCCGCTACGACAAGGTCAAGGGCAGCGCCGTCAACCCGGTCCTGCGCGAAGGCAACTCCGACCGCCGCGCCCCGCTGTCGGTCAAGAACTACGCCCGCAAGCACCCGCACAAGATGGGCGCCTGGACGTCCGACTCCAAGTCGCACGTCGCCCACATGAGCGAAGGCGACTTCTACGGCACCGAAAAGTCGGCTCTCATCGCCGATGCCGGCGACGTCAAGATCGAACTGACCGCCGCTGACGGCACCAAGACCGTCCTGAAGGAAAAGACCCCGGTCAAGGCCGGCGAGATCATCGACGCCGCCGTGCTGTCGACCGCCAAGCTCAAGTCCTTCCTGCAGGCCCAGATCGACGACGCGCGCGCCAACGGCGTGCTGTTCTCGGTCCACCTGAAGGCCACCATGATGAAGGTCTCCGACCCCGTCATCTTCGGCCACGTGGTCTCCGTGTTCTACAAGGACGTCCTGGCCAAGCACGCCGATGCCCTCAAGCAGGCCGGTTTCGACCCCAACAACGGCATTGGCGACCTGTACGCCAAGATCCAGTCGCTGCCCGCTGACCAGCAGGCCGCGATCACCGCCGACATCGACGCCGCCTACAAGACGCTGCCGCAACTGGCCATGGTGAATTCCGACAAGGGCATCACCAACCTGCACGTGCCCAGCGACGTCATCGTCGACGCGTCCATGCCCGCCATGATCCGCGACTCCGGCAAGATGTGGAACGCCGAAGGCAAGCTGCAGGACACCAAGGCCGTCATCCCCGACCGCAGCTACGCCGGCGTCTACCAGGCCGTCATCGACGACTGCAAGCGCAACGGCGCCTTCAATCCGGTCACGATGGGCAGCGTGCCCAACGTCGGCCTGATGGCCCAGGCTGCTGAAGAATACGGTTCGCACAACAAGACCTTCGTCATCCCGGCTGCCGGCACCGTGCGTGTCACCGACGCCGCTGGCGCCGTGCTGCTGGAACAGGCCGTCGAAGCCGGCGACCTCTGGCGCATGTGCCAGACCAAGGACGCCGCGATCCAGGACTGGGTCAAGCTGGCCGTCACCCGCGCCCGCGCCACCAAGACGCCCGCCGTCTTCTGGCTGGACGAAAAGCGCGCCCACGACGCCCAGGTCATCGCCAAGGTCAAGCAGTACCTCAAGGACCACGACACCAGCGGCCTGGACCTGCGCATCCTCGACCCCGTCGAAGCCACCAAGTTCTCGGTCAAGCGCATCCGCGAAGGCCTGGACACCATCTCGGTCACCGGCAACGTGCTGCGCGACTACCTGACCGACCTGTTCCCCATCATGGAACTGGGCACCAGCGCCAAGATGCTGTCGATCGTGCCGCTGGTCGCCGGCGGCGGCCTGTTTGAAACGGGCGCGGGCGGTTCGGCCCCCAAGCACGTGCAACAGTTCCTGGAAGAAGGCTTCCTGCGCTGGGATTCGCTGGGCGAATTCATGGCGCTGGCCGAGTCCCTCGACCACCTGGGCCGCACGTACAAGAACCCCACCGCCCAGATCCTCGCCAAGACGCTGGATCAGGCCACGGCCAAGTTCCTGGACGAAAACAAGTCGCCCGAGCGCAAGGTCGGCGGCCTGGACAACCGCGGCAGCCACTTCTACCTGGCGATGTACTGGGCCCAAGCCCTGGCCGCCCAGACCGAAGACCGCGCCCTGGCCGCCCAGTTCGCCCCCGCCGCGATTGCGTTCTCCGAAGGCGAGAACAAGATCCTGGACGAGCTCAAGGCCGCCCAAGGCAAGCCCGTGGACATCGGCGGCTACTACCAGCCGAACGAAGCCAAGGCCAGCCAGGCCATGCGCCCTAGCGCCACGCTGAACAAGGTGCTGGCCTCGATCGGCTAAGCCCACTGCCCTTGCTGGCTGGCGTTAGCCGGCTGGCGGGCATGTGAAAAACCGGCAGTCCCGTTGGGGCTGCCGGTTTTTTTTTATGGGGCGCTCTCTGGATGCCTGCGTCCTCGGATGGGTGTCTGACACCCTATGAGATGCCGTTACAAGTTGGCGGCTGTCTCCCGAGGGTGTCAGACACCTAGACCACCATTCTGCCGTTATCCAAAATCCGACTGACTTACGGCCCACTGGATAGCCTCTTTCGCCTCTTTCAAACGTATGCTTTAGCGAATGCCTGCGTAAAAAATACACGGCATAAACATGCCCGTTACGGGTACAAGGCCCTGCAATTCGCCGGCAAGGTCTTTCTTGGCTTGACGGAATCCGCCCTTTTGAGCGCACTACAGGCAGGCGTGTTACTTGAGGTGAGCTGTGACCAAACTCATTGAATCTTTGCGCGACGATCTCGCCGCGCTTTACCGGGCCGGGTCGATAGACAAAGTCACAATGCGAGACTTTGACGCCATCTGCCCCGCACCTGTCCGAAGTTTTAGTCCTGGCGACATCAAGCGGCTTCGCGAAGATTTACGGTTCAGCCAGCCCGTATTCGCCCTGCATCTGCATACCAGCGCTTCGACCGTCCGAAAGTGGGAGCAAGGCGACACCCGCCCGACAGGGCCGGCCCTTAAACTGCTGAACATCCTGGCGGACAAAGGCCTGCAAGCCATCCTCTGACGCCCTGCTATCGCTTCGCAGCAACTCCCGACATCAGCCTGTCCAACCGCAGCCTCCCCCGCTCATCCGTCAGACGGCGCATTGCCCCATAAGCCGCGCCCATCGCCGCCATGCCGCTCGCGCCGCACAGCAGAAACATCAACAAGATCTGATACTTGGCCGCGTCCACCGGATCCATGCCCGCAATGATCTGCCCGGTCATGATGCCCGGCAACGTGATGATCCCGGCCGCCGACATCTGGTTGATGCTGGGCACGATGCCACGCCGAACCGATTCGCGCAGCAAGGCCGAAAACGCCTGATGCACGGTCGCGCCCAGCGCCAGGCGCGCTTCGATGCCCAGCCTTTCGCGGCGCACGCCCGACAGCATTCCGTCCAATGCCAGACTGGCCGCATTCAAGACGCTGCCCAGCACGATGCCAACCAGTGCAATCGTGTACCGCGGATCAAACCACGGGTCCGGGCGCAGGGCCGTGTTCAAAATGAACATCGCAGTGACGAGCGTGGTGCTGACTACCGCCAACGTCCCGACCCAACCATTGCCATGCCCGGTCAAACGCGCCTTGGGTCGGGCCGCGACCTCGCGCGCGGCCAGCGCCATCATCACCGCCACCACCAGCGCCGTCAGCCACGGCGCGGCATGGGCGAACACAATGCGCAGGATCTGACCGACCAGCAGCAATTGCACTACCGTGCGCACCGCCGCCCAGAGCACCTGCCGTTGCAGGTTCAACCGCAGTGCGAAGGAAATACCAGCGCTCAGCAGCACCAGCAGCGACGCGATCACCAGATCCAGCGCCTGCAGCTTGATCACGTCCATAGCGGCTCCATGTGGCCTTGCGTCATCCGCCAGCGCCGGCGCGCCAGGCGCTCGGCCTGTTCCGGGCTATGCGTCACCAGCAGAATGGCAGCGCCGGCAGCCAGGACGCGTGACAGTTCCGCCTCGACTAACGCCGTCGCCTCCTGATCCAGCGCGGCGGTCGGCTCATCCAGCAGCAGCACGCGTGGGTTCTGCATCAGCGCGCGCACCAAGCCCATCCGCTGGCGCTCGCCCGTGGACAGTTCATGAACCAACGCGTCGAACTTGACCTCAGCCAGCCCGAGGCGCGCCATGATGGCGATCGCGCCCGCGCGGTCCGCGTAGTGCGCGGAAACATGGTCATCCCACCATCCGGCCTCGGCCTGGCAATAAACCACCAGACGCCGCCACTCGAAACCACGCATGGCCGACCGGCGACGCCCGTCGAGTTCCGCTTCACCATGTCCGGGGTCCAGATCCGCAATCTGCCGCAACAGCAGCGACTTGCCCGATCCCGACGCGCCGACCACAGCCGCGCACTCGCCCGCCGCCAGATCCAGGCTAACGGGCGCCAGGCGCTCGCTGTACAGGCCTCGAAGCCTGAGCAACGGCGGCGCGTCAGAAACAACTTGCGAGGGAATCGGCGCGGACTGCATGGGTAGGCATCATATAGAAAAGCCCGCGGCAAGGCGGGCTTCACGGTATGCGGCGGCGGCTCGGATCAGAGCATATGCGCCAGGAACTCACGGCTGCGCGCATGCTGAGGCGCGGCAAAGAACTCGGCGGACGGCGCTTCCTCGACGATGCGGCCGTCGTCCATGAAAATGACCCGGTGCGCCACTTCACGGGCAAACCCCATTTCGTGCGTCACGACCAGCATCGTCATGCGCTCGTCAGCCAGCTGCTTCATGGTGCGCAGCACTTCGCCGGTCAGCTCCGGGTCCAGGGCCGAGGTCGGCTCGTCAAACAGCATGATGTCCGGCTCCATCGCCAGCGCGCGCGCGATCGCCACGCGCTGCTTCTGGCCGCCTGACAGCCGCGTCGGATAGTTGTCGCGCTTGTTCGACAGGCCCACCTTGCGCAGCAGCTCTTCGGCCTTCGGCACGATCTCGGCGCGCGACATGCCCTTCACGGTAATCGGCGCCTCGATGATGTTCTGCAGCACCGTCATGTGCGGGAACAGATTGAACGACTGAAACACCATGCCCATCTTGCGGCAGATGCGCCGCACGTCGCCGTCGCTTGCGTACTGGCTGCGGCCACCCGGTACGGACGCAGCCATCGTCTCGCCTTCGATCTGGATGCTGCCTTCGTCGATGGTCTCAAGATGATTCAAGCAGCGCAAAAATGTGCTCTTACCCGACCCCGACGGGCCGATCACCGCCACGACCTCGCCCTGCTCCAGGTTCAGCGACACGTTGTCGAGCACGCGATTGGAACCGAACGATTTGACGATATTGCGGGCTTCGATCATGACCGGACGCTGGCTAAGCCCGGCCGGGGAATTATTGGTCATATTTTGCATAGCGCTTTTCCATGTGCTGGAAGAACCACGTCAGGAGCAGCGTCATCAACAGATAGAAGGCCGCGGCGACGAGGAACGGCGTGGTCGTGAAATCGCGCTGCACGATGCCGCGCGCGGTACGCAGGATGTCGTTCAGCGCCAGCACGTAAATCAGCGAAGTGTCCTTGACCAGCGTAATGGTCTCGTTGCTCATGGGCGGCAGCACGCGCTGCACCATCTGCGGCAGCACGATGCGGCGCAGGGTCTGCAGGTACGTCATGCCCAGCACCTTGCTGCCCTCGTACTGCCCCCGGTCCACCGACTGGATACCGGCACGGAAAATCTCGGCAAAATACGCCGCGTAGTTCAGCGCAAACGCCACCACCGCCGCCGGAAAATCCGGCAGCCGGATGCCGATCACCGGCACGAACGGCAGCGCGAAGTAGATGAACAGCATCTGGAGCATCAACGGCGTGCCGCGCATCAGCCAGATATAGCCATTGACCGCGCGGCTCAGCAGCGGCCACTTCGAGATGCGCGCTAGGGCCAGCACCAGCCCCAGCGGCACGGCCAGCGCCAGCGTGATGAAAAACAGCGTCAAGGTCACTTTCGCGCCTTCCGCCAAGGGCCCCAGAAGGGAGATTACGTAGTCCATGCAGTGGGTTCGCGCCGCGAGGGCAAGAGAGAATCATGGGCAAGCCCGCCTGGCCTTGCGGCGCTGCGGCGGGCTGCGAACTGCAACGTCAAAGACGCCCCGGCCGGTTAGGCCGCGGGCGCCCTTGCGCTTACTTGATGATGTTGGCGCCGAACCACTGGGTGGCGATGCGGCCGGCGGTGCCGTCCTGCTTCATCGAATCCAGCGTCTTGTCCAGCTTGGCCAGCAACTCGGTGTCGTCCTTGCGCACGCCGACGCCGTAATCTTCCGTACCGAAGTTCTCTTCCAGCACGCGATACTCGCCCGCACGCTTGCTGATCAGGTAACGGCCAACCACTTCGTCCACCACGATGGCGTCCAGACGGCCAGCAGCCAGATCCATCAGCGCGGTCACGTTGTCGCCGAACTTCTTAACTTCCTTGATCTGCGCGGCAACCGGGTCCTTGGCGATGGCGTCGGTGGCACTGCTGCCGTCCTGCGCGCCGATGACCTTGCCAGCCAGATCATTCTTGACCTTCACCGGCGACGTGTTGCCCACGATGATGATCTGATGGTTGGCCATGTACGGCGCGGTGAAGCTGATGTTCTTCTTGCGCTCTTCGGTAATGGTCAGACCGTTCCATAGCACGTCGACGCGCTTGCCGTTCAATTCGGCTTCCTTGGCGCTCCAGTCGATCGGCTTGAATTCCACTTCAATGCCCAGACGCTTGCTGGCTTCCTTGGCCATGTCGATGTCAAAACCGACGATCTGGTTGTTAGCGTCGCGGAATCCCATGGGCGGGAAATTGTCGTCCAGGCCAACGACGACCTTCTTGGGCGTCGCCGGCGCTTGGGCGCCAGCGGCAGGCGCGTTGTCGCTGGGACCGCAGGCCGTGAGCAGAGCGGTGGCGGACACAAGAAGTACAGCAGTCAGTTTTTTCATCGTTGTGAGGGCGCGAGGCGCAGGATTGAAGAAAGCCGGGAAAGCGGGCGGTATGCCGCGAGGCGGTATTTTAGCGTTGTTGGGGGGATTTGCTGGCGGGGTTGATTTCCCAAGCCCGGCTCGCTACCGAATGGGACCGCCGTGGCGAATGGGGCGACCTGCCCTCCATTGGTAGGACGACGAAAGTCTCCAGGTGTCTCGTGGGGTGTCGGCGTCTTATGTGCCGGCAACCTTTGACTTCGCATCCAAAACGGACATTAACCAATGACGGCTGTCTGCAAGGAGCAGACGGGGGCGGTACCCAAAAACCGGCGCCCTACGTTTGACATACTTGGCAGTGTGGAGACATATGAAGTACGTCGGAAACCCTCCGCGCAATGGAGGGGTTATACGTCTCAGTCTCCGACTGATAGGAGCCATTGGGTACCTGAAAGCTCCCGGAAAATTTTCATGGAAATGAACGAGAAAAGGAGCTCGTGCTGTTCCAGGCCAATCCTGGTGAATGGCTGTAAAGATGCCAGATAAGACCTTCCGAGGTACTGATCTTCAGCGGCGACGTCTCGCACGACCTTTGAGAAAAACCGGATAGTTTCTAAATTAGTTGTGCCAGATTGACTATCCCTTACCCGCTCTAAGGTTGCGAGGAGATCAGTCGACTGTATTTGCTCGGGCTTGCTGCATGCGACGGAGTGCAGGCCAGCTTTAATGTAAGTGTTGCGATGATGCCCCTGCAGCGCAGTGACCGAGCAGAAATTCGTATCCTCAATAATCGTTCTGGCCAATTTTGATCTGACGAGTTCGTTAACATCAACGAGTGCAGGAGACGCATAAAGGATGAGAGCTTGGCTTCCGAACTTGGCGTGCAAATGCATAAGGAGAGCCTGTTGCTCGTCATAGATTTCATAGCGGAAATACCGTTGCAGCCAATATGACCACTCCGATCCATTCGCAGTGGTAATTACCTCGGGACGCTTGTACTGAAACAGAAGGTTGGCCTTGATCGGCGGAATGTTCCTGATCTCGTGTTGAAGGTGTTGTTCCATTTCATCTGCGACCGCACGCAGGTCTGCTCCCAAGAAACTCGGGCTGTACCGGAACGGAAATCCAAGCTTTTGCCACAGCCAGCGACATTCAGACTGCGCAGCGGAATCTGCCCCAATGCTCCCTTCCTGAACTTGGCCGAAGGGGAAATAGATGGATGCCCTTTGATCAAGCTCGGAGTTAAAGTAACTCTCAAAAGTCTTCTCTTCGTATTTGGGTTGCATACCTGCGGGCTACGGTTGTGTCAATATAAAACTCAATGTAACCCAAAAACTTGCCGGATACAGAAGTAAGCCGGCAATCTGAGCACGCCGATAGTCTTAAAGCGATTCTGACGACCGAGAACATCGCGATAGCAGGACGAGAAAGGGGTCGAAAAACGCTAGCGCATGGGCTCAGCGGCGCCCAAGGCCAAATTAATACTGGATGCCGTTCATGCCAACGAGGCGCTGGTCAAGCTGGCTAAGCTGCATGCCGTGACCTTGAGTTTGAGCTTTAAGCGGAGCCACTTACTGGGTTGGGGACGTAGCACTCACAGTCACCTTTGGGTCGGACGCCGCCCGTCATCGGCGGCGGCTAGCAGCCAGGAGCGGTCATTCATACACCAGGCGTGAATACCAACACGCAGCGGAAATTGCAGCATGGGGTGAGGCACATTACCAACGCATCGGAAGCTTACGGAGTAGGCTGCGAACCCCATCCGTCGAGGCTGCGAATCAACTCCCCGCTGTCACAGCCCACGACGATACGGAAATGACTGCCGCCGCCTCCAAGACGCACCAGCCGTCCCGTGGAATGGCTGATCTTCAACGATGGTGGATATGGAAGACCGTTGCGTCAATGCACAATGCGCTACCGGCGGAGCCGGCAACGATACCACCAGGTTAGCCCTGCCCACACTAGTGCCCAAACGCCCAGGATCGCGGCGATGAAGGGCCAAAAAATGAAGGTGGAGACGTCGTCCCAGCCGGGCGCGGTACGCTTGAGGCCGATGGGGGTGCTGACTTCCAGTTCGATCTGCTCGCCAGAAAGCGTCGGCCCGATTTCTTCCACCGTGAAGGTAAGCGACGAAGTCCCCTTCGCCAGCTTTGGAAAGGACGGCACGGTCTCGGGCAGCACACCATCTATATGACTTTCAGGCCACAGCTTGCGATAGAAATGCGTCGAGCTGGCGCTGCTGCGCGCAGCCGCGACCATTACTACGTCTAGTCCCCTACCATCTCGTACACGAATCCGCACCGGCTCTCCAGGGTCTGCGAAGCCCGGCGCCGCATCAGGCTCGCCCACACGCGTCTTAGATTCTCCCAATTCGGGCCGCTGCTGTCTGCCCATCGGTCCGCCGAAACGCGCCTCCATCCATAGTGGCGCCTCGCGAATGCGGTATACCTCGGCGTGTGCCGTCTGCCCTGGCGTAAGGGCAATCGGCGTCAGCGTCGCATCCGCGGATGGTACATACCGCAGCATGCCCACCGCGAACCACGCCATGGCAGCCAACCAAAGCGCCCAACCCACCAGCAGAGACATCTTGCCTAACTTGCGCCACATATCGTGTTGTCCCGAATTTTCCAGCATCGGAGCGTACCCGATTTCGAGTGGGCGATTGGCAGCCCTGCAGGCTCATTCACGCATCAATATCCCCAAGAGCGCCAGACTTCGGCAAGGAGGATTGCCGTACGAGCTAAAGACAGCTACGCCTTCATATCAGCGATGCGATAATCCCGCCTTCGGCGCAGCGATCGCGGATGATTCGTTCACTCGTCGTTGAATAGGCCTTCAATATCAATAACTAGAAGGGGAACGTCGCTTTGCCGCACACTTTTCGATTTTTCTCGGCGCCGGCCTTGCGCCTCGCATTACCCGCCTTGACGCTGCTTGCCGCTGTGCATTGCGAGACGAGCTATGCCGATACTCAGGCCGAGGTTGGCACTAACTCCACGGCGCCCAAGCCAGCGCTGCGCAAGCTGAACCCCGCTCCTGCGCACGCGTATGAAGTACGGCTGATCCTTGACAATGCATCGGACCTCGCGAGTGCAGCCGACGGCAAATCAGCATTTAGCGTGGTAGAAGGTACCGCACAGTTCGACGTCAGCAACGCGCCCCGCTGCGCTGCATCGAACGCCGTATCTGGTCACGTGCCGACAATATCCAGCCACGAACCATTCCGCATGGTCCGCATATCGCCTACCGAATACGTGGGCATCGTATATGCCGACATGCTGCTTGACGAAGAGTATTACGGAAGGGGGCTATGTCATTGGAAATTGGCCGAAGCACGTGTCGCATTGCGCGCGCGGCAGGATGCTGCTGACACGCGCTTCGTGGCCGGATTGCCGGCTCAAAAGGTGTTCGCTGGCGGAACACAGGCACGCTATTTTTGGAAGGGGTATTACCCCCGTTTCGAGCAGGGGAAACACACCGACTTTGGGCGTGACAAAATGGACCGCGTTCCGGCCGATAAGCGTGGGGAGTTCTTGACCGTGATCCTGACGGCCAAGAGAATCGCGAGCGACGTGCAAGTCAGGTGAGTAATAAGCTTGCTGCAAGCACGGCCCGTTTTAGACGACGGGTGTATGGAAAGCGAACAGGCTAGTCTGCCTGTTCAAGCCTTACTCAATACCGGAAAAAAAGGCGCACTGCCCCGGAAACCCAGGTCGTGCGTCACATGCCTTCAAGCATCCCGCCTTTCCCCCTGGAAACGTAGCCGCAACCGACATACCAAACCCATAAGTCGGCGTAGTCACATCAAACCGGCTCTCGCAAACTTTCTTCGCACTATAAGCAAACGTCATCCCCTCGCGCCGACCGTTGACCGCGAACGACACCTGGAAGCTGTTCATACTGCTCCACCCTGCCCTAGGCAAAACCACGAACCGGTATTGCGTAGCATCCAGGCGCTCACCAAAGATCTTCAATTGCGCGGACGTGGTCCGCGTCGTAGGCGATGGATACGGCAAGGCCAGCAACGTCCGCGGATCCCCTACCACGCCCAAGTCGAAACCCACGCCCTTCTGATAGAACGGAACCTCGATACTGGGATAGCCGGAATATTCCACGCGCTTCACCGTCGACCCGTACTCCAGCGTACGAGGCTCGTAGTCCGGTGCCCGTGCGAACGTCACGTCCAGCGACATCACCACGTCCGCCGGATTGGCTTCTTCGGTGCGGACATGTTTTTCATACACGTCGGCGTTGCTTGCGCAGCCCGCGAGGGCCACCACGAGCGAGAGGGCCAGCCAACGCAACCCACTGACCGCGGAAATCGGCGTCATCTCATTGCTCCTTTCGCGGTTGAACCGGCAACGGCACTGGCTTCAACCCCTGCCCACTAAATTGCCAGCCGCCCTTCCCTTCTTGCCATCGAAAATTCCGGTTGATCCATTCCGCCTTCAGGTTGTCGTAGAGCCGCCGCTTGTCGATATGCTTACCTTCGTCGAGCGCCTTGCGCGCACGTGCGGCGCTTTGGTCCCACGCCGTTTTGAAAGCATCGCGCTGCATTGCCTTGGTCAATGGGACGCTGGCGTACGGACCGTCGTCCGCCACGCTAAGGCGGATCTCGTTGTCGAGCAGCACGGCGCCGTGGCGATTGTCTGGCGACACCGACACCAGTAGCGGGGTCGACTGCAGGCGCTCCTTGGGTTGCAGATGTTCAAACCACAGCACCTTTCCCGTCGACGTCACGAGCGCCCGCGAACCGGCAGTGAACAGCAGCAAGTCCTGACGTCCGGGCTGCGCCAGACCCGGGTCCGGGTCGCGCGCATCTACAGAGGGACTCAGCACTCGCGCGAGCGGCGTGTCGTTCTGCACCGCGATCAGGATGGTGCCCACGCCCATGAAATCGTTCGAGACCGCCAGGAGGATCGGCTGGCCGCCTTGGGTTGGACCCAGCGCCCTGACGTGCGCGAACTTGTACGCGTTCAGAGGCCGGTATGGCTTGTCGCGGAATGTGAGCTGGTGGAGGGTCGAAGCCGGCTCGCCTACCAATTCGAAATCGCCGCCTAGCGGCTGCAAGGTGTTCGGGGAGGAATCAGTGACCGTTGCTGGCCTCGCCTGCGCGTGCGCCAGTATCGGCAGCGTCATGAATAGCGACAGCCCTAGCGCGACGGTCGTGCATATCCGCGCAAGGCGGGGATCCGGTGGAACTGTTTTCGTAGGAGGCAGCAAAACGGCATCGGCGGCGGCGCCGCACATGAGAGTGATGCGGGCATTCTAGGTCAAATGCACTATTCGCAGAAGGATCGCCGCCCAATGCCCCCCGCGTCACCTTCCACCCAATCTATATGACCAGGTGTCCGAATCGGCTGGACGCGCTGCGGTACGCCAAACCCATTTCGGAACAGGCAACGCCAAGCGATTTACCTGTTGGCGATCTCGCGCACATATCAACGCCTGGGCGACATATCAGCGCCCACGCGACACATCATCGCCCGCGCGACACATCAGCACCCGCGCAACATATCAGCACCCGCGCAACACATCAGCACCCGCGCAACATATCAGCGCCCGCGCGACACACCATCCCCCGCGCGCTGCAGAAACTCCACGCCCAACTCCTTCAAATCAACCACCCCCAATAGCCCCATGTTGCGCCGAACTTCTTCCGTGATCAGTGCTATCGCGTGCGCCACGCCGCGTTGACCGGCCACAGTCGCGGCATAGTTGAACGGACGGCCGACGAACACGCAGCGCGCGCCCAGGGCCATCGCCTTCAACACGTCCGTGCCTCGACGCACGCCGCTGTCCAGCATCACTTCCATGGAACCCGCGGCATCCAGGATGGCGGGCAAGGCGTGCAGGGGCGACACACTACCGTCCAGTTGGCGCCCGCCGTGGTTGGAGACGATGATCGCGTCTATGCCCATCTCGCGCGCGGCGCGCGCGTCGTCCGGATGAAGAATTCCCTTCAGCACCATGTGCCCTTTCCAGCGACGGCGGATGGCCGATACATGCTGCCAGTTCAGGTGGCCTCGGTCGGAGAAGTCCCGCAGCACGCTGGACGACATGATGGGCGCGCCGCGTGTGGCGTAGTTGTTCTCGAAGTGCGGCATGCCGTGGCGCGCAAGCGTTCGCAGGAACGTGCCGAACAGCCATCGCGGATGCGTCACGCCCTGCCAGGCGAGGCCAAGACTGGGCCGTAGCGGCGTGGAGAAGCCGGCCCGCACATTGTTCTCGCGGTTGGCGGCGACGGGCGTGTCTACCGTCAGCACCAGCGTGTTGACGCCGGCGGCAGCCACGCGGTCGATCAGCGCGGCGATCTGCGCTTCGTCGCCGGGAAGATACGCCTGAAACCAGGTGTCGGGCGCCGCTTCCATCACGGTCTCCAGGCGGATGAGCGACGAGCCGCTCATGATGCAGGGCACGCCGGCCTCGGCTGCCGCGCGCGCCAGGACAACATCGCCGCGATAGCTGGAGATCGCGGAGATGCCCATCGGGGCAACGCCCACGGGCGCCGCATAGTCGCGGCCGAGCACCGTGCACCGCGTGCTGCGCGCGGACACGTCCACCAGCACCTTCGGCCGGAAAGCAAATTCCGCAAACGCGTCGCGATTGGCGCGTTCCGATTGGCCGTCTTCGACAGCGCCCGACACATAAGCGTAGATGGGTGCGGGCAGAAGCGCTTTGGCTGCGGGTTCGAAGTCGTGCAGGCTGAGCATGCGGCGCAGGGGATCGGACATGTCTGGCTCCTCCGGCGGCCACTGCGGCGAGTGGCCGTCTATTGTTTTTTCGATATCGCCGGGGACTATAGGCGCGCGTGGCGTTTGAATAAAGTGACTTTATCGAGCGCCTTTCATACACTTTTGTTCACTCTCGATGTCGTCCAGCCTACCGCCCCCCATGACGCTAAAGCAACTCGAGGCCTTCTACTGGGCCGCCACGTGCAAGAATTTTGCGATCGCCGCGAATCGCCTGAATATTTCGGTTTCGTCATTGTCCAAGCGCATTGGCGAACTGGAATCATCGATCGGCGCTGAGCTCTTCAGCCGCAGCGCGCGCAGCGCGACGTTGACAGCGCTGGGCGAACAACTTGTGCCGCACGCCAAGGATCTGCTTCGAAACGCCGACCAGTTCATGCAGCAGGCCAGCAACAACCTCAGCTACTCGGGCCGCTGCCGGTTTGGCGCGGGCGAACTGACGTCGCTGACCTGGATGGCCAAGCTGATCGAAGTCATCCAGCGGGCCCACCCCAACCTGCTCGTCGAGCCATTCGTGGGCGTCGGCGAATTGGTCGAGCGCGGTCTGGAGGAAGGCGAACTGGACTTCGCCGTGATCGCCGGCCCTTCGTCCCGCCCCGCCATCGCGTCCCGCGTTATCGGCAGCGCGCAATTCGAATGGGTCGCTGCGCCAAGCGCCGTGACGAATCCCGCGGCGGTCACCCCGGCCGACCTGCCAGGCCTGACGCTGATCACGCTCCCGCAAAGCTCGGGCGCCATCCGCATTCTCGATGACTGGCTCACCGAGCAGCGCGTGTCGCCCGGCCGCAACCAGTGTTGCAACGGCTGGGGCGGCATTGCAGCCATGTTGCAGCAAGGCCTGGGCGTGGGCTTCCTGCCATCAGCGTGGGCCGGCATTCTGATCGAAAGGGGCCATTTGCGACCCCTGCCTGCATTTCCGCCGTTGCGCCCCCTCACCTACACCTTCCAATGGCGCCGTGACGATACCCGGCCAATGCTTGAAACCCTGCGCGCGCATGCCGAGGCGTGCCTGGATTTCCACGCGCCCGCCGGCATGATCTGACGGCGAAGCACGCTGCCCCCACTAGCCACCGTTTCTAAAAAGCGTTGTTTCCGCAGTCAAATTATTCGCTTTATCTCCGGAATATGCGGGCGTAGAGTCGCCACAAACAACCACTCTGGAGACGAGGCGACATGCCGGATTTTGGATTCACCCTGCACGACTGCCCGCCCGGTCCCAGCCGCGAGACGCTCGCGGCTTACCAAGACCTGGCGGTGGCAAACATCAGCGATGCGATGAGCCGCAGCACGGGCACGTCGTCCTTGCGACCCATGCACCGGACGCGCCGGATCCTGGGCCGCGCCTTCACGGTGCGCACCCGGCCCGGCGACAACCTGATGGTGCACAAGGCCATTGATACCGCGCAGCCCGGCGATGTCATCGTGGTTGACGCGGGCGGCGACATGAGCAACGCCATCATCGGCGAAATCATGGTGGGTTGGGCAGCCAAGCGCGGCTTGGGCGGCTTTGTGATTGACGGCGCCATCCGCGACAGCGAAACCATCGGCGAGGGCGATTTTCCCGTCTATGCCCGCGGCGTCGCGCATCGGGGTCCTTACAAGGACGGCCCCGGCGCCATCAACGTGCCCGTCACCGTAGATGGCATGGTCGTGATGCCCGGCGACCTGCTGGTGGGTGACGCCGACGGATTGCTGGCCATCCGGCCTGACGAAGCTCCGGCCATCGCAGAACGGGTTCGCGCCATCGCCCAAGCCGAGGCGCAAGTCCTGAAGGACATCGAGCGCGGCACGCTGGATCGCAGCTGGGTCGACGCGGCCCTCAAGTCGCGAGGCGTGCTGTGACGACCGCTACGCCCCGCCACCCGGCACGCCTTTGCAGGCTGGATCTCTGGCTCAATCCGGTGTTCGACGAGATCATCGGCGCCACGCCCGGAATCGCATTGTCGGTGCTTCCTGCGACCGGCGACGACGCCCGCACGCTGGCCGGCCTGAAGACCGCCCACGCCTACCATGTGTCCGCGGCCAAGGATGAGCTACCGCGCCGGTGGTTCGTCAACGCCGAGTTGATCGCGCAATGCCCGGATCTGGTGTGCGTGTCATCGGGCGGCGCGGGTTACGACACCATCGACGTGGCGGCCTGCACCGCGGCCGGCATCGCGGTCGTGAATCAGGCCGGCGGCAACGCGGAATCCGTAGCCGAACACACGTATGCGCTGCTGCTGGCCGTGCAACGGCGAATTGTCGAATCGCACAACCGCCTGCGCCGGGACACAGGTTTCACCCGCGAAGATCTGATGGGCCATGAAATCCACGGCGGCGTCATCGGTCTGGTAGGCATCGGCAAGATCGGCACCAGCGTTGCCCGCATCGCGCAAGGCTTCGGCCTGCGCGTCATCGCCCACGATCCGTTGCTGGACGCCGCGACCATCCGCAGCCGCGGCGCCGAACCCGTCGGGCTGGACGAGTTGCTGGCGCAATCGGACATCGTGTCGCTGCATTGCCCGCTGGACGCATCCACGCGAGGACTGATCGGCGCGAAGGCCTTTGCAGCGATGAAGCGCGGCGCAGTGTTCGTTTCGACGGCGCGCGGCGGCATCCACGACGAGGACGCATTGCATGACGCGCTGCGTAATGGGCATCTGCGAGGCGCGGGGCTCGACGTCTGGGAACAGGAGCCGCCCGATCGCTCGGCCCCGCTGCTGGCCCTGGACAACGTGGTCGCCACCTTCCACACCGCGGGCGTCACGCATGAGGCGCGCCGCAGCGTCGCCCGCTCATCGGCGACGCAGCTTGCCGCGATGCTGCGCGGCGAGCGGCCGCCGCAACTTGTGAATCCGGAGGTGTGGCCGCTGGCCGCCAAACGTATCGCCACGCTGACATAACAACGCGGCACACGCGCGGGTCCAGATACAAAGGCCGGCGCGGTGACCGCCAGAACCCCTGAGGAGACAACCATGCAACAACAAAACAAGCGCCGCACGCTGCGCACCCTGGCCACCCTGCTCGCGGGCGCCGCAATGTTCTCCGGCGCCGTGCAGGCCGCCGGCTATCCGGACCGACCGATCAACCTGATCGTGTCATACGGACCGGGTGGCGGCACCGATCTGGTGGCCCGGATGATGGCGCCCTACCTGCAGAAGCACCTGGGCGGTGACGCGCGCATCGTCGTGCTGAACCGGCCGGGCGCGGGCGGTGCAATCGGCTTCGCGGAACTGGCGCGCGCGCAGCCGGACGGCTACACCATCGGCTTCATCAACACGCCCAACCTGTTGACGATTCCCATCGAACGCAAGACCGCCTTCACCTGGCAGAGTTTTGACCTGCTGGGCAATCTGATCGATGATCCCGGCGCCTTCACGGTCCTGATCGACAACCCGGTCAAGAACCTTGCGGAATTGTCCGCCTACGCGAAGAAGAACCCCGGCAAGGTTACCGTCGGCACCACGGGCACGGGGTCGGACGACCACCTGGCCATGCTCCGGTTCGAGCGGGCGTCCGGCACGAAGCTCAGCCACATCCCGTACAAGGGCGCAGGCGAGGTGCGCGGTGCACTGGCAAGCGGCGAGATCACGATCGGCGCGATCAACGTGGGCGAGGCGCTTCAATACCAGAAAGGCGGCACGCCGCTGCGCTTCCTGGGCCAGATGGGCAACACGCGCTCGGCCGCGCTGCCGGACGTGCCCACGTTCAAGGAACAGGGCTTCAATTTTGAACTGGCTTCGCTGCGCGGGCTGGCCGCGCCCAAGGGGTTGCCGGACGACGTGCGCACGAAGCTGGTCACGGCGGTCAAGCGTACGGTCGACGATCCGGAATTCCAGGCCAAGGCCCAGGAGATGTTCGCGCCGCTGCGTTACTTGCCGCCCGCTGAATATGCGAAAGAGCTGAAGGCGGGCGAAGCGCAGTTCCAGCAACTTTGGAAAGAAGCGCCCTGGCTCGACAAGTAGAGATGTGTGCCCGGGGCGGCGGCCGATGGCTCGGCCCCGCGGCCATCGGCGTCAACGCATCGCCGCCAGCATCAGATCCAGATTCTGCACCGCCGCGCCCGAGGCGCCTTTGCCGAGGTTGTCGAACACGGCCGTCAGCAGCACCTGACCGTGCTGCGCATTGCCGTAGACGCCCAAGCGAAGATCGTTCGTGCCGTTCAGCGCCTCGGGATTCAGGTTCGTGTGCGCGGCGGCCTCGTCGCGCGGCACGACCTGCACGTGCTTCGTGCCGGCGTAGTGCTGTTGCAGGCATTCGTGCATTTTTTCGGCATCCACACCAGCAGGCAGCAGGCGCAGGTGCAGCGGAATCGTCAGGACGATGCCCTGGCGGAAAGCGCCATAAGACGGCACGAAAACGGGACGCTGCGTGAGGCCGGCGTGCCGCTCGATCTCGGGGGTGTGCTTGTGCCCCAAGCCCAGACCGTAGACCTGAAACGCGGGACCGCGCGGGCCATCCGCGCCTTCATAGGCATCCACACTGGCCCGGCCGCCGCCCGAGTAGCCGGACACCGCGTTGATGACCGCCGGATAGTCGGCGAGCACGAGGCCGGCCTGGACCAACGGCCGCAGCAGCGCAATGGCGCCGGTGGGGTAGCAACCGGGGTTGCTGACCCGCAGCGCGTGGGCGATGCGCTCGGCTTGGCCGGCGCTCATTTCCGGAAACCCGTACACCCAGCCCGCGTCCGTGCGATGCGCGGAGCTGGCGTCGATGATGCGCACCTTGGGATTGACGACGGACGCGGCCGCCTGGCGCGCGGGATCGTCGGGCAGGCAGAGGATTGCGATGTCGCTGGAATTGATCGCATCAGCGCGGCGCTGCGGGTTCTTGCGGTCGGACTCCGGCAGCGTCAGCAGTTGCAAATCGCTGCGGCCGTTGAGCCGTTCGTGGATCTGCAGACCGGTCGTGCCCTGGTCGCCGTCGATGAAAACAAGTGGTTGGGTCATGATGCTGTCCGGGTGGTTCGGCGTTGCCTGATTCGTTCAGGAATGGACCTTATCTTCGATCTGCGGGCGAGATAAGAAAAGTCGAATATCATGATCGTTTGGTTCAGGATTTCTGAACTGAGCCGATATCGGATTTGACCCTGAATCCGCAACCGAAGCCGACACCCAGCCCCGGAAACTCTCATGCGCGAAATCAGCCTGGACCGTCTGCGCACCCTGGTCGCCATTGCCGACCTCGGCTCGTTCGCCGACGCCGCGCGCGCCCTGCATCTGGCGCCGCCCACGGTCAGCCTGCACGTATCGGACCTCGAATCCCGCGTCGGCGCCCCGCTCCTCACCCGGAAACGCGGCCAGGTCCGGCCGACGTCAATCGGAGAAACCTTGCTGGAACGTGCGCGCCGCTTGCTCGCGGAGGCAGACCAGGCGCTGGATGACGTGCAGCGGCAAGTGCAAGGGCTGGCGGGCCGCGTGCGGCTCGGGGCGTCAACCGGGGCCATCGCCCACCTGCTGCCGCAGGCGCTGGAAACATTGGGACGCGATCACCCCGGCATCGACGTGCAAGTCGCGGTGCTGACGTCGCAGGAAACCTTGTTGCGGTTGGCCGAAGGCACGCTGGATGTGGGACTGGTCGCGTTGCCCCAGCCGCCCATCGACGGTCTGGTGCTGCGTCCGTGGCGCCGCGACCCGGTGATGGCCTTTCTACCTGCGGCCTGGAAAGCGCCAGCGCGCCTCACGCCCGCGTGGCTGGCCGAACGGCCGCTGATTCTGAATGACGCCAGCACGCGGCTGTCGCGCCTGACCGGAGAATGGTTCGCGGCCGCTGGACTCAACCCTCGCGCGCGCATTCAGTTGAACTACAACGACGCCATCAAGAGTTTGGTGGCTGCAGGTTATGGCGCGACGCTACTGCCGCATGAGGCCACCGCGCCGCAACCCGATCCCCGCGTCATCATGCGGCCGGTGCGGCCCGCGTTGTGGCGTCCACTGGGCATCGCGCATCGTGCCGGGCAAGTGGAAGCCGCCACGCAGCACGTGCTGGACGTGCTGTGGGAACTGCGCGCGTCGGGCGGCAAAGTCGCTGCGGCGACTTAGTCAGACTGGCTTCTGTGCCCGGCGAAAGAACGCCGCCCGTTGGCTTTCCTCGCGCAACCGCCGCGCGCGGGACCGGAACAGATCCTTTCGTCCAACGATGCCCAGAAGGCGGCCGCTATCGCGATCAAGGATAGGCACGCGCCCCGCCCCGGACAACGCCATCCGGTCGGCGATCTGACTGGCCAGTTCATCAGCGTGCCCGTACACCAGCTCGCGCCCATCGAGCGCCTGCGCCAGCGTCCGTTCGTCCGGCGCACCTTGCAGCGCCCACGCCAGGGTGTCGGCACGCGTCACTTCGCCCACCACGACGCCCTGCCCGTCCAGCACCGGATAACTCGTATGCACCGGCTGCGCGGTCGTGAAATGCGCGACGGCCTGCGCCACCGTCATCGTGTCGGGCAACGTCTGCACCGGCGTGGTCATGACGTCGGCCACGCGCAGCAGATCGAACGGATCCACGCGGTATTCGCGGCTGATATGGTGGCCGCGACGCGCGATCTTCTCGGTCAGAATCGACCGCTTGAGCAGCAGCACCGTCACGCCATACGCAAACACGCAGGCTGCCAGCACCGGCAGCAGCGCGTGCATGTTGCCGGTCAATTCGACGGCAAACAGGGTGGCGGTCAGCGGCGCGCGCATCGTGCCGCCCATCATCGCCGCCATGCCCACCAGCGCCCAAAAGCCGGGATCTGCCTGCGGCAGCACGGGCGACGCCAGCGCACCGATCGCGCCGCCGAAGATCAGCAGCGGCGCCAGCACGCCGCCGGACGTGCCGGAGCCCAGCGCGATCGACCAGATGGCGACCTTGACCACCAGCAGCACCAGCACGGCCTGAAAAGCCAGATCGCCCGCGAGCATGTGCCGGATGTTGTCATAGCCCACACCAAGCGCGGCGGGCTCGATCAACCCGCCAATGCCGATCGCCAGCCCGCCGATGGCCGGCCACCACATCCAGTGGATCGGCAGCTTCTCGAACAGGTCTTCGGCTGCGTACACCAACGAGGTCAGCACACCTGACCCCAAGCCCGCCAGCACACCCACGGCGGCGCAGGCCACCAGGTGCCACGGCGTGAAGGCCAGCGCGCCGGCATACGAAAAGATCGGGCCGGGCTCCATGATGAAGGCGCGCGTTGCGGCCGCCACCAGCGCCGCCACGGCCACGGGCAGGAAGCTGCGGGGCTTCCATTCGAACAGCAGCAGCTCGACCGCCAGCAGCACGGCGGCGAGCGGCGTGCCGAAGATCGCGGTCATGCCGGCGGCCGCACCCGCAACAAGCAGCGTCTTGCGTTCGCCGTCGTCCAGGTGAATGGTCTGCGCGAGCAGTGAGCCGATCGCGCCGCCGGTCATGATGATCGGTCCTTCGGCGCCAAACGGGCCGCCGGTGCCGATGGACACCGCCGACGACACGGGTTTAAGGACCGCCACCTTCGGCTGGATGCGGCTCTTGCCGATCAGGATGGCTTCCATGGCTTCGGGGATTCCGTGACCACGGATCTTCTCGGAACCATAGCGCGCCATCAGGCCGATGATGAGGCAGCCGATGACCGGAATGAACACGGAACCGAGTCCGAGCCGCCCCGTCGTGATGGGCAGGTCGGCAAACGAAAACAGGCCGTGATAGGCCAGATTGGTGCACAGAGCGATGAGGCGAAGGAGAAGCCAGGCGGCGGCGACACTGGCCAGTCCGACCGGTATGGCAAGGCCCATCAAGAGGACGACGCGACGGTCGGTGGTGAAGTCGCCAAGCCGCAGTCCGGGCTTGGCGGAAGAGGAAATGGGGGGCATGGTCAAGGAAGCGTTGGAAGTATTCGCACGGAGTTTGCGAAAAGTCATATATATCGTACCACGACATATATTAGAATCGCCGGGTGAACGCCTCCCCGACACCCACTCGCTTGTCTCCCGCCGACTACGAACTGCTCGCGGATTTCCGCTATGCGCTGCGAAAATTCGCGGCGTTCAGCGAAAGCGCGGCCGCGGGCCTGGACCTGATGCCGCAGCAGCATCAGGCGCTTCTCGCCATCAAGGGCACGCGCAAGACCGCGCCCGGACGGCGCGGACTGTATGTCGGCGAAATCGCCGACCGTCTGCTGATACGACCGCACACCGCCGCCGAACTGGTAGGCCGTCTGGCGCGGCTGGATCTCGTCAGCCGCGAAGCCGACCCCGAAGACGGACGCCGCGTCGAGGTCGTGCTGACTGCCAAGGCCGAGCGCATGCTCGAAGATCTGTCCGCCTCTCACCTCGAAGAACTGCACGCCATGCGCCCGCTACTGACGCGGCTGCTGACACGCATGGGCGCCGAAACCGGCAAGGACTGATCCACCCGCTTTTCAGTCTCGACTACGCCTGCGCGGCATAAGCTCATGCCGCCAGGAAATAAGCGGCGTGATAAATTGTCGCCCCGCGACATATCAATGCGTCGCGAGGAGAGATTGTCTTGGGTGTTGCATTCAAGCGCTGGCTGGGGTCGTTCGCGCCAGCGCCCGTGGGCGTCAACGGACGCGAGAAACTTTACGGCGCGGTAGGCGCCCTGCTCGGCCTGTTCTGCACCGAGTGGGTGGGACGTCACGCGTTGGGCGCCGACAATCCATGGTTCATCGCCCCGATGGGCGCGTCGGCCGTGCTGCTGTTTGCAGCACCTGCCAGTCCGCTTGCCCAGCCCTGGTCGCTGATGGCCGGGAACCTGGTGTCTGCCCTGATTGGCGTCTTCTGCGCCCAATTCATTCCTGTCCCAGGTATCGCCGCGGCCGTGGCCGTGGCGCTTGCCATTGGCGCCATGTTTTCGCTGCGCTGCCTGCACCCGCCCAGCGGCGCCGTCGCGATGACCGCCGTGCTGGGGGGCCCCGCGGTCGCCAAGCTGGGCTACGCCTTCGCCCTGTGGCCCGTTGCGCTGAACTCCGTCATCCTGCTGTGCATCGCCGTGGTCTTTAACGGCGCGCTGAAACGCAACTATCCCCGCCGCCACGCGGAACCGGCTGCCGGCCACAACACGCGCGATCCGATTCCCAGCGCACGATTGGGCTTTTCGCGAACCGACCTGGACGAAGCGCTGAGCCAGCGCGGCGAGCTGCTGGACATCAGCAAGGAAGACCTGGAAGAGATCGTGCTGGCTGCGGAGTTGCGCGCCAGCATCCGCCGTTTTGGCGACGTGCGTTGCGCCGACATCATGTCGCGCGATGTGGTGACCGTGATGGAAAAGGATCCGCTGGACTACGCGGTCCGCCTCTTCGACAAGCACCGCGTGCAGGCCCTGCCCGTGCTGGATTCGGCGGGCCGTTACGCCGGCATGATCGCTCAGGACGATGTGCTGGCGAGAAAGAGCCGTCTGACCCCGGTCCCCTCGGATACCGAATCCGCGCCCGACCTGCTGGTGGCCGACTGCATGCGCAGCGAAGTGCCATTCGCCACACCCGGCTTGCCCGTGATCGAGCTGGCCCGTCCGATGTCGGACAGCCTGCATTGCGTGCCGGTGCTGGACGAATCGCGCCATCTGCAGGGCCTGGTGACGCAATCGGACCTGGTGGCCGCGTTGTATCAGATGGCAGTGTCCGCGAACTCGCAGCCCGCGGGCGGCGCCGGCCCGCACAAGCTGGCCGCCTGACCCTCCGTAGCCCTACGGATTCCGGTGCGCATTTGCCGCAAGGCATAATTGCCGGCGTGAATCCCCTCTCGCGCACGCGCGCTTTCATCTGCTGGCTGGTCCTGTTCTTTCTGGGCGCAATCTGGATCGCGCGGCAGGAGTACGTGGACCAGTACGAGCGCTTCTTCCAGAGCACCAGCATCGCCCAGCGCATGCTGAGCCAGAAGACAGTGCAGCATGAAGCCGTCCTGGCCACGCTTGCCGCGTTGTCGCATCCACCCGCTCCCGAACGTCTCTTCCCCAGCCTGCAGCCCGCCATGCCGCAGTTGCTGGGGCTTGGCCATCTGCCGGGCGGCGTCTGGGCGGGCAGCCTGCCCGCGCCGGCTGGCCTGCAACAAGCAGTGGAGCGCGCGCGGCAACTGGGTCGCCCCGTGACGATTGCCGTCGACGACGCGCGCTATTGGCTGGTATCGCCTTCCGGGTGGAGCCTGCTGATCGACGCGCGGCAGCTCGTGCCGGCCGCCGACTTTCCGCCGGGCCTGGGCAACCTGACCCTGACGGTGGATCGCACCCCGCTACCGCTGCTGGACAAGCAACCCATCGATGCGCTGCCCGGCTGGACGCTGGCGCTGCAAAAGCCGCTGGGCGCGGCCAGCCAGCCGTTTCAGATGCGCAGCACCCGCACGTTGACGCCCGGATTCTGGCCGTGGACCGCGTGGCTGGCCTGGGCCGTGGCCAGCGGCTTGCTGGTGGCCGGCGCCGCCGCCTGGCATCGCTCGCGCGCAGAAGCGCGCCGGCAGCAGGAACAGGTGCGTCTGGCGGCCATGGCGCGCCTGAGCACGCTGGGCGAAATGGCCGCCGGCATCGCGCACGAGCTCAACCAGCCGCTGACCGCCATCCTGGCGCAAACCCGCGCCGCCGCACGCCTGCTGGATGACGAGGACGAGCGCCCGGTCGTGCGCCACGCGCTGCTTGCCAGCGCCGAACAAGCCAAGCGCGCCGCCGACATCATCAGCCGCATGCGCGCGCTGGTGCAGCCCAGTTCGCCCGCGCGGCGCGAAGCCATCGACCCCGACGCGCTGGTGGCCTCGCTGCGCTTTCTGCGCGAGCCGGAGCTTGCAAGACAAGGCATCCGCCTGACCTGGACCAACGCCAGTCCCGGCGCGCGGCCGCTGGGCGATCGCGTAGCCCTCGAACAGATCCTGCACAACCTCGTGCAGAACGCGGCGGATGCGCTGGACGGCGCCTCGGGCACGCGCCAGATCGCATTGGAAGGCCGCGCAGCCGACGGCAGCTACCAGTTCAGCGTCAGCGATACCGGCCCGGGCATTGCCGCGGACGCCATGCCGCGCCTTTTCGCACCGTTCTTCACCACCCGCGAACAGGGCATGGGTCTGGGCTTGGCGCTGTGCGATACGCTGGCCGGTTCCATGGACGGCCGCATAGCCGCGCGCAATCTCAGCCCCGCTGGCGCCTGTTTTACCGTCAGCCTGCCGCAGGCCGGAGCCGCCGAATGAATCCCAACGATCATTCCCCGCTGGTCTATCTGGTGGATGACGACGACGCGGTCCGCGACGGTCTTGGGCTGCTGCTGCGCAGCGTTGGCCTGCGTAGCGCGGGCTTTGCGGACCCGATGGCGTTTCTTGCCGCGCTGGCGCAGCCGGTGATCGGCTGCGTGGTGCTGGACATCCGCATGCCCGGCATCAGCGGACTGGACGTGCTGGCGCAGTTGGCCGAACGGTCAGACCTGCCCGTGGTCATGCTGACCGGCCATGCCAACGTAGACTTGTGCCGCCGCGCGTTCAAGGGCGGCGCCATGGAGTTCCTGCAAAAGCCGGTCGACGACGACGTCTTCCTCGATGCGGTCCAGGCGGCCGTGCGCACGCACATCGCCAGCCGAGAACGCCTCGCCGTCACGCAGGCGGCGGCGGACCGCCTGGCACGGCTGTCGGGACGCGAGCACGAGGTGCTGGAACGCATCGTGCGTGGCATGAGCAACAAGGAGATTGCGCGCGAATTCGATCTGTCGCCGCGCACGGTCGAGACCTATCGCGCCAACGTCTTTGCCAAGCTGGAAGCCGAGTCGCTGGCTCAGCTGATCCGCCAGTACGCGACGCTGCTCGATTGAGGCGCCGCCTCCGTAACGCTACGGAGGCGCGCGCGTAGTCGGGCGTATACCGCGCCCGCGGCCTTTTGGCCACACTGTCTGCTCCTACCGCAACACCCCCGAAAAGGATGCAGACCATGAAGAAACTGACGCTCGCCGCCCTGCTCTCCACGCTGGCTTTCGCCGGCGCCGCCAACGCTGCCGTGCTGAGCGAAAACAACCTGTCGATGGCCGACGCGCAGAAGCTCGCGACCGCCACTGTCGCCGCCTGCCAGGCCAAGGGTTACAACGTCAGCGCCTCGGTGGTGGACCGCGCCGGCCTGCTCAAGGCCTTTGCGCGCGCCGACAACGCCGGCCCGCACACCATCGAAGCCAGCCGTGCCAAGGCGTTTACCGCGGTGTCTGCCAAGACCCCCACCCTGACCATGATGGAAAACGCGCAAAAGAACCCCGGCGCGGCCAACCTGACCGACATTCCGGGCTTTCTGCTGCTGGGCGGCGGCGTGCCGGTCAAGGCCGGCAACAGCGTGATCGGCGGCATCGGCGTGGCCGGCGCACCGGGCGGCAACCTGGACGCGCAATGCGCCGATGCGGTGCTGGAAGAGAACGCCGCGCTGTTCAAGTAAAAAGCGGCTCGGCTGCGGGCGATCTTCCGACCCCGCAGCCCGTTCAGTCCTGCCGTTCCCGCGCCACTGCGCGCGACAGCGCCAGATGCTTGTTCAGCAGCATCGCATCCGCTGCCGCCGGGTCCCGGCGCTGCAGGCGCTCGCTCTCCGAAGGCTCCAGCTCCGCGGCACGCACCAGCGACAGCAGGTCGCGCGTGCGGGTTTCAATCACGGGGGTCAAGGTGTCTTCGATCAGCTCGCCCTTCACGTACGACTGCACCCGCGTCGACAGATTGCGGGTATGCGTGAAAGTGGCTTCGGCCAGCGCGCCCAGCTCGTACTGGATGCCGGTCTGGCTGGTGACCTCGTCCTTGATCTGGATGAACTTGTAGTTCTGCGAGTCCTTGTCTTTGGACAAGTCAAGCGTCTGCTGCGGCGTCAGTGCCAAATGGTAGCTAGCGGTCAGATTGGCACGCTGCTCCTGCTTGACACCCAAATCGAACAAGGGCCGGCCGCTCGTGCTGCTGTTCTGCGAGACCTGATAGGTGAACTGATCGACTTCGCTGGTCCTGTACGGATTGCTCGCGTCCATGGTCTGCGAGATCGAGGCCGAGAAGTCCGCCACGCCCGACAGCAGGCTTCGGTACGTGTAGCCGGCCGCCACGATGCGCGGCGACTGGCTGGACGGGGCGGCGCCGGCCTCGTAGCTCTGGTGCAGTTCGGCGAATGCGTCCTTGAACACCGCCATCATGGCCTCGTTGCCCTTGCCGCGGCTGCGGGCCGCGTCGAACTGCTGCAGATAATCGCTGACGGCCGCAGCGCGCTGCTGCGCATTGCCAAAGAGCGCGGCCTTGCTTACGTCGACGTCGACCTTCACCACGCCGTCGGCGTTCTTGATGGTCAGCGACCGCTGCTTGCTGTCCGCGGAAAAATCGATGGATTGCGAAACGACACCATCCGTCGTGGTCGTGGCCTGCAGCGATACCGACGACAGCACTGCGGAATCAAACTTGGCCAGGCTGGACCACGCCATGCGCGGCGGCACCGACGCCAGGCCGTCCACCGCGTCCTGGAACGCCTCGGATAGACCGGCGATGGCCTTGCGCTCGGTGTCGGACAGCTCGCCCTCGGCCACGTCGATCTGCACCCCAATGCCATCTGCGGTGTTGGTCAGGCTGACCTGGACTTTCACGCCGCTGGCCGTGGTGATGCGCAGCGTGTAGGCATCCTCGGCCTGCGTGGCCGTACCTGCCTGCACGTTGCCCAGGGCGTCGATCTGGCCGGCGCCCGGCGACAACCTGGCAGACTGCGAATAATTGGTGCCGTCGGTCTGGAACCGGTCCAGCAGCGCAGAAGCCACGCCTTCCAGACGCCCGGCTAGTGTGCGCGCGGAAATCGTGTCGGCGATGACGGAGGACACCTTGTCCGCCGCGTCGCGCTCCCAGACCACGCCCGCGGCCGCCGGCTGCGAGGTGTAGGTCAGCGCGGGGGACGTGCCTTGGCCAAGCGTGACCGTCGTCGATGCAGGCACGGCCGCGATATCGGCCTTGTCGCCCGCACGGGTCACGCCGGTGGCTGGCGGCGCCAGACCGATCGTGGTCACGGGGCCGATGGAGGCAACGGATGTCATGGCGTCTCTTCCTCTGGAAAGCCGGAGGCAAGCCTGCCACCCGGCCGGGGTTCCTTTGAGAAATGTAACGGCAGCAAAACGCCAGACTTAAGTCCCAGGGCAACGCGGCGACCGGGCGATGCCGGTCCCTACCCCTTCACGCATGGACCGGCGCGGTACGCGCCGCCTGGTTCAGCGCGTCAATCAGGCTGTCCGCATCGCGCGGGCCGTCGTACCGCACGCCATTGATGAAAAGCGTGGGCGTACCGTTCACGCCGCTGCGCACGCCACCGCTAAAGTCCACTTCGATCTTGGAGTCGAACGCCCCGCCAAAAGCGCGGTGCAGCACCTGCGGCGACAAGCCGATCTCCTCGCCGTAGGCGAACAGATCGCTCTCCTTCAACGCGTTCTGGCGCTCGTAAAGCATGTCGTGCGCCTGCCAGAACTTGCCCGCCTGCGCGGCGGCCTCGGCAAATTCCGCCGCCGCCACCGCGTCCGGGTGCAGTTCCGAAATGGGAAAGTTGCGAAAGACGAAGCGCAGCCGGTCGCCCAGCGCACGCTGCACCGCCTTCAGCACGGGATAGGCCTCGCCGCAATACGGACATTCGTAATCGCCATACTCAACCAGCGTCACGGGCGCGGTGTCCGGCCCTTCGGCGTGATCTTGGGCATTCACGGGGATGAAAAGGCGGCTCATGATTGAACTCCTTGCAAAGCGGGGGCAAGCTTGTCCAGCGCGTCCAGGACGCCGTCAGCGCCCGGGTTGATGCCCAGCGGCGACACATAGCTCCACCGGATGACGCCCTCGGCGTCAATGACGAACAGCGCACGATCAGCGATGCCCTCCTGTTCGCGATAGACGCCGTAGCGCCGGGCGACCTCGCCCTTGGGCTCGAAATCCGCCAGCAGCGGGAAATGCAGCTTGCGGTCCGCGGCGAACGCGGCGTGGCACCAGACCCCGTCCACCGAAATGCCGACCAGCTGCGCGCCGGCCTTGTGGAATTCAGGAAGGATCTGGTTGTACAGCGCCATCTGGTCGCCACAGACGGGGCTCCAATCCGCGGGATAGAACGCCAGGATCAGCGGCCGGCCGCGCAATTCTTCCAGCGCAACCGTCTGGTCCGGCGTGGCCGGCAAGGCGAAGGACGGAGCGGTCGTGCCGGCAGGCAGGACGGCCGCGGGATAGTCGTATGACATGAAACGTCTCCTGGACGCGCCGCACGCGGCGCGAAGGTCAGGACTGCATGTGGCCGGGTCGGATCAGCGTGCGGCGCGGGTCGATTCGTAGAGGAACCAGGTGCGGCGCTCGGCCTCATCGATCCAGTTTTCGATCAGGCTGGTCGAGGCGACGTCGTTGTGTTCCTCGCACACGGCGTGCGTGGCGCGCAGGAAGCCCGTCAGACGGCGGTTGTCGTCGGCCAGCTCGGCCAGCATGTCTTCGGGCGTCACGTAGTCGGCGTCGTTGTCGGCCAGGCGCTGAAGGCGCTGGATGTGGCCGATCGAACGCAGCGTCGTGCCGCCTACCTTACGGGCGCGTTCCGCAATGACATCCGTCGTGGCGTAGATCTCGTCGCCCTGCTCATCCAGCATCAGGTGATAGTCGCGAAAGTGCGGACCCGACATATGCCAGTGAAAGTTCTTGGTCTTCAGATACAGCGCGAACATGTCGGCCAGCAGGCCCGTGAGGGCGGCGGCGATGTCGACCCTGGCCTCGGCGCCCAGGTCGGTGGGGGTGCGCAGGGGAGCGGTGATGCGGCTTTGAAGCGAAAGATCGTTCATGGAATTTCTCCGGGTTGGCTTCAGGGGTTGGCTTCACGATTCGGGCTTCGATTCCCGATGGAAACCAGAATAGCCACGGCGCCCCGCCAGCAAAATCGGCTCATCGTTTTCTCGGGTCATACCAAGGTTTACCCAGGAAATACGCGTGTCTTCTTCCAAAGATGGCTGATAATGTGCGGGTCTCATTGCGTGCCCCCGGTTTCCTGCCCGACGCGCGCGCCCTTACCCAGAGGTGGATCTTGCTCACGTCGACACTCGGCCGCGCACCTGGCCAGCCGCCGCAGCAGTCGCGTCCCGGCGCCCCGGAGACCGCGGGCCCGCATCGCATGCAATTTCTGTTTCGCGCGGCCGCCCTGCTGCTGGCGCTGGTCATTGCCGTGGTGGACACGTTCACCGACTTCGACGGCGCCGTGGCCGTGCTCTATGTCGTGGTGGTGCTGCTTGCGGCGCGCACATTCCGGCGCCTGGACATCATCGTAGCGGGCACCGGCGGCATCGTGCTCACCATCGCGGCCTATCTGAATTCCCACGGTCTGAATCATGTGGGTTCGCCCACGGCCCGGGCGCTGGTCAGCCTGGCCGCCATCGGCATTGCGGCGCTGCTGGCGCTTCAAAACCAGAGCGCCACCCGCAGGCTCGCCGCGCAGGCGCGCCTGCTCAATCTGTCGCACGACATGATCTTCGTGCGCGACCACCAAGGCGTGATCAACTTCTGGAACCGCACCGCCGAAGACGCCTATGGCTGGCCCGCCAGCATGGCGCTGGGCCGCGTTGCCGATGACCTGCTGCATACCCGCTACCCCGACCGCCGCGAGGCCATCGAGGCCGAACTTCTGTCTACCGGCAGCTGGGACGGTACGTTGGAACAGAAGACCCAGGCCGGCGCCACGCTGGTGCTGGAAAGCCGCTGGGTGCTTCAACGGGATCATCAGGGCCGGGTCACCGGCGTCATGGAAACGCATCGCGACGTCACCGACCGCAAGGCCGCCTACACCGCGCTGGTCAGCAGCGAAAGACGCTACCGCCGCATGTTCGACGCCAGCCGCATCGGTGTCATCCAGGAAGACTGGCGCGCCGTGCGCACCGAGCTGACCGCCCTGGGTCTGATGGATGGCCCCGCCCTCACCGCCCACCTCGCCCAGCATCCCGAATTCATCGGCCAGATGCGCAAGCTGACCGACGTGGATGACATGAATCCCGCGTTCCTGGCCATGGTGGGCCGGCCGGCCGCCCCAAGCGCGCCCTACTCCGTGGACGACATCCTGTGCGAAGACGACCGCATGTTTGCGCGGTCCCTGACGGCGTTTGCCCAGGGCGACGCCTTCCACGAAGGCGAGACCGAGGTCGTGCACGCGGACGGCTCGCGGGTGCCGGTGCTGTTCACCATCACCTTCCCGCCGGCCGACGACGTGGACGGTTCCGTGCTGGTCTTCGTGGTGGACATCACCGAGCGCAGGCAGGCGCAGGACGCGCTGCTGCTGGCGCAGACCGAACTCGCGCACGCGGCGCGTGTCGCCACGCTGGGCGAACTGACGGCGTCGATCGCGCACGAAGTCAACCAGCCCTTGATGGCGGTCGTCACCAGCGGCGACGCGGGCATGCGCTGGCTGCGCCGTCCCCAGCCCGATCTGCATGAGGTCGAGCTGGCCATGGAACGCATCATTTCCGAAGGCCGGCGCGCCAGCGAGATCGTCAAACGCATTCGCGCGTTCCTCAGCAAGGCGCCGGTGCAGCAGGCCCCGCTGGATATCGGCGCCGTCATCGACGAAGCCACCCGTCTGGTCGCGCACGAACTCACGCGCGAGCGCGTGGCGTTGCAGGTGGACATCGAGCCGGGCCTGCCGCTCATCATGGGCGACCGGATCCAGCTTCAGCAGGTGCTGGTCAACCTGATGGTCAACGCCAGCCAGGCCATGTCCGGCCAGACGCAGGCCCGCCAGTTGTCCGTCAGCGCCCGGCGCCACGACGACGGTCTGGTCGCCGTTTCCGTGGGCGATACCGGTCCGGGCATCGCGCCGGACGACCTGGAACGCCTGTTCGATCCCTTCTTCACCACCAAACCGCAAGGCATGGGCATGGGCCTGCCGATCTGCCGCACCACGGCGCAGGCCCATGGCGGCAGCCTTACCGTCGAAAACAAGCCTGGCGCGGGTGCGGCCTTCACGCTGACGCTCGCCACCACGCAGGGGAACCCTTCCACATGAACCACCTCTCCGCCACCGGGGCCGCGCCCGCCGCTCCGCAATCCCAGGTGATCGTCGTCGACGACGAGGCCAGCGTGCGCGCCTCGCTGGACAGCCTGTTCCGCTCGATCGGCCTGCGCACCACCCTGTGCGCGTCGCCCGCCGAACTGCTGCAGACCCAGATTCCCGACGCGCCCGGCTGTATCGTGCTGGACGTGCGGCTGCCGGGCATCAGCGGCCTGGACTTCCAGGACCAGCTCATCCGCCAAGGCATCGACCTGCCGATCGTGTTCATCACCGGCCACGGCGACATTCCCATGACCGTGCGCGCCATGAAGGCCGGCGCGGTCGACTTCCTGTCCAAGCCATTCCGCGAACAGGACATGCTGGATGCGGTTTCGGCCGCCATCGAGCGTGACACCCAGCGCCGCTCCCGCGATGCAGCCATGGACGGCCTGCGCGCCCGCTACGAGACCCTGACCCCGCGCGAGCGGGAGGTCATGGCGCACGTGGTGTCAGGCTTGATGAACAAGCAGGTGGCGGGCCTGATCGGCCTGAGCGAGATCACCGTCAAGATCCACCGCGGCCACGTCATGCGCAAGATGGGGGTCCGATCGCTCGCCGATCTGGTCCGCCATGCCGAGGCGCTGGGCGTTTCCGCGTCCTGACCCGGGGATGGGACAAACCTCTGTATGATTTTCGCGGCAGGCGCAAAGGTTCATAACGGAACATGCCGGGCATCGGATGCGCATCGTGATCCGACCGGCCCGAAGGATTTTCTTACATGAACCACACTCCCACTATCGCGGTTGTCGACGACGACGATGGGGTCAGGATCGCGCTGTGCAGCCTGCTTCGCTCGCTTGGTTACGAGGTGCGCGCCTATGGCTCGGGCCCCGAGTTCCTGAACGACCCGCGAGGCAGCGACCCGGACTGCATGATCACCGATGTCCAGATGTCGCCCATGACGGGCGATCAGCTGCAGGCCGAGCTCATCGCGTCAGGGCGCCGCTTTCCCCTGATCTTCATGACGGCCTTCCCCACCGAGGCGGCGCGGCAGCGGCTGCTGGCGCTGGGCGCCTGTGCGTACCTGGACAAGCCGGTGGACGGTGAAGCCATGGCGCGATGCGTGGCCGACGCGCTGCAAGGCGCGCAGACCGCGTAAAGACGGGTGGTGGCGGATTGGACACATCCGCCGCGAAATCCCGCTTATACCTTTGTATGACGCGCCAAGCCCAGCGTAGGATTTCCCGGTGACGCATAAGGCCCTAGTCTATCCCTGCGGTCCAACTAACCCCCGGAGAACCCGACATGAGCACGATCACCACCCCCGACGGCGTTGAAATCTTCTACAAGGACTGGGGCCCCAAGACGGCCCAACCCATCATGTTCCACCACGGCTGGCCGCTGTCCAGCGATGACTGGGACGCCCAGATGCTGTTCTTCCTCGCCCAGGGCTATCGCGTCATTGCGCACGACCGCCGTGGCCACGGACGCTCGACCCAGGTCAGCGACGGCCACGACATGGACCACTACGCCGCGGATGCCGCCGCCGTGGTTCAACATCTGGACCTGCGCAACGCCGTGCACATCGGCCACTCGACGGGCGGCGGCGAAGTCGCCCGCTACGTCGCCCGCCATGGCGAGCCGCAGGGCCGCGTCGCCAAGGCCGTGCTGGTCAGCGCCGTCCCGCCGCTGATGGTCAAGACTGAATCGAACCCGGGCGGCACGCCCATCGAAGTCTTCGACGGCTTCCGCAAGGCGCTGGCCGACAACCGCGCGCAGTTCTTCCTGGACGTGGCCGCGGGCCCGTTCTACGGCTTCAACCGCGACGGCGCCAAGGTCTCGCAGGGCGTGATCAACAACTGGTGGCGCCAGGGCATGATCGGCGGCGCCAAGGCGCACTACGAAGGCATCAAGGCTTTCTCCGAGACCGACCAGACCGAAGACCTGAAGGCCATCAGCGTGCCGACGCTGGTGATGCATGGCGACGATGACCAGATCGTGCCGATCGACGACGCCTCGCGCCTGTCGGTCAAGCTGCTCAAGAACGGCACGCTGAAGGTTTATCCGGGCTTCCCGCACGGCATGCTGACGACCCACGCGGACGTGATCAACGCCGACCTGCTGGCATTCATCAAGAGCTGATCCGGTCGTTGCGAAATGAAAAAGGAAGGCACCGCGCCTTCCTTTTTTTTCGCCCCGATGGCGGCGGCGTCAGCCGTCGCCCTTCAACTCTCGCTCCACCACTTCCCGTGTCAGCGTGGGCACGAACATCTCCACGAAGTGGAAGGCGTAGCCGCGCAGCCATGCGCCGCGCCGGATCGCCAGCCGCGTCAGGTTGATCTCGAACAGATGCCGCGCATCGATGGCGCACAGCCGGCTGTCGCGCTCGGCGTCCCAGGCCACTGCGGCCACGATGCCGACGCCCAATTCCAGTTCCACGTACGTCTTGATCACATCCGCATCCATCGCGGTCATGACGATGTCGGGCGTGATGCCTGCGCGTGCAAAGGCTTCGTCGATATGCGCGCGGCCCGTGTAGCCGCGTCCATACGTGATGATGGGATAGCGCGATAGCTGCGACAGCGTGACGCCGTCGTGCTGGCGCGCCAGCGGATGGCCTCGCGGCACGATGACGCTGTGACTCCACCGGTAGCACGGCAGGTTCACCAGGCCTGGGTAGTCCGCCACGGCTTCGGTCGCCACGCCGATGTCGGCCTCGCCTTCTAGCAGCATGTCCGAGACCTGTCTGGGCGACCCCTGGTGCAGATGCAGCACGACCTCGGGGTAGCGCTGGCGAAATTCCTTGATGACCGGCGGCAAGGCATAGCGCGCCTGCGAGTGCGTGGCCGCGATCGAGAGCACGCCTGTCCGGCTGTCCGCATACTCCGCGCCCGCATGGCGGATGTTGTCGGCCGCCTGCAGGATCTGCTCCACCAGCGGCAGGATCAATTCGCCGGGCGGCGTAAGACCGATCAAACGTTTGCCCGAACGCACGAAGATGTCGACGCCCACCTCTTCTTCCAGTTCACGGATCTGCCGGCTGACGCCAGGCTGGGAGGTGTGCAGGCTTTCTGAAACGTCGGTCAGGTTGAAGTCGCGGCGCACCGCTTCGCGCACGGATCGCAATTGCTGAAAGTTCATCGTGCGCGCCTCAGTCCAGGATGGCCAGCTGATTGCCGGAAGGATCCTTCACGTACATGACACGCGGCAGCGCATCCGGCAGCGAGCACACGGGATGATGGCCCGCCTGGCGCAGGCGCGACAGGATGTCGTCGTAGGCGCTGGCCTTGATGCCCAGGTAGTCGGGTTTGACCGCGCGGCTCACTTTGTCCACCGGCGACAGCGACAACGTGGCGTCGCCCAAGGCGAATCGCAGGCGGTCGCCGTCGCCCGGCATCTCTTCCAAACCGATGATCCGATGGTAGAAATCGCGGACGGCCTGATGCCGTTGCGACAGGAATGGAAGCTGTACCGATTCGATCGAAAGTCGCGATGACATGCCCTGCCGCCTGCTATGGAACAAGGCTGATTCTAGGCCGCGCAAGTACAACCAGACAAAGAGGTTGTAATTGCTTGGACATTGCCAGAAGCCTTAAAGACGCGGGCTTATTTGCATATGTTCGACGATCGTTTGCTCGCGTTGGCACAACGCGCCACGCGGCGGCTTCAACAACAAAAACGGGCCCTCAGGCCCGTTTGTATTGCAAGCGGCATCGTGCGCCGCCGTCAGTTCGGTTTTTGGTCCTCGCCCGCATAGCCGTCGATATACGAACGGCCCGAGCAACGCACCATCGCCACGCAGGCCGGGCTGCCGGTCTTGGCGGTGCACGCGGCGCGCGACTCATCGCGGGCCGTCTTCGGATCGGGATTGAGAACAGTGAAGTTGGTGCCACGCCCTTTGGCGCCCTTAGGCCATGCCATGCCCACGCAGCTATCGGTGTAGGTCAACACCTTGCGGCATCCCTTGCAGTCTTCCCAATCCAGCAGCTTGGACAGCGCATCGTTCTCGTTGGGATAGCCGTCGGCATAGAGAAGGCCGCCTTCTTCGTTTTCGGCGATGGCGCCCCAGTATTCGCGCTGGTTCAGCTTGGCCGACAGCCGCTCCAGATCGGCGGCCGTGGCCTTCACGGGCGCCTGCATGTCGGCGGCGCTGTAGCCAGGGCCCACGCACAGCGGCATGGTGGTCAGGCGGCATTTGCCGTCGGGACTGCCGGCGGTGCAACGCCGGATCGCCTTCTTGGCGGCCATCTCGGGCGACACGCTGTTGCCCGGGAACAGATCCTGAACGGAGTTGCGCGCATACACCATGCAGCTGTCGGAGAACCAGCTCAAGACCTTGCATTCCTTGCCGCCGGCCTTGCGGCATTCAGCCAGCGCGGCGGCTTCAGCCGCTTTGCCGTCGGTTTCGGGCAGCACCCAGAAAATCCGGGAATGCTTGCCGTCCGTGGCGATGCCGCCGTAGAGCTTTTCGGCGGCGTGCGCCGTGGGCGATGCCAGCCCCGCCACCAGGGCCAGGGCCGCAAACGCGGCGCGGATCAGGAATTGAAAGCGAGCGGGCATGATCGTCGTGAAATCCAGTGGATTGGGCGGGGACGATCTTAGCGCAGCGTCCCCGGGGTCCGTCCCTCTATGGCGTTGCGCAACCGGCATATTAGGTAACAAATTTCACACTTCGGATTGCGAACTCCGGCCCCTTTTTTCGGTAAAAATGTCGCACTTTCCAGCGCGGGCCATCCTTGTCTCGGCCGCGCGAATTGCCGTCGAGGGCGCCAGCGATCAATGGCCCCGTCACGAACAGAAACAATCGGCGCCGTGTCCTCGCCTACCGAGGGACCTGCCACCCCGCAAGCCTGGACCACACACCATGAAGCCGACACCGCATTCCAACCGACACCGCAGTTCCTTCCTTCTGTTGACCGGCCTGCTCCTCACGCTGGGTCTGGCCGGCTGCGCGCCGATGCCCACCGGCGGCAGCTCCACGATGCCGTCGCTGAGCCAGGTCTTCAAGTCGGGTCTGTCGTTTTCGCCCAGCGTGAACGTCGCCATGAACATGGAAGGCCGCTCCATCGACGACGCCATTGCGGCGCTGGGCGAGCCGTCCAAAATCCGGCCGGTGGGCAACACGATGGAGCTGGAATGGTCGGACTACCAGTCCGCCCCCTACACCGAATGGGTGGTGGACAGCACCAGCCAGCAAGTCGTAGGCATGATCCCCGCCACCAACACCACGGCGGCCACGCCGGTGTTCCAGAACAGCAGCACCGGCCACTACGCCAACCGCACGCGCGTGTATGAGTGCAAGGTGCTGATGCGCATGCAGGACAGCGTCATCACCGACACCAGCGTCGATGGCAATGTGTGCCCGGAGTTCATCAGCGCGCTGCGCAAGTGGGCGGGCGAGGCCGAGGCGAAGAATTACGTCGTCAAGTAAGTAGCGCGCGCGATGCTGCGCCATCGTTAGAAGATGATTTTGATCCCGGCGTTGAGGTTGTAGTTGCTGGACTTGCGGCTACCGATGCCTTGTTCGGTGCCGGCTTGAACATTCAGGAAAGTATTTCCGCCCAGCAGGCTGTCGTATCCCAGCGTCAAACCCGCTCGCGGACCCGCAAGTTTGTTCTTGAAGGTGATGTCGCCCTGCGTGGCCGTCGCATAGCGGCTTGACGAGTGGCCTGCGGTGGTTAGAAGGTTGACCGTCGCCCAAGCCGTACTGGCCTTGGCGGAATCGGCATCCCATGTCTTGGACAGGCGCAGGCCCAGTCGGCCCGTCAGGCTGTTCACGCCGGGAAACTCCACCGCGCTTGCGTCGTCCTGACCGCCCGAGAACTTGATCCGCTGATAGATCACCTGCGCCTGGGGCTCAAGCCGGAGGTTGCTGGCGTCGTCGCCGACGGCGAATGATTTCCCGGCCTCCGCGGAAATCAAGCCGCCCCACCCCGTGGTGGTCAACTGACCTGCGCCCGCAGCCGAATTGGCCTTGACGTCGTAGCGGCTGACCTGCGTGACCAGATCCAGATAGCTGCCCTTTCCATCCAGCAGCGTGTAGTAGCCGCCCAAGCTATACGCCGTCTGCTCGCTGCGCCCCGCGTCGACGGTTTCTTTGCTGACGTCCAGATAATGGTCCACGTCGGTCTTCATGGTGCTGGCTGACGCAAAGACCCCCGCACTGCGCCGCGACAAGCCTTGAAAGTTTACATAGACGTCGGTTCCAAGCTGGACGCCCGCCAGCCTGGAGCGCGTCGCGACGTCTTGCGCGGCCAGTCCGGCGCTGCTGCCGTGATTACGCCCCAAGTCCGCCAGGCTGCGTGCCCACACGATGGGGTAAACCTTGCGGGCCAGGCTTTCGGTGGCCCCCATCCGGTCATTCAGCGTGCCGACGGTCAGTTCTCCGTGGCGCGCGGCCTGATTGCCCAGTTGGGAATACAGGGAAACCTCGGGCCGCGCTTCGCTGCGCACATACCAATTATGCGGAGCAACCTGTACGCCATTGACAACATTTGATCCGTGTTGCAACCGGTAGAGAAAAGCCCCTCTGCGGTTTGCCCCTGGCGTTTCCTCCCGTTGCACGAACGCGTTGTCGGTCGGGCCATTTGCCTGGACAACCATCACGCCGTCGCCGGTAAGCGCGTCCCCAACGGAGGATTCATCCATTTGCAGAACCAGATGAGTCGTTCCGACGGCGCCGCCGTTGAGCCGAATGAGATCGGTGAATCCGGTTTCCGTCGACTGCACATGCAGTTGGACGATACCGTCCTGGCCGTTCAGGTTGTCGGCGACCAGCACGCTGCCGCCGGATAGGCCATTGGCCGTGCCGGGCGGCATGAAGTTGATGCGGCCGGCAAGGTTGATCTCGCCAGCGAAGCTAATTATGGTCCCGTGACTGGTGGTCGCGTATACGGGGTTGTATGTGGGATTGTCCGGCCCGGTGAACATGTTCCAGCGGCTGGAGGCATCCACGTTCAATGTGTCCGGCACATGCATCCAGCCGTTCAACTCTGCATTGCGCAAGGTCAGCGTGTGTTGCGGCGGGAGCTTTGCCATGACGCCCGCCGCGCTTGACATCGAGCCCAGCGTCGTACCGTCAATGGCCAGTTCTCCCTGGTTCAGCAGTGTCAAGCCGGTGTAAGTCAGCGGCCCCGTCAGCGTCGTCAGGCCCGGGCCCGCTTTCACCACATTCCCTGTGCCGGCGATCGCATTGCCGAACACAAAGTCATCCGCGCGGTTGAACGCCAGCGTGCCGTGGTTGATGAAAGCGCCGCTGCCGATGGCGCCGCTTGTGCCGCCCGCGCCGAGTAGCAGCGTGCCGTCGTCAATATGCGTGACGCCGTGGAAGTTGCCGTCGGCTGCGATGGCCAGGGCGCCCCCGCCCGTCTTGGCAAAGTCGCTGCCGTTTCCGGTCAGCACGCCGTGCAGCACTGACTGCTGTCCGTCGTCGACGCTGATCGCGCCCGTGCTGTCAACGACCACATCATGGTGGAGGGCCGCGTTGTCCTGGAGCTGCAGCGTTCCGCCGTCCAGCGTCACGGCATCGAGCGTGCTGCCAAGACTGTCGCCGCTGGTAATGGCCAATGTGCCGCCCGTGATGCGCCACGCGGTGCGTGCCTGCGTGGGCGCATGGACCAATTGCCAGGCGCCTTCGGAGGCTTTCTCGAAAGCGGAGAAGCCCTGGTACACGTCCTTGTTGGCGCCAACGCCCCCCGCAGCGCCCAACTTCGAAACGTCGAAAGCCATTGAAGCGCCGGTCGTCGGGTCGACGCCTGCCGCGCCGTCAAGCACCAGCTTGTTGTTGGTGGATCGGGTGGCATCTACGGTGCCCTGGATATCGCTGCCGGCCTGCAACCTCAGCACTGAATTGTGGGCCGTATCGGCGTACAGGATCGCCACCGATTGCTCCGACCCCGTGCCCGGGACAATGCGGCCGGCGTTCGTGATCACAGTGTTGGCGCCCACGACGTGTATGCCATAGCCGCCCAACGACGTGCCGCCAGCGCTTGACCCCGTAGGCCCGCCTTCGGCGCCGCCGCCTCTGCCCCCCAGGCCACCGGGCGCGCCGCCACCCCCGCCTCCGGCGCCCGTCCGGGAAGAAACGATGTTCGCGCCGTTCGTGCCATTCAGGTTGTTGGAGGCGCCAGGCTGCCCGCCACCCGCGCCGTAGGCCAACCCGCCGCCGGCCCCGGCCGCTCCACCGCAACCACTATCGGCGCCATTGGCGCTTTCGCAGCCAAACGGATTAAGGCTGCCGCCCGCACCGCCGCCGCCGGCGCCAAAAAAAGCGGAGCCCACGGTGCCATCCAGCCCTGGCTGACCGCCGTTGCCGCCGTCGCCTGGCAGCATAGGCACTCCATTCAAGGGAATATCGCCGCCACCGCCGCCGCCGCCGCCCGCGCCGCCCACGCCATCGCCGCCTCTCCCGCCGGCGGCCGACCCCATGTTGAACGCGCTGCCGCCGCCGCCCCCGCCGCCACCACCGGCGCCCCCTTGCATCAGATCCCGGTTGGTCAACACCGCGCCGTCCGCGGACAGCTCGACACCGTGTCCGCCCTGGCCGCCATTGCCGCCGGCTCCGCCGCTGCCGCTTACCTGGCCCCCGCCCCCGCCGCCACCGCCGCCACCGCCACCCGCGCCGCCGATCAGACGTTCCGCGTTCTCGAACGGCGTGGTGTCCGTGATAACGACAGCGGTGTGCCCGGCGCCGCCATCGCCGCCGCGCATGCCGGATGTGCCACCTACGCCGGCGACACCGCTTTCACCGATAATGTCCGCCAGCGCCGAAACCGGCGCCAGCAACGCCACGCTCGCGATGAAACACGTTGCACGGCGGTGTCTGAAAGCACCTGGGCCGGCTTTCCCGCGATCAACGAATATAGATTTTTTTATTTTGGCGTGACCGGTTGCCTTTGAAACCGCATGCACGCCGCTTTCCACAGAATCGCACCCGCAACGCATGTTCCCCCCTGCTTGGATTGGCTGATAAATCCGCGTCGTCGTCACGCCCAGCGAGTGGACCGGGAGCGGCGCAGCCAATTTCAATTGGTCGCGCTCGACGCAGGACGTTTGCATTAGGGGTCAATGCTAGAAAACCCTTCCGAATAAACATTGAGCACAAATACTCTGACTGAATCAGATCTGTCTGGTATTCACGTTTTGACGAGGATTGGATCGCCGGGCACAGAGACTAAAAATCTGCAAGAGCGCGCGGTTTTTTTGCTTGTATGAGGTGCCGGGCGGGCGGCCCGGCGCTCAAGCGTGCGATTCAGCTGTGGTGTCCGCCCCGGGGCGCGAGCGCCGGAGCGCCCACGCGCTATCTGCCTCGCCGTGCGCCAGCCGTCGCTGCGTGACTCGCGCCATCCATGTGAACCCGAGCGCCATCGCCAGCGCGGTCGCGTCCACGCCCAGCGTTGCTGCCGACGAGTGCGCCCACAAGCCGGTTGACGGCGCCACCACGCCCAACAGTGAGGTCAACGGAATTGCCAATGTGAACGCGGCCGCCAGCCATAGCAGATGCACCGCCGCCGCAGCACCGCCTCGCACGAACGACCAGACAATGGCCGCGAAGAACGCCGCGTAATACAGTCCTTTGATCCACATGTCCAAGTCGGCGACGTGCCCATGCAAACCCTTGGCGGCGACCATCATGAGCGAAATGCCGCACACGCTGCCCAGGCACACGCCCACTGTCGCGGACGCCATCAACCGCGTGTCGAGCCGCTGCACCGGCACCGCGCCGGTTCGCCGGTCCGCGCGCTTGCGCCGCGACTCGATCCAGAGCAGGTTGCCGCTGTAGAACAGCCACGCGCCCGCCAGCCCCAGCAGGAAATACAACCACTGCACCGCCGCGCCGCCGAAGGACGCCATGTGCAATGCAAAGAAGCTGCTGACCCACAGGTTGGCCGCATCCTGGCGACCCGGCAGGTAGTCGGTGTTGAGCACCTTGCCGCTGTACGGGTCCATCGCCACGAAGCCGCCGCGGGCGCGGGGCGACACCGCGGCCGGGTCCTTGCCCCAGATGCGGACGATGGCGCGTGGCGCGGTCACCTGCGTGTACTGCAGCGCAATGGGCTCGAACGATGGCGACAGCCTGCGCGCATGCTGCAGCAACTCTTGCGGCGGCAGCATGGCGGATGGATCGCGCGGCGCGGCGTCGGGCGTAGCGCCACCACCGCGCTGAAACACCGATTCCAGCTTGCCGCCGTACATCAGCCGGTCCTGAATGTCGTATATGCCATCGTGAAACGCGAACACGACCGAGCTGAGCGCCATCACGATATGGAACGGCAGCGAGATGATGCCCACCACGTTGTGCGCGTCCAGCCACATGCGTTTGCGGTTCTTGCCCACCCGCAGCGCGAAGAAGTCCTTGACCAGCGAAGGAAGCAGAACGATGACGCCGGACACCAGCGCAATCGCATACAGCGACGCGACGACGCCCATGAACCAGCGGTTGGGGTCGCTGTCCGCCGGCAAACCGAGCACGCGATGCAGCACGTCGATGAAATTGCCCAGCCCGCTGGGCTCGGCCTCGCCGATCTGCACGGCCCCGGCCGCGTCCAGGCGGGCGACATAATGCCGCACGGATGACTCGTCATGGTCGTCGGCCTGCGGGTCGCGCACTTCCCATGCCATGCGCGCAGGCACGTTCTCGGTGGGCTGCAGATGAATGGTGAAGCCCTTGGCCACGTCGGGCCGCGCCGCCAGCGTCTTGGCGATCAGGTCGGGCGCGGTTTCAAGCGGCGCCATCGCCACGTCCGGCCGCGGCGACGCCCAGCGCGCGATAGGTTCCTTGAAGAGGGTCAGCGCGCCCGCGTAGAACGCAATGAACAGCGCCATGCCGGTCAGAATGCCCGTCCAGGTATGGACCGATTTGTAGATGCGGATGTAGTCGGCTCGCATGATGGAGATCCTCCTGCTTATAACGCGCCGGCCGCGTACAGCCCGCCGTACAGCGCCAGGCAGATCCCGCCCAGCCAGCACCAGGCGCGCAGACCGCTGCCGAAGAAGTAGACGGTGGACGCGATGCCCAGCCACACGGGCGGCACCAGCCACATGGCAAGCTGCGAGCGCGTCGCAAGCGGTACGGCGGAAGTCAAGGCGGCCAGCAGCGCGCTGGCGCCCAGGGCGATCGCGAATCCCAACAACGTGCCGGCCAGGGTCTTTGAGACCCAGTCACGGCGGATGGGCGCTGGCTTAGCGGGCGTCATCGCGTACTCCCCCGGGCATGGCTCTGCCGTACATCCGACGCAATACGCCCAGATGCGGAATCAGGCAGAAGAACAGCATCAGCGCCGTACAGAATACGAACACCGCGGTGACCACGGTGAATCCGTACAAGCATCCCCAGCCGCCCAACGCCAGCAGCACGATGCCTGCCGTGCGGGCGGGCGCGGCGGGCCACGGAGCGCTTGCCCACTGCTGGTTGGGCGATGCGCGATAGATGCAGAAGCAGCCGATGCACAAGGCAATCAGGCTGGCAAGGATGAGGACTGGCATGGTCACCCCGGAATGAATGATGTCTGGGTCCGCCGCACGCCCCGATCGCCGGAACCGAGGGCGCGGCGGACGCCATGCAGGCCGCCTGTCAGAAGGTGATGGCGGCGGACGCCATGACGCTGCGGGCGGGCCCCAACGTCGCAATGGGCGTGGTGTCGCTGAAGATGCCCGCGTAGTAATACTTGTTGAACACGTTGTTGACGTTCAGGCGCAGCACCACGTCGCGGCCATTGACCTTCGTCGCATAGCGCGCGCCCAGGTCGACCTGGCCCCAGCCGGGGATCTCGATGTTGTTGGCCGAATCCGCGTACTGGCGCGACGTCGCCTGGACGCGTCCGGTCAGCGTCAGGCCAGGCACCCACGGCGTATCCCATTCCACCCCGGTGTTGACCTGCCAGCGCGGCGCGCCGACGGCAGTATTGCCGTTGTAGCGGCCATATGAAGTCTTGACCTGCGTGCCCTGCGTGTACGTGACGCCACCCAGCACGCGCACGCCCTGCGCGATCTCGCCAAACGTATTCCACTCGACGCCGCGCACGCGCTTTTCGCCACCGTCCGCATAGGTGGGCTGGGTGGTGGAGCCTTCGGTCACGAGCATCGGCTTTTCGATCTCGAAGAGCGCCAGCGTGTTGGTGAAGGTGCCGGCGTTCCACTTCACTCCCAGCTCCTTCTGCTTGGTCTTGTAGGGGGCAAAGACTTCGCCAAAGTTGGTTGCGGTGGTGTCGGTGACGCTGTCGCCCTTGCTCAGGCCTTCCACGTAGTTCGCGTAGAACGACAGATCGGGCCCCCACGGCTTGACGACGACGGCCACGGCTGGCGTCACGGCGTCTTCGTCGTAGCGCGCCGTGGTCTTGCCGGTCTTGTCGAAGTTGCTGGTCTTCACGCGCTGGTTGCGCACGCCACCGGTCACGCGCAGTTTGTCGTCCAGGAACGACATGGTGTCGACCAGCGCCAGGCTGGTCAGCGTGTTCTCGCTGGTTTTGGGCGGGCTGCCCGGCAGTGCCGGCATGACCGGCGTGATGGGGTTGTAGATGTTGGAGCGGAACACCGATGCCGGACCGGTGGCCGATCCGTCCTCGAGCTTGAGGTAGGACGCCTGCAGCACGAGTTCATGGCCCACGCTCCCCGTCTTGAAGCGCGTGCGCAAGCCGCCCTCGGCGGTAGTGGCGTCGGTGTAGGCGCGCTGGCCTACGATCTGGCCGGTGAAGTCGCCGTTGGGCTGGATCTGCCGGGCATGCGTGCCGTTGATGAGGCCGGACTGGTCGCTGTCACGCCGGCCCACGCCCGCGAACGCCGACACGTGCTCATTGAAGCGGTACTCGGCCTGCCCCATGACGGCGTTGCTCTGGATGCTGCCGTAGGCGGTGCTGAACTGGTTGATGCGAGGATCGGGCGCCACCGGCACCACCGGGCTCGCAAACCAGAACATGGCCGGCGTGCCGCCCGTGAATGATTCCTGGCTGTGATAGGCGTCGATGGACGCCGTCAGCGCGCTGCCGCGGTAATCCAGGCCAGCCGATAGGAATTCGCGCTTTCTGGACTGGCCGTCCAGCGTGGTGGCGCCGTCGCTGAACGAACCGTTGACGCGCGCGCCCCATTCGTTGCGGGTCCCAAAGCGCCGGCCCGCGTCAATCGTGGTGCCCAGTTGCCCATCGGACAGCCAGTCCACGCCGAACGTGGCCGTGGGCGTGTCGGTCGCACGCTTGGTGACCAGATTGACCGTTCCGCCCACCGCGCCGCTGGGCGCCATGCCGCTGAACAGCGCATTGGGCCCCTTCAGCACTTCAACCCGCTCGACGAATTCCACGGGCGTGCGGCCCATGGGCGCCAAGCCGTACATGCCGTTGATCGCCACATCGTTCTGGTTGACGTCGAAGCCCCGGATGCGGAAGTTTTCGTAGGCGTGGCCGCTGGAGGTCGTGAAGCGCACGGACGGATCGTTCGCCATCACGTCGGCCAGCGTGCGCGCCTGCTGGTTCTTGATGAGTTCGGACGTATAGCTGGTGACGTTGAACGGCGTGTCCATGACGGACTGGTTTCCCATCAGGCCGAGCCTCGCGCCTTCTGCGACTTGGCCCCCGGCATAGACCGGCGGCAGGTCCCCGTCGCCCAAGGCGCCCGCCGTCACGGTGACCGGCTGCAACGTGGTCGCCTGCTGCGCGTCCTGCGCGTACGCCGCGTGCAACGGCAACATCAGGATGAGCGCCACGCTAGGGGCGATTCGCGCTACCCGCGAATCCATCAAAAACAATTTTTCCTCAGACACTTTCCACGCCCTCAAGTTCAATGCAAATGAGAATGATAGGCGCTTATCTTACGAAAAATATCGTTAACACGGCAGTGGTCAACCCGGCGTGCGCGAAGAATTTGCGCTCGCGCAAACGATTCGATGCGGACCTGTTTTAATTCCGCCACACGTCCTGCGCTCGCTCGGATGACGCTACGCAAGCGACTGCAGCTGATCCGCCATGAATTCGATGAACAGCCGCGCCCGCATGGGCGCGTGGCGGCCGAAAGCGTGCAGCACGGACACCGGCACGCGGGGCAATTGCGCCTCGGGCAGCACCTCGGTCAGCCGCCCGGCCGCAAGGTCGTCGGCGACCGCCAGCCGCAGGATCTGGATAATGCCCAGGCCGCCCAACGCGGCCGCGCGCAGCGCCGTGCCGTCGTCGGTGTCGAACACGCCCTCCGGGCGGACCACCTCCCCCGATGCGAACGTGATGGGAAAAGGGCTTCCGGCCAGCAGATATCGCACGTGCGCGTGGCGCGGCAGATCACCGATGCTGCGCGGAGTGCCACACCGCTTCAGATACGCAGGCGACGCCACCAGCGTCAGTGGCAGTTGCGCCAGTTGTCGCGCGTTCAGTTCCGAATCCGCGACACGGCCCGCGCGGATCGCAAGGTCGAATCCTTCGCGGATCAGATCCACATGGCGGTCGGCAAGGCTCATTTCCAGCTTTAAGTCCGGGTGCGCGGGCAGGAAGCGGTTGACGATGGGCGTCATCAGCAAGCGCCCCAGGTCGCCGGGCGCTGTGATCCGCAGGCGCCCTTGCGCGGTCGCTGCCGGCTGCATGACCTCGCTGGCATCATCCAGCGCTCGCAGCAGCGAGCGACACGCGCTCGTAGTAGGCCGCCCCCTCGGGTGTGAGCGACAGCACTCGCGTAGACCGCTGGAACAGCCGGATGCCGAAACGCCGCTCCAGCCGCGCGATGGCCTTGGACACGGCAGAAGGTGACGTGCCCAGGATCCGGCCGGCGCTGCTGAAGGAGCCGGCCTCGACGGCAGTGGCAAAGGCAACCAGCGCGGAAACGACAGGCGGCATGTCCATTGATAACCTTGCGGAATAGGTGCTTGTACAAAGACCCCATATTTAACGCCTTTTGGAATAGATAAAGTGGGCTTTCCTTCATCTTTCTGGAAAAGCCATGACCCAACTACAGGGAAAAGTCGCCCTCATCACCGGGGGCAACAGCGGCATCGGGCTCGCTTCCGCCCTCGCCTTCGCCCACGCCGGCGCGCAGGTCGTCATCCTGGGCCGCCGGCAGGACGCGGTGGACGCAGCCGTGCGCGCCATCGGCCATGACGCGCTGGGTATCACGGGGGACGTGGCCGATCTGGACACGCACGAGCGCGTGGTCGCCGACGTCCGGCAACGCTTCGGCGGCCTGGACATCTACCTGGCCAACGCCGGCGTCGCCATTCTGGAGCCGTCGGCGCAGGTGTCCGTCGAACACTACGACCGTCAGTTCGCCACCAACACGCGCGGGGTGTTTTTTGGCGTGACCAAAGCCCTGCCCGTACTGAACGAGGGCGCGTCCATCATCCTGATCAGCTCGATTGCCAGCGCCAAGGTGCTGGAAGGCCATGCCGTCTACGCGGCAAGCAAGGCCGCCATCGAAGCCATGGCCCGCAGTTGGGCGCTGGAACTGAAGGCGCGGCGCATCCGCGTCAACGTCATCAGCCCCGGCCCCGTGGATACGCCCATCCTGGAAAAGCTGGGACTGCCCGCTGATCAGCGCGCGGGGCTGGACGACGCCATGGCCGCCGCCATTCCGCTGGGCCGGATGGGCCGCCCCGACGAACTGGCGCGTGCCGCGCTGTATCTGGCCAGTGACGAGAGCAGCTTTGTCACGGGCGTCAACCTGCGGCTGGACGGCGGGATGGCGCTGACGTAGGGCGCCGGCGCGCCGGGCGGGCTGTAGCCGGCCGGGTCAATGCCCGACGTCAATGCCCAACCTAAATGCCCAATGTCATGGCGTAGTGTTCGGCGATATCGACCGCCTTGCGCGAACTGGCCGCCGGCGAGCCTTCCTGGGTCCACAGGAACGGATAAAACGAAAAGCACTGATCCGGTCCCAACGCCTTCACGTCGGCTTGCCATTCGGGCCAGCGCAACGCGGCATAGAAGTCCTCGATTCGTCCGGCCAGCATGGCTTGCAGGAAATCGGAGTAGCCCAGCTCCAGCGCCTCCCATTGCAGGTTGTCGGGCGCGCGGTAATAGAGCATGCCCGGATCATCGCCCAGCGCTCCGCCGTTCAGCGCAAAAAAGCCGCCCGCTGCGTCGTCCGCCACAAGCAGGAAGCCATCCGCCCGCCCCGCGTTCCAGCCGGCCAGGTCGCGCGGTAGGCGCGGATGCCCGCTGCCCAGCACGCGAAGCCAGCCGCCATCAAGCAGCAGGCCGCCCGTGCCGTGCGCGATGGCTCCCATCAGGGACCGGGTCGTCACTTGCAACGCATACAGGACATCGTCGTTGCGTGGCGAAGGCGGCAGGATTTCACACTGAACAGCCGCACCGGCAATCCAATCATGGACGAGCGGCAAGGCCGGCTCGGTTTCGTTGATGAGTTCGTTCAAAGGTCGCATGGGGCGCGATGCTGACCGGTTCAGCCTGATCTGGCAAGCCAGCCGCAAGCGCCCAGGGGGCCCGCCAGACCGCCCGCCAACTAGCGCTACAATCCGCGCCGGATTCCCGCCGAGCGTGCCCCGCGCCACCCGGCCCGCGCCCAAGCGCATGGCATTGCCCTCCCAAGCCAGGCGAACCATGACGCATTCCCCCAAACCCCATTGATCGTTTGTCCGGTCGCACCGGATGCTTTTGCTGTTCTGGAAATCGAGGATTTCATGTCTCGGCAGTTGTTGGGCCTGGTGCTCGGGCCCCTACTTGGCTTGTTCGTTGTCTGCATCGGCAACGCTTTCATCTCTTCCCTCACGACCCTGCAGTTGGACGCCGCCGGCGAATCGGCCACGGTGGTCGGCATCATTTCGTCGTCGTACTTCATCGGGCTGACCCTGGGCGCGATCTTCAATGACCGCCTGATCCTGCGCATCGGCCATATCCGCGCCTACAGCAGCTTTGCGTCGCTGATCGCCGTGACGGTGCTGCTGCAGGGCCTGATCTTCAATCGCGAGGCTTGGTTCGTGCTGCGCCTGATCAACGGCTGGGCAGGCGTCGGCGTCTTTCTGGTGGTCGAGAGCTGGCTGCTGCTGGCGGGCGATGCCAAGATGCGCGGCCGTCTGCTGGCGCTGTACATGATCGCGCTGTATGGCTCGGGCATGCTGGGCCAGTTGGAGCTGGGCGCGATCACGCGGCTGGGCGACATGGCGCCGTTCATGGTGGCCGGCCTGCTGGCGTCACTGTCCGTGCTGCCGATGGTGATTATTCCGCGCGTGTCGCCGCTGGTGGAACGTGTCGAGCCGCTGTTGCCGCAGCATCTGGCGCGCATGACGCCCACCGGCGTGATGGGTTGCTTTGGCTCGGGCGTGGCCATTGCCGCGGTCTACACACTGCTGCCGCTATATCTGCAGCGCATCGGCCTGGACGTTGCCGAGGTCGGCAAGATGATGGGCGCGGTGATTCTGGGCGCCATGGTGCTGCAGTACCCGGTGGGACGCTGGTCGGATCTGCGAGACCGGCAGGTGGTGCTGATCGCGCTAGCCGTATTCTGCGCCGTGCTCAGCCTGCTGATCCTGATGCTGCCGCCGGGCTCGTCCTTCTTGATGCCGCTGCTGTTCCTGCTGGGCGGCGGCGTCTTTGCGATCTATCCGGTCGCCGTCAGCCACGCGGCCGACCGCGCGCCGGCCGACGCGCTGGTGCGTATGATCCAGGGGCTGCTGCTGATCAACTCACTGGGATCGGCGCTCAGTCCGCTGGCGATTTCGCCGGTGATGGCGAAGTTTGGCGAAGCGGGCCTGTTCTGGTGCTTTGCGCTGTTGAACCTGGGGTTGGTCACGTTCTTTGTCTGGCGCCGCAACGAGCGTCCCGCGCCCGCCCCCGTGGCGCCCTTTGCGGCCGCCGCGCAGATGTCGCCGGTGGGTGTGGAGCTGCGCGTGACCGATGACCTGATCCAGGGTGCGCTCGATCACGAAATGACCGAGGATCTGACCAACGCGGTACACGGCGCCGAGGCCGCCGAGCCGGTGCTGAACACCGTACCGGACGCGCCGCCGACGGCCTGACGGGCGGCATCAAGCGGCAGATTTCGGTCGCCTTTGCGCCAAAACGGCGGGCCGGAACGCGCGCAAGCAGGGGGAATCGTACCGGCATGTATCCGCGATTCCTGCCACACACACTGCGACTTGAAATCGGTGGTGCGCGGGCGCGGGTTCAGCGGGATGATGCAAGCACCTACTGAAAACGGTGCACATCATGGAACAAATCCCACCTCTTGAATCCCCCGCCGCGCTCGTGTTCGGCGGCTCCCGCGGCATCGGCGCCGCCATTGCCGCGAGGCTGGCGGAAGCCGGCTATGCAGTGGCGCTAACGTACGCCAGCCGCGCAGACAGCGCCAACGCGGTCGTCGCGTCCATCGAGGCCAGCGGCGGGCGCGCGCTGGCCATTGAAGCCGACAGCGCCGACCCGCAAGCCATCGCCTGCGCAGTGGACACCGCCGTGCAACAGTTCGGGCCGCTGAGTGTCGCTGTCGTCAACGCCGGCATCTACCGCGCCAATCCGATCGGCGCAGTTCCGCTCGACGAGCTGGACCGGATGCTGGCGGTGAACGTGCGCGGCGTGTTTTTGGCCATCCAGGCGTCGGCCGCCAACATGCGCGACGGCGGACGGATCATCACCATCGGCAGCAACACCGCCATCCGGACCGGCTCGCCCGGCAGCAGCGTCTACGCCATGACCAAGGCCGCCGTCGCCGCGATGGTCAGCGGCGCGGCGCTGGACCTTGCACCACGCCGCATCACGGTCAACAACATCCAGCCGGGTCCCATCCAGACGGACCTGACGGCGGAATGGACGGCGCAGCTCATTCCCCGCATTCCGCTGGGGCGCATGGGCAAATCAACGGAAATCGCGGGTCTTGCGGCATTTCTGGCGGGGGCCGACGCCGGCTACATCACGGGCGCCAGCCTGACTGCGGATGGCGGCTTCGTGCTGTAGCAGCACGAACCGCGCCTGGACCACTACCCCCGCTGGCTCAGCGCGCGCGCAATCCGATGCCGCGCCACCGTCGTGCGCGGCACCTTGAACGGGAACCAGCTGCGCACGTCCTCTTCCAGGCCGATGCCGTGCATGAAGTTGTAGATGGCCTTCTTCAAACCCTTGCCCAGCGCGTCGTGATCCACGCCCGTGGGGTCGTGAAAGCCCACGTCGTTCTTGGCGAACGTGACGTCCGGCAAGGGTCTGAGCGTGATGCCGTATTCGTCCGGATTCAGGCCCACCGGCGAATGCACCGTACAGGCGAAGCGGTGAAAGAACCCGCTCTGGATGCAGTCATTCTCAAATAGCTGGCGTACGTACTCCAATGCGTCCACCGTGTCCTGCACGGTCTGCGTGGGAAAGCCGTACATCAGATAGGCGTGCACCAGCACACCGGCATCGCTGAACGCGCGCGTCACGCGCGCCACCTGGTCGATCGACACGCCCTTTTTCATCAGGTTCAAGAGCCGGTCCGACGCAACCTCCAGGCCACCGGACACCGCAATGCAGCCGCTGTCGGCCAGCAGTTCGCACAGTTCCGGGCTGAAGGTCTTTTCGAAGCGGATGTTGCCCCACCACGAAATGCCGGCGTTGCGCTCGATCAGCTCGGCTGCCAGCGCCTTCAACGCCTTGGGCGGCGCCGCTTCGTCCACGAAATGAAAGCCGGTCTGCCCGGTCTCGGCCACGATGGTCTGAATGCGATCGGCCAGCACGGACGCAGATGCGCCCTCGTAACGGCCGATATAGTCCAGCCCCACGTCGCAAAAACTGCACTTCTTCCAGTAACAGCCGTGGGCGACGGTCAGCTTGTTCCAGCGGCCGTCGCTCCAGAGGCGGTTCATCGGGTTCAGCATGTCCAGCAGCGACAGGTAGCGATCCAGCGGCAGGCCGTCCCACGTGGGCGTGCCCACCTCGGCGAACGCGACGTCCGGTTCAACCAGGTTGACGTACCGCACCGCGCCGCTGTCGGCATCGCGCACAAACGTGCGCACCAGGCGCTGGCGCGACCGCTTGCCCTGCACATGCTCCAGCAGCGCCAGCAAGGGGCGCTCGCCGGCGTCCAGCGTGACGAAGTCGAAGTAATCGAACACGCGCGGGTCTTTCAGTTCGCGCAGCTCGGTGTTGACGAAGCCACCGCCCAGCACGGTGACGATGGTGGGGTCCTGCGCCTTGATGGCCTGCGCGATGCGAAAGGCTGCATACACCGCGCCCGGAAACGGCACCGACAGCAGAACCATCGTCGGCTTGTGACGCGCCAGCGCCGCATCCGTCAGTTCGCGCAGCGTCTCGTCCACCAGGTTCATCGGTGCAGCCAGCGCCTCTGCCAGCGGGTCGAACGTCGGCTGGCTGCCCGCAAGCGATTCGGCATAGCGCACGAATTCAAAGCGCGGGTCGATGGCGTCACGCAGCACATCGGCCAGGTCGTTCAGATACAGCGTGGCCAAATGCTTGGCCCGGTCCAGCAGGCCCAGCGCGCCAAACGCCCACGCCAGCGGATCGCCCCCATCCTCGTCCAGATAGACGTCCAGCGAGCTGAAGCGCGGGCCTTCCGGCAGATAGTTGCGCCCGGCAATGCGGTGCGCCAGCGTGGGATCGCGGCCTTGCAGAAAGCCGATCACCGGGACAATGGTCGCCAGATAGCGCGCCTGCATGGCGACGAAGGCCTGGATCGGTTGCGTGTGTTTTTCAAGAGGCAGCGCGTCGATACGCTGCGCCATGGCACGCAGGCCGTCGGCCGACAACAGGCGCAGCACCAGGGCAAGCGCCAGATCCTCCTGATACGCGGTGACCTCGCGCGAACGCAGGAAGCCGGTCAGGTAGGCGGTGGACGGGTACGGGGTATTCAGCTGCGTCATCGGTGGAATCACCGACAGCACGCGCAAAGGCAAGGTCGACATGAGGCACGGCAGGACTGCCGTCTTAAAAGCGGGGATCGGTGCAATTATAGGCAGCGCGGCGGGCGCGGCCCGGTCCGCCCTACAGCACGCCGTCCAGCCAGTCCAACACGCGGCGGTTCAACAGCGAGCGGTTCGCGGATTCGCAGTGATCCCCCGCGCCCTCCTGCGCGGTGAAGCGCAGCAGCGTCTTGGGGCAGCGCAACTCGTCGAAGAACTGCAGCGTGCCAGCCGCCAACGGGTCGTTCTCGGCCAGCGTCATGAGCGTCGGGCACGTAATCTGGTCGACCCGGCCCTCCAGGGTGAACGGCTCGATTGCTCGCAGGTAGTCACGCAGATTGTCCACGCCGTGCACCCAGAAGCCGCGCTGCACCACCTTCCACGTCAGCGCGGGGCTGGCCGTGACGAACTGCCAAAGGCGGTCCATCACGGGTTGGTCCACCTCACCCAGGTTCTGCGCGCTTTCCGGGCTGGCGCCCAGCTTGACGGCCAACGGCCGGAATGAGCCCGCGAGGCTACGTTGGCCCGGGTCCGCAATGCAGGCCGCAAGCCGGGGTTCGCCGGACGCCGCACGTGGCGCCAGGTGGCCGCCCAGGCTCCAGCCGCTGAGTGCGATGCGTGTGGGGTCCACGATAGGCAGCGTGATCGCGTAGTCCACCACGGCGCCCACCACCGTCTCCCAATCGGGCCGCATTGTCACGCCCTGTTCGTACAGCATGCCGCCCTGCCCTGGCCCGTCAAACACCAGGGCGTGATAACCCCGGCGCGACGCGGCCACGGCGCTTGCAAAATACATATCCGTCACCGTGGCGTCATAACCGTTGGTGAAGATGACGAGCGGCCTGACGTCAGTGTGGTGGCCGACAGCCGGAATCAGATAGGCCGGCATATTCGCGCCGTCCAGCGGGATACCCACGGGCATGACGGGATGCGCAGACAGCGCGAGGCCTCGGTCGAAAGCCGCGATCTGCTTGCGAAAGGCCGCCAGCAACCGTGCATCTGTCGGCGCGCCATATAGCGGCCGATAAGCCGTGCAATAGAAGGCGCTGGCTCGCAGGTGCAGTTCACGCGCGCTGGCGACAAGGTTGCGGCGTTCGGCGTCTTGCGCCTCGGCGGTCAACCGATCACCCGCCGCCATCCAGGCCTCGAAGAATGCGGTGTCGTCCCCGTCGCCTACCGCCCGGCCCACCGCCAGCATTTCCCCCAGATCGGCACCGCCATAGGGTAGGTAGGCGGCCGGCCGCATGCCGAAGTCGTCGTGCAGGTCGTTCTGGAAAGCCAGGCCCATGGGATTCTCCGAAAAGGAAATACTGCGACGCGCCGGGACCGAAGCAGCGTAACCGAGCGACGCGCCCGTGGCGATACACCGTTTCGGCAATGCGTTTCGCCGATGCGCCCGGCCTATGCAGACCGTCTTTGCCGAAATGATCGCCCGCCGCGATCACAATCTTCAAACCGGCGGACTATCGTTCAATACGTCCCGCCGGGCGGCTGGCACATTGCCGGGGTCTCACACCCCGGCAACCGAAGGAATCACCCGTGCCTGTCATTGCGACCCCCGCCCCCGGCGCCAAGCTGCTGTCCCCGCACGATCACACGCTGATCATGATCGACTTCCAGTCGCAGATGGCGTTCGCCACCCATTCCATCGACGCCGTCACGCTGCGCAGCAACGCCGCGTTGGTCGCCCATGCGGCCGCCGGGTTCGGCGTGTCCACGATCCTGACGACGGTTGCCGAAAAAAGCTTCTCCGGCCCCATGTTCGAGGAAGTCACCGCCCCGTTCCCCGGCCGGCCGCTGCTGGACCGCACGTCCATGAACACCTGGGAAGACGCCGCCGTCATCAAGCAGGTCAATGAAATCGGCAAGAAGCGCATCGTGCTGGCCGGGCTGTGGACCAGCGTGTGCATTGTCGGCCCGGCCCTGTCGGCGCTGGATCAGGGCTTTGAAGTCTATGTGATCACCGACGCCTGCGGCGACGTGTCCGCCGAAGCCCATAACCGTGCCATTGAGCGTATCGTTCAGGCAGGCGGCCAGCCGGTCACCGCGTTGCAGTACCTGCTGGAATTGCAGCGCGACTGGGCCCGCATCGACACCTACGACATGACGACCGGCATTGCCCGGAAGTTCGGCGGCGCCTATGGCCTGGGCATCATCTACGCCAAGTCCATGTTCAACGCCCACGAAGGCTGATAGGAGCGCGCCAATGAAGGTCTACCTCGTTTCCTTGGGTCTCGGCCTGTTGGTCGGTATCATCTACGCCCTGTTCAATGTGCGATCGCCGGCGCCACCGGTGATCGCGCTGGTTGGCCTGCTGGGCATCCTGGCTGGGGAACAGATTCCCCCGCTGGTCAAGCGCCTGCTGGCGGACGAGCCCACCCGCACGTCCTTCATCCATGAACAGGTAAAACCGCATATGTTCGGCGAATTGCCCAGCTGCCCCAAGGCGTCCGCCGACACCGCCCAACAACCCGCCGATGCATGTGGAGACAAGCGCAATGGCTGACACCCTGGATCCCGCGCGCCAAGGCGCCCCCGACCTCATCCTGCATCAGGGCCGTTTCACGACCCTGGACCCTGCCAACCCCATCGCCGACGCGGTCGCCATCAAGGACGGCCGTTTTACGCGCGTGGGCGCAGCCAGCGACATCCTGCCTTTGGCAGGCCCGGCCACCCGCGTCATCGCGCTGAACGGACGCGGCGTGCTGCCCGGCCTGATCGACAATCACCTGCACATCATCCGCGGCGGCCTGAACTACAACATGGAACTGCGCTGGGACGGCGTGACCAGCCTGGCCGACGCCATGGCCATGCTGCGCCGCCAGGTCGCCATCACGCCCGCTCCGCAATGGGTGCGCGTGGTCGGCGGCTTCACCGAACACCAGTTCGCGGAAAAACGCCTGCCCACCATCGAGGAACTGAACGCGGTGGCGCCCGATACGCCCGTGTTCATCCTGCACCTGTACGACCGCGCCCTGCTTAACGCCGCCGCCCTGCGCGCGGTTGGCTACGACAAGAACACGCCCGCGCCTCCCGGCGGCGAAATCGTCCGGGATTCGGCCGGCAACCCAACCGGGCTGCTGCTTGCCAAGCCCAACGCATCGATCCTGTACGCCACGCTGGCCAAGGGGCCCAAGCTGCCCTTCGAATACCAGGTCAATTCCACGCGCCACTTCATGCGCGACCTGAACCGCCTGGGCGTCACGGGCGCCATCGATGCGGGCGGTGGCAACCAGAACTACCCCGAGGACTATCAGGTCATCCAGCAACTGGCCGACGCCAATCAATTGACGATCCGCCTGGCCTACAACCTCTTCACCCAGAAGCCCAAGCAGGAAAAGGAAGACTTCCTGAAATGGACGGCCACCTCGCAGTACAAGCAAGGCACCGACTACTTCCGCCACAACGGCGCGGGCGAAATGCTGGTGTTTTCGGCGGCCGACTTCGAAGATTTCCGCCAGCCGCGGCCCGAGATGGGGCCCGAGATGGAAGGCGACCTCGAGGAAGTCGTGCGCATCCTGGCGCAGAACCGCTGGCCCTGGCGCATGCACGCCACCTATGACGAGACCATCTCGCGCTCGCTCGACGTGTTCGAACGCGTGAACAAGGACGTTCCGCTGGCCGGGCTGAACTGGTTCTTCGACCACGCCGAGACGATTTCCGAGCGCTCCATCGACCGCATCGCCGCGCTCGGCGGCGGTGTGGCCGTGCAGCATCGCATGGCCTACCAGGGCGAATACTTTGTCGAGCGCTACGGCGCCGGTGCCGCCGAGGCCACGCCGCCCGTCAAGCGCATGCTTGAAAAAGGCGTCAACGTGTCGGCGGGCACCGATGCCACCCGCGTCGCCTCATACAACCCGTGGGTGTCGCTGTCGTGGCTCATCACGGGCAAGACGGTGGGCGGCCTGCGGCTGACCCCGCAGCGCAATTGCCTGGACCGCGACGCCGCCCTGCGCATGTGGACCGAGAACGTCACCTGGTTCTCGAACGAACAGGGCAAAAAGGGCCGTATCGCCGTCGGCCAGCTTGCCGATCTGATCGTGCCCGATCGCGACTTCTTCTCGTGCCCCGAATCCGACATCGCCGACACGAGCAGCCTGCTGACCGTCGTGGGCGGCAAGGTGGTCTGGGGCGCAGGCGAGTTTTCCGAACTCGACGAGGCCGCCCCGCCGCCCGCCATGCCCGACTGGTCGCCCACGCGCCTGTTCGGCGGCTACGGCGCCTGGGGCGACAGCGAGGGCAAGCCTTTGCAGGCCACCCTGCGCGAGGCGGCCGCTGCCTGCGCGTGCGCCAACGACTGCAATGTCCATGGCCACCAGCACGCCGGGGCCTGGGCCAGCAAGCTGCCCGTTTCCGACCTGAAGGGTTTCTGGAGCGCGCTGGGCTGCGCCTGCTGGGCCGTCTGAGGATGCATTGCGGGCCGGGGCTTCCCGTCAGTTGACGGTGATGCCCCCCTCGCGAATGACCTTTGCCCACTGCTCGATCTCGGCGTTCAGCCGGGCCTTCGACGCTTCCACATCCAGCGCGTCAGCGTAAACGCCTTGCTGCAGCAGTTGGGCCTTGGCATCGTCCTTGGCCAGCGCCGTGGTCAGTGCCTTATTGATCTTGGCCACGATAGGAGCCGGCGTGCCCGCCGGCGCCATCACGCCAAAGAGCGAACTGACGTTGAAGCCGCTGAACCCTTGCTCCTCGGCAGTGGGAATATCCGGCAGCATCGAAACGCGCTGCGGCGTAAGGACGGCCAACGGACGCAACTGGCCTGATTTGATGAACGAGATTGCAGCAGGAACCGTCTCGGTCATCGTCTCGACCTGTCCTCCGACCAGATCGGTCATGGCCGGACCGCTGCCGCGATAGGCCACGTGCACGATGTTGACGCCCGCGATCTGCTTGAACAGCTCCATCGCCATGCGCTGCGGCGCGCCGGCGCCCGACGAGGCGAAGTTGAGCTTTCCCGGATTCGCCTTGGCGTAGGTCACCAGTTCGGACAGCGATTTGATCGGCAGCTTGGGATTGACCACGGCCACCAGCGGCACGAAGCCCACCACGCCAGCGGGCGCGAAGTCCTTGCGCAGGTCGTATGGGATCGTGTCCTTCTCCAGGGTCGCCATGACCGAGTGCGAGGTCAGCGCGCCCATCAGGAGCGTATAGCCGTCGGGCTGAGCCCGGGCCACCTCGGCAGCGCCGATGTTTCCGCCAGCGCCGCCCCGGTTCTCAATTACAACCTGGCCGCCGATCTCATCGCTCAGGCGCTGGCCCACGATGCGTCCGATGACGTCGGTGGCGCCTCCCGGCGGGTAAGGAATGATCAGGCGGATGGGTTTGCTGGGATAGCTGTCGGCGGCCTGCGCGGAGGCAAGGCTGGGGACGGCGAATGCGGCAGCTGCGATGACGGCTGCAGCGACGATGTTGACGCGCTTGCGCGCGGCATGCGTACAGATCATGGTTGTCTCCCGATGCGTTCCTATGGCTGGAAAGCTTTAGACGCATGTTCGCAAACTCTCGCCTGCGCAAAGAGAAAAACTTTTATGGTCTGACAACAAAATCCTTGCGAGTCTTAGGGCATTTGGATGAGGGAAAGGCGCTTACCCGAGGTCGACGCGCTTTAGGCTGAGGCTTTCTCAGACTTCGGGATATGCATGATGTTGCCAGAGGCAAAAGCTGAATCGGCCCGGGTGCTTGGATAGGACAACGTCGCTCCTGCTCGCTCACGCTTTCAGGGACGTCCGCCGGTTGGTGAACCGCTAACGGCCTCACGGCCAGGTGCGCGACTCGAGATCCAAATCAGCGGGCCACTGAACTTTCGGCGCCAGTCGCAGGCCCGGGTCAAACGCCGGTACGTAATTGTTCCAGTCGCGCGGTGGGTTCGAATACTTCGGCAGCGCCCCGGGTCCCTGATTCATGAACGCGCGCGCCATCGCCCACATATGTTCGCCATTGGCATTGCTGCCTGCCAGTTGAAAACGGTCGACGACGTGAAGGGTGTCCGGCGCGACTACGGCGATGTCAACGCCCCACGCGAAGAACGGCACACCGCTGGGGCTCGGGGCCATACGACTCCAGGATTCTGCTCGAAGGTCTTCCCAATTGAAGACGATAGGGCAAACGCCCCAACCTCTGCGGCTTATCGGGCCGCCGCGGTGAAACCGATACAGGTAGACTTTGCCGCGCTTGCGATTGAAGCGGATTGGTTCGTCTCTAGGCGGGCATATACTCGCTCTTAACATGCCTATTCCCCCGATTCCCGCGCCAATGGATACAGCGGTCATGAAAGTTGGCAAGGCTAAGACTCCAACATCTGCGCCTATGAGTCTGACGAAAAAAAAATAGATCAAGGACAGCAGTGCCGTAACCAACACTACGAGAGAGAAAAAGAGCAAGACGGTACGATTCCCTCGCCTTGTCGCGCTTAATTCCAAGTATTTGTCGTTCGCGAAATTCGGAGGCCGCCCAATGGGAAATAACGGCCCGGAGGGGGCAACTTGTGGCAACGGCAGATCTGCCCTCCAGCCGTCAGTTGGATCATCGAGTAGTGGTTTGGCGCCTTTCTTCACTTGACCTCCACCACTTCCACACTGGCCACGACTTCCGAATCGTGAATATTTGGAAAATATTCAAAGGAGAGCCGCACCTGGTCGATATCATGCTTTCTTTTGAGTTTTATATTCCCCTCAATAATAAGAAAGCGCGTTTCCACCCCATCTATTGCGGTGATTTTTCTTTCCCCGATGACTGGTGTAACGGTCTCGGGCAGGTAGTCCAACCGTTTTTCCGAGTTGCACCTCTCGAGCGCTAGTGGTGCGCTTGACGGGTGGCCACCCGACGCCAGATTCTCATCCCCGGAATATCGTCTGACAGAGAGGCGCCAGTTATAGCCAGCGCGCGCTGAATCATATTGGGGAAGAACTATTTGGTAGTCCAGATCTGAGCCCAATTTCACGTACACCTCCACACCCAAGGCCGCAGCATTTAATGCCGAAACCGCAGTACTCGCGTCGGGAAACCTGTGCGTCCCTGCAAGCCCAAAGTCGCTGTAGTAAGCCCAACGTTCCAAAGGAGAAGACTCTGCCTCTTCACCATGCTTTAGAGCGAGGTACGCGGCAACGCCGAGAATAATGGCCCAACCGACTGGCCCAACAATGAACGAGGCGCTCATAATCGCCGTAGTGCCGACAAAGGCGGCATATCCGGCAAACGCGGCACTAAGCGTAAATAGGGCCGCGGCCGTGAAATACGCATCTTCCGGTTTTCCCCGTCCTGAGGCGTCGACGCGTCTGGCTGCACGAATCGACGCGAGTGCATCCACAAAGCCAGACACTGCAGCCATCACTCCCCCAAACCGTGCCAAAGTCTTACCTGCATCTGCGATTCGGCTGATAGCCCCAGTTCCGGACACGGAGGCGCGGAGGGCCTTCCGCGCGTGCTCAGCGCTGCCCTTCATCGTCAGTCCCACCACTTCAATGCTTCCTCCCAGCACTCCTATCGACGCCGAATACACCGCCAACACAGCTTCCTCGTGTTTGGCTCCAAAGGCTGCATCTACGGCTTCAACAGATTTACGCAACCCCTGGGATAACAGGTACGTACCGCCCACAGCGACCAGCAGTTCGGCATTTCCTACCGTTCCGCGGGCAATCGCCGCAGCACTGCGCGCGCCCCTCAATCCGGAGCGCGCAAGTTCGGCAGCCTGGAATGCGCTGAGCTGAAGACCAGCTAACGCCTTGCGCACCTCCGGCTCCAGCGTGCCGGCGAGCACCTTGAGTTCGCTTAACCCTTCGCCGGCTCGGCGCGCGGCGTCTCCGATAACCTCCCCTGTTTGCTGGGTGGCATCCTTGACGACGTCGCCGAACCGCTTTCGCAGGTCATTCGCGTTGCCTTCGACCCAGAGCACCACTTCAACCATCTGTTCCGCGAGTTTGGGGTCACTTAAGGCAAGACTGAGGACACCGGCAGTCAGCACCGACCGCACCTGCTTGTGCGCCTTTCCGGTCGCCTGCGCGATGGCAGCAGCAAGCCTGTTGCGGTCTTCCCCGATCTGTTTGCACATCAATGTGTAAAACTCGCCCAGCTTCATCTGAACGGCGACCTGGGTCATGTACGTCCGCGAATACAGCAGGAGCGATGCGCTGTTCACGCGCGTGGCGACGTTGCGCACGCCGGCATCAACCTTCAGTTCCAGTCGGCTCACCGCACTGTTGTAAGCCGCCAGCACACTCGCGATTGCGTCCTGGACATTCGGCCAAATAAGTTTGTCGCCCAGGTCGCTACTGGTAATGATCTTGGTGATCGGGGCATAGAGCTTGCCGAAGTCGTTCCAATCCAGTTCGCCCTGATTGCTGAACGTGGGAACGAGGCTTTGCATAAGGTTCTTGTCGAGCGCGAGCAAGGTTTTGAAGACGATGCTCTGACCATCCTTGATCCACGCTTCCCAAGCCCGCGCCGACGGCCCGTTGACGGCTTGAGTGTTGCCCTCGGAATCTGGTTTAGGCGTTGCTTCGGTGATGCCGCCGCTCAGGCACAGCTCCATGGTGCGGATGTAACCCAATACTGAGTACGCGTTTTGCGCATCGTAGTCATGGCGCTCAGCCACACGGAACATCGGGTTGTTGAGGATCTGGTCTGTGTAGAGCGCGGCCAGCCTATCCACTTGCGTCTGCAACCGCGCCTTGTGCGCTTCGAACGACCGCTCCCAACGGGCGCGCGCGGCTTCGTCATATCGCTCGTCAAGGCGCGCAAGCAGATTCTCAGCCTTGTGCTCGACCTGTTCGGCTCGCTCGCGGGCGGGATCGCCGAAAACCGGCGGGCCGCCGGACTCGGTAGGCATCATCTCCCAGGCGGCATTCGGGCTGTCGGCGATGGCGTCGCCCGCGGCCACCTTGCAGAGTTCACGCAGGCGTTTGAGGCTTTCGGAGGTGAAAAATTTGTAGTTATTGAGCGGGTCTGCCTCGTAAGCCTGCCGCTCCCTTTGCCAACCCAGGCGCTGATGATTGATTTCCTGGACCAACCCGACTGGGTCCGGCAGGACCAGCGCCAACACGCCATTCGGCAACTGTTCGCGCTGTGTCTGAGTTCGGACGAAGCCCTGCAGCGCGTTCAAGCGATGATTGCGCGAGCAAAAGCCGTGCACGCTGACAAAATCGCCGATGGTGGGTGTGGCGTATTCCAGCACCTGCTGATCGACGTGAAGCCTTTGCTCCGTCATCGCGATGCCTACGCTCGCGGGATCTTCGCGGGCAGTCTTTAGGTCCAGCCTATGAAACCTGGCGCTCACTGGCGACTGTTCGGCCGTGAAACTTTGAAGATATCGGTTCAATACGTTTTCGGACCACGGATCGCTGGAGAATGCAATCCACGCGGTCGTGAACAGTTCGGTATCGATGTTGATGAACGAAGCGGGGACATCGTGGTCCCGGTGAATGCATCTTTCGCTCAGCGGCTCTGGCGTTGCCCGCGGCATGGAAAATGGGTTGAACTGACGCAGCGCCCCTTCGGGCGTCACCTGATAGGCCTGCCACTCTCGCTTGTCGAGCAGCACATAGAGATACCCTTCACGCAGCGTCCGCGGCTGATCGAACCGCATCGGTACTGCAGCCAGATCGCCGCCGCCGGCAAGCGGCCGCTTGGATGTGGCAGTGGGCATGGGCGCATAGGCCGATCGCAGCGGAAGAATCGGCAGGCCGGTACGTTCGCAGGCTTTGCATGTGCCCGTAGGGTTAGGGACAGCATGGCGGATCGTCTGGCCCAAGATCGTGCTGATGCTCATGAGTTCCTTTGCTTGGCGCAGTGCGGCGGTAGTCGGTGATGACCTATCGCCTCAATGCAAACCCTGTGCCAAGTTGGAAGCGTCTTTCCGTTGTTCTTTCTTATCAACTGCTTACGCGTGCTTCACCGCCAAACATGGGAATCCCAACGGCGCAAAAGCAGCGAAAGTGTTTTTTTCAACGGAAGTTCGGGCCATTTGTGGCCCGAGATTCTTCAACGGTTTGAAAACAAACAAAAAAGAATCGGGCCAACTTTGGCCCGGGCGAGCTAAAGTTGGCCCGATCACCCCCATTCAGGCGAATCGCAGATCTCGTCGTCGACTCATCTTTGTCCTCGCCTCTGCCCATCCGCCCCGGCCCTCAATGCGCCGACGCATCCAAAAACCGATGCACCACCCGCACCGCAGCCGCGCCCTCGGCGATGCTCGCCAGCACATGCTTCACCGACCCGGCACGCGCTGCCCCCACCGCAAACACACCCGGCTGCGAGCTTTCATAATCCCTGGCCTGCATCGACCCCGCGGCGGCACGACCCGTATGGATGCAGCCCTGGTCGTCCGTGTCCAGCCACCCGTCCAGCCAGGCGGTGTTGGCCTGATCGGTCACCGTTTCCGCATCGCCCTGCATGCCGGTCGCAACGATGAGGCTGCGCGCCTCGACGAGCCGGCCGTCGTCCAGCCACACCCGATAGGGATAGCAGCCGCCGTCGAAGCGGCAGACCGTGCGCAGCGGCAGCACGTGCGCGCCGAAGCGCTTGCTCTGGTCCTGGGCGCGGCGCAGCAGCGGGCCCTCGCATAGTCCGGTGATCGTGCCGGGGAACCCCTTCAGCACGTCCAGTCCGGACGCGTCGCCACAGGAGAGCGAGCCGCCCACCAGCAATGTCTGCAGCCCCTCGGAGGCGGCATAGGCGGCGGCGGCCAATCCAGCCGGCCCGCCGCCGATGACGGCCAGGTCCATGACGGGATCTTCCTGCGCGCTTCCCGCCACAGAGCGCAGAATGGCGCCCCCATACGGCCGGCGCCGCAGATACCCGATGCGGCGCAGCATGAACGCGCGCAGGATGATTTCTGCCAGCGGACGCTCCGCCAGAATCAACGTTTCAAGCGCTGCGCGGCTCAGCCGCAACAGGCGGCTGGGGGTGTTGGCGCGCACCGTGACTGCATTCGGCCGGTCGGTGAAGAGGTCCAGGCTGCCCGTGAATTCGCCGTCACGATGGACAAGCAGACTGCGCATGGCGCCGCCAGCGTCGGCTTCCAGCACTTCGGCATAGCCCTGGAGCAGGATGTAGAACGCGGCTTCGCGATCACCGCTGTTGAGCAGCACGCGGCCCGGCTCGGCCGACATCTCCTCGCCATAGGCGGCCGCGCGCTCGATCAGCGCGCGCGGCAGCATCGGAAACGCCTGCGCATGCAAGGCGGCCAAATCGGGCGGCAGGTTGGCCGGCGCGGGGCCAGCGGCAAGAACACTCATGGAACGCTTTCGGAACATCGGGGACAGAGGGAAGGCATTCCATCACGGTAACGCCAGGGCGCGGGCACGTCTTGCCCACTTGCGTCCTGCTTTGCACGAAAGAGCAACGCTTGCGTCCTCGGCAACGAAGCCGCGCCAGCCGGGCTGGCGGCCGCTGAGCGCTATCTCAAGCCCCGTGTTCCCTGCGCCACGCCCCGGGCGCCACCCCCACCACACTGGTGAACACGCGCGTCATATGCGCCTGGTCGGCAAAGCCGCACAAGAGCGCGATGTCGGTGATGGACGGGCCCGGTGCGCGCAGCAGTTCCTGCGCCTTTTGCACCCGCTGCTCCAGCAGCCACCGATGCGGCGTAGTGCCAACCGTCTGGCGGAACGCCTTGATGAAATAGCTGCGGGACAGATTGCAGGCCTCGGCGATATCTGCCACGGACGCGTCCTCGCGCCGGGACGCCAGCAGCATGTCCTTGGCGCGCGCCTCCAGCTTGCGGGACAGCACGCGGCCCCCGCCCGAGTCGGCCCAGCCGCTCGTCGCCCCGGCCCCGTATTGCGACAGCAGATGGGTGCCCAGGGCCAGACTCAAATGATCCACGAAGAGTCCACTCGTCTGCGCGGGATTCGCCACCACGCCCGCCAGCACCTGCGACAGATGGCCCAGCACCGGATCGGGCTGCCCATTGCGCGGCAGCAGGCTGCTGACACGCGGGCCGCCCTTCTCGTCGTTGATGCGTTCGATGAACGCGCGGGGCATTTCGACCAACATGAAATCGAACCCGCCTTGCAGGTCGGCCCGGTAATCGTCGGTGAAGTCGCGGATGTAGATTGAACCCGCGTCGAAATCATGGGTCGACGCGTGATTGCCCTGCAGGATGCGGCGACGGTGGCCGCCCCGCAGCGCCACGCCCACCAGAAACCCGCGATCCGACGCGGGCGTTTCGACGCTGCCGAATTGCGCGGTTTCGGTGCGCTTGCGGTAGAACGTCAGTCCGCCTCCGTGGAATTCCTGATTCACAGCCAGCTTGCTGGCCGAGCAGCCCAGCGTGTCGGTGGACCGCGCGGGCGTGGGTTCGGGAATCAGAAGCTGGGAGGCGGGCATTGACGCGGTCCAAATCGGGGCAAACGCATTTCGGGGTCGAAGATAGCAGGCGATGCTGCTTCGCAACAAGCAACATTTGGCAAAAGCAGCTGTCGCGAGCCCCCCGCTTCATCCATCCCGTCAGGGTGTCACGACGCTGTCAACAAACGCAGCCAGCTCCCGGTTGAACCTGTCCGCCTCCTCCATGAATGGCGCGTGCCCGGATGCCGCATAGATCTTGCTGCGCACGTGCGGGTTCAGCGCCCTCGCCCGGTCGATTGACGGCGCCGGCTGCACCAGTGCGTCCTTCGCGCCGTAGATCAGCAGCAAAGGCTTGCGCGCCGAGCCGAGGCCACGCGCCGCCTCGACCGTCATCGATTGCACGGCGGCCTGCATGTCGAAGGACGCCATGGCGGCATTGGCCAGGAGCCGTTGGAAAGTGACGCCATCGGGCGCTTGCGCAAAGCACAGGCCGATAAACTCACGCTCCGCGTCCAGGTGGGTCTTCAGATCCGGCGACACCATGTCCCGGTATAGGGCAGGATGCGGTGCGATCTGCTCGGGATCCAGCTCGATCACACCCCCCACATAGACGGCGCCCGCAATCTGCGCGTCACCGTAAGCGGCAAGGTAGTTGGTCGTCACCGCGGCGCCCAGCGACCAGCCGACGACGACGGGATTTTGCGCGCCGGTCGCCGTGATCACTGCCGCCAGATCGTCCGCCCAGCGCCGGCCGTCGGTGTACGCCGCCGCGTCCACCGGTTTGCCCGACAGACCGTGACCCCGCAGGTCGTAAGTTATCAGCCGATACCGCTGCAGCGCCGGGCTGGCAAGCTGGGCCTCCCAGTTCAGGTGGCTACCCAGCAACCCGTGTACGAAAACGACCGGCGGACCCGCGGCATTGCCGGCCTCCTGGACGGCGAGGGCCACGCCATCAGGCGCCGTGACGGTGTAGTGCCGGGATTGGGCGTTGGCGGCCACGGAGACTGCCATGAACAAGGCTGCTGCCGCCACATGGCGAAAAAAGGTTCTGCGTTGCATGGATGATGCATCCCGAAGATTGAAGGGAGCGCCAGTTTCAACCCTCACACCTATGTCAAAGTCAAGCACCAATCTGCTACGCTTTCCCGCATGAAAACGCCCCCGCCTCAAACACCCATGTCGATCGGCGAGCTCGCCCGCAAGACCGGCGCAAGCCTGCGTTCGCTGCGCCACTACGACGACCACGGTCTTCTTGCGTCGGCACGGGCGGACAATGGGTATCGCACATTTCCCGCCGCCGCTGTGACTCAGGTCCGGCAAATCCAGCGCCTGATCGCCTCCGGGTTCACGTTGGCGGAGATCCGCGGATTTCCCGATTGCATGCGGCTGATCGAAGGCGCGGCGGCGTGCCCGGAGACGTCGGAGGTGCAGCGCCAGCGGTTGGCGTCCGTGGAGCGTCAGATCGCCGACCTCGAGCGCCGCCGCGCTCGCCTGCGACAGATGTTGGAAGATACCGGCAACCCTTCTCCGCCATGATGCGCGCAGAACTCCCTAACCCGTAGCGCACGCGTTTGCACCGGGATTCCATGTCCACCTTGACGCCCCGCTCCCCTGCCAAGCGCGCGCCGAACTGGTTGCGCTGGCTGCCCGGCCTGGCAATGCTCAAGTCCTATCAGGCAGGTTGGCTGCCCAAGGACGTCGCGGCCGGCCTGGTCCTGACAACCATGCTCGTGCCAGTCGGCATCGCCTATGCCGAAGCCTCTGGCGTTCCGGGCGTCTACGGTCTGTACGCCACCATCATTCCCATGCTGGCCTACGCGCTGTTCGGCCCAAGCCGCATCCTGGTGCTGGGGCCCGACTCCGCATTGGCCGCGCCCATCCTGGCGGTGGTGCTCAGCGTCTCCAACGGGGATCCGATGCGGGCCATCGCCGCGGCCAGCATGATGGCCGTCGTCTCCGGGCTGTTCTGCATCGTGCTGGGCCTGATGCGGCTGGGCTTCATCACCGAGCTTCTGTCCAAACCGATCCGCTACGGGTACATGAACGGCATCGCGCTGACTGTGCTGGTCAGCCAGTTGCCCAAGCTGTTCGACATCTCCATCGACGACGCCGGCCCTCTGCAGGAAATGCAGCAACTGGCGCTGGCCGTTGCCGACGGGCAGACCCATGGGCCAAGCTTCGCAGTCGGCGCGGCAAGTCTGGCGGTGATTCTGCTGCTCAAACGCTTTGATCGCGTGCCGGGCATTCTGATTGCGGTGATCCTTGCCACGCTGGCGGTCAAGCTTTTCAGCCTGGACGCGCAAGGCGTCAAGGTGCTTGGCGAAATTCCGCAGGGACTGCCCAGCCTTGCCTGGCCGTGGCTCAGCAACGCCGATCTCGTCAAGATCGTGCTGGGCGGCTGCGCGGTGGCGCTGATTGCGTTTGCCGACACCAGCGTGCTGTCACGCACCTATGCCGCGCGCACCCACACGCGGGTGGATCCGAACCAGGAAATGGTGGGACTGGGCGTGGCGAACCTGGCGGCGGGGTTTTTCCAGGGCTTTCCGATCAGCAGCAGCGCGTCGCGCACGCCGGTGGCCGAAGCAGCCGGCTCGCGCACGCAACTGACCGGCGTCGTCGGCGCGCTGGCCGTGGCCGCGCTGCTGATCGCCGCGCCAAACCTGCTGCGCCACCTGCCCAACAGCGCGCTGGCCGCGGTCGTGATCGCCGCCGCCATCGGCCTTTTCGAGTTCAAGGACCTGCGGCGCATCTACCGCATTCAGCAATGGGAGTTCTGGCTGTCGATGCTGTGCTTTGCCGCGGTCGCCGTTTTTGGGGCGATACCCGGCATCTGCCTTGCGGTCGTCATCGCCGTCATTGAATTCCTGTGGGACGGCTGGCGCCCGCACTTCGCGGTGCTGGGCCGCGTGCCGAACCTTCGCGGCTATCACGACCTGAAGCGCTATCCGAATGCCGCACTGATCGACGGACTGGTGCTGTTCCGTTGGGATGCGCCCCTGTTCTTTGCCAACGCCGAGCTCTTCCAGCAGCGCCTTCTGGAAGCCGTCGAGGCATCGCCCTCGCCCGTGCGGCGCGTGGTCGTGGCTGCTGAACCCGTCACGAGCGTCGACGTCACGTCCGCGGACATGCTGCGCGAGCTGTGCGAAACGCTGTCTCGCGAAGGCATCGCGTTGCACTTCGCGGAGATGAAGGACCCCGTGCGGGACAAGCTCAAACGCTTTGAGCTGTCCCGTCTGTTCAGCGACGACCATTTTCACCCGACGGTCGGCAGCGCGGTGGACGATTATCTGGGGCGGGAAGACCCGTTCCCGGACCACAGAGAGCACCATCCATGACGCAAAATGCAAATTCCGCGCCGACTCGAAAGACCGGTAGAGCGCGCAACCCCGCAACGAAGGCGGCGCCCGGCGAAGTCGTCCTGCTCTCCGGCGGCAACCCTCAGATCCCAAAGGGAGATGGCGACGACCCCGTGCAGGCCTACATCGCCGCGATGCCCGGCTGGAAATCGCCTATCGGCAAACGCATCGACGCCCTGGTGGAAGCAGCTGTCCCCGGCGTCGCCAAGGCGGTCAAATGGAATTCGCCTTTCTACGGACGCCCGGGCGAAGGCTGGTTCCTGAGCCTGCACTGCTTCACGAAGTACATCAAGGTAACGTTTTTTCAGGGGGCTGCGCTGCGGCCCATCCCCGCTGGAAAATCGAAGTATCCGCAGGTGCGCTACCTGGACATCCACGAAGGTGCATTCGACGAAGCGCAGTTTTCGGACTGGGTCCGGCAAGCCAGCAACTTGCCGGGCGAAAAGTTGTGAATGGCGCCGTGCCGGGCGACATCAACCCCGGCGACGACGCCGCGCCTGGTACACCTGGAACGGGCCAGGTGCCCTGCCCCGCTTTTCACGGCAGCGGCAGGATCGAGCAAACCCGCTGCGCGACGTGCGGCGGAACGGGCAAGGTGGTGCGCGGCGTCGGCGGCGCGTGACTCGGCGAGTGTGATGCAGCGGGGCCAGGAGGAGCGCTCCTGGCCGCTTTGAACCCGCCCGCAAACGAGCCGGTTTAAGGACGACGCGCGGCTGTGATCACGATCTCCACTCGCCGGTTCTTGGCCCTGCCCTCAGGCGTCGAGTTGCTGGCTACCGGCCGCGCCTCACCGAACCCCTCCGCGGACACCGAGTTTGGCGATACGCCCTTGGCGATCAGATAACGCGCCACGTTGTCCGCGCGCGCCGATGACAGCTCGAGATTGGAGGGAAACTGCCGCTTCAATGCCGGCCCGATGGGCTCGTTGTCGGTGAACCCTTCGACGACGATCTGCTTGCCTTGCAGATTGGAAAGCGTGGGCGCGATCTTGGCCAGCGTCCTCTCGCCGTTGGAACTTAGGCTCCACCCGCCTTCGGGAAAGAGAATCTCGTTCACCATGGTGACCTTCAACTCGTCCTGCAATTGCGTAATCTGCACTTGGTCGCCGCGTAGTTCGGCCGAGAGCTGCTTATTGAGGGCGGAATACTCGGCTGCCAGTTGCGCCTCTTTGTCGTAGGTCTGCTTGGTCACGCAACCCGAAACCGCCAGCACGACGCACAGCGCCAGGATGGTTTTGTGTAGTCTCATTGCGATTCTCCGTCAGGTTTGTAAGCCAAATAAAAAGAGGCCTCGCCCTTTGTTGGCTTAGGTAATATCCGAAGGCACATCACTCCGATTTCTGCCAGGCAGGAAGCGCGCTAGCAGATTCTCGCAACTACACGCGAAGAATAAGCACAAGTGAATGACGCCACTACTCATATGACGCCAACCCCGGTCCCGCCGGGCACGGTTGCCGGTGTGCAGGGGCCTGCGCCGGAATCAGCCGCAAGCGCGGACTGCGATTATCTGGTCACCGTCATCTGGCACATCCGCATCCAGATGCAAGCCGGCGCCGTCTCTATCGACACCACGGCCAAGGCGATGGGCACCAGCGTGCGCACCCTGCAACGCGTACTGCGCCGCGACGGCGGCGTCAGCTTTCGTCAGCTCTCCAATACCGCGCGTCTGCGTCGTGCTCAAGACCTGCTACGCGAAAGCACCGTTTCCATCACGCAGATCGCCATGGACTCTGGTTATTCCACACCGGCTAATTTTTCCCGGGCGTTCAGGAAAGCGAGCGGCGTCGCGCCGCACGAATACCGGCAGGACGCGATGGCGAGCAGTGTCGCCCCGTGACGATCATCACTCCGCCAACACGGGCCGGCTGATCTCCAGCACCCACTGCACGAACGCCTTCACCGCCGCGGTCGCACGCGCCTGGGGATAGACGATGGAAAGCTGCACCGGCTCGCAGCGCGCATCGGCCAAGACCTCGCGCAGGCGGCCGCTGCGCAGATACGGAGACGCCGCCAGCGCCGATAGTTGAATCAGGCCCAGACCCTCCAGGCCGCAGTGCAGATACGCCTCGGTCTCGTTGACCGCATAGCGGCTTGGCAACGCCATCGACACGTTTTCACCGTCGACTCGGAACCGCCAGTCCAGCGGCCGGCCGGTGGCGTTGGACAAATAGTTGACCACCCGATGCGCGGACAGCGCTTCCACCGATTTCGGTTCGCCGAAGCGGCCCAGGTATTGGGGCGACGCGCAGGTCACCCATACCAGGTGACCAAGGCTGCGCGCCACCAGCGTGGAATCGGTAAGCTCGCCGCTGCGGATGGCGCAGTCGATACCTTCATAGATCAGGTCGGCCGGGCGATCGCTCAGGCCCAGCACGACCTCGACGTCGGGAAAACGCGCCTCGAACTCGACCAGCCTCGGCACCACAATCGCGCGGCCAACCACGCCGGGCATGTCGACGCGCACGCGGCCGCGGGGCGCCTGGATCGCGGCGGTAACGTCATTCTCGGCGTCGGCAATATTGGCCAGGATGGCCTGGCACGCCTGTAGATAGCGCGCACCGGCATCGGTCAGGCTCAGGCTGCGGGTGCTGCGATGCAGGAGCGGCGTGCCCAGGTGGGTTTCCAGGTTCTTGATCATCGTCGTGACCGACGACCGAGGCAGCGCCAGCGATTGCGCGGCCTTGGTGAAGCTGCGCGCCTCGACGACCCTGACGAATGCCGCCATCGCTTGAAGTTTGTCCATGAGCCGATCCCGACGATAGAACGTGCGCCGCATGCGGCGGGAAGGTCCCGATATTACCAACGCATATTGGCCGCGAATGCGCGCTGCGGCGCGTTGTGAATTCCGTCACGGCGAACAATGGATGCCCTGCCCGCTCCTACACTGCAAGCCACTTTTTCTGCTTGAGGCATCCCATGATTCAACACAACGCCATCCTCGTTTTGGGCGCGGGCCAGCTTGGCATGGCCGTGCTGCGCAACCTGGCCCCGCGTGTCGCCAAAGGCCAGTTGTCGGTCCTGTTGCGCGCGTCGACCGTCGATTCCAACGATCCCGCCAAGCGGCGCGATCTTGCCGAGTTGCGTGGGCTGGGCGTCGGCATCATCGAGGGCGATCTTGCCCAGCAATCCACGGAGGCGCTCGCAGCCACCTTCCGCCGCTACGATACGGTCGTCTCATGCACGGGCTTTGTCGGCGGACCCGGCGTTCAACGCAAGATCGCCCGCGCTGCGCTGGACGCGCGCGTCAAGCGCTTTGTGCCGTGGCAGTTTGGCGTGGACTACGACGTCATCGGCCGGGGCAGCCCGCAGGACCTGTTCGATGAGCAGCTTGATGTGCGCGACATGCTGCGCGCCCAGCGCAACACTGAATGGATCATCGTTTCGACGGGCATGTTCACGAGCTTTCTGTTCGAACCCGCGTTCGGTGTGGTGGATCTGGCCGCCAACACGGTGAACGCGCTGGGCAGCCTGGACAATGCGGTCACGCTGACCACGGCCGAAGACATTGGCGCGCTGACCACCGAGATCCTGTTCACACAGCCCCGCATCGCCAACCAGGTCGTGCATGTCGCGGGCGACACCCTCACGTACCGGGCGGTCGCGGATGCCTTGGACCGCCTGCTGGAGCGCAAGGTCACGCGGCGCGAATGGCCGGTGCCGGAGCTGCTGCGCGCACTGGCGGCCGAACCTGACGATGCGATGCGCAAGTATCGCGCAGTGTTCGCGCAGGGCCGTGGCGTGGCGTGGGACAAAGCACAGACCTTCAATGCCCAGCGCGGTATTGCCGTTTGCACTGCCGAACAATGGCTTCGTTTGCACCAGGACAGATTCCGTTCTCTGCGCCCCTGAACCAATATCCGAAAGTCTTATATCTGAAATGACCGTAAACCTATAGTTCTTTAGAACCCGTTGACATAAAGAGGGGCATTGCCGATGATGCGGAAGGCCGCAAGCGCTGGGCCGCCATAAGCACAACACCGCGCTCGCGCTGCGGGACGCGGCAACCAGAGAGGCAAGCCATGGAGACAACCCCACGCAACCCCGCACGGCGCCGCCTGTTGGCCGGCAGCGCCAGCGCCCTGGCCGCGGCCGGTCTGGGCGCCAGCGGCATCGCGCGCGCCAGCGATGCGCCCGCCAAACCCGCCGCCACCCCTGCAACTGCAACTGCGCCCGCAGCGAAACCGGCCGCCGCATCCACGGCCAAACCCCTGCCGCCTTACGCGGCCTGGAAAGACGCCGACAGCGTCATCGTGCACAGCGCCAACACCATCGAAACGCGCCGCAGCGCGTTTGGCGACGGCATCATCACGCCGTCGCGCCAGCTCTATGTCCGCAACAACCTGCCGCCGCCGGACGCGGCCATCCTGGACGATCGGGACGGCTGGAAGGTCGAGATCCAGGGCGTCAAGCAGCCGCGCACGCTGACCGTGGGCGACCTGAAGACGCTGGGCGTGGAATCGATCGCGACGGTGCTGCAGTGCTCGGGCAACGGCCGGGGCTTCTTTCCCCACAAGCCCAGCGGCACGCCGTGGGAAGTGGGTGCGGCAGGCTGCGTGATGTGGACGGGCGTGCCGGTGCGCACGCTCGTGGAATACCTGGGCGGCCTTGATGGCACGCCCGCCTTCATGACCGGCACCGGCGGCGAAGTGCTGCCGGAAGGCCTGGATCCGAAATCCCTGCTGGTGGAACGCTCGGTGCCGCGCGAGGCCATGCAGGACGCCATGCTGGCCTGGGAGATGAACGGCGAGCCGCTGTCACTGGCCCACGGCGGCCCGTTGCGGCTGATCGTGCCGGGCTATACCGGCGTGAACAACGTCAAGTACATCAAGCGGCTGGCGTTCACCGCCGAACAAAGCCCCGCAAAGATCCAGCAGACCGGCTATCGCCTGACGCCGATGGACGCCAAGCCCAGTCCCGACCAACCCTCGGTCTGGGCGATGGAACCCAAGTCGTGGATCAACGCACCGGGCGCAAATGGTCAGGCCGTGAAGGCCGGACGCGTGGTGGTGCGGGGTGTTGCCTTTGGGGGCATGCATGCGGTCAAGCGCGTGGACGTGTCCATCGATGGCGGCAAGACCTGGAAGCAGGCCGCGCTGATCGGACCGGACCTCGGCAAATACGCATGGCGCCAGTTCGCGCTGCCGGTGGAACTGACAGCGGGCCAGCACATGCTGGTCAGCCGCGTCGAAGACACGCAAGGCAACGTGCAGGTGGAGAACCGGTTCGAGAACGCGCCGGGCTACATCAACAGCAGTTGGCGCGACCACGGTCTGGCCATCAACGTGTCTTGAGGATGGCGGAATCGATGCAAAGCCGTTTCTTCAAGCCGAACCCCGCATCCCGCCGCCTGATCGGGCGGCGGACGCGCAACCTCTGCGCGGCGGGCCTGTCGTTGATTGCGGGCGCCACGGCGTGGGCGGCGGAACCGCCCAATGCCGAGGCGGGCCGCGCCTTGTTCCTGAAGTCGACGACCCCGGCCTGTGCCGTCTGTCACACGCTGGCGGATGCCGGCGCGGCCGGGACCATCGGGCCGAACCTCGATGAGCTGAAACCCGACGCCAACCGCGTCACGCAGGCCGTGCGCAATGGGATCGGCGTCATGCCGGCATTCGAGGCGTTAAGTGACGCGGAGGTGCAGGCATTGGCGCAGTATGTGTCGGGCGCCACCGGCGCGCAGTAGCCGGCCCGCAAACCATCACAGGAGGACCGCCGGGCAGCCTTGCGCTGCCCGGTGTCTCTGCGCGCATCGGGACCCCGATGGCGGTCATGTTAGGCTTTTCGCCGGCCGATCTTCCGGCCTCAATCACTCCGCCGACAAATCCTCCATGACGCTCCGACCGCTTGCATTGCTGTTTGCCGCGCTTGCCCTGTCGCCTGGTCTCCACGCTCAGACCGAGTCTCACGCAGTTGCCTGGACGCCCGCCGGCCCCACGGCCTGCCGCTTTTCGGGCTGGACGACCAATGCCAAGCCCGCCATCCCCGTGCGCGCGTCGGCATCTGCCAGCGCCAAGCAGCTCGGCGCGCTGCCGACCACGCGCGGCGACAGCCCGGATCCCGAAGTCGACCTCTACAGCGTGACCTTCGACGTGACGGAGGCGCGTGACGGCTGGCTGAAGATCAGGAACGCCAGCGACGCCATGAGCGGCAGCGACCGCAGCCCGCCGCGGCCCGTCTATCAAGGTGAAGGCTGGATCGCCGCCGGGGATGCGCAAGTCGGCATCCAGTCGGCGCGGGGATATGTTCGCCCGGACGCCGGCAGCGAACGGTTGCTGGACCTGGGCAGCGACTGGTTGACCGAGCGCGCCACCTTGCGCGGCATCGTCGCGTGCGACGGCGAATGGCTGCTTTTGGATTACGAGATGCGCCACAGCGCAACATTTGAACTGCTGGCCGAGACGGACCGCACGCGCGGACGCGCCTGGTTTCGCGGCGTGTGCGCGTCGTCCGAGACGACTTGCGACATGCGGTCGGTCGACCAATAACGCGCGCTACCGCTGTTCCAGCGGCCACACTTCCACGACGCCGTGCGCCACGGCACACGGCGTGCGGGACACCTTTTCAATCGCGTCGTCCAAATCAATCGCTTCGATAACCGCAAAACCCGCAAGCGGCAGCGGCGCGTTCATGAACGGTCCCTGCAACGTCTCGACACCTGCCGCGTCCGGATTCCGCACCTGCACCGGCGTTCCCGCGACGCCCATCAGCACGCCCGCGTGCTGCAACGCGGCATCATGCGCATGCGCAGAATCACGTATGGCTTTGTCTGTGCGGTCATAGCCCTGCTGATCGCCATAACCGATCGTGATGAACATGGGCATGGTCTTTTCCTTTGACGTGGCTGGCGCGCGGCGCCCGTCCCGAAGGTTTTAACACTGCGCGAATGCCTGCCTGTCCGGTCGCCGTGCTGCCGCAGGCGCTGTGCGACCCGTTCAGCATTTCCCGTCCGCCCCGGTCTGATCCACCCTTGACACGCTACCGACCAACTAGTAGATTGGCCCATCGCTCAGCCCACCCAGACGCCCATGCTCCCTTCCCCAATCGCCTCGCCCGGCGCGGTCAGAACCGACGATGCCAGGGATGCATACCGCACTGAACGCGTGGGCGCCCAGTTGCGCGCAGATCGCGTCGCGCGCGCGCCGCCGACGCCGTTCCAGCGCATTTACGCCGCACGTGCGCCGGCCCTGGCTACCAGTGCCGCGCAGCGCCCCCGGGTGCCCGCGGATCACAACCTGACTCCGCCCGCGGACCTGCTGCACGACGATTACACGGCGCACTGCCTGAAGCTCGCCGTCCAGGCGTTTCATGCGCAGCTGGCAAGGCTGGACGCGCGCACGGCAGCGGCGAATCAAGCCGTGAAAGACGAGCAGACCCGCCTTGAAGCGCGCGCTGAGGCGGAGCACGATCTGGGCTCGATCGACGCGCTGCTGCTGCTCCAGTCATATCGGAATGCCGCCGGGATTCCCGCCGTGCTGGCGCCCGCGCTGCCAGCCGTAACGGGCGCGCCGCCGCTGACAGTTGCACCGGTTGCCGCGGCCGCCAAGACACGGGGCGCAACGGAGCACACCGATGGCGCCGGCTACCCTCCCCGCAGACCGCGCAAGCCCACCTCTGACGACCGCTAAGGCGTCCTTCTATCCCCTTACCCGCGCCGGATTCCCCACCACCTTCGCCCCTGCCGGCACGTCGCGCGTTACCACGCTACCCGCGCCGATGATGGCGTCATCCCCCACCGTGACACCCGGCAGGATGATCGCGCCACCGCCGATCCACACCTGCTTGCCGATGTGCACGGGACGGCCGAATTCCAGCATCGCGCGGCGCTGCTCGGGATCGTGCGGATGGTCCGCCGTGTAGATCTGCACGGCCGGGCCGATCTGCGTGCCGTCGCCGATCGTGACTTGCACGACGTCAAGGATCACGCAGTTGAAATTCATGAACACGTTTGCGCCCAGCGAGATGTTGTAGCCGTAGTCGCAATGGAACGGCGGGCGGATCAGCGCGCCCTCGCCCACGCTGGCAAGGCGCTCGCGCAGGAGCGCGTGCCATTGTTCGGGCGGCTCGCCCAGCAAGGCGTTGTACCGCTTCATCCAGGCGCTGGCGGCAAGCTGGTCCGCCTGGATCTCGTCGTCGGCGGCCGTGTAGAGGTCTCCTGCCAGCATCCTCTGCTTCTGCGTACGTGTCATGGCTGATCTCCTGTCCGGATCAGCCAGCATACCGAAGATTGCCGGACTAGGCCGCTTGCGGCACGACGCCCACATAACGTCCGCGCGGCCGGATGACTTGCGCGACGCTGAGCTGCTCCAGGCAATGCGCCAGCAGGCCGATGCTGCGCGCCGTGGCAAACAGTCCAAAGGCCGCATCGTCCGGCAGCTTGCAGTGCGCCGACAGCGCGGCCAGCGCCACGTCGATGTTGGGATGCAGGCCGGTCAGTTGCGTGGCCTTGTCGATGAAGCGCGTGATGACCTCGGCCGGCTCAAACTGCGCCAGCAGCGCCGCCGCGCGCGGATCGCCATCGGGATACAGATGATGGCCGAAGCCCGCCAGCGGCAGGCCCGTGGACAGGTAGTGCGCGATGACCTGATCTTCGCCCTGACGCGCCACGTCGTCGAACAACGCGCGGACGCGGCCGGAGGCGTCGCCGTGCAACGGCCCGGACAAGGTGGTCAGTCCCGACAGCAGGCACGCCGGCAGCGACGCGCCGGTAGAGGCCGCAATGCGCGCGGCAAATGCCGAACTGGTCAGTTCGTGGTCGACGAGCAGGACCATCGCGGTGCGCAGCAACTCGGCGGCTTGCGGCGACAGCTTCCAGGCTTGCGCAAACCGCAGATGCAGCGGCCGCTTGCCGGGCTGCGCGCCAAACGCGTTGGCCAGTTGGCCGACCAGGCTCTGGCATTCGGTGTGGAGGACGCGCGTCATGCGGCCATGCGTGGAGTGCCCGGTGGCGGCCAGCGCCGCCAATGACGTGAACGCCGCGACGCGGCCCGGCGATGCCACGCGCGCAGTGCAAGAGAAGTCCGCCTGCTGGTCCGAATTCCACAGCAATTGCGCGGCCTCTTCCAGGCTGGCCGATCCGGCCAGCGTGACCGCGTCCTGGCCGCGGTAGTACAGGCGTTGGCGATGAAAGGTGGAGATGGCCGTGGGGATGCTGGGCTCGGCGCCGAACAGCGTGTTGGTGGCCAGGGTTTCGTGCTTGCGACCCGCCTGCTTGCGCTTGGCCAGCCCCGCGACGTCTTCGGCGCGGTAAAGACTGCGGCGCGTGTCGGCCGGGTCGGGCATGACCTCCAGCTTGCCGCGACTGACGTAGGCGTAGATGGTCTGCGGCCGCACGCCTAGCTGGCTGCACGCTTCGGCCATTGAAATCCAGGTACCCATGATCTTCTGTAGCAAAGTTTATATGTTGATTTTATAGATCAATATTGCTTTACAAATCAATCATTAAATACCATGGAATCCATGTTCAACGCGGACCCGCAGCCGGTCCCCCCACCAGAGCCGAACCGACATGAAGCCTCAGGTCCTGCAACTCAATCCCATCCTGATCCCGGCGGTCAACAACGAGCTTGCCTCGCTGTACCAGGTGCACAAGTTCTTCGAGATCTCCGATCAGGCGGCCTGGCTGCGCGAGCACGGCGCTCGCATCGAAGCCGTCATCACCGGCGGCCACACCGGCATCTCGCGTGAGATGCTGGAACAGCTGCCCGCCGTGAAGGTGGTGGCGGTCAATGGCGTGGGCACCGACGCGGTGGACCTGGCGTACTGCCGCGGCCGCGGCCTGCCGGTCACCGCCACGCTGGGCGCGTTGACCGAAGATGTCGCCGACCTGGCGATCGGCCTGCTGATCGCAGCCTGCCGCAACCTCTGCGCGGGCGACCGCTTTGTGCGGGAAGGCCTGTGGGAGCAGTTTCCGTCGCCCAGCGCCATTCCGCTGGCGCGCCGCTTCAGCGGCATGCGCGTGGGCATCGTGGGCATGGGCCGCGTGGGCCGCGCCGTCGCTACCCGGGCGGCGGCCTTTGGCTGCCAGATCCGCTACACCGACCTGCGCGCCATGGACGACGTGCCGCATGAATTCGTGCCGGACCTGATCGCGCTGGCCCGCGCCTCCGACGCGCTGGTGCTCTGCGCCGCCGCCGACAAGGCCGAGGGCATCGTCAATGCCGCCGTGCTGGACGCGCTGGGCCCGCAGGGCTTCCTGGTCAACGTGGCGCGCGGCCGGCTGGTCAACGAGGCCGACCTGACCGAGGCGCTGGTCGCCGGCCGCATCGCGGGCGCGGGGCTGGACGTCTTTGTGGACGAGCCCCGCGTGCCGCAGGCGCTGCGCCAGTCGGATCGCACCACCCTGCAGGCGCACCGCGCCAGCGCCACGTGGGAGACGCGGGCGGCAATGGGCCAGATGGTGCTGGACAGCATCGCGCAGGCGCTGGCCGGCGAGCGTCCGGCGTTGAGCCTGACGACCTGAGCCGCAAGGCACATCTTCGACGACTGCCATGACCGACCTCGTCTTTCCCGCCCTTGCACCAACCACGTTGCCGATCGCCGGCAGCGCGGCCCGTTTTCCCGTCGCGCGCGTGTTCTGCATCGGCCGCAACTATCGCTGGCTGCCCGACGAAGCGCGTCCGGCCGAGATGCCGGCGTGGTTCATGAAGCCCACCAGCGCCGTGTTCCCGGCCACCGGCGCGCTGCCCTATCCCGCGGACACGGCGGACTACTGCCATGAGATCGAGCTGGTCGTGGCGATTGGCCGCGGCGGCAAGGACATCGCTGCAGATGACGTCGAAGCCCGCCATATCTGGGGTTACGCCGCCGGGCTGGACATGACCCGGCGCGATCTGCAGCAGCAGGCCAAGCGCGCGGGCGGTCCGTGGGAGCCCGCCAAGGCCTTCGATCATTCCGCGCCGTGCACCGCCATCGTGCCTGCTGACGCCTGCGGCCATCCCCGCGAAGGCGCGTTGTGGCTGTCCGTGAACGGAGTAGACCGCCAGCGCGCCGACGTATCCGGCCTGCTGTGGTCCGTACCCGAGCTGGTGGCGATGCTGTCGCGATCCGTGGCCCTGGCGCCCGGCGACCTCGTCTTTACCGGCACGCCCGCCGGCGTCGGTCCCTTGGGCCCTGGCGATGTCGTCAGCGCGGGCGTGGCCGGCATCGGGGACCTGACGATGACCGTTGCCGCGCCCCGCGTCGCCTGACGCCGCGCCGATTCTTTCAACATCAATAACCATCCAATCCGCCCAAGGAGCCTTCCCTTGAACGACAGCACCACCCAGAAAATTGCTCTGGTCACCGGCGCAGGCAGCGGCGTCGGCCGCGTCACCGCCATCGCCTTGCTGAACGACGGCTGGACCGTCGTGCTGGCCGGCCGCCGCGCCGATCCCTTGCAGTCGCTGCAAGCCGAGGCTGCCGCGCGCGGTCAGACCGCGCTGGCCGTGCCCACCGACGTCACCAGCCCGGAAAGCGTCGAAGCGCTGTTCAACACCATCGAAAGCCGATTCGGCCGGCTGGACCTGCTGTTCAACAACGCGGGCGTCAACGCGCCCGCCGTGCCGATGGACGAACTGCCGCTGGAAAAGTGGTTCAACGCCATCAACACCAATGTGACGGGCGTCTATCTGTGCGCGCGCGCCGCCTTCGGGCTGATGCGCCGCCAGACGCCGCAGGGCGGCCGCATCATCAATAACGGTTCCATCTCCGCGCACACGCCGCGCCCCTTTACCGCGCCCTACACCGCCAGCAAGCACGCGGTCACCGGCCTGACCAAGTCGCTGGCGCTGGACGGCCGCGCCTACAACATCGTGGCGGGACAGATCGACATCGGCAACGCGATGACGGAGCTGTCCGAACGCATGACACGCGGCGTGCTGCAGGCCAATGGCACGGTTGCACCGGAGCCCATGATGGATGCCGTCCACGTCGCGAAAGCGGTGCGCCACATGGCGTCGCTGCCCCTGGACGCCAACGTCCTGACCATGACCGTCATGGCCAGCGCCATGCCCTTTGCGGGGCGCGGCTAAGGCCTTATCCGCGCCCCGGGGTGCAGCACACCCGGGGCGCCCCACAGAGTTGACTGAAGTTGACCACCCCGAGGAGACAAGCATGACCTTCAACACGCTGGCCAAGACCCTGGCCTTTTCGGCAGTCCTTGCCGCCGTGCCCGGCCTGGCCGCGGCGCAGAATTACCCCACCCGCCCCATCAGCATCATCGTGCCGGCCCCGCCGGGCGGCGGCATCGACATGATTGCGCGCGTCGTCGGCGAAAAGCTTTCGCAATCGCTGGGCCAGCCCGTCATCGTCGACAATCGGCCGGGCGCCTCCAACAACCTGGGCACCGCACTGCTCGCCAACGCCAAGCCCGACGGCTACACCATCGGCATCGTGGGCGGCAGCCACAACATCAACAAATACCTGTTCAAGAACCTGGGCTGGGACCCGCAGAAGAGTTTCGAGCCCATCATCTACACGCATGAAATTCCGCTGGTGTTCTCGGTCTATCCGAAGATCCCGCCCAAGACGCTGCCGGAATTGGTGGACTGGATGAAGGCGCATCCCGACGACGCCAAAGTCGCCACGTCGGGCCGAGGCAGCGCGCAGGAAATGGCCGCCGAGATGTTCCGCATGGTCAGCGGCGCGCCCATGCTGCTGATCCCATATAAGGGTTCGTCCGCCGCGCACCCTGACCTGCTGGCCGGCCGCACGGTGCTGTACATCGACACCCTGAGCGCGATGCAGGAACAGGTCAAGGCAGGCAACGTGCGCGCCGTCGCGGTGTCGACCGCCAATCGCACCAAGGCCCTGCCCGACGTGCCGACCGCGCAGGAGCAAGGCCTGAAGGGCTACGACGCCAACACCAACGGCGGCTTCCTGGCGCCGGCGGGCACGCCGAAGGAGATCATCGCCAAGCTCAACACCGAGATCAACGCGGTCCTCAAGCAACCCGCCGTGCGCGCCAAGCTGGAAGCCGCGGGCATCGAGGTCCAGGGCGGCACGCCGCAGGAATACGCGGCGGTGATCCAGTCGGACCTGGACAAGTGGGGCAAGGTGGTGAAGGAAGCGAAGATCGAGGCGGAGTGATGTTCGCCACGCATGCAAACGGGCGCGGCTAGGCCGTTGCCCTTTGCGCGCGCAGGGACGCGGTCCGATGGAGCCCGGATCGCGTCCTTTTCGCTATTGGCGCACAAGCGCCTGGCCGGCACTACGCCGGCCGCCGCAACTCCATCTCGGTCGCAACCCCGAAATATTGCCAAGGTAACAGGGCGTTAAGCGCCGTTTTGCCCAGTCCTGCGGCGTGGATGGCAGGCAAATACGGGTGTTTTTGCGCCCCGCCGTAAACGCCGCCGTGAATCGGCCGGCGATGGCTTCGTTACACGGCCGCCGCCCCCGCGCACACTTGCCTTGACACCCTTTATGTCCCCCTTCTATGGTCGAGGCCGCCAGCGATCTGGCACCCGAAATTCCCGTGCAGCCCGCATTGCGGCGCAGGTAAGCGCCCCAGGCACTGGCGCGCGCCGGCCGCTTCCGCCGATGGCTGCACATCGCGACAGAGAGAGAAGAAGGACATGGCGTCTACGCGCAAGTCAGAAGGAAAAGGTTTGCGGACGGGCAACGCGGCGGCCGCTGCGTTGCTGGTGGCGGCTATCACGGCCGCGTTTGCGGCGATGAGCCCCACGCCGGGCAATGCCGCGCAGGAAAAGGCGGCGGCACCGGCCGCAGCATCAACAGCCGTTCCTGCGGCTGCCGCAGCAACGGCTGCTGCGACCCCTGTCCCCGCCACGGCTGCAGCCAACGCGCCCGCCCCCGCCGCCAACGCCGCTGCGCCGATTGCGCCGCCCGACGCCGCCGCGGTCCTGTTCGCCATCCATCAGGTGGACAGCAAGGGCGCCCCTTCCGCCGACGTCGCCAACGGCAGCATCGCCACCTACTGGTTCGGCCATGCGTTCGAACTGGAAGGCACGCCTTACTACACCGGCTTCATCTGGGAAACCGCCGAGCGCTACGGCAAGCGGGGCGAGGACGACGTCGGTCCGATGACGACCGTGAATCTGGCCGAAGCCACCTTCATCCGCGACCCGGCATCCCCGGAAAGTCCCTGGAAATTCCGCGGCATGGAGCCGACCATCGGCGAATTCGGCGCCTACGAAAGGCCGCCGGAAGTCGACACCCAGCGCAAGCCGCTGGAGTACCGCACGGCATCGGGCAAGCTATTGCTGGCGGTGCCCACCGAAACCTTCGAGAACGGCATCACGATCAGCGGCTACGCGCTGCTTGTCTTCACGCCCCCGGAAAAGCGTCAGGACGAAACGGGCAATGTGTGGTCCTACGTGGGCAACGTGATCGCAGGCGAGGACAACGGGCCGGCCTGTGCGGACGGCGACGTCATGCCGTGTACGCGCAGCGAAGGTGAACTGGTCTTCAGCGCCACCGCGACCGCCGACCTGCCGCGCGTGACGGTGCAGTTCTCGGGCAACACGATCTCGGGTCCCGGCAAAACCCGCAAGCTGGGCCCCGGCGACGCCGTCATCTACGCCTACGACGCCACGCGCAAGCAGTACGTCGCGCAGTAGCCGATACCATCACCGTCCCGAAGCAACGCGGCCGTTCAGGCCGCGGCTTGCTCCCTGGTCCCGGCCACTTCCAGCCGGTTGCCACCCAGCGATTTGGCGCGGTAAAGCGCCTGGTCTGCGATGGCCAGCGCATCCATGATGGTGGGCGCGTCGCCGTTGAAACGCGCAAGCCCGATGCTGACCGTCGCAGCAATGCCGATGTTGTCGATCCGGTTGGAGACGGTCACGGCAAAGCGCTCGGCCATCGCCTTGCCCAGCGTATGGGCGCCCTTTGCGTCGTCGCCCCAAAGCAGCGCAGCGAATTCCTCGCCGCCGATGCGCGCAAGAATGGTGTCGTGACCCAGCACTTCCCGCGCGGTTTCGGCAAAGGACTTGAGCACCTGGTCGCCCGCCGCGTGCCCATAGCGGTCATTGACGGACTTGAAGTGATCCAGGTCGAACGCCAGCACCGACACCGCGCCGCGCCCTTCCTTGCCGTTCAGCATGCGCGCGCCCTGCTCGACGAACCAGCGCCGGTTGCCCAGGCGGGTCAGGTAGTCGGTCTGCGACTCCAGCAGCAGTTGGCGGTGCGTTTCGTCGCGGATGAGCTTGAGGAGCGTCATCGGCAGCACCACTGAATACAGCACGCCCTCGTAGATGGTGAGCTTGCCGGCCAGCGCCAGGACGGGTTGCGAGTCGAACCAGGGCAGGATGAACGCGCGGCCGGCGTAGAGCGCCGTATGCACGCCCGCAACGGCCATCACAATGTGCCGCGACCGGCGCGGCTTGAGCGCCTGGCAGCGGTACACCTCCCAGGCCGTCAATCCGCTGACGAGCGCAATCGGGACCGAGCTTACGTACGTCCACATCACGTCGAGCCAGCGCACGCCCCCGATCACCCAGGTCAGCCCCATGCCGATCAGCACGCAGAGCGACGTGCGCACATAGCGCCGACCGCTCAGCGCGGCAACGCCGTTGAGCACAAGCAGATAGCCGCCGAGGATAACGAGATTGCTCAGCGCCGCACCGCTGACGCCGGGAAGGTCGCGACGATATAACGCCGCCGCGCAGCCAAGCGCCAGCGTGGCGAAACCTGAAGCCAGGATGCGTAATTCCTTGCTGCGAGTGGGGTTGGCCCGCTGTTCCCAGAACATGAGGCCGGCGCTGACAAGCAGTGTTCCAACTGCCAGCAGGTACAGAGTGAGAAGATCGACGTACATCTCGAAAGTCAGGAGATTTCGCCGAAAACGCGCGGCGGCTGCGGGATTTTACGGTGAAAACGTGTCATTTCACCTTTTCCGGGTGCGCTTTTGCATCACGCACGGCAGCGCCCGAGCGCGTGTAATCCGACCCCAAAAATTTGTCCCAGGGGCAGATCATTTCTTGATCTGGCCCCCACACCGGCTGACTTCCAACCGATGGAACTTGCACGGGCCTCAGCCTACGTTGGCCGGCCGCGAACTCACCCCCGCCGTGCCGCTTCAATCGTCGCGATGTCGATCTTCTTCATCGTCATCATGGCCTCGAACGCGCGCTTGGCCGCCGCTTGATCCAGGTCCGTGACCGCCGCCAGCAGCGCCCGTGGCGTGATCTGCCAGGACAGTCCCCATTTATCCTTGCACCAGCCGCAGTCGCTCTCCTGGCCGCCGTTAGAGACGATGGCGTCCCACAGACGGTCGGTCTCTGCCTGATCGTCGGTCGCAACCTGGAAAGAAAACGATTCGTTGTGCTGGAAGGCGTCGCCGCCATTCAGGCCGACGCAGGGGATGCCCATCACGGTGAAGTCGACCATCAGGATGTCGCCCTGTTGGCCCGAGGGATAGTCGCCGGGTGCGCGGTGGACCGTGCCCACCTTGCTGTCGGGGAACGTCTTTGCATAAAAGGTCGCCGCTTCCAGGGCGTCGCCGTCGTACCACAGGCAAACGGTGTTTTTGCTGGCCATCGTGCTCCTCCTTGGCAGGAAAGTGATGCGCTTCAACCTTGCTGCAATGCGCGACGTTCAAGCATAGTCCACGCCGCGCCTGCCGAAAACCGGGCACGCATCGCGGTCATGCGGACCCCTGGTCTCAAACGGCAATGCGCCCGTCGATGCAGGTCACGGACTGCCCGCCCACGCGAATGGCGCCGCCCGCATCGAACGAGATGCGCAACCTGCCCGACCGCCCGACCACGGCGCCCTGCGTGCTGAGGTATTCCGTGCCGAACTGCGGCACCTGTCCGGCGTCGCGGATGAAAGCCGCCACCGAGCCGTTGCCGCTGCCGCAGACCGGGTCTTCGTTGGCGCCCAGGCTGGGCGCAAAGGCCCGGACCTCGATGGCCGCTTCCGCGCCTTCGCCGTAGGCGCCGTACACGACGATGCCCGCGGCATTGTTGCGGCGGTCGAAGTCGGCCATGCGTGCGAAGTCCGGTCCCAACGTCAGCACCGCCTGTGCGCTGGGCAGTTGGGCAATCGTCCATACCGGGCCCACGTTGACGAACTTGGGCGCTGGATCGTGCAGCACCGCCGAGCCCAGGATGGCTTCCATTTCGTCGACGAGATCGGCCCCAAGTTCGGCCAGGCTGGGTTCCGGCAGCGTGAAGGCGATAAGCGGGCTGCCACCCGCCGCATCCGTGACCGACAGTTCGATCAGGCCGGCGGCACATTCCTGCACGAGCCTGCCGTCACGCGCCGCGACGATGCCCGCCTCGAGCAGCGCATGGGCGGTGCCCAGCGTGGGATGCCCCGCAAAGGGCAGCTCGGCCTGGGGCGTGAAGATGCGCACCAGGTAATCGGCGCCGGGCTGCGTGGGCGGCAGCACGAAGGTGGTCTCCGACAGGTTCGTCCAGTTGGCGATGCGCCGCATCTGCTCGTCCGACAGCCCCTGCCCTTGCAGCACCACCGCGACCGGATTGCCGCGATAGGGTTCGTTGGTGAACACATCCACCTGCTTGAATGGCACGCTCATGTCCCGCTCCTCTATTCAATATTCGGATGCCTGTCGGCCAAACGTTGGCGCCGCACGCGCAGCGCGTCGAGCTTTTCCTCCAGCGCCGCGATCTCGGCATCGACGTCCTGCACGCTTTGCTCGATATGTTCGTACGCCTGCTGCAGGAGCACCTTGGCCTCCTTGCGGCTGGACGCCGTGGGCGTTTCCCCGCGCAGCGGCCGGTTGGCCGTTTCGGGCAGGAAGAACGAAGTGATAAGCCCGATGACCGACGCCGCCATCAGGTAGTACGCGGGCATCATCAGGTTCTCGGTCTCTTCCACCAGCCAAGCAGCAACCGTGGGCGTCAGGCCGGCAAAGATGATGGCCACGTTGAACGAACTGGCCAGCGCGCTGTAGCGGATGCGCGTGGGAAACAGCGCGGGCAGCGTCGACGCCATGATGCCGATCAGGCAGTTCAGGAATACGGCGATCAGCAACAGTCCCAAAAAGATGAGCGCGGTGTTATCGCTGCCGATGAGAAAGAACGAGGGGATCGCCGTGACCAGCAGGCCCAGGCTGCCGGCCAGCAGGAACGGCTTGCGTCCGATCTTGTCGCTGATGAACCCCACCACCGGCTGCACGAACAGCATGCCCACCATCACGACGACGATGATGAGCACGCCATGCCCTTCGGTATAGCCCAGGCTGCCCGACAGATACGTGGGCATGTAGGTAAGCAGCATGTAGTAGGTGACATTGGTCACGAGCACCATGCCGATGCTGACCAGCAATGCACGGCGGTACTTGCTGAAGATCTCGCGGAATGACACCGTCGGCTTTTCCTGCACGGCGTCGCGGTCTTCCTTTTCCATCCGTTCAAGCTGTTGCGTGAAGGCCGGCGTTTCCTCGGCCGCGTGGCGCAGATACAAGCCCAGCAGGCCAAGCGGTCCGGCCACGAAGAACGGGATGCGCCAGCCCCAGTCAAGGAAGGTCTGCTCGCCCAGCATGGTCTGCAGCAGCACGACCATGCCCGCCCCCACGACGAATCCGGCGATCGAGCCGAAGTCCAGCCAGCTTCCCAGGAAGCCGCGCTGCCTGTCTGGCGCATATTCGGCCACGAACACGGCCGCGCCGGTGTATTCGCCCCCCACGGAGAAGCCCTGCGCCAGTTTGCACGCCAAGAGAAGAATCGGCGCCCAGATGCCGATCGTGGCATAGGCGGGAATCAGGCCGATGCAGAACGTGCTGATGGCCATGATGATGATGGTGAGCGACAGCACCTTCTGGCGTCCGAAGCGATCGCCCATGATGCCGAAGAAGACGCCGCCCAGCGGCCGGACCAGGAACGGCACGGAAAACGTGCCCAGGGCGGCAATGGTCTGCACGGCGGGCGAGGCGTCGGGAAAGAACACCTTGCCCAGTGCGAAGGCAACAAAGCCGTAGACGCCGAAGTCAAACCATTCCATCGCATTGCCAAGCGCCGCGGCGGTCACGGCCTTCTTGAGCTTGGTGTTGTCGATGACGGTGATGTCGCCGATCTCCAGCGGACGGATTTCTTGCGACGACGTGGGGGTTTCTGCCATGGTGCGACATCCATAAAACGGGACATGCCGATTATGGACCCGATTTTGGCAACGGTCATCGCCCGCGGCATTGCGGGAGTGGCGCGCGCGCGCCCATAATGCCCCACCCACCAGTCGACCGCCGGAGCTGTTCATGACCGATACCCGCAAGCCGCCGCTGATCTATCTTGAAGACCTGTCCGTTGGAGACATCTTCGTCAGCAAGAGCCACGCCCTGGACGCAGCGCAGATCATTGCCTTTGCCTCGCAATTCGACCCGCAGCCCTTTCATCTGGATCCGGACGCCGCGCGTGACACGTTATTTCAGGGTCTGGCGGCCAGCGGCTGGCACACGGCGGCGCTGACCATGAAGCTGCTGGTCGAAAGCTTTCCCGTGGCGCGAGGCGTGATTGGCGCTGGGGCCGAAGTGGCCTGGCCGCAGCCCACCCGCCCCGACGACGTAGTGAAGGTGACGAGCACGGTGCTGAGCATCACGCCGTCCCGTTCCAAACCCGATCGCGCCATCGTGGTCGTGGAATCCGTCACGTCGAACCAGCGGGATGAACCGCTGCAGAAACTGACCAGCAAGGTCGTCGTCTTCCGGCGGTCATGATCCCGTCATGGGCCGGTCATTATCCGGCCAGCGGTCCGGCCGCCTGCCGGCCGCACGCTCAAGCCGTCGCGCCCTCCGGCAGTTTGGCGATGACCTTGATCTCGAACTGGAATCCATAAAGCCAGGTCACCCCCACCGCCGTGATGTTCGGAAACGGCGCCTCGCCCCAGAACTCGGGCACCACTTCCCACATGGTCTCGAACTGCGACTGCGGATCCACCATAAAGACGGTCACGTCGACCACGTCGTCGAACGACGCGCCCGCCGCGTGCAGGATGGCGTTCAGGTTCTGGAACGCCAGCCGCACCTGCTGACGCAGATCGGGCTCGGGCGAGCCGTCGTCGCGGCTGCCGACCTGGCCGGACACGAACAGAAAGCCGTTGGAACGCACGGCCGGCGAGTAACGGTTGCGCTCGTAAAGCGCGTGGCGATTGGGAGGAAACACGACGTCACGGTTATTCATGGGATTCTCCAAGTGAAGGGGCTTCGGACCGCCCGCGTTGACATAGGCAAACTGTAAAAGCGCCCGCCGCGCGGATAAACGGTCAACTTCATCCATCACTATTTGTAGAATCCAAACAATCCCCAACACCCTGCGGAGCAGCCATGGACCGATTTGACGCAATGACCGCGTTTGCGCGCGTGGTGGAGACCGGCAGCTTCACCAAGGCGGCCGAAACCCTGCACATGAGCAAGACCAGCGTCACGCAGCTTGTGCAGCAGCTCGAAGCGCGGCTGCGCGTGCGCCTCTTGAACCGCACCACGCGCAAGGTCAACGTCACGGCCGACGGCGCGGCGTACTACGAGCGTGTGATCAAGCTGCTGGCCGACATGGACGACGCCGAGACCAGCCTGTCCAGCGCCGCCGAAGCGCCGCGCGGCCGCCTGCGCGTGGACGTGCCCAGCCCGCTGGCGCGCATGGTGCTGGTGCCGGCATTGCCGGCCTTTCACGCGCGCTATCCCGACATCCAGCTCGACATGGGCGTCAGCGACCGCATCGTCGACCTGATCGGCGAAAACGTCGACTGCGTGGTGCGCGGCGGCGAGCTGACCGATCAATCCTTGATGGCCCGCCGTGTCGGTGACCTACGATTGGGCGTCTATGCCGCGCCCTCTTATCTGAAACTGGCCGGCAAGCCTGCACACCCGCGCGAGCTTGAGGACACGCACCATCGCATCGTCGGCTTTCTGTGGCAACGCACGGGCCGCGCGCTGCCCTACGCCATGCGCCGCGGCAACGAAGTCGTCAACGTGCACGGCCGTTACGTGCTGGCCGTGGACGACGGCAATGCGTACCTGGCGGCCGGCCTGGCCGGCATGGGCGTGATGTGGCTGCCGGATTACATGTCCGCGCCGCATCTTGCACAAGGCGAATTGGTGCCGGTGTTCGAGGACTGGCGGATGGACCCGATGCCAATGTACGTGGCGTTCCCGCCCAACCGCCACGTCAGCGCCAAACTGCGCGCCTTTATTGACTGGATCATCGAACTGGTGGGCGCGTATTCGCCTGCGGGCGGACGATAGCGCGGCAGGTCACCTCCGCCGCCCCTACCCCTTTGCAAGCTCCCCCGCCAGTTCCAGCGCCCGCGCCAGGAACACCGACGCATCATCCTTGCGATAACTGACGATCACGGGCGACACAAACGCGTCGGCTTCGATCCGCACATGCGCCACGTCCTGGCGTTGCAGGCGCTGCACGGACGCGGGCACGACCGTGACGCCCAGCCCCGCCGCAACCAGCCCGATGGCGGTCTGCAGCTCGTTGGCCTCTTGCGCGACCTGCAGGGAATGGCCAGCGGCGCGAAAGAGTCCCAGCACGTGATCCGCGTAGTTGGGCCGCGGCCGCGCCGGATACAGGACGAAGGGCTCGCGCGCCAGCCGGTCGACCGAGACGCTGCCCTGGCCCGCCAGCGGGTGATGCAGCGGCACGGCGGCCATCAAGGGTTCGGTCATGAGCACGCGGCGTTCGATCGCCGGGTCGTCCAGCAGGATGCGGCCGATGCCCAGGTCAATGCGGCCTGCCTTCAGCGCTTCGAGCTGCGGCAACGTGTTCATTTCCATCAGGCCCACTTCGACCCGCTCGTCCGCGCCGCGCAGCAACCGGATCAGTTCCGGTACGAAGCCGTACAGCGTGGACGGCACGAAGCCGATGCCGAACCAGCGGCGCTCCGTTTGACCCAACCGGCGCGTGCCTTCCAGCACTTCGTCCAGCCGGGCGGTCAACAGGCGCGATTGCTCGAGCAGAAAGCGACCCGCCTCGGTCAGGCGTAGAGCGCGCGTGGTGCGTTCGAACAGGAGCACGCCCAGTTCCTCCTCCAGTTGCTTGATCTGGCGGCTAAGCGGCGGCTGCGCGATGTGCAGCCGCGCGGCCGCCTGCGTGAAACTGCCGGCCTCGGCCACGGCCTGGAAATAGCGCAAGTGCCTGAGTTCCATGACGATTAAGACCCTGAAGGTATCAATTGAAACCCATATAGTCTTGGACGCCTTGGAAAAAGGCAAGCGATACTGCCTCCATCGTTCAAGCGCGGCCGGCCAGAGTATGAATCGGTTCCGCATCGCCGCCCATAAATCAAGAACACGGAGACTTTCATGCGCCTGCGCCCCGCCTTCAAACCCTTCGCCCGCGCCTTGCTGGCCGCGTCGCTACTGGCTGGCGCGGCGGCGGCGCACGCCGATGCCTATCCCGACCACCCGGTGAAGTGGATCGTGCCCTTCCCGCCGGGCGGCGCCATGGACAGCATCGCGCGCACGCTGGGCGAATCCATGGGCAAGCAGCTGAATACGTCGTTCATCGTGGAAAACCGCGCGGGCGCGGGCGGCAATATCGGCGCGGCGGCCGTCGCGCGCGCCAAGCCGGACGGCTACACCATCCTGATCGTGGCGAACGGCATGGCCGTGAATCCCGCGCTGTACCAAGACCTGAATTACGACCCCATCAAGGACTTCGCGCCGATCTCGCTGCTGGCCGTGGTGCCGAACGTGCTGGTCACCAATCCTGAACGCACCGGCGCGACGAGCGTGCAGGACGTGATCGCCAAGGCAAAGGCGCAGCCCAAGCACTACACGTACGCCTCCGCTGGGGTCGGCACGTCGATCCATCTGGCCGGTGAAATGTTCGTATCGATGACGGGCGTGGACATGCTGCACGTGCCGTACAAGGGCAGCGGCCCGGCCGTCGCGGACCTGTTGGGCGGGCAGGTGGACTACATGTTCGACAGCATCACGTCCGCCAAGCCGCACATCGCGACCGGCAAGCTGCGTGCGTTGGGCGTCACCACCACCAAGCGCTCGGCCGCCCTGCCCGACGTGCCGACCCTGCAGGAAGCGGGCGTGCCAGGCTATGAGCTGATGCCCTGGTTCGCCGCCTTCGCGCCTGCGGGCACGCCACCGGATGTGGTGGCCAAGCTGAACGATGCCATGCGCGCCGCGTTGGCGGATCCCAAGGTGAAGGCGACGCTCGATTCGATCGGGGCCGAGTCCATCGGCAGCACGCCCGACGCACTGCGCGACCACCTGGCCAAGGAAACGGCGCAATGGAAGGACCTGGTCAAGGAACGCGGCATCAAGATCAACTGATCGGCCGCGCTGCGCTCGCCTGGGGTATCGTTGGTCCATCCATCTCCCAGCGAAGGAAGTCATCATGGCCCTGAAACACGCGGATCCCGGACAGGTCATCGATCTGAAGCCCTATGGCGCGGCGCTTGCGCAGAAGCAGTCGGTCGCGCTTTTCAAGTCCGAGGATCTGGAGGTCATGCGGCTGGTGCTGCTGGCGGGCAAGACAATGCCCTCGCATGACGTCGAGGGCGAAATCACCCTTCAATGCCTGGAGGGCAGCGTGGAGGTCTCGACCGGCGGCGCCACGCATATCCTGGACGCCGGCCACCTGATGTACCTGCCCGGCCGAGCGCCGCATTCGCTTTTTGCGCTGGAGAACGCGTCGGTCCTGGTGACTGTTGCGTTGAAGCGTACGTAGCGTCATCCGCCGGGGCAGCTTACGGGGCGGCTTCGAGGGCGCCATTCGGGGCGCCTTCCGAACGCGTCTTCTGTTAACCCCGCGCGCTCACCACCGGCCAGCCTACTTGCGGTCACGCCCTTCGACAGCTTTGCGCAGCACGCCGATGAAGGCTTCGTTGAACGCGGGAATATCATCCGGCTTGCGGCTGGACACCAATACGCCGTCGACGACGGCCTCTTCATCCACCCACTCAACGCCCGCATTGCGCAGGTCGTCCTGCAGCGATGGCCAACTGGTCATCTTGCGACCATTGACCACGCCAGCGGAAATCAGCAGCCAGGCGCCGTGGCAAATGACGGCGACCGGCTTTCCCGCGTCAAAGCATGCGCGCACCAGCTCCTGCGCCTTGGGCTGCATCCGGATTTCATCGGCATTGACCACGCCGCCGGGCAACAGCAAGGCGTCAAAGACCTCCGGCTCGGAGGCGGCCTGCAGAAAGGTCAGATCCACCGGAAACCGGTCGCCCGGCTTGTCGTGATGAAAGCCCTGGATCGGATCGGTGCGGGCGGACACCAGCACCGTGCGCGCGCCCTCCTCGTGCAGACGATGACGAGGGCCGGTGAGTTCGACCTGCTCGAACCCATCGACAGCCAGAATGGCGATGTTGACGTCTTGAAGTGTTGCCATGGTTGCTCCTGTTGCGTGGCCCCCCCGACGATGCGATGCGTCGCGCGGGAGGCCTGGGGGATGACTTGTCAGGGCCGCGCCGCAGCGACCGGCTTGGGCGGCTGCGCAGGCTGTGCCGGCTGCGCGGGCGTGACTCGCCAGATCGTGTTCGACAGGTCGTCGGCGACGATGAGCGCGCCCTTCGGGTCCACCGTCACGCCTACGGGGCGGCCGCGCGTCGTGCCGTCGCTGTCGCGAAAGCCTGCGACGAAGTCCACGGGCGGGCCGGACGGACGGCCGTCCGTGAACGGCACGAAGACCACCTTGTAGCCCACGGGATCCTTGCGGTTCCAGCTTCCGTGCTCGCCGACGAAGACGCCGTTGGCAAAACGATCCCCCATCGAAGCGTCTGAGAAATCGACGCCAAGCGCCGCGACGTGCGAGCCCAAGGCGTAATCCGGCGCGATGGCCGACGCGACCTTTGCGGGATCCTGCGGCCGGACGCGATCATCCACGTTCTTGCCCCAATAGCTGTAAGGCCAGCCGTAGAAGGCGCCTTCCTTGACCGTGGTCAGATAGTCGGGCACCAGGTCCGGACCGATTTCGTCGCGCTCGTTGACCACGGCCCACAGTTGCCCGGTGTCGGGCTGGATCGTGAGCGCGGTCGGGTTGCGCAGGCCGGTCGCATACGTCTTGTATTCACCCGTGCTGGCATTCACGCGCCAGATCCGCGCGCGATCGGCTTCAGCCGTCATACCGCGTTCGGTGATGTTGCTGTTCGAGCCGATGCCCACGTATAGATACTGCCCATCGGCGCTGGCGGTCAGCGCCTTCGTCCAGTGATGGTTGATCTCCGACGGCAGCGGCGTGACGACTTCGGGCGGCCCGCTAGCCTTGGTCTGCCCGGGCTGATAGTCGAACCGCACCAATGCGTCCTGATTGGCGACATACAGTTGGTTCCCGACCAGCGCCAGCCCGTACGGCGCGTTGAGATTCTCGGCAAAGACAGAGGCCTCGTAGGTGCCATCGCCTTCCGGGTCGCGCAGCAGCGTCAGGCGGTTGCCGCCCTTGACCGGGCTGGTGCCGCGGGCCTTGATGACGGCCGCGATCACGTCTTTGGGCTTGAGGTCGGGCGCGCTGCCGCCGCGTCCCTCGGCCACCAGGATGTCGCCATTGGGCAGCACGAGCGTCTGCCGGGGAATCTTCAGATCCGTGGCGATGGCCGAAATCTTGTAGCCCTCGGGCACGGTCGGCACCTTGTCGCCCCACGGGGCAGGCTTGGCAATGACCATATCGGGCAGCAGGCCGCGTTCGGGCTTGGGCAGATCAGGCGAAGGTCCATATTGGCCTCCCGCCTGCGCGCTGCACACCCCTGCCATCACCAGCAACGGAATTCCGGCAATCAGTCGTAGGTGATTCATAGCGGCCCCCTGATGTGCGGGGTGCGGAAGCCCAGCCAGAGCGCCACAAGTGCCAGCACGGTGCCGACTGCAGACAGAATCAGTGCGGTGGGCATGCTTGCCCAAGCATCGCGGGCGTGCATAAACGCATTGAACAGGCCTACCAGCCAGGCTGCCAGCAGCACGACGGCATAAGGAACGATTCCGCGCGCGCGCTGCGTAGCCCTGAACAGGTCCACGATGGCAAACAGCAGCGCGATCGCGCCAAACAGCAGTCCGCCGACCAGCAGCCAGGACGCGAAATTGTTCCATTGGATGTGAAAAGTCTGCGCATAGGCAGCATCCGCGAGTGCCGCGCCGAGAAACAAGGGAAACATCCCGGCCAGGAATACCGCCGGCATGGGGCGCACGGTAAGGGCGTACCGATTTTCGATGAGTTGGGTCACTGGATCGCCTCGTGAGTTGCGGGCCCGAGCAGATGCCCGAGAAGCGCAACGCAGCAAGTCGTGTTCCTGTGTCCGTGCCGAGGCCCGCGCGCTTCGGTTCAGCGCGTGGCGATCTGCGCCGGTGCGTCCGGACGCCAGCCTCCGCCCAGCGCCTTGTATGCCGCCACCGCTGCCCGAGCGGTTTCCGCTTGGGCCTGTGCCCGGTCGTCAGAAGCCTGCAAGAGCGAGGCGTCCGCATACAGCACGTCGACCAGACTGGCGGCGCCGCGCTTGTAGGCCGCAAACGACGACGCTCGCGCCTGCGTCAGCGCGTCTTCGCCGCGGGTCAGCACCGCCGACTGTTCGGCACGGTGGATCAGTGCGGAAAACGCGTTCTCGACATCTTCCGTGGCATGCAGGACCGCCAGGCGATATGCCGCCAGCGCCTCGGCCTCTTGGCCCTTTGCCCCGTCGATCTGCGCGTTGATGCGGCCAAAGTCGAACAGCCGCCAACGCAGTCCCAACACGCCCGTTGACTGGCTTGCACCGGCGGAGAACAGATTGCCGCTGGACACGGCCGTGGCGCTGCCCAGCAAGCCGCTCAACGAGAACTTCGGGTAGAACTCGGAGATGGCCTCGCCGATACGGGCGTTGGCGGCCGCCAGCCGGCGTTCGGCCGCGATCAGATCGGGCCGGCGCTGGAGCAGATCCGCGGGAGCGCCCATTTCCTCGATCCGAGGCGCGGCGGGTATCGGCGCGTGCGCCGCCAGTTCGGCGCGATGCGTGCCGGGCGCGGCCCCCAGCATGACGTCCAAGGCGTTCATCGCCGCATCAAGCCCACTCTGCAACACCGGAACGGTCGCCTGTACTTGCGACAGCGCGCCATCCGCCTGACGCACCTGGTATTGCGCAGCCAGCCCGCGTTCGTGCAGCAGCGCGACCTTGGCGACAAGATCCTGCTGCGTCCTGACCTGCCGCTGTGCGATGTCCAAACGCGCCTGGAGGCTGCGGATCACAATGTATGTGTCCGCGGTTTGCGCGGTCACCGCGAGCTGCGTGGCCATCGCTGCCGCTTCCGAGGCCTGAAATTCGGCGATGGCCGCCTCACGGCCACGCCGCAGGCCGCCGAACAGATCGACTTCCCAGCTGGCCTCAAGATTGGCTTCGTACTGGTTGCCCCAGCGGTCGTAACCGGGCATCGTGCTGGCCACCTGTCCCAGTGGCGTCTCACGCGACTGATGCGACCGCGCGGCCAGGCCGCGCACCGAGGCCGACGGCAGCAAGGCCGCGTTGGCCGCGCCCAGCCCCGCACGCGCCTGCGTCACGCGCGCCGCCGCCTGCGCCAGGTCCAGGTTCTGCGCGATGGCCAACGACACGTATCGCGCCAGCATCGGGTCGTCAAACTGGCGCCACCACGTATCGAGGCCTTGCACGGCCCCGGATCCGGCTTGCCGGCCGGGGGCCTGCGAGTAGTGACTGGGAAGCGGCGCCTCCGGCCGGTGGTAATCAGGGCCTGCCGCGCACCCGGCCAGCACGCCGGCGCAGAGCAAGACAAAGGAATGACGGGCGAGCATGGGAATCCTTCAGGCAATTAATTTTGGGTGACTATAATACGTTTTGGTCACCCGTTGTCAACAAAAGTGCTCCGGGTTAAGCTGCACCCATGACGAAAGCAACATCCCCCGCCCTTCAGCCGCGCGGCCCCTCCGATCACGACGTCCGCGATCAGATCGTCGAAGCCGCCACCGAATACTTCGGCCTGTACGGTTTCGACAAGACCACCGTCTCGGACCTGGCCAAGGCCATCGGATTCTCCAAGGCCTATATCTACAAGTTCTTCGACTCCAAGCAGGCGATCGGCGAGGTCATCTGCGCCAACCGCCTGAACACGATCATGGTGGCCGTCGACGCGGCCGTCGCCGACGCGCGATCCGCGCCGGACCGGCTGCGGCGCATGTTCAAGGCCCTGGTGGAAGCCGGCAGCCAGCTCTTCTTCCACGACAGCAAGCTGTACGACATTGCGCGAACCTCGGCCAGCGAGTCGTGGCCTTCCGCGCAAGCCTATGAGGCGCACATCAAGGGCCTCATCCTGCAGGTAATCCGCGAAGGTCGGGAAGCCGGCGACTTCGAACGCAAGACGCCCCTCGATGAAACGGCCGACGCCATCTATCTCGTCATGCGGCCGTATATCAATCCTTTGCTCCTGCAGCACAACCTGGCCAATGGCGCGGAAGCCACGGTGCAGTTGTCGAACCTGATCCTGCGAAGTTTGGCGCCGTAAATTTTCCTCTGTGACCATTGACCTTATTGGTCACTTGTATAGAATGGGGACCTTCTTTGTGAGGATGGTCTCCCATGCTTCGGCGTCCGCTTGCCCCCTTTGCCCTCTGCCTGCTGCCTGTCGCCCTTGCGGCATGCGGCGATAGCCCCCCGTCAGATCCCCGCGTCGACCCGCCGCTTGTCAGAGTCGGCGTGGCGCAAACCGCATCCGCGCCCGCACGCTCCTTTTCGGGGGTCGTGGCGGCGCGCGTTCAAAGCGACCTGGGATTCCGCGTGTCCGGGAAAGTGCTGGAGCGACTGGTCGACACCGGTCAATCGGTGACCCGCGGCCAGCCGCTCATGCGGCTGGATCCGGAAGATCTGGGCCTGCAGGCCCGTGCGCAGATTGAAGCCGTGGCCTCGGCGCGTGCGCGCGCAAAACAGGCTGTCGACGACGATGCCCGCTATCGCGGCCTGGTGGCAGAAGGCGCCGTGTCCGCGTCGGCCTATGCGCAGATCAAGGCCGCGGCCGACACGGCGCGTGCCGATCTGAAGGCGGCCGAAGCGCGGGCCGACGTCGCGAAAAACGCGTCGAGCTATGCGGTGCTGGTGGCGGACGCGGACGGCATCGTCGTGGACACGCTGGCCGAACCCGGACAGGTCGTTGCCGCCGGGCAATCCGTCGTGCGGCTGGCGCGCGCCGGCCAGCGCGAAGCCATCGTCCACCTTCCCGAAACACTACGGCCATCCGTGGGCTCCGCCGCCCGGGCAATGTTGTACGGGGACCGCCAGTCCCCCGCCCCGGCCACGCTGCGGCAACTGTCGGATGCGGCGGATCGCGTCACGCGGACGTTCGAGGCCAGGTATGTGCTGGAGGGCGCGCTGGCCCGCGCCCCGTTGGGGGCCACCGTCACGATCGACATTCCACAGTCGCCGGACGGCACGCCCCTGCTGCAGGTGCCGATAGGCGCTGTCTTCGACACCGGCGCCGGCCCGGGCGTCTGGGTGGTGGTGGATGGCGCCCCGGCCCAGGTGGCGCGGCGGCCCGTCCAGGTGCACGGCCTGAGCGACGATGTGGCGCGTGTCGCCGGCGACCTCAAGCCCGGCGAACGTATCGTGTCCCTGGGTGCGCATCTGCTGCATGAAGGCGAGCCGGTCAGGCTCGGGGAGCAGAACGCTGCCGCCCTCGTGGGAGCGCGTTGATGAGCGAAGGCCGCTTCAATCTGTCTGCGCTCGCCGTGCGCGAGCGCTCGATCACGCTGTTTCTGATTCTTCTCGTCTCTGTCGCCGGAATCCTCGCGTTCTTCCAATTGGGCCGTGCTGAAGATCCGCCGTTCACCATCAAGCAGATGACCGTCGTCACCGCATGGCCCGGGGCGACCGCACAGGAGATGCAGGACCAGGTCGCCGAACCGCTGGAAAAGCGGCTGCAGGAGTTGCGCTGGTACGACCGGACCGAAACCTTCACGCGGCCCGGCCTGGCATTCACCATGGTGTCGCTGCTGGACAGCACACCGCCCCAGGCGGTGCAGGAAGAGTTCTATCAGGCGCGCAAGAAGCTTGCCGACGAAGCCGGACGTCTGCCTCCCGGCGTAGTCGGGCCCATGGTCAATGACGAGTACGCGGACGTCACGTTTGCCTTGTACGCGCTCAAGGCAAAAGGCGAGCCCCAGCGTCTGCTTGCCCGCGACGCCGAAGCGCTGCGCCAGCAACTGCTGCATGTGCCGGGCGTCAAGAAAGTGAACATCATCGGCGAGCAGCCCGAGCGCATCTTCGTGTCGTTCTCCCATGACCGCCTGGCTACGCTCGGCGTCGATCCGCAGGCCATTTTTGCCGCACTCAACGCGCAGAACGTCCTGACGCCTGCCGGGTCGATCGAGACCAAGGGTCCCCAGGTGTTCCTGCGCGTAGACGGCGCGTTCGACAGCCTGGACAAGATCCGCCAAACGCCCATCATCGCCCGGGGACGCACACTGAAGCTTGCCGACGTGGCGACCGTGGAGCGCGGCTATGAAGACCCGGCCACGTTTCTGGTGCGAAATAACGGCGAGCCCGCGCTGCTTTTGGGCGTGGTCATGCGCGACGAATGGAATGGGCTGGATCTGGGCAGCGCGCTCGAGCAGGAGGTCGGCAAGATCAACACCGCATTGCCGCTCGGGATGAGCCTGACCAAGGTCACCGACCAGGCCGTGAACATCAGCGCGGCGGTGGACGAGTTCATGGTCAAGTTCTTCGTCGCACTGCTTGTCGTGATGCTGGTGTGCTTTATCAGCATGGGGTGGCGCGTCGGGATCGTCGTGGCCGCCGCCGTGCCCCTGACCCTTGCGGCGGTGTTCGTGATCATGGCGGCCTCGGGCAAGAATTTCGACCGCATCACGCTTGGCTCGCTGATCCTGGCGCTCGGCCTGCTGGTGGACGACGCCATCATTGCCATCGAAATGATGGTGGTCAAGATGGAAGAAGGCTATAGCCGGATCGCAGCGTCGGCGTATGCGTGGAGTCACACGGCCGCCCCCATGCTGTCCGGCACGCTCGTCACCGCGGTGGGTTTCATGCCGAACGGTTTCGCGCGTTCCACCGCGGGCGAGTACACCAGCAACATGTTCTGGATCGTCGGCATTGCGCTGATCGCGTCCTGGGTGGTGGCGGTGTTCTTCACGCCGTATCTGGGCGTGAAGATGCTGCCGGACATCAAGAAGGTTGAAGGCGGACACCACGCCATCTACGACACCCGCCACTACAACCGGTTCCGGCGTCTGCTGGGGCACGTCATCGGCCGCAAATGGCTGGTGGCGGGCACGGTGGTCGCGGTCTTTGCGCTGGCCGTGGTTGGCATGGGTCTGGTCAACAAACAGTTCTTTCCCACTTCGGATCGGCCCGAGGTGCTCGTTGAAGTGCAGATGCCGTACGGCACGTCCATTGAACAAACCAGCGAGGCCGCTGCGACAGTCGAAGCGTGGCTGGCCAAGCAGGCGGAAGCCAGGATCGTCACCGCGTACATCGGACAAGGCGCGCCGCGCTTCTTTCTGGCCATGGCGCCCGAGCTGCCGGACCCGTCATTCGCCAAGATCGTCGTGCTGACGGGCAACGACAAGGAACGCGAAGCGCTCAAGTTCCGGCTTCGCCAGGCCATCGCCGACGGCCTGGCGCCGCAGGCGCAGGTCCGCGTCACTCAGATCGTGTTCGGACCGCCCTCGCCGTTCCCGGTGGCCTATCGCGTCATGGGGCCTGATGCCGGCCAGTTGCGCGCGATCGCCGCGCGCGTCCAATCGATCATGCACGCCGATCCCATGATGCGCACCGTAAACACCGATTGGGGCGCGCGGGTTCCCGCCCTGCACTTTACGCTGGACCAGGACCGGCTTCAGGCGGTGGGACTGACCTCCAGCTCGGTCGCCCTACAGTTGCAGTTCCTGTTGAGTGGCGTACCCCTCACCAACGTTCGCGAGGACATCCGCTCGGTTGAAGTGGTCGGCCGAGCGGCCGGTGACGTCCGCCTGGATCCAGCCAAGATCGCCGGTCTGACGCTGGTGGGGGCCGACGGCCAACGCGTGCCGCTGTCGCAGGTTGGCACGGTGGATGTGCAAATGGAGGATCCGATCCTGCGGCGCCGTGACCGCACGCCGACCATTACGGTTCGCGGCGACATCGCGGAAGGCCTTCAGCCGCCTGACGTTTCCGCCGCGATCTTCAAGCAACTGCAACCTGTCATCAACGACCTGCCAGCGGGATACCGCATCGAACAGGCCGGCTCCATCGAGGAATCTGAGAAGGCAAGCACTGCCATGCTGCCGCTGTTTCCGATCATGATTGCCATCACCCTGCTGATCATCATCCTGCAGGTGCGATCCATCGCCGCCATGGTGATGGTTTTTGCGACCAGCCCGCTCGGCCTGATCGGTGTTGTGCCGACACTGCTCCTGTTCCAGCAGCCGTTCGGCATCAACGCGCTGGTCGGGCTGATTGCCCTGTCCGGCATCCTGATGCGCAATACGCTGATTCTGATCGGCCAGATCCACCACAACGAACAGGAAGGCCTGGCGCCCTATGACGCGGTGGTCGAGGCGACGGTGCAGCGGGCGCGACCGGTGATTCTGACTGCGCTGGCCGCGATACTGGCTTTCATCCCGTTGACGCACTCGGTGTTCTGGGGGACGCTGGCCTACACCCTGATCGGCGGCACGTTCGCCGGCACGATCATCACGCTGGTCTTCCTGCCAGCCATGTACGCCATCTGGTTCAAGATCCGGCCTGCCGTCGCGCAGGACGCTTCCCAACCTGTTGCGGCCCGGGTAACGACGGGTTGATTCACGCCGCCTGCGGCGTGGCACTCGCCCGCCGGGGCTTCACAACGAGGGGGTCGTATGTACAGAAATCAACAGTCGTGCTGGACGGTCCAGCACCAGGCTGCACTGGCGCGGCTGCGCACGGGCGGGGGCAAGCCTGATATCGCCAGTCCGGATCAGATCGCAGGCATGACAGGCTTGCAGATCCTGCACGCGATGATGGCCGGCGAGCTGCCCTACCCGCCCATGAACGACACCGCGAACATGACGTTGGTGGAAGCGGACTCGGGCTGGGCCGTGTTCCTCGGCATCCCCGAACTGCGGCATTGCAATCCGTTCGGCACCGTCCACGGCGGCTGGTTCTCGACGCTGCTGGATTCGGCATTGGGTTGCGCGATCCAGAGTGCGCTTCCGGAAGGCAGGCGCTACACGACGGTCGAACTCAGTGTGAACATCGTGCGCGCGGCGGCGCCATCCAGTGGCCCGCTTCGCGCCGCCGCCACGCTGATACATAGCGGCAAGCAGATCGCCACCGCGCAGGCGCGGGTGGAGGACGAGAACGGCAAGCTGTATGCGCACGCCACCACCACGTGCGTGGTGTTCGACCGGCGTGCATAGCGCACGGCTACACCCCGAAAGACACCGACATCCGTTCCAACCATGCGCTGGCCACCGGTTGACGCCGTGCCAGAAATCCCAGCGGACCCGCTTCGGCCATGCGCCAGTGCGCGGTCCCGAAACGCAGCGTTCCTCGCAGCGTGCAGCGCGTGCGGATCAGCCCTGCCGGCCCGTCCTGGACCGTCCAGACCGCGAAACGTAGCGGTAAGGCAACGCGCAGGCCGGGTCGGAATTGCACGCTGGCGGCGGGCCGGCCTTCCGCGACGAGCGACGCTTGCGCCAACGCAGCCGGCTCACCTGGCCCGCCCAAGGCGGGCAGCTGCTCGAAATCGCCGATGCGCTTCGGGATGCCCCACAGCTTGCGGCTACCTTCTGCGGCCGCCTCGTCGTCCACCCAGATCGGCCCAACCGTGCACGCGGGCGCCAGCAATCCCGCGTGACGCACCGCCGTCGCAAAGAGCAGCTCGTTGTAGGCGAGCGTGCCGCCCGGCTCGTAAGCGGTCCAGACCGTGGTGCAGATGGCATGGCGTCCCAACGTGACCACGCGGGCATCACCGGGCGCCTGCTGCGGCAGATCGGCCAGCGGCACCCGCCATGCACTCAGGAGCGCATGGCCGTGCAGTTTCCAGGGGGCCTGCGGATAAGGAGACGGGTAGCCTGACTGCGTCCTGCCATCCGGCGTGCCGGTCGGGCTGTCGTTCGATGGGAGCATCATCCTGGCGAACTCCTGTCGGGTTTCCAATGCACACACCCGATCGATAGTAAGCGCCCTGCGACCGAACGCCGCATGCATTTCCATTCGGACAGAATGCGTGAGGTTCTGTAATAGAATCCCGCCCATGTCGACTCATCGGGACTCTGCGTTTCAGCCCCGCGGCCTGCCTTGGCGCTTGCTCGTCTGCCTGGCAATGGCCGCCTTTGTGCTGCGCGCTTTCATCCCGACCGGCTACATGGCGGGGCCGTCCACGACCTCGCTGATGCTGACGCTGTGCGAAGCCGGCGGCACGATGAACGTGACGTTCGACCTGCCGGCCGAGCCGGACGCCAAGCACGGTGCCGCGGAGGCCTGCGCCTTCGGCGCCCTCGCCGCGCACGCGATTCTGCCGGACACCGGGCTCGCACCTGTGTTGTCGGCGCGCGCCGCCTACGCCGCGCCCGACACTCCCGTCTACCGCGCCACGCCGCCGCTGCCGGCTCTTGGGCCGCCGCTAGGGTCACGCGCCCCGCCTTCCCTGTCTTCCTGATCCGCCGCGCGCGCGCCTGACGCCGCGCACGGCAGCGAAGAGCGGGAACCCCGTAGACCAGCTTCATGGCGCCATCGCATCGGCGCTGCCTGCACGGCCATCCCCTCTTCGCCCGCGCTTTGCCGACCGGCCTTCAGGCCGGCGGCAGATTCAGTCGAAGACAAAAGAAGAGGGGTCATCTTGACCATCGTTCGTACGCACGCGTGCCTCGGCACGACACTGATCCTGGCCGCGTTCAACGCCGCCGCCCAAACCGCTCCCGCCACCCTCGCCCCCATCACCGTGGTCGGCGGATCCGAGACGGCGCTGACTACCGAGGCGTCCACCGGCTCCAACCTTGGCCTCACGCCCATGCAGACGCCCGCCAGCGTCGACATCATTTCGCGGGAACAGATCGAGTCCCGCGGCGACGCCAGCGTGATCGAAGCGATTACCCGCGCGCCCGGTTTTTCGGCCGCGCCCCACCCTGGCAACGGCAATAGCGCCCTGTCGGTGCGCGGCTTCACCGACAGCACGTCGGTCATGCGCTTGTACGACGGACTGCGCCAGTATGGCGGCGTCGGCCTGACGTTTCCGTTCGACACGTGGTCGGTCGAGCGCATCGAGGTGCTGCGCGGACCCGCGTCCGTCATCTACGGCGACGGCGCGATCGGCGGCGTCGTCAACGTGATTCCCAAGCGTCCCACTCGCGGGCCGATCCAGAACGAAGTGCAGGCCACGATCGGCACGCAGGATACGGCGCGGCTGGGACTGGGCAGCGGCGGCGCGCTGAGCGACACCTTGTCGTATCGCCTGGATGTCAGCGGCAACTACACGGACGGTTATGTCGACCGCGGCCAGTCGGGCGATGCGACGTTTTCGGGCGCGTTGCGCTGGGACGCCACGCCGGACCTGAACATGACGTTGAGTTACGCCTACGGCTACCAGCGCCCGATGCGGTACTTCGGCACCCCGATGATCAACGGCGAGCAGGATGACGCCGTGCGCAAGCAGAACTACAACGTCGCCGACAGTTTCATGCGCTTTCGCGACCAATGGACCCAGCTGGACACCGTCTGGACGCCGAACGACGCCACCACCGTGCGTGCGCGCCTCTATCACGTGCAGAGCGACCGCGACTGGCGCAACGCCGAGCGCTACGTGTACAACCCCGCAACCAGCCTGATCGACCGATCCGACAACACGCAGATCACGCATGACCAGACCCAGACCGGCCTGACCACCAGCGCCGCCTTCAAGGGCACGCTGGCCGGCCTGGAGAACACGGTATCGGTGGGCTTTGACGTCAACCACGCCACGTTCAAGCACATCAACAACACCTACACAGGCAGTTCGGGGTCGGTGGATCCGTATGACCCGGATCACGGCCAATACCAGAGCGACGTGCCGTTCATTCCGCGTTACCGCAACAAAGCCGATCAGTTTGCCCTGTTCATGGAAGACCGCCTGGCGCTGACCAGCAAGTGGTCGATCATCGGCGGCCTGCGCTACGACCACGCGAAGGTCACGCGCGACGACCTGGTCACCGATCAGCGCGCCTTGTCCAAGACGTTTTCCGACGTGGGCTGGCGCATCGGCACCGTGTACGACGTGACGCCGGATCTGGCCGTCTACGCGCAGTACGCGCAGGCCGCCGATCCGGTCAGCGGGCTGCTGATGATCAGCCCGTCCAACGCGTCGTTCGACCTGTCGCGCGGCAAGCAGATCGAGGTCGGCCTGAAGCAGAACTTCATGGACGGACGCGGCAAGTGGACGCTGGCGGCGTACGAAATCCGCAAGACCAATCTGCTGTCGCGCGACGCCGACGACCCGAGCCTGCGGGTGCAGGTCGGCGAACAATCGTCCCGCGGCCTGGAAACGTCGCTGTCGCTGGCGGTTGCGCCCGGCTGGACGATCGACGCCAATGCCACCGTGCTGCGGGCCAAGTACGACGATTTCTCCGAATCGGTGGGCGGGGCGGCCGTGTCGCGCGCGGGCAATGTCCCGCCCAACGTGCCGCAACGCCTGGCGAATCTGTGGCTGAGCTGGAACTTCCAGCCGGGCTGGACCGCGATGGGCGGGATGCGCTACGTGGGCAAGCGCTATGCCGACAGCGCCAACACCATCGAACTGCCGTCCTACACCACGACCGACCTGGCGCTGCGCTGGGACGTGAACAAAGACACCGCCATCACAGCCCGGGGCTTCAACGTTTTTGATCGCGCGTACTTCACCACGGCCTACTACACCAACACGCAATGGATGTATGGACCGAGGCGCCGGTTCGAGCTGACGTTGAACCACCGCTTCTGAGGCGGGCGCGACCATGGACGCCAAGGCGCGCCTGCGCAGGCTGACCTACCTGGCCCATCGCTGGCTGGGGGTTGGCGGCTGCCTGCTGATGCTGGTGTGGTTTCTCAGCGGCATCGTCATGCTGTATGTCGGCTACCCGAAGCTGACGCCCGAAGAGCGGTTTGCCAGCCTGCCTGTGCTGGCCGCAGACGCGTATCTGCCGATGGACGCAGCGCGGCCCGGCGGCGCGCTTGCCGTTCTGACGTCGGTGCGCGGCGAGCCGACCTACATCGTCCCAACCCCGGACGGCCCGCGCGCCTGGTCCGCGCGCACCGGCCGGCCTGACGGCGTGGTGACAGCGGACATGGCCGTGGCCGCGGCGCACGCGTTCTGGCCTGCGGGCACGGCCCGGTATGCGGGCCTGATCGACGAGGACCGCTGGACGCATTCGCGCGGGCTGGACCGCCATCGCCCCCTGCACAAGGTGAGCATGGAAGGCGACGCGCCGGGCACGCTGTATGTGTCTTCGGCGACGGGCGAAGTCGTGCTGGACGCGCCGATCGCCCAACAGCGCTGGAACTACGTCGGCGCGTGGCTGCACTGGCTATACATGGCGCGCGACCGCTCCGTCGATCCGGTGTGGAGCTGGATGGTGATCGCACTGTCGGCCGTCTGCACCGTGCTGGCTGTCAGCGGCACGGTCGTCGGCGTCTGGCGCTGGCGTTTTCGCGGCCGCTACAAGACGGGCGCGCGCACGCCCTACCGCGAAACCTGGATGCGCTGGCACCACATCATCGGTCTCGCCTTCAGTGCGTTTGTCTGCACGTGGATCTTCAGCGGGCTGATGTCGATGAACCCGGGCGGGCTATTCGCCGGCTCCGATCCCGGCCCCGACCGGCAAGCCATGACGGGCGCGCCAATCGCCGCGCCGATTGCGGACCCGCAGCCGGTATTACAGGCGTTGCACGCCGCAGGCTTTGAGCCGGTTCAGCTCGAATGGCGGCGGATGGCAGGCCAGCCGTACGTGCTGGCCCGCGACGCGACGGCCGGCAGCCGCATCGTTCGCCGGGAGGATGGTGCATTGCTGGTGCAGTCGATGTGGCAGCCTGATGCGGTCCTTGACGCCGCGCGCGCGCTGTTTCCCGGCGCGGCCGTTCAGGCGACGTTGCTCGATCACTACGACGCCTATTACTACGCGCGCCACGCCGAAGCAATGAACGGCGGCGCACCACGGGGCCTGCCAGTCCTGCGAATGGATTTCGACACCCCGGCCAGTGACCGCGTCTACGTGGACCTGCGCACGGGCGAGGTGGCGCTGAGCCTGTCCCGTGCGCAGCGGGTCGGGCGCTGGCTCTTTTACTTCCTGCATAGCTGGGACACCCCCGCCCTGCTGAATGCCGGGGAGGGCCGGGACCTGGCGCTTATCCTGCTGAGCCTCGGCGGCCTGGCGGTGTCCGCCACGGGCATCGTGCTGGGCGCGCGGCGGTTGGGCTGGTCGCGCGGGCGCCAGTAGAATTGCGCAATCTTCCGACCGCAACGCACGAGATGACGCTTCCTCCAGAACCCTATTCCCCCCGCCGCATTGCCACGCTGGGCGTGTGGCGCGAGGCAGGTCATTCGATCAAGGCGTACGGCATCCATCGAGACCCGAACGCTGCGGGTCCGATCCTGTCCGATCCCGTCAACGCGTCAGTCCGCGCCGCCGTGCGCGACGTCCTGGACGAACACGCTGGCGGTCCGCGCACCCATGGTCTTGGCTACTGCATTGCGCACGTAGGCGAGGAGGCCGTGTGGCTGCTCGTGGACTGGTGGATCTCCGGCGGCATCGTGTGCCAGCGCATGCTCTCCGCACCGTTGGCCCAGCCGGACGCGTTTGCGCCGGTCAACGCGCCCGCGCTGGCTTGTGTGTGGGAACTGGCCGTGATCGCGCATGAACGCGACGCGTGGGTGCGGCACATGCTTACCGAACGGCCAGACGCGGACGGATATCTGCAGGACGTGCTGGCCGCCGGGCGCTATTGACGCGGGGCGCGCGGTACGGACGCGGGCCCCACGTTATTGGCGCGGCGTCAATCCGAGTGTGGCTGCGGCGGCGTGTCCATCGAGGCATCGACCTCGGAGATCGTCTCGCCCGGGTAGGCGACGCGGGCGGCTGCCGCGGCGTCGTCACGCGTCGGATACGAGCCGGCATCCTCCTGGACGCCCAGCAAAGCGATGCCCCGAAAGCCCCAGTGGCCATCCGCGCGTTGAAAGACTTCAACGATCATTTCTCTTCCTCGTCGCGGTCCGGCGCGGGACGCGTGTCGTTGCTGCCAGGCAGCGTGCCGCTTCGCGCCTCGGCTTCTTCCTGCGCCACGGCCTGATCGAAGCCCGGCTGGTCATGGCTGCGCGCGCGCGGCGGGTGGTCAACGTCGGGCACCCGCTCCGGCGTCGTGGCATGGCCGGACGGGCGCAACGCGCCTTTGTTGACGTCGGGCTGGCCGGGAATGGATTCGCGGGCGTTGTCGGATTTCGGTTGCGTCATGGAAATGCTCCGGTGCATCAAGGTGATTGGCAGGCGAGCAAGTGCCGTTCCTGCATGCGGCGCCCCATGACGGGGGCAAACGCTTCACGGCCCCTCGTTCAATGTGCGCAGGAACGCGGCGATATCCCTTGCATCCTGTTCGCTGACGCCCAGGTCGGGCATGGCCGTGCCCGGTTTGACGGCCGGCGGGTTGCGCAACCATCGCTCCATGTTGGCGGGCGTATTGGGCAAGACGCCCGCGATGTACGGCCGCTCGCCCATCTGATCCAGCGCCGGGCCCACGTAGTTCCATGCGCCGGGCACGCCCGGGATTGCGTGGCACGTCACGCAAAGATACTGTTGCAGCGCATCGCGCCCAGCCCGCGCGTCTCCCACACGGGCCGCCGGCTGGGCGTTTGCCTGCGGCTTTTCCGCCGGTTGTCCATCATCGCCACGCCGATAGTCGTCGGCGGACAGGCCCGGCAACACGCGCAGAAACGCCACCACGTCCCAGATCTCGTCGTCGGACAGCCGATACTGCCACGCCGGCATGCCGGTCATCTTGATGCCCTGCCGCGTGACCCAGAAGATTTCGGCTGCCGTGCGCGCGCGTGCGGTGGCGACGAGCGCGGCGGGCGCCGGATTCAGCCCCAGCGCGTAGGGCTGCGGCGCCACCCCCGGCCCGCCGTGGCACTGGGCGCAGTGGACGCGGTACAGACGTGAACCGTTCTGGATGCGCTCGGCGGCGTCCAGCTCAGGCGGCACGATATCCGCTGACCGCATCTTCACGGCCCGCGTCAACGCGACATCCAGCAGGTGGTGCACCGGCGTGGTGTGCGGCGACGTGGCCGTCACGTCGTACATGCCGAAATACACCAAGGCGCCGCCAACCGCGCCTGCGGTGGCGGCAGCGGCAACGAGCGTGAGCGCGGCGGTGCGCTTCCAGCGCTTCATGGCGCCCTCGCCTTGCGGTCCGCGCGCTGCATCAGATAGGCGGCAATGTCCTCGGCGTCGGCCTGTTGCAGGCCGGTGTCGGGCATGGCCGTACGGGGATTCACGACAGGCGGATCCATCAGCCAGCGCACCAGATTTTCAGGCGTATTGGGCAGCAGACCGGCAACGTACGCCTGCCGCGCCATGTTGCCCAGCGGCGGCCCGACGCGGGACGCCGGACCGCTGACGCCGGGCACGGTATGACACGCGGTGCAGCCGTGCTCGGCAATCAACCGGCGGCCTCGGTCTGGGTCAGCCCGTTCGCGCAACCCGCCCGCCGCATCCGCAGGAAAGAGCGGCGGCTTGTCTTCCTGACACGCGCCCAGCAGCAACATCGCAGCCAGGGCTGGTAGCAGGCGGTTGGGTCGGGCTAGCCGGCGCAATGCCGTCTCCTGAATCGCGCTGATTGGCGCAGAACCTGGACTTGCCAGCAACTCCTGTGCCTGCGCTTCGGCTGCGGACGCGGGCACGAAAGATGCTGACGATGCCTCTCGCGGGCCGGCGGCCCGTCGGCCTTGTCGGCCAACGCGCGCCGGGTCATCCACTACAAAAACATGGCGAAAATCCTTCTTATCGTGCTCGCCGCCGCGTTGCCCTTTGCCGCATCGGCTCAACCCAGCGGCGAGGACGCCGCGCGCATCGCCGAGATCGGCTGGGTCCTTTACGTGGGTGCGGCGGCGATCTTCGTCGTAGTGGCCGCGCTGCTGGCGCTCGCGATGTTCGGTCCGGTGACGCTGCGCCGCCGGCTGTCCCGGCCCGGGCTCATCATCGGTGCGGGCATCGCGTTTCCCGTCGTGGCGTTGACCGCCCTGCTCGTCTACGTGCTGACGCCTTCCCCATCGGCGGCCCGGGACGCTGCATCGTTTGCCGCGCGCATCGAAGTCACCGGCGAATTGTGGTGGTGGCGCGTGCGCTATCTGGATGCGTCCGGCGGCGTGATCTTCGAGACTGCCAACGAGATCCGCATCCCCACGGGCAAGCCCGTGCAATTCCTGCTCAAGTCCGACAACGTGATCCACAGCTTCTGGATTCCCGAACTGGGCGGCAAGCTCGACATGGTCCCCGGCCGCGTGAACCGGATGCGCGCGCTGGCTCGGACCCCGGGCACATTTCGCGGCCACTGCGCCGAATATTGCGGCGCGCAACACGCGCAGATGCTGTTCGACGTGCAGGCGGTGGACGCCGAGGCCTTCGACGCCTGGGTGCAGGCGCAACGGCAGCCGGCAGCCGCGCCCGACGCCGCGCTGAAACCGGCGGCCGAGCTATTCAATCAGGCCTGTGCGCAATGCCACACGGTGCGCGGAACAGAGGCACGCGGCACGCTGGGACCGGACCTCACCCATGTGGGCAGCCGCCCGTCCCTTGCGGCGGGCATATTGCCGAACAACGTGGGCGCGCTGGGCGGGTGGATCGCCGGCAGCCAGCAGATCAAGCCCGGCAATGGCATGCCGTCCTTTGACCAATGGCCGGGCGAGGACTTGCGCGCCGTGGCCCGCTACCTGGAAGGCCTGAAGTGACGCGCCCGACATCCCCGACCGAGCTTCCCAACGCGTTGCCGCGGCCCGAAGGCGAACTCGAGCAGCTTGAACGCGCCTGGAAGCGTCCCACCGGATGGCGCGCACTCACGGTCGTGAACAACACGTCCATCGGTCTGCTGTACATCGCCACCGCGCTGCTGTTTTTCATCCTGGCCGGCGTCCTGGGGCTGATGATGCGCACGCAGCTGGCTGCGCCGGACAGCAACCTGATCGGCCACGAACTCTATAACCAGCTCTTCACCATGCACGGCACGGTGATGATGTTCCTGTTCGCGGTGCCGGCCGTCGAAGCCGTGGCCGTGCTGCTGCTGCCCAACATGCTGGGCGCGCGCGACCTGCCGTTTCCAAGGCTGTCGGCCTACGCTTACTGGGCCTATGCGATCGGCGGGCTGGTGTTCTTCTGCAGCATCTTCGTGGGGTTGGCGCCCGATGGCGGTTGGTTCATGTATCCGCCACTGACCAGCACCCAATACTCGCCCGCGGTGAACGCCGACCTGTGGCTGCTGGGCATCGGCTTCATTGAGATCTCGGCAATTGCGGGCGCCATCGAGCTGGCCGTCGGCATCCTGCGTACGCGCGCGCCCGGCATGACGCTCGACAAGATCCCGGTGTTCGCCTGGGTGATGCTGGTGTTCTGCGGCATGGTGATCATTGCGTTTCCTGCGGTCATCGTCGCCACGGCCCTGCTTGAGCTCGAGCGCGCCTTCGACATGCCGTTCTTCATTGCGGCGCGCGGCGGCGATCCACTGCTTTGGCAGCACCTGTTCTGGTTCTTCGGCCACCCGGAGGTCTACATCATCTTCCTGCCCGCCGCCGGCATGGTGTCGATGATGATTCCCGCGATGACCGGCACACCGCTGGTCGGCTATCGCCTGGTGGTGCTGGCGGTCGTGTCCACGGGGTTCCTCAGCTTCGGCCTGTGGGTGCACCACATGTTCGCGACCGGCATTCCGCAGCTGTCGCTCAGCTTCGCGTCGGCCGCCAGCATGGCGGTGTCGGTCCCGACCGCCATCCAGATCTTCGCGTGGATCGCCACCATTGCCGCCGCCGTCCGGCTGCGCCCGCTCAGGACGCCGACGCTGTTCATCCTGGGATTCTTCTTCGTATTCGTGATCGGCGGGCTGACGGGCGTGATGGTGGCCGTGATTCCGTTCGACCTGCAGGCGCACGATACCTATTTCGTCGTTGCGCACCTGCATTACGTGCTGTTCGGCGGGATGGTGTTCCCGCTATTCGCGGCGTTCTACTACTGGACGCCCTTCATCAGCGCGCGGCGGCTGTCGGAACGGCTGGGCCGCTGGGCCTTCTGGCTGATGTTCGTGGGCTTTAACGTCGCGTTCTTTCCGATGCACTTCACCGGGCTGGCCGGCATGCCGCGCCGCGTCTACACCTACGCCGAAAGCCAGGGCCTCGGTCCGCTGAACCTGCTGTCGACCGTGGGCGCCTACCTGATCGCCGCCGGGGTGCTCGTCTTCCTGATCGATCTGGCGCGCAACTTCCGGCCGACCATCGACAACAATGCGGGCAACGTCTGGGACGCCGGCACGCTGGAGTGGCTGCCCAGCGGCAGCTACGGGCTGCGCAGCGTGCCTACGGTCACCAGCCGCGAGCCGTTGTGGGACCAGCCCGGCCTCGCGCGGCAGGTCACCGATGGCCAGCATTACCTGCCCAATTCGCCGGCTGGCCTGCGCACCACACTGGTGACCAGCGCGCTGGACGCCCGGCCCGACTACGTGCTGCCGCTGCCCGGCCCCGCGTGGTCGCCGCTGCTGGCCGCCGTGGGCACTGCGGGATTCTTCCTGCTGCTGACCTTCAAGCTGATGCCGCTGGCGGCGGCCTTTGGTGTGCTGGCCGTCGTCTCGCTGTGGCGCTGGCTGTGGGACGCGGATACCGGGCCGGATTACCCCCCGGTTGAGATCGGCGGCGGCCTGCGGCTGCCCATGATGTGTTCGGGCAGCGCGTCGCATGCGTCGTGGGCGATGGTGCTGCTGCTGATCGTCTGCGCCAGCATTTTTGGCTCGTTGCTGTTCAGCTATCTGTTCCTGTGGACCACGAATCCGCAGGCCTGGCCCTCTGCCCGCGCGCTACCCTCGGCCGGGTGGCCGATACTGTCGACCGTCATGCTGTTGACGGCCGGCGCCATTGCAGCGGCCGCCGGACGGTTGATGACGCAGGACCGGCAAGCCGCGCTGCGTTGGTGCGTCGCAGGCGCGGCGCTGTTGCTGACGGCAGCGCCTGCGCTTGACCTGACCGCGCAATGGCAGGCGGGGCTCCGCCCCCAAACCTCCGCCTACACGGCAGCGACCTACGCCGTCGCGGCCTTGCAGGCGCTCTTTGGCGGAATTTCGGCCGTGATGGCCATCTTTACGGTGGCGCGGTCGCTTGCCGGACGGCTCAGCCCCACGCGCCGCGCGGCGTTCGACACCACCCGGGCGATGTTGTTCTACACCGTGGCGCAGGGGCTGATCGCGCTGGCGCTGCTGCACGCCTTTCCGCGGCTGACGGGGTAAGGCATGCAGACGCGCTTCTCGGTAGAACTGCTGTACCTCATCGCCGGCCCGCTGATCTGGCTGGTGCACTTTCTGTTCATCTACATCGTCAACGCGCTGGCCTGCGCGCGTTCGGCGCTGACCGGCCTGTGGCTTGGACTGCCGGTGTCGTCGTGGATCATCGTGGCCGGTGGCGTGGCCGCACTGACCGGAATGGCGCTGGCCGCGTGGCGCCAGCATGCGCGGGTGCGGGCGCAGCATGCGCCACCATTTCATGCCTGGCTTTGCGCCGCGCTGTGCGGGCTGTCGGCCGTGGCCGTCGTCTGGGAAACGCTGCCGGTGTTCCTGATGGCGGCGTGTCTTTGAAACGACACACGGCAGCTGACGCTATTCCGCCCACTCCGGGTCACCCGTAAATACCACCGTCAGCCAGCGATCCGGGCTGTCCGCGCCAAGCGCCTCCCCGATCTCATCACGCAGGCTGTCCCACGCTTCAATGCCGCGCGCCGGCGTGTCGGCCGGCACGATGAAATACAGCTCGATTTCCTGCGACCGGCCGACCTTTGCCACGTACGCGCGGTACGACGCGAAGCCATGGCGCTGCACGAAGGCCTGCGCCACCGAGTCCACGTGCTGCTTCAGGTCGGCCGGCGTGACCAGCAGCATCTCGGACAATGCCTGGCGGATGACCGACAGCGGCAAGGGGATGATCACCGCGCACACCACGGCCAGCACGGCCGGGTCGATGTAGGGCGAAATCCATTCCCAGCGGGTGCCCTGTACGCCAAACCCGATGCAGAACGCCACCAGCAGCGCGGCCGTGATGCTGGCCGACATGATCCAGCCCTTCAGGTCCATGTGCAGGAATGCCGACCGGATCCGCCGGTTCGCGCGCGCCTCGGCCAGCGCGATTGCCACGCAGGCGGTCAGCGTAAGCACGGCATAGATGAGCGCCAGGCCAAACTCCAGATCGCGCCCGCCTTTCAGCAGACTGCTGATCGCGTTGATGAGGGCGTAGATCGCCACGCCGCTGAGCAAAATGCCGTTCAGGGCCAGCACCATCGGTTCCAGATGCCAGAACCCCATCGTGAAGCGCTCTCGCAGCTTGCGCGGCAGTTGGCGGGACGTGGCGTAAGAGGTGATCAGCCGCACGACGACCAGCGACAGCGCGCTCATGCTGGCGTCGACCAGCGAATAGACACCATCGAAGACGATGGAAAACGATCCCGAGGCCACGCCAAAGCCGATACCGATGGCGGCGATGCACAGTGTGACCGCGATGGATATCCGCAACACGCCCTGCTCCGAGCGCAGGTCGAACAATGCCGTTCGTGAGGTCATGCTTCCTCCGTGGGGGACTGATCTGGCGACACGATAACCGTATAGATCCGCGGGCGGTGCATGGCTGGGTTCGACGACACCTATGGGAGCGGAAGATTTTTCTGGCATTACCTACTAAACGTAGGCTACGATTCGTACACTACGTTTGGTAGGTTAAATCTTCCGATCAAAGGAATTCGCCATGCATGCGCTCATCGTTGTTGCTCATCCCGACCCGGCGTCCCTGACGCACGCCATCGCCAAGCAGGTCGCGCAAGGGGTTGCGCAGGCAGGCCCGCAGTCGGAGCCGCCGCATTCTTTCGAGATGGCGGATCTGGCCGCCGAAGGCTTCGACCCGCGCTTCACCCAGGCCGACGTGGACCTGCACCTGACCCGTTCCAACCCGCCCGCGGACGTGACCGCCGAGCACGCGCGCCTGGACCGCGCCGATGCGCTGGTGCTCGTGTACCCCGTTCATTGGTGGTCGTTTCCCGCCTTGATGAAGGGCTGGATCGACCGCGTCTTCACCAATGGCTGGGCCTACGACGCCCCGCCCGACGGCAAGGTCGTCAAACGCCTGCAGCGGCTGCAGGTGCATCTGGTCGCCAGCGGCGGCGCCGATATGCGCACCTATGCCCGGCACGGCTATTTCGGCGCAATGAAGACGCAAATTGATCACGGCATCTTCGGCTACTGCGGCGCGCGCGTGGCAACATCCGATCTGCTGGTCGCGTCCGACGCCGGATACCCCGAAGCGCACCTGACCGCCGCGCAGGCCATCGGCCAGCGGATCTTTGCCCCGCAGTTGTGAGTTTGACCTCGAAGAGACCCTTGATGACGTCCCTATCCGCCCCCTCTCCCCGCCGCCGGTTGTCCAAGGACGCACGGCAACGCCAGCTCATCGACGTGTCCTGGGCGCTGATCCGCGATGAAGGCACGGACGCGCTGACGCTGGGCCGGCTTGCTGAACAGGCCGGCGTATCCAAGCCGGTCGTCTATGACCACTTCGGCACCCGCAACGGGCTGCTGGCGGCGCTGTATCAGGATTTCGACCAACGCCAGACGGCGATCATCGACGACGCCATCGCCGCCAGCAAACCCACGCTGCAAGACAAGGCAGACGTCATCGCCACCCGGTACGTGGAATGCGTGTCGGCGCAGGGGCGTGAAATCCCGGGCGTGCTGGCTGCGTTGAATGGCTCACCGGAACTGGCCGCGGTAAAGACGCAATATCAGCACGCGTTCATCAGGAAATGCCAGGACATCCTGGCGCCGTTCGCCGGCTCCCAAGGCGTTTCCTTGGCCAGTCTGTGGGGCATGCTGGGCGCGGCCGACGCGCTCTCGCAGGCGGCGGTCGCAGGCGAGATCACGCAGCAAGCCGCGCGGGACGAGTTGTTCCGGATCATCGTAAACATGGTGAAACACGCGCGCCCCCCTGAAAAATAGGGTTTGAACTGCCCTATTTTGTTGCGGTGACCACATGCGCCTGGATCTTTCCTGTGATCGGACCGGCACCGTAGCGGGCGGCCAGAACCTGCGCCGCTCGCTCCGTGGTGGGCATCAGCAGACTCGCGTCGCGCGCTTCGATTTCGTTGCGCAGGGGCGTGCCCTGGCAGTAGGCGGTCGCAGCTTCCTGGGCGGATCGCGCACGGCTGACTTCCTCGTGCGTCTCGATTTGCACGTCTTCAAAGCCCGCCCGGCGCAGGTCATCCTGGATTCGCGCCTTGTCGTAGTAACCATGAGGCGTGCGCGCGATAAAGACCGGTGGGTTCTCCGGAAACATCTCGGCGACCGCCTGTGCGACAACGGCAGCAAATTCATTCTCTTGAACGCTGTCCCACACACTGAAGACAAAGCGCCCGCCCGGCTGCAGGACCCGGCGCGCCTCGGCATAGGCGCCTACTCGGTCAGGAAAAAACATCGCTCCAAACTGGCAGCACACGACGTCAAAGGTTTCGTCCTCGAACGGCAGGTGCATGGCATCCGCCTGCCGCCATTCGATACGGTCGCCGTCTGCCTGGCGGGCGGCTGCGTAATCGAGCATGGGCTGATTGAGGTCAGTGGCCACATAGCGCGTCCCGGCGCCCAGCCGCGGCGCCAGCGCCCGTGTAACCGCACCGCTGCCCGCTGCCGTTTCCAGCACCGCGTGCGGCGAAAACCCTGCTACCCGCTCCGCCATGCCCGCCGCATAGGGCGCGAAGATCATGGGGACCATCAGGGAGTCGTAAAGCTTCGGAATCGAACCGATGAATGCCTTGTCGAAGTCGGTCATGGTGCTACTCCTTTAACACGCCGCGCGCCGTCAGCGCGCCGGCCTATGGAGAGTCGAGCAACGCCGCGCAGGCTTCCGCCAGGTCGCCGAAGCCATGCAGGAGCACGTCCGGCGCAAGTTCCACGGCAGGGATTTCCGTATACCCAAAGTCGACCAGCACCAGCGGCGTGCCGGCCCCGCGCGCGGCGCCCGCATCGGTGTCGGCATCACCCACCATGACGGTGCGAGCCAGATTGCCACCCACGGCCTGCACGGCTTCGATCAGGTGTGCGGGATTGGGCTTGGCCGCAGACACCGCGTCGATGCCTACACGCCGTCAAGGTCGAAAGCGATGGTGGCCCCTTCCAGGGCGATGAGATCGGTCATGAACGGCAGCTCCGCTTCGGGTCCGGCAGTCAACCTGACCCAAATACATAGCTTAGCGCTGAGCGGCCCCGCCCACACTACCGGCGTATCCCTCGCCCACGCCGCCAGATGCCCGCATGGGCAATCATGGTCGGAACCTCAGGCGCGAGCTCGATACACTAGCCGCGTATCCGCCCTCATCCGCCGATCATGCCCGCTCGCGATCCTCATAGACCCCGTCCCGGGGACGACGCCCTGCTGGACCCTGCGCTCCTGCGCCGCCTGTTGCGCGCAAAGGATCTGATGGACGCCGCGTCGCACGAGGCCTGGCCCGTCAGCCGGCTGGCCGAAGTCGGCGGCGTTTCGCCTGCCTATTTCGCCCGCTCATTCAAACGGGCGTTCGGGATGCCGCCTCATCGTTATCTGATGACCCGTCGCATCGAACGCGCCGTCACGTTGCTGCGTGATACCGGCATGAGCATCACGGACATCGCCTTTGCGACCGGCTGGGAAAGCCTGGGCACGTTCGGCCGCACCTTCCACGACATCACCGGATGCAGCCCCGGCGCCATGCGTGGCGACCAGCAGCGTGCCGCACCGTGTACCGCCATTCCCGTCTGTGTGCTGCAAGCCGTCCAGCGTCCCGATCTGGCCACCGCAGTTTTGGAGAAGCGGCGCCTCGCCGGCAACGCTACAGTGCGGCCATCCACCAAGGAGAAATCATGACCGAAGGCGTCAATGTCGCAGGCATATACGTGGAAGACCAGGACGAAGCGCTGGCCTTTTACGTAGACAAACTGGGGTATCGCGTACATACGGACGTGCGCAACGGACCCTACCGCTGGCTCACGGTCCAGCATCCCGAGCAGCCGTCGTTCCAGCTTGGCCTGTTCCGGCCGGGTCCGCCCATCCACGACGAAGCCACCGCTCAGACCTTGCGCGCCATGGTTGCCAAGGGCGCGATGCCGCCCTTGGTGTTGTCGGTGGCCGATTGCCGCGCCAGCCATGCCCGCCTGAAGGCGCTTGGCGTGGAGTTCACCCAGGAGCCCGTGGACAGGTACGGAAGCGTCGACGCGGGCTTTCGGGACCCGTCGGGCAATGGGTGGAAGATGATCCAGTCGCCAACGCGCGCCGCCTGAACGCGGCGCGCGTTGGCAAGACGTCCTGCTATTCCACCGACGCGCCCGACTTCTTCACCACTTCCGCCCAGCGCGGAATCTCGGTCGCCATCAGCTCCCGAAGCTCGTCGGGCGTGCTGCCGACCAGTTCCATGCCCATGGTCTTGCCCAGCTTTTCCTGCACGTCGGGTTCTTTCAGGATTAGGGCGATCTCGGCGGCTAGCTTGTCCAGAATGGGCTTGGGCGTGCCCTTGGGCGCGTACACCGCCTGCCAGGACGCCATCTGGAAGCCCGGCACGCCGGCTTCCTGCATGGTCGGGACCTCGGGCGCGAGGGCGATGCGGTCCTTGGTGGTGACGGCCAGCAGCTTGAGCTTGCCGGTCTGCAGCAGCGGCAGCGCCGCCGTCATCTGGTCGAACATGAACGTCACCGCGCCGGACGAGACATCCACCATGGCGGGCGGCGTGCCCTTGTACGGCACGTGGGTGAGCGGCACGCCGATCATGCCGGCGAACAGCTCACCGGCCAGGTGCGTCGAGGTTCCCGCCCCCGAGGACGCGAACGTGCGCTTGGTGGGGTCGCGCTTGAGCAGCGCGATCAGGTCGGCCACCGAGTTCACGCCCAGATTTGGATCCACCAGCAGCACGTTGGGCAGGAAGGCGATCAGCGACACCGGCTCGAAGTCTTTAACCGGGTCGTACTTCAGGTTCTTGTACAGGCTGGCGTTGATGGCATGGGTGCTGATCGTGCCGCCGAACAAGGTGTAGCCATCGGGCGGCGCCTTGGCGACGTAGGTGGCGCCGATGCCGCCGGCGGCGCCCGGCTTGTTTTCCACGACGACATTCTGTTTCAGGCGGTCGCCCAACTTCTGGGCCAGCACCCGGCCCACCACGTCGGTCGAACCGCCCACGGTGAACGGCACCACATAGGAAATCGGCTTTTGCGTGGGCCAGTCGGAGGCGCTGGCGGGCAACGCCAGCGTCCCGAAGACCGCGCCGGCCAGAAGCGCGGCAAGCGCGCCACGTCGTTGCGTGTTCATGAGTTGTCTCCTGCCTTGTTTTATAGGTATGTGTGGGGTGCCGGTCGTGCCGGCGGCAAGGCTCAGCGGCCCTGTTCTTTGCGCCAGGCGGCGAATTTGTCCTTCGTGCCCGGATCGGTCGGCGGGTACAGGCCCAGGATGGACGCGCCGCCTTGCACCTGGCTGGTGACGAAATCCTCGAAGGCGGTCATCTCGACGGCTTCCAGGGCGATCTCGTCAGCCAGGTGCGCCGGAATCACCACCACGCCTTCCCGGTCGCCCACGACGATGTCGCCCGGCCACACGGCCACGTCGCCGCAGCCGATGGGCGCATTGATGTCCAGCGCCTGATGCAACGTGAGGTTGGTGGGTGCGGACGGACGCTGGTGATAGGCGGGAAAGCCCATCTCGGCAATTTCGGGTGAATCGCGAAAGCCCCCGTCGGTGACCACGCCCGCCACGCCACGCTTCATCAGGCGGGTGACCAGAATGGAGCCTGCGGACGCGGCGCGCGCATCCTTGCGGCTGTCGATGACGAAGACCGCGCCTTCCGGGCAGGTCTCGACCGCGGCGCGCTGCGGATGCGCGCGGTCTTCAAACACCTTGATCGTGTTCAGGTCTTCGCGCGCGGGGATGTACCGCAGCGTGAAGGCCGGGCCGACCATGTTGGGCAGGTTGGCGTTCAACGGGCGCACGTCCTGGATGAACTGGTTGCGCAGGCCGCGTTTGAACAGGGCCGTGCACAGGGTGGCGGTGCTGACGCCTGCCAGCCGGGCGCGGGTTTCGGGATTCATTTGGGACACGATGGCTCCGGGTATTGGATCGGGGATCTAAAAATGGCGGATTCAGAAAATGGCGGGCTCGGGCACGGGCGCGCCGAATTCCGTTTCCAGGAAGTCCAGGTCGCAGCCGTCGTTGGCCTGCAGGATGTGCTTGGAATACATCCAGCCGTAACCACGCTCGTAGCGCTTGGGCGGCGGCGTCCAGGCGGCGCGGCGCGCGGCCATTTCCTCGTCGCTGATGTTCAGGTTGATGGTGCGGGCGGGCACGTCCACGGTGATCGTGTCGCCGGTCTTGACCAGCGCCAGCGGGCCGCCGATGTAGCTTTCGGGCGCGACGTGCAGGATGCAGGCGCCGTAGCTGGTGCCGCTCATGCGGGCATCCGACAGGCGGAGCATGTCACGCACGCCCTGCTTGACCAGTTTGGTCGGGATCGGCAGCATGCCCCACTCCGGCATGCCGGGACCGCCCTGCGGACCGGCATTGCGCAAGATCATGATGTGGTCGGCGGTGACGTCCAGGTTCTCGTCCTCGACGGCGGCCTTCATGCTGGGATAGTCGTCAAAGACCAGCGCAGGGCCGGTGTGCCGCAGGTATTGCGGGGCGCACGCGCTGGGCTTGATGACGCAGCCGTCCGGCGCGATGTTGCCGCGCAGCACGGCCAACGCACCTTCGTCGTAGATCGCCTCGTCAAGCTTGCGGATCACGTCGTCGTTGTAGACCTCGGCGCCCGCGATGTTCTCGCCGAGCGTCTTGCCGGTAACCGTCATGGCAGACAGGTCCAGGTGGTCATTCTGCAACCGCGACATCAGCGCCGGCAGGCCGCCCGCGTAGTAGAAGTCTTCCATCAGGTAGGTGTCGCCGCTGGGCCGGATGTTGGCGATGACGGGCACCTTGCGGCTGGCCGCGTCGAAGTCGTCCAGGCCCACCGCGCAGCCCGCCCGCCGCGACATGGCGACCAGGTGGATGATGGCGTTGGTGGAACAGCCCATCGCCATGGCGACGTTGATGGCGTTCTTGAACGACGCCACGCTCAGGATGCGCTGCGGTGTCAGGTCGTCCCAGACCATCTCGACCACACGCCGGCCGCACTCGGCCGACATGCGCATGTGGTTCACATCCGCAGCAGGGATGGATGAGGCGCCGGGCAGCGTCATGCCAATGGCCTCGGCGATGGCGGTCATGGTGCTGGCGGTGCCCATCGTCATGCAGGTGCCGTAGCTGCGGGCGATGCCGCCCTCCACTTCCGTCCACTGTTCCTGCGTGATCTTGCCAGCGCGGCGTTCGTCCCAGAGCTTCCAGGCGTCCGACCCGGAACCCAGGATCTTGCCCTTCCAGTTGCCGCGCAGCATGGGGCCGGCGGGCACGTAGACGCACGGCAGGCCGGCGCTGATGGCTCCCATGATGAGCCCGGGCGTGGTCTTGTCGCAGCCGCCCATCAAAACGGCCCCGTCCACCGGGTGGCTGCGCAACAGCTCCTCGGTCTCCATGGCCAGGAAGTTGCGGTACAGCATGGTGGTCGGTTTGACGAAGGACTCCGACACGGAAATCGCTGGCAGCTCCACCGGAAATCCGCCCGCCTGGAACACACCGCGCTTTACGTCTTCGACGCGCTGCTTGAAATGGCTGTGACAGGGATTCAGGTCGGACCAGGTGTTGATGATGGCAATGACGGGGCGACCGGCCCAATCGTCGGGGCCGTAGCCCATCTGCATCATGCGGGAACGGTGGCCGAAGGAGCGCAGATCGTCCTTGGCCATCCAGGCAGCGCTGCGCAAGCTTTCGTAGGTGCGTTTCATGGGGATACGAGGGATGCGGAGTAAGAGTCAAAGCATTTAAACACTAATACATTAGTGCGTCAGCTAGGTGAAAACCCGCTACACTGCGGCATTCGCCATCCGCCCATTCCTGCGCGGAACCTCGACATGTTTACTCGATGCAAAGCCAGAAGCTCAGACTGGATCGCTCCCGCCACGCGGCCCCACAGGTTTTCGAACACCTGCGGCGCCAGATCATTTCGCTCGAACTCGTACCTGGCGCACCGCTATCGCGCGTCACCCTGGCCGAATGCTACGGTCTGAGCCAGACGCCCATCCGCGATGCGCTCATGCGGCTGGCCGAGGAAGCCCTGGTCGAAATCTACCCGCAGCACACCACGGTGGTCAGCCGTGTCGACATCGCGGCCGCCCGGCAGGCGCATTTCCTGCGCCGCTCGCTGGAACTGGAAATCGTCCATGTGCTCGCGCAGCGGCCTGACCCGATGCTGCTCCAGCGCCTGCAGGCCTCCATCGACCTGCAGCGCGCCGCCCACGCCACCGGCGAATACCAGCAATTCATCAACGCGGACCAGGCGTTTCACCGCGACATGCACGAAGCCGCTGGCGTGGCCAGCCTGTGGGAAATGGCGCAGCGCTACAGCGGCCACCTGGATCGGCTGCGGCGGTTGCATCTGCCGGAAGCCGGCAAGGCGGAACGCATCCTGGACGATCATCAGCGGCTGGTGGACGCCATCGCCGCGCAGGATCCTGCCAGGGCGCAACAGGTGCTGCGCGAGCACCTGTCAGGCACGCTCAGCCAGGTGGCTGAAATCTGCAAGCGTTATCCGGAATATGTAGTGACCGATTAGCCGAGGGCGCGCTGCGGCTGAAGGAGGAACCGACGGCCGATTGGCGGACGCCTGCTAGCGAACGCGGCGGGGTGCCGCTATCTCGGACTCAATCCAGCGGATACCGCTGAATGACGGTCTTGCCGTTGCGTTCCGCAAGCGACAGCAAGGCGTCGCCGGTCTGGTCCAGGCCCAGCAGCCCGCGCTCCTGCTCATGGGACAACTGGAATGGCCGCCAGGACCTGCCCTTGTCGCGGCTGTAGAAGTAGGTCTTCGTGTATTCGTTGCCCGAGAACAGCTGTTCGGCGTAGGTCTTGATGACCCACGCATTGCGCCCAAACCACGCCTGCCCGATCCACGACGCCGCGCCGCGCACGTTCGGCGAGCGTGATCGCTTCACCCAGGCCATGCCGGTCTTGTCCAGTTGGTAGATGGTGTCGCCTTCGGTTTCGAAGACGGGTTGATCGCGCGTCAGCAGCGCATGGGCGTCCTGGGCGGGCACCCGGGCAACGTCCGGCGTAATGCGGAACGCGGGCGACGCGCCTTCCTGGAATTGCACTTCGAAGCGGCGCGTCTCGATCAATTCGGGCGCGTCCTGGCCTTCCGGCCGCACGCGGGTGCGCCAGCTCCAGCCCACCGCGCGCGTGTCGTCCAGCGGGTAGAGCGACCAGCCATAGCCCAATTGCTCCGTGCCGTACGCCTTGCGATCCCGCTCCGCTAGCTCGGCGAACTTGCGCTCGAACGCGGCCGAATCCGGCCACACCTGCTCTTTCAGTCGCGTCGCCGACCAGTGCTTGGCGCCGTCGCAGCTATGCAGCAGGCGCACGCCGGTCTCGTGGTTTTCCAGGGCAATCGCCAGCCGGTCGGTGAGAAAGGCCGTGTGCAACTGCGGCACGCCCAGCGTCACGTCGGGATCGTACGTCCACGTGACGCCCAGGTCGTCGGAACGCAGCGCGTCCCAGGCCGCGGGCTGGTCGCCTTCGCCCGGACTGCGCAGGGTGCTGGTGATCAGAAACAGCGGCTCGCCGCCGGGCGCACCGATCAACGTTACGCCGGTATCGCCGCTGATGGAGCCCAGCAGCTCGAATACACCGGTGCCCCGTCCTCCGTAGATCAGGTTGCGCGTATCGGTGGTGGACCGGCCGGTCTGCAGCATGGTCAGGGCCAGATCGCCGTGGCCATGCGCCATGGCGGTGATGGCGCCGGTCTGCGCGAGCTGGATCCGCTGCTTTTGCAGCCTGTCTTTCAGCGCCGGGATCTGCGTGTCCAGCACGGGCGCCTGCGCCAGGCCGTCAATGTCCTTGGCGGTGACCAGAAGCTGGCCGGTCAGCAATTGGCGTTCGCCGTAACGCTGGATGGCAACGCGCGAGTAAGACGCCAGCGCCGGGCCATTGAGTTCACCCACGACCTCGCTGCGCGGCAGCGGATCGCCCATCGGGATGATCTGGTAGATGCCGCGCGCCAGCACGGCGGCGGTGATGACCGCCAGGCCAGCGGCCACGAGTCTGATGGTCTTGGGTCCAGGCATGCCGGGCATAATGCCAGCCCCCCACGCCGCCAGCCACATTTATCGAACGGACGGAACTATAGCGCGTTGCGCCCGGTTCTCTATACTGGCGTAACGCATGCTCACGTCTTACCGGACGCGCGCCCCTGCCCCGACACCACGGAATCGCCCATGACCGCAAGGCCCCCTTCTGCCCTCCTCGCCCTGGCCCTGTTTGTCGGGGCGAGCGGCGGCCCGATGGCGCATGGCGCCGCCGCCAACGATCCGGCCTGGGTGCCGGTCGACCCGCAGACGATGCCGGGCGTGTTCTACGACAGCAATTCCATCCGCACCGTGTCCGAAAGCCCAACGGTACGCGCGGTGACGGTGGCCTGGTTCTATGCGCAGCCGCGCATCTCCGAGGCCAATGGCCAACCCTACGGCTCGGTGACCCAGCCGGTAACGCTGAACTGCGCCGCCGACACCTATACCGTCACCCAGGTTCTGCACCACGCGGGCAACGACGCCACCGGGGCGATCGTGGAGTCCATCCCGGTGGCGGGCATCCGCAACGCGCCCGTCACCCGCGACCCGGTGCAGCGGCGCCTGCGGGACCTGGTGTGCGCGGCAAACGGCAAAAGCGCGCGCAAGTAGCGGGTGGCAAAGGGGTAGCCACCCCGGGTCGCTACTGGCCGCGCCAGTAGCGGTACAACGCCCGGGCGCCGGCGTCCAGCAGGAACCCCAGCACGCCGATCATCAGCACCATCGCCATCAGTTCCGCATACGCCAGCCGGTCGCGCGTGTCCAGGATGAAATACCCCATGCCGGCCGACACGCCCAGCATTTCGCACGGGACCAGCACGATCCACAGGATGCCGATCGCCAACCGCACGCCGGTCAGGATGTGGCCCATCACGCCGGGCAGGATGACGCTGCGCAGCGTCTCCCAGCGGGTCGCTGCCACGCTCTGCGCCAATTGCAGCCAACGCGGATCAAGCTGCTGCACGCCGGCAGCCGTGTTCAGCACGATCGGCCAGACCGCCGCGAACGCCAGCAGAAAGTAGACGGGATCGTCCCCGACGCCAAACACCATGACCGCGATCGGCATCCACGACAGCGGCGAGATCATGCGCAGGAATTGCATGGCGGGCGAGGCTGCCGCCTCCAGCCGGCGCCAGCTGCCGATCGCCAGGCCCAGCGGCACGCCGATCGCCAAGGCCAGCCCCAAGCCCACCGCGATGCGCCGCAGGCTGACCAGGATGTGGTGCGGCAGGTCCGAGCCGGACAGCAATTCGCCCAGGCTGACGAAGGTGGGTCCGGGCGCAAAGCGCCGGGCCATGCCGCCCGCCGGCGCCAGGACTTCCGTGCCCAGCCACCACAGCGCCAGCAGGAGCCCCAACCCGCCCAGGCCGAGCGCGTAGCGCGCGCCCAGACCCAGGCCAGCCGCCCTTGTGCGACGGGCAGGCACCGCCGCCTGCCGCTGCACGTCGGGCGGTGCCTGTGCCACGGACTCGCGCCCCGTCACGCCTGCACCAGCTCGGTCCGGCTGTACGCGTCGGGAAAGCCGAAACGCGTCAGGCCACCGGCCGATTCGATTGCCCGCCGGACATAGCGATCGTCCACCAGTTCGGCCGCCGCGCGCGCCGGATCCAGGTCGGCCAGGAATCCGCGGTCCGCCTCGATCAGCGTGTCGCGCAGCCGCCGCACCAGTTCCTCGGTGTAGCTGGGAAACGGATACGGCTGGAAGTCGATGCGGCGTTCGTCCCAATCGGCATGCCGGATCGCGCCGCTGGCCAGGTACTGCTCGCGGTCCTCGGGCGGCGGCGCCAGCACCTTGGACAACGCCGGCAGCGTGTGCGGGGTGTAGCGGTTGATGCCCTCTTTGGAGAGCAGCCGCGCCGTCTCGGCCCGGTTGCCGCGGATCCAGAGCTGCGCCTGCACGATGGCATCCACCACCTTCTGCGACCATTCCGGCCGCTGCGTCAGGTCCCGCTCGTGCATGAAGACGACGCAGCAAGCATGGTTGCGCCAGATGTCGCCGGTGAAGCGCAGCACCTTGCCCACGCCCAGGGTTTCAGCCGCCGCGTTGAACGGCTCGGCCACGATGTAGCCCGCAATGCGCTGCTGCGCCAAAGCGGGCGGCATGTCCGCGGGCGCCATGACGACCAGGTTCACTTCATTGGCGGCCGGCGCGCCGTCCTTGCGCGCCACCGGCGTCAGCCCATTTTCGCGCAGCAGGTACTGCAGCATGACGTTGTGGATGGAATACCAGAACGGTATTGCCACCGTCTTGCCGCCCAGTTCCTTCACGCTGTTGACGGCGGGCGCGACGGTCAGGCCGGAGCCGCCAACGTGATTCCAGGCCACCACCTTGGCGGGCACCTTGCTGCCAAAGCGGGCCCACACCGTCATCGGCGACAGCAGATGCACCACGTTCACCTGACCGGAGATGAAGGCTTCGATCACCTGCGCCCAACTGCGCAGCAGCACGGGCTTTTCGGCCTTGACGCCCGCCTTGTCGAACAAGCCATTGTTATGCGCCACAAGCAGCGGCGCAGCGTCGGTGATGGGCAGGTAGCCGATGCGCACGGGCGCGTCCGGCTCGGACTGCGCACGGGCATTGAAGGCCGACAGCAAAGATGCGGCGCCGCCGGCGGTCAGCAGGGCCGAGAGTTTCAACCAGTCGCGACGCGACATGTGTTCAAGGCACATCAGAAAGCTCCTAGCGAGGTGGGTCAGGCAGGCACGGCAGCGCCGCGCGAGGTCCGCAGCGCGGCGCGCAGGCGGGTAAGGATCTCCAGGCGCAGCGCGCCCATTTCCGGCAGCAGATCGGCGCGCGGCTGGGGCAGATCCACCTGCCACACGCCCAGGATGCGCCCTGGCGTGCCGCCCAGCAGCACGATGCGGTCGGCCAGCAGCAGCGCTTCATCGATGTCATGCGTGATCAGGACGGCCGCCGTCTGGAAGTCGGCGACCACCTTGCGCAGCAGTTCCTGCATGTCGCCGCGCGTGACCTCGTCCAGCGCGCCAAAGGGTTCGTCCAGCAGCAGCACCGACGGCTGGCGCGCCAGGCATCGCGCCAGCGCCGTGCGCTGCGCCATGCCGCCCGACAATTGCGCCGGACGCAGATGCCGCGCATGGGCCAGTCCCACTTCGTCGATGGCCTGCGCCACGCGCGCGCGGCGCTGCGCATCCGTCAGCGCCGGCTGATGCTTGAATTCCAGTCCGAAGGAAACATTGCGTTCCAGCGACAGCCAGGGCAACAGGCTCGGATCCTGAAACGCCACCGCCACGCGCGGGTGCACGCCGGTGAGCGGCGCGCCTTCCATCAGCAGCGTCCCGGCGGTGGCGGGCTGCAGGCCGGCCAGGACGCGCAGCAGGCTGGATTTGCCCGCACCGCTGGCGCCCAGCACCGCGACCACTTCGCCGCGCGCCAGATCCAGGTCGACGCCGTCAAAGACGGCGCCGTCCGCGCCGGGGTAGCGCAGCGCCAGGCCCCGGGCCTGCAACACCGGCAGCGGCACCGCCGTCATGAGGCGGCCTGCGCGGCGAGCCGGGCCTGGCGCTTGGCCAGTTCGGTCTTCAACTGCACCAGGCTCGGCGTGACGATGGGCAGGAACGCCGCCTCGCGCCAGCGCCGCGCGAAGCCGGCGCCACCAGGCTTCAGGTAGGCCGCGCCGCCGCTGGCTTGCAGTTCAAGCTGCACCGCCGCGTTCGCCACTTCTGCAAGCGCAATGCGGATTTCGAACAAGGCCCACGGTTCGGCTACAAAACGCTGACTGCGCACGCCTGCGATCAGGCCGGCCGTCAATTCGTCGAGTTGCGCGGACAGGGCCTGCAACGGTTGGCCCAGGATCCCGCGCGACGCCTGGCCCTGCCCCGCTTGCCCGGCCGCCTGCAAGGCCCGGCGGGCGAGGCCAATTGACAGGCCGCATTGCAGGCCGGCGAACGCCGGACGCGCGCCCGGCAGATACTGCCGCGCGTCGGCGTGGATCAGCCATTCAGGACCGATGCGCACGCCGCTCACATCCAGCGCAGCAGTGTTGCTGGACTGCAGCGCCAGCAGCGACAGGTCCGCACTGCGTTCCAGTCCGGCAATATCGTGCGGCAGCGCGACAACCGCGGGCGTGCCGTCGGGCGCAGTGACGGCCGCCGCGACGAGAAAGCCCTGCGGCCGCAGATTCGTCACCCAGGGCATGCGGCCGTCCAGCGTCCACTGTCCGTCGACATCGCGTGCCGCGATCTGCAGCGACTCGATGCCGCTCAGGAACTTCATGGCGTTGGACAGCGCGGTGGCGCCCGCCAGTTCGCCGGCAAGCAACGGCGCGAGCCAGCGCTCGGCCAGCGCCGCATTGGGGCTGGTCAGCAGATACTCGATGAAGACGCGCTGGCCCCACGCGACGAACGCGCTGGCGACCGAGCGTTCAGCCACCTGCGACACCGCCTCGATCGCATCGCCGATATCGGTGCCGGCCAGGCCGCCCTGCGCCTCGGGCACGCCGATGCGGAACAGCCCCGCCGACGCCAGCCGCGGCAGCACCGTGGCGGCGTCAAGGCTGCCGTCGTCCAGCGCCTCGGCATGTTGCGTAAGCCAATCTTGCAGGTCCTGCGGCAGGATCGCGCCGCCGGCCAGGTCGGTCGCGTCAGAATGCCGGGTCGCGGTCCGCGCCGTCATTGCGCGCCGCTCCAGGCGTATTCGCTAAGTTGTTCGTTCAAGGGGGTCTGCGCCAGGTTGTTGGCAAAGTTGCAGATCGTGGCCAGGCCCACGCCCAGAATCACCTCGAGCGCATTGCCCTCGGTGAAGCCCGCATCGCGCAAGGCCTTGAGTTCCGCATCGTCGACGCGGCCGCGCGTGCGGATCACCGCTTGCGTAAATGCCGCCAGCGCCTGCAAGCGCGCGTCGGGCAGCGTGCCCTGCGCGCGCAGCGCGTCCACGACTTCGGGAGACAGCTTGGCCTTGTTGCGCGCCAGCGCGGTGTGGCCCGCCACGCAGAAAGTGCAGCCGTGCAGCGTGCCGGCAACCAGTTGCACGACCTCGCGCTCCTGCAGCGTCAGGCCGGCGCGCGCGTTGATCTGCGACAGCGTCTGGTAGGCCTCGAGCGCAGCAGGCGCGCTGGCCAGCACGCCCAGCAGGTTGGACAGATACCCTGCGCCCTTCTCGGCTGCGGCCAACGCCGCCTGGGTGGGTTCGGGCGCGCTTTGCGCGGTGTGCACGGTCAGACGGGCCATGAAGATCTCCATTGGACTATCGAATGAAAACACCATTTTGCGTGCAGCGCCCCGCAAGCGACAATGCACGAGGATCGCAACTTGATGCTAGATCTTATCGACTTTCAGCTATGCGCTTATAACCGAACTCCACCTTGACCCTCGATTCCGCCCTCACCGATCAAGCCGCCGTGGACGCCGTGCTGCTCTCCAGCCTGGAGGTGCAATCCAGTCTTTATCATCTGGGCCAATACTGCGGCAACTGGACCGCCAGCACCAGCGGGCGCGCCCGCGCCAGTTTTCACCTGATCCTGCACGGCCGTTGCCGCGCGGACATTGCATCGCGCCAGGAATCGCACACATTGGCGGCGGGCGACGGCATCTTCTTCCTGCGAGACATCGCCCATGTGTTGACGCCCCTGCAGCCGTCCGTCAGCACCGGCGCCGTGTGCGGCCCGATGCAACCGCTATCGCCACGTCAGCCTGACGGCACGGGCCTTGCCTGCGGGTTCTTCCAGTTTCGCCCGGGGCTCGCCGATTTGATGGCCGACACCCTGCCCGACTATCTGCTGCTGCGCGCGGACGACGACCGCTTTCGCGCCGCACGCGGTGTGTTCGACCTGATCCTGGACGAAACCGCAAGGGAGCCATCCGCCTCGCCCGTCGTGCTGGAGCGGCTGACGGACCTGCTGATCTTCTTCATGCTGCGCCACCTGGCGATTCAGGACCGCCAGGCGCATGGCCTTTTCGTGCTGGCGCGCGATCCGGCAATGGCCGGACTGCTGCAGGCGATATTGGCCGAACCCGCCGCGCCCTGGAGCATGCAGGACATGGCGGACCGCGTCCACATGTCCAAGGCCACCTTCCACCGCCGCTTCACGCTGCAAAGCGGCACCACGCCCGCGCAGCTATTGCAGTTGCTGCGCATGCGCGTGGCGCGGCGGCTGCTGGATCAGGGCATGGGCATCCAGGAGGCCGCCGAACGCGTGGGTTACCAGTCCCAGGCCGCCTTCAGCCGGGTGTTCCAGCGCACGGAAGGCATGGCGCCGTCCGCCTTGCGACGGCGCCGGCCCGCATCGGTCTGATCGGATTCCAGCCCGGTGCGGCCGTCGGCCCGCGCGCTTACACCTGTGCCAGCGCCTGTTCCAGATCGGCGATCAGGTCGTCGATGTGCTCGATGCCGATGGACAGACGCACGGTTTCCTCGCGCACGCCGGCCTTTTTCAGTTCCTCGGCGTTCAATTGGCGGTGCGTGGTGGATGCCGGGTGCGTTGCCAACGACTTGGAGTCGCCGATGTTGACGAGACGCGTGAAGAGCTGCAGCGCGTCCTGGAAGCGCGCGCCCGCGTCGCGGCCGCCCTTCACGCCGAACGTAAAGAGTCCCGGCACCTTGCCGCCCAGGTACTTCTTGGCCAGCGCATGGTCCGGATGATTCGGCAGGCCCGCGTAATTCACCCATTCCACCTTCGGGTGCTCGCGCAGGTAGCTGGCGATCTTGACTGCGTTTTCCACGATGCGGTCCACGCGCAGCGCCAGCGTCTCGATGCCTTGCAGGATCTGGAATGAATTGAACGGCGAGATCGCCGCGCCGGTGTTGCGCAGCGGCACCACGCGCGCACGGCCGATATACGCGGCGGGACCGAAGGCTTCGGTATAGACCACGCCGTGGTAGCTGACGTCCGGCTCGTTCAGGCGCTTGAAGCGGGCCTTGTGCTCGGCCCACGGGAACTTGCCCGAGTCGATGATGGCGCCGCCCAGGCTGGTGCCGTGTCCGCCCAGATACTTGGTCAGCGACTGCACCACGATGTCAGCGCCGTGCTCGATGGGGCGCAGCAGGTACGGCGACGGCACGGTGTTGTCGACGATCAGCGGCAGGCCGTGGCGATGCGCGATCTCGGCCAACGCGCCGATGTCGGTGATGTTGCCCAGCGGATTGCCGACCGACTCCGCGAAGATGGCCTTGGTGCGGTCGTCGATCTGCGCCTCGAAGGCGGCCAGATCGGTCGGGTCGGCGAAACGCGTGGTGATGCCGTATTGCGGCAGCGTGTGCGCGAACAGGTTGTAGGTGCCGCCGTACAACGTGCTGGACGAAATGATGTTGTCGCCCGCTTCGGCGATGGTGAGGATCGCGTACGTGACGGCGGCCTGGCCCGACGCCAGCGCCAACGCGGCGATGCCGCCTTCCAGGGCCGCCACGCGCTGCTCCAGCACGTCGGTGGTCGGATTCATGATGCGGGTGTAGATGTTGCCCGCGACCTTCAAATCGAAGAGGTCCGCGCCGTGCTGCGTGTCATCGAACGCATAGGCCACGGTCTGGTAGATGGGCACCGCCACCGCGCGTGTGGTCGGATCGGGGCGGTAGCCGCCATGAACGGCCACGGTTTCCAGGCGCCAGTTGGGCTTCTTCGCTTCAGTCATCAGTCTCTCCGGTCAATACGTGATTGAAAATTCAGATCAGGCCGCAAATGCGCGCGCGGCGCGCAGAATGCGTTCGATGTCTTCATGGTTGTTATAGGCGCCCACGGACAGGCGCACGTAACCATACTCCACGACGCTTGCCACGACACCGGCCTGCGTCAAATGCGCCAGCGCGGCCGCAGGATCCGCCACGCGCAGCGCCGTGGTGGTGCTGCGCACGTCATCGCCCGGCGGCGACACGACTTGCGCGCCCAAGCTGCGCAGTCCGTCGCTCAGCGCCTGCGACAGTTCCAGCACCCAGGGCTCGATGCGCTCGGGCCGCGCCTGTTCGATCAGGTCCAGCGCGCCCGCCCAGCCGGCGATGCCGGGATAGTTCAGGTTGCCGGTCTCCAGCCGCCGCGCGTCATTGGCGTCCGACACCGCGGTCTGCCATTGCAGGCCGGACTTGTCCAGCGTGGTCACGCCAGACGGACCGATGTAGAACGGGTCAAGCGCATTGAGCAGCCGCGGCGACACGTGCAGCAGCCCCACGCCAAGCGGACCCAGCATGCCCTTGTGCGCGCCGCACGCAAAGGCGTCGACGTGCCAGTCATCCACCTGGGCGCGCAGCAAGCCCGCGCCCTGGATGCCGTCCACGACAAGCCAGATACCGCGCTCCGCGCAGCGGCGCCCCAGTTCCTGGATGTCGGTGCGCAGCCCCGTGCCGTACTGCACCCACGACACCGCGATCAATCGCGTGCGCGCATCCACGTGCTGCCAGAGGTCATCGACCGTGAAGCGATGCGCGCGCGCCTGCGCCACGCGCACCTGTACGCCACGCCGGCGCAGATTGAGCCACGGCAAGGCGTTCGAGGGATGTTCCTGATCGTCGACGATGAAGTTGTCGCCCTCCTTCCAGGCCAGCCCCTGCGCGACCGTGTTCAACCCTTCGGTGGTGTTCTTGGTGAACGCCAGCCGGCGCGCGTCGCCGCCGATCAAACCGGCCAGCCGCACGCGCAGGGCGTCGGCATCGCGCAGCCATTGCGGCTTGTCGCTGCGCGCATGCGTGATGCTGTCGAAAAAGCCCGCCACTGCGGATGACACATGCGGCGACAAGGGGCTGGTGTACGCGATGTTGGCGTAAGCCTTATCGCGCGTGATGGGAAACAGCCGTCTGAATTCGTCCTGCCAAGCCATGCGCAACCTACTCCGCCAGACCATCTGGCATGCGGGCATTCTAGGTATATGACGCGCATCTGGATAAGGCTTAGTTTTCATATTGATATGAGTATTAAGTCGCTCGGCAAACTGCTACGCGCCCATAGAATTCGTGCCTCTCTTGCACACAACAATCATGGGAACAGCATGCGTTTGAATCATCTATTCAAGGCGGCGGGCATTGCCGCCGCGATGGCGCTTGCCGGCGCATCGCAGGCCGGCACGGTGGACACCATCAAGAAGCGCGGCGAACTGGTGTGCGGTGTCAGCCAGGGGTCGGCAGGGTTGTCGATTGCCGACAAGCAAGGCCGCTGGACCGGCCTTGACGCCGACCTGTGCCGCGCGCTGGCCGCCGCCGTGCTGGGCGATCCGGAAAAGACCCGCTTCGTGCCGCTGAGCTCGCAGCAACGCTTTCCGGCGCTGCAGTCCGGCGAGATCGACGTGCTGAACCGCAACACCACCATCACGTCGGGCCGCGACGCCGGGCTGGGCATCGCGTCGGCCGGCATCGTGTTCTACGACGGCCAAGGCTTCCTGGTGCCGCGCAAGCTGGGCGTCAAGAGCGCCACCGAACTGGAAGGCGCGCAGGTCTGCGTGCAGCCCGGCACGGTGAATGAACAGAACCTGGTCGACTATTTCAAGAAGAACAAGCTCAGCTATCGCCCGGTCGTCATCGAAAACCTGGTCGAGCTGGAGCAGGCCTTCTACGCCGGCCGCTGCGACGTGTATCTGTCGGACGCGTCCACCCTCGCCGCCAGCCGCGCCGCCCGCGCCAGCAAGCCCGACGACTTCGTCATCCTGCCCGAGCGCATCAACAAGTCGCCGCTCGGCCCCTTCGTACGCCAGGACGACCCGAACTGGGCCGCCATCGTGCGCTGGACGGTTAACGCGCTGGTCGCCGCGGAAGAGTTGGGCATCACCGCCCAGAATGCCGACAGCCAGGCGCAAAGCGCCGACGCACAGGTGCGCCGCCTGCTGGGCGTGGACCCCGGCATCGGCAAGAGCTTCGGCCTGGATGAAACGTGGGCCAGGCAGGCCATCAAGGCCGTGGGCAACTACGGCGAGGTGTGGGACCGCAACCTGGGCGCCGCCACGCCGCTCAAGCTGGAACGCGGCTTGAACGCGCAATGGAACAAGGGCGGTTTGTTGTATTCGCCGCCGTTTCAGTGATGCGTTGCGCTTGGTGGGAATCGCTTGGTGAAAATCGTTTGATGCGAATCGCTTAGTGCAGATCGCTCGAAGCAGATCGATTGATGCGCATCGTCTGATGCGCATTTCTCAATGAATCGCGGGCGGGCCACCGTGTCCGCCCTTCTTCTTTTTGATTGATGCCGCACGGCCCGCCATGACTGCCACCTCGCTTCCTTTCCCGTTGACTGCCCCGTGGCGCCGCTGGCTGCCTGCGCTGGCTTGGATCCTGGGATTGGGCGGCATGGCAGCCCTTCTGGTGCTGCACATCGAATCGGTGCAGGCCGCCCGCGGTATCCAGGGCGGATTCGGCTTTCTCTTTCAGCCGGCGGGGTTCCGTATCTCTGAGAGCCTGCTCAACGTCACGCCGGAAGATCCTTACTGGATGTCCCTGGCCGCGGGACTGGTCAATACGCTGACCGTCGCCTTCGTGGCAATACCGCTGGCCACTGTCCTGGGCGTGGGGCTGGGATTCCTGGGGTTGTCGTCAAACCCGCTGGCGGCCCGCGCTGCCGCCTTGGTCATCGCACCGCTGCGCAACACGCCGGTGCTGTTGCAGCTTTTCGTCTGGTATGGCTTGCTGCTGCGGCTGCCGGATCTGCGTCAAGCCTGGTCGCCGCTGCCTTCCGTGCTGCTGTCCAATCGCGGGTTGGCCTTGCCTGCCTTGCATGGGTGGCTGCCTTATGCGGGCGTGGCGGTTGCTGCGCTGGCGGTGGCCTGGTACGCCCGCCGCCGTTGGCGCAGCACCGCGTTGCCCGCTTCGTCTGCCGCAGCATTGGCCGCAGTATTGGCTGCAACACTGGCCGCCGCGACTATCACCTGGGCGCTGTTGCCCCCCATGCAGATCGACCTGCCCGTCAAGCGCGGGCTCGGTTTGCATGGCGGCTGGCAACCCAGCATCGAATTTGCCGCGTTGACCCTCGGTCTCGTCGTCTTTCACGCCGCCTACATCGCCGACATCGTGCGCGGCGCGATCCGTGCGGTTCCCGTGGGCCTGGTCGAAGCCGGCCAGGCTTTGGGCCTCACGCCCATCAAGGTGCTGCGGCTGGTGATCGCGCCCTACGCCACGCGCGTCGCATTGCCGCCCTACGCCAACCAATGCCTGGCGCTCATCAAGAACAGCACGCTCGCCATCGCAATCGGCTACCAGGAGCTGATGGCCGTCATCAACACGGCCATCACGCAAACCGGGCTGGCGCTGGAAGGCATTGCGCTTGCCGTAAGCATTTACCTGACGCTGGCGCTCTGCCTGGGCGGCGGGCTCTCCGCGTGGAACGCGCGCAATACGCGGCACGGCCCCGGCGACACGCACGGCGCGCGCCTGGGTGACCGTGCATTCCGGGATGGCGCTGTTCGTAAGGCCAGGACCCTTCGGCGCAAAGCGATGTCGGCCGTTCTGACGTTGCTGCTGGCCGCCGTGGCCTGGTCACTGCTCGATTGGGCGGTACTTCGAGCCGTGTGGTCAGGCGACCCGAAGACCTGCGCAAATGCGGCGGGCGCCTGCTGGGCCGCCGTGCGCGAGAACCTGCCGTTGTTGTTCTACGGCACCATGTCCGACGTGCACCGGGGGCCCGCGCTGATCGCGTCCCTGGCCCTTCTGGCCGCCATCGCTGTCGCCCTGGGCGCGCGTCGCGTACCGGCGCGCATGCGTATCGTCTTGTTGACCGCGCTGTCTGCCATTGCCGTGGCCGCGCTGACCGGCTGGCCGTGGGGCGGCGATTTCATCGGACCGCAACGCTGGGGAGGACTGCTCGTCACGTTGATCCTGGCGATCGCCGCGCTGGTGGCGGCCGTGCCGCTGGCTTTCGCGCTGGCCCTGCTTCGCCGGTCCGGCAGCCCCGCCGGTTCATTGGCCGCAGCCGGTCTGATCGAAGCGGTGCGCGGCGTGCCGCTGGTGACCCAGTTGCTGTTCGCATCGTTTGTGCTGCCCATGTTGCTTGGCGGCGGCGTCTCCAAATTCAGCATGGCGCTGGCGGTGCTGACGCTGCATACCGCGTGTGTGCTGGCCGAAGTGCTGCGCGGCGCGTTGCAGGCGATTCCGCCCGGCCAGATGATGGCCGCACGCGCCTTGGGCATGCGGCCCGCGCTGGCCTATGCCTGCGTGATCTGGCCGCAGGCCCGTCGCATCGCCGCGCCAGCCGCGCTAGGCGTCTTTGTCGGCGCGGTCAAGGACACATCGCTGGTCAGCATCATCGGCGTGTTCGACGTGCTGGGCGCGGCCAAGGCGGTGGTCGCGGGCACAGAATGGCGGCCCTATCACGTCGAGGTGTATCTGGCGGTGGCGCTGTTGTATCTGGCCGCCAGCCTGGCGCTGTCACGCGTAGCGCGCCGCATGGAGGGGCGCGCTGGAAAATGACGGGATGCCGAGCCGGGCAGAGAAACCGGCTCGGCAGAAAGGATCAGCCGCCCGCCCCGCTCCCGATCCCACCATGCACCGCGCTAATGCGCTGAAGCCATGCCGGCCGCGGCGCGGCATCAAGCCAGTTCTTGACGATCAATCCCAGTTCCGTATCGCCAGCGATACGCAGGCGACGCTGAAAGAACAAGGTATCGGCATCGGTTTCAGCGCGCATGAGCGCCAGAAAATCGGCCAGCTTCGCGCCAAGTTCCAGTTCAGCGGCGGCGGCTTGCGGCCCCTTGTTCCACAGCGGCCGGAAGGCGCCGTCGCGCACCACAAAGCTGCTGCGCAGCCCCAGGTCTTCGACGGTGATGGCAAAGGTGCGTCCGTTCAGTTCGGCGGGCGGTTCCAGCCACTTCAGGCGGCGGGCCAGTTCAAGTCCCGCGACAAAATGCAGGGACACGAAAGGTCCCGGCACGCGCTTGCCCAGCTTGGCCAGCATGGGCGGTAGAGTCAGGGGTGCGCTCATGCGGCGGCCTCCTGCAGGCCAATGCCGGCCTGCCCGTAGTAGTAACCATTGCAGCGGCCAATGCCCGCGGGCGGCGAAACCGCATCAGGTTTGACGCCGCGGCGCGTGGCGTCAAGCGCGGCGATCGCTTCGAGTGTGCCGGCCGATTGCGGGCTGACACGCAGGACGTCGACGCCCATGTCCGCCAATTCCGGCGCTTCGGCCAACAGGTCCAGGCATGCGGCCGATTGCACCTGGATGCCATTGATGCCAAGAAATTCGCGCGATTCGCGGGTGCGCATGTCCAGGCCATCAGGATGCTCGATACAGCGAAAGCCGCAGTCGTCCTTTTTCAAGCGGAAGTGCCGCGCCGTGAAGCAGCGCGCCGAAAACGCCAGCGCCATTCTGCCCCACACCATGACTTCGGCCTGCATGCCGGCGGGACGCTCGCGCAGCAGCCGTTCCAACGTAGGACCGTCCATTTCAAGCGGAGCGACAAAGCGCACGGCGCCGCGGTTCGCCAGCCAGGTCAGCGTGCCGCCGTGATAGGCATTGACGTGCGGGCCGGCAACAAAGCCGCGGCCGCTCAGATGGCGCACTGCGCCCAGTTCGCCGGCCTCGACCATGAAGTCCTGCTGTTCGCATAGCTTCTTCAAGGCGCTGGCCTCGGCGCCGGTCTCGATCAGCGTGCGGCCCGACAGCACCACGGTCTTGCCCACCGCGCGCAGATCACGCGCCAGTTCAAGCCAGTCGTCGGCGCGCAGCTCATGCCGCCGGCTACAGACCGTTTCGCCGATGTAGACGATGTCCGCCGGACTTTCGGCGACGGCGGCGTAGAAATCCATGGTGCGCTGGCGCGGCCAGTAGTACAGCAAGGGGCCGACGGAAATCTGAAAGGGGATTTGGGTCATTTCCATGGACGTTCGAAAGCGCCTTGTGTGACTTGTGAACCCTCGGCATGGCGCGCCAGCATGGCGTTCCATTCGGGGCGCGGAGAAAAGCGCGACGCGTCCGCATGCACGCTGTCCAGCGCGGCGCGCAGCGTGGACACCACCTGCGTGACATACGCCGGGCTGCGCTGGCGTCCTTCGATCTTGATGGCGGATACACCCATTTCGGCCAGCTTGGGCAACAGGCCGATGGCGTTCAGGCTGGTGGGTTCTTCCAGTGCGTGGTCGGCTTGGCCGTCCACTTCGAACCGGCCCTTGCACAGCGTGGGGTACGCGGCCGGTTCGCCGGGTTCGTAGCGGTCGATGAGAATGCCGGACAGGCGCGCATCCATGCGGCCGTCTTCTTCGACCCAGCGCACCGCGTGCGCGGGCGAACAGACGCCCTTGTTGTTGGGAGAGTCGCCAGTGGCGTATGACGACAGCAGGCAGCGGCCTTCGGCCATGACGCACAGGCTGCCAAAACCAAACACCTCGACCTCGACACTGACATTGGCGCAGATGCGCGCGATTTCCGTCAGTGTCAGCACACGCGGCAACACCACGCGGCGGATGCCGAACTGTTCCTTCATGAGTTCGATGGCGTCGGTGTGGGTAGCGGAGCCCTGCACCGACAGATGCAGGCGCAGGTCCGGATAGCGGTCGCTGGCGTAGGCCAGGAGGCCCGGATCGGCCATGATGACGGCGTCGGCGCCGAGGTCGTGGGCGGCATCGACGGCGGCTTGCCATTCGGCCATGCGGCCGGCCTGCACAAACGTATTGATGGCGAACAGCACGTGCCGGTTGTGGCGATGCGCCAGTTCGACGCCTGCGCGGATGTCGGCCTCGGTGAAATTGAGCCCGGCAAAGTTGCGGGCGTTGGTGGCGTTCTTGAGCCCGAGATAGACGGTGTCGGCGCCCGCTTCAATCGCCGCTTTCAAGGCGGCCAGACTGCCTGCCGGGGCCACGAGCTCTATGGGAGAGGTTCGAGTTTGCATGACGGCCAGTCTATGGGCCGCCCGTCCCCCGGGCCTTGTCGAAAATCAAACCGCGCGGCGCGCGCGGCGGCTTTTATAGGACTATTCCTCGGTGTACAGGCCGCGCTCGACCGCATACACCGCAACCTGCACGCGGCTGGTCAGATTGAGCTTTTTCAGCACGTTCTGCACATGGATCTTGACGGTGCTTTCGCTGACATCCAGTTCGCGCGCAATGACCTTGTTGCTGGCCCCGCGCGCCAGCCATTGCACGATCTGCGTTTCGCGTGCGGTAAGGCGGTGACGTTCCGCGGTGCCGGGTGGCGGCGGCGTCTGGCTGGCCTGTCCCCGGAACTGCTCGACCAGCTTGGCCGTCATGCTGTCCGCAATGACGGCTTCGCCGTTGGCGGCGCGCCGGATGGCGGACACCAAGGCGTCCGCGTCGATGTTCTTGACGAGGTAGCCGCGGGCGCCGTCGCGCAGCGCCTGTCCAAGCTCGTCGGCTTCTTCGGACACGGTCAGGATGATGACCGCGCACGTGGGCAGATCCTGCGTCAGGAGCTGCAGCGTTTCCAGCCCCGACAAGCCGGGCAGATTCAGGTCCAGCAGCACGACGTCGGGTTTGAGTTCCTTGGCGCGCTTCAGGCCTTCGACGCCGTCCCCGGCCTCGGCAACGACCTCGAAGTCGGGCTGGCGCTGCAGCAGCAGGCGGACACCGGAGCGGAACAGGGTGTGGTCGTCGATGAGCAGGATGCGGATGGTCATGATGGGCAAGGATGTCAGGCGGCCTGGCGCTCGGCGCCAGGCAAGGTGAGCGCCACGCGCGTGCCGGCGCCGGGCTGCGATTCGAGTTTTATCACGGCGCGCATACGAGCGGCGCGCTCGCGCATGATGTGCAGGCCAACGTGGGATTCGCCGCGCTCGGCGACGTCGGCGGGATCATACCCCTGCCCGTCGTCGGCAATCAGCAGAGTGAAATCCCGGCCGTTTTCCACGGCGATGCGTACGCGGCTGGCCTCGGAATGCTTGCGCACGTTGGACAGCGCTTCCTGCAGGATGAACAGCACCTGCAGTTGCTGCTCGGGCTGCAGCGGCGCGCCTTCGCCTTGGCTGAATGTCAGATCCGTGTCGATGGCGGTCTGGCGGCGGAAACGCGCCACCGTGTCTTCAATGGCCGCCTGCAGGTCGCCCTGCGACAGCTTGCTGCGGAAGTTGGTCAGGAGTTCGCGCACGTCCTGATAGCTTTCGTCTACGCCGGTGCGCAGCAGCGGCAGGATTTCGCTGACTTCTTCTTCGTCGCCGCGCTTGATGGCGGCATCGAGCATCTGCAATTGCAGGTTCAGGAAGTTCAGCCCTTGCGCCAGGCTGTCGTGCAGGCCCTGCGCCACCAGCCCGCGCTCTTGCACCACGGCCAACTGGCGCGCCTGCGCGCTGAGGCGGCGGTTGTCCAGCGCCACCCCCAGGTGCTGCCCCAGCGTTTCCAGCAGCTGCGACTCCGACGCCAGCAGGCGGCGCTGCGTGCGGAAATGCAGCGAATACGACCCCAGGACTTCGTCGCGCGTCACGATACGGAACACCGCCACGCTGGCAAAGCCGTCGCGCTGGCAGTTCAGATCCATGTCGGGCGGCGACTGGCGGAAGTCCTGGATGACGATGACGCCAGCCTGGCGGGTGGCGACGCCGCAATAGCAGTCGTCGACCTTCATGCAGTGTTCGGATTCGACCAGATCGTCGGACAGCCCCACCGACACCACGAGGTTGAGCTTTTCGTTGTTAGGGTCCAGCGCGCGGATGCTGCCGGCGTCCGCATCGAACTGCAGCATGACGCGGCGCAGAAAGCCATCGCACATGGCCTCGATTTCATTTGGCTGGTTCAGGAACGCGGCCATGTCGTAGAGCGCACCGATGTCGCGGTTCTGCGCGGCAAGCTGCGCCGTCTTCTGTTCCACCCGCTGTTCCAGGCTGGTGTACAGGTCTTGAAGCTCGTCAGCCATGCGGTTGTAGCCGCGCGCCAGTACGCCGAACTCGTCCTGGCTTTCCACCGGCAGGCGGGTGCTGAATTCGCGGTCGGCCATGCGCTGCAGGCCGTCGCGCAGGCGCAACACGGGTGAAATGATCCACAGATACAGCAGGTAGATCATGGCAAGCGTGCCCGCGCTGGCAATTGCCGCCAGCACGCCCTGCGACAGGCGCAGCGACGTGGTCTTGCCGGCGTTGTCCTGTTCGATCATGCGCACCAGCGTATCGGCGCGGGCCACGAACTCGGGCAGCGTTTCCAGGTAGCTTGACGCATCCGGCTGGCCGATGGAACGCAGGGCCGCCGGCTTCATGATGTCGCGCCAGTATGCAGCCACGTCGTGCCACTGGGCGCGGATGGCGTTGTCGTTGGGAATGAAAAGCGGCCGCGCGGGATTGCCCCGCGCCAGCCGCGCGATGGTCTCGTCCAGAATCGCGATCTGTTCCGTGGTGCGAACTTCGCGCCCGGCTTGCGGCCGCATCAGCTCGACGGCGACGCGGTTGGCCCGCATGCGCAGGCTGCCGGTATCGTTGATGGCCGCGCCCGCGCCTTCCAGTTGCCAGGACAACCACAGCGTCCAGCTGACCATGGACAGCACGACGATCAGCGCCAGCAGTGAACTTGCCACGATGCGCGTGGACAGGCGGTGCCGGGGCGATGGCAGCGCGTCGGGCTGGGCGGCGGTATCGGTGGACTTCATGAATGTCAGGGCTGGAAGCGCAGTTCGGGTGTCAGTGTAGTCGCTTCCCGCCAGCAATCCGGCGCACGCGTGCCCATTGCGTCACTCACGCGATCAACGCAGTCCAAGCGTGCGGCACAGAAAATCCGCCACCTGGGCAGGATCGTTCAGCGGCAGGCAGGGCAAGTCGATGTCCAGCGGCGCGTCGGTCACGACCGCCAGAAATGCAGGGTCTTCCGTGTGCAGGGGCGGTTTGCCCAACGCCGGGCGGTAGACCTCGATGCGCGGGATCGCGGCCTGCTTGAAGCCTTCGACCAACACCAGATCGGCGGGCGACAGGCGCGCCAGTTGCGCCTCCAGGGTGGGTTCCGGCGCGTCGCGCAGCTCGTGCACGATGGCATACCGGTACGGCGAAGCGATCATGACCTCCTGCGCGCCGGCGGTGCGGAATCGCGCGCTGTCCTTGCCCGGCGGCTCCATCCGGAAGTCGTGATGGCTGTGCTTGATGACGTTCACGCGCAGGCCGCGGGCGCCAAGCAGCGGCAGCATCGCTTCGATCAGGGTGGTTTTGCCGCTGCCGGAGCGGCCGGCGATACCGAATACAGGAGTCATACGAGGGCAGGTTCCGTCAGCAAGGGGCACACGATGGGCAAAAACGTGTCTGCCCGCGGGGAGTATGCCAGCAAAGCGCCCGCCACCAGGTCGAAGTACCAGCCATGCAGTGACAGGCTGCCCGCGTCGACCGCCCGCCTCACGAAAGGCAGGTCTTCAAGATTGCGAAGGGAAATCAGGATGGAAGCCTGTTCGCAGGCGCGCCGGCGCTCTTCTTTCGAGGCATCCGGCATCTGCCGCAGCACCTGCTCGCGCGCCGGTTCTGCGATGTCCATCCAGCGTCCCAGATAGTCGGTTTCACCGTCGCGGCGGATGCGCCGTTCCATCAGGGCGCGGATGCCGCCACATTGCGCGTGGCCCAGCACGATGATGCGGCTGACCTGCAATTGCTCGACGGCAAACTGGATGGCCGCCAGGACGCCCTGCAGGCCGCGGTCCTTGCTGCACGGCGGCACCAGATTCGCCACATTGCGCACGGTGAAGATGTCGCCGGGGTCACACCCCAGCAGCATGGCCGGATCCACCCGGGAATCGCAACAGCCGATCAACAGCGTGCTGGGATGCTGGCCGTCGCGCAGGTTGCGGTACAGCATTGGTGCGTCTTCGTAATATTGCTGCTGAAAGCGCTGGAAGCCGCCGACGAGTCGTTCAAGATCTTGCATATCAGCCTCCCGTTTGCGCCATGAAGCGCACGATGCGTTCGGGCCGGGCGTTGAAGTCATGGCGCTCCGGCTTGGCCGCGATGCCTACCCGGATGGCCTGGATGAGCTCGGCGTCGCTGGCGCCCGCGCGCAGCAGATGTCCGAGCGGCACCTGGTCTTCCTGGCCCAGGCACAGATATAAGGTGCCATCGACGCCCAGCCGCACGCGGTTGCAAGTGGCGCAGAAATGGCGCGACATGGGTGTGATGACGCCCAGCACCGGCGCGCCCTGCCCGCTTGTCCAGTAGCGCGCCGGGCCGTTGCGGGATTCGGACAACGACGGCACCAGGCCAGCATCGGCCGCAAGACGGGCGCCCATCGCGTTCAGATCGGTATGCGTATAGCCGCGACCGCATTCGCCCATGGGCATGGGTTCGATCAGCCGCAGCACGAAGCCCTGCTCCACGGCATACGACAGCAAGCGGCGGACTTCGGATTCCGGCGTGGCCGCATGCACCACGCTATTGAGCTTGATCGGCGAAAAGCCGGCTTGCCGCGCGGCCGCCAGCCCGGCCAGCACGGAATCCAGACAGTCGCGCCCGGTGATCTGCGAGAACGCCGCGGCGTCCAATGTATCCAGGCTGATGTTCAGGCGGCTCACGCCGGCCGCACGCAGCGACTGGGCATGGCGCACAAGCTGGGTGGCGTTGGTGGACACGGACAGGTCGCGCAGTCCGGGCATGGCGGCGATGGTGGCGGCCAGCCCGGCCACGCCCTTGCGCAGCAGCGGTTCGCCGCCGGTGAGTCTGACCTTGGCCACGCCCAGGCCCACGAACAACCCGACCAGCCGCGCCATTTCGTCGTGGGACATCCAGTTGGCCGGCGTCTCAAAGCCCTTGAAGTCCTTGGGCAGGCAATAGCTGCAACGCAGATCACAGCGATCGGTGACGGAGACGCGCAGGTAGTCGATGCGGCGGCCGAAGCCGTCCGCCAATACGGCAGGGGCTGGCTCGTCCATCATGCGGCGCTCCCGGCGAAGACCCGTTCGGGTTCGCCGTCGTCCAGGTCAATGCCGGAGATCTTGGCGCGCCCGACCAGCAGCTTGGTGTATTGCCGCCAGGCGGTGTCGCGGCTCATGGTGGTGAGCGCCGTCGCAATCTGCTTTGCGACGTGCTCGTAAGGCAAGAGGCGGCCTTCAACGCGGCGTGTGACGCGCACGATGTGCAGGCCATGCCGCGTTTGCAGCAACTGCGGCAGCAGCCCACCCGAGGGCAACGCAAACACCGCGCGTTCGAACTCGGGCACGGTGTCGCCGCGGCCGAGTTGACCCAGGTTGCCGCCCACCGCAGCGGACGGGCAATTGGACTGCTCGCGGGCAACCTCCGCGAACCGGGAGGGATCGGCCAGCAGCTCGGTCAGCACCACGTTGGCATGCGCCTTCAGCATGTCCAGGTTCACGTCGGGCGTGACCTGGAACAGGATGTGGTCGGCCTCGACCAGTTCACCCACCATGAAGCGCTCGGGGTGCATCTGATAAAAGCGCCGGCACGCCTGGTCGTCGGCTTCGGGCGCCGGCGCCTGGCTGGCGAGCAGCGCGCCGATCGCGCTTTCCTCGTCGGACACGTCCAGACCTTGCCGGCCGGCCTCGTCCAGCAGCACACGCCGCAGCACCAGGGCCGTGACGGCCTCGCGCATGGGATTGCCGGCCTCGGCGTGCAAGGGAAGTTCACGTTCCAGATCCGCGTCGTTCAGTTCGACGCCATTGACGATGACAGGCATGTTCGGCTCCTAAGACAGTGGATCAGCGCGGACGGACGAGTTGCCAGGCGCGGCCTAGGTAGCCGATCGACGCAAAGCCGCTCCAGACGTGCACCAGGCGGGTGAACGGGAAGATCACGAACAGCGTGAGACCCATGAACAGGTGCGCCTTGAAGAGCAGCGGCACGCCGGCGATGTAGCTGGCGGCGTCGCCCTGGAACGTGACGATGTGCTGCGCCCAGGTCATCAGGTGCACCATCATTTCGCCGTCCATGTGGCCAGCCGACAGCACGATCGTGGACAGGCCCAGCAGCAGGGTCACCAGGATCCAGAGCAGCAGGATCTTGTCGCCCGGGCGCGTGGCGTGTGCAATGCGCGGATCGGTCAGGCGACGGTGAATCAGGATGAGCAGGCCGATCAGGCACAGCCCGCCCATCACGCCGCCGGCCACCATGGCGACGGTCTGCTTGAGCGAGTGCGAGACGCCCAGCGTGTCCCACACGATGACGGGGGTCAACAGGCCGACAAGATGCCCGAAGAACAGGCCGATGATGCCGATGTGGAAAAGGATGTTGCCCAGCCGCAACTGGCCGCGGTGCAGCAGTTGCGAGCTGTCGGACTTCCAGGTGTATTGCTCGCGTTCAAAGCGCGCCAGGCTGCCGAGCAGGAAGATGGTCAGCGCGATGTACGGATAGATGCCGAAAAGAAACTGGTTCAGGGAGTTCATGATGCGTCGTCCTGGGCATTAATGAGTCGCGGCGGAACGGGGATGGAAGTGCACGGGCTGTGCGCCGCCCCCCGAGAACGGCCGCAGCAGCGGTTCCACGCCGTCCGGGCCGGCCCCGAAGGCCTCCATTGCCTCGTCCATGTCGCGCACCGGCGCCTCGGTCTGCACGCGCGGAATGACGCGGGACTGGGCGCGCAGCACGGCAAAGACGCAGGCATAGGAGCTTTCGCTCTTGGCCAGCCGTGCGCCGATGGCCGCCAGCACGTGGATGGCTTCGTCCAGCAATTCCTGGGCCTTGTCGGGGTCGATGACCCCCAGGAATTCCAGGAACAGAGGTACGTGGTCCGGCAGTTCGGACACCATCGGCTCGAAGCCGTGGGCGCGGTAGGTTTCCAGCAGATCCACCATGGCCTGGCCGCGATCGCGGCTTTCGCCGTGCACGTGCTCGAACAGGTGCAGCGAATGCGAGCGGTTGCGGTCAAAGGTGGCGACGTAGTTCTCTTGCAAGGGAATCAGGTCGTTGGAGGCCAGGTAGCTCACCAGGGGCTGCAGGGTTTCCTCGGCGTCCGGATAGGCCGCCAGGGCCTCTTCCAGTTCACCCAGGTAGTCCAGCAGCTCCGGCTCGGGGTAGCACAGCATGGCGGAAAGCAGTCGGTACAGGCTCATGATGTTTTCCTTTCCTCAGGCCGAAACGGCCTTCTTGCGCGACTTGGGCATCTCGATGAAGATCTCGCTGCCCTGCGGCTTGCGGCCGAACAGGGTGCCTTCCGACACGCCGCCCGAGCAGCCGTTGCCAAAGGTGAAGCCGCAACTTCCCTTCTCGTTGAAGCTGTCCTCAACCACTTCCTTGTGGCTGCTGGGGACGACGAAGCGGTCTTCGTAGTTGGCGATGGCCATGATGCGGTACATGTCCTGCACCGTTTCCTCGGTCAGGCCGACCTGATCGAGCAAGGCCGTGTCGCGTTCGCCGTGGACGGTCTCGGACCGCTTGAAGGCGCGCATGGCCAACATGCGTTCCAGGGCCTGCAGCACCGGCGCTTCCTTGCCAGCGGTCAGCAGGTTGGCCAGGTAGCGCACGGGGATGCGCAAGGTCGACACGTCCGGAATCATGCCGCTCTTGCCCACGGTGCGCTGGGGCATCTTGCCCGATTCAGCGGCCGTCTGGATGGGCGACAGCGGCGGGATGTACCAGACCATCGGCAGCGTGCGGTACTCCGGATGCAGCGGGAAGGCGACCTTCCATTCAACGGCCATCTTGTAGACGGGCGAGTTGCGCGCGGCTTCCAGCCACGATTCCGGGATGCCCTGCTCGCGCGCCGCGGCGATCACCTCGGGCGAATGCGGATCCAGGAACAGGTCGAGCTGCGACTGGTAGAGGTCCTGCTCGTTCGCGGTGGACGCGGCGTTCTCGATCTGGTCGGCGTCGTACAGCAGCACGCCCAGGTAGCGGATGCGGCCCACGCAGGTTTCCGAGCACACGGTCGGCTGGCCGGCCTCGATGCGCGGGTAGCAGAACGTGCACTTCTCGGCCTTGCCGCTGTTCCAGTTGTAGTAGATCTTCTTGTACGGGCAGCCCGAGATGCACATGCGCCAGCCGCGGCACTTGTCCTGGTCGACCAGGACGATGCCGTCGTCTTCGCGCTTGTAGATGGAGCCGGACGGGCAGCTGGCGACACAGGCCGGGTTCAGGCAGTGTTCGCACAGGCGCGGCAGGTACATCATGAAGGTGTTCTCGAAGGTCGAGTACATCTCCTTCTGCACGCCTTCAAACAGGGCGTCGCGGCTGCGCGAGCTGAATTCGCCGCCCAGGTCGTCTTCCCAGTTGGGGCCCCAATGGATCTTGTCCATCTTCTTGCCCGTCAGCACCGACACCGGACGCGCGGTGGGCGGCGTTTGCGACAGCGGCGCGTTCTTCAGGTGCTCGTAGTCGTAGGTGAACGGCTCGTAGTAGTCGTCGATGGCGGGCAGGTTCGGGTTGGCGAACAGGTTGGCCAGGATGCGCAGCTTGCCGCCTTGACGCGGTTCCAGCTTGCCGGCGGCCGTGCGGCTCCAGCCGCCCTTCCACTTTTCCTGGTTTTCCCATTCTTTCGGATAGCCGATGCCGGGCTTGGTTTCCACGTTGTTGAACCAGGCATACTCGACACCGTCGCGGCTGGTCCAGACGTTCTTGCAGGTGACCGAGCAAGTGTGGCAGCCAATGCACTTGTCCAGGTTCAGCACCATGCCGATTTGGGCGCGTATCCTCATGATTGCTTCTCTTCTTGTTGCAGTTCTTCGACGAGCGGGCCTTCCAGCCAGTCCACCTTCTTCATCTTGCGCACGACCACGAATTCGTCGCGGTTGGCGCCCACGGTGCCGTAGTAGTTGAAACCGTAGGCCTGCTGGGCGTAGCCGCCGATCATGTGCGTGGGCTTGAGCACCGTGCGCGTGACCGAGTTGTGGATGCCGCCGCGCTTGCCGCTGGTTTCAGCGCCCGGCACGTTCACGATCTTTTCCTGGGCGTGGTACATCAGGCACATGCCGACCGGCACGCGCTGGCTCACGACCACCCGGGCGGTCAGCGTGCCGTTGACGTTGAACACTTCGACCCAGTCGTTGTCGACCAGACCGGCCTGCTTGGCCTCGGCTTCGGACACCCACACGTGGGGGCCGCCGCGGCTCAGGGTCAGCATGCGCAGGTTGTCCGAATACGTGCTGTGGATGCCCCACTTCTGGTGCGGCGTGATCCAGTTCAGGACCAGTTCCTTTTCGCCGTTGGGGTACTTGCCCAGCATGGGCGCAACCGTCTTGGTGTCGATGGCGGGCTTGTACACGCACGAGCCTTCGCCAAAGTCCAGCATCCAGCGGTGATCCTGGTAGAACTGCTGGCGGCCCGTCAGGGTGCGCCATGGGATCAGTTCATGGACGTTGGTATAGCCGGCGTTGTAGCTGACCTCTTCGCTTTCCAGGCCAGACCAGGTGGGCGCCGAAATGATCTTGCGCGGCTGCGCCTGGATGTCGCGGAAGCGGATCTTGTCGTGCTCGCGGCCGACGGCAAGGTGCGTGTGGTCGCGTCCGGTGATTTTGCCCAGCGCTTCCCACGCCTTGACCGACACGTGGCCGTTGGTTTCCGGTGCGAAGGTCAGGATCATTTCAGCGGCATCGATGGCCGTGTCCAGACGCGGACGGCCCTGGCTGACGCCGGCTTCGGTGACGCTGTCGTTGATGCCGGCCAGCTCGTGGACCTCGTGCTGCGTGTTCCAGTTGATGCCCTTGCCGCCGTTGCCCAGCTTGTCCAGCAACGGACCCACCGACGTGAACTTGCGGTAGATGTCGTTGTAATCGCGTTCAACCACCGTCATGGACGGCGCGGTCTTGCCGGGGATCAGGTCGCATTCGCCCAGCTTCCAGTCCTTGGGTTCGAAGGCCTGGCCGAGTTCTCCCGGGGTGTCGTGCATCAGCGGGGTCAGCACCAGATCGCGGCGCTTGCCGAGGTACGGGCCGCCGATGTCGGTGAACTTCTTGGCGAGCAGCTTGTAGATTTCCCAGTCGGTCTTGCTTTCCCAGAGCGGCTGCACGGCTTCGCTGAGCGGGTGGATGAACGGGTGCATGTCGGACGTGTTGAGGTCGTCCTTTTCGTACCAGGTGGCCGTGGGCAGCACGATGTCGCCGTACAGGCACGTGGTGCTCATGCGGAAGTCCAGCACCGTCAGCAGGTCCAGCTTGCCTTCGGCCGCGTCTTCCTCGTAGGTGACTTCGGTGGGCTTGATGGCATCGCCTTCATCGCCGAACACCGCGTTCTGCGTGCCCAGCAGGTACTTCAGGAAATACTCGTGGCCCTTGCCGCTGGAGCCGAGGATGTTGGAGCGCCACACGAACATGTTGCGCGGGAAGTTGGCGGGATCGTCCGGATTTTCGCAGGACATGCGAAGGTCGCCCGACTTCATCTGTTCGACCGCGTGGGCGATGGGATCCTTGCCCAGGCTGTCGGCCTGCGCCACCACGTCCAGCGGATTGGTCCGCAGCTGCGGCGCCGACGGCAGCCAGCCCATGCGCTCGGCGCGGGCGTTCAGGTCGATCATGCTGAGTTCGCCGTACTTGGCGCGGTCGGCGGTGGGGCCGAGCACTTCCTGCACGTTCAGCTTTTCGTGGCGCCATTGGCTGGTGTGGGCGTAGAAGAACGAGGTGCCGTTCATCTGACGCGGCGGGCGGACCCAGTCCGCGGCGAACGCCAGGGGCGCCCAGCCGAACTGCGGACGCAGCTTTTCCTGGCCCACATAGTGCGCCCAGCCGCCGCCGCTCTTGCCGACGCAACCGCACATCATCAGCATGTTGATGATGCCGCGGTAGATCATGTCCATGTGGTACCAGTGGTTCAGGCCGGCGCCGACGATGACCATGGACTTGCCTTCGGTGTCGTGCGCGTTCTGGGCGAATTCGCGCGCCACCTGGATGACCTGCGCGCGCGGCACGCTGGTGTGCTTTTCCTGCCAGGCGGGCGTGTAGGGAACGTCGTCGTCGTACGAAGTTGCGACGTTGCCGCCGCCCAGGCCGCGATCAAGGCCGTAGTTGGCCATTTGCAGGTCATACACCGTGGCGACCAGCGCCTCGGTGCCGTCGGCCAGGCGGATGCGGCGGGCGGGCACGTTGCGCACGAGGAGTTCGTCGTGTTCGCTGCCGAAGTACGGGAAGCCCACGCCGACCACGTCGTCCGACTGGCCCAGGAGGGTCAGCGTCGGGACGATTTCGCGGCCCGAACCGCCGTCCTTGGATTCGAGGTTCCAGCGGCCAACCTTTTCACCGTCGTTGACGGCGCCCTCGCCCCAGCGGAAACCGATGCTGCCGTTGGGCGCGACCAGATCGCCGGTGGACTCGTCCAGGACCAGCGTCTTCCAGTCGGGGTTGTTCTGTTCGCCGAGCGCGTTGTCGAGCTGCGAGGCGCGCAGGAAGTGGTCAGGGGCGTAGAAGCCGTCGCGTTCCTTGAGCTGCACCAGCATCGGCATGTCGGTGTAGCGACGCACGTAGTCCGTGAAGTAGGCCGACTTGCCCGAGAGGTGGAATTCCTTGAGGATGACGTGGCCCATGGCCATGGCAAGCGCGGCGTCGGTGCCCTGCTTGGGCGCCAGCCAGATGTCGCCGAACTTGACCATTTCGCCGAAGTCGCTGGACACGGCCACGGTCTTGGTGCCCTTGTAGCGGACTTCGGTGTAGAAGTGCGCGTCGGGGGTGCGGGTCTGCGGGACGTTCGAGCCCCAGACCATCAGGTAGGTGGAGTTGTACCAGTCGGCCGATTCTGGCACGTCAGTTTGTTCGCCCCAGATCTGGGGGCTGGCGGGGGGAAGATCGCAGTACCAGTCGTAGAAGCTGAGGCAGGCGCCACCCAGGAGGCTCAGGTAGCGGGCGCCGGCGGCGTAACTGACCATCGACATGGCGGGAATCGGCGAGAAGCCGATCACGCGGTCGGGACCGTACTTCTTGATGGTGAGCGCGTTGGCGGCAGCAATGATTTCGGTGGCGGTGTCCCAATCGGCGCGGACAAAGCCGCCCAGGCCGCGTACCGACTTGTAGCGCTTGGCGCGCTTGGGATCCTGGCTGATCCATTCCCAGGCGGCGATGGGATCCATGGTCTTGCGGGCTTCGCGCCACATTTCGATCAGGCGGCCGCGGATCATGGGGTACTTCACGCGTTGCGCCGAGTACACATACCAGCTGTACGAGGCGCCGCGCGGACAGCCACGCGGCTCATGATTGGGCAGATCAGGACGGGTGCGGGGGTAGTCGGTCTGCTGGGTTTCCCAGGTGATCAGGCCGTTCTTGACATAGACCTTCCAGGAGCAGGAGCCGGTGCAGTTCACGCCGTGGGTGGAACGCACCACCTTGTCGTGCTGCCAGCGGGCGCGGTACGCGTTTTCCCACTTGCGGTCCTCGTTGACGGTTTCGCCGTGACCGTTCGCGAAGGTGGACTTCACCCGCGACATGAACTTCAACCGGTCCAGAAAATGACTCATTGTGTTTCTCCAAGAACGCCGGCCTGGCCGGCGCGTACTGCGATCAATGCTGATGAAGCAACTTTAGGACTGGGCTGTCTGGCGGACCATTCGCCGGTGGCACAACCCGGGTTCGGCAGAGTGACTAGTTATCCGCGTAGACCGAACTAGTCGCGCGCCGCCGGCCACACCGCGCGCAACGCGCTGACCGGCCGGCGTATCGGGCAGATCAGCACGGCACGGGCGCATTGCGGCGCGCGTAGAACCACCAGGTGATCAGCATGCAGGTGGCGTAGAAGCCGATGAAGCAAACCAGCGCGGTCTGGACGCTGCCGGTCATGTCGAGCGACGTGCCGAAGCTGCGCGGGATGAAAAAGCCGCCGTAGGCCCCGATGGCGCCGGAAAAGCCCAGCACGGCGGCCGATTCCTTGGCCGCTTCCGTCATGGCCTGCTTTTGCGCGGCCGGGCCCTTGCCCTGCGCGGCCTGCGTGCGCTCACGCAGGAAGATCACGGGGATCATGCGGAACGTCGAGCCGTTGCCCAGGCCCGTCAGCGCGAACAGCACGATGAACATGGCGAGGAACCCGTTGAAGTCGCCCAGGCGGCCTTCGCCAGGCAGGAACACCATGACGCCCGCCACCGCGGCGATCATGGCCGCGAAGGTGAAGAGCGTGACCCGGGCGCCGCCCAGCTTGTCGGAGATCCAGCCGCCCACGGGACGCGTCAGCGATCCGACCAGCGGTCCCAGGAAGGCGTATGCCATGGGATTGACCGTGGGAAACAGCGTCTTGGTCAGCATGGCGAAGCCCGCCGAGAAGCCGATGAACGACCCGAACGTGCCCACGTACAGCCAGCACATCAGCCAGTTGTGCTTGCGCTTGAAGATGACGGCCTGATCGGCGAACGAGGCGCGCGCGTCGGCGATGTCGTTCATGCCGAACCACGCGGCGATGGACGCCAGCGCGATGGGGATCACCCAGATGAAGCCCGCGTTCTGCAGCCACAGGTTCTGCTGGGTGCCATTGGCGTTGATGACCTGGGGTTCGCCGCCAGCGACGCCAAACACGCCCATCGTGATGACAACCGGCACCACGAACTGCACCAGCGACACGCCCAGGTTTCCGATGCCGGCATTCAGGCCCGTGGCCAGGCCCTTCTTTTCCTTGGGGAAGAAGAAGCTGATGTTGGCCATGCTGGAGCTGAAGTTGCCGCCGCCCAGGCCGCACAGCAGCGCCAGGATCAGGAGCGTGGGGAACGAGGTGGTCGGGTCGCGCAGCGCGAAGCCCATGCCCAGCGCCGGAATCAGCAGCGAGGCGGTGGAGATGGCTGTCCATTTGCGCCCGCCGAAGACGGGCACGAGGAACGAGTAGAAGATGCGCAGCGTGGCGCCCGACAGCGCGGGCAGCGCCGTCAGCCAGAACAGCTGGTTCTTGGACAGCATGAAGCCGGCGCGGTCCAGGTTGACCACGACCACGCTCCACAGCATCCAGATGCTGAACGCCAGCATCAGCGCCGGGATCGAGATCCACAGATTGCGGTTGGCGACACGCGCGCCGGTCTGTTTCCAGAAGCCGGGATTATCCGGCTCCCAGCGCGCAAGGACTTGAGTGGACATGAGATTCTCTCAGGATGGTTGGTGGGTCAGGCGGCTTGCTGCCGCGCGATGGCCGCGCTTTCGGGCCGGAAACTGAAGTGCATGAAGATGAGCGAGACGCAGACCGTGCCGTACAGCAGCATGAAGGCGCTGGAGCGGATGCCGGTCAGGTCGAGCAGGACGCCGAACATGATGGGAAGAATGAAGCCGCCCAGGCCGCCAGCCAGCCCGACGATGCCGGACACGGCGCCGATGTTGTCGCTGAACTCGTCAGAAATGAACTTGAAGACGGAGGCCTTGCCGATCGCCATGGCGATGCCGACGATGAACAGCAGGATGGTGAAGGTGACCGGACCGAGCGCGATGCCGAAGGAACGCGGGCCGCCGGCGGTCATGACGGTGAATTCGGTTTGCGGGTAGCTCAGCAGGAAGAACGCGACCCAGCACACCCACATCACCCACCACGTGGTCTTGTAGGCGCCGTAGCGGTCGGAGATCCAGCCGCCGACCGCGCGCAGCACGCCGCCGGGCAGCGAGAAACATGCGGCCAACAGCGCGGCCAGCTTCATGTCGAAGCCGTATTCGCCGATGTAGTACTTGGTCATCCACAGCGCCAGGGCAACGTAGCCGCCGAACACGACCGAGTAGTACTGGCAATAGCGCCAGACGCGCGGGTCCTTCAGCATGGCGAACTGGGCCGACAAGGATGCGCCGCCCGCAACGCGGTGCGAGGGATCGGACGACGAGAACATCCAGAACAGGATCGCGGTGACTAGCAGCGCCACGGCGTACACCTGCGGCACGATGACCCACGATCCGGCGGCCGCGGCGATCAGTGCGGGCGCCACGAATTTGGTGATGGCCGAACCCGAGTTGCCGGCGCCAAAGACGCCCATGGCCAGGCCCTGCTTGTTGCGCGGGAACCAGCGCGCCACGTAGGGCGTACCCACCGAGAACGAGCCGCCGGTCAGGCCGACGAACAGCGCCAGCACCAGGAACTGCCAGTATTCCGTGGCGTACGACAGCAGCCAGATCGGCACCACTGCCAGCAACATCAGCACGAAGAACACGGGACGGCCGCCGTAGCGGTCGGTCCAGATGCCCAGCGGCACGCGCACGAGGGAACCGGTCAGGACCGGCATGGCGGCCAGCAGGCCGAATTGCGTTTCAGACAGGCCGAGCTGGGTTTTTATGGGAATGCCCAGCACGGCGAAGATCATCCACACCGCGAAACAGATGGTGAAGGCAAACGTACTGGATATCAGGACCCGCATCGGCGCGCCGGCCGAGAATTGATGTGCTGCCATGGTTGGTCTCGCTTTTTGCTGACAAATGCGTATGTGGGTAGCCTAAGGAGGCCACCCTTCACTCACCATTCCCCAGCCGACCAAAGGGCCATTTCCGAAGTGCCTAGTCATGCGGGTGTTCCGGACAGCCTTGCGCTGGATCAAGCAGGCAAGTCGCGCCCGGATGCCGCCAGCAGTAATATGTATTTCAAATACACGTTCAAACCCGCAACGCGGCGCACCCTGCGCGCACTGGCTACATCATGAGCACCCTGCTTTCCATTGAAGAACCCGCAAAGAAGCCGCGCCCCGCACCGCCCGAATGGCGCGCTTTCACCGAGATGGGATTTCGCCCGCTGTACCTGGCGGGCTGTTTTTGGGCCCTGTTCTCCGTGCTGCTGTGGGTGCATGCGCCGGCGCGCCTGACCGGCGTGCTGAATGGCATGTTCTGGCACGCGCATGAAATGCTGTGGGGCTTTGTCGCCACCATTGCCGTGGGGTTTCTGCTGACGGCGGGCGCCAACTGGACGGGCAAGAATCCGCTGCGCGGCAACCCGCTGGCGGCCCTGTGCGGGTTATGGATCGTGGCGCGGGTGGGCTATCTGGTGCCGGGCCGCCCGGCATTCGCCGTTGCGGCGGCTGCCGATCTGCTCTTCTTTCTGTGGGCGGCTGGGGCGCTGGGACGCGCCGTCGCCGTGACACGCAACCAGCGCAACTATGGCGTTCCCTTGCTGCTGCTGGCGCTCGGCGCGACCAACGGGCTGTATCTGTGGGCGACGGTACAGGGCGATTACGTCACGTTGATGCGCTTTTTCAATGCCGGACTGCTGTCGATGGCCGTGCTGACGTTGCTGATCGCCCGGCGGGTCATGCCTTTCTTCGCCAAGCGCGCCGTCGCGGGCCTGGACATCCCTCCCCACACCAAGAGCGGCCATTGGCAGCTTGGGTTCGGCGTCATTGCCATCGCCTGCCTGCTGGCCGGGGTGCAGCAAGTGGCCGCGGCGGCGTTGGCGGCCAGCGGCGTGATCGCGCTGGTGCAGTGGGTGTCCTGGAAGCCGTGGGCCGTGCGGCGCGTGCCGCTTCTGTGGATTCTCTATGCCGGGTATCTGGGCCTGGGCATCGGGCTGCTGGTCGGCGCGGCGCAATTGGCGGGCTTCGTCGTCCGGCAGGCGTGGCCGGCGCACGTGATTGGCGTGGCAGGGTTTTCCGTGCTGATCCTGGGCATGGTGACGCGCACCGCGCTGGGCCACCTTGGCCGGCCGCTGCACACGGACCGCAGCATGGTCCTGAGCTACGCGCTGATGATCCTGGCGGCATTGCTGCGGCTGGCGGCGCTGTTGCCCACCGCCGCAACACTGGGACTGCTGCATGCGTCCGCCACCGCGTGGGCGCTGGCGCTGGGACTGTACCTGTGGCGGTTCTTCCCGATGATGATCCGGCCGCGCGCGGATGCGGCGGCCAAGCAGGCCGCGCCGGTCATGCGGGTGATGCCGGTGTCGCGGCCGAAAGGCTGAGACGCGTCAGGACCGATCTTCGCGCCGCTCCATCGCGGCCACTTCCCGGCGCATCGCCTTGATCCACGCCTTGAGCAGGGATTCATCCGAGAACTGCATGATCTCGTGCTCCAGTTCCTGGATGTACTCCTGGATGTCCTTGATGTCGTCGTCCAGTTCGCCCATTACCGTATCGGGTTCGAACGTGGCGAACACGTCCAGTTCGTAGCGCAGCTTGAAGCCTTCTTCGGCGAACTGAAGCTGGCTCAGCACTTCGTCCAGCTCGAGGATCAGCGACGCGTTGACAGAGTCCAGCTCATCGTCGGGAATGTCGCGGTCTCCCAGCAGGTCGATCATCGATTCATCGTTGGCCGTGGACTGCGCCAGGCGCACCTGCTCGGCCTCTTGCAAGGCCTGCCACGCGATGTCATTCGTCACGGCCGGAATCTTGACGACGCGCGCGTACTCCAGCAGTTCTTCCGCGTCCTCGTCGTCATACTGGTCCTGGATGATCTGCAGCAACTGCATGGGCGACATCGAGGCCAGATCGGCAACGTCCAGATCCAGCGCATCGGCGAGTTCCTGGCCCGCGCTTTCCGTCAGTTCGGCCAGGTTGGCGTCGTAATCCGACCCGCGGTGCTTCTTGTAAAGCGTCTTGAGGCGCGCGGTGTCGCAGCCGGCAGGCAGCTCGCTCTTGGTTGCCAGGACCAGCAGTTCTTCCGAAAACTCCGTGACCAGTTCAGAAACGAATTCGCGCTCGGCCTTGGACAGGCCCATTTCCTTGTACGCATGATCAAAGCACAGCACCAGCTTGTAACGAAGCTGGTTGAGCTTTTCTTCGAGGGGCCGCAGCGTCTCGGTGTATTTGCGCTGGTAATCGGCTTCGATCGACTGCCACTGCGCCAAGCGGTCGCGTTCGGACGCCAGCCGTTCCTGCAGGCGCTCGAATAATTCCCGCTGACTTTCGAAGGATTCTTTGCTCATGACCCACTCCTCTTGCAAACCGGGGTATTGAAAACAGCCGCCACTCTAAACGATACGCGCAAACCCTTCTTGAAACTCAGCATCAATAACGCTAATCATTATTATTAATATAGAATCTCGGCTGTCCGCTATCCCTTGCCTGGCAGCCCTGATGTCCCTGCGCTTCCTTGCGGGCCCCACCCCCTCACGCAAACGCCTGATCCTGATCGCGGCCGCCCTGGCGCTGGCCCTGCTGATCGGTGCGGCGGTCTGGCTGGCGGGCAATAAAGGCCCGGCCGCCCCTCCTCCCCCCAACTATGGGAAGCTTCCCGTCGCAGTAAGCGTCGCCGCCGCTCGCACTGGCCCGCTGCAGCGGGACCTGCATGCGTTGGGCACCATCACGCCGCTGGCTCAGGTGACCGTGCGCAGCCAAGTCGATGGCCAGTTGGTGAGACTGCACTACACCGAAGGCCAGGCGGTCTCGCAGGGTCAGTTGCTTGCCGAAATAGACCCCCGCCCCTTCCAGGCTGCGCTGGCGTCCGCCGAAGGCGAGCTGGCGCAAACGCAGGCGTTGCTGGACAACGCCGAAGCGGACCTGCGCCGCTATCGGAAGCTGGCGCGGCAGGAGGCCGTGGCCGGGCAGCAGCTCGATACCGCCGAGGCGCAGGTGCGGATGTACACCGCGCAGCGCCAGAAGAACCAGGCGCAGGTCGCCGACGCCCGCCGCCTGCTCAGTCTTACGCGTATCGTGGCGCCCCACGCCGGCCGCGTGGGCTTGCGGCGCGTGGATGCCGGCAACCACGTGCGCACGACAGACGCAGACGGGCTGACCACGCTGGTGCAGATGGCGCCCACGTCGGCCCTGTTCAGCATCTCGGAGACCCGCCTGGACATCCTGCGTCAGGCGCAGGCGAAGACGCCCGTGTTGCGCGTGCAGGCCTGGGACGCCGACGAGCGCCGCATTCTGGCCGAAGGCACGCTCGAAGCGCTGGACAACCGCATCCAGGCGGCCAGCGGCACGGTGCGGCTGCGCGCGCGCTTCGACAATGCCGACGAGTCGTTGTTTCCCAACCAGTTCGTGAACATCCGGCTGGCCGTCGTGCAGCAGGATGATGTCGTGACCATACCCACCGCCGCCGTGCAGTTCGGTTCTGAAGGATCGTTCGTCTTCGTCATCGGCGACGACAATCGCGCCACCCGCCGCGTGCTGGAACTGGGTCCGGCCAACGCGGGTCGCATCGTCGTGCTGGCGGGCCTGGCCGAGGACGAGCGCGTCGTGGTCGAGGGCGTGGACCGGCTGCATGACGGACGCGATGTGCAGATCGTGGAGCAGCACGATCAGGACAAGGAGCCCGCATGAGCCTGTCACGCCCCTTCATCTTGCGCCCGGTCGCCACATCATTCCTGATGATCGCCCTGCTGTTGTCGGGCATCCTGGCGTGGCGCCTGCTGCCCGTGGCCGCATTGCCTCAGGTCGACTATCCCATCATCCAGGTCACCACGCAGTATCCGGGCGCCAGTCCCAACGTGACGGCGCGCGCGGTGACCGCGCCGCTGGAACGGCGCTTCGGGCAGATACCGGGCTTAAAGCAGATGTCGTCCACCAGCGGCAGCGGCATCTCGGTCATCACCTTGCAGTTCGCACTGGACGTGTCGCTGGGCGTGGCCGAACAGGAAGTGCAGGCTGCCATCAGCTCCAGCGATTCGCTGCTGCCCAACGATCTGCCCACCCCGCCCGTGTACCGCAAGGTCAACCCTGCGGACGTGCCGATCCTGACGCTGGCCGTCACGTCGGACTCCTTGCCCCTGCCCAAGGTCTACGATCTGGTGGATACGCGGATGACGCAGCGGCTGTCGCAGCTGTCGGGCGTGGGCATGGTCAGCCTGGCCGGCGGGCAGCGCCCCGCCGTGCGCGTGCAGGTCAACCCGATGGCGCTGGCCGCGCGCGGCCTGCAGTTGTCGGACGTGCAGGAGGCGATTGCCAAGGCCAACTCCAATCAGCCTAAAGGCAGCTTTGATGGCCCCGTGCGGTCCGTCATCATGGACGCCAATGATCAATTGCAGAGCGCCGAGGAATACCGCGACCTGATCGTCGCCTGGAAGAATGGCGCGCCGGTGCGGCTGGGTCAGATCGCGACGGTGGAGGACGGCGCCGAAGACCGCTATCTGGCCGCGTGGGTGGACAAGCAGCCCGCGGTGCTGGTGAATATCCAGCGCCAGCCGGGCGCCAACGTCATTGCGGTGGCGGACCAGGTCAAGGCGCTGCTGCCGCAACTGACGGCCAGCCTGCCCGCCGCCGTGCAGGTGCGCATCCTGACCGATCGGACGGAGAGCATCCGCGCCTCGGTGCGCGGCGTGCAATGGGAGCTGGCCTTCGCCGTGGGGCTGGTCGTCCTGGTGACCTTTCTGTTCCTGCGCAACCTGCCCGCTACGCTGATCCCCAGCCTGGCCGTGCCGTTGTCCCTGATCGGCACGTTCGGCTTCATGTACCTGGCCGGTTTCTCCACCAACAACCTGACGTTGATGGCGCTGACCATTGGCGCGGGCTTCGTGGTGGATGACGCCATCGTCATGCTGGAGAACATTGCGCGCTACCGCGAACAAGGCCACAGCCCGATGGCGGCCGCGCTCAAGGGCGCGGGGCAGATCGGCTTCACGCTGGTGTCGCTGACGCTGTCGCTGATCGCGGTGCTAATTCCGCTGCTGTTCATGGAAGACGTGGTCGGCCGTTTGTTCCGCGAGTTCGCCATTACGTTGGCCGTCGCCATCCTGATCTCGCTGGCCGTTTCGCTGACGCTGACGCCCATGATGTGCGCGCGCCTGCTCCCGGCGCACGAGCCGTCGCGCCCCGGGTTGCTGGACCGCCTGCAAGTGCGCTACGCCGGCTGGCTGGACGTGACCCTGCGCCACCAGCGGCTGACGCTGCTGGCGATGGTGGCCACCGTGGTGCTGACCGGCCTGCTGTATCTGGCGGTGCCCAAGGGCTTCTTTCCAGCGCAGGACGGCGGCGTCCTGCAAGGCGTGACCCAATCCGCGCAGAGCACGTCGTTTGACGCCATGTCGCGTCGTCAGCAGGCGGTCGCGGAAAGCCTGCTGGCAGATCCCGACGTCGCCACCCTGTCGTCCTTCATCGGCATCGACGGCATGAACGCCACGCTGAACACGGGGCGTCTGCTGATCAATCTGAAGCCCTGGAACGAACGCAGCGCGCCGCTGGCGGACATCATGGCGCGGCTGGACGCGCGGGCGCGTGAGGTGAACGGCATCTCGCTTTACCTGCAACCCGTGCAGGAACTGAACATCGAAGACCGCGTCAGCCGCGGCCAATATCAGTTCAGCCTGACTTCGCCCGACAGCGCCCTGCTGACGCGCTGGACTACCGCGCTGATGCAGCGGCTTGCGCAGGCGCCCCAGCTTGCCGACGTGTCTTCCGACTTGCAGGGCGGCGGGCGCCAGGCCTATCTGGAAGTCTCGCGCGACGCCGCCGCGCGTTTGGGCGTCACGATGGACGACGTGGCACAGGCCCTGTACAACGCATTCGGCCAGCGTCAGGTCGCCACGCTGTTCACGCAATCCAACCAGTACCGTGTAGTGCTGGAGGTGGACCGGACAATGGCGACCAGCCCCGAGGCGCTGGAGCGCGTTCATCTGCAGACGGAAAGCGGGCAGGCCATTCCGCTGTCCGCGCTGGCCACGGTCAGTGAACGCGCCGCACCGCTGGCGGTGAACCACCTGTCGCAGTTCCCCGCGGTGAATCTGTCTTTCAACCTGCCGCCGGGCGGTTCGCTGGGCGAAGCCATCGCTGCCATCGAAGCGGCCAAGCAGGAAATCGGCATGCCCGAAAGCGTCGAGCTGCGGCTGCAAGGCGCGGCGTCGGCGTTCGAGGCGTCGCTGTCCAACACGTTGTGGCTGATGCTGGCCGCGGTGGTGACCATGTACCTGGTGCTGGGCATGCTGTACGAAAGCGCCATCCACCCGGTCACCATCCTGTCCACCCTGCCCTCGGCCACGGTCGGCGCGCTGCTGGCGCTGCTGATCACCGGCCGGCCGCTGGACCTGATTGCCGTGATCGGCATCATTCTGCTGATCGGGCTGGTCAAGAAGAACGGCATCATGATGGTCGACTTTGCGCTGGAGGCTGAGCGCACGCGCGGCCTTGACCCGCAAGCCGCCATCCGCGAGGCCGCGCTGCTGCGCCTGCGCCCCATCCTGATGACGACGCTGGCCGCACTGTTTGGCGCGCTGCCGTTGATGCTGGCGACCGGCTCCGGCGCCGAGCTGCGCCAGCCGCTGGGCTGGGTCATGGTTGGCGGGCTGCTGGTCAGCCAGGTGCTGACCCTGTTCACCACGCCGGCCGTGTACCTGTTCTTTCACCGGCTGGGCCACCGCCGCGCTGATGCCGCACCGGCGCCCAACGCCGAAGGCCCGGTGAAATGATCCGGGCGTTGCTGCACCGGCCGGTCGCCTGCATTTTTCTGGCGCTGGCGCTGACGCTGCTGGGCGCGGTGGCGTGGCGCCTGCTGCCGGTGGCGCCGTTGCCGCAGGTGGATTTTCCGACCATCGAAGTGCGCGCCGATCTGCCCGGCGCCAGCCCCGAAAGCATGGCCAGCACGGTCGCCGCGCCGCTGGAACGGGCGCTGGGCAGCATCGCGGGCGTCAGCTCGATGAGCTCGTCCAGCAACCAGGGTTCGACCCGCGTGCAACTCCAGTTTGAACTGGATCGCAACATCGACGAGGCCGCCCGCGACGTGCAGGCCGCCATCAACGCCGCGCGCGCCGAACTGCCCGCCGGCATGCCGGGCAATCCCAGCTATCGCAAGATCAATCCGTCGCAGGCGCCCATCATGGCGCTGGCGCTCAGTTCCGCCACGCGGCCAGCTGGTCAGCTTTACGACCTGGGTTCCACCGTGCTGGCGCAGAAGCTCTCGCAGATCAGCGGCGTGGGCGAGGTGACGATGGGCGGCAGTTCACTGCCGGCCGTGCGCGTCCAGGTCAATCCCAACGCGCTGGCGCACTACGGCGTGGCGCTGGACGACGTGCGCGAGGCAATTTCGAACGCCGCTCCGATGGGCCCGCAAGGGCAGCTCGATTCGGCCGGCCAGCGCTGGGAGGTCGGCACCCCCGAGCAGCCGCGCCGCGCGCAGGACTACGACAGTCTCATCGTGCGCTACCAGGATGGCGCCGTGATCCGGCTGTCGCAGGTGGCGCGCGTCAGCGATTCGGTCGAAAACCGCTACAGCAGCGGCTTTCACAACCGCAATCCGGCGGTGGTGCTGACCATCAGCCGGCAGCCGGGTTCTAACATCATCGAAACCATCGACGCCATCAACCAGGCCCTCCCGGGCCTGCGCCAGTTGATGCCCGCCGACGTGGACCTGACCGTCGCACTGGACCGCTCGCCGGGCATCAAGGCGACGCTGCGCGAAGCGCACATCACCCTGGCGCTGGCCGCCGGGCTGGTCATCCTGGTGGTGTGGCTGTTTCTGGGCAATGCGCGTGCCGCCGCGATCCCCAGCGTGGCGATTCCGGTCTGCCTGATCGCCACCTTTGCCGTCATGTACGCGTGGGGCTTTTCGCTGAACAACCTGTCGCTCATGGCGCTGATAGTGGCCGCCGGGCTGGTGGTGGACGACGCCATCGTCGTACTGGAGAACATCTCGCGCCATCTGGAGCGCGGCCTCACGCCGGTCAAGGCCGCGCTGCGCGGCGTGCGCGAGGTGGGCTTTACGCTGGTGGCCATGACCGTGGCACTGAGCGTCGTGTTCGTGTCGATCCTGTTCATGGGCGGTCTGGTGGAGCGGCTGTTCCGCGAATTTTCGATCACGCTGGTGGCCGCCACCGTCATCTCGCTGGTCGTGTCGGTGGCCATCATTCCGGCACTGTGCGCGCGCTGGCTGCGGCCCGTCAGCCATGTTGCAGCCAAGCCCTCGCGGATGCAGGCGGTGTTTGCCCGCATCCACGACTGGTATGGCGTGTCGCTGGCGCGCGTGCTTGGCCACGCGCGCCTGACGTTGCTGCTGCTGGCCGGCGTCGTCGGGCTGAACGTCTACCTGTATGTCCAGGCGCCCAAGGGATTTTTGCCGGTGCAGGACACCGGCCAGCTCATGGGCTTCGTGCGCGGCGACGACGGGTTCTCGTTTCAGGTCATGCAGCCCAAGATCGACCAGTACCGGCAACTTGTCCTCAAGCACCCGGCCGTCGATGACGTCATCGGCTACAACGGCGGCGGCCTGGGCATCAGCAATTCGCTGTTCCTCATCCGCTTGAAACCCGCCGCCGAACGCGAGGCGTCGTCCACCGAGGTCATCAACTGGATGCGCACGAACGCGCCGGCGGTGCCGGGCGGCATGTTCTTCCTGAACGTGGACCAGGACCTGCGCATGCCCGGCGGCTTCGGCAATTCCGGCGACCATGAACTGGCCATCATGGCCAGCGACGTGCCGGCGCTGCGGGAATGGTCGCGCAAGATCTCCAAGGCGATGCAGGAGATCCCCGAGCTGCGCGACGTCGACGCGCAAGGCGACGGCGCGACGCAGCAGGTCGTGATCGACATTGACCGCAGCGCGGCGCAGCGGCTGGGCGTCGACATGGACACCATCAGCAGCGTGCTGAGCAATTCGTTCAGCCAGCGGCAGGTCGCGACGCTGTACGACGCGATGAACCAGTATCGCGTCGTGCTGGAACTGGACCCGCGCTACACCGAAGACCCGGAAGTCCTGGAACAGGTGCACGTCGTGGCTGCCGATGGCAACCGCGTTCCGCTGACCGCGTTTGCCACCTACGACAACGGGCTGGTCAACGACCGTGTGTTTCACGATGGCCTGTTTGCAGCGGTGTGGGTCGGCTTCTCGCTGGCGCCCGGCGTGTCGCTGGAACAGGGGTTGGCCGCCATTGACGCGGCGACGGCCAAGCTGATGGTGCCGTCTTACATCCAGACCCGCCTGGGCGGCGATGCGCGCAACTTCCAGCAGAGCCTGCAGGACCAGCCCTGGCTGATCCTGGGGGTCCTGGTCGCCATCTACCTGGTGCTGGGCATCCTGTACGAAAGCGCGCTGCATCCGCTGACCATCCTGTCCACGCTGCCGTCGGCCGGCGTCGGGGCGCTGCTGGCGCTGCGGCTGGCCGGCATCGAGTTCACGCTGATCGCGCTGCTGGGGCTGTTCCTGCTGGTGGGCATCGTCATGAAGAACGCCATCCTCATGATCGACTTCGCCCTGAGTCTGGAGCGGCGCGAGAACCTGACGCCCGAGCAGGCCATCCACCGCGCCGCCATGCTGCGCCTGCGGCCCATTGTCATGACCAACCTGGCGGGTCTTCTGGGCGCCCTGCCCTTGGTGCTTGGAATGGGCGAAGGGTCGGAATTGCGCCGCCCGCTGGGTGTCGCCATTGTCGGCGGGTTGATGATCAGCCAGTTCCTGACGCTGTATACGACGCCGATCGTGTATCTGGCGCTGGAGCGGTTGCGCCGCCTGGGCTGGCGCCGCCGCACCGCCTGACCGGCGCGGCCTGCCGGGCCGCCCTCCGTATCTTCCCGCTAGCCGGAAAATAAAAAGCTCAATAGAATCGGTTGGCACGCTGACGCAAACCGCCCGATCCGGTCCGGCGCTTTTTCGCGCCGCCGGGAACGCGACTGCTGCCCGCGATGCCGGCGCGACCACACAAACACGTTGTCGCTACCGAGCTTTCCGGCGTTCGCGGTGCGGGCACCATCGGGCCGTCACCGGGGACTTGCAGTTTGGCCTCTGACAGACCTGGTGCCCAATGTGGCCGATGACTTGTTTGAATCGACTGCTGCTGACCGGCGTGCTTTGCCTGACCGGTTGCGTGCAAGTGGGACCCGACTTCGCGCCCCAGCGTGTCGACTGGTCCAGCCAATGGGACACGCCGGCGCTGCAACAGGCCACCGTGGAAGCCTCGCAGCCGGACGCCCGGCAGTGGTGGCGTATCTTTGACGACCCCGTTCTTGAATCCCTGATCGCCCAGGCCGACGCGCACAATCCCGGCGTGCAGGTGGCCGGCCTGCAGATCATGGAGGCGCGCGCCCAGCTTGGCATTGCCCGCAGCGGGCTGTATCCGCAATCGCAGGTCGTCGGCGCGGACGCGCTTTATCAGCATCGGTCATCGCGCTCCTCGGAAGGCAATCCGCGGCCCAGCAGCTTCTGGCAATACAGCGCGGGGTTCAACATCGGCTGGGAACTGGACTTCTGGGGCCGTTTCAGCCGCGCCATCGAATCCGCGGATGCCGCCTACTTCGCGGCCGAGGCCAACCGCGAAGACGTGCTGGTGCTGCTGCACGCGCAGGTCGCCGAAAGCTATTACGCGCTGCGCACGGCCGAAGCCCGGCTGCGCATCGCCCGCGACAATGCGGCCATCCAGAAGCGCAGCTACGAGATCACCGAGCGCCTTTTCCAAAGCGGCGAGACCGACGAACTGGACTTGCAGCAGGCGCGCACGCAATACCTTGGCACGCTCAGCACCATTCCGGAGTTCGAAAGCCAGATCGCGCGCACCCGCAACGCGCTGGCGGTGCTGGTCGGCAAGCCGCCGGGCCCGATGCCGGAGCTGCCCGACCTGGCGACACGGGAGGCCGTGATTCCGCTGATCGACCGGGCGGTGCTGCAGGACGTGCCGGCCAACCTGCTGCTGCGGCGACCGGACATCCGTGCCGCCGAGCTGCGGATTGCGGCGCAGTCCGCGCAGGTGGGCGTGGCCAAGGCGGATCTTTACCCTTCGTTGACGCTGCTGGGCAGCATCGCCTGGACCGCCACGTCGCTGGCCGGCACGTCCGGCGGCGCAGCCCTGCTTGCCGGCCCCAGCCTGACCTGGAACGTGTTCGACCACGGCCGGATCACCAACACGGTGCGCCTGCAGGACGCGCGGCTGCAGCAGCTTATCGTCATCTACCAGGACGCCGTGCGCCAGGCCGCGCGCGAGGCCGACGACGCCGCCACGGGACTGGTCAAGGCGCTGGAACGCGACGGGATCCTTTACGACTCGGCGCTGGCGGCCAAGCGCTCGTTGACGCTGGCCTCTGCGCTCTACCGCGAGGGCTATTCCGACTTTCAGCGGGTGCTGGATGCGCAGCGCGCGCTGGCAACGCAACAGGACACCTATCTGGTGAACCGGGGCAATGCCGTGCGCGACCTGATCGCCCTGTACAAGGCAGTGGGCGGCGGCTGGTACAGCGATCAGCCGGTCATCGATCCGGCCACGCAAGAACAGATGCAGCGGCGCACCAATTGGGGCGACCTGCTGTCCGAGGCCGGACGGCCCGCGCCGGCGCTTCCCAAGACCACGAGGCGATCCGATGACTAGTCCCAGGCCCGCGCCCCCGACGGCCAGCGCTGCGCCCGCGGCGAGCCCTGGCTCGCCTGCCCGCGATACGCCGGCACGCCCCGCGCCGTCCGAGCCGCCGCCCGCCCCGCCGGCCGCCCCACCGCCCCCCGCGGATCCCGCCAAAAAGGGGGTCCGCTGGGTCCTCGTCGTCATCGTCATCAGCCTGGTCTGGTATCTGCTGGCGGACCGCTACACGCCGTACACGCAGCAGGCGCGGGTGGAGGCCTTTGTGGTGCCCGTGGCGTCCGAAGTGGCGGGCCGGGTGACGCAGGTACATGTGCGCAACAACCAGGACGTGAAGTCGGGCGCCGTGCTGTTCGACATCGACCCGGAGCATTACCGGATTGCGCTCGACCGCGCCCGGGCCGATCTGGACGCCACGCGCCGGCAGATCGGCGCCAGCACCGCCGGCATCGATGCGGCGCAGGCGTCCCTGCGCGCGGCGCAAGCCAATGAAGTCCGCGCGCGCCAGGACAGCACCCGGCTCGAGCGCCTGTATCGCGACGACCAGGGCACGATATCGCTGCGCCGGCTGGAGATTGCGCGGGCCAATCTGGCGCAGGCGGTCAGCCAGGTGGCGGCCGCGCGTGCCGAGGTGCAGCGGGCGCGCGAACAGGAAGGCGGCAGCGAGGAAGACAACGCCAAGCTGCGCAGCGCCGCCGCCGCCGTGGAAAAGGCTGAACTGGACCTGGCCAACACGCAGGTGCGCGCCCCCGCTGCGGGCCTCGTCACCGACCTGCGGACCGACGCCGGCCAATTCGCCGCGGCGGGAAAGCCCGTGATGACGCTGATCGCCATTCACGACGTGTGGATCAACGCGGAAATGACCGAGAACAACCTGGGGCACGTCGACCCCGGCACGCCGGTCGCCATCATCCTGGACGCGCTGCCCGGGCAGGTGTTCGAGGGCCGCGTGCGCAGCGTGGGCTATGGCGTGAACGTCGGCACGCCCACGCAGCCCGGCAGCCTTCCCACAGTGCAGAACAGCCGCGACTGGCTGCGGCCCGCCCAACGCTTTCCGGTCGCCATCGACCTCGATCCCGGACAGCTTCCGTCCCTCCGCGGCATCCGGGTGGGCGGCCAGGCCGAAGTCATGGCGTTTCCCAACCCCGGCAATCCGCTCAACCCCCTGGGCCGCCTGTACCTGCGGCTGATGAGCTGGCTGTCCTATGCTTACTGACACGGCCCCCGCCCCTCGCGACCCCCGCGGCCAGCGCGCCCTGCGCCTGGGCGTGGGGACGGCGCTGTGCCTGGCCATCAGCTTCGGGCTGGACATGCCGATCCCGATGATCGCGCCGGTGCTCGGGGTGTTCCTGCTGGCGCAGATGAACCGGCCGCTTTCGTTGAAAGCCGGCCTGGGCCTGGCCCTGGTGGCGATGTTCACCACGGGCAGTGGGCTGTTGCTGATTCCGCTGCTTCGCTACTACCCGGCCGGCGGGGTGCTGATCGTCGGCCTGTGCCTGTTTCTGGCGTTTCGCCACGGGCTGCGCGGCGGCAATAATCTGGTGTCGACGTTCCTGATCATCGGCCTGACCATGATTTCCGCGGCAGGCACACTGGACTTCGGCCTGGCGGTAACGGTGATCGAGGCCCTGGTCAAAGCGCTGCTGCTGGCCGCCCTGGTGCTGGGCGTCTGCCACGCGCTGTTTCCCGAACCGCCTGGCCTGCCCGCGCCACCGCCCCCGCCTGTTTTGCCGGCCGCCGAGGCAAGCCGCATGGCCCTGCGCGCGGCGCTGGTCGTGCTGCCGGCCTTTCTGCTGGCCATGACCGATCCGCTGGGCTACATGCCCATCATCCTGAAGGCAGTCAGCCTGGGCCGCCAAAGCTGCGTCACGGCGGCGCATGGCGCGGCGCGCGAGATCCTGGGATCGACGCTGCTGGCCGGCGTGCTTGCGGTGGGGTTCTGGATCGCCCTGCGGCCCTTTCCCAGCCTGTGGATGTATTTCCTGTGGATGCTGCTGTTCGGACTGGTGATGGCCAGAAAGCTGTACCGGCTGAGTCCCACGCCGCATGCGCCCACCTTCTGGCTGAACACCCTGATCACGCTCATCATCCTGCTGGGCCAATCGGTGCAGGACAGCGTGGCGGGCAAGGACGTCTACACCGCCTTCGCCGTGCGCATGGGGCTGTTCATCGCCGTCACCCTGTATGCCTGCCTGATGCTGCAGTTGCTCGAACCCCGGCCGCGTGCGCCCCGCAAGCCGGGCGTATTTTCCTCACGCCGCCGGGTTACCGAAACTTGATTCACATGCCTTGAATCCCCTCGCCTCAAATTCCACCCCTTGCAAGGAGACCGCCATGAGTGTCCAAGACTTGCCAACCCAACCCGCGCCGGCCATGGGCTGGCGCTTCAAGTGCGGAATCGGAATTTTCATCCTGGCCTTCGCGCTCTGGTTCCTGATTCCCATCGGCGCCGCGATGGACATCCCCGGATCGCGCATCGCGGCACTGACCGGCGCCATCTTCATCGCCAACAAGGTGCTGCTCATCACCTGCATCGCCGTCATGGGCAAAGAGGGATTCCAGCAACTCAAGGCCATCATCGGCGGTCACTCGAAGAAGCTGGCGCCCGTGCAGAAGGTCGGCCCCGTGCGCCACGCCATCGGCATGGTGATGTTCGTCCTGCCGCTGCTGACGTCGATGCTGGAACCCTATGTTGACCAGATCTGGCCCGGTTTCCGGCCGCGGCTGTGGCAGGCGCAACTGCTGGGCGACGTCATGCTGGTGGCCAGCTTTTTCGTGCTGGGCGGCGATTTCTGGAACAAGCTGCGCGCACTGTTCGTGCGGTCGGTCTAGTCATCGCCGTCACGCGCCGCCCTTGTCCAGATCCGGCGCGCGCGGCGCCGCAGTGAGCCGCGCCGCCATGAATTCCAGAAACTCCTTGGCCAGCGGCGGCAAGGTGCGCCCTTGCAGCGTCACGGCCTGGATGCTGCGCTGGCGCATTTCCGGGTTGCTGAACGGCACTGCGGCCAGCGCGGTGCCCTGCGGATCCCCCATCAACGTCAGGTAGCCCGTCAGCGCCACGATCCGGCTGCCCGGCAGCATTGGCAGGAAGGCCGCCGAATTGTTGGACACGTAGGCCGGCTCGATATGCAAGCCGGCATTGGCGCACGCGGTATCGAAAAGCTGCCGTACGGTCGTGCCCTTATCGCCAACCGATACCGGCACGTCGGCCAGGTCACGCAAGCTGATCGCACGGCGCGCGGCAAGCGGATGCTGCCGGCACATCACCGCGTAAACCGGCGCGCGCGTCAGCAGTTCGGTCTTCAGGCGATCGTCCTGCGCCACCGTGTAGTGCAGCGCGATCTGGGACATTCCCTCGAGAATCCGGCGAATCACCTCCTCCGGCCGGTCCACCTGGAGATGAAAACGCGTCTCGGGCCGGACCTGCTTGAAGTCGGCCATGCATAGCGGCAGGAATCGGTGTGCGAATCCCTCGCTACAGGCCAGCCGGATCGTGACGTCGCCTAGCGCGCTGCGCCGCCGGATCTCCTTGGTGACGCGTTCGGCCTCCAGCGCGGCCGCCCGGGCGTATGCCGCGAGTTGAAGCCCGGCCTCGCTGAGCGCCATGCCGCGCGCCTGGCGTTCGAACAGCACGATGCCCAGGCTGTCTTCCAGCTTGGCGATCTGCCGGCTGACGGCGGATGCCGCCACGTGCAGGCTGGCCGCCGCGCCTGCGATCGAACCGCAGCGCGCGACTTCCAGGAAATATCTGAGGCCGAGGGAGATCATGGATGGCTCCTGGATGAGATGCCTTTATAGCAACGCAAAGGTGCGAAATATCTAATTGTGGCACGCGTAGAACCGTAATACTTTTGCTTTTCCGTACTGCCCCGAGAACCGCCATGACCCGCGAACAAGCCATTCTCCACGCGACAGAAGCGTATGACAGCGGCGTCCTTCAGGACACCCTCGCGCGCCGCATCGCGTACACCACCGAGAGCGAAGTCTCCACCCAGGGCCCGGCGCAGCATGCCTACCTGTCGATCGAACTGGTCCCGCGCCTGTCGGCACTAGGCTTTTCCTGTGAAGTGCATCGCAACCCTGCCGGGGTGGACCTGCCGATCCTGGTCGCACGCCGCATCGAAGCGGCCGAGTTGCCGACCGTCCTCATGTACGGTCATGGCGACGTGGTGCGAGGCAACGCCGCCAAATGGGACGCCGGCCGGGACCCCTGGCGCCTGCAGGTCGAAGGCGACCGCTGGTACGGGCGCGGCACGGCCGACAACAAGGGCCAGCACTCCATCAACCTTGAAGCGCTGTCGCGCGTCATTGCCGTCCGCGGCGGCGTGCTGGGGTTCAATACGATCTGGCTCATCGAAACCGGCGAAGAAGCGGGCTCGCCCGGCCTGGCCGCGTTCTGCAAGACGCACCGCAATCTTCTGGCCGCCGACGTCTTCATCGCCAGCGACGGGCCGCGCCTGAACGCCGCGCGGCCCACGCTGTTCATGGGCTCGCGCGGCGCGGTCAATTTCGAACTCAAGGTACGGGCTCGGGAACGCGGCTACCATTCCGGCAACTGGGGCGGACTGCTTTCCAACCCGGCCATCCGGCTTACACATGCGATCAGTTCGCTGGTGGACGCGAACGGCCGCATCGCCGTGCCCGGGTTGCGCCCCCCGCCCATCCCCGCTGCGGTCGCCTTGGCGCTGGCAGACCTGGAAGTCGGTGGTGGCGACGACGATCCGGACATCAACGACTGGTGGGGCGAACCCGGCTTGACCTCGCCGGAAAAGGTATTTGGCTGGAACAGTCTCGACGTCCTGACATTCGGCGCCGGCGACCCCGCCAAACCCGTGAACGCCATTCCTCCGGAAGCGTCGGCCTGGTGTCAGTTGCGCTTCGTGGTCGGCACCGACTGGCGTGCCCTGCAGGAACACGTGGTCGAACACCTGCATCAGGGCGGCTTCGACGACGTCGAGGTTCGTGTCGGCATGCAGGCGGGCGCGACGCGCCTGTCGCCCGACACCCCGTGGGTGCGCTGGGCCGCCGCCTCGCTGGAGCGCACCACCGGCAAACGGCCGGCCCTCTTGCCCAACCTGGGCGGCTCCCTGCCCAACGACATTTTTGCCGACCAACTTGGCCTTCCCACCCTGTGGGTGCCTCACTCCTACCCCGCTTGCGCGCAGCACGCGCCCAATGAACACCTGCTGGGCAGCGTCGCCCGGGAAGGCCTGGCCATCATGGCCGGCCTTTTCTGGGACCTCGGCACCCAGGGCGCCGACTTGCTCGAACAAGCCTGCTCCCAATCGTCCACCTACGCCTGATCCGACCGAGCCCCATCATGACCGCCAGACTTCGCACCGCCCTGTTGGCGTTGACACTTGCCGCCGCGAATGCCCACGCCGCGTATCCGGACCAGGCCATCAAGATCGTCGTCCCGTTCACGCCGGGCGGCGCCACCGACGCGGTGGCGCGCCTGCTCGCCACCAAGTTGACGGGCAAGCTGGGTCAGCCCGTCATCGTCGAGAACCGCCCCGGCGCCTCCACGCTTATCGGCGCCGAGGCCGTCGCCCGCGCAGCGCCCGACGGCTACACGCTCATGCTGTCGGGCAGCACCACGTACAGCGTCCTGCCCGCACTCAAACCCTCGCTGCCCTACGATCCCGTGCGCAGCTTCGAGCACATCGGCATCGTCGCCATGGCGCCCGTCGTGCTGCTGGCGCAAAACGCGCTGCCCGCGGCGACGCCACAACAGGCGGCCGAGCTCGCGCGACAGGAAAGCGCCAAGGGCGGACTGATGTACGGCACGTTCGGCTCCGGGTCCGCCCCCCACCTCACCGGCGAGATGTTCGCGCAGGCTGCTGGCGCCAAGATGACGCCAGTGCCGTACAAGGGAAGCGCGCAACTGATGACCGCGCTGATCGGCGGCGAGATCGCGCTGGCCGTCGATACGGTGTCGGCGTCCGCCGCCCACGTGCGCGCCGGCAAGATCCGCGCACTGGCCGTCACCGGCGAGCAACGCATGCCGCAATTGCCGGACGTGCCGACCTTCGCCGAAGCGGGCATGCCGGAGGTATCGTTCGTGGGCTGGTACGGATTGGTCGCGCCGGCGAACACGCCGACTCCGGTCATGCACACCTTGAACCGGGTAATGGCGGAAATCATGCAGGACACTCAGGTGCGCAAGCGCGTATCGGAACTGTCACTGAATCCGGTCTTCCTGCCAGGGCAGGCTTTCCGCGAGCAGATTGCGATAGAAATCGCCACTTTCAGCGCCATCGCCCAGCGTGCCGGCATAACGCTGGAATGACGGCCGGCGGGACGCCAACCGGGGTCCCGCCCCCATTTCTGCAAATGACTCAGTTCGGATCCATGCGGCTGATCTTCGATCCTTGCAGACCCATCCCCGCCATCAGGCCCTGCTCGCCAAACGGCACCGCGTACACGTCTTGCGTCAAGGTGGTGGTCGAGATGCTGGCGGCGTAGCCCTGATCCACCACGACCAGGCTGGGCCCCGCCCCCAGACTCCACCCGTCGCTCTGATCCAGGTACGCCAGTGCCGGCTCATTCATGAAGAACAGCGCGTACGAAAACTGCTGGGCGCCGGCCTGGAACCCGAAAGACAGTGCAGATATCGAATAAAACCCTTCGACCTGGCCGCGGCGGATCAATGCGCCCGAGCCGCGCTCGCCGCCGACCAGGAAGCCGCCCTTGATGATGTCGGGAAACACCAGCACCGCGACAGCCTGCTTGCCCAGTTCACGCATGCGCGGATCCTGGGAGTAAAGCTGCTCCAGCGCCGCCATCGCGTCGGCGCCGATCTCCGCCGCCGACGCGGCCCGCGCGGACGGTGAGACGCTGACCAGGGCGGAAAAAGTCAAAAGGCTGGCGCAGAGCCAGCCAAGGAACTTCACAGGCAACACGGACGCGCGATTCATACGGCCTCCCCGGTTAAGAAGGACGCACGCCGATTGCGCGCGTCCGACCTGCCGGCTCAGTATTCGCAGCCGCCCCGCACGTGTCAATGATCCGTTCTTACCCGTGCGGGCGCGTCCTCATACCTTCGGTGGCGTGGTCTCCCGCTCCGGATGGCGGTGTTTGCCCAGCGCCGCGATGAACGCCTGCGGATCTTCCCCGCCCAGCAGCAGACCGCCATCGTTCGGATCGGGATCGATGCCTGCGGCCACGTAGACCTGCACGCCGTCGCCGATACCCATCAGCGTCTTGCCGTGCCGGTAGGCATCCCGCAGGAACTCAAGCGCCCGACCGTCGGCAGCCAGGAGCGCCGCGGCATCCGCGCCGCCCGCCACCACGGCCCCGTCGAACACGCCGGACGGATGGTTGTCCAGCGACGCATCCGCATCGAACGCGCCGCCGTCGACGGTCTGGACGGGACCGATGCGCTGACCCACCAGCCGCACGACGGCGCCCGCCTGAATCAGCGCGTCGGCCACCGCGGATACGGTTTTGCCATCCACGCCTTCAGCCGCCAGGATGGCGACCTTGCGCGTAGCTATGCTGCCGTCGCCCGGCCGCGCGGTCAGGGACAACGATGGCGACACCTGCACCTCGGGCTTGGGCGGATTCTTTATGGCGCGCGGCAACGGGTCCGGCAGCGCCATGCCGAGCTGATCGGCCACCCCTTGGGCCAACTCGTCGGACACGTTGCGCAGGGACGCCACCATGCGCTGGCGGATCTGCGGCACGGTCACCTTGCTGAGCTCGAACGCGAAGGCATCGACGATGTGCTTGCGCTCCCAGGCGGTCTGGCTGTCGTAGAACAGCGTGGCCTGGTTGTAGTGCTCGGCAAACTTTTCGGGATGCCCGCGCAATTCATCGCTCGTCACCGGTTCCGGGAACGACACGAAGCCGTCCATGCCCGCCTGGAACGGGCAGCCGCCGGCCAGCGAATTGGGCTCATAGGCCACCCGGCCGCGATGGATGGCCTGGCGGTGCATGCCGTCGCGCTGGTTGTTGTGCACCGGCGCCAGCGGCGCGTTGATGGGAATCTCGTGGAAGTTCGGGCCGCCCAAACGCGAGATCTGCGTGTCGACGTAGGAATGGATGCGGCCAGCCAGCAGAGGGTCATTCGTGAAGTCCACGCCGGGCACCACGTGCGCGGCGCAGAACGCCACCTGCTCGGTCTCGGCAAAGAAGTTGTCGGGGTTGCGGTCCAGCACCATGCGGCCAATCGGCACGACCGGCACCAGTTCCTCGGGCACGATCTTGGTGGCGTCCAGCACGTCGAAGCTGAACCCTTCTGCCTGATCCTCGGTGAAGACCTGCACACCCAGTTCCCATTCGGGGCCATGGCCCGCGTCGATCGCTTCCCACAGATCGCGCCGGTGATAGTCCGGATCCGCGCCCGACACCTTGACCGCCTCGTTCCACACCTGCGAGTGCGTGCCCAGGATCGGGTTCCAGTGGAATTTCACCAGCCGCGATTCGCCCTGCGCGTTGACGAAGCGGAACGTGTGCACGCCAAAGCCCTGCATCATCCGGTAGCTGCGCGGAATGGCGCGGTCCGACATCGCCCACATCAGCATGTGCGTCGATTCGGGCATGAGGGACACGAAATCCCAGAAGGTGTCGTGCGCGGAAGCCGCCTGCGGCATGCCATGATGCGGTTCGGGCTTGACCGCGTGAACCAGGTCCGGGAACTTCATTGCGTCCTGGATGAAGAACACCGGCATATTGTTGCCGACCAGGTCCCAGTTGCCCTCGTCCGTGTAGAACTTCACGGCAAAGCCGCGCACGTCGCGCGCCGTATCCTTGGACCCGCGCTCGCCAGCCACGGTCGAAAAGCGCACGAAGACCGGGGTCCGCTTGCCGGCCTCGGCAAACAGCGACGCAGCGGTCAGGTCCGTCAGAGGCTTGTAGCACTCAAAGTAGCCGTGGGCAGCCGAGCCGCGCGCGTGCACGATGCGCTCGGGGATGCGCTCGTGGTCGAAATGCGTGATCTTTTCACGCAGGATGAAGTCCTTCAGCAGTGCCGGCCCGCGCAGCCCTGCTTTCAGCGAGTGCTGGTTGTCGCTGATGCGCACGCCCTGGTTGGTGGTCAGGGCTTGGCCGCCGCCATCCGCGCGCACACGGGGCAACGTACCGTCGTTCTGGTTCACGCCCGGCGTGGCGGCGTCGCCCGTCTTGTCCGAGACTTCCTTCTCGGACAGCGAGCTTGCGCCCACGGCGGGGTCCACCGTGCCCACGTGTGCGCCAGCGTAGGGACAGCGCGCGGCCTGCTCGCCGTACTCCGCTTCCTTGTTGGCGTTATGGGGGATGGCGCCTGTGGTGGCGCCCACGGCAGCCGCGCGCTGGAGCGCGGGGTGGGTCGGCTTGCCGGCGGGACCGGTGGCCGGACCGCTGTCGGTATTCATGTAGGCGGTGTCGAGCGCGCCGCCCTTTGCTGGCTTCTTGCTTGCCATGATTTTTTCTCCTTAATGGGTCAGCATCGTTTCGCGCGCCTGCTCGGCACGGGACGCACCAATGGCGGTTTCCACCTTCTTTACCTCTTCGGGCGGCGGCAGCACGGCCGGGAAGCCCAGCGACTCGATCCACAACTCGCGCGACCAGCCTTGCGTGTGATACAGGTGATGGTCCTCATCGGTAGCCACGGCGTCATAGGCCTGCTTCAGGATCTTGGCTTCTTCGCCCGATTGCTGCTCGGCAATCAGCCCGATCAGCGACCAGTTGGCGTGGTCCTTGGTCTCTGCCAGCACCACGCATTCGGTCGCCACCAGCTGAGCCGCGGCCGGGTCGCCGGCGTTGATGGCCATCTTCATCGCCCGAACCAGCGATTCGCCCAGGTGACGCACTACGTCGCGGCCCGGCGACTTGGCCTGCGGGTCCAGCTTCAGTTGTTCGAACACCGTCAGCAACACACGGCGATGGGTGCGGGTTTCTTCCAGATAGCCCAGCCATTCTTTCTTCAGGTCTTCATTGATGGCACAGCTGACCGCAGTCTCGTAAATGGCAAGGCCGCCGATCTCAGTTTCCAGCGCCTGGTACAGCAGCTCCTTGATCTGGCGGGCGTTTCCGGCTTTGCGTTTCATGGTTGGGCTCCTTGTCGTAGGTCATCAACGATGCGCACGGCGGGCGATCGCTTCCGATGGAGGCGCGAACACAGCAATTCGCGTTCCCGAGGCTGCGTCCGCCGAACCGCACAGGCGATTGCCGCCTTGAGAGCAGTGGCGGCCCGGAAGCTGTGCAGAAAATACAAAGCGCTCCAAAGCCGGACGCCGCGCCGATTCCCGTAGAATCGGGGGCATTACCCACAACAGCGCAAGGGCGTCGCGCCACCCGGCAGGCACAGCGACCCGCGCAACAAAGCAGCCGCATGACCATGAACGACCTCTGCGCCATCGCGATGGCCTTGCTGCTGACCTACGCCGGCATGGCTTGCCTGGCGCTCGCCACCCCCCGTCACTATCACCAGGTCTGGACGCGCAATCCGCACGCCGGCCACACGCGCGTCCTGCGCGGCGCCGGGGTCCTGTTGATGGGGCTGGCCATCCTTCCCTGCGTGGGCCTGTGGGGCGACGTGCTGGGGATGGTGGTCTGGCTGGGCTGGCTGTCCGCAGGCGCGCTGCTGTGGTTCGGCCTGCTGTCATGGGCCCCGCGGCCGGCCGCCGGCACGGCCGCGGTCGCGGTGGCGATTTCCCTGCTGGGCGTGAGCATCGGCTTCTGATCCGGCCGGGCCGGCCGCAGGCGCCGGGTGCGACCGATCGCCGCATTGCGCAAATTCACGACGGTTTTCGGCCATTTGATGCGGGTCAACCGGCATCCACATCCAGCGGTTCCAGCACCATATGTGGTGATAGAGTAGTCGCACTCCACTACATATGGTGCCAACAATGGAAATCCAACACATCCTCAAGCGCGACGGCCGCGTCGTTGCATTCGATAGCGAGAAGATCGCGCAAGCCATGGCGGCGGCGGGCCAAAGCACCGGGGAGTTGGACCTGCAAGGCGCACGCGCGCTGACCGGCACCGTCATCGCAAAGCTGGACGGCAACGTCTGCCCCGGCGTCGAAACCATCCAGAACCGCGTCGAAGACGTGCTGGTCCAGGCAGGCCACTGGCGCACGGCGCGCGCCTACATCGTCCACCGCGAGCAGCACGCCCGCCTGCGTTCGCTGCGCCATACGCTGGTCGACGTCGAAAGCGCCATGGAAGAGTATCTGGAACAGCGCGATTGGCGCGTCAACGCCAACGCCAATCAGGGCTACAGTCTGGGCGGCCTCATCCTGAACGTCGCCGGCAAGGTCACTGCCAACTATTGGCTGTCCAACGTCTTCACGCCGGAAGCCGGCCATGCCCACCGCGAAGGCGACATCCACATCCACGACCTGGACATGCTCAGCGGCTACTGCGCCGGCTGGTCGCTGCGCCAGTTGCTGACCGAAGGCTTCAACGGCATTCCCGGCAAGGTCGAATCCACGCCGCCCAAACACATGTCGGCCGCCATCGGCCAGATCGTCAACTTCCTGGGCACGCTGCAGAACGAATGGGCCGGCGCGCAGGCGTTCAGCTCGTTCGACACCTACATGGCGCCCTTCATCCGCCGCGACGCGATGACCTATGCGGACGTCAAGCAATCCATCCAGGAACTCATCTTCAACCTGAACGTGCCCAGCCGCTGGGGCACACAAACGCCCTTCACCAACCTCACGTTCGACTGGACCTGCCCGGCCGACCTGAAGGACCAGATCCCTTACGTGGGCGGCGAGGAAATGCCGTTTTCCTACGGCGACCTGCAGGCCGAGATGGACATGATCAACCGCGCGTACATCGAGGTCATGATGGCCGGCGACGCGAAGGGCCGCGTGTTCACGTTCCCCATTCCCACCTACAACATCACGCCCGATTTCGACTGGGACCATCCCAATACCGAGCGCCTCTTTGAAATGACGGCGCGCTACGGATTGCCGTACTTCCAGAACTTCCTGAACTCCGACCTGGAGCCGCACATGGTGCGCTCCATGTGCTGCCGCCTGCAGCTCGACCTGCGCGAACTCCTCAAGCGCGGCAACGGCCTGTTCGGTTCGGCCGAGCAGACCGGTTCGGTCGGCGTGGTGACTGTGAACTGCGCCCGTCTGGGCCATACCTGCCGCGGCGACGAAGCGCGGCTGATGGCGCGCCTGGACCACCTGCTGGCGCTGGGCCGCGACGTGCTGGAAACCAAGCGCAAGGTAGTGCAGCGCTACATCGACCAGGGCCTCTACCCCTACACCCGCCGCTACCTGGGCACGCTGCGCAATCACTTCAGCACGCTGGGCGTGAACGGCATCAACGAGATGATCCGCAACTTCACGGACGATGCCGAAGACGTGACCACGCCCGCCGGCCACGCCTTTGCGGTGCGCCTTCTGGACCGCGTGCGCCAGCGCATGACCGAATTCCAGGAAGAAACCGGCCACCTCTACAACCTTGAAGCCACGCCGGCCGAGGGCACCACGTACCGGTTCGCCCGCGAAGACCGCAAGCGCTACCCCGGCATCCTGCAAGCGGGCACGGACGCCCAGCCGTACTACACAAACTCCAGCCAGTTGCCGGTGGGCTACACAGACGATCCCTTCCACGCGCTGCAATTGCAGGAAACGCTGCAAAGCAAGTACACGGGCGGCACCGTGCTGCACCTGTACATGAACGAGGCCGTGTCCACCGCCGAGGCCTGCAAGCAGCTCGTTCGCCGCGCGCTCACCAATTTCCGCCTGCCGTACATCACGGTCACGCCCACTTTCTCCATCTGCCCGAATCACGGCTACCTGGCCGGGCACCACGAGTTCTGCCCCAAGTGCGACGCGGAACTGCTGGCCAAGCAATCGTCTTGCTGCACCCCGGCCTAGCGTTGCCGGAATCCGGGACGGTGCGCAAGCTACCGGCGCGCGCCGTCCTTTACCCGCCGGGCAAGCGTCCGGCATCACTTTCCGAGGAAAACCTATGCAAACCTTGACCGCTCCCGTCGCTGCGTCCGCTCCGGCTGTCCAACTGGACGACAGCCAGCGCGTGCGCTGCGAAGTCTGGACCCGGGTGATGGGCTACCACCGCCCGGTTTCTTCCTTCAACACCGGCAAACAGGGCGAATTCAATGAGCGCCGCTTCTTCGTCGAACGCAGTGCCTGAAGGCGGATCGCCCCAGGGCAACTCGCAGGCCGGCGGCGCCGGCCGGCCCGCCGCCCAGGCCATTCGCCTGCTGGCGGATCGGCCGGCCTATGCCGCACCGCCGCAGCCGGTTATCCAGCCCCTGCCCCGGCACTCGCCCGCCGTGGGCGGGCTGGTGCCTTTTTCCACCGTCGACTGGCCCGGCCAACTGGCCGCGGTCGTCTTCATTTCGGGCTGCCCGTGGCGCTGTCACTATTGCCACAACGTCGAACTCCAGACGCGCGCCGCCCGCTATGACTGGCGCGAGGTCCGCGCCTTCCTCGAAACCCGCAAGGGCCTCCTGGACGCCGTTGTGTTCTCAGGCGGCGAGCCGCTGAGCGAGCCGCGCCTGCCCGCCATGATCCGCGACGTCAAACGCATGGGCTACCGCGTGGGCCTGCACACCGCGGGCATCTACCCGCTACGGCTGGCCGACGTGCTGCGTCATCTGGACTGGGTGGGCATGGACATCAAGGCGGACGCCAAGGCTTACGACGACATCACGGGCCGGCGCGATTCCCAGCGACCGGCGCTGGCGTGCCTGACGCAGTTGCTGTCTGCAGGACTGGATTTCGAATGCCGCATCACGTGGCATCCCGACTGGCTGGACGAATCGCGGCTGATGGCGCTGGCGCGGGAACTGGCCCGCCGCGGCGTGCGCCAATTTGCGGTGCAGGCCGCGCGCGCCGCGCCCGGCGCACCCGTCGCGCGAGCGCTCAGCAACCAGGCGCAGGGCGAGCTGCGGCAGGCCTTTCAGGAATTCTCCTATCGCTGATCCAGATGCGCAGCCAGGGTGGCGTGGAAGCGCGGCGACACCACGGCGCCCACATTGCAGCGGGACCACGGCGACACCGCCGTGGGATCCACGCTGAACACGCGACCCGGCGCCATGATGACCTTCTCGGGCATCAGCGCCGCGGCCAGCGTCAGCGAATCCGCCACGCCGGGAAACGCAGACCACAGATACAACGAACTGGTCGGCCGCGTGAACACCTGCGCGCCCAGCGAATCCAGCACCTGCAACGCCTGGCCGGTCGCAGCTTCCAGCCGCTGCCGCAGACGCACCAGATGCCGCTCGTAATGGCCCTCGCGCAGCATCACGTCCACCATGCGCTCGCAATACTCAGAGCTGCTGACGTGCACCAGCGCCTTCAGATCGGCCAGGTCGCTTGCCAGCGCGGCGTTGCACGCGATGAAACCCACGCGCAACGCCGCCGAGAAAGACTTCGAGAAGCTACCGATGTAGATGGTGCGCTCAAGCTGATCCAGCGCCGACAGCCTGACCGACGACGTGGGCTTGAAGTCCGCCAGGGGGTCGTTTTCGACCACCATCAGGTTGTAGCGCTCTGACAGTTGCAGGATCTTATAGGCCTTGGCCGGCGACATGTCCGAGCCGGTGGGATTGTGCGCGATCGACTGCGTAAAGAAGAGGCGCGGCTTTTCGCGCTGCAGCAACGATTCCAGTGCAACGACGTCCGGCCCGTCAGGCAGGCGCGGCACGCCCAGCATTCGCACGCCGGCCAGCTTCAGCTTGCCAAAGAGCGGGTAGTAGCCGGGATTGTCCACCAGCACCGTCGACCCCGGCGGCAGGAAGTAGCGGATCACCAGATCCATTGCCTCGTTGGCGCCATGCGTCAGCACCAGTTGCGACGGCGCGGTGTTGATGCCCACGTCGCCCAGCTTGCGGACCAGGCTTTCGCGCAGCGGCGCATAGCCAAATCGGCTGCCGTAGCGGAACAGCGCGCCCAGCCCCGTGCGCACCACCTTCTGGTGATAGCGATCCATGCGCATGTCCGCCAGCCACTCCACCGGCGGAAAGCCGTCGCCCACGGCGACCGCATCCGGTTGGGTCTTGAGCTGTTCGCGCATCAGCCACACGATGTCCATCGCCCGGCTCAATTGCCCCGGCTCTTCGTCCGCGGCCGGGCGCGCGTGATCGACGTCCAGCACGTAAAAGCCCGAGCCACGCCGCGGTTCGACCAGCCCGCGCGCCACCAGCATTTCAAACGCCACCACGACTGTGTTCTTGGCGTAGCGGTGCAGTTGCGCCAGCTCGCGCAAGGACGGCAGCTTGTCGCCCGCGCGGTAGACGCCGTCGGCGATCTGCTGGCCGATCAGGTTGGCCAGGCTCTCGGCGATGGGCGCCGCGCGCTGCGGCCTGCCCGGCGAATTGGCGTCATCCACGTTGCGATCCCTGTCTTGTCGTTGCCAAAATTGGTGCAGTGCGATGGTACTGTTTGCCCAAACTGTACCTCTGAATAGCGGTACAGTTTACCTAGAATCAGGCCACTCGATTCTTATACGGAGACACGCCATCGTGGCCGATTCACGCCTGCCCAACTTCCGGGCCCTCACCCCCGCCCAACGCCTGGCCTTCATTGCCGACGCCGCCTCGCTCACCGATGAAGAGCGCCAAATGCTGGCCGAGCCCGGCGCGCTGAACCTGGCCCGCGCCGACGGCATGATCGAAAACGTCCTGGGGACGTTCGAGCTGCCGCTGGGCGTGGCGGGCAACTTCCAGGTCAATGGCCGCGACGTGCTCGTGCCGATGGCCGTGGAAGAGCCGTCCGTGGTAGCGGCCGCGTCTTTCATGGCCAAGCTGGCGCGCGAAGGCGGCGGCTTCGAGACGTCCAGCACCCGCCCGCTGATGCGCGCACAGGTGCAGGTCCTGGGCCTGACCGACCCGCATGGCGCGCGCCTTGCCCTGCTGCGCGAACGCGAACGCATCCTGACGCTGGCCAACAGCCGCGACAAGGTGCTGATCGAACTGGGCGGCGGCTGCCAGGACATCGAGGTCCACGTGTTCCCGGACACGCCGCGCGGCCCGATGATCGTGATGCACCTGATCGTCGACGTGCGCGACGCCATGGGCGCCAACACCGTCAACACCATGGCCGAGGCCGTGGCCCCGCTGGTCGAGGAAATTGTCGGCGGCTCGGTCCGCCTGCGTATCCTATCCAACCTGGCCGACCTGCGGCTGGCCCGCGCCCGAGTGCGCCTGACGCCGCAGACGCTGGACACCAGGGAGCGCAGCGGCGCCGAGATCATCGAAGGCGTGCTGGACGCGTACACGTTCGCCGCCATCGACCCGTACCGCGCCGCGACTCACAACAAGGGCATCATGAACGGCATCGACCCGGTCATCGTCGCCACCGGCAACGATTGGCGCGCGGTCGAGGCCGGCGCGCACGCCTACGCCGCCCGGTCGGGCCGCTACACGTCGCTGACCCACTGGGAAAAGGACACGTCGGGCGCACTGGTCGGCAGCATCGAGATGCCCATGCCCGTGGGCCTGGTCGGCGGCGCCACCAAGACCCATCCGCTGGCGCGGCTTGCGCTCAAGATCATGGACGTGCGCTCCGCGCAGGAGCTGGGCGAAGTCGCCGTGGCCGTCGGCCTGGCGCAGAATCTGGGCGCGCTGCGGGCGCTGGCCACCGAAGGCATCCAGCGCGGCCACATGGCGCTGCACGCCCGCAACATCGCGCTGGTGGCCGGCGCCACGGGCGCGGAGATCGACGAGGTCGCCAAGCGCATGGCCGCGGAAAAAGACGTCCGCACCGACCGCGCGCTGGCCTTGCTGGAGGAACTGCGCGCGTCCCGATAACCCGAACGGCGAGTACCCGAGGCGGCGCCGGTCACCCCGCGCGCCGTCCGATAAACACAGGAGAGAGACATGAAACAAAGCCCACAGGCGCCGTCCACGCGCCTGGCTGAAGTCTGGAGCGACACCGTGGATCTCAGGCATCTGGCCTGGGCCATCGGCATTGGGATCTCGGTCAGCGTGGCCGGCTTCTTTGCCGCCAGCCGCTGGCTGCGCGGCGTGGTGGCGTCACCCGAGCTCGCGCACGCATACGCGATGCTGGCCGGGCTGGCCGGCTGCGTGCTGGCTGGCGTGATCTGCGCCCGACTGTTCCCGCCCAAACGCGAGGTCGTCGAGCACAGCGCCACGCACGATCCTGCCTGGCGCGCCGAAGTGCTGGCCGAGCTGGCCGAACAGCCCGGCGGCCTGGGCACGCTGGCGGACCTGCCCGAGGCCGTGGTGCGCGAGCTGAAGGAACTGGACCTGTACGACCTGTTCGCGCAGCCGGCGGCGCCCGCCGTCTCTGCCGCTGCCGCCGATGTTGCCGCCCCCCGGCGCGGCGCCGCCAAGGAGGCCTTGGCATGAGCCCCGAACTGCTTGAACAAATCATGGTGGCCGCGGGCATGGGCCTGTTGGGCGCGGTCGTGTTTGCGGCCATCGGCCTGGTGTCCGGCACCGATGAAACCACGACGCTCGCGCCGCTGACGCTGCTGGTCGTGCTGCTGGGCGTGCCGCCCGCCGGCGTCTTCACGTTCTTTCTGGCGGGCGCGGTGGCCAAGCACATGACGCACGCCGTGCCGACCGCGCTGCTGGGCATCCCGGGCGACACGCTGGCCACGCCGCTGCTGCAGGACGCGAACATGCTGCGCAAGCTGGGCGTGCCGCACATTGCGCTGCGCAAGATGGTGTCCGGCGCCATCGTCGCCGCCTTTGTCGCGGTGCCGCTGGCGGTGCTGTTCGCCGTGCTGCTGGCGCCGTTCGGCGCCGCCATCACCAAGTCCGCCCCGTGGATCTTCCTGGCGGCCGCATTGCTGATCGCGTATTTTTCCGCGGGACGCTGGGCGGCGGTGGCGCTGCTGGTGCCGTTCGTCATGGTGATCATCGCGCTGCAAAGCCTGACGGCCAAGTACGGCGTCAAGCTCAGCATCAGCTACTTCCTGGGCATCGCCATCGGACCGCTGATCGCCGACCTGTTCACCGTGCTGTCGCCGCAAGGCCGCGGCAAGATGATGCGCGACAAGGTGCGCACGTTCTCGCTGGCGCCTGACGTAAAAGGCTGGTCGGGCTACTTTCCGAACCCGCTGAAAGTCATGGACCGGGTGCAGACGCGCTGGACGCTTGCCACCGCAGCCGTGTCCAGCGCCACCTTCGTGTTCAGCCCGGTCGCCATGACCGTCGTGCTGGGCGAACTGGTGGGCTCGCGCGTCAAGCACGCCTATCACCGGCTGACGACGGTGCTGAGCGCGCGCAACGGCGTGACCGAGGCCACCTACATCGCCGAGGCCCTGATTCCGCTGATCGCCTTCGGCCTGCCCCTGAGCCCCGTGGCGGCGGGACCGGCCGCGCCGCTCTTTAACGCGCCGCCGCGCTTCACGGTGGATTCGGCAACCGGCCAGACGCACAACCTGCACAACCTGCTGAACCATTGGGAATTCCTGGGTTACGGCATGCTGGCGGTGCTGCTGGCGGCAGTGGTGTCCTATCCCTTCGCCATGAACTTCGCGCGCCGCGCCGCGCTGTTCGTATCGCGCCGCGTCAGCCACGAGGCCATCATCGCCACGTTTGTCGGCCTGATCATCGTGATCAGCGTCTGGGAAGGCCAATTCCTGGGCCTGCTCGTCATCCTGACCATGGGCCTCATCGGCGGCCTGCTGTCGCGCCTGTTCGGCTTCAATACCGGCGTGCAGTTCATGGGCTACTACACCGCCGTGCTGTCCGTGCCGGCGATCATCAAGCTGCTGGGATAAAAACGTGACGGATGGGCGGGAGCTGTCTGGCCCCCGCCCATTGCCGCACCACTTGATCCTTCGCAAGGCGGCGCTCCCCACGTTGCTCTAGCCTCTGCTCTCTTGACCAGAGGAAAGACTCATATCATGACGTGGTTCAAATCACTCACCCTCGCCGGACGCGAGTTGCTGCCCATCGTGCAGGGCGGCATGGGCGTTGGCGTATCCGCCCATCGCCTGGCCGGCGCGGTTGCCAGCCAGAACGCCGTGGGCACCATTGCCAGCGTCGATTTGCGCCATCACCACGCCGATCTCGTGGAAAAAACCGAAAAATGCAATGACCGCGACACGATCGACACCGCCAACCGCGAGGCCCTGCATCGGGAGGTCCGCGCCGCGCTCGATACGGCGCAAGGGCGCGGCCTGGTGGCGGTAAACGTCATGAAAGCGGTGCGCGACCATCCCGCGCTGGTGCGCCAGGCCTGCGAAAGCGGCGCCGAGGCCATCGTCATGGGCGCCGGCCTGCCGCTCGACCTGCCTGAAATGACGGCCGACTTCCCCAAAGTGGCGCTGGTGCCCATTCTCTCCGAAGCGCGCGGCGTTGCAGCCGTGCTGAAGAAGTGGATGAAAAAGGGCCGTCTGGCCGACGCCGTCGTCATCGAACACCCGGGTTACGCGGGCGGCCACCTGGGCGCGGCACGAATCGACGACCTGCACAGCGAACGCTTCGATTTCAAAAAGGTGCTGGCCGATTGCCACGCCCTTTTCACTGAACTGCAACTGGGCCGTGACGCCCCCCGCCTGATCGTCGCGGGCGGCGTCGGCAGCCACGAACAGGTCCGCCACTGGCTCAGCAACGGCGCCGATGGCGTGCAGGTCGGCACCGCGTTCGCCGTCACCCACGAAGGCGACGCCCACGAAAACTTCAAGCGCGTCCTGATCGACGCCGACCCCGCCGAACTGGCGGAATTCACCAGCGTGGCCGGCCTGCCGGCACGTGCGGTCGCCACGCCGTGGCTGACGCGCTACCTTCGCCAGGAAGGCACGCTGCAAGCCAACACCCGTGCCGATCCGCGCCGCTGCAGCCAGCGTATGGACTGCCTGACGCAATGCGGCCTGCGCGACGGCATCGCCAAGTTCGGCCAATTCTGCATCGACCTGAAACTCGCGGCCGCGATGCGCGGCGAAGTCAGCCGCGGTCTTTTCTTCCGCGGCGCGTCCAAACTGCCGTTCGGCAATGCCATGCGTTCCGTGCGCGAACTGATGGATTACCTGCTGCACGGCGAGATGCCCGCCGCGGCTTAGGTCGGCAGCCCCTCTTAGATGATCTCCGGCAGCCGCCGCAGATCGTCGATCACTTCAAAGGCGCCCTCGTCCAGCAACCGCTGCCGCTGCTGCGGTCCGTTATGTGAGGCGCCCACAAACCCCACCGCCCTCATGCGCGCCGCACGGGCAGCGCGCACACCCGGCACGCTGTCCTCGACCACGACGCAATCCAGCACCGCGGCCCGCATCTGCCGCGCTGCGTACAGAAAAACGTCCGGCGCCGGCTTGCCCTTGGCCACCTGCGCCGTGCTGAACACATGCGGTGCAAACGTCTCCCATAAACCCACCATCTTGAGCGCGGCCTCCAGCTTGGCCGGCATGCTGCTGGACGCGACGCACAGGTCCAGCCCGCGTTCCTTCAATACATTCAGCGTCTCGTGCACGTGCGGCAAGGGGCGCAGTTCGGTGCGGAACGTGCGATCCAGCCGATCGGCATACTGGCGCGCGAAGCCTTCGGGCAGCGCGCAGGCGTGCTCGGCCTGCAACGTGCGCCACATGTCCGCATCCGGAATGCCGGCAAAGCGCAGCGCGGCCTCTTCGGGCGTGATGGCGATGCCGTGCTCGGCCAAGGCGCTGGATTGGGCGCGCGCGGCGATGATTTCGCTGTCGATCAGGACGCCATCGCAATCAAAAATGACGAGGCGCGGGGCGGGCGTGTGCATGTAACCTCCAACGTGTTCGGCCGCTCCATGATAGGCCAGCCCGGTTACAGCGAAGCGCCCGCCTCATGACCGGCACCGAGTGACCGACGGCGCGCGCTGCCAAGCCTTGTCAAAGATTGGTGCCCCCGACGCGCCTCAGGCGCCAGGCGACGGCCACACCCGCCAGTCCTGCCGCCGCCACGATGAACGACGCGGAGGACCAGCCAAAGCGGTCGATCGCGCCGCCCACCGCCACTGGTCCGATGACCTGCCCCAGATTGCTGCCCTGCATGACCAGCCCCACTGACGCCGCGGTCAACGCCGGACGTGGCGCCACCTGCGGCGCGGTGCCAAGCAGCGTCGCAGGGATCAGCCCGCCCACGGCCGAAAACAGCACGCACAGCAGAAAGGTGGTCATGGCCGGCAGCGCGGAACCGAAGATCAGCAGCGACACGCCCGCCATCACTGCGCTGGCGCAGGCGATCAACGTGGACCGCCGCCAGCCGCGTGCAAGCAGTACGCCCGCCCCCAGATTGCCCACCACGTTGGCGGCGCTGGCAATGGCGCTGTACAGCCCGGCCGCCGCCAGCGTCAGCCCCAGTTGCTCCATGAGCAGCACCGGCAGGAAGGTGAACAGCGCGAAGAACATCAGGCTGTAGAGCGTGAATGACAGCGCCAGCAACATCGGGCCGGCCGCGCCCATGGTGTCGACCGTGTCCTGTCGTAGCCCCTGCCACGACAGGGGCGAGCCGCGAGGCGTGGGCGGCGCCAGCACGGCGATGCTGGCAAGCGCCACGCCTGCAGCGATGCCCGCGCACCACCAATAGGCGTGCCAGTCGTCGAAGGCCTGCGAGGCGAGCATCGCGACTGCCATTCCGGCGGGCATGTAGCAGCTCCAGAGTGCAAAGGCGAAATCGCGGCTGCCGCCGGTGACGATGCGCTGCAGCGCGGCAGGCCCCGCCACCGTAATCATCAGGAAACCCAGTCCCTCGATCACCCGGGAGCCAAGCAGCACGCCATAGCCGGGCGCCAGCGCGCCCACCGCCGTGCCCGCCGCGGTCGCCGCCAGGCCCAGGATCAGCATGCGCCGGGCGCCAAAGCGCGCGATCACCCCGCCCGCCGCGATGCCGCCCACCATGCCCAATATCGAAAACACCGCCGTCAGCGTGCCAATGGACGCGAGGTCCAGCCCCATATCTTTGCGCAGCAGCGGCGCGGCGATGATGACCTTGCCCACCTGCAACGCCGCCACGACGCCCGCGCCCACGATGGCCAGCACCGCGCCCCAATGCGGGTGCCCGATGGCACGTTCCGCCCCTTCGACCTTGTCCATCCCACCCTCGCTTTCACCAAGATTCCGGCATCATGCCTCGCAAAACTGATTCCGCGAAGTGATAACCTTTCGACGATCTTGATCGAACAAATAGATCAACCTTCCCGTGATTGACGCGCTGACCCTGGACCAACTGCGTGTGTTCGCCGCCGTCGCAGATACCGGCAGCTTTCGCGCGGCCGCCCGCCGCTTGTCCCGTGTGCAGTCCGCCGTCAGCCACGCCATTGCCAACATGGAGGCGCAACTGGGCGTGCCGCTGTTCGACCGCACCGGCCATCGTCCCGTCATGACGCCGCAGGGCCAGGCGCTGCTTGCCAATGCCCGCGACATCCTGCTGCGGGTCGATGCGATGCGCGCCCGCGCGCAGGGTCTTGGCGAAGGCGTCGAGCTGGAGCTTTCGCTGGTGGTGGATACGCTCTTTCCGATCGAACGGGCTGGTGCGGCGCTGAACCACATGCGCGCGGCGTATCCCTCGGTGGCGATGCGTGTCTCGGTGCTGCCCTTGGGCGGACCGGTCGACGCGCTGTTGGCCGGCACGCACACATTGGGCATTCTTGCAGGCGAGCATTTCCGGCATCCGCGCATTGCGGTGCAGGCGCTTGGCGCCATCCAGATGGTGGCCGTGGTCGGCGCTTCGCATCCCCTGGCGCAGACTGCGCGCGCCGGCCGCGCGCTTACCGCGGCGGACCTGGCGGATCACCTTCAGATCGTGCAGTCCGATCCCTCGTCGCTGTCCGAGGGCCGCGACTTTGCCGTGCTGTCGCCGCAGACCTGCCGCGTCAGCGGCCAGGACACCAAGCACGCGCTGATCCTGTCCGGGCTCGGCTGGGGCCGGCTGCCGCTGTGGCAGGTCGAGCGCGACCTGGCCGAGGGCCGCCTGCTGCGCGTGCCCACCGCCAGCCTGGGCCGCGACAGCCAGATCACCACCGAAACGTATCTTGCGCACCGCATCGACCGGCCGCTGGGACCGGCCGCGCGCGCGCTGGCCGCGGCGCTGCACGCCGGCATTCACCCCTGAGCCTTGGGCGGCTGCGCGTAGCTCACCCCCATGCCGGCGCGCACGTCGTTCTGGATGCCATAGGGCGCGATGGGATAGCGCAGGCCATTGGCTGCCAGCGCCTTCATGCCCTCGATGGCAATCGGCAGATAGCGGGGAGGCAGCGCCATGAGCATTTCTTCGTCGGGCACGCCGCCATAGCGGCGCTCGGCGAAACAGGGCAAGGACAGGCAGGGCTCGCCGGTGGCAAGCGCCCTGCCCCAGGAATCCGCACAGGCGGTTTCCCCCACGACGCTCCAGTCAAAGCGCCGGTAGTTCTTCCATTGCAAGCCGTTGATCAGGATGATCATCTGACCCGGCGTGGCGTACACGAGGCAGATGTCCGGCGGATCCAGGCGCCCCGATGCCAGCGGCGACACGACCATGGCGCGGTACTTGTCCGCCGGCACACAGGTCAGCGCCTCCTGGCGCGCCCGGGCATCGGCTTCGGTCGCGTGCCAGACCCCCACATATTCCTTGCCGCGCTTCCATGCTTCGTCCTGCGGCCCCAGCCCGATGACCGCGCGGCATTGCGCGCCGACCAGATCGTCACCCGTAATGCCAACCGTCCAGCCCAGCCTTGCCGCCATGCCCACGATCTGGTCCGTGGTGTGCGTGGCCTTGGGCCGGCGCAGGCCCTTCACCCCCGCCATGTCGGCTTCGTGCTCGTAAAGCTTCATGCCGATGACGGTGGTCTTCAGCCGCAGCAGCCGGTTCAGGTCGTCGACCAGCGACGCCCAGTCGAGCGCGGTTTCCTGCCTTGTCTCTTCCATGTTCGTCCTTTGGACTCTTGTTTGCGGTCTGGCGCGCCGGAGGCCCGCGCTGCCGCACGCGGTCAAGACTACAACGCGTCAGGCGAACCCGTCGATGCCCCGCATCAGCGCCGCCGCCATGCGCGGCTGGCGCAACTGGTCCAGCCACCAGCGCAGCGCCCGCCCGTCGTGATCGCCGCGCCAGGCGAGATACAGCAGGTTGGGCTCGCGCGGCGTCTCGGTGGCCATCTCGACCAGTTCGCCTCGCGCCAGCAGCGAGGCCACGCGGTGGCGCGGCACCCAACCCACGCCGAGCCCTTCGCGTTGCGCCAGGATTTTGGCGCGCATGCTGGGCACGGCCAATGTCGCCTGCCCGCCGACCCTGCCGTACCCGCGCGCCGACGAGCCGCGCGCCGTGTCGGCGACGACGACGGCGCGATGTTGCTGGATCTGGTCCTGGCGCAACGGCCCTTTTGCCTTGGCCAGCGGATGGCGCGGTGATACGGCAAACAGCCATTCCATCTCGCCCAACGCCGCCCATTGCAGGTTCGGCATGGTCTGCGGCTCGTTGGTCGCGCCCACGATCAGGTCTGCCCGTCCCTCGCGCAGCGCTTCCCACGTGCCGCCCAGCACCTCGTGCGTGAAGCGCAGCCGGACACCCGAATCCAGCTTGTCGAAGGCCTGGATCAGCGGCGCCATCAGTTCGAATTCCAGGATCTCGTCGCTGACGATGTGCAGGCGGTCTTCCCAGCCGCTGGCCACCTGCCGCACGCGCTGCGTGAGCCGGCTGACATCCTGCGCCAGCCGCGCGGCTTCGTCCGCCAGCAATTGGCCGGCGGGCGTCAGTTGCAGCCGATACCCGCGTCGGTCGAACAAGAGGGCATCGAAGCGTTCCTCCAGTTGCCGCGCGGCGTGCGACACGGAAGACGGCGCCTTGCCCAGCCGGGCGGCCGCCCGGGACAGGCTGCCGCTATCGCGGATGGCTTCCAGCAGTGAGAGTTCATTGGCAGTCAGCATCGCGGGCTCAACATAGTGGGCTGCACCTCTGGGGATACACGTTCCGGGCCAAACATGTGCAATTTCTTCGAACGTGTTTGTGCGTCAGATCGTACGACAAACCACCGGGCCAGGCGCAACATGGCTACACCTCACCTCCACACCAAAGGAACCCGTCATGAACCGTTTTGAACAAAAGACCGTCCTGGTCACCGGTGGCACCAGCGGCATCGGCCTCGCTGCCGCCCAAGCCTTCGCCGCCGAAGGCGCCCGCGTCATCGTTACCGGACGCGACACCGCGGCGCTGGAAAAGACCCGCGTCACCCTGGGCGGCAACGCCTTGGCCATCCAGAACACCGCTGGCGCGCCCGGCGCGGCGGCGGCCCTGGCGGACGCATTGGCCTCGGCAGGCGTGCGCCTGGACGCCGTCTTCGTCAATGCAGGCATCGCCAAATTCGCCACGCTGGCCGACGCCACCGAAGACCTGTGGGACCAGACGTTCGACACCAACGTCAAGGGCGTGTTCTTCCAGTTGCAGGCGCTGGACCCCTTGCTCAACGCGGGCGCGTCCATCGTCCTCAACGGGTCCATCAATGCCCATATCGGCATGCCGGCGTCGTCGATCTACGCGGCCAGCAAGGCGGCGCTGATCTCGCTGGCGAAAACGCTGTCGGCCGAATGGCTGCCGCGTGGCGTCCGGGTCAACGTCGTCAGCCCCGGTCCGGTCACGACGCCGATCTACGGCAAGCTGGGCCTGGACGCCGACACGCTGGAGAAGACAGCCGCCAGCATCCAGTCGCAGATTCCGCTGGGCCGCTTCGGTACGCCGCAGGAAATCGCCGCGACCGTCCTGCATCTGGCTGCGCGCGAATCGGCCTTCATCGTTGGCACGGAGATCATTGCGGACGGCGGGATGAGCCAGCTTTGAGCCGGCGCCGGGCCGATGGCCGGGCGGTGCTAGGATGCGGGGCATGACTTCGATCCTGCACGCCCACCCCATCGACCCCGCCGTCCGCGAACGCGTGATGGCAACCCTGCAAGACATCGAGCAGCGCCACGACGTGCGCGTCCTGCTCGCCTGCGAATCCGGCAGCCGCGGCTGGGGCTTTGCCTCGCCCGACAGCGACTACGACGTGCGCTTTCTGTACGTGCACAAGCTGGACTGGTATTTGCGCGTGGCGCCGCAACGCGACGTGATCGAGCTGCCGATTGACGACGAACTGGACGTCTCGGGCTGGGAGCTGCGCAAATCCCTGCAACTCTTGCGCGGCTCGAACCCCACGCTTTTCGAGTGGCTGGATTCGCCCATCATCTATCGCCAGGACGACGCCGTCAGCGCGTGGCTGCGGCATTTCCGCAGCGCGTACTTCTCCAGCACCAAGGGGCGCTGGCACTACGTTGCCATGGCCGGTCGCAACTTCCGCGAATCGCTGCAGGGCGACACGGTTCGCCTGAAGAAGTATCTGTACGTCCTGCGCCCGGTGCTGGCCGCCCAATGGATCGACAGCGGCCGGGGCGTTCCGCCGATGCGCTTTGCCGATCTGGCCGACGTCATCATCACCGACGCCGCGTTGCGCGCCGAGATCAATGAACTGCTGGCCATCAAGATGGCGGCGGGCGAAGCCGAGCACGGTCCTCGCTTCCCGCTGATCCACGCGTATCTTGAATCGACCTTGGCCGAACTGGAAAAAGCGCCCTACTTCGACCGGCCCGACGGCCAGACCGAGACGCTGGACCGGTTTTTGTATGAGGTCGTCACGGGCGCGCCGCTGACGTATTGAGGGATTGCGCCCCGGGTCAGCGGATCCCGTTCCACTGATGAACCGGCGAAGGCGAACGGAACTTTGCGTCCGCTACGGCCCGATCGAACGCAATGCGCGCCTGCAGATCCGTGCGGTCGCGTCGCTGGGCGAACCCGCCGACCATCGGGCGCACACCTCACGCACCCACTGCGGCTGATCCTTGCTGGCGTCGTTGAGCCAGTTGGCCACCGAGTCCTGTACGTAAACGGACGGATCGGCCCGCAACGGCTCGAGCAGCGGCAGCGCGATGGCCGGATCGGCCTTTAGCGCCGCGATGTGCGTGCACCAGACGCCACGCGGGCGCAGCGATTCGCTGGCAAAACGCCGCACGCGCTCCGACGCATGCCGCGTCCAGGGCCGCAGGCATTTGACCGATGTTTCCAATTCCGCCGCCAATTTCGGCCGGACGGCCAGCCATGCCCATTCCCGCACACCGAAATGCGCATCGTCGGCCAACGGACGAATCAGGTCGAGCCGTTCTTGCACCGCCATCCCCGGTAACGCACCCACCATGAAGCACGCCCAGCCTCGGACGGTATCGGACGGATGCGATTGCAGTTCGGCGATGGCCTGCGGCCCCACGCTGTCCAGCAATATGCCGGCCGCCCGCGCCATCCGCCGGGAGATCCCTGCCGCCTGGTCTGCGCGCATCATTGCAAGGCCCTGAGCCCTTAGCTGGGGCACTGCCGCCTGCATCAGGATCGCGAAGTCCACCGCAAGGCATTCCGTCAGCGTGGCGGCCGGCGCGCCTGCATTCAATTGCGCCAGCCGAGCCGGTGCAATGTCCTTCACGCCTCGGCCTGGCGGTTTGTCCGCAACACGGAGACTTTTACTCGGCGCGGCTGGCCCCTCCTTGCTCGTCGTCTTGCTCATTCTTGACCTTCCTGCCTGGCAAGCCGGCCTGCATCCGTACCGCGCCACACTTTCGTCAGCAACCCGCCAAGCTGCCGTTGCTCCGCACCGGTCAGCCCGTCAAAGAGCGAACCGATCCATGCCGCGTGCTCCTTGAACAGTCTGCCCGCCATCGCCCTGCCCTTGGCGGTCAGCATCACGGCAATCTTGCGGCGATCCGCCTGCCCGCCCTGGCGCTCGACAAACCCGTCCCGCTCCAGCCCATCCACCAAGCCTGTGATCGTTGCGCGCGTCACGCCCGCACGTGTCGCCAGTTCATGCGGCGGCAACCCGTCTGGCTGGCCTTGCAATAGGAACAGCAGCACGAACTTGGCTTCAGACAACTGCTTGGGCGCCAGCCGCATTGCGCAATCCCGGTCGATGGCGCCGGCCAGCGCAAGCACCTGAAAACACAGGCGAACGCCGTCGGCAGACGGCAATTCCCGGCGGGCAACTTCTTCAAGCAAGGCGTGATGTTTGGGTTCCAGCATCATCGGAAATGGAGTATTCATATGTGGCCGTATAGTATGGCGGCTAATCGTTCCACGCAAATGTGCCGCACGGAGCCGGTATGATCGAGGGCTTTTCAACTTCGCCTCGCAAGGAACCCAGCAGCATGTCCGACACCACCAAGCCCTTCGACGTCCAGAACTTCATCGCCCAAAGCATGGAAGGCATGCAGGCCGCCACCACGGCGCATTGCGCGACCTGGCACCTGGACGAGGCCGAGCAATGGTCGGTGGACATGGATAGCGGCCTGATCGTGTTCCAGCTGCCGGGCGGCACCGTCGCGTCCGCGCCGGTGCAGATCATCGGCACGTCCAACAGCGAGGACGGCAGTTTCCTGTGGGGCTGGGACCATCCGTCCGTGCCGGCCGAGCTGGCCGAGCACGCGCAACTGGCGTTGGCATTCGGGCGTGCGCATGGACTGCCCGCTTACACCGAACGCAAGGTCGATTGCGACGACGCCCAGGCCTGGGAGTTCACTGCCGTCGCCATGCGGCTGGGTGAAGCCTCCGGCTCGTATCGCGCGCAGGCGTCGGAGACGGCGCATGTGTGGATGACATTCGGGAAAGTGTCGCTGTCGAAGGCGGAAAGCGAGTGACGGTGGCGTCAGGGGTCATCGGACTGTTGCTGGCCGTCGCGCTTTGCGCGCTGGTGCATGTGGCGGTGATGGCCTTCGCGGGACGTGCGCTGGGCGTGGCGCTGGATGAGCTGTCGTTCGGATTGGGGCCGCGGATGTTGCGACTGGGCAAGGTCAGCATCCGGCTGCTGCCTGTCGGCGGCGCGGTCCGCTTCCAGACGGCGGGCGACACGATGCCGGCGGATGACGCGGACATTCACCCGCAACACCTGGAAGCGCAGCCGCTTTGGGCGCAACTGATCATCGGCGCTTCCGGCTGCCTCGCGCTGATCGCGCTGGCGTGCGCGCTGCTCGGCGGCATGGCCGGTGTGCAGGCGCTGGCGGGTGGATTTGCGAACATCATCATCGGCGCGCTGTCGCCGCTGCACACCGCGCAGGCGCTGCTGGCGCGCGTGGATGCCGCCGCGCACGGTCTGCCATTTTCCACGTTGCTGGGCCTGACCGCCGCCACCACGGCAGCGCTGAACCTGCTGCCTTTGCCGGGCGCGAACGGCGGCTACCTGTTGGGCGCGCTGGGCAAAAGCGCCGGCTTGGGCAAGCATTGGCCGGCATCCGTTACGCAGATCCTGCTGCTGGCTTATGTGGCGCTGGCGGCGTCCTGGCTCGTCGCGGCCGTGGTGTATCTCAGCAATGGTGTCTGACACCCGAGTGATAGCAGGTGTCTGACACCCCGGCGAGATGGCCGTCGGATTGCGACGGCATCTCCTGGGTGTCAGACACCTTGTCCACCTTGCGACGTGCTCTCACCGGCGCCTTACCGATACAGCACCGTCGGCAGCCACATGCCGATCGCCGGGAACATGTACAGCAGGAAGATCGCGACCACCTGGATCCCCATGAACGGCATCATGCCCAGGAAGATCTGATTCAGCGTCACGTGCGGCGGCGACACGCCCTTCAAGTAGAACGCCGACATCGCAACCGGCGGGGACAGGAACGCGGTCTGCAGGTTCAGCGCGACCAGCAAGCCGAAGAACAGCGGATCGATGCCGAAGGTATTGAGCAGCGGCACGAAGATCGGCATGAAGATCACGATGATCTCGGTCCATTCCAGCGGCCAGCCGAGCAGGAAGATGATGATCTGCGCCAGCAGCAGGAACTGAATCTGCGTCAGACCCAGCGACAGCACCCATTCCTCGATGATGCGCTGGCCGCCCAGCAGCGCGAACGCCGCCGAGAAGATCGATGATCCCACGAACAGCCAGCACACCATGGCGCTGGTCTTGGCCGTCAGGAACACTGATTCGCGCAGCACCGGCAGATTCAGCCTGCGATACGCCAGCGCCAGCAACGCCCCGCCCATCGCGCCCATGGCGGCGGCCTCGCTGGGCGTGGCCAGGCCAAAGCCGATCGAACCAAGCACGGCCGCGATCATCACCGCCAGCGGAAAGAACGATGCCATCAGCATCTTGAAGATTTCCAGCCGCGCCCACGTCAGCGCGGCGTAGAACACCGCCAGCATCACTGCGCAGACGCCTGCAAAGATCCAGAAGCCGGTGGGCGCGGGCTTGCGGGCGTCGGCCGTGTCGGGGGCGGCCTGCTGTGCAGGTGCGGCCGCGCCTGCTGGCGGCTGCGCGGCGGGCGTGCCCGGCGGTTCGCTCAAGCCCGACGCGGCGGGCGCGCTACCCGGCGGTTCGGCAAGTTCATTGGACGGCGGTTCGGGCAGGTCATTGGACGGCGGCTCGGCCAAGCCGTCCGTGGGCGGTTCGCTCAACCCAGAGCCGGAATCGAAGCCGCCCGAGCCCAACTGCAGTTCGGCGGGAATCTCGTACTCCACAGCGGGCTTGGTCAGCGCATGATGCACCACCGCCAGCATCAGCACCGTGACCAACAACGGCGACAACGCCATCGCCATATTGCGCGTCAGATAGCCAAACGACACCGCGCTGTTGCGCCGGCCCTTGAACATGGCGGCCAGCATGCCCGATACGGCGCGCGTGTAGGGGCCCGCCGCCAGCGCGGCCGTGTCGGGCGACAGCGGCACGCCGCGTTCGCTCTCGGGCAGCGGCGGCGCCATGTCAGGACGCAGCTTGGCCACGATGATGACGTACACCATGTACAGAATCGCCAGCATGAGCCCGGGAAAGAGCGCACCGGCATACAACTGCACGACCGACACGCCCGTGGTGGCGCCGTACACGATCAGCATCACCGACGGCGGCAGCAGGATGCCCAAACAGCCGCCCGCCGTGATCGAACCGGCCGTCAGGCGCACGCTGTAACCCGCCTTCAGCATGGCCGGCATTGCCAGCAACCCCATCAGCGTGACCACCGCCCCCACAATGCCTGTCGCCGTGGCGAAGATGGCGCACGTCGCCAATGTGGCCACCGCCAGCGCGCCGGGCAGCCGCGCCAGCGCCAGATGCATCGACCGGAAGAGCTTTTCAATCAGGTTGGCGCGTTCGACCAGATAGCCCATGAACACGAACAGCGGAATCGAAATCAGCGAATCGTTCGTCATCGTGGCGTACGTGCGCTGCACCATCAGGTCCAGCGTCTGTCCGAGCGACCGCCCCGGATCCGAACTCTGCATGTAATACGCCAGGAACGTAAACAGCACGCCCATGCCCATCAGCGTGAACGCCGTGGGAAAGCCCAGCATGATCGCCACCACGATCAGGGCCAGCATCAGCAGCCCGATGTGGCCGGTGGTGAGGTTGTCCCACGGCGTCAAAAACGCGATCATTAGCAGCACCAGCGCGATGCACGACAGGCCGAACCACAATGCCTTGTGGATTTTCATCGCTGGGACTCCCCGGAGTTGACGTAACGATCGAGCTTGGCGATGTCTTCGTCCTTCACGTGCACCATCTCCTTGAGCTTGTCGACGTCCACTTCCTCGACGTCCTCTTCACGCGACGGCCACGCGCCCTGCTTCAGGCACAGGATGCAGCGCATGACCTCGGCCACGCCCTGCAACAGCAGCACTGCGCCGGCAGCGGGTATGAAGGCCTTGAATGGATAGATCGGCGGCCCGTTGGCCATCAGCGAGGAATGCTCGCGGATGGCGATGGAATAGCCGGCGTAGTACCAGCCCGCCCACACCAGGGCGATGACGCCCGGAAAGAAAAAGACGATGAAGAGCAGCAGGTCCAGCCCGGCCTGCACACGCGGCGGCAGGAATCCGTACAGGATGTCCCCGCGCACGTGCCCGTTCTTGGCCAGCGTATACGCCCCGGCCATCATGAACAGGATCCCGTAATACATCATCTGCAGGTCGAACGCCCAGGCGCTGGGCTGGTTCAGGATGTAGCGCGCCGCGACTTCCCAGCACACATGCAGCGTCAGCACCACGATCAGCCAGGCAAAGGTCTTGCCCACAAGGGTGGAGATGCTATCTATGAAACGTACGATTCGGATCATCGAAGGTCCTGGAGTCGGATCCGCTCAGGCCGCGGCAAACCTGCCGCCGGCGCGCACGGAACCTGGACGCATGGCGAAACCCCGCGCGCCGGCCAGGCGACGCGCGGGTGCGGCGCAGGACGGCGTCAGGCCGGCTTGGTGCTGCGCGAGAAGTAGTGGTTGTAGGCCATGCGGTAGTTGACGGTGGTGTCGCCGTGCCAGCGCCCCACCCGCTCCGCGAACGCCCGCTGCGATTCCAGCACCTTCTTGAACAGCGGATTCTCGGCCGACCGCTTGGCGATCATCTCGTCCCAGATCTTGAGCTGCTGCTGCAGGATCGCGTCCGGCGTCTTGTAGAACTTGACGTTGTGATCCTTCTGCAGCTTGATGTAGTCCTGCGAATAGCGGTTCGCCGCCTTCCAGGACATGTCCGCGCTGGACGCCTGCGCCGCGTAGCTCAGGATGTGCTTCAGGTGTTCCGGCAAGGCGTCGTACTTCGCCTTGTTGAACAGCACCTCGAATTGCTCCGCACTCTGGTGAAAGCTCTGCAGCATGCAGATCTTGGAGACGTCCTGGAATCCCAGCGCCAGGTCGGAAGACGCGTTGTTGAATTCCGCCCCGTCCAGCAGGCCGCGGTCCAGCGCCGGCACGATTTCCCCGCCGGGCAGCGCATTCACGGCCGCGCCCATCGCGGTGTACATGTCAATGGCCAGGCCCACGGTACGGAACTTCACGCCCTTGACGTCCTCGACCTTGGTGACCGGCCGCTTGAACCAACCGAACGGCTGCGTCGGCATCGGTCCGTACATCAAGGACTGCACGTTCACGTTCATGGCCTTCTGGATCTCGACCAGCAGCTCCTTGCCGCCGCCATATTCATGCCAGGCCAGCAGCATGTTGGCATCCATCCCGAAAGACGGACCGGACCCCCACAGCGCCACCGCCGTGTTCTTGCCGTACCAGTAGGCCACCACGCCGTGGCCGCCATCCAGCGTCCCGGCCGACACCGCATCCAGCAAGTCGAACGCCTTGACCACGGCGCCCGCGGGCAGCACTTCGATCTTCAACTGACCGCCGGCCATCTCGTTGACCTTGTTGGCGTAGTCGCGGGCGAATTCGTGGAAGATGTCGGTCGCGGGCCAGGTGCTCTGGAACCGGAAGGAAATGGGTGCGTTCTGCGCCTTGGCGATGGCGGGAAATCCTAGCGCCGCGACCCCTGCGGCGGCTGCGCCGGAGATGAATTTGCGGCGGCGGGGCTTTGTAACGTGTTGCATGGCTTGTTGTCTCCTGGGGTGGACTACATGGACCAGCGTGTTGTTACTACGGCTGCAAGGGTGTGGCACAGATTGGCTGCTGCGAGCCATCCGATGCCGGTTGATGCGTCTGATGCGCAACTTTGGAGTGATTAAACCTGCCTGACAAACGGCTGACAATCAGCTTTTAGTCAGGAATTACCCTAGAAAACGGACTAGCCTGAAATAGCAAAAGGCCAGCAGGCCGCGTGGCGCGGCGTGCTGGCCCGATGCGCTGAAAGGCGGGGGTTATACCGCCGACACGGAACCCGTCTCTCCCCCGCCCTGCAACTGTGGCGGCGACGTCACGATCGACGTCAACGCCGGCTCGGCAGGACGCAACGCAGCCAGATCCGGCCTTGGGCGCTGCAGCACGTCCGAGTCCGCAAACGCCTGCTCCATCGCCTGCGCCGCGGCCAGCACTTCACGGTCTGCGCGAAAGCGGCCCACGATCTGCAGCCCGAACGGCATGCCCTTGGCATCGCGCCCGCACGGCAGCGTCAGCGCCGGGTGCGTGGTCAGCGTGACCACATACGTCAGTGCCAGCCAGCGGTAGTAGTTCTCTTGCGCAACGCCGTTGATCTTGTCCGCGTACAGCTGCGTCCACGGGAACGGCGACACGGGCGTGGTGGGCGAAAGGATGAGGTCGTAGTCGTCGTAGGCGCGCTGAAAGCGCTTGATCAGGCGCGTCTGCTCGGCCTGCGCCCACGCGCAGTCCTTCAGGCTCATCGCCGCGCCCATTTCGAAATTGGCGCGGGTATTGGGGCCCAGGCTGGACGGATCCTTTTCGTAGGCGTCGCGCATGCCCGCCACGAAGGCTTCGGCGCGCAGCACGTCGAAGCACCGGTGGGCCTCGCCCACATCCAGGTCGATCGGATCGCAGGCGGCAAACAGATGCCGCATCGCGGCGATCTTTTCGCGGAAGGTGGCGCGGATGCCGTCGTCCACGTCGCACGCGCCGAAGTCTTCGGTGTAAGCCACGCGCAGCGAGCCCAGGTCCGCGACGCCGGGGTTCAGGAATTGCAGCGGGTCCAGCGGATAGCTGAGCGGATCGCCGGCATGCATGCCCGCGGACGCCGCCATCTGCAGGCAGGCGTCGGCCACCGTGCGGCCCATCGGCCCGACCACCGAAATCGGCGTCCAGCCCAGCGGCTTGCGCACGCTGGGCACGACGCCCGGCGACGGCCGGAATCCGACCACGCCGCATTTGGACGCGGGAATGCGGAGCGAGCCGCCGGTGTCCGAACCCGTGCAGACCGGCAGCATGTCGGCGGCCAACGCTGCGGCTGAGCCGCCCGACGAACCGCCTGCGTTCAGGTTCGGGTTGAAAGGATTGCCGGTCGCGCCCCACACCGTGTTGCGCGAGTTGGCGCCCGCGCCCATTTCGGGCACGTTGGTCTTGGCAGCGACGATGGCGCCGGCGCGGCGCAGGCGCGCCACCAGCTCGATGTCCTCGTCGGGCACGTGGCCGCGATACAAGGGCGAGCCGTACGTGGTCAGCACACCGGCGGTGGGTTCCAGATCCTTTACCCCCATCGGCAGGCCGTGCAACAGGCCCAGCGGCTCGCCCGCCATCACGGCGCGCTCGGCGGCGCGCGCTTCCGCCCTCGCCCGCTCATAGGCGGTGGCGGTCACCGCGTTGATGTACGGGTTCACGGCCTGGATGCGCGCGATGCAGGCCTCCAGCAATTCCACCGGCGAAAGCTGGCGGGCGCCGATCATGCGCCGCAGCTCGACCGCCGTCAGGGATACCAGGGTGTCGTCCAATGCCATCGTCGTCTTCCTTCAGTCGATCTTGATGTTGGCCCGCTGCGCCACTTCACGCATGACGGGCAGTTCCTGCTGGATCAGCGCCTCGCCTTCAGCGGCGCTGGCGAAGGCGGCTTCGAAGCCTTGCGCCTCCAGGCTCTTGACCACCTCGGGCGATTCGACGGTGGCCTTGAGCGCCTTCTCCAGCCGCGTCTTCACGTCGGCCGGCAGGCCACGCGGCGCGGCGACCATCAGCCACGTATCCATCGCGACCGACGGATAGCCCTGTTCCGCGAACGTGGGCACGTCGGGCAGGAAGGCGGAGCGCTTGGGCGCGGACACTGCCAGGACGCGCACCTTGCCCTGCTTGCTTTGCGGCAGGGCCGCGGCCACGGTGTCGACCGAGAACGGAATCTGTCCGCCGATCAGGTCAGTCATCGCGGGCGAGCTGCCCTTGTACGGCACATGCGTCATCTTCAGCTTGGCGGCCGAGGTAAAGGCCTCGCCCACGAAATGCGCGGTGGTGCCGGTGCCGAACGATCCGTAGGGCGGCTGATCGTGAGCGGGGTCCTTCACATAGGCCACGAACTCCTTCAAGTCCTTGACGGGCACCTTGGGGTTCGCAAGCAGCGCCAGGCCGGTGCGTCCGACAATGCCGATCGGCTCGAAGCTCTTGACCGGGTCGTACGGCAGGTTGGCTTGAATGGCCGGGTTGACCGTGAACGTCGTGCCCGAACTGACCAGCAGCGTGTAGCCGTCCGGCGCAGCCTTGGCGACGAAGCTGGCGCCGATCACCGTGCCAGCGCCCGCGCGGTTTTCCACCACGATCGTGCGCCCCAATTCCTGCCCCAGTTTCTGCGCCACCACGCGGCCCAGCACATCGGTAGCGCCACCCGGCGGGAAAGGCACGACCAGCGTAATCGGCCGGCTGGGGTAGGCGTCCTGGGCCACTGCGGGCGCGACGGCGCCGACGGTGCTGGCAAAAGCGAGGCTGACTGCAAGAAACGAGGTTTTCATGGCGGTGCTCGATGGGGAGGTGGTGGATAAACGGCGCGTCTGTCGGCGCCTAGTTGCCGGCCGCGAGCGAACGCCCGCGGCTCAGGAATCGGTCATATTCTTCGTCAGGCACGAACAGCCCGCCGGTGGTCCAGGCCAGGTGCGTGGCGCGCGGCAGATGCGCGGCAAGGCCGTGCGCGCGCAGCCATGCGCGGCCTGCGTCGGTGCCGCACAGATGGCGCGGACCGCTGAAACCCGCGGCCGCGGACGGTTCGATGCGCAGTCCTTCGCTGTCCTTCAGGCGCGCCAGGTCGGCGTAAAGCGTGTCGTCTTCAACGGTGTAGACGCCGCGCAGTTGCGCGCCGACCGCCGCGTACGCCAGCTCGGACGCCGTCGGAACCGCCAGGCCGTCGGCCTCGGTCACGTTCGTCAGGCCGACGTCGTACACCGACGCGGACGCGGACGCACCCGGCAGCTCGCCTTGGCCGGCCATCATGCGCACCAGGAAACACGGCGACTGCACCGGCTCGGCGAAGAAGCAATGCACGTGCGGGCCGTACAGCTGGGTCAGGCCGAAGGCGATCCCGCCCGGCGCCCCGCCCACGCCGCAAGGCAGGTAGACAAACAGCGGATGCTCCGCATCGACCCGCACGCCCGCCTCGATCAATTGGACGCGCAGGTGCAACGCGGCGGCGGCGTAGCCCATGAACAGGGACGCCGACCGCTCGTCGTCCACGAAATAGCCAAAAGGATCGGCTTCGACCTGCGCCCGGCCCGCGGCCACGGCCTTTTCGTAGTCGCCCGCGTGCTCCACGACCTCGACACCGCGCGCACGCAGACGCGCCTTCTTCCATTCCTTGGCATCGGCAGACATGTGCACGGCCGACCGGAACCCCAGCGCCGATGCAATCACGCCGATGGACAGGCCCAGGTTGCCCGTGGAACCCACGGCGACCTGATACCGGCCGAACACGGCGCGGGCTTCCGGACCGGCCAGCTTGCGGTAATCGTCGCCCGGCAGCAGCAACCCTTCGCGCAGCGCCAGCGATTCGGCAAATTCCAGCACTTCGTGAATGCCGCCGCGCGCCTTGATGGAGCCGGCCACCGGCAATGCGTGATCCGCCTTGATCCACAGCCGGCCGGCGTCCGGCGGCAGGCCGATCGGTACCTGCATGGCCGCGGCAGGGAGCAGCGGCGACTCGATCACGCCTCCCGTCTCGGCCAGCTCGGGAAACAGCTCAGCCAGCAGCGGCGCGAATCGCGTAAAGCGTTCCTGCGCCGACAGCACCTGATCCATCAGGAAATGCGCACCCGGTCCGCTTGCGGGCGCCGGCATGTCCGGGCCGGTCCACAGCACCGGCTTGGCCTGCCGCAGGGAATCCAGAACGGGGGATTGGGAGGGAGCGTCGGATTGAAACATGGCTGTGGTAGCGAATGGGAAGCGCAAATAATGCCCACATCCTAGAGGCGGCCAGCGCTTTGCAGCAATATCAATGGTTAGAATTCTTCTTTGCGTTTTCCGCAAACCTTGGAGCCGACCATGAACCCCCGCGTCCTGCAGGAGATTTCCCTGCGCTATTTCCTGGAAGTCGTGCGCACCGGCTCGGTCAGTGAAGCCGCCGGGCGGCTAAATGTGGCCCCCTCGGCCGTCAGCCGCCAGATTGCCCGCATCGAACGGGAACTTGGCACCTTGCTGTTCGAGCGCCGCGCGCGCGGCATGGTCCCCAACGCCGCCGGCGAACTCCTGGCCGCGCACGCCAAGCGCATGCAGCAGGACGTGGAACGGGTAGCGGGCGACATCCTGGCGCTACGCGGCCTGCGGCAGGGCCATGTGCGCATCGTCAGCACCGAGGGCTATGCGTCGGAGTTCGTGCCGGCGGCCATCGCGGCTTTCCGGCAGCACTACGCGGGCATCCGGTTTTCGCTGGACGTCTGCTCGCAGCAGGAGATCCCCCAGCGCATCCGGGACGGCTCGGCGGATATCGGCATCACCCTCAGCCTCACGTCGCAGCGCGACATCCGCGTGGAAGCGCGCGTGCCGGCGCCGGTGCGCGCGATCCTGGCGGCAGACCATCCGCTGGCCGACCGGCGCGAGATGGCGCTGGCGCAGCTGATCGCCTATCCCCTCGCCCTGCCCAGCCCCGATTCCACGTTGCGCCAGCTGATCGACATCAGTTGCAGCCGCCAGCAACTGCATTGCGAGGCGGCGTTCACCAGCCGCAGCATCGACGCGCTGGTCGGCTTTGCCAGCGCGGGCGGCGGCGTGGCCTTCTGTGGTGAACTGGCCATCCGCAACCGCCTGCAATGGGGAAAGATCGTCGCCGTGCCGCTACGCGACCGCGAAATGAACGAACGTCACTTCGAGGTGCAGACGCTGGCCGGACGCATCATGCCCGAGGCCGCCAAGGCGTTCATCGCCAGCATCGCGGAGGCCGCACGGGCAGCCTCCGGACCGGTCGGGCCGGCTTGAGACCGGGCCGGGCAATGCCGGGCCCGGGTAAGGCCGGGCCGCGTTAGGCCGGGCCGAGCAAGGCCGACCCGCATAACGCCCGCGATCAATACTGGTAGCGCATCGTCAGCATCGCGCTGCGTCCCGCGGCCCACGCGCCCTGGCTGTAGAAGCCGATCTGGCTGTAGTACTTGCGGTCGAACACGTTGTTCACGTTCAACTGCGCCGACAGGCTGCGGTTGAAGCGGTAGCGCGCCATCAGGTTGGTGATGGCGTAGCTGCCCTGGCTGACGCGTTCGTCGCCGTTCGGGCCGCTGGCGATGGTGTAGACATGGCTTTGCCAGTTCACGCCGCCGCCGATCGTGAGGCGGTTCCAGTCGCCCGGCAACTGATACGTCGTGAAGACGCGCACCAGGCTGCGCGGCTGGTCGGTCTGGATCGCGTTGCCCTCGCCGTCGCTGGCCGTCCAATGCGACCATCCGGCCGCCACGTTCCAGCCCGGCGTCACTTCACCCGACATTTCCAGGTCGAAGCCGCGGCTGCGCGTGCCTTGCGCGGCCGTGTAGGCCTGGTTGGTCGTGCCCGGCACTATCTGGCCCGGGTCGACCTGCGCCACGTTGTCCTGGTCGATCTGGAAGATCGCGGCGCTGGCGTTCAGACGGCCCTCCAGCCATTCGCCCTTGATGCCGGCCTCGTACGACTTGCCTTCCAGCGGATCCAACCAGTTGCCGTTGCGGTCCTGGTAGGTCTGCGGATTGAAGATGCCGGTGTAGCTGACGTATGCCGTGTAGGTGTCGTTGATGTCGTACAGCAGGCCGGCGTACGGCGTGAAGGCGTTCTTGTCGAACTCGGTGCGGCCTTCTCCGCCAAAGCCGATCGAGTTCGTCTTCCACGTGCTGTAGCGCCCGCCCACGATGAGCTTGAGCGGATCGGCCAGGTTCAGGCGCAACGCGCCGTACCAGCCGGTCTGGGTGGTGGTGTAGCGGTTGGCGATGATGGAATCGTTCCAGTCCGGTTCGGGATACGAGCCGTTCCAGTTCAGGAAGTTGCCGACCTCGGCCGCATCGATGGCGGACCGGTAGTTGAAATCGCCCTTCTGCCGGTTGAAGCTGGCGCCGACCACGGCTTCGTGGCGGCGGCCAAACAGCGTGAATGGACCGTTGGCCTTCAGGTCCAGCGCATTCTGTTTGCGGTCGCCCAGATACCAGGCGGGCGACGCGCCCATGCCCAGGCCGGTTCCGCGGTCCGGCCAGCCGTACAGATACAGCAGCTTGCCGTCCATTTCGTTCTTGGAATACGAGCCCACGGCCTGAACGCGCCAATCGTTGTCGAAGCGATGCTCCAGGCTGGCAAACGCGCCCTGCGTCGTGCTGCCCCACGAGGTCCACCGCGCGCCGGTATTCAGCGACCGGCGCCAGTCGGTCCGGCCGCCGTCGGCGTACCAGAGCGGAAAGCCGCCCCAACTGCTGCCCTGCGGCTCGTTGTCCTGGTAGTTGTAGCCCACGCTGAGCGTCGTGCGCGAGGTCAGGTCAGCGTCCACCACGCCGTAGAAGACCTTCTTCTTGTTCTGGTAGTAGTCCAGGAACGAATGGTTGTCCTGGTAGGCGGACACAATGCGGCCGCGCACAGTGCCTTCGGCATTGAGCGGCGTGGACAGGTCGGCCGTCACGCGATAGGTGTCCCAGTTGCCCACGCCCGCGCTCAGGTCCGCCTTGAACTCACGGCTGTCGGCGTGCTTGCGCACCAGGTTGATGGAGGCCGACGGATTGCCCGCGCCCGTCATCAGGCCCGTGGCGCCGCGCACGACCTCCACCCGGTCATAGATGATGGGGTCGACGGACGACTCGCCCGCCGCGTAGCCCACGTCGAATGCCGTGGGCACGCCGTCGTACATGTAATTGGTGATGCTGAAGCCGCGCGAATTGAACGTGTAGCGTTCGCTATCGAAGTTCTGCACCGAAATGCCCGGCGTGCTGCCCATGACGTCCGCCAGCGACCGCATGTCTTCGTCATCCATGCGCTGGCGCGTCATCACGGTGACCGACTGCGGCGTCTCGCGCAGCGACAGCGACAACCCGGTGCTGGCCGCCGTGGCGCGCGGCGTGTAGGACCCCGTCCCCTCGGTGGTGTTCGGATTGGCGTTCTCGCCCACCACTTGCACCGAAGGCAGCGTCGACACGTTGGCGTCCTGCGCGGCAACGGCCCCCGAGGCTAACGCCAGGAAAACCGCCGCCGACGTGCGGCGCAGCGTGAAACGTGGGTGAACGATGTGGCCGCGTCGGGCGCGTCTTTCTGCTTGCATTGGGCTTCCTACCGAGTGGGTCAAAAGGGTGACAAATCGGCAGGAAGTTTAAATGCAAATCCTTCTCATCTCCATCTGCTGTTGTTTTTTCCCATGCTTTGCGTCAATCCCGGGTCTTGCCCGGCCGCTGCACCGCGCGCACCTTGCCGCTCTCGCCCCCGCCGCAATAGAAGCGGGCGCCACCGTCGGATTCCAGCCCCGATACGCCAATGCCCGCGGGCATTTCGACGGCCTCCAGCACTTCGCCGGTGCGTGGTTCAAGCCGCCGCAATTCGCTTTCTTCGGCTTCCCACGTGCCGTGCCAGAGCTCGCCGTCCACCCACGTAACGCCCGTGACGTAGCGGTTGGAGTCGATGGTGCGCAACACTTTGCCGGTCTCGGGATCGACCTGGTGGATCTTGCGGTCGCGATAGGCGCCGACCCACAGGCTGCCTTCCGCCCAGGCCAGGCCGGACACGCCCTCGCCGCCGGGCGCCGGGATGGCGGACAGCACCTTGCCGCTTTGCGGATCGACCTTCTGGATCCGGCCATCGGCAATCTGATAGAGGTGCGTGCCGTCGAAGGCCGTGCCCGCATTCGCGGTGATGTCGAGCGAGCGCGACGTCTGTCCGGTGGCCGGGTCCAGGGCAACGAGGCTGTCGCCCGTGGCGAACCACACCTGCTTGCCGTCATAGGTCAGCCCATGGACGGCCTCGACGCCCGGGAACGGGCCATATTCACGGAGGATTTCGGCTTGTGATCGTTTCATGGTGGCTTCCTTTTGTAGGGGTGCTTCCATGCTACTGGGCGGGCAGAATCGCCGGGAGTAACAAGCTTGTCGTGAATCCAGGCACCGGCGGCAGCATCCAGCGCCGCGCGCGCCCCTGGCCGAAGGCCTGCACCCTGCCGGCCTCGGCCAGGGCCTCAAGCGCGCGCTGCACGGTGCGCTGGCTCGATCCGAGCACCAGCGCCAGCGCCGAACTCGACCAGCCCTCGCCGTCAGCCAGAAAGGCCAACAGCGCCCCCTGCTCCGGATCCGCTTCGTCGCCGGCCTGCGCCAGCACCGTAACGTCGCAAGCGCCCGCAGGCGCAAGCGCATAGCCGTGCCGAGTGGCGTGGACACCGGCCAACGGGCGGATCGCGGTGCGCAGGCGGCCCATCTCGACGCGCAGGCGCGCACGATGCGTCTCGTCAAAGTAGCGCGTGCGAAACGCCTGGGCGATCAGCGCGTCGCGCGTCACATCCTCGGGCCAGGCCTGCGCCAACGCCCGCGCCAGCGCAAACAGCACGGGACGGCCAGCCAGCGCGACAGCCGTTTGCCCACCCCGCACAGCGAACCGGCAGGCATCCACGACCAGCGTGCCGGACGCCAGCAAGGCCTCGACCTGGTCCAGCGACAACGTGCACTCGCCGTCGCGTCCGATACGCCGGGCGGCGGGCGCGTCCAATGCCTGCACCGCGTGGTCCACTTCCGCCATCAGCGCCGCAATTCCGGCCCGCTCCGCGCACTGTTCCGCGCGCGCCAGCGCTGCGCGAGCGGCGGCCGCCTGCTGGCGGCGTAGTGCGATGCCCGCGACGATCAGGTCCTGGATGGCCCGCGACGCCCAAGGCAGTGAGCCGGCATCCACCTGCGCGAGGGTGTGCTCCGCGTCTTCCAGCCGCCCCAGCAGCAACTGGCGGCGCGCCGTCAGATGACCGGCATGCGCCGCGTTGACCACGTCGCCGTGCGCCTGCAGCGTGGCGCGCGCCGTATCCAGCGCCTTGTCCGGGTGGCCCAGATCTCGCGAAGCCAGCGCGATCTCGGCTTCGGCAACCACGCAGCGGGCCCGCGCCACCGCTTGCCGCGGACCAAACCCACGGGCGGCGCTACGCAGCAGCGTCCTGGCGCGGGGCAGATCACCCAATTGCGCGAAGGCAATGCCGCGCAAGGCCAGCGCAGGCGCGTCGCTGCGCAGCGCCACCTGGTTCAACGCGCCCAGCGGGTCGCCTGCGGCCAACGCGCGCGCCGCCGTTTCAATCAGAAAGTCCATGGAAAGTGCGGCACTGCCTGCCCCGTTGTTCTGGCCTGGGCACCAATCTACACCGCGCAGCGGGCTGGTTGCAGGGCTATTGCGCGGACGATACGGGCAGAGATGAACCTTGCGTTGCGGGGGGAGCGGTCAACAGCGGATACGGGTTGAGCGCGCCGCCCCCTGCATAGATACCGTAATGCAGATGCGGCGGCGTGCCTTTGGCGTTGCCGGTATTGCCCACAAAGCCCAGCACGTCGCCCGGGGCAACGAGTTGGCCGCGACGGATATCCGCGTAGCCGTCCAGGTGCGCGTAATAGTGCATCTGCCGGCCCGGTCCCATCACCCAGACGACCTGCCCGCCCAGCGTGTTTTCGCCGATGCGCGTGACCACGCCTTCGGTCGCAGACACCACCGGCGTGCCGCGCTTGGCAAAAATATCGATGCCCTGATGCGTGCGCCCGCCCGACCGCGCCGCGCCCCAGGTATCGGCCAGCCGCCGGGGCGCAACGCCCTGCACCGGCACGGACAGCGACACGGGCGCGTCCTGCCAGGACAGCCGCGCCATGTGCCAGGGCGCGCGCGCCGCCTCCGGCAGACGCGGCCAGGCCCAGACCGCCAGGGCGGCCAACGCGGCCAGCATGAGAAGTCGTCGGGCAAATCGCCAGGGGGTGCGGGCATCCATGGAACGTTCGACGGCCATGCGGGCCCAGGGTTCCTGCTCGCTGGGCGGCGACACAGTATTGCAGCGCCTTGGACGCAGCGTCCGTGATGCGGCCCCGTTTTGTGACCCGGACGGCCGCCCGGACCGCCTGTACAGGCCCTCTCGGCCCGTCGCAGCGTGTAAACTCCCCCCTTTTTGACTCTGGTGGTATGTTGCAAGCCCCCCAGCGCACAGGTTTAAGCGGCCCGACGCTCATTCGCTTGCTGACTCGCCTGACGGACGCGGATGTCCAGCAGTCCAGGCAGTCGCTATCCGACCATCTGAGCCAATGGCTTGGCTGGACGGACGCGATCGCCCTGTCGGCGGCCTTGAATACAAGCCCGCCGGTCATTGCGCCCGGCGCCCGCCTGTTCAGCAGCGCCGAAGAACGCGAATGCGTGCGCGTGCGCACCACCCTGGCGGACGCCATCGCCAGTGACACGGCGGCCACGGCCGCCAAGCGGATTGCCCCGGTACCGGCGCCAGCCAAGAAACTGGCTGCCGTCCTGGCCGAGGACGAGTTCGATTACTCGAGTTTTCGCCAGCGGTATCTCTCGTTGCAGCACACGATGGAGACCAGCATTGGCAATCTGCGCAGCCGTCTGCGCGGGATGGTCGCGGCGCGCAATGGCGAATGGACGCGCCTGGCCGTGGTGGACGCGATCATGGACCGCGCGCTGCTGCCCAAGGAGCGGGCCCTGCTCGGCGCGATTCCGAAGCTGCTGCAGACGCACTTTGACCGGCTGCGCAAGGCCGAGGAAGCGGCGCTGGCTGCCGCAGAAGCCCAGGCTGCTGCCGAGGCGCAGGACGTGGCTGACGCCGACGCGCCGGCTGATATCGCGGCGGAGGCGGACGGCAATGCAAGGGCCGACGGCAATGCAAGGGCCGACGGCAATGCAAGGGCCGACGGCAATGCAAGGGCTGACGGCGATGCAGCGGTCGCAGCCCTTGACGCCGCGCCAGCCAACGCGGCGGCGCCCGTCCCGGCAATTACCGCGGGCGCCTGGCTGGACACGTTCCGCGCCGACATGCGCGCCGTGCTGCTGGCCGAATTGGATGTTCGTTTACAACCGGTCGAAGGGTTGCTTGCCGCCCTTCGCACCAGCTAATTAGGACACTATGTCCAAGACTCTGATCAATATCGTGGTTTTCCTGGCCGGACTGGCCGTTGTGGGCTGGATCGGCGCTGGTTACGCGGGAACGAACCCGCTGGCGCTGGCCGTGACGCTGCTGATCGGCGTCTGTTACCTGGCCGGCGCGCTCGAGCTGCTGCGCTACCAGCAGGCAACGACTGCCCTGTCACGCGCCGTGACGGACATCAAGGAAGCGCCCGGCAGCCTGGGCGCCTGGCTGGACAAGGTGCCGGCCGGCCTGCGCAACGCGGCGCGCCTGCGTATCGAAGGCGAGCGCGTGGGCCTGCCCGGCCCGACGCTGGCGCCCTACCTCGTCGGCCTGCTGGTGCTGCTGGGCATGCTGGGCACCTTCCTCGGCATGGTCGTCACGCTGCGCGGCACTGGCCTTGCGCTTGAAAGCTCCACCGATCTGGCCGCGATCCGCGCGTCGCTGGCCGCACCCGTCAAGGGCCTGGGCTTTGCGTTCGGCACCTCGATCGCTGGCGTCGCCGCGTCCGCCATGCTGGGCCTCCTGGCCGCACTGTGCCGCCGCGACCGCGTCCACGCCGCGCAACTGCTGGACACCCAGGCCGCGACCACGTTGCGCGTGTATTCGCAAAGCTACCAGCGCGAAGAATCCTTCAAGCTGCTCCAGCGCCAGGCTGAAGTGATGCAACGTCAGGCCGACGCGATGCCCGCCATCGTCGGCCAGCTGGAATCCATGATGAAGAGCATGGAACAGCAGAATCAGGCGCTGAACGAACGCCAGATCGCCAGTCAGACCGCCTTCCAGGGCAAGGCCGAAGCCGCCTACGCCCGCCTCGCATCCGTGATGGAACAGTCCATGAAGGACAGCGTGGCGCAAAGCGCGCGCTCCGCCGGCGAAGCGCTGCAGCCCGTCGTGCAAGCCACCATGGACAGCCTGTCGCGCGAAACCGCCACGCTGCAGGACACTGTCTCGCAGGCCGTGCGCCAGCAACTGGAAGGCCTGACCGCCGGCCTGCAAGCCGCGACGACCGACGTTGCCGGCATCTGGAGCCAGGCTGTGGCCGGCCAGCAGCGCGCCAGCGAGGCCATGGCCGAAGACCTGCGCGCCTCGCTCGACCGCTTCGCCCAGACCTTCGAGCAACGCTCGGCCAACCTGCTGGACAGCGTGTCGGCGCGCCTGGAAGCGTCGTCCGGCAACATGTCGCAAGCCTGGACCGACGCGCTGTCGCGCCAGCAGCAAGCCGGCGAAAAGCTGGCGGGCGACAACCTGCAGGCGCTCACCGCCGCGGCAGCCAGCTTCGAGCAGCATTCCGCATCGCTGCTGCGCACCCTGAACGCCTCGCACGCCGCGCTGCAAACGGATCTGGCCTCGCGCGATCAGCAGCGCCTGGCCGCCTGGACCGAAACGCTGGGCGCGATGGGCGCCACGCTGCGCCAGGAATGGGAGCAGTCTGGCGCGCAAGCCGCCGCCCGCCAACAGGAAATCAACGACACCTTGGCGCAGACCGTGCGCGACGTGGCCGAACAGGCCGCGGCGCAAGCTGCGCTGATGGAAGGCGTGTCGGCGCGCATAGAGGCCGCCGCCATCGGCGTGTCGGACCAATGGACCCGCGCCCTCGCCCGCCAGGAAGAATCCAGCGGCAAGCTGGCCGCGGGCAACCAGGCGGCGCTCGAAGCCGCCACGGCGGCCTTCGAACAGCACGCCGCCTCGCTGCTGCGCACGCTGGACCAATCGCACACCGAACTTCAGGCCGCCTTGGCCGCCCGCGACGAAGACCGCCTTGCCGTCTGGAGCAGTACGCTGGGCGCCATGACCGCCAAGCTGGGCCAGCAATGGGAACAGGCCGGCGCGAACACCGTGGCCCGTCAGCAGGAAATCAACGACGCACTGGCCGAGACCGCGCGCGGCATCACCGGCCAGACCGAGGCGCAGGCCCGCTTGCTGCAGGACGTGTCCTCTCGCCTGGAAACCGCGGCAGGCAGCGTCACGCAAGCCTGGCGCGACGCGCAAACGCGGCAGGAAGACCTGGGCAAGCAACTGGCCGCCGACAACCAGCGCGCGCTGGAAACCGCCGCGGCCACCTTTGGCCAGCATGCCGACGCGTTGCTGCGCACGCTGGATCAATCGCACGCCGACCTGCAAACCGCGCTGGCCTCGCGCGACGAGGAGCGTCTGGCCGCCTGGTCCGGTTCGCTGACGGCAATGGCCGCCAAGCTGGGCGAGGAATGGGAACAGGCCGGCACCCAGGCCGCCCTGCGCCAGCTCGAAATCAGCGACGCGCTCGCTCAGACCGCCCGCGACATCACTGCCCAGACGCAGCAGCAGGCCGCCCTGCTGGAAAGCGTGTCGACGCGCCTGGAAACGGCAGCCGGCGGCGTCACGCAGGCCTGGACCGATGCGCAGGCCCGCCAGGAAGAAACCGGCCAACAACTCGCCCGCGACAATCGCCAGGCGCTGGAAACCGCGTCCGCCGCCTTCGGCACGCAAGCCGCCGAGCTGCTTCAGACGCTGGAACAATCGCACACTGCCCTGCAAACGGCGCTGGCGGCCAACGACGAGGAACGCCTTACCGCCTGGACCGGCAAGCTGGCGGCCATGGCCGACGCGCTGCGTACCGAATGGCAGCAGGCCGGCGCGCAAGCTGCCGGTTTGCAGCAGGAAATCTGCGACACGCTGAGCCTGACCGCGCAGGACATCACTGCCCAGACGCAGGCCCACGCCAGCGAAACCATCGCCGAGATCGGCCGTCTGGTTCAAGCGGCTTCTGAAGCGCCCCGCGCCGCCGCCGAGGTCATCGGCGAACTGCGCCAGAAGCTGTCTGACAGCATGGTGCGCGACAACGACATGCTGCAGGAGCGCAACCGCCTGCTTGAAACGCTGAGCACGCTGCTGGACGCCGTCAACCATACCGCCGCCGAGCAGCGCACCGCCGTGGACGGGCTGGTCGCCTCGTCGGCCGACATGCTGGAACGCGTGGGCGCGCAGTTCACCGCGCAGGTCGAATCCGAAACCGGCAAGCTGTCCGACGTGGCGTCGCTGGTCACCAGCAGCGCCGTCGAAGTCGCCAGCCTGGGCGAATCCTTTGGCGCGGCAGTGCAGGCCTTCGGCGAATCGAACGACAAGCTTACGGCGCATCTGCAACGCATCGAAGCCGCGCTGGACAAGTCCATCGCGCGCGGCGACGAGCAGCTTTCCTACTACGTGGCGCAGGCCCGTGAGGTCGTCGACCTGAGCCTGATGTCGCAGAAGCAGATCATCGAGAACCTGCAGCAGCTGGCCGCCCAGCGCGCCACCGCCGGAGCGGAAACGGCATGAGCGAGGATATCGACGGCGGCGTGGAGGCAACGGCGCCCGCCTGGGCCGTCTTCGGCGACCTGATGTCCGTGCTGCTGGGCGCCTTCGTCCTCATCCTGGTCAGCGTCGTCGCGGTGCAGTTGCAGCTGTCGACGCAGCTGGAAGAAGAGGTCAAGCAGCGCCAGGAAGAAACCCATCGCCGCGAAACCCTGGAGCAGGCGCTGGCGGGCCCCCTGGCCGCCGGCCGCGTGACGCTCATCAACGGCCGCATCGGCATCAGCGGCAGCGTGCTGTTCGCGCTGAACTCCGACCAGCTCCAGCCCGAGGGCCGCGAGATCCTGAAAACCCTGATCGAGCCGCTGTCCGCCTACCTGAAGACCCACAACGAAATCCTGATGGTCAGCGGCTTTACCGACGACCAGCAGGTGCGCGAAGGCAACCGCCGCTTCGCGGACAACTGGGACCTTTCCGCCCAGCGCGCGCTCACGGTGACGCGCGCCCTGATCGACGAAGGCGTGCCGTCGTCAACGGTGTTTGCCGCGGCATTTGGCGCCGAGCAACCCGTGGCGTCGAACGCCGACGAGGAAGGCCGCGCCAAGAACCGCCGCGTGGAAATCACGCCCATCCCCAAGCCGTCCAACGAAGCGGGTAAGCCCGGTGAGCAGTGACGGCAGCCGCGCTGAGAGCCTGAATGCACGTGCGGTGCTGGACGCCTGGCGCGCCAGCGGCGCGGATCGCGTCAACCCGCTGCGCTTTCACCTGATCGACGCGCTGGACCGCCGCGCGGCCGCGTACGACGGCGCGGTGCGTCAGCGGCTGGACGAGCGGCTGGCGGGTCTGATCGCGGCGTATGAGGGGGAGTTGATCGGTGCGGAGGATGCGGCTGCGGATGCAGGCGCTGAGGCTGATGCAGAGACGCCGCAAGACGCCGTGTCGGGCGGACCGCTGGCCGAGTTGATCGCCTATCTTGGCTCCGACGATATCCGCGACCCGCTAGGCCTGCGCGCCGCCTACCCCGAGCTGCCGCTGCTCGATGAATTCCGCGCGCTCTGGTCCCGCTTCAGCGCCGACCGCCAGGTCCGCCAATCGCAGGAACGGGTCCACAAGAACGCCGGCCCGCTCAACTCGAACCAGCTCGTGCACCGCGCGCTGACCCTGATGCGCGAAATGTCGCCCGGTTACTTGCAGCAGTTCCTGTCGTACACCGACGCGCTGATGTGGATGGAACAGATGACCGCCGCGGCCGCCCCCGCACCGAAGGATGCGCCGCGCGCGGGCGCAGCCAAAAAGTCCACGCGCGCCAAGCCGCGCAAGGAAAGCAAGGAAAGCAAGGAAGCCTGAGGGCCGATTTGCACGCGGCCTCCCGCCGCAGTACGATACGTTCCATATACAAAACATATACGGAACATCCACTATGGGTATCGTCAAGATTTCCGAGCAGATGCATGAGAACCTGCGCGTCGCCAGCGGCGCTCTCAGCCGCTCGATCAATTCCCAGGCCGAACACTGGATGCGCATCGGCATGCTGTCCGAGCTCTATCCCGAACTGCGCCACGCCGACATCTGCCAACTGCTGATCCGCATCGACCAGGCAGAAGGCTTCACCATCGCCTCCCTCTCGCAAGGGTTGCCGCAACCCTTACAGCAGGAGGCCGCATAAATGGCCAAGAAGGTTTCCATCAAATCGGCCGCCGACATCGAAATGGCCCGCAAGGCGGGCGCCATGGCGGCCGAAGTGCTGCACATGATCGGCGAACACGTCCGTCCCGGCGTCACCACCGATGAGCTCGACCGCGTCTGTCACGACTACATCGTCAACGTGCTGAAAGCCACGCCCGCCAACGTCGGCTACCACGGCTTTCCCAAGACCATCTGCGCGTCGGTCAACCACGTCATCTGCCACGGCATCCCGTCGGCCAAGGTGCTCAAGAACGGCGACATCCTGAACATCGACGTGGCCGTCATCAAGGACGGCTGGTTTGGCGACACCAGCCGCATGTACTACGTCGGCCAGCCCAGTCCGCTTGCGCGCCGCCTGGTCAACACCACGTACGAAGCCATGCGCGCCGGCATCATGGCCGTCAAGCCCGGCGCCACGCTGGGCGACATCGGCCACGCCATCCAGACCGTCGCGCATCGCGAGCACTTCAGCATCGTGCGCGAATACTGCGGCCACGGCATCGGCCAGATCTATCACGACGACCCGCAGGTGCTGCACTACGGCCGCCCCGGCGAAGGCCTGGTGCTGCAGCCCGGGATGATGTTCACGATCGAGCCCATGATCAACGCCGGCAAGCCGCAGACCAAGCAACTCCCCGACGGCTGGACGGTCGTCACCAAGGACCGCTCGCTATCCGCGCAATGGGAGCATATGGTCGTCGTCACCGAGACCGGCTACGACGTGCTGACCACCTGGCCTGACGGCTTCGGCGACTACCCCCCGATTCCCTGATCGGGGCGCGTTCGAGCAAGGACCGGAGTGCAGGGCCGCAAGGGTACGATCATCATCGTGCCCTTGCCGTTTCCGCGGCGCCCGCCGCCCCGTCCATGCCCGCCCTGCCCTCCGCTTTCCGCCGCCTCGCGGCGTCGAACCTGGCCGCACAGTTCTCCGAGCAGATCGCGCTCGCCGCCGCGCCGCTGTATGCCGTGCTGGCCTTGGGCGCCACCGCCGCGCAGACCGGCTACCTGCAAACCGCGCAGACGCTGCCGTTCCTATTGCTGTCCCTGCCCGCCGGCGTGCTGGCCGACCGGATGTCGCGCCGCTCGCTGATGACCGCCGCCGAGACCGTGCGCGCGGCAAGCCTGATCGTACTGCTGGCGCTGTTGTGGTCCGGCGGCCTCAGCCTGCAATGGCTCGCCGCGCTGGGCTTCGCCGGGGCAGTGGGCACCGTCGCCTACAACGTGGCGGCGCCTGCGTTGGTGCCCAAGCTGGTTCCGCCTGGTGAACTCTCCAATGCCAACCGCTGGCTGGAACTGGCGCGCAGCGCCGCGTTTTCGGCCGGCCCTGCGGCGGGCGGCGCGCTCGTGGGGTGGATGGGCGCCTCCACCGCCTATGTGCTCGCGACCACACTGTCGCTGCTGGCCGCCGTCTTCCTGGCAGGCCTGCCGCAGGACGCGCCGAAGACGACACAACGCCGTCATCCGCTCACCGAATTGCGCGAAGGGGCGGCCTTCGTCGCCACCCATCCCCTGCTGCGTCCGGTCCTCCTGACCGCCCTCTTTTTCAATACCGCCTGGTTTGTCCTGCTGGCGATCTACGTCGCCTACGCCGTCGACCGCCTCGGCCTGTCCGCTGCGGGCGTGGGGATTACGCTGGGGGTCTACGGCGCGGGCATGCTGGCCGGCGCACTGGCCGCCCCGTGGCTCGCCCGCCGCCTGCCGTTCGGCGCGATGATTGGCGCGGGCCCGCTGTCCGCCTTGCTGGCCAGCTTCTTCCTCTTGTCGACGCTGGTCTATCCGTCAGGGGCATGGGCGGCGGTGGGGTTCTTTCTGTTCGGCGCCGGGCCGATCCTGTGGACCATCACCACCACCACGCTGCGTCAATCGGTGACGCCCAACGCCCTGCTGGGCCGCGTGTCGTCCGTCATCGTGACCGCCAACTTCGGCGCGCGGCCCATCGGCGCGTTGATCGGCGCGGCGCTGGCGGCGCGGTTTGGGGTGGAGGCGTGTCTTTGGGTGTCGACCCTGGGGTTTTTCATTCAGTTCGCCGTGCTGTTTACGTCCCCGGTACTGCGCTTGCGCCAGCAACCGGAAGCCGTGGCCTCCTGAAATCATTCCGCCTTGCGGGCCCGCGCGCTGGCTTCGAATTCCGCAGCCAGGCCCAGAAGCTCTTGCTTGTACTCGTCCAGACTCCCGCTGTATTCGTCCAGGTACAGATCGCGGCGCGCCTTATTCATTTCTTCAGACGCAACCGCCTGCCTGACGAATCCTGCCAGCCTGTCTCTCACCGGTTCAGGAATGCCCGTCCGCACGGCCACGCTGTAGCTGCTGTGAAATACCATGTCCGGCACGCCGAGTTCTGCGAACGTCTTCACGCTGGGCAGATGCGAGGTGCTTCCTGGCCGCCCGGTATACGCCAACACCTTGACGTGAGGATTGTCCTTGACGTTCTGCGTCGTGCCAATCGTGGTGAAGTAGCCGTCGATCTGCCCGCCCAGGATCGCCGTCAGGCCTTCCGCGCCGCCTTTGAAGGGAATGGGACGGTACTGCGTCTGAAGGCCTGATGCCAGTCGCGCGGCCAGCGTGGAATAAGTGCCCACGCCCAGGTCGGCGATGCCGATATCCAATTCGCGCTTTGCCCCCTTCAGGTCCTCGAGACGATTCCAGCCCCTGTCGGCTGGCACGATGAAGGCGTAACTGCTCTGACCTAACGGCGCAAGAATCTCGAAATCCGAAAACGCGTAGCCCGCGCCCGGCGTCGTCAATTTCGCGCTGTAGAACCCTTCGGCATGGACCAACAGCGTGTACCCGTCGGCCGGCCGGCCTTTCACCGCCGTGATGCCGATCGCCGAACCCGCGCCAGGCCGGTTTTCGACGACCACGGGCTGCCCCATGATCGTTCCCAACTGCTGGGCAAACGCGCGCGAGATCGCGTCGGTAGCCGCGCCCGGCGGATACGGCACCACGAGCCGCACCGGTTTCGTCGGATAGTCTGTTTGCGCCGTGGCGGAAAACGAACATAGTGCCGTCAGCACCGCGCTACCCAACAGCAATCGAAATGGCGGGCGGATCGACAGACGAATCGTCTGAAGAAATGGCAAGCGAAGCGGCGACCGGCGGCGAAGTGTGAAAGGCATGGCTGGCTCTTCATATGTTGACCCACAAAAAGTGTATAGAGCACCCATCCGTTGATTCAGCCACCATCCCGAAGAACTCTCCTGCAGAAAACGCAGCACTGCGTCATCGCCGTTGCCGACAACGGTGGCCGCGACTTCTTCGTTTCGCGCAGTTCTGAACTGCGGTTTCAGCTATAGCCAATCCGGTACGGCTACCTAGAATTTGAAAGCTCCAATAAATCAAAAATTATGGAGACGCTGCAATGACCCATCCTTTACCCACACGACGCGCCATCCTGCTCGGCGGCATGCTGATGGGCCTGGGTGTGAACGCTTTTGCCGCCCAAGGCGGGTGGCCGGAGCGCCCCGTCCGCCTTGTCGTCGCCGGCTCGTCCGGCGCGGGCGGCGACATCTTCGCGCGCCTGATCGCCGCGCCGCTTGCCAAGGCGCTGAACCAGCCGGTGGTCGTGGAAGCCAAGCCCGGCGCTAACGGCATGATTGCGTGCGACACGGTGGCAAAGGCGGCGCCAGACGGCTACACCCTGCTGTTCGCCCCCTCCTCCGCCATCCTGCTCAATCCAGTCGTGCTTCCCTCGCTGCCGTACGATCCGGAAAAAGACCTGCTCCCTATCGCCCAGGTCGGGGCCGCCGGAATCCTGCTGGTCGCCAATCCGACCACCGGCTTCAAGAACCTGGCCGACATGGTCGCGTACGCCAAGGCCAATCCTGGCAAACTCGCCTATGGTTCGTGGGGCACCGGCTCGTCCGGCAACCTGGCCATGGAAGGCATCAAGGCGCACTACGGCCTGGACATGCCGCACGTGCCCTACAAGCAGTTGGTTACCGAGAGCACCGACCTGATCGCCAACAACATCAGCGTCGGCTTCATGGACATCGCCTCGCCCATTCCCCACATGCGCAGCGGCAAGCTGGTCGCCCTGGGCCAGACCGGATCAAGGCGCTGGCCCGCGTCGATGGACGTCCCGACGCTGGGGGAACAAGGCTACAGATTTGAGGCGGACGGCTGGTACGGCGTCTTCGCCCCCGCCGGCACGCCGGCCGAGATCATCGACAAGCTCAACGCCGAGGTCTATCGCGCGCAGCACACGCCGGACGTGCGGGAAAAAATCGAAGGCCAGAACATGATCGTGCCGGCGGACATGTCTGCAAAGGAATTCGCAGCATCCATCAAACGCGACGCCGTCATCTGGCAAGGGTTGGCGAAAGTGGCCGACCTGAAGAACAAATAGGAAGCGCGCATGGACACGCCTTTCAAACTTCCTTTTTCCTCCGATGCCTTGCAGGACCGCGTGGCGGTGGTAACCGGCGCGACCGGCGGAATCGGTCTTGCCATTTGCGAGCACCTGCATGCGATGGGCGCCGCCGTCGTCCAGGTGGATGTCAACGCATGCCCTGCCGGCTCGGATGTCGATGGCCGCCTGAACGTGCGTTGTGATGTCTCCGATTCCGCCTCGGTTGAAGAAATGGCCAACCAGGTGCGAACCCGATTTGGGCGGTGCGACATACTGGTCAACAACGCCGCCGTCAGCGCGGCGCCGGTGGGACTGGAGGCGCTGCCGCTTGAACTTTGGGACCGCATCTTCCGCATCAATCTGCGCGGCGCGTTGCTGTGCGCGCAGGCCGTGTTTCCGTTGATGCGGGATCAACAGGGCGGCAGCATCATCAATGTGTCATCGATCTCCGCCCAGACGCCAACCCGGCTCGGCGCTTACGGCACGACCAAGGCGGCGCTGCAGGCACTGACGCGCCAGATGGCCGTGGAGTGGGGACCGCTGGGCATACGCGCGAATTCCATCAGCCCCGGCATGATACGCACGCCACTGTCCGAACCGCACTATCGAAATGAAGGTGTGCTGCACAAGCGCATTGCAAGCATTCCTGCTCGGCGGATCGGGCGGCCGGCGGACATTGGCGGCGCGGTCGCGTTTCTTGCCAGCGATGCGTCGTCGTATGTGAATGGACAGGATCTCGTGGTGGATGGAGGTTTCGTCAAGGCATCGTTGACGAATCTCTATGCGACGTGAGGCGGCGGCGGGAAGGCATTCCGCCAACCGCCGTGCACGGGGCGCCGGGCGCTGATCAGGCTCGGGCCCTCGCACTCCCCGCCGACACGTCCTGCAGCGCGGCCGTCAGCAGCGGCTTCCAGGATTCGATATGCCGGGTGATCAACGCGGCAATTGCCTCGGTCTGCCGCGTTTGCGCCAACTCGATCATTTCGTAGTGCTCCGACACGGACGCGCGCTGCCGCTCCAGACCCTCCGGCGAATTGATTCCATACAGGCGCATGTCGGCTCTCAGGTCCATGATCATTCGTGTCAGCAGCGGATTGTTCGCGCGCGACACCAACGCTTCATGGAACCGGCGGTCCGTTTCGATGTAATCGGCGACATTGCCTGCCTTGACGGCGGCGGCAACCGCATCGGCCAGCTCAATCAGCGGCGCCGCGTCGGTGAGACCCGCCCGCGCAACTGCGACGAGCGCCCCCGATTCGAGCATGATGCGCACGTCAAAATGGTTCTCCAGGTCCTTGGGCGTAGCCGCTTCCACACGGAACCCCCGATTGCGCAGCGGCGCGACCAGGCCCGTGCGGCTCAGCTCCAGCAATGCCTCGCGTACCGGGGTCGTGGACATCCCCATCTCGGTCGCCACTGCCGGCACGGAATAAATGGTGCCCGGCGCCGCTTCGCCCGACACGATGCGGGAGCGCAGTTGCGCCAGCACCATTTCCCGCAAATTGGTGACGCTTTCCATCGAGATCCCCTGGAAAAAATCGAACCGTCACTATATCAAATCCCTTGCAGTAGCGCGTGACGCGCTATATAAATGCGTCACGCGCTACCTGATGCGCTCGCCCCGGGCCGAGGCGAATTGGCCCAATGGAGACATCTATGGATGAACCTTTGAAGCGCCACGTCTGCCTTGGCTGTGGCTTTCTGTACGACGAAGCCCTGGGGCTGCCCGAACACGGCATTGCGCCAGGAACCCGATGGGCCGACATTCCCCACGATTGGGTCTGCCCCGACTGCGGCACCCCAAAGAGCCGGTTCGAAATGGTCGAACTTCCGTACGCCAGCGCCGAAGCCGCCGCGCACGCCCTCGTCTGAACGCCTGCCGAGAACTCATCATGAACAAAGACTTTGTGCTGCGCGCGCACGACCGCGGCTTTGAAAAATTTCTGTCGACGGGCGAAGCGTCCAGCTATATCGCCGGCCACCCCGAAGGCATGGTGACCCGCCATTCCAGCTTCAACTTTGGCGCTTACCAAAGCGGCATTCCCGGATTCGGCCGGATCCGCGTTTTTGGCGAAGAAGTATTCAGTGGCACCGGTAGCGGCTACAACATGCACCGCCACCATGACTTCATCATTTGCGCGTTCGTTCTGGCGGGCACGTTGACGCACGTGAACACGGTAGGCAACATCGATCAACTTGGACCGAATGACTTCTACGCCTTCTCTGCCGGCTCCGGCGGCAAGCATTCCGAATTGAATCTGGCCAGCACCGATATGCAAGTGCTGTATCTGTGGCTCTTGCCCGACCGCCTGCTGACGCCGCCCTCCTATACGCGCAGCCACTTCGATGCGAGCACGCGCCGCAACCAGCTTACGCAACTGGTGGGCAACGCCGACGGCGCCTTGCGAATCAGCCAGGACGTATCGGTTTCAAGGTTGGTGGCCGACCAGGCAATGCACCTGCAATACACGCCCAAATCAAATCGTCATGGCGTTTATGTGTTCATGCTGGACGGAGAGGCCAGTGTCGATGACATCACGCTGGCGCGCCGCGATAGCCGAGGCGTTTGGGGCGATCGCCCCATCACGATTCAGACGGACGGTGAAGGCGCCGATCTCCTCATTATTGAAACCATCCAGTAACGCCGTCCAGATCAACCTGCGTTGCAAGCGGCGCTTGTACTCACACGCCGCTTGCCCCCCGTCTGGGGGATGCGAGGAGAATGTCATGCCAGTGATTCAGCTGTATTACGCAAAGGGGATGCTCGACCCCGCCAGCAAGAACGAAACGGGCAAGCGGCTGACGGAGGTGCTGTTGACGATGGAAGGCGGCGCCCGCACCCCGGGCGGCTTGGCCTTCGCGTCGGTGCTGTTCACCGAAGTGCCCGCCGAAGACTGGTGGGTTGGCGGTAAGATCGACGACACGCCCATACGCACCCACGGCCGCCTGCTCGCCCGCGTCAGCATTCCTGAAGGCTACATGAGCCAGCAGCACAAGTCTGAGGTCCACGCGTCGGTACACGCAGCCATGATGGAAAGCCTGGGCGCCACGCGCCAAGACGGCAGCGGCGCATTGGTCATCATCGAGGAAGTGTCGGAAGGCAATTGGGGCGCGGGCGGACACACCATCAGCCTCGCCGCCATTGCAAACACCGTCGGGCTTGCCAAGGACGGCGAACGTTTCAAGTGGGTCGAAGCCTACTTCCAGGCCAAGGCCAGACAATATGCAGCGTCGCATTACCCGCCAGGAACCGGCGGCCTGCTGCCGGCACCGTCCGCCACCCCCGCGACGCAGGGAGAATGACGATGGCCTTCGAGTTCACCCCCTGCGGAACCCAGGCCCCATTTTTGCTGTCCCTGTTGTACAGCGCCGGCAGCGGGCCGGCGTCATAACAGGAGTCACATGAATGACACGATCCCAACATCTCCGGCTGAGCGTACTCTGCGCGGGCGTGGCGCTTGCCGGCAGCGCCATCGCGGCAGACGCCCCCAAGGTGCCGGACTACGGTCCTAACCTGGAGCGCTTTGAGTATCCGCACGAGGTCAAGCGGCTGGCGCTGGACGCGCAAGGCCAGAAGCTGTCGATGGCCTACATGGACGTCGCCGCCGCCAAGCCCAACGGCAAGACCGTCGTGCTCATGCACGGCAAGAATTTCTGCGGCGCCACCTGGGACGCCAGCATCGCCGCCCTGAGCCAGGCCGGATACCGCGTCGTCGTGCCCGACCAGATCGGCTTCTGCAAATCCGACAAGCCGCAGGCCTACCAGTTTTCGTTTCATCAACTGGCCGCCAACACCCACGCCCTGCTCGATCATTTGAAAATCGACCGCGCCAGCATCGTCGGCCACTCCATGGGCGGCATGCTCGCCGCGCGCTACGCGCTGATGTACGGCCCGCAAACCGACGCCCTGGTGCTCGTCAATCCCATCGGCCTCGAAGACTGGAAACAGAAAGGCGTGCCCTACCGCAGCATCGACGACTGGTATCAGCGCGAGCTCAAGGCCAACTTCGAGGGCATGAAGAAGTACCAGCTGGGCACCTACTACGCCGGCCAATGGCGCGACGACTACGACAAGTGGGTCCTCATGGCCGCCGGCATGCTGCAAGGCGAAGGCCGCGAACGTGTTGCGTGGAACCAGGCGCTGACCTACGACATGCTCTACACGCAGCCCGTCGTGCACGAGTTCGGTCAGATCGCCGTGCCCACCACGCTGCTCATCGGGGAAAAGGACAACACCGCCCCCGGCAAGGACGCCGCGGCGCCCGAGGTGGCAAAACAGCTCGGCAACTATCCTGAGCTGGGCCCGAAGGCGGCCAAGGCCATCCCGAATGCAAAGCTCGTCACGTGGCCGGAGCTTGGCCATTCCCCGCAGGTACAGGATCCGAAGCGGTTCAACGAAGCGTTGCTGAAGGCGCTGCCCGCGGCGAAGGGTTAAGGCATGTGTTGCTGACAAACGCCGCCACCCGCGAGACCACATCCCCGCATCCGCGGCCCATCGTGACCACGTGACGGCGATCTGTCAGCAACTGCAGCTGCACATTCGTGTTGCACGCCCTCTTCACGATCTTGAACGCGTCCGATGCGGGCGCAACGTCATCCTGCCGCGCATGAATGACAAGGCAGGGAGCGCGCAGCATGTCCAGGCGGCGCGATACCGAGGCCGCCAGTTTGCGCATCTCGGCAAGCGACCCCCAGGGGAGGCGCGGCAAGCCCGCCGCGCGCTCCCGGCGCAGAAGCGCCCGATGCCGGCCTATGCCCAGTGCCCTCGCGGCCACTAGCCGTAAGGCCACCCTCACCCGTTGCGGAACCGTCCGGCCGTCATGATGCAATACGGGCGACAGCGCCAGCACACCGGCCACGTGGAACGGACGTTCCTGCGCAAGGGCGAGCGCCAGCACGGCCCCCGTCGAAACGCCGCCGACGATCACGCGATCAACCCGGCTCGCCAGCACACCCGCGCCACGCCGCACGCTGGCCAACCAATCCAGCCACCCTGCGCCCGCCAGATCCTGCACAGAGCCGCAGTGCCCCGCCAGCTTGACCACGAGCACCGCGTAGCCGTACCGATTCAGCCCGCGCGCCAGCTCGTGCAGCTCGCTTGGCAGGCCGCCCACCCGATGAATCAGAAGGATGCCCGTGCGTCCGTGCTCGCCATGGCCCGCCAACAGATGCTCGCCGGCCATGGGTTCCAAAGGCTGCGGCGTTTCACCGTACGCCGGGATCGGGCCATCGGCCGGCCGCGCGCACCCCACCGGCCCACCTTCCGCCACCTTGCAGGTTGCGTCGACCACATTCATGCAGACGCCTCCTCGCACTTGTGGCCGTCAGAGGGCAAGCTGGCGCCCATGGCGCGTCGATACGCCGCGAGCGTGCGTAGCATCTGTTCGCCCAGGCGCAGGTGCGTATCCGCGAACGCCCGCGCATTGGCAACGATGGCGTGGGTACGCCAGGGCCGGTTTCGAATTTGCATGATGCAGTCGGCATAGCCCGCTATATCGCCGGGCGCAGCAAGCCAGCCTGTCTGGCCGGGCACGACGATCTCCGGCAATCCGCCCACATCGCTGGCAACGACAGGCCGGGCTGCGGCAAACGACTCGGGCACGATACGCGACCAGGCTTCCGTTGCGGATGGAACCAGCACGACATCCGCCGCGCGGATCATGTCAGGCACATCGGTGCGGTGACCGGCAAACACCACATAGTCCGAAATGCCAAGATCGATCGCCAGACGGTAAAGCGCATAGGCATAGGGTTGAGTGCGAGCGGTCGCCATGCCCACGACGAGCGCCACCGCCGGCACCCCTCGGATGCGCAGGCGTTGCACGACGTGAAGCAGATCAGCCTGCCCTTTTTCTGGCCGCAGCATCCCGATGGTGGCGACGACGTATGCGGCTCTGGGCGTGGGCACCCCGAGGGCGCGACGGATGTGCAGGCTGGCATCGAGCGCATCATTGGACGAAAAGAACTTGTCCGCGGCCCACTCCCCGACAACGCTGATCCTGTCTTCAGCGGCCAACCGGGCCGCCAGCAGCTCCTGTTTGCCGACTTCGCTGGTTGCGATGACGTGATCGCACCCAATCGCCCATTCCAGCCGGCGACGCAGGGAGGAACGCATAGGTTTGGCGAAGTGACGCGTCCGGACGACGGCGCACAGGTCACGGCAGAGCGCGGCGGTCTTCGCGTCGGCACGGCTGTGACTGTCGATGACCTCAATACGAAGGGATCGGATGGCCCGGCGAAGCGCCAAGACGGTCCGAATCGAGTACGCGGGATTGAAATCGATGTCTATGGTCGTCAGCTTGCGCTCGCGCGCGGCGTGGCTGACGGCACTGTTCGAGGGCGAGGCGATCGCGACTTCGTAGCCACGGTCGTGCAGCCAGCTAGCCTGCTCCAGCGTGCGGAACTCCAGGCCGCCGAGGCTGCGCTCAGCGAGCGTATGCAGAATGCGCATGATGATCCAGTACATCCAGGCAGGCGGGAAGCACTTCACCGGGCGTGATCGAGTTGATGCCGCTCTGGGGGTGCCGTGGAACGACGAACGCCGACCCGGGCCTTTGCCAGAACCACTCGGGATTCGCCTCGTTGAAGATGCCGACATAGGGCACACAAGCGCCCTGCGCGATATGCGAGGGACCGCAGTCATTGGCCACCACCAGGCGCGCGCGCAACATGATGGCGCTCAATTCCGAAATGGGCCGGCAATAGGCAATGGAAAAATCGGGCCGTTGCATCGCCTGCAGGGCTTCCCGCTCGGCGCTTTCCTGTTGCCCAAGCACGAACAGAAAGCGGGCGCCGGCGCCCAGCAGCGGCTTGAGCCTGTCGGCCAGCCTCACGTAGTTTGCAAGGCTCCAACGCTTGAAAGCGCCCGCGCCGCCCCCGGGGATCATCACCACGTCGGCGCCCAGCACCGAGTGCACATGTGGACGAGCGAGCATCTGGAAGCACGCGCGCGTCGCGCCTTGCAGGTCGAACGGCCGATATGCGGCCAGCACGCGCAGATTGGCCTGGCCGATGTATTCCGTGACGTCCTTGCGGTGGCAATGCGTCCAGGCCAGGTCGCTGATCCGGGCGTTGCGGAACCCCAAACGGATCGACGGCGGGCGCAGCAGGTTGACCACGCCGAAGCGCTCGCTGCTGTGATGCAGGCTGACGGACAGGCGCGTTTCTTTTCTCAGACTGCGCAGATAGTCGAAGAACGTAGCCGCGCGCACGAACTCATCGACCCAGGGCAACGCGCGGTAGAAGCTGCCCACATCGTCACGCGCGACCACCTTGATCCGGCGCGACGGCCACCATGTCTTGAGCTGATACAGCGTCGGCATGGCGACGATCTGGTCGCCAAGCTGCGGCTTGCTTCTGACATACACAACGATTTCCGACACCTGCGGCCTCCCTGCTGATTGCACGGCCGGTCGGCCGCTGGCGGGCAATGTATCGGCAGGTGGCCGGCATAATTCCGGCGTCCTTTGAACAATTGTGAAGAAGTTTGCACTGCCCTTCGAACAACTTCACAAGTTGTCCGCGGCACATTGCGATAGCCGCACCGGGCGGCGACTACATGCCATGCCTGGCCTGGCGCATCAGGCGCATCGTCAGCGTCGCAACCGAGCCGACCAGCGCCTCGCCCGAATCCGCATTGCTCATGACCATCACGGCAAGTCTGTCCTGCGGCGCAACGACCCACCGCGAGTGGAACGCTTCCGTCGCACCGCTATGGTCGCGTAGCGATGTCGCGCTAACCAATTCGTCGCCGCAGGGCGCGGCCAGCCATGACAAGGCAAGGCGGCAATCCAGATCCATGCTGCTAACGGCCACGGTTGCCAAACCCAGCAACGTCTGCGCGGATCGCTCGGACAGCACCTGCCCGGCCCCGGATCCGGCGCCGGCTCTGCCTTGCCCGAACAGCATGCTGGAAAAGCGCGCCATCTCGGACGCGCTCATCCACAGGCCATCTGCCGCCGCGTTAGGCTGTGGCGCTTCCGCCCAGGGCTGGCCGCGCCGGTAGCCGGCCGCCCGATGCCCCTTCATGCGCTCGTGCGGATGAAATCCCGCGCGCGGCATGTTCAGGGGTCGAAGAACGGTGCGCCTCACGTACGCGTCAAGCGGTTCTTGTGCCGCATGCGCCACCATGTCGCCCAGCAAGGCATACGCCATGTCGGCACGGGCTCGGCCCATCGTGTCTTCCAGCGTGGCCGGATGCACGTCCAGCAGCGTGCGGGCGGTGAACGGCGCAGCATCCATCCACTGCGCGGCGTCGCGGCGCGGTTCGAGGCGCCCGTACGTCAAGGCGTCGTCAGCCGGCCGGTCCAGCGACAGCAAGCCGTCGTCCGCGGCGCGAAGCACGGCCGCCGCCGTGACGACCTTGCTGATGGCGCCCACGCGATACAGCGTGTCGCCGGTCGCCCGTCGATGCCGTGCCGTGTCCGCGTACCCGAAACCCGTGCTCCAGACGATGCGCTGATCGTCCACGACCGCAATGGAGAGGCCGGGAACCTTGGACACGCCCATTTCGTAAGGGATGCGCTCGGTCAGGTAGTCGACCACCGCCGCATAGTCCCCTTTCTGAATCGTCGCGGGCGCGGCGGGTGGCAACCCCTGGCAACCGCCCACAGCGACGAAGAGCGATCCGATGGCAATCAGGCGGGCAAGCGAGAACATGGATGACGGCAACCCCGTGAAAGAGAAATGCCGAGATGCTATCGATGCGCCACCGCGCGATCCTTCCTGCTTTGTAGGGAGTTTGTGAAGATCTTTGCGCGTGCGTTGCGCGCGCGCCAGGTCGAGTCAGGCGGCATGCCAACGGATAACGAAGCGGGCGCCGCCCAGCGGACTGTCGGACACCAGCGCCTCGCCGTTGTGCCATCGGGCCACACGGCGCACGATGGCCAATCCCAGTCCCGTTCCTCCGGTGCCGCGCGCGCGGCTCTCGTCGAGCCGGATGAAGGGATCGAAAACCCGCTCACGATCCGCAGGCGGCACGCCGGGTCCGTCGTCATCCACCGTCAGCACGTAATGCAGAGGCTCTGGACTGGCCAGTCCAACCTGAACGTTTCCGCCGGCATGCCGGATGGCATTCTGCAGCAGGTTCAGCAACGCGCGCGTCATGTAACGCGGATGCAGCCGGACTTCGCCCGCATCACAGTGCGTCACCTCGCAATGCACACGCGCCCGCTCAGCCTCAAACGACGCGTGCTGCACAACGGAATCGAGCCAGCCGCGGGCATCCTGGGGCTGGAGCGGGATGTCGTCGCGCTTGTGCTCCAAGCGGGCGTACATCAGCAACTCCGATGCCATACTGTCCAGCTCGGCGACATCGTTCTTCATTTCCTCGACAAGACGCTTGCGCGCAGCGGCGTCGGCCTCTTGCTCGATCATGTCCAGTTCGAACGACAACCGGGCGATGGGCGTTCGCAGTTCGTGCGACACCGCGTTGGTCAGCTCGCGCTGATTGCTGATCAGCGCACTGATGCGATCGGCCATCTGGTTGAACGTGTCGCCCAGCCCACGGATGCTGGAAAACCGCGACAATTCGGCGCGCACACGCAGGTCGCCCTGTCCCATCCGTTGCGCGGCGGTCTTCAGCGCTTCCAGATCGCGCCAGACCGGCAGCGCCCACACCAGCATGAATCCACACAACATCACGCCCAGGGCGGCGTAGATGGCGACGATCACCCACGTGCCGACCAGCGGCTCGGGCGGCAGCTTGACCATCAGCCACTGCGCGCCCGGACCGGGTATGGCGGCCACGAAGCTCATCTGGTCGTCGCGCAGGAAGAATCCGCCGGCGTCGATGGTGCGGCGTTCCACATCGGTCAGCGCAAATTCCGCCGCGTTGTAGTCGGCCGGATTCAGGACCTGCAACGCCAAGCCGTAATGGGGCGCCAACGTGTTGCGCACGTAGTCGGGGCGCGCCTCGGGCGGCACATGGGCCAGTTCCTGCTTCAGGCTGTGCAGCTGACCGCGCACGGCTTCACGCGTGTAGTTGGTTGTCTCGGACTCAAAGAGATAGTTCGCCGCCCGGTCCACCACCTCGTTCGACAGCACGAACCCGATGGCCAGCACCACGAAAATGCGCAGGACGAACCTAAGCATTGCCCAGCTCGTGGACCTTGGGCGAGAACAGGTAGCCCTTGCCCCAAATGGTCTTGATGCGCGCCGGGTCACGCGGATCGTCGTCCAGCTTGCGGCGCAACTTGCTGATGCACACGTCCACGGTGCGATCGAGCCCGTTGAACTCGATGCCGCGCACGGCGTTGAGCAGATCGTCGCGCGTCAGCACTTGGCCGGCCTGGCTAGCCAACGCCCACAACATTTCAAATTCCAGCGTCGTCAGGTCGACCTCGGCGCCGGCCAGCACGACCGCGCGGGTCTGACGGTCGATCGACAACGGTCCGAACACCAGGAGTTCAGGCTGCAGTTCAGCCTGGTTGTGACGACGCATCAGGGCGCGGATCCGCGCCAGCAGAACACGCGGCTCCACGGGCTTGATGACGTAATCGTCTGCGCCGGATTCCAGACCCAGGATTTGATCCACGTCGTCTTCGCGGGCAGTCAGCATCAGGATCGGCGCAGACGAGAACGCCCGCAGATCCCGGCAGACCTGCAGGCCGTCTCGGCCAGGCAGCATCAGATCCAGAATGGTGATGGCCGGCTCGTGACGACGAAACGCATCCACCGCATGATCACCACGATACGCCTGAACAACATTGAATCCGTGTTGTTCCAGAAACTGCGCGATCAGGCGCGCCAGCTTCGCATCGTCTTCGACTAACAAGGCCTTGGTCATGGTGTGGAGACAGAGTTTCACGCACCGGCACAGTGCATTTTGGCGGCAAGCATACACCGAAAGAATTTCGGGTCGCGTGTGCGCTGTTGAGGGCAATGGGCGGAGCGGCATGCGCTGAACACCCCGCGCGCCGCAAACGTGGCGGGGCTTGCAGGCCATACATACCGTCAGAATTGTTACCGGTCGCCCGTGTACCTTTCTGATACATTGGCGCCTCAAAAATCATGAAAAAGCGAGGCCAGCCTCACCGCGCGGCAGCCGCCGTGCGTGAGACATGCACGCACAACGTCAAGCAACAACGTGCCGCGTTCAGGCGCCTCAGTCTCAATCGTCGATCTTCGGGGTAACAATCAAAATGAGAAAAATTGCACTGCTTGTGGTTTTGCCTGCGCTGCTCGCGGGTTGCACTTCCGCGCAGATGAGCATGATTACCGGCAAGCGGAACAAGACCTACAACGACGTCAATGCAGCATGGGTGGGCAGCACCGAAGAGCAACTGGTTTCCAAGTGGGGACCGCCCAAGAAGAGCTACACGCTTGAAAGCGGTGCAAGAATTATTTCGTACGAAGAAATCTGGGGCCCGATTTCGGCTTATCACGTGTGCGTCGAGAAGTTCATGATCGAAAAGGGCATCGTGACGAAGTGGGGTCTGTCGGGTTGCCCGGCGCGCATGACGGGCTCGATGCCGGCGGAAACGCCGATTCCGCAACCGACGATGTAAAACCCGCGTCGCAGATTCAATACCACCGACGCTCGAAGTACCCGGCACACTTCAAGTCCGGGTACTCGTCGAGCGGCAATCACGACAGGCCCAAGCGCACGGCTTACTCGTTAAGCGACATCGGCCGCGATCCTCCCGGCGGCAGGCCGAACACGCGCCTGATCGCATTCAAAAACGCGCCGTAAGGCCGGCCCAGCACCAGCATCATCACGGCCGCGCCCAATATCCCTCGCAACAGGCCCTCGCCCGATGCCCCGCTGATCGCGATGATCGCGGCGTAAATAGGCACCTGGAAAGTCATCAGCGCCACGCTATCCCAAAGCAGCCGGGACACGCGCGTGTCCTTCGCGCGCCGCATTATCCAATCGCGCCAGAGACCGTAAGGCCTACCTACCGGAATCATCAGCGCACCGCCGAACAGCCGCGCGTGGAACACCTGTTCCCACGTCATTCCCGCGATCCAGCGCTCATTGATGATGCCTGTCGTCGTAAAGAACAGGATCAGCGCAACGGTGTCGGCAATATAGGAGCGCGTGGATAGCGGCGAGGTGGTCTTGTCCGTCACGTGCCGTTCCCCCGGCATCTGTTCTGCCTGCCGGCGCCCGAATCTGTATATGGCGGCACGTTCCCCGGCCCGCTAGACTGCGACGACCTTCGACTCCGAAAAGCGCCCTGCCCGCGGTAGCCAACATGCTGAAAATATTGGGAAAAGCCTCGTCCATCAACGTGCGTAAAGTGCTGTGGACGTGCGCTGAACTGAATTTGCCGTTTGATCGCGAAGACTGGGGCAGCGGTTTCCGGCCCACGTCCGAACCGGAGTTTCTGGCGCGCAATCCCAATGCCATGGTGCCCGTGATCCAGGATGGCGATTTCGTGCTGTGGGAGTCGAACACCATCATCCGCTATCTGGCGGGCCAGTATCAGGGGCAACACCTGTATCCGGCCGAGCCGAAGCTGCGGGCGCGGGTGGACCAGTGGATGGATTGGCAGGCAACCGACTTGAACCGGTCCTGGAGCTACGCCTTCATGGCGTTGGCGCGGCAGTCGCCCGCGCACCGGGACGAGGCCGCCATCGAGGCGTCGTGCCGCGACTGGGCCCGGTTCATGGGGATTCTGGACCAGCGGCTGGCCGCCACCGGCGCTTATGTGGCCGGCGATGCATTCACGCTGGCCGACATTCCGGTGGGGCTGTCGGTGAACCGCTGGTTCGAGACGCCGTTCGAAAAGCCCGCGCTGCCAGCCGTGGCGGCGTACTACGACCGGCTGGCGCAGCGCGACGGCTACCGGCAGTACGGCCGCAACGGCACGGCTTGAGGAAAGCGCCCGCGGGCGCACTCCCCCTATTTCACGACGCCGCAAACGATACGTCCGCCTCCGCCGCCCAGCGGCTCGGGCTTGTCGCTGTAGTTGTCGCCGCCAGCGTGGATCATCAACGCCCGGCCCTTCACGTCAGCCAGCTTCAGGTGCGGCGCAAGCACGGTTTTCGTCGCGCTGCCATCGGCCGCGACGGTGAGGAACGGCAGGTCACCCTGATGTCCGTCGGTCGCCATCGGCCCCTTGTGCGCCTTGGTGCCCTTGGGATCCAGGTGCCCGCCCGCACCGCCGCCCGGCGCGGTCTTGCCGCTTACCGGGCCGGGCTCGCACGAGCCTTTCTCGTGCACATGAAAGCCGCGCTCGCCGGGCGGCAGGCCTTTGAGGTGGGGCGTGAATTGCAGCCCTTCCTTGGTGTCTTTCAGGGTGATGGTGCCGGCGCTCTTGCCGACGCCATCGGGCGTCAGGAACGACATCGAGACGTCTTCGGCCAGCGCCGCGCTGGACGCGCCCGCCAATGCCAGCGCCGTGACAAGCATCGAGAATTTCTTCATGAATTGCCTCCGGGAAAGATGCCCGCAAGCTGCGGGCGGCCATCGGTAAGGCGCGCCTCGCGCAGCCGGCGGCGCAGATGAAGATAGCACCGGGGCCGGGCGGTCCGCCAGAAAACTTCGTTCCTGATACAAGGTTGTGACACGGTGTGGGGAAAGGCCGAAGCCCCTGCCTAGCCGTTCACGATCAGGACCACCGCATGCAGCAGCACGCCGATCAGGCCGCCCACCAGCGTGCCGTTGAAGCGGATGTACTGAAGATCGCGCCCCACACTGAGTTCCAGTTCGTCGACCAGATGACGTTCGTCCCAGTTCTTGACGGTGCGCGAAATGTGCTCGGTGACGCCAACACGCAGCCGTCCCGTCAGACGCCGCGCGCCGCCCAGGATGTGGTTGTTGATGGCTTCTCGCAGGCCGGGGTCTTCGCCAAGCTTGCGCGCCAGCGCCAGCAGCGCGCTTTCCAGATGCGCGGCCAGCGCGGAATGTTCGTCCGCCAGGTCGCGCCGCAGCGCAGCATGGATGTCGTCCCACAGGCCTTGAACGTATTCCTGGACCTTGGGGTGGTCGATGGCGCGCTGCTTCAGGGCTTCGACCTGGCTGGCCAGCGCCGGGTCGGTCTTCAGGCGTTCGATGTAGTTCATCACCCACGCCTCGTAGTCGCGGCGCACGGGGTGGTCGGGCTCGGACAGCACGTCGCGCAGCTCTTCGACCAGCGCGCGCGCCAGGCGGTCGGCCAGGTTGTCGGCGATGTTGTCGACGGACTTGACCACGTCAACGGCGGCGATGATGCGCGGCCATTCCTTGCGGGCGAACTTCACGAGCAGGGTCGACGCGCGCTCCTTGACGTCTTCCTCGGCCAGGTAGCCGCCCAGGCGTTCCATCGCGGCGTCCAGCAGCTCCTGGTGCCGCCCGTCGCGGGTCAACAGGCCCAGCACCTCGCCGGCGGTGCCCGCCGCATCCCAGCGGCGCAGATTGCTGACGACGAATTCCTGGATGACACCGCGCACGGCCCGATCGTCCAGCAGGTCCAGCGTCTGCAGCGCCACGCGGCGGGCCCCATCGCTCAGGGCGTGCGCCTGCGCGGGCCGGGCCAGCCAGCGGCTCAGCCGCGCGGCGGGATCGAAGACGCGCAGCTTTTCAATGAGGGTGTCGGGGTCCAGGAAGTGATCGCGCACGAAGATCGCCAGGCTGTCGCCGATGCGGTCCTTGTTGCTGGGGATGATGGCGGTGTGCGGAATGGGCAGACCCATCGGCCGCCGGAAGAGCGCAACCACGGCGAACCAGTCGGCCAACGCGCCAACGGTGGCTGCCTCGCAAAACGCCCGCACCCAGGCCCACGCGCCCTGCCCGCCCATGACGTGACTGGTGATGAAACCGCTGACCATGGCGACCAGCAGCGCCAGCGCCCCGATCTTCATGCGGCGCAATTGCGCGCGCCGCGCATCGGCATCCAGTGCGGTGTGCGCGCCGGCGATTCGTTGGGGTTGGGTAGTGTCGGTCATGAAGGATCCGGTGATGCAAGCCCCGAGCATACCAATCGATGGCGGCCCGGCCATTTCACCCGGAAACCGCCATCGGCCCTACTCGCTCAGGAACTCCGACAACGCCTCCAACCCTTCGATATGATCGGCCACCACCTTCGCGATGAAGGCAATGGGCACGGACAACAGCGTTCCCCAGATGCCCCACAGCCACGTGAAAAGCAGCAGCAGGATGAACACGGCCACGGCGTTCATCCGTGCGATGCGGCCAGACATCCAGGTCGTGACGACGACGCCCATCAACAACGCAATGGCGACGGAACTCATGGAGATGGCCAGTGCGGGACCGAGCTCACCGAACTGCACCAGTCCCGCGACGCCAGTGCCGACCGCCGTCATCAGCGGGCCGAAGTACGGGATGATGTGCAGCGCGCCCGCCACCACCGCCCAGGTCGCAGCGTTTTCCAATCCCAGCAGGCGGAAGGCGCCCCATGACAGCAGCCCCAGCGCCACATTGGTCACCAGCATCATCGCCATGTACATGTGGATCGAGTTGTTGATCTGGTCCAGCATGTGCACGCTGATCTTCTTTTGCGACAACGTCTTGCCGGCCATCTTTACGAACTTGCGCTTGAACGCGTTGCCCGACAGCAGCAGGAAGAAAACCAGGAACACGCACATGGTGGCCTGCCCGACGAAGGTGGCCAGCCCCTTGGAGCCCCACAGCAGGATGTCGCTCAGCCCGCCGTCCGACTTGGCCACGACGACGCGACCGCCGGGCTTGGGCGCACCCGACTCCTGCAGGATGCTTGCTGCGTTGCGCAATTTTTCCATCAGGGAGCCGTCGCCGCTCAAGAGGCCGCCCAGCGTGCGGGACAGCTTGCTTGATATCTCGGGGAGCGCATTGATGATGTCGGCGACCTGGTCCTGCGTGACGTAGATGACGCCCACGATCCCGACGGCGATGGCCGACATCACGATGACGGTGCCCAGCGAGCGCGGCACGCGATATCGCTCCATCAAGGCGACGACGGGATCCAAGGTATAGGCGACCACAATCGCCATCACCACCGGAACGATGAATTCCTGCCCCGCCTTCAGGCCAAACAACACGGCAAGGACAGTCAGCGTCACCAGACAAAAGCCGCTGACGCGCACGAGCGGCGTGGGCGACGGCGGCTTGATGAGACCGGCGTCCTGCGCCGTGACTTTTTCCTCGGAAGGATCGGGCTTTGCCGCCGCCGGCTCGGCCTTTTTTTCGGCGGCCTCGGCCGCTACGGGTTCCGGGCCTTCCCTCTGCGGCGAAGTGACCACTGGCGTCGCGCTGTCCATCTTTCCCCTCACATCCGTTTTGCGAAGGCCGTCAGCAAGTTGCGTGCCCGGCAGGTTCAGCCGCTGCTGATTGCCAGCAGACCCGGCTCGCCCTCGTGCTGCCGCTGCGCCCGCTCCAGGATGAATTCAATGATCATTGCGAGCGCCCGCGGATGGTGGCGATTCGGCATGTACAGCATATACATGCCGCGCCCAAAAATGCTCAAGCGCCAGTCGGTCAGCGCGGGGACAAGCTCGCCGCGCGCAATGTCCTCGTGCACCACATAATCCGGCACCACGCCGACGCCCAGGCCCGCGCGGATGGCGTCGCGCAGGAAGGCATAGTTGCGGGAAATGACGGTGGGTTCCAGGACGACATGCTGGCGGGGCTGGCCGCCGTAGTACGCCGACAGGCGCAGCGGCCGGCCGATCACGGCGGCGCTGATGACGGGCGTGCCGGCCAGATCTTCGGGCCGCTGGGGAAGCCCGCGGCTTTCCGCGTAGTCCCTGGACGCACAGGCCACGTAGCGGACCTGGCCGAGTTCGCGCGCGACCAGATGCTGCGGCGGTTCGGACATGATGCGCACGGCAATGTCGACTTCGTCGCGCAGCAGGTCTTCGACGCTGTTTTCAAACAGCACGTCCAGCACGATGTCGGGATAGGTTTTCTTGAACTCAAGCAGCCAGGGCGTCATCACGAACTGCCCGTAGCCGCTGGGCACGCTCAGGCGCACCTTGCCCTGCGGTGTCTTGCCCAGTGTTTCGATCGATTCGCGCGCGGCTGCGAGCTCATCCTGGATGCTGCGCCCGTGCTTGTACAGCTTCAGGCCGATCTCGGTGGGTTCCACGCGCCGCGTCGTGCGCCGCACCAGCTGCATGCCGACCGAACGCTCCAATTGGCTCAGGTGATAGCTGACGTTGGCGCGCGTCATCTTCAGGCGGCGCGCGGCCTCGCTGAGATTGCCCGCGTCCAGGATTTCAACCAGCAGGGTGAGGGATTTGGTGTCCATGGCGGCGCTCCTTGCCGTGCATTGTCAAATTTTCTTGTCCGGAGTGTCAATTATCGATGTCATTGTCAAGACATCTTTGCTGCGGAAGAATAAAGCCATAAGAGACGGGCCACCCCTGGCCCGCCAAGGCTCCGTTCGCGCCAGGCGTCGGCGCACCGGCATGCCGGCGCGGCGCGCGAGCAGGAAGCATCATTGGAGACACTGTCCATGACAGACAGCGCAAGCACCGGCGCGGCCCAGACGCGCCGCTACGAAGACATTCTGGTCATCGTCATCGACCATCCCCCCGTGAATGCACTGAGCGCCGCCGTGCGTCGAGACTTGTCCGACGCCATCGCACAGGCGCAGACGGACGCGCGGGTCCGCGCGATTCTGCTGATGGGCGCTGGCAAGAACTTTATCGCGGGCGCGGACATCCGCGAGTTCGGCAAGCCGCCGCAACCGCCCCTGCTGCCCGACCTATGCAACCAGATCGAAGCCAGCGCCAAGCCGGTCGTCGCGGCGCTGCACGGCGCAACGCTGGGCGGCGGGCTGGAGATTGCCTTGGCGGCGCACTATCGCGTGGCGCTGGCCACTGCCAAGCTGGGCCTGCCCGAAGTGAACCTGGGCCTGTTGCCCGGCGCGGGCGGCACGCAGCGCGCGCCGCGCCTCATGGGCGCACAGGCCGCGCTGGACCTGATGCTGACCGGCAAGCACTTGCCCGCCGAAGCCGCCCTGGCTTCGGGGCTGGTCGACGCGCTGTCCACTGAGGAAGATCCGCTGGACGCAGGCCTTGCCTACACGCGCGAACTGCTGGCGCTGAACGCCGGCCCGCGCCGCACGCGTGATGCGGCCGAGGCCCTCGCAGACCGGCAAGCGCAACTGGCGGTGGTGGATGCCGCCGCCGAACGCGTCGCCGCTACCACCCGCGGCCTGTACTCGCCTGCAAAGATTGTCGACGCGGTGCGCGCAGCCATCGAACAGCCCTTCGACGAAGGCCTGCGCATCGAGCGCGCGCTCTTCCTGCAATGCCTGGACAGCCCGCAGCGCGCGGCTCTGGTCCACGCGTTCTTTGCCGAGCGCGAAACCGCGAAGATCCCCGAGCTGAAGGAAGCGCGCCCGCGTCGTCTTGAGCGCGTGGGCATCGTCGGCGGCGGCACCATGGGCGCGGGCATCGCCGTGGCGGTGCTGGATGCGGGGCTGCCGGTCGTGATGGTGGAACAGGACGAGGCCGCGCTGGCGCGGGGCCGGGCGCGCGTCGAACAGGTGTACGACCTGCTGGTCAAGAAAGGCCGGATCACCGCCGACGACCGCGCAGCGCGCATGGCGCGCTACACCGGAGCCACCAGCTATGACGCGCTGGGCGAGGCCGACCTCATCATCGAAGCCGTGTTCGAGGACATGGCCGTCAAGCAGGCCGTCTTCGCGCAACTGGATCGCGTTGCCAAGCCCGGCGCCGTGCTGGCCACCAACACCTCTTACCTGGATGTGGACCGCATCGCCGAAGCGACGCGCGGACCGGCCGACGTGCTGGGGCTGCACTTCTTCTCGCCGGCCAACATCATGAAGCTCATGGAGATCGTGGTCGGCCGCCACACCGCGCCGGACACCGTGGCAACCGGCTTCGAGCTGGCACGACGGCTGCGCAAGATTCCCGTGCGCGCGGGCGTGTGCGATGGCTTCATCGGCAACCGCATCCTGGCCGTGCACCGGCAGGCGGCGGACATGATGATGGAGGATGGCGCCTCGCCTTATGACATCGACGCCGCCGTGCGCGCGTTTGGCTATCCGATGGGTCCGTACCAGATGGCCGATCTGGCCGGCGGAGACATCGGCTGGGCGACGCGCAAACGCCGCGCCGCCACCCGCGACCCGGCGCTGCGCTACGTGCAGATTCCTGACCGCCTCTGCGAGCGCGGCTGGTTTGGTCAGAAGACCGGCCGCGGCTTTTATCTGTATCCCGACGGGGCGCGCCAGGGCACGCCGGACCCGGAAGTGCTTGCCATCATCGACGAAGAACGCCGACGCGCCGGTGTCACGCCGCGGCCGTTCACGCAGGAAGACATCCTGCGCCGCTACCTGGCCGCGATGGTCAACGAAGCGGCGAACGTGCTGCACCAGGGCATCGCGCTGCGACCGTCCGACATCGACGTCGTGTTCCTGTCCGGCTATGGCTTTCCGCGCCACCGCGGCGGCCCGATGCACTACGCCGACAGCGTGGGCCTGCAAAGCATTCTTGCCGACATCCGCAGTTATGCGAAGGAAGACCCCGCGTTCTGGAAGCCGTCGCCGCTGCTCGTGGAACTGGCCGAGTCCGGCCGCACCTTCGGCAGCCTGAACGCCGCCTGATCCGAATTCATCCTAGGAACCCTCATGCGTGAAGCCGTCATCGTTTCCACTGCCCGCACCCCCATCACCAAGGCGGGGCGCGGCGAATTCAACCTGATTGCCGGGCCCACGCTGGCCGCGCACGCCGTGCGCGCCGCCGTGGACCGCGCCGGCATCGACCCCGCGCTGATCGAAGACGCGTTCATCGGCTGCGGCTATCCGGAAGGCGCCACCGGGCGCAACATCGGCCGCCAGGCCGTGATCCGCGCGGAGCTGCCCGTCAGCGTCGGCGGCGCCACCATCAACCGCTATTGCGCATCCGGCCTGCAGGCGATCGCGTCGGCCGCGAGCCGCATCGTGATGGACGGCGCACCCGCCGTGATTGCGGGCGGCGTCGAGCTGGTGTCGCAGATCCGCACCCGCGACGATGGCGTCAGCGGCATGGACCCGTGGATCGTCGCCAACAAGCCCGAGCTCTATCTGCCCATGATCGAGACCGCCGACATCGTGGCTGCCCGCTACGGCATCAGCCGCGAGGCGCAGGACCGCTTTGCCGCGCAAAGCCAGGCGCGCACCGAGGCCGCGCAAGCCGCGGGCCGCTACCGCGAGGAAATCATTCCGGTCACCACCACCATGTCCGTCACGGACCGCGCCACCGGGGTGGTCACCGAACGCGAAGTGACGGTGGACAAGGACACCTGCAACCGTCCCGGCACGACTTACGAGGCGCTGGCCGGCCTGGCGCCCGTGCGCGGCGACGGCCAATTCGTCACGGCGGGCAATGCCTCGCAGTTGTCCGACGGCGCGGCCGCCTGCGTGCTGATGGAAGCGGCCGAGGCGCAGCGCGCCGGCATCCGTCCGCTGGGCGCCTTCCGCGGCCTTGCCATCGCCGGCTGCGAGCCGGACGAAATGGGCATCGGCCCGGTCTACGCGGTGCCCAAGCTGCTGGCGCGCCACGGCCTGAAAGTGCAGGACATCGACCTGTGGGAGCTGAACGAGGCCTTTGCCTCGCAGGCCCTGTATTGCCAGGAAAAGCTGGGCATCCCCATGGACCGCCTGAACGTGGACGGCGGTTCCATTGCGCTGGGTCACCCCTTCGGCGTCACCGGCGCGCGGCTGGCTGGCCATGTCCTGATCGAAGGCCGCCGCCGCGGCGCCCGCTATGCCGTCGTCACGATGTGCATTGGTGGCGGCATGGGCGCGGCCGGCCTGTTTGAAATCTACTGAGAGACCCGCATGGATCTGGAATTCACCCCCGAAGAAATCGCCTTCCGCGACGAAGTGCGCGCCTTTCTGGACGCCAGGCTGCCCCGGCGTCTGGCGGACAAGGTTGGCGAAGGCAAGCTGCTGACGCGTGACGACATGACCAAATGGCACGCGATCCTGAACGCGCAAGGCTGGCTGGCCACGCACTGGCCCGAGGAATACGGCGGCACCGGCTGGACGGCTGCGCAGAAGTACATTTTCGACAACGAATGCGCACTGGCCAACGCCCCGCGCATCGTGCCGTTCGGCCTGAGCATGCTGGGGCCCGTGCTGATCAAGTACGGCACCGAGGCGCAGCGCCGGTACTGGCTGCCGCGCATTCTCGACGGCTCGGACTGGTGGTGCCAGGGCTACTCCGAACCCGGCGCGGGCTCGGACCTGGCGTCGCTGAAAACCACCGCCGTGCGCGATGGCGACAGCTACGTCGTCAACGGCCAGAAGACGTGGACCACGCTGGGCCAGTACGCCAACATGATCTTCTGCCTGGTGCGAACCTCGCAGGAGGGCCGGCGCCAGGAAGGCATCAGCTTTCTCCTGATCGACATGAACAGCCCGGGCATCGAAGTGCGCCCCATCATCACGCTGGACGGTGAACACGAAGTCAATGAAGTGTTCTTCTCGGACGTGCGCGTGCCCGTCGAAAACCTGGTGGGCGAAGAGAACCGCGGCTGGACGTGCGCCAAATATCTGCTGACCTATGAGCGCACCAATATTGCGGGCGTGGGCCAGTCCACGGCCGCGCTGGAACGCCTGAAGGCCGTGGCCGCGCGGCAAAAGCGGCATGGCCGCCCGCTGACCGAAGACCCGGATTTTGCCGCGCGGCTGGCGCGCGTCGAGATCGAGCTGGCCAACATGCGCACGACCAACCTGCGCGTGGTCGCGGCCGTGGCCGGCGGCGGCGCGCCTGGCGCGGAGAGTTCGATGCTGAAGATCCGCGGCACCCAGATCCGCCAGGAGATCAGCGCCTTGAACCGCCGCGCCATGGGACCGTACGCACGCCCCTTTGTGCCCGAGGCGCTGCACGATGGCTACGATGCGCCGCCCATCGGCCCGGACGGCGCCAACAGCGCCGCAGCGCAGTACTTCAACAACCGCAAGCTGTCGATCTTCGGCGGCTCCAATGAAATCCAGAAGAACATCATCTCCAAGATGATCCTGGGACTGTAAGGGCTGGCCATGAATTTCGAACACACCGAAGACCGGCGCATGCTCTCGGACATGCTGCGCCGCTTTGTCGCCGAGCAATACGACTTTGCCACCCGCATGCGCCACGCCGAATCGCCGCAGGGGTACAGCCCTGAATTCTGGCATCGCTACGCAGAGCTGGGCGCCATCGGCGCGCTGTTCACCGAGGCGGACGGCGGGCTGGGCGGCGCGGGCTTTGACATCTCTGTCGTCTTTGAAGCGCTGGGCCGCGGCATGGTCGTGGAACCCTTCCTGGATGCGGTGATGGTGGGAAGCGCGATCGCATCAAAGGGCACGCCCCAACAGCGCGAGGCGCTGGAAGGCCTGATCGCCGGCAGCCTGACCGCCGCGCTGGCCCACGCCGAGCCGCAATCCGGCTACGACCTCAACCAGGTGCAGGCGCGTGCGCAACGCAGCGCCGACGGCTGGGTGCTCAATGGCGCCAAGGCCGTCGTCTACGCGGGCGAACACGCGGATCTATTCCTGGTGTCGGCGCGTACGTCGGGCGCTGATGACGATGAGGCCGGCATCAGCCTCTTTCTGGTGACCAGGGCCACGCCCGGCCTGAGCCTGCGGGGCTACGGACTGATCGACGGCGGGCGCGCCGCGGAGCTTGTGCTGGACAACGTGCAGCTTGGACCCGGCGCGTTGCTGGGCGAGGCGGACGCCGGTTACCCGCTGCTGGAGCGCGCCGTGGGACGCGGCATCCTGGCGCTGTGCGCGGAGGCCGTCGGCGCCATGGACTGCGCGCGCGACGCCACGCTGGAATACCTGCGCACGCGCCGCCAGTTTGGCGCACCGCTCGGCAGCTTCCAGGCCTTGCAGCATCGCATGGCCGACGTGCTGCTGGAGATCGAACAGGCGCGCTCGGCCGTCATCAACGCCGCCGCCGCCGTCGACCACCCCGACCGCGTCACACGCGAACGCGCGCTGTCGGCCGCCAAGGTCACCATCGGGCGCATCGGCACGCTGGTGGCCGAAGAATGCATCCAGCTGCATGGCGGCATCGGCATGACCTGGGAGTTGCCGCTGGCGCACTACGCCAAGCGCCTGGTCATGATCGACCATCAGTTGGGCGACGAAGACCACCACCTGCGCCGCTACATTGCGCTGGGGCAGGCATGAACGCGGACGCACGGCCATGATCGAATCCCGTTCCGCCACCCTCTCCCGCGCCTTCGCCGCGCCGTTCCCGGTGCGCACCGCAGAGGACGTCCAGCGGCTGCAGGCGCGGCCGCTGGAAGAAACGCTGACGGTGCAGAGCACCTACGAAATTTTCTGCAATTCCGCGGCCGCGTTCGGTGAACGGCGCGCGCTGACCTTCCTGCGCAGCGCGGATCCCGCCGACGACGCCATCAGCTGGACCTATCAGGACCTGCTGGCCGGCATCCACCAGACCGCCAACCTGCTGCACAGCCTGGGCATCCGGGAAGGCGACGCCGTGGGCGTGCTGCTGCCCGGCTGCCTGGAATACCACCTTGCCCTCTGGGGCGGCGAGGCGGCCGGCATCGTTCAACCGCTCAATCCGCTGCTCACCGAAGACAAGCTGGCATCGCTGATGAAGACGGCCGGCGCCAAGGCGCTGATCGCCTATGGATCCGACGTGGAGTGCGGCTCGTGGTCCAAGGCGCTGCGTCTGATGGAGCGCGTGCCGACCCTGAAGTCGCTGTTGCGCGTGGCGCCGTGGCATGAAGCCGAAGCGGACCGCCCCACGCTGCCAGACTTCGCGCTGGATTTCAATGCCGCGCGCGCGGCCCAGCCTTCCGACCGGCTGGTCAGCGAACGCGTCATCCGCGCCAGCGACGTGGCCGCCTATTTCCACACGGGCGGCACCACGGGCGCGCCCAAGCTGGCGATCCACACGCACGCCAATCAGGTGTTTTCCGCCTGGGCGGCCGTGCAACTGCAAAACGCAGGTCCCGGCGATGTGGTCATCAATGGCTATCCGCTGTTTCATGTGGCGGGCGTGCTGCCGGCATCGCTGGCGGCGTTGTCGTCCGGCGTCGAAACCGTCATTCCCACCACCCTGCTGCTGCGCAACCGCGACGTGCTGCGCAATTACTGGCGCCTTGTCGAAAAGCACCGCGCGACCTCCCTGCAGGGCGTGCCGACCATCCTGGCCGCGTTGGCGGAGGTGCCGCTGGCCGGCGCCGACATTTCATCGCTCCGTTACTGCCGCACCGGCGCCGCACCCCTGCCCGCCGAGCTGGCCGCGCGCTTCAAGCGCCTCTTCGGCCTGCACGTCAGCGAAAGCCTGGGCATGACCGAAATGGCGGGCATCACCTCGATCTCGCCCCCCGGCTGCGAATTCCCCGTCAACTGCGTGGGGTTCCCGCTGCCGTATGTGCAAATCCGCATCGTCAGCCTGGACATGCCCGCGGGCCAGCCCGCGCGCGATCTGCCGCCCGGCACGCCGGGCATGGTGCTGATCAAGGCGCCGAACGTCATCCCCGGTTTTCTGGACCCCGACGACACCGCACGCGCCTTCACCGAAGACGGCTGGCTCATCAGCGGCGACGTCGGCCTGATGGATGCCGAAGGCCGCCTGCATCTGCAGGGCCGCGCCAAGGATCTGATCATCCGCGGCGGCCACAACATCGACCCCAAGACCATCGAGGACGCGCTTGCCAGACACCCGGCGGTACAGCTTTGCGCGGCAGTCGGCGCCCCCGATGCCTACGCGGGCGAATTGCCCATCGCCTTCGTCACGCTGGCCGAAGGCAGCGAGGTGACCGAGGCGGAATTGGTGGCTTACGCCGCTGAGCACGTGGACGAAGGCCCCGCACGGCCCAAGCGGGTCGTCGTGCTGGAGACCATGCCGATGACCAACGTGGGCAAGATCTACAAACCCGATTTGCGCCGCTTGGCGACCGCCGTGTCGGTCGAGGCCGTGGTGGCGCGCACCCTGCAAGCGGCTGGCCGCGCGCAAGACGATCCCGTCTTCCGCGTGCTGGCCGATGCGCAACCGGATGTCGCCGTAGAAGCCGGCGCCGGTGCGCCCGCGCCGCTGAAAGCCCAGCTGCGCGAAGCGCTGTCCCGGCTGCCCGTCAAGGTCGACTTGCGCGACTGACCGGCCGCCCATAACAACCATCAGGCAAACCACCAGGAGACAAACAATATGAACCGACTTCCCCTGCGACGCGCTGTCCTTACCGCCCTGACGCTCACGCTGGCAAGCGCCGCGTTGCCCTTTTCGGCCAGCGCCCAGACGGACTTTCCCACCAAGCCCATTACCCTGATCGTGCCTTTCCCGGCCGGCGGTTCCACCGACCGCCACCTGCGGATCGTGGCGCAGGACGCCTCGAAACACCTGGGCCAGCCCGTCATCGTGGAAAACCGGCCAGGCGCCGGCGGCACGCTGGGCACCGCGACCATGGCCAAGACCGCCAAGCCGGACGGCTACACCATCGCGCTGTACACGCTGGCGATGCTGCGCATGCCCTACATGCAGAAAAGCAGCTGGGATCCGATCAACGATTTCACCTTCATCCTGGGCCTGTCGGGCTACACCTTCGGCTTCACGGTGCGCTCCGATTCGCCGTACAAGACCTTCAACGAATACATCGAAGCGGCGCGCAAGGCGCCCGGCAAGATCGATTACGGCTCCACCGGCATCGGCTCGTCGCCGCATTTGATCATCGAAGAGATCGCCATCAACGCCAACGTCAAGCTCAACCACGTGCCGTTCAAGGGCAACGCCGACATGCAGCAGGCGCTGCTGGGCGGCCATGTCATGGCGCAGAGCGACGCCACCGGCTGGGACCAGTTCGTCGATTCCGGCAAGATGCGCCTGCTGGTCACCTTTGGCGAAAAGCGCACCACGCGCTGGCCTGACGTGCCGACCGCGCAAGAGCTGGGCTACAAGGTTGTGTCCACGTCGCCGTATGGTCTGGCCGGTCCGAAGGGCATGGACCCGGCGGTCGTGAAGATCCTGCATGACGCGTTCAAGAAGGCGCTGTTCGACCAGGCCAGCATGGACGTCATGAAGCAGCTCAATCAGGAACCGGCCTACCGCAGCAGCGAGGACTACAAGGCCTGGGCGCAGGCCACCTTCGTCAAGGAAAAGGCATTGATCGAAAACCTGGGGCTGATGGCCAAGTAGCGGGCAAGCTGGCGGGACGAGCAAGTGGGACGGACGCCGGGAGGACAGGGGCAGGCCGGCAGGCGCTGGTGCCCCGGTCCCCGCGCAGCGCGCAGCCCCGCACCCTTAGCGTGCAGACAGATTTTGTATGCAAGAAATGTCTGCCGCCCCGGCCGCCTTTTGTTAGACTGGCTGCCCGACGATTTCCCGCTACCGGCAGCCCTGCCGCGCCTCATGAATCAGGACGTCCAGCCAGACCCCAGCGCCGACGACATCGCCCAGGAAGTGTCCGCCGCCATCGTGGCGCACAAGCTTCCGCCCGGCACCCGGCTGCGCGAGGAGGCCCTGGCCCGGGTCTACAAGGTCAGCCGCACCAAGATCCGCGCCGCGCTCCTGATGCTGTCCAAGGACAAGCTCATCAACATCGTTCCGGACAAGGGCGCCTTCGTCAGCAAGCCCGACGCGAACGAGGCGCGCGAGGTCTACGCCGTGCGCCGCATCCTGGAAGCGGCATTGGCCCGGGAATTCGTGGCCTGCGCCAAGACCGCCGACTTCCGCCGCATCGATGCGCATCTGGCCGAGGAACGCCGGGCCCTGGAAAGCGGCGACGTGCAGGCGAGAAACCGGTTGCTCAGCCAGTTCCACATCCTGCTTGCCGAAACCGTGGGCAACTCGGTGCTGACCGGCATGCTGCGCGAATTGTCGGCGCGCAGCGCGGTGATCACCGTGCTGTATCAAAGCTCTCACGACGCCAATTGCTCGTCGCGCGAGCATCACGCCTTCATCGAGGCGGCGCGCGCCGGCGACGCCGATCGCGCCTGCGCGCTGATGGACGAACATCTGGAGCACGTGCTGGCCGCGCTGGATTTCAGCGGTGACCGGCAGGCGGGCAGCGATCTGGTCGCCGCACTGCTGAGCTGAGACGCGGCTGAGCTGACGCGCTGCGGACCTGAGACGCGGCTGGCCTGACGCGCTTTCCGCTCCGCAGCGCTATCCCGCCCGCAGCAATTGCTCCATGCGCTGCTGAAGCCAGCGCTCCGTCTCGTTCAACACGGCCCCTTGCAGCCATAACGTCCGCACGGACAGCATCGGCAACGCCAGTTCCGCGCACGGCACCGGCGTCAGCGTGGTGCTGAAACTCTCGTATTCCGCGATATTCAGCGGCAGGATCGCAAAGCCCAGGCCGTCGGCCACCATGCCCGCGATGCTGTAGAAGCTGTCGGTGCGCCACACCGTGGGACTGAGCACCATGTCCTCCACGCCTTCCATCTGCATGACAAGCTGGCGGTGCCGCGCCAGGTCTTCGCGCGACACCTGCGGCAGCGCAGCCAGCGGATGGCCAGACGCCACGAAGATCCCTTGCGCCACGTTGCCCAGCGAACGGTGCGCAAAGTCGCTGCCGGGGTCGCCCCGGTCGAAGTGGAACGCGATGCTGGCCCGGCCCTGCCGCACGTAATCGGCGACCTCGGTAGCGGTGCCGTTCAACTGCGTCAGCTCAAGCGCCGGGAATCGCTCGGCCAGTTCCAGCGCCAGCGCGCCTAGCACCAGATACGGCAAGGCCTCGTCCAGCGCAATCGACAGTCGCGCCTCCTGGCCACCGGCAAACGCCAGCGCGCGCTGCGACAGCCCGCCCGCCTGCCGCAGCAGTTCTTTCGCTTCCCGCAGCATCACCTCGCCGGCCGGCGTCAGCACCGCATTGCGGCGCGACCGGTCAAAGAGTTCCACGCCCAGATCCGCCTCCAGCAGGCCCACCGCCGTACTGACCGCGGACTGGGCGCGGCCGATGCGGCGCGCCGCCGCCGAGAACGATCCGGCCTCAGCCGCCGCCACGAATTGCCGTAATTGGTCCAAGGTCCATTGCATGGTGACCTCCTTTCAATCCATCGATTTTATAGATGCAATCCAACTTTTTATGGCGGATATGTAGATGGATAATGCCAACCCGTGATCCCGAGCGCGCACGCCGCCCCCGGAATCACGGTCTTCAAAAGGAGTAGAACCATGCAGCGGACTCATTCGAACGCTGTTGCCGCGGCCACCCCCGGCCGCTGGCTGGTGCTGGCCATCGTGTCCAGCGCCTTGCTGCTGATCGTCGTCGACATGACGGTCCTGTACACCGCCCTGCCGCGGCTCACCCACGAACTGGGCGTCACCGCATCCGCCAAGCTGTGGATCGTGAACGTATACGCGTTGGTCGTGTCCGGCCTGTTGCTGGGCATGGGCACGCTGGGCGACCGGCTGGGCCACAAGCGCCTTTTCATGATGGGGCTGGCCGTATTCGGCGCGGCGTCGCTCGCCGCCGCCTATTCGCCCGGCGCGGTCGTCCTGATCGCGGCCCGCGCGCTGCTGGGTGTGGGCGCGGCGATGATGATGCCCGCCACGCTGTCCATCCTGCGCCTGGCGTTTGCCGACGAGCGCGAGCGCGCCGTGGCGATTGGCGTCTGGGCGTCGGTCGCCTCGGGCGGCGCCGCGCTCGGACCCGTCGTGGGCGGCCTGCTGCTGGAGCATTTCTGGTGGGGCTCGGTGTTTCTCATCAACGTCCCCATCGTGCTGCTGGCGCTGCCGCTGGCCTGGCGGTTCATCCCGGCAAGCCAGCCCGACGCATCGCGGCCGTGGGATCTGGTCGGCTCCTTGCAGGTGATGGCGGGCATGATCCTGTGTGCCTATGCGCTCAAGGAACTGGGCCGCGCGTCGCCGTCGTGGCTGCACGCCTTCGTGGCCTGCGCGGCGGGCGCCTCCATGCTGGCCGTTTTCGTGCGCCGTCAGCGGCGGCGGCCGTATCCGCTGATCGACTTCGCCCTCTTCCGCAACGCGTCCTTCAGTTCGGCCGTCGCCGCCGCGCTGTTTGCGGCCGCGGCGCTGCTGGGCATGGAGCTGGTGTTCAGCCAACGCCTGCAACTGGTGCTGGGCATGTCGCCGATCCAGTCCGCGCTGTTCATCCTGCCGCTGCCGCTGGCCGCCTTCGTCGCCGGGCCGCTCGCGGGTCTTCTGCTCGGGCGCGTGGGCAGCCGGCGCATGCTGTTCCTGTCGCTGCTGGTGTCAGGCGCGGGTATGGGCGGGTACCTCCTGACCTATGATGCGGCGGTCATCCCGCAGATGATCAGCCTGTGCGTGCTGGGACTGGGCATCGGCGCCACCATGACCGCCGCCTCCAGCACCATCATGCAAAGCGCCACGCCCGAGCGCGCCGGCCTGGCGGCGTCGATCGAGGAAGTCTCGTATGAGCTGGGCGGCGCGCTGGGCGTGACGCTGATGGGTTCGATCCTGTCGGGCGTGTATGCGCAGTCGCTGTCGGTGCCGGCGGGGGTGGCAGCGACCGGCGCGGCGCGCGACAGCCTGGACGAGGCGCTTGTCGTCGCCGAAACCCTGCCCGCCGAGTTGGCCGCCACGCTGACCGAGATGGCACGTGGCGCCTTCGAGACAGGCTACGCGGCGGTGATCGCCACCGCCACGATCATGCTGCTGGGCACCGCCGCCTTCGTGCTGCTGAACCGCGCCCGCCGGGCGGTTCAGCCGGGCTGAAATCCCGGGACGCGCCGGAAGCGGTCTGTCTACGTGCGGGCGCTCTGCCTGTACCGATCAGCCGTTGCGGAATGCGTGGTCCATGTCCGCGATCAGGTCTTCCTCGTGCTCCAGGCCGATCGACACCCGGATCAGGCCTTCGGACACGCCCGCGGCATCACGCTCCGCCGCGGGCACGCCGGAATGCGTGGTCGACGCCGGATGGCACACCAGCGTCTCCGTGCCGCCCAGGCTGACCGCCGAACGGAACAGATGCAGCGCATTGATGAAGCGGAAGGCGCGCTCGCGGCCGCCGTCCAGCACGAAGGCGAACGTCGAACCCGGCCCGGTGCATTGCCGCTTGTACACCTCCTGGTAGGCGCGATCGGCGATCAGTTCCGGATGGAATACCTGCACCTTTTCGTGCGGATTGCCCGCCAGCCATTCCGCCACGCGGGTTGCCGTGCGTGCCGCCTGCTTCATGCGCAGGACCACCGTTTCCATCGACCGCGTGATCATCCAGCAAGAATGCGGATCCAGTTGCGACCCGAAGGCGCTGCGGATCGCGCGCACCTTCTTGATGAGCTCCTTGCTGCCGGTGACCGCCCCCGCCACCAGATCGCTATGGCCGCCAACATACTTGGTCAGCGAATACACCGACAGATCCACCCCGTGCTCCGCCGGCTTCTGGAAGATCGGCCCGAGCAGCGTGTTGTCGCACACCGAGATCGGCCGGTAGCCGTGGCGCGTTTCAAACGCGTCCAGCTCGTTTTTCATGGCCTCGAAATCGAACAGCGCGTTGGTGGGATTGGCGGGCGTTTCGACATAGAAAAGCTTTACCGGCCCCTTGGCTGCGGCCTCTTCCAGCGCGGTGCGCATGTTGCGCGGCGACAGCCCGTCCGCCACGGGATGCGAACCCACGCCCCACTCCGGAAAGATCTTTCCGATCAGCGTCTCGGTGCCGCCATAGAGCGGCACGGACTGCACCAGCTGGTCGCCCGGCCGCAGAAACGCCATCAGCACTGCGCTGATCGCAGACATGCCACTGGAAGTGACGGCGGCATCCTGCGAACCGTCCAGCAGCGAGAGCCGGTCTTCCACGATTTCCAGGTTCGGATGGTTGAACCGGCTGTACACCAGCCCCGCCGTCTCGCCCTGCGGCAAGGGCTTGCGGCCCGACACCAAGTCAAAGAACGCCGCGCCGTCCTCGGCGGTGCGGAACGCGAAGGTGGACGTCAGAAACACCGGCGGCTTGACCGCCCCCTCGGACAGATAGGGATCGTAGCCATAGGACATCATCTGCGTCTCGGCATGCAAGGGGCGGCCGAAGATGTCCTTCTTGTGATAGCTCGAGTAAGTCATGGTGTGCCTCATTCTGGTGTTCCAGCCGACCGGGCGGGCGCGTCACGCATCTTCCAGACAATAACGCCGAGGCGCGAGGGAGATATTGCAGGTTGTGACGTGCGCGCCGGCAGCAGCCGAAGCATTTCCGAGAGGCGGCGCCCGGCCTCAGTCCACCGTTGCCCCAGATAGCTTCACCAGCTTGGCCCACTTGTCGATTTCCTGGTCCAGGAAGGCCTTGAACTCCGCAGGCGACTGGCTCGTGGGCGCGGAACCCTGATCCAGCAGCACCTTGCGGAACGCCGGGTCTTGCGTCACCGACTTCAGGGCCCGGGCGAGCCCATCGACGACGGCGGGCGGGGTGCCGGCCGGCACGAACACACCGTTCCACAGCGAGACGTCGAATCCAGGCAGCGCTTCACCCACCGCCGGCACATCGGGCAGGCGCGGCGAGCGCTCCGGGGTGGTCACGCCCAATGCGCGCAGCTTGCCGCTTTCCAGGTACGACAGCACTTCCACCAACGGTGAAAACACCGCCTGCACCTGGCCGCCCATCAGGTCCACGTTCGCCGGCGCCCCGCCCTTGTACGCCACATGGACCATGTCGCCCTTGGCCATCGCGTTGAACAGCGCGCCGGACAGATGCGAGGCCGACCCGTTGCCCGCGGAACCGTAGTTCACCGGCGCGTCCTTCTTCTGAACCAGCGTGATGAACTCCGTGAGCGACTTGGCCGGCACGTTGTTGTTCACGGTCAGCACGTTTGGAATGGACGCGATCTGCGACACGGGAATCAGGTCACGGCGCAGGTCAAAGCCCATGTTCTTGTACAGCGTCACGTTGGTGGCGATCGTGCTGGTGGCCAGCAGCAGCGTGTAGCCGTCGGGCGTGGCGCGCGCCGCCACGCTCGATCCCAGGTTGCTGCCCGCCCCCGCGCGGTTCTCCACGACCACCTGTTGCTTGAGTTGCCGGGACAGATGTTCGGCGAGCAGCCGCGCGGTCGCATCCGTGCTGCCGCCGGCCGCAAAAGGAACGATCATCGTGATGGCCTTGCGGGTCGGCCAGTCGGCGCCCGCGTCGGGCTGAGCCGCGTGCGCTGCCGGGGCGCCCGCGCCAAGACAGGCGCCCAAGGCAAGGGCGATGATTGCGCGTGAAGTCATGGTTGTCTCCTTGATTGGAATAAGCACGGCCGATCCGGGCGTCGCGTCGTCTGCGCAACTACCCGAAGGCCGGTGAAGGGTGCGGCTGACGCCGCGAGCGGACTGCTATTGCGGTGTGACCACGACGGTGCCCGCTTCGGCATCCACGTCCAGCCAATCGCCCGTGGCGATGGCCTTGGTCGGGTCTTCGTCCAGCCCGGCCACGACAGGAATGGCGCCGATGATCGCCCCGATCGTCGTGATCGGTTCCGGCGTCACCTGCACGAACGCCAGTGGCGCCGTTCCGCGCGAGACCATGTCGTAGATCTTGTAGGAGCCGCCGGTCGATCCCTTGCCGGTTAGAAACACAAGCACCTTGCCGGCGATGTTCACGCCTTCCAGTTCGTGCCCGGGTTCCGTGACGATGCCCGTCATGTTGTCGACGCCGCCGTTGAAGCTGATCGCCTCTGCCGTCACGACGGCCTGTCCGCTGGTCTTGCCCTTGACAATCTTGCGCCCGGTGAGGATGCGTTTGGCTTGGATCATGGCTTACCTCCAGACGCCGCTGACTGCGGCCTGCATGACGCGATCGAGATTGCCGTAATGGGTGGGCAGTCCGAACTGACCGGGGGCATAGAACGCCATCTTGGCGGAGTTGGTGGTCAACGTCCGATAGCCCTTCGCCGGCGCGATCACGCGGCTGCGCGCCAGGAATGGGCACGTTTCCCGCACGACCGTCCCGCCCGCGTCCTTGATCGTCTGGATGTACCCCATGCGCTCGGCCATGGCATACATGGCGCCGGCCGTGGTGACCCACAACGCGACCTCCGGGTGCACGCTTTTGCCTTCCAGCGCCTCGGCCACCTCGCGGATCTCCTGCACCGAGGCATTCGGACAGCCCACCAGAATCCAGTCCACGTGATCCGAGGGCTCCTTGTTCAGCGCCGCCTCGGCCTTCTTCTTTTCGGCGTCGTCAAACACCAGCACTTTTTCAGGCGCGTTGCCGCCGAAGGCCGCCTCAAGCGTGGGCGCTTCGGGCGTGACGCCGACCGCATGGAACATGCTCACCGCACCGGAAGCCGCCAACGCGGCGCTCAGCGCCTTCAACTGCTCCAGCGTAGGATCGGAAGGAATGCCCGTGAAGACCGGCGTGTCCTGCCCGGCGATGCGGCCGGCAAAGTAGCCCAACGTGCCGTAATCGGTCATGTCGTCGAGCGTGGTCTCGACCTTGACCAGCAGTTTTCCGTAGCGGTTCTCCGTCAGGTGAAATCCGTACTCCGGCGTGCGTCCGGTCAGCGCCGTTGCCAGGCCGCTGGGGCCCCCCTCACGATTTGTGCGCGCGCCGCACACCGAATTGGCGTACACCACGGCCGACGACTCGCCCCAGGCCATGTGCTCGCCGAAGCGCGGGCTGTTGCCGACCAGATAGGGAATACAGGTGTTGCAGGTGTTGGCGCCCATGCCGGCGTAGGCGTCCGTCAGGCGCGTCTGCAGCGCGCTGTCCGATTCGGGGATGCCGATCTCGCGCCACTGCACCGGGTCGACCGCCGTCGGGTTCGTCGTCACCCGGGTGACGAACGTGCCGCCCTGCCGCTTGATGTCTTCGACAAAACGCGTGCCGGCTTCCTCCGCGACGAGGACGGACGAACCCGCCATATGAACGTTGCTGACCTGCAGCAGGCGCTTGGCGCCAAAGCTCTCGCCTAACGCCACCAGGATTTCCATGGCCTTCTGCACGGCTGGTCCCTTGCCGCCCGTCAGCATCGCCGACTCTTCTTCCGTAAGAAACATATGTACGCCTCCAATGCGTTCGAATCCTCAGGCACAAATTCTGAGCGCGGCGTTAAATCAATAAAAGCGATAAATTGGAATCCGATCGGATTCCTGAATTCGATCTATTCTGGCCACGAAGGAGGCGCCGTTGATCACGTTCAAGCAACTCGAAGCCGTGTATTGGGTCGTCCAGCTTGGCGGCTTTGCACCAGCGGCCAACCGGCTGCACACGACGCAATCGGCCGTGTCCAAGCGCGTGCAGGAACTGGAAGCGCTCTTCGACACGCCGCTCTTTGACCGCACGTTGCGGACGGCCCGGCTGACGGAGAAAGGCGAAGAGATGTTCCTGCTGGCGAAACGGCTGCTGGAACAGCGCGATGCGGCGATCGAGCAGTTCCAGCGCCCGGACGTCATGGAGCGCCACGTTCGCATCGGCATCACGGAACTGACGGCCATGACCTGGTTGCCAAGACTGGTAAGCGCAATCCAGGCGCGCTATCCCCGGGTCATCATCGAGCCGCACGTCGATACCAGCGCCATCCTGCGCGACAAGCTCCTCGCCGACGAAGTGGACCTGATGATCGTGCCGGACGTCTTCGACGACCAGCGTTTCGTGTCGCGCCGGGTCGGGCAGGTCGTCAACTCATGGATGTGCAAGCCGGGGCTGGCGCCGCGGCGGCGCCTCAAGGTGCAGGACCTCGTCAAGCACCGGCTGCTGACGCAGGACGAGCGTTCCGGCACGGGCCAGCTCTACAACCGGTGGTTTCGTTCGGTGGGCGTGCAGCCCGAGCAGACCGTGCTGAGCAACAGCCTGGTGGCGTTGATCGGCCTGGCGATCTCAGGCATGGGCATCAGCTATCTGCCCAAGACCTTTCTGGCGCCCATGGTGGAGTCGGGCGCGCTGGAAATCTTGACGGTGACGCCCGCCCTGCCACCTGCCGCCTACGCGGCGGTCTTTCGCGGCGACCGTCCCAGCAACCTGATTTCAGCCATCGCGGCGCTGGCGCAGGAACAATGCGATTTCGGCAAGATCTTCCAGTCGGATGCACAGTCGACGCGCGGCGGCGGCGCGTAGCGCGGCGGCGGGCATCGAAGAAGCAGGCAGGCGAGCCACGGTCCGTGGCCGCCAATGCCAGTTCAACGCAGCACAAACGGGTTGCTGGCGGTCGCCCCGCTATTGAGCCAGACGCTCTTGACCTGCAGGAACTCCTTGACGGCGTCCATGCCGTTCTCGCGCCCCAGCCCCGAATCCTTGTAGCCGCCAAAGGGCGCCATGAAGCTGACCGCACGGTAGGTGTTCACCCATACCGTGCCGGCCTTCAAGCGCTCCGACATCCGAATGGCTCGGGCGATGTCCTGGGTCCACACCGCGGCGGCCAGTCCGAAGCGGACATCATTGGCGATCCGCAGCGCCTCGGCTTCGTCCTTGAAGCGGATGATGGACAGCACCGGCCCGAACACCTCTTCCTGGGCGATGCGCATGTCGTTGCGCACGTCGCCGAAGATGGTCGGTTCCACGAACCACCCCTTGCCGCATTCCGGCCGTTGCGCGGCCTTGCCGCCCAACAGCAGGGTTGCGCCCTCGTCCCGCGCGATGCGGATGTAATCCAGCACCTTCTGGTATTGGGGCGGCGTCGTGACGGGCCCGACCTGCGTGGCCGGATCCATTGGATCCCCCATGCGCGCGGCACCCGCCAGCGACAGCAGCTTTTCGACAAAGCGATCGTAGATGCTGTCCTGGAGCAACAGGCGCGAGCCCGCAATGCAGGTTTGCCCGCTTGCCGCGAAGATGCCCGAGATCGCGCCGAACACGGCCTGTTCCAGGTCCGCGTCCTCGAAGACGATGTTGGGTGACTTGCCGCCCAGTTCCAGCGAGGTGTGCTTTAGCAGACGCGCGGCCTGCTCGTTGATCAGGCGGCCGGTCTGGTCCGACCCGGTGAAGGTGACCTTTTGCACGAGCGGGTGCTGGACGAGCGCGGCCCCCACCTCCTGGCCATAGCCTGTCACCACGTTCATCACGCCCGGCGGAAACCCTGCCTCGTCGAACAGTTCCGCGAATTCCAGCGTGGAGGCGGACGTGAACTCCGACGGTTTCACGACCACCGTGCAGCCGGCTGCCAACGCCGGCGCAATCTTCCAGCCCAGCAGCAGCAAGGGCGAATTCCACGGCGTGATCGCCGCCACCACGCCCAGCGGTTCGTGACGCGTGTAGGTGAAATAGCCCTTCTTGTCCAAGGGCAGCGTCGACCCGTGGATCTTGTCCGCCAGGCCGCCGTAGTAGCGGAACCATTGCGGCAGGTACGTCAGCTGTCCCAGCATCTCGGCGTACAGCTTGCCGTTGTCCCGGACCTCCGTTGCCGCGAGTTTGCGTGCATCGCGTTCGATGAGATCAGCCAGTCGATACAGCAACCGGCCGCGTTCGGTGGCGGTCAGCTCTGCCCACGGTCCTTCCGAAAAAGCGAAATGGGCGGCCTGCACCGCCACATCGACGTCTTGCGCGGCCCCGCGCGCGACCCGCGCCCAGGCCTCGCCGGTATAGGGGTTCTGCGTCTCGAACCATTCGCCCGAGATCGCTGCGGCCGGCGCCCCCGCAATCCGCATTGAGTAAGTCTTCATCACAGCCTCCTGGCCTGAATGCAGCATGACAGCCCAAGGGGCTGCCGCTGCTCAGAACGTCGAAAATCCCAGGGCGGCCCGGAAGCGGTTCTTGACGTACACACCGTCGCGCGGCGGCAGCGCGCGCGGCGGTTCGTCCGGATTGATGAACACCTGGGCGAAGGCGACGCCACGGCGCGCCATCACGCGCTCGGCGACCTCGCCCGCCCTGCCCGTTTCTTTGACGGCAAACGCGTCCTTGATGCCAAACCCCTGCGCCACGGCCACCAGGTCTGTGCCCAGGCTGGTGTGGCTGCGCTGCATCCCGGTCTCGCCGAAGTGGCCGTTGTCCAGCACCACGATGGTCAGGTTCCTGGGCTGCTTGGCGCCGACGGTGCCCAGCGTGCCCACGCCCATCAACTGTTCGCCGTCGCCGGTGATGACAAGCACCGGCCGGTCGGGTTGCGCCAGCGCCAGGCCCAGCCCCAGCGCCGCGGCGCCGCCCATGGCGCCCCATAGATAAAAATTCTTGTCCCGGTCGCCCGCGGCATAGACGTCATAGGATGGCGAGCCCAGGCCCGAGACGATCAGCGCGTCCGGCGAAGCCGCGATCAGTTGCGACACGAAGGCGCGGCGGTCCACGGCGCCCGAAGCATTCAAGGTGGTCGACATCAGTTGCGCTCCCACTTCTTACGTCCAATCAAGGTTTGCGACAGCAGGACGGCCACCTGCTCGCCGGCCAGAAATGCGGAATCGGCAGCGGCACTGACGATCTCTCCGACCTCGTCGGGGTTCGACGCCCGCAGCACCGTGATGCCCATCAGTTCAAGCGCCTGCTGGGTGGTCTTGCCCATCGGCCCCTGCCACGGATTGAATTCCGCGTACTCGCCCCGCATCGTCACCAGCGTGAGGAAGGGAAAGTTGCAGCTGCGCAGCAGCGAGAACATGTTCACGCAATTGCCCACGCCGCTGCTTTGCATCAGCAGCGCGGCGCGCTGGCCGCCCAGCCACGCGCCGCTGACGACGGCGACGCCCTCTTCTTCGGTGGTCAGGACCACGTCGGTGATTTCCGGATCTAGTTGCGCCTGCCGGATGGCATAGGAATGGCCGGCGTCCGGCACGTAGGCGATCTGGCGGATGCCGCCGGCTTTCAGCGCGTCGAACGCGGCTTGCTGCCAGGCAGGGGCCTCGGTGGTAGTTGAAGTCATGAGTGGGTTTCCCGGTGGCTAAGTGCTGCGAGGTATCTTATGTCGCTATAGAATCGCCAACTAAATAGAATTTCGTGATGGAAATCATCACCCTTGCGCATACCCGGAGCCGCAGATGGATTTGAAGCAACTAAAGGCGTTCGTCACCGTGGCCGAGACCGGCAGCGTGACCAGCGCCGCCCGCTTGCTGAACATCGTGCAGCCGGCGGTTTCCCGGCAATTGAAGCTGCTGGAAGACGATATCGGCACGCCGCTCTTCACGCGCGGACGCCTCGGCATGGAACTGACCGACGCCGGCAAGACGCTCGAGGACTATGCGCGGCGTGCGCTGAACGAACTGGACCGCGCCCGCGCCGAGATCCGGCCGTCCAGCGGCACGGTGGGCGGCATCGTCACCGTGGGCCTCTTGCCCAGCACGGCAGACATGCTGTCCAGCGCGCTGCTGTCCGCCGTGGCGGCGCACTTCCCCGGCATCCGCCTGCGGCTGACGTCGGGGTATGCCGGGCACCTGCAGTCGTGGCTGGAGACCGGCGACGTTGACATCGCGCTGCTGTACGACTCCAAGCCGAATCCCGCGCTGAAGTTCCGCACCTTGCTGGAAGAGAGCCTGTGGTTCGTGGGACCGCCGGACAGCGGACTTGATACCCGCACGCCCGTTCGCATGGCCGACATCATCGGCCGGCCGCTTGTGCTGCCGGGCGCGCCGCATGGACTGCGGTCGCTGGTCGAGCAGGCTGCACGTACACAAGAGACCGAGTTGCACATCGTGGCCGAGACCAATGCGATGAGCGTGCAGAAGCGCCTGGTGCTGGACGGGCACGGCTACACCATCCTGCCGTCGATCGCCGTGGCCGACGACGTCGATCGCGCAATCCTGGCCGCTGCCCCGGTCGTGGATCCGCTGCTGGTGCGGCGCATCGTGCTGGCGCAACCCGCCACCCGCCCCATCGCCAATTCGGTGCATTGCGTCATGAACGAATTGATCCAATGCGCCCGCGATGCAGTGCGCAATGCACGCTGGCCTTCCGCTCGCTGGTTGGCCAAGTAGTCCCGTGGCCCGCCGGATAGATCGCGCGCCGGCCGGGCCATCTCCCGCCGTGATGAATTCCATCACGAAATTCTATTTATTCGGCCTTTTCATAACGGATTAATCTGGGACACCCGAAAGCGCTATCTGGCCGACATGTCCCACCTGATTGATATCGAACTCCCCGCCGGCGCAAGGACGGAAACACGGCTTATCCCCGGTCCGGCCGGTCCGCTGGAATTGCTGATTGACCGCCCCGCGACGTCGCGCGTTGGGGTGGCCATCATCACCCATCCACAACCGCTGTTGGGCGGCACGCCGCGCCACAAGATCCCGCACCGACTGGCGCACGGCGTCCGCGACGCCGGATGGCTTGCGATACGGCCCAGCTTTCGGGGCGTGGGCGCCAGCGCCGGCGTGTACGACCACGGTCTGGGCGAAGCCGACGACATACTTGCCGTCGTGCGTGCCGTGCGTGCCGAAGCCCCCGATACGCCGCTGGCGCTCATTGGCTTTTCGTTCGGCGCTTACGCCCTGGCCCACGCGATTCGCGCGCTGGCCGACCAGGACGCCGCGCCTGCCGCCTTCATCCTGGCCGGGCTGCCGGTTGGCGCCGTCGAGGCAGACCGGGTCTACGACACGCCCCCCTTGCCCGCCGACGTGGTGCTGATCCATGGCGAATCGGACACGCAGGCGCCCTTGGCGCCGCTGCTGGCGTGGGCACGGCCCACGTCTCATCCGATCATCGTCGTGCCGGGCGCGGACCACTTTTTCAGCCATTCGCAAGACCTGCTGCTGTCACTCGTCCTTGCGCATCTTCCCAAGGAGGCCGCCAAGGCTCGTACAGATTGATCGCGGCGCCTTTTCACACCTCCCCGACACGCCACCGAGCAAGAGGGAGGGTTCAACAAGGAGACAACCATGCGCTTTCCCATCAAGCGTTGGGCGTGCGGCGCCCTCGTATCCGCGTTCAGCGCGGCCGTCATGGCGGCCGCCCCGTATCCGGACAAACCGATACGCCTCATCGTGCCGTGGCCCGCGGGCGGCTCGGCGGACACCATTGGCCGCTCGCTGGGCGATGCCTTGGGCAAGCGCCTGAATGCGACGGTCGTGGTCGAAAACGTGGCGGGCGCTTCCGGCACCATCGCAACCACTCAATTCGCCCGCGCCGCGCCGGACGGCTACACCCTCCTGCTGGCCAGCAGCTCGGCCAACGTCTCGGCGCCCAATCTGTATGCCAAGGTGCATTTCGATCCGATCAAGGACTTCACGCCGATAGGTGAAGTCGCGCTGGTGCCCAGCGTGCTCATCGTCCCCGAGAACTCGCCGTTCAAGCGTCCGGCCGACATCGTGGCGGCGGCGCGCAAGCAACCCGGCAAACTGACCTACGGCTCCGGCGGCACCGGCAACTCGGGACATCTGTCGGGCGAACTGTTTCGCGCGATCAACAAGATCGAGGTCACGCATGTGCCGTACAAGGGCAACAACCCTGCCTTGACCGACCTGATGGGCGGACGGCTGGACTACATGTTCGACAACGGCGCGATCGGGCACATCCAGAGCCAGCGCGTCCGCGCGTTGGCGGTTGCCTCAGACGCCCGGCTCAAGGCCATCCCCGACGTGCCCACGTTCGAGGAACTGGGCATGGCCGGCATGCAATTGACCACCTGGTTCGGCCTGGCGGCGCCGGCAGGCACGCCCGCGCCCATCGTGGACAAGCTGAGCAGCGCCCTGAACGCCGTGATGTCCGATCCCGCCTATTCGCAACGGCTCATCGCCATGGGCGTGGAACTGCGTCAAAGCACGCCCGCAGCGTTCACGGCGTTCTGGGCGGAGGAACTGGACCGCTATCGCCAGCTCATCCAATCCGCAGGCATCCAGGTCAACTGACGCGCGAGGGCGCACGACAGCCATTCAAGGAGACAGGCATGAAGGCAAACGAATTTCAGCGGGTTCTCGTGGCCGGGGCGCTTGCCCTGGCGGCCAACGTGGCGCATGCCGCGTGGCCGGACGACCGTCCGATCGAACTGGTGGTGGGTTTCGCCCCCGGCGGCGGTACGGACGTGATGGCGCGGCTGGTGGCCCAGCACATGGAAAAGCGTTTGGGCGACAAGGCGCGGATCATCGTGATCAACAAGCCCGGCGCGGGCGGAGAAATCGCGGTGCGCTACGTGGCCGCCGCGAAGCCGGACGGCTACACGCTGGGCATGATCAACGCGCCCGGCTTCGTGTACCTGCCCGTCAGCAAGGGCGCGAAGTACAAGCCCGACGACGTCCGGCTCATCGCCCGTCTGGTCGACGACCCGCTGCTCTTCATCAAGCGCCGCGGATCCAGCGCGCCGGATGACCTGCCGGCGCTCGTCGCGAAGCTGAAGCAGTCGCCCGAATCGCTGTCGTTCGGTCATAGCGGCGACGGCACGACCGGACATCTGGCGCTGATGGACATGGAGCGCAGCCAGAACGTGCGAGGCACCAGCGTGCCGTTCAAGGGCGGCGGCGACATCCGCCTGGGGATCCTGGGCGATCACATCAACTACGGCCTGATCACCGTGAGCGAGGTGCCGGAACTCGCCGACCCGAAAGGCCCCTTCGAGGCCATCGCCATCGCCAGCGACAAGCGCCATAACGCCATCCCCACCGCGACGGAATCCGGGGTGCCGCTGCTGTATTCGTCCGAGCGCGGCATGGGCGGCCCGGCAACCTTGCCGGACGCCATTCGCGACAAGCTGGAACAGGCGCTCCAGGACACCCTCCAGGACCCCGCCTTCCTGGCGGCATCCGGGCGCGACGCGGCCGTGCTGGCCTTTCAGCCGGGCGAGGAATGGCGGGCCAGCCTGGCCCGGCAGACACGCGCCTTCGAGCAAGAAGCCGCCGCAAAAAAGTAGGCGGCCGACGCCGGGCAGCGCTTGCCGCGCCGCCTGGCATCACCCTTCCGGACGCCGCTTGCGATGCGTCTTTTCAAGCCACTGCACCGCCACCTCGACCAGCGGGTGAAAGCGCGCCGCATTCCACGCCAACGCGGCGGTAACCACCATGATCTTTTCCTTCAACGGCCGGATGACGACGTTCGCCGGCGCCAGCTTCTTCATGGACGCCGGCACCAGCGCCACGCCCTGGCCGCATCCCACATAGGCGACCTGCGAGGCCACCGACCGCACCTCGTGCAGCACGCGGGGCGTGAAGCCGTGGGCGCGGCAGATCGCGGTGAGCATGTCGAAATACACGGGGCTCACCTGCCGGGACGACATAACAAGCTGCTCCGCCGCCAACGACTGAAGACGCACGCGAGGCAGCGCCGCCAGCTTGTGGTCGTCAGGCAGCGCCACGGCCAGCCGGTCCTCGGTCAACGGCAGCGTCGAGATGCCCTCGCCGACGTCGCCATCGATGCGCACGAACGCCATGTCCAGTTCTCCCGACAGCAGCGCCGGCACCGCCTCGACACTGTCGATCTCCCGCACGAAGACCGTCAGGCTCGGGTGCGCCCGCTTCAGCTCATTGAGCAGCGGCGGAACGGTGTCCAGCATCGCCGAGGTGATCGCGCCCACATGCAGCACGCCCGACTGGCCCGACGCGACCTCCCGCACGACGCGCTCCAGGTGTTCGACCTGACCGGCAAACTGGCGCACCGCGGGCAGGATCGCCGCGCCCGCCGCCGACAACTGCGTACCCCGGCGCGAGCGTTCGAAGAGTTGGAGTTTCAGCGATTGTTCCAACACCTTGATCTGCTCGGTCAGCGGCGGCTGCGACATGCCCAGCCGCGCTGCCGCCCGTCCGAAATGCCGTTCCTCGGCCACCGCCAGAAACATCCACAGTTGCCGTATCAGCCTGAAGTCGATCGTGCTCATGCCCTGCCCTCGTTGCCGGTTGCGCGCTGCCGCGCTGATCCTGAAACCGTATCACAGAGATACTTGAAAACGAATTTATCTATCACGACGCGCTTCCCATAATGAAGCCTTCACTCAGGAGGTTTCCCCATGTCCCAAGCATCCACGCTCGACCGCCTTGCCTCGCTGGACACCAATACCGTCTCGGACGCCCTGGACTTTCTGGGACTGCCCGGCGCCACCTACGGCCTGCGGCCGCTGTGGGACTGCCCGAAGATCGTGGGCCGCGCCAGCACCATCCAACTGGGTCCCAAGACGGACGCCAAGCCGGCCGTGCATCTGATCTCTCCCGTCATCGACGCCGTGCAGACCGGCGACCGCGTGCTGGTCATCGCCGGCGGCGCCGAGGGCATTTCCTGCTGGGGCGACATTCTGGCCAATGCGGCGCGTGTCAAACACGTGCGAGGATCGGTCATCGACGGCCTGAGCCGCGACATCGAAGGCAGCGAATCGATCGGCTATCCCGTCTATGGACGCGGCGTCACCATGATCAGCGCCCGCAACCGCGTCATCCAGATCGATGCCGGCAAGCCCGTGCAGATGGCCGGCGTGACGGTGCATGAAGACGATTACGTCATCGCGGACCGGTGCGGCGCCGTGTTCGTGCTGGCCGCCCGAATCGATGAAGTGCTGGATCTTGCCGAACGCATTGCAAAGCGGCAGGACGGCATGGTCGCCGCCGTGCGCGCGGGCCGCTCGGTCGCCGAGGTCATGCACGACAAGGAATTCGAAGCCATCCACGCGAAGTGATCCAACGCGCCCTCGCTGCCCCACTCACCCAAGGAACGACGATGACAAACCCCAAGAGAGCCGCCGCACACGACCAGGAGCTGGTCGCCCTATTCGAAGGACTGGATACGCCGGGCGTGTCCGACGCCATGGACAAGCTGGGCCTGCACGGCCAGGCGCTTGGCATCATGCCGCTGGACAACTATGCCCGCCCGGTTGTCGGCCCCGCCTTCACGGTCAGGTACGTTCCTGCCGCGACGCCCGCCGGCACCGTTGGCGACTTCATCGACGAGGTCGCCGAAGGCGACATCGTGGTGATCGACAACGATGGCCGCACCGACTGCACGGTGTGGGGCGACATCATGACGCAATACGCCGGCCTGCGCGGCATCGCCGGCACCGTGATTGACGGCGTGTGCCGCGACGTGGGCAAGGCGCTGGGCGACGGCTATCCGGTTTTCAGCGCCGGCCGCTTCATGCGCACCGGCAAGGACCGGGTGGAGGTGGAGTCGGTCAACACCACCGTCGCGGTGGGGACCGTGCGCGTGGCCGCGCGTGACATCGTGGTGGCCGACGCCAACGGTGTGGTGATCGTTCCGCGCGAGCGCGCCCGTGAAGTGGCCGAGACCGCGCGCAAGATCGAAGCCGTGGAGGCCGCGATCCGCGAGCGGATCAGCCAGGGGGCGACCATCCGCGAAGCGCGCGCCGCGCTGGGCTATCACCTGCTGCAACGCAAGGCCTGATTGTTTTTTTAATGTACTTTGCACATGAAAAACCTAGGGTAAACACCTCCTTTCGCCCCATAAATTGCCGATCTATAAACACGTATTGTTTTTTTTATGTGTTTCTAAGATGAAAATCGCACTGATTGGATGCGGCGAGGTCGGCCACTGCTACACCCGTGCCTGGATCGCCGCAGGACATCGCATCGTCGGCATCTGCGACCTGCGCTCGGACGCGGAAATGGCGGATCGCGCCAAGGCCGCGGACGCGGCCTTGCATGCCGAACCGGGCGCCTGGCTGGCCGAGGCCGACGTCGTGGTCTCGGCCGTGTACGGCTACAGCGCGGCGGAAGTCGCCGCGCAGGCCTTTCCCCACATGCGCGCCGGCGCCGTCTACGCCGACTTCACCACGGCCAGCGCGCCCGACATGCAGAAGGCGGCCGCCGCCGCTGCCGCGAGCGCCATCCCGTTCATGGACGTGGCCATCATGGGCGCCATCGCCCTGCTCGCCGAAAAGACGCCACTGCTATGCGCCGGCGAGGGCGCGGCAGTGGTGACGGCGCTGGGCGAAAGCGCGGGCGCCACGGTCCGGATCATCGAAGGCAAGCCCGGCGACGCGGTGCGTTTGAAGCTCTTGCGCAGCATCATGACCAAAGGCATGGAAAGCCTGGCCGTCGAATGCCTGGTGGCGGCCGAGCGCATGGGTCTGCGCGAATCGCTGTACGAAGTGCTGGCCGACATCGACCGCACGCCGTTGACCGCGTTCATGGACTCGTTCGTGCGCTCGCACGTGCTGCATGCGCCGCGCCGGCTGGCCGAAGTGCGCGAAGCGCGCGACCAGTTGCAGGAAGCGGGCCTTGAGCCGCTGGTGCTTGATGGCGTCGAACAGCTCTTTGCGCGATCCACCCGTGGCATCGAGGCCGCGCGCGCCAAGGGCGAAGCCCCGGCGCCCGATACGGTCGAGGCGCGCCTGGCCTGGCTGACCACGCTGGCCCGCCAGTCCTGACACCCCCACCGCGCCACAGAGCGCGGACCGAATCTGCAAACACTTCGTGAGGAAGACAATGAAACTGTTCAAGAAACTGCTGGCCGCAACGCTCGTGCTGGGCTGCGCCGCCGCGCATGGCGCCGACCTGGGCAAGTCCCCCATCACCCTGATCTCGCCGTTTCCCCCCGGCGGCGGCACCGACACCCTGACGCGCATGATCGGCAGCGCCATCAGTCAGGACGCCGGCTGGAACATCGTCGTCGAGAACAAGCCCGGCGCCGGCGGCAACCTGGCGCTGGACGCCACGGCGCGCGCTCAACCCGACGGCCATACGCTGGTCATGGCGCAGACCGACAACATCGTGCTGAACCCCTGGCTCTACAGCAAGCTCAGCTACGACACCTTCAAAGACTTCAAGCCGGTCGGCCCCGTGGCGTCTTCGCCCAGCGTCTTCGTCGTGGTGCCCGATTCGCCGTTCAAGACCATCGCCGACGTCGTCAAGGCCGCGCAGGCGCGCCCCAACCAGGTTTCGCTCGGCATTCCCGGCATCGGCGGCACGGGCGACCTGACCGGCTACTTGTGGCGCAAGGCCGCCAACATGGAACTGATGCACGTGCCGTACCGCGGCTGGAGCCAGGCGTTCCCCGACCTGGCCAGCGGCCGGATCGACATCTACGTGGGCTCCGTCGCGTCGCTGCTGCCGCAGATCCGCGGCGGCAAGGTGCGCGCGCTGGGCGTCGTCGCGAGCGAGCGTTCGCCCGCCCTGCCCGACGTGCCGACCTTTCCTGAAAGCGGTTTTCCGACCATCAACCAGTCGATCTGGTGGGGCCTGATGGCCCCGGGCAAGACGCCCGATGACGTGATCGCCGCGCTGAACAGCGAGCTGCAGAAGGTGCAGTCCAACCCCGAACTGATCAAGAAGCTTGAAGACGCCGGCTACAGCGTGCTCAAGGGCTCGCCCGAAGACCTGGCGCGCCGCCACCGCACGGACCACGACGCCTTCGGCAAGGTCGTGCAGGAAGCCGGCATTCCCAAGCAGTGAACCCGATTTTTAGCTATTCCGCTATCAGGAGCAGTGATGACAGGTTTTGAAATCCACGCCCGCCAACGCGCGGTCAGCAAGGAACTGGTCGACAAATTCCGCCAGGTGCCGGTCGCCAACGTCAGCGACTGCATGTCGCGCATGACGGCCGGCGGCGCGCGCCTGCGGCCCATGCACGACGGCACGCCACTGGCCGGCCCGGCCCTCACCGTGCGCACGCGTCCTGGCGACAACCTGCTGGTGCACAAGGCGCTGAGCCTGGCGCAACCGGGCGACGTCATCGTGGTCGACGCCGGCGGCGATCTGACCAACGCGATCATCGGCGAGATCATGACGACCTACGCCGAGTCGCGCGGCATCGCGGGCATCATCATCAACGGCGCCATCCGCGACTGCGGCACCATCCGCCGCAGCGCGTTTCCCGTCTATGCGGCCGGCGTCACGCACCGCGGCCCGTACAAGGACGGCCCCGGCGAGATCAACTGCGTGGTCGCGCTGGACGGCATGACCATCGCCCCGGGCGATCTGATCCTGGGCGACGACGACGGGCTGCTTGCCGTGCCGTTCGATCAGGCGCAGGCCATTTTTGAGGCCGCAGCGGCAAAGCACGACGTGGAAACCAAGATGCTGGCGGACATTGCTGCGGGCACGCTGGATACGTCGTGGGTCGACGCCCGTCTGCGCGCGTTGGGTTGCACGGGAGTCTAGCCATGAGCGGTGCGGCACTCAGCAGGCCTCAGTTGCGCGTGGCGCGTCTGGATCTGTGGATCGATCCGGTGTTCGACGAGACCATTGCGCGGGACGGCACGCTGGACCTGCGCGTGCTGCCGGCCGGCGGCGACGCGGTGACGGCGGCCGGCCTGGCCGGCGCGCATGCATACCACGTCAGTGCGGCCAAGGACGAGGTGCCGGCACGCTGGCAAGTGTCGGCGGACCTGCTGGCCCAGTGTCCGCAATTGTTGTGCGTGTCGTCGGGCGGCGCGGGTTACGACACGGTGGACGTGGCCGCATGCACCCGCGCGGGCGTGGCGGTCGTCAACCAGGCCGGCGCCAATGCCGCATCGGTCGCAGAAATGACCTTTGCCCTGCTGCTGTCGCTGGTCAAGCGGCTGGGCGAATCGGAAGCCGCACTGCGCGCGGGCACCGCCGTCAGCCGCGAAGCCCTGATGGGTCACGAGATCGAAGGCCGCGTCATCGGCATCGTGGGCATCGGCGAGATCGGACGCAGGGTGGCGCGGATCGCAACGGGCTTCGGTATGAAGGTCATTGCGTACGACCCGCTGCTGACGGACGCACAGATCGCCGAACGCGGCGCCGCGCCCGTCTCGTTCGATGCGCTGCTGGAACAGGCAGACATCGTCAGCCTGCACTGCCCGCTGAACGCCGTCACGCGAGGGATGGTCGACGCCGCCGCCTTGCGCCGGATGAAGCGCGGCGCGCTGTTCGTCTCCACCGCACGCGGCGGCATCCATGAGGAAGACGCCCTGCTCGCGGCGCTGGAATCTGGTCATATTGCGGGTGCTGGCCTGGACGTCTGGCAGGTGGAACCGCCGCCTCCGCGCAGCGGCCTGTTGCAGCGGCCGGACGTGGCCGCCGCCTTCCACACGGGCGGCGTCACGCACGAAGGCCGCCGCAAGGTGGCGCAGGGTTCGGCCACGCAGATCCTGGACATGCTCGCCGGGCGCAAGCCGGCGCGTCTGCTCAATCCCGAGGTCTGGCCGCGCTTTCTGGCGCGTCTGGCGGAGCACGGGGTGAAGGTGTAGAACCCGCCTGCGCGGCGGCCAACGCCTCGGCGCCCATGGTCCCGCGCGCCGTTGTTATAGTCCCAGCTTCCAAATCCGAGAAGAGCCAAGCCGCGTCATGTCGAGCGCCAGTGATTACGTATACGGAGAGTTGCGCCGCCGCCTGATGGCCGGCTCGTTCCTGCCCGGCGAACCGCTGCGCGAGGAGCACATCGCCGCGCAGCTTTCCGTCAGCCGCACGCCCGTGCGCAACGCGATCGAACGCCTGATCGCGGACGGCCTGGTCACCCGCGAAGGCCGGCGCGGCGCGGTCGTGCTGGGCTGGCAGGACCGCGACATCGACGAGGCCTTCGAGCTGCGCATGCTGCTCGAACCCTATTCCGCCAAGGCCGCCGCCGAGCGCGCCACGCCCGAACAGATCGACGAACTGGACCGCATCAACCAGTGCATGCTCGACGCCGTGAACTCCGGCGCGCCCGATCATGTGGCCCAGGTCCAGCACTACAACAATCTGTTCCACCACGCCCTGCTCAACGCCGCGCAGTCCGCGCGGGTGCGGTCCCTGGTCGAGAACCTGCTGGACATGCCGATCATCATCGGCTCGTTCTACTTCTACGGCCGCGACGACATGCTGCGCAGCGTGGAACACCACCGCCAGATCATCGCCGCCATCCGCGCGCGCGATCCCGAATGCGCGGAGATCGCCGTGCGCTTTCATCTGGCGACGACCCATCTTCTGTTCCGGTCGCATCGCAAGGACGGCAAGACGGGCGGGTAGCCTGCGGCGGGATCATCGAAGGCCATTTGCCGCGACTCACCCGCGAGGCAGTGGCAAATGCATCGGGGCAGTGTCATCGACGTGTAGCAACCCGCCCCTAGAGTGTCGGCTCCGATTGAATCCCAAAGAGGACTCTCATTTTGAAATCGACACTCCGCATTGCGGCGGCTGGCGCCTGCCTGTCCGCTTTCTCCCTGGCAGCGCCCGCCGCGCTCGCCGCCACCGCCACCTCGGTCCAGCTTTATGGCCTGATCGACACCGGCCTGCAGTACCTCAGCAACGGTCCCGACGGCAACAGCAAGACGGGCATGAGCGCAGGCAATCTGAACGGTTCGCGTTGGGGTCTGAAGGGTTCCGAGGACCTGGGCGACGGCGTTTCCGCCATCTTCGTGCTTGAAAACGGCTTTGACTCCAGCAACGGCACCACGCTGCAAGGCGGACGGCTGTTCGGGCGCCAGGCCTACGTGGGCTTTTCCAGCAACTCGTGGGGCCGCCTGACGCTGGGGCGCCACAACACGCTGATGATCGAATGGATGAGCAAGTACAACCCGTTCGACAACGCCAACTTCTCGATCAAGCGGCCTGACGCCGCGTTCTCGGACCGTACCGACAACGCCGTCATGTATGTCGGCAAGCTGGGTCCCGTGTCCGTCGGCGGCTACTACAGCTTTGGCTGGAACAACGAACAGTCGTTCGATGACAGCAAGCTCGGACGCATGGTGGGCGGCGGTCTGCGCTACAAGTCGGGCGGTCTGGACGCCGCGGTGCTGTATCACTCGAAGAACGCTGACAAGCCCAAGACGGGCGCCAACAGCGGCAACCGCGAAGACCGCGTGGTCGCGGGCGCGTCGTACGACTTCGAGGACGTCAAGGTCTACGCCGGCTACCGCTGGCTGGACCAGAAGCTGACGCAGCGCAGCTACAAGAACAACATGACGTGGCTGGGCGCCAGCTACAAGCCGCAGGGCAACATGCGCCTGTCGGCTGCCGTCTACCACCTGAACGACTCGGTGTGCGACGACATGAACAATGCCGCCTGCCCCGCCGTACAGGCCGCCGGCACGGGCCAGAAGTCCACCATGATCGTGCTCGGCAATGAATACGATCTGTCCAAGCGCACCACGCTGTACGCGGTGGCGGCTTACGCCATCAACGACGACAAATCGTCCTTGAGCGTGGTCGGCGGCAAGTATGGCGCCAACGTCGAACCGGGCAAGAACCAGTTCGGCCTGAACCTCGGCATGCGGCATCGGTTTTGAACGCGCCCGCCTCCAATGCCGGCGGCACGGCCATCGCCGTGCGCGGCCTGCGGCATGCGTTCAACGGCCATACGGTGCTGGACGGCGTGGACCTGGACGTGTCTGCGGGCACGGTCCTGGCGCTGCTTGGGCCGTCCGGTTGCGGCAAGAGCACGCTGCTCAAGGCGCTGGCCGGCCTCTTGCGGCCGCAGCACGGCGACATCCGGTTCGGCGGCGCGGTGGTCAGCGGCGCGGGCCAGCACGAGCCGCCGGAGCGCCGGGGCCTGGGCATGGTGTTTCAGGACTACGCCCTCTGGCCGCACATGAGCGTGGCCAGCAACGTGGGCTTTCCGCTTGAAATGCGGGGCGTCTCGCGCCGCGAGCGCCCCGCGCTCGTGCGCGACGCCCTTGCCATGGTCGGCCTGCACGAACATGCCGAACGCCGCCCTGCCGACCTGTCCGGCGGCCAGCAGCAGCGCGTGGCGCTGGCGCGCGCCATTGTCGCCCGCCCGCGCGTGCTGCTGTTCGACGAACCCCTCTCCAACCTGGACCGGACGCTGCGCGAAACGCTATGCGCCGAGATCGGCGCGCTGCTGCGCCGCATCGGCACGACCGCCGTCTACGTCACCCACGACCACGAGGAAGCCCATGCGCTGGCGCACACGATCGCCCGCATGCAAAACGGCCGCATCGCCGAACTCGTGTCGGTCAACAAGGACTCTGCTTAAATGTCACTCGCACCTTCTTCCCAACTACTCGCAACGCTCTTCATGACGCTTTCTATCGGATTGGCCTCGGGCCAGGCCAAGGCGCTGACCGTCTACACCGCCGGACCGGGCGGCCTCATCAAGCAACTGGCAGCCGGCTTCCAGGACAAGACCGGCATCAAGGTGGACGTGTTCCAGGCCACCACGGGCAAGGTCATGGCGCGCCTGGAGGCCGAAGCGGCCAACCCGCGCGCCGACGTGCTGATCTCGGCCTCCTGGGACACCGCCCAGGACCTGGACCAGCGCGGCTGGCTGATGGCCTACGAAAGCCCGAACGCCGCGCAGGTGCCTGCGCGCTTCAAGGCGCCCACCTATGTCGCGCAAGGCATCTCGGCGCTGGGCATCGTCTGGAACACGAAGAGAGGCACGCCCGAACCGCGCGACTGGTCAGATCTGACCGCCCCCCAATTCAAGCAGTTGGTCACCATGCCGGATCCGGCCCTGTCAGGCGCGTCGCTCGACCTGCTGCTGGGTCTGCAAAACGCCCAGGGCGAGGCCGCGTGGAAGCTGTTCGAAACGCTGCGCGACAACGGCATGACCATCTCCGGCCCCAATGCCCAAGCGTTGACGCCAGTGCTGCAAGGCGCCAAGGCGGCGGTGTTCGGCGCGGTGGATTACGTGTCGTATGCCAGCGTCGCCAAGGGCGAATCGGTGAAGGTCATCTTCCCGTCCAGCGGCACCGCGATCGCTCCGCGTCCCATGATGATCCTGAAGACCGCGCGCCAGGCCGACGAGGCGCGCAAGTTCGTGGATTACGTGCTGTCCGAAGAAGGCCAGCGCGCCGTCGCGGACGCCTGGCTGATGCCCGCGCGTCAGGACGTGGCGGCCAAGCGGCCCGTGTTCAAGGACCTGGCCCTGCTTCCCGATACCGCCACCGAATCCGGCGCCAGCCGGGCCGAGGTGCTGACCCGCTTCGGCCGGATCTTCGGCCAACACTGACAGGCCGGGATGCCGGCCTGCCCGGCATCCGATCCCCTCCATGAAAAGCATCTATCTCCTGGCGGCCGCCACCCTGGCCGCCCTGGCGGTGCTCGTCGCCTTGCCCATGGCGTTCGTGGCGCTGCAAGCCGTGTTTCCCCATCTGGGCGAAGGTTCGCTACGCGATCCGTTCGGCGCCTGGCCTGCGACGCTGGGCAGTCCCGGCACGCTCAGCCTGATCGGCGGCACGCTGAAACTGGGCCTTGGCGTGGCGGCGGTCAGCGCGGCCATCGGCATTCCGCTTGGTGCCCTGCGCGGGCTTTTCCGCGTGCCGCTGGCGCGGATGTGGGACCTGCTGTTCCTGGTTCCCTTTCTGCTTCCGCCGTACATCGCCGCGTTGTCGTGGACGATGGCATTGCAGCCGCGCGGCTATCTGGAACAGCTGACGGGCTTCAATCTTGGCCCGCTGCTGTTTTCGCCGACCGGCGTGACGTTGGCCATGGGCCTGGCGATCTTTCCCGTCGTGTACTTCGCCGTCTCGCGCAGCATGGCGGCCACCGGCGCGCGGATGGCGGACGTGGCACGCGTATTCGGCGCGGGTCCGTGGCGCGCCTTCGTGCGCGTCACGCTGCCGCTGGCGCTGCCTGCCATTGCCGCCAGCCTGCTGCTTGCGTTCACGCTCGCCATCGAGGAGTACGGCGTACCCGCGGCGCTCGGCTCGCAATCGGGCGTTGCCGTGCTGACTACCGCCATCGAACGCCGGCTGGCCGACTGGCCCATCGACCTGCCCGGCGCATCGCTGCTGTCGCTGGTGCTGGTGGCGCTGGCCCTGACCGCCTACGCCGTCCAACGCGCCGCGCTGGCGGGCCGGGGTTTCGAAACCACGACGGGCAAGCCTGCGCCGCTGGCGCGCGTTGAACTCGGCCCATGGCGCGCCCCCGTGCTGCTGGGTTTTGCCACGGTGGCGTTGATTGCGGTGGCGGCGCCCCTGGCGTCGATGCTGGCTGCCGCGCTGACGCGCAACGTGTCGGGCGGCCTGTCGGCCGGCAATCTGACGCTAGCCAACTTTGCCGCGCTGTTCGATGCGCGTGGCGACGCGTGGGAAGCCTTGTCGACCAGCCTGTCGCTGGCGAGCGGGACCGCCTTGCTGGCGGGCGCGGTCGGCCTGCTGGCGGCGTGGTGCATCGCGGGGCGGCACGTTCGCGGGGCCGCGCTGATCGACGCGCTGGCTTTGTTGCCTGCGGCATTGCCCGGCGTGGTGGTCGGCGTCGGCCTGATCCTGGCGTGGAACCAGCCGTTCTGGCCGGCCACGCCTTACGGGACCTGGGGCATCCTGCTGCTGTCGTACACCTGCCTGCTTCTGCCCTACCCGGTGCGGTATGTCGGCGCGGCCTTGGCGCAGATCGGCGCCAACCTGGAAGCGGCGGCGCGGGTCCACGGCGCCAGCGCAGCGCGCGCGCTGCGGCGCATCGTCCTGCCGCTGGTGTTGCCCGGGCTGGCGGCGTCGATGCTGATGGTGTTTGCGGTGGCGTCCCGGGAATTGGTGACGTCGCTGCTGCTGGCGCCGGCCGGCGTGCAGACCGTGTCGATCTTCGTGTGGCGGCAGTTCGAGCAGGGATCAGTGGGAGAAGGCATGGCGATGGCCGCGGTGGCCGTTGCCGTCAGCCTGTTGCTGATGCTGGCCGCTTCCGGCATCAGCCGCCGCCAACCCCGCTAGCAGGCGGGGCGGCGGGCACGCGCATCAGAGCTGTCCGGGCACCACCCGGTTGCGCCCCTGCCGCTTTGCTTCATACAGGCCCCGGTCGGCGGCCTGGATCAGTTCGGTGCACGGCTGCCCCTCTTGCGGCACCGCCGTCGCCAGCCCGATGCTGACCGTCAGCCACGGGCCAAAGCCCGCGTCGCGCTGGGGAATCTGCATGGCTTCCACTGCGCGGCGCAGCTTTTCGGCCGCCAGCCGCGCGCTGCCGCCCGGCGTGCCCGGCAGCACCAGCGCAAACTCCTCGCCGCCAAAACGCGCCGCCAGGTCGGTGGAACGGTCGCAACTGGCGAAGATGGTGTTGGCCACGCGCTTGAGCGCTTCGTCGCCCGCAATGTGGCCATAGGTGTCGTTGTAGGACTTGAAGTGGTCCACGTCGATCATCAGCATGCTGATCTCGCGGCTGTCCCGTCCCGCGCGCTGCCATTCGGCATTCAGGTATTCATCGAAGTAACGCCGGTTGCCCAGACCAGTCAGGCCATCCGAGTTGGTCAGCCGGCGCAGCTCCATATTGCTTTCCAGCAGTTGCTGCTGGCTTTGGCGAAGCGCCTGATAGGCTTCGTCGCGCTGCACCAGCGCCATGTACGAACGCGAGTGGTAGCGGATGCGCGCGATCAGCTCGATGGAGTCCGGCAGCTTGACCAGGTAGTCGTTGGCGCCCGCCGCGAAGGCTGCGCTCTTGATGGCGGGATCTTCCTTGGTAGACAAGACAATGATGGGGATGTCGCGCGTGACGGGATGGGCGCGGTATTCGCGCACCAGGCTCAGGCCGTCCACGCCGGGCAGCACCAGATCCTGCAGGATGACCGTGGGCCGGGTCTGGATCGCCACGCTCAAGGCCTTGTAAGGGTCCGAGCAATAGTGAAAATCGATGTTGCCCTCGGGCACGAGCGCGCGCCGGATCGCTTCTCCAACCATGACCTGGTCGTCGACGAGCAACACCATCGCCCCATGCGAATTGAGATCCGCGGAGACCGTGTCGTCGGGGGATGGGAGCATAGTGAGTCCTTGATGCTAACGATGTCCCGCGGCTCAGGCGAAAGCCTGAATGACGCGGGACGCGATTTGTTCGAGCGGCCGGATTTCCACCGCGGCCTGCATGGCCGCGGCCGCCTTCGGCATGCCATAGACGGCGCTGGTGGCCTGGTCTTGTGCGATGGTCAGGCATCCACGCTCGCGCAGCGCCTTCAGGCCGCGCGCGCCATCCTGGCCCATGCCGGTCAGCAGCACGCCGACCGCGACGCCGCGCCAGTGCTGCGCGACGCTATGAAAGAAGACATCGATGGAGGGCCGATACAGGCTTTCGCGCGGGCAATCCGTGTACCGGAGGGTACCATCCTCCAGCAACGTCAGATGGTCATCCGTGCCCGCCAGCAGGATCTGGCCGGGCAAGGGCCGTTCGCCTTCGCGCGCCAGCCTGACCGGCAGCGGCACCTGATCATTGAGCCAGTCCGCCATACCCGCCGCAAACGACGCGTCCACGTGCTGCACCAGCACGATGCCGGCCGGAAAATCCAGGGGAATGTCGCGCAGCAGTTGGGCCAGCGTCGCCGGGCCGCCGGCGGACGCGCCCACCGCGAGCAGCCGGCGCGTGCTCGCGGGCGCCGCAGGCTTGCTGACCGGTGTCAATGCGGCACGATTGCCGTAACGGCCGATCAGCCAGCCGATGTTGCGGATCTTGCGCAGCAGCGGGGCCGCCGCCGTGCGCATGTCGGCGGCGCCGACCACCGGCGTGTCCACCGCATCCAACGCCCCGTGACCCATGGCGTCAAAAACGCGCGACGTATGGCCCGCCACGTCGGAGGTGACCACAACGATTGCGCAGGGGGTTTCGGCCATGATGCGGCGCGTGGCCTCGACGCCATCCATGACGGGCATGATGAGATCCATCAGCACGACATCGGGACGGTCGCGGGCGCATTGCTGGACGGCCTCCAGACCGTCGGACGCCGTCCAGGCGACCTCCAGGCCGGGTTCCAATGTAATGACTCGCCGCAGGACTTCGACGGCGAGGGGCATATCGTTGACGATCCCGATTCTCACGTCCGTGCCTTCCCGATGAGGTCTTCAACGGCGTCGAGCAGCGCATCATCATGGAAGCTGCCCTTGGCCAGATAGTAGTCCGCGCCGGCATCCAGCCCGCGCTGCCTGTCCTCTTCCCGGTCCTTGTACGACACCACCATGACGGGCAGGGTCTGCAGCCTGGGATCCGCCTTGATCCGCGACACCAGCTCGATACCGTCCATGCGCGGCATGTCGACGTCGGTCACGATCAGATCGAAGTCCTCGCTGCGGAGCATGTTCCAGCCATCCATGCCGTCCACGGCGACCGCCACATCGAAGCCGCGGTTCAACAGGAGCTTGCGCTCAAGCTCGCGAACCGTCAATGAATCATCCACCACCAGCACGCGCTTGCGGCGGCGCGTGGCCGCCGCGCCCGACCCGCTGTCGACCCGCGACAGCCGCCCGCCCTCGATCAGCTTCTGGACGGACACCAGCATGTCCTCGACGTCCAGGATCAGGAGCGGCGTGCCGTCATCCATGAGCGATCCCGCCATCACGTCCTGCACCTTGCCCAGGCGGGGATCCAGCGGCTGCACGACCAGCGTGCGCTCGCCCACGTAGCGGTCCACGGCAATGCCGTAGAGCCGGTCATGGTCGCCCACCACCACCACGGACAAGGTATCCGTGGCTGGCGCGGCCTCGCCGGCGCGCAGGATCTGGCGCGCCGACACCAGGCCGATCTGCCGGTCCTGGAACCGGAAATGCTGCTGGCCTTCGAGCTGCTCGATGTCCTGGGCGTCCACTTGCAACGCGTGGCTGACGTACGCCAGCGGAAACGCGTAGATCTCGTTCTGCACCTCGACCAGCAGACTGCGCACCACCGACAGCGACAGCGGCATCTCCAGCACAAAGCGCGTGCCCCGCCCCTGCTGCTGGTAGACCCGTACTGCGCCGCGCAACTGGCGCACCATCGTCTGGACCACGTCCAGCCCAACGCCGCGCCCGGATATCTCGGTCACCTCGTCGCGCGTGCTGAAACCCGACAGGAACAGGAATTCCAGCAACTCGGCTTCGCTCAGGCGCGACGCGGTCTCGGCATTGGTGAGCTTGCGTTCGACGACTTCTTCACGCAGGTGGTCCAGCGAAATGCCGGTGCCGTCGTCGGCCAGTTCGACCAGCAGCATGCCCGCCGAATGGCGCGCCGACAGCGTGATCAGGCCCTCGGCCGGCTTGCCCGCGCGTTCGCGGACGTCGGGCGCCTCGATGCCGTGATCCACGGCGTTGCGCAGCAGGTGCATGAGCGGCGCATCCAGCTTTTCGAGGATGTCCCGGTCCACCTGCGTGTTTTCGCCCTCGATTTCAAGGCGAACCTGCTTGCCCAGCGAACGGCCCAGATCGCGCACCATGCGCGGCATGCCGCCCACGCCGTCGCCAAAGGGCCGCATGCGGCAGGCGAGCGCGGTGTCATAAAGGCGCCGCGTCAGATGATTCATGCGCCAGCCGAATTCGTCGACTTCACTGGCGCGCTGCGTCAGCTCGCGCTGGCATTGTTCAAGGATGCGCTGGGCGTCGTCCAGTGCGGCCTGGCCGCGCGCGTCCAGTTCCTGATCGGCCAGCACGGCCCGCAGGCCGTCCAACGCGTGCGCCGCGCCCGTCTGCATCCGCCGCAGCCGCAGCATGGCCGTGCTGAAAGGCCCCACCCATTGCGATTCGACCAGGGTTTCGCTGGACAAGCCCAGCAGGCGGTTCAGCGTGTCGGCGGTCACGCGCAGCACCCGCTCGCCCTCGCCCACGCTGCCGTCCGAACTGCGGCGCGAGGGCACGGTGGCGGGTGCGGACGGCTTTGGGGCGGCAGCCGGCGCGGCGGCGGCAGGCTCGTCTTCGATCCGCACGATGGGCGGCAGGTAGTCCGACGGCCGCCCCGCGCGCGGGCCCGGCGCCGGCGGCGTGCCGGACGTGCTGGGCGCCTTGGAGGCGTTGGGCAGATTGGGCGCGCTGCTCAGCCGCGCCACCAGATCGCCGATCTCGGCGTCCAGTTCCACGCCCGGCGTCGCGACACGCTGCAGCAGGTCGGTGCCCAGCAGCAAGGCATCGATGTCGGCGGCTTGCAAAAGCAGACGGCCTTCCTGCGCGGCCACCAGGCAGTCCTCCATGGCATGCGCGATGCGCACCGCCGGATGCAGGTCCACGATGCGCGCCGCGCCCTTGAGCGAATGCGCGGCACGCATGCAGGCTTCAAGGTGCGGCGCGGACGTGGGGTTCTTTTCCAGGGCAAGCAGCCCGTCGTTCAAGACCTGCACCTGGGTGCGGGTCTCGATCTGGAACAGTTCGAGGAGCGAGGCGTCGCGCATCTGATCGGGATTCAAGCGAGGCTCCGTTCCAATGCCTGCATCAGCAGGGTTTCGTCCAGCACCCCGACGGCGCGGCCGCCGCAGCGCGCCACGCCGCGCGAATACTTCAGGCTTGCGCCCTGCACCGTCGACGGCAGCGGCTCCAGCGCCTCCAGGTCCACTTCGTGCATGCCTTCGACCTCGTCCACGGGCAGCACCACGGCGCGGCCCGCGCCGCCGAAAATCAGCATGCGGGCGGTGGCAGGACGCTCGCGCGCCTGCGGCGCCGCGGCATCCAGGCCCAACAGGCGCGGCAGCGACACGCACACCGTCAACGTGCCGCGCACGTTGGTCACGCCCAGCACCGCCGGATCGCGCCGGTGCGGCAGGCTGATGATGCCGCGCGTGCCGGCCACCTCGTCCAGCGACCGGGTCGGCAGGCCCATCCATTCGCGGTGCAGCCGGAACACCAGCAGCGAGGACAGATTGGCCGAATGCTGCGGCGGAGCGGCCTCGTCGGCCGCTTCCATCGCGGGCGGCAGACGGTCCAGGATACGCTTGGCCGCCGCGGCATACACCGGACAGTTGCGGCAATGCACATGCTCGGCAAGCTGCGGGCAGCTTTTGTCGCCGCGTATCCCGATGCGGTTCCAGCAGTCGTCCACGCCGGACAGGGCTTCGATCGCGTCAGTCACGTCGCGCCTCCCCGCGCGCCGCGCGCGCCTGCAGGCGGCGGGCGCCCTCGTGATCGCCATCCGACGCCACCAGCGCGGCCAGATGCAGCAACGCCTCGCGGTGGTTCGGGTCCAGATACAACGCCTTGCGGTAGGCGGCCTGCGCCTGCCGCGACTGCCCTTCCGCATCCAGCAGCAGACCTTGCAGATGCAGCGCGTCGGCGCTGGCGCCGTGGATATCGATGTGCGCCTGGCATTTCGCCATCGCATCGCGCACCCGGCCCAGATCGGCCAGCGCGGCGATCTCGCGCAGCGACGTCTGCGCGGCCTGCCCCGTTGCGGCGGCGGGCGGTGCGGATGGCGTATCGGCAATCGCCGCATGTGGCACCGGCAGCCGCGGCGCGGGCGTCTGCGCGACCGGGCGGCGCGGCGGCGTCCAGGCGTGAACGATGGGACCCTGGCCGGACAGCGGCGCGCGCGCGGCAGCCGGCATCTCTGCCGGCGCTGGCGCAGGCTTGGCGCGGAAGGCAAAGGACCGCGCGAGCGGCACGGCAGGCAGGCGGCGGCCGGTCAGGAGACTGGTCTCGGCCGGTCCCACGAACAGCACACCGTCATCGCGCGCAAACCGGCGCAGCACCTGCACTGCCCGTTCCTGCGTCGCCAGGTCGAAATAGATCAACAGGTTGCGGCAGAACACGAAGTCATACGGCGCAGCGCCCGCCAACAGGTTCGGATCAAACAGGTTGCCCGGCTGGAACCGGACCTGCCCGCGCACGCGCGCAGCCAATTGATGGCCGTCCGGCACCTCTGAAAAATGGCGATCGCGGAACGCCAGATCGCCTCCGCGAAACGAATTGCGGCCGTACACGGCGCGCTGGGCGAATTCCACCATGCGCACGCTGATGTCGATGGCATCCACATGAAACCGATGCGGCGGAACGCCCGCATCCAGCAGCGCCATGGCAATCGAATACGGTTCTTCGCCGCTGGAACACGGCACGCTCAGCACGCGCAACATGCGCCCTTCACAGCCAGGCGCGAACAACCGCTCGCGTGCCAGCGCCGCCATCGCATCCTGCGATTCCGGATACCGGAAGAACCAGGTCTCGGGCACGATCACGGCTTCGATCAACTGCTGCATTTCTTCAGGCCAGGCCTGCACGCGCATCAGATAGTCCTGCTCATCGTCCACGCCGGCCGCATGCATCCGGTGCCGCACCGCGCGCTCGACGGCCGCCTGGCCAATGGAGCCGCTGTCCAGTCCCATGCGGCGCTTGAGCAGCCCGCTGAATTCCTCGACCAGGCTCATGGCTGCGCCTCGGCTGCCGACGCGTTGCCGTCAGACGGAAACAGCAGCGCCCGCACGTAGGCGGGCAGCAGATCATTGACCGAAACGGCCTGCACCATGCCTTGCGCGTCGGTCAGGACCGGACCGAGATAACGCGCCTCGGCATTGTCCAGCGCATGCGGCTGAAACCCCGACGGATCGTAGTGGACGGTTTCGGTGGCCTGTTCCAGGATCAGCCCAAGCAGCCGCTCGGCGTCAGAGTGTTCCGGCCGGTATCGCACCAACGCCACGCGCGTGCTGGTGACGGCGGCGAACGTGTCCGCGCCGGCCAGCGCGCTCATGTCGAGGACCGGCACGGCAACGCCGCGGCGCTCCATCAAGCCCGCCACCCAATGCGGCGCACCCGGCACCTGCTTGAAGACGCGCAGCCCCAGCACTTCGGCAATATCCCCGGCGTCCAGCGCATAGCGATCCGCGCCAATTCTGAAAAGCAGGTACAGCCGGCGAGCGGAGCCGGCGTGGCTCGCGGCAGCGCGGGCGCGGACGGCAGGAGCAGTCATGGACGCGATCACACCTTGAAGCGCGACACGCCGCTGCGCAGGTCGTTGGCCACCAGTGTCAGCTCTTCAATCGCAAGGCTGGACTGCCGCAGCGACTCCACCGTCTGCTGGGCCGCGTCGCTGAGCTGCTGCAGGGCCTGGTTAATCTGCTCGGCCCCGGTGGCTTGCGCCTGCATGCCTTCGTTGACCATCTGCACGCGCGGCGCAAGCGTCTGCACCTGCTGGATGATCTGCGAGAGCTGGTCGCCCACCTGCTGCATGTCGGCCATGCCGCGGCGCACTTCCTCGGAAAACTTGTCCATGCCCATGACACCGGCCGACACCGACGACTGGATCTCGCGCACCATCTGCTCGATGTCGTAGGTCGCCACCGCGGTCTGGTCGGCAAGGCGGCGGATCTCGGTGGCCACCACCACGAAGCCGCGGCCGTACTCGCCCGCCTTCTCGGCCTCGATCGCCGCGTTCAGCGACAAGAGGTTGGTCTGATCGGCCACCTTCGTGATGGTCGTCACCACTTGCGTGATATTGCCGGCCTTTTCATTCAGCACCGCCAGCTTGGCGTTGACCGAGCCCGCCGCGCCCACCACGTTGCGCATGGTGTCTTCCATGCGCGCCAGGCCCACCTGACCGCTGCCGGCCAGCGTGGCGGTCTGCTCAGCCGCGCTGGAGACTTCGGTCATGGTGCGCACCAGCTCGCGGGAGGTAGCCGAGATCTCGCGCGACGTTGCGCCGATTTCGGTGGTGGTGGCGGCGACTTCCGACGCGGTGGCCTGCTGCTGTTTGGACGTGGCGGCAATTTCGGTCACCGACGTGGCCACCTGCACGGCCGAGCGCTGCGTCCGGCCGACCAGGCCGGTCAGCTCGTCGACCATGCCGTTGAAGCCGGTCTCGATGGCGTTGAATTCGTCGTTGCGCGCCAGCTTCAGCCGCCGCGTCAGGTCGCCTCCGCCCGTCGCTTCCAGCGTCTTCACGATGTCGTGCATGGGGTTGGCAATGGCGCGCATCAGCAGGTAGCCGCACACGATGGACGCGGCAATCGCCATCAGCAGAGACACCAGCATTCCGGTCTCAGCCGACTCCACGGATTTCTGGATGCTCACCGCAGCATCATCCGCCTGCTTCTTGTTTTCGATCACCATCCTGGCCAGGATGTCGCGTCCCCGGTAGAACGACGGCCGCAACTCGGTCAGGATCCGCGTCTGCGCCCGCGCCGGATCCGCCAGCAGGGCCGGCGTCAGGATGTCGGCGCGGATGCGCTTGTACTCCAGCAATTCCTTCTGGAAGTCGTCGAACATCTGCTGGTCGTCCTGCCGGGCGATGGTGCGCCGGTAGAAGTCGATGTGTTCTTCAAGCTGCTGGTCGTTGCGCGGCAGGGCTTCCAGCGCGGCGCGGCGCTCGGCCTCGGTCGGCGCATTGAAGGCGTCCTGCACGACGACGAAGCCGGCGAACCATGCTGCCCGGATCGACGTGCTGTAGTAGATGCCCGGCACGGCGTCGGTGTTGATCATCTGGGCTTCCGCTTCGACATCCAGAAGCCGCCGGTAGTCCACCACCACCATCAACGTCATGATGGCAAGAATGGCCAGAAAACTGGCCATGATTCTTTGGCGGAGCGTCACATTCTTCATACCGGGAGACCTTTGTACTGTATCGACTCGTCGACGCCCTGCCGGGACGCCCCTGGGTATTTCCCCGCCGGCAATCAGCGCATTCCTGCTCGAATGTGGGAAATTTCGACAATTATTACAAAGGTGCCGCATCACAGCCACGAAAAACGCAGGAAAACGCAAAACATGGCTAGCTTGTCGGGAAAATGCAAAGTTCTATTACATAAAATCAAGCGGTCTTTGTTAGCGGTGGTCCGCCGGCGGATGAACCGGCGATGCTGCCGGAGCGGCCGGCAGGTCAGCCGGCGAAGGTTGCAGACGCGGCAGGCGGGTCAGCCCGCAGCCTCCCACAGCGCAACCGGCGGCCGATCCTGCACCCAATCGCGCGCCTTTTCGTACGCATGGGCCAGTTGCAGCACGGCAAGGTCGCCGCGCGGCGGACCGATAAGCTGCATGCCCATCGGCAGCCCTTCGGCGTTAAAGCCCACGGGCACGCTAATGACCGGGCAACCGGCCAGCGTCCACGGCGTGACGGTCTCCATCCAACGGTGATACGTATCCATCGGCCGGCCCGCGATCTCCTTGGGCCAATCCAGGTTCACGTCGAACGGAAACACCTGCGCTGACGGCACCGCCAGGAAGTCGACGTCTTCAAACATGCGCAGCACCGTCTGATACCACGCGCTGCGTTCCTCGGTCGCCTGATAGATCTGGCGGGCGGTCAAGCCCTCCAGTCCCTCGACCTCCCAGATCAGCGCGGGCTTGACCAGCTTGCGCGTCTCGGGATTGTTGACCAGGGCATGGAACTGCCCGCCCACCATCAGGTGGCGGTGCGCCAGCCAGATACGCCATAGCCGGTCGCCCGCAAAAGGCACCTGGTAGTCATCGACCTGGCAGCCCGCGGTCTCCAGATCCTTCAAGGCCGCTTCGCAGAGATCCAGGATGCCGGGTTCCATCGCCAGGTAGCCGCCCCAATCGCCCAGCCAGCCCACGCGCTTGCCGGACAAGTCCGCATCCAGCGGCTGCGCGTATTGCGCCGGATCGTCCGTCAGCGACAGCGGCGCGCGCTTGTCGTGGCCGGCGATCACCGACAGCAGCAAGGCCACGTCGCGCGGCGTGCGCCCCATGGGGCCTTCGTAGGAAAGCTGCTTCAGGAAGACTTCGGGCGACGGACCGGACGGCACACGCCCGGCCGACGGGCGCATGCCATACACATTGCAGAACGCGGCGGGATTGCGCAACGAGCCGCCGAAGTCGCTGCCGTCGGCCACGGGCAGCATGCGCGCCGCCAGCGCCGCCGCCGCGCCGCCGCTGCTGCCGCCGGCGGTCTTGGTGGCGTCATACGGATTGCCCGTGGCGCCATAAACCTTGTTGTAGGTGTGCGAGCCCAGGCCGAATTCCGGCACATTGCTGCGGCCGATGAAGATCGCGCCGGCGGCGCGCATGCGCTCGACCAGAATCGAATCGTGCGCCGTCACCACGTCCTTGTAGACCAGCGACCCCATCGACGTGACCATGCCCCGCACGGCGGTCAGGTCCTTGGGGGCCTGCGGCATGCCGTGCAGCCATCCCTGCCACTGTCCCGCGGCCAACTGCGCATCCCGCGCATCGGCCTCGCGCAGCAGCTCGTCGCTATCGCGGCGCGCGACGATGGCGTTCAGCTTGGGATTGACCCGGTCGATATGCGCCAGGTACGCCTGCATCACTTCACGGCAGGACACCCGGCGGCTGCGGATGGCATCCGACAGCGCGTGCGCGGGCATAGCGACGATGTCATTGAGCGGGGCGGGGATAGGCATGGGCGTTCGTCTCCTTGGCGCGCGCCGCGGATCCGCCGGGCGCATATTGTCATTGGGCGCAGCGCGGCGGCCAGCCGCGCGCATCGCGACAATACTACGCAAATCGGCGGCCCCGCGCGCAGGAAGCGAAGGCTGCCGCGCGCCGTGGACACCGGCAGGGCAACGGCAGGACGACGGCAGCATGCCGCGCCGCCCGGCGCCCCGTCTACTGCCGCGCCAGACCGTTCTTGCCGATCAATTCCAGCAATCCGTCCGACAAGGTTCCGCGCCAGCTCAGGTAATCGTGGCCACCCGCCACCTCGCGATGGGTCACGAGATAACCCTTGGCTCGCAGCACGTCGCGCAGATGGCGGTTGGTCTCCAGAATGCCGGGCTGGCCGCCGCGCCCCGATTCAAACAGGCCCGCGCCCAGGAAAAACCGCACCGGCAGCGTGCGCACCGCCACGAATTGCCGCGTCAGCCACTGGTCTTCCTCGCCGGGCGGCGACCACCAGTACGAGCCGGACTGGCTCAGCACATTGCCGAAGACTTCGGGATGACGCAACGCCGCATACGACGACGCCAGGCCACCATAACTTGACCCGCCAATCACCGTGCGTGCCGCGGGCGCTGCAATGCCCTGCTTGCGCGCCCACGGCATGAGCTCGCGCGCCAGGAAGTCGGCGAAATCCGGATTGGGCGGCAACTCGCGGCCGCGCGAGTCTGCGGTGGGGTTGTCGATCAGCACGGCCGCAGTCGGGGGAATGACGCCGGCCGCGATCATGTTGTCCAGGATGGTGGGCGTAGGCACGCGCCCCAGATAGGCGCCCGCGTCGAACAGCACCAGCACGTGGTTGTCCGGGCCAGCGGGCTTCCAGCCCGCCGGCCGGTACAGATGAATCGTGCGCGTATTGCCCAGGATGTCGCTACGCAGTTCCAGCGCCTCGACACTGCCGGCGGGCACGCCCGCGCGCGGCTCGACCCACGGCTGCGGCGGCGCGTCCGCCAGTTCCAGCACCGAATAGGTCTGGAACGCGTCGATGCCGCGTTCGGGATAGACCTTGGGATTGTTGGGGTCGGCCTGCGCCGTGGCGAGAATCGCGCGCCGCCGCGCCCTGCCAGTCCCCGGCAGTTCCGGCACATCGGGCGCCAGCCGGTACGACAGGCGCGCCGTCTTGGGCACCAGGAAGCTCACGTACCAGACGTCGGAATCGCCCAGCCGCGACAGCTGCGCGTGGTCCGTTGACGGACCGCCGAAGAGGCGCACGTTACGTTCCGCGCCCTGCCACAGGAAGGTCACACGGTCGTGCGTGGCGTTTGCCGGCTCGATCAGCGGCGTGCCCTGCCGCTTCATCTCTTCCCAGAACGTGGCCGTCGTGCCGCCCTGCGACAACGTCTGGGCCAGCGCGGCCAGGCGCGGGCTGTCCAGCGTGGGCGCCGGCGCATGCTGTTCGGCCAGCGGCAGGCGTTCGGTCACGGACCATTCATACGCACCCTGCCCCTGCGCCCGTACGGTATAGACGCCATCGGCCGGCCCCACCAGCATCAGCACGCCGGCCGGCTTTTCGCGGTCGCTCAGGCGGCGGACATGGCGCCCTTGCGGGTCCAGCAGATCCAGCGTCACGCCGCTGTCCGCCGACCACGTTCCCGCCACGAATTCACCCTTTTGCATGGGGAGCGGCTTGTCGGCATGGCCCTGCGGCATGACCGCGCCTTGCGCTGACTGTGCAACCGCCACGCCCGGCGCTGTCGCAGCTAGCGCAGCCGTTAATGCCGCTTTCAACGCAACGGCCATTGCCGTCGAAGTCAGGCCATTGCGCCGCCCGTTCATCTGTCGCATATCCATCCGCCTTAATAAGAATGGATATCATTATTGCCGAAAACGGATCCCGATCCCGTCCGAGCACGCGTCCGAATAAATTACGCCGCGCCGCTTGAGCCATATCAACCCGCGTGCTTCCACCCTCGCCCTAAGATCGCCTCCTGCCCCCCGCCCGGAGACCATCTTGACCACGCACGACATCGCCACCGATACCGCCCCCGCCGACATCTGCACCGAAGCCGAAATCCAGGACCTGGTCCATACCTTCTACGCCAAGGCGCGCGCCGACGAAGCGCTCGGGCCCATCTTCAACGGCATGGTCCACGACTGGGACGAACACCTGGCCACGCTCTCGGACTTCTGGTCAGCCGTTATCCTGGGCACGCGGCGGTTCACCGGCATGCCCATGCCCAAACACGCGGCGATGCCCAACCTGAAAGCCGAGCTTTTCGAACGCTGGCTGGTCCTCTTTGGCGAGACCACCGACGCCCTGCCGAATCGCGCCCTGGCCGATGCCGCGCAGGAAATGGCCAAGCGCATGGCGCGCAGCCTCTGGTACGGCTATCAGTTGTCGCGCGATCCCAACCAGCCGCTGACCGAACTCCGCTCGCCGGCGCATCCCGAACCACATCCCGAAGCGCGCCCCGCCTAGCGGCTCGCGCGATCAGTCCACCCGCCACCACCCCGGCAACAGCCCGCGCACCTTGGCGCGCCGATAGCGGTCATCGATGAGGTGCACGGTGCCCTCATCGTGTTCGGTGCGGATGACCCGGCCCGCCGCCTGCACCACCTTTTGCATGCCCGGGTACAGATACGTATAGTCGTACCCGTTCTCTTCGCCATAACGCATGTCCATGGCGCGCTTCATGTTTTCATTCACGGGGTTGACCTGCGGCAGTCCCAGCGTGGCGATGAACGCGCCGATCAGCCGCTTGCCCGGCAGGTCCACGCCTTCCGAGAATGCGCCGCCCAGCACCGCGAATCCCACGCCCTGCCCCGTTTCGGTAAACCGCGCCAGAAAGGCCGCCCGCCCTGGCTCGTCCATGCCGGGCGTCTGCAGCCAGATCGGCACTTGCGGATGGCGCTCCCGCATCAGATCCGTCACGCGCTTCAGATAGTCAAAGCTGCTCAGAAAGCCCAAGTAATTTCCCGGCCGCTCGTCGTACTGGCGCGCGATCAGGTCCGCGATGGGCGCCAGCGAACGCTCGCGATCGCGAAAGCGCGTGGATACGTTGCCCACCACGCGCACGGCCAGCTGCCCCGCCTGAAACGGCGCGGCCACGTCGATCCAGGGCGCGTCCTTGGGCAGCCCCAGCGTGTCCCGGTAGAACTGCTGCGGACTGAGCGTGCCGGAAAACAGCACCGTCGCATGCGCCGTCGCGTAGCGCGCCGCCAGATACGGCGCGGGAATCACATTGCGCACGCACAGCGTCGACGGCGGCGTCTTGGCGCTGCTGACACCCGCCTCGCCCAGCGTCACGTCAAACAGCGCGTGGGAGCCGAACTGTTCCGCCAGCCGCATGAAATGCAGTGCCTCGAAATAGAACCCCAGCAAGGGATCATCCTGCGCCAGCGGCGTCTGCCCGATGAACTCGGTGATGGCCGCCACCGCCTTTTGTACTGCCGTCAGCACGCCGGCTGGCGCCGCGTCGTATGCCTGATAGCGTTCCGTCTGCTTTTTGTTCAGCGCGTTCCACGACCGGTGCAGCCCGTCCAGCGGCTTTTTAAGCGCCTTGGGCGCCGCATACCGCGCGGCGGTCAGCCGGTTCTGGTCAAGCTCGCCCGTGTACATGCGGCGCGCGCGGTCAACCAGGTTGTGCGCCTCGTCGACCAGCACGGCCACCTTCCACTGATGCGCCTGCGTCAGCGCATGCAGCATGGCCGTGGCGTCGTAGTAATAGTTGTAGTCGCCCACCACCACGTCGCTCCAGCGGATCAGCTCTTGCGACAGGTAATACGGACACACCTCGTGTTCCAGCGCGATGGCGCGCACGGTAGGCGCGTCCAGCCGCGTGTGTTCAACCGCTGCGGCGCGGGCCTGCGGCAGACGGTCGTAGAAGCCGCGCGCCAGCGGGCAGGAATCGCCGTGGCAGGCCAGATCCGGATGCACGCAGCTCTTGTCACGCGCTTGCATATCCAGAATCCGCAAGCCTGGCTTGGCGGGCTGCGCATTGATGGTTTCCAGCGCCTCGACCGCCAGACCGCGGCCCGATCCTTTGGCCGCCAAAAAAAACACCTTGTCCAGGCCCGTACCCGGACTGGCCTTGAGCAGCGGAAATATCGTGCCCAGCGTCTTGCCGATGCCCGTAGGAGCCTGCGCCATCAGACAGCGGCCATCGCGCGCCGTGCGGTAGACGGCCACCGCCAGATCGCGCTGCCCGGCTCGGAACTCGCCATGCGGAAATGCCAGCGCCTCAAGCGCCGCATCGCGCGCCTGCCGGTGCGCCAGTTCCGTCTTGGCCCACGCCAGAAACCGTTCGCATTGCAATTGGAAGAACGCAGCCAAGTCCGCAGCCTCGTGCGTTTCCACCAGCACGGTTTCTTCCTCGGTCGCGACGTTGTAGTACACCAGCGCCACCCGCACGTTCGCCAGGCCGCGCGCCTGGCACAGCAGATGGCCGTACACCTTTGCCTGCGCCCAATGCACCACGCGGTGATTCTCGCGCACGCTGTCGAACTGCCCGCGGTAGGTCTTGATCTCTTCGAGCTGATTGGCCGCCGGGTCGTAGCCGTCGGCCCGCCCGCGCACCAGCAGATCGCCAAACACGCCGGACAAAGACACTTCGGTTTCGTAGTCCGGCCCGCGCCGCCCTGTCACTGCCGCGTGCCCCGCCATGCCTTCCAGGCCGCTGGGCGCAGGGGTAAAGCGCAGGTCAAGATCGCCGGCCCGCGCCGTGAACTCGCACAACGCCCGCACTGCCACCGCGTAGCTCATGCGGCCTCCTGCAACCAGCTCACGTGGCATACGCGCACCGGCATGCCGTGCGCCACGCAGTACTGGAGCCAGCGGATCTGGTTGTCCTGCAGCTTGTCGCCGGGTCCCTTCACCTCGATCAGTTCATAACGGCGCTCGGCCGGCCAAAACCGCACCAGGTCCGGCAGACCGGTCCGGTTGCCCTTCACGTCGCGCAACAGGCGCGTAAAGAACAGCTTCAGATGCGCAGCCGGCAGGCAGTCCAGCGCCTGCGCCAGCAAGGTTTCGGACAAGGCGCCCCAGAACACGAACGGCGACTGCAAACCCGCCTTGTCAGCGTACCGCTGCAGAATGACGTCGCGATAGGCGGGCGTATCCAGCTGCGCCAAACAGGCCGCGAAGTGCGCCTGCCGCCGCGCGTGGAAATCGGGTGCTTCCAGGTCGGCGGGCCCGCGTTGAAAAGGATGAAAGAACGCCCCTGGCAACGGCGCGAACACGGCCGGCCAGCACAGCAAACCGAACAGCGAATTGATCAGCGCGTTCTCGACGTAATGCACCGGCGCGTCGGCGTGATGCAGGTGATCGCGCGTCACGTACTCGACCGAGGACGGATGCGCCGGGCGGACCAGCGCCAATTCCGTGCGCGGCAGGATGGGCGCTGCCGCACGCGCCGCCGCGCCCTGCCCCAGCCCGCGACGCAGCCGCGGCATCATGCGCGCTACGCGTTGGCTTTCCTCTTCGCTTTCGGGCGCGTTCGCCGCCGTCATGGCCAGCGCCATCGCGTCTTCAAACCGCTGCATCCGCTCATACACCCGGATGCGACGATGCCGCGCGCCGGGATAGCCGCAGGCCGCGTACACGCGCTGGGCGGCTTCCCAATCCTGCGCGCGCTCGCAGGCTTGTCCGATGCGCAGCAACACCTTGGCGCGGCGCTTTTCCAGCCAGGCGTTGCCACTGATGCAATCCTCTGCCGCGCGCAGCAGGTCGTCCACGGCCACGCCGTCGTCCAGCGCCTGCCTGCACGCATGCAATGCGAGATAACAGTCCACGTCCGCCCGCGTCTGAAACGCCCGCGACGCCGCATCGAACGGCACGGTCTCGTATTGGAATACGCCCAGGTCCGCCAGCACGAACTCCGACCAATCCTGATGCAGATTGCCGAAAAACATAAGGCGCAGCCGTTCGCAGCGGTCCGCCACCATCACGCGCCAGACGGCTTCCAAGGAATCAGGCGCCCAGCCGCAGAACGGCCGGGCGTCGGGCATGTCCGCCCGCAGCGTCGCCAGCATGTCGGACTTGCGCAGGCCCGGCCTGGCTGCCGCCTGCGATGCGAACACACGGCACAGTTCGGGCTTGGTCAATAATGCAAACAGTTCATCCAGCGACATCGGCGCCCGCGTGTCCAGCCACCCTAGCGCTTCCAACGCCGCGGCCGCCTCTTCGACGGCCGGGATCTCTTCGTACACCAGCCGGCTGGCCCGAAACCACGGCCCGCGCCGCATCAGCATGCGTACCATCAAGGCCTGCGACGCCTGCGGCAACGCCGCGAAATCCGCCAGAAAGCGGCAATCGTCATCGTCCAGCAGGTCGGCGTAGCGGTCCGAGACCCACGCCAGCGCGCGCTGGAAATTGTGCAGATAGTAGTAACGGTGGGCGGGCAACATCGGCGGCGGCCGGACGGACTGTTTATTTATCCAGTAATCATAGCAGGCCGGCCTGTCCGGATTCTGTCGAAGCGTGACGCACGATGGTCAGCCCCTCTTCTTCTTCGGGCTCCACGAAATACGCCGTGATGGCGTCGTACCCGGCGTCGCTGGTGAGCCCCGCAAGAAACCCGCGCATGAAAAACGGCGCCGGAAAGCCTCAAGCCCTCCGGCGCCGTTTGCCATCCCGCCGGCAAAGCGGCGGGACCGTCGATCATGACATCGTCACATCACTGCGCGCGCACCGGCTGCGGGGCCGCGCCGATGTCCTTACGCACCTTGGCCACGTCGGACGCGCTGACTGCCGCGCCCTTGTTGCCCCAGCTCGACCGCACGAAGCTCACCACGTCGGCGACTTCCTTGTCGGTCATGCGCCAGTCAAAGCCCGGCATCGCGTACGCGGTCGGGGCCGACGCCGTGCCCGGCATCTGCGCGCCCTTGAGCACGATGTGAATCAACGAGGCCGGATCGGCCGAGTTGACCGTCGAGCTCAACGCGAGCTGCGGGAAGGTCTCGGTATAGCCCTTGCCCGTGCTGCGATGGCAAGCCGCGCAGTTGTTCAGGAAGGCCATGGCGCCGTCGCTCTTGTCCTTGCCGGTACGCAGCGCCTGGGCCACGGACTCGTCATAGGCCAGCGGTTTGGTGGCGTCCTTGTTCACCGGCGGCAGACTCTTCAGATACACCGCGATGGCGTTCAGGTCGTCGTCGGTCAGGTGCTGCGTGCTTTCCTCGACCACTTGCGCCATGCCGCCGAACGCCGCCGAATGCCCGTTGCGTCCGGACTTCAGGAAGGCCGTAATGTCTTCCTTGCTCCAGGCGCCCAGACCGTCGGTTGTGTCGCCGCGCAGGTTCTTGGCCAGCCAGCCTTCGACCACGCCGCCCGACAGGAAGGCCGAGCCGTCCGCGTCCGTCAGCGCCTTTTCCTGCAACGCCACGCCGCGCGGCGTGTGGCAGGTGCTGCAATGGCCCAGGCCTTCAACGAGGTACTGGCCGCGCAGCAGCGCCTGCTTGTCCGCGCCGCTCGTGTTCACCGTGACAGGCGCCGTCGCCACATCCGGCGCGAACATCCAGCGCCACACCGTCAACGGCCAGCGCATCGACATCGGCCAGACGATGTCGGTGTCCTTGTTTTCCTGCTTCACCGGCTCGACGCCGTGCATGAAGTAGGCATACAGGGCCTTCACATCCTCCGGCGTGACCTTGGCGTACGCGGTGTACGGCATGGCCGGGTAAAGCGAATGTCCGTCCTTGGCCACGCCGTGGCGCACGGCCCGGTCGAAGTCCTCGTACGAATAATTGCCGATACCCGTTTCCTTATCCGGCGTGATGTTCGTCGAATAGATCATGCCCAGCGGCGAATCGATGCCCAGACCGCCGGCAAAGGGCTTGCCGCCCGAGGCCGTATGGCAGGCGATACAGTCGCCGGCGCGCGACAGGTACTCGCCCTGCTTGATCATCTGCGCGTCGGTCGATGCGGGCGTGCCGTCGGCCGCGAACGCGGCGCTGGCAACGAGGGCCGAGACGGCCGCAACAATGGTGTGCTTGATCATTGTTCCGTCTCCTTAAGCCTGGACCAGCGGGCCGGGGTTCTTCAGGTACTGCTCGCGGATCGCCTGTGCCGCCCAGTAGGCCAGCGCGCCGACCAGGCCGGTCGGGTTGTAGCCCATGTTCTGCGGGAACACGCAGGCGCCCATCACGAACACGTTCGGCACGTCCCAGCTCTGCAGGTACTTGTTGACCACGCTTTCCTTGGGGTTCGAGCCCATGATGGCGCCGCCCGTGTTGTGCGTGCTCTGGTAGACGCGCGTGTCGTAGCGCGCGCCCTTCTTACGCACGGCCACGAAGTGCTTTTCAGGATTCATGGCCTTGGCCACGGTCTCCATGCGCTTGCCCATGTAACCCAGCATGTCGAACTCGTTGTCGTGCCAGTCGAACGTCATGCGCAAGAGCGGCTGGCCGTAAGCGTCCTTATAGGTCGGATCGAGCGACAGGTAGGCATCGCGGTACGACATCACCGAACCGGAAATGCCGATCGTCATGAAGCGCTGATACGCATCCTGCACGCCCGCCTTCCAGGCCGTGCCCCACGTCGGGGTGCCCGGCGTCGTCGGCGTCTGCTTGATCGGACGGCCACCGTAGCGCACGTGGCGGATGCTGGCGCCGCCCACAAAGCCCAGCGGGCCGTGGTCGAACTGGTCGCCGTTCAAGTCGTCCATGCCCACGCCGCCGGCGCCGGTGCCGACAAACGGGTTCAGCTGCGTGCCCTTGGGCAGCAGCACGTTGACCGCGCCGTTCATCTGGTAGGCGTAGTTCTTGCCAACCACGCCTTCGTTGGTCTTCGGGTCATACGGCTTGCCGATACCCGACAGCAGCAGCAGACGCACGTTGTGCATCTGGTAAGCCGACAGGATCACCAGATCGGCAGGCTGATCGACCTCGTTGCCGTCTGCGTCGATGTACGTCACGCCAACGGCCTTCTTGCCGGTCGAATCCAGATTGACCTTGATGACCTGCGAACGCGTGCGCAGCTCGAAGTTCGGCTTCTTCAGCAGCACCGGCAGAATCGTGGTCTGCGGCGAGGCCTTCGAATACATGTAGCAGCCGTAGTTCTCGCAGAAGCCACAGAAATTGCAGGGGCCAAGGCGCACGCCGTACGGGTTGGTGTACGGACCCGACGCGTTGGCCGCGGGCGTGGGATACGGGTTGAAGCCGACTTCGCGCGCGGCCTTCTCGAACAGCGAAGCGCCGTAGGTCGTGGCCAGCGGCGGCAGCGGGAATTCCTTGCTGCGCTTGCCTTCCAGCGGATTGCCGCCTTCGACGATCTTGCCGTTCAGGTTGCCGGCCTTGCCCGACGTGCCGCACACGTATTCGAACTTCGAGAAGTACGGTTCCAGTTCGTCGTAGGTCACGCCGAAGTCCTGGATCGTCATGCCTTCCGGAATGAACTTCTTGCCGTAGCGCGTTTCATAGCGCGTGCGCAGTTCCAGTTCTTCGGGCAGCACACGGTAGTGCATGCCGTTCCAGTGAAAGCCCGCGCCGCCCACGCCCGTGCCCAGCAGGAACGAGCCGTTCTGGCGGTACGGCACGGCCACGTCATCCACGCCGTGGCGGATCGTCACGGTTTCCTTGGACAGGTCCTGGAACAGATAACCGCGCACCGAATACTTCAGCTCGTCGATCACCTTGGGGTATTCGGCGTCCTTCGGCGTATCCTGCATGCCACCGCGCTCCAGCGCCAGCACCTGCAGCCCCGCTTCGGTCAGTTCCTGACCCAGGATCGCGCCGGTCCAGCCGAATCCGACCAGCACCGCATCAACTTTGTCTTTCTTGATCGCCATGATTTAACCCTTCTCCCCAGAGATCGACACGGGGCCATAGGGATACTTCACGTTGGGCTGGTCGACCCAGTCCATGAAATCGGCGCGCGCGCCGGGAAAGCCCACCATCTTCCAGCCCACCATGTTCTTGTTGCCGCCGTAGATCGGGTCGGCAAAGAAACCTTCCTTGGTGTTGGCCAAGAGGAAACTGAAGAACGTCTTGGACGGCACGGATTCGAATGCGATCTTGCCCGACTGCAGGTCCTTCAGGATCTGTTCCTGCAAGGCCTTGTCGAGTTCGGCGTAGGCCTTGCCGTGCGTCTTCACGCACCAGGCATCACAGGCCTCGATGCCATTGCGATAGACCTGGCGGGGATTCTGATCGAGCTGGTAACCCAGTTCCGGCACCTGATCGGTGTGGAACGGCCCGTCCATGTACCACAGCTTGCCGTGGCCAAAGGGCGTTTCCATCTGACGGTCGATGAACTCGGGCACACCGGCCACGATGGCGCCAGGGCCGTACTCGTCGGCGGGAATCAGGTGATCCACCGCGGCAACGATGAAGGCCCATTCGGCCTTGGTGAAATAGGTGGGCTCGTAGGGCTTGGCCGCTTTTGCGGCGTTGCCGTCGGCGGCGTTGGTACAGCCGACGGTCAGGCCGCCGATCGCCAGCGTCGACGCTGGCACAATGGCCATCGTTTGCAAAAACCGCCGGCGCGGTTGTGCGTCATCAGTCATGGACATCTCCGTGAATACTCCAAGTTGTCCTAGCGCGCTACCGAACATGAAACCTGGAAACACGAACTGCCCGAGCTAGTGACAACACGCTCTTTTCTTGCTCAAAATCAACACTGCTCTTTGAAAAGGGACGTAAGAGCAGGTGCCGGCATTATGCGCTTCTGATCTGCTCATTCGACCGTATCAGATGGAATTTCTTGACGTGGGAAAGTCTTTTGCATTAAGGACAACGTAAGAACCTTGGAAATGCCGCGCTTTCTGACAGCAAGGTGAACGAAAAGCCTTGATTCATGCGGCCCGCAGACGCGTGATGTACCGCGCGCAATCCCTGAAATGAACCCCATGCACGCTCAATACAGCATTCACGACAGCCTTCCGTTGCAGTGGCAACCGCGCCTTGCCGGAGCGCGCCTCGAGCAGCAATCCATCGGTGAGTCGCGCGCGGACGTCTATCGCATTCGCAGCGCAAATCAGCCTGATCGCTATCTGAAATCCGAGCACACGGGCACGCTGCCCGAACTGCCAGACGAAATCGAGCGCCTGCAATGGATGGCCGCGCACGGCCTGCCGTGCCCCACCGTGATCGACGCGGCCGCCACACCCACGCGGCACTGGCTGCTGATGAGCGCCGTAGCTGGCCAGGATCTGGCCAGCGCGGGTCTGCCGCCTGCGCAGGTGATCGCCATCATGGCCGATGCGCTGCATCGTCTGCACTGCATTCCCATCGACCAATGCCCTTTCGATCACACCCTTGAACGGCGTATCGCCGAGGCCAGACGGACGCTGGACGCCGGCCTGGTGGACGAATCGGATTTCGATGACGAGAGAATTGGACGCACCGCCGAAGACGCGTTTGCGGAACTCCTTGCGACGCGGCCCACCACGCACGATCTCGTCGTGGCGCACGGCGATGCGTGCCTGCCCAACTTCATGGCTGATGGCGGCGTATTCACCGGCTACATCGACTGCGGCCGCCTTGGCGTCAGCGACCGCCACCAGGACCTTGCATTGGCCGCGCGCAGCATCGAACGCAATCTGGGACGCGAGTGGATCGAGCCGTTCTTTCGCAGCTATGGCGTCGAACCGGATGACCGCCGTCTTGCGTTTTACTGCCTGCTCGACGAGTTCTTCTAAGAGTTAGGCGCGCACGCGCGGCGGGCTACGCGCCTCGGCCGTAATACCCCAAAAACATCCCAACCGCTGAATCCGCCACGCGCTCGCGCTCCGCCTTTTTCAACGGTGGTTGCCCCAGCGTGACCTGCGGCCAGAACGCAAAGCCCTTGACCAGTCCCTCGAGCTGATGGCCCGCAAATACGGGATCCACCTCGGCCAGGCGACCATCGGCAATCGCCGCCTGAATCCACGCCGTCACCCCGCTGCCCTTCTCGTCCATCCGGCACACGATGTCCTGCGCGCGGTCCGGCGAATGAATGATCTCCGCCATGGCGACCCGCGCCAGATCAATGAAGCTGGCGTCGCCCAGCAACTCCAGTTTCTGCATCAACAACAGTCGCAATTGCTGCGCCAGCGGAAGATCGGGCCGGTAGGCCATGTCGACGCTGGCCGCGCTGCTGGCCCACAACTGCTCCAGCATCAGCGCGAACAGCGCCTCCTTGCTCGGGAAATGGTTGTAGACCGTGCGCTTGGACACGCCAGCAGCCTGAGCGATGCGGTCCATGCTGGTGGCCTCGAACCCCGCAATGCGGAATTCCTCCACCGCCGCGCGCACGATGTCCTCGCGCTTGCGGTCGGTCAGGCGTTTGGGCGGGCGTTCCTTGGCGGAATCGGGAGCTTTCGTCGACATGGGCGAAATTCTACACCGGACGGTGTACTTTTCTGATTTTGGAAACTACACTGTGCAGTGTAATTTTTGGCGCGAGCGGTTTGCCGCCGTCGCGCCATTTTTCGAATCTCATGGGAACACCCGCCGTGACCGTCCTCTCCGCCTGCAACCGCCGCGCCTTGCCGCTTTATCCGCAATCCCCCCAACAGCGCGACGGACGTTTCAGCAATCCGCGACCGCGCCCCGCCATGGGCTTCTGGAAAGGCCTCAAACTCGCCTGGACCGTCCTCTTCGCCAAGCCAAGCGGCACGGTTCCCGACATCGCCATCCCCCTGCGCGCGCTGGACCGCGCAGCCCTGGAAGCCGCCCCCGACCGTAGCCTTTACCGGCTTGGACATTCCACCATCCTCATGAAACTGCGCGGCCGCTTCTGGCTGACCGACCCCGTCTTCTCCGAACGCGCTTCACCCGTGCAATGGGCCGGCCCCGCCCGCTTTCATGCGCCGCCCATCAGCATCGACGACCTGCCTCCGATCGCAGGCGTCATCCTGTCCCACAACCATTACGACCACCTCGACCGCGCCGCCATCGCACAGCTTGCGAGCAAGACCGCGCACTTCATCGCGCCGCTGGGGGTCGGCGACCAACTGGTAGCCTGGGGCATCGACCCCGCCCGCGTCGAGCAATTGGACTGGTGGCAGTCCACTGAGGTCGACGGCCTGCGACTGACCGCCACGCCCGCCCAGCACTTCTCCGGCCGCGGTCTCACCGACAGCGACCGCAGCCTGTGGGCCTCGTGGGTCATCCAGGACGCCGACCTGCGCGTCTTCTTCAGCGGCGACACCGGCTACTTCGACGGCTTCAAGGCCATCGGCGACGCTTACGGCCCCTTCGACCTGACCCTCATGGAAACCGGCGCGTACGACACGCGCTGGGCCTTCGTCCACATGCAGCCTGAAGAAACCCTGCAGGCACACCTGGACCTGCGCGGCCGCTGGCTGCTGCCGATTCACAACGGCACCTTCGACCTGGCCATGCACCCGTGGGAACAGCCGTTCGAGCGCATCACGGCATTGGCACGGGACCATGGCGTCGATCTGGCCACACCGGTCATGGGAGAGCGCGTCGATATCGGGGCGCCGCAAGCGGGAACGGCTTGGTGGCGCGCCGGGCAGGCGCAGCGGTAAAAACGGGCCGGCCCGGTTGCGCAAGCCGGGCTTACCCACGGCGGCCGTCCAGTACAATCCGCGTTTGGCGACGTTGTGATCGCCCCCCCTGTCTGGACCCCAAGCATGTTGCGTCTGTCTGAAATCAAGCTGCCGTTGAACCACACGCCCGAGGACCTGCCCGCGGCAATCCTCAAGAAACTGGGCATTCCGGCCAGCGACCTGAACGGCTTCACCATCTTCCTGCGCAGCTACGATGCGCGCAAAAAGCACAACATCCTGCTCATCTACGCGCTGGATGTCGACGTCGCCGACGAAGCCGCGATCCTCAAACGCTTTCATGACGACCGCAACGTCAAGCCGTCTCCGGACACCGAATACAAATTCGTCGCCCAGGCGCCCGCCACCCTCACCAAGCGCCCCATCGTCATCGGCACCGGCCCCTGTGGCCTCTTTGCCGGCCTCGTGCTGGCGCAGATGGGCTTCAAGCCCATCATCCTGGAACGCGGCAAGGCCGTGCGCGAGCGCACCAAGGACACCTGGGGTCTGTGGCGCAAGCGCATCCTGAATCCGGACTCCAATGTCCAGTTCGGCGAAGGCGGCGCCGGCACGTTTTCGGACGGCAAGCTGTATAGCCAGATCAAAGACCCCAAGCACTACGGTGAAAAGGTCTTGAAGGAATTCGTTTTGGCCGGCGCGCCCGAGGAAATCCTCTACGTCAGCAAGCCCCACATCGGCACATTCCGCCTGGTCGGCATGGTCGAAGTCATGCGCGACACCATCACCAAGCTGGGCGGCGAAGTCCGCTTCTCCAGCCGGGTTGAAACGCTGCACCGCGAAAACGGCAAGGTCACCGGCGTCACGCTGGCAAACGGCGAACACATCGAAGCCGACCACGTCGTCCTCGCCATCGGCCACAGCGCGCGCGACACTTTCCAGATGTTGCTCGACCAGGGCGTATTCATGGAAGCCAAGCCCTTCTCCATCGGCTTCCGGATCGAACATCCGCAGTCCCTCATCGACCGGGCGCGCTTCGGCCCCAATGCTGGCCACCCGATCCTGGGCGCCGCCGACTACAAGCTGGTGCACCACGCCAGCAACGGCCGCTCCGTCTACAGCTTCTGCATGTGCCCCGGCGGCACGGTCGTCGCGGCCACGTCTGAACCCAACCGCGTCGTCACCAACGGCATGAGCCAGTACTCGCGCAACGAACGCAACGCCAACGCGGGCATCGTTGTGGGGATTTCGCCTGAGGTCGACTATCCGGAGCATGTGCTGGCCGGTGTCGACTTCCAGCGCAAGTGGGAATCGCAGGCTTTCGAGCTGGGCGGCCGCAACTACAGCGCGCCGGGTCAGCTGGTGGGGGATTTTCTGGAAGGCAAGGCCTCGACGGAGTTCGGCGCGGTGCAGCCGTCCTACACGCCCGGCGTCCACCTGACCGACCTGGCCACCGCCCTCCCCGACTTCGCCATCACCGCCATTCGCGAGGCATTGCCGGCGTTCGACAAGACGATCAAGGGCTTCAACATGCCCGATGCGGTGCTGACAGGCGTAGAAACGCGGACGTCGTCGCCGATTCGTATCAAGCGGGATAACGAGACGCTGGAGAGCATCAACACGCAGGGCTTGTTTCCCGCGGGTGAAGGCGCGGGTTATGCGGGCGGGATTCTGTCGGCGGGTGTGGACGGGATCAAGATTGCCGAGGCTGTGGCGCTGAGCATTATGGGGCGGGGGGGTTAAGTCGCGACCAAACCGCCAGCCGGCCCCCGGGCCGGCTACCCTACCCTGACTTACGCAGCCTCGCGCATCGCCCAGGGCAAGAGAAACTGTCCAATCCGTTCTTCGATGCGGCTCTCCACGGTCTTGAGCCGCAGCACGGCAACGCCGCTTTTTTCCAAAATGCTGTCCTTCAACGCATCCCGCTCCGATTGCTCGAGCGTGCCATGCGTCCCGCCGTCGACTTCGATCACGCCGACCGGCGCTTTCCCCACCCTGAAATAAATCACGAAATCGCAGCTTGCGCCCTGTCGCATGAACTCGCGTTCGCGGGCCGTCAGGCCTGGATTGGACATCGCCGCGACTTGATTCAGCGGGACCTGCGAATGGCACATCAGCGCCGCGCAGGCTGGTTCAGACAGCGCGTCCCGCAGCAACGCAGCCACGATACGCTCGGACCGGTATGCCGAATCTTTCAGCTGCAAGCGAGAGGCAAGCCGATCAAGCGACTTGTCGTATTCGCTATATAACAAGTCAAAGGCCGACACCACGGGCGCGCGCAGGATCTGCTTTTCGTCTGCGTAGTACTCCATATAGCGGATCAATGCAGCAATCGGACCATTCCCAGCCGTAAAGACATCGTCTCCCGTCACCAATGTGAACCGCTTCTTGGCACGCGACACCGCCACATTGACCATGCGCGCATCGTCAACAAAATTGATCCGCTTTTCGTTCTCGCGCTTTTTATCAAGCACTGTGGAAAAGACGATCTCGTCGCACTCCCGACCTTGAAACTTGTGTACGGTGTCTCGCACAAAATCGCTGGGCAGATGCGATCCGGACAAGACAACCTGGGCTCTGAACGGTGCGATGAACCCTCTTCCTTCATCCTGCCACGCGCCATCCGAGCTCGGCGCTTCCAGGGACGCCATCATGGAATCCAGTTCGCGAAGATTGGTATTTCCGCGCGAATGGTTTCCCTTGGCGGTAACGACAAGCCTTAACGCCCCGTCGCTTGCGTCGCTGTTCATCGGTATGAGTTCGTTGCCGTAAAACTGCTGATTGCAGAACTGGATGATTCTGGAATGACAGCGATAGTGTTCCTTCAGCAGCGTCCTGGGCAACGCCCCCTTGAACACATCAATGGCCGAATTCAGAAAGCTGTGCTTCTCGCAGTCGTAAGCGGCCGCGGGAGCTGCTACTGCAACACCCGACGGGATGTGCGCGAGCTGTTTGCTGTCGCCAACGATGACGGCGTTCTTCGCGCATCCCAGCGCCAAGATTCCCGGCACGATGTCTTGCTGGGAGGCCTCATCAATGATGACGTAGTCAAGGACCGCGCCCGACTCGATGGAATTGACGATTGAATGCGTGCTGCTGGTAAGGATCGGAAAGCGCTTGAGAAAGGCGTCGAAGTGGCGGCGGTACGTATCCGGTTCAAAAGGCGCAGTGTCTTGCACCTGCCGATGAAGATGCGCTTTCAGATATGTCATCGACCCCGTGGTCATGTCCTTTAGCAGCGCATCGAAGTTTCCGCCGGCCAATACGGCTTCGCAGGCGGCCAACTCCGCGTTCTTCTCGTTGAGCAAGCGGTCGTAATACCGCATCTGCAAGTCGTGGACGGCTGCGCGACGCAGTTCACCGTTCCCAAAGGCTTTGACGCGAATTATCTTGAAGTGCACAAACAGGTCAAACCGATTTCTTAACCCGATGCGCCCGTCGCCGAGGTGCCTCAGATAGGCCATCAGATCCGCCATCTTCTGCGCAGACAGCTTGAGTTTACGCAGGGATTCGACGCGCTGGCTTGGATTTTCTTCCTGCCATTGCTTCAGGTAACGCTGCTCCACCGACACCTCGTCGATTTCCGCCCTGAGCCTTGCCGCGGCGTTGTGCGCGGCCAGGAACTGCTTTAGCTGCGCGAGCGTCTTCTGCAACGACTCCATGTTTGGCGGCAACGCTGGCTCCCCCGCCGGTACCGCAGGCTGAGCCGCAAAAAAATCCTCTCGGTTCTGTTTGCTTCCAAGGCAAGCCACCAGATAGTCCAGCCCGCACTTTCCGAGCTTTTCAAAGACGTTTCCCACGGCCGAATTGTTGTTGGAAAGGATGGCTACCGTTTGGCCTCGCAAAAGGATATTCGCGATGATATTGAGGATGGTCTGCGTCTTGCCCGTTCCCGGCGGCCCTTCGATCACACTTACCTGCGCTTCAAACGCGCGGTTCACTGCCGCCAACTGGCTTTCATTGACGCCAAAGGGAAAGATCAGGTCGCCTGCAGGCTGTTGCCGCGCATTCTGCCCCGTGCAGTAGGCATGCAAAGCAGTGTCTCCGCGAGGCGGCAATCGACCCAGCTGCCGGGTCACATTCGCCGCAACGATCTTCTGGTCCCCGATTGCCGCGTCCTCGCGGCCAGTTGCCACCGAAACGAAATACTGGAATACGTCACCGCCGTGCAACGGGGCCTGAGGAACGAGTTCGATGTCCGCAAGCTTCTCCACATAAATTCTGGAAGCGCCTGCGTACTCGATGGCGACATATTTCTCACCGTAGACCATCGCCCTCTCGACAGGCTTGGCCACGGCGCTTCCCTTCTTCATGCGCAGCACGTCGTTCAACTCACGAGTCGGCTCGACCCGGCAATCGCTGATGGGGCGGCTAAAGGACTTGCCCGAGGGAAAATGGCACGTCAGCACCAGGTTCTGGTGCTTGTCGCTCCAGTGGAGTGTCCAATCGCGGATCTGCCGCGTTTTATCTTCGCCAAGAACGAATACCGATGCCATAGCTTTGCTACCCGACACTCCAAGCCAATTGCCGATTTAACAACGCCGATCTGAATGATCACAAATCCGCCGCGTCCCGCAGCCGCACGCCATCCAAATCCGCGGCACACAGCGCGTCATACATCTCCCGGTCGACCACCGGGTCGATCGACATCAGCGTCTGGCGGAATATGTGCGCATTGCCGACGCGCTCGTCTCGAAATACGAGATTGGCGCCGCCCACGACGCTGTAATACAGCTCGTCTTCACCGGTCAGGAAATTCCGGTCGTACTTTTTCTTGACCCGCGACGCGTCCACATCCAGCGCGTCGAGCGTGCGCATCACATTACAAAAATAGTATTGCGGCCCCGGCGAGCCGTCGGCCTGCGTATAGTCGCAAGCACTGAACACAAAGGCCTCAGGATCGACCGACTCGAAGACCTGCCTCAACGGCTCCGAGACGATCCAGATGCCGCACCACTGCTCGAATTGCCGAAGCGCTCCGCCTTCTTCCGGCACATGGACGATGTGCGGCCGTTCGCAGTATTGCAAAGGATCGCCGTCGGGCGCTTCCATCGTGTACATGCCGGGCCGAATCAGCTTTTCCTCGTTGGCGATTACCAGGCCCGGGCCAATGCCATCGCTCCAGAGGCTTGCGCTAAGGACGAAGTATTTTCCCTTCTGCGATTCAAACGTCATCACGTGAGCATTCTCCGGGGCAAGCCTCGCGCGTCTGAACGGCCAGGCATTGGAAGTCGGTAGCGGCATACCGGCCAGTCAGGCCGGCATGCGAGGGAACTCAAGGCTCACAATCGTAACGCCAACAAGCGCCACCGCGATTATGCAGACGGCCGCGTCTGCGTCAGCCCCGTGGGCGGCCCGTCGATCGCCGTCCATCCCGCATCCACCGCCAGGCTGCTGCCCGAAATGTAGCTCGCGGCATCCGACGCCAGAAACGCCACCGCAGCGCCCACCTCGGAAGGCTGGCCCCAGCGGTTCAATACCGTGTGGCCGGCGTAGGTGTTGTAGATCTCGGGACGTTCCTTCAGCGGCTCGGTCAGACGGGTCTCGATGATGCTCGGCATCACCGCATTGACGCGCACGCCGTAGCTGCCGACCTCGGCCGCAAACGCCTTGACCATCTGCTCGATGCCCGCCTTGGTGGCGGCATAGATGCCAAGCCCCGGTTCGATCGTCACGGCGCGCATCGACGAACACAGGATCAGGCTGCCCGCGCCCTGCTTCATCATCGGCCGGCCGAAGTGGCGCATGAAGTGAAACGCGCCGCGCAGGTTCAGGTTCACGACCTGGTCGAACTCTTCTTCCGTGTAATCAACGATCAGCTTGCGGATGTTCAGCGCCGGCGTCGCCACCGCAATGTCTATCCTCTTTCGCTCGCCCAAAACGCTGGCGGCCAATTGCGCGATGGAATCGCCGCTGGCGGCATCGGTCTGCATCCAGTTGGCCGCACCGCCGCCGTCGATGATCTGCTGCGCCGTGGTCTGCGCGCCTCCCTCGTCGCGGTCCGCGCACATCACATAGGCGCCCATCGCGCCCAGCGCGTGCGCCGACGCTTGACCGATGCCGGACGCCGCGCCCAGCACGACGGCGATCTTGCCTTGAAGACTGAAAAGTTGGGGATAGTTGGTCATGAAACTTCGGGAAGGACTGTTATAGGAACGGACTGGCTCGTTGCGACCAACGAACTGCTCTGGAGGGATACGGAATCGTCGTTGCGGCCATCGGACTGCCGAAGGATACGGATCGCTCGACGCGCTCGTCCGACAGCGCGAGATGGATACGGACCGCTCACCCGGGTCAACCGTCTACCGAACGAGTGGACGCTTGGCTATTATCCTTGCATGACCCAAGCCCCGCCTATCGCAATCGCACCGCAGATCGATGACGCCAGACGGCTCATCGAACGCCAGCTCGGAACGCGCCTCGTCGCCATCCATCTGTTCGGCTCCGCCGTCGACGGCGGTCTGCAAGCTCATAGCGATATCGACTTGCTCGTCACCGTTACCGAGCCGCCCGATGCGGCCACGCTCCGGACCTTGGCGATGCAACTGCTGACGGTCTCCGCGCCGCCTGGCCAGTCGCCCAGTTTGCGCGCGCTCGAAGTCACCGTGATGACGCTTCGGGATGCCGTGCCGTGGCGCCACCCGGCCCGCCGAGAACTTCAGTTTGGCGAATGGCTGCGCCAGGATTTGCTGGCGGGCATCGTGGAGCCGCCCATGCTGGACCACGACCTCGCCATCGTTCTGACCAAGGTGTTGGGCCACAGCATCCCGGTCGTCGGACCGCCCGCAAATCAGATCTTTGACGCCGTTCCGCGCCAAGATCTGACGCGCGCTCTGCTGGATACCGTCGCCCAATGGAACCAGCCGGAAGACTGGGCTGGCGACGAGCGAAACATCATCCTGGCGCTGGCACGTATCTGGTATACGGCGGTTTCTGGGGAGATCGCATCAAAGTCGGACGCGGCAACGTGGCTGCTGGAGCGGATCGAACCTGTGTATCGACCGGTTCTCAGCCACGCACTGGCGATTTATCTCGGGCAAGCGCAGGACGATTTGGCGCATCGGCATGCGGCTGAAACCGAGGCGTTCATCATTTACGCACGTGGAGCCATCGAGGGTCTTTGTGACGCCCATTGATGGCGAACCGGCGGATGGCATTCATTGCACGGCACGTTGACAGCCGGTGCTAGCGACACGGCATGCCGCCTGTGCCAACCACTCCGTGCACGGATCGCCGAATCTGCAGATCAAGTCGCAGATTCGGCAAGCGGCTAGCTACTTACTGCGACGTACCAATCTGCAGAACGGAAGCGTCGCGCTGCATGTAGCGGTTCATGATCTGGCTAAGAATCGGATTGCCCGCATTCTCAGCCTTTGCCGCGGTCAAGGTGACGACCGCCGCGCACAGTTTGCCAGCCTGGACGGTACGTCCCTTCACATCAGCTTGAACAGTAGCGGCCATGCCCTGCTTCCACGCAGCGCCAACACCATCGACCGCCTGCTGGGCGCCAGCGCAATCTGCGTAGGACAGAGAAATCACAACGGCAGGCACATCCTTGACCTGCACGTCCGCAATGATGCCCGCAAAATAAGGCGGAATGCCGCGCCCGCTAGCTGCCGCGGCGGCTTGAAGCTTCTGCTTCGCGCTTTCCAGATCGCCGGGCGAACCCGACAACACCTTGGCCGGGTCAACACCCTGCAACCCGAATACGGACGAGATGACAGCCGCCTGCACGATCCGGCCGCCATCCGAAGGCACCGCATCCTTCAACCCGGTCACAGCCGCACCAACAATCTCGCTGTCCGCAACGGACGGCGCGGTCTGGGACAGCGTCTTCATTCCCGTCGGCCCTGCCGCCTGCACCAACGCCGTATCAAGCGGCAAGACAAACGTCGGCATGCCCATCGTGCCCCGCCATGGCTGCTGCCCCGTGGCTTTGGTCATATCGGGCTTATTGGGCTCGCCGTTTGCCAAAAGACCGGCCACATCGCCGTCGACTGGCTTGAACCCGGCTTGCTTCAGGCGATCGGCAAACTTTGCAGCGGATGGTTTGTCCTTCAGCCCCCAGTAGGTGACATTGCTGGGAGACTGACCGAAGCCGGCGAAATAGGATAACTCGTCGAACGGGATATGCGCGTTGGCGGACCATTTGTCCAGACCGAAGCCGATGGACTGTAGCGGAGTGATCGCCTGCGAGATGGACAACCGGCGCATGGCGTCGGCGGAGGGACCGGCCTTTTCAAGGTCGCGCCAGGCTTGCACGTCGAGGAAGGATATTTGTATCGCTTCAGGGGCGCTCAAAACCACCTGCGGTACTTGCTTCAAGGCATGCTGTAAGGTTTGAGTGCTGTCCTGCGCAGCCACCGATGCCCCCCAAACCGTCATCAAGCCAAGTGCAAGTGCCCTCAAGCGCATCCGATATCTCCAGTTGGTTGTTAACTAAATGAGATCGGGCAGTATATCAATGGTCAGTCACCATTTAAGCAACCCGCCATGAATGCATTGCGCTTCGTCGCAACCTACGATTCGAGCGGGGTGGCGACCGATACTAAGGGGACGGAAGCCGTGGAAAGAAAGGCATCCTAAATATAAGTAATTATTAGCAACTATTGAGATCGCCGAAAAATCTATGTGACTCGCGTAGTTAACGCTGCCGTGAGTCCCTCATTTTCAGTTTCTTAACGAATGAAGCTAATATGCCTGCGAGTTAGTAACAGCTCGCAATGCTGTTACTGAAGATCGTTACGGGGAGCTCTATGGACGAGACACAACTGGCGGGTTCGGAGAGTGCGCCCGAACTTAAGATCGACGTCACTCTGATCGCCAAGCTAAATCTGGCGGATTTTCAGAATGCGGTCCCTCTCCTGCGGGATCTCTCGCTTATCAACGAGACAGAAACGACGTATGAGCAGGTGGAGCTGGTACTTAGTTCGGATCCGCCTTTTATCAAGCCGCGCCGGTGGCGCATCGACGCGCTGGCAGCGGGTTCGCGATATCCCATCCGCGATCTCGACTTGAGTCTGGACGGCGGATTACTAGCCCGTCTGACCGAAGCCGAGACGGCGACGGTTTCACTGGCATTGCAACCCCTAGGCGGGAATGCCTCCACTCCAGTCCTGACGCAACGAGCTGTCCAGCTGGAATTGCTGCCACGTAATCAATGGGGCGGCATTTCGCACCTGCCCGACTTGGTCGCCGCATTTGTCCAACCAAACGACCCGGCCATAGATCGACTGCTCAAGCGCACAGCGGATGTGCTACGCAAGAACGATCGAAATCCCGCATTGGACGGCTATGCAGGAGGAGCGAAGCGGGCTTGGGAACTGGCCTCGGCAGTATGGGGCGCAGTGGCGAGCATGCAACTCGACTACGCCCTGCCTCCAGCCAGTTTCGAACGGTCGGGCCAGAAGGTACGTAGTCCTGGCCAAATTGAAAGCTCGGGTCTAGGAACCTGCTTCGACCTCGCGCTGCTGTTCTGCGCGGCGCTCGAGCAAGCGGGTCTGAACCCCCTGCTCATCTTCACCGACGGTCATGCATTTGCTGGTGTGTGGCTGCAGCCTGAGGAGTTTTCGGCCACGGTAGTCGACGATGTGACTGCCCTGCGCAAGCGCCTCCGGCTCAAGGAACTGGTCCTCTTCGAAACGACGCTGATTACCCAGCGCCCCATCGTTCCCTTCAGCTACGCCACGGAACGTGGCACTCAGCAGGTAGACGAATCTCAAGATGCGCGGTTCCGATTGGCTGTGGACATTCGTCGGGCACGATTGCAGCGCATCAAGCCCCTGGCCAGTGCGGAAGCGGCAATTGCTACGACGTCGGAAAGCGAAGTATCGCCGTCTACACCAGTGCTGCCAAAGTTTGAAGACGCGCCAGACCTTCCCGACAGCGCCCCGGCCAATGCAGAAGATGTCAGCCAGATTGATCCCAAAGACCGGCTGCTTCGCTGGCAACGCAAGCTGCTAGACCTCTCGCTTCGCAATAATCTGCTCAACTTCAAGAGTGGTAGGAAGGCGCTTAGGCTGGAGGCGCCAGATGCCGGCGCGCTGGAAGACCTGCTGGCCAGCGGCCAGCCCTTAAAGCTACGCCCACGCCCGGATTTGATGGACGGCATCGATCCACGTGATCAAGCCATCTACGAAGCACGCGAACGTGAAAACGTGCGGCGCGCACACGCACTCGAAGCCCTGCAAAAACGCGAAGTTTTCGTAAGCGTTCCAGAAATCGAGCTTGATGCACGCCTAACCGATCTGTTCCGCGGCGCACGCACAACGTTGCAGGAAGGTGGCGCCAACACGCTTTATCTCGCCCTCGGCTTCCTGTCCTGGACACGCGAGGACCGAGACGGTCAGCGCTACCGCGCTCCCTTGATCCTAGTTCCAGTCAGTCTACAGCGCAAAAGTGCTCGATCGGGATTCACACTTACGTTGCACGACGATGAGCCTCGCTTCAATCCGACCTTGATCGAGATGTTGCGGCAGGACTTCGAACTGAGCCTGGGCACGTTAGAAGGTGAACTACCGCGGGACGATACCGGTCTGGACGTCGCTGCCGTTTGGAAAGCAGTCGGCCAAGCCATCAAGGACATCAAAGGCTGGGAAGTAACCGAGGACGTGGTGCTGTCCATGTTCTCTTTCGCCAAGTATCTGATGTGGAAAGACCTGGCTGAACACAGTGAAAAATTGCGCGAGAATCCGGTCGTTCGCCACCTGCTAGACACCCCACGCGATGCCTATCCGTCCGGCGTTCCGTTCCCGCAAGTACGTGAACTGGACAAGAATTTCGATCCCAAACAAGTTTTCTGCCCCTTGCCTGCGGACTCCTCGCAGTTGTCGGCAGTGCTGGCCGCATCGCAAGGCAAGGACTTTGTCCTGATTGGCCCGCCAGGCACCGGCAAGAGTCAGACCATTGCCAACCTGATCGCTCAGTCCCTGGCGCAGGGGCGGCGCGTGCTTTTTGTGTCCGAGAAGATTGCGGCGCTTGACGTCGTATACCGGCGCCTGCGCGAAGTCGGCTTGGGCGAGTTCTGCTTGGAATTGCACTCGAGCAAAGCTCGCAAGCTCGACGTACTAGCACAGTTGCAATCTGCCTGGTCCAGCAGCGCACACGCCAATGCAGAGCAATGGCAGGCCGAAGCGCAAAAACTCAAGCAGCTGCGCGATGCGCTAAATATTTATGTGGAACGTCTCCACCAGCGTCGCCGCAATGGTCTAACCCTGTTCGACGCCATCGGCACTGTCAGCGAGGGAAGCGGTATCCCGCCCTTCGCGCTCGCCTGGCCCTCCGCTGATCAGCACGACCATGCAGGCCTCGAGCAGTTGCGCAATGCCGTAGAACGTCTGGAAGTCAATGCACAAGCCATTGGCCATGCTGCGTTGGCGCAGCACCCCTTGGCCCTGGTTGGCAACGGAGACTGGTCGCCCACATGGCAACAGCATTTGATCGCTGCGGCACGTGACGTGCTTCCTGCCGCCCAGGCAGCCATAGAATCTGCCCAGGCGTTTGTCCAAGCCATCGGCCTGCCCTCGCCGGCATTGACGCCCGAAACCTGCGACGCATTGCTTATCCTCGCCGAACGCCTGCCGTCCGCCGCAGGACACGATTGGCGCTTCGTCCTACGCCCCGATGCCCGTTCCCTAAGCCAACGCCTGGAGGAAGGCGCGTCATTGGTGCGCCAACACAAGGCGTTGAACAATCAGCTTTCCACACCGTGGCCCAACTCCGTGCTGAGCGCCTGCACCGACGGACTAACGCTGCTCAGCGAGCATCGTCAGACTCATGCCGAGCTCGGCGCGCCCTGGCCTGAAAGTACTACCGTTCAGCTCAACCACGGATTGGATCTGCTATGCCAACTTGGCGAACACCAAGCAGCGCTTTCCGTTTCCTATGGCAAAACGATCGATCAGCTCGACGTCAACCAATTGCAGCAGATGTGGGAACAGGCCGAGCAGGCAGTCTGGCCCAAGTCTTGGCTGATCAAGCGCAAGGTCACCGCGCAGTTGACCAGCGCCGCCGCAGCCTCCTCGCAACCCGATGTCGCCAACGATTTGCGGCGATGGAATGCCATACGCGCCTTGCAGCAGCAGATCCAAGCCATCGATCCAGGCCAACAGTGTTCTGACGTTTGGGCGGGTTTGGAGACAATCGAGGACAAGGTGCGCGTGTCTCTGCGATGGCAAGCCGCCCTGTCAGCCGTACGCCAAGGCCAGACTTGGGAAGACGACAATTTTGACGCGATCGCCAATGGTCAGTGTGGGGCGATCCTGCAGGCCGATCTGCAACGTGCACGGCGCCTGCGCCATCTCGACCAGAGCATTGCTGCACATGCATCGCTGGCACCGGCGACCGACAACCTCTGGGCAGGCCATGACACCCATGTCGACCGCCTGCATGCCGCACTCGACTTCCTGAGCGATTGGCGAAACCATGCCCACCAAGGCGCATTGGGCGACCATACCCTGGTGGAAGAAGGCGCATGCGGTTCCACGCTGGCGGGCGACTACCAGACGCTTCGACAGCGTACCGACACAGAACAGGCGCTGGCCACCCTGGATGACTTGCGCGAGTCCACCGCAGGCTTGTGGAAAGGTCTCGTCACTAACCTCGCTCACCTTGAGCGGGCCTGCCAGCTTCGGGAGGATCTAGCTGCCGTGCTGACCCGCTTGGCCAACACACCCGAACAGATCATTGCCTGCAAGACTCCTCTGCTTGCGCTATTGGGCGATGCCAACGCGTTGCTGGAGCCAGGCGGCCGCATCGCGCTGTCCGGGGCTCAGTTTCTGGAGAAATGGAAGCAACTGCTGCCGCGGCGCGAGGCGCTCGCGATAACCGGACATTTTGCAGAGACCTGCCAGACGCAGTGGCAGTCCATGTCCCTCGACGGACTGATCGAGCAAAGCCAGGCTATCGTACGAGCCGAACACGGACTTCGCAGTTGGTGCGCATGGCTTCACGCGCGCGAGCAAGCACTGACACTCGGCCTGTCCTCCCTGGCGCACGGCATCGAGCAGGGCCAGGTTGCTCCGGGCCAGGCACGTCGAACCTTTGAGACTAACTACGCACGCTGGTGGCTCAACGCCGTGGTAGACCACGAACCGATCATTCGCGGATTTGTCAGCGCCGAGCACGAACAGCGTATCCGCGACTTCCGTGAAATCGACGAGCGCTTCACTGCTCTGACCCGAGACTGGTTACGAGCCCGTCTATGCGCCGATCTGCCATCGCAGGACAACGTCAGCCGGAACTCCGAATGGGGACTGCTCCGCCATGAAATGGGCAAGAAGCGCGCTCACCTTCCCTTGCGCGAACTGATGGCCCAGATTCCCGGGGCGCTTACCAAACTTACGCCCTGCCTGCTGATGAGTCCTTTGTCCATAGCGCAGTATCTTCAGGCCGGAGCCAATGCGTTCGACCTAGTGATCTTCGACGAAGCTTCACAGATCCCAGTCTGGGACGCGATTGGCGCCATCGCTCGCGGCCGCCAGGTGGTCATGGTCGGCGACCCCAAGCAGCTTCCGCCGACCTCCTTCTTCGACCGCGCGGAATCGGGGTTGGATGACGAAGACGTCGAGGCCGACCTCGAAAGCATTCTCGACGAGTGCATCGGCGCCAACCTGCCGACACGGAATCTAAACTGGCACTACCGTTCCCGACATGAAAGCCTGATCGCGTTCTCCAACCATGCCTACTACGACGGCGGACTGGTCACCTTTCCGTCCCCCGTCACCAACGATCGCGCGGTCAGCTTGCAATTGATATCGGGAGCCTATCAAAAGGGAGGCACCCGGACCAACCCCGCAGAAGCGAAGGCGCTGGTCGCCGACGTCGTGGCGCGCCTGACAACACCTGGTTTTCGCGAAAGTGGATTGACGATCGGCGTCGTCACCTTCAACTCCGAGCAACAGAAGCTGATTGAGGACCTGCTCGACGACGCACGACGCAAGGATCCACGCCTGGAATCCTACTTCGCGGATGACGAGCTGGAGCCGCTGTTCATCAAGAATCTGGAGAGTGTGCAGGGCGACGAACGCGATCTCATCTATTTCTCCGTCACCTACGGCCCGGATCCCGCAGGCCAATTGGCCATGAACTTCGGTCCGCTCAACCGTCAGGGCGGCGAGCGTCGGCTGAATGTAGCCATTACCCGCGCACGGCACGAATTGCGCGTGTTCGCCAGTTTCCGCGGCGAGCAAATGGATTTGGCACGCACCCAGGCCATCGGAGTGCGCGATCTCAAGCATTTCTTGGAATTCGCCGAACGCGGCGCCCGCGCGCTGGCTGAGGCCAACCGCGGCAGCGTGGGCGGGTTCGACAGTCCCTTCGAACAAGCCGTAGCCACCGCTCTCTCTCAGCGAGGTTGGCGCGTTGAGTCACAAATCGGCGCATCATCTTTCCGAGTTGACCTTGGGATCGTCGATCCTGACGCGCCTGGACGTTACCTCGCGGGCGTCGAATGTGACGGTGCCACATACCATCGCAGCGCAACAGCGCGTGATCGCGACAAATTGCGCGAGCAAGTCTTGCGGGGTCTGGGATGGGAGATTGTGCGGGTCTGGTCCACCGACTGGTGGGTAGATCCACGCGGCACGCTCGACAAAGTGGATGCCCGTCTGCAAGACATGCTCAAAGCTCAGCGCGAGCACCGTGCCGAAGAGGCAGAACGCCAAGCCGAGTCTGAGCGGCTAGCGCAAGCGGCGATCGCGCAAGCCATGGCTTCTACAAAGTCGGATGACGAGTCGGAAGCTCCAGTCCAAGTGGTACAACCGAACGCCCCCGCACTCCCGACGTCGGCGCCTCCGCAGGAAGTTGAGGAAGTTTTTGCCCGCCAGATATCTGCATCGCCGGCTCATGTCGATACCGCCGAAACAGCGCCATCGAAGATATCTCTATATCAAATTACCGATCCTTCTGACGCAGTCACGGGAGTTGATGCCAATCGCTTTTTTGACGAAGACTACACCAGCATCCTGACGGCCATGATAGCTCACGTCGTCGATCATGAAGGCCCTGTTCTCGACGCGCTGTTGGCGCGCCGCATTGCCCGCGCGCACGGCTGGCTGCGTACCGGCGGACGCATCCGAGAACGCGTTTTCCGAATAGCACGTGCCCGCTATCAGACTACCGATGAAGAAGTTGGCACGTTCTACTGGCCCGAGCATCTAGACACCGCAGCGGAGCCTCCATTTCGTGCGCCTGTCGACGAGGACAGCGTGCGTGCGGCCGACGAGATCAGTATTCCGGAACTGGCTTCGCTCGCCCGCGCCGTGATCGCACAAGGGTCTGAAGGTGAAGCCACGTATCACGCGATGGCGCGAAAGCTGGGCCTCCAGCAGCTGCGAGCCTCCAGCCGACTGCGTTTGGAACAAGCCGTGCATTCGACAGCTCCATAGCGGCCGCATGGCGGGGACCCGCCGCTGTCGCGAATACGGTAGCGGTATCGGATGGGTGACGGTAACGCAAAGCGCTGCCGTCACGTGAATTTCATCTCGGTCAGAAGCTATGGTTTTTGAGTTTTCCACGCGACAGTCTGTCAGACAACGCCAAGAAGAATGCCCGCGTTTAAGCGGGCTTTCGGCGTAATGCTTACTGCTTGATGCCGGTCTGTGCCGGCCGCAGGATCACTCCCACTCAATCGTCGCCGGCGGCTTGCTAGACACGTCGTACACCACCCGATTGATCCCGCGCACTTCGTTGATAATCCGCGAAGAAACGCGAGCCAACAACGGATGCGGCAGCGGCGCCCAATCAGCAGTCATGAAGTCAAACGTCTGCACCGCACGCAGCGCCACGACATACTCATAAGTACGCCCGTCGCCCATCACCCCCACCGACTTCACCGGCAGGAAAACCGCAAACGCCTGCGAGGTCAGCTCGTACCAAGTCAGACCACTAGCCTCGTCCTTGGTATTACGCAGCTCTTCAATAAAGATCGCGTCGGCACGGCGCAGCAGTTCGGCATATTCATGCTTCACTTCGCCCAGAATCCGCACGCCCAGCCCCGGACCCGGGAACGGATGGCGGTAGACCATCTGCGGCGGCAGACCCAGCGCGACGCCCAGTTCGCGGACTTCGTCCTTGAACAGTTCGCGCAGGGGCTCCAGCAGTTGCAGGTTCAGCGTGTCCGGCAGGCCGCCCACGTTGTGGTGCGACTTGATCGACGTGGCCTTGCCCGTCTTCGCGCCAGCGGATTCGATGACGTCGGGGTAGATCGTGCCCTGAGCCAGCCACTTGGCGCTCTTCTGCTTGCCAGCTTGTTCCTGGAAGACTTCGACGAATTCGCGGCCGATGATCTTGCGCTTGGCTTCGGGGTCGGCGACGCCGGCCAGTTTGCCCATGAATTGCGCGGTGGCGTCGACGTGAATGATCTTCACGCCCATGTTTTCGGCGAAGGTCTGCATGACCTGCTTGCCTTCGTCCAGACGCAGCAGGCCGTGGTCGACGAAAACGCAGGTGAGCTGGTCGCCGATGGCCTTGTGAATCAGTGCAGCGGCAACCGAGGAGTCCACGCCGCCGGACAGGCCCAGAATGACCTCGTCGGTGCCGACCTGTTCGCGGATGCGGGCGACGGCTTCGGAGACGTAGTCGGGCATGTTCCAGTCGCCCGTGCATTCGCAGATTTCGTTCACAAAGCGGGCCAGCATGGCCTTGCCCTGAACGGTGTGCGTGACTTCGGGGTGGAACTGGACGGCGTAGAAGCGGCGGTCTTCGTCGGCCATGCCGGCGATGGGGCAGGAAGGCGTGGAGGCCATCAGCTTGAAGCCGGGGGGCAGTTCGGTGACCTTGTCGCCGTGGCTCATCCAGACCTTGAGCATGCCGTGGCCTTCGGGCGTGCTGAAGTCTTCCAGGCCTTCCAGCAGCTTGGTGTGACCGTGAGCGCGGACTTCGGCGTAGCCGAATTCGCGGTGGTCGGAGAAGCTGACCACGCCGCCCAGTTGCTGCGCCATGGACTGCATGCCGTAGCAGATGCCCAGCACGGGAACGCCCAGCTCGAACACGGCGTGCGGCACGCGCATGGAGCCCTCTTCGTAGGCCGAAGCGTGGCTGCCGGACAGGATGATGCCCTTCAGACCCTGCGCCTGCTGTTCGCGCACGAAGGCGTCGTCGACGTCGCCAGGGTGGACTTCGGAATAGACGCCGGCTTCGCGGACGCGGCGGGCGATCAGCTGGGTGACTTGCGAACCGTAGTCGAGGATAAGAATGCGCTGGTGCATGGAGACTCTACCCGTTGGAAATAAAACCGCACCGGCAGACCCGCTGTTCTTTGCGGATCTGCCGGTGCGTGATGCATGACATTGTAGTTGACTGTGCGGATCAGTCGGCGCGGTAGTTGGGCGCTTCCTTGGTGATCTGCACGTCGTGCACGTGGGACTCGCGCACGCCCGCGGAGGTGATCTCCACGAACTCGGTCTTGGTGCGCATGTCGTCGATGGTGGCGGCGCCGCAGTAGCCCATGGAGGCGCGGATGCCGCCGACCAGTTGGTAAATGATGGCGAGCACGCTGCCCTTGTAGGGGACGCGGCCTTCGATGCCTTCGGGGACCAGCTTGTCGGCGTTGTTGGCCGGGTCCTGGAAGTAACGGTCGGCCGAACCTTCCGTCATGGCGCCCAGGCTGCCCATGCCGCGGTACGACTTGTACGACCGGCCCTGGAACAGCACGACTTCGCCGGGGGCTTCTTCGGTGCCGGCGAACATGCCGCCCATCATGCATGCGAATGCGCCGGCGGCCAGCGCCTTGGCGACGTCGCCCGAGTAGCGGATGCCGCCGTCGGCGATGAGCGGAACGCCCGTGCCTTCCAGCGCCTTGGCCACTTCGGAGATGGCGTGGATTTGCGGCACGCCGACGCCGGCCACGATACGCGTGGTGCAGATGGAGCCCGGGCCGATGCCGACCTTGACGCCGTCGGCGCCGTGCTCGACCAGCGCGCGCGCGGCGGCTGCGGTGGCGATGTTGCCGCCGATGACTTCAACCTTGGGGTAGTTCTGCTTGACCCAGCGCACGCCTTCGAGCACGCCCTTGGAGTGGCCGTGCGCGGTGTCGACGATGAGAACGTCGACGCCAGCGGCGACCAGCTTTTCAACGCGTTCTTCGGTGTTGCCGCCTACGCCCACCGCCGCGCCAACGCGCAATTGGCCTTGGGCGTCCTTGCTGGCCATCGGGTGTTCGGTGTTCTTGACGATGTCCTTGACGGTGGCCAAGCCACGCAGTTCAAAGCCGTCGTTCACGATCAGCACGCGTTCCAGACGGTGCTTGTGCATCAGGGCCTGCGCTTCGTCGAGCGTGGCGCCTTCCTTCATGGTGACCAGGCGTTCCTGCGGCGTCATGATGTTGCGCAGGGGCTGATCCAGGTTTTCTTCGAAGCGCAGATCGCGGTTGGTGACGATACCGACCAGCTTGCGGCCTTCAACGACCGGCAGGCCCGAGATGCCATGCTGGCGCTGCAACGCAATGGCGTCGCGCACTTTCATCTGGGGGGTGACGGTGACCGGATCGATCACGATGCCGAATTCGTGGCGCTTGACGCGAGCCACTTCACGCGCTTGGGCGTCGGCGGAGAGATTCTTGTGGATGATCCCGATGCCGCCTTCTTGCGCCATGGCGATGGCCAGACGCGATTCGGTGACGGTGTCCATGGCGGCGGACACGAGGGGGATGTTCAGGCTGATGTTGCGAGTCAGGCGCGTGGCCAGGGAGGTGTCGCGCGGCAACACCTCGGAATACGCAGGCACCAACAACACATCGTCGAAGGTGAGCGCTTTTTGAACGAGACGCATGGGTAACTCCGGGCGCAAAGCGAGATTATACGCCGTCGGCATGTTTTGACTAGGTGTTGACCCTAGGTTGGGATGGATATTTATGACACTGCCTAACGACGTGGTTCACGCGCCTTAGCGTTTTATCCGGATTCTATTGACAGCTGTTTTTACCCGGGCAATAATCCTCCCCATCAAATTACCCGGATATAAATATGCCTTCCCCCCTCCCCGATTCCCACACCGCCTTCGAAGGCCATCGGATGCTGGCGGCCGGCGCCCTCGCCGACGTGGCGCTGGCCGTCAGGCAGGCGCTGAACGCGCGCCGCAACGACGCGGTGCTGGTTTTCGAGGACACGACCGGCAAGCAGATCGACCTCGACCTTCGCGGCGACGACGCGCAGATCGTCGCCCGCCATACGCCAACGGACGTTGTTGCCCCCGCGATTGACGACGCGCAACCCGGCGACACCCCGCGAGGCCGAGGCCGGCCGAAGCTCGGCGTAGTGCCCCGCGAAGTGACCTTGTTGCCTCGCCATTGGGATTGGCTAAGCGCCCAACCCGGCGGCGCGTCGGTGGCGCTGCGCAAGCTGGTGGAGCAAGCCCGCCGCGACAACGAGGCGCAGGATGCGCGGCGCCAACGCCAGGAAGCCGCCTACCGGTTCATGTCGAGCCTGGCCGGCGACCTGCCGGGTTTCGAGGATGCGACGCGTGCGCTCTATGCCGATGACCGCGATGCGTACGCCCGGCACGTCGCACAGTGGCCGAAGGATGTGCGCCGCTATGCGGCAGAACTGGCGTGGGGCGCACACGAAGGGTCTTCCGAAAGCGCTTGATCCCGGCACGGGTCCGCGCCGCGCTACGGCAAGACTTGCCAAGCTGTTGCAATTGAAGCCTGGAGAATCGCGGACCGCGGGCGTAACGTGAAAACGCGGCATATGCCGCGTTGCCTTTGCAGGTGCGCACCATGACGCCCACGACTTCCCGCCCCGATCCCCACCAAGCGGCCCCGGCTGCCGCGCCCGACACACATGCGCCGCCGCACGCGGAAAAAGAGCGCGCAAAGTCCGATCACCAGCACGAAGAAGCCCGGCGCAAGGCGCTGGTCGGTTCCCAGCACAAGGAGAACACGCGCGCCGTTGCGGCGCCGCGCTATCACGGACATCGGGGCGGCTGAAGGCGCCGGTTCCCGCGCTTGCCGGCCGCGCCCATTTCGACAGCGCGCTCGTCGGCAACGCGCCCCGCGGACCGCTCGAACGGGTTTTTGCGGTATGTTTCTGCAACCCCCGACGGATCCCGACGATGCAGTCCGACGAAAACTACCTTCTCTATGACGGCGATTGCCCCTTCTGCTCGAACTACGTGCGGATGATGCGGCTGCGCAAGGCCGCTGGGCCTATCGCCATGCTGAACATGCGCGACCATCCCGATCTGGCCGCGCACCATCGCGCGCAAGGCTATGACTTGAACCAGGGGATGCTGTTGCACCTGGATGGCCGCGACTACTGGGGCGCGGACGCGATCCACCGGCTGGCCTTGCTCAGCACGGGCAGCGATGTGTTCAATCGCCTGAACGCCACCATATTCAGCAACGCGTGCCTGTCCAAGGCGCTCTATCCTTTCATGCGCACCGGCCGCAGCCTGACGCTGACGTTGCTGGGCAAGAAAAAGATGCCTTGACACGCTTGCGGCGCAATTTCCGCACAATGCTGACGGCCAGGCGCACGCCTGCGGAACGCTCGTCCGCAAGTAGCAGGCCGGCCACCCGCAAGCCTATACACCCTGACAAACGGAACTGACCTGATGATCTATTTCTTTGGCGCCCTGCTTCTCGCGTCTACGCTGGCCGCTGCCGTCTACCGCCGCATGCAGCGCAGACCCGAGGACTCCGGCCGCGCCATGTCGCGCGACATGCTGTCGGGCGCCGCGATCTTCGCGTTCATGGGACCGGCCGTCGCCATAGTGCCCATCGCTGTGACCATGTCGATCGGCGCCCAGGATCCGGAACTGCTCCTGTTCGGTCTCTATGGGCTGCCGTGGGCGTATCTGTTTGGCGGTGTGCCGGCGCTCTTTTGCGGGATGACGGCGGGCGCGCTCAAGCCGGTCGCGCCGTCCTGGCTGGCCGTCCTGCGCATGGGGCTCATTGGCGCGGCGTATGCCTTTGTCTTTTTGCTGACGTTCGGCAGCCGCGACAGATCGTTGGCAGCGCTGGGATTTCCGCTGTTCATGGGCGCCCTGCCCGCCGGAGTCGCCGGTCTGCTGTGCGCGCGGGTTTTCTACGGCAAGCCGGTGACTATTCGCTAGCCCAATTCAAATCCGGCGACGCGGCGCCGTGCGCATGAAAGTACAACAGCGCGGACGCCGCCTTGGAACGGTCCACGCACTGGTACTGCGGATAACTGCCTGATTGGCCACCCGCCACCAGGTCCTGGTCGTGATCTTCGGATTTGGCGGGGTCGATCAGCGTGTGGATTCGCGTGTCGCCGCCGGAGGAGATGAACACGACATAGGCGCCATCACCGCCGCCGATCGACATGACCGTGTCGTCATCAATCACGAAGGCGGTCGAACTGAAGACCGCGCCATCCAGCCTGTCCAGGGCGGCGAGCAGGTCGCCCTCGGTCGGGGATTCATGCGCGCGGGTCTGTTCCTGGTCGCCTTGACGCATTTCTTCGATGATTCTGACGATTTTCACGGTGCTCCATTCGCCGGCTAGCGGCGCGTTGAGGGGTGGATGCATGCAAGGAACATGCAAGGGGAATCACGGCCGATACTACATTGGCCGCGATCCAAGCCGCCATTGACCACGCTGGAACGCTAGCGAATCACTGAGCGCGCGACGTGCGCGCGAAGAAGAATCGCAGCATCTCGGCCGTCGCATCCGGACCGGTCCGATCCGTGTAGGACCCTTGATCCGATCCGCCTGCCCAGGCATGGCCGGCGCCGTGGACATCCCAGCGTTCGGCGACGATGTTGCCCGCCGCATCGCGGTATACATGCTGCGTGCTGTCGCGCTTGCTGCCCGCGCCCCCCACGCGAACGGTTTCGACACGCGCGTTGGGCCCCACGCTGGCCGCGATCACGTTGCCGGCATTGGCGGGATTGACGGTGGCGTCGCGATCGCCATGAAACACGATGACCGGCACGCCGTTGCCGGCGGGTGCGGCGGGTTTCAGGCCCACGCCCTTCATGGCGGACAGCGCCGAAGGCAGGTCCGTCGCCGCGCCCGCGGCCAACCCCGAATGCACACCTGCCGCCGCATACAGTTCGGGATAAGCGCCCGCCAGAATCGCTGCCATCGCCCCGCCCGCCGACAGTCCCGCGACATACACGCGCGTGGGATCAATGTTGTGGGCGGCGATCACCTCGCGCGTCATGCCCGCAAGGATGGACGGCTCGCCCCGGCCTGGCTGCTGATGGTTGTGCTTGAACCAGTTCCAGCACTTCTGCGGATTGGCGTCGCTCGATTGCACGGGGTACAGCACATGAAAGCCCTGCTCGCGCGCGGCCGCATTCATGGCGGTGCCCGCCGCGAAATCGTCGGCATCCTGCGTGCAGCCGTGCAGCATGACGACCAGCGGGCGCGGGGCGCCATCCGGGTTGGGCGGCACATACAGCTTGTAGCCGCGCTGCCCGGACGAATTGCGGAATGACCCCGCCGTGAACGTATCGCCCGCGGCGGCAGGTTTTGGGGCGGATTGGGCAGCGTCGCCGGAAACGTGCGGCGCCGCGCTGGAAGCTTGGGCGGAATCCGGAACTTCCCAAGCCTCCACGTCGATGACGTCGGCATCGTCCTGCCGGGCAGGCGCGGCAGCCAGGCCGTTTCGCAGGGCAGCCTGGATGGCGGCAGTTGCCGCCGTCAGATCGCCGGCCTGGGTGAGTTGGGTAGCCCGGTGCATGAGGTGCTGAAAATCAGGGTGCATGGCGTGACCTTTTTTTGCGCCGCGAGGGTCAGCGGATGCGCTGACGCAGGGCGGCTTTGACGGCGGGGCTGGCATGTAGCGCCCCCAGTACCGTCAGGGATTCGATCGTGGCGAGCGCAAGCGCGGGCGTGACGTCGGAGGCAATGGTTGCCAGGCCCAGCACCCGGATCTGAAGCATTTCGCCCGCGGTCTGGACCGCGAGCAAATCCTGGGCGGTGTAGTGCTGGATGCCCAGCACCAGCGTCTTGCGGCTGACGGCCTGGCGCACGGCGTCGCCGTGGGTGGCAAGTTGATTGCGGATGGCCGTGCGGATGAGGTCCGTGCGGTTGGCGTAGAACCCTTCCTGGACGAGCAAATCAATCTGGCCCAGGTCGACATAACCCAGGTTGATGGTGATTTTTTCGTCCGCAGGCTTGGGCGTGGAGGCGAGTTGAGAGGTGCGAGGCGGCATGGATCGAATAATAGACCATCCACTTGGATGGTCTATGGATGTTTCAACTTGATATATCCACGAATGGACAACCCAGGGAATGGACACCCCCAGGATTACGGCGACACCCGCAACTTGCTCATTGTGGAATTCGGCAAGGACTGGGCCGCCCGCCGGACGACAAGATCGAACACCGGTTGGCCAGCCACGTCGGCGCGCCGTTGTCCGCGCCGAACCGCCCCAAGCGCCGCTAGATAGAAGTCTGGCTCACGCCTGTCCGGGGCTTCCGACAGTTTCCGGGCTGTTTCGCTTGGCCACGCGCTGCAGAAATGCATCCAGCGCCGGATTATCGTGCTGCGCGTGCCAGGCAAGGTACATGTCCGCGTAGAGATCGCGCTGGCCAATCGGCCGGAACACGACACCTTCAAACCGCAGCTCGCGGGCGGAATCCGGCACGAGGCCCACGCCCAGCCCGGCTCGCACCAGCGCCAGCAAGGTATGCGTCTGCCCGGCGCGCTGCACATACTGCGGCTGCACGTCCGCCAGGCCGAAAGCGCCCACGATGCGGTCGTAGAAATACTTGCCTTCGCGGGGCGAATACAGCACGAATGGCTGCCCCTGCAGCAACCGCAGGGGCACGATGGCGTGCTCGCACAAGGGCGAATCGGCGGGCAGCGCCAGCACCAGCGGTTCACGCTCGAGCAGGCGCGACTCGATGCCTGCCTGTTGCGGCACGCTGCGCGCCAGGATGGCGTCCAGCTCGTGGGCCAGCAGCAGGCGGCTCAGCTCGGTCGTCACGGTTTCGCGCAACTGGATCTCCACGCCCGGCAGCAGCTTGCGCGCCTGCACGATAAGCGACGGCATCAGGCGATACGAAGCCACGGCCGTGAAGCCCAGCCTGATGTGGCCGGCTTCGCCGCCGGACGTGCGGCGCGCGGTGGCGGCGGCCTGCGCCGAAAACTCAAGCAAATGGCGTGCATCGCGCAGAAAGCGCCGGCCGGCGGCGCTAAGCACCACCTGCCGGCTGTTGCGCTCGAACAGGGTCACGCCCAGGTCCTGCTCCAGCAGCTGGATCTGGCGCGAGAGCGGAGGTTGCGTCATGCACAGGCGCTCGGCGGCGCGGCCGAAGTGCAATTCTTCGGCAACCGCAATGAAGCACTCGAGCTGGCGGAATTCCATCGATTCAATCCTTGAATTGATTGATGCTATTTATAGCTCGAACGGCTATCCATGGACAGGCATCCCTATACTCGGCTGCAGGGCTGGATTCCGGCCCGCGAAGCATCAGGATGCCTTACCCGCAGCACCATTTTTTTGCGGCCTCGCCGCCATCAACGCCATAAAAGAGAAAATCCATGGAGACAAAGAACACCGCCCGGATTCGCGTCCGGCTCCTCGCCGCGGCGCTGGCCCTGGCTGCTACCGCCGCCTTGCCGCACGCGGCCAGCGCCGCAGGGTATCCGGAACGCCCGATCAATCTGATCGTCCCCTTCTCACCCGGCGGCGGCACCGACATCTCGGCGCGCCTGCTGGCCGCGGCCCTGGGTGAAAAATTCTCGTCGTCGGTGGTGGTGGACAACCGCCCGGGCGCCGGCGGCCAGATCGCCGCCGACCTGGTGGCCCGTTCGCAGCCCGATGGCTACACGCTGCTGTTCGCAAACTCGGGCATGCTGGCGATCAACCCCTGGATCTACAAGCTGCATTCCGACCCGGTGAAGGCGTTTGCGCCCGTGTCGCTGTTTTCGGACCTGCCGTTCGTGCTGGTGGTGCCTGCCAGTCTGCCGGCCAAGAACGTCGCGGAGCTGGTGACGCTGACCAAGTCCCAGCCCGGCAAGCACACCTTTGCCAGCTCGGGCACGGGCGGCGCGCCCCACCTGTCCGGCGAGATCTTCCAGGAAGCCACCGGCGTGGATCTGGTGCACGTGCCCTACAAGGGCGGCGGCCCGGCGATGACCGATCTGATGGCCGGACGCGTCGACATGCTGTTCGCGTCAGTCCTGGAGACCATGCCGTATGTCACGGCCGGCAAGCTGCGCGCGCTGGCCGTGACCGGCGCGACTCGCTCGCCCGCGATGCCGGACGTGCCCACCATCGACGAAGCCGGCGTCAAGAACGCGCAGAGCGGCTCGTGGACGGCGGTACTGGCGCCGGCCGGCACGCCGCAGGCCGTGATCGACAAGCTGTCCGAGGCGATCCGCGCCGTGGCGGCCGATCCCGCGGTCAAAGCCAAGCTCGAATCGCAGGGCGCCGTCGCCCACGGATCTACACCCAAGGAGCTGCAGGATCTGGCCGCTAGCGAGCGCGAACGCTATGGGCAGATAATCAAGTCCCGCAACATCCAGACCAACTGATTCCGGTCCCGGCCCGCCTCGGCGGGCCTTTCCTTCTTACCTATATAAGCCGTATCCATGACTGCATCCCTTCCCGCCTCCGCCGCCGATCTGCTGATGGTCGGTCCCCTGCTGCCTGAACTGGTGGCCGACCTGGAATCGCGCTACCGCGTTCATCGCCTCTGGGAGGCCCAGGACAAGGCGGCGCTGCTGCGCGAACATGGCGCCGCCATCCGCGGCATCGCCACCAGTGGCCGCTTCGGCGCGACAAAGGAATTGATCGACGCCCTTCCCGCTCTGGAAGGCATCTTCAGTTTTGGCGTCGGGTACGACACCATCGACATCGCGGCGGCCAAGGCGCGCAACGTCGTGGTCACCAACACGCCGGGCGTGCTGGACGCCTGCGTGGCCGATACCGCGCTGGCCCTGATGCTGGCCGTCTCGCGCCGCATCGCGGAAGCCGACCGCTTCGTGCGCGCCGGCCGCTGGCCCACCGAAGGATTCGGCCTGGGTTCGCGCATGACCGGCAAACGCTGCGGCATCGTCGGCCTGGGCAACATCGGCCTGCAGATCGCCCGCCGCGCGCAGGCCTTCGACATGGAGATCCTGTACACCAACCGCAAACCGCGCCCCGACGCGCCCGAGGGCTACCGTTATTGCCCGGACATCCTCGAGCTCGCCGCGCAATGCGACTTCCTGGTGCTGGCCGTGCCGGGCGGCGGCGCGACGCGCCACATGGTGAACGCACAGGTGCTGGACGCCCTGGGTCCGGACGGCTGGCTGATCAATATTGCGCGCGGCACGGTGGTCGACGAAGCCGCACTGGTAGCGGCGCTGCAGAACAAACGCATTGCCGGCGCCGGCCTGGACGTGTTCGAACACGAACCGGCCACGCCCCCGGAACTGAACGCCATGGACAACGTGGTGATGCTGCCGCACATTGCCAGCGGCACCCACGAAACACGCCGCGCGATGGCGGACCTGATGCGCGCAAGTCTGGATTCGTGGTTCCGCGAAGGCCAGGTGCATACGCGCGTGGTGTAACGCGCAACTGCTGACTTCTGAGGCTTGCGCGGCCTGCCGGGTTGACCGGCAGGCCATTTTTCAGGCGGCTTCCACCGCCGGCGGATCGATGGACCGTTGCGGGGCGGGCAAGGTGCGATCACAAAGTGCCCAACCCGATGCCGGGTTGCGCCGGTCGTGCAGATAATCCCAATTGGCGCCGCATTCGCCGCACGTGAATGCCTCGTGCGTGACGCCGCGTTGCGCCAGGGGCAACGAGCGGACATGGCCCAGGCTGATCAGGTTTTTATGCCCCGGCGCCCCCGCCTGATCCACGGTGATGGCCGCGCATTGGCCGCACAGCATCGCTCCACTCCCTTTCATTTTGCTTTCACGGAATGGTACGGACGACGGAGCTCCAAAGGCTCAACAATTCTCACATTCTGTATTGCGGAGTTACCCGTTCCCACGAAGCGGGCGCCATTGCTGTAAACACCGACGCCTGCCTTTCATCCCGGCGGACTATACTGGATAAATAAACAGTATTTTCCGCCATGCCGTTCAAAAACCCCCTTTCCCACGCCGACCTGCGGTGCATCCGCGAGCGTCAGCCCTGGAACCCCGATGTGATCACCCTGCTTTGGGAGGTCAAGCGGCTGCGTTCGATCTTGCTGCGCGCCTATCAGCTATCCGGCGACTTCAAGCGCCCGGCCGGCATCACCGGCGAGCTCTACGACGATTTCATACGCGACCTGCACCGCGAACCCTGCGTGCTGGAGCGCGACGACATGAAAGACGCGCTGCTGGAACCTTCCAACCGGTTGCGCAAGGGGATGGCTCCCAGATAGCGCTGGAGCGCAGACGGGCGCGGGAGTATCGTCAAAGGCGCATCTTGGCCCAGAACGGAGATGTCCCATGTCTGACCATTCGCAAGCAGAACTGGAAAACGGCGCGTCGCAACAGGGCAACCTCGTGCAATTCCTGCTGTGGATTGCGGCGCGTCCTCGCACCTACGCAGAGACCATGGAAGCGTGGCGTACCCACTGCCCCAGGCTGTCGGCCTGGGAAGACGCCACGGCGAATGGCCTGATCGACATGACGCAGGAGCAAAGCACCGTGAAAGGCGAAGCCGTCCTGGTGCTGACGGAAAAAGGCCGTGCGCTCCTGGCCTCCCATGCGCCGGTTCAGGGCGCGCAAGCCGGACCCGACGGGTCCTAGCGCTTCTCCCCGGCCCACCCCATTTCCATCGCTGGAATCGCGCCTGCGCGGCGCTGAATCGTCCTTCAGCGGCTGCGCCTTCTCTTGGCGCGCCGGACCGGGCCCACCTCCGGACTTACCCTAAGTCCTTGAAATAACTCGCGGTAATTAAAAATGCGCGGTCATTCGCATCTAGGGAATTTACTTATGCCTTTTTAGTATTTGTAGGGTGCATACTCGAGCGGCCAGAATTCGTCCTTGGCATAAATCAAGACCAATGGAACTCCGTCAACTCGAGGCCTTTGCGGCCGTCATGTCCACCGGCAGCGTCACCGCGGCCGGACGGCTGCTGGGACGCTCGCAGCCGGCGATCAGCCGGTTGTTGCAGGAACTGGAGGCCGAAATCGGCTATCCCCTGTTCGCGCGCAGCGGTCCCCGCGTGACGCCGACCGAACAGGGGTTCCTGCTGTATGACGACGTTGAACGCGCACTGACCAGCCTGCAGCAGATCCGCGGCCGGGCCGATGAAATCGCGCGCGGCCAGGCGCAGCCGCTCCTGGTGACCGCCACGTCCGCCCTCGCCGCCGGTCTGGTGCCCGCTGCCCTCAAACGCATCGAAGACCGCCTCGGCGCCGCACGCGTGCAGTTGCGCAGCGCCTCGCCGGAACGCGTGGTGCACGCCGTGCTGTCGGGCGCCGCGCAACTGGGCGTGACCAGCCTGCCGCTGGAACACCGCGGCCTGACCGTGCACTGGATTGCCCAGGCGCCTTGCGTCGTCGCCCTGCCCGAAGACGATCCTGTGGCGCAGCATGCCGTGGTGCCGGTGTCGGCCCTTGCCGGCCGCCGTCTCATCACCATGGCCAATCCCTATCGCCTGCGCCGCCGTCTGGACGCGGCCCTCTCGCACAACGTACAGGCGCTGGGCACCATCGAAACCAATTCGTCCGTCAATGCCCTGGCCGCCGTCCGCGCCGGGCTTGGCGTGTCGGTGCTGGAACCCGTGACTGCCTACGGCTCGCCGGTGGCGGGCGTGGCGATCCGGCCCATCGACCTGGATATCCCCTTCTTTTTTGGGGTCATCACCCCGCAGTCGCAAACGCTGACGCCGGCCTGCCAGGCCATGGCGGACGCGCTGGCCGAAGCTGCCGCAGCCCTGCTGCCGGGCTTTGTGCTGCACGACGCCTGCGAGCATTCGGCGCTGTTGCAGTCGATCTACGGCGATGACGCCCCTGTTATGGAAACACCCGCATCATGAATCTGCCCATTGCCACCCCGCCGCAAGGCCTGCCCGCCCTGGAGGCGCGCCTTCGGCAAGATCTGTCCTGGCTGGAACTGCCCGCCAAGAACTGGGTGACGCCCCGGCTGGTCGATGGCCAGCAGGTGCTGGACGTGGCCATCGTCGGCGGCGGCATGGGCGGTCTTGCGGCGGCCGCGTCGTTGAAGCATCTGGGCATCGACGCGCCGATTTTCGATCAGGCGCCCGAAGGCTTCGAAGGCCCGTGGGCCACGACGGCCCGCATGGAGACGCTGCGCTCGCCCAAGCAACTGACCGGTCCCGCACTCGGCCTGCCCGCCCTGACCTTCCGCGCCTGGTTCGAAGCGCAATTCGGCCTGGACGCATGGGAAGCGCTGGACAAGATCCCGCGCCTGCAATGGATGGACTACCTGCGCTGGTACCGCCGCGTGCTGAACCTGGACGTGCGCAACGAACACCGCATCCTGTCCGTGCAGCCGCGCGCCGACAAGCTGGTGGAACTGGACATCCAGTCGCCCGCCGGGCGCAGCACCGTCCTGGCCCGCCGTGTCGTGCTGGCCACTGGCCGCGACGGCCTGGGCGGCGCCTATGTGCCTGACTTTGCAAAGAAACTGCCGCGCGACCGTTGGGCGCATTCGTCCGACGTGATGGACTACAACACGCTGGCCGGCAAGCGCGTCGGCGTCGTGGGCGCGGGCGCATCCGCCATGGACAGCGCGGCGACCGCGCTGGAAGCCGGCGCGGCCAGCGTCGACCTGCTGATCCGCCGCAACGACATCCCCCGCATCAACAAGGGCAAGGGCGCGGGCAATCCCGGCCTGACCCACGGCCACCTGACGCTGCCCGACGAATGGAAGTGGAAGATCCGCCACTACATCAACGCCGCGCAAGTGCCGCCCCCGCGCGGCAGCACGCTGCGCGTGTCGCGCCACCCGAACGCCTTCTTCAACCTGGGCTGTGGCGTGCTGGACCTGGCGCTGATCGATGACGATATCCACGTCACCACGCCCAAGGGCGTGTTCGTGCTGGACTTCCTGATCTTCTCCACGGGCTTCCGAATCGACTGGACCGTGCGCCCGGAATTCGCGCCTCTCGCGCCTCACGTGCGCGCCTGGGGCGACCGCTACACGCCACCCGCCGGCGAGGAAGACCAGGAACTGCATGATTCGCCCGACCTGGGCCCCGTCTTCGAACTGCAGGAAAAAGTGCCCGGCGCCTGCCCCGGCCTGGATCGCGTGCACTGCTTCTCGTACCCCGCCGCGCTGACGCAAGGCACGATCTCGGGCGACATCCCCGCCATCAGCGAAGGCGCCAAGCGCCTGGCGCAAGGCATCGCAGGTCTGTTCTACCGCGAAGACGTGGCCACGCACTACGCCAACATGGAAGCGTTTGCTGAGCCCGAAGTGTTAGGCGATGAATGGACCCCAGCCCCGGCGCCGGCGACCGCTTCGCAGGCGGAGACCGCGCAATGACCGCATGGCTGCTACGCCGCGTGGCGCAAGCCGCCGTGGTCGTGTTCCTGATGACGCTCATCGTCTTCGTGGGGCTGCACGCCATCGGCAACCCCGTGGACATCCTGATCGGCCAGGACGTGGACCAAGTCGACCGCGCACGCATCATCGCCGAACTCGGCCTGGACAAGCCCCTGTGGCAGCAGTACCTGGCCTTCCTGAATGGCGCGCTGCATGGCAACCTGGGCAACAGTTTCGTCTACAACATTCCGGCGATCGAACTGGTGATCCAGCGCCTGCCGGCCACGCTTGAATTGGCGATCACCGCCCTGTCGTTTGCCGTCATCGTCGGCCTGCCGCTGGGCCTGTTCGCCGGCCTGTACCCCGACAGCCGCGCGTCCAAGATGATCATGGCAGGCAGCATCGTCGGCTTCTCGCTGCCCACGTTCTGGGTGGCGCTGATGCTCATCATGGCATTCAGCGTGTCGCTCGGCTGGCTGCCGGCCAGCGGCCGCGGCCAGACGGTGGAGTTCCTGGGCTTCCAGTGGTCGTGGCTGACGGCCGACGGCTGGCGCCACCTGATTCTGCCGGCGTTCAACCTGTCGCTCTTCAAGATCTCGCTGGTCATCCGCCTGACCCGCGCCGGCGTGCGCGACGTGATGCCGCTGGACTTCGTGAAGTTCGCGCGCGCCAAGGGCCTGTCGCCGTTCCGCGTGGTCTGTGTGCACGTGCTGCGCAACACCATGATCCCGCTGGTGACGGTGCTGGGTCTTGAACTGGGTTCGACCATCGCCTTTGCCGTCATCACCGAAAGCATCTTTGCCTGGCCCGGCGCCGGCAAGCTGATCCTGGACAGCCTGAACGCGCTGGACCGCCCCGTGATCGTGGCCTACCTGATCGTGGTGGTGTGCCTGTTCGTGACGCTGAACCTGATCGTCGACATTCTGTACAAAGTGCTGGACCCCCGGGTGCGGCTGGAGGCCACGGCATGAGTTCCGTATCCAATACCGCGCAGGCGCCTGCCCTGCGCCGCGAGTCGCCGTGGCGCCGCAACCTGACCGAGTTCCTGTCGTCCAAGACGGCGGTGCTGGGCCTGGTAGTGGCCACGCTGCTGATCCTGGCTGCCGTGCTGGCGCCCTGGATCTCGCCGCAGAACCCGTATGACCTGCTGCAGATCGACGTGCTGGACTCGCGCCTGCCGCCCGGCACCATGAACGGCCTGGAGACCTTTCACTACTGGCTGGGCACCGACGGCCAGGGCCGCGACCTGTTGTCCGGCATCCTGTACGGCCTGCGCATCAGCCTGATGGTGGGCGTGGGCTCGGCGCTGATCGCCGGCATCATCGGCACGCTGCTGGGTCTGTTGGCCGCCTACGCCGGCGGCAAGGTCGACGCCTTCATCATGCGTCTCGTGGACCTGATCCTGTCGTTCCCGTCGATCCTGGTGGCCATGATGATCCTGGCCTATCTGGGCAAGGGCGTGGGCAACGTGGTGCTGACGCTCGTGATCCTGGAATGGGCCTACTACGCCCGCACCGCGCGCGGCCAGGCCCTGGTCGAACGCCGCCGCGAATACGTCGAAGCCGCCCGCTGCCTGGACATTCCCAACTGGCGGATCATGTTGAAGCACATCCTGCCCAACTGCCTGCCGCCGCTGATCGTCATCGGCACGCTGCAGATCGCGCGCGCCATCACGCTGGAAGCCACGCTGAGCTTTCTGGGCCTGGGCGTGCCGGTGACCGAACCGTCGCTGGGCCTGCTGATTTCCAACGGCTTTCAATACATGCTGTCCGGCGAATACTGGATCAGCTTCTACCCCGGCATCGCGCTGCTCATCACCATCGTGGCGATCAACCTGGTGGGCGACCGCCTGCGCGACGTGCTGAACCCGAGGACCCACAAATGACCGACCGCACCGCCTCGGCTGGCGCGCCGGCCACGCTTGAAGTGCGCAACCTGCGCACGCAGTTCCATACCCGCGCGGGCGTGCTGCCCGCAGTGGATGGCGTCTCTTTTAAGCTGGAACGCGGCAAGATTCTGGGCCTGGTCGGCGAATCCGGCTCGGGCAAGTCCGTGACGGGCTTCTCCATCATGGGTCTGGTCGATGCGCCGGGCCGCATCGCCGGCGGCGAGGTCCTGTTCCAGGGCCGCGACCTGACCAAGCTGGCGCCGCGCGAGCTGCGCAAGTTGCAGGGCAACCGCATCGCGATGATCTTCCAGGATCCGATGATGACGCTGAATCCCGTGCTGCGGGTGGACGTGCAGATGATCGAGACCGTGCGCGCCCATAACAAGATGAGCAAGGCCGAGGCCCGCATCCTGGCGCGCGACACGCTGGGCATGATGGGCATTCCCAGCCCCGAGGAACGCCTGCTGGCCTACCCGCATCAACTGTCCGGCGGCATGCGCCAGCGCGTGGCCATTGCCATTGCCATGCTGCACCGCCCGGATCTCATCATTGCCGACGAACCCACCACCGCGCTGGACGTCACCATCCAGGCGCAGATCCTGTCCGAAGTGCAGAAGCTCGCGCAGCAGCACGGCACCAGCCTCATCTGGATCACGCACGATCTTTCCGTGGTAGCCGGCCTGGCCGACGACGTGGCCGTCATGTATGCCGGCCGCATCGTCGAACACGGCAAGGTCGACGACGTGCTGGACCGTCCGCAGCACCCGTACACCGTGGGCCTGATCGACAGCCTGCCCAGCAACAACCAGCGCGGGCAGCGCCTGCGCCAGATTCCCGGCATGACGCCGAACCTGCTGCACCTGCCGGCCGGCTGTGCGTTCGCGGCGCGTTGCGCGCGCGCCACCGCCGCCTGCGGCCAGCAACCCGGCATTACCCAAGCCTTACCCGACCACGACGTGCGTTGCTTCCATCCTTCCATTCAGATCCACCGCGAGGTGGCGGCATGAGCGCAACCGCCAACGCCCCCACCCCGCTGATCGACCTGCGCCAGGTCAGCAAGCGCTTCGGTGAACGCAAGATCGGCGCCGCCGGCCGCGCGATGCAATCGCTGGGCCTGTCCAAGCCGCCCGCCATCACGCGTGCCGTGGACCATGTCGATCTCATCGTGAACCCCGGCGAAGTCGTCGGCCTGGTCGGCGAATCCGGCTGCGGCAAGTCCACGCTGGGCCGCATCGCGGCCGGCCTGCTCACGCCGTCGGGCGGCGAGGTCCGCATCAACGGCGTGCGCCCGGCCGACATGAACGCGGCCGAAGCCCACGCCGCGCGCCTGAAGGTGCAGATGATCTTCCAGGACCCCTATGCCAGCCTCAACCCGCGCCTGCGCGTGGACGAGATCGTCGGCGAAGCGGCGCGCATTCATGGCCTGGTCGGCAACGGCGACTTCGACGACTACGTCAGCGCGCAACTCGAGCGCGCGGGCCTGGACCCCGCCCTGCGCCAGCGCTATCCGCACCAGTTCAGCGGCGGCCAGCGCCAACGCATCGGCATTGCCCGCGCGCTGGCCGTGCAGCCGTCCATGCTGGTCTGCGACGAGGCCGTGGCCGCGCTGGATGTGTCGATCCAGGCGCAGATCCTGAACCTGTTCATGGACCTGCGCGAAGAGCTGAACCTGACGTATCTCTTCATCAGCCATGACCTGGGCGTGGTCGAACACCTGTCCGACCGCGTCGTCATCATGTACCTGGGCCGCGTCGTGGAAACGGCGACGGTGGAAGAAGTCTTCCAGCGTCCCAACCACCCGTACACCCAGGCGCTGCTGGCCGAGATTCCCACCCTGAAGTCGCGCCACAAGACCTTTACCGCGATCAAGGGCGAGATCCCCAGCCCGCTCAACCCGCCTACCGGCTGCCATTTCCATCCGCGATGTCCGCACGCGATGCCGCGCTGCAAGACCGAGGTTCCCACATTGAAGGGAATCGCCATCAACCACCTGAGCGCCTGTCACCTGAACGACATGGCCTGACGATCAATGACTGCGGCACGACCGCCGCGGTCAATGGACCCACTCCGTTCCCCCTCTACCAAGGATCCCGGACAATGAAACGCCTGATTCTCTCGACCCTCACCGCCGCCATCCTGGGCGCCTCGGCCGCGGCCTCCGCCGACAACCTGTCGATCGGTTTTGCCGACCCGCTGTCGTCGCTGGACCCGCAGTTGAACAACCACGCCGGCGACCGCTCGGTGGCCCTGCACTTCTGGGACCTCCTGATCGAGAACAAGTGGAACAAGCTGCAGCCGGGTCTGGCCGTGAGCTGGAAGCCGCTGGACAACACCACCTGGGAATTCAAGCTGCGTGAAGGCGTCAAGTGGCAGGACGGCACGCCGTTCACGGCCGACGACCTGATCTACTCCTACACCCGCGCCCGCGGCGTGCCCGGCAGCGTCGCCACCTACGCCGGCTACCTGCGCACCATCGACACGATGACCGCCAAGGATCCGCTGACGCTCATCGTCAAGACCAAGGCCCCGAACCCCGACCTGCCCCTGAACCTGGCGTCCATCCACGTCGTCAGCAAGCACGTCGGCGAAAAGTCGTCGACCGAAGACTACAACTCGGGCAAGGCCGTCGTCGGCACCGGTCCCTACAAGTTCGTGTCCTACACCCCCGGCGACCGCGTCCTGATGGAACGCAACGACGCCTACTGGGGCGACAAGCAGATCTGGGAAAAGGTCAACTACCGCTACATCAACAACGCCGCCGCCCGCACCGCCGCCCTCTTGGCCGGCGACGTGGACGTGATCGACAAGGTCTCGGTGTCCGACCTGGCCAAGCTGCAAAAGGCCTCGAACATCTCGGTCTACCCGTACGACGGCCTGCGCGTCATGCTGCTGCAACCCAGCTTCAACCCCGCGCCCAACCAGTACATCACCGACAACAACGGCAAGCCGCTGGACAAGAACCCGCTCCTGGACGTGCGCGTGCGCCAGGCGCTGAACCTGGCCATCAATCGCAAGGCCATCGCCGACCGCATCCTGCAAGGCGCCGCCACCGAAGCCAACCAGTGGATGCCCAAGGGCACCTTCGGCTACAACCCCGAAATCAAGGACATCCCGAACGACCTCGCGCAAGCCAAGAAGCTGCTGGCTGAAGCGGGCTTCCCGGATGGCTTCAAGCTGACCATGCACGTCCCCAACGACCGCTACCCGCAAGGCCCGGAAACGGCCCAGGCGGTCGCGCAGTTCTGGACCCGCGTGGGCGTGAAGACCCAGGTGGAAGTCGTGCCGTGGGCTGTGTACTCGGGCCGCGCCAACAAGAACGAATTCGCCGTCAGCATGTTGGCGTGGGGCAACGGCACGGGTGAAGCCAGCTACGCGCTGGTCAACATCCTGGCCACGGTCGACGCCAAGAAGGGCCTGGGCGCGTCCAACTGGGGTCACTACAGCAACGCCAAGGTCGACACCGCGCTGGAGCAATCCACCTCGGAATTCGACGTGGCCAAGCGTGAAGCCATCCTGCGCGACTCGGTCAAGCTCGTGTCCGATGACGTCGGCATCATCCCGCTGTTCCACTACAAGAACATCTGGGCAACCAAGAAGGGCCTGAAGGTCACGCCGATGACCAGCGACCGCACGGCCGCCATGATGGTCACCAAGGTTTCGGACAAGTAAAGCCATGGCGCCGACCCTGACCATCACCCCCGCGGACGCCCTCATCGACGTCCCGCGCCAGATCCGCGTCGAACACGTGGCGCCCGGCGCGACCGTCGAGATCACCGCCCTCACCGGCCGCAACGGCGTGGTCTGGCAAGCCCAGGCCGCCTACACGGCGGGCGAGGACGGCGTGGTTGACCTGACCCGCGAAGCGCCCGATTCCGGCGACTACACCGGCTTGTCCCCGATGGGGCTGATCTGGGCGCAGTCCCCCGAGGACGGCAAGAGCCGTGAATACTTCAACCACCCGGTGACCGACGCGTTGGTCACCGACGTGGTGGCTCGCGTGGAAGGCGCCGAAGCGCGCGCCAGCTTCACGCAACGCCTGGCGTCCGACGGCGTCACGCGCGTCGAGGTCCGCGAGGAAGGTCTGGTCGGCACCCTGTACCTACCCGCCGGCAGCGCGCCGGGATCGCATCCCGCCGTCATGATCCTGAACGGGTCCGGCGGCGGCATCAATGAACCGCGCGCCGCCCTGTACGCCTCGCGCGGCTACGCCGCCTTTGCGCTGGCGTACTTCAAGGCGCCCGGCCTGTCGGACTACATCTCCAACACCCCGCTCGAATACTTCCAGACCGGACTGCGCTGGCTGCGCAAGAAGGTCCGGCCCAAGCACGACTTCGTCGCCATCAGCGGCCAGTCGCGCGGCGGCGAACTGGTGCTGCTGTTGGGCGCCACCTTCCCCAAGGAAGTGTCGGCGGTCGTGGCCTACGTGCCCGGCGCTGTCGTGCACAGCGGCCAGAACGCCTGCGACCCCAAGATCGGCCGCGAAGGCCCGACGTGGCTGCTGGGCGGCAAGCCCGTTCCCCACGTCTGGGAAAACAACCGTACCGCCACGTGGGCCCCGTTCGATGAAGGCCCCGCGCCGCATCGCCACGAAAAGGCCATCCTGACCGCGCTGCAAGACCCCGACGCCGTCGCCCGCGCCCGCATCCGCGTGGAAGACATCGAAGGCCCGGTCATGCTGCTGTCCGGCACCGACGACGGCTCGTGGCCGTCCAGCCTGTATTCGAAGATGGTGCAGGACAAGCTGGTCGAGGTGCAGCACCCGTACCCGGTCAAGTGGCTGGATTACGAGAACGGCGGCCACTCGATCCTGTTCCCCTACGTGCCCACCACGCAGCTTGTGTATGCCCACCCGGTGTCGGGCAAGATCAGCACCAGCGGCGGCAACCCCAAGGACAACGCCCGCGCCGACCAGGAATCCTGGGAAGGCGTGACGTCGTTCCTGGATGCGGCGGTGAAGGCCAAGGGTGCGGCGGCTGCGACTGCGGTCGACAAGCGCAACGCCGGTTGAAAGAAACTTTAGGAGAATTCCTCAATGGCACAACAACCCATCGTCTACGACATCAACAAAGACCTTGTCGACCAGCTCGTGGGCCTGACGCCCGGCACGCAGACCTTTGACGTGCGCCACAAGCGCGACAAGGTCGCCGCCGCCACGCAAGGCAGCTACGACGCCCTGTTCGACCCGGCCCTGCCCGGCCTGTCGCTGGCCGACCGGCTGCTGGTCGCGCTGTATGCCACGCGCATCACGCCGTCGCCGCTGCTGGCTGCGCACTATCGCGCCCGCGCCGTGGAAGCCGGCGCCGCGGCAGCGGACATCGCCGTCGCCGAATCGGGCAAGCCGGCTGACGCCGCCAACCCGCAACTGGCCGCCGTGCTGGAATTCACGCGCAAGCTGATTGAAAAGCCTGTCGAAGGCGACGAGGCGGCGCTGAAGACGCTGCCGGCGGCGGGGGTTTCGACGCCCGCTGTAGTCACCCTGTCGCAGCTGATCGCCTTCCTGTCGTATCAGACGCGTCTGGTGGCGGGGTTGGTGGCGATGAAAGCCGCTGAGGGTCAAGGCGCCGGTTCTGCTGCCGCGGAAGCGACTGCCGTCATCAACCCCGGCAACACCGAACCCGGCGACGTCATCAAGGCCCACGGTTTCACGAACGAAGTCCTGGAGTGGAAGGCCTGGCTCGACGTCGTCAACGTCGACACCGCCACGCCAGAACAGATCGCCGTCCTGGAAGAAAGCCACCCCAAGGCCAAGGTCTCGGACTACTACCTGTTCCTGGTTCACCAGCCGGAAATCCTGCGCCAACGCTCCACGGCCTTCAACGCCATCATGTATGCCCCGGGCGGCATGTCGCGCGCCGAACGCGAGCTGGGCGCCACCGTGGTGTCGCGCGTCAACGGCTGCGTGTACTGCGCGTCGGTGCATGCGCAGCGGTTCGAGCAACTGGCCAAGCGCAATGACGTGATTGGGCAGGTGTTCGAGGATCCGATCACGGCTGGCACGACCAAGCGTGAACAGGCTATTGGCAAGTTCTCGATTCAAATCACCGAAGCGCAGGCTGACGTGAACGCGGCCAGCATCCAGGCGCTGAAGGACGTTGGATTGAATGAAGGCGAGATCCTGGATCTGCTGCATTCGGACGCGATCTTTGCGTGGGCGAATCGGTTGATGCTGAATCTGGGTGAGCCTGTCCTCGTGACGGTCTGAGGCGCTCCCTTGACCTGCGTGTCTGGCGCCGGCGCTCAGGAAGAGCCGGAGTCAAACACGCAGAGAGGTAAAATGCCTCTTTCCGCACCTCTACGCGCCCCGCCCCAGCGGGGCGCTTTGCCTTTCCCCATGTCCGAAAAAACCCACGACATCCGCCCCGGCCAGTCGATCGAACTGCTCAAGGCTCTGCACATCCTGACCCGCGACGGCAAGATGAACCAGGACAGCCGCCGCAAGCTCAAGCAGGTCTACCACCTGTTCCAGTTCATCGAGCCGCTGCTCAAGGACGTCCAAGCGCAACGCGGCGCCGTCACGCTGGCCGACCACGGCGCGGGCAAGTCGTATCTCGGTTTCATCCTGTACGACCTGTTCTTCAAGGATCAGCCCGAGGCGCTGAAGAACGGCTCGCACATCTTCGGCATCGAAACGCGGGAAGAACTGGTGAAGTCGTCGGAGGAACTGGCCAAGCGGCTGGGCTTTGGCGGCATGTCGTTTCTGAACCTCTCGGTTGCAGAATCGATCACCTCGAACAAGCTTCCCGCATCGATCGACGTCGTTACCGCCCTGCACGCCTGCAATACCGCCACCGACGACGCAATTCATTTTGCGTTGGAGAAGAAGGCCAAATACATCGTGGTCGTGCCGTGCTGCCAGGCGGAAGTGGCTTCGGTGCTGCGGAGAAACAAGGCAAAAGCGCTGGCCGATCCGCTGGCAGAGATCTGGCGGCATCCGCTGCACACGCGGGAGTTCGGTAGCCAGATTACGAATGTGCTGCGGTGCCTGCAGCTCGAAGCCCATGGGTATCAGGTCAGCGTGACCGAACTGGTCGGCTGGGAACACTCGATGAAGAATGAGCTGATCATTGCGCAACACAAGAATCTGCCGACTCGCAAGCCGGCTGAGCGGTTGACCGAGATGTTGGACAGGATCGGCCTGCAGGAACTGAAAGATCGATTTTTCTTGCCGCAAGCTGCGTAACACGCAAAAGGACCACCAGCGGCGATGAATTTTTCCCACTACCTTGATCGGGTTCGAGCGGTATGCGACGCGCACGGTCACGCGCTAAACCTCAACCCGGGCGCGGCGGAATCGGTCCTGGAAGCGGTAGAGGCGGAACTTGGCTTCCTTATCGCTGCGGACGCCCGGCAGGCTTGGCTTCGTGCCAATGGGGCCGAGCGCGATGTGCCGGTGTTCATGCAGCCGGGCTATTTGACGGCTTACGATTTTCTGCCGTTGGAAAAGGCGATTGCGGCACGAGCGCGTATGGCAGACCGAGCGCCGCGATATGTCGGATACGCTGAACCGGAGCCGCGAGATGCGCGCATCAGGGACGGCTGGTTTCACCAGGGCTGGCTGCCCTTCGCCAGTTTCGGCGGCGCAACACTGCTGATGATGATCGACCACTCGCCCACCGAGGCTGGCACACCGGGGCAGATCATCGCCTTCACCCATGACCCGGACCAGATCACCTGGGTGGCGCCGAGCTTTGAGGCGCTATTGATGGGGTCGATTGCCGAGATCGAAGCCGATCCGGAGGAGTTTCTGGGGGAGTATTAAGCAGTATCTATGAGCCCCGACGAGACAGAGCGCGCGAAATGCTGATGATCCTTATCTTTCCCCTTGTATTCGTGGGCGTCCTGACGATCTGGCTGGCTTGTGTGGTGAAGGGACGCTCGGTCAAAAGAGCGCCGCCTGCGCTTACCGTTACCCTCTTCGCGTTAGTACTTTGCTATGCCATGGGATTGATACTGATAGCACTTGACCCATGGTTTGACGACAACGGCGTACCGGAATTCATCTCCTGGAAATATCGTTGGGCATGGGCGGCGTCGATCGCAGGCTGGCTCGCAATTGTTGTCTTGCCTGCGATGCTCGGACTTCGGGCAGTCTTCCTTTCGCGTGCTCGGAAGCAGTTTCCGCTTGCATGAATGCCACCGGGTTCAAGTTTGAGAGGATGCAAAAGAAAGGCCGTGACTTGCGCCACGGCCCCAGGCATCGGCTAACTGCGTCACCCTACCTATGCCCCAACTTTTAACGCCATTTAGCCGCCGCTGCTTTATCCAGATTACTCGCCGCAGACCATCATGAGATCTGAAGCTGCCGTCCTACAGCGAGCGCTCGCTGGGAACGGAATATGGATTTATCAGCGGTTCCACCTGCAGCACATCGCATGCTGCAGGCGTATGAAACCACCGCGGCAATCATTACGGAAATAAGACTACTTCGAATCTTTTGGGAAACTTGGCTGACTGGCCGTGATGAATGATCGGCTCCGGTAGATAAAACGCCGAGCGCGTTATTCAGAATGAGAGCATTTTGAAATTCTGCCCAGCACCACGCTGACCGGGCGCTGGGCATTCTATCGGGGCGAGACGTCAGGTATTCGACGATCCCGGCCGCGTCGCGTTCAAGTACCCGCGCAGCTGCACCGCGGCGGGATCAGGACGCCTTTCCCAATTCAGACAAGCCGCGGCCGCGTCAGTCTCCTGAGCTTCGACGCAAGCGATCGGAAGACTGTTTATTCAACCGTTTGGCTTCGTCTTCCGCGTAATCTTCCTCGCCCGATTCGTACTGGCCTTCATAGCCGCAGCTGCTGCGAAGCAATCCGCACTCGCCCACGACCGAGCAGCCCGAACTCATGGCGGCAAGAAACAACACAACACCGTAGCGGCTTAACGTTTGAATCGACATATCGCTCCTTGGGAATGGGTCTGGCATTCGTCACACATAGGATGCCATTGTGCAGGGGCGAAGATGTGTCGGCAGGCGCGCTGCGGCGTTTCGAATTGTCTCTGGCTGTAGGCTGACGATTGTCCACGCCCCTGCGCAGTCATAGATGCCGATGGCTGCAGCCCATGACCTGACCCGTCAGTTCGCCGATCAAGCCCGCCAATCCTTCCGCACTCTCACGATCCAGTCCTCCGCATTGCACCACCCGGAATCCCATCGCCAGGCTGTAATGCCAATCGAGTTCAAGGATGCGATAACTGCGTCCGCTTTCCTCGCATTGCCATTGGACGGCCGGGTTCTCGTAGGCTTCGCCGATGAAGTCGATGTGCGACTCGGCGGGCATCGGCATGGCGGGTTCGTTTGATCCCGGCACGCTCGGCGCGAAAAGATTTTCGCCGACCATGACGCGGGGATTCGGCCCATCGAAGGCCAGCAACATGAGCGGAAAGTGTCTGGGATCGGCGTCGTAATCCTCTCTGACAGCATCGCTCAGGTAGGGTCTGGCCGCCGGGCCGAGGCAGTATTGGACGCTGCGCCATGACGCGTCATCTCCGTCGAAACCGTCGTCGTTGTTGGCGCGGTAGGGAATGGCGCCGCCATGCGCCGGCAGGACATAACCCCCTTCCAGCAGCCGCGCTTCCAACGCGGGCCAATTGGGTGGCGGCAGATGGAAGTCACGGGGGAAAATGAACTGATGGTGTTCAGACATGGGCGGAATCCGAAAGCCGTGAGGGTTTGGCGATGTCAGTTAATGACGGGCGCGTACTGAAACGGTGATGCTGGAGTATTACAGAAATAGGTGCCGGACCAAACCCGCCCGTATTCAGCCGCCCCGCAAAGGAGGACAATAATCGCCGGAACGAACGGAGCGAATCCATGCGCGCTTTCGTGCAGAAGCCCAAGGCGGCGGTTCACAAAGTGCCGGCCGCAAGCCGCAAACGAGACGCGGCGGATAAGCGTGCAGCGTCGCGCACGCCGCCAGATGAGGCTGCGCGCGATACGAAACTTCAGCGGTGGCGTCCGGTTCACGCGGTCACCACGATATCCGTGCATCCCCCCGGCACGCACCTTGAGATCAGCCATCCCGGCGACGCGTCAGAGCAGGAAGCGCATCGCATGTCCGAACGCGTGATGCGCATGCCGCAGTCTCAAGACGATCAGGCGCACGGCGCCGTGCCGTCCACCTTGCAACCCACACCGGTTCCACCGCCTCCGCTTTTGCGGCCGCCTGACCCGCACAACGCCGCATCGCTCGATGACGTTCCCGGCCTGCGCGACGTGCTATCCATGCAAGGCCGTCCCCTCGACGCCCATACCCGCGCCTTCATGGAGTTTCGTTTCCAGCGCGACTTCAGCCACGTCCAGCTGCATTCCGATGCGCTGGCGACTGATTCTGCAAGGGCCGTTGAAGCCCGCGCCTATACCGTCGGCCATCACATCGTTCTGAACGCGGGTCAGTACGCGCCGGGCACGACCGCAGGCCGAGCGCTGCTGGCGCATGAGCTGGCGCACGTGGTTCAGCAATCGTCGATGAGCACGCACGGCGCCCGTCTTCTCCAGCGCGACGCAAGCGGTCCGACCTATGGCAATCTGCCCAGGGATCTGCCGGCGCCGGGATCGTCGGGCGAAGTCGTCCGGCTCAGGAACGTCAACGGCACGTGGAAGGAGGTCGGCACAAAGTACGTCCGCACGGCGCGCGGCAACTATGACTTTGTAGTGAAAGACGGCGAGATCTTCGCCGTCAAGTCGAAGAGGACGGTCGGCGGCGGATATGGTCACACCGAAGCGGCGCGCGGCGAACGCGTCAACTGGGCGGGCCAGGTGGATTTCGAGAGCGGCAAGGTCAAGACCTGGAACGATGGTACGGGTCACTATCGATCCTTATCGACCATGCGCGACCCCGCCGTGCGAGCCGGGCTACCCGACGAAAAGTTCGTTCAGCACCCGGATAACGTGGGACGCCCCCGGCCAAGAGGGTCCCTGCCCCAACTCCCCGTCGAACAACCCGCCACCAAACCCCGCATTCCCGGCGAACAGCCCAAGGTCCCCGCCGGCCCGCCTCGGATGGAGGAATTTGAACAACGCTTCGGCAAGAAAGCTGCGTCCGCGCCCGCCACCACCGCCGCCCTGGCCGAAGAAGCCGGATCGGTCCTGAAAGTCCAAGGCCGCGCGGCCTCAGCGTTGAGCAAGATCGGCAGCGCCGCCGGCTGGGTGGCGGACTTCCTGATGCCCGGCCCGCAGGACGCGATCATGCTGATGGTGCAATTTGCGATGACCTACGCCGAGGCGCAGGAAGCGGCGCGCGCGGAAGGGATGCGCACGGGCTTCGGCCACGGTCTTAGCGCTGGATTGCTGCGGTTAAGCCGAAGCTGGATCCGCGACAACCTGGCGCCCAGGGTCATCAGCCGCAGCGTCGCGAGCGAGGTGGCGGCTACCACCGGGTATCGGGAAAAAGGCATGGTCCAGGGCCTGGTGGCGGGCATCTCGTTTGCCGAGCGGCTCAATGCGGATCAGCGCAAGGCCCTGCTGAAAGAAGCGACGCGTGCCATGCGGGCCAAGGGCGATGACGTGACGTTACGCGCACGCTGGGAGCGTGGCTACACCGCCAACGACATCATCGACCTGTCCGTCGCACTGGCGCCGCGAATCGACGAAATCCTGGAGGAGGCGCGCAAGAACGAGGAACTGCGCCAGGCGGCCGAGGAGTGGGAAAAGCTGAAGAAGTATGGGCCGCTTCTGCCACTGGTGCCGTTGTTCGAGCAGTAGCCGCTGTGGCATAGTCGCTGTGCCCTGCCCGACCGCTTCTTATCCATGCGCAACTCGCCCGATCCCTTCGCCCCACCTCGCAAACAGCGTGCTGCAAAATCCAATTCGCTGCTGTGGATTCTTGAGCCGCTCGAAAGCGACGCAAGCTTCACGCATCGCAAGATGTTCGGCGCCGACGCCGCGTATCTGGACGGCTTGCTGTATCTGATCGTCGCCGATCGGGAGGACCCGTGGAATGGGGTCATGGTCTGCACGTCGCAGGAACGTCATGCGGCGTTGCTGGCGGACATTCCCGACCTCTTGCCGCATCCGGTGCTGGGAAAGTGGCTGTACTTGCCGCAGTCGAGCGAGTCCTTCGAATCGACTGCGGCAACGCTGGCGGCATTGGCCGTGGCGCGCGATCCGCGCCTGGGGGTGGCGCCCAAGCCGAAGGCGCGGCGCAGCAAGGCGCGCACGATCGGCCAATAGGCCGCCTGAACGCCAGACGCCGGTGCGTCAGTCCCCCACCCGCACCACCAGCTTCCCGAAGTTCTTGCCTTCGAGCAGACCGATCAGCGCTTCGGGCGCATTTTCAAGGCCCTCGACCACATCCTCGCGCCACCGCAGCTTGCCCTCGCGGATCCACTGCCCGGCCACGTTCAGGAACTCGTCTTCCTGTTCCTTCGGGAAATCGAACACGATGAACCCCTTCATGGTGATACGCCGCGAAAGGATCTCGCGCATGGTGGCGGGCAGGCGGTCGGGACCGCTCCGGTCGGCGGGGCCGTCGTTGTAGTTGGCGATCAGGCCGCACACCGGCACGCGGGCGAAGTCGTTCAGCAGCGGCAGCACGGCATCCCACACATGGCCGCTGACGTTCTCAAAGTACACGTCGATGCCGTCGGGGCAGGCTTCGGCCAGCTTCTGCGCAAAGTCCGGCGCATGGTGGTCCACGACCACGTCAAAGCCCAGCTCTTCCTTCACAAAGGCGCACTTCTCAGGCCCGCCCGCGATGCCCACGACGCGCGCGCCCTTGATGCGTGCAATCTGGCCGACGACCGAACCCACCGCGCCGCTCGCGGCTGCGACGACGACGGTTTCACCTGGCTTGGGCTGGCCGATGTTCAGCAGCCCGACATAGGCCGTCAGCCCGGGCATGCCCAGCACGCCCAGCGCGGTCGAGGGCGGCGCGTTCGCGGGATCGAGCCGGCGCAGGCCGGTACCGTCGGACAGCGCGTAGCGTTGCCAACCGGCAGACGACAGAACGATGTCGCCTTCGCGCCAGTCGGGATGGCGCGACGTATGAACACGGGCAACGGTGCCGCCGACCATCACATCGCCGATTTCCATGGGCGTGGCGTAGGATTTTTCGTCGCTGACGCGCCAGCGCATGTAGGGATCGAGCGACAGGGTCTGGACTTCCAGCAGCACCTGGCCGTCGGCCGGTTCGGGAACAGGCACGCGTTCGACGCGGAAATCGGTGGCTTTGGGGCGGCCGACGGGCCGGGAGGCGAGGACGACGCGCAGGTTTTGGGGGTGTGTCATGGTGGATGGTTCCTTGAGTTGAGTCGGACATTTCGCGACAAGGGTCATCCTAGGCACGCGGCAGGGTTACAGCTAGACTGATATCTCGTAAACCAGATTTCAGGTATTGATAATGTCAGCCGATTTCGACCCCGCCCTGCTCCGCACCTTTGTCGCCGTCTGCCGATACGGCAGCCTGAGCCGCGCAGCGGACCAATCCGGCCGCGCGCAATCGGCGCTCAGTACGCAGATCCGCCGTCTGGAGGAAATGGTGGGCAAGCGGCTGCTGCATCGAACCGGCCGCGGCATGGCGCCCACCACCGAGGGCGAGGTGCTGCTCAGTTACGCCAACCGCATCCTCGCGCTGGGCGAGGCGGCCGCAGCGCGGCTGCGCGAGCGCGCGGTGGCCGGCAGCGTTCGCATCGGGCTGTCCGAGGACGTGGCGGTGGCCGCCTTGCCGGCGGCGCTGGGCCGGTTGCGGCGCTCGTGTCCCAATCTGCATCTGGACGTTGTCATCGACGACGGCGAGCGGCTTGCCGCGCGTTGGCAGGACGGCACGCTGGATGTGGCCGTGGGCGCCTGCGTGGGCTTTGTCGATGAACCCATCGAGTCCTGGACCGTGGATCTGCATTGGGTTTGCGGCATCGACGAAACCCTGGACCCGGACCAGCCGCTGGACGTGATCGTCTATGCCGAACCGTGCTCCTGGCGCCGGCTGGCATTCGATGCGCTGACGGCGTCGGGGCGGGATTTTCGGGTGTCGCTGACCAGTCACAACGTGGGCGCCACGATCGCGGCTGTCGAGAACGGCCTGGGCGTGGCCTTGCTGACGACCGAGTGTCTGCGGCCCGACACCATGCGCGTGATTTCCATCGGCGATGAAGGCGCGTTGCCGCTGAGCGCGCAATTTGGCCTGTACGCGGCGCATCGTCTGAACGAAAGCGGCCAGGCCGCCGTGTCGCTGTTGCGCGAAAGCCTGCGGGGATGGACGGCACAGGCCATGCCGCGGGAGGCGGCGCTCATCACCGCCTGACGCAGAACGAACGGATCGCGCAAATCGTGCGGCACCAGTCTGGCGAAGTTTCGCGCCAGATTTGTTACTCCTATACCGCCCTTCCCGGTGCCACACTGTTCCCATTCCCCCCGCCCGAACAGAGCGCACGGTAACTAAAGACACCAGGAGGATCACCCCATGACCACACCCCCCGCCTCCGCAGGCAACGGCGCCCGCGCCGCCATGCAGACGCCCCCGGTCGTATCCGCTGAAGACTGGGAAGCCGCCCGCCAACAACTGCTCATCAAGGAAAAGGCCCACACCCGCGCCCGCGACGCGCTGGCTGCCGAGCGCCGCCGCATGCCCTGGACGGCGGTGGACAAGGAATACGTCTTTGATGGCCCGTCCGGCAAGGTCACGCTGCGCGACCTGTTCGACGGCCGCCGGCAACTCATCGTCTACCGAGCGTTTCACGAGCCGGGCGTATTCGGCTGGCCGGACCACGCATGCCGAGGCTGTTCGATGGTCGCGGACCAGGTTGCGCATCTGGCACACCTGAACGCCCGCGACACGACGCTGGTCTTCGTGTCCCGCGCGCCGCAGGAGGACATTGAACGGCTGAAGGCGCGCATGGGCTGGACGATGCCGTGGTTCACGCTGACCGACAGCTTCGATGCGGACTTCGGCGTGGACGAATGGCACGGCACCAACGTGTTCTTTCGCGACGGCGACCGCATTTATCGCACTTACTTCCTGAACAACCGTGGCGACGAGCAGATGGGCGGCACGTGGAACTACCTGGACATCACGCCGCTGGGACGGCAGGAGACCTGGGAGGATTCCCCCGCGGGCTATCCGCAGACGCCGCCGTACAAGTGGTGGAACTGGCACGACAGCTATGTGCAGGATGCGCCGCCGGATCAGAAGTGGGTCGAGGTGTCCGACGCCGGCGAGAAGGCGTTCCGGAATCACTGCGATCCGAAGTAGGAAGGCGTCGCAGCAGCGCGCGTGATTCAACGCTTGCTTCAGCGCCTGTTTAAAATCAGCGCTCGCAAATTCTGCAGCGCGCGTCATGAAAATCGACCAAGGCCTCAACAACCGCCGTCCGCGTTCCCGAGTCAGCCAGCATGAGCAGTGAGCTGGCTGACTGGAAACGCGCCCTCCTGCCTTGCCGACTTCCCGCAATTGCCGCGCTGGTGCTCGTCGGTATCGCCATCTACTGCTTCAACGCGGCAAAAGACGTCCGTCTGCCCTATGACCCCGCGAAGCTGAACACGATCAGCCTGCGGGTGGACAAGGTGGCAAGCTGCGACACCAGGGCGAAGATTCGCGGGCGGTGGGAGCACTATGGCGCGCTCTGCGTGTATTCAGGCAACTACCCCTACATGGTGTTCAAGTTCTATGAAGCGACCTACAAAGTTCCGTATACCGAGGGAGAGCAAGTAGAGTTTGCGGTGCAGGAAAACGATGCGCAGCTTGCCGACAGCACGATTGCGCTTCAGTACAACATGGCAATTCCCGTCCGGGTTTATGGCGTGCGCAAGAACGGTGAAACGCTGGTCGATGCAAAGCTGGTGCACGACGCGAACTACGCGCGCAAGATGAAGTTCAACATGAACGGGTGGATCGCGCTGATTCTCGCGGCCGGCGCAGCGGTCATCACGTTCAAGCGGGCCCGGAAGATCCTGAACGAATCGATGTGGTGAATCTCAAGCGCGCTCGCTTTCACGCCTGAGCACGCGGGTCCAGGCCTGCAGCAACATGACCGCGTCCTCGTCGGACACATACTGCGGCGCGGCGCGCGCCATTGCAGCAAACAGCAGCGCATCGCAAGCCGCTTGCCACATCGGCTTCAACACCTGTTCGGTCTCGCCGTCTTCCTCGATCAAGGTAAACGCGTTGCCGCCGTCCAGTTGCTCGGCGCGCTGCCGCAGTTGGCTGTGGATCAGCAGAAAGCCGGAGTGAACCGGCGACCGGGCTTTGTCGCCCCGGCGCGTGGCGGCCAGCGCGCCGCGCCAATTGCTTTCTTCATCCGCAGCCGGCTCGCCGTCCTCTTGCGACCAGCGCATCCACGCGCGGCTGTACGCCATCCAGGCGTTCTCCGGCAGGTTGTCGGCCAGCGCCTGCGCCTCGCTGCGCGACAGCGTATTGATCTGCGCGATGATCTCCAGCACCGCCTCGCCCTTCGGGCCGAACAGCACCGACAACGGCAACGCTTCCAGCAATTCGATGGCACTGGCGCGCCAGTAGCCCGGCTCCGCAACCAGATCGGACATATCACTCTGCTTCACGACACGCACGCGCCAAAGCTTTCCGGGCCAGCGGCTGCCGATGACGATGGAGTCAAGCGACTGGTCCACCACGATCCACGGCGGAACAGGCTTTATCAACGCCACGCGGTCCGCCGTCCGCATCAGCTTGAATGCGGGGTCGGGCAGGTCGAACCAGTACCCGACAGGCATCGCTTGCCGCACGGCCGTCAGACCCGCGTCGGTCACGTCGCCGCCGCAATGCCGGCACACGCGCGCCTCACGCAAAATACGCTCGCCGCAATGCAGGCATTCGATATGCGTCGAAAGGAGCGGCTGGCTGGCAAGCGGCGACCGGTTGGGAATGCGCTTGAGGAAAATGCCCGCGACCGGCGCACTGATCAGGCCGGCAAGCAAGGCCCACCCAATGCCATTGCGCCCGCGACGCTTGGCCATGAAGCCGACCACGATCGCGAGTGCGATCCAGAGAAAGATGATGAGGAGCATGGCGCGATGTTAAACCGAGGGGATTCGGTCTTGCGCTGAGTGGATTCGACGCCGGCAGAACCGGGCACCGTAAGCGCGCGCGACCGACCCGGAAGCAAACACTTTTTCACCCCGAACGACCTACACCCGTCGCCTCCTCGCGCGAGCCGGGGTAATCTCCAGCCAGGAGATGATTTGATGTACCTCGTTGGTCACCCACAAAAAGGAAGCGCAAATGCTTGATATCACTTCGAAATTCCGCAGGACTGCCGTCGCCGCCGTCACGTTGGGCATGGCAGGTTATCTTTTTGCGGGCTGCACCACGACGGATTCGCGCGCTACGGCCACCGCCGCCGAAAAGCGTCAGGAACTGGATGCCGCCACGGCGGCCACGCTGTCCAAGCTGTATGAATCCTCGCCGCAATCACGGCAGCTGCTGGAACGCGCTCGGGGCGTCCTGGTGTTTCCGGCGGTGCTGAGCGCCAGCTTCATCGTGGGCGCCCAGCATGGGACAGGCGTGCTGCAGGTCAGCGGTCAGGACAAGGGCTACTACAGCATTACGGGCGGCTCCATCGGCTTTCAGGCGGGCGCGCAGTCCAAGGCGATGGTGCTGCTTTTCATGACGGACGACGCGCTGGCCAAGTTCCGCGCCAGCAGCGGCTGGACCATCGGCGCGGACGCCACCGTCGCCGTGGCCAACGTGGGTGTCAACGGCAGCATCGATTCCAACACCGCGCAGCAACCCATCGTCGGCTTCGTGATGAACAACGGCGGCCTGATGGCGGGCGTGTCGGTGGATGGCAGCAAGATTTCGCCGCTGCTGCTGTAGCGACTGCGCCGGCGCGGGAGGTCCGCGCCGGCCTCGATTTTGACAAGGAGATCACGCGTGATTACCGAAGAGGACAAGAAGCACCTGGCACGCTGCGTCGAGCTGGCCCGACAGGCGCTCGATGCGGGCGACCAGCCGTTTGGATCGGTGCTGGTGTCGGGCGACGGGCGGGTGCTGTTTGAAGACCACAACCACATCTCCAGCGGCGACCGTACGCGGCATCCGGAATTCGAGATTGCCCGATGGGCTGCCAACAATGTGCCGGAAGCAGAGCGTGCGGCCTGCACGGTGTACACCTCCGGCGAGCACTGTTCGATGTGTTCCGCAGCGCACGGCTGGGTGGGACTTGGCCGAATCGTCTACGCCGTGTCGTCGGCCCAGTACGCCGAGTGGATGCGCGGTTGGGGTGTGCCACCTTCGGCCGTGCGGCCTCTGCCCATCTACGAAGTCGTCGACGGCATCCAGGCTGAAGGGCCCGTGCCGGAGTTCGTCGAACAGGTCCGGGCACTGCATGAAGAGAATGTGCGGCGCAGGGCGTGAACACCTTCAGATCACGGCAGGGTGAAGCATTCTGTTTTCCGCCTAACGAATGGATACAGCTACGGTAAACCCCGCAATTATTTGCGCGCACGGGCGTGATAAGTTGGCGCCCGTGCCGTAATCGGGGTCAGGGTCGACGACCGGTCCCATCAAGACGAAAGACGGCGCATCCCTCTCCTCTCTTGATACAGACCATGCAAACTCACGTTGCCCGCGCCTCGGGAATCAAACGCAAGTCCGGAACGCTGCTTCTCGCGCTGGGCCTGGCCTTCGCCTCTGCCGCCGCCTTCGCGCAGAAGGATCCTGGCGCAGCCATCCTCCCCCCGCGCGCCAATTCGGGCAACCAGGCGCCGGCCCCGCAGCAGGCTCCGGCTCAACAGGCCCCGATGCAGCAGGCGCCCGCGCAACGCGCGCCCGCTCAACAAGCGCCCGCACAGCAGGCGCCGGCCGGCGGCGCCCTGGCGCCCGTGCAAAAAACCCAGATCAACGACCAGGCCGCCTACGAACGGCTCCTGAACAACAGCGGCGTCACGCTGCAATGGCTGTGGTCCGCCAAGCGCGGCAAGATGAACGCGATCGACGACAACGACGTGGTGCGCCTGGAAGGCACGCAGGCCAACCATGAAGGCACCTTGAAGGTCAAAGGCGAGGTCGTCTCCATTGGCCGCGACAGCTTCGTGCTGCGCGGCACGATCCTCATCCTGGACGCGCCGGACAAGGGCCGCCGCTGCGAACGCACCGGCGACTACGAGTTCAAGGCGACCGGAAAGCGCAAGTACTGGCGCCTGCAGCAGATGGAAGCGTGCGGCGGCCTGACCGATTACGTCGACATCTACTACTGACCTTTCAGAAGCGACCCGCCCCATGCCTCCTACCGCGATCAAATGGCTCGTCAGCATCGTCTTCGGATTGTTGATCGGTAGCGCCAGCTTTGGCATCACCAATCCACTGTTGTTGGCGGTGTTCGGCGTATATCCGAGCGCGGGGGCAGGCGCTGACCCACTGGATTCGGCTTTGCTGGATCGGGTCGCAATGGCCAGCGTGGTTCTTTATGTCCTGGTGGCCGTCGTGTCGGCCGTGGCGCTGGCGCGCATTGCCAACCTGCGCCGTCTGTTCGGCTGGGGATGCGCGACGCTGGGCGTGATGTTGCTGCTAACTGCCGCGATTGCCATGCTGCAGATCGATCCCGCGATGCACACCGGCGGCGGCCCCGGCGCGCGGGATGCCAATACGGCGCTGTTCTTCACCCTGTTGATCTTTGGCCTGCCGTACATCGGCGGCGGTCTGGTGCTGACGATCGGCGGCGCGGTGCTGATTCGGAAGAATCGGGACAAGCCGGCCGCCTGAACGCGCCCGACACCGCTTAAAGCACCGGCAGCTTCAACCACCTGCGCTTGCGTTAACTCATCCACGAACGTTTCGTCCATGCTTGCCAGTGCAGCCCGATCCAGGCTGTTTTGGTCGACCACGCCCCGTCGGTCCGTTCCAGATCCCGGGTCGCGCAGCGTCCTCGGCCACGATGACGTCCAACTGGTCGGCGTGATCCATCAGGGGATCGCCACGCGACGCTCGGAACAGCGCTACAACGCGCCCCCCGGACTCCCTATCGGCGCGTAAATTGTGCAAGAATTGGAATCCTTTTTTTGTGATTTACACAGGGAGCGCGTAACCAATGGCTGATGAGCGGCATTCCGCTGTTGGAGGTCGGATCAGTATCTATCGCCGGCCGAACAGCAGATTCTGGCAATGCCAAGGCACGTTTGACGGCAAGAGCCAGCGCGTCAGCACCAAGACTGACGATCTAACCCAGGCCCGGCATTTTGCGGAGAACTGGTATCTGGCCAAGACAGACGACGCATCCATTGCGGTGGGACAAACCACGGCCTCGCGCACGAATCCCCGCGCCGACCGGCCGACCTACAACTTGCCACAGCACGACAAGCGTGCGCGATTTCTGGCGGCCGCCATTGATCTGGTCGCAAGCGTGGGGTTTCGCGAAACACAGGTCAACGCCATCGCTGAGCGCGCGGGTATGTCGCCGGCGACGCTATACCGATACTTCAAGTCGCGCGAAAGCCTGCTGGTCGAGGTCGTAGCGCACGTTTCGCAGCACGAGGTCAATGTCGTGGCCGGCGTTGCGATGGGCGACGACACCCCGGCAAATCTGTTGAAGGAGTGCGCGTACACCTTCGGCAGCCGCGCCATCCGCGCCAAGCAGCTGGGCTATGCCTTGGTCGCGGAGCCTGTCGATTCGGCCATCGAGATCGAGCGGCTCAAGTACCGCAGCAAACTGATGCGCGTGTTCGAAACGATCATCGAGCGCGGCATCCGTGGCGGGGAGTTTGCCGACCAGAACCCGGAAGTCTCGTCGGCGTGCATTGTCGGATCGCTGTTTGAAGCGCTGGTGGGTCCGCTTGCGCGTAACAACGACGTTCATGACCGGCTGCGCCTAGATCGCGTCAGGGACATTGCGGATTTTTGCGTGCGGGGCGTTTCGCGGCGATGACGAGTGCGTGCGGCCGACGAACTGCGCCAGTCCCGTCTGCATGACCGGCGTACCGGCGTGCAGCTCAAGTGTCCTTATTTCGTTTTCCAACGCGTCCGCCTTGCCAAGCGTGTAAGACGCGACGAGCAACGACTTGGCCCTCGCAAGGGTGTCCCTATGCGCGACGGACATCTCTTGCGCAAGCGCGAGGGCGGAATGCGTCAAATCCTCTGCGGGTACGACGGAATGCAGAATGCCCCAGTCCACCGCCTGCGTTGCCGTGATGGATTGGCCCGACAGGATCATCCACTTGGCTCTTTGCACACCGATGGTCCTCGGCAGACGGACGCTGCTTCCCCCGCCTGGCAGCAACTCGCGCAAGGCGTGCGCATCGCCAATGGTGGCGTCTTGCGACGCGATCACTGCGTCGCAGCACAGCAACAACTCCAGTCCCCCCGCCCGCACGGCGCCGTGAGCCATGCCCACGACAGGCAGCCGGGAGGTCTCGAATCGCCGGCATACCTCGCGGAACCGGTCCAGCAGGGTACGGACAGCCGTGCGTCCGCCTTCCAGCAGCTCACCGAGATCGGCGCCCGCGCAGAAATTGCGACCGGCTCCGGAGAATATGATCGCCTTTACGTCCGGCGCCGACTCTGCCGCCTCGATTGCGGCCAGCACCTCATCCAGCAGACCGGAACTGACAGCATTTGCCTTTTCGGGCCGGTTCAGCGTGATCCACGCCATGCCAGCCTGCACGATGCAAATGGGCGTCAGCCGCTGCCCCGTGCCATTCAATCCTGCGTCGCTCATCACATCACCTTGGTTTCTCATCGGCATTCACATTGCGGCGGCTCTGCGCCCCGCGCTCGCGTCGGCTCGTCATGGCGCAAACCGGGTTCCGCCGTCAAGCCGATAGCACGTCCCATTGACGTACGGATTGGCGAGAATGGACTGCACCATGGCAGCAAACTCCGCCGGCAGGCCGCAGCGCTTCGGAAAGAGAAAGCCTTTCTCCATGGCTTCCATCCCCTTTTGCGGCACGTTCATCGTGAGCTCGGTCCCGAAAACGCCTGGTGCGATAGCCATGCAGCGGATCCCATACTCGGCCAGGTCACGCGCGATCGGCAGCGTCATTCCGGCGATCGCGGCCTTGCTGGCGCTGTAGGCGGCTTGTCCTTTCAGTCCGTCGAAAGCGGCGATCGAACTGGTGTTGACGATCACGCCGCGCTGCCCGTCGGCGTCAGGGGGGTTATGGATCATCCTTTCAGCCGCCAGTCGCAAAACGTTGAATGATCCCGTCAGGTTGATGGCCAGGACCCGGTTCCAGACGTCCAGGTCGTGTGCCACGCCACGCGAGACCGTTTTGGCGGCCGACGGCACGCCCGCACAATTGACAACGAACCGAAGGTCTCCGAAAGCTGCCGCGCCGGCGTCCACGCAGGCTTTCACCTCCTGCGCATCGCACACGTCGGCGCGAAGGGCCACATGCTTGCCGGGTAATTCCGATCGCGTGCGTTCCAGCCCGTCGTCGTTCATATCGAGCAGGACAAGCCTGGCGCCGTGCCTGGCCAACAATTCCGCGGTCGCCCGCCCCAGTCCGGAGGCCGCGCCGGTCACAATTCCAGCCGCGCCAGCAATGTTCATGCCTTTACCTCCACACTGCCGCGCAGCTCGTTGCGCAGCACGAATCGTTGGGTTTTTCCGGACGGGGTCTTGGGCAGTTCGTCGCGGTAGTGAATGCGGCGCGGATAAGCGTGCGCCGCGTAATCGGCGCGCACCTTCTGCCTGAGGGCCTCGGACAGTTCTTCGGTGGCGACGTAGCCGTGGTTCAGCACCACGACGGCTTCGAGGACCTCACCCCTGATCGCGTCGGGAACCGCAACGACCGCCACGTCCCGCACCGCCGGATGCGAGGCGATGACAGACTCCACATCGAAGGGGCCGATGCGATAGCCCGCCATGATGATCACGTCATCATCCCGTGACGAAAAGCGGAAGTAGCCCTCGCCGTCATACGAGGCCAAATCTCCCGTCAAATACCATCGCCCGCAGGGCGTCAGCCGGTCAGCGTTCTTTTCAGGAGTGCGGGCATAGCCGTCAAACCACGCCAACGGACTGTCGGAGAGCCGCGCGGCCAGCAGCCCGGACTGGTTTGGACCCAACTCTTCATGCGTCGCCGGGTCGATGACCGTCATGTCCCAGCCCGGCAGCGCGCGACCCATGGAGCCCGGCTTGATCGGCATTGCAAGGTCGGGATGATGATGATTGTTAAGCAGCATCCCGGCTTCGGTCTGCCCGAAGTGATCATGCACCTGCGCGCCCAGACCAGCTGGCGCCCACAGATTCACGTCCGGCGTAAGCGGCTCACCCGCGCTGGATGCGCAACGCAAAGCGACATGTCCATCCGGCACGCCATGCGCCTTCAGGCTGCGGTACACCGTGGGCGCCGCGGTGAAGTTGGTGACGCCTTGGCGCGTGAGGACAGCCAAGGTCCCCTCGGGCGTGAACTTCTCGACGTGCATGATGGACTCCACGCCCGTCGACAGCGAAACCAACACGCCAAAATAAAGGCCATAAGCCCAGCCCGGATCGGCTGCATTCCAGAAGATATCGTCCGAAACGAGTCCAAGACCAAATTCCCCATAGGCCTGAAAGCCCGCGACTGCCCGCAGCGGCACCACGACGCCCTTGGGCTTGCCCGTGGTACCGGACGTGTAGACCTCAATGACGGCCCCACCGCCCGACGTGACGTGGGCGGGGAAGTCGGCTTCGCCGCTCATCTCGATGTCGGCAAGGGTCAGCTCACTATCCGTCGCGCCCCCCGCCACGGCCAGCGACAGCCCGGGAAGCTCGCCAACCAACGCATCGAGCTTAGGCTTCTGAGCCGCGTCGCAAACCACCAGCTTTGTCCCGCTGCTTGCCAGCCGCATCTCAATGGCCGGCTTGGCAAACGCCGTGAAGAGCGGCACATACACCGCGCCCAGCCGCCAGATGGCAAGCAGCGTGACGAGATAATCCTCTCCCTTGGACATCAGCGACGCAATGCGATCGCCGACGCCGTAACCACGCTTTTTCAAGCCCGACGCGAGCCTTTCGGAGCGCTCGCGCAGTTGGCCATAGGTGAGGATCACTGCTTCGCCATTGCTTGTGACGATGCGATAGGCGATGGCCTTCGGATCGTGGCGGTCGCAAAGCAGATAACTCGCGCACGCGTTCTCGCCTCCGTAGGCGTCGATAAGGCTCGCAAGCCGTTGTCTTATCGCCGGGCTGTATTCCCCTGCCTTCATGGTTGTCTCCTGTCGTATGTCTTTTCATGCGTGCGCCAAAAGCCAGGCGCGCGCGGCCACCTATATCACCCGCGTGAGATGTCGGTCCCTTTGGTTTCGCGCGCAAAGATCAGGCTGAGCACTGTGCAGGCCACCGCAATGCCGACCGGGTAATACAAACCCGCGTAGATGTTTCCGGTGGCCGCCACGATCGCGAATGCGGTCGCCGGCAGAAAGCCGCCGAACCACGCTGCGCTCAGGTGATACGGAAACGACATGGCGGTGTAGCGGATGCGCGACGGGAACATCTCCAGTAGCGACGTCGTGGACGGTGCAAAGGTGATGGTGCCGAAGCTGAGGAGCACCATCAGCAGCAAAACAATGACCGGCGCATTGACGTCCTGCGGGTTGGCCGTGCCAAGCGGATAACCTTTGTCGACCAACGCTGCGCGCAACTCGGCATCGAACCGCTGCTTCTCTTGCGCCGCGTTCGGCGCATCCGCCTGATACGACACGATCACCTTATCGCCCACCCGAATCTCGGCAAGGGCCGTGTTCGCACTGGCAAGGCTCGTGTAGTTCAGCCCGAGCCCCGTCATGGCGTTGGTTGCTACGTCGCAGGACGATGTGAATTTTTTCGTGCCCAGCAGGTTGAACTGGACGGAGCAATCCGCGGGGTTGGACGCGACAGAGATGGGCGCGGCGCGTTGGGCGCGTTCCAGCGCGGGGTTGGCAAAGTGCGTCAGCCCTTGAAAGATCGGAATGGTCAATACCGCCGCGAGCACGTAGCCGCCGATGTAGACCGGGCGTCTGCCAATACGGTCCGAAAGATTGGCAAAGACGATGTAGAGCGGCGCCGTGAGCAGCGTCGCAACGATCAACATGAAGTTCGCCGTCAGCGTTTCGACCTTGAGCACCTTGGTCAGGAAGAACAGCGAATAAAACTGCCCCGTGTACCAAAGCACTGCTTGCGCGGGCAGGATGCACAATGCACCGATCAGAATGAGGCGCACGTTTTTCCAGGTGCCGAACGTTTCGGCAAGGGGAGACTTCGACGCCCGGCCTTCGGCCTTCATCTTCTTGAATTCGGGAGACTCGTCCAACTTCAGTCGGATCCACAACGAGATCAGAAGCAGCGCGATGGAAATGATGAACGGAATCCGCCAGCCCCACGCGCCGAACGCTTCCTGCCCCATCGTGAGCCGAAGCGGAATGATGACGGCCACGGCAAGCAGGAAGCCAACCGCCGCCGTCAGGATCACCCATGCCGTCCAGGTTGCGCGTTTGTTCGCTGGGGCATGTTCGGCCACATAAATCATCGCACCGCCGAATTCCCCCCCCAGTGCCAGACCCTGGATCATGCGCATCACGACAAAGCCTATGGGAGCGATGAGGCCGGCGGTCTCATACGAGGGCAGCACGCCGATCAGGAACGTCGAACCACCCATCAGTACGATGGTGACCAGAAACGTGTACTTGCGTCCCACCAAGTCGCCCAACCGGCCAAAGACGATGGCGCCGAACGGACGAAGCATGAATCCCGCCGCGAACCCCAGCAGCGTGAAGATGAATCCCGCCGTGGGATTCACGCCAGAAAAGAACACGCGGGCGATCTCTGCCGCCAGCAGCCCGATCAAAAAGAAATCGTAGAACTCGAACACCGTGCCCAGGGATGCAGCGACGATGACGCGCTTGTCCCTTTTTGACATGGACGATGAACGCGGTGCAGTTGCGGTAGCTTCCATTTCCCCTCCTCCTGTGTGAAGGCCTTCATCTGTTAATGCTGAGGATTCACCTTTATTGCGGAGCGGATTCGCCGTGCGAACGCACTTCCGCTTTATGTGCAGGAATAATATTTTCAATTATCGTATTTGTCCATATATGTGAAAACCCTCATATCGTGGCGACGCTCGGAAGCACGCGGGGTGCGTATCCTCAAGCGGCACGGCCCAGCCGGCCCCGAGCGGTCTGGACGTTCGCCAGTACAATCCCCGCGCTCTCCCCTATTTCTTTCCCGGCAGTCCCCATCCCCATGTCCAACCTCATCGTCCACGGCGGCACGCCTTTGCGCGGCCGCGTCGTCCCTTCGGCCAATAAGAACGCGGTGCTGCCGATCCTGTGCGCCACGCTGCTGACCGATCAGCCGTTGACATTGCATGGGGTGCCGGATATCACCGATGTGCGCAAGATCCTGGACATCTTTCGCACACTGGGCAGTGACGTCCGGCTGGACGATGCGACGCGCACGCTGGCGCTGCATCACAAGAACACCGTCTTCGATGCGGCAAACCACCGGCTGCCCGAGGAGATGCGTTCGTCGATCATGCTGGTGCCGCCGCTGCTGGCGCGCTTTGGCGTGGCGCGGCTGGAGGACAACGTCAAGGGATGCACGCTGGGGGTGCGCGAGATCGATCCCCACGTGGACATCTTCCGATCATTCGGCGGCCAGGTGGAACGCGCCAGCGGGTCACTGCTGGTGCGCGCGAGCGGTCCGCTCAAGCCCACGCATCATTGGCTGGACTATGCGTCCGTGACCACGACCGAGAACTTCGTGTTGTGCGCGGCCGCGGCAGAAGGCGAGTCGTCGTTGACCAATGCAGCGTCCGAGCCGCACGTGCAGGAGTTCTGCCGGTTCATGGCAATGATGGGCGCCGATATCGACGGCATCGGCACGTCGCGGCTGGTGGTGCGCGGCGGCAAGCGTCTGGGCGGCGGCGAGTTCACGTTTGAAGAAGATTTCCACGAGATCACGACCTTCCTCGCGCTGGGCGCGATCACGGGTGGCGACGTGGTGGTGCGCAATCGCACGCCGGGCAATTTTCCGCTTATCGACCGCACGTTCGCCAAGTTCGGCGTGCGAATCGAGCACAAGGACGGCTGGTCCCGCGCGCTGCGCGACGGGCCTTTGAAGGTGCAGACGCCGTTCACCAGCAATGTGCTGACCAAGGTCGAGGCGGCGCCCTGGCCTTACTTTCCGGTGGACCTGTTGCCGATTTTCATTGCGCTGGGCGTGTGCGCCGAGGGCAATGCGATGTTCTGGAACAAGGTCTATGACGGTGCGCTGGGCTGGACGGGCGAGCTGTCCAAATTTGGTGCGCACGTGTTCTCGTCGGACCCGCACCGCGTGGTGACGTTTGGCGGCAATCCGCTGACGCCGGGCGTGGTCGAAAGCCCCTACATCATCCGCGTGGCGATCGCGCTGTTCATGGTGGCCAGCAGCATCAAGGGACGTTCGGAGATTCGCAACGCCACGCCGATCCGACGCGCCCATCCGAGCTTTGTCGAGAACCTGCGCAGCCTGGGCGTGCAGGTCGAGTGGGCGAACGACGAGTAAGCCGAGGATTCATCAGCCGAAGCTGTAGCGACTGAGGCGATAGCGACCGTAGCGATAGCGACCAAAGCTGAAGCAATCGAAGCTGAAGCGATCGAAGTCGAATCAACCGAAATAAGGGCGTCCTGGCGACGCCCCTTTTTGCGCGCTCACTGGCCGCCTTCGGATGCCGGCGATGCGGCCCGGAACGCTGCGCCGATCACGCGCGCGGTCAACCTGCCGCCGCCACAGCAGGCGCCGATGCCGGCGCCGGCGCGATCGGCGTCAGGCCGAACCGCTTCATCGTCTCCATCATCCGAGCCTTGTCCGGCGGCCCGCCGCCGTTGATCAGCGCCGCCATCTCGCGGAAGTAATCCGCGCTGATTTCCGGCGTGTTGATCACCAGCGCCTTGGCCATGACCGCGTGCGGGTTGCTGAACGCATGGGCCACACCGGTCGGCGTGGTCATCGAATCGCCGGGACGAAGGTCGCGCGTTTCTGCGCCGACGGTAAAGCGCAGCGTGCCTTCAAGCACGTAGATCAATTCCTCGTTGTCGTGGCTGTGCGGCGGCGGCACGTTCGAGCCCGGCGGCACACACAATTCAAACGCCCCCATGCGGTTGCCCCGCCCGCTTGGCTGGAGATAGCGGATTTCCAGTTGGCCCACGCGGATCACTTCTTCTTCATCGAATGCTTGCGCTACGTTCATGGCATACTCCCGTGTAAAGTTACTTTACGTTCCAGTGTACAAATTTTTTACGCCATGTCCAGCAGAAAAAATAGCGCCGCATCCGAACCGCAAACCGGCCTGCCGATGATCGGTTCCTTGCTGCGGCTGCCTCGCGAGCACGTGGTCGCGCGCATGTTGTCCGCCGTCAACGCGCAGGGATTTGACGTGTCATTGACCGAACTGGGCGTCTTCATGTATCCCGGCCCGCACGGCCGGCGGCCAATCGAGCTGGCCCGCCAATGCAACATGTCGCGCCAGGCGATGAACTACGTGCTGGCCGAACTGGAGCGGCGCGGCTATCTGCTGCGCCGGCCCGGCGCCACATCGAATTCCACCGAATTGCAGCTCACCGCCCGCGGTCAGGAGATGTACGTGCTGATGCGCCGATGCGTGGCGGCCGTTGAATTGGAATGGAAAGCGCACCTGGGTGAACAGCGCTTCAACGCCCTGCGTGAGACCTTGCAGGATCTGTCGGCATGGCTGGGCAAAGTGGATTGATGCCATCGGACGGTGCGCCGCGCAGCGCCCCGGATTTTTGATTTACGCCGCACTGCTGACACAGAACTGAATGTTATTGTCTTGTCTTTCCGGCACGCAGGCGACCCGTCGCCGGCGTGCTTGAACGCCATCCACAAGGAGCCGCAATGAAGTTGATCCCGTCCCTGTTGCTGGGCGCAAGTGCGCTGTCGATGACCTTCGCCGCGACCGCTGCGCCGGTCACGTATGACCTTGATCCCTCGCACACGTACCCCAGTTTCGAGGCCGATCACTTTGGCGGCCTGTCGACCTGGCGGGGCAAGTTCAACCAGTCCAGCGGCGTGGTCGTGCTGGACCGCGCGGCGCGCACCGGCACCCTGGAAGTCACCGTGGACATCAAGTCGGTGGACTTCGGCCACGACGAAATGAACCAGCACGCGATCGCGCCGGATATCTTCGACGCAGCCAAGTACCCCACCGCCACGTTCAAGGGCAAGTTCACCAAGTTCGACGGCGACAAGCCGGAGGAAGCCACGGGCGACCTGACGCTGCGCGGCGTCACGCGCCAGGTGAAGCTCGATATCGACGACTTCAAATGCATCGATCATCCGATGGTCAAGCGCGAGGTCTGCGGCGCCGATGCTTCCACCGAGTTCAGCCGCAAGGATTTCGGCATGAACTTCGGGCTGGACATGGGCTTCAAGCCCGAGGTCAAGCTGAAGATCCAGGTCGAGGCCATCCGCCGGCAATAAGGCTCGCGCCCTACCCTTGCCCGCCTCGCGCTTGCGCCAGAAAGTCCAGCACCGCGCGATACGACCCTTCGTTCCCAGCCGCGTTGGCGGACGGCGTGCCGCCCGCATCCAGCAGCAGTCCGGACATCGCGTGCGGCTTGTTGATCAGCGTGGCCGGCAGGCAGGGATAGTGGACATGGTGGCCCGCCCCGGCGCAAACGTAGTGGTTCGTGGGCAGATCAAACGCCTGCCGCTGCCTCACCACCATTTCGGAATACGCGGTGCTGGGCCAGAAGCCGTCGTCGGACGCGCTGACCAGCATGACCGGTCCGGGGTAGTTTTCGACGGGAATGCGCGCGCGCTCGAAGGCCGAAGCATCGCGCGTGGCGCTCAGGAATGCCAGGGTCTGGCGATACGGCGGCTCGGAGGCATAGGCGGCGTTCCAGTCGGCCGTGGCGTTGTCTTGCCACAGGTGCGGCAAGGGCTCGCCATGCCGGGTCCAGACCTGGGCATCGCGGCCCGTGCCCGGCGCGCCGGCGCTGACCACGCCGTGCATCACGGGCGACGGCACGTAGGCCACGACCGCGCTGACCAGGTCGGGGAAATGCGAGGCAACAAGCAACGATGTCTCGCCGCCCCGGCTGATGCCCGACACCGCCACGAAGCCGTCGCGCGGCTGCAGCGATTTGCGGACCCATTTCAGGGCGGCTTCGAAGTATTCGAGCGGCATGTCGTTCAAGTACTTCGGACGGCCGTCGTAGTTGAAGATCGCCAACGCCAGGCATTGATAGCCGCGAGCGGCAAACAGCGCGGCGCGGGGCGCGTTGACGCCACCCGACGAGCCGTTCATGTAGACCACGACGGGATGCGGGCCGGGTCCGGCCGGCACGAATAGTTCGCCGGACAGCGACATGCCGTCCACCTCTTCGCGCACGGACCGGTGCGTGACACCGTCCGCCAGGAAGTCCTGCACCAAAGTGGCCTCTGCCGACAGCGCGCCATTCGTGGCGTGAAGGTGCACGGTCAGCGCATCGGTGCTGTCGGGCGGAAACACCACGCGGTCCATGTCCTGGCACACCATGGACCAGACGATGCCCATGGCCGACGGCTCGGCGTACGAGCCGGACACGGGGCTATCGCGCCGCAAGTCCAGGCGTCCGTCGTGGCCGGCCACGAACACGGCCTCCGAGCGCCACGCCGCGCCGCACATGTGCATGCTGGCCGTGACGGTGATAAAGGCATAAGCCGGAAAGCCTTCGATGCGGATGTCGCGCTCGACGTCGATCAGCGCGCGTTCGGGCGTTACGGTGATACGGGGCTGTGTCACTGTCGTCTCCTTGCCGTCGCGGCCTTATGCCTTCAGGTCGGTCTTGGGCACGCCGTTGGCCTTGATGACCTGCGCCCACATGGCGGATTCGTCGGCGATGACCTTGTCCAGATCTGCGGACGACGTGAACTCCACGGCCACGCCCTGCTCCGCGAATTGTTGCACCAGGCTGGGATCGCGCGTGCCTTCGCGCACGGCGTGCTCCAGCGTCTTCACGACGTCGGCGGGCATGGCGGCGGGGCCGGAGATCATCATGCGGGTGTAGAGCTCGAAGTCGTCGACGCCCGCTTCCTTCATCGTCGGCACATCGGGCAGGCTGGACAGCCGCTTGTCCGCAGTGACGGCCAGCACCTTCAGCTTGCCGGACTTGATGTTGGGCAGCGCCGAGGTCGGAAAGTCGAACGTGCTTTGCACGGTGCCCGCCATCAGGTCCAGCAGCGCCGGACCGCTGCCCTTGTAGGGCACGTCCTGGAATTGCGTCCCGGTCTTCGACTGGAAATGCAGCAGCGCCAGATGATTGATGACGCCGCGGCCGGCATGCGCGCAGGTGATGTCGTTGGGCTTCTTCTTGGCCAGGTCAATGAACTCCTGCACGGTGTTCACGCCCAGGTCGGGATGCACGATCAGCAGCATGGGCGATTTGCCCATGGATCCCAATTGCTTGAAGTCCGATGGCTGGTACGGCAGATTGTTGTAGAGCAAGGGGTTGAGAATCATGCCGTTGGTGCCGGCAAAGCCCAGCGTGTAGCCGTCGGGCTCGGCCCGCGCCACTGCGACGGTGGCGATGATGGCCTGCCCGCCGGGGCGGTTTTCAACGACGACGTTCTGCTTGAGCGTCTTGCCCATGCGGTCGGCCAGCGCGCGCGCGGCAATGTCGGTCAGCCCGCCGGGCGCAAAGCCCACCAGCAGACGCACGGGACGCGTCGGAAAGGCGTTCTGCTGGGCCCAGGCCGGGCGCGAGATCAACGGCAAGGCGGCGAGCGCGCCCAGGGCATGACGGCGGGTGAATCGCATACGGCTCTCCAGACAAAGGCAAAGGCCAACGCGCGGCCGACGGGGGCCGCGAGGCAAGACAATGAAAAGGGGAAGGACGTACAGGCCGCCGCCGATCGGCGACGGTCACAATGATCGTATGTTGTATGCAATACAACCGACGGGCTATCTAGGGATATCCCGGTAACTGCCTGGGTGATGGACGCGATACGGGGCCCGATGCGGGACCCGATGCCGAACCCGATGCGGGGACTTGATGTGGGCCGAGTCGCGGCCCGATCAAGGCCCGATCAAGGCCCGATCAAGGCCTGATCAAGGCCCGATCAAGACCCGCCGATCAGGCCTTCGTCATCAGCTTTTTCCACCCTTCCAGCCCGAGCTTGTTCATCGTGTCGATGTTCTTCTCGTAAATCTCGGCGGCATCCGGGAACGACTCCACCGCGCGGTCGATGCTGTCTTCACGCAATAGATGCAGGATGGGATACGGCGAGCGGTTGGTGTAGTTCTCGATGTCGTCCGGCTGCGTGTCGGCGAACTGGAATTGCGGATGAAAGGTGGCGACTTGCAGTTCGCCCACCAGACGCATGCGCTTGAGCAGGCGGTCGGACAGGTCTTCGAAGTCGTTGAACTCCATGAAGTCGTCCAGCGCGTCGGGGATGATGAGCAGCGTGGTGTCGATCTTGTCGGGGTCGGTTTCGGCCAGCAGCGCCAGCTCGTCCTGCAGGTCGGTCAGCACGCCCTCGGCGTCGGTGGCGTCGCTGACGGCAAAGCGGATCTGGTCCTTGACCTGCACCGCCTTGGCGAAGGGACAGAGGTTCAGGCCGATCACCGCCTGGTTCAGCCAGTGGCGGGTTTCTGCGACCACGTTGGCGTAGGCGTCGGAAGTGGAAATCATGGAATCAGTCCTGGAAATAGAAAGAGCGCAAGGCCGAAGGCCCCGCGCTCTGCATGGCAAGCGTGCAGGTCAAGCGGCCGGCATGGCGGCCATGGTCTGAGCCACGGCGGCGGTGAGCTTCTTGCCGTACGGCACGTGCAGGAATTCGTTGGGGCCGTGCGCGTTGGACTTGGGACCCAGCACGCCGCACACCATGAACTGCGCCTGCGGGAAGCCCTTTTGCAGGATGCTCATCAGCGGAATCGTGCCGCCCTGGCCGATGTAGCCGCAAGGCGCGCCGTAGTACTGCTGCGAAGCGGCGTCCAGGGCCTGCGTCAGCCACGGCACCGTGGCGGGCGCATTCCAGCCGGTGGCGGCGCCTTCGTTGGCCTTGAAGATGACCTTGGCGTTGTAGGGCGCGTCGGCTTCGAGCAGTTCCTTGATTTCCTGCGAGGCGGCCACCGCGTCCACCAGCGGCGGCAGACGCAGCGACAGCTTGAAGGCGGTGCGCGGGCGCAGCACGTTGCCGGCGCTGGACAGCGGCGGCAAGCCTTCGGCGCCGGTCACGGACAACGTGGGGCGCCACGTGCGGTTCAGCAGCGCCTGTTCAGGTTCAGTGGTCATGGGCAGCACGAAGCCGCCGTCGGCGCCGCAGCTCCAGGGGAAACGGCGCCACACTTCGTCGCCCAGGATGCGCGCAGTGGCGCTGACCTGTTCGATGCGTTCGGCGGGGATTTCGCAGTGCAGGCTTTGCGGCAGCAGGCGGCCGGTGCCGCTGTCTTCCAGGCGGTCCAGCAAGTGACGCAGAATGCGGAACGAGGACGGCACGACGCCGCTGGAGTCGCCGGAATGGACGCCTTCGTCCAGGACCTGGACTTCCAGCGTGCCGGACACCATGCCGCGCAGCGACGTGGTCATCCAGAGCTGGTCGTAGTTGCCGGCGCCGGAATCCAGGCACACCACCAGGGCCACGTTGCCCAGGCGATCGCGCAGCGCGTCGACGTAGGGCAACAGGTCGTAGCTGCCGGATTCTTCACAGGTCTCGACGATGCCGACGCAGCGCGGACGCGGGATGCCTTGCTTGTCCAGCGCCATGATGGCGGTCAGCGAAGCGTACACGGCGTAGCCGTCGTCGGCGCCGCCGCGGCCGTAGAGCTTGCCGTCTTCGTACTTGGGCGTCCACGGACCGAGTCCGGCGCGCCAGCCCGAGAATTCAGGTTGCTTGTCCAGGTGGCCGTAGAGCAACACGGTGTCGCCGTTGTCGCTGCGGGTGGCGGGCGCGTCAAAGAAGATGACGGGCGTGCGGCCCGGCAGGCGCACCACTTCCAGCTTCAGGCCGGAGACCTTCTGCGCTTCGACCCACTGCGCCGCATCGCGCACCACGCGCTCGATGAACGCGTTCTTTTCCCAGTCGGCGTCAAAGGCCGGGCTCTTGGCGGGAATGGCGATGTAGTCGGTCAGCGCGGGGATGATCTCGTTGTCCCACTTGTCGTCCACGAAGTCCTGGAGGGCTTTGGGATCAAGGGTGGGCGGCAATGCGTCTTCGGGGATGCGTGCGTTCATGGCGCTGGCTTCCTGTGTGCGGGAAAGGGGCAAACCGCTATTTTATGCCTGCGCGGGCAAACGGCGTTATTTGGCTGCGTAAGCCTCGATGCGGCTCCACACCTCGCGGGCCAGGGGCTTGGTGTTGCCGACCGACTGGTACAGGCGGATTTCCATATGGATGTCGTTGCGGGCGCCGTCGGCGCGGACCAGCCGGCCGTCACGCAGGTCGGGTTCGACGAGCGTGTGCGGCAGCCAGGCCAGGCCGAAACCCTGGCGCGCCATGGCGTGCAGCGCGTCGGCCAGGTCGGACTCGTAGGTGGTTTGCAGCAGCGGCACCTCGCACAGGCCGCGCAGTTTGTCGTGCAGGATGCGACCCAGCGACATGCTGTCGGCGTAGGCCAGGAAAGGCACGGGCGGGTCGGACGCCAGCTTGGGCACCGCGTACCGGGGGTGACGGCCGCCGGGCGCCACGGGCGCGCTCACGGCCACCAGCTTGTCGGCGCCCACGCGCCGGCAACGGTAATTGGGATTGTCGATCTTGGCGTACAGCGGTTCGTGGGCATGGCACAAAAGGAAATCGACCTCGCCATCCCCCAGCATATCCACGCCGTAATTCAGCGTCGTGGTGATCACCTTCAACTGAAACGCGGGCAGGCTGCGCTGCACGCCGGCCATCAGCCCCGGCAGCACCGAGTGCGCCAGCGTCTTGCCTGATGCGATGGTGATCTTGCGGGCGCGTTCCTGTTCGGGCTTCTGCAGTGCTTCGCGCGTCTCGTGCAGGATGTCCAGCACGTCGATGGCGGCGGCCAGCACGCTGCGGCCGGCGGCGTTCAGCGTGGACACCTGGTGGCCGCGTTCGACCAGCGGCACACCCGCCCAATCCTCAAGCGCCTTGATGCGGCGCCCGAACGCCGGGTGCGTCACGTTGCGCGACTCCGCGGCCTGAAACAGGTTGCGCGACTTCGACAGCGCGACGAAGTCTTCCAGCCATTTGATGTCCATGCGTCTTCTCCTGCCCCGCCCCATGTCTGTCCGGGGCTGGATGCGTGTTGGCCAGCGGCTCATCGGCTGTGCCTTCTCGGCACAACGAGTGCGCATTTTGCACAAGACAGAAACACCTTGCAACTAATATCCCCGCATCCACTCCTGGAAAACCCTATGTCCGACATCCCTGTCCAGCTCAAGTCCATCCGCAGCCATTACCTGGGCGGCGTCGAAGTCGTGGCCGGCGGACTGCCGATGCAGCAGCAAAAGGTGGTTGGCAATGCGTCGCCCCGGCTCATCGACATGAACGGCGGCTACAGCGTCGGCCAGTTGTATGTCCAGGAGTACCGCCTCGCGCAGCCGACGCGGCCTTACCCCGTCCTGCTATGGCATGGCGGCGGCATGACCGGCGCGCAATGGGAAAGCACGCCGGATGGCCGCGACGGCTGGTTGTGGCGCCTGCTGCAGGCCGGCTACGACGTCTTCGTGTCCGACGCGCCGGAACGCGGCCGCGCCTCGTGGGCGATGTTTCCCGAGGTCTACGATTCGGCCCCCATCTTCCGATCCAAGGAAGAAGCGTGGCGGCTGTTCCGCATCGGCCCGGCCTCGGGCTATGCGCCGGCCGGCGAACCGCGCCAGGCGTATCCGGGACAGCAGTTTCCCGTCGAGGCGTTCGACACCTTTTCCAAACAGTTCGTCCCGCGCTGGCTGACGCACGGCGACATGGCGCTGGACGCCTATCGCGCGCTGCTCGACTTCGTGGGCCCTTGCATCCTGGTCGGCCATAGCCAGGGCGGCGGCTTTGTCACGCAGCTGGCGCAGGAATATGCCGCGACCGTGCGCGCCGTCGTGGCCGTCGAACCCACCGGCACCCCGGCCCAGGCCTCCTGTCAGTTGCCCCCGCAACTGCTGGTCTGGGGCGATCACTTCACCGCGGACGACACCTGGCAGCGCTATCGCGCCCAGACGGACGCCTATTGGAACGCCCTGCGCGCGGCCGGACAACGCGCCGACGTGCTGGACCTGCCCGCTGCCGGCATCGCCGGCAACTCGCATTTCTGCATGCTGGATCGCAACAGCGACCACCTTGCCGGATTGATCGTCGATTGGCTCGATCGCAGCCTCGACTAACCTTCTCGTGGAGATACAGATGACCCTGAAGAAAACCACCATCGCCCTGGCGCTCCTGACCGGCGCCACGCTGGCGGCCGGCGCTTCGGCCCAGCAGTCCGACTACCCGAGCAAGCCCATCCGCATGATCGTGCCGTTCGCCCCGGGCGGCACCGCCGACATCATCGGCCGCGTCTTCGCCGCGCAACTGGGCACCGAACTCGGCGTCACGGTGGTGGTCGAGAACAAGGCCGGCGCAGGCGGTTCGATCGGCACGCGCTACGTCGCCGACGCCGCACCCGACGGCTACACCATCCTGCTGGCCTCCTCCAGCACCCACGGCACGAACCCCGCCGTCTACAAGAACCTGACGTACGACGCATCGCAGGATTTCACGGCCATCACGCAACTGGTCACCGTGCCCGGCGTGCTGAGCGTCACCAAGGACTTCCCCGCCGCCGACCTGAACGCGCTGATCGCGCAATCGAAGGCCAATCCGGACAAGTACACGTACGCGTCGTCCGGCGCGGGCGGCCTGGGTAACCTGGCGATGGAACTGATGAAGTCGATGACGGGTTCGCACCTGATGCACATCGCCTACCGCGGCGCGGGCCCCGCTTTCACCGACGTGATCAGCGGCCAGGTGTCGATGATCTGGGAACCGGTGCCGGCCTCGCTGCCCTACATCAAGAGCGGCCAGATCCGCCCGATCGCCATCGCCGCCGACGTGCGTTCGCCGGAACTGCCCGACACGCCGACCTTCAAGGAAGCCGGCCTGACGCGCTACGAAGCCAACGCGTGGAACGGCCTGCTGGCCCCGAAGAACCTGCCGGAAGCCGTGAAGACCAAGCTGCACGACGCCTCGGTCAAGGCGCTGAACACGCCGGAAGTGAAGGCCAAGATGGCCAGCCTGGGCGGCACCGTGGTGGCCGGTTCGTCGGACGCCTTCCAGCAAGTGATCGCCAGCGACGTGAAGAAGTGGAAGAACGTCGCCAACGACGCCAAGATCCAGCTCGACCAGTAATGCGAAAGGCCCCGGCGCGTCATGCGTCGGGGCCTTGCGTGGTACATGCAAGCCGGCCTTCGGGGCCGGCTTTTTATTGGCGCGTAACTTTGGCGGGCGGAATCAGGCGCCGATGAGCGCCGGTTCAGCGCCGCGGTTGTCCAGCGCGGGAGCTTCAGCGTCGATCACCCGGCCGGATTGCAGCTTGAACACCGCAACCGCGTCGCGCAGGCGCTGGGCCTGCGTTTCCAGCGATGCCGCCGAGGCCGCGGCCTCTTCGACCAGCGCCGCGTTCTGCTGCGTCACGCTGTCCATCTGCGACACGGCCTGGTTCACCTGCTCGATGCCCTGCGACTGCTCCTCGGACGCGCTGGAGATCTCGTTGATGATGTCCGCCACGCGGCGCACCGACGTCACGATCTCCTGCATGGTGGCGCCGGCGGCCTCCACCTGGTCCGAACCCACCGAGACCTTCTGCACGGAGTCGTCGATCAGGCCCTTGATCTCCTTGGCGGCGGCGGCGCTGCGCTGCGCCAGCGCGCGCACTTCGCTGGCCACCACGGCGAAACCCTTGCCCTGCTCGCCCGCGCGCGCGGCCTCGACCGCGGCGTTCAGCGCCAGGATGTTGGTCTGGAAGGCAATGCCGTCGATCACGCCGACGATGTCGGAGATGCGATGCGAGCTGTCGGCAATGCCGCGCATCGTGCCGACCACGTCGCCGACCGCCTGGCCGCCGCGCGTGGCGACTTCCGATGCCGCCATCGCCAGTTGCGCCGCGCTGCGCGAGCTGTCGGCATTGTTCTTCACGGTGGAGGACAGTTCGTCCATGCTGGCGGCGGTTTCTTCCAGCGACGCGGCCTGCTGCTCGGTGCGCGAGGACAGGTCGATGTTGCCGGCGGCGATCTCGCGCGAGCCGGTGTGGATCTCTTCCACGCCCAGGCGGACGGCCGACACCGTGCGCGCCAGGCTGTCCTGCATGCGCTTGACGGCGCCGTACAGGACGCCGATCTCGTTGTTGCCGCGCTGCTCGATGCGGTTGGTCAGGTCGCCGCTGGCGATGCGGTCGAACAGGCGCCCGGCTTCATGCAACGGACGGAAGACGGCGCGGCCGAAGACCACATACAGGCCCACGACCAGTGCGGCCACCACGACCAGCAGACAGATCAGGAAGACGATCGCGGTATTGATGCGCGCGGCGGAATCGCGCGCCACGCGCTGGCCGACTTCGTCGGCGAAGTCCACATATTGCTGGTTGGCCTGGGTGAACTTGGTGCCCAGCGGGCTGACCTTTTCCTGATTGATGCGGCCGGCCTCCTTGGCGTCGCCGGCGCGAATGGCGGCGATCATCGGGCCGATGGCCTCGCGCACGTAGACGTCGTAGGCGGCCAGCGCCGCCTCGAACAGAGGCTTGCCCTGCGGCGACGTTTCCGGCAGCTTGCGCGCGGCTTCGATCTGACCGGTGGCCTTAGTGACGTAGCTGTCCATGCGCTGCATGTTGCTGGCCGTCGTGTCCAGGCTCTTGCCTTCGAGCAGCGCGCTATGCGCCGCGAGCAGCACCACGCGGGCGCGCAGCAGGTCCGACGCCGCGTCGTCCAGCGAATTGGCGCGGACCAGGTTGGTGTCCAGCATCACCTCGATCGAGGTGCGGTTGGAGGTCAGTTGCTGGTAGACCGCGATGCCAGTCACCAGAAAGAGTGCAAAGAAGACGGCCAAGGCGGTCGTCAGGATTGCGCGGATACTTAAATTCTTGAACATTGAAAGCCACTCCGGGGGTTGCGTAACGCTTTCCCCTTAACGGCGCAATGCAATGAAAAGTTAAATATTTCACCGGGTTACATGCGTTGAGCGAACCGCGTGGCGGACAGCTTGTGCGCCTGCCGCCAGAGCCCCCCCTTCGGCAGCGGGATCTCGCCGCCGCGGCAAGGCCGTCAACGCAAAACCGCCGCGGACGAGCCGCGGCGGTTTCGGTGGCCAGGGGTTCGGGGCTTAGCCCGAAACGCTTACTTCAGCCAGGCGCGCGCGTTGCGGAAGATGCGCATCCACGGGCTGAACGCACCGCCCGAGTCCGCATTGCCCCACTTCTCGGGCGCCCACGACATCATGACGTTGCGGGTCACGCGTTCCGGGTGCGGCATCATCACCGTGAAGCGGCCGTCGGCCGTGGTGACCGAGGTCAGGCCGCCCGGGCTGCCGTTCGGGTTGAACGGATAGGCTTCGGTGGCTTGGCCATAGTTGTCGATGAAGCGCGCGCCGGCCAGCACGCGGCTGGCGTCGCCCTGCTGCGAGAAGTCGGCAAAGCCTTCGCCATGGGCCACGGCGACCGGCACGCGGGCGCCTTCCATGCCGGCAAAGAAGATGGACGGCGACTTGGCGATTTCCACCATCGACAGACGGGCTTCGTACTTTTCGGACTGGTTGCGCGTGAAGCGCGGCCAGTGCTCGGCGCCCGGGATCATGGGCGCCAGCGCGGCCATCATCTGGCAGCCGTTGCACACACCCAGCGCGAAGGTATCGGGACGCGCGAAGTACGCGGCGAACTGATCCGACAGCTTGCTATTGAAGCGGATGGTGCGCGCCCAGCCTTCGCCGGCGCCCAGCACGTCGCCGTAGCTGAAGCCGCCGACGGCGACCAGGCCCTGCATCTGGGCCAGGTCCAGGCGACCGGACAGAAGGTCGGTCATGTGGACGTCGATGGCCTCGAAGCCCGAGGTATCGAAGGCCCAGGCCATTTCGACCTGGCTGTTGCAGCCCTGCTCGCGCAGGATGGCCACGCGCGGACGCTTGCCGGTATTGATGAACGGCGCGGCCACGTCCTCTTGCGGGTCGAAGGCCACGGTCGGGCTCATGCCCGGATCCTTGGTGTCGTTCCAGACGTCCAGTTCAGCCTGGGCGCACGCGGGATTGTCGCGGCGCGCCATGATGCGGTGCGAGACTTCGGACCATGCGCGGCCAAGATCGGCGCGCGGCTGGCCCCAGACCTTGCGGCCGTCGCGGTAGAACTCGACTTCGTCGGCGCCGTTCAGGCCGCCGATGACGTGCGAGTGGGCCGACAGGCCCGCGCCGCGCAGCACCTGCATGACGGCGTCGCGCTGCGAAGCCGGCACCTGGATGACGGCACCCGCTTCTTCCGAGAACAAGGCCTTGAGCGTCAGTTCGTCGCGCTGCACCGCGACCTGTTCCGGACGGATCTTGTAGTCGCCCCAATCGGCCGACTGCGGATCGAAGGTCAGCATGTCCAGGTTGACCGAGATGCCGGTACGGCCAGCGAAGGCCATTTCGACCAGCGTGGCGAACAGGCCGCCATCGGAACGGTCGTGATAGGACAGGATGGTGCCGGCTTCGGCCAGCGTGCGGATGGTGACGAAGAAGGCGCGCAGGTCTTGCGGCGCGTCGATGTCCGGCACGGTCTGGCCGACCTGGTTGTAGGTCTGCGCCAGGATCGAGCCGCCCATGCGGTGACGGCCGCGGCCCAAGTCGATCAGGATCAGGACGCTGTCGCCGGCGTCGGTGCGCAGTTGCGGCGTCAGGCTGGCGCGGACATCAGCAACGGGTGCGAACGCCGTGATGATCAGCGACACGGGCGCCACGACCTGGCGCTGCTCGCCATCCTGTTCCCAGGAGGTCTTCATGGACAGCGAGTCCTTGCCGACCGGGATGGACAGGCCGGTGGCCTGGCACAACTCGCTGACGGCGGACACGGTGTCGTACAGCGCGGCGTCTTGCCCGGCCACGCCGCAGGCGGCCATCCAGTTGGCCGACAGCTTGATGTCTTCAAGGCGCGCCACGTCGGCGGCGGCCAGGTTGGTCAGGGCTTCGGCCACGGCCATGCGGCCCGAGGCCGGGGCGTCCAGCATGGCGATGGGGGTGCGTTCGCCCATCGACATGGCTTCGCCGCGGAAGCCTTCGTAGTCGGCCAGCGTGACGGCGCAGTCGGCGACAGGCACTTGCCACGGACCGACCATCTGGTCGCGGCTGGACAGACCGCCAACGGTGCGGTCGCCGATGGTGATGAGGAAGGACTTGTTGGCCACGGTGGGGTGGCGCAGCACGCGGTAGGCGGCTTCGGTCAGGTCGATGCCGGCCAGATCCAGCGGCTCGGACACGCCGGGCAGGCGGGTGACGTCGCGCGTCATGCGCGGCGGCTTGCCCAGGATGACGTCGATGGGCACGTCCACGGGGCGCACTTCGGCATCGCCTTGCGGGCGGATCGTGTCCAGGCCGGGCAGGCCTTCGCCGTCCACCACGCGCAGCTGGCGCTCTTCGGTGGCCACGCCCACCACCGCGTACGGGCAGCGTTCGCGGCGGGCGATGGCGTCAAAGCGTTCGAGGTCTTGCGGGAGGATCGACAGGACGTAGCGTTCCTGCGATTCGTTGCTCCAGATTTCGGCGGGCGACAGGCCCGATTCTTCGAGAGGCACGCGCTTCAGGTCAAAGATGGCGCCGCGGCCGGCGTCGTTGACCAGTTCGGGGAATGCGTTGGACAGGCCGCCCGCGCCCACGTCGTGGATCGCGATGATGGGGTTGTTTTCGGCCTGTTGCCAGCAGCGGTCGATGACCTCTTGGGCGCGGCGTTCGATTTCGGGGTTGCCGCGCTGGACGGAGTCGAAGTCCAGTTCAGCCGAGTTGCTGCCCATGCTGATGCTGGAGGCGGCGCCGCCGCCCATGCCGATGCGGAAGCCCGGGCCGCCCAATTGGATCAGCAGCGCGCCGGGGGGAATCACATCCTTGTGCGTGAGGCCGGCGTCGATGCTGCCCAGGCCGCCCGCGATCATGATGGGCTTGTGATAGCCCCAGCGCGTGCCGCCGGCGGTCTGCTCGAACGAGCGGAAATAACCCAGCAGGTTGGGACGGCCGAATTCGTTGTTGAACGCGGCGCCGCCGATGGGGCCGTCGATCATGATGGACAGCGGCGAAGCGATGCGGTCCGGCAGGCCGTGGTGGTCGGCTTCCCAGGGTTGCAGTGCGTCGTCAAAGCGCAGGTGCGACACGGTGAAGCCCGTGAGGCCCGCCTTGGGCTTGGAGCCGCGGCCGGTGGCGCCTTCGTCGCGGATTTCGCCGCCGTTGCCGGTGGACGCACCGGGGAACGGGGCGATGGCGGTCGGGTGGTTGTGCGTTTCCACCTTCATGAGCGTATGCACGGTGGTGTCGCGGCGGATGTACTTGGCGCTGTCGGCGCCCTGGCCTGCCAGGCCCGGCACGCCGGCCTGGAAGCGCTGCGCAGGGCCGCCTTCCATGATGGCGGCGTTGTCCGAGTACGCGACGACGGTGCCTTGCGGCTGCGCCTTGTGCGTGGCGCGGATCATGCCGAACAGCGTGTTGGGCTGCGACTGGCCGTCGATGACCCATTCGGCGTTGAAGATCTTGTGGCGGCAGTGTTCGCTGTTGGCCTGCGCGAACATCATCAGCTCGACGTCGGTGGGATCGCGGCCCAGGTCGGTGAAGGACTTGGCCAGGTATTCGATCTCGTCGTCGGACAGGGCCAGGCCCAGCGTGGTGTTGGCTTCGACCAGCGCATCGGCGCCGCGCGTCTGGACGTCGACCGTGCGCATGGGCTTGCCGGCCAGCGGCTGGAACAGCGCTTGGCCGTCGAAGCTGGCGTCCACCACGGTTTCGGTCATGCGGTCGTGCAGGCAGTCGGCCGCGCGCGCCAGCATGGCTTCGTCGAGCGACTTGGCGCCGAGCAGGCCGCGTTCGGGCGTAATGACATAGCGCACGCCGCGTTCAATGCGATGCACCGACGACAGGCCGCAGTTGTGGGCGATGTCCGTGGCCTTGCTGGCCCAGGGGGAGATCGTGCCGAGGCGCGGGATGACCAGCAGCGAGACGCTCTTGGCGGGCGCGTCACCCGTGGCGGGCGTACCGTAGTCGAGCAGTTGCGACAGTTGCTGCTGCTGTTCGGCCGTCAGGGCGGCGTCGGTGCTGACGAAGTGCTCGTAGCGGGCGGATATGTCGGCCACCGGCAGGCCGGCTTCCTTCAATTGCGCCAGAAGGCGATCACGTCGAAAGGAGGACAGGACGGAGGAACCAGGCAGATGCTGAACTAGGGACACGATGCGGGCGCCGTATAAAGAGGGTGCAAAGCAGGGATTTTACCCGTTTAAGGGGTTTTCCCGGAGCCGAAGTTCGTGGCGCGTTCCAGCGGTCCGATTTGGCCATTGTTACAAAAGAATTCCGCACACCGCGCACTGGCATGGTGCAAAGCAATATCGCCGGCGCCACGGGACGGAAGGCGGCCCTTTTGCCCTCCCGGCGGCGTTCCCGCCCCGCCACGTTGATGCGGCGCAGCATGTTGCTTCGACCCCGCATTGCGGGAAAACACGAAGACCTGGCCCGGCAGCGCAACGGTAGGATGCAGCGACCCTTCCAACAAGAAAAGCGCCTTTCGGCGCCCGCTGGCCGCCGCCTCACATGTCCCGCCCCGAAGCCCCCGCCGAGCCCGTAGAACCGATCATCCCCGTAGAAGCAGATCCCGCCGTGAAGGTGCCGCTGGCCGTCGAGGACTGGCTGGCCGTGATCCTGCTGGCGACGTTGGCCATCATCACTTTCCTGAATGTGCTGGTGCGCTACTTCACCGATCAGTCGTTCGCCTGGACGGAAGAGATTTCCGTGTTCCTCTTGATCGTGCTGACGATGGCCGGCGGCAGTGTGGCGTTCGTGCGCAATCATCACATCCGCATCGAGATCCTGGCGGACTCGGGCTCGCCGCGCCGCCAGCGCATCATGGCGCTGATCTCGAACGGCTGCGTGCTGGGATTCTTCGTGCTGCTGACCGTGCTGTCGGTCAAACTGGTTTACGACGAATACATCTACGAGGAAACCTCGCCGGCCATCGGCGTGCCGACCTGGTGGTATTCGATCTGGCTGCCGGTCATGGCCGCCGCGATTTCGCTGCGCACGCTCGGCACGCTGCGCCGCCTCGTGCGCGCGCCGGGCCAGGAAGCCCAGCGATGATCGCCGCCATCCTCTTTACCGTCTTCATCGTCCTGATGATCATCGGCGTGCCCGTTGGGGTGGCGCTGGGCATTGGCGGCACGGTGGCGATCGTGCTGACCAACCTGGATACGCCCTGGTATGGCCTGCTGACGGTGCCGCAGAACTTCTATGCCGGGCTGGCGAAGTACCCGCTGCTCGCGATTCCGATGTTCGTGCTGGTGGGTTCCATCTTCGACCGCTCGGGCGTGGCCAAGCGGCTGGTGGACTTTGCGATTGCCATCGTCGGACGCGGTCCGGGCATGCTGCCGCTGGTGTCGATTGCGGTGGCCATGTTTCTGGGCGGCATCTCGGGCTCGGGACCGGCCTGCGCCGCGGCCGTGGGCGCGGTGATGATCACCGCAATGTCGCGCGCCGGCTATCCGGGATCGTTCTCGGCGTCCGTGGTGGCCGCCGGCGCCGCCACCGACATCCTGATCCCGCCGTCCGTGGCCTTCATCATCTATTCCGTGCTGGTGCCGGGCGCGTCGGTGCCCGCGCTGTTTGCGGCCGGCATGATCCCAGGCATCCTGGCTGGCTTTGCGCTGATCATTCCGGCCGTGTGGCTGAGCCGCAAGTACAAGATGGGTGCGTTGGAAGCGCACCTGCCCCGCCCGCCGTTCTGGAAGAGCCTGCGCGAGGCGTCGTGGGGCCTGGCCGCGCCGGTGCTGATTTTGGGCGGCATGCGGATGGGCTGGTTCACGCCGACCGAGGCTGCCGTCGTCGCGGTGTTCTATGGCCTGTTCGTCGGCGGCTTCATCCACCGCACCATCAAGTTCCGCGACCTCTACAAAATCCTGCGCGAAGCCGCCGAGCTGTCCGCCGTGATCATGCTGGTGGTGACGCTGGCCGGGATCTTTGCGTGGGCCCTGTCGACGCTGAGCGTGATCGACCCGATCACGCATGCCATCGTCAATTCCGGCCTCGGCGAATGGGGCGTGCTGGCGCTGCTGATCCTGCTGCTGATGACCGTGGGCATGTTCCTGGACGGCATCTCGATCTTTCTGATTTTCGTGCCGCTGCTCATGCCGATCGCCAATGCCTACGGCTGGGATCCGGTGTGGTTTGGCGTGATCCTGACCTTGAAGGTGGCGCTGGGCCAGTTCACCCCGCCGCTGGCCGTGAACCTGATGGTGTCGTGCCGCATCGCGCGCGTGCCGATGGAATCGACCGTGCGCTGGGTGGTGTGGCTGCTGGGCGCGATGTTCATGGTGCTGGTCGCGGTGCTGGTGTTTCCCGAACTGGCGCTGTGGCTGCCGCGCAAACTGGGTTATTGAGAGAGGCTGGACGGGGCCGGCCCGGCAAGGGTTCCCGGCCATGGATGACAACAACAGAAAGACTCGCAGAGAGAGGAGACGCAACATGAAATTCCGCAACCTGATCGGCGCGGCGCTGTGCGCGGCAGCCGTGGTGGGCATGGCGCCCGTGCATGCGCAGAACTACAAGCCCGAGTACAAGCTCTCCATCGTCGTGGGCACCACGTTCCCGTGGGGCCAGGGCGCCGAGATCTGGTCGAACCTGGTGCGCGAGCGCACCGAAGGCCGCATCAACATCAAGGTCTACCCCGGCACCTCGCTGGTCCAGGGCGACCAGACCCGCGAGTTCACGGCGATCCGCCAGGGCGTGATCGACATGGCCGTGGGCTCGACCATCAACTGGTCGCCGCAGGTCAAGCAGCTGAACCTGTTCTCCCTGCCCTTCCTGATGCCCGACTACGCCGCCATCGACGCGCTGGTGCAAGGCGACGTGGGCAAGGACATGTTCAAGCTCATCGAAAAGGCCGGCGTGGTGCCGCTGGCCTGGGGCGAAAACGGCTACCGCCAGGTCAGCAATTCCAAGCGTGAGATCAAGCGGCCCGAGGACATGAAGGGCATGAAGCTGCGCGTGGTCGGGTCGCCGCTGTACATCGACACGTTCACCGCACTGGGCGCCAATCCCACGCAGATGAGCTGGGCGGACGCGCAGCCCGCGCTGGCCAGCGGCGCGGTCGACGGCCAGGAGAATCCGCTGTCGATCTACACGGGCTCCAAGCTCTACACCGTGGGTCAGAAGTACCTGACGCTGTGGAACTACGTGGCCGATCCGCTGATCTTCGTGGTCAACCGCGAAGTCTGGAATTCCTGGTCGGAAAAGGATCGCGACATCGTGCGCCAGGCCGCGCTGGACGCCGGCAAGCAGCAGATCGTGATCGCGCGCAAGGGCGTCACGCCCGAAGACCCGTCGCTGCTCAAGGAAATCGCCGGCCACGGCGTGACGGTGACGACGCTGTCGCAGGCCGATCACGACGCGTTCGTGAAGGCCACCAAGCCGGTCTATGAAAAGTGGAAGAAGCAGATCGGCGAGGACCTGGTCAACAAGGCCGAAAAGTCGATCGCAGAACGCAAGAAGTAACCCGCAAGAAGCAAACCGCGAAAGTTTCGCAGCAAGCCCCAGGGGAACCGGCGGCGCAAGCCGCCAACCGAGGCAGGGACGCTAGAATCCCGCCCACCAAACGGGCGCCGGCCACAACCGGCGCCCGTTATCTTTTTGGGCGTCTGACTTCCCTATTCCGGATAGCTGACTTCCAGAATATCCAGCTCATCGATGCCAGCCGGCGTGCGCAGCACCACCGTGTCGCCTTCCCGCGCCTTGATCAGCGCCCGCGCCACCGGCGAGATCCAGCTGATCTTGCCGGCCAGGGGTTCGGCCTCGTCCACGCCGACGATGGTGACGGTGTGTTCCTCGCCGGCCTTGTCCACGTAGACCACCGTGGCGCCAAAGAACGCCTGGTCGCGGTTGGGTTGGGCCTTGGGGTCCACGACTTCGGCAATATCCAGCCGCTTGGTCAGGAACCGCATGCGGCGGTCGATCTCGCGCAGGCGCTTCTTGCCGTAAAGGTAGTCGCCGTTTTCCGAGCGGTCGCCGTTGGACGCGGCCCACGACACCACCTGCACGACGGCCGGACGTTCCACGTTCATAAGCTGGGTCAGTTCGCCACGCAGGCGCTCGTAACCCTCGGGCGTCATGTAGTTCTTGGTGCCGGCCGGCAACGCTTGGGCCTGCGGCAGATCGTCGTCGTCCTCGTGGTCGGACTCTTTAACAAAGGCTTTATTCATGGCGGTTGCATCGCGATGGCGCGATCACTGTCGAAGCTTTCGGAATGAGCGGCGCGGGCCGCCCGCGTCAGAACCAGTCGTGCCAGACCGGCTTCAGGTCGGATGGCAGCGGCGGCAGTTGGCCCAGGTCCATCCGGCTTTCCTTGGGACTGTGGAAGTCCGAGCCGCGCGAGGCCAGAAAGCCGTAGCGGCGCGCCACCTCGGCATACTGGCGGGCTTCTTCCACGGTATGGCTGCCCGTGTTGACCTCGATGCCCACGCCACCCAATTGCAGGAATTCGTCGAACAGCGCGGCAAACTGCAGGGGCGTGTACTTGTAGCGGCCCGGGTGGGCGATGACGGCCTGGCCGCCCGCGCCGCGGATCCAGCCCACGGCGTCGGCCAGCGTGGCCCATTGCATGGGCACATGGCCGGGGCAGTCGTCGCCCAGATGCTTGTTGAAAACGGTTTGCACGTCGGGGCAATAACCGGCTTGCACCAGGTATCGCGCAAAGTGCGTGCGGCTGATCAGTTCGGGATTGCCGGCAAACGGCAGCGCGCCTTCGTAGGCGCCGGGCATGCCCATGTCTGCCAGGCGGTCGCCGATGCGCTTGGCGCGGGCCGCGCGTCCCGAGCGGGTCTTGCGCAGGCCTTCGACCAGCGCCGCGTTGGTGTGATCAAACCGCAGGCCGACGATATGCACGGTCAGGCCGGCCCAGGTGACGGAGACTTCGACGCCGGTGGCAAAGCGCATGCCCAGCTCTTCTGCCGCGGCGGAAGCTTCGGCGATGCCGCCCACCTCGTCGTGATCGGTCAGTGCCCAGACATCGACGCCATTGGCGAACGCCCGCTGCGCCACGTCCCGGGGCGCGAGCGCGCCGTCCGAAACGGTGGAATGGCAATGCAGGTCGATGTTCAGGGTGGGCGATTTCATGCGGCTATTGTAGAGAAGGCCCGGCGGCACGCCTAGCGCGGTGCCGTCCCCACATTGCCGCCTGGCCGTTCAGGCCAGCAGAAACTCCGCCACCGGGTTCACCTGATCGTCCGCGATCAGCGTGGGCGCGTGTCCCACGCCCGCCACCTCAAGCGCCTGTGCACGCGGATTGCGCTGGCGCATTTCGTCGACGGTGGCGCGCGTCAGCAGGTCCGACAGTTCGCCGCGCACAATCAGGATCGGGCAGTCCAGCGCGTCATACGACCGCCACAGGATCTGCTCGCCCGCCGCCAGTTCTTCGGGCGTCTGGGCCGCCAGCGCCTGGGCGATGGCCAGGTCGTAGTGCTTGACCCACTTGCCTCCCTGCGCCGGGTACAGGTATTTGGCCAGCTCGGCCCATTGGGCGTCGGTATGCGGACCGAAGGTTTCCGAATTGGCGCGCATCGTCGCCACGGCCTCTTCGAAGGTGGCGAATTCACCAGGCGCGCCCACGTACTGGCCGATGCGCGACAGGGCGCCGTTTTCCAGACGCGGGCCCACGTCGTTGAGCACCAGTTTGTCCAGGCGCAGCCCCTGGTCAGGCGGCAGCATGCCGGCATGCGGGCGCATTGCCAGCATGGCCTTGGCGAACGCGGCGGCGCCTGACAACGCCATGCCGATCAACCCGCCCATCGACGTGCCGACCCACGACAGGCTGGCCGGGCGCAGGCGCGCGATAAGCGTCACCATGTCGGACACGTATTGGGGCACGGTGTAGAACGCCGGATTGACCAGCCAATCCGACCGGCCGCGGCCGACCACGTCGGGGCAGACCACGCGGTACGTGCCCGCCAGCCGGCGCGCCAGCGCATCAAAGTCGCGCCCGCTGCGGGTCAGACCGTGCACGCAGAGCAGCACGCGGTCATTGGCGGGATCGCCCCATTCCCAATAGGCCATGCGATGCAGGCCCGCCGGGCTGGCGCACGTGACGAATTCCAAACGGGGTTCCAGGCTGGCATCCACTTCGATAGGCTCCACGATCGGCGCGCGCCGGCACGGCCGCGCCACTTTGGCCGCTATCTTATCGGTTATGCAACGCCGGTGCGGCCTGCTCTGGACTATCCCGGCGGTCGTGGCTACGATCCTTGCATTCTCCGAGCGTCCGTCCTTCGCCCGCTTTCCGCCCGGCCCGCCGCGCATTGCCGTTGGCTATGGGCCCGATGCAATCATTAAATTGGAGTTGCATACCTTTCAAGGCGCACAGTAAAAAGCTTCAGGCATTGCCAGATCAGTCATCCCAAAATTGATATGGAGTCCGTATGCAGCAAAGCAGTCCCATCACTCCGCTGACCGAGCAGCCTGCCGGTCAACCCAGCGTCATTCCCCCTCCCCCCGCCCCCCCGAAAATCCTGCAGGACCTGATGGCGCGCGCCGACGTGCAAATCAACGGTTCGCGGCCCTGGGACATGCAGGTGCATGACAAGCATATGTACGAGCGGGTGTTCGCCAGCTGGTCGTTGGGGCTGGGCGAGTCGTACATGGACGGCGAGTGGGACTGCGACCAATTGGACGAGCTCTTCACCCGCCTGCTGCGTGCAGACATGGGATCGGCGGCGCTGGGCGTGGCGCGCATCAAGCTGATTGCCGAGCACCTGCGCCACAAGCTGTTCAATCTTCAGTCCAAGCATCGGGCGTTTGAAGTCGGTGAGCAGCATTATGACGCCGGCAACGACGTGTTCGAGGCGATGCTGGACAGCCGGATGATCTACTCCTGCGCGTATTGGGAACACGCCCAGACGCTGGAGGAGGCGCAGGTCGCCAAGCTGGACATGATCTGCCGCAAGCTGCAACTGAAGGAAGGCGAGACGCTGCTGGACATCGGCTGCGGCTGGGGCGGACTGGCCAAGTTCGCGGCCGAGCGCTACGGCGTCAAGGTCACGGGCGTGACCGTATCCAAGGAGCAACTGGCCCTGGCGCAGGAACGCGTCAAAGGCCTGCCCGTGGAGCTGCTGCTGCAGGACTACCGCGATCTGCAAGGCCGCTTCGACAAGGTGGTGTCGGTCGGGATGTTCGAGCACGTCGGGCCGAAGAACTACGACACGTACTTCACCAACGTGCAGCGGCTGATGGCGCCCGAAGGCATTTTCCTGCTGCACACCATCGGTATCGCGGCCACCAGCCAGAGCACCGATCCGTGGATCGACCGCTACGTGTTTCCCAACGGCAAGCTGCCGTCGGCGCGCGAAATCGCGACGGCCGTCGAAGGCCGGTTCATCGTCGAGGACTGGCACAACTTCGGGGCAGACTACGATCGCACGCTGATGGCATGGTGGGACCGCTTCGAGCAGGCCTGGCCCACGCTGGAGTCGCGCTACGGCACCCGCTTCTACCGGATGTGGAAGTACTACCTGATGTGCTGCGCGGGCTTTTTCCGGTCGCGCGAAGGGCAGCTTTGGCAGGTGATCCTGACGCATCCGCAGCGTCAGGAGACGTACCGGTCGCTGCGTTAGACCCGCCGTATTCGCGCGTGTCCAGGCAAGCCGCCCCTGACCGGGCGGCTTGTTGTCATTGGCGGACGGCTATCGCGCCGCCCCCGCCTCTTCCCGGATCATGTCCGCCGCGCGCTCCGCAATCATGATCGTCGGCGAATTGGTGTTGCCCGAGGTGATGCGCGGCATGATCGACGCGTCGGCGATGCGCAGGCCTTGCAGCCCATGCACGCGCAGCCGCGCGTCCACCACCGCGCCGCTGTCGGCGTCCCGGCCCATCGCGCAGGTGCCCACCGGGTGGAAGATGGTGGTGCCGATCTTGCCCGCCGCCTGGCGCAATTCTTCTTCGGTCTGGAATGCCGGTCCCGGCAGCCATTCGTCCGGCCGGTATCGCTGCAAGGCGGGCGCGGCGGCAATGCGGCGCACCAGGCGAATGGAATCGGCAGCCACGCGCAGGTCGTCGCCGGTGCTCAGGTAGTTGGGGCGGATGAGGGGGGCTTCGCTGCCCTTCTGCCCCGCCGGTCCTTGCGCGTGCACGCTGCCGCGCGACGTGGGGCGCAGGTTGCAGACACTGGCGGTGAAGGCGTCGAAACCATGCAGGGGTTCGCCGAACGCCCCCAACGACAGCGGCTGCACGTGGAATTCGACGTTGGCGCGGTCCTGGCCGGGATCGGATTTGGCGAACAGGCCCAATTGCGACGGCGCCATGCTCATCGGACCGCTGCGGCTCACCAGATACTCCAGCCCGATGCCCGCCCTGCCCAGCCACGTGGACGCGATACGGTTCAGCGTCTTGACGCCGTTCACCTTGATGATGACGCGCAATTGCAGATGGTCCTGCAGGTTCTCGCCCACGCCGGGCAAGGCGTGGCGCAGCGTGATGCCGGCTTCGCGCAGGCGCGCGGGCTCGCCGATGCCGGAGACTTCCAGAAGGTGCGGCGAGTTCACCGCGCCGGCCGCCAGCACCACTTCGCGCCGCGCGCGCAACGACGTCGCGCGGCCGTTCTGGTTGACGCGCACGCCGACGCAGTGCTTTTCATCGAATTCAAGCTGTTCGGCCAGCGCGCCAGTCATCACATGCAGGTTCGGGCGCTTGCGCACCGGCCGCAGAAACGCTTTGGACGTATTCCAGCGCCAGCCGCTGCGCTGGTTGACCTCGAAATAGCCGCTGCCGAAGTTGTCGCCGCGGTTGAAATCCTGCACGCGCGGGATGCCTTCCTGTTCGGCCGCCGAAGCGAAGGCTTCCAGGATGTCCCACCGCAGGCGCTGCGACTCCACGCGCCATTCGCCGCCCGCGCCGTGGAATTCATCAGCGCCCCGGTGATAGTCCTCGCTGCGCTTGAAGACCGGCAACACCTGATCCCAGCTCCAGGCCGCGTCGCCCGACAGCGCGGCCCAGTCCTCATAGTCCTGCTTCTGGCCCCGCATGTAGATCATGCCGTTGATGGACGAACATCCGCCCAGCACGCGGCCGCGCGGATAGATAAGCGAGCGCCCGCCCAGCCCCGGCTCTTCAGCGGTTCGGTACATCCAGTCCGTACGCGGGTTGCCGATGCAGTGCAGGTAACCGACGGGGATGTGAATCCAGTGATAGTTGTCGCGCCCGCCGGCTTCCAGCAACAGCACCTGCACGGCAGGGTCGCGGCTCAGGCGGTTGGCCAGCACGCAGCCGGCCGAACCCGCGCCCACGATGATGTAGTCGTATGTCTCCATAAGCTCTTCTTATCAAGTCGCGGATCCGAATCGGACGCCGGCACGGTGAGCCGCCCCGGCTACGACGTTGGACGCGCGCCGGGAATCTGGCAAGACTCTGGCGCAGGACGGGGCGGCTGTCCAATGAAATGTTGAAAAGGGGGTTATTAGCGTCTCTAATAATGCTCGGCAGTTTCCACGCTTGGTCGGGTGCGGGTGGGTGTCAGACACCCCTGATTTTGTAGGACTGAATGAGGTGTCTGACACCACCGGTTTTGTAGGACGAAATGAGGTGTCTGACACCCTCCAACGCGATTTCCGGGAGCATTCATGGACCTGAAGCACATCCGCACGTTTGCCGCCGTCGCGCGCGAAGGTAATTTGACGCGCGCGGCCGAGCATCTGCATCTGACGCAGCCTGCGCTCAGCCTGCAGCTCAAAAATTTTCAGGAGTCGCTGGACCTGACGCTTTTTGCGCGGACGGCGCAAGGGTTGGCGCCTAACGCGGATGGACGGGCGCTGTTGCCGTCGGCGCAGCGGGTGCTGGATGCGCTGGACGACTTTCAGCGCGCTATCGGCGCGTTGCGCGATACCGTTCAGGGCGAATTGCGCATCGGGACGATCCTGGACCCGGAATTCCTGCGGCTAGGTGCCACGCTGCAGTATCTGGTCGAGCACTACCCGAAGATCCGCCCCACCCTGCGGCACGGCATGTCGGGATCGGTGGGCCGGCAAGTGCGCGCCGGAGAATTGGACGTGGGGTTCTTTCTGGGGCCACACGCCCGGGACGGCAGCCAGCCCTCCGGCCTGAACGCCCAACCGCTTGCTTCCTTTTCCTATTACGTCGGCGCCCCGAAAAGCTGGAGCGCGCAGGTCGCGGGCCGGGGCTGGGCGGAAATCGCGGCGCTGCCGTGGATCTGGACCCCGCCAGATTCAGTTCACCACCGCCTGCTGTCCGACAAGTTCGACGCCCTGGGCATTACGCCGCACGCGGTGGCCGAGGTGGATCAAGAGGCTTCGATGCTGGATCTGGTGCGCTCGGGCGTGGGCCTGTCCCTCGCGCGCGACGCCATCGCGCTGCGCGAATCGCAATCCAGCGGCCTGCAACTCGTGAAAGGCCTGTCAATCCAGGCGGAGCTGTCCTTCATCACCCAGGCGGCGCGGCGCGACGATCCGCTCGTCGCTGCCGCCTTTGCCGCGGTGCAGGCGGCATTCGCCTGATTTGGCTGTCGGCCGCCGCACGTCCCGACGGCCATTCATGCTGCGCTGCGCCAAACGGGTGCAGGGCGCACACGGATATGCACCGATACGAAGCATGCGCGCGGATCCGCGCGGATCGGCCGCTGCACCTCATCGCGGCTTCGCACCGCCCTCCTTCCCTATGAATCGCAAGGGAATTTCCCCCGACACATCGCGCCTCGACATACCTGGCATGGACTTTGCTTAATTGCCTATGTGCGGGTGCAAACCCGGCAAGACAACGTGAGCAGTACCGGCAATGGCGCCCCGACCGAAAGGTCCAGGGCGCCGTTTGTCTTTTGAAACCGAAAATCCAAGCCTGGGGAAATCCCATGAATGCAGCGGCCACTTCCGATTCCTTGCAGACGCTGATTGTCATCGGCAACGGCATGGTGGGCCATCATTGCGTCGAGCAATTGATCGCCCGCGGCGCCCTCGAGCGCTATCGCATCACCATCTTTGGCGAAGAAACCCGCCGCGCCTATGACCGCGTCCATCTGTCCGAGTACCTGAACGGGCGCGACGCCGAGTCGATGGCGCTGGGCGAGGCCTCGCTGTATGAGCAGGACGGCGTGACGCTGCGCCTGGGCGAGCCCGTGCTGGACATCGACAGCCACGCCCGGGAAGTCATCACCGCCAATGGCCGCTTCGCCTACGACAAGCTGGTGCTGGCGACGGGCTCCTATCCCTTCGTGCCGCCCATCGCGGGCGCCGAGGGCAATTCGCGCCTGGTGTATCGCAGCATCGACGACCTGGACCTGATCCGCGAAGCCGCCAGCGGCGCGCGGCGCGGCGTGGTTGTCGGCGGCGGGCTCTTGGGGCTGGAAGCGGCCAACGCGCTCAAGTCGCTGAATCTGGAAGCGCACGTGGTCGAGTTCGCGCCGCGCCTGATGCCGGTGCAATTGGACGAGGCCGGCGGCGCGGCGCTGAAGGCGCGCATCGAGGCGCTGGGCGTGGGCGTGCACCTGTCGCGCGCCACGCAGGACATCAAGCCGGGCACGCAATACCGCTACCGCATGCGCTTTGCCGAAGGCGCCCCGCTGGAAACCGACCTGATCGTGTTCTCGGCAGGGATCCGCCCGCAGGTGTTCCTGGCGCGCAAGGCCGGGCTGGCGCTGGCCGAGCGCGGCGGCGTCGCCATCGACGACCGCTGCCGCAGCAGCGATGAACACATCTACGCCATCGGCGAATGCGCGTCGTGGAACGGAACCGTCTTCGGCTTGGTCGCCCCCGGCTATCAGATGGCCCGCATTGTCGCCGCCGAACTGTGCGGCGCGCCGGAACAGGCGTTTTCGGGCGCCGACATGTCCACGAAGCTCAAGCTGTTGGGCGTGGACGTGGGGTCGATTGGCGACGCGCACGGGGCCACGCCCGGCTCGCGCAGCTACCGTTTCATCGATGAGGCCGGCTCCAGCTACCGCCGCCTGGTGATCTCCGAGGACGGCAAGCGTGTCCTGGGCGCGGTACTGGTGGGCGACAACAGCTACTACGACACGCTGCTGCAATACGCGCAGAACGGCATCGCACCGCCCGCCGATCCGTCCAGCCTGATCCTGCCGCAAGGCCAGGCCGCGCCGCTGCTGGGCGTGGACGCCCTGCCCGCCACCGCCACGATCTGCTCCTGCCACAACGTCAGCAAGGGCGCCGTCTGCGACGCCATCGACGGCGGCTGTACGGACCTGGCGGGCGTCAAGGCCTGCACCAAGGCGGCCTCGGGCTGCGGCGGCTGCGCGGGCCTGCTCAAGCAGGTGGTCGAACACGAACTGGCCAGCCGCGGTGTCGTGGTGGACAAGAGCCTGTGCGAGCACTTTGCCTACACCCGCCAGGAGCTGTACGCGATCGTGCGCGTGAGCGGCGCCGAGACCTTCGAAGAAATCCTGGCCAGCCACGGCCGTGGTCACGTCGGCTGCGAGATCTGCAAGCCCGCCATCGGCTCGATCCTGGCGTCCTGCTGGAACCGGCCCATCCAGGACCCGCACCTGGTGCCGCTGCAGGACACCAACGACACCTTCATGGCCAACATGCAGAAAAACGGCACCTATTCGGTGGTGCCGCGCATGCCGGCCGGCGAAGTCACGCCGGACGGCCTGATCGCCGTCGGCATGGTCGCCAAGAAATACAACCTGTACGTCAAGGTGACGGGCGGCCAGCGCATCGACCTGTTCGGCGCGCAACTACACGAGCTGCCCGGCATCTGGTCGGAACTCATCGCCGCCGGCTTCGAGACGGGCCACGCCTACGGCAAGTCCACCCGCACCGTGAAGTCCTGCGTCGGCAGCACCTGGTGCCGCTTCGGCGTGCAGGACAGCGTGAAGATGGCGCTGGACATCGAGCACCGCTACAAGGGCCTGCGCGCCCCGCACAAGCTGAAGTTCGCCGTGTCCGGCTGCACCCGCGAATGCGCCGAGGCGCAAAGCAAGGACATCGGCGTCATCGCCACCGAGAACGGCTGGAACCTGTACGTGTGCGGCAACGGCGGCATGCGTCCGCGCCATGCCGAGCTCTTTGCCACCGACCTGGACGACGCCACCCTCATCCGCTACATCGACCGCCTCTTGATGTTCTACATCCGCACGGCCGACAAGCTGCAGCGCACGTCGGTGTGGCGCGAGTCGCTGGAAGGCGGCCTGGACTACTTGAAGGCGGTCGTGATCGACGACAGCCTGGGCCTGGGCGCCGAGCTTGAAGCGCAGATGCAACTGGTGGTGGACCGCTACGAATGCGAATGGGCCAACGCCCTCAGCGACCCCGAAAAGCTCAAGCGCTTCCGCACCTTCGTCAACGACAGCCAGGGCGACCCCGACATCCAGTTCGTTCAGGAACGCGGCCAGCCCCGTCCGGCCCCGGCGCGCGCCGTCCAGCGCGTCATCCCGATTGCCGAGGAGATCGTCTGATGGCCGCCCTGCCCAACACCTCCCCCGCCTGGCGCCACGCGTGCAACCGCCAGGACCTCGTCGCCAACTCCGGCGTCGTCGCCCTGGTCGACGGCGCGCAAGTCGCGCTGTTCTACCTGCCCGACGCCGAGGGTCAGACCTTGTACGCCGTGTCGAACCGCGACCCGAAGTCCGGCGCCAACGTCATCGGCCGTGGAATCGTGGGCCAGCTGGCCGGCGACCTGGTGGTGGCGTCTCCGCTCTACAAGCAGCACTTCCGGCTGGCGGACGGCAGCTGCGTGCAATTTCCCGAGCAGCGCCTGCAGACCTGGCAGGTGCGCTTGAACGGCGACGCGGTCGAAATCGCCTGACGGCCGCCGCAAACGTATTCATCACATCAGCACAGCAACAGGAAACATTATGTCCTATCTCGCTCCCTCCGAGTTCGTCACCAAGATGGTGGATGCCGGCGAATCGAAGCTCTACATGGCAACCCGCGACGTCCTGATCCGCGCCTTCATGGCCGGCGCCATCCTCGCGATTGCCGCAGTATTCGCCGTCACCGTCACGGTGCAGACCGGCTCGCCCATCCTGGGCGCCGCGCTCTTTCCCGTCGGGTTCTGCATCCTGTACCTGATGGGCTTCGACCTCCTGACGGGCGTATTCGTGCTGACCCCGCTGGCGCTCTTTGACAAGCGGCCCGGCGTGACGATGGGCGGCATCCTCAAGCACTGGGGCAAGGTCTTCGTGGGCAACTTCCTGGGCGCGCTGACCGTCGCCGTGCTGATGGCCATCGTCTTCACGTACGGCTTTTCGGTGCCGCCCAACAAGGTCGGCCAGGTCATCTCGCACATCGGCGAAGACCGCACGCTGGGCTACAAGGAATACGGTGCAGGCGGCATGCTGACCATCTTCATCCGCGGCGTGCTGTGCAACTGGATGGTGTCGCTGGGCGTCGTGGGCGCCATGATCTCGACCACCGTCAGCGGCAAGGTCATCGCCATGTGGATGCCCGTCATGCTGTTCTTCGCGATGGGCTTCGAGCACTCCATCGTCAACATGTTTCTGTTCCCGTCGGCCATGATCATGGGCGGCAATTTCTCGATCATGGACTACATGATCTGGAACGAAATCCCGGTGGTGCTGGGCAACCTGATCGGCGGCATCTCGCTGACGGGCCTGACGCTCTACACCACGCACATGAAGACCGCGCCCAAGCGCCGCTTCAACTGATCGCGTCGGCATGGACGGCTACTCCCCCGGCGCGCCCGCCGCCTCGCTGAAAGTGGCGGTGGGACAGCACACCGATCCCGGCGTCAAGTCCGTCAACCAGGACTTCCACGGGCTGTGCGTGCCGGGCGAGCCGCTGCTGGGCGCCAAGGGCATCGCCATCGCGCTGGCCGACGGCATCAGCAGCAGCAACGTCAGCCACATCGCCAGCGAGACGGCGGTGGCCAGCTTTCTGGAAGACTATTACTGCACGCCCGAGACCTGGTCCGTGAAGAAGTCGGCTCAGAAGGTGCTCAGCGCGGCCAACGCCTGGCTGCATTCGCAAAGCCGCCAGCGCCATGGGCAGGACCAGGACAGCGGCTACGTCTGCACGCTGACCGTGATGGTGCTCAAGGGCGCCACCGCGCACATCCTGCATATCGGCGACGCGCGCATCTATCGCCTGCGGGATGGCGCGATCGAGCAGCTGACCGAGGATCACCGCGTCTGGGTCGCGCACGACAAAAGTTACCTGGGCCGCGCGCTGGGCCTGGCGCCGCATCTGGAAATCGACTATCACACCCAGGCCGTGGAACCGGGCGACGTGTTCCTGCTGGCGACCGATGGCGTGTACGAGCATGTCGGCGACGACGATCTGCGCGAGGCCGTGGCCGCCAACGCCAGCGATCTGGACGCCGCCGCGCGCGCATTGGTCGCGCTGGCGCTTGCCCGCGGCAGCGACGACAACCTGACCATGCAAATAGTGCGCGTCGACGCCCTGCCCGCGCGCCAGGCCGCTGAGATGGCGCAGTATTCCGGCAGCCTGCCCTGTCCGCCGTTGCTGGACGTGGCTCAGACGTTCGAAGGCTTTCGCATCACGGACGAGCTGCGCGCCAGCAGCCGCAGCCACGTTTACCTGGCCGAAGACCTCGACAGCGGCGACACCGTCGTCATCAAGATCCCGTCCTTGGACCTGCGGCACGACCCCGCCTATCTGGAACGCCTTTTGACCGAGGAATGGCTGGCGCGCCGCATCGACAGCCGCCACGTCGTGCGCGCCTGGCCGCGCACGCGGCAGCGCCGCTCGCTCTACACCGTCAGCGAGTACATCGAAGGGCGCACGCTGACGCAATGGATGGCGGCCAATCCGCGTCCGGCGCTGGAACCGACAATCGCCATCATCGAGCAGATCGCACGCGGCCTGCAGGCGTTTCACCGGCTGGAGATCGTGCATCAGGATCTGCGGCCGGACAACATTCTGATCACGCCCGACGGCACGGCAAAGATCATCGATCTGGGCTCGGCCCGGACGGCCGGCATCCAGGAACTGGGCGCCGATGGCGACGACGCCATGCCGGTGCTGGGCACCGCCCAATATGCGGCGCCCGAGTACTTCCTGGGCGAAGCCGGCACGGCGCGGTCCGACATCTATTCGCTGGCCGCGATCCTGTACCAGATGCTGTCCGGCCGCCTGCCGTATGGCGCCGATGTCGCGCGATCGCGCAGCCGCGCCGCGCAACTACGGCTGACCTACGTGTCGGTGCTGGACCGGGAACGCGAAATCCCGGCGTGGATCGACAGCGTGCTCAGCCGGGCCCTGCATCCCGACCCGCAGCACCGCACGCCCGAGCTGTCCGAATTCACGCACGCGCTGCGCAATCCGCCCGACGTGCGCGGCGGCGAACGCCTGCCCCTCTTGGAACGCAATCCGGTGGCTTTCTGGAAAGGCCTGTGCCTGATCCTGGCCATCGTGATCGTGATCCAGGCCCTGACCTCCTGAAACGAGACGACCATGCCCGCCACGAATCCCACCGTGTCCCTGATCGGCGCCGGCCCCGGCGATCCCGAGCTGCTGACCTTGAAAGCCGTCAAGGCGCTTGCCCGGGCCGACGTGGTCCTGGTCGACGACCTGGTCAACCCCGAGATCCTGCAGCACTGCCCCAACGCCCGCATCGTGCGCGTGGGCAAGCGCGGGGGCTGCCGCTCCACGCCGCAGGACTTCATCCAGCGCCTGATGCTTCGCTACGCCCGTCAGGGCCTGCGCGTGGCGCGGCTTAAGGGTGGCGATCCCTGCATCTTTGGCCGTGGCGGCGAGGAAGCGCAGTGGCTCAGCGACCACGGCGTCGCCTGCGAAATCGTAAACGGCATCACCGCCGGGCTGGCCGCGGCAACGTCGGCCGGGATCCCGCTGACGCAGCGTGGCATGGCCCAGGGCGTTACACTCATCACCGCGCATTCGCAGGACGGCGCAACGCCCGACTGGTCCGGCTTGGCACGCAGCGGCACGACGCTCGTGGTCTACATGGGCGTGGCAAAGGTTCACGACATGACCGCCCAGTTGCTGGCTGCCGGCATGGCGCCGGACACGCCGGTAGCGATGATCGAGCGCGCGTCGCTTCCCGGCCAGCGGGTCTGTCCGTCGACGCTGGCCAGCATGGCGTCCGATGCCCAGACCTTCCGGTTGCGCAGCCCTGCCGTGCTGGTCATCGGCGAAGTCGCCGCCTGCCGGATGTTCGGCGTGCTGGACGACGCGGGCGGCGTGCTTGCGCCGCAACGCCGGACGGCCTGATTTCCGCGAACACGCGCCTCACCCCGCACAGAGATACCGATGGCCGAACGCCACATGCCGCCGCCGCTGCGCTTCCTGCTCGCCGCCCGCCGTAGCGAGCTTCAGGGACTGGAAGTCCTGGCCGCCACCTGCGACCTGGTGCTGCGCATCAGCGCGTTGGTGCACGCGCTGCAAAAGGAGCGCGGCTACTCCAACCTGACCCTGTGCAGCGCCGCGGACCGGCTGCAGCCGGTGCTGGCCGGCCTGTCGAGCGACGCGCAGGCCGTGGAAGCCGGCGTACGCACATTTCTAGATGGGCTGGAATCCGACCCCGCGGCCGGCAGCGGCCGGGCACGCCTGCTCAATTGCATCGCCTACGCCCTCTTCCGGCTGGACGAGCTGCCGGCCTTGCGCCGCGAGGTCCGCGACCGGCGCGTGGCGGTGGAAGACGCCGATACCCGATTCACCCAGGTGATCGGCAGCCTGCTTGCAGTGGTCTTCGAAGCCGCCGACTCTTCACTCGATCCGGATGTCACGCGCCTGTTGGTGGCGCTGCTGAATTTCATGCAAGGCAAGGAACTGAGCGGCCAGGAGCGCGCCTGCGGCGTCATGGGCTTTACAGCCGGCTGGTTCGACGACGCCCGCAAGGCGCGCATGCTGGGCCTCGCGGCCAACCAGGCCCGCAGCTTCGGCGTCTACTCGCAGTATGTGCAGGGCGCGCCACTGCAGGCGTGGGACCAGATCCAGCAGCAGGCGCAACCCGTGCAACGCATGCGCGACATGGCGCAGCACACGTCGGACGCGCAGCGCGTCGACAGCGGCCTGGCCGAGCTGTGGTTCGACCTGTGTACGGCGCGCATCGACGCCATGCGCAACGTTGAAACCCAATTGGCGCAGGAACTGGCGCAGCAGTGCGCCCGGCGCATCGCCGACACCCGCCAGGAACTGGACGACCGCCGCCTCCTGCTCAGCCGCTACACCGATCATGCCAGCGGCCGCGTCCCCAGCATGGTGTTCAGCGTGCAGAGCCGCATCCTGGACGTGCCGCCCGAGGACGGCGTGGGCGGCGAGCTGGAACGGTCGATTCTGGACATGATGCGCGAGCAGACGCTGCGCATGCAGCAGGCCGACGATGCGCTGACCAGCGTGCGTGGCGCGCTGGACGACAGGAAGCGCATCGACCGCGCCAAGCTGCTGTTGATCAGCCGCTACGGCCTGACCGAGCAGACGGCGCATGAACGCCTGCAACGCGCGGCGATGGACGGCGGCCTGTCGCTGGCGGACGTGGCGCGGCAGATCATCGCGCAGTTGGGCGGCAACTGAACCCTGCTCCTAGCGGAACACGCGCTGCACCAGGCTGACTACGGCCGCTGCCAGCGCCACGCCCGCCACGATTCGGAAATGATCCAGGCTGGCCAGCAGCACCGACTGCTGGTCCACCAGTTGCGCGATCTGCGCCGTGGCAAGCTGCCGCGCCTGTGCAGGCCCCGCCGCCGCGCTGAAATAGGCGGTCAGCTGCACCATCGCCGCCTCGAACTGCGCGTTGCCGGTCGCAATGCTTTCCCGCAGCACCGTGTAGTGCCGCAACGTGAACCACTGCTGCCCGATGGTGGCCAACATGATCCCCAGCGCCTGGCCGACCTGCGCCAGCATGTTCTTGACCTGCTGCGCATGGGCGAACACCGCCGGGTCGCCCGTCAGGCCGGTAAAGGTCTGCATCGCGGTCGTCGGCATGAGCGTCATGATGAACATGCCGTAGCAGGCCAGCGCGGGAAACACGTCGGTCCACATGTTGGCCGTGGGCGTCAGGCGCGACATCCACACCCCGAACACCGCCAGCGCCAGGAAGCCGGTCACGAAAAACTTGCGCGGCGAAGGCCACCGCGGCAGCAATTGCGACATCACGGCCCAGGTCAGCACGCCCGCCCCCAATCCCAGCGCGAAGAATTTGCCCGCGGTGACCCAGGCCTGCCCGAGCGCACGCTGCAGCATCACCGGCACCAGGTAGCCGTTGGCGCCAAGCATCACGTAGCAGACCGTGAAAAGCGCCAGTCCGCAGAGGAACCGCGCTTCGTTCATGCCGCCCAGCCGGAGCAGCGGCGCGCCGTTGCGCGTTTCCGACCACACGAAGTAACCCAGCGCGGCCACCCCCGCCGCAGCCGACAGCGCCAGGAGGCTGCCGTGGCTGAAGAAGTCGTAATAGGCGCGCTGCAACGCATGCAGCACCAGGAAGCTGCCCGCCCCCAGCGCGGCGATCGGCAGCAGGCGCACGTTGCCGGCCAGGACCGATCCCGCCTCGCGCCCCGGCATCGCCAGCAGGACGGGCGCCATTGCCAGCACCGACAGCGCCGCGATCAGCCAGAACATCAACGGCCAGCCATCGTGCTCGACCGCCATCGCGGCCAGCCAGGGCGCCAGCGCGGTCCCCAGGCACAGACCGGTCGCCAAGGCCTTGATGCCCAGGAAGCGCGCAGGGCTGGGTGGAATCAGGTTGACGGTCAGCCGGGACGAAGTAAGCATCGCTGCGCAGCCCAGCGCCATCAACACGCGCCCCAACAGGAATTGCGCCGGGTCCTGTGCCAGCGCGCAGACCGCCGCGCCCATGCCCGCGGCGGCCAGCGAGGCCAGCAGGTAGGCGCGCAAGCCCAGCCGATGCGTAAGCCAGCCCTGCAACGCGATCATCATGACCGCCACGCAGGCGTAGATGAGCGCGATGTGGGTGTATTCCTCGGGGCTGGCGCCGATTTCTCCCATGATGGGCGCTGCGCCAAAGGTGGCCATGCCGTTCTGCAGGAAGTCGATGAACGTCAGCGCGCCGATGACGAGGAGCAGCGGGACGGAAGGCTTAGGGTGGGACATGGTTCACAGCCCAGGCTGTATATGCCTAGGCAGATAAATGGATAAAAAAAAACGCCCGGCAAATTACGCCGGCCGCGCGTTGATCAGGATCCGGGATAGCAGCTTGTGCAGCACTTGCGCCTCTGCCTCGGAAAAGCCGTCCAGCAGCCGGCGAAACGCCACTTCGGTGGCTTGGCGCGCCTGCGGAAAAGCCGCCTTGCCCTGTTCGGTCAGCTCGATCAGCGAACTGCGGCGGTCGGCTTCGTTTTCGACCCGGCGAATGAAGCCCTTGGCCACGATCCGATCCAGCAGTCGGGTCATGGCGCCCGAGTCATAGGACAGCACCCGGCAGAAGTCGCTGAGCGTGCGTCCCCACCCCTTGACGATGCAATTGAGCACGACGTACTGCTGCACGGTGATCTGCAACGGGGCCAGATCGCGGTCCAGTGCGTCCAGAATGCCGTTGCGCACCGACGTCACCAGGAATCCCAGTTCGCCGGTGCACAGTTCGTCCAGCACAGAAGGAGTTGCGTTGCTCATGATGGGCCCGGCGCGCCGCCGTCGATATCAATGACGGGATATTAGCTGCCTAGGCAGCTACCTAGCAAGCGGAATCTGGCGAAGCGTGGCGAATGCTGCACTATCCGATTCCGATCCGCCGCGCGCCCTCGCGGAACAGCGCCTGCGTGTCGGGCTCCAGCCGGAATGACGCCAGGAAGTCGTCGACCCGGTAGGTCGCCTGCGCCTTGCGGATGGCGGGCAGAAACCCCAGCGCCTCGTCAGTTCGGCCGGCCAGCGACAGGCAGCAGGCGGCAATCGCCAGGATGTGCACGTGCGCGTTGGGGCGCGCGGCGGCCTTGATCGCCCATCCGGCCGCCTCCTCGATCCGGCCCAGCCGCACCAGCGCCAGTGCGCGCACGGCCAGCATGCCGAACAGCAGCGGATCGAAAGGGCTCAGGTGGCGCGAGTGATCGGATGCGCCGATGGCGGCTTGCGCATCGCCCATCTGGCAGTCGACAAAGCCCAGCGTGTAATGGCCCAGCGCGAAGTTCGGGCTGAGGTCCACGGCGATCCGCAGTTCACTGACCGACTGATCCTGGCTGCCGCGCAGCCACAGCGCCCGCCCCATCGCCCAATGCGCCGCCGGATCGCGGTCATCGGCGATCAGGCTCTGGCCGGCGGTTTCGAACGCCCGATCGATGGCATCGCCCTGCTCGTCCCAACGCTGGAACGCGGTCTGCCAATGCGTGAACGACAAGCCCGCATAGGCCCGCGAAAATGTCGGATCCAGCCGCACCGCCATCTCGAAGAAATGCCGGGCCTGCTCATTGTCGGTACGGTTGAACCGGTACATATGCCACAGGCCGCGGTGATGCGCCTGCCACGCGTCCAGCGAATTGGGCGGCGTCAGGATCGCGCGGTTGCGCTCCGCCGCCTCGATCTCGATGTCGACAGACGCCACGATCCGGTTGCCGATCTCGTCCAGCGCCAGCAAGGCGTCATCGAACGGGTGATCCAGGACATCGGCCCAGACGATCCGCGCCGTGCGGGAATCGACCAGTTGCACGTCCACGGCAAGTCGCTGACCGTGGCGCCGCAGCGAGCCGCTGACGACATAATCCACGTTGAGCGTGCGGCCCGCTTCCTCCGGTCCGACGCTGCGCTGATCCAGCGCAAACACGGTGCCCTGCGCAATGACGAACAGGCTGCGCAGCTTTGCCAGCCGCGCGATAACGTCAAAGACCAGGCCGTCCGCCAATCCGCCCCGTACACCGGCCTGCGCGGACCGGTCCACGAACGGCATGACCGCGATGGATGCCCGTCCGCGCCGGTCCGGCGGGAGCTCGGAAAGGCGGGAAAGCAGATCCGCTTCAGGCAGCGGCTGGAACGGCGGGTCGGCCGTGATCTGCGCGCCTGTCTCGGCCGTGATCGTCGCCCCCGCCTCTCCAGGCCGCGGCGCCACCGCAAAAGCCGGATCCAGCGCTTGACCCAAGCCCTGCCCCAACGTCTGCACGCCGCCCGCCCGCCGGGCGCGCACGTCACGCCACGCCTCGCGCAGCAGCCGCCCATCCAGCCCCTCGGCCTCAAACGCGCGCACGGCCGCAGCCAGATGTTCCTCGCCCTCGCGCCACTGCCCGCGCAGGCCCAGCGCGTCCAGCATCAATTCATGCGCCTGCGCATCGAACGGCGCCAATTGCAGCCACTTGTCCAGGCAGGCGAAGCGTTCTTCCGCGCCCGCCGGCAGGCTTGCGGCCTGGTGCGCCAGCACGGCCGCATGGCAGGCGCGCAGGCGCCGCCGCTGCGCGGTCTGCCAACTATGGAAGAACGGACTGCGGCCGATCTCAAGCCCTTCCAGGAAATCGCCCTGGAACAGCGCCAACAGGGCGCGCAGCCTGTCGGGACCCGCCTTGTCGATGCCGTCCTGCATCGCCGCGCCGATGTCCAGGACATCCACGCGGCAATCGGACAGGTCGAGGCGCACCGCGTCCTGCACCGTCTCGACCCGGCGGCGGCCCGGCTCATCCAGCAGGCCGCGCGCCTTGCTCAGGCACCAGCGCAGCTCGCCGCGCGGATCGTTCGGAATATCCCACAGCAATTCGCACAGGTGCGCCCGCATCACGGCGTTCGGGGCCAACGCCAGGTAGGCGATCAGCGCCCGCAGCTTGCGCGACGGCGGCAACGCCAGCGGCGCGCCCCCGCGGCTGATCGCCAGCGGTCCCAGCATGCGCACGTGGATGCCCGCGCCGGTCGAATCCACGGCAGATTCCACGCCCGCTACCACGCTCGCCTCCACGCCTGGTTTTTATCGTTGTTTCCGGGGCGCACGGCACGCGAATTCCTTCTCGGCGCTGGTTGCACTACCCCGGCGCGCTGGCAATGGATGCTGTCGCGCACCCCACGCAATAACGGAGAGTCACCATGTCCATTTCCTCCCTTGCCACCAGTGACGTGCGCGAAACCGCACAGCCCGACCTGGCCGCCTTGAAGACCCGCCAGCAGGGCACCTGGTCCTCCGGGGACTACGCCGTCGTCGGCACCACGCTGCAGATCGTAGGAGAACAGCTTTGCGAAGCCCTTGATGTCCGCGCCGGGCAGAAGGTGCTGGACGTTGCCGCCGGCAACGGCAATGCCACGCTGGCCGCCGCCCGCCGCTGGTGCGACGTCACGTCGACCGACTACGTGCCCGCGCTGCTTAGCCGCGGCCGCGAGCGCGCCGCCGCAGAACGCCTGAAGATCGAATTCCAGGAGGCCGACGCCGAGGCGCTGCCCTTCCCCGACGCCGCGTTCGACGTCGTCATGTCGACCTTCGGGGTGATGTTCACGGCAGACCAGGACAAGGCCGCGTCCGAGCTGATGCGCGTGTGCAAGCACGGCGGCAAGATCGGCCTGGCCAACTGGACGCCCGACGGCTTCATCGGCCAGATCTTCAAGACCATCGGCAAGCACCTGCCCCCGCCCGCCGGCGTCAAGTCGCCCGCGCTGTGGGGAACCAAGGCGCGCATCGAAGAGATGTTCGGATCGCAAGCCGCGTCGATTCAGTGCGAACCGCGCCACTTCGTGTTCCGCTACCGCTCGCCCGAGCACTGGATGCAGGTTTTCAAGACCTACTACGGCCCGCTGCTCAAGGCCTTCGGCGCGCTGGAACCCGCGGCGCAGACGGCGCTGACCGCCGATATCACCGCGCAGATCGAACGCTTCAACCGCTCCGGCGATTCGGCGGTCGTGGTGCCCAGCGAGTACATGGAAATCGTGATCACCCGCCGGTGATCGCGCGGCAGACCCCGCCTCGCAAGCGGCGGGATCGGCCTGGCGGTCGGCTGTGTGGTCCATGGCGCAGCGCCTTCACGGCCGTCCGCCGGCAAGCGCCGGGCAACCGTTGTAGAGGAACCATCCGTTGAAGTAGGCAGCGGCGTGCCCCGCCGCTGCCGCACTGGGTGCGAGCCCATAGCCGAAATAATACGCCCGCCCCTACCCCTACGGCAGGTTCTCCCGGAATATCACCTGGCTGCGCGCCAATTCCACCCCATTCATCGCGCTGCGCTTATCCCGCAGATTGCTGAAAATGCGCACGCAGCTCATCAGCGCTTCCATCGGGCTTTGCGTGATCACGGCGTCCATCGTGCCGTCGATCAGCAGCGAACGCGTGTCGGGCGTCAGTCCATGCCCGATGAAAACAACCCGGTGCTGCTGCCCTGCTTCTTTCAGCGCGCGGGCCACACCATCTGACGCGCCGCCGATGTTGTAAATCCCGGCAAGCTGCGGATACTGCTCCAGCAACTGCCGCGTCTGTTCGTAGTTGCGCTGCGCGTCGTCATAGCCTTCGCGCAAGTCCACCACCTGCATGGCTTGGAATTGTTCGGCGTAGAGCTGCAGAAATCCGCTTTCCCGCTCTTCATGGGCGCGGTAATGCCGCGACCCCGCGATCAGCGCCACATGCGCCGCGCGCATCCCGATAAAGCGCGCGATCAGATAGCCGGCCGTGCGCCCGGCGGCCCGATTGTCCAACCCCACGTAAGCCGTGCGCGCACTGTTGGCGATGTCGGAGATCAGCGTCACCGTCGGCACGCCCTGCTGCGCCAGCGCATTCACGGCCTCGCGCACCACGGGGTGCTCCAGCGCCATGAACGCAATTCCGTCGGCCCGCTTGCCATGTTTGGCCAGCGCCTGCGCCAGCGCATCGGGATTGAAGCTTTCCACGTACTCGACATGGCACTTGGCATTTAACGGCGCAAAGTGCTCGTGCGCAAAGTTGACGGTATCGCCCAGCATGCGCAGATAGCGATTGCTGCCGCGCGGCAGCAGGAACACCAGCCGCATCGGCTCGGGCGCGGGGGCCGCGTACGCCTCTTCGTCCGGCAGGTAATCCAGTTCGATGGCGGCCTTGAAGACCTTTTGCGCCGTGGCCGGGCGCACGCCAGGCCGGCGATTGAGCACGCGATCGGCCGTGGCCGTCGACACGCCCGCGCGGGCAGCCACGTCCGCCAGCTTGGCGAGTCCACGAGAGGAGGCGCTTCTATTCACATCAAAAACCATCATGAATAAGATTTGACGATGATAGCGCCTATTCACTATTGTCCACAGTGCCGCAGGGCTAAGGCGGTTTTGTGGCACATCAAAAAACATCATAAGCAAGACAACGGAGACAACCATGAAGCTGCTTACTCGCCGCAGTGCCCTGCGCCGCCTTTGCGCGGTTCCCGCCCTCGCCGTCGCCGGCACCGGCTTTCCGCTGATCGCCCGCGCCGCCGATTACTCGCTCAAGTACGGCAACAACCTGCCGGTGACGCATCCGCTGAACATCCGCGCCCAGGAAGCGGCCGAACGCATCCTCAAGGAAAGCAACGGCCGCGTCGACATCAAGATCTTCCCGAACAACCAGCTGGGCGGCGACACCGACATGCTGGCCCAGGTGCGTTCCGGCGGCATCGACTTCTTCACGCCGTCCGCCCTGGTGATCGCCACGCTGGTGCCGGTGGCCGCCATCAACGCCGTCGGCTTCGCGTTCAAGGACTACGACCAGGTCTGGAACGCCATGGACGGCGCGCTGGGCGCCCACGTGCGCGCCGCCATCGCGCAGCGCAAGCTCTACGCCTTTGAAAAGATGTGGGACAACGGCTTCCGCCAGACCACCAGCAGCAAGGGTCCGGTCAATACGGCCGCCGACATGGACGGCCTGAAGATCCGCGTGCCGGTGAGCTCGCTGCCGATCTCCATGTTCAAGGGCCTGGGCGCCGCGCCCGCCAGCCTGCAGTTCAGCGAGGTCTACTCGTCGCTGCAGACCAAGGTGGTGGACGCGCAGGAAAACCCCCTGCCCATCATCCAGGTCGCCAAACTGTACGAAGTGCAGAAGTACTGCTCGCTGACCAAGCACATCTGGGACGGCTACTGGTTCATCGCCAACGGCCGCATGTGGGAAGGCCTGCCCGCCGACCTGAAGACGGTGGTGGCGCGCGGCATCAACGAAGCCGGCCTGGCCCAGCGCGAAGACATCAAGAAGCTCAACGCCTCGGTGCAGGCAGACCTGGAATCCAAGGGCCTGGTGTTCAACCAGCCGTCCGCCGACAGCTTCCGCGAACAACTGCGCACCGCGGGCTTCTACAAGGAATGGCAAGGCCGGTTCGGCAATGAGGCCTGGGGCCTCCTGGAGCAGTCCGTCGGCAAGCTGGCCTGAGGTCGCGCGCCATGTCCTCCCTGTCCGCTCCCCACGCCGCGGCGCCCGCGCTGCCGGCCAATCCCCTGCGCCGGGCGGCCGGCGCGCTCGACAGCGTGTTGGGCACCGTGGTCGAACACGTTGCCGCAGCCATCGTGCTGGTCGAGATCCTCGTCCTGTTTGCGGGCGTGGTGGCGCGCTACGCGTTCCACAGCCCGCTGGTCTGGTCCGATGAACTGGCGTCGATCCTGTTCCTCTGGCTGTCCATGCTGGGCGCCGTCGTGGCGTTGCGGCGCGGCGAGCACATGCGCATGACGGCGCTGGTGAACAACGTCAGCCCGGCGCGTCGCGCGCAGCTTGAAACCGCAGCGCTTGCGGCGTCGCTGGCGTTCCTGGTGCTGATCCTGGCGCCCGCCATCGAGTACGCGCATGAAGAACACTTCATCATCACGCCGGCGCTGGAACTGAGCAACGCGTGGCGTGCCTCGGCAATTCCGGTTGGCATGGGCCTGATGGGCGTCATTGCGCTGCTGCGCCTCTTGCGCACGCAGCCGCTGCCGCAGGTGGCGATGGCGCTGGCGGGCGTGGCGGCGGTCGTCGGCCTGTTCTGGCTGGCGCAGCCCCTGTTCTCCGGACTGGGCAAGCTGAACCTGGTGATCTTCTTCGTGGGCATCGTCGCCGCAACCGTGTTTTCGGGCGTGCCGATCGCATTCTCGTTCGCGCTGGCCACCTTCTCGTACCTGGCGCTGACCACCAACACGCCGATGGTCGTCATGGTAGGCCGGCTGGACGAAGGCATGTCGCACCTGATGCTGCTCGCGGTGCCGCTCTTCATCTTCCTGGGCTCGCTGATCGAAATGACCGGAATGGCGCGCGCCATGATCCAGTTCCTGGCCAGCCTGCTCGGCCACGTGCGCGGCGGACTGTCCTACGTGCTGATCGGCGCCATGTATCTGGTGTCCGGCATCTCGGGCTCGAAGATCGCCGACATGGCGGCCATCGCGCCCGTGCTGTTCCCCGAAATGAAAAAGCGCGGCGCCAAGCCCGGCGATCTGGTCGCCTTGCTGTCCGCCACCGGCGCGCAGACCGAGACGATTCCGCCGTCCATCGTGCTCATCACCATCGGGTCGGTGACGGGCGTGTCGATCGCCGCGCTGTTTACGGGAGGCCTGCTGCCCGCCGTCGTGCTGGGCCTGGCTCTGTGCGGCGTCGTCTGGTGGCGCTACCGCAAAGAAGACCTGAGCCTCGTCCAGCGCTTCACCTTCAAGGAGATCGGCCGGTTCTTCATGATCGCGCTGCCCGCCGTGGCCCTGCCGTTCGTGATCCGCGCCGCCGTCGTCGAAGGCGTGGCCACCGCCACCGAGGTCTCCACCATCGGCATCGTGTACTCCGTCGTCGTGGGCCTTGTGATCTACCGCTGCTTCGACTGGGCGCGTGTCAAGCCCATGCTGATCGAAACTGCCTCCCTGTCCGGCGCCATCATGCTGATCGTGGGCTGCGCCACCGCCATGGCGTGGGCGTTGACGCAATCGGGCTTCTCGGGCGATCTGGCCAAGCTGATGGCGGGCATGCCCGGCGGCAGCTACGGCTTCCTGGCCGTCTCCATCGTGGCCTTCATCATCCTGGGCAGCGTGCTGGAAGGCATCCCCGCCATCGTGCTGTTCGGCCCGCTGCTGTTCCCGATCGCGGTGCAGGCCGGCGTGCATGAAGTCCATTACGCGATGGTCGTGATCTTCGCCATGGGCATCGGCCTGTTCGCACCGCCCTTCGGTGTCGGCTACTACGGCGCCTGCGCCATCAGCCGCGTCGATCCCAACGAAGGCATCCGCCCGATCTGGGGCTATATCGGCGCGCTGCTGATCGGCCTGATCGTCGTCGCCGCCTTCCCCTGGTTCTCCATCGGTTTCCTGTGACGCGGCGCGGCCCCTTGCGGGCCGCGCCCTTCCCGTCTCTCAGCCACCCTTTTATAAAGATCCAACATGAGTCGTTTCCTGGGCGAGATCCGCCAACTCGGTTATGTCGTGCACGACATCGAAGCCGCCATGGACTACTGGAGCACCAAGCTCGGCGTGGGTCCCTGGTACTACAACCCGCGCGTGCCCATCGTCAATTACCAATACGACGGCAAGGGCTATGAACCGCACAACTCCGTCGCCCTGGCCAACTCCGGCTACGTGCAGGTCGAACTGATCCAGACCCGCAACGACGTGCCCTCCATGTACCGAGACTTCCTGCAAGCCGGCCGCACCGGCCTGCAGCACGTCGCCTACTGGACCGAAAGCTACGACGCCGACCTGGAACGCCTGTTGGCGCAAGGCTTCAAGCCCAAGATGAGCGGTGAAGTCGGCGAAAAAGGCCGCTTCATCTACTTCGACACCGAATACCACCCCGGCACCGTCATCGAGCTCTCGGAAGTGGCCGGCCCCAAAGGCCGCCTCTTCGACCTGATCCGCGAAAGCTCGGTGAACTGGGACGGCAAGGACCCCGTCCGCGCCTTCCCCGACCTGAGCCGCCTCTGATACACCCCTGCCGCACACGCCACCATGAATTCCCAATCGTTTACCGCCACCTACCTGATTGAGACCCCCGTCGACCCCGCCAAGGTTGCGGAGGTCATGGCCGGCGAGCAGTCCTGCGGCACCTTCACGCGCGTGCAGGGCGAAACGGACGAACTGCGCGCCCGCGCCCGCGCCCGGATCGAATCCATCGAAACGCTGGAAACGGTCGACACGCCCAGCCTGCCCAATGCGTATCTCGCGCGCCAACCGGGTGGCATGCCGGGCAAATTCCAGCGCGCGCGGATTCGCATCGCGTTTCCCGTCGCCAACGTGGGCGCCAACCTGCCCACGCTGGCCGCCACCGTCGGCGGCAATCTGTACGACCTGGGCGAAGTCACCGGCCTCCGGCTCGAAAGCATGGAGCTGCCCGCCAACTACCGCGCGCAATTCGACCTGCCCCAGGTCGGCATCGCCGGCACCCGCGCGCTGACCGGCGTGGACAAGGGTCCGCTGGTCGGCACCATCATCAAGCCAAACGTCGGCCTCTCGCCCGAGCAGACCGCGCACCTGGTGGCGCAGCTTTGCGCGGCCGGCGTGGACTTCATCAAGGACGACGAGGTGTGCGCCAACCCGGCCCACGCCCCGCTCGCCCAGCGCGTCGCCGCCGTGATGGCCGTAGTGCGCGCGCACCGCGAACGCACCGGCCGCAACGTGATGGTTGCGTTCAACATCACCGATGAAACCGACGCCATGCGCCGCCACGCCGAACTGATCGAACGCGAAGGCGGCACCTGCGTCATGGCCAGCCTGAACTGGTGCGGCTATTCGGCTATCCAGACCCTGCGCCGCAGCACGCCGCTGGCGTTGCATGGTCATCGCAATGGGTTCGGCGCGCTATCGCGCCATCCGCTGCTGGGCATGGGATTCCAGGCGTATCAGACGCTGTGGCGGCTGGCCGGTGTGGACCACATGCACGTGCATGGGTTGCAAGGCAAGTTTTCGCAGGAAGACAGCGAAGTCGTGGACTCGGCGCGCGATTGCCTGGCGTCGCTGACCCCGGGAATCGACGACGCCGTCATGCCTGCTTTCTCGTCGGGTCAGTGGGCCGGGACCGTGCCCGCGACCTGGGCGGCCGTGCGCAGCGACGATCTGCTGTTCATGTCGGGCGGGGGCATTCTGGCGCATCCGGATGGTCCGGCGGCTGGGGTGCAGAGCATTCGTCAGGCGTGGCACGCCGTGCGGGACAACCAGCAGCTGGAAGACTACGCCCGCAACGCGCCTGAGTTGCAGCGCGCGCTGGAGTTTTTTGGAAGCCGCGCATGATTGGCGGCACCGCGCCTCAGGTGTGCTGGTATGGCGACGACTTCACCGGCGCCACTGACACGCTCGCGGAGGTCGCCCGGGCGGGCCTGCGCAGCCTGCTGTTTTTGGGCGTGCCTTCTTCTTCGCAACTGGAACGTGCCGGGCCGTTGGATGCCATCGGCATCGCGGGCGCCGCGCGTGGGATGGCCCCGGCGGAGATGGTCGAGGAACTGCGCGCGGTTGGCGCGTTCATGGCAAGCACCGGCGCGCGCGTGCTGCATTACAAGTGCTGTTCCACCTTCGACAGCGCGCCGCACGTCGGCAGCATCGGGGTGGCGGTGCGGGAGCTGCGCCGGCATTTTGCGAACCCCATCGTGCCGATCGTTGGCGGGCAGCCCAGCATTGGCCGGTATTGCAGCTTTGGAAACCTGTTTGCGCGCGCGGGGTCTGCGCCGGAGATTCATCGCATCGATCGCCATCCCGTGATGAGCGTGCATCCCGTCACGCCGATGCACGAGGCGGATTTGCGGCGGCATCTGGAGGCGCAGGGGTTGGAGGGCGTGCGGTCGGTGCCGCATGTTGCTTATCCCCCGATTGCGAAATTGGCAGTGAACGCGGGCGCCGACCCCGCCGTGAATTCCGGTACGAACATCGCCGAGCTCGATGGGTGGATCGATCAGGTCATGGAAAACGCGGACGGACCGCTGCTCCTGGATCTGGTGGACGAATCGCAGCTCGCCGTGATCGGCCGCCTGATTCAACGCGAGGCAGCCCGCGCCCCGCTCGTGGCCGTCGGCCCGAGCAGCGTGCAGCAAGCCCTGGCCCGCGTCCGGCCCGCCGGACAAGCCCCCGCTACACAACCGGCCCCGCTCGGCCCGTCGGACGGCCCGGTGCTGGTCGTCGCGGGCAGCCTGTCGCCCGTCACCGCGCGACAGATCGCTGCGTGCGAAAGCTATACGCGCCAACCGCTGCAAGTCGTGCGGCTGCTGGCTGATGCCGGCTATGCCGCGCAACAGATCGCGTTGGCCGCCGCGACATTGGCCGAAGGCCGCAACGTCCTGGTGTATACCGACAGGCCTGCCGGCTCGGTCAGCGCGGACCAGACCGCCGCAACAGCCCGCGCCACCGCCAGCCTCGTCGCGGACATCGTGCGCGCCAGCGCAAAGACCGGTCATCGGCTGAACCGCATTGGCATCGCGGGCGGAGACACTTCAAGCCAGGCGACGCTTGCCTTGGGATTGTGGGGGTTGGCGTTTCGCTGCGTGCTGGCGCCGGGGGTGACGGTCAGCGTTGCACGCAGCGACGACCCCGTGATCGACGGAATTGAACTGATGCTCAAGGGCGGGCAAATGGGCGGGGATCGCTTGTTTGATGCGTTGGCCGCAGGCAATGCGTGAGCGGCCAATGCATCGGATCAACGGTTCACCAGCTTCTTGGGCAGCGTCAACGTAAGGGCCGCACCGATCATCGCCACGCAGGCGATAAATATCACGCCATTATCGGTGCTGCCTGTGACATCCTTGACGACGCCGACGACATACGGGCTGACAAATCCGCCCAGTCCGCCAAAGCAGTTGATCAGTGCCACGCCCGCTGCCATGCCGACGCCCGAAAGAAACAGTCCGGGAATCGTGAACAGCATGGACGTCGTGCTGTAGGCGCCAACCGCGGCGATCGTCAGCGACAGAAGCGCCAGCCCCATCGACCCATGGAACCAGACACTGCCAATCAAGCCGACGCACACGCAGGTGAACGGTCCAACCAGATGCCAGCGGCGCTCGCGCATGCGATCAGAACTACGGCCGATCAGATACATCACCACGAAAGCCGCGGTGAACGGCACTGCGGTGTAAAGACCCACGTGCATGACGTCCCCCACGTTCAGCTGCTGCACAAGCGTGGGTAGCCAGAACGACACGCCGTAAGAGCAGATGGCCGAGCAGAAGCAGATGCTGGTCATCTTCCACACCCGCCGATCTTTCAGCGTGGCCGCGAGCGACACGGTGGACTTGTCGTGACGCGTGAGCTCGCGCTCGGCCTGGAGTTCGCCTTCCACCAGCTCGCGCTCGCCCTGGGTAAGCCACGGGGCAACCGCGGGGCTGTCGGCCAGGTATTTCAGGCACAACAGGCCGAGGATCAGCGACGGCACGGCTTCGATAAGGAACATCCATTGCCAGCCAGCCAACGAGTGCGCTCCGTGGCCCCATTCGATGATGGCGCCGGAAAGCGGCGCGCCGATCATGCCTGACAACGGCACCGCCCCCACAAAAAGCGCCACCATCTTCGCTCGCTTGTTTGCGGGAAACCAATAGGTCAGATACAGGATCACGCCAGGATAGAAGCCGGCTTCGGCCGCGCCCAGCAGGAAGCGCAACACGTAGAACTGCGTCGGCGTCTCGACAAAGGCAAAGCAGGCCGAAATGATGCCCCACAGAATCATGATGCGGGAAATCGTCCGCTTGGCGCCGATGCGCATCATCAGCAGATTGCTGGGCACCTCGAAGATCAGATACCCGATAAAGAACAGTCCCGCGCCCAAGCCATAAACGGCATCGCTGAAGCCCAGGTCGTTCAGCATGTGCAGCTTGGCAAAGCCGATATTGATGCGGTCCAGATACGCCGCCACGTAGCACAACATGAGAAACGGCATGATGTGCAGCGCCACCTTGCGGTAGACGGCATTCCGGTCCGGCGCATTTCCCGCGTAGGCGGGCTGAGTCAGAGTTGCTTGCACGGATTTTCCCCTTGCGGATGTCAGGCGGACGCCCCGCCCTGACTTATGGTTTGAGTTGGAATATGGCTTCGACTTCCACCGCCATGCCCGACGGCAACGACGAAGCGCCGGTGGCGATGCGCGCATGCAGGCCGCGCTCGCCCAGGACAGCGGTCAGCAGATCCGAAGCGCCGTCCAGCACCTTTGAATGCGCATCAAAGTCCTCGGCGCAATTGACCACACCGGCCAGCCGCACCGAGCCGGCGACGCGCGCCAGATCGTCCCCGCAGGCCTGAGCGAGATGGCCGAGCACATTGAGCGCGCACAGCGCCGCAGCATCGCGGCCTTGCTCGACGCTCAGATCGCGCCCCACGCGGCCCGAGAACTCCAGCACGCCGTTGCGCCGCGGCGCTTGTCCCGCGACGAACAGCAAGTCTCCGGCGCGCACGGCCGGAACGTAGCTGCCGCGCGGCGGATTGACGGTTGGCAATGCAAGTCCTAGTTCGGCCAGCCGGCCGGAGATGGTGGTTGCGCTCATTTCAGTTGCCTCCAGTCGCCCTGATGCCCCTGCCAGTTGATCGAATGACCCAGCGCACGCATCACACTGCCACGCAGTGCGCGAACCATCCCTGCGTACTCCTGCATGGCAATGCCGTCGTGCGCCGGTTCGGGCGCCATGAACATGCCGTCCACCCCGCCGCTGGCGACGCACAGCTCGGTGCTCCGGGTTTCCAGTTCAGGTTCGTGGAACACCACCGGGTTTTCTAGCAAGGCGGCAAGTGCCGCCACCACGCCCGTTGCACCAAAATTGGAGATGTTCGACACCACGAGCCAGTCGGCAGCCGTGACAGCGGCGACCCCGCCCCGTCCCGGCGTGCCGGTATCCGCGGCCTTGGGTGAAAACCGCGGCAAATCCTCGGCAATCACGCCCATGCCCAATTCGTTGCCACCGTCACCGATGCCGATGAACGGGATCTGTGCCGCCTGGATTTTCTCGAACAGATAGTCCAGATTGGCGACCAACCCATCCAGCGGGCGACCGCCCAACCCGTGGTACAGGCCCTTGGCATTTTTTCCGGGCCGCTCGATTGCGATCGCGGCGCAGGGACGCGTTATTGTCACCAGCGCGTCGCAAACCGCGTGGGCGCCGCGATCGTCCTTGGGGACCGTCTTGATATACACCGGCCGCAAGAAATCGAAGGGCTTGATGACGCCATCTTCCGGAAACGGCATCGGCGCCAGGCCCGCGCCGCGGCAGGTGGCGATCATCATCTCTTCCCAGTCTGCGTCGATGACGATGACGGTCTCGCGACGCAACCCCAGGAAGAAGGCCCGGGCCATCAGCGCGGCACCGATCGGGCCATCGGTTTCGGGCGCACCGCCGCCTTCCGGAAAACCTGTCGCAATCAGGATCGGGCCGGCGCTTTCCTGGGCGGCCTTCTGCAACCGCTCGGCAGCGCCCATGCACGCATATCCAGGCTGTCGCGTCTGCAGCGCCTCGTAGAGATTGCCGATCAGTCCCACGCCGGTGTAGTCGACGCGCATGAAGTCGTCGATGGTGCGTGCAACGCGGTGATATGTCTTGGATTCGGAATTCAGCATGATAGGTCAGGCGTTCAACGCCTCGATGAACACAGGGGTATCGACGTTGCCGCCGCTCAGTACGACGACAACGGTCTTGCCCGCAACGTCAATTTTTCCCGCCAGCACGGCGGCAAGTGGCACGGCGCCGCCCGGCTCCACCACCAGGCGCAGGTGCTGATACGCGGCTTTCATTGCACGCCTGACCTCGTCGTCGGTGACGACAAGGCTGCCGGAAAGCAGATCCAGGTTGATCGGAAAGGTCAGCTTGCCCGGCTTCACCACCTGCAGTGCGTCGCAGATTGACTTGGCGCCGGGCGCATTGCTTTCAGGCTGGCCGGATGCCAGCGATCGCGCCAGTTCGTCAAAGCCCGCAGGCTCACCGGCATACACAGCCGTTTCGGGCGACAGCGACTTGACGGCCGTCGCCACGCCAGCAACCAGACCGCCGCCGCTGGACGCCGCAATCACGATGTCCAGCGACGCGCCCATGTCGCGGGCTTGCTCGACGATTTCCAGGCCGACGGTGCCTTGTCCGGCCATGATGTGGGGGTCGTCATAGGGCGGGACGATTACTGCGCCGGTCCTGCCTGCGATTTCCGCGCCAATTGCTTCGCGGTCGTCCTTCTGGCGGTCGTACAGCACCACCTCCGCACCATTCGCGCGTGCGCCCTCAATCTTGGCGCGGGGCGCGTCGGCCGGCATGATGATCGACGCCGAAATGCCTAACGTGCGTGCCACCAACGACGTGGCCAGCGCATGGTTGCCGGATGAAAAGGCCACCACGCCTGCTCGCTTTTCTGCGTCGCTCAGTTGCAGCAACCGATTGACCGCGCCGCGGAACTTGAAGGCGCCGGCGTTTTGCAAGGATTCGGCTTTGACCAACACCCGCGCCCCCGTCAATGCATTGAGCGATGCGCTCTCCAGCAAAGGGGTACGCACGATGTGGGAACGAATGCGTTCGTGTGCTTGCTGCACGTCACCAAGCGTGATGGCAAAGGCGGATGTGGGATCTGCGGTATTCAAGGCTGCTCCTGGCTGAATGGGATTTTGCGCACCCATTACATCCCGGTCGTTTCATAACAACCAATCCTATCTTTGGATAGAAATCAATAAGGCAGCCTTATGGATCGCAGTTTTCCCAGGCGCGTGGACTTTCAGCGGGCGCACCAAGCCCGCGGTTATCAGGGAAACCACTAATACGTTGACGAGGTGAAAGAACTGCTACGGGCGGCCTTTTTTCCGCCCACGCGGATTGCCATCGGATGAAGCGCGCGCAATTTCGCCGGCAAGCTCGGACAACGCCTCTTTCGTCTGTTGGTCACTGCCTGGCGCATAAGCCACGGCAAATGACAGATCACGCAGTTGCATCTGCGCCCGCCGAACCTTTAACCGCCCCTGCGCCACTTCTTTCGCTACCGCCAAACGCGGGACGACGCATACGCCATAGCCGTCCTCTGCCATGCGAACGATGGTGGATAGGGACCAGTTGGTGAAGATCCGAGGCGCGCCATGCTCGGGGGTGGTCAGTTCCCGATGCAGAAACGTATACGGGTAGGTCCGCTTGGGGAAAGTGATCAGAGGATGTCGCGCTACCTCGCTATTCGACAAAGGTTCTTTCCCCACTTTCAGCGAAGGCGCCGAAAGAAAGTTGAGTTCGTAGCTGCAAAGCGGCTTTTCAATCAGCACATCGTCATTCAAAGGCCCGAGCAGGAAGGCCATGTCCAACTCGCCCGACTTCAAGTTTTCGCGCAGGGTGGGCGTGATATCCACGACAAAATCGATGATCACATTGGGATAGCGTTTGCGGCATTGCTCCAGGAACTCCACCAGCCAGGTATGAACGATGGTTTCCGCAACGCCCAAGCGAATGACTCCGCTGATCGCCTGCTCTTCGGCGACCTTCAGCATCATTTCCGAATGCAGCGCCATGAAACGCTCGGCGTACCCATACAGGACGCGGCCCTTCGCGGTGAGCTTTACCGCGCGAGACGTCCGGTCCAACGCCTTGATACCCAGTTCCTTCTCCAACGCCGCAATGCGTTGTGAGACTGCTGGCTGAGTGGTGTGCAGCTTTGCCGCAGCTTTGTTGAAGCTGCTGAAGTTGACCACCCAGTAAAAGACCTCAAGGCTTTTGAAATTCATTTGGATTTTGCGTCAGCGGGAGAGTTCGGCGGCGCCGATTCGACGGCTATTGTGCAGCCCGCGGCACGAGCACAGGCGCATGGCTCGAATTTTATATTCCCGGGTGTCTGGCACCCTGGTGATGCCGGGCAACGGCCAGGCGCTTGCCAGCGCGTTATGCTCCATGGCGGAAGATCCCGCTTTTCGCCGGATCCGGTCAAACAGGAGCCCGCGCAATGAATTGGCGAGTCCGCGCGGCCAGCATGGCTGCCCTTTTGCTTTGCCTTGCAGCGCCTGCCTCGGCGCAATCGCCGGCCACTCAGGCCGAATGGCAAAAGGCTGTCAGTCAAAAGATCCTGCGCGGCATCAGGCTCCCGGCGGCTACCCGCGAGATGAGCTCTCCTGTGGTGCTCAAGGTTCGAATCGCCGTCCTTCGCGACGGGGCGATCGACACGGTCGAGTTGGTGGAATCTTCGGGCAGCGCCGCCGTGGATGAGGCGACGCTCGGCATGATCCGGCGCAACGGCACGTTACTGCCCTTCTCTGCCGACATGGCAGAAGACCGGAAGGACCTGACGCTGCCCATCCGGTTTCATTTCAATGGCGACGCGCCACCAGGATTCCCCGCCACACGAACCCGGTAGCATCGACTCTTCGCTTGCGGCCCGCCGACTCTTCCGATGTGGGGCGCATCAATGCTTGCCGCGTCGCGGCGCACTCGGTGCATGGCGAATGCCCTGACGACCTTTGCATGCGATATCTACCTGCCGTACCAGTACCGCTTCGCCGATTCCCGCTGGCCCCACACAGTCAACCCCCGCGGCGTCGCTTCCGCCATCACCGCCCCGTCCTTGTCGCTGCGCCAGAACCTTCCGCCAGCCCGCATCCACCGCAACTCCACCGCCCGCGCCGGATGCTTGAATCGATTCAGGTGCCCGGCCTGCGCGATGACGTGTTTGGCCTGCGCCGCCGCCACCAATTCACGGCTCGACGATGACGACGAACCGTGATGCGGCGCCAGGACGACGTCGGCATTCGCGAGCCCTTGCTCGACCAGCGCCCGCTCCTGCGCCACACCAACATCTCCCGTCAGCAACAGCGAATGCTCCTTGCCGTCCACGCGCAGCACACAACTGTCGGCATTGCGGTCATCCGCCTTTCCTGTGCGTTCTGACGGCCCCGGATGCAGGAAGGTGAATACCACCCCATCGGCCTCCCAGCGCCCTCCCCGTTCGCACCGCACCATCTCATCGGGCAAGACCGGCTGCGCGTTGCCCACGTCCGGCCACATGCGGGCGTCCCGCCGCACGTAGGCCGGCAGATCGAAAGACGTATAACTGCGCGCTACCGGCACCGCCGCCAGCACCGCACGCGTGCCGCCAACATGATCCATATCCGCGTGCGACAGCACTAGCACGTCCAGCCGTCCGATCCCCCGGGACTGCAGGAATGGCGCGACCACCCGTTCGCCCGCATCGCTGCCGCCATAGCTGCGCGGCCCGGCGTCAAACAGCAGCGATTGATTGGCCGTCTCCACCAGGATCGCGCTGCCCTGCCCTACGTCCATCGCGCTCATGCGCCAGTAGCCGGGTTCGGGCTTGTCCGGCCGCCAGAACAGCAACGGCAACATGCAGACCCATCCCAGATGACGCCCCGGCCACCCGCGTGCCTGCAACGCCCACGCCATGCCCGCGACCGCCAGCAGCAGCCACATCCACCCAGCGGCCGCAACCGGCACGCTGGCCCAGCTTGCGTTGCCCACCCACGCCACGGGCACCATGGTGAGGTCGAAAGCGTCCAGTCCTGCCTGCCCCGCCCACGCCGCCAACGTCTCGGCACCCGGCAGGCACGACAGCGCCGCGCACAGCAACGCCAGCGGCGTCACGATAAAGGTCACAACGGGTATGGCCACGGCATTGGCCAAAGGCGAGCCCAGCGACACCTGATGCACCAGATATGCCAGCAACGGCATCAGCCCAATCGTCACCAGCAATTGCACGCGCACGGCCTGCCCCAACCGCGTCGCGCAGCGCGCGCGCCAGCCGGCGTCGACATCAATCGGCGCGGCTGCGATGCGCAAGAGCACCGCCACCGCGCCGAACGACAACCAGAAGCCCGCTGCCATTGGCGCCCACGGGTCCAGCGCCACGACGGCGGCCGCTGCACAAGCCAGCACACGGCCGCCCGACAACGGCAGCCGAGACAACGCCGCCGCCAGCACCACTAGCAACATGAAGAACGTGCGGCGCGCCGGCACGCCCCACCCCGCAAGCAGGCAATACAACAGCGCAACCAACGCGGCCACCGCCCCGCCGGCGATGCGGGCCGGCATGCGCTCCGCCATTCCCACTCCCCGCCAGCGCAGACGTCGCCACAGCGCCGACGCGAGCAGACCGCCAATGCCCGCAATCGATGTCACATGCATGCCGCTGATCGACACAAGATGCGTGATGCCGCTGCGGTTGAATATCCGCCAGTCGTCGCGCGACACACCAGCCTGATCGCCAATTGCCAACGCAATCAGCACCGGCGCATAACGATGCGCGCCCAGCGCCGCACGCATGCCTTCGCGCACGTGATGCCGCGCACGTTCAATTGCGACGCCGGGCGACGCCCAAGGCCGGTCGTCCAGCAACACAGGTTGTCCACGCACGGTGCCGGTTGCCCGCACGCCGCTGGCAAACATGCGCCCTTCCGTGTCGGGTCCGGCCGGGTTGAGCAGGCCATGTGGTCTGCGCAGCACCAGCGCCATCCGCCAGACCTGCCCCGGCAGCACCTGCGGCACACGTTGGTTGGCGCCGGCGCCCGCCTGCCAGGTGACCTGGATCCGATTCGGGATGCCCGATCGTGCCGGCTCAGCCAGTTCGGCCAGAAAGCGCTGACGCTGCGCGTCGCCGTCTGGCAACGCCACCACGCGCAAGACTAGACGCGACACCTCATCCTGGTGAACGTCCGCCAGCGCATCGTCAAGGCGATGCTGTGCTTGCAGCGCGGCATTCAGCACGCCCGCCAACAACCCCGCCATCACCGCTGCCCCGGTCGCCGTGAGGGGACGCGTTGCCCCCGCCGTGAACAAAAGCGCCCCTGCACAACCGCATGCGAGGATCCACAGCGCGTACGCCGGCGGCAGGGCAGGCAGAATCTGCACCCACGCAGCGCCCGCCACGAATGCCAGACAGAATGATCGCCCGTTGATGTCGGCCTCCCGAAAGCCCACAGCTTAGGGGGGACAGATACGCAGCTGATCGCGCAGTGAACGCACTTGTCCACCGCGGCTGACCGCAAGGATTGCGCCGAGACCCTTACCCCGCTGATTGCGCCGCACCCCACCCAGGCACGCCACTTGCTGAGTCTCCAATTCCCAGGCGGCCTGCGCCGCCTGTTCCTTCCAAACCAAGGAGACCAACATGGCTGAACATGTAATCAAGGTGCTGAACAATCTGATCGAAACGTCGAAGAACGGCGAAAAGGGCTTTGCCGCGGCGGCTGAAGATGCGAAGGCGCCCGAGATGCAGGAGCTGTTCCGCAACCGTTCGCGCGACTGCGCGGCCGGCGCCACGGAGTTGCAAACCCTGGTGACCCAACTGGGCGGCGAGCCCGAGGACAGCGGCACGGTGGCCGGCGCCATGCATCGTGGCTGGACGAACATCAAGGCGGCGGTATCCAGCCGCACCGATCTGACGCTGCTCGAGGAATGCGAGAAAGGCGAGGACGTGGCCAAGGCGGACTACGAAAAGGCGCTCAAGGAAACGCTGCCTGACAACGTGCGCGCTGTTGTCGAACGCCAATATCAGGGCGTGCTGCGCAACCACGACCAGATCCGTGATCTGCGCAATCGTTTCCGCGCCGCGACGTAAGCACCTCAAGCTGCAATACGCGTGGTATTGAAGCCGCCCGCCCGCCGCACCCTGCGCCGGGCGGGCGTTGTATTGCATGGCTTCGGCTACGTAAGCAGGCCGGACTAATAATGCGCCGGCGCATGACGTGCAATTTCTTCAATGCGTCCGCAAACCCTAGTCACGCTGGCCATACGTGATCTGACGATTCCGGATGTCCCAACTGCCGCCGAACAAGGCTGTCCCAAGCGCCGGCGCGGACCAGCACCTTCACCGCATCAGCTCCGCATAAACCTGCTTGAACAACGCGAAACGATCCTTCAGACCCACCAGCCCGCCATTGATCCGCCGTGTGATCCTGGCGAAATCCTCCAGGTCATCGTCGTGCGTACGGTCGTCCGCCAACTCATTCAGCCCGCGCGACTGCCAATACCACCCGGCGCTCAGCGCAGCCCATTTCGGATCGGACAGCAACTCGGGCGTCTCAAGCAAATTGACGCCCATGGCGTCGCCGGCCGAGTCGTAATTGCTGCGCCCCGTCAGCTGGATGATGCCCCTGCCCCGATACCGGAAGCCGTCGTTGCTTTGCGCATCGCCATTGCCCATCCGGTTCGCATACACCAGATTCGCCAGTCCTTGCGGATTGTTCACATACGGCATGGCCGACGCCTCATCGGGAAATCGCTTTGGCCACACCTTGGTCAACCGCGCGGCAGTTGAGTAATTGAGGTTTTCCTCGATCCGGTTGTACTGGCCCGACTCATCCCCCGTTTGTGCCAGAAAGCTGGCGATGCGATCCGGCGTTTCGATTTCGTATTTCTGAAATGCGGGAGCCAATGCGTCGGCCCACGCAGCGGGGGCTTTGCAGTTGGGAAAAATGCGTTGGAGTTGTTCTGCACTCAGCATGGCGGTCACCTGCTTGCATAGGGAGTCATGGCGCCCCGCCGATATCGTCGCGTGTGCGTTCATCAAGGCGATCAGAGGCGGGTCAATGATTGTGAACCAGGCATAGCACCCGCCAATACCTCAAATTGAGTATGCAAAGCGATCCGGCACGAATTGGCCGCTTGACACCTCCCCGGTTCCGCCGGGAACATACGCCATCCACCCGGGGAGCTTCGCCAAGAAGCTGAGAATCCGTTGGCCTGCCATCACCATGGCAGGCGATGCACGGCGACCCGTCGAACCTGATCCAGATAACGCTGGCGTAGGGATGGTGCGTGTGCCTTCGCATGCGCGTCCCACGCCCCGAGACCGCCCGGCATGACGCATCCCGACCTGCATTCCCTCGCCCACCAGTCTCAGGACCTGCTCGCCGCCGTCCGCCGCGACGCGCCGCTGGTGCAGTGCCTGACCAATTTCGTCTCCATGAACTACGCGGCCAATGCGGTGCTCGCCATCGGCGCATCGCCTGCCATGGTGCATGCCGAGGAAGAAGCGCCCGAGTTCGCCCGCTTTGCCGGCGCGGTGGTCATCAACATCGGCACGCTGTCTTCGCCCTGGCTGCGCAGCATGCTGTTGACCGCGCAAGCTGCGGCAGAAGCCGGCACCCCCTGGGTCCTGGATCCCGTGGCGCATCACGCCACCGCCTTTCGCCGCGATGCCATCCAACAACTGCTGGACCTTGAACCCGCCATCATCCGGGGCAACGCATCCGAGATCATCGCCTTGGCCGGCGGCCACAGCGCCGGCAAGGGCGTGGACGCCCGCGACGCCGTGGCGCAGGCCGAGCAGTCAGCCCACGACATCGCCGCGCGCCGCAAAACCGTGGTGGCGGTCACCGGCGAAGCCGATTACGTCACGGACGGCACGCGCGCGGTACGTATTGCGGGCGGGTCGCCGCTGATGCCCCGCGTGACGGCCACCGGCTGCGCGCTCAGCGCGGTGGTCGGGGCCTTTGCCGCCGTATCGAAGGACGATCCTTATGTGGCGGCGATGGCCGCCCTGTCGTGCTTTGGCATCGCAGGCGAGCGCGCCGCGGTGCACGCCGACGGGCCGGGTTCTTTCGCCTGGCGGTTCCTGGATGCGCTGGCGGCGCTGGACGCGGATTGCCTGACTCTCGAATCCCCGCTTCGTTGATTTGACCCCGTGCATGTCACGGGTAGGTCATACACCGTCCCCAAAATTCCTCCCTTCAACACGGAGGAAAGACGGTGAAGCCAAACCTACGCAAGATCTTTGCAGTGACCGCCAGCTTTGCGCTGGTGGCCGGCCTGTCCGCCTGCGGCGGCGATGACGATGACGACGACACCACCGCGCCCGAGACCCCGCCGCAGGCCAGCGTGCCCCAAGGCACGACGCTGGACCTCGCGATTCTGGGCACGACCGACCTGCACGCCAATGTGCTGGGTTACGACTACTACAAGCTTGCCGAAGACAAGAGCTACGGCATGGACCGCACGGCCACGCTGATCGCCAATGCGCGCAAGCAGTATCCGAACACGCTGCTGCTGGACAACGGCGATACGGTGCAGGGCACGGCGCTGTCGGACTACCAGGCGCTGGTGTCGCCGGTGCAGTGTTCCGACATGATCGCGATCTACAAGCAGATGAAGCTGCTGTCGTACGACGCGGCCACGATGGGCAATCACGAGTTCAACTACGGCCTGCCCTATCTGTCGCAGATCACCAATGTGGACTTCGGTCTGGCCGGCATCACCAAGGGCACTGCGCAGACCAACCCGGCGGGCGCCAAGGATTGCGCGGCGCCGGCGTTCCCGTTCGTGTCGGCCAACGTCGTCTCGGCGGCCTCCAAGCAGCCGATCTTCAAGCCTTATGTGCTGCTTGAAAAGACCTTCACCGCCACCGACAGCGCGGGCAAGTCCATCGACGTGCCGCTCAAGGTGGGCGTGATCGGCTTCGCACCGCCGCCCATCATGCAGTGGGACAAGGCGAATCTGGAAGGCCACGTGGAAGTCACGGGCTGGAAGGAGACCGCAGCGCGCTACGTGCCGGAAATGAAGGCCGCGGGCGCGGACCTGGTGGTGGCGCTGGCGCACGGCGGCATCGACCTGGCCACGCCCTACAGCCCCGACATGGAAAACGGCGCGGGCTATCTCAGCCAGGTGCCCGGCATCGACGCGCTCATCACGGGCCACCAGCATCTGCTGTTCCCCGACACGAACGAGAAATCGCAGTTCGCGGGGCAACCCGGTGTCGAGCTGGCAAAGGGCCTGATCAATGGCGTGCCGACCGTGCAGGCCGGCCAGTGGGGCAACAACCTCGGCCAGATCACGCTGAAGCTCGCGTATGACCAGGGCTGGAAGGTGCAGAAGGAGGCGACGCAGGTGCAGCGCATCTCCACTCGCCTGACCGCGCAAAGCGGATCCACGCCGGCGACCTACGTGGCGCCCGACGCGGCCGCACAGCAGCTGGTTCAAGCCGAGCACGCCGCGACGATCGACTACGTGAAGACGCCGATCGGCCAGAGCCAGTTCGACATGGCCACGTACTACGCGTTGGCCGGCGACGTGTCCGCGCTGCAGATCGTCAACATGGCGCAGATCGATTACCTGACGGACTACATCGCCAAGAACAGCCCGTCGTACGCGGGCCTGCCGATCCTGTCGGCCGCCGCGCCGTTCAAGGGCGGGCGCAACGGTCCCGGCGACTTCACGTATGTGAAGCAAGGCAACGTCGCGATCAACAACGCGGCCGACCTGTACCTGTACCCCAACACGCTGCAAGTCGTGCGGGTCAGCGGCGACATAGTGCGCCAATGGCTGGAAAAGACGGCCGAGCAGTTCAAGCAGATCGACCCCGCACAGGTCGCACCGCAGGATCTGATCGACACCGGCTTTCCGACGTTCAACTTCGACGTGCTGTATGCGGCCGGCAATGCGCTGCAGTATGAAATCGACGTGACCAAGCCGAAGGGCTCGCGCATCACGGCGCTGACGTACAACGGCGCACCGCTGGATCTGAATGCGCAATTCCTGGTGGTGACCAACAACTACCGCGCCAGCGGTGGCGGCGACTTCCCCGGTCTGGCCGGCGGCAAGGGCGACATCGTGCTGCAGGCGCCGGACGCCAGCCGCGACGTGTTGATCAGCTACATCAAGAAGAACCCCACGCTCGACCTGGCCACCTACGGCCTGGACCGCAGCTGGCGTTTCGCGCAGGTCAGTTCGCTGGCCGGACCGGTGGTGTTTTCGTCGGTGCCGGGCACGCTGGCGATGGCCACGGCGCATGATGTGACCAACGTGTCGGTGTTTGATGCCACGCCCGATCCCGTGACGCAGCTGTCGCGTTACGCGATCGATCTGACGCAGTAAGCGGTTCGATCCGGCGGGCGCCCTGTAGTGGGGCGCCCCGCCTCAGCGGTAGTACACGCAGATGCGCTTGCCGCCGATCTCATGCACGTCGATCGGCAGTTCGTACAGATCGCTCAGCACGTCGGACCGGATCAATTCCGCCGGCGTGCCGTGCCGGGCGATCCGCCCCTGCCGCATTGCCACGATGCGGTCCGCGTAGCTGGACGCAAAGTTGATGTCGTGCAGCACCAGCACCACCGTCTTGCCCAGTTCATCGGCCGCGCGCCGCAAGGTGCCCATCATGGCGACGGCATGCTTCATGTCCAGGCTGTTCAAGGGCTCGTCCAGCAGCACGTAGCGCGTGTCCTGGCACAGCACCATCGCCACGAACGCCCGCTGGCGCTGGCCGCCGGACATCTCATCCAGATAGCGGTCCGCCAGCGGCTCCAGGTTCAGGTACGCAATGGCCTGATCGATGTGGACCTTGTCATCCATCGTCAGCCGCCCGCCCGTGTGGGGGTAGCGGCCGAACGCCACCAGGTCTTTCACCGCCAGCCGCAGCGGCAGGTGGTTGTCCTGGCGCAGGATGGCCAGGCGCCGCGCCAGTTCCCGGCTGTCGGCACGCGTGACGTCCAGGCCTTCCACCAGCACGCGTCCCGCGCTCATCGGCAGCAGCCGGCTCACCATCGACAGCAACGTCGACTTGCCCGCCCCGTTCGGCCCGATGATGGCGGTGACGCCGCCGGCCGGCAGGTCCAGGCTGACATCGTCGATCACGACGGTGTCGCCGTATTGTTTGCTGACGTTCTGGATTTCTATCATCGGCGCCCCCTGCGCAAGATCAGGACGAGGAACATCACGCCGCCCACGAATTCAATTACAACGCTCACCGTGGTGTTCAGCCCCAGCACGCGCTCCAGCAGCGTCTGGCCGCCCACCAGGAAAATGACGCTGAGCAACGTCGCGGCCGGCACGGTGTAGCGGTGCCTGTCCGAACCCATCGCTTGGTACGCCAGGTTGCTGACCAGCAAACCGAAGAACGTCACAGGACCGACCAGCGCCGTCGACACGGACACCAGCACCGCAATCGCCGCCAACGTCACCATCAGCGTGCGGCGATAGTTCACGCCCAGGTTCAATGCCATGTCGCGGCCCAGCGCCAGCACGTCGTAGCGCAGGCGCATGCGCCAGACGAAAAGCGACGCGGCGCAGACTGCCCCGAAAGCGATTGGCAGCAACTCCACGCGCACCGAATTGAAGCTGGCGAACATGCGGTCCTGCAGCACCAGGAACTCATTCGGATCGATCAACCGCACGACGAAACTCGACAGGCTGCGAAACAGCAGTCCGAAGATGATGCCCACCAGCATCATCAAATGCAGGCTGCGCACAGCGTCGGAGAACAGCCAGCGGAACAGCAGGCACGCGAACGCCGTCATCGCGCACACTTCCAGCAGGAATGCGGCGACAGGATGATTGGCAGTCGCCGCCGCCTGCCCGAAGCCGAACACCACCACGGCCTGGATCAGCAGATACAGGGCGTCGAAGCCCATGATGGCGGGCGTAAGGATCCGGTTGTGCGTGATGGTCTGGAACAGCACGGACGACACCGCCACCGCATACGCCACCAGCAGCATGGCCAGCAGCTTGCCGCCGCGGAACGGAATGACGAACGACCACTGGCCATTTGCGCCCAGCGTCATGAAGGCGACGATGCAGAGCAGCGCCCCAGCGCCCAGCGCGGCGAGACGCCACGTCTGCGGCGGGCGTGCGGCCACGCGAGAAAGCGAAGAGACTTCAGCCAAGGCGGTTCCTCCGCGTGCGCAGCAGCCACAGGAACAGGATGCTGCCCAGCACGCCCACCACAGTGCCGATAGGAATCTCGTAAGGGTGGATGACCAGCCGGCCGATGATGTCGCAGGCCAGCACGAACACGCCGCCCAGCAATGCCACCCACGGAATGGCGCGTCGCATGTTGTCGCCCAGCACCAGGCTGACGGCATTGGGCACGATGAGGCCCAGGAACGGAATGCTGCCGGCCGTCACCACTACCACGGCCGAGATGGCGGAAACGATCAACAGGCCGACCAGCGTCAGCCGCGCATGGTTCAGTCCCAGGTTGGACGCGAACTCGCGGCCCATGCCCGCCACCGTATAACGGTCGGCGGCGGCATACGCGGCGCACGCCAGCGCAAAGCCGATCCACAGCAGTTCATACCTGCCGCGCAGCACACCGGAGAAGTCGCCGGTGGTCCACGCATGCAGGGACTGCAACAGGTCGAAGCGGTACGCCATGAAGGTGGTGACCGCCTGGATCACGCCGCCCAGGATCAATCCGATCAGCGGCACGATGAATGGCGTGCGCAGCGGCACGCGGCGCAATAGCGCCAGAAACAGCAAGGTGCCCGCCAGCGCAAAACCCGTGGCCGTCAGCATCTTGCCGATGACGGACGTATTTGGCGCCAGCAAGGTGACGACCAGGATGCCGAGAGTGGCGGATTCGACGGTGCCGGCCGTCGTGGGCTCAACAAACCGGTTGCGCACCAGCATCTGCATGATGAGACCGGCGACGGCCAGCGCAGTGCCTGCCAGCAGCAGCGCAAGGGTGCGCGGGACGCGGCTGACCAGCAGCAGCCGCCACGCGCGCTCGCCCTCTTCGCCGCCGTTCCATAGCGCGGCCCAATGCATCTGGCCCGCGCCCAGGCTGATGCTGGCCACGCACAACAGCAGCAACACCACCACCACGGCCGTCAGGCCACCCCACCCGCTGATTGCGCGCCGCCAGTTCACCGGCAGCCCTTCCCGTCTTGCATGCTGCTTACTTTCCTTGCGACAGCGCCGCGGCGATCTGATCCACGTTCTGCTGCATGGCCGTCAGGCCCGCGCTGCCGAGCAGATACCAGTTGAAGCCGTTCAGGTAGACCACGCGCTGGTTCTTCCACGCCTTGGTGGGACGCACCAGTTCGTTGTCCAGCATGCGCTGCGCCGACACGCCTTCACGGCCGATGGCGGCGTCGCGGTCGATGACGAACAGCCAGTCCGGATCGGTCTGGGCAATGAACTCGAACGAAATCGCCTGGCCGTGGTTGGACACGTTCAGGCCCGTCGCGGCGGGCTTCACGCCAAAGGCGTCGTGAATCACGCCAAAGCGCGAGCCCGGACCGTAGGCGCTCATCTTGCCGCCGGTCGTCAGCACGATCAACGCGGTGCCGGCGTTGGCGGCCTTGCCTTTCAGCGACGCGATGGACGCGTCCAGCGCGGCCAGCTTCTCCTTGGCCACGCCTTCTTTGCCGTAAAGCGCGGCCAGCGTTTCGGTGTTGCGCCGGACGCTGCCGACCAGATCCTTGGCGTCGACCGTCAGGTCCACGGTCGGTGCGATCTTGGACAGCTCGTCGTACTTGGGCGCGGAGCGGCCGGCCACGAAGATGACTTGCGGCGCAGCGGCGTGGATGACTTCGTAGTTCGGCTCGAACATCGTGCCCGCCTTCAGATACCGCTTGTCGGCGAACTGGCTGAGCTGCGGCGGCAGCTTGGCGGCGCTGGGCACGCCGATGGGGTCCACGCCGAGCGTGTGCAGGGTGTCCAGCACGGCCAGATCCAGCACGATCGTCTTGGACGGATTGGCCGGCACGGCGGTTTCGCCGCGTGCGTGCTTGACCGGCGTGGTGGACTGCGCGGCGCTCACGGCGGCCGCGGCGCTCAGTGCCAGCGCCACGCCGGCCCGGGTTGCCCAGCGGCGGGCGGCGCCCGCCTGTTTTCCATTGTTCATGCAAACCTCTCTGTGGTGGGACGCCAACGGCGCCCCGTCATAATTCAGAACTTCACGCCCACGCCCAGCCAGTAACGGCGGCCGTCTTCGACGTAGCCGAAGTCGTCGTAGGCGACCTGCTTGTCGAACAGGTTGTAGATGCCGGCATACACCGACACGGTCTTGTTGACGGCGTACGAACCCCCCAGGTCCACGAACGTGTAGGACGGCGCGACCAGCGCGTCCGACGACGGGCCCGTGGTGGGCTGGCTTTCGCGGCCGCGGAAGTTCACGCGCGCCCACGCCTGCAGCGCGTCGGACGGCTGCCAATTGACCGTGGTCGTGAACAGATGCTTGGGCAACTGATTCAGCGGCTCGCCCTTGTACTGGCCGGACTTCTGCTCGGACTTCGTGAACGTATAGCTGCTGGTCATCGACCAGTCGGCCGCCAGCGGCAGCTTCAGGCTGGCTTCCACGCCGCGCGACACGGCCTTGTCCACGTTCATGTACGTGGTGGGATCCGAACCGAATTGATTGGGACCGTCCGTGCACTGCGTCAAGGGGCAAGCCACGCGGGTGATCTTGTCCTTGAAGTCGTTGTTGAACAGCGTGACGCCGGCGCTCATGCCTTCGCCGTCGTCATACAGCAGGCCAATTTCCTGGGTCACCGACTTTTCGGGCGTCAGGTCCGGGTTGCCGTACATGTTCCCGCCGCGGCTGGTCTGGCCCCAGCCGGCCACGGTCTGGCGCAGGTCCGGCGCGCGGAAACCGGTGGACACGCCGCCTTTCAGCGTCCAGCGTTCGGCCATGTGCCACACGCCGTACAGGCGGGGGCTGAAGTGGCTGCCGAAATTCTCGTCCTCGTCCATGCGCAGGCCGGTCGTGACGGCAAAGCTTTCGGTCAGGCGCCATTCGTCCTCGGCGAACAGTGCCCACTGATAGCGGTCCACCTTGCTCGGGCCGTTGGGCAACTGGTTGCCATTCTGGTCATGCAGACGCTGGCTGAGGTAGCTGCCGCCCAACGTCAGCATGTGCGAACCCAGGGGGAGCGACCAGCTCGTCTGCAGGTCCAGATTCTTGATCTTCATCTGGCGCGAGCGGTTGTCGAACTCTTCCTGCTGCACATAGCTGTCGGACACGCCCCAACCCCAGCGGCCGGTGTGCGACAACGCCCACTTGCTGCTGCGGTAATCGGTTTCGGACGACGCCGGGCAACCCGTGCGCGGGCACGCCGTGCCAGGCGGCAGCGGCTCGACCGTCTTGCCCAGGGTGTCCTGGAACTTCTGACGCATCGTGGTCGCTTCCAGCACGATGTCGTGATCGCGGTTGGGCGTAAGCGCCAGCTTTGCGGTCACGCTTTCGGCGTTGCGCTTGCGGTAGCCGTTGTAGATGTTGTCTTCGTCGCGCTGCGTGGCCTGGCCGTAGATCTGCAGACCCAGCAGGTCGTTCTTGATCGGCCCGGCCAGGTAGAAGTTGCCCTGGTAGATGTCGCCTGACTTGCTGCTCTCCTGGATCGTCGTATCCATGCGGATTTCGCCGTGCCATTCGTCGGGGACTTTGCGCGTGATGATGTTGATCACCCCGCCCATGGCGTCAGACCCGTACAGCGACGACATCGGACCGCGCACCACTTCAATGCGCTCGATGGCCGACAGCGGCGGCGTCCAGCCGCCCTCCACGCCCGTGGAGTCCGAGTTGGTGCGGGTTTCGCGCGAGCTCTGGCGCTTGCCGTCGATCAGGATCAACGTGTACTTCGGCCCCATGCCGCGCAGGCTGATGTCCTGGCGATCGCCACCGCCCGTGACGATGACGCCCGGCACTTCCACCAGCGCGTCGTTCAAGTCGCGGTAGAACTTCTTGTCCAGATCTTCACGCGTGATGACGCTGATCGAGGCCGGCGCATCCTGGATGCGTTGCTCGAAACCGCTGGCCGTAACGACCACCGTGTCCATCGTCGTGGTGGCGTCCGCGGCCTGCGCCCAGACGGCGGACGGCCCCAGGCCGAAACCCGCGGCGCACAAGGCGGCGGCCAGTTGCGTGCGCGACGCGGTGATGCGCTGGCCGGCGGCCAGATCTTTCCTGCTCATGATTCCAACTTCTCCCGTCCCCGGTTTGCACTGCGCCCCACGCGCCGCACTACCCGGCTCCCACTTATTAATGAAAACCATTCTCATATTAGAATTGGGGCTTGCAGCACGCCGCAACACGCTTTCCGCAACTTTTATCTTCTTTGCACTTCTTGACACTCCGGCGCGCAGCGTTCGGCCAAACTGCCGGATGCTCGACGCCCAACACGCATGCCTTTCACTCATTCAGCGGTGGCGCGCCGCATCCTGCTGATCGACGACGACGTCGAGCTGGCGCAGATGCTGCGCGAATACCTGGAACCCCATCAATGCCAGCTGACGCTGGCGCATACCGGCTCGCAAGGCTTGTCCTTGCTGGCGCAGGACGATTTCGACCTGGTGCTGCTTGATCTGATGCTGCCCGACGGCAATGGGCTGGACCTGCTCAAGCACTATCGCCAGCGCTCTCGCCGCCCGGTCATCATGTTCACCGCGCACGGCGGCGAGACCGACCGCGTGCTGGGTCTGGAGTTCGGCGCCGACGATTACCTGGCCAAGCCCTTCAGCCCGCGTGAACTCAAGGCCCGCGTCACGGCCGTGCTGCGCCGCTTTGAAGAAACGCCCGTCCCTGCCGGTCCTTCGCTGAGCCTGGGCGCCCTGTCGCTGGACCCGGCCACCGGCCGCGCGCGCATGGGCGCCGACGAAGTGATGCTGACCGGCGCCGAACAGCGCATCCTGGAAATCCTGATGCGCACGCCCGGCCAGGTGATCGCGCGCGACCAGATCGGCCTGTACGCGCTGGGCCGAGCCCCCGACCGCTACGACCGCAGCATCGACACGCACATCAGCAGCCTGCGCAAGAAGCTGCGCCTGGATCAACACGCCGACACGCTGTCCATCCGCAATCTGCGCGGCTTGGGCTACGTGCTGGCGGGCGCTGCGTGATGACGTTGCTGCCCGCCCGTTCGCTCTTCTGGCGCGCGTTCCTGACGTTCTGGGGCGCCATGGCGGTCATCCTGGTCTGCGGCATGGTGCTGACGGCGTCGGTGGCCTGGTACCGCTTCAATTCGCTGGATGGCCTGAATCCCGGCAACCTCACGCGCGACGCCGCGCAGGTCGCGCGCACGCAGGGCGCAGAAGGCCTGGAACGTTGGGTCCGCGCCATGGACGACAACTATTCGGCACTGAAGATCTACGTCCTGGACGCGCAGGACCAGGAGATCCTGGGCCGGCGCCTGCCCACGCGCCTGTATGACTGGCTGGTGGCGTACCGCGCCGCGTCTGACCGGTCGCCGCAGTCCGACTATGTGCCGGCCGATCCCGCGGGCGAACGCGTGTCGTGGTGGGAGCCGCAGATCCTGATCCTGCCGGACGGCTCGGAACTGCTGATGCTGTTCCTGCCGTTCGATTCGTCGCGCTGGGAGGTGCTGGCGCTGTCGCCCGTCGCGCTGGCGCTGCTGCTGTTCGCGCTGGCGGTGACTGCGCCCTTCTGCTGGGCATTGACGCGCCACATCACCGCGCCGCTGGCGCAATTGCGCGAGACCACGCACGCCTTGGCGGCTGGGCAACTGGATACACAAACACCGCCGAAGCTCGCCACGCGCCAGGACGAACTTGGCCTGCTGGCGCGCGACTTCAACGCGATGGCCGTGCGTCTGAAAGCGCTGGTCGATACGCGCGAACAACTGCTGCACAACGTGGCGCATGAACTCCGGTCACCGCTTGCGCGCCTGCGCCTGGCTTCCGAACTGGCGCGGCGCAACGACGAACGCCGGGATCTGCAGCTTGACCGCATCGAACGCGAATGCGAGCGGCTGGACGCCCTGGTGGGCAACACGCTGCGGCTTGCCCGCGTGGGTGCGTTGCCCGTGCCGACCGATCCGCTGGACCTGTCGGACGTGGTGGCCGGCGTCGTGGACGATGCCCGCTATGAGGCCGAGGGGCGGCATCTGCAGATCGATTGGGACACGCCCGCGCCGATCCTCATCGCCGGCGACCGCGCCAGCCTGGCCAGCGCCATCGAGAACGTGCTGCGCAACGCCCTGCGCTTTGCGCCTGCGCACAGCGTCATCCGTGTGCGGCTTCTGACGAGCGCCAGCGAAGCCAGCCTGGAGATCGAAGACCGCGGCCCGGGTGTCGCCACGCAGGAGCTGGCCTCGCTTTTCGAGCCGTTCTATCGCGCGGGCTCTGCCAGCGCCGCCAACACGCCAGGCGGCGGCGCGGGACTGGGTCTATCCATCGCGCAGGCCGCGATCGCCGCGCACAAAGGATCGATATCGGCCCGCAACGTCGCCCCGCACGGCTTGAGCGTGCGCATGGATCTGCCGCTGTTATCCGCCGCCGTGGCGCGTCCCGTTTCGGGTTGACGCCACGGACAGCGCCCTGCATCAGAACGTGATGTTCGCCGACATCCACAGCCGGCGGCCTTCCAGTACCTGCCGGTACGAATTGCTCCAGCTGGCGTTGGCCGCGGGCGCCGTCGCGCCGGTCTTGGCCGGACCGTAGTCCACGAAGTTCTTGTCGAACAGATTCAGCACCGAGGCCGACAACGTCACGTTCTTGCTGACCACGTACGAGCCGCCCAAGCTGGCCAGCCAGTACGGGCTGTAGAACACCTGCTTCTTCTCCCAGTTCATGTCGTTGAACTGACCCGCGCGGTATTCGCCGCGGACCCAGGTGTTGAACTGATCGTTGATGCGCCAGTTCAACCCCAGATTCACCGCGTGTCGCGGCTGCGAACCCAGGGGCTGGCCGCGCCGGGCGCCGGAGGTGACCTCGCTGGCGGTCAGCGTATAGTTGCCATTGAAAGACAGCCCCGCGTACAGCGGAATCCGGCCGCCGAGTTCAAAGCCCTGGATGGTGGCCGAGTCGATGTTCACGCGTTGCGAGAAGTTGGCCACGGGCACGCCGTTGCGTTCCCACACGCCCAGATCCAGGCAGCCCGGCGCGGGGCCGCCCGCCGCCAGGCAATTGGGCACGCTCTGGCTGTCGATCTTGTCCTTGAACTTGGTGTGAAAGGCGGTCAGGTTGCCGGACAGCCCTTCGCCATCGTCAAACAACACGCCCAATTCCGACGAGGTGCTGGTTTCCGGCTTGAGCTGCGCATTGCCCAGCAGCGGCATGGTGCCTTGCGCGCCCAGGCCGATGATGCCGTCGGTCATCAGGTTGATATCGGGCGTCTTGTAGCCCTTGCTGACGCCGCCTTTGAACGTCCACGTGGGCGTGGCATTCCAGACCAGGTAGCCGCGCGGACTCCACTTGCCGCCGAACTGCTCGTTGCGGTCGTAACGCACGCCGGCGGTCAGCGCCACGCTATCCACGATGCGCCATTCGTCTTCCGCAAACAGCGCCCACTGGTACTGCCGCAGGTTCAGCGGCGCCGACACCAGCGTGTCCTTGAACTGCTGTTCGCGCCACTGGCCGCCCAAGGTCAGGTTGTGGCGGTTATCGAACAACGGCATCGTCCACTTGGTGTCGAACACCCAGTTGTCGTATTCCAGGTCGCGGCTGGCCCCGTCGGTGGGTTGGCGCGGCGTGCTCATCGGATTCGTGCGGCCGATGGTCTCGGTGGTGTCGTAGACCAGGCTGGTGTCCGAACTGACCGAACTGCCGTAGCGGCCCAGATGCGTCAACGCATAGCGCTGCCGGTTGAATTTCATTTCGGGCTCGTAGCCGCCGCCCTGGCGATTCGGCGCCACGGCGGCGTTCAACGTGCCAAGCTCCCCGTTGCTGTTGTCGAAGGTCTGCCAGTTGCTGTCCACGTCGAACAGGATGTCGTGGTTGCGGTTTGGCGTCAGCGACAGGCGCAGGCCCACGTTCTGCTGTGTGCTGTCGCCCAGCCCACTGAAACTCGCCAGGTCGCCGGTGTAGTGGCCGCTGTCGTAGTCGGCTTGGGTGGCGGGATAGCTGCCGGTCGCGCTCAGGCGCCGGTAATGGCCGCCGCGCAGGCTAAGGCCAAACTTGTCGGTCTTCAAGGGGCCGCTCAGGTAGAAGCCCGCGCCGTAGGTGTTGCCGAAGCGGTTGTCGCCCTGCAGCGTGCCGTCCAGCGTCAGTTGGCCCGTCCATTCGCGAGCGACCTTGCGCGTGATGATGTTGATGACGCCGCCCATTGCGTCCGAGCCGTACAGCGTGGACATCGGGCCTCGCACCACTTCGATGCGCTCGATGGCGGCCATCGGCGGAATGAAGTTGGTGTCGACGTCGCCGAAGCCATTGGCGCGCGCCCCCGAACTGTTCTGGTTCATGCGCTTGCCGTCCACAAGCACTAGCGTGTAGTCGCTGGGCATGCCGCGGATGCTGATGTTCATGCCGCCCGCCTTGCCGCCGCGCTCCACCGACACGCCCTCCACGTCGCGCACCGCGTCGGCCAGGTTATGGAAAGGCCGCGCTTCCAGCTGTTCGCGCGTGATGACCGAAATGGACGCGGGCGCGTTGCGGATCTCTTGCTCAAACCCAGACGCTGTGACCACGACGGTGTCCAGTTGCGTCACGCCCATCGTGTCTTCCAGCCCGGCCGTGCCGGTCTGCGCCTGAGCGCCGGCAGCGGCAAGCGCCAGCGCGATGGGCAAAAGACGGAATCGCGCGCCGGGTGTTGAAGCGGCCCGCGCAGAGCCGTTAAAGCGTTTCTGAGTCGACATGGGAATCAAATAAAAAAGCCGCCCGATCAGGGCGGCCGCGCTGTGCGCTGATTGACGTGCTTAGGGACGCCAATGATAGGTATTCCCATTACCCCAACTCAATGCCACGAAGGCGTTTTCGAAGAATCGTTAGAAGCGTTGAATGGCATTTCGGACGGGTCCGACGGACGCAGCAATCGCGCACGACAACGTCGGCATCGTGCGCACATCGCCGAATGCCGAAAGCTCAGTCCGCGTCGGCCAGAATTGCTGCCGGCAACCTCGGCAACACCCGCATCGCGTTCGCGGTGGTGGCGTGCGCCACCTGCGCTGGCGTGATGCCGCGCAGATCCGCCAGCACCTGCGCAATGCGCGCCAGTTCGCCGGGACGATTGCGCCGATCGGGTTCATGCAGCCAGGCGGGCGGAATGTCCGGTGCATCGGTCTCCAGCACCAGATGCTCCAGCCCCACGTCCACCGCGTGACGGCGAATCTGCAGCGCCCGCTCGAACGTCATCGCGCCGCCCATTCCCAGGGCAAAGCCATGGTCGATGAAGGCCTGCGCCTGCTGCGCGCTGCCATTGAACGCATGCGCGATGCCGCCGATGCGCGGATGGCGGCGCAGGTACTTCAGCAGGATGTCCTGGGATTTACGCACGTGCAGCAGCACGGGCAGGCCAAACTCGACGGCCATGTCCAGTTGCGCAGCGTAGAACCGTTCCTGACGTTCGCGCGGCGGGCCGGACGCGATCTCCGGCACGAAGAAGTCCAGCCCGATTTCGCCGATGGCGACAAAGCGCGGATCGCCCAGGGATTCCTTGATGGTCTGTCGCAGCACGTCCAGATCGCCGTCGTCGGCACGCGCGACGTACAGCGGGTGGATGCCCAGCGCATACGCGCCGCCGGCGATGCTGGCGGCCAGGTCGCGCACGACCGCGAAATTGGCGCGCTCGATGGCAGGGATCACGATGGCCTGGACGTCCGCATGGGCGGCGTGGTCCGCGACCTCGGTGCGATCGGCATCGAATTCAGCGGCGTCCAGATGGCAATGGGTGTCGATGAGCATGGGCGTGTCCTCCTTATGCGGATTATCCGCCCCGCGGCCGTCGCGCGGACCCGCGCTGACGGCTTTCGCTGCGGACCGGGCTAGCCTGACACCAGGCGGCCGTTTTCCATCAGCAACTGACGGTCGGCGCGGGCGGCAAGCTCGGGATCGTGGGTGACGATCGCAAATGCCGTGCCCGACTCCTGGTTCACCCGCGTCAGCAGTTCGAACATGTTGTGGGCAGTGTGCCGGTCCAGGTTGCCCGTGGGCTCGTCCGCCAGCACGCACACCGGCCGCGTCACCAGCGCACGCGCCAGCGCCACGCGCTGCCGTTCGCCGCCGGACAATTGGCCGGGAAAGTGCCCTTCCCGGGCGGAAAGGCCGACCAATCCGAGCACTTCTCGTGCCGCCTCGCGGGCCTTGTCGCGGTTCTCGCGGCGCACGATCAGCGGCATCGCCACGTTGTCCAGCGCCGAAAACTCGGCCAGCAGGTGGTGGAACTGGTAGACGAAGCCCAGGCTGCGGTTGCGCACCGCGCTTTTCTTGGACTCGGACAGCCCGATGCCCACCTGGCCGTCAACCGATACCGAGCCGCTGGTCGGGACGTCGAGCAGCCCCAGAATGTGCAGCAAGGTGCTTTTGCCGGACCCCGACGCGCCCACGATGGCGACCATCTCGCCGCGCGCGACGGACAGGCTGACATTGCTGAGCACTTCGATCCGGGCGGGGCCTTCGTCGTAGACCTTGACGATGTTTTCGGCCTGCAGCGCCGGCGTCGTGCCGGACTGCGGTTTCTGCGTCGGGGTATCAATCATGGCGCAGCACCTGTGCGGGTTGCAGGCGCGAGGCACGCCAGCTCGGATACAAGGTCGCCAGCAGCGACAGCACCAGCGAGGTCACGCCGATGGTGACGATGTCGCCCACTTGCGGATCGGACGGCAGCGCGCTGATGAAGTAGATTTCGCGCGGCAGGAAATGCACGCCCAGCATGCGTTCGATGAACGGCACGATCACGTCCACGTTGTAGGCAATGGCGATGCCGCCGGCCACGCCCAGCAAGGTGCCGATCACGCCGATCAGCGCGCCTTGCACCAGGAAGATGCGGGCCACTTCGCCGGGACCCGCGCCCAGCGTGCGAAGGATGGCGATGTCGGATTGCTTGTCCTTGACGGCCATGACCAGCGAGGACAGCAGGTTGAAGGCCGCCACGGCCACTATCAGCGCCAGGATCAGGAACATCATGCGCTTTTCGGTCTGCACCGCGGCGAACCACGTGCGGTTGTTGCGCGACCAGTCGCTGGCCATGACGTACGGCGGCAGGACGTTGCGCAGTTCGGCCGCCACTTCGGGGGCTTTTTGCATGTCGGCAATGCGCAGACGCACGCCGGCGGTGCCGCTTTCGCGGAAGACGCGCGCCGCATCTTCGTTGTCCACGAACGCCAGCGAAGAATCGTATTCGTAGTGGCCCGACGAGAACACGCCCACCACGGTGAACTGGCGCATGCGCGGGGCAAACCCGGCCGGGCTGATCGAGCCCTGCGGCGCCATCATCAGCAGCGTGTCGCCGACCTTGACGCCCATGCCGTCGGCCAGCTCGTTGCCCAGCACGACGCCGAAGCCGCCGGGTTTCAGGTCGGTCAGCTTGCCCGACACCATCTGGCGCGGCAGGTCCGACACGTTGCCCTCGGTGGCGGGGTCGATGCCCCGCACCTGCACGCCACGCAGCGCCTGCCCCCGGACCAGCATGCCCTGCGCTGCCACGAAGGGCGCGCCGGCCTTGACCTCGGGATTGCGCTCGGCGGCGGTGGCGAACTGCTGCCACTGCTCAAGCACCCGTTCGGGCGATGCGCCGGGAAGATAGAGTTCGATGTGCGGCAGCACCGACAACATGCGGTCGCGCACTTCTTTCTGGAACCCGTTCATCACGGACAGCACCACGATCAGGGCGGCGACGCCCAGCGCGATGCCTGCCATGGAACTGGCGGCGATGAAGGAGATGAAGCGATCGCGGCGGCCGCGTCGCTGGCGGATCCGGGCAAGCCCCGCATAGCGGGCGCCGATCCATAGTTCGTAGGGTATTTTCAGCACGTGCGCATTATTGCATTAACCGCCCGTAAATCGCCCCGCGGATGTGCGGATCCTAGACCAGGCGTGACAACGTATGGCAGTTGGCCGCGGCGCTAAGTTCCCCATCCCGGCGCGGACTACAATCGCCGCCATGCTGATCGTCATTCCGGGCGCCTTGCCCGCCCTTCCCGTCGCCGCCGAACTGGCCAAGCTTCTGCCCGAGCGCGCGCCCACCCTGCACGGCTGGCTACAGGCTGCGACCGCTCGTCCCCAGGCCTACGACCTGCGCGCCCACGGTTGCACCGCCTTCGAATCGTGGCAGCTGGAGCGCGCCGGGTATGCGCCCGAACCTGGCCTGCTGCAAAGCGCCGGGCTCGGCCCGCTGCTGGCCGGGCAACAATCCCACACACTGGCTGACGAACCCGTCTGGCTTTGCGAACTGGTCCACCTTGCGCTGGGCGCGGATCAGGCGTCGCTGCTGGATCCGGATTCGATGGACCTGACCGAATCGGAAACGGCCGCCCTGCTCGACACTGCGCGCCCTATCTTCGAAGGCACCGGATTCTCGGTCGAGCCGCTGTCGCCGCAGCGCTGGCGCCTGCGCCTGCCGGCGGACCTGCGCCCCCAGACCGCCAGTCCGTTGGCCGTGGCCGGAAAGCGCCTGAACGACTGGTGGCGCCAGGATGCCGAAACGCGCCCGTGGCGGCGCCTGCTGAACGAAATCCAGATGGCGTGGCACGAACACCCGGTCAACGACGTCCGGGCCGCCCGCGGCCTGCCACCCGTCAACGCGCTGTGGCTGTATGGCGGCGGCACGCCCTGGACGGCGGCGCCCGCCGGCCCGGCGCAAGTGTTGACGCAACTGGACGCGCCGCAACGCGCCGGCGACTGGGCCGCGTGGCTCGACGCGCTGACCGAACTCGATACGCAGCATCTGCGTCCGCTGGCCGCCGCCAAAGGCCTGCCCGCCACGCCGGTGCAACTGCTGCTGCTGGGCGATGACCGCAAAGTCGCCCTTGACCTGAAACCGCGCGGGGGCTTGCTTGGCTTGCTGCCCGCGCCCAAGAAGAACTGGAGCGCCTGGTGGTCTCACCCCGCTTAACCATCCGTCCGGCCGACCTGGCCGCCTGCCACGTCCTCGAATCCTCCGGCATCCACCCCCTGCTGGCCCGCCTGTGGGCCGCGCGCGGCGTGACGCATCCGGACCAGACCCGCCTCGCCTGGCCGTCCTTGCTGCCGCCGGCTGGATTGACCCATTCGGCCCACGCGGCCGCCGTCCTGGCCGACGCCATCCAGGCCGGCAAAAAGCTGCTGATCGTGGCCGACTACGATTGCGACGGCGCCACCGCCTGCGCCGTCGGCCTGCGCGCGCTGTCCGCAATGGGCGCCGACGTCGACTTCCTGGTGCCTAATCGTTTCGAGACCGGTTACGGCCTTTCCCCGGCCGTGGTCGAACTGGCCTGCCGCCACCGCGCGGGCAAGCCCGACATCATCATCACGGTCGACAACGGCATCGCCAGCGTCGACGGCGTGGCCGCGGCCAATGACGCCGGCATCGGCGTGGTCATCACCGATCACCACCTGCCCGGCGACACCCTGCCGGACGCGCTGGCCATCGTGAACCCCAACCAGCCCGGCTGCGGCTTTCCGTCCAAGAACCTGGCCGGCGTGGGCGTCATCTTCTACATGATGCTGGCGCTTCGCGCCGAACTGCGCCGCCGCGGCGTCTACGCGCCGGACGGCGGACCGCGCCTGGACGCGCTGTCCGACCTGGTTGCGCTGGGCACGGTGGCCGACGTCGTCAAACTGGACGCCAACAATCGCCTCCTGGTCACGCAGGGCCTGCAGCGCATGCGCAGCGGCCGTCTGCAACCTGGGCTGCGCGCGCTCTTTGCCGTCGCCGGCCGCGAGCCGCGCAGCGCCAATGGCTTCGACCTGGGCTTTGCGCTCGGACCGCGCATCAACGCCGCGGGCCGCCTGGCGGACATGAGCCTGGGCATCGCCTGCCTGACCACGGACGACGAGGCGCAGGCGCTGGAGATGGCGCGCGAGCTGGACAACATCAACCGCGAACGCCGCACGATCGAAGCCGAGATGCGCGAGCAGGCGCTGGCCGCCATGGAAGCGCCCGATGCCACCGCCGGCGCCACCGTCTGCGTGTTCGACCCGGGCTGGCACCAGGGCGTCGTGGGGCTGGTCGCCTCACGCCTGAAAGAGAAATTCTGGCGCCCCACCCTCGCCTTCGCGCCGGCCGGCGACGACGAGATTCGCGGCTCCGGCCGATCGATCCCGGACGTGCACCTGCGCGATGCGCTGGACCTCGTATCCAAGCGCCATCCCAACCTGATCCGCAAGTTCGGCGGCCACGCCATGGCGGCCGGCCTGACGCTGGGCAAGTCCGATTTCCCGGCCTTCGCCCCCGCCTTCGACGCCGCCGTGCGCGAGCTGACCGGACGCGATTCCTTCGAGCCCGTCATCGAAACCGACGGCTCGCTGGAAACCGGCTACGCCAACGCCGACGTGGCCGGGATGCTGCAACAGCAGGTCTGGGGCGCAGGCTTCGCCGCCCCCCTGTTCCTGGACGAGTTTGTCGTGCGCAACCAGCGTCTGGTCGGCGAAAAGCACCTGAAGCTGTCCCTGGAACGCGGCCACCAACGTTTCGACGCCATCTGGTTCGGCCACGACCAGTCCCTGCCGGAACACATCCAGGCGGCGTACCGCCTGGAACAGAACGTCTGGAATGGGATGGTGTCGGTGCAGCTGGTGATCGAACACGCCGGATAATGCGCGACGGTGTCTGACACCCATCAGACACCGTCCGCCAGCGGTCTTATTTATTCACCAGCTTCGCCGGCTGCGCCAGCGCCACCAGCGCACCCACCACCAGGCAGCCGGCCAGCATGTACAGCCCGGTATTCGTCGTCCCGGTCAGATCCTTCAGCCAGCCCACCAGATACGGGCTGACAAAGCCGGCCAGGTTCCCCACCGAATTGATCAGCGCAATCCCCGCGGCGGCGGCCGTGCCGCCCAGTAGCGCCGTCGGCAGGCTCCAGAACAGCGGCAGCACCGTGCAGATGCCGATGTTGGCCACCGTCAGCGCCAGAATCGCCAGCACGGTGTTACCGCTCCACACCGCCGACAGGAACAGCCCCACCGCGCCGAACAGCGCCGGCAAGGCCACGTGCCAGCGGCGCTCGCGCTGCCGGTCGGAATTGCGCGAGATCAGGATCATGCCGATCACGGCGAACAGGTTGGGCACCGCCGTCAGCAGGCCAATCGCCAGCGGGCTCTGCACCCCGGTGTTCTTGATGAGGCTCGGCATCCAGAACCCCACGCCGTACAGGCCCATCACGAACGAAAAATAGATCAGCGCCATCGCCCACACGCGCGGCTTGGTCAGCGCGGCGCGGATCGGCGGATCCTCCTTCTGCTGCTCCTCGGCTGCGATATTGCGGATCAGCACGGCCTTTTCATTGGCCGTCAGCCACTTGGCCTTGTTGATGCGGTCGTCCAGATAGATCAGCACCAGCACGCCGATCACCACTGACGGAATCCCCTCCAGCAGGAACAGCCATTGCCAGCCCGACAGGCCGTGGTCACCGTGAAAGGTCGCCATGATCCATCCCGAGATCGGGCCGCCGATCAGGCCGGACATGGGCACCGCGGTCATGAAGAACGTCGTGATGCGGCCGCGCCGGGCGGCCGGATACCAGTAAGTCAGGTACAGGATGATGCCGGGAAAGAACCCGGCCTCGGCCGCGCCCAGCAGAAAGCGCAGCAGATAGAACATATGCACGCTGGTCACGAACATCATGCAAGCCGAAATGATGCCCCACGTGATCATGATCCGGGCGATCCAGATCCGCGCCCCCACCTTGTGCAGGATGATGTTGCTGGGAATCTCGAAGATGAAATAGCCGATGAAGAAAATCCCGGCACCCAGCCCGTACACCGTCTCGCTGAACTGCAGTTCCTGCAGCATCTGCAGCTTGGCGAACCCCACGTTGACGCGGTCCAGGTACGCCACCACATAGCAGACCACCAACAGCGGCACCAGCCGCCAGCCCACCTTGCGGTAGATCCGGTCCTCTTCGCTGGCGTCAAGCGCCGGCGAGACCCCGGGGGTCATCGTGTTTTCCATCTCTGTCTCCATTCCTCTGGCGGGATAGGCCGGCGCGGGGCCGGCGTTTTCGGGGTCGGCGGTTCCAAACGGGGACATCGCAGCCACCCGCCAAGGCTAGAGCCGTCGGGTTGACAAAAAACTGAACAACTTGGAACCGCGCCGCCGGGCGGCCGAAATCGGGCCCGTCCTCCATCTGCCGCCGTGCGCCCGCGCAGTCGGTCCAACCACGGTAAAATGCCAGGTTTCGCACAAAAGTCATCACAGGATCAATCATGGAAGCCGAACGTCAGAACCAGCTCGCAGCCCGCCTCGCCGACTACGCGGAGCGCGAACAGGCTCTACGGAGGTATCTTTGACTACGATGCCAAAGCTGAACGCCTCCAGGTCGTAAACGCCGAACTCGAAGACCCGGCCGTCTGGAACGACCCCAAGCACGCCCAGGACCTGGGCCGTGAAAAGAAATCGCTCGAGGACGTGGTGGAAACACTGACGAGCCTGGGCGCCGGCGTGGCCGATTCCCAGGAACTCTTCGAAATGGCCGCCGCCGACGATGACGGCGACACCCTCGAAGCGATCGAACTGGACGCCAACGCCTTCCAGGAAAAGCTCGAAGCCCTGGAATTCCGCCGCATGTTCTCCAATCCGGCCGATCCCCTGAACTGCTTCCTGGACATCCAGGCGGGCGCGGGCGGCACGGAAGCGCAGGACTGGGCGTCGATGCTGCTACGCCAGTACCTCAAGTACGCCGAACGCAAGGGCTTCAAGGCCGAGATCCTTGAAGAATCCGACGGTGAAGTCGCGGGCATCAAGTCGGCCACGATCAAGATCGAAGGCGACTACGCCTTCGGCTACCTGCGCACCGAAACCGGCGTGCATCGCCTGGTCCGCAAGAGCCCCTTCGACTCGTCGGGCGGCCGCCACACGTCGTTCGCCAGCGTTTTCGTGTACCCGGAAGTCGACGATTCCTTCGAAGTCGAAGTGAACCCCGCCGACCTGCGCGTCGACACCTACCGCGCCTCGGGCGCGGGCGGCCAGCACATCAACAAGACCGACTCGGCCGTGCGTCTGACGCACATCCCCACCGGCATCGTCGTGCAGTGCCAGAACGACCGTTCGCAGCACCGCAACCGCGCCGAAGCCATGCAGATGCTGAAGTCCAAGCTCTACGAACTGGAAATGCGCAACCGCATGGCCGAGCAGCAGAAGCTGGAAGACTCCAAGACCGACGTGGGCTGGGGCCATCAGATCCGTTCGTACGTGCTGGACCAGAGCCGCATCAAGGACCTGCGCACGAACGTCGAAATCTCCAACACGCAGAAGGTGCTGGACGGCGACCTGGATCCCTTCATCCAGGCCAGCCTGAAGCAAAACGTCTAAGTTCCGCGATTCTTCACGCTTTCACGCACCCAGAGGTCCACGAATGTCCGACACCATTGCAATTCTCACCGGCGCCTCGCGCGGCATCGGCGCCGCCATGGCGCGCGGCCTGGTCAAACCCGGCACCCGCCTCATCACGCTGGCGCGCCGCGAAGACCCCGAGCTCGCCGCCCACGCGCGCTCGCAGGATGTGCAGCTGGAACAACTGTCCGTGGACCTCTCGGACCTGAAAGCGGCCGAATCCGCGGCTGAACGCATCTGCGCCACGCTCCCGCGCGACGCCAAGCGCTATCTGCTGATCAACAACGCTGGCACGGTGCATCCCGTGGCGCGCACCGACGAACTCACCGACGGCGCGGCCATCACCGCCGCCTTCAACCTGAACGTCACCGCCGTCATGCTGCTCACGGCGCGCTTCCTCGCCGCCGTCGCCGACATCAAGGCCGACCGCCGCGTGCTGAACATCTCCTCCGGCGCGGGCCGCAACCCGAACGCGGGCTGGGGCGTGTACTGCGCCACCAAGGCCGCGCTCGACATGCACGCCCGCGTCGTCAAGCAGGAACAAGGCGCCGACGGCGCGCGCATCGTCGCGCTGGCCCCCGGCATCGTCGACACCGACATGCAGGCTGCCATCCGCGCCAGCTCCGTCGAAAGCTTCCCCGCGCTGGCCAAGTTCCAGGACTTCCATGCCACCGGCAAGCTGTCCTCGCCCGCCAACGTAGCCTCCCGCATCCTCGCCTACCTGGATCGCGAAGATTTCGGCACGACCGAAATCGACGACATCCGCAATTACGACTGATCCCCCGACCATGACCGACCACTCGACCACTCCGGCTCCCGCCCAGGATGAAAACCGCTTGATCGCCGAACGGCGCGCCAAGCTGGCCAAACTGCGCGAAACCGGGGTCGCGTACCCCAACGATTTCGTCCCGGACGCCCGCGCCGCGGCCCTGCATGACAAGTACGACGGCGAGGAGCAGGAAGCCCTGGCCGCCGCCGCCGTCACCGTCAAGGTCGCCGGCCGCATGATGCTCAAGCGCGTCATGGGCAAGGCCAGCTTCGCCACGCTGCAGGACAGCACTGGCCGCATCCAGATCTACCTGGACCGCGGCACGCTCGGCGAAGACGTCTACGCCGCGTTCAAGCAATGGGACATCGGCGACATCATCGCGATCGAAGGGTCGGTCTTCAAGACCAACAAGGGCGAACTCTCGGTGCACGCCGCGTCCGCGCGCCTCCTGTCCAAGTCGCTGCGTCCGCTGCCCGACAAGTTCCACGGCGTCGCCGACCAGGAACTGCGCTACCGCCAGCGCTATGTCGACCTCATCATGACCGACGCCACGCGCCGCACGTTTGAAGCGCGCAGCAAGGCCGTGGGCAGCATCCGCCAGTTCATGCTGAACGCGGGCTTCCTCGAAGTCGAAACGCCCATGCTGCACCCGATCCCGGGCGGCGCGGCGGCCAAGCCCTTCGTCACGCATCACAATGCGCTGGACATGGAAATGTTCCTGCGCATCGCGCCCGAGCTCTACCTCAAGCGCCTGATCGTCGGCGGCTTCGAACGCGTGTTCGAAGTCAACCGCAACTTCCGCAACGAAGGCGTCAGCCCGCGTCACAACCCCGAATTCACGATGATGGAGTTCTACGCAGCCTTCGCGGACTACCGCTGGCTCATGGACTTCACCGAAGAACTGATCCGCCAGGCCGCCATCTCGGCCAGCGGCAGCGCCGTCCTGACCTACCAGGAACGCGAGCTGGACCTGTCCAAGCCCTTCGACCGCCTGACCATCTGCGAAGCCATCCTCAAGTACGCCGACGGCTACACGCAGGCCCAGCTGGATGACCCGGCCTTCGTGCGCGCCGAACTGAAGAAGCTGGGCGCGGACGCCGACGGCCCCGTGCTGTCGCGCGCCGGCCTGGGTGCGCTGCAACTGGCGCTGTTCGAAGAGACCGCCGAAGCCAAGCTCTGGAACCCCACCTACATCATCGACTACCCGGTCGAAGTCTCGCCGCTGGCGCGCGCCTCCGATACCCGTGAAGGCATCACCGAGCGCTTCGAACTCTTCATGACCGGCCGCGAAATCGCCAACGGCTTCTCGGAGTTGAACGACCCCGAAGACCAGGCCGAACGCTTCCGCTCGCAGGTCGAAGCCAAGGACGCCGGCGACGAGGAAGCCATGTTCTATGACGCGGACTACATCCGCGCCCTGGAATACGGCATGCCCCCGACGGGTGGTTGCGGTATCGGCATCGACCGCCTGGTCATGCTGCTGACCGACAGCCCCAGCATCCGCGACGTCATCCTCTTCCCGCACCTGCGCCGTGAAGACTGATCCCCTGAGCGCATCATGATCTTCAAGATCCTGATGCTGCTGCTGGTCGTGGCGGGGCTGGTCTACTGGATCAAGCAACCCCGCCGCATCCAGCCGGGCGCGCCCTACCGGACCATCCCCGCGCGGCGGCCGGTATTCATCGTCCTGTGCGTCGCCACCGCCATCTCGCTGATCGCGGCCATTCTGACCGCCTTGCTCTGGATGGGCGGCGTGGCAGGCGGCGTCACCGGCGGCGGCTATCACGGCGAAGCCGATTTCCTGCTGCCGGTTGCGGCCTCGCTGCTGGCCTTGTCGGTGGCCTGCGCCGTCGGCGCATTCCTCAAGCGGCGGGGTTAGGGTCCACGGGCCACCTGCCCGCACCCGCCGGCAACGCCGGCAATGACGCCTGCAGCATGGCGTCGATGAACGCGGCGGGCGCCAGCCTGCCGCCCGGCTTGTACCACTGCACCGTCAAGTTCATTGCGCCCAGCACGCATCGCTTGATGACGCGTGCGTCCCCCTGCAGCAATCCCGCCTCCACCGCCCCCGCGACCACCGACTGCCACATCGCCTCGTAGCGATCGCTCAGCCCCTTCACGGCCGCCTGACTGGTCGCGGACAGGCTGCGCCATTCGTACACCAGTGCGTTCATCGCGTCCCCGCCCGCGCCGTGCAGCATGCTCCACATGTGCACGCGAAACAGCGCCGCCAGGCGGTCCTCCGGCTCAACATAGCTGGCCAGCGCCTTGCCGCCCAGGTCGATCACTTCCTGGATGCCGTTGTTCATGACGGCGACCAGGATCTCCTCCTTGCTGCGAAAGTGATGGAACAGGCTGCCCGATTGCAGCCCCACGGCCTTGGCCAGTTCGCGCACCGTCGTGCGCTCGTAGCCATGCTTGCTGAAAAGCCGGCCGGCGGCCAGGACCAGTTCCCGCCGCCGCTCGGTCTCCGCGCCATCATCCCGCGGCGCGGCGGTCCCGGTCTTGTCCATGGCGCCTCAAACCCTCTGGATGATGGTCGCGGTCGCCATGCCGTGGCCGATGCACATGAGCTGCATGCCCAGCTCGCCTTCGGTCGCCTCCAGTCCCGCCAGCATCTTGGCCATCAAACCCGCGCCCGTGGCGCCCAGCGGATGGCCATGCGCGATCGCGCCGCCCCACGGATTCACACGCGCCAGGTCGGCGCCCATTTCGCGCTGCCAGGCCAGCACCACGCTCGCAAAGGCCTCGTTGATCTCGATCCAGTCGATGTCCTCCAGCGCCAGGCCCGCGCGCGACAGCGCCTGCCGCGCCGCCGGGATCACACCCGTCAGCTGCATCACGGGATCCGACCCCACCACGACACGCGCCAGGAATCGCGCCCGCGGCCGCAAGCCATCGGCCAGGGCCGTATCCTTGTCAGCCAGCAGCACCGCCGCTGCGCCGTCGGCGAGCTGGCTCGCATTGGCCGCGGTGACGCCCCCCTGACCCGGCGGCCGCAACGCCGGCGCCATGGCCGCCATGCGGACCGCGTCCGTGGTCTCGCGGATGCCCTCGTCGCGCGGCGCCGGCGTGCCGGGCAGCAACTCCGCATGAAGTCCGGCGCTGGCAGCCGCCCAGGCACGCGCGTGACTCTCCCGCGCCCATTGGTCCATCTCGGCCTGCGACAGTCCCCAATGGCTGGCAATACGTTCCGCGCTCTCTATCTGGTGAATCAGCGGATACCGCGCCAGCAGCGCCGGGTTCAGCGATTCAAAGCCGCGGAATTCCGTCTGGCCCAGCGTCACGTCCAGGAACATGGGCACGCGGCTCATACTCTCGACGCCGCCCGCGACCACGTAGCGCATGTCGCCCGCGGCGATGGCCTGCGCACCGAAATGCACGGCCTGCTGGCTGGACCCGCACATGCGGTTAAGCGCCACGCCCGGCACGCTCTCCGGCAGCCCGGCCAACATGGCCGCCAGCCGACCGATGTTGGCGCCCTGCTCCCCCGCCTGGCTGACGCATCCGGCGATCAGGTCCTCGACCTTGTCGCCGGGCAGCGCCGCGCGCGCCAGCAGTCCCTGCACGGTCTCGGCCAGCAGCGCGTCCGGCCGCGTCTGCGCCCACCATCCGCCGCGCCGCCCGAACGGCGTGCGCACGGCTTCCAGGATCACGGCTTGATTCATGCCGTCGTCTCCTCAACGTAGAGCGTTTCAATTTCGTTGGCGTACGCGCGGTAGATGCTGGCGCGCCGCACCTTCATCGTCGCCGTCACCTCGCCGTCGTCGTGGTCCAGTTCCTTGGTCAGCAGATGAAAGCGCTTGATCTGCGAGACCGGCGCCAACCCGGCGTTGGCGCGCGCGACCTCCTGCTGCACCAGCTCGCGCACTTGCGGGCATTCGGCCAGCGACCGGAAATGCGTGAATGCGATGCGCCGCGATTCGGCCCACTTGCCCACCGTGTCGAACTCCAGCTGGATCAGCGCGGACACGTACTTCCTGCCGTCGGCGATGACGATGCATTCCTTGACGTACGGGCTGCCCTTGACCGCGTTCTCGATTTCGGACGGCGTGAGGTTTTTGCCGCCTGCGGTGATCATGATGTCCTTGAGCCGGTCCACGATGCGCACGCGCCCGGCCTCCTCGGCCACGACATCGCCCGTGTGCAACCAGCCGTCGCGCACGGTGTCGGCCGTCGCTTCAGGGTTCTTGTAATAACCCTGGAACACCATGTCGCCGCGCACCAGGAGTTCACCGGCCTCACCGATGCGCCATTCCACGCCGAGGATCGGCTCGCCCACCGTGCCCACCTTCACGCGGTCCGGATGCTGGCCAAAGATCATCCCGGTCGACTCCGTCAGGCCGTACACCTCGACCAGCGGCACGCCCAGTGTGCGAAAGTAGCGCACCACGTCCGGCGGGATCGGCGCCGCGCCCGTCATCGCCACCCGCACGCGCCGCAGCCCGATGAAATTCTGCAAGGCGCGCAGCACCAGCCAATACCACATCCAGTGCGTCAGCCGCTCGCCCAGCCGGTACTGCGCGGGGGACTTTTCCAGGAACGGCGCGCATTGCGCCAGCGCGCGGCCGTACAGCCACCGCTGCACCGCGCCGGCCTCCTGCATCTTGATCGAAATTGCGGCGTGCAGCTTTTCCCAGATGCGCGGCACACCCAGGAAAATCGTCGGCGCGACTTCGCGCAGGTCTTCCTGCACGGTGCGCAGCGACTCGCCAAAATTCACCTGCGAGCCCAAATAGATGGGCACGAACGTGGACAACATCTGCTCGGCGACGTGACACAGCGGCAGGTACGACAGGTGCACGCTGGACGCATCCATCGACAGGCGATCGGCAATGCCGGGCGCCACGCCGCGCATGTTGCGATAGCTCAGCATCGCGCCCTTCGGCTTGCCGGTCGATCCAGACGTGTAGATCATCAACCCGGTGTCGTCCAGTTGCTGTCCGTCCAGCATCGTGTTCAGCGCGGTCAGTTCCACCGCCTCGCGCTGGCCGCCATCGGCCTCGACCTCGGCGAAGGTCACGATGCGCGCCCGATCCGCGTCGGAATACGAACGCAACCCCTTGGTCTCGATCACCACAATGCGGCGCAGATGGGGCAGCCTGTCCGCCACCTGCAGCACCTTGTCCGTCTGCTCCTGGTCCTCGCACACCACCAGTTCGACATCCGCATGCGCCAGCACGTAGCCCATTTCCTCGGCCGGGCTGGTGGAATAGACGCCCACCGCCACGCCGCCCGCCGCGCAGGCGCCCATCTGCGTCAGCAGCCATTCCACCCGGTTGTCCGAGACGATGGCAACCCGCCCGCCCACGCTAAGCCCCAGCGCGCGCAGTCCCAGGCCGACGTGGCAGGCGCGCTGCCAGTACTGATCCCACGTCATGGGCTTCCAGATACCGAAGTCCTTTTGCCGGATCGCTACCAAGGACGGCTGACGGCGCGCCTGCTCGCGCAGCATCTGCGGCAGCGTCAGCGGCGGCCAGCCGCCCGGATCGGTATGCGCGTCCTTCATGACAGCCAGCGCTTGCGGCGCTTGTAATGCTTGATGTCCCGAAAGCCCCGGGCCTCGCCCGAGCCGCCGATGCCCAGATAGAACTCGCGCACGTCGGGATCCGCCGCCAGCTTGTCCGCGGAACCGTCGATCACCACCTTGCCGGTCTCCATGATGTAGCCGTAATGCGCCACTGCCAGCGCCACGGACGCGTTCTGCTCCACCAGCAGCATCGACACCCCCTGTTCGCTATTGATGCGCGCGATGATCGAAAAGATGCTTTCGACCAGCATCGGCGACAGTCCCAGCGACGGCTCGTCCAGCAGCATCAGCGTCGGCTGGGCGATCAGCGCGCGGCCGATCGCCAGCATCTGCTGCTCGCCGCCGGACAGATAACCCGCCAGCCCGCGCCGCCGTTCGAACAGCCGCGGGAAATAGCCGTAGACCAGATCGAAGTCCGCGCGTGCCGCCTTCCGTCCGGTCAGCGCATACGTCGCCGCCACCAGGTTCTCTTCCACCGTCAGGTCCTCGAACACGCGCCGCCCTTCCATCACGTGCGCCAGGCCCGATCGCACCAGGTTCTGCGGCTTGATGCCCGCCGTGTCGCCGCCGCCGAACACGATCTGGCCGCGCACCAGCTCGCCGTCCTCCAGGTCCAGCAGGCCGGAGACGGCCTTCAGCGTGGTGGACTTGCCGGCCCCGTTGCTGCCCAGGAGCGCCACGATGCTGCCGGCCGGCACCGACAGGGACAAGCCGCGCAGCACCTGCACCGCCTTGTTGTAGACGACCTCGATGTTGTTGATGTCGAGCACCGCCTTGGGCGGCGCCGTGGCGGTCACGCCCGCTCGCACCTCTGGTCCCCGCGCGTCATGTCCCGGATTCACGGCTGCCTCACTTGAGCACGATCCAGTCGGACGCCGGCACCATCTGCTTCTGCTTGACGTCCGCGCGGTAGATCCGGCCCACGGGTATCGAGTTGCCCTTGATGGTGATCGGCACGCCGATCAGCCCGCCCGTATCGAAGTCCTTGATGCCATCCAGCGACGCCTTCATGTTGGCCGCGGTCAGTTCCTTGCCGGCATCCAGCGTACGCTTGGCGACCTCGGAGAACAGCATGGCGGCCAGAAAGCCCTGCATGTAGCCCGTGCTTTGGTACTGCGGCCGCATCTCGCGGATCTTCTTGAGCATCGGCGCGTCGGCCGCCTGGTCGTAGTAATAGCGGTACGGCATCACACCCATGAAGCCTTCGGCATCCTCGCCCATCTGCATCACGGTCGAGTTGTCCATCGTCCAGAATGTGCCCATGTAGCGCGTCTTCAGCCCCATGCGCTTGCCCTGCCCCACGAACTCGGGAATCGGCGCCAGCACGTAGCCATGGAAGATGGTGAAGTCCGGATCCGCGCGGCGCAGCTTGATGACTTCTGTCGACACGTCCACGCTGCCCGGCGGCGTCATGATTTCGGTCGCCACCTTCAGGCCCAGCTTCTCGGCTACCGCGCGCGAACTGGCAATCGGGTCGCGGCCGAACTCCGTGTCCGAATACACAAACGCCACCTTGGCGCCCGGCTGCTCCTTGGCGATGTAGCGCAGCAGGATGCCGAACATCTCGGTGTAATCCGGCCCCAGCATGAACTGGGCGGGATACTTGGCCGGGTCGTTGAGTTCGGTCGCAAAGGACGCGCCCGTCATCAGGATGTCGCCCGTTCGGTTCAGCTCGGCGTTGATGGTCTTGGAAAAGCCCGTCGAATCGCCGTAGTAGAAATTCACCTTGTTCTGGCTGGTGATCTTCTTGAACGCCGCCACCGACGCGTCCACCTTGTACGCGGTGTCCTCCGGCACGTAACGCAGCTTGCGGCCCTTGATGCCGCCCTGGTCGTTGATGATCTTCACGTAGTCCGTGATCCCGGCGTGGATGCCCTGCCCGGCAAAGGCGAACACGCCGCTCAGCGGGATCGAGCCGCCCAGCACCAGATCCTCGGCCGCCTGCGCGGCGGGCGACGCCGCCAGTGCCGCCGCCAGGCCCAACGGGGCCAACAATCTCGATAAACCGCTGCCTATCCGGATGCGCTTCATGGTTTGTCTCCTGGGTCTTATAGGTGGCCGCCGTCACGCCGCACGCATCGCGCTACGTGCGAAATGGCCATAGGTGAAAGAATCGGCGCACGCGCCGCCAGATTTCCGCGAGCCCGTGCGGCTCGAAGATCAGGAAGCCCACGATCAGCAGGCCGAAAACAATGGTGCGCACCGGCGATATCAGCCGCAGTGCGTCGCCGCCCACCGGCAGCCAGCCGACAACCAGCTTCAGGAACTCGGGCACCATCGTCATGAAGATGGCGCCCAGGATGGATCCCAGAATCGAGCCCATGCCGCCCACGATGATGGCCGCCAGAAAGAAGATCGACATGATGAGCGGAAAGCTCTCGGGCGTGACCACGCGGAAAAAGTAGGCCCACAGGCCCCCCGCCACGCCGGCGTAGAACGAGGACAGTCCGAAGGAAAGCAGTTTGTAGCGCAAGAGCCGGATGCCCAGCACCTCGGCGGAAATGTCACGGTCGCGAATCGCAATGAACGCCCGGCCGATGCGCGTGCGGAACAGATTGGCCGCGCCCAGCACCATCAGCACCGTCACCGGCACGATCAGCCAATAGATCTTGAACGAGGTGTCCAGGTCCATGCCCAGGATGCGAGCCGGCGGCACCTGCAGGCCGCTTGTGCCGCCGGTGAATTGCCAGTTTGCAAAGATGAAATGCGCGATGAAGGACGCGGCGATCGTGGAAATCGCCAGGTACAGTCCTTTCACCCGCAACGAGGGTATGCCGACCAGCAGCCCGCCCAGCATTGCCACGATGCCGCCGGCCAGCAGGTTGACGAGAACCGGCGTGCCCAGGTGCAGCTCCATCACCGCCACGGTGTACGCGCCCAGGCCCATGAACGCCGCCTGCCCCAGGCTGACCAGCCCCGTATAGCCGGTCAGGATGTTCAGCCCCGTCGCGCTGGCGATGTTGATGGCGACCAGGCAAGCCAGATACAGCCAATAGGCGTTCGCCATAAAGGGAAACAGCACCAGCGAGGCCGCCAGCAGCGCCAGCCACACGTGCTGCGTGCGCGTGTCAAAAAGCGCCTCGTCGGCCAGGTAAGTCTGCTTGGCAGTCGCGATGCGCATGGATCAAAGCCTCTCGATTTCACGGGTGCCGAACAAGCCATAGGGCCTTGCCATCAGCACGACCACCAGCACGACGAACGTGGCCAGCAGCTTGTACTCGCCCCCCAGATACGCGCCGGCCCACGCTTCCAGCAGGCCGATGAAGATGCCGCCAACCAGCGCGCCGGCAACGCTGTCCAGGCCGCCCACGATCACCACCACCAGCACCGACAGCCCGAACACGCCCATCGACGACGAAATGCCGCCGATCGCGCCCACAATCACGCCTGACACCGCGGCAATGGCGCCCGCCGTCACCCACGCCAGCGAAAACACGCGCGGCACGTTGATGCCCATCGCATAGGCCGCGCCCTGATCCGACGCGGTCGCGCGCAGCGCCACGCCGCCGCGCCAGTAGCGGAACACCACCAGCACCAGCAGCGCCAGCACCACCGCCACCCAGAAGCCGTAGAACACCTTGGGCGCCACGAACGCCTCGCCCACCATGACGGGCGCGCGCGGCATGAACTCCGGCAGGCGCCGCTGGTCAGCCGTCCAGATGAGTTCGACCGCGCCGACCAGAATCGATGCGAGGCCCACAGTGATCATGAAGACGGAGATCGGCGATTCGCCCAGCATCGGCCGTATCGTCAGGCGCTCGACGACAGCGCCCAGCGCGCCGGACACGACGACCGCGCCGACGATGGCCAGCCAGATCGGCCACTCCATGCCCGTTGCAAACGCATAGAACACGTAGGCGCCCAGCATCAGGAACTCGCCGATGGCGATGTTGACCACGCGGGTCGCCTTGTACACGATCACGAACGCCAGCGCGGCCAGGGCATACAGGCCGCCGCTGCCCAGCCCGGCCAGCGACACCTCCAGCAGGAACAGCCAGTCCATCAGGCGGCCTCCCGCAACCGCCGGCGCAGATCGCCCACGTCGCCCGCGCCCAGATACGCCTTGATGACCTCGGGATTGGCCTGCACCTCTCCCGGCGTGCCATGGGCGATCACCTGCCCAAAGTTCAGCACCACGACGTGATCCGACAGGTCCATCACCATGCCCATGTCGTGCTCCACCATCAGCACGGTCACGCCCCATTCGGAGCGCGCATCCAGGATGAAGCGCGCCATGTCGTCCGTCTCTTCGCGGTTCATGCCGGCAACCGGCTCGTCCAGCATCAGCACCTTCGGTTGCATCGCCAGCGCCCGCGCCAGCTCCACCCGCTTTTGCAGCCCATACGACAGCGCCGCGACCGGCGCGTGGCGGATATGGTCGATCTCCAGGAAGTCGATGATGCGTTCTTCGATGTCCGCCCGCAGCGCCATTTCCTCGCGGCGCGCGCGGCCCAGGTAGAACAGCGCATCCAGCACGTTGGTGCGCAGATGCGCGTGGCGGCCCAGCTTGATGTTGTCCAGCACCGTCATACCGCGGAACAACGCAATGTTCTGGAAGCTGCGCGCCAGCCCAAGCCTGGCGCGTTCCGGCGCATGCACGCGCGTGATGTCGCGGCCCTCGAAGCGAATGCGTCCGGCGGCCGGTTTGTAGAACCCGGAGATCGTGTTGAACAGCGAGGTCTTGCCGGCGCCGTTCGGGCCGATGACCGTGGTGATGGAGCCGGGCGCGACGCGAAAGCCCACATTGGTGAGCGCCTTCACCCCGCCGAACGCCAGCGTCACCCCCTCGGCCTCCAGCAACGCAGGCCTGTCGGACTGATCCACCATTTGTCTCCCCGCTTTTGATGCGAAGTTTTTTTGCCGCCTGTGGCGGGCATTTTTTACGACGGTGAACCTGGCGACCCTGCGAGGCAGGTGATGCAACGAACCTGTCTTTACCTTCGCCAGTACAGCGCCGGAAAATCGTTCTATGCGTTACGCTAAGCGTGCTCAAACCCCAACCAAGCAAGCGCTCGGTTCAGACCATAGCATCGCGGTTTTTTGATCGACAGTTGGTATTTACCCGACAACGGAGACACGCCATGACCCAGGAACTACCGGAGTTCCAGACGCTGTTGCTGGAGACCGACGGCGCCCTCGCCACCCTGACGCTGAACCGCGCGGACGCGCTCAACGCCATCGATGTCGCCATGGCCCGCGACCTGCTGCGGGCCGCGCAGTGGCTCGAAACGCGCGACGCCGTGAAGGTCGTGCTGTTGCGCGGCGTGGGCAAGGCCTTCTGCGCGGGCGGCGACATCAGCATGTTCACGGGCGACACCGCAACGGTGCGCGCCACGCTGTCGGATCTCTTCACGCCGCTCAATGATTTCGTCGCGCGCATTCCGCGCATGGACAAGGTCTGGCTCGCGCAGGTGCACGGCGTGGCGGCGGGCGCAGGCCTGTCACTGGTGCTGGCTTGCGATCTGGCCATCGCCGAAGCCGGCGCGCGCTTCATGACGGCCTACCTGAAGCTGGGCGCCACGCCCGATGCCGGCATGACGCACGGTCTCATCCGCGCCGCCGGCCCGAAGCGCGCGCTTGATCTTCTGTTGCGGCACGACGCGTTCACCGCTGACGAGGCGCAGGCGTCGGGCATCATCACGCGCACCGCGCCGGCCGGTGAACTGGCGGCTGCGGCGCAGGCTTATGCGCAGGATCTCGCCCGCCACGCACCGCACGGCATCGCAGGCGCCAAGGCATTGCTGCGCAGCGCCGCGCACGCGCCGCTGGAAACGCAGCTTGCCGAAGAGACCGCACGCTTTCTGCAGTCGGCCGCACGGGCGGACTTCGCGGAGGGCGTCGCGGCGTTCCGCGAAAAGCGCCCTCCCCGTTTCACCGGCCAGTAGCGCTAGCGCGCGTCGGCTACGCTGGCCCAGTCGGGCGCGCGCTTCTGCACAAAGGCGCTCAAGCCTTCGTGCGCTTCCGGCGTGGCAGCGGCGCTGCAGAACACCTCCACCGCCGTCGCCACCCGGCGCCGGTACTCGTTGTCGTTGCTGTACACGAATGCACGCCGTCCCATCGCCAGGACTTCCGGGGGCTTGGCGGCCAGCGACCGCGCGAGCGCGCGCGCTTGATCCAGCAGCTCGGCCTCCGGCGCCACGCGCGTCACCAGACCCATCGCGTGCGCCTCGTGCGCGTCGAAGGTGCGGCCGGTGAACAGCAGATCGAACGCTCGGTGCTTGCCCACGATGGCCGGCAGATGCACGTAATGAATGGCGGGCAGCACACCCACGTCGATCTCCGGATAACCGAACGTCGCGGTGTCGGCGGCTACGATCATGTCGCTGGAAATCGCCACGGTCATGCCGCCGCCGCGCACCGCGCCCGACACGACGGATATCGACGCCTTGGTCAGATTGAACTGCGCGTCATACAGCTTGATGTAGAGCCGCGTCAGCAACTCGCGCACGCGCGCCGGCGTGCTTTGCAGCAGCTGCTTCATATCCAGCCCCGCGCAGAATCGGCCCGGCAGACCGCTTGCCAGCAGCACCGCGCGCACGGACGGATCCGCATTGGCCTCGTCCAGCGCGCCGATCAGCGCGTCCAGCACGTCCACGTCCAGCGCGTTGACGGGCGCATGGCACAGATGAATTTCCGCAATGCCGTCGCGGACCTCATAACGCAAGGGACTCATATCGCATCTCCGTGGGCGGCGTGTTGCTGCACGCTGCCAGTTGCCAGCATCGTTGCGACCTCCGATTCGTCAAAGCCCAGTTCCGCAAGGATCTCGCGACTGTGCTCGCCCAGCATCGGCGCGGGCCGCGCAGCGACGCGCGGCTGCCGTCCGAAGCGCACAGGCAGGCCTACGTTGCGAACCTCGCCCAGGACCGGATGCTGGCTCGTCACGATCAGCTCACGCGACGCGACCTGCGGATGCGCCAGCGCCTGGTCCAACGTGTGAATGGCGGAACAAGCAATGCCCGCCGGCTTGAGCACGTCCAGCCATTGCGCCACCGTGCGCGTCTCGATGCACGACTGCACCAGGGCAACCGTCGCATCAAAGTTGCGGACACGTTCGGCATTGGTCGCAAACGCCGGCGCATCCACATAATCCTGCAGCCCCGCCGCCGCGCAGAAACGCCGCCACTGCGCGTCGTTGCCCACCCCCAGCATCAGATCGCCATCGGATGCGCGAAAGGCCTGGTAAGGACACATGGCCGGATGCCCGGTGCCCATGCGGCGCGGCACCTTGCCCGTGCGCCAATAATTCTGCGCCATGTAGGACATCAGGCCCAACGACGTATCCAGCAGCGACACGTCAAGATACTGCCCCTTACCCGTCTGGCCGCGCTCCAGCAGCGCCGCCAGAATCCCGCTCAACGCGAACGATCCGGTACCCAGATCCACCGGCGAAAAGCTCGCACGCGCAAAATTGCCGCCCGGATCGCCCATCGTGCTGATCATGCCGCTGAAGGCTTGCAGCATGACGTCGTAGCCGGGCTCCTCGCCCATCGGGCCCTCACGGCCATAGCCCGAGATCTCGCAATACACGAGGCGCGGGTTGATGCCAGCGAGCGTCTCGTAATCCACGCCCAGCCGCGCGGCGGTCTTGCCGCCAAAGCCCTGCAGTACGACGTCGGCCTGCGCGGCCAGGCGATGCACCACCGCCCGCCCCGCCTCGGACTTCAAGTCCACCGCCAGGCTGCGCTTGTTGTGATTGACGGCCAGAAAGGTCGCGGATTGGCCTGCATCCTGCGGCAGCCACGCCCGCGTATCGTCGCCGGTGCCCACCGGTTCGACCTTGATCACGCGCGCGCCCAGCTCGCCCAGATACTGCCCGCACAGCGGTCCCGCCAGCACCTTGCTCAGGTCCAGGACCGTGATGTTCTTCAATGGAGTCATGCGATGCCCGCCTGCCGTGTTCACTGTTCCGCCTTCAGCCCGATGGTGTTCGCGGCCTGCGTCCACTGCGCGGTTTCCTGCTTGAAGAAGTCATCCAGCTTGGCCGGCGCCACCTGAAAGGCCTCGGCCCCGCGCTCCTGCATCGCTTTGCGGTACGCGTCGCTGCCCACCACCTTGGCGACCGCGGCGCGCAGCTTCTGCACGACGTCGTCCGGCGTGCCCGCGGGCGTCTGCAACGAGAACCAGAACTTCAAATCCAGACTGGGGTAGCCCGCTTCCTTCAAGGTGGGCACGTTCGGCAGCAACGGCGATCGTTCGGCGGACGTAATGGCCAGCGCCTTCAACCGGCCGCCTTGCACCTGCCCGATGCTGGTGGACATGCTGTCGAACAGAAAGTCGACCTGCCCGCCGATCACATCGGTCACGGCATTGGCGCTGCCCTTGTAGGCCACACCCACAGCCTGAAAATTGGCCAGCTTCTGCAGCGACGCGCCGTACACGTGCGGCGAGCTGCCAGGACCGAACGTCGCGTAGCTCAGGCCGTGCGGCGCGCTGCGCCCGCGCTCGACCAGCTCGGCCAGCGTGTTGACGGGCGTGCGCTCGGGGTTCACCACCAGCAGGTTCGGCATCGCGCCCGTCGTGCCGACCGGCACATAATCCTTCAGCGGATGCATCTTGGCGCTGGGATACATCAGCGGATTGATGGCCTGCATGGCCACCGTGTTGTGCATCAGCGTGTAGCCATCGGCCGGACCATTGAGCACGCTCTGGTAGCCCACGTTGCCGCTCGCGCCCGGCTTGTTCTGCACGATGACCTGCTGGCCCAGTTCACGCGCCAGCGGCTCGGCCACCAGACGCGCGATGAAATCCGTTGGCCCGCCCGCTGAAAACGGCACCACCAGCGTGATGGGCTTGGAGGGCCACGCTTCCGCAAACGCGGGCGCGGACAGCGCCGAACAAGCGAGGCAGGCGGCAAACAGTTTGTTGAGCGTCATGATGTCTCCTGTGGTTCTTCTTGGATGACGCCCATTATCGGAAGCGGATTGCTATATTAGAAATACCGTTTAAATATGCGGGCCATAACAAAAAAATGATGGCCCGCCTTTTTCTTGGGATCCTTCATGTCCATGTCCATACGCGCGATGCAATGCTTTGTCGCGGTGGTGTCAACGGGTTCGATCAGCCGCGCCGCCACGGCGCTGCATGTGGCCCAGCCTGCGCTCAGTTTGCAGATCCGCAATCTTGAAGAAGACCTGGGCGTCGTCCTGCTGCAACGCAGCGCCCGCGGCGTCACGCCCACCGCGGCGGGCACGCGCCTGTTGGCGCACGCGCGTGAAATCCTCGGCCGCATCGACGCGGCGCGTGCCGATGTGCGTGAAGACGTCAACGCGCCGCGTGGCACGGTGTCGCTGGCCATGTCGATGTCCATGGCCAAGCTGCTGACGGTGCCGCTGCTGCGGTTCAGCCTCGCCCACTGGCCGGGCGTCTACTTGAAGATCATCGAGTCCAGCACGGGCTACATCCCCGGCTTCGTCAGCTCGGGCCATGCCGATCTGGGGCTGACATTCAGCGATGAAGCGTCCGTCGATCTGCGTTTCCAGCATCTGATCGACGAGGAGCTGGTGGTCGTGTCACCGCCCCAGGCAAAACGCGGCAAACGCGCATCATCAGAGCTGGCTGCGCTGCCGACCATCAGCCTGCGCGCCCTGTCCGCGTTGCCTTTGGTGCTGCCGGGCAATCCGCACAGCCTGCGACGCTTACTGGATCAATATCAGCAGCGCGAACAGGTTGAATTCCGCGTCATTGCCGAAGCCAACGCCATCCCGCAGCTGATCGAGCTGGCGCAGGCCGGCGTCGCCCATACGATCCTGTCGTTTGAAGCCGTACGCCAGGAGGCCGAGCGCGGCCTCGTGCAATTGCGGCGGATCAGCCGGCCCCGTCTGACCCGCCCGGTATTCCTGTGCCGTTCCGACGTGCTGCCGCTGTCGCTGGCGGCCGCAGCCGTCGCGGACCGCGTCGCCCGCATCATCACCGATGCAAAGCCTGCCGCGGCGCGCGCGTAGCGCTCAGACGATCCGCTTTTCGACCGCTTGCGCCCAGCGGCGCGCGACCGTGGGCGACGTGGCGCAGGTGGCGGACTCAGTGACGACGCGCACCGCGCGTTCCAGCAGCTGGATATCGGCCTCGTGCTGGCGTGCGACGTGGGGGTCTTCAAAGAAGATGACGCGCTGGCATTGGTGCTCAAGCACCAGCTCCGCAATCTGCGCATCGCCGCCCAGCGGGCCGCTCAGGTAGCGATGCACCCACGGCGTGTCCTTGGGCCAGCCGCGCGACCACGCCAGCTCATTGAGCCGGCCGCCGGTTGTGCCGGTGGCCACGCGCCGGGCAAAGCGCGACAGCACATCGAAATGCTCGCTGGCAAACGCCACCATCTCGTCCTTGAGCGCGTCGTGGGCAATCATCGCCAGCGTCTGACCCGAGAAATTGAAATGGCGCGACACGGATGCATCCGGCGCCAGCCCGGCGTGTATGCGTTCGACCTCCATCCATTCGATGGCGCCCGCCAGCGTCGAAATGAACGGACGGCCATGCGTGATGCACTGCCGCTTGAGCGCCAGCGCTTCGGGAAAAATCGACGACGGGTCAACGGGATCGATCAGGTAGATCGCGCCATCAAACGGCGCCTGGCCGTCACGACCTTCGGTCACGCGCGCCACCAGCTTCATCAGGCCGCCCTCGCGGCCGTACGGGTAACGGATCAGACCGGGATAACCCTGCAGCATGCCCTCGCGCACGATCGCATCATGGGTGCGCCCCACCGTGTGCAACTGCACGCCCAGCTCGCGGATGGTGGACGAACACGCACGCAGCCAGGTGAACAGGGCAGCGTCGGGGGTTTCATGGTGCAAACGATTGGCGGCCAGGCCAAAACGCAATTGGGCAGCGGGCATCGGTGGACTCGGCTGGAAAGGACAAACAAACGGATCCCCGATAATACCGTGGCGCGCGCGACGCGAGCATGTCATGCGCGAGACCGCGCCCGACGCTGCCCGCAGCCTGGCCGCTTCGCCCAAAAAAAACGCTCCCTACTGAACTGACCCCCGAAAGTTGGACATTGATCCAACCTTCGGGGGTTTTTACATGGCGAAGTACGAAGAGCAATTCAAGATCAAAGTGGTGCAGGCGTACCTGCAAGGCACGGACGGCTTCAAATCGGTGGCGCGCCGATACGAAGTGCCGCACTCGATGGTGCGGCGCTGGGTCGGGAGTTTTCGAGCGCATGGCGTTAACGGGTTGCGCAGGCAATCTGGCTCGTATAGCGCGGCCTTCAAACAATCGGTGCTGATCAAGATCCGGCGCGAAGGTCTATCGGACACGCAGGCAGCGGTGTTGCTGGGGATTCGTCATACAGGGCACATTACGAAATGGCGCGCCCAGTATGATGCTGGGGGTATAGAGGCGCTGGCGCGCAAGCGCCGAGGAGCAAGCATGCCGCATAAGTACCCCCCAGAGCCGGTGTCCAAGGACATGACCAAGGAAGAACTCGAGCAAGAGCTGGCCTATCTGCGCGCGGAGAACGATTACCTAAAAAAAATGAAGGCCTTGATCGAAGCGGAGAAGACCCGGGCGCTGGTTGGAAAGCGCAAGTGGTCCAAGGATTAAGGCCCAAGCATCCGCTGGCACTACTGCTACGCGTAGCCAAGCTGTCGCGCAGCACGTTTTATTACCACCTGAAGTCGTTCGGAGCCGTGGACCCGTACACCGAGCTCAAGCAGCGCATCAGCGCGGTTTATGCCCGTCACAAGGGCCGCTACGGCTACCGCCGCATTACCGCGGTCTTGCGCCAGGCCGGTGAGCTAGTGAACCACAAGACCGTGCAGAAGCTGATGCAGGCGCTAGGCTTGAAGTCGCTGGTGCGCGCCAAGAAGTACCGGTCCTACCGAGGCCAATCGCACCACGTGGCGGCCAACGTGTTGGCGCGCGACTTCGAGGCGGCGCGTCCGAACCAGAAGTGGGTCACCGATGTGACCGAGTTCAACGTGCGTGGCGAGAAACTGTACCTGTCGCCGGTGATGGACCTGTACAACGGCGAGATCGTGGCCTACGAGACCAGCCGCCGGCCGGTGTTCAGGCTCGTGGGCAGCATGCTGAAGAAGGCGCTGGCGCGGCTGCTGCCGACGGAGCGTCCAGTGCTGCACTCCGATCAGGGCTGGCAGTACCAGCAGCAGAGCTACAGGCGGATGCTGGTAGATAGATCGGTGACGCAAAGCATGTCACGCAAGGGAAACTGCCTGGACAATGCCGCTATGGAAAGCTTCTTCGGCACGCTCAAGGCTGAGTTCTTCCACTTGAATCGCTTCGAAAGCATCGAGCAGTTGCAAGCCGGCATCCGACAGTACATCCGTTACTACAATCATGATCGCATCAAGCTCAAGCTAAAAGGCCTGAGCCCGGTGCAATACCGAGCTCAGGCCTTCGGGCTTTAGCTGACCGTCCAACTTCTGGGGGTCAGTTCATACAGGGAGCGTCTTGTGCAGCCACGATCAGTCGGCTTCTTCGATCCAGGCCATCTGAATGGCCTCCAGGATCTTCTCGCCGCTGTGGGCGGGATCGTCGCTGAAGCCCGGCAAGGCCATGACCCATTCGCGCAACTGCGTAAAACGCAGCACCTTCGGGTCCACGTCAGGGTGCGCGTCGTACAGCGCAGCCGCAATCTCGTAGGTGTCGGTCCACTTCATCAATGGCCCTCTTTGGCGTGATTGATCGTGTACTTGGGAATCTCGACCGTCAGGTCGGCATCGGTCACCAGGGCCTGGCACGACAGACGCGACGTGGGGGTCAGGCCCCAAGCCTTGTCCAGCAGGTCTTCCTCGTCGTCCGTGGCGTCTTCCAGCGAAGAATAACCCTGCTTGACCACCACATGACAGGTCGTGCAGGCGCACGACAGTTCGCAGGCGTGCTCGATATCGATGTGGTTATCCAGCAGCACGCGGCAGATCGACACGCCCTTGGGCGCATCTTCGATCACCGCGCCTTCGGGACAGTAGTCGGGATGGGGCAATACAGTCAGTTTCGGCATAACTTCTTATCAGGCGATTTCGTCTAGTTTGCGGCCGGCCAACGCGGCGCGGATGCTGCGGTCCATGCGGCGCGCGGCAAAGTCGTCGGTCGCGGCGGACAGGGCCTGCACGGCTTGGGTGACGGTGACCACGTCCTGCGCCTGCTGCGCCGCGATCGCGGCGTCCAGGCACTCGTCCACCCGCTTGCGTTCTTCCGGCTCGAGCAGGTCGCCGTCAACGGCCAGCGCCGCCTGCACCGATTCCACCAACTGGCGCGCGTCAACCTGCTGCTCGCGCAACATGCGCGCCTTGGCATCCGTGTCGGCCTGCGCCACGCTATCGGCCAACATCTGCGCGATCTCGTCGTCGGACAGACCGTAAGACGGCTTGACGGACACCATTGCCTCGACGCCCTGGCTCTGCTCGCGCGCCGTGACGCTGAGCAGGCCATCCGCGTCGACCTGGAAGGTCACGCGGATACGTGCGGCGCCCGCCACCATCGGCGGAATGCCGCGCAGTTCAAAGCGCGCCAGTGAACGGGAATCCGCCACCAGGTCGCGCTCGCCCTGCACCACGTGGATGCTCATGGCCGTCTGGCCGTCCTTGAACGTCGTGAATTCCTGCGCGCGCGCCACAGGGATGGTGCTGTTGCGCGGAATGATGCGTTCGACCAGGCCGCCCATCGTTTCCAGGCCCAGCGACAGCGGAATCACGTCCAGCAGCAGCCAGTCTTCGCCCGGCGCCCGGTTGCCCGCCAACAGATTGGCCTGCAGCGCGGCGCCCAGCGCCACGACCTGATCCGGATCCAGATCGGTCAGCGGTTCCGTGCCGAACACCTTGGCCACCGCGGCGCGCACGACAGGCATGCGCGTCGCACCGCCCACCATCACCACGCCGCGCACGTCGGCCGGCTTGAGCGCCGCATCGCGCAGCGCGCGGCGCGCCGTGTCCAGCGTGCGCTCGATCAGCGGCTGGGCCAGCGATTCAAATTCATCACGGGTAAGCGTCAGATCGACGTCGCGTCCGCCCGACAGCGTCAGCTTCAGGCTCGTCACGTCGGCGTCCGACAGCGTTTCACGCGCGGCGCGCGCGGCCATCAGTAAACCGCGGCGCTCGGCGGGCGACAGTTCGCCCAAGCCCAGCTTCGCCACGGCATGATCCGCGATCCGGACATCGAAGTCGTCGCCGCCAAGCGCCGTATCGCCGCCCGTGGAAATCACTTCGAACACACCCTGCGTCAGGCGCAGGATGGAAATATCGAACGTGCCGCCGCCCAGGTCATAAACCGCGTAGACACCCTCGGCGGCATTGTCCAGCCCGTAGGCAATGGCGGCCGCGGTCGGTTCATTCAACAGACGCAGCACGTTCAGGCCCGCCAGGCGCGCGGCATCGCGCGTGGCCTGACGCTGCGCGTCGTCAAAATACGCGGGCACGGTAATGACCGCGCCCACCAGCTCGTCGCCCAGCACGTCTTCGGCACGCTGGCGCAGCACTGCCAGGATCTGCGCGGACACCTCTACCGGGCTCAGATCGCCCTGCGCCGTGCGGATCCGGACCATGCCGGGTGCATCGACAAACTCATAAGGCGCGCGCGTTGCCTGCGCCTCTTCCAGCGACCGGCCCATGAAACGCTTCACGGACACAACCGTGTTCAGGGGATCTTCGGCCTGCTGGGCCAGCGGCTCGCGGCCCGTCGCGACCTTGCCGCCGGGGAAATAGCGCACCGCCGACGGCAGCAAGGCATGGCCTTGCGCATCGGGCAGCACTTCAGCCACGCTGCTGCGCACGGCAGCGACCAGCGAATTGGTGGTGCCCAGGTCAATCCCGACCGCCAGCTTGCGCTGGTGCGGCGCGGGCGACTCACCGGGCTCGGAAATCTGCAATAAGGCCATGATTCTGTTTTTCTGGTCAGTAGGCCGCGCCGGACAGGCGCCCTTGACGGGAACGCCCCAGCGCGCCGTTGGCTATCCCGCGGGCTGCACGTGGGCCAGCTCCTGCGCCAGCTTTTCCACGAACATCCATTCCCGCACCTTGCGCCCGGCCGCCGCGTAATCGCGTTCGTCATCCAGAAGGCGCGTCAGCGTGGCGCGCATCTCGGCACGCGCCTCGTCCAGTTCGGCTTGCAACGCGTTCAGAACGTTGGCGTCGTCGCGCCCGTCATCCAGCATCTCGCGCCAGGTCATCTGCTGCATCAGGAAAGCGCCGTCCATGGACGTGTTGCTTTCGGTCTGCAGGTCCACGCCGGCCTGCTCGCACAGGTAGCGGGCCCGCAGCAGCGGATCCTTCAATTCGCGATAGGCCTCGTTGGCCCGTGCCGCCCATTGCATCGCCACGCGGCGTTCCGCGGGGCTGGCCGTGGCAAAACGGTCGGGGTGCACCTTCGCGGCGACGGTGCGCCAGGCGTGCTCAAGCGCCTGGCCGTCCAGGTCGAATCGTGCCGGCAAGCCAAACAGGCTGAAGTGATCGTCACCAGCCAAGACTTACACCGTGAACGACTCGCCGCAGCCGCAGGTCGCCTTCTCGTTGGGGTTGCGGAACTTGAAGCCTTCGTTCAGGCCCTCGCGGGCGTAGTCCAGCTCCGTGCCATCGAGATACGACAGGCTCTTGGGGTCAATGAAGACCTTCACGCCAAAGCTCTCGAAGACGACATCTTCCGCCTCGACCGCGTCGACATACTCCAACTTGTAGGCCATGCCGGAGCAGCCCGTCGTCCTAACGCCGAGCCGCAAGCCGATACCCTTTCCGCGCTTCTGCAAGTAGCGGCCGATGTGGGTGGCAGCCTGTTGGGTCAGGGTAACGGACATGATCAGCCCGCCACAGCTTCGGCGGTGGCCGAATGCTTTTCTTTGTAGTTCTGCACCGCGGCCTTGATCGCGTCTTCGGCCAGGATGGAACAGTGCACCTTCACCGGCGGCAGCGCCAGTTCTTCGGCGATCTGCGTGTTGCGGATGTTCATGGCTTGGTCCAGCGTCTTGCCCTTGACCCATTCGGTCACGAGCGAGCTGGAGGCGATGGCCGAGCCACAGCCGTAGGTCTTGAAGCGCGCGTCTTCAATAACGCCAGCTTCGTTCACCTTGATCTGCAGCTTCATCACGTCGCCACAGGCCGGCGCGCCGACCATGCCGGTGCCCACCGAGTCGTCCGACTTGTCGAACGAACCGACGTTGCGGGGGTTTTCGTAGTGATCCAGAACTTTGGTGCTGTAAGACATGTTAATTCTCCACGTATATCAAGGCGCGGGCGCTTAGTGCGCGGCCCACTGCACGGTGTTCAAGTCGATGCCTTCCTTGGCCATTTCCCAAAGCGGCGACATATCGCGCAGCTTGCCAACCCGGCTCTTGATCAGTTCGACCGCAAAGTCCACTTCCTTCTCGGTCGTGAAACGACCCAGCGTGAAGCGGATCGAGCTGTGCGCCAGTTCATCGTTGCGGCCCAGGGCGCGCAGCACGTACGAAGGCTCCAGGCTGGCCGAGGTGCAGGCCGAACCGCTGGAAACCGCAAGCTCCTTGATCGCCATGATCAGGGACTCGCCTTCGACGTAGTTGAAGCTCACGTTCAGGTTGTGCGGCACGCGCTGGTCCATGTCGCCGTTCAGGTAGACCTCTTCGATCTCCGACAGGCCATTCCACAGGCGATCACGCAGCATGCGGATGCGCTCGTTCTCGGTGCCCATTTCTTCGCGCGCCAGGCGGAAGGCTTCGCCCATGCCGACGATCTGGTGCGTGGCCAGCGTGCCCGAGCGGAAACCGCGCTCATGACCGCCGCCATGCATCTGCGCTTCGATACGGATACGCGGCTTGCGGCGCACGTACAACGCACCAATGCCCTTGGGGCCGTAAGTCTTGTGGGCCGAGAACGACATCAGGTCGACCTTGAGCTTTTGCAGGTCGATTTCCACCTTGCCGGTCGCCTGAGCGGCGTCAACGTGGAAAATGATGCCCTTTTCGCGGCAGATTTCACCCAGCGTTTCCACGTCCTGGATCACGCCGATTTCGTTGTTCACCATCATCACGGACACCAGCACGGTGTCGGGACGCAGCGCAGCCTTGAAGACATCCAGGTCGATCAGGCCATTGTCCTTGACGTTCAGGTAGGTGACTTCGAAGCCCTGGCGCTCCAGCTCACGACAGGTGTCCAGAACCGCCTTGTGTTCGGTCTTGACCGTGATGATGTGCTTGCCGCGCTCGGCATAGAAGTTTGCCGCGCCCTTGATGGCGAGGTTGTTGGATTCGGTGGCGCCGGAGGTCCAGACGATTTCGCGCGGGTCGGCATTGACCAGCTTGGCGACTTGTTCGCGGGCGCGTTCGACGGCCTCTTCGGATTCCCAGCCAAACGCATGGCTGCGCGACGCCGGGTTGCCGAAGTTTTCGTACAGCCACGGCACCATGGCATCAACAACGCGGGGATCGACAGGCGTCGTGGCCGAATAATCCAGATAGATCGGACGGGTGGTCATTTCTACAACTCCTACTTCTTATACGGTGGCGTTGGCAGCAACAGTGGTGGTCGGGGCGTTGGCGGCGGTTGCGCCTCCCACCCGGTTCACGCGCACTGCGCAGGCCTGCGCTTGATTGGTCGCTTCCTGCAATTGGCGCACACGCTGCTGGTCGACGAGATCCTGCAGGGACACCGAATCCAGGTAATCCACCATCTTGCGATTCAACGTAGCCCAGAGTTCATGCGTCATGCACTTGCCGGGCTTGCCGTCGTTGCCGCTCGTACAGTCCCGCTTGCCGCCACAGCTCGTGGCGTCCAGCGGTTCGTCGACGGCGAAGATGATGTCTGCAACAGTCACGTTGCGCGCCAGGCGCGCAAGCGAATAACCGCCGCCCGGGCCGCGGACGCTGTCCACGAGCTCGTGACGACGGAGTTTTCCGAAGAGCTGTTCCAGATACGAAAGCGAAATGTTCTGACGCTGGCTGATGGCCGCAAGAGTGACCGGGCCGCTATGCTGCCGCATAGCCAAGTCGATCATGGCAGTCACGGCGAAACGCCCTTTGGTAGTTAGCCGCATGGTGAATTCCCTGTGATTCCGGCAGTGGCCGCCAGCGAATCCAGCGGTCAATACCCGAGTAATTGGCTCAAGTATAGCCTATTCCCGACTAATTTGGTATGGCTCCCGGCTACAAAAAACCGCGCATCTGCGCGGTTTTTTACTGCCTTCTGCCCTGAGAGCCGCTCTGCGAGCGACTCTGCAACCGGCCGATCAGGCAGCCTGGTACTGGGTAGCGCGCTTGCGGACCAGTTCGAGAACACCCTGACAGGCATCTTCGAGGTAGTCCAGGACTTTGCCGAAACCGTCGGCGCCACCGTAGTACGGATCGGGCACGGTGGCTTCTTCGAACTCATTGGCAAAGCGCATCAGGAGCATCAGCTTGTGCTGGTACGCCTTGGGGCATTGCTGCTGCATGGCGGACAGATTGTCCCAGTCCATGGCGAGGATAAGATCGAAGTCACGGAAGTCTTCCGCGGTGACCTGACGCGCCTCGCAGTGAGTGATCTCGTAGCCGCGCTTACGTGCCGCAGCCTGCGCCCGGGCATCAGGCGCCTCGCCGATATGAAACGCGTGCGTGCCCGCGGAGTCGATGCGCACAACATCGCCCAAACCCGCGTCATTCACCAAATGGCGAAACACGCCCTCTGCGCTCGGCGAGCGACAGATATTGCCCATGCAAACGAAAAGTACCTTGGTCATCATGGAAGCAAGTGTGCGGGAAAACCCGAGATAAGGCAAGCTTTTTTTGCACCTGCGCAATTGACGTAGCGCAAATTAATGGGGCACATAATCCCAAAGAAATCATGGAGTTGCAAGCTTGTATTCAGGTAACCCATGAGACGCAACGCGTGCAAAATTCCGGAATGGTTACACCATGATGGCAGCGCACCACTTTTGCGCATTTTCAGCTTACCGTAAGCGAACAGACATGAATTGAAACATTTGGCCCTGCCCTACACCGCCCCGTCCAGCAGCACACGCTGCTTGAGGGCATTGAGCGAGTCTCGGGCGGCAGCAGCCTGTTCGAATTCGAGATTGCGGGCGTGGTCCATCATCAGCTTTTCCAGTCGCTTGATCTCGCGCGCCAGGGCCTTCTCATCCTTCAACAATTCCGCGGGAACTGCCGCTTCCAGCGTGTCGTGTTGGGCAGGGGCCACGATACCGTCGATCAATTCACGCACCGCCTTGTGCACGCCGCGCGCAGTGATGCCGTTGTCGACGTTGAATTGAAGCTGCTTCGTGCGCCGGCGGGCAGTCTCGTCCATGGCGCGTTTCATCGAATCCGTGATGCGGTCGGCATAGAGAATTGCGTGACCGTTCAGGTTGCGGGCCGCGCGGCCGATGGTCTGAATGAGGCTGCGCTCTGAGCGCAGGAAGCCCTCCTTGTCGGCATCCAGGATGGCCACCAGCGACACCTCCGGAATATCCAGCCCCTCGCGCAGCAGGTTGATCCCCACCAGGACGTCGAACGTGCCCAAGCGCAGGTCCCGCAGGATTTCGACGCGCTCGACCGTGTCGATGTCCGAGTGCAGGTAGCGCACTTTCACGCCGTGCTCGCTCAGGAAGTCCGTCAGGTCTTCGGCCATCCGCTTGGTCAGCGTCGTGACCAGCACGCGGTCGCCTTGAGAAACTCGCGCCTTGATCTGGCCCAGCAGGTCGTCCACCTGCGTGCGAGCGGGCAACACCTGGACGATAGGATCGACAAGGCCCGTGGGACGCACCACTTGCTCCACGACGTTGTCCGCGTGCTCCTGTTCGTACGCGGCAGGCGTTGCCGACACGAATACGCACTGGCGCATCCGCGTCTCGAACTCCTCGAGCTTGAGCGGACGGTTGTCCAGCGCCGACGGCAGGCGGAAACCGTACTGCACCAGCGTTTCCTTGCGGGACCGGTCGCCGCGGTACATGGCGCTGAGCTGGCCGATCGTGACGTGGCTCTCGTCGATGAACATCAGCGCGTCGGACGGCAGGTAATCAATCAGGGTCGGTGGCGGGTCTCCCGGCGCGGCGCCTGACAAATGACGCGAGTAGTTCTCGATGCCCTTGCAGAACCCAAGCTCCTGCAGCATTTCCAGATCGAAGCGGGTGCGTTGCTCAAGACGCTGAGCCTCGACCAGGTGGCCATCGTCGACGAACCGCTTGACGCGTTCGCGCAGCTCTTCCTTGATGGTTTCGATGGCGCGCAGCACGGTGTCGCGCGGCGTCACATAATGCGAGCCGGGATAGACGGTGAAGCGCGGCAGCTTCTGGCGGATGCGACCCGTCAGCGGATCGAACAGTTCGAGCGTTTCGATTTCGTCATCGAACAACGTCACGCGCAACGCGAGCTCGGCGCTTTCTGCCGGGAAAATGTCGATGGTCTCGCCGCGCACGCGGAAGACCCCACGCGTGAACTCGGCGTCATTACGGGTGTACTGCATGGCGACCAGGCGCGCGAGGATCTCGCGTCGGGCGATCTGGTCGCCCGCGCGAAGGATCAACACCATCGCGTGATAGTCGCCCGGGTTGCCGATACCGTAGATGCACGACACCGTGCCCACGATGATCGTGTCGCGCCGTTCGAGCAGGCTTTTGGTGGCCGACAGCCGCATCTGCTCGATGTGTTCGTTGATGGACGAGTCTTTTTCAATGAACAGGTCGCGCGTCGGCACATAGGCCTCGGGCTGGTAGTAATCGTAGTAAGAAACGAAATACTCCACCGCGTTCTTCGGGAAGAACTCGCGCATTTCGGCGTAGAGCTGCGCGGCCAATGTCTTGTTGGGCGCAAGGACCAGCGCCGGGCGGCCCATGCGCGCGATCACGTTGGCCATGGTGTAGGTTTTGCCTGACCCGGTCACGCCCAGAAGCGTCTGGTACATGAGGCCGTCTTCGACACCCTGCGTCAGCCCTGCGATGGCCGTGGGCTGGTCCCCCGCCGGCGGATAGGGTTGATAGAGGTGAAACGGGCTGTCAGGGAAATCGACGAATCCCGGACCTGCGGCGGGAACCCCCGCGCTCGGGTCTATTGCGCTCTTAGGCATGCTAGACTGTTCCAGGGTAAACCCCCCATTATCCACAGCACTTCGTACTGCGTCCACCCACCTCATCAGAGTCCCATGAGCACCCTATTCGATTCCGTCGAGCTCGCGCCGCGCGACCCCATTCTTGGCCTGAACGAACAATACAACGCGGACACCCGCCCCGGTAAAGTGAACCTGGGCGTGGGCGTGTATTACGATGATCAGGGACGGATCCCGCTCCTGGGCGCAGTGCGCAAGGCCGAAACCGCCCGCATCGAAGCCGCCGCCGCTCGCGGCTATCTGCCGATCGAAGGCATCGCCGGCTACAACGCCGGTGCTCAGGCGCTGCTGCTGGGCAAGGATTCCGCGCTGGCTGCCGCTGGTCGCGTGCTGACCACGCAAGCACTGGGCGGCACTGGCGCTCTGAAGATCGGCGCCGATTTCCTGCGCCAATTGCTGCCGGGCTCCAAGGTCCTGATCAGCGACCCCAGCTGGGAAAACCACCGCGCCCTGTTCGAACGCGCCGGTTTTGAAGTCGGCACCTATGCCTACTACGACGCCACCACCCGCGGCCTGAACTTCGAAGCCATGCTGGCCGACCTGAAGGCCGCGCCCGCCAAGACCGTCGTCGTGCTGCATGCGTGCTGCCACAACCCAACGGGCGCGGATCCCACCCCCGACCAGTGGAAGCAGATCGCCGCTGTCGTCAAGGAAAACAACCTGGTCCCGTTCCTGGACATCGCCTACCAAGGGTTTGGCGACGGCCTGACGGAAGACGCCTCGGTCGTGCGCCTGTTCGCGGACCTGGACATGACCATGTTCATCAGCTCGTCGTTCTCGAAGTCGTTCTCGCTGTACGGCGAGCGCGTCGGCGCGCTGACCGTCGTGGCCGGCAGCAAGGACGAAGCCACGCGCGTGCTGAGCCAGCTCAAGCGTGTCATCCGCACCAACTACTCCAACCCGCCCACGCACGGCGGCACGGTGGTCTCCACGGTGCTGAACACGCCCGAGCTGTTCGCCCTCTGGGAAGAAGAACTGGCCGGCATGCGTGATCGCATCCGCCTGATGCGCGCGCAACTGGTCGACAAGATCAAAGAGCACGGCGGCAAGCAGGACTTCAGCTTCGTGCTGAAGCAGCGCGGCATGTTCTCGTACTCGGGCCTCTCCGCCGCTCAGGTGGACCGTCTGCGTGAAGAACATGGCGTCTACGCCGTGTCCAGCGGACGCATCTGCGTGGCCGCATTGAACAGCGGCAACATCGACAAGGTGGCAGCCGGCATCGCAGCTGTGCTGTAAATCACCAGGCGGCCCAAGCCGTCTTCAGCCAGAAACGGGACCTGCGGGTCCCGTTTTTGCTGGCTTCGAGACCGGCTTGCTTTTTTGCGCTGCGTCCCCCAGAATGGCGCTGTATATATGTACAGTCCGCTCGCACCGGATCATCGCCATGGCCAGCAAACTCACGGATCGCCAACAACAAATCCTGGACCTCATCAGGCAAACGGTCACGCGCACCGGCTTTCCGCCGACGCGTGCCGAGATCGCCCAGGCCCTGGGTTTTCGCTCTCCCAACGCCGCCGAAGACCACCTCAAGGCGTTGGCACGCAAGGGCGCCATCGAGCTCACGGCCGGCGCCTCGCGGGGCATCCGTCTGAAGGACGCCGCCACCGCGCCCGCCCAGGCCTCACTCCCCATCCCTGCCCTCGCCCAGCTTCTCTTGCCGCTGGTCGGCCGTGTTGCGGCGGGTAGCCCGATTCTTGCGGCCGAGCATGTCGAACGCGAAGTCGGCGTGGACCCCAGCCTCTTTGCCCAGGCGCCCGATTATCTGCTCAAAGTCCGCGGCATGAGCATGCGCGACGCAGGCATCCTTGAAGGCGATCTGCTGGCTGTCAAAAAGGCATCTGAAGCCCGCAATGGCCAGATCGTGGTGGCTCGTATCGGCGACGATGTCACGGTCAAGCGCCTTCAACGCCAGAACGGCCATATCGAGCTCCTGCCTGAAAATCCCGACTTCGAAACCATCGTGGTCAAGGCCGATCAGGAATTCGCGCTGGAAGGCATTGCGGTGGGTCTTATCCGCACGCAAGCGCTGCACTAAGCCGGGGACCTTGTCCTGCACATAGCCAAGCCCTGCAGGCGGCTTACGCCGCCTACGCCATACCTCGCTACCGGTATGCCACATCCAAAAGAAAACCCCGCTCACTGAGCGGGGTTTTTTGCTTTGGGGCGGTCCGTAAGACTTTAGACACCCTTGGGCTTCGGGCGCCCTCTTTCGAGAGCGCCCTGGCGTTCAAGACGCCATCAGTGCTTCATGACCGGGTCGGTAGAGCCGGGTTCAGCCGGCTTGGCAACCAGGGGCTCCTTGACGGCTTCTTCCTCGGCCAACGGCTCCGGCAGACGCTCCAAGGCCAGTTCCAGCACCTTGTCGATCCAACGCACCGGCACGATCTCGAGGTGGTTCTTGACGTTGTCCGGGATCTCCGCCAAATCCTTGACGTTTTCTTCCGGAATCAGAACCGTCTTGATACCGCCACGGTGAGCCGCGAGCAGCTTTTCCTTCAGGCCGCCGATCGGCAGCACTTCGCCGCGCAGCGTGATCTCGCCCGTCATGGCGACGTCGGCGCGCACCGGGATGCGCGACAGGGCCGACACCATGGCCGTGGTGATCGCGATACCCGCGGACGGACCGTCCTTGGGCGTCGCACCTTCCGGCACGTGCACGTGCATGTCGTGCTTTTCGAAGACGCTGTCGGCAAAGCCCAGGCGGCGAGCCCGCGAACGCACAACGGTGCGCGCCGCTTCGACCGATTCCTTCATCACGTCGCCGAGCGAACCCGTACGTTGGATGACGCCCTTGCCGGGCATGTCCGCGACTTCGATCGTCAGCAGGTCGCCGCCGACTTCCGTCCACGCCAGGCCGGTCACCTGACCGATCTGGTTTTCCTTTTCGGCCATGCCAAACGCGTAGCGGCGCACACCGAGGTAATCGCTGAGGTTGTCGGCCGTGACGTTGACCGCCTTGACCTCGAGCGTCTTGCCCTCAGCCTTGGCGCGATCGCTTTGGGTCAGCAATTGCTTGATGACCTTGCGGCAGATCTTGCCCACTTCGCGCTCGAGCGCACGGACACCGGCTTCGCGGGTGTAGTAACGCACGATATCGCGCAGCGCGCTGTCGTCGACAGTCAGCTCGGTATCCTTCACGCCGTTGTTCTTCATCAGCTTGGGCAGCAGATGGTCGCGGGCGATGTGGATCTTTTCTTCCTCGGTGTAACCCGACAGGCGGATCACTTCCATACGATCCAGCAGGGCCGGCGGAATGTTCAGCGTGTTGCTGGTCGCCACGAACATGACGTCGGAGAGATCGAAGTCGACCTCGATGTAGTGGTCCTGGAATGTGTGGTTCTGTTCCGGGTCCAGCACTTCGAGCAAGGCCGACGAGGGATCGCCGCGGAAATCCATGCCCAGCTTGTCGATTTCATCAAGCAGGAACAGCGGATTGCGCACGCCAACCTTCGACATGTTCTGCACGATCTTGCCGGGCATCGAGCCGATGTACGTACGACGGTGACCGCGGATCTCGGCTTCGTCGCGCACGCCGCCCAGGGCCATACGCACGAACTTGCGGTTCGTGGCCTTGGCGATCGACTGACCAAGCGAGGTTTTACCGACGCCCGGAGGGCCGACCAGGCACAGGATCGGCGCCTTCACCTTGTCCACGCGCTGTTGCACGGCAAGATATTCGAGGATCCGTTCCTTGACCTTTTCGAGACCGTAGTGGTCGTTGTCCAGCACCGTCTCGGCGTTGCTGATCGAGTTGTTGATCTTGCTCTTCTTTCTCCAGGGGAGATTGATGAGCGTGTCGATATAGTTGCGCACCACAGTGGCTTCGGCCGACATGGGCGACATGAGCTTGAGCTTCTTGAGCTCGGCATCGGCTTTCTTGCGCGCCTCTTTGGGCATGTGGGCAGCGATGATCTTCTTTTCAAGCTCTTCGATGTCCGCGCCCTCTTCGCCTTCGCCCAACTCTTTCTGAATGGCCTTGACCTGCTCATTCAGGTAGTAGTCGCGCTGGCTCTTTTCCATCTGCTTCTTCACGCGGCCACGAATCCGCTTCTCGACCTGGAGGATGTCGATTTCGGTTTCGAGTTGCGTGAGCAAGCCTTCGAGGCGTTCGGAGGTGCCGGTGATCTCGAGCATCTTCTGCTTCTGCTCGAGCTTCAGGGGAAGATGCGCGGCGATCGTGTCGGCCAGGCGGCCAGCATCGTCGATGCCAGCCAGCGAGGTCAGGATCTCCGGGGGGATCTTCTTGTTGAGCTTTACGTACTGCTCGAACTGCGCAACGATGGCGCGGCGCAAGGCTTCTGTTTCGGAGCCCTGCATGGCGTCCGGTTCGATAGGCGACACCTGGCAGGTGAAGTGCGAATCGGCGTCTTCGATGGTGTTGATGCGCGCGCGCTGCGTGCCTTCAACCAGCACCTTCACGGTGCCGTCGGGCAGCTTGAGCATTTGCAGGATGCCGGCGACGCAGCCAATTTCGTATACGTCTTCAGGCGTGGGGTCATCTTTGCCGGCGGACTTTTGAGCCACCAGCATGATGCTTTTGCCCGCTTCCATCGCGACCTCGAGCGCGCGGATGGAGCGCGGACGGCCGACGAACAGCGGGATGACCATATGCGGGAACACTACGACGTCGCGCAGCGGCAGCAGGGGAAGGTCGATCGGGTCGGAAGGCAGGGTCTGGCTGGCAGACATATGAGGTTCCTCGGTATGACTCGGCGTATGGGGACGGGAACCCGGGTAATACCCGAGCAAACTCGTCAATTACGTCTGTTATGGGAACAATAGCCGAAAATTCAAGATCTCGGCCGCCTGGATCACCAAAAGGCCCCAAAAAGGCCCTGGAACCGTCTTCAGTATGCGGCCATGGCGGCCGGCTGAAAAGCGTGATCGTGGATGGAGAAGCGCCCTAGGCAAAAAAACCCGTTACGAGAACGGGCTTTTTTGAAATATCAGGCGGCGGCGTCGCGGACTTCTCCGCGCTCCGGCTTCTCTGGCGCGGCGTTTTCATCCGCGTAGATCAGCAAGGGCTTGCCCTCGCCTTCGATGGCGTTTTCGTCGAGCACCACACGCTTGACGTTGCCCTGCGACGGCAGGTCGTACATGGTGTCGAGTAGCGCCTGCTCGATGATGGAGCGCAGACCGCGAGCACCCGTCTTGCGACGCAGCGCCTTGCGGGCGATGGCCTTCAGTGCGGCGGGGCGCACGTCGAGCTCGGCGCCTTCCATGGCAAACAGCTTCTGGAATTGCTTGAGCAGGGCGTTCTTGGGTTCGGTCAGAATCTGGACCAGCGCGGCTTCGTCCAGCTCGTCCAGCGTGGCGACCACGGGCAGACGGCCGACCAATTCGGGGATGAGACCGAACTTGATGAGGTCTTCGGGCTCGACTTCGGAGAACAGTTCACCGACGCCGCGCTCGGACTTGGCGCGCACGGACGCCGAGAAACCGATACCGGACTTTTCAGTGCGGTCGCGGATGACCTTTTCCAGTCCGTCGAAGGCGCCGCCCACGATGAACAGGATGTTGGTCGTGTCGACCTGCACGAAATCCTGGTTGGGGTGCTTGCGCCCGCCCTGCGGGGGCACCGACGCCACCGTGCCTTCGATCAGCTTCAGCAAGGCCTGCTGCACGCCCTCGCCCGACACGTCGCGGGTGATGGACGGGTTGTCGGACTTGCGCGAAATCTTGTCGATCTCGTCGATGTAGATGATGGCGCGCTGGGCTTTTTCGACTTCATAGTTGCAGTTCTGCAGCAACTTCTGAATGATGTTTTCGACGTCTTCACCCACATAACCGGCTTCGGTCAGCGTGGTGGCGTCGGCCATGACGAAGGGCACGTTCAGCATGCGAGCCAGCGTCTGGGCCAGGAGCGTCTTGCCGGAGCCGGTGGGCCCGATCAGCATGATGTTGCTCTTGGAGAGTTCGACTTCGTCGCCCTTGATTTCGCCGTGGCGAATGCGCTTGTAGTGGTTGTAGACGGCCACGGCCAGCATGCGCTTGGGCGACGATTGCCCAATGACGTACTGGTCGAGGAAAGTCTTGATTTCAGCCGGAGTGGGCAGCTCGGAACGAATCGCCGCGCGCGCGGTGGCCTGCGCCTCTTCGCGGATGATGTCGTTGCACAGATCTATGCATTCATCGCAGATGAATACCGACGGACCCGCGATCAGCTTGCGGACTTCGTGCTGGCTTTTATTGCAAAACGAGCAATGCAGCACCTTAGCGTCTGCCGATCCCTTTTTTTCAGGCATATTTCTTTCGTATCTCAGGTAAAGATGCGCCAGGCCGGGTAAATGGCCTAGCGCATGCGCTTACTCAAACATGATGGCAGCGGGTCTGGTTCAACCGGGAAGTCAGCCTTCGGACCGGGAGGCCATGACCTTGTCCACCAGGCCATACGATACCGCATCTTCGGCCGACATGAAGTTGTCACGTTCCGTGTCCAGTTCGATGCGCTCCATGCTCTGTCCGGTGTTGTTGGACAGGATGCGGTTGAGGCGCTCGCGCAGGTCCAGGATTTCGCGGGCCTGGATCTGGATGTCGGAAGCCTGGCCCTGGGCGCCGCCCGAGGGCTGGTGAATCATGATGCGCGAGTTGGGCAGGGTGAAACGCTTGCCCTTCTTGCCAGCCGCCAGCAGGAACGCGCCCATGCTGGCCGCGAGGCCGGTGCACAGGGTGGACACGTCCGGTTTGACGAACTGCATGGTGTCAAAAATGGCCATTCCCGCGTACACCGACCCGCCGGGCGAGTTGATGTACAGGGAAATGTCCTTGTCAGGATTCTCCGATTCCAGGAACAGCAACTGAGCCACGACCAGGTTGGCCGTGGCGTCGTTCACCGGACCCACCAGGAAAATGAGCCGTTCGCGGAGCAGACGCGAATAGATGTCGTAGGCGCGCTCGCCGCGCCCCGACTGCTCGATCACCATGGGAATGTAGCCCAGGCCGGTGGGGGTCACCGAAGACCCGCCATTCATTGCCGCATAGAAATCGGTGAATCTCTGCATAGTGTTACGCCATCCCCATCAACTGATCGAAAGCCACCTTTTCGTCGGTGACCTTGGCCTTTTCCAGAACATGCGCGACGACGTTGTCTTCGAGCACGATAGCCTCGATTTCAGCACGACGCTGGCGGTCTGCCAGGTAATAGCTGACAACCTGGGCGGGTTGTTCGTAGTTCTGGGCGAACTCTTCGATGCGTGCGCGCACCTGTTCCGGCTTGGCTTGCAGCTGAGCTTGCTTGACCAGTTCGGACACCAGCAGGCCAAGGCGGACGCGGCGCTCGGATTCGGTCGAGAAAGCCTCGGCCGGGATCGGCACGGATTCGGCGTTGGGCACGCCGCGCTGCTTCAGTTCTTCGCGGGCAGCGGCGATACGGCCTTGCACGTCGTTGTCGATCAGGGCCTTCGGCACGTCGAACTTGCCGGCTTCGACCAGGGCGTCCATGACGCTGGCCTTGGTGCGGCCTTGCGAACGGACCTTGACTTCGCGCTCGATGTTGCTGCGGATGTCGGCCTTGAGCTTTTCGACGTCGCCTTCCGCTTGGCCGAGCGACTTGGCGAATTCGCCGTTCAGTTCGGGCAGGACGCCTTCAGCCACTTCCTTGATGGTGATGGTGAATTCGGCGGTCTTGCCGGCGACTTCAACGCCTTGGTAGTCATCCGGGAACTTGAGCTGGAAAACCTTGGTTTCGCCAGCCTTCAGGCCGCGGGCGGCTTCTTCGAATTCCGGCAGCATGCGGCCTTGGCCGAGCACGAACGGGAAGTCTTCGGCCTTGCCGCCTTCGAACGGCACGCCGTCGATGGCGCCGGCGAAGTCGAGGGTGACGCGGTCGCCGTCGGCGCTGGCGCGGCCTTCACGGGCTTCGAACGTGGCGCGTTGCTTACGCAGCACGTCCAGCGTCTGCTGGACTTCCGCGTCGGTGACGGCGGTTTCGTAGCGGGTGACGGCCAGTTCGGACAGGTCCGGCACGGCGACTTCGGGGTAGACCTCGAACGTGGCGGTGAACGCCAGCGTGTCGTCGGAAACGCCTTCCGTCTTGGGCTCGAGGTTCGGGGCGCCGGCAACGCGCAACTTGGCGCCGTCGATGGCTTGTTCAAAGGCACGGCCAACTTGGCTATTGATCACGTCGTAGCGGATGCTGGGGCCATGGCTGCGCTCGAGCATGGCGAGCGGCGCCTTGCCCGGACGGAAGCCGGGGACCTTGGCGGTCCGAGCCACGCGCTTCAATTGCGCCTGGACTTCCTTTTCGACGTCGGCCACCGAGACGGCCAGATCAACACGGCGCTCCAGGCCGGAGAGGGTTTCAACCACAGGCTGCATTAAAAGACCTATTTTCCGAGAGATGAGATTACGGGCGGATAAACGCGGCATTTTACCGGAACTTCCGGAACCCTGACGCAAAGGGGCGCGAGCCCCGGATTTGCCCGGATGCTCGCGCCCCGTTTATCGCCCAAAAAGCGAGGACGGACGCCTAGCCGAGAGGTTACTTGGCCTTGGCGATGCGGTCTTCGATGTGTTGTGCACGCTTGGCCGAGGACGGGTGGGAGCTCATCATATCGCTCTTGCCGCCGTCCAGCTCGGCCAGCTTCTGGAACGCGGTCACGAGGCCACGCGTATTCTGTTTCTTGGACTGCAGCAGGTCGAACGAATAATCGTCCGCCGCACTTTCCTGCGATTGCGAGAACTGCGCATTGATGAACTTCTCGGTCAGGTCGCCCAGTTGCGAGGAGCTCAACTGAGCCACCGTCGCGCCGCCAGCCGCGCCCGCCGCATCACGCGCAGCCGACACCGTGTAGGCGGTCTGCATCGCCTTCTTGGTGTGGCCCAGCGCCACGTGACCGATTTCGTGGCCGACCACGCCCATCACTTCGTCGTCCGTCATCATGTCCATGAGACCGCTATACACGCGGATGCAGCCGTTGGCCATTGCCCACGCGTTGACGTCCTTGGTGACATAGACCTTGTAGCTGGCCTTCTGGCCATTGACCGTGCTGCCCAGCGCCTTGGCGATCTTCTGCAGACGGGCGTCGTACTTGCTGCCCGGCGCGGCGGTCTTTTCCTGCGAATCGCTTTGCGCGCACGCCTTGTCCGACAGGGTCTTGATCTCGGCATCGCTCAGCGTGGCCGCCTGGACGACCTTGGCGCCGGCGCCGACGAGCCCACCGATGTCCAACGCATGTGCGGCCGAGTAAGGGGCGAGCGCAACGGCCAACGCGGCGACGGTGTAGCGGATCTTCATGGGAACAAACTCCTATTGACTTGTTCTATGCAAACGAGGCGGCAATTCTATATACGCCCACAGCTTTCGAAGCATTCCGGCACAGAGTTTCGCAAATGCGATTTTCTCTTACCAAATAGCCGAGCAATTCGAAGGCTGCCATGCTAAGCATCGCGAGGCCCTTTTAAAGCCGGTCAAAAGAGATGTCCGCTGTCCCATGGCGTTGATAGAATTGCCGCCGCGCTTTTTTCCGCAAACCCAACGGCTCGCACCCAACATGATCCCGAATCCCCCTCCCCGCCTAGGCCTGCTTCCCAGCCTCATCTTCAGTTCGCGCTGGCTGCAGCTACCGCTATACCTGGGCCTCATCGTCGCGCAGGGCGTCTACGTGATGCTGTTCCTCAAGGAACTCTGGCATTTGGTCACCCACGCCACCAGCTTCGGCGAAATGGAAATCATGCTGATCGTGCTGGGACTGATCGACGTGGTCATGATCTCCAACCTGCTGGTGATGGTCATCGTGGGCGGCTACGAGACGTTCGTGTCGCGCCTGCGCCTGCAGAACCATCCGGACCAGCCGGAGTGGCTTAGCCACGTCAATGCCAGCGTGCTGAAAGTGAAGCTTGCGATGGCCATCATCGGCATCTCGTCGATCCACCTGCTGCGCACCTTCATCGAAGCCGGCACCATCGGCACGCCGAACGCGCGCTTCACCGAAGCCGGCGTGATGTGGCAGACCATCATCCACGCCATCTTCATCCTGTCGGCGCTGGGGATCGCCTTGGTCGACAAGCTGTCGACCGGCAGCTCAGCCAAGCACTAAGCCAAGCCAGGACAAAAAAAGCCCCCACGCGCAAAACGTGGGGGCTTTTTTATGGATAGAACACCGGGTCAGAACCCGGAGCACTACCCAAGAAGCTCAGGCCGCGACCTTGATGTTCTTGGCGCTGGGACCCTTGGGGCCGGTACCAACGTCGAAAGTGACCCGCTGGTTTTCTTGTAGCGACTTATAGCCTTCGCTACGGATTTCGGAGTAGTGAGCGAAAAGATCCTTGCTGCCGTCGTCGGGCATGATGAAGCCATAACCCTTTTCGGCGTTGAACCACTTGACGATGCCGGTTGCCATGGGATGTCCTTGACCTAAAAAGCGATTGCTCGCGGGACGCCAGATCTTCAAGGATGGGAGAGGATAGCAACCGCGGCACCACTGACGGCGACCAAGGAGAACGCAGACCGCGTCGCTTGAGAATCTCGCTGAAACCAGTTTATTGGTGAACCCGGAAAAACGTCAAATGTCCGAAAGGGCTGGATTCGCGCCCCGAAAAGCCCGCTACACCCGCTAAAGAGCGCAAGCCGGCCCCCACGGCACGCTCAACATTTTCAACTTGCCACGTACCGATACACGTGGACACTGCGCCATTTTGAAAGCTCTGTGCGTGCCGCGCGCCCTACCCTGCGAAACCACCCGATTCCAGGAACTCGCGTTCGGCCTGGGTCGTCTGCCGTGCCAATGCCGCGTTCCGGTGCGGGAAGCGCCCGAACCGCTTGATGATGTCGCGATGCAGGACGGCCCATCGCACGGCTTCCGCGCCCAGCGGCTCCATCAACGCGATGGCCCGATTCTGCGCCGCCAGGTTCTCGGCGTGTTCGAACGGCATGTAGAAAAACTGGCGCAGCGAGGCGTCGACCGCAAGATCATGGCCCGCCGCGATGGCGCGTTCGGCAAAATGCAGCGCCAACGCGTCAGTGGCGAACATATGCCCGGTATCGCGGTAGGCGTTGCGAGGAAACTGGTCCAACAGGATCATCAACGCGATCGCGCCGGCGGGTTCGTCCAGCCAGGCATCGAGCCGGCGGGAAGCGGCCGCCATATGAGCGTCTTCGAAGCGCGCCCGAAAGGCCGCATCGAACTGGGCGCTTTTGCTGAACCACTGCGAGGGACCCGCGTCCAGCCAGAATACGACTACATCGTCGGGTTGCAGGGCGAACGGCTTTGGCGGTGTGGTGGTCATGGCGGCGATGGCTCGGGGGATTTGGACGCGCTGCCGCCGCCGAAGCGTTGGCCGCGAGGAGAATCGGCCGTCAAGGATACCGCGCAGAAAACAAAAAAGGCCCCGCGAGGGGCCTTCTTGAGAAAACTCAGATCCTTACAGGACTTGAATCTTCGTGGCTTGCGGGCCCTTGGGGCCATTGGCCGTCACAAAGCTGACGCGCTGGTTCTCTTCCAGAGACTTGAAGCCCGAGCCCTGAATTTCGGAGAAGTGAGCGAAGAGGTCCTTGCCGCCCGCTTCCGGGGTGATGAAGCCATAACCCTTTTCCGAATTGAACCACTTAACGACGCCGGTTTCCATACTGTATTTCCTAGAGATAATGGGCAAATGCCCGGAGGTCACGAATCAATCAAGGAGGGGACAGTAGAACAATAACGCTGAGCCGGAAAAGGCACGGCACTGATCGAAAATCGCAACGCTTGTGATCGTGTGCCGACACTATCGTTATGTTCCCCTCACAAGTCAACATAATCCTAAAAAATACGTGCCAATAATGCAACAAAGAGAAACTGCGCAGTTATTTCGCACGTTTTTAAAGGGTAAACGAGTCCCTGCATTGGTGTTAACACCAATACATCATAAAAAAACAAACAAGGCTTATATAAATGCCATCAAAAGCGCGTACGACCTGCAATACGCCGTTTGGATGACACTATGGTTTGCCGTCAGGCTTACTCGTCGATAGGTAAACCCAACAAGTCGAGCGCCGCGCCAAAAGCATCGGGACCCGAGCAAAGGAAAACCGCCACGTCGCCGGGATTCATATTTTCCAGCACTTGGTCGATCTGTTCTTGCGCATTATCAACATTGTCGACATTGGCGGCGTGTATGTCCGCTCCTGCATCGACTTTTTCGCGCGGCACGATGTCTGCGATCGCATTGAGATCATCTATGCCCATCACGACATAGACGCTGATGCTTTCGCCATCCAGCGTGGTGTGCAGCTCGACGCCGCCCGCTACGTCGGCAACGTGCCGACTGAGTATTTCCATTTCCATCTTCCTTGATTTGCGGGCTGAGCCCGCCAGGGCGCTGCACCATGCAGGTGCTCACGCACGCCCAGGCGCGACTATAACAGCCTTAGGCTAACGTTTCTTGGACAGGGGCCCCAGAGACTGGCGGGCGGCCCCGGACGTGGCCGCCACGCTACGGCAGCGCACCCCGGCTTCGGCCAACACGCGGGCCAGCGGCTTTTGTGCAGCCAGGAAGGCGGTCTTCTCGTCACCGGCCAGCTTGCACAGGAAAAGCTGGGCCTGGAGCTGCGTGCGGCGGGCCTTACGGTTGTCGGCCTCTTTGGCGAGCCATTCGCCCACCCAGGCGGCGGCGGCCTCGGCGTCGCCATGCTGCTTGACGTGGCCGAGCAGGTCGTAGACGGTCACGCCGTCGATGCGCTCATCCTCGCCGCGCGAGAGGAACAGCTTGGCGGACTGGCCCGTGTAGCCGGGGACGACCGCCAGGCAATCCCGTTCTGCGGGTTTTTTCATGGTGTTTTCGAATGTGGTTTAGCAAGAACCCCGGACTGTAACGCAGGCGCGCGCACAGTCCTATTGCTGCAGCCGAAGTCTGCTATCGTCGGCGTGTTCTTTTACCCCTACATGGTGAACAACATGCAACGCGATTTCGACTTGGTCGTCACGATTCTGGGCGCCCTGCGCGACGCCCCCGGCCCCAACCTCAGCACGCACGACATCAAGAACGCCGCGCTGGCGCCGCATCCCGAAGAGCAAGGCCTGCAGGTCATCGCGCATCACCTGGACCTGCTGGAAGACGCTGGCTTGGTCAAGCAGGTCAGCGAGACTTCGGCGAACGCCGGTGCGACGCGCTGGCGCATTACCTGGAAGGGTTACGACGCCCTCGAGCAGGATGAGGACGACGAAGAGGATGAGGACTTCGACGCGGAAGAATGAAAGGCCCGGCCGGCCGCTCTGCGCGTCATTGGCGCAACGATTGAGGCATTTGCTGTTGTTGACGGTGTAGCCGGATACGCCGCGTCAGCAGCGCCGCCGCGGTGCCGATCACCAGACTGAACATGAAGGCGGCGATGGACAGCATCGCCGCCAGTTCATCGAACCCGCCCTGGCGCGCCAGCAGCAGCACCACCGCGAAGATTGCCGCCGCCCACCCCAGCAAGCCGATCACCAGTTGCTTGACGGACTGCAGGCGGCCGCACAAGGCGCCGCCGGCAAGTGCGGCGGCCACCGTGGCAGCCATGGACCAGAACAGATACTCGTAGTGCATGTGGACGGTCTCCGCCAAGGGCATTGAGGCGCTCGCATTATAGGCGCCGCCTGTTTGCCGGCCTCTCGCGTCTGTCCTTGCCCCTCAGAACCCGGTCAGCCCACCGCCACGACACTGATTTCCACCAGCGCGCCGTAATGGAGTTCGCGCGTGGGCACGATGGCGCGCGCGGGGCGGTGGCTGCCAAAGCACGCTTCGTACACCGCGTTGACCTCATCCCACAGACTGACGTCCGGGATGTAAACGGTGACGTTGACCACGGACGATACCGACGAGCCTGCGGCTTCGAGAATGGCCCGCACGCTGCGCAGCGCTTCCCTTGTCTGGCCGGCCGCGTCCGCCGCCAGCACGGGGCGCACTCCGGGTCCGGCCGGCGGCAAAAAACCCAACTGCCCCGATACGAAGACGAAGCCGTTGGCGCGAACCGCCTGGGAATAATGCCCGGCCGGCGGCGTGGCATCGGGCGTTTGAATGAAGTCCATGCCGAAATCCTTTTTGATGCGCGGCTCACCAGCCACGGAAGCGTTCCCAGCGTGCCACCACGCCCGGCTCGCCGGGGCGCACGACCTCGTAGGCGTCGTGCTGCGCGCACGTCGCGCAGGCGTGATTCGGGACAATGCGCAGTTTGGCGCCGATGGGCAGGTCCGGCAGGACCGCGTTGCTGCCAGGGCGCACCTTGATGATCCCCTGCTCCTGGTTGGTTTCGGCCAGCAGCACGTCCGGATAGACCTTGCCGTCCACATCGCACACCAGCCCGTACAACTGATCCACCGGCTGCTTGGCGGTGCCACGATCCCGCGACATGGCCATCCATCCCGCGTCGACCAGAATCCAGCCCTTCTCGGGCTGATGGCCGATGACGGTGGTCAGCACCGTCGCAGCGATGTCGTCCACGCTGCACACGCCCAACCCGGCCATGACCAAGTCGAAGAAGACGTACACGCCGGCGCGGACTTCCGTCACGCCATCCAGATTGCGCGCAAAATGCGCGGTGGGCGTGGAGCCGACGCTGACGACCGGGCACGGCAGGCCCGCGCCGCGGATCGCCTTTGCGCAGCTCACGGCGGCCCAGCGTTCCTGTTCGGCCATGTCCGCAATCGCCTCGACGCTGCGGCAGCCATAGGATTCGCCCGCGTGCGTCATGACGCCGCGCAGGCACGCGCCGTCTTCGTGCAACACGCGCGCGATTGCCAGCAGTTGGTCCGTGTCCTTGGGCTGCACGCCGGCACGGTGGCCGTCGCAATCGATCTCGATGAGCGCCGGGATGGGATCGCCGGCAGCCTTGGCACGCGCCGACACCGCGCGCGCGGCCTCGATGCTGTCGACGACAACGGTCAGGTCGACGCCGCGCTGTCGCAAAGCCAGCACGCGGTTGAGCTTCGACGGCGACACGCCCACCGCATACAGCAGATCCGTGACGCCAGCGGCGGCGAACTGTTCGGCCTCCTGCAAGGTCGAGACGGCGGCTGGCCCTTGCGGCGTCGTCATCAGCCGGCGGGCGACCTCGATGGACTTGGGCGTTTTCAGATGGGGCCGCAAACGGACGCCGTGGCCGGCCATCAGGGCGTTCAGCCGCGCGATATTGCGCATCATGCGCGTTTCATCGAGCAGCAGACAGGGCGTTTCCAGGGCATCCAGCGTGGATACGACGGTTTCCAGGGTCATGGCAATCTCTTTGCGAGTGAGCGGCAGGCAGGACGGGCCTGCGGGAATCAGCACGCAGTATGGCGCGGAAGGCGCTTACCTTGTTTAATGGCAACTTAATATCCCATTAAGCCGTAACTGAATGATTGCCACTGACGACCTGCGCTTTTTCCTGAGCCTTTCGACCGCCGGCTCGCTTGCGCAAGCAGCGCGCGCGCTGGACGTAACGCCACCCGCGATCACGCAGCGCCTGAACGCGCTGGAAAAGCGGCTGGGCGTACGGCTGGTCAATCGGCCGGCCCGAGGCATCGCGCTGACCGAAGAAGGCCGTCTGTTGGCCATGCGGGCCGCGCAGATCTGCAATGACCTGACCTTGCTGGCCGACGAACTTGCGGGACGCCGCGGCGTCGTGGCGGGACACCTGCGGGTGGTTGCACCGCTGGGCTTCGGGCAACGTTACATCGCCGGATTGGTCGCGGATTTCCGGTCGCGCAGCGAAGACGTCACGGCCAGTCTGACATTGTCGGACGGCCCTCCCCGGCTGGCGTCGGATAACTGGGACGTGATGATTCATATCGGCGAGTTGCGCGACTCCACGCTGGTCGCCTACCCGCTGGCGCCCAACCGGCGCATCCTGTGCGCATCGCCCGCCTACCTGGCGCGCCGTGGCTCGCCGACCACGCCGGAGGACCTGCGCAACCACGACTGCATCGCCTTGCGCGAAAACGACGAGGACGTGACGCTGTGGCGGTTCAGGCGTGCCCGCGGCGCGGGGGTCGCCGTGCGCATCGCGCCCGTCATGTCGTGCAATGCCGGCGCGACGGCGTTGGAATGGGCGCGGGCTGGACACGGCATCATTGCGCGGTCGGAATGGGACGTGACCGCGCACACGCGCACGGGTGAACTCGTGCCGTTGCTGGCGGGTTGGAATCTGCCCGACGCGAATGTCGTGGCGTTGGTGAAGTCCCGGCAGGAGTTGTCCGCGCGCACGGCGGGATTTCTGGCGTCCCTGCGCGCAGCTTTTGCCCAGCCGCCATGGCGCGAGGCGTCAGCCTAGCAGGAATGGAAAGCCGCAACCCGCTGCTCAGTCGAGCATCGCTTCCGCTTCGATCTCGATCAACCATTCCGGCAGCGACAGCCCGCTGACGATGATCCAGGAAGAAGGCGGCGGATCGACCTTGAAGCGGTCCCGCAACGCCTGCGCCACGACTTCCTGTTCGGTGCTCACCGAATCGCAGATGTAGATGCGCAGCATGATGACCTGCGACAGTTTGCCGCCGGCCGCCGCCAGCACGCGCTCGATGTTGTCCAGCGCGGCCTCGGTTTGCACCTGAAGCCCCGGACCGACCGTCTTCTCATTGGCGTCCACGCCGACCTGGCCGGACAGCAGCATACGGCGCTGCCCGGTCACGATAACCGCCTGACTGAATCCATACTGCACAGAATTGAATACCGTATCGGGATTGACGACGATTCGGGACATGTGGATCTCCTGAGCAAGACGGCGCTGGGCGGCCGGCCATTCTATCAACCGGTCATACGTCAGGACTCGGGCGCTGCGTTGAATCGACCAAACGCGGTATGGATGCTCGGCACGGCGTTTGCTACGCTGGCTCATCTGTTCAGCCAGGGTGGTGGCCATGAGCGATAAGATTCGAGTGCTGTGCATTCAACCCGCTTCTGCATCCGCGCGTTTCGCGTTCTTGTTGATCGCGCTGAAGTGGTCGGTGGGCGCAACCCCCCGGCCGTCGCGGCTGCAGATCGGGCCGCATGACCTGGCGCCAGAAGGCTCGGAAGGCGCGTTCTGGCAGTTTGCGCTTCGTCACGCTTTTTCAAGTCAATCCATTCTGGTCACCCGAGGCGACCACTGGGATGTGGCGGCATCGGTGGACGGCGACGAGGTCCGCGCGTTTGGCAGGACCTTTGCCTTGAGGCAGTGCCTTTTTTGAAGCGCGCCCCTCAGGCGTCTGCAGGCGCCTTGCGGTGATAGGCAGCCAGTTCCTCGGCCGTCCAGCGCTGGCGCGCCTCGTCCTGACAGCAGGTCCGATACACCAGCGCGCCCACGTCCAGAAAGCGCTTCACATCGGCTTCCGTGAGCTTTCCCTGCACCTGCATAAGGCAGTCCGCAAGGGTTGACAGCACGCCGTCCCACCCGTCGAATCTGCCCGGCGACACCGGCAACGTAATCATGCGCGCCATCATTTCACTATGGTCCATGCTGAGTCTCCGCTCTGACGGGGAACCGCTCGGTCCGCAACCCACCGGCGCCCCGGCGTCATACAGCAAGTCGCGTTCCCGATGGAAACCGGTGTCAGACACCAAAGGTGGCCGCCGGCACTTTGATGCGGCAGGCGGTCCGGGGTATTGGACACCTGCGGGTTAGGAAACTCGATGCAAGGCTGCTTACGCCCATTACCGGGCCGTCGATCGACCCGTCACCGGATCCGGCGCGCGCCCTCGCAGCAGTGACCCCGGGTGAGCCTGCAGGTAGTCTGCCAACTCCCGTAGCGACCTCGCCGTGCGCGCCAGTTCCTGCAGCAATGCGCTCGTGTTGACGGGCAGGCCGGCATCGGGGCTGAGCAGCCCACCGACGGCGGCGAGCGACCGGCTTGCCTGACGCAACGTCGCGGTCGCCTCGGGCGCAAGCTGTGTGTCCAGCCGCTTCACCAGCTTGGATGTGCCCTGCAGCAGGTTATTGAGTTCAGCGCCCAGACCTTCAAAGGGAATCCTGTCCAGCTTGGTCAGGATGCTGTTGATCTGCAGCTGCAACTGGTCCAGATTGTTCGGCACCGTGGGAATGAAAGGCGCCTCCTCCATCTTGAACGTCACGGGCTCGGCGTCCGGGAAGACCGCAAAGGCGACATACAACTGGCCTGTCAGGAGATTGCCGATGCGCAATTGCGCCCGTAATCCCTGGTCGATCAAGGCCGCCATCAGCTTGCCGCTGGGATGCGTGACCGTAGAGCCCGAAAACTCCTTGATCTCTTCAAACGTTTTGGCGCCCAGCCGTTCCGGATAGAGGGTGGCATCCACCAGGGCATAGAACTGCTGCGTGGTGCGATCGAGTTCCAGTCCGATGGCATCCACCTGTCCGACCGACGCGCCAAACGCGTCAATGGGCGCGCCCACGGACAGTCCGCGCACCGATTGGTCGAACCGCATGCGGATGCGCAGCGGCGTGCCGTCCGGCTGCGCGCGCGCCGCAGTCTCTGAGGGATAGATGACGAACGCGGCGTCCGGCTTGGCTGCGGTGTGTAAACGGGTCTCAACCGAGTCGAAGGCGACGCCGCCCACGATCACCGACACCAACGACTGAGACCGCACTTGCAGCCCGCCTGCGTCCACCGAGAAGTCCACCCCGCTGGCGTTCCAGAAACGCGTGCCTTCGTTGACGAAGGCGTCGTTGGGCGCATCGACAAACACCTGGATATCGACGCCCTGGCCGGTGGCATCCAGGCGATAGCTCACCACCTGCCCTACCGCGATGCGCCGGAAATAGACAGGCGATCCGATGTCCAGCGAACCGAGGTCGTGGCCCTTGAGGGTGAAGCGCTTGCCCGGCCTGTCCTGCGTCACCTCGGGCGGGACTTCCAGACCGACGAAAGCGAACTTGGTCGCCTTGCGCGGATCGCTGTCGCCATTACGGCCGGCGGGATCCAGGCCAATGTAGGCGCCGGACAGCAACGTGTTCAGGCCTGAAACGCCACTGAGCGTCAGGCGCGGCCGCACCACCCAGAACACGGTGCCCTCCTGCAGGAGCCCGGCCGCGTCCTTGTTGAGCTGCACCGTCGCAATCACGCCGGTCCGGTCCTCGTTGAGCGCCACGCGCTGGACGGTGCCGACGTTGACTTCCTTGTAGCGCACCTGTGTCTTGCCGGCCTCCAGCCCTTCCGCCGTCTGGAAGCTGATCGTGGCCTCGGGCCCTGCGTCCATCCAGACCTTCAGCACCAGCAGCAGGCCACCCAGCGCCGCAACAATAGGCACCAGCCAGATCCAGGAAAACCGCCGTCTGCGGCCGGCGGGCGGCGGCTTGTGTGCGACAGCAGGAGCAGTCTCGGGCATTGAAGGCATCCTTCGTGAGCACGCGTCTGGACTCTGGGTGCAATCCCGATAAAGCGTCGCGCCGGGCGGTCCGCCGCGCAACAAGGGTATTCCCCACGTTCCGGCCTGCCCGCTGCGCCAATAGCGAGTAGGATAGCCATCCCAACAAACAGGAAAGATCCGTGAATATCGAAATTCGTCCTGCCGCACCGTCGGACGCGGCCCAGATCCATGCCTTCATTACCGAACTGGCCGTCTATGAACGCGCTGCGCACGAGGTGATCGCCAGCGCCGACGACGTCGAACGCACCTTGTTTGCCGAAGGCGCCCCCGCCCGGGCGTTGATGTGCCTGCTGGACGGCAAGGCCATAGGCTACGCCGTCTATTTCTACAGCTACTCCACCTGGCTCGGAAAAAACGGCATCTATCTCGAGGACCTGTACGTCACGCCCGAGCACCGTGGAATCGGCGCGGGACGCGACCTGCTGCGCCATCTGGCACGCGAGGCCGTGGCGAACGGCTGCGGACGGCTCGAGTGGAGTGTGCTGGACTGGAATCAGCCCGCCATCGACTTCTATCAATCCATCGGCGCGCTGCCGCAGGATGAGTGGGTGCGCTATCGGATGGCCGGCGACGCGTTGGTCAACTTTGCCGAGGGCCGCCGCTAGGGCAGCCGCACCGGTTAGAACTCCGGCAGGTCGAACAGCGTGTGCAAGGTGGAACTGGGCACCGGCACCGATGCAAGGTGTTCACGCCCGCCGGCGTCCACCAGCACACGCACCGCGCGCGAAGCGACGGTGAGGCCGTCGACACTGATCGCGGTCTCGACCTCGGCGCCTTCCTTGATGAGTTCAATGACTTCGGCGGCTGCGGCCGTCGTGGGCTCCGAGATCCAGCCGGGAACGCCGCGCACGGCCTGCCCCCAGCGCACGTAGGCGATATGGCCACTTCCGGCCTCTTTGCGCACGGCGACGATCACATACAAAGACATCCAGGCCTCCCTAACGTTTGGCCTGGATCGTATAACAGCTTGGCGGCCGTGTGATGACCGCGCGCGCGTCAGGGTTCGATGTCGATCGGCGCAAAGGACTTCACCAGGTCGTCGAGCTGCTTGAGTTGCGTCAGGAAGGGCTCGAGCTTGTCCAGCGGCAACGCGCTGGGGCCATCGCATTTCGCGTTCTTGGGATCGGGGTGGGCTTCCAGGAAAAGGCCCGCCAGCCCGACCGCCATGCCGGCGCGCGCCAGGTCTGCGACCTGTTCACGACGACCGCCGGATGCCGCGTCCAGCGACGAACGCTGCTGCAGCGCGTGGGTGACGTCGAAGATCAGCGGGCGGTTGCTGGACACCTTTTTCATGACGCCGAAACCCAGCATGTCGACGACCAGATTGTCGTAGCCAAAGCTGGTGCCGCGATCACACAGAATCAGCTTGTCGTTGCCGGCCTCGGTGAACTTCTCGACGATGTTCAGCATCTGCGCGGGGCTGAGGAACTGCGGCTTCTTGATGTTGACCACGCGCTGCGTCTTGGCAAGCGCGACGACCAGATCGGTCTGGCGCGCCAGAAAGGCCGGCAGTTGCAGGATATCGGCAACTTCGGCCACCGGCGCCGCCTGCCACGGTTCGTGGACGTCGGTGATGACCGGCACACCGAATTCCTTTTTCACGGCTTCGAAGATCTTCATGCCTTCTTCGAGGCCTGGGCCGCGGTACGAATGGATGGACGAGCGATTGGCCTTGTCGAACGACGCCTTGAATACGTAGGGAATGCCCAGTTTGCGGGTGACGCGTTGGTATTCCTCGCACGCGCGCAGCGCCAGATCCTTGGATTCCAGCACATTAATGCCGCCGAACAGCACGAAGGGCCGGTCGTTCGCGCAGGCGATCGAGGGGGAGATAACGACTTCTGGGGCGGTCATGATGGGCGATCCTGTAAAGGTGAAGCAGGTGATAGTGCGTAATGTACAACCTGCTTCCTCGCGCCATCATCTGACCGGCCCCATTTTCAGCTCACAGGGGCTCTGAAGTGATCCCTCGCGCCGCGTTTCCGCCCTGTCAGGCGCGTTCGATCGCCGGGTCGCTGACCAGCCGGTAGGCCACCGCGCCGATGACCGCGCCGACGATAGGCGCCAGCCAGAACAGCCACAACTGTTCCAACGCCCAGCCACCCACGAACAGCGCCGGTCCGGTCGAGCGTGCCGGGTTCACCGACGTGTTGGTGACCGGGATGCTGATGAGGTGAATAAGGGTCAGCGCAAAGCCGATGGGAATGGCCGCAAAGCCGGCCGGCGCCCGCCTGCTGGTGGCGCCGAGAATCACGAAGATAAAGCCGGCCGTCAGCACCACTTCGGTCACCATCGCGGCCAGCAGCGTGTACTTGCCCGGTGAATAGGCGCCATAGCCATTGGCGGCGAAGTGGCTGGCCCTCAGGTCGAAACCCAGCTTGCCGTTGGCGATGCAGGCCAGGACTGCCGCAGCGGCGATGGCGCCCAGGACCTGAACGATGACGTACGGCAGGATTTCTCGGGCGGGGAAGCGTCCGCCGGCCACCAGGCCGACTGTGACAGCAGGATTGAAGTGCCCGCCAGATATGTGGCCCACAGCGAAGACCATCGTCAGGACGGTCAGGCCGAACGCCAGCGCAACGCCCGCGAATCCGATGCCCAGTTGGGGAAAACCGGCGGCAAGCACCGCCGCGCCGCAACCGCCCAGCACCAGCCAGAAGGTGCCGAAGAACTCTGCGCCGCAACGCTTGGGTAGTGAATACATGTCCATCCCTCAGTAACGAAAGCCCTAAGGTATCGGCAAGCGCGCGAGGCAATATTCAAGAATCGAAAATCTTGACGATTCTTGTACGCCGGCACGTCAGGCGTGACGCTGCTCGACAACATAGCCGGGGCGCACGCCGCTTGGGATCGTTCGGATGGCGGATGGGACTGCATTCGCTGGCTGAGTTGGCGAGCGCGATTTCGTTGGCGGAAACAAACAGCGGATGCTAATTTCAGCGGGACGCCTTCGCCGGAGGATCACCGTGAAACTGCTGCTCGCCTTTGTTCCCTTCATCACCTTTGCGCTGTTGGAGCACCGGGTCGGCACCCACGCCGCGCTCGTGGCCGCCACGGCCGTTTCCGCCCTGCTGGTCATCCGGGACCGGTTCGTTCTTCACGTTTCGCCCAAGACACTCGAGGTCGGATCGCTGATCCTGTTCGGGGCGCTTGCCTTCGCGACCCGCTTCCCGGCGTTCAGTCCGTCGCTGTTGAGCGTTCGGCTGCTGGTGGACGCGGGGCTGCTGGCCATCGTGCTGGGTTCGATCTTTGCCGGCCGCCCCTTCACGCTTCAGTACGCGATGGAACGGGTGACGCCCGAAGTGGCCGCCCGCCCGGCGTTCCGGCGCACCGCGGAACGGATCGCGTGGGCTTGGGCAGGCGCGTTCGTCGTCATCGTGCTGGCGGATCTGGCGATGATGTACGTGCCGGCTTTCACCACCACCGTGGGCACGGTGGTCATCCTGGCGGCGCTTGGCGCAGCGGCCCGGTTCACGGCGTGGTTGCCCAAAGCGGGCAGGCGGTAAAGTGCGCTGTCTGAGCCGAATCAGTCCAGCCGGACGCGTTCAGGCCACTGCACTTCAGGAACGGCATTGAGCGCTGGTTTGGCAAACAGATAGCCCTGGAACCGTTCGATTCCAGCAGCCTGCAACCAGCACCACTCCTCGATCCGCTCCACGCCTTCGGCGACGGGCGTGATGCCCATTGCGCTGCACGTGCGGGCAATGCCGCAGACGATTGCCTGGCGCGGTCCGTCCTGATGAATGTTCTGAATGAGCTGCCGGTCGATCTTGAGCTTGTCCGGCTGAAACTCGGCCAGCAGCGACAGGCCCGCATAGCCAGCCCCGAAATCATCGATCGCAACGCCGATGCCGGCGCGGCGCAGCCGTTCGATCGCATCCCTGAAGGCGCGCGGCCGCTCGATCGCTTCCTGTTCGGTGATTTCGACGATCACATGCTGTGGCAACAGCGCGCACGCCGCAATCTGATCCACCAGGCGGTCGACCGCGGCCGGATCTTCAATCAACGACATGGGCAACAGATTGACCGACAGCTTTACATCGGTCAGGCCCAGCCGCCGCGCCAGCTCGAATGCCGAGGCCTTGGATTCCAGATCCACGCGATAACGGTCCGCGGGATCCAGGCTGGCGAACAACTGTTCCGGCGATCCGCCCGATTGACCGCGGATCAGGAATTCAAGGGAGGTTATCTCACGCCGCAGGGGATCGACGATGGGTTGCAGCGCAAAGGGATATGGCCGCGCAGGCGCTGCGGGATCTTCATGCGCCAACCGAACACCGCTGGCCGCAAACCGCCAGTTGGCCGCGTCGTCGCCTTCGACGATATGGTCCGTGCCATGCGCATCGGCATACCAGCCAAGAATCTTTACCACCCGGTCGTCACCGCCCGGCCAGCGCGTCGGCTTTTTCATCTTGGCCAGAATGCGCGCGGAAACCTGTTGGGGATCGAGCGCTCGCAGGTCAAGCAGCGCCATCGCATCCCCTCCAAACCGGCGGGTAGGCCCGTGATCCTGCATGAGCAGCACGACGTTCTTGTGGGCATCGTCGCGCCGGATGGCATCGAATATCAGGTTGACCGCCTCGTCGGGGCCTTCCAGCAACTGGACGAAATGAACGCCGTCAAAGAGCAATATGCCGGTCACCTGCAGGGCGGCGTTGCGAGCTCGGGCGGGCGTCAGCAGGTCGGTCAGATCCTGCGCGTTCATCGAAGTGACAGCACGGCTGCGGTATATCAGTGTCGATAGCATGGCGTGCTCTATGCAAACGGGTCGGACGGGGAAAGGCTCGCGGCAAGGCTAATGTTCAAGCGAGCAGGCGTGATCTGTGCGGAATCTGTTCGATCGGGCCGTCACTGCGGCACGTCGATGGATCGGCGGTCAACGCGGCGCATGAATCGCTGCCGACGGACTGCGTGGATGGGGCCACGGCTTAATGGCGCCACTGGGTGCCACTGTCGCCTGGGAATTCCAGAGTGGGTCTGGACGAATCGGCCTGAAAAGCTCAGGGAAACCGGCGGGTAACCGGACACTTTCCACGAACTGAAGCGGGCTTGGCCTGACCGCCCAATCATTCAGGAAATGATAGGTTTAAAACCTAAATCATTGAAATCATGGGGGGATTTGGTGGTGCGAAGGAGGGGACTCGGAAAGCGTTTATTTTAGCCCCTTCGGAAAGATTTTGGGGCCAGCTTGGGGCCAAAACTGTCATCTCCAGTTCTTTCCCGACTCGAATCAGCAATGGTATTCTCGGAGCGATTACAAAGCGTAACCGGACGAGATATGGACCTATTCAATGCAACCTCTCCTTTTCAATGGAAGTGCCCCGTATGTGCGCATGCAGTCATCATTGGCGATAGTTCTTTCCAAAGACAGGACATTGTGCTGACCACGGAAAAGTCGCCCGAAGGCCAACGCGCGATTATAGGTGGCATGCTCATCCACTGTCCTAATGGTACTTGTGGCAGCAATTTTGTTGCGGTGCGCGCGTCATGGGGGCAACGGAAACTGGTCAACAGCGTCTTTAGAGTTGTTCACACGCAACCGATCGGAATTGGCACATTCGTGTTTGCCCCTGCGACTCCCGAGCCGCTTTCGCCGACAGTCCCACAATTCGTCAAGGACGACTACAACGAAGCGTACCTCATTCGCTCACTCAGTCCAAAAGCCTCGGCTACGTTGTCCCGACGCGCTCTGCAAGGCATGCTAAGAGATCGCTGGCATGTAGCAGAGAAGACACTGCACGCGGAGCTTGTCGCGGTAAAGGATCGTTGCGATTCCGATCTCTATGACGCGATGATGGCTCTGAAGGCCATAGGCAACATCGGAGCCCATCCCGAAAAGGATGCCGACGCGATGTTGGATATAGATGACGACGAGGCTGACGAGCTTCTGCAGCTGCTAAAACTGCTCGATGACGAATGGTACGTCGCACGCGCACGGCGCGCCAAAACGATCGCCGCTGTAGTTGAGATGAAAGACAGAAAGGAGCTCGCGAAAGGGGCCCCGCATCCTGCTGCGAATGCCTGACATGTAGGACGACATGTGTAGCCACTACCAAACGCTGAAAGACGCCGAGCTGCTGCTAAAGAAGTTTGGCGTCACCCGGCCAGGCGTGCTTGGCAAGTACGACATGTGGCCGCGGTATCAGGGCGTGTTCGTCCGCCGACCGCCAGAGCATGACGCCGGCGACGAAGCGGTACCCGACATCGAAGCCGTCACGGGTCGATGGGGCTTGATCTCTGGATCGAGCCGCCCGGAAGCGCTGGCTGGCGCCGAGAAGCTGTCCACCTTCAACGCGCGCGACGACCGCGTCGCCAACGCCTTCACCTTCCGCAATGCCTGGCGCCGGGCGCAGCACTGCATCATCCCTGCCGATGCGATCTTCGAACCCGACTGGCGATCCGGCAAGGCCGTAGCAACGCGCTTCACCCGGGCCGACGGTGCGCCGCTGGGCATCGCTGGCCTGTGGGACCGTTACCGTGACGCGACAGGTGCGTGGAGGGAGAGCTTCACGATGCTCACCATCAACGCCGATCAGGACCCGCTGTTTCGCGACTACCACCAACCCAACAAGGAAAAGCGCATGGTGGTAATCCTGCCCGAGGGCGCGTACGGAGACTGGCTTACCGCTAGCGCCCAACAAAGCCCGGATTTCCTTGTGCCCTTCCCCTCTGAAAAGCTGGTCGCTGTACCGGTGAGCTGACCCCGTTTCTACTGCCTTATACTGTACAGATATACAGTATTATCGCAGCAGAACCATGCATTGCTCCGTCGTACGCACTCACTACCTCGGCCAAAGGCGCCGAGACAATGACCCCGCGCCAGCCGTCACCGGCACCGTGCGGATGTACTCGATCACTCGGCAAGACATGCGCCGTCAAGTGCGGGTGATGACCATGGACGGATTGGCCAAGTTTGGCGCGACGGAGAAGGGCCCCATCCCCGACCTGCTTGAGCCGGAGCTACTAACCTTTTGTTCGGACAGAGGAATGATGGTCTGCGGCTTCGAGGAGATCGACGGTCGACGCTACTACCAGGGGTGGTGGATGCAGTGGATGACAGGGTAAATTCAGAGCCGCCCCAAGTCACACCGCGACACGGCCTTCAGGATAGAAAGCCAAAAGCGCTATGATGCCCGCCGTTATGGGCACTTAGACGGCACAGGGAGGGCTCGATGCAAGTCAATAGCGAAGCGGAGGCCCGAACTGTGGGCCGGCGGTGGGCTTATGAGCATGGGCACGACCTTGATCGAATGTCCGAATTCGCAGCGGCTGTGTTTCAGGAAGCCAAGGAGCCAGCGCTACCTCATCACTTCATGGTCGACCAACTAAAACGCTTTGTCGACGCGGGCGCGGGTGTGCATGAGCAATGGCGCGACTATGGGGCTCAAGAGTGGAAGTTGCGAGACGACTGGATACTGGAAACCGTTAAACATTTGGCGATCGTCAACATAGCCGGACTGGCCGGCGCCACCGCGCTCTATGGTGCCGATAAGGGCTTCGCTCTCAAGATTTCCATCGGGTCATTTGGCATTGGCTTACTCCTCGCACTCATCGACCTGTTCACCAACGCGAAAGCGCATTACTTGAACGGACTCCGCGCAAATAAATACCGCCTTGAGGCGAAGACAGCAAAGTCGTGGAGTGAGCTGACCGCCGCAGCCACAGCCAAATGGACAAGCGACGCCGGGGACCGATGCACAGAGTGCGCTGAAGTCGCCGGCGTCATGTCCGCGATATTTGCTATCGCGGGTATGGTTTCCCTAGTCTGGCACCTGACCTAGATCCCCGTATCGCAATACGTCATACGCGCGCTCGCATGTCAGTCCTGCGATCCGGGCACGGTCCGCAACAGCCGCAAGTTCTGTAGCTCGGACGCTAACGCGGCCGAGCATGAAGGCGAGCAAGTCGACGGCAGAGGATCCTGCCGCGCTTCCGACGGCAGCGGAGGGATCGCGATCGACTGCGGCGCGAGCCAGCGTGTTGGCGTGGACGAGCAGCCGGCTATGCTCAGAACGAGCGTGGGCAGCATCAGCAACCGCAAGAGCGGCTTGTTTCGTTGCATCATCACGAGCTTTCTCCACGGCAGCTACGCGCCGCCTTTCTTCCGTTCGGGCCGCTTCAACTGCAGCGACAGTGGCTTGTGCTTGTTTCGCAAGCTCGTGTGCATGCGCTTTCGTCACCCTGGCCAGCTTCACGTCACCACGCCAGCCCTGGACGGTCCAGGCGCCCCCCCCAGCCGCCAATGCGCCAGCAGCCAACCCTGCGCCCACCGCAACTGCATACCCTTTCCAGCCGGTCAGGCTGACGAGAGTGTTTCTGAAGAGGCTCATCCGACCACCTCATCCATCGCCAGCGCATAGTTGCGACCCCACTTGGCGCGGAGCGCAGCTCGCTGCGCAGGCGTGCCTCGCGCATAAGCACCCGGCCGCCAAGTACGCAAGTACAGAGCCCAAGCATCCTCCTCGGCCCCGACCTTCGGCAAGGGCAGCGGATCCGTCCAGAGCAGCAAACGAGCCAACGCCGCAGCGAGCACGTCGTCATTCTCGATCGCATACCATATGTCGCGGTTCGTGGGAACCACTTCACGCGCGCTGTATAGCTGCGCGGCAATGTCCTTAGTCGCGGCATGCGTCCGGACTCCCTTCACCATGCCCCCACCCTCCTCCCCTTGCCAAAAGCTCTTGGCCGGCCCCACAGGCCTCGGCGGGCTGCCGACGAGCTGCCGGCGTTTCGTGAATCGGCTCTCCTGCAGGCCGATGGCCAGGAGCATGATGCGCGCGGCCGGGGTATCCATGTTCGCGGGCAGAAGCTGCAGCGCGGGAATGACCGCCCTTTCTAAAATGGCATTAAGCATCGTGCTTGCCCCCCTGCTCTGCTTGAACTCCGAGCACCTTACGGCGGATCTCGACCGCCCAATCGACCAGGTCCTGGCTCTGCAGCTTTGCGGTCAGTCGCAGATACGCGCCGAGCACCCACCACGCGGGCAGGCCCGCAAGCAGCATGCACGGCCCCAACACATAAAACATCGCGAGCAAGCCGTCCTCGCCCAGGCCGGTACGCACGGCCATCCAATGCGCAGCGTCCATCAAGCTCGGCATCCACGAGATCGCCGCCATCGCGAGCAGCGGACCGAACAAGAACGAGCTGACGACCGTGCACGCAGTGCGCGCTACAAATTCCCTCGGCGTTTTCGGCGGCATCAGCAACATGCCAATCAGCGCTGCCATCGCCGCCGGCACGCCAAACGCCAGGGCAATTTTTATGGCGGCAAACCCGCCCAATCCTGCGGAACTTGGTTCCATCTCGGTACTGCTCCTAGTGAGGGTCCGCATTGCTGCCTCCCGTATTTGGTTCGAGAAAAAACCCGCAATCGCGGGTCACGTGGTGTATGTGCGCGGTCATCAAAACAACCCCGCTGGCTCGGACTGGACGTCCCAGCTGAAGATGATGACTTCGGAGCGCTCCACTCCGCCTGCGCCGCCCACCGTGTATCGCAGCTTCGTCGATTCGATTCGGAAGTTCGAGAAAGCCTCCCGAATGTCGGGATGGTCGTTCAGCGTCACGATCGCCTTTCCCTTCAGCTTTCCCAGCCGCTCAGCCAGGTCGACATACTGTTCGAAACCAAACTCAACGCCATATCCTTCCGTCTGCCAATACGGCGGATCAATGAAGAAAAAGGTGTGCTCGCGGTCGTACATCTCCATGCACCGTTGCCATGGCAGGTGCTCGATGTATGCGTTCGCGAGGCGCAGGTGTGCCTGCGACAGCGTCTCCTCAAGTCGTAGGAGATTCAGGCCGGGAGGCGCTGTTGTGGCCGTACCAAAGCTCCGGCCGTCGACCTTCGCGCCGAATGAAAGCTGCTGCAGGTAGTAGAACCGCGCCGCCGCCTGGATGTCAGTCAGCGTCTCCGGCCTGGTCATCTGCATCCAACTGAAAATCTGACGACTGCTGAGCGCCCACTTGAACTGTCGGACAAACTCCTCCAAGTGGTTCTGCACCACGCGGTACAGCCTAATCAAGTCGCCGTTTATGTCGTTGAGAACCTCCGTATCGGCCGGCGTCGGCCGCAGGAAAAAGAGCGCAGCGCCGCCCGCGAACGGTTCGACGTAGCAGCTATGCCTCGGAAAATAGGGAATCAGCTTCTTTGCAAGACGTCGCTTGCCCCCAATCCAGGGGATGATCGGCTGAGAATGCATGCAAACCTCAAATCTGGTAGCCTCTGCCCCGCTCATGCATGAGTGAAGGGCCTCGGCCGGCTTGCAGGCTACGACTGCTGGCGGGTACCGGCTCGACGTGTTAGCGCACGCCGGGCCGGTGCCCTTCTTAACTGCTTGGCCCCTAGGTGATCGAATGCGGTTCTGATCCACCTCCTTATCAAATTGCGCTCAATCGGCGACACTCGTGGCTTTTGCCATGAAACCTTGGTCCCGCCGTCAGCCCCGCCGAAAGCCTGCCCCCACCCTCGCAGACGCACTCACGCGCTACCTGGCCGAGGTTTCATCCACCAAGAAGGGGCACGCGGCAGAGCAGTCCATCGCTCGCGTCTGGCGTGCTACGCGCATCGCCATCCGCCCGGTCGACCGGATCCGCAGCTCAGACCTAACCGAGCTGCGCGACGAATGGCTTAAGGATCGCGCGCCGGCGACCGTGGTGCGTCGCATGGCCTTCCTGTCTCACGTCTTCACCGTTATCCGCAAAGACTGGGGGTTTGACCAATTGGCGAACCCCGTCCAACTTGTGCGGCGACCGGCGGTCGACGACGCGCGCGACCGCCGTCTCTTTGATCGCATCACATTGCGGGGCGTCTCCGATGAGGACTGTCCGCGAAAAGAACTTGAATGGATCATTCGCGCGACCAGGTCGGCCGAGTTGCCGACCATCCTGATCGTCGCCAAAGAAACCGGCATGCGCCGGTCTGAGGTCGTCGGCATCCATCGCGAGCGCCTCGACCTGATGCACGGCGTCGTACATCTACCTCACACGAAGAACGGACGTTCCCGCGACGTACCTCTGACGCCGAGAGCGCGTGAAGCTCTTCGGCGCTGGGTCACAGCCAAGCCCATGCGAGGGCGCATCTTCACAATGCAGCCCGGGTCGGTCACGCGCGCGTTTATTCGCGCACGTCGCCGAGCTCGCCTGCGATACGAAGCGATGTGCCGACACTATGGACGTCGCCCGAACGCAGCCTACTTCCGAGACCTGCGATTTCACGACCTGCGCCACGAAGGCACGTCGCAGCTTGCAACCGTGTTTCAGATTCACGAGCTGGCAAAGGTCAACGGGAACGTCGACACCCGCATGCTGTTGCGCTACTACCATCCGCACGGCCGAGAACTCGCGCATAAGCTGACGCACAGCCCACTGGGCCGGCGTCAGCTCGAAGAAATGCGCCGCGAACGCGAGCTCGAGCTCGAAGCGATGCCTTTGGCCGCGTAGCACTTAGGACTCGGGCGAGGCCTCGGCGACGGGGCGCGCCGGCTCCACCGTAGTAAGCCATACCGGCAGTTCACCCCAACCGGGATAACTGAGCTTTCCGCTTGAACCCTCGAGCTCGGAACCTACAGAGTACGAGTCGCCGGTCTCCACCACCCACAGCTGCGTGTTGCGATAGTCGTCGACCAGCGTCCAGGCGTCGCCCACCCGGCGCGGCCATTTCCCCGCCAGCGGCGTCGGAGGGGCGTCCTCATATGCACCGTATGGGACATTGAAGGCCCCGGGCGTAAGAGCGAGCTCGTTCGCGATCGACTTGTACATGAACAGGCCGTGATCGTCGGTTTGAAATACGTCTTTCTGCATACTGATTTCTCCTAAAGAAATGTAATTTGCACTGCAAATGCGAGGGCATTGGGATCCATACAATCCGACGAGATCAGGCGGCAACAGCCGACGTTCGATGCGTCGATCAGCGGCACGTCCCCTTGGAGCGTTAGACGGGCCGCTTTGGACGTTAATACCGCATCCTCTGGTAGTACCGGCACGACGAACATCGGTATGCGAGTCACAACCGCGAACGTCAACAACATTGGCGCAGGCTGGGACGGCGTAGGCGCCTACGGTCTGCGCGTTACGCCCTTCGGCGGAGCAGAGACACGCCCCGTCAACGTCGCTTTCCTTCCGAGAATCCACGCGTAGCCTATGCGTGAATTCTGGGGTGAAACGCGACGTTCTGCGTCCTGACCATGGCGGACATGCTGACGGTAGTAGTCGTGGTGTATCCGCCCGTCGTGATGGTAGTAATCAGCGCGGGATAACGCGACAGGTCAGCGCGCTCCGCACCGATTGAGGAGACCGAGTTCGGGTTCGCGCAACCGATGGCAGTCACTCCCTCGCCGTCCCCGGTGAAGGGGTCGTAGGTTGTCAGAGTTCCACGCTGCCAACTTCCGAGTGCTCTTGCATTTGCAGTGTCAGCGTCAGTTCCGCTAAAACGGCGGAACATATCGCGCAAATCCGGCAACCGAAAATTGGTACTGTCGACGTCGACGAAGTAATGCGCGCCCCGGTTCGCGGTCCATACCGCCTGCGTCACAACCAGGCCGTTTTCCTGCGCGTAGCCCCACAAGCCCGGGTATGCCGACTTCCTGACCACGCCGCCTACCGCGTCGACTTCGCTGGGCAACGGCGTGACGGTATGTCCGTCCAAGGGCCGACCGCACAGCGGAGACCGATAGCCGGTGTACGCCGCCGATGTGGACCAGATCCACACCTCAGCGCATTCGGCCACCACGATCGGTCCTACATTCTGCGTCGGCAGAGCGCTGATGGGATACACCAACGGCCGGCCCTTCACGGCCAGCCCGACAAGGCTGTTGATGGCCTTGAGCAACTGGCCGTTGTCCGACTCGCTGGGCAGGAGCTCCGCCGCCGCAATCACGGTCAGCATCTCGTCCGTTACCGCATTGCCCCACTCAGCCGGAATCAATGACCCCGCGCGGCCGGCGATCGGGTCCTCGTTAACAAACCGACCCGCAACCAATCCCACACCGGGGACACTCTTCGGATAATCCATCGTTACCTCACTGATATTCGAAAATGACGTGCGTGTGTGCGGGCCGGTAGCGCCGCACAATGCACTCAATGATGTTGTTCGGGTTCGCGCCGAAGCGCTCGCCCCACTGCGTGACGCCAAACCGCGCCCCGCCAGCTCGGCGGGCGCCGAGGTGGAACTTCCACAGGAACTGCTGCCGCCGCGTGCCAAAACGCGCCTGGCCAAAGATCGACCGGCCGAACCGCGGCGCCCTGAATTCCTCTATCCAGGCGTCCGGATAACCCAGCTTGCGTGCGATTTCTACGAAGTAAAGCGGGTCTTGCCGGCCCACCTCTCCGAAGCGCCTTACGACCTCCGCCCGGCGCTCGGCGAACCCGCCCTCCGCGCCGAGGCACGGATCAGGCAGACCGAGCACCCGTTCCCAATCCTGCAAGAGCGCGCGCACGCCGGACGGCACCATCTCGCCGAGCAGATCCACCGCGCGCGCATCGACGCGCGAAAACTCTCTCGCGAGGGCTCGTAGAACCGCGATCAGCTCGGGCACCGCTTCGTCGTCCCAAGCCGGGCCCGGCGGCAGCAAGGCGAGGAGCTGCGAGCTGTAATCCTGTTCAGATCTCACAGCCATTCAACACCCCCGAACGTTGGCAACTGATGCTCCGCCGGCACCACGTCCGCCGCCGGAGCCACGAGGCGGTGATCCTCTTCGCCCGGCGTTGCGCTGATCGCCTCCCCGATATGCGTCCAGAGAAGCCGTTGCCCTAAGTCCGCCTCTCTCAGATGCAGATCGCGGAGCGCCGCCTCCACCCTTGCGCGAAGCATCGCGCTATCCGGCGTCAGCGAGATCCGATACTGGACCGGTAGCGGCTGCGGGGCGAGGACATACACCTCCGCAGTAACCGGCCGCTTGGCCTCCAAGTGCGCCTGCACGGCGTCGATCGCCTCCGAGCCCGGTATTGGGTCGGCATCGTTGTCCCGTACGAAGAACACCGCGACAGTGCCTAGCCCCAGATGATTGCCACGCGCCCATGCCCGTGTGACACCCGGCACCTCCATAGCCCAGCTTTCGTAGTCCTCCTCATCGCCGCCGTGCGGCACGCGTCGAAAGTCCGCAATCACACGAGCCCGCCACGCCTCGAGACGCTCCTCGTCGGTCCCGGCCGTCAGCCCACCGACCCCGACCTCGCCCTGGTCTTGGACCCCGACATTCGGCGACACCAAGGACAGCGGTAGCCCGGCCGGCGCGTTACCGGCCACACCGGCCACCACGGCACGGACGGGTACGGTTTCCCGATCGGACCCGAATACGACAGTCTGCGTCGTGCGGTACTGGCGACCATCCTGCGCCTGGAGCAGCGCGCCGGCGTCGAGCACCGAATGGACCGCACCCCGCATGACCACACCGCCAGCAGCGCTCGAGGCCGGCGTCCTCGGTACCACCTTCATCGCCGCCCAGCGCGCAAGGACGTCCTCGTCGCAAGTGTCAGGCAGGATCTGCCGAGACAGCCATCCCAGGAATCCGTAGAGCCCGTATGTCGCCCCTGCATGGCAACGGGATAGAACCTGTTGATCGGAACGGCGCAGTGCCGTGTCAGCAAGCGCGGTCAAATCGCTTTCCGTGCGAGTGACCAAGACCGGTAGCGAAGGAATTTCAAAAGGCATTTGTTATCACCTGCCATATATCGTTGAAGTCCGCGAGCAGCTCCCTCGCACCATCGGCATGCACTCCGACGACGCGCATCGCCAGTCGCTCTCGCCCCTGACGCTCCACTTCGATCTCAACCCGCGTCAAGATTCCGTCGTCGATCATCCACTGCAGGGACTCGTGCGCATACGCGATTGCGTCCAGGCGCGTCTGCTCCGTCAGCGTGCGGCGCCGAAGCAGCCACAAGCGCGACCCGATGCGATCGTCAGTGATCGCCGGAAAGGAGTCACCCCACCATCCCTGCAGGTCCGCGTCGTCGACCGGGTCGCTATCCAGTGCCCGCCGCCAAGTGAATAGGCTGATAACGACCGCCCGGCCGAGCGGGGTAGTCACCCCGGTTACGTATCGAATGTCCATCAGACCGGCCCCCCGCTCGTGCCAGAGCCAGGCTGCACGTCCCTATGCCGATGGCCCTGGACGCTGGTCTGGCCGGCGACAATGTCCTGTTCGGCCTTGATGCCTCCCGATGCCGAAACAACCCCTGCATTCAGCACGATGCCTTCTGGCGCGTTCAGCTCGCAGCGCTTGGCGTTCAATCGGAAGACCTCCGTAGTGACCTCGACGGTCCGTCCGCGTTTTAGAACAACCGAATCGCCTTCGTCTGAATAAATGGCGACCTCGCCGGCCTCGAGCCCAACGACCCTGTACCTCCGATCGGCCGCACAGATAACGACGCCGTGCGATCGGTCTCCGCCGATAAACGCGACCACAGTCTCCGCACCAGGGTGCGGGTGAGATGTCCATCCGTACGGTTCAAAGTGCTCGACGTCGCCCTTTACCTCTCCCGCAGTAAGCCGCACCTGGATAGCCTGCAGCTTGCGCCCAGCATCCACCACGGCCACCACACCACGGGCCACAACATTGCGCACCGCATTACCCAAGGCGCTCATGACTATTCCTCCCAATCTTCGGGCAACAGGTACTCGAAGGCGTCGCCGCCTTTACCCTTCTTGCGCTTTCTTCCCTTCTTGTGCGTGGGCTCCGGGACATACCCCTCTGGCGGCGCCAGGGTCATACGCGACACCATTCCGCCATCCCCGAGCACATAGGAAACTTCGACGACGAGCATGTCGCGATCGAAGCCAATCAGATCGTCCCGCACCCTCGCGACGAGGTTTGGCCGCCACAGCGAGCCATCGCTCTGACGCCAACCCTGGACCACATACGAAACTTTCAGCGCCCGACTCAGCCGGTAATCCCGCTCCCACTCGACGCGGCGCTGCGCCAGCGCAGGCGTGAGCTGCCCGCTCGGATTTACCTTGAGCATCCGGCGGCGCTCGACACGTCCGTCGGTCACGCGAGCGGACACTTCAGAGGCGGCAGCCGCGAACTCGTCATCAGATCCTGACCGCTGTCCGACGCACCGGTACTCGGAGTACAAGTTCGCGAAGTCGAGCGCGGCGTCACCCTCCTTGATGTTTTGGCCCAGGATCAGGGCATCGGCCGCCCGTCCTTCACTGCCTGGCCGAGCCATCACCAACCGGCCGCGCCCGTCATCGGTCGCGAACAGCTCAGACAAACTGAGAAGCCGGTCGATCGACTCGAACACCGTTTCCGTCGGCTCGACGCTATGGTCCGCGACCACGGCGCCGTCGCGAATCTCATCGACCACCGCGACACCGTACGAGCCGGCCAGCGCTCGCACGATCTCCGCCACGGACTGACCGCGCCATTGCCCCGGCTTTTCGTCCACCGTGCAATCAATCAAATCCGCCGTGAGAGACCGCCCCGTAACGGATACGGTCACCTCCGTAGCGGAATACCGGATCGGCGTCGCAAAGACATAGCCGGTTAGCACCAGATCTCGCCCGATCCTGACCTCACAGCGCGCTCCCTGTCGTATTCGCACCGGCTGCTCAGCACTTCCCGGCCACCGCCACGTAACGGACAGCGAGAAGTCCCGCGCGAGCCGTTCAATGCCGGCGCCGATCTGTATCTCCTTCCATCCGTTGTAGTCCTGGCCATCGACCGTCAGCGTCACTACGTTTTCTGGATCAACCTGTTCCGCCACGTCCACCCCCAATCAGCATAAGTTCGCGCGCGGGTAAAAACCCCGGATGCTGGACACGGTTGCGCGTCACGATTTCGCCCGCACGCGTCGCGTCGGCGTATTCCCGGTACGCCAGGACGAGCCCGGGCATAACCGCGACCGGCGAATAACTCTTCAGCCGCAGCCCCTTTAAACCGACTGCATCCAGATGACGGCCTGCGGCCTGGCGGGCGGTCGCGAGCGCTTCGTAATGCTCGGGCGGCGCCTCCAGGGCGGCGCTCCAGATCGCTGCCTTCAACTCATCCCGTACGCTCCGCACGTCATCCACGACCGGTAGGTCGCGCGCCTGGTCGCCGAGCATCGTCTCCGCCACCTCGAGGCCGTTGCTTGCATCGACCAGCACGGCCTGTTGCTTTGCCGAGTCGACTGCAACCATCGCAGACGGGCGCCTCGGCGGGCTACCTGTCGGAAGGACCGACACATCGCGCACAGCGTCCACTATCAACGCATCACGGGTCAGATCCACAATCCCGCCCACCAGCGCGGCGGTCACCGGCTCATTGGAGCGGTTTACGCCGGCTAGGCCGCGAGCCGCATCGCTCTTGCCGAAAACGCCCTGCAGGGAGATCAGGCCGCCGCCCTTCGCAGAACTGCCAAAGCCGCCGAACTCCCTCGGAACTTCGTTCACGAGCGAGAACAGCATCGCGGCAAACTTATCGGGCGCCGTCACAATGTCCGAGTAAACCTGCTGGACCGTCTGAAAGGCGGATCGCAACGGCGACGTCGTCCGGTCGAGGAAGCCGCGTACCTCGCTCAGCGCTCCGAGGGCAACCTTGGATTGGGCCTTAGCCATATCAAGCGCGCTCGTGACGTCCGAGAATCGCGACAGTGCAGACGTCTGCACGCCGGACGCGGCCAGGTCGGCGCGTACCGCCGAGTTAGCCGTGCCCACCGGGAAAGCGGTCGCGGCACCCTTGATGAATTCCAGATCGAAGCGGACCACGCCGCCCTCAGACTCCGAGTGCGAAACGTCGACGCTCGTGCAGACCACTTCCACACGCCCATACCAGGGATGCACGAGCTCCCCGGCGCCAGGATCCTCCAGCACCTTCAGCAGCGCATCTCGCTGAGTGAAGCAATCAGGTCCTGCCACCCACGCAACCATATTGTAGTTGCGAGTTGCGAGGCCCATGTCTTCGACCATCGGTACATCCCGCTTCGGGTACTCGTGGAGCACCGTGCGTCTACCGCGCCGACCGCTGTCCGCGTCGACAAGAAACGGCACCCCGCGAAAGGACGCCTTTTGCTTTTCTTCTTTCCAGCCCATATCAGCCCACCTCACCCAGCGTTCGATAACCGACGGATGGGCTCACGCTCAGGCCGGATTGATTGGTCTTCACGCTTTCCACCCGCATACCCTGCGGTGCGCCGTCGAAACGAATGCGCAAGTCCCCGTCCAGCTTGGCCGGTTGAACAGCACCGGCAGAAGACGCCAAGCCGGCGCCGCCGCCGCTATCACGAGCAGCCTCATACGCCGCCATGCTCTCGCCTATCCCGCGTCCCACCAGCCCGCCTGCAGCTGGCCCTGCCACGTCGGCGCCTGCTGGCGGAGCGGCGGGCTTTGAATCTCCACCGCCGAACACCCCGCCGACCTTGTCTTTGAGCCATTGCAGGCCTCCCGTAATCGGCTCGATGTAAGCCTTGACGCGCTCCCATAAGTTCTTAAACCAATCCACGAGCGGCTCCCAGTTCTTCATTACCAGGCCGAGCGGCGTTGCGTTCAGAAAGGCCCCTTTCAGACCCTCCCAAGCCACCGAGGCGCCCGCAACGACTGCCGTCCAGATCCCGTCAAAGAATCCCGTCACCGTTGACCAGACGCCCTGTATTCCCTGCCATGCGGCATTGCCCCAGTTTTCGATACTCCCCCACAGCTCGCGAAACCACGGACCAACCGTGGACCAATTGGCGAGCAGGAAGCCCGCCGCCAACGCCATCCCCCGAACGACCATGCCCAGCGGGCTCATCGCGACAACGGCGTTGAGCGCCTTCATGGCAAACGCTGCGCCGACCATCGCCACGCGGATCGCACCGAAGGCCAGCGCAGCACCCAAGACACCCTTGACGAGCCAAGGATTCAGTTGGATCAGACCGGTCACCCGATCAATCATCGGACCTGCCGCACCGATAAAGCCGTTGATGGGCGGCAGGAGCGTCGAGCCGATGGCGTTCCCAAGCGCAACAGCTCGGTTCTGCAGGAGCTGGATGTTGTTGGCCGTCGTCGCTGCTCGCGCCTCGTACTCTTTGTTCATCGAGCCGGCATACTCCGTCTCGGCAGCGACGTTGGCGAGGTTGCGCTTGAGCAGGTCCAGGTTGTTCAGCATCGGGGCAATCGCGCCGATGGATTCACGCCCGAACAGTGACTGCAGCACGGAGGCCTGCTTCGTCTTATCGACCTTACTGATCGCGGTCAGGATGCGCACGATCGTTCCCTGCGCGTCCTTCTGCATGTCGACGGCGACCTTCTTTGCATCCATGCGCAGCGCCTTGAACACCTGCTGCTGTTGCTTGGTTGCGGAGGCGCCCGAGGTGAGTGTAAGCATGAAATTTTTCATGCCGGTCGCTGCGACCTCCTCCTGCACGCCCATGCCGGCCAACGTCGCGCCCATCGCCGCAATTTGCCCAGACGCCAGCCCTGCAACCTCACCGAGCGGACCAATGCGAGTCACAATCGAGGAGATCTGCTTCGCGGAGGCTGGCCCGTTGTTGCTGAGATAGTTGATCTTGTCAGCCAGCGCCACGACCTCGTCCTGCGTCATGCGGAACGAGGTGCGCCACTTCGCCATCATGTCGCCCGATTCCTCAGCAGTGCTGTCGAATGCAACCCCCATCTTGACCGCGTCCTCCGCGAACCGGGTCAGCTCACCCCTCGCGAGGCCGGCCTGCCCGCCCGCAGCCACAATTGCAGCGATATCTTTCGCTGCCATGGGCAGCCGCGTTGACATGCGGATGACGTCTTGGCCCATCTCCTTAAACTGCGTCGGCGTGTCGAAGTCGACGACCTTGCGCACGTCGGCCATGGCCGATTCAAACTCGATCGCCGCCTTCGCGCCCGCGATGAACGGTGCCGCAAAGGCACCGCCTTGCGCGATATCACCCAGGCTAAAGCCCTTCGCGAGACTGCTCGATTCGAGCGTCTTGCGAAACCCAGCCACGCTCTTTCGTGCGCCAGCAAGTGTGGGCGACAGCTTGTCGACGCCCGTAATCAACGCCTTTAGCTGGAACTTTTCTCCGGCCATGTGTTATCCCTCCTGCTGCCCTCGCGACTGCGCGATTCGATCGCACTCCTGCGCCTGCTCGAACAGCAGCTCGAGCGGGCGGGACATGGTCACTTCCGGGTCTATCCGCCAGAAGTACGCGACGTTGTAGACGAGGCGCCGGAGCTCGCCGTAGTCTGCGACTCCGAACCCAAGAAAAAACCAGCCACCTTCCAGGCCAACGCGTTGAAGTCGGTCAGCTCAAGCTGATCGACAGCGCCAAGCGGGATGCCGGCCATACGCACGATGTACTTGGACGCCGCGTCCGCGTCGATGCGCACCGACTCATCGGTCGCAACGTGGTACGGGAGCGCCTTAACGGCGCGAGCGTCAGCCGGTGTCAACTTACGCAGCGTGAGAGTCGTCAGCTCTTCGTTGTGGGCCTTGATCGGGCTGGACAGCGGGTATTCTTCCGTCATTGCCAGACTCCTTTCACGCCGTCGAACTGCAGCTGCACCTTGCCGTCATCGCCGGTGGATACCGGTTCGCCCACCTGGTAGGCCTCCGACAGAACATACGTACGCCCGTTCTTGAATTCGCAGGTCACGGTCATGCTCGTCGCGTCCTGCAGCTTCTTCAACGAAAGCGCCGGCGTATGCAGCGCATCGACCTTCAGGTAAGGGATTCGATCCGTTTCCGAGTAATACCCCGGGCGCAGACTTTCGCGCGTGACGTCCGTGGTCGGCGCTTCCGCCGCGCCTGTTACTTCAATCTGCTCCCCGTCCACTTTGAAATAGACGGTGCCGGCAACCTTTTGCCCCATGACTTAACTCCTTTCTCGAATGAAAAAGGCCCGCACGTGGCGGGCCTTCTGCTTGGTACTGCCTGCGGTTACGACGCGTCGGGATACTGCTGTCGGAACTGATTGAGCAGCGCCACGACGCGCAGCTGGTTGACGTAGTCTGGCGGGAACAGGATGTTGACGCGGTTCGGATTCTGAGCGTCGCGCTCGACGATCAGATGCTCCTGAAACGCTTCCATGTTCTCCACGATCCCCTCGCGCTCGAGCGCGCTGTACGCCGCGATCAACTCGTTGCGAATGATGCTGGGTGTCACGATGGCCTGGCCGGCACCAAATCGGGTGCCGTCGTTCGCGAGCTTGTGCCGACCGTACTTGCTCGTGATACGCCCCTTCAGGAAGCGGATGATGTACGCCGACTGGTGCATCGTCTCGCTGTCGAGGTAGGAATCATCCGGCTGTCCGTACGCGTTGCGCTGATAGGTCGTGACCGCCCGCTCGATCCGTACGCCGTCCACCGTGCAATACGACGTCGCAATCCCGGACCACAGGAGCGATTGCCGCTCGACCAGCAAGTACCGCTTACCCTCAGCGGGCGGCGCGATACCGGTCAGCTCGCCAGTCTGCGTCGGACGCGCGGGATCAGCGGAGATGAATACCGCCTGCCGAGCCGCGTATGCCGCGCCGACTTTCCATGCCGGTGCAGACGTCTGCACTTCGAACCCATGAACCGTGTGATGCTGGTCATTGCGCGTGCGGCCTTCCGTGACCAACTCCCCCACCGTCCCACGCCGAGCTGTGTAGACATGGCCGTACAACATCTTGCTCCACGACCAGCGACCGCTGCTGTCATCCATCCACGCCTTGAACGCATCGAGCGAGGCGGTGTCGGTGAAGGTGTGATAGATGAACTCGAACTCCGCGTCCCCCACCTTTGCGAGCAGGTCTTCCATGTCAGGCACGCCGGCGCCGCCAGTGAGCTGGGTGATATCGAGAACCAGGCCGCTCGGCGTTCGCTCACCGCCGGCGCTGCCGCGAAGATTCACGCCGAGGCGAACGTCGTTTCCGAGCAAGCCCTTGAAGGTCGCAGTCAGCGTGACCTCCGAGCTGGTCTCGGGCAACGCAGCCGCCCGCACGCTCAGACCCTTGTCGTTTACTGCGGCGGCGATCGCGCTACCGACCGCTGCCGCAGTCATGCCGCTGGCGACCGTGATCTGGACGCGGTCGTCGCCGACGTAGAAGCTCAGCACCCCTGCTTCCGTCGCCACGCCCGACACAACCACCTTGCCGGCCGCAGCAGTGCCCGCAGCAAGTTTGACCGGCAGGATCCAGACCTCCCCCATCGGATCGCTGCGGCGCCACGCCGAATAGGCTTGCGCGAGCGGGGATCCGACACCGGCCAGGGCGCGGACTTCGCTATCCTGGCTGGCAAGCACGAGCTCGGCAGGTGCTGCGGAGCTGTCGTTGGCGGGCGCCATGATGAGGCGGCGCAGCTGGGTCGACCCGCTGTTCGCCTGGGAGTTGTCCATCTCCGCGTAGAACAACGGTACGCGCAGATCACCCGGGATCGAATTAAAGGAGATCATTTCGTGCTGCCCCCTGCCTTCTTGACCGACCCCTGCTCGGCGACGGTCACGTCCTTGTCTTCGATGCGACGGATCCAGTACGGATCGCGCACCACCTTGCGCCCTTCGCTGGGCAACACATCGCCGCGCGCGGGATCCGGCACAGTCCGGCCAGGCGCGGGCACCACGTGAATTTCAGGTTTCGCCATGTGGCAACTCCATTCTTGCTTCGTGTTCAATCCGGCCGTCAGGGCCGGGCTTCTTGAGGTTCGGATCGGCCATCGGGTCAATCGCATCCAGGCGCAGCGTGCCCCCGGCGAATGCCGGCAGCCGGTCCCGTTCGTACTCTTCCCATGTTTCGGCGGGCTTTCCGGGTGAGTCGTCATACGCAGCGCGACCGAGCGTGAAGCCGGCAGAGAAGGAAAATCGGTAGACGCAGCGCGAGCGGTCCAACCGCACCAGATCGCCGCCGTTGTAGATCAGACCTTCGTACTCGTCGTCAGGCTCCCACCCTGCCAACGCGAGGAGTAGTTGCCGCCGAATCTCATGCAGCAGATCGGCGTCCCCGAACCCTTGCTCGTCTTGGGTTTTCAGGACCACGACCACGTCGATCGAATCCCGGATCTCCTGAAGATACGAAGTCTGCGACTGCGTGTCGGCAGCGTCGTCATCGGTCTGGATGACGTATGCCGCCGGCGGCTTCATGTGAGCCGATCCCATCACCACTTCCGTGTCCAGCCCTCCGGCTACGCGCCCCTCAAACGCAGGCACGTACCGCCTTATGTGCTCGACCACCGGAGATATCCGCATTTCGCCTCCCTACTTGAGTGCTTGAGCCAGCGCCGCCGAGAGCACCGACCGGATGTTGCCCGCCTGCTCTTCCAGGGCATCCGTCATGTAGTTTCCGCGCGGCTTGATGCGCCACTTTCCGTTTTTGACTTGAGCGTGGCGGTCCTTGCGCCGGGGCTTGCCCGTCACCCCGTAGAACAGATATGCGGGGTAGAAGTCTTCGCCCATTGCCGGCGTCTTGAATGGCGCCACACGCACGAAAAAGCCGGACCGACTTACCTTGGCAGAGATGCTGCGCGCCAGCGTTCCACGCCGGCCAGCCGGATAGTCTTGAAGCGCTGCGCCTTTCCGGATCCTCTTGCGAGCGGCGATCTGCACGAGCCGACCCACGCGCCTAAACCCCTTCCGCACCTCCTTGCGATCAAAGTCCAGGCGCCTGTAGCTATCCCAACCGTCCACGTGTAAGGCGGCGCGAACTCCGGCGACCTTAGCCATGGCCCAACAGCTCCACCTCGAAGACGGTAAAGTCGCGGCCGCCTTTAAGCGGTGCGCTTCGCTCGACTCGATAGGTAGAGCCCCTGTGTACGATTTGAAAGTCGCGCTCTACGCCTTCCAGAAAGCGCACCACAACCCGATGCGTCACCTTCGCGTCGATCTGCATGCCAGCCAGATAGGCAGCCGTCCCGACCGGCGTGATCTTCGCCCAGCGATCAAACGAAGCGGGGAATTCATCTGCCAACCCACCGCCCGCAGCGGGCATGTGCCGCAGCCTGCGAAAAGTCACCCTCTTGTCTAGTTCGCCTGCCTCGGGATAGTCCATCTACACCCCCATGTCGATGCGATAAGGAGTGAGCAGCGCCAATACAGCGCGACTGTTCACATCCGGAGAGCTGCCCTTCGGCCCGTAAAGGGCCTCCACTTGCAGGAGGATCGCGGCAGCGACAGCGTCGGGGCACGTCACAACCTCAACGCCCTGGTCGTTGAGCGCAGTCCACGGCACCGGCCGCCCCAAGGTCTGCGCCACACTACCGATCGCCGCAGCTAATAGGCGGGTGAGAATGCGGTCCAGATCCGTCCCGTCGATTCGGAGGTGCTCCTTGACTTCGTTGAGATCAGGAACTCCCGCCATTGCGCGCCCCTCCGCGGCTCTTGTTCTGCGGCACGGGCGCTTGCTTGTCTGCGTGCGCCTGAGCACGTTTCGGCAGCGCCTGACCGGCCTCGAGCTTTTTGCGGCCGGGCTCCACCTCGTCCACCAAGCCAGCGAGTTGAAGCGCCTTGAAGCGCCGCGTGTCGAGATCCTCCAGCACTGACCCTCGGCGCACCAGGCCCTCGGTTTCGTTCTCGAACGTACTGAGTGCGATAGCTTTCATCGTTGCTGCGGCGGCCCAGCCGCCGCCCTCCATGTTGTGACGTTGATTCCGGATTACTCGCCCGAGGGCGGCGCGACCGCCGTCGACGGGAACGTGCCATGCACGAACGAGGCGGGCCGGTACACAGCCAATGCAGCGCGCTCCTCGGCGCGGATGGTGAGCATGTTCTTGATGAAGTTGTCGCGGTCCTCTGCCGAGATCTCGACGGTGGCATCCTCACGATCGAACAGCTGCGCGCCGGCGTTGAACGCCCCGACGAGAAAGTCGCCCGGCGCCATTGCCATGGATTCCACGACCGGATATCCCCACAGGTTCTTTCCGTTGTAGAGAGTCGGATTCGACCAGATGTAATTGCCGTTCTTGTCCTTGGTGAGCTCGATCGCCTCCCACTCCTCCGGGTGCATGATGATGGCGCTGGGACGGTACAGCGACAGTCGCACCTGCAGCAGCGCATGGCGCACCACGTCGATCATGGTGTCGCCATCCTTGTTGCGCGCCACCTGGTAGGCCGCAGCTTGAGGGATGATCCCCAGCATGTTGGCGCCGGTACCGTCGCCCAGCAGGATCTGCTGCTCTTCCTTGAGCTGCAGGCCGTACAGCATGCGCATGTCGATATAGGACTGCAGCTGCGGAGCATCATCGAGGATCTGCTTGCTGGCCGGGATCCAGTGGGCAATCGTCTTCACGCCAGCATTCGCGAGCTCGAACGTGATATCGCTCTCGGGCTTCTGTGCGCCCTCGGCCACCGGTGCGGCATTGTTGGTGAACACATCCTCACGCACGTACTCGACGGAGTTGCTGGTCGTGCGACCCGGCAGGAGCAGGTCACGGACGACCAGCTCGCGCAGCGGTGCGACCACTACGCCAGGCAGACGGTCCGCCGGGACCATGACGCCTGCGGACGTAACTGCGCTCGTGACCGCCTTGACAGCGATTCGACCGGACCGAGCGGCGCGGCCTTCGGCAACGCTCTTGTAGCCATCGGACTCGGCGACGACCTCACCCCAGGTCTTGACCCGGGGCTGTTCGGCGGCGCCGCGACGGGCCATCTTCTGTTCCAGATCGAACAGACGTTGCTGCACTTCAAGACCTTCGGTGGCGATCTTCTCGAGAGCGCTCTTGGTCTCGGCCGAGATCTGGCCCAGCGACTTGATCTCTTCGCCGGCCTTTTCAGCGAACTTCTTGATCGTCTCGTCGCGCTTGGCGAGGTCCTCGAGCAGGCTCTTGATCTCGAGGCGCTCGGGATCATTGCCAGCGCCGCCGCTCTTGCGAGCCATTTCGCCCATCGCGCCGGCCACCGCGCCCATCAGCGCGCCTTGTTCAGACAGATTGGATTGCATAGTTTTCCCTTCAAAGTTGGGGGAGAGTGAAGTTGCGCAGCTGCTCGGCGAGCGGCTGCAGGTCCGTCACAAGCCCGCCCTCGGACTCGCTCCGGAGCAGATGCTTGAATCCGTGGCTTGCGATGGCCACGGCCTGGGACTTGGAGAATCCTGCCTCGCGCAGGAGTCGCTCAAATCCCGGAAGATCAGGCAGGGTGCCTTGACTGAGTGCAAACTTGACCGCGTCGACGCGCGACTCTTCGTTCGCCGGAAACGTGACGAGACTGACCTCGACCAGCTCGAGCTGCTTGAGCCGGCGGACGCCCGCCTTCTGGTCAAATGAGTCGTCGCGCACGTAGTAGCCGATGGAGAGCCCAGACACGGCGCCGGCCCGCAGGAGCGCGTACGCTTCCTTGGCCTGCTGGACTTCGTCCTTGAGCAGACGGCCCTCGACCCAGAGGCCGTGGCTGTCTTCCTTCATGGTCGTGTAAACACCGATCGGCTGGCCGCTGCGGTGCTGCCACAGCACGGGCACGGCACGACCTTTGGCTGCGATCGTCGCGAGTGTCTCGGTGAAGGCGCCGCGCTCGACCACTTCGCCGTAGCTGTCGACCACATCAAACACGCTGCCGTAGCCAGAAAAAAGGCCGTCATCACTGACGGCCTTGATTTCGAGATTGAAGTCCCTGATCTTCAAGGACGCGTTTTTACGTTTCATCGTGAATTTCCTGTTTGGGTCTCCCCAGCCAATCAAGCAGCGCCTCGCGCGCCTTTCCCTCCGTCGCGTCCCCCTTCCCGATCTGATCGACCGGCACCAAGTTCGCCTGTATGAAATGACGGTCACCACCTTCGTACGGCTCACCATCCTCCAGTTCGATGATCTCGTTCGGGCTGAGATAGGCGTTTTGCAGGCCGGACGAATACAGCGCCGCACGGCCCTTCGCATCCGCGCGCAGCAACGCCTGCAAACTGAATTTGACGTAGTACCGGTCCCGCTCATTGGCAGGAAAGAGGCCGTTGAGCGCCTGTTCAATCTTGATAATCAGCGGGTTAAGCCCGGTGACTTTCCAGCCCATCAGCAGTTGCTCAACACCCGAGCCCCACATCGTTTGACCTTGGGCGGCGTGCCCGATCAGCACCGGCGGCACATTGCACATCCACCGGCACAACTGCTCAATGGAGAAGGCCCGGCTCTGCAGGAGCTGTGCGTCCTCGGGATTCATGGCGACCGGCGCGTACTTCATGCCGGCCTCAAGCACGAGCGTTCGCCCCGACTCCGAACCGCTGGCGACCTGAGTGACGACGCTCTCACGCACCTCCTCGCGGTTCGACTTGGTGAGGACCTGGTCCGTGGTCACATATCCGGATGGGCGCAAACCGTTTTTGAATATAGTGGCGGCCGTTTCCTCCTGCGCCATTGCCGCGCCCAGCGTATGACGCGCGTAAGAGATCGGAGATAGCCCCATCCGGCCGTCGAGGGTAAAGCCCTTCAGGTGCAGGATCTCGAGCTCGCTGTATTCGAACCGATGACCATTCTGATCGACATAAACGAACAGCATCGATCCGTCGCGCTGCAGCTTCGGCGCCATGCGCTCCGGCCGCAACGGCTCGAGGGCGATGATTTTGCTGGCGCCATTGCGCACGATCAGCGCGTAAGCGTTTCCCCAAAGCAGAATGGACGTCAGCAACGACTCCCAGAAGTCCGCCGCCGTCATGTCTGCATTGGGCGCAGCCGCAATGACCTTATGCAACCAATGTTCGCTCGCGCTTCGCCGCCGGCCCTCCTTCTTTTCATACACCGACAACGGAAGCGTTGCCACCAGTTGCGAGATCAGCTTCACGCACGCCCAGACAACGTCGAGCTGCAGCGCCGTCTGGGCAGATACGCTCTTGCCTGAGTAGTTCGTCGTGGATGCGTAGTAACGCCAGAATCCGGGGTGGCGGAGGCTTATTACCCTCCCCAGCCAAGATGCGGCGGCCTTCATTGAGATTTTCATCAGAACACGATCGGGTTGCGCAGGAAGTCAGACAGGTCCTGCTGGTTGTGCGCACTCGCGCGTGATAGAGCCATGACGACCGCAACAATCGGGTCGATCCGGCCTTTCTGCTTGGACCGCTTCTTGTCCGGACGGAAGTTGCCATTGGAGTCGTAGAGAAGTGCGACGTTGCCCGCCGCCCACCGCAGCACCGGATTGCCCCCGTGGATCAGACGCCCGCTGTACACCAACTCCTCGAGCTTCTTGGACCCGGGATACATCCCATGCGTGTTTTGCGGCACCTCAACTAAGTTGATCCCCTCATCCGCAAGCTCATTGGTCAGATGCGTCGAGTTCCACGTGTCGTACGCCAGCTCAGCTAGGTCAAAGGTCTGCGCTGCCCACAACACCTGTTCCTGCATGGGCCGGTAGTCGACCACCTCACCCTCAGTCACCACCAGGGAGCCGCCCGCCTCCCATTTCCCGTAAGGCGCGGCGTCGGCTTTGGACTGCTCCTCGACCTTGGACCTCGGGCAGTACGTCCACACCAGCACGTACCATCGCGGATCATCGTCAGTCGGCGGGAACACCAAAGCGAACGACGTGAGATCTCGCGTGGATGAGAGGTCCAAGCCGCCGAAGCACCTCCGGCCCCGCAGCTGCTCAATCGTCACAGCGGCTGCGCCTCGGTCCCACTGGATCAGGTCGAGCCAACCTTCGGCGTCGTTGCACCAGAGGTTCAGATCCTTCGTCTTGAAGTTGGCAAGCGCCGATGGCAGCGCCTTCGCCTTGCGCGCCATGTCCCGCATATAGTCAATCGTCTTTGACCGACCCAGGCCAGGATTCGCCTTTACCCACACCTCCTCATCAAAAGGGTCGTCGCCGGCGTCAAGCGTATAGACATAGCCGAAAAAGCTGTCATCCTCCCGCTCGCCTCGAAGCACCGAGATAAGGTACGAACGCACCTCTGTGCAAATGCCGTCGAGGATAAAGCCCGCCGTCGTGATCGCGGACAGCAATGGCTGCTCGCGCGCGCCGAATCCTGACTCGAGCACGTCCCACTGCTCCCGCGATCGCTGCGCGTGCAGCTCGTCGTACAGCACCGCTGAAGGGTTAAAGCCGTCCTGGGCGTCCGCGTTGCTGGCTATTGGCTTGAACACGGACGCGCCCGCTTCGATGCGCTCTTGATTTTGCCCCTCGAAGATTCGAAACGAGCGTTTCACGCCCGCCGACTTCCTCGCCCAACGACGGAAGTTTTCGAAGGCAGGCCGAAATACCGTCATGGCCTGCTCTCGCGTCGTCGCGACAGCGTAAACCTCTGCGCCTGGCTCCCCATCCATCATGAACAGGTAGGCACCCTGCGGTGCCTTCCATGTCGACTTGCCGTTCTTGCGTGCGACCTCCTCATAGGCGCGGGTGAATCGTCGGCGCCCGGTTCCGCTCCTGCGCCAACCGTACAGCACGGCAGTCCAAAATCTCTGCCACGGGTCCAGCAGGATGGGCTGGCCTGCGAGCCGCCCCTTCACATGAACGAAGTACTTCTCTATGTACTCGATCATGTGCCAGCCGTGAGCAGCGCTGAAGTACAAGCCCCGCTTTGCAGACGTCTGCAAATCCCGGTAGTGCCGCTCCACGGCCAGCATCACCAACTCGCCAACAACCAGCTCCCCGCGCAGGACCGGCACGCCATACTCGCGGTCCCAGGTCTCCCAGCTGTCCTCGGGAGGGACGAGCTTTAGGCGGCGCTTGGGCGGCTTCGGCCGTGCTCGACGAGATCGCCGAACAGATCGTCCTGGCCGCCCTCCCCGATCTTGCTCTCCTTGAGCCGCGCCTCGACTTGAGACATTACCGTCATACATGCTTCAGGCAGATCCCGTTTGAGTTGCTCGGCGTTCTTACGCTCGTTGTAGCTGTGCGGGAGTTCGTAGCGATTTCCGTTTTCGGAGATCGCATATCGGCCTTCCTTCTCACACAGCGCCCGGTCCGACACCCATGCGCGAATGCACTCGACCAGCAGCGTGAGCTGCATGCCCGCTGCGGTGATATCCCGCTTGCTGGCGATGAGCTGGTCGCACAACCAGATGTAGATGCGCCGCCAATCGGCGTCGACTTCCATTGAGGGAGGCGGCATCGGCAGGTCGACGTTGAACTTCGGTGAGCGCCAGACCTTGGACCCTCCCCCGCCTTGAATGACCCCCAAGGGAGGCTTTGATTGATCCATCGTGACTCCAATTGTTGATGAGGGGCCACGCGAAGCGTCTGATCTGCTTTCGATGCGTCAGAGGGGCTGCTATTTCACCCCTCCCCCCCTTTTCCGAACCTTTCCCATAAAAATGCAGCTGGGCGCTCGGTCCCGACGCAAATCGCCGCGACTTTTGCCCCCCCTACCCCTCCCGGATCGCCCCGTGCAGACGTCTGCACCCCACTCGCCTACCCGACTCGCCTCCGGTTGCCGAACGCGCCGTCCTCGCGCGCTGTCTTGCGCGAGTGACACCGCCAGCACAGCGGCTGCCAGTTGGCGCGGTCCCAGAACAGAGCGCGCGCCGTTGCGATGCGGTCCGCATCTTCCGAGGCCAGCGCCTCCGCCAGCCGGTGCGGCACGATGTGGTCAGTAACCTCTGCGGCAGTCACCCGGCCCCGAGCGGAGCATTCACAACACAACGGGTTTTTTCGCAGAAAGCCCTGGCTGGTCTTCGCCCAGCGATAACCGTACCCCCGGCTGGCGGCGCTTCCCCGCTCGCGGTCTTTCTCGCGCGCGGCTTCCTGCTGGGCTGGCGCATGGCGCTCGCAGTAGCCGCCGCCGCGCACAAGCGATGCACACCCCGGATGCAGGCAGGGACGAGGACGAGCTACAGGCATGGAAGCACCAAAAGAAAAGGCCCGGCGTGAGGGCCGGGCCTTGATGGTGGAGCGTTTATGACGCAAGCTCCGCAGGAATGTAGCGAATTATCCCGATTTGGGTATACGTCATTTAATTCTGTTTGTTACTCGGCCGAAGCCGCTTACTTCACTGTCAGCATCACGGGAGTCAACTGAGCAATGAATGTGTCGAAGTAAAAGGCCTTAGTGAATGGCCTGTCCCCAGCATTCTCCCAGAGGTGTTTCGCATCGCGAACGGCGTCCGACGTGGTCACGTATTCAGGCTGAATCGAACGCATGAGGGCTATGGTTGCGCACAGCATGTCCTGCAGCGCGCTCTCATTGCGATCCAATGCGGTCACCTCGATCTGCCGAATCTGCTGTCCATCAGCGAGAACTCGCACTTCAAGCTCAGCGGAATTTTTGAACTGGTAGAGCCAACCGCCTGCCCCAGCCTTGCCCGCAGAGAGCTTCGCCCCGGCACACTGCGGAACTTCTTTCACATACGCCCGGAGCCCGCTCTCAAACTTAGACTTCGTCAGCTCAATTGCATGGGCGCCAAACGGAAACAGGCTTGCACCGGCAACCACAGCGAAGGCCCAAATTCTCCTCATCTCTATCCCCTGAAATTCTGGTTCAGAGGCGAGTATACAAATGCCGGTGAAGCCCGGTCAGGCCGCCGCCCCTCGCCGCGTGGGACCGGTTGTGGGAACCCGGCTGCGACGCAATTCGAGCCACTGCGCGATCGCCTCGTCCGCAGCGCGCAGGCGCCGGCACAATGTCATTCGCGAAATTTTGAGCCTTTTCGCAGCCGCCTCGAGGGTGCCATCGTTCATATGCCAATCCGCGACGGCGTGCTTTAACTCCATAGGAAGCCGCGACACGGCGTCGTCTGTAACGGAGCATTCAATTGAGTCTACCGGCACCCACGGCCTGTATCCGTCGCTCACCCATTCCAACGACGCTAGTGGACTCGACCCGCAGCCCGTGGATCCTGTTCTCAACCATATGGCCCAGGAATCCAAGCGTGCGCGAATTTCGGGAATCCGCGCGGTGGTCATTTGCCACCACCGAACCTGTCGCACTCGACCAGGGCCTGCTGAATGCGCGCTCGATACTGCTCAGTCGATTCGCCAGGGCGAGCGGACCCCACCCCGACCTCGCGCCCCTTTTGATCCATCAGCACATGGGACGTCCACCAGGCTGGGCCGCGTGTCGCCGGCGCGCTTTTCTGCGGCTCTGGAAGGTCGATCTCGTCTTCCCACCGCGCACCGTTTAGCCAAGTCGCCGCATGTGGAATGAAGTGCGCAGCGACTCGCGTCGCGTTCCAGAATCGCACATGCTTCGGCACGGCCTCGAGCGCCGCTTGCCGCTGTCGGGCGTTTAGCTTGGACCATGCCCGTTCCGCGTCTTTCTTGGACACCTTCCTCGGCCACAGCGACCAGAACGCCGCGAAGTCCAAGGCTTCCGCTGCGGAAGTTCGGCCCGCACTCGCGGAATTTTCTTGCATGCTCAGAATAAATGCTGTCATGTAATATCTCAGCAGGTGTGAGGTTTCGGTCATTGCTTCGTTGGTGAGATGGGTGCGAATGGGCAGAGCTCCCCCTACCCGCCTGTGGATAACAGGAGCAATGCCCACCCTTGCATTTGCCTCGCCGGAGCCGACGGTATGCATCAGGGCGCCCTGGCGGATGTACGCCCCAGGACTTGGCCAGACTGTCAGCACCCGTACAGGCACTCCTACCCGCGCTCTAGCCTTTCGCACCCACGCTGCCCCTTGGGATCGGTTTGGGGCACTGCACCGAGGGATAACCGCGTATTCAGCCTCTTCGTCCCTCGGCTGGAGCCGCTCAGGGCGGCTGACTTTGCTTTTTGATGTGCATGACTTCTCCATGTCGCCAGAAAGGCTGGCGGGCAGGGTCCGGGCGCCCGTGGGCGTCCAGTCTTGACGGGTGGTTTCGCGGGAGCGCAACAAGGTAGGCGTGCGAACGACCGTCGACCGTCTCGACAACAATGATCAAATCGTGGTCGGGCAGGCGTCGGCATGCGCCCTCGAAGTCGACGAGGCGCATAAGCTCATCACGGCTGTAATTGCGTGTTCCGCAGTGGTAGTACCGCAACGGACCGGGCGGTCCGCGCCCCAGAGGCGGAGGGTCGCGTGCCTGCGCGCGCGGCTCACTCTGCGGCCTAACTTCTAGCCGCGTGGTGCGGGCCTGCACAGGCGCGTTGCCGAATAGATCCCGCGTCATCTCCAAACTCCGGCCAGGTCGACATAGTCGGCCCGCATAGCAGCTTGCGGTAACGCATAGCGAGCCACAGGCCGTCTACAGCGGTCGTTGCGCCGCGAGTCGAGCATGACAATCCGCCCGGAAACACACAGGCGATAGCAGACATGCCGGAGCTCGGCAATGGTCAGGGAGGTGGAAGCCGAGAGAGCTGCCATCGAAAGCGGCCCGCTCGCCAGCGCGTCAAGCACAGCACGTGCCGAAGGACCCATGGGGCGCGCCATCTTCATTGTGGTCCGCGAGTGGCTGCGCATCTAGTCATCACCACGACCCTCAATCGTCCGCAGCGTTGAACCTTCGTCAGCCGCTCGTTCCACGTTACGGAGGAGGCGTAGCAGGATTTGGATCTCTGCATACGCGTGCTCGCGAATATCCTCAGCCTCTCGCTGGGAGATGCGCCTATCTGCAATGGCCTTTCCAAGGACACCGGCGACAAGCCCCCCCTGCTCGGCCAGCTTGAAGCCCTTTTCCATGATGGCGGTGATCTCGCACGGCCACCTGCCCGCCGATGGCGGCGCATCCAGCTCGATGGCCACAAGGTTGAACCTGGTACAAAGTGCCTTCAGCCAGTCGAGTGCGTACTCGTCGGCGGCGCGATCTCGGAGCAGATACTCGGTTATCAGCTCAGCGTCCTCAATCGGCATACGCTCACTCGGTGTGGTGCCGTCTAGCCGCTTGTAAAGCGTCTTAGCCGCGATCTTGCGATCGCGATTCCCAGCTGCCCACACGCAAAATCCCTGGACGCCGTCTGACGCGCGCCGCAGGGCGTTGTAGAGAGCTCCGCGCCAATGGCCGTTGCTGTGTCGCTTAGTCATGGCGCTTCCCGCTAACCGACACAAACCGACGCCGGCGGAATGACGGCACATCGTCCGAAGGGACAGCGCCAGCGAACCGCCATAGGTGGATGGCGGGCGGACGCCCACTCACCCGAAAATCAACCTTTTTTCTCGTATCCGGCGCTGATGGGCCCGCGTACTCTTCATCCCACAGCCTTACACGCAGCGAGGGAGACACGAAGTGACCAGCACCTTTAGAAGCAGCATGGATGCGGCGGAGCAACCGAACGACTACGCCGCCATTGAGCGCCAGTTGCGTAACCGGCTGCGGCTCGCTCAACGCATCGTGGTGGAGGAGACTGGCAGCAGTGCCGCTGAAATAGTGGCGACGGTCTTCGAGCAGCTCTGCTTTCGATACGACGAAACTACAAGCCACGGGGATTCCACGCCAAACGGAGACAGGGTCAAGGCGCATTGATCGCCTCTTCGCGTCGCACACCGCGTTGTGGAGCGGCTTCGAACAGTTCGCGTTGAGCAACCGCCCCGCCGCACCCTCGGCAAGCGGTGCCTCGAACGACGGACCAGTCCACATCAGGGCACGTGTCCTCACATCGAGCCTGTCCACCGGACAACTGCTCAATCACGACGGCTCGCTTCGCCGGCACGTAGCCGTTTTCGATCCAGCCATACACGGAGATTCGACTGATGCCGAACGCCGCAGCGACGCGCAAAACGCCGCCCGCTTGATCTATCGCGCACCTCACGCGCGCCACGCGCTCGTCCTTTGGATCCACAGAATGCCCCTTTCTTTGTAAGGTGATGCACGACATTCTATGTCAACCAATACCTCTCAAGCAAATGTTAGGCTTTCCCTTATGACTTTGGGGAACCGAATCCGCCAGTGCCGGACTGCTCGCGGCCTGACTCTTCAGCAGGTTGGCGACACGTTTGGCATCAGCCGCACGTCCGTTTCAGGATGGGAGCGGGATCTCGCACGCCCCGACATAGAAAAGCTCGTCGAGCTGGCCCGCTTACTCGGCACCAGCACCGATTTCCTGCTCGTGGGGAGAAACCCGGGCACCGCCGCCAATCAGGACACATGGCCCTTTACGCGCGTTAGCCTCGAGGAATTCGAGGCACTGCCTGCTTCCGAACGGCTTATCATCGAGGGCTATATCCTCCGTGCGGTGGAGGACCACCGCAATAAAAGCCGCGCCCGTTCGGCAGCCTGAACCGCGCCCGCGACCACATCTGCGCATCGTCGGGCCCGACTTTGACCCTGCTAGTAACTAAACGAAGGCGGAAGCAAGCGTTTGCATGCTGGGTCACGTGAGCGCGGCCTCAGCGCACGCGCGCTTAACCGTAGACCGCCAAGCCCTCCCACCCGAGGGCTTTTGTTTGCGCTGAATGTAGTGTGATTCTTGACAGTACGTAAGTTGATAACTTACTCTCCGTGTCGTGCAGTGCTTAACACAACCGGAGCATAAGCGTGAACCCCTTCAACGCCCCTGACGTCCCGATTTCTGCCGAGTGGTTGGCAAGCGAATTCGCAGTCGAGATCCGCTCGTACCTTTTCCTGGTCCAGCGCCATTGCCTGGCCTGCCGCCTGGTCGGCAGCATCCCCCACACCTTTCGCGACTCAGAAACCCAGGCATACCTGTCTGCTCTGGTCGAATTCGCTGCGCGCGTCCTCCCGGCCGCCAGTCTCCGCGATATCGAATGCGCAGCCCTTGGCGCTCACCACGAAGCCCGGTTTCTGCTCCGCCGTACGTGGGCAGCAGTCAACGAACGCCGGAGGGGCTGAGCCATGGGCACCAAGATCAAAGCAACCGCCTGCCTCTCACTCGCCGCAGCCGCCGTTGTTACTGGCATTGCTGCCCTGTTCTCGCTCGCGCAGATCACGGTCACCAACGACGAGCGCTTGCTCAAGGCGGACGACGACCGGCGCGAGCGCATGATCGCTCGCGCATGCGAACCGAGGGGCAAGCTCTACCGCGAGCCCAGCTCCGGATCCTACGCCTGCGTCTTCACCAATCCCGACGGGGAATCGCTCATTCAAAACCTCCCTGACGCGCCCTATCTGGATGCGTGGGAGCCGGCGACTCCTGGCGCATACGTCGCACGCAGGTGATCCCATGCGATCGCAACCGTCCCGGGAAGACCTCCTCCTTGCCCTGCGCGAGGCCAACTGCCATCTCGACCTTGAGACGGCCATGTCTATCCCCGCCCTTGCGATCGCCCTGACCAACACGGCGGAATCGTTGGCCCGCCGCAGAGCTGCCCCCATCAGGGACAGGCTCAAGCGCTACGTCGGCAAGGCCGACTGGCGCTCCCTCGCCGCCAATGACGACTAGAACCGGATCAATCATGACTACCTCACTCTCCGAGAAGATTCTGCAGGCGCTCGCTCAGCACGGTCGCCTCAACACTCGCCAACTCGCAGCAAAGATCAGTTCCGACACGAAGAAGACGACGCAACTGGTGAGCTTTATGCGCACCAGCAAGAAGCTCAAGACCGACGGCGAGATCGACGGGCTCGCGGCCTACAGCCTTACCGACCTCGGCCAGTCCATGATCCGGCTCGACAGCCCGGCACTGGCATCGAGCCCGCGCTCGATCGACGACCTCGCAGATGCTCAGATGCGTCCGCCCAAGGTCGCAACCAGCAAGCAGCAGCCGATCGAACCCACGCCTTCCAGCCCCGCGCAACCGGAACGCGTCGCGGAGACATGGACGCAAAGCACGCGCCCTCCGATGCATCCCGGCCGGGCGAAGGCGATGAAGTTCGGCCTGCTCAGCACTGGCGAATTTCTCATTCTGATCGACGAGCAGCCGATCACCATCCCTGCCGCGGACGTGCCCCTCATGCGCGCGCAACTCAATGCTGCACCGGCCGGGATCGCTTAATGAACGCCCGCCCGATCGAAATGCGCGCACAGGCAAAGCGCCAGATCTCCGCTGCACGTGCCTTTATCTCTTCCCTGCAGACCCTCGCGCTGCGCTCCGGCGCTGCCGCCCATGACCGCGACGAGCTCGCCCAGCAGCTGCGGCGCCTGGAAGCAGAGACCGAGGGACTCGCCCGCATCGTCTACACCGGCGCCGTGCCGGATAACCACCAAGCCTAGGACACACCATGACCGCCGAAACCACCGTCGCTGTTGCCACCGAGACTGCGCAATCCGCCGATTGGGAACTCACGGAAGATTCGCCCCGCGAGTATGTCGAGGCCGTGTATTCGCGCGACGACGTCATCCCGTCCAAGACCAACCCGCGCAAGCGCTTCGATCAGGAGGCACTGCAGGAGCTCGCGGGCAGCCTCCGTAAGCACGGCATCCTGCAACCGATCCTCTGCCGCGCCCACCCCAGCGAGCCCGGCAAGCTGGAGCTCATCGCGGGGGAGCGCCGCTGGCGCGCGGCAGGAATAGCCAAGCTGGCACAGGTGCCGGTCCGCATCATCGTCGTCGACGACCTCGAAATGCTTGAACTGCAGGTGATTGAAAACCTGCAGCGTCAGGACCTGCACCCGATTGAAGAAGCGGAGAGCTACGAGGCTTTGCTCGCGGCGAACAAGGACAACCCCGAGTACGGCGTTAACGAAATGGCGCTGCGCCTCAAAAAGTCCCGCGCCTATATCTACGCCCGCCTGAAGCTGTGCGACTTGCAGCCGGAGGCACGCACCGCGTTCTACGAGGATAAGGTCAGCGCATCTGTTGCGCTGCTCGTCGCGCGTATCCCGGTTCGTGAGCTCCAGCTCAAAGCACTTGAGGAAGTCATCACGGGCGAAGTCGAGGACTACTACTCGCGGACCAATGGTCCTATGTCCGCCCGCCAAGCTGCCGAGCACATTCAAGAAAACTACATGCTCGAACTGAAACGTGCGGTGTTCCCCATCGCGCAGGCCGACCTTGTTGCGACGGCCGGGCCTTGCACCACGTGCATCAAGCGCACGGGAGCGCAGCCTGAATTGTTCTCGGATGTAGAAAGTGCAGACGTCTGCACGGACCCTTCCTGCTTCGACCAAAAGAAGCAGGCACACGTCGCAAAGCTGGCTGAAGCCGCTAAGCAGGCCGGGCAGAAGGTCATCCAGGGGAAGGAGGCGGAGAAGATTTTCCCGGGAGAGCACTCCCAGCCACGCGGCTTTGTTAAGCCGGAGCACAGCTCCTGGCAGCACAGCACCGGGGGCAAGTCATACGTCGAACTCCTGGGCGATGACATGCCTCCGACGGTCATGGTCGAGAATCCGCACAGCGGCGAGCTGATTGCGATGGTTCCCGAGAAGGCGGTTTTCAAGGCACTTGCGGAGAAGGGCATCAAATCTGGCGCGGACGAACGTCGGGAACGGGCGAAGAAGGAAGAAGACAAGGCCAAGCTCGAGCGGAACTCACGCCGCGTGACGCTTGAGAGCATTCACGAGGCTGTCACCGAGCGCATCAACGCCGGCGAGACGCTCCAACATGACGATCTGCTCATGATCGCCCAGGCGTCGATGACTCGTCTATGGCACGACCACCGCCCGACCGTGTGCAAGCTGTGGGGATGGGATGCAAAGGACCATCAAGCGGTTCGTGCAGCAATCGACGGTATGTCAGCCGGCGAGCTTGGCCTACTCCTGATGGAAATTGCGATCGCGCCAGAGCTGGCCGTCAACTCCTACTCCACGAATGAACCGACCTATCTTGTCGCCACGGCGGAGCGATACGGCGTCGACGCGAACGCGGCCAAGAAGGAACTCCGTGCTGCCGCGCGGGCGAAGGGTAAGCCCAAGTCGCCGAAGACTGAGAAGCCTGCGACCAAGAAAGAAGCGCCGAAGCCGAACCAGGCCGAAAAGACGGCAACTGAACAGAGCGACGCCGCAGCGCCGACGACAGCAGGCAGGCGCGCAAAGAACACTACCCCGCGCACCAAGAAATCCTCGCCGGCCCCAACCGTTGGTGACACCACGACGGATCAGATGGAAGCACAGCCGGACGTCAGCACTACCGCCACCGCTGCGGGCGAGCAATCGGCCAAGCCGGCGAAAACCTCCGCTAAGCGCTCGCGCAAGGCGACCACGTCGCCGCCGTCCAGTGACGACAAACCGCAAGGTGCTGCCGGGGAGCCGGGCATCGCAGCCTATGACGACAGCCACTGGCCCTATCCGAAAAATGAATTTAAACGAATGGGAGACGAATCTTGAACCGCGAACGCTTCCTCGCCACCAATTGGGTCCTGTTGCTTGCAGCGCTTGTTTGGTTCGCCTGCGCCATCGTCGCGATCATTGCCGGAAATCCCCTCCACGCCTCCATAGCCGTAGCGGCCATGATCGGCGCAAGCGCGTTGGCATGGCACGCTTGGCACCAGCAAATGCCCGGCTCCGATGGCTGCGACGTGATCCCGCCCGCAATCGCTATCCACGCGGCGCCGGTGCAGCGGGATGAAGATGGCTACTGGACCCACCCGAGCATGCCCCAGTTCGAGGAAACCGAGGCAGCAAAGGGCAGCGCTTGGCTTGCCGCGACGGGCCTGGAAACGCACGTTGCGTACTTGGAGGATGAGGAACTCGACCATCCCGCAGCCGCACGGTACTGGGGAGACGAAGGATCTCCGGACGTCAGCGACTGGGAACCGCCCAGACCTGAGGGATACGGCTGGTTTGTGCTGTCGATCCATGACACCGAAGACTGGGGCCCGATCTGCGCCTGGGCACGTCACAAGGAGACAACATGAACGATCTGAAGATCGCCAGCCAGGCCGTCACACGAGAGCAAACCCATGGCTAATGCGACCGATGTGTCGATCCCTTTCACCCATCCGGCCGGGTACGAAGCCGTGCTCAAGCTTGAGCATGGGGAACGAGATGTAGCAGCGTACTTGTCAATCATCGCCGTCGACGTCGGCCTGTACGCCTCCGCGCGCCTTGAAGTGGAAGCCTTGCGTCGTCTGGTTGACGGATCGCTCGACGCGATAGATGCGATCGAGCGCAATCGCCGCCTTAAGCTAGGGGGTTAGGAATGGTCACGCTGCATGAGGACCAACTGCGCGAGCTACTCGAGGAGGCTGCTCGACGCGGCGCACACACGGCGTTTGAGGAGCTGACGCTGTACCACTTGAAGGACGCCTGCGCCAGACTCGGGATGAGCTACAACACTCTGAAGAAGCGGATTTGCGAGGGTAAGATCCGCAGCATCGACGGGCGCATTACTGGCGCCGAAATCAGACGGTACCTTTCGTTGGACTAGCGCTAGCTCGGCCGAAGCCAAGCCCCCGCAATGGCTCAAAACCCGTCGGCGTGGGGCGTACTCGAGGACACCTGGGAGGCGGCCGGGGGACGGAGCGACGGCCGGCGGGTGCGCCTGCATCTGCGTCCCGGTGTCCCGGCACTATTGCCACAATGTCGCCTCCCGACGCATACTTGTGGCTCCAACGTTGGTGGAGGTGTCTGCCATGTATGAAGACATCCAAAGACGGGGTGCTATCGCCGCGCGCCAGGGCAAAACCCTTCTTGACTGCCCATTCTTCGTAGCAAACGCAATGCCTAGCCACACCGGAGAGCCCATAGACGAATGGCATGCACGGGTCGACGCATGGGAATCCGGATGGCGACAGGCTACCTGGGAGCGAGCTGCAAGACGGCCGATCAAGGAGCATCTGTGGGTCAGATTGCCGCCAGATAGCTGAATCACTTTATCCCAGGCGAGCGGCAATGCTGGACGCGTGCGGATTGTAGTAAACCATGGCCATCTTTGGATCGGTCCAGCCGAACATTTTGCACAGGTCAAGCACGTCGATCTTCTTGGAGATCATCGTTGCTGCAGTATGTCGAGTGTCATGGAAAGTGAAGCCGTCTAACTCGGCCCGCTTGCGGTATTTTCGGAACAGCGCATCCAAGGAAGCAGCGCGGACACCAAACACCAGCTCATCATCCCATCCCCTCATCCGCGCCAGAATCGCCAGCGCTCGGGTCGACAAGGGTACATCGCGAGGCCGATCGCTTTTCGTGTCAGGCAAATGAGCATGCTGATCATGCACGTTTGCCCAGGTGAGCCCGCATAACTCCCCGGCCCGCATGCCGGTGCGAAGTGCTAACAGCATGCAGTTGGCCACGGCTTGGCCCATACTCGCAACACGCGCGCGCCGGCTATAGCCCATCGTGCGCAGCATGGCCCGCACCTCCGACATACTGATGACGCGATCGCGGTGTTTTCCCTTCGAAGGCTTGCGGATCCCTCGGCACGGGTTGACGTCGACCCACTCCCACTCGAGACGTGCGGCTTCGAACACGGACGCTAGCAAACTGAGCTCGCGAAGCACGGACGAGGGACCGATTTTCTTCGACCGAGCATCTCGGAATGCGGCTACGTGTTGGGAGGTCACCTTAGAAATTGGCAAATTCAGCGGCAGAAGGTAGCTCTCGAACGCCGCCAGGCGGACCTGTTCCCACCTCTCCCCCTTCCGGTGGGGAGATACCTCATCGCTGTATTTGCGCAACGCTTCGCGCAGCGTATGTAGATCGCCGGCGGGCTTCGTAGCGTGGTCGCGTATCTCCGCCTCCCGCCGCGCCGCCCACTCGACCGCCTCGCGTCGTGTTGGGAAGGTATCGCTGTCGCGAACACCGGCTAATTTAATTTGAGCGCGATAGCCTTTTGCGGTCTTCTGGATGCTTGCCATTTGGGGCCAGGAGCGGGGCCGGGATGGGGCCGATGACTGCGAATTCTTGCTTTTTGGCAGTCAACCGATCACCCACCCACCCCGCCAAACCGTTGATTTGAAAGGCTTTGATGATAGCCTATCAACGGTTTTCAATAAGTTGGTGCGAAGGAGGGGACTCGAACCCCTACTAGAGTCAATGTTTGTGCGGCTTTCCGGTCGAATGTTGGCGTCAGGCTGTCATTGTACGCGGAAAGCCCTCTTTGAATGCCGCTCACAAGACAGGCCCGCACACCGTTGCGGGCCTTTTTATTTGGCCTCCACTGGATGGACCATCAGCGGTCCCAGATTGTTCCACTCGTTGCGGGTGACCCTTCCTTGTTCACCAAGGGCTACGCTATAACGGAGCTTCCCAGATGAAGGGTCCGGCCCATGGCGACTTACACCCACAGCCCTACGAAACGCTTTTTTGAACACCTTCCGCCGAACGGCGACCTTGAGTTGACGTTGCTGAAGTGTCATCTTCTCGTAGAGGAAGTGTTGATTGCGCTCATTGAGTCTAGGTTTCTAAAGCCGGAACGCCTTGAATTAGGAACCACGCCCTTCTCTACCAAAGCAATGTTGGCGCGCGCCGCCTTTCCCGGTGAAGACGATCCCTGGATTTGGGGTGCGGTCAACCTGCTTAACAAGGCCAGGGTCTCGCTCGCCCATGGGCTACAGGTAGACAAGACGGCGAACCTCATAAATAAGTTCATCGAACACGTCGAGAGCGCACAGCACTACCCTCTTGGAAACCCTGAAGGCCCTGGATTTGGGCGATTTCATTGGGCGGCGTTCGAAGTTTTCACTCACCTTGTGATCGTTGGCGGTGTCGCCGAACCCACTCGCAATTTAAACCGGTTGGCAGCGGCTCTACTCGCTTACCCACCTCTCGATACGTCAAAACAACCATACGTCGCCCCCGCGCCGTGAAAGTGCAGACATGTGCAGTCACTACCAAACACTGAAAGACGCCGAGCTGCTGCTCAAGCGGTTCGGCGTGACCAGGCCGGGCGTCCTCAGCAAGTACGACATGTGGCCGCGCTACCACGGCGTATTCGTACGCCGGCCGCCGGAGCATGACGCCGGCGACGAGGCCGTGCCCGGTGTGGAATCCGTGGTCGGGCGTTGGGGGCTGATCAGCGCAATGACCAAAGCCGACGGCCTGGACAAAGCGGGCAAACTATCGACGTTCAACGCACGCAGCGAGACGGCCCCGAAGTCCTTCACCTTTAGCAACGCCTGGCGCCGCGCCCAGCACTGCATAATCCCTGCCGATGCCATCTTTGAACCCGACTGGCGATCCGGGAAGGCTGTCGCCACCCGCTTCGCCCGAGCCGACGGCGCGCCCCTGGGCGTTGCGGGCCTCTGGGATCGCTACCGCGATGCGGCCGGCCAGTGGCAGGAGAGCTACACGATGCTCACCATCAACGCCGACCAGGATCCGCTCTTCCGAGACTACCACCAGCCCAACAAAGAAAAACGCATGGTGGTGATCCTTCCCGAGGGCGCTTACGGTGACTGGCTGACCGCGGGCGCCGATCAAAGCCGCGACTTCCTCATCCCCTTCCCTTCCGACAAGCTGGTCGCGACACCGGAGACCTGACCCCAATTCTGCTGCAATATACTGTATATCCATACAGCCATGTCGCAGCAGAATCATGCTTTGCTCAGTCGTCAGAACCCATTACCTCGGGCAGAAGCGCCGAGACAACGACCCCGCGCCCGCGGTCAGCGGCACCGTGCGGATGTACTCCATCACGCGCGAGGACATGCGTCGCCAGGTACGGGTGATGACCATGGACGGCTTGGCGAAGTTCGGCGCGACCGCGAAAGGTCCCATTCCCGATCTGCTTGAGCCAGAGCTCCTCACGTTCTGTTCTGAACGCGGCATGATGGTCTGCGGCTTCGAAGAGATCGACGGCCGGCGCTACTACCAAGGCTGGTGGATGCGCTGGACTCGCTGACCAACCGTGACACCGTCAAAGCACACTTCGAAAAAAGACACTAAGGCTTTTGATGATGGCTACCGTAGCTCTTCGAAATCTCCTCTTGCGCGATCTCTTTCGAAACTTGGTTTAGCAGGAACTCGACGGGCATGATGGCTATGAACACGATGACAACCTGCCAGATGGTGAGCATCATCAAGAAAGCAAACGAAATACCTCTAAAGAATTCCAAACGCTCTAGGACGAACGGCATCTGCTTAAAGACCGGGGCCAAAACGCCGACCATGAGGACTATCATCAGGATGAAGGTAGAGCTCACCGCAGGGGTGAGCAAAAGCAGCAGCTTTGCACTTGACCCCTTTGTCTCAGCAGGAGCTCCAAACGACAACTTGAGCCGTTCGGGATAGATGATTGCGAGCCACGCTCCGACAACGGCAAAAATTATCGCCGCAGTGTTCCTTAGCGCTTCGTATAGAGGCCATTGATTGACAAAGGGCACTGATTGACCGAACTGGAAGCCCAGAACCACCAACGCCACCGTCGCGCCCGCGCCAAGCGTCAGAACACCGTTTCGCAAAAGGATCCGCTTCTTGTCACCCATCATGATCCAGTGTTTTAAAAAGGTCGCGCCGCCGGGCGGCCAATTCGCGGCCGATCTCCCCGAGATCGTACACGCCGCCCTGAGCGTCCGGTAGATCGAATGTGGGGGAGTCGCCAGCGACCGCCCTGCCTACCCAATGGGTGGTACTCATGTCCCCAGCCAATTGAAATCCTAAATCGTCCCAGGCTGAAACAGCATCTGCTTCGAGTTCGGCCTCGATCATTGCATCAAGCTCGTCGGCCGACGGCGTGAAATCTAGCTCTAACTTCACGCGTCGGTGATCAACCAGTTGATGGTCCCGTCGAGCACCTCTGAACCAAGCAAATAGCCCCTGAGCAACTTGGCGCTCCTGCGCGTTGGCCGCCTCCAAGTGTCCGGTTCGGATCACTCGCACAATCTGCTCCCGATGTCGTCGGATGTAATTTATAGGGCCCGGCTTAACGAAAGGACTAAGCCGAAACATCGGCCGGACCTTCAAAATGTCGCCTCGTTTGTCCAAAGCGCGATAACCCACGACTCCCCTCTCGGCTTCCGAAACGACATACCCGCTCTCCGTTTCCAAAAATCGCTCAACGTAGCCGCGCATAGCATCCTTTCCCGTTGCGCGGGTCTCAATCCGGACCGTAGCCACTACATCATGTTCGGGGACAACCCAAAAATACGTCGCGAATCCTGGGATCGTGTCTTCCTGGATCTCATTGAGATGGATCTGTGGACGGTCACCAACCACTGAGTTCATGCTAATCGACGGAATTTTCCCCTCCGCGTCCGGAACGCGGTTCCACGTCGCGAACACCCAATCTCGTCCAACCTGCTCGATACCGAGGAGATAGACCGGGAGATCCTCTTCCCCACGCCTATCGACTAAGCGCGTGAGAGAAAAGCGCTTACCGCGCCCCCATTGACGCAATGCCTCGAACGTCTCGTTGAGATCACCCAGCACCCTGTTCCGACGTCCCCAGGGGTAAAAGCCGGCCTGCTCAACTCGGTGGAACACTACGGAAACCTTTTTTGCGCCCATGGATTAGTTCGTCTGGTGATGGATGTAACGTCATCCTACAACATCCTCCATTTGACTAACTCTCGGCTCGAGGAAGCGCGCGCAATAACTGTATATTTATACAGCTATTTGACTGGCGAGTATATCGAACTTCACAAGTTCCTTTCTACTAGTGAACTGCGCCGGGCCTTCGCACTTCGTCGTAGGATCGTTCGCAGGTCAGCCCGGCGATGCGGGCACGGTCGGCAATTCCCGCAAGTTTCTCAGCTCGTTCGCTAACGCGTCCGAGCATGTAGGCGAGCAGATCGACGGCGTCGGCCCCTGCCGGGCTTCCGTCGGTAAAGGTGGAATCGCGACCTGCTGCGGCGCTAGCCAGCGCGTCGGCGCGCTCGAGCAGCCTGCGGCGCTCATCACGAGCGCGAGCAGCATCCCCAGCCGCAGCAGCGGCCAATTTCTGAGCATCATCTCGTTGTTTCTCCACGGCAGCAGTACGCCGTTTCTCTTCCGTCCTCGCCGCTTCGACGGCGGTGACCGTGGCCTGAGCTTGGCTAACCCACGCCTTGGCGTGATCACGCTCAATTTCGGCAATCTGTGCGCCGTAGCGCCATCCCTGCGCCGTCCAGGCGCCGCCGCCCGCGAGCAACGCGCCAACGACCACCGCCGCGGTGTAGCCCTTCCACCCCGTCATTCCTGCAAGCAAACCCATCTGTTTGCCTCCCTTCGCGTGACGAGGCCGGGCAGCGTCACCAGCGCGCCGTTCTGGCGCCCCTTGACCCACCGGTTAAGCTCCGCACATCCGCCAACGTAATCGCGCGCGTTGAACTTGCGCCGCATGGTCGACGATGCCAGGTTGCCGGCGCCCAGGTTGTAGGTGAAGTCGATCAGTGCAGCGCGCTGCCAGGCGTTCAGCGGGACCTTGATCAGGCGTCGCACCGCGGCGTCCGCCTCAGCCAGGTCGGCGTCGCGCCAGGCATCGCACTCCGCATCCGTGTAGATCCGCTTCGGGTCGATGTCCGGCCCCGTGTGTCCGTCGCATACAGTCAGCACCCCGACGGGGTCAATGTACGGCTTGCCGCGCACCTTGCCCGGTTCGAAGTGCGCGACCAGAACGCCGGCGATGGCGATCGCGCCGGCGCTGCCCGCCGCCAGCAGCTTCCGTTTCAGGCTGTCCAAGATCATTTGATTCCCCTCCATGCTGAATAGGCCGTGATGATTGCCGTGCCCAACCCCACGATGTAGGCCAGGGGCTTTGCCACTCTGCCAAGTCCCTGCAGCACCTTGAACCCACCAGACAGCGCCTGGAACGTGTCAACGATGTCCTGTGTGTTCTGCCGGATCGTCTCGATCGAGGATGTGTTCCGGGCGGTTGCTTCTGCATTGCTTGCCATGTCCTGCTCCATCTGCACGACGCGAGCGTGCAGCGACTTTATGAAGGCGTCCGACAGATGTTCGTCAGCCATAGGACTTCCTTTGAAGCGACAACATCGCGTCTCCTTGAGACGAAAAAAATGCCCGCACATGGCGGGCTGAATATGAATACGATGGGTAGCGGCTATTGCCACCCTGTCACGTCAATCACGGCGATGTCGTTCTCCTCCGCATCACTCACGAAGCGCGTGTTGAAGAGCGGCGCCCATCCGTAGAATGCGCCAACCTGATCCTGCATCTTGGAATAGACGCCGGTGCTGCGTGCGGCGTAATTCTCGCCCCACAGCACAGAACTCCAGCCGCCCCCTGGCACGGGATAGCACTGATACCCGCGCCGGTTGAACGACGGACAGTAGGCCCATTTGCGCGCTGGTAGGCCGCCCACCTCCATGCCGTCGATGTAGCCGCTCCCCGTGCCGTCTGAGTTCCAATATCGGGGGATGCGCAGGTTGCCGTAAACGTTCATCGGCCTGGCGGTACTCATGAAGATGTGCCGGCCGTCCTGCGCCCATATGTCCATCGGGCCGCCTGTGACCCATGGCCAATCGAATATGTAGTATTCGACGGCCACCCCCACAAACGTCACGGTGAATGTGCCGTTCCCGTTGTTCAGCAGGCTCCGCATTGTTGCGAAGCCGCCTCCGGTGGGCACGAAGAAAACCACAGGCCGTACAGCAGCGAACGAAAACGCACCGCTGGCAGTGCCCATGTACCGCAGGAACATGTTGACGTTGCGACTATCGCAAAGCAGGTTTCCGGCTTGATCCCACAGCTCGAATGCAGCATCCGCCATCACTTCACCCCCCACAGCACCAGCATGTTTGCCCGCTGCGTGTTGGGCTCCGTGACAAACGACCAGGAGATAACTGCGCCGCTTCGCTTGATAGTCGGATAGTTGGTTCCACCGCTTGCCGCGGTGGCCAGAAACCACGAGTTTCCAGTGTCAGCGAGCTGCGGAATGCTAACGCTCCCGCTACTCGTGCCGGTGTAAAACTCGCCAAGCTGGCGGGCAATCCGCATTCCTGCGCTGAACAGCAGGACTCCAGAGGGGGACCACAATTCAAGGGGCATGACTGCCATGTCTACGACCCTCCAAAGCGCGCGCCGAGGACGCCATTGGGGTAGTAGTACCGCATGCCCCGGTTGTTGATCTCCGTCCGCGATCCGTCCGCCTCCGTGCCGTTGAACGACATAAGGCCGGAGCGCATGTTCAGGTTGAACACGGGCACACCGCTGGGATTGAGAGCATCGGAGCTGAGGTTGTCCTTGAGGTTGAGGGCCCCAATGGTGGCGCGGCCGATGATTGCCTCGTTCATGAACACCTGCCCGCCCTGCACCACAAAAGGCGCCTTCACGGATCCGGTGGATTCGTCCAGGATGGCCACGCGCGCCGCAGCCAGCAGAATCTGCGACGTGATGACGCCCTGGTTGTTCTCGACGCCCACGCCGATGCCGGCGAGGTACGGCACACCGCCCACCGTGAGCTGGGTTTTGATCGTGTACATGGCCGCCAGGGAATTTACGATGGCGTCGATCTGCACCTGAGCATCGCCGGCTTCGTCAATCCGATCCAGCAGCGCCTGGGCGAGCTGGGTTTCGGTGATCTGGCCGGTGAGATATTCCAGGATCTCGTCCGCGCTGTTGCTGGACGTGCCAATGACGCCCGGATTGCCCACGGGGAAAAAGTCTCCTGGGATGCCGGTGCGATCCACCAGCCGGGCCCAAAAATAAAGTCGCTTGCCGGCAGACAGCCCCATCAGGTCATGGGTGTTTTGCGGGAACGCGAACTCGCCCATCTTGATCGCGCTGCCCTGGTTCTGCGATTCCGAATACCAGATTTCCGTCCGCTCGATGATGTAGTTGCCGGCCGGAAAACCCCAATTGAGCCGGATGCCGAACACCATCCCTTGGGCGGTCAGGTGCGTCACCTGCGGCGGCGGAAGGACGTTGCCCTCCAAGTCGGTGGACGCGGACATTCCCCATGCAGAAGGGATGTTCGCTGCGTTGATGGCGCGCACCCGCGCGAGGTATCGGCCGGTGCTGATGCCCCGGATCTCGACGGACGCGGACGCCGTGCGCCCCGCCTCAATCCAGTCCGAACTGTTACGCCGCCACTGGACTTGATACTCCACCGCGTCCTGCACCTTGTCCCAAGTGATGAGGGCGTTGTGGGTTGCAATCGTCTGATCGAGCGTCGAATAGGATGACAACGCCACGTTCTGCGGCGCCGGCATGACCATGGGCGGTATGACCGTGATCGGCGGATTCTCCAGACGCGTGCCATAGTCCACGGCGTCGTACTTGCCCGGGACGTGCTGCACGGCCGTGATCGTGGCATTGAGGACGTTTTCCCGCGTGATGCTCACCACGCGGAAAAGCTGGGTTGAAAGCTCCTCAGACTCGATAGTCCACACTGCCTCAGCCTCCGGGATCTCGGTAAAGGGCTGGGTGACTGTAATTTCCAGGGTTGCGCCCTGGATCCCGATCATGTCGGCGGTGATCTCGGTGCTATCAGCAGTCCATATCGTCTGGTCTGCCGTAATCATCGTGCCCACCGCGCCCTGGATGATCCTGGTTTGCGTGAGCCCGTTGGGCATGTTCAGGATCAGGCGATCTCCGGACCGCACCCCCACGGCCAGATCCACCACGATGGTGGTAGCAGTTGCGGAATGAATCCGACCGCCGATACGGCGCCCGGCGCGATTCTTGTCCGCGATGCGTATGACGGAGCCAGGTTTCACAACGGCCTGCTCCAGCCCCACGCCGAACGTCACGCCCTGCGTTTCGCGCTGCGACGAGACGAGAGCCCACTTTCCGGCGCGCACGGCCTGGCCGCGGGACGTGCAGCCGAACGCCGTCATCTGGTACATGCGAACGCCATAGCGGGAAATCGCATCCCGGTCTTCCACCGCCTCCATCTTGGCGATGCCCTGATTGCTGCTGTCGTTCCAGGACACCTGCACCACCGTGTACCGAGTTCGGCGCGGGCTGCCGGCGTAGCCGAACCGACCATCCAGCACATTCGCATTGGTGAAGTTGTAGACGGGGTCCGAAGGAATGTCGGCGGACGCGGCAATGGAGCCATTCATCTCGTAGACGATTCCGCGGAACACGCTGGCCAGATCCGACATTACGCGGTAGGCGTCCGCCGCCTGTTGGATGTACACGTTGCAGGTGAACCGAGGCTCCATGCCGCCGAAGCCGTCGGGCACCTGCTCATCGCAATATTGGGAGACGGGGTAGAGCTGCCATTTGGCCATGGACAGCCGCGCGGGATCCAAGAACGCGCCGGCGCCATAGCGCTGATTCGTCACCATGTCATACCAGATCCACACCGGGTTATTGGTCCACGCCTGCTTAAACGTCCCATCCCAAACGCCGGTATAGGTCCGCGTCTCCGGATCGTAGTTGCTGGGCACTGCGATGACGCGGCCGCGGAATCGGTACGCGCGTGTGGGAATCGCCGAAAACTGGCTGGCATCAATTTGGATGCCGACCGCGGCGGACATCGGCATGCGCAGCTTCGCATCCAGCACGTTGGTGATGGATTGGATCCAGGTGGCGTTTGTTAGCGTATCCGTGGCGGAGTCGATGGAGAGCCGGCGCACGCGAACAACCCACCCCGTCTGCGCGCCCTGCGGCAAGTCAATGCGGTGGGTCCGCGCGTAGGTCTGCGTCGTCTTCCCATCGAATGCCGACACGACAACCTCCTGGAACGGCCCGCCATCGGTCTGCAGGTCAATGGCGTAATCCACGCGCGCTCCCCCGCGGTCCCCATTGCCGGTATCCACCTGGAGGAGCCCCCTCACCTCCAGCGTGATGCGGATGGCCGACAGCGAGCGATCCGTGACCGTCTGGACCCAGGGGACGCCATACTTCAGTTCGACGCCCAGACCGGTAGTGCTCTCTGCGGCCGGGAAACCCTGGATGTAGTCCTGCGCCTGCGTGCCGTTTCGAAAATCCACGCGGACGCCCTGGAAGTTGAGCGAACCGTCTTCGTTCTCTATGGGCGTTCCATCCAGGTAGATGCTGCGCAGGATGGAGTTCAGGCCCGTCACAGGGCCCACGATGGGCCCCTCGCTGATCAGGTCCAGGACCTTGGCGTAAGAGATGCTGTGCAGGCTGTCAGGAGCCTCCACGGGAGAGCGAGCGCCGCCCCCGCCCTTGCCGCCCTTGCGGCCGACAATCGTGATCCCGCCTTGGCGTGCAATGTGGCGCATGGGCCCATCAATAGAAAACCCGCCGGCTTCGGCGGGTGAAAGTAGACGTTGCATTGTTGCCTCTACGCTTGGTCTTCGGCATAGATGCCGGCGGAAACTACCGCGCTCCCCGCCCAGCATTCACCGTAATGGAGAGGTACGCAGTTCCCTTGCGCGGTGGTGTTGACCGCACCATTGAAGTTGTAGGACGCGCCGTTGTTGGGACTATCCTTGGTCGAAAGCCCGGTCTGCGTGGGGCTCAGCATCTGGATAGCCCCACCCAACCCAATGACGGCGCCCATTTTCATAAGCGAAGTCCCGAAGGCGGCCATCGTGCCCGAACTGAGTACGTTGATCACTGCGCCCACTGCCACCATGGCCGCGCCTAAGATGGTCTGAAACACGCCCCCGCGCTTCGCCCCCTGAATGACAGGCGCGAATCGGATTTCCTCACCGTCAGCGGGCGCGTGCTGAAGGTCCTGCTCCGCGATGTTGCGCCGGCCCAGAAACACCGCGTATCGAACGCCGCGGCTGCCGGAGGAGATCATCTCCTTCTCGAATCCCGGAAGAATCGCGCAAAGAGCCTGCACAGCCTCAGCCGCACTTCGCACGGCGAGGCGGTGAACCCGACCAAACCGCGCGCCCAGCAGGCCGTAAAGCCGGATAGTGCAGATCCGGTCATCCATTCGGCGCCTCCCGATGTCGCAGTAGCAGGCGCGTGATCTCTTGCCAGTAGCCGCCATACACCTCGCGAGTGGATAGCCGGCCGTACAGGTGATGGAGCATGGTCCCCTGCATAGGGAACAGGTCCGGGCGCTCGGAAAGCCGGCCGTCGCCCAGGTAGACGGCGCCGTGGTTGGTCCGCTTGGCCAGGTGATTCATGAGGATCACGTCCCCACGCCGCACGGCTTCGCCCGGGGCCAGCGGCCGGAAACCCGCGGAGGCGAAGTTATCCAGGTAGATCTCCTCCTCGCCCTCCCACCAGCCATCGGCGCGGTGGAAATCAGGAATGGATATCCCCATTTCCCTCGCAAGAAAGTCGCGGATCACGCTGTAGCAGTCCAGGACGCCGTGATGAAACGTGCGCCCCAGCAGCGGCGCTTGATAACCCGCGGGGGAAAACGCCTCGATGGCGAGCGCTTGGGGCGCGTCCTGACCAATGTCCTTGCGCACCTCTACGATGTACCAGGGTATCGCCCCTACCCGCTCGGCCATGGTTTCGCAGGCCACGAGATCCGCCTCCGATGGGAAGGCCGTGTTATCCGGGTGCGAATGGACAAAGGCCACCACCGCGCCCATATCCTCAGCTGCTGCCCAATCGTCCGGGCGCGTTACGAAGCCGGCATCCGGCGCATCGGCCACGTTCTGGCCGCGCACATAGATTTCGCGGCCGTCCGAATGGGACACGACGAAGCCAACACATTCCGCGGGATACGCCTCCTCGGCGTGACGGCGCATGGCTGAGAAAGTTGCTTTCTTCATGCTATCGAACCCGATCAGCAGCGGGGAACCCGCCAAAGTTGATGACCGCCGCCACCGGCTCCACGCCCTGCTCTGCGCCGAAACGGAGCTGACACGAGCGCACCAGGCCGGCGCAGTTGTCCTGGTCAGGGCTGGACACGGGTCGGTCCTGGCCGTCGAAATATGCGGACCCCGTGTACTGGCAGTACGGGCCGCGATAACCACCTATCCATTTCCACGGGCAGATGGTCGCCACGATCTGGCGCCCTGGTAGCTGGCGCCCATCGAACGCCAGGCCCGTCGCAAGTTCGAACTCAACCACCTCCGGCGTTTCGTTCAGCTTCTGCTCGACCAGCCACACCTCAAGCGGCAACTCCTCGCCGGGGTCATAGTTCGGGTTGCCGTCCGGAAAGTTCGCCGGGTCGAGATACTTGGCAAGCGTCTCGCGCACGGTCAGCACGCAGCCCACCAGATCGTCCATGGCAATGCACAGCGACGAGATCACGCCGGCCACGGGCTCGCCGTTCTCATCCTCGCCGATGTTGCCCACTGAGAGAGTCGGCGACGGCTGTGACGTTTCGCCAGTGCGTTGAAAGTCGCGGGCTTCCAACGCCCAGGGCGTGTACTCCTGTCCCTTCCAGAAGATCGGGCCGCTTTGGTTGTGGTTGTGAAAGCGGAGAATGGGCCCGCCCTGGTTGCTGGTGTCCAGCTCGAACAGACGTACCGAATCGCCCGGCTCCAGTTTCTGGATGTCGGTGATGATGCTCATGACGGGATTTCCTTCTAGTATGCGGAGCCGCCGGCGGCCTCCAGCGCTTCCAGGCGCTGCGTCAGGCGGTCAATCTGGCCCTGCTTGGCGTCCAGCTGGCGCTGCTGCTCCTGAATGGCGGCGATCAGATCGGGAACCAGCTTCGAGTAATCCACACCCTGCGGCATGATCTGCGACTCAAACCCCGGCATTTCCAGCATGGCGTCCTTTTCGCCACTCACCGCATTGGGGTGGGTCTCGGCCAGCTCATGCGCAAGCACGCCCCGATCCTCACGGCCGTCTGCATTCCAGGTGAATTCCCGAACCCTCACCTGCATAAGCCGCGCGATTGCCGCCCATCCGTCCGAGTCTCCCGTAACGGTCTTGAGCCGGTAATCCGACGATGTGTTGTAGACGGTGGCGCTGCCAGACGTGGTGATGCTGCCCACCACAGTGCCGCCCGAATTCTGAAAGGCAATAGCCGCCGCGCCGTCAGCACGCGGGCACATCAGTTGCCCCCATTGCGTACCGCCGCCCGCGTATGCAACGCGGCATTGCGCCTGCGCCGCTACCGCTGTCGGATGTACGCCAAGAGTCCACGATCCATCCTGATAGACTCGCCCGGCCTCGGAGAGTGCGGACTGGAATCGTAGGTAGGTTGGAGCGGGGCCGCTGCCGTGCCGGCTGAACGTAATTTCAGCGATGCCGGAACCCACGCCCGCCGCCAAAAATCCGCTATTCGCATCAGCGGCGGTACGGCAGATAACGTAAGCACTCGACCCACCAGCCGGCGGCACAATCGGGACGTAGGTAACAGTGGTTGACGCCTGACCCTGCCGAAAACTCATGGTGGTTGAGGCATGCACTCCATCGAAATTTCCGAGGATGAACCGGCCGCCGGGCATGAGGTTGAGCGTGGTTCCATCCCACAGTGCCTCAGTGACCGGAGGCAGGCGGTTAGCGGGCAGGCGACCCGTAGCGGCGTCAAACACCGCTACCTCTTGCCAGGATCCCCAGGTGCCGGCCGTGCCAAAGCGAATGCGGACAAAACGCCGAATCACGCCGCCGGTGCCGTTGCGAGTGGTATAGGTCTGCGTGACTTGCAGGTTCCCCGCTCCGGCGGCCTCCACCTGCAATGTCCCGGCAAGCATCACCGGCCAATTGAGGGCTGCTGTAGCCTGGGCGTCCGAATTGAGGTAATAAAAACCCGGGAACACCGCCACATTCGCGTCTGTGCCTGCGGTCAGAACAGACGAAAACGCATGCGGCTGCACCAGCCGCCCATTGCCGTCCAGCGTGGCCACGCCATTAAGCGCGCCCAGCAGCGAGGAGCGGACAACCTCGTCCCATGCCGACCACGCGCCGCCGACCAGCGAGCGGAAAAACTGCCGGTTTCCGTTGCTGCCGATATACACCTGATTGACGTTCGTACCGGCAGGAGCGCCGGCGGCCGCTTCGCAATAGACTAGGAGCCAGCCCGAGTTTGCAATGGGAAAGTTCGCTCCGCCGGCTGCCGTGGAGGACGCTGAGATTGCCCACATGCCCCGGTTGGCGTAATTGTTCAAATCCGCGCCCGCCTCGACGCGGCCCAGGTATGGCAGCGAGTTGCCGGCCGTGTGGACCTCTTGCCACGGCGACCACGACGCATTGATGGAAAAGCGCCAATACTGGCGAGTCCCGCTGGTTGGCGACACGCTGCCTGTGGACGCCACCGTGTAGCGCTGGAGAGCCTGCCCGGATGTCCCGGTGCCGACCACCTCAAGCAGCCCGCCCGTGGCCTGCGGATAGTTCGTGCCCGCCTGCGCGCCAGCGGTGGACGCTTGGCGATAGCTTCCGGGCGTCTGGTACGTGTTCAGGTCGTGCGCTGTCGTCGGTAGCGTCTGCACCGCCGGAGCCTGCGCAGGGAGAAGCCGGCCATCCGCGCCCAGGGCAGCAATGCCGCTCGGCGCGCCGATGGCGGCTGCAACGGTGTCTACGTTCTTGTTGACCTTGATAAAGGCGTCCCGGAGCGGGTCTCCGGTACCATCATTGGGGCCAGAGCCCACGTTCACTTTTACGAGCGAATCCACAGTTCCCTCTACGGTTTGAATACTTGCTGGAAGGTGGCGGACACTCGGTAAACGTCCCCGCCTATGTGGGCAAGGTTGAAACTCGGCGCCTCGTACAGCCCTTCTTCGCCGAGCGGAGGAGTCCAGAAGAACGATCGAACGCCGGCATGCCTGCGCAAAAACGTGGCCACGGCTTGCATTTCCTGCCTGCTGCCTGCGAACGTGAGCGGCCAGGACTGGACCTCAGTATTGATACCGTCACCGACCACCTGGCGATAGCCGTCTCCGAACTGCGCGGTCAGCCGTCTGAATGTGACGCTGCCGGTAGGCTCGCCCGTGGCCCGCCATGTAAATCGCTCAGTCATCAGGACCTCCCATTCCTCGCATTCCAAGCCGCTCCGCCCTGCCGATGCGAACGATCCACCACGCGCTGCGCGACTACTTCCATCTGCCTGAGCATTTCGCGCCCGAGGGCATCGTCCTGGCCGGACTCGCGTGACTCGCGCCCGCCGTCGCTAAAAATCACTTGGTTGGTGATCTGGTAGTTGGCCCCGCCGCCACCAAAGCCGCCAGTCGCGCTGTTCTTCAGAGGCGTGACGTAGCCACCGTTCTCACCGCTCATCAGATAGGTTTGGCCGCCTTCGGTGTACAACTCAGGACCTAACTCCCTGACGCGGTAGAGCGAATTCGCCGCGGTCGGGCCACCAGATGCGCGGGCGCCGGCCACCGCTGCCCAACTGCCGGTCATGCCCTCGGTACTACCGACAGCCGCCATGCCGGAGCCCTGATACCCGGCGCCGGCCGTAATGCCGCCCACCACCGCCCCCGCAGCCGCGCTAAAGACGCTCCCTAGCAGGCCCGCCGCGGTCTGACGTGTCGCGATACGTGCCATATCAGCGATGACCGACGTGGCGAAGTCCTTGAACGACAGCTTGCCGGTAGACGCGAACCTCACGATCGCGTCTTCCATCCCCCGGAAAGCATTGGAGAACAAGGTCTTCGTCTGGCCGGCGACGTTGGCGGCGGAGTCCAGATAGTTGTCCAGCGCAGAAGTGGCCCCGTTCTTCCAATTGCCCTGCGCATCCCGCACCTGGTCGAAGTACTGCTGCTGCATCGACATGCGAAGATTTAGGTGTTCCTGCAGGAGCGCGGTCTGGCTTTGGTAGGTCTCCTGCGAGATCTGACCCGACGCCATCGAGCGGTCAAACTGCGACTGCTGGCGCTGGTAGTCCCGCAAGATTGCCTGACGTGCCCGAAGCTCCTCCTGCGCGCGGTCACCCAGCCCCACGCCGGCCACTTGGTCGGCGTACTGCTGCTGCTCCAGGTCTCGCGTCGCGGCCAGGCTGGCGCGCAGGGCTTCGATCTTGGCAGTCTCCTGCTTAGTGCGTAGCTCCTTCTCTGCGGCGACATTCAGATCAAGCTGGCGGCGCAGCAGGTCCTGCTGAGCGAGCAGGCTCTTTTGATCCGCCGTCAGGACCTTCTTGTCCTTCAGGTCTGCAATCTGCTGCTCGAACTCGGCCCGCTTCTGGCCCCAGCTGGCCAGCTTGCCTTCGCTGGTGATCTGAGCCCGAAGAGAGGCCTCCGCCTCGCGAAACTGCTGCAAGAGCTTGGCCGCGGCGTCTTCCGTGTACGCCTTAACCGCCGGGTCCTTGTACTTGTCGTTGATCTGGTCGATCAGCTTCTTCTGTGTCTCAAGGGACGCCCCGGTGATATCGGCGTCCTTCTTGACCTGGGCAATCTCGCGTTCGCGCTTTTGCCGGTTGGTCTCGGTCTCCTTGGCCAGAGACGACAGGCGGGCCGCAGCGGCGATCTTCTCGGCCTCCTGGCGCTTCTGCAGGCCCACAATCGCCGCCTCATCGGCCTGCTGCTGAAGCATTGCCGCTTCAGCGGTCAGGCGGCGGCTCTCTTGCTCCAGCGGGCGGGCGCGCCGGCGGCCTCCGCGTCCGCCGTCTCCGAAGAACGCTTGCGATTCGTCCGTCTGCGGAGTCGCATTCGCCCGCATCTGCACCAGTTCGGCATTGACGGCGCGCAGCTTGTTGGTGAGGTCGTCAAAGCTGGGGGCACGCCCCAGGCTTTTCATCGCCTCCCAGGCGCTGCTGGCGCCTTGCTTGACAGCATCCCACGCCGTCTCCAGCGCCCCCAGATTCTCCCGCACTGCCGCGGCTTGCTGCTTCACGGCGTCCGCATATGTACGTTGCGCCAGCGCCGCCGCTTCCTGGCTGCGCCCCTGCCGCTCCAGGCTTGCGATCTGCTGACAGATCTCCAGCGTAAGGAAGTGCTGCTGCTCGTTCAGTGCGGCGATTGCCTCCGCCGGCTTGCCGCGCAGCGTTTCGAACTCCTTCACCGTGTCGGCAATGGCCTTTCCTGTGGTGCGGTTCATCGCAACCGCCGATTCTCCGACCACCGCGAAGTTCTGCCCGGCAATCTTGCCCGAAGCCGCGATCAGGTTGAGCGCATCTACGGCCTTCCCGCGAGACCCCGCCACGTCCGCGATGCGCGTGGCCAGGTTGGACATACCGGCGGCAGTCTGCCCGGCTGCGTTGCCGCTCAGAATCAGAGTGTCGGTGAATTCTTGCTGCTCGCCCTTGCCCGAAGCGAGAGCGGTAGAAAAGACGGCGACCGCCGTGGCGGCGACTGTCCATGGGTTCACCAGACCCATGATCGTGGAGCCCAAGGCACGCGCAGCCGGCACGATGCCGCCGAACATATCCTTCAACTGGCCGCCCTGCTGCAGCAACACCGTAAGGGGCTGCTGGCCGCCCTGCAACGAAACCACAATGTCCGTGAGCTGCGCCGGCACGCCGCGAAGCGCTGCAGCCTGCTGTGCAGCGCTCACCCCATACTGATTCATCTGCTTGGTGGCGCCGGCTGCGGCCGCCCCCGTCGCCGACAGTTTGGTCTTGAGTTCGTCCAGAATCGACGTGGGCACACCGCGCAGGGCAGCGTTGTAAAGGATCTGCTCCTTGCGCGTCATGCCGATGGTGTTGGCCTGGTTCACCAGGGCGTCAATACGGCGGCGCTCAGCGGCTGCCAGCTTCGTATAGTCCGCCTGCGCGGACTGAGACATGTCGCTGGTACCGCGCTTGGCCGAAGCAATCGCGGCGTCGAATTGCGAGGTATCTACGACGATGTCTAGCCGCGCAGTGCCAATGCTTTCCTGTGCCATGTTCAACTCTTATGGAAGATTTCCAGGGCCGCCCGCTCGATGATCCGGAGAACGTCCATGATTTCCTGCTGCTCCGCCCTGGGAAGCTCTTGACGGTCCAGGTCGTGATACAGGACCGCGTAATCCAGCCCTATCGGCCCTCCCGCCCCCACACGCCACTGCGTGTAGTTGCGCGTGAACAGGTTGAACGCCGGCACGTGCTCCTGCCAGAGTTCGGCGCAAGGCCGGGGAAAATCGCTGAGCTTTAACCCGGCCATCGCTAACGTTGCGGCTGATGGCGGCTCCCAAAGGAACGCCGCCACAGCCTCGGTCAGTTTTTTTTGCGCTCGACCCGGATGGCGTCGTTGAAAGCGCTCGCGATCGCCAGATCGGCGCCGGGCTGATGCTCGCAGAGCAAGTCGATCGACTCCTTGCTCACGGCCATGTCGGCGTCCCACTTTTCGATCAGCAGGAGAAGCAGGTCGGCGGTCGAAATTTCATCGGCCGCCAATTGCTTCATCAACGCGTCGTACTCCTTGCCGGTCATGTGGCGGTACGTGACGTTCAGTTGCTGCTCGCGCCCCTGGCCGACGATGGTGATGCTGGCGTCGATGGTCGGGTTGGATTTGATCTTGAACGTCATTACGCGGCCTCGTAGCGGATGGGATCGGCGATGAGGGAGAAAACCGCCGTGTTCTGAAGGTTCTCATTCACTTGGCCGACGGGGACCTTGTTGAACGAGGGATAGGCGTAGTAGAAGAGCGTCGAGCCGTTGGGCAGCACGCCGCGCACGACGACGGGCTCGCGCAAGCGGTCCGCCTCGATCAGCGCCGCATACCAAGGCTTGTCCGGGTCGTAGTCCAGCGAGACCGTCATTGTCATCGCGTTCTTGAACGTCGGCTTCTGGCGCTGGCGGCTGGTCGGATCTTCGACGTACTGATAGTTGAAGAACTGCTGATCGCCGCCGGCCATCACCACGTCGCGCACCTGGTCCAGATCCACCCAGGAACTGACTTTCTGATAGGAGCCAGCGCCCCCGCCTGCCGGGAACAGGACGGCGCTCGTGGTGTCCACGCCTTCCAGCTCGAAGCTGTCGGCGTCTGCATTGGCGCTGCGCGCCACGGTCTCGCTCAGATTGGTCCACGCCGATTTCAGAACCAGGATGGAGCCGTCTTCCGGCGGGGCAACCGCGGAGGCAACGGCCGGATTCGCATTGGAGATGGCCGAGATGGCGGCGGCCGCGGCGAGCGCCGTCGAGATGGAATACCGCGTGCCGTTGATGAAGATGGAAGACATTTGTGTTCCTCAAATGAAAAACCCGGCGCGCGGCCGGGTTCGATGTAGAAGCGGGGGAAAGTCAGGAGGGAAGGAACCAGATACCGAAGTCCTGGCGGGTGCCGTACTTCTTTATGGCCTCTTCGTAGAGGCTGGTGGGCGAGCCATACGGCTCAACAGCAGGAAAGTCGCTTTCACACAAGGCGGTGCCGATCTGGTCCGCGATGTCACTTGCCTGCGCCCGCGTGGCGGCCCATACGAAGACCTGCACGCGCTGATGCCGCTTCTCGCGGCGTTTGCGCTCCACGTACCACTGTTCTTGCCCGCCGGCGCCTTGGTAGACGATGAGCGGGAACACGGGCTTGTCGGGCGTGACATCCGCATAAATGCGATCTTCGACCAGCACGCCCAGCAGAGCTTTCAACTGCGCCTCAAGCGTCATCACTCACCTCCTGCCCCGCGAGAAGCTCGGGCAAGCGTTGCCGCCCGCGCTGAATCATTGCTGCCTGCGCACGTGCCGACGCAGCCTCATACGCCGGCCGCAGGAACGGATAGGCAGGCACCCACTTGGGCGTTGCAAGCTTGCGGCGCTTGTCGGTCACATAGGTTCCGTCGGCCTTCTTGATCACCGGATAGATCTGCCAGTGTCCAAACTCCACCAGGTGGCCGTGCGGCGCCTTACGCTTGTTCCAGGTGACGGCGTACTGGACTTCCTGCTCTGTCGAATACCGCTCCCGGAACGCAAGGTAGATGGCGGCGCCCAGAACGCCGTTGTGCGTGTTCACCCGCGCCTTGGCCTCATCTCGCAGCACCTCGCCACCAGCAACGGCCATTGAACGCGCCAGGCTGACCCGTGCGGGTCCCAGCAAACGATCAAGGCCCGCAGACCAGCCGGAGGTGTCAAACGTCGCCTGCAGCCCCTTAGCCATCGCCGCCACCCTGTTCGCAGATCACGTCCGTCCATTCGCGGCCCGCCAGATCCATGCGAACGTTCTTGATGTCGAATGGGTCGCCAACCGGGACACCGTCCTCGAGTTCGAGCAGGCGCATCCCCTGGTCAAGCCCGCGGCGAAAGCGGATCCGGAAGCTATAGGCGTTGATCGATGCCCCCACGTTCTCCTGGTTGCGCGTGATGGAACCCATCCCGGTCTGGCCGCGAGGGTCCGCCCACACGGTGGCCACTTCCACCCATGCGCCATTTGGCTGGCCCGCGTCATCCGTTCCGGTCTCGCGGCGTTCGATTCGCACGAGGCGCCGCAGACTTCCAGCAGCGATGCTCATACGCCCAACCCCACTCGGTTAGGCTGCAGCAGCGCCTGGGCGCCGACCGGCAGCGTGCGAGAGTCGGGGCCTTCCTCGCGGTTTCGGTACAAGCTGCCGGCGATCAGTAGCACGGCGGCACGGATTGCAGGGGTCACCACCATCGGATCGTCGCCCGCAGATCCCGCCAGGACTGCCGCAGCCAGCGCGTCCGCAGTCGGGTACACGCGGCGATTCAGATACGCCTGCGCGTTCTCTTCCGCAGTCGATCCGTAGACCTCGAGCAGAGGATCATCCGTAGAGTCCGCGCGGCAATGCGAGCGCAGCAGTTCGATGGTGACCAGTTCCATTCATGCCCCCGTGGACGAGATGGCCGCTTGGATCGCCTCCAGGACCGACTTGCGCGCCTTGCCGGACTGCTCAGCAGCCAGAAGCGACGGCAGCAGGGCCGGATCAGCGATTTCCGCGAGTGCCCCGATGATCTCGGGCGCGTTCTGCGACAGCAAGGCAGTGTGATCTGCTGCCGGCGGTTCGCCCGCCCCCTTGTTCTGCGGCGGCGGGTTCATCTTGTTCTGCGGCGCCGGCGCGGCCTTGTCTCCCACCTCAGCGATCAGGCCGAGCCGAAGCAGTTCTCGCGCGCGTTCGCCCGACACATCAATCGGGCGCCCGCGTCGCTGGTATTCGCTCCCGTTGAGGAAGCCTTTGCGTGCGATAAACGACATGACTTGCTCCTATTGAGCGGGCCGCGGCTGGGCCCGACCCGCTCATCTGCTGGCGCCGCCTTACGGCGTGGTGTCGGCAAACTCGCCGTGGACGAACGACTCGGGGCGGTAGACCGCCATTGCCAAGCGTTCTTCGGCGCGGATCGTCACCATGTTCTTGCGGAAGTTGTCGCTGTCTTCCGTCGAGACTTCCACGGCGGCGTCTTCACGGTCGAACACCTGGGCGGCGATGTTGAAGGCGCCGACCAGGAATTCACCTTCGGGCACGGCGGTCGTGTCCACAACCGGCAGCTTCCAGAGGCGCGGCACGCCACCTTCCACCACGTTGACCCAGATGTAGCGGCCTTGCTCGTCCTTCTGGAGTTCGATGTCGGCCCAGTCCACGGGGTTGAGCACGATGCCGCTGGCGCGGTATTCGGCGATGCGGACCTGCAGGATCGCGCGGCGCAACAGGTCGATCTTGGTGTCGCCGGCCTGGCGCAGCGATTCGTTGAACGGCGTAGCCTGCGGGATCAGGCCCAGCAGGTTCTGACCGGTGCCGTCGCCGGCAAGGATCTGGTTTTCCTCGACGTACTTCAGGCCGAAGATCGCGCGACCGTTGATGTAGCTCTGCAGCAGCGGGATATCGGCCAGAACCTGCTTGGAAGCCAGGAACCAGTGAGCGATCGTCTTGACCGTCGTGGTCTTCAGCTCGAAGGACAGGTCCGATTGCGGCTTGAGCGCCGTTTCGGCCACGGGAGCCGCCATGTTCTGGAAGCCCGACTCCTGCACGAACTCGACCGAGTTCGAACCGGTACGGCCCGGCATGATCAGGTCACGGATGGTGAAGGGGCGATCCGGGCCCGAGATGATGCCAGGCACGCGCGTCGGCTGAATCGCGGCGCCCACGCCACCGGTGCCCGTGGTCGAGCTGGTGATGCTGGTGACCGCCTTGACGTTCATGCGAGCGATGCCGCGGCCCTTCGCAGCCAGGCCGGTGAAGTCGTCGGACTCGGTGAACTGCTCGCCGATGGACTTTTCGGCCTGGTCGTCATTGGCGGCGCCGCGGCGGGCGAGCTTCTGTTCGACCTCGACCAGACGTTCCGTCAGAGCGATGCCGCTCTTCGACAGAGTTTCCAGGATGTTCTTGGTGTCGTCCAGGACCTTGCCATGTTCCTTGATTTCGGCCGACGCCTTTTCGGCGAACGCTTTGATTTCGTCGTCGCGCTCGTTCAGCGCCTTGACCAAACCCTTCAGTTCGAGGGTGTCATCCAGACGCCCTGCGTTGTCGGCGGACTTGCGGCCGAATTCGTGCTTGTGTGCCAGATTGGTATAGCGGCCCATTTGTGTACCTTTAAAAAGTCGGGAGTTGAAGCCGGCCGATCTGCTTGATCAGTCCAGCGGTTGCTTCTTTCGCCTCGCCCCCGGACTCGCTCCGGTCAAGCAGGTGTTTCAGGCCACGGTTGGCGATCACCGCGGACTGAGATTTCGAGAAGCCTGCCTCGCGCAGGAACCGCTCAAAATCGGGGAGGTCCGGCATGCCCCCGTGGGCGATCCGGGCCTTGATTGCGTCAACGCGTGCTTCCTCGTTCGCCGGCGCCGTCACGATGGAGATTTCCACCAGATCCAGGCGCTTGAGCGTGCGGATGCGCGTCTTCTCGTCGTAGCTGTCCTCGCGCACGTAGTAGCCGATGGACAGGCCCGTGATCGCGCGCGTCTTCATGCCGCGGTATGCGGTCTTGGCGTAGGTAGCGTCATCGAGCCAAAGCTGACCGGTGCCGTGCAGCCCGTGATCGTCTTCCTTCAACTGGTCGATGTCCCAGTTGCCGATGGGTTCGCCGCTGCGGTGCTGCCATAGCACCGGAAACGTTCGCCCCTTCGCGCGCGTTTGCTCGATGCTGTCCGTGAACGCGCCCGGGGCGACCACCTCGTTGTACGAATCGACGACGCCAAAGACCGAGCCGTAGCCGGAAAAAAGGCCGTCATCCTGGACGGCCTTCACGTCGTAATCGAACGAGCGGATGTGCATCGCTGCGTCTTTGCGCTTCATGTCTTGTCCTCAAATGTCGGAAGGCCCAGCCAGGCAGAGATCGCGGACTTGGCTTGTTCCGCGCCGGCTGTCTCGCCGAGCTTGTCGATCGGCAGCAGGTTGGATTGCACGGTCAACACGTCGGCATTGCCGCCGCGCGCCGGCAGGTTCTCCTTTAGCCGGCAGTCATCGCGCGTGTAGATGCCGTTCTGCGTCATCACGGAATAGAACGCCGCGCGCGCCGCACTGTCGGCCCGCAGCAGGCCTTCGACGTTGAACTTGGCGAAGTACTGCGGCCGTTCTGCCGGCGCCAGCAGGGATTTGCGTATGGACTGCTCGATTCGCGTCAGCCAAGGCCGGAGCGAGAACGACAGGAACGCGATCATCTGTTGTTCGATCCCCGTTCCCCAGCTACTTGATTTCTCGGTGTGCCCGACCATCCAGGGCGGCACGCGGAACCAGCGGCAGATCTCCTCGACGTTGAACGCGCGGGTGGCGAGCAGTTGCGCATCCTCGGGGTTCATGGGCACCTGCTGGTACTTCATGCCAGCCTCGAGCACCATCGTTTTGCCCGAGTTCATCGCGCCAGCGAACTTGGCCGACAGGCTGTCGCCCAGCTGTGTGCGCTGGTCCGGGTTCAGGATCTTGTCCGTGGAGAGGACGCCTCCCACATTCAACCCATTGGCGAAGATCTTCGCGCTTGCCTCGTCAGCCGCCAGGGAAGCCCCGATCACGTTGGCGCCGTACCGGATCGTCGACATGCCCAACAAGCCGTCCAGGCTGAAAGCGGCGATATGCCACATTCGCTCCTCGGGAATCACCCGATGCGTGCCGTCTATGTCGTTGTATCGGTATTCAATCGATCCATCGGCCAGCCGCCGGACCTGCATCCGCCACGGATAGAGCAGATCGATTGCAATGACCCGCCTCTTGCTCATTCGCTTCTCGGCGAAGGAGTTGCCCCACAGCAGTAAGCAAGCAACCAGCACTTCCCAGAACTGCACCGACGTCATATCGGCGTTGGGCTGGTGGCGCAAAAGCGCATACAGCTCCATGTTCGTCGCCTCAACCGCTTCGCGCCCTTCCCTGCGGTACAAATCGAATGGCAGCGTGGCGATTGTCTCCGCCAGGAGCCTGACGCAACTCCAAACGGCCGACAGCGTCAGCGCCGACTGAGCCGTCACCGCCTTGCCGCTGGCAGATCCTCCGCCGCCCCACGCGGCCCAGAATGACGTGTCCGTCAGTCCAAACTTGCGTCCGATCCAGTCGCTTACGCTCGATTTCACGCCGTCCGGCGCCGCCGACCTGACAGCGGGAGCAATGCTGCGGGCCAAAACCTTCGAAAACGAGCTATTGGCCATGCGTCACCCCTCGGATGCCGCGAAGCAGGTAGATCGCTACAACAAAAGTCACGACCGCCCCGCTGATGAGGCACCAACCAGGGCCGGCCAGCAGGTAAACACCGCCGGCGAGCATGGCAACGCCTGCCAGGAGCAAGAGCACCAGCAGAATGATTGCTGCCTTCATAGATTTATCCGATAACGATAGGGTTTGCGAAGAACCCGTCCAGGCTCTGAAGCCCTCGTGGCTCCGGGTTGAGCGCCAGAAGAAACACGGCATCAAAGAGCGCCATGAGCGGGTCGATTTTTGCGGTGCCGGAAACCTGCTTGTTGATGGCGAGCGCGTTGCCCTGCTGGACGGTCCTCGCATTGCCAACGCACCAAGCCATCAGCGGGCGTCCCCCGTGCAGCATTTCCCGCCCCGCGACCTTGCGCTCAGTTGTCTTGATAGCGCCGTTCAGGCGCCAGCCTTGCGAAATGGCGGTGATCTCTTCCAATGTGAAATCCCGGCCGGGGCTGGTCAGCTCGTCCACGATGTCGCCGATTCCAGATCCGTCCACGCCGATGCACAGCTTTTCCGGAAGAAGACCGCGATCGCGCACGCGACAAACGATGTCAGCCACCTCGGCAACGTCGTCACCGGGGCGCTCGACAATCCGCAGGTCGCCCTGTTTCTCGAAGTCCTGCAGCGCTGGTGCAATCTCGGCTCTGCGTTCTAGGACAATCTTGTGCGCCCAGGCGCGCCCCCAGTGCAGCCAGCGGCGCGTACCCGTTTCGCGACCGACCAGGGCGAAGCCCAGCAAGTCGTCCAAGCCCCCCCCGTCGATGCCGACCACGACCACTTCGCAGCGGTCGAGAAACTCATCCAGGTCTGCCAAGGCTGGATCACCTTGAGCCAGCCAAAAGTCGGCGCCGGCCCAGCGGTCTGATCGTAAGTTCAGCCCGATCTGCACATTCAGGTGCTTAGCCAGAAACTTCTGGCTGGACCCGTCGGTTTTGCCGAGGTTCTTCTTGAGTTCGTCTTGCAACCACTCCGCGCTGACAGAGCGGCCAAGATTCGGATTGGTGATGTAGAAGTTCTCCGGCAGCTGGTAGGCCTTCGCCTTTACCATTTCATCCGGGAATTCGTACAGAACCCCCAGCGTCTTCCGATCCTCGATCTTCCCGTCGCGGACATCGCGCCAGTAGTCGAGTTTCTCCTTGAACACCCCAGCTGGCGGATCATCGCTCTGCGTGGTCAGGTAGATCACCCATCCCTCATCACGAGAGACCTGGCCGCCCAACGCCTCCATGAACATCGCTGCGGCATTCGCTCGTTTGCCGAACACCCACAGCTCGTCCACCAGCACGCGGCCGGACTTCTTGCCCGATACCGTGTCGGTGTCAGCAGCAACGACCTTCAGGCTGTTGCGCGTCACGCGGTGCGTAATGGTTCGGATGTGTTCCTGGATGTGGAACATGTCCGACAGCTCTTCATCCGCGCGAATCATGCTCGCTGCGGGCTTGAAGCTGTTGTCGGCGACCTCTTTTGTCGGAGCCAGGATCAGGTGTTCCTCTTCCTCGCGCCAGCACATGACAAGGGCCGTCAGCATGATGCCGGCCGCAATGGTGGACTTCGTGTTCTTTTTGCTGATGAGCAGTCCGTACTCGCGGATCAACTGCTTCCCCGTTGCCGCCTCATACCCGCCGAAGATGGCGCGCACAAAGGCAAACACCCATTCTTCGCTGCACTCGCCAAAAGTGGGTTTACCGGGCAGGTCGACAACGCGCAATTGCTTAAAGATGTTCAGCGCGTATTCGGCCTGGTCTGCAAAGATGGGCGCCGGAATGATCGAACGGCGTTCGCGCAAGCGTGCCGCCCAATCCGGGCATGCGGTTGTCCAGGACATGGATTAATCCTTCCCCACCACTCGCAGATGGGTGGGCGGTGGCGGCGGAGCAAATCGTCCGCCGCTTGCCGCCTTGTCCGCTGCTTGTTTCCTCGCGTCCTTTTTTCCTTGTTCCCCCATCTTTCCATGTACGTACGGGACCCAAGCCTTTGCGGCCTCCACGCGCAGCTTCATGTCCTGCTCGGGATCGTTTGCGACTGCCTTGAGAAATTCCAGGGGATCGGAGTACAGCTTGCCCAGATCCGGGAGCGAAACCTCCTTCCCTGCGGCTGCGGCATCTTCCTTCAGTTTGTTAACCTGGTTAACACGGCCCAGGGCTTCCTGGACGTCCTTGTCTTTCATCAGCCGGGACGCTGCAACGGCCGCCCCTTTTTCGCTGTAGCCCGCATGGATAGCGGCTTTAGCACCGGACAGGCCCGACTGCAACGCCTGCACAAAGCGGCGCTTTTTGTCGGTTAATGCCATTAACAATCTCGGTTAACAAATCCGGTTGAGGGGAAATTTTCTGCGCATGAGGGAACAGGTGGTTTCCAGTGTCGAGCCGCCCCAGACTTTCGACCCGCCCCCCCTGCCAGCCGCCCGACCACCGGCCGCCGCCCCTCTGCCGATGCCCCAGGGAGCCGCGCAGAGGCCCTGCAGAATGCCACGACGGACCGGGCGCGCCTCGGACTCGGCCTCGATGCAGAGGCGCCCTACGGCTTTCTGCTGGCGTGGACGGACAAACCGCGCCTGATCCAACGTTCCACCTTCGTCATGTCCGGCGTTGCGCCGGTCAGGCCTTCCGCGATGACGACGCCGACCAAGTACCAGCGCACCCACCACGCCACGCGAATGGAAAGCGTGACCGTGATCTGTGCCATTACGTCCGGCTCCTGTATCCCATGTCCTGCCGCGTCTTGGCGTCATGGCATCCGACCTTGCGGCCGTGCGCATCGCGCAAGACGCACAACACTTGCGAGTTCTCGTCGGTGTCGGCTCCACCATCGTTCAGGCTGACTTTGTGGTCCAGCTCGAACCCATACGGGTACACGGTCAGCGCGCCGCAGTGGGCGCAGTGTGGGTCAGCAGACCAGACGCGCAACCGGCGGTCTTGTAGCTTGCGACCCGTCATCCGCTTGGCGCTAACCGTGGGCGCAGCGGCCAGCCTGGGACCGGCCATTGCGAGGCGCGGCTTGAGTGTCGTGAGTTTCATGCCAACTCCCTCTGAGATCTAGGCCGGTGATATCCGCTACACACCCGTTCGACAGCGATGAGCGAACCTCGCACGCCATCCGATCCCGAGCCACCAAAAGACCCTAAACGGGGGGCATCAACACAAGTAAATGTATGTACAAAAAGTCCTTGCACACGCGACTTATTGTGCATACAATAACTGCATGGACATCACATTCGACCCCGCTAAAGACCTGAGCAACCAGCGTAAACATGGCGTTTCGCTCGCCGAGGCCAAAGGATTCGAATGGGATGACGCCCTAGTGCGCGAAGACATGCGCCGCGAGTACGGTGAGCGGCGCATGATCGCGCTGGGCTATATCGACGTGCGTCTGTACTGCGTCGTGTACGTGGACCGCAGTAACGAACGGCGCATCATCAGCCTGCGCAAGGCAAATTCGAGAGAGGTGAACCTTTATGCCGAAGCTTAAGCCGGGGACCATGGTCCCCACCCCCGAAGAAGACCAGGTCATCAACCGCGGCATCGCCGCCGACCCGGACACCTATGAACTTGGCTCCGCCGATCTGAAGCAGATGAAGAAGATCGGCAGGCCGAAGGCTGAGGTCACGAAGGAGCGCATCACCATCCGCCTGTCGCCCGACGTTCTGACATCAGCCAAACAGGAGGGCGACGGTTGGCAAACTCGCATGGACCAGAAATTGCGGGTCGTGTACAAGCCGCTGATCGCATACATCGGCGGCTCCATGGACGGCCTTCAACTGCACGTGGCCGGTTTCCCCCAAACCGCCATGGTTCAGTATCGGAACAGCGAAGATTTCCCGACGGATCCGATGCGGCGTGAAGAGTACGTGCGCAAATCTATCAGCCGGAAAGTTGGCGACCGCGAAGAAACCCGCGATTTTTTCGTGCTCAAGGGCATGAAAGCTAGCGAAGCGGCACGGCTGGCGAAAACGCGCCCCCTGCTGTGGCTTGACGAAGAATTGCAGGTTCACGAGGAAGACGGCGTGGCTGTCGTTCATGTCGATTTCTAGCACGGTGCCTGCTTTACCAGCCGCTCCCTTGGGCATCCGTGAACAAAAAACCCGCCAGCTGTCGCTTGGCGGGTTTCGGTGTACGCACTTATTCAAAGTGACTAAACAGGGTGGACTTTAGCAGAGAAAATTCAACCTTGCAACATGTTCAGTCGCATAGCCCCTTTGCCGACAGCAGATCGGCTGCGTACTCCATCGCCAGCGCTTCAACACCCTTCTGCCCCGCGCCACGCTCGCCCCCCTTCTGCTTGGTTGTCCGCGTGCCGTATAGCCAGAGCTTGATCTTTCCGTTGTGGTTCGTGGCGGTGGCCGCGCTCACCTGGGCGTGCGCCGCTGCCTCGGACAGCTTCACGTCTTTGCCGAAGTACCGCGCCACGATTGCGTCGCGCAGCACTCGCGGCGTGGGGTGAGATGAGAGTGCGCCACACACCGCAGCGTCGGAAATCTCGCGCACGGCTGCCAACCAGTCATGGCGATCCACTGTGCCCTGGCAGCACTTGCAGCGGTCTGACCGGGGCGCGAAGCGCGCGACGAGAATTGCACGGTAAAGGCGCGGCAGCTTTTCAAGCGCGCTGAAGATGTACGCCGCTTGTCCTGCGCCGTCGGTGCCGCCCAGCCCTTTTCCGGCCGCACCGCCCGGCGTCTCGGCCATACGCGCCATCATAGGTTTGTCGTACACCTGGTCCGTATGGTTGTAGGCGAACGTCAGCGCCGCATGGGCCGTCTTGAAAAGTCGGCTCTGCTGCTCTTCATAGGTCGCAGTCGAGGGGACGCGAGAAAGAGTCAAGGTAGTCATCAGATAATCCCCGGGGAATAAGTCACTTTCGCGGGCAGCATTTCCCGCATCCATTGCATAGCTGCTTCCCATCCCAGGGTGACGGTGTGCCGCCCCCGGACAGGAAAAATCTTCGGGTTCACGTCGTGCGCATCGACCATCACCGCTTCGCCGCGCGCCCCCGTCTGTCTGTAGATCAGCACCGGCACGCCCGCTGCCCCCGCCTGCTCCATGGCCTGACGCCACCAGGCAGGAAGGCAAAGCACGTTTGCGTGCTTGCATTCGATGCTGATACGCGCGAAGGCCGGTTCGTCGGCCACCACGTCGCTATCGCCGGCCTGATTGCGCACGCGACGGCGCCAGGTCGTTCCGGTCGCTTCCGTAAGCAGGTTGGCCACCTTGCGTTCATACAAGGCGCCTTTAGTTCTCTGCATCGCACTCATGCCCCGCCCCCGGCGTCCATCGGCGCGCCCAATGCGGCCTGCGCCATGCTCAGCACCGCCAGGGACGGCACCCGCCCGCCTTTCCGCTGTGCCTCGGCCAGGATGCGCTTTGCCCAGCGGCGCGGATCGCGGCCAGAGTCGTTCAAGATCGCGCCCGCGCCTATCGCCTTCAGTGCCTTCGCCGCCTCTTCGGGCGTGGCTTGCGTGGCCCCGGGAGCAGGCAGAGCAACGGCCGGCGCGGGGATGGCAGCCCATTCGCTTCGACTCAGTTCCTCCGAAAGCGCACGCTCCCAGCGGGACTGCATGACCGAATAGCCGCAGTTCAGCAGGTCATGCGACCCGACGCGTACAGCCGCCCAGTACACCGCCGGATGAGTCCATCGCCCCATTTCCCCACGGCGGCGCGCGGTCATCCCTGCAACGGCGTCGTGAAACGCGTTTTCCGGGATCAGGCCCGGCCGGCACGCCCGGATGAACTCGCCCACTGCGGGCGGCCAGTCGGGGAACATGCGGCGGCACGTGCGCAGCCCTTCGGCCACTTCCTGCGGCGTCACGCGATCTTCGTCCAGCGCCTCGGCCCACGCGGTCTTCCAGTTCTCGATACTCTGCATGTCCGGGAAGTCCTTCACCCAGCGCCCCCCGTACGTGCCCGAGAGCCGATTCCACAGGTGATCGATGAGGGAAATGCCTTCCAGCTTCGCCAGCGGCACGGCCCAGCCGGTCCGCTCACTCGTCGATTGTGCGACCATCGTCATAGTCGGAGCCTCCATGGGTGCGATTGCGGTTTACGTAGTCGGTCGGGTTGAACTTGCCGGGACGCTGGGCGCCCCCTGATGCCGTACCGCTGGGGGCGAACAGGCCTTGCCAGCTTTTGCCGATGGCGTTTTCGATGACCGCGGCGGGCGTGTGCCCCTGCTGGCGAAAGGTCGCCAGGTCCTTGACCTGCTGCCGTGCTGCTTCCTCGGTCAGTGGTTTGCGCAACTGCACGCGGTGGCGTACCCAGCGCTCCCACAGTTCCGAGTCCAACCAGGCGGGCAACTCCACACGCATCGGATCGAATCCAGACGAGCGCTTGCGCGCGGGTGACGGTTCTTGACGGTTCTTCTTTTGGTTCTTGACGGTTATATGCGGGTGCAACCCACTGCACCCTTTCACGTCGTCGTTTGCACCCTTTGCGCCGTCAGTTGCACCCTTTGTGCTGCCGTTTGCACCCTTTTCCGTGCCATCCGAAAAGGGTGCAATTTTTTCGTCTGCCCCTTTTTCGTCTTTCTTTGCGGGTGGAATTGCTTCTCCCCCGGCAAGCCACTCCGGCGAAATCCGATACTCCGAAGCTTGGCTGCGCCCACCGTTCCCAGAGTTCACAGCAATCAGCCAGCCGGCTTCGCGCATGCTCTTCAGTTGATACTGCACCGCGCGGACGGACTGGCGGGTCTTGACGGCCAAGGTCTCCACATAGGGAAAAATGTGCGTCCCGTCATCGTGCGCGTGGTCCGCCAGGGCAAGAGCAAGCAGCAACTCGCCCCCTCCGTTGCGGTAGCGCTCGAACACAGCGCCGAATACCTTTGCGCTCATTGCGCACCTCCATACAAAAGTTGATACCCGCGCTCCGCCTCTTCGGGCCACTTGCCCATAGCGATGATTCGCAAGCGCGTAAGGCGCAAGCCGGGGATGAAATAGGTGAGCTTCTGTTCCAGCGGTGCCGGCGATTGGTCTATGAACCAGTGGCAAGCGCCGCAGCCGAACGCAATGGCCCAGTCGTGCGCCTTGATGCCCTTTCCCTTGCCGTCGCGCAGCAGGTTGGAATGGCAGGCCACAGTGGTATCCGTGCCGCCCTGGCAGTACCTGGGCACGCGCAGCAAGCATTCCTCGCCTTTGGCAAGGTCCAGCAGCGACTGATTGCGATACACGGTCTTGGGCGGTTTCTTGCCCTTCTTGCGTGCCTTCATGGCCGCACGTGGTGGAGGCATCGGCGTTGCGCGCATCATCGGCGCACCACGCTTCAGCGGTGTCTTCTGCTTGAGGGGCGTCTTGCGTGTCAGCGACATTCCGCCCCCGCCTGCTTCTTGACGCGCCACCACGACGGAAACTTCCAGCCGTTCATGTGCCGCGTGACCAATCCGGCGCGTACTGCGTCGAACAGGAACGAATCGACGGCGCAGGCGGCAGCGTCGGCCCGGGACGTGCTCGGCCACGGGTCTACGGGCTTCAGAGCAGACTCTACAAGGGCGCGGAGCGATCCCAATTCAACACGACCGCGCGTGTCGATGATGGCCTGCTTGACCTGCTCCACCGTCTCAGGCGGCACGCGGTAGCCCCGGAACATATGCAGGCAGTCAGCCATAGATACCGCTCCACTTCACGAACGGCTTGCGCACGGCCTCATGGAACAGATTGGCCGCCTGGGCGTTGTGGTCCAGCTGGGCGCGGCTGGTGATGCCGCAGATGTCGCGGACGTACTGCGCCGCGTGCTGGCTCGCCGACACGCCGTCAGGGGCGGCGCCGATGCGGGAAACGACCCACCGCTGGAATTTCGCGCCGTTGCACATCATTGCAGCCGCGCGCGACAGCGCCGCCCCCTTGCGCTCCGTGGACGGCACACGCGGCCGTACAGCCGCCCCCGAAGTTCCGCGCATCAGCATGCCGCCCTCGCCTTATCCTGGGCGGCGCGGACAACATTGCGCTTGAGGCGTTGCGCCTTTTCAATGATCTTGTCGCACTCGATCATGATGGCGGCCGAATCATCGTCGCAGATACTGCCGTCGGCCACCGCCTCAACGGCCACCGCGGACAAGCGCCCATTCAGGCTGGACATCTCCAAAACCTTCGTGCGCACCGCCTCCACTTCATCGGCATGACGCGGAGCCGGCGGCAAGATGCTGGCGGCAACGCCGTAGCGCACGTTCAACGCCATCAGCCAGTCACGCGCGTGCTGCGCCCCCTCGGCCTTCTCCATCATCCATTCAGTCGATAGCTCGATCAGGTCCAAGGACATAGACTGGCCTTTGACCCGGCGCATCTTGGCTCGCAGCGTTTCGGGATGAATCGACACGCCTCGGCGGCTCGCCAGGAACATCGCCAGTTCCTCAACGCCCCCGGGGGTCTTCGTCACGCCGATGTACAGGGCATCATGCGGGTCAATCGGGTTGTATTTGCAGGTCATAGGGTCGTACCTTGAAATGCTGTGCGTATCAGGGTTTTGCTATTGCTCCGCTGCCCCTAAGATGCGCAGCATGAAAAGCAATCTTCAAACGTCCAAGGGTCCGATCTGGACCTTATCGATAGGCTTAGGCGACGCAGGCTCCGGCGCCGGTGGGTCTGTTGATTCGTGCGGATCATTGAAGAACCATGCCGCTTCGCCAGCCGCCAACTGGCGACTCGCCAAGCGCGCTCCGAAGGTGGCGGGCGCAACTCCGCGCGCGAAATCAGGCATGGTCCGGCCCCTCCATCTCAATGCCGCCCTCGTCCTCTGCGTCCGACTCATACGGCTGGCCGATCAGCTCGGGCCAAATTTCGCGCCAGTCATCGGGCCGCAATTCCTGCCGCCGGACTTTCCTGCCAAGAGCCAGTTCGATTCGTGAGCAGTACAGCTCCGGAATCTGCTTGTCCCGGCTCAGCCAATTCTTGATGCGTTGGGCCGATACGCCTATGAGTGAAGCGAGCGCAGCCTGGGAGCCGGCAACGCGGCAAGCGCGTCGTAAGGCGGGACGGTGGTCAGATTTCTTTTGCATTGGGCTCTTGTGCGACCGAAAGAGGAAAGCCCAAAGGTAAACGATTGTTGGAAATTGGTCAACGCTCGTTTATGGAAAATATAAACAATAGTTGATAAGGTGCGGGCCATGGCAATGGGCAACAACATCCGATTTCTCCGCTTGGCGCGGGGGCTCTCCCACGACTCTCTCGGCGAACTAGCTGGCACGAGCGGGCAGACCATCGTTCAATTGGAAAAGCGCGACAGTAAGAAGTCGGCTTACGCAGCCGCAATCGCGCGAGCGTTCAATCTTTCGCTCGAAGAACTGCAAGACGCTGAAATCGATGGATTGGACGCTGCGAAACGCGTGCTTGAGCAGGCAGATAGCCGCGCCCTCAATCCATTCGTGTATAGCCCCACTCTCCCCAGCCCCCCCTTGTCCGTTCAAGAACCGCAGCCCGAATACATAGGTCGGCGCCCTCCAACCAGGCTGTTGCCTGTTGTTGGTACGGCGCGACTCGGCGAGAACGGTTATTACGAACAATTGGCCTATCCGGCCGGGCATGGAGATGGATACGTGGAACACTCATCATCGGACCCTGACGCATACGTGCTTCAGGTGAGGGGCGACAGCATGGCCCCCGCGATCCGAAATCGTTGGTATGTGGCCGTTGAGCCGAACAGCGCCATCACTCCTGGCGAGTACGTTGCTGTGCAACTGAAAGACGGCAGGAAGATGGTGAAAGAGCTGCTCCTGCGCGACAAGGATGGCGGCGTAGAACTCATGTCTGTGAACGGGGGCACGCGCCTCAGCTTCCACCGGGACCAGATCGAATGCATTCAGGCAATCGGTGCTGTGATTCCGCCGAGCAAGCACCGCGAACACTAGCTCGCGCCCGCACGAAATAAACCCGCCCTCCACGGCGGGTTTTTTTTCGCCCTAAACAAACTTTTGATTGAAAGCACAAACAGTTGTTGACTAGCCCCGAACACGTGTTTACTATTCAAACCAACAAGTGTTTACCGCTCTTTAACAACTGAGGCCGCCCGCCCCCGCGAGGGAGGACGGGCGAAACAGGACAACCAACCAGGTGCCATCGCGCCCCCCGGTCCCTGTGTGCTTGGGCTTCCACAGCCAGGCAACGCCCAGCCGGGCGTGGCGACGATAACCCCGGCAAGCTTTACTTCTGCGAGGTCCTGTCCTTGGCCCTCTGGTAGCAGGCTCTGTACACCTCGTTTTCAAAGTCCCTAATCGCACGCTCTTTTGCCTCTTCAGAGGAATACCTGGGATCTTCAAAGGCCCATTCCACCAATGTTCTGCCGAACTCTCCATCGTCCGCCCTGCCCGGCTTCGAAAAGACGTCCATCAGCTCTGACATAGGCATGCCCGCCTGACGAGCCTGCATCACAGTTTTCCCCAGACTGGCCGAGACCGAGCATGCCTTCCGGTCCTCGGCGCTGACCGAAGCGCCGAACACGGTCGAAGTAGCAGCCAAAGCCACTGCCGCTGAAATCAGTCTTAAGTACACATCCGCTCCCCAAAGTTGCATTCATGCGGGAGTGTAACCAGCCGCTGCAAAGCGGGTTTCGGCCAGCGCTGCGAGTCAGCGCTTACCGAAGCATTCCCCCCATCCAGCGCATGCCCGCGCAAAGGAATCCCATGGAACTGAAAGTCAGTATCGACCTGGAAGCAGTTGTCGCCCAGGCAGTCGCCCCCGAAAAGCTCCAGCCCATCCTGGACAAGCACATCACCGAAGCGATCACCAGCGCCATCAGAGACGCAACGGGCTATCGCAGCAAGTTCAGAGAGGCCGTTGAAGTGCAGTTGGTGGAGGCGATGCCTCACGGGCTCCGTCTCGATGACGTGGCGAAGTTCCAGCAAGTGCTGAACGCGGCGCTTCAATCGGCAGTACACGGGCAAAACTCAGAAGCTGTGTGCGCAGCCCTCGCCGAAGCAGCGAAAGCCGCCCTCCCGGAAGTGCCTCCCGTCGTCAAGATGTCGGAACTGATGACCGCCGCACGCGAAGGCATGCTTTATTCCGATGAGCGGAAGGCCTTTTACGCCCATTTCGAACAATCAAGTTCCGGCGGCGGCTGGCTGTACCTGGACGAAAACGAAAAGCCCGGCAAGGGCTACGGTCTTGACGGTGGAAAGTACAGCGCGAAGTACCACCTCGCATTTCAAAAGGACGGCAGCGTCTATGCCTTGCGACTCGGCGAGCAACAGATCACACCAGCGAGCCGGCCGGACGTCATCAGCTATTTCGACGCAATGCTCATGTCCATGTACGTCGGCCGCACCCGCCTGGAACTGGACATGTCCCCCGATGATGTGGAGTCGGCCGCTTCCGAGCAGTACGACGACTGATCCCCGCGGGTCGAATGCGGCGCACTCTAAGAATCTCGGCGAACGCGGCAAGGCTCCAAACGTACCGGGTGCGGGCAGTCACCATGTGACTGTAGGTCCCAACCGATGCCAACCATGCACTTGCCCGCCAGTATCTCAAGAGACTTGGGACGGTCTATCACCCGTCCCACGCGCACTCTCGTTCGCGGGTTAGCCGCGTTCAAGTTGGTGCTTCCTGGCGTTTGCGTTCTAGGTTCCCTTTAGGCTGGCGCTCATCCGTGATAGCGAATGCGCTGGATAGGGAAGTCCAAAAATTGGGTCAAGAAGGCCTCCTTTTTGGGTCCCAAGTGAACCCTGATCGCTTTTTTAACCGTAGTGCCAATGGCGGTCAATCGCCCCTGTCTCTATCCACCACCACCGGAGCAATGCCATGCTCGAAGCACTCGTACGCATCATCGAAGAACTGATCGACGTCTTTAACTTCGGTAGCTCGATCAATAAGTAGCCGACGTACCAACGAGATTGCCTTTCTGTTTCAACAAACGTTCGCCACGGGCCAGCGACAACTTGAAGAACTATTTCTCGTGCGGGCCGCCGGTCAGCGCAATTAGGTACTGCTGCAACCGCGTGTCGTGTTTATCAATCTCTAGCCTCAATATGTCGGGATTCGGCGGAGCTGCACGCATTTCATAAACGTAATGATTAAGCCGGGCGGGCGCTTGGGCTTCCTTCAGCTGTTGGGCTAGCCCAGCCCTCCGCGCACTAGACAGAGTTTGGAAGGAGCGGAGTACGCGGTCTTGCGCCTCCGTGGGCATTTCTTCGACGACCGACTGCAGGAGAGCGAAAAGTAGCTCAATTTGGCAATCGATATCTATATCTCGGCTAGTTCGCACAAGAGTCTCCGCTAAATCAAGTTTCGTTGAGAGCTGGCAACGTAACACAGACGCGAATTTTGCAGCAGCAGGGGATATCAAGGCGCTGCCGCTTTCCTCCAAAGCGGATTCCGAACGTGTGCCGGCGCCGAGACGCCACCGGCGCTGAAAGTGACTTTCAGGATCTACCCGGGCTTCCGACCCGCTTCCCCGAGCTGACCACCGCGCAACTCTGCGCAGATCCCCATGACCTTGACAGAAACCCTCGCCTGGGGCCTGGGCCTGCTCGCGTTCGCGCGGCTGGTGCTGGCACCGCTCGGCGACTACCTCTCCCGCCGCCACGCCGCGGCAGATCCCTGGAACCCGACATGAACACCATCAGCGCAAGCGCGCCCCAGGTGCGCCATCGCCACCCCATCACTATCAAGCAGGCGGCCCGCAAGCTGGGCGCCCTGATCGCTCCCCGCGACCACGCCGGCAAGGGCAACTGGAACGACGACGCGGATATCCCGCTGTGGGCATGGCCCGCCAGCTGGGCGCTGGCCGCGTTCTTCCTCTTCGGCCCGACGGTCCTGGGCTGGTTGCTGCGGGCGGTCACATGAACGGGATCGACTTCATTCTGAGGGATCGAACCGGCTGGACACCGTCGGTCCCGGCGCCCCGCCGCCGGTTGCGCTGGGCCACGCCGAAGCGCGAAGCCATGCGACCCGAGGAAGTCGCGTTCATCAAGGGCGCGAAGGGCCGCCTTACCGCGAAGGAGCTGGGCGATTGCTGCGGCGTTTCTGCGCAGACCATCAGCAACATTTGGAGCGGTCGCTGCCCTGCCGTTCCTGTCCTCCGCCCCATCCCCGTCCGGCCGAAGCGCAAGTAGCCGCTGCCGCACTCAAACCCAATCGAAGGTCGCACCTATGTGGTTCAGAAATCTGAAGATTTACCGCCTGTCCGCTCCCCTTTCCGACTATGCAGAACAGCTGCAGGCGGGCCTCAAGCGCCACGCGTTCCAGTCCGGCAACAACCTCGAAATGCAGTCCATCGGCTGGATCGCACCACGCGAAGGCGGCGAGCTCGCCCACCCCGTGGCCGGCCGGTTCCTGCTCACCATGCGAGCCGAGAAGAAGCTGCTGCCCGGCACCGTGATCAACCAAGTCGCCAAGGCCCGCGCCCAGGAAATCGAAGAGCAGCAAGGCTACAAGCCCGGCCGCAAGCAGATGAAGGAAATTAAGGAACGCGCCATGGATGAACTCCTGCCGCGCGCCTTCAGTATCTACCGCGATACCCGCGTGTGGATCGATCCGGTGGGCCGCTGGCTGGTGATCGACACCGCCTCATCGGCTAAGGCAGACGAGGTCATAGGCCTGCTGGCGAAGACGGTTGACCCCATGCCGTTGGAAAACCTGTACGTCGCGCAGTCGCCCGCCTCTGCAATGACGGGTTGGCTGGCCGAGGACGAAGCGCCGTCCAACTTCACCATCGACCAGGACACCGAGCTGCGCTCGTCTGGCACGAGCGGCGCGGCGGTCCGCTACCTCAAGCATTCCATCGACGCGGAGGACGCGCGCCGGCACATCCAGTCCGGCAAGCAATGCACCCGCCTCGCCATGACCTGGGCCGACCGCATTTCGTTCGTTCTGACCGAAAGCCTCGATATCCGCCGTGTCTCGCCACTGGACGTGCTGAAGGAAGGCACGGACTACGCGCAGAACGATGACGAGAAGTTCGACTCCGACATGGTTCTTATGACCGGCGAGCTCGCCAAAATGCTTGCCGAGCTGGTGGAAGCGCTCGGCGGCGAGATGAAATTCTGATTCCTGGAGACCCCATGACCGAATCCACCGCCCCCGTTTCCTTCCGGCAGAAGATCCTCTCGAAAGAAATCAAGCGCGCCCACGCAATGCAGGTTCGGTATGAGGATCTGCATATCGAGCCCGGTTTCAACCTGCGCACCCCTATCGAACTTTTGGACGGCGAAGAGCGCGAACAGGCCGAGGCTGACGACGAGGCGCTGTTTCAACACATCATGTCGGGCGGCAAGATTCCGCCGCTTGAAGTCCGCCCCCGGCCCGCGGGTGGCGTGTGGCTGGTAGACGGCCACCGTCGCCATGCTCAGATCGGCCGAGCGATTGCCGCTGGCGCGCCACTGCACGACAAGGACGGCGATGTCTGGATCGACGTGGCCGCATTCGAAGGCAACGACGCCGACCGCACCGCCCGCGTCATCAGCAGCGCTCAGGGCCGGCACCTGACCCCGCTCGAAACCGCCTTCGGCTACGCCAAGCTGGCGGGCTTCAAATGGGACAACGAACGCATCAGCCGCCTGGAACACGTGTCGCCCCAATGGGTCGGCAAGATGATCGCGCTGGCCCACGCCAACAGCGATGTGCATGCCCTGGTGCGGTCCGGCGCGGTAAAGGCGTCCACCGCCATCGAAGCAGTTGCCAAGTATGGCGAAGGTGCTGGCGCCTTCCTGCAAGGCGAGTTTGAGAAAGCCAAGGCTTCCGGCAAGTCCCGCGTGACGCCCAGCACCATCCACGGCCGCGCTCTGCCGCGCAAGGTGCTCTCCCCGCTCATCAGCGGCGTGGACACGTTCATGCAGGGCCTCGACGCCAACCAGCGCGCAACCCTTCTGGACATCCAAGAAGGCCGCGTAGCCGCCGAAACCATCACCATCCCCGCCGCCGCCCTGCTCGACCTGTTCCAGGCGCATGGAGCGGTCGAAACTGTCCGCGCCAAGCAGGCGGAGAAGCAACGCCGTCAGGCCGAGGCCGCGGCAACCGCCAGCCAAGCCGAAATCCCCACCGCAGAGGATGCCCACGCATGAACGCCCCCGACAACCTTGACGACCTGGACGACGTCGACCTGGCCGCCCTCTCGACCCGCGTCCTCCATGACATCGTCGCCAAGATGACCCCGGAAGACCGCCAGCGCTATCGCGACGCCCTCGACGCCGCGGACGCGCCCCTCCGCAGTTTCCTGGGCGCCGCCCTGGGTACGCCTGACACGTCGCCTTCCGCCCCCGGCCAAAAATGCGCAATCTGCCGCGGCGCATTCTCCGGCATGTCTTGGGACACGCTCTGCCCTTCGTGCTGGGAAGCGAACCTCAGGAAGGATTCGGCCGCACGCCGTGCCCGCGTCGGCAGTGATACACGGAAGCCGGATTTCGCCCGTGCTGAGCAGGTCATGCAGGATTACGTGGCCGGCTATGAAATGTGCGGTGAAGATCAGGGCGGCAGGGACGCCATCCATACGCCCACAGAAGGCGAGCGTGCGCTGATCATTGACGCGATCCGCGGTCTGATGGCCGAACCGGAGTTCGTCGCCGCGCTTTCCGACCCTCAGCAGCAGGAGGGGTGATGCGGTTCCTCAGCGTGTGCAGCGGCATCGAGGCAGCAAGCGTGGCGTGGAACCCGCTGGGATGGAAGGCCGTCGCCTTCAGCGAAATCGAACCCTTCCCCTGCGCCGTCCTCGCCCACCACTACCCCGACACGCCCAACTGGGGCGATATGACCAAGTACAAGGAATGGCCTGATGTCGCAATTGACCTTCTTTGCGGAGGAACCCCCTGCCAATCCTTCAGCGTTGCAGGACTTCGAAAGGGACTGGATGACCCGCGTGGCAACCTCATGCTTACCTTTGGTGCCATTGCTGCAAAGTACCGCCCCAAATGGCTGGTATGGGAGAACGTCCCCGGTGTCTTGTCGAGCAACAAAGGCAAGGATTTTGGAACCTTCCTCGGGATGCTGGGCGAACTCGGGTATGGGTTCGCCTACCGAGTTCTTGACGCTCAGTTCTTTGGAGTACCCCAGCGACGCCGTCGTGTGTTCGTTGTCGGATGTCTTGGAGACTGGCGTAGTGCCGCAGCGGTACTTTTTGAGCGCCACGGCTTGTCGGGGGATCCTGCGCCGGGCAGAAAAACGCGGCAAGGCCTTGCCCCAACCCTTAGCGCACGCACTAAAGGCGGTGGCGGGCTCGGAACCGACTTCGATTGCGACGGCGGATTAATCGCCCGTTGCTTGACGCGCGGATCAGGCGGCGGTCAGAGGTATGACGCTGAGAGCGAGACGCTGATCGCCCACACGCTGCTTGGAAAACCCAACAGTTCGCACGCAGCAGACCAAGACACGTACATAGCCCACAGCTTGCGCGGCGAAGGCTTTGATGCGCGCGAAGATGGCACGGGTCGTGGCACGTGTCGTGGCACACCTTTGGTCCCGGTGGCATTTGCGCAGAACCAGCGCGACGAAGTGCGGTTGATGAACGTGGCTGGAGCTCTTGCTGCCGAACCGGGCGCCAAACAGCAGACCTACGTTGCAACACCGACGATCGGCTTCGACTGCAAGTCCAGCGGGCAGAACGGCTTCGGCATCGGGCTGGAGGTGGCCGGGACGCAGCGCGCGATGTCACACGCAGACAGCCACACCAACGGAGGCGGCCATCAAGCGGTCGCATACAGCACTAAGCTGCACACCACGCAGAGCAATCAGGCCGGCAAGGTCTACCAGGAATACACCGCCGGACTTGACCGGAACAGCCCGCCACCAGCGCTGCTCACCGCAATGCAGGTCCGGCGCCTGACGCCCGAAGAATGCGAAGCGCTACAAGCATACCCGCGCAATTACACCCGCATTGGCTGGCGCGGCAAGCCGCCACAAGATTGCCCAGACGGCCCTCGCTACAAAGCGCTTGGCAATTCCTGGTGCGTGACCAACGTGCGATGGATCGGCGAACGGATTGATCGCGTGAATCAAATCATGGAGGCAGCATGACCACCAACACCCCCGCCCCGGCGCAGGAGGCCGTCCAAGCCCTGCGCGACCTGCGCCTAGGCGTAGAAATGGACCGCCACAATCTGGACGACGGCGACATCAAGATCCGCGCCCTTGATGCCGCTATCGAAGCGCTGTCTAAGCTGCGCGCCACTGTAGCCGCGCCCGAGGGTAACGCTGACGCGTGGCTCACCCTGGACGAAGAGGACAGCCCGTGCATGCTTTTCTTCCGCAAGGAGGAAGCGCGGACCTATTGCAACCCGGACGAAGAACCGATTGCTCTGGTCCGCGCGGACAGACCACGCCCCCAAGATACCGGCGGAGCTGTGCGCATTCCATTTCCGACACACCTTCGCAAGATGTGGTCGGGCGGCGAGGTGCAAGCCTGGCTGGACGAGCATCAGGGCGTGACCGCCCCCAAGCCCAGCGCCAAGGGCAGCTTGGAGCGCTACGGGAAGTGGCTAGCGGCGCAGGCCAGCGAGGCGCAATGTTCCTGCCCCAGCGGCGACGGCTCCCTAAGCTGGCCGTGCGCGAAACACCCGCAGGCAACGCATCATGAATGAAGCATTACCGCATCGAATGCACCATTAAAGGAGCACTAATGGCAAGGTTCGTGACCATTGAAAAGGCGGCCGAGCTTACCGGATACTCTCCCGATGCGATCCGCTCCAAGAAGCGCGACGGCATCTGGCGGGAAGGACACGAATGGGTGGAAGCCCCAGACGGCCGAATTCTCATCGACATGGAAGGATATGAAAAATGGGTAGAGACGGACGGGGTGTTAAAGCCGCCTCGGAAAGCAGCATCGAAATCACGTTTCAATACAAGGGCCGTCGGTGCCGTGAGCGTATCCCGCTCAAGCCCACTCCCGCTAACCTGAAGCGCGCCGAGCAGCACCGCGCCGCCATCCTGCATGCCATAGCGACCGGAGTTTTCGACTACGCCGCTACCTTTCCGAACAGCCAACGCGCCGGAGTGTTCGCGGAAAGCCCGGCGCAGGTCTTGTCAGTGGAAAAGTACCTGGAGGGCTGGTTGGACGTGCGCAAGCCTACGCTCAAATCCAGCACATACCAGGGATATCGCAGCATCGTCGACGGGCAGCTAATCCCTCAGTTCGGGGCCTGCATGCTAGCCGGCCTCAAATGGCAGGCGATCAAAGCATGGTTGGCAGGTCTCGGCGGCGACAAGCCTGTCACCAACAAGAGACTGACGAACATCCAAAGCTGCCTGCGCTCAGCCCTCAACGATGCAGTTGAAGACGAGGTATTGGCCGAGAATTGCATGCGCGGGCGCCACTACCGCCGCCAAGAGCAGCCAGCGGAGGAAGGGGAAGACGATGATGTGGACCCATTCACCCCGGAAGAACAGGCGGCCATTCTTGCGAAACTCCCTGACCAGACGCGCAACTATGCGCGCTTCGCTTTGTGGACTGGGCTCCGACCAAGCGAACAGATCGCGTTGAATTGGTCCGATATCGACTTCGCCCGTGGTGTCATCCTGGTTCGCAAGGCGATCACCCGAGCGGCGAAGGGCGTTGCCGAAGTGCCCAAAACGAGGTCCAGTCGGCGAGAGGTGAAGCTGCTGGCGCCGGCCTTGCAGGCGATCAATGATCAGAAGGCGCACACATGGGTCGGAGCCGAACCGCATGGAGAGATTTTCCGCAATCCGGGCACCGGTGAACGGTGGTCTAGCAGCCAAGGGGTTCAGAAGATATGGGCCACGGCTCTCAAGCGCGCCTGCGTGCGCTACCGTCGCCCCTATCAGATGCGACACACGTTCGCCAGCATGATGCTGTCTGCGGGGGAACATCCGATGTGGGTCGCGCAGCAGATGGGGCACAAAGACTGGGCCATGATCATCCGCGTTTACGGAAAGTGGATGCCGTCTGCGGATCCGGATGCCGGCGGCAAGGCGGTCGATCTGTTTGGCGAAAAGCTGGCATTAAGCCGTCATTCCGTAGCCAAAACAGCCCCAAAAAGCCCCAAAACAATGACAGGCTAAAAACCTAAATAATTGATTTTATTGGGGTTTAGTGGTGCGAAGGAGGGGACTCGAACCCCTACACCTGTTACGGCGTCAGGACCTAAACCTGGTGCGTCTACCAATTTCGCCACCTTCGCAATAGGCCAAGCCCGCTATTGTAGCTTGCTTGTTAAAATCTTGCGTCATGAATCCGCGCCTCGATGCCCTACACCCCTACCCGTTCGAAAAACTGCGGGCTTTGCTGGCCTCCGCCAGCTCGCAACCGGACGGTATTGCGCCCATCAACCTGTCGATCGGCGAGCCCAAACACGCCGCGCCGGAGCGCGTCGCGCAAGCCATCCGCGACAGCATGGCCGGGCTGTCGGTCTACCCCTCCACGAAGGGCGATCCGGCATTGCGCCGCGCGATTTCCGAATGGCTGGCGCGCCGCTACAGCATCCCGGCGCCTGATGCCGACACGCAGGTGCTGCCGGCACTCGGATCGCGCGAGGCGCTGTTTGCATTCACCCAGACCGTGATCGATCCGTCGGCAGGTTCGGTGGTGATCTGCCCCAATCCGTTCTATCAGATCTACGAAGGCGCCACGCTGCTGGCGGGCGCAACGCCCTACTTCGTCAACGCCGATCCGGTGCGCAATTTCGGCAGCGACTGGAACCAGGTGCCGGACGACATCTGGAAGAAGACGCGCCTGGTGTTCGTGTGTTCGCCGGGCAATCCCGCGGGCAACGTGATGTCGCTGGAAGAATGGAAAACCCTGTTCGAATTGTCCGACCGCTACGGCTTCGTGATTGCGTCGGACGAGTGTTATTCCGAGATCTACCTGGACGAAGGCGATCCCCCGCTGGGCGGTTTGCAGGCGGCGCGCCGCCTGGGCCGGGACGACTACCGCAATCTGGTGGCGTTTTCCAGCCTGTCCAAGCGCTCCAACGTGCCGGGTTTGCGCTCCGGGTTCGTGGCCGGCGATGCCGCGCTGATCGGCCGTTTTCTGCTGTATCGCACGTATCATGGCAGTGCGATGAGCCCGATCGTGTCCGCGGCCAGTATTGCCGCGTGGACGGACGAGACCCACGTGAAGGAAAACCGGCGCCAGTACCGCGAGAAATTCGATGCGGTCGTGCCCATCCTGCAGAAGGTGCTGGATGTGTCACGGCCGCAAGCTTCGTTTTATCTGTGGGCGGCAACGCCCGGTTCGGATACGGCGTTCGTGCGCGACCTCTATGGCCGCACCGGTGTTACCGTGCTGCCGGGCAGTTTCCTGGCGCGCGAGGCCCATGGCTTCAATCCGGGCCAGGGACGCATCCGCATCGCCCTGGTGGCGCCTTTGGCCGACTGCGTGCAGGCGGCCGAGCGCATCGCCCATTTTGTACATACCTCTGTTTGACCAACCTTTAAAAGCTGAGCCGATATGACTCTCGACCTGCAGACCACCATTGAACAAGCCTGGGAAAACCGGACCAACCTGTCGCCCGTCGACGCCAGCGCCGAAGTGCGCGAAGCCGTCGAGCACACCATCGACGGTCTGGATCTGGGCCGCCTGCGCGTGGCCGAGAAGATCAATGACGACTGGGTCGTGCACCAGTGGATCAAAAAGGCCGTGCTGCTGTCGTTCCGTCTGAACGAGAACGCCATCATGGGCCAGGCGCCCCTGCAGTTCTACGACAAGGTGCCGCTCAAGTTTTCGGAATTCGGCGACAACGCGTTCAAGCAAGGCGGCTACCGCGTGGTGCCGCCGGCCGTCGCCCGCCGCGGCTCGTTCATTGGTCGCAACGTGGTGCTGATGCCCTCGTACGTGAACATCGGCGCCTACGTTGACGAAGGCACCATGGTCGACACGTGGGCCACCGTCGGTTCGTGCGCCCAGATCGGCAAGAACGTCCACCTGTCGGGCGGCGTCGGCATCGGCGGCGTGCTCGAGCCCCTGCAGGCCAACCCCACCATCATCGAAGACAACTGCTTCATCGGCGCGCGCTCCGAAGTCGTGGAAGGCGTCGTGGTCGAAGAGAACTCGGTGCTGGCCATGGGCGTGTTCCTGTCGCAAAGCACCAAGATCTATGACCGCGCCACCGGCAAGATCACGTACGGCCGCGTGCCGTCCGGCTCGGTCGTGGTGCCCGGTTCGCTGCCGTCGGCTGACGGTTCGCACAGCCTGGCCTGCGCCGTGATCGTCAAGCGTGTCGATGCGCAGACCCGCGCCAAGACCAGCATCAACGATCTGCTGAGGGCTTGATGAGCAATTCGGCCGTACTGGATCTGGTCAAGGACCTGATCGCCCGTCCCTCGGTGACGCCCGCGGACGAAGACTGCCAGGCGGCGCTTGCCGCCCGGCTCGAACGCATCGGCTTCACCTGCGAGACCATCGCGCAGGGCGGCGTGACCAATCTGTGGGCCCGGCGCGGCAGCGCCGCCCCGCTGACGGTCTTTGCCGGCCACACCGACGTGGTGCCCCCGGGCCCGCGCGAAAAGTGGAACAGCGATCCCTTCGTTCCTACCGAACGCGATGGCTGGCTGTATGGCCGCGGCGCGGCCGACATGAAAAGCTCGATCGCCGCCTTTGTGGTGGCGGCCGAGGAGTTCGTGGCGGCCCATCCGGACCATGGCGGCTCGATCGCGCTGCTGATCACGTCCGACGAGGAAGGCCCGTCCATCGATGGCACCGCCATCGTCTGCGACGCTTTGAAAGCGCGCGGCGAGCAGCTGGATTACTGCATCGTCGGCGAGCCTACGTCGGGCGACGTGCTGGGCGACACCTGCAAGAACGGCCGCCGCGGCTCGTTGTCGGGCAAGCTCACGGTCAAGGGCATCCAGGGCCACGTGGCCTACCCGCATCTGGCGCGCAACCCCGTGCACCAGCTTGCGCCCGCGCTGGCCGACATCGTGAACATCGAATGGGACCAGGGCAATGAGTACTTCCCGCCCACGACGTTCCAGGTGTCGAATCTGAACTCCGGTACGGGCGCCACGAACGTTGTGCCGGGCGAGGCAGTGGCGTTGTTCAACTTCCGCTTCTCGACCGCCAGCACGCCGGAAAGCCTGAAGCAGCGGGTTCATGCCGTGCTGGACAAGCATGGCCTGGAATACGACCTGGAGTGGGAACTGGGCGGCGAGCCGTTCCTGACCCCGCGCGGATCGTTGACGGATGCACTGGTCAAGGCGATCCATGCCGAAACCGGCGTGACCGCCGAGCTGTCGACCACGGGCGGCACGTCGGATGGCCGCTTCATCGCCAAGATCTGCCCGCAGGTCATCGAGTTCGGTCCCGGCAACGCCACGATCCACAAGGTGAACGAGCGCATCGAGGTCGCCTCGCTGGAACCGCTCAAGAACATCTATCGGCGCACGCTGGAAAACCTGCTGTTGCCCGCATGATGCAGCGCCGGCGGGATGCAAGTCCCGCCGCGCGATCTTTTTAGCCCCCCTCCCGGGGGCGTTTTTCCGTTTTCCCCCTGGGGCGGTGAATTGAATGCCTGATACGAACGCAACCTCCCGCGAAGAACTGCAGACCGTGCGCGACCTGATCCGCTACGGCGTGTCGCGCCTGAATGGCGCCCAGGTCTCGCTGGGACACGGCAGCGACAATGCCTGGGACGAGGCGGTCTACCTGACACTGCACGCGCTGCACCTGCCGCTGGACACGCTGGATCCGTTCCTGGATGCCCGAGTGGTGCGCGAAGAGCGCGAGCGCGTCCTCGACCTGCTGGACCGCCGCGTGACCGAGCGCGTGCCCGCCGCCTACCTGACCAACGAAGCGTGGCTTCGCGGCCATCGGTTCTACGTCGACAAGCGGGTCATCGTGCCGCGCTCGCCCATCGCCGAGCTGTTGGACCAGGGGCTGTCGCCGTGGGTGCAGGATGCGCTGGCGGTCGAGAACGTGCTGGACATGTGCACCGGCTCGGGCTGCCTGGCGATCCTGTCGGCGCTGGCCTTTCCCTACGCGCACGTGGACGCCGTGGATGTTTCCGCCGACGCGCTGGAAGTCGCCCGCCGCAACGTCGACGACTACGGGCTTTCCGATCGCCTGGACCTGCACGCCAGCAATCTCTTCGACAACCTGCCCGCGCGCGAATACGACGTGATCGTCTGCAATCCGCCCTACGTGAACAGCGGTTCGATGCGCGCCCTGCCCCAGGAGTATCTGCACGAACCGCAACTGGCGCTGGCCGGCGGCGACGACGGCATGGACCTCGTGCGCCGCATCCTGGACGCCGCGCCACGCTACCTGTCGGAAAACGGCGTGCTGGTGCTGGAAATCGGCCACGAGCGCGATTTCTTCGAGGCCGCCTTCCCGCAGCTTTCGCCCGTCTGGCTGGACACCGAGGAAGCCTCGGACCAGCTTCTGCTGCTTACCCGCGAGCAACTGAGCCTGTGATACGCGCCTCTGGATTGACCCTGCGCCGCGGCACGAAAGTGCTGCTGGACGGCGCCGAATTCGTTGTAAACCCCGGTGAACGGGTCGGCATCGTAGGCAAGAACGGCGCGGGCAAGTCCTCGCTGTTCGCGCTGCTGACCGGCGCGCTGGACCTGGACGCCGGCACCTTGTCGCTGCCCGCCGGCTGGCGCATCGCCAGCGTGGAGCAGGAACTTCACGCCGACGACCGCCCTGCCCGCGAGTTCGTCATCGACGGCGACACGCACCTGCGCGCGTTGCAGGCGCAGCGCGCGACGCTGTCCGACGACCAGGGCACGCAGATCGCGGAAGTGGAAGCCGCGTTGGTGGAAGCCGGCGCCTGGAGCGCCTCCTCGCGCGCCGAGCAACTGCTGGCCGGCTTGGGCTTCAAGCCTGCCGAATGGACGCAGCCCGTCGAGAGCTTTTCCGGCGGCTGGCGCATGCGTCTAGCGCTGGCCCGCGCGCTGATGGCTCCGTCCGAATTGCTGCTGCTGGACGAGCCCACCAACCACTTGGACCTGGACGCCATGTTGTGGCTGGAGAAGTGGCTCGGCGCCTACGAAGGCACCGTCATGCTGATCTCCCATGACACCGAATTCCTGGATGCCGTCGCGCGGTCCATTCTGCATTTCGACCATGCCAAGCTGACGCGGTATCGCGGCGGTTATGGCGACTTCCTGACGCAACGCGCCGAGCGCCTGCGTCAATCCAACATTGCCTATGAGCGCCAGACGCGCGAGACGGCCCGGCTGCAAGGCTTCATCGACCGCTTCAAGGCCAAGGCCTCCAAGGCCAAGCAGGCGCAGAGCCGCGTGAAGGCGCTGGCGCGCATGCAGGTGCTGGCGCCGCTGCAGGCCGAAGCGGGCATCGACATCCGCATTCCGTCACCCGAACAGGTGCCCGATCCGCTGATGACGCTGGAACACCTGTCCGCGGGCTACACGGACGCCGAAGGCAACGCGGTGCCCATCCTGCGCGACGTGACGCTGATGGTGCGCGCCGGCAGCCGCGTGGGCGTGTTGGGCGCCAACGGGGCAGGCAAGAGCACGCTGATCAAGACCCTGGCCGAAGAGATCCCCGTGCAGGCGGGCGAGCGTCGCGCCTCGCGTGGCCTGGCTATCGGGTATTTCCACCAGCACCAGCTGGACATGCTGGACGTGGACAGCACGCCGATCGCGCACCTGGCCCGCCTTGCGCCCGAGGCGCGCGAGCAGGAGCTGCGCAATTACCTTGGGGGGTTCGGGTTTTCGGGCGACACGGTCACCAGCAAGGTCGGCCCGATGTCGGGCGGCGAAAAGGCGCGGCTGGCGCTGTCGCTGATCGTCTGGCAAAAGCCCAACCTGCTGCTGCTGGACGAACCCAGCAACCACTTGGACGTGGAGACGCGCGAGGCCCTGGCCACCGCGCTGGCGGACTTCGGCGGCAGCATGCTGCTGGTGTCGCACGACCGGCACCTCTTGCGGACTACGGTGGACAGCTTCTGGATCGTGGCGGACGGTGCGGTGCGCGAGTTCGACGGCGACCTTGAGGACTACCGCGACTGGCTGGCCGCGCGCAACGCGGACGAGCGGGCCGAGGCGCGTGAAAACGCTGAAAGCAGCGGCGAGCCTGTCGTGGATCGCAAGGCGCAACGCCGCGCCGAGGCCGAACAGCGGCAACGCCTGTCTGCACTGCGCAAGCCGCTGGAGTCCAAGCTGGCCAAGGTCGAAACCGAGATGGAAAAGCTGCGCGGCAAATTGGCCGCCCTGGATGCGGTGATCGCCGATCCGGACCTGTATTCCGACGCACGTCGCGCCGAACGTCAGAAGGTCATGGCGGAACATGGCGAACACGGCAAGCGGATGGGGGAACTGGAAGAGCAGTGGCTTGAGCTGCAAGGCTCGCTGGAAGAGATAGACCAGAGCGAAGCCTGATCCAAATGAAATCGGCCCCAATCCGGGGCCGATTTCTTTGGGCTTGAGCGTGCCGCGCGCTTGCGTGGGAAGCGCTGGGCGCGCGCCTGCCGTTACGAGTACGGACGCTCGCGCAGGCGGGTATGGTTGTCGATTACCGTGTCGATGACTTCGCGCAGGATGGTTTCAGCCAGATCGGGCGGAACGCCCGCTTCCAGCGCCAAACGGCGGATGCGCTCGACCTGCTGGGCTTCGCGCTTGGGATCGACCAGGTCCATGCCGTGGTTGGTCTTGAGTTCGCCGATCATGTCGGTGCAACGGAATCGCACGCCAAGCAGCAACATGATCTGCTGATCGATCTCGTCGACTTCGGCGCGCAGGGCCGCCAGCTCGGCTTTGGGGGAATCGTTGGTAGCCATATGTAGTCAACCCTGAACAATGTCGAGCTTGGCGATGCCCAGCGCCAACGTTTTGGCGCCTACGTCGCGGAAGTGGATTTCCGCCTGTGCGTCCTGACCCGCGCCGCTCAGACCGATGATGGTGCCGTCGCCGAAACGCGCGTGACGGACGCCCTGACCCACACGATACTGCTTGTCGCCCACCGTGACGCCGGTTGCGACGCCACGGGGTTGACGCGGCGCAATGGTGTTGGTCGGCTTGCGGCCGAAGGCATCGCCCCGGTTGCCGCCACCCCAGCCCGCGCCCGTGGCGCTGATCGGCGCCAGTCCAGCCTTGGGCGTCAGCCACTTCAGATGCTGCTCGGGAATTTCGTCCAGGAAGCGCGAGCGCATCGCATAGCGCGTCTGGCCATGCAGCATCCGGCTTTGCGCCAGGCTGATGTACAGGCGCTGGCGCGCGCGGGTGATCGCCACATACATCAGGCGGCGTTCTTCTTCGAGGCCGGCGGGCTCGAGGATGCTGTTCTCGTGCGGGAACAGTCCTTCCTCCAGACCGGTGATAAACACGGCGTCGAACTCCAGGCCCTTCGCGGCATGCACCGTCATGAGCTGGACGGCGTCCTGGCCTTGTTGGGCCTGGTTGTCGCCGGCCTCGAGCGCCGCATGTGACAGGAACGCGGCCAGCGGCGTCAGGTTGTCTCCCGCAACCGCCGGCGCGTCCACCACGCCCGGCATGAGCGTCGACGACGTGTCTTGATCGGGCACCACGCCGGCGGGCATGCCGTCGTAGTTTTCCTCGGACGCGAACACGGCCGCGGCCGTGATCAGTTCGTTCAGGTTCTCCAGCCGCTCGGCGCCTTCGCGCTCGGCCTTGTAGTGCGCATTCAGGCCACTGGCTTCGAGCATGTGCTCGACCATTTCGGGCAGCGGCAGCTCGCGCGTTTCTTCGATCAGACGATGAATCAGTTGCGCAAACTGCGCCAGATTCGAACCGCCCTTGCCGCCGACCAGCGCCACCGCGCCATACAGGCTGGTGTCATGCTGCCGGGCGGCGTCGGCCAACTGCTCGAGCGTGCGCGCCCCGATGCCGCGCGTCGGGAAGTTGACCACCCGCATCCACGACGTGTCGTCGTGCGGATTGGCCATTAGGCGCAGGTAGGCGAGCGCGTGCTTGATTTCCTGGCGTTCAAAGAAGCGCAGGCCGCCGTAGACCTTGTACGGAATGCCGGCGGAAAAGATGGCGTGTTCGATGACGCGCGACTGCGCGTTGCTGCGATACAGCACGGCGATTTCGCGGCGGTCGCTGCCTTCGTGGATGAGCGAACGGATTTCGTCCACGATCCACTGCGCTTCCATGCCATCGGACGGCTGTTCGATGACGCGGACCGGCTCGCCTTCGCCCTGGTCGGTCCAGAGATTCTTGCCCAGGCGGCCCGAGTTGTGACCGATGAGCGCGTTGGCCGAATCCAGGATGTGACCGTAGGACCGGTAGTTCTGCTCCAGGCGGATGACGGTGCCATGCGCGTAGTCGCGCTCGAAGTCGGCCATGTTGCCGACGTTCGCGCCGCGGAACGCGTAGATGGACTGGTCGTCGTCGCCCACGGCAAAAATGGCCGCGCCGCCGCCGGCCAACAGGCGCAGCCACTTGTACTGCAGCGTGTTGGTGTCCTGGAACTCGTCGACCAGGATATGACGGAAGCGGCGCTGATAGTGTTCGCGTACGGGCGCGTTGCGCGACAGCAGCTCGTAGGCACGCAGCAGCAGCTCGGCGAAGTCGACCACGCCTTCGCGCTGGCACTGGGCTTCGTAGAGCTGGTAGATCTCGATCAGGCGGCGGCGATGGGCGTCGTAGGCTTCGACGTCCGGCGGACGCAGGCCCTCTTCCTTGGCGCCGTTGATGAAGCGCTGCACATCGCGGGGCGGGTACTTTTCGTCGTCGACGCCGTTGGCCTTCATTAGGCGCTTGATGGCCGCAAGCTGGTCCGTGACGTCGAGGATCTGAAAGCTCTGGGGCAGACCGGCGTCGCGATGATGCGCGCGCAGCATGCGGTTGCACAGGCCGTGGAACGTGCCGATCCAGAGGCCGCGCGTATCGATCGGCAGGATCGCCGACATGCGCGCCAGCATCTCGCGGGCGGCCTTGTTGGTGAACGTAACCGCCAGCAGCCCAAAAGGCGAAGCCTGGCCGGTTTGAATCAGCCAGGCCATGCGGGTGGTGAGCACCCGGGTCTTCCCGCTGCCCGCCCCGGCCAAGACCAGGGCGTGCTGCGGTTCTAACGTTACTGCGGCGCGTTGTTCAGGATTTAGCTTCTCTAGCATCATGCCGCGTAGCGGCGCAGATGTTGAGCGAACTGCTCAAGCCCAGCGATGCCGCTTTGCTGGGCGCGCTGGCACCAGGCCTGCAGGTCGTGAAGAAGCTGTTCGCTGCTGGCGCTGGAGCTTTCCCAGATGCGGCCGAGTTCGCGGCGCATCTGCACCAGCGTCGACAGCGACTTGTTCTGGGCGATGGCCTTGTCCACGGCAGCCAGTTGCTCGGGCTGCAGGATATCTTCGTTGCGATGGATGGCGCGACGCACGCTGTGCAGCTTGGTGTAGCCGCATTCGGCGTTGCCTTCCTGACGCGAAGCCTTCAGCTTGGCGAGTTCTTCGCGGGCGGCGCTCTTGATCACGTCCGCATAGCGGGCCATGACTTCGTAGCGGTGCGTGATCACGCCTTGCAGCGTGCGCAGGTCGATGCCCGTGCGGGAGTCGTCCAGCTTGAGCTTGGGCGCAACCTTTTTGATCTTGGCCAGGCCAAAGAACTTCAGGATGTTGATGTAGCACCAGCCGATGTCGAACTCGTACCACTTGGCCGAAAACTTGGCCGACGTGCCGTGAGCGTGGTGGTTGTTGTGCAGCTCTTCGCCGCCGATCACGATGCCCCACGGGAACACGTTGGTGCTGGTGTCCGGGCTGTTGTAGTTGCGGTAGCCCCAGAAGTGGCCGATGCCGTTGACGACGCCGGCGGCCCAGAAGGGAATCCAGGCCATCTGGACAGCCCAGACCGTGACGCCGATCGCGCCGAACAGGGCGACGTCGATGGCGAGCATGGTCAGCACGCCCCACAGGCTGTGCTTGCTGTAGACGTTGCGCTCGAGCCAGTCGTCAGGCGTGCCGTGGCCGAACTTGGCCATGGTTTCCTTGTTGTTCGATTCTTCGCGGTACAGCTCGGCGCCGCGGAACAGAACCTTCCAGATGCCGAACAGCATGGGCGAGTGCGGGTCACCTTCCTTTTCGCATTTGGCGTGATGCTTGCGGTGAATAGCCACCCATTCCTTGGTGACCATACCGGTCGTCATCCAGAGCCAGAAGCGGAAGAAGTGCATGACAGCCGGATGGAGATCCAGACCGCGGTGCGCTTGGCTGCGATGGAGAAAAACCGTGACCGCAACAATCGTGATGTGCGTCACGACCAAAGTGAAAACGACGATCTGCCACCAAGTCGCTTGGGTCAGGCCGCCGGCAATGAAGGAGAGGATGTAATCCATAAAGCTGTTATGAGCCTCGCATGAGAAGGTGGCTGAAAGTTTAGCGTACCTTAGCCGTCTGATGACAATCTAGTTTCAAAATAGTTATTGAGAGAAATCAAGGACTAAGGCGCGGTTTTGAGCCAAAAAGCCGCCCTGCGAGCGCTTTGAGCGCGCGCAGAGGCTTTACTTGTGCGGTTGCGGCGGCTTTACCCAGAGGGGGACGGCCTGAAAATCGCAGTCGCACCGGGTTTTGGCACCATTTGGCGTTTAAAGTTCCAGTCAGGCAAACCCGCAGTCTTGAAGGCGCCACGATACCGGGGCACACTGCACCCCGTTCCGCCCGCCCACTGTCTCTTTTCTCCCACGAATGTCGCCCACCACAATGCGTCACCGTTTTTTAACCGTCTTGGCCGCGCTCGGTGTGGCGATATCCGCCCCGGCTTCAGCGCAAACGCTCAAGTCTGGGGACGTCGCCGTCCTGGCTTCCTACTATGAGATCCGCGGGTCGGACTGCCTGGCGCTGCGGGCGCCGCGCGTGTCGATCACCCAGATGCCGACGCTGGGCAAGGCCACCATCCAGCAGACACGCGGGCAGTCCAATAATTCCGGGCGCTGCGCGTACAAATCGGTGCCGGTGGCGCAGATTGTCTACCAGGCCGACCAGCCGGGTTCCGATACCCTGTCCTGGGAAGTGAAGTACCAGAACAAGACCATCGGAACCCGCCGCTACAGCGCAACGGTGGGCGTTACGCCGGGTCCTTGACCGCGGTTTCCGTTTCTTTGACGTCAGAAGCTTTTACTTCGGCTTCCTCGACGGCGGTTTCCTCGGCAGTATCGGTCTGAGCGTCGGCGCCCGCTTGGGCTTCGGCCTCAGCGCCATCGGCCGCGTCGATCTGGTCGTCCTCGTCGGCGAGGTTGGCTTCAGCAGCCTCGGCGGCATCCGTCCCGGCGCCCTTCTTCTTGCGTTCGAACACAGCGGCAAAGAAGCCGTCGGTGCCGTGCAGATCCGGACGCAGTTGCACGTACGGGCCTTCCAGTTTCAGGGACTCGCAACGGGCGCCCAGGATTTCGGCGGCATCCACACGTTCGAAGTCCGGATGGCTGGCCAGGAAGCGGTCAGCCTGGACTTCGTTTTCCTCGGCCAGCAGGCTGCACGTGGCGTAGACCAGGCGGCCGCCGGGCGCAACGCAGCGCGCGGCGCTGTTCAGGATGCGTTCCTGGAGCTGCCCCAGTTCCGCCAGCGCCTCGGGGTGCTGGCGCCACTTCAGGTCCGGATTGCGGCGCAGGGTGCCGATGCCGCTGCAAGGCGCGTCGACCAGCACGCGCTGGGCTTTGCCGGCCAGGCGCTTCACACGGGCGTCGTTCTCGTTGTCGATCACCACCGGGACCACATTCGAGAGGCCGCTACGGGCAAAGCGCGGCTTGGCGCGCGCCAGGCGGGCCGCCGAGACGTCGAAGGCGTACAGCCGGCCGGTCGACCGCATCAGTGCGCCCAGCAGCAGCGTCTTGCCGCCGGCGCCTGCGCAGAAATCGATGATCATTTCGCCACGGCGCGGGGCGACCAGCAGGGCCAGCAGCTGGCTGCCTTCGTCCTGGACCTCGATGCTGCCGTTTTCGAACTGGGGCCACCGGTTGATGGCGGGGCGGCCTTCCATCCGGATGCCCCAGGGCGAAAACGGCATGGCCGTGGGCTCATACCGGCCCGCGCCTTGTTGCAGTTCCGCCAGCATGGCGTCGCGCTCGGCCTTGAGCGGGTTCACGCGCAGGTCCAGGCTGGCCTGGCGGTTCAGGGCTTCCACCAGCGTTTCGGGGCTTTCCATGGCGCTCAGGCGCTCGTCCAGCCAGTCGGGGATGCTGCCGCGCACGGCACGGGGCAAGGTCGCGACGTCGATACGCGTCACGCGCTGCAGCCACTCTGCCTCGGCGGCGTCCATGCCCTCCTGCAGGAACTCGGCGCCCAGGGTCGCGTTCAGGCCCAGGATGGCAAGACGGCGCGACGCGGGGCCGACACCGCTTTCGCCGTACTGGCGGTAGCGGCGCAGGTGGCGTAGCACGTCATACACGGCCTCGGCGACTTCGGAACGGTCGCGCGCGCCCAGGTTCGGGTGATGGCGTAGCCAGTGCGAGAGCGCGGCGTCGGCCGGATAGGTCCATTGCAGGATTTCGCCCAGCACGCGCTGCACCTGATCGATGCGGATGGCCGCGTGCGACAGGCGGGGTCGATTGGACTGGGGCTTTTGCGGGGCGTGATCGCGCTCGCCGCCACGCGAGTCGCCGCGCTGGCCGCCGAAGGAGGAGCGGGCATCCGAACGTCCCTGCTCTTCGCGACGGTCCTGGCCGTACGGATTGCGTTCACCGCCTCGGCTTTCGCTGCGATCCTGTACATACGAACCGCGTTCGCCGCCACGGGCACCGCCGCGATCTTGTCCATAGGAGCCGCGACCTTCGCCTCGCTGGCCGCCGAACGACGAGCGCGAGTCCGGGCGTCCCTGACCTTCACGGCGGTCCTGGCTGTAAGAACTGCGTTCGCCGCCACGGCCTTCGCCGCGATCCTGGCCGAAGGAGCCGCGACCTTCGCCGCGCTGGCCACCGAACGACGAGCGCGAGTCCGCGCGTCCCTGACCTTCACGGCGGTCCTGGCTGTACGAACCGCGTTCGCCGCCACGGCTTTCGCCGCGATCCTGGCCGAAGGAGCCGCGACCTTCGCCGCGCTGGCCGCCGAACGACGAGCGCGAGTCCGGGCGCCCCTGACCTCCACGGCGATCCTGGCTGTACGACCCGCGTTCGCCGCCACGGCCTTCGCCGCGATCCTGACCAAAGGAGCCCCGGCCTTCGCCACGCTGGCCGCCGAACGACGAGCGGGAGTCCGGGCGTCCCTGGCCTTCACGGCGGTCCTGGCTGTACGAACCGCGCTCGCTGCCTCGGCCTTCGCCGCGATCCTGTCCATAGGAACCACGCCCTTCGCCACGCTGACCGCCAAACGACGAACGCGAATCCGGGCGTCCCTGCCCTTCGCGGCGGTCCTGGCTGTACGAACCGCGTTCGCTGCCGCGCCCTTCATTGCGCTGTCCGCCAAACGACGAGCGGGAGTCGGGGCGGCCCCGGCCCTCGCCGCGGTCCTGGCCATAGCCGCCGCGATCGCTCGTGCGCTCGTCGCGCGCGCGGTCGCCGGATTCGGCCCGGTCACGCGGCGCCGGTTTGCGGGCGTCGCCCTTGGGACGCGAGAAAAAAGACCGGCCGTCGCGGCCTTCCGAGGCGGCGCCGAAGGAGCCGGCCGGGCGGGAACGCGGGGATTGGGGTTTAGTCATGGTGTATTCCAGTAGGGCGGAAGCGTTCCGCCCGAAAAATGCTTTTCAGGGCCGTTCAAGCGGCCGGCGACCAGGAAAAAAGGCGCACGGGGTCGCCCTGGACGGCCACGCGGTGATCGTTTGTCAGGGTAACCCGGCCTTCGGCAAGCCAGCGAACGGCAGCCGGAAAGGCCTGGTGCTCGACGGCCAGCACGCGCTCGGCCAGCAATTCAGGCGTGTCGCCCGCCAGGACCGGCACGCAGCCCTGGGCGATGATGGGCCCGTGGTCCAGCACCGGGGTGACGAAATGCACCGTGCAGCCATGCACGCGCACGCCGGTGGCCAGCGCCTGCGCATGGGTGTGCAGGCCGGGGAATGCGGGCAGCAGCGAGGGGTGGATGTTGACCAGACGGCCGGCGTAATGATTGACGAAGCCGGGCGTCAGCACGCGCATGAACCCGGCCAGGATGACGTAGTCGGGCGCATAGCGATCGATTTCGGCGGCCAGCGCGGTATCGAAGGCTTCGCGGCTGGCGTAGTCCTTGTGATACAGGGCCGCTGTGGGAATGCCCTGCGCGGCGGCCCATTCGAGGCCGCCGGCGTCGGGACGGCTGGCGATCACGGCGGCGATTTCCGCCGGCCAGTGTTCGTCGCGGCAGGCCTCGGCCAGCGCCTGCATGTTGCTGCCCCGCCCCGAGATCAGGATGACGAGGCGGCGCTTAATAGAAGAAGTTTCCGGCAAGATGAACAATTCCAAGGGAAAACGGGCGGTTCCGGTCCCGAAATCAGGCGCGCGCCCTGCGCACGCCGTGCCCGCAAAGGCGGCTGAGCACCCCCTGCGGGCGGGATACGAACAAACCCGTAATCCAAAATTGTAAACTCTCGCTCGTGAAACCATCGCTGCGCATCTACCGATCCCTGCCCCCGCCCGAACGGCGCGCCCCTTGCGCGCTGACAATCGGCAATTTCGACGGCGTCCATCGCGGGCACCAGGCCATGCTTGCCCGCGTCTGCCAGGTGGCCCGCGAACGCGGGCTGACGCCGGCCGTGATGACGTTCGAGCCGCACCCGCGGGAGTATTTCGCCACCCTCAACCAGCGTCCGGAACTGGCGCCGACCCGCATTTCGGGGTTGCGCGACAAGCTGGCCGCGCTGGCGCGCTACGGCATATCGCAGGTCGTGGTCGAGCGGTTCAATGCCCGGCTGGCTGAAATGTCGGCCAACGCCTTCATCGAGCACCTTCTGGTGCAGGGCCTGCAGACCAAATGGCTGCTCGTGGGCGAAGATTTTCGCTTCGGGCACAAGCGCAGCGGCGATATCGACCTGCTGCGCGAAGCCGGCATGGTGCATGGCTTCGAGGTCCAGACGCTGGCGGACGTGACCGACCGTCAAGGTCACCGCATTTCCAGTTCCGAGGTGCGCACCGCGCTGGCCGTGGGCGACCTGGAACGCGCGCGCCATCTGCTGGGCCACCCGTTCCATATCAGCGGGCACGTGATCCACGGCCAGAAGCTCGGCCGCACGCTGGGCTATCCCACCATGAACCTGCGTGTGGCCGAACGATGCGCCGCGCGGTCGGGCATCTACGTGGTGCAGGTTCATGGGCTGGCCGACCGCGCACTTCCGGCGGTGGCGAGCCTGGGCGTGCGCCCGACGGTCGAGGACCGCGGCAGAGTGCTGCTTGAGTCACACCTGCTCGACGAGTCCGTCAACGCTTACGGTAAACTCGTACGCGTTGAATTCCTGCAAAAGCTGCGGGACGAAGAAAAATTTCCTGATCTCCCTTCCCTGACTGCCGCCATCGCCGAAGACGCGCGAAACGCGCGCGCCTATTTTGCCGTTCATGGACTATAAAAAGACCCTCAACCTGCCCGATACCCCCTTCCCCATGCGGGGCGACCTCGCCAAGCGCGAGCCCGCCTGGATTGCGCAATGGGAGGAAAACCACGTCTACCAGGCGATCCGTGCGGCCAGCCGCGGCCGGCCGCGCTTCGTGCTGCATGACGGCCCGCCCTATGCGAACGGCGACATCCACATCGGCCACGCGGTCAACAAGATCCTGAAGGACATCATCGTCAAGAGCCGCAACATGGCCGGCTATGACGCGCACTACGTGCCGGGCTGGGACTGCCACGGCATGCCCATCGAGATCCAGATCGAAAAGAAGTACGGAAAGCACCTGCCCGTGGCGGAAGTGCAGTCCAAGGCCCGCGCCTACGCCCTCGAACAGATCGATCGCCAGCGCAAGGACTTCAAGCGCCTGGGCGTGCTGGGCGAGTGGGATCGTCCGTACATGACGATGAACTACAGCAACGAGGCCGACGAGATCCGTGCGCTGGGCCGCATCCTGGACAAGGGCTACGTGTTCCGTGGCCTGAAGCCGGTGAACTGGTGTTTTGACTGTGGCTCGGCGCTGGCCGAGGCTGAAGTCGAATACGCGGATCGCGTGGATCCCGCCGTCGACGTCGCGTTCCCGTTCGCCGACCACAAGCGGCTGGCCCAAGCCTTCGGCCTGGATTCGGTGGACGACGGCGCCATCGTGATCTGGACGACCACGCCCTGGACCATTCCGTCCAACCAGGCGCTGAACGTCCATCCCGAAATTGAATACGCGCTGGTGCGGGTCACTTCGGCTGCCACGCCCAAGTTCGGTCCCCTGCTGCTCATCGCCAAGGAACGCGTCGAAGCCTGCCTGAAATCGTGGGACCTCGAAGGCGAAGTCATCGCGACGGCGCCCGGCGAGGCCCTGTCAGGCATCGAGTTCCGACATCCGCTGGCGCAGTTCAACGCCGCCTACGATCGCAAGGCGCCCGTGTACCTGGGCGACTACGTGACGGCAGACTCCGGCACCGGCGTGGTGCACTCGGCGCCGGCTTACGGTATCGAAGACTTTGTGTCGTGCAAGGAGCACGGCATGAAGGACACCGACTTCATCAGCCCGGTGATGGGCGACGGCAAGTACGTGGACAGCCTGGCGCTTTTTGGCGGCCTGTCGATCTGGGACGCAAACCCCAAGATCGTCGAAGCGCTCAAGGAAGCCGGCGCGCTGATGCACGTCGAAAAGCACAAGCACAGCTATATGCACTGCTGGCGCCACAAGACGCCGATCATCTACCGCGCGACCAGCCAATGGTTCGCGGGCATGGATGTCGCGCCCAAGGACGGCAGCCCGACCCTGCGCGAATCGGCGCTGGCCGGCATCGACGCCACGGCGTTTTACCCCGCCTGGGGCCGCGCCCGTCTGCATGCCATGATCGCCAACCGTCCGGACTGGACCCTGTCGCGCCAGCGCCAGTGGGGCGTCCCGATGGCGTTCTTCGTGCACAAGGAAACCGGCGAACTGCATCCGCGCACGTCCGAATTGCTGGAACAGGTGGCGCAGCGCGTCGAACAGGGCGGCATCGAGGCCTGGCAGGCGCTCGATCCCCGCGAGCTTCTCGGCGACGAAGCCGACCAGTACGAAAAGAACCGCGACACGCTGGACGTATGGTTCGACTCGGGCAGCACGCACGCCACGGTGCTGGGCGGCAAGGACGGCGAATTCGCCGGTTCGCATGGCGCTGAACTCGCCTGGCCCGCCGACCTCTACCTGGAAGGCTCGGACCAGCATCGCGGCTGGTTCCATTCGTCGCTCCTGACCGGCTGCATGCTGTACGGCCAGCCGCCCTACAAGGCCCTGCTGACGCACGGCTTCGTGGTGGACGGCCAGGGCCGGAAGATGAGCAAGTCGGTTGGCAACGTGATTGCCCCGCAGAAGGTCTCCGATTCCCTGGGCGCCGAAATCCTGCGCCTGTGGGTGGCCTCCACCGACTACTCGGGTGAGCTGTCGATCTCGGACGAGATCCTCAAGCGTGTGGTGGAAGGCTATCGCCGCATCCGCAACACCCTGCGCTTCCTGTTGGCCAACCTGGCCGACTTCGACGCCGTGTCGCAATCGGTGCCTTACGGCGAACTCTTCGAGATCGACCGCTACGCGCTGGCCATGACGGCGCAGATGCAGTCGGAAGTACAGGCCAACTACGAACGCTACGATTTCCATCCGGCCGTCTCGCGGTTGCAGACGTTCTGCTCGGAAGACCTGGGCGCGTTCTACCTGGACATCCTGAAAGATCGCCTCTACACGTCGGCCCCCGACAGCCGCGCCCGCCGCTCGGCGCAGACGGCCCTGCTGGACATCACGCAGACGCTGCTCAAGCTGATGGCGCCCATCCTGTCGTTCACGGCGGAAGAGGCCTGGAAGGAACTGGTTGCCTCCGCCCTGAAGAACCAGGCCGACGCAGCCCGCGCCACGATCTTCACCGAGGTCTATCACGTGCTGCCGCCGTTTGCGGACGCCGATGCCCTGACCGCCAAGTGGACGCGCCTGCGCGCCATCCGCGCCGAGGTCCAGCGCAAGCTGGAAGAAGTGCGTACGGCGGGCGATATCGGTTCGTCGCTGCAGGCCGAAGTCGACCTGTACGCCAACGGCGAAGACCAGCAACTGCTGGCCAGCCTGGGCGACGACCTGCGCTTCGTCCTGATCGTCTCGCGCGCCGCGGTGCACGCGGGCGAAGGTGACACCCGCATCGAGGTCACGCCGTCGGCCCACAAGAAGTGCGAACGTTGCTGGCACTGGCGTCTTGACGTCGGCCAGGACGCCGATCATCCCGAGATCTGCGGCCGCTGCGTGTCCAACCTGTTCGGCTCGGGCGAAGCCCGCGACAAGGCTTGAACATGGCCCGCCCCGCCGAACCCGGAGTGACGGGCACCGCCCCCGCCCGCGCCGCGCCCGCACGCGTGGGTGGCTGGCTGGCGCTGGCGTTGCTGATCATCGTGCTGGACCAGTTGACGAAGGTCTACTTCAACACGTCATTCCAGTACGGCGAGCGCGTCAACATCCTGCCCTTCTTCGACTTCACGCTGGTGTTCAACCGCGGCGCCGCCTTCAGCTTCCTCGCTTCCGAAGAAGGCTGGCAGCGCTGGCTGTTCACCGGCCTCGGTGTCGTGGCGGCGGTGGTCATCGTGTGGATGCTGCGCCGCACGCACGGCCAACCGCGTTTCAGCCTGGCGCTCACGCTCATCCTGGGCGGCGCCATCGGCAACGTCATCGACCGCGTGGTGTATGGCCACGTGGTGGACTTTCTGCTCTTCTACTGGAACGACTGGCAGTTCCCCGCTTTCAACATTGCGGACGTCGGTATCACCTGCGGCGCCGTGCTGCTGGTGCTGGACGAACTGCTTCGTGCCCGCAAGCCGCAAGCGTGACGAGACAAGGGGGGGGGCAACGCCCCCCCCTTTTTTCACCGCCTTTTTGCAGTGCCTCTTTGCAACGCCTTTTCGAAGCGCCTGTTTGCGCCCCCATTCAGCGGCCCTCTTTGCGCCCCTTTCTGCTTTCGTCAGGCCTACCCCATGCTGCGCCTTCCGCGGCTTTCGTCCGGTTTGATGCCCCCTCTAATGCATGACGAACGGCGCATTGCGGCAATGCAGAATAAAATCCCTCTCACTTCCACGATTACGCGGCGCTAACCCGCCGCCCCGTCCTCATGCTCGATCTCGCCCGCAAACGCATCGTCCTCGGTCTGACCGGGGGCATCGCCTGCTACAAAATCGCCGAGCTGGTGCGGCGCATGACCGAACAAGGCGCCACGGTGGACGTGGTGATGACCGAGGCGGCCACGCACTTCATCACGCCGGTCACCATGCAGGCACTGTCGGGCCGACCCGTGTTCGTGGACGCCTGGGATGCGCGCGTGCCCAACAACATGGCGCACATCGACCTGACGCGCGGGGCGGACGCCGTGTTGATCGCGCCCGCCAGCGCCGACTTCATGGCCAAGGTGGCACACGGCATGGCCGACGACCTGTTGTCCACGCTGTGCGTGGCCCGCGCCTGTCCGCTGCTGGTGGCGCCCGCCATGAACCGCGAAATGTGGGCTAACCCCGCTACGCAGCGCAACGTCGAAACCCTGCGCGGAGACGGCGTCACCGTGCTGGGCCCCTCGGCGGGCGAACAGGCCTGCGGCGAAACCGGCGACGGCCGGATGCTCGAAGCCCATGAGATCCTGACCGACCTGATCGCCTTCTTCCAGCCCAAGCTCTTGGCCGGCCGCCACGTGCTGCTGACCGCAGGCCCCACCTCTGAACCCGTGGACCCGGTGCGTGTGCTGAGCAACCGGTCTTCCGGCAAGACGGGCTATGCACTGGCGCGCGCCGCCCGCGAGGCCGGCGCCCGCGTCACCCTCATCACCGGTGCCACATTCCTGCCCATCCCGCGAGGCGTAACCGCCCTGCCCGTCACCACCGCGCGCCAGATGCACGACGCCGTGATGGCCAGTGTGGGCGATGCCGATATCTTCATCGCCGTCGCCGCCGTGGCCGATTGGCGCGTCAAGAACGTCAGCACGCAGAAGCTGAAGAAAACCAGCGAAGGCGGCGGCGCGCCGCTGATGGAATTCGAACCCAATCCGGACATCCTGGCCGAAGTGGCCAAGCTCGAAAATGGCCCCTGGTGCGTGGGCTTTGCCGCCGAAACGGAAAAGCTGGCCGAGCACGCCGAAGCCAAGCGCACGCGCAAAGGCATCCCGCTGCTGGTCGGCAATCTGGCGCACAAGGTCATGGACGCCGACACCACCGAACTGGTGCTGTTCGACGCGCAAGGCACACACCCGCTGCCCGCCGGCAACAAGCTGGATGCCGCGCGCCGTCTCATCGCGGAGATCGCGGCGCGCATGCCGGCCTGACGCGGTGGCGCATTGCCGCGCGTCATGCTCCGACAAGCCGCCGCCTCTTCTCCGGCGCTCCAATAAAAAACGCCAGGCCCTCTCGGGTCTGGCGTTTTGCTTTGCAGCGGTTCAAGCCGCTTGCGGCGCCTTACTGCTCCAGGCTGATGTTCGCGGCCTTGACGATGTCCGCCCATTGCTTGCGGTCGTTTTCAAGAAACTCGCTGAACTTCTCGGGCGTCATGCCGGTGACGGGCTCCGAACCCAGGCCGGCCATCTTCTCGATCAGCGCGGGTTGCTTCAGCACGTCCTGCAGTGCGGCGTAATAGGCGGCCAGCACGTCGGCGGGCAGACCGGCGGGCGCGAACACGCCTTGCCACGTCGGCATGTCAAAGCCCTTCAGGCCTTGCTCGTCCAGCGTCGGCACGTTGGGCAATTGCGCGGCGCGCTTGATCGACGCTACCGCAATTGCCTTGACCTTGCCTTGCGACGCCAACGGCGCAGCGGTCGAGATGTTGTCCATCGTCATGGCGATGTGGCCGCCGAGCAGGTCGGTGATCACGGGCGCGGCGCCGCGGTAGGCGGCGTGCGGCACCTTGACGCCCAGCTTGTACAGCATGGTCTCGGCGATCAGGTGGTTGGAGATGCCGACGCCCGCGGTGCCGTACGTGGCCGTCGGCGTCTTCTGGAAATATTCCTTCAGTTCGGCCAGGTTGTTGGCCGGCACGTCCTTGTTCACGATGACCACATTGGGCTGCACTGCGGCCAGCGTGATGGGCGTGAAGTCGGCGGGCTTGTAGTTCGTGCCCTTGGGATTCAGGACATGGGTGATGGCCATGGAACCGGCCGCGGCGATACCGATGGTGTAGCCGTCGGCGGGCGCCTGGCTCAGGCGGTACGCCATGATGTTGCCGCCGGCGCCGGCCAGGTTCTCGACGACGACCGGTTGGCCCAGGCGGGCCGACAGCGGCTCGGCCAGCAGGCGGGCCAGCGTATCGGCCGAACCGCCCGGCGCGAAGCCCACGAGCAGGCGCACGGGTTTGGCGGGCTTCCAGGCGTCGGCGGCATACGCCGAAGTGGCCGACAGCGCGGCGACGGCGAATAGAGCGCCAGCGGCGCGGTGCAAGGTACGGCTGATCATAAAAAAACTCCCAACGATTGATTGACGAAGTCGGCTTCGTCTCCTCTCGCCGCTCGCCCGGACCGGCCGCGCGAACCTGTGCGGCCGGAACTTCGGGATTGCGTCCGGCGGCGTTATTCCAGTATTTGTGCCAGGGCCTGCGCGACCAGGCGGTTGGACAACAGCACGGGGCGGCCCGATGCCTGCGCCACGGCTTGGCGCATGGACTGCGCGTAGCCCATGCAGTGCATGACGATCAGATCGCACGACGCCAGCTCGCGTCCGGCGGACTCGAAGTTGCGGGCGGCCTGCTGCGCGTCGGCCTCGTACGGCGACGCGTGCACGACCTGCGTTTCGCATTCCAGCGGCACGGCCATATGAAAAGCGTCGACCTGCGCTTCCAGCGGAACCACCAGCCCGACCTTGCGGCAATGCTGCGCCAGGCCCGCGACCAGGTGATCCACGACCTGCTGCGGCTCGACCACCAGGGTGCGCATCGGCGCGATGGCCGTGCCGGTGCACAGCGGAACCAGGATGTCGTAGCCCTGGCCGTCCGCCTGGCGCATCACGTCGGCCAAGCGCGCCTCGGCAGCGGCTGCGTCCAGTTCGATCTGGGAACCGTCGCGCATGCGCGTGGCGAAGCGGTATTCGCGCGGTCGCGGCGCCAGCGCGGCCAAAGCGGCGGCGTCCAGGCCATCGAGCGCGCCGAACTCATCGATGCGCACATGGGCGCCGAGCACGGGCGCCATCTCCGGCACCACGTCGCTACGCGGCGATTGACCGATGGTGAAGAACGCGACGCGGCGCGGTGTGAGGGCGCTCATTGCGCGGCTCCGTCTTCGCGGCCGACCGTCTGCAGGTGCGCCATCGAACCGTAGCGGGCCTGCAGCGCGCCCCACTCGGCGTCGTCGAAGAAGGTCATGGCGCGCTGCCCGTAGAGCTTGGCGACCTCGATGCAAAAGCGCATGGCGACGTCGGCATCCACGGCGTTGGTGACGCCCGTGGCGCAACCCGGCACGGTGGTCTGCGCCGTCAAGGCCACGCCGACGACCGGCGCGTCCGTGACGATGGCCGGCTGCATCAGGGAGTTCACGTGCCACAACCCGTTTTCGTAGGGCGTGATGTCCTGCGTGGTCAAGGGCAGCGTCACCGGCAGTTCGCCGCTGACCCAACCCATGACGTCGAGCATGGTCTCGGGAATGCGCAGCAGGTAGCCCTGCTTGGCGACCGGCGTGAGCGCCACGCCGCGCTTGTTGACCAGGCGGTTGCCGCGCGTCGTGTCCACCGACAGGATCGCGTCCATGCGCGGATCCACTTCGTGCGACATCATCTCGCGCATGGGGAACGGCGACCGCATCATCGGCACCGGATGATGCGGGCGCGTGCCGGCGCGCGGGCAGATGTGGGTGCGGATGCGCACCGTGCCGGGCAGCACGTCGCCCTGCTTCGCCATCGCCATCAGCTTGAGCGCGGCGGCAATCGCCACGACCGCACCGTCGCTGTCGGACACCAGGCCCGTCACCGCGGGGCGCGCACCGATGCCGCCCAGCCGGCCGACGATGCCCAATTGCGGAGCCGAATCATCCAGGCCGGGAATGACAATGGACAGGAAATCCGTGGCCAAGCCATCACGCGCAAGAGGCGTGACCTCGACTTCGCAATTGCCCGCGTCTCGTAGCACCCGTGCCACGGATTCGCCCGTGACGTGCGCGGACGACAGCAATTCGATGGCGTCGATCACCTGCTTCATGCCGGGATCTCCACCGGGCCGGGACGGAACATGCGCGGTTCTTCGCGGCCCAGGAAGAGCGGCGCGTCGTACGGGCCAACCAGCGCGATCTTGGCGCCGCGCACGCGCAGGCCTGCGCCTTCGGGCAGGCCCAGCACCGGCATGGCCGGATTCAGCGTGCAGAACTCGGCAAGGCGCTGGGCGCGCGTTTCGCCGCGGTGGCCGGGAGGATGCGCGTTGGTGTAGTGCGGATTGATCTGGAAGGACACCAGCCCCAGCGCGTCGAAGCCTTTCGGGTCGGTGATGGGCATGTCGTTCGTCGTGCAGATGGTGGGGCACGTCAGGTTGGAACCCGCGCTCCAGCCCAGGTAGGCCGCGCCCTCGCGCACGCGGCGCGCCACGACGTCGAGCAGGCCCTGGCGGCGCAATTCGCCCAGCAGGTTGAACGTGTTGCCGCCGCCCACGATGATGACGGATGCGCCTTCCAGTGCCGCGACCGGATCCTGCGCGGTGTGCAGGCCCTGGATGGCCAGGCCCGTGTCGGCCAATGCCGACGTGACCAGCGCCGTGTAGTCGTCCCAGTTGCGCGTGACCCCCGCGAACGGCACGAACACGGCCGGCGCGCCTTGCGGCAGGGATTCGATCAGTTCGCGGATGTCGGCCATGGCGTGCACCAGATAGCCGGCGTCGCTGCTGGAATTGCTGAGGAGCAGAAGGTTCATGAATGAAGTCCGATAGATGATGGTTCTGGTTGCGGCGGCGGCGAGGCCGCCACAAGGCATTCAGTAGGTCAGTTCAGCCAGTAGGGATCGTTGAGCTCGCGCCCAAGCGCACCGACGTGCTGCAGCACGGATTCGCGCAGCACCGCCACGCGCGCGGCATCAGCCTGGAACGAGACAAACGACAGGCAAAGGCCGCGCAGTTCGCCGGTGGCGGGGTCCCGCACGGCCGCCGCGACGGCGCCGATGCCCGGCATAGCCTGGTCGATCGCCACGCCGCAGTGGTCCGCGCGCGTCTGCGCCACCAACGCGGCCAGGTCGCCGACGGTGGCTGGACAGTCTCGTCCTTCCATCGGCAGCGACTGGGCGGGATCGGCGCCATACAGGGTCTGGAATTCGGTGTCGGTCAGCCGCGACAGCAGCGCGCGGCCCATCGCCGTGCCCGACGCGGCGCGGCGCGATCCGGGCGGCGACAGCACCTGCACGGGGTGCGAGCCATTCAGCCGTTGCAGCACGACGGTCTCGCGCTGATTCAGCGTGGACAGATACGCCGTGAGTCCGCTGTCGTCCGACAGCCGGGCCAGGACGGCGCGGCAGGCCTCGTCCAGCGGCGTGGCGGCCATACCGGCACGCACGGCCTGCGCGAGCAGCGCGCCAGGCCGATAGCGGCGCGTGGCGGCGTCCTGATCGAGCATGCCGTAGTTCTGCATCTGGTTCAGCAGACGCGAAGCCGTGCTTTTGGGCATGGCCAGCCTAGCGGCGACCTCGGTAAAGCTCAGTTCCGCCGCGCCCTCTGCGTACAGCGACAGCACGCGTTGAACACCGTCAAGAATACTCATGCATGTTCCATTTAACGGAACCGAAGTTCCTTATTAGCGAACAAGAATAATGCAAGCAGCGGAAACAGGTCAATACGGCCGCGCAAGAAAAAAGGCTCCTGGGTCGCGGGAGCCTTGTTCGTGCGAGCCGTCAGCCCGACTTTCAGCCTACTGCTTCGTCAGCTCGGACCACTCGGCCAGCGGCAGCGGCGGTTGCGCATGCAGGATGCGACCCAGCACCAGCTTCATCTCATTCCAGCCGCCGCGGCTGGTCGGCCAGACGGACGGCGTAACCGCGCGCCACGTGCCATCCGTCGCACGCTCCGCCATCTTGAACCGGAAGGTGTAGTGACCCGCCATGCCCATGCGCAGGTCCGACACGACCAGCGCATCGCCGATCACGTCATACCGCAGCCAGTCATCCGTAAACCAACGCAGCCGTTCGTGCAGCGGCTCGCCCGCCAGCACGCGTCCGGCGTCCAGATTGAGCGGCAAACGCACCCATTCCGGCGGATCGCGGTCGAACAGGCTGCTGACCGATTCGTAATAGTCGCCATCGCCGGTCTTGGCAAACACCCGCCACACCAAGGTGTTGAACGGCATGGGGACCGCGCGCAATTGCGTCACCGTAACGCCTTGTTCCTGCATGGCGTCCCGCACGCGATGCTCGGCCGCCATGCGGCCAGCCAGCCCGAAACCAAGGTATAGCGTGCTGAAGACCAGCGCCCCCACCATGAAGCGGCGCGCGTTGCGGGTCATTCCGACCGCGATGGCAAACAGGACACCCAACAGCAGCGGCACGGTGTAGACCGGATCGATGATGAACACGGTCGACCAGCTTTCCGGCGTGAGGGCCAGCGGCCAGAACAACTGGGTGCCATAGACGGTGAACGCATCCAGGATGGGATGCGTCACCAGCACCAGCCATATCGTCAGGAACAGCCTTCGCCCGCCGTAGGGCGCATTGGGCCAATACTTGCGTATCAGCCAGGCCAGCAGCATCGCCAGGCCGGTCAGCACGAAAACGGAATGCGAGAAGCCGCGGTGATAGGTCATGAGCGACACCGGGTCCGGGTAGCTCATCAAGACATCCAGATCCGGCAAGGTGGCCAGAGCCGCGCCATAGATGAGGGCGCGTCTGCCCTGCACGCGCCCCAGCATGGCGCCTTGAATGCTGGCGCCCAGCACCGCTTGTGTAACTGAATCCATGTTTCTCCAACGTCGAGCGTTCCGCCAAATGGCCTAGCCGCCTCACGGCCGGCCGCGCAGGCGTTAACATACCCGATTGCGTTCAGCTAATTTTCAACTTTGCATCATGGATGAATACATCACCCAGATCGGCCAGTTCATCGAAGCCAACCAGGCTTGGGCCGGGCCGATCACCTTCCTGCTCACGCTGGGCGAGTCCATGGTACTCCTGGGACTTTTCATTCCCGCGACCGCCCTGATGCTGCTGACGGGCGGCCTGATCGGCGCCGGCACGCTCGCGCCCTGGGGCGTGATCGCCTGGGGCATCGCCGGCGCGATCGTGGGCGACGCGCTCTCTTACTATCTGGGCCGCTGGGCGGGACCCAGCGTGCTGCGGCGCTGGCCGCTCAAGCAGCAGCGCACCGGCGTGGCACGGGCTCGGCTGTTCTTCTACCGCTACGGCTTTGCGTCGGTGCTGATCGGCCGCTTTCTGGGCCCCATCCGCTCCACCATTCCCACGGTGGCGGGCGTGATGGGCATGGCGCATGGCCGCTTCCAGCTGGCCAACGTGCTGTCGGCAGTGCTGTGGATGCCGCTGATGCTGGCGCCCGGCTACATCACCGCGCGCAGCCTGGGCACGGCGCAGAATGCGCAGCAGATCGCCATGATGATCGGCGCGGGGCTCTCGGTTTTGCTAGGATGCGGGCTTCTCCTCGCCATGGTGCGCAAGCGCCGCCAACCGGTGCGCGCGCGGCGGGGCAATTGATCCGGAGAGCGTCATGGCCATCGATGCCGAGCCCAAGAACGGCGATTTCGCGCGCTATATCAAAGAGTTGACCAACGCGAAAGGCGCCTCGCCGGGCCGCATCGCCAGCCGGCGCGAAACGCGCAGGCAGACGGCGCCGGTTGCCGTGCCGATGCCCGTGGCCGTCCCGCCCTCCCCGACGCCCGGTTCGCTGTCCGACGCGCCTTGGGGCAATACCGCGTCGCCAACCCCGCGTGCGCGTTCGGCATCCGAAGCGCCCCTGGCGACGTTCCCGGGCCAGCCCGACGAGGCCAACATCACGCTCGCCCGGCAGGCGCGGTCACGCAAGATCGGCGCCGTGCTGACGGTGGCCGGCATCATGGCAGGCTGGGCCGCGGCCAACATCGCTTTCCGCGCGTTTCACAGCCCCCGGTTTGAACTGGACGAACTGATGCCCGCCGTGTTCCTGGCCTTCTTTGCCTTCATGCTGTTCAAGGCGGCCAGCAGCGCGCGCAACCCGCGCAAGTCGCCGCTGAACAAGCTGCCGCCCCTGACGCCGTCGTCATACCGCAAAGACGGCGCCTGACACGCTGCGGCTTGGCTGGTTGGCGTTGGTGCTAACATTTCCGGCCATTGAACCAGCCCCTCCCGGAGTGAAAGTGAACAACGTAGTCGGATTGAACCAGGCCCAGGCGGCCACGATGCTGAAGCTGCAAGGCCATCTGAACAGCATGATCAATCCGGACTGGGTCAACGGCGGCGCTCGCTTCCTGCGCGCCGCGTTCGTCGAATCTGCCGAAGCCCTGGAGCACTACGGCTGGAAGTGGTGGAAGAAGCAGACCATCGACCTGCCGCAGGTCCAGATGGAACTGGTCGACATCCTGCACTTCTATCTGTCGCACACCATTGTCCAGTCGGCTGGCGACGTCGAAGCCGCCGCACGCGCGCTGGTCGCCGACCTGGCCTCACCCGCCCGCGTCGAGCTGGACGGCAAGGCTTACGCCCTGGACGCGCTGAACGTGCCGGAACTGCTTGAGCTGATCGGCGGACTGGCCGTGTGCGGACGCGCCAGCTTCAAGGTCCTGGAGCAGACGATGACCGCCTGCGAGATGACCTGGAACGACGCCTACACGCAATACGTGTCCAAGAACGTGTTGAACATCTTCCGCCAGCAGCACGGCTACAAGGAAGGCACCTACATCAAGATCTGGAACGGCGAGGAAGACAACGTCGTGCTGGCGCGCCTGCTGTCGCAGCAGGATCCCGCCAGCGCGGACTTTGCCGACGTGTTGCATCGCGAGCTGGAAGCCGCATACGCCAAGCTGTAGGCGGCGTGGCCGATGACGGCCGGCGCTGCTCGCAAACCGTTGGCGCGAAAAGCTGCCCGCAGAATTCTGACGAAAAAAACGCCGCGATTGAACTGCCCCCCGAAAGTTGGACATCAATCCAACCTTCGGGGGTTTTTACATGGCGAAGTACGAAGAGCAGTTCAAGATCAAAGTGGTGCAGGCGTACCTGCAAGGCACGGACGGATTCAAATCGGTGGCGCGCCGATACGAAGTGCCGCACTCAATGGTGCGGCGCTGGGTCGGGAGTTTTCGAGCGCATGGCGTTAACGGGTTGCGCAGGCAATCTGGCTCGTATAGCGCGGCCTTCAAACAATCGGTGCTGATCAAGATCCGGCGCGAAGGTCTATCGGACACGCAGGCAGCGGTGTTGCTGGGGATTCGTCATACAGGGCACATTACGAAATGGCGCGCCCAGTATGATGCTGGGGGTATAGAGGCGCTGGCGCGCAAGCGCCGAGGAGCAAGCATGCCGCATAAGTACCCCTCAGAGCCGGTGTCCAAGGACATGACCAAGGAAGAACTCGAGCAAGAGCTGGCCTATCTGCGCGCGGAGAACGATTACCTAAAAAAAATGAAGGCCTTGATCGAAGCGGAGAAGACCCGGGCGCTGGTTGGAAAGCGCAAGTGGTCCAAGGATTAAGGCCCAAGCATCCGCTGGCACTACTGCTACGCGTAGCCAAGCTGTCGCGCAGCACGTTTTATTACCACCTGAAGTCGTTCGGAGCCGTGGACCCGTACACCGAGCTCAAGCAGCGCATCAGCGCGGTTTATGCCCGTCACAAGGGCCGCTACGGCTACCGCCGCATTACGGCGGTCTTGCGCCAGGCCGGTGAGCTAGTGAACCACAAGACCGTGCAGAAGCTGATGCAGGCGCTAGGCTTGAAGTCGCTGGTGCGCGCCAAGAAGTACCGGTCCTACCGAGGCCAATCGCACCACGTGGCGGCCAACGTGTTGGCGCGCGACTTCGAGGCGGCGCGTCCGAACCAGAAGTGGGTCACCGATGTGACCGAGTTCAACGTACGTGGCGAGAAACTGTACCTGTCGCCGGTGATGGACCTGTACAACGGCGAGATCGTGGCCTACGAGACCAGCCGCCGGCCGGTGTTCAAGCTCGTGGGCAGCATGCTGAAGAAGGCGCTGGCGCGGCTGCTGCCGACGGAGCGTCCAGTGCTGCACTCCGATCAGGGCTGGCAGTACCAGCAGCAGAACTACAGGCGGATGCTGGTAGATAGATCGGTGACGCAAAGCATGTCACGCAAGGGAAACTGCCTGGACAATGCCGCTATGGAAAGCTTCTTCGGCACGCTCAAGGCTGAGTTCTTCCACTTGAATCGCTTCGAAAGCATCGAGCAGTTGCAAGCCGGCATCCGACAGTACATCCGTTACTACAATCACGATCGCATCAAGCTCAAGCTAAAAGGCCTGAGCCCGGTGCAATACCGAGCTCAGGCCTTCGGGCTTTAGCTGACCGTCCAACTTCTGGGGGTCAGTTCAGATCGCGGCGTTTTTTCATTGACCTTGCCTGGCAGCCTATCGCTGTCCGAAGCGCGTCTCGCCAAACAGCGCCTTCAGCTCACGCGGCTGCGACCGCCAGTATTGCTTCGGCGCGCTGACCTGGCCGTCCAGTTCGGCCGCCGCATGCCACGGCCAGCGCGGGTCGTAGAGCATGCCGCGCGCGAGCGCGACCATGTCTGCCTTGCCCTGCGCCAGGATGTCCTCGGCCTGCTGGGCCTCGGTGATCAATCCCACCGTGATGGTCGGCATGCCGATCCGGCGCTTGATCTCTTCGGCGAACGGGACCTGGTAATTCGGCCCCACCGGAATCTTCTGCTGCGGCGACACGCCGCCGCTGGACACGTCGATGAATTCACAGCCGCGCGCCTTCAGCGCCTCGGCGAACACCAGGGTCTGCTCAAGGTCCCAGCCGCCCTCCACCCAGTCCGTCGCCGATACGCGCACGCCCAGCGCCACGGAAGGCGGCGTGATGTCGCGCAGGGCCTGGAAGATTTCCAGCGGAAAGCGCATGCGGTTTTCCAGCGATCCCCCGTACGCGTCGTCGCGCCGATTCGATAGCGGCGACAGGAACTGATGCAGCAGATAACCGTGCGCGGCGTGCACCTCGATGGCATCGAAACCCAGGCGCAGCGCGCGGTGGGCACTGTCGACAAACGCATTGCGGACGCGCTCAAGACCCGCTTCGTCCAGTGCATGCGGCGCGGGCTCGTGCGCGTTGTGCGGCACAGCCGACGGCGCCCAGCCCAGCCAGCCGCCGTCGCTTTCGGGCACCAGTTGCCCGCCGTTCCAGGGCGCATCGCTGGATGCCTTGCGGCCGGCGTGTCCCAATTGGATGCCCAGTTTGATCGGCGAGTAGCGGCGCACGGCGGCGACCACCTTGCCCAGTGCGGCTTCGGTTTCGTCGGACCACAGGCCCAGGTCTCCCGGCGAGATGCGGCCATCGGCCTCGACCGCGGTGGCTTCGGTAAACAGGAGCGCCGCGCCCGATAGCGCCAGATGTCCCAGGTGAATCATGTGCCAGTCGGTGGCACGGCCCTCTTCCGCCGAGTATTCGCACATGGGCGCGATGACGATGCGGTTGGGCAGTTCGACGTTGCCGATTGACGTGGGGCTGAACAGATGGCTCATGCTAGGGGGCTCCGGGAGCGTTGGACGACACAGCATAGCGCCCGGACATGCAAACGCCCCCAAATCCCAACGCCCCCGGCAGGGTTTAAGCGCGCGCCTACTGCCCTTCGATCACGGAATCCAGGAACTGGCGCGTGCGCGCCTCCTTGGGCTGGCTGAACAGCACCGACGATTCGGCGTCTTCGACGATGTTGCCCTGGTCAAAGAACAGCGTGCGGTCCGAGCTGCGTTCGGCGAACTTCATCTGGTGCGTGACGATGATCATCGTCATGCTGCGGCGGGCGGACAGGTCGCGCAGGATCTGCAGGATGCCGCCGACCAGCTCCGGATCCAGCGCGGATGTGACCTCATCGAAGAGCATGACCTGCGGACACATCGCCAGCGCGCGCGCGATGCCGACGCGCTGCTTCTGCCCGCCCGACAGTTGCGCCGGATAGACGTCCAGCTTGTCGCCCAGCCCCACCATCTCAAGGTATTCGACGGCGCGATCGCGCGCCTGGTCGCGCGGCATGCCCAGCACGTGAAGCGGCGCCTCCATGGCGTTGCCCAGCGCCGTCATGTGCGGGAACAGGTTGAAATGCTGGAACACCATGCCGATCTTGCCGCGCACGTTGCGCAGGTGTTCGGAGTTGACGCCCGCGGGGCGGCCCTGCGCATCGGTCCACATGGGTTCGCCGTCGATCTCGATCTCGCCGCTCGTGGGCGGGTCCAGCGTCATCAGCACGCGCAGCAACGTGGATTTGCCCGAGCCCGACGGCCCGATGACGGCCACCGTCTGCCCCGCCGGAATCTCGAGATTGATGCCGCGCAGGACTTCCACGTCTCCAAAACGCTTGTGCAGATTCTTGATGCTTACGCTGGCGCTCATCGCTTTCCTCCAAATCGTTGCAGGCGAGCCTCCAGGCCGCGCACGCCCCAGGCCGCGACCAGGCTCAGCGCCAGGAACAGCAGGCCCACCAGGGTCAGGGGTTCGGTGTACCGGAACGTCGCCGATCCGATCATCTTGCTTTGCTGCAGCAGTTCGACCACCGTGATGGCCGACAGCAGCGGGGTGTCTTTGAACATGGCCACCAGGTAGTTGCCCAGCGCGGGCACCACGGGCGGAATCGCCTGCGGCAGCACCACGCCCACCGTCGTGCGCCAGCGCGACATGTTCAATGCCGTGGCGGCTTCCCATTGGCCGCGCGGCACGGCCTCGATGCCGGCGCGGTAGACCTCGGCGCAATAGGTGGCATAGTGCAACCCCAGCGCCACGATCCCCGTCATCAGCGGCGACATCTGCGCCCCCGTCAGCGGCAGGACATAGAACAGGAAGTACATCTGCACCAGCAGCGGCGTGCTGCGCACGAACTCGATGAAGAACGCCGTGGGCAGCGACACGATGCGCAGCTTCGATCGGCGAAGCATCGCAAGCACCAGGCCCAACGTGACCGCCACCAGCATGCCGAGCACGGTGGCCTGGATGGTGATGACGAGCGCCGAACCCAGCGTGGGCAGGATTTCCAGTGCGAAAGACCAGTCGAATATTGGTGTCATCGGACTCGGACCCTCCGCTCAAGCAGGCGCACGCCCGCGGTGATCAGCAGCGCCACGCCGAAGTACATCAGCAGCATCAGCGTGAAGATCTCGGTCGTGCGCAGCGTTTCGCTGCGCAGCAACTGCCCGCGGAAGGTCAGGTCGGTGATGGTGATCAGCGACACCAGCGCGGTGTTCTTCAACAGCTCGATGAGCAGGTTGCCCGCCGGCGGCAACATGGCGGGCACCGCTTGCGGCAGCACGATGCGCTGCATGATCTGGCGGCGCGTCAGGTTAAGCGCCACGCCCGCTTCACGCTGCCCGGGCGGAACGGCCCGGATGGCGCCGCGCACCACTTCCGCGCCGTACGCGCCCGCGTTCAGCGCCAGCACCACGATGCCGACCAGCATGGCCGGCAGTTGCACGCCAAACAGCGGCAGCACGAAGTAGAACCAGAAGAGCTGCACCAGGGCGGACGTGCCGCGAAAGACCTCGACGTACACCGACGCCGTCCACCGCACCGGCCGCAGGGAAGACAGCCGCCCGATCCCGGACAGCAGCGCAAGCGGCACCGCCAGGACCACCGCGCCCGCCATGATCTGGAGCGTGACGGCCAGCCCCTCGAGCAGGGGCGGCACCAGCTCGGCGATATGTTCAGACATCAGCTGCATCGGCGCCCCTTACTGTCCGCTGCAGAGCTTGTCCGCGGTCACCCCTTGGGGCAGTTCGTCGGCGGTAAAGCCGAAAGGCGCCACAAGCTGCTTGTGCTCGTCGGTGCCGATGAACTTGGCCAGTTCGGCGTTGAAGGCATCCGCGAAGGCCTTGTCGTCCGTGCGGAAGGCATAGGCGCCGTAGCCGCGCACGCCCTTGCCGTCGATGACCGGATCGGTGAACGGATCGGCCTTCTCCAGCCCGCTGCCCTCCTGCGTCTTGCCCATCAGGTCGTTGACGGTGAGCGCGGTGGCGGCATAGGCATCGGCGCGGCCCGCCTGCACGCCGGACAACGCACTGACGGCATCCGGGAACACGACCACCTGGCCGGCCGGAATCTTGACCTTTTCGGCGTACTCGCCCTCGATCGCGCCAACCACGACGCCCAGCTTGGCGTCCGGATTCTTGAGCACGTCTTCGTAGCTGTGGAGGTTCTTGGGATTGCCCTGCTTGACCAGGAACGCTTCGCCAACGCCATACGTCGGGTTGGAAAACGCGACCTGCTGGCAGCGGCTGGGTGTGACGTACATGCCGGCCGCGATGATATCGAAGCGCTTGGCGGCCAGGCCGGGGATCAGCGATCCGAACTCGGTCAGGACGCCTTCGACTTCGTTGATGCCCATGCGCTTGAGCACCACGCGAGCAATCTCCACGGATTCCCCGGTGACCTTGGCCTCTTTGCTATCCATGTACGCGAACGGCGCCTCATTGGCATAGCCGATGCGGATCTTGCCCGCTGCCTTCGCCGCTTCCAGGGTGCTGGCGTTACTGGCGGTCTCGCCGCCGCCGGCCGCGGACTTGTCGCCGCCCGAGTCCGAACATGCGGCAAGCACGCCCAGGCTCAGGGCCAGCAACAGTCGTCTGGATTGGATGAGGGTCATGAATTATTTCTCCCGAATTTATTTCTAGGTGCATGGCTTCACTAAAAATAATACGCTAAGAAATGATTCGGACACGAATGATATAGGCATGAAAAAGCAGGCCTAAGCCTGCTTTTGTCGTCCGTTGCCCTATGGAGCGTTAGAACACGTTACGAACGGTACAGAGATATGGCACCAATTATTCTGCGTACGAAAAACGCCCGTTTTTGACCGTGCCCATCACGCGGGCGCGCTCGTCGAAGCCCTGGTGATTGTCCTTGGTGATGTTCAGGACGCCATTGGGCACGACCAGATCGCGGGTGTTTTCCAGCGCGTCTCGCAGCGCCAGGCGGAATTCCGGCGTGCCGGGCTTGGCGCCGGTTTTCAAGGCGCGCGACACGGCCGAGTCCAGCAGCATCCAGGCGCCGTAGGCATCACCGGCGAACTGCGTCAGCGTGTTCGGGCCGTATTGCTGTTCATACTTGTCGGCAAATTCCACGGCCACCTTCTTGACCGGATTGGAATCGGGCAGCTCGCGCGCCACGACGCCCGGGCCCGTGGGGAACAACGTCCCTTCCACGTCCTTGCCGCCCACCTGCAGGAACTCGAGTGTGCCGATGCCGTGCGTCTGGTAGACAGCGCCGGTGAAACCGCGCTCCAGCAGCGTCTTTTGCGGCAGCGCCGCGGGCGTGCCGGAGCCGGCAATCAGCACCGCGTCGGGCTTGGCGGCAATGACCTTGAGCACCTGCCCGACGACCGAGGCGTCGGTGCGCTGGAAACGTTCCTGCGCCACGATCTTCAGGTCCGAGCCGGCGGCGGCCGAAAACTCTTTCCACCAGCTATCGCCGTAGGAATCCGCAAAGCCGATGAAGGCCACGTTCTTCAGGCCTTTTTTCTTCATGTCCTCGACCAGCACGGTCGCCATGAGCGAGTCGTTCTGCGGCATCTTGAAGGCCCAGGTGCGCTTGGGATCCGACTGCGGCTCGACGATGACGCTGGACGCCGCCAACGCAATCATCGGCGTCTTGGTCTCGGCCAGCACGTCCAGTCCGGCCAATGCAGACGCCGTAATGTTGGGGCCGACGATGGCGTCTACCTTGTCTTCGGACGTCAGCTTGCGCATGTTCTTGACCGCGCGGCTCACGTCAGTGCTGTCGTCCAGCACCACGTAACGAGCAGGCTCGCCGCCCAGCGTGTTGGGCCACAGCCGGATCGCGTTGTTGGTCTGGATGCCGATGGCGGCGGCGGGGCCCGTGGTGGACACGTCCACGCCGATCACGATTTCGGCTTGAGCGGACAGGACGGGAACAGCCAGCGCGACAGCGCAGGCGTAGCGGGCAAGGATGCGAGGCATGACTACGGCTCTTGGGTAGGAGTGAAGGAGATGCCGCTATTTTGCCTGATGCGCTCACGCGGGCTCTTGATGTTGGCGGCCCATCTCAATCGGGCGGGCGCGCGACAGGCACGCGTGGCCGACCTGCCGTTACATCGGCTTGCCGTTGCGTACCGGCGTTTTCCGCGCCGGGCGGGGTGACGGGCCGTATCATCGACGGTGCCGCCTGAGGCAAGGCGCGCCGTCCGCGAGACGGCGCCTCTCACCCACCCCGGACGCGCCGCGCACGGCCGCGTTCCCACACAGGAGTCCTGTATGAAGAAAACCGCATCCGCCGCCTGGTCGGGCGATCTGAAGACTGGCAAAGGCACGATTTCCACGCAGAGCGGCGCGCTCAAGAGCCAACCCTACGGTTTCAATACCCGCTTCGGCGACACGCCGGGCACCAACCCCGAAGAACTGCTGGGCGCGGCGCACGCCGGCTGCTTCACCATGGCGCTGTCCAACATTCTTTCCGAAGCCGGCCTGGTCGCGGACAGCCTGGACACCAAGGCCGAAGTCACGCTGGACAAGCTCGACGATGGGTTTGCCATCACCGCCGTCCATCTGACCGTCGAGGCGGTCATTCCGGGCGCCTCCGCCGAGGCCTTCGAGGACGCCGCGCGCAAGGCCGAAAAGGGCTGCCCGGTTTCCAAGGTGCTGAACGCCAAGATCTCGATGGACGCCAAGCTCAAGTCCTGATCAGCGCGGGCGATCCGGCCTCTGAACCGGGGCCGGATCATTGGCGCGCCCTATTCCGGGCGTGGTCAAAATCAATTGGACGATGCAAAGTCGCTTCCGGACAATGAGAACCATTCTCAGGAGCGACGCATGACCGGATTCATCTACGCGATTTCAGGCGGCAATGCCGCCCTGGCGCAGGACGCGCGGACTTCCGCCAACCTGCGCCGCATGGTCGGGTCCGGCATTCTCGTGGCCGTCGGCTACATCGACCCGGGCAACTGGGCCACCGACATCGCCGGCGGCAGCGGCTTCGGCTATGGGCTGTTGATGGTCGTCATCACATCGGCCTTTCTGGCACTGGGCTTTCAAGTGCTGGTGTCGCGTCTGGCGCTGGCAACCGGCCAGGATCTGGCCACCCTCACCGCCCGCCATCTGTCGCCCCGTCTGGCCAAAGCCGCCTGGCTGGCCGGCGAGGCCGCCATCCTGGCCACCGCGCTGGCCGAACTGATTGGCGGCGCGATTGCACTGCGGCTGCTGTTCAATCTGCCGCTCATCGCAGGGGTTGCCGTCACGGGCATCGGCACCTTCGCCGTGCTGGCCATGACGCGTGGCAATGCCGATCGGCACGAACGCGTGATCGCCCTGCTCTTGTCCGTGGTGGCGCTGTCGTTCATATTTTTGCTGTTCAAGGCCAATCCGGCCTGGACAGAAGTGGCGCATGGCGTGAGCGAGACCGGCAAGGCACTGCGCGATCCGCAAGGTTTCCTGATTGCGCTGGGGATTCTTGGCGCGACCCTTATGCCGCACAACCTTTACCTGCATTCCGGCACGCTGGCGCAACGGGCGCAAGGCTTGCCCCAGCAGGCGCGCGGCATGGCGATGCGCGTGGCGCGCAACGACACCATCGTGTCCTTGGGCGTGGCGATGCTGATCAACGCGGCGATCATGATCGTCGCTGCGGCGTCGCTGTCCGGTTCCGGGATGGTGGTGTCCAGCCTGGACGACGCCCACGCGGTGATCGGCCATACGTTAGGGATCGGCGCAGCGGTGGTGTTCGCCGTGGCCTTGTATGCCGCCGGACAAAGCTCCACCATCACGGGCGTGCTGGCTGGCCGCATCCTGTCGCAGGGCTTCCAGGTGGGCAGCAACTGGTCGGACCGGCGCCGTGCGTTGATGACGCGCGTGGTGGCAGGCGCCGCCGCCGTGGGCCTGCTTGCGTTCACGGGTGGCAAGGATCCGGACGGATTGCTGGTGCTCAGCCAGGTCATCCTGAGCCTGGCGTTGCCCTTCGCCCTGGGACCGCTGGTGGTGCTGGCATGCCGCAAACGCCTGATGGGCGCCTATGTGCTGCGGGGCGCCTGGGCCTGGGCCGCGATCGGGGCAACCGTGGGCATCATCGTGCTGGACGGCTACCTGCTGCTTGATCTCGTCGCCTGAAAGGGCCACACCGCCCTCTGCGGCGGACACAAAAAAAACGCCAGCGATCAAAGCTGGCGTTTTTTCTGGCGGGGTACTTCAGTGGTAGGCGGAGACTACCGGATGCTGACGACGGCCGGCGTCCATATTGTGCAGGACCTCGCCGACGGCACCGCCCAGTGCGGCCATGCGCAGCTTCAGGCGCAACCAGCGCGAGCCTGCGTGGGGGCCGGACAGGGTTTCCGCCTTGATGGCCTCGCGGATCAGGGACCGCTCCAGCGCATCCGACATACGGGCATTTTTCAACGCGGTATCGCTCATGATTCTCTCCTTGAGAAAAGCGATGTGGAACAACGTGAAGCCATCTTAGATCCACGTATGCTGCGTTGCAATAAAAATCACAAACATTTTTTTCGGCGTTGCGCAATGGGGACAAACACCACCAAAACGGTGCGCGCCGCACAGGGTTACGCACCGCTTTTGTGCGATGACCTAGCCCGTCCGGCGGGGCAGATGCGCCTGGATCAGCTTGTCGGCCATCGCCGCCACCCTGCCCGCCGGTCCGCCTTCACCAAAAAGCTGGCTTGAGACGAACGCGCCCTCGATCAACAGCAGCAATCCGTCTGCCAACGCTTCCGGGTCCTCCGCCCCCATCCCGGCAGCCATGGCGTTCAGCCGGCGGCGCAGTTCGCGCTTGTGTTCCACGGCGACGGCGCGGGCGGGATGCTCCGATTCCGGGTACTCGACGGCCGCGTTCGTCAGCCCGCAACCCCGATAGCCGTTCTGCACCGCGCGGCCGGCCATGCCGGTCAGATAGTCGAGCAACTGGGCGCGCGGGTCGCCCGGATGCGCGGCGCAGGCGGCGTCAAAGCGTGCCCAGAATTCGGCGTCGTAGTCGCGCAGGTACGCAGCGGCCAGTTCGTCCTTCGAGGAAAAGCTGCGGTACAGGCTGGGCTTGGTCACGCCCGCCTGGGTGACGATGGCGTCCACACCCACCGCGCGGATGCCGTCGCGGTAGAACATCTCGCGAGCGGTCTTGCGGATGCGGTCGGCCGCCAGAAGCGGCTTGGACGCGGATTTGCCGGCCTTGCCGGTGGCGGCGGCGGAAGGGGTCTTGCTGGCCATACAGGGGCTCCTTTTTTGCGGAACGACACGCACGGCCGCTCCGGAAACAGGGTCGCCAAAAAACGCTTGACGATGTTACTGACCGGTACGTACTATTCGCGAACCTTAATACGTACCGGTCAGTAACATGAGTATAGCCCAGCCTCCCTTTCCCTTCCGCCGCGCCGGCCAGAAGTATGCGTTCGTGGTCGTCGGCGTGATCTTTCTGTCACTGCTGGTCGCGGCCGGCTTGCGGTCTTCGCCCAGTGTGCTGCTGGTGCCGCTGGAAGAGACGTTCGGATGGAGCCGAAGCTCCATTTCGTTTGCCGCGGCGCTGGGCATTTTTCTGTACGGATTGGTGGGCCCGTTCGCGGCCGCCGCGATGGAACGCTTTGGGCTGCGGCGCGTGCTGATCACCGCGCTGATCCTGATGTCGGCGTCCAGCGCCGTCAGTGCCTATATGACCGAGCCCTGGCATTTGATCATGACCTGGGGCGTGTTCTCGGGCCTGAGTTCGGGCGCCGTGGCGATCGTGATGGGCGCCACCGTGGTCAACCGCTGGTTCGTCAAGCACCGCGGGCTGATGATGGGCCTGCTGACCGCCAGCGCCGCCACCGGCACGCTTGTGTTTCTGCCCGTGCTGGCCGCGCTGGCCTCGTCGGGCGATTGGACGCGCGTGGTCTGGACGGTGGCGGGCGCCGCAGCCGCGCTGGTGCCATTGGCCTGGTGGCTGGTGCCCGACCGTCCGTCCAGCGTGGGCCTCGTGCCGTTCGGCAGCGATCCGCACGCACCGCCCGCGCCCGCCGCGCCGCGCACCGGCATGGTGGCCGCCACGTTCGGCACGCTGGCCCGGGCGGCCAAGACCCGCACGTTCTGGTATCTGTTCGCCACGTTTTTCGTGTGCGGCTTCACGACGAACGGCTTGGTCGGCACGCACCTGATCGCGCTTTGCGGCGACCACGGCATGCCCGAGGTGCAGGCGGCCGGACTGCTGGCCATGATGGGCATCTTTGACCTGCTCGGCACCACGGCATCCGGGTGGCTGACCGACCGCTACGACCCGCGCAAGCTGCTGTTCGTTTACTACGCCTTGCGCGGCCTGTCGCTCATGTACCTGCCCTACTCCGATTTCTCGTTCTACAGCCTGTCGATCTTCGCGATCTTCTTCGGCCTTGACTGGATCGCCACGGTGCCGCCGACGCTGCGCCTGACGACGGAAGCGTTCGGCGAACGCGACGCGTCGATCGTCTTCGGGTGGATCGTGGCGGGTCACCAGATGGGCGCGGCCAGCGCCGCCTGGATGGCGGGCGCGCTGCGCGAGGCACAGGGCAACTACCTGATGGCTTTCGTGGTGTCAGGCGCGACGGGCATCATCGCCGCCGTGCTTGCCTTGATGATCGGCCGAAAGCGCGTGCTCGTGCAGCCCGCCTGATTCCCAACCGCATGGCGGCGCAGGCCGCCATGCCGTCAGGCCACGCCGTTCCCGGACCGGCCGCGCAGGTTGTAGGCTTTCTTGCCGCCGACATGCTTGCGAATCAGCGCTTCGGCGCGTTCGCCATCGCGCGCCAACAGTGCCCGCACGAAGGCCTCGTGGTCGGCCACCGCCGTCGTCCATTCATCCAGGTCGAAATTGGACTTGTAGCGCAGCGCCTGCACCTGCAGGTTCAACCGATCGTAGGAATGCGACAACGCCGGATTGTGCGCGGCGCGGTTGATTGCGATGTGCGTGCCCATGCTGGCCGCGAAATACGCGCGGATATCGCGTTTCTCATAGTTTTCAAGCATCTGCGCATGCAGACGCGCGATCTGGGCGAGCTCCGCCTCGGACGCGCGCTCGGCGGCGCTGCGCACCGCCAGCCCCTCCAGCACCGACAACACGTCGAAGATGTTTTCGATGTCTTCGGCTGACAGCTCGATCACCATCGCCCCGCGCTTGGGCTGCAAGGTCACCAGGCCATCCGAGGCCAGCATCCGGTACGCCTCGCGTAGCGGCGTGCGGGAAATCTTCAGTTGATCGCACAGATCCCGTTCGTTCAGCCAGGTGCCCGGCTTCAGGGTGCCATCGATGATCAATTGGCGTAGCCGTTCCGCCACGACCGCCGGCAAGGTGGGATGGTGGATGGCCAAATCGGGGACGGACACGTCGGCAATCAGGGGTTCAGGGTTAGCCATGGGTTGTTCATGCTCGCGACTTCGACTATTTTTGTATCTGGTATACCAAACACCAACGGCATACCAACCTGACCCAAATCATAGAGCAAGCAGCCCCTGGGCAGGATTCATCCACCAAAGGAGACCCTATGAAAAAGCATGCTCGCGCCTGGATCGGCGTATTGACGCTGTCCGCCGGACTGTCGGCCGTCACCCCCGCCCTGGCGCAGGACTACTCGAAATGGCCGGAACGTCCGATTCGCCTGGTCGTCGGTTTCGTTCCCGGCGGCGGCACCGACGTGTCGGCCCGGATTCTGTCGGCACGGCTCTCCTCCCTGCTCGGCCAGCAGGTCGTGGTCGAGAACAAGCCGGGCGCCTCCGGCCTGATCGCGGCCGATTACGTGGTGAAGGCCGACCCGGACGGCTACACGCTGCTCCTGGCCAACATGCAATCCACTGTCGCGGCCCCCTATGTCGTGCAGTCCAACATCGACCCCAACAAGGATTTCACGGCGGTGCGGTACATCGGATCCGTGCCCAACGTACTGGTCGTAAACCCCACCAAGCATGCCTACACCACCGTGCAGAATCTGGTGGACGACGCCCGGGCCAAGCCCAAGCAACTGCTGTACGCCTCATCCGGCATGGGAAGTCCGCAGCACCTGAGCGCCGCACGGTTTTCGCAGATTGCCGGCGTGTCCATGGAGCACGTGCCCTACAAAGGCAGCGGTCAGGCCATGACCGACCTGCTCGGCGGCAACGTCGACCTGAACTTCGACACGCTGCCCGGCGCAATCAACCAGATCCAGGCGGGCAAGCTGCGTCCGCTGGCCGTGACCAGCCCCGAACGCAGCAAGCGGCTGCCCGACGTGCCGACGCTGGCCGAATCCGGCATCAAGGGTCTGGACGTCGTGCAGTGGTACGCCGTCCTCGCGCCTGCCCAACTGCCCCGTCCGATCATGGACAAGCTGGATCGGGCACTCGCCCAGACGCTCGCGGACCCCGAGATCGCCGCCAAGTTGGCCGATCAGGGCATGGACCTGGGCGGCGGCCCGCAAACCCCCGCGGCCTTCGCGTCCTACGTGCGGGATGAATGGAGCAAGTACGGCAAGCTCACCGCGAGCCTGGGCCTGAAGAAGCAATAAGCCTCGACGCTGAACCCGATCCATCCGGCGGGGACCGCCCCGCGCAAGCAAAAGGAACCTCATGACTGCTACCGCTACCCCCATCCTGCTCGAGCGCAACGGCGACATCGCGACCGTGGTGCTGAACCGGCCCGAAAAGCTCAACGCGTTCACCATCGACAGTTGGCGGCTGCTGGGCGACACGTTTCTCGAACTGGACCGCGACGACGGCGTGCGCTGCGTGCTGCTGCGCGGCGCGGGTGAGAAGGCGTTTTCGCCCGGCAACGACATCGGCGAATTCGAGACCGCGCGCAGCAACAAGCGCCAGGCGGTGGAATACGGCGCCGTCATGCGCCGCACGATCGAGGCGATCGGCGGCTGCCGTCACCCCGTGGTCGCGCAGATCCACGGCATCTGCGTGGGCGGCGGGCTGGAGATCGCCAGCCTGGCCGACCTGCGCATCTGCGGCGAAAGCTCGCGGTTCGGCGTGCCCATCAAGAATCTGGGTCTCGTGATGTCGTACTCGGAGCTGGCCCCGCTGGTTCGGCTGGTCGGTCCGACCGTCGCGCTGCAGGTCTTGCTGGAAGGCAACATCTTCGACGCCGCCGAAGCCTTGCGCCTGGGCGTCGTCTCGCGCGTGGTCGCGGACGACAAGGTGGCCGACGAGGCGCAGGCGGCCGCACGCCGGATCGCCGATGGCGCGCCGCTGGTGGCCCGCTGGCACAAGAAGTTCGTGCGCAATCTGGTGCAGGGCAAGACGCTGACGGACGCCGACCGCGACGAGGCTTTCGACTGCTTCGACACCGAAGACTTCCGCGCGGGCTATCGCGCCTTCCTGGCCAAGGCCAAGCCGCAATTTACCGGCCGCTGAACGAGAGATCGAGGAATACGCATGCACAACGACACCCGCGGCTCCGGCCGCCCGCCCTTCCCTGGTTCTGATGCCCCCGCCGGCGCGCTGGCCGGCATGCGCGTCATCGAGCTGTCCCAGATCATGGCTGGCCCCACCTGCGGCATGATGCTGGCCGACTTGGGGGCCGACGTCATCAAGGTCGAAAAGATCGACGGTGGCGACGATTCGCGCCAGTATCGCGACCCGCAGATCAACGGCATCTCGGCGCCATACCTGATGCTCAACCGCAACAAGCGCGCCATCGCGCTGGACCTCAAACATCCGGAAGGCAAGAAGGTCCTGTTGCGCATGATCCGCGACGCCGACGTGGTGACCGAGAACTTCCGCAAGGGCACGATGGAGAAGCTGGGCCTGGGCTACGAGACGCTGCGCAAGGAGAACCCGGGCCTGATCTATTGCGCCGTGTCCGGCTACGGCACGACCGGCCCCTTTGCGGATAAAGGCGGCTTCGATCTCGTGGCGCAGGGGTTTTCAGGCTTGATGGCCATCACCGGTGAGCCTGGCGGCCCGCCGCTGCGCACCGGCAATTCGGTGGCCGACATCAACGCGGGCCTGCTGGCGGCCTTCGGCGTGCTGGCCGCGTACCAGCACAAGCAACGCACCGGCGAAGGCCAGATCGTGGAAACTTCGTTGCTGGAAGCCAGCCTGCAGCAGCTCTACTGGCACGCCGCCATCTATTTCGGCAGCGGCGTCTCGCCCGGTCCCACGGGATCGGCGCATGTGCTGAGCGCGCCGTACCAGGCGTTTCCCACGCGCACGGACTGGATCATCATCGGCGGCGCCAATGAAAAGAACTGGCAGCGCATCGCGCAGGCGCTGGACCGGCCCGAGTGGGCGGAAGATCCGCGCTTTGCCCGCAATCGCGACCGCATGCAGAACCGCGATGAATTGGTGGAGGAAATCTCCGCCATCCTGAAGACCCGTGATGCGCAGGAATGGCTGGACATCTTCGACGACGCGGGTGTTCCGGCGGGCCCCGTGCACTCGATCGCGCAGGCGTTATCGCACCCGCAGACGCTGGCGCGTGAAATGGTGGTGGAACAGGATCATCCGGTGGCCGGCAAGGTCCGCACCGTGGGGATGCCCGTGAAACTGTCCGCCACGCCCGCCCGCTACCATCGCGCCGCGCCGCGGCTGGGCGAGGACTCCATCGCGATCCTGGGGGAATTCGGCTACGGCAAGGAAGAGATCGACGCGCTGATCGGCGCCGGGGTGGTCGCGGCCGTGGACCGTGAACCGGTGCAGGCCTGAAGCAGAAAGAACGCAAGGCGGCAAGACCGCCTTGCGTCCGCCTGATTACTCCACTTCGCCCAGGTACGCCGCGCGCACCTTGGGATCGTGCAGCATGTCGCGCGCGGGGCCGGACAAGGTGATCTCGCCCGACTCCATCACGTAGCCGCGATGGCTGTTTTCCAGGGCCAGGCGCGCGTTCTGCTCGATGAGCAGAATGGTGACGCCTTCGCTGGCGATGGTGCGAACCACTTCGAACACCTTTTCCACCATCAAGGGCGCCAAGCCCATCGACGGCTCGTCCAGCAGCAGCAGCTTGGGACGGGCGATCATCGCGCGTCCCATCGCCACCATCTGCTGCTCGCCGCCCGACAGCGTGCCGGCGGCCTGCTTGCGGCGTTCGGCCAGACGCGGGAACAAGGTGAAGACGCGATCCGTGTCCTGGCGGATCTGGGCCGCGTCGCGGCGGATGTAGCCGCCCATCGCCAGATTTTCTTCGATCGTCAGCTGCCCGAAAATGCCGCGGCCTTCGGGCACCATGACGAGACCCTTGCGGACCAGCTCATGCGACTTCTGGCCGCCGATGGATTGCCCGGCGTAGACGACTTCGCCGCCGGCCAGCGGCACCAGTCCGCAGATGGCGCGCAGCGTCGTGCTCTTGCCCGCGCCGTTGGCGCCGATCAGGCAGACCAGTTCGCCTTCGTCCACGCGCAGGTCGATGCCGCGCACTGCACGGATGCCGCCGTAGGACACTTGCAGGCCCCGCAGCTCGAGCAGGGGTTGGGATGCCGTCATGTTGCCTGGCCCTCGTTGTGGATGAGCGGATCCTGCGCGGCGCCCGCGCCCAGATACGCTTCAATGACCTTGGGATCGCGCTGCACCTGGGCGGGTTTGCCCATCGCCAGCACTTTCCCGTACTCCAGCACCAGCACGCGATCGCACAGGCCCATGACGAGCTTCATGTCGTGTTCGATCAGCAGCACGGTGACACCGTCCGCGCGGATCTTTTCGACCAGCTTGCGCAGCACTACCGTTTCCGAGGCATTCATGCCCGCGGCCGGTTCGTCCAGCGCCAGCAACTTGGGATCCGTCGCCAGCGCACGCGCGATCTCCAGGCGCCGCTGGTCGCCATACGGCAGCGACCGCGCGACGTCGTTGGCGCGATGGCCGATGCCGACGTAGTCCAGCAGTTCCTGAGCGCGCGCCTCGATGGCGGCCTCTTCGGCACGCGTTGCGCGCGTGCGCAGCACCGCGCCCAGCACGCCGGCGCGGGTGCGCATGTGGCGGCCGATCATCACGTTTTCGATCGCGCTCAGGTTGGCGAACAGGCGGATGTTCTGGAAGGTGCGCGCCAGGCCCGCGTAGGCGACCTCGTGCGGCTTCTTGCCCGCCATGGATTCGCCGTTGAACGTGCAGGTGCCTTCCTCTGGGATGTAGAGGCCGGTCAGCACGTTGAACAGCGTGGTTTTGCCCGCGCCGTTCGGGCCGATCAGGCCGTAGATCTCGCCCTGTTCGATATCGAAACTGACGCCCGACAAGGCCTGCAGGCCGCCAAAGCGCTTGCCCAGTCCCTGGGCTTGCAGCAGTTTGCTCATGCCGCGCCTCCTTGCGTCTTGGTCGCCAGTTCGCGCTTGCGCACCGCCGACGGCCAAAGGCCCGCCGGACGGAACAGCATCACGCACACCATGGCCAGGCCGAACAGCAGCATGCGGATGCCTTCCGGATCCAGCACCACGGCGCCGAACAGCATGTGCTGCACGGGCTCCACGACGGCGCGCAGAAACTCCGGCAACGCAGCCAGGATCAGCGCGCCCAGGATGACGCCCGGAATGTGGCCCATGCCGCCCAGCACCACCATGCACAGGATCGAAATGGACTCCATGAGCGAGAAGCTTTCGGGGCTGACGAAACCTTGCATCGACGCGAACAGCGCGCCGGCCACGCCACCGAACGATGCGCCCATCGCGAAGGCCAGCAGCTTGATGTTGCGGGTGTTGATGCCCATCGCCTTGGCGGCGATTTCATCTTCGCGAATGGCTTCCCACGCACGGCCGATGCGGGAATTCTGCAGGCGCACGCAGACCACGATGATGATGAGCGTCAGCGCGAGCAGCAGGTAGTAGTACTTTTCCGGCCCGGTGAAGCGGATGCCCAGCAGGTTCTGGGTACGCCCAAACGCAAACTCGCCAACCTTGAACGTGTCGATGCGGTTGATGCCCTGTGGCCCGTTGGTGATGTTGATGGGCGCGTTCAGGTTGTTCAGGAAGATGCGGATGATCTCGCCGAACCCTAACGTGACGATGGCCAGGTAGTCGCCTCGCAACTTCAATGTCGGCGCCCCCAACAGCACGCCGAACAGGCATGCCACCGCCAGCGCGATCGGCAGGATCGCCCAGAACGGCAGGTGCAGCCCGAAATGCGGCGACGCAAGCAATGCCCAGGTGTAGGCGCCCACCGCGTAGAACGCGATGTAGCCCAGGTCCAGCAGACCCGCAAAGCCGACCACGATGTTCAGGCCCAACGCCAACATCACGTACAGCAGCGCAAAGTTCAGGATGCGAACCCAGCTTTGGCCGGCCATGCCGATCACGAACGGCAGTACCGCGAGCACGACGCCGATCAGCGCGATGCCGATCAGCGTGCGGGTGGAGAACCCGCTTTTCTTCAGATGCGTGCTCATGCGCGATCCCCCACCCGTTCACCCAGCAGACCCGAGGGACGGAAGATCAGGACCAGCACCAGCACGAAGAACGCGAACACGTCCTGGTAATGGCTGCCCAGGAAGCCGCCCGTCAGGTCGCCGATGTAGCCCGCGCCCAGCGACTCGATGATGCCCAGCAGCAGACCGCCAGCCATCGCGCCCACCAGATTGCCGATGCCGCCCAGCACCGCGGCGGTGAAGGCCTTCAGGCCCAGCATGAAGCCCATCGTGTATTGCGACACGCCGTAATACGTGGCGACCATCATGCCGGCCACGGCTGCGAGCGCCGAGCCGATCAGGAAGGCGGCCGAGATCACGGTATTGATGTTCACGCCCATCAGACCCGCAACCTCGCGGTTCTGCGCGGTGGCGCGCATCGCGGTGCCGAGGCGGGTCTTGTGCACGACCGCCAGCAGTCCGCCCATGATCAGCGCCGCAATCACCACGATGGCGATCTGCAGCGAACTCATGCGCGCGCCGCCAAACTCGAACACTTGCGGCGACAGCACCTGCGGGAAGTTCAGGTAGTTGCGGCCCCAGGCCATCATCGCGACGTTCTGCAGGATGATGGACACGCCGATCGCGGTGATCAGCGCTGCCAGACGCGGCGCGCGGCGCAGCGGCCGGTAGGCCACGCGTTCGGCCGTCCAGCCCACCGCCATGCACAGCGGGACGGAGACCAGCAGGCCGACGCCGAGCACCACGAAGGCCGAGGCGCCGGGATCGCCGCCCACCAGCGTGATGGCGACCGTGGTGGCCGCCATTGCGCCAATCATGACGACGTCGCCATGCGCGAAGTTGATCAGCCCGATGATGCCGTACACCATGGTGTAGCCAAGGGCGACCAGGGCGTACACGCTGCCGAGCGTGACGCCGTTAATCAGTTGTTGAATGAAGATATCCATAGGGGCCGCTGAATAAGCCTGGAAGAATCGCGCGGGGCGGCCAGGGCGCAAAGGCCTGGCCGCGCGTCGCGCGCCGCTGCGCCGGACGGCGCGTGCGGAAAAGAGCGGGCGGAACGTGGCGCGCGGCTAGCGGCGCGCGGCTAGCGGCGCGCGGCCAGCTCCGCCCTGGTTTCAAGCCGGCTTAGTTAGCCTGGCTGACCATCGTTTCAACCATCTCCCACTTGCCGTTCTTGACTTCGTAGATGGTGACCGAGATTTCCTTCAGATCGCCCTTGTCGTCGTAGGAAATGTGCTCGCTCGTCGCGCCCTTGCGGTTCAGCTTGGCCAGCTTGGGCAGGTACTTTTCGGGGTCGGCGGAACCGGCCTCTTCGATGGCCGTGATCATGTTCCAGGCGCCGTCGTAGGCGTAAGGCGCGTACACGCCGGGGGCCTTCTTGAAGCGGGCCTGGTATTTCTGATCGAAGTCCTTGCCCGCGGCCATCTTGTCCAGCGGCACGCCGGCCAGCGAGGCATAGGTGCCGTCGGCGGCGTCGCCCGCCAGCTTGATGAAGGTGTCGCTACGCGTCATTTCGCCGGACACCAGCGGGGCCTTCAGGCCCAGCGTGGCGAGCTGGCGCTTCATCGGGCCGGACTGGGCGTCCAGGCCGCCGTAGAAGATGGCGTCAGGCGCGGAACCCTTGATGTTGGTCAGGATGGCCGTGAAGTCGTTGGCCTTGTCGGTGGTGTATTCGCGGCGCACGACCTGGCCGCCGGCGGCCTTGACGGCCTTCTCGACTTCGTCCGCCAGACCCTGGCCGTAGGCGGTGCGGTCATCGATGATCGCGACCTTCTTGGCCTTCAGGTTCTGCACGATGAACTTGCCGACCGCGGCGCCCTGCTGGGTGTCGCTGGTCATCATGCGGAACGTGGTTTCGTAGCCCTGCTTGGTGTATTCGGGCGAGGTCGCCATGGCGATCTGCGGCAGGCCGGCTTCGTGGTAGACGCGCGACGCGGGAATCGTGGTGCCCGAGTTGAAGTGACCCAGGATGCCCACGACGTCCTGGTCGACGAGTTGCTGGGCGACCTGCACGCCCACGCGCGGATCAGCCTGGTCGTCGCGCGAAACCAGCACGAACTTGGCCGTCTCGCCATCAATCTTGATGCCCTTCTTGTTCGCTTCTTCGAGGGCCAGGTTCAGGCCATTCTGCATGTCCTCGCCGTAGTGCGATTGCGGACCGGTCAGCGGGGCTGCGAAGCCGAACTTGACGTCGGCGGCCTGCGCGGCGGCCGTCATGCCGGCGGCGGCGATGCTTGCAGCGAGAAGCTTCAAAGTGGTGCGGAACTTCATGGGGAATCCTCCGAAATATCGGACTAAGGCCTTGTTATACCTGAGCTTTTAGCCAGGCTTTTGGTTTTTTACTACCGCGGGCCCAGTGATATCCGGGTCCCGCGCATGCATTTTCTGCAGAGCCTGAATGCCGGATTGCGGCAGCCAGACCAGAGGTGCGACCGGATTTTCGTTCCAGTGCAACCTAGCCCGATATTGGAGATAACCCTCAGTTTGCTGAGGGTTACCCCTGGTCACGCTTAACCGATGGTCATGAGGCTGGCGTTGCCGCCCGCGGCCGCCGTGTTGACGCTGACGGAACGCTCGGTCAGGAGGCGTTCAGGCACGTAGCTGGCGCCCGCCGCCAAGGCGTCGGAGGTCAGGCCGTGCACCGCCAGGATGGGACCCGGACGCCGCGCGATGCGCTGGTTCAGCGCCTTGAGCGCGTCGCCGTCGCCTTCGAACAGCACGGCCTGGTAGTCGGCCTCGTCCACGTCAGCATCCGACAGGATGCCGGCCTGGCCCTGCTGATCGGCATCCAGCGTCGCCAGCAGCGCCTGCGCGGCCGGCGTGTCCGCAAACCACGCGTGGTTGCCGGTCAGACGGGCCACGGACCATTGCGCCCGCGCGCCGGCCTCGGTGGCGGCCACGCAGTACACGGCGCCTCGCGGCTCGACCATATAGGTGTTGGTCTCGCCCGTCGGGCCGGGCAGCGCGATGCGCTGCGGCAGCGGCGCCGCGGCGTCCAGCGCCGGCGGCAGGCCTGCGGGGCGCGTACCCAGCAGGCGGTACATGTACAACGGACCGCCCGCCTTCGGACCCGTGCCCGACAGCGCTTCGCCGCCGAACGGCTGCACGCCCACCACGGCGCCCACGATGTTGCGGTTGACGTAGACGTTGCCGGCGTGGACCTGGCCCGTCACGTGCGCGATGGTCTCGTCGATACGCGTGTGCACGCCAAACGTCAGTCCGTAACCCGTGCCGTTGACGGCGTCGAGCAGCGCGTCGAGTTCGTCGCGTTTGTAGCGCACCACGTGCAGCACCGGCCCGAAGACTTCACGGGTCAGCTCGCTGACGTTGTCGATTTCGATGATGGTCGGCGGCACGAAGGTGCCGTGGCGGCATTCGCCGTTCAGTTCGACCTGGTCGACGCGATGACCGGCCGTGCGCATGGACTCGATGTGACGCTGGATGCCGTTGCGGGCCTCGGTGTCGATCACGGGACCCACGTCAACCGACAGGCGATCCGGATTGCCGACGGCCAGCTCGCGCATCGCGCCGCGCAGCATCGTCAGCACGTGATCCGCGTTGTCTTCCTGCACGCACAGCACGCGCAGCGCCGAGCAACGCTGGCCGGCCGAATCGAAGGCCGAACTGAGCACGTCGAACACAACCTGCTCGGACAAGGCCGACGAATCCACCACCATGGCGTTCTGGCCACCGGTTTCTGCGATCAGCGGGATGGTGTGGCCGTTATCGTCCAGGCGGTCGGCCAGGGTGCGCGCGATGATGCGGGCGACGTCGGTCGAACCCGTGAACATCACGCCGCGTACACCAGGATTGGCCACCAGTTGCGCACCGATGGTTTCGCCGCGGCCCGGCAGCAGCTGCACGGCGCCGGCGGGCACGCCGGCCGCGCGCAGGATGGCCACGGCTTGCGCCGCGATCAGCGGCGTCTGCTCGGCCGGCTTGGCCAGCACGGTGTTGCCCGCCGCCAGCGCGGCCGCCACTTGACCGGTGAAGATCGCCAGCGGGAAGTTCCACGGGCTGATGCACAGCACGGTGCCCAGCGGACGGTGCGTGTCGTTGCTGAATTCCTGCTCGGCCTGGTCGGCGTAGTAGCGCAGGAAGTCCACGGCCTCGCGCACTTCCGCGATGGCGTTCGGCAGCGATTTGCCGGCTTCGCGCACGATGAGGCCCAGCAGGGTCTGCATCTGCTCTTCCAGCAATTGCGCCGCGCGGCGCAAGCACTGCGCGCGCTCCGCAACCGGCGTGGACTGCCAGATCGGCGCGGCATTGGCGGCGGCGCGCAGGGCGACTTCGGCGTCGGCCGAATCGGCTTCGATGACATGGCCGACCACATCGCGCAGATTGGCCGGGTTGCGCACTTCGATTGCCTTGGCGGCATCCCAGTGTTCACCGCCTTCGCCCAACATGGGACCGGCGCGCCACGGCGTGCCGGCGCTGGCCAGGAGCGCCGCCGACAGCGAGCCCAGGCGATGTTCGTTGCTGAGGTCCAGACCCGCCGAGTTGGCACGGGCGCCGTCCTGCGGATTGCCGTAAAGCTCGCGCGGCAGCGGAATCTTCTCGTGCGGGGCGCCCAGCGGCGTGATGCGCGAGGCGGCTTCCACCGGGTCGGCAACCAGCGTTTCGACCGGGATGGTCTCATCGCCGATCAGGTTCACGAACGAGGTGTTGGCGCCGTTTTCCAGCAGGCGGCGCACCAGGTACGCCAGCAGCGTTTCGTGCGTGCCCACCGGCGCGTAGATGCGGCACGGACGGTTGAGCTTGCCCTGGGTCAGCGGGCCGACCACTTCTTCGTACAGCGGCTCGCCCATGCCGTGCAGGCACTGGAACTCGTATTGACCGGGGTAGTAGTTCTGGCCGGCAAGCTGGTAGATCGCTGCCAGCGTGTAGGCGTTGTGCGTGGCGAATTGCGGATACACGGCTTCGGGCGCGGCCAGCAGCTTGCGGGCGCAGGCAATGTACGCCACGTCCGTGTACAACTTGCGGGTGTAGACCGGATAGCCTTCCAGGCCGTCGACCTGGGCGCGCTTGATTTCGCTATCCCAGTACGCGCCCTTCACCAGTCGCACCATCACGCGATGGCGGCTGCGGCGGGCCAGGTCGATCACGTAATCGATGACGAACGGCGCGCGCTTCTGGTAAGCCTGGATGACGAAGCCGATGCCGCTCCAGCCTTCGAGTTCAGGCGTGAAGCACAGCGCTTCCAGCAGGTCCAGCGAGATCTCCAGGCGGTCGGCTTCTTCGGCGTCGATGTTCAGGCCGATGTCGTAGCTGCGCGCCAGGATGGTCAGCGCCTTCACGCGCGGCAGCAGTTCCGCCATGACGCGCTCGCGCTGGGCACGCGAATAACGCGGATGCAGGGCGGACAGCTTGATCGAGATCCCGGGGCCTTCGTAGATGCCGCGGCCCGCAGCGGCCTTGCCGATCGCGTGGATGGCCTGCTCATACGAGGCGTAGTAGCGCTCGGCGTCTTCCGCCGTGGTCGCCGCTTCGCCGAGCATGTCGTACGAATAGCGGAAACCGCGCGATTCCATCTTGCGGTTGTTGGCCAGGGCTTCGGAAATCGTCTGACCGGACACGAACTGTTCGCCCATCATGCGCATGGCCATGTTCACGCCCTTGCGCACCAGCGGCTCACCGCCCTTGCCGATCAGGCGCGTCAGCGCCTTGGACAGCGACTGCTCGCTGCTCACGGCCACCAGCTTGCCCGTGATCATCAGACCCCAGGTGGCCGCGTTGACGAACAGCGACTGCGAACCCCCCATATGCGACTTCCAGTCGCCGCGGGCGACCTTATCGCGGATCAGCGCGTCTCGCGTGGCGCGGTCGGGAATGCGCAGCAGCGCTTCGGCCAGGCACATCAGCGCCACGCCTTCCTGGCTGGACAGCGAGAATTCCTGGATCAGGCCTTCGACCCCGCCACCGGTGCGCTTGCCGCGCAGCTTCTTGACCAGGCCGGCCGCCATCGCGTGCACCTTTTCCAGGTTGGGCACGCGGGCCTGGCCCAGCAGCAGCGGCACGCACTCGGGTTCGGGGCGGCGATAGGCCGCCGTGATGGCGGCGCGCAGCACGGATTGCGGCTGCACGTCCTGGCCGAATTCGTAGAACGGCGGCGTGGGTGCGGCATGGGATTCGGCCGCATCCTCTTCGCCCGCGGCATCCGCGCTCAGGTGGGACATCTCGGCGGGCAGATGGCCGCGCTCGATCTTGTCCAGATAGGACAGGATCGCCTGCTTATGCAGCCAGTGCGGCGTGCAGTTGAGCTTGGTGGCGGCGGCTTTCAGGCGGTCGCGGAGTGCGTCGTCGACTTTGACGCCGAGGGTCGTGCTGGCCATAAGAGATTGCTTCCTGTCGCATGGCAAAGGTGTAACTGGGCCCGGACGGGACCCAGTATGGGTAGGACCGTATGCTAGACAGGTTGCAACCGCGTTTGTATTAAGGTTAACCCTAGGTTGAACCCAGTTAACCGCTTGAGATCGCGAGGTTTATCCGGGAAATCCGGAAGGATCATTCCTTCAGCGCGGAACATCCCATCATCTGGACCGAGCCGGAACCCGCCGGATTCTGGCCGCGAATGGCAGCCGCCATGACGCCCGCCAGGCTCACCACCGCGCGCTGCTGCGCCGCGATCAGGCTGCCGACGGCCTCGTCCGGCACGTTTTCGGTGACGACGCTGCGGCACAAGAGGCCCCTGCCCTTGGTGTCGACGGGCCGTACCCGCCAGGTGGCGTCCAGTTGCGCCATGCTGCCCGACACCATCTCGAAGCGTTGCACGTCGGTCTGGACGCGCCAGATCGGCGCCCCCGGACCCGGCTTGACCATCTGCACGTCGAGTGCGCCAAGGTCACGCTTGAGCGCATCGGACAAGGCATTGCGCAACTCGTCGCCCAGCGGCGAACTCCAGCGTTCGGAATACAAGGCAGAAATGCTGCCGTCGCCGGTGCGGACCATCAACTGCGGCTGGTCGGCTTGCGTGGACAGCGTGACGGGCTGCACCTCGATCAGGAACGAGGCGGAACCCGGTGCCGCGGCGGGCGCACCCGACCGCTCGGGCGTCTGCAGCGTGTAGTAGTGGACGGGCGGCGACGACCCGCACGCGGCCAGCGCGCCGGACAGCGCCAGCACGGTCAGCGCGGCGCGGGCGCGTTTGCTGCGGGACGGGGTTGCGGAGCAAGAGAGTCGGCTTTTCATGAGCGTCTAGTTCCTGACTGGGCCGGCGCCCGGGATGGGGTCTTCGCCTCTGCCGCGCAGCAGGGCTTCGGGATTCGATTGCAGGAAGTCGGCCAGCGCGCGCAGCGAACGCGCCGCGCGGCTCAGTTCCTGCATCGCCCGTTCGGTATTGACCGGCAGCGAGGCGTCAGAGGCCAGCAGCGAATTGATGTTCGCCATCGAGTCCTTGGCTGCCTTGAGCGCCTTCTGGGCTTCGGGCGCCACCTGCTTGTCCAGACGATTCATCAGCTTGGACGTGCTGGCCAGCGTGGCGCGCAGGTCCTCGCCGATCTTGTCGAACGGAATCTTCTCGATCTTGGTGACGATGTTGGTGACCTGCTGCTGGAGCTGATCCAGGTTGCCCGGCACCGTCGGGATGATCGCCGGTTCCGACATCTCGAATTCAACCGGCTTGGCGTTCGGCACGTTGTCCAGCACCACGTAGAGCTGGCCGGTCAGCAGGTTGGCCGTGCGCAGTTGCGCGCGCAGGCCATGCTTGATCATCACGCCCAGCAAGCGGCCGCCTGCCACGTCGCCTTCCTTGATCGCTCGTTCGCGGACTTCTTCGTAGACGCGGCCCAGCCGTTCCGGATACAGGGTGGCGTCCACCAGCGAATAGAAGCGCTTGGTGGCGGGATCGAAGTCCAGCGTGATCTGCGTGACGTCGCCCAGCGTGATGCCGTTGAAGTCGATCGGCGCCCCCACGGTCAGCCCGCGGATCGACTGGTCAAAGCGCATGCGGATCGGGAAGGCCTCGCCGTCAGGGTTGGCCTTGGCTGCGGCCTCGGTGGCGTACAGGTCGAACTCGGTGTCGGCCTTGGCCGCCGCATCGCCGTCGCGGGCGTTCTGCACGGTTGCGAACGCCACGCCGCCCACCGCCATCGAGACGAGCGACTGCGTGCGCACCTTCAGGCCATCGGCATTGACGCTGAAGTCCACGCCGCTGGCGTTCCAGAAGCGGGTGCCGTTGGTGACGAATTTGTCGTTGGGCGCATCGACGAACACCTCGACATTCACGGCGCTGCCGTTCTCGTCCAGGGCGTAACCGATCACGCGGCCCACGTTGATGCGGCGGTAATAGACGGGCGAGCCGATATCCAGAGAGCCCAGGTCCGAGGCCTTGAGCATGAAGCGCTTGCCCGCGCGGTCGTGGGTCACGGCGGGCGGGGTTTCCAGACCTTCAAAAGACAGCTTCGTGGCGCGGTTGCTGTTGTCCTTGCCCTCTTCCGCGTCCACGCCGATATAGGCGCCCGACAGCAGAGTGCCCAGGCCCGACACGCCGCTTACGTCCAGCCGCGGCCGCACCACCCAGAAGTTGGTGCCTTCGCGCGCCAGGTCGGAGACCTGCTTGGAGAGCTCGGCTTTCACGACCACCTTGCTGCGGTCGGCATTGAAGCCGATGGACTTGACCGTGCCGATGTTCACGTCCTTGTAGCGAAGCTGGGTCTTGCCCACTTCCAGGCCTTCGGCAGTGTTGAAAGAAATGGAAATGTCGGGTCCGGCCTGCATCCAGGTCCGCACGACCAGCGACAGGCCCATCAATGCGGCCACGACAGGGACCAGCCAGATCCAGGAGATCCGGCTCTTCTTCTTGCGCGAGATCGCGGGCGACGCGAATTTCTCTTCACCAGATCCGGGGGCTTGCTCGGACATCTACTTTTTCCTTTTCTGAGCGGAAAACAACGGCGGGAGGCCTTTCCTAGCCCACTTGCTTGCCGGAGACGGACGCCGGCGCATGCCGGCCCTCCACCGGCGCTGATTCGATTTCGGTCTGACCTTCAAGGTCCCAGCTACGACGCAGGTCGAAGCTCATGGCAGCCAGCATAGTCAGGATGACAACCACGCCGAATGCGGCGGCGCCGGCACCGGCGCTGATTTCCATCAAGCCCTGAAAGTCGGCCAGGGCCGCCAGCAATATAACGACAAATACATCCAGCATGGACCACTGGCCAATGAATTCAACCATCTGATACAACCGCGTACGCGCCCCCAGATTGGTTGTGCTACGCCATTGCTCAGTCAGCAGCAGCAAGATAAGTGCCAGCAGCTTGGTCAGCGGCACCGCCACACTGGCGATGAACACGATCAGCGCAATGTCCCACGAGCCCATCTGCCAGAGTTCCACCACGCCACCCAGAATGGTGTGCGCGCTGTCGCCCAGCAGCGAATTGACGTTCATGACCGGCAGCACATTAGCAGGGATGTAGAAGACGACGGCCGCAAGCAGCAGCGCCCAGGTGCGCGCCACATGGTCGGGCTTGCGGTAATGCACCACCGCGTCGCAGCGCACGCAGTGATGATGCGCCTCGGGGTCGGCGTCCTTCGGCAGCGCCTGCACCTGGCCGCAGACGTGGCACCCGGTCAACACGACGTCGGGCCCGGCTTCGGGCACATGCACGGGCACCACGCCGACGGATTCGGCATACCGCCACAGCACATGGGGCGACAGTTTGCCGAGCATCGTCAGCAGCACAGTCAGGATGCCAAACGCTGCCAGACCGATGCCGGGCGCCACCGCGGCCATCCCGGCCAGTTTCACGACCGCAACCAGCACGCCAAGCAGGAAAACCGGCACCATGCACCACGGCCGCAGCACACCCAAAAGACGCATGGCGGCGTGGAAATCCGCAGGCTCGCGGCCCCGCGACAGCGGACCCAGCACCCACAGCAGCACGATCAGTTGCAACAGAGGCAGCGCGAAGCCCGCCAGGCCGGTCATGATGGAGACGACCCAATGGCCCTGACGCCAGGTAATGGAGATGGAATCCAGCAGGGAAGCTTCTTGGACCATGCCCTGCACGGACATCGAAGCGACCGGGTAGGCGTTGGCCACCCCGAAGACGATCAGGGCAGTGATGGCGAGCGCCAGCCAATTGGACAAAGTAAGCCCGCTGTAGCGCCAGAGCACGGCGCCGCAGCGGGCACAATTGGCGGTCTCGCCAGGTTCAAGCTGATGTCGGCGATAGATGCTTGCGCAATGTTCGCATTCGATCAGCGGCTGGCGGTCCGCGGTCATCAGTCGACGAGTTCGACTTCCTGCTTATCCGGCGCGTCCGACGAAGGCGGCTTGCCGCTATCGTCAAAGTCCAGCGTAACCTTGCCCGACTCGTCCAGATCCACCGTGACCGAACCGCCGTCGACCAGCTTGCCGAACAGCAGCTCGTCGGCCAGCGCGCGCCGGATGGTGTCCTGAATAAGACGTTGCATGGGACGCGCGCCCATGAGCGGATCGAACCCCTCCTTGGCAAGGTGTTCACGCAGGCGCGTGGTGAATACGGCCTCCACGCGGCGCTCGTGCAACTGGTCTTCAAGCTGCATGAGGAACTTGTCCACCACGCGCATGATGACCTCGTGGTCCAGCGCGGCAAAGGGAATGATCGCGTCCAGGCGGTTGCGGAATTCGGGCGTGAACATGCGGCGGATTTCCGCCATTTCGTCGCCGACCATCCGCGAGTTCGCAAAACCGATCGACGGACGGTTCAAGGTCTCGGCGCCCGCGTTGGTCGTCATGATGAGGATGACGTTGCGGAAGTCTGCCTTGCGGCCGTTGTTGTCGGTCAGCGTGCCGTGGTCCATGACCTGCAGCAGGATGTTGAACACATCCGGGTGCGCCTTTTCGATTTCGTCGAGCAGCAGCACGCAATGCGGCTGCTTGGTGATTGCCTCGGTAAGCAGGCCGCCCTGGTCGAAACCCACGTATCCGGGCGGCGCGCCGATCAGGCGCGATACCGCGTGGCGCTCCATGTATTCGGACATGTCGAAGCGCAGCAGTTCGACACCCAGCGTGAACGCCAGCTGGCGTGCAACTTCGGTCTTGCCGACGCCCGTGGGGCCGGACAACAGGAAGGCGCCGATCGGCTTTTCCGGCTTGCCCAGGCCCGAGCGCGCCATCTTGATGGCGGCCGACAGCGCGTCGATGGCGCCGTCCTGGCCGAACACCACCGTCTTCAAGTCGCGGTCCAGCGTGGCGAGCTTGCTGCGGTCGTCGTTGGAGACGGACTGCGGCGGAATGCGCGCGATCTTGGAAACGATGTTTTCGATATCGACCTTGCCGATCACCTTCTTCTGGCGCGAACGCGGCAACAGGCGTTGCGCGGCGCCGGCCTCGTCGATCACGTCGATGGCCTTATCGGGCAGGTGGCGATCATTGATGAAGCGCGCCGACAGCTCGGCGGCAGCCGACAGCGCCGCGGCCGAATAGCGCACGCTGTGGTGCTCTTCGAAGCGGCTTTTCAGGCCCCGCAGGATCTGCACGGTCTGTTCGATGCTGGGCTCGGGCACGTCGATCTTCTGGAACCGGCGCGACAGCGCGTGATCCTTTTCGAAGACGCCGCGGTATTCGGTGTAGGTGGTGGCGCCGATGCACTTGAGCTGCCCCGACGACAACGCCGGCTTGAGCAGGTTGGAGGCATCCAGCGTACCGCCCGACGCCGAACCGGCGCCGATCAGCGTGTGGATTTCGTCGATGAACAGGATCGCGTCGGGGTTGCCGCGGATCTGCTTGAGCACGCCTTTCAGACGCTGTTCGAAATCGCCGCGGTACTTGGTGCCGGCCAGCAGCGCGCCCATGTCCAGCGAATAGACCTGAGCGGCCTGCAGGACTTCGGGCACTTCGCCGCGCGTAATGCGCCAGGCCAGGCCTTCCGCGATGGCGGTCTTGCCAACGCCGGCCTCGCCCACCAGCAGCGGGTTGTTCTTGCGGCGGCGGCACAGCACCTGGATGACGCGCTCGACTTCGTGCTCGCGGCCGATCAGGGGATCGATGCGGCCGGCCAGCGCGGCGGCGTTCAGGTCGGTGGCGTACTGATCCAGCGGCGACTGACGCGAGTCGCCCTGCTCTTCACCATTGGGCTGTTGCTCTTTCTGCACGGCGGCGGACTCCACCTGCGGCTGTTTGGTAATGCCATGGGACAGGAAATTGACCACGTCCAGGCGTGTGACGCCCTGCTGTTGCAGGTAGTACACGGCGTGCGAGTCCTTTTCGCCAAAAATGGCCACCAGCACGTTCGCGCCCGTCACAGGCTTCTTGCCCGTGCCACCGGCGGAAACGTGCATGATCGCGCGCTGAATGACGCGCTGGAAACCCAACGTGGGTTGCGTGTCGACTTCGGCGCCGCTGGGGATCACCGGGGTGTTTTCCGATACGAACTGGCGCAGGTTGCGACGCAGGTCGTCCAGGTTGGCCGCGCAGGCGCGCAGGACCTCGACCGCCGAAGCGTTGTCGAGCAACGCCAACAGCAGGTGCTCGACGGTAATAAATTCGTGCCGGGCCGAACGGGCCTCGACGAAAGCCATATGCAGGCTGACTTCAAGCTCTTGAGAAATCACGCTTCCTCCGTAACGCATCGAAGCGGGCTAATACACGATTCATATTCTATGCCGATCATGGCGTAACGCCAGCGATTTCAAAAACCACGCTGTCGTGCCGGCCATGTGTATCCATGACGGTTAGCGTATACCGGCCGTCGTGCGCCAGCACCAAATTAAACGGATGACCCGCGGCGCCATGACTTGCGACACGACCATCGAGCATCCACCAGACTTCGCCTTCAGCGCCCTGGACGTCGACGTCCAGCGCAACTTGCCGCATGCCGGGCACGGGCCGCAGCACCGAGCCGTTGGCCACACCCCCGAGCCGAAGCGGTCCCTGGGTGGCATCGGCATAGCCGGCAAACGAGGGCGGCGCCGTTTCATTGAGCATCCAGGCCGCCCGCTGTTCGGGACACGCGCCCGAGGGCTCGCTGCCCAGCCTGTAACCCAAGGGCCAGCATGTCACCACCGCCTGCACCGTTTCGGGCCTGACGCGGACCTGCTGGGCGCCTTCCGGCAATGCCGCCACGATATCCTGCAGTAGCGGCGCCGCCACAATCGCCCCAAAAAATCCTGGATTCGGCGTACCGTCGGGCCTGCCGACCCATACGCCGATCGTCCATCTGTCGGTCACGCCGACCGCCCAGGCATCCCGGAATCCGAAACTGGTCCCGGTTTTCCAGGCCAGTTGCCGGCCGGGGTTGCCCGACTGGTAAAACGGCCGGTCCGGGTGTCCACCGCCTTCGAGGATGTCCCGGACGATCCAGGCCGCGCCAGGACTCATCATACGGGACTCGACAACCGGCTGCTCCGCCGTCAAGCGGGGCCGCCCCGAGATGCCGTCCCGGGCCAGCGCACGATACGCGCCGACCAGTTCTTCCAATGTGGTGCCACCCCCGCCCAAAATCAAGCTCAGATTTGGCTCGGCGCCCGCGGGCATTCGTAACTTCACGCCGCCCGTCAGCATAACCGAGGCAAAACTGGCCGGTCCGACCCGGTCCAGCAGGTCCACCGCAGGCACGTTGAGCGACCGCTGCAACGCCTGCGCCACGCTGATCGGCCCGGCGAAGGCCGCCTGGAAATTCCCGGGTGCGTAGCCGCCGAACGACATGGGCGCGTCGATCAGCAGGCTTTCCGAATGGATCAGTCCCTCGTCCAGGGCCTGGGCATACAGAAACGGCTTGAGCGTCGACCCCGGCGATCGCACGCCGCGCACCATGTCCACATGCGAGTACCGGGAATCGTCGGAAAAATCTGCCGACCCGGCGTAAGCCTTGACCTCCAGGGAATCGTTATCCATCACAAGCACGGCCATCGACACCTTGGGCGGAAGGTTATCGACCCGGTCCAGCAACATTTGTTCCACCGACGCCTGCATGTCCGCATCCAGCGTTGAGGTGACCAGCGGTGGCCGACCGCCCGCGCGGCGCGCGCCGCCCGCTTCCAGCAGCAGGCGCTGCGCCGCCAGGGGCGCCAGCCAGCGCGCCCGCAACGGCGGCGCGATGACGGTTTCTATCTTGGCGTCAGCCACCTCGGCCGGAGTCCAGCGGCCGAGTTCGGCCATGCGATCCAGCACCTTGTCGCGGGCGGCCTGCGCGGACTCGGGGTGACGGTCGGGACGCAGCCGTGACGGGGCCTGCGGCAAGGCGGTCAGCATCGCCGCTTCTGCCGGGCCCAGGTCGCGGGCCGGCTTGCCCAGCCACAGCCGCGAGCCCATCTCGACGCCCTCGACGATGCCGCCCATCGGCGCGTGGGTCAGATAAAGGGAAAGGATCTCGTCCTTGCTGTAGTGCATTTCCAGCTGCACGGCGCGCCACGCCTGCCGCAGCTTGGCCGACATCGTGCGCGACGGCTTGCCCGCCAGTTGCGGATCGATCAGCCGCGCCACCTGCATGGTCAGCGTGGAGCCGCCGGACACGATGCGGCGGTTGGTGGCCCACTGCCAGCCCGCACGCGCGAGCGCCACGGGGTTCACCCCGGGGTGCCAGTAGAACCAGCGGTCCTCGTAGGTGAGCAGCGTCTCCAGGTAGCGGGGCGAAACCTGATCGGGCTGGACCGGATAGCGCCAGATGCCGTCTCGGCTGGGATAGTTGCGCAGCGGCGTGCCATCGGCGGCGACGACAACCGCCGCCCCGCCCGAATCGATGGGAGGCAGCGGATACAGACGGTCGAGCGCGAATAACAACGCGGCCAGCGCAGACAACGCGCTGGCCGCGAAGATGCCGCGCCGCCGCCAGCGGCGGGCGCGCGATGCGCCCGACTGGCAAGCAGCGGCGGCGTTCAAGGACGCTTGGCGCCGCGATCGCGGATTTCGACCGTGCTCCATTGCTCACCCACGCCGCGGATTTCGGGGCGGTACATGTCCTCGGCCACCGTCGACGGCACCGCGTAGCGGCCCGGCGTCACGACGCGCACCAGATAGAACACGTCCACCTTGCCACGGCCCAGCGACACCGCGGCGACGTAGCGGTCGTCGCGGAACTCGCGATGCTTGATGTTGGAATCCGACATGGCGTCGGCCACGCGGCGCCCGCCGATCTTCCAGTCCTGCATTTCCGGGCTCTGCGACAGGTTGAGGTTTTCGACTTCGAAGCCTGCCGGCACGCGGTCAACCAGCAGACCATCGGGGATGTTCTGGTTGGCGCTGGCCTGGACCCACACCACCAGCATGTCGCCGGTCTGCAGGGTGCCGCCGTCCCACGGGCGGCCGTCCGGACGGTACCAGCCACGCTTGAGCTGGATGATGTCGTTGCGCGGCGCGGGCGTCGCGGTCGGGCTGCCCTGGATGTCGTATTCGACAAACAGCGATTGGCTGCCCGTGTTCTGCAACTGCGTGCCCGCCAGATCCGCGGCCGACAGCGACACGGTCTGGTCGCTCTTGCCGCCCGTCAGCGGCTTGCGCTCGCCATTGACGGTCAGCACCGCTTCCCACGGCGTGTTCTTGTTGCCGCCCGCGGCGCGCGCGGCCAGCAGCAAAGCCATCTGCTCCTGCGTGGACAGATACGAACGGTTGCCCAGGCGGCTGGAGAGCTGATTCAGCAGGTTCTCGCTGCGTTCGTGGCGCAGCTCGTATTGCGAGACCAGCGCGTAGGACAACGCGTAGTCGCGCACGCTGCTGCCGTAGTCGCCCATCCATTCGTCGTAGTAGGCGCTGCTGCGGTTGTTGATGTTGATGCCATAGGTGCGCGTCATGGCCAGGTCAAGCGCCTGCTTCATGCGCCCTTCGTCGCCCATCAGTTTGAACGCGGCGGCCAGTTGCACCAGCGGCAGCGGCGAGCGCGCGCGCTCCTGATAGTTGTCGAACAGCTGACGCACGGTCGACAACGGCGCCTTCTTGTCGCGCGCCAGCACCAGCGCGGCGGTGGCCAAGCCGGCAAAGCGGCGATGGTCTTCGCGCAGCACGTTGGCGTCGCTGCTGTCGATGCGGTTGGCCTCGACGTTGCGGCGCAGGTTGGCCGACCACGTGCCGAATGCGCCGGCGCTCTGCTGCACCTGCTCCAGCAGCCACGTCCGCGAACGATCCAGCGACGCCTCGGGCACATCGAAGCCACGATCGCGTGCGTCCTGCATGAAGCCCACGGCGTAGGCCGTCAGCCACACGTCGCGCGAGGACGCGCCGCTCCAGAGGTTGTACGAACCGACCGAGTTGCGCATGCCCGACAGGCGACTGATGGCGCCGGCGACCTTGGCGGCGCGTTCGGCCTCGGTGCGCGGCTTCAGGCCGAACTGCTTGGCGGCGTCTTCATCCAGCATCACCCACGGCATGGCCGCGCTGATGGTCTGCTCGGTGCATCCATACGGATAGTTGAGCAGGTCCTCGACCAGACGGTTGACGTTGAACGGCGGACGATTGGACACGGTCAGGCTGACGGTCGTCGAGTCCGGGTAATAGGAAGCGACCCACGACGCCTGCGCCGGTTGCGACTCGCCCGGATTCAGGCGCAGACGCCGCACCTGGCGCTCCGGCGCATGCGCGGGCTGCACCTGCAGCACGGACTCGCGCACGATGCGGATCGGCTTGGCGCCGCCCTGCCCGTCCACGGTCAGACGCATCAGGCCCAGGCCGTACGAACCGGTGGTGGTCGCCGTGAACCGCAGCGTCGTGCGCTGCTTGTCTTTCAACGTGACCGTGCGCACGCCGTCGACGATGGCCAGCGGATCCAGGGCCTCGAGCTTGACCGAGATCTTCTGTTCGGCGCCGCTCATGTTGGTAACGTCCAGCGCAATGGCGGCCTGGTCGCCCGGCGTGATGAAACGCGGGGTGTTCAGTTCCGCCACGATGGGCGCTGCCACGACCATTTCGGCGTCGGTGCTGCCGTAGTTGTCTGGCGTGAACGCGACGGCCATCAGGCGCAGCGTGCCATTGAAGTCCGGCAGGTCCAGCGGGATGTCCGCTTCGCCCTGCGCGTTGAGCGCAACCGGTCCTGAGAACAGATCCACCAGCTTGACCTTCTTGGGCAGGCTCTTGCTGTCGCCGCGCATCGCGGCGTCGCCGCCCCACTTCAGCTTGCCCTTCGTGCCGTCCATCTTCTCGATGAGCTTGCCGTACATGTCCAGCAACTCGGGCGCGTAGCGGTGCTTGCCGAAGAAGTAATCCAGCGGATCGGGCGTGGCGTACTGGTTGATGTTGAGAATGCCCACGTCGACCGCGGACAGCGTCACCATCGCCTGCTTGCCCTGCGCGCCATCGACCTTGACGCGCACGGTCGTCTTGGTCTCCGGCACGGCCTTGGGCGCGGCGGTGAGCTTGACGTCCAGCTTGCGGTCGGCGCTGGCGATCGGCAGGAACGCCAGGCCCAGCGCGCGGGCCGGCGTGACGCGGTCGCCTTCGCTGCCGGGGCGGAACACCGCCGCGGCCACGTACAGGTCGTGACGCTTCCATTCCTTGTCGACCGGAATCTCGACCTCGGTGCCCGTTGCCTTCACGGCCACCCACTTGGACCACAGCATGCGGTCGCCTTCGACGGTGATGAGCGCCTGGCCATCATGCGGCGGCGTCAGCGTCAGCTTGACGGTGTCGCCCGGCTTGGCGGGCACGCCTTCCAGCTTCATCTGCACGCGGTCGGGACGGTTGCCCATGGCATCGGCGTCCTGCGCGTTCCAGCCGGCATAGAAGCGATAGCGCATCGTTTCGCCGGTTTCCGGATCCGTGATTTCCAGACGGTAGCGGCCCCACTTGACCGGCACGGTCAGCTGGGTGCGATCGTTCAGCGCGATTTCGCGCGAGTCGACCAGTTCTTCGGTTTCGGTATAGCCGCTGTTCCAGCCGCGCTGGTCGTCGAATCGCCAGTAGTACTGACGCTCTTCGCGGAACAGACGCATCTGCGCCTGCGCGAGCGGTTCGATCTTGCCTTGCGCGTTGGCGCGGATGACTTCGAAACCGGCCGGCGCGTTCTCGCGGGCCACGTCGCTGTCGAACTGCGGACGGACGGCGATCAGCTTGTCGGCGGGCCAGACGGTGCGTTCGATGGAGCGGACCACCGGGCGGCCGCCGGATTCCAGCAGGCTGGCGGACACTCGGACCTTCATGGGCGAATGCGTGCCGGCGGCGTTCGGGTTCACGTCGAGCTGCGCGCGGCCCTTGTCGTCCAGCGCGGATTCCGGCAGTTCACCGAAGCTGCGGCGCGTATCGTCGGCCACGTCGCCAAAGATGAAGCCGGGCCATTGCTGGGCCAGCGCAAAACGATCACGTTTGACCTGGAAGGTGGCCAGCAGACGGTTGCCGGCAGCCGGCGCGCCATACAGGTAGTCGCCCTGCACATCGACGGTCAGCTCCTCGTCGGGGGACAACACGTCCTGGCCCGAGGTCAGCGCCATCTTCATGCGTTCGGGCAGGAACTCTTCGACCTGGAACTTCCACGAGGCATCCGGCGCGCGCGAGGACGGATCGACGCGCAGTTCCAGCAGCCACGTGCCGGTCTGGGCATCCAGCGGCAGATCGATCGCGCGTTCGACGTAACCGGGCAGATCCTTCTGCGGTTGCCACAGCGCGGTCTGCATCGTGCGGCCATCCGGACGCTTGATGGTGGCAGTCAGCGGCGACGGCGTCAGCACGCGGCCGTCGAGGTCGCGCGGCAGCACCGATACGTGGAAGGTTTCGCCGGGGCGATACAGGTTGCGGCCGGCGTAGACGAACAGATTGTTGGCGCGCGACGCATGGCCGCCCGTATCGAATTCGGACAGATCCAGGGCCGGTTCGCCCAGCGCCAGCACGGTCATTTCCTTGTCGCGCGAGGCGCGGATGACGCGGGCATTGGCAAAGCTGCCGTCAAAGCGGACATGGCCCTGCGCATCGGCGGCCGCCTTGGCCAGCGGCTTGCCGGCGCCGTCCACCAGTTCAAACACCGCGCCGGAAATGGCCTGGCCGGACTTCAGCGACACCGAATACGCTTCGATGCGGTCGCTGTAGCGGCGGGCGTGCAGCCCGATGTCGCTGACGTAGAAATAGGTGACCTGGTACTCATAGCGGAAACGGCCAGGTTGGCTCATGACCGCAACGTAGATGCCCGGCTCCTGCAGTTCTTTGATGCCCTCGACGGGCAGGAACGTGACGTGACGGCGGTTCGGCTTGTCGTCGGTGACGAAGCGGCCCTGATAGACGCTGGTCGTCAGCGAATTCAGCCGGTCCAGGTCCCAGTTGCTGACCGAGCCCTTCAGGCTGCGGTTACCGGCGTAGCGCCAGTCGTTCTCGTCATAGTTGCCGTCGTCCTCGTCTTCCGAGGCGGCCGGCGTGCGGCCCACGCCCAGCACGGTGTCGAAGAGTTCGGGCACGCGGTCGGGGGACACGCGCAGGAACTGCACGTCAACCTCGGGCACATTGACCGTGGCCACCGGCAGACCGCCGTTCTGGCCGGCGGGCAGCACGACGCCGCGGCTGGCGAAGTAAAACGACGGCGGCATGGCCTGCGTGCTGACTTCGCAATGCGAAGCCTCGGTCAGCGCGACCTTTTCGCCCGCGCCTGGCAGGCCCGAGCGAACCGTGATCGCGTAGGAGCGCTGCGGCTGCACATACGGGAAGTACACCACGCGCGGGTTGTCGCCGACGACCCAGTTGCCCTTGAGGATCTTGCCCTTGGGCGCGGAATCGCCAGGACGCACCGAGGCCGGCTGCTGGCCCGGCGCGGCGGCCGATTCGCTGTCCTCGTCGGCCTTGCCGGCCGTCGAACCCGTATCGGTCACCTGAAGGAAAGCGTCCAGATTGCTCTTGGCATCCACCGGCTGCGTGAAGGTCACGGCCAGCGACAAGGCATCGTTGTATTGGCGGGGTTGGCAATTCAAGGCCGCGAAGGGATCCGCAGCACCCACGGTTGCGGTGGCAGGCAGTGCTGGCGCCGCGTTGTTCGCCGCCTGCGGAGCCGCGGCTGTCGCTGTCTGCGCCGCCGGAACCGCTGCCGGACTTGCCGGCTGCTGCCCCTTGCCCATCCACCAGCCCGCGCCAATTGCGCCGGCCACCACCGCGATCCCGGCTACAGCCAGCCAGGTCTTGTTGAACTTTCCACTCACGGCGAAACCTCCCCGCCCACTAGAACGCAACGCTCCTTAGCGGCGGAGCTGCCGACCCGCATGTGCCGCGCGCTTCCCGTTACGCGGCAAAACCGTTCATCCCTGTGCCCGGGATGCAACCGGCAGCACAACGCCGCCATTGCTGGCGGCGCCATTGTGTTTTGTCGAGATCAAACCGGTTCCATCACGCACTGCAGCGGGTGTTGACGCGCCCGCGCATACTGACCGACCTGCGCGATCCGTGTGGCGGCGAGGTCACGGGGGTAAACCCCGCAGACGCCTCGGCCTTCGTGATGCACTTGCAGCATGATGCGCGTCGCCTCTTCCTGGTTTTTATTGAAGAATTTCTGCAGCACTTTCACGACGAACTCCATCGGGGTGTAGTCGTCATTAAGCAGCAACACCTGGTACATCGGCGGCGGCGCAGTACGTGCCGGCGCCTTCTCGACGACCAAGTCATGCTGGGAATCCAAGGTAGAACTCATAGGGCGGGTATTCTATTTAAACTGGGGACGGCAACCACTCAACTTACTGAAAATTACACGCAGAAATACGTAGTATCCATACTTGACTAGGTCAAGAAAAGCGGCGCATTATCCACGCATTCTGGGGTTTTCAATTTACCGAAAATCTGCCAGGAAGCCGGAGGGGGGACAGGGGTCTAGACCACAATGCCCTTCTGTCAACATACGATTCAATGAGGCAGGCCGCATGTCTGATACGACCGCAACCGCCGTCCAAGGGGACAATCCCAAATCGACGGGCACCGTCAAATGGTTCAACGATGCAAAGGGGTTTGGCTTCATTACGCCCGACGATGGCGGTGAAGATCTGTTCGCCCACTTCTCGTCCATCCAGATGAATGGTTTTAAAACCCTGAAAGAAGGCCAGAAAGTGGCCTTCGAGATTATCCAGGGGCCTAAAGGAAAACAGGCGCTCAATATTACGGCTGCCTGAGTTACCCTTTAAAGCGCAACGGTAAGGTTGCGCCATTATCCAGGCGGGGCTTTCGGGCCCCGCCTTGTTATTTTTCTTAATACTCCGCCGGGCCATGCTGAAGATTGCCGTTTTGTTTCCCATTGTTCGTACGCTGTTCAAAACCACCTTCACCAAGGCATCGTCAGCGGCAAACGCGGGCGGCCGCAAGGCGCCGGTGATCGCCGCCGCCGCCATCGCGATCGCAGCCGCCCTGCCCCTGCCCGCCAGCGCCCAGCAACAGACCGGCCCGCAGCCGCGTCTGCCCACGACGCAATTGTCGGCCGGAATCCATATTATCCGCGCAGAAGTTGCAAACACGGACGCCACGCGGCGCGACGGTCTGATGTTCCGCAGGGAGCTGCCGGGCAACGACGGCATGCTGTTCGTCTTCGACCAGCCGGACGTGCAGTGCTTCTGGATGCGCAACACGCTGCTGCCCCTGTCGATTGCCTTTATCGCCGACGACGGCACGATCGTCAACATTGAAGACATGGCGCCGCAGACCGAAGACCCGCATTGCGCAAAGAAGCCGGTGCGCTACGCGCTGGAAATGGCGCAAGGGTGGTTCGGCAAGCACGGCATCACTGCTGGGAAAAAGCTCGACGGCCTGCCCTGACGCCTTCGGGCAGACCGCCCCAGCAGGTAATGACAAAGGGAGCCCGAGGGCTCCCTTGTTGTTTGCCGGACAGCGCGACGCGCGCCGCCGGCCGTACCACGCGCCTTACACGCGTTCGATGATCAGCGCGATGCCTTGGCCGACGCCGATGCACATCGTGCACAGCGCATAGCGGCCGCCGGTGCGATGCAGCTGGTTGATGGCCGTGGTGGCCAGACGCGCGCCGCTGGCGCCCAGCGGGTGGCCCAGGGCGATCGCGCCGCCGTTGGGGTTCACGCGCGGATCGTTGTCGGCGATGCCAAGCTGGCGCAGCACGGCCAGGCCTTGCGCGGCGAACGCTTCGTTCAGTTCGATCACGTCCATCTGATCCAGCGTCAGGCCGGTCTGAGCCAGCACCTTCTGCGTGGCGGGCGCCGGACCGATGCCCATGATGCGCGGCGCGACGCCGGCGGTCGCCATGCCGACGACGCGGGCACGCGGGGTCAGGCCGTGGCGGGCGGCAGCCTTTTCATCGGCCAGCAGCAACGCGGCGGCGCCGTCGTTCACGCCCGACGCGTTGCCGGCCGTGACGCTGCCGCCTTCGCGGACCACGCCCTTGAGCTTGGCCAGCGATTCCAGCGACGTTTCACGCGGGTGCTCGTCCTTGGAGACGATGATCGGGTCACCCTTTTTCTGGGCGATCGACACGGGCACGATCTCGGCGTCGAAGAATCCTTCCTTCTGGGCGCGCGCGGTCTTTTCCTGGCTGGCCAGCGCGAACAGATCCTGGTCGGCGCGGCTGATGTTGAAATCGTCGGCGACGTTTTCGGCGGTCTCGGGCATCGAGTCCACGCCGTACTGTGCCTTCATCAGCTTGTTGATGAAACGCCAGCCGATGGTGGTGTCATAGATGGCGGCGCTGCGCGAGAAGGCGCTGTCGGCCTTGCCCATGACGAACGGGGCGCGGCTCATGCTTTCCACGCCGCCGGCCAGCATCAGGCCGGCTTCTCCGGCGCGGATGGCGCGCGCGGCGGTGCCGATGGCGTCCAGACCCGAGCCGCACAAACGGTTGACCGTGGCGCCGGGCACTTCGACCGGCAGGCCGGCCAACAGCGTGGCCATGCGGGCCACGTTGCGGTTGTCTTCGCCCGCCTGGTTGGCGCAACCCATGATGGCGTCGTCGAGTTCTTCCCAGCGCACGCCAGGATTGCGCGCCGCCAGCGCCTTGATGGCTACGGCAGCCAGATCGTCGGGCCGCACGGAAGCCAGCGCACCGCCGTAGCGGCCGAAGGGGGTACGAATCGCATCACAGATAAAGGCATTCACGGTCATGGGAAGCTCGAAGTGAAGTGAAAGAACTCGGGATCGGACGATGTTAACGCAGCGGTTTCGCGCCAAGTTGGTGCGTTACCCGGATGTCCGCAGAACGGACAGTGTCCAGTAGACGTTCACATTGGACCGGCGCGCGCGTGCACGGAACCGGGCCGCCATGCCCGGGATCAGTGCGCGCCGGCCTTGGCCGCGCGGCCCGCGTCGACGATGGCCTGACGGCGGAAACGGCCGGCCGCCAGGTGGTAGAACGGTTGCGGGCAGAACTGGCGCGACACGCCCGAAGCCAGCAACGACCCGACCAGCAGCCAGAACAGCATCGGCTGGCTGCCCGTCATTTCCATCACCACGACGCTCGCCGTCAAGGGCGCCTGGGTAGCGGCCGCCAGAAAGGCCGCCATGGACAGCAGCACCAGCACGCGCTGGTCGACGCCCTCGCCTGCCAACTCCCAGATGTGATGGCCGATGCCCGCGCCCGTGGTCAGCGCCGGCGTGAAGATGCCGCCGGGAATGCCCGCCCAATAGGACGCGACGGTGGCCGCCAGCTTGGCCAGGCCAAAGCCGTCCGGCACCGCGTCCTTGCCGTTGAGCAGGTCAGCCGCGACGGCGTAGCCGGTGCCGTACACGCTGCCCGCGGTGCACAGGCCGATCACCGCCAGCGCCAGGCCCATGATGAACGCCGTCCAGATCGGATGCATCCGGATCCACGCGCGCCACGACTGCGGCGCCGCGCCGATCGGGCCCTTGCCCAGCAGGCGGGCGAAGATGCCGCCCAGCGCGCCGTTGAGGGCGCCGCAGATGACGATCCACATCACCATGTTCTGCGACAGGGGCGCGCCGGCAAAGACGCCGAAATAAGGATTGTTGCCTTCCACCGCCACCACCAGGAAGCCGGCGGCCAGCACGCCGATCAGCACCAGCCGCTGCCAGCGCAGCACGGTGCCGCGCCCCAGTTCCTCGATGGCGAAGATGACGCCGGCCAGCGGCGCGTTGAAGGCCGCCGCCAGGCCGCCGGCGGCGCCCGCTGCGATCAGCTCGTTGGCGTGAAAGCCGCGCAGCTGCAAACCGCGGCGTTTCCAGAAATCGCCCCACGCCAGCATCAGCGCCGCGCCGACCTGCACGGAAGGACCCTCGCGGCCGATCGACGCGCCGCACAGCATGCCGAAGAACGCCAGCGGTATCTTCCAAAGGCTTTGGGCCAGCGACACCAGGCTGTTCTGGCTGGGACCTGGCGGCAGCGACAAGGCGCCGATGACTTGCGGAATGCCGCTGCCGGAAGCGTTGGGCGCGAAACGCAGCGTGAGCCAGCGCAGCGCGGCCAGCCCAAACGGCATGACCAGCAACGCCAGCCAGCCGTTGTAGGCGACCCACTGGCGGTTCCAGGCCAGCGCCTTGTCGGCCAGATAGGCAAAGCCCAGCGACATGAGCGCCACCAACGCGGCGCCGCCGAGCAACAGCCCGAGCTGCACGCTCTTCCTGGACAGACGGTTGATCTGGCGCACCTTGCGGCGCGCCAGCCGGCGTGTTCGGGCGATGACGCGACGGACGGGGTCGGGCAGACTCATGGACGGGGACAGGGCGGCGTGGGGAGGTTGCCAACCTTACCATCCCATCCTGACCCGTAGCCGAAAGAATGCAGCGTTGCGCACGCGCAAGCGCGGACGGGAACGGCCGGTCAACGGCCGTCCATCACCACGCGGCAAGGCTTCAGAACGACGACCATTCGTCCTGCGAAGCGCCTGCCAGCGCGGGCCGGGCCTGCGACGCACGGGCTGCCGGCGCGGCGGGCATGCGCACCGCCACGCGTTCGGCCGGCAGCAGCCGGGCTTGCGCCTGAACCGCAGATCCACTGCCTGCATCCACCTTGAAGCGGCGCACTTCCTGCGCCAGACGCGTGGCCTGCTCCTGCATGCTGGCCGCGGCGGCCGCGGCTTCCTCGACCAGGGCGGCGTTCTGCTGGGTCACCGTGTCCATCTGCGAGACGGCCTGGTTCACCTGCCCGATGCCGGTCGATTGCTCTTCCGATGCGCCCGAGATCTCGCGCACCAGCGTCGCGACCTGGCGCACGCTGTCCACCACTTCGCGCATCGTGCGTCCGGCCTCGTCGACCTGACGCGAGCCGCCTTCGACGCGCGTCACGGATTCGTCGATCAGGGCCTTGATTTCCTTTGCAGCCACAGCGGAACGCTGGGCCAGCGTGCGCACCTCGCCCGCCACGACCGCGAAGCCGCGGCCCTGCTCGCCCGCGCGCGCCGCTTCCACGGCGGCATTGAGCGCGAGGATGTTGGTCTGGAACGCGATGCCGTCGATCACGCCCGTGATGTCGGCGATGCGGCGCGAACTGTCCGAGATCGCGCTCATGGTCTGCACCACGCCCTCGACCACCTCGCCGCCGCGCACGGCGACGTTCGACGCCTGGCTGACCAGGCGGTCGGCCTCGCTGGCGTTGTTGGCGTTCTGCTGCACCGTGCTGGTCAGCTCTTCCATCGAGGCCGCGGTTTCTTCGAGCGAGGAGGCCTGCTCTTCCGTGCGTTGCGACAGATCGGCGTTGCCCTGCGCGATCTGCGACGACGCCGAGGCGATGTTTTCACAGCCGTCACGCACGTCCTTGACGATACGGGCCAGGCTTTCGTTCATGGCCTTGAGCGCGCCCATCAGGTCGCCGGTCTCGTCGCGCGTGACCACGCGGATATCGGCGGTCAGGTCGCCGGCAGCCACCTGGCGTGCGGCCGATACGGCCTCGGTCAGCGGGCGAACGATGCCGCGCGTCACCAGCCATCCCAACAGCATGCCAACCGCTACGCCCGCGATCGCCAGGGCGATCATGATGGCGCGAACCGTGTTGTAAAGCGCCGTGCCTTCCGCCACCGAGCGCTCGGCGGCCTTTTCCTTGCTGATGGCCAGATTGGTCATCAGGTCATCGAGCTTCTGCGACGAGGCGATGACGCGCTTTTCGGCCTCGGCCACGCGCGGATCGGTCTGCGTCATGGGCTGCGACTTGGCCGCATCGAAGAATGCGGCCGCCTCGCGCTTCCACACCTGTTCGGTTTCGCCGAACTGCGCGAGCAGGTGCTTGGTCTGTTCTTCGTAGAAATTGGCGGCTGCCTTCTCGCGCAGCACGTCCATGTTCTTGACCGCGTCGTCAAACTGCTTGCGCAGCGCCAGACGCTCCTGGTCGGTCGACGCCCCCAGATACGCATTGCGCGCACGACCTGCGTAGATCAGATTGATGTTGGCTTCCTTCAGATCCGAAATGCCGCGCAATTCGGTGTCGTAAAGCCTGTCATTCATTTCATTGATACGCGACAGCCCCCATACGCCGAAGGCCCCGATCGCACCGCCTATCACCGCCACCAGCAAAAACGCCCCTGTCAGGCGAGCGCCGATGCGCATCCCCGAAAATAACCGCAACATGCTTCCCTTCCCTGTGTGTGCCCCGGCTTGTGGCGGCTTTGCCGCAGCCATGCGCTTCGGGGTGCAAGCGCTGACCGGGGAGGAACGATATCGACGTTTGGGCTAGGGCTTACCCTGAGAAAAAGCCAGTTCAGGCGTCAGTTCCGTGTAATGAACGCGACTGTCGACAGGGTTTTCTAAACTGACTTTTTGCTGAACAAAAGAAAACCCCTCGCCGGGGCGAGGGGTCGTGTTTCCAGGCATGCGGCGCTAAGACCGCATGCGTGCCGGAACCGCCGATCAGGCGAAGTTCTTGGCAGCGAAATCCCAGTTCGCCAGGGCCCAGAAGTTTTCCAGGTACTTGGGACGCGCGTTACGGTAGTCGATGTAGTACGCGTGTTCCCAGACATCACAGGTGAGCAGCGGCTTGTCGGCCGTCGTGAGCGGGGTGGCGGCGTTGCTGGTGTTGACGATGTCAACCGAACCGTCGGCCTTCTTGACCAGCCAGGTCCAGCCCGAACCGAAGTTGCCGGCAGCCGACTTGTTGAAGGCTTCCTTGAAGGCGTCGAAGCTGCCCCACTTGGCGTTGATGGCGTCTGCCAGCGCGCCCGTCGGTGCGCCGCCGGCCTTGGGAGCCAGGCTGTTCCAGTAGAACGTGTGGTTCCAGACCTGGGCTGCGTTGTTGAAGATGCCGCCCGAGGACTTCTTCACGATGTCTTCCAGCGACAGCGTTTCGAATTCCGTACCCGGGATCAGGTTGTTCAGATTCGTGACGTACGTCTGGTGATGCTTGCCGTAGTGGAACTCCAGCGTTTCCTTGGAGATGTGCGGCGCCAGAGCGTCAAGTTCGTAAGGCAGGGGGGGAAGAGTATGTGCCATGTGATGGTTCCTTCTGTTGAGAGCACGATCAAGCCGGTCAATTGTATCGGCAACTCCTGAGGATACCGTGTTAACCCCGCGCTGGCGCGGGGTTAACGGGCACATGCTTATGACCGCGCGTTGTTGCGCCCGCGCGCGGCGGCGCGCACGGCGTGACCGCATGGCCTCACCACATGGCGTCACCATGGCGTCACTTCACGTAACGCAGCTCCTGCCCGTTGCCGGTTTCGACCAGCGCGCCGTCCTTATCCATGGCCAGGACCTTGTGCAGCGGCGCGCTGGCCGCGTCATCGGGCACGTCGACGTCGATGCGCACGGCCCGCGTGGCGGCGTCGATGCGGGCCACGTCCACCTCGTGCCAACGTCCACCAGACGGCGCCGGCACGAAGACGGCCAGCGCCTTCAACGCGCCTGCCGCGATGGGCACGGAGACGCCGTCCGCCCCTTCCGATTGGCGCGGCCCGCCGCCGTAGTCCTGATCGGCCGATGACACCGCCACGTCGATATTGACCGGGCGGCCGCGGTGATACACGCGCACCGTCAGCATGCCGGCCTTGGCCGGCCTGGTGTCCGCGCGCACGTTCGCGATGGCGGAGTACGGCCGCAGCGGCGGCGTGTCCAGGAACACTTGCTTGCCGTCGCTGCGCCAGGCGCCCCGCGCGTTGATGTCGACAGCGCCATAGCTCAGGAAGTATTCGAAGCTGCCGTCTTCCAGAAGCAGCAATTCGCTGCCGACTTCCCGCACGCCGCGAAGGTAGTAATGGCCCGGAATGCGCACGGCTTCCGAAGACTTGCTGGCGGCTTTGGATCCCACGCGCCGGCCTTGCGCGGGCGGCGGCGCGCAGTCCGCCCGCAGCGTGATGCCCGCATCCTGCAGGACGCGCGCAAAGGCCGGATCGGATTGGCAGGCAAGCGCCGTGCGGAACGACTGGCCCGGCGGCGCCACCGCCGCGTCAAAGCGCGCGTGGTGCTGCGCCAATAAGGACAGCATGGCGGGCTGGCCGGTTTCAAGTGCGATCCACGCAGGACCGCGGCCCGAGCCGTCGCCGGCATCAGGGCTGGCGCCGGCGTCGAGCAACGCTTGGGCGAGGTCCCGGCGTCCCAGCCGGATGGCGGCGTTCAGGGGCGTATCGCCGTCGGGCAGCGGCGCATCCAGATCGGTGCCCGACGCCTTCAACAGACGCAATACCTGCACCACAGTGTCATGCCGCGCGGTGACCAGCTCCCGGCTATGCAGCAGCATCGACACGATGCGATCGGGCAAGGCACGTCCATCCCGCGCGCATGACGATGGCTGACCGGTGAAACCGGCCGCATGCAGTGCTGCAAAGTAGCCAGGCTTGTCGATCAGCACGAACTCCCCGTTGTCTGGCATGCACGCTTGCGCAACCGACTGGCGGTTCGCCGCGCTCACGCGGCGCACCGTTTCCATGTCGCCGGACGCCACGGCGGCGTTAAGCAGTGCGTACGGGTTGGGCGCGACCGGCAGCCGCGGGTCGTCCAACCGCGCGCCGGCGGGCAGCAGCCGATCCAGCATGGCGGTGTCCTGACGACCGATCAGCCAATACAAAGCGCTCTCGCCGTCCGGCGCGATGGCGGCGGGGTCCGCACCCTTGGCCAGCAATGCATCGACGACCGCCACCTGGCCCGAGGTCGCCGCCAGGAGTAGCGGCGGCGTGCCGCGCGGATCGTCCAGGCTTGGCGGCCAGGCATTGCGGCCGGCCCCGTCCCCGGACGCTTTATCGTCCGCCGTTACCGCGGGGTCCACGTACGGATTCACCGGCACGCCCGCCTCGATCAGCATCAAGGCCAGCGCCGTATCGCGGCTTTCGAGCGCCTGGCGAATGGCGCTTGCGTCCAGCGTCTTCATATCGAAACCGGCGTCCGCGAACATGCGCAGCACTGCCGCGCCCTGCCCGCCCGGCTGCCGCAGCAGTTGCGCGACAGGCGAGTCGGCGGGGTTCTGCAGCGCCGCGCGCAGCGCGTCGGGTTTCATCGCCGCCAACAGGGTGCGCAGCAGCGCGGTGTCTCCGGCCCGCACCGCAACCTCCAGCGCCGACCGGCGGTCATAGCCTTCGCGCCGCAAGCCCGGATCGGCGCCCCCGGCCAGCAGCGCCTTCACGACGCCGGAATTGCCGGCTTCGACGGCATCGGCCAGCGGCGTGTTGCCATACGGTTCCGCGGGATCGCCGTCGACCGGCGCACCGAGGGCCAGGAGGCGCTGCACGGTCTGCGTGTCGCCGCGCTGGGCCGCCAGGTTCATGATCGGCCGGTTGCCCATCTGGGGCTTGGCGAATATCAGGCCGCCCGAGCCCACTTGCGGGCCGCGTTGCGCGAAGGGCATGCCCGCGCGCAGCAAATGTTCGGCGATTGCGGGGTGTCCGCCTTCGACCGCTGCTTGCGCCGCATCCAGCCACACGTCACGGTCGCCGGTTTCTCCGTACGCCGTGGCCGGGATCGTGCGAGGGCCCTCCTCCATCAGGTACGACACGGCCTGCGCATCGCCTTCGTAGGCGGCGAACGCCAGGGCGGTCAGTTCCTCTTCATAGGCAGGCCGGCTGCCCGTGGCGGTCAGCGCTCGCAGCGCCTCTGCACCTTCCGTCAGTTCCACCAGGGGCAACCACGCAAGGAAGTCCGCCGCGGGCCGCGTCTTGCCCTGTCCGTCCTTCAAGACACTTGACGCTGCGGTATCGGCGTCGAGCGCCGCATACGGGCGGCTGGCGCCGGCACCGAACAGGGCCACCACCATGCGCGTCAGGCTCTTGCGGTCGACGAGGCGCGGCAGGTAGGTCTGGCGCACTGCGAATTCGAAATCGCGGTGCAGCAGGAATTCCAGCGGGGTGTTGTTCTGGTCACCCCGCTGGTCGGGGTTGGCGCCCGCGGCCAGCAACGCCTCCATGATGGCCGGCGTGCCGTACAACAGCGCCAGGTGGAGCGGTGGCCGGCGCGATTCGTACGTGATGTCGTTCAGGTCCGGCTTGGTGGCCAGCAGCGCGGCCAGCATGCGCGCGCGGGCCGGCAGGCCGGCCTCGTGCGCCTGGCGCAACCGCGCCGCGTCTTCCGGCGTCATGTCCCAATACACGTACTGCGACCGCAGATCACGTGGCGGCATCACCAAGGCGTGCAGCAAGGGGACGCCGTCACGGGCATAGTCGCCGGGCCGTTCGACCTGCGCCAGCGCGCCCAGGAATGCCGCCTCGTCGTTGCGGCCGACTGCTGCGAACAGGGCCTCAGTCTCCGGCGTATCGGCGCTTTTGTATTCGCGGTACGGCGACGTGCAGTTGCAATCGGCGGCTGCGGCTGAGGGTGGTGTGACTGAGGGTGCGGTGGCTGATGCCGCTGCGGGGGAAACGGCTGCGTTTTCCGCGTAGGCCACGGAGCCCACCCCGGTCGCCCATATCGCCGCGGCCAGTCCGGTGGCCGCCCATTTCAGATTTCTGTCGTGGAACATCCTGCCGCCATGATTCGGGTGGAGAGGATTTGCGTGCGATCGCGCCGCGCGCCGTCCCCTGTCGGGGCTCGCGGAAAAACTAGCTTGGGTCGCGCGTGGAACGCGTGGATTGCACCTGGACCTGCGCCCCGCCCTGCGCGAAGCTCAGGTCGAGCGGCTGGCCCGCCGACAGCGCGGCCGCGTCACGAACAATGCGGCCCTCCGCGTCGCGGGCGATCGCGTAACCGCGCGCCAGCGTATTGCCCGGATCCAGGGCGCGCAGTTGCGCCGAGGCGGCGGCAAGGCGATTACGCCGCTGCACCAGCAGGCGGGCATGGGCCTGCCCCAGTTGACGCACGGCGCCCGCCAGACGTTCGGCGGCCCTGCCCGTATCCGGCACGCGATGGCTAAGGCGCTGCGCCAGCAGATTGACGCGCGCGGCGCGCCGGCCTTGCGGCGCGGACCAGGCCGACGCCAGTCGGTATTGCAGGCTGTTCAAGCGCTCGCGCTGGTGTTGCAGGCGTTGTGCCGGGGACACCAACTGCGCGGTGGCGCGGTCCAGGCGCTGCGCTGCCCGCTCCAGCCGGCGCTGCTGGCCGCGCACCATGGTTTGCAGTGTCTGCATGACGCGGCCCAGCAATTCGGCGCGCGGCGCGCAGGCCAGTTCGGCCGCGGCGGTGGGCGTGGGCGCCCGCAGGTCGGACACGAAGTCCACGATGGTGAAGTCGGTTTCGTGACCCACGCCGCTGATGACGGGAATCTCACTGACCGCCACCTGGCGCGCCAGGTCTTCGTCGTTGAAGCTCCAGAGGTCTTCGATGCTGCCGCCGCCCCGCACCAGCAGGAGCGTATCGACCTCGGCCCGCTCGTTGGCCAGACGCAACTGCGCGGCCAGCTTGTTGGCGGCATCCGCCCCCTGAACCGGGGCCGGATAGATGATGACCGGCACCTGCGGCGCCCGCCGGGCCAGGGCCGACAGCACGTCGCGCAGCGCTGCCGCATGCAGCGAGGTGATCACCCCGATCGCGCGGGGCAGACGGACGGGCTCGCGCTTGCGGGCCGGATCGAACAGCCCCTCGGAGGCCAGTTGCTCTTTGAGGCGCAAAAAAGCCTCGTACAGATTCCCTAATCCTGCCCGCCGCATGGCGTCAGCCTGGAGCTGATAGTCGCCCCGCGGTTCGTACAGGGAAACGCGCGCCCGGATCTCGACCTGGTCGCCCGCCCGGGGCACGAAGCCCACGGCGCTAGCGCGGCTGCGGAACATGACGGCCCGCACGGAGGCCCGGCTGTCCTTGAGCGTGAAGTACCAATGCCCGGACGCCGCCTGCGTGAAGTTGGAAATCTCGCCGCGAACCCACAGCGCCGGGATGCTGCGTTCCAGCAACTGCCCCACTGCTTGGTTTAGCTGGGCAACTGTAAGGATTTCCCGCGCAAATGCGTTGTTTGTGACTGGGAGCTCAATTGTCATGGGGCTTTCCGATGCGAACCTGTCCACAGGGCAGGCGGAGCGGGGCGCAATGATACCGCGTTCGCAGAAATTTGCACGAACTGCCCAGAAAGCCAGCAAATTCGGTGCAAGTCATTGATTTATAAGGGCTTATATAGGACACGGCAGTGCGCGCATTTGAAGCAAACAAGCGCAAGCCCCGTGCCCATAAGCCTTCCGGCTGAGTTCTACACAGAATTATCCACAGATTCTGTGGATAATTCGGGTCTTCCCCTGCCTTGCCACATACGCGCCGCACCGTTACAGTTTCGGCTTATTCAGATGCCACTGTGCGCCGCTTGCGGCGCCTTCGGCTCCTCAGGAGTTGACCGCTTTGCTTTCCATTCTGCGCGAGGCCGGCTGGCCCATCTGGCCCCTGCTGGCGACATCCGTGCTGGGCCTGGCGCTGATCTTCGAGCGCTTTTTGTCCCTGCGCCGAAACCTGGTGATGCCGCGCGGCCTGAACGAGCAGGTCGCCGAAATGCTGCGCAATCACCAGGACACGCCAGACTCGATCCACCGGCTGGAACGCAATTCGCCGCTGGGCCGCGTGCTGGCCGAAGTGATGCGCCACCGCCACTTGCCGCGCGAAGAATTGCGCAACGTGGTCGAAGACACTGGCCGCGCCGTCGCGCATGATCTCAGCCGCTACATTTCCGCCATCGGCACCATCGCCGTCGTCGCCCCGCTGATGGGCCTGTTCGGCACGGTCGTCGGCATGATCGAAATCTTCGGCTCCTACACGCCCGGCGGCGGCGACCCCGCCCAACTGGCGCGCGGCATTTCGATCGCGCTCTACAACACCGGTTTCGGCATTCTGATCGCCATTCCCGCCATGATTGCGCACCGCTATCTGCGCGGCCGCGTGGACGGCTACCTCAACGCCATGGAACAGGCTGCATCGCGCCTGATCCGTGCCCTTGCGCCGGCGCGCGCCTCCCGCGAGGCCCGCCCATGAATTTCCGCGGTTCCCGGGGCGACCGCGATGAGCTGGACATCAACCTGATTCCGCTCATCGACGTCCTGCTGGTCATCCTCATCTTTCTGGCGGCCACCACGTCGTTCACCCGGTTCACGCAGTTGAAGGTGACGTTGCCCCAGGCATCGTCCGAACAGGACACGCCGCCCGCGCTGGAAGTCGCGGTCAGCCAGGATGGCCGCTACGCCCTGAACGGGACCCTGATCGACGTCTCCACGCCGCCCGAAATCGCCGACGCCCTGCGCCAGGCCGCGGCCGGCAAGACCGAGCCGCTCGTCATCATCAATGCCGACGCCCAGGCCACCCACCAGTCCGTGATCAACATCATGGAAGCCGCGCGCCTTGCCGGCATCGGCCGCGTCAATTTCGCCGCCCAGACCAACCGTTGAAAACCCGACGCGCATCACTGCTGGCCCGCCAATGGCAGCGCGGCGGCTGGCTGTCCACCGCCCTGCGCCCGCTGTCCGCGCTGACCGCCTGGGCGGTCGAGCGCAAGCGCGCGCGCTACGCCAGCGGCGCCAAGGTGTCCTACCGGCCGCCCGTGCCCGTGGTCGTGATCGGCAATATCTTCGTGGGCGGCACAGGCAAGACGCCCATGGTGATCGCCACCGTCGAGAACCTGCGGGCCCGCGGCTACACGCCCGGTGTGGTCAGCCGGGGTTATGGCGTCAAGGTCGGTCCCCATCCGCGGGTGGGGCTGGGCGACCTGGAAGCCGCTCGATTCGGCGACGAACCCGCGCTGATCGCGCGCGCCACCGGCGCCCCCGTGTGCATCCACCCCAAGCGCGCCCTCGCCGCCCAGGTGTTGCTGCAGGCGCATCCGAAGGTCGATGTCATCGTCTCGGACGACGGCCTGCAACATCTGGCGTTAGCACGGGACATCGAAATCGTGGTGCAGGACCAGCGCGGCGTGGGCAACCGGCGCCTGCTGCCCGCCGGCCCGCTGCGCGAACCCGCCAGCCGTCTGGCCGACGTGGACGCCGTGGTCACGAATATCGGCACGCCCGGCGCCTCGACTGCAGTGTCTGACACCGTTGAGGCGCCTTCGCAGCATGACGGCCGCCTCCCAACGGTGGCAGACACCCGGCCGCGCCATATCCAGATGTGGCTCGAACCCAGCCTGGCGCGCCATATCGGGGGACAGGCCACGCAGCCGCTGTCCGCCTTTGCCGGCCAGCCCCGCATCGCGGCCGCAGCCGGCATCGGCAATCCGGAGCGCTTTTTCACCACGCTGCGATCAGCCGGCATCACGCTGTCCGCAACGCTTCCCCTGCCCGATCACCACGACTACGCTACGTCACCCTTCCAGGCGCTGGACGCCGACATCATCCTGGTGACCGCTAAGGACGCCATCAAATGCGGCGCCTTGAACGATCCCCGCTTGTGGGAAGTGCCGGTGCAAGCCGCGTTCTCCGACCCAAGGCTCTTTGATTGGCTGGCCGACGCGCTGCGCGCTTGCAAAGAGCGCCCGGGTCGTGAGCAGAACGGTGCAAGCGAAAACCGGGGCCGCAGCCCAACGGCGTAACAGGCCGCTTGCCGCAACCCCGACGCGCCGCACGCTGCCCGGCGGCAAAACTGTTTTAGAATCGCGGTCATGGAATCCCGCCTTCTCGACATCCTCGTTTGCCCCTTGTGCAAGGGCCGCCTCGAACACGACCGGCAGCAGGCCGAACTGGTCTGCCGTGCGGACCGGCTGGCCTTCCCGCTGCGCGACGGCATTCCGGTCATGCTGGAATCCGAGGCCCGCGCGCTGGACGACACCGCCGCCCCTCGCTGAACGCCGCATCGTGAGCTTCATCGCCATCATCCCGGCACGCACCGCGTCGACCCGGTTGCCCGACAAGCCGCTGGCCGACATCGCCGGCAAGCCCATGGTCGTGCGCACCGCCGACCGTGCTGCCCTGTCCCGCGCCTCGCAGATCTTCATCGCCACCGATGACGGGCGCGTGCAGCAGGCGGCGCAGGCGCACGGCTTGCGCGCCCTGATGACCCGTGGCGATCACCCCACCGGCACCGACCGGTTGGCCGAAGCGGTCGAGCAGCTTGGCCTGCCCGACGACGCCATCGTGGTGAACGTGCAGGGCGACGAGCCCCTGATCGAACCCGAACTCATCGACGCGGTGGCGGCCAAGCTGCAAGCGTATCCGCAGGCTGACATCGCCACCTGTGCCTGCCCCCTGGCCGACGCCGAGGCGCTGTTCAATCCCAACGTCGTCAAGCTGGTCTGCGCCGCGGACGACCGCGCGCTGTATTTTTCGCGCGCCCCCATTCCCTGGGCGCGGGACGCGCTGGCCGGCGGCGAACGTGTGCTGGCGCAGGGGCTGCCTGCCTGGCATCACATCGGCCTGTACGCCTACCGCGCGTCGTTCCTGCGCCGCTTCCCGACCCTGCCGCAAGGCGCGCTGGAACGCTTCGAATCGCTGGAGCAATTGCGAGCCATGGAACACGGCCACGTCATCGTCGTCCATCGGGCGTCGACGCCTCCTGCAGGTGGGGTAGATACCCCGGCCGATCTCGAGCGCGTCCGCTTGATCTACAGCAATCAGATATAAGGGTTATTTCCCATGGCGCAGCCCCGCATTGGCTGCTGCGTTGCGGCATAATCCCCCGGATCACAAAAAATAAACCCCTTCAGGAGCACTCATGCGTCTCATCTTGCTCGGACCCCCCGGCGCCGGCAAAGGCACCCAGGCCGCGTTTCTAACGCAGCACTTCGGCATTCCCCAGATTTCCACCGGCGACATGCTGCGCGCCGCGGTGAAGGCGGGCACCCCGCTGGGTATTGAAGCCAAGAAGGTCATGGACGCCGGCGGCCTGGTTTCCGACGAGATCATCATCGGCCTGGTGCAAGACCGCCTGACGCAGCCCGACTGCGCCAACGGTTACCTGTTCGACGGTTTTCCCCGCACCATCCCGCAGGCCGACGCGCTCAAGAGCGCCGGCGTCAAGCTGGACTACGTCGTGGAAATCGCCGTCCCCGAAGAAGACATCATCGAACGCATGAGCGGACGCCGCGTGCACCAGCCCAGCGGCCGCAGCTACCACGTGCGCTTCAACCCGCCCAAGACCGAAGGCAAGGACGACGTCACCGGCGAAGACCTCGTCCAGCGTGACGACGACCGCGAGGAAACCGTGCGCCACCGCCTGTCGGTGTACCGCGAGCAGACGCGGCCCCTGGTCGACTACTACTCGGCCTGGGCGCAGCAAGATTCCGTTGCTGCCCCGAAGTACCGCAAGATCTCGGGCGTGGGCGCCGTCGACGAAATCAAGTCGCGCCTTTTCGAAGCCGTTCAAAGCTGATCGGCGTCTCGATGGCCCAAAGGCCTTCGGCGCCGGCCGGACGCAGCGCGTCCCGGCCCAGGCCCGAAGGCCTTGTTGCATCCGGCGCCCGGCGCGCCGCCTTCCTTCCCTTGAACTGATCTGGTGGTACACACATGGAAATCGCGAACAAGGTATTCATCGTTACCGGCGGCGCATCCGGCCTGGGCGCCGGCACCGCCCGCATGCTGGTCGAACATGGCGCCCAGGTCGTCATTGCCGACCTGCAGGACGAGCCGGGCGAAGCCCTCGCCAAGGAACTCGGCCAGCGCTACGTGCACTGCGACGTGACGCAGGAAGCCGACGGCAAGAAGGTCGTGGCCGCCGCGCTGGAACTGGGCTCGCTGTTTGGTCTGGTCAACTGCGCGGGTGTGGCTCCCGCCGCCAAGATCGTCGGCAAGAATGGCGCACACCCGCTGGAACTCTTTCAGAAGGTCGTGTCGATCAACCTGATCGGCAGCTTCAACATGATGCGTCTGGCCGCCGAGGCCATGAGCGCCAATACGCCCGAGCCCACCGGCGAACGCGGCGTGATGATCAACACGGCATCCGTCGCTGCCTTTGACGGCCAGATCGGCCAGGCGGCCTATGCCGCGTCCAAGGCAGGCGTTGCGGGCATGACGCTGCCGATCGCGCGCGACCTGTCCAAGACCGGCATCCGCTGCATGACCATCGCCCCGGGCATCTTCGGCACCCCGATGATCTTCGGCATGCCGCAGGAAGTGCAGGACTCGCTGGCCGCCAGCATCCCCTTCCCCGCGCGCCTGGGCCGCCCGGAAGACTACGCCAAGCTGGTCCACAGCATCATCACCAACGACATGCTGAACGGCGAAACCATCCGTCTCGACGGCGCCATCCGCATGCCGCCGAAGTAACTCAGCTTCATGGCCGGTCCGTACGGGCCGGTCCAAAGGGGCCGGCCTTGCAATGCCGGCCCTGCAGATGGCCGGCATTCCGTCCCCATCAACGCGGCGATCCGGCCCGCTTTTCACTTCAGTAGTCCACCCATGAGCCTGTTCCGTTCGGCGGCCACGGTCAGCAGTTTCACCTTGCTGTCCCGCATTTCCGGCCTGATCCGCGACATCCTGGTGGCCCGCGCGTTTGGCGCCGGCCCTATTACCGACGCCTTCTGGGTCGCTTTCCGCATTCCCAATCTGCTGCGCCGCCTGTTCGCCGAGGGCGCCTTCGCCCAGGCCTTCGTCCCCATCCTGGGCGCCGCGCGCAACAACCGCTCCGAAGAAGAAGTCCGCACACTGCTGGACCGCGTGGCCCTGCTGTTGACCGCCGCCTTGATGCTGGTCACGCTGATCGGCATCGTCGCGGCGCCCTGGGTGGTGTCCGCCATGGCCAGCGGCCTGCGGGGTGCGGCGCGCGACACCGAATTCGGCGCGGCGGTCTGGATGACGCGGATGATGTTCCCGTACATCCTCTGCATGTCGCTGATCGCCTTCGCGTCCGGCGTGCTCAATACGTGGCGGCGCTTTGCAGTGCCCGCTTTCACGCCCGTGCTGCTGAACCTGTCCATGATCGGCGCCTGCATCTGGCTTGCGCCGCGCATGGACGTCCCGGTCTACGCGCTGGCCGTCGGCGTCATGATCGGCGGGGTGCTGCAATTGGCCGTGCAATGGATGGCCCTGGCGCGCCTGGGCCTGACGCCACGTTTTTCGCTGCGCTTTGGGCAGGCCTGGGCCGATCCGACCGTGCAGCGCATCCTCAAGCAGATGGCGCCCGCCACGCTGGGCGTGTCGGTGGCGCAGATCTCGCTCTTGATCAACACCAATATCGCGACGTGGCTCACGCCGGGCAGCGTGACGTGGCTGTCGTTCGCCGACCGCCTCATGGAATTTCCCACGGCGCTGCTGGGCGTGGCGCTGGGCACCGTCCTGCTGCCCAGCCTGTCCGCGGCGCATGCCCGCGACGACCACGGCGGCTACAGCGCGCTGCTCGACTGGGGCCTGCGCCTGGTACTGCTGCTGGGGCTGCCCGCGGCGGTGGGCATGGCAATGCTGTCGGACGGCCTTGTCGCCACGCTGTTTCATTACGGCGCCTTCAGCGCCCAGGACGTGCTGCAGACGCGCCTGGCCGTCATCTCCTACTCTGCCGGGCTGATTGGCCTGCTGGCGGTCAAGATCCTGGCCCCCGGCTTCTATGCCAAGCAGGACATCCGCACGCCCGTGAAGATTGCCATCGCCGTGCTGGTGGTGACGCAGCTGCTGAACGTGATGCTGGTGCCGACGCTGGCCCACGCGGGGCTCGCCTTGGCCATTGGCCTGGGCGCCTGCCTGAACGCGCTGGCGCTCCTGATCGGGCTGCGGCGGCGGGGCGTGTACATGCCGGGTGCCGGCTGGACTGCGTTTGCCCTGCGCCTGGTGCCCGCGCTGGCCGGGCTGGCGGCGCTGCTCTGGTATGCGGACACACGGATCGACTGGATCTCGCTGCAAACGCACTCCGGCCAGCGTGTCCTCTTGCTGGCCGGCGTGCTGGCGGCAAGCGGCGTGGTGTACTTCGGAATGTTGTTACTGTTTGGATTTCGCCCCAGGGACTTCGGACGACGCCCGAAGCAGTAATTCCGCCTGTTCGGGCTACATTGCCTTCAAAAAGCCGGCCAAACGCCGGCTTTTCGCATTAATTTCTTCAAGAATTGACAACCACCCCGTAATCTTTGGTAAAAAACCTTTATGATTTAAAAATTGCCACTGAGAGGACCCCCTGTAGGCCCCTGCCTGCGGGAAGCATGAATTGAAGTACGCCCAAGGACAACCCATGGCGGACCAGGTGATCAATTGGCTGCTGCTGCTGCGCTCCGGCAAGGCAACGGCCCAAGACTACAACGACTTCCTGGCTTGGCGAGCGGCTGACCCTGTCCATGAAAACGCCTGGCAGCAACTGACGGGCACCCTGGCAGGATCGTCGTTTGGCCGGCTTGGCGACGCCTATGCCACCGGCAGTGGCGACGCCGCGGCCGCTGCCCAGTCGCTGATCCCGCCCCCACCCGCCGCCATCGTGCCGCCCCGCCGCCGTTTTCTGACTGGCGCGCTTGCGCTCGCCAGCACCGGCGCGGCCGCTGCCTATGTCGGCAATGCGTTCTACCCGCTGAACAACGTTGCCGCCGACGCGGCCACCGCAACGGGCGAGCGCCGCCGCTACCTGCTGTCGGACGGCAGCCAGCTTTTGCTCGACGCGCGCAGCCGCGTCAACCTGGACTTCACGCCTGCGTATCGTCAGGTCCGTCTGCTGGATGGCGCCGTGACGGTGTCGGTCGCACCCGATTCCCGCCGTCCTTTCCTGGTGCAGACTGCCCAGGGCACGGTCCGCGCGCTCGGCACCCGCTACATGGTGCGCCAGCAGGCGCAGCGTACGGTCGTCGTGGTGCACGAACACGAAGTCGAAGTCGAGACCATGTCCGGGGCGCACGGCACCATTCGCGCCGGCACCGGTGCCCGCTTCGACAATGCCCGCATGGACACGCCGCGCGCCGAGCTCATGGCCGAAGCCGCTTGGGAATCGGGCTGGGTTGAGGCCCGTGGCCGTCCCCTGGGCGAAGTCATCGCGGCGCTGCGCCCCTATCGCAGCGGCACCTTGCGCGTGTCCATGGCCGCAGGCGGCTTGCCCGTGTCCGGCCATTTTCCGTTGGACGACACCGACGCCGCGCTGGACAGCCTGCAAGACCAGATGCCCATCCAGGTGCGCCGTTTCACGCCCTGGTTCGTCTCCATCAACGTCGCCGCCTGACAACGTCCGCCCCGAAGGTATGCCGGGCGGCGCGGTTTCCGTTGTATACTCGACACCTAGTTTTTATCCAGTGGTTTGTCCATTGGTTTTATCGATAGGCGCCGCGAATTTTCCTCATGTTTTCAAGAGGATCTGACGCAAGGGTTCTCCAACCCGGGAATTCTTCCCAGCAGCGCCCTCCCGCCCGGTTGACGGGCGCTCCATCGGTTAAAGCGACATTAAAAGCTTGCATTCCCCACGGGGCTTGCTACAATGTTCGACTTTGCCGAATTCAACTTACAAAGCAACATGGCCAATACCGCCCAAGCCCGCAAGCGCGCTCGCCAATCCGTTGAGCGCAACAAGCACAATTCCAGCCTGCGCTCGATGCTGCGCACCGCCATCAAGCGCGTTCGCCAATCCATCGCCGCTGGCGACAAGGCTGCGGCTGGCGAAGTGTTCCAGAAGGCCACCAGCGTGATCGATCGCGTGGCTGACAAGAACATCATCCACAAGAACAAGGCCGCTCGCCACAAGAGCCGCCTGGCTGCCGCCATCAAGGCGCTGGCCTAAGCCATTCTGCCGCCCTTTTCTTCCGGGGCGACACGAATACGGCAAATAAAGAAGGATGCCCACGGGCATCCTTTTTTGTTGTCTGCGCCGATTGACTGAACGGTTCGCTGAGCGGTTCGCTGCGCCCCCCAAGGTCCAGAACCTGCGCTCAGCCTGCCTACCGGGCCGCCCCCCTCTCGGGCTTGCCCTCCCCCGCTTCATGCGGATTCTGCTGCCGCCAGCCTGCCCTTGATGGCTGCCGCGGCGTCTCGCAGCGATTCCATGAACGCGCCGACCAGCGGATTACCGGGACGGTGTTCAGGAAACACCACATTCACGCGGAACGGAAACGACCGTGTCAGCGGCCGAATGTGCAGCCCTCGTCCCACGAAGTCCAGCGCGGTCAGCGGATTGACGATCGCCAGGCCCAGTCCTTGCCGCACGAATGTGCAAACCGACACCGCAGTAGGCGTTTCCACAATGGAGCGGGGCAAGACGCCCGCCTGGGCGAACGCTTCGTCGATCTGGACGCGGTAGGGATCGCTGGCGGACAGACTGACGAAGGAATGCCCTTCAAAATCCGCCAGCTCGACCGCCGCGCGCGCCAGCAGCGGATGGCCGTCAGGCAGCACGCAGACCTCGTCAACCTGCACCAGCAATTCCAGCCGGGTGCCGGCGGGCGCGGCATCGTGTTCGGTCAAGCCAAGGTCATAGCGCTGTGCTGTCAGCCACTCTTCGAGCAGCGGAGACTCCTGGGTTTCGACTGACAGACTCACACCGGGGTGTTGGCCATGAAAACGCTGAAACGCATCAGGCAGTATCGAATGCGAAAACGCCGGCAGGGTGATCACCGACAGCTGCCCTTCGCGAAACGCCCGCAGACGGGCCGCGGCGGACGCCACGCGCTCAAGACCGGCGTAGGACTGCCGCACCTCTTCAAAGAGCGCCAACGCCGGCATCGTGGCCCGCAGGCGCCCCGCAATCCGTTCGAAGAGAGCGAAACCGATCGTTTGCTCCATCCGAGCCAGTTCGCGGCTGACGGTGGGCTGCGACGTGTTGAGCAGATCGGCGGCCTTCGTCACGCTGCCTGCGATCATCACCGCGCGGAAGACTTCGATATGCCGATGCGTGAGCATCGCGCCCCCCATATCAGGAATGAATCGGTGTCGAAAATCAAAGCATTTTACTGGATGGACCAACGCAGGCATCATGCCGCCTTCGCTTCACTTCCCACAGGGTTCCTTTCATCATGACCTTCGATCCGCGCCAGCTCACCCAACTTGCCGCCGAACACGGCACGCCGCTTTGGGTGTACGACGCCGCCGTCATCCGCGAACGCATCGCCCAACTGCGCCGCTTCGACACGATCCGCTACGCGCAGAAGGCGTGCTCGAACCTGCACATCCTGCGCCTGATGCGCGCGCAAGGTGTGGTGGTGGATGCGGTGTCCCTGGGCGAGATCGAAAGAAGCCTGGCCGCCGGTTTCGACCCGCGCAGCGAACCGGAAGGCATCGTCTTCACGGCCGACCTGATCGACCACGCCACGCTGGCTACCGCGCTCAAGCACGGCATCACGGTCAACGCCGGGTCGCTGGACATGCTGTCGCGTGTCGGCCAGGCGTCACCGGGCCATCGCGTCTGGTTGCGCATCAACCCGGGCTTTGGCCACGGCCATAGCAACAAGACCAACACCGGCGGCCCGCAAAGCAAGCACGGCATCTGGATCGACGATGTGGCCGAGGCGATCTCCATCGTGCGCCGCCACGGCCTGAAGCTGGTGGGCGTGCACATGCACATCGGTTCGGGCGTGGACTACGGCCATCTTTCCAGCGTGTGCGACGCCATGGTGGACGTGGTGAAGTCGCTGGATCACGACATCGAAGCTATTTCGGCGGGCGGCGGGCTGTCTATCCCCTACCGTGACGGCGAGCCGCGCATCGACTGCGATCACTACTTCGAGCAATGGGATGCCGCGCGTCAGCGCATTGCCCAGTATCTGGGTCATGAGATCCGCCTGGAGATCGAACCCGGCCGCTTCCTGATCGCCGAGTCCGGCGTGCTGGTCGCCGAAGTGCATTCGATCAACCGGCGTCCCGAGCGCGACTTCGCGCTGGTTGACGCCGGCTTCAACGATCTGATGCGCCCGGCCATGTATGGCAGCTATCACCGGATCTCGGTGCATGCGCCGGACGGCAGCGACCCGCAGGACGCGCCGCAGACGCGCATCGCGGTGGCCGGCCCGCTGTGCGAATCGGGCGACGTATTCACGCAGAACGAAGGCGGCGTCATGACCGACCAGTTGCTGCCTCGTCCGCGCATCGGCGACTTCATGGTCTTTCACAACGCAGGTGCTTACGGTTCGTCGATGTCCTCGAACTACAACAGCCGACCGCTCGCACCGGAGGTCCTGCTGGACCAGGGCGAGGCACGCCTGATCCGGCGCCGCCAGACCGTGGCCGAGCTGCTCGCGCTGGAAGAGTAAGCCGCCTGTAAATGCAGACGGCGCCGGACAGTTTGCCTGTCCGGCGCCGGCGTAGCGGTTTCGCTCGCAACGGCCAGCGCCCCCACGGGGGCCTGGCGCATCAAGACATCAGGTCGGGAACGCCTCGCGCAATGCGAAGGTCGCCTGCTTGAATACGCCCAGGTCGGTCCCCACGGCCACGAAGTGCATCCCCATGTCCAGATAACGGCGCGCGTCGGCATGCACGGGCGCCAGAATGCCCACCGCCTTGCCTTGCGCAGTCACGCGCTGATGCAGGTGGCGGATCGCCTCCTGCACCTCGGGGTGGCCGGGGTTGCCAATATGACCCAATCCCGCAGCAAGGTCCGACGGGCCAATGAACACGCCGTCCACGCCTTCGACGGCGGCGATCTCGTCCACCGCCTCGATGCCCGGACGGCTTTCGATCTGCAGCAGCACGCAGATGTTGTCGTTGATGGTGTGCAGATAGTCCGGCACCGTGCCGTAGCGGTTGCTGCGCATCGCGCCCGCCACGCCGCGAATGCCTTGCGGCGGGTAGCGCGTGGCGGCCACCGCGCGGCGCGCATCTTCTTCGGATTCGATGAAGGGAATCAAGAGGTTATAGAAGCCGATATCCAGCAGGCGCTTGATCTCGACCGGATCATTCCAGGACGGACGCCCCACGGCCGCGCTGGCGCTGCCCTGCAGGGCCTGGAGCTGCTGCAGGAACATCGGCACCTCGTTGGGCGAGTGTTCGCCATCCAGAAGCAGCCAGTCGAAATCCGCCAGGCCGACGAGTTCGGCGGTGATGTGGCTGGACATGCACATCCAGAATCCGATGAGCCGCTCGCGGGCCAGGATGCGTTGCCGGAAGCGATTGGGAAGAGGTGAATTCATTGCTGACCTCATGTCTTGAAAAGTGAACTTGGAATCCGATGGCCACGGGACCGCAAAGCGCCCCGGGCTTCTTGCGCGCGGGCCACGACCGGTCAGGCGGGATCCAGCAGATACGGCGTGCCAGCGCGCTCGCAGATGCCGCGCAGGCGTTCGGCCAGCGCTGCGGGAATCGGGATGCCCTCGCGCAGCCGGCGCATGCGCTCGGCCGCTTCGGGCTCGCCCGCCACCAGCACGGGTTCGGCGGGATCGGCGGGCGGCGTGTCGTGCATGGCGTCGATCATGTCGTCCATGTCGGTTTCGAACGACCCGGCCGCGCGGAAGGCGTCGGGGTTGAGCGCCAGGAAGAAATGTCCGACGTCGTCGGGCTCGCCGGGGCCGCGCGTACCCGCACGCCGCGCAGCGAACGCGCTGCCGCTGAGCGTGCCGCCCAGGATCTGCGCCATCATCGCCAGGCCATAGCCTTTGTGGCTGCTCATGGCGGTGGTGCCGCCCAACGGCGTGAGGCCGCCCTCGGGGCGCTTGAAGATGTACTGCATGGCCGCATCCGCGTCCGTGACCGGCGCGCCCTGCCCGTCCACCGCCCAGCCCGGCGGCAGCGGCTTGTCCAGGAAGTCGTAGACCTTGACCTTGTTGGCCGCGACGGTCGTCGTCGCCATGTCGAGCACGAAGGGTTCGTTGTAGGCGGCGGGCGCACCGAACGCGATGGGATTGGTGCCCAGCATCGGCATCGCGCCGCGCGTGGGCACCATGATGACGCCGTTGGCGCTGCTGGTGACCAGTCCCACCACGCCGCGCTCGACGGCGATGCGCGCATAGACGCCGGCCGCGCCGAAGTGGTGCGAGTTGCAGACCGAGACAGCGCCCACGCCGTGTTCCAGCGCCTTGTCCACGGCCAGGTTCATGGCCTGCGCGGCGACCGGATAGCCCAGGCCGCCCATGCCGTCGATCAGCGCGCTGGCGCCGCCGTCGCGCACCACGCGGGCCCGTGCGTCCAGCCGCAACGTGCCGGCGCGCCATTTGTCCTCATAGGCGGGCAGCATGGAGATGCCATGCGAATCGATGCCCAGTAGGTCCGTGCGCGCCATCAGGCCCGCGGTGATGTGGGCAAGGTCTTCGGCCATGCCCCATGCCATCAGCACCTGCAGGATCTGTTCTCGCACCTGCTCCACCGGCACGGCCGTGGCGTTTGCTCCGTTCCCTGACACTGTCTGTCTCCTGTCGTCTTGTAGGTGTGGCGGGCGTCGGCAGCGGGGTCAGTCCCGGTCGCGGTCGACCAGTCTGTGCCGCGCCTGACCCAGATGGAATTGCATGGCGACGCGCGCGCGTTCGCCGTCCTGTTCGCGGATGGCGTCCAGGATGGTGGCATGTTCGTCCACAACGCGCTGCGCGCGCTGGCGCGAGCCGGTGCGCGTCAGGTTGAGCGTCAGGCGCATGAATCCGCTGATGGACTCATGGATGCTTTCCAGCACGCCCAGATAGAAGTCGTTGCCGCTGGCCTCGGCAATGCTGGCATGAAAGGCCAGATCCGCTTCGGCGGACACCTGTCCCTTTGCCAGCGTGTCGGCAAACGCGGCGTGAGCGTCGGCAATCTTTCCAAGCTGATCGTCGGTGCGCCGCAGCGCCGCCAGACGCGCGGCATCGCCCTCCAGCGCCACACGCACCTCCTGGGCGCGCAGATAGGCGCTGACATTCTGCACATCGTTGAAGGCCTTCAGGCGCGGCGCAGGCTGGTGGCTGACAAACGTACCCAGGCCCTGGTGCGCGGTGATGAGGCCGTCGGCGCGCAGGCGCAGCAAGGCTTCGCGCACGACGGGCCGCGACACGCCGAAGCGTTCGGAGATTTCGTTTTCGGACGGCAGCTTGTCGCCAACGTTCAGTCCGCCGGACACGATCTGTTCGAAGATCTGCCCGTAAAGCTGGTCCGCCAGCCGCACCCGGTGCCCGCGTTCCAGCACCGGCGCGGCGGGCGCTTGTGCCTCGTCGGGCGCGTGCGGCGTGGATGAGGGGGATGCTTTGGGTCGAGCCACGGAAACTCCTGGTAGTAGGGCCTGTCCTCGCGCGGAGAACAGGCCCTGAAAGACTGCTGCGATGCGCGGACGGCGCTCATCGTAACCGCATTGCGTCCGCTGCGCCGCACGCGGTCATGCCGTGGCGGTTTCGCGATCCCAGGCGGCCAGCGCGCGCGCCACGGGCGCTACGCGTTCGCGTTCGGTGCTGGAGATGCCGGTCAGGAGCGGCAGCATCGGGCCCATGTCCGCCACGCCCGACAGCGTCACAGCATCGTGCAGCACGCGAATGGGGCTGATGCCGTCGCGGCAGTCTTCCAGGCCCATGTACTGCTCACGCACGGCTTCGGCTTCGTCGAAGCGGCCTTCTTGCAAGAGATGCAGGAGGCGCATCGAACCGCGCGGCGCCACGCAGACGGATCCGGACGTAAAGCTCTTCAGGCCGAATTCGCGGTAGTGGACAATGGCCGGGCGCTCGCCGATGCCGCTGACGACCCAGCGCGAATCCACGGCTTGCAGCAGCGCGGACAGGTAGGCGTCCTCGGACGGGTTGTCGCGCACGACGGCGTACTTGAAGGCGACGAGACGGCCTTCCTCGATCAGACGTGCCGCGGTTTCCGGGGCCAGGTAGTCGGCCGACTTGATGTAGACCACCGCAGGCTTGCCCAGCGCATCCGTGAAGCGGCGCACGCCGTCGGCCAGCCCGGCGTCGGTATAGGGGAAGGACATGGGCAGCAGCATCGCGGTCGGAAAGGCGCGCGATCGCAGGATGGCGGCCTGGTCCATCATCTTGCCGTAGTCGGGCCCCACCGAGGGCAGGATCCAGGTGTCCGGACCCGCCAGGCTTGCCAGCATGTCCACGATGCGTGCATATTCGCTCACACCCACGTTGTAGAAGTTGGCGTTGCCGCCATACATGACGTTGCGCACGCCGCCCGCTTCCAGGTGGCCGAGCAGCGTCTTGTTGGCCGCTTCGTTCAGCGAGAGATCGGCGTTGCGGGCCAGCGGCGGCACGGCGATGACCGAGCGCTGCAGATCCTGGGCGGTGACCGGGGTGGTTTTCATGGAAGGGGCTCCTGGCGGGTGGGTTGTCAGTGCGGTTGTCAGATAAGTAAGGTGAAAAAAGTATACTTGGTTGACAAGCTATAGCTCAATACCTATATTTGTTTTACAAGTAGTTCGGCAGCACACAGTCGCATGAGGCGCGGGCCGCATGCGGCTTTGAGCTCCCGGCTCGCCGGGAGCGGAATACCCCCAGAAACGATGCGCGGCCACGCGCACACCGAGGAGACGAATTCCATGCATGCAGCCCCTGTGCGAGGCCGGTTTATTGCGGCCGCCCTGCTGACGGCCACCGCCTTTGCCCTGCCGGCCTCGCCGGCCTTCGCGGACTACCCCGAACGCGAAGTCAAGATCATCGTGCCCTTCCCCGCCGGCGGCACTGCCGACATCGCCGCGCGCGTCGTGGCGGCCGAATTGGGCAAGAGCTGGAACAAGCCCGTGGTGGTCGACAACAAGGCGGGCGCCGGCGGCAATGTCGGCTCGGCCGAAGCCGCGCGCGCCACGCCCGACGGCTATACCTTCCTGATGGGCACGGTCAGCACCCACGCCATCAATCAGTCCGTGTACGCCAAGCTGCCCTATGACCCGGTCAAGGACTTCGTGCCGGTGACGCTGGTGATCCCGGTGCCCAACATCCTGGAGGTCAACCCCAAGTTCGCCGACAAGCACGGCATCCGCAACGTGGCGGACCTGATCAAATACCTGAAGGCCAATCCCGACAGCGTCAACATGGCGTCCACGGGCAACGGCACGTCCACGCATCTGTCGGGCGAACTCTTCCAGAGCATGACCGGCACGCGCATGACGCACGTGCCCTACAAGGGCAGCAGTCCCGCCCTCACCGACGTGATGGCCGGGCAGGCGGACCTGATCTTCGACAATCTCCCCTCGTCCATGGGCTTCATCAAGGCCGGCAAACTGCGCCCGCTGGCCGTGACGACCGCCAACCGTTCCCCCGCCCTGCCCGACGTGCCCACGATGGCTGAAGCCGGCGTGAAGGGCTACGAGGCCTCGAGCTGGTTCGGTCTGCTGGCGCCGGCCGGCACGCCGCCCGCCATCGTGGAAAAGGTCCAGCGCGACGTGGCGGCGGCCTTGCAGCAGGAGCCCGTGCGCGCACAGCTTCAGGCGCAAGGCGCGACCCCATCAGGCAACACGCCCGCCCAGTTCAAGCAGTTCATGGCCCAGGAAACCGTCAAGTGGGCCGACGTTGTGAAGAAATCCGGCGCCAAGGTCGACTGACCCTGCGCCGATCCGGGGCCCGTCCGCAACGCGTGAGCGGCGGGCTCTTCATCATCACGCGAACCAGGAGACACCATGAACAAACTGATCAGCGCCGTACTCGCGGCGGGCGCCGTTGTGCTTGGGTCGCCGGCGGCCCTTGCCGCCGGTTACCCGGAAAAGCCCGTCACCATGATCGTGCCCTTCGTGCCAGGCGGATCTTCCGACATCACCGGGCGCTCGGTCACGCCGGCGCTGGCGAAGATCCTGGGGCAGACCTTCGTCGTCGAGAACAAGCCGGGCGCAAACAGCGCGATCGGCGCGCAGGCGCTGGCCCGCTCCACGCCAGACGGCTACACCATGATGGTCGGATCCATCGGCACCTTCGCCATCAACGAAGCCCTGTACAAGAACCTGTCGTACAACCCCAGCAAGGACTTCACCTACCTGACGCAAGCGGTGCGCAACCCCAACGTGCTGGTCGCGGCGACGTCGTTCCCGGCCAGCACCGTGGCCGAACTGGTCGACTACGCCAAGAAGAATCCGAACCGCGTGTCTTACGCCTCGTCCGGCACGGGATCGTCGGACCACCTGTCGGCCGTGCTGTTCCGGCAGCGCACGCAGAGCACCGGCGTCGACGTGCCGTACAAGGGCGGCGGCGCCGCCATCGCGGACCTGATCGGCGGCCAGGTCAACGTGTCCTTCCAGAATCTGGGCGCGGTGCAGAACCACATCAAGGCGGGCAAGCTGAAGGCGCTGGCCATCACGGGCGACACGCGCGCGACCGACCTGCCCGACGTGCCGACGCTGGCCGAGGCCGGCATCAAGGATATGGTCGTGTATTCCTGGCAGGGCTTTGCCGTGCCCAAGGGTACGCCGCAGCCGGTCGTCGACAAGCTGGCCGAGGCCTTGCGCACCGCGCTGCGCGAACCGCAGACGCAGAAGACGCTGCAAGGCCTGGGCTTTGAAGTGGTCGCCAACACGCCGCAGCAGTTCGCGGAGTTCCAGCAGGCCGAGGTCAAGCGCTGGAAGGACGTGATCCAGAAAGCCAACATCCAGCTCGAGTAAAGCGACGGGATGCCCGAAGGCGGGCATCTTTTGTCCGCGGCCCGTCCCGATCCCGCGGATGCGGGGCGGGCCCGCGGTCTTGCGCATGAATCAAGTAGCATGAACCCTTCGCCACCCAACCGTACGACAACATGACCACCAAGCAACGCATCATCCAGGTCGGCTCGCTGGCCGGCTCTCCCTCCGCCAACAAGCGCCTGGCCGACGGCTATGACGTCATCGAATTGTGGAAGTATCCGGATCGCAAGGCGGCGCTTGCCGAACATGGCAAGGGCGTCACCGCCGTCGTCACGTCCGCGAATTTCGGCGCCAATGCCGAACTCATCAACGCGCTGCCGGACCTGAAGGCCATCTGCAGTTGGGGCGTGGGCTACGAGACGATCGATGTCGACGCCGCGCGCAAGCGTGGCGTGCTGGTCAGCAATACGCCGGACGTGTTGACGGATTGCGTGGCCGATCTGGCCTGGGGCCTGTTGATCGCAGGCGCGCGCCGCATGGGCCAGGGCGAACGCTTCGTGCGTGCCGGCCAATGGGGTCAGGTGCACGGCAGCATTCCGCTGGGGCTGCGCGTCAGCGGCAAGAAACTGGGCATCGTGGGTCTGGGCCGCATCGGCGAAGCCATCGCCAAGCGCGGTACGGGCTTTGACATGGACGTGCGCTATCACAACCGCAGAAAGCGCGACGACGTCGATTACGGCTACGAGGCCTCGCTGACGGACCTGGCCAAGTGGGCCGATTTCCTGATCGTGGCGACCGTTGGCGGACCGAGCACGCGCCACCTGGTGAACCGCGAAGTGCTCGAGGCGTTGGGACCCAAGGGCATCATCGTCAACATTGCACGCGGGCCGGTCATCGACGAGACGGCGCTGGTCGCCGCGCTTGAAGACGGCAAGCTGGGCTGCGCCGCGCTCGACGTCTTCGAGCACGAGCCCAAGGTGCCGGAAGCACTGATAAAGAGCGACAAGGCCGTGCTGCTGCCGCACATCGGCAGCGCCACCGAAGAAACGCGTCTGGCAATGGAAGACATGATGCTGGAGAACCTGCAGTCGTTCTTCGAGAACGGCCGCGTGATCACGCCGGTGGAATAAGCGAATGCGGCCGCCGCCGGCACGGCGCGCGGCTTGAAGCAGAAATGAAAAAGCCTCTCGGCGCCCATACCGAGAGGCTTTCGACTTTCCGGCCCCCGCGTGTCCGGTCAGTCTTTGTCGCGCAAAGGAACGTGGGCGTCGCCGCCCGGCGCGGTTACTTGGTCGGCGTCGTGGCGCCGGACTTGTGGTTGGTCGCTGCGCCTGCTGAATGCTTGGCGGACGACTTGTCAGCCTTGTGATGCTTGTGATGCGCCTGGGTCTTGGTGTCGCCGGTCTTGCTGGCGCCAGCCGCGAACGCCGACGGCGCGGCAGCGAGGCCAAGGCACAGGGCCGAAGTGGAAAGAAACGCAGCAATGCGGGAGTGAGTCGTCATGTAAGTACTCCTGGTTGGTGAAGGGCAGACGCCCTTTTCCGTTACGGGGCGGCACGATGCCGCTAGGCCCGTATGCGGTTGGAAGCTTGCCCAACCAGAAGGTTCAACGCCGAACCACAATTTTTCGGTCTCTCAAGATTTGTTGCTAGCCCTCAAACGCCAACAACGCCACCGTCGCAAACAGCATCAGCGCAAAGCAAGCTCTCAGCTTGCGTTCAGGAAGCCGGTACGCAAGCCGCACGCCGATGGGCACGAAGATGAGGCTGCCGATCGCGAGCGGCGCGCCGACCATCCAGTTGGCCTGCCCTGCCCACGTGTAGGTGACGAGCGCGATCATCGAGCCCGGAATCACCATGCTGAGCGCGAGCGCTTGCGCGGCGGTCTGCGGCAGGCGAAAGACCGATGTGATGATGGGAACGGCCAGCACCGCGCCGCCCACGCCGAAGAACCCGCCAAGCGTGCCGCACAGCATGCCCAGCACGCTGGCGCGCCGCGGCGTGAAGACGGGCGTGGCGCGTGTCGGCCGCGGTGCGTGGTGGGCCGCCGGGCGCGAGGCGCGCCACGTCTGCCAGACGTAGAACAGCGCTATGAAGAACAGGAACACCGCGAAGCTCTGACGCAGCAAGGTCGAGTCGATGCCCAGCGCCATCTGCGCGCCCACCCACGTGAACACCACGGCGCCCGCCGCACCGGCCAACGCGACGCGCTTGTCGATGCGCGTCTGCTGGTTGTATTTGCGCACGGCCATCATGATGGTCGGCAAGACCATGATGAGCGCCGTGCCCTGCGCGAGCTGCTGCGACATGCCCATCAGCAGGACCAGGGCCGGAATGGCGATCAGCCCGCCCCCGATGCCCAGCACGCCGCCCATGAAACCGATCATGCAGCCGGCGGCCAGGCATGCGGCGATGACGAACAGACTCACGTATTGCTCCAACCAACGACGCCACGCATCAGCGCAGCTTTTCCAGTGCCGCGTCCAGCCGGTCCACCGCCCAGATCTCCAGGCCCTCGATGGGCTGGCGCGGCGCGTTGGCCTTGGGGATGAGGGCCACCGAAAAGCCGAGCTTGGCGGCTTCGCGCAGACGCTCCTGCCCGCGCGGGGCGGGACGGATCTCGCCGGCCAGACCGACTTCGCCGAACGCGATCAGACCGCGCGGCAGCGGCCGGTCGCGCAGCGAAGACATGATGGCCAGCAGCACCGGCAGGTCGGCCGCGGGTTCGGTGATGCGCACGCCGCCCACCGCGTTGACGAACACGTCCTGGTCGAAGGTGGACACGCCCGCATGCCGGTGCAGCACGGCCAGCAGCATGGCAAGCCGGTTGCCTTCCAGGCCGACCGTCAGGCGGCGCGGATTGGGCGCATGGGAACTGTCGACGAGCGCCTGGATTTCGACCAGCAACGGGCGTGTGCCTTCCTGCGTGGCCATGACGCACGAGCCCGCGACCTGCTGTTCGTGTTGAGACAGGAACAAGGCGGACGGATTGGCCACGCCGCGCAGGCCGCGGTCGGTCATGGCGAACACGCCCAGTTCGTTGACGGCGCCAAAGCGGTTCTTGAACGCGCGCACCAGGCGGAACGACGAATGCGTGTCGCCCTCGAAATACAGCACGGTATCCACGATGTGTTCCAGCACGCGCGGGCCGGCCAGCGCGCCGTCTTTGGTGACATGGCCGATCATGACGATCGCGATGCCCGTCTGCTTGGCCAGCCGCGTCAGTTGCGCGGCACATTCGCGCACCTGCGAGACCGAGCCCGGCGCCGCGGTGAGTTCGCCGCTGTACAGCGTCTGGATCGAGTCGATGACGGCAACCGACGGCTTCTGTTCCGACACCGCGGCCTGGATGGCTTCAAGGCGGATTTCGGCCAGCAAATTGACGTTGCCGGTTTGCAGGCCAAGCCGGCGCGCGCGCAGCGCGACCTGTTCGGCGGACTCTTCGCCCGTGACGTACAGCACGTTGGTGGACTCTGACAGCGAAGCCAGCGCCTGCAATAGCAGCGTCGACTTGCCGATGCCGGGGTCGCCGCCGATCAGCACCACCGCGCCGGCCACCAGGCCGCCACCGAGCACGCGGTCGAATTCGTCCAGGCCGGTGGGCGTGCGCGGGGTTTCGCGGGCCTCGATTTCGGACAGGCTGCGCACCGGGCTGGACGAGGCCAGCGGCGCATAACGATGGGCAGCGGCCGCGGGCGCGGACGATTCCACCGTTTCTTCAAGCGTGTTCCACGCGTTGCAATGCGGGCATTTTCCCTGCCACTTGGGGGTGGTGCCGCCGCAATCGGCGCACACATATACGGTTCGGGTTTTTGCCATGCGCGAAAGTGTACCCGGCAACCTGCGGGCGCTGCGCCAGTACCGAGATCGTTTTGGCACACCGATTGCGCACGGGCGAAAGGCATTTCTTTCAGACAGCTTTCACAAACCGCCCAGCGCAGTGGTTACATGATGCAAACAGAAGAAATTTCCTGCCCGATCCGTTTCAAATCGCGCATAATCGCCAGGTGCAGCGCATATTGTCGAACCGTCCCGACCGGACGGCATACTCCACGACGGACGTCCTTGCGACGCACTGCGTGGGGAATCGCGGCGCAATCACTCGCGGCCTTTCACGAGACCGCTCAAACCGGAACATGACCCCAGCACGACCAGACGCCGGACCACCGGCGCGGCGCTCGCAAAGGTCGAACGCGGATACGCTGTGCCACCCGGCGTATGTGCGAGGAGTACGCGCATGAGCATTACTTATCGCCCCCCTTTTGACGAAGACGATGAACGGGATCTGCGCGCCCTGTACCGCAAGCCGGGTCCCGGCGCCAATCCGGAACTGGATGCCGCGGTACGACGCAGATGGCACCCCGGCCATAGCTGGCATCCCGGTTGGGGCGCCGCCGCCTGCGCCGTGATGGTCGCAGGCCTGTTTGCATGGACCGACATGCGCGAGGCCATCGAGGACACCGAGCCTCAGATGCAACTGGTGGCTGTACAGGAAAGCGACGCCGCGCAGACTGCGCCTTCCGCGTCCGCCGCGCCGGCCAGCGATCCGTCGCCTCTGCGCCGCGTCGTCGCCCTGCAACAGGAACCAGCCGTCCCGGCACAGCCGGCGGTGTCGCAGCCTGCATCGACCCAACCCGTATCGACCCATCCTGCAGCGGCGCAATCCGCCGCGGCCGCAGCACCCGCCGAGCCCGCGGCCCCTGAAACGGCTGCGCAGGAATCCGCGCAAGCAGCCGCGCAGGAGGCCCCGGCGCAAGCACAGCAGGTTGCAGCCTTTACCGAGCAGGACATCGAGGCGCGCGTGGCCCAGATCCGCGGCCTGATCGTGGACGACCGTGAAGAAGACGCCGTGCAGGCATTGCGCGAGCTGCAGCGGGGCGCGCCCGATTTTGCCCTGCCTGACGACCTGCAGGAACTGTCCCGCCAGAACCCGGCGTGACGTCCGGGACTGGCCCTCGCCAGTCCCAATGCGGCCTTGGCTTTGCCTCCTGACTGCGGCCTGACTGCGCCGCTGGTCCGCCCCCCTGACCTGCCCCTGCCCCGGCCCGCCGCCGCGCCGGGGCAGGCCGCGTTCAGGCCTGAATAGTTGAGCATTTTTTGGGCGGCTTCTTGCTAACATAGCCGCCATGAGTCCGAGCTTCCACCACCGCAATCTTCCCCATTTGCTGCTCTACGCGCGCGAAACGCTGATGGCGCATTTCCGCCCCATCCTGCACGCAGCCGGCGTCACCGAACAGCAATGGCGGGTCTTGCGCACGCTGAGCGAGGTAGGCTCGCTGGAACCCAATCAGATCGCCCGGGCCTGTCAGATCCTGAGCCCCAGCCTCACGCGCATGCTGGCCGGCATGGAAGAGCAAGGGCTCATCAAGCGCACGCGGTCCAGCGCCGACCAGCGCCGCCAGGAAATCTCCCTGACCGCCAAAAGCAACAAGCTCATCGACCGCATGCGGCCCCAGGTCGACGCGAAGTACCAGGAAATCGAAGAAAGGATCGGCAAGGAATTGCTGGAGCGCCTGTACACCGATGTGGACGCCATGGTCGACCTCATCAAGCGCGACGGCCCCACCCGCGATGCCGGTACGCCCTGAACGTCAATCCCCTCTCCTCCCTCCACGCGATCCCCAGTCCATGGACCTCCTGACCAATACGTTCAAGCAAGCCCTGCGCGACGGCAAACCCCAGATCGGCCTGTGGGCCGGCCTGGCCAGCGCCTACACCTCGGAAATCCTTGCGGGCGCCGGGTTCGACTGGCTGCTGATCGACGGCGAGCACGCGCCCAATACGCTCGACTCCACCCTCGCCCAATTGCAGTCCGTGGCGGCGTATCCGGTTGCCCCCGTGGTGCGTCCGGCCTGGAATGACCCCGTCCAGATCAAGCAGATCCTGGACACCGGCGCGCAGACCGTGCTGGTGCCCATGATCCAATCGGCACAGGAAGCGGCCGCCGCGGTTGCTGCCGTGCGCTATCCGCCGCAGGGCATCCGCGGCGTGGGCAGTGCGCTGGCGCGCGCGTCGCGCTGGAATCGCATTCCCAACTACCTTGAACGCGCCAACGACCAGATGTGCGTGCTGGTGCAGATCGAAACCCCGGACGGCATCGCGGCGCTTGACGAGATCCTGGCCGTGGACGGCGTGGATGGTGTCTTTATCGGACCCGCCGACCTGTCGGCCAGCATGGGCTACCTGGGCCAGCCGGAGCATCCCGTGGTCGAGAAGACCATCGACGATGCCATCGCGCGCATTGTGCGGTCCGGCAAGGCGGCAGGCATCCTGCACAGCGGCGTGACGCAGGCCAAGCATTACCTGTCCTTGGGCGCGACCTTCGTGGCGGTGGGCGTGGACGCCGTACTGCTGGCGCGCGCGGCCGAGGCGCTGGCCGGCGAGTTCAAGGAACTGGCCGCCGTCGGCGCAAGCAAGGGTCCGTACTGACGTGCGCGGCGGCGCGTCCACCACAGCCAGACCCCGGTCACGCTTAGCGCCAGCGTAACCACGCCGACCAGCGCCACCGTCAGTTGCAACGGCCAGCCCCAGAACGCCGCCATGTGCAGGCTGGTCAGCCAATGCTTGGCGGTATCGCCGGCGGCCCTGCCCGTTGGAAGATGGCTGCCCACGAGCTGCCCATTCACCGCATTGAACACGACCGACGTCGCGCCGCTGCGCGTGCGCAGATCCCGGCTGCTGCGCACGCTGTAGCGATACAGCTTGCGGCGCGCATCCAGCGCCAGCCAGTGTTCGCCGAGCACGACGAAGCCTTCGCGGGCAGCCAGTTCCGCCATCAGCCGCCGCCCGGCGTCGCGGGCCTGCGCGGGCGGCATCGGGTCACCGGCCGCCACGGCCGCGCCGCGCCGGGGATCGGCCTGATAGCTCAGACCGGCACGCATCACCGGATCGTAAATGGAGGGCAGGTTCAGCGCGACGCTGCTCCATGCCATCAGCGTCAGCGCTGCCCATAGCCACAGCCCGCCGGCACGATGCAGATCGTAGTTGCGCTTATGCGGACCACCCTGCCAGCGGATGCGCCAGGCGGGTGCCCAGCGCTGCCACGCGGAGGACGCCGGCTTGCGCGCTCGGGGCCGGGCAGGCAGCGTGAGCCACGCGCCGACGAATCCGTCCAGCGTCCACGCCAAGGCGACGATGCCGAGCAACAGCTCGCCGATGCCCTCGAACAGCAGGGCCGTGTGGATCCGATGCAGGAACGGCATCAGGTTGCGCAGCCCTTCCCGCAGATCGCCCCAGCGGCGCTGGCCCAGGATGGCGCCGGAGTACGGGTCGACGAAGACCTCGTGCAGCACCGGCGCGCCCGCGCCTTCCTCGTGCAGCCAGACCGGGAACGGCACGCTGCGGCCGTCCTGACCGCCGAGCGGCGTGGCGGGCATCGCCGCGGCTGGCGCGAGCCGGGCGACGTGTTCCCGCAGGGTCAACGCGTCCAGCCGCGTGGCATCCGCCGAAGGCGGCGCCACGCGATGCAAGGCCGGCGCGGTGGCGGCGTCCAGCGTGTCATACCACGCCAGCGGGATGCCGGTCAGCGCCACCAGGCAAAGAAAGCCGGCCAGCACCAGGCCGGTCCAGCGATGCAGCCGCAGCAGCGCGGCGCGCACGTTCACCAGCGGTAGCTCACCGTGCCGATGATGCGGCGCGGCTCGCCGTAGTCGCACACGCCGCCGTAGCAGATCGACGGAATGTAGGTCTTGTCCGTCAGGTTGGTGACGTTGAGCGCGTAGAGCCACGGGCCGCTTTCATAACTGACGCGCGCATCGATCAGCGTGTAGCCGGCGCCGCCGAGCGAACCGCTGGACGGCCGGTCGGGACGCGCCGAGACATAGCGCACGCCGGCGCCGGCCTTGAGTCCCATCAGCACCCACTCCGACAGGTTCACATCGGTCCACAGGGAAGCAGCGTGCAGAGGCGTGTTGAAGCGCTCGCCCTCTTCGCCCGGCAGATTGCTCTTGACCACGCGGGCGTCGGTGTAGGTGTAGGCGGCAATCACATCGATTTGCGGCGTGACGCGTGCGCGCGCCTCGAGCTCCAGGCCGCGCGAGCGCACCTTGCCGGTCTGCACCAGAAAGGTCGGATCCACCGGATCCGGCGTGAGCACGTTCTTGCGCTCCAGGTTGAACAGCGCCGCGCTCAGCATGATGTCTTGTCCGGCGGGCTGATATCGGATGCCGACTTCGTACTGCGTCCCGCGGCTGGGCTCGAAGGCGCCTTCGGTGCGGTCGCGCCCGCTGGTGGGTTCGAACGACTGGCTGAAGCTGACGTACGGCGCCAGGCCATTGTCCGCCAGATACACCACGCCGGCGCGGCCGGTGAAGGCGGTGTCCTTGTCGTTCGAATTGGTGGACGGCGCGTGCAAGGCGCGGTTCTCGGCGCGCACGTTGTCATACCGTCCACCCAGCAGCACCACCACCTTGTCCGCAATCTTCAACTGATCCTGAAGGTAGATGCCAAGGCGATGCTCGGTGTTGCGGCGCTGCTGCCAGGGCAGGACCACGACATCGCCGGGCATGTACACCGGATCGAAGACGTCGATGGGCCGCAGATTGCCGCGCAGGCGGTCGCTGTTGTAGGTGGAGCGTGTGTAATCGAAGCCCGCAAGAATCGTCTGCGTCACGGGCCCCGTTTCAAATCGCTTTTCGATGTTGGTATCGATCGTCTGCACCGTGGTGCGGTCATCGAAACCGCGTGCCGAACGCGCCACCCTGCGCTGCGTCGCGGCGTCCACGTCGCCTTGCAGCAGCACGTAGCGCATCGTCAGGTCCGCGTCGTAGTAGCGCATCGACTGGCGGAATTTCAGCGTGTCATTGAACGCATGTTCGATCAGCACGGCCAACGACGTCGATTCGACATCGAAGCGGTTGTTGTTGGGCTCACCCAGAAAGCGCGAACGCGGAACCTGTCCGTTCGGGTTGGTCCAGAGCGAGCCGGTGACCGGCACCTCCGTCGGATTGATCGTCTTGCTGCGCTGATAGTTGGCCAGCAGCGTGACCGAGGTGGCCGCTGACGGACGCCACGTCAACGCGGGCGCGATGTAGGTGCGATCGTCGGCGCTGTAGTCGATGAATTGCTTGCTCTCGCGGAACAGGCCGGTCAGGCGATAGGACCACACCCCGGCCTCATCGATCGGACCGCCGATGTCCGCCGACACCTGACGGCGGTCGAAACTGCCGCCGTCCAGATTGATCTCGCCCATTGTTTCGCCGGGCGGACGCTTCGTCACGGTGTTGACGATGCCACCCGGCGCTGCGGCGCCATACAGCACGGATGACGGTCCGCGCAGCACTTCCACCCGCTCCAGTCCGTACGGCTCCTGCTTGCCGTTGTACTGATTGATCATGTAGCGCATGCCGTCGCGGTAATAGCTGCCGGTCTGCGGGTTGGCTTCGAAGCCGCGGATGCTCATCGTGTCTTCGAACATCGAGCTCTTGGCGACGATGCCGGGCATGATGCCGGGCGTATAGCCCAGCGCCTGCTGCAGGTTCTGCGCCTTCTGATCGCTGATCTGCGCGGCGCTCACCACCGAGATCGACTGCGGCGTTTCGATGATCGGCGTATCGGTCTTGGTGGCCGTGGCGCTGTTCGTGGCGGCGATGCCCAGCACCGGGCCATCCGGGCGTTCGATCTGGGCGGTCACCGCAATCGGCTCCAGCAGCGTCACGTCCTGGCGGCCTTGCCGCAGGACGAAGCCGCCATCGGGCAGACGTTCCGCCACGAGACCAGTACCGGTCAGCAACGCGGCCATCCCGGCCTCGGGCGTATACCGGCCGCGCACGCCGGGGCTCTGCCGGCCGCTGCTCAGATCGCCGTGGCCGCTGACGAAGAGGCCGGCTTCGGCGGAAAACAGGTTGAGCACCTGGCTCAACGGACCGGCCGGGATGTCGTAGTCGCGGACCTGCGTCTGGACAGACTGCGCGTACACGACGCCCAGGGGCGCCGCGCCGCTCAGCATCACGCCGATGGCAAGCGCCAGCGGGGCGATGCGCGCGCGGCGGCTCGGAAGGTTGGGGAAAACAGTGAGGGGGTTGGTCATGCCACGAATCCGCGATATGGGTGTTGAATTGCCCATAGGCCGGATGAGCGCGGCAAAAGCGGCAAACTATTTTGTAACAGCGAGGGTTCAGCGGGCTTGGAGGGTCGTCCACCACGGCAGCGGCTGGCTGATGCGCACGGGCAGTGCCTGGCTCAGCAGGCGCAGCGCGCGATCGCTGTCATGCAGCGGAAACGTGCCCGTCACGGGCAGCGCCGCCACGTCATCGGCATAACCGAGATGCCCGCGGCGGTAACGCGCAAGTTCCGCGACCACCTGCGCCAACGGCGCCTCCTCGAACTGCACGATGCCGCGTGTCCAGTTGTGGTCGTCGGCCCGCAGCGCTGCCGGCGCATCCATGCCTTGCGATCCGCCACGCATCCGCATGCCGGCATCGACCCGAATCCCGGCGGGCGGCGCCCCCGCAAAATGCGCCTGCACCGCCCCCTCCAGCACGGCGAGCGTGGTTTCGCCGTCAAGGCTGCGCACGTTGAACCGCGTACCCAGCGCCTGCAACCGCCCTTGTGGCGTGTCCACCACGAAGGTGCGCCCGGGGTCGGGCGCGGTGGCGATCATGATCTCGCCGCGCAGCAGCACCAGGCGGCGCTGGTCGCGGGTGTAGTCGACCTTCACTGCGGTATCGGTATTGAGTTGGATCAGCGTGCCGTCGGCAAGCCGGATTTCTTTCGATCCGCCCACCGGCGTGACCAGGTCCGCCTGCCAGACCGCCCAGGTTCGACGGCCGGCTGGCGACTGCGCAATGCCCAGGCCCAGCAATCCCGTCGCGCCTGCAATCAGCGCAACCGTCAGCAGCCGGCGGCGCTCGCGCCGGCCCTGCGCGGCGGCATTAAGGCTGGCCAGGCTGGCCTCACGTCCCATCGGCTGGGCGACCAGCGCATCGAACTGCGCGCCCACATCCTCGACGCGTTGCCACGCCCGGCGATGCGCGTTGTCGGCGTCCATCCACGCCTGCCAGCGTGCGCGCTCCTGCTCGCTGGCCGCCCCCGAGCTCAGCAGCGCATACCACTGCGCGGCAGCCTCAAGAATGCGCGGATCGACGGCGGCGGCGCCCATCAACGTCCAGCCTCTTCGCCATACACACCAGCGGGTTGCAGGTCGGTATCGAGCAAAAAGCACAGCATGGCCTGCGCGATGTCGTTGCGCACCGTCCGCTCGGACACGCGCAGCTCTGCCGCAATGGCGGGATGCGTCATGCCGTGGATGCGGTGCATCAGGAAAGCGGCGCGCGCGCGCACGCCCAGGCGATGCAGTTTGCGGTCGATCTCGACCAGCGCCTGGAGCGCCTGGACTTGCACTTCGGGGGATGGGTGGGTGATCTCGGGACGCGCGGCCAGCGTTTCGGCCCAGGCCAGTTCAATGTCCCGGCGCCGCCAGAAATCGATCAGCAGACCGCGCGCGATGGTGGTCAGGAATGCCCGAGGCTCGCGCACGTCCGCGATGGCGTGCCGGCGCACCAGCAAGGTCAGAAAGGTGTCCTGGGTCAGGTCGGCGGCCTGGTGATTGTCCTGAAGACGGCGATTCAGCCAATTCTGCAACCAGCCGCAATGCGCGGTGTACAGGGCGGAAAGCGATGCGCCAACTGCGTGCTCTCGGTCCGACACGGCGAGCATCCAAAATGGAAATGATAGTTATTATTATACAAGCCCGGCTGAACGCCGCCATGCTTGCGCCAGCCAAAAAAAACGCACCCCGTGGGGTGCGTTGTTCACACTTGCAGCGGCGATATTCAGGAGCGGCCAGCCAGGCTGCCGCCGCCGTCCACGCCCAGCACCTGTCCGGTGATGAAACCGGCGTCGTCCGACAGCAGGAAGGCGATGGCCGCGGCCACTTCGGCCGGGGTGCCCAGGCGCTTCATGGGCACGGAAGCCAGCGCGCGCTTTTCGTTGTCGCTGCCGGCGGGCCGGGTGGCGCGGAACATTTCGGTTTCGATGGGACCCGGCGCGACCGCGTTGGCGGTGACGCCGTATTCGGCCAATTCCAGCGCCCACGTTCGGGTGCAACCCACCAGCGCGCTCTTGGCGGCGGAATACGCCGTGCGGTCCAGCGCGCCGTGGATGGAGCGGCTGACCACGTTGACGATGCGGCCGGCGCGGCGCACCTTCATGGATTCGATGAAGGCCTGCGTGACCTGCACCGCCACGCGCACGTTCAGGTCCAGCACGTTATACAGGGTGGCCAGATCGATCTCGCCCAGCGGCTGGGGCGACACGATGCCGACATTATTGACAACGGCGTCGACCGGGAATTTTTCGCGGATTTCGCGCAGGACCTCTTCGGTGCGGCCGGCGTCGGCCAGATCACAGGCGTACAGGTAGCCCGGGAAATCGACGTCGGTCGTGTTGCGCGCGATACCAACCACGTGACAGCCCATGTCGGACAACCGCTGAGTAAGCGCCCAGCCTATGCCTTTGGTGGCGCCCGTAATGAGCACGCATTTGTCCTTCATGGATTGAAACCTCGCAGTCTGTTTTCTTGGTCAAAAACGGGCGCCTGAGCGCCCGGTTTCCAAAGTAGACACCATCCGGCGCCGCGTGTCTTGTAATTTGCGTAGCAATTCTTGCCCCCTGGACGCCGTGGCGCGGGGGGATCAGACGTCCCGGGTGACCGGCACGCGCGGCGCCAGGGCGCACAGCAGTTCATAGCCGATGGTTCCGGCCGCGCTGGCGACTTCGTCCACCGAGGGGCCGTCTTCGCCCCATAGCGACACGGGCGAACCGACGCCGGCGGACGGCACGGGCCCCAGATCCACGACCAGCATGTCCATGGACACCCGTCCCAACAGCTGAGTCCGGATACCCGCCACCACGACCGGGGTGCCGGTGGAGGCGTGACGCGGATAGCCGTCGGCGTAGCCGCAGGCCACGATGCCGATGCGCATGGCGCGTTCGGCTCGGAACAGTGCGCCGTAGCCGACGGAGTCGCCGGCCTTGATTTCCTGGACCCCAATGATTTCCGAGCGGAGCGACATGGCGGGCTTCAGGCCGAAAGAGGACGCTTCGGCATCCGCGAAAGGCGACGCGCCGTAGAGGCAGATGCCCGGCCGCACCCAATGCGCCTGGCTTTCGGAGCCGACGGCGATATCGGCAAAGCGCAGGGCGGCGGCCGAGTTGCACACGCTGATCGCGCCGGGCAGCTTATGCGTCACCGAATTGAAGACGCTGAGCTGTTCGTTCACGCCTTGCGGACCATCCGCGCAGGCAAAGTGGGTCATCTTGCCGACCGAGCCCAGCGTGCCCTGCTGTTGCAGCAGCGCGGCGCGCTCGTAGGCGGCGGGAAACGCCGCCGGGCTGAACCCCAGCCGGTTCATGCCGCTGTTGAGTTTGAGCATGATGTCCACGCGCCGGGACAGGCGGGCTCGGGCCAGCATGTCGAGCTGGTCGCGGTGGTGGACCGTGCTGCTGAGATGGTAGCGGTCGACGATGTCGAGGTCGGACGGGTTGAAGAAGCCTTCCAGCAGCAGGATCGGCCCGCCCCAGCCGGCCTCGCGGCAACGCACGGCTTCTTCGAGGTCCAGCATGGCCAGGCCCTGCGCCTTGGAAAAGCCCGCCACCGCCTGCTCGATACCGTGGCCGTAGGCGTTGGCCTTGATGACGGCCCAGATCGACGGCGGCAGCCCGGCGGCCGCGGCGGCGGTCTGGTCCAGGTGGCGGCGCACGGTGGCCAGATTGTGCGCAAGGGCGGAAACGGAAACGGTGGCGGATATTGGGCGCGGCATGGTGTGGGATCCTGTGGCGTCCAAGTCTAACTGATCGCCGCCCCCGGCGGCTGCGCGCCGGATCAAGCGCGGGCGACTACTCTAAAATGAGACCGTTTTCCGCTTTACGCCGTCTTTGCAGGTCCATTCCTGCCCACTGGCCTCTTTTTATGTCCATCGATCACTACGAGAACTTTCCCGTTGCCTCGCTGCTGTTGCCGCGCAGGCTGCGCGGCGCCGTGACCGATATCTACCGGTTCGCCCGCGCCGCGGACGACATTGCCGACGAAGGCAGCGCGACCGACGAGGAGCGCCTGGCCCAGCTCGCCACGTTCCGCACCGAGCTGCACCGCATCGGCGCCGAACCCGGCACGCCCCCGGCGCCCGGCCTGCCGCCCCTGTCCGACATCTTCGGGCCGCTGGCGCAGACGATCGCCCGCCACCAGTTGCCGATCACGCCGTTCTACGACCTCCTGTCCGCCTTCGAGCAGGACCTGACGGTCAAGCGCTACGAGGACTACACCACCCTCATGGATTACTGCAGCCGCTCGGCCAACCCGGTCGGGCGCCTGATGCTGCACCTGTTCGATGCCAGCGCGCCGCAGAACATCACCGAGTCCGACGCCATCTGCACCGGCCTGCAGCAGGTGAACTTCTGGCAGGACGTGCGGGTGGACTGGCACAAGCACCGCGTCTACCTGCCGCAGGAAGACCTGCGCCGCCACGGCGTGTCGGATGAAGACCTGGCCGCCTGCCGGCTTACGCCGGCGTGGCGCGAGCTGATGGCCTTCCAGGTTGACCGCACACGCGCGCTGCTACACTTCGGCGCTCCGCTGGCGCGCCGCCTGCCGGGCCGCATCGGCCTGGAGTTGCGCCTGGTGGTGCAAGGCGGGCTGCGCGTCCTGGAGCGGATCGAGGCGAGCGGCTACGATGTATTCATGAATCGCCCCGAATTGGGCGCCAAAGACTGGGCCATCATGTTGTGGCGCTCCATCAAGTAACAGGCCGTGCCTAATGACCCCTGACGAGTATTGCCAGGAAAAAGCCGCCAAAAGCGGCTCCAGCTTCTACTACTCCTTCCTGTTCCTGCCTCCCGAGCGCCGGCGCGCCATCACGGCCCTGTATGCGTACTGCCGCGAAGTCGACGACGTGGTCGACGAATGCACCGATCCGTCGCTGGCGCGCATCAAGCTCGCCTGGTGGCGCACGCAGATCGACCAGATGTTCGACGGCAAGCCCGACCATCCCGTCACGCGCGCGTTGCAGCCGCACCTGGAAAGCTGTTCGATCACCCGCGCCCGGCTGCTGGCCGTGATCGACGGCATGGAAATGGACCTGGACCAGACCCGTTATCTGGACTGGCCCGGCCTGCGCAAGTATTGCTGGCACGCGGCCGGCGTCGTGGGCGAGCTGTCCGCCGGCGTGTTCGGCTATTCCGATCCCAAGACGCTGGTCTACGCCGAAAAGCTGGGCCTGGCGTTCCAGATGACCAACATCATCCGCGACGTGGGCGACGACGCCCGCCGCGGCCGCATCTATATCCCGGTCAACGACATGCAGCAGTTCGAGGTCAAGGCCTCGGACATCCTGAATGGCGAGTATTCCGACCGCTTCAGCGCGCTGATGAAGTTCCAGGCCGACCGCGCCCGCGAACTCTACCGCGAGGCGATGAGCAACCTGCCCGAGGCCGACCGCCGCGCGCAGCGTCCGGGACTCATGATGGCCGCCATCTACCATGCGCTGCTCGACGAGATCGAGCGCGACAACTGGCAGGTGCTGCACCAGCGCATTTCGCTCACCCCGTTGCGCAAACTCTGGCTCGCCTGGAAAACCTGGGTGGGCGGCGGACGCGGCCTGGTCCGCCGGTTGGCCCGGTGAAGGCGGCGGTCATTGGCGCAGGCTGGGCCGGCTTGGCGGCCAGCGTCGCCCTGCGGGAAGCCGGCGCCAAGGTCACGGTGTTCGAGGCCGGGCACACCCCCGGCGGCCGCGCGCGGCGCGTGTTCCATGGCGATTTTGAAGCACCGCTCGACAACGGCCAGCATCTCTTGTGCGGCGCCTACAAGGAAACCCTGGCGCTGATGCGCCGCGTGGGCCGCAACCCCGACGCCCTGCTGATGCGGCGCCCCTTGCGGCTGGCAAGCCTGGACGGCCGCTTCAACCTGTCCGCCCCGCGCCTGCCGGCGCCGCTGCACATGGCCATGGCCGTCCTGCGCGCACGTGGCCTGTCTTGGTCCGACCGGCTTGCGATGCTGCGCCTGATGCGCGGCTTGAAGACCATGTCCTGGTCGCCCCCGCGCGACTGGACCGTGCTGCAGTTGCTGCACTATCACGCGCAATCCGATGTGCTGATCCGGCAGATGTGGGAACCGCTTTGCCTGGCCGCGTTGAACACGCCGATCGCCACCGCCAGCGCGGTGCTGTTCGCCCGCGTGCTGCGCGATAGCCTGGCCGGCGCGCGTGAAGACAGCGATCTGCTGCTGCCATGCACGGACCTGTCGGCGCTATGGCCGGACGCCGCCGCGCGACAGGTCACCATGCGCTATGGCAGCACGGTGCGCCAGCTGCATCCGTCCGCCGACGGCATCGACATCAACCAGGAACGTTTTGACGCGGCCGTGCTGGCCGTGCCGCCCACCTTCGCCGCGCGTCTCCTGGATGGTCCGCTGCGCGAGGCCGGCGCCACGGGGCTGCTTGATGCGCTCAAGGCCTTCGACTATCTGCCCATCGCCACGCTGAACATACGGCTGGCTGGCCCGTGGCGGCTGCCCGAGCCAATGATGATGCTGCGCGAGGATGCGGCCCGCGGCCATGCCGGCCAGTGGCTGTTCGACCGCGCCCAGCTCGCGGGCGACACCAAGGCCGGGGAACTGGCGGTGGTGGCCAGCGCTGCCATCGGCATGAGCGAACGCAACCGGCGGCAAACCATTGAAGCCCTGATCGATCAGGTGGCCGAACAGGCAGCCGCGCATCCGCTGCGGCTGCCGCCGATGCCCGAGGTGGCAGCGGCTGAACTGTTCATTGAAAAGCGCGCGACGTTTGCCGCGGTGCCGGGCCTGACCCGCCCGCTGAATACGACGCCGTGGCCCACGCTGGCATTGGCGGGCGACTGGACCGATACCGGCTATCCCGGCGTGCTGGAAGGCGCGGTGCGCAGCGGCCTGCAGGCGGCTCGCGTGCTGAATCCCCGCGCGGACTGAACAGCGTCAGGCGGGCATGCCGCCCGCCTGACGCAGACCGGTCAAGCCGGCTTTGTCCCGAACAGGTCGGCCTGGCGCGGGTCTGCCGCGGCGAGCTCATAGCCGATCTGTCCCGCGACCTCGCGCAGGATGTTCTGCGCAAGATTGAAGGCCGTGTTGGCCGCCGGCACGCCCGCGTAGATCGCGTTCTGCAGCAGCACTTCCTTGAGTTCGTCGGGTGTCAGGCGCGAGGCGTCCTGCGCCGTCAATGCGGCGCGCACGTGCAGTTCAAATTCTTCCCAGCGGCCCAGTGACAACGTCACCGCCAGCACCATCATGCGGCGCGCCTTGTGCGGCAGTCCGGGGCGGCTCCAGATATCGTGCCAGGCATAACGCGTGATCATGTTCTGGTAGTCGGCGGTGAACGTGGTGGCGCGATCCAGCGAACGCTGCACCCATTCATCGCCCAGCACGGCGCGGCGGTTTTCCAGGCCGCGCTCGAAATCGTCTTCCCGGCTCATCTGGTCAATCTCCATTCGGATCGGGGGCTGGCGCGTGCAAACGTTGCCGCGCCCGCCCCCGGATGATCAATTCACCTGGATGTTATTGGTTTTCACGACCTCGGCCCAGCGGGTCTGTTCCGCGTCGACAAACTTGGCGAAGTCCGTGGCGCTGCTGCCGACCGGCGTCAGGCCCAGCTTGGCGAGCTTCTCGCGGGTATCGGGACGCGCCAGCGCCTTTTGCACGAGGTCCTGCAGCTTGGCCACCACTTCAGGGCTGGCGCCGGCCGGCAGGAAGAAGCCGTTCCACTCGACCACGTTGAAGTTCTTGATGCCGGCTTCACCCACGGTCGCCACGTTGGGCAGTTCGGGCATGCGCTGCGACGACGAGACCGCCAGCGCCTTCAGCTTGCCGCCGGTGACGTAGTTCAGGCTGGACGCGGCGTTGGCAAAGTACACGTCGACCTGACCGCCCATGACGTCCACGATGGCCGGTGCGCCACCCTTGTAGGGCACGTGCACCATATCCAGATTCGCATCCTTCTTGAGCAGCTCGGCGGCCATCTGGGCCAGGCTGCCCGGTCCATACGACGCGAACGTCAGGCGGCCGGGCTTGGCGCGCGCGGCATCGATGAAGTCCTGCAGGTTGTTGAAGCTGGAACCGGGCGCGGCCACCAGGATGTTGGGCACGCTGACGGCCTGCGAGACCGGAACGAAGTCCTTCTTGGCGTCATAGGGCAGCTTGCGCAGCACCGGATTGATCGAGAAGGACGACGCGTCGTACAGCACGGTGTAGCCGTCGGGCTTGGCCCGCGCCACGAACGCCGCGCCGATGGAACCGCTGGCGCCGCCCTTGTTCTCGATCACGACGCTCTGGCCGGCGACTTCGCCCATGCCTTGCGCGATGATGCGCGCGGCGTTGTCCGCGCCGCCGCCGGCGGAATACGGCACCACCACGGTGATGGGCTGCTCGGGGTAGCCGGCTGCGTGCGCGGCGCCAAATGCGGTGGCCAGACCGATGGCGGCGGCCAGCGGACGAATTGCGGCCAGGGCCGTGCGACGGGTTTTCTTCATGTGTGCTCCTCGGGTCTCCCCTGCGGGGATGTTCGATCGGTCAAGGGTCGTGGCGCGAGCCGTCGTCAGACGGTCGCGATGGGGTTGACCGGCGCGCCGACCAGACCGGGCACGTACATGGGCGCCGCGGTCAGGAAAAAGGCATGCCGGCCGTGCTGGCGCAACCATTGCGCCAGCGGGGTCAGGTGCCAGAGCTCGCCCAAGGGCAGGCCCAGCTTGAACAGACATTGCTCGTGCAGGGGCAGCAGCGCGCCCTTGCCCGAGTCCAGGTGATGGTTGCGCAGTTCGACCGCGTGGTTGTCGGCGGCGATGGCCGCGATCCGGCTGTCCTTGATCCACGCCAGGAGATCCGCGTCGGCGCCGTTCAGCACGCAGCAGCTCGTCCTGAGCCGCTCCTGCTCGTCGTCGCCCAGTGTCAGCGCCAGGTCGGCCAGCCCGGTGTGCAGGCACAGCACGTCGCCCGGCCGGACTTCCACGCCATCGGCGCGCATCACGTCCATCAGCTCGCGGTGGGACACCTTGCGCTGCGCATCACCGAAATGGGCGCGCAGATCCACCAAGACGCCGCGCCCCTGGATGCCGTGGCGCGCCATCGGCGCGATGGACAGGTCGCGGGTGCCGGTAAAGCCCTCAGTGGCGGGCTCGCTGACGGCGAAGCCGTTGTAGCCGGTGGGCTGCGGCTGGCCGGTGCCGTGGGCGTCGTACATCGACCCCACGTGCCCCAGCGCGTCCCATTGCGTGGAATATTGCGGCGACAGCGTGACGCGGTCGTCGCTGATGACATCGGTGGCGCCCGGCACGTCGCGGTCCAGCGGATAGCGGTAGACCGGCACCCCGTTCTTTTCGGCGGGCTGGATCACCGGGCCCTTGCGGCGCGGATTCAGCACCGGCGCGCGCGGCACGGTCAGCGGCAGGCTCAGCGAAAACGAGATCCCGGTGCGGATTTCGGCCACTGCGGCCAGCCGCGCCTGGGCGTCCAGGTGGTTGAGGGTGCCCAGCTGGTCATCGTGTCCGAAATCGCCCCAGTTCGATCCGTCCGGGCGGCGCACATAGCGTTGCGCTTGATTCATGATTCCTGTCTCCTAGCCCTTTTGCCGGACGATGCTTATCTTGGTTGTTACTGCTTATTGCACCACGGAGGTGTGCAGCAATTGGTCGATTTCGCTCGTTGTGTATCCCAGGGCGGACAGAATGGTGCGACTGTGTTCACCCAGACCCGGCGCGGCGCGCACGGCGCCGGCATTGTCTTCGTCTTGCGCGGCGGCTCCGCCAAACTGCGCCCATTGCGCCAGACCGAGGTAATTGCCCGCCTTCTCGCTGTGATACGGGCGCATGAATCCCATCGCCTCCACCTGCGGGTGGTCGAACATGTCCTCGACCGGCCGCACCTCCGCGCAAGGCACGCTCTGGCCGAAGCGCTCGGCCCATTCACGGGCCGATGCGCGCGCCAGGGCCTCGCGCACCAGCGGGATCAGCACCGCTGCCTGCGCCGCGCGCTTTTTCACGGTGTCGTAGTCGGGATGGTCCGCCAGATCCTGCAGGTCCAGGTGATCGCACAGCGCACGCCAGAAATGCGGCGTGTTGGCCGAGATGTAGAGATGACCTTCGCGCGTGGGATGGATGCCCGTGATGCCCCCCGAACGCATGTCGCGTTCGATGCGGCGCGGCTCGCCTTCGGCCCAGACCAGGCGGGCGGACTGCATGGCCAGCGCGCTGCCCAGCAGCGACACTTCGATGGCCTGCCCGCGCCCGGTCTTTTCGCGCTGATAGAGCGCGGCGGACACGCTGTTGGAGATCAGCGCGGCGCCGTAGTAGTCGACCACCGATCCGTACAGCACCTCGGGCGGGCCGTCGGGCTTGGCCTGCGCCGCGCACATGCCGGTCATGGACTGCAGCACCTGGTCGTAGCCCGCGTGGCGCGCCATCGGACCGGCCGCGCCGTAGCCCGTCATGGCGCAATAGATCAGGCGCGGGTTGATGGCGGCCAGCGTGGCAAAGTCGATGCGCAGGCGCTCCGGCACGCCGGGGCGGAAATTGTGGACCAGCACATCAGCCTCGCGCACCAGCCTGACCAGCACCTCGTAACCCGCTTCGTCTTTCAGATTGAGGCACAGGCCTCGCTTGTTGCGGTTGATGCCCAGAAAGGCGCGGCTCTCGGCCGGCAGCGTCGACGGGTACTTGCGCAGGTTGTCGCCTTCGGGCGGCTCGACCTTGATCACGTCGGCGCCCATGTCGCCCAGCAAGGCGCAGCCGTACGGACCCGCGATGTAGGCGCTGAGGTCCAGCACCTTGACGCCGGCCAGCGGCAACTGAGCGGAGGTTTCAATTTCCATCATGCAATTCATCCGATAAAAAGCTCGGCCGCGATTCGCGCGGGCCGTTTCAGGCGGCGCGTCCTGCGGCCAGCAGGACGTCGCGGGCGCGCCGCACGAAGGGCGCGTCGATCATCTTGCCGTCCAGCAGAAAAGCGCCCACCCCTTCATGCGCCTCGCTTGCGGCGACGATCCGTTCGGCCGTATCGATCTCTTCGGCACTGAATCCGAAGACCTCGTTGGCGATGGCGATCTGGCTGGGATGCACGCAGGATTTGCCCAGGAAACCCAGCGAGCGCGCCAGTTGCGCCTCGGCCTGGAAGCCCTCGCCGTCGCGCACGCGGGCATAGGCGGCGTCCATGGCGTACTTGCCCGCGGAACCGGCGCCCAGCCGCAACGCCAGCATCACCGCGCGCAGGGTCTCGGGCTGGTAACGGTCGATGCCCAGGGGTTCGAACAGGTCGGCCAGCCCCAATTGCAGGCCTGCCACGCGCGGGTGCGCCGCCGCCAGCTCGGCCGCGCGGGCCAGCGCCAGCGGCGTTTCAACGGTGACCAGCAGCTCGCCCTCGAAACCGGCCTGGCCGGCGCGATCCGCGGCCTCGCGCAGCGCGTCGGCGGACTCGACCTTGGGCAGATTCAGCATGTCGATCGGCGATCGTCCCAGCGCGTCCAGGTCGTCCGCGAAATAAGGGGTGTCCGACGCATTGACGCGAACGATAATTTTCTTGGGATGTTGAGCCTGCGCCGTTTGAAAGGCGGGCGACCCGAGCCAGCTGGCCAGCTCGGCACGCGCGGCCGCCTTGCGAGGCGGCGCGACCGCGTCCTCCAGATCGAAGGACAGCGCATCGGCAGCGCTGGCCATGGCTTTGTCGAATAGTTCCGGGCGTGACGCCGGCACGAAAAGCTTGCTTCTCATTGTGGTCTCCTGGCCGCATTGTGACCGCGCTGCACGCCGCCAGGGGAAAGCCGCCATACGATAAGAAGATAGAATCCCTATCATCATGAACACCGACTTTCTTCACACGCTGTCCGCCGTGGCGCAGCACGGCTCCATGGCCGAGGCCGCCCGCCGCCTGGGACTGACACACGGCGCCGTCGCCCAGCAGCTACGCAAGCTGGAACAGGAGCTGGGCGTACCGCTGGTCGCGCGCGCCGGCCGCACCGTGCACCTCACGGCCAAGGCAATCGAACTGATCGGACCGATGCGCGAGGTCCTGGAGCGGATCGAAAAGATCCGCTACCTGGCGCGGTCGGGCGAGATGATGGGCGAGCTTCGGCTGGGCGCCGGCAACACCGCGCTGAACTCCATGGTGCCGGCCATTCTTGAACATCTGGTCGGACGCCATCCGCTGATCAGCGTGGAGATCCAGCCCGGCCACAGCGCCCGCTTCTATCCGGCCATTGAAAGCGGCGAACTCGATGCGGCCATCGCGCTGGAAGCGCCCTATCCGCTGTCCAAAAGCCTGGGCTGGCAGTTGCTGCGCGAAGAACCTTATGTGCTGGCGGCGGCCCCGCGCCACGCCGGCCGTCATCCGCACAGCCTGCTCACCGCGGAGCCGTTCATCCGTTACCAGCGCAACGACTGGAGCGGGCGGCATGTCGACGAGTATCTGCGCCGCGTCGGCATCACGCCGCGGGACCGGTTCGAGCTGAACGCGATCGAATCGATTGCGGTCATGGTGAGCCGGGATCTGGGCGTGGCGATCCTGCCCCGGTCCACCAACGGCACGATCGAACGGCTGGGTCTGCTCGCCCTGCCGCTGCCCGCGCACTGCGAACCGCGCCGCTTCGGACTGATCTGGTCGCGCGTGTCGCCGCGGCTGGCGTTGATCCAGGCGTTCCGGGACATCGCCATCGTGGAGTACGCGAAGGCGGCAGGCGCGCCGGACAATTGACGCCTTTCTACGGGGAAACGATCTGGCGTGCCCGGGAGCGTCTTCCTATACTTGTATTGTCCTCAATACAACATATCAGGAGACAACTCATGCCGGGACTTCATCGGATCGCCGCGGGCTGCGCGCTGCTGGCGGCGTTTGCCATGCCAACCGCCCCCGCCTTCGCGCAGGCAGACGCCATCAGGCTGGTCGTCGGCGCACCGCCGGGCGGCACCACCGACACCGTGGCGCGCAGCATCGCGCAGCACATGACAGTGGACTTGAAGCGCCCCGTCGTGGTCGAGAACAAGCCGGGCGCGGGCGGCAACATCGCCGCCGACTACGTCGCCAAGAGCAATCCCGACGGCAACACCTTGCTGGTCACCTTCACCAGCTTTTCCATCAACGCCACGCTGTACCGGAACCTGCCTTTCGACCCCGTGGCCGATTTCACGCCGATCAGCATGCTGGCCAACGTGCCCAGCGTGCTGGTCGTGCGCAAGGATTTCCCGGCGCGCACCATGCCGGAGTTCGTCTCGCTGGTCAAAGCCAGCCCCGGCAAGCACACGATGGCGCTGGGCGCGATCGGGTCGTCGCTGCACATGGCGGGTGAACGCATGAAGATGATGGCGGGCCTGGACATCCTGAACGTGCCGTACAAGGGCACGGCGCCGGCCATCACCGACCTGCTGGGCGGCCAGGTGGACATGATGTTCGCCAGTTCGCTGAACGCGCTGCCGCACATCAAGAGCGGCGCGCTGCGGGCGCTGGGGGTGACCAGTCCGCAGGCGCTGCCGCAGTTTCCCGGCGTGCCGCCCATCGGCGATACCATCAAGGGTTTCGAATCGAACGCGTGGTTCGCGCTGTTTGGTCCGGCCAAGATGCCGGCCGACAAGCTGGCGGCCCTGAACGCCGCGGCGCGCAAGGCGGTCGACACGCCATCGTTCCGCAAGCTGCTCGAAGGCGAGGCCGCCAGCGCGGTCAGCAGCAGCCCCGAGGAACTGGGCGTCTTCGTGCGCGAGGACATCGCGCGCTATGCCGAGATCGTCAAGTTCACCGGCGCGACCGTCGACTGAACGTCAACCAGGAGCCCCACCGTGCCCGACAGTCCGCTGCCGCTTTATCACAAGGTCTATCTGCTGCTGAAGCAACGGCTCGAAGCCGGCGGGTTCGCCACGGACAGGGCGATGCCCGGCGAAAACGCGCTGGCCGCCGAATACGGCGTGTCCCGCCTGACGATACGGCGCTCGCTCGATGCGCTGGCGGCCGATGGCCTCATCGAGCGGCGGCAGGGGCGCGGCACGTTCGCGGCCCCGCCGGCGCAGTTTCCGGGCCCGCAGCACGGTGCGGGTATCGACGCGCTGATGGCGCACCTGGCCCGCATGGGCATGCACACGCAGGTGCGCCTGCTGGAACTGGAAACCGCGCCCGCCCCGCCGCCAGTGGCGGCGCGCCTGGAACTGCCGCCCGGCGCACCCGTGCAGCGCGCCGTGCGCGTGCGCAGCCACGAAGGCCAGCCGTTTTCCTACTTGACCACGTTTGTGCCGGATGACATCGGCCAACGCATCCGCCGTCAGGATCTGGACGCCAAACCGCTCTTGGCCATCTTCCGCGATCTGGGCGTGCGCGTGGCGCGGGCCGAACAGTCGATTTCAGCCGTGCTGGCCGAGCCCGGCATCGCCGAATTGCTGGAGGTGCCGGTGGGGTCGGCCCTGCTCAGCTTGCACCGTGTGGTGCGCGACGAGTCCGGGCGGCCGGTAGAGTGGTTGCATGCCCGCTATCGGCCAGACCGCTACGAATACCGCATGAACATGCAGGCGCACGACATGCCCGGCCAGCCGACGTGGCTGCCCGCGGCGGTCGCCACGCGTGCTGACGGGGCCTGATCGGCGCCGCACGCGCAAGACATCAATGGCGGCGGCACGCCCGCAGCTTCAATCGCCACTTAGGCACATGCGACAACGTGCCTAGCGCAGCAGACTGACCGTGGCCAGCCCCGCCGCCGTCAACGCCAGCGACCCGGCCAGACTGAACCCGGCATAGCCCAGCGCGCTGACATATGCGCCACGCTCCAGCATCGCGACGGTCTCGGCCGAGAAGGTCGAGAACGTGGTCAGCCCGCCCATGAAACCGGTGATGGCCCCAAGCCGCACCCAGGCGGGCCACTCGGGATGCCCGGCCACCAGCGCCAGCACCACGCCCACCAGATATCCGCCCGCCAGATTGACCGCCAGCGTGCCCCACGGCCACGAGCCCGCATTCAGCCACAGACCGACCAGCCAGCGGGACCACGCGCCAAGGATCGCGCCCAGGCCCACGGCCAGGAAATTCAGGGGAACCAGCGTTTGATAGGCGGACATGGAGGTCAGACGGTGCCGTGTTGTTTGAGACGCAGGGAAAAGACCAGCAGCAGTATGCCGAAGAACACGGCATAGATCCCGATCACCCACACCAGCGCCAGCGCACCCGCGCCCGGCTGCATGACCAGCATGGCGCCGAAGGCCACCGACACCAGCCCGGAAAGGCCCAGCAGCCATTCGTTGCGGATGGCCTTGCGAAAGCGCACGGCGGCGATGATCTGGAACACGCCCGCCACGATCGCCCAGATCGCGATGATGTAGAGCAGGATCAGCGCGGTCAGCCCCGGCCAGAGAAAGGTGACGATACCCGCCGCCACGCCCAGCAGGCCCACGATGATCAGCGCCCATAGCGGTTTGCCGTTGTCGCGGATGCGGAATCCGGCGATCAGCGCCAGCACCCCGTCCACCAGCGCGAAAGCGCCCCACACCAGCACCAGCGCCGACAAGGTGATGGCCGGCATGAACATGGCCATGAACCCGAACAGGATGGCGACGACGCCGCGAAGCGCCACCCATCCCCAATGACGACCGATTTGATCCACGACTTGCTGTTGCAGCATGACGACCTCCGGTGTTTGCAAAGGGTGGCCTATCTTAGTCCCGCTGGTCGGCCGGCGCACCCGTTCAGCCTGCATTCAGCTTCGGCAAACAAGGCGCTTTCCGCCGAAATCGATTGAAATTTCCGTGCGCGAAAAGGCCTCGCTTTTTTAAGAGTAATTCTCATTAAATGCTAGAATCCGGCCGCTTCCTGCCCGACATTCCATGGACACCCAACCCGCTCCCCGCCGCCGCGCCTACTGGCTCAAGACACTGCATCAGTGGCACTGGATCAGTTCTGCGCTTTGCCTGCTGGGCATGCTGTTGTTCGCGGTGACGGGGCTGACGCTGAACAACGCGTCACACATCGAATCGAAGGCCGTGGTGACCAGCCGCGAGGCCCATCTGCCCGAAGCCCAACTCCAGCAGCTTGCCGCCGCGCCCGCGGAAAAAAAGGCGCCCTTGCCCGCCTCGGTCGCCGCCTGGCTGGACGAGACGCTGGACGCCTCGACGGCCGGCAAGACGGCCGAGTGGTCCCCCGACGAGGTCTACCTGTCGCTGCCCCGCGCGGGCGGCGATGCCTGGCTGTCCATCGACCGCGCCAGCGGCGATATCGAATACGAACGTACTGACCGCGGCTGGATCTCGTACCTGAACGACCTGCACAAGGGCCGCAACACGGGTCTGGCCTGGAGCTGGTTCCTGGACATCTTCGCCGTCGCCTGTCTGGTGTTCTCGCTGACCGGACTGGTGCTGCTCAAGATGCACGCCGGCAACCGCAGCGCAACCTGGCCCATGGTGGGGCTGGGCGTTGTGATTCCGCTGGTGCTGGCGCTGCTTTTCATCCACTGATTCCATCGATACGCCCTGGAGATTTCCATGCGCAAGTTGCTGTTGCCGGCGCTGCTCGCCGGCCTGATCGCCCGAACGGCCCACGCCGCAGACATCGGCCTGTCCATCGAGGTGCCGCGCCTGGACGTGGCCGAATACCACCGCCCGTACGTGGCGATCTGGATCGAGAACCCCGACCAGAGCGTGGCCACCGACCTGGCGGTCTGGTACGACGTGGCCAAGAAGAACAACGAAGGCACCGAGTGGCTCAAAGACATGCGCCAGTGGTGGCGCCGCAGCGGCCGCAATCAGCAGTTCCCCGTGGACGGCGTCAGCGGCGCCACCAAGCCCGTGGGCAAGCACGCGCTGTCGTTCGACGCGGCCAGCAAGCCGCTCGCGCAGCTAAAGCCCGGCCAGTACGCGGTGGTGGTCGAAGCCGCGCGGGAAGTGGGCGGCCGCGAACTGGTGCGCATCCCCTTCCAATGGCCGCCGCAAAAGCCCGAGCAACTGAGCGCGCGCGGCGAACACGAACTGGGCGCCATCGCGCTCGACCTCAAACCCTGACCGGCCTCGTGACCAGCCCCTTTAGCAACGCAAGCAACGCAAGAAACGCAAGGAACGCAACGATGAAATCCGCCGCCAAACTGGCCGCCGCCCTGGCGCTGTGCCTGCCCTTTGCCGCTCACGCCCATGACGTCTGGATCGTGCCGTCCTCGACGGTGCTGTCGGGCACCGACAGCTGGATCACCGTGGACGCCGCGGTCGGCAACGACAAGTTCTACTTCAACCACGCGCCGCTGCGCCTGGACGGCCTGACCGTCACCGCGCCGGACGGCAATGCCGCCGAAGCCGAGAACATCAACCGCGGCAAGCTGCGCAGCACGTTCGACCTGCAGTTGAAACAAGCCGGCACCTACCGCGTTGCCGTGGTCAACGACGGCGTGTTCGCGCGCTGGAAGGAAGACGGCAAGAACAAGCGCTACTTCGGCAAGGTGGAAGGCATGGCGCAGGCCGTGCCGGCCAAGGCCGACGAGCTTGAAGTCTCGCAAAGCCTGGGCCGGGTCGAGACCTTCGTCACCGCCGGCAAGCCCTCGGCCGTCAAGCCCGTGGGCCGTGGCCTGGAGCTGGCGCCCGTGACGCACCCGAACGACCTCTTCACGGACGAAGCGGCCACGTTCCAGATGCTGCTGGACGGCAAGCCCGCCGCCGACCTGGAGGTAAACGTCGTGCCCGGCGGCAGCCGCTATCGCGACAAGGTCGGCGAAATCCAGATCAAGACCGACAAGGACGGCAAGTTCTCGGTGAAGTGGCCGCAGCCTGGCCTGTACTGGATCGAAGCCGGCCTGGAAGACGCCAAGGTCACCGTGCCGCAGGCCAAGAAGCGCCGCCTGTCGTACGCCGGCACCGTCGAAGTGCTGCAACCGTAAGGCACAGGCGCGCGCGTGGCGACCTCTCCTTCCTTCGCACCGCGCAACGCGGCGGCCCCGGCCGTTCGCGTCGCCTATGGCGCAATGCCAGCGCGCCCGGCCGCGTTGGCCGGCGCCACCATGGGCACCACCTGGTCCGCGCGCCTGGCGCTGCCGGCGGGCGTGACCGAAGCGTCAGCGCGGCAAGGCATCCAGGCCGCGCTGGACCAGGTCGTCGCGCAAATGAGCACCTGGGAAGCAGACTCGGACATCACCCGCTACAACCGCGCCGAGTCCGGCTGGCAGACGCTGCCGCCCGATTTTTTCCATGTGCTGCATCATGCGCTGATGCTGGCCGAGGACAGCGGCGGCGCCTACGACCCCACCGTCGGGCCGCTGGTCAATGCCTGGGGTTTCGGGCCGCACCAGCGCGCCTTTGAACCGCCCTCTCCGGCCGCCATCCAGACCGCGCTTGATCGTTGCGGCTGGCGGCGCGTGCCGCTGGACCAAGACCGCCGCGCGGCCTGGCAGCCCGGCGGCGTCTATCTGGACCTGTCGTCGATCGCCAAGGGGTACGGCGTGGACCGCGCGGCGATGGCGCTCGATGCCTTGGGCATCACCGATTACCTGGTCGAAGTCGGCGGCGAGTTGCGCGCCCGCGGCAAGCGTCCCGACGGACAATCCTGGCGCGTGGCCATCGAAGTCCCCGACGCCAGCGATGACCATGCGCTGGCCTTGCCGCTGCACAACTGCAGCATCGCCACGTCGGGCGACTACCGGCGCCACGCCGGCGACGGCGATGCGCGCTACGCCCACACGATCGACCCCCGCACCGGCCACCCGGTACGCAACGCGGTCGCATCGGTAACCGTGCTGCACCCCGTCTGCATGCAGGCCGACGCGCTGGCCACCGTGCTGACGGTGCTGGGCGAAGCCGAGGGGCTGGCCTATGCGCGCCGCCATGCCCTCGCCGCGCTGTTCATCGTGCGCAGCGAAGACGCCTGGCGCGTCGTCGCCACCCCGCAGTTTGAAGCCCTGGCCCTGGCCACCTGAATGCCCATGTTGCACACCCGATTGATCGCGGCAACGTGCGTGGTGCTGACCTGGCTGCTGCTGTGCCTGTGGGCCTGGCAACGCGCCCGCCGCCAGCATGCGCAACACGCGCTGGCGCTGCAGGCGCTGAGCGCACCCGCGCCCGAAGACGCGGTGCTGGTGGCCTACGCCAGCCAGACCGGCTATGCCGAGTCGCTGGCCATGCAAACTGCGGAATCTCTGCGCGCCGGCGGTCTGACCGTGCGCGTCGCCTCGCTGGACCAACTGGACCTTCAACGCCTGGCCGCCTGCCGGCGCATGCTGTTTGTCGTCAGCACCTACGGCGAGGGCGATCCGCCCGATGCGGCCGCGGCGTTTGCCGGCCAGATGCAGCAGACGCCACAGGGCGCCGCGCTGGCCGGCGCGCAATATGCCGTCCTGGCGCTCGGCGACAGCGAGTACGCGCAGTTCTGCGGCTTTGGCCACCGGTTGAACGACTGGCTGCACGCGCAAGGCGCGACGCCGTTGTTCGATCTGGTCGAGGTCGACAACGACGACGCGGCCGCGCTACGCCACTGGCAGCATCATCTGGGCCTGCTGGCCGGCCGCAGCGATTTGCCCGATTGGGAAGCGCCCGTCTACGACACTTGGCGCCTGGCGAGCCGGACACTGCTGAATCCCGGCAGCCAGGGCGGCCCTTGCTATCTGCTGACGTTGTCGCCGCCGCCCGAGAGCACGACAGCATGGCAGGCGGGCGACATCGCCGAAATCGGCCCCCGGCGCGAACGCGGCGGCGCGCTGGAGGCGCATCGTGAATACTCCATCGCTTCGCTGCCCGCTGACGGCGCCATTCAGTTGCTGGTGCGCCAGATGCAAGGCGCCGACGGCGTGCTGGGTCTGGGCAGCGGCTGGCTCACGCACATTGCGCAGACTGGCGACGAGATCGCCTTGCGTGTACGCACGAACCGAAATTTCCACCCGCCGGCTGACGACCGCCCGCTGATTCTGATCGGCAACGGCACCGGCCTTGCGGGCCTGCGCGCGCTGATCAAAGCGCGCCGCGCTGCCGGCCACCGCCGCAACTGGCTGGTCTTCGGCGAGCGCAACGCCGCTTGCGACGGGTTCTGCCGCGATGAGATCGACGCGTGGCGGCAAGACGGCACATTGGAACGCGTGGATGCGGTGTTTTCCCGCGACCAGCCCGAGCGCCGCTATGTGCAGCACTGCCTGCGCGACCAGGCGGACGCCGTGCGCGCCTGGGTGGATGCCGGCGCCGCCGTATATGTCTGCGGCAGCCTGCAAGGCATGGCGGGTGGCGTGGATGCCGCGCTGCAGGACATCCTGGGCGCGGACCGCCTGCAAGCCCTGCAGCATACGGGCCGCTACCGGCGCGACGTGTATTGACGACGCACGCGGCCCGCGTTTCCCGAGTCCCTACTGCAGCTTGATCTGCGCCCGCTCGATCACCGTCTTCCAGCGATCGCGTTCGGTGCTGATCTGCTCACCAAACTGCGCCGGCGTGTTGCCCAGCGGGAACGCGCCGGTCTCTTCCATCTTTGCCGCGGTCGCCGGATCGCGCACCGCACGCGCAAAGGCATCGGCCAGCTTGTCGCGCACGTCGGCCGGCATGTTGGCCGGCCCCACCACGCCGTACCAGGCGGTCACGTCGTAATCCTTGTAGCCCTGCTCGGCAAAGGTCGGCACGTCGGGCAGTCGCGGATTGCGCGCCGTTCCGGTAATCGCCAGGGGTTTCAGGTGATTGCTCTTGACGTACGGCAGCGACGACGGAAAGTTGTCGAAGATCACCGGCACCACGCCGCCCACCGTGTCGGTCAGCGCCGGCGCCGAACCACGATAGGAAATGCTGTTCATCTTGCCGCCGATGATCTGCAGGAACCAGATCATGCCCAGGTCGTTCACGCCGCCTGCACCCGCGTTCGCGTAGCCGTCCTTGCCCGGATTGGCGCGCACGTGGGTCACGAACTCGGCCAGCGTCTTGGCCGGGAAGTTCGGATTCACGCTCAGGATGTTGGGGCTGGTCACCAGGTTGCTGATGGGCGTGAAGTCCTTGACCGGGTCATAGGCCAGGTTGGGAAACAGGTGCGGCGCCGTGCCGTGCGTGCTGACGGTGGCCAGGCCCACGGTGTAGCCGTCCGGCTTGGCGCGCGCGGTGGCCGTCATGCCGATGGTGCCCGACGCGCCCGTGCGGTTCTCTACGACAATCTGCTGGCCCAGAATTTCGCCTGCCTTGGCCGCGGCCACGCGGCCGACGATGTCCGTGGGACCGCCCGCCGGGAACGGCACGATCAGCGTGATGGGGCGGTCGGGAAAGGCGGCGTGAGCGGCCGGCAGCGCGGCGGCCAGCGCCAGGGCGGCGCAAGTCTTGCGGATCATGATGTTGGGTCTCCTGGTACGGCTGTTGTTATGGAAGGGTTTGGGCCGCGGCCTGATCGCGGCGAAGAATGCGGCCGGGCCGCGGGGTGTCTGCCGTGGCCGGAAAAACCGGCGTGCCATTGACCAGCACGTGCTCCACGCCGGCAGACGCGAGCGTCGGCGCTTCCCAGGTGGCGCGATCGATCACCGTATCGGCATCGAACACCACAATGTCCGCCCACGCGCCCACGGCAATCCGGCCACGGTCCGCCAGCCCGAAGACGCGGGCCGGCAGCGCGGTCATCTTGGCCACCGCCGCCTCCAGCGTGACAAGCTGCGCCTCGCGCACGTAGCGCCCCAGCACGCGCGTGAAACTGCCCCACAGCCGGGGATGCGGATGCGCGTCATTGGGCAGGCCATCGGACCCGACCATGCAGCATTCGTGCTGAAAGATGCGGCGGACCTCGTTCTCGTCCATCGCGAAATAGATCGCCCCGGCCGGGCACAGGCGTTCGGCCGCCGTGGTCTTGTCGCAGCCCCAGCGCGCCGCAATGTCGCTCAGGTACTCGCCGTTGCATTCGGGGTGCGGCGTCGACCACGTGATGCGGATGTCGTCGATGGTGTCGGCGCGCTCCGGGATCAGGATGGTGGAGCTGCCGGGATACGGGTAGATATCCAGCGCCACGTCCACGCCCTCGGCGCGGGCACGGTCGATGTTGGCCAGCGTGGCGACGCTTTTGCCCCAGTTGCGCGGCATCATGCACTTGTGATGCGACAGCACGGTCGCGCAGCCGGTGTTGCGGCCGATGGCCAGCACCTCGTCGACGGCCGCCTCGACCGCGTCGCCCTCATTGCGGATGTGGCTGGTATGCATCGCGCCGCGCGCCGCCGCCACGCGGGCCAGCCCTTCCAGTTCGGGCGGCTGCGCCACCCCTCCGGGTTGATACGCCAGACCGGTACTGAAGCCCACGGCGCCCGCGTCCAGCGCGTCGGCCAGCATCTGCTGCATGGCGGCTTGTTCGTCGGGCGTGGGCTGAGCAGTCGGATCGCGCATTGCGGCAAGACGCAGGTTCGCGTGGCCCACCAGCGCGGCCACATTGATGACCGGCTGACGCTCGCGCAGCTCGTCGAAGTAGTGCGTCATGCTGGCAAAGAGCGGCGTCTCGCCCAGCAGCGCCAGCGCCGCCGCGGTGTTGCCCGGCAGCGGTGCGGGCGCACCGCTGACGCCGCAATTGCCCACGACAACCGAGGTGATGCCCTGGCTCGTCTTCCACGCCAGATCGGGCTTTTCCACGAACATCAGGTCGTCGTGACCGTGCACATCGATGAAGCCGGGCGCCACGATCTTGCCCGCGACGTTCACGCGCGTGGCCGCGGGCACCTTCGACAGGTCCCCGATCGCCGCAATGCGTTCGCCCGCCACGCCCACATCGGCGCGCCTGCGCGGACCGCCTAGCCCGTCGATGAGCCAGCCGCCTTCGATGATCAGATCCAAAGTCTCCTGCATGGTGTTCCTGCCTTGGTGAAGGACCTAGTATCGTCCGCGCGATCAATCTGGAAAAATTGTTTTTATTGATCCATCTATCGCGTTTTGAAATGCATCGCCTGCCCAAGCACGTCACCTTGAAGCACCTGACCGCCTTTGTGGCGGTAGCCCAGGAGTCCAGCTTCACGCATGCCGCCAAACGCCTGTTCCAGACGCAGTCGTCCGTCACCAGCCTGGTGCGCCAGCTTGAAGACGCGCTGGGCACCCAGCTCTTTGCGCGCACCAGCCGGCGCGTGCTGCTGACGCCGGCCGGCGAGGAATTCCTGCCGCGCGTCATGCGGCTGCTGGCGGATTTTGATGGCGTGATCGAAGACGTGGTGCGTTTTGGCGCGCTGGAACGCGGCCGGGTGGGCGTGGCGGCCGCGCCGTCGGCCATCACGCAGCTCATCGCGCCCGCCGCCGCCGTGTTCGCGGCGCAGTATCCGGCGGTGCGGCTTTATCTCAGCGACGACAACTCCGGCCGCATCCAACGCAAAGTGGCCGCGCGCGAGGTCGATTTCGGGCTGACCAGCCGCTGGGCCGACGCCCCCGGCCTGCAGTTCGACGCCTTGCTCGAAGACCGCTTCGGCGTGCTCTACCGCCAGGACGACACCACGCTGCGCCCGGGGCGCGACGGCGCCATGCGCTGGTCCGACCTGACCGGCCGCAAGCTGGTTGGGGTGGTGGATGAAACGGGCATCATGGCCCTGCTGCGCGCCCGCGCCGACCTGCCCATCGAGGCGGCGGCGCCGTTCTATGAAGCATCGAGCACCACGTCGCAGGCCGCGCTGGTCAAGGCAGGCATGGGCGTCGCGCTGCTGCCGGCGCTGGCCGCGCAACGCGTGATGGAGCCGGGGCTGGCCTACGCGCTGCTGGCCCGGCCCACGGTGGTGCGCACGCTATGCATCATCCGCAATAAGGAATATCCACTGAGCCCGGCCGCGCAGGCGTTGATCGCATCGATCCACGACTACCTGCGCACGGCCCAACTGCCCGCAGGCTGCCGCCGCCTGTCCGCCACACGGTGGAAGCACTAGGTGCGCGGGTGTCACCCGCGTGCTGACCGGCGCCGCCCCTGCGATCGGGTATCAGACACCCGCGCGCAGCTTTTCGTCCAACGCGGCCAATCCCGCCGCGAACACGTTCTGCCCGACCGCCGCAGCCACATCGTTCAACGCTGCCCCCTCGACGCGGAAATCGGCCCACCATTGCACCAGCGTGCCGCCGCCCTCGGTGACCGGATGCAGCGACACCCCCGCGACATAATCGCGCATCGGAAGATCCGTCTCGATGATCGAATACCGCAGCTCGGTATTGGGATCGTCCAGCATCAAAAGCTGCTCCCGCACGAAACCGGAAGGCTTGAGCGTCAGATGCCGCACCGAGCCCACGGCGTCATGGCGGCCGCCCGCTTCCAGCCGGCTCTCTGCGACGCCGGGATGCCAGCCTGCCAGGCCGTTGAAATCCCGGAACAGCGGCCAGACCTTGTTCAATGGCGCGTGGACGACAGCGGTGATGTGTACGGTATGCGGCATACGGGCTCCGTTAAACGCAATGCGTGTCGAATAAGCCGAAAACTGCGGCGATGGGGATCAGAAGGTCAGGTTCTTGAATTCACGCGTGGCGGCCGTCAGGGCCTGTTCGGTCGGCAGGCGTTCCATCGAGCTGGCGCCATAGAAGCCGTGGCAATGCTTGCACGCGCGCAGCACGTGGGCCGCATCGTCGGGCGTCGCGATCGGGCCGCCGTGGCACAGCACGATGATATCCGGGCGCACCGCCAGCGCGGCCTCGGCAATACGGTCGATGGCGCCCACGCAATCATCCAGCGTCAGCGCCGTTTCAGCGCCAATGGACCCGCCGGTGGTCAGCCCCATGTGCGCCACGATGATGTCCGCGCCTGCGCGGGCCATGGCGACGGCGTCGTCCTCGTTGAAGACGTACGGCGTCGTCAGCATGCCCTTTTGATGCGCCAGACGGATCATGTCGACTTCCAGCGCATAGCCCATGCCGGTCTCTTCAAGATTGGCGCGGAAGTTGCCGTCGATGAGGCCGACAGTGGGAAAGTTCTGCACGCCGGCAAAGCCCTGCCGTTTCAGGTCGTCCAGGAACACGTCGAAGTCGCAGAACGGATCGGTGCCGTTCACGCCGGCCAGCACCGGCGTCTTCTTGACCACCGGCAGCACTTCGCGGCCCATGTCCACGACGATCTCGTTCGCGTTGCCGTAGGCCAGCAGGCCCGCGAGCGAGCCGCGGCCCGCCATGCGGTAGCGGCCCGAGTTGTAGATCACGATGAGGTCGATGCCGCCCGCTTCCTCGCACTTGGCCGACAGCCCGGTGCCCGCGCCCCCGCCCACGATGGGCGTGCGCGCGCGCACCATGGCGCGAAACTTGTCCAGCAGTTCGTTACGGTCAAAACGCGGCATGGCGGCAGTCCTTCAATGTCCGGCAATTTCAAGAAAGTGGTCGACCGCCGTCCTGGCGAACAGCGGATCGTTGATGTGGCAAGGCACGCGGATCAGGCGGCGGTCCGCCGTCTGCCGCAGGTTGGCCTCCAGCGCGGCAAACAGCGCCGCGTCGGCCTCGGGATCCCAGAACGCCTGGCCCGGCGCATCCAGCGCGGACACGCCGCCCTCGGGAATCAGGAAGCGCACCGGGCCGTCGCAACGGTTCAGCCGGTCGGCGATCCATTCGCCCTGCCGCGTGTTTTCCTCTGCGGTCGTGCGCATCAGCGTGACCTGCGGGTTGTGGGGATAGAAGCGTCGGGCGCGGTAGCGTTCGGGCACGGTGTCCATCGCGCCGAAGTTCACCATGTCCAGCGCGCCGCACGACCCGACATAGGGCGCGCCCGTGCGCGCCACCGCGCCAAAGCGGTCATCGGTGCAGGCCAGCACGCCGCCGAACAGCAGGTCGCAGACCTCAGTCGTGGTCAGGTCCAGCACACCGGCAAGCAGGCGGCTGTCCAGCAGCTTTTCCATCGACTGCCCGCCCGTGCCAGTGGCATGGAACACCAGGCAATCAAACTGCGACTCCAGGAGCGGCGTGACTTGCTGCACGCAGGCCGTGGTGACGCCGAACATGGTGATGCCCACCGCCGGCCGGCCATCGTCAGCCGCCGCGGCCGACGACTGGCGGAACGCGCCGCCGATCGCGCCGGCCGCATTGGCCAGCACGCGGCGCGAGATGCGGTTCAGGCCCGCCACGTCGGTCACGGAATACATCATCGCGATGTCCGACGGCCCCACATACGGCGCGACATTGCCGGACGCCATCGTGGACACCATCACCTTGGGCGTGCCGATGGGCAGCGCGCGCATGGCCGGCGTGATGAGCGCCGTGCCACCCGAGCCGCCCAGGCCCAGCAGCGCGCCGATTTCCGCGTTACCGGCGGCGTAGCGCTCGAACGCAAGAGCCATGGCCGCAATCGCCGTGCCCCGGTCGCCCGTGAAGACCGCCGCGGCGCCGTCCGGGTGGCTGCGCGCGACCTCTTGCGCCGAGACCTGCGCGGCGCTGGGCGCGCCCGAGGTCGAGACATCCACCGACACCACGTCCAGCCCCTCGCGCCGGAGCAGATCCGCCACGTAGTCGGCCTCGTGGCCCTTGGTGTCGTAGGTCGCGGCGACAAAGACCCGCTGCTTGGTATGCGTCATGACTCCTCCGCGGGCGGCTACACTGCGTGCGCGCCTCGATATGTGAGGCCAAAGGCCCGTAGAATCCAGAAATGAGACGAAAGAATCATACTGAGACACCTGTCTCACGTCAATCCGAATCCCCCGCCCGCAAGGCGTCCTCGGCAGCGGCCGGCACGAAGCTGATCGCCCCCGCCAGCCCGCAGGCAGCCGCCAGCGGCGAACCTCCGCACGGGCCGCGCGCCCGGATGCGCAAGACCCTGCTCGACGCCGCCCAGCAATTGATGGCGCAAGGCGTCACGCCCTCGGTCGCCGAGCTGGCCGAACACGCGCAAGTCTCGCGCGCCACCGCCTACCGCTACTTTCCCAGTCAGAGCGCGCTGATCGCCGCCGTGGTGGACGAAAGCCTGGGCCCCATCCTCGCGTGGAATTCCGATGCGCCCGACGCGGCGGCGCGCGTCGACGAGCTGTTGCGCTTTGCGTATCCGCGGCTGGCGGCGCACGAGGCGCCGCTGCGCGCTGCCATTCAGGTGTCGCTGCAACAGCATGCGCAGGCCAGCGCCGGCAAGGCCGGCGCCGAGCCCCAACTGGTGCGCGGCCACCGCGTCGACATCCTCAGGCGCGCCATCGCACCCCTGGCCGCCGACCTGACACCGGCGCAGCAGGACCGCGTCGCGCAGGCGCTGTCGCTGGTATACGGCACCGAGGTGTTCCTGGTGCTCAAGGACATCTGGAAGCTCGACCTGCCCGAGGTCACCGATGTGGTGCGCTGGACCGCGAACGCCATCATCACGCAGGCGCTGGCCGAAGGCCGAGCCGCAAAAAAATAGCTGCTGAAGACAACGCCAGGCGCACGGAAAACGACATCCGGCGCGCCACTGTCATTCCCACGTCATTCCCCGCCCGCATAGTTGCGCGCTTTGCGGCATGCGCGTTGCATGCCGACATGACGTTGGAGTGTTGTAGATGCAGTTCGAAGTATCCCGCCTGCGGCGAGCCCTCATGCCCTTGTCGCTGGCTTGCGTGACCCTGCTGAGCGCTTGCGGTGGCAGCGATGACGATGACGAGGTGGTCACCCCTGAGCCGACGCCGCCCGTCGTGACCGACCCGACGCCGCCCGCAGAGCAACCCAAGCCGGTCGAAACGGGTGCGTGGTCCACGGGCGATCTGCACGTGCACACGTTCCAGTCGGACGACGCGCAGGTCAGCCTGGAAAGCGCGCTGGATCAGGCGTTCGACCGCTACAAGCTGGACTGGGCCGCCATCTCGAACCATCTGCGCCTGTCCGCCCGCGACCATACCGGCGTCAACCTGCCCGGCGGATCGATCCCGTTCTCGCAAGGCATGGCGCAGTACGAAGTGCCCTACATCAAGCAGGCGCAGGCCGCGGGCCGCTACGCCGGCAAGATCATCTTCTCGTCGTTCGAATGGGACATGCCGACGCATGACCACGTGAACATCGGCATCGGCTACAACGATCCGCAGTCGCCCAAGTCGCTGGAGGCCGTGGCCGAGTTCGAGTACCTGTTCACCAACCGTGATCCCAACCTGTTCGACCCGCTGCTGGTCTCGCGCCTGTCCGGCGAAACGCGCGCGTTCACCACGCACGCCGACTCGCTGGCCGCGCTGAAGTGGCTGCGCGACAAGTACCCCGACAGCTACATGCTGCTGAACCACCCGTCGCGCTACGCGGGCAAGTACACGATCGCCCAGCTGCGCGAGATGAACGACCTGGCCCCGAGCGTCTTCTTCGCGATCGAAGGCATGGTCGGCAACCAGATGGAGCCGGACCGTGGCGGCTACGCCACCGCCTACACCAACGCCTTCCTGCCCAACCGCACCTATGGCGGCGCCGATTACCTGGTCGCGCACCTGGGCGGCACGTGGGACGCGCTGCTGGGCGAAGGCCGACGCATCTGGAACGTGGCCGATTCGGACTACCACTTCCGCACGAGCCAGGGTCTGTACAGCAGCGGCTACGCGCCCGGCGAATACTCGAAGACGTACGTCTGGAAGGACGGCGACGACATGGCGGCCGTGGTCACGGGCCTGAAAAGCGGCCGCATGTTCGGTGTCTTCGGCGACCTGATCGACGCGCTGGACTTCCAGGCCAAGGGCGCGGCCGGCGCCGTGCACATGGGCGGCGAACTGCAGGCGGCCAAGGGTGAAACCGTCGAGGTCACGATCCGCTTCCGCAGCCCCGAGCGCAACAACTACGAGTACCCGATCGAAAGCGGCAACCCCACCTACGTCAAGCCCACCGTCAACCACGTGGACCTGATCGTCGGCGACGTGACCGAACGCGCCGCACCCGGCACCCCGGAATACGACGCCGACACCAACCCCACGACGCGCGTGCTGGCCCGCTTCACCAAGGCCGACTGGAAGGTCGACGAAGATGGCTACAACGTCATCACGACCACGATCAAAGCCGACAAGAGCCAATACCTGCGCCTGCGCGGCACCAATCTTGGCGTGGACGTGGCAGGCGAAACCGCAGCGGGCGAACCGCTGCCGGACGCCAAGGTCGATTTTGCCGACAACGCGGCGCGCTTCAACGCCATCAACGCCCGCAACTACAACGATCTGTGGTTCTATTCGAACCCGGTGTTCGTGACGGTCGCGAAGTGATGTGATTGCCCAGCGCCGCGCCGATCTGTTCGGAGCGGCGGCGCTGCGGCGCTACGGCGCAGACAAAAAAATGCCCGGCTACGCGCCGGGCATTTTGCTTATTGCAGCGCGATCACTGCAACGTGCGGGTGAAGACGAACTGGCCATCCTGCCAATCCACCGGGACCACGTCGCGCGGACCGAACCTGCCTTCCAGGATCAGGCGCGCCACCGGGTTCTCGATCTGCTGCTGGATCGCACGCTTCAAGGGGCGCGCGCCAAACACCGGATCGAAGCCGGAGCGGGCCAGTTCGGCCAGGGCCGGTTCCGTCACCTCCAGCCGCATCTCCTGCTTTTCCAGGCGCTCGCCCAGACGGCGAAGCTGGATGCGGGCGATGGACTCGATGTGCTGCGCTTCCAGGCCATGGAACACCACCACTTCGTCGATGCGGTTCAGGAATTCGGGCCGCAGCGTCTGCTTCAGTTCATCCCACACCACTTCCTTGACCACGTCGTACGGCTGGCCAGCCAGCGTCTGGATATGGTGCGAACCCAGGTTCGACGTCATGACGATCACCGTGTTGCGGAAGTCGACGGTGCGGCCCTGGCCATCGGTCAGGCGGCCGTCGTCCAGCACTTGCAGCAGCACGTTGAACACGTCCGGGTGCGCCTTTTCGACTTCATCGAGCAGCACCACGCTGTAGGGCTTGCGCCGCACGGCCTCGGTCAGATAGCCGCCCTCTTCGTAGCCCACGTATCCGGGCGGCGCGCCGATCAGCCGCGCCACCGAATGCTTCTCCATGAACTCGCTCATGTCGATGCGGATCATGTGCTCTTCAGAGTCGAACAGGAACTCAGCCAGCGCGCGCGTCAGCTCGGTCTTGCCCACGCCGGTGGGGCCCAGGAACAGGAACGAGCCATACGGCCGCGCCGGATCCGCCAGCCCCGCACGCGAACGGCGGATGGCGTCGGATACGAGGCGCACGGCCTCGTCCTGACCCACCACGCGCTTGTGCAGGAACTCTTCCATGTGCAGCAGCTTTTCGCGTTCGCCCTGCATCATCTTCGACACCGGAATGCCGGTGGCGCGCGACACGACTTCGGCGATTTCCTCGGCGCCGACACGCGTGCGCAACAGGCGCGGACGCGATTCGTCGCCTTCGGCGTTTTCGGCGGCCTCGGCAGCGCCCACCTCGGCGGCCTTCAGACGTGCCTCAAGATCCGGCAGCTTGCCGTATTGCAGCTCGGCCAGCTTGTCGAATTGGCCCTTGCGCTGCAGTTCCGCCATTTCGGCGCGGACGCTGTCGATCTCTTCCTTGATGGCTTGCGTGCCTTGCACCGCGGCCTTCTCGGCCTTCCAGATTTCCTCGAAGTCGTTGTACTCGCGCTGCAGCTTTTGCAGCTCGTCCTCGATGACGCCCAGGCGGCGCTTGGAGGCGTCGTCCGTTTCCTTCTTGACGGCCTCGCGCTCGATCTTGAGCTGGATGATGCGGCGGTCCAGCTTGTCCATCACTTCCGGCTTGGAGTCGATTTCCATGCGGATGCGCGCACCGGCTTCGTCGATCAGGTCGATGGCCTTGTCGGGCAGGAAGCGGTCGGTGATGTAGCGATGCGACAGCTCGGCGGCCGCGACGATGGCCGGGTCGGTGATCTCGACGCCGTGGTGGATTTCGTAGCGCTCCTGCAAGCCGCGCAGGATGGCGATGGTGGATTCCACGTCGGGCTCGTCGACCAGCACCTTCTGGAAGCGCCGCTCAAGCGCCGCGTCCTTCTCGATGTACTTGCGGTATTCGTCCAGCGTGGTGGCGCCGATGCAATGCAGCTCGCCGCGCGCGAGCGCCGGCTTGAGCATGTTGCCCGCATCCATCGCGCCTTCGGCCTTGCCCGCACCCACCATGGTGTGCAGCTCGTCGATGAACACGATGTTGCGGCCGTCGTCCTGGCCCAGCTCTTTCAGCACGGCCTTCAGGCGCTCTTCGAACTCGCCGCGGAACTTGGCGCCCGCCAGCAGCGCCGCCAGGTCCAGCGACAGCACGCGCTTGCCGCGCAGGGTCTCGGGCACTTCGTCGTTGACGATGCGCTGCGCCAGGCCTTCGACGATGGCGGTCTTGCCGACGCCGGGTTCGCCGATCAGCACGGGGTTGTTCTTGGTCCGGCGCTGCAGGATCTGGATGGTGCGGCGGATTTCGTCGTCGCGGCCGATGACCGGATCCAGCTTGCCCTGGCGGGCGCGCTCGGTCAGGTCCAGCGTGTACTTGGAAAGGGCCTCGCGGTTGGCTTCGCCTTCCGCGCCCGACACGTTCTCGCCGCCGCGCACGGCGTCGATCGCCGCTTCCAGGGCCTTTTTCTGCAGGCCCGCGTCGCGCAGAATGCGGCCGGCTTCACCCTTGTCGTCGGCCAGCGCGAGCAGGAAGAGTTCGCTGGCGATATAGGTGTCACCGCGGCGGGAGGCTTCCTTGTCGGTACGGGTCAGCACGCCCTGCAGGTCGCGGCCCACCTGCACGTTGTCTTCGCCCTGCACCTGCGGCAAGCCCTTCAGGGCGGACTCCAGGGCCGGGCCCAGTCGGTTGACCGCCACGCCGGCACGCGCCAGCAAACTGCCCGCGCCGCTGTCGGAATCCGACAACAGGGCGGACAGCACGTGGACAGGTTCGATGTAGGGGTGGTCGTTGCGGGCGGCCAGACTTTGGGCGTCTGCCAACGCTTGTTGAAACTTGGTCGTCAGTTTGTCGAATCGCATAATGGTCGTATTGGCTTGTGGGGAGCCTGACCGATCCGTGCCGGCTGGCTCGATAACCTGAATATGTGGCCGGGTGAGACAATTTCAACACCCGGCGCCTCTCATGGTCTTCTTCGACGTGCACCAGCAAACAGAGCAATGAGCATATACGTTTTTGTGTACGGCACCCTACGGGCCGGCGAAATCAACGACCTCGCCCGGGCGGCCGCAGCGCGCGGTTTGCCGGCCGCCAGCCACGTCGGCGCGGCCAGCGTGCCCGGCATGCTGGTCGATTTTGGCGACTGGCCCGGGCTCATCCCCGTGCAGGACGGCCGGCGCGTGCGCGGCGACGTTTTCCAGGTGGAACCGGCGTTGATCGCCCTGATGGACGAGATCGAAGAATACCAGCCCGGCAAGCCCTGCTGCTTCGTGCGCCGCACGGTTACCGCCCGTCTGGAAGGCGCCGGCCCGACCAGTCTGCTGCCCTGCGAGTACTATCCGATCGACCCCGCGTTTCGGGCCGCGGCGGTCGATATCGCCGGGGAAGACTGGATTGCTCATCGCCTTTCCAGAACAAAGCAGGACGCCCGGTAAGACACCCGTAGTAACAACGGACTACAATAGACGCCTGTCTCGTGCTTCACACCCGTTCCGGCGCCCGCCGTGCAATGGGCACTCTAAAGGTCATCGTATGCAAAAACGGGTCCCCATTGCCCCTGATGCCGCCCACTGTTCCACGTGCATGCTGGGTCACGTCTGCGTTCCCGTGGGCATGGCAGCCGCCGAAGTCGAAAAGCTGGACGAACTGGTCAAAGAGCGCGTCCGCGTGGAAAAAGGCAAGACGCTCTTTTCGCTGGATCATCCGCTCGACGCCGTCTACGGCGTGCGCTTCGGCAGCTTGAAAACGCAACTTGAAGACGCCACCGGCCAGATCCAGATCACCGGCTTCCATCTGCCCGGCGAGATCGTCGGCATGGACGGCATGCTGGATGGCAAGCACGTGTCGGCCGCCGTGGCGCTCGAAGATTCCGAGGTCTGCGTCATCCGCCTGAACGAAGTCGATCGCGTCGCGTCGCACCTGCCGTCGCTGCAACAGCAATTCCGCCGCCTCATGAGCCGCGAGATCACCCGCTCGCACCAGATGCTGGCGTCGCTGGGCTCCATGCGGTCGGAACAGCGCCTGGCCGCATTCCTGTTGAACCTCTCGCAGCGCTATGCGTCGCTGGGCTACTCGTCCACCGAGTTCGTGCTGCGCATGAGCCGCGAAGAAATCGGCAACTATCTGGGCCTGACGCTGGAAACGGTCAGCCGTCTGTTCTCGCGCTTTGCCCGCGACGGCCTCATCAAGATCAACCAGCGCGAAGTCCGCATCCTGGACCTGCCCGCGCTCAAGCAACTGCTGGGACTCGAAAGCTGCTGAGGGGTCGCCGCGCCATGCGCCGCGCGCCTGCCACATCCCTGACCCGCACGGCGCTGGCGGCCTCGCTCGCCCTGGCCACCCTGCTGGCTTGCGGCGCTGCGCATGCGCAGACGCCGCTGCCCGACCCCTACGACTACGACGAAGCCACGCCCGTGCCCAAGCGCGCGGCGCCGCTGCGCTGGCAGGCGGTTGAATTGGGCCGCCCCGGAAACCGGTACAAGATGCCGGTCTACGCCAACCGGGATCTGGCCAAGGACGACCTGCGCGGCATCAAGCAAGTGCTCATCGTCATCCACGGCGTCAAGCGCGACGCCGACAACTACTACGAAACCGCCGCCGCGCTGGTCGCCGCCGACCCGGCGCGCGCCGGCGACACGCTGGTGCTGGCCCCGCGGTTTTCCGGCTCGATCGACTCGGGCTTCGCGGGCATGGCCGCCTGGCGCAAGGCCAGCTGGGAAGACGGCCAGGAAAGCGTCCAGGCCACGGGCCGGCCCGCCCCCGTCACCTCGTTCCAGGTTCTGGACGACCTGCTGCGCAGCCTGGACGACCGCAAGCGCCTGCCGTCGCTCGCCGGCCTGGTGCTTGCCGGCCATTCGGCCGGCGCGCAGTTAGTGCACCGGTATGCCGTGCTGAACAACGTGGACGGGGTGTTGCGCCGCGACGGCCTGACCCTGCGGTACGTGGTCGCCAACCCCTCTTCCTACCTGTACCTGACCAACGAACGGCCACGCGCCGACGGCAAAGGCTACGCGCCCTACGAGCGCGGCATCTGCCCCACCTACAACCAGTACAAGTACGGCACGGACAAGCTGCCCGCCTACGCCGGCGAATCCGACGATTCCCGCCTCTTCGTGCGCTACGCGGCGCGCGATGTGGTCTACCTGCTGGGCGGCGCGGACAACAACCCGGAGCACCGGCTGCTGGACAAAGCCTGCGGCGCCGAAGCCCAGGGCGCCACCCGGCTCGCGCGCGGCACCGGCTATGTCCAGTACGAGCACGTGCTGGCCGCCCGAGGCTCCAAGCCCGTCCCCCTGCGTCACAGCGCCTTCGAAGTCGGCGGCGTGGGCCACGACGGCAAGCGCATGTTCGGCTCGGTCTGCGGCGTGCGAGCGCTGCTGGGCGGCGACGCCCCGGCCAGCAACACCGCCGCGGCCTGCGACATCATCAAGCCGCGCGGCAAGTAACGCGCTTCACCCCTAGGGAAAGTCCGAAGCCATCGCGCTTGACACGCGCTGGTGGCAGACCTAAAACTTAACCTTATGGTTAAGTTAAATGATGATGCTCTCGATGCCATCTTCTCCGCGCTGGCGGATGGCACGCGCCGCCGGGTGCTGGCGGACCTGGAACAGGGCTCGGCCTCGGTCAGCACGCTGGCCCGACCCCACGCCATGTCCCTGCCCGCCTTTATGAAACACCTGCGGGTGCTGGAAGAGGCCGGCCTCATCGCGCGCGCCAAGGACGGGCGGGTCGTGCGCTGCACGTTGTCTCCCGAACCCATGCGCGCCGCCGCCGGCTGGCTGGCACGGTACGAAAGGTTCTGGACCGGCCAACTGGATTCGCTGGCGCGATATCTCTATCACGAAGAGGAAATCCACCCATGGAAAACCGAATCTCCCCCCTCGAGCTGCGGCTCCAGCGCCGCTTCGACTCCCCCGTCGAACGCGTCTGGCGAGCCTGGACCGACCCGCAAGCGCTGATGCGCTGGTTCGGCCCGGCGGGCACGCAACGCGTGTTGCTGGCCGAAACCGATGTGCGGGTGGGCGGCGCTTATGAAGTCGGCTTCATCACCGCAGACGGCGGGGAACACTACGCCAGCGGCCGCTACCAGGAAGTCGCGCTGCATCGCCGTCTGGTGTTCACCTGGGCATGGCGCGACACGCCGCAGGAAACCTCACTGATCACGCTGGACTTCACCTCGGCAGACGGGGGCACCGAGCTTGCCTTCCTGCAGACACCGTTCGTCGACGAGCCCACCCGCGACGGCCACGAGAATGGCTGGTCCGGCGCCATGGACCGGCTGGCGGACCACCTGGCCGGCAAGGCCTGAACCTGGCGCCCCGGACCTGTCCGCCGGATCCGAACTTGACCCCCGGGTCCAAGCGCCCGGCACGCAAAGGAGACGCACGATGCAAACCGATCATCCCGTCGTATCCCGCCCCCAATGGACCGTTGCCCGCGAGGCGCTGTTGCGGCGCGAAAAGGAACTGACCCACGCCTCGGACGCCCTGGCCCGCGACCGCATGGCGCTGCCGTGGGTGCGAGTGGACAAGCCCTACGCCTTTGAAGGCGCGCACGGCATGCAAGGTCTGGATGCCCTGTTCCAAGGCAGGCGCCAGCTCATCGTCTATCACTTCATGTTCAGTCCGGACTGGGAGGACGGGTGCGTGGGCTGCTCGCTCCTGGCCGATCACCTGGACAGCGCGCTCATGCACCTGCGGCACCACGACGTGACGGTGGTGGCTGTCTCGCGCGCGCCGTATGCCCGCCTGGCCGCCTTCCAGGCCCGCATGGGCTGGCAGTTTGACTGGTACTCGTCAGCGGACAGCGATTTCAATTTCGACTTCGAAGCCTCCGTGCCGCAGGCGGATGGCGCCGTCGAGGAACGTCCAGGGGCCAGCGCGTTCTTCCGTGATCCCGACGGCGAAATCTTTCACACCTACTCGGCCTTCGAACGCGGCGTGGAGCGCCTGGCGGGGGCCTACAACTACCTCGACATCGCGCCGCTGGGCCGCAACGAAAACGGCCCGTACTTCGATGTTCGCGACTGGGTGCGCCACCATGACCGATACGGCGACACCCCGCGCCAAGCCTGCCACGACCACCGCTAGGCCGCGGGCCACGGCCGGCATGGCTGGCCTGTGGCTGGCGTGCCTGGCGGCCATGGGCGCCGGACTGATTGTGGACACGTGGCGCACGCCCGCCGCGCTGTTGGCCAGCGAGTGCGGTGCGCCGGGAACGCTGGCGCAACTGGCATGGCGGCACGTCGAGCTGATGCCGGCCAGCTCGGCCGCGATGGCGCTGGCGGCGCTGCTGCCCTGGTCCCAGCTGTCCGGGACTCGATGGCCCTGGGTTCAATTGCTTTGGTCCCGCGTGCCTCAGACCCGATGGCTCTGGCTGCGGCTGCAAGCCGGCGAACCGCCGCTGGCAAGCCGGGTGCTCTGCCTGGTCCTCATGGCGATCGGTATGGTGCTGGGCGCGCGCCTGGGCGTTCAGACAGCGCAGGCGCTGGGCGCTGCGCCGTTTTGGGGAATGGTGCTGGGCATGGCGGCAGGAATGGCCGCAGGCATGGCGGCGACCCTGTTGCCGGTCGCCGCGGTCAGCGCCTGGCGCCGGTAAGCGGGCGAACCGCGGGCGGCGCCGTCTCGATCAACGCAGCGCCGGGGGCCTGGATTTCCAGCGCCGACGTCGCCTGGGCCACGCACGGCAGGATCCAGCCCTCTTCCTTTTCGTCGCGCGACAGGCCGGGCCATTCGATGCCGTACACGATCGATCCTTCCAGCATCAGGCACATGCAGGCGCGGCAGGTGCCATTGCGGCACGAACTGGGCAGCTTGATGCCCGCAGCCTGCGCCGCCAACAGCACGGACGTGCCGGCCGGCGCGTCAAAGCGCAGGCCCGAGGGCTGGACGAGAACCGGGTGCGAGCACATCGTCGTCAGACTGCCCGACGCCGCTCAGGCGACGTTGTCCTGCCAGTCCAGCTTCCAGGCGCCGGACAGCACATTCTGCATCCACAGTACGCAGGTCAGCGTCTTGGCGTCGGTGACCTCGCCCTGGCTGCACGCCGCCAGCAGCTCCTCGGGCTGCTTGCTGATGACATCCAGAAATTCATCCTGGTCGAGCTGGCGCTCGCCTGCCCGCAGGCCACGCGCAAAGAAGATGTGAATGATTTCAGTGGAATAGGCGATGGCCAGATGCAGGGCGCCCGCGTGGGCCCATTGGCCGGCGGTGTAGCCCGTTTCCTCCAGCAGTTCCCGCTTGGCGCACACCAGCGGATCCTCGCCCGGATCCAGCTTGCCCGCGGGAAATTCCGTCATCACGCGGCCGACGGGATATCGGAACTGCCGCTCGAGCAGCACCCGGCCATCGTCGAGCAGCGGAATCACCACCACCGCCCCCGGGTGCACCACGTACTCGCGGATACCGGTATGGCCGTTGGGCAGGCTGACGGTATCGCGGCGGATCTTCAGGAAGCTGCCGTCATACGGGGCCTCGCTTTGGAGGAGCGTTTCGACGAGATGGGTATCGGCGGGTCGGGTCATGAGGACGTCTGGATCGGAAACTGAGAGGGGCGGCGAGCCGTTGCCGGCTCGCCTGGCAGCTTACCACCGCCCCGCCGGCGGCCGGTCAGCCGAACTTGCGCGCGGCATCCAGCGCAAGACCCGCGCCGATGCTGCCGAACAGGTCACCTTCCACGCTGCGCGCCTCGGGCACCAGCCGGGACACGCTTTCGCGCAGGCGCGGCACACGGCTTGAGCCGCCCGTGAAGAACACGGTATCCACGTCCGCCGTCGACACGCCCGCATCGCGCAGCAACTGGCCCACGGTGGTCTCGACCTTGTCGATCAAGCGTCCCACGCTCGCGTCGAACGAGGGGCGCGTCACCTCGACACCCAGATCCGGCGCGATGCGCGACAAGTCGATGCGCGCGGCGGGCGCCTCGGACAGCGCGATCTTGGCTTCTTCCACCTGCACCGCCACCCAGTGTCCCGCACGCTCCTTCACCAGGTTCAGCAGCAAATCGATCTTCTGGCGGTCGCCGGCCTCGGCGCGGATATAGGCAAAATGCTCGGCCGCCTTGCGCGTGTAGGCCTGGTTGATGGTGTGCCAGCAGGCCAGGTTGCCGTATTGCGTCGACGGCACGTCCTTGCCGCTGCGCAACTGGCTGCCCAGGCCCAGCAGCGGCATCACGTGCGCCAGGCTCAATTGCTTGTCAAAATCCACCCCGCCGATATGCACGCCGCCGTAGGCCAGGATGTCGTCGCGGCGGTCCGGCTTGGCCGCGCGGTCCGGCCCCAGCCGGATCAGCGAAAAGTCCGACGTCCCCCCGCCGATGTCGATCACCAGCACCAGTTCCTCGCGGCTGATCTGCGATTCATAGTGGAAGGCGGCGGCCATCGGCTCGAACTGGAACTCGATGTCGGTAAACCCGACGTTGCGCGCGATCTCTTCCAGCGTGTCCTGCGCCGTCTTGTCGGACGCGGGATGGTCATCCACGAAAAACACCGGACGGCCCAGCACGGCACGGGTAAAGCCGCGCCCGGCGGCGGTCTCGGCGCGCGCCTTCAATTCAGCGATGAAGCGCGTAAGCAGGACACGGAAAGGGATGGAACGGCCCTGCACTTCCGTCGAGCCGTCGATGAGCGAGCTGCCCAAGAGGCTTTTCATCGAGCGCATCAGGCGCCCGTCGTAGCCCGCCAGGTAGTCGGAGATGGCCGCGCGGCCATAGCTGACCTCGGCGTCCTCGTCGTGAAAGAAGATGGCCGACGGCAAGGTGGTCTTGCCGTCCTCCAGCGCGAGGAGCGCGTGTTGGTCGGGACGGCTCCAGCCGACGGTGGAATTGGAGGTGCCGAAGTCGACGCCGCAGGCGGTGGAAATCATGGGAATTCAGGCGCTTAGAGCAAAACGGCGCACAAGTGTACCCGCTCTGGCTCCGGCCCTGGATTCCCCTGGGGGCTTATTGCTGCTGGCGGCGCTGTTCCAGTTCGCGCAGGCATTGCTCGACGCCGGCCTGCATTTGCGCATTCGACGTGGCTGCGCGGTCCGACACCGTACGGCAGCGCTGGAATTCGGCCTGGCTTTGGGGCGTGTCGCGGATCGGCGCGGGCGGCGGGGCTTCGGGCGTCACGGTCATGCGCAGCGTCGAGGGTGGCGACAGGCTGCCCTGGGCCGAGGGAAACTGCATCTCCTGCGTGGCGCCGGGCGCGACGTTCTGAGCCTGGGCAGCGCCCGCCGCGCACAAGGCGGCAAACAGGAAAGCGGATACGTGTTTTTTGTTCATGGCGACCTCGGTTAGATGAGTCAGCGCCCGGGCCGAGGGCCGGGCGCACCGCCTAATCGTATCCCCGGTGGATGGCAGGCGTCGTGCCAAGACGCAACATCATCCCCGCCAGTTGTTTCCTGCGGTTTCCGCGGCGGGTCTCAGGATGCGCGCCGGGTCTTGCGCAGCGGATCCAGCAGCGATGACAAGCCGTTGTGATCCAGTTCGTGCATCAAGGCCAGCAAGCGGCCCAGCTCTCCCGGCGGAAAGCCCTTGCGCGCGAACCACGCCAGATACGGTCCGGGCAGGTCGGCGATCAACCTGCCCTTGTACTTGCCAAACGGCATGTCGCGCGTCACCAGCAGCGCCAGCAGTTCGGGATCCATCACATTCATCGCGACGCACCGCCGGTAAAGAGATCAGCGGCCGCCACAGCGGCGATCTTCACACCGAAGCTGGAAATGGCCGGCAACGTGGCGTTGTGATGCGCCCGGATCTGGCCGCCGTCCGCATGAGGCTTGTCGTGCGTGGTATGCGCGTCGGCCGCCAGCGTGACCGCCAGCCCCAACCCCGCCGCCCGCCGCACGGTCGTGTCCACGCAGAACTCTGTGGCGTACCCGCACACCACCAGATGCGTAACGCCCCGCTCCGCCAACACCTGCCCCAATTCCGTTCGCAGAAACGAATCAGGTGTCGTCTTGCGGACACGGAAGTCGTCGGCGGCCGGCGCGAGGCGCGTATCCAGGTCCCACCCCGGCTCTCCATGCGCCAGTTCGGACCCGGGACTTTCATGCTGGACGTAAACGACCGGCGCAGCGGCCGCACGGGCACGTTCGGCCAACGCATTGATGCGGGCCAGCACCTGCGCGGCCTCGAAGGGCGGCGGCGAGGTTTCGAACAACGCGCGTTGCACGTCGATCACGATCAGGGCGGATGTCATGGGAATGGCGTCAGGTGGAGGACTGGATCACAATGCGCGGCTCGCACCGTACCGGAAAATTCACCGAATTGGCAATGAAGCAGAAGTGGTGCGCGCGTTCGTGCAGCTGTTCCGCCAGCGCGGCGTCGTCACCCGCGCCGATGGTGACCTGGGGCCGCAACGTGACCGATGCAAACGCGCCGCCGCGTTCGGGATCTTCCTGCATGACGCCTTCGGCCTCGTCCCGATAGGCCTGCACGGTCACTCCTTCCACCGCGCACAGGTGCAGATACCAGAGCTTGTGACACGCCGATAGCGAGGCCACCAGCATGTCTTCGGGATTCCAGCGCGAAGCATCGCCACGGAAGGCGGGGTCCGACGATCCCGGCACGTCGGGCTTGCCCGCGGCCTGGATGACGTGGTCGCGGGAATAGGCCGCGTAGCCGGCCGTACCGGCGCCGGTGTTGCCGGTCCATTCGACGGTAACGCTGTAGTGATGTTGGCCTTTCATGCTGTAGTCCTGTTGCCTTGTGGTTCCGTTGCCTGGTGGTTCTGTTGCCTCGTGGTTCTGTTGCCTTGCGCCTGGCGGCCCTGTCGCCTTGTGCCGCTATCGCTGCGCCGGCAGCCTAATGCCGCCTCACGCGCAAGGAAGGCCGAGCTTAGCGCACGCCTGGCCGCGTCGGTTGGATGTTTATGACACGCATCGGCCTTACATCCCGTTTCAGCATGGGCCCGTTACTGTCCGTATCGTGAGGACGCGTCTGGCCATCTGAGATCAGCCAATAAGCCAGTCCGTCACACAGGAGCTCGCCATGATGAAAACCACCCTGACCTGCACCCTGAGTCTTGCGCTGCTCGCCGGCTGCGCCCCGTCAAAGCCCATCACCGCCCGATCGGTGCCGGTAGACCACCACACCTCCCGCGACTCCCTGGACTGGCCCGGCAGCTACGAAGGCACCCTGCCCTGCGCCGACTGCCCCGGCATCCGCGCCCGCCTGACGCTGATGAAGGATGGCCGCTACGAAAAGCTGACCCAGTACCTGGACCGCCAGCCGCAGCCCGAGATCGTGACGGGCACCTTCAGTTGGGAGTCTGACGGCAGCACGATCCGGCTGGACGCCGCAGGCGATAGCCAGCGTTACTTCGTCGGCGAGAACCAGGTAACGATGCTCTACCGTGACGGCACGCGCCCCACCGGCCCGCTCGCGGCGCATTACGTGCTGCGCCGCGTGCAATAAGCCATCGCGCCGCCGCCAGCTTTGGGGCTATCCTCTGGCATCGACCGCGCCCGGCGGCGCGTTTCATCCAGCAAGGAAGCCATGAAGACCGATCACGAAATGCTGTCTGCCTTCGCCCCGACGGGCGCGCTGCGCGCGTCCATCAACCTGGGCAATCCCATCCTCGCCAACACCGATCCCGCCACCGGCCAGCCTGGTGGCGTGTCGGTGGACCTGGCCACTGAACTCGCGCGCCGGCTCGACGTGAAGCTGGAACTGGTGGTCTTCAAGTCCGCCGGCGAATCCGTCAATGCCGTCGCCGCCGAACAGGCCGACGTAGGCTTTTTCGCGATCGACCCGCTGCGCGGCGAACAGATCGCCTTCACCGCGCCGTATGTCGTTATCGAAGGCGCTTACCTGGTGCGCCAGGACTCGCCCATCGTCAACAAGGACGAGGTCGACCGCGCCGGCCACCGCGTCGTGGTCGGCAAGGGCAGCGCCTATGACCTGTACCTGACGCGCGAACTCAAGCAGGCCGAGATCTTTCGCGCCCCTACCTCGCCCGCCGTCGTCGACACCTTCGTGCAGGAAAACATGGAGGTCGCCGCGGGCGTCAAGCAACAGCTCGAAGCCGACGGGCAGCGTCTGGGCGGGCTGCGCCTTCTGGACGGTCACTTCATGCTGATCCGCCAGGCCATGGGCGTGCCCAAGAGCCGCGGCGCCAAGGCCAGCGCCTACCTGGCCGCCTACGTGGAAGCCATGAAGAAATCCGGCTTTGTCGCCGAAGCGCTGGCGCGCCACAAGATCCAGGGCGCCGCCGTGGCGCCGCTGGAACCGGCGGCGCAGGCCCAGGCCTAGGCTGCCTCGCGACAACCTGCCGCACCGCAGGCCGGGCGCCTTCATGCAGAGGCACCCGGGCCGCAGCGTGCGTTAGTGGCTGATCATCCAGGGCCGCGCGCCCGCGAATGACTTTGCGCCATCTCGCGATGTGCGCGTTCTTCCCCGCGAACGCCCACTGCCGCAACACCCGCAGTTCATGCCGTGCCCCGCCCGCGTGCTGCGCGGCTCATTGGCGCTGCGCTCGTTCGCCGCGTGCGCCCGGTTCATGGCCGAGGACAGCGCCGACACCGCTGGGGCACCGCCCACAATGCGGTCCGACAACGCCCCGCACTGCGGGCAGGCCGCCGGATCCCGCCACTGCGCCAACCGCCGCAGCGCGGCAAAAGCGCCGCAATCCGCGCACGCATAGTCATACATCGGCATCGTCGTCTCCTACAGATCGCGCGACAGCGGCATGTCCACATCGCCCTTGATGTGCTTGACGGGACCGCTCGCGGACGGCTGGATGTCGAAGTCGAAGATCTCGGTGGGCAGCCAGAGCGTGGCGCACGAATTGGGAATGTCCACCACGCCGCTGATGTGCCCCTGCACCGGCGCGCACCCCAGCAGCGAATAAGCCTGCGCGCCCGAATAGCCGAACTTCTTCAGGTATTCGATGGCGTTCAGGCACGCCTGCCGGTAGGCCACATTCACGTCCAGATAATGCTGCTTGCCCGCTTCATCGACGGAAATTCCCTCGAAGATCAGAAAGTCCTTATAGGCCGGCGTGATCGGACTGGGCTTGAAGATGGGGTTGCGGATCGCATACTTGTCCATGCCGCCCTTGATCAGCGATACGCGCATGTGCACCCAGCCGGCCATTTCGATGGCGCCGCAAAACGTGATCTCGCCATCGCCCTGCGAAAAATGCAGATCCCCCACCGACAGGCCGCCGCCCTTCACATACACCGGAAAGAACACCCGCGCCCCGCGCGACAAATCCTTGATGTCGCAATTGCCGCCATGCTCGCGCGGCGGAACCGTGCGCGCCCCCTCGCCCGCTGCGCGGTCGCGGTCGGCGCCCTGCAAGGCCCCCATGTGCGCGGTCTTGGGTGCTGGCGGATTGGCCAGCGGCGGCACGCGATCTGGATTGGTATCGATCAGGGCCTGCTCGCGCCGGTTCCATTCGTCCAGCAGCTTTCTGTCAGGCAGGCAGCCGATCAGCCCAGGATGGATCAGGCCCGCGAAATTGACGCCAGGGATGTGCCGGGACGACGTGAACATGCCGTGAAAGTCCCAGATCGATTTCTGCGCGTGCGGAAAATGATCGGTCAGAAAGCCGCCGCCATTGTTGCGGCTGAAAAATCCGTTGAATCCCCACAGACTGTCCGGCTTGGCGCCGATATCCAGCAGATCAACCACCAGCAGATCGCCCGGCTCTGCACCCTCCACCCCCACGGGCCCGGACAGAAAATGCACGGTCGACAAATCCACGTCCCTCACGTCATCGGCACTGTCGTCATTCTTGATCGCGCCGCCCGTCCAGTCATAGGTTTCCAAAATGAAATCGTCCCCGGGCTTCACCCACACCGCCATCGGAATATCCGGATGCCAGCGGTTGTGGATCTGCTTGTTTTCGTAGGGGGATTGTTCCAGATCGACACTGATAAGCGTGTTTGTCATTCTCTTTCATCTCCGTCGTCAAGCGTTGATAAAACAGAAGGGGTGACCGCTGGCTGTCTGAATAGAAGCAGCAACTCAGGCTTCGAGAGCCATTGATCTGTTAAGGACGGTAGGACAGATTTTCAGAGCGGTAAACTGGCTTTTTGCACAGTGACTGATGCCTGTGCCGCAGCTGCGTTGCGCAGCCCGCCGAGTATTACGCCGTAGGCAGGGTCCCATACGCGCCACGCGTCGTATGGGACCCGCCGATCACGCTTCAGCCCTGCAGAAGAATTCCCAGCCGGCTATTCCACGTGTCGCCATAACCCTTGCCAGCAACAGGAATGCGGATCAATGGCCGCTTCAGGTCGTTGGTGGAAAAGTCGAAGTGCACGTTCAGGAACGACAGGTTTCCGCTGCCCGACTTTTCAGTCCATTTGAGCTGCCACTTGCGGATGTATGAAAAGTCCAGAACTTCGCCCGGATCCTTCGCGCCATCCACCATGCACAGTTTCTGGCTTTGGGGGTCGAACGCGATGACGACCTTCTTGTCCTTGTCGCTCAGAATCAATTCGCTGTCGACACTGTCTTCCGGAAACGCCGTGCCCAACCGTTGATTGTGGTCGCGAAACTTCGCCAACAATGCCTTGTGGCGCTTCTGCTGACGACGCACCGCCCAGGCGATCACTGCAACGATCGTCAGGACAATGGAAATGAAATTGAACATGGTGCTGGCCCCCTGATGGCCGATAAATGCTGTAACGGCGTTAACGGCCGCAAAGGCAAGAAACTTTAGCCAGCAGTTATGATGCAAGCCATTCATTGCGCTCCACGAAGGTTCTTCCGCATGGCCGTCTTGCACCGCCCGTCCCTCGCCGCTGTTCTCATCATCGCCGCGTGCGCCAGCGCGCCCGCATTTGCCGACGACGGCTGCATCGCACGCGTCGATGCCGAGCTGGCCCGCATCAAACAGGCTCAGGACGTCCAACGCACGCGCGAGGCCTCAAATAATCTGGAACTGAATCGGGAGCTGTGCCAGGGCCGGCTGGACCTGCTGGACGCGCGCTTTGCCTTAAGCGACGACTTCGAGGCGTGCCGCCGCGACGGCGTGCAGTTTTCGGATCAGGTCACGCGCACGTTGACGGGCGCGTCTGAAGATCTTAGCGGCATGAAAGCCTCGTGGATCCGGACCTGCGGGCTGCACATGAAGGACTGATGACGGTATTGAAATACCGGCCGGGCATTGCGCCCGCGTTCTCATTCCCGTCGGCGGATACCGGTGCGATTCGCGCCATCGCTGCCGCCGTGTCCTGAAAAGACATCGCGATCGTGGCCGATCCAGCGGCCTCAATCGCGATCATCAACTACCTGGTTCCTATGCCGCCTGCTGGGCGGCATCGCGCGGAAAGAAAATCGCGCGGCTGGGATCAAAGCCATACAGGGACTCGTACTCCGGCGCGTCGGCCGCCAACGCAAGCACCGACTCCAGAATGAAATCCGCCTTCGCGTCCGACAGCAGCGCACTGAAGTTCAACCGCACAAAGCCGGGCTTCTCGATCTCGCGGCCCTCGAGAATGGCCTGCCGCATCTGCAGCGACTGCGCGTCGTCGATATCCAGCAGACGATGCACGTAAGGCCCCGCACACGCGCATCCGCCGCGCGCCTGAATCCCGAAGCGATCGCTCAGCATGCGCGTCACCAGTTGCTGATGCACAAACCCGCCCTTGCCGTCGCGCACCCGGAACGAAAAGATCGGCAGCCGGTTCGCCGTCAGCGAGCCCAGCAGCTCCAGACGCTCCGCGCCCTTCCAGGCCGCTAGCGCGCGCTGCACGAAGTGTGCATGGCGCTGCTGCATGAACTCGGCGCCCAGCGCTTCCTTCACCAGCACCACCAGCGCGGCGCGGATATCGCCCACCACATTCGGCGTACCCGCTTCTTCGCGCGATTCCAGACTGCCGCTGTAATCATGACCAACGGGCGATACGAACTTCACCGTGCCGCCACCCGGCCAGGTCGGTGTCGTGTCCAGCACCGCATCGCGACGCACGATCAGCACGCCCGAGGAGCCCGGGCCGCCGATGAACTTGTGCGGTGAAAACACGATGGCGTCGATCTGCGCATCGCTCGCAGGCGACATCCGGATGGGCAGGTACGGCGCGCCGCCCGCATAGTCCCACAGCATCTTCGCCCCGGCAGCCTTCACGCGCCGCGTGATGCCTTCCACATCCGCCACGATGCCCGTCACATTCGACGCCGCCGACAGCGCGCAGACGACCAGCGTCTCTTTCGGCGCATCCAGCGCCAGCGCCAACTGCGCCAGATCGGGCCCGCCTTCGCGGCTTTCTGCCAGCTCGACAATGTCAGCGCCGCATTCGCGCCAAGGCAGGATGTTCGAATGATGCTCGTACGGCCCGATGATGACCCGAACCTTCCGGCCGGCAGCCACGGCCGCCTTTACGCCGAACAGATTCACAAGCCGGTTGATCCCCGCCGTTGCGCCCGACCCCGAGAAAATCACCGCATGCTCATCGCCGGCGCCGCAGCATCGCGCAATGGCTGCGCGCGCCTCGCGCCGCAGCCGCGTAATGAAGCCCCCGCAGAACGAAGCCTCGGTGTGCGAATTGGCGTAATACGGCAGCACCTGTTCAAGCACAAAGCGTTCGACCTGCATCAGCGCCCGGCCCGACGCGACGTAGTCCGCGTAAACCAGAGGCTTCGAACCAAAAGGCCCGTCAATGCAGGCATCCTTGCCGATAAGCCCGTCGGCAAGCGCCGCCGGGATATCAGAAGTCTTCAGGCTGTCTTGGAACTGCTGCAACGGCGAAGCCGAGACGCGTACGGGCGCCTCGGCAAAAGGCATATTCATGGCGAGAGGGATCCGAAAAGTACGCAAATATCATACGATGGATGCCTTGATGAAACATCACCGTTTTTTTGCCATAAGCACGTGAAAACGGGTCATATGATCGAATCCATGGAAAAAATCGACAAGCTTGATCTAAGCATCATCTCTTGCCTGCAAAAAGACGGCGCGCTCTCGCAACGCGAGCTTGCCGACAGGGTCGGCTTGTCGCAGAACGCCTGCTGGCGCCGGCTTCAACGATTGAACGCCTGCGGCATCATCCGCGGCACCCGGGCCGAAGTCAGCCTGGTTGCGCTGGGTCTGGACCTCACTGTCTTCGTCATGATCCGCACCAGCCACCACGCCAAGGCCTGGGCCGATGGATTCCGAAAGCACGTCGAGCGTCTGCCCGAGGTCACGGAGTTCTATCGCATCGGCGGCGACTGGGACTATCTGATCAAAGTCGTGTGCCGCGGCATGGTCGGGTACGACCGGTTCTATCAGAAGCTGATCACGGACTTTGAGCTGTCCACGGTGACGGGGTTCTTCAGCATGGAAGCGATCATCGAAAACCGGCCGCCGGATCTGCGAATGCTGGAGGATTGAGGCGCGCGCGCGGGGTATCGATGGCGTTGCGTTCTGGTCGCTGGATTTCCTCGGCCTCGCTTTGAAATACACTGCTCGCGATGCGCCTAGGAACTTTCCTTTGGCACATTGCTCGAACCAACCTCATTCCCTCATCGCGGAGACCCGTCCGGCCATGACCCTCTAAGCCCTCCCCCAGATCACCGCTTGCGCTGCGCGCAACGCGTCTTATCGAATCCGGAGAGCTTCATATGGCCCAGTCTTCCCGCGCGCTCGCACCAGCGCATTCCCAGCCGCAATCCTCGGCGCCTTTCCTCAGCCTGCGTCACGTCAGCCACGCGCTGCCGGATGGACGCATCCTGCTCAACGACGTCAGCCACGACTTTGACGGCAGCAACCGCTATGGCCTTATCGGCCGCAACGGTGCGGGCAAATCCGTGCTGCTGCGTTTGGCGAACGGCGCTATGGAAACGCAATCCGGCCGAATTGTCCGCAGCGGCCGCATCGCCTACGTGCCTCAAGAACAACCGCGAACCGACGGCACCACATTGGCGGACATCGCAGGCATTGTGCTGATTCTGCGGGCCTTGTCCAGCATCGAAGCCGGCAGCACTTGCCAGTCAGACTTCGATCTGACCGACGGCCATTGGCGCATCCGCGATGAATGGACCCGCATGCTCGCCGACGCCGGCTTGCCCGCGTGGCAGCCCGATCACCCCGCCTCGATTGCCAGTGGCGGCGAGCTCACTCGCGTCGCGCTCGCTGGCGCCCTGATGCAGACCCCCGATGCCTTGCTGCTGGACGAACCCAGCAATCACCTGGACGCAGGCGCCCGCCGCTGGCTCATGGACCAGATCGACGCCTGGCGCGGCGGCTTGATCGTCGTCAGCCATGACAGAACGCTGCTGGACGCCATGTCCTGCATCGTCGAACTGGATCGCGGCACCCTCTCCGTGCATTCCGGCAACTACACAGCCTACCGTGACCATCGGGACCGTCTGAACGCCGCGCACGAAGCGTCTCTCGCTCACGCACGCAACGAACGCACTGCGACCCTGCGCACGCTGCGCCAACAGCACGACGCCCAACAACAACGTAACGCCCGCGACGCCCGCAAGGCCCGGGATGCGAACCAGGCGCCGATTCTGCTGGGGATGAAGAAGGCGAATGCCGAAGCTCATGCGGGCCGAGAGAACGTGCGGCGGCAGGACACCGTTGCCGCGTTGGACGATGCGGTAAGGCAGGCTGCTGCACAGATCGATCAATCGGCAGGCATTGCGCTCGCGCTGCCCGAAACTGCCGTGCCGCCGGGTCGCCGCGTTCTGCATCTGGAGCATGCGAAACCGCCCTATCCAGCGGACGTATGTGCGCTGACGATGACGCTGTCTGGCCCGTTCCGGTTGGCCATTCGCGGGCCGAACGGGTGCGGCAAGAGTACGTTGCTGTCTATGCTGGCTGGGGAGTTGGCTCCGCACGCGGGTGTATGCGACGTCCGTGTGCCGACGGCCATGCTGGATCAGCGGGCGTCCGTTATTCCGGAAGACAAATCGCTGCTGGAGACGCTGCAGGTGCTGGGCGCCACGTTAGCGGAAGGCGAGCTTCGCAGTCGATTGGCGTTGCTGGGCCTAGGGCCTGAGCTGGTCAATGCGCCCGCAGCGACATTGAGCGGCGGGGAGCGCCTCAAGGCGGCGCTGGCGTGCGCGTTGTGGCGGAAGACGCCTGCGCAGTTGCTATTGCTGGATGAGCCGACGAATCATCTGGATATTGAGTCGGCGGAGGCGATGGAGAAGGCGCTGCGAGCGTATCCCGGGGCGATGGTCGTGGTGTCGCATGATGAGGCGTTTTTGGAAGGGATTGCGCCTACGCATGAAATGGTTTGGGGGATCCAAGGCTGGCGGGTGACTGCGGAATGACGCATCGGCCGATGACGGATCCGTTAGAACCGATGGCCCCGATATGAGCGGGGTGAGGTTGCACTTACTCGCCACGCCTGACATCCCGAGAACAGACGCCAAACCCTCAATTGGAAGAGGAACGATTCAGACGCCACGAGTGGTACGAAAAGAATTGCTCAGGCGAGCGCGTATCAAACGAGTTCGCCTTGTGCGACTTCCTTTGCAGCACGTTTGACTACAGATCTGGTTTTGCCATGGCCCGGTAGCATCGAACACCTCAACGACGGTGAAGAACTCTTCTTAGTCGCAGCGGAAGGTGTCGATGCGTTCGTCCTTGTCCTCGCGGAGTTATCGAATGGACGCAGCAGCCAGAATAAAATCGACCGTCGGGACGTTCTTAACCTTCGAAAAAAGGCCGAGAGCATCTCATTCGCAGAAAACGGCTCGGAACAAGTCGCTCGACGACATCGATTAATCCTGCTTTACCTGAGACGGGGAAGCTTCAGGATACTTCGTCGATAATTCGGTGAACGGCGGCTCCTGAAAAACCTTTTGGTCACGCTCGCGCGCATCTGGTTTGGACTCCCTGATCAACGAGCGAACTTTGTCGACATCCGCCCGCGCCATTTCCGTCTGCTTCATCCGGTCGTAAGCGAGACCACGATAGGCATATGCCCATACATAGTCCGGTTGGTATCTCATGCCCTCAGAAAGCGCTTCTGCGGCACTCGACCAGTGCTGCAGCGCAATGAGCGAGCGTCCGAGATGGTAATAACTCGGCATGCCGGGGGTAGTGCCCTTTCCTCTAAGACCCATGTTGTTTTGGAGCATTGTCCGAAGCAACTCGACCGCCCGTTCCGGTTGTCCATCCTCCCGATAATCGCTGGCAAGTGAGATGATGTCCCAGCCCGTGCGGGAAGGCATCAAGCGCATTGATTCCTCACGGTCTGCGATGGCACGGGTGTAGTCCTTCTTTTGCGCGTGGGCAGCGGCACGCATTTGCAGCGACATCGCCCGAAATTTTGTCGGCGCGTCGGGCCAGCCCGAAAGACAATCGGACAGCAGCCGTATGACCTGGTCCGGATCCTCGAATCCTTCGCCGTCCTTGGTCAATTTAATGTTGCTTGTTTGCATGCAGGTGCGAGCGTGGCTAGTCGGTGAGCCTTCCGCTAAAGCCACCCTCGGCGTGACGGCGCATACCGAAAATAGAGCCAGGGGGACAACCAAGGTTGCTAAGTTGAGGAGTTTCATTGCGGATACTCGGCGTTGGTCAGGTCGGGACGCAACACTTGGAGCAAAGCTGGCGTCACCGAACCCTGAAGCGTGCAAAAGACGTTCGTTTGGTTGGCGGTGCCACTCTCAAGGAAAAGTACGCGCTCGACGCTTCCATTTGCAGTCACCGTACCAGTCCCAGTGTTATTCGGCCGCCATGAATCTACCGGATCGCCAATCCTACGAATTTCAGCACGAGCCCAGGTATTTCCCGCATCGACGAGTTTCTCCGACGTAGGCAGAACGCTATTTATTTTCTTGGCTACCGCGTTGAGGCTACCCTCCGCGCGGAACCCCCAGAATACGAAACCGCCAAAGTCGATATCATAGGACACTTCGTCGTGCCATGCGATAAGACGTAGCCCGTCAATAATGATTGGCTCGCTAAAGACCTGATCCCGCCCCTTTTCAGCAAGCGGATTTTCCACCGCGATGGTCGCAGCCTTTCCGCGAGTTTTTACCTTTACGCCTGTTCCTAACAAATTAGGATTTTCCTTTAGCGCATTAAAAAGCGAAGCATCGCACCTCGCGAACAGACGGAGCGCCTCAGTTGGCGACACGTGGGAATTAGTTGCCGCAGAAGCTAAGTCGGTAGTAAACAGAAGAGTCGAGGCAAGCAGTGTCGATACAAGTCTGAACATTGAAAATTCTCTTAAATTAATTATTTAATTGGTCCTGCATTAAGAGGTCACTAGCTTCCCATCTTGGCCATCCCACATCAACCCAGCAGTTCGTAAAAACCTCCAGCTCTTCTCGCAAAGACGAAAGTGTTATCTTGGCAAGAGCCAAGCCTTACGGCCTTTGTGATCGCTTGACGACTGTCGGGTACGACGACCTACAGCCTTCAGGCATTCAACCAGACAGTTGCGGTTTCTACTGAGGAAATTGAAAAGTGGGAGTTTTGTAAACGTGATCTGCAGAATTACCAGGCCTAAAAAATATATTGTCATCCAAATGATTCTTTACACGGTCTCGCACAGCATCCACCTCGGCATAGCGATCGTGCAAATCAAATAGGGATTCGGTAAGTTGAATATATACCGTTTCCGGCCCCAATTGCTCCACTCGGTATGCTGGTGCCGATAACAGTTTTTCCAGGCCGAAAAGGTTGACGTATGCCGGACCAAATATCTGAGCCCAAAGAATGTCCGGAAGTTTCTTAGACAAGGTGTGGGTAAAGACATGAATATTCCCCGCTGTTGGCGCGAACCCATTTTCGAATCCGACCATTTTGTACTCGGCCGCAACGCTATCGCAAAATGCATACTGCACACCGAACCGAACCGCTAGATGTTGAAGATAGCGAATTAACGCATCCACAGATTTTTGCGTTTCAGCTTTCACGTACATACCATGATTGGCAGACTGAGGTCCGCGCAACGGGTATGTTCTTTTTTTAAAACCACCCCACCCTTTTGGAGTGGACTTGCGTTTCCACATTATTGAATTTTCGGTATCGCCCAAGAGGTTGCGCACCTCCGCCATTGTTAGCTGCAGATTAATTGGCTCCACGAACCCCCAGCGTTCAGGACGAAATTCGGGCAAGTTTTCTAAAAAATCCTCAATAAGTCCGGAGAAAGCATCTGCATCCGCGAAGGAAGGCGTCAACAAAGCCGAACAATCGACATCTATAAAACGGGTTTTCATTTTAGATTTCCTGAGCTTGCTAGCCCATGTTGGAAAGCCATCGCTAGCATCTTCCACCAATTCAAGCATACCAGGCCGCAATGAGGAACCCGAATACTGCGGAACTGGCCCATAAATAAATCCAGTGCCGACGAAAACGCATTTCCCGCCGACCCTCCCCGCCCGCCAAAAGCCACTCCCTACCCGTTTCGGGTAGCACCTTCTGGATTGTGTTTACCTTGAAATAGTGCGCCCTGGATGCATTCTCCATGTGATACGAAAAGTAGTGACGTCACGAGTTTGCTCCCATGGGCAAACGTGTCCTATTTACCGTCACGTTTTCGCACGCTCTAAATTTCGTGACGGCCGCGGGGTCGTATTCTTTTGGCAAGTACGAACTTTTCGGAGCACACCCAGCCACAAGACCGGACAGAACAATCATCGCCAACTTTGTTTTAATTGCCGACCGACATTTCATACGCCACCTTTCATCGCAAACATTAGTAGAATCGTGTTCGCAAAAAACCATCCGCACTTGCGGTGTGCCTCACTTCCCGTACGCATCCCTTGGCGCGGCAAAGCGCAACGCCCCAATCTTTTCGCACTGATACGGGTACTCTTCAGTACACCGCTGTAACATAGTTCGGGCCAACTTGTTCGCAATGCTTGCTGCAATGTTCTGCGCTGCCTTAGAAGGACCTCGATTGGAAAATTCGCGCAGTGATATCTGGTATGTGTCTTCGGCAAGGCCCCGATACCCCCGGTCTCTGCGTCGTACAGTCGAATGTTGACGCCAACGCTGGGCGGGTACTGTTGATATCCGGCGAATCCGTTGGGTTCCCCAACGGCCACAACATACTTTGCGCCGTTAATTGCAGCGTCTTCTTTCATTGTGCTCGGCCTAGCCGTTTTCGGGTCCGACTTGCGGGTCCTAATCGTCGCCGCAATTCCCGCTGCATCCATTGCGCTTGGAAGTACGTTGTTCAACGCTGTGCATACCGCCTCGCCTGCATAAGCCGCTGGATAGGCTGTTCTCGCACCCAATATGCCAACCCCGTCGATTTTCTTTTTGAAATCGCAATCCGACGTATAAATCAACACTGGGCTGATTTTCTCTTCCGGCGCTGGATTCGAGGTTAAAGCTGCAGGCGGCGAACCCATAATGAATGAGCAGCCAGACCAGAAAGAGCGAATAAAGCAATCACAGCAAAAGTCTTCGATTTACTAAACATTGCAAGCCCATCTTAAAATTAACACCGCGGCGTGTTCAAAACAATTACCCAAGCAGAATTAATCATCGCAACCCCTAGGGAATTAACAGCCCGACGTGCGATTTACATAAGTTTAATAATGCACCGCAGCATAAAGCTATAAGTGCCGCATACCCCACCTCTAATTCCGGAAGCCTGTACATCAGCCACACCAACAAGACTGCAGTGGTGAACAATGTCGATTTCAGCCAAAACGCAAATTTTTCCCATTTTCCCGCCTTCTCCGGCCGTCCAAGCACGAGCCACGCTACAAACATTGACACCAATCCGAGCAAGACGATTCCAACACCCGTAGTCATATTTATTGTCCACCTACCCTTTTTACTAAATTCGACAAACCCCACCGACGATTCAAAACAGGATCAAAGAGTGGATCCACAGACGCTCCAAGTGAGGTGCCATTACCAATTGGAATTGCAATTTGCTTACCCGCGAATACGGGGGCATCCTTCCCGCCACCGCTGCCGCTATCGGACACGCCGATGCCGACCGTCCAGCCGCTGTTCTTGTTGGTTGAGGTGTCGGTCGAAGTCTGCGCCTGGCCAAGAAGGTGCAGGTCGTCGGTCGTGGCCAGCAGGACGTTCTCGCCGGTGACCTCGCTTCCCACGATCGACAAATTCCCGGAACAGGCGACATTCTTTTCGCCCAAGACAACGATGGAGACATTGCCGCGGCCATGATGGAAGATCCAAACGCGGTGTCTTGCGTGCGTTTGCTCCCGCTGACGGACTTGCTGGAGCTCACGCTGATCTGGATCTGTGCGCTGGCGGCCTCCGTCTGTGCGGTCGTAGCCTCTTCGCTCTTCGCCGCGTCCATCGTTCGGTTTGTCTGCACCGCCTGGTATACGGCCTGCCCGACCTTGACGGCTGCGAGACGCCCGCTCTTGGCTTCTCCAGCCTGTTGAAGCGTGCCGTGAATCTGTTGAGCCGCGCCCAGCATGCCGCCGGCCACGCTGATCTTGATTCCCGATTTCTGACGATTGAGAATGATTTGCGGCACTCCGCCTACACACCGGCCCCTTTTGCACCAATTAATCAGCGGCTATATTTGTCAGCAACCTCGCGACTTCAGATTTAAGCATTTCATCGTCAAGCTCATACTCTGCCCGTGACTCATCTGGTTCGTACATATCCGCGGCACAAAAAATACTAGACAAACACTCGTTGAGCTCAGGTTCATCAAGCTGAAGAAGCCTCCTATCTCGCTCAATTTTCCAAAGTTCAACATATGCCACAGAAAAAATCTCGGCTGTCAACCTTCCCGCCACATACGACCTTGCAAACTCCAAAATAGTCAGGCTCATCGAAGCACTCCATTTTTAATAAAATTTTCAAACTGCTGAGTGCCGGGCGAGAGCTTAAATCCTGTCACAAAATTCCCGGACGAGTCCAGCACGACAGCGTTGTTAGTCGTCGAATTAAAGAATACTTTAGAGTCTTTTACAAATCCGTATGTACCTTGTTGAGTCGTGGAATCAGAAGCCATTTGAGCTTTGATCGCAGATTCATACTGAGCAAGCGTTTCAGGATTTTTCTTTGTAGTCATCACGCCAAAATCAGATGCATGCTTGAATTTTTTATCGAGCCGTTTCTGGGTAACATTAGTCAAGGCCTCAGCAACACCATTACCTTTTGCTCCCTTAATCATGCCAGCAACGGCGCTACCCACCAGCACAGCCCTTTCGGCCACCTCCGGACTCACGCCATATCGCTTTTGGAGATCAGCGGCAATTTCAGTGTGAATAACTATGCTAGCTGCTTCGGCGTTCTGCATGAAATAAACGCCCAAGTCCCCCTTGAGAGCATCTGGAATGTCCATGCCGAGCAGTTTGTCTAACTGCTTTCGGTACTCGGTAGACTGCTCAACAAACTCGCCAAAACGTTCCCTGCAGGCGGTCGGATCGTCGGCACATACAGCTATCATGACTTCCCGAGTCTCCATGCTGAGCTCGCGAAACTTTTGCTGTACCTGATCACAATTGCCGATCGCTTCGCAGACAGACGCTTCTGCTTCAAATTGCTTAAGCTGGGACAGAGTTAGAGCGTTATTCGTCAACTCAGTCACCGCAGCAATAGTGCTCGTGGAGGGGTCCACAGAAATTGCTTCGGACATACCAGCCACAATACTGGCAATCAAGTTTCCCCGTGCTTCTCGTTCCTCCGACGACAGATCATCTCCCGAAGCCGCGCTTATCAGTTTGGCCAGCACTGAACTTGCCGCAGCTCCCATGGCACCAGCGGCATGGCACCAGCGGCACAATTTCCGCTGCTTGCCGAGGCTCCCGCGCACGCCACAACTCCATGCAGAAGGGCGCGCGCCGCATCAGAACCTGCCCCAGAGCCCATGGAATCGGCGAGCCTCTTCACCTGCGACACGCCCAAACTCTGGAGATAATTCACAGCTGCAGCTTGCACGAAGCCGGCACCGCTACCTGTCACATTACCGCTTGCCGCCGCCGAGATTGCCCCAACAATGCGGCGACAAGTACCAGACGGTCCCCACTCTCTCTAAGGCGTTATTACGTCGTCCCATCGGGGTCCAATGATCGTCAGCCGTTTCGTTTCAAACTACTGCACCATTAGTCCCCAATCCCGCCATTGTGCCCGCAGGCAGCACATGGCGTTCTTGCCCCCTATGGAATTAGGCTTTGCCCTTTGAGGGCACTTCATTTTTGATCGATTTGATCGTTAGCGTCTATCTCGGCATGCGTCGCAGAATCGCGTTAACACCAGCCACAGGTTGACCGCGCGCATTGATACTGCAAATCCTCTTTCCTTTCACTTCGAACATAACCTCCAGCCCTTCCCGCAAGGACGAAAGGCTTAACTCGGCAAGAGCCAAGCCCTGCGCCCTTTGTGAACGCGTGACGACTGTCGGGTACGACAACCTATAGACTTGAGGCATTCGGCCAGACAGTTGCGCTCCCTACTAAGGAAATTGAAAAGTGGGAATTTTGTAGACGTGATCTGCGGAATTACAAGGCTTGAAGAATATATTGTCGTCCAAATGATTTTTTACACGGTCTCGCACAGCATCAACCTCAGCATAGCGATCATGCGAATCAAATAGAGATTCGGTAAGTTGAATATATACCGTTTCCGGCCCCAGTTGCTCCACTCGGTATGCTGGTGCCGACATTAGTTTTTTCAGGCCGAAAAGTTTGACGTATGCCGGACCAAGTATCTGAGCCCAAAGAATGTCCGGAAGCGTCTTAGACAAGGTGTGGGTGAAGACGTAAATATTTCCCGCGGATGGTGCGAACCCGTTCTTGAATCCGATCATTTTGTACTCGGCCGCAACGCTATCGCAAAATGCATACTCCACGCCAAACCGAACCGCTAGATGTTGAAGATAGCGAATTAACGCATCCACAGATTTTTGCGTGTCAACTTTCACGTACATACCATGATTGGCAGACTGAGGTCCGCGCAACGGGTATGTTCTCTTTTTAAAACACCCCCATCCTTTGGGAGCGGACTTGCGTTTCCACATTATGGTATTTTCGGTATCACCTAGAAGGGTGCGCACCTCCGCCATTGTTAGTTGAAGATTTATTGGTTCCACAAACCCCCAATGTCCAGGACGAAATTCGGGCAAGTTTTCCCAAAAATCCTCGATAAGTTCGGAGAAAGCATCTGCGCCCGCGAAGGAAGGCGTGAACAAAGCCGAACAATCAACATCTATAAAGCGACCTTTCATCTAAGTTTTCCAGTTTCTGTACACCACCTCAGCATGGCACCCTCAGCTTATTCTTAACCTTATGTCCGCCCGCTATTGATAATCAACAACACGCAAGCCCCTCCCAATAATGCCGATTGCGGCATTTCTCGCGGCGCGAGCCTGCGAATCGAGAATATTTTAATGATTACCTGAAAGATCTAGGGCAACCAACAACATGATCTTTTGCAGGCGATAACGAAGCGACTTTTCATATTCTTTTACGCTAGTGACTTGGAAGTCCACCAGCTCGCCAGTGGGCCTTAACACTTCAAGGTAGACCACATCAGTACCGTTGACCAAGATCGTGTAGAAGTCCTCACTTTGATCAGGAGTCCAACCCAGTGCGAAAGCGCTGTCGATTCGACCTAACCTATTCTCCAAATTAGAGAAAATGCTATTTCCTGGCTCCCTGAACTCCTCCCACGATCTGCGGAGCTGCTGTCGGAAAGACTGTTCGGTGAGGCTTCCAATTAGTTTCATTTAATGAGTTCTGGAGTGGTACCGCAGCGCCTCTTCGGCATCCAGAGAACGCCAAACAAACTCCCTTTGCCTCAGAGCGATTTATAAAAATTCAACACGGATTTGCGACTCACACTCCACTGAGAAATAGCTGCCCCGTCCTCGTTGACTTCTGACCGAGCAGCAACATACCTATTAATGGAGTTGGGGTCAAATTCGCCGTGCAATTCGCTTAAAAACAGAACACTATTCTGCACATATGCAACCTCCCCCTCAAAATAAATGGCCCAGTAGAATACAAAATTTGACGAGGCCGGATTATGCATTGATGTGATTAATGCGCAACACCCCCAACCCGAAAAACCTTCAGCTAAAGATTTCTTCCAATTTTCCAAATAATCATTTCTAGACCAGAAATCAGCAGAAGCAAAAAAATCTTCTGAATAATCATCGATTTCTACCTTACCTCTCAGGACGGGCCCGCCAAACTCCGTCGAAGTCTCATGCTGAAGGAAAATTCCGAAACTCATTTTTTCACCCAATTTAGTTCTTTGTCATAAGTGCCAATTCTATTACCACGCCGATCAAACATCTTCCAACCTTCCGACACGTTATGGCCATCAACATCAGGCGTTATATAATTTTTCCCATTCCAAAAAACCGGTTGCCCGTGTGAGTTAAACGGTGCTTTTGGGGGAGAAATTCTCTGCCCGTAACCTAAGTTCTCTGCTTTCTGCTGTAGGTCTTTGCCAACGCTAAAGATCGGCTCAACTACGATAGGCCCGTCGTTGGGCGTATTGACTAGTTCTCCACCCTCTTCCAACCTATCTCGCCCAGGTATTACAGCCGGTTTTTCCGGATCTGCCGGTAACACCGGGATTTCAGGGCCATATTTCCCTTCATCCGGAATTGAAGGAGGCAGAGCAGTCACATGCACCACGCTCCCCGGCTTTCCAGGCAGCGCCGCCTCCTTTCCAGCAATGTCGCTCACAAGTTCTGCTGCCCAATTACCCAAAGCTCCGGCGGCAATGCCCGACACTGCGGCGGTAACCACGTAGGTGACGCCATCCTTCGTTTGCATCCAAAGAGTTGTCGACTTCTCCGACACTACAGTGACGACTCGCTGGCAACTCGTCGTTGTCGCACACTTAGCTGCCGCCGCAGCTGCAACCGGCGCCAAGAACCCCCAGTTCTGTGATGTCTCCAGCGTGGCGGCCATCCCGGCCGTTGCTGCATCACCGCCTGCTGCAGCCGCTATGCCCGCTACTAAGCTGGTGACCATATTGCGCCGAGCTTCGACTTGCTCAGGCGTAAGGCCCTCCGCCGAACCCATCAGGCTATTCAGGATGCTTCCCGCCCCCGCGCCCAATGCGCCGGATGCGCAAGCGGCACCCTTTCCTGCAGCACCCGCACATCCCAAGATACCGTGCAGAGCCGCGCGCGCTCCCTCGGCCTCGTTGCCGGTACCCAGCAGGTCGGCGATCTGTTTCACCTGCGATGCCGCCATGCCCTGGAGATAGTTGACTGCGGCCGATTGGACAAATGCGCTGGTGGAACCCGTCACATTCGCGCCGGCGGCTCCCGACAACGCCACCAAGATCAGCCCATACTTGCCACCGGCACTCCAGTCCTGCGCATGCTGCAACTGATCCAGAAGCGACGTCATCTGCGCAGCATCAATTGCCTTGCCGTTCTTAACCGCATCGGTTAAGGCCTTTTCCGCCGCTTGCTTTTCCTTCGCACGATTCGTCAAAAACTGCCCCATCTGCCGCTGGGCTTCTGACGCGATCTCAAACCCTGCTTCGATCTTCTCCTTATCAAAGATCGGCTTAAGCGCATTCAAGGTATCCGATGTATCTCGGTTCAAAGACGCAATCGTCTCCGCGGCCGTCTTTCCGGTCAGCGCGACCTGCCCCGCCTCATCACGAATAACGATCGTGCCGCCACTGATGCCGCTTTGCGTTGTTGAACTGCTGTTGCCGCTGGCTGCGACCACGATCGGTGTGCCCATTCCAAAGCCGCTACTGCCCGTGGAAATGGACGTGCCCGCATCTTTGCTCGCGCCGCCGGCGACCTCGCCGCCCTTGGTTGTGCCCAGGCCTGAATCGCCCGCTTTAGCGCCGCCAAACCCGAACCCGCCTCCGATCGAGACCTGGCTGCCGCTGTAGCGCGCCGTATTCTTGAGATCTTCGGTGACCAACGTCCCAGTCGTCAGTTTGTTGAGACCGTCGGCGACCGCCTTGTCGCTGCTGGCGATGACGCTGCCGATGAGCGTGGTGTTGTTCTTGACGTCGATCAGGAAGCCGCCGTCGCCCGCCCACAAGCCCGTCTGCTCCGTCACGGTCTTGAAGTTGCTGTTCATCTTGCCCGTGCTGGCGTTGGCCGAGACGCTGCTCGAGCCCGCGCAGTACGGAGGGATGCACAGCGTCAGGCCGAAGCCCGCGCTCTTGTTCTTGGAGTCGTATTTGCTGCTGTCCTGCAAGCTCTCCAGCAACAGATTGCCGCCAACCGACGCGATGATCTGGTCGGCCTTGCCGGAGGCGCCTTTAAGCGTTGTGTCGCCGCCGGACTGGATCGCCAAGACCTTTCCTGCGGTGACGTTGGTGTTGGTCCAGCTTTCGTCCTTGCCGTTGGCGTTGCCTCTTCCCACGGACGCACCCAATTCGAGCGTGAAGCCGTTTTGCTGCCCGCCAGTTGTGTAGCCGATACCGACGCTCGCGCTGCTGCTCTTGCTGGTGGTCTTTTGCTCGAAGGCGTTGCGCGCGGCTTCCAGCACGATGTCGCCTTCGGCTTTAAGCACCGCGTTGTTGCCGGCCGACAGCGTAGAGCCGGTGACAGTGATGTCCGAGTCCTTGCCCGCGCCTTGCGCAACGATGGTCAGGTCCTTGCCTGCGGCGACGGTCGACCCGAAAGCGTTTGATGCGTTGCGATCGGTCGTGCTGCTGCTCTTGCTGGTGCCCAGGCTGAGTTTGATGCTGACGCCGCCAACCTTGTCGATTTGGTTGGAGGAGCCCGGCTTGGCGGCTTCAGCCGCAGCGGCCGCCTTGGAAGACGCTTGCACCGCGTCGCAGGCATTGACTGCCGCCAATCCTGTGGTGACTCCCGCCAGGCCCTGCATGACGGCGTTGTCTGACTTGCCCGCCGCATCGGCCATGCGCACGCCAGTCTGCACGGCGCTGACGATAGGGTTGCTCGCCGTGAGCGTCAGCCCCGACTGCTTGATCTCATGGAATTCGCGCTCCTGGGTCGTATCCAACGCCGCGCCGATGTTGACTTCCTTGCCGATCAGCGTGATGTCGCCTTGGCGCGCGATGACGTTGCTGCCGGTGATGTTCAGCGCGTTGCCGGCGTTGATCAGGACATCGCCTTCTACGCTGCCGACGGTGCTGGCGTTGTGGAAGACTTTTTTGCTGTCCAGCGAGTCGGTCTGTTTGCTGGTGCCAAAGCTGAACCCGCCCATGGCGCCAAAGCCGGACTTCTTGACCATCTTGTAGTCGTAGCTGTCCTGGGCATTTTGGCCGGGCAGGATGTTGACGTCGCGCTCGGCCGACATCACCAGGTCCTTCTGCGCGCCGACATTCGAGCCCGATACGTTCAAGTCGCGGCCCGCCATCAGTACGGCGGTATCGCCGGTGAAGGTGGTGGCCAGGGATTGCTCCCAGTCGCGGGCCGTCTTGGTGTGCGTCGTCTTCGACGACATGAACCCTTTGGTTTTGTAATAGGTCTCGTCGTACGCCGAGCCGGTCTGCACGCCCGCCGTCAGGTTGATATCCCGACCCGCCCCAACGGCAAGCTGTTCGCCTGCCGTGACATCCGCGGCGCGGGCATTGACGTCCTGCCCTGCGATCAGCGTAAGGTTGCCGTCTGCCGCGATGGATGAACCGACTTCCGAGCTGGTGCTCAGGTCGTGCCGGTTCTTCTTGTTGCGGACCAGCGATTCGCCATGGCTTTCCTGCAGCGCGGCCAGGTTGATGTCGCGGCCTGCTTGCAAGCGCGCATCTTCCGTGGCCGTGACTTGTGCTGCCGTCAGGTTGATGTCGCGGCCGGCTTGCAGGCTGAGGTCGCCGGCGTCTACGCGGGAGACGCCCGAGACGTAGGAACCCCAGGTGGCGCCATTGTTTTCGGACGCGGACGTGGAAGTCAGCGCGATGTCGCGGCCGGCCGACAGGGCAACGTTGTCGCCCTTGATGAGCGAGACCAGATTGGTCAGGTCTTCGCGCGCGGCGAGGTCGACGATGGCGCCCTGGATCAAGCCGCCAGCCTGGTTGACGATGTTGGAGGCAGTCATGACGGTGGCGTCGCGGGCGCCGATGGTGCCGCTGTTGGTGATGTCGCCGTCGGCGGCGAGTTTGACGTCGCGGCCGGCCATGAGGGTGCCGTCGCCCTGCAGGTCGCCTTCGCGCACCAGGAGGTAGACCTGCGGGACCAGCACCGTCTCGGTGGTGCCGTCGGGCAGTGTGACGGTCTGCTCGACGAGCCAGACGAGGTCGGTGGTGAGTTGGCGTTGCTGCGCTTCGGTCAGCGCGGCACCGAGCTTGATGCCGTTGTTCAGCGCGAACTGCGCGCCGTTGGCGAGCAGCTGCTTGTACTGGCTGTCGTTGTCGCCAAAGCCTTCCAGGAAGCGCTGGCCAGTGGTGGCCAGGATTTGGTCAGCGACGAGCTTTTGTTCGTAGAAGCCGTCGCCCAGGCGACGGGGCTCACCGGACGGGGTCAGAAATTTGGCGCCGGCGGGGATCAGGGCGTTCAGGCCGCCGGGAGTGTTGCCCAGGCCTGTATTGATGGCGCCGGATGCGCCGGCGTTGCCGACGGGCGCGCCGGGTTGTCGCAGAAGCCCGAACAGGTAGTCGCTGGAGACGGACTCGCGGTTGCCGATGAAGCGCGGATCGGTCGCGACGACGTAGGGTGCACCGGGCGTGCCGTTGACGGCGAACAGTTGGCTGTCGGGGATCGTTGCCGGGTTGGAGACAGTCCGCACGACGTTGCCGCCAGGCAGACCGAGGCTGGCGATCAGGACCGGGCCGGTTGCGGTGGCGCCGTTGGCGCCGGGCGCCGCGCCGCTGAGGGAGACCGACACGTTGCCGCCGGACGTGCCGACTGGCAGCTCGATGGATTCGGCGGTCAGGGTGCGGTTGTAGGGCTCGGAGTATTCTTTGCGGTCGCTGTCTCGAGGCTGGGTGACCGTGGCGGTGCCGATGCGTGTGATGATCCGCTGGCCGCCAGCGCCGATATTGTTGATGGCGGGGCCGCTAACCGACAGCGTGCCGCCCGCCGCGATCTGGCTCTTATCGTTGGTGACGGTACCAATAAGCGTCATCGCGCCGCCGGACAGGATCTTGCCGGGATCGGAGGAGACGGTACGGGTTTCGGTGATGGTCTCTTCGACTTCGTAGTATGTGAAGGTGCCGACCAAACGGCTATTGAAGTCTGCGTTGAACTCCCGGATGCGAGCGTCCAGCAGGTCATGCCTGCCCTTGTCTCGCGCAATAGCGGCGTCACGCTCCGGCGGAGACACCATCTCGCAGAGGGCCCCCCGGCAGACTTCGACCATTGGAGGGATATTTCCTTCGGGTGGGGGCACGCCAAAAACGGACCATATCCGATCCCCTGCCACGTAACGTGTGGTCCCCACGCAGTCCTCGGAGGCAATTCCCGCCATGAGACATTCGCGCAGATTTGCGACACGCGCCGGAGCAATGGGCGCATCCACACCCGCTTTCCCCTTGTACGACGGCGCATAATCGAACGGAGGACCATATTGGGATGGGGGGTACTTTGTCGAAGGCAACAGGAATCTGCGTTCGGGGTCGTCATCTAGCCACGCCGGCGCATTACCGCATGTGGGCGTCACTTGATCGCAGAACCAGTTGGTCTCCATGTCGTACATGTCGGTCGTGCCAGCCGGCGTCACATACAACTTGGGGACCTTCTGAACCGGCACCACTTCGCTGGCGTAATTCGTATTGATGTTCTGCACCGAAGCCGCAGAAATCACGGCATTGCCCGCCGCCTCGATCGTGGCCGATGCATTGACGAGCGAAGCCGCCTGCCCGACAGCCTTGCCATTCGCATCCAGCGCGCCGCCGATGCGCAGATCCGCGCCGGCATAAACCAAACCGTGCTCTTTGTTCACGAGCGACCCGACGCCGATATCCAGATCACCACGCGACGCAATCACCGCGCCGCCGCCCGGCCCCGAACCGTTGACCAGTTCTCCAGCGCGGATGGCTATGGCGTTGCCATAAATGCGGCCGAAATTGTCGACCCGGCCTGCGTTGATGGTGGTCGTGCCGCCGTCGATGAGGCCGGAGTTGGTCAGCCCGTTGGTGACGTTGATGGTGTTGTTGCGTCCGGCCAGCAGTTCACCGCTGGCCTGGTTGTTGAGCGAGTTGGCCGTGATGGATAGGTCGCGGCCGGCGCTGACGGTGGCGCTGTTGTCCATGTTGCCGCCCACCGACATCGTCAGGTCGCGGCCCGCGGCGATGTCGCCGGTCTGGTTGAGCGAACCGGTGTAGGTGAACGCGAGATCCTGCGCGGATTGCAGCAGGCCCAGGCCTTGCAGCGCCTGGATCGTGACGGCGAGGCGTTCGCCCGCCAACACCTTCCCCTGGGCGTTCTTCAGCACCGCCGCCTTGACCGTCGCGTAGCGCCCGGCCGCGATTTCGCCGCCGGTGTTGTCGAGCTCTCCGGTGTCGAGGGTCAGGTCTTGGCTGGCGCTGATGGAGCCGGCCTGGTTGTTGATCCCGCCCGCAACGATGGTGGCGGTTTTGGCGAGCACGCCTTTGGGCGGTGCTCCGGCTGCGGTCAGCGTGGCGTGGTTGTCCAGGCTGGCGGCGTTCAGGGTCAGGGTGTCGTCGGCCTGGATCAGGCCGCCTTGATTGTTGACGGCGCCGGTCGCGACGAGGGTCACGTTCGAACCCGCGAGCGTGCCGCCGGCATTGCCGATGCGCGCGGCGTCGATGCGGGTGTCGCCCGCGGCGGCGATCAGGCCGTTGATGTTGTCGAGTTCACCGCCCAGTTTCAGCGTGGCGTCGCCCGCGGAGGTCAGCTTGCCGTCTTGGTTGCGCAGGTTGACGGCGTCGATGTCGAGGCTGCCGCCGTGCAGCACCGCGTTGCGCGTGGTGATGTCTCCGGGCGAGGAAAGCGCGAGCGTGGCGATGTCTCCCGGCGATGTCAGCGCGAGCTTGCCGATGGACGACAGGTTGCCGTCGGACAGGTCCATGCCGCCTGCCGTCAGCGTCATGTTCTTGCCGGCCGCGCTGATGCCGGGGTGGGTGATAAAGGCTGCGGTGAGTTTGACGCTGCCGGGCAGGCTGAGCGTGCCATCATCGCCGACGCCGGCGATTAAGCGGCCGCTGTTAGTCAGCGCGCCAGGCGCCGTGGCGTTGACGTCGCCGCCCGCAAGCACGGAGCCGGTGTTGTTCAGACCGGTGTCTGACACCAGATTGGCGACGCCGACCGCGGAAATGACGCCTGCGTTCTGCAGCAGACCACCGGATTGCAGGTCGATGTTTGCGGCGGATTGGATGCGGCCATCGGCCGTTGTGGTCAACGCACCTTTGGCGTCGACGGTGACATTGCCGGCCTGGGAGGCGGCGATGCCGCCGAGCGTGGCATCGGTGCCAGCGCGCAGCGTCATCCCTTGGCCGGCGGCAGCGGAACCCATTGCTTTCAGAGCGCCGCCTGCGGAGGCGGTCAATGCCGCGCCGGCCTGTTGGGTCGACGCGGCGCCCATGACGAGGTCGCCGCGCAGCGCGTTGAGCGTCAGGTCGCCCTGCAATGCGGCGACGGTGCCGTCGATGGTCATGCCGTCGCCCGCGGTGAGCGTCTGCGCGACTCCGGCCAGCATGCTGCCGGCGGCAAGCAACGTGCCTTGCGCGGTGGACGTGAGCGTGCCGGCAGCCTGTGCCAAACCTGCTGCGCCAACGGCGACGTTGCGGCCGGTAAGCGTGAGGTTCGCGTCGCTGGCGGTCGTGCCGTCCACGCGTGCATCGCGCGCGGCGGCCAGCATCATGTCGCCGACCGACGCCAGTGCGCCGGCAGCGGCCAGGTCGCGTTGGGCTTGCGCGGTAAATGTGCCTGCGGCCTGCACCTGGCCGCCTTGCTTGACGGACACGTCGCGGCCGGTGAGCAGCAGGTTGCCCGTGCCCGCCTCGCCGAGTGCGGCGGCGGTGCCGCCAAGACGGGCATCACCTATGGCCGCGAGTGTCAGGCCGCCGCCCGCGACGATGGCGCCGTCGGACGCCAGGTCGCCGCCGGATGCCGCAGTCAGGTTCTGTGCGGCTTGCATGCGTCCGGTGGCGCCGACTCGCAATTGTCCGCCCGCGCCGGCCGTCAGGTCACCCACAAGCGCCGCGACCGTGCCGTCAATGCCGACATTCCGCGCGGCTGAGAGGCTCGCGGGCGTGCCCGCTGTGACGAGGCCGGTCACGAAGAGATCGCGGCCCGCCTCGGCCCGCAGCATGCCGCCTGCGCCTGCCGCCGATTGGGCGGTGCCGACGCTTGCCGCCGATTGGGCGGTGCCGACGCCTGCCGCCGATTGCGCGGTACCTGCACCTGTCGCCGATTGCGCGGTGCCTGCACCTGTCGCCGATTGCGCGGTGCCTGCACCTGTCGCCGATTGCGCAGTGCCTGCACCTGCCGCCGATTGCGCAGTGCCTGCACCTGCCGCCGATTGCGCAGTGCCTGCACCTGCCGCCGATTGCGCGGTACCGGCCGTGCCTGCGACGCGCAGGTCCTGGCCCGCGCCCAGATGCAGATTCGCGCTGCCCTGCGCGAGTCCGTCCTGGCCTACCGTCAGGTCACCGCCCGCGTCGGCGCGGAGCGTGCCGTTGGCGACCGTCTTGCCGTTCAGTTGGGCGTCGGTTCCGGCGGAAAGCTGGACGTCGGTTTCACCAGAGATGGTGCCGTTTGCGATCAGCTTGCCGCCCGCCTGGCCAGTGAGTTGCTGCGCGGACTGCAGGACGCTGTCCTTGCCGAGCATCATGTCGCCGCCGCTGACGGCTTTCAACGTGCCGGCGTCGGCCAGCACCGTGCCGTCCACGCGCAGAATGCCTTGTGTGTTGAGCTGCGCGGAATGCCCTGCGATCAATGCGCCCGCGAGCGACGCCTCGCCAGCCGCGATTGTGACCGAGCCGTCCGCTTGATTGCGCGATGCGGACGACGCCGTCAGGGTCTTGCCCGCCTGCAGCCGCAGATTGCCGGTGGCGAGCGTTGCGCCGTCGAGCTGGACGTTGCGCGCGGCCTGCAGCGACAGGTCTTTCAGGGAGGTGACCTCGCCCGTGCTTTGCAGATCGCCGCCGGCGTTTAGGGCAACGTTACCGGCCGCCGCCACCTGGGCTTTCGAACCGATGGAGACGTGGCCTCCTGCCGAGATACTCATGTTGCCGGACGCGGCCGAGACCGTGCCGTCGACCGCCAATGTTTCGCCTGCCGTGAGCGTGGTGTCGCCGTTGGCGCGGAGCGTGCCGGCCAGCGCCAAGTCGCCGCCTGCCTTTGCTGCCACCGCGCCTTCGGCGTCCCACTGCGCGGGCGCGTCGATGCGCAGGTCGCGCGTGGCGTCGATGGCGATGCGGCCGGTGGACGATCCCTTGCCCGTCACCCGCGCGTCGCGCCCCGCCATCAACGAGACGTCGCCGCGCGCGCCAACCAGGCCGCCAAGGCTGAGATCCGCGCCCGCGTGGATCTGGGCGGGTCCGCCCGATTGCAGTTGCGCGGTCGCGCCTGCTGTCAGATCGCCGGCAGCCTGTGCGTGCAGTGCGCCGACTGCGGTGACCTGTCCGGGTAGCACGACGTCACGTCCGGCCTTCAACGCAATGGCGCCTTTGGCCGTGACCAGACCGCTGGCGTTCGTGCCGGCCTGCGCCGCGCCGCTTGCGGCGTTCGACGCGCCGCCTTCCGTACCCGCGCCGCCGCCAGCGGCAGCATTGGAGCCGCCTGAATTGGAACCGCCCGAATTCGAACCGCCCGAATTCGAACCAACCTCATTCAAACCGCCCGAGCCAGCGCCGCCCGAATTGCCCCCACCTTCCGTACCCAATCCACCTGTGGGCGGTGTGCCGCCGGGCGGCGTATCCCCCCCGATCCACAGATCGCGTCCGGACTCAACCCGCACATCCCGCCCGCCCATCAGCAGCGAACCGCCCAGCGCCAAATCCTGACCCGCCGCGACACGCAGCGCACCTTGCGTCTGCAATGCCCCTTGCGCGGCCACCTTCACATCGCCCGCCGCATTCACATCAACCGAACCGCCCGCCCCCACGACGCCCGTGATCCCAACATCCCGGCCGGCCACAAGTGCCACGTTGCCTGCGGCCTGCACCGCGCCGTCCACCGCCACATCGCGCCCCGACCCCAGCCGCAGATCGCGTCCGGCCTGCATAGCCGCGCTGGGTGCGATGCGCACGTCGCCGGATGCGCTGACTTCCAAGTCGCCGGTAAGCGCAATCAGGTCGCCGCCCACGTTCACGCCGACGCCCGCCTCGGTGCCGATCAACCGGATGCTGTTGGCGTACATGCCGCCCAGCGCCGCCGTGTCCAGCGCCACGACGGGCGCAGGGCTTTCACCAGCGCGGGCCGTCGCGTTACCTGTCCCATAATCGACGAGCGCCGCGCCTGCCGTGACGTTGAGCCGGTCGGCCCACACGCCGGCGTTGATCTCCAGCGTGCGGGCGATGAGGTCTACCTGGCTGGCGGCGGTGCCGTTCAGCCCCTCGCCTTCGACGCGCAGCTTGCCACCGGCAACGTCCAGCGCGATGTTGCCGTCAGGGCCGACGTGCGGGCGGCCCGTGGTCAGCGTGGCGCGGTCCGCGTTCAGGAAGCCGCAGCCATCGCAGGTGATGCCTGCCGGGTTGGCGACGATGACGTTGGCGCGGTTGCCGGCGACTTCCAGCGTGCCCATCAGTTGCGACGGGTTGGCCGCGGTGACTTGATTCAGGATGGTGGTGGCGCGCTGGTTGCCCAGCATGACGTTGCCGGCTACCTGGCCGGCCAATTGCGTCTGGCTGGCGCCACCGCTGTTGTTCAGCACCACGCCCGACGGCCCCACGTTGAACTGCGTGTAGCGGTTGTTGGAGACCCCCCCGGCGGACGGCGGCGCGATGTTCACGACGGGCACGCCGTTGCTGACGCCCACGATCGGTTTCTGCCCGGGCACGCGCTTGTCCACCGAAATCGGCAGCGTCTGCGCCAGCACGGGCGTCCAGACTTGCGTGAAGACGATGGACCAGACGATCAACGAACGAAGCTTGGACATCATGCGTACCTGACGGGGAACAGCGGATTCAGAACTCGAGCATCAAGGCCATCGCGATGACGGTCGATGCGGTGTCGAGAGTTTCGGGTTTCTTGAGCGGCCAGCCCGCGGATAGGTCGTAGCTGGCGTTGACGTTCGGGATGGAGAACTGTCCGCGCAGACCGGCGACGGCGCCGACCAGCGTTCGGCCCGACAGATAGGCGGCGGAGGGGCCGCCCACTCGGCCGACGTCGATGCCGGCATAGAGCTGCTGTCCGGGTAACCCGGTCAGCGCGTCAAGGTTGAACGACAGATCGTTGCGCAGCGTCCAGCCGTCTTCGGCAGCGAGCGTCATCTGGCCGTCAAAGCCGCGCACGGCGTAACGGTTTCCGATCGTGAAATAGTCGGCGGGCACGACGGCTGTTTTGGCGTGCTGGATCTGCCAGTTGGCGTGATAGGCCAGGGAGTGCTCGGCGATCTGGAACGGCAGATACAGCCCCGCATTGCCGGTGAGGATGGTGCTGCGCCCATTCCAGTCAGGATCGCCGTAGACGTAGCCGGGTGCGTCGGAAAACTGCGGCAGCGTGCCACGCACGCCGCCGCCAATGTCGAGCACCGCGCGCCCGGCGTAGTGGCGATGCCCGTAGGCGATTGCGTACCCGGTGACGTCGCGGCGCTGAACGTCGATGGCCACATCGTTCAGGGTGCTGTCGGCGCGCTTGCGCAGCATGGTGAACGACAGGTTGCCCTTGTAGGCGGTGCCGCGATACGGCACAACCGACGCGCCCGCCTGGATCTGCCTGGTGGTGCCGCCATAGACGATGGGTTCTTCGAAGCCCGCAACCGTCTGGCGGTACGTGGATTTGCTGGCGCCCGCGAAGACGGTCCAGTAGCCAAACGGCAGGCTGTAGTTGACGGAGGCCGCGCGTGTGTTGGAGTCGGCGTCGCGCCAGTGCGCATTGCTGTTCCACGAGACCGACAGCTGGTCGTACAGGAACAGCGGGGAATCCAGCGTCAGGCCGGCATTGATCTGGTATTTGCCGACGGTGTCCATGCCGCCGTTGTCGCCGCCCAGATAGCCATGCCAGCGCTTGCCCGTGCCGGGCTTGATGAGGATGTCGGAGTCGCCCAGTTCAGGCCCCGGCGCGATGTCGATGGCGGCGTCGGCCTGGCTGCCGAGACGGCGGATGTTCTCAAGCGCCTGGTCCAGGTCGCGTTGGTTCAGTTCGCCGCCCGGGCCGGTGGGCAGCGCCGTGCGCCACCAGCCAATGGCGTCCTGGCTCTGGACGGCTGAGATGCGGCCCGGCAGATACTTCAACGTCAACGTCCCGGCCGCCAGCGACTGCTCAGGTACGACGACGCGCGCGGTGACAAGGCCGTCGTCGATCAGTAAGCCGATCAGGTGTTCCTGCAGCGCCCGCAGCCCGCGGCCGCCGATGCATTCGCCCAGGACGGCCGCCGTGGCGCTGGCCAGGCGTTCTGAAGGTTCTGCGCCCTCCCAGATCACTTCCCGAATGGCAAAGCAGGGCGTTTCAGCGGGCAGGACCAGGCCACGCGCGGGATCGGCAGACGGCGCCGACAGCACGTCGGGCCGCTCGGCTGCGCGGGTGCGTTGCGCGTCGATTTCCTGCTCTTGCCGGCGCTGGATTTCGGCGGCGCGCTGGGCCGCTTCGGGCGCCGATTGGGCCGATGCTGACCCTGCGGACGCCAGCGCGATGATCGCCGCCAATATCAACCCTGCCTGCTGAAAGTGCTGCGATCCGCTCATACGACTGGACGCCAACGGCCATCCGCCGAGCGTCATCTCCTGATATCCGAATTGGGTGGTGATTTTGCCGATCAATACGTTTTATGACAATGTATATCTATTGTTTCAGCATTGATTTTGGCGTCCAAGCCACTTGGTTGTTGTACGTAAGGCTCACGTTGCCAGCATTTATTGATATTTCTCAGAAGCGGAACTCGCTTCCGTAACAAAACGAGATCGAAATCGAACCCACGCGTTTACATCAAGCGCCTTTGTAATTCGCGGCAAGGACCGCACAAATCAGAGAAATCCGAAAGCTCAGACCGGGTTAACCCGAATGCACCCATATCAACAAATCGTCAATAATTCACCAACGTTTTGTCGCCGATCCGTCCCTTTGCCTGACTCACCCATGCCTGTATCCGTCCGGGACGCCATCGTTTCGTCTTCCCACCTCGCCTCGTCCGCTCCTGAGCTGTCCGAGGTCGAATTCGGCCTGATCATCGCGTCGCATGCGTTCAATCGCTGGATGGTGCGTTGCATGGCCTGCGCGGGACTGCCCGAACTCACGTCGCTGGACATCCTGGTGCTCAACCACGTGTTCCATCGGGGCCGGGGCAAGAAACTGGCGGACATCTGCTTCACCCTGAATGTCGAAGACACCCATCTGGTGAACTACTCGCTCAAGAAGCTGGAGCGTCTGGGCGTCGTTCAAAGCGCCAAGACCGGCAAGGAAGTGATCTACACCACGACCGACGCCGGCGCGGCCGCGATCCAGCGCTACGCCGAGGTGCGCGAGCAGTGCCTCGTCAAGCCGTTCATCGACTCCCCAGCCGCAGACGACGCCAGCCATCAGTTGGCCAACACCCTGCGCGCCCTCTCGGGCCTGTACGACCAGGCTGCCCGCGCCGCCACCTCGCTGTGAGAATCCACGTTGTCTAGCACCACCGCTTCTTCTTCCGCTCCGCTGCTGTCCGTGCGCGGCGTCTCGGTCGACTTCAATACCGACACCGGCGGCTTTCGCGCCGTCGACAACCTGGATTTCGACGTGCGGCCCGGCCGCACGCTGGCGATCGTGGGCGAGTCCGGTTCGGGCAAGTCCGTCACGTCGATGGCGATCATGCGCCTGACCGATTACAACGGCGGGCGCATTTCGACCGGCCAGATCCTGTTCCGTGACGGCGACGATCGCGAGGTCGATCTGACCCAGGCCAGCGACGAACAGATGCGGGCGATTCGCGGCAACGACATCGCGATGATCTTCCAGGAGCCGATGACGTCGTTGAACCCGGTGTTCACGATCGGCGACCAGATCGTCGAAGCCATCATGCTGCACCAGCAGCTGTCACGCTCCGCGGCGCGCCAGTCCGCACGCAAACTGCTGGAAAAGGTGCGCCTGCCCGACGCCGAACAACTGCTGGACCGTTATCCGCACCAGTTGTCCGGCGGCATGCGCCAGCGCGTGATGATTGCGATGGCGCTGTCGTGCCAGCCGCGTCTGTTGATTGCCGACGAGCCGACGACGGCGCTGGACGTCACCATCCAGGCGCAGATCCTGAACACCATCCGCGAGTTGCAACGCGACCTGGGCACGGCCGTGATCTTCATCACCCACGACATGGGCGTGGTGGCCGAGATGGCCGACGATGTGGTCGTGATGCTGCGCGGCAAGAAGGTCGAGCAAGGCACCGTTCAAGACATCTTCAACAAGCCCAAGCATCCGTACACGCGCGCGCTGCTGGCCGCCGTGCCGCGTCTGGGCAGCCTGACTGGCCGCGACCTGCCGCTGCGCACGCCGCAGACCGTGCTGGAAGGCGACACGCTGCGCGAGGTGGGCGAGACCCGCGAGCAGGACACGGCCAGCTACGACGAACCCGTGCTGCGCGTGGACAAGCTGACCACGCGTTTTGACGTGGGCCACAACCTGTTCGGCCGCGTGACGCACCGCGTGCATGCGGTGGAGCAGGTCAGCTTTGACGTCTACCCCGGCGAGACCCTGGCGCTGGTGGGCGAATCCGGCAGCGGCAAGTCCACCATCGGCAAGACCTTGCAGCAGCTGGTGGCGCCGACGTCCGGTGCGGTTCGCTACAACGGGCAGGATATTTTTTCGATGGACAGCGCGGGCCGGCAGCGCCTGCGCCAGGAAATCCAGTACATCTTCCAGGATCCGTATGCGTCGCTGGATCCGCGCAAGACCGTGGCCTTCAGCATCGCCGAACCGATCCGCACGCACGGCCTGCTGACCGGCGAAGACGCCATCGCGCGCCGCGTGGGCGAGCTGCTGGAACAGGTGGGACTGAAGCCCGAACACGCCACGCGCTATCCCCATGAATTCTCGGGCGGCCAGCGCCAGCGGGTGTGCATCGCGCGCGCATTGGCCAGCAATCCCAAATTGATCATTGCGGACGAATCGGTGTCGGCGCTGGACGTGTCGATCCAGGCGCAGATCCTGAACCTGCTGATGGATCTGCAAAAGGATCGCGGGCTGTCGTATCTGTTCATCACGCACGACATGGCGGTGGTGGAAAAGGTCAGCCACCGGGTCGCGGTGCTGTACCTGGGCCAGATCGTCGAGCTGGGCACGCGCCGCCAGATCTTTGAATCGCCGCAGCATGCCTACACGCGCAAGCTGCTGGCTGCGGTCCCGGTGGCCGAGCCCGGCCGCCACATCGACACGTCCCTGATCGAAGGCGAGATCCCCAGCCCGGTGCGCCGGGTTGGCGATGAGCCTGCCATCGTTCCCCTCTTCGAGTTCGCGCCCGGCCATCAGGTCGCCCGCGCCGCCTGAACCTCTTTCATCCGTCGGTCCGACCCGATTTCCCGTCCCTGGAGGCGACCATGCAATTCCTTCGCACCACCCTCTCCGCCACCGCGCTGACCCTGGCCCTCGCCGCCGCGCTGCCCATTTCGACGGCGCAGGCCGCCGGCACCCTGAACGTGGCCATCAACCAGGATCCGGGCAGCTGGGATCCGATCGACACCTTCGTGACGTTCTGGGGATCGGTCGGCAGCAATCTGTATGACGGCCTGACCATGCGCGGTGCAGACCTCAAGCTGCAGCCGGGTCTTGCCACCAGCTGGGAATACCTGGACGACAACAAGCGTCTGCGCTTCAAGCTGCGCGAAGGCGTCAAGTTCCACAACGGCGAGCCCTTTAACGCCGAAGCCGTCAAGTTCACCTTCGAGCGCCTGCTGGGCGCGGAAGGCGCCAAGGGCCCGCAGAAGTCGAACTACGACTCGATCGGCGAGGTCAAGGTGGTGGACGAGTATACGGTCGACTTCATCCTGAAGCAGCCGGATCCGGTGCTGCTGACCAAGCTGGCAGGCTACGGCGCGATGATCGTGCCGCCCAAGTACATCACCGAGAAAGGCGAAGACAACTTCAACACGCACCCGGTCGGCACGGGCCCGTTCAAGTTCGACAGCTACCAGCCCAAGGTCAACGTGACGCTGGCGCGTAACGATGACTACTGGGGCGGCAAGCCGAAGCTGGACAAGGTCGTGTACCGCTTCATCGGCGAACCCGGCACGCAGGTCGCCGAGCTGCAGGCAGGCCGCATCGACATCGCCACGCTGATCCCGCTGGGCCTGATCGAGACGGTGAAGAAGTCCGGCAATGCCGACGTGATCTCCACCGGCGGTCCGGTGGCCTTCGCGCTGCGCTACAACACCAAGAACGGCATCACGCAGCACCGCGACGTGCGCCGTGCGCTGATCATGGCGGTCGATCGCGATGCCATCGTCAAGCAGCTGCTGCTGGGCCAGGCCAAGACGATCGCCAGCTTCCAGGGCCCGCAGTCGTTTGGCTTCAACCCCGAGCAAAAGCCCCTGCCCTTCAATCCCGCCGAAGCCAAGAAGCTGCTGGCCGCCGCCGGCGTGAAGCCGGGCGCCACGGTGCAGATCGACGTGCGCGGCAGCGATTCGAACTTCCGCGAAGTCGCGCAGGCCGTGTCGGGCTACCTGCAGGGCGTGGGCGTGCGCGCCACCATCAAGCCGTATGAAACCGGCGTGCTGCTCAACGACATCATCCCCGGCGGCAAGACCGGCGAAATGTGGCAGAACCAATGGGGCGGCTGGACTTACGACTACGACAACACCGCGTACCTGATGTACCACTCGGGCCAGAAGTGGAATCCGTACGACAACGACCCCAAGCTGAACGCCATGCTGGAAGCGCAGCGCACGGTCTATGACGTGAAGAAGCGCGAAGGCATGCTGCAGGAGATCGCCGCGTACGTGGCCGATCAGGCGCTGGAATTGCCGCTGTACAGCCTGAACACGATCGTGGGCGTGAACAAGCGCGTGAAGAACCTGGAAGTCCCCGGCGACATCCGCTTCCGTTTCGTCGAAACCGCCATTGAGTAAGTCCCCGAATAGTAAGTCCCCCCCGAGCGCTTCGCGCTTCCCCCAGGGGCATGCCTGCGGACCGGCGGAGCCCGGATCCGCGGCATCCCGCTGGGATGTGCTCCGTTGAGGCATCGGTGCGAATCGATGCCGCGTTAACACCCTTTTCCCGCACCGGTGCAAGCCGGGGCGGCGCCTTATGACCGGATTTCTCATCAAACGCGTGTTGCAGGCCGTCTTCGTGATCGTGGCCGTGACGCTGCTTGTTTCTTATGCCGTGCGCCTAACCGGCGACCCTGCTCTGATGCTGAGCCAGGGGTCGGGCAGCGTGACCGAACAGGACCTGGCCAACATCCGGCAGGCGCTCGGGTTGAACCGGCCGTTCCACGAACAATATCTGTCGTATATGCAGGGGCTGCTGCATGGCGATTTCGGGCGCAGCTTCATGGGCGGCACGCCGGTCGCCAAGCTGATCGGCGATGCGCTGCCCGCGACGCTGATGCTGGCGTTCACGTCGCTCCTCGTGTCCATCCTGATTTCGCTGCCGCTGGGCATCCAGGCGGCGATCAAGCGCGGCAAGGCGACCGACCAGGCCATCCGCATCTTGTCGCTGGTGGGCCTGTCCTTCCCCAATTTCTGGCTGGCGCTGATGCTGGTGCTGCTGCTGTCGATTACTTTCCCGCTGCTGCCGCCGTCCGGCTGGAGCGGGCCGGCCAGCCTGGTGCTGCCGTCGCTGACCATGGCGATCATTCTCAGCGCCACCAATATCCGGCTGGTGCGCACGACGATGCTGGAGACGCTCTCGGCGCAATACATCATGGTGGCGCGCAGCAAGGGCCTGAAAGAACGCATCGTGCTGTACAAGCATGCGCTGCGCAATTGCGCCATTCCGCTGATCACGTATCTGGGCCTGCAATTCGGCGGCCTGATCGGCGGCATCGTCGTGATTGAGATGGTCTTCAACTGGCCCGGGCTGGGCACGCTGGCCTTCGACGCCATTTCCGGCCGCGACTATCCCGTGCTGCAAGGCACCGTCACGGTGCTGGCCACCGTCATCGTCCTGGTCAACCTGATCGTCGACATCGCCTACGGCATTGTCGATCCCCGTATTCGCACGCGCTGAGCATCATGCAGACAACCACTTCCCCCGCCGCCCCCAAGGCCATGAAGCCGCGCAGCCGCTACCGCTCGCTGGAATTCGTGCTGGGCGCGCTTCTGACCGGCGTCATGGTCCTGCTGGTGCTGGCATCCGGCTGGCTGTTTCCGGACGGCGGCGAATCGATGGACCTGGCCGCCCGCCTGATGGCCCCGTTCTCGTCGGCCGCCCATCCCTTCGGCACCGATCCGCTGGGCCGCGATGTACTGGCCCGCGTGATCGTCGGCGGCAAGATTTCGCTGCTGGTGGGTTTTGCCTCGGTGCTGGGCGGCGCGCTGCTGGGCATCGTGATGGGTCTCATCGCCGGGTACTACCGCGGCTTCTGGGACATGATCGTGATGCGCTTTGCCGACGTGCAGCTGGCGCTGCCCTTCATCCTGGTGGCAATCACGTTCATCGCCATCCTGGGCGGCGGGCTGTTCAACGTCATCTTCTTCATGATCGTGTCGCAATGGGTGCAGTACGCTCGCCTGGTGCGGGCGCAGGTGCTGGCGTTGCGCGAGCGCGAGTTCGTGCTGGCCGCGCGCGCCTTCGGGGTGCGCGACCTGGCGATGATCCGCCACCACATCGTGCCCAACCTGCTGGGTCCGCTGGTGATCCTGATGACGCTGAACGTGGCCAACAACATCCTGCTGGAAAGCAGCCTGACCTTTCTGGGCCTGGGCGTGGATCCCATGATCCCGAGCTGGGGCGGTATGCTTGCCGACGGCCGCACGTACATGCAGACGGCCTGGTGGGTCAGCGTGTTTCCCGGGCTGGCCATCATGCTGACGGTGCTGGGCCTGAACCTGCTGGGCGACTGGCTGCGCGACCGCCTGGACCCGACCGGCAAGGTCTGAAGAATCGATCCGCGCCACGGGCCGGAAGGAATGTTGAGTATGTCGTTGCTGGACAAGAGTTTCGATCGCACGCTGGACGCCTGGACACACGCCTACATGGCGCCGGCATGGCGTGGCGCTGTCGTGGAAGGCTGGGTGTTCGAAGGCGTGGACGCCCGGCGCGCCGCGCAGGCCAAGCTTGAGCAGGCGGGCGTGACGGCGCGCTTTCGCAGCGCGTACAAACCGCTCGTGCACTATTTCCTTGAAGAGGTGGATCGCGAGGGCCTGGTCTCGGCCGAGATCCGCTATCCGCTGCACGAACACGCGCAGGCCAAGCGCTTCACGCTGGAGGCCTACCCGCTCGTGGCGTTGCTGAAAGACGTGCGCGTGACGATGCTGCCCGGCGCCGACGACCTGCACTACGACGTGCGCCTGGCGTATGCCGACGGGCGCACGCTCGCCACCCGCGTGTTCGCGCCGAACCAGCTTGGGCATGCGCCGGACGGCACGCCGGAGCTGTCGCCTACCGGCTGGCTGCGCGTGCAGGACGCCAGCGGCGCCGTGCAGACCGATGCCGCGCAGGCCACCGAGTACCAGTTGCTCTTTCGCAGCATCCTGGACACGGTTCGCAACCACACGTGGGGTGCGCACGAGCCGTATTTCGACCGGCTGGAAATCCGCGTGGATCTGCCCGGCATCGACTTCGCCCTGCCGGTGGACGAGGAAATCGTCAGCACGTTCGAAGCGCTGCACGAGGACATCTACTTCTCGCTGCTGGAGCACTTCCAGCAGCATTCCGGCCGCCCCTCCGGCGACCGCGGCCTGCAACCCGGCCAGATCATTCCCGACATCCGCCGCCACGACGGCGCGCCGCGCGTGCAGATCTCGGTGGAGCCCTTCGCCCCGGTCGCTCCTGTGACGCCGGCCGCGCTTCCCGGTCCGCTGGCGCAAGCCCGAGAGCCGTTGTCGGCCGCGCAGATCGCCGGCTGCATGGCGGCCTTTGGCGGCGACACCTTCCAAGCCGTGTCACGTCAAGGCCGACCCGTGTTGGGCACCTATGTGCGCGGGTCGGGCCCGGCCGTCTTCATTTCCGGCGCGCAGCATGCCAACGAAACCTCTGGTGTCGTGGGCGCCTTGCGTGCGGCCGAGGCGTTGGCCGCACGCGGCGACGCGCATTTCGCATTGATTGCCTCCGAGAACCCGGACGGCTATGCGCTCTTTAACCGGCTGCGCGAGCACCACCCGCGCCACATGCTGCACGCGTCGCGCTACAGCGCGCTGGGCGACGACATCGCTTACCGCGAACGCGCGCCGTTCTTCGAACGGGACGGCCGTCACCAGGCGCATGCGATCAGCGGCGCGCAGTTGCATATCAACCTGCATGGCTATCCCGCGCACGAATGGACGCGTCCGCTGTCGGGTTACCTGCCGCGCCACTTCGAGCTGTGGACCATTCCCAAGGGGTTCTTCCTGGTCCTGCGCCATCATCCGGGATGGGCCGACCGCGCTCATCGGTTGATCGAAGGCGTCACCGCGCGGCTGGCGCGCAACGTGCCGGGCCTGGTGGAGTTCAACTCGCGGCAGTTGGAACTCTTTCACGCCCATGCGCTCGAAAAGGGGTTTGACGTGCTCAACGGCATCCCTGTGCAGGTCACGGAGACCGATCGCGAGGAACTACCCATGGCGCTGATTTCGGAGTTTCCGGATGAAACGGTCTACGGAGACCGATTCGTTTTCGCGCATACTGTGCAGATGGAAACCGTCCTGGCAGCCACGGACCTGTATCGCGCCGGGCTTTAGCGGCTTACCGGTGTCTGACACCCAAGCAACAAGAAAATGAAAATCCGAGAACGCAACCACGGCGACGATCTGGCCCTGGTGGACATCTGGCTCCGTTCGGTGCGCGCCACCCACACTTTTCTGACTGAAAAGGAAATCCAGGCCATGTACCCGCAGGTGCTGAACACGTACCTGCCGTCCGTCAGGGTCTGGGTCTGTGAGGACGATGCCGGCGAAGTGGCCGGCTTCATGGGTCTGACCGGCAACAAGGTCGAGATGCTGTTCGTGGATGCCAACAAGCGAGGCAAAGGCGCTGGCCGCCGCCTGCTGAATTTTGCGCGATCGCTGCACGGCACGCTGCTGGTGGACGTGAACGAGCAGAATCCGCAGGCGCATGGCTTCTACAAGCACTACGGATTTCAGGACGTGGGCCGCTCGGCCTACGACGACTCGGGCCGTCCCTTTCCCATCATTCACATGAAGCTTGCCGGCTGAAGCATCCGCTTCAGTTGCCGTGCGCCTCGTGCCGCGCGCGCCATGCCTTCAGCGCTTCGCGGTAGCGGTCCATCGCTTCGTCGTAAAGGTCATAGACGCAGGGAATGCACCCGCTGTTGCAGCATTCGTCAGGCGCGGGACGCTCGGGCGGAACAGGCGGCGGGTCGTCGTTGGATGTTGCGGCGGGGCTCGACTTGCCGCCAGTCGGTTTCTTCGTGCTCATCGCGTCATGTTAGCGCCGCGCACCCAGCTCGGGCACGTCGCGCGCGCTCACACGCCTTCCCGCTTGCGCCAGTCCGCGCGGCGGATTTCGTAGCAGACCTTGGGCTCCGGCGCGTCGCCGGTCATGCCGACATAACGCAACCCGGTCTTTTCCATGACGCGTTGCGACGCCAGGTTTGAACGCAGCGCCACGGCGCCCAGCACGTCGACGGGCAACAGCCGAAACCCCAGCCCGATCAGCGCACGCGAAATCTCCGGCGCGAAACCCTTGCCCCAGCAGTCGGGATGCAAGGCATAGGCCAGTTCAACGCTGGCCCGCCCCGGCGCAGTGGACACCTTCAACCCCGCGCGGCCCGCGGGCCGGCCCGTGTCGCGGTCTTGCAGCACATACATGCCATAGCCATGCTCGGTCCAGTGGACGATGTTCTGTGCCACGTAGCGCCGGCTGGCCGCCGCATCGCGCGTGCCTCCCATGGACTGCATCAGGTCGGCATTGGCGTGCATTTCGATCATGAACGGCAAATGCGCCTGGGACATCCGGCTGGCGGACAGGCGCAGGGTCTGGAAATCGTCGGGAAACTCGGCGGACGGCATGGGAGTCGGAGGCGATGGCGGACGAAGTTCGGGGACGGGCTGGCCGTCCGGATGACGGACCCGCCGATCATACCGGCCGGCACGGTCTTGCACACTTGCGCCTAACCCTCACCCGCGCTGCAGCCCCACGAGACTCCAAAGGAAAACCGCAGCGTGCTCGCAGAGGCCGGCCAAGGCCGCAGCGGATTCGCCGCGGCCCGCCGCTGCGCCATCGGCGCCCCGCTTATTGCTCGGGATACGCACGCATGGCGGCGGGCTGTTCCGCCACCAGCGCGTCCAGGATACGCTTGCCCACCCGGCCGTCCTGCGGCAGGTTCAGGCGCGCCTGCTCTGCCCGCACGGCATCGCGCGTCTTGCCGCCCGGGATGCCGTCGGCCACCCCGATGTCATGGCCGCGGCCATAAAGCTGCTTCTGCAGTTCCTTGATCTGCGCGCGGGACAGGCCGGGATCGTCGGTCGGCCATGCGGTCACCAGCGCCGGGCCGCCTTGCAGGCGGTTCAGCAACAGCGACACGGCCAGGCCATAGCGGCGCGACTGGTTGTAGTGCAGGATGGCGTCGAAATTGACCGTGGCCAGGAACACCGGTCCGCGCGCGCCGGTCGGCGCAAACAGGTACGCCTGCTGGTCGTTGCCCGAAGGCAGCTTCAACACCGAGCCGTCTCCTTGCTTGACGCCGGCCTGCGCCCATTGGGCGATCGTGCGGCGGTCCTTGGACCCCACGTACTCGGCGTCGGGCTCGGGCGGGATCGCGGCGGCCAGCTCGGCCGGCACGCGCACTTCCACGACGGCGGGCAACCCATGCGTCCATTGGGCGCGGCGCTTGCGCAGATGGTTTGCCGTGGAGGCCAGCGCGTCGGGCAGCGAGTTGTAGAGGTCGATGCGGCCATCGCCATCGCCGTCGGCAGCCAGTTCGTAGAACGAAGTCGGAATGAACTGGGTCATGCCGAACGCGCCGCTCCAGGATCCGACGAACTTGTCGGCGGGCACGGTGCCGTCGCGCAAGAGGCGCACGGACGCGTAGGCGTTCTTTTCCCAGAGCGGCTTGTTCTCGGTGCAGGCGCGCGTCAGCCAGGCATTGAGGACATCGGTCTTGCCGACCTGGCGGCCGTAGTTGGTTTCGATGCCGAAGATGGCGACCAGCGTGGCGGGATCAACCTGGTACTGCTGGCTGATGGCGCCAAGCTCCTTGCCGTATTTGGAGAGCACGGCCTTGCCGTCCTGCACGCGCTCGTCGTCGACCGTCTTGGCGATGTAGTCCCACCAGCTTTCGCGGCCCTCGGGCTGACCCTTGGCCGACGCGACGGTCGTGGGCAGCAGCGTGGCGTTGGCCGTGTACTTGTCCCAGTCGGCGACGGTCAGGCCGTTGGCCGTGGCGCCCTTGCGCAGCTTGTCGATGCAGGCCTTGGTGTCGAGCTCGGTCGGGACGATGACGGTCGGCGCGGCGGCAGCGGCGGGCGCGGCAGACGCAGCAGGTGCAGCCGGAGCAGCGGCAGCAGCAGGCGCGGCAGACGGAGCCGGCGCGGCGGCGGGGGCCACAGAAGCGGCGGGTGCCGCAGCGGGCGCGGCATGCGCGGCCGGCGCCGGCGTGTCGTCAAAGCTGCGTTTGGGTTTGAGCACGGGCTGTTGCTGTTCCGGCGCGGGCGTCTGGACACGCGATCCTGTGGCCGATCCGGGCGACTGCGCCTGCGCGGCGCTGGCGGCAGCGGCGGTCAGTGCCGCGGCCAGCAGCACGCGGGAAAGGCTGTCGATTCGAGGACGGGAGAAACTCTGGCGCATGGCTTTCCTGAAAAATCGAAGTCAGCCGGGATCGTACCGCGACCAGCCGCCGAAATCGAACGCGCCCCCCCCTGCTAGGCCGCCGCGCCGTGCTGGAATCCCGCCGGTGGCGCGCGCAGCACGCGCCGGCAAAGCCACATCGCAATCAGGCTGAAAATCGCAAAGCCGCCCATCTGCCCCAGCATCACGCCCTCGGGCCCGCCCAGGTGCGCGCCCAGCCACACGAAGGGTATGGTGCCCACCGTGGCGCGCAGCCAGCCGATAGCGGTGGAATACGTGGCGTATCCCAGGTTGTTGAACACCGAGATCGCGACGAAGAACAGGCTGTTCAGCGCCCACGCAAAGCTGCCGACACGGCAGAAGAAGACGATCAGGTCGCGCCCGGGCCCCGTGACCCTGAAGACATCCGGCATCCACGGCGCCAGCACTGCCAGCACGACGGCCGCCGAGAACCCATACAGCAACGCCCAGCGCGTCGTAAGCGCCACGGTGGCCTTCACGCGGTCCCAGTGGCCGGCCCCCAGGTTCTGCCCGAGGATCGGGCCGATGGCGCCGGGCAGCACGAAGAACAGCGAATAGGCCAGTTGCAGCAGCCGGTCGACCACCGTGGCGCCCGCCAGCACGCTGGGACCGAAGCTGGAATAGGTAGAGACGGTAAAGATGACCGCCGCCGGCGTGGCCAGGGTGGTCAGCGCCGCAGGCAAGGCGATGTTGCCGATGGCGCCCAGGTGCTCGCGTAGTTCCCGCGCGAGCGGCCAGGTCACCAGCCGGTGCTTGCAAAACACCAGCCAGGCGCCCAGCACCACGGTGGCGACGCGCCCCACCCCGCCGGCCCAGGCAATGCCCTCCATGCCGCCGTCCAGCACGAAGATGACGATGGGGTCGAGCACGGCGACCGTGCCGGTGCCGGCCAGCAGCACCCACATCGACTGCCGACCCTGGCCGGCCGCGCGCAGCAGATTCGACAGCATCATTCCGATACCCATGACCACCGCGAACGGCGTGGTGATGAGGACATACGACAGCAAATGGTCGCGCACGTCTTCGGCCAGGCCAATGGCGGCGGTGAACGGGCCGATCGCCGCCAGAAACATCGCGCCCGCCGCCACCGCGGCGGCGGCCATCAGGATCAGCGACGCGCCCGCAAGCGTGCGCGCCCGGCCGGCGTCCTGGGCGCCAAGCGCACGCGAGACCAGCGCCGCGCCGCCCACCGTGACGCCGATGCAGACGGACGTGATGGTGAATTGCGTCATGGACCCGAAGCCCACCGCGCCCAATACGGCTTCGTCCTCGAGCGTGCCCAGGTAAAGCAGCGACAGGAACTCCACGGCGAAGACGGCCAGCATGCTGGCCCAGCCGGTCAGGATCATCTCGAGCACGTGCCCGCCGAGCGGGCCGGTCACGAAGCGGGCGTGGGATGCGGGTGCGTTCAAGGCATGTCTGCCATTGCGCGACGAGGCGTGAGCGGCATTACTGGCGTGGGGCCATTGCGCGGCGTTGTTTGCGTGCCGTTATTGCGCAGCCTGCGGCGCGTCGCGCAATTGCGCCAGGCGCTGCACCGCCAGTTCATAACCCTGGGCCGCGGCGGCCTCGTACCAGCGCAACGCTTCCTTCATGTCGAAGTGCTCCATGACGAGGCCCTGCATGTATTGGGCGCCCGGCTCGCCGCGCTGCGCCGCAGCCAGCATCGCCCGTTCGGCCATGCCGTCCTGGCGCGGCGATTCGCCATAGATGTGGGCATTGCCGCCCTCGATGGTGCCGCCCAGCTCGCGCAGCGAGGGCGGGGTTTGTATGAACAACTGGCGCCAGAACAGCGCGACCAGCACCACGAATAGCGCAAAAAAGAAGGTCCAGGTAAAAAGCCGTTTGGCGGTCATGTTTTTCTCGGTCTCGATGAAGGCAGGCTCGCGCCCGCGGAATTCAGGGATGATCGTTGGCGGGCGCAAACCAGTATTGGAACAAATCGCCGCGATTGGTGTACCAGGGCAGCAGCATTCCGATGCTGTCGGACTCGCGTTGCACCGTCAGCAGCAGCCCGCCTGCGTCCTTGCGCAGAACGGCAACGTGGCGCCGCACGCCCATGGATTCATGCTGGCGCCAGTCATGCCGCACGCTGATCCATAGCCGGCCTTGCGTGCACCCGGCAGCGCGCCAGATGGCGTTGCCGGGGCGCATGGGTTCGCCGCCCGAGGCCATGGAGCTGGCGCCGTCGTCGTGGCCGGCAAGCAACGCGGCCTCGCGCGCACCTTGCCCATCGTGCGTCTCGATCTGCCAACCGCGCGCATCAGCCACGAACGAAACGGTCGAGCGGGGTGACGGCTTCCACGCCGGAAGCGGCGCATCGCGCATGCCCGGCAGGTCCAAGGGGTAAAGCAAAAATCCACGCAGGTCTTCGAGCAGGACAGCGTCGGCATCGCCCGCGCGGCGTTCGCCCTGGGCGCGATAAGTGCCGGTCAGGTCGGGACATTGCGCCGGATCCGACGGCAACAGGACTTGCGTGTTGTCTTTGAAGGCCGGCCACCTCACGGCGACCTCGTCCACGCGCGACGCGGTGCAGCCGGCCAGCGCCGCGGCCAGCAAGGTGATCGTTGCGAGGACGCCGGCGCGTTTAGCGTTAGGCCAGCCTTCACGCTGGGTGACGCATTGCGCGGCACACCAGCCGCCCCGCTCCTTCAAAGTCAATGCCGCTCTCCCGTTGCAAGCCGAAGCCCATGCAGGCGTCGAACTATATCCCGAATCCCGCACTGCGTTGCCAAGCGCCCGGCACGGGAGAATAATCGGCAAATCGCTTCCGCTCCCCTGCGCCATGACACCGTTCCGAGGCAAACTTCGCATCCGGCACCTGGAGATCGTGCTGACCGTCTCCGAATTGGGCAACCTGTCCAAGGCGGCGGCGCAGTTGCACAGCACGCAATCGGGCCTGTCCCGCGCGATCGCCGAGATCGAGGAGCTGGTGGGTGCGCGGCTGTTCGAGCGCACGGCAAAGGGCACGACCTGCACGCCGCTGGGCGACGCCATGTGCCGCCACGCGCGGCAGTTGCTGACCGGTTTTCGCAAGGCCGAGGTCGACCTGGCTGCCGTCTCGCGCGGTGAAGAAGGCAGCCTGACCGTGGGCTGCTTTTCCATGTTTGCGGGCTGGCCGGTGGCGCAGGCCGCGCGCGACTACCGCGAGGCGCATCCGCGCATCACGCTCACCATCGAGATCGGCACGCACGAGCGGCTGATCGAGGACCTGGACGCCGGCGCGCTGGACGTATTGATCAGCCGTTTCTCGTCCACCGTGAATCCGGAGATCTACCGGTCGACCACCCTGCTGGAGGATCCGGTGGTGCTGGCCTGCGCCACGCACCATCCGCTGACGCGCCTGCCGCAGGCCACGCTGGCCGATTACGTGGCCTATCCGTGGATCACCGCCCTGCCCGGCAGCCGCATCCGCGGCGAGCTGGAATTGTCCCTGCGCCAGGCCGGTCTGGCGATTCCGGATATGATCGGCGTCCTGTCGCTGGAATTCGGCCGCGAATTACTCGTGGACGGACACTACCTGTGGATGCTGCCCGGCAGCGTCGCAGCCGTCCGGCAGGCGCGCGGCGAACTCGCCGTGCTGCCGGCCCGTCCCGCCCTGCGCAGGTCGCCCCTTGCCGCCATCTGGCGCCGCGACCGCCCCAGCACCCGTCAGGCGCGCGCCTTCGCCGCCCAGCTCGAACGCACCATCCAGGCCGATGGCATCGCGCTGGCCGCATGAACCGCGCGCCGCATCCCGAACACGCACCTCATTCATACCGGAGCACCCATGTACGACTGGCTCAACGCATTGCCCAAGGCGGAATTGCACCTGCATCTGGAGGGCACGCTCGAACCCGAGCTGCTCTTCAAGCTGGCGCAGCGCAACGGCGTGGCGCTGCCCTGGCCCGATATCGACGCCCTGCGCGGCGCCTACAACTACAACAACCTGCAGGAATTCCTGGACCTGTACTACATGGGCGCGGACGTCCTGCGCACCGAGCAGGACTTCTACGACCTGACGTGGGCCTACCTGCTCAAATGCCACGAGCAGAACGTGGTGCACACCGAACCCTTCTTCGATCCGCAGACCCACACCGACCGCGGCGTGCCGTTTGAAACCGTGCTGAATGGCATCAGCCAGGCGCTGGCTGACGGCCGCAAGCAACTGGGCGTGACCAGCGGGCTGATCCTCAGCTTTCTGCGCCACCTGCCCGAAGAACAGGCGATGCGTACGCTGGAGCAGGCATTGCCGTATCGCGACGCCTTCATCGCCGTGGGCCTGGACAGCAGCGAGCAAGGCTTTCCGCCGCGCCTCTTCCAGCGGGTGTTCGACCGTGCGCGCGCCGAAGGCCTGCCGGCCGTGGCGCATGCGGGCGAGGAAGGCCCGCCCGAGTACATCTGGGAGGCGCTGGATCTGCTGAAGGTGCTGCGTATCGACCACGGCGTGCGCGCCGCCGAAGATCCCAAATTGATCGCGCGCCTGATCGACGAGCAGATTCCGCTGACCGTCTGTCCGCTGTCCAACACCCGGCTGCGCGTGTTCGATCACATGCGCGAGCACAACATCCTGTCGCTGCTGGATGCCGGGGTGAAGGTCACGGTCAACTCCGACGATCCCGCCTACTTCGGCGGCTATGTCACCGAGAATTTCCAAGCGCTCCACGAACACCTGGGCATGACGCGTGAACAGGCGCAAGCGCTGGCGGACAACAGCCTGGACGCACGCATCGCCAGATAGCGGACGGTTCCGATGGCGGGATCCGGGTCGCCACGGTCCGGACAGCCCCCATCCAGCCATGCGTGTTGCGCATGGCTATGTTCAAAACCGGAATGCCCGGCGCGGCACTTTCCTCCCTACCATTAGTCCGGCGGCAGCACAGATTGCCGCCGCTGGACGATGAACAACGATACAAGGGGCAGGAATATGAGTGAACGCGTAAAGGCGGCGCTGCGCACTGGCACGCTGGTTGGCGTGCGCGACGGCGGCGTGTGCCGCTATGGCGCCATTCCGTATGCGCAGGCGCCCGTGGGCGAACTGCGCTTTGCACCGCCGCAACCGGCGGACATTCGCGGCGAATTCGACGCTACGGGTACCGGCCCCGTCCCGCCGCAGTTGCCCTCGCGCCTGCGCGGCGCCATGGGCGATTTCGACGCCGAACAATCCGAAGACTGCCTGCACCTGACGGTCTGGACGCCGGCCGCGGACGGCAAGCGCCGCCCCGTGGTCGTCTGGCTGCACGGCGGCGCCTGGCAAAGCGGCGGCGGCGCGCTGGACTGGTACGACGGCGCCCGCCTGGCCGAACGCGGCAACGTAGTGGTCGTGGCCGTCAACTACCGGCTGGCCGCGCTGGGCTGGCTGTACGTGCCCGGGCAAACGGCCAACGTCGGCTTGCTGGATCAGGAACTGGCGATCGACTGGGTGCTGGACCACATCCAGGATCTGGGCGGCGATCCGGCGCGCATCACAGTCATGGGCCAATCGGCAGGCGCCTCGTCGATCTGCGCCGTGCTGGCGCGCCAGCCGCGCTTCTCCCGCGCCATCCTGCAAAGCGCCGCGCTGGGCCGCGGCTTTCGCAGCGCCCAGCAGGCCGACGCGCTGGGACAGGTCTTTCTGCGCGCGGCCGGCGCCGACTCGCTTTCGACGGCGCGCGAGCTGCCGGTGTCCGCGTTGCTGGCGGCGCAGCAAGCGCCCGAGGTCGTGCAGGCCCTGCGGGCCGAAGGCAGCAGCCGCAGCCTGTTCTCGCCGGTGCTGGACGGCCAGGTGCTGCCGAAAGAGATCGCCCCGGCGCTCTTGACCGCCGCGGGCCGCGCGGACGTACTGGTCTGCTACACGCGCGACGAAATGGCCGCGTTCCCGGACCACGGCACCGACGCCGCCAGCCAGGAGATGGGCGACGCCGTCTTCGGCGCGCCCTCCCGGCTTTGGGCCCGGCAGGCCGTGGCCCAAGGCCGCAACGCCTGGCTGGCGCGCTTTGATGTCGCGCCGACGGACAGCTTCGGCGCCTGCCACTGCATTGAATTGCCGTTCGTGTTCGACACGCTGCAGGCATTTGCCGACGCCCCGATGCTGGCAGGACTACCTGCCGCGCAGGGCGAGCAACTGGCGCGCCAGACGCAGACCGCATGGCTGGCGTTCATCCACGGCGATGCGCCGGATTGGCCGCAAGCGCCACACATGCAGATCCTGGCCTGAGCCCGCTACGCCACACGACAGGCGCCGGCCTTGCCGCCGCGCCCCGCATACCAACAACACAAGGGGAATTCCATGTTCAAGCAAACCTTCCTGGCGCTGGCGCTTGCCCTGCCGCTTGCCGCCACCGCCGCCTATCCCGACAAGCCGGTCAAGATCATCGTGTCCAATCCGCCCGGCGGTCCGGTCGACGTCATGCTGCGCGTCCTCGCCAGCAAACTCGGCGCGGCCTGGGGCCAGCCCGTGGTCGTGGAAAACAAGCCGGGCGCCTCGGGCATCATCAGCACCGGCGCACTGGTCAAGTCCGCGCCAGACGGCTACACGCTCGGCATGGTCGTCGCGTCGTCCGTGACCATCGTGCCGTTTGCGGTGGACAGCCTGCCGTTCGACACGCAAAAGGACTTGCAGCCCATCTCGCTGGTGGCGCGCACGCCGTTCATCTTCATCGTGCCCAAGGACAGTCCCCTCAAGACCTGGGAAGACTTCGTGCGCGAAAGCAAGACGCGAAACTTGAGCGTGGGCTCGTTCTCGATCGGCACCGCGTTTCACCTGGTCTGGGAACAGACGGCGCGGCGCGCCGGCATCAAGGCGCTGTACGTGCCGTCATCCTCGTCGGGAAAAACGCAGAATGACCTGATCGGCGGGCAGCTCGACGTGGGCCTGGACGCCCCGTCCAGCTCGAAAGGCCTGATCGACAGCGGACGGCTGCGGGCGTTGGCAATCACCAGTCCGCAACGCTTTGGCGGCCTGCCCGACACGCCCACGTTGAAGGAGTCGGGACTGGACTACGCACCGCAGCCGTGGATCGGCCTCATGGGACCGGCCGGCATCCCCAAGGACCGCGTCGCGCAGATCCAGAAGGCGGTGACCGACATCCTGAAAGACCCTGCGATGAAAGCGCAGATGGAAACGCTGGGCATGATTCCGATCGGCAGTTCGCCCGAGGAACTGGCGGCCACCATCGAGGCCGATCGCGCCGAAATGGGACCGCTGATCAAGGAACTGGGCATCAAGCTGCAGTAGCGCCGGCGCGCGGTAAATTCCGCGCAACGTAAGCACTGGAAACAGGACCCCTTGCGCTGGGGCCCTCGGGTAAGATCCTTGTCAATAACAAGTTAACTACCCTGAGGAGGAGAGCATGCCGCAACGCAATTCCCTGTTCCGTCTGGCGCCCTTGGCGCTGGCCGCCCACCTGATCTTTTCCGGCCCGGCGGCCGCGCAAGGCGCACCCGGCACGCAAGGCACGGTGCAACCCGCCGCCAACCCCGCGCTGGCCGCGCAGATTGACGAACGCGCCAAGGCCATCGAAGACAAGCTTATCGCGTGGCGCCGCGACATCCATCAGCATCCGGAGCTCGGCAACCAGGAACACCGCACGTCCAAACTGGTCGCCGATCATCTGCGCGCGCTGGGCATGGACGTGAAGACCGGCGTTGCGGGCACCGGCGTGGTCGCGGCCCTCAAGGGCGGCAAGCCGGGGCCCGTGGTGGCGCTGCGCGCGGACATGGACGCCCTGCCCGTCAAAGAACAGGTAGACGTGCCGTTCGCGTCCAAGGCCAAGGGCACGTACCTCGGCAAGGAAGTCGACGTCATGCACGCGTGCGGCCACGATGCGCACACGGCGATCCTGATGGCGGCCGCCGAAGTGCTGGCCGGCATGAAGGACGAGCTGCCCGGCACGGTCAAGTTCATCTTCCAGCCCGCCGAGGAAAGCCCCGCGGACTTCGAGCCCGACGGCAAGAAGGTCTGGGGCGCGAAGATGATGGTGCAGGAAGGCGTGCTGGACAATCCCAAGGTCGACGCGATCTTCGGTCTGCACGTGTCCAGCGCTTACCCGGCCGGCTGGCTGGCATGGCGCGCAGGTCCCGCAATGGCCGCCGCCGACCAGTTCTGGATCGACGTGACCGGCAAGCAGACGCACGGCGCGCGCCCGTGGTCCGGGATCGACCCCATCGTGGTCAGCTCGCAGATCATCCTGGGTTTGCAGACCATTCCCAGCCGACAGATCAACAGCATGCTGGAACCGGCGGTGATCACGGTGGGCGCCATCCACGGCGGCAACCGCATGAACATCGTGCCCGACAGCGTTGCGATGACCGGCACCATCCGGACATACGACGAAGGCATGAAGAAGGACATCCATCAACGCATCGCGCGCACCGCGGACATGATCGCGCAAAGCGCGGGCGCCAAGGCGGACGTGCGAGTCGTCGAGCTTTACAACGCCACCGTCAATCCGCCGGCGCTGGCCGAGCAGATGGGTCCCACGCTGCGGCGCGTGGCGGGCGAAGGCAACTATGGCTTGCAACCCAAGTCGACGGCGTCCGAGGACTTTTCGTTCTATCAGGAGAAGGTGCCCGGCATGTTCTTCTACCTGGGCGTAACGCCCAAGGGAACGGATGTCGACAAGGCCGCACCGAACCATTCGCCGCGCTTTCACGTTGACGAGTCGGGGCTCATCAACGGCGTGCGCGCGCTGTCGAACCTGACGGTCGACTACATGGCGAGCGCGCGCAAGGGCAGTTGATCGTTCTTGCCCGGATCGCCGATGCACGCGCCGCGTCCATCGCGGAACGTGCATCGGCAACGGTGGCGACAGGCTTCACGCCTGCTATCGCTTCGGCTACCAGGACGGCATAAGCAAACGGCTACAAATTCTTTGTCAGCCGCCGCCCCGCTTCTTACAGTGTGCGCCTTTGCCGCCATGCGGCCGCACGACAGAAGCTTTCGCCATGCCGATCTCCCGACGCAAATTCCTGCTTGCCAGCACGCTGGCGCTGCCGCTGGCTCGGCCTCGCCTGGCGCGCGCGTCAGACTGGCCCGCGCGTCCCATCCGTCTTGTCGTCACGTTTCCGCCCGGTGGCGCAAGCGACATCGCCGCGCGCATCATTGCGCCCGTGCTGGCCGAACGGCTGGGTCAGTCCATCGTCATCGAAAACAAGCCGGGCGCGGGCTCGACCATCGGCGCAAACCTTGTCGCACAGTCGCCCGCCGACGGCTACACGTTGCTGATGTCGAACTCGGCGCCCCTGTCGATCTCGCCGGCGCTGATGCCGCAAGGCGGGTACGACGCGCTGGCAAGCTTCCGCCATGTCGCCTACCTGGGCGCAGTGCCCACGGTGTTTGTCGTGCACCCGTCCGTGCCGGTGTCCAGCCTTGCCGAGCTGACCGCCTGGATCAAGGCGCAGGACCAGCCGGTGCAATACGGCAGCGGCGGGCTGGCGTCCGTGGGGCAGATCGTGGGCGAGCTGTATTCGCGGCAGACGGGCGCGCCGCTGCAGCACATCCCGTACAAGGGCTCCGGCGCCATGCGCAACGACCTGCTGGGCGGACAGATCCGCGTGGCGGTGGATGCCCTGCCGCAGAACCTGCCCTTCCTGCGTTCAGGGCAACTGCGTCTGTTGGCCGTCACCACGCAGCAGCGCGTGCCGCAGGCGCCCAGCATCGCTTCAGTGGGCGAACTGGGCTATCCGGGCCTGGTCGCGGAAAACTTCATCGGACTCTCCGCCCCCGCGGGCCTGCCCGACGCGGTCGCCGTGCGGCTGCACGCGGAGGTCGGATCCGTGCTGGACAATCCGGACATTCGGGCCAAGCTCGAGGGCCAGGGCTTCGTGCTGGCGCAGAAGACGCCGGCGGAGTTCACCGATTTCGTGCGCCGGCAGGCCGATAGCTGGGGGCCGGTGGTGCGCGCGACGGGAGCCAGCCTGTGAGCGCCCGCCGTCTGCTCGTGCTGTTCGGCTTTCCCGGCCGCGGCGGCTTCAACGAGGCGGCATTGCAGGGCGCCGAGCGCGCGGCGCGTGCGGGCCATGCGCTGCACGAGGAATGGGTCGCGGCCACTGATCCGGCCGCGCGTGCCGAGCGCCTTGCGCAGTTGTGCAACGGCAACCCGGATCTGGTGATCGTGCACGGCGGCCAGGGCGACGTGCCCGTGGCCGAGGTGGCGCCGCATTTTCCGCGCATGCAGTTCGCCATCACCCAAGGCAGTCATACGGCGGCCAACGTCGCGAGCTATGAGATTCTGCAGGAGCATTCCGCGTTTCTTGCCGGGATTCTGGCCGGCTTGCGGGCGGAGGGAGACGGCGCGGGCGGCCTGGTCGCGGATGGCCGCCCCGCGGGTGGCCGCCCCGCGGATGGCCGCCCCGCACACCTCTCCGGCGAGCGCGTCCGGCCCGGTCTGAAGGGCCGCGCCGCCTTTGCCGACGGCGTGCGCCGCGTGACAGGCCGGGATCCGCTCACGGGTTTTTGCGGCAATCAGCACGACCCCGACCTGGGTGAGGCCTGGACACGTGCGCTCGCCGCACAACGCGCCCGCGTGCTGTTCGCGATGATGGATGGCGGCCGCGACGGCGTCACGCGCGCCTGCCGCGAGGCCGGCATCTGGCAGATCGGCAACGTGCTGGATTGGGTAGCCCGCGATCCGGAGGTCTATCTGGCATCGGCGCTGGCGGACTCCGGCCTGTGCGTGGAGCGAGCAACCGCGGACCACGCCGCGGGCGCGCTGGCCGTGGGACGCATCACGCGTTTTGGCCTGGAGGCTGCGGCCTCGTTGCGGCTCGTGCTTGGCGCAGACGTCACTGCCTACGAGCGGCGCGAGCTGGACGCCTGGTCTGGGCGCCTGGCGTCCGGCGAGATCGAGATTGCCAGCCACTACGACGGCGAGGAATTCGCGCTGTCGTAGATGCCCTCGCAGCGACACCGCGCCGGCAACATGTGGCGCGTTGCGGGCGACGTGACCCACGGCCCTGCGCACACGTCTTCCCAGCCTTGCGGGCATCCCGCATTGACGCCTCGCGATGCCGTGGCTACAGTGGCCGGCAGTCTTGCGGCATGGCCTTTGCGCCGCATTCCCGAACCGCCCGCGGTCCCGCCGTTGGCCCAACACTCCGGATACCCATGAACAGCTTCCGCGTCGGCATCGCCGGCTTCGGCGCCATCGGCCAGGCCGTGGCGCAATCCCTGGATGCGGGCCTGCCCGGCCTGACCCTCGCCGCCGTCGCGGTGCGCGATCCCAACGCCCCGCCCGCCTTCGACTGGAAGAACGGCACGCCCACCTTCACCACTATCGACGGGCTTGCCGAGCACTGCGACGTGGTCGTGGAATGCGCGCCCGCTGCCGTGTTCCGCGACATCGCCGAACCCGTGCTGCGTGCCGGCAAGAAGATGGTGGTGCTCAGTTCGGGCGCGTTGCTGCGCCACGAAGACCTGATCGGCATCGCGGGCCAGCATGGTGGCCAGGTCATCGTGCCGTCGGGCGCCATTCTTGGACTGGACGCCATCACCGCCGCCGCGGAAGGCGTCATCCACTCGGTCACGATGATCACCCGCAAACCGGTGCGCGGCCTGCTTGGCGCGCCCTACCTTACCGAAAACAACATCGACATCGAAGGCATCACCGAACCGCGCCTGATCTTCCGCGGCTCGCCGCGCGAGGCCGCCGTGGGCTTTCCGGCCAACCTCAACGTGGCCGTCAGCGTGTCGCTGGCGGGCATCGGCCCGGACCGCACCACGCTGGAAATCTGGGCAGATCCCTCACTCGAACGCAACGTGCATCGCGTCGAGGTCGTGTCGGATTCCGCCTCGTTCTCGGTGGAAATCCAGAACATTCCTTCCGCCAATCCGAAGACCGGGCGCATCACCGCGCAAAGCGTGATCGCCGCGTTGCGCAAGCTGACGGGTCCGCTGCGCGTAGGGACCTGATTTTCGACAAGACGTGCAAAAGGCCGCTACGTGCGGTCTTTTGCATCTGCAGCGCAGTCCCTCAGGCCGCCGCCCTGCGCAACGCCTCGCCGAGGTGCGACACCGGCATCGGGCCGACCTTCCAACGGCCCGTTCCATCCAGATCCAGCCGCTGCGTATGGAAAGCATCCAGCGTGCTGCGATGGCCCACGCTGACCAGCATGCTGTCCGGCAACGCGTCGCGCAGCAGGCTGTACAGCATGTGTTCCAGTCCTTCGTCCGTGGCCGAAGTGGCCTCGTCCAGAAACACCAGCGCCGGCCGGTTGTACAGCACGCGCGCAAACGCGATGCGCTGCTGCTCGCCCAGCGACAACACGCGCGACCAGTCGTGCACCTCGTCGAGCCGGCTGGCCAGATGCGCCAGGTTGACCTGCCTGAGCGCGTCGGCCAGACGCGCGTCGTCGGCCGGCTGCGCCAGTCCCGGATACGCCACCGCGCCTCGCAGGTCGCCCAGCGGCAGATAAGGCCGCTGCGACAGGAACAACGCAGACTCGCCTTGCGGCCGCCGCACCTCGCCGCTGGCATACGGCCACAGGCCCGCCAGCGCGCGCAGCAAGGTCGTTTTGCCGCTACCCGACGGCCCCTTGATCAGCAGGGCCTGACCGGGGTGCAGGCGCAGGTTCAGGCTTTCCAGGAGACGCGCGCCATCCGGGCGCGAGACGTCCAGGCCTTCGATCTGCAGGCCGTCCGGCAGGGCTTGCGTCTGCACCTGTGGCAGCGCGCGGGCGGCCTCGTTGGCGTCCAGGAATCCGTTCAGACGATCCAGCGTGGCGCGGTACTGCGCGAAGGTGTCGTACGAACTGCGAAAGAACGACAGCGATTCCTGGACCTGCCCGAACGCCTGCGACGTCTGCATGACATCGCCCAGTTTGATTGCCCCGCTGAAGAAACGCGGCGCCTGCAGGATGAACGGAAACACCACTGCGATCTGGCTGACCGACAGGTTGAAGCCGTCGAACTTCAAGCCCCGGTACACGCGCTGCCAGAGATTGGCGATGTAGGAGGTGAAGCGGGTCCACAGGGTCGCGCACTCGACTTCCTCGCCCTGGTAGAACGCGACGTTCTCGGCGTTCTCGCGCAGGCGCACCAGCGCATAACGGAAGTTGGCGGTCAGACGCTCGGACAGGAAGTTCAGCTTGATGAGCGGACGCCCGATCTTGAAGGCCAGCCACGTGGCGACGATGACGTACAGATACACCACGAACACCATGGCGCGCGGGATTTCGACGCCGCCGAGTGTCAACGGACCCGACAACCCCCACAGGATCGACGTGAAGGCCACCAGCGACACAATCGCGCTCAGCGCGCCGATGGCCAGCGTGCGCGAGCCCGTCACGAACTGCGCGATGTCCTGCTCGATCCGCTGGTCAGGATTGTCGACGGGTTCGGCCAGGAAGTGTCCGCGGTAGTAGGCGCCCGCGCCCAGCCAGTCGCGCGTCAGCCGATCATTCAGCCAGACGCGCCAATGGATGTCGAAGGCCTGCCCCACATAGCTGTCGGCCAGGCTGCGCACCACATGCACCGTGGCGAGCACGGCGAAAATGCCCAGAAAGTGCCAGAAGACGGCCTGATCCAGCGCCTGCAGGGCGCTGTAGAAGCCGTTGTACCAAAACGAGAACAGCACGGTCATGCGCACTGCGAACATCGCCAGGAACAGCAGCAGCGCCAGCGTCAGCATCGGACGCCAACTGCGGCGCGGCGTGAGATACGGCCAGGCCAGCCGCCAGAATTTGCGGCCCCAGACGGTGGTGCGGGTCAGGACGAGCGTGACGAGCGCCAGCGCGACGGCGGAGATGCCGAATGCGCGCACGAGCCACAGGGCGCTTTCCGCGAGTTGCTGCTGCCAATTCAGATCCATGAGCCCGGAACCTCGCAAAGAAGTTCCTGGTTAGACGGCGGGATCGACGGCAGTTCCGGCAAAAACGCGGTTTTAAGCCTCGCTTAAGCCTGATTGAAGGACGTTGAAGGGCCGTTGAAAGACGTGACGCTCTTATTCGGATCTGAGATCCAGATTGGCGAACAGATCCGCCAGCGTCGGCACGCTGCGCGCCGGCCAGATCGCGCTCAAGTCGAAGCTGGGGAGACGCTCGCCATCGCGCACCTCGCAAAAGCGGACGCCTCGAAATCCCATGGACCGGATCCAGCTGGGCAGCAAGGCCACGCCGCAACCGCCCGCCACGCACGACAGCACCGTCAGCGTGAGGCTGGCCTCCTGGTTCACGTGCGCATCGTGGCCGCCCTTGCGCATGGCATCCAGGATGGCCGCATAAAATGCCGGCAGTTGCGTCTGCGGGTACATCACCAGGCCGGCCTGCGCGATCTGCGCCATCGACACCTGGCCGTCGGCATCGACCTCGAATTCGTCGGGCACGGCGGCCACCAGCCGGTCGCGCAACAACTGGCGCTCGCGCATGCGGCCGCCGACGGCGACGGGCGTGTGCATCAGGCCGATGTCGATGTCGCCGGTCTGCAAAGCCTCGGCCTGTTGGGCATTGCTCATTTCACGCAGGATGATGCGCACGCCGGGCGCCTGCTTGCGCATCTGTCGCAGCGCGCGGGGCAAGGTGTCAAAGAGCGCCGAGGACACCAGCCCGACCGTCAACTGGCCCGCGCTGCCCCGCCCGATCTCCCTGGCGCGCCGGGCCGCCGCGTCAATGCGGGCGACGCTGGCGCGCACGTCCTCCAGGATGGCCTGCGCGGCGGGCGTGGGCGTCGTGCCCTGTCGCGACCGCTCGAACAGGCGCACGCCCAGGTCTTTCTCCATGCGCGTCAACGCCTGGCTCAGCGCCGGCTGCGCGATGCCCAGCCAGTCCGAGGCGCGGCTCACGCTGCCGTGGTCAACCACTGCCAGGAAGTACCGCAGATGCCGGGTTTCCATATCGTTCCAATATATTTAATGCGCCTTTCCAGAATGGAAAACTATACCCCGACTTCCTAGAATCCCGACTTACAGAACACTACATAGCGCGTCGCCGTTCCGAGAGAGCGGTGCGCCGCATGAGGAGACCGCTTTGCCCCCGCCGATTCCAGGCGCCGCCGTCGACACCCACGCCCACGTGTTTCACCAAGGCCTCGCCTTGGCCAACACGCGCCGTCACACGCCCGACTACGACGCCACGCTGGCCGAGTACCTGGGGCTGCTGGACGCGCACGGTTTGACCCACGGCGTCCTGGTGCAGCCCAGTTTCCTGGGCACGGACAACAGCCATCTGGTCGAGGCGCTGCGTGGCGCCCCCGCCCGCCTGCGCGGCGTGGCCGTCGTGGCGCAGGATGCCAGCGAATCCGAACTGCAGGCCCTGGCCGACGCCGGCGTGGTCGGCATCCGTCTGAACCTTTTCGGCCTGGACGCGCCCGCGCTGCAGACGCCGGCGTGGCAGGTGCTGCTGGCCCGCGTCAATGCCCTGAACTGGCACGTTGAAGTGCACTTGCAAGCCGCGCGCCTGGACGGCGTGTTGCCGGCCTTGCTGGCGGCCGGCTGCCGCATCGTGGTCGACCATTTCGGCCGCCCGGATCCCGCGCTCGGCGTCCTGGACGCAGGCTTCCAATACCTGCTGCGCCAGGCGGACAGCGGCCGGATCTGGGTCAAGCTGGCCGCGCCGTACCGCAACTGGGCGGCGCCGGCCTGCGCCGCGGCCGGCCGTCTGGCCACGCAGCAATTGCTGGACGCCTACACCCCTGAACGCCTGATGTGGGGCAGCGACTGGCCCCATACCGAACATCGCCACCTGGCGTCCTATCCCGCCGCGACGCAGTGGCTGGACGCCTGGATCGACGACCCCGCGCAACGGCGCACCGTACTCGCCGACACGCCGTTGCGGCTATTCCAATTCCAAGGAGACGCTCCATGACCCCTCTGTTCAAACGCCTGGCGCACCGTAGCGCGCTGTTCGCCGCCGCCGGCCTGCTGGCTGGCGCTGCTGGCGCCGCGCACGCCGCCTACCCCGAACGCGCCGTCACGCTGGTCGTGACCTACCCGCCCGGCGGCACCGTGGACGTGGTCGCCCGCCTGATCGGCCCGAAGCTCGCGGCTGAACTCGGCCAGCCCGTCGTCATTGAAAACCGCGGCGGCGCCGGCGGCATGATCGGCGGCGCCGTCGTCGCCAAGGCCCAGCCCGACGGCTACACGCTGATGCTGGACGCTTCCAACCACGCGCAGAACCCCGCGCTGCACAGCAAGATGCAGTTCGACACGCTGTCGGCCTTCGCGCCCGTGTCGCTGCTGCTGCGCGTGCCCAACGTGCTGGTCGTGACGCCGTCGTATGAAGTGAAGTCGGTCGGCGACCTGATCAAGCTCGGTCAGCCCGATGCCAAGGAGCCGGTGTACTTCGCGTCGGCCGGCCCCGGCTCCGCCCAGCACCTGGCGGGTGAACTGTTCAACCTGCTGGCCAAGACGCAGTTGCAGCACGTCGCGTACAAGGGCGGCGGCCCGGCCATGATCGACGTGATGTCGGGCCAGGTCCCCGTCATGTTCGCGAGCATGGGCTCGGCCTGGCAGCACGTGAAGAACGGCAAGCTGCGCGCCGTGGCCGTCGGCGGGCTGGAACGCTCCAAGACCGCGCCCGAATTGCCCACCATCGCCGAGTCGGGCGTGCCGGGCTACGAGACCTACGAATGGAACGCCGTGTTCGCCCCGGCCGGCACGCCGCCCGCCATCGTCGAGCAAGTCTCGCAGGCGTTGGCCAAGGTGCTGAAGGATCCTACGATTGCCGAGCAGCTTGCCGGCATCGGCGCCGAGCCCATCGGCTCCACGCCCGCCGAACTGGACACGTTCCGCCGCGCCGAAATCGAGAAGTGGCAGCGCGTCGTGAAGGAAGCTGGATTGAAGCTGGATTGAGTACTGCCGGGCCCCACGGCCCGGACACCGCGTAGCCGGTTTGCGGCGCTCTTCGGGGCGCCGCTTTTTTTGCCCTGCGCGGTCGCAATTGGGCAACGGTTGGCGACGCGCGCGCGGGTGCATGCCATGCCCGCCGGCGCTTCCGGTCTCCGGGCGGCGCTATCATGACGCCTTGACCAGCTTCACCGCAGGAACCCGCAGGATGGACAAGATCCGGCTCGACAAATGGCTTTGGGCGGCGCGCTTCTACAAGACGCGCAGCCTGGCTTCGGATGAAATCGGCAAGGGCCGCGTGTTCGTGAACGGACAGCCCGCCAAGCCCGCGCGCGAGGTCGGCGCGGGCGACGTGATCACGGTACGCAAGGAAGACCCCGCCGTGCAGGTGCGCGTCGTGGCCGTCAGCGGCGTGCGCGGGCCTGCCCCGGTTGCGCGCCAACTGTACGAAGAGACGCCCGAAAGCGTGGCCGCCCGCGAACGCGCCGCCGAAATGCGCCGACTCGCGCCGGAGCCGGCACTGGGCATCGAAGCGGGGCGCCCCACCAAGCGTGACCGCCGTCTCATCGACCAGATACGGGGCAAATCCTGATGAAGCGCGCCGCAACCGGCGGGCTGGTGTATTCCACCGAAACCGGGCGCATGTGCCCGCAATGCCGTCAGCCCGTCGCGCAATGTCAATGCAAGGCGGCGGCCGCGAAAGTCCCGGCAGGTGACGGCGTGGCGCGCGTCTCGCGTGAAACCAAGGGGCGCGGCGGCAAGAGCGTGACGCTGGTGCGCGGACTGGCGCTGGCGCCCGACGCCTTGAACGCGCTGGGCAAGCAGCTGCGGACCGCGTGCGGTTCGGGCGGCACCGTCAAGGACGGCGTGATCGAGGTGCAGGGCGACCACTGCGACCGCATCCTCGAGGCGCTGACGAAGCAGGGCCACCGCGCCAAGCGCGCGGGCGGCTGAACCGTATCAGGTATCAGGACAGAACAATGGAAATTTCCGTGACGGACGTCGCGAGCTGGCATGCCCATGTGTACTTCGACACGGCAAGCCGCGACACCGCGTTCGCCCTGCGCGAACGGATTGTCGCGACGTTTGACGGCAAGATGGACATGGGGCGCTTCCATGAGCGCCCCGTGGGCCCGCATCCGCAATGGAGCTACCAGATTGCCTTTGACCCGCAGCACCTGGCCGAGATCGCAACGTGGCTTACGCTGAACCACGGCGCGCTGGATGTTTTCATGCACCCGAACACCGGCCATTCGCTGCGCGACCACCGCGACTGCGCGGTGTGGATCGGACGCAGCCACGTATTGAACCTGGCTGCGCTGGGCGGCTGAAGCCTTACAGCGCCCGGCCCACGATCAGCGAGTCGATCGCCATATGCGGGTCGTCGCTCTTGCCCTCGTAAGGCAGGCGGCTCAGCACATAACGCATGGCGTTCAGACGGGCGCGCTTCTTGCAGTCGGACTTGACCACGATCCACGGCGCGTCGGCGGTGTCGGTGTGGGCAAACATGGCTTCCTTGGCGCGCGTGTAGTCGTCCCACTTGTCCAGCGACGCCAGATCGACCGGGCTCAGCTTCCATTGCTTGAGCGGATGCACCTTGCGTTGCTGGAAGCGGCTGCGCTGTTCTTCCTGGCTGACCGAAAACCACAGCTTGATCAGCGTGATGCCGCTGCTGACCAGATGGCGCTCGAAATCTGGCGTCTGGCGCAGGAACGCCAGGTATTCGTCCTGCGAGCAAAAGCCCATCACGCGTTCGACGCCGGCGCGGTTGTACCAGGAGCGATCGAACATGACGATCTCGCCGGCGGTCGGCAGGTGTTGCACGTAACGCTGGAAGTACCACTGGCCCTTTTCGGTATCGGACGGCTTTTCCAGTGCGACCACGCGCGCGCCGCGCGGATTCAGGTGTTCCATCATGCGCTTGATCGTGCCGCCCTTGCCCGCGGCGTCGCGCCCCTCGAACAGGATCACGACGCGCTGGCCGGTGGCCTTGACCCACGCCTGCAGCTTCAGCAGTTCGACCTGCAGCTTGTACTTCTGCTTTTCGTAATTGCGCCGCAGCATGCGGTGACGATACGGGTAGACGCCCTCGCGCCAATCTCCCGCCAGCTCGTCGTCGGGATTGCGGCGCGCGCCCGGGGTCTGACGGTTGGCCTCCAGCAGCGCACGATGCACCGCCTGCGCGTCGTCGGGCGACAGCGCGTCGATGACGGTGCGCAGCGCCGCGTGCGCCTCGCCCGGATTGCCGATGGTGTAGCGGCTGGCGATATCGGCCAGCACCGCCGCGGTCTCCTGCCGCGCCGCGTCCTGCCGCGCGGCCACGCGCTTGCGCAATTCAAGGGCCGGTTCAACGGCGGGGTCGATGGCTGCCCCTGCAACGCCGGCCGGCTTCGCTACACCCTTGGCGGCGCGCGTGACGGGCGCGCGGCGCGTGCTTGCCGTACGCTTGGCGGCGCCTTGGCCGCTGCTGGACCGCTTGGAGGGCGCCGGCGGGGCGTCTTGATCGGGGGCTGGCGATGTCTTGTCGGTCATTGGTCCTGTCCTTGCTGCGCAAACGTCAAACCCTAACGTGCGCCACGGCACGCCGCGTTGATGGGGATCAACGGTTGTAACATTTTTTCACGAACCCGGCCCCATTACACTGCACGTCCCTCATCCCCTCATTCGCGACGCCATGTGGTCACGCATCAAGCGATGGTTTGCCGGTCCGCCACCGGCCGAAGATCCCTTGCAGGAAATCGTGCGCTTTGATGACGCCGGCCTCACGCGGTCGGGCGAGCTGGCACGCGCCATGGGACTGCAGCAGTTCTGGCCCTGGCGCGACGTGCACGAGTTCGGCTTCGCGTTCACCCAGGCGATCTATCCGGATCCCTGGTTTGGCGACTACATGGAAAGCCTGTGGTTCGTTCGCGTGGCCAACGAAGACGGCGGGCTGATGCGGATGGAGTTCGACGAGCGCGTGCTGGATATCAACGACTTGCCGCCCGCCCTGCTTCGCAACATGCCGGGACTCGACATGGACGTGCTGCGGGCGGGACTGGCGACCGCCGCGCGGGGGCTGCGCCATTACGAAGGCGAAGGCGAATGGGTGGCATGGCGGCGCGACGTTTCCGAGGAACAGCCGTCATCGCCGGCCTGATCGCCGCCCCCTCGACGTCGTGATTGCCGCCCTTTGCGTCTCGTTGATCGCTCCCCTCGACGGCAGATCCGATGCCCGGCCCGGCTACACGCGATCCAGCCCCTGCTTGAGATCCGCCAAAATATCCGCCGGCGTTTCCAGCCCGACCGACAGCCGCAGCAGGCCTTCCGACAGCCCATAGCGTTCGCGGTCCTCGGCCGAGTAGCTGGCATGCGTCATCGACGCCGGATGCTGGATCAGCGTCTCGGGATCGCCCAGGCTGACCGCGATGCGCGCCAGCTTCAGGCTGTTCAGCAGCGTCTTTCCCGCCGCAAGGCCGCCCTTCAGCTCAAAAGCCACCAGCCCGCCGCCCGCCGCCTGCTGGCGCTGCGCAATGTCGGCGCCCGCCGTGCCGGACAGGCCCGGATAGAACACGTCGGCCACCGCCGGATGCTCGCGCAGCAGCTTGGCCACCTTCAGCGCGGACTCGCTATGGCGCTGCACCCGCAGCTCCAGCGTCTTGATCCCGCGCAGCACCAGGAACGCCGTGAACGGCGACAGCGTCGCGCCCGTGAAATAGCGCAGGCCTTGCAGCCGGATGGCGTCGATGTGCTGCTTGCGGCCCACCACCGCGCCCGCCAGCAGGTCGCCGTGCCCGCCCAGGTACTTGGTGGCCGAATGCAGCACGATGTCCGCACCGTGCTCAAGCGGCCGCTGCAGCACCGGCGTGGCGAAGGTGTTGTCGACGATGGTCAGCAGCCCCTTGCCACGCGCGATGGCCGAGATGGCCGCAATGTCCACCAGGCGCAGATTCGGGTTGGCGGGGGTCTCGAAGTACACCGCCCGGGTCTTGGGGCCGATGGCCGCGGCCACGGACTGCGGCTGGGTGAAATCCGCGAATACGGCGCGCACGCCGAATCGGGACAGCCCCTGCGTGAACAGCGTGAAGGCCGTGCCGTAGACGATCTGGTCGACCACGATCTCGTCCCCGCTTTTCAGCAGCGAGAACAGGGTGGCCGAAATGGCCGCCATGCCCGACGCCGTGACCAGGCCGGCCTCGGCGCCTTCCAGCGATGCCAGCCGCTCTTCCAGCAGCGCCTGCGTCGGATTCCGCGTCCGGCCGTAGACATAGCCTTGGGCCTCGCCGAGCCGGATCCGGTCGAAGGCCTCGATGCTGTCCTGCGTGTAGGTGGACGTCAGATACAGCGGCGGCGACAGCGCGCCCTGTTCGTCCAGCGGGTCGTAGCCCAGGTGGATGGCGCGGGTCGCAAATCCCTGCTGCGCGTGGTCGGTCATGGTGTTCACTCCTGTCATGGGTGGGTGCAGGGGCGCATCGCGCCTGCCTGGAAATCGGAAATTGCCGCCAGCCCGCGGCATTGACGGGGCCGAAGCGAGTCTTTACAGTCAAACGCCGTATCCCCGTTTTCGTGCGCGACATGAACGACCCGCAAGCGCCCGCCACGGCCGCCGGCCCGGCGGTTCCCCCCGCGACACCGCCCCAACCCGGCTGGCTGCTCAAGGCCGCCACCTGTCTGGTCTATTCCGGGGTGCTGGCGTGGGCGGTCTACAGCAGCCGGCCCGCCACCATGCTGGACGTGGCCAAGCTGGCCTTCGGCGGGGCCATCCTGCTGGGCCTCCTGCCGTTTGTCGTCCTGGGGGTCTTTTCGATCTGGAAGCGCTTTCGCACGCCGCGCAACCGCTTGCGCATCATGCTGGGCACGGGGGTATTTCTGCTGGCCGCCGTGGCCGGGCCGCTTGCCGAACGCAACCACGACAACCGCCAGCGCGACATTGCCAACACCGAAATCCGCAAAGCCATCGACGCGCTGCGCCTGCAGGCCGGCGGCGGCAGTGGCGCGCCCGAAGACGTGCCCGCCATCGACCCCTCGCCCAAAGCCACCGGCCCGTACGGCGAAATGGAACGGGCCATGAAGACCATCGCGGGCAAACGGCTGGCGCAGCATCGCGCCTACCTGCAGGAACTCAAGGAAATCGGCCTGCCCAAGCTGTTCGACGCCCGGCGGCTGGCGCGCGACTCGGGCCTGATCGAAAGCCGCCTGATCCTGGAACAGGCCGAAAAGCTCGTGCCGGGGTACCGCGAACAAAGCATGGAAGTGCTGAACGGCATGCCGGCGCTGGTGCGTTCGCTGACCATCGCAGAGCCGGAAAAGGACAAGATCCTGAAAGCGCTGCAGGACTCGCGGACGGCCAGCACCGAAAAGCTGGCGCGCGTCTGGGACCTGGAAACGCAGATCCTGCACGAGTTCGGGATGATGATCACGCTGCTCGATGACAACCGGCAGTTCTGGTACGCGGACCGCGACGAGCTGATGTTCGGCCGCGACGCCGACCTGGCGCGCTTTCATCAGCATCAGGACGCCGTCAACCGGCTGGCCGGCGAGCAGGAGAAGCTGGCGACGCAGTCCCTGGCCGCCATGCCGCAAGCGCCGTTGCGCTGAACCGGATGATGTCTCGCGCGCGGCTCGCATCGTTCACCGCTTGTGGTCGGCGCGGCGCGACAGCCACTCGCCGGTGAACTGCACGATCGACACCAGCGCGATCAGGATGACGATCACCTCGAACATCACCCGGGTCTCGTAGCGCTCGTAGCCATAGCGGATCGCCAGGTCGCCCAGGCCGCCCGCCCCCACCGCGCCCGCCATCGCCGACGCGTTGATCATGGCGATGACGCTGACCGTCATGCCGCCGATGATGCCCGGCAGCGCCTCGGGCAGCAGCACGTGCCGCACGATGTGCCAGCGCCGGCAGCCCATTGCGCGCGCCGCCTCGACCAGACCGGGGTCCACGTCGTTCAGGCTGACCTGCGCAATGCGCGCAAAGAACGGAATCAGGTTGGCCGACAGCGGCACGATCGCGGCCCATGTGCCCAGCGTCGTGCCGACCAGAAAGCGCGTAAACGGCAGCATCGCCACCAGCAGGATGATGAACGGGATGGCGCGGAACGTGTTCACCGTGATCGACAGCGCCTTGTTGAACCGCGGACGCGGGTAGAGATTGCCGGGCGCCGTGATGGTCAGAACCACGGCCAGCGCCAGTCCGGTCGCGATGGCGATGGCGGCGGAAATGCTCACCATCGTCAGGGTCTGCAGGAATGCCTGCAGGTACTTGTCAAGCATCGGTAGCGACATAGCCCAGCACCTTGATCTGATCGGCCACCAGCGCGGCGCGCGCGGCCTCTTCCTGTAGCGCGTGCGCGGGCACGGACACCAGCAGACTGCCCTGCGCATGGCCGCGCAGCCGGTCCAGTCCGCCGTGCAGCAGCGTGGCGCCCGGCCCCATTGCCGCCAGCGCCTGAAGCGACACGCCCTCCGGCCGGTCCTGTCCGGTGAAGCGCAGGCGCAGCACCGCGACGCCGGGGCGTCCTTGCAGATCCGGCACCAGCTTGGCCGCCAGGTCCGCGGGCAGGTCGTGCTGCAACGGCCGCAGCAGGGCGCGCGTGGCGTCGGCCTGCGGGTTGCCGAACACGCGCCACACTTCGCCCAGTTCGACGTTGCGGCCGCCGTCCAGCACCAGCACGTTGTGGCAGACCTCGCGGATCACGGCCATGTCGTGCGTGATCAGCACGACAGTCAGGCCCAGCTTGCGGTTGATGTCCAGCAGCAGGCCCAGGATCGACTGCGTGGTTTCGGGATCGAGCGCGGAGGTCGCCTCGTCGCACAGCAGGATCTCGGGCTCGTGGACCAGCGCCCGCGCAATGCCCACGCGCTGCTTCTGGCCGCCGGACAGCTTTGACGGATACACGTTGGCCTTGTCCCGCAGGCCCACCATCTCAAGCAGCGCTTCGACCCGCGCCCGCGCGGCGGCGGGCTTCACGCCGGCCACGCGTAGCGGCAGCGCGACGTTCTCGGCCACCGTCTTGGCGGACAACAGATTGAAGTGCTGGAAGATCATGCCGATCCGGCGGCGCAGGCCGACGAGCGCATCCTCGTCCAGGCTGCCCACGTCCACGCCGTCCACCCGCACACGGCCGGCGCTGGGACGTTCCAGCATGTTGATCGAGCGCAGCAGCGTCGACTTGCCTGCGCCGCTGCGGCCGATGATGCCGAACACCTCGCCGCGCGCGATCGAGAACGACACGTCCGACAGCGCCGCGACGGGGCCCGCGGGCCCATGATATTGCTTTTGCAGGCCCTCGAACACGATGTGCGCGTCGCGCCCCGGCGATGGCGCTGCGCCGGCCGCGTCCGCGGCCAGGGAAAGTTCGCGTTGCATCTTGGCTTAGAAGACCGGAATCACCGAACCTTCGAACTTGGTCAGGATGAACTGGCGAACCTCTTCCGAGTGATACGCCTTGACCAGCGCGGGCACCCACGGCGCGTCCTTGTCCTTCTCGCGCACGACGATGATGTTCACGTATGGATTGTTTTCTTTCTTCTCGACCGCGATGCCGTCGCGCGTGGCGATCAGCCCGGCCTGGTACGCGAAGCTGTTGACGATGGCCGCGGTGTCCACGTCGGGCAGCGAACGCGCCAGCACGACCGATGCGCTTTCCACGAAGTTGAGCTTCTTGGGATTGGACGTCACATCGGCCAGCGTGGCGGTGCCGGTGGCCGGGTCGAAACCGTCTTTCAGCGTGATCAGGCCCTGGTCGCGCAGGATGACCAGCGCGCGCGTCTGGTTGCTGGGGTCATTGGGAATGCCGACCTTCGCGCCCTCCGGCAAGTCCTTGAGCGACTTGTATTTCTTCGAATAGAACGCGATGGGCGAGATCAGCGTGTTCGCGACCGGCACCAGCTTGTAGCCGCGCTGTTTGATCTGGTCGTTCAGGAAGGGAATGTGCTGGAAGGCGTTGGCTTCCAGGTCGCCGTTGTTCAGCGCTTCGTTCGGGCTGGCGGTGCCGGTGATGACGACGGGCTCGACGGCCAGGCCGTTTTTCTTGGCCACCTGCGTCACCACTTCCCAGATCTGCTCGTCCACGCCGCCGCGCACACCCACCTTGAGCGGCTTCGGGTCTGCCGAGAACGCCGGGCCGTGGAACATGGCGGCCGAGGCCAGCACGGCGCCCAAGAGGCGCTTGAACAGCGGCGTCCATGCCATGCGCGATTGCTGCGCGCCTTGGGAAACGCCTGCATCCGCGGAAGCCCCGGCGGCAAGAATACGGATAGTCATGATGGAATCGCCTCTAAGTCAACGCAGTTATGAGAGAGACGATTCTAGGGACGGGGCTTATGCGCGCGAACGAATAGTTGGTTGAGTCGTTATTACGGGGTTTTTTGGATATGGCGCGTTGGCATATGGCGCGCCGGCGCGGTGCCGAACGCGCAATCAGGCCGGGTCGATCAGGCCGGGTCGATCAGAACGGCTTGACCACGGCCAGCGTCACGATGGCCGTCGCCGCCAGCACGACATAAGGCGCCTGCAGATCGATCAGGGGCGGCCGCTTGCCGCTGCCGCCGGCCATGCGCCGCAGCGATGCGCTTTGCATGCCGAGCAACCCCGACAGGCTCAGCGCAAAGGCCACCTTGATCCAGATCCAGTTCATCGCGAACCACCCGAACGTCATGGCCAGGTGCAGGCCGATGAGCCAGGTGATGACCATGGCCGGCGTGGTGACGTAGAGCGTCCAGCGGCGCAGCGCGTGGAGCATCTTGCGTTCCTTCGGCGCGTCTTCGCCTTCCTGCGGCTGCGAGGTCAGAAGAAACAGGGCAACGAAGAGCGAGCCGCAAAGCCAAGCGACCGCGGCCGCGACGTGGGCCATTTTGAGGAGTTGATATGTCATGCGCGGCATTATCGCCGCTCGCCGGAAGACCCGTGCGGCGCGTGCGCGCAGGCAGTTTGCGATACGGCAAACCGGGCGGCGGTCGATGCGCCAGGGTGTGGGGCGTTAGTTGCCGGACTGCGGCGCGGGCGGCGTGGCGGGTGCGGCGGGCGAACCCGTATCGGGCGTCGCTGCCGCGGGCGCTTTTTCCGTGGCCGATCCGGCAGCCGGCGCCCCTTGGACAGGCGAACCTGCGGCAGGCGAACCTGCGGCAGGCGATCCTGCGGCAGGCGACCCTGCGGCAGGCGACCCTGCGGCGGGCGCTCCCCCCGTAGGCGTCTTCGCAGGCGCTGCATCGCCAGCCGGGGCCGGCTTGTCACCGCCAGCCTCCGTCGGATTCAACGTATCCGCCGGCGCATTCGGCGCCACCACCGGGTCTGCAGGCGCGGGCGCCGGGGCGGACTTGGGCGCGGCGCCCTTCGTCCGCACGGGCGGCTCATGCGGCGCGGCAGCCGCCTGGGCATCCGGCAGGAACCGCTGCAGCAACTGGAAGAACCCGTCATAGAACTTGGGCCGCGTCACCGTCTGGCTGGCGGTCTTGACCAGCGAATCGTCGCTGCCCCCAAACGGCATGGACACCTGGCCCAACACGCTGACGCCCACGCTGGCCGAGTTGCCGGTGCGTTTGATTGAATAGCGGTCCTGCACGGCATTCGCAAATACGGTGGTGCGGTCGCTCGCACCGCCGTCCGATGCACATTCGACGTTGAAGCTGATCTGGGTATGCTGCCCGTCCTCGCCCTCGAAGTTCTTGTGGCCGGTGACGCGAGACGGCTCGTACTTGTCGATGAGATAGCCCTGGCTGAGCAAGGCGCGCCGGCCCGCGTCGCACGCGGCGCTGCTGGCCGCCGGAACGCTGCGCGAATAAGTATCCGTTTGCGCGAAGTCCTCGCGCTCGTAGACGGGCTTGGGGGAAGAGCATCCGGCCAGGACGGCCGTCAGGGTGGCAAACAACGGAAAACCGATACGGCGGGTGACGCGAGGCATGAGAGGTCCGGCGTGGGGCGACGACCTGCATTATCGGACAAGAAATCCGTTTATTTATTGGGGACAGGATACGCCGGAGATATGTTGAAACAGGTTCGAGCGGTCCGTCATGACCGCCAAAGCGGTTCCTCCTGCGTGCCGGCGGGCGCATCCCGTACCGGCACACGTCGTAATTCGTATCGAAATCGGCGCGCCATTCCATGGCCCGCGCGCAACACCCTTCGCAACGCGTCAGTGCACACGTTCCTGAACCATGCCGATGCGCCGCGGGCCTGCTGCCGGCGTGCGGCGCAAACCCGCAATCAACGCGCGGCGCGGGCCGAGGACGGCTGCTCGTCCAGCTCGCCCAGGATTTCCGCCGCCAAGCGCACACGCGCCTCGTTCGGATAGTTGCGATTGGCCAGAATGACGATGCCCAACTTGCGCGCGGGCACAAACGCCACATAGGCGCCAAAGCCGTTGGTCGAGCCCGTCTTATTGATCCAACTCTCGGCCAGCGGCGCCAACGGCGGTTGCAGCGCCTGGGCCGGATGGCTCTGGCTGTTCAGCGTGCCGGCGTTGGCCGTCAGCAGCGTGTCCAGCGCCACCGGATACGGAAACTGTTCCCACGCCATGTCCTGCGTCATGCCGCCCACCTGGTAATAGCCGACGTGGGTGTCGGCGAGCGCGCGGCGGATGTCCTTGTCCAGCACGTCCATGTCCATGCTGGCTTCAACGTAGCGCAGCATGTCGCGCGCGCTGGACTTGACGCCATAGGCCTCGGCCGCGAGCACGCCGGGATTCACGCGCACCGGCGCGCCCTGCTTGTTGTAGCCCTGCGCATAGCGCGACATCTTGGCGGCGGGCACGTTGATGTACGTGCTGGACAGACCCAGCTTCGGAAAAAGGTCCTTTTCCATCGCCTGCGCGAACGGCTGCTTCATGCTGGCGGCGGCCACGACGCCCAGCATGCCGATGCTGGGGTTGGCATACGTCCGATACGTGCCCGGCGCGTGTTCGGGCTTCCATGCCTTCAGATATTGCATCAGTTGCGCGTTGTCGCGCACGTCGTCGGGCACCTGCAACGGGAAGCCGCCCGTGGTGTGCGTGGCCAGGTTCACCAGCGTCAGCTTGGCGAACGCGGTGCCGGCAAGCTCAGGCACGAACCGCGCCGGGCTGTCGGTCAGCGTCAGCAGCCCCTTGGCCTGCGCGTAGGTGGCGAGCGTCGCGGTGAAGGTCTTGCTGATCGACCCCAGCTCGAAGAGCGTGTCCCGAGTGACCGCGCGCCGCGTTTCCAGCGATTCGACGCCGTAGGTATAGAAGCGCTGGCGGCCCTGATGCGTGACGGCGATCACCATGCCCGCGATGTCGTGCTGCCGCATGACCGCGCGGGCCGCCTCGTTCACGACGCTGTCGATGTAGGGCAATTCGGAGCGGCCGAGGGCGGGACCGGACACGGCGGTAAGAAGGCCGGCGCAAATCAGGCCGGCGCAGAGGTGTCTACGGGTATTCATGCAGCGTTCTCAGGGAGGGGGGACAAACGAGCCGGCAGGACGGGCCGCGCGGCGATGCCGAATCGTACCGCGACGCGCGTCCGACGAGGCGCATTTTTCCCTCCCTGCCGTGGCCTCAGGGCCTGGCGCAGGCGCGCCTTCGCCCTGCGCCCTGCGTCAGGCTAAGGCCGGCTCCGCGCGCAGCGGCTGAGCCGCATTCCCGATCCCCGTGCCGTCCTGCACCGTGCCGACTATGTCTTTGCAGACTTTCCCCTCCTTCATCACCAGAACGATCCGCGCGGGATCTACCAGCAGCGACAGATCGTGCAGCGGGTTGCCGTCCACCATGACGACGTCGGCCAGATACCCCGCCCGCAGCATCCCCAGCTCGTCAGGCCGCTGCATGATTTGCCCGCCCAGCCGCGTGGCCGCGACCAGCGCCTCGACCGGCGTCATGCCGATGTAGTCAACGAAGTATTGGAGGTCGTTGGCATTCGTGCCGTGCGGCATCCAGGCGAATCCGTAGTCGCCGCCCGGCAGGATGCGTATGCCGCGCTTGTGCATCTTGCGCAGGCTCTCCGCGGCGATTTCCAGCTCGCGCTTGTAGCCCATGCTTTCGGCTATGGCGGGCGTGATGCCGTAGTCGGACGCATGATAAGCGGTACGGACCAGCCAGCCGATGCCCGGCGCGACGAAATGCTTGTCCTTGTTGGCCTCCAGCATGTCCAGCGCTTCGTCGTCCGCGAAGCTGGCGTGATACACCATTTCGATGCCGTGGCGCACGCATTGCTTGACCGATTCGCTGGACCGCGCGTGGGCCGCGATCCGCTTGCCGTACCGCTTGGCCTCCGACGCCAGCATGGCGATCTCGTCTTCCGCGAAGGGCGACATTTCGGCCGGCAGGCCGGCGATGTATTCGCCCGACAGATTGATCTTCAGATGGTCGACGCCGTACTTGATGAACGTCCGGACCGAGCGGCGAATCTCTTCGGGACCGCTGCAGACGCTGCCAAAGCTCAGCTCCTCGAAGTGCATGTGCGGCAAGGTGTTGTCGCCCAGCGCGCCGATGGTCGTGATCTCCTGGCTGCCAGCCAGGTAGCGCGGCCCCGGGCACTCGCCGGCCTCGATCGCGTTGCGCAGCACCACGTCCAGCCGCGGCTTGGCCGCCGCCGCGCCAATGGCGGACGTCCACCCCATTTCCAGATAGCGCTTGGCCACGCGGACACACCAGAGGATGTGCTCCTCGGGCGGCATGAACTGAATAGCCGCCAGCGTGGGCTGGTCATTCCACGAGAAATGCGTGTGCGCCTCAGTCATGCCCGGCATCAGGAACCGGCCTTTGCCATCGATGACGCGGGCGCCGTCCCGGTTGACGCGTTCGGGCTGGCGCGCCACCTCGGCGATGCGGCCGCCGTCGATGAGTATCTCTCCGTCAAAGACGTCGTCGCCGCTTCCGTCAAAGATGACGGCATTGGTAATTGCGATTTTGGACATGCGTAGTCTCCTCCTGGCCCGCGCAGGGCCGGAATTTTTTTATGAAAAGTGTTGATGCGAAATCGGTGCTGCGGATCGATGCTGCGAAGCCGGTGCTGCGGACCAGGTACGGCGAGCCTGGCAGTCAGCCGCGCCTCACCGGACCAGGCCCGAATGAAACGCCTGGAACGCTTCGATGCAGGCACCCGGCTGCTCAAACGTGGTCCAGTGCCCGCAGTCCGGCACGATGGTGCAGCGGCTGCCCGGGATACGCCCTGCCATCACCTGCACGTGCGCTGGCGGCGCCACGCCGTCCTCTTCCCCCGTCACCAACAGCACCGGCACGTCCAGGCGTTCAAGATCGGCAGACTTCGCGTCGGCCAGCGCTTCGCAGCTTTGCGCATACCCGTCCGGCGGCTGCCGCATCACGCTTTCGCGGACCAGGGCCAGCACCGCCGGCAGATCCGCCTTGGTGCGGCGGCTGGTGGCGCCTTTGACGATGGCATCGGCGATCTCCTGCATGGCAGGCGCGCCCTGCCGGGCCAGCGCCGCGCGTGCCCGGATGCCCGGCCTCCCCGCCTCCGGCGGTTCGGCCAGCGGCCCGAACAGCACCAGCGACCGGACCCGGGCCGGTTCCTTCAACGCCAGATGCTGCGCGACGATGGTCCCCAACGAATGCGCCGCAACGTGCACCGCGCCGCAGTCCAGCGCTTTCAGCACCGCGACCAGCGCATCGACATAGCCCGCGATGGACAGTTCGCCATCCGGCAAAGGCGACCTGGCGCTGCCGGGCAGATCCGGGCGGATGACGCGATACCCCGTCAACGCGCCCATCAGCGGCGTCCAGGTGTTGGACGAGCCGCCCAGCCCGTGGATGCACAGCAATGCGGGCCCGTCGCCGTCGACTTCCACCGTCAGGCCATTGATCGTCGTTGTCGTCATGACGCCTTCTCCACGAATTCGTTCTCGATGCTGCCCAGCCCTTCGACCTCCACGCGCACCACGTCGCCGGTTGCCAGATACCGGGGCGGCGTCATGCCCATGCCGACACCCGCCGGCGTCCCGGTGGCAATCACGTCGCCCGGGTACAGCGTGATGCCGCGCGAGATCGTTTCGATCAAAGCCGGGATGTCGAAGATCATGTTTTCCGTGGGACCGTCCTGCCGGAGTTCGCCGTTGACCCAGCAGCGCACGCGCGTTCTCGTCCCATCGAACGCATCCGCGGTGACGATCCACGGCCCCATCGGACAGAAGGTATCAAACGACTTGCCCATGTCCCATTGCTGGTGCCGCATCTGCACGTCGCGGGCGGTGACGTCGTTGATGACGGTGTAGCCGAAGACGTGATCCATGGCGGCGCCGCGCGCGATGTTCTTGCCCGTCTTGCCGATGACCACGCCCAGCTCGGCCTCGTAGTCGATCTGCGCGGACACGCCGACCGGCAGCAGGACCTGCGCACGCGGCCCCACCACGCATTCCGGCACCTTGGTGAAGACGATGGGCCACGATTCCGGATTGGCGTCGTTGTCCTTGAAGACGGACGCAGACAACTCCTTTGCATGCGCGTGGTAGTTGCGCCCCACGCACCAGACGTTGCGCCGAGGCCGGGGCAGCGGCGCCCGCAGGTCGACGTCGGACAGGCGCAGCGGCGCCAACGTGCCGGGCAGCGGGCGGCCCGCCGTCAACAGGTCGATCACGGCCTGCGCGCCGAGCTGCCTACCCGCGTCGTCAAGCGCCAGCGGCGCGACCGTCAGGCCGTCGTCCGAGACCAGGCCGACGCCGGGCTCTCCATTCATCAAGTAACTTGCAATGCGCACCGCAGTCTCCTTCGTGCTTCGGAAAATCGGCGAGCGGTTCATGCCTCGCCGTCAGCACGACTTTAGGAGCGCCGGCGTGGCCGCGCTTATCGTTCGGTGCGGGAACTTATCGCAGAGTCAGATGGCGTGATAGGTGTATACACCTAGAGCCCGGCAATGCCCGAAACCACGCCCATAAAATTCCCGCAGAAGGCCCCGGCGGACAGGTGGCCCCGGCGAGGCGAGCGCGCGCTCATCGCCCGATCAGAAACTGGGAGACAGATCATGCAAGAGACTTACGCCTTGCACGAAGGCGCGTTCGGCCGCGCGGTCGTGCTGGAGCTGCGCGGGGATTTGATTGCGCATGCGCATGCGGAAGTGCAGCTTGCCCTGTGGCTGGGCGGCGCAAGAGCCGAGGCGCACGTCGGCTCGAAACTGGTGCCTTACAGCGAACACCTGGCGTTGGGCACCAACACCTACGAATCCCATGACGCCCGCCTGCTCGACCGCTCGGGTCCGGCCGTCTTCCTTGTCCTGTACATCGCCAAGCCCTGGCTGGACGAGCGCCGCGCCGCCACCGGCCGCCCGTTTCATTTCACCGCGCCCGGCGTGCCAATCGATCCGGCCGTGCGCCAGGGCTGTTGGAGCCTGCTGGACAAGATCGTCGCGCCGCAGGACCATCCGCGCGCCGACATCGACGCCGAGGTCGAAGCGCTGCTGCAGGCGGCGATCGAATCGTCCTCCCAGGCCAGGCGCCCGCCCGGCGCGGCCTCCCGCCCGCAGACGCTGGACCGGCGGCTTCGCACTGCCATCCTGTACATGCGCGAAAACGTCCACGAACCGGTTGCCGTGGAAGATATCGCCAGCAAGGTGGGGCTGTCGCGAGGCCACTTCTTTGCGCTCTTCCGGGACCAGCTCAACACCACGCCGCAGGTGTTCTGGAGCGCGGTGCGCGTGGAGGAAGCCGTGCGCAGGCTGGTCCAGCAGGAACAGCCGCTGACCTCGGTGGCGATGGACCTGGGGTTTTCGACGCCCGGCAACTTCTCGCGGTTCTTTCGCGATCACATGGGCGTGTCGCCGTCGCGCTTCCGGCGCGCGGCCTCCGGGTCTGCGCCGAATCTGCTGACGGGGATTCCCTGACTACGCTTCTCCGCACTCCCAACGCGGAACCACCTCGAAAGGCGCATCCTCGGCCGGCGGCAACAGCGCCAATGCCGCGTCCACGGACGCCTCACTGATCCAAACCGTCGCCCCGGCCGCCGGCGCTGGCGGGGCATCCGCCATCAACCGGTCCAGTTCAGCCTGCATCACCGGCGGCAGGTATTCCTTCAATGCGTTGATGTTCGCCCCGACACAAGCCACCGCCTCGGCCGCCGTGAAGCCATCCTCGACAAGATGCCCCACGTCCGCTGCGCTACGCACCAGCGCGTCGAACACGAACGCCTCGAATGACGCCCACTCCACGCGCGCATCGCCGCTGTCATGCCAGACGAGCGCAACGCCCACGCCGCCGCCCGCCGTGGGCGTCAGGCAATAGGCATCGCCCGCGCCGGACTCTGCAAACGGCAGAAAGCGCCTGCCGTGCTGATAACCCGGATTGAGCCATTCCTCGGCGGTTTCCCGCGCCTGATGCGCATCGATCCACTCCAGGTCATCCATGCAGGACAGCACGGGCCGCGCGGCCAGCGTATTGCCCTCCCAGTCGGCGCGCCACACTGCGCTGTCCTCGCCATAGCCGGTGCGCCCGGCGTCGATCAGCCGGGCCAGCATCCCGGGCAATGCCACGCCGCAATCCTCGGCCAGTTCGGCAAACGTTGCCATTCGTCTTTTTCCTTCGTCAGAACTCAAGCACATCCAGAAAGCACTCGGCCTCGACGGGGTCGCCCAGCACAATGGTCAGCGCCTGCAACGCACGCGCCCGATGCTCGGGCCTGATTTCCCAGTCATCGTTGCGCAGGTCTTCGTCGGCCTCCAGGCAGACGACGGCCACCGCGGCCAGCGCGGCCGCGAACGTCGGCAGATCGGGCGCCACCACGGCGGCGTCCCATGCGCCCGTGCCGTGCATGGCGTAGAGAATCTCGCCGGTCCCGGTGTCCAGGATGAAGGGGTCCGCGTTCTGGTCGGCAATCACCAGCCAGTTGTCCTGCCATTCTGCAACGCGTTCGCCGTTCGAAGCGTCCCAGCGATAGCCGGCCTGCCGTTCCCACAGCTTGTAGAGCGGCGGAAAGCTGATGTTGGTTTCGGAAAGCGTGATGCCGACCGGTCCCACGTTCTGGTGATAGGTGGCGCCCCACGGCCCCACCTGTTCGTAGAAGTCGGCGAGCACCTGTGGCAGCGCAATGTCGCCCTGCCACGCGTTGCGCGGCTGCGGGCGCAGTTCGCCAAACCGGGCGAACTGCGCCCGGAGGGATTCAAAGGAATTCATGTTGATGCGTATCTGGACAACGAATTAGCGATAAATCTTGCCGCGCCGTCAGCGCGGACGGTAGCGCGGGTGGTAGCAACTGAACTTCGCACGCGGCGCCAGACCGCATTTTGCTACATTTGAACGCCCTGCTCCGAGGCGACGCACGATTGAAGCGCCACAGGGCGGCGGCAGAAGAAAACCGCTTTCGACCACGGACAATCCATGCGCCTACCGTTTGCAGTTTCCGCCTTAACCTTTGCCGCACTCCTCGCCGGCTCCGGCGCTCACGCGCAGCAATGGTTCGACGTGCCGCCGCGTCCCGATCACCCCAACGTCTCGATCCGGATCGGGAGCCTGCCCAACACACAGCAAGCGTCGGGCAACGCCCGGGGCAGGATGGAACTGCGCTACACCGCTGCGCAGACCATTCCGGGCGCGGACAAACAGCCCGTGCGCTATGACCGTTCGGTGACCGAGGTGCTGTTCGATTGCCGCCGGTCGCAGGTCGGCTTCTTGCCGGCCACCAGCTACTTCCTGAACGACACCCTGGTCACCACCATCAAGGACGAGACACTGGACGAAAGCCAGGTTCAGTTCGTGCGCTTTGCGCAAGGCAGCCCGCAGATGAAGGCGTTGCAGGCCGCCTGCGGAAAATAGCGGCGCTAAGCAAGCATCAACGTGCCCGGGGCGCGAGTGGGATCTTGCTCCGGTCCGCGCCGCGTGGCGTCTTCGGACAACCGGAACACGCCCACCGCCCGCACCAGCTCGCGTGCCTGGTCCTGCATCGAGCCGGCGGCCGCGGCGGCTTCCTCGACCAGCGCCGCGTTCTGCTGCGTCACCTCGTCCATCTGCGCCACGGCAAGGTTCACCTGATCGATACCGCTGGCCTGCTCGTGCGACGCGGCGGCGATCTCGCCCATGATGTCCGTCACGTGCTGCACGGCGGTGACGATCTCTTGCATGGTAGCGCCCGCGCCCTCGGCCTGACGCGCGCCCGCGCCCACCTTGCCGGCGGAATCCTCGATCAAGGCCTTGATCTCGCGCGCGGCCTGCGCGCAGCGCTGCGCCAGCGAGCGGACTTCGCCCGCCACCACGGCAAAGCCCTTGCCCTCCTCGCCCGCACGGGCCGCTTCGACCGCCGCGTTGAGCGCAAGGATGTTGGTCTGGAACGCGATGCCGTCGATCACCGACACGATGTCGGAAATCTTGTGCGAGCTGGCCGAGATCTCCTGCATGGTGCCGACCACCGCGGACACCGCCGCCCCGCCGCGCAGCGCGATTTCCGATGCGCTGGCTGCAAGGTGGTTGGCCTGGCGCGCGTTATCCGCGTTCTGCTTCACGGTCGAGGCCAGCTCCTCCATCGACGCCGCGGTTTGCTCAAGCGATGCCGCCTGTTCTTCGGTGCGGCTTGAGAGATCGGCGTTGCCCGCCGCGATCTGGCTCGAGGCGCTGGAAATCGTTTCCGACCCGTGCCGGATCGCACGGACGGCGCCCGCCAGCCGCTCCTGCATGTCCTGCAAGGCGTGAAGCAGGCGCCCGGTCTCATCGCGGGAGCCCGCTTCGATCCGCTGGCCCAGGTCGCCGCCCGCCACGGTTTCGGCGGCCTTGACCGCACGCGCCAGCGGACGGGTGATCGACCGGCTGACCCGCCACGCGAGCAACGCGCCCAAGGCGAGCGCCAGGCCGGCCAGGCCCACGTTCAGGCGCTCGGCTTCCTGGATGACGGCCTGGCTTGCAATGCCTGCCTCGTCCATGTCGGCCGACTGTTCCCGGGACAACGCGATGATGTGATCCTGCAGGCTGTCCAGAATGGGCAACGTCTCTTGCAGCATGCGCTGGCGGGCGCCGTCGCGATCAGCGCTCCTGAGCAGGGCGCCCACCGACTGGAAGGACTTCACGTAGCGGCCCCGAGCCTCTTCCAGCGTACGCAGCCGGGCGCTGGCATCGGCCGTCGCCATCAATGGCCGCAGGGTGGCCAGGGCGTCGTCGATGCGTTTACGGTTGGCCTCGATCTGCTGGAACAGCGTGTCCATCGCGGCCGGGTCGGCATTGACGATCAGTTCCAGATTGACGCGGGCGTTGGCGCGCGTCGTGACGTCGACCACCGAGATCGCGTTGGCCTTCACCCAGGTTTCCTGCGTGATGGCGCGGTTGATGTTGCCGATGCGTGTCAATTCAAAATGCGACACGCCGGCCAGGGCCAGCAGCAGGGCCAGCACGACGCCGAAGCCCAGGCCCAGTTTGGTGCCGATGGAGAGATTGCCGAAATGGGTGCGGAGCTTCATAGGGGGGCCTCAGGGAAAACCCCAGTCTATGTTTCCCGACACATTTCGCAAACATTTGCGCGCGGCGTTGTTTGCGATTCCACAAAGACAACGAAGATAAGGCATGGCGCAGCAACACTGCTGAAACAAGCTTGACGTCGGCCCGCGTGCGGCAGGGTTCAAGCGGAGTTTGCCGCGCAATCGCGGTGCTATTGATACCGCTCGCGATATCCCACGGGCGACATGCCGCAGTATTTGTTGAAGATGTCGCGGAAGGCCTTGGTGTCGTTGTAGCCGACTTCGTACATGACTTCGGCGACGCTCTTGCGCGAGCTTTCCAGCCGCTGTTTGGCGGCTTCGACGCGAACACGCTGCACGTATTCGACGATGCTGTTGCCGGTGGCCTGGCGGAAGCGCCGCTCCAGCGTGCGGCGGCCCAGTGCGTGGCGGCCGGCCAGTTCCTCGACGGTGATCTTTTCCTGGTAGCGGCCTTCAATGTATTCCTGCACCGCCCGCACGATCTCGTCCGCGTGCGACTTCTGACCCATGAAGACGGAGAACGGCAACTGGCTTTGGCGGCTCCAGTCCAGCTGGAAGTACTTGGCGCACCAGATCGCGGTATCGCGGTCGGTGTACTTCTCGATCAGGTGCAGCACGAGATGCGCGGCCGAAAATGCGCCGCCGCTCGTATAAACGCCGTTTTCTGCCATGACGACGCGATCGCTGGTCCATCGCACCGTCGGAAAAAGGCTGGCGTACAGGTTTTGCGCAACCCAGTGCACCACCGCCTGCTGCCCGTCGAGCACGCCGCCCGCGGCGAGCAGCGCGGCGCCCATGCACAGGCTGGCGACCTCGCCGCCTTCGCGGTGATGGCGCGACAGCCATTCGATGAGTTCGCGGTTGGACAGGACCGCGTCCGATACCGAACCCAGAAGCGGCGGCGCAATGCAGATATGGATGTCGGTGGCGTCGGCCAGCACCATGTCGGCCTGCACCTTGATGCGTCCGTCGTCCAGGCTGACCTCGCGCGTCAGCGCAAGCGTGCGCACATGGAACCGCGGCTCGCGGCCGTGCGCGCGCAGGTATTCGTTGGCCACCATGAAGCCGTGGCGCGCGGTTTCCAGGGACGCAATATTGGTCCCCTTGGGCAGCAGGAACGCGACGTTTTTCATGTTGCCAAGCATACGCCTGCAGGCTGACGCAATCCACCCGCAAGATTGTCGCAATTGCCTATCTGAAAGCCGCGCGGATCCCGATAAAGTGGTTCCTGCCGATCCAGGAATCCGGACGGCGGCCGGAACGGATTGCGGACGTGCCGGCCCAAACCAGAACAACACGGACGTGAGGAGTGATCGATGGACAAGTACATAGACGGTTTCCTGCTGTGCGTACCCAAGGCCAACCTGGAGACGTACAAGAAAATGGCCACGCACGCCGAGGGCATCTGGCGCGAGCACGGCGCGCTGGACTACCGCGAAGGCGTGGCTGATGACATCGACGGAGAAGGCTTCGCGTCGTTCAGCGCGGCAGCCGGCGCGCGCGAAGGCGAAGTCGTGGTCTTTGCGTGGATCCTGTACCCCAGCAAGGAAGCGCGCAACAGCATCAACGCCAAGGTGATGTCCGATCCGCGCCTGGCGGAAATGTGCTGCGAGGGCGTGTTCGACGTCAAGCGCATGTGCTGGGGCGGCTTTGCCACGCTGGTCGGCAACTAGCGCGCGCGGCCACGCCCCGAGCGCAACCATTCAACCCGCAGCCGTTCAATAAACCTGGAGACACATCATGGCCACCAAAGCAGCCAAGCCCATTCCCGACGGCATGCACACGCTGACGCCGCATATCATTTGCGAGGGCGCCTCCGACGCCCTCGCCTTCTACAAGAAAGCCTTCAATGCCGAGGAGCTGATGCGGCTGCCCGGACCCAACGGCAAGATCATGCACGCGGCCATCCGGATCGGCGATTCGGTCCTGATGCTGATGGATGATTTTCCGGAATGGGGCAGCCTGGGACCGAAGGCGCTCAAGGGCACGCCCGCGGTGCTGCATTTGTATGTGACCGACGCAGACGCCGCGATCCAGCAGGCGGTCGCGGCGGGCGCGCAAGTCACGATGCCCGCTGCCGACATGTTCTGGGGCGACCGCTACGGGCAGGTGGTGGACCCATTCGGCCACCGCTGGTCCATCGCCACGCACATGCAGGACCTCACGCCCGAAGAGATCCAGCAGAACATGGCGAAGATGGGGCCGATGGATGGCTGCGGGGACCCGTCAAAAAAATGAGGCTGTGGCGCGACGCGGGCGACACCGCGTCGCCTGGTTTCATCAGGGGGCCAGTTGCGGGTACGGTCCCAGAAAATCCAGCTTGCCGATCGGCACGCCGGCCTGGCGCAGGATGCCGTAGGCGGTGGTCACGTGGAAGTAGAAGTTGGGCAGCGCGAACGTCAGCAGATACTCGTCGCCCTGGAATTCAGGCTTGAAGTTGCCAAAGCTAAGCGTGATGCGGCGGCCTTCGGCGCCGTCGACCTGCTCGGGCTTGACGCTTTCCAGATACGCGATCGTGTCCGCGACGCGCTGCTGCAATTGCGCAAGCGTGGTCTCGGTGTCGGCGAATTTCGGGGCGTCGCCTTGCGACAGCCGCTGTGCCGCGAACTTGGACGCATCGCTGGCACGTTGCACTTGGCCCGACAGCGGATACATGTCGGGCGCGAGGCGCGCGTTAACGAGTTCCGCAGGGTCGATGCCGGTGGCTTGCGCATGCGCGGCAGCCTTTTCCAGCAGCGCGGCCAGCACGTTCAGGCCGCGGATGAAGACAGGCACGGACGCCTGGTACATGGACAGGGGCATATCGACGATTTCCGTAAAAATGGGGTTGGCGAAGGGTGTCAACGGGCGCCAGGCGCTTTGAGATTGCAGCGATGTTACGCCGCCACGGAGTCGCCCGGACGCCGGTGGCGGCGACAACATCATTCTGGATGCCCGGACAATGGCGCACCGCAGCCGCCCAGCTGCCTGCCGCTCACCGCCAGCCACCGGCCAAAGTCTGTGATGCCGGTGGCCGTCATTGCGCAGCGGCAATCGCGCCCGCACGCCGCTGACTCTGAAAGAACCGCCACACCAGCGCGGAGGCATCGGGACCGCTGCGCGCGTGATACCGGATGGCAGGATCCCCGCCACTCCAGGCATGTTCAAGCCGCGTGATCTCGCACAGCCGCAGCACCGTCTTGCGGCCGCGCAGCACATCCACCCGGCGGTACGCTTTTTCGGTGCCCAACCCCAGCACGCGCTCGATCGGCAACGCGTGCGGATCGGCGGCATTCAGGTTGCGGAACTGTTCGAACAACTGCCTGGCATTGCGCGGCGCCACGGCCGGATCAAGCTGGCCGTGCAGGATCAGTGCCGGCATGCCCAGGTCGAAAACGGCGGGGTCCGCCACGGCTTGCACCAGCGGCGCCAACGGCTTGATACTGCCGCGCCGCATCGTGCTCAGGCCATTGCCCGCGTTATGCGCGTCGCCCACGACCGGCCCCGAGTGCATGGCCACCGCGGCGATCAGGCTTGGATGACGCAGGGCGACCAGGGCCGCCATCCCCGCCCCTGCCGACAGGCCCGCCACGTAGACGCGTTCGGGGTCCAGACCGTGGCGCACGACTTCCGACCGGATCAGGGCCGCGATCAGATCAGCCTCGGCCCCGCCATGATCGTCGTCCGGCTGAAACCAGCGCCAGCAGCGCTGCACCTGACGCGCCAGGGATTGCTGCGGATACAGCACCATGAAATCCCCGGCGTCCGCCCACTGGTTCATGCGCGATCCACGCGCGAAAGCCTCGGCTGTCTGTCGGCATCCGTGCAGCATCACGACCAGCGGCATGCCGGCGGCTGTGGCACTTACGGAAGCGGGGGTGTAGCGGGCAAAGGCCAGCCGGCGGCCGGTCTTGTCCGTGAACTGGCGGGAGGCTTCCCAGCGGCCGGCGCCAAGCGACGCCGCCTCGGGCGCCGCTGCCCTGCCCGCGCCCGCCGTCCCGCCCGGCCGCGCCGTCTTGACCGCCCGCCCCGCCGTGGAGCCGGCGGCCGTCTTGCGCGCCGGCGTGGCGCGCTTGCGGGCTGGTTTGGGGGCCGCCATGCGCATTGCCGTGCGCTGGAGGCGGGTGATCTTTTTTGCCGCTTTGAAAAACAGACTGCTGAAACTGCGCGCCATTGTTAGGGCCTGTTCGGAAGTTCCTGTTTGCCGCGCCGCCCGGGGTGCCGGGGTTGGCAGCGCCGGACGGCGGTCGCCGCGGCTACGCCGCTCCGCAAGGCGGATGCCTGTCGTCTGATGCGCACGCGTGGACGGGCGGAAAGGACGCCCCAACCGAAAGACCTGGAGCCGGATTCATTGAGTGCTTCCCCTAAGAGTGTCGATCACGGCAGCGCCTGGCGCGGCCGACGTGCAAGCCCGGAGTGAAGAACATGCGACGCCTCTTTGGGCGGTTCGTTCGCGGGACGAATGTATCACAGCGTAACGACGTTGCGATCGGTCAAGCCTACTCGACGCGCGCCTTGAGCGCGCATGCCAAAAAGCCTAAGGTGGAAAACTTGTCATCAACAGGCTCCCCATGTTTCCCAACGACCGACCCCAGACCCTGGGCGAAGAAATCGCCAACAGCATCAGCCACGGCCTGGGCGCCGTGGGCGCGCTGGCCGGCACGCCGCTCCTGATTGCCGCCGCCGTGCGCCAGGGCGATGCCGCCTTCATCGCTGGCGCCGCCGTGTTTGCCGCGTCAATGTGCCTGCTGTACCTCGCGTCCGCCATCTATCACGCCCTGCCCCGCTGCCGCGCCAAGCAGATCTTCAATGTGCTGGACCACTCGGCCATCTACCTGCTCATCGCGGGCACCTACACCCCGTTCGCGCTGGGCGCGCTGCGTGGCCCTTGGGGGTGGACCCTCTTCGGACTGGTGTGGGGCCTGGCGCTGCTGGGCGTGGGCCTGAAGGCCAGCAAGCGGCTCAACCGGCCCGCGCTATCCACGGGCCTGTATCTGGCGATGGGCTGGATCGTCGTTATCGCGGTCAAACCCTTGCTTGAACTGGTGCCGACCGGCGGCCTGTGGTGGCTGGTGGCTGGCGGCCTCGCCTACACCGGCGGTGTGGTCTTCTTTGTGTTCGACAACCGCTGGCGCTACAGCCATTTCATCTGGCATCTGTTCGTGCTGGCCGGCACCGTCTGCCATTTCTTCGCGGTGTTCTGGTACGCGGCGTAAGCCCGCAAAGGCGCCCGATCCGCTTCCGAAGGACAAACCTAAGGACACATCGCGGCCAGCAGCGACTACGAAACCGCGCAAAACGTTTCGAGCGCACGGGGCCGGCGTCCCCCGGGGCTGCCCCCGCACCGCGCGTCGGGGATCTCGTGGTCTGCCGACACAGGAAAACACATCGCGAAACTTGTCCCACGGCGGTCCGGCTGGTCATCATGGTCGGACTTTCAACCGGAACAAGGAGTTTTGATGCAGCGTTCCAAATATGCATTCCTATCCGCCGCCATTCTGACGACGGCGCTGTCCGGTGCCCCTGCCCTGGCTCAACAGGCCGCCCAGGCTCCGGCGCAGACGCAAGCTCAGCCGGGCATGGCGCCCGCCGTGCAGAAGCCGACGGATCAGCAATTGCAGAAATTCGCTTCGGCGTCGCAGAAGATCTCTGGCGTCGTTGACGAATACCGTCCGAAGGTCGAAGCCGCCAAGACCGACGACGCCAAGCAGAAGGTCGTCAAGGAAGCGGACGAAAAAATGGTCAAGCTGGTCCGCGCGGACGGGCTGTCGGTCGAGGAATTCAACGGCATCGGCCAGGCCGTGCAGCAGGATCCCCAGCTTCGTGATCGCCTGATGAAGATGCAGCCGGCGCGGTAAGCCCGGGCGCTGACGGGCACGCAGTCACGCCGCCCACGACGGCCGCCTCGTAAAGACAAGGCGCCGCATGTCCTGAACGGAAATGCGGCGCCTTGCGCATTTTGCGCGGCCTGACGCTGCTGTTGTATCAGGTCTTCAGGCGGTAGCCCGTCTTGAAAATCCACCGCACGCCGATCAGGCATGCAACCAGGAAGGCCAGCGTCATGCCCACGCTGACGCCGATGCTGACGTCCGCCACGCCAAAGAACGCCCAGCGGAAACCGCTGACCAGGTAGACCACCGGATTGAACAGCGTGACGGTCTGCCAGAACGGCGGCAGCATGTTGATCGAATAGAACGTGCCGCCCAGAAAGGTAAGCGGCGTGATGATCATCAACGGAATGATCTGCAGCTTTTCAAACCCGTCGGCCCAGATCCCGATGATGAAACCGAACAGGCTGAACGTGACGGCGGTCAGCACCAGGAACGACAGCATCCAGAACGGATGGGCCACGTCGAACGTCACGAACAGGCGCGCGGTGGCCAGCATGATGAGGCCCAGGATGATGGACTTGCTGGCAGCTGCCCCCACATACCCCGCCAGGATTTCCACGTAGGAAATGGGCGCCGAATGGATTTCGTAGATCGTGCCTGAAAAGCGCGGCATGTAGATGCCGAACGAGGCGTTGGCCACGCTCTGCGTCAGCAGCGACAGCATGATCATGCCGGGCACGATGAACGCGCCGTAGCTCACGCCGTCAATCTCGACCATGTGCGAACCGATGGCGGAGCCGAACACGACGAAGTAAAGAGACGTTGAAATCACCGGCGACAGCACGCTTTGCATCAGCGTGCGCCAGGCGCGGGCCATTTCGAAAAGGTAGATGGCGCGGATGGCGTAGAAGTTCATGATTGACCGTGCACCAGGCTGACAAAGATGTCCTCGAGCGAGCTTTCCGAGGTGTTCAAATCTGCAAATTCGATCTGCAGGCGGCTCAGGTCCTGCAGCAGACGCGAAATATCGCCGCCGCGCTCGTTGTCGTAGGTATAGACGAGCTTGTAGCCGTCGGGCGAAAGCTCAAGCTGGTAGGCGTCCAGCGCTGTCGGGATGCCGGGCAGCGGCGCCTTCAGTGTCAGCGCAAGCTGGCGTTTGCCCAGCTTGGCCATCAGCGCATTCTTTTCCTCGACCAGGATGATTTCGCCCTTGCGGATCACGCCGATGCGGTCCGCCATTTCCTGGGCTTCTTCGATGTAGTGCGTGGTGAGGATGATGGTGACGCCGCTTTCGCGCAGCCGTCGCACCATTTCCCACATGCCGCGCCGCAATTCGACGTCGACACCCGCGGTGGGTTCGTCCAGGAACAGGATGGCCGGTTCGTGCGACAGCGCCTTGGCGATCATGACGCGCCGCTTCATGCCGCCGGACAGCGCCATGATGCGGCTGTCCTTCTTGTCCCACAGCGACAATTCGCGCAAGACCTTTTCGATATAGGCGGGGTCCGCCGGCTTGCCGAACAGGCCGCGGCTGAAGGTGACCGTGTTCCAGACGCTTTCGAAGGCGTCCGTGGAGATTTCCTGTGGCACCAAACCGATCTTGGACCGGGCGGCGCGGAAATCGGACACGATGTCGTGGCCGTCAGCCAGCACCGTGCCATGGGTGGGATTGACGATGCCGCAGATGATGCTGATCAGCGTCGTCTTGCCCGCGCCGTTCGGCCCGAGCAACGCGAAGATTTCGCCGCGCTGGATGTCCAGACTGACATTTTTGAGCGCCTGGAATCCCGACGCATATTGCTTGGATAAGCCTTGTACTGAAATGACTGGCTGCACGCGAGCCCCCAACTTGACCATAGCCGGAGGATTTTACCCGTCGCGCGGCCCGCGCTTGTTCAACCTGGCGGAACGGTGTGTTTTCTTTTTGGGAACACTGGAACTAGAAGTCGTCGTCTTCTTCAACCTTGGGCATCAGGTACGCCGTCAGCGCGCTGGACAGGCCGGCCATCACCCACAAGACAAAGAACGACACCGTATAGAAGCCCATTCTGCCGGTTGGGACATAGCCGAAAATGGCCACGTCCAGCGGGTCGATCAGGGCGAAGATCAGTGCGCTACCCGCAGCGGCCGCCATGAACGACGGCCACAGGATCCACATCAAAGATCGCAATCCCATGCGTGAACTCCCCCGATCAAGGTTTGGCGGCTGCAGAGCCGGCGGGCGTCGATGCCGGGCTCGCGGTCGCGCCGGACGCCGTTTGTTCAATGACCAGACCGCGTTTGACCACACCCTCCTGGATGGGCTGGCTGGCGAATTGGGTCATTGCGAAGTAGATCGTGATGAAGCAGCCGACCATGGCGGCGAACGGACCCGCCATCAGGATCCACGGCCAGGGCTCGCGGTACCAGGGCTTGGCGGGATGCGCCGCGTCGGCGGCGTCAACGGTGATTTGTGCAGCGTTCATGAAGATTCCTTTTGGTGACCAGGGCGGTGTCTGCCCTACTCGGGCACGTAGAAACTGGCAGCCTCGTCGGTTTCAACCTGCCGGTTCTCGCCATCCTGCCCCTTGGCGCGCAGCGTGATGGGATGGGCGCCGGGCGCTGCGCCCGCCGGGGCGCGGATGACCATCGGCACCAGTTTGTTGGCGGCGGGTTCGACCTCGACCACGTCCGATCCCTGTTGGCCCGCCAGCACCGCCAGGTCGGGCATGCCTTCGGCCGTCAGGCGCAGCCGCATGGGCGCGTCCGACGTGTTGATGATCTGCAGGCGATACACGTTTTCGATCATGCCCCCTGCCACCTCGCGGCCCAGCACGCCGCGGTCGCGGATCACATCGACGCGCAGCGGGTTGCGGACCACCAGCGAGACGACGAAGGCGATCGCCAGCAACAGGATCAACGTGCCGTAGATCAGGACGCGGGGCCGCAGCAGATGCGACCGCGCGCTCTTCGTGGACAGACCATCCAGCATGGCGCGCTCGGACGTGTAGCGGATAAGGCCCGGCTCGTATTGCATCTTGTCCATCACCTGGTCACAGGCGTCGATGCAGGCCCCGCACCCGATGCACATGTACTGCAGGCCATCGCGGATATCGATGCCGGTCGGGCAGACCTGCACGCAGAGACTGCAATCGACGCAGTCGCCCAGCCCCTTCGCCTTGTGGTCCACCTTGCGCGAGCGGCCGCCACGCGGATCGCCGCGGCGCTTGTCGTAGGTGACGACGAAGGTGTCCGGGTCGACCATCACGCTCTGGAAGCGGGCGTACGGGCACATGTATTTGCACACCGATTCGCGCATGAAGCCGGCGTTGCCCCAGGTGGCGAAACCGTAGAACAGCATCCAGAACCACTGCCAGGGTCCGAGCTGCAGCGCGAAGAGTTCGTGGCCGAGCTCGCGGATGGGCGCGAAGTAGCCGATGAACGTAGAGCCGGTCCACCAGGCCAACGCGATCCACAGGAAGTGCTTGGTGAACTTCAGGCGGAACTTGCGCCAGCTCCAGGGGGATTCGTCCAGCCGGATGCGCGCGATGCGGTCGCCTTCGACCTTGCGCTCGATCCACATGAAGATTTCGGTGTAGACGGTCTGGGGACAGGCGTAGCCGCAGAACAGGCGCCCGGCCACCGCGGTGAAGAGAAACAGCGCCAATGCCGAAATGACCAGCAGCACGGCAAGGTACACGACGTCCTGCGGCCAAAGCACCAGGCCGAAGATGTAAAACTTGCGCGCGCCCAGGTCGAACAGCACCGCCTGGCGGCCGTTCCATTCCAGCCAGGGCAAGCCGTAGAAGATGATCTGCGTGATAAAGACGAACGCGATACGCCAGCGGGCAAAGATGCCACTGACGGATCGCGGATAGATCTTGCTGCGCACCCCCGCCAACGTCTGCTCCAGGGTCTCCTGGCCAGGACGCGGCGGCCGCGTATGCGGCCGCCAGGGCGGCGGGTCACCGCCAGGCGAACTGCTGACGCTTGCGGTTGACCCATCTTCCATTTGCTGCTCCGTGCTTGTAAGTGCTTAGTGATATGGGAGGCCGCGCGGCCTCCCATTTACGTGCTGCCGGTTCACTGCTTGGCAGTGCTGCCCTCGGCCGGCGCGGCAGCGGTCTGCGTAGACGCGTCGGGCTTGTTGGACAGTCCCCAGACCCACGCAGTCAGGATCTTGATCTGCTCGGGACTCAGGATGTGTTCGTGCGCCGGCATGCGGTTGTCGCGGCCATCAAGAATGGTCTTGACGATGCTGGCTTCCGAACTGCCGTAGAGCCACACGTCGTCCGTCAGGTTCGGCGCGCCGACAAGCTGGTTGCCCTTGCCATCGACACCGTGACAGGCGACGCAGAAGTTGGCGAATTCGCGCTTGCCGCGGAACACGCGGACCGGATCGGCGGTCAGGCCAGACAGCGAACGCACGTATTGCGCGATGTCGCCGGCCATCTTGGGATCGATCGAAGCCTTCCAGGGCGGCATGATGCCGTGGCGGCCTTCTTTGATGGTCTGCATGATGGCTTCGGGCGAACCGCCGTGCAGCCAGTCGCCGTCCGTCAGGTTGGGAAAGCTGGGCGCACCCTTGGCGTCGGAGCCGTGGCACTGCGCGCAGGTGTTCAGGAAGAGACGCTGGCCGATTTCACGGGCGCCCGGATCCTGCGCAATCTGCGGCACCGTCATGGTCTCGAAGCGCGCATAGATGGGACGCACGGCTTCAGCCATCTTGGCCTGCTGCTGCGCCACTTCGTCGGCGCTGCTGTAGCCCAGCTTGCCCTTGTATTCGCCCAGGCCCGGCATCAGGAAGAGGTATCCCAGTGCAAAGGCGCAGGCCAGCAGGTACATCCACGTCCACCAGGTGGGGACCGGGTTGTTGAGTTCGGTCAGGTCGCCGTCCCAGACGTGCCCGGTGTCCTCGACCTGGCCGCTGGCCGGCTTGGCGGTGAGCCAGCGGCGTTGCGTGTACAGCAGCCACACGCACCACACCACCCCGCCCACGGCGACGATCGAGATGAAATACCCCCAGAAGCCATTGACGAAATCGCTCATGACCGATTCGCTCCATCTTGTTGTGCCTGCCCGAATTCATCGGGCAGTGCGAACGGCAGCATGGCCGATTCGCGGTTGGCGCCCTGGCGGCCGCGCGAGCAGGCCCACCAGACGATGCCGAAAAAGGTTGCCATCGAGATGGCGGTGACGATTGCGCTCAGGTAGCCGACCATGATCAGCCTCCCGTGGCCGCTTGCGCGGCGGGTTGGACGGCGGGTTGCACGGCGGATTGGGCAGCGGGTTGCTGAGCCTTTCTGGCCGCTTCCGCCTTGGCCTCTTCGGCCTGCTTGGCAAGCTGCGCCTTGCGCACGCCGACACCCAGGCCTTGCAGATAGGCCACCAGCGCGTCTTCTTCCGTCTTGCCTTCGATTGCCTTGGGCGCGGCGGCGATTTCCTCGTCGGTGTAAGGCACGCCCAGGGCACGCAGGGCACGCATGCGCTGGTCGACGTTCTGGCCGGTGATGACCGTCTTTTCCAGCCACGGATAGGCGGGCATGTTGGATTCGGGCACGACCTTGCGCGGATCGCGCAAGTGGATGCGGTGCCAGTCGTCGGAGTAGCGCTCGCCGACGCGCGCCAGGTCCGGACCCGTGCGCTTGGAGCCCCACAGGAACGGGTGATCGAACACCGATTCGGACGCCAGCGAGTACGACCCGTAGCGCTGGACTTCAGCGGCGAGCACGCGCACCTGCTGCGAGTGGCAGCCCACGCAGCCTTCGCGGATGTAGACGTCGCGGCCCATCAGCCGCAGCGGGCTGTAGGGTTCGACGCCCGCCACGGGCTGGGTGGTGCTGTGCTGGAAGAACAGCGGGATGATTTGCACCAGGCCTGCGAAGGAGACCACCAGGATGCTGGCGATGATCATCCAGCCGATGTTCTTCTCGAGGGTCTGATGAGAAAAGAAGCCGTGATTCTTGTTGGCCATGATGTCCTCGTCAAACAGTGGCCGGCACGGCGGTCGCGGGGACCGACGGACGGGCGGCATGGGGATCGTCTTGCGGAATGGCGGGATTGACCGCGGTCGCGCCGCTCACCGTCTTCCATACGTTCCAGGCCATGACGAACACACCGCACAAGAACAGGGTTCCACCCAGCAAACGGATCAGGTAGTACGGAACGCGCGTCTTCAGTTCTTCGACGAAGCTGTAGACCAGGGTGCCGTCCGGCGCCGTGTCGCGCCACATCAGGCCCTGCTGCACGCCGGCGATCCACATGGCGGCGATGTACAGCACCACGCCGATGGTCGCGATCCAGAAGTGCAGTTCGATGGCCTTGACGCTGTACATCTTTTCGCGGCCATAGAGGCGCGGGATCAGGTAGTAGAGCGAGCCGAACGAAATCATGGCGACCCAGCCCAGCGCGCCGGAGTGCACGTGGCCGATGGTCCAGTCCGTGTAGTGCGACAGCGCGTTCACGGTGCGGATCGACATCATCGAGCCTTCGAACGTGGACATGCCGTAGAACGACAGCGCGGTGACCATGAACTTCAGGATCGGGTCGGTGCGCAGCTTGTACCAGGCGCCCTGCAGGGTCATGATGCCGTTGATCATGCCGCCCCAGGAAGGCGCCAGCAGGATCAGCGAGAAGGTCATGCCCAGCGACTGGGTCCAGTCGGGCAGCGAGGTATACAGCAGATGGTGCGGGCCCGCCCACATGTACGTGAAGGCCAGCGCCCAGAAGTGGACGATGGACAGGCGGTAAGAGTAGATGGGACGGCCGGCCTGCTTGGGCACGAAGTAATACATCATGCCCAGGAAGCTGGTGGTCAGGAAGAAGCCCACCGCGTTGTGGCCGTACCACCACTGCACCATGGCGTCCTGCACGCCCGCGTAGGCGGAGTAGGACTTCCACATCGACACCGGCATTTCAATGTTGTTGAAAATGTGCAGGATGGCGATGGTGAGGATGTACGAGCCGAAGAACCAGTTGGCCACATAGATGTGCTTGGACCGGCGCTTGATGATGGTGCCGAAGAACACGATGGCGTAGGCGACCCAGACCAGCGTAATCAGGATGTCGATGGGCCATTCGAGTTCGGCGTATTCCTTGCTGCTGGTAAAACCCATGGGCAAGGTGATGGCGGCTGCGACGATGACGACCTGCCAGCCCCAGAACGTGAAGGCGGCGAGCTTGTCGCAGAAGAGGCGCGCCTGACAGGTGCGCTGGACGACGTAATAGGACGTCGCGAAAAGTGCGCTGCCGCCGAAGGCGAAGATCACGGCGTTGGTGTGCAGCGGGCGCAGGCGGCCGTAGCTGAGCCATGCGGTGTCGAAATTCAATTGAGGCCAAATTAGCTGAGCGGCCAGAAAAACACCGACAGCCATGCCGACAATGCCCCAGACCACGGTCATGATGGCGAACTGCCGCACGACCTTGTAGTTGAAGGTATCGGACTTGCTTGCGATTGCGGGGCAATCGTTCATCACCCATCCCCTAAAGTAACAAGAACTTCCAGGCTTCGATGATGGGACTAGTCACTCAAGGAGGCGTTGATTTGGATCAACCGGGTTGCGACGCCTTGGACATCGCTGCATAACCGCAACGCTATTAGGGGTATCGGGCCGTGAAAAGACCTGGCCGATGCGCTGCGGCGGGGTCCGCAGAGGCGCATCGGCGGCGGTAATTTTCGCCGCGGCGATCAGCGGCGGCCGGCGGCGCCGCTGTCGTCGTCGCGCAGGATGGCCGTGCCGGCGCTGTCGGTGTCGTCGTACTGACCGTTGAAGACGGCCCACCACAGCGACACGCCGATCGCCAGCACGAAAAGCAGCGACAGCGGCAGTAGCAGGTAGAGGATGGTCATGGCGCGGCTCCCAGTGCGGCGCCAGCGGCCAGACGGCCCGACCAGTCGCGGCGGCACAGGCGCCAGGAGTTGTAGGCCACGGCCAGCGACGACACCAGCATGGTGATGGCGGCAAGCCAGGGCGTGACCCAGCCCACCAGGGCCAGCGGCGTCATCAGCAGATGCCAGACGAGCGAGCCGTAAAGATTCTGCCGCGCCTTGCGCCGGGCTTCGGCAAGCAGCGCGTCAAGCGCGGCCTCGGGCATGTCGGGATGCGCCGCCAGCGCGCTGTGCGCGGAAGCCATGGCGGTGGGAACGGCCATGGACATGGCACAGGGACAGCTCATGACCAGCAGCGCCACCATGACGGGAATGCTGTGGGCGGGATCGATGTAGGCCCAGCCCGCCGCGGCGGCCAATGCCAGCGCGACCTGCACCATGACGAAACGCGACGCCACGCGGTCGGCGCGCGTGCCGAGCAACAGGCGCTGGTCTTCGACGCGGGCGTGGCGGCGGCCGGCGGAACCCGCGCCGCCGAAGGATTGGCGGGCGCACAGTTCCAGATAGCGCGCGGTCAGCAGGAACGCGACGAACATCGTGACCGAGTCGAAGTAGACTTCGCCCCGCCCCGTATACGTGGCGTGGACGCTGGGGATGAAGGCGGCGATGATGCCGAGCGCCACCGGCACATCCATGCCGGCGCGGCCCTGCCGCAGATTGGCGCCCGCGTGGCGCCAGATAGGCCATGCCGAATACAGGACGACGGGCACGGTCAGCGCGAAGCTGGCCCAGTTCATGAGGACGATGGCCCAGTCCAGGGTTTCCAGCGCGTCGGCGGGCATGGATTCATGGCGCAGATAGCCGGGCCAGGCGAACATCATGACCTGCATCATTGCCAGCCAGGCCAGCGACAGACGCACCAGCGCATGGCGGCGTTGCTGGCGGTCGGCATCGGGCAGGCTGGCCGGGACGGCGAAAATCGATTTGGCACGCATGTTGCCGATGGTAGTCAGGCCTGTCCCCGACCGCCTTGATCTGAATCAAGACGCCAAAGACGATTTGCCACTGCCCCGCCGCCGCGCCGCCTCCCCGCCTCGCCTCCCCGCCTCGCCTCCCCGCCTCGCCTCCCCGCCTCGCCTCGCCTCGCCGCCTCCCCATCATGCCGCCCGCCCATCCTCCGGCACTGATCTATGTGACGGGTGGCGCGCGGACGGGGCAACTGATAAAACGGTGCTCTGGCCGCTGCGGTTGTCCATTGCGCTGCCGCAGCCGCCTCCCCTTCGCCCGCGGCACGTCCGCAGGTTCCGGCGCTGTCCGGCCGCGCTCGACCAACATGGGGCCGTGGTGTCCATTCACCTGGCTTGCGGTATGCAGAAGACATCGACGCGGCGCCCCGTCGGGGTTTTTGTAACCGGCACCGATACTGGTATCGGCAAGACGCTGGTGTCGGCCATCCTCACCCGCGCCTGGAACGCCGACTACTGGAAACCCGTGCAGACGGGTGTCGCCGAGGATCCGGGCGATACCGACACCGTGGCCCAGCTGGCGCAGTTGCCGCCCCACCGCCTGCATTTACCTGCCTACGTCCTCCAGGCGCCGCTATCGCCATGGGCGGCAGCCACGCTGGAAGAGACCGTGGTCGATGCCACCAGCATCGTGCCGCCCCCGACACGCGCGCCGCTGATCGTGGAAGGCGCGGGCGGCCTGTACGTGCCGATCGACGATACGCACATGATGATCGACCTGATCGCGCGCTTGGGCATGCCGGTGGTGTTGGCGGCGCGCAGCGGACTGGGCACCATCAACCACACCTTGCTCAGCCTCGCGGCGCTGCAGCGGCGCGGCATTCCGGTGCTTGGCGTGGTCATGAGCGGACCGCCCTCCGCGGGCAACAAGGAAGCCATCGAACGCTTTGGCGGCGTGCGGGTGCTGGCCGAGATACCGCCGCTGCCGCGTGTGGACGCTGCCGCGGTCGACGAACTAGCCAAGGGCATTGCGCCGCTGACCGAATGTCTGGCGTCGCTGTACGGCGCCGAGGCCGAAGCGAACTAGCCGGGCCAGCGGCTTCGTGCGCGGCGCGTCACTGCCGCGCCATGTCGATGAACGCCCGCAGCGCGGATGACACACGGCGTTGGCGGGGGTAATACAACATGAATCCGGGGATCGTCGGGCACCAGTCCTCCAGCAGCCGCACCAGCTTGCCGGATGCCAACAGTCCGGCAACGTAGTTTTCCGGCACGTAGCCGATGCCGATGCCGTCGGCGGCCGCCCGCACCTCGGCATGCACGTCGCTCAGGGCCAGACGCCCCGGCACGTCGAACTCCAGCACCTCGCCGTCCCGCTTGAATTCCCACTTGAAGTACCGGCCACTGGGGAAACGATAGCGGACGCATTCGTGCCTCATCAGGTCAGCCGGATGCCGGGGCGGCTCGCGCTCCCGCAGGTAATCCGGCGAGGCCACCACCACGGAACGCAGCGCCGGGCCGATGGGAACGGCCACCATGTCCTCGGGCACCGCTTCGAGCAGACGCACACCTGCGTCGAAGCCGGACTTCACGATGTCGACAAAGCTGTCGTCTTCGCCGATCTCCAGGCGGATGTCCGGGTAGGCGGCCAGGAACTGAGCCGCCATCGGCATCAGCAGCAGGTACGACGCCGCGCGCGACGTATTGATGCGCAGCGTGCCGGAGGCGGAGCCGCGAAAGTGGTTCATTTCGTCCAGCGCATCGTCCAGACCGTGCAGTACCGGCTGCAGGCGCTCGGCCAGGCGGTGGCCGGCTTCGGTCAGGGCGACGCTGCGCGTGGTCCGGTTGAACAGGTTCACGCCCAACCGCTCTTCGAGGTTGCGGATGGCATAGCTGACCGCCGACGTGGACAGGCTGAGCTCTTCGGCCGCTTTGCGGAAACTGCCCAGGCGGGCCACCGCGGAGAACGCGGCAAGGTGGGACAGGTTGTCGAGCGCCATGATTGTGCAAATTTGCTCAATAAATCATGCCGAAATTCTAGCTTGAACCGCAAAGCAGCCCGGGATTATTGTGAACGCCTGCTCAATAAACATCCCAAGAGGCCGTCATGATCCAAGCCCAAGGCTACGCCGCCCACAGCGCCGACACCCCGCTCGTCCCCTTCAGCTTCACGCGCCGTGAACCCGGCGATGACGATGTGCTGATCGACATCCTGTATAGCGGCATCTGCCACTCCGACCTGCACCAGGCGCGCGGCGACTGGGGCAATTCCATGTACCCCATGGTGCCCGGCCACGAGATCATCGGCCGCGTCGCACAAGTGGGCAAGAACGTGTCGAAGTTCAAGGTGGGCGATTACGCCGGCGTGGGTTGCATGGTGGACTCGTGCCGCCATTGCAAGGCATGCCAACTGAACCTTGAACAGTACTGCGAGGAAAACGCCACGCTGACCTACAACGACAAGGAACGCGGCAGCGAACAGCTGACGTTTGGCGGGTATTCCGATCGCATCGTGGTCCGCGAGCATTTTGTCGTGAAGGTGTCCGACAAGCTCGACCTGAAGGCCGTCGCGCCGCTGCTGTGCGCCGGCATCACCACCTACTCTCCGCTGCGCCACTGGAAGGTCGGCCCCGGCAAGAAGGTGGGCGTCATCGGTCTGGGCGGCCTGGGCCACATGGGCGTCAAGTTTGCACACGCGATGGGCGCTCACGTGGTGATGATCACGACGTCTGCCGACAAGGCGCGCGACGCCAAGCGTCTGGGCGCGGATGAAGTGCTGGTGTCGCGCGATGCCGACGCCATGGCGGCGCACGCCGGCACGTTCGACTTTCTGTTGAACACCGTTCCCGTCAGCCACGACGTCAATCCCTACATGGCGCTGCTGGCGCTGGACGGCACCATGGCGCTGGTGGGCGCATTGACGCCGCTGGATCCTATCCCCGGCGCCAACCTCATCATGGGCCGCAAGTCGCTGGCGGGCTCGGCGATCGGCGGCATGGAAGAGACCCAGGAGATGATGGACTTCTGCGCCGAACACAACATCGTCAGCGATGTCGAGATGGTGCCGATACAGGCCGTCAACGAGGCCTACGAGCGGCTGGTGAAGAACGACGTCAAATACCGCTTCGTGATCGACATGGCTTCGCTGAAGGAAGAACGCGCCGCCGCGTAGGTCAGCACACACGCAAGGCAAAGCGGGGCCGGGTTCGTTACGGATGCAAACAAAAAAAAGCGGACCCGGATTCACGTCGTCAATCGGGATGGCGGCCAACCTGCGCGCCGCAGACCTACACCGCATCGCTTAGGACAAAAGGTTGAGAATTCACTTCAACCGTTCCTCTGGCCTCATCCTTCCTACAACCTTCGTTCACATCCATCCGGCTTTTCCGGCCGTTGCTGCGGTCGCTCGTGGAATCGCGTGCGGGCGCAGCCGGGGCACGCGCGGCCTCCCGTCACGACATTGACGGCAGACGCGGCGGGCGGATAGATTTTCGCCACTTGCACCGTTCGATTCAGATCGGGCAAATCAAGCAGTCCGACATTCAAGCAGTTCGCTGTGCGCAGTTCGATTCGCAGGTAGCTGGACCATCGCCCGTACACGGGCATGGGCAGGGATTTGTTTCCCGGGTTCCTTGTTTGGAGAACTGGCATGGCCACGAAAAAGCCTCGTCCGGCCGCGAAGACCGACACCGTGAAACGCCGCGAACCTGCGGCAGGCGGACCTGCGGCAGGCGAACCTGCGGCAGGCGGACCTGCGGCAGGCGAACCTGCGGCAGGCGGCCCGGCGGCGGGCAAACCTGCAACGGGCGGACCCGCCGCAGGCGGACCAAGGGTGGTGATCGATGGCGGCGTTGTCCGCATCCCGCCCATCCTTCCCCTCTTTCCGCCCGATCACAACCGCAACTTCTTCGACGGCTCGCGGCCCGGCCATCCGGTATTGCGCGCCGACGATCTGCTGGCCTTGCGCATCGAACTGCGCAACCTGACCATCACGCCGGGACAGCCGCCGCGGCTGCAAAAAACCGCCAGCGGCGCCGCGACGTTGATCCTGCACTTTCCGCCGCAGTCCATCGCCGAGGAAACGTTCTTCGAGACTGCGGCCGCCGGCACGAAGAACCCCGACCCGCCGCGTCCCGGCACGCCCGCCAAGCCCGAGCCGTCCGGCGGCGGCGCCGAGCCGCCGACCGGCCCGCCGGTGCGCGCCCGCATCGCCAACGAGTCCCGGCTGGCCTTTACCGTGCCGGACGGCTTTGACGTGCCGTACACGCTGGAAGGCGTGCTGCAGGCCGTCGAGTCGCTGCCGTTGGCCGTACCCGCCAACGCACGGCCGCCCACGGCCAAGGCGCCGCGCCCCCCGCTTCGCTGGCACGACCTGCTGGAGATCGGTTTTGACAAGCGCGTGGCCAAGCTGCCCCCGGCGCAGCGCGCGGCGCTGTCGAGCTTTGCCTTGCGCAACGCGCGCATCGCCATGCAGCCCGACGCCCCCGGCGCCAATCTGCTGCTGCGGCAGGCAAGCGGCAGTCCGGGACTGCGGGCCTACCGCCTGCCGGCCGTCCGGACCGACGTACCGCCGCTGCGCGCCGGCGACATCGCCATCCCCGTGCCGCGTGGGCCGCGCCCCGCGCCGCCAACGGCGCAGCAGACGGCGATTGAACTGCCGTGGCGGCTGATCCTCAGCCCATATGCACAGGAGCGCTGGCGCCACGCGAAATCCCCCGCCACGTCAGCAGCCACGCTGCATACGGAGCTGTGGCACTCGCGGCTGCTGGCGCCGGCGTCGTCCGATCCCGACGTCGAACCGCCGCAGGCCGACGCCCAGCGCACCGTGCGCGCGGTCTGGGCATTGGGCGGCGAAGGCACCACGAAGCCCATGCAATCGGCCTTTCCCGTGCCGGCCAGCACGTATCTGCCCGCCCCCGGCATCAGCCCCTTCCGCATGCCGATGGACGACTTCGACCGGTTCCAGATCGCGCATCTGTCTTCCAACTTCTCGGTCGCCAATTACGCGCCGCAGGCCATCGGCACGAACCTGCTGATGCTGTCCGCGCTGGGCGCGTGGCTGGACTCGCGCGGCAACTGGGATGCGCCCGGGCTGTCGCTGGAAGAATGGACGCATCGCGGCGCGATGGGCCGGGACCACTATGTGCGCGTGGTCTACAAAGGCCTGCTGTTTCCGTTCGGCCATCGCGTCTCGCTCATCAAGGTCAGCGAACGCAAGTTCCATCGCGATCGCAGCGGCAATCCGGCGTACCTGCGCCAACGCCTTTTCATCGTCGTGCGCGAGCGCGAAAAAGTCTTTGCGCATCCCGACTACGTGACGCGCGATCCGGCGGGCAACACCGTATTCCTGCACCGTCAGATGCCGTTGACCAGCGTGCGCATCCTGACCTCGTCCACGCCCAACCTGGATTCGCCGCTGGCATCGCCCGGCGGCGTCTTGGGCCAACTGCTGTTCTGGCCCTACGTGGGCGGGGCACCGTTCCGCTTCGCCTGCGCAGCCACGGACATCGACGGCCGCGTCATGCAGTTCGACCTGCCCATGATCTTCATGGACGGCGGCGAGGCCTGCCCGCGCAAGCAATCCGGGCAATGGCTGACGCCCATGTTCGACAAGGCGGAGGACTTTGCCGAAACCGCCCGGACCGCGTGGCGAAACGCCCCGCTGTCGCAGCGCAGCGCGCCCATGAACCAGCAGCAGGTAACGCTGGCGCCCAGCCAGAAGGCGGGCGACACCGCTGCGCAGGCCGACTCGCTGGAATTCGACGCGGTCGTCGACAAGGGCAACGTCCAATTGCGGGCCTACAGCGACGACCTGACCGGCCCCGTCTTCTATCCGTACATCCGGCGCGCCGCCATCCGCATCGCCGCTCTGGCCAAGCTGACCGGCGGCGCAAAGAACAGCACGCTGACATGGAATCCGTATTACCTGGCGCACGGCTTTGACGGCAATGCCGGACAGGTGTTCGGCGACATCGATGCGGAGCCCGGCTACCAGGGCGGCGCGTCCCTGGACTTCTCGGCGCAGGGCGACCGCTCGGGCGGCTTCGTGCAGCCGAATCTGCGGCCCACGGCGCTGTCGCGGCTGGCGGGCCCGATCAGCGGCAAGGCCGACGACTTCATCGCCGGGCGCATGATCGGCGCCGACGTGTTCCCCGCGTCGGGCGGCGGGCTGCCGTTGCCGCTGTTGTTTGGCTGCATTCCGCTGGGCGACGTGATCCAGGTCGTGGAGGACGTGGCCGGGCAGGCGGACAAGGTGCCGCGCTTCGTGGCCGAGGCCTGCTCGCAGCTCGAAAGCCTGGTGAACGACGCGGGCCGGCTGTACGGGCTGGTGGCGGGCATGGTGCAGGAACCGGGCCGCATCGCGCAAGGCGCCCTCACCGCGCTGGACGACACGTTGGACGACCTGCAGGCGCAGGCCGAGGCGTACGCGCAACCCCTGGTGCAGAACGCGCGCGACCAGGTGGACGCGCTGGCGGCGGCGGCCACGGCGATCAGCGCGCAGGTGGCGCAGCTGGCCGGCATGTCGTTCGACACGGCGCCCGCCCTGCCCGGCCTGCCAGCGGCGTTGACCGCGGCGCAAGGCGCCATCACCAACTTGCGGGGCGCGGCGGACGCCAAGGTCGGCGGCGTCTCGCTGCCGTCGGGTCTGCGCCAGTCGCTGCTGGAAGCGGCACGGACAGCCGAGATCCTGGTCAACGGCCTGGGCGTCGTGCCCGTGCTGCTGACGCAAGGCAAGACGCTGTACGACGCGCTGGATGCGCTGGTCGGGCAGCCCGATCAACTGGGCGCGATCTTCTCGGACCCCACGGTGCTCAAGCCCCGGCTGCAGGCCGTCTCCGCGGCGGTGCAGCCGCTGTCCGACACGATTGCCGCATCCGTACTGCTGGACGGCGCGCCGCGCCAATTGCTGACCACCGCGCTGCGCGCCGTGAAAACCGCCATGGACGCGGTGCTGGCCAGCGCCGAGCTGCTGGAGATGCTGACCGGCGACGAATTGACACTGCGCTTTGACTGGAACCCCGCGATCAAGAGCTGGTCGCTGGTCGCGGGCGAACCGCCGCTCTTTCGCGCCAATGACCCGCAGGGCTTTCGCGTGGCCGTGGAAGCCAAGGTGCGCAAGAACGGCCAGAGCGCGCCCAAGCTGTCGGTGACGTGTTCGCTCAAGAGCTTTGACCTGGTGCTGATCGCGCCGGCCAGCTTTCTGGAACTGAATTTCGAGAAGATCGAGTTTCGCGTGGACACCGCGTCCAAGATGAACGTGGACGTGCTGCTGACGGGCATCAAGTTCGTCGGGCCGCTGTCGTTCGTGGAAACGCTGCGCGACCTGATTCCGCTGGACGGCTTCTCCGATCCGCCGCATCTGGACATCACGCCGCAAGGCATCGACGCAGGCTACAACGTGGCGCTGCCGGCCATCGCCATCGGCGTGTTCAACCTGTCCAACCTGAGCCTGGGCGCGGGCTTCACGGTGCCCTTCATCGGCCAGCCGCTGTCGGTGCGCTTCAACTTCTGCACACGCGAGCAGCCCTTCAACCTGTCCGTCTGCATGTTCGGCGGCGGGGGCTTTTTCGGCATCACTCTGGATCCGAAGGGCGTGCAGATCATGGAGGCGGCGTTCGAGTTCGGCGCCAGCGTGTCCGTGAACCTGGGCGTGGCCTCGGGCGGCGTGCACGTCATGGCGGGCATCTATTTCCGCATGGAGCAGACCGCGTGCTCGCTGACCGGCTATTTCCGCATGGGCGGATACGTCAGCGTGCTGGGCCTGATCAGCGTGTCGATCGAGCTGTACCTGGAGATGCGCTACGAGTTCGAAAGCGGCAAGTGCGCCGGACGCGCCACGCTGACGATCGAAATCGAGATCTTCATGTTTTCCAAGACCGTGGAGATCAGTTGCGAGCGCAAGTTCGCGGGCGCCAACGGCGACCCGGGATTCCGCGACCTGATGGGCCCGCGTCCCGACCTGCCGCTGGACGAGGAACTGGCGCTCATCGACGACGACAGCCGCTACGCCTGGCGCGAATACGCCGAAGCCTTTGCCTGAGGACTGCCCATGCCCAAGCAAACCATCCTGTGGACCGTCATTCCCAACGGCCGCGTGCCGGACGGTGAATTCGCCGGCCGTCTGCGCGTGTCCATCGTGGCGTCGCCCCGGCTCACGCCGCAGGCCGCCGACGAGCAGCGGCTGGATGCCTACGCGGACTGGGTGGACTGGCCCGCCACGCTTGCCCGCGCGCGCTTCACGCTGAACGCCGATGGCGAGGATATCCCGCTGGAAACGCTGCCGCAGGCCGATTCGCAGCTCTGGACGCGGCTCCTGCCGCCCGCAACGCCCGTGGCGGGCTTTGTGTTCCGCGACATGAGCCGCGTGAACCTGTTTTCGTTTTCCGTCGCCAGCGTACTGAGCCTGACGCGCGAGCATTATGGAAACCTGGCGCTCAACGCCACCACCACGCACCCGACGCTGCTGCCATGGCGCAACGCGCATCCCGGGTTGCGCGGCCTGCTGGAAGCCTGCGGCACCCGGACCGAACACGTGCGCGGCGACGGCCGCGAGCGCGTCGAACAGCTGGTGCCGGGCCTGGACCGGTTCTTCGGCGATCGCGAAGGCGGCATCGACCGCGCGCTGCGCGGACAGGTCTATGGCGAGCACAGCGTGTATCCCGGCAAGACCACTGCCCCTGGCGGCGAGGCCGATGGCAAGCCGCAGGCCGGCCCCACGTTTGCGCTGCGCGCCATGCCGGGCCGGTGGCAGGACCCGGCGCATCAAGGCGTGGACCAGAGCCTGATGGCGAGCTGGCGCTCGCAGGGCGAGTACACGCTCTTCATGGCCAACCGCTTCTATCGCCGCGATCCGCCCACTGCCGCCCAGCGCGCGATCCGGCGGCCCGACGGCAAGAACGTACCGCCTCCGCCCAAGCAGCCCGAGATGGATTTCCACGCCATCGTGGCCTCGTATGGCGATTACCCGGCGCTGATGCGGCGGCTGGGGCTGGTGATCGACTGCGTGCTGCCTGCCGATTCGCCGCTGGACAAGCGGATTGCCGCCGGGCAGCAAGCCCAGGGCCGAATCTTTTTGGTGCCCCGCTGGGACGGCGGACAGGCCGAAGGTGGCGCCTTTCCCGCGACGGCCTGGCGGGGCGATGCCGAGCGCTTCACGACGCGGCCGCGCAGCCCCGACCATGAGCGCGGCATGCTGCGGCTGCGCAGCGCCGACGACCGGTGGAATCTTACTGAGCCGCGCAATCCGCTGTTCGACGTCTACCAGCTGGATCCGGACGGGGCGGCGCTCAAGACGGTGGACTTCGTCCTGACGGCCCAGAACCTGATCGGCCGCAGCCTGAAGCACGGCGCCGACGGCGAGGTGACCTACAGCACCGGAGACAAGCAGCCGGTGGCGGCGCTGCGTTCCGGCGGCCTGGGCATTTCTCGCCGCGACCGTGCGCGCGAAGTCGCGCAGAATGCGGCCTCGGCGGCGCTCAAGAATGCGGCGCTGGAGGGTGCCCCCGGCAGCATGCTGCTCTACACGGAAGACCTGCTGCGCGGCTACCGTATCGACGTCCAGCCCTACCCGGCCAATGACCCGCAAAAGTGGCAATCGCTCTGTCATCGCCACGGCGTGTACCGCTGCACCGACGGCGGCCCGGACCTGGATCTGCCGGATGACGAAGGCTACGTCAAAGGCGCGGCCGCCACCGGCGGCGGGCAGCCCGACGATCAATACCTGCACGAATCGCTGTTCCGCTGGACGGGCTGGAGCCTTGTCGCCCCGCGCCCCGGGCGCACGCTGCGCGACCAGACGGACCCGGCAAGCGGCGTGCAGGGCGAACGGCCCGAGGACGTGCAGGACACGGTCACGGACAAGGGCAACGGCCTGGCGGTGACCTTCAGCGCGGTCAAGGGCAGCCTGCCGCGGCTGCGCTACGGCATGCCCTACCGGCTGCGTGCGCGTCTGGTCGACCTGGCGGGCAACAGCCTGTCGCCGGACGATCCGTCGCTGGAAAAGGACGACAACGTCACGCAGCCGGTGACCTATTGGCGCTTCGAACCCGTGGACCCGCCCGCGCTGGTGCATCGCACGCGGACCAGCGAAGGCGAATCGCTGGAACGCCTGGTGATCCGCAGCAACCGCGGTCAGGATCCGCAGGTCTATCTGGCCAGCCCGGATTTCCTGGCGTCGGTGACCACCACCGATTTCACCTACAGTCCGGTCAACGAACGGCATGTGGTGCCACCGAAAGCCGCCCAGCTGCAATGCGAAACGCATGGCCTGTTCGACAGCATGTTCGGCACCGCGGATGGCATCAAGAAGGCGTACGAGATTTCGGCGCGCGACATCGGCACGCTGTTCGACAAACTGCCCGGTTCGCAGGTGGAGCTGATTACCCCGCAAGCGCTTGCCGAGGTCGCCCGGACGGACCAGGTGCCGCCGCAGCAGCCCAGCGCCGAGGAACCCACGGGCCAGCGCCTGGCCGCGGGCCAATACGTGATCCACGGCGAGGCGCAGGTCCGCACGCCCTATCTGCCCGACGCGGCCGCCTGGGGCATCTGCCTGCGCGCGCAACCCGGCTACAGCCTGCCGGGCGTCACGGGACCGGCATTACTGGGTGAAGGCGTCGCCGTGCTGGCCACGCCGTCCGCCGGTGAACTGGTGCTGCTGGTCACCTATGCGGGCCAATGGCCCGACACGCAGGGCTTGCGCATTGCGCTGGCCGAACGCCCCGCGACCCTGACCGATCCGCCCTGCTCCGAAAGCTATCCGGACGACGGCATGCCCAAGTGGGACAAGGACAACCGGATCCTGACGTTCTTCCTGCCCAAGGGCATGATTGCGCGGCTGCGCTACTCCAGCTTCGTGCACCACGGCCTGCTCAACACGTTCGGCCTGCCGGAATGGACCGGCACCGACGCCGGCCGCAAGACCCTGCAGACCGCCGCCATCCTGGGCAATTGCTGGATGCTGACGCCGTACCGCCCGCTCGTGCTAGTGCATGCCACCCAGCAGCCCGTCTGCGACCCGCTCCTGCTGCTGCCCGGCCAACCGCAGCGCGAATCCGGCGCGGCGCATGTCGATCTGGAAGCGCGCGTGCGGCTGCACGGGCCGACGACCGGCAAGATCGAGATCGAGGCCGACTGGCACGAATGGGAAGACGATCCGGCGCGGCCGCGTCCAAGACGGCTCGACGGTCACGGCGTGCTGGCCGAAATGCCGCTGGCCGAAAACTATCCCAACCTCTTCAGCCTGAGCCACATCATCGCGGAACAGTCGTTCAACGGCACACGCCAGCGCGCGCCGGGCAACCGCCACGAATTCGGCGATACGCGCTTCCGGCTGATCCGGTACCGGCTGCGCGCCACCACGCGGTTCCGCGAGTACCTGCCGCCCGCGCTCTACGACCAGACGGACAAGGTGACCGTGTTGGGGCCCATCGCGCAGGGGCCGCTGGTGCAGGAAGGCGCCCCGGACGACCCCGGCGCACCCGTGCTGGCGCAGGCCGGCGAGGCGCCCAACACCATCGTGCCGGCCAGCGCACCGCCCGATGCGCCGCGCCTCATGTACGTGCTGCCCACCTTCCGCTGGCAGCAGACCGCCGGCGACGGCACGCTGGACATCACGCGCCTGGGCAACGGGCTGCGCGTGTGGCTGGAGCGCCCGTGGTTCTCGTCGGGCGACGGCGAACTGTTGGGCGTGGTGATCTACGGTGAAAACAAGAACTTCACCGACGTGCCCGACGCCTTGACGCCGCTGGTCACGCAGTGGGGCATGGATCCGCTGTGGGACGCGCCGCTGCCCAAGCACCGCACCCGCGCCGCCGACTTTCCGGCGCGCGTCATCGACGAGGACGTGCCGTTGCAGGAAATGCCCGGCCAGCGCGTGCGCGTGGTCGGTCACCGCGTGCGATGGGACGACGAGCGTGCGCGCTGGTACTGCGACATCGAGCTGGACCCGGGCCGCAGCTATATGCCGTTTGCGCGGCTGGCGCTGGCGCGGTATCAACCCAACGCGATCGACAGCGCCAAGCTCTCGCGCGTCGTGCTGGCCGAGTTCTCGCAGGTGCTGCCGCGCCGCCGTGCCGTCTTCACCCGCCAGCGCGGCCGGCTGGCGTTCACGCTGCGCGGCGTCGTCCCGGCGCACGGGCCGATGCAATTCCCGATGGAGTCCGAGTATCTGGACATCTCGTTCATCCCCGGCCCCGGCCAGACCGGCGAAACCGGCCGCAACCGGGTCGAGCTCGTGCTGCAGACCCGCGACCCGGCGCTCGACACCGACCTGGCGTGGACCGATGCCAACGTGCTGGCCTCCAGCCTGCTCAGTCCAGCCAGCGGGGGCATCGCGCAGACGATCAGTCCGGCGGTCACCGATGTGGCGCGCCGGTTGACCCCGCGCGACGTGTCGTTGCACGAGGCGCCGGCCCGGCTCGGCGAGATCGTTGCCGGTCCGGTGGTGCGTTTTCCGCCGGTGTTCGAAGGCCCCGTCCTGGGCGAGCTGCTGGACCCCGTCATCTGGAGCGCGGGCGTCCCCCTGCCCGAGCTTGGCGGCAAACCGGCACGGGTCGCGGTGCGCGAGTACGAGCGCTATTACACCGACAGCACCGTGCCCGAGCAGCGCGCGGGCGCCGTCCGGCAGCGGCGCGTGGTGGAGGAGCGGCTGGTGTATTCGGCCGTGTTCGATCTGTGAGTTCGATTTGTGAGTTCGATCTGTAATGCGGCGGCGCGGACGGGTGGTGCGGGCAAAAAAAGAGGGTGCCCGCAGGCACCCTTGAATCCACCCTACAACAGCACCTGCAACTACACACCTGCGCGCGGCGTCCGGCATCCCATGCGGGAACCGGGCGCCGCCGGCCGACACCGCCGCGTTATGCGGCCTTCTGCGTCTTGCCGTGTTCGAACTGCGCTTCTTCGGTCGAGCCGGTCAGCGCGGTCGTGGACGACTTGCCGCCCTCGATCGTCTGCGTCACGGCGTCGAAGTAGCCCGTACCCACTTCGCGCTGGTGCTTCACGGCGGTGAAGCCCATTTCGGCAGCGGCGAATTCCTTCTGCTGCAGTTCCACGAAGGCGCTCATCTGGCGGCGGGCGTAGCCGTGGGCCAGCTCGAACATGCCGTAGTTCAGCGCGTGGAAACCGGCCAGCGTGATGAACTGGAACTTGTAGCCCATGGCGCCCAGCTCACGCTGGAACTTGGCGATGGTGCCGTCGTCCAGGTTCTTCTTCCAGTTGAAGGACGGCGAGCAGTTGTAGGCCAGCAGCTTGCCCGGGAACTGGCGATGGATGGCGTCCGCGAACTTGCGGGCGTATTCCAGGTTGGGCGTGGACGTTTCGCACCAGATCAGGTCGGCGTACGGCGCGTAGGCCAGGCCGCGGGAAATGGCCTGATCGATGCCGGCGCGGGTGCGGAAGAAGCCTTCCACCGTGCGATCGCCCGTGATGAAGGGACGGTCGTTTTCGTCGACGTCGCTGGTCACCAGGTCGGCGGCGTCGGCGTCGGTGCGCGCCAGCAGCAGCGTGGGCGTGCCCATCGTGTCGGCGGCCAGGCGGGCCGACACCAGCTTGGCCACGGCTTCGCGGGTCGGCACCAGCACCTTGCCGCCCATGTGGCCGCACTTCTTCACGGAAGCCAGTTGATCCTCGAAGTGGACACCCGACGCGCCGGCCTCGATCATGGCCTTCATCAGTTCATACGCGTTGAGCACGCCGCCAAAGCCGGCCTCGGCGTCCGCCACGATGGGCGCGAAGAAATCGATGTAGCCCTCGTCGCCGGGGTTCTTGCCTTCCATCCACTGAATCTGGTCGCAGCGCGTCAGCGAATTGTTGATGCGGCGAACCACTTGCGGCACGGAGTTGGCGGGGTAAAGCGACTGGTCGGGATACATTTCGCCGGCCAGGTTGGCGTCGCCGGCGACCTGCCAGCCCGAAAGATAGATGGCCTTCAGGCCGGCCTTGACCTGCTGCATGGCCTGGTTGCCGGTCAGGGCGCCCAGCGAATTGACGAACGGCTCGCTGTGCAGGAGCTCCCAAAGACGCGTGGCGCCGCGGCGGGCAAGCGTGTGTTCGACGCTGATCGAGCCACGCAGGCGGATGACGTCTTCGGCGCTGTAGTCGCGCTTGATGCCCTGCCAGCGGCTGTTTTCGGCCCAATCTTTCTGAAGATTGCGGATTTCGGTTTCGCGATTGCTCATTGTGATGCTCCTGGTCAGTGATAAGAGACTTCAAAAGATTCGCGTCTGGCTTTGCGTGAATCGATGGGAGAAAGTCTATGCCTGTGCTGCGGAGCAATGTGACGCCGGGTCTTATACAAGAGGAAAAATCTTAGTCAGATAAATCAATGGGTTACAGACGGGATTTTGTATAATGAAACGCCATTGTCGTTTGTGAAATGCCGTCCCGCTGCTGCGCAGCACGCACTTTCACATCCCGAGAATTACGTTTCACATTGCGGAAAATCGGCCGCTTTTTAAGCGCCTACAATGCCGCCATTCCCCGTTCTATTTGTCTCTGCTATGACCCTGTCTCACGGCCCGCTTGGGCAGAGCGTGGCCTACGCCTCGCAATACGATCCCTCGCTGCTGTTTCCCATTGCGCGTTCGCACAACCGCGCAGCGCTCAATCTGACCGCCGGCAACCTGCCTTTCACGGGCGTGGACCTGTGGAACGCCTATGAGCTGTCGTGGCTGGATGCCAAGGGCAAGCCGCGGGTGGCGATGGCGACGTTTTCGGTGCCGGCCGACAGCCCCAACATCATCGAATCCAAGTCGTTCAAGCTGTACCTGAATTCGTTCAACCAGACCCGCCTGGTCAATTCGGCAGCCCTGCGCGGCCGGCTGGAACGCGACCTGAGCGCAGCCGCGGGCGCGCCGGTCGGCCTGGACTTCTTCCTGCCGCAGCGGTTTTCCGAGCTGCAGATGGGCGAGCTGGACGGCATCTATATAGACAAGCTGGATATCGAGATCGACACCTACGAGCCCGCGCCCGAACTGCTGCGTACCCGGGCGGGCGATGTGGTCGAAGAAACGCTGGCGTCGCGCCTGTTGAAGTCGAACTGCCCGGTGACGGGCCAGCCCGATTGGGCGACGGTGCAGATCCGCTACCGGGGCAAGCCGATCGATCGCGAATCCCTGCTGCGGTATGTGGTGTCGTTCCGCCAGCACGCGGAGTTCCACGAGCACTGCGTCGAGCGCATCTTCAGCGACATCATGCAGGCCTGCGGGCCGGAGCAGTTGACGGTGTATGCGCGGTATACCCGGCGCGGCGGGCTGGACATCAATCCGTGGCGCAGCAACTTTGAAGCGGCGCCGCCCGCGGACGTGCGCACGGTTCGGCAGTAAGCATTCCAGCAAGCAGATACGCGCCGATATCGGTTATCGATAGCCGGCGCTTACCGCAAACGGCCTTCCCGGGAACTGACCCGGGAAGGCCGTTTTGTTTCACCGTTGTCGCATCACTTCACGAACGGTTCGGGCCGCGGCGTATCGTCTTCGGACGGCGGCAGGAACGGGTACTGAATGACCGGCTGGTCGCCCGTCAGCGTCTTCAGGAACGCGACGATCTGGCCGTTTTCCTCGGCCGTGAACGTGCGGCTCAGTTGGAGGCGGCCCATCACGTCGACGGCCTGCGTCAGCGTCGCCGCTTCGCCGTCGTGGAAGTACGGATAGGTCAGCGCCACGTTGCGCAGCGTCGGCACCTTGAAGTTGAAGCGGTCCGCGTCCTTGCCAGTGACCGCGGCGCGGCCTTCGGCCTTGTTCTCGGTGACGTAGGGCGTGACCAGACCCATCTTCTGGAACGAGTTGCCGCCCACCGCCACGCCGTTGTGGCAGGCCACGCAGCCGCTGTTCTTGAAGAGCTCATAGCCCGCCAGCTCGCGCACCGTCAGCGCGTTCTTGTCGCCCTTGAGCCATTGGTCGAAGCGCGAATTCGGCGTGACCAGCGTTTCTTCAAACGCGGCCAGCGCGCTGGTGACCTCGTCAATGGTGATCTTGTCCTTGCCGAAGACTTGTTTGAATTCGGCGCGGTAACCGGGGATGGAATTGAGCACCTGTACCGCCAGCTCGTGCGTGGAGGCCATTTCCATCGGGTTTTCGATCGGGCCGCCGGCTTGCTCGCGCAGGTCCTTCGCGCGGCCGTCCCAGAATTGGGCAATGTTCAGGCTGGAATTGAGCACGGTGGGCGAGTTGATGCCGCCCTGCTGCCACTTGTGTCCGATGGAGGCCTTCAGGTTGTCCGAACCGCCCATGGCCAGGTTGTGGCACGAATTACAGGAGATTGCGCCGGAGCGCGACAGTCGGGGATCGAAGAAGAGCTTCTTGCCCAGCTCGACCTTGGCCGGCTCTTTGATGACCGCCGGTTCGATGGGCTGGATGGGCTCTTGCGATGCGCTCCAGACCTGCCCTGCCCACAGTCCGAGTACCAGCCCCGCAGCCAGCAACGTTGTTTTCTTTCTCATTTGCTTCTCCTGTGAATAACCAGACCAACCATGTGGTTATTACAGCGAGGAAGCCATGCCGTGACCTTGCGAGGCGTCAATCGGCGCCGGCCGGCGCCAGAGGCCGAAACCGGAGCTTGACGGCGCGCAACGTGGCGTCGGCGCCGTCAAGGCGGATCAAGGGTGTCCAGCGGTCAGGGGCGAGCGGCGGCCACCGCGGCGGGCGGTTCGGCGCGGCGCGCCTGCACCGCGATCCACTGCGCCAGGAAGGCGGCCACGGCGAACGCCACGCCCGCGCCCACCCACGGCCCCTGCCGCAAGCCGGCGTCCAGCAGCAGACCGAAGGCCAGCGGCCCCAGGGCCGAGCCGACGTCCATCCCCGAATACACCAGGCCGTACACCGACCCCGTCGAACCCTTGGGCGTCACGCGGCGGATCAGCATGTCGCGCGACGGCGCGGCCACGCCCGAGCAGAAGCCCGCCAGCCCCACGACCGGCGCAGCCAGCACGGCGGGCACAAGGCCCAGCGCCAGCACGACCAGCGTCAGACCGGCCAGGATGAGCGCGACCATGACGGTGCGCTCGGTACGCGGATTGGCCGACACCAGGAAGCCGCCCGCCGCCATGCCGACGGCCGAGGCGACCATGTAACCGGACAGCGCCGAGCTGGCCGTGACCTTGGACAGGTCGTACAGCTGACCCAGCAGCGGAATCGTGTAGTTCTGCACCGACGACAGCGCGATGGACGTGCAGGCAAAGAAGAGGAATGCGCCCCAGAGCGCGGGCTTGGCCAGCAGCGCCGACAGCGTCGCCAGCACGCCCTCTTGCGGCTTGGCGGCGGGCTTGGGCGCAATTCCCGCGTCCTTGGCGTCGCCGCCCGCGTCCACGGGGGACGGGCCGCCCAGCAGGTTGCGGCCCAGCACCGTCAACAGCAGCACCAGCGCCACGAGGCCGGCGGCGCTGTAAGCCGCGACGCGCCAGTTGGCGAGCAGCGTGATGGTGGTGATGAACACGGGCGTCAGCGCCCAACCCAGGTTGCCGGTCAGCCCGTGCGTGGAGAAGGCGTGACCCAGCCGCGGCGCGGTGATGCGGTGGTTGATGATGGAGTAGTCCGCCGGGTGGAACACCGAATTGCCGATGCCGCCCACGACGGCCGCGGCCATCAGCATGACGTAGCCCGTGGCTGAGCCGATCAGCACGCCAGACAGCACGAAGCAGGCCAGCCCGAACCACAACACGGGACGCGCGCCGATGCGGTCGACCACGAAGCCCGACGATGCCTGGCCGATGCCGGACACCACGTAGAACGTGGACACCAGGAGGCCCAGCCGCGCGAAGTCCAGTCCGAATTCCTGGCCCAGCGCGACGTACAGCGACGGCAGGACCAGCTGGAAGAAGTGGGACGAGGCATGCGCCACGCCGATGAGCAGGATGATTTTCCAGTCGCGACGGCGTACGTCGGCGTCCGAGAGCGAGGGGGTGGCGGCGGTAGCGGTGTTCATTGCACAAGGCCGCGCATGGGCGGCAGGTTGCGGGCCGCCTTGGGCGGATCGCGGGTTGTCTCCGGCGTCGCGCAGACTTGTGTCCGGGCGACGTATTCATGGCGATTGCGGCGCGCGTGCCGTGCCGGATCGAGCCGGCGTATCGCTCTTGAAGTGACACGGCGGCCGTCTTGCGCGAGCCGGGCCGCCGTGCGGTGTTGCAACTGCACCGGGCCGGCTGTTGCGCAGCCGGCCCGGCAAATCGGTCACATGGCCTTTTCGCGAATCGCGGGCCAGGCGCGCTGCAGGTAATACAGCATCGACCAGACCGTCAGCACCGCGGCCACGATGATCAGGATGTCACCCAGCAGCTTGGTGTTGATGCCGTAGATGGACTGGTTATACAGCAGGCACGGAATTGCGATCATCTGCGCGGCGGTCTTGAACTTGCCCAAGCGGTGCACGGCCACGCTGGCGCTGGCGCCGATCTTGGCCATCCATTCGCGCAGCGCGGAAATGGTGATTTCGCGGCCGATGATGATGAGGGAGATGAAGGCATCGACGCGGCTCAGGTCGAGCAGCACGATGAGGGCGGCGCAGACCATCAGCTTGTCGGCGACGGGATCCAGGAAGGCGCCAAATGCCGATGTCTGGTTCCAGCGCCGGGCGAGCCAGCCGTCAAACCAGTCGGTCAGCGCGGCAATGATGAATGCCCATGCCGCCAGCGTGTCGCGCATGGGAACAGACATCCAGCTTTCGGGCAGATAAAACAGCCCGACCACCAGCGGAATCATGGCGATACGCAGCCACGTCAGAATAATGGGAACGTTAATTGGCATAGTGTCCGTATCCTAACAGAGGGCGGTCCCCCCCGAAGCGCCTTTGGCGCCTCCCCCAGGGGCGCCGCAGCGGACCGGCGGAGCCGGATCCGCGCGGCCCGGATTGCTCGTCGGGGCGGGTGGTTGAAATTTGGGGGCGGGTTGATGAGGGAGGTTTGGATTGGAGCGTTCGCCCTGGCGCGTCGTCGAGCTTATCGGCGAGGCTGAACGCTCTGGCGTCTTGTTGGCCGGCGGCGAGGGTGACACAAGTTCGTGACATCTGGGCGATTCCGGGGCGTCAGCGCAGCGCCTCGTAGATGCGGATTGCCAGGTCTTGCGAGATGCCGTCCACCGATGCCAGGTCCTCGACGCTGGCGCGGGCGACGCCGGAGAAGCCGCCGAAGCGGGCCAGGAGGCGTTGGCGGCGGCGGGCGCCTACGCCTTCGATTTCTTCCAGGCGTGAGACGTTGCGCGTCTTGGCGCGGCGGGCGCGCATGCCGGTGATCGCGAAGCGGTGGGCTTCGTCGCGCACCTGGGCGATCAGCATCAGGGCGGCGGATTCGCCGCCTAGCGCGACGGGCGGGCGGCCGTCGGCGAAGACCAGGGTTTCCAGGCCGACCTTGCGCCCTTCTCCTTTTGCCACGCCGACCAGCGTCTGGATGTCCAGGCCCAGTTCCGCGAAGACCTTGCGTGCGACCTCGACCTGGCCCTTGCCGCCGTCGATCAGGACGAGGCCCGGCATCTGCGCGTCGCCGTCGGCGACCTTGGCAAAGCGGCGGGTCAGCACCTGGCGCATCGCGGCGTAGTCGTCGCCGGGCGTGATGCCGGCGATGTTGTAGCGGCGGTACAGCGAGGGCTGCATGTCGTGGTGTTCAAACACCACACAGGACGCCTGGGTGGCTTCGCCGGCAGTGTGGCTGATGTCGAAGCATTCGATGCGCAGGGCGTCCAGCGCGGCTTCGTCCGTGTCCAGATCCAGGGCTTCGGCCAGCGCCAGTGTTCGGGCGGCGCGGGCGCCGGATTCGGTCAGCGCGCGGGCGAGCGCCATCTCGGCGTTCTTGGAGGCCTGTTCCAGCCAGGACCGGCGAGTGCCTTGCGGACGCGTCAGCACGCGGGACGGCCGGCCGCCGGATTGCTCGACCAGCAGCGTAATCAGCTCAGGATCGGGCAAGGTATGCGAACAGACCAGGATGGGGGGCATCGCGTTGTCGGTGTAATGCTGGGCCACGAACGCTTCCAGCACCTGCGGCGCGGCCTCGCCCTCGGCGTGCGACGGAAAGAACGGCTTGTCGCCCAGATGGCGGCCGCCGCGCACCATGGCCAGGTTCACGCAGACCTTGCCGCCGGCGATGGCCACCGCAATGATGTCGGTGTCCTCGCCGCTGACGTTTTCCATGGTCTGCTGATGCAGCACGCGCGCCAGCGACCCCATCTGGTCGCGCAGCGCCGCGGCTTCCTCGAAGCGCAGTTCCATCGAGGCCTGCAGCATGCGGGCCTCGATCTCGCCCATGACGTCCTTGGCCTCGCCGTTCAGAAAGCGCACGGCGCGATGCACGTCGCGGTCGTATTCGGCCGCCTCGATCGCACCGACGCACGGCGCGGAGCAGCGCCCGATCTGATGCAGCAGACAGGGGCGCGAGCGGTTGGCGAAGACGCTGTCTTCGCAGGTGCGCAGGCGAAACACCTTCTGCAGGATCTGGATGGTTTCGCGCACCGCCCAGGCGTTGGGGAACGGGCCGAAGAATTGTCCGCGCTTGTTGGTGGCGCCGCGGTAATACGCGATGCGCGGCCATTCATGCCCGGTGATGTGCAGGTATGGATAGGACTTGTCGTCGCGAAACAGGATGTTGTAGCGCGGCTTCAGGCTCTTGATGAGGTTGTTTTCCAGGATCAGCGCTTCGGCTTCCGAGCGCGTCACCGTGACCTCAAGCCGCGCCACCTTCGCCACCATCTGGGCGATGCGCGGGCTGGACAGCGTCTTCTGGAAATACGACGAGACGCGCTTCTTCAGGTCGCGCGCCTTGCCGACATACATGACCTCGCCGGCCGCATCCAGGTGCCGGTAGACACCCGGCAGATGCGGCAGGTCAGACAGGAATGATTTGAGATTGAAGTCGTCGGGCATTCTGGTAACGGCTTTCGGCTTGCAGGGTGTCCCAATCGGGCGCATCGAAACGCGGCATCAGGCGCCGGATGCGCGCCACGGACTCGGGCGCATGGTCGAATTCCAGGCGCGCCAGCAGGTCGTCGGCCAGGTCCGGGCGGTTGCACACCAGCACCATGTCGCAGCCGGCGCGCAGCGCGGCGTTGGCGCGGTCCAGGATGTCGCCCGCGACCGAGGCGCCTTCCATCGTCAGGTCGTCCGAGAACACGACGCCATCGTAGCCCAGGCGCTTGCGCAGGATGTCCTGCACCCAGCGCTTGGAAAAACCGGCGGGATGCTTGTCCACCTTGGGGTAGATGACGTGCGCGGGCATGACGGACGGCAGCACGGCGTCGCCCAGCCATGCATAGGGCGCGGCGTCGTCCTTCAGGATTTCATCGAGCGTGCGCGGATCGACCGGGATCTCGTGGTGCGAGTCGGCGGCCACGTAACCGTGACCGGGGAAGTGCTTGCCGCAGGACGACATGCCGGCCAGGGACAGGCCCTGAACCAGGGCGCGCGACAGCATCGTCACCACGCGGGGATCGTGGTGGAAGGCGCGGTTGCCGATCACCTTGCTGACGCCGTAGTCCAGGTCTAGGACCGGGGTGAAGCTCATGTCCACGCCGCAGGCGCGCAGCTCGGCGGCCAGGACGTAACCGGCCTCGGTCGCCAGGCGCATGGCCTGCAGGGGATCGGTGTCCCACAGTTCGCCCAGCGCGCGCATCGGGGGCAAGGGCGTGAAGCCGTCCTCGCGGAAGCGCTGCACGCGGCCGCCTTCGTGATCCACCAGGATCAGCAGCGGCTCCTTGCGGGCCTTGTGGATCTGGCGCGTCAACGCGGTGAGCTGGGCGCGGTTATCGAAATTGCGGGCAAATAGGATGACGCCGCCCACCAGCGGGTGGCGCAGGCGCTTCTTTTCCGCCTTGGTGAGCGAATATCCCGCCACATCGACCATCACGGGGCCGGGGGGCAGGACCGCCTTGGATTTTTTCTTGGCCATGGAGGCTGTCCTTGTAACTTGGGTGCGGCAAGCCGGCGGGGATGGCCCCGAGTGAAGGGCTTAGGGCTTGCGCTCGACCACCACATACGCGGCGGCCATGTCGGATTCATCGGTAATGGAAACGTGGGCCGCGCCAAACCGGGCAGCGTACCAGCTCAGCAGTTCGGGTGCGATCACCAGCACGGGGCGGCCGCCCGGCGCGTTCAGTGTCTGCACGCGCCGCCACGTCATCGGCATGCGCATGCCCAGCCCGATCGCCTTGGAAAACGCTTCCTTGGCGGCAAAGCGCGTCGCCAGAAAGCGCAGCCCGCGCACCGGGTCGCGGGCGCGGCGGGCGTGGAATTTCAGGAGTTCCTCGGGGCCGAGGATCTTTTCGGCAAACCGGTCGCCGTGGCGGGCGAGCGCGCGCTCGATGCGGTAGATGCGCAGAAGGTCCATGCCGATGCCGGCAATGGCGCCGGCGGGCGTGGCGGAAGAAGAGTCGGACATCGGCATCGCCTGGCTAGCGGTCAAAACGCGTCATCGGCCCGCGTTCAAAGCCCGCGCAGCGCGTGCAGGCGCGCCTGCACCATCAGCGCCTTCATATCGCGCACGGCCTTTTCCCAGCCGTCGAAGATAGCCTGCGCGACGATGGCGTGGCCGATGTTGAGTTCGGAAATGCCGTCCAGCGCGGCCACCGGCTTGACGTTGCCATAGTGCAGGCCATGACCGGCGTTCACGCGCAGTCCGTGGCGCAGCCCTTCGGCCACGGCCAGGCGGATGCGTTGCAGTTCCGCTTCGGCGGCTTCGCCCTCGGCTTCGGCGTAGGCGCCGGTGTGCAGTTCGATGACGGGTGCGCCGGCCTTGGCGGCAGCGGCAATCTGGACCGGGTCCGGATCGATGAACAGCGACACGCGGATGCCGGCTTCGGCCAGCAGCGCCACGGCGTCGGATACGGGGCCAAAGGCGCCGGCCACTTCCAGCCCGCCTTCGGTCGTGAGCTCGGTGCGCTTTTCGGGCACCAGGCAGACGTCGCTGGGCTTGACCGCGCAGGCGATCTCCAGCATTTCCGGCGTGACCGCGCATTCCAGGTTCATGCGGGTGCGCAGTTGCGGGCGGATCGCGTAAACGTCGGCGTCCTGGATGTGGCGCCGGTCTTCGCGCAGATGCAGCGTGATCAGGTCGGCGCCAGCATCTTCGGCGCGCAGCGCCGCGGCGATCGGGTCGGGATAAGCCGTATGGCGCTGCTGCCGCAGCGTGGCGACGTGATCAATATTTACACCGAGTTCTATCATTGCACTTTCGTTGTTTCTTCCCAGCCGCCGCCCAGCGCCTTGTACAGCTCCACGCGGTTGATCAGCGCGGCCAGGCCGGTTTGCACGAGCGACAGCTGGGCGTTGAAAAAGTCCACCTGCGCGGTCTGCACCTGCAGGTAGCTGTCGATACCGTTGGTATAACGCAAATTCGACAACTCCAGCGTCCGCGCCGACGAATCCTGCAGCGCGCGCTGGGCGTCGAGCTGCGCCCCGTAGGTGGCCTCGCCCGCCAGCGCGTCCGACACTTCGCGGAACGCCTGCTGGATGGTCTGTTCGTACTGCGCGACCGCGATATTGTCGCGCGCCTTGGCCAGGCTCAGTCCCTCGCGGATGCTGCCGCCGGCAAATAGCGGCGTCGTGATCGACGGCGAGAAGCTCCAGTAGCCCTGCCCGCCCTTGAAGAGGTCGCCCAGCGACGGACTGGCCACGCCCAAGAGGCCGGTCAGCGAGATGGTCGGGAAAAACGCCGCGCGCGCCGCGCCGATGTTGGCATTGGCGGACAGCAACTGGTTTTCGGCGGCCGCGATGTCGGGACGGCGTTCCAGCAGGTCGGACGGCAGGCCGGACGGCACCGTGGCCAGCAACTGGTCGCGGCCGAACGTGGCCGGCGGGGGCAGCGTGTCGGGCAGCGGCGTGCCCACCACCAGCACCAGCGCATTCATGGCTTGCGACCGGGCGCGGGCCAGTTGCGCCAGGTCGGCGGAGGCCGTGTCCAGCAGCGATTTCGACTGGTTCAGGTCCAGTTCGGACGCGACGCCGCCATCGAAGCGGCGTTTGACCAGGTCATAGGATTCCTGGCGCGAGGCCAGCGTGCGCTGCGTCAGTTCCAGCTGGACCTCGGCCGCGCGCAGATTGAAATACGACTGCGCGACGGATCCGACCAGCGTGATGTGCACGCTTTTTTGTGCCTGTTCCGTCGACAGGTACTGCTGGTACGCGGCTTCGGACAGGTTGCGCAGGCGGCCGAACAGGTCGATTTCGAAGGTCGTCAGACCAATCCCGGCCTGGTACGAACTGCTGATGGAACTGGAATCGGGGCCGCCGGCCCGCATGTTGGCCGGCAGATGCTGACGCTGGCCCTGGATGCCGGCGCCGATGCTGGGCCACTGCGCGCCGCGCTGGATGCCGTACTGCGCCCTGGCTTCTTCGACACGCTGGACCGCGACACGCAGGTCGCGATTGTTGACCAGCGACAGTTCGATCAACGCCTGCAGGCGCGGGTCGCGGAAAAATTCGCGCCAGCCCAGGTCCGCGGCGGGCGTGCCGGCTTGCGGCATCACGTCGGCGGCGGGCTGCGAGCCCAGCGTGGTGGCGCGCGTATACGCGCCGTACTGCACCTTGGGCTGGTCGGGCCACGCCGGGCTGACCGGCGCGTCGGGACGCTTGTAATCGGGAGCCAGCGAGCAGCCGGCCAACGCCACCGCCACAAAGGCGGACAAGGCGGTCTGTCTGAACATCAGGGCTTTCATTCCTTGCCCTCCTGGCCACCAGTGGGTTGTGCGGGCTGCGGCGTTCCGGGCAAGGACGCCTTTTCGGCCTCCGCCTTCTTGGCAGCCTGTTCTTCCTCGAAGAGACGCTTTTCGGCGCCCAACAGGCGCGGGCGGGTCTTGAAGAGACCCAGCACCACCACGAAGAACGTCGGCACGAAGATCACGGCGAACGGCGTGGCGGCCAGCATGCCACCCAGCACGCCCAGGCCCACTGCGCGCTGGCTGGCCGCACCGGCGCCGGTGGCCATCGCCAGCGGGATCACGCCCAGGATGAACGCCAGCGACGTCATCAGAATCGGACGGAAACGCAGTCGCGCCGCCTCGACCGCGGATTCATAAAGACCCATGCCGCGGGCGTACTGGTCCTTGGCGAACTCCACGATAAGAATGGCGTTCTTGGCCGCCAAGCCGATCACGGTCACCATCCCGACCTGGAAGTACACGTCGTTGGACATGCCCAGCGCGCTGACCAGCGCCACCGCGCCCAGCATGCCCAGCGGTACCACCAGCATGACGGAAATGGGGATGGCCCAGCTTTCGTACAGCGCGGCCAGCACCAGGAACACGACCAGCAGCGACAGGCCCATCAGGATCGGGGCCTGGTTGCCGGCCTGCAATTCCTGGTAGGACAGCCCCGTCCACTCGTAGCCGAAGCCTTGCGGCAACTGGGCGACCAGACGCTGCATTTCTTCCATGGCCTGGCCGGTGGAGTAGCCCGGCGCCGAGGCGCCGCCGATACGCATGGACTCGTAGCTGTTGTAGCGCACGACCTGCACCGGCCCCTGAACCCATTCCGCCGACACGAACGTCGACAGCGGCACCATCCCGCCCTGCCCGTTGCGCGCGTTCAGCTTGAGCACGTCGGACAACTGCATGCGGTACGGCGCATCGGCCTGGACCCAGATGTTCTGCATCCGGCCCATGTTGGGGAACTTGCTGAGATACGCCGAGCCGACGGCGGTGGAAATGAGCGAGGCGGCTTCATTGAAGTCCACGCCCAACGCGGCCGCCTTGTCGCGGTCGATGTTCAGCGTGAGCTGCGTGCCCGCCGACAGGCCCGTGATGCGGACCTGCGACAGGATCGGGCTCTTCATGGCCTCGCCCATCAGCTGGGCGGTGGCCGCGGCCAGCGCCTCGGTGCCGGCCGCGCCGCGGTCCTGCAGGCGCAGGTCGAAGCCCGTGGCGTTGCCCAGCGACGAAATGGCCGGCGGCACCAGCGTGAACACCTGCGCATCATGGATGCCCATGAGCTGCTTCTCGAAGGCGGTGAAAGCAATGGCGCCGGCGGAATCCTGGCGCTCCTTGCGGTCCTTGAAGTCCTTGAGCGTGGTGAACGCAATGGCGGCGTTCAGGCCGTTGCCGTTGAAGCTGTAGCCCTGCACGGCGATGATGTTCTCGACGGCGGGAATGCTCTGGAAGTATTTTTCGACCTGCTCGATGACCTCGACCGTGCGATTGGCGCTGGCGCCGGTGGGCAGCTCGATGTTGCTGACCACATAGCCCTGGTCTTCCTCGGGCAGGAACGACGACGGCAGACGCAGGTACAGCCAGCCCAGCAAGAGGACCAGCACCAGGAACACCAGCATCATCCGGCCGCCCTTGTGCAGGATGCGCGACACCCAGTTCTGGTAGCCGTGGGTGGTGGCGTCGAACTTGCGGTTGAACCAGCCGAAGAAACCCTTCTTGTCCTCGTGATGGCCCTTGGCCACCGGCTTGAGGATGGTGGCGCACAGCGCCGGCGTGAAGGTCAGCGCCAGCAGTGCCGAGAAGAAGATGGACACGGCCATTGCCACCGAGAACTGACGGTAGATCACGCCCACCGACCCGCTCATGAAGGCCAGCGGCAGGAACACTGTCACCAGCACCAGCGTGATCCCGATGATGGCGCCGCTGATCTGCGGCATGGCCTTCTTGGTGGCCTCTTTGGGCGGCAAACCCTCGGTCGCCATGATCCGTTCAACGTTCTCGACGACCACGATGGCATCGTCCACCAGAATCCCGATGGCAAGCACCATCGCGAACATGGTCAGCACGTTGATCGAGAACCCAAGCGCCAGCATCACCGCGAACGCTCCCAGCATGGCCACCGGAACGACCAGCGCCGGGATCAGCGTGTAGCGCACGTTCTGCAGGAACAGATACATGACCAGGAACACCAGCACCATGGCTTCAGCCAGCGTGTGCAGCACCTGTTCGATGGACACCTTGACGTAGGGCGCGGTGTCGTACGGCACCGAGTACTGGATGTTGTCCGGGAAGTACTTGGACAGCTCCTGCATCTGGTTGCGCACGCCTTGCGCCGTGGCCAGCGCGTTGGCGTTGGGCGACAGCACAATGGCGAAGGCGGCTGTCGGCTTGCCGTTCAGGCGGGCGCCGAACTGGTAGTTGTCGGCGCCGACCTCGATGCGGGCGACGTCGCGCAGCAGCACCTTGGAGCCGTCGGTATTGGCGCGCAGGACGATCCGGCCGAAGCCGTCGACCGTGCTGAGCTGGCCGTTGGCCGTGACCGTGGCAGTGATGCGCTGCGAATCCGGATTGGGCGGCGCGCCGATGCTGCCGCCGGAAATCAGCACGTTCTGGCCGGCGATGGCGTTGTTGACCTCTGACATGCTGAGGTTGAAACCCACGAGCTTGGCCGGGTCCACCCAGATGCGCATCGCGCGCGGCGCGGCAAAGAGCTGGAACTGGCCCACGCCCGGCACCCGGGACACCGGGTTCTTCACGTTGCGGGTGATGTAGTCGGCCAGGGCCGTCTGGTCCAGCGTGCCGTCCGTGGACGACAGCGTCACAATCATCAGAAAGCCGGTGCTGGTCTGCTCATACTGCAGGCCCTGCTGCTGCACGGCGGCGGGCAACTGGGCGATCACGTTGGACACGCGGTTCTGCACGTCCACCTGTGCCAGGTCGGGATTGGTGCCGGGCGCAAACGTGGCGGTGATGGTCGACGTGCCGTAGGAATCGCTGACCGACTCGTAATAGATCAGGCCCTTGGCGCCGTTGAGCTGGTCTTCGATGATGCTGGTGACCGACTCGGCTACTTCCGGGGCGGACGCGCCCGGGTAGGTGGCCGTGATCGTGATGGCGGGCGGCGCCACATCGGGGTACTGCGCGACCGGCATGTTCGGGATGGCCAACACCCCTGCCAGCAGAATGAAAAGGGCGACTACCCAGGCGAAGATTGGTCGATCGATAAAAAATTGCGGCATGTGGGCTGACTCTGAAAGCGATGCTCACCAAAGAGGAACGCGGCGCTTGCTGCGCCGCGTGCCGCTTACGATTTCTGGCCTGCGGCCTTGTCCTGCTGGGCAGGTTCGGCCGGCTTGGCGCCGGGCTGCGGGGCGGATTCGGCGGGCTTGGCGGCGGGGGCTGCACCGGGGGCTGCGGCACCCTCAGCGGGCTTGGCGCCAGGCTGCGCGGCTGGCGCGCCGCCCTGTGCGGGCGCCCCGCCCTGTTTCCATTGGCTGACCTGCACCGGCGCGCCGGGACGGATCTTCTGGAAGCCCTCGACCACCACCACGTCGCCGGCCTTCAGGCCGCTGGTGATCAACCAGTTGTTCTGGAAGGCGCCACCGGTGGTGACCGGCGACTGCGCAATCTTGTTGTCGCGCACCAGCATCAGGCTCTGCTTGCCGTCGGCCGTGCGTTGCAGCGCCTGCTGGGGAACCATCAGGGCAACGTCGTCAAAGCCCTGCTCCAGCCGGACGCGCACATACATGCCGGGCAGCAGGATGCCGTCGGGATTGGGGACTTCGGCCCGCAGGTTCACCTGGCCCGTGCTGGGATCCACGGTGATGCCCGTGAACAGCAGCTTGCCGGGGTGATCGTATTCGGAGCCGTCTTCGAGCACGACGGTGGCGCGGGCCGCGTCCTTGCCCACCTGCTGCAGCCGGCCGCTGGCAAAGGCGCGGCGCAGCGCGGCCAGGTCGGCGGTGGACTGCGTGAAGTCGACGTAGATGGGGTCCAGCTGCTGCACCGTGGCCATCTGCGTGGCGGAGGTGGATTCGACCAGCGCGCCTTCGGTGACCAGCGGCTTGCCGATGCGGCCGGTGATCGGCGAGGTGACGTCCGTGTAGCTCAGGTTGATCGCGGCGTTGTCCTGCGCGGCCTTGGCGGCGGCGACGGTGGCGTCGGCCTGGCGGAAGGATGCCACGGCGTTGTCATATTCCTGCTTGCTGACGGCGTTGGCCTTGACCAGCGGGGCGTAGCGGTCGGCCAGCAGCTTGGCGCTGAACAGGTTGGCCTGCGCCTGCTTCAACTGCGCCGTTGCCTGATCGTAGGCGGCCTTGTAGGGCGCCGGATCGATCTTGAACAGCAGCTGGTTTTCTTTCACATCGCCGCCCTGCTCGAACGTGATGCGCTGCACGATGCCGGTGACACGGGCGCGGATCTGCGCGTCGCGCACGGCGTCCACGCGGCCGGGCAGTTCAGAGACGATGGGTGCGCGCTGCGGCTGCACGGTGACGACGCTGACCTGGGGCATGCCAGGATTCATCTGGGGCTTTTCACCACAACCCGCCAATATCAGCGCGAGGACGCCACCGGAAACAGCCAGACCCGAAAATCGTTTAGGCGAAAACCGCATTGAAACCCCCGCGTAGCGTAATGAATCGCGTCGTGAAATCGCGTCAGGAACCGCAGCAATCCGAACGTGCCAGGAGGCAGCGATCAAATCATGACCAAGCGTCACCAACGACACGTGAATAGCCCAGTAATGTAACTCAGATATTGGGGAAATCACGTACTTTCGGGCAGTTCGGGGGAACTTTCGGGAGTAATTCCGCAACAATTTTTAGCCGGTGGCGAGCTCCCGCAGATTGCCCAGGAATGCGTAGCCCACGCCATGCACCGTGTGCAGCGGCAGCCGTGCGCCCGCAAGGCGGACCTTGGTGCGAAGCCGGCAGATAGCGACGTTGAGCGACCGCATGTTCATGCCGCCCCGCAAGGATTTCACTTCGCTGCGGGCCAGTTCGCGGCGCGGGTTCTTCAACAGGCACGCAAAGCAGGCGCGCTCGACCTCGGTGAGATCCAGCCGCACGCCGTTGGGCAGTTGCAGCGTCCAGCCCCAATAGAGCAGGCTCCACCAGCCGTCGACGGGTTCGTGCGCCTGGCTGGAAGACCACGGGCCGGAAGCATTAACACCGGCAGCAACGCCAGCCGTCATGCCAGGCGCAACGCTGGCAGAAACGCCGGCGTGAACGGAAGCGATACCGGGATCAGGAAAGGGAGCGTTCAAGGCGGATCTCCACCAGGACGGCCGGTGGCACGCTTTGGGGCGGCCCGTCCCGGAACAAGGTTGCGGTTTGTCCCGGAAGGCTACCCTCACGGCGGGGTTCTGCGCCCGTCGCCGCTCATCTATCAGACCAATCCGACTTTTACGCCGCCGGATGATCCCGCCGCCAGCTACGAATGATGGGTGCCGTTGCGATGAATGTCGTGCGTGACGAAGCAGCTGTCCTGCGTCGGACGGGCCAGGATGCCCGGCTTTTCAAGCGTGCGGCGGATGTCCGTCAATCCCGACTCCCAGTGCTCGCGCATGGCTTCGGTGCCGAACTCGTAGTCCTTGGAGTACCGCTCGCGGTGCTTGGCCTCGTAGATGAGGTTGATGATGTTGGTGGCCGGCGTGTGCGAAAGCTTGCGGATGTCGGCCAGGTCCGGCGCGTCGCGTTCGCTTTCCGGCAGGCGCTCAAGCAGCCGCTGCAGCCCGTGCCGCAGTTTCAGCACGCGCCGCAACTGATCGGTGACCAGACGGGTGCGGCTGGAATACTGGATATCCTTTTGCCGCTCGGCCACCTCTTCGAGCGACGTGGGCAGTTCGCCGCGCGCCGGCCAGAGGTCGACCTGGAACGCGAGCGTGTCACGCATGTTTTCGGTGGTCAGCACTTGCGCCAGCGGCGTGTTGGAGACCACGCCGCCGTCCCAATAGTGCTCGCCGCCGATCTCCACCGACGGGAACCCCGGCGGCAAGGCGCCCGAGGCCATGACGTGCTCGGGCCCCAGCGTGTGATGCAGGGTGTCGAAATACGCGAAGTTGCCCGAGCGCACGTTCACGGCGCCGAAGCTGGCCCGCACCGCGCCGCTGTTGAGCAGCTTGAAATCCACGAACTGGCGCAGGGTGTCGGCCAGCGGCGTGGTGTCGTAGAAGCTGGTGGAAGCGGCGCCGCGGCCCCGCACCAGATAGGGCGGCGGAAAGCGCGGCTTAAAGAAACCGGGCTGGCCGGTCAACAGGGCCTGCATTGCCGAGACCTGCCCGTTCATCGCGGGCGAGCCAAAGCCAAACGGCTGGCCCTCGAACATGCGGGTGAAGGCATCACCCCAGGGCAACGAGGCAAAACCGGTAGGCCGGCAGATACTTTCCCAGAAGCCGCGCAGCCGGTCGACCCGCTCGTCTTCCGGGGATCCTGCGATGATGGCGGCGTTGATCGACCCGATGGAAATGCCGGAAATCCAGTTGGGCCGGATGCCGGCTTCGTGCAGGCCCTGGTACACCCCCGCCTGGTAGGAACCGAGCGCGCCGCCGCCCTGCAGCACGAGCGCGACGGTATCGTAGGGCGGCGTATCGCCGGTGTCTTCAGCCAGGGCCTTGCGGCGAGCGGTCATGCGGCGTCCTCTATCGCTTGGTCTTGTCCGGCACCTGCGGCGTGCCGACACCGGCGCGGAACGGGTATTTGGCGAAGACCTCCGCCACCACCTTGTCCACGTTCTCCGCCGAACCCGCGCTGTCGGGATTCTGGACCTCGCCCACGGCGACGCCCTCCCAGACCAGTTGCCGCCGCCGCGCATCCACCAGGTCGACGCTCAGCGTGCCTTCGGTGTATTGGTAGACGTCGTCGCCCCAGCCGTAGCCGGGCCAGCCGCCGTAGAAACCGGTGCGATACCCGTAATACGGGCCCATGGGCGCGAAGCCGGGCGTGACTTCGGTCTGCTGCTGGAGCTTCGCGCCGAAATTCAGAAGCAGATCGGGATTGGTGGCGCTGTAGGTATAGCCGCGCATTTCCATCTGGCCGCGGGCCGCGCTCTTGAGCCGTTCGGTCAGCAGCGTGTTGTAGCCGGCCTTGTCCGTCCCCAGCGGAGACATGTAGCCGAACGTCTGGTACTGCGCAAAATTTGCCTGGTGGTCGTAATCGCTCTTGACCGTTGGGCCTGAGGCGCAGGCCGCCAGTAATGCCGTCATGGAACCCGCCGTCAGCAATTTCAACGCTTTCATGTCGATCTCTCCGTGAGTTCAAGGCGACCACATAGTGCCGCGAAGCCATCAAAGTTTCAACAGAATCTCATTCGCAACCACCAAAATTCCAGGCAAGATCACGCGATGCCGCGCGTGCCGCCAGATTGGGGGTGCCTGTTCACCGGCGCGTCCGGACTGCCGTGGCCGTGCAGGACGACTTCCACGCCGCGCAGGACCACTTCCCCAACGCCCCGCGCGCCGGGTCCATTACACTTCCGGTCGCTTCCGGCCATCCCTACAGACACGCCCATGCTTGAACTCGACGGCTCCATTTGGTTTCGCTCCGGCGCCCAGACCTGGGGCGGCAAGAACCGCATTGATCTGCTGGCGCAGATCGACGCGACCGGATCGATCACGGCGGCGGCGCGCGCCGTGGGCATGAGCTACAAGGGCGCGTGGGACGCCATCGACGCCATGAACAACCTGGCCGGCGAACCGCTGGTGCTGCGTGCGGCGGGCGGCAAGGGCGGCGGCGGCACGCAGCTGACTGACCGGGCGCGCCGCCTGATCACGACCTTCCGGGCGCTTGAAGTCGAACATCGCAAGTTCATGGACAACCTGACGCGCGCGGGGCTGGATGCCAGCGGCGACATCGACCTGATGAGGCGTTTCATGCTCAAGACCAGCGCACGCAACAAGTTTCTGGGCACCGTCATCGAGATCCGCGAAGGCGCCGTCAACGATGAAGTGGTGCTGCGCATCGCCGGCGGCCACACGGTCACGGCCACCATCACCCGCGAAAGCACCAAAGAGCTGGGCCTTGCGCCCGGCAAGGAAGCCATCGCGCTGGTCAAGGCGTCGTCGGTCATCGTCGGCGCGCCGGGGCCTGGTCTGCGCCTGTCGGCGCGCAACCAGTTGCAGGGGCGCATTACTGATCTGCGCCCGGGCGCCGTCAACAGCGAAATCCTGATTGCCATGGACGGCGGCGCCACGCTGGCGGCCATCGTCACGAACGAGAGCGCCGCAGACCTGAAGCTGGATGTCGGCGCCGAGGCGGTGGCGATCTTCAAGGCGTCCAGCGTGATTCTCGGCGTGCTGGACTGACTTCTGCAGTCGCGGCGGCCTTCACCCAAGTCCGGGCGTCAGGTGGATCAGGCCTTTCACCATGTTGATTACAGCCCCACGTTCTCGTCGTGGCGCCCCACCCTGCCCTCGCGCACCTCGAACACCTCGTCGGCCAGGGCCTCCACGTCCGCGGGATCGTGCGTGATCAGCAGCATCGGCACATCCAGTTGCCGCTGCAACGCATCCAGTTCCTGCCGCATCTTGCCGCGCAACTGCGAGTCCAGCGCGGAAAACGGTTCGTCCAGCAGCAGGATGTCGGGCTGCAGCATCAGCGCCCGCGCCAGCGCGACGCGCTGCTTCTGCCCGCCCGAAATCTCGTTGGGATAGCTGCCGACGATGGCGCCCAGTTCAAAAGCGTCGACCCAGCGCTGCGCCTCGCGCGTCACCTCGCGGCGTGGCGGATTGAGCCAACCGCCGCGCAGGCCGAATGCGATGTTCTGCGCCACGGTCAGATGGGGAAACAGCGCGTAGTCCTGGAACAGGTACGCCACGCGGCGCGATCGCGCCGGCAGGTTCATGCCCGACTCGCTGTCGAACAGCACCCGTCCATTGATGACGATGCGCCCGGCGTCGGGGCGCAGCAATCCGGCCACGGCCCGCAAGGTCAGGCTCTTGCCCGCGCCCGAGGGCCCGAACAGCGCGATGCGTTTGGCGGCCGACCTGAACTGCACGTCGAGTTCAAATTTGCGGTCGCCCGACACCATATGCTTGCGCACGGCAAGGTCGATACTCATCGCCCGCCTCCGTTGCGCTGGCCAGCGCCGATGGGCACCAGCTTGCCGGCGACCAGCAGCACGACGATGCAGGTGATGGATGTGACCAGCACCAGCATGTTGGCGGTGGCGTCATCGCCCGCCTGCACCGCTTCATAGATGGCGACCGACAGCGTCTGCGTGCGGCCCGGCAGGTTGCCGGCGATCATCAGCGTGGCGCCGAATTCGCCCAGCGCCCGCGCAAACGCCAGCAGCACACCGGCCGCGATGCCGCGGGCAGCCAGCGGCAAGGTGACACGAAAGAACACGCCCGCCTCGCCCACGCCCAGCACGCGTGCCGCGTTTTCAAGCTGGCCATCCACGTTTTCAAACGCGGCCCGCGCCGACTTGAACACAAGCGGAAAAGCCACCACCGACGCTGCGATCACGGCGCCCTGCCACGTGAAGACCAGCTCGATATTCCAGCGCGCCAGCGTCTCGCCAATGATGCCGCGCCGGCCCAGCAGCACAAGCAGGTAGTAACCCAGCACGGTCGGCGGCAGCACCAGCGGCAGCGTGAGGATGGCGTCCAGCAGGTCGCGGCCGGGCCAGCGCCAGCGCGACAGGCCGTACGCCGCAGCCGTGCCGGCCACGGTCGCCAAAAGCGTCGCCCAACCGGCCACTTTCAGGGAAAGCAGCAGCGGGACCCAGACCGGATCACTCATCGATACCTACGATTCAACAAAGACTCAGGGCTTCTGAAAGCCGAAACGCGACAGTATCGCCTGCCCGGCGGGCGACATGACATAGGCCACGAAGCTCTCGGCCTCCTTGGCCGCGGCCTCGCGCGTGGTCAACGCAATGGGATAGGTCACGGGCGTGGTCGACGGCACGCGCACGGCGACATTGACCTTGCCCGGCATGATGGCCGCGTCGGTCGCGAACACGAAGCCCGCATCGACCTCGCCGCGCGCCACGTAGTCCAGGCTTTGGCGCACGTTCTGCGCCAGCACGCTCTTGGCCTGCACGGCGTCCCACAGACCCTCGGCCTGCAGCGCGGCCTGCGTATAGCGGCCGACCGGCACCGAGGCCGGATTGCCGTAAGCAATGCGCTTGACCTCGTCGCGCTCCAGGTCCTTGAGCGATTTGATGCCCGCCTTGCTGTCGGTCGGAACGATCAGCACGATCTGGTTGGCCGCGAAGTCCACGCGGGTGGCGGGCTTGACGGCCTTTTCCTCGACCGCCTTGTCCATCGCCTTCTGGTCGGCGGACGCGAATACATCCGCGGGCGCGCCCTTCACGATCTGCTGCAAGAGCACGTCGGAGGCGCCGAAGTTCAGGACCACCTTTGTGCCGGCATGTTCCTTTTCAAAGCCCTGCGCCACTTCCTTGAAGGCATTGGTCAGGCTGGCGGCGGCCGACACCACGATTTCTCCGGCGCTGGCATTGGCGCTCCAGGCGGCGAACGCCACGGTCAGCGCCACGAGCGGGCGTTTGTGCAACATGTATTTCTCCTGTGGATGGCGGCGGGTCAGGATCGAAATATATCCAGGTATATAACGGTCGTCAATTTCGCTTGCCACAGGGGTTTATGAAATATCAAGGGAGACGCCGGGCGGCGGAATCAGCCGCGGTCGACAGTGGTGACGTGCACGGACTCGGGCGCCAGCGCGACGCGCAGAAAGTCCAACGCGGTTTCGGGCCGGGCCGCGCCGCACATGAAGATGTCCAGGGCCGCGAAGCAGTGCTCCGGCCAGGAATGGATGCTGATATGGGATTCGCTGAGCAGGATCACGCCGGTTACCCCCGCCCCTTCCCCGAAATGATGGAAATGGGTGCTCAGCACCTGCGCCCCGGCCGCGCGCGCCGCCGCGGTCATGTGCCGTTCCAGCGCCTGCGCGTCGGTCAGGAGGTCTGGCGCCACGCCGCGGAAGTCCGCCAGCACGTGCCGGCCGGGTGTCCCGTACACGGTCACTTGTGGGATCCGCCCGAGGACCAGCCCGAGCCGCCCGAGGAGCTGCTGCCCCAACTGCTGCTACTGCTGCCGCCGGAGATGCGCGTGCCCGGCGCACTGGCGCTGGTGGTGGCCAGCACGACCACCATCGCGTACATGGCATACAACAACTTGCCCTTCATCTATTCGTCCTCGCCTGTCAGCATGTCGGCCAGCATGGCCGGTAGCCAGAGAAACACCATCCCGATCAGAACCGGAATGAAGCGGCCGGCAAAAATATTGTTGAAGTTCAGGAACACCATCGCGATCAGCGCGCCCTTGGCCCATTTGCGATAGCCGCCCCCGCCCTTGGCCGACGCCACCCGCATCGCCTTCTGGCGATTGAGCTCCGGGCGGTCGAACCACTGGGCCAGTTGCGCCGGCGACACCGGCGCCGACGCCGACCAGCCCAGTTCCTTGTCGGCCAGTTCGCGGGTCAGCTTCAACGTGCCTACCTGGTAATCCGTGATCTGCGTGCTGTCGCCCACCTTGACGCGCCAGTTGAACGCGCCTAGCGCCATTTCAACGCGCGAGGTGTAGTCGTACAGCTTCTGGTACACCCGGTTGCGCCAGCGCACGCTGGTGGCGTTGTTGTGGCTGGGCCAGGTGTCGCAGACGTGCACGCGTTCCCAACCCTCGTCGGACTCCACCAGCCAGACGAACCCCTTGGCCGGGTTGAACAGCAGGTATTCCATCCAGCTTGAAGGTTCTTCGGGATCGGGATCGGCGCACTTCATCATGCCGATCAGCGTGAAGTCGGCGCCTTCCATCTTGGCGACCGAGCCCAGCGGCAACGTGGCGCGGATCTTCTGCACCTTGCGCGCCTTTTCGATGACCTCGGCGGTGGGGCCCGAGCAGTCGACGGCGGCGGCGCACGACGGGCAGACGACATTCGTGGCCATGGCGGCCACGAAGGAGATCGGCGCGCCGCAGTTCGGGCAGTCCAGCGCCTTGATCTGGCCGCGGAAGCGTCCCGCGGTTTCCTCGACCTGTTCTTTGGTGCGCAACGAGCCCGCCTGCATGGCGGACAGGTCGAACGCCTTGCCGATATAAAGTTCGGGCTGCGGACCGTCGGAGAAATCCAGCGTCAGGAACGCGTCCAGGCTGCGGTAGTCGGCCACCTTGGCCTGCCAGCCGTCGCCCGGCACGAAGGGCAGCTCGCCCTGCGCGCCGCCTGCCTGGCTGGTGCGCACGTCCGCCGCCACGAAGCGCTGGCCGTCGAGCTTCAGTTCGTCGCCGGGCGAGATGCTGTCGAACGCCGGCATCTCCTGCACGGACTTGACCTTGCGCCGCCGCGTGACGGCATACTGGCCCGAGGCGTCCGACAGCCAGCCGTCGGACGCGTCATCGAACCACACGTACCACTCGTTCCAGAAACCCTCGTCAAAGCGCATCTGGATGCGGCCGATGACGTCAAAGCGCTTGCCGTCATAGGTGCCCGTCGCGCCCAGGCACAGCGGCGAATAGTCCTCAAGGACGTCGGCCGCCTCGCCGATGCGCCTGACCGACTCGGCATCCTTGAGCAAGGTGCTGCGGCAGGCGCCGCAGACCGCCATGACGGAGGCCGCGGACGTGAACTTGACTGGGGCGCCGCACTGCGGACACAGAACCTGCTGCATGGGGCCTTAGCTGGTGAGTTTCTTCAGCACCTCGGCCTTGGCCGAGTCGTAGTCCGCCGCCGTGATGAGGCCCTTGTCCAGCAGGTCTTTCAATTGCTGCAGGCGCTGCACCGGATCGGCCTGCGCGGGCTGAGCGGCGGGTTGTTGCGTCGGCTGCTGCGGCTGCTGCGGCTGCTGTTGGGCCGGCTGCTGTGGGGCCGGCTGCTGCGGCTGGCCCTGAGATACGCCCAGTCCCTGCGCCATCGTCTGGCCCAGCGCCGCGCCGGCCGCCAGGCCCGCGCCGATGCCCGCAATGCCGCCTTCGTTCTGCGCGGCCAGCGGAATCGACGTCGCCGTCTGATACTGCGTGAACTTGCCCAGGTCGCCGGCCATGCCCATCGAGATCCGGGTGTCGAGCGCCTTTTGCAGCTCTTCAGGCAACGACACGTTCTCGACCGTGAAGTTGTCCAGCTTGACGCCGTAGCGGTCGAACACGGGCGCGAGCTGTTCGGCGATGCTCTGCGACATCAGGCCCTGGTTGCCGGCGATGTCCAGGAACGGCACCTTGGAACTGCCCAGGGCGGTCGTCATGGCGGCCACGACCATATTGCGCAGTTGCGCTTCAAGGTCGTCCACCGTGTACACGTCGCGCGTGCCGCTGATTTCGCGGTAGAACTTGCCGGGATCGGATATCTGGTACGAATACACGCCAAACGCACGCAGACGCACCATGCCGAATTCGCTGTCGCGCAACGTCACCGGCTGCGCCGTGCCCCAGCGCCGGCCCAACTGCAGGCGGGTGCTGAAGAAGATGACGTCCGACTTGAAGGGCGACTCGAACAGCTTGTCCCAGTTCTTCAGGTAGGTCAGGATCGGCAGCGTCTGCGTCGTCAGCTTGTACATGCCGGGGCCGAACACGTCGGCCACCTTGCCTTCGTTGACGAACACCGCCATCTGCGATTCCCGCACGGTCAGGCTGGCGCCGTACTGGATTTCGAAATCCTGCATCGGATGGCGCCAGGCGAGCACGCCGTCGCGATCCTCGTTCCATTGCAGGATGTCGATGAACTGCTTGCGAATGAATGAACCGAGACTCATGGAAAGTCCTCCTGTGTCAGATCGGAGAGTGCGCGCCGCTCAGGTCAGGCAGGCGGCGTTGACGATGCCGGCCGACAGCGAAATCGCGCCGATCAGGCCGCCCATGGCGATGTTGTTTTCGGCGATGGCGTCGGTCATGCCGCGTATGGCCTTGGACACCACCGCGTAGACGACGATCTGCACGATCATCGCCGCCACGCCCCAGACCACGAACATGACGAAGCTGGCGTGGACCGCGATGCTGGAACACAGGGTCAGGCTGAAGCCGACCAGCGCGCCGCCATAGGACAGGGCGGCGGCAATGTTGCCCTCGCGGATGAGGTCGAATTCCTTGTAGTGCGTGATGGCCGTGTAGACCGCCGTAAAAACGCCCAGCATGACAAGCGCCGAGACGATATAGATCAGATAGGTCACCGCCGGATGCATTGCTTCTCCCATTGCCAGCCTCCCAATTGCGCGCAGTATATACGTCGCGTTCGATATACTGCGAACGCATTTTTTGGCTCGGACACTCCCATGCGCGACCGCGTTCTCATTCTCTCGGTATTGATCGTTGCGTCCTGCGGGTTGGGCTACGAGCTCATCAGCAGCGCGCTCGCCAGCTATTTGCTTGGGGATTCGATCCTTCAGTTCTCTTCCGTGATCGGGTGCTATCTCTTCGCGATGGGCATCGGTTCATGGTTGTCAAAATATGTAAGAGACGAAGACGTTCTGAATCGCTTCATCGACGTCGAGCTGCTGGTGGCGTTGTTGGGCGGCGTGTCGGCCGCAGTCCTGTTCCTGGTGTTCGCGTGGCTGTCCGCGCCCTTTCGCGCGGCGCTGTATGTCGGCGTCTTCATCATCGGACTGATGGTCGGCATGGAGATCCCGCTGGTGATGCGGGTCTTCAACCAGCGCAAGGCCGAATTCCGCGAAATCGTCAGCCGCGTGCTGACCTTCGACTACCTGGGCGCGCTGGCCGTGTCGCTGGTGTTCCCATTGCTGCTGGCGCCCAAGCTGGGGCTGCTGCGCACCAGCTTCCTGTTCGGCATCCTGAACGCCAGCGTCGCGCTGTGGACCACTTGGCTGTTCCGCGCCGAAGTCACCCGCCCCGGCGAAAAAGCCGTGCGCGCCGGCGTGGTGCTGGGGATTCTGGGCCTGGGATTCGTCTATTCCGGCAGCATGACCGCCTGGGCCGAAAAAGGCCTGTATGGCGACGACATCATCCACGCCGAGACCACGCAGTATCAGCGCCTGGCCGTGACGCGCTGGCACGACGACCTGCGCCTGTACATCAACGGCAACCTGCAGTTCTCGTCGCGCGACGAGCACCGGTATCACGAATCGCTGGTGCATCCCGGCCTGCAGGTGCTGCCGTGGGCGCGCAACGTGCTGGTGCTGGGCGGCGGCGACGGCCTGGCCGTGCGCGAGATCCTGAAATACAAGAACGTCGAGCACGTCACGCTGGTGGATCTGGATCCGGCCATGACGAATCTGTTTTCGCGATCGGACCCGCTGGTTGCGCTGAACGCGGGCGCGCTCAAGGACCCGCGCGTCACCGTCATCAATGACGACGCGGGGCGGTGGCTGGAGACACACGCCGAGGTCTACGACTTCATCGTGGTGGACTTTCCCGATCCGTCCAACTTCGGTTTGGGACGGCTGTATTCCGTGCCGGTCTATCACCTGATGGCGCGGCACCTGGCGGAAAACGGCTACATGGTCGTGCAGTCCACCTCGCCCTACTTCGCGCCGCGTTCGTTCTGGAGCGTGGACGCAACCCTGAAGGAAGCGGGCCTGAACACCTGGCCGTATCACACCTACGTGCCGTCGTTCGGCGACTGGGGTTTCATCCTGGCCAGCAAGCGGCGCGACTACGCGCCACCCGAAAAAATCACCGTGCCCACGCGCTATCTGGACGCCGTCACCGTGCGCGAGCTCTTTCATTTTCCCGCCGACATGCCGGCGCTGGCCATGCCGCCGAACCGCCTGAACGAACAATCGCTCGTGCGCTACTTCGACGAGGACTGGCGCAAGGTCATCCGCTGATGCGGCGCCGCAGCTTCCTGTTGGGCGCTGCCACGGCCGCCGCGGCGGGCTCGGTCGGCTATTGGCGCGCGCGCGTCGTCGAGACGACGCCCGACGTGCACTTTCCCGGCATGCAAGCCGGCCACGCGCTGCGCGACAAGGCCGCCCTGCCGCAGCCGTCGGCCACGCGGCAGCATGAAGTCGCAATCCTGGGCGCCGGCGTGGCGGGTCTTTCCTGCGCGTGGAAACTGGCCCGCGAAGGGTTCACCGATTTTGTCGTGGTGCAGGGCCCCGAGTTCGCGGGCAACGCCGCGGCGGGCGTGCGCGATGGCCTGGACTATCCGCTGGGCGCGCACTACCTGCCCTTGCCCTCGCTGGCGTCTACCCACGTGCGTGAAATGCTGGCCGACTTCGGCATCATCGAGCGCGGCGCGGGCGACGCGCGTCCCTACTACGACGAAGCCGTCCTGGTGCATTCCCCGCAGGAAAGACTGCTGCGCAACGGGCGCTGGGAAGAACACCTGCTGCCGATGACGGACGTGCCGGATGCCGACGCCGCCCAGCACCAGCGCTTTCTGGCGCTGGTCGATCAGCTGCGCACACAGGTCGGCAGCGACGGCCGCAAGGTGTTCTGCATTCCGCTCGACCTGTCGTCGCGCGATCCGGCGTGGCGCGCGCTGGACGCGCTGACGTTCAAGGACTGGCTGGCGCGTGAAGGCTATACCTCGCCCGCGCTGCATTGGTATCTGAACTACTGCTGCCGGGACGACTACGGCGCGGGAATCGAGGTCGTCTCCGCGTGGGCGGGGCTGCATTACTTTGCCAGCCGCGACGGCCATGCCGCCAATGCCGGCGAAGGCGCTGTGCTGACCTGGCCGGGCGGGCTGGCGACGCTGGCCGAACGGATGCGCGCGGCCATCACGCAAAAGCTCGGCCACGCAGACTGGCTGCTGCCGGGCACGGCGGTGCGTATCGAAGAACTGGCCGCCGGCCCGCGCGTCCTGTGCGTCGAAGATTCTGCGCACGGCGCGCCTCGCGCCTATGCCGTGCAGACGCGCCGCACCGTCTGCGCCATGCCGCTGTTTGTGGCGCAGCGCCTGCTGCCGGACATCCGCGCGTACGGCTACGACCCGGCCACGCATGCCGCGCCGCACGCGGCCTGGATGGTGTCGAACTTCGTCATGGAGGGCTATCCCCTGGAATCGCCCGGCGAGCCCCTGTCGTGGGACAACGTCGTCTACGAAGGCCAGGCGCTGGGCTACGTCGTATCCACCCATCAATTGCTGCGCGTGGCGCGCGCGCCCCGCAGCGTCTTCACCGCCTATCACGCGCTGAGCGGCCAGACGCCGCAGGCCGCGCGCGATTGGCTGACGCGCGCCAGCCCGCAAGACCTGCGCGACGTGGCCGCGGTGGATCTGGTGGCGGCGTATGGCAAGGAGTTCTGGCGCAATGCGCGCCAGTTGGAGATCACGGTGCGTGGCCACGCCATGGCTACGCCGGTGTGCGGCTACCTGTCCAATCCGGGCCTGGCTGCCCTGCGTGCGGTGGACGGTCCGGTGCTGTTCGCGCACGCCGACCTGTCGGGGTATTCGGTTTTTGAAGAAGCCTCATGGTGGGGCGTGACGGCAGCAGCGCGTATTCTGGGCGGCCATCGACAAGGATGAGACAAGACATGGGTAATCACGTCATCGTGCTGGGCGCCGGCATCATCGGCGTCTGCTGCGCGCTGGAACTGCAGCGGCGTGGCATGTCGGTCACGCTTGTGGATCGGCAGGCGCCCGGGATGGAAACGTCGATGGGCAACGCCGGGGGGCTGGCCCGCAGTTCACTGATGCCGTTCAATCACCCTGGCCTCTGGGGACAACTGCCGCGTCTCTTGAAGAACGACACCGTCCAGTTCCGATACCGCTGGCCCTACCTGGCGTCGAACCTGGGCTGGGCAGCGCGATTCCTCATGAGCGCGCGGCCTTCCGTCTTCCAGGAGACTGCCCGCGCGTTGGACGGCCTGATCCGGCTGTCCGCGCCCCAACACCTGAAGCTGCTGGATGAAAGCGGCGCGCGCCACCGGCTGCGCGACACCGGCTGGATCTTCCTGTACCGCACGGCGGCGGCCTGGAACGCGGGCGCATTGGCGCGCCGCACCTTCGCGCAGTACGACGTGCCGACCCGCGAACTGAACCCTGCGGAACTTGCCGAGGTCGAACCCGCCCTGTCGCCGATCTTTCACCGCGCATTGTGGATTCAGGGTTCGTATTCGGTGGATGATCCGCACGAGGTCGTCGCCGCGTACGCCCGCCTGTTCCAGCGCGAGGGCGGCACGTTCAAGCGGATGGACGCCGCCGCCATCCGCCGCGACGGCAATGGTTGGGCGGTGCAAGGGACAAGCGCATCGGAATCGGTGTCGGCCGACCGGCTGGTCGTCGCGCTGGGGCCGTGGTCCAAGGCGTTGCTCAAGACCACCGGTATCGACCTGCCCATGGCGTTCGAACGCGGGTATCACATGCACTACAGCGGCCGCGAGGGCGCGCGCGTCACGCGGCCGGTTTACGACACCGGCGGCGGCTACGTGCTGTCGCCCATGGCGCGCGGGCTGCGCCTGTCGACGGGCGTCGAGCTGAACGCTTGCGAGGTGCCCGCGCGTCCCGAGCAGCTGGATCTCGCGGAACAGCGCGCCCGCGAGGCCTTCCCGCTGGGCGACCGGCTGGACGCCGCCGCCTGGCTGGGCCGCCGCCCCACCCTGCCCGACAGCCGCCCGATGATCGGCGAAGCGCCGCGCCATCCCGGCCTGTGGCTGGCGCTGGGGCACCAGCACATCGGCTTCAGCACCGCGCCGGGCACGGCAAAGGTGCTGGCGGAACTGATGCTGGACGGCGCCGCCGCATCTCGACACGCGGCCTTCCGGCCCGGCCGGTTCATCTAGGCAAACGCGGTCCTTGAAGGACCGCGTTGTTGACCGCGCTATTTACCGCGCCTTTTCGTCTTCAGCCCAGCAAAAGCGCATCGTCCGACAGCTTCTCGCCCCGCACCCGCTCGAACATGGCCAGCAGGTCCGGCACGTCCATGCCGCGGCGCTCGTCGCCGGACACGTCCAGCACGACCTGGCCCTGGTGCAGCATGACGGTGCGGTCGCCTACATCCAGCGCCTGGCGCATGCTGTGCGTGACCATCATGGTGGTGAGCTTGTTTTCCGCCACGATGCGCGCCGTCAGTTGCAGCACGAAGTCCGCAGTGCGCGGGTCGAGCGCGGCGGTGTGCTCATCCAGCAGCAGGATGCGCGAGGGTTGCAGCGCCGCCATCAGCAGGCTGACCGCCTGGCGCTGGCCGCCGGACAACAGGCCGATGCGGTCGGTCAGGCGGTTTTCCAGGCCCAGACCCAGCGTGGCAAGGCGCTCGCGAAAGCCCGCTTTCATCGAGGCCTTTACGGCGCGGCTGTAGCCGCGCGAGGCGCCGCGCATCTGCGCCAGCGCCATGTTTTCCTCGATGGTCAGGTCTTCGCAGGTGCCCGCCATCGGGTCCTGGAACACGCGGGCCACGCTGCCGGCGCGCGCCCACACGGGCTTGCGCGTCACGTCCACACCATTGATGTCGATGCGTCCCGAATCGATGGGCAGGTCGCCCGACACGGCATTCAGGAACGTGGACTTGCCCGCGCCGTTGGAACCGATCACGGTAACGAATTGGCCCGACGGGATTTCCAGCGTGAGGCCGCGCAGGGCGCGGGTCTCGATGGGCGTACCCGCGTTGAAGGTGATTTTCAGGTCTTTTGCGGACAACATATCAGCGCCCCTTCTTGCCGACCAGGCGGCGCTTGAGCATGGGGATGACCAGGGCGATCGTGACGAGCACCGCGGTGACGAGGTTCAGGTCCTGCGCCTTCAGGCCGATGAAATCGCTGTTGAGCGCCAGGGCGATGAAGAAGCGGTAGACGATGGCGCCGATGATGACGGCCAGCGTGGCCAGCACCAGCTTGCGCGACGGCAGGATGCTTTCGCCGACGATCACCGCGGCCAGGCCGATCACGATGGTGCCGATGCCCATCGAGATGTCCGAACCGCCCTGCGTCTGCGCGAACAGCGCGCCGGCCAGTGCAACCAGCGCGTTCGACAGCGCCATGCCGCCCAGGATCATGCGGCCGGTGTTCACGCCTTGCGCGCGGGCCATGCGGCCGTTGGAACCGGTGGCGCGCACGGCCAGGCCGGTTTGCGTCGCGAAGAACCAGTCCAGCGCCAGCTTGCAGAGAATGACGATGACGATCAGCAGCAGCGGGCGGGCGACATAGTCGGAAATCCACGCAGGCTGCAGGATCGTGAAGACGGTGGGTTCGGTGATCAGCGGCACGTTGGGCTTGCCCATGATGCGCAGGTTGATCGAATACAACGCGATCATCATCAGGATGCTGGCGAGCAGATCCATGATCTTGAGCTTGACGTTCAGCCAGCCGGTGACCAGCCCGGCGGCCGCGCCGGCGATGGTGGCGATGATGGTCGCGGAAAACGGATCGGTGCCCGAGGCGATCAGCGTCGCACAGACTGCGCCGCCAAGCGGAAAGCTGCCGTCCACGGTCAGGTCCGGAAAGCGCAGCAGGCGAAAGGAGATGAACACGCCCAAGGCCACCAGACTGAAGATCAAGCCGATCTCCAGCGCGCCTAACAACGAGAACAATGACATGGGTCAGATCCAATCAAGATAAGAAACGAGCATATTAAAGAAGTGAAACGTACGATTTCTTGCGTTCGCGGGTCAGTTTTACCCGAGCTTTCGCAATGAACGTTTCCCGGCATGGATTTTCTCTCGTTTCCCGCCCGCGTGCCTACACGCCGGCGCTGCCAGCGAAAGCACGAGACCTGTCAAGGAAGCAACAACGCCGGGCCGCGAGCATCTTGTGAACGCTGCCGCCCTGTGGAACATCGGGTAAGCACACCACGAAAAACGCAAGAAAAACCCCGCGCACGCCGGATAAGCATGGCGGGGCCGATTTCGCGCCGTATTATTTCACGACCACCGCGGCGGACTTGATCAGCGCCTCGGGCAGGGTCACGCCCTGCTTGGCGGCCGCGCCCGGATTCACGTACAGCTCGAGCTTGGAGCTGGTTTCAGACGGAATCGCGCCGGGCTTCTCGCCCTTCAGGATGCGCACGACGACCTTGCCGGTCTGCACGCCCAGGTCGCGGTAGTTGATGCCCAGGGCGGCAATGCCGCCGCGCTTGACGCTGTCGGTATCCGACGCGATCAGCGGGATCTTGGCGTCGTTGCCCACCTTGACCAGCGATTCGTACGCCGACACGACGTTGTTGTCGGTGTTGGTGTAGATGACGTCGACCTTGCCGATCAGGCTGCGGGCGGCGGACGCCACGTCCACCGAGCGCGGGGCGGCGGCTTCGACCAGGCTCATGCCCGACTTGGGCAGGATTTCCTGGAGTTTCTTGACGACGACGACCGAGTTGGCCTCGCCCGGGTTGTAGACGATGCCGACGCGCTTGGCGTTGGGCAGGATCTTCTTGATGAGTTCAACCTGCTTGTCCAGCGCCAGCAGGTCCGACACGCCGGTCACGTTGGTGCCCGAGGCGTCCATGCTGGACACGAGTTGCGCGGCAACCGGATCGGTCACGGCGGAATACACCACCGGCACGTCCTTGGTGGCGGCCACGACGGCCTGCGCCGACGGCGTGGCGATCGCGACGATGGCATCCGGGCGGTCGCCGACGAACTTGCGGGCGATCTGCGCGGCCGTGCCGTTGTTGCCTTGCGCGCTTTGATACTGCCACTTCAGGTTCTTGCCCGGCTCGTAGCCGGCTTGCTTGAGGGCGTCTTGCACCCCGTCACGCACGGCGTCCAGCGCCGGATGCTCGACGATGGCGGTCACCGCGACGGACTTTTGCTGCGCGGCGACCGGTGCGGCGATAGCCATCGCCAGCGCCATCGCGCCAACCGTCAGAAAATGTTTTTTTCCGATCAGCATATGTTTGCTCCTTGAACCCTGGGTGTTGCTTGTTGAATTTGCCGGTTTCTTCATGGCGGGCGCGGGTTTTTGATCCGTTTGTCCTGCCACAAAGCCGTATAGTCTAACGTGCCGTCCACCAAATGGACTTGGGGGGAATCCCTGTAATGGTGCATCCATACAGGCGCGCCCCGACCCGGGGCATCGGCCCCCGGTGCGACGGCGTGAATATACTGACAACCGCCGGGCAAACGCCGTTCATCCCGTTCCGCGTGCCCGCCGACGGCATCCCGAGGCCACCATGATTAAACGCGCATTGGGCCGATCCGGCCTGCAGGTTCCCCCGCTCACTTTCGGCGGCAACGTCTTCGGCTGGACCGTCGACGAGGCCGGCACCTTTTCTTTGCTGGATGCGCTGGTGGACGCCGGCCTGAATTTCATCGACACGGCCGACATGTACTCGCGCTGGGTTCCCGGCAACCAGGGTGGCGAATCCGAAACCCTGATCGGCAAGTGGCTCAAGCGATCGGGCAAGCGCGACCAGGTGCTGATCGCCACCAAGGTCGGCATGGAGATGGGTCCGGGCCAGAAAGGCCTGTCGCCCGCCTACATCCGGCGCTCCTTGGACGCATCGCTGGCGCGCCTGCAGACGGACTACGTGGACCTGTACCAATCGCACCAGGACGACCCGGACACGCCGCTGACCGACACGCTGGCCGAATACGCCAAGCACATCGAAGCCGGCAAGGTGCGCGCGATCGGCGCGTCCAACTACACGGCGGTGCGGCTGTCGGAAGCCCTGATCGCCAGCGAGCGGCACAGCCTGCCGCGCTACGAAAGCATCCAGCCCGAGTACAACCTGTACACCCGCGAACCCTTCGAATCCGGTCTGCAAAGCCTGGTGAAGACCCAGCAGATGGGCACGATCAATTACTTCGCGCTGGCAAGCGGGTTTCTCAGCGGCAAGTATCGCGGTCCCGAAGATGCAGGCAAGAGCGCGCGCGGCAAGAAGATCGTGGATACGTATCTGAATGATCGTGGCTACCGCATCCTGAAGGCGCTGGACGAGGTGGCCGAGGACGCCGGCTGCACGCCCGCACAGGCCGCGCTGGCCTGGCAGATCGCGCAGCCGGGCATTACGTCGCCCATCGTCAGCGCCACCTCTCTCGCCCAGCTGGACGAACTGGTCAAGGCCGCCAGCCTGACGCTGACGCGCGACCAGCTGGCCCGGCTGAGCCAGGCCAGCGATTGGCGCTGAAGTTGCTTAGTTCAGCCGCTTAGTCCAACCGCTTAGTCCAACGTTACGCCGGAGTCCTTGACGACCTTGGCCCAGCGCTGGACTTCGCTGTCGACGAACTTGCCGAACTCGGCGCCGGTCAGCGTGGGCACGCCCGTGCCGTTGCCCGCCCAGGTCTCCTTCAGCTTGGGCGTGTTGAGCGCCTTCGTGATCTCGGCGGCCATTCTTTCCGTGGCTTCCTTCGGCGTGCCCGCGGGCGCCCAGATCGCATACCAGGTCGACACCACGTAGTTCGGCACGCCGGCTTCGGCAGCCGTGGGCACGTCGGGCAGGGATTGCGAACGCTCCGTGGCGGCCACCGCCAGCGGCTTGATCGCGCCGGCGCGGATGTGCCCGGCCGACGAGCCCAGCCCATCAAACGCCAGATCCACCTGACCGCCAATCAGCGCCGACAGCATGGGACCCGCGCCCTGATACGGCACGTCCACCAGCTTGACCCCCGTCTGCATCGCGAACAGCTCGCCGGCCAGGTGGTGCGTGCTGCCCTTGCCTGCCGTGCCGAAGTTGATTTCGCCGGGGCGTTTCTTTGCGTAATCGATGAACTCCTGCAAGGTCTTTACCGGCAGCTTGCTTGCGTTGATGACGACGACCTGCGGCGGCTGCGCCACCAGGGCGACCGGCACGAAATCCTTCTGAATGTTGTAGCTCAGGCTCTTGTACAGGGAAGGCGCCAGCGCATGGTGCGCGCCGCCCATGAAGAACGTGTAGCCGTCGGGCTTGGCCTTGGCCGCCACGCCGGCGCCCACGGTGCCGCCCGCGCCGCCCTTGTTGTCGATGACCACCGTCTGGCCAAGCTGCGTGGTGAGCTGCGCGGCCAGCGGACGGGCGAACGTGTCCGTGCCGCCGCCGGCGGGAAACGGAACGATCAGCGTGATGGGGCGTTCGGGCCATTGCGCGGCGGCAACGCCGCCGAAACCCAGGGCTGCCACGGCGAACACGGCCGCGGCGGTGGTGCGATAAGTCATTTTGTCTCCTCTTGCTGCATCGGGGTACGGCGCCTGTTTTCTGGCGTCTCGTCGCTGAGATATTTTTTTCTTCTGAATGCGGCGGGCAGGTCTTATCGGGGCATTGGATGGGGATGCTTCTCCTTGGCTGCTGTAAATGAACGCGGTGAAAGAATTCGGTGATAAAAAAGCCGGCCCCACGGGGACCGGCTTCGGTATGGACTACAGCGCCTTGTAGGTGTCGCGCAGCACGTTCTTCTGAACCTTGCCCATCGTATTGCGCGGCAGTTGGTCGATGATATGAACGCGCTTGGGCACCTTGAAGTTGGCGATGCGGCTCTTCAACTCGGCTTGCATGGCGGAGGCGTCCAGCGTCGCGCCGTCCTTGGGCACCACCACCGCCACGACGGCCTCGCCGAAGTCCGGATGCGGCACGCCGATCACCGCCGACTCCGACACGCCCGGCATGTCGTCGATGAGCGTCTCGATCTCCTTGGGGTACACGTTGTAGCCGCCGGAGATGATCAGGTCCTTGCTGCGGCCGACGATCGACAGATAGTCGGCCGGCGCCGTGCGGCCGGCGGACTCGCCGCCCCAGCGGCCCACGTCGCCGGTCTTGAACCAGCCGTCGTCGGTGAATTCTTCGCGCGTCTTTTCCGGCATGCGCCAGTAGCCCGAGAACACGTTGGGACCGCGCACCTGCACGTTGCCGATCTCGCCCGGTGCGAGCGGCTTGCCGGCGTCGTCGACCACCCGGACATCCACACCCGGCAAGGCGCGGCCGACGGTGCCCGCCAGGCGCTCGCCCAGCGCGGCGTCGTACGGATTGGAGGTCAGCATAACGGTTTCGCTCATGCCGTAGCGCTCAAGAATGGGATGGCCGCTGCGTTCCTTGAAGTCGGAGAACGTTTCGGCCAGCAGGGGCGCGGAGCCCGAGATGAACAGGCGCATGTTGGCGCAGACGTCCCGATTGAAGCGCGGATCGGCCAGCAGACGCACATAGTAGGTCGGCACGCCCATCATCACGGTGCTTTGCGGCAGATAGTGCAGCGCCTGGTCGGCGTCCAGCTTGGGCAGCCAGATCATCCGGGCGCCCGCCAGCAGCGCGCCGTGCGACGCGACGAACAGGCCGTGCACGTGGAAGATCGGCAGCATGTGCAGCAGCACGTCGTCCTCGCGCCAGCCCCAGTATTCGTGCAGGGTGCGCGCGTTGGCCGCCAGATTGCCGTGAGAGAGCATCGCGCCCTTGCTGCGGCCCGTGGTGCCCGACGTGTACAGGATGGCGGCCAGGTCGTCCGGCTTGCTTTCAACGGTCTTGAACGTCTGCGACAGGCCGCCGGCCGCGTCCAGCAGCGTGCCGGTGCGGTCCTCGTCCAGCGTGTAGACGTGCGGGCAGTTGGCCTTGTCGGCGGCGCGCTTGACCCAGTCCAGGTTCTTGCTGGCGCAGACCACGACGGACGGCTCGGCGTTGCCCAGGAAGTATTCGATTTCGGATTCGCGGTACGCGGTGTTCAGCGGCAGGTACACGAGGCCGGCGCGCAGCGTGGCCAGGTACAGCAGCAGCGCCTCGGGCGACTTTTCGACCTGCACGGCGACGCGCGCGCCGTCGGGCAGGTTCAGCGATTGCAGCAGGTTCGCCAGGCACGCGGTCGCGCGGTCGATGTCGTCCCAGGTGTATTGGAGGTCGGGCGTTTCCAGCGCGACTTTGCTGCGGTCTTTGGGAAAGCCGCCTTGCAGGACAGCGTATAGGTTGGCGTTGCTCACCTGTCTAGTCTCCGGTAAAGGAAGGGTCTTCGCCGGCCAGGAAGGCGCGCACGCCCTCTCTGTGGTCCCGGCTTTCGGCATAGGAGAAATAATCGCGATACTCGTCCTCGGTCAAGGCGGCGCCGGTGGCGAGCCTGGCGGACAAGCGTTTGTTGATGCGGGCGGCCAGCGGCGCGCCCTGGGCGATGCGGTCGGCGCTGCGGCGGGCGGACGTGGCCACGTCGCCGTCGTCGACGATGCGGGTCAAGAGACCCAGGTCTTTGGCTTCGGCGGCGCCGAACACCCGGCCTTCCAGCAGAATGGCCAGCGTGGCGGCCCTGCCCGCCAGCGCCAGCAGGCCGCGCATTTCGTCCGGGGCCATCGGAAAACCCAGGCGATTGATCGGCACGCCGAAGCGGGCCGACGCGCCGGCGATGCGCAGGTCGCACTGGCAGGCGATTTCCAGCCCGCCGCCGACGCACACGCCGTCGATCTGGGCGATGACCGGTTGCGGGCATCCGGCCACGGCGCGCAGGGCGGGCGCCAGGATCTCGCGGTGATAGCGCTGCACGCCGGCCATGTCGGCGCGTTCGGCGGGGAACTCGCGGATGTCGGCGCCGGCGGCGAAGTTGCCGCCCTCGCCACGCACGATCACGCAGCGCACGGCGTCATCCTGCGCGATGCGCGTGAAGACATCGCGCAGTTCGCGCCACATGCCCACCGTGATCGCATTCAGGCGTCCCGGGTGCGACAGCGTCACCCAGGCCAGATGCCCGTCGCGATCGAGCCGCACACTGCCTTGGCCTTGGCTCTGGCCTGCCACGTTCTCCGTCATGTCCCCTGCCCTTGTTGTGATTGTCAGGAACCCGCCGCCGTGTTTCCGGCGGTCAGGCCACGCGCCCCACGCCGCGGCTGATCTGCGGCTTGCCCTCGTTCAGGCGCTGAAGGTTGGTGTCCAGTTCGTCAAGGTCATACAGGTAATTGACCATCATGGCGCACGACTGCTTGAGCCCCTTGGGCGAGGTGTCCGCCGCCCAGTTCAGGCGTTCGATGCGCGCGCCGTTGCCCAGATGAAAGCGCGCCACGGGATCGACCGGCAGACCGTTCTTCATCGACTGCAGATAGCAGGCCGCCAGCCGGAAGCCGGCGCGCTTGACCACGTCGGGCGCCTTGCCCTGCGCGGCCTTGGCCAGACGCGCGACCCAGCGCTGCCCGTCCGGCACGCCTTCACGCTGGCGGTCCTTGGCACGCGTCTTGTCTTCGCGCACGATCGCCTCGACGGCCTGCGCGTCCTGCTTGCCCAGCCAATCGGTAAAGCCCGGAATCGGCGACAAGGTGGCAAAGGCCTTCAGCTTGGGCAGTTCTTCCAGCAGCTGCTCGACCACGCGCTTGAGCAGGAAATTGCCGAAGCTGATGCCCTTGAGGCCCGGTTGCGTGTTCGAGATGGAGTAGAAGATCGCCCAGCGCGCCCTGTCCAGGTCCTGCGGCGGCAGCGTGCTGTCCAGCAGCACCTGCACGTTGTCGGCCATCTGGCTGGCAAAGGCCACTTCCACGAAGATCAGCGGCACGCCCGGCATCTGCGGATGAAAGTACGCATAGCAGCGGCGGTCGGGCGCCACGCGGTGGCGCAGGTCGTCCCAGGACTTGATCTCGTGGACGGCCTCGTAAAGGATCAGCTTTTCCAGCAGCGACGCGGGCGAATCCCAGGTCAGCGGACGCAGTTCAAGCAGACCCACGTCGAACCACGCAGACAGGAGGCCTTCCAATTCCTTGTCCAGCGACTGGATGCCCGATACCTGCTTGCGCCAGCGCAGCATGTCCGCGCGCAGTTCCACCAGAAAGCGCAGGCCTTGCGGCTGGGCGTTGAAGCGCTTGAAGAGGCGCACCCCCTCGCCGCCATCGCCCGCATAGGTGGCGCGGATCTGCGCCAGCGCGGCCAGCATCAGGCGGCGATCCTTGCCGTCGGCGGCGGCGTATTGCTCGCACCAGCGGCGCGCCAGCTTGTTGGCGGCCACGTCGGTCAGGCGCGCCTCGAACAGGCGGCGGACTTCGGATTCGCTGGGCAGGCGCCCGCGCTCCCACAGCCGGCCCAGCCGCGTGATCAGGCTGGCGCTTTCGGCCGCGGCGGCGGCATCGACCAGATCGGCCTCGGGCTCAGGCGTGCGTGCGCCGCGCGCGGGCGCGAGATTGGCGGGTGCGGACATGGGCGGGCTCCTCGATGACGATGGGATCGGACGGCGCCGCGTCGGCGGCGTCTTCGTTGCTAAGGACGCGCAGCGCTTCAAGCTGGCGCATCAGATGGGTGTGCGCCAGCGCCTGCGCGGCGTCGGAATCATGGGCCTTCAGGGCCTCGAAGATGGCAAGGTGTTCGGCGCAGGATTGCTCGATGCGGCCGGGCCGCGACAGGCTGCGATGGCGCGACAGGCTCAGCACCTTGCGCAGATTGCCCACCATGTCGGACAGCCATTGGTTGCCGGCCAGCGCCTGGACGGCTTCGTGAATGAGGTAATTGGTCTTGTAGTAGGCGTCGATGCGGCCCGCCTTCGCATGGCCGGCCAGCGCGGCGTGCAGCGGTTCCAGTTCGGCCAACTGCGCGTCGGTGGCCTTGCGCGCGGCCTCGAAGGCGCAGCGCCCTTCCAGCATGGCCATCAGCGGGAAAATGTCTTCCAGGTCCTGGGCGGACAGTTCGTTGACGAAGCAGCCCCGGCGGGGTTCCAGCCGGACCAGCCCTTCGGTGGCCAGCACTTTCAACGCTTCGCGCAGCGGCGTGCGAGAAATGCCCATTTCGCCAGCCAGGCGGAGTTCATCGATCCATTCGCCGTTACGCAGCGACCGCGCATGGATCATGCCGCGCAGGCGGTCCGCGACTTCCAGATACAGGGCTTGCCGGACGATGGGTAGGGTCATGGGCAGACGGCGGGGAAATGCCGTAATTCATAATTATGAATAAGCCGATGATAGACCCGGGTTTGGCGAAAGGTAAAGCCGGGGCGGGTTGGGAGCTTCCCTAATAAGAAGGGGCTGCGACGTCGGACGGCATAGTTATGGACACGGACCACGATCCCGAAAGCTGGTCGGAAATAGGACTGAATTACGACTAAACTTAGTCCGATCAAGCCTATGATTTGGGAGTCCTACCCATGAAATACTCCACTCAAGTGAAGCCGATCTCATACCTCAAGAGTCACGCCGCCGAGATCGTGACCACGCTGACCGAAACCCGCGAACCCATGCTGATCACCCAGAACGGAGAGGCCAAACTCGTCGTCATGGACGTACGAAGCTTCGAGGAGCAGGAGCAAGCCATGGCCCTGCTTCAACTGCTTGCGGGCGGCCGCAAAGACATCGAAGAAGGACGCGTCATTCCGGCGGCGGATGTATTCGCGCAGATTGAAGCGATGGATCGGGACGATTCCGAATGAGTCGAACGGTGGTCTTTTTGCAGACAGCCGCAGATGATCTCCAGGAGATACGCCGCTACATCAGAAAGAACTTCTCGCAGCAGGTCTGGCTCGATTCATACGCCCGGATCAACAAAGCCATTCTGAATCTCGAACAATTCCCGTACGCGGGGCACCCCCTCCCGGAGCTGCCTGCCACCCACTTCATGCAAATAGTCGCGGTCAAAAATCGGGTCATTTATGAAGTTGTTGCAGACAAGGTATATATCCACCTCATCTGCGATAGCCGGCAGGACTTCAAGATCAAACTCGCCCGCCGGCCGCTCAGGACGCTGCGCTTCTGAATCGCTTCAAAAATGCAGTACCCCGTCTACTGCATGCCGCGTCAACGAGCGCGCCCAGCGGCGAGCAGGCAGCCCGTACTTGCCTTCCACGACCTCGGCGCGCGTCAGCAGTTCCGCCGGAGTAATTGCCAGGCTCGGGCCGGAAAACGCCAGAACGATCTGGTTTCCGGCCTCGACTTCGGCCAGCAGCACGATGCGGTCGTCGAAGGCCTTGGACAGGTTGTCGATGTTCTTGCCGAAGCTTTCGTGCCGGCCGAACAGGTTCACCGCGAGGATGCCGACTTCGCCCAGCACGCGGCGGCAGTCGCGGTAGAACTTCACGCTGTCGCGTACCGGGCCCTCGGCGGCGGCGTCGTACAGGTCCACCATCAGCACCGGGCAGCGTCCGGCGTTCAGCGGATCGGCCACCCACGCGCCGGCGTCGGCGTGCTCGACCTGCAAGCGGTTCGCCCCGGGCAGGCGGAAGAACATGTGGCAGGCGGCGGTGACGCGCGGATTCCATTCCACGGCCAGCAGCGGGCCGCGCGTGTGCTTGGCGCAGAAGCGCGCCAGCGACCCGGCGCCCAGGCCCAGCATGCCGATGGCCTCTTCCTTCGGCGGCTCCAGGAACAGCAGCCAGGCCATCATCTGCGCGGTGTATTCCAGCACCAGATCGGCGGGGCTCTTGATGTTCATCGCGCCCTGCACCCATTCGGTGTTGAAGTGCAGATAGCGGACGCCGTCGGCTTCGGAAAGCGTCGGCTGGTCGAGTTCGGAGGGGAAGTTGGATTTGTACATGGGCGCGATTGTAGGCCGGCCGCCCCTCCCCCGGCCGCCGATTACGCCGCCGCTTCCCAGATGCGCTCGAGCAGGTCCGGGCCGGACACTTCGGCCTCCAGGCTGGCCGACAGCCGCAGGACGCGCTTCAGGTACAGATGCGCATCGCACTCCCAGGTCACGCCCAGCGCACCATGCGTCTGGATCGCGTTCTGGGTGGCGCGGCGGCTGGCTTCCACGGCCAGCAGCGGCGCGAACAGGCAATCGGTTGCCGCTGACGCCGCACGGTCATCGAGGGCCGTTGCCGCCGCCCAGCCCGCGAGTCGTGCATCGTCCAGCGCCATCCAGTCCTCGGCCAGCCGATGCTTGATCGCCTGATTGGCGCCGATAGGGCGGCCGAACTGCTGGCGCTCGCGGGCGTACCCCGCTGCCATGTCCAGCGCCGCCGAGGCCGCACCCAACATTTCCGCCGACCGCAACAGGCGCAGACGCGTGCGCAGCAGATGCCACGTGCCCGGCTTGACCTGGACATCGGTGCTTTCCAGGACCGCGGGATGCGCCGCCACCCCGACCGGCATGGTCGGATCCAATCCCCCCACGCCCGCCACAGGCGACAGCAGATCCAGACGCACGGACGCCGGACCGGCCTCGCGCACGGCAAGCGCGCGCACGCCCTCGCCGGCGCCTTCGATGAAGACCGACCCGTCGGGGCGCAGTGCCGCATCGGCGTACCAGGTATCGCCGGCCATCATGTCGCCGGCCCATTGCGCGATAGCCCCACCCGCCTCGCACAACGTCGGCAGCATCACCATGTTGGATACGAGCGGCAGGCTCAGCAGATGGCGCCCCGCTTCCTCGGCGACGATCCAGGCCTCGCGCATGCCCAAGCCGAGTCCGCCTTGTGCCTCGGGCGCCAGCAAGGCGGGCCAGCCCTGATCGGCCAGATCGCGCCACAGCGCCTGGCGGGCCGGCGCATCTTGATGACAAGCGCCGCGCGCCACGGCCACCGGATGGCGCTGCGACAGGAAACGGTGCGCGGCGTCGCGCAGCATGCGCTGGTCTTCACTCAGATGCAGATTCATTTACGGTCAGCCCTTGGCCAGGCCGAGCATCTGCTCGGCGATGATGTTGCGCTGGATCTCGGAGGTGCCGGCCAGGATGGTTTCGGCCCGCGACCATAGATAGGCGTGCGTCAGCGACGCCGCGCGGGTGTCGGCTGCGTCCACGCCGAGGCAGGCGTCCTCGCCCAGTAGTTGCATGGACAGTTCGAGCAGTCGCTGGTGCGCCTCGCTCCAGTGGATCTTGGTGGACGATCCTTCCGGTCCGGGCGGATCACCCCGCGTCGCGGCGGCCAGCGCGCGCTGCGATTTCAGCGCCAGCACGTGACTGTCGGCCGCCAGCCGCGCCCAGCGGTGGCGCACCGATGCCGATGACGCCGGCACGCGGCCCTGCTTGTCCGCCTGCAGCGCCAGCGCGCGCACCTGACGCAGCTCCTGCGAGAAACGCACGAGTCGCGGGATGAAATACGTGCCGCGCTCGAAGCTTGCGGCCGCCATCGCGATGCGCCAGCCCTGGTTCAATCCGCCCAGCAGCGCGTCCTGCGGCACGAACACGTCCTCGAAAAAGACCTCGCAGAACTCAGCTTCGCCCGTGAGCTGGCGGATGGGTTCGACCCGCACGCCGGGACTGCGCATATCCACGAGCAGAAAGCTCAGGCCTTTGTGCCTGGACGCGCCCGGATCGGTGCGCGCCAGCACGAAGCACCACTGCGCCCGGTCCGCAAACGAGGTCCAGATCTTGTGGCCGTTCACGCGGAAGCCGCCCGGCGCCGGTTCCGCCCGCGTACGCACGGCGGCCAGGTCGGACCCGGCGCCCGGCTCTGAATATCCCTGGCACCACACCTCGCGGTTCAACAGGATGCCGGGCAGGAAGCGCTGCTTTTGCGCCTCGGACCCGAAATGCAGCAGGGTGGGCGCCAGGATGCCGTGGCCGATCAGGTTCACGCCCAGCGGCGCGCCGCAACGCGCGTGCTCTTCATGGAAGACCGCCTGGCGCGACAGCGGCAACGCCTTGCCGCCGTATGCCGCCGGCCAGCCCAGCCCGGACCAGCCGTTTGCGCACAGCGTGTCTTCCCAGGCGCGCCGGTAGTCCAGGTTGCGCGGGTCGGCCCCGCCGGGCCAGGACCGTGCAAACGCTGCGTAGGCCGTGTCGAGCCAGCCCCGAAGCGTCTGCCGGAACGCCTCGTCGTCCAGCGCCGCGCTGTCGGGCACGGCGGTTTGCTGCATCGTCATGCCTCACTCCAGCCGGATGTTCGAGTCGCGCGCCACCTTGGCCCAGGTCGCGACGTCTTTCTGGATGAACGCGCCGAAGGCTTTGGGATCACTGCCGATGATGTCCAGCCCCAGCCCCTCGAACTGCTTCTTCACGTCGGGCTGCTGCAGGATCTGCGCCAGGTTCTGGTAGAGCTTGTCGATCACGGGCTGCGGCGTGCGCGCGGGCGCGACCAGACCCAGCCACGGCATGGCCGAATAGCCCGGCAGGCCGGACGCATCCACCGTGGGCAACTCGGGCAATGACGCCGAAGGCTTGGCCGTCGTGACCGCCAGCGCGCGCAGCTTGCCGTCCTTGACGAAGGGGCCCGACGAGGCCCACGCATCGAACATCACCTGCAGACGCCCCGCAACCAGGTCGTTGAGCGCGGGCGCGCTGCCCTTGTAGGGAATGTGCGCCATCTGCACGCCGGCCATGCTGTTGAAGAGTTCGGCCTCCAGGTGGGTTGAACTGCCCGTGCCGACGGAGCCGTAGCTCACCTTGCCCGGATTGGCCTTCAGGTAGGCGATCAGCTCGCCGACATTCTTGGCCGGCACCGACGGGTGGACACCCAGCACGTGAACCACCGACGCGACTTGCGTGATCGGAGCGAAGTCCTTCACCGGGTCGTAGTTGACCTTGGTGTAGATGCTGGGCGCGATGCCCAGCGACGACGCGGCCATCAGCAGCGTGTAACCGTCGGGCTCGGCGCGGGACACGTAATCGGACGCGATCATGGTGCCGCCGCCCGGCTTGTTTTCCACGATCACCGGCTGGCCTAGCTTTCCGCTCAACTTCTCGGCCAGCAGACGGCTCATGATGTCGGTCGCGCCGCCGGGCGAGAACGGCACCACGATACGCACGGGGCGCGCGGGGTAGTTGTCCTGGGCTTGCGCGACGCTCGTGGCGCCGATGCAGGCCAGTGCGACGCCGGCCAATATTGTCTTGATCATGCTTGTCTCCTCCTGAGGAATGCGCAGACGCGCTACGGGGTTGCGGGCAGGATCAGCGCGTCCAGCACCGCAACGCCCTGTCCCGCCTCTTTGATCAGCAAGGGATTCACTTCTATTTGCGCCACATGCGCGGGAGCGGCAAGCAAGGCGTTGCCCACGGCCACGATGCTCCTGCACGCCGCCGCCAGATCGCCCCGGGGCTTGCCCCGGAAACCGTCCAGCAGCGCAAACGCCTTGAGCTCCTGCAACATCTGCAAGGCGATGTCCTCGTCCACCGGCAGGAGCCGGTGGCTGGTGTCCTGGTAGATCTCGGTCAGCACCCCGCCCAGGCCCACCGTCAGCACGGGGCCGAAGACCGGATCGCGCGTGGCGCCAACGATGATCTCCGCCACACCGCGCTCCATCTTCTGGACCATGACGCCGTCGATACGCGCATTGGGCTGCGCGCGCGTCACCGCCTGCGTCACGGTGGCATGGGCGACGCGCACCGCCTCGTCGTCCGCAAGGTTCAGCGCGACGCCGCCCGCTTCGGTCTTGTGCGCGATGTCGGGGCTCAGGATCTTCAGGGCGACGGGATAGCCTGCAATGCGCGCATCGCGCACGGCCTCGTCCGCACTGCGCGCCACCGCGGTGGCAGCCTGGGGCAGACCGAATGCGGCCACGAAGGCGCGAGCGTCCGCTTCGTTGCATGGCAGAGCCGGCGCGCTGGCCATCTCCAATGCGGGCGCCGCCGCCTGCCGCCGGGCCGTGCGCGCGTCACACCACAGCAAATATGGCGCCAGCGCCGCGACGGCCAGCCCCAGATCCTCGAACACCGCGACTTCCGCCTCGCGCAGCGCGGCACGGCTTTGCGCGAGGCCCGTATCGATGGCGACGAACAACCGCGGGTGCTCCCGGGACGCTTCGGCCAACGCGTCGGCCATGCGGTCCAGCATGTAGCCGGGCGCATATACGACCACGGCATCAATGGCGTCCGACGTGCCCAGCGCTTGCAGCACGGTGCGCACAAAGGCGGGATCGTTGACCACGTTGCCGGTCACGTCCACCGGATTCCCCACCATGCCGTAATCCGGAATGCCGCCGCGCAGCACCTCCTGCAGATCCGGCGGCAGGTCTGGCAGCTCCAGCCCCGCACCGATGAACTTGTCGGCCAGGATGGCCCCCAGCGCCCCCGACATCGTCAGCACCGCCACGCGCTTGCCGGCCGTGCGGTGGCGCAGCGTCGCCAGACTGGCCAGATGCGCCATCTGCGCGAAGTCCGTGGCCTCGATGACGTTCAACTGGCGAAAGGCAGCCGCATACACGCGGCGATCGCCGGCCAGCGCCGACGTGTGCGACTGCACGGCCCGCGCGCCCTTGTCGGTGGCGCCTGCCTTCAAGGCAATCAGCAGCTTGCCCTGGCGTTCCAGCTCGCGGCACGCGCGCACGAAGCGGCCGCCATCGCGCAACTGTTCGATGTAGCCGAGCACGATTTCCGTCTGCGGGTCCGCCGCCAGGTATTCCAGGTACTGCGAAAAATCCAGGCAGGCCTCGTTGCCGGTGTTGATGAAGTGCGAGAACGGCAGCCCCAGCCGGCGCGCGATCGCATACACCGCCGCGCACACGTTGCCGCTTTGGGTCAGCAGACTGACCGAGCCCGGTCCCTCCTGCGCCGGCGCGGTCTTGAAGACCGACGCGAAGGCGGTATGCGCCTGCGTGTTCAGGTTTGCGAAGCCCATGCAATTCGGGCCCGCGACCGCCATGCCGCTTTCCGACACGAAGGCCTCCAGTTCGTCCTGCAAACGCGCGCCCTCGCCGCCCGCCTCGGCAAAGCCCGCGGCATACACGATGGCCGCGGGGATGCCCCTGGCATGGCAGCGCCGCAGCATGGGCGTGACGTCGGCCGCGGCGATGGCCAGCACCGCCAGGTCCACCGGCTCGGGCACGGCTTCAATGTCGGGCCAGCACCGCAGGCCGAAGACCTCCTGGTATTTCGGGTTGACGGGATAGATGCCGCCCGAAAAGCCAAAGCGCGTCAGCAGTTCCAGCGGCATGCCGCCAATGCGGCCCGGGTTGGCGCTGGCGCCGATCATGGCGATCGAGCGCGGATTCAGCAGCGGTTCAAGGCGTGAAGTCATGCGGCTTCGCCTTTCTTGTTGCGCTGGATGGCCTGCGCCAGGCCGCGCTCGCGCACCGCCTGGAATTCCTCGCTCAGGTGCGACAACTGATGCGTGTCGAAGTGCGCCGACAGCGCCGTGCGAAAGCCCTGCGCGTCCGCCGTGCGGTTCAGCGACCGCTTGATCAGGCGCAGTCCGAACGGCGGCGCCTGCGCGATGCGCTGGGCCAGCGCCAGCGTGGCGGCATCCAGTTCGGCTTCGGGCACCACCCGGTTCACCATGCCGATGCGCAATGCCTCCTGCGCATCGACCTTCTCGCCGGTGTAGAGCATTTCCTTGGCCTTGCGCAGCCCCATGACCCAGGGATGAATCAGCACCTCGGTGGCGGCCGCGGCCAGGGTGTGCCCGACCGGGTCCGAGAAGTACGCCGTGTCCGAACACACCACCAGGTCGCACATGTTGGCGATCATGAATCCGCCCGCCACGCACGCGCCCTGCACCTGCGCCACGGTGGGCTTGGGGAAGTCCCAGATGCGCAGGCAATACCCGTAGTAGCGGCGGGACTCGTAATCCCAGCGTTCCTCGACCGTGAAGTCGGCGCGCTTGGCCTGGGCTTCCTTCAGGTCATGCCCGGCCGAGAAATGCGCGCCGCGACCGGCCAGGATGACCACCCGCACCGCATCGTCCTGCTCGGCGCGCGAGAGGGCGTCATCCAGTTCATCCAGCATCTGCTGGCTCTGGGCATTGCGCGCGGATTCGCGGGCCAGACTGATGCGGCATACCGCGTCGTGCCGTTCGACGGCCAGGGTGGCGTATTCCATGGTCTCCTCGTCCTTGTCATGCCGCGCCGTCGGATGCAGCGCGATCTCCATGCATTGAATTAACGCACCGCAAATCCTAAAATACAAAATATTCGAACCATTTTTCCCACAATATGAACAACCTAGGATCCACCGGCGGCACGCAGAGCATGCGTCGCGCGCTCGGCCTGTTGCGCGTGCTGGCGCAGCACCAGGAAGACGGCATCGACCTGCAGGGCGTCATGGCCGCCACCGGCCTGGAGCGTTCCACGGCGCACCGCCTCCTCAGTTGCCTGCTGGAAGAACAGTTCGCCGAACGCGACCGCGCCACCCGCCGTTATCGGCTGGGCGTGGATTCGATGCAACTGGGGTTTGCCGCGTTGCGGCGCACGCCTTTGCTGGACGCCCTGCGCCCGTTCGCGCAGAAGCTGGCACGCCTGTCTGGCGACACCGTGTTCCTGGTGATCCGCCAGGGCGACTACGCGCTATGTTTGCTGCGCGAGGCCGGCTCATTTCCGGTCAAGGTGTTCACTATCGACCAGGGGGAACGGCGGCTCTTGGGCGTGGGCGCAGGCGGCCTGGCGCTGATGGCGGCCCTGCCGGACGACGAGATCGCCGCGCTGTACGCAAGGCATGCGGCCAGCTACGCGCAGATCCGCGTCTCCAGCACCGCGCTGATGAAGGCGGTCAGGCAGACGCGCAATGCGGGATATTCCGAGATCGTAGATACCATCACGCCCGGCGTGTCGGGTGTGGGCGTGGCGTTTCCCGTGTCGGAGCTGACCTGGGTGGCGTTCAGTTTTGGGGCGATCAGCAGCCGGCTCGACGCGCCGCGGCGGGCGCAGATGGGCACAATGCTTCATGCCGAATGCCAGGCGTGGGCTCAGGACTATCTGGGCCACAACGCCCAATGAAAAACCCGCGAGGATCCGGCGCAGCCGGAACTTCGCGGGCTTGCCGAGCCGAACGAATCAGATCCGTTCGAAGATCGCGGCGATGCCCTGCCCGCCGCCGATGCACATGGTCACGAGCGCATAGCGTCCGCCCACGCGCTGCAGTTCATGCAGGGCCTTGGTGGTGATGATGGCGCCGGTCGCGCCGATCGGGTGGCCCAGGCCGATCCCGCTGCCGTTGGGGTTCACCTTGGCGGCGTCCAGCTTCAGTTCGCGCGACACCGCGCACGCCTGCGCGGCGAACGCCTCGTTGGCCTCGATGACGTCCAGCTGATCGACCGTCAGGCCAGCCCGCTTGAGCGCCGCCTGCGTCGCCGGCACCGGGCCGATGCCCATGATGTTGGGGTCCACGCCCGCATGCGCGTAGGCCACCAGACGCGCCAGCGGCTTGACGCCGCGCTTGGCCGCGACAGACGCGTTCATCAGCACCAGCGCGCCCGCGCCGTCGTTCAACCCGGACGCATTGCCCGCCGTGACGGTGCCGTTTTCCTTCTGGAACACCGGCTTGAGCGTCGCCAGGCTGTCGGCCGTGACGTCGCGGCGCACGTGCTCATCAGTGTCGAACACGATCTCGCCTTTGCGCGACTTGATCTTCACGGGCACGATCTGGTCGCGGAAGTAGCCCGCATCGATCGCGGCGGCGGCGCGGCGGTGCGATTCCGCGGCCGTGGCGTCCTGGTCCTGCCGGTTGATGCCGAACTTGGCGGCCACGTTTTCCGCCGTGACGCCCATGTGCATCTTGCCGAAGGGGTCGGACAGCGCGCCGGTCATCATGTCCAGCATGACGCTGTCGCCCATGCGCGCACCCCAGCGCTGGGCCGGGGCGATGTACGGCGCGCGGCTCATGCTTTCGGCGCCGGCGCCCACGGCAATGTCGGCATCGCCCAGCATGATGGTTTGCGCCGCGGACACGATGGCCTGCAGGCCCGAACCGCACAGGCGGTTGACGTTGAACGCGGGCGTTTCCTTGGAGATGCCGGCATTCATGGCGGCCACGCGCGACAGGTACATGTCGCGCGGCTCGGTGTTGATCACGTGTCCAACGGCGACATGGCCGACTTCGTCGCCCGAGACGCCTGCGCGTTCCAGCGCGGCCCGGATGATGGTGGCGCCCAGATCGCAGGGGGGCACATCCTTGAGCGCGCCGCCGAAATCTCCAATGGCGGTGCGGACGGCCGAAGCGACGATGACTTCATTCATGGTGTTTCCTCCTTGTAGTGCGTTGTGGTTCGTGCGTTGTGGGTCGCGCGATGCGGTCCATGAAGTGCGTTCCATCATACTGCCGGGCCGCAATCTCCTGTCTCATCCTTGCGACGTGCGCGCGGCGTTCCGCCGCAATGGCAACGCGCACCACCAAGACCCTCTCTCTAGTCCAGCAGCAGCAATTCCACAGCAGGCTGCAGCCAACACCCGAGATCCACCGTGCCGTCTTCGATGAGTTCGTACGACGCCAAGTGCACGCCCAGGCGTCTGGCGACCTCGGCTCTGGAATAACCGGCCCAATGCCGCCAGGCGCGCAAACATGTCCAGCCATGCGCACTCATCAGCGCCTGGATCACGGCGGAGGGCGCGCGCTGTCCGCCCCGTTCGAGGATCCACATGGACAAGCGGGCCGAGGTGTTCAAACTGTCCGTGTCGGCCAGCGGATCCGCCCCGACCGTGGCGAACCCGGTCCCATCCGGACCGCCACGGCGTACCCACCTACCATTCATACCCCACTCCCACGGCGGCGCCAATGTTGCCGTCCGTTGTGCTGGAGCTGGAAGCCCGGTAAGCCCACGCGCCATTGTGCGAGCGTCCCGACAACCCCATCGCGATGGCGGACTGGCCGCTGTACAGCGCCGTTCCCAGAGAGAACATGGACTTGCCCGGCGTGGACGTGGCCGGAAGCGTCGCCATGGCCATGGCCGACGCGATGCCCGCGTTGGTCTCGCTGCGAAGTTGCCCTATTTGGCTGTCGGTATAGCGGTTGGCCTGTTCCAGCGCGCGGCCGGCCTCCTGCCGCGAGATCCCGGTTGCCTGGCGCAGGTTCACCGCGTCGGTGTCGTGCGTGGCCGGCGCAACGTGGGTGATCTGGCGTTCGGCGCCAGCCGAACCCACCGACACGGTGTTGGCACGGGTGGCTTGCGCGCCCTCGCCGATCGCCACGCTGCCCGGCGCCGATGCCGTGGCGTTCGCGCCGACCGCCGTGCTTCCCGCGGCCTGCGCTTTCGCGCCGGCACCGATCGCGCTGCTGTCCGCGCCCTGGGCGGTGGCGCCCGAGCCGGTCGCGAGACTGTGGGCGCCCGTTGCCTGGGCATTTGCGCCCACCGCGACCGCGCCGCTGCCCGGCGTAACGACTGCGCGGTCGCTGCCATCGCCCCGGCTGTCAACCGCGATACCCGCGGCCTGCTTGTCCAGCCGGTTGATGCGCTCGGTCACCGCGTTCATCTGCCCGCCCGTCACCGCATCGGAGCTGCCGGCCTGAATGCGGCCGTCCTGCACGCCTGTGACTTGACGAGTCCCTTCCGTGCCGGACACGTCCAGGGTCTTGCCACCGCGATCCGCCGCCAGCGATACCGCATTGCTGGACGGGTCGTGCCGCGTCAGGCCCACATTGCCGCTGTCAACCAGATCCGCCAACGCACCCAGCGCCACGCCTTGCTGGCCCGTCAACGCCTCAAGGCTGCCCACCGCCTGGCTGTTCTTGAGCAGATCCCGGTTCACCGTGAACAACTGCGACCCCACCACCGCTTCCGTACTGGTTCCGCTGACCTCCCCCGCCTTCACACCGGACAGCGTGCGTGCGCCCGATACGCCATCCAGCGTGACGCGCGTGCCGTCCGCCGGTTTCGCAACAGTGATGTCGCGCGTTACGGCGTCCTGCTGAACCAGGCCCAACTGGCCCGCGTTCAACTGGTCTCGCATCGTGGACACCTCCGCACCCACCCTGTTCACGTTGTCGTTCACCGCCACCACGCTGCCGTCGATCGTCTTGATGGCGTCGGAGACATTGCCCGCCGCAGCGGATTGGGGGGAACCACCGCTTCCGGAACCGATGGCCGTCACCGCGAACGCCGGCGCCTGCACCGTGCCATCGGCGCGCACGGCGGCGCCGCCGCCCAGCACCTCCGCCAGCGACTGGCCGGCCGCCCGCGCCGCCTGGTCGATGCGACCAGCCACGGTCTCGCCGTCCCCGATCCCCGCCAGTCTGGCATTGGCGGCGTCCGCCGCTCGTTGCGCGTTCGTGGCCGCCCCTTGCGCCGTTTGCGCGGTCTGTTGCGCCTGCGTCGCCGCGCCCTGCGCGATATTGGCGCTTCGCTGCGCCGTCGCCGCCTCGGACTGCGCCGTGTCCGCAACCTGCGCCACCGTATCGAGCTGGCCCTTGTTCACGGCATCGGTGGCGGCCTGGCCCGCCGCCACGTTCACGATGCGGTTGGACGCGGTGGCGCCGCGCGCCGCGCTGAACGCTCCCGCCTGCTCATCCCACAGCAGGCTGTCACCACGCAGGTCGCTTAAATCTTGCGTCAAGCCGCTCATCCTGGTGTCCTGCGCCAGCACGCGATCGTTCACCTTGATGACGTTGGCGTCGATGGCCGCCATCGCATCACCCACATTGTTGGCCGACTGCCCTTGCGCGGCCACCTGCCCGTCCGCCCCAATTTGACTGACGCCGTACGCGGGTGCGCTTGCCTTGCCGTCCGCGCCGACCGAGGAGCCGCCGCCCAGCGCGTCCGCCAGCGACTGGCCCGCCGCGCGCCCCGCAGCCTGCGTCGCGGCCTGGGCCGCCTGCGCGATGTGTCCGGCAACGGTCTCGCCGTCGCCGATGCCCGCCAGCTTGGCATTGGCCGCGTCCGCCGACTGTTGCGCACCGGCGGCCGTCCCTTGCGCCGCGTCGGCCGTGCGCTGCGCACCGGTCGCCGTTTCTTGTGCGGCCGTGGCCGCCTGCCGCGCACCGGTGGCCGTGTCTTGCGCCGCATCGGCCGTGCGCTGCGCGGCAACGGCCGCCCCTTGAGCGGCCGACGCGGTCTGCGCCACGCCGTCAAGCTGGCCCTTGTTCACCGCATCGTTGGCGTTCACGCCGTCGGCCACACCCGTCAGCGTACGGCTCGCCGGCGCCATGACGACGTTTCCGCCCGCGTCCAGCACCGGGTTGCCATTCGCATCGCGCTGCGGGGCGCTGCCCGCCAGATTGATCGTCATGGCCGCCGAGGCCGCGCCCACCTGCAACTGGCCGTCGCGCTCCTGCAGCAGCCCCGCGCCCTGCGACCGCAGATCCGCCACTGCCTGATCCAGCTGTTCCTTGTTCACCGCGTCCGTCGCCGCCTGGCCCGCCGCCAGGTTCACGATCCGGTTGGGTGCATCCGCGCCATGGGCCGCGCTGAACGCGCCCGCCCCCTGGTCCCACAGCAGACTGTCGCCACGCAGGTCGCTCAGGTCCTGCGTCAGGCGGCTCACCGTGCTGTCCTGCGCCCGCACGCGCTCGTTCACCTTGATGACGTTGGCATCGATAGCCGCCACCGCATCGCCCACGTTGGTCGCCGTCTGGACTTGTGCGGCCACCTGGCCGTCGGCGCCGATCTGGCTCACGCCGTAGGCTGGCGCGGCGGGCTTGCCATCCGCCCCCACCGTGGACCCGCCGCCCAGCGCGTCGGCCAGCGTCTGGGCGGTTGCCCGGCCCACCACCTCCGCCGCGTCCCGTGCAGCCTGTTCGATACGCCCGGCCACGGTCTCGCCGTCGCGGATGCCAGCCAGCTTCGCATTGGCCACGTCTGCCGCTTGCCGCGCACCGTCAGCGGCAACCTGCGCCGCATCTGCCGTGCGCTGCGCGCCGGCCGCCGCATCTTGCGCGGTCATGGCCGCCTGCTGGGCGCCGGTCGCCGTGCCTTGCGCGGCATCGGCCGCCTGCCGCGCCTGCGAAGCTGTCGCTTGCGCGGCCTGAGCCGTTTGCTGGGCGCCGATCGCCGTGTCTTGCGCTGCCCCGGCAGTCTGTTGCGCCTGCGTCGCCGTTGTCTGGGCGCCTTGCGCCACCTGTTGCGCACCCAGCGCCGTGTCCTGCGCCGCTTGTGCGGTCTCCCGGGCGTCGGCTGCCGCGCTCTGTGCGGCGGTAGCCGTCTGCTGGGCGCTGGCGGCCGTGGTTTGCGCCGCCACTGCCGCGCTTTGCGCGTTTTCTGCGGTCTGCTGCGCATCACTCGCCGCTCGCGCCACCGTATCGAGCTGGCCTTTGTTCACCGCGTCGGAAGCCGCCACGCCCGCCGCCACGTTCACGATGCGGTTCGGCGCCGCGGCGTCGTGCGCGGCGCTGAACGCCTGCGCGCCTTCATCCCACAGCAGGCTGTCGCTGCGCAGGTCGCTCAGGTCTTGCGTCAAGCCCCCAATCTTCGTGTCTTGCGCCCGCACCCGATCGTTCACCTTGATGACGTTGGCGTCGATGGCGGCCAGCGCGTCACCCACGTTGGTGGCCGTCTGGCGTTGCGCCGCCACTTGCCCCTCGTTCCCGATCTGGCTCACGCCATAGGCCGGCGCGCCCGCTTTGCCGTCCGCGCCCACCGTGGAACCGCCGCCGAGCGCGTCCGCCAGTGACTGGCCCGCTGCCCGGCCCGCCGCATCGGTCGCCGCCTGCGCGGCCTGCGCGATGCGCCCCGCCACGGTCTCGCTGTCGCCGATGCCCGTCAACTTGGCATTGGCCGTGTCTGCCGATTGTTGCGCGCCGGCAGCGGCAACTTGCGCCGCGTCGGCGGTGCGTTGCGCACCGGTCGCCGTATCCTGCGCGGCCGCGGCCGCCTGCCGGGCCCCGATGGAGGCGCCTTGCGCCGCGTCGGCCGTCTGCTGCGCAGCTGCGGCTGCGCGCTGCGCCCCCGCGGCGGTCTGGGCCACGCCATCGAGCTGTCCCTTGTTGACCGCATCATTGGCACTCGCGCCGTCAGCCACGCCCGTCAACGTTCGATTCGCAGGCACCATGACCGCGTTGCCGCCGGCGTCCAGCACCGGGTTGCCTTGCGCATCGCGCTGCGGCGTCGCGCCGGCCAGATTGACCGTCGTGGCCGCCGAACCCGTGCCCACCTGCAACTGGCCGTCGCGCTCCCGCAGCAGGCCTTCGCCCTGCGTCTTCAATGCCGACACCGCCTGATCCAATTGCCCCTTGTTCACCGCATCGGAGGCCGCCTCGCCTGCCGCAAGGTTCACGATCCGGTTCTGCGCGCCCGAATCATTCGTCGCGTTGTATACGCCTTGCCCCGGATCCCACTGCAAGCTGTTGCGCCTGACGTCGTCGATGCGGCCGGCCACCGTCTCATCGGGGCCAAATCCCTGCAGTTGGCGGGCGGCAGCGTCGGCCTTGGCGTTCGCGTCCTCGGCGATCTGTGAAACGTCCTGCAGCGCCGCCGCATGACTCGCGAGGCTCCGATCCATCGCGTTGACCGCGCCCATCAGTGTCGTCGGCTGCGACTGCCCGGCGCCCGTGCTCGACAGCGCCAGCGTGGGCAAGACGATCCGGCCTTGGCCGTCGACGGACGCTCCTCCGCCGATCGCCTGCGCCACCGATTGGGTCGCTGCGGCCTGGCTGGCCCGCGTCGCGGCCACGTCGGTGATGTTCCTGTCGACCAGGTCCGCAAGCCTGTGGTCCACGACGCCCAGTTCATTGATGGCGTCATAGGCGGCGAACAGCTGCGATCCGTTCACCGCGTCCGTGCTTTGCGCGCTGACGACGCCCGGCGCCACATTGATGATCTGGCGAGTCAGGAGGGAGCCATCCGCTTGCGGGCCCCCGACGCTCACGACGCCTTGCAAATAGCTGGAATCAATCGTGTAGGTCTTGCCATTGAGCACCACCGGAGCCGGTGCCTGGACCGCCCGCGTGCTCGAGCCGCTACCTAGAGCGACGGACAGATTGTGGGACGCCGTGGCGCCCGTTCCGATCGCTACGCTGTCAGCGTTCCGGGCCTTCGCGCCGAACCCGGCCGCGAAGGCATTGTTGGCGGACGCCTCCGCCGTGTGGCCCAATGCCAGCGAACCATCAGCGGTCGCCTGCGCCATTGCACCCAACGCGGTGGATCGATCGCCGGAAGACACGGAATCCGCGCCCACCGCCACCGTGTAAAAGCCGGTGGCGGCCGCGTTGTTTCCAACTGCCGTAGCGGCCTCCGATCCCGTGGCCCTCGCACCGGTGCCGACACTCACGCTCAAACGTGTCGATTGGGCGCCATTGCCAATCGAAAGCCCCTCCGGGGCGGCTTGGGTAGTGGCGTCGCCAATCCGCTGGCCCGTCGTGTGATCTCCCAGCTTGAGATAACCGCCATTGATGTACAACTCGCCGCCAAGCGTCAGTGACGTGGCGCCCGTACCGGCGACGCCGCTGGGACGATAGAACAGCACATGATCTTTTTGGTTCGGCGCATTGGCGTTGCAACGCGCGTTCGAATCGGAAAAGTTGATGCTTCCTGGTGTTTGCTGATTTCCGGACGTGGTGGGCGCGGTGATGCTGACGCAATTGCCCGTGGCTTCCGCATTGATGTGTATGCCGTTGGCGGCATGCGCGGACGTGCCCGCCATCAGGACGACGCTGGACGCGCCCAGCAAAGTTAGGCCCATGCCCTTGCGGCGCTTCAACCCCAACACGCGGCACGCCAGGCGCAGCATCGCACTGACGCGTTTGCGCAGCGAACGGCTTGGGGCTTGCGCGGCCAGACCGGCGCCGGCCTGACGCGCGCCCGCGCATGGGGAGTAGGCGCCGAACATATCGGCCGCAATGGAGTTGGTCTTCACAATACGCTCACTTGCTGATTCAAATTCATCATGATCAGAACTCTATCGGCAGCGATCTCGGGCCGAAATCGGACTGCTCCTAAATCTGGAATCGCCCGGCGACGGCAGCGTCTGTCTCCGGGCTTAAGCGGACCGGCTGCTACCACGCATAGGTCAGGCCGATGGACGCGCCGGTCTGGCCGCCCGTCGTGCCGGAGAGCGAAGCCCGGTATACCCAGGTGCCGCTTCCCGAACGCGCGGACACCCCCAGCGCGACAGCGGATTGGCTGTCGTACGTGGCGGCGCCGAGCGCGAACATGGACTTGCCCGGCGTGGCCGTGGACGGCAGGGTCGCCATGGCCATGGCCGATGCGATGCCCGCGTTGTTGTCGCGGCGCAGCTGCGACACGCGGCTGTCGGTATGGCGCTTGGCCTGCGCGCGAGCCTGGTTGGCGTCCCGCCGCGAGAGGTCGATCGCCTGGCGCAGGTTCACCGCGTCCGCGCCGTAGGTGGCCGGGGCAACGTGCGTGATCTGGCGTCCGGCGCCAGCCGATCCCACCGATACGGTGTTGGCGCGCGTGGCCTGCGCGCCCTGGCCGATCGCCACGCTGCCCGCGGCCGACGCCTTGGCGTTCGCGCCCACCGCCGTGCTGGCCGGAGCTTGCGCCTGAGCGCCAGCGCCCATCGCGCTGCCATCCGCGCCCCGGGCTGTGGCGCCCGAGCCGGTCGCGATGCTATTGGCGCCCGTGGCCTGGGCATTTGCGCCCATCGCGACCCCACGGCTGCCCGGCCTGACTACCGCGCGGTCGCTGCCGTCGCCCCGGCTGTCGACTGCGACGCTGGCGCCCCGCACGTCCAGCCGGTTGATGCGCTCGGTCACCGCATTCATCTGCCCGCCCGTCACCGCATCGGTGCTGCCGGCCTGGATGCGGCCGTCCTGCAAGCCCGTGACTTGACGCGTGCCGTCCTTGCCGGACACGTCCACGGTGTCGCCACCTCGGTCTGCGGCCAGCGACACTGTATTGCTCGACGGGTCATGCCGCGTGAGACCCACATTGCCGCTGTCGACCAGCGCCGACAGCGAGCCCAGCGCCGCGCCCTGCTGGCTGGTCAGCGCCTCCAGGCTGCCCACCGCATGGCTGTTCTTGAGCAGGTCCTGGTTCACCGTGAACAGCTGCGAACCCACCACCGCTTCCGTGCTGGTTCCGCTGATTTCGCCCGCCTTCACGCCGGACAGCGTGCGCGCGCCTGACGCACCTTCCAGCGTGATGCGCGTGCCGTCCGTCTGTTTGGCAACCGTAATGTCGTGCGTGACAGGGTCCTGCTGCACCAGGCCCAACTGGCCCGCGTTCAGCTGGTCGCGCATCGTTAACGCATCCGCACCCACTCTGTTGACGTTGTCGTTCACCGCCGCCACGCTGCCGTCGATCGTCTTGATGGCATCGGCGACATTGCCCGCTGGCGAGGGCTGAGCGTTTGCGCCGCCGGCGGACCCGATGGCCGTCACGGCTAACACCGGTCCCTGCACCGTGCCGTCGTCGCGAACCGCTGCGCCGCCGCCCAGCGCGTCCGCCAGCGACTGACCGGCGGCCCGCGCCGCTTCATCAATGCGACCGGCCACGGTCTCGCCATCGCCGATGCCGGCCAGCTTGGCGTTTGCGTCGCCCGCCGAGTGCTGTGCGCCGCGGGCAGTGCGTTGCGCGGCCTCGGCGCCTCGTTGGCCGTCGATTGCAATGCCTTGTGCGGCTTCGGCGACCTGTTGCGCATCCGCCGCCACCGCCTGGGCCTCGTCGGCAGTCAGCGTCACCGTGTCGAGCTGGCCCTTGTTCACCGCGTCCGTTGCCGCCTGACCCGGAGCCACGTTCACGATCCGGTTGGGCGCATCCGCGCCGTGGGCCGCGCTGAATGCCTGCGCGCCCTCGTCCCAAAGCAGGCTGTCGCTGCGCAAATCGCTCAGGTCCTGGGTCAGGCCCCCTACCTTGGCATCCTGCGCCAGCACGCGGTCGTTCACCTTGATGACGTTGGCGTCGATAGCCGCCAGCGCGTCGCCAACGTTATTTGCCGTCTGGTCTTGCGCGGCGATCCGGCCGTCCGCATCGAACTGGCTGATGGCATAGGCTGGCGCGCTGGGCTTGCCGTCTGCGCCCAACACGGACCCGCCACCCAGCGCGTCCGCCAGCGATTGGCCCGCTGCCCGGCCAGCCGCTTCCGTCGCGGCGTGCGCAGCCTGCTCGATGCGCCCGGCCACCGTCTCTCCGTCGCCGATGCCCACCAACTTTGCATTGGCCGCATTGGCCGCTTGTTGCGCGCCGCTCGCCGCACCTTGCGCCGTGGCGGCCGACTGCTGCGCAATGGATGCCGCATTTTGCGCGGCCGTGGCTGACTGCTGCGCGCCGGTGGCCGTGACGTGCGCGGCGTCGGCCCTCTGCTGTGCCGTGACAGCAGCGTCCTGCGCGGCCGAGGCGGTTTGCGCCACCCCGTCGAGTTGCCCCTTGTTCACGGCATCATTGCCGTTCACGCCGTCAGCCACACCCGTCACCGTCCGGTTTACCGGCGCCATGACCGGATTGCCGCCGGCATCCAGCACCGGATTGCCATCCGCATCGCGCTCGGGCGTGCCGCCCGCCAGATTGACGGTCTTGGCCGTCGAATCCGCGCCTGCCAGCAACTGGCCGTCGCGCTCCTGCAGCAAGCCCGCGCCCTGCGCCTTCAGATCCGCCACCGCCTGGTCCAACTGCCCCTTGTTCACCGCGTCCGTTGCCGCCTGGCCCGCCGCCAGGTTCACGATCCGGTTGGGCGCATCCGCGCCGTGGGCCGCGCTGAACGCGCCGGCGCCCTGGTCCCACCGCAGGCTGTCGCTGCGCAGATCGGCAAGGTCTTGCGTCAGCCCGGCCGCCTGCGCTTCCTGCGCGAGCACACGATCGTTCACCTTGATGACGTTGGCGTCGAGGGCGGACAGCGCATCGCCGACATTGGTGGCCGTCTGAGCTTGGGCGGCCACTTGGCCGTCGGTCCCGATTTGGCTCACGCCATAGGCTGGTGCGCCCGGCGTGCCGTCCGCGCCCACCGTGGCCCCGCCGCCCAGCGCGTCGGCCAGTGACTGGCCCGCTGCCCGGCCCGCCGCATCGGCCGCGTCCCGGGCAGCCTGCGCGATGCGCCCGGCCACCGTCTCGCCGTCGCCGATACCCGCCAGCTTCGCATTGGCCGCATCCGCCGCTTGCTGAGCGCCGGCGGCGGCAACTTGCGCCGCACCGGCCGTCCCCTGCGCACGGGTTGCCGCGGCTTGCGCAGCCGTGGCTGCCTGCTGGGCGCCCGTCGCCGTGCCTTGCGCCGCGTCAGCCACCTGCCGGGCTCCCGTTGCGGCGCTTTGCGCCGCATCGGCCGCCTGCCGGGCGTCCACCGCCGCAGCCCGGCCAGCCTGTGCAGCCTGCTGCGCGCCGGTCGCCGCGCGCTCAGACGACAACGCGGCCTGTCGCGCGCCCGCAGCCGTTACCTGCGCCGCCTCCGCGGCAAGCCGCGCTCCCGATACCGTGTCGCGGGCCGCCCGAGCCGCCTGATCGGCAGCGCTGGCCACGCCCTGGGCGGCTTCTGCTGCCGTCCCGGCGCCCGACGCGGCATCCTGCGCGGCGGTCACTGCCTGCGTCACGTTCTCGAGTTGACCCTTGTTCACCGCGTCCGTTGCCGCCTGGCCGGCCGCCACGTTCACGATCCGGTTGGGCGCATCCCCGCCGTGGGCCGCGCTGAATGCGCCGGCCTGCTCGTTCCACTGCAAGCTGTCGCTGCGCAGGTCACTCAGGTCCTGCGTCAGGCCATTCACTTTGGCGTCCTGCGCCAGCACGCGGTCATTCACCTTGATGACGTTGGCGTCGAGGGCGGACAGCGCATCGCCCACGTTGGTGGCCGTCTGGCTTTGCGCAGCCACTTGGCCGTCCGCGCCGATCTGGCTCACGCCATAGGCGGGCGCGCCCAGCTTGCCGTCAGCGCCCATCGTCGCTCCACCGCCCAGCGCGTCCGCCAGCGACTGGCCGGCAGCCCGGCCCGCCGCATCCGTCGCAGCCTGGGCCGCCTGCGCGATGCGCCCAGCCACGGTTTCGTTGTCACCAATGCCCGCCAGCTTGGCATCGGCCGCGCCTGCCGATTGCTGCGCGCCGGCAGCCGCAATCTGCGCGGCATCGGCCGACCGTTGCGCGGCAGTCGCCGCGCCTTGCGCAGCGGTGGCCACTGGCTGCGCGCCAGCAGCTGCGTCTTGCGCCGCATCGGCCGCACGCTGCGCGGCCGTAGCCGCAGCCTGCGCGACGGTGACGGCCTGCGCCACGCCGTCAAGCTGCCTCTTGTTTGCCACGTCATGGACATTCACGCCGTCGGCCACGCCCGTCAACGTCCGGTTCACCGGCGTCATGACCGGATTGCCGCCAGCGTCCAACACCGGATTGCCCTGCGCATCGCGCTGCGGCGTGTTGCCGGCCAGATTGACCGTCGTGGCCGCCGAGCCCGCGCCCACCTGCAACTGGCCGTCACGTTCGCGCAGCAGGCCCTCGCCATGCGCCTTCAGATCCGCCGCGGCGCGGTCCAGTTGACCCTTGTTCACCGCGTCCGTCGCCGCCTGGCCCGCCGCCAGGCTCGCGATCCGGTGCTGCGCGCCGGTGCCGTTCGTCGCGTTGTAGACGCCTTGCGCCGCATCCCACGCCAACGTGTTCCGCTTCACGTCGTCAATACGCGCCGCGACGGTCTCGCCAGGCCCAATGCCCCGCAACTGGTCCTCGGCAACACTCGTCTTACCGTGGGCGTCAAACGCCTGATCGAACACCTCGCCCAACCTGACGTCTTCGGTCTTCAAGCGGCGATCGACGGCGACGAGCGAGCCGACCACGGTGGCTGCCTGTCCCTGGCCCTCGCCCTGGCCGCCTGCCTGCTGGTTGGGCATGACAATCAGGCCATCGGCGCCCACGGACGCGCCGCCGCCGATCGCCTGCGCCGTCGAGGCCGTCATGGCTGCCTGGCCTGCGCGCGCCGCCCTCAAGCCCGCCGCGTTATCGTCCAAGGCAGTCTGCTGCCGCCGGTCCGACGTCCCCAGCACATTAATGGCGTCATAGCCCGCGAAGAGTTGCGCGCCAGTCACCGCGTCACGGCTTTGCGCATTCACCATGCCGTGCGCCACATTGACGAATTGCCGGTTTCGAAAGGCGGTTCCCGCACTGACAACACCGGCAAGCCCGGTGCTATCGAAGCTGTAGGACACGCCATTGAGGACCACCGGTTGCGCCGTCTGGTAGTCACTCGTCCCCGATCCAGCGCCTAACGCGACGGATTGGCTGTGGGAAACGGCAGCTTCCATACCCAACGCCACGCTGTCCGTCTGCCTCGAAACGGTCGCCCGGCCCAATGCCAACGAGCGGGTCCCGGGTGACTGCGAAAATCGGCCCGCGGCCGTGGAACTTTCCCCTACCGCAACAGCGCTGGGCCCCAGGACGGTCATGTAATGGGTGTTGGACAGGCGGGTTGGCGCGTCCAGGACAGACACCCGGGATGCCGTGCCGACGATCGTGGAATAGTTACCGGCAGCGGTTGTCTTGTTGCCGAGCGCCGTCGCTGCCACCATCCCCGTGGCCCTGGCCAGACTGCCCAGACCGAGCCCGCCCCCCTGCGCGATGGCGCCATCGCCAATCGCCAGACCCAACGCGGCAGCCGTGGTGTTGACGTTGCCGATGCGTTGGCCCGTCGTCGCATCGCCCAATTTAATGAACCCGCCATTCACGGCCAGTTCCCCGCCGAGCATCAGCGACGTCGCCCCCACTCCGCTGACGGTCGAGGGACGGTAGAACAACACGGAGTCCCGTTGGCCGGTATAGCCCGAATTGCAGGCTTCTGAGGTATCTCGCGTATTGAACTCGGCCCGCATGTGCTCGGCATTGGACACGGGGAAGAACCACGGCCGCGGGTCATTGATGCCGACGCAGGGGCCGGCCGCGCTTGCGTTGATGTGTATGCCGTTTGCCGCATGCGCGGGCGTGCCCGACATCAAGACCACCGAGGCCGCACCCAGCAATGCCAAGCCCGAACCTTTGCGGCGCTTGATGCCCAGCACGCGGCAGGCCAGGCGCAGCATCGCGCTGACGCGCCTGCGCAGCGAACGGCTGCAAGCCTGCGCCGCCATGCCGGCGCGGGACTGCAGCGCAACGCTGTTGTCCAAGGAAACGCCAGGAACGGCGGCCGCAATCGAATGGGTCTTCACAATACGCTCACTTGCTGGTTCATGTACGCACAGCCCTGTGATTCAACGGGCTGGATGGGGAATTTCCGCGTGACGATGCCCAGCGCGGGTCTGGAAGCTGCTCTCTGCCATCGTTATTCGAAGGGACGCGATGCAACGGGATGCATGTTGCGGGCCGTGGAGTCGGCAGGTGCGCCCGGTTGCCGGGCGCGCGTCGAACGAGGAGACATCATGGCCAGGACTTTATCGGCGTCGGTTTCCCGCCGAAATCGGACTGCTCCGAAAAAGACCGTGCGCTTTCAAAGCATCCCTATGCCTGCGATCTTCGCGATCTTCTCGCGCCTTGCCATCGCATTTAGTCCTACTCCGATACCCGGCTCGAAATCGCATTGCTACATTTTTCGGACAGAAAAACGAACTCGAGATATGAAGTGAGCACAAGCGACACCCCCGCACCCGCGCCCTTCCCCCGCGCCCGGCCGCTGATTCTGGCGCGGGAGGGGCCATTCGCCGTGCGGATGGGAAAGGCGCTGGACAGCATCGGTACCCATCGGCCGGTGCGCGCGGCCACCCTGCACGCGGCCGCCAGCCTGGTCCGTAGCCAGGACATTGACGTTGTCGTGGCCGAGATCCATTCCGGATTCAGCGACGGCCTGAAGCTGCCAAGCATGTTGAAAACGCTGAGCACGGCGGGTCACGACAGGCGGATTCCGCATGTGCTGTGGGCCGGCGATGAGGCCCCGAGCGCGCGGGCCGCCTTACACAAAGCCGGCAACGCGTTGCCCGGCCATCAGCGCGGCGGGCATGACCAGTTTTGCGGCATATCGCTGGCGTCGCTGGAATCCCATGCGCGCCTGGCTCGCGAATGGGGCATTCAAGTGGGCATCGCCACCGACTCGCGGACGGAGGCCTTGCGCGCCTATCTTGGGCAACTGCTTGCCGCGCCCATTCGTGGCTTGTCGCTGGAACATGCCGACGTCCCACTGCCGTCCGAAGAAGACGTGATTGCCGCCTTGACCTCCGGCAATGGGTTGCGCGTGGTCATCCAGCCGCAGTTCGATCTCCGGGACGGGACGATGGTGGGCGGCGAGGTCCTGATTCGCTGGCGCCACGCAAAACTGGGCGACGTGCCACCGGCCGTTCTCCTGCCCATCGTGAACCGGCTGGGTCTGGACCTGCTGCTGTTCAGCTATATCAAACGCCGCGCAATCGAAACCTTGCATGCGCTCGACAAGGCGGGGCTGGCCCTGACGCTGGCGGTGAATGCGTCTCCCAACACGATTTGCGCGCCCGGACTGCCGGAAATCCTGGCAATGAAGATGGCACGCGCGGGACTACCGGCCAGCCGGCTGATCATCGAACTGACCGAGGAATCGCCTGCCTATGACGCGCTGTGCCTTTCGGCATCCATTACGGCTTTGCGCGCAAATGGGTTCCAGGTATCGCTGGACGATTTTGGCGCCGGCACCGCCACCTTGGCTTTGCTTTCGCAGATGCCGTTCGACGAACTCAAGATCGATGGCTCATTGGTCCGATCCGCGCTTCCCGCCTCCCGATCGCGGGAAATCATCGCCGGCATCGTGGACCTGGCGCGCTCGTTCGACCTGCGCCTGGTTGCTGAAGGGATTGAAGACCCCTCCACGATCGACCAGCTCTACGGCTTGGGTTGCCATGTCGGGCAGGGCTACGCCCTCGCCCGGCCGATGGAAACGTCAGACTTCCTGCAGCTCGCCGCCGTGAAGCGGCGCTCCGTCGCGCCCGGCGGGTCCGACTAGCCCGCGGTGCGCCGGCCAAGCGTCTTTGCCTTTCTTGACATTTCCGCCCCCGCCTCTAGGAGCAGTCTGATATTCAGCCATGCTCCCCATTCCTATAATTTTTTCGTTATCAACCCCGACCCGATGCAGGTCGGCCAGGAAGTGACGCCGGAGCATAGGGCAATTGCAATCGTCGGCGCAGCCTATAAAAAGGGCCGCACCACGCCAAAAAGATTACAAACAATTGCCATTCATGACGATGCAGTGTTATCAATAGGAATAGTCCTAAAACGCTGATCATCCTGGTGTTTCTCCTGGTCCCTGGCCCCCTATGAAGCGCTTGCGTATCGCCTTACTTGACGACCACCCGGTTGTACGGCACGGACTTGTCACTCACCTGCTGGCGGAACCCGACATTGAACTGGTGGGCGCCTACGAGACAAGCCGCGAGCTCATGCGCGGCATGGCGCAACTGCCGGCCGACGTGCTGCTGCTGGACTTTTCGCTCGGCCGAGACGAAGTCGATGGCGTCTCGCTGATTCGTGCGCTACGAGCCAAGTTTCCCGATTGCCGCATTCTTGTTCTGTCGGCCCATCATGAGTCGGCCACCGTCGCGCTGTCACTGCGGGTCGGCGCGCGGGGCTTCATGGGCAAGGAAGAGGATATGGGAGACCTGATGAAGGCCATCCGCACCGTGGCTTCTGGGGCCATCTACCTGAGCGCGGACATGTCCTATCAGGTTGCCGACGCCACCACCTCGTCTGACCAGCCAAACCACGAGGTCGCGGAAGATGCGCTGCGGCAAGCGTCGCTATCTGCACGCGAACAGGAAGTGATCCGATGCTTTCTGGAGGGCATGACGGTGTCCGAGATTGCTGAAAAATTTCATCGCAGCATCAAGACGATCAGTTCGCAAAAGGCGGCCGCATTCAGAAAACTGGGCGTGACGTCCGATAACGGCTTGTTCAAGATTCGCCAGACATTAGACTGACCATGTACGCCGGGGTGCTCCTGCGCATCGTCCTGATCGCCGCTCTCGGCCTGACGGCGGGGTGGGCGCACGCCCAATCAAACCCAACCGGCTTGGCGCTGACTGACGAAGAACGCGCCTGGATTGCCAGGAATCCCGTGCTCAGCGTGAGCGTTCTGGACAATCTGGATCCCATCGAATACTTGCGGGGTAACCGCGCGGAAGGGCTGTCGGCGGGGTTTCTTAACGAAATCTCGCGCAAGACCGGACTGAAGTTCACGTTCCGTCAGGCGCCCACCCGGCAGGAACGGGTGGACCTGCTTCGCCGCGGAGAAGTCGATGTGATTTCGGCGATGCGCGTCAACGGCGAAGTGGCTGCGATGCCGGGCATGTTGCACACGGCCCCCTATCACGTCAGCGCCGGCATCATCATCACGCGCACGAATAAACCCTTTGTGATCGAAGCGGATCAACTGAACGGCATGACCGTGACCCTGCCCGTCCTGTCCCTGTACGCGGAAGAATTGAAACGGAAAGCGCCCAACGTGAATCTGATCGTCGGCGGCTCCGCACGAACGATGCTGCAGCAAGTGCTGGACGGGGAAGCCGACGCGGCGGTGGGTACAGAGGCCTATCTCGTTCCGTATCTGTACCGCGAGTATCGAGGACAGCTTCAGATTTCAGGCGTCTTGCCCGCCATGACGACCGAAATCGGCATGACCGTTCGCGACGATCAGCCTGTATTGCATTCGATCCTGCAAAAGGCGTTGGCTGCGATCACGCCGGCCGAGCTCCGGCAATTGCACGATGAATGGCTCGGCATCCACCTAAAGGAAGAGCCGACGCTCGTCAATCTCGTCGAAGACTATCCGCATGAACTGGTTTTGGTGGGTGTCGTGCTTCTCCTGCTCTCCGCGGTGGCCGTGCAGATGCATCGCACACGACAACGGGCCGAACGCAATGAACGCGAAAAGACGATGTTCCTGGCGGTGATGAGCCACGAAATCCGTTCCCCCATGAATTCCGTGCTGGCCGCCGTGGAGCTGCTGCGCAATACGCCATTGGGCGAGCAGCAGCGGCATTATGCCGATCTCGCGAATAATGGCGCGCAATCGCTTTTGGCGTTGATTGACGACGTGCTGGACGTCACAAAACTGGAGGCGGGCCAGCTCAAGCTCGAGCTGGATCCCGTGGATATCTCGGCGCTGGTGCGCAATACCGTCGAACTGCATCAACTTCGCGCGCGGGAACGGCATTTGTCCCTGAGTTATCAAGGCGACCCCGATCCTCCCTTGCTCATGCTGGACGATGCGCGGCTCGGGCAGGTTCTGCATAACCTCGTCTCCAATGCCATCAAATTCACCGAGACGGGCGGCGTCACGGTGCGATATTCCGTGTCCGAGAGCGCGATTCCCAAGCATGTCGCGTTGGTGATTTCCGTCAGTGACACGGGCATCGGGATTTCCGACGAGGCGCAACTCAAGCTGTTCCAACCTTACGCGCAGGTGACCCGCACCTACCGGCGATCCGGCGGAACGGGACTGGGGCTTGCGATCAGCCGGGATCTGGTCACGCTGATGCAGGGGCGGATTTCCCTGCGCAGTACGGTCGGAGAGGGAACGACGTTCGAGATTCATCTTCCGGTGCTGCTGGCGCCCAAAGGCGCCGCGATTCAAACCGAAGCGGCACAGCCAGTGCCTAACGGTGCGAAGCCGGCGAGCGGGCTGCGCGTGCTGGTCGTGGAAGACACCGCGGCGAATCAGGCGGTGTTGCAGGCACAGCTGGAAAGTTTCGGCTGCACCGCCGTGATCGCGCAGAACGGCACGCAGGCGCTCGACTGCTTTTCCCAAGGCACTTACGATGTGGTGTTGATGGATTGCGATCTGCCGGACTGCGACGGCTACACGCTGACCGCTGATTTTCGAAAAATGGAAGAAGCTGCGGGGCAGGCGCATTGCCCCATCATCGCGATATCCGCTTCAACCGGAAGTGAACACGTCGCGAGATGTTTTGACGCGGGCATGGACGGGATACTGAGCAAGCCCATCCGGTCAGGGAAGCTGCAGGACACGATCGAGTTGTGGTGCGGGGTAGTCCTGGAAAAAATTGTTCCGCCCACCGGGAGCAACGTGGGCCTGAGCATGGAGCAAGTCATTGAAAGCCTGAGGCAGGACGTATTCGCGATCCTTGAATCGGCGGCATTGCGCGACACCGACGCCACGCTCAGGGCCACGCACCGGCTCCGCGGCGCGGCCCTCGCGGTGGAATGGACTGAGGTCGCGCAGGCGGTCGATGCCATCGCTGCTCTGTTGGAGGCGGAGCTTGATTGGAGCGATCCGCAGTTGTCCGATGCCCTGCACGATCTGGTGAACCGTTTTTCGCGGTCTCACGCGCTTCCTGAAGCAGTGGAGGAGGAGCCTCGGATTCTCGTCTGACGTTTCGATAAGAATCACATATCGCAAACCCGCAAAATAATATTGGACAGCTATCAGCGCATTCCCGGATAGTGGCCGTCGGCGCCTGTCGCGGCGCCCTTGCCTGACCCGGAGCGACTGATGATCGACACGCTGGAACTCACTGCCATTCCTCCCGAGGATGAAGCTTTGCGCACCGAGGTGCGCGCCTTCCTGGCCGATGCGCTGGACGGCCTGGAGCCGGATGAGCGCGCCCGTTCATGGATGGGTTTTGACGCGGGCTTCAGCCGCCAGCTTGCCGAACGCGGCTGGCTGGGCCTGACGCTGCCGCGCGAATACGGCGGCGCGGCGCGCGGCCACTTTGCGCGATTCGTGTTGTCCGAAGAATTGCTGGGCGCGGGCGCGCCGGTGTCGGCGCACTGGATTGCCGACCGCCAGAGCGCGCCGCTCATCCTGAAATACGGCACGCCAGCGCAAAAGGACTTTTATCTGCCGCGCATCTGCGCCGCGCAGGCCTTCTTCTGCATCGGCATGAGCGAGCCGGGCTCCGGCTCGGACCTGGCAAGCATCCGCACCCGAGCCGAACCCTTCGCTGGCGGCTGGCGGCTGAACGGCAACAAGATCTGGACGACGAACGCGCACCGTTCGCACTACATGATTGCGCTGGTTCGCACGTCCGGCACCGCGGACGACCGGCATCAGGGGCTGTCGCAGGTGATCGTGGACCTGTCGTTGCCCGGCGTGTCGGTGCGCCCGATCGAAGACCTGGCGGGCGATGCGCACTTTTCGGAAGTCTTCTTCGACAACGTCGAATTGCCCGACGAGGCGCTGATCGGCGAAGAAGGCGGCGGCTGGGCCCAGGTAAATGCGGAACTGGCCTTCGAGCGCAGCGGCCCCGAGCGCCTGTACTCCAGCATCGCCCTGCTGGAGTGCTGGCTGGCGCATTGCCGCGATGGCGGTGGCGATGCCGATGCCGCCAGCCGGACAGCGCTGGGCAGCATCCTGTCGCAGATGGCGGTGCTGCGCGCGATGTCGCTGGCCGTGGCCGGCAAGCTGGCGGCGGGCCTGAGCCCCGCCACGGAGGCGTCGCTGGTCAAGGATCTGGGCACCGAGCTTGAACAGGCGATTCCGCGCCTGATCGGCGATACGCTGGGCAGGCACCCCGACCGCCCCGTGCCGCTGCCACTGCTGCGCACGCTGGCCTATCTGGAACAGGTCGCGCCGACGTTCTCGCTGCGCGGCGGCACCCGCGAAATCCTGCGCGGCATCATTGCCCGCGGCCTTGGCCTTCGATAAGGACGACCGTCATGGACAACATTTTTGGCGACGCCGCCGAACGCCTTTTTGCCCAGACCTGCACCCCGGATGTGATCCGGCGCATGGAGCGGGGCCAGCCGTCCGGTGACGCGTGGCAGGCCTGCGAGGATGCGGGATTCGCGGATGCGCTGGTGCGGGAAGATCATGGCGGCGCGGGCCTGGGCCTGGCCGATGTGCTGCCCGTCGTGCTGGCGGCGGGGCGCCATCTGTGCCCCTACCCCCTTGCTCATACGCTGCTGGCGCGCGCGTGGCTGAGCCGCGTGCAGCGGCCGCAGGCGGCGGGGGCCATCGCGCTTGCACCGGGCGGCCTTGCCATCGACGGCGGGCGTATCGCGGGCGTGAGCGTAGCGTGGGCGCGCAGCGCTGACTACGTGCTGGCCGGCATTGATGGCCAGACCTGGCTGCTGCCCATGCAGGCGGCGCGCGTCGAATCCAACGGGGTGCACGGCAGCCTGGACGGCGGCGTTTCCTGCGCGCTGTCCGACGCCGAACGCCTCGACGGTCCGGCGCCGCTGGATACGATGGCGGCCGCCGCCTACGCGGGGTTGATCGCCGGCGCCATGGATCGCGTGCTGGCGATGACGCTGGACTATGCAAACCAGCGCGCGCAGTTCGGCAAGCCCATCGGGCGCTTTCAGGCCGTGCAGCAGCAGATCAGCGAGATGGCCGAACACGTGTGGGCCGCGCGCATGGCGGCGCAACTGGCCTTTCAGGGCGATGACGGCCTGCCCCGTCCGCTGCTCGCCGCGCTGGGCAAGGCCCGCGCCAGCCTGGCCGTGCCGCGTGTGGCCGACATCGCGCACGCGGTGCACGGCGCCATTGGCGTCACCGAGGAGTACGACCTGCAGTTGTATACGCGCAGGCTGCGCGAATGGCGGCTCGCGGCGGGATCGGAATCGCATTGGCATTACCGCATCGGGGCTGACGCCCTCAGCAGCCGCAGCGACGCGCTGACCTATCTGCGTACGGCGTTGTACGGCAAGGAAACGGCATGAAGGCCGATCCGCGCCAGCGATTCGCGTCAAAAACACGATGTAACGCGCCCTGCTTGCGGCAATGCCGCAGGCAGGCTTAGGATGGTGCTTCGATCCTCACCACCGATTCGGGAGCACATCGTGAAGACAGTTGCTGAGCTTCTCAGGGAAAAGGCCAATCACGCCGTCGTAACGGTTTCGCCGGATTCGTCGGTCTTCGACGCGATCAAGACGATGGCCGACCGCAGCATCGGGGCGGTGGTGGTGGTGGAGGGCGACGTGGTGCTGGGCATGCTGACCGAACGCGACTACGCGCGCAAGATCGTGCTGCAGGACCGGTCGTCGCGCACGACCAAGGTGCGCGACATCATGACGGACTCGGTGTATTACGTCAGCCCCACCGACACGCGGGAACACTGTATGGCCATGATGACCGAACGGCATTTTCGCCATCTGCCGGTCATCGACAACGACAAGCTGATCGGATTGCTGTCCATCGGCGACCTGGTCAAGGACGTGATGAGCGAGCAGAAATTCATCATTCATGAACTCGAGCGCTACATCACGGGGGAGCGTGGCTGACGGGAGAGTGAGGCCGGCGGTATCTCGCCGGCTGCGCCCGATGGGCCTCGCTTAGCCGGCAGCGCGTAGCCGGCAGCACCTAGCCGGCCGCACCTAGCCGGCCGCGCCTAACCGGCCGTACCTAGCCGGCCGCCAATATCCTCGTCGCCGGCACGATGAGCCCCAACCCGGCTGCCAGCAGCAGCACGAACACCATCCGCTTGACCTTCTTCATCGAATTCTCGGTGCTGTAGCGGCGCGCAAACCACGTCACGCCGATCACGACCGGCAGCGCTTGCACGCTCAACCAGAACGACGACACCATGAACGCGCCCTGCCCGGTCACGAGCGCCAGGCGCACCGTGGCGTTCAGCGAGAAGAGAATCAGCAGGCTGTTGCGGATGGTGGCCAACGGCAGCGGCTGGCGGTACAGGTGATAGACCATGGGCGGACCGGCGCTGGAAAACAGGCCGCCCAGCACGCCCGAAACGCCACCGAAAAATACGCTGGAAGTGCGGGACGACAACTGCGCCAGCGGCTGGGTTCGCGTCACGAGCAAAATGGCGCACGCCAGGATGGTGACGCCCAGCAGCAATTGCAGCAACACCGCCATGGACCCGCTGATCCACGTCAGCGCGGCCACGCCCACCCCGACGCCGGCCAGGCTGCTGACCGCGGCGGGGGTCAGCAGCGACCAGTTCACCTGCGGCCTGGCGCGCAGCAACGTGACGCCCGCATTGACCAGGGACAGCACGCTGACCACGTTGGCCACCTCGGACACCGAGGCAAGCTGGAACACGCCCGACAGGCCCAGCAGCACCAGGCCGAACGCAAAGCCCGTCATCGTCTGGGCATAGGTGGCAAGCGCCACGCAGGCCAGAAAAAGCAGATGTTGATAGATGCTCATACAGGAGAGCCAGACCTCGGCTCTGCCCGGCTGCGCGCCAATTGGGGCGGCATGAGAGCGGATCGACGGGAAACGGCAGCGTAATAGTTGATGTGACAACGATTTTTCGCCGGGGATGATAGCACCGGGTTCGGCACGCATTCCGGCCCCGATATCGCCGATTCCACACATATGGTCACAAACTGATGCGCTCATGCACCCCGGGTGCGGCCGACGGCCGCTATCCTTGCCGCCCGGTAAGCCCTTCACGCCGATCCCGCCGCGCCGTCCCGGATCGCGGCGCGCGGCCGGACCGCCTGCGTAGCGCAAAAGACGCCCAGCGAGAATGACGCCCAAACAGACCACTATCAACACGGTGACGCTGACCTGCTCCACGTGCGGCAGCGCCAGTTTCACCAAGCTGGACACCAACGAATACCAGTGCAGCCACTGCCATGCGGTGACGCTGGTCGAAGACAACGTCGCGCAGCGGCTGGAAAAGATCCTGCGCAACATCCAGCAGCCCAAGCCTGCGCCCATCAAGCCCGCCGCCATCGCGGCGATCTCGGCGGCGATCCTTGCCGCCGTCGTCATTCCGCTGGTCGTCTCATCGCTGGGTTCGCGCCCGTCGCCCCTGCCCGCCCGCATTGTCGAACCGCCCATCGACGCCTCGCTGGTCAAGCTGACGGACGTGCAGGAGATCAAGACGCGCGGGCGCAACGAGCTGGTCATGATCGTGCGCAACGAGACCGGCCGGAAGATCGACGTGCCGCGCGTGACGGCATCGTTCTTCCAGGGCGACCTGTCGCTGTCCACCGTGTCGGGCTCGGCGCCCGCGCGCTCGCTGGAACCGGGGGAGTACACGCCGCTGAAGATATCGTTGCCGTCCAAGGCGTACAGCCGCTACGACTTGCAGGTCGGCACGCCGTCGCCCGCGCGCGGCAAGAACAACGACGTGGCTGCCAGCCGCGTTCAGCTTGTGCGCAATGACGGCAATTACCGTCTGGTCGGCCTGATCCGCAACCAGGGCACCAACCCTGCCAGCAGCACGCAGATCACCGTCATGCTCTACGGCGCGGACGGCGGCCTGATCGGCACGGGCAACGGCTACGCGACCGCCAGCCCGCTGGCCCCCGACGCGCTGACGTCCTTCGACGTGCGCTGCGAAATGCTGCGCGATGGCGAGGTCGCCTCCTACGATTACATGGTGCAAAGTGAAAGCTGATCCCTCCTCCTCCCGGCGCCTGTCGCGGCCGGCCCTGGCAGGGCTGGCGCTGATCCTGTTTGGCGCGGGCGGGTATGCCGCGTGGAAATACACCGCGCTGGGATCCGCCAGTCCTCCCCCGGCGCAGGCCGTGGCCAAATCCGCCGAGCCCGAGGCCAAGCCGCCCGTCAGCCGCATCGTGCGCGTCAGCCCGGCCAACACGCGGGTCATCGACCACGTCCGTCTGACCACCGAAGAACTGCTGGACCCGGATTTCGCCCTGTTTGAAGCCGGGGCGTTGAAGCTGTCCGCACCTCGCCGGCTGCTGGACGAAATCGAACGCCCGGTGCTGTATGCCGAACTGGTCAACACCAGCGACCAGTTCGTAGCGCTGTCGCCCCGGGCGGAAATCGCGGTGTTCGACGGGTCGCGTCCGCTCGAGCTGCGCCAGGCCTGGAGCCTGCCGACGCATCTGTACCCTGGCGAGCGCGTGCCCGTGGCGCTGACCGGGCGCGTCGAACGCTTTACGGAAGTGAAAACCAACTGGCTGCCCGCCAAACGCGCTGCCCTGCCCGGCCCGCGTCCGCAGTTGGCCGTGACGGTGGAAAACACCGAAGCCGCCATCGGCACCGGCACGCTGAACTTTACCTACCGCTTCCGTTACAAGTACGTGACGGTGCACGGCCGGGTGCGCAACGACAGCAGCAGCGAGGTCGAAAAGGTGCGCGTGTGGGTCAGCCTGTATGACGCGCAGGATCAGCTCACGGGCGCCACGTTCCAGGAACTGCGGGTGCCGCGGCTGCCGCCGGGCGACAGTGCGCCGTTCCAGGTGGACGTCAAGCAATACGGCGGCAACTTTGCCCGCGTCGGCGTGGTGTACGACGCCACGGCGCCCTGATCGGCTGGCGGTGGGCTTTTTTACCGAAGCGGCCCACGGGGCCGCTTTTTCTTTGCGGGGCGCCTGGGCCATTGTCGTCCAGGCGCCCCCACCTCCCCACCCCGCTGCCGCGTGCCCGACTCCTGCCGCACGACTCCTGCCGCACGACTCCAGCCGCCCGAGGCCCGCAGCCGACGACCAACGTCGGACGCCCGTCGCCCGGCCAAGGCGTCGCCACCGAACAACAGCTATCGACTCAAGTCTTATATAAGATATAAGACATTTGCTACCGGCCCCCACTTGCTTCTACAATTCCGGCCGACAACCCTTCTTCCAACCCGACTTTGAGCAGGCCTCACATGCTGGATACTTACCGCCAACACGTCGCCGAACGCGCGGCTCTGGGGATTCCCCCGCTGCCCCTTACGGCCAAACAAACCGCTGAACTGATCGAACTGCTGAAGAACCCGCCCGCTGGCGAGGAGCAGAACCTGGTCGAGCTGCTGACGCATCGCGTGCCGGCCGGCGTGGACGATGCCGCCAAGGTCAAGGCCTCCTACCTGGCCGCCGTGGCGCTGGGCAAGGAAGCTTGTGCGCTGATCAGCCGTGCCAAGGCGACTGAACTGCTGGGCACGATGCTCGGCGGCTACAACATTGGCCCGCTGGTCGACCTGCTGGATGATGCGGAAATCGGCACCATCGCCGCCGATGCGCTCAAGAAGACCCTGTTGATGTTCGACGCCTTCCACGACGTGAAGGAAAAGGCCGACAAGGGCAACGCCAACGCCAAGTCCGTGCTGCAAAGCTGGGCCGACGCCGAATGGTTCACCAGCCGTCCGGAACTGCCGGAAAGCCTGACCATCACGGTCTTCAAGGTCCCTGGCGAAACCAACACCGACGACCTGTCGCCCGCCCCTGACGCCACCACGCGTCCCGACATCCCGATGCACGCCCTGGCGATGCTCAAGAACAAGCGCGACGGCGCTGCGTTCGAACCGGAAGAAGACGGCAAGCGCGGCCCGGTCAAGTTCATCGAATCCCTGAAGGAAAAGGGCCACCTGGTTGCCTACGTGGGCGACGTGGTCGGCACGGGATCGTCGCGCAAGTCGGCCACCAACTCGGTGCTGTGGTTCACGGGCGAAGACATCCCCTTCGTGCCGAACAAGCGCTTTGGCGGCGTGTGCCTGGGCAACAAGATCGCCCCGATCTTCTACAACACGATGGAAGACGCTGGCGCCCTGCCGATCGAACTCGACGTTTCCAAGATGGAAATGGGCGACGTGGTCGAACTGCGCCCCTACGACGGCAAGGCCATCAAGAACGGTGAAGTCATCGCCGAATTCGAGGTCAAGTCCGACGTGCTGTTCGACGAAGTGCGCGCCGGCGGCCGCATTCCGCTGATCATCGGCCGCGGCCTGACCGCGAAGGCCCGCGAAGCGCTGGGTCTGGCGCCCTCGACGCTGTTCCGCCTGCCCAAGGATCCGGTCGACTCCGGCCGCGGCTACACGCTGGCCCAGAAGATGGTCGGCCGCGCCTGCGGCCTGCCGGAAGGCAAGGGTATCCGCCCGGGCACCTACTGCGAACCGAAGATGACCTCGGTCGGCAGCCAGGACACCACCGGCCCGATGACCCGCGACGAACTGAAGGACCTGGCCTGCCTGGGCTTCTCGTCCGACCTGGTGATGCAGTCGTTCTGCCACACCGCCGCCTACCCCAAGCCCGTCGACGTCAAGACGCACCACACGCTGCCTGAGTTCATCAGCACGCGCGGCGGCGTGTCGCTGCGTCCCGGCGACGGCGTGATCCACTCGTGGCTGAACCGCATGCTGCTGCCCGACACCGTCGGCACCGGCGGCGACTCGCACACCCGCTTCCCCATCGGCATCTCGTTCCCCGCCGGCTCGGGCCTGGTGGCCTTTGCCGCCGCCACCGGCGTCATGCCGCTGGACATGCCGGAATCGGTGCTGGTCCGCTTCAAGGGCAAGCTGCAACCCGGCGTCACGCTCCGCGATCTGGTCAACGCCATCCCGCTGTACGCCATCAAGCAAGGCCTGCTGACGGTTGCCAAGCAAGGCAAGAAGAACATCTTCTCCGGCCGCATCCTCGAAATCGAAGGCCTGCCCGACCTGAAGGTCGAACAAGCCTTTGAACTGTCGGACGCCTCGGCCGAACGCTCGGCCGCCGGTTGCTCGGTGTTCCTGAACAAGGAACCGATCATCGAGTACATCAACAGCAACATCGTGATGCTCAAGTGGATGATCGCCAACGGCTACGAAGACGAGCGCACGCTGGGCCGCCGCATCAAGGCCATGGAAGCCTGGCTGGCCGATCCCAAGCTGCTGGAGCCGGACGCCGACGCCGAATACGCCGCGGTCATCGAGATCGACCTGGCCGACGTGCATGAGCCCATCGTTGCCTGCCCGAACGACCCCGACGACGTCAAGACGCTGTCGGAAGTCGCCGGCGCCAAGATCGACGAAGTGTTCATCGGCAGTTGCATGACCAACATCGGCCACTTCCGCGCAGCGTCCAAGCTGCTCGAAGGCAAGCGCGACATTCCGGTCAAGCTGTGGGTCGCTCCCCCGACCAAGATGGACGCCACGCAGCTGACCGAGGAAGGCCACTACGGCGTGTTCGGCACCGCCGGCGCCCGCACCGAAATGCCGGGCTGCTCGCTGTGCATGGGCAACCAGGCGCAGGTCCGCGAAGGCGCCACGGTCATGTCGACCAGCACCCGCAACTTCCCGAACCGCCTGGGCAAGAACACGAACGTGTACCTGGGTTCGGCCGAACTGGCCGCCATCTGCTCGAAGCTTGGCCGCATCCCGACCAAGGACGAGTACATGGCCGACATGGGCGTCATCAACAAGAGCGGCGACCAAATCTACCAGTACCTGAACTTCGACAAGATCGCCGACTACAAGGACGTGGCGGACGTGATCGAGGTCTGATCCCGACTCCCCTGCCAGGCCTCGCGGCCTGAACAACGGCCCCGTGCAATCGCCCGGGGCCGTTTTTTTTGCCTTTATCCGGGCAATTCGGATCGGCGCGCAGCCTGTATAACGAAACGTTTCAATACAATCCAGGCATGCCGGTGAGACGTCGGCCGCCAACGCCGGGAAAGCCCCGGCGCATTTTTCCTGGAGGAAGCCTGCCAATGATCCGGCTATTGCCGCCGACGCTGTTGCTGACGCTAGCCGGCTGCGCCACCGCGCCGCCCTCGAATCCCGACAACATCTGCGCCATCTTCCGAGAGAAACCGGAATGGCACGACGCGGCGCTGGACGTGCAGAAGAAATGGGGCGCCCCGGTGCCGGTGCCCATCGCGATGATGTACCAGGAGTCTTCCTTCAAGCACGACGCTTTGCCGCCGCGCTATTACTTTCTGGGCTTCATCCCGTGGGGCCGCGTCAGTTCCGCCTATGGGTATGCGCAGGCCAAGGACGAAACCTGGGCCGACTACAAGCGCGAAGCGGGCGGCTGGACGTCCAGCCGGGACAATTTTGCCGATGCGCTCGACTTCATGGGCTGGTACATGAGCAAGACGCAGCGCATCAACGGCATCTCGAAGTGGGATGCGTATGGGCAGTACCTGAACTATCACGAAGGCTGGACCGGATACCGCAACCGTAGTTATGACCGCAAGGCGTGGTTGAAAACCGTGTCGCAGAAAGTGCAGGCGCGCGCCGAGAAATTTACCGCGCAGTACAAGAGCTGCGAGTCGAGCCTGTCGCGGGGCGGATGGTTCTGGTAAGGCGGCGCCTGTCGGGTGTCTGACACCCCGCAGAGACGGCGGTACAGGCTGAGGATCGTCTCCCGAGGGTGTCAGACACCGTTTTGCACTTGCGCGGCGACAGGTCAAAAAAAATCCCCCGGGCCGCGAGGCTTTCGGGGGATTTTTTAGGTACGGGCATCAGCCCGCAGCGATCAGAAGTCCATGCTGGCCGACAGCGAGAACGTGCGCGGGCCGCCCAGGACGAGGTAGCCGTTGCCCGGGTAACCGCCCACCGACGACCAGTAGTTGCGATTGGCGATGTTGTCGACGCGGGCGCGCAGCGTCACGACGTGGCCGTCGACGTCCATCATGTAGCGCAGGCCGGCGTCAAAGCGCGTCCAGCCGGGAACCTTGAGCGTGTTGGCGTCATCGGCATACGACGAGCCGGTGTAGACCACGCGGCCATCGATGGCCAGGCCTTCCACGCCCGGGATGTCCCATTCCACGCCCATGTTGGCCTGGAAGCGCGGCACGCCGATCACGCGGTTGCCGTTCAGCGAGGCGGTGCCGGTCTTGACCTGCTTGGCATCCAGCCAGGTCAGGCCGCCAAGGAGACGCACGCTGCGCACGGGCTCGCCGAAGACGGTCAGTTCGACGCCTTGGTGGCGGTCTTCGCCCGAGTTGGTCAGCTCGTTGCTGGCGTTGTAGGCCGCGCGCGGCTTGTCGGTCGAGAAGAACGCCAGGCCGCCACCGAGGCTCTCGCCTTCATACTTCACGCCCACTTCCTTCTGCTTGGACACGAAGGGCGGCAGGCTCTGGCCCACGTTCGGCACCGGACGGCCGCCAGCGGTCGCAGGCGCGGTCGGGCCCGCTACCAGGGCTTCGATGTAGTTGGCATACAGCGAAACGCTCGGCGCCACCTTGAACACCAGACCGAAGGCCGGCGAATTGTGGCTGGCGTCGTAGGCGCCGCTTTCCGCGCCGGTGTTGTAGGCGTAGTCACGTTGCGACATGCGCTGATGACGGATGCCGGCGGTGAACAGCACCTTGTCGTCAAGGAAGGACATCGTGTCGCCGATGGCATAGCTGCTCAGGCGGGTACGGCCCTGCAACGCGGGGTTGTCCAGGTCGTTGCCGCGCAGCGCGCCGGCACTGAATGCAGGCTTGTCGTATGAGATGGGATCGTAGATGTTCGTGGGGAACGTGTTGCGGAAGTCCATCACGTACGCGTTCTTCTTCTTCAGGTCGAACCACGAGGCCGACACGACGAATTCGTGACCAACGGGACCGGTGCGCAACTTGCCGCGCAGGCCGATTTCTCCCGTGTTGACGCTGTCTTCGCGGGTGTTGTCGAAGCGGTAGAAGTTGCCAGCGCCGGTGCTGCCATTGGTGAGCGTGATGTTGCCGAGCGAATTGGCTTCGTCGCTACGGCGCATGCCGAACGCGCCGTACGCGGTCAGCTTGTCGCTGAAGTCATGTTCGGCGCGCAACGTGCCGAAGACGTCGCGCTCGTTGGAATAGGTCCACGGCTGCGCGTAGTTCGAGCTGGCGTCCGGCGCATCGGGCACGGTCGTGACCCCGGCGCCCAGCGTCACGTTGGGACGCGGACGCTTGAGCTTGTTTTCCTGCCAGCCGATGTCGGCGGACAGGCGCGTGTCGGCCGACCGCCAGTCCAGGCCCAGCGAAACGACGCTGGTGCGGCTGTGCTCGTCATCGATCGCCGTGTCGCCGCTGCGTTGTGCGGCGTTCAGACGGATGCCGGTGCTGTCATCCGGGCCGAAGCGGCGCGCGATGTCGGTGGAAAGCTGGAATTGGCCGCCGCTGGAAACGCCCGTGGTGACGCGCGTCAGCGGTTCGTTCGGCGCGCGCTTGGGCACCAGGTTGATCACGCCGCCGATGCCGCCGCCGCCGGGCGTCGCGCCGGTCAGAAAGGCGGTTGCGCCGCGCAGCACTTCCACGCGCTCGAACAGCTCGGTGGCGATGTATTGGCGGGGAAGCAGGCTGTAGAGGCCGTTGTAGGCCACATCATCCGAGCTCAGGATGAAGCCGCGAATGAAGTACGACTCCTGGAAATTGCCGAAGCCGCGCGCCACGCGCACGCCCGAGTCATTCTGCAGCACATCGCCCACGCTCTTCGCCTGACGATCCTGGATCAGCTCATTCGTGTAGCTGGTCACGCTGAACGGCGTGTTCATGAAATCCTCGGTGCCGAGGATGCCGACACGGCCGCCGCGGGCCACCTGGCCGCCCGCGAACGGCGCCGACAGGCCGCCGGCGGACGCGTCAGCGCTCGCCTCGACCCGGATGGCGTCCATCGAGGTCACGGGACCGCTGGTCGTGGCGGGCTGGGTCGTCTGGGGGGCTGTCTGGGGCGCGGTCTGGGCGTGGACGGCGCCAAAGCACGGCAGCGCGGCGGCCATGCAAGCGAGAGTTCTGATTTTCATATGGGGACGCTGGTGGTGCGGAAACAAGCTCCGCGGTGCGGTGGGGAGATCCGCTTGAGAGATCTGACGCGCTAGATGTTACCAAAAGAGAATCGTTCTCATTGCGTCCCTCAAGAAGAATCCGTGTCCAACGTTGCGGTTGAACAACAGATTCCGTCCTAAATCAGCAGATGCTCAATGCATCTTCCGCCGCCGGGCTCTCCACGGCGTCGTATGCCGTCAGCGCCTCGGCAAGGGCCGCATCGACAGCCGGCGTGATGCCGGCGCCCTGCTTCGACGCCGCCACGACGGCGGGGCCGGCCACCAGCACAAAATGAACGGGCACCTTGCCTGCCATCAGCAGCAGCACGCCTTCTTCACCATCCGGCGTGGCGCTGGCGGCAGCGGCGGAACCGGCGGGCAACACCGCAAAGTCCGGATCGCCCCCCGCCACCTTGGGCAGCGGCGGCCCGCCCTTGCTGCGGTGCCGGGCGCGCACGCCCAGGTCGCCCTGCACCGCATAGAACCAGGCATTCCAGCCAGGCGGCATGGGCAGGAGCGTCGTCGCGCCCGGCCGCAGCCAGCCGTCCAGGATCAGCAGCGGTTCGGGCGTGCACAAGGGCGATTCAAGACCGGCATAGCTGCCCGCCACCACGCGGACCTTGCCCGAGGGGGTCTGGATGACCGGCATGTCCGCAGCGCGCAGCAACGACGTAGACGGCGGCAGGGACTTCAGATGCGCCGGGTGGTCGATGAAGATCTGCAGCCCGTGCAGCGTGGCATCGCCTGCCGGCCGTTGCGCGTGCACGATGCCTCGCCCGGCTTGTGTCCACTGCAGGTCGCCCGCGCGGATTTCGCGATTGTTCTCGATGCCTTCCAGGCTCTGCATGACGCCCGTACTGTCTTCCAGCAGCAGCGTCGCGGCGCTGACGCCGGCGTGCGTATGTGGCTCAAACGTGGGACCCGTCATGACGAAGTGGTCCACCAGCACCACGGGCGACATGCACCCCGAAAAATCGGTATGGCGGAACTGACGGATGGTGCAGGCGTCGCCCAGGTAGCGGCTGGATCCGGCGATGACGGCGCTGAGATGAAGAGTCAAAAAGTGCTGCCTTGCTGTTTGCTGAACATGTATTGCGGCGACAGCTTATGAGGTCGGCCCGCCGGACAGTAGGGGCCAATTTCAGGAATAATTGTCCCGGCTGTCAGGACAATGCCATCAAATTTTCGAATTTCTCCTATTAAAACGCTGTATGCCTAACTACGTTCATCGCCTTGAAGACCTGCTGCTTTTCAGTGAAGTAGTCGAAAAAGGTGGCTTCTCGGCGGCCGCACGTGTGTTGAATATGCAACGTTCCAAGCTCAGCCGCCGGGTTGCGGAGCTTGAAGCGCGCCTGGGCGTGCGGCTGCTTCAACGCAATACGCGCCGTGTGTCGCTGACGCCGATGGGCGAACAGATACATGCCCACGCCCAGGCGCTGGCCCGCGAGGCGCGCAGCGTCTTCGATCTGGCTGCGTCGATGGGCGACGCGCCGGCCGGCATGCTGCGCATCACCGCGCCGGCGCCGCTCGCGACGCGGGTGTTGGGCGGGCTGGTCGCCCGCTTCTGCGCGGACCATCCGCGCGTGCGGGTGCTGCTGGATACCCGCGACCAGATCATCGATCTGGTCGGTGAAGGCTACGACCTGGCGTTCCGCGCCCAGGCGTCTTCGCTCACGGATGCCAAGCTCAATGCGCTGGAAATTGCCCCTGTGCCGCTGGCGCTGGTGTGCAGCCCTGCGATGGCCAGATCCGCACCGCGCCACCCGCGAGACCTGGCCGCCCTGCCCCTGCTGGCCCACGGCACGCAGGACGGCCCGCACACCTGGCGGCTGACCGGGCCAGCGGGCGAGATGGAATCGGTGGAGTTCCAGCCGCGCAGCCTGAGCAGCAATATGGACACGCTGCGCGCAATGGCCGGCGCGGGGCTGGGCGTGGCGCTGGTCCCGCGCTATCTGTGCGGCCCTGAACTCGACCAGGGCGGTCTGGCGCATATCCTACCCAGCTGGTCGGCGGCGCCCGCGCGGATCTACGCCGTCATGCCCGCGCGCTGCGGTGAGCCGCTGGCGTTGAAACGATTTCTTGAATACGTGGCCGCGGAGCTGCCGGCGCGCCTGATCTAAGGGCCATTCTTGCGCGCGCAGGGTCTTGCAGGCTTGGCGCGCGTCCGCCAAAGTAAGGGTTTCGCCGAATCCGGACCGGTCTGGGTCGATAAAGGGCCGGAACTTTGACGCGTCGCCCAGGTCTTATATAAGATATAAGACATAAACCAAGATATAGACCCTCGGCAAACTTGTCCAAGAGACAATGACAAACCTGCCGAAACGCCTGAAAATGCCGCCTTCAGCCTGGGCAAAACCACGGAGTCCATCATGCCGCACAACACCCTAGACACACTCAAGAATTTCAAGATCGGCAACAAGTCCTGTCAGTTCTACTCGCTGCCGGCGCTGGGCAAATCGCTCGGCATCGACGTGCAGCGGCTGCCGGTCTCCATCCGCATCGTGCTGGAATCCGTGCTGCGCAACTGCGATGGCAAGAAAGTCACCGAAGAACACGTGCGGCAGCTCGCCAACTGGCAGGCCAACGCCAAGCGCGAAGATGAAATTCCCTTTGTGGTCGCCCGGGTCGTGCTGCAGGACTTCACCGGCGTGCCGCTCTTGGCCGACATCGCGGCCATGCGCTCGGTTGCCGACAAGATGGGCAAGAGCCCCAAGAGCATCGAACCCCTGGTGCCCGTGGACCTGGTGGTGGACCACTCGGTCATGATCGACTACTTCGGCACCAAGAACGCGCTGGACCTGAACATGAAGCTGGAGTTCAAGCGCAACCAGGAGCGCTACCAGTTCATGAAGTGGGGCATGCAGGCGTTCGACACCTTCGGCGTCGTGCCGCCGGGCTTCGGCATCGTCCACCAGGTCAACCTGGAATACCTGGCGCGCGGTGTGCACCAAGACAAAAAGAACAACGTCTTCTACCCCGATTCGCTGGTGGGCACCGACAGCCACACCACCATGATCAACGGCATCGGCGTGGTCGGCTGGGGCGTGGGCGGCATCGAAGCCGAAGCCGGCATGCTGGGCCAGCCCGTGTACTTCCTGACGCCCGATGTGGTGGGTGTCGAGCTCAAGGGCCAACTGCGCGGCGGCGTCACTGCCACCGACCTGGTGCTGACCATCACCGAAATGCTGCGCCGTGAAAAGGTGGTGGGCAAGTTCGTCGAATTCTGCGGCGAAGGCACCGCCAGCCTGACCGTGGCCGAACGCGCCACCATCGGCAACATGGCGCCCGAGTACGGCGCCACCATGGGCTTCTTCCCGGTCGACGAACGCACCATCGACTACTTCCGCGGCACCGGCCGCACCGAAGAGGAAATCGCTGCCTTCGAGGCCTATTTCAAGGCGCAGAAGATGTTCGGCGTTCCCGCGGCCCAGGACATCAATTTCACCAAGCTGTTGACGCTGGACCTGTCCACCGTCGCCCCGTCGCTGGCTGGCCCCAAGCGTCCGCAGGACCGCATCGAGATCGGCAACGTCAAGAACACGTTCATCGACCTGTTCTCCAAGCCGGTCGCCGAAAACGGCTTCAACCAGCCCGCCGAAAAGCTGGATCAGACCTTCACCACCAGCACCGGCACCAAGGTTAAGAACGGCGACATCCTGATCGCCGCCATCACGTCCTGCACCAACACGTCCAACCCCAGCGTGCTGCTGGCGGCGGGCCTGTTGGCCAAGAAGGCCGTGGAAGCCGGCCTGACGGTGCCCAAGCACATCAAGACCTCGCTGGCCCCCGGATCGCGCGTGGTCACCGAATACCTGACCAAGACGGGCCTCTTGCCCTACCTGGAAAAGCTGGGCTTCGACGTGGCGGCCTACGGCTGCACGACCTGCATCGGCAACGCCGGCGACCTGACGGCTGACTTGAACGAAGCCATCACCAGCAACGACCTCGTTTGCTCGGCAGTGCTCTCAGGCAACCGCAACTTCGAGGCGCGCATCCACCCGAACATCAAGGCCAACTTCCTGGCTTCGCCGCCGCTGGTCGTGGCCTACGCCCTGGCCGGCACCGTCACGCGCGACCTGATGACCGAGCCCGTGGGCCGCGGCAAGAATGGCGACGTGTGGCTGGGCAACATCTGGCCGACCACCGAGGAAATCGACGCACTGCTGAAGTACGCGCTGGACCCCGAGGCCTTCGAGGCCAACTACGGCCAGGTCAAGAGCAACCCCGGCAAGCTGTGGGAAAACATCAAGGGCGTCACGGGCGATACCTACAACTGGCCCGACTCCACGTACATCGCCGAACCGCCCTTCTTCGAAGGTTTCGGCATGACGCCGGGCGCGATGCCCACGGTCAAGGGCGCGCGCGCGCTGGGCGTCTTCGGCGACTCGGTCACCACCGACCACATCTCGCCCGCCGGCTCCATCAAGGAAAGCTCGCCCGCCGGCAAGTGGCTGAAGGAAAACGGCGTCATGAAGGCCGACTTCAACAGCTACGGTTCGCGCCGCGGCAACCATGAAATCATGATGCGCGGCACCTTCGCCAACGTGCGCATCAAGAACCTCATGATTCCCGCGCTGCCGGACGGCAGCCGCTTCGAAGGCGGCGAAACCCTGTTCCAGCCCACCGGCGAACAGATGTCGATCTACGACGCCGCCATGAAGTACGTCGCGGCCGGCACGCCCACCGTGGTGTTCGGCGGCGAAGAATACGGCACCGGCTCGTCGCGCGACTGGGCCGCCAAGGGCACCCAGCTGCTCGGGGTCAAGGCGGTCATCACGCGCAGCTTCGAGCGCATCCACCGCAGCAACCTGGTGGGGATGGGCGTGCTGCCCCTGCAGTTCAAGGGCAACGACAGCGTGCAGTCGCTGGGAATCACCGGCGAAGAAACGTACGACATCTCGGGCCTGGAAAACGGCATCAAGCCGATGCAGGACGTGACGTTGACGATCACGCGCAAGGACGGTTCGAAGCAGGATGTGACCGTGCTGCTGCGTATCGACACCCCGATCGAGGTCGATTATTACCAGCACGGCGGGATCCTGCCGTTTGTGTTGCGCCAGCTGCTTGCTGCCTGATCGGCGACGGTCGCAGCTTAGTAAATACGCCCCGGGACCTTGCGGTTCCGGGGCGTTTTTCATGGGCGGCAGAGGTGTCTGACCCCCTCCAGAGATGTCTTCGGCTTGCCGCCGTTTCTCAACGGGTGTCAGACACCGGGTAACGGCGCGGGCTTAATCAAACTGATAGGCGTCCATCGCCAACGCCGCATACGACACTTCGTCATTCAGCCGCCGCGCCTTCGTGCCGCCCGCGCCCAATGCCACATACAGCGGCATCAGATGATCGTCATGCGGATGCGCCTGCATCGCGCCAGGCGCCTGCGCCTGCCAATCCAGCAGCGCAGGCACGTCGTGATGCGCCAGCTTGTCCGCGTACCACGCCTGAAAGCCCGGTACATAGTCGGCCGCCGGCGCGTTCTGCGGCATGCGGACGTGGCGCAGGTTGTGCGTCAGCGACCCCGAACCGATGATCAGGATGTCTTCGTCGCGCAGGCGCGCCAGCGCGCGGCCCAGTTCCATCTGTCCCGCCGCGTCGCGCCCCATGTCCAGTGACAGTTGCACAACCGGCACATCCACATCCGGGTACAGATAACGCAGCGGCACCCAGGCCCCGTGGTCCAACGGGCGCCGCGGATCACGATCGGCGGCGATGCCCGATTCGGCCAGCAGCGCCTGCACGCGCGCGGCCAGTTCGGGCGACCCGGGCGCGGCGTACTGCAGCGCGTAAAGCTCCTGCGGGAAGCCGCCGAAGTCGTGCCAGGCGACCTGCTGATCGCGGGTCGAGAGCGCCAGCCCCTCGCCCATCCAGTGCGGCGAAACGACCAGGATGCCGCGCGGCTTGCGGCCCTGCGCGGCGCTCCAGTCCGCTAGTGCGGGGCCGGTGCGGCCGGGCTCGACGGCGAGCATGGGAGAACCGTGGGATACGAAAAGCGTAGGCCAACGCATGGCTGTGCCTCCAGAAACAATAACGATGCCGCCATTGTCGGCCGATTCAAACGAGCAATAAACCCCCGGCCTCGGGATAATCTGTTGCCCGATAAGCATCAATGAAGATCGTGCGCGCTTGGGAAGTCTGCCGTGGTCACGCCCCTACCGGACCGCGGCGGGGTCAGTCAGGTCGGCGCGCAATGGGCCGTCACCCCGCCGAGGGTGCCGGGCGTTAAACTACGTCGTTACACACTGAATGGACGTTCCCCGAAGTTATGGCCCGATCCCGCAGCCAATCCGCTCCCCGCATGACCCGTGACGCTACCCGGCTGGTCGCGCTTGCCCAGGCGCTGAACCGCTCGGGCAGCCGCGTCGAAGACGTCTTCTGGGAGACCCAGCTTGGCGAAGCGATCCCGAAGCTGCTCAAGGCTGGCCAGGACGCCCCGCTCGAAGCGGCGCTGGACCACCTTGCCCAAAGCGACGTGGGCGCCTACGAGGTTCTGATCGAACAGGCCGAAACCCTGTCCGAATCGATGAAGATCGAGAAAAGCGGCGTTCGCTACGACATCCTGCTGATCGTCGCGCCCATCGTCGCCTGGACCCGCTACGCCATTCCCACCGGCCCCATTTCGGCCAGCGCGCAGCAAGCCCTGCTGGCCCAGCTTCACGGGCATGTCCTGTCGAGCAATGCGCGCACCACATTGATGCCGCTGCTGGTCAGCGTGGACCAGATGCCGCGCACGTTCTCCGAGACCTGGCAATGGCTGCAACGCCTGGGCTCGCAGGCGCTGGGCGCCGAGACCACCAAGCCGGCGCTGAACACCGACACCGAAACCGCGAACATGCTGGCCGACACGCGCTACATCGTCGGCACGGTCGCCGTGCCCGAAGGCGAGCCGATCTTCCGCTGGCAGGAAAAGCTGGGCGATGCCGACGCCAGCCGTGATGCCTGCCTGGCGCAATGGGCCGCGCAAGCGCAGCCCACGCTGGCCGCGCTGCTGCCGGGGTGCGGTTTCGAGGCCCTGCTGCCCGACGCCTACTACGTCAGCAACCGCGAAGCCGACCGTCAGGTGCGCCCGCTGTCGCTGCGCGCGGCGGTCAGCTGGCTGGAAGGCGCCGTCAACCTTGAAGCCTCGCAGCTCCGGGCCGTGGTGGCCGGCTGCGGCGAAGGCCGCATCGACGAATACCGCATCGGCTTTACCGCACGTAGTAGCAACGACGTGTATTACGGCTGCGTGTGGCCGCTGTACGGCCGCGAGGAAGACCTCGTCATGGACGAAGGCCAGCCCGACGTGGTCGACGAAATCGCGGCACTGCTGAAGGAATACGGGGTCACCGACGTCCGCCGCATCCCCGGCGTGCTGCCGCCCGAGTACTGCGAGGACTGCGGCGCGCCCTACTTCCCGAATCCCCTGGGCGAACTGGTGCACGCCGAACTGCCGGAGGACGCCGAGGCCGCCCCCGCCCAGTTCCACTAGGCCAGCCATGCAAGCGGACATTTTCTGCCGGGTCGTCGACAACTACGGCGATATCGGCGTCTGCTGGCGCCTTGCGCGCCAGCTCGCGCGCGATTTCCAGTGGGATGTCCGCCTGTGGGTCGATGATCTGGCCAGCTTCTCGCACATCCAGCCCGGCATCTCGGCCGACGCCGCGCGCCAGCAGTTGTCGGGCGTCGACATCGTGCATTGGTCCGATGCACCCGACGCCACGCTGCAGGCGCGCGACGTCGTGATCGAGGCGTTCGCGTGCGATCCGCCCGAGGCCTTCGTCGCGTCCATGCGCCGCCGCCACCCCGTCTGGATCAACCTGGAATATCTGAGCGCCGAAGCGTGGGTCGAAAGCTGCCACGGGCTGCCGTCACAGCGGCCGGACGGCCTGGTGAAGCACTTCTTTTTTCCGGGCTTTACGCCGGCCACGGGCGGCCTGCTGCGCGAACCGGCCCTGGCCGTGGAGCGCGAAGCGCTGCAGGGCTCGGCGGACATGCGGGACGCCTTCCTGCGGTCGGCCGGCGTGCCGGACGATGCCCTGGCGCTGCGGCGTAGTGGCGCGCGCACCGTGTCCCTGTTTTGCTATCCGTCGGCGCCGGTGGCCGAACTGGCCCAGGCCCTGGCGGCCGACACGCGCCCCACCCTGCTGCTGGCGCCGCAGGGCGTCGCGCCCGCGCTGGAAGCGGCCTGCCAGTCGGCTGGCGCGCCGCGCGTCGTCCGGTTGCCTTTTCTGGCGCAGCCCGATTACGACCGCCTGCTGTGGTGCGCGGACCTCAATTTCGTGCGTGGCGAGGATTCCTTCGTGCGGGCCGCCTGGGCCGCCCGGCCGCTGGTCTGGCAGATCTATCCCCAGGACGAAAACGTCCATCTTGAAAAGCTGGAAGCCTGGCTGGCGCGCTATCCGGCCCCCGAAACGGCGCATGCGCTGATCCGTGCCTGGAACGAGTCCGAACCCGGCCGCACGGCCCCGGCCGTCAGCGCCGCGCTGGCGCCCGACGCCTGGCGCGCGTGGTCCGACGCAGCCCTAGCCTGGAACGCCAGCCAGTCGGCCCTGCCCGGCCTGGCCGAAAATCTGGCCACGTTTTGCGCAGAGTTGGCCAAGAAACGTTAGAATAGAGAGTTTTCTGAGTTGCCCTGAATCTGTCGGGCCTCAACTATGACGCCTCCCGGGGTGTGCAAAGCCTCACGCGGCTTATGCAAGCACGGCGAGTGCACCCATCACCCCCGGAGTTTTATCGATGAAAACCGCTCAGGAATTGCGAGTCGGAAACGTGGTCATGGTCGGCAAGGATCCCCTCGTGGTCCAGAAGGCCGAATACAACAAGTCTGGCCGTAACGCCGCCGTGGTCAAGCTGAAGTTCAAGAACCTCTTGACCGCCTCGGCCAGCGAATCGGTCTACAAGGCCGACGAAAAGTTCGAAGTCGTTCAACTGGATCGCAAGGAATGCACGTATTCCTACTTCGGCGACCCGATGTACGTCTTCATGGACGAAGAGTACAACCAGTACGAAATCGAAGCCGAAAGCATGGGCGACGCGCTCAACTACCTGGAAGAAGCGATGCCCGTGGAAGTGGTCTTCTACGACGGCCGCGCCATCTCGGTTGAACTGCCCACCACGCTCGTGCGCGAAATCACCTACACCGAACCCGCCGTCCGTGGCGATACCTCGGGCAAGGTGACCAAGCCGGCCAAGATCAACACCGGCTACGAACTGAACGTGCCGCTGTTCTGCGCCATCGGCGACAAGATCGAAATCGACACCCGCACCAACGAATACCGCAGCCGCGTCAACAACTGATCCGGCCCAGCGCAAAAAAGCCAGACCTATTTCGGTCTGGCTTTTTTTTGGGCGGTGGGTGGCAAGGTGTTTGACACCCTTTGAGACGCTGCTTCAAACTGCAGATCATCTAGCCAGGAGAGCCGGACACCTCAGCCCGCTATTGCAATCGTTCGTCGTCCAGAAAATCCGGGACCGCCATGACTTCGATGCCGTCCTCGGCCAGGGCTTCGCGTTCTTCCACCGTGGCGGTGCCGCGGATGGGGCGGTCGTCGGCGTCGCCTTCGTGGATGCGGCGCGCTTCTTCGGCGAAGCGGGGGCCGACGTTTTCGGTGCTGCGCACCAGCGCACGAACCTGGCGCAGGACGGCGGCCTGCAGGGCCGCCATCTTTTCCGCGTCGGACGCGCCGGCCGGCACGAGCGGCTGGGCCGCGGGCGCGTGCAGGTGGGCAACATTCAAACGCGGAGCGGACAGGCGCTTGGTGATGGTGGCCGACCCGCAGACGGGGCACGTGACAAGGCCGCGCGCTTGCTGCGCGTCGTAGTCTTCGTGCGACCCGAACCACCCTTCAAAGATGTGGTCGTGGTCGCACTGGAGGTCAAAAACTTTCAGAGCCATGGCGTCTATATGGGGTGCAACGCCCAGAGTACAAGAAGGCGTGCTACTTGGCCCGGGTTTGCGCTGCCGGATTGCCGACCTGTGCCTGTTGCGCCTGCAAGGCGTCGATCTGGCGCTGCAGGTCGCGCAGTTGCTCGCGCACGTCCTTCTGCTGTTCGGCCAGCGCCGTGGCTTCCTCGCGCGATTGCTGCTGACGCGCCGCGACCTGCTCTTCCTGCTGCACCCGCACGGTGCGGTCAGCTTGCAGCGCGCTCAGTTCGGCGCTGCGGCTGGCCAGCAATTTTTCGGCATGCGCGTTTTCGGCCTGCATCTTGATGCGCTTGATGTCCACTTCGGCGAGCTCGGCGGACTGCGCAACGAACGCACGGTACGTGGCTTCGGCCTGCTTGTCGGACTTGGTCTTGATCACACGCCAGAAGTCTTTCTGCTGGAACAACGCGACGTAATAAGTCAGGTCATCGGGCTTGAACAACAGGCTGGCGCCGTAGGTGCCGTTATAGGCCGTGCGCAGCTCCGACACCTGGCGGTTCTGGATCAGGCTTTGCAGCTCCGACACCGTGGAGGCCGGACGCGCAGCCGGCGGCGGCGCGGGAGGTGTCACGGGCGTGGAGGCGGCCTGCGTGTCCTCGACCTGTTTAACCGTGGGCCGGGGCGGTTCCGGCTGCGCGCTGGCGCAAGCGGCCAGACTTGTCAGGACCGAGCCCAACAACGCCACGCGGGTGGCGCCACGGATAAATTGGACGTTCATATTCACCCCAAAAAAACGGTTGCGGAACTATATCAATTTATTTCTGCCGACAGAGCAACGCTCGTCTGATTCGGCTTCGAAACTGTGGCCCCGTACGGGCCATTCCCTATTGCGGGTTCAAGTCGTCTCGGCAAGGCCGTCGGCCGATTCGTTCTGCGCGGCGCCCAAGTGCAGCTTGCGCATCTTTTCCCATAGCACCTTGCGGCTGATGCCGAGCGTGTGCGCGGTGTCCTGACGGCGCCAGCCATTGGCTTCCAGCGCCGCGAGCACGCGTTCGCGTTCGGCGCGTTCGGCATCGGTGAAGCTGGCGGGATCGAATCGCACAGCCGCCGTGCCGGCCAGCCGAAGCGGTTCGGCCAATTGATCGAAGATGCGCTCGATGCGCGGCTGGTCCCAGGCCTGAAACTGTCGCCGCACGATGGCGACGCGCTCGGCCACGTTGGACAGTTCGCGCACGTTGCCCTCGTAGCGCGTGCGCGCCACGCGGTCCAGCAGCCATGGCGGGGGCTCGTCCTGCACGCCCTGGCTCAGCAGCAAGGCGCGAAAGATCGCCGCCTTCTCGTGCGGACCGCGCTGCTCCAGATTGGGAATGCGCAGCTCGATGACCGCCAGCCGGTAATACAGATCCGCGCGGAATTCGCCCTGCCCCACCAGCATCCGAAGATCCTTGTTGGTGGCGGCAACCAGACGAAAGTCCACCGGCACCTCCGCCGTTGAACCCAGCCGCGTCACCGTGTTCTGTTCCAGCACCCGCAACAGCTTGACCTGCTGGTACAGCGGCAGATCGCCGATCTCGTCCAGGAACAGCGTGCCGCCGTGCGCCTGCTCGAAATAGCCTTTGTGCGCACCGATTGCACCTGTGAACGCGCCCTTCGCGTGGCCAAAGAAATGCGCTTCGAAGAGGCCTTCGGGGATGGCGCCGCAATTGACCGCCACGAACGGACCCGCGCGCCATGCGGTCTCGTCATGCAGCAGGCGCGCGATACGCTCCTTGCCCACGCCGGTTTCGCCGTGGATCAGCACGTTGCTGCGGCAGTCCGCGTAGACCTCGGCTTCGGCCAGCAGGTCCTGCATGGCCGCGGATACTGCGATCAGCGGCTGCTCGCGCCGGGGCGCCGCGCGGTCCAGCTGGTTCAGCGCGCCCAGCAATTCCGTCAGAAGCTTGCGCAGGTCCGCGCTGGTAAAGGACAACGGCAGCGTGTACGAGTACTCCGGCGGGTAGAAGCGCGGATCGCGCCCTCGCGCCTCCGCCGCCACCCAGATGACCGGCATGCCTTGCGCCGCCAGCCAGTCGTAGCCGCCGAAGCGCTTGTCGCCCATCACGGACACGGACACCAGCGCCACCGCGCGCCGCGACACGTCGCGCGGCGGCGGGAACGCCGTGCCGGCGTCAGCCCGGATCAGCGACACGTCCATGCCGGCCAGACAGCGTTCGGCGCGGCTGGCGATGTCGGAGGCGCCTTCCCAGACGTACACGTCAAAATCTTCGCGCGCGAAATTCTCGCTCATCGCTTGGCCCATGCGAGGGGGAAGGAAATGGAATTCAGGAGCGTTGTCATCAGTACACCAGGCGGGGTTTGCCGCAATCCACGGATATCAGGGCGACGTCGGTCTGGCCCACGCTCAGGCCCAGCACGTCGAGCAATTGCTGCAGCGCCACGGACAGCGAGCTGAGCAAGGGGTCCAGCAGCACCATGACGACCGACAGCACGCCTCCGACCTGGCCGCTGCCGTTCAGGGCGAGCGTGCCGACCGCGTTGACCCGGCACTGCCGGATCGCATCCGGCGTCAGCGCCAGCGCGCACGTCACATCGCTGATGGGCGCCAGCAGCAGCGAGTTCAGAATGCCGCCCACCAGTTGCAGCGTGCCGCCCAGCACCCCGGTCAGGCCGCCGGTGGTCAGGCGCGCGCTCAACTGGTCCATCGCGGTCTTGGACCACTGCATGTCGTTGACCACCTTGGAGATCGTCTTGCCCGCGTTGTTCTTGTCGCCGCCCACCAACTGGGTCGCCAGGTCCTTGCGCTGCGCTTCGGTCAATGGCGTGCCGGTGTTGAAGAGGTCGCCCAGGATGCCGCCGATCAGCGCGTCCGTGAGGTTGGCGGCCAGCTTGGACAGGTTTACGTTCGTGGCGTTGATGGTGGCCGTGGCGTTGGGCGATGGCGGCTCGGTCAGCGTGACCGAAACGGGCGCCGTCGAACTGAACACCGGCAGCGTTACCCGCGCCGTGAGCGGCAGGATGCCCAGCACGTTCAGGACCTGATGGCGGCCGATTGCGGTGAACGCGCTCGGTTCGCAGCGATTGGTAAGCGACTGGAAGTTTGCGGCGCTGCTGTCCGTGGCCGACGTCATGCCGGGAAAGCGCCCCAGGCAGACGCTGGCTGCGGCCGACGTTACGTCGATCACCGCCTGGTTTTCCTGCAGCGGCGCCTCGCACAGCTTGCGCAGCGTGCCCGTCGATTGCGCCACGTCGATGATGATGGGCAGGTCCACCTTGGTGTTCAGGGTGTTGGCCAGCAAGGGGCCGACCAGCGGAATGTTGGTGGTGTTGACGCGCAGATAGACGCGAATCCCGGCGCTGATCGCCTGCGTGCCCACGCCGCCCACGCCCACGGACGGCGGCTCGACGATGCGAACACGTGCGTCCAGGCCAAGCAAGGGCACACTCAGTCCCAGATTGATCAGGTTGCTGCCGTTGGCGATGACCAAGGCGGTTTCCAGGATGTTGAGCGCGTTAACCTCGGCCTGCAACGCGGCGCTGGCGTCGCCGCCCGCGACGTGCAGATCCAGCACACCGCCGTCGCCCAGCAGTTTCACCGGCAGGTTCAGCGGCATCACGGCCAAGACGGTGTTGATGGCGTTGCGCAGCAGCGCCACGTCGGCGGTGGCCGTTGCCTGTTTGTCTATGACGCTGAGCGTCGCGTTCAGCAACTGGCCCAGCGTCAGGGTGTTGAGCGCGGCCAATTGTTCGGGCGTGCCCACGCCGGCCACGGCCGACAGCGGCAGGCCCAGCGCTTCCAGCAGACCGGCCGGCGTGATGTTGACGTTGGCCAGCCCCGCGGCATCCAGCACGTCCAGTTGCGACGGCGAAGCACCCGCCGTCGCCAACAGCTGCGACAGCAACCCGCCGCGCTCCAGCCGCAGGAGGCGCGATCCCACCGTGAAGGCGGCCACCGGCGGCGTGCGGGTCGCCACCGCCGCGGCCGACGCCGTGACGCCGTCCACGCCGGGAACCAGATTGGCCAGCTGCTTGCGCACCGCCACCCGCACCGCGTTGTAGGCCTGCCCGCCCGCCGCGTCGAACACGTGCATGCCGCTGGCGTCGAACCGCGCCGGATCCCACACCTTGCACTCCACCGTCAGGTCGGCGGCCGTGAACGTGTCAAGAATGTCGGGCAGATTGGCCAGGGCGGATGCGCGGCCTGCGGCGGCGGCGCGCGTGCAGTCCGCGCTGGCGCCCAGACTCAGGACCTGCACCGCCGACAACGCGGCCAGATCCGCCGCCTTCTGCATCTCGCGCTTCATGTAGGCCCCGTAGCCCAACTGCAGCACGCCCAGCAACACCACCGCCACCAGCACCGCGAACACGGCGGCGACGGTCATGCTGCCGCGTTGCCGCGGCGGCGGAGGGAAACGTTGATGGCCGGCTGACATGCGCTTGCGACTCCGTCTGGGCATGCGGCGGGAGCGCCCCGCCGAGGGGAGCTATTGGACGTTGGGGATTTCCACGTTCCGGTCGAACCACACGGGAATGGGCTGCTTGAAGCTTTCCACGTAGCGGTTCCACGCGGCCGTGGAGACCGGCCCCAGCACGGGCAACGCATTGCCGGCCCGCCGTCCGTCGGCCTGCGCGGCAAGCAGCCCGCGCGTCACGTCGCCGAAGGCCTCCGGCGCGGCGGGGGCCGAAGAAGCGGCCGATGCCGTCGTCGCCGTTGCCGCAGTTGGCGCCGGCGGCATCGGCGTCTGCACCTGCTGCACCACCGGCCTGTCCGGCATGGCGTCCGGCACGGCTGCGCCCGGCGCAGCGGCGCCCGGCGCAGCGGACATGCCGCCCGTCAACGGCGCATTCGTCTGCGCGTGTGCCGCAGAAGGCGCCATCGCGGCGCAGGCCAGCATCAAAAGCGCGTGCGGAAGGGAACGGATCATGGCGGATTTCCTGAACATTGGGTTAACGCACGATGGGACCATTGCCCAGCCCGTCCATCAGCGGGCTCATCCTGGGCAGCACAACCTGTTCGCCGCTGGACACCCGGGTGGCCGACGCGGAAGACGCGCTGGGCGCCGGCGCCAACTGGCCACGAATCTCGGCGGCCATGCGCAGCACCTGCCCACGCGCCTCCTCGCCCAGTTGCGCGCGCGCCATCACCTGCTGCGCGCGCAGCGCATCGCCCTCGACCAGCAGCAGCACCGCCAGATTCGCCAGCACCTTGCCGCTATCGGGCGTCAACTCGGCCGCCTGCCCCAGCGGCACGCGCGCGCCCGCCGGATCGCCCGCCCGCAGCCGCGCATAGCCCAGGTCGCCGAGGATCCGCGCGTCCATGGGCGACTGCCGGGCCGCCCGCCCCAGGTAGTCCGCCGCCTGGTCGAACTGCCCGCGCCCGCCGGCGATGAGGCCCAGGCCATGCCAGCCCTCGGCCGCCTGATCGGTGGTGGTCAGCGCGCGGTAGGCCGCTTCGCTTAACGCGGTCTGGCCGGTCTGGCGCAGCGCCTCGGCGCGCAGGACGGCCACGCGCGGATCATTGCCGAACTTCTGCTGAAAGCCATCGATATACGCCAGCGACGCGAAGTAGCGGTCCTGCCGCTGCGCCTCGACGATCAGGGACAGCATCAGCTCCGGCTCCTTGGGCCGCCGCTTGTTCTCGGCCTCGTCCTCCTGCTGCCGCATCAGCGCCTGCTCCTGCTGCTGTTGCTGGATCAGTTGCCAGGCGGATTCCGCCTTGTTGGTCTGGCATCCGGCAAGACCCGCGCCAATGACCAGCACCGTGACCACAAGCCCCCAGCGCGACCGGTTTTCCATTCTTCCGTCCATCACATCCCTCCCATGCGCGACAAGCCGCGCAACACCGCGATAAACCCCGCGCCGCCCGTCACGATCAACAGGGCGGGCAGCAGCGTCACGATCATGACGCCGGTCATCTTGACCGTGGTCTTGCCCACCTTCTCTTTCAGCTCCAGGCGCCGCTTGTCCCGCAGGCGCTCGCCGAAGCGGTTCAGCGGCTCCTGCACGGCGCCTCCGTGCTGATCCACCTGCGCGATCAGGCGGCAGATGGCGGACAGGTCGTCGTTGTCAAAACCCGTGGCCATGCGGGCCAGCGATTGTTCGCGCGTGCGCCCGCGCACATACAGTTCCGAAGCCAGCCGCAATTCCGAAGCCAGCACGGGCAGCACCTGGCCGAACTCCTTGACCAGCACCTGCAGGCTCTGGTCGATCGACAAGCCGACGCCCTGCAAGAGACGCAACAGGTCGATCAGCAAAGGCAGCTCGTCGGCGGCCTGACGGCGGCGGCGCGCCAGGCGGCGCTGCACGATCCACTTGGGCAGCATGTAGCCGATGGCAAACGCCACGAATCCCGCGACAAACGCGCGCAACGGCATCTGCGGCAACTGCTTGTGCCAGTCCAGCAGAATCACAGCCACCGGCAAGAGCAGCGCCAGGCCAAACCTGACCAGCACGAAGCGCGAACGCGCGGTGCCGGGCTGGGAGTAGCCAGCCAGGTCGACCAGCTTGCGGTCTTCGGCGGCCAGCAGCGCGTCGGCGAGGCGGCCTTCGCTCAGGCGCTTGCCGAACGTATCGGCCACACGCGCCGCCGCGGCCAGCCTGCCGCGTCTTTCTTCTCTAGGCGCCGCGGATGCCGCTGCGCCTTCCCGCGCCGCCAGCGCCTGATCCACCACCTGGCGGCTGCGATCCTGGCTGCGCAGACGCCGCGCCATGCCCAGGCCCAGCACCACCAGACCCGCCGCCACCAGCATCAGCGCCATCGCCAGCACGGTGTTCGCGTTCAAGGATTGGAGGGTGTCCATGCGCCGCCTCCCCTCAGATGGCCTTGGCCATGCGATACAGCCAATAGCAGCCGCCGATCTGCAGGCAGACCGCGGTCAGCAGCATCTTGAAGCCCTGCGGGTCTTCCCACAGGCCCATGAACAGGTTGTTGTTGGCGACGATGATGAAGCCGGCCACGCCCACGGGCAGCAGCGCCAGGATCCAGGCGGACAGCCGGACCTCTGCCGAGCTTGCCGTCAGCTCATTGCGTGCCTGGGCGACATCGCGTATGAAGGCCGCCATGCGCTCCAGCACCTGATCGCTGCGCCCGCCAAAGCGCATCGCCAGCGACACCACCGCCGCCACCATGTACAGCTCCTTCAGCCCGTACATGCGGGACACGTGCGCCAGCGCCGCGTCCAGTTCTTTCGAGCTGCTCAGGCTGGCGGCCGTCTCCACCACTTCGCGCAGCGGCTCATCGGTGGCGGCCGCCGCCGTGCGGAATGCCGCGGCGATGCTGTTGCCGATGGTCAAGAGGCGCACGATGTTGTCCAGGAACGCGGGCAACTGCGAAATCATCCGGCGCTGACGCTTGTCGGCCCTCAGCCATAGCAGGAAGTACGCAAACACGGCCAGCAGCAGGAACGTCACAGCGCCCGACAGCGGTCCCAGAAAGGCCCACGCCAGCACCCCGCCCGCGACGACAGGCAGCGCGATGCGCAGGTAAAGGCCGACGCTTTGCCGCAGGCCGGCCAGCCGCAGCAGACGGTCCCAGCCGGCGTGGCCGCTGCGGAACTCGCGCGCGTTCTCGGCAAAGGGCGCGTCTCCCGCCGTCTCTTCGCGGCCGCGCGCCAACTGGCTATCCAGAAACGCGGAACTGGCGGCCCGGCGCGCGCTGCGGTCGGCGTGGCGCCACAGCAGCACCGCGCCCACGGCCAGCACCGCCGCCAGACTCAACAGCGCCATCACGTCCTGCATCAGCGCCTCCGGCTCCAGAAGCCGCCGCCGCCATCGCGGTCGTCCGGCGCGTTGTCGTTGGCGCGCGCCTCGTTGCGCAGCTTGGCCAGCTTGGGCGTATGGGGATGGATGCCCAGCCAGTTCCACCGATCCCGTTCCTCCCCATCCGGCGTCGCAAACGGGTCGTGGCGGTATAGCTCCTGCGTGGAGATGACGTTGTCGCCCATGCCGGTGATCTCGGTCACCGACAGCACGCGGCGCTTGCCGTTGGACAGGCGGCCGATCTGCACAATGAAATCCAGCGCGCTGGCAATCTGGCGCCGCAGACTGTCCTCGCTGCCCTGGAATCCGGCAAAGCCGGCCAGCATCTCGATCCGGTACAGGCATTCGCGCGGCGAGTTCGCGTGAATGGTCGCCATCGACCCTTCGTGGCCCGTGTTCATGGCCTGCAACATGTCCATGACCTCGGCCCCGCGCACTTCGCCCACTACCACGCGGTCCGGCCGCATCCGCAGGCTGTTGCGGATGAGTTCGCGGATGGTGACTGCGCCGCTGCCGTCAAAGCCGCCCTGGCGCGATTCCAGCCGCACCACGTGCGGATGGTTGAGCGACAGTTCCGCGGTGTCCTCCACCGTCACCACGCGTTCGTTCTCAGGGATGAAGAACGCCAGCGCGTTCAGCAGCGACGTCTTGCCCGAGCTGGTGCCGCCGGACACCAGGATGTTGCAGCGGTTCTTCACGGCCTCGTTCAGCAGCCGGTAGATCGCTTCGTCGAAGGTGCCCAGCGTCAGCAAGTCCGCCGGCTTCAGCGGGTCCTGCCGGAACTTGCGGATCGACACCATGGGACCGTCCACCGCCAGCGGCTCGATCACCACGTTCAGCCGGCCGCCGTCGGGCAGGCGCGCATCCACCATCGGGCTGGACTCGTCCAGCCGGCGGCCGATGGGCGCCAGGATTCGGCGCACGATGCGCAGCACATGCTGGTTGTCGGTAAAGCGCAGCGACTCGCGGGCCAGCACGCCGCGGCGCGAGACAAAGACGTTGTCGTAGCCGTTGATCAGGATGTCTTCCACGGCCGGATCCGCGAGCAGGTCTTCCAGCGGCCCCAGGCCCGCCAGCTCCTTGGTCAGCGCCTCCGCGATGGCGCGCATTTCGCTTTCGTTGATCGCGACGCGGCGCATCCGCACGAAGCTCGCGACCTCGATGTCCACGAATTCCTGAATGGCCGATCGCGCCCACCGGCCGAATTCCGCACCCAGTTCCTCGATGCGGGACAGCAGATGCTCGTAGGCCGCCGTCTTCACTTCCTGGTAGCGGTCTGACGTCGAGAAGCCTTTGTCGCCGTCGCCGCCGAACTCTATCGTCGCTGTCATGATCATGTCGGATTCCGTAACCGTCCGTCTGTTTCGCCGTCAGGCGCTGTTGGCCTTCAGCCGATCACCATGCGGCGATGCACGCCGGGCAGCCAGGTCGCCAGCCAGCTTGCGTGCCCGCCGGGCGAGGTTTCCTCGGCGCACAGGCGTTCGGCCAGCGTCTGCACCGCGCGCACGTAGACGTCGCGCTCGGCCTCTTCGTGCAGCAGATGGCCGCGGTTGGTGCACACCATCAGCGGCAACGTGCGGTCCGGCAGCGTGCCCACGAGTTCCAGGTTGAAGCGCTCAGAAATCTGCTTGGCCGTCATGCCGTAGCGCTCGTCATAGCGGTTGACGATGAGGCCAAGGGTGGAACGGTCCACGTGTAGTTGCTCCAGCTCCTGCAGCAGCCCGGCCAGCGACACCAGCGCGCCCACGCTCTGGTCGGTCACGATCCAGTTCAGCTGCGAGTTGCGCGCCAGGCCCGACACGAACTCGGCATTGGTGAAGCCGCCCGCGTCGGCCACGACCACCGAGAAATGCTGGCGCATGCGTTCAAACACCAGCAGCGAATCCGACTGCGACACCTCGCGCATCTGCCCCAGATCGCGCGGCAGCGACAGCACGCTCAGGCCATTGGCCGTGTGCGCCATCGCCGACCCGAGCAGCGTGGAATCCAGGCGGCGCAGATTGCGCGCCGCTTCGGCGAAATCGAAGTCGCCACCGATGTTCAGGTACAGCTGGCAATCGCCTACCGGCCAGCCCAGGTCCATCAGCGCCACGCGGCTGGACAACGGCAGCGGCTCGCCCGGCGGTTGGGAAGCCTTGGCGGCGCGCTGGTTGTGCGCCAGCTTCAGGCGGTCCTGCACCATGCCCGCCAGATGGACGGACAAGGTGCTGGTGCCCACGCCGGGACGCGCGCCCATCAGCACGACGCTGCGGCGCGTGCCGTCCGTGCGCCCGCCCGACGGCCGGTCGAGCACGCGCAGCACCACTTCCCGAACTTCCTGCGGCGCCACGGACGGATCGACGAAATCAACCGCGCCCGCACGCAGCGCGGCGATCGCGCCCTCAGGCTGGCTGACGTAGCCGACCGCCACGCGCGGCAGCGTTGGCGCGATGCGCGCCAGAAGGCGCGCCAGTTCGGCGGACTTGAACAGCTTGCCGGGTTCGTCGTCGCTCAGTGAGAAATCCAGGAACACCACCTGCGGCGCCAACTCGGTCAGGCGCCGCGCCAGTTCCTCGATGCGCGGCGACTCCTGGGTCAGCACGCCCAGGTCACCCAACGCCATTCCCAATTGCGCGGCGATCGCACTGCCCTGAGAACAAAACAGGAACCGCGTGCCGTTCTGCAGGCCCACTCCTTCGCTGGCATGTGTCTTCATATTGGTCACCGTGAGAATCCCGGCATCTGTTGGCCGCTTGCCGGGCCGGTCAGGTAATAACCCCAGGCATTGAACGCCGTGTCGGTCTGCTCCTGCCGCGCGCCCGGCAGCGGCAGGGCCACGCCGCGCGCGATCGGGCGCACCAGGCGCGGCGTCACGACGATGACCAGTTCGGTGTCTTCCTGGGAATAGTCGACGCTGCGAAAGAACGCGCCGATGATGGGCAGGTCGCCCAGCATCGGCACCTTGTTGACCATCGCTTTCGTCTGGCGCGACACCAGGCCGCTGATCACGAAGCTTTCGCCATCGCCCAGTTCGACCATCGTGTCGGCGCGCCGTGTGCGCAGCGCCGGAATGATAGTGCTGGTGTCTTCGCTGGTGTTGATGGCGATGCCGTTGGTGTAGTCGAGCTCGCTGGCCTCGGGCGCCACCTTCAGCGCAATGCGGTCGCGCGACAGCACGGTGGGCGTGACGGTCAGGCCGATGCCGAAGGGCTTGAAGGTTACGTTGACGGTTCCCAGTCCGCCGGCCTGCGGAATCGGCAGCTCGCCGCCCGCCAGGAAGCTGGCGCTCTGCCCTGTCAGCGCGACAAGCGTCGGTTCGGCCAGTACACGCGCCATGCCGTTGGTCTGCAAGAGGCGCAGGCGCGCCGCAAAGTTGTTGGAGTCATAGAACAGCGAGAACCCGGACGCCAGCGCGCCGCCCAGGCTGGCGGGCATGGTGGAGCTGCCGCCGCTCCAGGGGCCGTTGCTGGCCGTGAAGCTGATGCCGGCCGCCTTCATCACCGAACGCGATACTTCCACGACCTTCACTTCCACCTGCACGACGCCGCCCGTGCCGGCGGTGGACAGGTCCACCACATTCTTGTCGCCGCCCCCGGCGGCGGCCGCCATGGTGGCCGAGGCGATCTGCCCGAGCGGCGATTCGGCGTGGCCCGACACGACCGCGTGGCCGTCCGCGATGTCCACGTTGGCGCCGCCGCCCAACCCACGGCTGGCCAGTGCGCCCTGCACGCCGCTACCGACGCGCACGGTCCATACCTGCGGCGCGGCATTGCCGCCCGTCCAGACCTGCAGCCGCGTGGTGCCGGGCTTCTTGCCGTACAGCAGCACGGCGCCCGCGCGGTTGCCGGTAGCCGGCAGCACCTTCACATCCGCCACGTCCGGATCGCCGATGGCGATGCGCGACGGCGCGCCGTGGTCGAGCATGACGGTCTGCTGCTCTCTGACCGCCATTGAAATATCACGGGCCGGCGCGTTTGCGCCGGTCGCTGGGGCCGCGGTTTGTGCCAGGCTGATTCCTTCGTGTGTCATTGCCGCGGCGGCCGACAGAAGGCAGATCATGGTAGTGCGCTGAAGTTTCTTCATAGTGCCGGATCTGATGATGGGATTCTTCGGCTGCGGGCCGCGCCTGGTGCGCCCGCCGCCCCGTTCAGTAGCGCACGTGCTCGGATTTGTCTCCTCGAATGATTTCCACCGTCCGGCCGCCGCCGGTCCCTTGGGGCCGGGCTGCCGGCCGGGCTGCGGGACCACGCGCGGCGGGCGCCAGAGCGGCGGCCGTGCTGCCATCGAGCTGTACCAAACTTTCGCCCGCGAAGGCGCGGTTCGGGCCCGTCAGCAGCGACTCGCGCTGCGCGGGTGTCAGATCCGCCCGCACCGGCAACACCGTGCCGCGCGGGGCGAACAGGGCCACATCCGGCATGCTGTCGTCGCCCACGGGCCGCAGGGCCAGCTGCAGGCGGCCCGCGCGGCTGGCCAGCATCAATTCGTTCACGCGATCCACCGGCACCGCCAGCACCGCGGTGCGCGCCGGCTGGCCAGGACCGCCTTGCTGCAAGGCAGGCTTCTCGTCCGGTCCTTCCACCGTGGCCTGGCCATAGGCCAGCACGCGCACCTGCGACTGCAACAGGCGCGCCTGGCCCGAGGCGACTTCGGGGCTTTTCTCGATCATGAAGAACACGTCCACCATGTCGCCCGGGACAATGCGGTTGCCGCCGCCGACAACCTCGTCCACCGCGATGGCGACGGCGCGCTCGCCCGTCTTGAGCTGGCGCGCCAGCCCCTGCGTCAGCAGGCTGGGCACGATCGGATCGCCCACGGCAATGTCCACTCTTGTCACCGCGCCATCCAGCGGCGCGATGTCGGCAAAGCCGCCGGACAACGCAGCCTGCCACTGCACCACCGTCAGCATGCGTGCGCTGTCGATGCGTGAACCGGCCGGGATCGCCTCGCGCGCCACAACCACCGGATACAGCTTGACCGGCTCGGCCGGCGCAACAGCCACCGGCGCCGGCGCCACGGTGGCCGCCGGGCGCGGCGGCGCCGACGCCAGACGCCAGGCCACGAACGCAAGCGCGACGCCCGCCACCAGCAACAATCCCGCGACGATCTTGCTCAGACTGCTCATGGCGTCCCCTGCGATATCTGCACGACAGCCTGCGAATGCAGCCTGCTTGGAATCCAGTTGCGGTTTGCGCCCGGCAAGGCGGTGACCAGGCCACGCACGGTCTCCAGCAGCGGCCAGGTCTGCGTGTTGTAGGTCATGGCGACGGTGGCGCAGTCGGCCTGCGCCCCGCCTGCCCCGCTCCACGCGCACGGCGCGCGCGTAGCGCTGCACAGCACCGCCGATCCGGCGGAAAACGTTCGCATTGCCGCCACGCAGGCGATGGCCGGCACGTCGGACTGGCCGCTGAACCGCGCATGGACGGCGGCGCGCGCGCCGTCAGCGGCGGCGGCGGCCAATTGCTGCTGCATCCAGAACAGCGCACCGAATCCGACCACGCCGCAGATGAAGAGCAGCAGCACCGTGAGCGTCAGCGAAAACTCCAGCGCCGCGATGCCGCGCTGGCGCGCGCGGGTCTTGATGCGGTTGAGGGTTTGCGGCGTCGCGCACATGTCAGCTACCCCCGCCCAGAGCGTCGCCCAGATGCACCGTGGCACGGGCGCTCAGCACGCTGGAAGCCGGCATCAGCGCCGTGTTCAAAAATGGCACGGCCGGCAGGAGCGGATGGGCGCCGTACGCGTACGACACGTTGACTTCGACCTGATCCTGCGCCAGCGGCAAGCCGCTGCACGCGCCGCCGGCCGCGCTGGTCAGGGCGCCCGCACTGCCGCAGACCGCAACCTGTACGGGTCCGGCGGACATGGCGCTGATCCACGCCGCCTGCGACAGCGCCGATTCTCGTCCCGCTTCCGCCCGCGCCGAGAGCGACGCGGTGCCCGGCTGCCACTGCAGGATCTTGCGCGCGCCGTCCTGCGCGGCGAGCGTCACGGAATGCTGCGCGGCGACCACCAGGGAATACGTCAGGATCCCGTAGAACACCAGGAAGAACACCACGAATACCAGGGCGAATTCCACGGAATAAGCGCCGCGCTGAAGGCGGCCAGGCCCACATATGCGGCATAGGGAATCTGGCGCGCGCGGTTGCTCAGTGCCCAGACGCCCGACACGGCCAGATACAGCAAGCTGTGCAGACCGGCCAGCACGCTGGCCAGCACCAGTGTCACCATCAGCGGCGCAAAGCCCAGCAGCAATCCGAGCACGGCAATGGCCTTGATATCGCCGGCCCCCATCAGACGCCAGCGCCACAGCGGCAGGAAAAGCGCCGCCGTCAGAAATCCGGCCAGCGTCGGCAGCCATCCGCTCCAACGCGGCGGATAGGCCCAGCCGGGCGCCAGCAAGGCCGCCAGCAGCCAAAGCAATTGGGCCGCGAATCCCACGACGATCAGCCGGTTGGGGACGCGGCGATGACGCAGATCGCCGTGGATCAGCGCCAGAATCCAGCATGTGAACAACAGCCACCACAGCAGCACCCCTGGATACAAGGCTAGACCTTCCAAAAATCCGGTAACACGACAGGCGCGCCATGGCGGACGCTGCCCCCATCAATCAAACAAGGCCGGGTTGCGGCGTCGCGCTGCGGTGGCCGGACCACCGCAGCGCGATTCCGCTTGCACCTCAGCCGGCGCCGCCAGCCGGCGGCGTGGTGCCGGTACCTGCCTTGGCGTTGTCCAGCTTGGTGCCAAGGTCCTCGAACATGCCTTTCAAGGAACCGGTAAAGGCGCCCACCGCCACAATGAGGGCCACCGCCACCATGCCTGCGATCAGCCCGTACTCCAGGGCGGTGATGCCGTCTTCGTCATTCCAGAACTGCGCAAGTGTTGCTTTCATAACAAGCTCCATGAGCATCGATTGACGACCGAGGCCGTTGTTGCGTGAACAGAACCAGCCCCTTCAAATCCTGAACCGCCCGCACGCCACTGCACTGCCGCGGCGGGGACCCAGGGACCTGCTAACCCGGCCCAGGTGAGGCGCCGGGAGATCTGTGCGGCGCCTCAGCAGGCGCCGATTCAATGATCGAGTCGATGCGCTGCGCCATGCGCGCGCGAAAGCGTTGGGAAGCCCGCTGTAAATGCCAGCGCATGAGCAGCAAGGTGATGATGGACAAAGCGAATGCGATATACGGCAGCATGGCGCCCCCGATATACCCGCCGGCGGCGTCATTGGCGACGGTGCAGATAACCGCGCCGGCGGCCGCGCCCGTGTAATGCATGCCGCATACCGCGACGGCCATCAATATGGCGGCGCCGATGCGCTGGCGTTCATTCTGCGTATTGAATGCAAGCCAGAGTGCGGCGGTGGCCGCAATGACGGCAATCAGCACCGACAAGACCACCAGGGGAAGATTCCAGAGCAGAACCGCCGGCATGCGCGCGGCACTCATACCGACATAATGCATGGATGCCACGCCGAAGCCTGCGGCGCACCCGCCGATCAGGCACCGGATAAACGTGAATCGGTCGCGGCCGACATACCAGAAGGACCAACCGGAAAACCCGGCGGCAACCAGAAAGCTGAGTAGGGTCAGCCCCATCTGATAACCGACTTCAAACGGCAGGTTCTGTGCCAGCATGCCGATGAAATGCATGCTCCAGATACCCACGCCGCCCATCGCCACCGCGCCGATGACGACATAGCCGAGGCGGATCTCGCCGTCCTGCGTTTCGGCGCGGATGCCCGCCGCCGCCAGCAGGGCGACGTACGAGCCCAGGGCCGCGATCAGGAACGACAGCGCAACCAGGCCGCTATCGAAGGAGAGCGGGACGATGTCGCCCGGGCTCATGAAAGCTCCTTGTGTGGTGACCGGCAGCGGTTATGTGCGGCCGGCGGGTAATTGCAGTGCATCTCGCAGTAATTCCCAGCCATATGAATCTCCGGGAGGGTCCACACATTTTGCGTATTTTTGATACGTGACCTCAGTTTATATATTGCCAAATCATACGCATCAGGGTTTTCACTGAATTTCGCAATGTTGCGACACACCAGTTGTAACGGATACTCCCAACTTCGAGGGAATCGTATAAAAAACACCCCAATCTCGCCTATCTTTCAACCAACGAATTAATGGGGACATCGGGATAATTGAGCGCGGAAGACATATTGCACGTCGTACAACCGCAGTTTGAAATCGATTGTCATTGTTCAGACAATACTGGCACCATATAAACGGCGTTAATCGAAACTTTCCATTACTGGTGACGCAACCCCTATTCCACTCGACACGCGATCTTTATCGGCTCGGCATTCACATGAGCAAGCAGAAATGAAAGATAAAAAAGGCACACGAGTGAAAATTCAGGGCGGGCCATTGGCCCTTGCCCTCTTTTGCCTGATGGCAACGGCCTCGCCCTCTCGAGCGGAGGGACCGTTACGAGGCAATCCGGTGGATGCCCTGCCAAGGCCGGAACGTCCGCCATCGGCAAGGCAGCCGCCGCCGGTGGTCCAGACCGCCACCCCGGAGCAACTGGCCTTGCAGGCCCGGCTGGCGCAACGGATCGTGCCGCGTAACTTCGACGTCACCGGGGTGCGCGCCATTCCGTTCGAGGAAGTGTCCGCAATACTCGCCCCGCTGGCGGGCAAGGAAATCAGCCTGGGCGAACTGGTCGCTCAGGTGGACAAGATCACGCAGCTCTACCGCGACAAGGGCTATCCCCTGTCATTTGCGCTGGTGCAGAACCAGACGTTCGCAAATGGCCTGGTCGTCGTGACGGTGGTCGAAGGCTATATCGCCAATGTTCGGATCGACGGCGACATCGGCAATGCGCAGGACCGCCTTGAAGCGCTGGCCGCGCCGATGCTCGCGGAACGGCCGCTCAGCCAGGTCACGCTAGAGCGCCAGCTGAACCTCATGCGTACCGTGCCAGGCGTCAGGTTCACGCCCAGCCTGGACCTGCCCCGCCGCGCAGACGGCGCCACCGAATTGTCGCTGACGGCCAGCCGCCAGCCCGTCAACCTTAGCGGCGACATTGCGGACCTGGGCACCGGCATGCAACCCGTGGTGAATGTCACGACGAATAGCCTGACGCCATTGGGCGAACAAGTGAAGCTCACTGCGGCAGTGCCCTTCAATACCGATGACGTCAAATACGTGTCCGGCGAAATCCGGGTGCCGATCGGCGCGGATGGCCTGTCGGTCAAGGTTGACGGTTATTACTACGATGCTCGCCCGCAGGACGACGCGATCGAGCTGCTGGGTTTTGATCGGCGAGTCAAAAACGACCGTATCGGCGTCGGCGTCAGTTATCCGTTCCTGTTGAACAACCGGCGTTCGCTGACCGGGACATTGGGGGTATATGCCGCCAATTCCAAGGACCGGTACGAAGCCCGCGATTCCGACCGGTGGTTGCAGCAAGACGCGCAGGTGCGCGCCGCGACGGCCGAGATGCGCTATATCCAGGTTTCAGAAACCAAAGCGACGGACGTCACGCTGACGGCCGCCAAGGGGTTTGACGCCGCAGGCGCAAAAAAGGATATCTCGACCAACTACGGTTATTCCGCGACGCCACGGCTGGATCTGGACTTCACGCGCTACAACCTGAATGCCCGGCAGACATTCGCGCTGCCCCACCAGTTCGGACTCGTGTTCTCCGGCGCGGGGCAGTATTCCAGCAATATCCTGCCCTCTTCCGAGCAGATCTCCTTTGGCAGCTGGCGGTTTGCCATGGGTTATCCGCAGGGCGAGCAAAGCGGGGACAAAGGCGTCGGCGTGTCGGCCGAAATCAATCGCCGCTTCGGCGTGGGCTGGACATACCTTTCCAGCGTGCAGCCCTACGCCTTGGTCGACTACGCGCGCACCTGGTACAACAACAAGGACCTGCAGACGCTGAATAACCGGCACCTGTCATCCGTAGCGCTGGGCGTGCGGATCACCGACGACAAGCATTATCTTTTCGACTTCAACGTGGCCAAGCCGGTGGGATCGGCCACCGTCAATAACGACCGTGACCTGCGTTTCAACGCCAATTATTCGCTCTTCTGGGACGCGCTATAACTGCCGAACCCTGCCCCGCGCGGTTGTGCCAATGGTTTAAAGACGCCCGTTTCGACGGGCGTTTTTAATGCGGGAAAGGCGCCGATGTTACGTAACGCGCGACGTAACGTCGGCCGTAACGTTACGGCCGATGACCGGCTTTCCGTAACAGTCGCAGGGTCGCCGACATCCCAAAACAACGATTATCAGGAACCAGGGAAAAACCCTTAAAGCTCTGGATATGGGCCTGATAACAAAGGGGATTTTTAGGTACAGCATTACCGAAACTGGTGTTTTGCGTCGGTTCTGAAAAATCTTGGCATGGTTTGTGCATCAGGAAGCGTACCGGGTTGTTTCAGGACCCGATTCTTCCAGCCAAAGGAGTTCGTCATGCAGATCCATTCCGAAAAGCGCCGCCTCCATCGCGTCCTCTCCGCCACCGTCCTGGCCACCGCGCTTGTAGGCGCACTGAGCGCCTGCGGAGGAAACGGCGGCAGCGGGAAGAAAACCGCAGGCCTCCCAGGAACCGATATCCCGACCAACCCCGGCGGAGGCGGCCTGGATCCCGGCCTGAACCCCGGCGGGGGCACGAACCCCGGGGGAGGCACCAACCCGGGCGGCGGTACGAACCCCGGCGGGGGCACCAACCCCGGTGGGGGCACCAACCCGGGAGGCGGCACCAATCCCGGCGGTGGCGGCACCGACCCCGGCACCAACCCGCCCCGCGTCATCGGCGTGCTGGAAACGACGCTGGGCAACACCGGCGGCGCAGTCGACAACGCCCTGCCTCTGAACCTGGACTCGACCCTTGGCGGCGTGGGCAAGGCGCTGGATCCCACCATCAAGCCGGTCGCGGACACCGTGGTCGGGCTGACGCAGCAGGTGGGCGCCACAACCGGCCTGGGCCAGCCCCTGGACGGCATCGTCAGGCAGGTGGGAGGCGCGGTCAGCGACCTCGGCACGGACGTCAAGGGCGCGGGCCTGCCCGGCGGCTTGTCGGTTGGCGTGGGCGGGCTGGTGGATGGTTTGGGCAAGACAGTGGCCAGCACCGGCGGCCTGCTGCATGCGGACGCGAACAATCCCAATCCCCTGACGACGGTGCTGGGCAATGCCACCGGCGCGGTGGGCGCGCTGACCGGCCCGCTGGCTGGCCAGGGCGGTCTGCTGCAACCGATTACCCAGGTCGTGGCTGGCGTGACGGGCGGAGTGCTCAACGGCCCGACCACGCCGCTGCTCGAGCCCGCGCTGGGCAATGTCGGCAAGACCGTCGACAACGTGCTGCCGCTGGGCCTGCAGACGACACTGGCAGGCGTGGGCGGCGCGCTCGACCCCACCGCCAGCCCGTTGGCCGCCAACGTGGTGGGCCTGACTCAGCAAGTGGGCGACACGACGAAGCTGGGCGCACCGGTCGCCAACCTGTTGACCAGCCTGGGCGGCACGGTCACGAATCTGGGCGGCTCGTTGCCGGGTGCTGCACCCGGCTTGAACGGCGTGCTGCAAGGACTGGGCGGAGCCGTCGCCAGCGCAGGCGGATTGGTCCATGCCACGCCGGGCAACGCGAATCCGCTGGGCTCGACGCTGGCCAACGCCACGGGCGCGGTTGCGTCGCTGACGGGAGGCCTGGGCGGCGTGACCGGCGACGCCAATGGCGCGGGTGGCTTGCTGGCGCCCGTGACGGGACTGCTGGGCGGTGTGACGGGCGCCCTGAATGGCGCGGCGGGCGGCGCGGCGGGTGGCGGTCTGCTGGGTGGGGTGACCGGCGGACTGACTGGTGGCGCCGGCGCCACCGCCGGTGCGGGCGCCTCGGCTGGTGCAGGCGCCTCGGCCGGCACGAACGGCGGCGGCCTGCTGGGTGGGCTGCTGGGTGGCGTGAACGTCGCGGCGGGTGCGGGCGCGGGCGCGGGCGCAGGTGTCACCACCGGCGCGCCGGCCAGCTCGGGAGGATCGGGCGGAACGACGGGTGGCGCAACCAACGGCGGCCTGCTCGGCGGTCTGCTGGTGGGGGTGACGGGCGCCACGACAGGTGGCACGACGGGCGGTGCGCCCAACGGCGGCTTGCTCGGCGGGTTGCTCGGCGGCCTGGCCGGCAAGAAGTAATCCCCCTAATCGCCAGGAAACCACATCATGCTGCAACAACAGACCTACCATCACCACGAGCCCATGACCGGCATGGTCGAGCCATCAAAGAGCAGCCGGCGGTCCGGGATGCTGGACGAGATCGGCCTGCTGCTCGGCCGGCAGTTTGCCGCCTACAACACCGCCTGCCAATCGGCCTTGGCCGAGAAGCTGGGCACGACGGTGGCGGACCTGAAGGCCCTGGAGCTGGTCATGGCGTTCGATGCCCTGCCCACGGGGCATCTGGCGCGGTTGATGGGCATCAGTTCGGGTGGCGCCACCGCGCTCATCAACCGGCTGGAAGCGGCCGGCTATGTGGAACGCGGCCGCCACCCGCTTGACCGCCGGATCATCGTGATCCGGCCGGTCGAGGCTCAGTGCCGGGTGCTCGCGCAGGAGCGGCAGTGGATCGCCGAAACCATTGCGATGACGTCATGCAACTTCGACACCGCGGACCTGGAGGCCGTGCACGGTTTCCTGACGCGTTGCGGCCGCGGCGTGAAGCGCGACACGCTGGACTGGCTGGAGACGGGCGGCGCGCATCAGCCTGGGTAGGCGGCGGCAGGGCCTAAACCCTGCTGCCGCTTCAACCGGATCCGGCCACATCGGCCGGATCCGGCTTCAACCCATTCACGCGGCATTAGACGGATCAATCCGCGTCAGGCGGCCCGAAGTGCAGACGCGGCACCGCGGCCAGCAGCCGGCGCGTGACTTCCTGGCGCGGCGCCAGCAAGACCGATTCGGCCTGACCCAGCTCGACGATGCGGCCCTTGTCCATGACGGCGATACGGTCCGCCAGATACTCGACCACGCCGAAGTTGTGGGTGATGAAGAGATACGCGATGCCCAGATCGGCCTGCAATTCGCGCAGCAGATCCAGAATCTGCGCCTGCACCGACACATCCAGCGCCGACGTGGGCTCGTCGCAGATCAGCACCTTGGGTTCGACCGCCAGCGCGCGCGCGATGGCGATCCGCTGGCGCTGTCCGCCCGAGAATTCATGCGGATAGCGCGTCAGCGTGTTGGCGGGCAGCCCGACGCGCTCGATGAGCTGCGCGGCGTGCTTTTCGCGGTCCTGCCGGCTCATGCCGCGCTTGAGCGACGCCAGTCCCTCGTCCAGGATCTCGCCGATGCGCATGCGCGGATCCAGCGATGCGTACGGGTCCTGGAACACGATCTGGATGTCCTGCCGCAGCCGCTGCAGCTGGCGGCGGTCGGCCGTCAGCAGGTCGTGACCTTGCAGCATGGCGCGGCCCGAGATGCGCGCGCCGTCGATCAGCCGCAGCAAGGCCTTGCCGGTGGTGGTCTTGCCGCAGCCGGATTCGCCCAGCAGCGCCAGCGTTTCGCCCGCGCGCAGCGTGAAGGTCACGCCGTCCACGGCCTTGACCCACGACACGATGCGGCGCAGCGGCCCCTTGCGTACCGGGTAATGGACTTTCAGATCCTGCACATCCAGCACCACGCCTGCCGTGCGATCCGGCCCGGCCTGCTGGCGCTGCTGCGCGGCCACGGCGCGGCCCTGTTCGGTCAGCGGCACGCCACGCTTATCGAAGGTGGGGATCGCTTCGAAGAGCTGCTTGGCATACGGATGGCGCGGCGCGCGGAAGAATTCCTCGGCGCTGGCGCTTTCGACGATCTCGCCGCTGCGCATCAATGCGACGTGATGCGCCACGTTCTTGACCACGGCCAGGTCGTGCGTGATCAGGAGGACGGCCATGCCCATTTCCTGCTGGATGCTGGCCAGAAGGTCCAGCACCTGCGCCTGCACCGTCACGTCCAGCGCGGTGGTCGGCTCGTCGGCGATCAGGAGAACGGGCTCGGCCGCCAGCGCGATGGCGATCATGACGCGCTGCTTCTGGCCACCGGAAAACTGGAACGGATAGTCGTCGATGCGGCGGTCGGGATCGGGAATGCCGACCCGGCGCAGCCAGTCGATGGCCCGCGCGCGCGCTGCGGCTCCGCGCAGCGGCGTGTGCGCGGTCAGCGTCTCGATGATCTGGTCGCCCACGCGCATGACCGGATTCAGGCTGGTGGACGGTTCCTGGAAGATGATGCCGATGCGCCCGCCGCGCACGCCGCGCATGGCGCTTTCCGGCAGGCGGTTCAGGTCTTCGCCGTCCAGGTCGATCTGCCCGCCCACGATACGTCCGGCGTCCGGCAACAGCCGCAACAGCGCCAGCGCCGTCATGCTCTTGCCGCAGCCCGATTCGCCCACCAGCGCGAAGGTCTCGCGCTGCGAGATCGCCAGTTGCAGGCGCTTGACCGCATGCGTCATGCCGCTTTCGCCCGCGACGTCGACGTCCAGGCCGTTTACGGTCAGCAAGGGAGTGTCGTAGCTCATGGCGCCTCCCCGGTCTTGGAGGCGCGGCCGTCCGCCGCCAGCATGGCTTCCGGACGGCGGCCAAGAAAGCCGAGGCGCGCCAGGCGGCTGGGCTTGTAGCGCCGCGTGCGCGGGTCGAAGGCGTCGCGCACCGCATCCGCAAACAGGTTGGCCGCCAGCACCAGCGCCAGCATGAAAAGGAAAGCGGTCATGAGGTTCCACCAGATCATGGGGTCGCGCGACATTTCCAGCCGCGCGCCGTCGATCATCGAGCCGAAGGAATTCATGCTGGGATCCACGCCGATGCCCAGGTAGGACAGCACGGCCTCGTAAAGCACCAGACCCGAGAATTCCAGCACCACGGTGATCAGCACCAGATGGGCCACGTTGGGCAGCAGGTGGCGCGTCATGATGCGCCAGTGCGACACGCCGAAGGCGCGCGCGGCCTGCACGTATTCCAGCTCGCGCAGCTTGAGCGTTTCGGCGCGCAGCAGGCGGCACAGCCCTGCCCAGCCGGTCAGGCCCAGGATCATGCACAACAGGAACAGCCGCAGGTCGGCGCGTGCCGCCGAGGTGTTGAAGAGGTCGGAATGGTTGTCGATGTACACCTGCATCATCAGCGCGCACGCGGCCACCAGCAGCACGCCGGGAATCGAGGTGATGGTGGTGTACAGGTACTGGATGGCATCGTCGACCTTGCCCTTGAAGTACCCGGCCGCGATCCCAAAAATGATCGCCGGCGGCAGCATCGCCAGCGTGGTGAGGCTGCCGATGACGAGCGCGGTGCGGATGCTTTTCAGCGCCTGCCACAGCACGTCGTTGCCGATGCGGTCGGTGCCCAGCGCGTGATAGCCGGTGGACAGCCCCGCCAGCGCCCCCACCGTCAGGCACAACAGGGCGAAGGTGATCGTCATGGCGCGCCAGGGAATGTCGGCGCGGCCGGCCAGCAATTCCTCTGCGGCATGGGACGCCGAACCGGTGGCGCGCGTCAGGCAGGCAAACAGCAGGACCGCGCCGGCCAGCGCAACGGCCAGCCCCGCGGCAAGTCCCCATCCCAGCCGCATCGCGATATCGCCGCCGCGCTCTTTCTCGGGATCGGTCAGGTGCAGCGCCGCCCCGCGAAGCCGCGGAAAATCGCGCACCGGCTTATCGTCGACCAGCATGGTCTCTTTGGTGAACTGATGCGCGGCCAGCGGCTCGGAATAGGTTTTTTCGGGGCGCGTGAGCACGGTGCCGGCCAACAGGCCATCCAGCGCCGACCGCACCGCGGGCGCGTAGACCGGCGGTGCGTCGGCGGCGGCGCCCGGTGCCGGCGGCAGCAGCGGACGATAGTGGACGGAATCCAGCAGGCCGACCACCGAAAAGGCAACCAGGATGACGGCCGAACACATGGCGGGCGTATCGCGCGCGACACGCGCCCAAGTGGCGCGCAGGTTCGGACTGCGGCGCACGTGCCAGACGTAGGCCAGCGCGCCGGCCACCATCAGCCACAGCGCGATATCGGTCCAGAGAAAGACGAACTTGGGCATGGCGGCTACTCGAAACGCACGCGGGGATCGGCCAGCGTGTAGGAAATGTCGGCCAGGATCAGCCCCACGATGTAAAGCGCGGCGCCCAGGAACACCATCGCGCGCACGATGGAGAAGTCCTGGGCATTGATGGCGTCGATGGTGTAGCTGCCCAGCCCCGGAATGCCGAAGAACGATTCGGCGATCAGGCTGCCCATGAAGAGCAGCGGCAGCGCGGCGACCGTGCTGGTCAGGATGGGCAGCATGGCGTTGCGCAGCACGTGGCGGAACAGCACGACGCGTTCGGCCAGGCCCTTTGAGCGCGCGGTACGCACGTAATCCTTGCCGATCTCTTCAAGAAACAGGGTGCGGTAGAAGCGCGCTTCGGGCCCCAGCCGCGACACGATCGCCACCAGCACCGGCAGCGCCAGGAACTTGATCACGTCCAGTCCGCCCGAATAGCCCGAGAACGGCACCAGCCGCAGCAGCTTCGCGAACAGCCACTGCCCCGCGATGATGTAGAACAGGCTTGATATCGACAGCAGCATCACGCACAGCACGACGCCCCAGAAGTCCAGCCGCGTGGCGCGGAAATACACCAGCGTCAGCGAGAACACGATGCTGGCGAACAACCCCAGAAAGAACGTGGGCACCGCCAGCGCCAGGCTGGGCCCCATGCGCGTCTTGATCTCGCGGCCGATGTCGCGGCCGCCATCCGACGCGCCAAAATCCATCACCAGCAGCGGCACCGAACGCCGGTAGAACACCGTGTCCGTGAGTTGCGCCGTGCCCTGGGCCTCGGCATTGAAAAACAGCGGCTTATCGTAGCCGCGTTCGGCCTTCCATTTCTCCACCGCGTCCTGGCTGACGCGCTGGCCGCCGATGGCCAGCCGCGCCATGTCGTCGGGCGTGTTCACCGCGAAGAACAGGATGAAGGTAAAGAGATTGACGCCGATCAGAATCAGCACGCCGTACAACAGCCGGCGGATGACATAGCCGATCATGATTGATGCTCCTTGCGTTCGGGCGGCACAAACGCCGTCTGGCGTTCACGCCGCTTGAGCGCCACATACGAAGGCCAGATCGCCAGCGCCAGCAGCAGGATGAAGACGCCGACGGGCCACCAGATGGGCGAATTCCATTCGTCGATCTTCTGCTGCCGCAGTGCCGGGTCGATCTTCATGTACTGCAGCGTGTTGCGCACCATCTGCGTGGGCTTGGCGTTGCCGACCCACTGCTGATAGGCCCCGCCCGACATCGGGAAGTAGCCGAACATCCATGGCGCATCGCGCTGGACGACGGCGATCATATCGGCGATCAGCGCGGCCTTCTCGGGGCCGTCATCCAGGAATTTCATCTGCTCGAACAGCTTGTCGAACTCGGGGCTGGCATAGTTGGCCGCGTTTTCACCGCCGCCCTTGGCTTTGGCATTGGGGCCATACAGCAGGAAGAGGAAGTTCTCGGCGTCGGGGTAGTCGGCATTCCAGCCCCACAGGAAGATCTGCGCGGCGCCGCGCAGCATCTTGTCCTGGAAGCGGTTGTAGTCGGTGGCGCGCACGTCGAGCTGCACGCCAATCTTGGCCAGCTGGCGCCGCATCCAGTCGGACTGCGGGTTGGAGCCGCCGCCGGACATGGAATCGAAGTACAGCACCAGCGGTGCGCCCGTCTGCGCGTTGCGGCCGTCCGGGTAGCCGGCCTCGGCCAGCAGCCGCTTGGCCACGTCGATGGACTTGCGCACGGGCTTGCCGTCCACCAGGTCATACACGACGGGATTGATGCCTTCGGGCGGATCGCGGTAGCCCAGCACGCCAGGCGGCACCGGGCCATAGGCCACAGACGCCTGGCTGTTCTCGAACACCGCCACGTACTCTTCCCAGTCGAAGGCGATACTGATGGCCTGGCGCAGCTTGCGGTTGCGTTCCTGCTGCTCGGGCGTGTCGCCCTTGCCCACCACCGGATCCAGCCAGTTGAAACCCATGTACCAGTTGGCGGTCTCGACCGTGGTCGGCAGCTTGATGCCGTGCTCTTGATACTTGCGCGCCTTGTCCTGGCTGTCGCCGGCCGCCACCAGCATGGCCACGCCGTATTCGCCGCGCTCGATCTGCGGCACGTCGTAATAGCCCTGCATGAACTTGCCGGTCAGCGGAATGGCTTCCTTTTCGACGCTGAACTCGGCGCGGTCGATGAAGGGCGTGGGCTTGCCGCAGTCGGCCAGAAGACCCGCGGCCCTGTCGCCGGGTTCGCCTTCGCAGGGATAGGGCTCGCCGTGGTAATTGGGATTGCGGCCCAGCACGTGGCGGCGGTTTTGCAGCGATTCGACCAGCATGTACGGGCCGGTGCCCACCGGCCAGGTGTTCAGCGACAGGTCGTGGGCGGCCATGCCGGGCTGGTTGTAGAACCGGTCCGCTTCCCAGGGGATGGGCGCGGTGAAGGTCATGGCCAGCCAATACTTGAACTGCGGATACTTGCCGTCGACGCGGATCCGCAGCGTGTGGGCATCCAGCGCCTCGACGCCCTTGAAGCCGTCGTCCTCGCGCAGGTCCAGCCAGGGCGACGCGCCCGCGCCGCCGGGCACGTCGCGCCGCAGCTCCTGGTCGCGCTTGCGCAGCCGGTCGCCGTAGTCTTTGAGGCCCTGCACGTGTTCGGCCATCAGCGAATAGATGGGCGACACCACGCGCGGACTGGCCAGGCGCCGGAACGCATAGACGTAGTCGTCGGCGGTGAGCTCGCGGGTGCCCGTCAGCGGGAAATCGGGAATGTAGAACTTGTCGTCGAGTTCGCCGGGCGCCAGCGGAAAGTAGGCGTAGCTGCCGTCCGGCTTGCGGGCGAAGGCCGGATGCGGCGCGAAGCGGATGCCCGGCCGGATCTTGATGTCGTAGATGCTTTGCGCGATCTGGTCGCCCGGCGCGTCCGCAGGCAGCGTGTTGCCGTCCTTGTCCAGGTACACCGGCGGATCGATCGACGCGGCCGCGCGCGGGATCAGCTCGTAGGGCCGCTTCAGGTAGTGATACCCGTACAGCGGCTCATAGATGTTGTAGGTATATGGCGTTTCGTCGCCGGAATAGGAACTGGCCGGGTCCAGGTACTTCGGGGAGCGTTTGACGAACGCGGAATACAGCGTGTTCTGGCTTTCGGCGCCGGATGGATAGGGGCTGTTGATGGGGCTTTCTTGCGAGCAGCCCGCCAACGCCAGCGACAGCAGCATGGCCGACGCCCAGAGCCGCTTCAGTACACCCATGGAAACCTTCCCTTCGTTTCGTAGCGACAGAGGATAGCAAAAGGGGGGCCGGGGAAATACCCCGGCATGCCCTTAGAGGCGCTACGGGCGGATCGGGCCGGCGCGCGCCGGGGCGCCGGCTGGGCGGCTGGATGAAGGTGAGAAGCCCGGATGACGGCGAAGCACCCCGTTGGCGGAGGTCAGTTGCACTGGCGCTGGCGCCAGCAGTCATAGCGCCATTTCCAGGGCTGCATGGGGTCCGGCCTCGCCCACAGCCCGCGCCCCGCCGCCTTGGCCTGGCGCTGCAGATCCGGCATGGCCTTGTCGCGCAGGTAATCGCCCTTGCGGGCCGTGTAGGCCCAGGCGTAGCCAGCCTCGACCTGCACGCGATTGGCGGAGCGGCCATCGTCCAGGATCAGCGCGCAGACATCGCGGCCATATTGATCCTGCTCGTAGCACTGCGCGGTGAGCGTCTTGCCGGCCACCAGTCCAGCCAGATGCTTGCGCGCCGCTTCGGCGTCTGGCTGGCCGGGCTGATCCGTGCCATGGCCCTCTTCCGGCGCGTCGATGCTGTCCATCCGGATGCGCCGCTGCCCGTCAGGCGCCCGTAGCGTCACGGTATCGCCGTCCGCCACATTCACGATCGTGCCCGTCAACGTGTAGCTTCCTTGCGGCACACCGCCCGCAGGCGCCGTGGCGGACGGTTTACCGCCCGCCGGCGCTGTCCCCGAGGGCTTGCCGGTTGCCGTCGGCCCCGGGCGCTGCGGCGCGGAAACCTGCGGCGAAAGCCAGTTCACGATGGCACCCGCCGCCGCCAGAACCAGGGCGACGACAAGGGCGGTCAGCTTGCTGCCGCCGCGAAAGGGGGATTTGCCACGCACCGGCGGAACTCCAGAGGGAAAACGACAGCGAGTTTGCCACAAGGGAGCTCGCTGTAGACGCCTGGTTGATGTCGTCTGACACCCCGGGATTACAACCAGCCCGACTTCCGGAACCGCCAATACAGCACCGAACACACGGACGCGATGACGCCCAGCGTGACCGGATAGCCCCATGGGGATTTCAGTTCCGGCATGAACTCGAAGTTCATGCCATAAATGCCGGCGATCGCGGTGGGCACGGCCAGGATGGCGGCCCAGGACGCAAGTTTGCGGGTGGTGTCGTTCTGCGCCGCCTGCCCGATCATCAGGCTGGCTTCAAAGGCGAACGCCAGCGACTCGCGCAGCGAATTGAAAAGCTCATCCACGCGCAGCACGCGATCCGCCACTTCGCCAAAGTAAGGCCGCGCATGCTCGTCCACCGCAGACATTTCGACGCGCGCCAGCCGGCGGCAGATCTCGGCCAGCGGCGACACCACGGTATGGATGCGCAAGAGATCCCGGCGCTGCCGGTACAGCCTGCGGATGTCCGAGTCCTTGGCGCCTCGGATCAGCAGCTTCTGTTCGGCGCCTTCGACGACGCTTTCGATCTTGACGGCCGCCGCCACGTAGCGATCCACCAGCCAGTCCAGCAGCTCGGAGGCCACGTAGTCGCTGCCGCGTTTGAGCAGGTCCGGCGAGGCTTCCAGGCGCTCGCGCAGCGGACTGTGCCCGGCGGTGGCGCCGCGCCGCACGGTGACCAGGAAGCCGTCGCCGATGAGGAACTGCGTCTCGCCGAAGATGGGCCGCTCGGCTTCGACTTCGACCGTCACGGCGACGATGAGAATCATGTTGCCGTAGTCGATGATCTTGGGACGCCGGTGGGCTTCCAGCATCTCTTCCTGGTTCTTGTCGCACGCGCCAAGCTCGCGCGACACCTTGGCAAGCGTCTCCGGACTGGGGTTGCGCAACCCGATCCACAGCATGCTCTGGCCCTGACGCTGGGCAACGTACTGGCCGGCCTCTTCGATAGGGACCTCGCGGTCCCGCCGTCCGTTCACGTAGGCGATCGATGCCACGACCTCGCCCTTGGGCGCGTCGGCGGCTTGCTCTTCAGTAGACATAGACATCCTCGGACAAATCGATCCCTGCGGTGCAGCGTGTGATTATCGGCCGATGATAGCCCAGCCTCCGGGCGGGCCGACGCCTTAGAACAGGTTGCGCACCCGCTTGGCCACGTCGATGCGCGGCGCCTGCGGCTCGCGCGGCTCGGCCCGTCCGGGCGGCAGATCGGGCAGCTTGGGCAGGTGGTCAAAGAGCGGCAGCATGGCGTTGGTGATGAACCGCGTGCGCGAGCCGTACACGTGGCGATCGCCCATCCCCGTCTGCTGATGCACGTAGAAGCGCTGTGGCACGACAAGCTGCAGCCGTTCCTTGGCCCGCGTCATGGCCACATACAGCAGCCGGCGCTCTTCCTCGATCTCTTCGGCCGTGCCCGTGCTCATGTCGGACGGGATGCAGCCGTCCACCACGTTCAGCACGTAGACCGCCTTCCACTCCTGGCCTTTCGCGGAATGGATCGTGGACAGGATCATGTAATCCTCGTCGCGCAGCGGCGCGCCGGATTCGTCGCTGGTGGCGTCGGGCGGATCCAGCGTCAGTTCTGTCAGGAAGCGCTCGCGTGTCGGATAGCCCGACGCAATGCGAACAAGCTGGTCGAGATCTGTCTTGCGCACGCGCGCATCGTCGTACAGGCGCTCGAGCTGGCCGCTATACCAGCGCAGCGCCAGGTCCACGTCGGCCGGCCACTTCAGCGTGGGGTCGCACAGCGCGGCGTACGTGTCGGCGAAGGCGCCCCACTCTTCCTGCGCCGCCGCGCCCGGCTTGAACTCGCGCAGCGTGCGCAGCGGCTCGGTGGACGCGGACATCGCGTCCATCAGCTTGCCCGCCGTGGCGGGGCCGATGCCCGGCATCAGCTGCGCGACGCGGAATCCCGCCATGCGGCCGCGCGGGTTCTCGGCCCAGCGCAGGATCGACAGCAGGTCCTTGACGTGCGCCGCTTCCAGAAAGCGCAACCCGCCGAACTTGACGAAGGGGATGTTGCGGCGAGTCAGCTCCAGTTCAAGCGCGGCGCTGTGGCTGGCGGTGCGAAACAGCGCCGCCTGCGACTTGAGCGTTGCACCGCCCTCACGCTGCGCCAGCACCTGGTCGGCCACCCAACGCGCCTGCCCGGCTTCGTCGCTGACCGTGACCAGCTCGGGCAATTGCGACGACTTGCGGTCGGTCCACAGGTCCTTGGCATAACGTTCGGTCGCCTGCGCGATCACGGCGTTGGAGGCGGTCAGGATGGGTTGCGAGGACCGGTAGTTGCGGTCCAGCGTGATGACCCGCGCGGGCGCGGGAAACAGGTTGGGAAAGTCCAGGATGTTGCGCACGGTGGCGGCGCGGAACGAGTAGATGGATTGCGCGTCGTCGCCCACCACCGTAAGGCCGCGGCCGTCGGGCTTCATGGCCAGCAGGATGGCCGACTGCAGCCGGTTGGTGTCCTGGTATTCGTCCACCAGCACATGATCGAAGCGCGCGCCGACATCCGCTGCAATCTCCGCGTCCGACATCATTTCGGACCAGTACAGCAGCAGATCGTCGTAGTCCAGCACCTGCTGGTCCTGCTTGGCCGCGACATACGCGCGGAACAGGTTCTTGAGCTCGTCTTCCCATTGCGCGCACCACGGAAACGACGTCTTGAGCACATCGCCCACCGGCGTCTGGCTGTTCACCACGCGCGAGTAGATCGCCAGGCACGTGCCCTTGAGCGGAAAGCGGGATTTGGTGGAGGACAGGCCCAGCTCGTGCCGCACCATGCCCATCAGGTCCTCGGCGTCGCCGCGGTCATGGATGGTGAAGGCTTCGGACAGGCCGATGCGCAGCGCGCAATCGCGCAACAGGCGCGCGCCGATCGCATGGAAGGTGCCCGCCCACGGCAGCGACGGCGCCTGCTGCGATGAACGCAGGTTCATCACCCGCTGCAGCACCGACCCCACGCGCCGCTCCATTTCCAGCGCCGCGCGGCGCGAAAACGTGAGCAACAGCATGCGCTGCGGGTCCGCCCCGTTCAGAATCAGATGCGCCACGCGGTGCGCGAGCGTATTGGTCTTGCCGGACCCCGCGCCCGCAATCACCAGCAGCGGGCCGTCGTTGCCGGGCGCGCCGGCCACACCGAATTCGGCGGCCTCGCGCTGCGCGGGATTCAGGTCGGCCAGCGGATCGGGCCGCTCGGCCGGACGGGCGGCGGTCTGGAGGGTGTCGGGCGTGCGGGGAGTCTGATCTTGGTCTGGCATGTCGCGGAGCCGCAGCGCTGCGGCCGCAAAAAAGGAAGGAGCCAAGGCTGGCTCCGGGTGAACACTGTATATTTATACAGAATTTTTTGACTTCCGTCTGAACCGCCCGGCGCCATGCCCGATTTTCCCCGTATCCTGACCGGCACCGCCTCCTGGACCGACCCCACCCTGCTGGCCTGCGGTCGCTTCTTCCCGTCCGATGCACGCAGCGCCGAATCGCGGCTGCGGTTCTATGCGTCGCGCTTTTCGCTGGCCGAGGTCGACTCCAGCTTCTACGCGATGCCCACGCCGGACAACGCCTACCTGTGGTCCACCCGGACGCCGGACGATTTCGTCTTCAACATCAAGGCGTTCCGGCTATTTACCGGCCACCAGACGCCGCTCACCGCCCTGCCCGGCGACATCCGGCGCGAACTGGCGGACTGGCCGGAGCCCATCATCTACCACGACCGCATGCCGGGCGAGCTGCGCGACGAGCTCTGGCGGCGCTACCAGCTGGCCATCGAGCCCCTGCGGATGGCGGACAAGCTGGGCGCGGTGCATTTCCAGTTTCCGCCTTGGGTACGGCGCGACGCACGCGGCATGGCACGCGTGGCGGACTGCGCGCGGCGGATGGAGGAACATCTGGTGTCGGTGGAATTCCGCCACCACAGCTGGTTCGAAACCCCGTCGGCCACGGCGGACACGCTGGCCTTCGAACGGGATCTGGGTGTCGTGCACACGGTTGTCGACGCGCCGCAAGGGTTCGAGAACACCGTGCCCGCGGTTTGGGAAAGCACCCATCCGGAGCTGACGCTGTTGCGCCTGCACGGTCGCAATGCGGCCAAGTGGAACGCGTCGGGGCCGGCGTCGTCGGGGCGGTTTCAGTACGAATATTCGGAAGCGGAACTGGCCGAACTGGTCGCACGTTTCACGCGGCTGGCCTCGCAATCGGCGCAGGCGCATGCAGTGTTCAACACCAACTTCGAAGACCAGGGCATGCGCAACGCGGCGGCCTTCGCGTCGGCGTTGCAACTGCCGGGCCTGTGACGGGGGTCAGACACCCGCCTTCGCACTCGTCCTTACCGCCGGCCGCGCCACCTCCGCCAAGCTCTCCAGCAGCACTTCAAATTTGCGCGCGATGTCGTGCTCCGGCACACAGGCATATCCCAGCAGCAGCCCCGGCCGACGCCCTTCCTCGTTCACGTAATACCGCGACAGCGCGCGCGTGAGCACGCCCTTGCTGCGCGCCACCTCAACGACGCGCAGGTCGTCCATGTCCGCGGGCAGCGTCAGCACCAGATGCAAGCCCGCCATGCTGGCATCGCGATGCAGCCAGTCCGGACCCAGCCGGCGCTCGATCAGGTTGACCAGCATGGCGCGTCGGCGGCCGTACAGCATGCGCATGCGGCGGATGTGCGCCGCGTAATGGCCTTCGGAAATGAACGTGGCCAGCGCCGCGTGCGTCATCAGATGCCCTTCGCGGTACAGCTCCGCATGCGCCGCCTGAAAAGCCGCCGTCAGCGTCTTGGGCAGCACCAGATAGCCCACGCGCAGGCCCGGATACAGCGTCTTGCTGAAGGTCCCCATGTAGATCACCGGCGCGTCGGACTCCAAACCGAGCAGCGACGCGATCGGCCGGCCGGAAAAGCGGAACTCGCTGTCATAGTCGTCTTCGATGATCCAGCTGCCGCACTGCCGCGCCACCGCCAGCAACTGCCGCCGGCGTGCCAGCGACATCACGGGTCCCAGCGGATACTGATGCGACGGCGTGACAAAGATGAATCGCGGCGGCGTGTCCACGGCGTCAGGCACACGCATGCCTTCTTCATCCACCGGCAGATGCACGGTGCGCAGGCCGTTGGCTTGCAGGATGGTGCGCGCGCCCCAATAGCCCGGGTCTTCGACCCACGCCGTTTCACCGGCCTCACCCAGGATGCGCGTGGTCAGGTCGATGGCCTGATGCGAACCCTCGGTAATGATGATCTGCTCGGGATCGCAGTCGATGGACCGCGTCAGCGCCAGATGCTGCGCCAGCGCCTCGCGCAGCGCGGGCAGGCCGCCGCCATACGAATACGTCAGCAGATCCGGCGCGGGATTGCGCCACAGCGCGCTGAAGATGCGGCCGAACTTCTTGTGCGGGAATTCGGTCAGGTCCGGCACACCCGGCATGAACGCGCCCCATTGGTAAGGCGATGCCGACACGCCATCCACGATGGCCGCGCCGCGCGGAGACAGCGCCGGACGCGACGGCGCCTGCTGCGCCTGCCGCGCGCGGCGGCCGCTGGCCAGGTAAGAGTCCGGCACCGAGGCATTGACGAAGGTGCCGTTGCCCTGCCGGCTGCGCGTGTAGCCCTCGGCCAGCAGCTGGCTGTAGACGTGAACGACGGTGTTGCGGGCAATGCCCAGTTCGGCCGCCAGGTCCCGGGTGGCGGGCAGGCGCGAGTCCGCGGCAATGGATCCATCCAGGATGGCTTCACGGATGCCGCGATAGAGCCGCTTGTTCATGGGCTCGCTGGCGCCGTCGGCCAGGCGCAGCAGCAGCAAGTCACCGACGATGGACCGCAATTGGTTCTACCTGATTTATCAAAGTGGTTCCCACAAGTGGGGCCATCGTAGCATTAAATAAGTGTTTTACCGCCCATCACTCTCATCGAGACCGAGATGAAGAATCAGGATCTGAATACCCGCCGTTCCCTGGCCACGCCGCGCGGCGTCGGCGTCATGTGCGACTTCTACGCCGTGCGCGCGGAAAATGCCACGCTGTGGGATGCCGAAGGCAAGGAATACATCGATTTCGCAGGCGGCATCGCCGTCCTGAACACGGGCCACCTGCACCCGAAGGTCAAGGCCGCGGTCGCCGCGCAACTCGACAACTTCACGCACACGGCCTATCAGATCGTGCCGTACGAAGGCTACATCTCGCTGGCCGAGCGCATCAACCGTCTCGCCCCCATCGACGGCCTGAAGAAGACCGCCTTCTTCACGACCGGCGTCGAAGCCGTCGAGAACGCCGTGAAGATCGCGCGCTCGTCCACCGGCCGCTCGGGTGTCATCGCCTTCTCGGGTTCTTTCCATGGCCGCACGATGCTGGGCATGGCGCTGACCGGCAAGGTCGCCCCCTACAAGCTGTCGTTCGGCCCCATGCCGGGCGACATCTATCACGTGCCGTTCCCCAACGCCACGCAGTCCATCAGCGTGGCCGATTCGCTCAAGGCGCTGGACCTGCTGTTCAAGGTCGACATCGATCCGAAGCGCGTCGCAGCCATCATCATCGAGCCGGTGCAAGGTGAAGGCGGCTTCAACATCACGCCGCCTGAACTCATGACCGCGCTGCGCAAGGTCTGCGACGAACACGGCATCCTGCTGATCGCCGACGAAGTCCAGACGGGCTTTGGCCGCACCGGCAAGCTGTTCGCGATGGAACACCACAGCGTGCAGGCTGACATCATCACCATGGCCAAGAGCCTGGGCGGCGGCTTCCCGATCTCGGGCATCGTCGGACGCGCCGACGTCATGGACGGCCCCGCCGCGGGCGGCCTGGGCGGCACGTACGCCGGCAATCCGCTGGCCGTCGCCGCAGCGCACGCCGTGCTGGACGTCATCGCCGAAGAAAAGCTGTGCGAACGCGCCGCCCAACTGGGCGAAAAGCTGCGCGCGCATCTGGAAGGCCTGCGCGCCAAGGTGCCGGGCATCGCCGACGTGCGCGGCCTGGGCTCGATGGTCGCGCTGGAACTGAACGACGCGGCCGGCAAGCCCGACGCTGAAGCGGTCAAGCGCGTGCAGCAGCGCGCGCTCGACGCCGGCCTGATTTTGCTAAGCTGCGGTGTATACGGAAACGTCCTGCGCTTCCTGTATCCCTTGACCATTCCCGACGCCCAGTTCGCACGCGCGCTGGACATCCTGTCCGAGGCGCTTGCCGCTTGAGACAAAGGCCCTGAATAACCGGTTATTCGGCTGGCAGGAACAACGATTGCGGGCGTAGCAGGCAGGCGGCTTGATGAACAGGCCGCACGCCCGCCACGCCCGCAATCGCTTGGCCCGCCGCACCCATCAAGGAGACTTCCAACATGACAGCACTGTCCCATCCCCTCGCCCGTCCCGACCTGCTGCGCGACGCCTGCTACATCGACGGCAAGTGGGTCGGCGCCGGCGAAGGCGCATCGATCCCCGTCGACAATCCGTCCACCGGCAAGACCATCGTGTCGGTGCCCAAGCTGGGCCGCAAGGAAACCGAGCAGGCCATCGCCAGCGCACAGGCCGCGCTGCCCGCGTGGGCCGCCAAGACGGGCAAGGAACGCGCCGCGATCCTGCTGAAGTGGGCGCAGCTGATGATGCAGCACCAGAAAGACCTGGCCGCCATCATGACGTCCGAACAGGGCAAGCCGGTCACCGAAGCCGCGGGCGAAATCGCCTACGCCGCGTCGTTCCTGGAATGGTTTGCCGAAGAAGCCAAGCGCATCGACGGCGACATCCTGCAAAGCCCCAAGGCCGGCCAGCGCCTGATGGCGCTCAAGCAGCCCATCGGCGTCACCGCTGCGATCACGCCGTGGAACTTCCCGGCCGCCATGATCACCCGCAAGGTCGGCCCCGCGCTGGCCGCCGGCTGCACCATGGTCGTCAAGCCCGCGCAACAGACGCCGCTGACCGCGCTGGCGCTGGCCGTGCTGGCCGAAGAAGCCGGCGTGCCGGCAGGCGTGTTCCACGTCATCACGGGCAGCTCGCGCGACATCGGCGCGGCCCTGTGCGAAAGCGACGTGGTGCGCAAGCTGAGCTTCACCGGTTCCACCGAAGTCGGCCGCACGCTGATGGAGCAATGCGCGCCCACCATCAAGAAGCTGTCGCTCGAACTGGGCGGCAACGCGCCCTTCATCGTGTTCGACGACGCCGACCTGGACCGCGCGGTCGACGGCATCCTGGCATCGAAGTACCGCAACGCCGGCCAGACCTGCGTGTGCGCCAACCGCATCTACGTGCAGGCCGGCGTGTACGAGGAAGTGGCCAAGCGCCTGGTCGACAAGGTCAACGCCATGAAGGTCGGCGACGGCTTTGAAGACGGCGTGACGCAAGGTCCGCTGATCGACAAGAACGCCATTGAAAAGGTGCAGGAGCACATCGCCGACGCCACGGCCAACGGCGCCAAGGTCATCGCCGGCGGCAAGCCCCACGCCAAGGGCGGCACGTTCTTCGAACCGACCGTCGTGCGCGACGTGACGCAATCGATGCGCTTTGCCAGCGAGGAAACCTTCGGTCCCGTCGCACCGCTGTTCCGCTTCGATTCGGAAGACGAAGTCATCGGCATGGCCAACGACACCATCTTCGGCCTGGCCGCCTACTTTTTCACGCGCGACTACGCCCGCATCTGGCGCGTGTCCGAAGCGCTGGAATACGGCATCGTCGGCATCAACACCGGCCTCATCTCCAACGAAGTCGGCCCCTTCGGCGGCGTCAAGCAATCCGGCCTGGGCCGCGAAGGCTCTAAGTACGGCATCGAAGAGTACCTGGAGATCAAGTACCTCTGCGTCGACCTCGGCGCGTGAAGTCCGGCGCGCGCGGCGTCCTGCCGCGCGCGCCTGTCGTCCGCGTGGCCGATGTATGCGCCACGTTCACTCGGATACCATCCAGGCATGTTAGATTTGCGCGTTCCCTGGACGAGTCCGTATGAGCAGAACTTTCACCCTTGAGGACACCCGCAAGCTGGCGGCCATCCTGGCGGAAACCGCGCAGACCGAGGTCATGCCGCGGTTTCGCAACCTGCCCGAAGGCGCCGTGCGCGGCAAGACCTCGCCGCGCGATCTGGTCACCGACGCCGACGAAGCCGCCGAACGCCTCATCGCCGCGCGCCTGTCCAAGCTGCATCCGGGCGCCGTACTGATCGGCGAGGAAGCCTCGGCGCGCAATCCCGCCCTTTTGAACATGCTGGTCGACGCCGACCTCGCCTTTCTGATCGATCCCATCGACGGCACGCGCAACTACGTGGCGGGCCTGCCGCTGTTCGGAATGATGATCGCGGCCTGCCATCGCGGCGACGTGATTGCGGGCGTGATCTACGATCCGGTCAGCCGCGACAGCGCGCTGGCCGTGCGCGGCGAAGGCGCCTGGCTCGAATTCGAAAACGGCAAGCGGCTGCCGCTGGCCGTCGCCAGCCCCGCGCCCCCCGAGGACATGGACGGCCTGATCTCCACCGGCGCCCTGCCCGAGCCGCTGCGCACGACCGTCAACGGCAACCTGTCGCGCCTGGGCAGCACGGCCTCGCTGCGCTGCGCAGCGCATGAATACCGCATGATCGCCGCCGGCCATTGCCACGTCGCGCTGTACAACCAGTTGACGGCGTGGGATCACGCTGCCGGCTGGCTGCTCCATCGGGAAGCCGGTGGCTATGCGGCGCATTTTGACGGCTCCCCCTACAAGCCCACGCATCGCACGGGCGGCCTGCTCTACGCACCCGACGCGGGAAGCTGGCACGCGGCGCGCAAGGCGCTGCTGGGGGACGCATTGGAAGGCATCGAGACTTGACAACACCGGCCGGGACCACCCCAAAAAACTGGGGTTATCCCTAGGAGTTATCCCCAGTTCCTGTGGACAACCCTATGGAAAGGTCTGTAACCGGCCGAAAAAATCGTTGCCGGGCAAGCACTTGCTTAGACCGGTCAAAAACCGGCCGCCCCCGCTTCTTTCTAAAGCGCTTCCAGCGCCAGCGCGATGGGTCGTTCCACTTTCAGGGTCAACAGGCTGTCCGCGCGGGTGCGTCCCAGGTTGATGGCGGCAATGGGTAGCCCGGCTCGCGAGGCTGCCGTCACGAAGCGATAGCCGGAATACACCATCAGGGACGAGCCCACCACCAGCACCGCGTCGGCGCTCTCAAGGGCGGCATTGGCCCGCTCGACGCGCTCGCGCGGCACGGTCTCGCCGAAGAACACCACATCGGGCTTGACGATGCCGCCGCAGCGCGGACACGGCGGCACCGTGAACCGCGAAAAATCGTAGCCGTCCAGATCGGCGTCGCCGTCGGGCGCGTCGCTGGCTTCAAGCTGCACCCAGTCCGGGTTCAGCGCGTGCAATTTTTCCTGCCAATCGTGGCGGCCGCCGCGCCAGTCGCAGTTCATGCAGCGCACGGCATCCAGGCGTCCGTGCAGGTCCACGACATCGCGGCTGCCCGCGGCTTCGTGCAGGCCGTCCACGTTCTGCGTCACCAGAATGGCGACGTGACCGCGATCCTGCAGTCGCGCCAGCGCTAGATGCGACGCGTTCGGCCTGACGTGTCCAAAGCGGCGCCAGCCCACCATGCTGCGCGCCCAATATCGCGACCGCGAAAGCTCAGCGCCCATGAACGTTTGCAGCGTCATGGGCGGCTGGCGTTTCCATTCGCCTTCGGTGTCGCGGTAGTCCGGAATGCCGGAATCGGTGCTGACCCCGGCCCCGGTCAGGACGAAGAGCCGCGGATGGCGGTCGATGAAGCCGCGCAACGCGGCCAGCTCCGGAAGTGCAGTATCCAATCCTCGCTCCTTGCGTCCCGCCACCGCGCGGCAATCAGGCCGCGCGGCCCGCCGCGTTCATCCGCCCAGCCCGCAATCGGGCATGTCGCTGACCAGGCTGGCCTGCGTCACGTTGCTGCCGGGCGGCACGCTGCGCGTGAGCCAGACGTTGCCGCCGATGGTCGAGCCCTTGCCGATGGTGACGCGGCCCAGGATCGTGGCGCCGGCGTAGATCACGACGTCGTCCTCGATCAGGGGATGGCGGGCCAGGCCTTTCTTGAGTTCGCCGTTTTCGCCGGGCGGGAAGCGCTTGGCGCCCAGCGTGACCATCTGGTAGAGCCGAACGCGGTCGCCGATGATGGCGGTTTCGCCGATCACGACGCCCGTGCCGTGGTCAATGAAAAAGCTGCGGCCGATGGTCGCGCCCGGGTGGATGTCGATGCCGGTGTCGGCATGGGCGATCTCGGCCACGATGCGCGCCAGCATCGGCACGCCCAGCCGGTACAGCACGTTGGCGAGGCGGTGATGGATCATGGCCGCGACACCCGGATAGCACAGCAGGACCTCGTCCACGTTGTGCGCCGCCGGGTCGCCCTGGTAGGCCGCCATCACGTCCAGATCGAGCGCGGCGCGCACGGCCGGCAGCTCGGCGCCGAAACGGCGCACGATCTCGGTGGCGCGCTGCTGCGTATCCGCCTGCTGGGCCGGATCATGCCGGCCTTCGTATTGCAGCTCCAGACAGACCTGATGCAAGAGCGCATCGAGCGCGGCGCCGATGGTGTGGCCGACGTAGAAGTCTTCGACCTCTTCGCGCAAGTCGATGGGCCCCAGGCGCATGGGGAACAAGGCGCCACAGAGGTCCTTGATGATCTGGCGCAGGCTTTCCTGCGAAGGGAATTCACGCAGGCCGGCGTCGTCGCGCAGGCGGCCGCGCGGACCGCGCCACGCAACGCGCGCATCGCGCAGTCCGGACACGATGCCGTCCAGGTTCCAGTGCGCCGTGGGGAAATAGCTGGGGCCGCTCATTGCCGGACTCCGGACAGGGAGCCGGCGCGTGCGGCAGAAGGATGGATAACGAACATGGGTTTGCCTCGCTGACGATGCGAAGCCCCCCGCGCAATGCCCCGGGGAATGCTGCTTCGCAATAATTCCGTCAACTGTAACCGCTCCGGCGTATGCGCCGGAAGTCCTCCGACACGGCGTTGGGGTTATGCCGCGGCCGGGACCAACCCCGGCTCCGCCTCATACCCTTGCGGGTTGCCCTGCTGCCAGCGCCAGCCGTCCGCGCACATGGCTTCCACATCGTGCGTGCTGCGCCAGCCCAGCAGCGTCGCCGCCAGATCGGGGTTGGCCCACATGCGCTCGACGTCGCCCGCGCGCCGCGGCAGGATGCGCAGCGGGATCGTGCAGCCGTTGACGCGTTCGAACGCCCGCACCAGTTCCATGACGCTGGTGCCCTGCCCCGTGCCCAGGTTGACCGCCACGAAGCCGGGATGGCTGTCCGCATAGGTCAGCGCCTGCACGTGGCCGCGCGCCAGATCCATGACGTGCAGATAGTCGCGCACGCCGGTGCCGTCCGGCGTGTCGTAGTCGTCGCCGAAGACGCGCAGAAATGGTTGGCGCCCCACCGCCACCTGCGTGATGAACGGAAAAAGGTTGTTGGGCAGGTCGCGCGGACTCTCTCCGATCAGTCCGCTGGGATGCGCACCGATCGGATTGAAGTAGCGCAGCGTGACGGCGCTGAATGCGGGATCCGCCACGCACACGTCGCGCAGCATCTCCTCGACCATCAGCTTGGTGCGGCCGTACGGATTGGCCGGCGCCAGCGGATGGGCCTCGGTAAACGGCAGATACTGCGGTTCGCCATACACCGTTGCCGACGAACTGAAGACCAGCCGCGACACGCCCGTCTCGCGCATGGCGCGCAACAGGACAAGCGACCCCTGCACGTTGTTGTCGTAGTACTTGAGCGGGTCAGCCACCGACTCACCCACGGCCTTGCAGCCGGCCAGATGCAGCACGGACTGCACGGGCGAGCCCCGCGCCGCCGCATCCGCCAGCACGGCCGCGACCAGGCCGCGCGAGCGGATGTCGCCTTCGATCAGCGGTATCGGCGCACCGCAAAGCTGTTCAACCCGGCGAACAGCCTCTCGGCTGCCGTTGCTGAGGTTGTCCAGCACGATCGGCCGCAGGCCGGCGGCGATCATCGCCACCAGCGTATGCGTACCGATGTAGCCGGCGCCGCCCGTCACCAACACTTGCGTGTCCGGCATGTCCATGCTCCGTCAGAGGTGGGCCGTCATGCCGGGCACCCACGCATGGCGGGGACGCGGGGCCTGCGCATGGCTGCGGTAGCGGTCGATCCAGTACGACGTGGAAGCGTCATGCCCCCAGTCGACCACGCCCGCCGACACCGGCACCGCCAGCTCGCGCTCGATGCCGCTGGCCAGCCGCTTGCCCAGTTCCACGCCGTACTGGTCGAAGGGGTTGATGCCCCACACCACGCTCTGCACGAACACCTTGTGCTCGTACAGGGCCAGCAGTGCGCCCAGGCCTCGCGGATCGAGCTGACGCAGCACGATCAGCGTCGACGGCCGTCCGCCCGGATGCACCATGTGCTGCGCCAGCGACAGCGCACGCTCCTGGTTGTCGATGTGAGCGACGTCCAGCAGCGCCTGCTCCAGGCTCTTGCCGCGCATCAGCGCCTGGCGCTGCGCCAGGCAGTTGGCCAGCAGCATGCGATGCGCATCGGGGCTGTCCGCGTGCCCTTGCAGGCTGGCGATGAAGTCCACCGGCGCGCCTTCCTCGCTTTGATGCAGCCACTGGAAGAAGGTGTGCTGGCCGTCCGTGCCCGGCATGCCCCAGATGATGGGCGCCGTCGGCACGCCGACCGCGGCGCCGTCGCCGGCGACCCGCTTGCCCAGCGACTCCATTTCGAGCTGCTGCAGATAGGTCACCAGGTGCAGCAGGCGCCCGCTATAGGCCGCCACATTCAGCGAGTTGAATCCCAGCACGCTGCAATTGACCAGGCCGGCCAGTGCCAGTTGCACCGGCGCGTTGGACGCAAACGGCGTCTGCAGGAAATGCTGGTCCATGGCCTCGGCGCCCGCCCGCATCCCGATCAGCACGTCCAAGCCCACCGTCAGTGCGATCGACAGGCCGGCCACCGACCAGACGGAATAGCGTCCGCCCACCCAGTCGCACATCTTGAAGACCTGGCTGGACGGCACGCCCAGCGCGCGCGCGGCCGGCGCATTGGCGGTCACGGCCGCCAGATGGTCGGACACATCGGCCACGCCGCCCTGCTTGAGCCAGGCGATGGCGGCGCGAGCGTTGTGCAGCGTTTCCGACGTGGTAAAGGATTTGGAAGAAATGACGACCAGCGTGCGGCGCGGGTCCAGCCCGGCCACGGCGTCATGGAAGGCATGGCCGCAAATGTTGGACACGAAGCGGATCTGCCGGCGCTGCTGCGGTCCGCCGAATGCCTGCACGGCCAGGCGCGGACCCCAGTCGCTGCCGCCGATGCCAATATGCAGGACGGTGGAGAAGTCCGCCGTCTGGTCCACGCGCCGCACGAAGTCGGTCATGCGCGAATACTCGCAGACGGAATCCGCGTCCTGCCCTTCCGGCTGCTCGCGGGTGCGCCCGGCGCGCAGCGCGGTATGCCATGCCGCCCGGTTTTCAGTCCAGTTGACCGGTTCCCCGGCAAACAGCGCGCGGCGCGCCTCTTCCAAGCCGCGCGCCTGCAGCAGCGCCTGTCCCGCGCCGTCCAGCGACGCCGACTGGCGTTGCATGGTCAAGTCCACGCACAATCCTGCCGCTTCGATCACCTTGAGCGCACTGGCGTCCAGTTCAGCGTTTTGCGCAGCCTGCGCGAAAGCCACCCACTCCGGGCTGTTTGCCAGTCCGGAGTCTGCCCTTAACGCCTCAATCGCCTGTTGAGCCTTTCCCATCGCGTGATGCTCCTTAGAACGGTAAACGAATGTGAGGTGCAATGCGCCTGAACGCCTTGCGAAAATCCTCCTCGATACGAGCCAGCGCGGCCACGTTGTCTCCTTCGAACCGGAGTACCACCGTCGGTGTGGTGTTGGACGGTCGCGCAAGGCCGAAGCCATCCGCGTAGTCCACACGGATCCCGTCGAGCTCGTTGATGGACACTGCGCCGGGGAATTCCCCTTGGTCGCGCAGCGCCTGCACCAGCTCGACGCCTTCCGTGGTCTCCAGTTTCAATTCGGGGGTGGCGCAGGACTGGGGCAAGCTTTCCAGCAATGCCGAGGGGTCCGGCGCCGACGAGAGGATCTCCAGCAGGCGGGCGGCGGCGTAGATGCCGTCGTCAAAGCCGTACCAGCGCTCCTTGAAGAAAATGTGGCCGCTCATCTCCCCAGCAAGTAGCGCTCCCGACTCGCGCATCTTGGCTTTGATAAGGGAATGCCCTGTCTTCCACATGGTCGCCTTGCCGCCCGCCTCGGTGATGGCGCGGGCCACATGGCGGCTGCATTTGACGTCGTAGATGATCTCGGCGCCCGGGTTGCGCGCCAGCACGTCGCGGGCGAACAGGATCAGCTGGCGGTCCGGCCAGATGATCTGTCCCGATTTTGTGACGACGCCCAGCCGGTCGCCGTCGCCGTCGAACGCCAGTCCGACCTCGCAGTCCGAATAGCGCAGGCAGTAGATAAGGTCCTGCAGATTGTGGGGGTCGGCCGGATCGGGGTGATGCCCCGGAAAGGATCCATCCACCTCGCAGAACAGCTCCGTCACCTCGCAGCCCAGCGCCCGGAACAGCGCCGGCGCCACCGCGCCCGCAACCCCGCTGCCGCAGTCGATGGCGATCTTCATGGGCCGCGCCATGCGGATGTCGCCCACGAGGCGCGCCGCGTAGCAGGGCGTGATCTGCATCTGGGTGCGGCCGCCGGGCGTGGGCGCCGAATCGATCGGCTGGCGCATCGCGTCGCGCAGCGCGGTCAGGCCGTCGCCGTACAGCGAGCCGCCTTCCATCACGATCTTGAAGCCGTTGTGCGTGGGCGGGTTGTGGCTGCCCGTCACCGCGATGCCGGTCCCGGTGTCCATCAGCCGGGCCGTGAAATACACCATGGGCGTGGTCGCCATGCCGATGTCGATCACGTGCATGCCCGCCGAGCGCAGGCCGGCCTGCAGCGCCGCGGACAGCTCGACACTGCTCAGCCTGCCGTCGCGCCCCACCACGATCGACCGCACCCCCTGTGCGTGCGCCTTGGCGCCCACCGCCATCCCGAGGCTGTGGGCAAACCTGGCATCCAGCTCGTCCGGGACCGTTCCCCGTATGTCATAGGCCTTGAAAACCGCATCCAGAATTTGCGGCGTGTCCCAGCCAAAAGTTCCGTGCATGCCAGTTTCTCCGTGTGGCGTTCACTTGGGACCGTTCTGTTTGAAATCACCGTAGTACGCCGCACGGGAGTAGCGATAACCACCGTACTTGGACCGGAACCCGAAACGTTCCGGCAGCAGCTTGAGACCGTTGAAGACCACGCCATCGACCGGCGCGCCCGCCTGGATCAGGCGCTTGGCCGTTTCGCGGATCTCGCCGACCGTATTCATGCCCGACCGCACCACCACCATGACTGCCGCGGCATGCGTACCGACCACGGCGGCGTCCGGCGACGACAGCACGGGCGCCGTGTCCAGGATCACCATGTCGTACTGCGTGGCCAGCTCACGCAGGGTCTCGCCGAACACCGGCGAGGCCAGCAGCTCCGACGGATCGAACGTCACGGCGCCCGTGGCGATGAAGTCCACGCCTTCGGACACGCTGTGCTTGCGGACGCGGCTGAGCGGGATCGTGCCGGTCAGCACTTCGAACAGGCCATCTTCCTTCGGCACGCCGAAATAGCGGTTGAGCTGGCCCTTGCGGAAGTCGGCATCGATCAGCAGCACGCGCTTGCCGACGCCGCCCTGGATGAAGGCAAAGTTTGCAGACAGGAAGGATTTACCCACACCCGCGACCGGACCGGTGAACATGACCATGTTGTTGGCGGACTGGCGCAGCGAGGCCTGCAGCACGTTGCGGAAGGATCGCAAACTCTCGATCGGTGGCGAGTTGCCCTGGCTCTGCGCCAGGAGCGCAGGCACGGTGGCGTTCTTGCGCCGGCTGCGGCGCCACAGCTTGTCCTGCACGTCGCTGTACGGAATGGCGGCCAGCACCGGCAGGCCGGTATGGCGCTCGACGTCTTCCGGCTCCGACAGGCCGCCGAACAAGGCGTTGCGCACGAACGCGCACAGCATGGCGAAGATCAGACCGGCTGCGGTGGCCACGCCGATGATGATCGCGCCCTTCGGACGCACGGGCTTGTCAGGCTGCACGGCGGCATCCAGGATGCGCACGTTGCCCACCTTGCCGGCGCGGATCAGCTTGAGCTGCTGCGTGTTGTTCAAGAGCGCCGTGTAGAGCTCGGTGTTGACGCGCACGTCGCGCACCAGGCGCACCACGTCCTGTTCCAGATCCGGCAGTTGCTTGATGTTGTTGCCCAGGCGGTTGACGTCGCCCGTCAGCGATGCGATCTGACGGTCGATGCCCACGATGCTCGGGTGCGTCGGCGCAAAGCGCGTGATCAGTTCCTGGCGCTTCTGGCGCAGTTCCATCACGCGGGTCTGGGCGTCGACCGACTGCCCGAGGATCAGCTTCGCTTCTTCGCTCAGGTCGATCGTGCCGCGCTTGTTGCGCAGCTGGTTGTACTTGGTTTCCGCTGCATCAAGCTCGGCCTTCAGTTGCGGCAGCTGCTGCTCCAGGAACACCAGCGACTTCTCGGCCTGCGCGGACTTGCGGTTCACGTTCTGCTGCACGTATTCCTGGCCGATCTGGTTCAGCACCGCGGTGGTCAGCGCCGGATCGTTGCCCTCCAGCGTGACGCCGATGACGCCCGACGTGCGGCCGCGCTCAAAGATGCCCAAGCGCGATTGCACATCCTCGATGGCCGCCAGGCGCGAGCTGCGCGACACCGTGAACTCGGTGCCGGGACGGCCCGACAGCGCGTCGACGTGCACGTCCATCGCGCCGCCACCCGGCAACAGGAAGCGCTCGGGCTTGCCCACCGTGCCGGTGAACGTGGCGCCGGTCAGCTTGTCGCTGAGCGTGTAGCGGCCCTCGCCCAGCGTGGTCAGCCGGAACGGCTTGCCCAGCCACTCGTTGGGCACGTCCAGTTGCGAGATTGCAATGGACTCGCCGCCCCACGCATAGCCCCCGCGCGGCAGGCTGGACGGATACGGCAGGCTTTCGTAGCGCTGCGCCAGCCACTCGCCCACCACGGGGAAGTAGCGCGGCTTCGCATGGATGTAGAGCAGGAACTTGTCGACGGCGGGACCGACGACCATGCGCGAGCGCAGCACTTCCATTTCGCCCGACGTTTCCGCCTTGGTGTCGAACATGGATGAGACATCGCCCAGCAGGCTGCGCGCCTGTCCGTTCGGGAGCTCCTCCTCCACCTGCACGATGATGTCAGCCGAATAGACCGACGGCGTCACCATCACATAGGCGAGCGCGCCGAGAAACGCGAACATGGTGATCGCAATGATCATCCAGCGGTTGGAAAAAATGGCGTCCACGTGGGACGACAACGGGGTTTCCTGCTGACGGGCCGGTACTGACGGCTCGAACGATTCGATGGGCAACGACATGCAGCTCTCCAGGAGAGGGCGCCGCCGCGGTTGCGGCGCCCCCAAAGGCGGGGTTTTGAGGCGGACTAATCGATGGACCTGACGGTCTGTACGGTCTGCGCGCTCGGGAAGAGGTTGCTGATGAAGCGGTTCCACCGCACCAGGCCCGCCGAATCCACGAACACGACATCCTTGGGTTGCAATTCGAACTTGGCGCCCACCGCCAGTGCCTGCGGCGATGCGGCGTTCAGGTGATACACCAAAGGCTTTGCCTCCTCCGTGGCGCGCACGACGAAAATCTGCGAGGTGTCGGCCGTGATCTGGTTGGGCCCGCCAGCAAGACCCAATGCTTCGGTCAGCGACAAGCGTCCATCACGCATGACGGAAGCCCCGGGGATGAACACCTCACCCATCACGAACACCTTGCTATCCTCGCGCGGCGTGACTCTCACGATGTCCCCTGCCTTGAGCATGACCTGGTTCAGGTCCTGGCCGCGCTCGATCAGCGCGGGAAGGTTCACGCGAGTACGCTTGCCATCGCGGATCACATAAACCGCACTGCGGTCTCCGGTTGGCAGGATGCCTCCGGCCCTGTTGAGCGCTTCCAACAGGGTCATGGGCACATCATTGATCGCAACCGTACCCGGCGTGGTTACCTCGCCATCGACGAAGATGCGCTTGCTGCGGAATCCCAGAACGCGTACGGTGATCTGCGGGTCCTGTATGTACTTGCCCGAACTATTGACTATGAGATTGCGCGCCTGAAGTTCAGTCAACCCCGCCACTTTCAGCAGTCCCGTATACGGAAACTGGATATATCCAGCGGATGAGACCGTATAGCCCGGAATGCCCGAGGCGGTATCCCCAATAGCTAATTCCGTTGCCCCTGATCCGATGGCGTAGGTTTGCGTCGGAAGCACGAGCTCGGGGTGATCCCACACGACGATCGAGAGGATGTCTCCCGGTCCGATGAGGTAGGGCGCGGGCTTGCCGATGAGGTGACCGATGCCTTCGTTATCGATCAGCGCTTCACGTGCGCGCTGCTCTTCAAGAACGAGGGACGGCGTGATCTGTTTGATGACCGCCTTGGAGTTCGGGTCCAGCGGATCCGCGAGCTGATTGGCGTTGAACGTCATACCGGGTGATAGGGCGCAAGCGCCTAGCGAGGACACGAGCGCGATAGCGGCTATGGCTCGGCTCATCGTTCCGAAAAATGTAGTCATGGCGAATCCACTGTGAATGACTTCGTTGCCTGGAAAGGAGCCCGATGCGTAACGGGTTGCGACATTCCACACGCTTTTCCTAAGCCCGCACATTCGACGGATGCCCTAAGCCTTCTCCTACACCGTTTGGAGGTTTCGGGTGAGTTGCGCACTCAATAAGATTTTGTCGGTAGCCACATGCTTTGCGGCACTGCACAGTTTTTGCATTGCGCAAGGCGTTTCCCCGAACAGGAGTGCGCGATGGACCCGTCCCAAACGGACACGTCGGCAAGGTTCAGTGGGGCAAGCTATCTATATCGCTTGCTCGACGCCGCGATCGTCATCACCTGCGGCCTGACTGCCACCGGCTTGAAGTTCTCGGAAGATGCTTTCACGGATCCTCCGCAGATTCATTTGTTCCTGATCTATCTGTGCGGCCTGGGCGTCATAGCGCTCTTCCCGGCCTTCCGCCTGTATGTGTCGTGGCGGGGACGCCTGCTCACCGATCTGGTGGTGCGCAGCCTTGCCGCGTGGGCCACCGTGTTTGCGTTGGGCATCTTCGTCAGTTTTCTCATGCACCAGACCGGCGCGATATCCCGCTTATGGGCTGCAACCTGGTTCGGCATGACGGCGCTGGCGCTGGCCGGCGTGCGCATCGCCGTCTATGCGGTGCTGGGCGCGGCGCGCGATCGCGGCATGGACAAGAAGCGGGTGCTGCTCGTGGGCTTTGGCGCGCTGGGCCACGACATGTGGCGCCGCGTGGAAAAGTACCGCGAGGCCGGCTATCAGATATCGGGGATCTACGCCGAACCGCATGAGATCCTGCCGCCGCAAGTCCGCCGTCTGCACGACCTGGACAACCTGACCGACTTCGTTCGTGAGAACAAGGTTCGCGAGATATGGATCGTGCTGCCGATGGAAGCCGGCCAGGAGCTGCGCGAAGTGCTCTATCACCTGCGCAACGACCTGGTGGATATCCGCTGGATTCCCGATGTGATGTCCATCCAGCTGCTGGGCCATCGCATCGGCGAGTTCCTGGGACTGCCCGCGATTCAACTGAACAGCCTGCCCGCCGCCGGCGTGCGCGGCTGGGCCAAGGAAGCCTTCGATCGCAGCTTCGCGCTGTGCGCGCTGATCGGCCTGGCGCCCGTCATGCTGACCGTGGCCATGCTGATCAAGCTGACGTCGCGCGGCCCCGTGTTCTTCACGCAACCCCGCCTCGGCGTGGACGGCAAGGTGTTCCACGTCTACAAGTTCCGCACCATGACCGTGCACCAGGAGCACGGCGTGGTCACCCAGGCCACGCGCAACGACAACCGTGTCACGCGCATCGGCGGCTTCCTGCGCCGCACCAGCCTGGACGAGCTGCCGCAGTTCCTGAACGTGCTGATGGGCGACATGTCGGTGGTGGGCCCGCGCCCGCACGCGCTGGAGCACAACGAAATGTACAAGGACCTGGTGCAGCGCTACATGATGCGCCACCGCGTCAAGCCCGGCATCACCGGCTGGGCGCAGGTCAACGGCTTCCGCGGCCAGACCGACACGCTGCGCAAGATGAGCGACCGCGTCGAACACGACATCTATTACATCCAGCATTGGACGTTCAGAATGGACCTGCTGATCATCGCGCGCACCGCGATTTCGGGATGGACGGGCCGCAATGTCTACTGAACCGTTGGGATGGCCCGTGCGTGAAGCGCCGGGGCCTCGTGGCGGCATGCTTGGCCGCTCGGACTTCCGCCAGGCCGTGGAAATGCTGCCCCTGGTGTCGATCGATCTCCTGCTGCGCGATGGCGCCGGCAACTACCTGACCGGGCTGCGGGCCAATCCGCCCGCCCAGGGCGCGTGGTTCGTGCCGGGTGGCCGGATCCGCAAGAACGAGTCGCTGCGCCACGCGCTGCGCCGCATCGTCCACGACGAGCTGGGCCTGTCGTTGCCCGACCTCGAGTGGACGCCGCGCGGCGTGTACGAACACTTCTACGGCACCAATTTCGCGGGTGAGGCGGGACGCTCCACCCACTACGTCGTCCTCGCGTATGAGGCCGAGCTTTCTCTGGATACCGCAAGCCTTCCCCTGTCCCAGCACAGCGGCTATCGCTGGCTGCCGCGGGAAGTGATCGCCGCCGATCCCGGCGTGCATCCGTACACCCAGGCCTACTTCAAGGAGTGAGAGCCATGACCAACCCCCGTCCTCCGTACCGGGCAGTGATTCTTTGCGGTGGTTCAGGCTCGCGCCTGTGGCCGCTGTCGCGCGAACTGTTGCCGAAGCAGTTCATCCGTTTGACCGATGACCGCAGCCTTCTGCAGAACACCCTGCGACGGCTGGAGTCGGCGGGCGCGCAAGAGCGGCCCATCCTGGTCTGCAATGAGGCGCATCGCTACATCGCAGCGGAGCAGGCTGATGAGCTGGGCATCAAGGACGTCGAGGTCATCCTGGAGCCGTATGCGCGCAACACCGCGCCGGCCATCGCTGCCGCCACGCTGCGGGCCATGCAGGATGGGGAGGATCCCATCATGCTCATCATGCCGTCGGACCACGTGCTGGAAGACGGCGAGGTGCTCAGCGCAGCGTTTGCCCAGGCGTACGACGCGGCCCGCCAAGGCGCACTGGTGACGTTCGGCATCAAGCCGACCGCGCCGCTCAGCGGCTACGGGTACATCCAGGCGGACGAGCCCGGCGCCATGGCCCCGGCGCGCCGTGTGCGCCGGTTCGTGGAAAAACCGTCGCCCGAGGTCGCCCAGCGCTTCATCGACGACGGCGGTTACTACTGGAACAGCGGCATGTTTGCCTTCCAGGCGTCGGTCTTCCTGGCCGAGCTGGGCCGGCTGGCGCCCAAGATCCTCGCGCAGGCGCAGTCGGCCGTGGCGACGGGGCATGGCGACAACGGCCTTTTCCATCTGGACGGCCCGGCGTTCGAGGCATGCCCCAGCGATTCGATGGACTACGCCATCATGGAGCGCACCGACAGCGCGGTGGTCATCCCGCTGGCCGCCTCGTGGAGCGACGTGGGTGCGTGGGATGCCGTATGGGGCATCGCCCAGAAGTCGGTGGAAGGCAACTCCACCACGGGCGACGTCATGGTGGAGGATTCGCGCAACTGCCTCATCCATTCGACCAGCCGGCTGGTGGCCTCGGTGGGCCTGGACGACATCGTGGTCATCGAGACGGCCGACGCGGTCCTGGTGGCGCACAAGTCGCGCTCGCAGGACGTCAAGCGCCTGGTCGAGGTCTTCAAGTCGCAGCACCGCAGCGAGCTGAACCATCACCGCGAGGTCCAGCGGCCGTGGGGGTCGTACGACTCGGTCGGCCAGGGGCCGCGATACCAGGTCAAGCGCATCACCGTGAAGCCGGGCGCGCGGTTGTCGTCGCAGATGCATCACCACCGCGCCGAGCACTGGATCGTGGTGTCGGGTACGGCGCGCATCTACAACGGCGACAAGCAGTACCTGCTGACCGAGAACCAGTCGACCTACATCCCGCTGGGCGAGATCCACAGCTTGGAGAACCCGGGGAAGATTCCGCTGGAAATCATCGAGGTGCAGTCGGGGGCTTATTTGGGCGAAGACGACATCGTGCGTTTCCAGGACATCTACGGCCGTGTTTAGGGAGCCCCCACGCCGCACACGCTCCGCGCGCTTGCTGCCCCCCGAGGGGGCCGTCTTCGCCTTGGGGCGGCCCGGCGGCGAAGATAAGCCCCCACGCGGCGCACGCTCCGCGCGCTTGCTGCCCCCCGAGGGGGCCGTCTTCGCCTTGGGGCGGCCCGGCGGCGAAGAGCCTCCTCCGGAGCGGGTTCCCTTTTGGCGCCCGGGCATGGCCAAGATCTGCCTGCCCGTGGCGGCCCTCTTTTTCATCGTTCTGATCACGGTGGGCAACCTGCCCGGGCTGGCGGCGGACATGTCCGATGCCTTTGGCGACAAGCGGCTGCATCTGGCCGCCTACGCCTTCCTGACCGGGCTGATCTACGTATCGGTCAACCGGCGCCCGGCGCTGGTGGCCATGCTGGCGGTTACCGCATTGGGAGTGGTGGACGAATCCATCCAGTCCCTTTTTCCCTACCGAGAGGCTGAACTCTTAGACCTTTTGGCCGATATCTCAGCGGCTGGTGCAACAGTAATCTCTTTGCACATTGGTAACGCAGCCATCGGCTCCTTTCGTGCAGTCACTAAGTCTTAAGGACACAACCATGCCAAAACGGGCACTGATTACCGGCGTAACTGGCCAAGACGGGGCCTATCTGGCGGAGCTTCTGCTGGCCAAGGGCTATGAGGTCCACGGCATCAAGCGGCGCGCTTCGCTGTTCAACACCGCGCGGATCGACCATCTGTACCAGGACCCGCACGACCAGCCCCGCAATTTCGTCCTGCACCACGGCGACATGACGGACTCGTGCAGCCTCATCCGCATCGTCCAGTCGGTGCAGCCTGACGAGATCTACAACCTGGCCGCGCAAAGCCACGTGGGCGTCTCGTTCGAGGAACCGGAATACACGGCCAACGCCGACGGCCTGGGCACCCTGCGCCTCCTGGAAGCCATCCGCATCCTGAAGCTGGAAAACAAGTCGCGCTTCTACCAGGCGTCGACGTCCGAGCTGTACGGCCTGGTGCAGGAAACGCCGCAGAAGGAAACCACCCCCTTCTACCCGCGCAGCCCCTACGCCGCCGCCAAGCTCTACGCCTACTGGATCAGCGTGAACTACCGCGAAGCCTATGGCATGTACGCCTGCAACGGCATCCTGTTCAACCACGAATCGCCCAAGCGCGGCGAAACGTTCGTGACGCGCAAGATCACCCGCGGACTGGCGCGCATCGTGCTGGGGCTGCAGGAATGCCTGTACCTGGGCAACCTGTCCGCCCTGCGCGATTGGGGCCACGCTCGCGACTACGTCGAAATGCAGTGGCTGATGCTGCAGCAGGACACGCCCGAAGACTACGTCATCGCGACGGGCATGCAGTACAGCGTGCGCGAGTTCATCAACACCGCCGCGCGCGAACTGGGCATCCTGCTGGCGTGGGAAGGCGAAGGCCTGGAAGAGACGGCGACCGTGCTGTTCTCGCCGGTGCACGACGTCAAGGCGGGCCAGGTGATCGTGCGCGTCGATCCGCGCTACTTCCGTCCGACCGAGGTCGAAACCCTGCTGGGCGATCCGACCAAGGCCCGCGAGAAGCTCGGCTGGTCGCCCCGCACCACGTTCGCGCAGCTCGTCAAGGAAATGGTCGAGGCGGACCTGAAGGACGCGCGGCGCGATGCGCTGGTCGAACAGAACGGCTACGAAATCTACGCCTACAAGGAGTAGCCCGCCATGACGAACCTGGACCAACGCGTTTTCGTCGCCGGCCACCGCGGGATGGTGGGCGCGGCGATCACCCGCGAACTGCACCGGCGCGGCTACGAGAACGTGCTGACCCGCAGCCGCGCGGAACTGGACCTGGAAAACCAGAACCAGGTGCACCGCTTCTTTTCGACCACGCCGGTCGACGTGGTGTACCTGGCCGCCGCCAAGGTGGGCGGCATCCTGGCCAACCAGACGCATCCGGTGGATTTTCTGTACAAGAACCTGATGATCCAGTGCAACGTGATCCGCGCCGCGTATGCGGCCGGGGTGCGCAAGCTGCTGTTTCTGGGTTCGTCATGCATCTACCCGCGCGAGGCGCCGCAGCCCATCCGCGAGGACGCGCTGCTGACCGGTCCGCTGGAATCCACCAACGAACCGTACGCCATCGCCAAGATCGCCGGCCTGAAGCTGTGCGAGGCCTATCAGCGGGAGCACGGCGCGCGCTTCATCTGCGCCATGCCCACCAACCTCTACGGCCCGCACGACAACTACGACCTGCACAGCAGCCATGTGCTGCCGGCCCTGATCCGCAAGTTCCACGAGGGCCGCGAGGCCAACGCGGAAAGCGTGACGATCTGGGGCACCGGGTCGCCGCTGCGCGAGTTCCTGTACGTGGACGACCTGGCGCAGGCCAGCGTCATGCTGATGGAGCATCCGGACGCCGAGGGCATCTACAACATCGGCGCCGGCCAGGACATCTCCATCGCGGACCTGGCGCGGCTGGTGGCGCGCGTGATCGGCTACGAGGGCAAGATCGTCTACGACACCTCCAAGCCCGACGGCACGCCGCGCAAGCTGATGGACTCGTCGCGCGTGCAGGCGCTGGGCTGGCGGCCGGAGATCTCTCTGACGCATGGCATCACGCTGGCCTACGGCCATTTCCTGCGCGAGCGCACGCAACAGGCGCTGCCGGTGGCCTGACGGCCGCGCCAGCATGACAGACAGGGTTACCGATGCTTGGATTCGTGAAGAAACACATCGCCGGCAATGCCTCCTTCTGGGGGCTGGTGGAGTACGGCATCGGTCCCGTCGCGGCGCTGGTGGCGCTGCCGATCCTGTTTCGCCAGCTCGGCACGGTCGGCTTCGGCCAGTATTCGATGATCATCGCGCTGGCCGGCTTCGGCAACGCGGCCAACCTGGGCGCGGCGGTGACTGCGACCAAGCTGGTGTCCGAGAGCGCGCACGAACCCGGCGGCGCCTATCGCGCGGCCGGCGTCAGCATGTCGCTGATCGGCTGTGCGCTGGCCGTGGTGACCCTGGCTGCCGTGCTGCTGTGGGGCGTGGTGGGATTGGGCTGGCCAGAAGCCACATTCGGCGGCGTGGCGGTGACGATGCTGGCCATGCCGGCGCTCGCCATCTATCTCACGCAGCAGTATGACCAGCTCTTTTCCGGCTGCCTGAAGGGGCGCGAGGACTTTCGCGCCACCGCGCTGTGCGAGGTCTTCAGCCGCACGGGCACGATGGCGCTCGCGTGCGCGGCCGCCTGGTACACCGCCTCGCCCACGTGGACGGGACTGGCGCAGGCGCTGGGCCTCCTGATCGCGGGCAGCGTCAAGATGCGCGTGTTCTCGCGCGCCTACGACCGCTACATCGTGCGGCCCGTGCGCGATCGCGGCGCCATGATGGCCGCCTTCCGGTTCTCGCGCTGGTCGTGGCTGAACAGCCTGAGCGCGCTGGCCTTCGGCTCGGTCGACCGCGTGCTGGTCGGCAGCCTGATGGGGCCGGCGGCGCTGGCGATCTACACCGTGGGCGTGCAAGTGGGCCAGATCATCCACACCGCGTCCGTCGCCATCTTCCAGAAGGCCATGCCGCGCGTGACCCGCCTGTCGGTCTCGCCGCCCTACCCGGGCGCGGCCGAACGCGAGATCCGCCGCATGATGCTGTGGAACCTGGCGCTGTCGGCCGGCGCCACGCTGGCCGTGCTGGCGGTCAGCCGGCCGCTCTTGAACGTGCTGCTGGGCGACAACGTCGCCAGCGGCCATCTGGGCACATTCCAATTGCTGATCGTGGCGTCGGGCCTCTTGTCCCTGAACGCTGCGGCGCATTTCTCCCTGCTGGGGCTCGGCAACTCCCGCGCCGTCGCGATCCTGAACGGATTGGGCGGCCTGGCAATGCTGTGCGTCATGGCGGGACTGGTTCACGTGGCGGGGGAACACGCCGCAGCCTGGGGCCGCATGGCCTACGCGGCGATCACGCTGGCCGGCGTGGCCCTCGCCATCCGTCAATCCCGCCCCGAGTTTCCGGGCGCCATGCCTGCGGCCACCCGATAACCAACATGCTGAGGTCTTACATGCGCAAGCGCCACAACGAGTATTCACGCCAGCTCATCGACTTCGTCCGCGAGCTCCGTCCGCCAGCGCCCATCGCCAGCGGCCTGCTGCCCAAGGTGACGATCGTGACGCCCTCGTTCAACCAGGCCAAGTTCCTGGAGCGCACCATCCTGTCCGTGCTGAACCAGGGGTATCCGCGGCTGGAATACATCATCATCGACGGCGGCTCCACGGATGGCAGCGTGGACATCATCAAGAAGTACGAGCGCTACCTGTCCTACTGGGAAAGCACACCGGACCGCGGCCAGTCGCACGCGATCAACAAGGGCTTCGAACGCGCCACGGGCGATTACGTCGGTTGGCAGAACTCGGATGACCTGTATTTTCCGGGCGCGCTGCGCAAGCTAGGTACGGCCGCCGCCAAGGGCCGCGCGCCGATCGTCAGCGGCAACCTGTTCGTGGCGGATGCCAACAACCACATCTTCCGCAAAATCCACTACACGCCCGTCAACCGCGGCACGCTGACGGTGGTGAAGGCCTCGATCCCGAACCAGTCGGCCATCTTCCGCCGCGATCTGCTGCGCAAGTACGGCCTGCTGCAGGAAAGCATGCGTTACTGCATGGACCTGGAGCTGTGGAGCCGGCTGCTGCGCGAAGGCAAGAACCTGATCGTGCCGGACGCGCTGGGCGTCTACACCGCCCACGACGAGACCAAGACGGCACTGATGCAGGACGTGCTGCTGGAAGAGCGCGAACAGATCGTCAGCCGCATCCGGCGTACCGAACCGGGTCTGGGCAAGCTGTTCGAACTGTCCTGCCGCGCCTCGAAAGTCGCCGCGCACGCACGCCAGGGCGATCTGACGTATCTGCTCGAGAAGCTGACCACCAAGATCTTCGGACGCGACGATTGGGCCGCGCACTAGGCCGGACCGACACTGATACGGAACTGCAATGACTACGCGCCGGCTTTCCACCCTGCACCTCCTGGGCCTGTTCGTCTTCACCGCGCTGGCGCTGAACGACGACAGGTTCGTCATCGGGGTGGGGAGCTTCAAGCTCTCGCCCTTCGACCTGCTGTTCGTGGCCATGCTGGGCGTCAAGGCGCTCCGGCTGGCCGACCCGGGCGCGTACGCGTTCCCGCGCGGCGCGCTGGGGGTGCTGCTGGGCATCCAGGCGATCTCGGTGATCTATCTGCTGGTGGTGTCGAGCCATCACCCCGGCATCGAGACCGGCGACGTCGCGCGCGACCTGCGCATCGTCTTCTACTTCCTTTGCACGCCGTTCCTTTGCTACAAGGACATCGACAGTCCGCACGCCTATGCGATCCTGCAGAAGTACATCGTTGCGGCGAGCCTGGCGGTTGCCACGTTGATGCTGGTGGAACAGGCGGCCGGCTTCAGCGTCGCCAATCCCCTGCGCAACGTGCGGCTGGGCGTGTGGGCGATCCCGATGGGCGTGGTATCACTGCTGTACTTTCGCCGCACGCTGAACGTATCGGGCCCCAAGGCCTACATGTTGACGCTGTACATGGTGATGGCGCTGGTGTTCTCGCTGAACCGCAGCCAGTACCTCCAGCTGGCGATCTCCGTCATCATCGCCGTGCTGCTGGCCGGCAGCGCCGACATCCGGCGCCGCGCCGTGATGATCTTCGCGCCCGCGGCCGTGGCCGGGGTGCTGATCTTCGGCGCCATCGGCTATCTGGACGTGCTGACCGATCGGATCTTCAGCGTCGAGCGCCTGGACGAAGACTCCAGCTACGGCGCGCGCGTCCAGGAGATGGAGGGCCAGATGCAGTTCTTCGCGGAAAGCCCCGTGTTCGGCAAGGGCGCGGGCTTTCGCAGCTGGGTGATGGGCGAAAACGGCTTCGAGCTGAGCACGTTCGCGCACAACTCATGGGCCTTCTACCTGATGAAGTTCGGCGTGGTCGGCACGATCATGATCATGTTGCCGCCACTATTGATCCTGCTGTTCTCGCTCTTTCGGCGCTACGCCCATCCCGGGCTGGAGATGCACCGGCGATATCTGCTCGCCACCGCGCCCATCTACATCTTCATCGACTCGATGTCCGGCGGTCTGGCCTATGCGCCCAAGACCGCGTTTACCGGCTTCCTGCTGTGCTATTGCCTGTCTCTGATGCGCAATGCACAGATCATGCCCGTGCCTCGCCAAGAATCTCCCGCTCCCAGCCCTCGCCCGGATATCGTGCGCCGGGCGCCACCCACGCGAGTAATACCCCATGTCTGATGTCTTGTTTGTCGCACCGGACTTGCATGGCGGCGTCGGAAGATGCGTCGCCTTCATTGTGGATGCGTTGCCGGAACAGGGGGTGGACTCCGCCCTGTTCCTGCTGCGTTCGCGCAATCGCGAGTATCCCATCGCCAATCCCAAGGTCACCCGCGCATTTCCGATCATCGAGTCCCCAACCAAGCTGCGGCTGGCGCTGCCCGTGGCGTTCTTCAAGCTGCTGCAGCACATCCGCCGCGAAAAGCCCGCCATCGTCTGCTCGCACGGACTGTTGTGCAACATGCTGGTCGTGCTGGCCAGAAAGATCCTGCGCGGAAACTTCCGAACCGTGGCCTTCGAGCACAGCAGCCCGGCCATCCACTACGGCGCATCGAAAATGCGCCGTCTGAAGTGCTGGCTGGTCAGCCAGACTTACCGGCGCCATGACGCCGTGGTGGGCGTGTCGCGCGGCGTGAAGGAAGACCTGGTCAGCATGTTCCCGCCGCTGCGCGGCAAGGTCCACACCATCTACAACGGCGTGCCGCTGGACAACGTGCGCCGGCAAGGCGCGCAACCCAAGCTGAACGACGGTGGCGAGTCGCCCTATCACGTGGTGGCCGTGGGCCGGCTCGAGGCGGTGAAGGACTATGCCACCTTGATCGACGCAGCCGCGCTGCTGGACGACCCGCGTATCGCATTCACGATCCTGGGCGAAGGCTCCGAGCACGCCGCCCTGCAAAAGCGCATCGACGACAGGCCATCGCGCACGCAGGTCACGTTGGCGGGCCATATCGACAACCCCTTTCCGGTCATCGCCGGCGCCGGCGCCTTTGCGCTCACCTCCGTGCGCGAGAGCTTCGGCAACGTGCTGGTGGAGGCCCTGTGCCTGGGCGTGCCCGTGATCTCCACGGACTGCCCGCATGGTCCGGCCGAGATCCTGGACGCCGGCCGCTACGGGCTGCTGGTGCCGGTTGGCGACGCCGAGGCGCTGGCCGAGGCGGTGCGGCGCCTGGCCTACGACGGCGAGATGCGCGAGAAGCTGGCGGCCCAGGGCCCCGAGCGCGCGGACGCCTTTTCCCTTGAGCGGCACTGCCGCAACGTCATCGATCTCTTCCGCCCGCTCATGCAGCGCGGAACGCCCTGAACAGGACAGCATCATGCAGAAGATACCGGTATCCGTCGTGGTGATGACGAAGAACGAGGAACGCAACATCGCGAAGTGCCTGAAGGGGCTGGTGGAGTTCGACGAGGTCTTCGTCGTCGACTCCAACAGCACGGACGCGACCTGCTCGATCGCCACGGCGATGGGCGCGCACGTGTCGAACTTCAATTGGGACGGCAAGTATCCGAAGAAAAAGCAGTGGTGCCTGGAGCAGCTTCCTTTTTCGCACCCCGTCGTCCTGTATGTCGACGCCGACGAAGAGATGACGCCGGGCCTCGCCACCGAGATCCGCGAGGTGCTGCCGCGCTTTGCGGCCGGCGCGGGCGGCGCCTTTGTGCCGTTCGACTACGTGTTCTGCGGCAAGAAGCTCGAACACGGCCACCGCGTCTACAAGCTGGCGCTGCTGGCGCGCGACCGCTCGCGCTTCCTGGACTACGACGACCTGGACGTCGCCAACATGTGGGAAGTCGAGGGCCACTACCAGCCGCAGGTCCAGGGCGAAACGTTCGCGCTGCGCCAGCGCATGGTGCACAACGACCACGATTCGCTCTATCACTACTTCGACAAGCACAACCGCTATTCGGACTGGGAAGCGAACCTGCGGACCAAGGGCCTGATGAACGACCCGCGCGAAGCCAATGTGGGCGGACGCGCGCTGCTCAAGAAAATCTTCCAGGCCATGCCGTTCAAGGCGCCCATCTCGTTTCTGCATTCCTACGTCTTCAAGCTGGGCTTCCTGGACGGCAAGGCGGGCTATGACTACGCCGTCGCACGCGCCATGTACTACTGGCAGATCCGCATCAAGACCGAAGAAATCCTGAAGGCGCGCCGGGCCAGCGAGGCGGCGTCGCAGCGCGATGCCGTTGCGGGAGCGGCCAAATGAGCACCTTGCAACGCCTGGACCAGTTCGCGCTGGCGCCGGGTCAGCGCGGGCGTTCGGCGCTGACCGTGCAGTTGTGGTGGATGGTGCAAGGCACGCTCTTTCGCTGGTCGCCGCAGGTGGCCTACGGCTTTCGCCGCTGGCTGCTGCGCTGCTTCGGGGCGCGCGTGGGCCACAAGGTGCTGATCCGGCCCACGGCCACGGTCACCTACCCCTGGAAGGTCGAGATCGGCGATTACGCCTGGATCGGCGACGACGCGGTGATCTACAGCCTGGGTCCGATTCATATCGGCGCGCACGCCGTGGTGTCCCAGCGCAGCTATCTGTGCGCGGCGGACCACGACGCCGGCCGGCCCGACTTCCCGCTGCGTGAACGCGCCGTGCGCGTCGAAGACGGCGCGTGGGTGGCGACCGACGTGTTCGTCGGACCGGGCGTGACGATCGCGCGCGAGGCGGTCATCGGCGCACGCAGCTCGGTGTTCCGCAACATGCCTGCCGCAATGGTCTGCCACGGCAACCCGTGCCGCCCCATCCGGCCCCGCACCGCCACGCCAACATGAAAATACTCATCTATGGCATCAACTACGCGCCCGAACTGACCGGCACCGGCAAGTACACCGCCGAACTGGCCGAATGGCTGGCCGCGTGCGGGCACGAAGTCAGTGTGGTCACCGCCCCGCCCTACTACCCGCAATGGAAGGTGCACGAGGGCTACCGCGGCTCGCGCTATGCCAAGGAAACGCGCCGCGGCGTGACCGTGCGACGCGCGCCCTTGTGGGTGCCCGAAAGACCTGGCGGCGCCAAGCGCCTGGTGCACCTGGCAAGCTTCGCGCTGTCCAGCCTGCCGTCCCTGCTGCGCGCCGCAATGCGCCGCCCGGACATCATCCTGGTCGTCGAACCCGCCCTCTTCTGCGCCCCGGCCGCATGGCTGACCGCGCGCCTGACCGGCGCGCGTGCCTGGCTGCACATCCAGGACTTCGAGGTCGACGCGGCGTTTGAACTGGGGCTGCTGAAGGGCGGCGCCTTGCGATCGATGGTCAAGCGCGCCGAGCGCTGGTTGATGCGCCGGTTTGACCGCGTGTCGACGATTTCAAACCGGATGCTGGATCTGGCGCTTTCCAAAGGCATCGATCCCGCCCGTGCGGTGCTGCTGCCCAACTGGATCGATGTCAACGCCATCACGCCGCTGGCCGAAGGCGGCGATTACCGTGCGCAGCTCGGCATTCCGGATAACGCCATCGTTGCGTTGTATTCGGGGAACATGGGCGGCAAGCAGGGTCTGCAGATTCTGGCGGACGTGGCGCGGCGTCTCAACCGCGAGGACCGCCTGTGGTTTTTGTTCTGCGGCCAGGGCCCGGAACGCGCGGCGCTGGAGGAAAAATGCCGCGGCCTGACGCGCGTCATCTTTCTGGATCTGCAGCCTGCGGAACGCTTGGGCGCGCTGCTGGGCACTGCGGATATCCACCTCCTGCCCCAACGCGCCGGCGCCGCCGACCTGGTGATGCCTTCAAAACTGACCGGCATGCTGGCCAGCGGCCGCCCGGTGGTCTGCGGCGCGGCGCGCGGTACGGAGCTGGCCAGTGTGGTTTCGCGGTGCGGGCTGCTGACACCGCCCGAGGATGCCGTGGCGATGGCCGAAGCGGTGCGCAAGCTCAGCTATAACGCGCAAATCCGCGAAACTTTGGGCGCGGCGGCACGGCAGTATGCGATGGCGCATCTGCATGTGGACGCCGTGCTAGGTGCGGCGGAGCGGGAGTTTATGGCGATTGCGAAGAGCAAGGGCCGCGGAGCGCCGGCGGGGACGCGGGCGAGTGAGGGGGATGTTTGAAGGGGGGGCCGGAATGGGCGCATGCATGGCGGGCGCGGAACAGCATGGACAGCGTCGCCTTGCTTAGCCACTCCCTGATTAGGCGGTAGAAAAACCACACCGTCGATTGTTCTCTTCCGGAAATTCAATCTCCGGATACTGGAGAATGATCAGATGCGGCAGGGCCATGGACGGCATGAACACGAGCAGAATCGCCAAATCCACCCAGATCATCAGCGGCGACCATCGCCGCCACTTCCTTGCGGTGAAGGACCTAATTATCCAATGTCCACCGTAGCGCAGGAGTACGTCTCTCGGGCTTTGAGGGAGCGAAACAATCTTTGGTGGGGGCAGGCCTTCAACCTTAGCCATATAACGATTGAGCCAAGCCCAGATATGGTCTGGATAAATCTTCTCGTTAGACATGATGGGTATCTTGACCAATTGAGGTGCAGGCAAGTTGCGGGTGTAGCCCACAAGGTAAAGATAAGGTTGCGCTTGACCTGTTGACCAGCAAATGCCCTGCAACTGATCCCAGTCAGGTTCCCATATTTCATCCGGGCTTTCTTCGGGATAGGGGACGTAGTAGGCGCAGCGGCTACGGCGGTCGAACCGAACTTTCGAGCACCGGTATCGGAAGCGCGGTCCCAAGACACAAAAAAGAAAAAACACCATAAGCCCTATGGCCGGAAGGCCTAGAACGGCCAGCCAAATAAACCCGAACCCATTGTCAACGCCTGCGATCACTGCAGAAAAGAATACGAGCAGTCCAATAAGCGTGAAAACTTGAAGCATCAAGCTATGACCTTCGGATTTCAGCGAATCGGAGATGACCTCGATGCAATGCTCGTTGATCCGCGTCGCCTCTATGGCGGCGGGATCCTTCGGGTCTGGCACCAGAGGCAACAACGTGCTCGCGAAGCGAAAGATCCGCCATTTTTTCTGGATTTCTCTAAACGACGGGCGCGGCTGCCGGATTTGCTTGCTGGTTCGCATTACTTGGGCTGTCAGGCGATTGAGGAGGAGATGCGAGGATGGCGGTGCCGGCCTTGCGCAGGTGTTGGCGGGTGGGACGCCATTGAACGGGTCGTCTCGCCCGGCCATTACGTCACGCCAACTCAGGGTTGGCTATCAGACACGTATGATTCTGAAGTGCATCAGCTGAGCACTCGATCGGGTTCGCAAGACGTTCGCTTTGGTGGTGGCCGGGTTTCGCCACGCGCCGTTGTAATGCTCAGTGGCACAGCATCCGATGACGCAACGCTCAACGAACGACTTTTATTGCGATAACTTTCACGCGCCCAAAAAAAGCAGGGCCCGTGCAGGCAGCATCGCCACCCGCACAGGCCCTGACTCGCGTCATCACATCAACCCGCTTCGCCCTTCCCGGGCGCGGGCTGCCCATTCGAGCTTCGCACCAACCCCATCTGCACCGCAATGTACGCGGCCTCGGCCTGGTTGCGCGCATTGAGCTTCCAGTACAGCGTGCGCGCATGGCTCTTGACGGTGGCGACCGAGATGCCGACCTGCTGGCCGATCTCGCGCATCGTCTTACCCTGCACAAGGAGCTGCAGGATTTCCTCCTGCCGCTGCGTAAGTTCACGCAGCTCCTGCACGGACGCGTGTGTCGTGCTGGGCGGCCTGCCTGCGGGTTGGGGATAGCATTCGCCGCCTGCGATCACCAGGCTGACGGCCGCGGCCAGTGCATCGGGGCTGGACGCCTTGGGCAGATAGCCCGCGACGCCGGCGCGCGCACACGCGGCCATGACGCTCTGGTCCATCGCCGAATACAGCACCAGCACCAGCCGGGGCATGAAGAACGCCATCGCCTGGGAAAGAAGCCCGATGTCCTGCTCCGCAGTGCCGCTGCAACCGACCACCAGCAACTCCACTGGCTTGTTGATCGAGCTGGACATATTGAGAAGGTGAGCTGGCGAGATGGCCAGGATATCGTCGGCGTTGCGCACACGTTCCAGCACATGCTGAATTGCGACACGAAGCAGAGCGTAGTCTTCGATCAGTACGGTTGTCATCCCGGGAAGAACCTTGTGACGCATGGCCCATTACGGCTCCCATGACGCTGGCGCGACGCCGCGCAAGGCGCGGGTTCACGCGCGTCGCCAGGTTCAAGGGAATCCTGTCCGCAGCCTTGGGATTGCAGTGGCGAGACTAAGTGATTCGCCCTATCAATCCATGCTTGCGGACACAACTCATGCTATCAGCGGCTACGTTCGCTGAATCTCGTTCAGGAGGATGATTGGTGGCGGAAAGCGAGGTGACAGCAACCCGAACACCTGCTTTCTATGCCTTAGCCGTATTGGCTATGCGCAACCCCGGCAGCGTTGGAACTGGGCGTTCCTGCTGCCGGGCAGGCAGCGCAAACCTGACTCAACCGAGCTTGCGCCCATAGATCTGCCCGGCATCCACTTCGCGCCCTTTCGGTTCATGCCATTCCAAGGTCGCACCGCGTTGCAGCGCCGCGTAAACGGCTTCGCCCTTGTTCTTGACATGCAGGCGTTGATACAGCGTGCACGCGTGCGTCTTGGCCGTCGCCACCGAGATGTTCAACATCCGGCTGACGGTCTTGATGGGATAACCCCGTGCAAGCAGCACCAGCACTTCGTACTGGCGCGGCGTGATCTGCAGGAGCTGTGCCCCCGCGCTCACGGGCATGGTGCCCTTCGAGCCGGCTTCTTCCGCGTCCCGCGACGGCAAGGCGCATACGGTGGAGGCCGGAGCCTGCAGCGCCTGTTCGCTGGGGAAGCATTGCCCGCCCGCCATCACCAGGCGGATGGCGGCCTCGAGGATCTCGACCGAGGCCGTTTTCATCAGGCAACCGTACACGCTGGCGCCAGGCAGGCCTTGCACCGGCATGGGCAAGGGCATGACGTCCGTCAAAAGCAGAATCCGCTTGGGCGTCAGAACGCGCTGAATCTCGTGCAACGCGCTCCATGCTTCATCGGTATCCACTGGCAAACCATAGATCAGAAGATCGGCGCCCGCGTGCACGCCGTCGGCCTTGGACACGTCCGCAAGGCCCATCCCCTCGATCTCCCACACATCATCCAACTTGCTAAGAATCTGCCACAAACCCAACCGCAGTAGCGGATGAGCTTCAATCAGGACCATCTTGGCCATGGTGTCCTCCCGGTTTTTCGACGGGCCTAGAAGGGATCTTCGCTGTGCTGAAGACTATTTTTTATCCAGCCCTGCGGGGGTGGTCCGCATATCCCGGAATATCTAATGAAGCTGAACCGGGACGTTTGGGCTGGGCGACTTTGGTAGCCAACATAACGGATGGCATGGAACCCATCTTATGGTTCGGATTTGTCAAAATCAAGACGTTTCAGGGCGATATAATCCGACAAAATCAGAAATCAATCGTTAGCCTTAATCACGTTCCTAAATATGGATGAGAAGTTCATCTCGTCCTTTTCGCCGCTAGGGTTTTCACCAGCGGCGACGGGCTTCGGGGACGTGTCTCCCTCTATGAAACGGCCCGTCAGGGCGGCCCGCACAGGCGCTCTGGCCCTTGTTACAGACGAAAAAAAGCCGCGTCGGGACATCAGCCGGACGCGGCGTCGAATAGCCGGTGGAAGAGGGAAACCTGTCAACTTGTATCCGCAGACACATCAAGCCCGTGAACAGTCCCTGTATTCGAAATAACGGTAACATTTTTTATTTACACGCCCGCAGGCGGATTTACTCCATATAGGCGAAGTCAAATACCGTGTGCCCCCCCTGATGATGCCAATGGTGCATTGAAGCATGGCGTTTTCTCAGGAAGTTTGCGTAGTGGATTTCGCCGTCGGTTTCGACATAGGTGGAAGGCGTCAATTCCTCGATCTGGTTGAGCGAGACACCCTTGCCGTAGTGACAGAAGCCCTGGTACTGCGCGCACCGGATCACGTCTCCTCCAGGCGAGACAACGATTCCGGCGTTGCGGGCGCGCATCGGGTTGCGCACGATCGGGTTGCAAGCGTGCGGCGTCCAGGTCGTGGAACGTGGCGAATCGGAGAAGAACGCGAACAGCTCGTCGCAATGGCTCTGCCCGTCCGTCCGGTCGATATTTGTTAATAGCCACCAGTATTCGCCGTGTTTAAAAATAATGGTATCCACGGCCGAAATATTGGTCATCAGATTAACGTCAAGCTCCCATTTCAGCGGAAATTCAGTGCATTTCCACAGTTCAATACTGCGATTTCCGCACGTTTCAGGAACCATGTACGTCACGCCTTCGTGTTCAAAAATGTACGGAAACGAAAGGTGATAGGGCAGGTTCAGCGCAGTGCCCAGCAGCCGGAAAGCCCCGTCGGAGTAGGTCGCGACCGAGATCGTGCCCTTGCGGGACGTAAAATCGTAGTCCTCGAAAAATATATATGGTTTTTTATCGTGCGTATAAACGAAAGGGTCGGCGAAAAACCGGCCCTTTGGCGGCTGCAATACCATGGCTTCGGAGACCACGGCCTGCTGGCGCGCAGACGGAAACATACCGATCCGCCAGCGGACATTGCGTTTCATGATGCGGCGCACAACGAGATCGGACATTAACCAAGCCTGGCGCGCAATATATGCAGCGCTATCCCACTCAGCCGGATCGGCCCGGCGCGGGCCGCTCATGATCTGCATGGCGGGCGGGGCGACGCCCGGGCGGTCATGGGCCAGCGCCTGCAAGGCGTCGTAGACCATGAAGTTTCCCAAACTGAATGCGCGCGCCTGATTCTTCAGCCAGAACACTTCCGTATTGAAGCTGCGCTGGTCCAGAAGCTCGTCGTCTTCCTGCCTGGCGCCCACGCGCCAGAGTTTCACGGTGGTGTGATCCTCGCGCTGAAAGACCTCCCAGAAACCCGCATATCGGCTTGTCGCCACCGCAATATCGGAATAGCTCAACTGCCAGACGCCCAGCCGCGACCAACTGGCGAGCTGCGCCCGTGTGGCCGGCGACGCACCCAGCGTGATGACCAGGTCCAGCCCCAACGCCTGGACCTCGGCGCGCGCGTGCGGATCCTCGTCCCCCGGCGCCAGCGGGATCACCGACGCGCCCGCCTCCTGCAGGCCATCGCGCATGTCGCGGCAGGCCAGCATGTCCCGCTGCTTCTGCGGCAGCAGCTTGCCTTCCAGGCGCGACAGCGAGCCAAACAGTGCCTTCACGCTCAGCCTGGGCGCGGTATCGGCGGCTTCGCCGTTCATCACCAGCAGTGCCGTCAGGTCGAAATCCTGGCTATGGAGTAACCACTCAACCATCTCGTGCATCCAGCCGGGTTGCTCATACCCGTCAACCAGCAGTCCCACCTTGTACGTCTTCATTTCTCGTGCTCCTGTATCAGGGCGATTGGCCTGCCGCGCCGTGACTGCGCGGGTGCCTCGCCCGGCACACACCCGGGGCAATGCGTTCATGTTCTCGCGCTGATACTGCGGGGTTTTGGGCGTGCGTTCCAGAGCACATTCATCCTAGGGCCGGTGTCCGAGGCCGATCGGCCAAAACTCAACCTGGCGGACATGTCGCGCCTCATTCTTCTTTCCGGCGGGTCTCGTCCTTACGCCCGATGCGAAGCGCACGTGCCGCAAAACCGACATATCACGCGCGCATGGTTAGGGGTAAACCCTATTGGGGATAGCAGAGGCTCGCCTCTCATCCCTGCCTCCCGCATAATGCTTTGAAACAAACGTTTGAATTCAACCTTATGCAAGAAATCCGCGCCACGTCCACCAGAGAAACCATCCTCGACACCGCCGAGTCCCTGTTCGCGCAACAGGGACACGAAGCGACGTCGATGCGCCAGATCACGGGCGCGGCCGGTGTGAATCTCGCTTCGGTGAACTATCACTTCGGCTCGAAAGAGTCACTCGTGCAGGCGGTGCTCAAACGCCGCCTGGAAGTGCTGAATCGCGAGCGCATGCGCCTTCTGGACGAACTCGAGGCGCAATCCGGCGGCAAGCCCCTGAAGCCCTCCCAGATCGTGGACGCGTTCTTCGGCACCCTCCTGCGTCTGGCCGCCGATCCGGCGCAGGCCGGCAGCACCTTCCTGCCGCTACTGGAGCGCACGATGACCGACCCCACGGATTTCATCCGCGCGTTGTTTGCCGAGGAATATGCCGACGTGCTCGCGCGCTACCGCAACGCGCTGTTCGCCGCCCTGCCCGACGTGCCGCGCGCCGAGATCATCTGGCGCTTCCAGTTCATGCTGGGCGCGACGTCGTACGCCATCATGGGCACCGACCTGCTGCGCTCGGTCACCGGTCTGGCCGGCGACGAGGCGGAACAGCCCAACGACCGCGAGCTGCTCTTGCCGCGCCTGATGAGTTTCCTGCTGGGCGGGCTGCGCTCGCCCCTGCCGCACTTGAATGCAAGCCCCGGAGGCGCCTGACCGCCTTCCACCGCAACAGGCCGGCGAGCCGCCTTCGGTCACCGCCAGGCAACTGAAGAACAACGAGGAGACAAGAAAATGTACGCAGTCATCGTCGCGCTGGTTGTCATTGCGCTCCTGGCCGCCGTGTTGCTGGGCGTGCGCCCCATCCGGCGGGCGCTGCTGTCCGCGCCGATCTTCAACCTGTACCGCAAGGTGCTGCCGCAGATGTCCGACACCGAGCGCGATGCGCTCGAGGCCGGCACGGTCTGGTGGGAAGGCGAACTTTTTCGCGGCCGTCCCGACTGGAGCCGCCTGCTGGCGTATCCGCGCCCCCGCCTGACCGACGAAGAGCAGCGCTTCCTGGACAACCAGGCCGAAGCCGCCTGCCGCATGGTCAATGACTGGAACGTCACGCAAGAGCGCTTCGACCTGCCCGCCGACGTCTGGAACTACCTGAAGTTCGAGGGTTTCCTCGGCATGATCATTCCCAAGCAATACGGCGGCCTCGCGTTTTCCGCGTACGCCCACTCCGAAATCGTGACCAAGCTGTCCACGCGGTCCTCCGCGCTGGCCGTGTCGGTCATGGTGCCGAATTCGCTCGGTCCCGCCGAATTGCTGCTGCATTACGGCACCGAAGAGCAAAAGAACCATTACCTGCCGCGTCTTGCGCGCGGCGAAGAGGTGCCGGCCTTCGCGCTGACCAGCCCGTGGGCAGGCTCGGACGCCGCAGCCATCCCCGACAGCGGCATCGTCTGCAAGGGCGAATGGCAGGGCCGCGAAGTCATCGGCATGCGCGTCACCTGGGACAAGCGCTACATCACGCTGGCGCCCGTCTGCACGCTGCTGGGCCTGGCGTTCCGCCTGTACGATCCGGACGGGCTGCTGGGCGGCAAGAAAGACCTGGGCATCACGTGCGCGCTCGTGCCGCATGATCACCCCGGCGTGGACACCGGCCGCCGCCACTTCCCGCTGAACGCCATGTTCATGAACGGCCCGACGCGCGGCAACGACGTCTTCATGCCGCTGGACTTCATCATCGGCGGTCCCGCCATGGCCGGCCAGGGCTGGCGCATGCTGATGGAATGCCTGGCCGCGGGGCGCTCGATCTCGCTGCCCTCTTCCAACACCGGCATGTCCAAGTTGACGGCGCGCGCAGTGGGCGGCTATGCCCGCGTGCGCAGCCAGTTCCGCATGCCGGTCGGCAAGTTCGAAGGCGTCGAAGAGGCGCTGGCCCGCATCGGCGGCAACACCTACATGATGGACGCCGCGCGCACCATGACGGCGGGCGCGGTGGACCTGGGCGAGAAACCCTCGGTCGTGTCGGCCATCGTGAAGTACCACGTCACCGAACGCGCGCGCCAGGTCGTCAACGACGGCATGGACGTGATCGGCGGCAAGGGCATCTGCCTGGGACCGTCCAATTTCCTGGGCCGCGCCTACCAGCAGATACCCATCGGGATCACCGTGGAAGGCGCCAACATCCTGACGCGCAGCCTGATCATCTTCGGCCAGGGCGCAATCCGCTGCCATCCTTATGTGCTGGCGGAAATGCAGGCCGCGCAATCGCCGGACCTCAAGCAGGGCCTGGATGATTTCGATGCCGCGTTCTGGGGCCACGCCCGCTTCGTGGCGCGCAACACGCTGCGGGCGCTGGGCACATCGCTGACCGGCGCGCGCTTTGTGGCCGTCAACGCCGACGTCGCACCGGACATGAAGCGCTACTACCAGCTCCTGGGCCGCTACTCGGCCGCCTTTGCACTGCTGGCCGACACGTCGATGCTGGTGCTGGGCGGCAGCCTGAAGCGCCGCGAGCGTCTGTCGGCGCGGCTGGGCGATGTGCTGTCGCAGATGTACCTGATCAGCGCGACGCTCAAGCGCTTCGAGGACGAAGGCCGCCAGAAGGCCGACGCGCCGCTGGCGCACTGGTCGATCCAGGATGCGCTGTGCAAGTTGCAGGAGGCCTTTGACGGCGTGCTGGACAACTTCCCGAATCGCGCTGTCGCGTGGATCATCCGCCGCATCGTGTTCCCGTGGGGCCACAGCCAGATCCCGCCGTCCGACCAGCTTGGCCAGGACGTGGCCCGGCTGCTGATCAGCCCCAGCGCAACGCGCGACCGCCTGACGGCAGGCTGCCACCTGCCCGATACCGCGGACGAACCCGTGGGCGCGATCGAGCAGGCGCTGGCCGCCACGCTGGAGGCCGAGCCCATCGAGGCCAAGATCCGCGAGATCGAAAAACGCGGCGTGCTGGACGGCAATCCGCAAGCCAACGTGCGCGACATCGCCGACGCGGCGGTCACCATCGGCGCGATCACCGCCGAAGAGTATGCGGTCGTCAAACGCCGCAACCGCTTGCGCGATACCGTCGTCAAAGTGGATGATTTCCCCTTTGACCTCGGCGCCGCCGACGCAGACCGGCCCACGGCCGATCGCAAGGTCGCCTGAGGGAGGAAGCGGATGGCATTCAAACCGGTTTACGTCGTCGATGGTTCACGCACGCCTTTCCTGAAGGCCCGCACGGGTCCGGGACCCTTCTCCGCCGGGGATCTGGCAGTACAGGCCGGCCGCGCCTTGCTGCTGCGCCAACCCTACGCGCCCACGGATCTGGACGAGGTCATCGTCGGCTGCGCCGCGCCCTCGCCCGACGAAGTCAACATCGGCCGCGTGATCTCGCTGCGGCTGGGCTGCGGCGACCGGGTGCCGGGGTGGACCGTCATGCGCAACTGCGCGTCGGGCATGCAGGCGTTGGACTCCGCCATCGCCAACATCCAGAACGGCCGTTCGCACCTGGTGCTGGCCGGCGGCACCGATGCGCTGTCGCGCGCGCCGGTGCTGTTTTCGGACGGCATGGTGCGTTGGCTGTCGCGCTGGTATGCTGCGCGCGGCCTAGGCGCCAAGCTCAAGGCGCTGGGCGGCTTCAGGCCGAAACACCTGGCGCCCGTCATCGGATTGCTCAAGGGGCTGACGGACCCGGTGGTGGGACTGTCGATGGGACAGACCGCCGAAAACGTCGCCACGCTCTTTCACATCGACCGCGCCGCGATGGACGCCTATGCGGCGCGCAGCCACCAGCGCGCGCTCGCGGCGCGCGCGGCCGGCATGCCCGAGATCACGCCGCTCATCGACACGCAGGGCAAGCTGCATCCCCACGATGACGGCGTGCGCGACGACTCCACGCCGGACAAGCTGGCCAAGCTCAAGCCCGTGTTCGACAAGCCCTGGGGCAACATCACCGCAGGCAACAGCTCGCAGGTCACCGACGGCGCCGCGATGCTGGTGCTGGCCTCGGAAGAGGCCGTGCAGAAATGGAACCTGCGCCCGCTGGGCCGCATCATCGATACGCAATGGGCCGGGCTGGATCCCGCGATCATGGGACTGGGCCCCGTGCATGCCGCCACGCCGATCCTGCAGCGCCACGGCCTGGGCTTGAATGACCTGGACTTGTGGGAGATCAACGAGGCCTTCGCGGCGCAGGTGCTAGGCTGCCTGGCCGCGTGGCGGGACGAGGCCTACTGCCAGCAGAATTTCGGCACACCTGCCTGGGGCGACCTGGACCCCTCACGGCTCAACGTCGACGGCGGCGCCATCGCCATCGGCCACCCGGTGGGCGCATCCGGCGCCCGCATCATGCTGCATCTGCTGCACGCGCTCAAGCGCCGCGGCGCCCGGCGCGGCATGGCGGCCATCTGCATCGGCGGCGGTCAAGGCGGCGCGATGCTGGTCGAAACCCTGGACGAGGACCGCCCATGACGACACTGGACACGCTTTCCCACTGGCGCCTGGACCGCGACCCCGACGGGCTCGCCTGGCTGACCTTCGACCGCGCGGGCAGCGCGGTCAACGCGCTGTCGGCCGACACGATGGCCGAGCTCTCCGTGGTGCTGGACGCGCTGGACGCCGATCCGCCCAAAGGCCTCATCATCCAATCCGGCAAGGCCACGGGCTTCATCGTGGGCGCCGACGTCAACGAATTCGCCACGCTGGACACGCCTGAGCAGGCGCGCGGGCTGGTGTCGCGCGGCTGGAACCTCATGAATCGCCTGGCCGGCGTGCGCTATCCCACGCTGGCGCTGATCCAGGGTCATTGCCTGGGCGGCGGCCTTGAATTGGCACTGGCCTGCCGCTACCGGCTGGTGGCCGATCAGCCCGGCGCCTCGCTGGCGCTGCCTGAAGTCATGCTGGGCATCTTCCCCGGCTGGGGCGGCATGCTGCGCCTGCCGCAGGTGATCGGCGCGCCCGCCGCGCTGGACATGATGCTGACCGGCCGCGGCGCCGATGCGCGCCGCGCGGCCTCGCTGGGGCTGGTCGACGCGCGTGTTCCGCCGCGGCTGCTGCTTGCAGCGGCGCGCCAGACCGTGCTGTCTCGCAAGCCTGCCCGGCGCGCGCGCGGTTTGGGCGGACTGCTGAACCGCTGGCCGTTCAAGGCCATCGTCGCCAACCGCGCCCGCAAGCAGATCGCGGCCAAGGATCCGCTCGGCCACTACCCGGCTGCGCCGGCCATTGTGGAGATCTGGGAAAAACATGGGGGCAATGCGCTGAAGGCGCCCGACCTCATCGACCGCATCATTTCGTCCGGCACCGCGCGCAACCTGCTGCGCGTGTTCCGCCTGCAGGAGCGCCTGAAGGCCAATGGCAAGCAGCCCGGCGTCGCGCCGGCCCGTCACGTCCATGTGGTGGGTGCGGGCGTGATGGGCGGCGACATCGCCGCCTGGTGCGCGCTCAAGGGCATGACCGTCACGCTGCAGGACCAGGAGATGTCGCGCATCGCGCCCGCCATCAAGCGCGCCGCCGAACTCTACGCGCGCCGCCTGAAGGATCCGCGCCTGGCGCGCGCCGCGTTCGACCGGCTGGTCCCGGATCCGGCGGGTGGCGGCGTGCCGCTGGCGGACGTCATCATCGAAGCCATCAGCGAGCAGCCCGATGCCAAGCGCGCGCTGTACCGGTCGCTGGAGCCGCGCATGAAGCCCGACGCGCTGCTGGCCACCAACACGTCCAGCCTGTCGCTCGAAACGCTCCGCGAGGGCCTGGCCCGTCCGGATCGTCTGGTCGGCATCCACTTCTTCAACCCTGTGGCCAAGATGCCGCTGGTGGAAGTCGTGCACGCGGACGATGGCGACCCCGCCATAGAAGCCCGCGCCTGCGCCTTTGTCGGCCAGATCGACAAGCTGGCGCTGCCGGTCAAGAGCGCGCCCGGCTTTCTCGTCAACGCGGTGCTGGCGCCCTACATGCTGCAGGCCATGCGCAGCGTGGACGACGGCGTCGCGCCGGAAACCGTGGACGCCGCCATGGTGGCCTTTGGCATGCCGATGGGACCGCTGGAACTGGCGGACACCGTGGGCCTGGACATCGCGCGGGACGCTGGCGCGCAGCTTGCCGACGGCGCGGCGCCGCCGCGATGCCTGGCAGACCGTCTGGCCCGCAACGAACTCGGCAAGAAAAGCGGCAAGGGCTTTTACACCTGGCGCGACGGCAAGCCGGTCAAGCAACGCGACCCCGCCGCCGCCCCGGCAGGCCTGGCGCAGCGCCTGATCCAGCCGCTGATCGACGCCACGCGGCAACGCGTGTCCAGCGGCATCGTGGCCGACGCCGACCTGGCCGACGCGGGCGTGATTTTTGGAACGGGCTTCGCGCCTTTCACGGGCGGCCCCTTGCATTACGAAGACGGCAGCACCCAGCAGCACCGCAGCACAGCGGCTCGCGCCGAATAGACCGGCAGCAACAGGCCGGCAGTGGTAGAGAGAGACACACATTCAACTCGAGGAGTCAGTACCATGCGCAGACGTCCATTGTCCCTGAGCACCCTGTCGGCCATCCTGGTCGGCCTGGGCGCATCCGCAACGTCCTACGCTGCCGGCTTTCAGCTCTTGGAGCAGAACGCCAGCGGCCTGGGCAACGCGTATGCCGGCTCGGCGGCAAACCCGGAGAATGCCAGCATCATGTATTTCAACCCGGCAGGCTTGACCTATCTGCCAGGGCTCAATTTCTCCGGCGGGGTAAACCTGATCAAACCGTCGTTCAAGTTTTCGGACAACGGAAACAGCCGCAATCCCAGCGTGCCCGGTATTCCCGGATCAGGCTTGAACGGTTCGGTTCCCACCGGCGGCAATGGCGGGGACGCGGGCCACCTGGGCGTCGTGCCCAACATTTATGCCTCCTGGCAACTGAACGAGCAGTGGTACATCGGCCTGGGCGTCGGCGCTCCTTTCGGCCTGATGACCGAATACGACGACGGTTGGGTCGGCCAGTACCACTCGAACAAGTTCGACATCAAGACCATCAACGTCAACCCGTCCATCGCCTACAAGGTCAACGAGAAGTTTTCGATGGGCTTTGGCGTGAACTGGCAGCACATCGATGCGACCTACAAGAAAAAGACCGTCGTGCCCATCGCCGGCCTGCCGCTGGCCACGAATGGCGACGCGGACCTGAATCTGAAGGGTGACGCGTGGGGCTGGAACGTCGGCTTCATGCTGCAACCCACCGAAGACACGCGCATCGGCTTGTCTTACCGTTCGAAGATCAAGCACTCGGCCAAGGGCGACACCGACATCGACAACATCGGCCCCACCGGCCAATCCGTGTCGTTTGACGCCAAGGCCAACGTCGACCTGCCCGACTCGCTGATCCTGAGCGCCACGCACCAGCTCAACGAAAAGTGGGAACTGCTGGGCGACGTGTCCTGGACGGGCTGGAGCAGCATTCCGGAGCTCAAGATCAAGAACTCGGGCCCGGGCGCGCGCGACGACGAGCTGCCGCTCAACTTCCGCGACACCTGGCGCGTCGCCGTGGGCGCGAACTACAAGTTCGCCCCGGCCTGGAAGTGGAAGTTCGGCCTGGCCTTCGACCAATCGCCGGTGCACGATGCCGCCGACCGTCCCACTTCCCTGCCCGACAACGACCGCTACTGGTTCTCGACCGGCGTGCAATGGGCCGCCACGAAGTCCACCACGATCGACGTCGGCTACACGTACCTGTACCTGCGCAAGACGGACATCGACACCACGTCCGGCAGCCAGGCCACCAAGGGCCGCGTCGCGGGCACCTACGACAGCAGCGGCCACATCTTCGGCCTGCAGCTCTCGTCCCGCTTCTAGCCGTGAACGGGCGGACGGCCGCGCGCCGTCCGCCCGCCTTTTCAGGAGACTCCCTTGAGCAAGTTCGTCGTCAAACACGTCGCCGTGCTGGGTGCCGGCGTCATGGGCGCGCAGATCGCCGCCCACCTGGCCAATGCCGGCGTGCCGGTCACGCTGTTCGACCTGGCCGCCCGCGAAGGCGACCGCAACGGCACCGTCAAGAAGGCGCTGGCCGGTCTCAAGAAGCTGGAACCCGCGCCGCTGGCCGGCGCATCACGCCTGGCGCTCATCACGCCCGCCAACTACGATGACGACCTGGAGCGCCTGCAAGGCTGCGACCTCATCATCGAAGCCATCGCCGAGCGCATGGACTGGAAGACGGCGCTGTACGAGCGCATTGCCTCGCATGTCGCGCCCGGCGCCATCGTCGCCTCCAACACCTCCGGCCTGTCCATCGACGCGCTGGCCAACGCGCTGCCCGCCGGGCTGCGCGACCGCTTCTGCGGCATCCATTTCTTCAATCCGCCGCGCTACATGCGCCTGGTGGAAATCATCGCGACGTCACACACGCAGCCGGCCGTGCTGGACCAGCTGGAAACCTGGCTGACGTCTGCGCTGGGCAAGGGCGTGATCCGCGCGCTGGACACCCCGAACTTCGTGGCCAACCGCATCGGCGTGTTCTCGATCCTGGCCGCCATGCACCACACCGCGCGCCTGGGTCTGGCCTTCGACGAAGTCGACGCGCTGACCGGCCCCAAGATCGGCCGCCCCAAGAGCGCCACGTACCGCACCGCCGACGTGGTCGGGCTGGACACGCTGGCCCACGTCGTGGGCACGATGGAAAAGAACCTGCCCGACGATCCGTGGCATCAGTATTTCGCGCTGCCGGAATGGCTGTCGGCGCTGATATCCAAGGGCGCGCTCGGCCAGAAAAGCGGCGCCGGCGTCTATCGCAAGCAGGGCCGCGAGATCCAGGTGCTGGATCTGAAAAAGCAGGATTACGCTCCCGGCACCGGCAAGCTGGCCGACGAGGTGGCGGCGTTGCTCAAGGAACGCGATCCGGCCAAGCGCTTTGCCGCGCTGCGCGCCAGCGACCATCCGCAGGCGCAATTCCTGTGGAGCCTGTTCCGCGACATCTTCCACTACAGCGCCGTGCAGCTTGAGCACGTGGCCGACAACGCGCGCGATCTGGACCTGGCCATGCGTTGGGGCTTTGGCTGGTCGCAAGGCCCGTTTGAAACGTGGCAGGCCGCCGGCTGGCAGGCGATTGCCGCCGCCGTGGCCGAGGACATCGCCGCCGGCCGCGCCATGAGCAACACGCCCCTGCCCGCCTGGGTGCTGGAGTCCAACCGCCAGGGCGTGCATGCGCCGGAAGGCTCGTATTCCGCGCGCACCGGCAAGCTGCATCCGCGCTCGACGTTGCCCGTGTACGCGCGCCAGCTGTTCCCGGAGCGCGTCGTAGGCGAAGCCCCCGACGACCGGGGCGTCACCGTCTGGGAAAACGAAGGCGTGCGCCTGTGGAACCTGCCGCAGGTCGACGCCGGCATCGCCATCCTGTCCGTCACGTCCCGCAACCACACGCTGGGCGCGGAAGTGCTGGGAGGCGTGCTGCAGGCGGTGGCCAAGGCCGAACGCGAATTCGACGGCCTGGTCATCTGGCACGACGCGCCGTTTGCCGTGGGCGCCAACCTGCAGCAGGTGGTCGAAGCCTGCGCGGCGGGCCAATGGGAGATGCTGGAAGCCACGGTCGAAAAATTCCAGCGCGCGTCGCAGTCGTTCAAGTACGCGCAGATTCCGACGGTGGCCGCCGTGCAGGGCATGGCGCTGGGCGGCGGCTGCGAATTCCTGATGCACGCCTCGCACCGCGTGCTGGCGCTCGAAAGCTACATCGGCCTCGTCGAAGCGGGCGTGGGCCTGATCCCGGCGGGTGGCGGCAGCAAGGAATTTGCCGCGCGCGCTGCGGCGCTGGCGGCCAAGACGGCCACGCCCGGCGAGGTCTTTCCGTATCTGCAGCCGGTCTTCCAGACCATTGCCATGGCCCAGGTCGCCAAGAGCGGACTGGAAGCCATCGACGCCGGGTTCGCGCGCGAGCACGACATCGTGCTGTTCCATCCCGGCGAACTGCTCTACGTGGCCATCGGCCAGGCGCGCGCCGCGGCGCAGGCCGGGTACACCCCGCCCGCGCGGTTGCAGAACGTGCCGGTGGCCGGCCGCAACGGCATCGCCAACTTCGAGATGGTGCTGGTCAACATGCGTGAAGGCGGCATGATCAGCGCGCACGATTACCGCGTGGCACGTAGCGCGGCGGTCGCGCTGTGCGGCGGCGAGGTCGAGACCGGCACGAAGGTCGACGAGGAATGGTTGTTGGCCGTGGAGCGCAAGGAGTTCGTGGCGCTCTTGCGCACGCCGGAAACGCAGGCGCGCATCCGCCACACCCTGGAAACCGGCAAACCACTACGGAACTAGCCCAAAGGAAATGGATATGAGCACGCAGATCCAAGACGCCTACATCGTCGCCGCGACGCGCTTGCCGGTGGGCAAGCGCAATGGCGCCTACGTCACCACCCGCCCCGATGACATGCTGGCCGCCGCACTGAATGGCGCGTTGGCGCAGGTGCCAGGGTTGGACGCAGCCCGCATCGAGGACGTCATCGCCGGCTGCGCAATGCCGGAGGCCGAACAGGGCATGAATGTGGCCCGCATCAGCCTGCTGCTGGCGGGGCTGCCGCAAAGCGTGGCGGGCGTCACCGTCAATCGCTTCTGCGCGTCCGGCTTGCAGGCCGTGGCGGACGCCGCCGCCCGCATCCGCATGGGCGAGGCCGACATCATGATCGGCGCGGGCACCGAATCCATGAGCGCCATGCCGCAGATCATGGGCAACAAGGTGTCCATGAATCCGGAAATCTTTGCCCATGACGAGAACGTCGGCATGGCGTTCGGCATGGGGCTGACCGGCGAGAAGGTCGCCGAGCGCTGGAAGGTGTCGCGCGAAGACCAGGACGCCTTTGCGCTGGCGTCGCACCAGAAGGCGTGCGCAGCCATCGCTGCCGGCCACTTTCGCGCCGAGACCACGCCTTATGAAGTGGTCACGCATCTGCCGGACGGCGCCAGCGGCGCGGTGCGCGTGGCGCGCCGGCTTATCGAGCTCGACGAAGGCCCGCGCCCGGACAGCAGCCTGGAAGCGCTGGCCCGCTTGAAGCCCGTGTTCTCCACGCGCGGCAGCGTCACGGCCGGCAACAGCTCGCAGATGTCCGATGGCGCGGCGGCCGTGATCCTGGTGTCCGACCGCATCCTGCGCGAATTCAACCTCAGCCCGCTCGCCCGCTTTGTGGGCTTTGCCGTGGCCGGCGTGCCGCCTGAGGTCATGGGCATCGGTCCGGTCGCCGCCATTCCCAAGGTGCTGGATCGCGCCGGCATCAAGCAGGACGCGCTGGACTGGATCGAGCTCAACGAAGCCTTTGCGGCGCAGTCGCTGGCCGTGATCCGCGAGCTGAAGCTGGACCCGGCCAGGGTCAACCCGCTGGGCGGGGCCATTGCGCTGGGCCACCCGCTGGGCGCCACCGGCGCGATCCGCACCGCCACGATCACGCACGGACTGCGCCGCACCGGCGGCAAGTACGGGCTGGTGACGATGTGCATCGGCACCGGCATGGGCGCCGCCGGCCTGTTCGAGGCCCTGTAAGCAGGCGGCGGACAGCGTGAAGCCCTACTGGTTCAAGAACCTGTCGCCCGAGTGGCGCGCGCGGCTGATGCGGGTGGGCTTCAACCTGCATCCGGCGTTTCGCGCCACCGGCGGCCGCGTGTTGCACGTGTCGCCGGACTTCCAGCACATCCGCATCAAGCTGCCGCTCTTGCGCCGCACGCGCAATATCGTGGGGTCGATGTACGGCGGCTCACTGTTCGCGGTGACGGACGGCGCGCATCCGACCATGCTGATGTCGGCGCTGGGCGCCGATCACATCGTGTGGGACAAGGCGGCATCGATCCGCTTTCGCAAGCCGGCCTACACCACGCTGTACGTGGATTTCCGGCTGCCGCCGGGCGAGATCGCCGAAATCCGGCGCCTGCTTGCCTCGCATCACGAAACGACCCGCACCTACACGGTCGAATTGAAGGACAAGGACGACGTCGTGTACGCCGTCGTGGAACGCACGATCTACATCGCAGACAAGAAGTTCTACAAACAGAAGAACACTGGAGGTGACCAATGCGTTTCAACCCCGGAGGGCGCGCCGCTGCCCTGAGTCTGATCCTTGCCGCCAGCCTGGCGGGCGCGCCGGCCCACGCTGACGTCGACGTCGCCGGCGTGCGCGTGCCCTGCTGCGCGTCTGGCTGGGCGACAGCCCCGCGCAGGCTTCCCTGAAGAAAGCCCTGTTGGGCAACTAGGGCCTTGCGCCCCAACGGAACCGCAAGACATGGAACGAATCTGGCACAAGAGCTATCCCTACGGTGTGCCCGCCGAGATCGAGACCGACGGCGAGACAACGCTGGTGACGATCATCGAGGAAAGCTTCCGGCGCTTTCCGGACAAGACGGCCTACATCAGCATGGGCAAGTCGATCACCTATGCCGAACTGGACGCGCTGACGCGCCGCTTTGCCGCATGGCTGCACGCCCAGGGCCTTGCGCGCGGCGACCGCGTCGCGCTGATGATGCCCAACCTGCTGCAATACCCGGTCTGCCTGTTCGGCGCCCTGCGGGCCGGCTGCATCGTGGTCAACTGCAATCCGCTCTACACCGCGCGCGAACTGGAACACCAGCTGGCCGACGCCGGCGCGCGCGCCATCGTGGTCGCGGACAACTTCGCGGCCACGTTGCAAAAGGCCTTGCCCGGCACGCAGGTCGAGCACGTGGTGGTCACCTCCATCGGAGAAATGCTGGGCCCGATCAAGGGTCGCCTGGTGGACTTCGCGGTCCGGCGCGTCAAGCGCATGGTGCCCGCGTGGTCGCTGCCCGGCTCGCACAAGCTGGGCGACGTACTGAGTGCGGCGCGCGACCTACCCTACACCGACATGCGGCTCTCGCCTGCCGACCTGGCGTTCCTGCAGTACACGGGCGGCACGACCGGCGTGGCCAAGGCCGCCATGCTGTCGCACGGCAACATGGTCGCCAACGTGAGCCAGGCCTACGCGTGGGTAAGACCCCTGGTGAAAGACGGCGAGGAATGCATCGTTACGGCCCTGCCGCTGTATCACATCTTCGCGCTGACGGCGAACTGCCTGACCTTCATGAAGCTGGGCGCGAGCAACCTTCTCATCGTCAATCCGCGCGACATCCCCGGGCTGATCAAGGAAATGGGCAAGGTGCCGATCTCGGCCTTCACGGGCGTCAACACGCTCTTTAACGCGCTGCTCAACCACCCCGATTTCGCCCACCTGGATTTTTCGCGCCTGCGGCTCACCATGGGCGGCGGCATGGCGGTGCAGCGGTCGGTGGCGGACCGGTGGCGCGCGGCGACCGGCGTATCGATCGCCCAGGCCTACGGCCTGACTGAAACGTCGCCCGCCGTCACCATCAATCCGCTGGACACCAAGATCTTCAATGGATCCATCGGATTGCCCGTGCCCTCCACGGATCTGTCGATCCGCGACGACGCGGGCCGCGAACTGGGCATCGGCGAAAACGGCGAAATCTGCGTGCGCGGTCCGCAGGTCACGCGGGGCTACTGGAACCGGCCGGACGAGACGGCGCTCGTCATGTACCCGGACGGCTTCCTGCGCACGGGCGACGTCGGTTATGTCGACGAGACCGGCTACGTGTATCTGGTCGATCGCAAGAAGGACATGATCCTGGTGTCCGGCTTCAACGTGTACCCGAACGAGGTCGAGGACGTGGCCGCGTTGCATCCTGGTGTACGCGAGGTAGCGGCTGTCGGCGTGCCGGACGAACGCTCCGGCGAGGCGGTCAAGCTGTTCGTGATCCGCAAGGACCCCACGCTGGACGCGGAAACGCTGATCGCGCATTGCCGCAGCCAGTTGACCGGCTACAAGGTGCCGCGCCACATCGAGTTCCGCGACGACCTGCCGCGCACCAACGTGGGCAAGATTCTGCGGCGCGAACTGCGTCCCGACGCGCCGGCGCCTGCCGCCACGCCCGCCGCCAACCCTCCGGCCCCCGCGAATCAGGCGACCCGCCAGGACTGATCGGCGCACCGCCGACCGCACCCCGTTTTTGCGCGTGCAACACTGTCGCGCGCCGCCAACAGCGGCCGCGGCAGCGTCCCGCATCAAGCCGCGCTTCAACCTAATGAATTCACAGGGGATTTCTGTGGAAGCCCTGCCACGCTGGAGCGCCGCAGGGCTTTTTTACATCTTCCCGCGACGCGCGCTATTGGCTGAGCACATCGCCACAATTGATAATTATTATCGTTGTCATTTCTATACGTAACTGGCCGCACCCAACCGACGCCAGTGGGGAGATCCTCTTGAAGCACCACCACACCCCCGCCGCCCCGCGCGCGCGGCTGCACACCCGTGTTCCCGCCGCCGCCGCGCTGGCCGCCTGCCTGGGCGCGGGCGCCGCGCATGCGCAGCCCGAACAGCCCGCCACCCTGCCCGCCGTGCAGGTGCTGGGCACCGGCGAAACCGCCACCGGTCCCGTCGACGGCTACGTAGCCCGTCGCAGCGCCACCGGCACCAAGACCGACACGCCATTGTCCGAAACACCCCAGGCCATCACCGTGATCCCGCGCGAGCAGATCATCGACCAGGGTTCGCAGAACGTGCAGGACACGATGAACTACGCAGCCGGCGTGCGGCCCAACGCCTACGGCGTGGACAACCGCGGCGACTACGTGCGTGTGCGCGGCGTGGAGCCCGTGCAGTACCTGGACGGCCTGCGCCAGTTCTTCAGCTTCAACAACCCGCGCACCGAGGTCTATGGCCTGGAACGCGTGGAGGTGCTGCGCGGCCCGTCGTCGATGCTGTACGGACAGGGCAGCACGGGCGGCATCGTCAACCTGGTCAGCAAGCGCCCGCAGGCCGAGCAGCAGGGTGAAATCGGCGTGCAGCTGGGCAACTTCAACCGCCGCGAGATCCAGGCCGACATCACCGGCCCGCTGACCGAGGACGGCCAGTGGCTGTATCGCGTGGTGGCGCTGGGCCGCGACAGCGACACGCAGGTGCAGTATGCGCAGGACGATCGGATGTTCCTCGCGCCGTCGCTCACGTGGCAACCCAGCGCAGCCACGTCGCTGACGCTGCAGGCCTCCTGGCAGAAGGACCGCTCCGGCACGACGCAGTCGTTCCTGCCCTGGAGCGGCACCGTGGATCACAATCCCAACGGCCGCATTCCGACGCGCCGTTTTGCCAGCGAACCGGGCTTTGACACCTACGACACCGAGCAATTCAACGTCGGCTGGCTGTTCGAACACAAGTTCAACGACACCTGGAAGGTCCGCCAGAGCTTCCGCAACACGGTCAGCAGCGTGGACTACAAATCGCTGTACCCGAACGTGTATGGCGACCGCCGCGGCGATTCCTATATCGACCCCGAGCAGACCACCGTCGACCGCTACTACTACATCAACAAGCCGCGCATGCGCACGCTGCTGGCCGACCAGAACCTGGAAGGCAAGCTGAACTGGGGCCGCACGCAGCACACCGTCATCGTCGGCATGGACTACACACGGTATCGCGAAACCAGCCAATCGGACAGCGGGCTGGGATCGCCGCTGAATCTGTACCACCCGGTGTATGGCAACGCGCCCGACTACACGCTCAGCGACTCGCCCAAGCAGCGCCAGCAGCAACTGGGCTTCTATGCGCAGGACCAGATCACGTTCGACAAGAACTGGATCCTGCTGGCAGGCATCCGCCGCGATCGCGTCGAAAGCACGGCCGAGGGCCAGGACAAGGAAACCGATCAGGCCACGACCAAGCGCTTCGGCCTGATGTACGCGGCCGACAACGGCTGGTCGCCGTACGTGAGCTACAGCGAGTCCTTCACCCCCATCGCGGGCGCGGACTTCTACGACCAGCGCTGGAAACCCATGCGCGGCAAACAGTGGGAACTGGGCTTGAAATACATGCCCCCGGGCGCCGACCTGGAATTCACGGCGGCGGCGTACGACCTGCGCGAAAGCAACCGCCAGACCAACGATCCGGACAATCCCAACAACCAGATCCAGGCGGGCAAGACGCGTACACGCGGCGTCGAACTGGAGATGCGCGGGCGCGTCACGCAAAACGTCGACGTGATCGCCAACTACATCTATACCGACATCGATCCGCAGCTTGAAGGCATGCCCAAGCACATGGTGTCGCTGTGGAGCAAGTACCGCTTCGCGATCGCGGGCCAGCCCGGCTTCGCGGTCGGCGCTGGCACGCGCTTCCTGTCCAAGTTCCGCGACGGCGGCGCGCCGGAGACGCCATCCGTGACGCTGTTCGACGCGATGGTCAGCTACACCAACGGACCATGGCGCTATGCGCTCAACGTCAACAACATCGCGGACCGCACGTATGAAGTGGTCTGCCTGGACCGTGGCGACTGCTTCTACGGTGCGCGCCGCACAGTCATGTTGAGCGGCGCCTACCGCTTCTGACGACAAAACCGTCCCCATATCCGGGACGGCAATTGGGGTCAACCTGTACGTACATGCTGTACGTACAGGTGTACACTACGATTTTTTCACCCGTCCGACAGACGCGCGCATGAACGTCTGCAACCCAGAAAAATCGTCCTGGAGACCTCGATAGTGTCGACCGCAACTACCCGCTCGCCCTTTTTTGGCACGATGCAGAAAATCCCTGGTGGATTGATGCTGGTGCCGCTGATCCTGGGTTCCCTGATCGGCACCTTCGCCCCTGATGCGCTCGCCATCGGCGGCTTCACCACCGCCCTCTTCAAGAACAGCGCGCTGCCGCTGATCGCGCTGCTGATCTTCGCGACCGGCACGCACGTCAACGCCCGCACCGGCGGCCCGATCCTGGCCACGGCCGGCACCATCCTGCTGATGAAGACGCTGGTGCCCGCCACGCTCATCATCATCCTCGGCAGCTACGTCGGTCTGGACGGTCTGTGGGGCGTGTCGATCCTGGCCATGCTGGCCGCGTTCGACAACAGCAACGGCGGCCTGTGGCTGGCCTACACCGGCCAATACGGCGATGCCCGCGACCGCGGCGCCTACGTCGCCAGCGCGGTCAACGACGGCCCCTTCTTCAGCCTGCTGTTCCTGGGCGCGTCCGGCTTGGCCGACATCCCGATGATCGCCTTGGTCGCTGCACTGGTGCCCTTCCTGCTGGGCGTCGTCGTCGGCAACCTGGACCCCAAGTGGCGCGACGTGCTCAAGCCCGTGCCCAACATCGTCATTCCGTTCTTCGCCTTTGCGCTGGGCACCGGCATCGATCTGGGCGCCGTGGTTGGCGGCGGCATCAGCGGCCTGATCCTGGGCCTGATCATCAGCCCGATCACGGGCGGCCTGGTCTACCTGGGCTACCGCATGATCCTGCGCCGCGGCGGCAAGAGCGGCCTGGGCTTCGCAGCCGGCACCACCGCCGGCAACGCCATCGCCACTCCCGCCGTGGTCGCGGCAGCCGACCCCAACTTCCAGCAGTACGTGTCCACCGCCACCGCGCAGGTCGCCGCATGCGTGCTGATCAGTTCCATTCTGGCCCCGGTGCTGGCATCCTGGTTCCTCAAGCGCGCCGGTGAACTGAAGTCCGAGGACGCCGACGCCACCGTCGCCCCGCCCCTGACCGAAGCCCGCGGAGAGGCCCTGTGAAACCCACCATCGCCATCGTTGCCGACGACCTGACCGGATCCGGCGACACCGCCGTGCAATTCGTGCGCGCCGGCTGGTGCACGCACCTGTCGATTGGCGGCTCGGACGAGGCCCTGTCCGGGCCCGCCCACGACGGCGTCGAGGTGCTGGCCGTCACGACCAACAGCCGCGCGCTTAGCGCGGCCGATGCGGCCGAGGTCATCCGCGGCAACGTACGTCAGTTGCGCGATGCCGGCGTGACCCGCCTGTACAAGAAAGTGGATTCGACGCTGCGCGGCGCATTCAAGGCCGAGATCGACGCGGCGCGCGACGCCTGGGGCGATGACGCGATCGCGGTGGTCTGCCCCGCCTTTCCGGCGACGGGCCGCACCGTCGAGCAAGGCATTCTGTATGTGAATGGGAAGCCGGTCACCGAAACCTCGGCCGCGACCGATCCGGTCACCCCCGTGACCGAAAGCCACATCCCCACCCTGCTCGGCTGCGCCCACGTCGCGCCGCTGGCGGAAGACACGCCGGAAACGCTGGCCGCGCGCATCGCGCACGCGGGCGGCGCCGTGGTGGTGGACGCGGCCACCGATGCCGACCTGGAACGGCTGGCGCGCGCCGTCGGCCTGCTGGGCGAGCGCGCCCTGCCCGTGGGCGCGGGCGGCCTGGCCGTCCCGCTGGCCCGCGTTTGGGCGGGCGCCGACCAGACCGCCCCCGTTGTCGTCGTGGTGACCTCGCAGCACAGCGCCGCACGCGGCCAGGCTGCCGCATTGCAGGCTGCGGGCGCCGACACCTGGCGCCCGTCGCTCGAACAACTGGCTGACGACGCGCAGTGGCAGGCCTGGAGCCAACCGCTCCTGCAGGCGCACGCGCAGGCCCCGCTGGAGGCCGGCACCATTCTGCTGCTGGCCCCCGAAGGCCAACGCGCCGGCCTGGATTCCGACAAGGTCGCCGACCGCCTCGGCAGCCTTGCCGCGCAATTGATCGCCGCCTCGCGCGCGGCAGGTGTCGTCGCCACCGGCGGCGACGGCGCGCGCAGCGTGCTGGTGGCCCTGCAGGCCAACGGCATTGCGTTGGTGGATGAAGTAATGGGCGGCGTGCCTCTGGGCACGCTGACCGGAGGCACGGCCGCTGGCCTGCCCGTGGTGACCAAGGCTGGCGGCTTTGGCACCGAAGACGTACTGGTTCGCGCGGTGCGCGCGATCCGCGACAGGAGATTCAAGCGATGACACAAACCCCTCCCGCAAAGCTGCCCCTCTTGGCCGTGACCTTGGGCGACGTAGCGGGCATCGGGCCGGAAATCACGGCCAAGATGCTCATGGGCCATGACGAACTGCGCCAGAAGGCACGCCTTTTCGTCGTTGGCGACGCAGACGTCATGGCCAATGCCGTGCGCAATCTGGGCGCCGACCCCGCCATCGTGCGCAAGATCGAACGTCCGGCCGACGCGACCAACACCCCCGGCTTGATCGAAGTGCTGCAGGCCGGCCCGTCGCTCGCGCACGTCAAGCTGGGCGAGATCAGCGCCGACGCCGGCGACGGCTCGGTGCGCTTTGTCACCACGGCCTGCGCCCTGGCGCGCGCCGGCGAGATCGACGGCATCGTCACCGCCCCGCTGAACAAGGCCGCGATGCACGCCGCCGGCCACAAGTGGCCCGGCCACACCGAACTGCTGGCGCATGAGTTCGGCGTCAAGACCTTCTCGCTGGTGCTGTCGGCCGGCGACCTCTACATCTTCCACGCCACGACGCACGTGTCGCTGCGCCAGGCCATCGAAGACGTGAACCCTGCCCGCATGCGCGCTGTCCTGCGCCTGGCCGGCTCGTTCGCCACGGCCTTGGGCCGCGCCGACGAACCCGTCGCCGTCGCGGGCCTGAACCCGCACGCCGGCGAAAACGGCATCTTCGGCAGCGAAGACGCCGACATCCTGGCGCCCGCCGTGGCCGAAGCCAACGCCGCGGGCATCCTCGCCGCCGGCCCCATCCCAGCCGACGCGCTGTTCCCGCAGGCCGTGCGCGGCAAATGGAAGTTCGTGATCGCCTGTTACCACGACCAGGGCCACGCGCCCTTCAAGTCCGTGTACGGCGATGACGGCGTCAACATCACCGTCGGCCTGCCCGTCGTGCGCGTGTCCGTCGACCACGGCACCGCCTTCGACATCGCCGGCAAGGGCATCGCGCGCGAAGACAGCCTGATCCTGGCCGCCGAGCGCGCCGCGCATCTGGCCCCGGGCTGGACGCATGTATGGGAAACTGCGCGGGCACAAACCGGAGGTTGATTCCCATGGCGCCCGCCACGCACGACGCATTGCCCGATCTTGACCGCGCGGGAGACATCCCGCTGCACGCCCAGGTGGCGTCGCGGTTGCGCGGATACATCCGCACGAACAAGCTCGCGGCGGGCGCCGTGCTGCCCAGCGAGGCCGCGCTGTGCGACCGCTTCGGCGTGGCGCGCAGCGTGGTGCGCCAGGCCCTCGCAGCACTTGCCGCCGAAGGCCTCATTCAACGCGAGACCGGCCGCCCCGCCACCGTGGCGGCGCCGCAGGAGCACCGCCGCCTGGTGCAGCGGTCCACCGGTCTGTACGAACAGTTTGCCCAGTCGGGCGTTGCGCTGCGCACGCGCGTGCTGGCGCTGGGCCCGGCCGAGCCGCCCGCCGAGGTTGCCGAGTTCTTCGGCACCACCCGCCTCCTGATGCTCGAACGCCTGCGCCACGTGGCCGAAGCGCCGCTGGCCTACGTGCGCACGTGGCTGCCCGCCGACGCGGTGCCCGGCCTGCGCGCCGAACACCTGGCCGACGCCTCCCTGCACGGCGTGCTGACGCGGCAGTTCGGTCTGCGCCCCGGCGCCGGCCGCAACCAGATCCGCGCGGTCGCGGCCGACAGCGCGCTGGCGGCCCTGCTGGACACGCAGGCCGGCACGCCGTTATTGATGCTGCAGGGCCAGGGCATGGACCAGCACGGCAAGCCGCTGGAATGGTTCACCACCTGGCACCGCGCCGAACAGCTGGTGTTCGACGTGGACGTCAGCATGGGACAGGAAAGCGTGCAACCCCGGCTGCATGAAACCGCGCCTGAGCCGCAGGCGCCGGTCAACGGACAGGACCCGCTGGCGCGCGCGCAGGCGCTGGTGGCGGAGTTATCGGCGGAATTGGCGCGACTGCGCGGGCAGTCCTGAATCACAACGCAACGCGCGCGATGCGGTTTTCAGCGTTCTGAACCGCTGCGATGCGCAGGCGCGTCAAGGCGCTTCAAGCCGCCTTCGCGCCGCTCCCGCTCGCCTTCCAGGCCGCCAACACGCTGTCGCAGATCGCCGGCGCCTCGCCCACATAATTCGCCGGATTGCCAAGACGATCGAGGTCATCGTCACTGAGCATTCCCCGCGTCGCGGCATCGCTTTCCAACGCTTCGCGCAGCGCATCCCTGAGCGAAAGCCCGTTCGCAACAGCATCGCGCGACGCGCGTTCCACCAGCGCATGGGCGGGCAGACGGCCGAGCCGGGCGCCCAGTGCCAGCATGTAGGCCTCGCCCAGAATGAGGCCATCGGTCAGCGCAAGATTCTTTGCCATGCGGTCCGGACACACCTGCAGCCCATCCAGCACGCTGCCCAAATGGCGCAACGCCCCACCCGTCAGCGCGGCAATCTGGGGCAGCACATCCCATTCGGCCTGCCAGCCGCCCAGCGCGCGTTCATGTTCCTGGATCATTCCCGACAGCATCGTCGACACCAGCGGCGGCACGCGTATTGCGGCGGCCAGGATGGCCGCGCAGCCCACGGGATTGCGCTTGTGCGGCATGGTGCTCGACCCGCCTCGCCCCGGGCCCGATGGCTCGCTCACTTCGCCGACCTCGGATTGCGCCATCAGCGACAGGTCCCGCGCAATCTTGCCCATCGTGCCGGTCAGCACCCCCAGCGACGCGGCCAGGCTGGCAAGCCGGTCGCGGTGCGTGTGCCATGGCATCGCAGCCGCGCCCAGGCCCAGCTCGGCGGCCAGCGCCTGCACCACCTCGTTTGCCGACGGTCCCAGGCTGGCCAGCGTGCCCGCGGCGCCGCCGAATTGCAGCAGCGCCATCTGTGACGTGTCCTGCCGCACGCGCAGCCGGCTACGTTCCAGCGCCTCCAACCAGCCCGCCGTCTTGGCGCCGAATGTCGTGGGCAGCGCATGCTGCAGCCACGTGCGTCCGACCATGATGGTGTTGCGATGCGCGCGGGTCAGCCGCGCACACGCCAGCGAGGCGCACTCCAGCCCCGCGTCCAGCCTGGCCGCCGCCTGAAGCATCTGCAGGACAAGCGCGGTGTCCAGAATGTCCTGGCTGGTCGCGCCCCAATGCACGTAGCGGGCGGCTTCGGCATCCACGCGCGCGACGGCCGCGGTCAGTTGCTTGACGAAGGGGATGGCGATGTTGCCCGCCGCCACCGCAGCCCTGGCAATGCCGTCCACGTCCAGCAGGTCGCGGATTTCGCCACCCCGGCAGACCTCATTGATGGCGGTTGCGGCACTTGGGGGAATGACGCCGCATTGCGCCTGCGCGCGCGCCAGGGCCGCCTCCACGGCAAGCATCTGGCCGAGGGTCGCCGCACCCGAAAACAGCGACAGGATCGCGTCATCCGAATAGATGGATTCGGTCAGCCCGGAAAGGTTGCTCATCGTGTAGACCTTGTCGCACACCGGCTCAGATGTCGAAGAACACGGTTTCTTCCGAACCCTGCAGGACGATGTTCCAGCGCAAAACGCCCGCCTCCGCCGCTGTTGCCACCAGCGTGCCGCGCCGGTGTGCGGGCACTTTGGCCAGGATCCAGTCCTGCTCGTTGGCGCCGGGCTCATCCGGAAAGTACATCCGCGTCGACAAATGCTTGAGCAGGCCGCGCATGAAGACGGACACCACCAGATGCGGCGCCTGCATCTGTCCGTCCGGGCCGGGCACACAGCCCGGCTTGATCGTGGTGAAACGAAAGCCGCCGTCCGGCTGCGTCGCCACACGGCCAAAGCCGCCGAAGCCCGGGCTGCCCTCGTCATGCCGGGGGTCGTCCGGATGCCCGTACACACCGCGCGCATCGGCCTGCCATATCTCGACCATGCCGTCCGGCACGGGATTGCCCTCGCCATCGATTACGCGTCCTTCTATGACGACGGGCGCCGCGCCCAGGTCGCCGCACCCTGCCGTCAGATCGTCACGGTTCAACCCGGACAGCCCGATGTGCAGGTAGGGACCGACAGTCTGTGAACTGGTGGGATAGAGCATGCGTTACTCCATGGGCGTGGCGTTGCGGCCGCGCAGGACGATGTCGAAGCGATAGCCCAGCGCGTACTCGGGCACGGTGGTCTCCCAATCCAGCGCAGCGATCAGCCGGTTGCGCGCCTTGGCGTCTGGCACGCACTGGAAGATGGGATCGAACTCCAGCAGCGGGTCGCCGGGGAAATACATCTGGGTGACCAGACGCGTGGCATAGGCTCGGCCAAACAGCGAAAAGTGAATGTGCTGCGGACGCCATCCGTTGTAATGGTTGCCCCACGGATACGCCCCCGGCCGGATCGTCTTGAACTGGTAGCGCCCCTGCGCGTCCGTGACGGTTCGCCCTTCGCCGCTGAAGTTCGGATCCAGCGGCGCATCGTGCTGATCGCGTTTGTGCAGATAGCGGCCCGCGGCATTGGCCTGCCAGATCTCGATCAGCGCGTCCGGCACCGGCCGGCCGTTCTCGTCCAGCACCCGGCCGGACACGATGATGCGCTCGCCGATCGCTTCCGCCGTGGAGACGCGGGTCAGGTCGTTATCGCCCTGTTTGACGAACGCCGCACCAAACATCGGCCCCGTGACCTCCGAAAGCGTCTGCGGCACGACGATCAGCGGTTCGTTCGGCGAGCGCAAACGCGTGGATCCATACGGATCGAAACGGTAGCCCGGCTGGGTGTCCCAGAAGGGGCGCCGGTATTGAGCAAGATCGGACATCGCGAAAAATCTCCAATGAATCGAGCTTCAGGTTGCGCCGGCGAGCGGCGCGGGAGGTGCGTTGGCGCCTACCCGCCAAACCATCGCGCGGGAATGATCACCAGGGCCGGAAAGGCCACCATCAGGAACATGACGAGAAACTCGGCGGCCATGAACGGCAGGACGCCGCGCGTCACGTCGTCCATCTTCATCTTCCCCACGCCGGCCACCACATTGAGCACGGTGCCCACGGGCGGCGTGACCAGCCCGATCGAGTTGTTGATGATGAACAGCACGCCGAAATACACCGGATCGATGCCCGCCGCGCGCACCACCGGCATCAGCACGGGCGTCAGGATCAGGATGGTCGGCGTCATGTCCATGGCCGTGCCCACCACCATCACCAGCACCATGATCGCGGCCATCAGCAGGATCTTGTTGCCCATGAAAGGCTGCAACATGTCCACGACCTTGGACGGCAGATCGGCCACGGTGATCAGCCACGCGCTGACCATGGCGGCGGCAATCAGGAACATGACGATGGCGCTGGTCTTGGCTGCCGACACGAACACTGCGTAGAGCTGATTGAGTTTGAGTTCGCGGTACACCAGCGTCGACACCAGCAGCGCGTAGGTCGCAGCGACGACCGCGGCTTCGGTCGGCGTGAAGACGCCCATCCGCAGCCCAACCAGGATGATCACCGGCAGCATGAGCGCCCAGATCGCCTTGCGGAACGCGGTGGCAATTTCCTGCGGAGACTTGCGCGGCGGAGGCACGATCTTTTCGCGCCGGACCAGAAACGCCCACGTCAGCCACAACGCCCCACCGATCATCAGACCGGGCGCGATCGCCGCCATGAACAGTTTGGAAATGGACACATTGGCCGCCACGCCGAAGATGACCAGGCCGATGCTGGGCGGAATGACCGGACCGATCACACCTGTCGCGGCAATCAGGCCGCCCGCGGTCTGCTTCTTGTGGCCGGCGCTGACCATCATCGGCAGAAGCAGCGCCGTCAACGCGGCGGCGTCCGCCACAGCCGATCCCGACAGCGCCGACAGCAGGCAGCCCGCCATGATCGTGACGTAGCCAAGCCCGCCCTTCACGTGCCCGACCAGCGCCAGCGCAAGATCGACGATTCGGCGCGACAGGCCGCCCACGTTCATGATTTCGCCGGCCAGCATGAAGAACGGCACCGCCAGCAGCGGGAAGCTGTCCGCCCCGCCAATGACGTTCTGCGCGAGTATCTGCGCGTCGAAGATGTCCAGATGCCACATGAGCGCCACGCCGCTGGCCAGCAGTGCAAAGGCGATCGGCACACCCAGCGCCATGACCCCCAGCAGCGATCCGATGAACACGGCGATCGTCATGCGCTTCTCCCGGGCGCGCCGTTGCCGGCATCCTCGAGAATCTGCTTGAGCTGCACCGCCTCTTCGGATTCCTGGACCATGATCAGATCCTGGTCCTGCAGCTTGCCGGCGAGCACGCGGTACAGATCCATGGCAATGATCAGGCCCGCCATCACCGAGAACACCAATCCGGCCACGTAGACAATGGCCATCGGCAAGCCGCTCACGGGCGCGCTGACGTCCGCATTGATCACCGCCTGATCCCAGCTTCCCTTGAACATGAGGCTCACGATGTAAAGCATCAGGATCTGTCCCGCGACGAGGCAGATCTTCTTGCCCGCCGTGGGCAGCTTGGCCACGACCATGTCCATGCCCAGGTGGCCGCGCTCTTTCAGGGCGATGACCGCCCCTAGAAACGTCAGCCAGATGAACATCCAGCGCGACAGCTCTTCCGACAGCGTGATGCCGGAGTTAAAGCCGTAACGCGCCACGACATTGCCGAAGACCAGCACCACCATCGCCGCCAGCAGCAAGGCGATGGCGAACTCCAGCACACGGCAGACCGCGCCGATGAATCTGTCTATGACGACCATGGCCAGCCTCCTTGCGGCGTCGGATGCGCGGGCGCCGGGCTCATGCCTTGGCGTCCTGCAAAAGCCCGACCAGGCCACGCAGCGCCGTCAGGTAGGACTGGGGGCCCAACCCTTGCACCGTGCCGCGCACCGCCGGCGAAATGATTGAATGCGCGCGCCAGGTCTCACGGGCGGCGATGTTCGACATGTGCACCTCCAGCGTGGGAAACGGCATGGCCTTGATGGCATCGTGCAGCGGCACGCCGTGCTGGGTCAGCCCGGCGGGGTTCACCAAGGCGCCCTGGGCGGAGTCGATGTTCTCGTGCAGAAAGTCGATCAACGCGCCCTCATGGTTCGATTGCAGCGTCGACAACTGGACGCCCAATTCCGCGGCCAGCGCCGCCAGGCGGTCGTTGATCTCCGCAAGCGTCGTGGTTCCGTAGATGTGCGGCTCGCGGCGGCCGAACAGGTTGAGGTTGGGGCCGTGCAGGACAAGGATCTTCATGATGGGATGCCGGTGCGGGTTACTTGCGGATTCGGGCGAGTTCGTCGTTGTAGAGCTTGACGATCGCCGGGTCGTAGCTGCTGGTGAAGTGCTCGATCACCGGCTTGACCACCTGCTGCATGCGCGCCTTTTCGCCCGGTTCGATCGTGTTGAACTGGATGCCCTTGGCCTGCAATTCCGTCACCGCCTTCTGCGCGGCGGCCCGGCTGACTTGGCGCTGGTACCCGCGCGCTTCAGTAGCTGCCTCTTGCAGGATCTTCTGCTCGGCGGGCGACAGCTTGTCCCAGAACTTCTTGCTGACCAGCACGATGTTCGCGGCATATACGTGGTTGGTCGCGCTGACGTACTTCTGCACTTCGTAGAACTTGTTGGAAAGGATCACCGAATAGGGATTTTCCTGGCCGTCGACCGCTCGCGATTCCAGCGCCCCATACAGCTCTGCAAAGGGCATCGGCACGGGATTGGCCTTGAACGCCTTGAACGTATCGAGGAAGACGGGGTTAGGAATCACGCGGATCTTCAGTCCCGCCAGATCCTCCGGCTTGCCGATGGCATGCTTGGAGTTCGTGACGTTGCGAAAGCCCAGATCCCAGAAGCCCAGCGCGACCAGACCTTTTTCGGGCAGCTTGGCTATCAGCGCCTGCCCCAGCGGGCCGTCCAGCAGCGCGTCCGCCTGGCCGAAGTCGGTCACGGAAAACGGCAGATCGATCAGCCCGAACTCTTTGACGATGCCCGCCAGCGACGTGGAGGCCGGCGCGGACATCTCCTGCACGCCGCCCTGCAGCCCGGACTGTTGCTGCATTTCATTGCCAAGCTGCGAGGCGGGAAACTCCTTCACCTTCAGCTTGCCGCCGCTCTTGGCCGCCACCAGTTCCGTGAACTTCTGCACCCCGGCGCTCACCGGATGATCCGTGTTGTTCAGGTGGCCAAAGCGTATCGTGCGCTCCTGGATGTCCTGCGCGGCGGCCGTCATGGCGCTGGCGCACAGGGCCGCCGTCAATGCAATGCGGAAAAGGCTGGTCTTCATCGTTGTCTCCGGTGTTATTTGGAATTTTTTCGATGTCTGGCAAGACTCGGTAGTGGAATGTAATTCCGAGTGGAATAGTTTTCCACCTAGGGTTATCATCCATCACCCCACTACTTGTTGAGATGACATGGCCGGAGTCCTCGAACGCGCGCTCGCCGTCATGGAGTACCTGTCCTCCAGACCCGAAGGCGTGCCCCTCGCTTCTCTTGCGCAGCAATTGGACATTCCGCAGAGCGCCGCACATCGCCTGCTGACAGACCTTTGCCGCTGCGGCTATGTGCGCCAGATCCGGGATCACGGCGATTACGCGCTGACGGCACGGGTCGCTTCGATCGGGTTGAGCTATCTGGCGGCGACCGGCATCGTCGACATCGCCCAGCCGCTGGTAGATCGCCTGGCGGACATCTCAGGCGAACTGGTGCGGCTGGCCATCGTGGACAACGAAGAGCGGCTGACCTGGGTTGCGAAGGCGCAGGGCGCGCGTCACGGTCTGCGCTACGACCCGGAGATGGGATCCGAAGCCAGGCTGTCGTGCAGCGCCTCCGGCCACGCGTGGATGCTGACGATGACCGACGAACGCGCGCTGGACCTGGTCTCGCGCCAGGGTTTCGGTTCGCCGGAGGAATACGGTCCCAATGCCCCCACCACCATCGCCGCGCTGACGAAGATGCTTCAGGCCGGCCGCAAGCGCGGCTACGCGATGATCAACGAAGTGTTCGCGCCGGGCATGACCGCGATGGCTGCGCCTGTGCAGCGCAAGGGCGAAGCGGCCATCGGCGTGTTGAGTATCGCCGGCCCGGCGATGCGCCTGACGGAAGCGCGGATGGAAGCGCTGGGTCCCGACCTGCTGGCCGCCGCGCAGGAACTGGCGCTGGCCAGCCTGGCATCGCCGATGTTCAGGACGCGCTTTCCGATGCAGGGCCGCAACGCCGGAGACGATGCTTCCGCGGATTAAGCCGTCGGCAGATCTTCACCCTGCGCAGGACCATTTCCCCAGGTGCCCACGCGCGCCGATCGCAGCAGCGGCGAGGCGTCCCCCGCCTGCGCCAGCTCGCTTGCCGCGCGCAGCAGCGCCGGCCCGAATTTCTCCATGGCTTTAACGGTCAAGCGTTGCGACGGACCGGCCACCACCAGGATGCCGGTGCTTTGATGCCCGGGACGGCGGATGGGAGCCGCCATCGCGCTCATGCCGGCCGCGTAGACGTCCTGCAGAATGCTGTAGCCGCGCCGCCGATGCGCGTCCAGGCTGGCGAGCAACGCGCGGATCGACGTGGGGGCATTCGGCCCGAAATCCCGCGGTTTTCCCAGCCCCTGTTCGGTGACGTAGGCAATGGCCTGGTCTTCGGGCAATGTCATCAACCACGCGTGGCCGGCCGCGCTGCACGACAGGCGCAGGTCGATGCCCATGTCCGGGTCGTACAGCAGCCCGGATTTTGCGCCTTGCGCCTTGGCCACCAGCGTCAGACGCTTGCCGTCGACAATGGCCAGTCGCACGAGTTCACCGGTTGCCGCGGCAAAACGGTCGATAACCGGTTGCGCGATGTCGATCACGCCGGACCGGCTCAGGAAACTCAAACCCATCGACGCCAGCTTGGTCGTCAATGCGTATTCGCCCCGCACCGACGTCTGCCGGACGTAGCCGAACTTCATGAGTTCGTGCAGGGTCCGGTGACATCCGCTGCGCAGTTGATGCAGGTCGTCCGCAATGTCGGCGAGGTTCGCGCCGTTCGGATGGGCAGCCAGGTATTCAAGCAACGCCAGTGTTTTTTCGATTGCCCCGCTCATCGCGCTCTCCGGTTGACCGCCCATGAATTGTTCAATTTTTGAATTCGATCAAATTTTGAACGGCATTCAAAATTATGCCCTATGCTCGCAGCCGGGTATTCACACGATGACCCGCCGCCGAAGCTGCATCAACCGGACCTTTGCCAACGACAACCGAAGAAGGTGCTTGTGATGAATTCAAAGAAAACGTGCTTGCGCATCGCCGTGAATGCGGCAGCGACCGTCCTGGCCTGCCTTGCCGTGGCGGGAACCGCAGCCGCGCAGGACATCAAGGCGCGCACGATGAAGTTCGCTTTCAGCCTGGCTGCGGACCATCCGCTGGGACAGGGCGCGCAGAAATTTGCCGATCTGGTCGCCGAGAAAAGCGGCGGCAAGATGAAGGTGTCGATCTACGCCAATGCGGTGTTGGGCGGGGACCCGCAGAACCTGTCGGCGGTTCGCGGCGGCACGCTGGACTTCACCTCGATGGCGACGGGCCTTCTGGCCGGCATCGACAAGCGATTCATGGTCTTTGACCTGCCGTTCCTGTTCAACGACGCACGCGAGGCGTACGCGGTTTCGGACGGACCCGTTGCCCAGCGCCTCTTGAATGGCCTGTCCGATCACGGCCTGATCGGCCTGGGCATCTGGGACCTGGGCTTTCGCAACATGACCAACAGCAAGCGCCCGATCGCGCAGGCGCAGGACCTGCAAGGCCTGAAGATGCGCGTCATCGCCGCCCCCGTCTACATCGACATGTTCAAGACGCTGGGCGCCAACCCGGTGCCGATGACGTTCGGAGAGGTCTACGGCGCGCTGGAGTCCAAGGCCATCGACGGCCAGGACAATCCGGTGGGCGTGATCCTGTCCGCCAAGTTTGCCGAAGTGCAGAAATACCTGTCGTTGACGCGCCATATCTACACGGGCATGCCATTCCTGATGAGCCGCAAGACGTGGGACAGCATGTCGGAGGCCGAGCGCAAGATCATCCTGGAAGCGGCCGCCGAGGCCAAGGCGGAAGAACGGCGGATCTCGCAGGCCAAGGAAGCGGTGGCCATCGACGATCTGCGCAAGGTCATGCAGGTCAACACCTTGACGCCTGAAGCGGTCGAGCGCCTGCGCGGCGCAGTCAAACCGGTGGTGGACAAGTTCGCGGGCGAAATCGGACCCGACGTCATGCAGCAGGTCACCGCGGAACTTGCCGCGTTGCGGGCCAAGAACTGATCATGGCCATGCTCGGAAAGGCCGCGATCGCAATGTGGTGGGACATTGCGCCGGCTTGGCGCGCGGAGTTCGAAGACTGGCATACCCATGAGCACTTCCCGGAGCGCATGGGCGTTCCCGGGTTTCTGCGCGGCACGCGATGGACCAGCGCCCAGGGCGGGGAAGGATTCTTCGTGCTGTACGAGCTGGAGGCCTACGAAACGCTGGTCTCCCCCGGCTACCTCCAGCGGCTCAACGCCCCCACGCCGTGGTCCACGAAGCTCATGCCGCAGCACCGCAACATGATCCGCAGCCAATGCCGCGTGGTCGAGAGCGTCGGCGGCGGCTTGGCCAGATATGCCCTGACGATTCGCCTGTCCCCCTTGCCGGGGTCGGAGGAGGCGCTACGTGCGTATCTGTTGGCGCATGCGGCGGCCGCGGCGGTGCAGCCGGGATTGTCAGGCGCGCATCTGATCGTGACGGACACGCCGGCAATGAACGCCACCACGGAACAGAAAATACGCGGCGGGAAAGACCGCGCGGCCGACTGGATCTACGTCGTCAATGGTTATGCGATCAACGCGGTGACCGCCTGCGACGGCGACATTCTGAACTCGGCCCAGATGCGCGCGATGACGGGTGGTGGCCCGGCGTGGTCAGACGTCTATTGCCTGTCCCACACACTGGAGCGTGCGGGGGCAAGGTAATTCCCTGCCCCGCGCCCTGCCTTTTCACCGGTCGGCGCGATGCCGATCAGCGCACCATGCAAGGCCGCTTGTTGTCGAACTTCCACCCAGGCACCAGATACTGCATCGCCGTGGCGTCGTCGCGCGCGCCCAGGCCGTGCTGCAGATAAAGCTGATGGGCGCGCTCGATCGCGTCCATGTCCAGCTCGATGCCCAGCCCGCCGGTCTGCGGCAGCTCGACATAACCGTTGCGGATTTGGAGCGGGTTGCGGGTCAGGTGCTGGCCGTCCTGCCAGATCCAGTGCGTGTCGATCGCGGTGACGCGGCCCGGCGCGGCGGCGCCCACATGCGTGAACATCGCCAGCGACACGTCGAAGTGATTGTTGGAATGCGAGCCCCACGTCAGGCCGAACGCCTGGCAGGTTTGCGCCACGCGCACCGAGCCCTGCAGAGTCCAGAAATGCGGGTCGGCCAGCGGGATGTCGACCGATTGCAGCGACAGCGCATGCGCCATCTCGCGCCAGTCGGTAGCCACCATGTTGGTGGCGGTGGGCAGGCCGGTGGCGCGGCGGAATTCGGCCATGACCTCGCGGCCGGAAAACACGCCTTCGGCGCCGCACGGGTCTTCCGCATAAGCCATCACGCCATGCAGGTCGCGGCACAGCCGCACCGCGTCCTTGAGCAGCCAGCCGCCGTTCGGGTCGAGCGTGACGCGCGCGTCGGGAAAGCGCTCGTGCAAGGCGCGGATGGCTTCGACCTCTTCTTCGCCGCGCAGCACGCCGCCCTTGAGCTTGAAGTCCTGGAAGCCGTAGCGTTCGTGGGCCGCCTCGGCCAGCCGGACGATGGCCTCGGGCGTCATCGCCTTTTCGTGCCGCACGCGCAGCCAGCCTTCGGCGTCGGGCGCCGTCTGGTAAGGCAACGGCGTTTGTGCTGAGTCGCCCACGTAGAACAGATAGCCCAGCATCTGCACGGACGTGCGCTGCACGCCCTCGCCCAGCAGCGCTGCGACAGGCACGCCCAGGTGTTGCCCCAGCAAGTCCAGCAAGGCCGATTCCACCGCCGTCACGGCATGGATCGCCACGCGCAGGTCGAAGGTCTGGGCGCCGCGGCCGGCGCTGTCCAGCCCAGCGAAGGCCTGGCGCATCTGATTCAGCGTGTGCTGATAGTTGCCGATGGAGCTGCCCGCGATCAGGGCGCGTGCGTCCTCCAGCGTGGTGCGGATCTTTTCGCCGCCGGGGACTTCGCCCACGCCGGTGTTGCCCGCGCTGTCGGTCAGGATGACCAGGTTGCGCGTGAAGTAAGGGGCGTGAGCGCCGCTCAGGTTGAGCAGCATGGAGTCCTGGCCGGCCACCGGCACGACGCGCATGCCGGTGATCGTGGGCGTCTGGGAGGCTTGGGATGCGTGAAGAGTCATGATTGCTTCTTGAAAAAGCCCGGCCGCCACGGCCGGGCGCGTTGCGTCATTGCACGGAGATGCCGCCGGTCTCGATGACCTGCTTCCAGCGGGCGCTTTCCTGCTGCTGGAACTTGGTGAAGGCTTCGGGCGAGTTGGCGACGACCTCCAGGCCGATGTCGGTGAAGGGCTTGCTGATCGCCGGATCCTTCAGGGCGGCGGTCAGGGCGGCGGACAGCTTGTCGCGCACGTCCGCGGGCAGGTTCTTGGGGGCCACGACGGCCTGCCAGGCGTAGACGTCGACGCCCGGCACCGATGCTTCGGCAAACGTGGGCACGTCGGGCAGCACCGGCGAACGCTTGGAACCCGTGACGGCGATGGCCTTGAGCTTACCGGACTTGATATGCGGCAGCACGGCGTTCACATTCTGGAACGACATCTCAACCTGGTTGCCAAGCAGATCGGAAATGGCCGGCGCGCCGCCCTTGTAGGGCACATGCAGGCCCTTGGTGCCGGTCTTTTGCCAGAAGAGTTCGGCGGTCAGGTGATCGGACGACCCCGCGCCCGACGTCGCGAAGCTGATCGCGCCCGGCTTTTCCTTCAGCAGCGCCAGCACGTCCTGCACGCTGTTGATCTTGGAGGCGAGCTGCGGGCTGACCACCAGCACATTGGGGGTCTGCACGGCCACCGTCAGGTACGTGAAGTCCTTGGCCGGATCGTAGGTGATGCCCTTCATCAGGTGCGGGGCCACCACCAGCGGGGCCAGCGACGTAACCATCAGGGTGTAGCCGTCCGGCGCGGCGCGGGCCACCTGCGAGGCGCCGATCGTGCCGGTGGCGCCGGCCTTGTTTTCCACGACGAAGGATTGCTTGAGCTGTTCACCCAGCTTGTTGGCCAGCGCGCGCGCCACCGAATCGGTCGCGCCGCCGGGCGGGAACGGCACGACGACGGTGACGGCCTTGTCTGGCCAGGCGTGCGCCACGCCGGCTGCGGCCATCAGGGTCAAACCAACAATCCACTTGCGCGCGTTGCTCGTCATTACTGTCTCCGGTATAGGTTCTTTTATGGACGTTAACGTTAACATTTCCTTTGTTAACGTTAACATCACGGCCTTTTTAGAATATTTCTTCGCCCTCTCCGGCTACTATCCGGACAAACCCTAACTGCCTCCGGCCCGCAAGACCGGCGTCTGCAGGTAGGCTTGACCCCAGTTTCACGTCCGTTCCTGTTCCCCTTTCGATGCGCCCGTCCCGAATGCCGTCCGCCGATTCGCCTTCCCGCTCCCCGGAGCGCGCCAACGTCACCGTGCGCGAGGTGGCGCAGGCGGCCGGGGTGTCCATGATCACCGTGTCGCGCGCCATCAACACGCCGCAGCAGGTTTCCCCGGCCACGCTCGACAAGGTCAATGCCGCGATCCAGGCGCTGGGCTACGTGCCCAACCTGATGGCCGGCAGCCTGCGCCTGTCACGCAGCAACCTGGTCATGGTGCTGGTGCCCTCGATCACAGGCTCGCTTTTCGGCGGCATGCTCACGGCGTTGACGCGGTCGCTCGAGGCCAAGGGCTTCCAGCTCATGGTGGGCCAAAGCGGCTACGACTCACCGCGCGAGGACGCCCTGCTGCGCGCCATCATCGGGCGCCGACCCGACGGCATCGTGCTGACGGGCGTGATGCATTCGCCGCAAGGCCGGCAATTGCTTAAAGCATCCGGCATCCCCATCGTCGAAACGTGGGACGCCACGGACGCGCCCATCGATATGCTGCTCAGCCTGTCGCATGACGCGATCGGGGCCGCGGTCAGCCACTACCTGCGCGACGCCGGCAAGACGCGGCAGGCGGTGCTTAGCGGCGACGACCACCGCGCCCGGCTGCGCGCCGAAAGCCTGGTCCGCGCCGCCGTCGATTCGGGCCTGCCCGAACCGCTGGTGCACTACATGCCCGCGCCGACGACGCACGCGCAAGGCCGCGAAGGCCTGCGCGCCTTGCAGCGTTCTGGCCAGGGCATCGACGCGGTGTTCTGCAGTTCGGACATGATGGCCGCTGGCGTCCTGACGGAGGCCGCGGCGCAAGGGCTGGAGGTGCCGCGGCAATTGGCCGTGATGGGCTTTGGCGACATGGAGATCGCCGCGTCGATGTCCCCTGCCATCACGTCCGTGCACGTGGATGGGGCCGCCATCGGCGCGCAGGCGGCCGAGATGATCGGCCTGCGCGCGAACGGCCAGCGTCCCGCGCAATCGGTGGTGGAAATCGGCTTTCGCATCGTGACCCGCGACAGCGCATAAATCTGGCCCGCAGCATCCCCGCAGCGCATTGTTGTCGCCCGGACAACACCGTGCGTCCCTGCGCGGGTCTACCGCGCCGCGAGCGCCACCTCTAGGATCTGTCCTGACCGGCCACGCACCGCGGCGCGGCGATTCCAGGAGATCCCCACATGTCCACGCCCGCCATCGCGCCCCACCGCAATACGCAGGGAGCGCCGCATGCTGCCGCATGAATGGATCGCGCAATACGGCGTGCTGGCCGTGTTCCTGAACGTGCTGGGCGCATCGCTCGGCCTGCCCCTTCCCGTCATGCCCACGCTCATCGCCGTGGGCGCCAGCCAGGCGGCAACGGCCGGCGCAGCGGGCCACGTCGCCTTGCCGCTGGCAGTCGTGCTGGCCGCTGCGGTGCTGGCGGGCGTGCTGGCGGACCTGCTCTGGTTCCGCGGCGGCCGACGCTACGGGCCGCGCACGCTGCACACCGTGTGCAACCTGTCGCTCTCGCGCGAGGCCTGCATCAGCAGGACCGAGCGCTTCTTCAATCGTTGGGGCGTGCGCCTGTTGATCGTCGCGCGCTTCATGCCCGGTCTGTCGATGGTGGCCGTGCCGCTGTGCGGCGCAAGCGGCACGCGCCTGCGGTCGTTCGTCTGGCACGACTGCGCGGGCCTGGCGTTGTGGGCCGCGGCGGGGCTGGTGCTGGGCGCGGTATTTTCCGCGCGGGTGGAAGCGTTGTTGGCAGCACTGAGCGCGCTGGGCGGCCGCGCGTCAGTCGTAGCCATCGCGGCGGCGGTGCTTTTCCTGGCGTATCGCTATGCCCGACGCGCGCGGGGCGTGAAAGCGGCGCGCCAGGCCGACCCGACCGCTCCTTGAACGGACGTCTGAAGGCAATCAGGAATCGACATCATGCACCTCGGAAAATCCTATCGCCTGTGCGAATTCGTGGTCTGGACGCGCCGGACCATCTATATCCTCGCCGCCCTCAGCCTTGTGCCCGTGCTGCTGTACCAGGTGGCTGGCATGAAATGGCTGACGCTGCCTTTGTCGGTGGTGACGCTGTTGGGCACCGCGACCACGTTCGTCGTGGGCTTCAAGAATGTGCAGACGTACACGCGCACGGTGGAGGCGCAGAAGATCTGGATGGGCATCGTCAGCGCCAGCCGCGCGTGGGGCATGCTGTGCGGCCACTATGCGGGTGACGCCGGGCGCGCCGCAGGGCTGGTCGACCGGCATCTGGCGTGGCTGACGGCCCTGCGTTATCAGCTTCGCGCGCCCCGGGTCTGGGAGTCCATGCAGAACCGGCCGAATGCGGAATACGGCAAGCGCTACGTGATCCCCGAGCGCCGCATGCCGCTTGATTCCGCGCTGGCCCGTTACCTGCCCGAAGCGGAAATCTCAGCCTTGGCGACGGCCGACAACAAGGCGGTGCAACTGCTGGATGGGCAAGCCCGCGCGGCCAGGCAACTGCTGGACGAGGGCGCGATCACGGCGTCGGAATACGCTGACCTGAACGGGCGACTGCGCGACCTGCTCGACCTGCAAGGGCAGGCCGAACGCATCAAGGATTTTCCGTATCCGCGCCAGTACGCGATCATCAACACGCTTTTCGTGCGCGCGTTCTGCGTGGCGCTGCCTTTTGGCCTGACCGCGCAGTTCGACCTGATCGGCGACGCTGCGGGCGGCTTCATGCAGGGCCAGATGGCGTGGCTGGCCGCGCCCTTCAGCGTCATCATTTCGTGGATCTACACCTCGCTGGAACAGGTGGGGCAGAGCACCGAAAATCCGTTCGAAGGCAATGCCAACGACGTGCCGATCAGTCAGTTGAGCACGATGGTGGAACGGGACCTGAGGCAGATGCGCGGCGCCACGGCGCTGCCGCCGCTGTGTACGAATGACATCGTGCTGTAGCTCTCGCGGCTCAAAATGGGAGACCGCCATGGACGTCCCGCGCGCTTGTCGCAGGCAGGCCCCTGCGGCAAAATACCTGCCTCCCTCCCCCCTCGTCCCGGCGCTGGCCCTCTCCATGACCGACTCTGTCGCCCTCTTCGACCAGCACCGTTCCCGCCTTTACGCCATCGCCTACCGGATGCTGGGCGCCGTGGCCGAGGCCGAAGACGTGGTGCAGGAAGCCTGGCTGCGGTGGCATGGCGCGGACCGCGCCTGCATCCAGAACCCGGAGGCCTGGCTCGTCACTGCCACGACGCGCCTGTCCATCGACCGCCTGCGCGCCGCCAAGGCCGAGCGCGAAAACTACGTGGGCGTCTGGCTACCCGAGCCGATTCTGATGGCCGCGCCGTCGACGCCGGAGCAGATCCACGAGATGGCGGACGACGTTTCGGTGGCGTTTCTGTTCATGCTGGAACGACTGTCGCCAGATGCTCGCGCGGCGTTTCTGATGCGCGATGTGTTCGACGCGGACTACGAAGACATCGCACAAACGCTGGACAAGAACCCCGCTGCCGTCCGCCAGATGGTGCGGCGGGCGCGGCAGCAACTGCGCCAGGGCGCACCGCGCGAATCGGTGCCACGCGCAACGCTGCAGCGTCTGTTGCAGGCGTTTGCCGACGCGATGCAGCGCAGTGATTTCAACGGGCTGCTTGCGTTGCTGAGCGACGACGCCGAACTCATCGGCGACGGCGGCGACAAGGTGACGGCGTTTGCCAGCCTGGTGGGCGGCAAGCGACTGGCGCAGCTGTTTTATGCGGGCAAGCGTCGCTATCGCGATGCGCTGGACGTCGAGGTGGTGCAGGTGAACGGGCAATGGACCTTGTTGCGCTTCATCGATGGCGAGCTGGAATCCGTGCAGTCTTACGAGACCGATGGCGAGCGGTTGACGCGGGTGCTGGTGCAACGGAATCCGGATAAGCTGGCTCGTATTGCTGCGGAGCTCAAGTGTTCCTGATCGGCGCGATTTGCGGGTTTTCGGAGTTGTTGGTTGCGTGGTGTCTGGCTGGAGTTTGGGGCGCGGTTGAGTTCTTTAGACGCCCGGCGCGGCGTGGGCCTGGGGTGGGCGGGGCTCCGATTGCGGTCCGGAGCCTTCGCTCCGGACTCCCCCTTCGTCATCTTCGTCCGCCTTCGGCTCCCTTCAGATTCCCTCGGGCGCATCTAAACGCCCCGCCCACCCCAGGCCCACGCCACACCGGGCTCGAGTTGCCTGAGCTTTACGGGCGCCGGGGCGACTTGAGTTCTTGAGGTTCTTGCACGAACTTGTGCGGAAGACGAGCGTCTTGCGGGGCCCGCCCCCGGGCGGCCGCGCGGGCGGCCTTCGTGGGCTTACGCGGCGTCTTGCGTCGTGACGATGACGCTTCGCGTATAGCTGCTTCTGCGTCAGGTGCCTGACACCCTGGCGGGATTTGCGTCATACCAAGTTCATCTCCCAAGGGTGTCAGACACCGGCAGCGGCAGACGCTCTCGCGACTTCAAGCGGCGCCACCCTTGATCGTCAATTGAACTCAAGTGCCCGATGGGCGGCGCGCGTACGGGTCGGCAGGTTGTGGCTGGCGGTCGACGCGCCGCCCATCATCGCCCCTCCCCCGTGACGAAGGCCCAATAGCAAACCAACTACCCCCAGCGCGAAGCGCACACCGCCACGACGCCCCACCGACCCAATGCCGGGTTGCCGCCGTCCGGGCGGCAGCAACCCGGCGGCCCCGCAGATCTCCTTCCCTGACCACAGGTCTTGTAGCGCCCCAAACCAAAGACCCTCGTAGCACGGCGTCGTGGTCACCGGGGAGGCGAGCGCCGTCGATGCGCCCGAGGGAATCTGAAGGCAGTCGCCGAAGGCGACAACGAAGATGACGAAGGGGGAGTCCGGAGCGAAGGCTCCGGACCGCAATCGTGGGCGATCGCCTCCCCGGTGACCACGGCGTCGGGCGACCTACGGAAGCCACTGCGTCGGGCGACCCGCTGCGCCCTAAACCTCGGCCGACCTACAAACGTTGGTGCATACCAGGCAACACCGTGATCCCCTGAACGGACCTACCGCCCCGCCCCCCACGCTCCTACGATAAGACCCATCACCCCACCAAGGACAAACCATGTCAAAGCTCACGAAATTCGTCTTGCCCTTCATCGCCACAGCGACGTTACTCAGCCAGCCCACCCAAGCCGCCTCCCATCACGCCCAAACCACCCCCAAGCCAACCGACCCCATCGTCACCGAAGTAATGACAAAGGCCCTGCCCGACATCCCCGGCAAGGAAGCCCTGATGCTCGTCGTCGACTACCCGCCCGGCGGCGCTGACCCCGTCCACCGCCACGACGCCTCCGCCTTCGTCTACGTCCTGGAAGGCACGATCGTCATGCAGGTCAAGGGCGGCAAGGAAGTCACGCTCAAGCCCGGCCAGACCTTCTATGAAGGCCCCGACGACATCCACACCGTCGGCCGCAACGCCAGCCAGACCGAGCCGGCCAAGTTCGTGGTCGTCCTCATCAAGAAGCAAGGCGCGCCCGCTCTGACACCAGTCAAATAGGGACGCCGGGCGGACCCCGCCCTTCAGAACGCCTGCAGGCCTTCCCAAAGCGGAAGGCCTTCTTTTTTTTGCGCCCCATGTCACAAGATTGCGGCGCGCGCCGTCTTAGCTGTAGGATCAACCCACTTGCGGCGCCGCCACCATGTCGACACCCTACCCTCCCTCCTCCGACACCCCTTCGAACGGACCGGATTCCCTGGCCGACAGCTTTGCCACCAGCTATGCCGGTGTCATGGCTTTCATTGCCGTCGCCGCCGAGGGCAACTTTGCCAAGGCGGGCGACCGGCTCGGTATCGGCCGCTCTGCAGTCAGCCGCAGCGTCCAGAAACTCGAAGACCAGCTTGGCACCCGCCTCTTCGTGCGCACCACGCGCAGCACCTCGCTCACGCCCGAGGGCCAGCGTTTTTACGAACAATGCCACCCCGGCGTCGAGCGCATCATCCAGGCCCTGGACGACATGCGCGATCTGCGCGAAGGCCCGCCGTCGGGCCAGCTTCGGGTGTGCGCCACCGTGGGTTTCGGCCGCAAGGTCGTTGCCCCGCTGCTCATGGGGTTTCGTGAGGCCAATCCCGGCATCTCGGTCGAGCTGCTGCTGGACGACGGCCCCACCGACTTCACCACCGACCGGGTCGACGTCTCCTTCCGCAACGGCCGCATGGAAGACAGCCAGGTGATCGCCAAAAAGATCATCCCGATGCAGATGATGCTGTGCGCCTCGCCCGCCTATGCCGCCGCGCACGGCCTGCCCAGCAGCGTCGACGACATCGCCGACCATGCCTGCGTGAACTTCAAGCTGGCGTCGGGCCGCGTTTTCGAGTGGGAATTCAAGGTGGCCGGCCAGCTCCGCAAGGTGGCGCCACCGGGCATGCTGACGTTCAACGATGCCGATCTGGTGCTGCAATCGGTGCTGGATGGTCACGGCATTGCGCAGATGGCCGCTTACCAGGTCTGCGACCACCTGCGCGCCGGCACGCTGGTCGCCTGCCTGCCGCAATATGCGCCCGAGGACCGCGGCCATTACCTGTGTTTCCTGAGCCGCCAGCACTTGCCGGCGCGCATGCGCGTGTTCATCGATTACATGACCGAACACATCCGCGCAATGGACCTGCAGATATTGGACAGCCTGCTGGCGAAGCAGGCGTGAAGAAAGACGCGCTACTGCGTCAGCGCGACCACGCTTTCAATGCCGCCCTGCGCCATCTTGGAATACGGACAGAGGCGTTCCGTATTGCGCACCAGTTCTTCGGCAAGGGCCTTCTCCAGGCCGGGCAGGTGGATGTTGACATCCGCGGTCAGCGCAAACAAGCCATCGACCGGATCTCGCCCGAACGAAATGGTGGCTGTGACCGAGGCTTCGGGAATCGACAGGCCCGACCGCTCGGCCAGCATGCTCAGCGCGCCGTGGAAACACGCCGCATAGCCGGCGGCAAACAGCTGTTCGGGGTTAGTGCCCCCGCCCGTGCCGCCCAGCTCCACCGGCAGCCGCAATTCCACGATCAGTTCGCCATCGTCCGAGATGGCAATGCCTGAGGCGCGCCCGTGCGCGGCCTCCCCGCCGCGCACCGTCACGCTGGTGGTGTACAGGGGACGGAAGTCGCCGCCCCGGTACTTGTCCAGGAGGCTTTGGGGAGGAGGCCGCAGTTTGCTCATGTGGGTCCTTGTGCCCGCCGCTACTTTCTTGCGCCCGAACGGCTGAACCAGGTTTCGAAGTCGATCTTGCCCAGGCGGGGGCCGGATCCCGGCACCAGCGTGTCGTCGTCGAGCAGCGCGCCAAAGTAGCGCACGCCGGCGTCCGCCTGCACGGTGCGAGTGTCCCCGATTCTACCCATGTAGCGTTGCGCCAGTTCCGACAGCCTGACCTTTTCGGGACCGGCGATCTCCACGATGCCGTTCACGGGCGCGCCCAGCGTGGCGTCGGCCATGGCGAGCGCCACGTCGTCGGACGCGATGGGCTGCACGTAGGCGGACGACAGCCGCACTTCCTCGCCCTGCGTGCCGGACTGCACGATGCCGCCCAGGAACTCGAAGAACTGGGTGCTATGGACGATGGTGTACGGAATGCCCGCCGCCTCGATCAGGTCTTCCTGCGCGATCTTGCCGCGGAAGTAACCGCTTTCGGCCAGGCGGCGGGTGCCGACGACCGACAGCGCGACGTGATGACGCACGCCGGCGCGCTTCTCGGCGGCCAGCAGGTTGCGGCCCGAGGTCTGGAAGAATTCCAGCACGGCCTTGTCTTCGAAGGACGGCGAGTTGGCGACGTCGACCACCACGTCAACGCCGGCCAGGGCCGCATCCAGGCCTTCGCCCGTGATGGTGTTCACGCCGGTCGCGGGCGAAGCGGCGATGGCCTCATGACCGCGTTCCGTAAGCAGCTTGACAAGCTTGGAGCCGATCAGGCCCGTGCCGCCGATGACGAGGATTTTCATGATCGTTCCTTAGTTGAATTGGGCCTTGTCCAGCCCATATGCCTTGTCGGCGGAGCCCGGCACCGTCTGGAAGCCCACGTTCAGGCGGTTCCAGCCGTTGATGGCCATGATGGCAAAGCTGAGGTCCGAGATTTCCTTTTCGGACAGTTCACCGCGCACGCGCTCGTACACCTCGGTCGGCACGCCGTGCACGCCCAGCGTGGTCAGCGCTTCGGTCCAGGCCAGGCATGCACGTTCGCGCGCCGAGAACTGGTTCGATTCGCGCCAGATGGCGACGTGATGCAGGCGCAGTTCGCGTTCGCCCGCAATCTTGGCCTGCTTGATGTGCATGTCCAGGCAGAAGGCGCAGCCATTGATCTGCGAGGCGCGAATGTCGACCAGGGTCAGGATGGACTCCTCGATCGCGCCGGCCTTGGCCAGCATGCTGAATTCGACAAATTTCTTGAACAGTTCGGGCGACTGGGCAAAGGCGTTGAGACGTTGGCTCATGGTGACTCCTGGGTGGGTTGGGCGCTGCCCCGATGGGGTTATCGGGTTTTGCGCTGGCTTGTTCGACGCCCAAATCGTAGGCCGGCGCGCAGCGCGGCAGTAGCCCCGGCGCAGGGACCACGATGTTGCCGCAATGACAACAATCGCCCCGCGCGATCACCCCGAAAATACCCAGGCAATCAAGGCTCGCGCCCGGAAATCATCATGAACAGAAACGTTATCTCGATGCAGGACATCCATTACTTCGTGGAAGTCGCCAAGCGCGGCAAGCTGTCCGCCACCGCCGCCGAACTCGGCCTGCCCGTGGCTACGCTGTCCCGGCGCTTGACACAGCTTGAGCAGACGCTGGGGTACAAGCTGCTGAACCGCACCACCCGCAGCGTCAGTCTGACCGCGATCGGCCAGCAGTATTTCGACCAATGCGCGACGCATGTCCAAGCCGCCCTGTCCGCGCACGAAAGCATCCATTCCGGCCTTAACCATCTGGCCGGAACCCTGCGCGTGTCGGTGATGCCGGGACTGACCATGATCCTGCCGGCGGTGCTGAAGGAACTGCGCGAAACCTATCCGCAGATCTCCTTCGAGGTGGAGCTAGGCTCGGCCGGCGCCGCCCGCAGCGGCCATCCCTTCGACCTGATGCTGCGCACGGGAGAGCTCGAGGATTCCGCGCTGATCCAGAAGCACGTGGCGCAGGTGCAATGGATTCTCGTGGCGGCCCGCAGCTATCTGGACCGCTTCGGCCGCCCGACCTGCCCGGAAGACCTGGGCCTGCACGAGCGCATCGTCACGGGCGGCCTGCCGGACTGGACGCTGGGCGAAGGCGACAGCCTGCTGAATGTTCGCGGACCGACCCACATCGGCACCAACAGTGCGGCGCTGGGCGTGCAGCTGGCCACCGCGGGACTGGGGATCGCCTGGATGCCCAGCCATCAGGCGCTGTCGCAAACGCTGCGGGAACTGGCGCTGGAACAGATCCTGCCCGATTGGAAACTGCCGCCCGCCACCATCTACGCCCTATCCGACAACCGCGTGACGCCGGCGCGGGCCAAGGTGTTTCTGGATACGCTGCAACGGCATTTGCGGGTGAATTAGGCCCTGCCCGCCTACCCCAGCAGATTCTCCCTGACGTGCACCAGATGCCGCCGCACGGCCGCCATGGCGCGGTCCGCGTCGCGGTCGTGCAGCGCCTCGACGATCTCGCGGTGCTCGACCTGATATGCCGCGCGCCGCTCGGGCGTCAGGCTCTTGCGCTTGAGTGCGCCCCACGTCGCCTGCGAGCGCGCCGCGGTCATCAGCGCAAACACCTTTTCGATGAAGAGGTTGTGCGTGGCCGTGGCCATCAGTTCGTGCAGTTTCGCGTCCCAGACTTCGAATTGTTCAAAGCTGGCCGCGGCCTCCGCTTCATCACAGGCGTTCTGCATTGCGGCGAAGTCCGCCGGCGTGCCGTGCTGCACGACCAGCGCCGCGATGGCCGGCTCCAGCACCAGCCGCGCCGCCATCAGTTCGGCCGGACTGGTGGACAGCACCTCGCCGCGCAGCAGCGCCTCGGTCTGCGCCAGCGCCGAGGGCGGGTTGGCGTAGGTGCCGCTGCCCACGCGCTGCGAAATCAGGCCCTCTTCCTTCAATTGCGTCAGCGTTCGGCGCACGGTTGACCGGCTGATGCCGAATTGCTCGCTTAACGCGCGTTCAGTCGGCAGGCGGTGGCCCGGCGCCCATTCGCCCGACTGCAGGCTTTCGATGATGACCGCCCGCATGGCGGAGGCTTTGTCCATGGATGTCCCCGGATGATGACGCCGGAAATGATACCAAAACAGACCAATAAATTCTCTTTCCACTGCGGAAAAACGAATTCGCCTGCGCAGAGTTTTGGTTTATCCTGCCCAACACCAGCAATTGGGCCAGACAATCGGCCAATTGGTATTTTTTGGTATGTCATCACGGGCGGCCCCGACCGCCGTAGGAGTAAGCATGAAAATCGCGGTATTTCGAATCAACGGCGAGCGGCGCGTGGGCGTGGTGTCGGACGATGGCGGCACGGTCACCGCGCTGGATTTCCCGCCCCAACTTGCGGCAGCCGGCGCGCTGACGGCGGTGCAATGGCTGGCCGAGGGCCGCGCCCTACCCGCGCAAACGGGTCCGGCCTATCGCTGGGATCAGGTCGAGCACGAAGCGCCCCTGCCCGCGCAGCCGCGCAACCTGTTCTGCGTCGGCCGCAACTACCACGCGCATGCCAAGGAACTGCGCGATTCCGTGTTCAAGGACAACGACGCCAATCCGGAATCCTGGCCCATCGTTTTCACCAAGGTGCCGCAGACCGTGGTCGGCCCCTGGTCCGACGTGACGCTGCCCACCGGCATTTCCGACAAGATCGACTACGAGGCCGAACTGGCCGTCGTCATCGGCAAAGGCGGCCGCAACATTTCGCGCGCCGAAGCCATGAGCCACGTCATTGCCTACACCGTCGTCAATGACGTCACCGCGCGCGACGTGCAGATGCGCCACCAGCAGTGGGACCTGGGCAAGTCGTTCGATACCTTCTGCCCCATGGGTCCGTGGCTGGTCACCGCCGACGAACTGGACGGCCGCCAGACGCGCGTGCGCTGCTGGGTCAATGGCGAACTGCGCCAGGACGGCAACACGGAAGACCTGATCTTCGACATCCCCACGCTGATCGAGACCTGCTCGCGCGGCATCACTCTGTACCCCGGCGACGTCATCGCCACCGGCACGCCCGCGGGCGTGGGCCAGGGCCTGAACCCGCCGCAGTTCCTCAAGCACGGAGACGTCGTCCGGATCGAAATCGACGGCATTGGACGCATCGAAAACCGATTCGTCTGACGCCCGCGTAAACGAGCGCCGGTCACAAGAAACCGGCGCCGCGCAGCAAAAAACCTAAGGAGTGAGACATGAACCTGCGCTGCAAGCATGTAGCCAGACGGGCGGCCGCGGCCGCCTTGCTATGCCTCGGGGCCACGGCCGCGACGGCCGCCGGGTATCCCGAGCGGCCCGTCACGATGGTGGTGCCCTTCCCGCCCGGCGGCGTCGCGGACACCATCGCCCGGCCGCTGGCGCAGGCCCTGGGCGACAAGCTGGGCCAGCCCATCGTCATCGAAAACAAGGGCGGCGCGGGCGGCGCCATCGGCATTGGCCAGGCGGGCCGCGCCAAGCCCGACGGCTACACGCTGTTGCTGAGCCTGTCGTCGATCTCCATCCTGCCCGCCGCAGACCGCCTGCTGGAACGCAAGCCGGCCTATCAACTCGACCAGTTCGTGCCGATCGCCCGCATCACGGCCGATCCGACAGTGCTGGTCGTGCGCGCGGATGCGCCATACAAGACGCTGGACGAGTTCATCGACGCCGCTAAAAAACAGGGCGGCAAGCTGAGCTACGGCAGTTCGGGCATCTACGGCACGATGCACGTGCCGATGGAAATGCTGCAGAACGCCGCGGGCGTCAAGATGATGCACGTGCCGTTCACGGGCGCAGGTCCCGCGGTGCAGGCGCTCGTCGGCGGCCAGGTCGACGCGCTGGCAACCGGTCCGTCCAGCGTCATGCAGCTGATCCAGGCTGGTCGCGTGCGGCCGCTGGCGCATTGGGGCGACGGCAAGCTGGACAGCCTGCCCGACGTGCCGTCGCTGACGTCCAAGGGCTACGACGCCAGCTTCGTGCAGTGGTCTGGCGTCTTCGCGCTGGCCGGCACCCCGCCCGCCGTCATCGACAAGCTGCGCCAGGCCGTCAAGCAGATTGCGGCCGACCCGGCCGTGCAGGCGCGCATTGCGGGCACCGGCAGCCCGATGCAGTACCTGGACGCGCCGGCATTCGACGACTACTGGAAAAAGGATTCGGCCTCGTTGGAAGTGGCCGTCAAGCGGATCGGCAAGGTCGAATGACTGACGCTTGAGCCATGCACACGCAAGGGGGGCATCGCGCCCCCCTTTCGCATTTACTGCACCGTCTCCCGCGCCGCCGCCTGGCGCGCCAGCGCCTTGCGGTCCACCTTGCCCACCGCGTTCTCGGGCAGCCGGTCGATCCAGCAGACGTCGCGCGGCACATAGATCCGGCCCAGCCGCGCCAGCACCTCGGCCTGTATCGCGGCCGCATCCGGCGCGGTTTCGCCATTGCGTTGCACGAAGATCACCGGCGTCTCGCCCAGGTCATCGTCCGGCGCCCCCACCACGCAGCAGGCCGCGATGCCCGGCATTCCGGTGACCACGCCTTCGATCAGCGCGGGCGAGATGTTCTCGCCGCCCCGGATGATCACGTCCTTGATGCGGCCGGTGATGGTCAGGTAGCCCTGCGCGTCAAAGCGGCCCAGGTCGCCGGTGCGCAGCAGCCGGGGCGCGCCCGCGTCCGCGCTGTCCACACCCAGATAGCCCAGCATCAGGCTGTCGCCCGCGATGCAGATCTCTCCTTCCGCGCCGGCCGGCGCCACGCTGCCATCGGGCAAGCGCAGGGTTACGTCCTGTCCTTGCAGCACCGTCCCGACCGATCCCACGCGCCGCGCATCGGGCGGATTCATCGTGGACGTGCAGGTGGCCTCAGATAGCCCATAAGACACGACGAGCGGACACCCAAGAAAGGCTTCGATCCGCCGATGCAAGGCCTCGGTGATGGGCGCCGATCCGCACCGCGCAAAACGCAGCACGGCGAGGCTGTCCGGATCGAACGTCAGTTCCAGCATGCGCGCATACATCGTCGGCACGCCGGTGATGATCGTGGGCCTGAAAGCGTCCAGCAGACCGGGCATGTCCTGCGCGCGGAACCGGCCGGCCAGCGCCACACTGGCGCCGGCCAACAGCGGCGTGAAGATCTGGTTGTTCAGCGCGTTGGTGTGATGCAGCGGCATGACGTGCAGCAGGCGATCCGAAGGCGTCAGCCCCGTGTGCGCCAGCACGCCGCGCGCGTTGTTGACCAGGCCTTGATGGGAAAGCAGCACACCCTTCGGATTGCCCGTGCTGCCCGACGTGAAGAGCAGCAGCCCCGGCGCCTGCGGCGCAATGTCCGCGCCCGCCCAGTCCGGCGTATTCGACGCCACATTCGACGCCACCTTAGCGGCATCCAGCACGCGAGCTTCCGGCAGGCCGCAGGCGCTGGCCGTGGCGGCGTTGTCGGCATCCGCCAGCATCCACGTCAAGCCCACCGCCACCACGCGCCGCGCGGTTTCCTCGACCGACAGCCGCGGCTCGAGCGGACACGGACAAGCGCCCGCCGCCATGACGCCCAATAGGGAAACCACCTGCGCCAGCGAGCGCTCCATCGCCACGCCGACGTAATCGCCCGGCGCGACGCCGGCGGCGCGCAGGCCACCCGCCGCCTGTCCCACGCGGCGGCGCAGGTCCGCGTAGCTGACCGTTTCCTCGGCGGTCACCAGCGCAGGGCGCGCTGCCCATTCCGGCTGGTCCCACAAGCGCGCAAACGCCGCCACGATCGTGGCATCGGCAATCGTCATGATTACTCCCCCCTGTACCGGGCTCGTTGATGCGTGGCGCTGTCAGCGCAATGCGACGGCGGCGTCGCGTTCGAACTGTCCGTCGGCATCCAGCTCGCGCAAGGCGCGCGCTTCCTGCTCGGTCGCCGGTTCGGTCGGGCCCGCGCCGCTGGCGTCGAACTCGAAGCCGGTGCGTTCGCGTACTTCAGACAGGCTGGACTCCGGATGCCACGACTGCAGGGCCAGCCGGCCGTCGCGCTTGATGAACACCGCAATCGGCGTCACCACGCCATGAAAGCCGCCCCACGACGTCATGAAGTCCAGCTTGGGCACGAACGTGCGGCGCGAATGCTCGGTGCGCCAGGTGCAGGCGCGCTTGGCCGTGGGCAGCATCACCGCCCCGCCGCCCCCGCCGGGCAGCCGAACCTTGGGTTCATGCCAGTCGCCGATGCACGAGTTGTTGGCGCAGCCCGCGCCGTCAATCTGCGCGGCGCCCAGAAAGGTCAGGTCCATGCGGCCGCGCGTGCACAGGTCGTAGAAATCTTCGTTGGAAAAGATCGACGCGGTGTGCTCGGCCAGCACCGGATCCGAACTGGACAACGGAATGTGCGACGGCCGCGGGTTCACGCCGCCCGCCACGTTGATGTACACGAAGTCCCAGTCGTACGCGCGCTTGGCCAGCAGGCACGCCAGCATCGGCATGGTGGAATTCACGCCGCTGAAGGTGATTTCGTCAGGACGGATGAATCGCGCCAGATTGGTGACGATGTACGAAAAGCCCGACCATTGCTCAGCCATGATTTCCCTCCCGCGCTTCGGGCGCCGCGGCCATATGCGCGCGCAGATCGCTGTTCTTGTCCATGTAGGTTTCCACCGCCGGATAGTCGATGGCGTAATCGGGCCAGCACGAACCCGGCCACGCGCCCTGCGGCACGACCGCGAAGGCTTGCACCATGAAATACGGCACCAGCGTGGACTCGGGCTGCGCCTCGAACACGGCGCTGTCCACCTGCTTTTCGGCCACGACCAGCACGCTGCCCGCGGCGCGCGACATGATGCGGTCCCAGTGCGCCGTGCCCTGCACGCGCACGTTGCCCAGCGCATCCACTTCGGATGCCTGGATCACGGCGAAGTCCGGCCGGATCGCGGGCACCACCCAGGTCTTCTCGCCGCTGCCGTACGGATCATCCAGGCGTTTCCAGCCGTTCAGCTCCGGCAACCCGCTGCCATGCAGACCGCCGCAAGGCTGGAACGGCACGCCAAACGCGGCCGCGCGCAGCCCGGCCGTCAGGCTGGCGCAAGCGTGTTCCTCAAGTTCGATCTCGTGGCGCTCCACGGCGCGCCGATACCACGGCGCCAGCCCGAAGTTGCCTTCCATCGCGACGATGCCCGCGCGTACGCGGCGCAGCACGCCCGCGCGGCACAGGATGTCCACGTCATAGCCCGGCGACTGCTTGATCAGTTCAAGATCGCGCTTTTCCTGGCGGATCAGTTCGCGCACGAAGGCGAACGGTCCGCGATGCAGAAAGCTGCCGCCCAGCGCGATGGATGCCCCGTTGGGCACCAGCGCCGCCAGTTCCTGCAGGCTGCACTGCTTGTTCTTCTGGTTGAATCCTGAAGCCATTGTCTTCCTCCTGCTTGATGGGATGCGCCTAGCGCGCCTGCAGATACGCCGCCACGCGGTCCTTCAGGCCGGGCGCCGCCGCCGAACGCACCAGCCGCGCCAGATCCGTGTCCGGCGTCTCCTGCGACAGGGCCGCGTAGAGCTGCGTGCGGCTGGCGTCGGTCAGCGCGCTCGCCGTTTCCAGCGCGGCTTCGCTGATCTGCGGCCATTCCTGCGGCGTGGCCAATCGGCTGACGAAGCCATCGCGCAACGCGTCTTCGGCGTTGAAGGTGGCGGCCTGTTCAAGAATCGTGCGCGCGCGCTCCGCGCCCACCAGCGACGCGAAACGCCGCGTGCCCAGCACCAGGCCAAACTTCAACCCGGGCATGCGGAACGTCGCATCCGGCGCGCTGATGCGCCATTTGCAGGCGCCGAACACGTCCACGCCCGCGCCGAAATTGCGCCCATGCGCCAGCGCCACGGTCAGGCACGGCGAGGCCGCCAGCCGCTGCAGCAGCGTCTCGATCCGCACGAAGCGCAGCAGCAGATCGCCTTCGCTCTGCGTCTGCCAATCGCCAAAGTCAAAGCCCGCGCTAAAGTTCTTGCCCTCGCCTTGCAACACGATGACCTGGGCACGTGCGCCCTCGGCCTCGTCCAGCGCGGCGATCAGCGCCTCAACCAGGTCGGCCGACAGCGCATTCATCTTTTCGGGGCGCGCCAGCGTCAGCACGTGGCGCGGCCCTTGCTGGTCGATACGCAGGACGCTCATTGCTTGCCTCCCTTGGCAGACACGCGCAGCGGTCCCAGCACCTCGTCGTTGTGCTCGCCCAGCGCGGGCGGCCGGCGGCGCAGCGCCGTGGTCTCGCCGTCAAACCGCACCGGCAGGCCAAACGTGCGGGTCTGCACGCCATTGGGCAGCTCCAGCGCCTGCACCCAGCCCATGTGCTCGACCTGCGGATCGGCCAGCACCTCCGAATACGTGTTGATCGGCGCGCACGGTACGCCGGCCGCGCGAAAGCGTGCCAGCCAGTCCTGTGCTTCGTGCTCAGCGAAGATCGCTTCCAGAATGTCGCGCAGCGCCGTCTGATTGCGAGCGCGGGCGCTGGTATCGGTAAAGCGCGGATCGCCCAGCAGGTCTTCACGCCCCACCGTCGCGCACACGGCCTTCCACAACGCCTGGTTGCCCGCGGCCATGCCGAAGTATCCGTTCTTGCAGCGAAACGCCTGATACGGCGCATTGCGCGGATGGGCCGACCCCAGCTTGACCGGATCCTTGCCGCTGCCGAAGAACTCGGACGTCTGCAAGGCGGCGATGCCCAGCGTGGCGCCCAGCATCGGCACGTCGATGTGCGTGCCCTGCCCGCTGGCCTGCGCCGCGCGCAGCGCCGATGCGATGGCGAACGCGCCGTACAGTCCCGCGGAAAAGTCCGCCAGCGGCACGCCGCATTTGACCGGTTCGCCGCCGGGCTCGCCGGTGACGCTCATGATGCCGCTCATGGCCTGGATGGTCAGGTCAAAGCCGCCTTCCTGCGCGCGCGGTCCCGACTGGCCATACGCCGAGATCGAGCAGTACACCAGCCGGGGATTGGCCTCGCGCAGTTGCACGTAGCCCAGGCCCAGCCGCTCCATCACGCCCGGCCGGTTGTTTTCGATGAGCACGTCGGCGCGCAACGCCAATTCGCGCGCCAAGGCCAGATCGCCGGGGTCCTTCAGGTTCAACGTCACCGACCGCTTGTTGCGGTTGAGCGAGGCGAAGTTCTCGCTGTAGCCGTCCGAGATGGGCGGCCAGCTGCGCAGCGTATCGCCGCCTTCCGGGTTCTCCACCTTGATCACGTCCGCGCCCATGTCCGCCAACAACATGCCGCAAAAGGGTCCCGCCGCGACGTTGCAAATCTCCAGCACCGTAATGCCGGCTAGCGCCGAACTGGGTGTCATGTCTGACCTCTCGTTATGAAAATTCAATATTTGGGATGCGGAAAACAGTATAAGACGCGGCCTTCAACGATGGCATCATCCAGACGCGCCGCCCGGGAAAGCCGCTGGTGTCCGGGCGAATCCTAGTGCAATCCCTAGGTGCCGCGGTTAATTGTTGACCAGCATAGCACCGTGTGGAATTCTAGGTAAACCATTTATTGAAACGTCAATCCTAATATTTAGGATTCACAAAAGAGGACTGCAGCGACCCCGGCACCCCGCAATCGCGAACCGCCTCTGTCGCATGCTGGCCCGTCCACCGAGGAGACTTGCATGAGACTGTCGTGGCGTATTGCCCTGGCCAGCACGGTGCTGGCGCTGTCGGCCAACCCCGCATCGGCCGACAACTGGCCGACCAAACCCGTCCGCATGGTGGTGCCGTTTCCGCCGGGCGGCGCAACCGATGCGGCCGCGCGCATCTATGCGCAGCATCTGGGAGACTTCCTGGGACAGAGCGTGGTCGTCGAGAACAAGGCCGGCGCGGGCGGTGAGATCGGCGCCGAATTTGTCGCCAAGTCCGCAGGCGACGGCTACACCCTGCTGATGGGCGCAGTCGGCAGCCATGCCATCCACGCCGCCATGCCCGACAAGCCGGGCTACGACTTCGGCACGGCATTCGTTGGCGTGTCCATGGCCACCAGCATGCCGATGGCGGTGGCCGTGAACAGCAGCAAGATTCCAGCCAAGAACGTGCAGGAACTCATCGCTCTGGCCAAGAGCAAACCCGGATCTATCACCTTCGGGTCAGCCGGACCCGGCACTTCGCAGCACATGGCCGGCGAGCTCTTCCAGGCGGTCACCGGCACGCGGCTCATGCACGTGCCTTACCGCGGCAGCGGTCCCGCCATTACGGATCTTCTGGGCGGCCAGATCGACATGGTGATCGAAACCCTGCCTGCGCTGCTGCCGCAGGTCGCCAGCGGCAAGATCCGGCTGCTGGGCGTCACGACGGCCAAGCGCGCCACCGCGTTGCCCGACCTGCCGACGCTGGCGGAACAGGGGGTGAAGGATTATTCGGTTGCCACCACGTATGCCCTGCTTGCGCCGGCAGGCACCCCGCCCGCGGTCGTGGACAGGCTGTCGGACGGCATGCAAAAGGCCGCGGCGATGGAATCCGTGCAGCAGGCCGCGCTGAAGCTGGGCGCCGACGCCATCGCCACCTCGCCCGCCGACACCAGCCGGATGCTCAAGCAGGAAGTCGCGCGCTGGGCCGACGTGGTGCGTCTGTCGGCGGCGAAATGACGCGCGCCACCGCACTGGCCCAGCCGGCCACCTCCGAACTCGCCATTGTCGGCGGCGGCTCGGTTGGCGTCAGCTTCCTGTATCAGTTCCTGTTGGCGCTGCAAGCCGCGCCGGCCGTGCGCCCGCCGACGGTCCATCTCTTCGAACCGCAGGCCGACCCCGGTCCGGGCGGCGCGTACCAGGACGACCTGCGCAGCAACCTGCTCAACATTCCCGCAGGCAACATGTCCGCGCGCGCCGACCATCGGCTGGACTTCGTCGACTGGCTGCGCGAACAGGATGCGGACTGGCTGCACGGCTACGGCGTCACGGCCATCGACCCTGCCGACTTCCTGCCGCGTCCGCTGTTCGGCGCCTACATGCGCGCGGTTTACGAGCGCTGCCGCCGGCTAGCCGAAACGCTGGGCGTGACGCTGGCGCATGTGCCTGACCGCGTGCACCTGGTGGTCCCGCAGCCTGATGGCCGTGTGCACGTCCAGTCCGATCATGGCGTGCCGATCGCGGCGCGCCACGTCGTGTTGTGCAACGGCAACCTGCCTTCGCAGGCGTTTCCTGCGCTGGATGGCGTGGCAGGCTACTTCAACAGCCCGTATCCGGTGTCGGCGCTGGCACAAGCCATCGCGCCCGATGCGTCCGTGTGCGTCGTCGGCACCAGCCTGAGCGCCGTGGACGCCGTGGCTGCATTGCAGCAGGCCGGACACCGCGGCCCCATTCTGTGCGTCTCGCGCAACGGGCGGCTGCCATCGGTGCGCAGTCCGCACAACCGTGCGCCCGGCACGCTGCAACAGCTGAGCGCCGACGGCGCGCTCCAACTGGCGGCTCGGCACGGCGGCGCGCTGACGCTGGACGTCATCTGGCAGGCGCTGCGGGACGAGGTGATGGCGTTGCACGGCTCGCTGGACGACGATGATGTGTTGGGCATCGACGGCGACGCGCGTGCCGCCTTGGATGATGAAATCCGCCGGTCGGCCACGGCGCCGCGTCCGTGGCAGGCGGTGGCCGCCGCCACCAATGGGGCGGTGGACCGGATCTGGCATCTGCTGCCTGACACCGAACGGCGCCGCTTCCAGTCGACTTGGCGTTCGCTATGGATGGCTCGGCGCGCGACCTTCCCGATGCGCAACGCCTTGAAGTTGCAGGCATTGTTCGGCGCCAAGCAGCTTCACGTTGCCGCCGGCTTTGCCGGCTGCGATCACGATCCGGCCACCGGCCTGTTCCGCACACGGCTGCACACGGCAGGTGCGCACGTCGAACACTCAAGCCAGTATCTGATCAATGCCACGAGTTTTTCCGTGGACGCGCAGCGCACGGCCGATCCGCTGGTGTCCCAGTTGCTGCGCGACGGTCACGCGCAGGCCGATCCGCATGGCGGCCTGGCGCTGGACTACGGCACCGGCTGCCTGAAGAACGCCGGTGGCCACATCGTGGCGGGCGTCTCGGTGCTGGGCAGCCTGGCAGGCGGCACGTACTTCTGGACCACGTCCATGGACGTAAATGCCCGGCTGGCGCGCGATCAGGCCGAACGGATCGCGGCCACCCTGCGCGCCGCGCCCGCTACTGATCCAGAAATCCCCGGCGATATCCCATCCCCTGAGAGATGGACTGCGCACAGGCCGCCACATCCGGCGCAAGCTGCTTCATCCTAGCGGCGCTCAGACGATCCAGCGGCCCGGAGATGCCGACCGCGGCCACGGGCTGGTCCAGGCTGTTGAACACGGTCACGGCCAGCCCGCCCACCCCCTCACGCCATTCGCCGCGATTGATCGCGTAGCCGGCACGCGCGATTCTACGCAGTTCGTCTTTCAAGAGCGGCATGGACACGATGGTGGACGGCGTGTGCCGCACCATCTGCTCCGCGTAGCGTTCGACGTAGCCTTCGGGCTGGTAGGCCAGAAGCGCCTTGCCGGTCGCCACCGCGTAAGCGGGCGCGCGGCCGCCCACCATGGAGTACGCGCGAATGGGCTGCGGGCTGTCGATCTTGTCCACGTACACCACGTCAAAGCCGTCCAGCACCGACAGGTGCACGGTCTCGCCGGTCTGGTCCGCCAGCGTGCGCATGTAGGGCGCGGCCAGCTTGCGCACGTCCAGTTGCGCCAACTGCCTCGCCGCCAGTTCAAACAGGCGCACGGCCCCGCGGTATCCGCCGCCGTCGTCATCCTTGATGACATAGCCGGCGTGAATCAGCGTCTGCAGGGTGCGATGCGTATTGCTGCGGGTCAGGCCCACGCGCGCGGCCAGCGCGTCGATGGTGCGCGGCGGATTGTCCACATCGGTCACCGCTTCCAGCACCATCAGCCCTTTAAGCAGCGTCTTGTCCATTCGTGATTTTTCCTAATATTTAGGACGGGAACATAGCACGAGACACGCCGCGGGAACAGCGGATTTGCCGCAATGCCCGCGCTAGGCCAGCGTGGCGCGGACAGCGGTAGAGCGGTCCCACAAATTGGGCAGGGTGGGCGACGAATAGCCCGAGACGAACGGCTTGGCGACGCCGGTGACCGGGTCGTACACATGGCGCGACACGGCGCCGATGTTGCCGCCGTACAGATGCACGCTGATGGAGACGCGGTCGGGATACGCGTTGGACACCCGGTGGATGTCGCCCTCGGCCGGCGACAGGCGCTCCACATCGCCGGGCCGCAGCGTCGTGGGCTCGCCCGCCATGGCCAAACGCCCGTCGACGTCTCGCGTGAACCGCTGATTGATCTCCGAGCCGCGCAGCATGCCGACATAGCCCCAGACCTCGTGATCGTGCACGGGCGTCAACTGGCCGGGTCCCCAGACGAAGCTCACCAGCGAGAAGCGCTCCAGCGGATCGCAGTGCAGCAGGTACTGCTGATAGAACTGCGGGTGCGGGGCGGTACAGGCTTCGGGCAGCCAATCGTCGTGGCTCACCAGGTCCGAGAACGCTGCCTCAAGTTCGGGGCTCTGCTCCAGCGCCTGCGGCGTGGCCAGCCGCGTCGCGGTGGCGATAAAGCGGCGCAGCCGTTCCAGGCCGGTGGTCGATTCAGGCATTGCAGGTCTCCAGGCGGGATCAAATCCCAGAATGAAAAAAGAGTATCCACGATTCAGGACGGCGACGCACGCGTCTGCCGCTTCCGGCTCGGCCGAACATCAAGCAACCACGCTTGACATCCCCGTGGCGGCGCGTGCAGCGTATCGGACTGTCTGCAAGGTTGGAAATGAAAAACACGCATCACGATATTCCGCCCCCGCTGGCGCAAGCGCTGCGCGACGCGCGCCGCGTCGTCGTCTTCACGGGCGCAGGGGTCTCCGCGGAAAGCGGCATCGCCACGTTCCGCGACGCCTTGACCGGACTCTGGTCGCGCTTTGACGCACAGGCGCTGGCCACGCCCGAAGCCTTTCAAGCGCATCCCGACATCGTCTGGGGCTGGTACGAATGGCGGCGCGCGCAGGTCCTGCGCGCTTCGCCCAACGCCGCACACCATGCCATCGCGACGCTCGCCCGCCATGTCCCCCAACTGACCGTCATCACGCAGAACGTGGACGACCTGCACGAGCGCGCGGGTAGCCGCGATGTCACGCATTTGCACGGCAGCCTGCATGCGCCGCGCTGTTCGCGCTGCGGCGCCCCCCAGTCCTTTGCCACGGAAACGCCGGAAGAACCCGATGCCGGCCGCCGCATCCCGCCGCCTGCCTGCACGGCTTGCGGCGCCCCGGTGCGGCCGGGCGTCGTCTGGTTCGGCGAAAGCCTGCCCGCGCAGGTCTGGCGCGACGCCACCCTTGCCGTGCAACAGTGCGACCTGCTGTTCAGCATCGGCACCTCGTCGCTCGTGTACCCCGCCGCAGAACTGCCTCAGTTGGCCATCGCAGGCGGCGCCGCGGTCGTGCAGGTCAACCCGGCCGCGACGCCCCTGGACGGCCTGGCCCACCACAACCTGCGCGGCGCCGCGGCCGAAATGATGCCCAAGGTGCTTGCCGCAGCGAGGTTTGGTGAGGATCCGCCGTAACCGGATCACACGTCTATGACACTTGCGCCACACTCGCGGGGAAACCCTCACTTTCACCATTACAACCGCGCTATACAGTGGTGTAATGAGCTTCGCTTGTGGAGATGATCATTCCGTTTTCCTGGAGACTTCCTGACGTCTTCGTACGTTCGCCGGACGGTGTGCTGCACCGTGTGGTGCGTCACGCCACGACCACGGAAACCATCGCCCTGCTTGAAGGCATGCCAAGCAATACCCATCTGGATTGCGAATGCAAGCTCGATAACGGCGAAACGCTGTGCTGGGTGGGCAACGACGAATACCGCCAGTTGAATGGCGGCGCCGTCTTTCTCGCCGTCACCGCGCACACCACACCTCGAGGCGAGTCGCGGCACAGCGTCTCCGCCCCGAGCAATGAAAAGCCGGCCACCGCGCCGCGTGCCTCTCGCAAGACATTTGCGGGGGCTCAAGCGCGCCTGCCGCCAGCTGTAGTCAGTCTAAAAACCGGCAACGATTGGAGCCTGATCCGCGCCTGGCGCGAGCACCTGAACATCAGCACTGCTGACATGGCTGCCCGGCTTGGCGTCGATCACTCCATCTATATCGATTTGGAACGGCCCCGCCCGCGGCCCAGGCAGGTCATTCTTGACCGCGTGTCCGAAGCCCTCGGCGTTTCGCCGGAACAACTCGATGATTCATTGTTAGGAGGACAGTTTCATTAGCGCAGCGCGCGACGGCATTGCCCCGCGCCCGCGCCATGAATTGTTCAAACGACTTTGGCGCCGACACCTGACGGCCCGCGCATGGAGGTATTGAATATGCTCGGCACCGCAAGACGATTGACCGACGTGCTCGCCACATCGCCGGATGGCACGTTGTATCGCATTGAACGCTTCGTTTCCGATCCTGGCGCGTATTCCGCGCTGGGCACGCCACGCTTCGATCCAAAGACGCACTGCGTCTGCCGCACCAGTTCCGGTGAAAAGGTTGCGTGGCTGGGCGGCCAGACCTACCAGCTTCTCAAAAGCGGCACATCCCTGACCGCAGTGGACCGACGACGCGCCTGACGGCCGCCGCCAAAGCATTCCACGACAGCCCGCCCCGACAGCCCGCCACTACCGCCCGAAACGCGTCACGACAAAATCCACGAATGTCGTGAGTTTCGGCGGAGCCTGGCGGTCCTTCGCATACAGCAGCGTGATGGGCCGGGCCACCGGCCAGTAAGGCTGCAGGATAGGCACCAGGCGGCCGGCGCGCACGTCGTCGGCCAGCAGCAGCTCCGGCTGCAGCACGATGCCAAAGCCCGCCAGCGCGGCCTGCCGGAGCGCCTGCCCGTTGTTCGACACGAACCGCCCCGTCGGATACCCCATTTCTCCGCCCTCGTCCGTGCCAAGCCGCCAGCCGGTGCGCCGGCTCCAATGCGAGAAATCCAGGCACTGATGCCGGGACAGATCGCCCGGCACGGCCGGGGTGCCGTAACGCGCCAGATACGCGGGCGCCGCGCAGATGATCATCTGGTAAAGGCCGATGCGGCGCGCCACCAGGCCGGAATCCGCAGGCTCGCCGATGCGCAGCGCCACATCGAAACGCGACGCCACCACGTCCTCCACCATGTCGCTCAGCGACAGCTCCACGCTGACGTCCGGGTAGATCGACAGGTACTCGGCGATCGCCGGCGCCAGCGCAAAGGATCCGAACGATACGGACGAGGTGATGCGCAGATGCCCGCGCGGCGCCGAGCGCAGCGCTTCGGCCCCCTGCTCTGCGTCGTTGATATCGGCAAGGATTGTCTTGCAGCGCGCGAAGTAAGCCTGGCCCGCCTCGGTCAGACTCTGGCGCCGCGTCGTGCGGTTCATCAGCCGCAGCCCCAGCCGGTTTTCCAGGCCTTTGACATGCTTGGCCGCCATCGCAGGCGACATATCCAGCTGCGCTGCTGCGGCAGACAGGCTGCCCAGTTCCACCACCGCCACAAAGACTTCCATGCTGAGCAGGCGATCCATGGATTACACACTCCGAGTGTTGACTGATCCAACAATTCTAGGATTTTTCGGGCGGAATACGGCGCGCAGAATGCGTCCATGCGTCGGCGTCCTGCCGGCGCGCTTTATCGGCATTCCCGGAGAACCTCATGAAGATCATCCTCATCGGCGCAAGCGGCACCCTCGGAAGCGCGATCGCCCGCGAGCTGGGCCAGCGGCACGACATCATCACGGTGGGCAAGACCCGCGGCCAGTATCAGGTCGACGTGACCCGCAGCGACAGCATTCGCGACCTGTTTGAACGCGTGGGCAAGGTAGACGCGATCGTTTCCGCTACCGGCAGCCTGCATTTCGGGCCGCTTGCCGAGATGACGGCGGATCAGTTCAAGATCGGCCTGCATGACAAGCTGCTGGGCCAGGTCGACCTGGCGCTGATCGGCCAGCACTACGTCAACGCGGGCGGCTCGATCACGCTGACCAGCGGCATCCTGAGCGACGAACCCATCCGCTTTGGCGCCAATGCCGCCGCCGTGAACAGCGCCATCGACGGTTTCGTGCGTGGTGCAGCGGTAGAACTGCAAGGCGTCCGTATCAACGCAGTCAGCCCCACGGTCTTGGAAGAATCGCTGGACAACTATGGTCCGTACTTCCAGGGTTTCGAAGCGGCGCCGGCCAGCCGTGTCGCGCTGGCCTACAGCCGCAGCGTCGAAGGCGCGCAGACGGGGCGGGTATATCGCGTGTGGTGATGGCGGGCATAGCATAGCTGCTGCCAAGAATGCGCAAAATCTGCGGCGAAAAAAAAGCGGCTTGATGAATTCATCAAGCCGCTTTTCGCGTACGCATTGCTGCGTCTTTCTGGTTGAAACCATGCTGTGAAGCATGACCTCGAATAAGTTGGCGCGCCCGGCAGGATTCGAACCTACGACCCCCTGGTTCGTAGCCAGGTACTCTATCCAGCTGAGCTACGGGCGCCCCGAAAGAGGCGTGTTTATAACACGAAAGAATCGTGCCATGCAAATCGACCCCGTTTAATGGCGTACTGGCACAGACAGCGCCCCGGCCTTTGCGGCATGTCAATGAAACACACGGCCAGGCAGCAGTACGCTGAGTTCAACAAGAACACATCAGGCAGACAGCATGGCCAAGAAATTTCCCCTGCACCCCAAACATCCCGAACGCATCTGCTGGGGTTGCGACCGATACTGCTCCACCGACTCCATGGCCTGTGGCAACGGCTCGGGCCGCACCATGCACCCGGCGGAATCGCTCGGCGAAGATTGGTATCTATTCGGAGATTGGGGCTTCGATGAAGCGGACGACAAGCCGCAATCGAAAGAAAAGGAAGAGGCTGCGCATTGATGCGATGGGGCGGTATTGGATGTATCGATGGGATGCGCAGTTATTTGATGCGCATCGGTGTGATGCCCCACCTATTGATGCCCACCTATTGATGCCCACCGATTTACGCCTCACCAATTTGACGCACAAAACAAAAAGGCCTTCGATTCAAGATCAAAGGCCTTTTCATTTTCTTTGCCGCTTTTACATCGCGGTGTTTATACCGTGAAGTTTGGCGCGCCCGGCAGGATTCGAACCTACGACCCCCTGGTTCGTAGCCAGGTACTCTATCCAGCTGAGCTACGGGCGCTCCGGCAAAGAGGCAAAATTATATCAGAATAATCGTGCCATGTTTGTAGTGCAGTAAAACTTATCGCAGAACTTCTTGCGGCAACTTGTACTTCACTACGCTTGCTTTTTACTTCCTTTCCGGCAGGTCTGCGTAAAACGCAAACAACCCAAAAAAGAACTTGGCGCGCCCGGCAGGATTCGAACCTACGACCCCCTGGTTCGTAGCCAGGTACTCTATCCAGCTGAGCTACGGGCGCTTGAAAAAGCAAGCCTTGAATAATAGCGTTGTTTCACGCGTTGCGCAAGTCGGAAGGCGCGCAGATGGCTGCGTACAGCTTCCCGACAGCGGATGGTCACATCGATAGAACGTTGTCTCTTTAGCCTAGCGGCCGTTAACGATGCCGGCTGTCATCCGGCGATCTTCGTGACGCAATGACAGTGCGCCACGTCATCCGCAAGCTCAAGAGACCTTTCATGTCCGACAAAGACAAAAGCACTGGAGAACCTTCCCAGGACGCCCCCAGCACGACGCCGGTGCGCGCCACGCGCCGCGGCTTTCTGACCGGCATTGCCGCACTCGGCGCGAGCGCAGCCGCGATGGGCGCGCTGTCCGGATGCTCCAACGACGACGACGATGACAGTCCTGCGGCGCCCGCCCCAGCGCCTGCGCCCGAACCCACGCCCGCCCCTGCTCCTGACCTCACCACGCAGCTGCGCGACAACGTCAAAACGCTGGTGGTGATCTTTGCCGAGAACCGCAGCTTCAACAATCTGTTCGCCAACTTCCCCGGCGTGGAAAAGCCGCTGTCCGCGCTGACGCCGGCCGACTACACGCAGCTCGATCGCGACGGCACGCCGCTGCCCGTGCTGCCGCCGGTCTGGAACGGCATGGTGCCGACGTCGCAGCAGGCCAACCACATTACTTATCAGGTGGATCAGGCCGCGGCCTACATGAATAACCTGCCCAACGCGCCCTTCGCGTTGCAGGGACCGCAAGGCGAGCCGCTGCCGCAAGGGGTGGTGACGCGCGACCTCTGGCACGTGTTCTACCAGAACCAGATGCAGATCAACGGCGGCAAGAACGACAAGTTCGTCGCGTGGGCTGATTCCGGCGCGCTCGTCATGGGGCACTACAGCGATTCGGCGTACAACCTGCGGCTGTGGAAGCTGGCGCAGGAATTCGTGCTGTGCGACAACTTCTTCCAGGGCGCTTTTGGCGGTTCGTTCCTGAACCATCAGTACCTGGTCGCGGCGCGTCCGCCTTTCTATCCCGACGCCGCCACGTCGGTCGCCAAGACGCAGATCGCACAACTGCAAAGCGCGGACCCCACCGATCCGCGCCTGGAACCCAAGGCCACGTCACCCGCCAGCGCGCTGACCGGCATCCCGCAGTTCGGCGCCAGCGCGCTCACGCCCGACGGCTATGGCGTCAATACGATGGCCCCGCCATACTGGCCGTCGTTCAGCCGCGATGCCACCGATCCGACACTGGCGGATCCGGCCAGCCCGCAAACGATGGTTCCGCAAACGCACGCCAACATCGGTGATCTGATGAGCGCCAAAGGCCTGGACTGGGCCTGGTACGCCGGCGGTTGGAAAGCCGCCGTCGATTCGACGGCCAGCACGGGCTTTCCGTCGTCGCCGAACTTCCAGGCGCATCACCAGCCGTTCAACTATTTCAAGAGCACGGGGCCGGGCACGGCGGCCCGCACGGCGCACATCCGCGACGGCGGCCTGGGTGATCTCAATTCCACCAACAAATTCCTGGCCGACGCCGAAGCGGGCACGCTACCGCCGCTGACCTTTTACAAGCCGCAGGGCAACCTGAACATGCACGCGGGATACGCGGACGTGGACTCGGGTGATCGCCACATCGCGCACATCGTGGACAGCCTGAGGAAGAGCAAGCAGTGGGAGAACATGGTGGTGGTGATCACCGTGGACGAGAACGGCGGCTGGTGGGATCACGTTGCGCCGCCGCAAGGCGACCGTTGGGGCCCGGGCACGCGTATCCCGGCGGTGATCGTGTCACCCTTTGCCAAGAAGGGCACGGTGGACCACACGATCTACGACACGGGCTCCATCCTGCGTCTTGCCACGCGGCTCTTCGACCTGCCGATGCTTGATGGCTTGAAGGCGCGCGATGACGCCATGACGGCGCGAGGACAAGCGGCGATGGGCGATCTGACGAATGCGCTGACGTTCGGCGCCTGACACGGGCTGGCGGGGCGGCGATCCGTCGGGCGGCGATCCGTCGGGCGAATCGCCCTCTCTACGCCGCGCCCGTCTGCCCGTGCACCAGCAGCGCATAGATCTCCGCAACGCGGCCGGTCGTGATCCCCTCGCGCTGATCCACCGCCAACGGATGGCTCGTCGGCTCCAGTTCGATGTACGGCCGGATGCCGTCGTCCCGAAGATGCACGTGCGTCTTCAGTCCGATCGTGTCGGGATACGGATCGAGCCGCGTCGTAAGCCAGCCAAACAACGGCGGCGTGTGCGAACGCTTTGCCTCGTCCGACATCCGCACCCACGTCTCGTAGCTTTGCAGACTGAGCGAGACCCACACGCCCCACACGAAGGGTTCTGGATGGCCCGCGATCGGCAGCTCGATGCAGCCGCGCACATAGAAGTGCTGCTCGTCGATTACGCAATCGTCACTGCCCAGATCGCAACGATGGTCGCGTTCTTCGGGCGGTACGGCGTAGTACGTCGCGGGAGCATCGGCGCCGAAGCTCGGCAGGCCGTGGTGGAACTCGTCGCAGGTGGTGCACTTGAAGGAAAAGTCCATTGCTACTTTTTCGGTGTGGGTTCTTGAGGCGTCCGGCACGGTGGCGTCCCGGGGTGCGCGGGGCCACGATTGCGGTCCGGAGCCTTCGCTCCGGACTTCCCCTTTGTCATCCTCGTCCTCGCCTTCGGCGACTCCTACGGATTCCCTCGGGCTTATCGACGCCCCGCGCACCCCGGGCCGCCACCGCACCGGACTCTAGCATTTGAAACCTGTCGGGCGCTGGGGCGGTCTGTGTGCTTGGCGTTTTTGCGCAGAGGTTCTTGGGCCAGAAGCATCTTGCGTTGCCCGTCCCCGTTCGGCCGCGCGGGCGGCCTGCGGTGACTTACGCAGTGTCTTGCGTTGGGGTGATGACGCTTCGCGATTAGGTGGCCTCGGTGTCTGGCATCCGCATCGATGGACTACATGCTTGTAGCGACTTACGCAGTGCCTTGCGTTAAGGTGATGACGCTTCGCGAATAGGTGGGACCTCGGTGTGTGACACCCGCATCGATGGACTACATGCATGAAACTGCGCCCTTCCAGGGTGTCAGACACCCATCCTGGCGAGGGCTGCCATTCTATCCATCCTCAATAGGATCCAGCTCGACACCGCAGCGCAGCGTGCGAGAATTGCAGATCGACTTACCGAGGGGCGGTCCGCGTGAAACACCTGCTTGTCAGTCTGGACAGACTGGATGATTTCGATGAAATCATCGACGTGCGCACCCCGCTGGAATACGCCGACGATCACATTCCGGGCGCCCGCAACGCGCCAGTGCTCGACAACGAAGAACGCGCCCTGATCGGCACGATGTACAAGCAGGTATCTCCCTTCGAAGCATCCCGCGCGGGTGCGGCCATCGTCGCTCGCAACATCGCCCGCCATCTGGAAACCACCTTCGCCGACCGCCCGCAAGGCTGGCGTCCGCTGATCTACTGCTGGCGAGGCGGCAAGCGGTCGGGCTCGATGACGTTGATGTTCAACATGATCGGCTGGCGCGCCCGGCAACTCGACGGCGGCTACAAGACTTACCGGCGCGCCACCCTCGACGGCCTGCAAACGCTCCCACAACCGCTGCGCTTCGTCGTACTGACCGGCCCCACCGGCAGCGGCAAGACGCGCTTGCTGCACGCGCTGCGGGACGCAGGCGCGCAGCCGCTGGACCTGGAAGACCTTGCCTCCCATCGGGGTTCGCTGCTGGGCGCATTGCCCGGCGCGGAACAGCCCACGCAGAAGCGCTTCGACACGTTGCTCGCGGTCAGGCTGCGCGAACTCGACGCCAGCCAACCGGTGTTCGTCGAAGCAGAAAGCCGCAAGATCGGCGCGGTGGAACTGCCCGCATCCTTGCTGCATGCCATGCATCAGGGTGACTGTGTCGAAGTCCGCGCCAGCCGCGACGACCGCACGCGCTTCCTGCAGCAGGATTACGCGCGGCTGTTCGACACGCCGGATTGGCTCAAGGCGCAGTTGCAGCGCATGGTGGGACTGCACAGCCGAGAAACCATCAAGGGCTGGATAACGCTGGTGGACGAAGGCCGCCGTGAAGACCTGGCGCGCGAACTGATCGACAGGCACTACGACCCGGCGTACGCGCGCAGTTCGCAATCGCACTTCGTGCGCCTTGCGCAAGCCGTGCAGGTGGATTTCCGGCCGAACGACGCCGATGTGGTTGAACAGGCACGGGCGTTGATCGGCAGAAAGACGTAGATCACTCCCGCAACGCGACTAGGACTCCGACTACGACTACGACTACGACTACGACTACGCGTGGTCAAACGCGCACCATCACCGCGCAGAAAACAAAAAACCCGCAGAGCAATAAGCTATGCGGGTCTTGAGGCAACCTTGGTTCACTGGTGCAAGTGTCTTTGGCGGAGACGGTGGGATTCGAACCCACGATGCAGTTTTTAGCCACATACTCCCTTAGCAGGGGAGCCCCTTCAGCCTCTCGGGCACGTCTCCGAAAAGAGAACGAGATTCTAGCACGATTTTTTTGGCTCTTGCCTGCGATCGGGGCGTTCACGCAAAAAAATCGTGCCGGACCTGATTCATCAGACCTTGGTGGCCGGCGCCTGGTCCAGACCGAAGGCCTTGTGCAGTGCGCGCACGCCCAGTTCCATGTACTTGTCGTCGATGATGACCGAGGTCTTGATTTCGCTGGTGCTGATCATCTGGATGTTGATGCCCTCTTGCGAGAGCGTCTGGAACATCAGGCTGGCGACGCCGACGTGCGAGCGCATGCCGATGCCGACGATGGAGACCTTGGCGACCTTTTCGTCGGTGGACAGTTCACGGGCACCGACGGCGGGGATGACTTCGCGCTTGAGCAGGTCGACGGCGCGCGTGAATTCGTTGCGGTTCACGGTGAACGAGAAGTCGGTCGTGCCGGCCACGGACTGGTTCTGCACGATCATGTCGACGTCGATGTTGGCGGCGGCGACGGGACCCAGGATGGAGAATGCGATGCCGGGTTTGTCGGGAACGCCCAGCAGGGTGATTTTGGCTTCGTCGCGGCTGAAGGCGATGCCGGAGACAACGGCGGCTTCCATTTTTTCGTCTTCCTCAAAAGTAATCAGCGTGCCCGAGACCATTTCTTCGTCGAGCGGGATAAGGGGGTCGGTCAGCGAGGACAGGACCCGGACCGGAACACGATATTTGCCGGCGAATTCGACCGAGCGGATCTGCAGGACCTTGGAGCCCAGCGAGGCCATTTCCAGCATTTCCTCGAAGGAAACGACGGACATGCGGCGCGCTTCGGGCACGACGCGCGGATCGGTCGTGTAGACGCCGTCCACGTCGGTGTAGATCAGGCATTCGTCGGCCTTGATGGCGGCCGCCACGGCTACAGCCGAGGTGTCGGAGCCGCCGCGGCCCAGCGTGGTGATGTGGCCGTCAGGGTCGATGCCCTGGAAGCCCGTCACGATGACCACGCGGCCGGCGTCCAGATCAGCGCGCACGCGGGCGTCGTCGATGGACGTGATGCGGGCTTTCGTGAACGACGAATCGGTGCGCACGGGCACTTGCCAACCGGCATAGCTGCGTGCGGACACGCCTTCGGCCTGCAAGGCAATGGCCAGAAGGCCGCTGCTGGCTTGCTCGCCGGTGGCGGCGATCATGTCGAGTTCGCGGCCGTCGGGCTGGGGCGAGAGCTCGCGCGCCAAGCCCAGCAGACGATTCGTCTCGCCCGCCATGGCGGACGGAACAACAACAACCTGGTGGCCGGCGGCGTGCCACTTTGCGACGCGACGCGCCACGTTTCTGATGCGCTCGACCGAGCCCATCGAAGTACCGCCATATTTGTGAACGATCAGGGACATCTCGTACTCTGGCTGGACACCCGCCGCAAGTGTTGACGGGCAAAACCATATATTCTAGCGCGACGGTAAAAATTTGCGCAGTTTGCGCAGATTTATGTCCATTTTCGGGGTGAATACGGTGTTGGGCTTGTCGATACCGCCCCAAATCGGAGTAGCTGACTTCCTACCGCAAACCGGCGTCGGAACCCGCTTCCGATCCGGCTTACGTACCGGCCTGCATACCGCCTTACATCCTGATCTACAAACCGGCCTGGCCCCGGCGCTCCACCCACACGCGGCCGCGGTGACATCGAATCACGTGGCCCGCCTGCTCCACTCGCAATTGCCGGTCATGGCCCAGGCTGTGCAGGCCACGCAACTGCCTCAGCAGGTCCGCCATGCGCGCGTCGGTGGGCATCCGCGCCCCATTTCGCTCCAGCCAATACCGCAACACCTGCGACTGACGGGCGGGCGATAGTCCGCGCCACGCCTGCAACGAAAAACTGGCGTCATCGGCACCGGGATCCAGCCGCGCAAAATCTTCACGGGCGACTTCGTCCAGAATCTCTGCCGCCTCTGCCATGTGCCGCGCATGGCGCGCGACGATGCCGCGCCAGCCGGGCCAGCGTGCATCCAGCACGGGCGCCAGCAATTCACGCAGTGCGGCACGGGTGTAGCGCGGATCGGCATTGGTGGGGTCCTGCACGGCGCGCCAGCCGATGGCTGCCTCTACGTCATCGGCCGCCTGAAGAATCGCGCTGCGATCCTGCTCAAGCCACGGGCGCACGTACGACACGCTATCGCGCTGCATTACCGGCGCCATGGCCGCCATGCCCGCCAGCCCGGTCCCGCGCAGCAGGCGCAGCAACACGGTTTCCGCCTGATCGTTGCGATGGTGGGCGAGCAGGATGTGGTGGACGGCGTGCTCCTGCGCCAACCGGGCGAGCGCGGCATACCGCGCATCGCGCGCAGCGGCTTCGATGCCCTTGCCGCTGGCCGGCTCGACCTGCACGCGCGCCTCGATAAGCGGGACCGACAGTCTTGCGGCCAGGGCTTGGCCGTGTCGCGCCCACTCGTCGGCCTGCGCCTGCAAACCGTGGTGCACATGGAAAAGCATCACCTCGATGCCCAGCAGCGGCGCAACGGCGGCCGCATGTACAGCCAGCATGGCCGAGTCCGCGCCGCCGCTGAACGCCACGGCAATGCGGCGCGGACGCTCGGGCAGTGCCTGGAGCATCTGGCGCAACGCCGCGGCAAGCGCGGTGGAGATTGGCAGGGAGGGAATGGCGCCCGCGTCGGCCCGGGGATGGCTGCCGGGCGGCGGGACGTCAGTCATGAGCGTGCAAGGGCGCGGGGGCCGCGGCGCCGGCAAAGGGCCGGCGCCCTGCCCGCTTTACGCGCGCACTTCCTGGAAGGCGCCGTACGAGCGCACGCGCTCAAGGCGCTGCTCGACGAGCTGTTCGGGGGTCATGCCCTGAAGCTGGCGCAGGGCGTCGCCGAGCGCGCGGCGCAAGAGGCGGGCCATGACGCGGGGGTCGCGATGAGCGCCGCCCACGGGTTCGTTGACCACGCGGTCCACCAGACCCAGATCCTTGAGGCGGGGCGCGATGATGGCCAGCGCGTCGGCGGCCTCGGGGGCCTTGTCGGCGCTGCGCCAGAGGATCGAGGCGCAGCCTTCCGGCGAAATCACGGCGTAGGTGGCGTATTGCAGCATCAGCACGGCGTTGCCGACGGCAATGGCCAGCGCGCCGCCCGAACCGCCTTCGCCGATGATCGTGCAGATCAACGGGACTTTCAGTTCGGCCATGGCGTAAAGATTGTGGCCGATGGCTTCGGACTGGCCGCGCTCTTCGGCGCCAATGCCGGGATAAGCGCCCGGGGTGTCCACGAAGGTGAAGACGGGAATGCCGAATTTTTCAGCCAGGCGCATCAGGCGCAGGGCCTTGCGATAACCCTCGGGGCGCGGCATGCCGAAGTTGCGCGCGGCGCGCTCCTTGGTGTCACGGCCCTTCTGGTGGCCGATGACCATGCACGGCGTGCCGTTGAAGCGCGCCAGGCCGCCCACGATGGACTGGTCGTCGGCGTACATGCGGTCGCCGTGCAGTTCATGGAAGTCGGTGAACATTTCGCGCACGTAGTCCAGCGTGTAGGGACGCTGGGGGTGACGCGCGACAAGCGCCGTTTGCCAGGGCGTGAGCTTGGCGTAGATCTCCTTGGCGAGCGTCTGGCTCTTCTGCTGCAGACGTCCGATTTCATCGGAGATGTCTACCGCCGAATCGGCCTGCACATAGCGCAGCTGCTCGATCTTGTTCTCAAGCTCGGCGAGCGGCTGTTCAAATTCCAGAAATGTATTGCGCATGTAGTGTGGTTCCGTAGATGGGCTGCCTGGTTTGCGTCAGTATTGGACCGGCGTCGGTTCCAGACTGCGCCACAGATACCAGGTCGCCACGGTACGCCAGGGCTGCCACGCCAACGAGACTTCGCGAGCCTCGAAGCGAGAGACAGGCTCGCCGCTGAAATAGTGTAGCGAGATTGCCTTGAGCAACCCGGGATCATCCAGCGGCAGGACATCAGGCCGCTGTAGATTGAAAATCAAAAACATCTCCGCCGTCCAGCGTCCGATGCCGCGGATGGCGACCAGTTCCGAAATGACGGCCTCGTCGTCCATGGCCGCCCATTTCTCGGGATGGACCCGGCGCTCGCCGAAATGCACGGCCAGGTCGAGCACATATTCGGCCTTGCGTTGCGACAGTCCGGCCTTGCGCAGGCCGTCCAGGCCAACGCGCAGCACGGCGACGGGCGTGGGGCGTTTGCCCACGGCGTCGATGAACTTGGTCCAGACGGCATCGGCCGCCTTCGGGGAAATCTGTTGCCCGATGATCGCCCGCGCCAGCGTGATGAACGGCGTGCCGCGCGAGGTCAGCCAGACCTCCGGGTGCTGGGGGATGATCTTTTTCAGAATGCGGTCGCGGCGCATCAGGTGCGCCACGGCGGCCTCCCAGTATTCAGGCTTGGGAATCTCGAGATCTGCGGTGGACATGTCCGGCGTATCCTGCGGGGTCACGCGCGGCGCCATTGCGTCAGGCCGCCCGGTTTGTCGTCCAGCTCGATGCCGGATTCGCGCAGCTCGGCGCGGATGCGGTCGGCTTCGACAAAGTTGCGGGCAGCCTTGGCGGCCGCGCGCGCGTCGATCAGGGACTGGATGGCGTCGGCATCCAGCGTGCTGCGCGCGCCTTGCTCGATAGCGGCCGCGGAATAGCGGGTGGCGGATTGGAAGTACGTGGCGGGCGCCTGCTGCAGCAGGCCCAGCAGCGAAGCCAGGGCCTTCATCTGACCGGCGCTGCGCGCGCTTTTGGTGCGGTTGGCCTCGGAGGCCAGTTCGAACAACGCGGCCACGGCGCCCGAGCTGTTGAAGTCGTCGTCCATCGCGGCCTTGAAGGCCTGTGCCTGCGGCTCGTTCCAGTCAATGCCCTGATCGTCGGCCGGCACGTTTTGCAGGGCCTGGTACAGGCGATCCAGCGCGTTCTGCGCGTCGATCAGGTTGTCCGGCGTGTAGTTCTGCGGGCTGCGGTAATGGTTGCGCACAATGAAGAAGCGCACCATTTCCGCTTCGCGCGGGTTCACCTGGTACTCGGACTGGTCAGCCGCCGGGTCATTCTGCGCGACGGTCTGGCGGATGGTGCGGAAGTTGCCCAGGGACTTGGACATCTTGTCCGAATCGACCATGAGCGGGCCGCAGTGCATCCAGATGTTGGCCAGCGTGCCGCCGAACGCGCCCTCGGTCTGGGCGATCTCGTTTTCATGGTGCGGGAATTTCAGGTCCGGACCGCCACCGTGGATGTCCAGCGGCAGACCCAGCAGCGACTTGCTCATGGCCGAGCACTCGATGTGCCAGCCCGGGCGGCCCAGGCCGTACGGCGATTCCCACTTGGTGTCGGCGGGTTCCTCGGCCTTGGCGGACTTCCAGAGGACGAAATCGAGCGGATCGCGCTTGCTGGATCCCACCGCCACGCGCTCGCCGGCGCGCAGGTCATCGAGCGTCTTGCCGGACAGCTTGCCGTAGCCGGGGAAACCGCGCACGGCGTAATTCACGTCGCCGTCTTCGGCCTGGTAGGCCAGCCCGTTGGTTTCGAGCTTGCCGATGATGTCGAGCATCTCGCCCACGTACTGCGTGGCGCGGGGTTCGCGATCAGGCGATTCGACGCCCAGCGCGCGCTCGTCGGCATGCATGGCGTCGATGTAGAACTCGGTGACTTCGCCGATGCGGCGGCCCGTTTCCACGGCGCGGCGGATGATCTTGTCGTCGATGTCCGTGATGTTGCGCACGTAGTCCACCGACAAGCCGCTGGCGCGCAGCCAGCGCTGCACGACGTCGAACGACACCAGCATGCGGGCGTGGCCCAGATGGCAGAAGTCGTACACGGTCATGCCACACACGTACATGCGCACCTGGCCGGCCTGGGCCGGTTTGAACGGTTCTTTGGTACGCGATAACGTGTTGTAGATTTGCAGCATGGCGCGATAGGTTTCGTTTAATGTTCCGTGGCGGTTTCGGAAAGTTGCTGTCGACGGAACATACCGTCAACGCGTGCCGCCCAATTCGCCGCCCCATTTACATTGCCGCCCCGATGGCAGTGCAGTTCCATTGGCAGCGCTGTCCATTGGCAGTGCAGTCCTGGCAGTCTGTCCCGGCAGTGCTGTCCCGGCAGTGCTGTCCCGGCAGTGCTGTCGGTGCAGTGCTGTCGGTGCGGGATCGATGGCCCGTATTCTTCCGGTGGCCCCTATTCCCTACTGCCTTGAACGCGATGGTCGAGCCAAAAACGCAACCGGGGCTAAAATGGCGGTCGTCAAGTATAGCAAGCGGCCCGGTCGCGCGCGTAAGCGCCAGCCGGCCAAGACTTTTAACGGAAAGCCCACGTGACTATCAAGCCGCGTTTTTGCGTTGCCCTGCTCGCCCTGGCCTTGGCCGGCGCGCCGGCGGGCGTCGCCCTCGCCCAGTCGATGAGCGGCGGCGCGGGAGAAAACCCCAACGCCACCCGCACCACCCTGGACCCGATTCCGCCTGAGGGCGGCTGGGACGCTCTGGCCAATCTGCTGGAAGCCGCCAAGCCCAGCGTGGACACCCGGCTGATCCCCTCCGCGTCGCAGATCACGACGCACATCGAGCGCATGCTGAACCGTGGCGAAAACGCGGAAGCGCTGGCGATGATCGAAAAGCGCCAGGCCGAGATCAAGGACCAGCGCGGCACCGACGTGCAGCTCATGTTCCAGCATGCGCGCGCCCTCGCCGCCCTGGACCGCACGAACGAAGCCATCGACATCTACAACGATATGACCACGCGGTTCCCGGAATTGCCGGAACCCTGGAACAATCTGGCAGCTCTATATGCTGGACGCGGCGAACTCGACCGTGCGCAGGATGCCCTCCAGATGGCATTGCGCGCAGACCCGAACTACGCTGCCGCCCGCGCCAACCTCGGCGACCTGCAATTGCTGCAGGCCTTGCGGACCTACAAGGAGGCCGCCGGCGACGGCGTGCCTGGCATGCGGGAAAAGGTCCGCGAAGTTGAAACAATGTTGAAGGATAAACAAGGCAAATGATGTCCCGTTACTCCCCTCTTCACCTGCTGCGCCTGACGGCGTGCTCGTTCGCACTGGCTGCATTCGCTCCGGCGTTCGTCAGCGCCGCGCCCGCAGCCTCTTCTTCTCCCTCCACCTCCGAAGGCACCAAAACCATGAGCACCAATCCCCGCGTCAAGCTTCAAACGAACCAAGGCGACATGGTCATCACCCTGGACGCCGCCAAGGCGCCCAAGTCCGTTGAAAACTTCCTGACTTACGTCAAGGAAGGCTTCTACAACGGCACCGTGTTCCATCGCGTGATCGACGGCTTCATGGTCCAGGGCGGCGGCTTCGAACCCGGCATGAAGCAGAAGCAGACCCACGCCCCGATCGAAAACGAGGCCAACAACGGCCTGAAGAACGACAAGTACACCCTGGCCATGGCCCGCACCAGCGATCCGCACTCGGCCACCGCCCAGTTCTTCATCAACGTGTCCAATAACGACTTCCTGAACTTCACGTCGCCCACGCCGAACGGCTGGGGCTACGCCGTGTTCGGCGCCGTCACCGAAGGCCAGGACGTGGTCGACAAGATCAAGGGCGTGAAGACCGGCAACAAGGGCTTCCACCAGAACGTGCCGAACGAAGACGTCATCATCGAGAAGGCCGAAGTTCTTGAATAAGATCTCCCTGCCCGGCCCGGTCTGGCTGGCATCCGACCTGCACCTGGGGCCGGCCACGCCGGCCACCTCGGAGGCCTTCCTGGCCTTTCTGCAGGCGGCAGAGGAAGAGGCGGCAGCCCTGCTGCTGCCCGGCGACATCTTCGACGCCTGGATTGGCGACGACGTGATCCGCGCCGCCCCGCCGTGGCTTGCCACGGTGCTGGTGGCGCTGCGCAATACGGCCGCCCGCATCCCGGTCTGGCTGGGGCGCGGCAACCGCGATTTCCTCATCGGCGAGGAACTGGCAAAGGCCGTGGGCGCCAGCCTGCTGCCCGAGCCGGCACTGCTGGAAACCGATTTCGGCCAGGTCCTGCTGACGCACGGCGACGAGTTCTGTACGGACGACGCCGCCTACCAGCAGTTCCGCAAGATGGTCCGCAACCCGCAATGGCAGGCCGAATTCCTGGCCAAGACCATTCCCGAGCGGCTGGCCATGGCGCAGCAGGCACGGGGCGAGAGCCAGGCGGCCAACCAGACGAAGTCCATGGAAATCATGGACGTCAACGCGGACGCCATCGAATCGATCTTCCGCGAGACGGGCGTTCGCGTGCTGGTGCATGGCCACACGCATCGCCCCAACCGCCACGTGCTCGATGTCGACGGCCAAAAGCGCGAGCGCTGGGTGCTGCCCGACTGGGACTGCGATCACGTGTCGCCGCCGCGCGGCGGCTGGCTGGTCATTGACCGCGACGGGCTGCAGTTCTACGACCTGGAAACGGAAGCGTAGACGCCACCCGTCCCATGCCGGACAAAACAAGGGCCGCTTGAGAAAGCGGCCCTTTTTCTTTCTGCGATCGCCGTGTGGCGGGAGGAATCAGCGCGTGAAGATCCAGGCCGCCACGATGCCGCCGAAGATGATCCGGTACCACGCGAACACGCGGTACGTGTGGTTGGCCACGAAGCGCAGCACGGCCCGCACCACCACCATGGCGCTCAGGAACGCCGCGATGAAGCCCACGGCGATGCCCGACAGGTCGTGCTGGGTCAGCAGGCCGAAGTTCTTGTACATGTCGTAGGCCGCTGCGCCCAGCATGGTCGGCATGGCCAGGAAGAACGAGAATTCGGTGGCCGTCTTGCGCTGGATGCCGGCGATCATGCCGCCGATGATGGTGGCGCCCGACCGCGAGGTGCCGGGAATCATCGCAAAGCACTGCGCCACGCCCACGCCCAGCGCCTGCTTCCAGGTGATCTGTTCCAGCGTGTGCGCCGACGCGCGCTCGTCCGAGGCGGTGTCGTCAGCGGCGCCCGGCGCATCACCCGGCGTGTGGCGCGTGCGGCGTTCGACGTACAGCATGATCAGCCCGCCCAGCACCAGCGTCACCACGACCACCGCCGGGTGGTAGAACACCGATTTGATGGTCTTGATGAAGATCGCGCCGATCACCGCCGCCGGCAGGAAAGCCAGGATCAGGTTGCGGGTGAAGGCCACCTCGCTGGGCACTCCCGTCAGCGTGCCGCGGATCAGCTTGAGCAGCCGGGCTCGGAAGACCCACATCACGGCAAGGATGGATCCAAGTTGGATGACCACCTCGAACACCTTGCCGTCGCCCGAATCGAAATTGAGCCAGTCGCCGACCAGGATGAGGTGGCCCGTGCTGGACACGGGGATGAATTCCGTCAGGCCTTCCAGGATGCCCAGGATGAATGCTTTGATCAGATAGAGCGAGTTCTCGGTCACGGGCTGGGGTCTCTCTCTGTTAGTCGTTGGCTAGGGTTGCTTCGTCAGGAAAATGCTCTTCGGGGCGCTTCTCGACCCGCACCAGCGCGATGCGGCGGCCATCCATTTCCAGGACTTCGAAGCGGAAATGCTGGTGATGGATCTGGTATTCGCACACGTCGCCCGGCTTGGGCAGGTGTCCGAAGCGCGAGAGCAGATAGCCCGCAAGCGTGGAAAAGTCCTGGGCGTCGTCGACCAGCCCTTCGGTTTCAAGCACCTGCTCGACGTGGTGCAGGTCGGCCGCCCCGTCGATCTTCCAGGTGTTGTCGCCGTCCGCCACGATGTCGGGCAGCTCGTCTTCGTCGGGGAATTCGCCGGCGATGGCCTCGAAAACGTCGATCGGCGTCACCAGCCCCTCGATGGCGCCGAACTCGTCAGCCACCAGCACGAGCTGGCCGCGCGAGCGCTTGAGGGTGTCCATGAGGCGCAGGATGCCGATCGACTCGTGCACGATGATGGGATCGCGCAGGCGGTTGCGGCGCACACGGCCCTCGGTGATCAGGTCCGCGATCAGATCCTTGGCGCGGCCGATGCCGAGCACCTCGTCCAGCGAGCCGCGGCACACCGGGAAGAAGCTGTGCGGCGCCTCGGTGAGCTGGCGGCGGATGTTGTCGGGATCGTCGTCGATATTGATCCAGGAAACGTCCGTGCGCGGCGTCATGATGGAACGGATGGAGCGCTCGGCCAGCGTCAGCACCCCGCTGACCATGTTGCGTTCTTCGACTCCGAAGGCCTGTACTGCCGGGCTGCCGGCATTGGGCAGGTCGGGTTCGTCGCTGGCCGGCGGCCGCTTGCCCAGCATGCGCAGCACGGCCGAGGCGGTGCGTTCGCGCATGGGAAAACGGGCGTCGAGCTTGAGCAGGTTGCGGCGCGCCACCTGGTTGAGCGCCTCGATGGCCACCGAGAACCCGATGGCGGCGTACAGATAGCCCTTGGGCACCTTGAAGCCGAAGGCTTCGGCCAGGAGCGAAAAGCCGATCATCAGCAAGAAGCCCAGGCACAGCACCACCACCGTCGGGTGGGCGTTGACGAAGCGCGTCAGCGGCTTGGACGCAATCAGCATGATGCCGATGGCAATGATGACCGCGATCATCATGATGGCCAGGTGATCCACCATGCCGACGGCGGTAATGACCGAGTCCAGCGAGAACACCGCATCCAGCACCACGATCTGCGTGACGATCACCCAGAAGCTGGCATAGACGCGCGGGCCGGACGAGCCGGTGTGCATGCTGCCTTCCAGGCGCTCGTGCAGTTCCATGGTGCCTTTGAACAGCAGAAACAGGCCGCCCACCATCAGGATCAGGTCGCGCCCCGACGGCGATAGCGGACCGATATTGAACAGGGGGGTAGTCAGCGTGACCAGCCATGACATGACGGACAACAGGCCCAGGCGCATGATCAGCGCGAGGCTCAGGCCCATGATGCGCGCGCGATCGCGCTGCGCGGGCGGCAGCTTGTCCGCCAGGATGGCGATGAAAATCAGGTTATCAATGCCCAGGACGATCTCAAGGACGACCAGGGTAAGCAAGCCGACCCACGCAGCGGGGTCCAGCAGCCACTCCATCAGGAGCTCCAGAAGTTACACGACCGGTAATCGTACATGGAAAATCCATGACATGCCGGTGACGCATCCCCTCCGTAAGCCTGATGGACAGAGGCTTTGGGCCGTATGGACTAAGGCTTGCAAGCGCCTGAAACGGGCCGTGTGTCCCGGTTTACACGCGCCGCGCGTCAAACGTTGCGGGCATGAAAAAGCCGGCCCCCCGGCCGGCTCTTGCTTGTCTCAACAGACCCGTCGGGACATCAGCCGCCGACTTTGAGCGTGCCCTTCATCATGGCCCAGTGGCCGGGGAAGGAGCAGAAGAATGCGTAGTTTTCGCCAGCGGCGAGCTTGGAGACGTCGATCTTGACGGAGTCGGATTCGCCGCCGCCGATGACCTTGGTGTGGGCGATGACGCGGGTGTCGCCCGCCTTGACGTAGTCTTGTGCCAGCCCGGCGCCCATGCCGTCCGTGGCGACGGCCTGCTTGTCGGCTTCCTTGGTGAGGACCCAGTTGTGGCCCATTGCGACCTTGGCCATTTTGCCGACGTGCTTGAGGTTGACCGTGAATTCCTTGCAGCTCTTGTCGACCACGATTTCCTTGACGTTGAACTGCATGGCGTCGTTGCTTTCGACGGTGGCTTCACATTGCGCGGCCAGCACGGGCAGGCTGGAGGCGGAAAGAAGGATGGCGAGGGTGGCTTTTGCCAGCATGAAATTCTCCGATGACACAGCGGTCGATGCACGTACGCCAGCCAGATGCAGACGCCGTTGCCGCCGCGGATCAGTGTAGGACTGCCTTCCCCTCGCTCTCTTGACATCCATCAACACCCCCTGCGGATACCCCTCAAAACTCAGGAACTTCCCCTACATTTCGTAGGGCTATTAGGCCTTCGACTCTGGCAGATTGACAAACCGCAATCCGGTCCTGGGTGCATGTTCGTAGGATGCCCGTAAGCAAACACGACGAACAGAGTTCAGCATGCGCGGCAGTACCGAAGTACCCCACCGGTTCACCAAACACATTCAGGCCGCGTTCTTTGTTTTATGGCTTCCCTGTCTGTTCCTGGCGCAAACCGCGCAGGCGCAGCGCCTGCCTGACTTTCTTGCCAGCACACCCATCACAGACGTGTTCCCCGGCGCCGACCGCACCGGTCCCGTCGAAGGCAAGCCCGCAATTGCCCGCGTGTTTGCAGGCAACAAGCCACTGGGCCTTGTCTACCTGACCACCGACGTCGTCAACACCCGCGGCTACTCCAGCAAACCCATCGACGTGCTGGTGGGGCTTTCCGACAGCGGCCGCATCATGGGCGCAAAGCTGGTCGAACACCACGAGCCCATCGTGCTGATCGGCATCCCGCAAGCCAAGGTCGATCACTTCATCCAGGGCTACGTCGGCCTGAACTTCGTCGACTCCCCGCCCCGGCACGGCGCGCCGCCGCCCGTCGATATCGTCAGCGGCGCCACGGTCACACTGATGGTGATCGGCGACACGATCACCCGGTCCGCCATCGCGGTGGCGCGCGCCCACGGCATCGACAAGTCGGGCGCGCCGCGCCAGGCCGCGCAACCAGTGGCAACCCGCGTCATCGACGAAAGCAAAGACACCGTGCAGACCTGGCAGGAAATGCTTGACGCCGGCGCCGTGAAGAACCTGCGCCTGACGCCCGACGACGTCAATCAGGCGTTTCTGCGCTCCGGCCGCAAGGACGCCGCCGAACACGGCGAAGGCGGCCCCGACGACACCTTCATCGACCTGTACGCCGCGCTGGTCAGCGCCCCGTCCATCGGCCGCAGCCTGCTGGGCGACATCGGCTGGCAGCGCCTGAAAGAACGCCTCAAGCCCGGCCAGCAGGCCGTGCTGGTCGCCGGCAACGGTCTCTATTCGTTCAAGGGTTCGGGCTACGTGCGCGGCGGCATCTTCGACCGCATCGAGGTCATCCAGGACGAAAGCGCCTTCCGGTTCCGCGACCGCAACCACCAGCGGCTGGCCGACGTCAACGCCAAGGGCGCGCCGGCGCTGCGCGAAGTCGCCCTCTTTGTCGTGCCCGAGGATGCCTCGCTCGACCCGGTCAAACCCTGGCGCCTGCAACTGATGGTGCAGCGCGTGCTCAGCGTGTCGGACAAGGCGTTCGTCACGTTCGACCTGCCGTATGACCTGCCCACTGCCTACACCCGCGCCGTCGCGCCGCCGACCGCATCCGCACCAGCAGGCCAACCCGCCACTGCACCCGCGCTTTCGCCCGACGTCGAAACCGCCCCGCCCGCGTTGTGGAAGCAAATCTGGCAAGGCAAGGCCGGCCAGATCGCCATCCTGACCGTCGCCCTGACGGTGCTGGTCGGCATCTTCTTCTTCCAGGATCAACTGACGTCGCGCCCGTTGCTGCACGACCGCCTGCGCCTCGCGTTCCTGGCCTTCGCGCTGTTCTGGATCGGCTGGTACGGGCAGGCGCAGTTGTCCATCGTGAACGTACTGACGTTCTTCTCGGCCCTGCGCACCGACTTCCGCTGGGAATACTTCCTGATGGACCCGCTGGTGTTCATCCTGTGGTGCGCCACCGCCATCTCCATGGTGTTCTGGAACCGCGGCGCGTTCTGCGGCTGGCTGTGCCCGTTCGGCGCGCTGCAGGAACTGACCAACCGCATCGCCCGGCGGCTTGGCGTGCGCCAGCTCAAGATCCGCCACGGCGTGGCGCAGCGCCTGTCCACGTTCAAGTACGTGATCTTCCTGCTGCTCTTCGGCTTCTCGCTGTACGACCTGGCGGTCGCCGAACAACTGGCCGAAGTCGAACCCTTCAAGACCGCGATCATCCTGCACTTCGTGCGCCACTGGCCCTTCGTGCTGTTCGCCGTGGCGCTGCTGGCCGCGGGCCTCTTCATCGAACGCTTCTTCTGCCGCTACCTCTGCCCGCTGGGCGCCGCGCTGGCCATCCCCGCCCGCCTGCGCATCTTCAATTGGCTCAAGCGCTACCGCGACTGCGGCAACCCCTGTCAGCGCTGCAACATCGAATGCCCCGTTCAGGCGATCGACCCCTCCGGCGAAATCAACCCGAACGAGTGCATCCAGTGCCTGCACTGCCAAATGCTTTACCACCACAAACAGAAGTGCCCTCACCTGATCCAGAAGCAGGCTAAGCGTGAGCGGCGCCCGGCTCCGCCCCCTGAGCCGTCGGTGCAGGAAGTCGTTCTGCACCGCATGCCGACGCCCAACTCGGCAAATCGCCCCAACCGGGAATCGTGAAACACGGTTTTCGTACCGCGGCGCACTGCGCCGTCCCTACCTAGGAGTTATCCATGTCCGACAAGACCCCCGAAAAAGCCGGCCTCACACGCCGAAGCTTCCTGGGCACCGCAGCCATCACCGGCGCGGCCGGCCTCGTAGCCGGGGCGCAGATGTCCACCGCGCACGGCAAAGAGGGCAAATCAGGCAACGGCGCCGTGCTCGGGCATGTCGCGCCGGGCGAGCTCGACGAATACTACGCGTTCAACTCCAGCGGCCAGTCCGGCGAAGTCCGCGTGCTGGGCCTGCCGTCCATGCGCGAACTCGTGCGCATCCCCGTGTTCAACCATTGCAGCGCCACCGGCTGGGGCCGCACCAACGAAAGCCGCAAGGTGCTGACCGAAGGCCTCACGCCTGAAACCCGCGAGTACCTGAAGGACAAGGGCGGCGTATTCCCCAACGGCGACGCCCACCACCCCCACCTGTCGTTCACCGACCAGACCTACGACGGCCGCTACCTCTTCATCAACGACAAGGCCAACAACCGCGTGGCCCGCATCCGTCTGGACGTGATGAAGACGGACAAGATCGTTGAACTGCCCAACGTGTCGGGCGTGCACGGCCTGCGTCCGCAGCGCTATCCGCGCACCGGCTACGTGTTTGCCAACGGCGAGCACATCATCCCGCTGCCCAACGACGGCAAGGTGCTGGACGATCCCAAGAAGAACTTCTTCTCGGTGTACTCGGCCATTGATGGCGACACCATGAAGGTGGCGTGGCAAGTGCTGGTCGACGGCAACCTGGACAACGGCGACGCCGACTACCAGGGCAAGTATTCGTTCGCCACCTGCTACAACTCCGAGAAAGGCGTCACGGTCGAGGAAATGTCCGCCAACGAGCAGGACTGGGTCGTGGTCTTCGACCTCAAGCGCATCGAGAAGGCGGTCAAGGACGGCGACTTCAAGACGATGGGCGGCGTGCCGGTGGTCGACGGCCGCCACGGGTCCAAGTACACGCGCTACATCCCGGTGCCGAATTCGCCGCACGGCTGCAATGCCGCGCCCGACGGCATCCACCTCATGCTGAACGGCAAGCTCTCGCCCACGGTCACCGTGATCGACGTGCGCAAGCTGGACGACCTGTTCGCCGACAAGATCAAGCCGCGCGACTGCGTCGTGGCCGAACCGCAACTGGGCCTGGGCCCGCTGCACACCGCGTTCGACGGCCGCGGCAACGCCTACACCACGCTGTTCATCGACAGCCAGATGGTCAAGTGGAACATCGACAAGGCCAAGCGCGCGTACAAGGGCGAAAAGGTTGATCCCATCCTGCAGAAGCTGGACGTGCACTACCAGCCGGGCCACAACCACTCGACCATGGGCGAAACCAAGGAAGCCGACGGCAAGTGGCTGGTGTCGCTGAACAAGTTCTCGAAAGACCGCTTCCTGAACGTGGGTCCGCTCAAACCCGAAAACGACCAGCTCATCGACATCTCCGGCGACGAGATGAAGCTCGTGCATGACGGCCCCAGCTTTGCCGAGCCGCACGACATGTGCCTGGTGCACCGTTCCAAGATCAACCCGATCAGCGTCTGGAAGCGCGACGACCCCATGTGGGAAGACGCCCGCCAGATCGCCAAGAAGGACGGCGTGTCGCTGGAAGACGCGGCCAAGGTCGTGCGCGACGGCAACAAGGTCCGCGTGTACATGATGGCCGTCGCGCCGATGTTCAGCTTGAAGCAGTTCGAGGTGAACCAGGGCGACGAGGTCACCGTGTTCGTGACCAACATGGAAGTGATCGAAGACCTGACGCACGGCTTCACGCTCGAAGGCCACGGCATCGCCATGGAAATCGGACCGCAGGCCACGTCGTCCATCACGTTCAAGGCGGATCGCCCCGGCATCTACTGGTACTACTGCCAGTGGTTCTGCCACGCGCTGCACATGGAAATGTCCGGCCAGATGATCGTGCACCCCAAGAAGTCTGCGTAACGATCCATGGCTGCCATCGCAACCTTGCGAAACGCGGCGTGGGCCGCGGCCGGCTTCGTGCTGGCCGGCTTCGGCCCGGCCCTGCACGGGGCGGCCGCGGCCGCCACCCTGGAGGTCGCCGCAGGCGCCGACCTGGCGCAGGCCGTGGCCGCGGCGCAGCCCGGCGACACGCTGCGGCTGGCGCCCGGCACCTACCCCGGCGCCATCGTCATCGACAAACCCCTCGTCATCGAAGGACCGCAGGACCGCTCCGCCATCATCGCCGGCACCCGCGAAGGACGCACGCTGTGGGTCAAGGCCGCGGACGTGTCGCTGCGCAACCTGACCGTCACGCGCTCCGGGCTGGACCTGCCCGCCATGGACGCGGGCATCTTTCTGGACCGCACCGCGCACCGCGCGGTGGTCGAACACAACGACATCCTGGATAACCTGTTCGGCGTTTATGTATGGGGCCCGCAGGACGCGATGGTGCGCGGCAACCGCATCGTCGGCAACCAGGAACTGCGCGTGGCCGAGCGCGGCAACGGCGTGTCGCTATGGAACACGCCGGGCAGCGCGGTGGTGGACAACGACATCTCCGCCGGCCGCGACGGCGTTTTCGTGAACACCAGCAAGCAGAACCGGTTCACCGGCAACCGTTTCCATGACCTGCGCTATGGCGTGCACTACATGTACACGAACGACAGCGAGATCAGCGGCAACGTGTCCACCGGCAACGACATAGGCTACGCCATCATGTACTCGCACCGCCTGGTCGTTACCGGCAACGTGGCGGTGAACAACGTGGAGCAGGGGCTGATGATGAACTACGCCAACAACTCCGACATCTCCGGCAACACCGTCGATGGCGCGGGCAAGTGCGTGTTCATCTACAACGCCAACAAAAACCGCTTTGCGGACAACCATTTCTCCAACTGCGACATCGGCATCCACTTCACCGCCGGCTCCGAGGGCAACCGGATCTCAGGCAACGCCTTCATCAACAACCGCAACCAGGTCAAGTACGTGGGCACGCGGGTGATGGAATGGTCGGACAACGGCCGCGGCAACTACTGGAGCGACAACACGGCCTTCGACCTGGACGGCGACGGCATCGCCGACACGGCCTACCGCCCGAACGACGTGGTGGACCAGTTGCTGTGGCGCGCGCCCGCCGCGCGGATTCTGCTCAATAGCCCCGCCATCTCGGTGGTGCGCTGGGCGCAATCGCAGTTCCCCGCGATCCTGCCAGGCGGCGTGATCGACAGTAAGCCGCTGATGAAGCCTGTGCGGGAACGGATCGATTATGGCGGTGCGGTGGCCAACGGGAAGCCCGGTGCATCGCCTGATGCAAAAAGCGCCGCCAACCCCGTCGCAATAAACGGCGCGAAGCGCGCCGAGGACAATCAATGAGCAACCCACTGGTGACGCTTGCGGGCGTCAGCAAACACTATGGCGGCCACAGGGCGATCAGCGTCCTGGACCTGGACCTGCGCGAAGGCGAATGCGTGGCGCTGGCCGGGCACAACGGCGCGGGCAAAAGCACCCTCATCAAGCTGATCCTCGGACTCATCCGACCCACGCACGGGCGCGTCACGCTCTTCGGCCAGGACGCGCACAGTCCGGCCGCCGCGCGCCTGCGTGACCGGATCGGCTACCTGCCCGAAACCGTGGCGCTGCATCCCGCGATGACGGGCGCCGAGACCCTGGCCTTTTACGCGCGCCTGAAGCGCCAACCCGTGTCGCGCAACGCGGATCTGCTCGAGAAAGTGGGGATCTCCGGCGCGGCGCACCGCCGCGTGGGCGGTTATTCAAAAGGCATGCGCCAACGGCTGGCGCTGGCGCAGGCGCTGCTGGGCGCCCCCCGCATCCTGCTGTTCGACGAGCCCACCACCGGCCTTGATCCGGCGTCGCGTCTCAAGTTCTACGAGATCGTGCACGAACTGCGCGCAAGCGGCGCCACCATTCTCCTCAGCACGCACGCCTTGTCGGAGCTGGCCGGCCACGCCGACCGCATCGTCGTCATGAAGGCGGGCGTGAAGATCGCCGACGGCGGCATGTCGGCGCTGCGCCGCGACACCGGGCTGCCCATCCGCATCAGCGTCACGCTCGGGCCGGACAACGCATCCGCCCCGCCCTCCTCGGCCTGGCGCCAGGTCGACGCCAACCGCTACGAACGCCTGTGCCACGAATCGGACAAGGTCGAGGCCATCCGTAGCATCGGCGCCATCGGGGCGCCCATCAGCGACCTGGACATCCAGGTCCCGGGGCTGGACGACATCTACGCCCATCTGCTTGAACGGGAAGACGCATGAACGCCGTAAGCACAATCATCGGCAAGGAAATCCGCGACGGCCTGCGCAATCGCTGGGTCCTTGCCACATCGCTCCTGTTGGCCGCTCTGGCGCTCGCGCTCGGCCTCTTGGGCAGCGCCCCCACCGGAGCAGTCAAGGTCGATCCGCTGACCGTCACGGTGGTCAGCCTGTCCAGCCTCTCCATCTTCCTGGTGCCACTCATTGCGATGCTGCTGGCGTATGACGCCATCGTCGGCGAGGTCGACCGCGGCACCATGGCCTTGCTGCTCAGTTATCCGGTGTCGCGCTGGCAGGTCATCATGGGCAAGTTCATCGGGCACCTGGCCATCCTGGCCATTGCGACCGGTGCGGGGTATGGGTCGGCAGGGCTGGCTTTGCAATGGGTCTACGGGGGCATGGACGCAGGCGCCTGGCGGCCCTTCGCCATGCTGATCGGGGCCAGCGTCCTGCTGGGCGCCAGCTTTCTGGCAATGGGCTACCTCATCAGCACGCTGGTGCGAGAACGCGCCACGGCGGCGGGCATCGCGCTGGGCGTCTGGCTGTTCTTTGTCGTCATCTACGACATGGGCCTCCTGGGCGTGCTGGCGGCGGACCAGGGTCGCCACGTCACGCCGGGCATGCTCAATGCCCTGCTGCTGGCCAATCCGTCCGACGTGTACCGCCTGCTGAACCTGACCGGGTTCGAGAACATTTCCATGTATGCGGGCATGGCCGGCGTCAGCGATCAGGCCCACATGCCCGTGCCGCTGCTGGTGGCGGCGCAATTGCTGTGGATCGCGGTGCCGTTTCTGCTGGCCGCCTTCTGCTTCCGGAGGAAACAGCTATGACGCTGAAACGTTGGGCCGCAATGGCGGCCTTCTCGGCCATCGTGCTGGCGGTCTCGGCCTGCGGCGGCGACGAACCCGCCGCGCCGCCACCCGCGCCGCAGGCCGTCTCCGCCGACGCCGTCGGCCACTACTGCGGCATGATGCTGCTGGACCATGCAGGGCCGAAGGGCCAGATATTCGTAAAGGGCCGCGCCGCGCCGGTGTGGTTCTCGTCCATCAAGCAGGTCTTCGCCTACACGCTGCTGCCCGAAGAACCCAAAGGCCTGGCCGCTATCTACGTCAACGACATGGCAGCCGCCGGCCCCGATGGCGCGGCGGACCTGAAAGCATGGGTCGACGCACGGCAAGCCTTCTACGTCATCAACTCCAGCTTCATCGGCGGCATGGGCGCCGAAGACGCCATTCCGTTCTCGGATCAGACGCGCGCGCTGGCCTTCGCTCAGACCCACGGCGGGCGTGTCGTGCGTTTTGCCGACGTGCCCGAGGACTATGTGTTTGCTCAATAGAGCCAAGCCCTCCGACCTGCCTCATGAGCCCGCGCCAATCGCGCCTTAATCAGTCGATATCGCCATGAACCCTCCCGCCCGCCGCCGCTTCCTCGGCATCATCGCCGCGTCTTCCGCGCTGGCCCTCGCTCCCAGCTTCCTGCGCCGCGCGCACGCGGCCATCTCGCCGACGCGTTGGCAAGGCGTGGCGCTGGGCGCGGACGCGGAATTGCGGCTGTACCATCCCGACCGCCAGGCCGCCGAACAGCTCATCGAGCGGGCGTTGCAGGAACTGCGTCGCCTCGAGGGCGTGTTCAGCCTGTACCGCGACGACAGTGCGCTGTCGATCCTGAACCGCCAGGGATTTCTGGTCGATCCCCCCTCCGACCTCGTCCGCCTGCTTAGCGAAAGCCGGCACTACGCGGACCTGACGGGAGGTCTCTTTGATCCGTCCGTGCAGCCGCTGTGGCGCGTGTACGCAGATCACTTCGCGCGGCCTGACGCGTCCCAGGATGGTCCGGCCCAGGCGGACATCGCCCGGGCGCTGCGATGCGTGTCGTACCAGGACATCAAGATCGACCCGCAGCGCATCGACCTGCAGCCGGGCATGGCGCTGACGCTCAACGGCATCGCGCAGGGCTACATCACCGACCGCGTGACGGACCTGTTTCGCAACGCCGGGCTGGAACGCGCACTGGTCGACATGGGCGAGATACGCGGACTGGATGCGACGGCCAATGCAACGGGCTGGCGCGTCGGGCTGGCCGACCCCATGTCGCCGGACCAGATCCTGGCGCAGGTGCCGATCAGCAACCAGGCGCTTGCCACTTCCGGCGGCTACGGCACGCCGCTGGATGCCGCGGGACAGTATTCGCACCTGTTCGATCCGCACTCCGGTCGGGCGCGGCCGCTCTATCGCAGCGTGTCGGTCATGGCATCCACCGCCACAACTGCCGATGCCCTGTCCACGGCGTTCTCGAACATGCCGTTGGAACGCACCGCCGCGCTGGTGCACAGCCTGGGCGTGCAGGCGTGGATGGTGTTGCCAGATGGACAACTGGTAGCGCAGACCGGCGTAGCCTGATTGCGCGCCGCATGAAAAAACCGGCCGCCAGGGCCGGTTTGCTTTGACCATGAAAAACCGGCCTTCACGGCCGGTTTGCATTGACCACGAAAAACCGGCCTTCATGGCCGGTTTTTATTGCCCGCCGCGCCGATCAGGCCGCCGAGGGCGGGTTCAGCGTCGAGAGCATCTGCGTGAAGATCTTGGGGCTGGCAGCCAGGACGTTGCCGCTGTCCATCCAGCCTTGTTCGCCGTCGAAGTCAGCGACCAGACCGCCCGCTTCCAGCACCATCAGGCTGCCCGCCGCCACATCCCAGGGCTTCAGGCCCACGCCGCAGAACCCATCCAGGCGACCGGTGGCCACGTAGGCGAGATCCAGCACGGTCGAGCCCAGGCGGCGCACGCCGGTGGCGCCTTCGGCCATCTGGCGGAACCGCTGCGAGCCCTGTTCGGGATCGCCGGCGTTGGGCCAGTGCGCGCCCAGCAGCGCGTCGTGGTAGCGGGTGCGGCCCGAGACGCGCACGCGGCGGTCGTTCAGGAACGTGCCGCTGCCACGGCTGGCGGTGAAGAGTTCGTTGCGCGAGGGATCATAGATGACCGCTTGCGTGACCTGGCCGCGCTGCGTCAGCGCGATCGACACGGCATAGTTGGGCAGGCCGTGGATGAAGTTCGTGGTGCCGTCCAGCGGGTCGATGATCCACTGGAATTCCGCCTGGTCCGGACCCTGCAGACCGAACTCCTCGCCCAGGACGGCGTGGTCCGGGTAGGCAGCGCGCAGCGTTTCGACGATGGACTCTTCGGCGGCCCGATCGACTTCCGTGACATAATCGCGCGGCCCCTTGCGAGCCACGCTGAGTCGTTCCAAATCCATGCTGGCACGGTTGATAATGGTGCCGGCACGCCGGGCCGCCTTGATGGCGATGTTGAGCATCGGGTGCATAAAATTCCGTACGTATGCGATGAGTTGGCTTGATGATAGGCCGCTTGCCGCCCCCCGGCACGCCGTCGCCCCCGCGGGGAAATCGACTCAAAAAACCAGGAAGGCACGAAGCCAAACGTGCCATTTTAAATGACTCAAGCATTTTCACGTGTTCGCTTCGTAATGGTGAACCCCAGCCACCCCGGAAACGTCGGTTCCGCGGCCCGTGCGATCAAGACGATGGGCTTCTCGGAACTGGTCCTGGTGGACCCCAAATTCCCGGATGTAACAAGCCAGCCGGAGGCCGTGGCGCTGGCCAGCGGCGCGCTGGACGTGCTTGAGAACGCCCGCATCTATCCGTCGCTGGAAGAAGCCCTGGCGCCCGTCACGCTGGCATTCGCGTTAACCGCGCGGGTTCGCGACCTGGGTCCCCCGCCCTGCGACATCCGGCAGGCAGCCGACCTGGCCTGCGCCCACCTGGCGGACACGGCCGAGGGCGTGACCGCCGTTGTGCTGGGCACTGAGCGCGCCGGTCTGACGAACGCGCAGATCGCGCTGTGCCACCGCATCTGCCACATCCCTGCCAATCCCGAGTACAGCTCGCTGAACGTCGCCCAGGCGCTGCAATTGGCCGCCTGGGAGTTGCGTTATGCGCTGCTGGTGGACCAGGGCGCCGAACTCCTGCCGCGTTCCACCGCGCAGGAGCCTTCGCGGGGCGCGGAGCCGGCTTCCAGCGAGGCGGTCCAGGCGTTTCTGGCGCACTGGGAGGAAGCGCTGGTCGGCGTGCAGTTCCTCGACCCGGCCCATCCCAAAAAACTGATGCCGCGCATGCGCCATCTGTACTCCCGCCTGGCGCTGACCCGCGACGAGGTCGACATGATGCGCGGGGTCTGCACGGCGATGCTGAACGCGGCCAAGAAGAAATAGCGGGTCCGAAGCACCGGCTGGATGCCCTTCTCGGGCAACGCATGAAAAAGGGACGGTCAATGACCGTCCCTTTTTACTGTGCCAACTGCCGGCTTGTGACCGGCACAGTCGCCGATCAGTCCACCGTGGCGCCCGAGGCCTTGATCACGGGTGCCCAGCCTTCGACTTCCGACTTGATGAATTGGCCGAATTCGGCCGGCGTGGTCTTCACGCCCACGGCGCCCAGCTTTTCAAAGCTGGTCTGCACGGAGGGCTTGTCCAGCGCCTGCTGCATGGCGGCGTTGAGCTTGTTGATGACTTCCGGCGGCGTGCCGGCCGGGGCCAGCAGGCCGAACCACGACGACACGTCGAAGTCCGTGAAGCCCGATTCCTTCATGGTCGGCAGATCCGGCGCGCTCTTGGAGCGGTCGGCGGTGGTCACGGCCAGCGCCTTCAGCTTGCCCGATTGCGCGTGCGGCCAGGCCGACGGCATGTTGTCGAACATGAACTGCACCTGGCCGCCGATCAGGTCGGTCATGGCCGGGGCGCTGCCCTTGTACGGCACGTGCAGGACGTCGATGCCCGCCTTCATCTTGAAGAGCTCACCCGCCATATGGATGGAGGTGCCGCTGCCGGACGAGGCGAAAGCCAGCTTGCCCGGGTTCTTCTTGGCGTAGTCGACCAGCTCTTGCACGGACTTGACCGGCACCTGGGGATTGACCACCAGGATGTTCGGGACCTTGGCGCCCAGGGCGACCGGAGCAAAGTCCTTCGTCAGGTCGAACGAAACGTTCTTGTACAGGGTCTGGTTGATCGCGCTGGTGACTGCGACGAACAGCAGCGTGTAGCCGTCCGGCGTGGCGCGCTGGACCTGGTCGGTCGCGATGTTGCTGCCGGCGCCCGGCTTGTTTTCAACCACGAAGGACTGGCCGAGCGACTCGGTCAGTTCCTTGGCCATGATGCGGGCGATCACGTCGGTGGTGCCGCCGGCCGAGAAACCGACCACGATGCGGACGGGCTTGTCCGGATAGGCGGCGTGGGCGGAACCCATTGCAAATGCGCTTGCGGCGGTGGCCAGAAGGGTGGCGGCCAAACGCCGCATGCCAGGCTTGTGACCTGTAGTCATAGTGTCTCCGTGCAGGTACTGTCCATTAGATGGACGATTTGAATTATTGGATGAACGCATTCTGCGCTATACATGCGCTGGCCATCAAGGTAGAGTCCACCCTACGGACGATGGTTTTCCCTCGTCCATACGTTGATAACCCTTAGTTTTCAGAGATCTGCATGCAAGACAGCGATGCCGCGGCCGCCGGCCCACGTACTCTGCGACGCGGCCTCGCCGTTCTGGCCGCCCTGCGCGACCAGGGACCGGACGGCCTGAGCGTCACCGATATCGCCCGGTTGACCGGCATACAGCGGCCCACCATCTACCGACTGCTGGCCGCCCTGCTCGACGCGGGTCTCGTGCTGCCGGTCGCGGGCACCAAGAAGTACCGTGCCCAGCTTGCCGTCGATCCGGACACGCGTTCCCGCGATCCGCGGGTGCGCCAACTGCTCCCCGTGCTGCGCCGCCTGGCCGACCGCACCGGCGACGCCGTGTTCCTGGTGGTGCGCGAGGAAGACGATTCGATCAGCCTGCATCGCGAAATCGGCAGTTATCCCGTGCAGATCCTTGCCACCTATGCGGGCAAGCGCCAGCCGCTGGGTGTGGGTTCGGGCGGGATGGCGCTGCTGGCTGCCCTGCCCGACGACATCGCGCGCGGCATCGTCGAACGTAATTCGGGCAGGCTGGACGAGTACGGCGGCATGACGCCCCAGGAAATGTTCCGCCTCATCGAAAACACGCGCGCGCGCGGTTATTCGGTGGTGGGCAACCACGCGGTGCGTGGCGCGCTGGGCGTGGGTTGCGCGCTGCTGGACGCGCAGGGCGCGCCTCTGCTGGCCGTCAGCGTCACCGCCATCATCGACCGCATGCCCGCGCAGCGACAGCGCGAGATCGCGGGCTGGATCAAGACGGAACTGGCGCGGCTTGCGATGCCGGCCTGATTGGCAAGGTGCCGGGGCGCGGCTGAGTCGTGGTCACGCATCCAGGCCGTTAAGCCGGGAAGCCGAAGGATCGAGAAGCGGTCATGCCGTCACGCTTTGCTGGTTCACGCCATCTCGCCGTCGAATAAAAATGGGCGCCTCCAACGAGGCGCCCATTTTCATGGCTGACAAAACAAGGCCCGCACTCAGGTAGCGGCTGCGCCCGTCTTGGGGTTCTGGATCTCGCGCAGCGGGATCGGGGCCTGGAAACCGGCCTCTTCGAGCGAGCGGCGGATCTCCTGGTACAGGCTCCAGCGCAGCTCCCAATACTTGCTCGACTCGGCCCACACGCGCACGTTCACCGTGACGCCGTTTTCCTTGTAGTCGAACACCTTCACCTGCGGGGCCGGGTCCTTCAACGCATCGGGACGCGCGTCCACGATCTGTTGCAGTTTGGCGACCACCGCATCCAGGTCATCGCCATAGCGAACCGGCACCGGGATGTCCAGGCGGCGCGTCTTGTTGCGGCTGTAGTTGGTGATCGTGGCGTTCCAGACCGTGCTGTTGGGCAGCGTCATGTGGATGCCGTCACCCTGCACGAGGCGCGTCAGAAACAGGCCCACTTCCTCGACCGTGCCGTCCGCGCCAGAGCTGAGCGCGATGTACTCGCCGGCGCGGATCGGACGCAGGATCAGCAGCATGATGCCGGCCGCAATGTTCTGCAGCGTGCCCTGCAAGGCCAGACCGACGGCAAGACCCGCGGCGCCCAGCACTGCGATCAGACTGGCCGTCTGCACGCCAAAGCGCGCCAGCACCGCGATCACCGTAAAGATGCGCACCGCCCACATCACGGTCGTGGAGAACATGGGCACGATCGTGGGATCGATCTTCGGCGACCGCGTAGCGGCCCGGCGAACCCAGTTGCCCAGCAACGACGACACCCACCAGCCAATACCGAGAATGAGCAAGGCGACGAGCAGATTGATGCCCATATCCATCAGCCTCGGGGCCCAGATATAGAACTCTTTTACGGCCTCATCCATGGAACCTCCTGCGAAAAAAATCGACGGCAGAATGTATCAGAAGCGGCTGGCACAAAGCGGCGCAGCGCCCGACGGGAGTGTCAGGCTTTGTAAAGCGGAGCAGCGCGTGCCGCCGTAGCGTACGGCGTAAGACTGATTCCGGTGTCTGACACCCGAATCGGTCAGACATGCAGCATAGGTCTTGCCGCGCCGCCAGGCAAAGCGGCGTTACGCCGGCACGATGCGGAAATGGTTGTCCCAGGACATGTCACGCGATGGCGGCAGGACCGGCCTTTCCTTGCCTTGCGCGTCAACGCGGATCATCGCGCCCAGTCCGCTACTGACCAGAAAGCCCCCTTGCACGGCAGGCGCGACGCCGCAGCCGTCGGCGAGTGCAGTGACGCCCAGGCATTTGCCGCTGGCGGCGTCCCAGTAGATGACCTGTCCGCCAACCGGGCTGGACGTGGCCACAATGCCACCGGCGGCGTCGACCGTGACGGAGCCGACGTAGTTGCGCATGTTGCGCAGCGTCTCGGCCGGGCCGTCGAACAGTTCCAGCGCCGCGCCGCGTCGATGGCGGCCGACCAGCGCGGGACGATCGGCGGCCGGGCCCATGTATTGGCAGCCGAACCACACCGCGCCATCGGCCGCCAGGGCCAGGTGCCGGATCGACAGCCGGTGCAGCGCCGGCGCAAGCTCCACCTTCTCCAGCAGTTGTCCCGAGGCCGCGTCGATATAGGCGAGCGACGGCCGCATGGTGTCCAGGTTCAGTTCCAGCTTGCCGTAGTCAGGGTGCGTCAGGATGCCGCCGTTGGCCACGCACAGCGTCTTGCCATCGGGCATCAGCACGACCTCGTGCGGTCCGATGCCGCCCGAATCGAACTCGCCCACGCGCCGGTAGCCGCCGCCAGGCGTGGCGTCGTACAGACCCAGCACGCCGCGTCCGCCTTCGAAGTCGTTTTCCGTGGCGGCCAGCAGGCGGCCGCCTTGCACGAAGGCGCCGTGACCGAAAAAATGCCGGTCATCGGGCAGCGGCAAGGCCGCGGGTTCGCCGCCTTCCAGCGAAAAGCCCAGCGCAAAAAAGCCGGGTTGGCGGCCGAACACCACGGCGCGCTGCGCGCTGGCGTCGATCGCAAAGCTGTGGCCGCGCGCGGGCATGGGGATCGTGAGGCGATCGCGGCCCGTCCCGTCCAGCACCACGGCTTCGTCGCGGCCGCCGCGCTTGCGCGCGGTCAGGTACAGCGGCCCGCCATCAGCCGGCAGCGCGGCGCGCGCCGCAGAAGGCGACAGGCCCAGCGCCGCGGCCAGCGCCAGGAAGCGGCGCCGGTCAATCTCCATCGAGCGCGTTGAAGCCGATGGTGACGCCCAGGGCAGGCGCCAGGTTCTCGTCAACGATGGCCTTGGCGTTCTTGAGCGTCAGCGACGCCAGGACCAGCAGGCGGCGCCCTTCCTCGCCCGCCAGCGCCTCGTCCAGCGGCGCAGGCACCGCACGCAGCGTCTCTGCGGCACTGGACAATTCGCCGCGCACCGACGCATCCATCCATTCCTCGCCCGCGGGCAAGGGATAGCCGCCCGCCACATAGAACGCCTTCAGCGCATCCAGGTTGGCCGCCAGCAGGCTCATCGACAGGCCGCTGCGCCAGAACGCCGCGCGCTTCGGACGGGCGGCCTGCGGCGAATCGCCCAGCACCGGCTCGATCTTCACGTCGCGCGCGAACTGCAGGCCGGTGGACAGGGCCTTCATGGCCTCGGCCGCGACTTCCTGCGAACTGCGATAGAGGTCATTGCCCGGTTGGGGCTTGGCAAACTGCCGCCCGAATTCGCCCTGCGCATCCCAGGCCTCGCCCAGGTCGCGCGAGATCGTGGCGACATTGGCGGATACGGCCGTGGCGTAGCCGCAGGCATACGCAAAGCTGGGCTCGCCGGTCTGCTTGAGCAGGTCGGGCTCGCCGTACAGCACGTACTCAAGCGCGGGCAGGCCCTGCACCGCGACGCTGCGGCCAGCCAGCGCGCCGGGCTTGAGCAGCGCGTCATCCTTGGCCGCGATCAGCGCCTGCACCTGGCGGGGCATCACGCCGCGCGTGTCGGGCCAGAAGGCCAAACGTTCAAAGCGGTTGGCCTGCACCAGCGGGCCGAAGCGCAGGATCTCGACGCCCGACCATGCGTGCGCCAGCGTCTTGAACGCATCGCCGACGCGCCCGGCGCCGGCCGCATCTGGCTTGGCGCACCAGCCGCCCAGCGCGCTTTCCAGCGCGGCAGCGGCGTCCGTCATCTTCGCGACCGCCGGCCGGGCGTAGTCGCGCGCCAGGCGTTCGCCCAGGTCGGCGGGCAGCGCGGCCTGTGCCGCAACCACGGCAATCGGCGCCGTCAGCATCAATGCCGCAGCCGCAGCGCGCATGAACAAATGGCGGGCCATCACAGGGACTCCAGGAAGCGGATCAGGTCCGCGCGTTCTTCGGGCGTCATGTCGACGACGCGGTCGCGCGCGGGCTTGGCCGCGCCGCCATGCCACAGCACGGCTTCCAGCAGCGTGCGGGCGCGCCCGTCGTGCAGCCAGGTCGCATTGGGATTGACGGTCTTGGTCAGGCCAATGCCCCACAACGGCGGGGTGCGCCATTCGCGGCCGGTGGCCATGCCGTCGCTCACGCCGTCGGCCAGGTCGTCGCCCATGTCGTGCACCAGCATGTCGGTGTACGGCCAGATCAGCTGGAAACGGTGTTCCGGCTGCTTGGCGTTGCGGCTGGTCACGTACTTGGGCACGTGGCAGGCCACGCAATTGGCTTCGTAGAACAGCTTCTTGCCCGCCAGCACGCGCGCGTCATCTGCATCGCGCCGCATGGGCACGGCGAGGTTGGTCGAATAGATGGTGACGAAGTCCATCAGCTTGCCCGGCACTTCCTCTGGCCCAAAGCGCGGCTGCGCGCCGTGCGGCATGTCCAGGCATTGCGTCTGCGCGGGCGTGCATTCGCCGGAATGCTTGGGGAACAGCGGCGTGGACAGGCCCATGTCGTTGGAGAACGCGGCAGCGCTCTGCTGCTCGACCGTCGGCTGTCCCGCCTTCAGGTTGAAGCGGCCCAGCACGCGCGCGCCGGTGCGCGCATCGGTGACCCAGTTGGCCTTGCCGACGATGCCGTCGCGCTTGTCCGCGCCAACGTTCGCCAGGATGTCGGACTCGTGAATCGATTCCAGCAGGCCCAGCCCGATCATCGGCGGCGCCAGCCGCGGCGAGATCTGCGTGTCCGCGCGCATCGGCCCGTAACCCAGGTTCTCGATGCGATACGTGGGCTTCATCAGCGTGGCGGTCTCGCCGCCGCGCAGCGCCACGGGCACGGCTTCGTATTCGATTTCCATGCGGCCTTCGGCCGGCAGGCCCGCGACCGCGAAATTCTGCAACTGCACGCCGTAGACGGGTTCCGGCAAGGCCGCGATCTCGTCGGCGCCCAGCTTGGGATGCCCGCGATCGGCGCCTTCCGGCACGGCCAGGCGCAGCAGCAGCGCGACCGCATCCGTGCGTTCCAGCGGATCGAAGCCCGGCACCGTGCCGCGGCCGTCCTTGGTGTGACAGGCCTGACAGGAGCGCGCGTTGAACAGCGGGCCCAGGCCGTCGGACGCCTGCGTGGACGAAGGCGCGGACACCCAATCCTTGCGGAACAGGCCGTTGCCGACGATGAACTCCTGGCGGCCTTCAAAGCTCATGTTGGCCGACGGCTGCGAAAAGATGTCGGCGTTGATGAGCTTGTTGGTCGTCGTGGCGCCGGCCTGCATGGTCTCGAAGGATTCGACCTTCGAGAAATCGCTGGTGGGCGCCGTGATGGCGGTGACGCGTTTCTGGTCTTCGGGCGTCAGATCGTCACGCCCGCCGGGAGCGGCGGGCGCGGCGGCGGCGACGGCATGAACCGACGCCGCCAGTACGGCGGCTAATGCGAGTTTCACTTGAATACGGCGTCAGGTTTATCCAGGCTGTCGGACCCTTCGATGGCGACCTTGCCCAGGTCCAGCAGCGCGATCACGCGTTCCAGGCTGCGCGTCTGCGCGACGAGGCTGTCGATGGCAGCCTGCACCACCGCGTTGCCCTCCTTGTTGCCTTCCGCGATCATCTGGTCATAGGTCTCGACCGTTTCGGCGCGCGTCTTCATGGCCTGCATGGCGGCGACGGTGGCGTCCAGCTTGGCGCGCACTTCGGCGTCCAGCTTGGAATCCTTGGCCTTGACCAGTTCGGACAGGCTGGCGCCAGTCACCTTCTTGCCGTCGATGCGCGTGTACGAACCCAGATAGACGTTGCGGATGCCGATCTGGTCGTAATAGTGCGAATTGTGCGTGTTGTCCGAGAAGCAATCGTGCTCTTCCTCGGGATCGTGCAGCATCAGGCCCAGCTTCATGCGTTCGCCCGCCAGTTCGCCGTACGACAGGCTGCCCAGCCCGGTCAGCATGGCGATGAGGCCGGCCTTCGGATCCTCTTCGACCGCCTTGCGCGCCGCGCCGTCCTTCTTCCAGTTGCCCACCATTTCTTCGAGATCAGTCACCAGCAAATCCGTTACCGCCTTCAAAAACTCAATACGGCGTTCGCAATTGCCGCCGGTGCACTGTTTCGGATCGAAATCCGTATGCGGGCGATTGCCGGAGTGACGCTCCTGCGGCGTGCCCTTGCGGTCCGCGGGCGCGGCGCCGGTGCCGTTCAGGTCCTGGCCCCACAGCAGGAACTCGATCGCGTGATAGCCCGTGGCCACGTTGGCCTCGTTGCCGTCGGCCTCGTGCAGCACGTCGGACAGCAGCTCGGGCGTGATCTTGCTGACGTCGACCGTCTTGCCGCCCACCGAGATCTTGGAATTGGCGATGACGTTCACGGCGTAGAACGCGTTCTGGTCGTTTTCCGTGCCGTAGGAGGCGTCGACATAGTCGATCAGGCCTTCATCCAGCGGCCACGCGTTCACGCGGCCTTCCCAGTCGTCGACGATGGGGTTGCCGAAGCGGTAGGCCTCGGTCTGCTGATACGGCACGCGCGCCACGATCCATGCCTCGCGCGCGGCCTTCAGGGTTTCCGCGCTGGGCTTGGCGACCAGCGCGTCGATGGCGTCGCGCAGCTTCTTGGCGGCCGTCAGCGAATCCTCGTAGCCGGCCAGCGCCAGGTCGGAGTACGTGGCGACCACGGCCTTGGGTTCGACGGCGGCCTGCGCCACTCCGCCATACACCGCGGCGGCCAGCACCGCACCCAAAAGCAACTTGCGCATCGTCTTTCTCCCGTAATTCGGACGGCCCGCCCCCGCGGCGGCCCGTTCCGGCTTGAATTTTGTGGATGCGAGTGTAAACAATTTTCGTTTGATATTCAGGCGTTGTTCAGATAGCTGACATATTTTTGAACGAAAAAAGTATGCTCCGGCAGGTCACCCGGGGCCCCGCCGGCCCCGTTTTCTTCAGCCTGGAAACCGCCTCATGGAACTGCGCCAACTCCGTTACTTCGTCCGCGTCGCCGAGCTGGGCAGCATCGGCCGCGCCGCGCGCGACCTCGGGGTGGTCGCGTCGGCGCTCAGCCAGCAGATCAGCCGGTTGGAGAGCGAGCTGGCGACGCGGCTGCTGACGCGCAGCCCCACCGGCGTGACCACCACGCCGGCCGGCGCCGCTTTCCTGCGCCAGGCCCAACTGACCCTGCGCCACGCGGAAAGCGCCGTGGCGGCCGCGCGCGAGGCGCGATTGGCCGGCACCGTCAGCATCGGCTTTGCGCCCACCACTGCGTCGCTACTGGCCCGCCCGTTCTACGCCGCCATGACCGAGCGCTATCCCAACGTGCGCCTGCATCTGGTCGAGGGGCTTTCGGGCAATCTGGGCGACCTGCTCAACGCCCGGCGGCTGGACCTGGCCGTGCTGTTCCAGAACGACACCGCGCAGGGCCGCAGCGTGGTGCCCGTGCTGGACGAGCGTCTGTTCCTGCTGGCGCCGCGCGGCATGGTGGAGCGCCCCGATGGCGAGCCAGTCCGTATGACCGATCTGGCCGGGTTGCCGCTCGCCGTCACCAGCAAGGCGCATGGGCTGCGCGCCTGGGTCGAAGCGGCCTTCGAGCGGGCCGGCATCGAACCCTGGATCGGCGTCGAGGTCGACGGCCTGACGACGCTGATGGACCTGGTGCAGGCCCATCCGATCGCGACCATCCAGCCCGGCGCGGCCGTGGCCCGCGTCGAGACCGGCCTGCTCAGCATGCATCCCATCGACGATCCCTATCTGTTCCGCCGCAACCACATCTACTGCATCAGTGACGACGAGCTGTCGCCCGCCGCGCTGGCCGCGCGGGTGGTGCTGCTGGACGCCATGCGCGGACTGGTCCGGCACGGCGGCTGGCCGGGGGCAACCCTTCTGGATTCGTGATGCCCCCATAGCCTCGGGATGCCTAGGCGGTCGGATTTTCTGAAGATAAATTGATCCACATCAAGTCGCAGCGCGGTGCATGCGACGATCAACCTTCACGAAATCCGATGACCACTTCCCCTTCTCGTCCCGGCCGGCTGGGCATTTCCTCCATGCGGGCGCACTGCTCCGAAGCGGAATGGCAGGCCCGGGTGGACCTTGCCGCCTGTTATCGCCTGGTCGAGCTCTACGGCATGGCCGACATGATGGCCAACCATATCTCGTCCCGCGTGCCCGGCGAGGACAACGCCTTCCTCATCAACCCCTACGGGATGATGTACGAGGAGATCACCGCGTCCAGCCTCATCAAGGTCGACGTGGACGGCACCATTCTGTCCAAGCCCGATTTCGGCGATCTGGACTACGGCATCAACAAGGCCGGCTACGTGATCCACAGCGCGGTCCACGCCCACCGGCACGAGGTGGACTGCGTCATCCACACGCACAGCTGGGCGTCGATGGCCGTGTCGTCGCTGGAGTGCGGCCTGCTGCCGCTGACGCAAACGGCCATGCGCTTCCTGAAGATCGGTTATCACGACTACCAGGGCGTGGTGCTGGGCACCGAGGAACAGGCGTCGCTGCTCGAGGACCTGGGCCAGGGCGAGGCGCTGATCCTGCGCAATCACGGCGCGCTGACCGTGGGACGCACCGTGGGCGAGGCCTTCAACTGGATGCACCGTCTGGAACTGGCCTGCCGCTCGCAGTTGGCGGCGATGGCGACGGGCGCCCCGCTGCAAGCCGTGCCGCCACCCGTCCTGGAGGCCACCTGGAACAACTACCAGCCCGGCACGCGCCGCCCCTATGGCGTCATGGAGTGGCCCGCGCTGCTGCGCAAGCTGGACCGCATCGACCCCGGCTACCGGGACTGAGGCCGCGCCCGGAATCCCCTGAACATTTCCAGCGCCGGCCGGCGTGGCGGCACGGCGCGATATCCCACACGACAACGACCACGCGAGGAGACATTCATGAACACTGCCCAAGCCCTGCTGGCTTGCGCGGCGCTGGCGGGCGCCTGTATCGCGCCCGCCGCCAGCGCCGCCGGCTACCCCGACAAGCCGGTCAAGGTCATCGTGGCGTTCTCGCCCGGCGGCACCACCGACACGCTTACGCGCAGCGTCACGAACACGCTGACGCAGAAGCTGGGCCAGCCCTTCGTCGTGGAAAACAAGCCCGGCGCGGGCGGCAACATCGGCACCGAATACGTGGTGCGCGCCGCGCCCGACGGGCACACGCTGATCGTGAACTCGGTCGGCCCCATCGCCGTCAATCCCACGCTGAACAAGCTGAACTACGACCCGCTGACCGACCTGGTCCCGATGGTGCAGATCGCCACAGTGCCCAACGTGCTGGTTGTGCCGCCCTCCTCGCCCGCCAAGGACATCCAGGGCTTCCTGAAATACGTCAAGGGCGCGCGCGAACTGAACTACAGCTCGACCGGCGTGGGCACGTCTTCGCACCTGTCCAGCTACATGCTGATGGACGAACTGAAGGTGAACGCCACGCACGTGCCCTACAAGGGCGCGGACGCGGTCAACGATCTGCTGGCCGGCCGCATCGACTTCATGTTCGCCACCATTCCGTCCGTGATCGGCCACATCCGTTCGGGCAAGCTGCGCGCGCTGGCGGTCAGCACGCTGCAGCGGTCCGCCACCCTGCCCGAACTGCCGACCATCGCCGAGTCGGGGTATCCAGGCTTTGACGCGGGCTCGTGGTTTGGTTTCTTTGCGCCCAAGGGCACGCCGCAGCAGGTGGTGGAATTGGTCAACCGCGAAGTCAACGCGTCGTTGCCCGCATTGAACGAGCAGATGATTCGCGAAGGCGCCGAGCCTGTCGGCGGCACGCCAGCGCAATTCGCCACGTTCATCAAGGGCGAGCACGACAAGTGGGCCGTGCTGGTACGCAAGTTCGACCCGCAGGCGCATTGACGCTCGGTTAATGGGCTGATCCCATACCCGGGGCCACGACGGCGGCCGTGAACTGATCCGAGGCGCGGCACGCCAGTTCCGCCACCAGCCGGATTGCGTCCGAGCCGCCGCTTTCCAGATAGCTCACCACCAGTAGCTGCGGCGGCACCGGCAGATCGGTGCGGATGACCTGGATCTCGCCGCGCGCAACGTACTCGTACATGGGCGGCAAAGGCACAAGCGCACGGCCGAAGCCGCTGCGCACCAGCCGCGCCAGCGCCGAGATCGAACTGACGAAATGCACCTTGCCCTGCGGCATGCCGACCTCGCGGTACAGGGCCTTCAGCGCCTCGTGCGGCTGCGATCCCGGGCTCATCGTCAGCACCGGCTCGCCGAGCAGGTCGTGCGCCGTCATTGTGTCCTCGCTGCCTGGCGGCCCGACCCAGCCCATCTCCATCGGCAAACAGGGCATGCTGATGATGCCCGTGTCGTTCAGCACGTCGGTCTGGAACGCGATATCCAGCGTGCCTTCGCGCAACCCGCGATGCAGGGCGCGCACCGTCTCGGACGTCAGCTGGACCTCGATGCCGGGATACGTGGACCGCAGGTTCGTCAGAAAGCCGATCAGCCACGTATGCACCACGGTCTCGATGGCGCCGATCCGCACCAGACCGGCGACCTCGTCGCCGCGCTTGCCCAGCGACAGGATCTGCTGGCGGATCTCGAGCAGGCGCTCGCCATAATCCAGCAGCCGCGCACCGACCGCCGTGAGCTTCAGTTCCTTGGCATCACGTTCGAACAGGCGCGCGCCGATGTCCTCTTCCAGCGATGCGATGCGGTTGGCCACGGCCGCCTGCGTGATATGCAGGCGGTCGCTCGCGGCGCGAAAACTTCCCAACCGCGCGGACCACAGAAAGGCTTCGACAAAACGCGTGTTCATGCGCCGATGCTACTGCCAACGCAGCCGGGGCGGGACGCGTCGTTGCCGGCGAGCGGACACGGCAAGAGGACACGTTATGTCCCCTTATGTGGTGCGCCCTGCACCAACTTGGTTCATGCCGGGCACCAGCCTGAGGCGGCGTGACCCGGCGTCATGGGAGAAGCCGCCCCGTGCAAAACCTGGCACGGCTATTGCTTGATGACTGGTATGCAAGCTTGTCTACAAGCGCCCCCAATCAAGCAGCCCAGGAGCCTTACATGATCCATCGCAATGCACCCTACGCCTTCAACGCCACCCGCCGCCGCCTGATCCAGGGCGCCGCCATGGGCGCGGCGGCGCTCGCCGCCCCGGCGCTGGTGCGCGCGCAATCGGGTCCGGTCATCCGCATCGGCTTCTGGCCCGTGGCCGCTGGCCTGCCGTTCTATGCCGCGATCGAGAAAGGCTATTTCAAGGAAGCCGGCCTGAACGTCGAGGCGCTGAAGTTCGCGGGCGCGCAGCAGGTCATGGAAGCCATGCTTGCGGGCCGCGCCGATGGCAGCGCCAACGGCACGGGCTCGGCCAACCTGGCCATCGGCGAGATCGCTTCGCCTGGCCTGTTCAAGATTTTTGCGTCCAATCCCAGCAACGCCAAGAACGTGCTGGATGAGTTCATCGTCGCAAAAGACAGTCCCATCAAATCCATCGCAGACCTCAAGGGGAAAAAGGTCGGTTCTGGTCCCGGCATCCAGAATTCCACGCTGGCCAAAGCAGTCCTGGAGCGCGCCGGCGCAACGGGGGCAACCGTGGTCGAGTTGGCGATCAGCCAGCACGTCGCCGCGGTTGCCGCCGGCCAGTTGGACGCGTGCTACACGCTGGAACCCACGGGCACGGTGGGCCGCCTGAACGGCACGACCCGCGTCCTGGAAACCGGCGTCATCGCCAAATACGTCCTGGGCGATCCGATGGCGCCGTGGTTCGGCGGCTCGGCTTCGCTGACCACCGCCTTCCTGAAGAAGCATCCCGAGGAAAGCAAGAAATTCATCGCCGCGTATGCGCGCGGCATCGAACTGATCCGCACCAAGCCTGAAGAGGCGCGCCCCTTCCTGAAGGGCTACACCGCCATCGAAGGCCCGATGACCGAGGAAGTGCCGCTGGCCGCCTACACGCTGCACAACGAGTTCACGCCCAGCGACGTGCAGTACTTCCAGAAGTTCTTCGACCTGTTCACCGACAAGGGCGTCTTCGCGCAGAAGGTCGACGTCTCGACCATGCTTTACAAGGGTTGATCCATGACCGCAACCACGGCTACGGGCGCCACGCCCGCCCCCTCCCAGGCCTCTGCCACCGCGCCGGCGAAGACGCAGCCCGCCAAGGCGCAACCGGCCATGTCCAAGCCGCCGCGCAAGTTCGACACCTCGCGCCTGCTGCCGCTGATCGGCCCGCTCGCGCTCTTTGTGGTGTGGGACCTGGTGGTCCGCCTGCAGCTTGTCAGTCCGGTGTTGCTGCCCACGCCCAGCGCGACCATCGTGGCGCTGGTCAAGGGCATGGCGGGCGGCCCGCTGCTGGCTGACTTTCTGTCGTCGCTGAACCGCACCGTCCAGGCCTTCCTGATGGCCGGCGTGATCGGCGTGCCGCTGGGCGTGCTGCTCGGCAGCAATGAAAAGGCCTACCGCAGCGTCGAGTTCCTGGTGGACTTCTTCCGGTCCACGCCGTCCTCCGCCCTGATCCCGCTGTTCCTGATGATCTTCGGCGTGACCGACATGAACAAGATCGCCATCGCTGCCTTCGCGGCCGTGCTGGTGATCCTGTTCAACAGCGCGTACGGCGTCATCAACGCCCGCAAGCAGCGCGTGATGGCGGCGCGCGTGATGGGCGCGTCGCGCTGGCAGATCTTCAAGGACGTGCTGATCTGGGAAAGCCTGCAGCCCACGTTTGTCGGCCTGCGCAGCGGCGTGTCGATGGCGCTGGTCATCGTGATCGTGGCCGAGATGTTCATCGGTTCGGACAGCGGCCTGGGCAATCGCATCATCAATGCGCAGCAAGTGCTGAACGTGCGCGAAATGTACGCCGCAATCCTGGCGGCCGGCGCGCTCGGCTATGTGCTCAACATTCTCTTTCTCGTGCTGGAAAAGCGCGTGGTTCATTGGAGCGGCCGATAAATGTCCACCGTCATCAACCCCGTCATCGCCCCCGCGCCGCCCGCCGCGCCCTTCCAGCCCGGCCCGCTGGGCACGCACATCACCATCCGCGGCCTGACCAAGTATTTCGCCGGCTGGCCGCTCTATGAAGACTTCAACCTCGACATCCCCAAGGGCAAGATCGTCTCGGTCTTCGGCCCCAACGGCTGCGGCAAGTCCACGCTGATCAACATGATCGCCGGCCTGATCCCCATCGATTCGGGCGAGATCCTGTTTGACGGCAAGTCGCTGGCGCAGACCAAGATCGGCTACGTGTTCCAGAACTACCGCGAAGCCATGTTCCCGTGGCTGCGCACCATCGACAACATCGCCTACCCGCTGCGCCTGGAAGGCCGCAGCAAGGCCCAGGTCGATGCGCGGGTCGAGGAACTGGTGGCGTCGTTCGACGTGAAGTTCGACCTGAACCGCTATCCGTACGAGCTGTCGGGCGGACAGCAGCAGACCGCGTCCATCATGCGCGCGCTGGCCCCCGGACCCGAGGTGCTGTTCCTGGACGAGCCGTTTTCCGCGCTGGATTTCGAGATGACGCTGTTCATTCGCGAAAAGCTCCAGGAAGTCTTCCTGCAGACCGGCACGACCATGCTGCTTGTCTCGCATGACCTGGAGGAAGCGGTGTACCTGGCGGATCAGGTACTGCTCTTGACCAAGCGCCCCACGCGCGTCGCGGAGATCCTGGACTACACGGACGCGCGCCCTCGCACGGTCGAGACGCTGTCCGAGCCAAGCTTCATCCAGATGAAGAAACTGAGCCTGGAAATCTTCCAGCGCGAAGTGCGCAAGTGATTCCACGCTATTAATCCCAAGCCAATACCGGGAGCATTCGCCATGACACAGGAAACCATCGACCAATACGTGCGCAGCGCGCTGGCGCTGTCGGGATATGCGTTGCGTGAGTCCGCCACCGAGCAGGTCGTGCAGCAGTTCTCGCGCATCCACGACATCGCGTCGACCTTCGCCGACGAGCCGCTGCCCGTGGAACTGGAATCCGCTTCGGTGTTCCGTCCGTGACCGGCCCCGCTCACGACATCGCCCGCCAGGTCCGCAGCGGCGAACGCAGCGCCGCCGCCGTGCTGGACGCCACGCTTGCCCGCGTGCGCGAGCGCGATCCCCGCTACAACTGCTTCACGGCCGTCACGGAAAGCCGCGCGCGGCAGGAAGCCCTGGCCATCGACGCGCGCCGCGCACGCGGCGAAACGCTGCCGCCCCTGGCGGGCGTGCCGTACGCCGTGAAGAATCTCTTCGATATCGCCGACGAGGTCACGCTGGCCGGCGGGCGCGTCAACGCCTCCAACCCGCCCGCTCGGCGCGACGCGCTGCTGGTCGAACGCATGCGTGAGGCGGGCGCCGTGCTGATCGGCGCGCTCAACATGGACGAGCACGCCTACGGCTTCACCACGGAAAACACCCATTACGGCGCCTGCCGCAATCCGCACGACACCTCGCGCATCGCGGGCGGCTCGTCCGGCGGCAGCGCCGCCGCCGTCGCCGGCGGTTTGGTGCCGCTGACCCTGGGATCGGACACCAACGGTTCGATCCGCGTGCCTGCCTCGCTGTGCGGCGTCTTTGGCTTGAAGCCCACCTTTGGCCGCCTGCCGCGCACGGGTTCCTTCCCGTTCGTGGGCAGCCTGGATCATCTAGGTCCGTTTGCGAACAGCGCCAGCGACCTGGCCGCCGCCTACGACGCACTGCAAGGCCCCGATGCCGCGGACGTCGCCTGCGCGCAGCGCCCGGCGGCGCCCACGTTGCCGGCCATCGCAGAAGGCAATGGACGGCTGCGCGTCGCGGTGCTGGGCGGCTACTTTTCGGAATGGGCGGGTCCGCAGGCGCGCCGCGCCGTGGAAATCGCCGCGCGCGCCCTGGGCGCGACCGACGTGGTCGACATGCCGGCCGCCGTGCAGGCGCGCTCCGCCGCCTTCATCATCACTGCGGCGGAAGGCGGCGCGCTGCACCGCCGCCGGCTCGTCACGCATTACGACTACTACGAACCGCACTCGCGCGACCGCCTGGTCGCCGGCAGCCTCGTCCCAGCAGCCTGGGTGCAGCAGGCGCAGCGCGTGCGCCATCGCGCCTACCTCGAGGCGCTGGCCCTTTTCGACCAATACGATGTGCTGATCGCGCCCGCCACGCCCGTCAGCGCCACGCCCATCGGCGCGGACTGGCTGACACTCGCGGGCAAGCAACTGCCCGCTCGCGCCAGCATGGGGCTATTGACGCAACCCATTTCCGCCATCGGGCTGCCGGTCTGCACGGCGCCCACGTGGCCGGAACTGGACGAAGACGGCCACCTGCCGCTGGGCGTGCAACTGATCGCCGCGCCCTGGCGCGAAGCCGATTGCCTGCGTGCGGCCCACACGCTGGAGCAGGCTGGCGCGGCACGCACACGGCCGGTTTGACGTTTCCTACACCGCAACGCCTGGAGCTTCGACATGGAATCCGCATTCGCCGCCATCGACATGCCGCGCACGCTGGCCGACTCCGCTTACACCACGCTCAAGCGTGACATCCTGGAGTTCCGGCTGGCGCCGGGCGACCGCTTCACCGAAACGGAGATCGCGGACCGGCTTCAGGTCAGCCGGACGCCGGTCCGTGAGGCGCTGTTCCGGCTAGAGCGCGAAGGCTATCTGGAGGTGCGGCAACGCAATGGATGGCTGGTCAAGCCGCTGGATTTTGAAACGCTGGATCATTTCTATGAGCTGCGCAGCGTGCTGGAAGCGGCAGCGGTTCATGCGCTGTGCACGCCCGGGCAATCGCCCGATCCGCTGCTGGCGCTGCGCGCGCTCGTGGAGACGTGGCTGGTCGATGAGAGCGAGCGGTCCAGCGATTGCGAATGGCTGGCCGACCTGGACGAGCGCTTTCACATCGAATTGGTGGCGGCCGCCGGCAACCCAGAGATCGCACGGGTGCATCGGGCGGCAACCGAGCGGATCCGCATCGTGCGCCGGCTCGACTTCACCCAGCCCGATCGAATCGGCACCACGTACCGGGAACACGCCGCGATCCTGTCCGCCGTACTGGCGCGCGACGGCGCGAGCGCCGCGGCGCTGCTGCGCGCGCATATCAAGGACAGTCAGGAGGCCGTGCGCAAGATTACGTTGCACCGGCTGTACGCGACACGCCGCGCGAAGGCGGCGTGAAGGCGGGCGGGCGGGGGGCCTGCGGGGGTTGCCAAAATTCGGGCTTGGGGGCGCGCGGGCTTTCGAGCTTTGGGGGCCTTAACGCTTTTGGGCTTTGGGGCTCTCGGGCTCTCGAGCTTTTGGGCTTTCGGGCTTTTGGGCTTTCGGGCTTTCAGGCCGCTCCTCGGGCGGCCGCCATGCCGGCCCGGTTCAGCTGGCGCGCAACCAGCGGTGCAGCACGCGCGTGATGACGGGAATGCAGACAAACACCATGATGGGCGTCAATATCACGCTCGTGATCAACACACGCCAGAACACCGGCAGGATGCTCAAGTGCTCGCTCACCAACACCGAGAACACCAGCAGCACCGGAAAGTAGGCCAGCCAAATGCTGACCGCCTGCTTCCAGCGCGGCGGCGTGCTGGCCTTCGGCGCAAACCACCCAGCCGTGCCGCTCACCCGATGCTCGTGACTCGCGCGCACCAGCGTTGCACCGCGCTCCAGCCACATGCGGCGTGGCAAGGACTTTTCCCACCGGTTCAGGCTGGCCTCGTCGGTGAAGCGCAGCACGATCTGATACTCATCGCCGCCTTCCGGCGGCTGCAGCACGCCAGATCCGAGAAACCCCGGAAAACCCGCCGCCAGGATTTCGCCCTGACGCATCCAGGACAGGAAATCGCTATAGCGCTCGGGCGCGATGTGGCGCGTCACCAGCATGGTGACCGGACCGGGAACGGCAGAATGAGACATGGCGGAACTCCTGGGCAGCGTGCAGCGTGTTATGCACGTTAACCCTAGCAATCCGTGTGCCAGCCTTGCGGCGCAGCATTTGCCCCTTGGCGGTGTCATTCAGCCAGAAGGCCCGAGTAATTGCGCACCGCAACACACCCCATATTGGTGATAACCCCTACACGACGCACCAGTTCGGTGCATATCGGAGATAAGCAGCAATGGACATCAATCTGCCCGACGTCTTGGCCGAAGTCACGGCCGCCGTTGAACGCTACGAAGCCGCACTGGTTTCCAACGACGTGCAAGTGCTCGACACCCTGTTCTGGAACAGCCCGCACACGCTGCGCTACGGCGCAGGCGAAAACCTCTACGGTTACGACGAGATCCGCGCCTTCCGCGCACAGCGTTCCCCGCAAGGCCTTGCAAGAGAGGTCCTGCGCACCGCCATCACCACCTATGGCCAGGACTTCGCCACCGCGAACCTGGAATTCCAACGCGAAGGCAGCACGCGCATCGGACGCCAAAGCCAGACCTGGATGCGGACGCCGCAAGGCTGGCGCGTGGTGGCGGCGCATGTCAGTTTGATGACCTGACGCGGCCATCGGCCTTGGCATGACTCGCGGCTGACGACGCCATATGAATATGCGCAATCGGCATTGAGCCCGGCCCCGTGCAGGTCTACACTGGCTGTTCCTTTTTCCCTCGTTGGAGCACACGCTCATGAGCACATACAAGATTGCAGTCTTCGTCGGAAGCCTTCGCGCCGCCTCGATCAATCTGCGCCTGGCGCGTGCGCTGGAAAAGCTGGTTCCGGCCGACTTCAAGTTCGAGTATGTGAGCCTGGGCGACATCCCGCTCTACAACCAGGACAACGAAAACAATCTGCCCGCGCCCGCCGCCAAGCTCAAGCAGCAGATCGCCGACGCGCAAGGCATCCTCTTCGTCTCGCCCGAGCACAACCGCTCGGTCCCGGCCGCCATCAAGAACGGCATCGACTGGGGCTCGCGCCCGTGGGGCCAGAACTCGTGGCCCGGCAAGGCCGTAGGCATCGTGGGCGCATCGCCCAGCGCCGCTGGCACCGCCATGATGCAGCAACACCTGCGCAACATCCTCGCCGCCGAAGGCGCCAACGCCCTCACCACGCCAGAAGTCTTCCTGCAGTATTCCGAAGGCCTGGTCGACGACCAGTTCAACATCACCAACGAAGGCACCCGCAAATTCCTGCAGGGCTGGGTGGACCGCTACGTCGACTGGGTCAAGAAATTCAACACCTGATCTGCCGCCGACGCCGGCCACGCGCAGCGTGCCGGCGCCGATCGCCCGACCTACCTCCGGGCGATCAAGCCCCTCGATTCGTCGAGGGGTTTTTTTTATCCGCGCCGCTTCGTTGTTAGACCAACTTGGGTGTCAGACACCCAGAGAGAAACTTATCCCCTTCAACTGTGGAGAAAGGTGAGGACAGCCTTGGGGCAGGTGCAAAATTCCCTGACGCGCCAAGCACTTGCAGGACGCGGTCAATAAATGCGCAATCATCCTTATGGGCGATTTCTGATGGAGTTATCCCCGGTTTTTGGCACTAGCGTCCGAGAAAGCCAGGTGTCGCGCACTCCAATGTGAATTTGTCCCCGCCTTCTGTGGAAAAGCATGAGGACAGTGTGCGCACAGGTTGAAAATCCTGTTGCATATCAACGCCCTGCGGGGCGTGGTCACGAAAGGCCCAAACGCAGTTTGTTTGGGCCTGTGTTGTCCCCGCCAAATGTGGATAAGCCTGAGGACAGCCTAGGGGGAGTCTGCAAAAAGCCTTGCAGGTCAGGGACTTGCAGCTCGCGGGCAAGAAACGCTCACTAGGCAACCGAGATGCGGGCCGCATCGAGAATGGCAGGCCTCTTGCAAAAAGCAGACGGGCTTGTCCCCATGGAATGTGGACAAGCCTCTGAACAGTCGCACAACAAGTACAGAAACCCGTTATGTGACAGTCACTTGCGAGGTGCGGTCAAGGAATGACCAGCACCGGGATCAGGAATCGCCTTCGAGGCGCATGCCGATCTTCAATCCCACCTGCCAGTGCGCCACCTTGCCGTCCTTGATGTGACCGCGCACTTCGGTCACTTCAAACCAATCCAGGTTGCGCAAGGTTTCGGACGCGCGCTCAATGGCTTTCGCGATCGCATCGTCGGAGGATTTGGTGGAAGAGCCCACCAACTCGATCTGCTTATAGACATGATTCGACATAGCTCGTCTCCGCTGTGAGGTGAGTCGTGAATCGTCGGTGCTTGGCCGTGTTCCGGCGCTTACGACCGGCAATCCATTCGAACACACAGGATACCTGCGCAGCGATAGAGTGGTGTTACGAGTTCCGTCGCGCGGTCTCGACCGGCGACGGAATCGCTTTTGCAACGCGAAGCAAAGGAGATCACCATGCCTGAACGAAAGACCATCGAACGCGCCAAGCGCGACAAGCGGGAGGGAAAGTCCGCGTCGACGCAGGCCGGCGAATTTGTGCGCGAAGAAATCGACAACGTGCGCGAAGGCAAGCATGGCGTGCGGTCCAGCAAGCAGGCCATCGCGATCGGCCTGTCCAAGGCGCGCCGCGCTGGTGTGAAGCTTGGCACGCCCAAGAAGGCCAGCGCCGAAACCAAACGCAAGGCCGAGCAGGACACGCGCGCGGCACACGACGGCCATGCCAAGTCGAGCACGCGCTCCAAGGCCGCAACCAAGGCCCTGAAGAAGGAAAGCACCAAGCCCGCATCGAAGTCGGCGCTGTCACGCAACGCGACCAAGACGGCGAGCAAGCGCACGGCTGCGGACCGCTCGGCTGCGGCGCGCAAGGCCGCGGCGACCAAGGGTGCGGCTGGCCGCTCGGCCGCTGCCAAGAAGGCGGCGCGCACGCGTGCGGCGAACAAGCAGGCAGCGGGCGGGCATCACGCGGCGCATTGATTTGGCGAATGGCTGCGGCGTATCCCTGCCGCGGCCCCCCCATCAACGCGCCGCTAACCGGCCTCGAACGCCTTGAAGCGTTCCTGCAAGAACTCCCGCAGCCGCCGCACTGCGGGGGATAGGAGCATGCGGTGCACGCACAGCAGGTACAGCGGTGACGGTTCGCTGACGTAGCCGGTCAGCAGTTCGACAAGCCGGCCCGCACGCAGATCCGTCAGCACGTCGTAGCGTGATTTGTACGCCACGCCGTGCCCAGCCAGCGCCCAGCGACGCACCAGGTCGCCGTCATCGCCGACGCGATCGCCCTTGACCGGAATGGTGAGGCTGGTGCCGTCATGCTCGAATGTCCAGCGGTCATGCAGGGTTTCGCCGAGCACGAACGACAAGCAGTTGTGCCGCCGCAGATCCGCCGGCGTTTGCGGCACGCCATGTCGCGCCAGATAGGCGGGCGCGGCGCACACCACGCGCCGGTTGTGTTCGGCAAGCGGCAGCGCGACAAGGCTTGAGTCGTTCGGCGTGCCGTAACGCACGGCGATGTCGACCGGCTGCCGGTACAGGTCCGCCAGCCGGTCGCTGATGCGCAACTGGAAATTGACGCGGGGATGCTGACGCTGAAACTCGTCCAGCCACGGCAGCAGCACGTGGCGGCCCAGGTCGGAAGGGATCGACACCGACAAGGTGCCGGCGATGTCCGTCTTGTCGCGCGCCATGGCGTTCTTGCCAGCCTCGAGCGTGGAGATCGCTGACCGCGCGTACTCCAGATAGCGCTCGCCGTCGCTGGTCAGGCGCAGGCTGCGCGTGGACCGCACAAACAGTCGCGTCTCCAGTTCCTGTTCCAGCCGCTTGAGCGCGGCACTGGCCACTGCCGGCGTCAGGTCGAGCTCGCGCGCGGCGGCGGAAAAGCTGCCCAGATCCGTCGCAGCAACAAAGATTCTCAAATCCTCGAATCGGACCAATTCCGGCCTCATTTTCAAAAAATTATTGAAACTGCCTGCGATGCTAGCCGGTTTTTCATCGCCGCGGTGTGGGTAATCATGCACTCATTCCCCGACACGCAAGGAGTCACCGCATGAACATCGAACTGAAGGGCAAGAAGGCGTTGGTCACCGGATCGTCCGGTGGCATCGGCCTGGCTATCGCCACCGGACTGGCGCAGGCCGGCGCGCAGGTCGTCCTGCATGGTCGCAATGCAAGCAAGCTGGCGCAGGCCGCGCAGACCATTTCGCAGCAGGTGGCAGGCGCGCAGGTCACCACCGTGCAGGCGGACCTGGCCACCGCGGACGGCGCGGCGTCGGTCAGCGCCGCGCATCCCGATGTAGACATCCTGGTCAACAACGCCGGCACGTTCACGCCCAAGTCCTTCACCGAAATCACCGACGACGACTGGCAGGCCATGATGGACACCAACGTCATGAGCGGCATCCGCCTGTCGCGCTATTACCTGCCGCGGATGCTGGCGGCCAACTGGGGCCGAATCGTGTTCATCTCCAGCGAATCCGCCGTGCAGATTCCCGCCGAGATGATCCATTACGGCGTCAGCAAGACGGCCCAGCTGGCCGTGTCGCGCGGCCTGGCCGAGCTGACTGCGGGCACCAATGTCACCGTCAACGCCGTGCTGCCGGGCCCGACGCGTTCCGAAGGCGTCTCCGACTTCTTTGCGGAAATGGCCAAGGAGCAAGGCGTTTCGCAGGAACAGATGGAGCAGGATTTCATCGCCCAGCATCGCCCGACCTCGCTGCTGCGCCGCCTTGCGACGGTGGAAGAAGTGGCGAACATGGTCGTCTACACCTGCTCGACGCAGGCGTCAGCCACCAACGGCGCGGCCCTGCGCGTGGACGGCGGCGTGGTCCGCTCCATCATCTGATCCCTTGAATCACCAGAACCCCATCATGAAAGCCATTGCCTACTTCAAGAACCTGCCCGCCGACCACGCCGACGCGCTGCGGGACATCACCGCCCCCGAACCCGTGCCGGGCGACTACGACCTGCTGGTGGACGTGCACGCCATCTCGGTCAACCCTGTCGACGTGAAGATCCGCGCCAACCGCAAGCCGCAGGAAGGAAAGCCCGAAATCATCGGCTGGGACGCCGCGGGCGTGGTGCGGGCGGTCGGCGCCCGCACCAGCCTCTTCAAGCCCGGCGACCGCGTCTGGTATGCCGGCGCGTTGACCCGACCGGGCGCCAACAGCGAACGCCACATCGTGGACGAGCGCATCGTTGGCCACATGCCCAAGAGCCTGGACTTTGCACAGGCCGCCGCCCTGCCCCTGACCACCATCACCGCATGGGAATTGCTGTTCGACCGCCTGCGCGTGCTGGACAACGCCGCGCCCAGCCAGCGCAGCCTGCTCGTCATTGGCGCGGCCGGTGGAGTTGGCTCGATCCTCGTGCAGTTGGCGCGTCAGCTCACCGGCCTGACGGTGATCGGCACGGCCTCGCGTCCCGAAACACAGGCTTGGGTGCGCGAACTGGGCGCGCATCACGTCATCGATCACACGCGGCCGCTGACCGAGGAGCTCAAGCGCATCGGCTTTGAGAACGTCAGCTATATCGCCGGCCTGACGCACACGGACAAGCACTTTGCGCAGATGGCCGAGGCGATTGCGCCGCAGGGCAAGATCGCGCTGATCGACGACCCGGCCGCCGTGGACGTCCGGCTCCTCAAGGGCAAATCGGCGTCGCTGCATTGGGAATTCATGTTTGCGCGGCCGCTGCACAACACGCCCGACCTCATCGCCCAGCACGAGCTGCTGAACCAGGCCGCCCGTCTCATCGACAACGGCACGCTGCGCACGACACTGGGCGAGCACTACGGCAAGATCAACGCCGAAAACCTGCGGCGCGCGCATGCCTTCATCGAAAGCGGCAAGGCGCGCGGCAAGATCGTGCTGGAGGGGTTCTAGAAACGCGGCGATCCCGTGCGGGATCGCGTGCGCCGGCGCGGCGCGCCGGGCGTGAACAGGCCTGTCAGCCTCGGCCTTCGCGCTTGGCGCGTGCGTGCGGGTCGTTGATTTCGGCTTCCAGCTCGGCAATCAGCCACTGGAACCAGCCGTTTTCCGTGCGGGCATAGACGGCGGCCGCCGGCGTCTTGCCTTCGCGCCAACCCGTCTGATGCGCGTCCATCCAGGCGGACAGGCTCTTGTGCGGCGCCAGCAGGCCGGACAGCCAGGACCACACGTAATCGGGCACGTTGCGGCGAAAGCCCTTGGCGCTGGCATAGATGGTCGGCTCCAGCGGCAAGTTGCCCGCACGAGCCAGCTTGGCCTGCGTCCGGCGCAGCGTCTCGACAGCGGCCTCCAATTGTTCGGTGCTGAGCTTTTTCACGTACGACTCCTGATTCTTGATTTGTGCGGATTATCGCCGCAGGGTGCGGCGGTTACCAAGCTGCCATTTACCTTTTGCGAGCCGGCGCAAGACCTAATAGCAGCGTGGCCGCTAAGCGCTCGCCCGGTTCCAGCACCTGCATGCCGGTGCGGGTCTCGCCAGCCGCCGCGAGGTTGAACGCGTCGGCCACGTTGGTGACCGGTTCTACACAAAGAAAATCCGCGCCCGGGGCCGTGTACACCACCAGATGCGCAAACGCCGGGTCGGCATGCAGCGCCAGTTCGTGCCCATCGGGCCAATGCAGCGTCGCGCGGCCCTGCCACTGCGACATGTACGTGTCGCAGCCCTCGGCGGACTGGCGCAATTCACGCACTGTCGTCGTTTTGCTTCCCGTGGGGAGGCCATTCTCATCCGACGGCCAAATGCGTCGGGCGTGCAGCGACACGCGCTGGGCCGTGAAATACGGATGGATGCCCATACCGCAGGGCATCGGGGTGTCGCCTTGGTTGGTGATGGACAGCTTCAGGCTCAGCCCGCGGCTGTCCAGGCGCCAGCGCTGCACGCACTCGAACGGCCAGGGCCAGCCCAGTACGCCGGCCGGTTGATCGAGCACCAGGTCGACGCTGTCGGGAGTCAGATTGCGGACTTGCCAGGATTGGAAGAGCCCGGCGCCGTGGATCGCTTGTGGCCGGTTCGGCACGGACTGGAGTGCATAGCGGGCGCCATTGAAGGTGAAGACGCCGTCGCGGATGCGGTTGGAATATGGCGCGAGCGGATAGGATCCGGCGCGAGGCCATTTGCCGGCGGGCCATTCTGTGGCGGTCAGGGGCACGATCCATTCGTGAGCGCCGGTGGAAAGACGCGTCAGCCGCCCGCCCCCGCCTGGTGCGAATTCGGCTTGGTGGTCGCCACTGGAAATGGAAACGCGCTCGGTGGCGTCCAGGACGGCGGGAACGGCAATGTCGGGCATGGGGGTGAAACTCCTGCGGCGTCCACGTGCGCCACGAGGGGGGATTGTGCCCGGCGGGGCAATAAGGCTGCAAGTTGGCGGGATCGTGACGCCGGCGGCTAGTCTCTGGCGGACCACCACAGCCATGCCGCCGCGGCAAAGGCTGCCCAGGCCGCAACAATCAATAGCGCGCCGAGGACGCTCCGGGGCTTTTCACCCTTTTCTCGCATCCATTCATCAGCGTGCTGGCGGCAATCCGAGATGACATCCGAAGGAAGGAGTTTGATGGTCAGCCAGATCAGGACCGGGAGCAGCAGGACGTCGTCAACGTATCCCAGCACCGGGATGAAATCCGGAATAAGGTCGATCGGGCTCAAGGCGTAAGCCACGACCAGCACGCCGAGCGCCTTCGCGTACCAGGGCGTTCGCGGGTCCTTGCCGGCAAACCATAGCGTGACGCCGTCACGCTTGATTCGTTTGGCCCAGGTCTTCAACTTTTCGCTTGTGGTCACGGATGGGCAGACCGTCTGGATAACGCGCCAATTGTATTAGTCGGCATGCGGATCGGCGGGGCTTGCCAACGGTAAGGGGCGCTGCAGATCACGGCGCGGCCGCTGGCTCGTCTAACGCTTGAATGTGTCTGACACTGGACGGAAATGTTTAAAAAGTCGCTTGTCAGATGCTGAGCCAAGTCGCCAGCGGCGACAACGACAGCAGCACACCAGCCCACGCTACCTTGCTGCCATCTCGGTGTATGGCATAGACGCCGGAAGCCACGCCGGGAAGCCCGGGGATCAATTCGAAGATGATGTACGGCCAGAGTCCCTCGTGCATCACCACCCACCAGTGCAACCAGGCAGTAGCAATACCGCAAATCAGCGCAAGGATGCTGTAGAAGGACCAACCCAAATCGCGCAGCATGCTGATTCCCTTCTGCTGGTTAATGCTGTTGCCTCGCTTGGTTAGCGAGCAATCGTACCCGAACAGCGCAAACGCATCCGCGAAGGTGATCGTATCTGCAAGCGTATCGGCTAGATCGCCGGGCATGGTTGTGAACGTACGCTCGATCTCAATCTGGCCCTTCATTGCCCGATGGAGTTCGACGGTGTCAAAAATCGAGGGATTTCTGTTCCAGCCACCGTGCACACGAACCGCCCGCCCATCCGAAAAATCGCAACCCGCCGCCAAATCGTCCCGCCCCAGCTCAGCAACCCCTTCCCCGCCCCGATACAATCACGGGCATGAATTCTGCACTGCAAAACACCGCCGCCGACGCCCACGCGGGCCATACTCCCATGATGCAGCAGTACCTGCGCCTTAAAGCCGAGGCCGGGCCGTTGCTGTTGTTCTATCGCATGGGCGACTTCTATGAAATGTTCTACGAAGACGCCGAGCGCGGCGCGCGGTTGCTTAACCTCACGTTGACCAAGCGGGGCTCGTCCAACGGCGTGCCCATTCCCATGGCCGGGCTGCCCGTGCATGCCATGGAGCAATACCTGGCGCGGCTCGTCGCGATGGGCGAGTCCATCGCCATCTGCGAACAGATCGGCGATCCCGCTGCCTCCAAGGGCCCGGTCGAGCGCCGCATCGTGCGCATCGTGACGCCCGGCACGTTGACCGATGACGCCCTGCTGCCCGCCAAGGCGGACCGCGCGCTGGCGGCCATTTTCGTCAGCGGCAGCGCGCGCGCGCCGCGTGCCGGGCTGGCCTGGCTGAATCTGGCCAGTGGCGAGTTCCGGGTGACCGAATGCGCGCCGGCTCAACTGGAATCCGAGTTGCATCGCATCGCGCCGGCGGAGATCGTTTGCGCGGACAGCGCGGAGTTCGATTTTCCGTTCGAGGGCGCGCGCTCCCGCGTGCCGGACTGGCACTTCGAAAGCGACGGCGCCCGTGCGCATCTGCTGGCGCATTTCAAGACCGACACGTTGGCGGGCTTTGACATTGAGGATATGCCGGCCGGCATTTGCGCAGCGGGCGCCCTGCTGCGTTATGCCGCGCGCACGCAGTCGCAGGCGCTGGCGCACGTGCAGAGCCTGTCCGCCGAGCGGCCCGGGCAGTTCGTGTTGCTGGACCCGGTCACGCGCCGCAACCTGGAGCTGACCCAGACGCTGTCGGGCGAAGACTCGCCCACGCTGTTCTCGCTGCTGGACGGTTGCCGCACGCCGATGGGTAGCCGTCTCCTGCGCCGCTGGCTGCATCACCCCTTGCGCGAGAATGAGCAGGCGCTGGCGCGGCAGCAGGCCATTTCTGCGCTGCTGGCCGGCCGTATGGACGTCGAGCAGACGTTCGGTTCGGCGGGACTGCTGGAAGCCCTGCGCGCCTCCTTGAACGCCTTTCCCGATATCGAGCGCATCGCGGCGCGACTGGCGCTGCGGTCCGTGCGCCCGCGCGAACTGGCCAGCCTGCGCGATGCGCTGCAGGCCCTGCCGGCGCTGGCCGATCTGGTCGAGCCCATGTCGGCCTCGCCGCGCATCGGCGAACTGATCTCCCACCTGTCGGTGGATCCCGCGCTGGCCGCGCTGCTGGTGCGGGCGATTGCCCCCGAGCCGGCCGTGGCGATCCGCGATGGCGGCGTACTGGCAGCCGGCTTTGATGCGGAACTGGACGAATTGCGTGGACTGGCCGCCGATGGCGGCGACTTCCTGGTCCAGCTCGAAGCCCGCGAGCGCGAGCGCACCGGCATCAGCAATCTGCGCGTGGAGTTCAACCGCGTGCATGGCTTCTATATCGAGGTCACCAAGGGCCAGACGGCCAAGGTGCCAGAAGACTACCGCCGCCGCCAGACGCTCAAGAACGCCGAACGCTATATCACGCCCGAACTCAAGACCTGGGAAGACAAGGTGCTGTCCGCGCAGGACCGCTCGCTGGCCCGCGAAAAATGGCTGTTCGAGCAATTGCTCGACGTGCTGGCCGAACACGTGCGCCCGTTGTCAGACTGCGCCGCAGCGCTGGCCGAACTGGACACGCTGGCCGCCCTGGCCGAGCACGCGCAGCGCCATGACTGGGTCGCGCCCGAACTGTCCGAGCAGGCCGACATCGACATCGACGCCGGCCGCCACCCGGTGGTGGAGCGCGCCATCGAACGCTTTACGCCGAACGGCTGCCGCCTGGATCCGGCGCGGCGCATGCTGTTGATCACTGGCCCGAACATGGGCGGTAAGTCGACGTACATGCGGCAGGTAGCGCTGATTGTGCTGCTGGCGCGCATCGGCAGCTTCGTGCCTGCGTCGCGCGCCCGGATCGGCAAGATCGATCGCATCTTCACGCGCATCGGCGCGGCCGATGATCTGGCGGGCGGACGCTCGACCTTCATGATGGAAATGACGGAGGCCGCGGCCATCCTGTCGGCCAGCACGCCCAACAGTCTGGTCTTGATGGACGAGATCGGGCGCGGCACGTCTACCTATGACGGCCTGGCGCTTGCGTGGGCTATCGCCTGCCGCCTCTTGTCGCACAACCGCGCGCTGACGCTGTTTGCCACGCACTACTTTGAATTGACGCGTCTGCCCGCCGAGCAGGCCACGGCCGCCAACGTGCACCTGGCCGCCGCGGAATCGGCAAGCGGCATCGTGTTCCTGCACGAAGTGCGCGAAGGTCCGGCCAGCCGCAGCTATGGGATTCAGGTGGCGCAGCGCGCGGGCGTGCCCGCCGCGGTCATCCGCCAGGCGACACGCGAACTTGAACGCCTGGAAGCGCAAGGCGCCCCGACGCCGCAGCTGGGCCTGTTCTCGGCCGCCGCCGAGGCCGACGCGCAGGCGTACGCCGAAGCCGAACGTTCGGACGCCATCGAAGCGCTGGACTCGCTGCGCGAGGAGCTTTCCGCCATTGACCCCGACAGCCTCACCCCGCGCGAAGCGCTGGATGCCCTTTACCGCTTGAAGAAGCACCTCCAATGAACCTCGACCAACCGCTGCCGCTCCTGGGCAATCAAAGCCCCAACGACTTCATGCGCCGTTACTGGCAGAAGAAGCCGTTGCTGATCCGCCAGGCCATTCCGGCTTTCAAGCCGCCCGTCACCATCGCGGCCATCAAGAAGCTCGCGCGCCGCGACGACGTGGAATCGCGTCTGATCTGGCGCGAGAACGGTGAATGGCAGATGGAAAACGGCCCCTTCGCGCGCCTGCCCAAGGATAACGAGGGTGACTGGACGCTGCTGGTGCAGAGCGTGGACCTGCATAGCGATGCGGCGGCCGAACTGATGGCCTTGTTCCGCTTCATTCCGGACGCGCGCCTGGACGATGTGATGATCAGCGTCGCCAGCCACGGCGGCGGCGTCGGTCCGCATTTCGACAGCTACGACGTGTTCCTGCTGCAGGCTGCGGGCGAGCGCGAATGGAGCTACGGCCGCCAGAAGGACCTGTCGCTGGAACCGGGCCTGCCGCTCAAGATCCTGAGCAACTTCCAGCCCGAGGAAAAGGCAGTGCTGGCGCCGGGCGACATGCTGTACCTGCCGCCGCAGGCCGCGCATGACGGCATTGCCATGGGCGACGGCTGCATGACGATCTCCATCGGTTTCCGGGCGCCGACGCAGGCGACACTGGCGCGCGGCCTCCTGGAAGCCGCTGCGGACCAGGTGATGGCCCGCGTGGGCCTTCTGGGCGGTCCCTATGGCGAACCTGCCCTGCCCGGCCCCAAGCTGTCGGCGGTCTACCGCGACCCGGCCCAGCCGGCGGTGGACACGCCCGCGGCGCTGCCCGACGGACTGGTGGCCGCCACGCTGGAAACGGTCGAAAAGCTGCGTTTTGACGATGCCCTGGCATCGCGCTTCCTGGGCTGCTGGCTGACCGAGCCCAGCAACCTCAGCGTGTTCGATGCGCCCGAGGGGTTGGATGTCGATCTGGAAGAAGATTGGCCCGCGTCCGGCCGCCTGGTGTTGGATCGCCGCAGCCGCATGCTGTATCGCGGCAAGCAGCTTTTCATCAACGGGGAAACGGCCATGACGCCCGCCGACGTGGCGTTGCGCCTCTTGGCCGATGCGCGTAGCCTGGATTGTGCGCATCCCGCTTGCGCCCGTCTGTCAGAGGATGCGCGCGCCTGCCTGGCGGATTGGCTGGACTCGGGTTGGATTCATTACCGCCCCGAGTAGTATCTGGAAACCTAAAAGTATCCGTGTCGCACAGAAAGAAATCAGGTCTGTAAGCCGGGTCACATCAAGAAAGACATAACACCAAGCTGAAAGGTTTGTTGCTTTTGGGATGCCACCGCTTTAACTTTCACACGCGATCGGCATGAACCTTCCTGTAGCCTGAATTCTGGTTTCCCCTAACGGGGTTTCAAGAGTCGTCATCTACAGGAGTTCAAATAATGATGAGCAAAACCTTGATTATTGCCTCGGTGCTGGCCGTCGCGCTCAGCGCTTGCAACAAGAAGGAAGATGCCCCGGCACCGGCGGCCAACCCCACTCCCGGCGCGACCACGCCCGCTCCTGGTGGCACGCCGCCGGCATCGCCCGCACCGACCCCTGGCACGACCCCCGGCACCGGTTCCACCACCCCGGGCGGCTCGACCACCCCCGCGTCGTAAATCTTCAGGCACGAACCCCCGCACTGAAAGACGCAAAAAAAACCCTGGCATGTCATGCCAGGGTTTTTTTGTGCCTTGCCGCGGCACGCTGAGCGTGCGCGGCGAGGTGGTTTCAATTACATCTTGTCCTTCAGGACGCTCAGCAGGCGCTGCGCCGTCGGGCTGTTGTCAGGCGAACCGTTGGCGTCCAGTACCGAGACGGTGGTCTGTTCGCCGTTGCCCACCAGGTGGATGCGGTATTGGGGCGCCTGTGCCTTCTTGTCACCGGAGAACATGCGGCTGAAGAAGCCGGGCTGTTCCATCTTTTCGCCGGTGTCCGTGTCGACATAGCGAACGAAGTAGTCACCAGCCGAACGGTCGCGGTCTTCGACGGCGAAGCCGCCGCCATCGAGCGCCACGCCGACACGGCGCCAGGCGCGGTCGAAGGATTCGCTGACGATGAGCGACGCGCCCTGTGCGCGGACGTCCTGCTGAACAGCCGGACGCTGCGGCGAGGCTTCGGCCTGCTGCACCAGCCTGCGGGCGTTGTCGACGTCGGTGCCCAGGTAGACCATCATGCGCGCCAGCATGGCGGCGTTCAGGCCCGGGTCTTCCTTGCCGTTCTGCCACTGCACCTGAGCGCCGTCGGAGCCGACGCGCTTTTCAAGCATCTGGCGGTGGCTGACATAGATTTCGGTGTGGCCGTTGACGCGTTCGACGCGGGTGCGGAATTTTTCGCGCTCGCCGCTATCCCAGGCCGTTTCCAGCACGGCGCCCAGGGCTTGGCGCAGCCAGCTTTCCGGGATCTTGGCGCGGTTCTCGGCCCAGTCCGTTTCGATCAGGCCGGCGCCGGGGTTGTTGGTGGCGACAGTAAAGCCGCTTTCGGTCCAGAAGTCGATCAGGCGGGGGAACACCTGCTCGGGCGGACGGTCCACCACGAGCCAGCGCAGGTCGCCGTCGCGTTCGACACGCATGTCGGAGCGGCTGGGAAGCACGTTGCTGGTCTTCGGGGCGCTGGCCTGGGCCACGCCTTGCTGCTGGAACTCAGAGAAGGTGGTGGAGCCGGATGCCGGCGCGCGGTAGCGGGGGTCGCTGTTGGCTTGCGTCAGGTCGGGCGGAATGCTCAGGGGCTCTCCGCGTTGGTTCACTGCGCTCTTGTAGTCGACCGATTCTTCATTGCCCAGGAATTGGTTGACCTCGGAGCACCCGGCCAGCAACACCAGAGACATCAATGCCGACAAACCGGCATGACGCTTGTTCATACGTTTCCTCACGATATTTAGAGCAGTCCCGTTTCCTGGAGCGCGTTGCGCACCGTTGCGTGATGCGGCGCGCTCAGTTCGACCAGTGGCAGTCGGTAGCCAAGCGCGCTGCGGCCCATTTCGGCCAACGCCCACTTGACGGGGATGGGGTTGGCTTCAACGAACAAAGCCTTGTTCAGACGCGCCAGGAACGCGTTAAGTTCACGGACCTTCGGCACGTCGCCCGCCAGGGCGGCGGCACAGAGGTCGCGCATGAGCTTGGGCGCCACGTTGGCCGTGACGGAAATGTTGCCGCGCGCCCCCAGCAGGATCAGGGCGGCCGCGGTGGGATCGTCGCCGCTGAAGACCTGGAAGCTGGCAGGCGCCTCGCGGAGGAGCAGGCCGCCGCGGGCGATGTCGCCAGTGGCGTCCTTGATGCCGATGATGCCCGGCACCTGCGCCAGACGCAGGATCGTGTCGTTGCTCATGTCGGCAACGGTACGGCCCGGCACGTTGTACAGGATGGTGGGCAGGTCGACGGCTTCCGCGATGGTGCGGAAGTGGCGGTACAGGCCTTCTTGCGACGGCTTGTTGTAGTAAGGCACGACCGACAAGCCCGCGTGAGCGCCGACCGCCTTGGCGTGGCGCGTCAGGTGGATGGCTTCGTCGGTGGAGTTGGCGCCCACGCCAGCAATGACCGGAATGCGGCCGGCGGCGTGTTCGACGGCAACGCGGATCAGTTCCGCGTGTTCTTCCATGGAGACCGTGGGCGACTCCCCGGTGGTGCCCACCACCACCAGCGCGTCGGTGCCTTCCTGGACGTGCCAGTCGATCAACGACCGGTAGGCAGCGTAGTCCAGGCTGCCGTCGGGTTGCATTGGGGTGACCAGGGCCACCATGCTGCCCTGGAAATTAACGCCTGCGGCGGTAGCAGGGGATGCCATAGATTCGGGCTCCAAAACCCCGCGGCGGGATTGCCCCAGGGCCTGATTCAGTGAAACCGCTGAGTTTAACGGATATTGGGGGGAATCTTACAGAAACCACTGAACGATTGTCGTTCCCAGCCCGAGCACCGGTTGCATCAATAACCAGAGCACATCGGTGACCAAAAGCACAATGACGATGATCAAGCCATACGGCTCGATTTTCGAGTATTGCCAGGCCAGACGATTGGGCAGCAGGCTGAACAGGATGCGTCCGCCGTCCAGCGGCAGGATGGGCAGCAAGTTCAGCGCCATCAGCACGAGGTTGACGTTGACGCCCGCCACCGCCATTTCGAACCAGAAGCTTTCGTGCAGGCCGCTTTCCATGAACAGGCGCAGCGACAGCGCCCACAGGATGGCCATGAACATATTGGCAGCCGGACCGGCCAGCGCCACCCAGGCCATGTCCTTTTTGGGACGGCGCAGGCGGCCGAAGTCGACGGGAACCGGCTTGGCCCAGCCGAAGAGCAGCATGGATCCGCCGATGAGCTTGGAGGCCAGCAGGATGGCGACCGGCACCAGCAGCGTGCCGACGGGGTCGATGTGCCGCGCCGGATTCAGGCTGACCCGTCCGGCCTGGTAGGCGGTCGGATCGCCCAACATGCGCGCCACGTAGCCGTGCGCGGCCTCGTGCAGGGTGATGGCGAAGATAACCGGTATCGCGTAGACCGCAATGGTTTGGATGATGTCATTCATGGCGAACCGGATTGTAGATGAGCCACGCCCGCGCGCGGCACGTCTCGTGCATCGAGGCGAGGGGTGAAATCAGACAAGTCCGAGCGTGGCGGGATCGCCGCGGCCCAGGCGCACGACAACCGGCTCGTCGGCCGTGAGGTCGATCACCGTGGTGGGCGCCTGCGGGCAGGCGCCTGCATCGATGATGGCGGCCAGATCGTGGTCGTAGCGCTCGCGGATTTCTTCTGCGTCGTTCAACGCCTCGGTTTCATCCTTGGGAATGAGCGTCGTGGACAGGAGCGGCGAGCCCGCCTGTTCCAGCAAGCCCAGGAGGACGGCGTGATCCGGCACGCGGATGCCGATGGTCTTGCGCGATGGGTGCGATACGCGCCGCGGGACTTCCTTGGTGGCCTCGAGGATGAAGGTCCAGGGGCCAGGGGTCGCGGCTTTCAGCAGGCGGTACTGCTTGTTGTCGACGCGGGCGAAGTGGCCAATTTCAGCCAGGTCGCGGCATAGAAGCGTGAGGTGGTGCCGTTCGTCGAGTCCGCGCAGGCGGCGCAGTCCGTCGGCGGCGCTTTTGTCGTCCAGGCGGGCGACGACGGCATAACTGGAGTCGGTGGGCACAGCCACCAGGCCCCCGTCATTAAGCCATTGCGCGGCTTGCTTGAGCAGCCGCGGCTGGGGATTTGCTGGGTGGACGGAGAAGTACAAAGCCATGGGTTTATCCTAACATCCTTGAAGGCCGCTCAATTGCGCGGCGATGCAAAATGGCGGTATCGCCGATCCGCCCCGGAGAACGAATATGCGCCTTGGAAATTCGCGCCAGAGCAACAATGTGGAAGACCGCCGGTCGGGCGGCCCGCGAATCGGGGGCCGCGGCACCATCGGCATAGGCACGATAGTACTTGCCCTTGTCGCAATGTACTTCGGCGTGGATCCCCGCGTGGTCCTGGACATGGCCGAGGGGCCGGCGGTGCAGGAGCAGGCGCCCGCCACCGCCCCGCCGGCCAACGATCCGCAAGCCGTCTTCGTGTCCAAGGTGCTGGGCGAAACCGAGGACGTGTGGAACGCGATCTTCCAGAAGGAACTGAACCGCCAGTACGTCGAACCCAAGCTGGTGCTCTTTCGCGGCGCCACGCCGACGGCCTGCGGCACCGGCCAATCGGCCATGGGGCCCTTCTACTGCCCGGGCGACAGCAAGGTCTATATAGACCTGTCGTTCTTTGACGAGCTGCAGAACCGGTTCAAGGCGCCGGGCGATTTCGCGCAGGCGTATGTGATCGCGCACGAAGTCGGCCATCATGTGCAGCACCTGCTGGGCATTTCGGACCAGGTTGACCAACTGCGCCGTCGCAACCCCTCGCAGGCCAATGCGCTGTCGGTGCGGCTGGAGCTGCAGGCGGATTGCTTTGCCGGCCTGTGGGCGCAGCGCGCCGATGCGGCGCGCAACATTCTTGAAGGCGGCGACGTCGAGGAAGCGCTGGCAGCGGCCACCGCCATCGGCGACGACCGGCTGCAGAAGCAGAGCCAGGGCTACGTGGTGCCCGATGCCTTCACGCACGGCAGTTCCGCGCAGCGCGTGCGGTGGTTCAAGCGCGGCCTGGAAAGCGGCAGCATCAAGCAATGCGACACGTTTGGTGCGACATCGCTGTGACGGCAGATTCGCGCTGGGCATCAGCACCGGCACCGGCATGTCATCATTCCAGGCCGGGCGCCCGCTTGACTGTATATCCATACAGCCAACCAACCCCTACCGTCTTCATCTTGTAAGATTACGCCCCCTCGCAATGCTGCGCGCGCGTGTTTATCTCCGCGGCGCGGTGGGCGCAGCGCACGCCACTCGCAGGTTTGCCCACGCGCCCTCCAAGACCCTTTATCTGTTTCCATGGCCAACAAGTTCGAACCGCTAATCACCGTTGATGAGGTGCAAGAGATTCTTGCCGAACCCAAGGAAACCGCGAAGCCCATCGTCTGGATCCCGAAGCCGGCGGCGGGCAGTGCGCAGTGGATGGAGTTCAGCAGCCCTTGCAAGATCAAGGGCGACGTGCGCGAGGACGTGATCTTTCGCGTCATGTACCGGGGCGCCCGCACCGCCGTGCACGGCCAGGCCACCATCTTTCTGACGGAAGCGTTCTGTGCCAGCCTGTTCGTCGGGCCGCACCGGGTGTACGGGGTGGACACCGACGACTCGTTTCACACCAGCCTGGTGGGCGCGGACCGGCCGCAGTACCGCAAGCCGCTGGCCGACCGCAGCCATGAGCATATCTGGGTCGAGGAAGGCGAAGGCTATGCCGAGCCCGTCGTGCCCGCGCTGGACACCATCGCGGCGCTGATGCAGTATTTCCTGCCGCGAGCGAATCTGACGCTGGCCGGCGGCTTTGCGCATCCCCTCAAAGGCCGCCAAATCGAACTGATCCTATGAGCAATTTTCTGGAAGCCTCCGGCTGGACCGTCCTGCCGGCGGGCGAACACGCCATCCGCGCCGTGTCTCCCATGACGCTGGGCCTTGACGGCCAGCACGCGGCCTTTTTCATCGCGCATCCGGACGAGTCATCGTTCTACCTGACCGACGCCTGTGAGACCGCGATGCACGCGTCGAGCTTCGGCATCGAGGTAGCGGCCAAGCGCATCGACATCCTGAACGAGACGCCGGGCGTCACCCTCGCCCACTTCGACCGGTCGGGCGCCATCGTGGCGTCGGGCCCGAACGAACAGTTGCAGGAAGCGCTATGGGACGCGGTAAAGCTGGCGATGGCCCTGTCGTTTCAGTGCGCGAAGTGGATGCCGCGTTTCAGCCAGCTGCGCTTCCGCGCCCAGGTGGGACGCGCGCTGGCCGAAGGCGTGGGCGTGAACCGCATGGTCAAGGGTGCGCGCGCCAAGGGCAGCAGCGGTCACACGGCGGACTTCGCGTACGCGGTGCGTGCGGCGGGCAGCACCGCCCTCACCTACATCGAGCCCATCGCCCTGAAGGCGGGCAAGAAGATGGACTGGACGCAGGTCTATCAGACCCACGGCAAGATGTCGGACGTGAAGATGGCCGATGCGCGCAACTCGCGCATGGTGATTCTGGAAGACGGCGCGTCGGCCGAGGAATTCAAGAAGGCCGTGACGATCCTGGAGCAGTCCGCCACCGTGCAGACGCTGGCCAAGACGCGCGACTGGCGCGAAGTGTTTTCGACGTAGCCGCCAAAAGGCAGGCGGGTCAGGACGGCAGATTGGTCAGGCCGTCCACGATTTCGCGGCCATGCAGAATGGCCGCATGGACGGCCTCGCGCGGGCTGTAGACAAAGCCGCCGCCGGCAAATTGCGGTACGGGGTATTCGTCGCCGCCTTCAAGGATGGCGCCTGCCTGCACGACCATCACCGATGCGATGAAGACAGGGCCGCTGGATTGCGCCGGAACTTCGATAGCGCCGCTGCCCCGGGAAACCTTGGCCGTGAGGCGGTATCCCTTGTAGATCAAGTTGTTCTGATGCACTTCGGTAGTCCTCTATCTGCCGTCGAGCATACTCCGTGATTCGATGACAATCCGGATAAGTTTTGTAACCCAAGCAGAAAATAGAAACACTGTTGCGCTGCCGCAAGCGCGTCCCCGTTTCTCAACCGCTGGGAAACAAAATGGCCATTTTGCCAAGAGTCAGCGTAGACGCGGCTTGCGGGGCTGCACCGCCATTTAGCGGTGCAGCATCAATAGCGGTTTCCGGGGATTTACCCTAGGCCCTGTTGCGAAAGTGCATCCTGGGACACTTTCATCCCTGTCACGCGCATGTAATCGTCCAGCCGCCAGCCTTTACCGAGCAGGATCATGCGGGTATGCAGGTCGTCCCGCACGGCCGGACTGACCTCACTTCCCAGATACGTAAGCTGCTTGCTGCGCAGGTCCACGAAGCCCAGCACATAATCGCGCGCCAGCCCCATCCACAAACGATGCGCTCCCACCGACTGGCGGGCGCCGCTCAGGATGCACAAACCCGCATCCAGCGCCCAGCGGTACACCGCGGTGGCCAGTCCCATGCCCTGGTAAGGGGCGGCGTACTTGGAATGCGGGGCGCGCACGTAGGGATCGGCGCGGCGCCCCACTTCGATCAGGCGGTTGAAGACGGTATAACCCGCCAGCCGGCCGCGCCGCACGTCCACCACATACACGTAATACTCGCCGTCGGCCTCGCGGTAGCGAAGCACGATGCCAGGGATATCGGTCTTGACCTCCGGCAATCCATGCAGGCGGTCCATCGGACGATTCATGCGGTTGTGGATGGCATCGAGTTCCTTGTCCACTTCTTCGGGACTATGGTTAACGTCGATGCGCAATTCCGTCACGATCGACATGACGTGACGGAACGCGTGCAGGGCCAGCGTAGGCAAGGCCACCTCCTGTACAGGGTTGAGAAGCTGTCCGCGAGGGACGGGACGTAAAAAAAGCCGCATCCGCGGCTTGAAAGGTTGTGTGCGGGTGCACCGCCGTATGGGGCGGTATGGATGAGGCGAGGCGCGGAGGAAGCGATCAGGCTGCTGCATGCGCGTCCCGTTGGGCGGCGGGTTGGTCGCCGGCAAGACCGAAGAAGGCCGGAAACTGGCGTTCGCCCTTGGCCGTGATGCGCAGCGCGCGTGAGTCCAGATCCTTGTTGATCCAGCCGCGCGCCAAGAGCGCATCGAGCAGCGCGGCGCCCAGCGCGCCTCCCAGATGCGAGCGCCGCTCGCTCCAATCCAGGCACGCGCAGGCAAAGCGGCGGCGGCGCTGGCGCGCTTGCGCGGCATCAACGCCCACCTGCGCGAGCGACGCCTCGCCCAGCGGCGTCAGCAGATAGTCGCGGCCGTCCGGCGTCAACCAGTGCCGGGCCAGCATCGCATCGTGAATTTGCACCGCCAGCGTGCCGGCCATGTGGTCGTAGCAGGTGCGGCTGTCGCGCAGCGCGGAAGGCGTGGTCGGCTTGAACGGGGCGCGGTCGGCGCCCGCCACTACCAACAGCGCCTCCAGCGCGTGGCCGACGTCGCCGCTCGCCAGCCGGTAGTAGCGGTGCTTGCCCTGCACGGCCATTTCGACCAGACCCTGATCGCGCAGACGCTGGAAATGGCTGCTGGCTGTGGACGCGCCGATGTCGGCGGTGGCGGCCAATTCCGTGGCGGTGCGCGCGCGGCCGTCCAGCAGCACGCACAGCATGCGCGCCCGCGCGGGATCGGCAATAGCGCCCGCCACGGCGGACAGGTTGATGTCGGCGAACTCGGAATCCATGATTCGGTATGGACCAAAGTGTTGTGTGCAGGACGTAAGCATACTTCGACTCAACGAAAACAACATCCACGCCATCCCATGCCTGCTTCCCCTTCCTTTTTCGGCTGGAAAGTCCTCTACGCCACCTTCATGCTCGCCATCTTCGGCTGGGGCGTCGGCTTTTACGGGCCGCCGGTCTTCCTGCATGCCGTCGTCCAGCGCACCGGCTGGAGCGTCGGGCTGGTGTCGGGCGCGGTCACCCTGCATTTTCTGGCGGGCACGGTGGTGGTGGCCAATCTGCCGCGTCTGTACCGGCGCATCGGCGTCGCCCGCACGACCGCAGGCGGCGCGGCGCTGTTGGCGCTGGGCGTGGCGGGATGGGCGGTGGCGCAGGCGCCGTGGCAGCTTTATGCCGCCGCGGTGGTCAGCGGAATGGGCTGGGTCACGCTGGGTGCGGCAGCCGTCAACGCGCTGATTGCCCCGTGGTTCGTGCGGCGGCGACCCGCCGCGCTGGGCATGGCGTACAACGGCGCCAGCGTCGGCGGCATCGTCTTTTCGCCGCTATGGGTGTTCCTGATTGCGCAGGCCGGCTTCGCGCAGGCAGCCCTGTGGGTTGGCATTGCGATGGTCGCCGTCATTGCCGTGCTGTCGCACAAGGTGTTCAAGGTGACCCCACAGCAAATCGGCCAGGCGCCGGACGGAGATTTGTCGGGCGGCGTGCCGTCGGGCGGCGTGCCGTCGGGCGGCGTCCCGTCGGGCGGCTCATCGTCGGCCGGCTCATCGTCGGGCGGCATCCAATCTAGCGGCACGCCCCCGGCCACCGCCCCATCGCGCGCCGCGCAAGAAAGCGCCGCACCGCCCACGCCAACACTTGCGATCAAGCTGCGCCAAGACCGGGCGTTCGTGACGCTGGCCGCCGGCATGGCATTGGGGCTGTTCGCCCAGATCGGTTTGATCGCGCACCTGCTGTCACTGCTGGCGCCGATCTTGGGCGCGCAGACGGCAGGCCTGGCGATGGGACTGGCGACGGCCAGCGCCATCGCCGGCCGCTCGCTCGTCGGCTGGCTGATGCCGCCAGGGGCCGACCGCCGCAAGATAGCCTGCGCGGCATACGCCATGCAGATTGCGGGATCGCTGGTGCTGATGCTGGCCGCCGACCATGCGTGGGCGCTGTGGACGGGCGTCGTACTGTTTGGGTCGGGCATCGGCAACGCCACGTCGCTGCCGCCGCTGATCGCGCAGACGGAATTTTCCCGCGAGCAGGCGGCACGCGTGGTGCCGCTGATCGTCGCGCTGTCGCAAGGCGCGTATGCCTTTGCGCCCGCGACATTCGGCGCGCTGCGCACGTGGCTGCAGCCTTCGGGATTGACGCTTCCCGGCTTCCTGGCTGCGGCCGCCCTGCTGCAAGCCGGGGCCATCGCATGCTTTGCGGCCGGCCGGGGCGCGCACGCCAAGCGCGGCGCTCCCTGATGCCTTAGGCGCCTTTGCCGCGCCGGGCCACCAGGCCGGCCATGACCGCGTCGCCGCGTTCGCTGACCAGGCCTTCGGCGACGCCCTCGCGATCCGCCGCGTTGCGGTTCTGGCTGACCTTCCACTTGCCTTCGATACGGGCAATGGGGATCTCGACGCCGATAATGGCGCGCATCTGCGCGGCAATGAAATCGGCGGGCGCCTCGTCCACGCGCCACGGCTGGACGCGCGCCTTTTCCTGGCTGTCGGTCAGCGCCTCAAGCTGGGCGCGCAGCCAGGCCGGATCGTCCTGGATCACCGGCGTGCCCCACACGTGCACGGCCACGAAGTTCCAGGTCGGCACGACCTTGTGCGTTTCCGCCTTGGTCGCGTACCAGGACGGCGTGATGTACGCCTGCGCGCCATGAAAAGCCACCAGACATTCGCGTCCCGCGGCCAGCTCGGCCAACTGCGGATTGGCGCGCGCCACGTGCAGGCGCAGGACGCCATGCTCGCCTTCGGGATACAGCAGACAGGGGATGTGATTCGCCATCAATCCGCCCTCTCCGCTGGTGAAGACAACCCCCAGCGGGTGGGCGCGGATGAACTCGTGCTGGATTTCCAGCGAATCTTCGCGAAAAGCGGACGGCAGGTACATGGCAGCGGCGCGATCAGTAGGGAGGAAAACGAAAACATACCGCGCGCGTGGCACCACTGAAAGAGCCACACAACCTGCCTTTCATGGAGCCATGCGCGGCGCACACCCGGAACACCGCCCGTGCCCGTCCGGCCGCTATTGCCGGGATCGACCGTACGCCGCGTTCATGCGCTCGCGAGCCTGCGTTTCATGCGCGAAAGCGCGGTCGTAGTTTTCCAGGCACCCTGCCGTGGGATTGGGCCACTGGATTGCAGCGATTGCGTCGGTCAGTTCGTCACGTGCCCGCTGCCATTCCTTGACGGCGGCATACCATTCGTTGGCGGTGTCCATAGATACTCTCCCCCTTCTATGTGCACAGGCCAATCGTAGCGCTGGCCAATACCAGCGAGACAGCGTTTTCGCATGGCCAGATGGATGATGTGGCGGCGACGCAGCGATGCATTGCGCGAGCGAAAAAATTGCCGCGCCGCGCCGCGGTTCAGGCAGATAATTTCCAGCAAGGATCGTGCCGGTTTTGCGCCTGCCTGCCGTGGGCGCCGTTTTTCTGACAAGGGAAAAAGCCATGAAGCCCAACCTCGCACTGCGCGCGGCCTGCTGCGCGCTCATCGGACTGGCCGGCTGCACCAATTTGCCCAAGGCCAAGGACTATTCCACCGCGCTCGGCGAACCGCAAAGCCAGCTTCAGCAGGATCCCAATTGGAGCGGCGGCCGCATCTGGGTCAGGCCGGGTCCGCCGATCGGCAGCCAGTTCGACAAGAAGCTGCTCATGGAAGACGTCACCTACATTCCGGGCGACCGGCCGGACGAGCTGGACTTCCGTGACGACGCCGAGATGCGCCAGCGCGTGCTGGCCTACATGAACGCGGCCCTGCGCCGGGAGTTCACGCAGGCGGGCTATCAGCTGATCTCCGCGCCAGCCCCGCGCTCGGTGCGGCTGCGCGCCGCCATCACCGGCACCTTCCGCAACGACCGCGATCCGCGGCCCGGCGAGTATGTGCCCATTGGTTATGTGCTGGGCCAGACTGCCAAGGCTGCAGGCCTGCGCGACCAGTCGGCGCGGCTGCTGATCGAAGCCTCGGCGCGCGATGCCACCACCAACCAATTGCTGATCGCGTCGTTGGGCGCAGTCACAGGCAGCAATTTGCCGGAAAACCGCAAGCCCACCGCCGCCGACGTGCAAAGCGCCATCGACGACTGGGCGCGCCGGGTCCGCGAGCAGTTCGACCGCATCTGGGTCGGCGAAATACCCAAGACCAAATGACGCGCGGCGGACATTTTCCGCCTTCATATCACGATGTGATGAATATTGACGTCAACCCTCACTTACCCAGGGCCGCCGGCTAATGCTACTGTTCCGCCTGTGCAAGGAGTACATGCAATGGATCAGAAAACGAAGCCCTGGGCATTTCCCAAACCCCACCCCGAAAACACGCCACGCGGCGAACGCAACAAACAAGAGTTCGACACGCCGCCCAAGGAAGAAAAACCCGCGGCCAAACCGCGCGCCAAAAAGCAGACGCCTGCGACCGGGCGGGCGCGCCCGTGAGGCTGGCGGCAAAGGTCTGTACGGCAGCGCTGGCGGCGCTGTCCGCGCTGTCCATGGCGGCCGCCGCCGCGCCCGACATCCAGACGGGCGACATGGTGTTCCAGCAGTCCCGGTCAGCGCAAAGCCTGGCCATCCAGCAAGCCACGCACTCGCCCTACAGCCACATGGGCATGATCGTGACGCGCCAAGGCCAGCCCTACGTGCTTGAGGCCGCGGCGCGCGTCAGCTACACCCCCCTCTCTCAATGGACCGCGCAAGGCGAGCGCGGCCATTACGTCGTCAAGCGGCTGCGCGACACTTCCCTGCTGACGCCCGACGCGCGCGATCGGCTGGCGAAGGCGGGCGCCGCCTACGTCGGCAAGCCCTACGATCTGGTATTCGCCTGGTCCGACGACCAGATCTACTGCTCCGAGCTGGTGTGGAAAATCTATCAGCGCGTACTGGGCGTGAAGGTCGGCGCGCTGGCGCCGCTGAAAAGCTTCGATCTCGCCTCGCCTGCCGTGCAGGCCAAGATGCGGGAACGCTACGGCAAGAACATCCCGTGGGAAGAACCCATCATCTCCCCGGCCGCCATGTTCGAGTCCGACCAGCTGGTCACGGTAGGCACCTTCTGATTGCAGTGCGCGGCGCAACCGCCGTCCAAGGAGCGCAATGACGGTTTCCATCCTGCTGGGCATCGCCATTGCGCTGGAAACGGGCTGGGGTGCGCTGGCATTGTGGATCCGCGCGCCGCTTTCAGCGGCATGGAAATTGGTCGTAGTGCTGGCGTGGGTGACGTTGGCATTGGCGGCCATCGCCGGACTGGTATGGCCGCGTTGGTGGCCGGGCCTCGTTCTGCATGGCGCGGCGCTAGCCGTTGTGCTCGTGTGGTGGCTGCGCATCCGCCCGTCCAACGACCGCCCCTGGCTTGCCGAAGTCGCCCGCCAAACCCACGGCGTCATCAATAGCAACACCGTCACGCTGCACAACGTGCGCAACTTCGACTGGCGTTCGCGCACCGACTACACGCCCCGCTGGGAAACCCGGCGTTATGCGCTGGACACGCTGCAATCGGTGGACGTCGCCCTGTCGTACTGGGGCCGTCCCGCCATTGCCCACGCGCTGGTGTCGTTCGGATTTGGCGACGACGATCACGTGGTGTTCTCGGTTGAAATCCGACGCAAGCAGGGCGACCGGTTTTCCGAGATCGGCGGCTTTTTCAAGCAGTACGAACTGAGCGTGATCGCCTCGACCGAAGCGGACAGTCTGCGGGTGCGCACCAACGTGCGCGGCGAAGACGGCTACCTGTACCGTATCCACATGCCCGAGGGCGCTGGGCGCGAACTCTTCGTGGCCTACGTCGACGCCGCCAACCGCCTACAGACAACACCCCGCTTCTATCACACGCTCACGGCAAACTGCACCACCATCGTCTTCCAGATGGCCCGGCGCATCGTGCCCGGATTGCCGATGGACTACCGCCAGCTTCTGTCAGGCTACCTGCCGGAATACCTGTACAAACTGGACGCCCTGCGGGGGGCCGGCAGCGCCGCAGAGTACCGGCGCCGCGGCCGCTACACGGACCGCGCCCGCGCCACGGCCGACCCTGCCGAATTCTCCCGCAACATCCGGCAGGGCGTGCCCGGCATCGCGCCTGAATGATCCGGGTCCACGGCGCCGCCTAGGGAACGCCGGCCTCGGCCTCGGCCTCGGCCACGCGTCACGCGCCGGAAGTCCGCCAGCGCCACGAGCGGACGCCTCGCTCAACGGACGGGCACTGCGTCCTTGTAGATGACGCCATCCTTCATGATGACCAGGAAGTTCTTGTCCGGATCGCCGATCAGCTTGATGTCCTGGATCGGGTCGCCATCGACCAGCAGCAGGTCGGCAAGCGCGCCTTCGCGCACGACACCCAGATCGCCGCGGTAGGGGTTGCGCTTGCCCGACAGTTTCAGCAGCTCCGCGTTCGTGCCGGTTGCCATGATGAGCGTCTGCGCCGGCGTGTACCACCGCGTCAGGCTTGCCAGGATGCGGCCCTGCTGCTCGGCCAACTGGCTTGAAAACAGGATGTCCGTGCCGAACGCGGTCTTGAGCTTGTGCTTGATCGCCAGCTGGTAGGTCCGGTCGGTCCCGGCAAAGACCTCCTGCGCCTTTTGCCATTGATCCGATCCTCGCGGAAAGGCGTCGGCCAGTTCGTCCGGAAAGGGCTGCGTGCTCAGCCACACGCCCGCGCGCGCCATCAGCTCGGCCGTTTCCTCGTCCATCATGCTGCCGTGCTCGATGCTCTGCACGCCCGCCTTGATGGCGCGCTGGATGGCGGTGGGCGTGTAGGCGTGCACCGCCACATACGTACCCCAGTCCGTCGCGGCATCCACCGCCGCGCGCAACTCCGGTTCGGTGAACGTCACCACGTCCAGCGGGCTGTGCGGTGACGACACCCCTCCACCGCCGGTCAGCTTGATCTGCGTCGCGCCCTGCATGAGCTGTTCGCGCGTGCGAAGGCGCACTTCGTCGGGGCTGTCGGCGATCGTGCTATCGCCGGACAGATCGTGCCGCGAGCCCGGCGCGCCCAGGGTGCGCGGCAGGTCCGCCATCGAGCGGAAGTCACCATGCCCGCTGGTCACGCTGATCATCGCGCCGGACGGATAGATGCGCGGACCGGGGATCACGCCCTGGTCCACCGCCAGCTTCAGGCTGAAGGCCGAGCCGCCCAGGTCACGCACCGTGGTGAAGCCGCGCATCAGCGTCTTCTTCGCCTCGACGCCCGCGACGATGTTCAGGTAAGTGGGATCCTGCGTCATCGCCACCGCCAGCGGCACGCCCACGAACATGCTGTGCCAATGCATATCGATCAGCCCCGGCATCAGTGTGCGGCCGCCGCCATCGATGATGCGAGCGCCGTCTGCCGCGATCTTGTCCCGCGACACTTTTTCGATGACGTTGCCGTGAACCAGAACGCTGCTCGCCGGGCTCAGGTCGCCGGACACGCCGTCGAAGATGCGCACGTTTTCAAACAGGATCCGCGAATCCGCCGCGGCCTGCGCGGTCGGCGGCGGCGCCGTGGCAGCCGGCGCCGCAGGCAAGCTATGGGAATGCGCCAGCGAAGCGCCAAGCATCAGCGATGCCGCCGTGAATGCAATGCCAGTCCTGACAAACATGATCGAACCTCCGGATGGGGTCATCCGCCCTCAGGACGGAAACAGGATCGGAATCAGCAGCACGCTGACCACCAGCGAAAACACAGCAAGTGGTGTCCCGATCTTCAGATAGTCGGCAAACCCGAAACCGCCCGCCACGCTGACCAGCGCATTAGAGGGCGTAGACACCGGCGACATGAACGCCGCCGACGACGCAATGGCCACCGTCATCGCAAATGCATAGGGAGACGCGTGCAGGCTTTCGGCGATGCTGATGGCGACCGGGCCCATCAGCACGGCCGTCGCGGTGCCGGAGACCACCACGCCCAGCGTCACCGTCGCCACGAACACCAGCGCCAACTGGCCGTAGATGCCCCAATCGCCCGAATAGTGCAGCAGGAACTGCGCGGCCAGGTCCACGCCGCCGCTGCGCTTGAGCGCCAGCGCAAACGGCAGCATGCCCACGATCAGGATCAGCGCCCGCCAGTTGATCGACCGGTACGCCACGTCCAGCGTCACGCAGCCGAACAGGCCCATCATCAGGGCGCCGATCAGCCCCGCCATCACGTTGGGCACCCAGTCGGTCAGCATCAGGAACACCACCGTCGCCAGCGAGAGCAGCGCGTGGATGGCGCGGTTGGGCACCGGCACCAGCGAATCGGCTTCGACCGGCATCGCCAGGCTGACCAGATCGTGCTCTTCGGCCTGCAGGGAAAAAATGCCCGCCCACGGCCCGACCACCAGCAACGTATCGCCCACGCGCATCTTCACGTCGGGCAGGTCGCGCTTGGCCTCCTTGCCGCGCCACAGGCCCACGACGAAAAGTCCATGCCGCCCCAGCACCACGGAATCGCGCGCATTCGCGCCGTCCAGCCGAGATTCCGACGGGATAATGACCTCCACCATGCCCACATCACGGGCCTGATCCGTGAAGTACACGCCGGACATCTCCAGCCGCCGCAGGTGATGCCGGCTGCAAAAGCCGTCGATATCGAACCCCTCTGCATCCCTGTCCAGGAGCAGGATGTCGCCCGCCTCCAGCACGTCGTCCGCCGTCGCGCGCATGACGGCCCGCGCGAACCGCGTGTTGCGCTCGATGGCGATGACGAATGCTGCCTTGCCGAGTTCGCCCGCCCACAGTCCGAGCTGGCGTCCCACCAGGTCCGAGTCGGTCTGCACCAGCAGGCGGCATGCCCGGTTCTGCAGCGAATATTTGGTCGCCCAGTCGCCCAGGCTGGGCCGGTTCAGCGCGCGCGGCCCCTGGCCCGCGTCGATGAGCTTGCGCGCGAACAGCATGTAGGCGACGCCGCCCGCCAGGACGACGATCCCGATCGGCGTGAAGTCGAAAAAGCCGAAACCCTCGTAGCCCGCATAACCGAGCGCGCTATTGAGCACCAGATTCGGCGTGGTCGCCACCAGCGTCAGCATGCCGCTGATCGCCGCCGCCGCGCCCATCGGCATCAGGATCCGCCGGGCCGCCATGCCGGATTTGCGCGCGATCCGCAGCACGATGGGGATGAAAATGGCCACGACGGCCGTGGAGCTCATCACGGCGCCCATCGCGCCGACCGCCCCCATCACCAGCAACACCAGCCAGCCCTCGCTCTTGCCGCCGTGCCGCAGCAGCAGGTCGCCGACGGCCTGCGCCACCCCGGTCCGCACCAGCCCCTCGCCGACCACGAAGAGGCACGCGATCAGGATGATGGCGGGATTCGAGAACCCGTCCAGCGCCTCGCGGTAGGTCACGGTGCCGCTCAGCGGCAGCAGCAGCATGACCAGCAGCGCGACGGCATCCGACCGCGGCCGCCCGATGACGAACAGCACGACGGCCGCACAAAGAATGGTGAGGACAATCGCCAGTTCGCTGCTCATTGCCGTGCTGCCCCCTGCCCCTTTCGGCTAAAACGCCGTATTGCCCGTGCTGATCGCCCACACGCCGATGCCGCAGGACACCAGCACGAGCAGCAGGATCGGCCACTCGTACGGCGCGAAGATGTTGCCGCGCTGCTCGCGGCGCGATATCAGGAAAAGAATGGTGCCCGGCGCGTAGATGACGCAAGACAGGACGAAATACCGGAAACCGCCCGCATACACCAGCCCGGCCGCATAGACCGTGGCCGCCACCGCCAGCCCCAGCTCGATCTTGCGCCGCCGGCTCCAGCCGTCATAAGTTTCACCCCGCACCGCCAGCATCAGCCCGAACGCCGCCACGAAGAAGTACGGAATCAGGCTCATCGAACTGGCCATGTTCTTCAGCAGCACGAAGGTGTCCTCGGTGAAGAGCGTGACGATCAGAAAGAGCTGCACGATGCCGTTGCTGAGCCACAGTGCCGCCGCCGGCACGCCGTGGCGGTTTTCCCGGCCCAGAAACGACGGCATGATGCCCGCGCCCGCCGCGGCGCGCAGCACTTCGGCGGCCAGCAGGATCCACGCCAGGTAGGCGCCCGCCACCGACACCATCAGCCCCACGCTGACCAGCATGCTGCCCCACGGTCCGACCGCGGCCCGCAGCACGCCCGCCATGGACGGGTTGCGCAGCGAGGCCAGTTCCGCGCGCGGCAGCACGCCATACGACAGCATCGTCACCAGCACCAGCAGCGCCAGCACCAGCAAGAACCCGACGATTGTCGCCACCGCCACGTCCTCTCGGCGCTTGGCGTAGCGGGAATAGACGCTGGCGCCCTCCACGCCCAGGAACACGAACACCGTGACCAGCATCGTGTTGCGCACCTGTTCGAAAAGACTGCCCTTGCCCCCGCCGCTGAGCCCTTCGGCAATGTTGGCGCGCAGCACGTCCAGGTCCACGGCAAACGCGGCGAAGACAATGAAGATGGCGATGGGCACGACTTTGGCGATGGTCACGACCGTGTTCATGCCCGCCGCCTGCCGGATGCCCCGCAGGATCAGGAAATGGGTGGACCACAGCAGCACCGACGACACCAGCACGGCAGACACGGTATCGCCGTCGCCGAAGAACGGCAGGACGGCGCCCAGCGTTCCCTTGAAGATGACGAAATAACTGACGTTGCCCAGGCAGGCGGCCGTCCAGTAGCCCAGCGCCGCCAGAAAGCCCAGATACAGCCCGAATCCGGCCTTGGCATACGCGAAGATGCCGGCGTCCAGATCGGGGCGCCGGCGCGACAGGAACTGGAACACCATCGCCAGCGTCAACATGCCCGTGCCGGCAATGGCCCAGGCCACCAGACCGCCCACCGGCCCGGTATTGCGCGCAAAGACGCTGGGCAGCGAAAAGATTCCCGCGCCCACCATCGATCCCACCACCATGGCGGCCAGCGCCATGCGAGAAAGTTTGGCAGTTTCCCCGCTCACGTTCTTCTCCTGAAAGCGATCCGGTGGTTGCGCGCCCGCGCGGCCGCCCTTTTAAGGGATGGCCGCGCGCGGCAGTGCGCCGCTAGGCGGGATCCCGCGAAATCGGGCACGTCATGCAGTGCCCGCCGCCCCGGCCCCGGCCCAGTTCGGCGCCGACAAAGGTGACGACCTCGATCCCCGCCTTGCGCAAGAGCGTGTTGGTGTAGACATTGCGGTCATACGCCAGCACGACCCCGGGCGAGATGCAAACCAGGTTGGCGCCGCTGTCCCACTGCGTGCGCTCGCGCAGATAGGCGTTGCCGCCGGTCTCGACGACGCGCATCTTCTTGATGCCCAACGCCTCGCCGATCACGTCCACGAGGGACCCCTTGTCCTTGTGCAGCTCCAGCGACCCCGGCGCGCTGCCCGGCCGATAGGAGAACGCCTGGATGTTGTTGACGATGTCGGGATACATCAGCACGCAATCGCGGTCGGCAAAGGTCAGCACGGTGTCCAGGTGCATGGCCGCCCGCAGCTTGGGCATGGCCGCCACGATCACCCGGTCTGCCGCATTCTTGGCGAACAGGCTGGCCGCCAGCTGGCTGATGGCCTGGCGCGACGTGCGTTCACTCATGCCGATCATCACCGTCCGGTTGCCGATGGGCATGACGTCGCCACCCTCCAGCGTGGCCAGTCCATGGTCGGCGGTGGGGTCGCCCCACCAGACGTTCACCTTGCCGGCAAAGCGCGGATGGAACTTGTAGATGGACGACGTCAGGATCGTCTCTTCGTGCCGCGCGGGCCAATAAAGCGGATTGAGCGTGACGCCGCCGTAGATCCAGCAGGTCGTATCACGCGTGTACAGCGTGTTGGGCAGCGGCGGCAGCAGGTATTCCGTGACGCCGGCGGCTTCCTTGATGAGCGTGAGCTGTTCGCCGCCGATCGACTCGGGGAACTCCTCGGTCGACAGCCCGCCGATCAGGGTCTCGGCCAGCTTGCGCGCCGGCAAGCCGTCCAGGTAACTGCGGATCTCGTCGAGCAGGCCCAGGCCAACCTGGTTCGCCACGACCTGGTTGTCCAGGATCCACTTCTTCGCTTCAGGTATCGCGACCGTTTCGGCCAGCAGGTTGTGCATTTCCACGACGTCCACGCCGCGGTCCCGCATCTTCGTCATGAAGTCGAAATGGTCGCGTTTCGCGTTGTCGACCCACATGACGTCGTCAAACAGCAGCGCATCACAATTGGAGGGCGTCAATCTTTCGTGGGCGCGTCCTGGCGCGCAGACCATCACCGTGCGCAATTGCCCGACTTCTGAATGGACTCCAAATTCCTCGGTATCAGCCATGACTAGCTCCCAGACGTTAGATGGCAATCCAGCCGTAGATCAGGCCCACGATGGCGGCCAGGGCTCCGACGCATGCCACGATGAAAACGACCAACTCCCAGCCGGTGAAGAATTTCCGGCCCTGCTCGCGCCGGGCCCAGAAGTACAGGACCGACCCGGGTGCATACAACAGCGCCGACAGCAGCAGGAACTTCAAGCCGCCGGCGAAGATCATGAAAAGCGTGTAGACGGCCGCGATGCTGGCAAGTGTGAGATCGCGCTTCTGGTCCTTGCCGCCGACGTAGGTTTCGCCGCGCTTGGCGAGCTGCCAGCCGAACCCCGCGACCAGCAGGTACGGAATCAGCGACATCGCGCTGGTCAGGCTGAGCATCAGCGAAAACGCATCGCGTGACCAGTACGTGCTGATGACGAAAAGCTGCACGATGATGTTGGTCACCCACAGCGCGACGACCGGCACGCCGTTCTTGTTCTCGCGGGCGAACGCGCGCGGCATGTCTTCCGTCTTTGCTGCCGCGTGCATCACTTCGGCGCAGATCAGCGACCAGGCCAGATACGCGCCCAGCACCGAGATCAGCAGACCGACGCTGACGAACACGGCGCCCCACGGCCCAACCACCGACTCCAGTACGCCGGCCATGGACGGCTGGCGCAGCGCCGCGATGTCGGTCTGTTGCATGGCGGCATAGGGCAGCAGAGACACCAGCACCATCAGCAGCAGCGCGGTCACAAACCCGATCAGCGTGGCCACCCCCACGTGCGAACGCTTCGACGCGAAGCGGGAATAAACGCTGGCGCCCTCGATGCCCAGAAAGACGAAGACCGTCACCAGCATGGTTCGCCTCACCTGCTCAAACAGGCTGTAGCCGCTCATGTCGCCCCAGAAATTGATGCGGAAGAGGTCAACCTTGAAGGCCACGAACAGCACGATGATGAACACCACGATCGGGATGATCTTGGCCACGGTCACCACGGCATTGATGAACGCCGCCTGCTGCACCCCGCGCAGGATCATGAAGTGGAACATCCAGATGCCCACGGACGCCACAGCGATTGCGATGACCGTGTTGCCGTCGCCAAAGACGGGAAAGAAGGCGCCCAGCGTCGATTTGATCAGCACCCAATACGACACGTTGCCGATGCAGCTGCCGATCCAGTATCCAAACGCGGACAGAAAGCCCAGGTAATTGCCAAACCCGGCCTTGGCATACGCAAAGACGCCCGCGTCCAGGTCGGGCTTGCGCTCGGCCAGCGCCTGGAACACGCGCGCCAGCGTGTACATGCCCGCGCCCGCAATGATCCAGGCGATCACCGCCCCAACCACGCCCGTTGCCCCGCCAAAGGTCCGGGGCAGCGAAAAGATCCCGGCGCCGATCATCGACCCCACCACCATGCCCGTCAGGGCAAGCAATCCAAGCTTCTTGGGAGTACCGCTTTCCATCATGCACCTCCAGTATTGAGCAAAGACGTGAGCAGGTCGGCCGCCGTCCCGGATGCTGCCCGGGACGGCCGGCTCAGCCGCGGGTAACGCGCAAACTGCGGCTGGCGCCGTACACCGTGGTCATCGTGATAAGAAGCGGCACGCCGATGAACGTGCCCGGTATGCCCCACACCAACCCCCAGAAAAACACCGCAAACATCACCATCAGCGGCGACAGCGAAAACGCGCTGCCGGCCAGCCGGGGTTCCAGATAGCAGCCGTAGACGATCTGGATGCAGTTCAAGACGACCAGCACCAGAATGCTCGTCTGCAACGATCCGTATTGCACGAACGCGAAGAACGCCGGAAACACCGTCGCCACCAGCGGCCCCAGGAACGGGATGTAGTTCAGCAGGAACGCCAGCCCGCCCCAGGCGGTCGCCAGCTCCAGCCCGGCGTAGATCGCAAACAGCCAGACGGTCACGCCCGTCAGCACGCTGGCGATGGTGCGGATCACCATGTACCAGCGCAGCTTGCTTGCCACCTCGCGGGCGACCGCCATCCAGCGCTGCGCCCTTGCCTCGCCCAGCAGGCGGGTCAGCCGCTCCGGCGCCTCGTCCAGTTCGAACAGCCCGAGCGCAATGAAGACGAAGGCGATGAAGATCATGCCCAGCATGCTATTGATCCGCAGCGCCACTTCCTGGATCGCCCGCACCAGCCATGACACGTTGAAGCTGTCCTGGAACATCTGGATCGCCATCGCGCCGTGCGGGTGCAGCATTTCGGTCTCTAGCGTGAACAGGCGCTGGAAGCGCGCGGCGTTGGCCATGACCCACTGCGCGACCAGGCTGAAGCCCCAGGCCGCCAGCGACAGGAACACCACCGACACGACCAGCGTCACCACCAACGCCAGGATCGCGGCGAGCGGCGCGGGCATCTTGCGGCCCAGGTACTGACGCAGCGGCGCGACCAGGCAGATCACGAACAGCGCGAACGTCAACGGCACGAACACCGGGCTGGCCAGGTACAAAAGCCCCAGCAGCAGGATGGCGAAAATGCCGGACAGTGCGAAAGACATCATCTTGGTATCACCCCATCAACGCGCTTGACCAGATAGGCATAGAACGGATTGGAGGTCAGCCGGGTCAGCGTATCCATGCCGATCACGAAAGCCCCGACCTCGCCGCGCATGGACATGGCGCCCAGGCTGATGCCGAATTCCTCGATGTTGTCCGGGTGCGTGCCGTACAGCGCGTCGTCGGTCGGAAACGGCAGCGCCACGTGCGACAGCGAATAGACCTCGCGCGGGTAGTCCATGCCGATGGCGCGTTCCACGACCGCGGTCGCGTTCGGCTCGATGACGCGCTCGATCATGGCGCTAGACGTGGGGCTGGCGTTGGTGACGAGCGTCAGCCGGTAATTGCGCTTTTCGCCTGGCAGCGTGCCCGCCAGCTGCCAGGCCACGCCGCGGCGGAACTGCGGCCCGAGCTTGGTGGCGCGGTTCAGGTCGAACAGCACCAGGTCGCTGCCGTTGGCGGGCAGGCGCGCATACAGGGCGTTGATCAGCGCGCGCGTGCTGACCGTGAAGTCCAGCACCGAATGGAACGTGATGATGGGCGGCAGACGCTCCAGGCCGCCGGATCGCTGCTGCGCAACCAGCCTGTCCTGCAGCGTCTGCGTCAGTTCGAACGACTGGCGCGCCGCGTGGACCGGGAACGAGTTGTACTTGAACGGGTTGAACTCCGGCACGATGCTCAGCCACGCGGCCTTGGCGAACGCGGGCAGGATGGCGGGCAGCCCGGCCACGCCCGCAAAGCGCGCGAACGACGTGATGCCGACCATCGGCGACAGCAGCACCAGGCGGTCGGGCTTGTCGAGCTTGGGATTGTCCAGCGCTTCCAGCGTGTGCATCAGCGCCAGCGCCCCGCCGTTGGAAAAGCCCACCATATGCAGCGGCTTGGGTGCGGGCACCCGGCGCCGCGCTTCGCGCACCGCCAGACGCGTCGCGGCCGCCCAATCCTCCCAGTGCGCGTCCGTCAGCCCGCCCGGCACCGTGCCGTGGCCCGGCATCCGGATGGCGATCGCCACGTAGCCGACGGATTGGTAATGCGCGGCGACGTGGCGCAGGCTGTAGGGCGAATCCGTCAGGCCATGCAACAGCACGGCCACGCCCTGCGGCTCTCCCGCCGGCGTCAGGACGAATGACCGGTTCCAGTCGTGCGCGAAGTGTTCGGGGTAGACCTTGGCGTCCGCGAAATAGCGGTTGCTGTCCACCTTGTCCTCCGGCAGCAGCTTGTCGCCTACGTTCTGCCGGACCAGCGCGAAAAGCGCGTCCTCGTGCGCGAGGTAATCGTCCCAGGTGCTGTGGTCCAGGCGTTCGGCGTCCAGTTCCCGCGGGACATAGGTGTGCCAGGCGGCCAGCGGCGGGCCCTGCTGGATGTCGTACAGGCGAACGCCCATCAGCGTGACGACGACCAGCACGGCAAGGCCGGCAAGGATGAACACGGCTTTGCGCAGCCTGCGCCACCCCGGGCGCGGGCTGGCGCTGACGGGCTTGCCGGCGTTCACTGGGGGGCTCCCACGCCGGGCGGCGGAACGGGGGTAGACATGGCGGGCGGACCGTTGGCCGCAGGACCGCCTGCCGCAGGGTCGCCTGCCGACCCTCCCGCGCCCGGCGGCGATCCCGCCATCACCACCTGCGGCTGCTCATCCCCGCCCCCCAGCGCGACATACAGCGACACGCCGTTCTGAAGCTGCGACGCGCGCAGCGTCAGCATCTGTTGCTCTGCATTGAACAATCCGCGCCGGGCGTCCACGACTTCCAGGTAGATCGAGATGCCGTTCATGTAGCGCAGCTCGGCAGTCTCGGCCAGGCGGCGCTGCGCCTGGATCGCCGTTTCCTGCGCGGTCACCTGCTCCTGGAAGCGCTTGCGGTTCTCCAACGCGGTGGCCACTTCGCTGAACGCCGTCTGTACCGTCTTGCGGTAGTTGGCGACCAGTTCGTCGCGCTGCGCCGTGGCAAGATCCACCGCCGCGCGCCGCTGCCCGTAATCGAAGATCGGCCACCCGATTCCAGCGCCGATGTTCCAGATCTGGCTGGGCGACGAAAAGAGGTCCGACAGCTCGGTGGAGGCATAGCCGAACGAACCGGTCAGCGCAATGCGCGGAAACAGGGCTGCGCGCGCCGCGCCGATGTTGGCGTTGGCGCTGCGCAAGCGGTTCTCGGCCTGGCGGATGTCGGGTCTTACGACAAGCAGTGACGACGGCAGGCCGGGACTGAGCGCATCGAACTGGCCCGCGGCCTCAATCGGCGGCCCAACGGTCATCTCCCGCTGCAGGTCTTCGCCCACCAGCACCCACAGACGGTTCCAGTGCGCCGCCGTGGCGCGCTGCCACTCGGCGAGCTGGGTCTGCGCCTGCGTCAGCAGGATGGCCGACTGCTCGAAGTCGACCAGCGAGGTCACGCCGGCGTCCAGCCGGTCCTTGGCGACGCGCAGCGCATAGCTGCGGGTTTCGACCGTGCGCTGCGCCAGCGCGATGCCCTCCTCGCCCGCCCGGGCGTCGTAATAGGTCGAGGCGACGTTTGCAATCAGCGACAGACGGAATGCCCGCCGCCCTTCCACGGTCGCCAGGTATTGCTGCAACGCGGAGGCGGTCAGGTTCCGGATCCGCCCCCAGAAATCCAGCTCGAAGGACGAGACCATCACCTGGGCGCTGAACTGGTTGAACTGCACGGTCTGCCGCGACCCCGCCAGCGCCGGATCCAGCACGGTCAGCGGCTGCTGGTTGCGCGACGCGGCCGCGCCGGCATCCAGTTGCGGCAGCTGGTTGGCGCGTTCGATGCGGTAGAAGGCGCGCGCCTGCTCGATCCGCGCCGTGGCTGCGGCCAGATCCTGGTTCAGTTCCAGCGACCGGGCGATCAGGCGCTTGAGTTGCGGATCGCCGAAGAACTGCTCCCACGTAACGTCCTGCGCCGCCACCGCATCCGGCGGGACCTCGCCCGGAAATACCGCAGGCGTCGCGACTTCCGGCTGGCGGTGCTCCGGCGCGAAATTGCAGCCGGCCAGCCCCCAGCCCATCAGCGCCAAGATGGCAATGCGCGCCGGCCTCATGGGGTCTCTCCCCGCTCTTCGGCCTTGGCCGGAACGCTGGCAGCAGGCGTGGACCCGGGCTTGGCCGCATTCTTGCGCGGCCCCGACCAGCGCCGCGCAACCATGTAGAACAGCGGCGTGAAGAAAACGCCGAACAGCGTGGCGGTCAGCATGCTGCCCATCACGCTCGTGCCCACCGCCTGACGGCTGGCCGCGCCGGCGCCGGTGGCCAGCACCAGCGGCAGCATGCCCAGCACGAAGGTGATGCTGGTCATGATGATGGGACGCAGACGCTGCCGGGCGGCATCGACCACCGCCTCTTTGCGGTCGCGCCCTTCCAGCTCCTCTTTCAAGGCGAACTCCACGATCAGGATGCCGTTCTTGGCGGCCAGGCCAATGATCGTGACCAGCCCGATATTGAAATAGATGTCCGCCGACATGCCCCGCCCGAGCGTGAACGCCGCCGCGCCCAGAATGCCGAACGGCAGGATCAGCAGCACGGACACCGGCACGGACCAGCTTTCGTAGAGCGCCGACAGCAGCAGGAACACCACGATCAGCGACAGGCCCAGCAGCAGCGCCACCTGATTGCCCGCCTGGCGTTCTTCGTACGCCGTGCCCGTCCATTCATAGGTGATGCCTTGCGGCAGGACGCGTCCGGCAATCGCCTCCATCTCGGCCAGCGCCACGCCGCTGGAGCGCCCGGCGGCGGCCTCGCCCGAGATGGTGATGGACGGAAAGCCGTTGTAGCGCTCCAGTTGCTGCGGGCCGTCGATCCAGCGCATCCGCGAGAACGCCGAGAACGGCACCATCTCGCCCCGGTTGTTCGGCAACTGCAAGGCGGCAATGTCCTGCGGCTGCATGCGCTGGTCGGCCTCGGCCTGGATGAACACCCGCTGCACCGAACCGTCGAGCAGGAAGTCATTGACGTAGTTCGACCCGAACGCCAGCGTCAGCGCCTGGTTGACCTGCGCGACCTGCAGCCCCAATGCGCGTGCGTGCACCCGGTCGATCTCGACATACAGGCGCGGTCCCGGCGGCATGCCGTCCAGCCGCACGCCGGTCAGCACCGGGCTGGCCGCGGCGGCCGCGATCATTGCTGCGCCGGTGGCGGCCAGACCCGCGCCGCCCTGCGCGGTGCGGTCCTGCACCTTCATGGAAAAGCCCGACGCGTTGCCCATCGACGGGATGGGCGGCGGATTCAGCGCGAAGATCATCGCCTGCGGAATCGACCGGAACGCCAGGTTGCTGCGCCCGACCAGCGCGTCGACGGCCTCGGCCCGATCGGTGCGCTCGCTCCACGGGTGCAAGTCCACGAACGACAGCGCCGCCGTCTGCCCCTGGCCGAAGAAGTTGAACCCGACCACCGACGCCACGTTGCGCACGGCCGGCAACTGGCGCAGCTGGCTTTCGGCCTGCTGCACGGCGGCCTCGGTCTGGTCGGCCGTGGTGCCGGGCGCGCCGGTGTACGACACGAAGAAGTAGCCTTGGTCTTCCAGCGGCAGATAGCCGCCCGGCAGGCGCGAGAACAGAAACACCGTCAGGCCGCAGACGCCCAGGAATATCAGCATCCAGCGCAGCGGCCGCACCAGCATGTGTTCGACCGCGCGCACGTACTGGCGTGTCATCGCGTCAAAGCCGCTGTTGAACTTGTCGAAAACCCACTGCTTGCCCTTCGAGATCCGGCCCTTGGGCGGCTTGCCGTCCGGCAGCTTGAGCAGCGTGGCGCACAACGCGGCGCCCAGCGACAGCGCCAGCACGGTCGACACGACGATCGCCACGGACAGCGTGATGGAGAACTGGCGGTAGATGGCGCCGCTGGAACCGGGAAACATCGCCATCGGCACGAACACCGCTACCAGCACCAGCGTGCTGGCGATGATCGGCCCCCACACCTGGCCGACCGCCTTGCGCGTCGCTTCCGGCGCGGAAATCTTCTCGTCCTGCATGATCCGCGCGACGTTTTCCGACACCACGATGGCGTCATCGTTCAGCACCCCGATCGCCACCACCATGCCAAAGAGCGACAGCAGGTTGATGGACGCCCCAAACAGGAACAGGCCCGCGCAGGTGCCGATCAGCGCGATCGGCACGATCAGCGTGGGGATCAGCGTGCTGCGCCAGCTTTGCAGGAACAGGAACACCATTGCCGTGACCAGCAACAGCGCTTCGACCATGGTGACCAGCACCGAGCTGATGGACGTGGTGATGAAGGGCGTGGTGTCGAACGGCACCGTCCAGCCGACGCCCGCCGGAAACACGGGCTCCAGCTCGGCCATGCGCTGCCGCACCTGCCGTGCCACGTCCAGCGCGTTGGCGTCGTTGGCCAGCTGGATGGCGATGCCGGCGGCCTCCTTGCCGTTGACGCTGAGCCGGAAGTTGTAGCTTTCGTTGCCCAGCTCAACCCGCGCCACGTCGCCCAGGCGCACCAGCGAGCCGTCGTTGTTGACGCGCAGGATGACCTGCCGGAACTGCTCCGGTGTGGAAAAGCGGCTCTGCGCCACGATCTGTGCGTTGAAGTCCGCGCCGCGCGCCAGCGGCAGATCGCCCAGCGACCCGCCGATCGTCTGTGCATTCTGTTCCTGCACCGCACGCATCGCGTCGCTGGCCGACATCTGGAAGCTGGCCAGCTTGCGTTCGTCGAGCCAGATCCGCATCGCGTAAGACGAGCCGAACAGCTGCACGTCGCCCACCCCGCGGATACGGCGCAGCTCGTTGAGGATGTTGTTGGACGCGAAATTGCCCATCTCGACGGCGCTGACGTTGCCGCTTTCCGATTGCAGCGCCAGCAGCATCAGGAAGCCGGACGACGCCTTGGTCACCGCCACGCCTAGCTGGCGGACTTCCTGCGGCAGCCGGGGTTCGACCCGGCTCAGGCGGTCCTGCACCTGGCTGCGAGCGACGTCCAGATCCGTGCCCGGCTGCAGCGTCACCGTGATCTGCGACGTGCCGTTGGCGCGGCTGACCGACGCCATGTACAGGAAGTTGTCGACCCCGTTCATCTCCTCTTCGATGATGGAGGTGACCGTGCGGTCGATGGTGGTGGTGTCGGCGCCCCGGAAGGTCGCCTGGATGGTGATCGAAGGCGGCGCGATGTTCGGGTATTGCTCCACCGGCAGCAGCACCACCGCGATCAGCCCGAACAGCAACAGGAACAACGCCACCACCCAGGCGAATACCGGCCGCAAGACGAAGAATGAGCCCATGACCGACTCCGCTAGGGTTTCGCGGCTTGCTGTTCGACCGGGTCAACCTGTTGGCCTGGCCTTATCTTGTGCCAGCCATCCACGACCACTTTCTCCCCTGGTTCAAGGCCGCGCCGCACCAGCCAGCTTCCTGAGATCTGCTCACCCACCTCGATCTGCCTGGGCACCGCCGTGTTGTCGGGCCCGATGACGAACACGGTGGCCGTATCGCCGTTCAGCCGCGCCGCCCGCGCGGGAATCAGAACGCCCTCCTGGCGCACGCCGACGAGTATCTGACCGTTGACGAACTGGCCGGGCAGCAACTCACGCTTGGCGTTGTCGAAGCGGGCGCGGATGGTCTGCGCGCCAGTGGTCCGGTCGACGCTCAGGTCCGCAAAATCCACGACGCCGGTCTCGCCAAACTCCCGGCCATTGGCCAACGTAAGCCGCACCGGAAACGTATTGCCAGCCGTCGCCAGCGCGCCGGAGCGCGCGTAGTCGGTCAGGTCCATGATGGCCGTGTTGGACTTGGTGAACGTAGCGCTGATCGGCGACAACTGGTTGACCTGCGCCAGCAGCGTGGCCGCCGATGCGCTGACCAACGCCCCTTCTGTGACCAGCGCGCGGCCCACGCGACCGGCGATGGGCGCCCTGACCGTGCAGCGGTCCAGCCGCAACTGCGCCAACGTGACCGCGGCCTGCGCATCGGCCACATTGGCCTGCGCCTGCCCCAGCGCCGCCAGCGCGGCTTCGTATTCCTGCGCGCTGACCGCCTGACGCTGCACCAGCGGGCGGAACCGGTCCGTGACCGAGCGCGCATTCTTCTGCACGGCCTGCGCGCGCTGCAGCATGGCGTTGGCCTGCGCCAGCTGCGCCTTGTAGTCGCTGGGGTCTATCTGGAACAGCGGATCGCCGGCCTGTACGTCGCTGCCTTCGGTGTACAGCAGTTTCTCGACGATGCCGTCAACGCGCGCCCGCACTTCAGCGGTGCGAATCGGTTCGATCCGCCCGGGCAGGTCCACGTTCAGGTCGACCGGCTGGCGGCCGACGGTCATCACGAACACCTTCATCGGCGCAATGGTGACGGCCGCCGCGTCGTTCCGGTCACCACATCCCGCCAATGCAAGCGTCCAGGCGCCCAAGGCATACAACATGACACGACGGACATTGCTGCTTACTTGCGTCATCCACTACTCCCAGGCGGTCGAACTCGGGGTCTCGCGCTGCCCTCACCTCATGGCGGAGGCAAGAGCCTTACTTGGACAGCTTGTATGCGGAACAGCTTATGGGTGGACACCTTGCGGGCGCGCCTGGGCGCGCCGGACTGACGGACGTTCAGCTTATGAAGCGAGGGCGCAGCAAGGCGCCATGGGGTTATCGCGTTGAAGTAGGAGAATGCCGCCGATCGGAAAAAGGCCGACCCAGGCGGAACCTGCCCAATTGACGCCAGGCTGGCTCTGGCCCGGCGTACGCCGGGCGCCATGCAAAACGAACAAGACCATCGACTTTCGCACAAGCATCCTTTATGTCGTTGACGAGGAAGACTGGCTGAAATAGGGCTGCATGGTCGAGCGGCGGATAGGGAATCCGCTTGCGGGCGCTGGCACGGCACGTGCTGAGCGCGACGCGAAAGCACAGCTTAAGTAGCGATGGCACTTAGTGCAAGCTTTTCTCGTTTGCGCCGTTGGCGAACGGGAACGAAAGCGAGGCGCTGGGAATCGGTGTCGCAGGATAGGGAGATTGGGAAAAAGTCCCGGGTCGGTCGCCCCCCCTGCGCAGTTGTTGCCAGACTAAACAAATAGAATCAAAAAGATGATTACGTGGGGAGACGAGGCGGGAAGTGGCGACAAGCGAACGTGCCGGCCACTTCCCACAACGCGCGCATCAACCGCGCAACCGCAGCTTGCGAACCACTTCGAGCAGATCGTCCAGCGACACCGGCTTGCTGATGTGGGCGGAAAAGCCTGCGCTGACGGCTTCGCGCATGTCTTCCTTGGCGCCAAACCCGGTGAGCGCGATGGAAGGCAGGTCAGCGCCGCCGTCTTTCTCGCGAATGGCGCGCATCAGCGTATAGCCATCCATCTCCGGCATGCCGATGTCCGACAGCATCAGGTCAAAGCGCGCGGTCTCCAGGATTTCCAACGCCTGCCGCCCGTTGGAGGCGGCCGTGACTACCGCCCCTTCCATGTCCAGCAGCTCGTGCATGATGTGCAGGACGTCCTCGGAATCGTCGACCAAAAGCACCTTCAACCCTTCCAAAGGCATGTCGGCGTTGGCTTGCGGCGCGTCCTCGGCTTCAAGGGAACCGGCCAGATCCAGCCATACCGTGAAGCGCGCGCCGAGTCCGAGGCCATCGGAATGGACCTGGATCGTGCCGCCATGCGCACCCACCAGTTCGCTGACAACCGCCAGGCCGATGCCCAGTCCGGGGCTGGCGCCCGTCTTCTGGCGGACGTCGCCCTGGCTGAACATGTCGAACACGCGGCCGATGAACAGCGGGTCGATGCCCTGGCCCGTGTCGGCGACCTCCAGTTTCAAGCGCTTGTCCTCGACGGCCAGCTTGAGCGCGACGGAACCGCCCTCGGGCGTGAACTTGATCCCGTTGTTCAGCAGGTTCCAGATCACCTGTTCGATGCGCACGGGATCCGCATCCAGGTAGATCGCCAGCGCAGGATCAAAGTCGCTGCGCAGATCGATGCCGGCCGACGCCGCCACGGGCTTGAGCACCTCGAGGATGCTCTTCGCGATGGCCACGACGTCGATGATCGATTTATTGAGCGCCAGCTTGCCCGTCCGGACGCGCGAGAGATCCAGCAGATCGTCGATGATGCGGGCCTGGCCTTTGACCGAACGCTGAATCAGGTCCGTGGCACGCGCGGCAGGGCCGAAATTGCGCACGGCCGGCGTGCGGGCCAGCAACTCGGCATTGAGCTGGATCAGGTTGAGCGGGTGCTTCAGTTCGTGCGACACGACCGCGAAGAACTCGTCTTTCAGCACACTGTCCGCGTGCGCGCGGTCCAGGCGCGACTCCTGCTCGGCGTCGCGCAGTTTCAGGTCTGTCACGTCGCGCACGATCTTGGCGAACCCCTGATAGACCGGGTCATCCATCCGGTTCACGCCGCCCGTGCAGAACACCAGGCTGCCGTTCTTGCGCTTGTGCCAGCGTTCGTCAGGGGCGTAGCCGATCTTCCTGGCGCGATTCAGTTCATGCTCGGGCCTGCCGGCCGCGATGTCCTCGTCAGTGAAGATGATCGCAATGGGCTTGCCTTCTGCCTCGGCGCTGGTGTAGCCGAACATCAGCTCGGCGCCGATGTTCCAGTTGGTGATGATGCCTTCGTTATCCAGCGTCATGATGCCGAAATCGCGCGCGCTCTCGGTCATGAGCTTCAAGTGGGCCTCGCCCAGTCGCACACTTTCTTCCGCCTTGCGCCGGTCCGTGATGTCGATGAACGTAAGGACCGCGCCTTCGATGCGGTGGTCACCGCTCCGGTACGGCAGCAGCCGCGCCAGATACCAACGGCCAGTCGTGCTGTGCACCTCGCGCTCCAAGGGGCGAAGTAGCTCGAACACGCCGGCTGCATCCTTGGCCAGGTCCGGATACTCCAGACGATGCGTGATGTCGAGCACCGAACGTCCGGCGTCGCTCGGAATCACATTGAAGATGTCGGCCGCGCGGGGCGTGAACCACTGGATGCGCATCATGCGATCCACGAACACCGTGGCAATGTCGGTGGACGCGATCAGGTTTTGCAGGTCGTCATTGATCTTCGCGGTTTCATCGACCTTGGCCTTCAGTTCCGCATTGACCGTGATCAGCTCCTCGTTGACGGACTGCAGCTCTTCCTTGCCGGTCTCCAATTCTTCCGTGGTGGAGCGCAACTCTTCATTGATGGCCTGAAGCTCTTCGTTGGAGGCCTTCAGTTCTTCCGTGGAAGTTTCCGCCTGCTCAATGGTCGCCTGCAACTGGCCCTTGGTGCGCTGGAGTTCGGCCTCCAGTTGCGTCAATACCATTGCGGAGCCGGTCGCGGGGCTGACAGCGCCCTCTGCGCTCATGATGTCCTCGACTTCCTCGAACAGCACAAGCAGGTAATCACTGGCCGACTCATCGTGCCGGAATGGCCGCACCACCATGTTGACGTAGGTCTGGCGCTCGCCAAGCGTCATTCTCACGCGCCGCGCCTCGACACTCTTTCGCGAATGCAGGGCCTGAAACATCGCGGTGCGCAATTCCGTGCGCAATTCCGGATGCACCGACAAGGGCAGATTGCGGGAAGGCTCGCCGCCCGGATGGCGCAGGAAGCGGCCTGCCCGCTCCGAAATGTGCACGATGTCGCTGTGAGCGTCGACGATGACACTGGGCGGCGCGAACATTTCGAGCGCACGCTGGTGCACGGCGGCATACGAGACCTTGGGCTGGCGAGCCGGCGCCGCCGAGGCGTGCACCGGCCGAACGTGATTAATCCTCCCGTCGGTCAGTTCGGGCATGCCGCTCAGTTGCGACGGCGTTTCCCGAGCGATATAGATGCGGTGGCGCTTGTCCACCACCTGAAAAAGCTGCGGGCACGCATCGGCCGATTCGGAACTGCCGAGGAAAAGATAACCGCCCGGCTTCAATGCGAAGTGAAACATGCGCAACACGTCGCGCTGCACTTCGCGGTCCAGGTAGATCAAGAGGTTGCGGCAACTGACCAAATCCAGCTTCGAGAACGGTGGGTCGCGCAGGATGTTGTGCACGGCAAACAGCACCCGCTCGCGGATTTCCTTCTTGACGCAGTACTCGTTGTCCTGCTCGCTGAAGAAGCTTTGCAGCATGGCTTCAGGCACGTCGCCCTTGATCGCCATCGGATAAGCCGCCGCCCGGCCCACGGCCAGCGCCGTTTCGTCGATGTCGGTGGCAAACAACTGGATCTTGGGCGGGTGGGGCAACGCATCGGCCTGCGCGCTCATCAGCATGGCCAGCGAATACGCCTCTTCACCTGTAGAACATCCGGCCACCCAGGCGCGCAACGCCACGTCCGGCGTGGTGCTCAGCGACTTCAGCAGCTTGGGCAACACGAATTCATCCAGATTGGCGAAAGCTTCCTTGTCCCGGAAAAACTGCGTGACGCCGATGAGCATATCGGACAGCAGTTTAGGGGTCTCGTCGATGCGTTCCTGAAGCAGCTTTCCGTATTCGGGCAAGGTTGACACGCCCGTAACCTGCATGCGGCGCTCGATCCGGCGAAGCACCGTGGCTTTCTTGTAGTGACGGAAATCGTGCGCCGTGCGGGCGCGCAAGAGGGCGAGAATGTCCCGCAACGCATTGCGTTCCTGTTGCGCCCCGTCCGTCACCTGCTCGGCATCCGCGGCGCCGGAGGCCTCGGCCTCGGTCAGCGGCGGCAGATGGATGCTGTCCATGTTTTCCGCGATCTGCTTGAGGCGCTGCGGCATGGTGGACACGGGCAGCACGATGTCCACCATGCCGGTGGCAATCGCATTGCGCGGCATGGTGCCGTGCTCGGCTTCCTCGGGCAACTGCGCGAACGTCACGCCGCCCTGTTCCTTGATGCGGGAAAGGCCCACCGATCCGTCGGACCCGCCACCCGACAGCACGATGCCCACGGCACGGTTCGTGTGCACATCAGCCAGCGTGCGGAAAAATTCGTCGATGGCAATCTGGCGGCCTTCCGGCCGGTTGGCGCCCGCCGAGATACGCAGATAGCCATCATTCATCGACAGCGAGGCTGCCGGGGGAATCACGTAGACGTGATCGCGCAGGATCGGCACGGGCTTGGTGACCTGCCTGACCGGTAACTCCGTGCTTGCCTGCAGAATCTTGTCGAGAATGCTTTCGTGGTCGGGAGACAGATGCACCACGACAACGAACGCCATGCCGGGCTTGGGCGGCATGTTGGAGAAGAAAGTCTTGAGCGCGTCGATCCCCCCGGCCGAAGCCCCCAGCCCGACCACCGGGAAGCTCAGGTCGCTGCGGGCAACTCCCGGTTTGTTGTTGGGAACGGACGGCGAATCGGACATTTTTAGCCTGTGGTTGCGTGCGTGGGAGTATCCGCCATGATACAGCCGCCAGTTTGCGTCAGGTGCCGTGAAAGCCGTCTCGAAGACAGATGTTCGCCGTCGTTGCGCAGCGTCTTCAACTCATTCGATGGGCCCGGGCGGCAGCATCCGCTTGTGCGCCGTGGCGCGGTACTGGCGCTCGATCACCGCGACCGCGTCTTCGGCAACCTCCTCGCCTTCCAGATAGCCATCGATCTGCGCGTATGTCACCCCGTACGCGTCCTCATCAGGACGCAGTGGCCGCAACGACTCGAGGTCGGCGGTCGGCACCTTGAGCACCAGCCGGTCCGGCGCGCCCAGCAGCGACCCCAGCGCCCGCACGCGCCGCTTGGTCAGACCGCGCAGGGGCAGCACGTCCGCCGCGCCGTCGCCATGCTTGGTGAAAAACCCCATCAAGGCCTCGGCGGCCTGGTCCGTGCCGATCACCAGGCAGTCAAGCGCGCCTGCAATCGCATACTGGGCAATCATGCGCTGCCGCGCCTTGATGTTGCCGGCGCCGAAATCCTCGGCCGCCTCGTCCGCGTATTCAAGGCCGGCGGCGCGCAGCGCCTCGCGTTGCGCATCCACGGCGGGCTTGATGTCGATGCGCATACGGCGGTCAGGCGCGATGAAATCCAGCGCCTGCGCCGCGTCTTCCTCGTCGCGCTGCTCGCCGTAGGGCAAGCGCACGGCAACGAACGTGGCCGGTTGCCCTTGGCCGCGGACGCGCTCGACGGCAAGCTGCGCGATCCGCGCCGCGACCGTGGAATCCACCCCGCCGCTGATTCCCAGGACATAACCTGCGCGGCCTGACTGCATCAGGTAGTCGGCGAGGAAGGCAATGCGCCTTTCCAGCTCTTCGGTCGCGTCGAAGTCCGGGGTTACTCCCAATTCTCCGGCGATGGCATCCCGCAAGCGCAAGGGGGTGTTACCTGAGTTCATTTTCACTTCTCCACGTTGGCGCATCTGAGCAGCAATCAGCGTTCCTGCATTCAACGCGAGCCCTGCGCCGCGCCAGGCTTGTACGGGCACGGCACTTGCTCGCCGTTTGATGTTTCATTGTCGGAGGCGCCACGATGGACCCGGACTGGTCGACGATGTTTTCGTTTTCGCTCTCTCCGCTAGAGATTTTCATCCGCGGGACGATCGTCTATTGGTTCATCTTCTTACTGCTGCGGCTTGCAGGCCGGCGCGACGTCGGCTCGCTGGGTGTGGCCGACATGCTGGTGCTGGTCCTGATCGCCGATGCTGCGCAGAACGCGATGGCGGGCGAGTACAAATCCATTCTGGACGGCATGGTCCTGATCTCCACGATCATCGGTTGGACCGTGCTGGTCGACCGGGTAGGCTACTTTTTCAAGCCGCTTGGCCGCCTGCTCGAATCGGACCGGGTATGCCTCGTGCGCGACGGCGTGATCGCCAAGCGCGCGCTGCGCCGCGAATACCTGACGGAAGACGAGCTGATGAGCCAGCTTCGGCTGAAAGGCGTCCTCGAGGTTTCAGAGGTGCGCCGCGCCTACATGGAGCCGGATGGAGATATCAGCGTCATCAAGCGCCGGGCGCACAACCGCTTTCGCCGGACCTAGCAACGCGATGCGCGATGCCGGGTCGGCGGGATGTCGGCCCCCGCTCCAGCAGCGCCGTGTCCCGGCCCTTATGGCAGCGTGTGCGCATCCTCGGTCAGTACCTGCATCAGCGCCTCGACGGAGTATGGCTTCTGCATGACCGGGAATCCCAACGCCCGCGGCCCGGCCATCGCATCGCTGTAGCCGCTGGCCAGCACGATTCGGATGCCGGGCCAGCGTTCGCGGATGCGGCGGGCGAGGTCCATGCCGTTCATGCCGGGCAGCACCAGATCCAGAATCGCCAGGTCAAAGCCCCCGTCGCGCTGTTCCAGTTCATGCAGCGCTTTCTCGGCATCCACCGTCCAGGTGAGATCCTGACCCAGTTCCGCCAGCCACGCCGACACCACCTCCCCGACCATGCGGTTGTCTTCGACCAGCAGCACCTGGCGGCGCACCGGCACGTTGAGGATGACGCCGGCGGCAGGCGTCTCGACCACCTCGCCGGGGGACGTGACGGCCGGCAGGTACAGCGTGAACGTGGTTCCCTTGCCAACCGTGCTGTCCACGGTCACGTCGCCGCCGGACTGCTGCACGAAGCCCTGCACCTGGCTCAGCCCCAGGCCGGAGTTCTCATGCTGGCCTTTGGTGGTGAAAAAAGGCTCGAACACGTGCGCCAGCACACCGGGCGCGATACCCGCGCCGGTGTCCTGCACGGACAGGGCCACGTGCGGGCCATTGAGTTTGGTATGGCCTTCCAGTTCCGACGCGTCCGGCACAACCTTAGCCAATATCTTGAGTTGGCCGCCGGCCGGCATGGCGTCGCGCGCATTGATGATCAGATTGAGCAACGCGGATTCAAGTTGCCCCGGGTCCGCGAAGATCGTGCAGTCGCCCGGCCCGAACTCGTAGCTGATCGCGACGTGCGATCCAACCGACGTCTCGAAGAGCTCGCGCATCGACGCCAGGCTGTCACGCACGTCAAACGCGTGCGGCTGCAGCGGCTGCCGCTTGGCGTAGGCCAGCAACTGCCGGGTCAGCTGGGCGGCCTTTTCGGTGGTGTCGATGATGATGCCCACGTAGCGCATCAGCGAGGGGGGCAGCTCGGGATAGCGCTTGATGAATTCGGCGGAGAAGCGGATCGCGGTCAGGAAATTGTTGAAGTCGTGCGCAACGCCGCCGGTGAGGCGGCCGATGGCTTCCATGCGCTGGGCGTGATGCATGGAATCGCGGGCTTCCTGCAGTTGCTCATGCCGCTCCTTCTGCTCGGTGATGTCGCGCGTGATCTTGGCGTAGCCGACGAGGACGCCCCGGTCGTCATGGACCGGATCGATGACCACGCTGCACCAGAAGGTGCTGCCGTCCTTGCGGACGCGCCAGCCTTCGGCCTCAAAGCGCCCTTCACGCCGCGCCGTCTCCAGCGCACGCTCCGGCACGCCGGCATTTCGGTCTTCAGGTGTGTAAAAAACGGAGAAATGCTGCCCGATGATCTCGTCCGCGCCATAGCCCTTGAATCGTTCCGCGCCGGGATTCCAGCTGCTTACGCGGCCGTTGGCGTCCAGAAGGTAGATAGCGTAATCCCGCACTGCGCCTACCAGAAGGCGATAGCGGTCCTCGGACGGAAAATCCGGTAAAGAAGTCATGCAATGTCCCCACCTGCGTATCTATTCATGCTCAGCCCCGTCAGCAAACGGCGTGCCGTCCTCCGGATTCTGCTACAGCGATCGCCCGATGGGCACGGATTTTGCTGTAACAGGAGTCAGTAGGCGGCCCATCCCTGGCGCCGTCCGGGCATAGAGGGCCTCAGCAATGCAAACCATTCGTAAAGCAGTATTCCCCGTCGCGGGCCTCGGCACCCGCTTTCTACCCGCCACCAAGGCCATGCCCAAGGAAATGCTACCCATCGTCGACCGGCCGCTGATCCAGTATGCCGTTGAGGAGGCGGTCGCCGCAGGCATCACTGAACTGATCTTCGTCACCGGCCGCAACAAACGGGCGATCGAAGATCATTTCGACCGTGTACCCGAACTGGAGTACGACCTGGAGGCGAAAAACAAGAACGCCCTGCTGGAGACCGTCCGTAACGTCATCCCGGACAGCGTCAAGTGCGTGTACACCCGCCAGCCGGCAGCCCTGGGGCTGGGCCATGCGGTGCTCTGCGCGGCGCCCATTGTAGGCAACGAACCGTTCGCCGTGCTGCTGGCGGACGACATGATAGACGCGGACGCCCCCGTGATCGGCGAAATGATGAAGGTTGCCCGGGAATTCGAGGGCAGCGTCCTGGCGATCCAGCAAGTGCCAAAAACCAACACGCATCAGTACGGGATCGTGTCCGGCAGCCGCAAGGCGCACAGCGTCATGAGCCTGACCGGCATCGTGGAAAAGCCCAAGCCCGAGGACGCGCCGACCGACTTGGCGGTGGTCGGACGCTACATCCTGGAACCCCAGATCTTCGCGCTGCTGGAAGCCACCCAGGCGGGCGTCGGGGGTGAAATCCAGCTGACGGACGGTATTGCAGCCCTCCTCAAATCGCGCAAGGTCTTCGGCTTCGAATACGAAGGCGTCCGCTATGACTGCGGCAGCAAGGAAGGCTTTTACCGCGCCACGATGGAAATCGGGCGCAAGTACCACAACCTGGCCTGAGAAAGGAGTCTTTCAATGACCGATTCGAAACCCGCCCCCCCGCCAAATCCGCCGCCCTCCCCGCATGTCGATCGCGCCGAGACCGGCTTCACCGGCCAGCCGACCGAGGACGGACCGCCGACGGGGGAGGTGAATAAAAACCCCGACTCCAATTCGGGATACCCCGCCGGCGGCTCGCAAGCGCCGGCCGGCAAGGATCCGTACGGACGTCCCAAGCAGTCCGATTCCTGAGCCTGCCCGCCGCATTCACCTTGCGCCTTCAGCGACCGCACGGGGCCTTCCGCGTGCGGTCGCTGCCATCTGGCGCCCGTATTTTCCGTGACCGCGGGCGATGCCGACGCCCCCGCGCCATGCTGTAGATGAATCAGTTGCCGATGAGCCCCCTCTTTTCCCATTTATTGAAACGCGCTGCCGCCTACCGTGCCGCCATCGCCGAGGACAGCGTCCGCCTGCCGCTGCAAACGGTGGCGGCGGTACTGCTTGCCTTTGGCTGCATGACGTGGTGGCAGATGCCGGACGTCGCGTGGGGCGCCTTTTCCGCCCTTTTCGTCGTGCGCGCCACGGTCGAGGGCACGGTCGGCGAGGCCGCTGCCCGCATCCTGGGCGCACTGATCGGGGTGGCGCTGGGCATCACGATCGTCCCGTTGGCCCACGCCGCCGACATTCCGGCGCCATGGAGCATCGTGGCCGGCGTCGGTGCCGCCGCCTGCCTGTCGATACGCTGGCCGACGCTGAACTACAGCCTGGTCACGGCAACCATCCTGACCGTCACGCCGGACGCCGACATCGTCGCGGGCGCGGTGAACAAGACGCTCGCCATCGTCGTGGGATCCATTGCCGGGATTCTGGCCGCTTTTGCGGTGCTGCCCCTGTCGGCCCGGTACAGCATGCGCTACAACCTGGCCGCGTCGCTGCAGCTCTATGGCGAACTGCTGGTTGAATGGGCCGCTGCAGTGAACGAAGGCCGTGCCCGGCCGCGGCCCCGCGACAAGCCCGCGCTGGAGCGCACGCACTGGCGCGCACGCGACATGGCAAGCCAGTCTCGATCAGTGCCCATTCGTATCCTGGGCGCGGACACGCAGGCCCATCGGCTGCAGGAACGGATCGAGGAACTGTGGTTGACCGTTCCGCTGATGGAACGCATCGGCGGCATGGAGCTGACCGACAACGTCTGCCGCCGTCTGGGCCCCGCGCTGCACGACGTCGCGATGGCGGCACGGCAGCAGATCGACGGCTTGGCCCGCGTCATTCGTGACAAGGGCGCCGAAGCGCCCATGTGCAGCACCGGTGAGCCATTTGCCAAACTGGATGCCGCGGTTGAGGAAGCCGCGAGCGGCGGCGGCTTCACGGCCCGCGAGCGCGTGGCCGTGGATCTCATTCGCTGGTCGTGGCAGGAGGTCACGCGGGAACTGGACGCCCTGTGCGACACCGTCCAGCCGGAATCCTGACAACCGCGAGGCCGGATGCAGGATTTCCGGCCTCGGTGGTCAAAGCCCAACGATTAAATCGGTCAACGCGTCAAGACTTCAAGGCGTCAGCACGACCTTGATGCAGCGGTCTTCCTTGTCACGGAACGTCTTGTACAAATCCGGCCCGGCCTCCAGCTTGGCGCGATGCGTGATGACGAATGACGGATCGATCCTGCCCTGCACGATGAGGTCCAGCAGCTCGTCCGTCCAGCGCCGCACGTGGGTCTGGCCCATGCGCCACGTCAGCCCCTTGTTCATCGACGCGCCAAACGGAATCTTGTCGATCATCCCGCCATACACGCCGGGCACCGACAGGATGCCCGCCGGCCGGCACACGTACATCATTTCGCGCAGCACGTGCGGCCGGTCGGTCTCGGCGCCCACGGCCTGCTTCATGCGGTCGTACATATGCTCCATCGTGCTGCTGGCGTGCGACTCCATGCCGACCGCGTCGATGCATTTCTCCGGTCCCTTGCCGTTGGTCAGTTCCTTCAACCGTTCCACGACGTCCTCGTCCTGAAAGTTGATCGTGACCGCGCCGCAATCGCGCGCCATCTGCAGGCGTTCCGGCACGGATTCGATGCAGATCACCTGGCGCGCGCCCAGCAGGATCGCGCTCTTGATCGCCATCTGGCCGACGGGGCCACCGCCCCACACCGCGACCGTGTCGGTCGATTCGATGTCGCATTGCTTGGCGGCCTGCCAACCGGTGGGCAGAATATCTCCCAGAAACAGCACTTGTTCATCCGACAGTTCGTCGGGCACCTGCACGTGCGTTGAATCCGCAAACGGCACACGCACGTATTCCGCCTGGCCGCCGGCATAGCCGCCCGTCAGATGGGTGTAGCCGAACAGCCCTGCGGTCGTGTGGCCGAACATCTTGGCCGCCTGCGACGCATTGCGATTCGTGCGCTCGCAGACCGAGAAGTTGCCGCGCCTGCATTGGTCGCATTCCCCGCAGGTAATGGTGAATGGGATCACCACGCGGTCGCCGATCTTCAGGTTCTGCGCCTGTGCCCCGACTTCCACGACTTCGCCCATGAACTCATGGCCCATGACGTCGCCCGACTTCATGCCAGGCATAAAGCCATCAAACAGATGCAGATCGGATCCGCAAATGGCGCACGCGCTCACCTTGATGATCGCGTCGCGCGGGTGCTCGATGACGGGATCGGGAACGGTGTCGTAGCGGATGTCGTGTTTGCCGTGCCAGCAAAGTGCTTTCATCAGAATCTCCTTTGACGTGACCGCAACACGCGATCAGGCGTAGCGCAGCAAATGCCATGCCGCGAGGAATGATTCATCTGAAATGGTCGCAAAGACGCTGGGTCGAACGCAGAACTTGCAACGCAGGTCGAAAAATATCCACGACGCGTCAACACCTTGGGCCGCAATCGCCATTGATCCAGGCGATTTATCGCAGCCCCGCGTCCCGCGCGCGTTCGGCACGATGCTTGCGAAGCGCTTTCACACGCTTTCGGTGTGATACCCCGGCTCAAGCCGCCCCGCCATCACCGGACCCATCCCCATCTCCTGGAGTTTCCATGCGTACCGTCGATTCCTCAATTGGCGGCGCACCCCACGCCCGCCCTCCCACCGCACCGGAAGCACCTGCGGCGAACGGATGGCTGACGCGCGAGCGCCCTGCGATATTGTGCTTTTCCCATCTCCGTTGGAATTTCGTGCACCAGCGGCCCCAGCATCTGATGACGCGTTTCGCGCGGGCCCACGCTGTCTACTACGTTGAAGAACCCGTCTGGGAAGACGCCGCCCGCCACGGCTGGCTCGAGTCCAGCCGCGTCGATCGCGTCACCGTCATCACGCCGCATGTGGCGCGGGAAGCGGCGGAACAAGACCAGCGCCGCCTGCTTGCTGAGCTTGTCCGCGAGCACGGCCTTGCCACACCGGTCCTTTGGTACTACACGCCGATGAGCCTGCCGGTTACCGAAGATCTGGACGCCGGGCTAGTGGTGTACGACTGCATGGACGAACTGTCCGCGTTTCGCGGCGCGCCGCCGGAACTGGTGGCGCTGGAACGTCAGCTGCTCTCGCGCGCCGACGTGGTCTTCACGGGCGGGCATAGCCTTTACGAATCCAAGCGGCGGCTGCACCCAAATGTGCATGCGTTCCCCAGCAGCGTGGACCGGCAGCATTTCGCGCGCGGCCGAACGTCGGCCAGCATCCCTGCCGACCTGCTTGCAATCCCGTCGCCGCGCATGGGCTTTTATGGCGTCCTGGACGAGCGCTTCGACACGGCACTGCTGGCGCAGGCGGCCTGCATGCGGCCGGAATGGCACTTCGTGATGATCGGCCCGGTCGTCAAGATCGACCCGGCCACACTGCCGCAGGCGCCCAACATTCATTACCTCGGCTCGCGCACGTACGACCAGCTTCCCGATTATCTGGCGGGCTGGGACGTCGCCTTGATGCCGTTCGCGATGAACGAGTCCACGCGCTACATCAGCCCGACCAAGACGCCGGAATACCTGGCCGCGGGTAAGCCCGTCGTCTCCACGCCGATTGCAGACGTTGTGCGTGCCTATGGCGGGTGCCCCGTCGTGCACATCGCTGCCGACGCGACGGCCTTCGTCGACGCGATAGCGCTTGCGCTGGACGCGGCGGCCGAGCCGGACACGGTGGCCCAGCACGCCGACCGCGCGCTGGACGGCATGTCCTGGGATCGAAGCTGGGAAGGCATCTGCGACGCGATGAACCGCGCCTGGACCAGCTCCCCGCGCGGGGCCCGTCAGGCGTGGGCGGCGCCAACCGCGCTGCGCCGGCCGCAAAGTCTGACGCCCACACACTACGACTGCCTGATCGTCGGTGCAGGCTACGCCGGCAGCGTGCTGGCCGAACGCCTGGCGCGCGGCAGCGGCAAGCGCGTCATGGTGGTGGACCGCCGTCCGCATATCGCAGGCAATGCGTACGACTTCTACAACGAAGCCGGACTGCTCGTGCACCGTTACGGTCCCCACATCTTCCACACCAACTCGGACAAGGTGCTGCAATACCTGTCCCGGTTTACGGAATGGCGGCCCTATGAACACCGGGTCCTCGCCCGCACCGACGGCATGCTGGTGCCGATGCCGATCAACCTTACGACGCTCGAGCGGCTGAACGGCCGGTGCTTCACCGCCGCCGAGGCCGAACAATTTCTGCAGACGGTGGCCGAGCCGGTGTCCGTCGTGTCTAGCGCCGAGGACTACGTCGTCTCGCAGGTCGGCCGCAACCTGTACGAAAAGTTCTTCCGCGGCTACACGCGCAAGCAATGGGGCCTGGACCCCTCGCAACTGGACCGCTCCGTCGCGGCGCGCGTACCCACGCGGCTCTCGCGCGACGACCGCTACTTCACTGACCGCCATCAATGCATGCCGCTCAAAGGCTACACGCACATGTTCGAGCGCATGCTGGACCATCCCAACATATCCCTTGCGCTCGGGATGGACTTCGAGGAAGCCAAGTCGGCGTTCAGCTATGACGAGCTGATCTATACCGGCCCCATCGACGAATACTTCGGCTATTGCTTCGGCCCGCTGCCGTACCGGTCCCTCAAGTTTCGGCACGAAACGCTGAACGAGGAATGGCACCAGCCCGTCGGCGTCGTCAACTACCCGGCCGAAGACGTCCCTTACACCCGCATCACGGAATACAAGCACCTGACTGGCCAGCGCCACGCCAAGACCGCGTTGACCTACGAGTATCCCAGCGCGCAGGGAGACCCGTACTACCCCGTCCCGCGCCCCGAAAACGCTGCGCTGTTCCGGCGGTACCAGGCGCTGGCGGACGCTTGCGAAGGCGTGCATTTCGTCGGCCGCCTGGCGACTTACCGCTACTACAACATGGACCAGGTCGTGGCGCAGGCCCTGTCCACGTACGAGGAGATGGCAAGCCGGCAGGCCGAACCGCGCGGTGCGGTCGTGGCCGAATGAATAGGGGCATGGCGTTTCAGAGCTTCCTGCAGGCGGGGTTCGAATGCTCCTGTCACCGCTTCCCCGATGGCCGGCAGCTTGACCTGATCGAGTCCACGGGCCATGCGAAGTGGGCGGCCCAGGACTACGCCGCCATCGCCACGCTGGGAATGCGGACGGCAAGAGACGGGGTGCGCTGGCACCTCGTCTGCCCCGCCGCCAACCTATACGACTGGTCTTCGCTGCTGCCGGTGCTACGTGCCGCCCGCGACAGCAACGTCGAAGTGATCTGGGACCTGTGCCACTACGGCTGGCCGGCGTGGCTGGACATCTGGTCTCCCGCCTTTCCCGAGGCGTTCGCCCGATATGCCGCCGCAACGGCGCGCCTGATTGCCGGAGAAACCGATATGCCAACCTGGTATTGCCCGATGAACGAAATCTCGTACTGGAGCTGGGCGGGCGGCGACATGGCGCACTTCGGACCATGCACGCTCGGCCGCGGCCTGGAATTGAAACGGCAACTCGCGCGCGCCGCGATCCAGGCCAGCGACGCGATCCAGGAAGCCGACCCGGACGCGCGTCTGGTCTGCGCCGAGCCGCTGATTGCCATTCAGCCCGCGCAACCCGGCGACGCCCTGGAAGCCGCGGCGGCCAGCGAGGCCCAGTTCGAAGCACTCGACATGCTGTGCGGACGCGGGCACGCGGACCTGGGTGGCGACGAGCGCTACGTCGACGTCATCGGGTTGAACTACTACCCCCACAACCAATGGCTCCACCGCGGCGCGCCCCTGCCGTGGGACGACGCGCGCTACACGCCCCTGGCCCACCTTCTGCAAGGTTGCGCGCACCGCTACGGCAAACCCCTGTTCATTGCGGAAACCGGGGCCGAAGGTCTCGCCCGCCCCCGCTGGATGCGCTACGTCGCCGACCAGGTCGCGCTGGCGCAGGCGCGCGGCGTCGACGTCGCGGGCATCTGCCTGTATCCGGTGACGGACTACCCCGGCTGGGAAGACGACCGCCACTGCCCGACCGGCCTCCTGAGCGCGCCCGCGTCCGACGGCCGGCGCAGCGTGTACGCCCCGCTCGAAATCGAACTGCGCGCGCAGGCGGTACGCGCGGGCCGCGGTCCCGCCGGCCTGCTCCCCGCGCCCACATGCAGCGCCGACGGAGATTGAGTCATGCCCGACCTGCCCGCCCTCCCCACCCAACCCACGGCCTTTCTCTGGCGATACGTCCGCCAGCGGCCCTGGGCGTTCGGCCTGCTGGGGTTGATCGTCGTCCTGGCCGGCGTGTGCTCCGTGACGGTTCAGTACGCCATGAAGCTCATCGTCGACGCCATGGCGCTGGGCGCGGACGCATCCGTGCAGGTGTGGTGGGCGCTCGGCCTTTTCCTCGCCGTCATCGCCATCGAAGCGGCACTGTGGCGCTGCGGCGGATGGCTGGGTTGCCGCAACATCGTGGCCGCCTGCGCCGCGCTGCGTGTCGAAGTCTTCGAGCACCTGAGCCACCATTCCACCCGCTACTTCCGCCAGCACCACTCCGGCGCCCTCGCCAACCGCATCTCGTCCACCGCAAGCGCCGCCGGCGCCATCTACGGCGCCATGGTCTGGAGCATCGTGCCGCCCTGCGTCGACTTCCTGGGCGCCGTGGTCGTTCTCAGCACCGTCGACTGGCGCATGGCCGCCGCCCTGCTCGGCTTCGTCCTCGTGCTGGCCGCCATCATCATCTCCTTCGGCGCGCGCGGGCGCAGCCTGCACCAGCAGTACGGCGAGCAGGCCGCCCACGTCGGCGGCGAAATCGTCGACGCCATCTCCAACATCTGGGCCGTCCAGGCCTTCTCCGCCCAGGCGCGCGAGCGTGCACGCCTTGAAAAGGCGCTCGGCGAAGAAGCCCGCGCCCAGCGCCGAAGCTGGATGTACGTCGAAAAGGCACGCGTCATCCATGACGCCTGCCTGTGGCTCGTGGCCGGCGGCATGCTGCTCTGGGTGCTGCGCGCCTGGGAACAGGGCCAAGCCAGCCCCGGCGACGTCGTCGTCGTCAGCGCGCTCACCTTCCGCATCCTGCATGGCTCGCGCGACCTCGCGCTCGCGCTCGTCGGCACCGCGCAGCAGTTCGGCGTCATTGCCGAGATGCTGCGCCTGGTCGGACGGCCACACTCCGTGCCCGACGTACCCCACGCCCAACCGCTGCGCGATCCCGCCGGCGCCATCGCCTTCGAAGGCGTCCAATACACCTACCCCGACGGCTGCCATGCGCTGCGCGGCATCACCCTATCCATCCGCCCCGGCATGAAAGTAGGCCTGGTCGGCGCCTCCGGCGCCGGCAAGTCGACCCTGCTCTCGCTATTGCAGCGCGCCGACGAACCACAACAGGGCCGCATCCTGATCGGCGGCCAGGACATCCGCAAGGTCACGCTAGCAAGCCTGAAAGACGCCATCTCCGTCGTGCCGCAAGACGTCAGCCTGTTTCGCCGGACCATCATGGAAAACATCCGCTACGGCCGGCCCGACGCCACCGAAGAAGACGTCATCACCGCCGCACGCCAGGCACATTGCGACACCTTCATCCAGCGCCTGCCCGACGGCTACGCCACCATCGTCGGCGAACGCGGCGCCCTGCTGTCGGGCGGAGAACGGCAACGCATCGGCATCGCCCGCGCCTTCCTCAAAGACGCACCCATCCTGCTGCTCGACGAAGCCACCTCCGCGCTGGACAGCTACTCCGAACAGCTCATCAAGGACGCCCTGGCCGAACTCATGCGCAGCCGCACCGTCGTCGCCGTCGCGCACCGGCTGTCATCCCTCACGCGTTACGACCGCATCGTCGTCATCGACGCCGGCCGCATCGTGGAAGACGGCTCGCTCGACGAACTGCTGGCCGCGCGGGGGCCACTCCGTGCGATGTGGGACATGCAGGCCGGTCACGACCGCCGCAGCAGCCAGGACGGCATCCACCCGATTCCCGCCACCGCCTGACCGCCTTTACCGACTATTCCAGGAGCCCTGATGGAACTCGTCCGCCCTACCGATGATCCGACCGTCCCCCGCCGCCTGCGCCGCGCCAGCTTCCTGCTGGGCTTCGCCATGGGCGGTTTCTTCGACGGCATCCTGCTGCACCAGATCCTGCAATGGCATCACCTGCTCTCCAACATACAGGTCGGCCCCCTGGGCAGCCTGACCGCCCAGGTCGCCGCCGACGGCATCTTCCACGCCATCATGTACGTCATCGCAGCCGCGGGCTTGATCGAGCTATACCGCGCCCGCTCCGCCGCCACGACCGGCCCCGCGCTCCGTCCGCGATGGGGCCACTTCTGGATCGGCTTCGGCGCCTGGCACATCATCGACGCGCTGCTCTCGCACTGGATCACCGGCATCCATCGCATCAAGATGGACGCAGAAAACCCGCTGGTGTGGGACTTGGCCTGGTTCGTCGTATTCGGCGTGTTGCCGCTGCTGTACGGCTGGCGCACACGCAACCATCGCCGTCCACCGCCCAACGCGCGTACTGGCAAGACGTTTGCCAGCTTGTTGGTGGCAGCCGTGCTTGCAGGTGGGCTGGTGAATCTCTTTCCGTTGCGCGCGGATGCAGACACAACTGTCATCGCGCTGCGGCCAGGCGCATCGCCCGGGGCGATGTTTCAGGCGTTGGCGGATACCGACGCGCGAGTCGTGTGGTCAGATTCGCAGGGATCAGTGTGGGTGATGACGGCGATCCCGATGGGAGAGAAGCTGCGGTTATTTGCGGCCGGCGCAATGTACGTCAGCGGCTCGGTGGCACCGGCCGGTTGTTCGGCGTGGCTGAAGGCAGGCACCACGTAGCTGACAACCGATTTTCATCCGCAAGCGCGAAGCGTCATCGTCAGACGCAAGACACCGCGTAAGTCCCTCCAGGCCGCCCGCGCGGCCGTCGTGGGACGGGCCCCGCAAGATGCTCCACACCCAGAAATCGCCAGCAAGAACCTCAAGAACTCCACCCGCCCCAGCGCCCGGCAAGCTCAAGCCACTCGAGCCCGGCGTGGCGTCGGCCTGGGGCGCGCGGGGCGTGTAGATGCGCCCGAGGGAATCGGAAGGCAGTCGCCGCAGGCGACAACGACGATGACGAAGGGGCAGTCCGGAGCGAAGGCTCCGGACCGCAATCGTAGCCCCGCGCGCCCCAGGCCGACGACGCGCCGGGCGTCAAAAGAACCCTGCCCGCCACCAAACCCAACCAGCCAACCACCTCACCGCCGCGACCGCAGCAACCAGCAAGCCGCCCCACCAATCACGACGGCAGCGGCAACGAGCGAAGTACTAGGCTGATTAACCGCCATCTTGGTATACATGCTCCGACGACCAACCTGCTGCTCGGCGGAATGCGACCCGCCACCTTCATACAGCGAATCAGATCCCCCGTCAGCCACCGCGCCACCGCGCTGCTGCCGAAACAGCCATCCAGCCATACGGTCCGCCAGCCCCGGCATATTCTGACCCAGCGTAGAAATAGCCCGCGACGCGCTCCCCACGTACAAATCCCGCGTCGGATGCTCCGCCGCGTGCAGAATCGCATCAGCCACCGCCTCCGGCGCGTAAACCGGCGCTGGGAGACTAGGCTGAACGTCCATATAGTTGCGCGCGTGCGAAGTAAACCCTGTAGCAATCGAAGCCGGCTTGATCAACGTCACCGACACCGGCGCCCCTTCTTCACGAAGCTCCATCCGCAACGCATCCGTAAACCCCTTCACCGCATGCTTAGCCGCCGAATACGCCCCCTGCAGCGGCACAGCCCGATCCGACACCTCGCTGCCCACATTGATCAACGCACCGCCACTTGCCTTCATGTGCCGCACCGCCACCATAGACCCGTACACCACGCCCCAGTAATCCGTATCGAACAGCTTGCGCTGGTCCTCAACCGGCACCGACTCCAGCGTTCCAAAGATCGAAACGCCCGCGTTGTTCACCCACGTATCAACCCGCCCATAACTATCAATCGCGCGTTCCAGAATACGATCGTGATCGTCCTGCACACCCACATCCGCAACCACGCTGATCGCCGATCCGCCGCCCCGCACGATATCGTTCAGCACGCTGTTCAGCCCGTTTTCCTGGCGTCCCACCAACACCACCTTCGCCCCGCGTTCAGCCGCCATCTTCGCTGTCGCCGCGCCGATGCCGCTGCTCGCGCCCGTAATCACCATCACCTGCTCACGTAGCGGTTTCAGTTTCAATTTCATTGAGTGCTCCCGGTTGCCAACGCGAAAACCGCGCTGCGGATCGGGCCAGCAATCCCCATTCCTGAAGCGTGCCCCAAACGCCACCCCGTCCGCGTCCGCTCCCTCCGCGCCACGCCGCTCCCGCGCCCGCCACGCCAGCGATCCCAACGCCATCCCAAGTCCGAACGCCCCGTACACCAACACCAGCGCCAACGTGCTCAGCCGATGCTCGAACCCCGGGGTCAGGCGCTGCGGCGTCGCGCGATAGTCAACCAGGCACGCGATCGCCGCCGCCGTCAGCCCCGCCGCCACTGCCGGCCCCGTACGATAAGTCGCCGGCATCCCCTGCGTGCCCCGCGCATGCAGCACCCCCCAGAACACCGCCGCCGAATGGTGAATCGCATAGCCGGTTGCCGTATGCCGCCACGTCGGCGCATCGGCGTGCAACGCCGGTCGTCCCCATATCCAGTGGCTGGTCGAATTGGTGGGCGCCGTCCAACTGTCGGCCTCCTTGCGGCCCGCAACCGCCAACACCAGCGTCGACAGCACACTGGCGGCGGATCCACTGATTGCGCCCTCGCGCAACGCCGTGAGCCATGGCTTCATGAGCATTCCTTGTGAAAGTCGACGGGCACGGAGCTTGCGGCGCCCGACATCGCAACGGCGGCGCGGCATTCCCGCAACCGCCAGGGAGAATCGGCTTGAGAATCTTGTTGACGGGGGCAAGCGGTTTTATCGGCGGCAGTCTTGCGCGCGCCTTGCTGGCCGACGGACACACCCTTGTGTGCCCCGTGCGCCGCATGCCAACCGGCAACGCCATGCCCGACGCAACTTTCGTACCCATGGAGTTCGGCAATGCCCAGTCCGAGGACGACTGGATGCCGCTGCTTGAAAATATCGACGCCGTCATCAACACCGTCGGCATCTTTCGCGAGCGACAGGCCGGGGACTTTGCCGCCGTGCATGTGCGCGCGCCACAGGCCCTGTTCCGCGCCGCCCAGCGGCAGAACGTCCGATGCGTGATCCAGTTCTCGGCGCTGGGTTCCGATGACAACGCCGCCAGTGACTTTCACCTCAGCAAGCGAGCAGCCGACGACGCCCTGCGCCTGACCAACCTGCCGGCAGCGATCATCCAGCCGTCCCTGGTTTACGGACCCGGCGGCGCCAGCGCCTCGCTCTTTAACCGGCTTGCCGTACTGCCTGCGGTGCCGCTGCCCGGCGGCGGGCGGCAGGCCGTGCAACCCGTGCATCTGGACGACGTCATCGACGGCGTGCTCGCTCTGTTGCGCTCGCCGCCACAAGCGCCCGTCACCATTGCGTTCTGCGGGCCTGCGCCCATCACCGTGCGCGATTACCTTGCCGCGCTGCGCCGCGCATTGGGCGTTGACTCGCGTCAACGCGTCATCGCCATCCCCTCGCGCCTGGCCACGGGCCTCGCCACCGGCGCGGCGATGCTGCCCGGCAGCCTGATCGACCCCACGGCCTTGTCGATGCTCGAACGCGGCAACACCGCCGACCCCGCCCCTTTTTCCGCGTTGCTCAACCGTCCCCCGCGCGCGCCCGGCCGCTTCATCGCGCCGCCCACCCGCGACGGCCTGCGCGCAAGCGCGCTACTGGACATCACGCTGCCGCTCTTGCGGTTCAGCATCGCACTGGTGTGGCTGTGGACCGCCGCCGTCTCCTTCGGTCTGTATCCGGTCGCCGCCAGTCTCGACCTGCTGCATCGAACCGGCGTGCCCGCAGTCCTTGCGCCCGTGGCGCTTTACGGCGCGGCAACGCTCGACCTGAGCTTCGGCGTATTGACCCTGCTATTACGCGGCCGCGCCCGGCAATGGTTGTGGGTTGCACAGGCCGTGCTTATCGCGGGCTACACCGCGATCATCACCGTTCGCCTGCCCGAGTTCTGGATGCACCCATTCGGACCGTTGTCGAAAAATTTACCGATGCTGGCAGCGTTGGGGCTCCTGTATTTGCATGAACCCGTCACGCCCAGGAAACGCGAATGGAATACCTGATCTTCAAGCTGATCCACGTGCTCTCGTCGACGCTGCTTTTCGGCACCGGCATAGGCTCCGCGTTCTACCTGCTGTGCGTCGTGCTGCGCAGGGACGTCCACGTAATCGCCGTCGTAGGACGCCTGGTGGTCGTGGCCGACTGGCTCTTCACCGCGACAACCGCCGTGCTGCAGCCGCTCACCGGCCTGTATCTGGTTCACCTCATGCAGATGCCGCTATCCACGCCGTGGATCGCGTGGTCGCTGGGGCTGTATGCCGTCGCCATCGCGTGCTGGTTGCCCGTGGTGCGTTTGCAGATGCTGATGCGTGATGCCGCGGCGGCGGCGGACCATGCAGGAACTCCGTTGCCCGCAGCGTTCTGGCGCTGGTTTGGCTGGTGGGTCGCGCTGGGCGCAATCGCCTTCGTGGCATTCCTGGCGATCTTTTATCTGATGGTCTTCAAGCAAGCGTGATCGTGAAAGAACCAGGCCGTCAGGAACATTTGTTGCGGCATCGGTTCGCTGTCCGCCGCACACGGGGCGACACATTCAGGAGAACGCTATGGAAAGTGATACCAGTAAAGCGGCCGAGCATCTGTTGGATTGGCTGCGTGACGCCCACGCCATGGAAGAGCAAGCCGAAACCATGCTGACGAGCCTGGCAGGCCGCATCGAGACCTATCCCGAGGTCAAGCAGCGGATCGAGCGTCACATTGTCGAAACGCGCGAACAGCAGCGCCTGGTGCGCGGCTGCATCGAGCGGCTGGGCGGGGACACGTCGATGTTCAAGGACCTGACCGGCAAGATGATGGCGACGTTCCAGGGATTTTCCGGCGTCTTTGCCAGCGACGAGATCATGAAGGGCGCGATGTTCAGCTACGCCTTCGAGAATCTTGAGATCGCCGCGTACAGCCAGTTGGTCGAAGCCGCCAAGTTCGTCGGCGATGCGGAAACGGCCGCGGTCTGCGAACGCATCCTGCAGGAAGAGCGCGCCATGGCGCAGTGGATCGAACACAACACACCGGGCCTCATGCGCCAGTTCCTCATGCGGGCAGATGACCCGGACAGCCAGGCGAAGCGCTGAATCTACAACCCGCGCGCAATGCTTTCACGGCTGCCGCGCAACACGCATCCCGGTGGAGTGCCGGGTATCAGGAGAACGTTATGTTTGCACACAACAAGCGACTGCAATACACGGTACGTGTCAGCGAGACCAACCCTGGTCTTGCCAACCTGCTGCTGGAACAGTTTGGCGGCCCGCAGGGCGAACTGGCCGCGGCCTGTCGCTATTTCACGCAGGCGCTGGCCGAAGACGACCCGGGCCGCAAGGACATGCTGCTCGACATCGCCACGGAAGAACTGAGCCATCTGGAAGTCATCGGCACGCTCGTCGCCATGCTGAACAAGGGCGCCAAGGGCGTGCTGGCCGAAGCCACGGAATCCGAAGCCGAGATCTACCGGCGTCTGAACGGCCCCGGCAATGACTCGCACGTCACGCAGGTGCTGTATGGCGGCGGTCCCGCCCTGGTCAATTCCGGCGGCCAGCTCTGGACGGCCGGCTACATCGACACCATCGGCGATCCGTCCGCCGACCTGCGGTCGAACATCGCCGCGGAGGCGCGCGCCAAGATCATCTACGAGCGCCTCATCAATGCCACCGATGATCCCGGCGTCAAGGATGCCCTGGGCTTCCTGATGACCCGCGAAGTGTCGCACCAGCGCTCCTTCGAAAAGGCGTTGTATTCGATGGAGCCGAATTTCCCGCCCGGAAAGCTGCCCGGCGACCCGCGCTTTGCCTCGGTGTACTTCAACATGTCGCAGGGCGAAGGCGACACGCGCGGCCCGTGGAACAGCGACGCCAACTTCGAGTACATCTCGGACCGCGAAGAACAGGGCGCCATCGACGGCGACGGCATGCCCAATGTGAACCTGACCCAAGACGAAGTGCTGGCGCTGCAGGCCATGGCGGCCCGCACGGCGTCCGACCCGAGCAGCGACCCGGTGACGGGTACGGAGCTCGGTCAGGTGAATGCGGCCGACGAACTAAAGCAGCCGTGACGCGACGCGCCGCAGCCCGGCGCATCCCTTGCCCGCCCCGCCCTTTCGGCCGGGCGGGTTTTCATTTCTTGCGGTCGGGCGGCTGACCTTCTCCGGACCGGTTGTCCACGGGCGGCGCATCCGGCGTGGCGCGGCCCGGGTCCCATACATCCGCGGGGTCCATTCCCGGCGGAAACTGGCGCCCCGCGCCAGTGCGGTTCGGATCGGCCGGGCGGTCCGACAGCGTGCGCTCGCCGGGCGGCACCGGCTTGCGGTCCGCGTCGGCGGGGTCGTCCTGGGGGGAATGGGGCTTGGTGCTCATGGCGCATCTCCTTGATGTGGAAATGTCCGGGCCAGCAAGCCTTGTGCCGCGGCCCTGGCGGCCAGGCTTCAGGGAAGCTGCTGCGCCACCGCTTGGGCTTGCAAGGCGGGCATCCGCCCCTCTCGCCGCGCCCGGTCCCGGTCAGCGCAGAAGTACGCCACCGTGCGCGCGATGCCATCGACCGGATGCACGCGGGGCGACCATCCCAGGCTGCGCTGCGCCAGCGAGATGTCCGGGCAGCGGTGGGTCGGATCATCCACCGGCAACGCGCGATGCACGACAGGCACGCGCGATCCGGTCAGCTCTCGCACCATGTCGGCCATTTCCAGCATCGTCAGTTCCACCGGGTTACCCAGATTCACGGGTGTGGCGACGTTGTCGGCGCTTTCCATCAGGCGCACCAGCCCATCGATCAGGTCGTCCACGTAACAGAACGAGCGCGTCTGCGTCCCGTCCCCGTACACGGTGAGCGGCTGTCCGGCCAGCGCCTGCACGATGAAGTTGGACACGACCCGGCCGTCGTCCGGCGACATATGCGGACCATAGGTGTTGAAGATGCGCGCGATCTTGACGACCACGCCTTCGTGATGGGCGTATTCCATGAATATCGTCTCGGCGCAGCGCTTGCCTTCGTCATAACAGGAGCGCGGGCCGACGGGATTGACGTGACCCCAGTATCCCTCGCACTGCGGATGCTCGAGCGGATCGCCGTAGACCTCGCTGGTGGATGCCTGCAACACGCGCGCACCGGTGCGCCGCGCCAATTCCAGCAGCTGCATCGCGCCCAGGACGCAGGTGCGCAGCGTCTTCAGCGGATCGGCCTGGTAATGCACGGGCGACGCGGGGCACGCCAGGTTGTAGATCCGGTCCACCACCATGTCGCCCAGCGGGTCCACCACGTCATGCCGGATGACCGTGAAGCGCGGATGCGACGCAAGCGCCGCAACGTTGCAGGCCCTGCCGGTCTGGAAGTTGTCCACGCAGACCACCTGCCAACCGTCGTTCAGCAGCCGCGCGCAGAGATTCGATCCCAGGAAGCCGGCGCCGCCGGCCACCAGCGCGCGGCCAGTACGGGGAATTGCATCCATCATGCCGTCTCCATCAACGTCTCGAATACGTCCACCCAATCCGACACGAACCGATCCATGCCGAATCGCTGCAGCGCCATTTCACGTCCGGCCGCGCCCCACGCGCGGGCAAGCTCCGGCTCGGCCAGCAGTTGGCGGCCCACCTCCACCAGCCGGTCCAGCCGGTTGTCGACGTAGCCGTTCTCGCCGTTGCGGATCAGCACAGGCAGCTCCGTGCCGCCAAACCCCACGACGGGAACGCCGCAGAGCATGGCCTCGATCAGCGACAAACCCAGGCTCGCGTAGCGGATGGGGCTGAAAAAGTATCGGTAGCGCGCTATGAACGCCGCCACCTCCATGTTGGGCACCTCGCCCAGCCCGCCCAGCTTCTCGGACTCCATGCCGATCAGATCCAGCGGTGTGCGCGTGCGCACATGCTCGAACACGTCGACCCCGATGCGGCGACCGCGGCGGCCCAGATGGTTCACCACGGCAATGCCCTTCTCGAAGCTGCCGTCATAGGACACCGATGGCACGGGCACGCCATGCTCCACCACGCGGCTGGGCATGTCCCCGCAATCCCACATCACGGCGTTGTACGGCGTGACGTGCACGATCATGCCCTTGTCGTGGCGGAACACATGGCGTGTTTCCGTGGGATGCGGCATGGGGGGATCGTGCTCCAGGTACGCGGACGGCAAGGCGCGCTGCGCGTCGCTGAGCAGCAGCCGCGCGTCCTCCAGATTCTGGCGGGACTGGTACAGCACGCAATCGAACTGCATGTCACGCAGCGCATAGGCGGACACCTGCGTCAGACCCGGTCCCCAGGGGATGCGGCTGCCCAGCGCCCCGTAATGCGGCACGCGGCCCGGCAATCCGGGCACGATGAAATCATGCGGCGCCTGGCTCAGCGCATACAGATAATTGCCATGGACGTGCCACGTCAGGATGCGCAGGCGGCGCTGCGGGCGGGCGGCGGGCGTCATTGTCTTCCCCTTGCTAGCTGGCGGTTCACTTCGCGGAGCACCTGGGGCACCGTCACGGCCAGCGCGCACGGGTGGCCAATGGGACAGTGCTCATGCGCGCAGGGCCGGCACGGCGCATCGCCGGCAAGCACGACATGCAGATCGCGGTTGGTCGGCGCCCAGCGCCGCGCGTCGCTGCCGCTGGCGATGACGACGCTGGGCGCGCGTACGGCCGCCGCAATGTGCGAGATGCCGGTGTCGTTGCAGAGTAGCAGCCGGCTCGCCTGCACCAGCGAGGCCAGGCTGCCCAGCGTGGTCTTGCCGCACAGGTCGGGCAGGTTGCGCCCCGACAGGCGCCGCACGTCGGCCGTAAGCGGCCGTTCCGCGGCGGTGCCGGTCAGCGCCACCTGCCAGCCCTGCAGCAAGAGCGCGGTGGCCATCCGCGCATAGCGCTCCAGTGGCCATCGCCGCGACGGCAGGCGCGCCCCGACATGCATCAGCACCAGGCGCGTTGGATCAAGCGAGTGCTCGCGCAGCAGGTCGGCGGCGGCTTGCTGGTCGTCTTCCGAACACGGGAACTCCAGCGCGTCGTCCTCCGCAGGCAGCCCCAGATGCCGCAGCAACGCCAGGTAGCGATGCGGCTCAGGAAGCTCGTCCGGCCAGGGCAGCCACTGTCCGGGAACGCCCTGATCGGCCTGCGCGACGAAGCCGCCGGACCGGTTGGCGCCCAGTTGTCCCACGATGGGATTGCTCTGCCCGCCGCTGCCGTGCATCTGCAGCGCCACATCAAACTGCGCGCCGCGCACGCGGGTGTAAAACCCAGGCAGTTCGTCTTCGCGGGCAGCCTGCTCGGGAAACGCTTCCACGCCCGGAAACTCGATCAGCTCGTCCACGTAGGCGCGAAAGCGGCTGACGAACTCCCGTGCGTTCGGCAGGCCGATCAGCGCAATGTGCGCATCCGGAAACGCGTGGCGCAGCGCACGCAGCGCGGGCACTGCGCAGAGCATGTCACCCAGTTGCAACGCCCGGAAGACCGCGATGCTCGCGGGTGCGGGCGACGATGCAAGCAGCGGGGCGTTCATGCGGCGCTCCTGCCAAAGCGCAGCAGACCCACCGTGCGCCAGAAGATGGACAAGAGCGGGATGCCCACCGACGTGATCGCCAGATCGATCACATTGCGCACCGTCCGGCTGGTTCCGCGCAGCCGCCGCATGAAAAAGTGCGCCGTCAACGCAGCCCAGACGCCCGCAGCCAGTATCGCTGCCGTCGAATGACCCGTGGCGAAGAGGCCCACAGCCAGCACGAACGCGCCGGTCACGCTCAGGTAGAAGCGCGGGCCGTGGCGGCGGATGCGCTCGTGATACAGCGCGGGATACTTGCGCCGCAGCAGCATGTCGAACATGACCTTCTTCTGCATGCCCAGCCCCGCCGCGAAGCGCACGGGCCGCACCGGGTGCACCACCCGCGCGCGCTCGCACCGCGCAATACGAAACCCCGAGTCCAGCAACGCAAACTGCAAGTCGGAATCCTCGCGCCACGCCATCGTGTAGCGCGTGTCGAATCCGCCGACCGCCAGCAACGCCGAGCGCCGCACGAAGCAGTTCGCGGTAATGAACTCGGCGCGCGTCAGCCCCGACGCGTCGCGCTCGTAGTCGCTGGGCGGGTCGGGGATGGGCATTTCCGTGACCCCGGTCACCGCGGCCACATCCGGCGCGAACCCGCGCAATCCCTGCGCCAGCCAGTCCGGACGGGGAATGGTGTCGTCGTCCGTAAAGGCGATGATCTCGGCCTTGGCGCTGCGCCAGCCAAGGTTGCGCGCGCCGGAGGGGCCGCGGGTGTCGGTTACGGCCAGATAGCGCAGCGCGGGCGCACCCACGCGACCACGCGGAAACTCCTCGACCTGACGGCGCGTGGCCTCGCTGGCCGCATCGTCACACACCAGGATCTCGTAACGCGCGCGAAACTGCTGCCGAACCAACGCGTCCAGGCACCGCGCCAGCAGGTCGGGCCGCTTGTACGTCGGCACCACCACCGACACGGCGATCGTTTCTCCCGGGGCCGTCATCGCGGCTTCTCGACGAGGTAGGAGCCAATCACCAGCGCATCCAGGGGCGACGTCCAGAAGCACTCGATCGCATCGCGCGGCGTGCACACCACCGGTTCGCCCCGCGTGTTGAACGAGGTGTTGACCAGCACCGGCACCCCGGTCAGCTTCTCGAAGGCGGCCAGCAGGTCGTAGTAGCGTTCGTTCTGGTCGCGACGCACGGTCTGCACGCGCGCCGTCCCGTCAATGTGCCGCACAGCCGGGATCTGCCTGGCACGGTGCGGCAGCACGTCATAGACGAACAGCATGAACGGCGCGCAGATCGACGCCGCACCGCGGCCGTCAAACCACTGGGCCGCGCGCTCTTCCATCACCACGGGCGCCACCGGGCGGAAGTCTTCGCGGTCCTTCAGGCCGTTCAGGCGGGCCTGCATCGCGCTGTCGCGCGGCGACGCCAGGATCGAACGGGCGCCCAGCGCGCGCGGGCCGAACTCCATGCGCCCCTGGAACCAGCCCAGCACTTTCTCATCGGCGAGCAGCGCCGCAGCCTCGCCGGCCACGTCGTCCAGCCGGCGATAAGTCAGATGCGATTTATCCAGGAAGCGTTCGATCTCGTCATCCGAGTACGACGGCCCCAGATACGCATGCTCCATCGTCCACGCGCGCTTGCCGCCGCGCCGGTGGTAGTCCACGTACAGCGCCGCGCCCAGCGACGTGCCCGCGTCGCCCGCGGCCGGCTGCACCCACACCTCGTCAAAGGGGCCATCCCGCGCTATGCGCGCATTCATTACGCAATTGAGCGCCACGCCGCCCGCCATGCACAGGCTCTTGGCGCCGGTCGTCTCGTACAGCCACTGCGCCATGTGCAGCGCAGTTTCTTCCAGCACGTATTGCAGGGAGCTGGCCACGTTCTTGTGGCGGTCCTCGAACGGCGCGCCGCGCCGCCTTGGCGGGCCGAATCGCTCGGTCAGGCGGGCCGGCTGCAACGAGTACCCGCCCTCTTCCTCCAGGCGAAGGATTTCTCGGAATTCCTTGCGGTACTCGGGCTTGCCGAACGAAGCCAGCGCCATCACCTTGTACTCGTCCGACGAATGCAGAAAGCCCAGCCAGGTCGTGACCTCTTCGTACAGCAGGCCCAGCGAATGCGGCAAGTCGATCTGCTTGAGCCGCGCATACTCGCCGCCCGAGAAGTGGCCGTAGCTGGTCGTCGTGCGCTCGCCGCGGCCATCCATGGTCAGCACCGCGCACTCCGCGCACGGCGCCGCCAGAAAGGCGCTGCTTTCGTGCGACAGGTGATGGTCCAGGTAGATCCAGCGGTCCATGATGTGCTGCAGCGTCAGATCGTCAAAGCGCGGCAACTTCAGGTGCAGCGGGGCCCCGTCAAGCAACTGGCGCGGCGCGTTCACCAGGTACGACAGAAACAGGGGATCCCACGGCGACGTGCCTTCTGCGCCGGCGCCGGCGCGCGAGGGCTCCAGCGGCAGCACGATCTCCTGCGGCAGCGCCGCGCCGTTTGCCAGCAGCGACGGGTCATACGAGTACACGATGTGATCCACGTCGCGCAGCCGGATGCCCGCTTCGGACAGGCAGTAGTCAATCGCGTAGTACGGCAGTTGCCACGTCGTGAACGGGACCGGCCGCTTGCCGTGCTTGACGCGGGTGAAGCGCTCTTCCTCGGCCGCCGCCACCACCACGCCGTCGCGAACCAGCGTGGCGGAGCAGTCGTGATAAGCCGCATTGATGCCTAGCGTGAACATGAGATCTTCTCCTTGACGGCGCGCGGGCCCGTCCGAAACCTGCGGCTTCGCCCCAGCAATTCCCGGGCCGCAAACGCGACACGCTCGGGGCTGACGCCGGACAGGCACGCTTGGTGTCCCTCCGGACAAACGCTGCGGTAGCAGTATTTGCACGGCACATCGTTGTTGAGCACCCGAGCGTCGGTGCGCCAGGGCGTATGCTGCGGATTGGTCAAGGCGTACAGGTCTACGATCGGTGCGCCCACTGCCGCGGCGATATGCGCCGGGCCGCTGTTGTTGCAGATGACCACGGCCGCGCCCTCAAGCGCCGCGCCCAATTCGCCGAGGGTCAGGCCGTCGGACAGGTCGATCAGTCCGGGCAACAGACGCCGCCCGTTGGCCACCGCCGCAGACAGCGCCGGGTCCTCGTGTCCGCCCAGCAGCAGAATGCGGCGGCCATCGCCGCGCAGGTCGATCAGCGCCTGGACCATCAGTTCGGGCGGATAGCGGCGCGACGATGCGGTGGCGCCCGCGTGGACGCAGATCCAGCCATCGGTTTCGGTCACACCCGCGTGGTGCAGCTTTTCACGCAGCGACGCGCGGTCGGCGTCGCGCACCCGGAACGACAGCCCGTCATGGTCAGTGCGCGCGCCCACGGTGGCCACCAGTTCAAGCTGGCGCTGCACCTCGTGGCGGATGCCGTCCTGCGGCTCGACCTCGCGCACCCAGTCGGTGATGAGCCGGTATGGGTTTTCGCGGCAATGCGCCAGCACGCGCGGCACGCCCGCCAGATGGCACAGCAGCGCCGCCGGCAACGGACTTTGGCTGAAGGTCGTGAAGATCACGGCCGCGTCCGGCCGCAGCGCGCGCAACCGGCCGATGGCGTCGACGTCTTGATCCCACCCCTGCGATCCGTTCTTCACCCACGCGGCGTCGTACGCCATGACGGTGTCCACCTCCGGCATGAAGGGCGCCAGGCGCGCGCCCGACGGCGACGTCAGCAGCGTGATCCGGTGCGCGCCCGCCTGCCGCAGCGCGCGCATCGCCGGCGTGCACATCAGCACGTCGCCCATGTTGTCCAGCCGGATGCAGAGCACGTGCGCGTCACGCGGCCACGCCGGATCGGTATTCATGATTGCGCTCCCGGCCTCAGCGTCGCGCCGGCCGTGATGATCTGCGCCGCTGCGTCGAGGTCCGGGGCGCGGCAGGTCGGCTCGCGGTGCGGGCCGGTGCGCCATTCGGTTTCATTGCCTACGTCCAGCAGGATGGTGCGGCAGCCGGCTCGATTGCCGGCCTCCACATCGTCCAGGATGTCGCCGATGAACCAGGACGCGGGCAGATCCAGTTCCAGTTCCTTTGCAGCCCGCAGCAGCAGCCCGGGCTGAGGCTTGCGGCAGTCGCACGCGATCGCATAGGCCTCGACCACGCCCTCGGGATGGTGAGGACACCAGTAAAAGCCGTCCAGATGCGCGCCAGCTGCATGAAACATGGCGGCAAGCTTGACGCTGACGGCGTTGAGCGCGTCGGCGGCGAACAGCCCGCGCGCGACGCCCGGCTGGTTGCTGATCACGACCAGACTCAGGTCCGTCTGCGCCAGCCGCGACAGCCCGGCCAGCGCCATCGGCGCGTAAGCCATGCGCTCGGGCTCGACGTTATAGGGCACGTCCGCCAGGACGGTCCCGTCTTTGTCGAGGAACACGGCCGGCCTCAAGGCCATGACGTTTCCTTCATCGGCAGCACCATGACTTCCGGCACCACGGTTTCCGGCGGTTGGGTCAGCACAAAGCGCACCGCGCGCGCGACGTTGGCCGGGTCCTGCAGCGTGCCCGTGTCGATATCCGGAAACCGATCCAGCAGGAACGGCGTGCGCATGCCGCCCGCGATGACCGCGCTGACCTTGATGCCCATGCCGCGCAGTTCGGCGTGCAACGCATGCGACAAGCCCATCAGCCCCCACTTGCTGGCATGGTAGGCACTGGCATTGGGCCAGGCGCGCCGCGCCGCGGTGGACGCCACGTTGACGATATGACCGCCGGGGCTTAGCCGGTTCTTGCCCAGCTTCGCCATCAGAAATGGCCCCGTGAGATTGGTGCGCAGCACGCGCTCCCAGACATCCGCGTCGAGCTGATCGATGGGCGCCGTCACATCGACGCCCGCGCTATTCACGATGGCGTCCAGCTTGCCGAATTGCCGCACGACGGCGTCCATGCATTCGGACACGTCAGCCGCCACGCCGACGTCCATGACGCAGGCCATGACGTCGGCGCCGCCGTCCTTGAGCTTGCTTGCGACCGAGTGCGCGCGCTGCTCGTCGATATCACTGACCGCGACGCGCGCGCCTTCCGCTGCAAGCTGCTCGCAAAGCGCCGCACCCAGCCCGCTGCCGCCGCCGGTCACAAGGATTACCCGCCCGTCCAGGCTCTCGAATTCGTGCATGGTTCCGCTCCTTTAAGCCGCGATGCGCGCGGCGATCCGATCTTCCCGAGGCGCATCGGCCACCATGCGTCCATAGACGGACAGCAGGTCCTGACCCACGCGCTTCCACGTATAGAGGCGACGCGCGCGCATGCGCCCCGCCTCACCCATCCGTTCGCACAACGTCCGATCCGCCGCCAGTTCGGCGAGTCTGTCCGCCAGGCTGTCGGGATCCTTGGGGGGCACGAGAAACCCTGTTTTTCCATGCACGACGGTGCTGCGGATTCCGCCGGTGTCCGCGCCGATGACGGGTCTGCCGCAGGCCATGGCCTCGACCGGTGTGATGCCGAACGGCTCATACCAGGGTGTCGTCACGAACACGTCGCTGGCGCAGTAGTAGGCGCCCAACGCCTCACGTCCACGCCGCCCCGCGAATTCGACCCACTCGGCTACGCCCTCCTGCTCGGCAACGGCCCGCAGGCGGCCGATCTCCGGCGTGGCCTGCACGTTCGCGTCCTCGGTATTGCCGCCCACCACGCACAACCGTGCTTCGACGCCATGCCGCTGGCGCAAGCGCGCCAGCGCCCGGATGACGTTGTCGACGCCTTTGCGCGGCACCATGCGACCAAGCTGCAGCACGGTGAACACGTCGTCGTTCCACCCCAGCGCCCGCCGCGCCGCCGCCATTGGCTGCGGCGTCATTTCGGCGGCGTCATAGCCACAAGGCACGATGTCGATACGGCGCGGATCCGCGCCATACAGTTCGATGAGGTCGCGCCGATCCTGCGGGCATTCCGCGATCAGGCGATCCGCGCGCCGCGCGATGTCGTCTTCGATCTCAAAACGTGAATCCGGGAACAGGTCTGCGTCCTGCTGATACTGCCTGCGCACCTTGCCCAGCGCGTGGAACGTCACGGCAAGCGGCACGCCATGGTGTTGCGAGACCGGCAATGCCGCCATGGCCGACATGAAGAAATTCGCGTGAATGACGTCATAGCCCGTCCGCTGCCGGCTGAAGTGACGCATCAGGTAGGCAGAGAATTCATCCATGTACGGAAGCATCTGTTCCTTTGGAAGAAAGCTCGCGGGTCCCGCAGGAACGTGGATTACCTTGACGCCGCGCATCCACCGAAACTCGGCTTCCAGCGCCGCGTTGTCCCTGCGCGTAAAGACATCGACCTCCATGCCGGCGCGGGCAAGCTCGCGCGCCACATGCGCGACATACACGTTCTGTCCGCCGCTATCCACGCTGCCCGCCAGCGCCAGTGGCGAGGCGTGTTCGCTGATGATGGCAATCTTCTTCATGAGGGCAACTCCGTTCGTCGAGCGGGTGCCCGGCATACACTTCGTCGAGAGCAAGTGGTGTGCCGAGACGCTGCTACCAGAACGCATGCGGAACAGCGGTTCTATCCGGCACTTCTTACAAGCACGCGTAAGAACTGCCGAGGACGCGCTGTCAACTGGTCTCGCGCCGGGTTTGCACACGCGTGGCGGGCAACAACGCACCGACTGTTGCCAGCAGTTCGTTCGGATCGACAGGCTTGGACAAGTGCACCTGAAAGCCGGCCAGCAGCGTGCGCAGGCGGTACTCCTGGCTGACATGGCCCGACAGTGCAATGGCGGGCAATCGATGCGACAGCGCCGCACCACGCTCCGCTTCCATGGCACGCACACGCGCCACGACTTCGTAGCCGTCCACGTCCCCCAGCGACAGATCGCAGATCAGCACCTGCGGCCATTGCGCCGCCGGCGCGGACGCGAACGCGGCGATCGCCTTGCCCCCGTCCCCATACTCGGTCACCTGCGCGCCGTTTTCCTTCAGGATTTCGGCGACCATTTCGCGCGCCTCGGCCTGGTCGTCCACCAGCATGACGTGCGCGCCCGTCAGGTTCGGCAAGTCCACATCCACCCGCAGCGGCGTGGGCTCGACGGCGCGAACCGGGAAGTCGACGCAATAACAAAGGCCGCCCGAAGGCGCGGCCAGGCTGTGAAACGCGCCCCCCTGCCGCTGCGCGCGCACGGCAAGTTCTGCAGGATCCAGCGCGGCCGCCACGCGCAGCCCGTCGGTCGGATTCACCAGGGGGGCATCATCTGCAATCGCGGGATCGGCCTCGTGTTCCGTGCGGCCGTCGGTAACGGCAAGGCGTGCCAACGGCCCCTCGCGCCGCAGGCTGATCTCGATGCGCCCGCCCGGCGGCGTGACGGCAATCGCATGCAGGCACAAGTCCCACACCAACTGCTGCAACGCGCTGGGATCGCCCGTGATGCGCGCGGCCTCGTTGCCGATCAGCGTGTACACGTTCACACCCTTCTCCTGCGCCAGTTCGCGCGATCCGTCCAGCACGCCCGCCACTACCGCCACCAGGTTGACCGGCTGCCGCGTGTCTCGGCCCATCGCTTCTTCCAGAGCCGATTGCTGGCGCTGCAACGTCCACATCTGCGCGTAGATGCCCTGCAACTTGAGCAGGTCTTCGTGGCGGCCCTGCTCGACCACCCTGCCGCGGTCAAGCACGATGATGTTGTCCGCATGCACGATGGTGGATAACCGGTGCGCAATGATCAGTGTCGTGCGGCCCCGCGACAGCCGCTCCAGTTCCGCCTGGATCGCGCGCTCGGTGCGCGTATCCAGCGCCGAGGTCGCCTCGTCGAACACCATGATCGTCGGATCCTTCAGGATCGCGCGCGCGATGCCCACGCGTTGGCGCTCGCCCCCCGAGAGCTTCACGCCGCGTTCGCCCACCGGCGTGTCATAGCCGCCGGGCAGGCTCTCGATGAACTCGTGGATGCGCGCGCCCCGCGCCGCCTGGACGATCTGATCGCGCGTGGCCTCGGGGCGGCTGTAGGCGATGTTGTAGGCGATGGTCTCGTTGAACAACATCGTGTCCTGCGGCACGATGCCCACCGACCGCCGCACGCTGCGCACGTTGACCGCACGCAGGTCCTGACCATTGATCAGCACCCGCCCCGCGTCGGGGTCATAGAAGCGCAATAGCAGCCGGCCCAGCGTCGACTTACCCGAGCCGCTGCCGCCCACCACGGCCAGCGTCGTGCCGGCCGGCACCGTCAGATCGACCCCCCACAGAATCTGCCGTCCCGGTTCATAGCCGAAATCCACGCCTTCAAAGCGTACCTCTCCCGGACCGGCTTGCAGCGAAGGCAGATTTTCGTCGTCCCCTGTTTCGGCCGGATAGCGCAACAGGTCGCAGACGCGCTCGGCGTTGACGAACGCTTCCTTGGCCTGCCGGAAGATGAGACCCAGCGTATTCAGGGGCAGACAGATCTGGATGATGTACGCGTTGACCAGCACCAGGTCACCCACGGTCATCTCGCGCCCCACGACCTGTTGCCCGGCCAGCAGCATCACAGACGCCACGCCGCACGCGATGATGCCGCTCTGCCCCACATGCAGGCGCGACAGCGAGCGCTGGTTGCGTTCGCCGACACGTGTCCATTCGTTCAGCACGCGTGACAGCCGGTCTGCCTCCAACCCTTCGTTGGCGTTGAGCTTGACGGCTTCGTAATTGAGCAGACTGTCGACCATCTGCCCGCTGGCGCGCGAATCCAGTTCGTTTAGCCGCCGCTGATACGCGACACGTTTGCGCACGAGGACCGTCGTGTAGGAAAAGTAGGCAATAAAGGTGACGATCACGATCAGCGCGAACCAGACGCTGTAGCCCATCACCAGTATCAGCACCACCGATACGATTTCCACCAGCGTGGGCAGCAAGGTGAAGAGCGCGGTGCCCATCAAGAATCCCACGCCGGCCGTGCCACGCTCCACGTCGCGCGCCAGCGCGCCGGTGGGCCGGCCGCCGTGGAACCGGGCGCCCAGCTGCTGCAGCCGCGAGAACACGCTGACGGTGAAGTCGGCGACGGTGCGCAGGGCCACGCGCGCAAACACCACGTCGCGCAGTTCAGTGAACACCCCGCCGCCAAACCGCATGAGCGCGTAACCCAGCAGCAGGAACACCGGCAGCACCAGCGGGCCCGGCGCGCTGAACAGGTCGACGATGGCCTTCAGGACCGCCGGCACCGCCACCATCAACAGCTTGGCCGCAACCAGTAGCGCAATGGCGGCCGCAGTGCGGCCGCGGTATTTCCATAGTGCCCGCAGTATGGTCCGATTGACCTCCTTGCGGGAAAAATCACTGGTGCTGGTGTCCGGCTCGCTCATGGTGCACGCCCTCCTGCGAAGCCCGGCGGGCCAGCAATTGGCGTACCGGGCAGCCGGCCATGCCGACGTCAGCGCGCGCGCAACCGGTCGCGGCGCCCCTGCACCACCGCCTTGAACAGCGATGCCACGGCGGCGGCAAATGCTTCATCGAACCAGGGGTTGGCGCCGCTGACCGCAACGACGATTCCGTCCAGGCACACGCTTCCCCAGACCTGGCTGTCCTTCGCCTGCAGCAGATGGGGTTTAAGCGCCATGACTTCGTGCGTGGCCAGTCCAGTGCGCCAGCTCACGCGCGCCTTGCCGCGCGCATAGGCGCCATAGTCCGCATCCCAGCCCGCGGGATCGCCGATGCTTTCTTCGTACAGGATCGCGTCCGCGAATTCGCTACTGCCCGGCTGCGCAAGCGGATTCATGACCACCACATGCAGAAAGCCGCTTTCACCGACGCTGCTGTTGGACAGTGCAGCATCCAGCATCGGCCGCGCGAGCTGCACGGCCTCTTGCGCGGCATCGCGCTCCCAATAGGCGGGCAAAGGGGTAGCTGGCATTGGGACTTCCTCCTGGTTGATGCCGCTAATGGACTCGAGCGGGGCGCACGCAGCAAACTGCATACCTGCACAAATCGCCGCTCCAGGCTCCGCGAGACCGGGCGGCACTTCGGAACGCCGCTTGCTGCATCGCGCACGTCAACGGCGGATGCTGCGATGCGTATTGACCACGCCCAGCCCGCATGCACCAATACCCCGAACGGTGAATAGGAGGCTCACATGGCGAACCCAGCATACAAGCGAGTCATGGAGGTGGTGGCAGCCGCCGCCGATGGCAGCACTTACCGAATCGACAGATACTGCTCGCAGCCCCAAGGCGACGCAAAAGCCAATTTCTATTGTTGCCTGCCCGACGGCCAGTTAGTCACCTGGGAGGGCGATGGACACTACAAACTGCCCGACGGCACGGTCGTCACGATGGTGGCATCGCGACTCTGCCAATAGCGTGCGGCGCAAGCGCGCCTGATGCAAACGCGCGGCTACATCCCGCGGATCAATAGACCCACGATGAACAGCACGGCCACGGCGCCAATCCAGACGGCCAGCATCAGCCAGGGTCCCCGGCCAGTCTTGGCGCCGCGCCGCGCCGGGCGGGCGCGGGTGGAAGTATCGTCAACAGGTTTCATGATGCGCTCCCGAATATTCGCGCCCGACCGGTGACGCGATGACGGCCCTGCACCACAAGGACACAGGGCCGCACAAGCATCGCTACCGGCTTCATGCAGGTTGCAATTACTTTGCCTTGCCTGCCTTGGCCGCTTCCGCGTTGGTCTGCTGCAGCGCCAGCATGCTCAGCTTCTCGTCGGTGGCCTTTTCTTCGGCCAACGTTTCCTTCAGCAGCGTCAGCGCCTCGGTCTCGCCCAGTTGCTTGGCGAAGGTGCAAAGCGTGCCGTAGCTGGCGATCTCGTAATGCTCGACCTTCTGCGCCGCGGCGATTAGCGCAGCATCGCGCACCGGACCTTCTTCGACGTCTTCAATGACGTCCTTGCCTTCTTCCACCAGACCTTCCATGGCGGCGCATTTGATGCGCTTCAGGCGGAAGTCCGCACCTTCAACGATCTTGTCGATGCGTTCGATCTGCCCGCGCGTCTCTTCAAGATGCGCGGTAAAGGCCTCCGCCAAGGCGGGGTCAGTGGCGGCGCGGGCCATCTTCGGCAGCGCGCGGGTCAATTGCTTTTCGGCGCTGTAGACATCCGACAGCTCGTGAATAAACAGTTCCTTCAAAGTCTTCTGGCTCATGATCACTCCTGTATGCGGATCGAGGGTAGGAAGCGGGCCTTGCCCACGCGGTGTAGAGCAAGGCGCATGCCGGTGAACCTTGCGTCAGTGGCGGACGGGCAGGCCCGCTTGAACAGCCGGGCGCCGATGCGGACACCGGCGCAAACGGACGCGATTACTTCTTGGCCGACACGCTTTGCTGCAAGGTCTTCGCCGCTTGCAGATGCTGCTGCAGGCTGGGCAGCGTTTCGATCGCAAACTGCTTGACCTCCGGATCCTTCACTTCCTTCGAGGCCTTCTCGAAAAGCTTGACGGCATCCTCGTGCGCGTCCACGCCGATCTCGTCGGCGTACGCCTTGTCGAACCCTTCATCACGCAGCCCCAAGGCCTTGAGCTTGGCCGTCTGCATCATGGAAGGATCCTTGGGCGGCTCAAATCCCTTGCTCTTGGCCAGGGCTTCGAGCTTCTGGGCTACCTTGGTGTGATCGTCGATCATCTTCTGCGCAAATTGCTTGACCTCTGCATTCTGCGACTTTTCCAACGCCATCTTGCTGCCTGCAACCTCAAGATGGCCGGACTCTGCCGCGTCAGTCAGAAAGCCGCGCGCTTCGCTGTCCAGCTTGTTTGTTGCAGCGGGCACCTGGCCGCCGGGCGTCGCCGCCGTCTGCGCGAGCGCAACCGAACTCAGGCTGAGGACAATTGCGGCGCCAAGCCCTGCTTTCAAAAGACGGTTTTTCATTCGGACCTCCAGTAGAAATTAAGTCGCCGGCTATCGGCCTGATGCCGCCCGGCGAACAAGAAACACTCAGCAATCGTCATGCCTGGCGACGCCGCGCGGCCGGCCGAATGGCCAGTGTTACGCGGCGGCATCCGACTCAGCCGAAATCGCCCTCACCCACTTGTATCGGGCCATCGGACGGGACCCACTGCGTGCGGTGCGCAAGCTCGCGAAGCGCGTCCGCCCCGCTTTCGAATGCACGCAACAATTCGGGCGCCGTGTCATCCGCGGCGCCAAACCGCCGCCGCAGCACGTCTCCCGATATCTCGAACTGCCGTGTTACGCCGGCCGTTTCCATCTCGAACACAATGGCATCGCCTTGCGCTTTCGCGTTGGTCGCTTTCGTGAATTTCATTCAATCCTCCTGCCTCGTGGTTGATGGAGGCGCGCCGCGCAACGACGCGCCGGCAGGAAGGGCCAGCAAGTAATGTTCCGCTCTGGCCCACTGGATTGCGCAGGGCTTTCGCTCGGATGCCCTTCATCCCCGCGTCCAGCGCTCGAGCCAATCCACGCAGCGCTGCACCGCGTCGATGCGGTGGTCGGTCTTGCCGTTCTCGAAGAAGTGGTGATCCCCATCGGGGTAGAGCACCAGTCTGGCGGGAGTCTGCGTGCCCGCCATGATCCCCGTGAAGAACGCCTCGGCCTGCGATTTGGGGCAGCGATTGTCGGCATCACCCTGCAGGATCATCGTCGGCGTACGCACGGCTTCCACGCGCTCCAGTGGCGATAAGCGATGCATCAGATCGCGGCGTTCCCAAAGTGCGCCGCCCATCGAGTACGCATCCGAGTAGTAGCCGCTATCCGACGTGCCGAAATGGTGTTCCAGCGAGGTGACGGGCGCGGACACCACCGCGGCCTTGAACGCGGACGTGGTGCAAACCGCCCACGCGGCAAGGTATCCGCCGTAGGACTTTCCGGTAACGGCGATGCGCTCGTCCGCAAGCCCTTCGGACCGCAACGCTTGGGCAGCGGCCAGATGCTGATCCAGATCGCATTCACCCCAGCGTCCAAGCACACGCGCGCTGAACTCGCGGCCGTAGCTGCTGGACCCGGCCGCGTTGACCGCAAGAATGCTCCAGCCCAGTCCCAGCAGGACATACCAATACACATGCGACCGAAAATCGAGGAGCACATAGCTGGACGGACCGCCGTGCAAGTCCACCAGCATCGGCGTGGGGCCGTTCTGCCCCGGCGGGCGCAGCAGCCAGCCGTCGATCTGCTCCCGGCCGCCGATGCCGTCCGGCACGTCGAACCGTTTGACCTGCACGTCCGGCAGCAGACGGTCATTCCACCACGCATTGAACTGAGTCAGCTGCTTCTGTTCATTGCCCTGCAGGTCGGCGCACCAGACCTCCTGCGGCGATCGCGCATCCTGATCCACGTACAGCAGCCACTGCCTGGATACCGCCGCCATCGAGATGTGCCGGTCGCCCGTGACCAGCGGCGTGACGTCGCCGCCGGGCACCGAGATGCGCGCCAGGTGCTGGCGGCCGCTGCGTGCGACCACCGCCACGATAGCCGGCGTATCCGGCAGCCAGCGCACCGAACTACCCAGCACGATTTCTATTGCGTCGCTTCCCAGCGGCTCAACCACCGCGTCCGCAACGGCCACCAACCACAGCCGCATCTGCGCATCGCCGTCCACGTCCGAGCCGGTGACAACGATGGATTTTCCGTCTTGCGACCATCGCGGGCTCTGCACCGACGCCAGATCGCGGCTCAGTTGTCTGGCGCCGCTGCCGTCGGCGGCGACGACCCACAGATCCGAGCGATGCGCGAGCCGGCCCTCACGGGTCCGCGTGTAGGCGATGTATTGACCGTCCGGGCTCGCCTCTGCACTGGTGACGTCAAAAAAGCCATGCGTCAGCTGTGTGGTATTTCCACTTTGCACGTCCAAGACATGCAGATGCAGCGCGGTGTTGGTCTTTTCGGCCGGGCCGTCCAGCTTGAACGGCAGACGCGTGGCGACGCGGGGCGCATCGGCCGGCTGATCCGCATTTTCCGGCGGGTTCGCGTCAGGCTGTTCGGGATCGATGATGAGGCTGTTGCAGATCAGCATGCGTTGTCCCTCAGGCATCCAGTCGGCCGAAATCACACCCGAGGCCAGGTTGGTGATCTGACGAGCCTCGCCGCCAGATCGCGCGATCAGGTACACCTGCCAGCCCGCGCCACGCGTCGCCAGGAACGCGACACTCGCACCGTCTGGCGACCATCGCGCGCATCATCCGCGTCGCCTTGGGTGAATTGTTGGGGCGCCGTGCCGTCGGTGGGCACGAGCCACAGATTGGTCAGGGGATCGCCCGAACCAGCGTCGATGCTATGGACCGCACAGACACCCAGGCCGTCGTCATGCGCGCAATCCAGACTGCTGACGGCGCGGTACAAGCGCAGGTCTTCGGCACAAAAGGGGGTCGGCATCTTCTTATCCAAAGGGAGAATGCACTGCGCGGTGAAGGCCGGAGGCGCCGGCGCACTGCGCCGCGCGCCGCCCGGTCCATCGGCGCTTACTTACGTACCTGCTTACTTACGTTGCTGCTGGCGTTCCTCGTTCTGTTCGTTTTGACGGTTGCCCTGTCGTTGGCCTTGCTGATCCTGCCTCTGGTTTTGCTGCTCCTGTTGACGATTCTGCTGATTGCGATCGTTCTGGTTTTGTTGGTTCTGCTGGTTTTGCTTTTGGTTCTGCTGGTTCTGTTGCTGAGTCATGGCGTGCTCCAGATAGGCCGGCAAAGCCGCCGGCGGGCGCAGCCTTGCCGCAAGTGGCGCGCCTAAAAACTGGCGGTCCACAATCACGCAGTTGACGCGCGGTCTCGCCGACCGGGACCGCGCTGCGCCGGCCCGCCAGCCGCTCAAACTCCAACGTATCGTGACCGCTGAAGACCAGAACGCTGTCCCCGTTGGACCGGATCAGCTCCCGCAGGCGGCGCTGATTGTCCAGGCGCGCGGCGCGGTCATGTTCAAGCATCCATTGGTAAAACTGCAGTCCCACGGGACAGCCCGGCCGCTCCAGCGACATCTCGTCGACATGAAAATACGCATCGCCGGCAAGCAGCAGCCATCTGTCCAGCCCACGCATCGCCACTCCCGCATGGCCGAACGTGTGGCCGGACAGCGGGACCAGCGCGATTTCCGGCGGCAGGCCATCGAGCGGGCGAGCCCGCGCAAAGCCATACCATCGCTCGCCTTCGCCCGCCTCGTAAAAGCGCCAGCGCGGGCGCGAAGACCATTGCTGCGGCCGGAAGCGTTGGCGGTCCATCCAGCTTTCCTGCAGCAGTGCCACGTCGGCTTCACGCTGCATCATGTGCACGATCGCATTCGGAAAATCATCAAGGCCGCCCGCGTGATCGAAATCCAGGTGGGTCAACACAATGTGCCGCACGTCTTCGGCAGAAAATCCCAAGGCTTCGATTTGGCAGCGCGCGGTCATCGACTCGCGCCATTCCGGCTTCACCAACGCCAGAAAAAACGCGCTGAGCCGGCTGCGCGGATCGCGCACGTCGCGCGTGCCCAGGCCGGTGTCGACCAGCGCGAGCCCACCCGAGTCCAGCTCCAGCAGCACGCAATGGCAGCAAAGCCGGCCCCGCCACGCCCACGGTGGCGAGCGCCCATCCATCAGGCGGCCTCCGGCCGGACATGTGGAAATGCAGTTCAGATGATGAATCTTCATATCGGCGCGCTCCCTTGATAAAGGCCGCGCGCCTCTCGGCAAATTCAGACGCGGCAGAAGCCGTCGGGGCCGCAAGCGGCATTCCGGGCGGGGACCATGGCACACGCGATGTATCAGGCATGGCCCCCCGACGCGCGCATTGATCGGCCTGCACGTTTACGCCCGCCTCAGCAGTCCGACGCTTCCAGCCAGCTTGAGAAACCAGCGCACGTCAAATTTTTCCGGTCGTGTAGAAATCGCATCAGTGCATGGGCATGAATGCGCGCGACGCGCCGTCATCTTTCCGCCACGCGCGACGGGAACAATAGTTGCGGCGATCCGGTTGTCACAGCGGCAGGGTTACCGGTCTCTGGTTGGGGAGTCCGGTGGCTGGCACGGCCTCGCCACGTCGCTGTGACCTTTGCGTTTTGTTGGACCGTGAGTCTTCGCCCCGCATCGCGCGGGGCGCTTTTTTGCGGCAGAAATAGCGTGTTTTACGGCGATGTAACAAAGAAACGCAGCGTTACACGCCCTCCGTTGCGCGAGCGCAGTGCCCTCGGCACACTAGCTGCTCGCATCTTTTGGGAGAGTTGCCATGCAAGTGGATATCCAGAAGTTGGGAGCAGACGCCGCGCGCCAAGGGTTGACCCTTTTGGATTGCCCCTATCTTCGCTCCGCAGCCATGCCTGCGCAGACCGGCGAATCAGTCCATGAATGGCGCAGCCGCGTCGAGATGTGGAAAGCCGGCTGGAAAGACGGCGTCAGATCTCGCGTCGTCGGCCGCGCGCCGTCATCCCCCTTCACGATCACCCGCAGGTAGTCACTGCCTGCGGTGCGTATCCCGCCAGGGCCCTGGGCATCGTCCAGGGCCCGATTCATTTGGAGAACCGGCGGGCATGTGGCGGCGCGTTTTCATGGACAAATTCGCTTGCGGGCCTTGGTCGGGAATTCTTGCACTTTGTTGCACCCGCGTGGAGGCAGTTTTTGGAAAATCCCGGGCAGGAAATTTTCCGAACACCACGCTCTGGAGCGCACGATGAATACTGAAAAGGGTATTTGCGTAGATGGATTCAAAGTCCACTGCGATGTCATTGAGTTGCCGAGCGGCAAGTATCGGCTTGATGTCACGACCCGGCGTGACGGCGAACACGACGGGAAGGCCGTCTGGCCCATCCCGAGCGGCAAGCTGTTCTCGGCGCAGCACGAGGCCGAGCGTCACGCCAAATGGATCCTCAAGGGCATCCGGCGCGTCGACGCCAGCGGCGCCCCGCAGTTCTGCCTGACCTGATCTTTGCAAGACCCGGCGCATTGCGCGCTTAAGTCTTCTGGAGCGCCCTCGGGCGCTCTTTTTTCGTTGACCCCGCCCCCGCCCCGGATCCGGGCACGCGCATTGCTCTGGCGTCACGGCCCTGTAGTGTGAATGCGCTATCGCACCACCGCAGAACCACAGCACGACATGGCCGGCAGCCCGGAAACGAGGCGCCGGCCCTTCAAACCGAGGAGCATCATGAAACGGCCACGCCACCGCACGCAAAAGGATTCAGCGCTTACGGCATACGCATGGCCATCTTGGGCGCTGACGTCGCGACGCTTTCCGGGATCGCGTTAAGTGCCCCGCCCCGCCGTGCAGGACGGCCAAACCCTGCCGGATCCGCGCGCGTCCATGCTCAAGGGCCTGCTCGGAACCAGTCTGCTCGCCCTCAGCGCGTTCGGCGTCTTCGCGCTGTGGCGTTACCTGGACGCCTCGCATCCGGCGGTAGGTGCGGCGCTGCTGGGCGGCTTGCTTGCCGCTGGCGCCACCGCGCTGGGCGCGTTGCCAGTCGCCTTTTCGCAGCGGGTGCCCGAACGGGTCCAGGACACGCTGTTGGGATTCGGCGCCGGCATCATGCTGGCCGCCTGCGCCTTTTCTCTCATCATTCCGGGCCTGGACGCCGCCCGCGAGCTCGGCAGAGGGCCATGGGGCGCCGGACTCTCCATCGCCGGCGCCATCCTGCTCGGCGCGTCGGCGCTGCTGATTCTGGACCGCGTCCTGCCGCACGAGCACTTCATAAAGGGCAAGGAAGGCAAGCCTGCCCGCAACCTGCGGCGAACGTGGCTGTTCGTGTTTGCAATCACGCTGCACAACTTTCCCGAAGGCCTGGCAATCGGCGTCGGTTATGCCGGCGCAGACCCCGTGCAGGCCGGCTCGCTGGCCTTGGGGATCTCGATTCAGGACGTGCCCGAAGGCCTGGTGGTGGCCATCGCGCTGCTGGCCGCCGGGTACCGGCGCGCGTTCGCGGTGGGCTTCGGCATGGCCTCTGGCCTGGTGGAACCGCTGGGCGCAGTGCTGGGTGCAACCATCGTCGGCTGGTCGGCGTCGTTGCTGCCGTGGGGGTTGGGCTTTGCCGCGGGCGCCATGCTGTTCGTCATCAGCCACGAAATCATTCCCGAGACTCATCGGAAAGGTCACGAAGTCCCCGCCACCTGCGGCCTGATGCTGGGATTTGTGCTGATGATGGTGCTGGACACGGCCCTGCAGTGACGTCAGGCCGGCGATACGGCTTAACCGGTATAAAAGCGTCATTCCGCCCTTTGGTGCAATGTGCGTTGACGACGCTCATCCGTTTTCAGTAATTTAGGCCGGTGAGCCTTGCGCTCACGTTTTTTGTATAGGCCGTTTTTGTCCGTTTCTCAGTAAGCCGTTTCGTCTGCAAGCCAACCCCCAGGAGCTCGAATATGAAGAAGCACCTACTGATGATTGGTCTTATTGGCTCAATGACCTTCGCGGTCACCGGCCAGGCAGCTGATGCGAAAAAGCCTCTCGCGCTATGGCAATGCCAGGATTTCCTAGGCGTCCAAGAGACCTATCGCCCCGTCGTCGTCAGCTATGCAGAAGCGCTTAACAACAAGGGCAAGCCCGAAGAGGCCGTGCTTGACGTCGAGGGCATCAGCACCCGCACGCCGATGCTGGTCAAGCAGTGCAACGAAAACCCCAAACAGATGCTGCGCGACGCCCTGGCGGGTCTGAAGAAATAATTGTTCGCGCTCCCCTGGAGCCTGCGCTCCGGGGGATTTGGCTGCATCGGCGGCTGCTCCGCTTATCTCCTGCGCTTCCCCTCCTTCCGCGCCCGTCCGGCGCTCCGCAATCTCCCCTGTTCTTAAAAACCACGCGCCCAGTGCGAGGTGCCTGCACGCGCCGTGCTGCGCTGCAAGGAACAACATTTGCTGCGGTCGCGCTTCCCGCAACTGGAGGCCCGACGATGAATTCATGGATTTTTGGAGACTGGATCAACGCACATCCGCTGGCGCTGTGGATCATCGCGCTGGGCGTGGGCGCGGTGCTGTTCATGGTGCTCGCCACCGTGCTGAAGGTGGTGCGCGCGCGGCTGGAGGCGCGCGCGCAACTGCCCGGCCACGGCTTTGCCAATGCCATGGCCCAGATCCTTCGCCGCACCAACTGGGTGGTGTTGGCGTTGCTGTGCCTGATGGCCGGCATCGACATCAGCGATGCGCCCATGCCGTGGAGCGGCGCCACGATCAGTCATCTGTGGTTCGTGCTGATGGCGCTGCAAGGCGCGTTGTGGCTGGAACGCGCCGTGGACGTGATGGTGCGCCGCGCCGTCCTGGCGCGTGGCGAAGCCAGTCTCGTCACGGCCACCCTCCTCGGCTTGCTGCTGCGCACCTTCGTGTGGGCGGTCGCGTTGCTGGCCATGTTGGACAACCTGGGCGTGAACATCACGGCGCTGGTCGCCAGCCTGGGCATCGGCGGCGTCGCGGTCGCCCTGGCGGTGCAGACCATTCTGAGCGACCTCTTCGCCTCCATCTCCATCGGCCTGGACAAGCCGTTTGAAGTGGGCGACTTCATCGTGTTTGGCGCGGTGGCAGGCAGCATCGAACACATCGGCCTGAAGACCACCCGCATCCGCAGCCTCGGCGGCGAGCAGATCGTGTGCTCGAACACCGAACTGCTCAAGCAGACCATCCAGAACTACAAGCGCATGCAGCAGCGGCGCATCGTCTTCTCGGTGCGCATCAGCTACAAGACCGACGTCGAACGCGCCGCCACCGTCCCGGGCATCCTGCGCGACCGGATCAACGAGCAGGCCGACGTGCGATTCGACCGCGCGCATCTGGCGCGATTCGGCGACAGCGCGCTGGAGTATGAGGCCGTGTATTACCTGATGAGCGCGGACTACAACCGCTACATGGACACGCAGCAGGCGATCAACCTGGGCATCATGCGCTCGCTTGAAGCGGCGGGCATCACGCTGGCGCTGCCGGAGCGCATCGTCCACGTCAACGCGCCCGAAGCCGAGGAACCGGCCGAGCCGGTGTTGGCGTCGGCGCGCGGATAGGCACGCGGCTTGCAGCCGGAATGCGTTTTCAAGGAGAACACCATGAACGCCAACCATCCCGGCGGCCGCGATCCGGCCGCAGACGCCCACGATCCGGCGCGTGCCGCCACGAACGCAGACGGCAATCCCGCTCCCGAGCCGTCGACCGAAGACCAGGTTGATATTGCGGATCGTGTGCAGAAGGACTTGGCCAAGGCCAACGACCGGGAGCGCGCCCGGGAAGACGCGTCAGTGGAGCAACAGGCCATTGATGGCAATCCCGCGCCGCAGCCCGACGTGGAAGGCGGCATGTTCAAGCCGGCCGACGACACGCCGGCCGTGCTGCCGGAGAAGTCCGGGCCGAAGCAGTAAACCTTCCGTCGCTATAGCCCCAGGGTCAGCAGCATCAGGAACGCGCCAAACAGCACAAAGTGCGTCAGGCCTTCGATGGCGTTGGTCTGGCCGTCATTCAGGTTGATGGCCGCCACGATCAACGTGACCAGCATCATCAGCGTCTGCAGCGGCGTCATCGCCATGTCGATCCGCTGGCCGGTGAAGAGGGCCATTGCCTCCATCGCCGGCACGGTCAGGATCACGGTCGACAGCGACGCCCCGAGCGCGATGTTGACCACCGACTGCATACGATTGGCAAGCGCCGCCCGGAAAGCTGTCAACATCTCGGGCGCGGCCGAGATGCCCGCCACCACCAGGGCGATCAGCCCGACCGGCACGTCCATTCCTTCCAGACTGCGGTTCAGCGCATGCGACATCAGCTCGGCCAGCGCGCCCACCGCCACGATGCCGACCGCCATCACGGCGGCCGACTGGCGCCATCCGGGGCCGCCGCCGGGCGGCACGGGCGTGCGCGTCTTTTTTTCGGGATAGCTGTAGCTGAAGAAATAGCTGTGAGGCCCGGTCTGCATGCGCACGAACACGCCGTACATCAGCAGCATCGACACCACGGTGAAGGCGCTATAGGCGCGCCAACTGGGCTGCGGCACGAACTCGGGAATGATCATCGACACCGTAACGGCGGTCAGGATCATCACGCTGTACGTGCGCGCCGAATCGTCGTTGTATGCCTGCTCGCCGTGCTTGAACCCGCCGATCAGAGCGGCCACGCCAAGAATGCCGTTGATATCCAGCATGACCGCCGAATAGATGCTGTCGCGAACCAGCGTCGGCGAGCCCGCCTTGGACGACACGATCACCAGCACGATCACTTCCACCAACACCGCTGACAGCGTCAGGATCATGCTGCCGTACGGGTCGCCGAGTTTCTGCGCGATGCGTTCGGCATGGCGCGCAACGCTCAGGGAGGCGGCAAGGATCGCCGCGATCAGCACGGCCGTTTCCGCCAGGCTTGCGGCTTGGCCTAGACCCTCCAGTTGCGGGTCGATCATGAACCCCGCGATCGCAAGCACGCAGGCGAGCAGCAGGAACTTTTCGGAATGCAGTAGGGATTTCATCGCAACGTGGCGGGCCGGAATTCCGAGAGCCTAGCACGCACCGTTCCAGCCGAGGCGCGCGGAATCGGGCATGCGGCTTGCTGTCCATGGGGTCCGTGCATGTATGGATGGAGCGCCATGCCGAAGAGGAACGCAGCAAAGCGGCAAACGAGATCCAGGCCGCAACCACGACCCCGGAAGACCGGCAAACCCAATCCGGTCTCCCATTTTTTTGACCGCTTCGCGTCGCTTGTGACCAAATGGGCGGGCTCACCCGTCGCTTTCGGCATCGCGCTCATCGCGGTGGTGGTATGGGCGATCTCGGGGCCCGCGTTCGGCTTCTCCGAGACCTGGCAACTGGTCATCAACACCGGCACCACCATCATCACCTTCCTGATGGTTTTCCTGATTCAGCAAAGCCAGAACAAGGACAGCGAGGCGCTGCATCTGAAACTGGACGAGCTGCTGATTGCGGTCAAGGGGGCCGACGAGCAACTGGTCGACGCCGAGCGGCTGGATGAAGACAAGCTGCTTGCCTTGGCGTCGGCCCTGACAGCCCGCGCCCGCAAACAACATCGCCAACGGGCACGCGGCCGCCGCCGCGACTGACCGATTATCGGGCCATCAGTCGCGTACGCGTCGACGATGCGTACGCAGCCAGATCGCCTGAACTACCGCGCCAACGACAAATATTCCCAGCCAAGCGGCCAGCGCGCCCCGCACGACAGGCGAGTCGGGCCCGTTTGCCAGAGGATGCGCCACTGGCAGGCGCGTCAACGTCTCGTTGATGCCCGGCACCCAGAGCAGAAAGAAGCTGAACGAAAAACCAAGCTGCGAGAGATACGGGTGCGCGTTGGACAGAAAGGGAATACGCGGCGCAAGCAACGCACCTGCGATCGCAAGCAACGCGAGGATGCCCAGCGCGTGCCCCACATTGAAGCCGCCGCTGCTGGACAGCCCGAACGACGTCAATACCGCGACCACCATGCCGGCGACATACGTCTTGCCGGCCGGTGTGCCCGGTTCAACGCGGCGATAGCGTGCCAGGCTGTAGAGCCCTGCGGCGGCCGGAATGAGACTGATGAGGGTATGGACGGCCCCGAGGGCGGAAATGGGATGCGGCATGAGGGTGGCTCCTGATTAACAACCAACTAGTTGGTCGGTTGTGTAGATAAAAAAAGGCGCGCACTTTCGAACGCGCCGAGCTGCTGTCAGGCCGGAACAGCCATTTGCCGGATCGCGGCCTGGGTGATCGCGGCAAACGCCTTCGGATCGTTGAACGCACGCGCGGTCAGCATGGCGCCATGCACGGTGGACATGAAGGCCTGCGCCTCGACCTGCGCGCTATCGCGCAATTGGAGCTGCCCTGCCGTCGCCCCGGCTTCAAGCACCGAGGCGAGCCAGGCGGTCAAATCCTTGAAATAAGCCCGCACCTCGGCCGCGACTTCCTGGGGAATCATCGGCGACTCCGCCGCCAGCATCGCGCAGATGCACATCGACGCGCTGCCTTCGCGGATGCACTTGGCCCAGTAGTCCGTGTAGGCGGTCAGGCGTTCCACCGGATCTGCCACGTGCTGATCCAGCGCCGCCAGACCCGCGAGCGCTTCTTCGCGATGGCGGACGACGACGGTCAGGACGAGTTCGGCCTTCGTCGGGAAGTGATGATGGATGCTGGGTTTGCCGATGCGCACGCGTTGGGACACGTCGGCATAGCTGAACCCGTGATAGCCGCCTTCGGCGAGCAGCAGTTTGGTGTGCGCGACGATCTCGGCGGCGCGGGCAGAAAGTTCCAGGCTCATGGCCAGAATGACTCCGATTGGCGGGGGCAAGTCGATGCGAATGCTCGCCAATCTACTAGTTGGTCGGCTGCGTGTCAAGACGGCCGCCGCGCCGCCTTGTCCGTGTCCAACTATGGAATCGCCGACACATCCCGGCCGGTAGGCGCCTCGAGATTGCCCGAAGGATGCGCCGGCCGCGACAACTCCGCCGGACTCGACCGGGCCGAAGGAATCGGCGCATGCGCCGGACGTGACAGATTCGACGGATCCGAAGGCCGCAACGCGCGCGAGGCCTGCGTGGCCTGCGTGGCCTGCAACGCCCGCGCCGTCCGCAGCCGCCTCACCTGGTCGTCCAGCTGCGCCCGGAGGCGCTCGATCTCCGCGTCATCGGCCGAGCGCACCGCGGCGGCGCGCACTTCCTCAACCATCTTTTCCAGCCGCGCCATGTCCGGATCAGGCAATGGATTGCTGACGCGCCGCACCTGCATGCGGCCCATCAACTCGTTAACGCGGTCGCGCAGCGCCACGGCAGCCATCGCGCGCAGGGGCTGCCGTAAGAACTTTGGCCATCCGAGCGACGCTCCCGCGGCCAGTGCCGCCGTCCGCGCCCACGCCCCGCCGACCTTGCTGCGGGGCGCGCTGCGCGCCATGGGAACGGAGAGCGCCTGGCGGTCACGTTCCATCTTGGCCAGAAGGGCCGCCTTGTCAGCTAGCGTGGTCATCTTGGGCATAGTGGCTCCGTGCAGCAGCGGTATCGAGGCGCACCTGGTGGCTCAGCTCCGCAAAGGGCGATCCCTTCGGTGCGCTACGTGTCGAAATGGCGAGCGAAATGAGCGTGATGAGCAACCACGCGCCGGCAACGAGCCACGCGGCAAGTTTGCGATGCTCCGTGTCCCAGAAGCTCACGATGGCGGCCACCGACACGAACCCCAACGTGCCCAGACCGCAGAAAACCAGGGCCACGCTGCTGATCACCGTGGCGACGAGCGCGGCCCGGTACAGGGACAGTTCGATGCCGACCAACTCGACATAGTCCCCCGAGCGTTCGGCAGCAAAAGCCGCGATGCGGCGCAATCTGCGCAAGCGTTCTGAAATCATGGCGTCTCCTTGGGGCGATGACGGGCGATGTCAGCAAATCTCATACCCGTTCGCCCCGCGAAACGCCACAACGCGGCTGTTAACGCCAATGCGCCGGCCAGAGCTGCACGTGGAGTCTGAGCGATTGGCCGGCGACGCGATCCTGCTGGAAGGTGTCGCCCTATCCTCGCCCGGCAGCGCGTCTGCCAGTCAGGCGCAGCAGCAACCCCGCCAGTTGCTCCAGCCGATAAGGCTTGGACAACAGCGGAATACCCTCTTGCCCCGCCCTTTTCACTTCCTCGCCCAGAAAGCCGGTCATCAATGCCACCGGAAGATCGGGCCTCTGGGCGCGCACTTCCCGCGCCAGTTGAATGCCGCTCTTGCCACCGGGCATCATGGCATCCGTCAGCATCACATCAATAGCGGCGCCGTCATTCAACACGTCCAAGGCTTCGGCGGCACTGGCGGCCGGCGTCACGACATAACCCAGCTCTTCCAGCATGCTGGCGGTCAGCGTCGCAACGTCCGCGTCGTCTTCCACCAGCAGCACGTTCAAGGCCGCCGGCCGCTCCTGGACCACGCCGGACTCGCCCGATTTTCCCTGCGCAGCCAGCCGCCGTTTCGACCGCGGCAACAAGACCGAAACCGTGGTGCCGACGTCCATCTCGGTGGAAAGGTCGATGGCGCCGCCCGATTGTTTGGCAAAGCCGTACGCCTGCGCCAGCCCCAGCCCTGATCCCTTGCCGATATCCTTGGTGGTGAAAAACGGTTCAAACACGCGTTCAGCCACCGCCGGGCTCATGCCGGTCCCCGTGTCCGACACCCGCAATGCAATGTGGTCGACGGTCAGCTCTCCCTTTCCGGATGCGGTCATGTTCTCGGTTCGGATCTCGATCACACCGCCGTCCGGCATGGCGTCGCGCGCGTTGACCGCCAGATTCAGGATGACGAGTTCCAACTCACCAGGGTCCACTTCGACCGGCCAGAGGTCGTCGGCCAGCGCCAACGCAATGACGATGTCGCCGCGCAGGCTGCGCTCGAGCATCTCGAGCATGTTTTGAACGACCGTGTTCAGGTTGAGGACCTCCGGGCGCAACGCCTGGCGGCGCGCGAACGTCAGCAATTGGCGAGACAACGAGGCGCCGCGGTCCACCGCCTGCCGCATCGAGCCATACAAGCGGGTGCGCCGCGCTTCGTCGATGGGACGCTGCAGCATTTGCAGCCCGCCGGAGATGACCATCAGGAGGTTATTGAAGTCGTGGGCCACCCCACCGGTGAGCTGACCCAGCGCTTCGAGTTTCTGGGCCTGGCGCAGCGATTCCTCGATCCTGCTGCGCTCGCGCATCTGCTGCTGAAGCTCGGCGTTGGCCAGTTCCAGTTCGCGCGTCCGGCTTGCCACGACCGACTCAAGCGCCTGCGCGGCCTGCTTCTCAGCTTGCAGCAACGTGCGGATTTCATATTGCCGGGTCCGGGCGCGCGCCGCCGTTTGAACCGTGGTGGTCAAAGCGAGGCTCTGAACCGGGCGTTCCAGGAGCGAGACATTGCCCAATAATTCGGTCATTTTCTCGCGCCAGCGCACGATAGGGCCGGTTTGCGTCTTGCCGGTCAACACAACGAACGGCAGCCCCGACCACGCCGGCTGCGCCTTCAGCCACTCGGACACCAGTTCCAGGTTCTTGCCGAACAGCCCTTCCTCGGTCAAACAGACGGCCAGGGCGCCGGCGTCCGCCTGCGCCAGCAGCTCCTCGATATTGCGACAGACGAACGTGTCGAAACCCGCGCGCTGCAGCAGCCGCGCGCCGGCTTCCCCGTCGCGGCCGATCGGTGCGTAGACGAGCACGCGCGATTCAGCGTCCTCAGGTCGATGCATCGGGATTGTTCAGCAAAAGGCGCAAATCGTCGCCGGTGTATTGCGGCGTTCCCGAAAAGATTCCGTGAAACGAGGTCAATGGCGGGCCAACGATCAGCCCATCTTCGGACATGCTGAATTCGCGGATGGCATGTTCGTGCGCGCCACTGCGCTTCTTGACGACGGAGATGGCACGCCGGACGCGTCCGTCGTGCTCGAAATACCGCAACATGATCACCGTATCGCTGAGATAGCTGATGTCCATGGGCGTTTCCATCGGGCCCACCAGACCGTGCTGGGCCAGGATCATCACCGTCGTCACGCCCTGCTGCCCCAGGTAGCTCAGTAATTCGTGCATCTGCAGAATCAAAAAGCGCCCGTCGGGCATGGCGTTCAGATAGCCGTTCAAACTGTCGAACACCACCACGCGCGCGCCATCATTTTCGACCGCGCGGCGAACCATCGCGGTGAATTCGCCCGGCGCCATCTCCGCGGGATCAATTTGCTTAAAGGTCAGAAGCCCTGCGTCCAGCGCGGATTCCAGCGGCATTCCCAGCGCACGTGAGCGCGCGAAGAATGTGGCCCGGGACTCGTCGAACGCGAAAATGGCTGCGTGCTCGCCGCGCTGCGTCGATGCCAGCGCATAGGTTGCCGCAAGCGAAGACTTGCCCACCCCCGCCGCGCCGATCAGCAGAACATTCGTCCCGCGGTCCAACCCGCCGCCCAGCAAGCTATCCAGTTCGGCGTTGCCGCTGGGCGTGGGCGTCGGGGCAAACTCTTTGTGATGCTCCGCCGCAACGAGCCGCGGATAGACCTCGAGCCCGCCCTTCCTGATCGTGAAGTCGTGGTAGCCACCGCGAAAATCCATGCCGCGCATTTTCAATATGCGCAGCCGCCGTCGCTGGGCGCCATAGTCGACCGCCAATTGCTCAAGTGCGATGACGCCGTGCGAGATCGAGTGCAATTGCAGGTCGTCCTCTTTGGCCGCCTGATCGTCCAGCAGGATCACCGTACACCGGCGATTGGCGAAAAAATGCTTCATTGCCAGAATCTGCCGGCGATAACGCAGTGAGCCCTGCGCCAGCAGGCGCAGTTCCGACAGGCTATCGATGACGACCCGTGCTGGGTCAAGCTGTTCAACCTTGTCCAGGATCAGGCGCGTGGTCTCGGTCAGCTCCATCTCGGCGGGGTGCAGAACGGTGAGTTCCCGCTCGGGATCCAACACGTCTTCGGACACCAGTTCCAGGATCTCGACACCGTCCAATGACCACCCGTGGCGGTGGGCAACCAGACTGAGTTCGGCCGGACTTTCGGAAAGCGCGACATAAAGGGCGCGCTCGCCGTGGCGGACGCCTTCCAACAGGAATTGCATTCCCATGGTCGTCTTGCCCGTGCCCGGCCTTCCCTCGCACAGATACATTTTGTTGGGATCCAAGCCGCCGCCGAGAACGTCGTCGATGCCGAGGTTTCCGGTCGAAATTCGGGGATCTGGCTTGAAAGCCGCAGTCTGTTCTTCAATCGTTGCGCTCATGGCTTTCCCGTAAAAACGAGTGAGAAAGCAAGCATATCGCCATCGTCAATCCCGAATGGCATCCAGCACGAAAGATATGTTACGTACTGAATCGCACCCGTCGGACGAGAATCGCGGCTTCAAGTCCGACCAGAAGGAGGTCAGCGCGGGATTGCACGGCCTGGCATGCCGCTTGGCCATGTAACAAAGGCGCAATGCAACTCGCAAAAAGCCCGCCTTCTGCATGCGAATGCAGAAGGCGGGCGTCTTGCGGGTGAACCGGCTTATTCGAACGAAATCTGAAGCTGAGGATTGATCTTCCATTCGAATCGGGCGCTGGCCTCGCCGCCGCCGGCGTCCTGGGCCAACACCACATACCGGCCTTCTTGCGGCGTCGGCGGCACCAGGCCCCGTAGCGTGCCGGTGGCCTCGTCGAACTTCAGGCCTTCCGGAAGCCGGGCGGGCGTCGTGCCGTCCTTGTCGAATAGCGTGTAGCGCACCGCACCGCTTCCGCCCGTGGCGTTTACCACCGGCACCGCCGACGGCATCGTGGCGCCCGCCGTGAGTTCGATCGGAAGGGTGGAGACCTCTAGCGCGGGCGCCAGGTTGAAATCGACGGGAATGGAAACGCGGGCGCCGCCCTCGTCGCTGATGGTGGCCGTAAGCCCCGCCATTTTTTCCAGGGACTTGGGCACCGCGCCGCTGACACGGCCGCTGCCGTCGAGCACCAGCCCGGAAGGCATGCGCATCGCGCTGCCGTCGGGATTGGAATAGGAAACGGCGTAGTTGCCGGTGCCGCCGCTGACATTGATGAACTTGACGGGGCTCTTGATGCGGCCGCCCGCCGTCGCTTGAATGGAGCCGCCCTCGACGTTCAAGGGCGGATTGATGGTCAGTTGCACGGTGCGGCTGGCCTTGCCGCCGCCGCTGTCTTCGACCTGGATGAGATACGTCAACGTCTTGGGGCTGGCCACCGAAGGAGCGGCGCCAGACAGCGAACCGTCGGATCCAAACACCAGCCCGGCGGGCAGTTCGGCGGGTTTGCCGCTGGTATCAAGCAGACGGAAGTTCAACGCCCCGGTGCCGCCCGACGTGCGCACCCGGATCAACTGGGAATTGAGCGTTGCGCCCGAGGTGATGGAGAGGCCCTTGTCCGGTGCCACGGCAGCCGGGCGGGCGCGGGTGATGTCTTGAGATCCCGTGGTTGCCGCGGACGCTGCCGGCGCTTTGGTGCCGGATGAAGGTGCCCCCTTGGCAGGCGCGGCACGCTGAGTGATTTTCCCCACGGGCGGTTTGAAGTCTTCGGCAGCGATGGCTTGGCCAGGCGTGACTGCGATCAGTCCAACAGCGGCTCCCAAGCACGCGAATCGGGAGATTATCTTTTTATTCATAACGGTCCTTGTGACTTAATCAACGATGCGCAGTGCGCATTACACGTCTCTCTACAGGCCAGGCGCGGCAGCCTGGCGTGCGAGCCCCCAATTACCTCGTGCCCTTCAATCAGACCTTGATGCGCCGCTTTGCCGCTTTGCATTTACATCACGGCGTCGCGCAAGGCTGCAGGCCACGTTCAGCGTCAACGAATCTGGAAACTGGGCGACACATTATTCCAAGATCAACAGGCCGAAATGCAGAGTAGAACTACCTCTTTGCAGGCAAAAAATGGCGAGGCGACTCAGTAAGCCTGCCGTCGCTGACCGGCTTTATCAGACCAATGAAAAGGCGGGCCAACGCGAGCGAGGTGTTGATGTTCAACTTCGAGTAAATGCGCGCCTTGTGGTTGTCGACGGTACGGACTGAAATATGGAGATGCTCTGCGATCTCTTTGCTGGAATGCCCGGCGATGACGCCTTGGACAATCACCAGTTCACGCGGCGTGAGCATCGCTTTGCGCGCTTCTTCCTGGTCCGCGCAGACACGGTTCAGATGGGCTCCACGGCTCAGGCGCAGCGCAAAATGAATGGCCTGGCCGAGCCGGCTTGAGTTCAACGGCTTGGCGAAGAAATCGACCGCGCCGCGCCGCATGGCTTCAACCGCATCGCCGAATTCGGGATCTGCCTTGATGAAGATTGTTGGCAACGCCGCGTTCGCCTGGACCAGGTCGCGCTGCAAGGCGGTCTCGGCAGCCGGCTTTCCGAAATCCATGATCAAGCAATCGCACTCGCCAGCCGTATAGATGGATAAGAATTCGCGGACCGTTCGGCTCTGCACGACCTCGATGGAAAAGTCCGCAAGTATTCGGCGGACCGCCCACGCCGACGACTCGTCTTCGTCAACGATGTAAGCCTTTGCGCCTGGGGGGGTGGGATTCGGCCCGGCCGCGGACGCAGCCTTTGCCTGCGGCGCCAGGCGGGAGTCATGGAAGATACGCGGGTGGTACTGCCCCCACCTCAGCGACTGTTCGAAATACGGCATCATCAGTAATGGCAAGAATGCAAAGCGTCTGACATGGCTGGCACCCATCGCTGCTCGCGTCTACCGCTTGAGCGAGCCATCCGGATTGGCCTGCACAGCGCACCGAAGTATAGATACGCGTCCCCCACCCTCCCATCAGAGGATTATTAATCTCGCGGGGGCAAAGGCATCTTCTGTTGATTGCGCCGCGAAGCCGCCGCTACGGCGTGGCCCAGGCCTTCAAGAGAGCGCCATGCCGGACCGCGCATTCGCCATACTGCACCGCAAGCGCCATATAACTGCGGGCAAGATCGTCCCAGTTGTCACTTGTGACTTCCGGCACCGGCGGGCACGGTTGACCCAGGTTCGCCGGAAGAATTGGCCAGACGGCCGGCTTCGTTGATGTGCCGCAGGCGCTCAGCGTCAATGCGGCAGTCAGCAGGCAGAGGCCTCTGAGCTTCGACACGGGTGTACCTCTGGATTGTCATGGAACGGGCGGCGCGCAATATGGCGAGCGCATCCTCCAGACTGTTGGAAACGACGGCCAGGCGCATCGTCTGATTTTTGAATTCGTGCAACTCGGTCAACGTGTGTTCAGCGTTCGCTTTTGCCATGCCGGCGTGAAACTGGTGAAAGCCATACCACCGGACGCTCATGAACAGCGCCGCCACCAACGTTGCGCCGATCAGGTACGGCGCAATATTGCGCAGTTGCGAAATCAAGGGCGTCCCTCCCACTCGCGTGGAATCTGGAAGTGTGGGCCGTCCTTGAGCGTCTTCCAGTCTCCGCCCCACTCCACCGGAACGCCAATTTCGGCGGCGCAGCCCTTGACCACGGCGGCCAGATCGGCAAAAGCCTGCCAGTTGCTCCATGGAATGCCGCCGTTGACGATGGGCGCCAGATCGACTGCATGGCTCAAGCCGTCCCGCTGAGGCAGGTGGTAGCTGGCCATGGTCTGACTGGCGCCGCGCCGCACATAATCATGCTGTTGCGCGAGGGTTCGCACGCCCTCAACCACGGTGAAATCGACCGAGGTGCGCTGAATGGCGAGCTGCACAACATCGACCAGATCCGGGTGCACCCCCTCAAGGCGAGCGAGGCTGCGCTGCGACAGTCTAAAGCCGCTCATCTTTTCAAACTCCTGAGTTAGTACGGTGCGCCCATGTCAGGGCCTTTTTCCGCGAACGCGGTCGATAACGGCCTGCCACAACGCTGGAATCGGCATGGCTTGCACGGCGTCCCAAGCGCGAGAAACAATAGCCATGCCAAACATCCCGGTAAGAAACCCCGTCAAGCCCTCGGGGATTCCCAACATGACCGAAAGATAAGGCGCCGCGTAGTAAGCGCCGAGCGACCCGCTCAACGCCATACTCAATCGGGCAGGCCATGACCCCTGCAGGTATTGCATGGACACAACCGCGCCGAGCACGCCAGCGAACTTTGCCGCGACGGCGTCGATGTCCTGGATGTTCAAGTGCGCCTCCTGTTGTCGAAAAAAGCCCGCGGAGGGCGGGCATGGAAAGCGGACGAAGCGCAAGGAGGTACGGGAGAAGAACGCTGAGCAGCTCCGCGCTCAACTTGAGACATCATCGGGACCCGCTGGCCGCAGAAGTTCAGCGCGACGCTCCGGCACCAACAATCCTTTGGCGATGTAGAGATCAAGCCCAGCGGCGATGTCAGGATCCTCCACGTTGATAATTCCGGCTCGATTAAAGTCGTCATACACGAGACCCACCTCCATATCGGTGAGCTGTGCCTTCCTGATCCGGATTTGCTCCTCGACAGCGAATCGCTTCATATACTCACGCGGAGAAAAAACGCTTTTCGCCACGGCGGGAACCTCGGGCGCGGCGAACTTGCCGCTTTCATAGAGATAACCCTCCTGCACCCCAGCGTGCGCTTCGACCCACTTGAATTCGGGATGAAAGCGCCCCGCAGGATCGATGTTCGTTGTTTCAGTAACGCGGCCTTCTTGAATCAATGCCCAAATAGTCATCATCATCACCATTCGATAAATACAACACCGGCGCCGCCTGCGCCCCCAGCTGCGGTGGCGTTATACGCCGCACCGCCCGAGCCCCCCGCACCATGAAATCCGGTGGCACCGTTCACGCCCAACGTTACGTTGCCTGTCAGATTGACGGCGTTGGGGCAAGCGCCATAGAGCGTCGCGCCGCCAGGGCCGGACATGGCGTACACGCCATTCAGCACCGCCGCAAAGCTGCCTGCGGAACCGGGCACCCCCAATTGGCCTGTTCCCGAAGCGCCGCCCCCGCCGGAACCACCGGGCACCCCACTAACGTTCGGCGCCGGGCTTCCACCAGTCGCCGAAACAAACGTACCGAAGGAAGACATTCCGCCGGATGTACCGACCGTGGTGTTGGAGACGCCGCCACTGCCGCCGGCGCCAACCGTGACCACAACGCTAGAGGCCCCCGCCAGCTCTACCAGACTGATGACCGACATGCCGCCGCCTCCGCCGCCGGCTGCTGCACCAACAACGGCAGGACAAAAAGCACCTCCGCCGCCACCGCCGCCGCCGATGACTGTCACCCGAACCCGGGACACGCCATTCGGCACGTTCCACGTGTGAACGCCTGCCGTGTCGAATAGTCGAAGGCCGCGTTGCGGAAATAGCTGAGGAAGCGAAGAAGGCGTGATGGCTTTACGCGTCTCGTTGCCGACGAGCGTTTCGGCTGCGGTAGCGATCCGGATAAGACCCTGCCGCGTACTGTCTGCGGTCAAGCTTGCCAGGCTTGCCGGCGTCACCGCCCGGCTGGCATCCAGTCCGCTAATGACATCTGCGGAGGTAGCAATTCCGGCCGGAAGCGCCACCCACCCCGTACCGCCCGTATCGGGATTCGAAGAATTTGCATTTACGGTACTCAGCCAATACCGGTTCTCGGCAGCCGAGAGCAAGATTGCGCCTTTCGGATATCCGGAGATCGCGGCGGAAAACTCGGGATCGTACTTGTAGCCGCCGCCCGCGGCAGCCCACCGTTGGCCGTCGGTGACAAAATTCAAAATCCCATTGAAATCCGCCCCATAAGGCGGCACGCCCCCAGCCGCCAGCGGCGTCATGGTCAGCGGCGGAAATCCGTCGGTAAACGATGCCGCGCCGGGCGTCACGCCGATCTGCGAGCCGACGGGAATGGTGTTCTTGGTGCCGAACTGCGCGAACGGCACGGCGGACTTGCTGGGTGCATTGCTAGCTTGCATGAATAAGCCCCGAAGATGTGAAAAATGCGCCGGATCCGAAAGGCTGCATCAGCGCCTCGCGGAACCCGAAGGTGGTTGGAAGGTCGACCTGCAGCACGCTGGCCTGGACCGCAGCCGGCTTGGGGATCGCGCCCGATTGGGTCAGGATGGCGATTTCGTAAGGTTCGAGCGCGAACTCGAACACATAGCGGAACTCCATGTTCCCCGTGTCCGATACGTAGCAGCGCCCGCGGCCGGTGAAGAGGTTGGAGAGCAGCCGGTTCAGGCTGGCCGAAGTGCAGTCGGAGATATTGGCCAGCGCCTTGACCAGGATGAGCTTGCGGTATGCGTCGTCAGTCAGGCGGAAGGTCTGGGTCGCCTGCACGCCGGCGAAGAACGGCGCCTCATCAAACGGCTTCCAGCTGATCGCCTCCTCAAAACCCAAGTAGGAAACATCGCCCGGTACGGTCAGCATGCGGCCGATGTCGACTATCCTGCCCCAGATGTCCAGACCGAACCCCCGCGCCGTCTCCACGTTCCAGACGAAGTCGAAGAACGCATCGAAATCCGCGTCGGGGTTGATGTACTCGTCCATGTTGTTGATCAACTGGACGAGCGTCGGGCTGTTGGCGTACTGGCTGATGAGCGTGCGGGCGACCAGTCCCGGCTTTGGATAGACCGTCATACCAGCGTCACCGAAATGTCGTCGGCCGTGACGGTGGGTCGGCGGTTGATGGGCACCGTGAGGCTGGCTGCGGTCGGCGTCGATGTGCCCAGCAGCAGCGACAGGATCGACACGGACGGGCTCAGCTGCGAGATCGACGCGTAGAACCGGCTGGCGTAGAGCGTCGAGCCGATGCGCGCTCGCAGGCCGCCGTCACCGCCATTGAAGGCGTTGATGATCGCCTGCCGGGTCAGGGCAACGATGTCCGACGGCAGCGCCGGGTTGTCCGCCAACTGCACCTCGAAGAGCACCGGCAAGGCGGCAGGGGTTTCCCACTGCACGACGTACGAGGGATAGGGATAGGAATATCCCTCCCGGTCCTCGACCGTGTACGACATATTGCCGTTGTAGTCGGCGCCGTTGCTCTTCTTGCGCCAGATCGCATCGGCGATGTCCGCCGCCTCGCCGCCCGCCACCGCCACCCAGATCGAGTGCGGCTTCAAGACCACGCCGCCGATCGATTTCGGCGTCGACTGGGTGTTCTCGGTGACGTAGGCATCGATGACGCCCTCGACGTTGGCCACGTTGGCGTACAGCGCGGGAACCGAGCCGCGGGCGTTCAGCGCCACGGACTGGCGCCGGCGCGCTTCGAATTCCGCGCGGCTTTCCACGTCGGCGCCCACCGTGCCGGCGTCGGCGTTCGATATCGAGTCCCAGCCCGGAATAGCCTGGTAGATCCGGTTCAACGCGCCCGGCGCACAATCCACCGGCCCGTCGACCGAGCAGGCGAACGGCAGGTCGATGCGGCCACTGGCCGGGATCGTGCCGGCCTGCGTGCACAGGTACAGATGCCCATCCAGGGCTTCTGCCCGGGCGCCGACCGGGATGGTCACACCGGTAAGGCCTGCGCACGTCGCAATCACGGACGTGGGCAAGCCGGGTTTGCGGTCCAGAAAATAGATCCGCCCGATGGCGTCCTGCATGCGGCCATTGGCAAACGCCGGGTCGACCTGGTTCACATACGACGCGAACTCGTTGTTCTTGTCGCCGATGATGGCGGTCGTGCTGGAGGCCAGCTGCCCTTGCGGCGTTTCCAGGGCGTCGTTCAGTCCACCGCCGAACGCGGCGTCCATGTCCGACTGAACCCCGGCCAGGATCGCGGATTCGCTGGGCAGCACCAGTCCTTCCGGCGTGAACTGCACGCGCGGAACGTGAGAGATATTCGACATGGTTTCCTCAGAAGCTGACGGTTTGGGTCGTGCCGTCTTGCAAGGTGATTTCAACGTGGCCCGCCAGGGCCCGATCGGAGAAGGACGTGAGCGTGCAGACGGCATCGGCCACGCCCGGCACCGTCAGCGCGGCTCGCCGGACATGCTCGCGCACCAGCGACAACGGGGGCCGGTGTCCGAGGAATTCCTCCCAGTACGGAACGCCCGGATTGGTGTTGTAGAAGAGCTCGCCGCGAAACAGCTTGATGGCGCTGGCCACGTCCTGCGCCACAGCGTAGGGATCGGCGGCCATCGCAATGTTGCCGGCCGCGTCGAGCACCAGGTCCCACGCGGTCCGGTCCAGCAGTAGTGTGTTCAATTGGGCGCTCCCGTGTTGGACGGCCCGCCTTGCACGCCGGAGTGGGTGTGGGTGCTTCCCACGTCCTTGCCGTTGTTGCGCAGCGTGCCCAGCGTGTTCATGTCGCCTTGCCACGTCGACGTGCCGCCGAAGGATCCGGCGCCCTGCCGCACCGTGCCGTTCAGCACGATCTGCGGCGCGTTGATCGCGCATTGCGTGCTGGCGTTCAACTCGATGTCCGGCGACGTGACCGTCACCTTCGTCGGCGACACCACATTGATGCCCTCGGCCGTGAACTGCACGTATTGGGCCGGCGCGCCGTTCAGCAGGCCGCCGAAATAAAGGCCGTCGGCCATGTCGTGCGACCGCCACGAGCCGGGATTGCTCTGCGCCTTGGCGGCCTTCACGCCGGAGATGTCACGGTTCGCAAAGGCCGCCATGCCGATGTCCCCGGCTTTGGGGTCCAGGATGATCGCGTCTGTGCCGCCCTGCAGGCGGAAGTACGGCAAGCGGTGCAGCACGCCATGCGGCACGGCGTTACCGGCGCCATCGAGCTGGTTGACGAGCGGCTGCACGTCCACGAAACCCACCGGCGACAGGCCGCCCGCATTGGTCACCGAGACCACCTTGACCAGCGTCGCCGTGTTCAAACGCAGCAGGGCCTGGCTGATCAGGAACTGCAGCGCACCGTACTCGCTGTCGCCCTGCCCGGCTTGCGCCAGGCCTGCGTATCCATATTGCTCAGCCATCGAGATTCCTTTTGCAGATGACCGTCGACTGCCACACGCCGCCGGGGATTTCGGCCTCCAGCTTGTGGGCGAGGCTTGTGATAGTCCATTCGCCTTGGGCGGGTTGTAGGGAGCTGGTGACATACACCCGCTTGCCGACGCAGAGGTGGCGGTTGTAGAGCGTCGTGAAAGTGATGCCGGTGCTGTTGAACGTCGGGTAGCCGATCAGCCCGGTCTCCGGCGAAATGTCCAAGACATCGCCATCCCTGAAGCCGTCCGCATGCCAGACCGACACGACGCCGCGGTCGATTGTGAAGCTGATGCGTGCAGCCAGCGCACAACTGCGCAGCTGGTCCATATCCGTCCCGCAAAAATAGGGGTTTGCCAGGACGACGTCCTTTCCAGACTTTTCGAACGCGTATCCCATCGACGCTGCAATTTTGCTCGCAACGTCTTGAGCGACTGTTGCGCCGGGAAAAGATCGGGGAGGCACAGGCTTGCACTCTTTGGCGCCGGCCACTTGGCCCCTGACGTAGAAAACCCCTTCAGGGGCCTTCCCAAAGTCAGCCCATGCCGAAGTGATGTCCCCTTCATAGACCAGATGGGGAACGTCCAAGCCGCTCCTGGCCATCACTCTAATGATGTTCATTCCTCGGCGTTCCCTCATGTTGGGTCCTACTGTCGTCAGCCGGTTCATCATTTCCAGGCTCAAACCATAAATGCTCAGCTGCACCTCGGAGCTTTCGGCGGACGCGTTGGACGGAGTTTCGACTGCGACCCGGTAGCCGCTGAGCGTCATCTCCGGTCCCGGCTCATCCCCAAGCGCACCCTTCCCCAGGCTGATGGTCACATCGATGCTGCGTTTGACGAAGCTCATAGCTCGAGTGGCTCCATGTAGGCCAGGACGAAACGCGACCCAAAGCCGGTGTACTCCGGATCTGCGTGCCCCTGGGTGTCAACGAAAGTTAGATCACCGACAAAGCCGAGGTATTCCGAACGGACCAACCTCACCCTGTCGTGGCAAAGCACCGCCGTCACGATTGGCGAATTGTTGATGTGGAGATCAAGATAGACGCCCGTGCTCTTCTGGTACACGGAGATCTGGCAGTTCTGGCCGTTCAGCAAGACACTGAGTGTTTGCGACGGCACCGGTTTCAGGGGAATTCCTTTCATTGAATTGGCTCCAGTTCTCCCACCTTGTTTTGGTCTCGCGTGGGATAAGGATCGATCTTGAACACCTGCACCTGGCCCCCGCTCTCCTGATCTGCGCCACTGGGCTCACGCTGCGCCATTGGCCGCAACACCGCCGTCTGTCTCACTTCATTGAACGTCAGCTCGACGACCAGCAGACTGGAACCACTGCTGGCGCTCCGGTTGTACAGATACTTCCCCAGGCTTGCCGACAGGTAGACAATTTCGGGCGTCGCCACCGAGTACAGTTCAGTGCCGCTGGCTATCCGATCCAGGACGGAGAGCATTTGTTTACGCGTCGCCTGGTCGCCGGCATGCGCCAGCTTGATGAGCGCCTGGTACGGGCCAACGACCTTGTTGAACGAGGAGAAGCCACCCTGTTCCAAAGGGAAGCTCGATATCGTGCCAGCACGGTCAAAGTTGACGCTCAGAAACGTGTCGAACAGCAGAACCGGCTGCCCGTCTTCGCCATACACCCCCCAGCGAGGGGCGCTGGAGTTCCAATCGACGAGGCGCGCCAGCCCGACGTTCGCCGGTGCGAAAAACGAAGGAACTACGACATCGCGAAAGACTGCGGGGACACCGGAACTCGCCGGCACGTCGGGAAAGGAGATAAGCGGCATCAGAAGATCCCCGAGTTGGCTTGTTGAACAATACGTTGGGAGTCACCAAGCGTGCCCAACTCACGAGCCAGCCCCGGACCGTCGGTCGCTGGCGTCACAATCGTTATGGGTCCATGGATGTGCGTTTCAGACGTCGTAGTCGTCGTGGTGTTGTTGCTTGCAGCGCCCATTGCGCCGGCTTGCGCAGCGCTTGTGATCGATGCAGCTGCCGCACTCGCTTGCTCCCGACGTTCCATGTCAGCCACCCCAGCGATCACTGGCGCTGCAAGCTCGCGCTTGCGCGCATCGGCAGCATCGATTGCCTGGTAACGGTCGAGACCGAAGTAGCGATAGGCAGCAACGCCGGCCTGAGCGGCATTCGTAGACTCAGCCAGTTTTTCGCGAGCGCCCCGTTTACTGTTCCTCAGTTCCCAATCCACGAATTCCAATTGCTGCTCAAGCGTCGACTGCTCGATGACTACTCCGATCGCCTGCCGGAAATCAGCTTGGCGCGCGCGATCCCACAACGCGATACCGTAGAACGTGCCGTCTCCTGCATCCGCACGGGGATCGAATCCGCTTTGGATTTGCAAGTGCGCTGCCAGACCGGCGGCCTCGTCGAGGCTATAGCCCTTGCGTTCGAAGAACCTGACCGCATCGCCGACTTCCTTGGTTCTGAGCGCCGGATCGTTATGCGCTCGCACAATCTCCGTTTCGCCAACGTTCAAGTCTTCGCTATAAAGCGCGAGCGCAACGCCCGCCCCAATCCGTCCAGCCGCTCTCAAGGCTGCAGCTCCCACGCCTCTCAATGCCGCCACACCCTTGCTGGCACCGGCACCACCCAATGCCGCTAGGGCGAAGGCCACTTCCCTCAACGCAGATGCCAGACCCAGCAGCGAATTAGCCCAGGACAAAATCTTTAGCGCCCCCAGGGCGAGCAGCGCGTTCTGCCATCCGCCCGCCGCCTGCGCAGCGGCGTCCACCACGTCGATGAATGCCACGACGGCCTTCGCCGTGCCGTCGACCCACTTGGCAATCACATCCTCGTTCTCAAGAAGCCAATCGCCCCAGCCGTGAAGGACCTCGAGTGCCCGTTCGAACGCCGGAATGAGCGCGACCAGGATCCTCATGGCCACTGATTCAAAGGTGTCGCGCAAATCCAGATAGCGGTCGCGCAGACGAGCGGCTGCATCCGCGTCCTGCGCGGAAACTGCGGACCGTCGTTCTTGAGCCTGCAACAGGTTTTCCAGTTCAACCGGTCCGCGACGGAACAAGTCGAACAGGGCCTCATTGACACCCATTTCCTCAGCGACTTGAGCGGCGCGGCTCCGGTCCTTCTGATATAGATCGGCGATGATCCGCGACCTGGCCAAAAGGTACGTATTCCCGTCCCTCAGATCCGAGACATTCCCGCCGTTCTGAAGAAAAGCGGGCACGGAATCCGCAGCCTGACCACGATTGAACTTGCTGATCTGCCCCGCTGATTCCCTCAATTGGGCGGAGATAGCTTCGGCAGTCCCGCCAGCCCGCTCGGCTGCCTTCTGCCAGGCAGTAAGCCGTTCGGTGCCGATGCCAAGATTCTGTGCCATCTGGCCCAGACTCGCCGCCGCGGCAATGGAGTCCACTGCGAAGCGCTTCGGATCAAAGCCAACGGAGGCGGCAAGGGCATCGATGATGGTCGCCATGCAATTACCTCGGTTCAGTTAAGACGCGCCTGTTGTGTGCGTCCACCGCAAACACCTCAAGCAGGTTGTACAGGTCTTCGGCGCCATAGACCGTTTGCAGATCATGCAGCAGGTCTGGGCGACGAGAGATCACTACGCCAACATTGCGCGGAATGTTGGCGTAGTGAATCAGGCGCGGGCCGCCACAGGGGACCTGGAGCCCGAAGTCGATGGCGTGGCGGCCATAAAAAAATCCAGGTGCAGGCCCAGGACTTTCTGGCGCAGCGTGAGCAGGGTCGACACCTCTTCGATATCGCCGGAAATGAGCTCTCGCCGCACATCGGGACTCGGCTGGATCTGCACGCAATCCATCATCTTGTCCAGCAGCGGTTTGGCGCTATCGAAGGGCAGCTTGGCAATCGCCTTCAGGCCCATGGCAGCCACGCCTGCCAGACCGGCCTGCGCGATGTTGGCCGGAACTTCGACGCCGGCGTTCATCAACGCGAACAAGGCTCGGCCCGCCCATTCTTCGGCGTCGTAAGCCGACAGTTCCGTCAGGATGAAGGCCTTCCCCTGATCGCGCCCTTCCGAATTGATGGTGACGATGATCTGCTTTCTTGCCATGTCACACCAACGCCGGCGAGACGTTCTGCCAGGTGATCTGGAACGTCATGGGTTGAAGGAGCGCCTTGGCGTCCGGCGCCGGCGGGATCTGGGTCAGCACGCCACGCGTCAACGTGTACTTGCGATCGATCGACGGAATGCTGAGCGTGCCGTTTGCATAGAACACTTCCCGGGCCGTTTCGCCAGCCGCAGCCCAGATCTCGAAGATGCGCAGGGAAGGAGAGTCGGGTTGGATGGAAATGGTCTGGACGCGGGGAACCGGCACGTAGCTTGCCGACATTCGCCCATCCACTCCCATGGTTACCTGTGCGGGCTTGGCCGCTTCAAAAGCGAACGCGGTTTCCGAGGCGTAGCCCTCGATCTTCTGCGGCACCGGAAAAATCCCGCCCACCGCAAGCATCAGAACGGAATTGGCACTGGTCAAAGTCGCCATGTTGAATCCTTAAAGAATGGCCAGCGAGGCCAGGGTGATGTTTTGGACGGAACCGCCGTCCATGTACCAGAACGTCATGGGCGGCGTGCCGCGCGCTTCGCGCACCTGCGGGGTGGCGTCCTTGATCTGCAGGTACCAGCCGCGGCTCTGCAGCGTGTCTGAGATGTCGACGCCGGCCATGTTGTTGACCTGCGCCTTTTGCTGGCTCGACAGCGTCACGCCGGCGCGGATGGCGCCGAAGTTGACCGCGGCGTTGATCGGGTCCAGGCAGGCCGCGTCGATCAGCGTGTAGCCGTCAAGGTTGTAGGGCACCGAGTTCACCTGGGTCAGCAGCGACATCAGCGCCTGCTGGAAGGCCGCGTTCAGCCAGATCTGGTTGACGTAGGAGTCGACCCATTTCCAGTTGCCGCTGATCTGGCCCGGGTACAGAAACCGGAAGCGATCGTTGCTGGTCGCGTAATCGCCGTAGAAGTTGTAGCCGTTGTCGATCAGCGTCTGCGCGGTCGTGGCGTCGGTCACGGAGAACGCGAGGCCGGACTGGCCCTTGAAGGCCAGCGTGGCGCGGCCGTTGGTGCGCTCGAAGTCGAGCGACGCAATGGCGCCCAGGATGAAGGCCGCGTGGTGGACGTCCTGATAGACCGGCACCGAACCCGAGTACTCGTTGGCGCTGACGATGGCGGCCCAGTGGGTGGTGTTGCCCTGCTGGGTGGCGGTGACATCGGTGTCCCAGCCGACGTAGGCGTAGCGATCGCCTTGCGCGTTGGTCCATGCCGAGAATGCCGTCTTGCCGGCGGTATCGGGCTCGAAGGTCGTCATGAACGCCGCCCAGTTCTGGGTCAGATCGGTGATCTGGCCCATGTTCACGGCGGGCACGCCCGCGACCGCGCCTTGCGACACGACCGCGCCGGCGGCCTGCGTCAGCTTCAGGCCCGAGGCGATGGAACCACTGCCATGCGACACCGTGCTGGTTGCGCCGTCGGTGACCGACGTGATGACGAAGGCGGCACGCTGCGCGTCATAGGCGCAGGATGCGCCCAGCCCGGTGAACGCGGCCTCGATGAGCGACGCGGCGTTCGAAAAGCTGGTTGCCGCCGACAGGTCGATGTTGCCGGAGGTCTTGGCCACGCCGTCCACCGTCACGGTCAGGGTGCCCGACAGCGCCTGCAGCGCGGCGAGCGTGACCGCGGCCAGGGAGCCGCCGCGCAGATAGGCGGCAACCGGTTCGGCGGGGTATTGCGCGAACAGCAGGTTGCCCGGCTTGCGGGTCGAGTTGTCGAACCCATTGAAGTAGACCTGGGCCAGGTTGGCCTCGGCCGAGGTCGGACCGAAAAAGCGCTGCACGTCGCGCGCCGTCGCGAAACTCTGGACGGCGCCGATGGGGACGGCCGTATCGTTGGTCAGGATCAGGCCGTTCAAATCGAGGGCCGATCCGCCGGCTGCGATCACGCCCGGGACGACCTGGACGATTTCACTGGCGGGAATGGACATAGCGTTAAGCTCCCGTAGGGTAGGTGGTGTCGACCTCGATGAGGCCCACGTGAAGTTGGTCCGCAAACTGCTGCGGCATGGTGATGGAAGGGTTGAACTGCAAGGCGGTGTCGAATGACCACCGTTCAAAGCGCGGGTGGTCCGCGCCGTCGATAGGCAAATGGGTGATCTCACCCGAGTACAGCGGCTGCGCGTGGCCAAGCTCCTTCAGGAAGTCGCAGCCGTGCTGACTGCGTAAAGCCATTGCCAGCTTCAGCGCGTGGTCCTGCGCCTGTTCGCCGTAGCTGTCCACCCGCGCCGACCATTGCGTGGCCTGCGTGATGGTCCGCGCGCCCGATGCGGGCGAGGGATCGGCATAGGTCATGAGCGGCAGCGAGAGTCCCAGCGCGGCCATCGGCGTGATGACGATGCACTTGCGCATGGGAGCAGGAAGCTGGTCAGGAAGACCGCGAATCACTTCGCCATCCACCAGGGTCTTGAAGAAGATGACCAGGTCTTCGACCAGCTGACTTTCAGTGATGCTTATCTGAATGCGCATGGCGCTGGATTCCTGCCTGAAAGGGTTGAACCGAAGCTCGCCCCCAAAACAAAAAGCCCCGGCATGGCCGGGGCTTCGTTTGCTTGGGACGCAATGTCCCGGGCCTATTGTGACCGAACGCGTGACCGATAAGGCGAGGGCTTGTGACGGAACCGTCACACGCGATGTCCCATGCGATCCGCGTCCGGCATGAAGCGGCCAGCGACGGAACAGTGCTACGGAAAGCAAAAAGCCCCGGCGGACCGGGGCTGCATTGGTGAGGGGCGCAATGCCCCGGGCCCATTGTGACCGATTACGTGACCGCGATGACGGCGCCTTGTGACGGTTCCGTCACACGCCATGCATACGACCTGCCGTGGCCGCCGGTTTCCGGCTCTTGAATGATGACGCTGCCGGTGTCCTGCAACGCATCCATGGCGCGCTGGATGCCGCGCTGCAATCGCGTCTTCTCGGCGGGCGACAAAGCGCGGCCGTGCGACACATGGCGAACCAGTTCCATCAGTCGAAACGACCGGCCGGGATAGCAGGCCATCAGATCCATCACTTCGTGCGCGTACTTCACGCCAGCCTCCTTTCCACCTGGCTGCAAAACAGGCCCAGGTACAGTTTGTATTCGGTTTCAGTCAGCACCACACCGGTCGTGCGGGCAATCCAGTCCAAGGCCTTTGCCCTGCGCTCGCGCGCCAGCAGCTCACCAAACATCGCGTGCTTCTGGGGATACTCGGCGATGATGATCATTCGTTCATGCCAAGGCAGCGCGGCATACATCGCTTCCACCACCTGCGCGTGGTGATCGTTGATCGGCCGGTAGTCGTCCTCTTCGGACACGTGCACTGGCATATTGCCCACGGACGCGCCCGACCACGTCCACCTCGCCCAATTCCACATCAGGTCGTCACCCGTCAACTTTCGCATCGTTCGCCTCGCATGGTTTGCCTTGCTTTCCGTGTGCCTTTCCCTTGCTGTCGCACGCCGTCTCTTCGCGTTCGCCCTTGGCGCGCGCGATCATCTGGGCGATGCCCAGGCTGGGGTGATCGCCGCGCGCGATACGCGCCTCCCACTTGGCGATCCAGCTGCGATGCGGGCGTCCCTGTTGTCTCAACAGTTTTTCCGCGCCCATGGTTTTCAAGGCCGCCTCGGCCTCGGCGCGTGTGGCCAGCGTGCGGCCCGGCGCGGGAAGCGCCGTTCTCGGTTTCGGGATGTCCGGCCACGATCCTTTGGCCAGCTCGTCGCTCAGCGTCTTTTCCCATCGTGTCTTGATGGCCCCATAGGTGCAGCCCAGCAGATCCACGGTGCTCACGCCTACTGCGGCCCAATACACCGCAGGATGCGACCAGGCGCCCTGCTCTCCTAGCCTGCGAGCCGTCATGCCGCGCACCGCTTCGTGATACGCCACTTCCGGGACCGTCCACGGACAACACAGCTTGATGAACTGGGGCAAGGTCGGCGGCCATTCCTGCGTGAGGCAGGCCACCAGGCCGCGCCGAACCTGGCTTTCGTTCAGGCCCTCGAGCTTCTGGTTCCATGCGTCTTTCAGTTCGCGCGCCGTCAGGCCCTGCCATTGCTGCGCGAATTTCGAGCCGTACATGAGCCACATTTCGTTGACCACCAGCGCGCCCAGGCTCGTGGGCTGGATGTCAGTGGCTTGCATCGATCGTCCCCATGAACTTTTCCCGCGGGCGGCCATCGCTGGCCAGCACGTCGCGCAGATCGTCGGTCCAGTCGGCGAGGCGTTGCGCCCGGCTTGCCGGCACATTCGATCGGGCTTGAACCCGCGGCGGATAGAGCCCCTGATACCCGCCCGCGATGCTGTTCGCGATCACGGCGCCCGGTTGATGTCCTTCGGCCAGATAGGCGGCAAGCTGTTGCAGCTGGCGCCGGGCCGCCTCCTGCGTCACCGGCTTTCGGCGAACCTTCCGGTCAGCAACCCAACTGCACCATTCCTCGCGATCAAGCCAGTCCGGAAGTTCGATGGTCGAGGCATCGAACCCGTTCACCCGTGCGCGGGGGCTGGGGGGAGTCTCTTTCAATTTCTGGTTCTTGGTTTCTGGTTCTTGGTTGGCTTGCGATCCGGTTTCCGGTGGGTTTACGCCCGGCCCCTCCTTTCTGGGCCGCCCTCCCCGCTTGCCGTTGGCTTTGGCCGTCTCGGCCTTGACGTGATAGGCGGCGATCTCCGCGTCGGCGCGTTTGTTGCGCCAATAGCCCTCGTGCAGTTGAAAGTACTCGGCGAGAATCTGTGCGGTGGCCTCCTTTTCTTCATCGGTACGCGCGCCGACCCAGCGAAAGATCTGCGCCAGGTTGTCGACGATGGGTTCTTCCTCCGCGTAGTACCGCCGCAGCAGGCGGCTGTAGATGGCGTCTTCCACGAGGCTCAGATGGGTCGTCGCCTGGGCGTAGTCGCCGATGTTGTGGCTGTAGTAGTTCATGCGTGCTCCAGCAGCCCGGCGGCGAGCAAGGCGCCCGGCAGGTTTGTGAATGGCTTTGATAGGTGGACTTGCTGAATCCGGCAGCAAGGCCGGTGCAAGCGAGGGACCGGCAACGGGCCCCATCGGAACGTCAGGGCGGCCGCTGATCCTCAAGCCCGATTCGCCTGGCCTCCCACGCCTTGACGGCCTCGGGGCGTGCCAGCCGCAGGAACTCTCGCCACGCCTTCGGGACGCCGTTGGTTCGCCACTGGGATACCGCCCCGGGCGTGATCCCGCAAAGGGATGCCACGCGGCCCGTCCCGCCCAGTGCATCAATAAGAGACGAGTCGATCGTTTTTGCTCTCATGCATAAATCTTAGAATGCTAAGATACTGAAAGCAAGCCAACTAAGAACATTTTTGTTTAGCATCCTAAGATGACCTTTCAAAAGCGAATCACCCAGGCGTTCAACGAGGAAGCGTCCCGCCGCGCGGATGCTGCAGAGCCTCGGCTGACCAAGACCGATCTATGGAAGGCTGCCAACGCCTCTTCCGGTGCTGCCACGCACTGGTTCAACGGTTCCAATGGCATGGATATGGCGACCTGCATGAGGGTCGCCCCGCTTTTGCGCGTGAACGCGCAATGGCTCTATGACGGCACCGGTCCGAAGTCGCCCGTCGGCAACGGGGCTGGCGCCACATTCCCGCCCGCGCAGCCCTCCGCACCATGGCCCTTCCCCAGCATCCCGGAAGCGCAGGTGCGCGCGCTGTCTCCCGACCAGTTGAACAAGCTGCAAGGCGCGTTGGCATTGGCGATCGCGCAATTGAAACTGGGTCTGGACGTGTCGCCCGCGCCCGTCGTTGCCCCGATCCCGACCGTGTTGCGCAGTGACTCGCTGGTCGACACGTACCTGTCGCGGGACGAGTTTCCGATGCGGATCGAGGGCCTGTCTCCCCCGCCTTGGGACGGTGGCAAAACCACTCACCAGTCCGAACGCGAGCGCCGTGTTCGAATCAGCACCGAGACCGGCGTCGTGACGAACGTGGGCGCCGGCGAACCACCCGCCGCCAACGACAAGTTCGAACGGGTTCCCGAGTTGGCGGACGTACGCCTGGCCGCCGGCGAGCCGATCGAAAACCACACCGAAGAACAGACGGGAATGATCCAGTTCCGCAAGTCATTCCTGAAGTCGGTGGGTGCAGCCCATGGAAAGGGCCGCGTCGTTTACGCCAAGGGCGACAGCATGGAACCCATCATCCGCGACGGGGCGGCCTTGCTAGTGGTGCCCAACGAAAGCCTGACGTTGCACGATGTCGCGGCGGGCGGCGTCTACGCCATCAACTACGACGGCAAGATGATCGTGAAGACGGTATCAAAGGACAGGGTTACGGGCTTGTGGGTAGCGCGGTCGTTTAACCCGTCGCACGCTGACATTCCGCTCGAAAACGGCGTACCTGTTCGTGTACTGGGCCGTGTGGTCTGGGCGGGCGCCCGACTGCGCCACGACGACGCCGGTCAGTGGGTAAAAGCGTAGCCGCAAGATCGGACCGGACGTGGCGAAAAGTCTTACTGGACTAAGCTTTTCCGCTGTCTCTAACCGGCAGGTGATGCTTCGGCATATTAATGATTCACTAATACTGTTTTTGCGTCATTAATGAGTCATCTAGCTGCTAGCGTCGCAACGCTTAGGCTGTTCATCTACAGCAGCGGATCCGCAAAACACCGCCACAGGGAATCTGGCCGCTCACATGACAGGATTTTCTGACTTGGCCGGATTCGACTTTATAGCCAGGAGTAATATGACGCGTCTGGCGTCAAACCCGCCGGCGCAAGCAAGCCGATTCACGCCTGGTCCTTCCCACCCCTGTCGACAGCGGAGCGCCCCTCCGTGCCTGCCCTCGGTGTCTGCAAGTCCTGGCGCGCAAGCGGCCACAAAAAAGACATCGAGGAGAAGCGGATTGGACAAGCAAGAGTCGGGCGGCTGGTATTTCGGCTGGAACATCGTCGGCGCCGCCACGGTACTCACCCTGTTTACGGTCGGCCTGCGCATGGGCATCGGACCGTTCTTTCTGCCCATGGCCGAGAGCCTGGGTTTTTCGCGCAGCCTGCTGTCGGGCATCGTCGCCATCGGCATGCTGTGCTATGGCCTGGGCATGCCGCTGGCGGGTTATCTGGTCAGCATCCGCGGCACGCGCTTCGTCCTGCTGACCGGCACGGCCATCGTGGTATTGGCTTCCATCTGGACCGTCTTCGCGCGCGGACCCCTCGAATTTTTGCTGGCCTTTGGCGTTGCGCTATCCGTGGGTCTGGCCTTCACCAGCCCGGTGGCGCTGACGCCGGTGATCAGCCGCTGGTTCACGCGCCAGCGCGGCATGGCGCTCTTCTTCCTGTCCACCGGGTCGATGGCCGGCATCGCGCTGATGACCCCGACGCTCACCTACGCCATCTCGGCGGTCGGCTGGCAGGAAACGCTGCTGGGCTTTGCCGTGCTGTTTGCGCTGCTGACCGTGCCGGTCGCGCTTTTCGTGATGCGCGACGAGGCGCCCGAGCACACCGACCTGCTGCCCCATCAGATCATCGAAAAGACCGGCACGGCCAAGCCGGCAGCCAAGGCGCCCGCGCCGGGACTGGGTGATGCCCTGCGCACGTTGCCGTTCTGGCAGGTCGCGCTGGGTCTGTTTGCCTGTGGTTTCAGCATGAACCTGTTGGGCACGCACGGCATGCCCATGCTGATGGACCACGGCTTTGACGCCACCACCAGTTCGCTGGGCATCGGCCTGATTGGCTTGGTCGCCATTTTCAGCACCTTGGTGCTGGGCCGCATGTCCGACCAGGTCGAACGCCGCAACATCCTTGCGGCCATCTATCTGGTGCGGGGACTGGGATTCTTCGCGCTGGTCATGGTGGGCGCGCATTGGGAACTGTATCTGGCCGCCACCATCGGCGGCATCGTCTGGGCCGGCAGCATCGCGCTGTCCTCGGCCATCCTGGCGGACGTGTATGGCATCCGGCTGGTTGGCGTGCTGTACGGGCTGACGTATCTGGGCCACCAGATCGGCGGCATGATCAGCTCGTGGCTCGGCGGCTGGGCGTTCGAGACCTTTGGCACGCACTGGGTGGCCTTCGGGTCGGCCGGCGCGCTGCTGTTCCTGGCCGCATTCATCTCGATGCGCCTGCCGCCGCGCGGAATCCTGAGTGCGCCACGCGCGGTGCCTGCCGCCGGACGCTGAATCGCCCGAGCCTTGGGCGACTTGCCGAGGGTGCGCCGCCCCCCCCGGCCCGCAGGCGTTAACGGTCTTTCAGCAACGACACCAGCTCGGGCACATAACGTTCGCCGCCGCCTTGCGCAACGGCCTGGTCGAACGTTTGCTGCACGGCGGCGCCGATCTCGCGGACCGCCCCGGCTTCGGCGGCCATGGTGTTGTAGTACGAAAGATCCTTCTGCGCGTTCGACATGAAAAAGCGCAGGGACGACGGATCCTGCTCCAGCAAATACGGCTTGATGCGCTCCAGCGCCACGCCGCCGCCGCCGCCCTTGGCCAGCACTTCCGCAAAGACGGCCGGGTCGATGTCCGAACGCAGCGCGCACGCCGCGGCTTCGGACAGCAGCGCCACCACGCCCAGCGACACATAGTTGTGCAGAAGCTTCATGCGATGGCCGGCGCCCACCGGGCCGGCATGCGTGATGTTTTCAGCGAAGCAGGCCAAGAGCGGCTTGCATTCGTCAAACAACGCCGCATCGCCGCCCACCAGCAGGTTAAGGCGGCCTTCGGCGGCTTCTTTCGGGGTACGCGTCATGGGCGCGTCCAGAAAGCGTCCGCCGCTTTCGGTGACGGCCTGCGCGACCTTCACGGTCGACGACGGAATGGCCGTTGAGCAATCGATGATGACGGTGCCGGGACGCAGCCCCTCGAGCACACCGGCCGGCGACAGCAGCACGGCTTCGACCTGCGGGCTGCCAGTAACGCACAGGATGATCACGTCCGACTGCGCAGCCAGCTCGGCCCCGCTGGTCACGCTGACCGCGCCGGCCGCCTTGAGCGCGTCCAGCGGCTGGTTGCCCGGGTGTTCGAGCACGGTCAGCGCGTGACCATGCTTGACCAGGTTGCTTGCAATGCCGTGGCCCATGAGGCCGATACCAACCATGCCGACTTTCGCCATCTTCAAATGCTCCTGCCATGTAGGGTGATTGTTGTGCCGTAAATCTTACCCTCAGAAGATGAGCGCTGGGCCGGGGGGGTTGCACGGCGTGGTGACAATTCCGCGAGCGTCCGCGCCCCGATCGCCGCGCTATGCCTGCGCGGTCGCGTCTGGAATACTTTCGGGAATCGTCCTACGGGACTCTTGCATCGCCAGCCATGACAGACTCCCTTCCCGCCGGTTTCACGCCCTGGTATCCCAGCAGCCAGTTCATGCGCCACCTGAACGACCTGGGCCCGTTCTACCGCCGCAAGGCCGACAACGTGTTGGCCCTGCGGGTCACCACGGCGCACGGCAACATGCACGGCATGGCACACGGCGGATTTCTGGCTACGTTTGCCGACAGTGCGCTGGGCCTCGTCATTTCCGAAGACGCCCACGTCTCCGTCGTCACGGCGCAGATGTCCGTCGAGTTTCTGAATGCCGTCAATCCGGGCGATTGGCTCGAAGCCCACGTGCAGATCGACAAACAGGGCAAGCGGCTCATCTACGCGACCTGCCGCCTTCAGGTGGAGGGCCGCGTCATGCTCAAGGCGAGCGCCGTGTTCGCGGTGCGACATGCGGCGGTGCCGGCTTCGGACGGCTGATCGACGAAGCGGCATGGCCGGCGGCACAGGCTTGCCGGCCGGGACCCGCGCTACAAGGGACCCACGCTACAAATAAGGCGTGGCCAGCCAGATCACCTTGTTGCGCAGACGCTTCGCAAAAGGCGCCTGCAGCAGATCTTCCAGCGTCACGCGGTGCGCGTTGGCGATCAACGCATCAACGCGCGCGCCGATCCAGCGCGCCACCTCGGGATCGTAGATCTCGGTGTCCAATTCAAAATTCAATCGCAGGCTGCGCGGATCCAGGTTCGACGAGCCGGCGTAAGTCCACGCGCCGTCCACCGTCATCAGTTTGGAGTGATCAAACGCACCGCTCGACCGCCAGACGCGGCAGCCCGTTCGCACCACCTGATCAAGCTGCGCGGTCATCGCGTAGTCCACCAGCCGCAGGTTGTTCTTACCCGGAATCACGATGTCCACGACGATCCCACGTCGCGCCGCCGTGGCCAGCGCGCCGATCAGCGTCTGGTCGGGCAGGAAGTAAGGCGATTGGATCCGCACGTGATGCCGCGCCACCGCCAACGCGCCCAGCAGCATGTTGTGCGTGCTGCCGATTGCGCGGTCCGGGCCGGACGGCACGCAGCGGATCGGCACGTGGCCCGACGGCGGCAGGTAGTCAGGATCGAACCACGGCTTGGCGGACAGCGACTCGTGCGTCGTGAAGTTCCAGTCATGCGCGAACACCGACATCAGCTGCGTCACGATCGGCCCTTCCACGCGGAAGTGCGTGTCGTGGTTGGTGGCGTCCCCCGCCAGCGCGCTGACAAACGCAGCCCTCACGTTCATGCCGCCCGTAAACCCCACACGTCCGTCCACCACCAGCACCTTGCGGTGGCTGCGCAGATTGGCGTAGGGCATGCGCAGCACGCCCATCGGATTGGTCATGAACCGCGCCACCGGCACGTTCGCCTTCGCCAGCATGCGCACGATCGGCGGGCGTGAATACTTGGAACCCACCGCGTCGATCAGCACCCGCACCTGCACACCGCGCGCCTGCGCTTCGATCAGCGCCTCGGCCACCTCGCGCCCGATCGGATCGTTATCGAAGATGTAGCTCTGCATCGCCACCGTGTGCCGCGCCTCGCGGATGGCCTGCAGCATCGCGGGATACGTCTCGTCGCCACCCGCCAGCGGCCGCACCTGGTTGCCGCCCAGCAGCTCGAACCGGCTGACGCGGTCGCCAAGCACTTTCAATGACGCAAACTGCTCGCCCGATATGGGCACCACATCCACCGGCGCCGTCGCGACCTGCCCAGCGTCCTCGAGCATCGCGTCGTCCCGCTGCTGCGACACCCGCGTCTTGCGAATGCGGTTGATCCCCGCCACGAAATAGAAAAGCGCCCCGAGGATCGGCGAGAACATCGCCACCCCCACCCAGCCAATGGCCGCCCGCACATCCTGCTTGGTCATCGCGGCATGCACCGCCGCGCCCGTGCCCGCCACGATGCTGATGGCAAAGGCAACATGAGGCCAGTATTCGATCAAAAATGCGTGTATGCGATCCATGGCGATGGCTTGAAACACGGCCTCCAGTGGTTAACCAGCGCAAGAATAGCAAGGCTGCCGCCTGTGGCAAGACTACTTTTTGAAGGCGATTTCACACCCTTCAAAAAAACGTGCTAGAATTCGGCCTCTTCGTTGTTGAGCAGCTTTCGAAACAGAATTCAAAGACGCAAAATGACGAAAGCACTGAAGGAAACTGAAGTGCAAAGCAGTACCAGAGGTGGCTGTAGCTCAGTTGGTAGAGTCCCGGATTGTGATTCCGGTTGTCGTGGGTTCGAGCCCCATCAGCCACCCCAAGAATTCATTTGAAATCAGCCGCTTTTAGCGGCTTTTTTCTTTTCTGGCGCTAATTAAATTCAATAATCCAGGCGCTGGATAATGAGTTTTCATATTGAGTCGCGGGCCAAAGCGCTCGTCAAATCGCACCATCACGGCGCTCATCAAAGCGCACACCAAAGCGCGCATCAAATCGCCCGTCAAAACGCATCGCAAGGCAAAATTCGACCGGCCGCCCCGCTGCCGGTCGAAGTTGCGAATGAACGGTGTCTGCCACCTATGACACGGTTGCGCCAAGGGATGGCTATCGCAGCGACACCCGGATCAGCCACCCTGCTCCAAAAACGCCTGCAAAGCGGGCACCGTATTCAGTACATGCTGGCGCATCGCGGCCTCGCAACGTGCCGCGTCGCGGGTCTGTAGCGCGTCGATCAGTTCCTGGTGCGATTCGCGCACGCGCAGCACGCGGCCGGGTTGGGCAGCCCAGAGGCGCATGTAAGGTTCGACAACTGAATGCAGTTCCGAGATCTGATTCAACAGGCGCGGTTGTTTACAGAAGCTGCACAGGTATTCGTGGAATTCGCGGTGCGCGGCGGTCCAGTCAAGATCTTCGTTTGCGCCCTGGTCCAGCTGCTCGAGCATGTTCGACAGCCGGCGGATGTGCTCGGGGCCCATGTTTTCCACGGCATTGCGCGTGGCCAACCCTTCGAGCACGGAGCGCATCTCGAAGACCTCGAGCATCTCCTGCTGATTCAAGCCGCGCACCACGGCGCCGCGATTGGCGCGGATCTCGACCAGACCTTCCGACGCCAGGCGGCGCAGCGCGCCGCGCACGGGCATGCGGCTGGTGCCGATCTCGGCGGCAACCACGTCGGGCACGAGGCGCTGGCCGGGCGCGTAGCGGCCCAGGCGGATTTCGCGCTGTAAATGCAGGTACGCCTCGTCTTCGGCGCTGATGGCTGTCTTCTGGAATTGCAGCACTGACGTCCCCGGGCTTGGAAAGCCGCCATGATAGATAAGGGCGAAAATAACACAAATTGGATCCAATGATCCATGGATGCAAATACCTATGGCCGGGGGTTCGCGCGTTGCGTTTAATCCAGGGCAGGACGCGGCAGACCGCGCCCGTTCGGCCGGAACGGGCAACAGATCCGACCCGGCCCATACGCTTTCCATAACGCGATCAAGGGGAATCCATGAAATTTCGTCTCATCCGGGCGCTGGCAGGCGCCGCCGCGATGGCCTTCGGGGCGCAAGCGGCCGCGCAAGCCACGGACTGGCCGCAGCATCCCGTGCGCATCGTCGTGCCCTTCCAGGCCGGCTCGGCCACGGACCTGATCTCGCGCCAGCTTGGTGCGGCCCTGTCCGCCGAACTGGGCCAGCCCTTCGTCATCGAGGCCCGCCCGGGCGCCGCAGCCGCCATTGGCAGCGCGTCGGTCGCGCGATCAGCGGCGGACGGCTACACGTTGCTGATGGGCGGCCCGGCTGCCGTCGTCACCAACCGCTTCCTGCAGAAACGCCTGGCCTACGACCCCGACGCTTTCGAGCTGGTGTCGATGGTGGCCTACACGCCGAATATCCTGCTGGCCAATCCGTCGCAGCCGTTCAAGACGCTGCCCGAAATGGTGGCCTATGCGCGCGCCAATCCCGGCAAGCTGACCTATGCCTCGTTCGGCACGGGCACGACCTCGCACATGGCGGGCGAGATGCTCAAGTCCGTCGCTGGCATCGACATTCTGCACGTGCCCTACAAGGGCGCCGGCGAAGCCATCCCCGCCCTGCTGAGCGGTCAGGTGTCGATGTACTTCGACACCATCATGACCGGACTGCCCCAGGCCAAGAGCGGTTCGCTGCTGGCGCTGGGCATGTCCAATTCGCAGCGCTCGGCGCTGGCGCCGGACATCCCGACGATCGCCGAGCAAGGCTTTTCGGGCTACGACATCGCGCCGTGGTACGGTCTGGTCGCGCCCCAAGGCACGCCCGCACCGATCCTCGACAAGCTCAACAAAGCCGTCAACAAAGTGCTCGCCGACCCCGCATTGCGCGGTAAGCTCGCCGAAGCCGGCGCCGAGCCGCGTGGCGGCAGCCGCGAGGAATTTGCCGCCTTCATCAAGGCCGAGATTCCGCGCACCAAGCAGCTGATCGACCAGGCCGGCATCACCCCGCAGTAATTTTTCCAACGAGTTCCAGCACCCATGTCCTCCCCCTTCGATTGGTCTTTTCCGTACGCTTCCCGAAAAATGCCGGTCCTGGCCGCCAACGCGGTCGCGACCAGCCAGCCGCTGGCTGCGCAGGCGGGACTACGCATGCTGCTGGCCGGTGGCAATGCCGTTGACAGCGCCATTGCCACCGCGATCGCTCTGACCGTCGTCGAGCCCGTGATGAACGGGATCGGCGGCGACATGTTTGCCCTGATCTGGCACGACGGCCAGCTTCACGGCCTGAACTCCAGCGGCTGTGCGCCGGCCGCGTGGACGCCCGAATACTTCAAGGGCCGCGACGCCATGCCGGGCACCGGCTGGGGCACGGTCACGGTGCCGGGTCAGATCGCGGGCTGGAAGGCCTTGTCCGATCGCTTCGGCAAGCTTCCCTTCGCCAAGCTTTTCGAACCCGCCATCGCGTATGCCGAGGAAGGCTTTGCGGTGTCGCCCACCATTGCGCGCCAATGGGCCAATCAGGCGCCCAAGCTCGCGGCCGAGCCGGGCTTTGCCGAGGCCTTCCTGCCGCAGGGCCGCGCGCCGCAGGCGGGCGAATGGTGGCGCTTTCCCGACCAGGCCAAGACCTTGCGCGACATCGCCGAAACCGGCGGTGAAAGCTTCTACCGCGGCGAACTGGCCCGCAAGATCGCGGACTTCGCGGCCAAGACGGGCGGCGCGCTCACCGCCGTCGACCTGGCCGAACATCAGGCCGAATGGGTCAAGCCCATCTCGCAATCGTTCCGCGATTACGAGCTGCATGAAATCCCGCCCAGCGGCCAAGGCATCTCGGCGCTGATGGCGCTGGGCATGCTGGAACAATTCGACCTGGAAGGCATGGGCCGCGACAGCGCCGACTACTACCACGTCAGCATCGAAGCCATGAAGCTGGCGTTTGCCGACCTGCACCATCACGTCGCCGATCCGCGCCACATGCGCACCGACGCGCGTGCCCTGCTCGACCGCGCCTATCTGGCCGAGCGCGCCCGCCTGATCTCGATGGACCGCGCCAGCGTGCCCACCGCAGGCACGCCCGCCACCGGCGGCACCGTTTACCTGACCGCGGCGGACGCCAGCGGCACGATGGTGTCGTTCATCCAGTCCAACTATCACGGCTTTGGTTCGGGCGTGGTCGTGCCGGGTACCGGCATCAGCCTGCACAACCGCGGCTTGAACTTCGTGCTGACGCCCGACCACGTCAACCAGGTCGCGCCGCGCAAGAAGCCGATGCACACCATCATCCCCGCGTTCGTGACGCGCGGCGGCCAGCCGGTCATGTCGTTTGGCGTGATGGGCGGGTCGATGCAGGCGCAGGGCCATCTGCAGATGGTCACGCGTCTGGCGGCCTTTGGCCAGAACCCGCAGGCCATGAGCGACGCGCCGCGCTTCCGCGTCGAGAAGGGCCCGGTCGTGAACGTGGAATCGCACCTGCCGGCCGACGTGGTCGACACGCTGCGCGCGCGTGGCCACAACGTCGCGGTGGCCCCGGTGGACAGCCTGGAGTTCGGCTCGGCGCAACTCATCTGCCGCCTGCCGCAAGGCGGCTACGTGGCGGCGTCGGACTCGCGCCGCGACGGGCAAGCCGTCGGCTTCTGACGCGTTGCGGGGGCACGCCGGACGTCCCTTGCGGAAGTTCGGCGACAATCCGTGACCTGCCGGCGCGCGCCCGCGCGCTGGCAGCCTGCCGCCTTCGCGCGCCGTCACATCCCTGCAGCAGCGCCGCCCGATACTGCCGCGTCGCTGCATGAAGGACCGAAATGCCCCACCCGGCTTCACCGCCCCGCCTCAAACGCGCGCGCTCAGCGCAGCGTTTTCTTCTGACCCTGCAACGCTTACCCGCCACGCTGGCCGCCGTCGGCCTGGTGGTGCTGGCGTCGGCGCCCACGCCCGGCCGCGCCGCGCTACCTGTGGCCGTCGGTGGTCAACCGCTGCCTTCGCTGGCGCCAATGCTCGAACGCGTCACGCCGGCCGTCGTCAATATTTCAGCGTCTACCGACGCTGCGGCATCGAGCGGCGGCCGCGCGTCCACGCCCGGCAGCCTGCGACAGAACGTGGGTTCGGGCGTTATCGTCGACGCCACCCAGGGCAACATCCTGACCAACCATCACGTGGTGCGCGGGGCGTCCGCCATCCGCGTGTCCCTGCAGGACGGGCGCAGCTTCAACGCCACGGTGGTGGGCAGCGATCCGGACACGGATCTGGCCGTGCTGCGCATCGCCGCGCAGAACCTGCAGGCGCTGACCCTGTCCGACTCCAGCGACCTGCGCGTGGGCGATTTCGTGGTGGCGATCGGTGATCCCTACGGCCTCGGACAGTCGGCGTCGTCCGGCATCGTGTCCGCGCTGGACCGGTCCAGCCTGCGCGCCGCGGGCTACCAGAACTTCATTCAGACCGACGCGTCCATCAACCCCGGCAACTCGGGCGGCGCGTTGGTCAACCTGAACGGCGACCTGGTCGGCATCAACACCATGATCTACACGCCGTCGGGCGGGAATGTAGGCATCGGCTTTGCCATTCCTTCGAATCTGGCGGGCGAAGTCATGCAGCAACTGTTGCAGCACGGGCAGGTGCAGCGCGGTGGACTTGGACTGGACACGCTGGACATCACGCCGCGCAATACCCGCCAGCTTGGACTGGCGCCGGGATCGACCGGCGTCGTCGTGGCGCGCGTCGCCGATGGCTCGCCCGCGCAAAAGGCAGGCGTCCAGGCCCGCGACCAGATCCTGTCCATCGACGGCAAGGCAATCGGCTCCAGCGCCCAACTGCGCAATGCGGAGGGTCTGTTGCCGGTCGGGCGCCAGGTGCGGCTGGGATTGTCCCGCGCCGGCGCAAGGACCGAGGTCCTGCTGCGCATCGAGCCGGAGCAGAACGAGCGCCTGCATGCAGGTGCACTGGACGCCCGGATGATGGGCGTGGAGTTTTCCGAGGTGGGACGCGCGCAACGCGTGCAAGGCAACGACGGCGCCGCGGTCAGCGCCACGTTTCCCGATCGCGGCCCCGTGGCCGCGCGGCTGCAGCGCGGGGATATCGTCATCGGCGTGAATCAGCGCCCCGTCAGCACGCTTGCCGACCTGCGCAACCTGCTGACCGGCGCGGGCGCGCAGCCGCTGGTGCTGACGCTGCTGCGCGGACGGACCGCCTACACGCTGCAGGTGAACTGAGCGAGGCGCTGCCCGGGAATCGTGGCAGAATGGCCCGACCCGGCGTTCGGCGCCGGTTCCAAGGCAAGCCGTCACGACAAACCATGCATCGCGGGCGCGCCAGGCCCGCCAGAAGGAGCACGGATGAACCGCATTCCGCCTCACACCCGCCAAAAGCTGCCCCGCCTGCTGCTGGCGGCCGGCCTCGCAGTCATCGCGACCGGCGCGACCGCACAGGACAAGGCGCCGCAGATCATGCAGGTGCCGGCCGACAACCGCATCGTCTGGCAGGCGCCGGCGGAAGGCGACATCACGTATGAATGCCGGCTGACGCAGACCGACGGCGCGCGCTACGCGTGGGTCATCGCGGGCGCGGCTGCGACGCTTGGCGCAGGCCAATCCGGCCAGACCGGCACCTACAAAAGTCCGCCTGAAACCTGGCGGGCGGCCGACGGGTCGACGCTGACCGGCATGGAAACCGTGCGCGCCAATGCCGGGCCGGACCGCCTGTACGACCAGCTCGTCCTGGCCAATCCGTCGTCGGGCGTGGGTCTGTTGACCGGCGTGACCTACATCCAGCGCTTCGTGCGCGCGGGCGGCGGCGCGCCGCAGACACCCTGCTCGGCGGCCAACAAGGGCCAACGGGCGCAGGTCAAATACCAGGCCGATTACGTGTTCTGGAAACCGAACTGAGGTTGGTTCGCTGAACGGACGTCCGGCGGCGGTCGCATCGCGGCAATGCACCGCGCCGGTCGTGCCGCGGCTGCCCCCCAACGGCGGCCTCTGCTGCGCCGCTCGCGCGCCCCCATCGGGCAGATGCCGGGCGTTACTGCGCGACGGACATGCCCTGCTTCAAGGCATCGACCAGCCCGGGATGCCGGGCCTTTTCCTGCGTGAGCGTGTAGGCGGAGAACGTCACCACCTTCTTGCCCGACGCCGCGAACAGCGCCGTCAGCTCGGCCGGGCGGCCCGACAGTTTGCTGGTCGCGTCCACTTGAAAAACGCCGATGGTGCCGACCTTGAACGCGCCGTCTCCCGTCTTCTTGAACGTCGGCACCGCTTCCTTCTGCTGCGACTGAAAGCCCGCGGCCATCGCGCCCAATGTGAACGCGTCGTCGTCGCCGACGGCCAGTTCGACCGGCACATCGATCACGATGATCGCCTGCATGGTGGCGCGATTCAGGTAGATCTTGCCGGAGACCTCGGGCGTTGCCGGGTCCGACGGAAATTCGGTTTCGGTGAAGCCGGCGGGGATGAGGACCTTGAGCTTGCCGTCCAGCACCTGCAGCGTTTGCGGCTGCGGCGGGGGAGCGGCGGCGTCCGCCGTCGCGCCATTCGGGTCTTGTTGCGCGGCAGGCGATCCTGCGGCCGGCGAACCGGCGGCCGGAGATCCGGCGGCGGGCGATCCTGCGGCGGGCGATCCCGCGGCGGGCGATCCCGCGGCCGGAGGAGCCGGTGTCGGCGATGCCGGTGCCGGCGCGGCTGGCGCTGACGGCGCCGGCGCTGCTGGAGCAGGTGCTGCTGGGGCAGGTGCTGATGGGGCGGGCGCTGCCGGTGCTGGCGTAGCTGCTGCTGGGGCTGGCGCTGCCGGTGCTGGCGTGGCTGCTGCTGGGGCTGGCGCTGCCGGTGCTGGCGTGGCTGCTGCTGGGGCTGGCGCTGCCGGTGCTGGCGTGGCTGCGGCCGGCGCGGCTGGGGCGGGCGCTGCTGGGGCGGGCGCTGCCGCTGCTGACGCGGCAGGTGCCGGTGATGTCGGCGCAGGCTTCGCAGACGCCGATGCCGCAGGTGCAGTTGCGGGCGCCGTCGATGCCGCCGCCGGCGCTGCCGCAACTGCCGGCTTAGCCGCAGATGAAGCCGCCGCAGGCGCTCCGCCTGCTGCCGCCGCATCCCCCGGCTGAACATTCTGTGCCTGCGCAGAGGCGCCCGTGGCCATGGCCAGCGTCAACGCCAATGTCATTTCTGCGAGCCGTGCGTTGTGCGTGTGCATAGCTATCCGATGATTAGGCTGAGCGTTCAATACTACAACGACACTCACCCTGCCCTCGGGCGATGACGGCCGGCAGGGTGATCCAAAATGCTACGCAATCCGGCCTCAACAAATGACGAAGCCCGCGCAAGCCTGCGCGGGCCTTCAAATTGCCATGATCGGAGTTCGGGTGAGCGGACTGGGAGTGGAGCTAGGGAGGTGGCCGCTTTTTTCGCGTCTGTGGCCGGGTAAGACGCCCAATCCGCTCAGTGCAACCGCGGTGCAGGGCGCAAGCGGCGCGCGCCTGGCGCGCGCCGCTCATCACGTCTGCCGCTTAGAAGCGATGACGGACACCGACCATGCCCACCGTGCTCTTCACGCCGTCGATCAACGCGAAGTCCGTGGCGTAGGAGCCCAGCGCGTACAGGTTCGTACGCTTGGACAGGTTGTACGTGTAGCCGATGCTGTACACGTTCATGGCCGAATCGCCACCGGTCAGCAGATCGCTGTCCGGATCGGCACGTTGCCACGAAGCCAGGATGGTGCTGGCGCCAAGCGGAACGGTCACGCCGACCATGTACGAATTGGCCTTGAAGTCTTCGACGCCAACGTTCGAACGAAAGCCATCAGCGATGGTTTCGGTGCTGCCGAAGGCGTTGATGCTTTGGCCGGTGAACCAGCCGTCACGCGTCTGACCGAAGGCGGCCGCCAGTTTGACGACTTCAAAGTCGTAGGAAGCGCCGATGCTCCATGCCTTAGGCGTTGCGTCGTTGTCCAGCTGGGTGGCCGGGTTCAGTTGGTCGTACGTCAAGGCGACGTTCAGCGGGCCGTTCACGTAACGCACCCCAGCGGTGATGGCGCGGGTGTTGTCAGCCGTGCGGAAGCCGGTCTGGGCGGCGGTCGTATCGGCGATGTTGAACGAGTAGCCGACGCCAGCCTGGAAGCCGCCGAACGACGGGGTCGCGTACTGGACCATGTTGTCGTAGCGGACGGTGTTGGCGGCGCTGAACGCGTTGCCGATGTTCGCTTGGCCGTAGCTGGCGCCGAACGGATCGATCGCGCCCAGGTACTTGGAAGCGATGTTGGTCTGACGGCCGAATTCCAGCAGGCCCCACGACGAGCTCTTCAGGCCGACGGTGGCTTGACGGCCGAACAGGCGGCCGGACTGACCACGGTCACCGTTGGCCGAGTTGAAGCCGCTTTCCAGCGTGAACACGGCGGAGAGGCCGTCGCCCAGGTCTTCCGAACCGCGCAGGCCCCAGCGCGAACCGCTGGAAACGCCGTTGCTCATGCCGACCTTGGATTCATGGTAGCCATCGCCCTTGATCCGCTGATAGCCCACGCCCGTATCGATCAAGCCGTACAGCGTCACCGAGGTTTCCGCCTGCGCCATGCCGGACAGCGCGGCAAAGATGGCGGTGGCGAACAGAGTCTTTTTCATTACAGATTCCCATTGATGTGAACAGACATGCGCATGTGGCCAGACCCGCATTGCAGGCGGCACAGTGATGCACACGGCGCATGGCAGGAACGGATTCTAGGGACGCAATATGTCAGTTCTGGGGACACAAGCGATTTCGCGGCAAGAAATGGAAATAATCGCTTTTTTGTGGCGCGACGCCGACAGCGGCGCGCACATCGGCCACGCCGGCAGGCGTGTCATGTGCGTGTGCTATGAAGACAGCATGCGCGCAAACGTGCGCAGCAGTTGGCGCGCATCGTGCGTGGGGACAAGGCCCGCCACCATCGCCGCCACGTCGTGGCCCTCCGACTCGAACACCGGCGCGCGGCGCAACAGGCATGCCGACATCAGCGTCGGCGAGAACTCGGGATGGAATTGCACCGACCACGCGTTCGGCCCATATCGCAGGACCTGATGCGGATCGTGCCGCGAACGGGCCAGCACTTCGGCGCCCGGCGGCGGCGTCAACACGCTTTGCTCATGCGTCAGATTGGCCAGAAAACGCCGCGGCAGCGCGCCAAGCAGCGCATCGTCGCCAACGTCCGCGCAGAAGTCGATGGCATGCTGGCCGATCTCGCGGCCCTGCGGATGAAAGTCGACGACGCCGCCCAGCGCGTGCGCCATCAGTTGATGGCCGTAGCAGATGCCCAATAGCGGCAACCGCGCGCCATGCGCGCCGCGCAGCCATTCGGCCGTGCGCTCGCTCCAGGGCTCGCGGTCCGTCACCATGGACCACGATCCCGTCAGCACCGCGCCGGACACGTCATTCCACGTGGGCAGGGGTTCGTCGTCGTGGGGCTTGAAGACCCGCACCGGCAGGCCCGGATCTTCAAGCGCGGCCAGCATCCAGTCGGATTGTTCGCCTTGCGCCTGCCGCAGATCTTCGGGCGGGCGGCCCATCTGAATGATGGCGAGCGGTTTTCGGGTCATGGACAACGATTCTGCGGAGGGAAAGGAAGACGGAGTTTACTTCCCGAACAGGCGCCGCAGGCGCTGGGACTCCGCGAGGTTCAGGCGCTTGGCTTCGTCTTCGGCGTAATCCCGTTCGCCGACATCGTAGGACCCTTCGTGCAGGCACTTCTTGCGATTGGCCTTGCACTCATCGTTGGACCGGGCGGGCGTAGTGGCCGCCATGCTGGCCTTTTCCGCAGCCGTCGGCTTGCTGGACGAGCACCCCGCCACCACCGCGACAAAAAACAACGCCGCGCCGCAGCGGCTGATCGTGAATATCGACATTTTCCCGGCCCTACAGAAACGCTATAGCCGCTTTTATAGCAAACGCGCGCGGGGAAAGGCGTGTTAAGTCGTAGCAGACGCGGGTAGCAGAAGCGCGTAGCAGACGCGCGTAGCAGGCGCGCACAGCAGACGCGGGGCATGGCGACTGCCCTGCCCCGCCTGCACAGGCGCGATTGCTACTCGATCTCGATGCCGGCCTCGTTGATCAGCGCCGTCCACTGCGCCGTGTCGCGCCGGACCGTGTCGGCAAGCTGTTGCGGCGTGCTGGAGACGAACTCCACGCCCTGAGACTCGAACTTCTGGTTCAGCTCGGGATTCTTCAGCGTTTCGACCACCGCCTCATTCAGCCTGGCAAGCACCTCGGGCGGCGTGCCCGCCTTGGCGAAGAGTCCGTACCAGGTGGTGTACGACACCCCCGGCAGGCTCTGGGAAATCAGCGGCAATTTGACCGTATCCGCGCCCTGGCTCGGCGCACTCATTGCCAGCGCCTTTACCGCCCCCTTGTCGATCATGGGCTTGAGCGACGGCATGCTGCTGAACAGCGCCTGCACCTGGCCCGCTGCCAGGTCGGTCAGCACCTGCGACGTGCCACGGTAAGGCACATGGACCACGTCCACCTTGGCCTTGCTTTTGAAGAGTTCCATTCCCAGGTGCGCCACGCCGCCCACGCCCGCCGATCCGAAATTGACCTTGCCGGGATGGGCGCGGGCGTAATCGACCAGCTCAGCCACCGAGTTCACCGGCATCTGCGCGTTCACCACCAGCACATGCGGGCTTTCGGTCAACTGGCTGATGGGCGCCAGGATTTCCAACACGTTCTTGCCCTGCATGGCTTTGGACGGCACCGTCATGTTCCCCGACGCGGGCATGAGCAGCGTGTACCCGTCTGCCTCGGCGCCCAGCACCTGATTCAGCGCGGGCACGCCGTGCCCGCCGCCTGCGTTCACGACCACCACCGGTTGCCCGAGCTTGTCGCCGAACAGCTTGGCAAACTCGCGTCCCACCATGTCGGCCGGACCGCCCGCCGCGAACGGCACGACCATGCGAATTGGCCTTTCCGGATAATCCGCGTGGGCCGAGGCAATGGGCGCAAGGCCCGCCATCAAGGCGATTACGCCCAGTTTTTGCTTCAAATTCATTGTCTTCCTCCTGTTGTTCTGGATAAGTGCTACTTGGACTCGCGCGGCGCGAGGCCGATGTCCAACGTGGCCTTGGCCAACGCTTCGTCGAGCCACGCTGGGCGCAGTTCACCGCGCGCGATGGCGGCCATGCGGCGCGCTTCAGCACCGGCCTTGGTCAGCGCTGCTGCAACCATCGTTTCCATTTCCGCCGGCGCGACCACGACCAGTCCGTCGTCATCACCCAGGATCCAGTCGCCGGGTTCGACACGCACGCCGCCGCACTGGATCTGGCGGTTGACGCTGCCGCCGCCGGCCTTGGCTGGCCCTGCCGGCGACACCGCGGCCGCGAATACGGGTAGCGAGCCCTGGCGCAGTTCTGCCGCGTCCCGCACCGCGCCGTCGATCACCACGCCGGCGAGGCAGCTTGCCGCGGCCTGCGCACACATGATTCCGCCCATCACCGCGCGCTCGGTGTAGCCCTGCGCGTCCACCACCAGCACATCACCGGGTTGCGCAAGCGCGAGCGCCGCATGGATCGCCAGGTTGTCGCCCGCGGGGACCGAAACCGTCAACGCGCGGCCGCGCACGGTCCATCCGGCTCGCAAGGGTTTGATCGCCGCACGCAGGTAGCGTGCGCCGGCGTCGGCCAGCAGCGTGCTGGTCAGGCCGGTTTCGTGAAGGGTGCGCATCGGGTCACTCCATGAGGGCCGATACAACGGCCGGGAAAATGCTTTGATAGGCCTCGCCGTAGCGCGTGCCGGCAGTCTTGCCCCGGCGGCCGGCCTGCGCGCCCCGTTGCAACGCCACGCGCTCGTAATAGGCCCACAGATTGCTTTGCGTGGGCATGGCCTGCATGGCTTGCCACTTGCGCTCCCACACTTCCGTGATGTCCAGCAGCACGTTGGGTTTGAAGCCGCACAACTCGGTCTGGTGAGGCTCGAAGCACAGCACTTGCGGGGGCACCACGAAATCCGCGCCGTGGCCAGGCGCCATCGCCTGCATGCGGCCGCGCAATGCCATTTCGAACGTGCGGCAATGATCGAGATTGGAAGGGTCGTGTTCGGGATGGGTCAGCACCACCGAAGGTTTCGTGCGGCGCATGGTCTCGGAGATACGCCGCACGGACTCCGGCGAGTCGGGCAGCGGATAGTCGCCCAGATCGTGAAAGTCCAGGCTGCTGACGCCCAGGATTTCGGCCGCGGCCTGCGCTTCGGCATGACGCTGCACCTTGACCGCGTCACGCTGCACATCGCCCTTCCAGGCCGAGTTCGATTCCCCGTTCTCGCCATAGCTCACGCAGACCAGATGCACATCCACGCCGCGCGCTGCGTGCAAGGCCATTGCGCCCCCACAGCGCCAGACAAAGTCGCCCACATGGGCGGTTACCACGAGCATTGAATTTGCCATCTTGATCTCCCGAAACAGCTGACAGATGGCATTTTAAATTTACGAAACGCTGTTGTATTACGTACAATCAGCCAGTAAATTCAATGCTTCTGGAGGATCAATGAGCAATGACGGTGTCGTGGCCGTGGAACGCGCCCTGAGTGTGATGGACTGCTTTCGGCCCGGCGCGGAGCACCTGTCCCTGGCGGATTTCGCCAACCGCCTGCCCTTGCACAAGACGACCATCTTCAGGTTGCTCAATTCGCTGGCACGGTGCGGTTACGTCGTGCGCGAGCCCGATGGCCGCTACGGGTTGGGCCCGCGGGTGTTGTTCCTTGCGCGCGTCTACGAACGCGGCTTCGATCTGGAGGCGGTCGTCATGCCGGTGCTTGAACGGCTGTCGGCGGATACCGGTGAAAGCGCCGCGTATTACGTGGAAGGCGGCGAACCGGGACAGCGTCTGTGCCTCTTTCGCCATCAGCCGCACGAAGGCCTGCACAGCCAGGTCATCGCCGGCAGCGTGATGCCCCCCGACAAGTCATCGACGGGCCAGGTATTTGCGATCTGGGCGCAGGGCGAACGGCGAGATCAGGTCCGGCTGCCCATCTTCTCCTGCGGCGCGCGCGATCCCTATACGTCGTCCTGGTCCGTACCGGTCATCGGGCAGGAAGACCGCTTCGTCGGCGCGCTCACCATCGCCGGCCCCTCGGTGCGGCTGAAAACGGTGGACGCGGCGTCGTTTGAAGCGCTGATTCTCGAACGCGCGGATGAATTGTCGCGGCGGCTCGGCGCCTCATCCGACATGCGCGACGTCCTGTACCGGCCGGACGCGCCGTAGGGAGCGGGCGCGTCACCGCAACCGGCCTCGCCTCAGGCGCCGGGCCGCATGGGGTCGTGCCGATACCGCAGCGCCTCTATCACCAGCGCCAACGCCGGCGAGAGCTGCCGGCGATTTGCGTAGTAAAGGTGATAGCCCGGAAACACCGGCCACCAATCCTCCAGCACGGGCGCCAGCCGGCCCGCTTCGATGTGCGGTTTGACCAGGTCATAGGGCACATAAGCCAGGCCCATGCCATCGAGCGCCGCCTGCAGCATCAGGAACGTATTGTTGAACACTGTCTGCCCGTTCACGCGCACGCTCAGCGCGCGTCCATCCTTTTCAAAATCCCAGGCGTACAGGCCGCCGTGCGTGGGCAGCCGCAGGTTCACGCAACAGTGCTCCGTCAGTTCCTGCGGTGTGGCGGGCAGTGATCTGCCGGCCAGATAGTCCGGCGACGCGGCGACCGCCATGCGCAGGTCGGGCGCGATGCGCACGGCGATCATGTCCTTGTCCACGCGGTTGCCCACGCGCACTCCCGCGTCGAAACGTTGCGCGGCGATGTCGGTCATCGCGTAGTCCACGCTGAATTCGATCTGCACGTCCGGGTACTGCCGCAGAAGTGGCAACAGGCGCGGCCATAGCGCCGTCACGATGGCGTGGTCATGCGCGGTGATGCGTACCGTGCCCGCGGGCTTGTCGCGCATCGCGGTCAGCGACTCCAGCTCCTGCTGTATTTCGCTCAGCCGGGGACTCAGCACACTCAGCAGCCGGGCGCCGGCTTCAGTAGGTGAAACGCTGCGGGTCGTCCGGGTGAGCAACCGCACGCCCAGGCGTGCTTCCAGCGCCAGCATGGCGTGGCTGAGCGCAGACCGCGACAAGCCAAGCTGGGCAGCAGCGCGGGTGAAGCTGCGGGTCTGCGCCACGGCCATGAAGGCATGCAGATCGTTCAGGTTCTCTTTGGGCATTGGTGAATTCCGTGCACCAGGGAATACGGATTTTGCGATCTTCTCATCTAATCCGCCGGATCATACAGTGCGACGGGTGGGCGCCGATGGCGGGTCGGCGCCCTCCAAACCCGACGTGGCGCGCGGCAGACAGCGCCGCCGCCCAACGAACAGAGGCAGAAAAGCATGCAAAAACACGTAAGCAAGATCGCGGTCTGCGCCGCGCTCGTCCAGACGGCGGCGGCGCAAGCCGCGGAACCGCAGCCCACCGCCTCCCCCGCGGCCCAGCAGATCGCACGCGCGGGCGCGCAGGCATCCATCGCCGGTCCGGACGACTACTTCACGGGCCGCGCGCGCATCGAACCCGTGTGGGCGGCGGACAAGGACGTCAATGCTTCGGGCGCACTTGTCACCTTCGAGCCCGGGGCGCGATCGGCCTGGCACACGCACCCCGCCGGACAGCGGCTTGTGGTGACGTCCGGCGTTGGACTGACCCAGGAATGGGGCAAGCCCGTGCAAGAAATCCGCCCGGGCGACGTGATCCACTGCCCGCCCGGCGTCAAGCACTGGCACGGCGCCGCACCCGGCACGGCGATGACCCACCTGGCCGTCACGCCGTCGGTCGATGGCAAGAACGTCAACTGGATGGAGAAGGTCAGCGATGAACAATATGCCTCGCGCTAAGGCCCGCGTGACCCAATTTCGCACTCGCGCGCTTGCCGCTGCCGTTGGACTGGCCGCAGCGATCGCCCTGCCCATCCACGCGCAAGGAGCCTCCAACGTGACAGACAAGACAAAGACGGCGACGCAGGCCCCGGACTCGCTGTCCGCCCGCCAGGCGGCGATCGTGCCCATTGCCGCGTTTGCGGCAACCGGCGACATCGCGCGGCTGAACGCGGCGCTTGAACAAGGTCTGGATGCCGGATTGACGGTCAGCGATGCCAAAGAGGTGCTGGTGCAGCTGTACGCCTACGCCGGCTTTCCGCGCAGCCTCAATGCCCTGTCCGAACTGATGAAGGTAAGGCAGGCCCGCCAGCAACGCGGCATCCAGGATGCGCCCGGCGCCGAGCCCAGCCGGCCGATCCCGCAGGGCGACGCGCTGCTGGCCGCCGGAACGGCCAATCAGACCAAGCTATCCGGCGGCCCGGTCCAGGGCCCCTTGTTCGACTTCGCTCCCGTTGCCAACGAATACCTGCGCACGCACCTCTTTGGCGACATCTTCGAGCGCGACAACCTCGATTGGCAAAGCCGCGAAATTGCTACGGTAAGCATGCTGGCTGCACTGACGGGCGTCGAATCGCAACTGCAATCGCACATGCGGATCAGCATGAACGTGGGTCTGACGGCGCCGCAACTGCGCCAGCTTGCCCAGGTGCTGGCGTCACACGTCGACGCGCAGACGGGCCGCCGCGCAACGGACGCGTTGGACCGGCAATTGCTGGCGCAAGCCGGCAAGTGACGGCAAGGGCCGGCTCCTGTGCAGGCAGCACCGGCCCCGGACACTGGCGAATTTGTCCCTTTAATGAACCAACCCGGGATTTTTTGGGCAAAATTCCGGACTCAAGCAGTGATCCCCGCCACCCGAGGCAAGGCAGCTTGTCGTGCCCTCCCCCAGGACTCCCTTCATGACGCAATTGCAAATCAACGGCCAGACCAAGGACGTCAACGTCCCGGATGAAATGCCGATCCTATGGGTCCTGCGCGATGAACTGGGCATGACCGGCACCAAGTTCGGCTGCGGCATGGCCTTGTGCGGCGCCTGTACGGTGCATATCGACGGTACGCCCGTGCGATCCTGTCTGACGCCCGTCTCCGTGGCCACCGGCCGCCAACTCTCCACCATCGAAGGCATGGAAGCCGATCCGGTCGGCCGGGCGGTGCAGGCGTCCTGGGTTACCAATAACGTCGCGCAATGCGGCTATTGCCAGGCTGGCCAGATCATGACGGCGGTAAGCCTGTTGAAGGCGACTCCCAATCCGACCGAACAACAGATTGCGGACGCCATGAGCGGCAACATCTGCCGCTGCGGCACGTACCCGCGGATCCTCGCGGCCATTCAGCAGGCCGCAGCCCGCCTCGCCCAAGGAGGCAAGCAATGACCGCCGCCGTTCAGCATTCGCGCCGCGCCTTCCTGCAGGGCAGCCTGGGCGTACTCACGCTGGCCGTCACCGCAAAGGGATGGGTCACGGCGGCGGTGGCCGCCGAGCCGGCTGCCAAAGCATACGGCGCCGACAGCATGCCCGGCGGCACCGTGGACGACCCGCTCGTCTTCGTCAGCATTGCTGCCGATGGCGCCGTCACCATCGTGGCGCACCGTGCCGAGATGGGCACCGGCGTGCGCACCAGCCTGCCGATGGTGGTGGCCGACGAAATGGAAGCACGCTGGGAACGCGTGAAGGTCGTGCAGGCCCCCGCCGACGAATCCCGCTACGGCAATCAGAACGTCGACGGTTCGCGCAGCATGCGCCACTTCCTGATGCCGATGCGGCGCGTGGGCGCAGCCGCCCGGCAGATGCTCGAAGCGGCCGCGGCGGCGCGGTGGTCTGTGCCCATTGCCGAGGTCAAAGCCGAACAGCACGAAGTGCTGCATGTGCCGAGCGGCCGCCGTCTTTCGTATGGCGACCTGGCGGCGGACGCGGCCAAGCAGCCCGTGCCCGCGGGAAACGCCCTCAAACTCAAGGCCCGGTCCGAATTCCGCTACATCGGCAAGAACCAGGTGCGCCTGGTCGACCTTGAAGCCATCGGCAAAGGCCAGGCGATCTACGGCATGGACATGCGCCTGCCCGGCATGGTCTACGCCGTCGTTGCGCGCCCGCCCGTCGTGGGCGGCCGGGTGCGCCGCGTCGACAGAGCCAAGGCGCTCGCCGTACCAGGCGTGCTGAAGGTCGTTGAAATCCCCGCCATGCAAGGGGCGCCCGCCTTCCAGCCGCTCGGCGGTGTGGCGGTCGTTGCGCGCAACACCTGGGCCGCGCGGCAGGGGCGCGATGCGCTGCAGATCGAATGGGACGACGGTCCGAACGGCGCCTATGACTCCGTCGCCTACCAGCAGACGCTGCAGGCGGCGGCGCGCGCGCCCGGCAAGACGATGCGCAACCAGGGCGACGCCGCAAATGCCTGGAACAACGCGCCGGAAGCCGAGCGCGTGTCCGCGGAGTACTACGTTCCGCACCTGGCCCACGCGTCGATGGAGCCGCCCGTCGCCACCGTGCAAATCCAGGGCGATCGCGCCGAGGTCTGGACGTCCATCCAGAATCCGGTCGCTGCCCGGGACGCCGTGGCCGCGCGCCTGAAGCTTGAGCCCGCCAACGTCAAGGTCAACGTGCTGCTGCTGGGCGGCGGTTTCGGCCACAAGTCCAAGCCCGATTTTGTGGACGAAGCGGCCATCGTCGCCCGCGCCATGCCCGAAGGCACGCCGGTCAAGCTGGTCTGGACCCGCGAAGACGACATCCATCACGACTACCTGCACACGGTCTCGGTCGAGCGCCTGGAAGCCGTCATGAACACGCAGGGGCAAGTCCAGTCCTGGCTGCACCGCAGCGCCTCCCCCACCATCGCGTCGTTGTTTGCGCAAGGCGCCAAGGGGCAGCAGATGTTCGAGTCCGCCATGTCGGCGATCAACATGCCCTATCGCATTCCCAATGTGCGCGTGGAAACCGCCGAAGTCGAAGCCCATGCGCGCATTGGCTGGTTCCGGTCCGTCGCCAACATTCCGCATGCCTTCGCGGCCCAGTGCTTCATCGATGAACTCGCGCATCGCGCGGGCAAGGATCCTCAGGCATTCGCGCTGGATCTCATTGGCCCCGCGCGCCAGATCGATCCCGGCACGTTGGCCGACACCTGGAACTACACCGAATCGCCTGAGCGCTACCCCTACGACACCGGCCGCCTTCGCGGCGTGATCGACGCCGCGTGCAAGGGCGCGGGCTGGGGCCGCACATTACCGAAGGGGCATGGGCTTGGGCTGGCCTTCTGCTACAGCTTCATGAGCTACACCGCCACGGTGGTCGAGGTGGCGGTGGACGACAAGGGCGAGATCCGCGTCGTCGCCGTGGACATGGCGATGGACTGCGGCCCGCAGATCAACCCCGAACGCATCCGCGCGCAGATGGAAGGCGGCGCCATCATGGGGCTGAGCCTGGCGCTGACCAGCGAGATCACCTTTGAAAAAGGCCGCGTCAAGCAAAGCAACTTCCACGACTACGAGGTGCTGCGCCACAACGCCTCGCCGCGCGTGATCCGCACGCATCTGGTCAACGACGACCACGCGCTGCCACCGGGCGGCGTGGGCGAACCGCCAGTGCCGCCCGTCGCCCCCGCGCTGTGCAATGCGATCTTCGCCGCGACGGGCAAGCGGATCCGCACACTGCCGGTCCGCAAGCTGGCATAAGCGGAAAGCCAATCTATGACTGAATCAGGGCCGTCCGCCATGAACGCCTTTTTGATCCAAAGGAAGCACGCCCATGGAAAGCGTTGATGTCCGCGTGCTGCGCGCGGCGCGCGACTGGCAGGAGGCCGGGCATCGCCTGATGCTGGCTACGGTCGTCAAGACATGGGGCTCGTCGCCGCGGCCCGTGGGGTCCATGATGGTGCTGCGCGAGGACGGCCGTTGCATCGGCTCGGTGTCCGGCGGCTGCATCGAGGACGACCTGATCCACCGCTACACGCGGGCTTACGGCGACGGAAGCATTCCACAATCGGCGCCCGAACTCGTCCGCTACGGCGTCACGGCCGACGAGGCGCACCGGTTCGGACTGCCCTGCGGCGGGACGCTTGAACTGCTTCTGGAATTTGCACCGGACGGCGGAATACTGAATGAACTGGTCCGCCGGCTCGAGACCGGCCAGCTCGTACAGCGGACGGTCGATTGCGCCAGCGGCGCGGTCACGCTGAGCGACGCCTCGGCGCCGGAGGCCCTGCATTTCGATGGCGTCACCCTATCCAGCACGCTGGGCCCGCAGTACAGGCTGTTGCTGATCGGCGCAGGGTCGCTGGCCGAGTACGTCGCCACCATGGCGCTGTTCAATGATTTTGCGGTCACCGTGTGCGATCCGCGCATCGAGCATCTGGGCACCTGGTCCGTCGACGGCGTGGCATTCACCACCGAAATGCCCGACGACGCCGTACGCGCGCTGAACCCGGATTCCCGCACGTGCATCGTGGCGCTCAGCCATGACCCCAAACTTGACGACATGGCGCTGCTGGAAGCGCTGCACAGTCCTGCCTTCTACGTCGGCGCCATCGGCTCGCGCCGTAACGCCGCCAGCCGCCGGCAACGGTTCATCGAACATCTGGACGAAACCGAAGCATCCGTGCAGCGGCTGCACTCGCCAGTCGGTCTGCACATCGGCAGCAAGACGCCGGCCGAAATCGCGGTGAGCGTGATGGCGCACATTCTGGCGGTGAAGAATGGCGTGATGACGGGATAGGGGCGCCGCCGTTCGCAAGTGATGTGTACCTGTCTATACTAGGAACCGCATCTTTCCTTGCTTACGTATCGCACTCCCAGGATCCCACCCGTGGCCGCTTCTCCCCCCCGATTGCCCGTCCCGGCCAATGCCCTGCCCGCCCCGCTGTACGCGCAGGTCAAACAGATGATCGCGCAGCAGATCCGCAGCGGCGCCTGGCCTGCGCATTACCGCGTGCCGTCCGAAGCCGAGTTGGTCGATGAACTGGGATTCAGCCGCATGACGATCAACCGCGCACTGCGCGAACTGACCGCCGAAGGCCTGCTGGTTCGGATGCAAGGCGTCGGCACGTTCGTCGCGCAGCCCAAGGCGCGCTCGGCGCTGTTCGCCGTGAACAACATTGCCGACGAAATCGCGGCACGCAATCACCGCCACCACAGCCGCGTCGTGCGGCTGGCCGAAGAACCGGCCGGCGCCGAGCAAGCGCAGGCGTTGGACATCCGCGCAGGCCAGCCAGTGTTTCATTCACTGATCGTCCATTACGAAGACGACGTACCCATCCAGCTTGAAGACCGCTACGTCAATGTCCGCCTTGCGCCCGACTACCTGCTGCAGGACTTCACGCAAAGCACGCCGTACGAATACCTGACGCGCGTGGCGCCGCTGAGCGCCGGCGAGCACGTGGTCGAAGCCATTCTTGCCAAGCCGCGCGAATGCCAGTTGTTGCAGATCGACCGCGAAGAACCCTGCCTGCTGATCCGCCGGCGCACCTGGTCCGGCGACCGCGCGGTGACACTGGCCCGCCTGATCCATCCGGGTTCCCGTCACCGGCTGGAAGGCAAGTTCACAACGTGACGTTCACCGCTTTCCGCACGCTGTACCTATGACGCGACGAGTCGCTTCCGACTGAACTGCAACGCGCCAGTGCGGCGCCCTCCCGCATGACTTTTCCCATGCCGAAATCTCACAGGTTTCGGCATTTTTCATTGGGGTAATCCCTCAGTCCGAAACCAGTCATCTGCTATTGTATATACAACCATAGTCGTCTTAAGATCTTCTCACCATGGCGCTGGATCACAGCGCGCCTTGACCCGATCCAGGAGACTTCACTTGAACCCATCCCCCCGATTCCGCGACGTCGCCATCCGCGCCCCGCGCGGCAGCCAACTCAACACCAAAAGCTGGCTGACCGAAGCGCCCTTGCGCATGCTGATGAACAACCTCGACCCCGATGTGGCCGAAAACCCGAACGAGCTCGTCGTCTACGGCGGCATCGGCCGCGCGGCCCGCGACTGGGATTGCTACGACAAGATCGTTGAATCGCTCAAGGCCCTGAACGACGACGAAACCCTGCTCGTGCAATCGGGCAAGCCGGTAGGTGTTTTCAAGACACACGCCAACGCGCCGCGTGTCCTGATCGCCAACTCCAACCTTGTCCCGCACTGGGCCACCTGGGAACACTTCAACGAACTGGACGCCAAGGGCCTGGCCATGTACGGCCAGATGACCGCCGGCAGCTGGATCTACATCGGCAGCCAGGGCATCGTCCAAGGCACGTACGAAACCTTTGTCGAAGCCGGCCGCCAGCATTACGGCGGCAACCTGTCCGGGCGCTGGGTGCTGACCGCCGGCCTGGGCGGCATGGGCGGCGCGCAGCCGCTGGCCGCCACGCTGGCCGGCGCGTGCTCCCTGAACATCGAATGCCAGCAAAGCCGCATCGACTTCCGCCTTCGCACCCGCTACGTGGACGAACAGGCAGCCAACCTGGACGACGCGCTGGCCCGCATCGCCAAACACACGCAGGCCGGCCGCGCCGTGTCCATCGCGCTGTGCGGCAACGCCGCCGAAATCCTGCCCGAACTCGTGCGCCGCGGCGTCAAGCCCGACATGGTCACCGACCAGACCAGCGCGCACGATCCCTTGAACGGCTACCTGCCCGCCGGCTGGTCCTGGCAGGAATACCGCGACCGCGCCCAGCGCGAACCGGCGGCGGTCATCAAGGCCGCCAAGCAATCCATGGCCGTGCACGTGCAGGCGATGCTGGCCTTCCAGCGCCAGGGCATCCCCACCTTCGACTACGGCAACAACATCCGCCAGATGGCCAAGGAAGAAGGCGTCGCCGACGCGTTCGACTTTCCCGGCTTCGTTCCGGCCTACATCCGTCCGCTCTTCTGCCGCGGCGTGGGCCCCTTCCGTTGGGCTGCGCTGTCCGGCGACCCGCAAGACATCTACAAAACCGACGCCAAGGTCAAGGAACTGATTCCCGACGACGCCCACCTGCATCATTGGCTCAGCATGGCCCGCGAGCGCATCAGCTTCCAGGGCCTGCCCGCGCGCATCTGCTGGGTCGGGCTGGGCGAGCGCGCCAAGCTGGGCCTGGCGTTCAACGAAATGGTGCGGTCAGGCGAACTGTCGGCGCCCATCGTCATCGGCCGCGACCATCTCGATTCCGGCTCGGTCGCCAGCCCCAACCGCGAAACCGAATCCATGCGCGACGGCTCGGACGCCGTTTCCGATTGGCCGCTGCTCAACGCCCTGCTCAACACCGCCAGCGGTGCGACGTGGGTGTCGCTGCACCACGGCGGCGGCGTCGGCATGGGCTTCTCGCAGCACTCCGGCATGGTCATCGTGTGCGACGGCACCGACGCCGCTGCCGAGCGCATCGCCCGCGTGCTGACCAACGACCCTGCCACGGGCGTGATGCGGCACGCGGACGCCGGCTACCAGATCGCCATCGACTGCGCACACGAACAGGGCTTGAACCTGCCCATGGTGACCGGCAAGCGCTGACACCCGCGCGGCGCAGCCTCGCGATGGACCAGCCCGCGCAACAGACCGCATGACAACGATAGCAAGCAGCCGGACCGCCGGCGTAGGAGAAAGAGGAATGGAATTGCATGTGAAACCGGGCCACTTGACGCTGGCCGACCTGCGGCGCGCCTATCAGCAGCCCGTTAGCCTGACGCTGGATCCCGGCGCCGCGCAGGCCATCGACGCCAGCGTGGCCACGGTTGAACGCATCATCGCCGAAGGCCGCACCGTCTACGGCATCAATACGGGCTTTGGCCTGTTGGCCTCGACCAAGATCGCGCGCGAAGACTTGCAGGCGTTGCAGACTTCGCTGGTCCGCTCGCACGCAGCCGGCGTGGGCGAGGCGCTGGACGACGCCATGGTGCGGCTCATCATGGTGCTCAAGATCAACAGTCTGGCTCGCGGTTATTCCGGCGTGCGCCGCCATGTCATCGACAGCCTGATCGCGCTGGTCAACGCGGGCGTGTACCCGCACATTCCGCTCAAGGGTTCCGTGGGCGCCTCGGGCGACCTGGCCCCGCTCGCGCACATGTCGATGGTCCTGCTGGGCGAAAGCCAGGCACGCTACCAAGGCGAATGGCTGCCCGCGCGTGAGGCGCTGGCGCGCGCGGGCCTCGCGCCGCTCACGCTGGCCGCCAAGGAAGGGCTGGCCCTCTTGAACGGCACCCAGGTGTCCACCGCGTTCGCGCTGCGCGGCTTGTTCGAAGCCGAAGACATGATGGCGGCAGGTCTGGTGTGCGGCAGCCTGAGCGTCGAGGCCATGCTGGGCTCGCGCGCCCCCTTCGACGCCCGCATCCACGCCGCGCGCGGGCAGCTTGGACAGATCGACGTGGCCGCCGTCTACCGCAGCCTCTTGGGCGACGACAGCGAAGTCGGCCACTCCCACGCCGATTGCGGAAAGGTGCAAGATCCCTACTCGCTGCGCTGCCAGCCCCAGGTGATGGGCGCCTGCCTTACGCAGATCCGCCACGCGGCGCAGGTACTGGAAATCGAATCGAACGCCGTGTCCGACAACCCGCTCGTGTTCGTCGAGCAGGGCGACGTCATCTCCGGCGGCAACTTCCATGCCGAACCCGTGGCGCTGGTCGCCGACAACCTGGCGTTGGCGCTCGCCGAAATCGGCGCCCTGGCGGAACGGCGCATCGCGCTGATGATGGACAAGCACATGTCGCAGTTGCCGCCATTCCTGGTGCGTAAGGGCGGCGTCAACTCGGGGTTCATGATCGCCCAGGTGACAGCGGCGGCACTGGCCAGCGACAACAAGGCACTGGCGCATCCGGCCAGCGTGGACAGCATGCCCACCTCGGCCAACCAGGAAGACCATGTGTCGATGGCGCCCAACGCAGGCAAGCGGCTGTGGGCCATGGCCGACAACGTGCGCGACATCCTGGCCATCGAATGGCTGGGCGCGTGCCAGGGCCTGGACTTCCGCGAAGGGCTCAGGACGTCTCCGCAACTGGAAGCCGCGCGCCGCGCCCTGCGCGAGAAGGTGTCCCACTACGAGGAAGACCGCTTCTTCGCGCCGGACATCGCGGCGGCCAGCGGCCTGATCGACGCGCAAGTCATGAACGGTCTGATGCCCGCGGGGCTGCTGCCCAGCCTCTGACGCTGCCCCTCTGCCGGCCGGACGCATCCGGCCGTCATCGCCTCGCCGCGCGCACGGGCCCATCAGAAGGCACCTGCGCGGCGCTTTATGAGAGACCGACCAAGGAACCGAGAGAGACAACGATGCAAGCATCCTCGCAGTCAGACACACCGGCAGAAGCGCAGACACTCAACCGCGGGCTGAACGCCCGGCACATCCGCTTCATGGCATTGGGCTCGGCCATTGGCACGGGCCTTTTCTATGGGTCGGGCAAGGCGATCCAGGCGGCGGGTCCTTCGGTGCTGCTGGCCTATCTGGTCGCGGGCGCCGCCGTCTATATGGTCATGCGCGCCCTGGGAGAAATGTCGGTGCGCAACCCGGTGTCCGGCTCGTTCGGCCACTACGCCACGCAATATCTGGGACCGCTGGCCGGCTTTCTGACAGGCTGGACCTATGCATTCGAGATGATCATCGTCTGCCTGGCCGACATCACCGCGTTCGGGCTGTACATGGGATTCTGGTATCCGGACGTACCGCGATGGATCTGGGTCCTGTCCATCGTCTGCTTCATCGGCGCCATCAACCTGCTTTCCGTCAAGGTGTTCGGCGAACTGGAGTTCTGGCTGTCGCTGCTGAAGGTCGGCGCCATCGTCGCGATGATCGCGGGCGGGCTAGGCATCATGCTGTTCGGTATGGGGATGGGCGCAGACAGCCCCGCCACCGGCGTGCACAACCTGTGGGAGCATGGCGGCTTCATGCCCAATGGCGTGGGCGGGTTGATCGCATCGTTGGCCGTGGTGGTGTTCGCGTTCGGCGGCATCGAGATCATCGGCATCACCGCCGGCGAAGCCAAGGACCCTGCCCGCACCATCCCCCGCGCCATCAACGCGGTGCCCATGCGCATCCTGCTGTTCTACGTGTTGACGCTGTTCGTGCTGATGTCCATCTTCCCGTGGACGCAGATAGACGGCAAGAGCAGCCCGTTCGTGCAGATCTTCGACAGCCTCGGCATCAGTTCCGCGGCCACCATCCTGAACATCGTCGTGATCTCAGCTGCGGTATCGGCCATCAACAGCGACATCTTCGGCGCGGGCCGCATGCTGTTCGGCATGGCCCAGCAAGGCCAGGCGCCGCGCGGATTTGCCTCCGTATCGGCCAACGGCGTGCCGTGGATGACGGTGGTGGTGATGTCCGTGGCGCTGCTGGTGGGCGTGCTGCTCAACTATCTGATTCCGGAGAACGTATTTCTCTTGATCGCGTCCATCGCCACGTTCGCCACGGTGTGGGTGTGGTTGATGATCCTGCTGTCGCAGGTGGCGATGCGGCGCAAGATGCGTCCGGAAGAGATCGCGCAACTGAAATTCCCCGTTCCGCTCTGGCCGCTGGGACCCTTGCTCGCCATTGCCTTCATGGCCTTCGTGATCGCGGTGCTGGGCAATTTTCCAAGCACACAGCAGGCGTTGGGCGTGGGCGTTGTCTGGATCGCGCTACTTTGCCTGGCCTATCGCTTCTGGGTATATCCCAAGCGCCTGCCGGACCGCGAACCCCTGCCTGCGGCCCAGGGTTCGGATTGATCGACGCAGCGCCGGGCCATGGATTCCGCCGGCGCCTGCACCAAGGAGAAACGCATGAGACAAGTCTGGCGACACTGCCACGCCGCCACGATGGCCGGCGGCACGTATTCCGCAATCGAGAACGCGGCCATCGTGACCCGGGCCGATCGCATCGAATGGATCGGCCCGGATTCGGAACTACCCTCCGTCGATGCCGCGCACGTCCACGACCTGGGCGGCGCGTGGGTCACGCCCGGACTCGTCGACTGCCACACCCACCTGGTATTCGGCGGCGACCGCAGCCGCGAATTCGAACAGCGCCTGCAAGGCGTCGACTACGCCACCATCGCCGCCCAGGGCGGCGGCATCGCCAGCACCGTACGCGCCACGCGCGCGGCAACCGAAGACGAACTGTACGCCAGCGCCCACCGCCGTGCGCTGCAGTTGCTGCGAGATGGCGTGACGACATTGGAGGTCAAGTCGGGATACGGGCTCGATCTGGAGAATGAACGCAAGATGCTGCGCGTGGCCAGGCGCCTGGGTCAGACGCTGCCGCTGACGGTGCGTGCAACCTGCCTGGCCGCGCACGCGCTGCCTCCAAAGTTCACAGGGCGTCCGGATGAGTACATCGACGAAGTTGCTCTGACCATGCTGCCGGCGCTGGCCGCCGAGGGGCTGGTCGATGCCGTGGATGCCTTTTGCGAACACTTGGCATTTACGCCGGTGCAGGTGGAGCGGGTGTTTCAGGCGGCTGCCCGGCTGAACCTGCCCGTGAAGCTGCATGCGGAACAACTGTCATCGCTGCACGGCGCGAATCTGGCGGCGCGCTATGGCGCCTTGTCTGCCGACCATCTGGAGTACCTGACCGAATCGGATGTACTGGCGATGGCCAAGGCGGGGACAGTCGCGGTGCTGTTGCCCGGCGCGTTCTATGCGCTGCGTGAGACGCAGTTGCCGCCGGTGGATCTGCTACGGCAGCACGGCGTGCCGATCGCGATTTCGACGGATCTGAATCCTGGGACGTCGCCGGTGCTGTCGTTGCGGTTGATGCTGAACATGGCGTGTACGTTGTTCAGGATGACTCCCGAGGAGGCGCTGGCGGGGGTGACGGCGAACGGGGCGCGGGCGTTGGGGTTGTCAACGACGCACGGGACGCTGGAGGTGGGGAAGGTGGCGGATTTTGTGGCGTGGGAGATCACGCATCCGGCGGAGCTTGCGTATTGGGTGGGGGGGGATGTGGCGAAGCGTGTGGTTCGGCGTGGGGCTTTGGTCGACGTGCCTGCGCAGTGAAACGCATCAATCCAGGACTCAACTCCAGGCGCGTCAGGTCCCACCCGCTGTCTTAGCCGCGCCGGAGCTGGCGGACGCTCAACATCGAAAAAAAGCAAAACCTATAGTTACCTTGAAAACCGGCAAGACCGCCACCGCATCGCCAACGCGGTGACCTCCCTGGCTGATCTTCCAAATGCTCAGAACGTGAAGGCCCTGACGAACCACCAGCGAATCGCGGCCGCGCTGGGTCTTCGGTTCGATCAACTCGACATCTGATTTCGAAATGCAAAAGCCCCTACAGGGTTATCCCTATCGAGGCTCACGGGGGCGACTACGACGATGATCGTCGCAAAAATCGATCGCCCCGAAAGACGACTCAGGCAGTCAAAAACCGCACGACTTCCGCCCAATCATTCGTCGACAGCGCCACATCCTCGTAGTCGCCTTCTTCTTCGTCCCAACGCGAGACGCAGTAGCGCTGGCTTCTGCCGGATTCGCGGTCGGCGTAGTTGGCGTAGTCGACATACACCTTCAAGCCGCGCTCTTCGTTCACGAAGGACGGGGCGGCGTCGATGCGCTCGGACGCGTCGACGTAGCCTTCGGGCAGCGTCGGAAGGGTGGTTATGTCGTAGCGGGGAAATTCGCGACGCAGTCGGTCTAGGTTCATAAGGAAAGCCAGTGGAGCTGGCGCGGCAGGAGGGGCTCGAACTTCGGCCCCGAGGGCTTGGAAAGCCTGGGTTAAATGAGGCTAACGCCTTGAATTTGCGCGCGTCTTTCTGCTCTGCGTTAGAACAGGTTCAAGTTGTGGGCTCTGATTATATGCGGCTTTGCAGCCGTCTGTTCCAACGCGCCATGTCCTGGTTCATTCCCCGATCGCCGAAGGATGCCGGACCTGTACTCACTGGAACGGCGAGGCAACCGACTAGGGCGCAGGACGTACAGCCGGTGTGAGCCTGACTGCAACAGGGCTCGGCCTAGGCGTCGACCACGATTTGGTGCCGGGCCAAGCACTCCGGGTCTGGGCAATGGCCTGGGAAGTTTTCAGTCACCCAGCTTCACCATGAACGAAAAAAAGCCCGAAGGTGCTTGGAGAAAATGAATTGCCTATCGCCAGGCTATGTGCTGGCCACCGAAGCCTTGGATAAATGCCGACGTCGCATGAAGGGCGCCTCGATGAACCGGAAGGAAATAGAGCCGGCAAGGAAAGACACCGACATGGAAATCACTAGCGTCAGCAGATACTGAAGCCGAATGTCGTAGTTCTGCCGAGCTACCGTGGCCTGTATCCACGGGAAGAACACCAGGTGCCAGATATAGAGGCTGTAGCTAGCCCTTCCGATCCACACCAGCCATTTTTGCTCAAGAGCACGCGTCACCTTTGACTGAGGCGAGGATTGCAAGACCGCGAACAGCATCATCGCAATCGCAACCGACAGCGCCGTATACCCTACCATCTGTAGCCAGGAGACCATCTTGAATGGCTTGGAATCGAGCGCCAAGCTAGAAAGCAGAGCAACAAATACAAGCACACCGATCAAACCGGCGGCTGAGCGATAACGCTTGTAGTCGTTCAAATTGATGCAGGCGAGAAGGCATCCCAGCGCCAGGGAATCGGCCCTGCACAGCGAGAATGAATAGATGGCGTTGTCGGACACCCCAAAATGCACAAATGCCATTCGGCACGCCAACGCTGCCGCAACCAACACACCTGCGGCGCGCTTCACTGACCCAGTCATAAATACCAGCAGGGGGAAGAGCAGGTAAAAATGCCACTCCACCGCGAGGGACCAAAAATGCACAAGCGAAAAATAGGGATCGCCTAGTGCGTTACGGTCGCCGAAGCTGGCTTCAATGTTGGAGGTCAACGTCCACAACAGGTACTGATTGTTAAAAGCCTTGCTGCCCGGGACAAAGAGCCATGCAACTGCCCCAAATACGAGGAGGCAGAAAATGTAAGGCGGTGCCAGACGACGGAAACGCCTACCGATAAAGTTCGAATATCCGGCTATGGAAGAAACAGGGCGCGTTTTCAGTACTTTGGCGATCAGGTACCCGGAAAGGACGAAAAAAATATCGACCCCCACCCAGCCAGTACCTGCGACCCCTGCGAATACTTGCCACCCAACGCCAAGCAGCCGCAGTTGAGGGACAAACCCGGCAGTGAAATGAAAGGTCATCACCACTAGCACGGCGATGGCACGCACCCCGTCCAGGCCGGGAATGTAGCTCAATGAACTTGCGTCGCGGATTCCGATCTGCACAGCCAGGGACCACTTTGAAAAAGTCGACGGATGTTAGCATCCGCCACCATATCCCGCCGACGCCTGACTCTCGGGAACGGCCGCCTACTAGGCGGCCTATGCTGCCATCAGAGCAGGACGCTGGCGCCGGATCGACCGGTCTGCTGAAAGCCGCACCGGTGTATAAATCGGCGAGCATGGGCACACCGTTGGCTCCCGCACTTGAGATTGAACGACAAGCTTGGTCGACTCCATACCCGCGGGTCACTTTCAGCGGGTTCCACGCCGCAACCTTGCTTGAGAAATAGGCCCGCCAAGCGTACCCGACGCGAGACAGCATTACTGGGAGTTAAGCAGCAGTGAGCGCCGCAGATTTATCTGAATGTCAAGCCAATTAGGTTAGGAATCTTGATCTAGTAATTACTACAGATTGCAGGGCTGTCATAAATTGGTAAATTGGTTCAAGCTCTTGGAGCGATCTGACGATTGAGTGAAGCCAAACAACCTACGACTAAAATGGAGCAATCGATGACCCGGCCAATTATCGAGCACATCGTCAATAAGGCAAAAGAAAAGCTGACGATCGTCGCCACCGACGAGCCATGCACTGCCGGCATGAACCACCTTTATGTAGTGAGTGGGTTTAACGCGCAGACCAATCCGTCGCGCCAGCATGTCGAGGACTGTCCATCCTCTGCTGAGAAGATAGAAATCCTTTTCCAAAACGGTCCGGTTCTCGATTTGGTTCCAAACGGCGTTACAAATGAAGCACTGCTGGCTGTCGTAGTTGACCGCCTGCGCTGCATCCAGGCCGGACTTGGCGCGTCCCCCGCCTATGGAGTTGCACTAACGAAGCTCGAGGACGCGCTTGATTGCCTTAAGCACAGAACGATTTTGATGGATCGGTTTCAAGTCAGAGGCGTGCCTCTTAGCAGCTAGACGACACCCGACTCGCGATCCAACAGGCAGAGTGAGATCTTAAGGAAGCAGGGGCCGACCAATCATCGGTCCTTTTCTCTTGCCACGCACCTGAATTGCGAACTGCAACCATCAGAGGCGATGCAGCCCAAAAGATTCATCCATCCGCATTTTTTTCTAATAATGGCCTGAGCAACGAACTTCCCCGTCACGCGATACCTTGATTTGCTTCGGCAACTCTGGCGCGGCAGGAGGGGCTCGAACCCCCGACCTCAGGCTTAGAAGGCCCGTGCTCTATCCAGCTGAGCTACTGCCGCGCGTTGTGGTGACGCCCGGAACCCGTCCGGGCCGCGCATTTTACCCTGTTGCGGGAAAAGTGGGTCGTCCCCACATCAGTCGCCCCCAGCGGCTCGCCCCGAGCGGGCCGCTCCCAAGCGGGTCGCCCCCAAGCGGGTCGCCCCTACTCCTCGCCTATATCCGTATGCGTGGACACCCACAACACAATCGCATCCTCCGGACTGAGGCTGATCACCCGGTGCCCCATGCGGCTATCTATATAGAAGCTCTCCCCCGCCTTCAGCCGGGCCGGTTCATAGAACTCCGTATAAAGCTGAACCTCTCCCTCCAGCACATACACAAACTCCTCCCCCCCGTGCCGGCTCCAGTCCTGAAACTCGTCAAAGGCGCGCGCCTTGACGCGGGTATGAAACGGCATCATGCGCTTGTGCGATAGCGCAGTGCATAGCAACCGATGATCGTAATACGGAGTTTCGTACTGCCGGCCTTCGCCCTGGCGGCTCAGGCTGCGGCGGCCGGTGCCCATGTGGGCGTCGGAGGCGGTGAAGAGTTCGGCCACGTCCAGGTCCAGGCCCGCGGCGATCTTGATCAGGTTGTCATAGGTGGGAGACAGCAGGCTGTTCTCGATCTTGGACAGGGTGGACGCGGACACGCCGGTGGCCTCGGCCGCCTGCTTCAGAGTCCACGCGCGCGCCTGGCGCAAGGCTCGCAGCCGTTGTGCCAATGCGCTCTGTTTGTTGCCTTGCATCTGTATACCCTGTCATGCCCGCAGTAGTCAGGCCCGCAATACTCAGGCCCAAGCCCTCAGGCCCGAATCCTCAAGCCCGCAATAGTCAGCCCCGCGATTGACGCTCACGCCACCAATCACGCGCCTGGTAAGACCAATAAGTCAGTTGAACCGCCGCCGTGCCCAGGCTTCCGCCGTTCCAGGCCAACCCGAACGGTTCGAAGAGCTTGTAGCGCTGCGTGTCGCCGGCAATGCCCTCGGCCACGACGCGTCCGCCCACGGACGTGGTGTTCATGCCGTGTCCGCCGAACGCGGTGCAATACCAGACATTCGGACCCAGCAGGCCGATCTGCGGCATCAGGTGCCGCGCGTAGGCCATGCGTCCCGACCACGCTGCCTCCACGCGCACCCCTTGCAATTGGGGGTAGACGCTGAGCAGTTCGCGGCGCAGGGACTCGGCCAGATCGGGCGGGTCGTCGACACGGGTGGTGATTCTACTGCCCCAGCCGATGCGGCCGCCATCCAGGACGCGGTAATAGTTGCCGGCGCGCCGGTCGTCGCCGATGGCCGCATTGCTGCGGATGGCTTCGCGCACGCGGTCGCCCAGCGGTTCGGTCAGCATGATGTAGGTGGCGATGGGCAGCATTGCGCGGCGCAGGGCCGGCACGACGTCGCCCGTGTAGCCGCCGGTGGCCAGCACCACGGTGGCGGCGTCGATCTGGCCTTGCTCGGTCTTCAGGTGCTTGACCGCGCCGTCGAGCGTGGCCTGCACGACGGGCGAATCCTCGTGGATGCGCACGCCTAGCCGCACGCACTCGCGGGCCAGCGCGCGCGCGTAGTTCAGCGGATGGAAGTGAAAGGACGAGGGGTCTTCGATGCCCTGATGGTAGACGTCGGACACCAGCCGTTCGCGAACCTGGCTGCGCGAGAGCAGCCGCACGTCGCGCCCGAAGTCGCGCTGCTGGCTGTCGCACCACTGGCGCAGCGCGTCGGTGGCCTCGTAGCGCACGACGCGCAGCCGTCCGTCGACCTTGTGGGCGTCGGCGATGCGCAGGTCGCGGATGTTGTCGCGGATGATCTCGACGCCCTCCATCGACAGCCGGTAAAGCTGGCGGTAATGGTCTTCGTCGACGTGCTTGCGGATGGCGTCGGCGCCCGCGGAAAACGCCGGTGACACCGAGCCGCCGTTGCGGCCCGAGGCGCCCCAGGCGATCCGCCGCGCTTCCAGCAGGGTCACGTTGCGGCCGCGCCGGGCCAGTTCCAGCGCCGTGGACAGGCCCGCCAGCCCCGCGCCGATCACGCAGACGTCGGCGCTGGCCGCGCCCGCCAGCGGCGGATAGTAGGTGTCGCCGTCGGCGATCGTGCGCTTGTAGTAGGTGTCGATGTACTCGGAGACCATGGTGTCGGCTCAGTGCAGGCCCGCGCCTTGCAGGCCCCCGGTCAGGCGCTTTTCCAGCCAGTTGGCCAGGCGCAGGAGCGGGTAGCAGTAGATGAAGTAGATGGCGGCGATCATGCCGTAGATGAACAGCGATTTGGCCGGGAAGGTGATGATGAAGACTTCCCCCTGGCGGGTCAGCTCGGTAATACCGACCACGGACAGGATGGCGGTGCTTTTGATCAGCATGACGTACACGCCGCTCATGGGCTGCACGATCAGGCGCATGGCCTGCGGCAGGATCACCAGCCACAGAATCTGCAAAGGGCGCAGGCCCAACGTCATTGCGCCTTCGGTCTGTCCGCGCGGCACGGCCTGGATGGCGCCCATGACAATTTCCGCCACGTAGCAGGACGTGTACACCGACAGCGCCACGAAGGCCGCCGTGCCGGAATCCCAGTGCAGCAGCTCGATACCCGAACTGGGCAGCACGAAGTAGACGATGTAGAGCTGCACCAGAAACGGCGTGCCACGCAGGATGTGGATGTACAACCCCAGGATCTGATGCACGCCACGGATGCGGTAGCTGCGGATCACGCCGATCACGAAACCCAGCAGCGAGCCGGCAATAATGGCTACAAACGAGATCTTCAGCGTCTCCCAGAAGCCCTTGAGCAGAAAAGGCAGCACGACGCCGGCGGTGGAAAGATAGGAGTCCAGCATGATTACCTCGCGTTCCAGGCCGGGCCGGCCAGCCACAGGCTGACGCCCTTGGACAGCAGCAGCATGACGCAGTAGATCAGCAGATAGCCTGCCGCGATGGTCAGGAAGGCTTCGTTGGGCACGATGCGTTCGCTGTTCATCTGCACGCCCGCGGCAACCAGTTCAAAGACCGTGATCAGCGACAGCAGCGACGTGTCCTTGATGAGTACGGCGGTCTGGCCCAGCAGCGGCGGCAGCGTATTGGCGAATGCCTGCGGCAGCACCACGTAGCGCAGACGCTGGTGGTAGTTCATGCCGCAGGCCTTGGCGCCTTCGATCTGGCCGCGCGGCACGGACTCGATGCCGACGCGGATGATTTCGCTCATGTAGGCCGCGTGGTGCAGGGTCATGGCGAGGATGCCCAGCACCATCTCGCTCCAGCCCTTGGCGCCCGGCACAAGATAGGGCACCGCGTAATAGACCAGGTAGATCTGCACGAGCAGCGGCGTGGAGCGCACGAATTGCACATACGCCGCCACCGGGCGCCACACCGCGCCGCGGGACGACATATGGGCAAGCGCGAGCGGAACCCCGGCCAGCACCGACAGCACCAGGCTTGCACCCGCAGCGATCAGGGTGTTGGCCAGGCCTTCGGCAAATTGGCCCGTGTACTGGCTGACGATGCGCCAGTTATAGAAATCGATCAGCCAGTCCATGGGCGGTCCCGTCTCCGATCAGTGGTCTTTCTTCCAATCGGTGGAATACCAGTACTGGACCAGTTCCGGCAGCGAGTTGTCAGCGGTCTTCAGCGTCTGCCAGTTGTCCAGCCAGAATTTCAGGCGGAACGCGTTGGGGCCGACGGCAAACGCCAGGGGCTCGCGCACCATTACGCCCTCAAGCACGCGCAGGTTGCCGAAGTCGACGAGAAACTGGTTGGCGGTGGACAGCGACATGATGCCGGCATCCAGCCGGCCGCTGGACAGCGCCTGGCCAACCGGCGCGCTGCCGCCCGAGAACTCCTTGAGCGTGGCCGTGGGCAGCATCTTCTTGCCGACTTCGGCGTAGGTGCTGGCGCCCAGCGCGCCGACGGTAACGCCCGACTTGTTCAGTTCGGCGTAGTTCTTGTACGGGGAATCCTTGGGCACCACGGCGACGGTGTCGGCGTAGAACATGGGCAGCGAGAACAGCACCTGCGCGGCGCGCTGCGGCGTGGGCGTCATGTCGGCGGCCACCATGTCGGCCTTGCCTGACAGCAGCGCAGGCAAAAGGCCCTTCCATTCATAATCCTGCAGCACCAGCTTCACGCCCAGGTCGTCGGCCATGCGCTTGGCGACTTCCACGGCCAGCCCCGTGCGCTTGCCCGTCTTGTCCATGAAGCTCATCAGCGGCCCCGAGGTCTGCACCGCCACGCGCAATTCACCGCGCTTGATGATGTCGGAAAGTTCGTCCGCCTGTGCCGGCAGGGCCACGGTGGCGGCCGCCAGGGCGACGCTGGCCACGCCCAGCCATTGTTTGATTTTCAACATTGCTAACCCCTTTGGTGATTGGACCCATATCGTTCCGGGCAAGGCACATCGCGCCGGCAGCGCCCGGATAAGCCGGACCGGCGGGACTACAGAATCTTTTCCAGGAAGGCGCGGGTGCGCGCCTCTTTGGGGTGGCCGAACACTTCGTCGGGCGTACCCATCTCCACGATGCGGCCCGCGTCCATGAAGAGCGCGCGGTCGCCCACGTCGCGGGCGAAGCCCATTTCGTGCGTCACCACCGCCATCGTCATGCCATCGCGCGCCAGGGCGCGCATCAATTCAAGAATGCCGCCCACCGTTTCAGGATCGAGCGCCGACGTGGCCTCGTCGAACAGCATCAGTTGCGGGTCCATCGCCAGCGCGCGCGCAATCGCCACGCGCTGCTGCTGGCCGCCGGACAACTGGCTGGGGTAGCGGTCGCCGAACTCCGCCATGCCGACGCGGCCCAGGAGGTCGCGGGCGTAGCGTTCGGCATCGGCACGGCTGCGGCCGCGCACCACCCGCTGGGGTAGCGCCACGTTGTCGAGCGCAGTACGGTGCTGGAACAGGTTGAAGTGCTGGAACACCATGCCGACGTCGGTGCGCCAGCGGTTGACGTCGGTGGCCGGATCCGTCAGCGACACGCCATTGACGCGGATCGTGCCGCTGTCGATGCTTTCCAGGCCGTTCAGGGTGCGCAGCAAGGTGCTCTTGCCCGAGCCGGACGGACCAACCACGACCATCACCTCGCCGCGTTCGAGCTGGCAATCGATGCCGTCCAGCGCCAGATGCGGGGGATGCCCGTCGCGCTGATAGGTCTTTTTGACTGCCTGAACAACGAGCAACGGTTCCGCCACGAATTCACCTTCAGGTGCAGTGCGCGAGGGGCTGACTGAGGATCTGCCGCACGCACTGGCGTTTCAAGGAGGCCAGCAAAGGGCGCCTCAAAAATATTTCGCATTTCACGTCATAGTTTCGTATAGTAAATTTTTTTCCAGAATCGCCACTTAGGCATAACCCTTAAGCGAAGGCGCTGACTTCGCAAGGCCTCGAAGGAACCGGCATGGACACTCCTCAAGACATCCTGCGCAATCTCGGACTCACCTCCAGTGCGCTCACCGGCGGCACCCTGATCGCCCGCAGCCCTATCGATGGCGCCGAACTGGCGCAGGTGCATGAGCACACGGTGGCCCAGGCCCACGCCGCCATCACCCGCGCGCGGCAAGCCAGCCTGGCTTGGCGTGACGTCCCCGCCCCCCGCCGCGGCGAACTGATCCGCCTGTTCGGCGAAACCCTGCGCCAGCACAAACAAGAACTCGGCCGCCTCGTCAGCCTGGAAGCCGGCAAGATCGTTGCCGAAGGCGAAGGCGAAGTGCAGGAAATGATCGACATCTGCGACTTCGCCGTCGGCCTGTCGCGCCAGCTCTACGGCCTGACCATCGCTTCCGAACGCCCCGGCCACCGCATGATGGAAACGTGGCATCCGCTGGGCGTCGTCGGCGTCATCAGCGCCTTCAACTTCCCCGTCGCGGTGTGGGCCTGGAACGCCGCGCTGGCGCTGGTCTGCGGCAACGCCGTCGTCTGGAAGCCTTCGGAAAAGACCCCGCTCACCGCCCTGGCCTGCCAGGCGCTCTTCGCGCAGGCCGTTCAACGCTTTGGCGACGCGCCCGCCGGCTTGTCCGAAGTCCTGATCGGCGGCCGCGAGGTCGGCGAAGCCCTGGTCGACTCGCACACCGTCGCACTGGTGTCCGCTACCGGCTCCACCCGCATGGGCCGCCAGGTCGGTCCGCGCGTCGCGCAACGCTTCGGCCGCGTCCTGCTTGAACTGGGCGGCAACAACGCCATCATCGTCGGCCCCACCGCCGACCTCGACATGGCCGCCCGCGGCATCGTCTTCGGCGCCATCGGCACCGCCGGCCAGCGCTGCACCACCACCCGCCGCCTGATCGTCCACGAAAGCGTCGCCGACGAACTGGTCCAGCGCCTGCACAAGGCCTACGCCAGTGCCCCCATCGGCAACCCGCTCGACAGCGGCAACCTCGTCGGCCCCCTGATCGACCGCGCCTCCTTCGACGCCATGCAGGCCGCGCTGACCGCCGCCCGCGAACAGGGCGGCAAGGTCACCGGCGGCGAGCGCGTCCTGGCCGACCAATATCCCGACGCCTGGTACGTGCGCCCCGCCATCGCCGAAATGCCCGGCCAGACCGACGTCGTCTGCCACGAAACCTTCGCGCCCATCCTCTACGTCATGCGCTACAAGGACTTCGGCGACGCCCTCGCCATGCAGAACGGCGTGCCGCAAGGCCTGTCGTCCGCCATCTTCACCAACGACCTGCGCGAAGCCGAAACCTTCCTGTCCGCCGCCGGCTCCGACTGCGGCATCGCCAACGTCAACATCGGCACCTCCGGCGCCGAAATCGGCGGCGCGTTTGGTGGCGAAAAGGAAACCGGCGGCGGCCGCGAGTCCGGTTCGGACGCCTGGCGCAACTACATGCGGCGCGCGACCAACACCATCAACTACTCGCGCAATCTGCCGCTGGCACAGGGCATCAAGTTCGGGGAATAACGCCGATGCCGGCCACGCGCGGCGCTTGCAGCAAGCCCGCGCGTGACAACGCATCAAGCCGCAAGGCCCCGGCCCCGCAGGACCTCGGTTCACGCACCACAAACCTGCTCATAAAACCCCGCGCATTGTCGACAACGCGCGGGGTTTTTCGCATTTTTTACAGCCCACACATACGATTAGTCTGATTTACAAACTGTTGCCAGAGTCGGTGCTACATTGCCTGATCACAAAAATCAGATACATCCTCAATGACCTCCCGCCGTCCTTTTCACCGCTCTCCCACCCCCCGCCTCCTTGCCGCCGTCCTGGCCCTGAGCGCGGCCGGCTCCGCCGCGGCAGGCGTGTCATACCGACTGGACCGCCCCTCCGCGGCGCCCGGCGAAACCGTCACCATCGAGGCCGTATTCTTCAACGAAGGCGGCTCGCGCGTCGATTGGCAGGCCCCGCCCGAACTCGTCCTGCAGTGGCGCAGCCCCGACGGCCAGATCGTCCGCAGCCTCGCCAAACTGAAAAGCGGCCGCGACAACTACAGCGTGCCCGTCAACAACTTCGCGCGCATGTCCTGGTCCGCCGAAGTGCCCGCCACCGCACGCGGCCTGCAAGCCGTCTCCATCGAAGGCCAACCGTCCATGATGGCGCTCGACGCCACCGGCCGCGACAGCGGCACCCTGGCCACCACGCCCGCCCAGACGCCCGTCGTCGACCCACGCAGCGGCCAACCCGTCCCGGCCGCAGCCGTCGCCGCCGCAGGCGCCTCCCCCGAAGCCGGCCCCGCCCCCGCCGCCACCGTCGAACCCACCGTCGAACAGGCCGCCTTCGACAAATTCCGAAGCGCCTTCTCCGCCTACAAGCCCGTCTACTTCGCCGTCGGCACCCGCGGCCTCACCACCGCCCGCTTCCAGATCAGCGCCAAATACCGCCTGATCAGCCCGCGCGGCGGCGAAGACACCTGGCACGACGACTTCTACCTGGGCTACACCCAGACCTCGCTGTGGGACCTGGAAAGCGACTCCAAGCCCTTCATCGACACCACGTTCAATCCCAGCGTTTTCTGGATGACCGACGACATCTGGAAATCCGAGAACCAGAACTGGCGCTTCGGCATGAACACCGGCGTCGAACACGCCTCCAACGGCAAGGACGGCGAAGACTCCCGCTCGCTCAACGACGGCTACATCGAACCGCGCTTCCACTACCGCTTCGACAGCGGCAGCACCCTCACCTTCGCCCCCAAGGTCAAGGCCTACTTCGCCGTCGCCAAGGAAAACAGCGACTACGCCGACTACGCCGGCCACGTCGACTGGCAACTGCGCTGGGCCCAGGACAACGGCGCCGTCGTCTCGGCGATGTACCGCCAGGGAGATCAGAAGCGACGCACGACGCAGCTGGATTTCGCGTGGCCGCTGCGCCGCACGTTCCTGAACTGGAACGGCTACCTGCATCTGCAGTACTTCAACGGCTACGGCGAGACGCTGCTGGGCTACAACCAGCGCAACGAAAGCCAGTTCCGCGTGGGCTTGTCGCTGATTCCGTAAACGCACAATGCGGCAAGCAAGCGTCAAATGAAATCGCCGGCCTGACAGGCCGGCGATTTGCTTTGCGCGCACTTCAGTATGTCGCATCCGTCAGCGGGCCGGTGTCAGACACCCAGTAGCAGGATCGTCAGTCTGTGAGACCGGCTCAGCGGGTGTCAGACACCTCGATTCGAAGCCGTCGACGCAAGCCCCCCGAACGCCAGATAAGGCCGCCCGCGCGGCCGACATCTGGCAGCCCCGCAAGATCTTCCGGCCACCAACAAACCTACAAAAGAAGGCCAAGCAAGCCGCCCTCCCCGCCGACCGCACGACCTCATACGACGCAGCCCGGTGCGGCGGTGGCCTGGGTGCGCGGGGCGTGTAGATGCGCCCGAGGGAATCGGAAGGCAGTCGCCGAAGGCGACAACGACGATGACGACGGGGCAGTCCGGAGCGAAGGCTCCGGACCGCAATCGTAGCCCCGCGCACCCAGGCCACCGCCGCGCCGGGCGTCTTAAGAACCCGCACCGAAGCCGCACCGAGCGCCTCAAGAACCCGCACCAACCCCAAACCGGTCGTCGAAAGAACCATTCCCCACGCCGACAGATTCAACGAAGGGATTTCCCTCACTCCCCCCGCAACTCCCACCCACTCCCGTAAACTCCGCGCAAAAGCGCAACCAAAAACCCGCGCACCAAGGGGATCCGGGGCAACTCCCCGGCAGATTCAACAAGCACCAGCCCATTCATGTTCGCCGACCTGAAGCACCTCTCGCACCACGCCGCCTGGCGCCGTCAGCTTGAAATGCTGCTGGAATCCGCCGGAGAAGGCATCTACGGCATCGACCTGCGCGGCAGATGCATCTTCATCAACAGCGCCGGCGCCGACATGCTCGGCTACACCCCCGATGAGCTCGTCGGCCGCAACATGCACTACCTCATCCACCACTCCCACGCCGACCGCACCCTCATGCCGGTCCACGACTGCCGCATCTTCAAAGCCTTCCGCGACGGCCGAGGCGAACGCGCCGACGACGAAGTGCTCTGGCGCCGCGATGGCACGTGCTTCGACGCTCAATACGCCTCGTACCCCATCCGCAACGACCAGGAAGTCGTAGGCGCCGTCGTCACCTTCTCCGACATCACCGCCCGCAAAGGCATCGAACGTGAGCTTCAAAACACCCAGGCCCTGCTAGAACGCCGCGTCGGCGAACGCACCGCTGAACTCAGCGCCGCCCATGAATCCCTGCGCCGCCTGTCTTCCCACCTGAGCACCCTGCGCGAAGAAGAACGCGCCCACATCGCCCGCAACATCCACGACGACCTCGGCGCCTCCTTCACCGCCCTGCAACTGGATTTGAACTGGCTGCGCCGCCAGCTAAGCGCCACCCCCGCCCTGCAGACGCACCTCGACCGCATGCTCGACGTCACCCAGACCGCCATGGGCGCCACCCGCCGCATCCTCAACGACCTACGCCCCGTCGTCCTTGACCATCTTGGCCTCTGGGCCGCCCTCGAAGCCCTGCTGCAAGACCTGCAAACCCGCAGCGGCCTCCAATGCCGTTACCTCTGCCCCCCCGACACCGAAAGCCTGCGCCTCGACCGCAACGCTGAAATCGCCATCTACCGCATCGTCCAGGAACTGCTTACCAACGTGCAGCGGCACGCCCGCGCACGCAGCGTCAGCGTCAGCGCCGCCTGGGGCGCCGACGGCCTCGTTCTCACCGTCGAAGACGACGGCGTCGGCATGCAGTTGCCCGAAGACCGCCACACCTTCGGCATCCTGGGGATGCGCGAGCGCGCCCGCGCCATCGGCGGCGACCTTGCGCTGGACAGTGCCCCCGGCGCCGGCATGCGCGCCCGCCTGCGCCTGAACCCGCTGGCCGCATGAAGGAAACCCTGCCATGCCCCTGAACCTGCTCATCGTCGACGACCACCTCATCATCCGCCGAGGCCTCGCTCGCATTCTTGAAGAAGACCCGCGCGTCGCCCTCGTGCATGAAGCCGCCGACGGCCCCGCCGCTCTGCGCGCCCTGCGCCAGGCGCATTACGACGCCATCGTCCTGGACGTCGCCCTCGGCGAACGCGACGGCCTGGACGTGTTGAAAAGCGTGCGCGCCGACCACCCCGGACTCGGCGTCGTCATGCTGTCCGTCTACCCCGAATCCCAGTTTGCGGTCCGCGCCCTGCGCGCCGGCGCGCACGCCTACCTCAACAAAGGTTGCGAACCCGAAGAACTGCTGGCCGCGCTCACCAACGCTGCGGCAGGCAAGATGTACGTCACCCCCACCGTCGCCGAACTGCTCGCCCACACCGTCCGCCAGGACAGCTCCCGCCCACCGCACGAACTTCTGTCCAACCGCGAATTCCAGGTCCTGCAACTGCTCGTCGCCGGCCGCTCCGTCTCGGCCATCGGTGAACAGCTGGCGCTGTCCGTCAACACCATCTCCACCTACCGCAGCCGCATCTTCGAAAAGCTCAACGTCCGCACGCTGGTGGAACTGGTCTCCTACGCCAACACGCACCAGTTGGGTGCGATCTGAGCGCGCACGCACTACCGCGGCGCACCGCGCGCACCACGTAGTAAGTCCCCTACACGCGTATCGTTGAACCGGCGATACCGGCTGCCGCCACGCAGCCCCATGATGGCTCCATTCCCGATCGAAGGAGCCACCATGTCCCTCTTCAGCAATCCGTTCGACGCCAACAGCCGCCTTGCCTGCGGCTGCGGCCGCCACGCCTCGCAGGCCGAACACGAACGCGCCGAGCAAACCGGTCTGACGGGCGACACCGCCGCCAGTGCCGTCGAGCAGGCCGTCATGCGCGCCCTGTTCCCGCAGGATGCGCTGCGCCGGCGCTTCCTGCGCGCAGTCGGCAGCGGCACCGCCATGGCAGCCATTGCGTCGATCTTTCCGCTGGCCGCCGCCAAGGAAGCTTTCGCGCAGACCGCCGGCCCGCTGGAGAAGCAGAAACTCAAGGTCGGCTTCATCCCCATCACCTGCGCCACGCCCATCATCATGGCGCACCCCATGGGCTTCTACGGCAAGCAGGGCCTGGACGTCGAAGTCGTCAAGACCGCCGGCTGGGCGCTCATTCGCGACAAAGCCATGTCCGGCGAATACGACGCCGCGCACATGCTGTCGCCCATGCCGCTTGCCATCTCGATGGGTGTCGGCGCCAGCCGCGCTGTGCCCTGGACCATGCCCGCCGTCGAAAACATCAACGGCCAGGCCATCACGCTGTCCATGAAGCACAAGGACCGGCGCGACCCGAAGGACTGGAAGGGCTTCAAGTTCGCCGTCCCCTTCGATTACTCCATGCACAACTACCTGTTGCGCTACTACCTGGCTGAACACGGCCTGGATCCCGACACCGACGTGCAGATCCGTTCCGTGCCGCCCCCCGAAATGGTGGCCAACCTGCGCGCCGACAACATCGACGGCTTCCTGGCGCCCGATCCCGTCAACCAGCGCGCCGTGTACGACGGCGTCGGCTTCATCCACACCCTGTCCAAGGCCATCTGGGATGGCCACCCCTGCTGCGCGTTCTCCGCCAGCAAGGAGTTCGTCACCACCATGCCCAACACCTATCAGGCCCTGCTGAAAGCCATCATCGAGGCCACCGCCTACGCCCGCAATCCCGCCAACCGCAAGGAAATCGCCACCGCAATCGCCGCCCCCAACTACCTGAACCAGCCCGTCACGGTGGTCGAACAGGTGCTGACCGGCACCTACGCCGACGGCCTGGGCAAGGTGATCACCGATCCCAACCGCATCGACTTCGATCCCATGCCGTGGCAGTCGTTCGCCGTGTGGATCCTGACGCAGATGAAGCGCTGGGGCCAGGTCAAGGGTGACGTGGACTATCAGAAGATCGCCAGCGACGTCTTCCTGGCGACCGACGCCGTGCGCCTGATGCGCGAGGCCGGGCTGACCCCGCCCGCGGAAACCGGCAAGACCTTCAGCGTCATGGGCAAGCCCTTCGATCCCAGCCAGCCCGAGGCCTACCTCGCCAGCTTCAAGATCCGGAGGACCTGATGGGGTCCGTGCAACACTGGCGGGCCACGTTCCTGTCCGTCGCCCTGTTCCTGGCGTTTTTGCTGCTGTGGCACGCCGCCACCCGCCCCGATGCGGGCGAGGCGACGGTGGATCCGGCCTACGCCGCGCTGGTCGGCAATGCCGCGGCCAGCGGGTCCAAGACGCCGTTTCCCGGTCCTGCCGAGGTCGGCGCGCAGTTGTGGCAGCACCTGAAGGACCCGTTCTATGACCGCGGACCGAACGACAAGGGGATCGGAATCCAGCTGGGTTACTCCGTCGCGCGGGTGCTGACTGGCTTCGGCCTGGCCGCGCTGGTCGCGATCCCACTGGGATTCCTGATCGGCATGTCCCGAACGGTGTACCGTGCGTTCGACCCCTTCATCCAGGTGCTCAAGCCGATCTCGCCATTGGCGTGGATGCCGCTGGCGCTCTACACCATCAAGGACGCCAACACCTCCGCCGTGTTCGTGATCTTCATCTGCTCGCTATGGCCCATGCTGGTGAACACGGCGTTTGGCGTAGGCGCCGTGCGGCAGGACTGGTTGAACGTGGCGCGCACGCTGGAAGTGTCGCGGCTGCGCACGGCGCTGCAGGTCATCCTGCCCGCCGCGGCGCCCACCATCATGACCGGCATGCGCATCTCGGTCGGCATCGCATGGCTGGTGATCGTCGCTGCCGAAATGCTGATCGGCGGCACGGGCATCGGCTACTTCGTCTGGAACGAGTGGAACAACCTGTCCATCTCCAACATCATCTGCGCGATCTTCTTCATCGGGCTGATCGGCATGCTGCTGGACAACCTGCTGGCGCGCGCCGCCCGGCTGGTGAGCTATCGGGAGTAACGCGCATGAGCCAATCTTTCCTGCAGGTCCAAGGGCTGGGCAAGCGCTATCCCGGACGCGATGGCCGTCCGCAGCCGCCCGTGTTCGAGAACATCGACTTCCAGATCGACAAGGGCCAGTTCGTCTGCGTCATCGGCCATTCCGGCTGCGGCAAGACCACCATCCTGAACGTGCTGGCCGGTATCGACGACAGCAACGAAGGCATCGTCATCATGGACGGCCGCGAGGTCGCGGGGCCGTCGCTTGAACGCGGCGTCGTGTTCCAGGCGCACGCGCTGCTGCCGTGGCTGACGGCGCTGCAGAACGTGGAATTCGGCGTTCGATCGCGCTGGCCGGCCTACAACCGCGAACAGGTCCGCGTGCACAGCCAGCGTTACCTCGACATGGTTGGCCTCGGTCACGCCGCCGGCAAGAAACCCTGCGAACTTTCCGGCGGCATGAAGCAGCGCGTCGGCATCGCCCGCGCGTTTGCCATCCAGCCCAAGATGCTGCTGCTGGACGAACCCTTTGGCGCCCTGGACGCGCTGACGCGCGGCGCCATCCAGGACGAGTTGCGCGCCATCGTCCAGGAAACCCGCCAGACCGTCTTCATGATTACGCACGATGTCGACGAAGCCATCCTGCTGTCCGACCGCATCCTGCTCATGAGCGCGGGTCCTTACGCCCGCATCGCCGAATCCGTCACCGTGGACCTGCCGCGCGACCGCACGCGCGCCAGCCTGCATCACGAACCCCGCTATTACGACATCCGCAACCATCTCGTCGACTTCCTGGTCGACAAGGCCCATCACAAGGAGTGAACCATCATGATGTCCCGCGCTGAAGTCACCGAACTCGTCGTCACCCGCAAGCTTGAAAAAAAGCTGTCATGGGGCGCCATCGCCGAAGCCGTCGGCCAGAGCAAGGAATGGACCACCGCCGCGCTGCTGGGCCAGATGACCATGACCGAGGAACAGGCGCAGGCCGCCGCCCGCGTACTGGATCTGCCTGCAGACGCCGTCGTGCAGTTGCAGGTCGTGCCCTACAAGGGCTCGCTGCCCAGCACCGTGCCCACCGACCCGCTGATCTACCGCTTCTATGAACTGATCAACGTCTATGGCACCACGTTCAAGGCGCTGATCAATGAAGAGTTTGGCGACGGCATCATGAGCGCCATCGACTTCAAGATGGATCTGTCGCGCGAAGCCGACCCCAAGGGTGACCGGGTGCAGATCGTGATGAGCGGCAAATTCCTGCCGTACAAGACGTACTGAAGCGGGCAAGGCGGGACAAGTCCCGCCTGTCGCTAGCCTTCGGCGGCCAGCTCTTCCCAGCCCAGTTCGCGGGTGCGCTCCAGCGTCACCGTGACCTGGGCCGCCGCTTCGCGCACCGCCTCGATGAGGTCCAGCCCGTTCAGCAGCCGCGACGCGACGCCCGCCATGAACACGTCGCCCGTACCATGCACCGACGGCGGAATGGCGATCTCCGGATGCGTGACCACCGTGGCGTCATCCCGCGTCACGGCCACCAGTTGCAGTGTGCCGGGCGCGGCGGCCATCGGCGCGGCGCTGGTCACGACGATCCAGGTCGGCCCGCGTGCCATGAGTTCGCGCGCCGCGGCCACCACCTCGTCCACCGACGACAGCGCCCGGCCAACCAGCAATTCCAGCTCGAAATGATTGGGCGTCATGCCCTCGGCCAACGGCACCAGCAGATCGCGGTATTGCGCGACCAGCCCTTCATTGACGTAGAGCCCGTCGTTGCGGTCACCCATGACCGGATCGATGAATACGCGCAACTCCGGACGCGCCGCGCGCACGTCCGTCAGCCATTGCGCCAGCAGGTTCGCCTGACCTGGCTGTCCCAGATACCCGCAGACCACCGCGCGCGCCACCTGGCTCACGCGCCGTTCGTTCAACCCTTGCAGCAAGCCTTCGAACCAATCCAGCGGCACGGCCCCGCCATGCAGCGTGGGATAGTGCGGCGTGTTGCTCAGAATGACGGTGGGCAGTGCAATCGCGCGCAGCTCCGCCTTGCGGAACACCGGCATCGCGGCGTTGTTGCCGACATAGCCGTAGACGACCTGGGACTGGATCGAGACGACGTCCACCTGCGCGGTGCGGGCGGGCAGCGCTGCGCCCGGCGCGGGGGCAGCGGGAATTGCGGTCATGAGGATGGCTCCTGGGTACAGGCCGACAGCTTCAGGCCATGCGGGTAATGAAATAGATTTTCTTGACGAACTCGTCCACTTCCCACCGGCCGGTGTAGCCCTCAGGCATGACGAAGGCCTCGCCCACCGTCAGCTCATGCACCGTGCCGTCCGGGTCCACCAGGCGTGCCGCGCCTTCGACGATGTAGCCGAACTCGATGTAGCCGGTGGTGTTGGACTGGAACGATCCGGCCGTGCTTTCCCACACGCCGGCTTCCGCCTTGCCGGCGTTGCCTTCAAACGCGGTCACGGTACGGAAGGCGGCATCGCCCGAGATCGGACGGCGCGGCTTGCCGGGCACCGGGTTCTTCATCGGGCCGGCATCGATGCGGACGAGCCGCGATTGATCGTTCTTCATGGTTACTCCTGTGTCATTCATGATTCGATACGCCGCCCGCGCGCTCAGTGCGCCGCCACCACCAGCACTTCGGCCATCACACGGCTGACAGTGCGCATGCGATGCGGCAGTTCGGAGTCGAAATAGACGGAGTCGCCGGTTTCCAGGCGGAACTGGCGTTCGCCCACGTGGACTTCGATGGCGCCTTTGAGCACCAGCAGGAATTCCTCGCCCGGGTGGGGGAACACGGCCGCGGCGTCCGGAAATTCGCGCGGCGGATGGACGACGAAAGGCTCCATCGCCTTGACCTTGCGGCGGCCAGCCAGCGACTCGTAATGATATTCGCTGCCCAGGCCGCGGCGTTGCAGGGCCTCGCGGTCGGCAACCCGGACCACGCTGACCACTTCATCCTGTGCGGCGTCGTCCGCGCCCACCAGTTGCGACACGCCCACGCCATAGGCCTCTGCCAGGCGCAGCACCGTCGAGATCGAGGGCTCGCTCAGGCCCCGCTCCAGCTTCGAGAGGTAGCTCTTGGTCAATCCCGTGCGCTGCGCAAGCTGTTCCAGGGACAGGCTTTGCTGGCGGCGCAAGGTGCGTAGGCGGTGCGGCAGGTCGATCATGGGGCGGAAAGGCGCAAATACAACCGGCAAGAATGCCCCAAAAGGGCGTCGCCGTCGAGCGGCCCCGCCCCGCCCTCGTCAGCTCAGCACGTCGGCGTGCGTCCGCAGCGCCCGGCGCGCGTAATACGAGAACCCCACCTGCGACCGCTTGGGCGTCAGGATCCAGTCGTGCGCCTCGTGCCCCAGTTCGGGCGGAATCGGCTGGATCTTGCCGGCGGCCATGGCCAGCAGCTGCATGCGCGCCGCGCGCTCGAACTGCAGCGCCAGCACGCAGGCCTCTTCTACCGTCCCGGCGGCGATCAGCATGCCATGGTGCGACAGCAGGATGGCGCGCTTGTCGCCCAGCGCCTTGGAAATGATCACGCCTTCCTCGTTGCCCACCGGCACGCCGGGCCAGTCCTTCAGAAAGGCCACGTCGCCGTAAAGCGGACAGTTGTCCATGTGCGAGACCTCCAGCGGGACCTCCAGCATCGACAGCGACGCCACATGCAGCGGGTGCGTGTGGATGATGCAGTTCACGTCGGGACGCGCGCGGTAGATCCACGAATGGAAGCGGTTCGCCGGATTCGGCATGCCGCCGCCTTCCTGGACCACGAGGTCTTCGTCGACCAGCAGCAGATTGCTGGCCGTGATCTCGTCAAAGCCCAGTCCTAAACGCTGCGTGAAGTACCGGTTGGGTTCTGGCGCGCGCGCGGTGATCTGGCCCGCCAGGCCCGAATCGTGCCCGCCGTCGAACAGGATGCGGCAGGTCAGCGCCAGCCGCTCGCGCAACGTCCATTGCGGGGTCTCGAACTGGCGCTGCATTTCCGCCTGCGCGCGCGCGATCAGTTCGTCTTTTCCCAAGTGCATCGTATCGGCCATCATGTCTCCGTCATGCCGTTTCGATCAACGGCGTAAATCCCGGCAATGCGCGCATGCGCGCCAGCCAGGCTGTAATGTGCGCAAAGCCGGACAGGTCATAACCGCCCTCTTCAGCCATGCTCGTGTAAGGGTACAGCGCGATATCCGCGATGGTCGGCGCGGCGCCCACCAGGTAGTCGCGGCCCGCCAGGTGAGCGTCCATCAGCGCCGCGGCCTTCATGCCGGTGACGCGCCACGCCACCATCTCCGGATCGTCTTTTTTTGCGGTCTGGCGCAGGTGGATCAAGAGGCGCGGCTGCGCGAAGGCGTGCATGTGCTGGGTCTGCTCGAAGCTCAGCCAACTCGACACCTGCGCTTGTGGCAGCCGGCCTTCGGGCAGCCAGGACGTCCCTTTTCCCAGATACCAGAGAATGGCCTGCGACTCCGCCAGCCACTGCCCCTCCGGCGTCAACAACGCGGGCACCTGCCGCCACGGATTGATGCGCGCGAACGCATCGGTTTCCAGGTCGCCCTGGACGATGTCGAACGTGCGCCGCTTGACCGGCAGGCCCATCAGCCCGCAGGCCAGCCGGATCTTCCAGGCGTTGCCCGATCGCAGCGTATCCGCCAGCTCCAGCGGCTTGCCCGCCAGCGGGTGAGTCACCCCATTGTTCATATAAGGCTCCTTTTCATATGCGCGTTGCCTAATCCATTTTGATATTGGCGCGCTTCACGATTTCGGCCCACTTGGTCTTTTCGCCGCCAATGAAGCGCTGGTACTCGTCGGGGGTTCCCGTGTACAGCTGTGTGCCCTGCGCGGCCAGCCGCTCCTTCAGCTCAGGCGACGCCAGCGTCTTCTGCAAAGCCGCATTCAACGCGGCCACCACGTCAGGCGGCGTGCCAGCCGGCGCAAAGAAGGCGTTCCACGAGCTGATCTGCAGGCCCGCATCGCCCGCCTCGGTGCTGGCCGGCACAGCGGGGGCAGACGGCAACCGCTTGTCGGACGCAACGGCCAACGCACGCAATTTGCCCGACGCCACGTGCGGCATGATGACCGGACTGGCGTCCATCACCGCATCCACTTGCTCGCCGATCGCCGCATTCACGGCCTCGCTGCCGCTCTTGAACGGCACGTGGACAATGTCGACGCCCGCCGTCAGCTTCAGCAACTCCAACCCCAGATGCGGCGAACTCGCGTTGCCCGCCGAGCCGAAGTTCAGCTTGGCCGGATTGGCCTTGGCATATTTGACGAATTCGGCGAACGACGCAGCAGGCACGCCCGATCGCACGGCCAGCAGGTACGGCGATCCGGACACCATGCCCACCGGCGCAAACTTGTCCGCGTCGTAACTGAGCTTGGTGTAGATCAGCGGATTCACGACCTGCGTGCCCACCGTCCCCATGAAAATCGTGTAGCCATCAGCCGGCGCCGTGGCCGCCACCTGCGCCGCGATCACGCCACCCGCGCCGGGCCGGTTCTCGATCACGATCCCCTGCCCCAACACGTCCCCCATTCCCTTGCCCACCTGCCGGGCAACGATATCCGTGATGCCGCCGGCGCCAAACGGCACCACTAACCGGATTGGGCGATCAGGAAACGCGGCCTGCGCGCCTCCGGACATAGCTGCTGTTGTCGCCAGTGCGGCCACCAAGCTCAAGACCTTCATGCCATTCCCCTTGTGTGCGCCGTCGCGGCGCTATGACACAAAGTGTCCTATAGGTTATTGATTTTCCGCAAGGGGAATTGGATTAGGGAAATCCTTGAGCGGCGATGCGAACGGACGCGCTATTAACACCCGCCCCTCCCGCCTTGCCTGCGCATCGGCAGTTCTCTACAATAAAGAATAATTATCATTTGCAAACGCATGCGATGTCCCTTACGAAGCAGGCCCAAGTCGAGACGCTCTATGCGGACCACCACGGATGGCTGCGGGGCTGGATTCGCAAGCAAGTAGGCAATTCCTCCGAAGCCGCCGACCTGGCTCACGACGTTTTCCTCCGCTTGCTGGGCCGGCCGGCGGTGATCGAGACGCGCGAGCCGCGCGCGTATCTCAGTACGATCGCGCGCGGGCTGCTGGTGGATCACTGGCGCCGCAGCGAGCTCGAGCGTGCCTGGCTCGCGGTGCTGGCGCGCACACCCGAAGAACTGGCGCCCTCGCCCGAGAACCGGATGCTGGTGCTGGAGGCGCTCATCAAGATCGATCAAATGCTGGATTCCCTCAAGCCGAAGGTGCGCCAGGCCTTTCTGTGGGCGCAGCTGGAGGGCATGCGCTGTCCACAGATCGCCGAACGTCTGGGCGTCTCTCTTGCCACCGCCGAACGTTATGTCGCGGCGGGCTTGCGCCAATGCTATGCCCACCGGTTTGGTGACTCGTGAGCGAGGCCGCCACGATTCCTGCCGCCGTGGTCGATGAGGCCATCGCCTGGTCGGTCAAACTGAACTTCGGTTCACCCGATCCCGACACCTGTGCCGCCTTCGAGCGCTGGCGCCGCGCGGCGCCCCTGCATGAGCGGGCCTGGTTGCGCATGCAAGCGTTGAATGCCGATTTCACTGCAGTACCGCAGGAGCTGGCGCTGGACACGCTCATCGCCATGGGGACGGCGCACGACACGCGACGGCAGCAGCGCCGTGCCTTGGTCAAGGGCATGCTGCTGCTGGGCGGACTGACGGGCACGGGCTGGGCCGTGCGCGAGCACACCCCGTGGCAGCGCATGCTGGCGGACGTAAGCACCGGCGTGGGCGTGCGCGACCGCATGACACTCGAGGACGGCACTTTCCTGGCGCTGAACACCGACAGCGCCGTAGGCGTCCGGATGGAAGGCGACAAACGCGTGCTCGTACTCTATCGCGGCGAGATCTCGATCCAGACCGGCGCCGATGCGCGGTCACCCATCAAGCGGCCGTTTTTCGTGCACACGCCGTTCGGCGCAGTCCAGGCGCTGGGCACACGATTCGTGGTGCGCCTGGACGACGATTACGCCCGGGTCAGCGTGCAGCAGCACGCCGTCGCGCTGCGGCCCGCCGACGGAGGGGCCCCGGTGATCGCCGAGACAGGCCAGACCGCACGGCTGGACCGCGTGGGCGCGCGGCTGATGAGCCAGCCTGCCATGGTGGCCGATGCCTGGCTGGACGGCGCGATCGAGGGCACGGACATGCGGCTGGCGGACCTGTTGGCCGAATTGTCGCGATACCGCCATGGCCGCATCAGTTGTGCGCCTGAGGTCGCCGATCTGCGCGTGTCGGGCACCTATCATGTGAACGACACCGACCGGACGCTTGCGTTCCTGGCGCAGACATTGCCGATCCGGCTGCGCTACAGGACCCGCTACTGGGTTGCCGTCGGGCCCGCGTGAAGCCCGTCCTCACCCGGTTTTGCGGCTGCCAAGTTTTTTTTTCATGAAAAGTGAGGGGATTTGCGGTTTCGACCGGCCTACAGGGAAAGACATCTTTCAACCTGGCCTATCAAGATTTCGCAATGACCCTCGCTCGTACCCCCAGGACGTCGCGCCTGACGCCCGTCCCGACCGTGTTGTCCACCGTTCTTTCCGGCCTGCTGTGTGGCGCCGCTCTTGGCTTTATCGCCCCAGCGGTCCAAGCGCAGGCCGGTGTCGCCGCGCAAGAAGCGGAATACACCTTCGCCATCGAAGCCGGGCCGCTTGAGCAGGCGCTGAACCAGTTTGCGCGCGCCGCCGGCGTGAATGTGTCGTTCGATGCCGCGCAGGTGAGCGGGCTGCGGTCCGAGGGGCTGCAAGGACGCTGGAGCGCCGGGCGCGGTTTGAGCGCATTGCTGTCCCGTACCGGATTCGAGGGAGTCAGGCTTTCCAGCGGCGGCTATGCCGTGCGCCGCCTGCCTGGCGGCGGCGCGACCATGCTCGAACCTGTCACCGTGACGGGGCAGGAGTACCGGCTCATGACCGAAGGCACCGGGTCCTACACCACGTCGGCGGTCACCATCGGCAAGGGCGAGCAGCAGCTGCGAGACATACCGCAATCGGTCAGCGTGGTGACACGCCAGCGCCTGGACGAGCAGAACCTGACCTCGGTATATGACGCGCTGGAAAACACCACCGGAGTGACCTTGCAACAGAGCCCGCAGGGCGGCAAATACATCTATTCCCGCGGCTTCAACAACAGCGTGATCCAGTACGACGGCGTGCCGCTGGAACGCAGCATGTATGGCCGCGCCAGCAACTACTCGGGCGGCACCGCGTTCTATGACCGCGTCGAAGTGCTGCGCGGCGCGGCCGGCCTGCTGCAGGGCTCGGGTTCCCCTGGCGGCGCGGTGAACCTGGTGCGCATGCGCCCCCTGCAGGAAGACCGCTTCATGGTCGAATCCCAGGCCGGAAGCTGGGACCGTTACGGCATGCAGTTGGACGGCAGCGCTCTGCTGAACGAAGACGGCAGCCTGCGCGGCCGCGCCCTGATCGACCGCCAGGACCAGCACTCTTTCGTGGACCGGGTAAACCTGAAGAACACCACCGTCTACGCCACGGTCGAGTACGACTTCTCGCCTCGCACGCAGGTGAATCTAGGATATAGCTACGAAGACCTGCGAGGCCGTCCTTCGATTTCCGGCCTGCCGCGCTACAGCAACGGTGAAGAGGTCGGTTTCAGGCGGTCCACCAGCTTCGGCGCAAACTGGAACCGGCAGGAGACCTCGAACCAGGGCTTCTACGCCGACTTCACGCATGCGTTCAACGACGACTGGCGTTTCAAGATGACCGGCGCCTACGTGAAAGAAAGCCAGCATCTGAAGTACACCGCGTCGAGCCGGGCGGTGAACCCCGTGACGCAGATGGCGACGGTCAGCGTGGCCAGGACGGTGGCCGACATCGATACCTCGGGCGTGGATGCAAACCTGACCGGCAAGTTCCGTGCGTTCGGCCGCACGCACGAGGTGGTCGTGGGCGCCAACTACGGACACAGCAAGATCGACACCTCCTACGCGTACCTGGTCAATTACGCGACCTTCAACGCGTTCAATTTCAATCCGAACCTGCCCGAGCCCACCACGGCCGAGATACGCGCAGACACCGACGAGGCGCGCATCGGCTCCAATCGCGAACTGGGCTTCTACGGCACCACGCGCCTGCAACTTGCCGATCCCCTGAAGCTGGTGCTGGGCGGCCGATTCAGCCGATCCAACCGGGTCTGGACGACCAACACGACTGAAGCCGGCGAGCTCGTCAACGATCAGACCAAACAGGCCAACACCCACTTCACGCCGTATGCCGGCCTGATGCTGGACCTGTCGCCGCAATGGACTACCTATGTGAGCTACACCGACATCTTCCAGCCGCAGAGCGAGGTGAATGCCGCGGGAGAGTCGCTCAAGCCGATCGTTGGTGAAAGCTACGAACTGGGCTTGAAAGGTGAGTTGCTGGACGGCCGCGTCAATACCGCATTCGCGCTCTTTCGCATCAACCAGAACAACCGCGCCCAGGTGGATTTCAACACCAGCCCGACCTGCGCTGCCGGCTATTTCTGCTACACCGATGCGGGCAAGGTACGCAGCCAGGGCTTTGACGCCGAGATCAGCGGCGAGCTGACCCGCGGCTGGAACCTCTTCGCCGGCTACACCTTCAACACGACCAAGTACCTGAAGGACCAGGACGGCGAAGGCCAGGCGTTCGCGTGGTACACGCCCAAGCACATCTTCCGGCTCTGGACCACGTATCAATTGCCCGGCGACCTGAACGCCTTCACGGTGGGCGGCGGCGTCAATGTGCAGAGCGGGCAGTCGCGCCAGATCGGCGCCACCACCGTGCACGCCAGCGGCCGCGCGGTGTGGAGCGCCTACGCGAAGTACCAGATCAACCGCAATTGGGCCGCCACGGTCAACCTCAACAACATCTTCGACAAGACCTACTACAGCGCCGTCGGCAACCTGGTCAACGGCATTCATTACGGCGATCCCCGCAACGCCATGCTGACGCTGCGCGGCACGTTCTGACATGAAGCCCGGCCTGCGCCAGCGCATGAGCTGGCTGCACACCTGGTGCGGACTGGTGTGCGCCTGGCTGCTGTGTCTGATCTTCCTGGCCGGCAGCATCAGCGTATTCCGGGGGCCGATTTCGCGCTGGATGACGGCCGAACCCGTCTTGCCGCCCGCGCCGCTGGTACTGCCGCAGGAGGCCGTGCTGGCGGCGGCCTCGCGTTTTCTCGCTGACCAGGAAGCCGACGTACGCTTCTGGCGCATCGAGCTGCCCGAAACGACGACGCAGGCGATGCGGCTGGTGTGGCGCACCAACGCCGGCGTCACGCACGAAGCCGCGATGGATCCGCGCGACGGCACCGTTTTGCCCCAGCCGTGGGGACGCAAGAGCGAAGGCGGCCGCCATTTCATGACGTTGCACTACAGCTTGCATACCGGCACGTTCGGCTTCTGGCTGGTGGGCTGGCTGACGATCGGCATGCTGGCCGCGCTGCTGTCAGGCATCGTTGTCCATAAGCGCATCTTCAAGGACTTTTTCACCTTTCGTCCGGGGCGCGGCCAGCGCGCCTGGCTTGACGGCCACAATGCGTCGGCCGTGCTCACGCTGCCGTTCCAGCTGATGATCGCCTATACCGGGCTGGCGATCTTCTACACCAGCTACATGCCAGGCCCGCTTCGTGCGGTCTATGGCGAGCAAGGGGCGGCGCGCTGGCAGGCGGAGCTTGCCAAGGAGTCGCCGCAAGCCGGGACCACGGCATTGCCCCCACGTCCTCAGCTGGACGACGGTCTGCCGGCGCGCCAGCAATTGGGCGTGCTGATGCACGCGGCGCAGACGGCGCTGGCGACCCCCGCCCGCATGATCATGGTGGAGCGCCCGGGACAGCCGCGGGAGCGCATCAGCGTGTATGGCCGGCCGGATTCTGCCGCCACGATACGCGATCTCACCAGCCCGGTCGGACGCGCCGTGTTCGACGGCGTCAGCGGCGCGTTTTCCGCCCTGCATCCAGCCGCCGGCCGGCAAGCTGGCGACGCCGCGCATGAAGTGATGGAGCGCCTGCATGTGGCCTCATATGGCGGCTGGACGATCAAGTGGCTGTACTTCGTCTGCGGACTGGCGGGCACGCTGATGATGGCGACCGGAGCGGTGCTCTACACCGTCAAGCGGCGCAACAAGGGCCAGAGCGAATTCGGCGCCGCCACGCCAGCGTTCTACCGCATTGTCGAAGCGCTCAACGTGGCGGCGATTGCGGGAGCCGCTCTGGCCTGCATCGCGTACTTCCATGCCAACCGCCTGCTCCCGGCAGCACTGCCCGCCCGCGACACCTGGGAGATCAGGGGCTTCTTCGTGGTTTGGCTCTTGAACCTGGCACATGCCTGCGTGCGGCCGGTGCGGCGCGCCTGGGTCGAACAGGTTGCCTGCACCGCGCTGCTGTGCCTCTTGCTGCCTGTGACCAACGTGCTGACCACCGGGCAACATGCGCTGGCCTATGCGCATCGAGGCGACTGGCAGGCGGCACTGGTGGAGTCCACCATCGTCGTCCTTGGCGGACTGTTCACCCTGCTGGCCTGGCGCCTGCGCGCGGGGGACTGGACCGCTCCCCGGCAGGCACGCGTGACGGCCGCGCCGCATGGCCATCGCTGGCGTGTGCTGGCCCGGGTGCTCTGCGCGGTGCTGGGCGGCTACGCGCTGGCGACCGTGAGCGCCATCGTCCTGGCTCAGCTCCTGCCGCTTGGCGGCCTCGTCAGCCCCGCGATCGGGGTGGTCGTGGCCAGCCTGCTGAGCTTTCTGATCTACACGGTGGCAGGGCTGTGGGTGTTCGCGGCGCAGAATGCGTGGCGGTGGCTGCTGACCGGCATTACCGTGCTGGCAGCGCTGGCCTGGGCGATGGGGACCGCATGAGCACCACGATCGCAGCCCTGGCCGCGCTGGCGCTGGCCTTCGCCACCTTTGCCTGCCTGGCGCTGGCAATGGACCGGCATCACGAACAGGCAACGGGTCACGAAACCATAACGTCCGGGCTCAGATTCGGCTTGCGTCTGGGCGCCGCGCTGCTGGCGCTTGCTGCGATGGCCGCCTGCCTGCAGGCCTGGGGTATCGCGGTGGCGACACTGGTCTGGCTCGGCATGCTGTCATGCGGCGCGATCCTGACCACCCTCACGCTCAGCTATGCGCCGCGGCGGCTTCGGGCTCTGGCCGCGATGGCGGCGTTGCTGGGCTTGGGCCTGGCCAGCACCTGAAACAGCCCGGCTGAACCTCGGCGCATTGCCTTATTCTTGCCCCCTATACACAATTGCCACACCGAGACAACAGAGAAAACCTCATGCACATTCACCGGATCGCTGCATTCACCAACCAGGGCCAAGGCGGAAATCCCGCCGGCGTCGTTCTTGCGGATCAACTCCCCTCGCCCGACGAAATGCAAAGGGTGGCGGCCGAGGTCGGCTATTCGGAAACGGTCTTCTCTTGTCCAAACGGCGATGGTTCGTGGCGCACCCGGTACTACTCGCCTGAAGCCGAAGTCGCCTTTTGCGGGCATGCGACCATCGCGCTAGGCGCGGTGCTTGGGCAGACCGTGGGGCCGGCCCGGTATCCGCTGGCCCTGGCAAACGCCCGAATCGAAGTGTCGGCTGAAATCCAGGATGGCGAATGGATAAGCGTGCTGCGCTCGCCGCCGACGCGCAGCGCACTCGCCAGCCCCGAGTTGTTAGCCGAGGCGCTCGAACTCTTCGGCTACGCAATGGACGACCTGGATCCCACGCTCGCGCCCTGCATGGCCAACGCGGGGATCGACCACTTGATTGTCCCGCTGGTTTCACGCGCCGCATTGGCGCGCATGAACTACGACCTCGACCAAGGACGGCACTTCATGCAAGCGCATCGCATCGGAACCATCGCGTTCGTGTTCAGCGAGAGCGATACCCTGTTCCACGCGCGCAACGCGTTTGCCATTGGCGGCGTGCTGGAAGACCCGGCAACCGGCGCAGCCGCCGCGGCTTTTGCCGGAATGCTGCGCGACCTGGGCCGGAAAGCCCATGGCGAAATCGTCATCCTGCAAGGCGAGGATATGGGCATGCCCTGCCGCATCGAAGTGGCGTTCTCGGGGGAGCCGGGATCCCCGGTGAATGTGCGCGGCAAGTCGTCGGCAATCGGCTAGGCGCGCGGGCCGGCCGGCCGCGGGACGGATAAATCCGTCACCGCGTTCAGCACGATGTTCAAGAAGGCGCTGGGGAAGTACGCCCGTCCCGGGGCAAGAAAAACAGCACCAACAACGAGCAAGCGCCGGCGCAAAGGAACGCGATATCGTACCTGCCGCTGAACGCCACCGTGGCCGCGAAAGCAGCCGGCGCCACGATGTTCACCAAACTGACCAATATCGAGGCTCCCGCAGCCGTTTCTGCGATCTGGTGGGCAGGCGAGCGGCGGGCGACCTCCGCAATCTGCACACCGTTCCAGCTTGCCGCAGAGCACCCGGCGACCAAGGCTAGAACCATGAGAGACCAGAGCGGCCATTGCGGGGTGGTAAATCCCAAGAGGATCGTCGTGCCTGCCGAGAACAGGGCGGCAATCGACAAACTTCCGGTGGCCGACCCCAAGCGGTCAGAAAGCCAACCCAACGCAATCCTGCCGACGACCCCTCCTACCTGCATCACGGCAAATACCGCTCCCGCCAGGCTCAATGAAAAGCCCAGCCGGTCCACCAGGTAAACCACGGAGAACGCGAACCAGCAGCTTTGGGATACGGCAAACAGGCTGCCCACAATCGACATCTTCAACAAGCCGCGATTGCTTCTCAGCGACGCCAACGGCACGCTGAGCATGCGTAACGAGTGCAGCGTAGGCATCATGGACGGCCGCCGCTTCTTCGCCGAGCCCTTCACATCCAGGATCCCGCTCAATCGCCAGGTCAGCGCGGTTGGCACCAAAACAATTACCGCACAGACAACGAGGGCCAGGCGCCACCCGACAAGGGCGATGACTACCGGAATACACAGCCCCGCGATCATTCCGCCCAGTGGCACACCCGCCTGCTTGACCGAGAACATGAGATTGCGCATCTCCGGCGGTGAGAATCTCTGCAGCACCTCACTTCCGGCCGGATTCGCGGCACCGTTGCTCATCCCCATGGCAAAGCAGGCCACCAGGGCCACGGCCATGCTCGGGTAATAGAAAAACGCCATGCTTGCCGTTCCCACAACCAGAGCCAGCTGCAAGCTGCGCGTGCCTCCAATTTGCCGAAGCATGGACGATCCGACAACGAGAATCATCAGGCCGCCTAGCGCGTTGCTCGCAGTCAGGTAGCCGATGGAACTCCCGCTCCATCCGAACTCTTCGGACATCGCAGTCGCAACGATCGGGATAAGGCGTGAAAGAAACGCGGAGACAGTCTGTAGCGTGAAAATGGCCACGACAGGCATGACCCACGCGGTAGAAGAGCTCTTCATGGCGGCAGGACTCAAAGGGGTGACGAGGGCGATCCCCCGTTGAAGCCAAGCGAAATGATACCGACTGCGGCCTGACTCGCTACCGGCGACCTGGGCACCGCCGCCGCGGAGCCGTCTCTAGCTGGGGATTCCGACCTGCCTCTCAGATGCCGCCCTGGCCCCGCCCTCCCGCGCCCCGGCGCGCCTTGCGCCGCACGCGCCACACCAGAAAACCCGTCACGCACAACAACGCCACCACCAGCCCCGTCACCGCGACCAGCACCTGGCCGGGCCAGCCGAGGATGCGGCCGGTGTGCAGCGGGTACTGCCAGATCAGGAAGCGATCGCCGGCCGTACCGCTGTCGTATCCCGTCATGCCGCGCAGCATGCCGGTCTGATCATCGATGAAGATCTGTTCATAGCGCAGGCGCAGCGCGCGCTCGCGCATGCCGTCTTCCTTGAAGGCGATGCGATAAACGCCTTTGTCCGGCAGATGGCTGGCGTACCAGGGCAGGAAGCCGAGAGCCGCTGGGGGCAGATGCTCGCGTGCGCGCGCAATGGCCGCCTGGATGCCATACGCGGGCGGCGGTCGCGTTCCGGCATGGCGGGGCAGGCTTTGGACGGGATGCGGCGTGATCGGGGAAAACAGCCTGACGGCCGGCCGGAAGATCTCGTTGCCCAGATTGAAGTACACGCCCGAGCCCGCGAGTCCGATAGCCGCGGCCAGGGTCCAAAGACCGCCCGCACGGTGCAGATCAAAGGTGAGCCGCTGCCGGGAGGCGCCGCGTTTGATCTGCCACGCGGGCTTCCACTTCTGCCAGAACGCCCGCCTGCCCTGGGCCCACCCCGGCAGGGTGAGCCACGCGCCAATCAGCGACGCCAGCAACCAGAAGAGCGCCAGGCCGCCCACCAGCCACATGCCCCATGGCGCAGGCAAAAGGAACGTGCGGTGCAGCTGGTTCATCCAGCCCATGAGATGCGGCAGGTCCATGCGCCACGCGCCCCACTGGCGCTGCCCCAGCACCGCGCCAGTCGCGGGGTCGACGAACAGACGGTTGAACGCCAGTGAGGGGGACGCGCCCTCGGCCGGCGGCCTGCGCGCCGCGACCGTAAGCTCGATGGCGTCGCCCGGGCGCGTGTCGAGCGGCAGCAGTGCGACGCGCAGGCGCGGGTCGGCCGCTTCCACGCGCGCGATCAAGACGTCGGGCGGCAGCGCCACGCCTTGCCGTGCAGGAGTGAACAGCTGGGGGTTGAGCCAGCGGTCGAGCTCGTGCTGGAACGCCAGGACACTGCCGGTCACGGCGTTGACCAGCAGCAGCAGGAGCATGGTCAGGCCCAAATAACGATGAACCTGGACCCAGGCCTTGCGCGCCATGGCGGCTTACCAGCGGTGCGTATACGTCATGCTGAGCACTGCGCCCGCCGCCGGCAGGCGGCTGTTGTTGTTGCCGCTGCGCAGCAGTTGGCTGTAGAGCGGCAGGTATTGGCGATTGAAGAGGTTCTGCACGCTGAACGTGAACCAGTTCTGCTTGTCGAGATCGTAACGGGCCATCACGTCGACGGTCAGGTAGCTTTTCACGTCGGCGCGCGCGAATTGCGTACGGCCATCAGAGAGGCGATAGTCGCGCGCGCCGAAGTAAGTCAGCTCCGCGCGCGTGCGCCAGCGCTCGCTGGGCTGGTATTGCGCGTAGGCGGTGAGCTTCAGGGGCGGAATGCGATAGCCCGTCATGATGCGCGTATCGCTCGCGCCCGGCGCCTTCTCCTTGCCGTACATCCACGTGAACGTGCCGCCCACGGCCCAGACGTCGTCGTCGAAGTAGTGGTCCACGGTAGCTTCGACACCGTGGATGCGTTCGCGCGTCCGCGTGAGCGTGAGGCCGTTGTTGAAGGACTGCACCGCGCCAAGGTCGGAGTCGGAGCGGAACACGGCCAGCGAGGCGGCGGTGCTGGCAAAGCGTCCGCGCCAGCCGAGTTCGTAGTTGTTGGTCTTGACTGCCTGCAGCTCTGACGAGTTTATGTCGAAGCCCGCACGCGCATTGCGCAGTTGCAGGCCCACGTCAGGAAGGTCAAAACCCTGGCTGAACGAGGCGTACAGCTCATGATTGTCGGCGGGCTGGAACATCACGCCCGCGTTGTACATGAACGCGTCGTAGCTGATGCGCCCGCCTTCCACGGTGGCGGGCCGGGCCAGGCGCGACTGCGACAACGGCTGGAAATCATCGAACCAGGCGCTCGACCGCTCGTAACGCACGCCCGCCTCTGCCGACCACCGTTCATTGAAGCGGTGTTGAAGCTGCGTGAAGATACCGACGCTGCGCGTGGTGGTCCAGGGCAGATAGGTATTCGTGCCGATGCGCCGGAATTGCAGACCGCCGCTCTGGTCGTAGATCTGCGGGTCGTACACGTCCAGGGGCATTTCACTGCGCTCCTGGATGAAGTCCGCCCCCCAGCTGAGCGCGGTATCGCCCGAAGCAGTCAACGGCGTGTCGATGGTAAGGCGGCCGCCAAAGATCTTGTTGTTCTGCATGACCTGGTCGACGTTGTTGCCGCGATTCACGTTGGCGCGCGAGTCCGATGGCGCGAAACGCGTGCTGCTGTCGCGGGCATAGGCCAGCGCCGAGAGGCTGCTGCCCCAAAGGTCCCGGTGGTCGTAGCTCAGACTGACCAGCGTATTCTCGACCTCGTTCTGGCGCGCGAGATCCAGGCCTCTAATGGCGCGGGCATTGGTCGAGCCAAGCGGCGTGCGGGACACGGCAGGATCGCTGGCGTAGTCCGTATCCTGCCGGGCGCGCAGGTAACTGGCGGCCAGTTGCACGCGCTGATTGGCGTCGATGCGAAAGCCGAGCTTGCCACCGATGCTGTAGGTGTTGGAGTCAAACAGATCGCCCTGGCTGGCATCCGGCGCGATGCGGTCACCATGCGCATCGTACGAGCCGCCGATGCGGCGGTACGAGAGATCCAGCTCGTAATCGACCCGGTCCTTGCTACCCGAGAAAAAGTGCTGCACCTGACCGCCCATCCCCGCTGCGCCCGGGTTCGACAGCGACATGTCCATGCCGACCTTCGTCTCGGCGATGGGCTCGCCACCCGGCTGGCGGGTGGTGATCGAAATGATGCCACCGGTGGCGCCGCTGCCGTAGATGGCGTTGCTGCCGCGCACGACTTCGATACGTTCGATGCGCCCCGGATCGACGTTGACCAGGTTGCGCGAGGAGTCGCGATTCGTGTTCATGGGAATGCCGTCCACGAGAATCAGCGCGTTCCGTCCACGCAGCGTCTGACCGAAATCGGTCAGGTTCCGGCTTGAATCCGACATGCCAGGCACCGCCTTGGTCAGCATCGTGGCCAGATTGGGCGAGTTGTCGCGCAAGTCGTCGAGCGTTTCGCCCTCGATCACGGTGACCGAGCGGGTGGGCGCCATCAGGTTGCTGGCAAGACGGTCGGTGCTCACCGAGACGACCGGCAGGGTTTGGACCTCGGGCGCGGCAGCGTCCGCGCGATTGGGCAAGCGCTGTATCGTGATGGCGCCGCTTGCGAGGCTGACCGCCTGCAGGTCAGAACCCGCCAAAACGCGTTGCACGGCTTCGAATGCGGTCATGCGGCCAGAGAGCGCGGGGGCCTGACGGCCAACGAGCAGCGCCGGGTCGGCGGCAATACTGCGTCCCCCCAACTGGCCGATGCGGGTAAGGCTCCCGGTCAAGGGGCCGGCGGGCAGGTTCAGGTCGATCTGGGCACCGGCTGCCGCAGCACCGGCTGCCGCAGCATCCGCCGCCTCTGCGCTGAGGGGAAAGGTCAGCGGGGCTGCGGCGCAGGCCAGCCAACCGGCGACGGCCAGGGGCCGCAGGGGCGCTGTAAATCGGTATGGCATGAAAGCTTCTCCAGGTTTCGTTTCACCCTTGTTGTGGAGCGAGAACGAAAAACCCCTCACCGATTCACGTATTTTTTTCGGGCACGTCGATCGAGATAAGCCATCCGAGCCGGCGGGTCCGCAAGCCGAGGCTCGCCGACACCGCCTGGATAGCCTGCTCAGGATCATCAAGGGCGAACACGCCGAAGACCGGAAGGCGGCGTGCCGCTGGCGCCACGCGCAGGACACCCACGTAATACGCCTGCAATGCCTGGACCACGTCTTCGAGCGGGGCATTGTCGACGCTGAGCATGCCGGTTTGCCAGCTGGCCAGTGCCGTGGGATCGCCGGACAAGGGTTGCAGACCCCTCCGGGTCAGCCGGACGCCTTGGCTGGATTGCAGCGTGGCCTGGCTACCGTCCGCGGCGGATACGCTTACCGGGCCGTCCAGCGCCACGACCCGAACAGAATCGCCGTGATGAGCCGCCATGACGCGCCCGCTGGCTGACCGCAGCGTGCCGTAGGAAGTGCCGATCGCCAGAGCCGACGCCGCGTGCGCGTGCACCCGCGCAATCAAGCCTCCCGCTCTGAGCGAGATTTGCCGGTGTGCACCGGAGAAATCAAGATCCACGGCCGAGCGCGCGTCGAGCATCACGTGGCTGCCGTCGGGGAGGTCGAAGCTGCGGCGTTCGCCCGTGCCCGTGCTCAGATCGGCCAGCATCTGACTGATTGGCCGCGCACGATCCAGCGCCATCAGACCCCCACCTGCCGTGCCTGCCAACACCAGCGCGCCGCGCAGCATTTGCCGCCGGCGCTTGTGCAGGAGCGCCTTGCGCGCCGCGAGCAACTGGCCATGCGACGGCCCATTGAGTTCCTGCACGACCGTGATCGGTTGCTGCAGCACGCCCGTCACGCGGCGCCACGCCTGGGCGTGGCGGGGATCGGCATCATGCCACCGTTCAAACGCGTCGCGGTCGGCGGCCGACATGCGGCCGGCTTCCAGGCTTACCTGCCAATCGACCGCCGCCTCCAAAATCGTCGAGTCGGGCTGGCGCTCGTCAGCCGTCAGGGTTCGCATGCCAGGCACTGCAGCAGCGCGCGCTTCATATAGCGCTCGACGGTGGCGAGCGACACCCCCAACGCCTGCGCAATCTCGGGATAGCGCATGCCATCGAGCCTGCTGTACAGGAATGCCGTCTTGACAGGAACCGGCAGTTGATCAAGCGCCCGATCTATGCGCTCGATCGCTTCAAGCAACAGGGCGCGCTGCTCGGCGGAGAGCGCCACGGCCTCAGGCACTGCCATCAGGGATTGCAGATAGGCGCGCTCCAGATCCTGCCGCCGCCATAGATGAAACAGCACGCGCTTGGCGATCGTGGAGAGAAACGCACGCGGTTCGCGTAGATGCGGCGCGTCACCCGACTCCGCCAACTGCACGAATGTCTCGGCCGCGACGTCTTCCGCGTCGGCACGGTTGCGCAGGCGCGCACACAAACGGCCCAAAAGCCAGGGCTGATGGTCTCGGTACAAGGACGCTAGAAGCGAACCGTGCGGGGCGGTCAGGGGCGAGGAAACGGAGGACGTCATCAGAGCAAGCGGGGATCATTCCGCGCCGGAACAGACGAGCCCCGGCCAAATCGTAATGTAAATAAGAGCCATTCTTGATAAATCTTACCCTGAAAAGGCTTCTATTTCCGGCTGGTGCGTGAGATGAAGTTGGGGTTTCTGCGTACCCCGGGCGTGGCGGGGGCTTTTCCGACGCGCTGAACAACTACGCTGTGGCTTATGCAGATCAGAACGAAGCGGACGGCGCCGCCTTCAATCCTGCGTGCCGCTCAGGAAGGCAGGAAGCCCGCAGCGACGAAGACATCGCAGCCGATGTCGGCCTCGGAAGGCGCCGCGTGTTGGCGATAATCTTGTGCGGGTATGGCGCTTGCGCCTCGACCCGCAGCCATGCATTTCGGCTATCGCTCAGCGTATCGGAAAAAACGTGCCGGCCAAGGTTCCATTCGCGCCGCAATAAGGCGGACCCGATGCACCCGCGCCGGGCGGCTGTTCCTCCACGACCAAGGCATCGCCCTGGCGCTTCAGGTTCAGTACCCAGCCCTTCGTGTCGACGCTCTTGACCTGCAGCCGTTCGCCCTTGGCCTTGCCGGAAGCCTCCACGTTGCACGACCAGCTTCCGGTGCGCGGCTTTTCGGCCGATCCTTCATACAGGATGTCGCCGTCGGGCTCCTTCCAGAGCGTGATCTCGCCCGAGATGTTGCGCCATCTGCCGGTAAAGCCCTTGCGTTCAGCCAAATCCAGCGAGGCAAGGAACGCGTCCCGGTGCTTCATGCGGGTCGCGATTTCCTCGACTGACTTGTCTTTGTCGAACGGCTGCTCGAAGGCATCGTCGCGCACCTTGGTGAAATCGCGCTGGTCGCGCAACAGCGCTTCGGCCGTGACGGCGTCCAGAGATTTACGCGCCTCGTTGTAGCGCTTGGCGATGCTCGCATCGAGCGCCGCAAGTTGCGGGTTCGCGCAGATGGCCTTTTCTGCGCCCGTGCGCGCCTTGGCGCAGTCGAACGAAGGCGAAGCCTGCGGCGCCGCCGTGGCGGTCAGGGAGAGTGCGCACAGCGCAGCGGCGCAGGCGGCAGGGAGCGAGGTTTTGGTCGGCATGGTGCCGTGGATGATAGCGAGAATTCAGGCGGCGTAGGGTCAAAATGATCTTTGCCCTGACTGGCGCGAAACGATACCTCCGCCCCCCACGAAAGGTGCGGGATTTCAAGGCTATTTGCGCTCAGATCCTTCACCGCCCTGCCCGTCATCAATTCCCGCAAGCGGCAAACGCTCGTCGAGCCATCCCGTGATCCCGCCGCGCATCACCTTTACCGGCCGCCCTAACTGAGCAAGCCGTATCGCGCCCCGTGTCGCGCCATTGCAATGCGGACCTGCGCAGTACGTCACGAACAGCGTGTCCACGGGATAGCTCGCCAATTTCGACTCGACTATCTTTCCGTGCGGCAGATTCACCGCGCCCGGCACATGGCCCTGCGCGAACAGCGTGGGACTACGCACGTCCAGCAGCACGAAACCGGGTGAGCCGCTGGCGAACGCGCCGGCGACATCTGAACAATCGGTCTCGAATTGCAGTTCTGCGCGAAAGTGGGCGAGCGCGGATGCGCTGTCGGCGGCGGGGATGGCGGTGACGGGGTTGGGGGTCGGCATGTTTGTACTCTGTGTGAATGGGCCAAAGAAGCGATGCTGGAAGATCGATCCAGGAGCCTCATTCTGACGGCGGACCGCGCGCCGGATAAGTGGCGTAAATGACAATTACCGGTAACATCACGCCATGGAAAAACACCTTGTCGTCGCGCTGGCTTATGACCGGCTGTGTACTTTCGAATTCGGCTGTGTGACCGAGCTGTTTGCGCTCGAGCGTCCCGAGCTCGACGTCGATTGGTATCGCTTCGCGGTCTGCGCAGTCGAGCCCGGCCCGCTGCGCGCGGCAGGCGGCATCACCGTGGCGGCGCCCTACTCGCTCAAGCTACTTGATCGGGCGGATACGATCGTCGTGCCCGGCTGGCGCGACGCGGACGAGTTGCCGCCTGCGCCCTTGCTGAAAAAGCTCCGGATGGCTTACCAGCGCGGCGCGCGGCTCTGTTCGATTTGTTCCGGTGTGTTCGTGCTGGCGGCGGCGGGCGTCCTTGATGGAAAGACCGTCACCACGCACTGGCGATACGCCGCCAAGCTGCAGCAGCGCTACCCGCAAGTGCGCGTTCAGCCGGACGCGCTGTATGTCGATGAAAGGCAGATCATCACATCGGCGGGCTCGGCAGCCGGTCTGGACATGTTGCTCCACCTGGTGCGACGCGATTATGGGGGGGCCGTTGCAAATCGGGTGGCGCAACGGCTCGTGGTGGCTCCGCACCGGGAAGGCGGGCAGGCGCAATTTGTGCCGCGCCCCATGCCGCACGATGAAAGCGGGCGATTGGCCAAGCTGATGGACTGGATGCGCCTGCATCCTGCTTTGCCACACACCCTGCGATCACTGGCAGAGCGTGCAGCCATGAGCCCGCGCACGTTGCAACGGCAGTTTCAAGACGCCACGGGCATGGCGCCGTATGAATGGCTGGTCCGCGAACGCGTGGCCGCGGCGCGTGACATGCTGGAGGCCAGAACGCCGTTGCCGATTGGCCGCATCGCCGAACTCGCCGGGTTCGGCTCCGAGGAGTCCATGCGCAGGCACTTCCGGCGCATCGTGATGACGAGTCCGGCCGCTTACCGCGATAAGTTCGGCAACGGCGCGTAGGCGTGTTGACGATCCCCGCTCAAGTCGTGGCAGCCGTCCGCCTCACCAGCGGATCTTATACGGATCGTCCCCCAACCCCCATACACCGTTTTTCCGTTCCAGCATGATGTGCCGGGTCTGCCACTCGTCAGGCTGATCCCTCGAAGCAAAGCCGCTTATCTGGGGATAGAACGCGGGGTCCGCTGCCCAATCCGCCGTGGCGCGATCCAGCCGCCATTCGAACTTCACCGCCGACACCGCGTTGGGGTTGTCGTCGAAAGGATTCTTGCCCGGCTTGGAGTAGTCCAGGATCTTGCCGACCTGCAGACCAGGGGCGCAGAACTTCGCGGTATAGACCAGCTTGGAAGCGAGGCGGACCTCGCCATCGGTGTAGTACGCACGGCCCTTTTCGGTCAGCGCCATGTGGCTGGTGGCGTCGTCGGGATCCTCATCCGGTTTTGGAGGTGAACCATCGCCGTCAGCACTGACGCGCTTGACCGTGATGAGTCCGTGTTTGATCAGCCCCTGCACGACCTTGTCCTGTTCTTCCAGGAAGACCGTATAGACATCGGTCGGCAAGGGCCGCACACCCACCACATTGACGCAGGCGCTGCCCGGGGCATTGGTGGGCGTTTCCATGGCGGCGACCAGGATCTTGTGTATCTTGCTTTCGGTCAGGCCTGGACCCAGCGGGGATTCCCTCCAGGCATAAAACCCCACGGCTGCGGCGATGGCCAGACCCAAGGCCCAGGCCTTGCGCGGAATCCGGCGGCGTTTGGTCGTGCGCTGCTGCTGATTCATTCCCTTCCTTGCGGCTGGTGGACTCGCGATAATACCGCGCAGCGCAAGGGGCCTGCGAGCCCCGGGAGGCGACCTCAGGCGATTGCCGGCCCAGGGCATCTGCCATCGAAGCCACAGGCCCGCAAGAGTCACCGTCGTCCTGAAAGTGACTCCGCGGGCGGTCCACTTCGGCCTTCACGGCTCGTACTTCGAGATCTTCGTTCCCTCTAGCGAGACGCCGGCCATCAGGCCTCCGTTGTTCATCACGAAGCCAACAATCGGCTGCTTCGCAGTGTTCGTGTCGATGCGTCCGTTGGCGCCGATATTCACGATCGCCACCGTGGCATCGGCGCCGACCGTCCAGCCACTGCTGTTGCGAAACTTGTTCAAGGCATCATCCGTCATGAACAGCAGGACCATGGCCTTTGATTGCGCGCCCGCCTGAAAGCCGATCGACCCCGACGTAGTGCGGTAGTAGCCTACCGCCGACTGCCCTACGCGCAGCACACCTTTGCCATGCTCGGCTCCGACGATGAAGCTCCCGCTGAGCACATCCGGGAACACCAGCACGCCCCTGGCGCGAGCGACCAGCTCACGGGATGACGGCGCGGCTTCGTAAAGCTTGGATAAGGTCGCATTGGCCGCGTCGTCCAAAGCAGCCCGCGTATCGGTCTTGGGCGCAGCAGACGGTTTGGACGGCGGTGTCGTGGTACAGCCGCCAAACAGAAAGCCAGCCGCAATGATGGTGAAGAGGGCCATACCGGTCCGGCAGACTGCGGAATATTTATGAGACATGACGTACTCCTTTTGTGGTGTGTCGCACGGGAAACTGGGTAACGCATGAAAAAACACGCCCTGCGCGTTCACGGCCCGACCTGATAGCCGCGCTGCTGCATGCAAGCGGCATAAGCCGACGAAGCGTTCGCACTCTGCTGCGCCTGGTTCGCACGATCCTGACGCCGGTCCTGTCGTTGGCGCGACCCGCCCACCACCATGCCCGCCGCGGCGGCGTCCTTCGCCTGGTTCTGCCGGTACGCCTGCTTGGTGTCGTCATCCATACGGTCATACACCTCTTCGTGCTGGCGCCCACGCGCGCCTGCGACGACAGCGCCCGCCGTGGCGCCGGCTGCTGCGCCACGGGCTCGTCCGCCAGCCGAAGGCGTGTCGGCGGCCGCCGCGCTCGACGTGTTGGCCGACTGCGCCTGGCACGCGGCGATGTCCTGCTGGGTCAATTCGGGAGTCTGGCCTTTGAGCGGCGTAACGGTCTGGGCGGCCGTCGACAGGCAGACGCCTGAGAGCACGATCGCCATGCAAGGGAAAATCGACTTGTTCATGAAAATCTCCAGGTCCGCATCGTTGGAATCGCCAGCGCTGGTGTCCCGATTGGCGGACACCAGCGCCGGCCCGCCACCCAAGCATCCAAAGACGCAGAGATCGGTGTCATGCGGTGCGGGGGTGCTCGTTCGATCAGGCGTGGACGAACCGCGTGTTTCGCGGGCTCATTGCGTAGCCCGATACGGATTCACACGGGAAGGGGCGGGCTGGATGAGACGTATCGCGGATATTCATTGCGGCCTCCGATGCATAGAACAACGGTCAATGAAAATACCTCTTGCGCGGCGCCAAAAGCGCGGCAAGTTCCGGAATGCGATTTGTCACTTGGGACTTGTTCTGGTCGGGCGCCAGGCGCATCGCACCATGCTTGATGCGAAATCTACCCGACGCCTGCGACCGTCTCAATCATCCCAAAGATGCTGATTCTGCGGATGAATATACTGCCGCGAAATAAAAACAGCATCATCGTTTTTACAGTGACGGAAGACGCCGTGGCCGGATGGCAGGCGCCTTGCGGCTGACGGTCGCGCGATAGCAGGGCTGCCGCACGGCAGCCCCGGTTTCAATGCCGGATCTCCGCCAGAAATTTCTGCGCGCGGGCAGTGTGCGGCCGATTGAAGAAAGCATCCGGCGTTCCGGTTTCCACGATACGACCGGCGTCCATGAACCAGACGCGATCCGCCACTTCACGGGCAAAGCCCATCTCGTGCGTCACGCACACCATGGTCATCCCATCCTTCGCCAAGCCCTTCATCACCTGCAGGACTTCGCCGACCATTTCCGGGTCCAGCGCGCTGGTCGGCTCGTCGAACAGCATGACCGGCGGATTCATGGCCAGCGCGCGGGCGATCGCCACGCGCTGCTGCTGACCGCCGGACAATTGCGAGGGATAGGCCTCTGCCTTGTGGGCCAGCCCCACTCTTTCCAAGAGTTGCATGGCACGCTCGCGCGCTTCGGGGCGGCGGGCGCGCTTCAGTTGCAGCGGCGCCAGCATCAGGTTCTCCATCACAGACAGATGCGGGAAGAGATTGAACTGCTGAAACACAAAGCCGATGTGGCTGCGCAGCGCGTCCAGGTGCACGTCCTTGCCGTAGATGTCCTTGCCGTCGACTTCAATGACGCCCTTCTGGATGGGCTCCAGCCGGTTGACGGTGCGGATCAGCGTGGACTTGCCCGAGCCGGAGGGCCCGCACACCACGACCACCTCGCCCCGGTCGACCTGCGCCGTCACATCGGCCAGCGCCTGATACTCGCCATACCACTTCTGCACTTCGGAAAATCGGATCATGTGGGCACCACTTTCTGGGCAGGCGCAAGTCCGGCGCGCCGTCGGCCAATGCGGCGTTCGGTCAGGTGCACCAGGGAACTCAGGCCAAAATTCAGGACGAAATAAGTCAACGCAAGCAGCCCGAAGACTTCAAACGGCTTGGTCAGCAATACGCTGTTGATCTGGTTGGCGGCGTACGTCAGCTCCTGGACACTGATGACATAAGCCAGCGAGGTTTCCTTCACCGTGGACACGAACTGGCTCAGCATGCTGGGCAGCATGTTGTAAAGCGCCTGCGGCAGGATGACGCGCCGCATGGTCTGCATGTACGACAGGCCCAGCGCGCGGCTGGCTTCCTGCTGGCCGGGCGGCAGCGCCTGGATGCCGGCGCGGATGATCTCGGCCAGATACGCGCTTTCGTAGCAAACCAGCGCCACCACCATCGTGGTCGAGCCCGCGACAGGACGGCCGATGATGATCGGCACGAAGAAGTAGGCCCAGAAGATGAACATCAGCAGCGGCAGGCCGCGCACCAGGTAGACCACGGCCGACGAAGGCCAATAGAAGATCCGGTAGGGGCTGATGCGGCCCAGCGCCAGCAGCACGCCGCACGGCAGCGCCAGGGCGAGGCTGATGGCAGCCAGACCCAAGGTCGCGGCCAGGCCGCCGATCGGACCATGCGGATACTGGCCGATCAGAAGCAGCAGCCAATTGTCTTTAAGGATGTCCCACATGGTCAGCGCACTCCCAGCGGACGATAGCGTCGCTGCAGCATCGCGCCGCCGCCCATGATCAGGAACGAGAGCACGAGATAGATCACCGTCACCACGGCATAGGCCTCAAACGTTCGAAACGTGTTGTTCTCGATTTCGCGAGCGGCCGCGGTCAACTCGGTCACGCCGATGGCCATCGCCAGACTCGTGTTCTTGAGTAGCAACAGGGTCTGGTTGAGCAACGGCGGGATCGCAATGCGAAAGGCCTGGGGAAGCACCACCTTGCGCATGGTCTTCAGAAAGCTCAGGCCCAACGCGCGGGCGGCCTCGACCTGGCCGGCAGGAATGCCGCGCACCGCACTGCGCAGGTCTTCGCAGACATAGGCCGACATCACCAGCCCGATTGCGATGCAGGAAAGGATGAATTCACTGCCGTGGCTGTTGAGCCAGTCGGTGACGGCGAACGGCAGCAGCGCGGGTACGCCGAAGTACCAGAACATGATGTGCACCAGCATGGGCACGTTGCGGTGGAACGCGACATACGTCGCGACCAACCCATTGGCGACAGGCGAGCCCGTCAGGCGGATCACCGCCAGCAGGCTGCCCACGAAGAACGCCAGAATCCAGGAAAGCCCGGCGAGCGCCAGGGTGGTGATCAACCCCCTGAGCAGCCAGTCCGGATACTCGCCCTGAAAAATGGCGCTGAAGTCAAAGATGTAATGCATCGAACCAGGCTCCAGCGCGCGCGGCGCATCAACCCTTGATTTCTTCGATGCGGAAGTCGCGCTTGATGTTGAACTGGGTGCCGGCGCCAAACCACTTGTCAAAGGTCTTGGCAGCCTGTCCGGACGCTTCCATGCCGTCCAGCACCTTGTTCACCTGATTCAGCATTGCCGTGTCGCCCTTGCGCACGCCGACGCCCCACGGTTCGATGAACAGCGCGGGCTCCAGGATCTTGACCGGTACGGCGCTCGAGGCGGCCTGGTGCTGCAGCTTGACCAGCATCAGTTCCGAACCGACGAAGCCGCTGACCTTGCCCTGCTGCAACGCCAGGAATGCGCCGCTGGGATCCTTGAACGTGACCGGATCGACATTCGGGATGTTCTTGCGCGCGCCCTGCTCCGACGACGATCCGCGCACGGCGCTGACCCGCTTGCCGGCGAGATCGGCGGGCGCCTTCAGATCCTTGTCCGATTCGCGCGACAGGATTTTTTGCGGGCTGACGAAATGCTGGTGCGAATAATCGATCTGCTTGGCGCGCTCGGGCGTCCAGCCCAGATTGGCGGCCACCACGTCGACGCGGCCGGCGATCAGTTCAGGAATGCGCGCCTCGACGGCAATCAGCTTGAGTTCGAGCGGCACACCCAGGCTGTCGGCCAACGCCTGGCACACGTCGACTTCATAGCCGACGATGCCGCGGGTCTTCGGGTCCTGGAAGCTGAACGGCTCGGCCGTGCCCATCGTGCCGCAGATGAACTTGCCGCGCGCCTTGATGTCCTGCAGCGTGTCGGCATTGGCGGCGGGGGCCAGCGTTGCGGCAAGGCCAACGATGGCGGCGAAGGAGGAGATGAACGTCTTCATGGAATTCCCTTGGTATGTAGGTATGGGTGCTGCAAAAAAAGGCTTTAGCCCAGGCGCGTGCATGCGTCGCGAATGCGGCGGCAGCCCTCTTCGATGTTTTCCATCGAGGTCGCGAAGCTCAGCCGCAGATACGGCGACAGCCCATAAGCCGCGCCATCCAGACAAGCCACGCCCGCCTCGTCCAGCAGATACATCACGACGTCGAGGTCGCTGCCCAGCTTGTGGCCGGCCGGCGTGGTTCTGCCCAGCAGGCCTTCGACCGACGGATACACGTAGAACGCGCCTTCCGGCAACGGGCAACGAATGCCGGGCACCTCGTTCAGCAACGCCACGATGCGATCGCGTCGGTCATGGAACAACGCATTGGCGTCACGTACGCACTGCTGGTCGGCCGTCAGTGCGACGCGCGCGGCCGACTGGCTGATCGCGCTGACGCAGCTGGTGCTTTGCGAGATCAACGTGGCCATGGCCTTGATCAGCGCCTTCGGGCCGCCGGCATATCCCAGGCGCCAGCCCGTCATCGCATAGGCCTTCGACACGCCGTTGATGGTCAGCGTGCGCGCGGCCAGTTCGGGCGCCACCGCAGCCGGGGACTGATGCCGTGCTTCGCCATACGCCAGATGCTCGTAGATCTCGTCGGTCAGCAGCCAGACGTGCGGATAGCGTGCCAGGACTGCCGCCAACGCACGCAACTCGTCCGCGCCGTACATCGCGCCGGTGGGATTGCTGGGCGTATTCAGCAGAACCCACTTCGTGCGCGGCGTGATGGCACGTTCCAGTGCTTCCGGGGTCAGCTTGAAGCCGTCCGATTCGGGGCAGACCACCACGACCGGCGTGCCGTCATTGACCAGCACCATGTCGGGATACGAGACCCAGTACGGCGCCGGGATGATGACCTCGTCCCCTGCCTGCACAGTGGCGGCCAGCGCGGTGAAGATCAGCTGCTTGGCGCCCACGCCGACGATGAGTTCGTCCGTGCCATATTCCAGCCCGTTCTCATGCTTGAATTTGGCGCGCACCGCTTCCAGCAGCGGTTTGGCGCCGACGGACGACGTGTAGCGGATGTCGCCGCTGTTGAGCGTGTCGATGCCTGCCTGGACGATATGCCCCGGCGTGGGCAGGTCCGGTTCGCCGACGGTGAAGTCCACGATGTCGCGGCCCTGGGCGCGCAATTGGTCGACCCGGCTCTTGGCCATCATGCTGGGCGAAGGTTTGATGGCGCGGGTGCGTTCGGCCAGGAAATCTGCGGTGACGGCGTTCATGCGAGCCCCTTCGCGGCAAACGCGGCCTGCATCCAGCTCTGGCTTTTCTCGCCCGTGGCAATTTCAGCCATGATGCGCGCTTCCTTGTCGGCATGCGCACGCGCGGCGGCGATCAGCGCCTCGGCGTCCGACGCCGCGAAGCTGACCAGCCCGTCTTCGTCGCCCACCAGGATGTCGCCCGGGTTGATGACCTGCCCGCCGATCGACACCGGCACGTTGACCTCGCCGGGGCCGTCCTTGTAGGGCCCGCGGTGGATATGGCCGCGCGCATAGCAGGGGAAACTGTCGGCTTCAAAGGCCGCAACGTCGCGAATGGCGCCGTCCACGACAACGCCCGCGCAGCCGTGGATCTGAAGATAGCGCTTCATGATTTCGCCAAGCACGGCATTGGATAGATCGCCGCCGGCGTCGACAACCAGCACGTGACCCGGCTGGATCTGCATCATTGCCTTGTAGATCATCAGGTTGTCGCCGGGCCGGGTCTTGACCGTCAGCGCGGTGCCGACCAGCTTGCCGCTTCCGTTGTAACGGCGCAGTCCGGTGATGCCCTCACGGCGCGCGAGGTTGTCGCTAAGGTGCGGGGTGACGATGCCTGCCAGCGCTTGCAGTACGGCAGCGGGCGCAACGGGAGAGGCGGGCAATTGGCGCGCGCCGGTGGAAATGGAAGCCATGTCGGTCTGCTTGTCCTGAGTCGAAGGACGCTCCGTTTTTCGCGCTGTCGCTTGCGAGGCGGGGCGTCCGGTAATGAATCAGACCGAATGGTGCGAGCTTTTGCGATTCTAAAAAAGGGATTAAATTTCAGCGAACTTCATCACTTTTCAGAATATAGGGGTTACCCCTTATCGGAACTTTCGGAATGAACCTCAAGATCTGCCGGGCACGCGCATGCTGACTTTCAAACAGATCGAAGCCCTTTATTGGACCGTCCGGCTGGGGACCTTTTCTGCGTCGGCGCAGAAGCTGCATACGACGCAATCGGCCATCACCAAGCGTATCCAGGAACTGGAAGCCGACTTCGACATCGCCCTCTTTGACCGGTCGGGTCACCGGGCAGAACTGACGGCCCGGGGGCATGAGATCTACGCCCTGGCGGAACAGATGCTGGGGCACCGCGACCGTCTGCTGGCTCGCCTGAAGGGACAGCACACGTTGACGGGCACGTTCCGCTTCGGCATCACTGAGATCACCGCGATGACGTGGCTGCCCGCCCTGATCCGCCTGCTGCGCGCCCACTATCCGCGTATCACGCTGGAACCCCACATCGATCTGGGCGCGGACCTGCTCAAGCGTCTGCAGGCCGGGCAATTGGACATGGCATTTCTGCACGGCGAGTTTGCCGAACCGAATCTGCAGGTCGTCGCGCTGCAACGCCTGGAGTTTGCCTGGATGGGCAGTCCGGACCTGATCGACGCCAGCCGCATCTACACCCCGGCCGACATTGCCAAGCTGCCGCTGCTGCGGCAGAGCCGCGAGTCCGGGTTGAACATGATCTACGACGGTTGGCTGCGTCCGCACACGGCGGCGAGCAACATCTTCACCATCAACAGTCTCATCGCGATGGCCGGATTGACCGCCGCGGGCTTTGGCGTGAGCTGCCTGCCCCGCGACTACTTCGCAGACATGGTCAGCACGCGGCAACTCGTCATCGCGCGCACCACCGTCGCGCCGCCACAGTCGGTGTACAGCGCGATGTTCCGCCGGGATGCGGATGTGGCGTTTTGCGAGAGCGTGGCGGAATTGGCGGAAAGCTGCTGCGAGTTTTCAACGGGTTGGCGTTTGCGGTGACGCGCTCGCGCGCATCGGAACCACGTCAACCCTTCCAGCAATCGACCTGCGCGCCCGATTGCTTGGCGGGGATGTAGAAGCCGGAGGGGATTGAGCGGCTTCGGCTCAGCCCGCCTCACTTCCAGGAACGGAAAGAGCGGGTTGCCGGGGTTAGTTCGCGAACATCCCTTCCGCGAGCAGATCCACTTGCCGGCCATTCACGAGCCCGGTCGCTTCCGTGATCCGGTAGTCGGCCTGAAAATCGCAGAATTCCGGGGTCTTCATCGGCAACAAGGTGCTTGAACTGAACGAATCCCATGCCCGGCCATCCAGGCCTTCGTTCATCGTGTTCATGCCAAACGGACTGAACGCCAGGGTGCGCTGCGTCGTCGCGCCCTGGTCATTCTTCAATTCGACCGTCACCCGCAGATTGGCGATTTCACCCAGCTTGTCGGTGGTGACGACAAAATGCGGTTCGCAGGCCAAGGCGCCGCCGTTGCCGCCGTGGTACGTCGACTTGTGCTGCAGGCGCAGCGTGGGTGCCGCTTTGCCCGCCTGTTTGCGCTGGTCCAGATCGCTTTTGCATTGGCCCAGGAACTTGGCATCGTCCTGCGGATCCGGTTGATGGTTGCGCCGCTCCTGGCGGTATTGCAGGGCCTTTTGGCAATCGGTCTTTACCGACTGGCCGTTGTAGTAGATCCAGCTCAGGAATCTTGGTGCACGGGCGGAGCCCTGCTCAATCGCCTCTTCAAACAGGGAACGCGCCCGGGCGTAATCGACCGGAACGATCTCGCCCAGGTAGTAGATTTCGCCCAGATTGACCAACGCATCCCGGTCGCTTTGCGCGGCCGCGCGCTCGAACCATGACACGGCGACGGGCGGATCCTGATCCACGCCCCACTTGCCTTGCAAGTAGGCAAGGCCCAACAGGTTCTGCGATTGTGGCTCGCCGGCTTCTGCCGCGCGTTGCCACCACTTGAAGGCCTCGGCGTCCTTCTTCTCTACGTGCGAGTAGCCAAAGTTGTAGAAGCTGCCAACACGGAACAGCATCTCGGGTTCTTTGTCCCGCTCTGCCCAGACGCGCGCCAACCGCAGGGTGTCCAGTTTGGTGAAGCCGATTCGCGCCATCATCGCGCGGGCATCGGAGGAGGCCGACCCGACGTGACGTTCTAGGTATTCGATGACCGGCAGCCGCATTTCGACGTCCGTCTCGGCTGCGGCCTTGCCCTCGTAAACGATGTGGCGCTGGCGCTCCAGCTCTTTCATGTCGTCGATGTTGTCGATGTCGTCCTTGGCGATGAGCCCGATGTAGCGCTCAGCGATGCTGGCGTCTTTGTCGACACCGATGCCGTACTCGAAGAAGTAGGCGGCGTTGGCACACCCGTATTGACCGCCCTGATGGCACGCCAGCGCGTAGTTGGCGATGGCCAATTTGACGTCGCGGCTGACGCCCACGCCGTGCTCATACATGAAACCCAGCGCCATGAGCGCTTCGGGATCGTTGTCCTTCGCGAGATCCTGAAGCGCCTTCAGCGCCCCGGCGTCCTGCTGGACGGCGCGGTCATAGAGGCGTTCGGCCTGGTGGTCTGGTTCGGCGATGGCCGAAAAGGCGCATCCCACCAGCACCGCTGCGGCGGCGAGCTTCAAATACGTGTACATGTACTGCTTCCCTGTGAACAACGGCTGTCGCTGCGGTGCAAACGACCGGGCGATTGTATCTGCGCCATGTGGCAGCGCGGTTCCACGCAGATCAAGACGAACGCATTGATCCCGCACTCAGCCTGACCGCGCGATGCGTTGCGATAGACTCCCGGCTTGTTCGGCATTTGAATCAGCAGGAGTTACACGCAATGAGCAGCCTATTTCCAGGCGACATGTGGGCAGTGGGCGAAGCCCAGATCAACGGTCTGCCGGTCGTCGTTCGCTTTCGCACCGGTCTGCCGTCCGAGTCCGATCGTCAGGTCAATGAAAATCTGATCATCATCACCTGGGCGTATCAGGGCATCGAGACGGGCATGCCGAACGACGAAGACAAGCAGCGCACCAATGCGTTTGAAGAAGCCATCGAACAGGGCTTCGAGCATTCGGACGCCGGTGTGCAGGTGGCTTGCCTGACGGGCAATCATCAGAAGGAGTGGCGGTACTACACGCCGAATGTCGAAGCGTTCCTGGATGCGTTCAACGCATGCCTTGCGGGGCATCCGGTCTATCCGGTCGAGCTGCGCATGTTCAAGGATCCGGACTGGAATGCCTTGGCGGGATTGCAGCCGAAGGGGTCGGATCAGTTGCATTGAAGCGGGGCCGGTTCCATGCTGCATCCCCGGCCCCGCTGACGCATCGCTCCACGACATCAAGCCGCGGCCGGCTTGATGTTCTGGTTATGCCGAAACAGATTGTGCGGATCGTAGCGGGTCTTCACCTGCACCAGCCGGTCGAAGTTCTCGCCATAGGCCGCTCCCACCCGTGCGGTTTCGTCCTGCGTCAGGAAGTTCACATACACGCCGCCTTGCGACCAGGGCTCAGTCGCCTTGAAGATATCGCGCGCCCAGGCGATGCACCGTTCATCGTCCTGTGGATCGTCCCAACGTCCGTGCACGTTCATGGCGAATTGCGCCGCCCGGTGCGGATACGCGGTGGCAGACACCGGCACCTGCATCGCCGCGCCCGCGATGTGGCCAAAGAAGATCTCGCATTGCGGCGACGGCACGTTCTGTACGGCTGACACGACAGCGTCGATCAGGCCGTCCTCCAGCTCACCGATGTTGTGGGACTTCCAGTAGTTGCGCGCGCCGGGCGTCAGTAATGGATCGAACGCCTTCTGCCAGGCCGCGTAAGGCATCGGTCCAAGGTGTTCGCCGTAGGGTTCGCCCAGACCACGCACCACTTGCAGGACATCCGGCCCCTTGTCCACGCCGCCCGTGTAGCACGACGCAAAGGCGATGATGGGCTTGCCGTGCACCGATGCCGGCAGGAACGGCAGCGGCGGCGCCTGGCGCAGCACCGCCCAAACGGTCAGCTCTTGAGGCATGCACGGCAACGCATCGCGGTATCGCGCCAGCGCGTCGCGCGCCTGTTCGAGCGGGATCACCACCAGTCCGCCGTAGACCTCAGGCCCCACCGGATGAAGCTGAAACTCGAACATCGTGACCACGCCAAAATTACCGCCGCCACCGCGAAGCGCCCAGAACAGGTCCGGGTTTTCCGAGTCGCTGGCGTGCAGCAATTGGCCGTCGGCCGTGACGACGTCGGCAGACACCAGATTGTCGACGGTCATGCCGAACCGGCGCGTAAGCCACCCGAAACCGCCTCCCAACGTCAAGCCGGCCACGCCGGTCGTGGAGTTGATGCCCAGGGGAACGGCGAGGCCGAATGCCTGCGCTTCGTGATCGAGGTCGGACAAGGTGGCGCCGGGTTCCACGAAGGCCCGAGCGCGCGCCGGATCGATGCGTACCGATTTCATGGGTGACAGATCGATCATCATGCCGTCATCGCAGACGGCGGTGCCCGCGATATTGTGGCCGCCGCCGCGCACGGAAACCACCAACTGATTCTCTCGCGCGTAATCCACGGCGCGGCGCACGTCGGCGGGGCCCGCGCATCGCGCAATGACGGCGGGCCGCCGGTCCACCGTGGCGTTCCAGATCTTGCGAGCGTCGTCGTAGCCGGCATCGCCGGCGGACAGGATCTGGCCCCGGACCGCGGCGCGCAGATCTTCCAAGGTGCTGCTGGACAGTTTGTTCATCACACATCTCCTCGAAGGCGATGCATTTACAAACAGCGTCTAAAGCAAGCCGTCTATCTGCTGGGGCGCGACATGGGAGTTGCCTCCTTGAAAAAGGGGCCATGACCCTGTGCACATGAATGCCCGGCGAACGCCGCGCGGGGGGAAGGCGGCAGACGCCCTGTGCCGTGCGCCGGAGCGTGCGTGATGGGGAAAAGTATAGGCCTTTGCCGCGCGGACAGGAGTCCTACGAATCGTTTTTCAGAACCCCGCGCACGTTCATGACGGCCAATCCCAGTTGCAGTGCAATAAGCGCCCACGCGTCATCGTGCAGTCCCCACGCCACCCACAGCACGTTGCTGGCGAGAAAGACCCAGAAGCCCGCGTGGCGGCGCCCGGCGCTACGCGACGCGACCAGCCAGGCGGCGGCTAGCGACGCCGCCATGGCTGGCCACTGCAGAAAGTCCCACAACGCGTCAAGCGTCATCGGCTACGGTCCCTGCACAACTTGCGCATCGGGATCACGGCTTGGACCGGGCGCCCTGACCGCGGTTGCGCTGGCTCTGCTGGTCCTGGCCAGTGCCGATCTGCGTGGTATGGCCCTCCTTCTTCGTGCGGTTCTGCGTGTCGCCGTGACTCGCCTGAGACTCGCGGGGCGTGTCGTCCTGGCTGCGGTCGGGCGCGTCCGTTTCGTGCGTGCTGTCCTTGTGTTTGGTCATCGTGTGCTCCTTTCATCAGGGTCAACGTGGTACGTACTGGGGGACCAGTCATTCCTTCGTGGTGCCGACATCATCGACACTGCCGGTGCTGCCGGCGCCCGAGCTGCTCGCGCCTGGATTCAAGCCTCCCGCGGCTCCAACGCGGATCCGGTTCTCGACATCGTTCACGCCCGCGCACTCGACCGTGCAATCCTCGACGTAGTGTTTGGTGCGCCGGTTGGGAACAGTGCCCTCCAGCACGACATGGCCGTCCAGGACCGCGACCGAGACGTCACTCACGTCCAGGCCGCTATGGGCCAGCGCTTCGCAAACGTTCTCGCGGATGCGATCGTCCGAACGGATGTAGCCCTTGGGATCGGTCCGGCGCGATGCGCGGTCCCGCCACGCGGTCGGACCGCGGTTGTAGCCGCCGCGCTCAGCGGTTTCGAACGACATGGATTCCTCGCGCCACGCGGGGCGGTCGCCGTAGTAGCCGCCTTCGTCATCGCCGAACGACGTGGGACCGTCGTAGGCCTGATCCCGGCCGCCATAGGCACGGTCGCGGCCGCTCTGGAAGCGTCCCTGGCCGCCGGCCCCGCGGCCTTGATCGCCATATCTATTTCTTTGCGGGTCGTATCCGCGATCATCACCGCCACGGCCGCGGCCCTGACCCTCATAGACCTGTTGACGCTGGAACGAGGGATCTTCATTCGAAAACCCGCCATAGCTGCTTTGACCGGGATCGGCACTGCGGCTGCGCACCGGTTCCCGGGTCTCGCGCGTGCCGCCTTGTCGCGTGCCTTCGCCCTGGTAACCGTATGACGGCGCGGGGTCCTGCCACGGTTCCCGGTCGCCGCGATAGTTCGACGTGTTCCTCGGGTCTCTACTCATATCGTCTCTCCCGTTGCAAGTTGCGAAACAAGCAGGCCGGACTCGCGCTCAAACGTTGAAACGCGCGCCCTCGCCCGCCCGCTTGGTGTAGGCAGCAAGTGCTGTGCCGGGCGCCGATGGCGCAAGCGGGGCAGGGTCCACGCTTTATGGCCGATAGGCCAAAGGCGGCCGCGATGCTAAGAAAGGGTCATGCGGTCAGAACGCCGTGGCAAGGCCAAACAACCGCATCCGGCAACACGACACTCGACATTCAGGAGATGAATATGGCTTCAGGATCCAGGCTGTCCGACGTAATCGTAAAACTCCCCGATCGCTCCACATGCCGCGTAGAACGGCGTTTGATCGCAAGGAGAACCCAGGAGGCCTCCAGCGTTCCCATCTATGTCTGCACCTTGCCTACTGGCGAACCCGTAACGTGGCTGGGCGGCGGTAAATATCGCTTGCCGTGCGGGTCGGTAGGCGTGGCCGTTGCGCACAAACCGCCAGAAAGATGACGGGAGGGCGGACGGCACGGAGCTTGCTGGGCCCGGGCATTCACGCAGGAGGATCGGAATGAATGCCATCGAACGGGTCGCCGCTTACATGCACGAGCATTCGCTGAAACTGGTGACGGCCGAGTCCTGCACGGCGGGGCTGATTGCGGCCACGCTTGCGGACATACCGGGCGCGGGCGCGCTGCTGGATTGCGCGTTCGTCGCCTACTCGCCACAGGCCAAGCAGAAATGCCTGGGCGTGGCTGCACGCACGCTGCAACGCCACAACCTCACGAGCGAAGCCGTGGCGCGGGAAATGGCGCTGGGCGCGGCGCGAAACAGTCCGGCGAATGTAGCGATCTCAAACACGGGCGTCACCGACGATACCGACCCGGAGATTCCCGCCGGCACGCAGTGCTACGCGTGGGTGTTCAAGTCGGGTCCGGCCGACGCCTCGCCCGCGATCTATACCGAGACGGCACGCTTCGAGGGCGATCGCAATGCCATCCGCCGCGCCAGCGCCGAACACGCCCTGGCGCAGCTGATCGCCTATCACAAGCAGTGGCTGGACGGCGCCCGCCCCTCCTCGTCCCGATCAGCCTGAGGGCCGGCGCCGTCCGGCTCGGCCTCCCACCCCATCCGCAGTGCCGTGGCGAATCCGCCTTCGACGCGCGAGTACGGCCGAGCGCTTGTGCTGACGCGCGGCAGGCACGACCAAGCGATGTGCGCCCCGCCGGCTTCCAGCTTGTCGACCAGGGCCTGGTCCTCGCTGCACGTCAGCGCCGCAAAGCCGCCGATGCGGCGGTACGTGTGCGCCGCGATGCCCAGGTTCGCACCATGCACATGCCGGTGACCGTCGCGATCGTGGTAGTGCGTGGCGAACGCCCGGCGTGCGCGCTGCGCGAACTCGCCATGCGCATCCCATCCGGTGACCGATACGGTGCCGCAAACCACCTCGGCATTCAGGGAAAGCTGGTCGGCCAGCCACCCGGGCGACACACAGGTGTCGGCGTCGGTGAAAGCCAGCCAGCGCGCGCCGGCATTGAGCAGATGTTGAGCGCCCGCCGCGCGCGCCATGCCGACGTTGCGCGCCTGGACCATCAGAAGCTCCACCGGCCAGCCTGCCGCCCGGCGCGCGGTCTCATCCTCGCAGTGATCCAGCACCACGACAATACGCACGGGTTCCCGGCCAAGACGCGGATGGCGGGATGCGCGCATGACGGCGCGCAGGCAGTCTTCGATGTGGCGCTCCTCGTTGTGCGCCGGAATGCATACGCCGATCATAAATGGCTTCCTGATTGGGGGTGTCTGCGCCAGGCATCCAGGCGGAATTCGTCTTCCACGTGATGCACGCTGCGCGACAGACCGGGCAACGCGCCGATCGCCGCGTGCAGCGCGTCCGTGTTCTGAAGACGGTCATCGAAATCCGGCCGCCAATGGCAGGCAACGATCTCGCCGTCCGGCGCAAGGGATGCATCGACGGCGCTCAGAAACCTGCACAGCGCGGCGCCGTCCAGGTAGTACGCGACTTCCGACAGCACGATGAGGTCAAAGCCAGCGGCGGGCGTCTCGGGCCACTGCCGCGGCAGGTCCAGCGTCAAGACCTGGACATGGTCCATGCCTTCGCCGGCCACGCGGGCGCTGCAACGCGCCGTTGCGGCCGGCGCGGCGTCGACCGCACAGACGCGCGCGCAGCGCAGCGCAAGGCACCGCGTCAGCTCGCCCGTGCCGCAACCCGGCTCGAGGGCATGGCGATAAAACTCGCGCCCCAGCGCCGCCAGCAACAGGCCGCGTTTGCGGCGTTCGTACCATGCGCTGGCCACGCGCCACGGATCGGGATCCGCCTGGTAGAGCCGTTCAAAATGGTCCACGGCTACAGAGCCCATGGCGTGCCTCCGTCATTGAGCACGGCCTGTCCATGCGCGGCCTGATCACGCTCCGCATGGCTCTGCCGGATAAACACGGGCAGATCGGCCATTACCTGCGCAAAGTCCGCGTCTCGGCACAAAGGACCCGCGCCCAGCGCCCGCGCGGCCCGCTCCAGCACCACCGACGCAGCCGCTTCCACGGCCAGCCGCGCGCGGGCGCAGGCCAACGCGCACGGCTGCCGCGGATGCGCGTCGATCTCGGCGGCGGTTTCGCGCAACACGGCCCGGGCCTGCGCCAGGGCCACGTCGATGGCGCCCAGATGCGCCAGCCGATGCGGGTCGGCAGAATGCCTGGGCAAGGCCCGGTGCAAAGTCTGTGCGATATGCAGCAATCCGCCGTACCAGCACGCTGCAATACCGGCGCCGCCGTGAAGAAAGCCAGGCCGATGCACGTACGCGCCAGGCTCACCCACCAGCGCGCAGCGCGCGTCCCGAAAGACCACGTCCACGCTTGCCGACGCGCGCATGCCCACGGCATGCCAGCCGGCATCGGTCACCTGCACGCCGTCCTGATCCATTGCCACCGCGGCCAGACACGCCTCGCCCGCTGGATTCCAGCCGCTGACGAGCGCGTGCGTGACGGCGGCCGCGCCGGAGCACCACGCCTTGACGCCTTGCAGCACTGCCGTGCCGTCGGGCTGCGGGGTGATCTGCACGCGGTGATCCGGGGGCTCCGCGCACCACACCGCCCAGCGGCTATTCGCGGGCGGTACAGGCGCCTGCAGTTCCGCCAGGATGGCGAGCGCATCGGTGTGTCCTTCGTAGAGTTTGACCAGACTCAGGTCTACTTCGGCCACGCGGGTCAGTGCACGCCACCGATCCAGCGTTTGGCCCGACCCCGGCAGGGGCAGTTGATCGCATCCCTGTTCCACCAGGAGGCGCAGCCAACGGCCGGGATCCAACGGCGCATGGGCGTCGGACAGGACCTCATTTAATCGTTGGTGCGCGGACGGTGGTGGAGGTGACGGGTCGGGACGTTCGGTCATGGCGATGCGTAGGTGCTGCGTTGGGGTTATGTCCCCGGACAGCAAGCGCCGTGCCCATCACCGCACGCGCGGCGTCCAACCCAAGGGCAACGCATCGCCTTCCACGCACGCGACCAACGAAGCCCCCTGCCCGCCCTGCACCGCATGGCCGCCGGTAAAATCGGAAAACGCCGGCAGCACGGTGATGCCTTCACGCAGCCAGAACGCGGGCCAGCTGCGCGGGACGCCCGGCACACGCGTTTTCGGGTGGACGTGGCCGGCGATCACGTGGCGGCCCTGCGCGTCCGGTGTCGGCAGGTGACGGAACAGGAACGGGCCATCCGCCCACGCCTCGCCGAGCTGGCGCATGCCTAGCGCCGGGGCGTCCAGCGCGCGGTCATGGTTGCCGGCCAGCACTGCCACATCCACGTCCGGATTCGCCTCGCGCCACGCAATCCACGCATCGCGCCACGCGGCCTGCGCGGCGGGCCCGTGCAGGACGTCGCCGACAATCAAAAGCTCGGCGGCGCCCGTCGCGGCGATCAGGGCCGACAGGCGCCGCAGGTCGTCCATCGTCGCCCCGCGCGGCACGGCGATGCCCGCCTGCCGAAAGACATGGCTCTTGCCCAGATGCAGGTCCGCGATCACCAGACGGGACCGCGCAGGCCAGTGCAACGCGCGCGCCCCCAGCAGGACGACAGGCTCGCCTGCCAGCGCCATCGCAAGTCCGGCCTCAGGCGATTCGCGCATACCGCTTCTCCAGTTGCTCGGCGGCGCGCTTGACTCGTGCCTGCCAGGTTTCGGTGCTGAGCTGCCCGCGCAGGCTTTCCGTCCACAGCGGAAACGACAGCGGCGTGAGCGCGCGCGGCTCGCACAAGGCCAGCTCGCGCCGCTGGCAGTCCTGCAGCGCCGCCAGGAGCCGCGGCGCCTCCAGTTGCAGTTCAAAGACTTCGCGCTCGGCCTGCGCCAGCAGCAGGTGATCCGGATCGTAACGGCGCAGCACGTCGTAGAGCAGCCCGCTGGAGGCCTGCACCTGCCGCAGCGAACGCGCCGCCTGCCCCGGCAGCGATGGCGTCAACAACCCCGCGACACGCGCGATCTCTCGAAACTGCCGGCGCGCCATTTCGCCCAGATTGACGCCTTCGCGCAGGTCATCGGCCATGTTGTCCGGGCTGAGCAGTGCGCGCAGCAGCGTGTCGTCCAGGGCTGCGGGTTCGGCCAGCGTGAGCATCAGGCCGTAATCGTTGACGGTGTAGGAGATGGTGTTGGCCTGCCGCCGGCCCCAGCGCAGAGCGACCATCGCAGCGATGCCTTCATGCACGGCACGGCCTGCAAACGGAAAGAGGAACAGATGCGAGCCACGCCGCGTCTTGATCAGTTCGGCCACCAGACGGCCGTGGTCGGGCAGTGCGCTGGCCTGTTCCTGGATGCGAAGCAGCGGGGCAACGGCGCGCATTTCCGGGTGCTCGCCGGGATGGGAGTACAGGCTCTCGACCTCGCTCGCCAATTGCGTGGACAAGGGCATGCGCCCGCCCTGCCAGGTCGCGACGGGTCCGTCTCCGCCCTTTGCCCGCCGTACGTAAGCCACCATGCCCTCCAGCCGCACCAGTTCCAGCGTGCGCCCGGCAAATTGGAACCGGTCGCCGCGCCGCAAGCGCGCCAGAAAGCCCTCCTCGACCGATCCCAGGCCGCCGCCTCGCAGATACTTCACCGCCACCGCGCCGTCGGACGTGATGGTGCCGATGGACAGCCGATGCCGGAACGCGATGCGCCGGTCATGCACGCGGTAGCAGCCGTCTTCATCGCGCACGACGCGGTGATAGTCCGGATACTTCGCGAGCGCGCGTCCGCCCTGCACGATGAAATCCAGCACGGCCTGCCAGGTCGCGGCATCGAGCGTGGCGTAGGCATGCGTGCCGCGCACCTCCTCAAACAGATCGCCAGCTTCGAAGCCGCCACCCAGCGCCAGCGTCACAGCGTGCTGCGCCAGCACATCCAGGCTGCCGATGGGCGGCACGCGGGACTCGATCTCGCCGCGCGCGATCGCCTGACGGGCCGCGGCATACTCGATCAGTTCGAGCGCCTGCGCGGGCACGCAGACCACGTTGCCGGACTCGCCGGGCCGGTGCTTGGCGCGGCCGGCGCGTTGCAACAGCCGCGCGACGCCCTTGGGGCTGCCGATCTGCAGCACCTGATCCACCGCCGGAAAGTCCACGCCCAGATCCAGGCTGGACGTGGCCACGACGCAGCGCACCGTGCCGTCGCGCAGCCCTTGCTCGACCGTCGCGCGCAGTTTGGGGTCCAGCGAGCCGTGATGCAGCGCCAGCGTGCGCGGATCCTCCGGCCAGATCGACTCCAGCGCGCGGTGCCACAGCTCGGCCTGCGCCCGCGTGTTGGTAAAGAGCAGCGTCGCGCGCACATCGAACAGTCGCTTGAAGACGCGTTCCAGCTGCGACAACCCCAGATGGCCCGCCCACGGCAGCGCGCGGCTGCGTTCCGGCAGCAAGGTGGAGATCTGGATCTTGCGCGGCCTGGCGCCGGCCACCAGCGCGCTGTCGGGCGCCTGCGGCAGCAGCACGGCGCGGGCCTCATCCAGGTTGCCCAGCGTGGCGGACAACCCCCACGTTCGAGCCGCCGGCGACAGCTTGCGGACCCGCGCCAGGCACAGCTGCAGCAGCACGCCGCGTTTGTTGCCCAGCAGTTCATGCCATTCGTCGACCACGATGCAGCGCAAGGCGCGAAAGCGCGTCGACGCGTCGGCGTAGGACAGCAGCAGCGCCAGCGATTCGGGCGTGATCACCAGCACGTGCGCCTTGCCCTGCCGCGCCAGCCGCTTGTCGCGCGCGCTGGCGTCGCCCGTGCGCAACGCGACGGTCCAGTCGATGCCCAGTTCGGCCGCCGTCTGCGTCAATGCCCGCGTCGTGTCCGCAGCCAACGCGCGCAGCGGCGTCACCCACAAGACGCGCGGACCTTCGCCGGTGGCCGCCTTTGCCGGCATGTCTTCCGAGAGCGCTTCAAGGAGCGGGCCGCCAAATGCCGCCAGCGTCTTGCCGCTGCCCGTGGGCGTGTGCAACAGGCCCGACCCGCCATCCAGATAGCGGCGCCACGTCTCGCGTTGAAAAGGCGCGGCTTTCCAGCCGCGCGCCGCAAACCACGCGACCAGCGCCGCATCCCTGCCCCGGGCCGTGCCGCTCATCGCGCCAGCGCCTTCAGCGTGTCCAGCTGATCGGCCTGATCCGCCGGCTTGTCGTGCCGCCAGCGCAGGATGCGCGGAAAGCGCACGGCGATTCCGGACTTGTGACGCTTGGAGATGTTCACGCCTTCGAAGCCCAGTTCAAACACCTGCACGGGTTCGACCGAGCGCACCGGACCGAAGCGCTCGCGCGTGTGCGCCCGCAGCCAGCGGTCCAGTTCCAGGATCTCTTTATCGTCCAGGCCCGAGTAGGCCTTGGCAATGGGCACCAGCGCGTCGCCCTCCCACAGCCCGAAGGTGTAGTCGGTGTAGAGCGTGCTGCGGCGGCCGTGGCCGGACTGCGCGTACAGCAGCACGGCGTCGATGGTGAGCGGGTCGATCTTCCACTTCCACCAGTCGCCGCGCCGCCGCCCGCTTTGGTATGGCGCGCTGCGCCGCTTGAGCATGAAGCCTTCGACGCCGCGCTCGCGCGATTCGCCGCGCAGCGCGTGGGCCTCGTCCCAGCTTGCCGGCGCGACGGCCGGCGACATCCGCAGCCGAGGGTCGGGATGGCGGCGCAGCAGCGCCTCCAGGCGCTCGCGGCGCTCGGCCTGCGGCAATTCGCGCAGGTCCTCGCCTTCAAGTTCGAGCAGGTCATACGCCAGCAACTGCACCGGCGCCTCGGCCAGCCACTTGGGACCGGGTTTCAGGCGCTGGATGCGGGTCTGCAGGGCCGAGAACGGCATGGGGTCCGTGTTGCCGTCCTGCCAGGCCAGCAGTTCCCCGTCGATGACGCAGTCCACGTCGAGCGCGGCGGCCGCCGCTTCAACTTCCGGAAAGCGGCCGTCCAGGCGCTCTTCGCCACGGGACCAGATGGATACCTCGCCACGCCGCCGGATGAGCTGCGCGCGGATGCCGTCCCACTTCCATTCGAGCAGCCATTCGTCGATGGGACCAAGCACGGCGGGATCGCCTTCGAGCGGCGACGCCAGGAAAAAGGGATACGGTTGCTGGCGGTCGCCTGGCAGTTCCTCGGCGCTGAGCAGATCGCGCAGGAACGCCGGACTGGGCGACCACGCGCCCAGCATGCGCTGCGCAATGCGGGCGATGGGCACGCCCGACATTTCGGCCAGCGCCTGCTGCACCATGCGCTGAGACACGCCGACGCGCAGCGCGCCGGTCAGCAGCTTGTTGAAGACCAGGCGTTCTGCATAGGGCAAGCCCAGCCAGGCCGAGACGACCACCTCGCGCCGCTCGATCTCATCGCGGTTCGCGACGGGCAAGAGAATCTCTTCGATCCAGTCAGCCAGGCCGCGATCCGGCGCGGCCGCTTCCGGATCCGGGACGAGCAGCGCCAGGGTTTCGGCCAGGTCGCCGACCTGGTCATAGCAGGCGTCCAGGAGCCAGGGCGCAGTGTTGGAAGCGTCGGCCGCCCAGGCCCGCAACTCGCCAACCCCCGCGATCTTCTTACGTGTGCTGGTGATCTTGCCGCCAGCCAGCAGATACAGCGCCCAGACCGCGTCGCGCGGCGGGGCATCGCGGAAGTACGCCACCAGCGCCGCGCGCTTATCCAAGGTGGCGGTGCTGCGGTCAAGCTCCTGATACAACGCCGCGAATCGCTTCATGCCTGCGTCCGTTCCCCTGTCGATCTTCGTTCGATGGCCGCCCTAATCGTCTTCGCCATACTGCGTCACAAGCGTCTCGGCGGCGATGCCGGATTCATTCAACGTACGCACCAGCGCCTCGGTGTCGCCGTGCGTGGCGATGACCCGCTTGGCGCCGGTGTCGTGGATAGTGCGCAGCAGGTCGGGCCAATCGGCATGGTCCGACACGACAAAGCCGCGGTCCATGTTGCGGCGCCGGCGGTTGCCGCGCAGCCGCATCCAGCCCGACGCAAAGCCATGCTGCGCCTTGCGGAAGCGCCGCAACCACGCGCTGCCCGCCGCCGACGGCGGCGCCAGGATCAGCTCTCCAGCAAATCCCGTTCCCGAGGCCCCGGAAGGGCCGTCCGCGTCGATGACCAGACGCGTGTCGGCCAGCGGAACACCGGCCTTGCGATAGACGTCCACCCCCGCGGCGATCGCGCCGTGCAGGTAGACGGGCCGGTCCGCAAAGGGGATCAATTCAGCCAGCACGCGCTGCGCCTTGCCCAGGGCGTAGCAATAGAGGATGGCGGCCTCGCCGCGCGCGGCGCAGTGGTCGCGCCATTGCACGATGTCGCGCGCCACGTCCGAGGCGCTGGGCCAACGGTAAATAGGCAGGCCAAAGGTGGCCTCGGTGATGAAGGTGTCGCAAGGCACGACTTCAAATAGGCTGCACGTCGGATCGGGCTGGCGCTTGTAGTCGCCGGACACGACCCAGACTTCGCCATCGACTTCGATGCGCACCTGCGCCGATCCCAACACGTGGCCCGCCGGATGCAACGACACGCGCGCGTTACCCAACGTGAAGACTTCGCCATATGCATGGACCCGGTAGTCCTGGTCGCCCAACCGCCATTGCAGGATAGGCAAGCCTTCGGCGCTGGTGTGGTAGCGCCCCATGCCGGAACGTGCATGATCGCCATGACCATGCGTCAGCACGGCGACCTCGACGGGCCGCCACGGATCGATATGAAAGCCGCCGGCTGGGCAATACAGGCCTTCCGGACGCAATTGCACGATGTCGCGCATGGGACCTCCCGATCGGCGCGGCGCGACGGTTTCGCGGCCGCATGTCTTTGGTTATACCCCGCGAGGACGCAGAAAAAGTGCGCTGAAAACGCACCGCTAACATCCGATGAAAAATTAAAAGTTCAGTTGCAGACGGGGGGCAGCGTAAGCCGGTAGTGTGGAGCGGTGGCTTAAAGGAGAGAATATGCGTACCAATCACATCCTCACGATTATTGTTGTGGTCGTCGTCGCTTCGATCGCCCTGTCGGTCGTCCCCTGGTAATTCCTTGGCAGCGAGGCCGGACATGACACGGAACCTTCATGCCCTCTGCTTTGCCGCATTCCCTGCTGGACCTGACGCTGCGCGCCATCCCGCGTCGCTATCGCGTGGGTCCGCTGCCCGCGGCCCGCAGCGGGCTTGAAGTTTCCGACCCGGCGATGGCGCTTGCCATCGCCATCGAACAGGCCCGCGTTGCGCTCAGTGCAGACGCAGCGCCATCATCCGCCAGTGAACGCCTGTTCGTAGACGCGCTCTCGCAACTGATTCGGGACGCACTGCGCGAAAGCGGCGGAGATTCCGCGTTTCAGGCCATGGTGCTGCGGCATCAATCCCCGCTGGTGCGCGAATACGCTTCGTTGTCGGCGCACGCCCAGGCGGACCGGCGCGCGGTACGTACTGCGGTCGATGCGTTTGCGCATCCCGGCAAGCGCCGCGGGATGCCGGCCGGGCCGTTGGCGGACGCGCTGGCGTCGTTGCATGCGGCGGCGGCAGCCGAGGACTGGGCCGCATTGACGCAAGGCGCCGAGCGCCTGCTTGCGGCGCAGCCCTCGGACGCCGCGACAAGCCCGGCGATTTCCGCGCCGCTGGAACGGTTGCTGGACGACCCCGCCTTGGCGCGTCTGCGCCGCATGAAGACGTTGTCCACGGATCCGCTGGTGCAACGCTATCAACATCTTTGGCAACGGCAAGGTCCCCGCCCCGGCACGCCGCAGGCCGCCGCGCAGGGGCTGGACGCGCGCCGCCGCGGCATCGCCGTTGAAGCGTTGGCCGAAGGCGCCATTACCGCGATGGCCACGCAGCTTGCGCAAAGGACGGGCGAAAGTTATCGGGTGGTCACGTCAATGCACGTCCCGGCGTCTATCCCGGGCAACGCAAACCGCGCCAAGACCGAATGGGACGTGGCGCTGCTGCGCCAGTCGGCCGGCGACGCTGCGGCGCCGGTCTGGGATGTGTGCCTGCTCGTTGAGGCCAAGGCATCAACGGACGCGGCGACGTCGGATCTGCCCCGCTTGCTGCGCGGTCTGCGGTTGCTTGCGCACGCAGATGCACAGACCATTTATGTGTTCGAGAGCCACCAGGGGCCGGTGCGGCTGCGCGGTGCAGCGTTGGCGGCGCTGTCGGCGGACGACGCTGATCTTGCCGGGACGATTCTCTACTTTTCCGACGCGCCGGCGGATACCGCGCCGCGGCTGCTGAATGCCGCTGGCCGGATGCAGCTGTTGTCAGCGCAGGAAAGCCTGGACTTCGCCAGCGCGTTGGCCTCAGGCGAGGCGCCGGATGCGTCGGCGCTTGCGCCGGTGTGGCAACAGTTGCTAGTTGCGCCTCGCTGGAGCGCCGTGCTGAACCAGTTCGCGCTGTTGCGGCAGGTGCGAGAGCTAATGGTGCATGTGGATGACGTGCACGCTGCCATCACGCGCTTGGGTCAGGATCGCGCCGGCGCATAAGCGCAGTCGCCCGCGGCCGCTCCGCTCCAATCCGGCGCATGCCGCTCGATGTGCACGCGGATGAAATCCGCCAGCACGCGCGTAGCCATGGACGGGAACCGGTTGGGCGCGGTCAGCAGGTAGATGGCATCGCCCACCCCCTCGGGCTCGTACGCGGGCAGCACCTGCACCAGCGTCTCGTCACGCAGCAATTCCCACACGGCATAGCGGGGCAGCAGCGCCACACCCAAGCCCGCCAGCACCGCATCGCGCAGAAACGGATAGTCGCCCGACTGCAGCCGCGGCGCGACGCGCAGGATCAGCGGGTCGCCATGCGCCTGCTTGAGCCGCAGGTCGAAGCGCCGGCCCAGCGATTGCGGCGCGATCAGGTCGCAGCGGCCCAACTGCTCCATCCGTTGCACCGGCCCGTTGCGCGCCAGGAAATCCGGCGACGCGCACAGGCACCACTGAATGTCGCACAGCCGCCGCGCCACGTGATCTTCGGGCGGAGACGAGGTGATCTTGAGGGCGATGTCGACTTCAGCGGAGATCAGGTCGCCGATCCCGTCGTTGATGTGCACACGCAGCGCAATGTCGGGATGCGCGCGCGCAAATTCCAGCAGCACGGGGGCAAGATAAAGGTGGCCCAGGCCAGTGGGCAGCCGGATGCGCACATCGCCGCGCACGGTCCCATCCAGGCTGTCGATGGCCGCCTGCACCGCGCGCATCTCGTCCAGCAATCGGATCCCGTGCTGGTACAGCAACTGGCCGGCCTGCGTCAGCTCGACATGCCGGGTGGTGCGCCGGAACAGCTGCGCGCCCAGATCGAGTTCCAGCCGCTTCAGGCGGTGCGACATGTTCGACCGCGTCATGCCGCAACGCTGCGCGGCCGCGCTGAGGTTGCGCGACTCGACCATTGCGACAAACAGTCTGACGAGGTTCAGGTCCGGCTTATTGTCAATCATGGTTCACCATTCCCGGCACAAACCGGTGGATTGTCCAATGCGTCGGCCGAGTCTAGCATCGTCTTCATCGCCTTCGAACCCTTGCTCCGGACCGACATCCACCCATGCCCACCCCGTTGACCGACGTTTCCAGCGGACCCTATTCCGGACTGCGTGTGCTGGACCTCAGCCAGGGCATCGCGGGCCCGTACTGCGCGCAGATGCTGTGGCAGCAAGGCGCCGACGTCGTAAAGGTGGAACCGCCAGACGGCGACTGGGGCCGGCACGTCGGTGTGCTCCGCGACGACCAGAGCGCGCTATCCATCGCCTACAACGCCGGCAAACGCGGCGTGTGCGTGGACGCGCGCCAGCCGCAAGGCAAAGTGCTGCTGGCGGACATGGCGCGGCGCGCGGACCTCGTAATCCAGAATTTCCGCCCCGGCGTCGCCGAACGCATGGGGGTGGGCTACGACAGCCTGGCCGCACGTTGCCCGGGCCTGGTCTACGTGTCCATCAGCGGCTACGGACCGGACGGCCCCTACGCCAACGCCCCCGCCTCCGACTCGGTGATGCAGGCGGATAGCGGCCTGATGTTCGCCAACCAGACACCCGCCGGCGAGCCGCGCCGCATCGGCCTTCTGATGGCGGACATCGCCACCGCGCTGTACGCCGTGCAGGCGGCCAGCGCCGCGCTCTATCAGCAGGCGCGCAGCGGCCGCGGCCAGCATGTGCAGTTGAATCTGCTGCAGGCCTGCGCGGCCTTGCAGGTGAACGACATCCTTGCGTACGGCATTGCGGGACAGCGGGAGGCCGTGGCGGTCAGCGCCCCCAACGGCGTCTTCGACACCGCGGATGCGCGCCTGTCCGTGCTGGCGTTGAACAACGACCAGTTCGCGCGCTTGTGCCGCGCGCTCGAACGAACCGACTGGCTGGCGGACCCCGCCCTGTCCACCAACGCAGGCCGCATGGCGCAGCGCGAGCGACTGCATCGGGAAATGGCGGAACAGTTGGCGCGGCGCCCTGCCGCGCACTGGGTGGAGCGCCTGGCGCGCGAGGACGTGCTGCACGCGTACGTGCGGGACTACGACGGCCTGGCGGCGCATCCGCAGACGGCGCATCTGGGGCTGCTGGAACCGCTGGCGCAGCCCGGCGGCCAGCCCCTGCCCTATGCGCGCGCGGCCGGGGCCTTGACACGCCGGCCGCTCACCGCGGCGCCGGCGGTTGGCGAGCACACCGTGGATGTGTTGACCGAGTGGGGCGTCGCGCCCGCCGACATCCAGGCCATGCTGCATGCCGGCGTGCTGCGCCAGGCGGCATGCGGCAAGGAGGCCCGCTGATGCGCGCCCTGGTCTGCCATCGCCATGGTCCGGTTGAAGACGTATTGCCCGGTGAGCTTCCCGAGGCGCCGGCGCCCGCGCCCGACGAAGTCACCATCGCCGTCGAGCATGCCAGCGTCAGCCACGCAACCAAGCTGCTCATCGAGGGACGCTATCAAAGCCGTCCGCCGCTGCCGTTTGCGCCCGGCACGGAGGCCGCGGGCCGCGTCATCGCGTGCGGCGCCAAGGTCACGCGGTTCAAGCCCGGCGACAAGGTCGTGGCGCTGGCGCGCTGGGGCTGCTATGCCGAACGACTGACCTTGCCGGAATACACCGTCTATCCCGTGCCCGACGATCTGCCGCTTCTGACCGCGCTGCCCATTCCCATCTCGTACGGCACGGCATGGGGCGCGTTGTTGTGGCGCGCCGCGATGCAGCCCGGCGACACGGTGCTGGTGCTGGGCGCGGGCTCGGGCGTGGGACTGGCGGCCGTGGAGATAGCGTCGGCGCTGGGCGCGACGGTGCTGGCCTGCGCCAGCACACCGGCCAAGCGCCAGGCCGCACTGGACGCGGGCGCGGTGCAGGCGTTCGCCGCTGACGAGTCGATGCCGCAGGCCGTCAAGGCGGCCAGCGACGGGCGCGGCGCTGACGTGGTGCTGGACGCGGTGGGCGGCGACGCCTTCGAACGCAGCGTGCGCGCCGCGGCGGCCAATGCCCGCATGGTGTCGGTGGGTTTCGCCAGCGGCCGCATCCCGGATGTGCCGCTGAACCTGCTGCTTGTGAAGAACATTGCCCTGCATGGGTTTTTCTTTGGCCGCTACATCGGCTGGACGCCCGCGGACGAACGCATCGTCCACGCGCCCGCCATGCAGCGGACCATGTCCACCCTGTTCGACTGGGCCCGCCGCCAGCGGATCCGGCCGGCTGTAACGGCGATCTATCCGATCACCGGTCTTGCCGCAGCACTCGCCGCCCTGGAAAGCCGACAAGTCGTCGGCAAGGTGGCGATCACGATAACGACGGAGACAACCCCATGCGTACCAACGACTTCCGGCGCGCCGCCCGGCCACGCCATCTTGCCGCCGCGGCGCTAGCCGCCTGCTGCGCCAGCCTGCCCGTCGCCGCGGTGGCGGCCGACGCCTATCCCAGCAAACCCATCACGATGGTCGTGCCCTACCCGCCCGGCGGGCCGACCGACATCGTGGCGCGGCTGGTGGCCGCCGAGATGTCCAAGACCATCGGGCAGAACATCGTCGTCGACAACAAGCCCGGCGCCAGCGGCATGATCGGCGCGGACCTCGTGGCGCGCGCCGCGCCCGACGGCTACACGTTCCTGGCCAACGCGTCGCTGCACGTCATCAACCCGTACATCTACGCGTCGATGCGTTACGACGCCTTCAAGGACTTCGCGCCCATCACGCAGCTTGCGGACGTGCCGCTCGTGCTGGTCGTGCCTGAAACGTCGAAGGTGCGCACGGTGCAGGACCTTGTGGCGCAGGGCAAGGCCCAGCCGCTGAACTTCGGATCGGCGGGTTCGGCGTCCGCGCAACAGCTTGCAGGCGAATCGTTCAAGGTGCGTTCCGGCCTGCCGATGCAGCACGTGCCTTACAAGGGCAGCGCGCCCGCGCTGACGGATCTGGTGGGCGGACAGATCCAGCTGATGTTCGATTCGATGCCGTCGGCGATGCCGTTCATCAAGTCGGGCAAGCTGCGGGCGGTGGCGGTGACAACCAGCCGCCGCGTCGATGAACTGCCCGACGTGCCCGCCATGGCCGAATCCGGATTCCCGGGCTTTGACATCAGCACGTGGTACGGCCTGTGGGCGCCCAAGGGCACGCCGCCGGCCATTGTGGCCAAGCTGTCCGAGCACGCGGCGCGGGCGCTCAAGCAGCCCAATGTCGTGACGCAGTACGCCGGCCTGGGCGCCAAGCCGGTGGGATCTGATCCCGCCACGTTTGCCCGGTTCAACGTGACCGAGGGCGAAAAGTGGCGCGACATCGTCAAGGCGGCGCATATCACGCCGCAATAGTGGAAAAGGCGGCTCAGACTGACCTCGACCCGGGCGGCGCGGGTAATCCCCCATAAGCAGCGCCACGCCGCTGGATAAGAATTCATGGTTTCCTATCCGCGGCCGCCGCGCGCATCGCGCGCCAACCAACCCCGAGGTCCCAGGCATGAAGGCGTTCTTCCACGACGATCAAAAGCTTCACCATCCGCAGACCTACTTTTCGCGCGGCAAAATGCGCACGCCGCAGGAGGTGCCGTCGCGGCTGGACGGCCTGGTGCAGGCGGCGCGCAAGCTGGGATTCGACGTCCAGGCGCCCGCCGACGACGGGGCGGGTGCGATCGCGGCGGTGCACAGCCTGGATTACCTGCGCTTCCTGCAGGACGCGCATGAGGACTGGATGAAGCTGCCCGGCGATTGGGGCGGTGAGGTCGTGTCGAACGTCTTCGTGCGCGAACGCAATGCGCTGCGCGGCGTGCTGGCCAAGGCCGGGCGTTACCTGGCGGACGGCAGTTGTCCGGTCGGCCCCAAAACCTGGCATTCGGCGTATTGGTCGGCGCAATGCGCCATCGCGGGCGCCGACGCCCTGCTGGCCGGAGACCGCAGCGCCTACGCGATCTGCCGCCCGCCCGGTCACCACGCGCGGCGCGATGCCGCGGGCGGCTTCTGCTACCTGAACAACGCCGCCATCGCGGCCCAGCGGCTGACGTCCAAATTTCCGCGCGTGGCCATCCTGGACACCGACATGCATCACGGCCAGGGCATCCAGGAGATCTTCTACGAGCGCAGCGACGTCCTGTACGTGTCCATCCACGGCGATCCCGAAAATTTCTATCCGGTGGTGGCAGGCTTTGAAGACGAGCGCGGAGCCGGCGAAGGATACGGCTACAACATCAACCTGCCCATGCCGCACGGCTCGCCCGAATCCGTGTTCTTCGACCGGCTGGCGCAGGCGCGCCGCGCGATCACGTTGTTCCAGCCCGATGCGCTGGTGCTGTCGCTGGGTTTTGACATCTTCGAAAAGGATCCGCAGGCCATGGTCAGCGTGTCCGAAGACGGCTTCGACCGCTTGGGCCGCGACGTGGGCGGACTGAACCTGCCCACGCTGATCGTGCAGGAGGGCGGGTATTACATCGAAGGTCTGGAGTCGAACGCGAAGCGGTTTTTCGCGGGCCTGACGGGCGCCTGATCCACCGGTGGGCACACTGGCCGTCAGAAGCTGACCGCCACCCCTGCGCCGCCGCGGTCAGACGGTTCAAGCCGAACCACCCGAAATCGCTGGTGGCCGCCGGGCGGGTTCAAGCCTTGGCCGACGCTTCCCACATCGTCACTCTGTCCCGGCCCGTCTGCTTTGATCGGTACAGCGCCTGATCGGCGCATTTGATGACGGCCTGCGGCGATGCGCCGTCCCGCGGCCACAGCGCCACGCCCACGGACACGGTCACCGGACGCACGCCATCGGGCATCGGGCGCGCCGCCACGGCCGCCCGGATGCGCTCGGCCGCCTGGGCTGCTGTCTGTGCCGCCGACCGCATGGCGTCCTGCGTCGTTTCGTGCGCCGTGTCCTGCGTGTCGTCCTGCGCTTCGTCCTTCCCGCCCCGCTGAGGCAGGATCATCACGAATTCCTCGCCGCCGATGCGAAAGGCCTGATCGCCGGCGCGCACGTTCTCCTGCAGGGTCCGCGCCAGCGCCACCAGGACCTTATCGCCCGTCGGATGGCCATACACATCATTGATCTGCTTGAAGTGGTCGAGATCGAGCGCGATGACCGCAAACGGCGACGCGGCGGCGACCAGCTCGTCGATCCGCGCGCGCAGGGCGCGGCGATTCATCAGCCCGGTCATGGGATCGGTCAGCGTTTCCGTGTTCAAGCGGCCGACTTCGTCCCGATGGCGCGCTTGCGCAGCGGCCAACGCCTGCCGCAGCTTTTCGGCCTCGAAATACCAGGTCTTCAGCGTGGTGGCGCGCAAGGCCGTCGGACCAACCGGCTCGTCGCTGGCGAAGGCGTCAGCCAGGCGTGCGAGGGGCCGCGCGATCGCGTAGGCGCATGCGCTGACGAGCAACAAGGTCAGCACCACAGCCGGCACGGCGAACTGCAGCGACGCGCCCAACAGGTCCTTGAGGGGCGACAGCGCGCTGTCGAGCGGACGCTGCACCACGACCGCCCAGTTGCCCTTGACCAGCGGCGCGTATCCCGCGATCACCGCCGCGCCGGAAGCGTCCATGACTTGCTCGACGCCCGGCCCCGTGGCGGGCGACAGGCGCGCCTGGACCGCGCTCGCAATGTCCGCGTCCGCGCCATGCCGGTACAGCATCTGACCCTCGCCATTGACCAGATACACGGAGGTGCCGTCCGCATACGCATGCTGGCCGACGAGCCGGTCCAGGCCGCCGCCATGCTCCAGCACAACGATGGCGGCGAGATAACCCGAAACCGCGTTCTGCGGGCCAGGCACAGGTTCCACCAGTGTCAGCGTCGCAAAGCGCGCCCCCGGCAGGCAGCATGGCCGCGCCCATTGCCCCGCGCGCAGCTCCCGTACGCCCAGTTCGTCCAGTTGCTTGATGGCGGCCAGCGGCGACGGACTGTCCTTGGACCGGCTGGTGATCCGGCCACCGGGATCGGCCAACAGCACCGCCGTTACGCCTTCGATCGTGCCGGCCAGATCCGACAGCTCAGCCTGCAGCGCGCCGGGCGCATCCGCCAACCGCGGGATGCGGTTTGCCCCGGCGGTAAGCTGCCGGTCACCCGTCTGGATATACAGGTTGATGATGTCCGCCAGCTTCTGTGCGTAGGCCAGATTGGCGTCGAGCGTGTTCTTGACGACCTGCGTCTTCTGCGCCTGGTAGCCCGCGTACATGGCATTGAAAAAGCCGACCGCCACGCTGAGCACCGCCAGCGAAATAAGCACGGTCAACAAGCGCACTCTGCGTTCTCTTGCCATGTCGCTCCTGAGGGGAGAGCACCGCGAATCGCCCGGATCGGCGTAGCTGCCGGATGCGCGCGCCACGGAGGACGACAGCGCAGTCACCGGCGCGGGCTGGCGCACCGGGATAACGCAGAATACCGAACTATTTTTGGGTAATCCAGCGGTCGCCAACCGCAGCTCGGCACGCCCAACGCGGCGCTTGGGCTATGCGTCCGGTGCCCGGTGCAGGCGCATCGCCACGCGCCGCTCAACCGGCAGCCCGTGGCTGGCCTCGGCCGCCAGCACCGCATGCAGCCGTGAGCCGGGCATTGCCTGCACTTCGCGGAATCCGAGCCGCGCATACCAGGGCGCATTCCATGCCAGGTCGCGAAAGGTCGTCAGGGTGACCGCTGCCAGGCCCGCTGCCCAGGCATGGCCGCACGCGGCCTGCACGAGGGCGCGGCCAATTCCCATCCGCTGATGACCGGCATCGACCGCCAGCTCCCGCAGGTGCAACGCGTCTTCGAAGCGCTCGGCGCAAAGGAACCCGCACAATTGATCCGACGCTTGCGCCACCCACGACGTGCCCTGCGCGATCAGGCGCAGATGGTCGGCCTCAGACATCACCGCGTCGTCCGCGATCCATTCCAGGCCGGGCGCGGCGCGAAACAGCGCGCCCGCAGATCGTTCGATCGCGGGCAGCAGCGCAGCATCCTCGGGACGGGCGGGGCGGATAAGCGTGGACAAGGCAACTCCAGATTGCGGCAGGCGCATGCGATTCTACGACCCGCCATCAACGCGCGCCATGTTTCAGCCGCCGCGCAGAATCCAGTGTTTTAATCGGCGCTCCCTCGCGGGAAATTTCGTCCGGGCGGCAGCGAGACGCCAGGCCCGGCGATTCCAACAACAAGATTCAGGATTTCGCACGTGTTTCATGTCATCACCGCGCTGATCGCGCTCTACGTCATCTGGCGCTTCGTCTGGCAATTGAAGTGGCCCGCTTCCAGCCGAGTGCTGCTGTCGATATTGGTCGTGCTGGCCGCCGAGCACCATCTCATCACCCGCAACTTCTTCGGCACCATGGCGTCGCCCGAGGTGCCCGCCGCCGTGCTGATGACGCTGGGCTGGGCGTTTGGCGCGCTCATTCTGCTGGCCGCCTTCCTGTTCGTCACGGATGTGGCGGGGCTCGTCATATCGCTGTTCTCGCGCGGACGCGGACGCGCGCTGCTGGGCTGCACGCGTCTGCGCGCCGGGTCCGCCGTGGCCGCGCTCGCGCTGTCCGCCGTTGGCGTCTGGCAGGCCGTGCGCGTGCCGGAGGTCAAGACGATCGAGGTCGCCTTGCCCAACCTGCCGCAAGCGTATGACGGCTTTCGCATCGTGCACCTGACCGACCTGCACGCCAGCCGCCTGCTGCAGGGCGACTGGATGCAGGCCGTCGTGGCGCGCACCAATGCGCTCAAGCCGGACCTGACGCTCATCACGGGTGATCTGGTCGACGGCACGCCTGCAGCGCGCGCCGCCGACGTGCAACCGCTGGCCGATCTGCGCGCGCAATATGGCGTGGTGGCGATTCCGGGCAACCACGAGTATTACGCCGAGTACCTGGGCTGGATCGAGGCCTTCAGGAAACTCGGCCTGCGCATGCTGCTCAATGAACACATGACAATTGAACGCGACGGCCAGCCGCTGGTCTTGGCGGGAATCACCGACAGCGTGGCAGCGCGCGTGAACCAGCCGCTGCCGGACATCGACGCGGCCATGAAGGGCGTTCCGCCGTCGTCGGCGGTGATCCTGCTTAGCCATCGGCCCGTGGGCGCTGAGCGCCACGCGCAAGCCGGCGCCGGCCTGCAGCTGTCGGGCCACACGCACGGCGGCCAGATTCTCGGTCCGCATTTCATCACCCAATTGGCCAACGAAGGCTACGTGTCGGGCATGTACCAGGTCGGCAACATGCAGCTTTACGTGAGCAACGGCGCGGGCCTGTGGCCGGGCTTTCCGATCCGGCTTGGCCGGCCATCGGAGATCACGCAGATCGTGCTGCGCGCCGCGCCGCCCGCCTGACGCAGCCCTGCCACACACGCGGCGGCGCATTGACAAGGGCCGCCGCGCTGACTTAGCATTCGGCCCTGCTTTTTCAACGCCTTTCGCTTTTTGGGTGCAACCGTGTCTGCCATTCGTCAATTCGCCTGAACGCCGACGAGTACCGTCCTGGTACCGCGGTCAGCCTGCCCGCATTCGCTGCTCGACGCCATGTAATGAGCACACCCCCGCCCGGCAGGCGCGGATCCAGGAAGCGCAACACCTCCCCTCCCCGCTTCCCCTCCCGTAAAGACTGTGTCGTCGGCTTTTCCCATTTGCTGGAGAAGACCCATGACGCTGGATTTCTGCGCCTACGCGCAATCGCTAGACCTGTTCCGATATCCCCGAACGCCCCACCTTGAAGGCTCGCGCCTGCAGGACGGGGACGAAGGCCATGACCACGTGCCCTATCGCACGCTGGCCGGCCAGACGCTCGTCGTCGAAGAAAAGCTGGATGGCGCCAACACGGGCATCAGCTTCAGCCCGTCGGGCGAACTGCTGCTGCAATCCCGCGGCCACTACCTGGTGGGCGGCGGCCGCGAGCGGCAGTTCAGCTTCGTCAAGGCCTGGGCCGCCGCGCACGCGGACTGGCTGCTGGAGCGGCTGGAAGATCGCTATGTGATGTACGGCGAAACGCTGTCGAAGAAGCACTCCGTGTTCTACGACGCCCTGCCGCATCACTTCTTTGAATTCGACGTGCTGGACCGGCGCACCGGCGAGTTCCTGTCGACCGGCGCGCGCCGCGCGTTGTTGGCCGATGGTCCGGTGCTGTCGGTGCCCGTGTTGTACGAAGGCCCCGCGCCCGCGCGGCTGGCCGAAGTGAAGACCATGCTCAAGCCGTCGCTTGCCAAGACGGCTGGCTGGCGCGATGCCTTCGAGGCCACCGTGCTGCGCGAAGGCCTGGACCTGGCTCGCGCGTGGAAGCAGTGCGACAAGTCGGATCTGTCGGAAGGCCTGTATATCAAGGCCGAAGCGGACGGCAAGACCATCGCCCGCTACAAGTGGGTGCGCCGCGACTTCGTACAGGCCATTCTGGATTCGGACATGCACCATTCGGAGCAGCCGTTCATCCCCAACCAGCTCGCCGACGGCGTCGACCTGTACGCGCCGCGCCTTGCAGTCGACTGGGACACGTTGCGCGACGCGCGCACGGGAGAGACATCATGAATCACGAACAGATCCGGGCCCTCGTGCCCCAGCCGGGGCGCGGCGCGGACTATGCGGCTTGCCTGGCCGCCTTCCCCGCGCTGGAGCTGGCCAAGACCACGCCGCAGGACCCCCGCTATCACGGCGAGGGCGATGTATGGACGCATACGCAGATGGTGGTGGACGCGCTGCTCGCGCTGCCGCAGTACCAGGCCGCGTCCCGCGCCGACCAGGAGATCGTGTTCCTGGCCGCGCTGCTGCACGACGTGGCCAAGCACAGCACGACGGTGATCGACCCGGTAACCGGCGCCATCGGCCAGCCTGGCCACTCGCGCAAGGGCGCCATCGACGCGCGCATCGCATTGTGGGACGCGGGCGTGCCGTTCGCGGTGCGCGAAGCGATATGCCGGCTGATCGCCACGCATCAGGTGCCGTTCTTCGCGCTGGAAGGCTCGCGCCGCGGCCGCTCGCCGGAGTTCATCGTGCGCGAGTTGTCCTGGCACGTGTCCCTTCCATTGCTCGCCATGCTGGCCGAAGCCGACATGCGCGGCCGGATATGCGCTGACTCTGCACGCGTGCTGGACAACATCGCCCTCTTCTGCGAGCTGGCGCGCGACGAGCAGTGCTTCGGCCAGCCCCGTGCCTTTGCCGACGCGCACACCGCCGTCAGCTATTTCCGCGGCGCCGACGTGCATCCCGACTATGCGTTGTTCCAGGAGCCGGGCTCGCGGGTCATCGTCATGTCGGGGTTGCCGGCGTCCGGCAAGAACACGTGGGTGGCGGCGCATCATCCGGACCTGCCGGTGGTGTCGTTCGACGATGCGCGCGAGGAACTGGGCCTGCGCCATGGCAAGAACGAGGGCATGGTCGCGCACCTGGCCATTGACCGTGCAAAGGCACTGCTGCGCGCCCGCGCGCCGTTTGTGTGGAACGCCACCAACCTCAGCGAGCTGATGCGCAAGAAGACACTGGATCTGCTCTTTGCCTATCACGCGGACGTGGAGCTGGTGTATCTGGAAAAACCGCGTGCCGAGCTGCTGCGCCGCAATGCGCGGCGCGACACGTCGCTATCCAACAAGACGCTGACCGGCATGTTGCACCGCTGGGACCTGCCGCTGCCCACGGAGGCACACCGGGTGGTTTATGCGGTGTAGCGCGGTGTAGCGCGGGTCAGGCAGGCACAAGCGCCGGCGTCAGCATGCTGTCGCGCAAGCGCAGCACGGATGCGCATGAGGTGTCGCGATGCGTCACCAGCGACAGCGACAGCGCGCCCTGCGCATCCGGGTCGGTCAGCGGCACAAACGCCACGTGCGGCGTCGAATACGCGCGGGTCACGCCAGGCACCAGCGCCACACCCAGGCCGCTGGCGACCAGGCTGACCAGCGTCTGCACCTGAATGGCTTCCTGGCTGATGCGGGGCGAAAACCCCGCCTTGTGACACAGCGCCAGCGTCACGCCGTTCAGCCCCGGCACCTTGGCCGGCGAATACAGCACGAAGTTTTCGGACCGCATGCGCTCGAGCGCAATCGGGCCAACGTCGGCCAGAGGATGGCAGGCCGGCACGGCCAGCATCAGGTCGTCGCGCTCGACCACCCATGAATCCAGCTCGCTGTCTTCGGCCAACGGACCGCGCACCAAACCCGCATCGATCTCGTTGGCCCGCAGCATCGCCACCAATCCGACCGTGCTGTCTTCGCGCAGGTCCAGATGAACATCCGGGTACTGCGCGCGGAAGGCCGGCAGGCAGCGCGGCAGCAGCATGTACGTGGCCGAGCCCACAAAGCCCAGGCGCAGCGTCCCCCATTCCCCCAACGCCACCCGGCGCGCCGCCTGGCGCGCCTGATCGGTATGGAATAGCGCGCGGCGCGCATCGGCCATCAGGGCGTCGCCCGCCGGTGTCGTGGTGACGCCCTTGGCGCCCCGCACCAGCAGCGGCACGCCCACCGCATGCTCCAGCTTCTGGATCGACACCGACAGCGCCGGTTGGGCGATGTGCAGCGCATCGGCGGCGCGGCGGTAACTCCCCAGCTCGGCGATCGTGACGAACTGCCGAAGCTGGCGCAAATCTATAGCCATAACAGAATCCGTATCAAGCAATACCGAAGCCATATTAGACGCGTATGTGCGGCGCCGATAGGATTTCCGCCATGACGACATCTCCCCTCTCAAACGGCCCGGCGCTGGACGGCATCCGCGTCCTGGACCTGACTTCCGTCGTATTTGGCCCCTATGCCTCGCAGATCCTGGCCGACTACGGTGCGGACGTCATCAAGGTCGAAGCGCCCGGCGGCGACTCCACCCGGCAGACCGGCCCCGCGCAGGAGCCCGGCCTGTCGGCCATCTTCCTGGGCCTAAACCGCAACAAGCGCAGCATCGTGCTGGACCTGAAGCAGCCCGCCGCGCGCGAGGCGCTGCTGACGCTGGTGGACCAGGCCGACGTGCTGATGCACAGCATGCGGCCGGCCAAGATGGCGGCGCTGGGGCTGGACCCCGCCACGCTGTGCGCGCGCAACCCGCGGCTAGTCTATGCCGGCCTGTATGGCTTCGGTGAAGGCGGCGCGTACGACGGCCGCCCAGCCTACGACGACATCATCCAGGGCCTGTCGGGGTTCGCGGATCTTGTCGGCCGCCAGACCGGCGCGCCGCGCTACCTGCCCACCGTCGCCGCCGACAAGACGTGCGGTCTGGTCGCCGCGCACGCCATTCTTGCGGCGCTGTTCCAGCGCGCGCGTACCGGACAGGGCCAGCAACTGGAAGTGCCCATGTTCGAAAGCATGGCGTCCTTTGCGCTGGTCGAGCACTACTACGGCCGGCATCTGGCGGACGAGCCGGGCGACGCCGGTTATCCGCGCGTGCTCACGCCTTGGCGCCGGCCCTGCCAGACCGCAGACGGACACGTCTGCCTGATGCCCTATACCGACGCGCATTGGCGCGACTTCTTCAACGCGGCCGGCCGCCCCGATCTGGCGCAGGATCCACGCTTTGCCGATATTTCGGCGCGCACGCGCCACATCGAGACCCTGTACGAATTGCAGGCTGGCCTCGTTGCGGCCCATGACACGGCGTACTGGCTGGCGCTGTGTGAGCGGCTGCAGATCCCGGCCGCACCCGTGAACCGGCTGGAAGATCTGGAGACCGACCCACATCTGGCCAGCGTAGACTTCTTCGTGCCGCTGGAAAGCGCGTCCGGCAGTCATTACCGCTTCCCGCGCAACCCCGTGCGTTTGCAGCATTCCCACGTGCCGCCCGCCATGCCGCCGCGCCTGGGCGAGCACACGCGCAACGTGCTGGCCGAAGCGGGCCTCTCGCCGGCAGCCGTTGACGCGCTGCTGGACACCGGCGCCGCCCGGCAAGCCAACGCCCCCCTTTCTGAAAACGCCAAGGACCCCGCATGACCCAAGACCGCGACACCTCGCCCGCCATCCAACTCGGCCAAGGTTTTTACTGGCAGGACCTGACGGTCGGCCAACGCTTCCAGACATTTCGCCGCACGGTGACCGAGACCGACATCGTCAACTTCATCAGCGTCACCGGCATGCTGGAGACCATCTTCATCGACGCCACCTACACCCACGGCGCCATCCAGGGCCGCCCCGCGCCGGGCGCGCTGACCTATGGCCTGATCGAAGGCCTGATCATGCAGGGCATGGTGCAGGGAACGGGTCTGGCGCTGCTGGAGGTTCACAAGAAGATGATTGCGCCGGTGGTGGCCGGCGACACCATCTGGGCCGAGATCGAAGTGACCGGCGTGCGCCCGACCTCGCAGCACAACCGCGCGGTCGTCACGTCCGCCATCGACGTGCGCAACCAGCACGGCAAGCCGGTGATGGCCTACACGGCCGTGCGCATGCTGGCCGGCAGGCCGCGCTGATCAGGCTGACCGCTATCAGCGGCAGGCATCCCGCAGAGGACGCCGCCGCCCATCCGCAGTACCCATAACAGCCCAAGGAGACAACCCATGAAAAAAGCACTGCTGGCGACCACGCTGGCTCTTCTGGCGCTGGGAGGCGCCGCCAGCGCCCAGGCCGCGTGGCCCGACCGCCCGATCACGATGGTGGTGCCCTTCCCGCCCGGCGGTCCGACTGATCTGGTGGCGCGCGTGCTGGCCAAGCAGTTGACGGACCAGTTGGGCCAGACCGTCGTCGTCGAAAACAAGGGCGGCGCCAACGGCAACATCGGCATGCAGTACGCGGCCGCGGCCAAGCCCGACGGCTACACGGTGCTGTACAACACCTCGTCCATTGCGCTCAGCCCCAACCTGTATCGCTCGCTGGCCTTCGACCCGGTCAAGGACTTTGCGCCGGTGTCCACCACGGCCGTCATTCCGCTCGTCCTGCTGGTGCATCCGTCCGTGCCCGCCGATACGGCGCCCGCCTTCGTGGACTATGCCCGCAAGCATCCCGGCAAGCTGTCGTACGGCTCCGCCGGCGCCGGCAACGTCACGCATCTGGGCGCGCTCCTGCTTTTGCGCTCGCTCGATATCGATGCGGTCCACGTGCCCTATCGCGGCAGCGCCCCGGCCATGACGGATCTCGTCGGCGGACAGGTTCAGGTTATGACCAACACGCTGAACGATTCGCTGGGCTTCATCCGCGAAGGCAAGCTGCGTGCGCTGGCGGTGACCAGCGAGACGCGCAGCGACCAGTTGCCCAACGTGCCGACGGTGGCGGAAACCGTGGCGCCGGGTTTTGGGATGGGGGCTTGGCAAGGCGTGGTGGTGCCGGCCGGCACGCCCGCGCCTGTGATCGACAAGCTCAATGCCGAGATCCTGCGCGCGCTGAAATCTCCAGAGATGCAGAAGCAGCTGAAGGTGCAAGGCGCGCAGGCGCTGGGGTCGACGCCGCAAGAATATGCCGCCTACATCAAGAGCGAGATCGCGCGATGGGGCGAGGTGGTGAAGGCGGCGAACGTGAAGCTGGATTGAACGCAATTGCGCCTACGCGTCACTCGCCAAGACAAACGCCCGCGTGAAGCGGGCGTTTTCAATACTGCTTTGGTAAGCCGGGCGACTTAACGTCCCGCGGCCTTGGCGCTCAGGCCATTTGCCACGCCCATGTCGGTCTTGGGCACGTCGCGCAGGATCACGCGGACGTCTTCGCCAGAGATGTCGAGACTGGCGCACACGGCCTGGTTCAGCGCCGCGATCAGGGCGGCCTTCTTGGCTTCGTCGCGGCCTTCGATCAGATCCACGTCCACGCGCGCCATGCGCTTGCCGATTTCGCCCGCGACGATCACGTGTTCGGCCGGGACTTCGTGCAGCACGGCGCGCACGCTGGACAGCGGCGCCGCGATGCTTTCGACCACCGCGTTGGACGCGGCGTTGAGCAGGTCGGCTTTCTGGGCGGCCGTGTGGCCTTGCATGATCTGGACGTTCAAGAGGGGCATGACGATTCCGATGTTCCGATAAAAGGAAAACCGGCCAAGCCGACCGGCAAGCCATCATATCGTGACTGCGCCCGCGTGCAAGCAACTGCACGCGGGCGCAAGGGGACATGCGGGGAACGCCGGAATCAGGCGGCGGCCTTGCCTTCGCGTTCCAGTTCCGGTTGGACGTTCGACGCGTCTGCATCCGCCGTAGCCGGGGTTTCCGTCAAGGTTTCAGCCGACACCGGCGTCTCGGTCAGGGCCGGCGTGACCAGTTCCACGACCTTTTTGCGGGACAGCATGCCCAGGAACTCGTCGTCCTCGCCCGTCACGGCGACCGGCTGGTCGCTGTGCACCAGTTGCGCCAGCACTTCGCCCAGGCCCGCCGTGGCAGGCACCGACGCCAGGTCCTCGACAAAGCGGGACACATCGCGCGCGCCTTCCTGCATCGCCTTCGCGGCTGCCTCGGCGGTCAGCACGCCGGCGAGGCGCTTGCCGTCCAGCACCGGCGCGTACTCGTAGTTCAGCGCGCTCATGCGGTCTACGGCATGCGCGGGGCGCGAGCGCATGGTCAGCGTCAGGCGCGCCGGATTCACGGCGTGCGTGGCGTTGAGCACCTTGGTGCGGTTCACGTCCTGCAGGAACGACTGCACGTAATCGTTGGCCGGGTTCAGCAAAATGTCTTCCGGCGTGCCTTCCTGCACCAGCTCGCCATCCTTCAGGATGGCGATGCGGTTGCCCAGGCGCAGCGCTTCGTCCAGATCGTGCGTGATGAAGACGATGGTCTTGTTGAGCTTGGCCTGCAGTTGCAGCAGCTGATCCTGCATTTCGCGGCGGATCAGCGGATCCAGCGCGGAGAACGCCTCGTCCATCAGCAGGATTTCGGCGTCGGTAGCCAGCGCGCGCGCCAGGCCGACACGCTGCTGCATGCCGCCGGAAAGCTGATGCGGGTACTGGTTCTCGAAGCCCGACAGGCCCACCTGTTCCAGCCATTCGCGGGCGCGCTGCTCACGCTCGGCCTTGCCCACGCCTTGCACGGTCAGGCCGTACGCGGCGTTGTCCAGCACCGTGCGGTGCGGAAACAGGCCAAAGCGCTGGAAGACCATGCTCATCTTCTTTTGGCGGAAGACTTCCAGATCGCGCTTGTTCAGGCTGACCACGTCCACGCCATCGACCAGGATGTGGCCCGCGCTGGGCTCGATCAGGCGGTTGAAGTGGCGGATCAGGGTCGACTTGCCCGATCCGGACAAGCCCATGATGACGTAGATGCTGCCTTCTTCGATGGACAGGCTGATGTCGCGCAGACCCAGCGTGTGGCCGCTTTTGGCCAGCAGCTCTTCCTTGCTCATGCCGCCCTGCGCGGCTTCCAGCCACTTCTTCGGATGCGCTCCGAAGATCTTGTAGATGTTCTTGACTTCGATCTTGCTCATCGCTGGCCTCCCATGCGCATGCGCTGTCCATACGATTGCGTGATCCGGTCGAACAGCACGGCCAGCACCACGATACCCAGGCCGGCCAACAGGCCCCGGCCCACTTCCAGGCGGTTGATGCCCAGCAGCACTTCATAACCCAGGCCGCGCGCGCCGATCATCGACGCGATCACGACCATCGACAGCGCCATCATCGTGGTCTGGTTGATGCCGGCCATGATGTTGGGCAGCGCCAGGGGCAACTGCACGCCGAACAGCTGCTGGCGCGGATTGGCGCCAAAGGCGCGCGACGCTTCCAGCACTTCGCGGTCGACCAGGCGGATGCCCAGGTCGGTCAGGCGGATGAGCGGCGGCACGGCATAGATGACGGTCGCGATAATGGCGGGGATCTTGCCCAGGCCAAACAGCATGACGACGGGAATCAGGTACACGAAGCTGGGCATCGTCTGCATCACGTCCAGCACGGGCAGCATGCCCGAACGCAGCCAGTTCACACGCGCCATCAGCACGCCCAGCGGGATGCCGATCAGCACCGACAGGCCGGCGGCCATGATCATCAGCGCCAGCGTCTGCATGCCGGCGTCCCACAGGCCCAGCACGCCGATCACGCACAGCAGCGCGCCCATTGCCAGGCTCAGCCCGACGCGGCGGCTCACGCCATAGGCGATCGCGATGGTGACCGCGACAACCGCCCACCAGGGCGAGCTGCGCAAGAGTTGCTCCAACCACACCAACGCATGCAGCACGGGCTGGGACAACGTCTCCAGCGTGTCGGCATAGTTGGTGACCAGATGATCGACAAAGCCGTCGATCGCCCCCCGTACCTGACGGGCGGGAATAATTTCAGGAAACATCGTTTCGACTCCATTCTGGCGCGCTCGCCGCCCGTGTCGCCACCGGGCGCGCCGGCGCAGCGGAAAACAACGAGACTGAGACGGGTGCCTGGCACCTGGACGGATGATGGATCGCGCAGATCACATCCGCATCGGTGCCCTGCACCGGTATCACTGCCACCGCGGGTGGCGGCACAAGCACGCTTGCCGGGCCGGACGCTTGCGCCCGGCCGGCGGCCATCCCGGCAAAGAGGTCCGGTCCCTCAAGGGGCCGGTACGCGCCACCGCGGCGCGCAGCCAGGATCACAGTGCTTTACAGCGCGCTTTGGACGCGCCCGGCGACGTCGGCGGGGACCCACTTGGTCCAGACGTCGGGTTTGTTCTTCAGGAACCACTTGGCCACGGCGGTGGATTCATCGCCGGACTCTTCCATGTGGGCCAGGGTTTCGTTGATGACCGGCAGCGGCACCGAAACCTTGGACAGGAATTCGGTCAGCTTGGGCGCATCTTCGGAGAACTTGGTGTTCACCGCCGTGAAGACGGGATTGTCGGGATAGGCGCTGGGCTCCGGCTTGGCGCACTTGGGCGACGTCAGGCACTTGTGCTTTTCGGCGTCGTAGGGCGGCAGGTCCAGCTTGACCAGATCCATGGCGCCGACCAGCGGCGTGGGGGACCAGTAGTAGAAGACAACGTTCTGCTTGCGCTTGTAGGCCGACATCAGGGCCGCCTTTTGCGCCGCGCCCGTGCCGGGCGAATACAGCGTGTAGGAGTCGTCAAGCTTCAGGGCATGGAACAGGTTGTTGCTGGTGACTTCGCAACCCCAGCCTGCCGGGCAGCCGTAGAAACGGCCCTTGCCGGGCTCTTCCGGATCTTTGAACTGGTCCTTGAACTTGGGCAGGTCGGCGGCGGACTTCAGTTCCGGCAGGCGCTCGGCCGTGTACTTGGGGATGTACCAGCCTTCGGCGCCCATGTACAGGTCACCGATGCGCTTGACCTTGCCGGTCTTCTCGGCGCGGGCCCAGGGGTCGGCCACGCTGTTCAGCCAGATTTCGGTATTGATGTCCAGATCGCCGCGCTCGAGGGCAGCCAGGGCGGGCAGCGTTTCAGTCGGCAGGGTTTCGGTCTTGCAACCGTAGCCCTTTTCCATGATGAAACGTTCGACGTCGACCAGGACCAGATTGGATTCCCAGTTCATGGCGCCGAAGGTGACCGGCCGCTTGATTTCGCATTGCGGTGCGTCGGCGGCTTGGGCCGAACCGGCAAACGCAAACAGAACGGCCGCGGCGGCCAGGGTCTTGACAGGGGTAAAACGCATTGGCTTTTGCCTCCATAGGTTCAGGCACGCACGCCGGGAACAGGCCCGGGAGGCACCGTGGAGCTAAGGGGGTTGTGCGGAAGACGGGCAGAACCGCCAATACAAACCGACACTAGCAACAAGACGGCCCGCGAGGGACGCGGCGTCTTGCAAGACAGGGAGCTTCAAAAACGGGTTTTTGAGAACTCAGAGAAAGAGAACAAACTGAACGAAGAAGGCGGCATCTTAAACGAAATTGACATGCCGACCAACCCCGAGGGTGAATGAAACAGATACATTCGCCACGAAAAACGTCAGGGAAAACCCGGTATGCACTTGGGTAGATGGCCGTTTCCCCCAGGGAAAATTCGTCCCTGGATGATCGATACATTTAGTTAACAATATGTTCGGATAAACACATACAGGGCGTTCCAAAACGGGCGTCAGGAACGGGAAACGGCGAGTTGGCGGGGGCGTTTGGACGCGCATTTCCCGGCAAGCGGCCCGGCTTTTCTGCCGCAGTTCGGGCGAGGTGTCAGACACCCTTGCGGCAGAGCCTAAACCTGAAGACTGTCTCACCGGGGTGTCAGACACCGGGGCAATTCGCCGCGCCCACTTCGGCCTGGCCGTATTCCAGCGCCGCTTTGCGCCGGAGCCGAGTTCTGACGGAGCATCGAATCACCCGCACCTGCGCCCACGGGCGCAGAGGTTAATCGAGGAACCCACCGACCCTCAGCTACCCGCGGTGGCGTGGGCCGGCGCGAAGAAGTAATCCTTCCAGCTGTCGGCCTGCCCGTGCAGCACGCCGATCTCGCGCAGCTTGTCGGCATACACCTTGGTCTGCTGCGGCGTGATAGTGAACTGGTTTTCGGGATCGTCCAGGATCTTCTTCACAAAATCGACCGGGAGCTTGGAATTCTGCTGGCGGATGAAGATCGCGGCGGCCTCGTCCTTGTGGCCGGGAATCCACGCCGCAGCCTCCGCCAGCGCAGCGTAGAACGCCTGATAGGTCTTGGGATTGGCGTCGTGGAATTTCTGGGTGGTGTACAGCACGTTGAACGTCGCGGGTCCGCCCAGGATGTCGTACGAACTGATCACCTTGTGCACCGCCGGATTGCGCTCCAGCGCCTGGTAGTAGAACGGCGCGCTGGAAAAATGCGCGTTCACTTCCAGGCCGCCGGAGATCAGCGCGGTGGTCGCATCCGGATGCGGCAGGCTGATGGAAATATCGTCGAAGCGCTTGAAGTTGTCCTTGCCATAACGCTTGGCCGCTTCGATCTGCAGGGTGCGCGACTGGAATCCGACGCCCGCGGCCGGCACCGCGATGCGATCCTTGGCGCCAAAGTCATCCAGCGTCTTCACTGCCGGATTGTTGCTCAGCAAATAGTTGGGCAACGACCCCAGCGCCGCCACCAGCTTCACGTTCTGCTTGCCGCGCGTGCGATCCCACAGCACCAGCGCAGGCGGCACGCCGGCCGACACCATGTCCAGCGCGCCCGCCAGCAGCGCCTCGTTCATGGCCGACGCACCGGAAATCTGCGCCCATTCCACCTTGATATCCACGCCGGCCTGCTTGCCGTGCTTCTCGATCAGCTTCTGGTCTTTGACCACATCAAGGATCAGATACGCGATGCCGAACTGCTGCGCCACGCGCAATGTGCCTTCGGCATGCGCCGGTGCAGCGGCCGCGACTAGCGTTGCGAAGGCCAGCGCCGAGGTCGCTGCAAAGCGCCGCAGGGGAAAGGGATTGATGGACATGAGGTCGCGGGCTCCTTGGGCCGGTGGGTTCGCCACACCGCGCCATTCGCGATGTAGGGTGGCGACGCAGGGTGGCAACGTAGGTTGGCCGGCGATCCTAGCAACGCGCGCGCGGCGGAGGAACGAACTATTTCTGCTATCCAAATAGCGCCGATGGCAGGCCGCTCAGCGCAGCCTCAATGCCCACGCCGAACGCGCCAGCGCAGCCGAAGGAAACAAGCATATGTCCAGATATTCTTTGTCGGCGCAGCCTTCGCTCCGTAGCATGCCCCCAAGCTATTTCACATGCATATCGGGGCGGGCAAGTTCGATGGTATGCCGCCAGTCCGCCGTCACGAACGACGGATCGGCGATTTGCAAATCACCGGGGTGATGCGCTTTGTCCGGCCATCACTGCCCGGGCGGGTCTCCGTACATATAGTCCCGCCGCCACGGATATGACAGATCGGCGGGAAAATCCAGTTCATCCGCGCGCCCCGTCGCGGGATGCTGCGCAAGAATCTGATGCAGCGCGATCCACCCATGCTCGAAGGCCATCGCGCAACCGGCCAGATACAGCCGGTAGGCGCGCAGTGAGCGCTCGCCCTGGTCCGCGCCCAGAATGCGCGCCGCGTCCGGCAACCGCGCTTCCAGCCGATCGCTCCACGCCCACAGCGTGCGCGCATAGTGCGGACGCAGGTTCTCCACGTCCAGGTCTTCCAAGCCGCCGTTGGCCAATGTCTGCATCACGACGCTGACGTGCGTCAGCTCGCCGCCCGGGAAGATGTACTTCTCGATGAACTCGCCCATGCCGTTGCCGAGTTCCGCGTTATCCACGCCGGCGGCGGTGATGCCGTGGTTCATGATGAGCCCGCCCGGCTTGAGCAGGCGGCGCAACGTGGCGAAGTAGCTTTCCAGTTGCGCGCGGCCTACGTGCTCGAACATGCCCACCGACGCAATCTTGTCGTAGGGCTGCGACGCGTCCAGCTTGCGGTAGTCCAGCAATTCGATGCGCACGCGATCTGACAGGCCTTTTTCCTGGATCAGCCGGCTGACGTGCGCATGCTGGTTGCGCGACAGCGTGATGCCGGTGGCGTCCACGCCATAGTGTTCGGCCGCCCACAGCAACAGCCCGCCCCACCCCGCCCCCACATCCAGGAAGCGCTCGCCCGACGCCAGGCGCAGCTTGCGGCAGATGAGATCCAGTTTGGCTTCCTGCGCCTGCGCGAGCGTCATGCCCGGTTCGCGGAAGTATGCGCAGGAATACACGCGGCGCGGATCCAGCCACAGCGCGTAGAAGTCGTCGGACAGGTCGTAGTGAAATTCGATCTGCCGGGCGTCGCGCTCGATGGAATGGCGCCACACCGATATCACCTTGCGCACCAGGTCAGTCAGCCAGCCGCCGCGCGCCGCGTCCATCGGAGAGCCGGGCAGCAGGGCAGCCGCCGCCGCCATCACATCGCGCATGCTGCCCTCGATATCGATGCGGCCTTCGACATAGTCCTGGCCCAGCACGCCAACGGCCCCTTCGGCCAGATGCGCCAACGCGGTCTTGTCATGCGTCACGAACCGCACGCGCGGGTCGGGTGGGCCGAGCACGGCGCCATCGGGCAGCACAAGCTGGACGGGAACAGGCAAGGCCTGAAGTTTGCGCTCCACGACAGATAGCAAAGGATTCACGGCTTATCCTCCGGATGCATAGGGACACCAGGGACGCTAACGGAAAATGCCCGCAATCTTCCTGTAAGCCCGCCCATGATAAAGTCCCCGGCTTGGCGCGGCCAATACAGCCTCTGCACTGCCACGCGCCCTGTCCCTGCGTTTTACCGCGATCTACATGCCCCCAATGCAAACATCCCGCAGCAGCCTGCCCGGTTGGCTCATTCTCATGGGCGCGCTGACGGCCATCGGCCCGTTCGCCATCGACATGTATCTGCCCGCGTTCCCCACGATCGCGGCGAACCTTGGCGTGGCCCGCGGCGATGTCGAACGCACGCTGGCGGCGTACCTGATCGGCCTGGCGCTGGCGCAGGTGTTCTACGGCCCGATGGCGGACCGCTACGGCCGCAAGCCGCCGCTGCTGGTGGGCCTGACGCTGTTCATGATCGCCTCGCTGGGGTGCGCGCTGTCGGGTTCGGTCGAAGCCCTGACCGGCTGGCGCGTCGTGCAGGCCATGGGCGGCGCGGCCGGCATCGTGATCCCGCGCGCGGTCATCCGCGACCATTACGAAACCCATGAAGCCGCGCGCGCGATGTCGCTGCTGATGCTCATCATGGGCCTCGCGCCCATCCTCGCGCCGCTGATCGGCGGCCAGCTGCTGGCCATCACCTCGTGGCGCAGCCTGTTCTGGGTGATGCTGGCGGGCGGTGCGATGCTGATGGCCGCGGTCATCATGATCATGAAGGAATCGCTCACGCCGGACCGCGTGGTGCCGCTGCGCTGGAGCACCATCCTGCAGAACTACCGCGGCCTCTTCGCGCACCGCGGCTTCATGGCGCACAGCCTGGCGGGCGGGTTCGGGCAGGCGGGCATGTTTGCGTACATCATCGGTTCGCCGCGCGTCTTCATCGAACTCTACGGCGTGCCGCCGCAGTACTACGGCCTGCTGTTCGGCACCAATGCGCTGTCGCTCATCATCTGCTCGCAGATCAGCGCCCGCCTGCTGCGCACCCACACGCCGCGACAACTGCAGCGCCGTGCGCTGGTCACGCTGGCCTGCGCCAGCCTCGCCGCCGTCGCCCTGACGCTGGCCGGCCTGATGACGCTGCCGTTGCTGATGCTGTGCCTGATCGCCTACATGGGCAGCCAGGGCTTCGTGAACCCCAACTCGGCGGCGCTCGCGCTGTCCGACCAAGGCAAGCGCCTGGGCGCTGCGTCGGCGCTATTGGGGACGCTTCAATTGTCCTGCGGCGCCCTGGCGGGTTTTGCCGTCAGCGCCTGGCAGGCCGACACCGCCCTGCCCCTGACGACCACCCTGGCGGCCTGCGCCTGCCTGTCCTGGACGGCCGGCCGTGTGGCGCGTTCGCACACGTCCTAGCCCCTTTGGCTTGATTTATTTAAGAATTCCGTATTAGAATCGCGGTCTTCACATGAAGTTTCCCGTGCCGGACTACTATGCTTTGTAGTTCAGCACTCTGACCCCCAACCGCGTGTTGTGAATAAAAGCGTGAATTCAAGCGTGAATTCAAGCGGGTGGCAGGCAGCGGGTATAAGCACTGGGGTGAAATCACTTTCCCCCTCATCCACTAAGACTGGGTGGCCGGCCAAGGCAGCGCACAGCGCAGCCCACACAGCCCGGCGGCTAAACCCCCGTCTACCCCCCCGAAGCGATGCGCGGCAAGAACGACACTAAAGAGGTGCATCCATGGCACGCGTATGCCAAGTGACCGGCAAAGGCCCGATGGTGGGCAACAATGTTTCGCACGCGAACAACAAGACCAAGCGCCGCTTCCTGCCCAACCTGCAATCGCGCCGGTTCTGGGTTGAAAGCGAAAACCGCTGGGTTCGCCTGCGTGTTTCGGCCAAGGCCATCCGCACGATCGACAAGAACGGCATCGAAGCCGTGCTGGCCGACATGCGTGCCCGCGGCGAACTGGCCTAATCGGCCGCCCCGCCAATCTACATACTAGGAGCACGACATGGCCAAAGGTATCCGCGAAAAGATCAAACTCGAGTCGACTGCCGGCACGGGTCATTTCTACACGACCACCAAGAACAAGCGCAACATGCCCGAGAAGATGCTGATCAAGAAATTTGATCCGGTCGCTCGCAAGCACGTCGACTACAAGGAAACCAAGCTGAAGTAATTCAGCCGGTATCCCGCAAAAAAGGCCCTGTCATGCAGGGCCTTTTTTATTGCCGTTATTTTCGTGCCATTCGTTTTCCACCGCCATTTGCCGCCGCGCTGAAGGCCATGTTTCAATTAGGCCGCACCCGCGGCGCCCCAGGCGCGCGCAGGGGCCCGATTCATTCAACGCTGCGATAACCCGCCATGATCCGTCCCTGCCTCACCCTGCTGCGCCGCGCCGTTGCGCCCGCCCTCATCGCCCTGGCGCTGGCGCCGGCCGCCCCCGCCGCCGCGAAAGACAAGGAACCGCCCATCCGCATCGGCGAGATCAACAGCTACAAGGCCATTCCCGCCTTTCTGGGCCCGTACAAGAAGGGCTGGCAGTTGGCGCTTGAAGAAGTCAACGCCGCGGGCGGCGTGCTGGGCAGAAAGCTTGAGGTCATCTCGCGCGACGATAACGGCAACCCCGGCGACTCGGTCCGCGCCGCGCAGGAACTGCTGGCGCGCGAAAAAGTCGAGCTGCTGTTCGGCGGCTTTCTTTCCAACACGGGTCTCGCACTGACCGACTTCGCCAAGCAGCAAGAGGTGTTCTTCCTGGCCGCCGAGCCGTTGACCGACAAGATCACCTGGCAGGAAGGCAACCGCTATACCTACCGCCTGCGTCCCTCCACCTGGATGCACGTGGCGGCGCTGGCCCCCAAGGCGCTCGCCCTGCGCAAGAAGCGCTGGGCCATCGTCTATCCCAATTACGAATACGGCCAATCCGCCGTGGCCACGTTCAAGGCCATGATGCAGTCGTTCCAGTCCGACGTCGAATTCGTCGCCGAACAGGCCGTGCCGCTGGGCAAGGTGGATGCCGGCGCGGTCGTGCAGGCATTGGCCGACGCCAAGCCCGACGCCATCTTCAATGTGCTGTTCGCCGCCGATCTGACCCGCTTCGTGCGCGAAGGCAACACGCGCGGCCTGTTTGAAAACATGCCCGTCGTGTCGCTCTTGTCCGGCGAACCCGAGTACCTGGAACCGCTGGGCGCCGACACGCCTACCGGCTGGATCGTCACCGGCTACCCCTGGTACGCCATCGACACCCCGGCCAACAAGACCTTCGTCGAAGCCTACAAAAAGCGCTTCAACGAGACGCCCAAGGTCGGTTCCGTGGTCGGCTATGCGTCGCTGATGTCCATTGCGCAGGGCCTGAAGGCCGCCGGTTCCGTCGACACGGAAAAGCTCGTCGACGCCTTTGCCGGCCTGAAGGTGGACACGCCCTATGGTCCCATCCAGTACCGCAAGATCGACCATCAATCGACGATGGGCGTCTATGTGGGCGTGACGGCGGTCGAAGACGGCAAGGGCATCATGAAGGATTTCGCCTACATCGACGGCGCCCGCCTGCAACCGCCTGACGAGCAGGTGCGCAAGATGCGGCCGGCGCCGGCCCGCTGATGAATGTATCCGGGCTGCTGCTGCAGCTACTCAATGGCCTGGCCGACGCCAGCGCGCTGTTTCTGGTCGCCGCCGGGCTGTCGCTGATCTTTGGCGTGACGCGCGTGGTCAACTTCGCGCACGGCTCGTTCTACATGCTGGGCGTGTATCTGGCCTGGACCTTCACCAGCCACTTCGGCGGCGGCGCGGGCTACTGGTTCGGGCTGCTGCTGGCGGCGCTGGCCACCGGCCTGATCGGCGCCGCGGCCGAATTGCTGGTGCTCAAGCGCCTGTACCGCGCCCCCGAACTCTTCCAGTTGCTGGCCACTTTCGCGCTGGTCCTCATCATCGGCGACGTGGCCCTGGCGGTCTGGGGTCCCGAAGACCTCTTCTCCGCCCGCGCGCCAGGCCTGTCGGGCGCCGTGCAAATTCTGGGCCGGCGCTACCCCGAATACGACCTGCTGCTGATCGCCGCCGGTCCCATCGTGCTGGGCCTGCTGTGGCTGCTGCTCATGCGCACGCGCTGGGGCCGGTTGCTGCGCGCCGCCGCTGAAAACCGCACGATGCTCGCGGCCCTTGGCGTGAACCAGGCCTGGCTGTTCACGTCGGCCTTCACGCTGGGCGCCTTCCTTGCCGGCCTGGGCGGCGCGCTGGCCGCGCCGCGCGTGCCCGCCACGCTGGGCCTGGACCTGGAGATCATAGCCAGCGCCTTCGTGGTGGTGGTCGTGGGCGGGCTCGGATCGATACCGGGCGCGTTCCTGGCGGCCGTCCTGATCTGCTCGGTCAAGGCGCTGTTCGTGTTCCTGGGCCAGGTCGCCATCGGCCCCTGGGTATTCAACCTGTCCAAGCTCACGCTGCTGGCTGAATTCGCGGTGATGGCCGTGGTGCTGGTCGTGCGGCCTTGGGGCCTGATGGGCAAGCCGCCCGCGCCGGCCTCGCACGCCGGTCCGCCCGAACGCCCCATCGCCCCCGCTGGGCCTCGGCTGCGTCTGGCCTACGCCGTGCTGCTGGTTCTGTTGGCGCTGGTGCCCGTCGCCACGCTGTACTGGCCCTATCTCAGCATCCTGATGACCGAGATCCTGATCGCCGCGCTGTTTGCCGCCAGCCTGCACTTTCTGACCGGACTGGCGGGCATGACCTCGTTCGGCCACGCCGCGTGGTTCGGGCTGGGCGCCTACGGCGCCGCGTTGCTGCTGAAACTGGCCGCCATCCCCATGGAAGCGGCGCTGCTGCTCGGCCCGTTCGCCGCAGCCCTTGGCGCGCTGGTGTTCGGCTGGTTCTGCGTGCGCCTGTCCGGCGTGTACCTGGCCATGCTGACGCTGGCCGTCGCGCAGATCCTGTGGGCGCTCACCTATCAATGGGATGACGTGACCGGCGGCAGCAACGGGCTGACCGGCTTGTGGCCCTCGGCATGGCTCTCGCAAGGACCGTGGTTCTATTACCTGTCGCTGGTGCTGTGCGCGGCCGGGGTCTGGTGGCTGCGGCGGCTGGCGTTTTCCCCACTGGGCTTTGCGCTGCGCGGCGTGCGCGATTCGTCCTTGCGCGCCGAAGCGCTGGGCATGGACACGCGCCGCATCCAGTGGGCCGGATTTGTGGCCGCCTCGTTCGCGGCGGGCCTGGCCGGATCGCTCTATGCATTTTCCAAGGGCAGCATCGCGCCCGACGTGCTGGCGGTAAGCCGCTCGGTGGACGGGCTGGTCATGGTGCTGCTGGGCGGCATCCAGACGCTGGCCGGTCCGCTCGTTGGCGCGGCCTCCTACACCTGGCTGCAGGATGCTGCGGCGCGCAGCACCGAATACTGGCACGCAGTGCTGGGCCTGGCCATCCTGGCGCTGGTCATGGCCTTCCCCGAAGGCCTGGCCGGCGCGGCGGCCCGCCTGCGCAGGAGGTCCGCATGACGACGGCAGCTCCCCTGCTGCAGGTGCGCAACCTGCGCAAATCCTTCGGCGGCATCGACGCGCTGGCCGACGTGTCGTTCGACCTGCAAGCCGGACACATGCTGGCCTTGATCGGCCCGAATGGCGCGGGCAAGTCGACATGCTTCAACGTGCTGGGCGGGCAGTTGCGCCCGGATTCGGGTTCGGTTCGGCTGGACGGACAGGAGCTTGTTGGCCTGTCGGCCGGCAAGATCTGCCGGCTGGGCGTGGGCCGCAGCTTCCAGACGGCGGCCACGTTCCGGTCCATGACCGTGCTTGAAAACGTGCAGACGGCCCTGCTGTCCCGCGACCGGCTGCTTTTTAACCCTTGGCGGCGCGCCGCCCGCCATGCCGTTGATGAAGCCAGGACCCTGCTGTCGCAAGTGCAGATGGCGGACAAGGCTGACGAGGCCTGCGGCACGCTGGCCTATGGCGACGTCAAACGGGTGGAGCTTGCGATGGCGTTGGCGCACCAGCCGCGTCTGTTGCTGATGGACGAGCCCACGGCCGGCATGGCCACCAACGAACGCCACGCGCTGATGCGCCTTACCCGCCAGCTGGCGGACACGCAACACATCGCCGTCCTGTTCACGGAACACAGCCTGGACGTCGTGTTCAAGCACGCAGATCGCATCGCGGTGCTGGTGCGCGGCGGCCTGCTGGCCGAAGGCGCTCCCGCCGCCATCGCGGCTGACGAGCGGGTCAAGGCCGCTTATCTGGGCACCGAGGCGCCGCAAGGCGCCTGACGTCAACGCGGGCCGCGGACCGTCAGGACCGCGACGGCGCCTGCGTCAACCAGCCCGCCGCAACCATCGCATCACCCATCCCGCTGCGGGCTGTCCGGCTGGCATTCCCAGAAAATCCGGGCCGTGCATCCCGCGCAAATGTTCCGGTCCAGCTTTGCGTAGATCGCATGCAATGCCGTCGCCTTGTCCGGAAAGATGTGATCGGCGCCCAGCCGCTCCAGGAATCCGGTGCGGCGCCACATGTCCATGACCTCTGGCCGAGGCCGGTGGAAATAAAGGTCGCCGCCCATCGCACGCCGGGCCGCCAGTTCGTCGTCCCAGACCTGAGCACCGGCCAGGTCGATGAAGTTCATGCTCTTGGCCATGACCAGCAGATGGCGCGGCGCGCCGGGCGCCGAGCGCAGGTCGTGCAGCCGCTGCGCCACGTGCGCCGCCGCGCCGAAATAGACCGACCCTTCCATGCGCAGCAGCTTCAGTTGGGGACATTCCGGCAACGCGTCGGGTTGATGCTCCAGCACGACGAAGCGGCGATCCAGCCCGCGCGAATCAAATCCCATTGTGCGCATCGCCGGCCGCGACGTGCGGTGCAGATACACCATGAGCGACAGCACGGTGCCCAGCAGGATCGCGACTTCCATGCGGATAGCGATCGTTGCGGCCAGCGTGGCACCGGCGATGGCGCATTCGCCAGGCTGCGTGCGCAGCAGGTGCCGCCAGCGCGGCACGTCCAGCAGCGTCCAGGCCACCAGCAACAGCAACCCCGCGATCGCGGCATGCGGAATCAACGCCAGCAACGGGGCGGACACCGCCACCAGCAGCATCAGCAACAACGCGGAAAACACTGACGCCAGCGGCGTCTTCGCGCCGGCCTCGAAGTTGGGAATGGACCGATTGAGCGATCCGCACGACAGATAACAGGAAAAGAACCCGCCGACGACGTTGGACAGACCCTGCCCCACAAACTCGCGGTTCGCGTCGATGCGCTGCCCGGAACGCGTCGCCACCGCCTTGGCGATGGAAATGGACTGCGCCAGCGCCACGATGGTCAGCGCGAACGCCAGGCTCAGCAGATCGGGAAGCGCGCGCCAGTCGACGCTGGGCACATGAAACGGCGGCCACGGTTGCGCGATCGCGCCCAGCACGGGAACCGGCGCGTCCCCGGGGGCCAGGATCCACGTATTGAAAACCCATGCCGCGAATGTCCCCGCAGCCAGGCCGAGCAGCATGTAAGGTTTGCGCTTGTCGAACCTGCGTGCCAGCAATGCCGTGACCAGGGTGACCAACGTCACCAGCAAGGCGCCGGGATGCACCTGCCCGAGATGCGTGGCGACGCTTTCCAGCACCGCCCCCGCGCCGTGCGCTTCTGGCGACGGCAGGCCCAGCGCGTCCTTCAACGCATGCACCGCGATCAGCACGGCCGCGCCGCTGGTAAAGCCGAACAACGCCGACGGTGATATGAAGTGCGCCAGAGATCCCAGCCGCAAGACACCCACCAGCCACTGCATGACGCCGACCAGCACGGTCACGGCAAGCGCAAGCTGGATATAGGCGGGGCTGCCCGCAGCCGCCAGCGGCGCCAGCACGGCAAACAGCGCCAGCGAATTCGCGTTGGTCGGGCCCGACATCACATGGCGGCTGGAGCCGAACAACGCCGCCACGATACAGGGCACGATGGCCGAATACAGGCCGTACTCCGGCGGCAGGCCCGCCAGCGTGGCAAACGCAACGCCCTGCGGCAGCACCAGCAACGCCCCCAACAGGCCCGCCGCCAGATCGGCGCGCAGCGTCAACCGGTTGACGTCGTCCACCCACGAGCCGAAAAGCCGGCGCGCGACGTTCATTCCCCCCTGCATCATCCTGTCTTGTTCCCTGGGCATCGGCGTTCACGCCGGTCCGGCTAGGGTAAACGCTCGACCTTGACCACGCAACGCGGCAATCAGCGAATCAGCCCGCTTCACCGCCGCGGCGCGCCTTCATGGCCTGGCCGATCGCGGCCAGCGCATCGTCAGGAATCAGCCGCGCCGCCATCGGCAGCAGCTCGTCCTCTTCGCGCCGGATGTGCGCGTTGTAGGCGTCGGTGAAGGCCTGGACCTGCTGCGCCGGCAATTGCGCCGGCCGACCCGCCGCAATCTCGGACAGCGTCTCGCGCAGGGGTTCCCACAGTCCGGCCAAATGCCGATGATCAGCCATCAGACCGTCAACCAGCGCGTGCAGGCACACCGCGTCGGACCCCGCCATGGAATCGATCAGGGCGGGAAACAGGTCCTCTTCTTCGTCTTCGTGGTGATGGGCGGCGGCCGTGTCGAAATACCGGCGCACACTGGTGGCGGCGGTTTGCGCCGCAGCGTCGCTGCCATGCGCGGGCAGGTGCGCCGCCAGCCGCGCCAGCGTGGCGCATTGGCGCGCGATGCGTCCGTGACAGGCTGACAGCAGCGCCAGCGGATCGTCAGGGCCCGGCGCCGCGGCCGGTCCGCCTGGAAAGCTCACTGCCATCGCCTACCTCCGAAATCGTGTTGCGTTATCCCTGCGTGCCGCGCCACCACAAACGGATGGAGTCCCACGCGCGGCCGGCAATGCCCGCCTCGGCCACCGGCTCTAGCGCGACAACCGGGAAGTGCATGGCGGGCTTGCCGTCGACCGTCACCCGCAGTTCGCCCACCGTCGATTGCGCGGCGATCGGCGCAACCAGCGGCGCCTGCGGCGCCCAGACCGATTCGACCTTCGCGCCGGCGGGCACGGTGACGTACGCGTCCCGCGAGAAGCCGACCTTCATGCTGTCCGCCTCGCCCTTCCAGACCTCCGGCGTCGCGACGGTTTGCCCGCTCGCGTAGAGCTTGATGGTATTGAACCCCTGGAAGCCCCATTCCAGCAACTCGCGGCTTTCCTGCGTGCGCAGCTTGTCGGACGCAGTGCCGACCACCACCGTGATCAGCCGCCGCTGATCGCTGCCATTGGGCCGGCGCGCCGAGGCAATGATGCAATAGCCGGCCGATGCCGTATGTCCGGTCTTCAACCCATCAACGCTGGGATCCAGCCACAGCAGCCGGTTGCGGTTGGGCTGCGTGATCTTGTTGAAGGTGAACTGTTTGGCCGAGTCGTAGGTCTTGTAGAGCTGAGGAAAATCGCGGATGAAGCGCGTGGCCAGGATCGACAGGTCGCTCGCGGTGGAGTACGTATTCGGATCCGGCAGCCCGTGCGGACTGGCGAAACGCGTGGCGTGCAAGCCCAGACGCGCGGCGGTGTCGTTCATGCGTTCGACAAAGGCTTCGACGCTGCCCGACACGGCCTCCGCCAGCGCGACGGCCGCGTCATTGCCCGATTGGATCATCAACCCGCGCAGCAGGTCGTCCACCGACACCTTGGTGTCTGGCTCCAGGAACATCTTTGAACTTCCCGCCGGCACCTTCCAGGCCCGCGTCGAGATCGTGACGAGCTGGTTCGCCGTCAGCTCTTTCTTGGTCAACGCCTCGAACACCACATAGGCCGTCATGATCTTGGTCAGGGACGCCGGCTCGATGCGCGTCGTGGCCGCGTGCGACGCAATGACCTGGCCGCTGGTTTCATCCAGCAGCAGCCAGGCCTTGGCCGACAGCGCTGGCGCGGGCATCGATTGCGCCATTGCGCTGGATATACAAGCGGTCGCAACGAGCAGGCTCGCCGCCAACTTCTTCATCAACATATAGCTGCTTCACTTCCATGTTCTGGTTTTCTTCGGGTGCGCGCGATTGCAAGGGAAAGGCCTGATTTCAGGCACTTTCCGCGCCTGCCTGCCGCGCGCGCCGCCCGCAATTGGAACATGCGCCGCCAGATAGGTTCATCCGCATGCCTCGCGACGGCGTCTGACCGCGCGCCTTCGCAGCGTTTTCCATCGCGCGCGCGGCCTGCGGCTATGGCCCGCGAAAACGCCGGCGAATGTCACGACATCTTGCGAAACCCCTTGCAGAAAGCACTTTTCTGCGTCGAAAACAACAAACAGTGGCTTAAAACCCGTTGGAAAGCCGCTTTTACCGCCACTCTTCCGCTATCATCGGGCGCGTAGCGTCAAATGCCGATATCCGGCACGCGCTGCTCCATGTCCTCAACATACGGATTTTGACCATGGCCACGAAAGCTAAAGCTCCTGCCAAGAAAGTCACCAAGACCGCCGTCAAGGCGCCCGCAAAGAAGGCAACTGCCGCCAAGCCCGCCGTGAAGCCGGCTGCCAAGAAGGCCGTCGCCGCCAAGAAGGTCGCTGCCGCCCCCAAGGCCATCAAGGCCGCGATGAACAAGACCCAGCTCATCGCCTACATCGTTGAGCAATCGGGCGTCGAAGCCAAGTCGGTCAAGGCCGTCCTGGCCAGCCTGGAAACCTCGGTGCTGGGTTCCGTGGACAAGAAGGGCGCTGGCGAATTCACGCTGCCCGGCCTGTTCAAGGTTGCCGTGCAAAAGGTTCCCGCCAAGGCCAAGCGCTTCGGCAAGGATCCGTTCACGGGCGAAGAGCGCTGGTTCCCCGCCAAGCCGGCTTCGGTCAAGGTGAAGGTTCGCCCGCTCAAGAAGCTGAAGGACGCCGCGCAGTAATTTAATTACGCGCAGTCTCCGGTCAAGCCGGAAAGGCCCGCCTCGCAAGAGGCGGGCCTTTCTTTTTTTCGCGCGCGCTTTGCGTGATGCCGCCCCCGCTTTGCGTTGATCCCTAGCCGCTGCTAGAATTTTGTCTTTACGTGAAGATACTTCACATTAAAACAATAGCCACTCGCCATGAATGACCTCGTCGATCTCGTGATTTCGCAGTGGGCCAAAGAGTGCCCGTCGCAAGACTTCTCCGCCATGTCGGTCGTTGCGCGTCTCTTCCGCCTGAATGCCTTCGCGGCCCGCAACGTCAACCGCACCTTTCGCCAATACAACCTGCACCAAGGCGAATTCGACGTGCTCGCCACGCTCTACCGCACTGGCGCCCCCCACGCCATGAATCCGCAAAAGCTTGTGGAAGCCCTGTTGCTCACGTCCGGCGCCATGACCAATCGCCTGGACAGGCTGGAACAGGCCGGGCTGCTCGTGCGCAATCCCAATCCCGAGGACCGGCGCGGCATCATCGTGTCGCTCACCGCCGAAGGTCTGCGGGTCATCAAGGTCGTGCTCAAGGACTATCTGGCCGATCTGAATGAATTTCTCGAACCGCTGTCGGCGGCCGAGCGCCGGCAATTGGCCGGTCTGCTGAAGAAACTGCTGCTCAAGCAGGACCAGGACACGCCCGGCAGCGTCGGTGCATAACCCGTAGCGACCGCTTCATCTTCAATACCCTTTCCGCTTCAGATCAGTGACTTCCACCGAACAAACCACCCCGACCCTCACCGCCCCCATCATCCTCCTGATGTCGGTGGCGACCGGCCTGGCCGTCGCCAGCAACTACTACGCGCAGCCCCTCTTGCACACCATCGGCCAGCAGTTCTCGATTTCGAACGCCACCGCCGGCACGATCGTCACCACCGCGCAGCTCAGCTACGCCGTGGGGCTGATGCTGCTGGTGCCGCTGGGCGACATGTTCGAGCGCCGTTCGCTGATCGTGCTGATGAACCTGCTATCGGCGGGTGGCCTGCTGATTTCCGCCTTCTCCACCAGCATCTCGATGCTCATCATCGGCACCGCGCTGACCGGCATGCTGTCCGTCGTCGCCCAGATCCTCGTGCCGTTCGCGGCCACGCTGGCGGCGCCCCACGAGCGCGGCAAGGCCGTGGGCACGGTCATGAGCGGGCTGCTGCTGGGCATCCTGCTGGCCCGCACCGCGGCGGGCGCGCTGGCCGACGTGGGCAGCTGGCGCACGGTGTATTGGGTCGCCGCCATCCTGATGCTGTGCATGTCCGCCGTCCTGTGGCGCGTATTGCCTCGCTACCAGAGCCCCACGGCAATGAGCTATCCGCAGCTGCTGGGCTCCATCCTGCGCATGTTCGTCGAGGAACCCCTGTTCCGCGCCCGGTCCCTCATCGGCGGGCTGCTGTTCGCCGCCTTCAGCATGCTGTGGACGCCGCTGACCTTCCTTCTGGCTGGCGCGCCCTATGAATACAGCAACACCACCATCGGCCTGTTTGGCGTGGCGGGCGCAGCGGGGGCCTACGCTGCCAACCGCTTCGGGCGCCTCGCCGACCGGGGTCTGGGCAATCTCGCCACCCGAGTGGGTCTGCTGCTTCTGCTGGGTTCCTGGGGACTGATGGCCTTCGGGCAGGTGTCGGTGCTTGCTCTGCTGGCCGGCATCCTGGTGCAGGATCTGGCGATCCAGGGCGTACACGTCACCAACACCAGCTCCATCTACCGCCTGCGGCCCGAGGCGCGCAGCCGCCTGACCGCCGGTTACGTCACCTGCTACTTCATCGGCGGCGCGTCGGGTTCGCTGGTTTCGTCCTGGTTGTACGCCCATTTCGGCTGGCCCGCGGTGGTGATCGCGGGCGCCGTTCTGGCAACCCTCACGCTGGCTTATGGCGCGCTTGCGCCCAGTGCGCGCATCCCCGAAATGCCCTCGCCCCCTGCCAGCGCCTAGCACCTCCTATAATCAGGGGTTTTGACCGCCACCGCGCCCCGGCGCGATGGGGCGGCTCACCCCTTTTTTGCCACCGCGCACGAGCCCATGCAGGAACGCTACCTCCCCACTACCGTCGAAGCGGCCGCCCAACAAGACTGGCAGGCCCGCGACGTCTATCTGGTCCACGAACACGCCAAGAACCCCGACGGCTCCGAAAAGCCCAAGTTCTACGCCTGCTCCATGCTGCCCTATCCCAGCGGCAAGCTGCACATGGGCCACGTGCGCAACTACACCATCAACGACATGATGGCCCGCCAGCTGCGCATGCGCGGCTACAACGTGCTCATGCCCATGGGCTGGGACGCCTTCGGCATGCCGGCGGAAAACGCCGCCATCAAGTCCAAGGTGCCGCCCGCCAAGTGGACCTACGACAACATCGCCTACATGAAGAAGCAGATGAAGGCGATGGGTCTGGCAATCGATTGGACGCGCGAAATGTGCGCCTGCGATCCGCAGTACTACAAGTGGAATCAGTGGCTGTTCCTGAAGATGCTCGAAAAGGGCGTGGCCTACCGCAAGACCCAGGTCGTCAACTGGGATCCGGTCGACCAGACCGTGCTGGCCAACGAACAGGTCATCGACGGCCGCGGCTGGCGTTCCGGCGCCCTCGTTGAAAAGCGCGAGATCCCCGGTTACTACCTGCGCATCACCGATTACGCCGACGAACTGCTGGGCGCCGTTCAGAACGACCTGCCCGGCTGGCCCGAGCGCGTGCGCCTGATGCAGGAAAACTGGATCGGCAAGTCCGAAGGCCTGCGCTTTGCCTTCCCGCACCAGATCGCCGGCCAGGACGGCCAGCTGATCCAGGACGGCAAGCTGTACGTCTTCACCACCCGCGCCGACACGATCATGGGCGTGACGTTCTGCGCCGTGGCGCCCGAACACCCGCTGGCCTCGCACGCGGCGGCCAACAATGCGCCGCTGGCCGCGTTCATCGAACAATGCAAGCTTGGCGGCACCACCGAGGCCGAAATGGCCACGCGTGAAAAAGAAGGCATGCCCACGGGCCTGTTCGTCACGCACCCCATCACGGGCGCGCAGGTCGAAGTCTGGGTCGGCAACTACGTGCTCATGACCTACGGCGACGGCGCCGTCATGGGCGTGCCGTCGCACGACGAGCGCGACTTCGCCTTCGCCAAGAAATACAACCTGCCCATCGTGCAGGTCGTGGACGTGGCCGGCAAGGACTACTCCACCGACGCCTGGCAGGAATGGTACGGCGACAAGCAATCGGGCCGCACCATCAATTCCGGCAAGTACGACGGCCTGTCCTACAAGGAAGCCGTGGACGCCATCGCGGCCGACCTCGGCGAAAAGGGCCTGGGCGAAAAGCAGACCACGTGGCGCCTGCGCGACTGGGGCATTTCGCGCCAGCGCTACTGGGGCACCCCGATCCCGATCATCCACTGCGAAGACTGCGGCCCGGTGCCGGTCCCGGAAAAGGACCTGCCCGTGGTCCTGCCCGACGACCTCATCCCCGATGGCAGCGGCAATCCGCTGGCCAAGAACGAGGCATTCCTGTCCTGCGCCTGCCCCAAGTGCGGCAAGCCCGCGCGCCGCGAAACGGACACGATGGACACGTTCGTGGACTCGTCCTGGTACTTCATGCGCTATACCTCGCCCGGCAACGACAACGCCATGGTCGACCAGCGCAATGACTACTGGATGCCGATGGACCAGTACATCGGCGGCATCGAGCACGCCGTGCTGCACCTGCTGTATGCGCGCTTCTGGACCAAGGTCATGCGCGACATGGGCCTGCTCAACTTCGACGAACCCTTCACCAAGCTGCTGTGCCAGGGCATGGTGCTGAACCACATCTACTCGCGCAAGACGCCCCAGGGCGGCATCGAGTATTTCTGGCCTGAAGACGTCGACAACGTCTACGACGATCGCGGCGCCATCGTCGGCGCCAAGCTGAAGTCGGACGGCTCGGCCATCAACTACGGCGGCGTGGGCACGATGTCCAAGTCCAAGAACAACGGCGTCGATCCGCAATCCCTGATCGACACGCTGGGCGCCGACACGGCCCGCCTGTTCGTCATGTTCGCCAGCCCGCCCGAGCAGACCCTCGAATGGTCCGACTCCGGCGTCGAAGGTTCCAACCGCTTCCTGCGCCGCCTCTGGTCCATCAGCTACGGCCATCGCGAAGCCATCGCCCGTGGCCTGGCCCAAGGTACGGACTGGACGCAGGCGCCCGCCGCCGTCAAGGATCTGCGCCGCGAGGTCTACGGATTGCTCAAGCAGGCCGACTACGACTACCAGCGCATCCAGTACAACACCGTCGTGTCCGCCTGCATGAAGATGCTGAACGCCATCGACGACGCCAAGCTGCCGGAAGGCGCCGAGGCCGACGCAGCCTATGCCGAAACCGTCGGCGTCCTGCTGCGCGTGCTGTACCCGGTCGTGCCGCACGTCACCTGGCACCTGTGGCAGGATCTGGGCTACGCCAAGGAACTCGGCGACCTGCTCGATGCGCCGTGGCCGCACGTGGACGAAGCCGCCCTCGTCGCCGACGAGATCGAACTGATGCTCCAGGTCAACGGCAAGCTGCGCGGTTCCATCCGCGTGGCCGCCAAGGCCCCCAAGGAAGACATCGAAAAACTGGCCGCCAGCCAGGAAGAGGTCGCCCGATTCCTGGAAGGCCGTCCGCCCAAGCGTGTCATCGTGGTTCCGGGCAAACTGGTCAACGTCGTAGGCTGATGAGGTCAAGCATGTACTTCGCCGGGCAACAATCGCAACTCTCCCGCCAATCCTGGCTGCTGCGCGGCGCCTGCCTGGCGCTGTTCATGCTGCTCACCGCCTGCGGTTTCGCGCTGCGCGGCGTGACCCCGATGCCGTTCGAACGCCTGTACGTAGGCATCCCCGATACCACCCAGTTCGGCGCGGACGTGCGCCGCGCGCTGCGCGCGGCCTCGCCCGACACCAAGCTGGTCGACACGCCCAAGGAAGCGCAGGCGATCCTCCAGCAGGTCAATGACTCGCGCACGCTGCGCGAGGTCTCGCTCAACGCTCAGGGCCGTGTGGAATCCTACGAACTCGGCATCAACTACACGTTCCGCCTGATCGACGCCCAGGGCCGCGCGCTGGTCCCGGACACGACGCTGTCCATCTACCGGGAAATGCCGTACGACGATCAGGTCGTGCAGGCCAAGCAGGGCCAGATCGACACCCTGTTCAAGGCCATGCAACGCGATCTGGTCTCGCGCGTGCTGCGCCGCATCACCGCGCCTGACGTGCACAAGGCATTCGAAGCCGCGCAGGAAGGCGACGACGAAAACACGCCGCTGTTCAATCCGAACGAACCGCAGCGGCCGCGCGTGCCCACTCCCTGGCAGACGCCGTCCGTCACCGACCCGACCAACGTCCGCTAGCCCATGGCACAGCCTCTGGACGCGGATCGGCTGGCCGAACACCTGCAGCGGCCCGGCAATCGGCTGGCGCCGCTGTACACGGTCTCCGGCGACGAACCGCTGCTGGTGACCGAAGCCGTCGACGCGTTGCGCGCTGCCGCGCGCAACGCCGGCTACACCGAGCGCCTGTCCATGGTGATGGACGCGCGTAGCGACTGGAGCGCGGTTCTCGCCGCCACCCAGAGCGTGTCGCTGTTCGGCGACCGCCGCATCCTTGAAATCAAGATCCCCACCGGCAAGCCGGGCAAATCCGGCGCCGACACCCTGACCAAGCTGGCCGAACAGGCCGAAAAGCAGCCCGAGGCCGATACGCTCGTCTTGATCGCCTTGCCGCGTCTGGACAAGGCCACCCGCGAAAGCCGCTGGATGCAAGCGCTGGTGCGCGCCGGCATGGCCGTCGACATCGCCAACATCGAACGCGGCCGCCTGCCCGCCTGGGTCGGCATGCGCTTGGCGCGCCAGAACCAGCGCGCCGACAGCGCCACGCTGCAATGGATGGCGGACAAGGTCGAAGGCAATCTGCTGGCCGCCCACCAGGAAATCCAGAAGCTCGGCCTGCTCTACCCCGAGGGCCAGCTCGCCCCCGAGGACGTGGAGCGCGCCGTGCTGAACGTCGCCCGCTACGACGTCTTCGGCCTGCGCGACGCCATGCTGGCCGGCGACATCGGACGCACCATCCGCATGATCGACGGCTTGCGCGCCGAAGGCGAAGCCCTGCCGCTGGTGCTGTGGGCGGTCGGCGAAGAAATCCGCCTGCTTGCCCGTATTGCCGAGGCGCGCGCGTTGGGACAGGACGCCAACGGCCTCATGCGCCGCCTGCGCATCTTCGGCGCCCACGAACGCTTGGCGCTGCAGGCCCTGAACCGGGTCCAGCCCGGCGTCTGGCCTGCCGCCGTGCAGCACGCCCACGAAGTCGACCGCCTCATCAAGGGCCTCTCGGTGCCCGGCCGCCTCGCGGATCCCTGGGAAGAAATGACCCGGCTGGCCCTGCGCGTGGCCGCCGCCGGCGGACGACCGTGAAGGCGGCCTCGCCGCCGCCTTCGCCTCGTCCCCCTTGCGCTCCCACACCCGGCCCCCAGACCGGATCTCGCCCGGCCCGACAGCCGGATATACACTGAATCTCCAGGCGGCGCCCGCGCCGCCCCATCACATGATCGACGCCGCCATGTCCTCGTCCTCCATCGAACAAGCCATGCTCACCCTGGGCGAAAACGCCCGCCGCGCCTCGCGCGCCATGATGCGCGCAGACAGCGCCGCAAAAAACCAGGCGCTGATCGCCATGGCCGACGCCCTGGCCGCCAGCCACGACGAACTGAAAGCCGCCAACGAAAAAGACGTGGCCGCTGCCCGTGCCAATGGGCTGGAGCCCGCGCTGCTGGACCGCCTGACGCTGTCGGACAAGACGCTGGCGCACATGGCAGAAGGCCTGCGCCAGATCGCCGCCCTGCCCGATCCGATCGGCAGCATCACCGCCACCACCGTCCGGCCCAATGGCATGCGCGTCGCCCAGATGCGCGTGCCATTAGGCGTGATCGGCATCATTTACGAATCGCGCCCCAACGTCACCATCGACGCCGCGGCCCTGTGCCTGAAGTCCGGCAATGCCGCCATCCTGCGCGGCGGCAGCGAGGCCCTGCACTCCAACGTCGCGCTCGGCCGCATCGTGCAAACGGGCCTGGCCGCCGCCGGCCTGCCGCAGGATGCGGTGCAGGTCGTCGCCACCGCCGACCGCGCGGCCGTGGGCGCGCTTATCACCATGACCGAACACATCGACGTGATCGTGCCGCGCGGCGGCAAGGGCCTCATTGCCCGCCTGTCCCAAGAGGCGCGCGTGCCGCTCATCAAGCACCTGGACGGCAACTGCCATATCTACATCGACGCCGCGGCGGATCCGGACAAGGCCCACGCCATCGCCCTGAACGCCAAGACCTACCGCTACGGCATCTGCGGCGCCATGGAGACGCTGCTGATCGACGCGGTGGCCGCCGTGTCCATCCTGCCCAGCCTGGCCGCCGCCTTCACCGAACACGGCGTGGAACTGCGGGGCTGCCCGCGCACACTGGCGCTGCTGCCTCACGCCACGCCCGCCACCGAAGAAGACTGGGCCACCGAATACCTGGCGCCCATCCTGGCCGTGCGCATCGTCGACACGCTGGACGACGCCATCGAACACATCGCACGCTACGGCTCGGGCCACACCGACGCGATCGTCACGCAAGACCTGTCGGCGGCGCAGCGCTTTCAGCGCGAGGTCGACTCCAGCTCGGTCTACGTCAACCTTCCGACCTGCTTTGCGGACGGCTTCGAGTACGGCCTGGGCGCCGAGATCGGCATCTCCACGAACCGTCTGCATGCGCGCGGCCCCGTGGGCCTGGAAGGCCTGACCACGCTCAAGTGGGTGCTGAACGGCGAAGGCCAGACCCGCGGCTGACAGCCCGGGCGCGCCCGCGCTCGTACTGACGCGGCCCTGAACACGGGGCCGCGCCAAGCCCTCTACAATAGGGCCAGCTTTTTTGCCTGAATTTGTCCATCCCACGCGGCCCGGCCGCGCATCGTTGAGATCCCCATGCATTCACCCGTCATGGCCATGGCCTTCAGCCTTTTCGTGCTCTGTTTCATCACCTGCACGATCAGCGGCATCGTGCTGTTCTTCGTCAAGACCAAGCAGGTCAACGCGGCGCTCAAGCACCCGTACCTGCAGCACCGGCCGTTCAAGCAGTTTCCGCTGGCGATCCAGGCCGCGATCATGCTGGATTACTTCTTCCGCCTGATGTTTCCGGGCACGCGTTTCTGGCTGATCGGCAACGCCAACGACCTACTGTCCCACGTCGAACCCAAGAAGATCCCGCTCGCCCTGAAATGGCCGATCGTCGGTTTCTGGGGCTCGTGCTGGCTGGGTCTGATTGCCATGATCGTGTTGTGGATCATGCTGTTCCTTGGAGTCTGAACGCATGCAGATCAAGTTTGAAGACTATCCCGGCAGCGTCGATGCGGCGCGCTTCCTGATTGCCGCGCGCCAGTCGGGCATCGCCGGCCCGCGCCTGCCCGCCGAATGCCGCCCGCAGTCCTTGGGCCAGGCATTTGCGGTGCAGCAGCGCACGGCCGAACTGCTGCGCGAGACTCGCCAGGACAGCATCGCCGCCTGGAAAAGCGCGCTGCCGTCCCCGGAAAAAACCGTCGTGGCGCCCATCTACGCATCAGGCACGGCGGACGCCGCGGCCGGCCCCATCGCCGCCGGCAGCGACATCGTGCGCATTGAGCCCGAGATCGCATTTGAGCTTGCCCGCGACCTGCCGCCGCGCGACACGCCGTACACCGACGCCGAGATCGACGCCGCGGTGGGCGGCGCCCGCCTGGCGCTGGAAGTCCTGGGCTGTCGCTACGCGTCCCCGGAACACGCCAGCCTGCCCGAACTGCTGGCGGACCACATGTTCAATCAGGGACTGGTGCTTGGCCCCCGCATTTCATCGCCCGATGCAGCGCCGGGCTGCATGACCATCACGCTCAAGGTCGACGGCGTCGAAGTCGAGCAGCACGCCGGCATCCACCCCAACGATCGTCCCAAAGCCGGACTGTATTGGCTGGCCAACTTCCTGCGAGAGCAAGGTCTGGGTCTGACGGCCGGCCAGCATGTCATCACCGGATCGTACGCGGGCTTCCTGGACGTCCCCGCGAATAAGGAGGTCGAACTGACGTACGGCGATCTGGGCGTGCTGAAGGTGCGCTTCGGCGGCTGAACACGCACGCCGGTGGATGAGGCGGGGCCAGCCCTGGCGCAACCCACGATTCACTGCGACGGTCGCGGGTCACAGCTACCGGCCAACAGCAATGCCACGGCCACCGACCACCGCCCCCCGGCCCGTCGCCGTTGACGCTGTTATCGAAGCGCCGGCTCCGCGATGCCGACCGCCTCGCCGCCCGCCTCGATGATTTCACCGGCTGCCAGGCACAGGTCCTCTCGGAACCGCCCCGCCACCACCTGCACACCCACCGGACTGGGCCCCGCGCTGCTCATCGCGCTACCCATGGCCACGGACAGTCCGGGCAGGCCCATGAACGGCAGCCCAATTTGGGTCATCTGCGCGCGCCAGACCCGCGCGTAGGCCGCGTCGCCCTGCAGGTCAAGGTTGTCGGGGAACGGCAATTCGGCCGACACCGGCAGCAATAGCACCGGATACTCGGCAAAAAACACCTCCCACAGGCGCGTGAGCGTCGCACGGCGCGTCAACACCGCCGAAAAGCTTGTCAGATCGGCGCTTGCCGCCTTGTCGCGCTGCCCGGCCAGCGCCACCAACGCGCCTCGGTCGCCCTCTTTTTCCGCTGCCGCCACCATGGCGTCATAGCCGTCGGCCATCCACATGCGGATCTGCAGGTCGGCGGCCTCCTGCATCGGGGGTATCGCTTCCAGCGTATCGACCGTCCAGCCTGCTTCGCTCAGCCGCCGCGCCGCTTCCTGCAAGGCCTTCACGATGGCCGGATCGGTGTCCATGCCGTCGGGGTTCAAACACAGCGCGGCGCGCTTCGGCACATCCGGGCCGGTCAGCGGCGCGGGCACCCACCACGGATCACGCGGATCCGGCGCGGCCAGCGCGGCCAGCCCCAACCGGATATCGGCAATGGTGCGCCCCAACGGACCCGACACCGCCGTGATCTGACCGCCAATCGACCGCTCCGGCAGCGCCGCGTTATACGCCGCCACCCGGCCCAGCGACGGACGCAGGCCATGCACGCCGCACGCATACGCCGGATAACGGATCGAACCAGCGATGTCCGTGCCATGCGCCAGATGCCCGATGCCGGCCGCCACCGCAGACGCGGCGCCGCCCGACGAGCCGCCCGGCGTCAACGCCGGATTACGGGGATTGCGCGTATCGCCATGCAGCGCGTTGCCGGTAAACCAGCGCAGCGAAAACGCCGGCGTATTGGTCCTGCCCACGATCACCGCACCGGCGCGCCGCAAGTTGTCGACGACGGGACTGTTCCGTTCGGCGATCAGGTCCTTCTGCAGACGCACGCCGTTAGTCGTGGCAAAGCCTGCCTGATCCACGTTGACCTTCACGGTGACGGGCACACCCGCCAGCAGGCCGGGATCTTCCCCGCGCGCGAGCGCCGCGTCCACCTCGGCCGCCTGCGCCAGCACGTCCTCGGGCCGGTGATCCACCACCGCGTTGATCGCGGGATTGACGGCATCGAGCCGTTGCAGCGCGCTTTGCGCAGCCTGCACGGCGGACACCTCACGCTTGCGGACAAGGGAGGCAAGCTCAACTGCGGACAAACGCCAAAGATCGGACACGCGCGACTCCTGAAAATGTGGATTTTTCTGCGGGCCAGCAAACCTTAGCGCCAGTCTCGCCGCTCCACAACCCTCGGCTTGCCGCTAATTGCTCTCTTCGAAGACGTCGACAATCGCGTCCGCCACCGCCCTCACGCGCGCGGTGCGGTTCAGGTCGCCATGCATCACCAGCCACAGGTCATAGGCCTCGCTGCGGGCTGGCCAGATCCGCACCAGTTCGGGATGGTCCGGCGCCATGTGGGTCGGCAACTCGCCGATGCCCAGTCCCGCCACCACCGCGTCGATGATCATCAGCCCGGAATTCACCTCGACGCCGATGCGGCCGTTGCGGGTGGGCTCGCCGCATAGCGAGTCCGACCAGCCGGGCAGCACGGCCTGCTGATACGCGATCAAGGTGTGCCCCGCGAACGCGGTGCCGGGCCTGGGTTCACCATGCGCGGCCAGGTACGCCCGCGACGCGTACAACCCCACCTCCTTGCGCGCCAGATGGCGATGGATCAGGTCGGGGTTGTCGGGCTTGATGTTGCGGATGGCCAGATCGGCCTCGCGGCGCGTCAGATTGCTGATCTGAATGCCGGTGGACAGCACCACGCGGATATCCGGGTGCTCGGCATGGACCCGCTTGATGGCTTCCATGATGAAGTAGCGGGCCACTGTTTCCGAAGTCGCTACCCGGACGACGCCGGACAGTCGGTGATCCAGCCCCTGCATCTGGCGTTGAAGCTGGTCAGCCGCCTGCTCCATGCGCTCGGCGGCGGCAAAGGCCAGCTCGCCCGCCGCCGTCGGCACGTACCCGCCGGGCGTGCGCAGGAAAAGTCGCGCGTCCAACGACGCTTCCAATGCGGCCAAACGCCGGCCGGCAGTGGCCTGGTCGATCTGCAGAACCGCCGCAGCGCCGCGCAGCGTCCCCACGCGGTGGATCGCCAGAAATATCCGTGCGTTATCCCAATCCATTTCAAGCCCTTGATGCAATTCTGCATGACTATAAAGCAGTAATTCGGCTTTTTTGCATCAAAGGATCCGCCTAAGCTTTGCCCTCTCCGCGCGTTGCGCCATCAGAAAGAAACTTGCCATGTCCTCCGCCTGCCGCCCCGTCGTTTCAATGGACGTGCCGTCCGCTTCCTCCACGGGATGGGTGCCTTTGCTCACCCTGGCCGTCGGCTTCGTCATGGCCATGCTCGACGTGACGGTGGTCAATGTCGCAATCCCCAGCATCGCGCTCCAGTTCACCGTGCCGCTCACGGACCTCGTCTGGATCGTCGACGGCTACACCCTGACCTTCGCCGCGTTGCTTCTGGTTGCCGGCGCGCTGGCCGACCGCTATGGCGCCAAGACGCTCTACCTGACCGGGCTGGGCGTGTTCACCGCCGCGTCCCTGCTTTGCGGGCTGGCGCCGAACGCCGACATGCTGATCGCGGCGCGGATGCTGCAGGGCGTTGGCGCGGCGCTCTTCATGCCCAGCTCGCTCAGCCTGCTCACGCACGCCTATGCCGACGAAAACGTGCGCAACCGCATGCTGGCCGCATGGTCAGCCATTGTGGCCGTCGCTGGCGCATCCGGACCGTTGCTTGGCGGCGCGCTCATCCACCAGTTCGGCTGGCGCAGCATCTTCCTCATCAACATCCCGCTGGGTCTGGCCGGCCTGTGGCTCGCCCGCCGCCGCATCGCAACCGCGCCGCGGCGTCCCCGCGCGCTCAACCCCTTGAGCCACCTGCTCGGCGTCGTCGCGCTGTCTTCCCTGTGCTTCGTCCTGATCCAGGGCAACGCGTATGGCTGGGCTTCCCCGTCGATCGCTGCCACGGCGCTGCTGAGCCTGGCTGCGTCGGCGGTGCTCGTGCACCGCGAACGCCGGCACGCCCAGCCCATCATCCCGCGTGCGCTCTTCGCCACCCGTCAATTCGCCGCCGCCAACGGCGTGGGCTTTCTCATCAACCTCGCCTCATATGGCCAGTTGTTCCTGCTGAGCCTGTTCCTGCAACACGCGCGCGGCGCCGATGCGTTGCAGACGGGCATCGAACTCGTGCCGATGCTGGCGGTGTTCTCCATCGGCAATCTCATCTCGGGCCGCGTGTCGTCGCGGTGGAGCGTGTCGGCCTCGCTGCTGGGCGGCGTCTCGCTCGCGGCGGTGATGAGTGCCATCGGCATCGCCACCTTTACACCCGGCGTCGCCTACTGGCCCTTCGCCGTTGTCGTCGCCCTGGCCAACCTGGGCGTCGGCATCGCCGTGCCTGCGATGACCAGCATCGTCATGCAGGTCTCCGGCAGCCAGCACGCCAACAGCGCGGCCGCAGCTCTTAATGCCAATCGCCAATCCGGCGCGTTGGTCGGCGTTGCAGTCATGGGCACCATCCTGCATCTTTTGCCGGACTGGCATGCCAGCCTGCCCGCGGCCTACAGCGTGATCACGGTCAGCTACGTCATCACCGTCGTGCTGACCGTGCGCTTCCTGCGCCGCGCCCGCAACGCCTGAGCGCGCGGCGGTATCTTGCTTTAGCCGCCCGCCAGAATCGCGACGCCGCGCCCAGCGTAGAACCTGTCGAAATCAGACAGCGGCAGCTCCACGTCCGCTTGCGAACCCGGCTCGCCCGACGGGTTGTGAAACCTCACAGACGTGGGCGTGGCGCGCGTCACCAGCACCAGATGTCCGCCTTTTTTCGGTGGTTCCCTGTCGGGCCATCGAATCCAGGGGTGGACCGACGCCATGAAGAAATCCGACTGCGCCATCAGACCCGGCAGGTCCGACGCGGGCAGATCGACGCACACCTGCGCATGCAAACCGAAAACGTCGGCGACATATCGCACGAACGGCGCATAGATCAGGCCCTTGATGTTTCCGTCCGCTTCCTCGATGTAGGCGCCATACGGCAAGCTGCCGCGGGCGAGCGCCAAAGTCGGATGGACGCGCCCCGTCCGTGCCGCCAACACCATCTTCAGACACGCCATTCCGCAGACATGGCCGGCCCAGCGCACATACTCGTCCAAATCTCGTGCGCCGGAATCGCGCCATGCGGGGTCGTGCGCCAGATCCAGCTCCTTGCGAATGATTTCGCCCGCCCGATGCGCGGACTCCCATTGGCAGAAATACGGAACGGTTTCGCGCGCGGGCGTCGGACTCATGCAAGGCTCCCGAGAGGTCGGAAAGCCCTTATGTTGCCGCCGCACTGCCCGCGTGGCAACGGCCCTTGCTTTGCTTCACAATGCACCAAACCCAACAAAGGAGACCTGCATGTCCAGCATTGCGCCGTCTAGTTCTGCTTCGTCCGGTTCTGTTTCGTCCGGTTCTGCTTCGTCCGGTCTTGCTTCGTCCAGCTCTGTCTCGCCCGGTCCTGTTTCGTCCAGTTCCGTTCCATCCAATTCTATTTCGTCCAGCCCCGGCCCCATCCGCCGCGTCGCCATCGTCGGCGCCGGCACCATCGGCGCCAGTTGGGCCGCGTTGTTCCTCGCGCACGGACTGGAAGTCGTCGTCAGCGACCCCGGCCCGCATGCACAGGCCCAGACCCTTGCCCGCGTGCAGGTGGCATGGCCGGTCCTGGCCGAGCTCGGCCACGTGCGCCCCGGCGCCACCGCCGACGCGTTGCGCTTCGACCCCGACCTGCAAACCGCCCTGGCTGGCGTCGACTTCGTCCAGGAAAACGCGCCCGAGCGCGAAGATTTCAAAACCGACCTCTTCGCCCGCATCGACGCCATCCTGCCCCCGCACGTCATCGTCGCTTCCAGTTCGTCCGGCCTCATCATGAGCCGTCTGCAATCGCGCTGCCGCCATCCCCAGCGTTTCGTGATCGGCCACCCCTTCAATCCGCCCCACCTCATTCCGCTGGTCGAAGTCGTCGGCGGCGACCAGACCTCCGCCGACACGATGGACCGCGCTATCGACTTCTACCGCAGCATGGGCAAACACCCCATCCGGCTGAACAAGGAAGTCCCGGGCCACATCGCCAACCGCCTGCAAGCCGCCCTATGGCGAGAGGCCATCCACCTGGCCGCCGAAAACGTCGCCAGCGTCGCGGACATCGACGCCGCCGTCTCCCAAGGCCCCGGCCTGCGCTGGGCCCTGTTCGGCCCCCACATGACGTTCAACCTGGGCGGCGGCGAAGGCGGCCTCGCCCACTTCATGCACCACTTGCTAGGACCCGTGCAGACCTGGTGGGATGACCTGGGCACCCCCGAGGTCACGCCAGCACTGCAACAACGCCTGATAGAAGGCGTTAACGCCGAGGCCGGCCACCAAAGCATCGCAGACCTCGTCGAAGCCCGCGACGCGCAACTCACTGCACTGATCAAAGTGTTGCACCGGTGAGACCCTCGGAAAGGGACGCCGGGGAGTTCAGTTCGGCGGCGCTATCATCGGGGAGTTCGACATCGAACGTCGGCAGCCAAAGCCAATCCAAGCGCCGCACGGCGGGGCCATTGAGGGTGCGCCGCGATTTATGTACGAAGCCGATATTGGAAAATCTTGCTCAAACTTCATGCGCAAGGGGCTGGCGCGCTTTTGCGCCGGCATGCTTTTCCGCGGCATGCTTTTCCACCGGCACGCTTTTCCACCGACATGCTTTTCCACCGGCATGCTTTTCCACCGGCAAGCTTCTCCACCGGCGACGCTATTTCTCCGGCGACGCCTCTCCACCAGCGACGCTTTGCGCAGGTCCGAAACTTGCTCCGCTTATAAGTGCCTGATCGTGAGACGGGTGCCTGGTCGTGAGACGGGAATCTGCTCTCGGCAAGAAGTGCATTCTCTATCCGACCGTCTTCGTCACCACCGAAGGAGTTTTCTCGAATGATTTCCGTAATTCACGACACCGACCGTTCCCGCTTCACCGCCACCGTCGACGGCGTACTCTGCGTCCTGGACTATCAGCTCGAAAACGGCGCCATGGCCATCACGCACACGGGCGTGCCCAGTGCGGTCGGCGGCCGCGGCATCGCCGCCGAACTGACCCGCCAGGCACTGCTCACCGCGCGCGAAAACGGCTGGAAGGTCCGCCCCTACTGCTCCTACGCCGACGCCTACATCCGCCGACATCCCGAATACACTGACCTGTTGGCGTAATCCTCTCTCGCAAGACAACTCACTTCAACTCCCCCGCCGTGCCGAAGCAAACAAGTCACACCAAAGCGCCTTGCCCCTGCGGCAGTCCTCGTTCCTACGCCGACTGCTGCGGCCGCTGGCACGACGGCCCGCAATCGCTTCAAGCCCCCACTGCCGAAGCCCTCATGCGCTCGCGATACAGCGCCTTCGTGCTGGACAAGCTGCCCTACCTGCTGGCCACTTGGCATCCCACCACGCGCCCCGCGTCACTCGAGTCTAATTCGCCCGGTTTGAAATGGCTTGGCCTGCAGATCAAGGCCGCAGCCGACCAGGACGCCGAACACGCCACCGTCGAATTCGTAGCCAGAAGCCGCCTGGACGGCCGCGCCAGCCGCATGCACGAGACCAGCCGCTTCGTGCGCGAGAACGGACAATGGTTCTACCTCGACGGCGACGTGCGCTGATCCCACGCCGCTAATTGCCAGCGTTAAGACGCGCCCGGTGCCAAGTCCCCGTCAATGGCCTGCTTCAGCGCATCCAGCAGATCGATCCCGACGGCGCCAAGCCCGCGCGCGTCGCCCACGATCGCCAGCTCGGTCGGCGGCACATCGGCAAATCCGTCTGCAGCGGCCAGTTCAACGTGCGTCTCCAGCCGCGCCGAGGTCGGCAACAGACTGATCCCCAACCCCGCCGCGACCGCTGCCTGCACGCCGGCCAGACTATGGCTGTGGTACGCGATATGCCACGGCTGCCCCGCGCTTTCGAGCGCATAGATCATCCGCTTGCGATACACACATCCCTGCGGAAATAGGACCAACGGCACCACCGCTGCCTTCTCATTGCGCTGTCGACCGCCCACCCACACCAGGCGTTCCGGCCATGCCGCAATGCAAGGACCATCGCCGGGCTCCCGCTTGACAAGCGCCAGCTCCAGCTCGCCGGACGCCAGCCCGGCGCGAAGATCCGCGCTCATGCCGCTAAGCGTTTCCAACCGCACCTGCGCGTGGCGCGCGGCAAATTCCGCCAGCAGCACCGTCAACCGCGACACATCGAAGTCCTCCGGCACACCCAGCCGTATCACCCGCGCGGTCCGCGGCGCTGACAACACGTGCTCCGCCTCCCCTGCGATCGCCAGCAAGCGTCGCGCATAGGCCAACATCAGCTCGCCGTCCTCGGTTGCCGACACATTGCCGCCGGCACGGTCCCGAAGCAGCAACGTCTTGCCTACGCTCTGCTCAAGCTTGCGCACCTGCTGACTGACGGTCGATTGCGTGCGATGCACCCGGCTGGCGGCACGGGTGAAACTGCCTTCGTCCACGACGCAGACCAGCGTCTTCAATAGTTCAAGATCCAGCATCCGGTTCAACTCGTATTGGACAGCGCCCGCCATGACCTTCACACAGGATAGGCTTATTTAGCAATCAACTGAGTGCGCAATTTTTATTAATTTTACAACTGCGCCACCAGAATCTTACGCTGTAGATTCCACCATTGCTGAAGGAACCGACATGCCCCTCGATCACACTCGACCCCAATGGCTCACCTTTGACTGCTACGGCACGCTCATTCAATGGGACGAAGGCCTGCAGGCCGCAGTGGCAAAGATCCTCGAGGCCCACCCCGGGTCCACGCCACGGCCCTCCGCTGCGCAGTTCCTGCATGAATACGACGATCACGAGCACCGCCTCGAGCGCTCCCCGCCCTACCGCAACTTCGCTGACGTAACCCGCGAATCGTTGCGGCTCACCATGGCGCATTTTGGCCTTCCGTACCGGCCCGAAGACGCAACGATGCTCACGAGCAGCATATCCCGCATGCCACCGTTTCCCGAGGTCGTCGACACGCTCGCCAAGCTCAAGCAAGCCGGTTTCCGCCTTTGCATCATTTCCAACACGGACGACGCCATCATCGCCGGCAACGTCGCCCAACTGGGCGGCCATATCGACCGCGTCATCACGGCTGAGCAGGCCCACGCCTACAAGCCGTCACGCGCCATCTTCGCTCACGCCCATCAAGCGCTGGGGGTCACCGCAGCAGACGTCGTGCACATCTGCGCCAGCCCGCACCTGGACCTCGTCGCGGCCCGGGACATCGGCTTCCGATGCGTCTGGATCGACCGCGGCACCGGCCGCAAGCCCTTGCCTGACTACCGCCCTGAAGCTACCGTAGCAACTCTGGATCGTGTGCCTGACCTGTTCCGCGACGCCGGCTGGCTCTGATCCCCCTCTCATCTTTTTTTGAAGGTTGCCATGAACCAGGAACCCGGTTTCGCCGACGCTCTCTTCCATGCCGATCCCGTAACCGCCCTGCGCACGGATCTGGCGCTGGCACTACGTGCGGCGGCAGCTCACGGCTTGGGCGAAGGCGTCTGCAACCACTTCAGCGTCGCGTTGCCCGGCGACCCCGATCATTTCCTTCTCAACCCTCGAGGCCTGATGTGGAACGAGGTCCAGGCGGAAGACATCGTGCTCGTCGACGCGTATGGCAACAAACTCGCCGGCCGGCACGAGGTCGAACCGACAGCCATGTTCATCCACGCTGCGATCCATCGCATCGCGGGCAAGGCCTGTGTGCTGCACACCCACATGCCCTACGCCACCGCGCTCACCCTTACTTCCGATCGCGGTCTGGACACCACCCTGTCCCAGAACGCCATGCGCTTCCATGGCCGGCTTGCCATCGACGCGGAATACAACGGACTCGCGTTGGACGTGACCGAAGGCGAACGCATCGCCCACGCCATGCAGGGCGCCGACATCGTCTTTTTGGGCAATCATGGCGTCGTTGTCTGCGGGGAACGACTCGATTACGCGTACGACGACCTCTTCTTCCTCGAACGCGCCTGCACCGCGCAGGTCCTCGCACAATCCACCGGGCGTCCACTCGAACCCGTCAACGCGGAAATCGCAGCGAAGGTCGCCGCACAGATTCAAAGCGAACGCCTGCAGTCCGAGCTGTTCTTCGAAGCCCTGCGCCGCCAGCTCCCCTAACCTCGAAAACATCGAACCAAACAAAAACCCCTCGCGGCGCCAGCCGCGAGGGGTTTCTTAATTAAAGCGACATACCAAGGAGGTTTGAGGCCAGCAGCGCATAGCCGCGCCCCGCGCCCGACCTGCTTCGGTTGTCAGGCATAGGCACCGCTCGCCACGCGCCGGCGATGCAGCTGGGCACTTATTCCCGTCGCCACAAAGACAAAACCCCGCAGGGGATACCTGCGGGGTTTTGCGCAATAAAAGCCTGACGATGACCTACTTTCACAGACGTCCGTCCACTATCATCGGCGCAAAGGCGTTTCACTGTCCTGTTCGGGATGGGAAGGAGTGGTACCACCTTGCTATGGTCGTCAGGCGTAACTGGTTGAGCGGCTGCGGTTCAGGCAACTGCTCCAATCTTGGAAGAAGCGCAACGTGTGGCGATCAGAGCGTTAGGGCTCGATGATCGACGCACAGTGGGGTGTAATTGTGTTGGCTGGCTGCTGACGGTGCAGCCAGTATTTTGTATTGAACGACACTTGGAACGCTATATCACCAGGTCAATAACCATCAGTGTTATAGGATCAAGCCTCACGGGCAATTAGTATCGGTTAGCTTAACGCATTACTGCGCTTCCACACCCGACCTATCAACGTCCTGGTCTCGAACGACCCTTCAGGGGGATCAAGTCCCCGGGATACCTAATCTTCAGACGAGTTTCCCGCTTAGATGCCTTCAGCGGTTATCTCTTCCGTACTTAGCTACCCGGCAATGCCATTGGCATGACAACCGGTACACCAGAGGTACGTCCACTCCGGTCCTCTCGTACTAGGAGCAGGCTCCGTCAAGTATCCAACGCCCACGGCAGATAGGGACCAAACTGTCTCACGACGTTTTAAACCCAGCTCACGTACCTCTTTAAATGGCGAACAGCCATACCCTTGGGACCGGCTACAGCCCCAGGATGAGATGAGCCGACATCGAGGTGCCAAACACCGCCGTCGATATGAACTCTTGGGCGGTATCAGCCTGTTATCCCCAGAGTACCTTTTATCCGTTGAGCGATGGCCCTTCCATTCAGAACCACCGGATCACTATGTCCTGCTTTCGCACCTGTTCGACTTGTCAGTCTCACAGTCAAGCACGCTTATGCCATTGCACTATCAGCACGATTTCCGACCGTACCTAGCGTACCTTCGAACTCCTCCGTTACACTTTGGGAGGAGACCGCCCCAGTCAAACTGCCCACCATGCACTGTCCCCGATCCGGATAACGGACCAAGGTTAGAACCGCAAACAAACCAGGGTGGTATTTCAAGGATGGCTCCACGTGATCTAGCGACCACGCTTCAAAGCCTCCCACCTATCCTACACAGGCCGGTTCACAGTCCAATGCAAAGCTACAGTAAAGGTTCATGGGGTCTTTCCGTCTAGCCGCGGGTAGATTGCATCATCACAAACACTTCAACTTCGCTGAGTCTCAGGAGGAGACAGTGTGGCCATCGTTACGCCATTCGTGCAGGTCGGAACTTACCCGACAAGGAATTTCGCTACCTTAGGACCGTTATAGTTACGGCCGCCGTTTACCGGGGCTTCGATCAAGAGCTTGCACCCCATCACTTAACCTTCCGGCACCGGGCAGGCGTCACACCCTATACGTCGACTTTCGTCTTTGCAGAGTGCTGTGTTTTTAATAAACAGTCGCAGCCACCGATTCTCTGCGACCCCATCATGCTAAGCGCGCAGGCGCTTCACACTACCGGGGTATACCTTCTCCCGAAGTTACGGTATCAATTTGCCGAGTTCCTTCTCCTGAGTTCTCTCAAGCGCCTTGGAATATTCATCCCGTCCACCTGTGTCGGTTTGCGGTACGGTCTCGTACAGCTGAAGCTTAGAGGCTTTTCTTGGAACCACTTCCGATCACTTCGCAAGCAATGCTCGCTCGTGCCATACCCTTGATTTACGCGCCCGGATTTGCCTAAGCGCCATCTTCGATACAGCAACAGGGACATCCAACACCCTGATGATTTTCCGCGATCCGTCCCCCCATCGCACTGTACGACGGTGCTGGAATATTAACCAGCTTCCCATCAGCTACGCATCTCTGCCTCGCCTTAGGGGCCGACTCACCCTGCGCCGATGAACGTTGCGCAGGAAACCTTGGACTTACGGCGAGGGGGCTTTTCACCCCCTTTATCGCTACTCATGTCAGCATTCGCACTTCTGATACCTCCAGCAGCCTTTACAAGCCACCTTCGCAGGCTTACAGAACGCTCTCCTACCGCGTGCACTAAAAGTGCACACCCGCAGCTTCGGTTTATCGCTTAGCCCCGTTACATCTTCCGCGCAGGACGACTCGATCAGTGAGCTATTACGCTTTCTTTAAAGGATGGCTGCTTCTAAGCCAACCTCCTGACTGTCTATGCCTTCCCACTTCGTTTCCCACTTAGCGATAATTTGGGACCTTAGCTGGCGGTCTGGGTTGTTTCCCTCTTGAGTCCGGACGTTAGCACCCGGTGCTCTGTCTCCCAAGCTGTACTTGCGGGTATTCGGAGTTTGCCATAGTTTGGTAAGTCGCCATGACCCCCTAGCTATAACAGTGCTCTACCCCCCGCAGTAATACTTGAGGCACTACCTAAATAGTTTTCGGAGAGAACCAGCTATTTCCAGATTTGTTTAGCCTTTCACCCCTATCCACAGCTCATCCCCTAATTTTTCAACATTAGTGGGTTCGGTCCTCCAGCACGTGTTACCGTGCCTTCAACCTGGCCATGGATAGATCATCTGGTTTCGGGTCTACACCCAGCGACTAATTCGCCCTGTTCGGACTCGCTTTCGCTACGGCTTCCCTATTCGGTTAACCTTGCCACTGAATGTAAGTCGCTGACCCATTATACAAAAGGTACGCAGTCACCCCACAAGGAGGCTCCTACTGTTTGTATGCATACGGTTTCAGGATCTATTTCACTCCCCTTCCGGGGTTCTTTTCGCCTTTCCCTCACGGTACTGGTTCACTATCGGTCGATCACGAGTATTTAGCCTTGGAGGATGGTCCCCCCATCTTCAAACAGGATTTCACGTGTCCCGCCCTACTTGTCTTACGCTTAGTTCCACACACAGAATTTCGTCTACAGGGCTATCACCTGCTACGGCCGGACTTTCCATTCCGTTCGACTATCCTGCGTGCTAAAACGTAAAGGCTCATCCGATTTCGCTCGCCACTACTTTCGGAATCTCGGTTGATTTCTTTTCCTCGAGCTACTGAGATGTTTCAGTTCACCCGGTTCGCTTCCACTAGCCTATGTATTCAGCTAGGGATACTGCATTGCTGCAGTGGGTTTCCCCATTCGGATATCTGCGGATCAAAGCTTGTTTGCCAGCTCCCCGCAGCTTTTCGCAGGCTACTACGTCCTTCATCGCCTGTGATCGCCAAGGCATCCACCATATGCACTTAGTCGCTTGATCCTATAACGCTGTAGGCTATAGGACCTGAGTATTAGCGTTTGTGCCGTTCATAAGTTTCAAAGCAGTCTGAGGCTTATCACCCCAGTCTTGAGAACTTGGAACAAAAAATAATGCAATCACAACCCGTGCCCATCTTCATCAGCAACGCTGATTACTTGATGAACACATTTTCGTTGTGCTTCTTCCAGATTGTTAAAGAACAAATGTAGCTGTTGGGTAAAACCCAACTGATAGCGCTGCAAGCAGCGCTATCAGTTAGTTTCTACGCTGCGCCAAACCAATGACGCCAGCTACAACAAACAACCGATAAGAGTGGACGCTTAACACGAGCACGTAAGCTCTGAAAGGAGGTGATCCAGCCGCACCTTCCGATACGGCTACCTTGTTACGACTTCACCCCAGTCATGAATCCTACCGTGGTAATCGCCCTCCTTGCGGTTAGGCTAACTACTTCTGGTAAAACCCACTCCCATGGTGTGACGGGCGGTGTGTACAAGACCCGGGAACGTATTCACCGCGACATGCTGATCCGCGATTACTAGCGATTCCGACTTCACGCAGTCGAGTTGCAGACTGCGATCCGGACTACGATCGGGTTTCTGGGATTGGCTCCCCCTCGCGGGTTGGCGACCCTCTGTCCCGACCATTGTATGACGTGTGAAGCCCTACCCATAAGGGCCATGAGGACTTGACGTCATCCCCACCTTCCTCCGGTTTGTCACCGGCAGTCTCATTAGAGTGCCCTTTCGTAGCAACTAATGACAAGGGTTGCGCTCGTTGCGGGACTTAACCCAACATCTCACGACACGAGCTGACGACAGCCATGCAGCACCTGTGTTCCGGTTCTCTTGCGAGCACTGCCAAATCTCTTCGGCATTCCAGACATGTCAAGGGTAGGTAAGGTTTTTCGCGTTGCATCGAATTAATCCACATCATCCACCGCTTGTGCGGGTCCCCGTCAATTCCTTTGAGTTTTAATCTTGCGACCGTACTCCCCAGGCGGTCAACTTCACGCGTTAGCTGCGCTACCAAGGCCCGAAGGCCCCAACAGCTAGTTGACATCGTTTAGGGCGTGGACTACCAGGGTATCTAATCCTGTTTGCTCCCCACGCTTTCGTGCATGAGCGTCAGTGTTATCCCAGGAGGCTGCCTTCGCCATCGGTGTTCCTCCGCATATCTACGCATTTCACTGCTACACGCGGAATTCCACCTCCCTCTGACACACTCTAGCTCGGTAGTTAAAAATGCAGTTCCAAAGTTAAGCTCTGGGATTTCACATCTTTCTTTCCGAACCGCCTGCGCACGCTTTACGCCCAGTAATTCCGATTAACGCTTGCACCCTACGTATTACCGCGGCTGCTGGCACGTAGTTAGCCGGTGCTTATTCTGCAGGTACCGTCAGTTTCGCGGGGTATTAACCCGCGACGTTTCTTTCCTGCCAAAAGTGCTTTACAACCCGAAGGCCTTCATCGCACACGCGGGATGGCTGGATCAGGGTTTCCCCCATTGTCCAAAATTCCCCACTGCTGCCTCCCGTAGGAGTCTGGGCCGTGTCTCAGTCCCAGTGTGGCTGGTCGTCCTCTCAAACCAGCTACGGATCGTCGCCTTGGTGAGCCGTTACCCCACCAACTAGCTAATCCGATATCGGCCGCTCTAATAGTGCAAGGTCTTGCGATCCCCTGCTTTCCCCCGTAGGGCGTATGCGGTATTAGCTACGCTTTCGCGTAGTTATCCCCCGCTACTAGGCACGTTCCGATACATTACTCACCCGTTCGCCACTCGCCACCAGACCGAAGTCCGTGCTGCCGTTCGACTTGCATGTGTAAGGCATCCCGCTAGCGTTCAATCTGAGCCAGGATCAAACTCTTCAGTTTAATCTCTGTATTTGTTTCGTATTCTTGGTCCGGATAAATCCAAACCAGGTCATACGTCGCTACTCAAAGGAAGTGAGGTATGTTCTTAAACTTGACGTCTAAGGTACTTCACTTCTAGTGAGCACTTGATTTCTTGTGCTTGCGATCTAGGCCGAAACCCAAACCGCTGCACTCGCATCAAGCGCCCACACTTATCGGTTGTTTAATTGTTAAAGAGCGATACTGCTAAATTCTGTACTACTGGTTTCTGCTTTCAACTTCGACCAACTTCGCTTTCGCGTCGTCGCTGTCGTTGCAGCAGAGAAACGAGATTATGAAGAAGTTTTTATCGCTTGTCAAGTCAGCTTCGCATTTTTGCTTTGCTTTCTCGCTGCGACCTCTTCAGGTCTAGCCAGGACTTTCGTCCTGCCCTAGCAGCTGTCGAAACATCAGGGTAAACCCTAATTTTTCAGCAACTGCCAAGCCCAAGACTATAGCACAATTTTTGCAGACCTTGCAACTGGCTTCTGCCTAATTTGCATCGATCTTTGCAATAACCGCGGAGCGCTCATTTCTGATTGCCGTTGCGGCAGGTGTTGCCGGGATGCCCCGCCTCGCCTGTTGCACTTGCTTGGCTTCGCGTCTCAAAAACTGTGTGAGCTGCGAAGGAGCGAGACTATAGCACAGAATTTTGCGCTGTCATGAGGGTGTCGCAAATTATGTTGCTCTCTCTGGAGAGGCGAGCTTGGCGCTGTATATATAGACGCTCTATATATATACGCGCCGCAAGTGGACGTATCCCCGAGCCCTCGGGCAGGATTTCCGCGGCTCGCGGCTGCTCCATCCCGGACTACCAACGGATGTAATCAATGTGGCGAAGCCGGGAAAGTTCGCGCCTCACGCTGGCTTCGTTGATCAGCCATGTGGGTGCGCCCACGTCGCTGAGCAGGTGCGGCTCCATGTCCTGGGCCAGGTTGCGCATCCGCGCCGTGTTGCGCCAAGCGCGATAGGCGTGCCAAATGCGCGTGAGGAAGCTGCGGTCCGGCGCTTGCGCGGCCTCCAACACGGCAGGCGCTGCAGGGAGTGCGGGCGATAGCCCGAGGGGTGCAGAACGCGAAGGTATGGGCGCGACGGGTATGGACGCGACCGTTACGGCCGTGACAGGTCCGGCCGTGGGCAGGGGTCCGCGGGGCGTGCCGACCAAGGAAGACGTGGGTATGAGAGGTTGCGCGGTCATAACGGGCTCCTTTTGTTCCGTTTTGGTAAGCGTAAGCGCCCAAAGACCCGCTGAAAATCGAATTGTTTTGGCCTTTTCGGTAAGCTACGATGACCAATATTTCTTGAATAGGCCTGCCATGCGGTTGCCGCTGAATACCCTTCCCGCTTTTCGCGTTGTTGCGGAACTGCAGAACCTGCGCGCCGCCGCTGAGCGGCTGCACTTGACGCACAGCGCCGTGAGCCAGCAAATCAAGGTGCTTGAAGAGCAAATTGGCTTTCCGCTTTTCGAGCGTAGCGGCCGTGGCATCGTGTTGAACTCGGCCGGTGCGGCGTTGCTGTGCAGCGTGCAGGGCGCCATGGCGTTGCTCGACGAAGGGCTGATGGCGGCGAACGCGGCCGCGAGCGGGCGCGAACAACGGTTGCGCGTGTCGGTATTGCCATCGTTTGCGCAGCGCTGGCTGTTGCCGCGCATGGCGCGGTGGCGCGCCCGGCATCCGGAACTGGCATTGGAGATCGAGACTTCCCAGCAGGTGGTCGATCTGGCGCGGGACGGATTCCATGCCGCGCTTCGGATCGGGCAAGGGCCGTGGGCCGGGGTGGAGTCAGAGCCGCTGTTTGATGTGCCGCTGCCGCTCATCGTGTTGGCGTCGCCTGAGACGTTGGCGGCCCTGCCCGACAATTCGCCCGAAACGCTGGCGCGGCAGCCTTTGCTCGGTGAGCGCGAGCTTTGGCAGCATTGGTTCACGGCGGCCGGTTTTCCGACGCCGGTCACGCCCGTGGCTTCCTTCAATGATGCGGGGATGATGCTGCAGGCTGCCGAGCAGGGTTTGGGCATCACGCTTGGCCGTGAACTGCTGGCGGCCGACGCGCTTTGTGCAGGGCGGCTAGTACAGGTGTCGCCCGTGCGCGTGCATTACGAACTGGGGCAGACCTACCACCTGGTGTACCGGCCGAGCTTGCGGGATTGGGCGCCGCTGAATGCGTTCAAGCAATGGCTGCGCGACGAGCTGGAAATGTCGCGCCAGACGCTTGTGACATCGAAGCCCGAGGACGAAAGCTAGGTCTCAGGCGAAAAAAAAGGTAAAGCGGCGTACAGCTGCTTTACCTTGACCAAAACGCGGCGCCCCGCAGGACGTTGCCTGGAACAGCCTGGTTTCGCTTCGCTCGAAATCCCAGGCGGACGCCGCGACGGCGGCAGTCAATCTTCAATCCCGCTTCAGGCCGCTTTGCGCGCCGATGCCACGACGGGCTGCATCGAGTCGGTTTCATTGAACCGCTGGTGCCAGGAGAACGCTTCTTCCAGCAGATGCGGCGTCTGGCCGCCACGGGCGCAAGCCCGATCGAAATAGTCTTGTAGCGCGTCGCGGTACGACGGATGCACGCAGTTCTGAATGATGGCGCGGGCGCGCTCACGTGGCGCAAGGCCGCGCAGATCCGCCAGACCGCATTCCGTGACGAGCACGTCAACGTCGTGCTCCGTGTGGTCGACGTGGGACACCATTGGCACCACGCTGGAGATGTCGCCGTTCTTGGCCATCGACTTGGACACGAAGATCGCAAGATGGGCGTTGCGGGCGAAGTCGCCTGAGCCGCCGATGCCGTTCATCATGTGCGTGCCGCCAACGTGTGTGGAGTTCACGTTGCCGTAGATGTCGAATTCCAGCGCCGTGTTGATGGCGATGATGCCCAGGCGCCGCACGATCTCGGGTGCGTTGCTGATTTCTTGCGGACGCAGCACGATGCGCTGGCGGTAGTGCTCCATGTTGGCGAGGATCTTCTCGTACACGGGTTTGGATACGGTGATGGACGACGCCGAGGCGAATGCCAGCTTGCCCTGGTCGAGCAGCTCGATCGCGCTGTCCTGCAGCACTTCGGAGTACATGACCAGGTTCTCAAAATCAGACGATTCGAACCCGTGCAGCACCGCGTTGGCGATGGTGCCGATGCCTGCCTGCAACGGCAGCAGCGCGTTGGTCAGGCGACCAGCATCCACCTCGCCGCGCAGGAATTGGTTGATATGACCTGCAATGGCGTTGGTCTCGGTATCGGGCGGCAGCGCGTTGGAGGGGCTGTCGGGCTCTTGCGTGATGACGATGGCGGCGATCCGGGCAGGATCGACCTCGATGCAGGTCTGACCGATGCGCTGGTCCGCAGACACCAGGCCGATGGGCTGGCGGGCGGGACGGTCGCCGGGAACGTAGATATCGTGCAGGCCTTCGATGGCGGCGGGCACGCTCATGTTCAGTTCCACAATGATCTTGTCGGCCTGCTGCACGAACGATGCTGAGTTGCCTACCGACATGGTCGGCACGATCGCGCCGGATTCCGTGATGGCGGCGGCTTCGATGATGGCCACGTTGATGGGGCCCAGATGGCCCGCACGCAACTGCTCCACCGTTTCGGACAAATGCTGGTCGATGAAGGCGATTTCACCCTGATTGATCTTGCGGCGCAGGGTCGTGTCGACCTGGAACGGCAGACGTCGTGCCAGCGCATTGGCCTGCGCCAGCATCTTGTCGGTGTCGTGGCCGAGTGATGCGCCCGTGATCAACGTGATGGCGAGCGGTTCGCGTTCTGCGCGCGCTGCCAGCGCGGCCGGCACCGACTTACAGTCGCCTGCCCGAGTGAATCCGCTCATTCCGACGGTCATTCCGTCCTGAACCAGTAAGGCGGCCTGTTCGGCTGAAGTGATCCTGGCGTGCAGGTCGGCGTTACGGATCCGGTCGAAAGGCATGGTGTCTCCAAATTCAAAGGCTGGCGGCTTAGGGCCGGGCGTAGCGGCTGGGGTCTGCAGCGCCCGGGCACCGTCTGACGCGGCGTTTCCCGAAGTCCCGAAGGCCGTGGATACGGGCGCCGGGACGATTTTTCGGCAGTATAGGAAGCCGAGGGCAAATCTCGTAATGACTTAAAATCATCCGTTCCAGTCGTTTTTTTCATCATTTGAATTTTTCTCGCGCACGGCGCGGAGGGTCAGCTTTCCCATGGACGTGCGCGCATTGCGGTATTTCGTGGAAACCGTCAGGCATGCCAGCTTCACGCAGGCGGCCAAGGCGCTGTTCGTCACGCAGTCCACAGTCAGCAAGATGATCCGACAACTGGAAGAAGAAGCCGGCACGCCGCTTCTGATCCGCGACGGGCACACCGCCCGCCCTACCGATACCGGCCGGGTCATGTACCAGCGTGGCCTTCAAGTGCTGGAGACGATGCGCCAACTGTCAGAGGAAATGCGCCAGACCGCGGAGCTGGGACGCGGGGCTCTCGAGGTCGGTATCCCGCCCATGATCAATCTGCTGTTCACGCCAGTTGTGAAGCGGTTCCGCGAATTGCATCCCGGCATCCACCTGACCCTGCGCGAAGGCACGGGCCAGGCGGTCGAAAACCTGGTGGCCAGCGGCGAACTGGAGGTCGGCGCCACCATCCTGCCTGTCGCCCCCGACGGCGGTCTGGCCGCGCAGGCGTTTGGCAGCTATCCGATCTGGGTGATCGGGCCGCCAGACGCGCCGTGGGCCGGAAAGACATCGCTGCCGCTGAGCGCGCTGCGCGAGGCGCGGCTGCTGATCCCCACCGACGACTTCGCAATCACCCGGCGGTTGCGGCAGGCGTTTGCCGATGCGGGCCTGCAGCCCAGCATCGCGGCGCAAAGCGCGCATTGGGATTTTCTGGTGGCAATGGCCTCGGCAGGACTTGGCGTGGCCCTCTTGCCCGAACCGCTGATGCAGCGGATGAAGACCCGCGGCCTGAGTACCGCGAAGCTTGCGAAGTCGGGCATCCAGTGGGAGGTTGGCCATATCTGGCTGCAGTCCGGCTACCTGTCGTTTGCCGCGCGTGCATGGTTGCAGGTCTGCGACGCGGTGCTGGGCAAGCCTCGCACGCGGGCTGCACAGGCGTCCGGACGCCAGTTGAAGTGAATCCAAACGTTCGGCTGGTAAACAGGCGTTGCGACGGCCGTCATGGCCGGTCGGCATGCTGATCTGGCCGGCCGAATCCGGCCCCAATTTCCCGGCCCGCTAGCGAGGTCAAGCCCACGAACTAGCACCTCTAAAAATACAGGGACGCAACACCAGTTTTTGTTGCAACGGGTGTGGCGGCGGCTTGTTATGCTGCCGCCTCCACGCGAGCAACTCGCCCCAAAAACATGATCCCGACCACGCCCACTCAGCCCTTTCGCGCCCGCCTCGCCCGCGCGCCCAACCTGGCGGCGCTGCTTGCTGCGCTGCTGCTGGTCTTCTGCTTCCTGCCCGCCTTTGCGGCGCCGCCCGCTGCCCCCGCCGACACCGAAGCCGTTCTGAGTGCGGCCCGCAAGCAGATTGACGAGATCCGCAAGCGGGTCCCCGACGAAACGGACGACGCCGTGCTGCTCAAGCAGCGGGGCGAGGCGCTGGACATCCAGTCCAAGGCGGACGCTGCAACTGAAGCGCTGACGCCGCAACTGGCCAGCGTGACCGCACGCCTGAGCGAACTGGGCACGCCGCCGGACGGCGCGAAGGAAGCGCCGGATGTGGCGGCGCAGCGCGCCCAGCTGGAAAAGAACAGCCGCGCGCTGGACGCGCAGATCAAGTTGGCGCGGCTGCTGTCAGTGGATGCCGGCCAGACGGCTGAACAGATTTCAGCCCAGCGGCGCAAGCAGTTTCAGGCACGCTTGGGCGAGCGTCGCGACTCCTTCCTGTCGGGCCAGTTCTGGGCCGAATTCCGCCAGGAGTTTCCCCGGGATCTGGAACGGCTTGAAGCGTTACGCGACGACCTGTCCACCGCCGTGGGACAAACGCCGAAATGGGGTTGGCTGCTGCTGACGGTCGTTGCCGGTCTGGCAATTGCACTGCGCGTCTGGGTTGGCCGGTATCTGCTGCGGCTCACGGCAACCCGAGTGCCGCCCGGACGGCTGCGCCGATCGTTTCTGGCGGTGGCCCTCGTGGCGCTTTCGGTCGCCACGCCTGGCGTGATCGCCTTGCTCATCCAGACCGGCCTGGACTGGAGATCGCAACTGTCGGACAGCACCGATTCGCTCCTGACTAACTTGGTAGCCACAGTCTGCTTCGGCGGCTTCGTGTCGGGGATGGGCTACGCCTTGCTGTCCACCAATCGTCCGTCCTGGCGCCTGCCGCCGGTCAGCGACATCGTGGCGAACCGGCTGCGCTGGCTTCCTGGCACGCTGGGCGTGCTGGTGGTCCTGATCTGGCTCGCGGAACGGTTGCCCGTCCTGCTGGACGCCAGCCTGACCACGACCATCACCCTGACCGGCATCGTGGGCGTGCTGAGCATGGCGTTGCTTGCCGCCGTGCTGTTCATCGGCCGCCGCCTGCGCCGCCAGGTCATGCAGGACAGCGAAGCGCCGATTCCGCTCTGGGTCTCGCTGATGCTGGCCGCCATCTGGACGGTGCTGATCGTCAGCTTCGCCAGCCTGCTGCTCGGCTACGTGGCGTTCGGCAGCTTCCTGGTCAAGCAGGTGTTGTGGGTGCTGATCGTGCTGGCGTCGGCCTACCTGGCCTCGACGCTGGTCGAGGACGGTTTCAGCACCTTGTTGGGCACGGCGCACCGCGAAGGCGGTGAAGGCGAAGGGCCCAGCATGCGCGATCAGGCCGCGGTGCTGCTGTCCGGACTGGGTCGCGTGGCCATCGCGCTGCTTGCCATCATTCTGGTGTTGGCGCCGTTCGGCGAAGCGCCGATGGATCTGGTGCAGCGCTTTGACCAGCTCCGCAAGGGCCTGGCCATCGGCGAGGCGCAGATCCGGCCCGGCGCCGTGCTGCAGGCATTGATCGTGCTGGCGCTGTCGCTGCTGGGCGTGAAGATGCTCAAGCGCTGGCTATCCAACCGCTATCTGCCCACCACGGAGCTGGACCCGGGCATGCAGTTGTCGGCCGCGACGCTGTTTGGGTATGGCGGCTTCGTGCTGGCCGTGGCGTTGTCGCTGTCGGCCGCGGGAATCGGACTGGAGCGGGTCGCGTGGATCGCGAGCGCGCTGTCGGTGGGTATCGGTTTTGGCCTTCAGGCGGTGGTGCAGAACTTCGTGTCGGGCCTGATTTTGCTGGCCGAGCGGCCGGTGAAGGTGGGCGACTGGGTTTCGCTGGGCGGCGTCGAAGGCGACATCCTGCGCATCAATGTGCGCGCCACCGAGATCCAGATGGGAGACCGGTCGACGGTGATCGTGCCCAACTCCGAATTCGTGACGAAAACGGTGCGCAACGTGACGCGGTCCAATCCGCTTGGCTTGGTGCAGATCAAGCTGCCCATGCCATTGTCGACGGATGCCGAGCAGGTGCGTGAACTGATGCTGCAGGCGTTGGCGGATCACGAAGACGTGCTGGAGTCGCCGGCGCCCAACGTCTTCCTGGACGGTATCGACGCAGGCCACCTGATCTTCAATGCAAGGGGCTATGTGTCGTCGCCGCGTGCCGCGTACGGCGTGCGCAGCGCGCTGCTGTTCACGGTGCTCAAGCGCCTGGACGAGGCCAAGCTTGAAGTGTCGTCCCCGCCGACCATGCTGCTCGCGTCGGCGCCGGAACCCGCGCAGGCGCCCGCGCCCGTCGCGGTCCCGCCGCCCGCCACGCCCTGATTGCCGTCATGCACAGGCCGCTTCAACCGGGAGAGTACAGGTCGGCAAACTGTTGCCGCTCCACGCGAGGGTTGCGCAGTGGCGGCGCGGTGAACGCGGCGCTGCGGGCTGACAGCACCGGATAGCCCTGCACTGCCGGCGTTGCCGCCGCTTGCGGCAGCGCCGGCGCCGTGCCTGCAGTCTGGACGGGCGTCTGCGGCGCGACCTGCGCCACGGCGCCGCTGTCGAACCGATGGTCCGCCGTCGTCAGCGCAGGATTGGTGCAGAGCCCCTGCGCCACCAGCGCCGCCTTGGTGCGATCGTCGGTCTGGCACAGGATGTCGATGGCCGCGGTTTCCAGACGCCGGGAGCGATCCGCGTCCTTGGTCGATGCCGCCGCCTGCATCGTGCGCTCGAAGTTGCGGCGCAGACTGCATTTCTGGTCCTCGATCGGAATCGCGACGTTCATCCCGAAACCCACCACGGACCCGCCGCCGCCCGCTGACACCATGCAGCTGTCCGACGAGAACGAGCCGTAGAAGCTCTGGCCGCCAACCGGCGGTGCGCTGCGCAACGTGCTGGTTCCGCTGTTGCTTGAGTTGAGTGTGATGCCCTGGTTGTTGCCCGCGTTGGTCGACCCGGACGATGCCGACGTCGTGGAACTGGACGTGCTGGTCTGCGCCCCCGCCGACATGGCGGCGAGCGACAGGGAGATGACTAGAACGATGCTCTTCATGATGTCCCCTCGCCCGGACGGCCGAAGCCGTCCGGATAATTGGGTCAGCGATTGAACCCAACGACATGGCCCACCGGGCCGACGCCGTGTATCGACCCGAACGCGCCGATGTTTGCCGCGTGGAACGAGCCCGTCGCCGAGGCGCTCGTATCCGTCTTGCCAAACGTTGCGCCGCCGTTGGCGATGCTGTCGCCGACCATGATTGGGGCGTTGCCCGTCACATGCCCGTACGACTCGCTATTGGCGTACTGCCGCGTGCTGGTGACGACTTGCGTGCCGTCGCGGCTGAACGATCCGCCGACTTCCGCGATGCCGCCCGTGCTGCCGAACGACGTCTGGCTCGACGAGCCGTAGCCGTTCACCTGGGTGGCCACCACCGAACTGCCGGTGGAGATGGACGAAGCGGTACCGTTGATGGCGCCGGCGTGACCGGTCACCGAACCGCCGACCTGGCCCGGGCCAGTGGCGTAAGCCGATGCGGCAAACAATGACAACGCGGCGACTGCTGCGAGCTTTTTCATTTGAGCTCCTCATGATCCGTCTGCACGGATGCACAGGTGCCGGAGACCGACCGGCGCGGACCGTTACTACCCAGCAACTGCGCCCTTGCATTCGCAGGGCGTGGGACTTTCGTATTGGTACGGAATGATTGCGCCGTCCTAGGCAGGTCGGTATCGGTTAAACGAACGACCGGGTCTTTCTGGAGGATGGACTCGCGAATTACACAAACCTGAAAGCGGAGATACCGGCTTCGCACGGCCATGCGTATGGATGACGCAATGCGTCCGTCAAGCCCCGCTTGCGGGTGGGTTTCAACTCAAAGGATGGGGCCGCGCGCGTGAGGCTCACGCGTGATATCTAACGCGCCAGGCGTAGCAGCCAGCCGGTCTCGCGGCGCGCCAGCATCAGGTCCACGGCCACCAGCACAAGCAGGAACCCGCATTCGGCCACGTACAGATTGGCAAGCACCTGATAGCTGCCCAGCAGGACAATGCCGGTCACGCCCGCAAGATACGCGGGCCAGGCGGGCGGCAGCCCGGCCGAAACGCCGCTTGTGCGGCGCGACAGGCATAGCCACGCAACGAGCGGCAATCCAAGCATCGACAAAGGAATGTAGATGGCGATGGCAGACAGCAGCACCACAACGCCGAATTGCGTATGCAGGTACAGGGACATCAGGGCAATGATGCCGACGGCGACATACCAGAGCAGGCGGACGGAAATGAGACGAGTCAATGTGACGGCTCGGTGATTCATGAAGCGGGCTGGAATCGAGGTTTTCGGCCATACTACTCCCGCCTTGCCTACCCCCATCAATCGGAGACCAAGCCATGATTCAGGAGATTGCCAGCATCCACGTCCGCGAAGGACAGGAAGCGCTGTTCGAAGCCGGTGTTACCCAGGCGAAGCCGCTTTTTCTGCGCGCCAAGGGCTGCCATGGCATGGAACTGTACCGCAGCATCGAGCAGCCGCAGCGCTACACGCTGGTGGTGGATTGGGAAACGGTCGAAAACCACATGGTGGATTTCCGGGAATCGGCCGACTTCCAGGAATGGCGCAAGCTGGTCGGAGGCTTTTTCGTTGAGCCGCCCCAAGTGCACCACGAGCAAAAAGTGATTTGAACGTTCGGCACCGGTCCAGCGGCTGCGCGGACCGGCGCTTATTCTTCAGGGGGCTCGTTGTATTTGCGAGCGCTGCGCCGGAACACATCGGCGGGATACTTGTTGGCGTTCTTCACCATCTTGCCGGCAACCGCCTGCGCGATATCAATGCCAAGCTGATCCGCCAGGGCCACCAGATACATCTGCACGTCGGCGATCTCGTCCGCGGCGTCCGCAAGCCGGGCGGCCGGCAGATTGCGCGATTCGTCTTCATCCAGCCACTGGAACAACGAGACGAGTTCGCCCGTTTCCCCCGCCAGCGCCATTGCCAGATTCTTGGGCGAATGGAATTGCTGCCATTCGCGTTCAGCCGTGAACTGGCGCACGGCGCGGCGGATTGCTTCCAGGTCTGACATGGGAACTCCCAAAGAAATGGCGCCTCGTTACGCGCAGGCCAGCCGAGCGCTGGCTGCAAGCGCGACCGCGACCGTCGTCCGCACGTCCGCCAACGCCCGGTGGGTCGGCTGCGTGGCGCCGACGTGCCGCGCCAGGATGTCGAGCTTGTGCGACGGCAACTCCGGCCACGCGCGGCGCGCCAACGCCAACGTGCAGTGCGTGGCGTTCGAAAAAGGCAGCCCCGTCTGGTCAGCGGCCGCGCTCAGGAAGCGCCGGTCGAACGAGGCGTTATGGAAGAACACCGGCAGATCCTCGACAAAATCCAGGAACGACGAAAAGGCCTGCGCGACCGGAATGCCGTCGCGATCGACTTCGGCCTGCGTAATGCCGGTGAGACGGGATATGAAGGAAGGGACACGGCCGCAAGTGCGAACGACCTGCGTGTATTCGTTGACGACCGCCCCGCCCTCACCCACTCTGACTGCCGCAAATTCAAGAATTTCACAGCTTGCGGTGGACAGGCCGGTCGTTTCCAGGTCGGCCACGATGAAGGGGCGGCCCAACGCTTCAAGCGCGTGCGTCAAGGCCGCTTGCGCACGCGCCGTGGGACGGGCCGGCGATGCGCTGGCCGCACGCGTGCGCCGATAGAAATACGTCACGCGCTTACTCCGCCGGATGCAGGGCGGCAAACCGGGCCGAACCGTCGGCAAGCTGCCCGAAGAACAGATCGGCCGGGCGCACCCACAGGCCGCGCGCGTGCGGCCAGAGGTGTTCGTACACCACCATGGACTCTTCGGTTTCGGAATGGCGGGCAGTGCCTATGTAGCGGTAAAGGCCACCCTTGTAATGGCGGTGCGTGGCAAGCGCGAGGGCTTCGGATTCAGTCATGGACATCGGGCAAAAGGCGTGGCCCGCGGCGGAAATTGCCCGCGCGGGCCACAGATGATCGGCAATGCCGTCTTTATAGCGCACTCGCGCGCAGATGCCCTGCCCGCTAGGCGGCGCGCAATCGTCTTGTGGGTTCGGCGTGGGTATCGGTGAGATCTTCGGTCACGCCGGCCAGCTTGTCCGATTGCGCCAGCGAAACTTCAACGACCTGCGCCATGATTTCGGTCACGCGGCGAGACGACGCGACGATCCCCTCCATCGTGCCGCCGGCGGACTGGACCTGCACCGCGCCGCCTTCGACCTGCGCCACGGAGGTCGTGATGAGCGCCTTGATTTCCTTCGCGGCCGCCGCGCTGCTTTGTGCAAGATTGCGGACCTCTGATGCCACGACCGCGAAGCCCCTGCCGTGCTCGCCGGCGCGCGCGGCCTCGACGGCCGCGTTCAGCGCAAGGATGTTGGTCTGGAATGCAATGCCGTCCATGACCCCGATGATCTCGGAAATGCGGCGCGAACTGCCCGTGATGGCTTCCATGGTCGTCACCACGTCACGCATCGTATCGCCGCCCGTTTCTGCGATGCGGCTGGCATCCAGGGCGAGGCTGTTGGCCTGTCGCGCGCGTTCGGCGTTTTCGGTCAGGCCCTGCACGGCCACTTGCAGCGTCTGCGCGGCGGTAAAGCGCTTGGTGATGTCGGTAGCGAACTTCACCACCTTGAATGGCCGGCCCTGCGCGTCGAGAATGGGGTTATAGCTGGCTTCGATCCAGACTTGGCGTCCGCCTTTGCCCAACCGCATGTACTGCCCGGTGTCGTGCTCGCCATTGCGCAGCCGGCGCCAGAAATCCTTGTACGCCGTGCTTCGGGCTTCTTCGGGCGGGACAAAGAGGCTGTGATGCCGGCCCAGCACCTCGTCGGCGCGATACCCCACCGCACCAAGAAACAGGTCGTTGGCACGCAGGATGGTGCCGTCGAGATTGAACTCGATGATCGCCTGGACCTTCGAAATTGCCGCGAGCTGCCCTTCGGAATCTGCCTGGCGATTTTGCTGATCGGTGATGTCGGTGGCGTACTTGATCACCTTCACCGGCCGTCCGCGCTTGTCAAAGATAGGGTTGTACGACGCCTGCAGCCAGACGTCCGAGCCATCTTTACGAATCCGCCGATAACGGCCGGAATCATGTGCGCCCTGTCCCAGCCTTTCCCAAAAGGATGCATATTGCGGCGACCCGCGTTCATCGGGATCGATGAACATGCGGTGGTGACGCCCCTGGATTTCTTCGAGCGAATAGCCCGTGGTGTCCAGGAAGTTCTGATTGGCCATCAGGATGTGGCCGTTCAGATCAAACTCAATGACCGCCTGGGATTTGTGAATGGCGTCGATCTGTCCCAGCAGGTCGTTTTTATCGGTACTGCGATATCCACGGATAAAGCGGCCAAGAGTATGCCAAAGCATGGAAACCTCCAGGGTGTGTTTGCCGGCGTGCCTGGTACACGTAATTCTTATGTATCTAATGGAAACTACTTAATCCCAGAAATTATCATGGCCCGATGTAATTCTGAATGTCCCTTTTAAAAAGAATTCAAAGCGTCGTCACGACGCACACTCGGGAAATCCCGGATTCAAGCCGCGTCCAGCTCGCGATATTGGCGGAAAATGCCCTCGCCAAACGGCAAGCGCCGGCCGCTTGAAAAATAGGCCTGCAGTTCAGGCAAAGCGGTCACGCGCTCGTGCAGGGCGAACACATTTGGATAATGCGCGGCAACGGTGGCCATGCGTTTGGGAAACGCGAACAGCAAGCCATCGACCAGGTGATAAAGGGACAAGTCCACGTAGGTCCATTTGGCGCCGCCCGCCAACCACGCCTGCGGCCCGTCCAGCAGCCGTTCGAAATACCCCAGGAACTTCGGAATACGCGCTTCGCGAAATACCTTGGCGCGGCGGGCGGCCTCTTCTTTCTGGTCTTCGTAATAATCGCTGGCGGAAATGGGATGATGGGTGTCGTGCGCTTCGGCCACCATGTCGGCAATGGTGAGTTGCAACTGGTTCACCCACAACCGGCCTTCAAGCGATTCGGGCGCAAGGCCATGCTTTTCGCCGAGGAAAAGCAGAATATTGGCGGTCTGCCCCAACGTCATTTTTCCGGCCACCAGATAAGGCGGCGCAAAAGGCGGATGCTTGCGGGCCGATCGCATGTCGTCGATCAACGCGCTTTCGTCGGCGCCCGGATCGCGGGCGCGTTCCCGATACGGAATACCGCCCGCTTCCAGCGCCAGGCGCACGAATTCTCCCCGCCCGGGAATGCCATCCCAATACCAAAGGTCGTAGGTCATACGTTCTCCTTTCAGTTGGTGCAGCCTAACCTGCAGTCTGCAGTCGGAACAGCGCGTTAGCAAGGCGCATGCCGGGCGCCTGCAAGAAAAATGGCGCGCCAGCCGTAAGCAAGCGCGCCATTTTTACTGACCGGAAGTCCCCTACGCCTGCGCCGCGTCTTCGAGGATCATCTCCGCGCCGCGCTCGGCCACCATCATGACGGCGGCCTGCGTGTTGCCGGAAACCATCTTCGGCATGACCGAGGCATCCACCACGCGCAGGCCCGTCAGCCCGTTGACACGCAGCCGCACGTCCGTGACGGCCGCGGCGTCCGTGCCCATGCGGCAGGTGCCGATGGGGTGGTAGATGGTCTGTCCGTTGCGCCGCGCAAAGTCCAGCCATTCGTCGTCGCTGTCCACCTGCACGCCGGGGCTGACCTCGGCCTCCACGTAGCGTTTGAGGGCGGGCTGGCTCACGATGCGGCGCGCCACCTGCATCCCGCCTACCAGGCTGTCGCGGTCGACCTGCGCGGACAGGAAGTTGGGCCGGATGGCAGGTCCGGCCAGCGGATCGGCCGACTTGATGTGAATGGACCCGACGGACTCGGGACGCAACTGCGCCACCCCGATCGTCATGCCGGGATGCCGGTCCAGGATGCGTTCGGCGGCGTTGGCATAGCTGGCGTGCACGAAGAAAAACTGCACGTCGGGGGTGGGCAATCCGGGCGCGCTTTTCACGAAGCCGTGCACCAACCCTGTGCCCAGCGTCAGGATGCCTCTGCGGCTTATGTAGTAACGCGCCACCTGCTGCGCCAGCCGCCAGCCGCGCGACATTTCGTTCAAGGTGACCGTGTTCTTGACGCGCCAGTTCATGCGCGTGGCGAAGTGGTCGATGTAGTTTTCGCCCACCGCCGGCTGCGCGTGCACCACGCCGATACCGTGCGAGGCCAGCAAAGCTGCATTGCCCACTCCGGACAGTTCGAGCAATTGCGGGGATTGCACCGCACCCATGCAGACCAGCGTTTCGCGGCGTGCGCGCACGACGTGTTCCTGCCCGTTCTTGCGGTAGACCACGCCCACGCAGCGCTTACCTTCGAACACCAGACGCGTGACATGGGCGCCGCATTCGACACTGAGGTTGCGCCGTCCCGCCGCCGGTTTCAGGTAGCCGTCCACGACACTCCAGCGCCGGCCGTGGTGCTGGAGCACCTGGTAGTAGCCCACGCCTTCCTGATCGCCGCTGTTGTAGTCCGGATTGAAGGGTTGGCCGTCTTCGCGCGCAGCCTCCAGGAAGGCGTCCGACACCGGAAAGCGCTCGGCCACCTCTTCAAGGTGCATCGGGCCGTCCTTGCCGCGGGTCTCGCCGCCCGGCGCGTAGTTCTCTATCTTGCGGTAGATGCGCTCGGCCACGTCGCGTCCCCAACCGGCAGCGCCCGCGGCCACCCAGCCGTCGTAATCCTCGGGCTGGCCGCGCACGTAGATCATGCCGTTGATCAGCGTGGACCCGCCCAATCCCTTGCCGCGGGGCACGGCGATGACGCGTCCGTGGACGTTGTCCTCGGGTTCGGTGGCAAAGCGCCAGTTGTATTGCGGATCGACCAGCAGCTTGGAAAAGCCCGCCGGAATGGGAATCCACATGCTGCGCGCCTCGTGGCCGGCCTCCAGCAGCAGCACGCGATACTTTCCGTCCGCGCTGAGGCGGTTGGCCAGGATGCAGCCGGCCGTTCCGCCACCCGCGATGATGAAGTCGTAGTCGCCCATCGTTGTCTACCGAATGTGTGCAGCGCCGCCTAACGGGCGGACGTCACGCCCAGCGTTTCCACCATCAGTTCGATCTGGCAGGCCAGCATCGGCGCGCCGTAATGAATCTTGCAGCCGCGCGCCTGCGCCGCCACGAGCAGCGCCGTGTCCTTGGGCTGCATGATGACCTCGCAGACCAGTTGGTCCGGCGTCAGGCGGCTGACGTCCAGCGGTAGCGGATCGCCCTCTTTCATGCCCAGCGACGTGCCGTTGACGACGAGGTCATGGCCGGCAGGGTCGGCATTGCCCACAGCGATCTGCGCGTCTGGATGCAGCGACAGGATGCGGGCCTTCAGGTCCTCGGCCTTGGCGGGCGTGCGGTTGGCGATGGTCAGGCGTGAGACGCCAGCCTGCACCAGCGCGAAGCCAATCGCATTGGCTGCGCCGCCCGCGCCCGCCAGGTAGACGCTCTTGCCCTCGGGGGCGACGCCGCAACTGCGCAGGCCACGCACGAAGCCCTCGCCGTCCAGCATGTGCGCCACGAGGCGCCCATCGGCCTCACGCCGCAACACATTGGCCGCGCCGATCTTGCGTGCGACGGGCGTGGCGTCGTCGGCCAGTTCCAGGATGGCGGTCTTGTGCGGCACCGTGACAATCACGCCGCCCAGGTTTTCCAGGCGGCGCAGGCCGTCGACCACGGCCGCCAGGTTGTCGGGCCGCGCGTGAAATGGCACGCAGACGCCATCGAAACCGATCTTGGCGAAGTGTTCGTTCATGCGCTGCGGCGTCTTCACATGGTGAATCGGGTCGGCCAGGATGCCGAACAGGCGCGTGTTGCCGCTGATTTCCTTCATGGATGTCTCCGGATCAATGCTGGATGAATTCTCGCGCGACGCCGGCAATGCCTTCGGCGTCTAGCTTGTAATGGGCGTACAGCGTGGTGGGCGGCGCAATGAGGCTGTATTCGTCATAGATGCCATGGCGGCGCAACCGCGTGCCGGTGCCCGCGTCGGCCAGCACCTCGGCAACTGCCGAACCCAGGCCGCCCAGCACATTGTGCTCTTCGACCGTCATCATCAGGCGCGACTGCCCGGCAGCCTTCAGGATGGCGTCGCGGTCCAGCGGCTTGATCGTCGGCATGTCGATCACGCCAACCGACAGGCCCTCTTCGCGCAACTGGCGAGCCGCGGCCAGCGCACCGTGCAGCGTGATGCCGCAGGCGATCAGCGTCAGGTCGCTACCGGCTTCGTGGACGATGGCACGGCCGAATTCGAACGGCGTGTTGTCTTTGTAGACCTGCGGATCGCGCCCGCGGCCGATACGGAAATAGATCGGTTCGGGCCAGTCCGCCGACGCCTTGATGGCCGCCGCCAGTTGCGGCCCGTCGGCGGGAGACACCACCGTCAGGCCCGCCAGTGCGCGCATGGTGGAGATGTCTTCGGTGGCGTGGTGCGAGGTGCCGTAGAAGCCCAGACTGATACCCGTGTGATGGCCGATCAGGCGGACCGGAAGGCGCGTGTAGGCGACGTCCATCCGGATCTGTTCGCAGCACAGCAACCCGAGGAACGACGCGAACGTGGCGACGAACGGCATCATGCCGGTCGTCGCCAGCCCGGCGGCCGCCGACACCATGTTCTGCTCAGAGATGCCGAACTGCACGTAGCGGTCGGGATAGGCCTCGGCGAAGCGGTTCAGCCCGTTCGAATACTGGAGGTCGGCCGATCCGGCCACGACGGGATGCCCGGCCTTCACCAGCTCGATCAATCCGTCGGAAAGGTAGGACAGCCCGGGGTTCACCGCATTCAGGGCGCGGTACTGCCAGGAATCGGGAGAGAGTACTTGTGCCTGTGCCATTCAGATCTCGCGGGAGAGGATTTCTTCGACAGCGCTTTGCGCATCTTGCGGGGCCAGGTAGCCCAGGTGCCAGCCCGGTTCGGTTTCCATATAGGAGACACCCTTGCCCTTGATGGTCCGGGCGATCACGCATGCGGGCTTGGCGCGCGCATCATCGGCGCGCAGGCGGCGCAGCAGCGCAGTCAGTTCGGCAAGATTGTGGCCATCGACTTCGTGGACCTCCCAGCCGAACGCCTGCCACTTTTCTTTCAGCGACTCCACCCCCATGACGTCGTCGACCTTGCCGTCGAGCTGATAGCCGTTGCGGTCGATGATGGCGATGAGGCGGGACAAGCGGTTGTGCGCGGCGAACAACGCGGCTTCCCACACCTGCCCTTCCTGCATTTCGCCGTCGCCCAGCATCACGAACACGTTGAAGTCCCGCTGGTTCATGCGGCCGCCGACGGCCATGCCAACGCCATTGGACAGCGCATGACCGATGGAGCCCGAGCTGAAGTCGACGCCCGGCACCTTGCTCATGTCGGGGTGATCGCCCAGGGGGCTGCCCAACCGCGTGTAGCCGTCCAGCAGCGCGTGATCGATGAAGCCCAGATCGGCCAGCACGGGGAACAGGCCGACGGCGGCGTGGCCCTTGCCCATGAGGAAGCGGTCACGATCCGGCCACTGCGGCTCGCCCGGGCGCAGACGCATCACATCAAAATAAAGCGCCGCGAAGATCTCGGCGCACGAAAAGACGGAACTGTAGTGTCCGACCTTGGCGATTTCGATGAGGCGGATGGTCTCCAGCCTGATATGGCGGGCCTTTTCCCGCAGCATCGCGATTTCCCCTGCGGTAGGGGCCTCCTGATCCTTGCGCATCGCGCCTCCTCCTGTTGTATGGATATATGATATATAATATACCCATTGCGCTCGAATTGGCTACGCCGGGCTAGAATCGCTCCTGGATTCACCTGCACCCTCCATACAGCAAGCCAGAAACGCCATGCCCAGCCTCAAACCGGTCAAAAAAGAGAACCTTTCCGTCAGGGTCTACAACGAAATCCGTAATGCCCTGATCAACGGGCAATACGAACCTGGCGAGCGCCTGATCATCGGCGAGCTGGCGCAGGAAATGGGCGTGTCCATCACACCGGTGCGCGAGGCCATCTTCCGGCTGATCAGTGAGCAAGGGCTCGAGATGCAGGCGGCCACCGCGGTCTACGTGCCGTACGTCAACTCGGAAAAGCTGCGGGAGATCCAGCAGATCCGCTTCCACCTTGAAGGCATGGGCGCCGCCGAGGCCGCGCAAAACATCACGCGCAAACAGCTCGACAACCTGATCGCGTTGCAACGGGATTTCATCTCGTGCACGTCCACCGACCCCAAGCGCGCCAGCTACCTGAACCGCAAATTCCACTTCGCCATCCTCGAAGCCAGCAACAAGCCCATCCTGCGCAACACCGTTGAGTCGTTCTGGGTCATCACCGGCCCCATCCTCAAGGTGTTTCACGTCAAGACCGCCGGCCTGGACTATTCCGAAAACGAGCATCGCCATGAGGCCGTCATCGAGGCCCTGGAAGCGCGTGATTCGGAAGCGGCGCGCAACGCCATCCAGGCCGATCTGGTCTGGGGCGGAAAGATCATGATCGACTGGCTGGTCGAACGGGAAAAAGAACTCGACTACCGCCCCCCAGGGGCTCGCAAATAGGGAGACGCCATGCTGAAGATTTTCGGAGCGCCAAGCCGCTACATCCAGGGATCGGGCGCCCTGGACGCGCTGGGGCAATACGCGGCGCTGTTCGGAAAGCGCGCCGCCCTGGTCATCGACAGCTATGTGCATGGCGTGTTGGGTCCGAGAATCGAGGCGCTGTGCGCCCAGCATGGCGTGGTGCTTGCGCCGCTGATCGTCGAAGGCGACCTGACGCCTGAAGTCATCGACGGATTGCGGGCGCAGGCGTCGCCGGCGAACATCGACATGGTCATTGCGGTGGGCGGCGGCAAGTCGCTGGATGCCGGCAAAGCCGTGGCCAAGTCGTCGCACTGCCACCTGATCACCGTTCCCACCGTGGCGTCCAACGACGCGCCCACCAGCAAGAATTACGTGCTTTACGACGCACATCACAACCTCCTGGCCGTCGAGCACATGCTGTTCAATCCGACCATCGTGCTGGTCGACACCGCCATCATCGCGACCGCGCCGGTGCACTTCTTCCGGGCCGGGCTGGGCGACGCAATTTCCAAAAAGTTTGAAGCCGAACAGTGCCAGCGCAACGGCGGCAAGAACATGTACGACGCGGCGCCGCTGCTCACGGCCCAGCTCATCGCCGACGGCTGCCTGCGCACGCTGCTGGCGGACGGCGCGGACGCCGTGGCCGTAGCCGGAATCGGCCAACCCACGCCCGCCTTCGAGCGCGTGGTGGAAGCGATGATCCTCATGAGCGGTCTTGGATTTGAAAGCGGTGGCCTGTCCATTGCCCACGCTCTGACGCGCGGGCTACCAAAGATCAACGGCGTCGCCACCGCGCTGCACGGCCTGCAGGTGGCGGTGGGCTTGCTGGTGCAGCTTGACCTGGAAAACCGCAACGACGGCATGCTGGCCGATCTGAAGCAGTGGTATGCCCAGGTCGGCCTGCCGGTCACGCTGCGCGAACTTGGCGCGGCCGGCGAGCCGTCCGATGCGGAACTGTCGCTGGCGGCGGACCTCAGCCTGAAAGCGCGCCATGCCGCCAACTTTGACCGTACGCTGGATGTGGCCACGCTGGCCGCCGCGCTGCGCCGTCACGCCTGACCCCACTGCAGCCAGCAAGGGCTGGCGGGTTTGATGCCCGCCGGCCGCCCTGCCCGCCCGCGGCATCAGAACGCGACGTTGTCCTTACCTTTCAATCCCAGCTTGGCCCGCGCTTCGTCCGGCGTGGCGACCTCCAGGTTCAGCGCCTCGAGGATGCCGCGGATGCGCTCCACCTGCACGCGATTGGATTCGGCCAGTTGTCCCGGTCCGATCCACAGCGAGTCTTCAAGGCCCACCCGCACGTTCGACCCCATCGCCGCGCCGATGGTTGCCAGCGGCATCTGGTTGCGGCCGGCGCCCAGGATCGACCATTCGTAGTCGTTGCCAAAGAGGCGGTCCGCCGTGCGCTTCATGTGCATCAGGTCTTCCGGGTGCGGGCCGATGCCGCCCAGGATGCCGAACACCGATTGGATGAAGGGCGGCGACTTGACCAGACCGCGGTCCACGAAATGCGCCAGGTTGTAGAGGTGGCTGATGTCATAGCACTCGAACTCAAAGCGCGTGCCGTTGGCGTTGCCAAGCGTCAGAATGGACTCGATGTCTTGATACGTGTTGCGGAAGATGAGCGAGCGGCTGTTCTCCAGATGCTCCCGCTCCCAGTCGTGCTTGAACTCGGAGAAGCGGTCCAGCATCGGAAAGAGACCGAAGTTCATGGAGCCCATGTTCAGCGACGCCAGCTCCGGCTGGAACGTAGTGGCCGGCCGCATGCGCTCTTCCACCGTCATGTGCGGACTGCCGCCGGTGGTGATGTTGATGATGGCGTCGGTCTCGCGCTTGATGCGCTCAAGGAAAGGCTTGAACAGCGCCGGATCCTGCGAAGGCTTGCCCGTCTGCGGATCCCGCGCATGCAGGTGCAGGACGGCGGCGCCGGCCTTGGCCGCGCCGATCGCCGCCTCGGCGATCTCGTCGGCCGTGACCGGCAGGTGCGGCGACATGCTGGGCGTGTGGATGGCGCCCGTCACGGCGCAAGTGATGACGACTTTCTGTTTGGGCTTAGCCATTGTTGTCTCCGTGTTGTTTGTGACGCATGAGGCGCATCAGCTTTTCGTCGCGCCAGAAGCGGCGTGCGGCAAGGTCTTCCTCGGGCAGCAGGGCGCGCCGCTCCTCGGATAGTGCGTCGACCAGCGCGCCTTCCCAGGCCACGCAATCGCCCTGGCTTGCGCCAATGGACTGATAGAGTCCGCCGTAACGGCGGCAGTAATCCGCAAGGCCGCCCGGCGCGTTCAGGTCGATGGTTTCAAACGGTCCCATGAAGGACCAGCGCAGACCCAGGCCGTCCTTGACCGTGGTGTCGATGTCTTCGGCGCTGGCGATGCCCTGGCTTGCCAGCCGGAACGCTTCCTGCAGCAACGCGCCTTGCAGGCGGTTCAAGATGAAGCCTTCGATTTCGCGCCGCACCAGCACGGGCTTCTGGCCGATGCCGATCATCACGTCGCGCGCGCCGGACAGCGCTTCGGGGCTGGTCCACGGCGCCGGGCACAGTTCGACGACCGGAATCAGGTATGGCGGATTGACCGGATGCGCCACGAGGCACCGGTGCCTGCCGGCAAGATGCTCGGTGAACTGGCTGGCCGGGATGCTGGACGTCGAGCTGCCGATGATGGCGTGCGGTTCGGCCAGCGCGTCCAGTTCGGAAAACAGCGCGCGCTTGATCTCGACGTTTTCCGGGGAATTCTCCTGGATGTAGCTGGCGCCGTGCAATGCCTCTTGCAGGCTGGCCGACACCTGCACGCGGTCGACGATGGCTTCCGCGTTGTCGAGCAGGCCCTGTGTTTCCAGCACGCGAAGCTGTTGCAGGATGAGCGCACGCGCTTCGGCAAGCATCGCAGCGTTCACATCATGAAGCCGCACTTCCCAGCCCATGCGCGCAAAGACGATGGCCCACCCCTGCCCGATCAGCCCCGTTCCAATGATGGCCGCGCGCCGCGGCATGTGGTCCGCAGCCATCAGTAGAGCTTCTGCGTGAAGCCGTCCACGACGATGGCCTGGCCTGTCACGCTGCGCGCCGCTTCGCTGGCGTTGAACAGGACCATGTTGGCGATGTCGCGGGCTGTGACCATGCGGCCGAGCACGGCCTGGTTTTCGTACTGCGCCGCGATCTCTTCGACCGGCCGGCCCAGCGTATCGGCCTTGGCGGCGATGACGGCGCGAATTCGCGGGCCTTCAACCGCGCCGGGCAGGATGGCGTTGACGCGAATGCCATGGCCTCCCAGTTCAATCGCGAGCGACTTGGTGAACCCGATGACCGCCCATTTGGAGGCGGAATACACCGACCGGCCGGCAAAGCCAAGATGCCCTGCCGCCGAAGAGAGATTGATCATCACGCCGGCCTTCGATTCCTTGAGCAGGGGAATGGCCTGACGCGCGCACAGGAACTGGCCGGTGATGTTGACGGCGAGCGTTCGGTCCCAATCCGCCTTGGAAAGCGTTTCGACGAAACCCGTGGGACCGGCCACGCCCGCGTTGTTGATCAGAATGTCCAGGCCGCCGAGTGTTTGGCGAACGGCGGCGAACAGCTGTTCAACACCGGCTTCGTCGGATACGTCGGCCCGCGCCACCTGCACACCGGGCAGTTCCGAGGGCAATGCGGCCAGCCGTTCCTCGTTGACGTCGCACACGAACACGGTAGCGCCCGCGTGGTGAAAGACCTTGGCCATTTCCAGACCCAGCCCATCGGCGCCGGCGGTGATGAGTACTTTCTTGCCGGTGAAATCCACTTCCTCGAACATGCGTTTGTCTCCTAGGATCGTTCTTATAAGTGCGGATCATCATATACGATATATGATAAAACCAGCTATCCTGTGATCCGTCTTGCGTGTGCCGCTTCATCCAAAAAGCGTCGTTCGCCTGACGGAATCAGCTGCGCATTTTTCTCGTATATCGGCCGCTGAGGCTTTATTCATGCGGTTTCAGGGAATTCCCTGATTCGGCACGAAGCGACCACCACTAGAATCCAAGGCGAGGGTTCCTCGCCCCGCCGGCGCATATATCATATATAGCAAAAGACGGACGGAACGCAGTATCCAGTCCGCATTCCATACCAACAAAGGAGCGTAGACAGTGTTCAAGTTCAACAAAATTGTTTTGGCGCTGGGTGTATGCGGCGCGCTGGCAAGCGGCACCGCAGCGGCCGACATGAAGGTAGGCGCGCTATTCCCGTTCAGCGGCGCGCTTGCGCTGCTTGGACAGGAAAGCTATCGCGGTCTGGAACTGGCCGTTAACGAGATCAACGCGGCCGGGGGGATCAACGGCGAGAAGATCGAAATCATCAAGGCCGACGCCGTCGACCCGACCCAGGCGGTGTCCGAGACCAAGCGCCTGATCTCGGCCAACGTGGTCGGGGTGTTCGGCAGCTACGCATCCGGCATTTCGTACGCGGCCTCGCCCGTGACGGAGCTGGCGGGCGTGCCCTACTTCGAACTGGGCGCCACCGCGCACAAGATCACCACGCGCAACTACAAGTACCTGTTCCGCAGCAACCCGAACACCGCGCTGTATGGCGTGTCGGTGGTGAACGCGTTGCATGACACCATCGCGCCGGGCATGGGCTTGAACCCGAAGGACATCAAGATCGGCATCATCCACGAAGACGGCCCGTATGGGACCGACGTGGCGGCCACCGAAAAGAAGCGCGCGCAGGAGCTTGGCTACAACGTGGTGGAGGTCCTGCCCTACTCGGCCAAGACCGTCGACCTGTCGTCGCTGATCCTGCGCCTGAAGGGCGCGAAGGCCGACGTGGTGCTGCAGACGGCCTACCAGAACGACGCCATCCTGTTCTTCAGCCAGGCGCGCGCGGCGGGCTTCAAGCCCAAGGTCGTGATCGGCGCGGGCGGCGGCTATTCGCTGGCCGACACCGCCAAGGCCGTGGGCGCCGACATGAACGGCGTGTTCGACCTGGACTTCCCGCAAGCGTCCATCAATCCGGCCGGCGCGCCGGGCCTGGACAAGTTCCTCGAAGCCTACAAGGCAACCTACAAGAGCGATCCGCAATCCGGCCACAGCCTGACCAACTACGTCGGCGCCAAGGCCTTCTTTGAAGCCATCGGCAACGCCAAGTCCACGGACAAGGACAAGATCCGCGCCGCGGTGCTGGCCTACAAGAAGCCCGCCGGCCAGACGGCCAACGGCTGGGGCTTCGACTTCGGCGAAGACGGGCAGAACAATGCCTCGACCTTCTACGTGATGCAGTGGCAGGACGGCAAGCTCGTCACCATCGGTCCGGACAACCTCGCTCTCGGCAAGCCCATCTTCAAGAAATAAAGCGCGATGCCAGCGGCCGGGCGCCGGGGCCTTGCGCCCCCGATGCGCGCCCGGTCTTACCCGGGGCCTGAGCGCCCCGCCCCTGGACGCTGCGGGACAGGGACGGGGCGCTTCCCGCACTTAGAGGTTGCACAATGGAATTATTCATTCAACTGGTCATCAACGGCCTGTTGCTGGGCGGCGCATACACGATCATCAGCCTGGGGCTGACGCTCATTTTCGGTGTCGTGCGCGTCGTGAACTTCGCGCATGGCGAGTTCCTGATGATCGGCATGTACATGGTCTATCTGATCGCGGCGCAGTTCGGCGTCCACCCCTACGCGGGTCTGATTCCGGTGGCCGTCATTCTGTTCGCGCTGGGCGCGCTGACGCAGAAGGGCATCATCCAGCCGCTGCTTCATGCGGATCAACACATCCAGATCTTCGCCACGGTGGGCGTGTCCACCATCCTCTTGAACCTGGCGCTGGTGATCTTTGGCGCAAACGTCTATCGCGCGCCGGTCGAATTGGGCACCAACGCCATCGAGTTCGGTCCGTTCTCGATGGTCACGGGACAAGTCGTCACGTTCATCATCGGCCTGACGCTGGCTGTGCTGCTGCACCTGTTCATGCACCACACCTATCTGGGCCGCGCGTTGCGGGCTGTGGCACAGCACCGCTACGCCGCCACGCTGATGGGCGTGAACGTCAATAACGTCTACGCCATTGCCTTCGGGCTGGGCACCGCCTTTGTCGGCATCGCCGCGGGGTTGCTTGCGCCACAGTACCCGGTGTTCCCCACGGTGGGCACCTACTTCGTGCTGACCGCGTTCGTGATCGTGGTGCTGGGCGGGCTGGGCAGCCTGTATGGCGCCGTCGCAGGGTCCATGATCATCGGCATCGTCGACACGCTGGCGGGTTTCTACATCGCGCCCGACCTGAAAGAGGTCGTCTATTTCGGGATCTTCCTCTTGATCCTTGTCCTGAAGCCGAACGGTCTGTTCGGTGTCGGTACAGAGTGACCAGAACAACAAGGAGCAAGACGTGTTTCCCGACTTTCGACATCCCAAAGCCTACGTCAGCCTCATCCTGCTGATCACGATGTTCCTCGTGCCCGTCGTCATGGGCACGCCCTTCTGGACCAACCTCTTCGTCCTGCTGTTCGTGTTTTCCGCGCTGTCGGTCGCCTGGAACATCGTGGGCGGCTATGCCGGCCAGTTGTCCCTCGGCCATGCGGTGTTCTATGGCATCGGCGGCTACACAGCCACGCTGTTGACGCAGAACTTCGGCATCTCGCCGTGGATCGGCATGTTCGCGGGAGCCGCCATTTCCGCGGCCGTCGCCATCCTGATCAGCTATCCCACGCTGCGCCTGCGCGGGCCCTTCTTTGCGCTGGCGACCATCGCCATCCTGGAAGTGGTTCGCCTTCTGGTCATCCACGAGGAAAGCTGGACCGGCGGCTCCAGCGGCATCAGCCTGCCCTTGAACATCGGTTGGGCGTGGATCGTGTTCCGCGAGAAGATCAACTACGTCATCATCGCGTTCGGCCTGTTCGTGCTGGTGACGTGGGTCTCGTGGTACATCCGCAAGTCGCGCATCGGACACTACCTGATCGCGATCCGCGAACGCGAGGATGCCGCGCTGGCCGTGGGCATCCACACCGTGCGCGTGAAGATCATCGCCGCCGTGGTGTCCGCCGTGCTGACCAGCATCATCGGCACGTTCCACATCACCTACCTGACCTTCGTCGATCCCAGCTCCGCGTTCTCGCTGGAGCTGTCCATTCAGGTCGCGATGTTTGCGCTGATCGGCGGGTTGGGCACCGTTTCCGGCCCGATCGCGGGCACCTTCCTGGTGCTGCCCATCGCGGAACTGGCGCGCGGCTGGCTCAGCAGCGTCGGCAACGGCATGCACGGGTTGATCTACGGCCTGATCCTTGTCGCGGTGGTGCTGACCATTCCGCGTGGGCTGGCAGGTGCGTTCGGGCCGTTCATCGAGCGCATGCTGGCGCGCCTGCCCTACCTTGGCACGCCGCCGGCCAAGCTCAAGCTGGCCGACGAGATCCGCATCCGTAACGCCACCCGCAGCGAGCAGCCGGTCCTGAAGGCGGAGGGACTGTTCAAGAGCTTCGGCGGCCTGCGCGCCACGAACGACGTATCGCTGACGCTCAACCAGCACGAAATCCTGGGCATGATCGGGCCCAATGGCGCGGGCAAGACCACGGTGTTCAACCTGCTGTCGGGCTTTCTGTCGCCGGACAAGGGCGACATCACGATGCGCGACGAGCAAGGCAACTGGGTCACCTGCAAGACGCCCGACGCCTTCGCGCACAAGGGCCTGGGCCGCACGTTCCAGATCGCCAAGCCGTTCACGGGGCTGACGGTGTTGGAAAACATCATGCTGGGCGCGTTCATCCACACGTCGGACCGCGACGAGGCCGAGCAGATCGCCCTGAAGGTGGCCGAGCAGACCGACCTGGTGAAGTATCTGAGCACCGAAGCGCGCAGCCTCACGGTGGGCGGCATGAAGCGTCTGGAAGTGGCGCGTGCGCTGGCGATCAAGCCGCGCATCCTGCTGCTGGATGAAGTGATGGCGGGCTTGAACCCCACGGACATCGAGAAATCCATCCAGATGATCCGTCGCATCCGCGATTCCGGTGTTTCGGTGCTGCTGATCGAACACATGATGCAGGCCACGATGGCGCTGTCCGACCGCATCATCGTCCTGAACGAAGGTGGCGTGCTGGTCAGCGGCGCCCCCAAGGACGTGGTCGAGAACCCGGCCGTCATCGAAGCCTATCTGGGCAAGGAGTATCAGGATGCTTAAGGTGTCGAATCTGACGTCGGGCTATGGCAAGAGCCAGGTGCTCAACGGCCTGAATTTCGAGGTGAACGCGGGCGAGATCGTCACGCTGATCGGCGCCAACGGCGCGGGCAAGACGACCACGCTCAAGACGCTGTGCGGCGTGATTGCCGCCACGCAGGGCAAGGTGGAGTTCGAAGGCCAGGACCTGACGAACCGCGAACCCTACGACATCGTGGACGCCGGGATCACCATGATTCCCGAAGGGCGCCAGCTGTTTCCGCACTTCACCGTGCGGGACAACCTGCTCATGGGCTCGTACAAGCGCGCCGCGCGGCCGATCGTCGAGCGCAAGCTCGACGAGGTGCTGCGCATCTTCCCGCGCGTGAAGGAGCGGTTGAACCAGTACGCCGGATCGCTGTCAGGCGGCGAGCAGCAGATGGTGGCGATTGCGCGCGGCATGATGGCGGACCCGAAGCTGCTGGTGTTCGACGAACCGTCGCTGGGGCTGTCGCCGCTGCTGGTGCAGCAGATGTTCGACATCATCCGCGACGTCACCTCGCACGGCGTGACTGTGCTGCTGGTGGAGCAGAACGTGTTCCGCACGCTGCGGCTGGCGGATCGCGGTTATGTGCTGGAAAACGGCGCGATCGTGCGCACGGGCACGGGCGCGGAACTGCTCAGCGACCCTCACGTCAAGAAGGCCTATCTGGGCCACTGAAATCCAAGGACGAACGTCTCATGTCTTTACGCTGCACATTCATCGACCATGGCAAGGGCGGCGCGCCCGACTGCATGCGCATCGCCGAACGCGACATGGAAGCGCCGACGGGCCGCCAGGTGCTGATCGAAGTAGCCTACGCGGGCGTCAACCGCCCGGACGTGCTGCAACGCTCGGGTTCCTATCCCCCACCCCCGGGCGCCTCGCCCTATCTGGGTCTGGAAGTGTCGGGCACCGTCGTGGCGGCCGGTCCCGAGGTGCAGGGCTTGAAGGCCGGCGACCAGGTCTGCGCGCTGACGCCGGGCGGCGGCTATGCCCAGTACTGCCTGGCCGACGAGCGCCATTGCCTGCCGGTGCCGCGCGGTCTGGATCTGCTGACGGCCGCGGCCATTCCCGAAAACTACTTCACCGTCTGGACCAACGTGTTCGACCGAGCACGCCTCACCGCAGGCGAAAAGTTTCTGGTCCACGGCGGCTCGAGCGGCATCGGCCTGACGGCAATCCAGCTCGCACGCGCATTCGGCGCGGAAGTCTGGACCACCGTCGGCAACGCAGAGAAAGCGGATGCCTGCCTGAAAGCCGGCGCGCACCATGCCGTGCAGTACCGCGACGCAGACTTCGAGGTCGCCGTGCGCGAGGGCACGGGCAACGTGGGCATCGACGTGATCCTGGACATGGTGGGCGGCCCCTACATCAACAAAAACCTGCGGTTGCTGGCCCTGAACGGACGGCTGGTGCAGATTGCGTTCCTGGAGGGCAGCAAGGCCGAGATCGACGCCCTGCCCATCATGACCAAACGGCTGCAATTTACCGGGTCCACGCTGCGCCCGAGGTCCGACGAGGACAAGGGCGCCATCGCGCAATCGCTTGTGCAGAAGGTGCTGCCGCTCATGGAGCAGGGAAAGTGCCTGCCCCTGATCCACGAGGTCTTCCCGCTGGCCGAGGCCGCGCGCGCGCACGCATTGATGGAAAGCAGCAAGCACATCGGCAAGATCATGCTGCAGGTGCGGCCATGAACGCGCGCTTTACCGGCCAGACCATCATCGTCACGGGCGCGGTCGGCGGCATCGGCTCGGCCATCGTCGAGGCGTTTCTGGCCGAAGGCGGCCGCGTGGGTCTCGTCGACTTCAATGCGCAGGCCGGGCAAGCCTACGAGAAGGAACTCCAGAAGCGTGGCCATGACGTGTGTTTCGTGCCCACCGACGTCGCGCATTTCGACCAGTGCCAGGCCGCCTATGACCGCATCACGCGCGAACTGGGCACCGCCACTGTCCTGGTCAACAACGTCGGCATCTCGCCCAAGACGAACGGCCGCGCGCTGAAGGTATGGGAAATGCCGCCAGCGGAGTGGAACAACGTCGTCTCGGTGAACTTGAACAGCGTGTTCTACATGACGCATCTGGTCACGCCGCACATGGTGCAGGCGCGGCAGGGACGCGTCATCAACATGTCGTCGGTGGCCGGCAAGGCGTACTGCGATATCGTGGCGGCGCATTACGCGGCCACCAAAGCCGGGCTGATCGGGCTGACGCGGCACTGGGCAGCCGAGCTCGGCGAACATCAGGTGACCGTGAATGCGCTGGCGCCCGGCCGGATCAGCACACCGCTGCTGAAAAGCGTGCCGCAGGAAATCAACGACGCGGTGGCGGCGATGACTGCGCTGCGGCGCCTGGGCACGCCCGAGGAAGTGGCGGATGCCTGCCTGTTCTTCGCGTCCGATCAGGCCAGGTTCGTGACTGGTCAGGTGCTGGACGTGGCGGGCGGCTGGCTGATGACCTAGCCCGCGAAATGCTCAGTCCTGCACGCCCAGCCGGTAAACCACCGTGTCCAGGCGGCTGACGCCCGCAGACTGGAACTTGGGTTCCTTGTCGAGAATGTCGCGGCGGTCGATGATGACAGCGGGCGAAACGTCCGAGAAGATTGTCTGCACCTCGCTGTCGACCACGGAAAACGGCGGGCCTGCCATCTCTTCCTGCGGATAGTCCAAGGTGATGAGCAGGCCGCGATAGGACGGCGACAACTGCCCGTAGACGTGGCGCACGTAGCTTGCCCGCATCGCGTCCGGCAGCGCCACGAGCGCCGCGCGGTCAAACACGCCCACGCAATGCGACAGCACCTGCGCATCCATCTTGAAGATGTCTCCGCAGACGATCTCGATGTTGCCGGCCACGTAGTGCGTGCCGTATGCGGACTCGTGCTTGACCGGCCGCAATTCGTTTTCGGTGAAGAACTGTTCCACCGCAAGCTGCGAGAGCTCTGCGCCCAGTACCTGATGGCCCTGCGCGGCCAGCCACACCATGTCCAGCGACTTGCCGCAAAGCGGGACCAGCACCTTGCCGCCCTTGGGGACGTCAAGCGTCGGCCAGTACTTCTGCAAAAGCGGCGTGATCCGAGCCTGATGAAAATGCGTGCGCCCTTCGCGCCACCGTTCCAGCCAGAATTCCGCGTCCATGACTTGTCTGCTCCTCCTATGAATACGTGTCGCAACTGCACAGCGATGTTTGGCACCCGGGCGGCACCGGGCGACGCCCGATCACGCCGGGTGGCGCGCCGGGAACAGCGTGCCCGCGGCCATCGCCCGAGCGCCTGGTCGTACGCAATACGCGCTCGGGCATTGTAGTGCTGGTCTGAAATGTCGGGCGCGGCCGCCCCGCCGCCGCTTCGTCCGCGATGGTTCCGGTATCGTATGGGCCCGACATGACGCCCGGCGGCCCTTCTCATGCTTGCAGCGCTTAGCATCCGTCTTTTCTCTCCGTTGCTTCTCGTCAGCGTTCTGACGGGCCAGCCAAGCCATGCCCAGGACGCGTCGCAACTGGACGACGCCTATCTTGCAGAGCTGCAAGCGGAGAACGACGCGCTGCGTGCGCGCATCCAACAGTGGCCCCCTGCCCTGCAGGCGCAGAACGCGCAGGTCTCCGCCGCGCTGCGAGCCGGCAATCGCCAGGAGGCGCAGCGCATCGCCGAGGACATGGCGCGGCAGGCGCCCGCCGACGCCGACATCAGGCTGTTCCTGGGAAAGCTGCACGGTCAGCAAGGCAACATGGCGGCGGCGCTTGCGTTATTCGAGCAGGCCATCGCATTGAATTCCGACAACAGATGGGCGTACGTCAACAAGGCGGGCGCGCAGGCCGAGCGCGCGGATCTGCCCAACGCGCTGGCGACAACGCAGGTGCTGACTGCAAAGTTTCCTGGCTGGAGCATCGGCTACAACCTGCAGGCGTCGGTGCTGGATGCGTTGAACCGCCCGGAGGAAGCGCTGAGCGCCTTTGAAAAGGCCGTGCGCGCCAAGCCGGCCAGCGCACTGATCCTGACAAATCTGGGCAACCTGCAACGCAGGCTTGGGCGTCTGGCGGACGCCCGCAACTCCTACGAGGCCGCGCTACGCCTGCAGCCCGGCTACGCCTTCACCGAAACCCAGTCGGCAACCCTGCCGAAATAGGGCCAATGCGCCCGGAGACCCCATGAACCGTCGTCCCCTGCTGCTGATGCTGGGCAGCCTGATTGCCGCGCCGCTGCGCGCCCTGGCCTCACCCGCCCGCGATGCCATCGTCCGCAAGGTCTATGCGGCGCCGGATGCCAGCCTGTCCTACACCCCTCAGCACGCGGCCTTGGTGCGCCTGCTGCGGCTGCAATGGATGCCGGTCGAATCCGGCGCGCCCGGCATCGATTTCGAGCAACCGCTGCTGGGCGGCGCCGATACGCTTGCCACGGCCCGCGGTGCGCTGAAGACAACCGACACTGCGCTGGCCATCCGGCGGCTGGCCGAAGTGTGCCGCCTGGTCCCGCGCTATGTGCAATCCATCGGCAGGTTGCAACCCGGCCGTTACGCCGTGCCAGCCGAAATGCGCGAGGCCTTCGACTTTCCGGAAAGTGGCGTGGATGCGCAGGGCATGTTCAATCTACGCAAGGAGCATCTTGTCCTGCTGCGCGCCGCGGTCTGGCGCGAAGTGGACGATCAGGCGCTGGGCGCGGTTTTGCGCGAAGGGGATCGCTTCTGGCCCATGCCCTACATCGACGGCAAGCGTCCGTATGGAAATTCCAGTTACTACCAGGTCGACATTGGCCGGCTGCTGGGCGAACCCTACGCGCTGGACGCCAAGGGGCACGCCATCACCGACCCGGTCAAGGACGCCCGCTTCGAACGTCTGCACTATGAAACGCTGGCGGCGCTGCAGGTTTTCCTGAGCCATTCCGCCGCGCTCAAATCCAAGCGGTAATGTCGGCGGGCCCCGCGCGGCCGGCTAAGCGCGGTGCATGAAGCTGCGGATATCGTCCAGGATCGGCACCGCGGCCAGCAGCATCAGCAGCAATGCCAGCGGCCAGGTCGACCCGAAGCCGAAGTTGAAAAACGAATACGCGCCCGTCACGCCGCCGACGAAGAACAAGGTCACCATCAGGCTCAGCACGATGAGCTTGCCGCGGTCGGCCAGCACCCGCGGCATTGACTGCGGGTCGCCCTTCGCGACGTTCCAGTAGAACAGCTTGCCAAGCTCGATGCCGATGTCGGTCACCATGCCCGTCACGTGCGTGGTGCGGATTTCGGACCGGGACACCTTGGTGATCATCGCGTTCTGCAGACCCATGATGTAGCAGAGCAGCATCACCGTGCCGGGCACGTAGAACCAGCGCAGCGTCTCAAGGTTGGCGCCCAGCAGGCCGAAGATCAGCAGCAGCACGGCCTCGAGCAGCAACGGCAGCGCGTACTCGCTGGCCAGCCGGGACCTGCGCCCGAAGTTGATCAGAAAGGCGGAGCTGGCCGCCCCCGCCATGAACGACACCAGGGCCGCCAGCCCTTGCAGCACCACGATCACCCCGCCAAGCGCCATGTGGTCGGCCATCATGGACACGATGCCGGACATGTGGGAGGTGTACTGCTGGACCGCCAGGAACCCGCCCGCGTTGACGGCGCCGGCGGTGAAGGTCAGCAGATAGGCAAGATGGCGATTGGCTTGCGGGCTACGGCTGACAGCGGTCAGCCGGCGCAAATACGGGATGGTCACGCCTGTCCTTTCAAAACAAGAACGTGTTCACTGCAAATCGGAATGACATTCTAGTCGCGGCGGCGGCGCGCCGATCAAGGCCTTGAAACCGGATAGTAAACGCCGCCGAGCGCGCCGTTCAGGCCGCAATATGGCCGGCTGGCTGCGTCGGCGGCCTCGGCCGGCGGGTTTTCGGACAGCACGAGACCGTATCCCTTGCGCGACAACGTCAGCGTCCAGCCCTCGGCGTCGACCGTCTCGATGACCACCGCATTGTTCTTGACCGCGCCCGCGCCGCGCACGTCGCATACCCAGCGGCCATTTTCCGGATGCGCCGCGGAGCCGTCGAATGCCAGGCTGCCATCCGGCTGCCGTTTGATCGAAATGCCGCCGGCGAGGTTTTCCCAATCGCCTTCAAAGCCTTGACGGCGCTTGAGCACCAGCGACGACAGAAAGGCGTCGCGATACTTCAACCGGTCTGCCAGTTCCTTTTGGGGCGGGTCGTTGCCGGGCGGCGACGCGTAGGCCTCGTCCCGCACCTTGACGAACCACCGCTGGTCTTCCGTCAGCGCCTTGCCCGTCGCCGGATCGAAGGTCATTCTGGCCTTGCCGAAGTGTTTCGCGATGCTGGCATCCTGTTCGGCCAACCCGCTATCGGCGCAGATCGCCTTCTCGACCGCCGTCCGGGCCCTTGCGCAATCGAATGATGGCTTGCCGGTGGCCCAGGCCGCCGGACTGCACAGCACGATCGACAGCGCGAACCCGGCGGCAAGACGATTCACAGGACAAACTCCCGCAGATTCTCGACCCGCGCCGCCAGGCCGTCCGCGCCCAGATAGTGGCCCAGCTTGCCGGCGCGCACGCGCTTGAGGTCTTCCTGATAGCGGGTGGCCATCGAATCGCGGACCTGCGCATACGCCTCGGCAATGCCCTCGCCGCAGGCCTGGGCAACGAGACGCGCGGCATCGGGCGATCCGCATGCGACGCAGCGCGCGACACCCAGCGCATCGGCGTCGGCGCCACGCGCCAGCAGCGCGGCGACCAGCTCGGCAGGCGGCTCACGATCGAAGCGGTGAATGGCTGTGGGGCTGACCGGCGCGCCCGCGTCCAGCAGCGCCTGCGCCGCCGCATACGCATGCTGCATCAGCGCAACGTCCAGCGCCTGGGCGCTGCCGCGCAGCGGCGCATCCAGGCGCACGCCCTGCGCCGACAGACGGCGCACGAGGGCCGCGTCATCCTGCGACAACGCGTGCTGCAAGGCCAGCGCGGCCAGGCCAGGCTTGGCGGCCAGCGTTCCGTCCTCGAGCGGGCCGCGCCAGTCGACCAGCGCCTGCCGGTAGAAGACGGCCACGCGGTCGGCCAGCGACTGCGGCATGCCGTGACCCGACACGCGCTCATCCAGATACTCCAGAACGCGCAGGCCGGGGCTGTCTTCGTCTTCCTCGGGGTCGGTTTCCAGGCACAGCGCGGCAAACGCGGCATGCAGGTCCGGCCCGATGGTCGCGATGCCGTCCTGCTGCAAGGCGTGCGTCCAGCCCGGCAGGCCCTGCTTCCACGCGACCACGCTGCCTGCTCTCGGCCCCGGTTCCACGGCGACGTAGATGCGATCACAGTATTCGAAACCGCCTATCGGCAGATAGCGCAGCTTCCCATTCCACGACGCGCCATCCTCGGCGGCGGCTTCCTCGGCGCACTCCTGCTCGTGCTCGATCCACCCTTGCAGGTCGCGGTACTGGTCGCTGCCGTCGTAGAACAGCTCGGACCAGCTCAAGGCCTCTTCGTTGCCGTCCATCTGCGCGCGCAGATCGTAGGCCAGCTCGCCGCCGGCGGTCAGCCGCCACAGGTCGAGCAACGCCGGCGGCAGCGGGCCCTCGCACTGCGCCTCGATCTCGGCGATGCGGGCGTCGGACATCTGAGGTTGCACATCGATCAGCAGGCGGCCGGCAAACACCGCGATGCCGTGCTCACGCAACGCCAGCAGTTCGCCAGACGTGAAAAACTCGCTCATGTTGAAACTTCAAGGTTGGAGACCGGTGCGATTTTACTAGCGGGGGGTGAAGAATCCCCGCACTAAGATGGCCGACCGCCGTTGGTGTACGGAGTTTGCCCTTGGCCTTCAACACGAGAATGCATGACGCCTGGCTGGTGCGGACCGGCGCCGGCGCGCCGGTCCATCCATGAACGCGGTTCGCGTCAGGCGGCGCCGGCCTCGCGCAATTGCTGGCGCCGGTATTCGCCCTGCCGCACATGCATCCAGCCCGGGTACTCCGGCGGCAGCGCGCTGACCTTGTCCAGCGCGGCCAGTTCGTCCTGCGTCAACCGGATATCCGTGGCGGCCAGATTGTCTTCCAGCTGATCCACGCGCTTGGCGCCGATGATGACGCTGGTGACGACCTGCTGGTGCAGCAGCCAGGCCAGCGCCACCTGCGCCACCGACACGCCGCGCGCGTCTGCGATCTGCCGCAGCGCATCAATGCTGTCGTAGGCGCGCTCCCGGTTCACGGGCGGGAAATCGAACGCGACACGGCGGCTGCCCGCCTCGGCCTCGCCATCACGGCTGTACTTGCCGCTGAGCAGCCCGCCGGCCAGCGGACTCCACACCATCAACCCGACGCCCTCGCTCTGCAGCATGGGAACCAGTTCCCGCTCCAGATCGCGGCCGGCAATCGTGTAGTACGCCTGCAGCGACTCGAAGCGCGCCAGCCCCAGGCGCTGCGCGATGCCAAGCGCTTTCATGATCTGCCACGCGGCCCAGTTCGACACGCCGATGTAGCGCACGTGGCCATGCTGCACCAGCGTGTCCAGCGCGCGCATGGTTTCTTCGACCGGCGTGGCGGGGTCAAAGCCGTGGATCTGATACAGGTCGATATGGTCCAGCTGCAGGCGGGACAGGCTCTTCTTGACGCCATCCAGGATGTGTACGCGCGAATTGCCGCGGGCATTGACGCCCGCGCCCGTCTGCCCGAAGACCTTGGTCGCGATCACGACGTCCTCACGCGGGATCTTCAGATCGCGCAGCGCCTGGCCCGTGATGATTTCCGAGCGGCCTTCAGAGTACACGTCCGCCGTGTCGATGAAATTGACGCCCGCGTCCAGCGCGCGGCCCACCAGCCGGTTGGCGTCTTCCTGTTGCAGGCTGCCGATCTTGCTCCAGAGCTCGCCTTCGCCGCCGAAGGTCATCGTGCCCAGGCAAAGCTCCGAGACGAACAGGCCCGTGCTGCCGAATTTCTTGTATCGCATGTGTGCTCCTTCAGGGGCGGGCGAGCGCGCCGGGCCCCGGAGTGGGACACCGCTGCGGCAGCCTGCCGGGGTGCGGACAGTATGCGTCCGGCGAGCCACGCGCACGCTGCTTGATCCTGCCCTTTTTTTGCCTGATTCTCCGGCCCGGCAGCCAACTCAACGCGACCCGTCGTTTTCTCCGGAATTCCTGCCTAATCCTCCGTTCCCCCATGCCGGCCGGCGCGGACCGCGCAAGATGGCAATACACTGGCGGACACCCAATCCTCTGCCGCCGCCGCCCCTCTTGTTTGCGGGCGGCGCGCCCCCGGGAGCCCCTCGATGTCCCTGAATTCTGCCCGATCCCTCGCGCCCGGCATCGCCGCCCAGGACGCCGCCTGCGAACTGGCGCGGTCCGAGCTGCTCTGCACGCTCGAGCGCATGACCGGCAACCTTGAAGGGGCGCTGGATACGCCGGTCGAAGGCCTGTACCTGCATCGGCTGTCGCAGCCGTCGGGGGCCAAACCGGTCGTGCAGAAAGCGGCTCTGGCTGTGATCGCGCAAGGATCGAAGCGGCTTTTCATCGGTGACGAGACCTATGAATACGATCCCTTCCATTTCCTGATCTCTTCGGTGGATCTGCCCCTCGTGGCCAAGGTGTCGGTGGCCAGCCCGACCCTGCCTTATCTGGGCTTGCGGCTGGACCTGAACCCCGAGGAGATCACCGCGCTGATCAGCGACGAGAACCTGCCGCCGCTGGTGCCGGCCGAAGCCTCGCGCGCGCTTTGCGTCAATCCGCTGGGCAGCACGCTGCTGGACGTGGTGCTGCGCCTGCTGCGGTTGCTGGACACGCCGCGGGACATTCCGATCCTGGCGCCGATGATCAAGCGTGAACTGCTTTACCGCCTGCTGATGAACGGCCAGGGCGTCGTGCTGCGCCAGACGGTGCTGCAGGACAGCCAACTGAACCGCGTGGCCAAGGCGATCCGCATCCTGCGGGACAATTTCGCGCAACCCCTGCGCGTGGAAGAGATTGCGCGCGACGTCCACATGAGCGTGTCGTCGCTACATCATCATTTCAAGCAGGCCACGGCCATGAGCCCGCTGCAGTATCAGAAGCACCTGCGGCTGCAGGAGGCGCGCCGGCTCATGCTGACGGACGATGCCGGCGTGGCGCTGGCCGCTCACGCCGTCGGCTACGAGAGTTCATCGCAGTTCAGCCGCGAGTACAGCCGCCTGTTCGGCACGCCGCCGCTGCGCGACAAACAGCGTTGGAAGGACGAGACGGCGCTGGCCGCCTAGCCACGCGCGATCTGCCGGTTTCCGGGCAATTGCCGCAAATCCTCGAATACGATCCGTAGTCCCGCCTGGCTCAGCCGATCCAGCCAAGTGCGCGTGATCCCGCTGGAAACCGGGCCGCGCGCCGTATCATGCGGGGCACCGACGACTCTCGAGGAATTTGCATGCACGACCTGAATGACCTTTATTACTTCGTCGAGGTCGTCAAACACGGCGGATTCGCGCCGGCCGGCCGGGCGCTGGACATCCCGAAGTCGCGCCTGAGCCGCCGCATCGCCCTGCTGGAAGAACGCCTTGGCGTGCGCCTGATCCAGCGCTCCACCCGAACGTTCGCGGTGACCGAATTGGGCCAGGAGTACTACGACCAATGCCTGGCGATGCTGGCGGGCGCCGAAGCGGCGCAGGATGTCATCGACCGCACACACGCCGAACCGCAAGGCACCATCCGCATCGCCGCACCGCCCGCCCTCATCTATTACTTCCTCGGGGACGTGGTGGCGCGCTTCATGGAAAAGTGCCCCAAGGTGAACGTCTACCTGAAGAGCTTCAGCCGGCCGGTGGACGTGCTGCGCGAAGGCTTCGACCTGGCGGTGCGGGTGCGCTTTGGCGCCATCGAAAGCAGCGACCTTGTCATGAAGAACCTGGGCCTGAGCTGCCAGAGCCTGGTCGCCAGCCCCGCGCTGGCTCGCACCCTTCCGGGTTCCGCCGATCTGCAGCACATCAGCCGGCAGCCGACCATGGCGCTCGGCACCGAGCAGCGCGAATGCCAATGGCGCCTGCTGGGTCCCGACAACGCGCGCCTGGCGGTGCCGTTCATGCCCCGGCTCGTCACGGACGACATGCTGGCGCTCAAGCAAGCCGCGCTGCGGGGCGTGGGGGTCGTCGCCCTGCCGCTCCTGATGATCCGCGAGGAACTGGATGCGGGCACGCTGGTGCCCGTGGGCGCCCCCTGGCAACCCGAGCCCGGCAGCGTGCATGCCGTGTTCCCGTCGCGCCGGGGCCTGCTGCCCGCCGTGCGGGAGCTGTTGGATTTCATGGGAGACGCGTATCGTGAAAACGCGCGCTGCGAAGCCGCAACCCAGACGCGCCACGGCATCCCGACACTGCAACCGGTCCAATCGCTGTCCGATAAATAGAACGCTGAGGGTCGAAATTCCCGTCTACCGGCGCGGTTGTCCTGAAATTAATATCCTTCCTACGCTCTCAGCGTTGCACAAAACACCGCGCAACACCGCGCACAACCTGAATAGACCAAGGAATCAGCCATGACCCGCCCCTACGTTAAGCTCGACAAGTCCCAAGCCGCCGTTCTGCTAGTGGATCACCAAGCCGGCCTCCTGTCCCTGGTGCGCGACTTCCAACCCGATCAGTTCAAGAACAACGTGCTGGCCCTGGCTGACCTGGCCGAGTACTTCAAGCTCCCCACCATCCTGACCACCAGTTTCGAAGACGGCCCCAACGGCCCGCTGGTCCAGGAACTGAAGGACAAGTTCCCCGACGCTCCCTACATCGCCCGTCCCGGCAACATCAACGCCTGGGACAACGAAGACTTCGTCAAGGCCGTCAAGGCCACCGGCAAGAAGCAACTGATCATCGCCGGCGTGGTCACCGAAGTCTGCGTCGCCTTCCCCGTGCTGTCGGCCATCGAAGAAGGTTTTGACGTGTTCGTGGTGACCGATGCTTCGGGCACCTTCAACGAAGTGACGCGTGACGCCGCTTGGCGCCGCATGGAGCAGGCTGGCGCGCAACTGATGTCGTGGTTCGGCGTGGCATGCGAACTGCACCGCGACTGGCGCAACGACGTGGAAGGCCTGGGCACCTTGTTCGCCAACCACATCCCCGACTACCGCAACCTGATGGCCTCGTACTCGGCCTTCAAGGCGGCCAAGTAAGGTTGCCGCGCGGCCGGCTTGCCGGCCAGACCACGCTGAGACAGCGGTGAAAAAAAGGCCCAGGCAAATCGCCTGGGCCTTTGTCATTTCCGCTTGCGGGCGAAGGGATACGCCTGCTGCGCCAGGAATGTCCCGGGCATGTCGTTGTCTAGAATCCCGTAGTTCTGCGGCAGCCGGTTGCCCGCCCCGCGGACCGCGGTGCCGAACAGATAGTCGATGAAGGAAAAGTGCGCCGCGTAGTTCTTGTCGATCGCTTCGGTGTCGGAAGAGTGATGCCAGTGATGGAAGTCCGGCGTCACGATGATGTAGCGCAGGCAGCCCCACGGCAGTTTCACGTTGGAATGGATCAGCACCGCCTGGAATCCCACGATGATGATGTAGGCATCGAGCACCGCCTTCGAAAAGCCCAGCACGAACAGCACGCCCAATACGGCCACGCGCGTGATCAGCAGTTCAACGATGTGCAGGCGCGAGCCGGCCAGCCAATCCAGCGTGCGCGTGCTGTGATGCACGGCATGGAAGCGCCACATGAAAGGCACCTCGTGATAGATGCGATGCGCGGCGTATTGCGCCAGGTCCGCCACCAGCACGGCCACGAACAGTTCCAGCAGATATGGCATCGACTGGATCGCCTGTTGCAGCGGTTCGTACGCCGCCCAGGAAAACAGACGGTGGATGAAGAAGTTGATGCACAGCAGCACCGCGCCCACCGACAGGTGATTGAACAGAAAGTGCTTCATGTCCACCTGCCACTCGCCGCGGAACACGGGCTGGCCGGGGTACAGCGGCGTCAGCTTTTCAAAGATGATGAAGACGGTGCTGGACGCCAGCAGATCCAGGATGAACCAATCAAGACCCAGATACGGATGGCCGCCGGTGTTGGTGGCATTGACCGCTACCTGGCTGCCGCCTGCAGCCACCGCGCAGCACACCAGCACGAACGCGGAAATATTGAGCCAGCGTTGCCGCCCCAGCACAGTGTTGGCCAGCGCGATCGAACCGGACACCAGCAGCGCGCTGAACAGCAGCGTTCGCATGGCCTCCACCGAATAGAAGCTGCGCAGCTCTGGCGTGGTCAGGTAGGCGGGAAAATGAAACGCCAGCACGCCCAGCACAGAAAGAATCGCCAAAAACAGCGCGATCACGCCGCTCATCATTCCGGTGCCGGGATGAATCCGGCCGTCCTGCTTGAAAAGATCCATCACTCTGCGATAGACGGGGGCGTGCTGTTTCATTGGGGATCTGGGACAGTCCAAGGGGAAGCGAGTGTATCGCCGGGGACGGACCCTTCTGTAAAGAAACGTGAACGCTCACGACAGAATGGCTCATTTCTTGACACCCTTGCGCAGGGTCAACGGTGCACAGCCGTGGTTCGACCCGTAAGGTTGACAAGGCGTTGTCATTGGCGTGTCATGGCCTTTGACGCTGATGATCGCGTCGTGACAGGCGCATCGTCGGTCCCGTCAACCGGTTCCTCAAGAGGCCTTTATGTTCCCTGAATACCGCGAGCTCATTACCCAACTCAAGTCCGAAAACGCTCACTTTTCGGCGCTGTTCCAGCGGCATAACGATCTGGACCAGGAAATCCAGAACATGGAGGACGGCATCAAGCCGTCCTCAGGCGCCGCGATCGAGGTGCTTAAAAAAGAAAAACTGCACCTGAAAGACAAGCTCTACGGCCTGCTCCGCGCGGCCGACCAAAACGGCCACGGCAAGAGCAACGGCAGCTGACCTGCCGCTCAGCGCGGGCTACATCAGCTCCAGGCCCGCGCCCTTGACGACGGAGGCGTACTTCGTCATCTCCGAACGGAAGTACGCCACCGTCTGTTCCGGCGGCATCAGGACGATACGGTTGTTCTGGGTCGCCATCGCCTGCTTCACCTCCGGCGAGTTGAACGCGCGCCCCAGCGCGTCGTAGATGCGGCGCACGTCCGCTTGCGGCAGCTTTGCCGGCCCGACCGCCGCAAACCATCCGCCGATCTCGTAGTCCGACATCCCCTGTTCGCGCAGCGTAGGCAGGTCGGGCAGCGCCGCCATGCGCTCCGCGCCACAGGCGCCCAGCGCCTTGAGCGCACCGCTCTTGATCTGCGGCAGCACGGACGGCAGCGATAGCACGCCAAAGTCGACCTGACCGCCGATCAGATCGGCCATCATCGGACCCACGCCCTTGTAGGGAATGTGCCGCGCCTTCACGCCCGCTTGCTGCACGTACATTTCCGCGGCCAGGTGCAGGATCGTTCCATTACCCGAAGACGCGTAGTTGTAGCGGCCGGGCTGGCTCTTCAAGAGCGCGGTCAGCGCCTTGATGTCGTTGGCGGCAATCTTTTGCGGATTGGAGACCAGCAGGAACGGCGTCATGCCCACCATGCTGATCGGCGTGATGTCGGCCAGCGGATCGAACGGCAGGCTCTTGTAGACGCTCGGGAAGATGACATGGTTGTTCGACACCATGCTGAGCGTGTACCCATCGGGCGCCGATCGCACCAGCGCCGACGTGCCCACGATGCCGCCCGCGCCCGGCTGGTTTTCCACCACGACGGTATGGCCCAGCGCGGTGGACAGCGCTGGCCCCGCCGCCCGCGTGATCGTGTCCACGCCGGACCCCACGCCCACCGGCAAAATGAATTTCACCGGCCGGTCCGACTGCGCCCACGTCACGCCGGGCACGCCCAGCATGGCGGCGCCCAGCGCACCCAGAACCTGGCGGCGGCTAAAGCGCCCGCCCGCACGTTGATTGCTCATGTCTGTCTCCTGATGGTTTTTGTATCGGCCGACTTGCGCGGCCGTTTACTGCAAGGGCTTCAATCATTGCGCTGGCGCGGCGCGGCATGCTGCCCGCCTTGCGCGCGCCGTTACCTCATGCCGCGGCGCCCTGCTCGCGCAACGCTTCGATCTGTCCGGCGTCGTAGCCCAGTGCTTGCAGGAGTTCGTTGGTGTCCGCTCCCAGCACAGGCGGATCGCGCCTCACGCCAAGCCGCTGCCCGTCCATCATCAGCGGAAACAGCGCGGCGCCGGCGGTCTGCCCGGCACGCTCGCCGTCGGGCAGACGGATCTCGGCCAGCCCGCCGGTGGCGCGCAGGTGCGGATCGTCGTACAGCTCCTCGGGCTTGACGATGGGGGCGAACGGCAGGCCGATGCGTTCGAATACGGCCGCCAGTTCGGCGGCGCGGTAATTTGCCAGCCGCTTGCGCAGATCCGCCAGCAGCGTGGGCCGCAACAACACACGGTCATTGTTCGTGGCCATTGCAGGATCGTTCTTCAGATCGTCGAATCCGAAGGCATCGCAGAACGTCACCCACTGCGCGTCGCTCACTGCCGCCAGGAATATCTGCTCGCCATCTTTGACCGTGAAGACGTCGTAGAGCGCCCAGGCGGACACGCGCTGCGGCATCGGCGCAGACGGCTGGCCCGTGATCGCGTACTGCAGCATGTGCTGGCCCACGAGGAACACATTGTTCTCGAACAGCGCCGACTGCACTTCCTGCCCGCGCCCGGTGATGCCTCGCTGGATCAGCGCCGCCATCGCCCCGATGGCGCCGAACATGCCGCCCATGATGTCGTTCACGCTGGTGCCGGCGCGCACCGGATCGCCCGGCCGCCCGGTCATGTAGGCCAGCCCGCCCATCATCTGCACGACCTCGTCCAGGGCCGTGCGCATGGCGTAAGGGCCCGGCAAAAAGCCTTTGTGGCTGACGTAGATGAGGCGAGGATTCGCTTTGGACAGCGAGGCGTAGTCCAGGCCGAATTTCGCCATCGTGCCGGGCCGGAAGTTTTCCGCCACCACGTCGGCGCTGGCGGCCAGCTTGCGCGCCACTTCCGCGCCCGCCGGGCTTTGTATGTCCAGCGCGATGCTCTTTTTATTGCGGTTGAACATGGGGAAAAATCCCGCGCCAACGCCCAGCAGATGACGCGTGCGGTCACCGCGCACAGGTTCGACCTTGATGACTTCGGCGCCCAGATCGGCCAGGACCATTCCGCAGGTGGGGCCCATGACCATGTGCGTGAACTCCACGACGCGCAGGCCGGCCAGCGGCAAGGGCCGGGAGGATGGAGGAACGGCGGCGTTTTGCATGGTAAGGCTCGATGTCGATGCGTGATGCGCGCGCTCAGGCCGGCTGGCCGCTGCGTGCAGGATAGGTCTTGGGCAGGCCGGCGCGCCACAGCGCACCGTGCAGGGGCTGATCGGGCAGCCACCCGGCGGCGGCTTCGCGCAAGGCGAGCAGACGGGGCAGATCGACGCCGGTCTCGATGCCCATGCTCTGCAGCATGAACACGAGGTCCTCGGTGCTGACGTTGCCGCTGGCGCCTGGCGCGTGCGGGCAGCCGCCGATGCCGGCCAGGCAGGCGTCAAAGCGGGCCACGCCGGTGTCCAGCGCGGCCAGCACGTTCGCCAGCCCCAGCCCCCGTGTGTCGTGAAAGTGCGCGCAGCACAGGCGATCGCCCGCGATGCGCCTTGCCGCTTCAAACAGGCGTCCCACCGAGGCCGGATCGGCATATCCCACCGTATCGGCCAGACTGACGCGGTCGGCGCCGGCATCCAGCAGCGCCTGCATGAGCCGCAGCACTTCATCCTGCTGCACTTCGCCCTGCAACGTGCAGCCAAAGGCTGTTCCGACGCCACCCTCGATCAGCATGGACGAACCCGCCGCGTCGCGCGCCGCGCGCATCTGGCCGACCATCGCCACCACCTCGTCTGGCGTCTTGCGCAGGTTCGCCAGGCTGTGCGCGTGGCTGGCCGACAGCGGCACCAGCATCAGGTGGGCGCCGCTGGCCAGCGCCAATTCAGCGCCCTTCAGATTGGGAACCAGCACGGACACCATCAGGCCGGCAAGCTGCGTGGCATGGGCGATCAGTTCCGCCGTATCCGCCAACTGCGGCAGCAGGCGGGCGGGCACAAAGGAGCCCACTTCGATCTCGCGCTGGCCCGCCGCGTAGGCCGCGTCGATCCAGTCGAGTTTGGTCTGCGTGGGCATCACGACAGAAAGGCTCTGCAGGCCATCGCGCAGGCCCACTTCACGGACCGTGGCGGCCGATGGGCGACAGGCGGGTTCTTGAATAGGCATGGCAACAAGGCATCGAAAAAGAGAAATTCCAGTGTAGATATTCTCAAACCAGCCACAAGCGGTATTTTGGAACGCTTAAAATTCCGTTTCGGAACATCAAACAGGATGACCGCCATGCGCGACCTCGACATCACCACCCTGCGGCTCTTCGTCTCCGTCTGCGAGACCGGCAACATTGCCCGCGCCGGCCAGCGCGCCAACATCGTGGGGTCGGCCATCAGCAAGCGGCTCGCGCAGCTTGAGGACACCGTGGGCGCCAAACTGCTGACGCGCAAGCGCCGGGGCGTCGAGCCCACCGAAGCCGGCGAAACGCTGCTGGAGCACGCGCGCGCCATCCTCGCCAGTTCCGAACGCATCGAACGCGACATGTCCGCGTACGCCAGCGGCGTAAAGGGGCAAGTGCGCATCCTGGCCACCGCGTCGGTCCTGGCCGAATCCCTGGCCGAGGACATCGCGGCCTTTCTTCAAGCCGCTCCCCACCGCAACATCCGGGTCGACATGGAAGAACGCGTCAGCCAGGAGGTCGTGCGCGGCGTCCGCGAGGGCATCGCCAGCCTGGGCATCTGCTGGGATGCGGCCGATTTTCATGGGCTGGAACAGCGTCCCTACCGGGGCGACCGCCTGGCCATCGTCACCGCGCCGGGCCATCCGCTCGCTGACCGGGAAGCCGTTTTCTTTGAAGACGCGCTGGAGTACGAGCATGTCAGCATGCCGGCCGCCGGCGCCGTCCTACGCATGTTGCAAACGGCAGCCAACGACAGCGGCAAGGCACTTCGGCACCGCGTCACGGTCAGCAACTTCGATTCGGCCTTTCGCGTCGTGCTGGCGGGACTGGCCATCAGCGTGGCGCCCATCGAAGTCGCCACGCCCTATGCGATGGCGCACGGGCTGCGGGTGCTGCCGCTGAAGGACGCCTGGAGCCGGCGGCGCTTTGCGATCTGCATGCGTAGCGAAGCGGCGCTGCCTGCGGCGGCGGCATTGTTGCTGGATCATCTGGTGGCGGCAGGCGCGAGCAGCGAGTCGTGAACTGGCGTGGGCATGGACGGGGCTTCGGCGTGCGCATCGACCGGGAGCAGGCAAGTCAGGAACGATTAGCCATGCTAATCAAAGATTAGGATATTTAGTTTTTCTAATTTCCCCGCCAGCGCTAGTCTGAGCGCCCCCTAATGACCTTGCCAGACCTTGCAGCATGTCCACCGCCTTCATCCCCGGATTTCTCCTCGGCCTCAGCCTCATCGTCGCCATCGGCGCACAAAACGCCTTTGTGCTGCGGCAAGGCTTGCGCAAGGAGCATGTCTTCCTGATCTGCCTGACTTGCGCGCTGTCCGACGCCATTCTGATCGCGGCGGGCGTGGCGGGCTTTGGCATGGCGGTCGGTCTGCTGCCGTGGCTGGAGCCCGCCATGCGCTACGGCGGCGCCTTGTTTCTCTTCGTCTACGCGGCGCGCAGCCTGCACTCGGCGTTTCGCAAGCAGCACGACCATCTATCACCCTCGTCCCGTCAGGCAAATAGCCCGTTAGCGGCGCTGGCCACGTGTCTGGCGCTCACCTGGCTAAACCCGCATGTCTACCTGGACACTGTCGTACTGCTGGGCTCCATCTCCAGCCAGTACGAAGGGCGCAAGCTGGCCTTTGCTGCCGGCGCGATCTGCGCGTCGTTCTGCTTTTTCTTTGCGTTGGGATATGGCGCGCGGCTCCTGCGGCCCGTCTTCGCAAATGCCACCGCGTGGCGTGTGCTGGATGCCTGCGTCGGCATCCTGATGATCGTGATCGGCATACAGCTGGTGAGGTAATCCTCATCCATCTGGCGGACGGCGAAGGGGGCGGCGCACTGCTACGCTGCCCTACCCGTCGTCCTTGAAGGATCGTCCGCCATGAGAATCGCAGTTGGCGCCGCCGGCGCATTGGCCATCCTGCTGTGCAGCGGTCCGGCCTTTGGCCAGTATGTGGTGCGGACCCAGGACATGAGCGGCAAATGGAGCGTGCCCAACCCGCAGTACGAAGGCGTGCCCGAGCTGTTCCGGGCAAGCTCGGGCGCCAAGCGTGCCTGCCTGGATCGCGGCCCGCTCAGCAACCTGTACCGCGCCACCAAGGTCATCGACCTGCGGACCGGCGAAGAGGTGCTGGTGGTGGACTGCATTCCGATCCGCAACGAGCAGCGCCAGCGATCGGAACAGATTCGGGCCAATGCGTTGAAGGCGGCGCCGACGCAGTGACCACTCGTTCTTTAAACTTGTCGCCGTCCGTGATGGCGCGCCGCCAGGGTTCGGCGGCGTAAGCCACGCGCCTTTGCGACGAGCGCCCTATCGCTTCTTTTGCGCGCCGTCCCTTTCGCCCGCGGACGCGTTCATGTAGTCCTTGACCGTGCCGTCCTTGTTGTAGGTCACCGTCAGCGTGCGCTGATCCTGCATGGCGCCGTACTCGCTGTTGTTGAAGTAGAACCATGACGCGGTGCGCAGGCCTTGCGGGTTGACCTGCTGCGTGCGAGGGGGACCAAAGTCGCGGACCATCTCAACGAACGTCGTGACGTTGATCTTGATGGCTTGCACCTTATCTTGCGTGATCATGTCTCCCGGCGCGGGAGCAGCGCAGCCCGCCACGATGGCGGCCACGAAAAGCACGGACGATCTCATTGAACTTCCCCAGTCCTGTGTCAGCCGGCAAACGCGGCCGTTGTGTTTGTGAATTCCGAACGAGCATAAGAATACTCTGCCCGCTGCCGCGCGCAGCGTGGGCGTGCGCCGCAATGGCCGGTTAACGTCTGTCACGTTGCGGTCATCTACAATGCCGCCAGTTGCCGAGCGCGAAGTGGCGCCGGCCCGCAACAAACAGGCAGCATGACCCGCGCGAAGAAATCAGCACCCAGAAAGAGAGCACCGGCCAGCAAAAGCCGGGCCGCCAGCCCCGGCCGCATCTACCGATTCCTGCGAACGTTCACGCTCACGTCGCTGGCCGCTTTCGGCGCGGCCACGTACGCGCTGAACCCGCAATGGCGCGCCCACTTCTCCATCGACGACATCCTTGCGCGCGTCGGTTGGCCGACCCAGGAAAAGTTCGCGCCTGCCGCGGTGCCCGCCGGCGGCATGGCGCACACGCGCTTTGCCGACTGCCCGCAATTCTTCCCGCAGCAGCGCCCGCCCGTCGTGCCCGCCAGCCAGGCGCTGCGCGAGCTGTGCTTTTCAAACTTCGCCATCCTGCACAACGGCCAGACCAAGACGCCGGTGTTCGTGGCCGAGCGCCTGAACCGCAAGATCCTGACGCTGGCGCAGGGCATGGAGCGGTCCGACAAGTTCTATGCCGAGGCACGCGTGCCGCGCGCCGAACGCGCAGAGCTGACGGACTACAAGGGATCGGGTTACTCGCGCGGTCATATGGCGCCGGCGGGCGACATGTCCACGCATGAGGCCATGGCGCAAAGCTTTTCGCTGGCCAACATGGTGCCGCAGGACCAGCGCCACAACGGTGGGCCGTGGAGCCAGATCGAACAGGACACGCGTAAGTATGTGATGCGGGCATCGGGCGATGTGTATGTGTTCACCGGTCCGTATTACGGCGACAAGCCCAAGGAGATTGGGTCCGGCGTGGCGGTGCCGAGCCATTTGTTCAAGGTCGTGTTTGATGCGTCCACGGGGCGCTCGTGGGTGCATTGGCAGGCGAATAGCGCAAACACAAAGGCGGGCGCGCCGATCAGTTATGAAGAGTTCGCGCGCCGCACGGGGATGCAGTTGCTGCCGACGGGGAATTGATCGTCTCGTCGGCGTTGACTGCCCGGTTTTAGTTTAGGTGTCGACCGCATATCACCCGCGGCGCCTACTTCGGCCGCGGCGATGGCAACCCCTGATCCACGGCGGGCCACTCTCCGGCCCGCAGGCGCGGCAGGCACAGCACCATCGCCTTCGCCACATTGCGCACCTCTTCCTGCACTGCCGTGTCCTCGTCCAGCTCCGCGTGGCTCGTGGCATACGGCTTGTAATAGCCAATGTAGCGATCCAGCTTCGACGACGCCCCGGCATCCACCAACCCCATCCATTCGAGCCAGTCGCAGAGCGCGCGCCGCTGCCCCTCGATGCCCGCCACGTCGCCGTGCACCACCACGCCGTAGGCGCGGCCGGCCAAGTGCTTCGGAAACGGCCACCCGTCCATCTCGATCTGCTTGGCCTTCATCGCGTCTTTGCCTGACGTCGTCGTCGGATCGGGGTTGCCGCCATCCGCACAGACCAGCCGGTCAATCATCAGCTTCAGGACGCTGGGCGACTGATACCAATAGGTTGGCGCGAGCAGAATCACGCCATGCGCCGACACCCACTGCTCGTAGATGTCGTTCATCGCATCGTTGTCCTGCCCGAGCGAATGATTGGGATAACAGCTACAGGGCCAATGGCAAAGCGGCATCGCGGTGGACACGCAGCCTTTGCAGGGGTGGATGAGGTACTGGTATTCCGACGTCAGGCGGCTCAGATCCAGCATGTCCGCCTGCACACCGGCCGACTCCAGTTCGTCGCGAATGATTTCAGACAGCCGCCAGGTTTTTGAGATTTCGCTGGGACAGGTCCCATCGTTGCGCGCCGCACCGATGACGACCAGGACGCGAGAACGTGTTTCTTGATTGCGCTGCACCAGTGCGGCGCGCGCAAGTCGATCGTGGGCGTCCTTCCATTCCACCGACAGGTCGTAATCGGGATCTGCATAGTCCGATCCTGCCTTGACGGTGACGGGCGCCTTGCGTCCGTTCTCGTAGGCGTCCCAAGCGATGGCTTCGAGCCGGTCCAACGCGTCGGCTTCCACCTTGAAGGCCGGATCGTAGAAGCGGCGCATGAACCGCAAGCGGAACGTGTCGCGCGGGAGCTTGCCGGCATATTGTCCTGATCGGACTTCGAGCTTTGGTTTGGCCATGGCGATGAGTCTGCAAGGATAAACGGCATTTCGCAGCAACTCTTATGCCCATCCGCCCGCCGCCGCGGAATGCGCCGTGCTGACCACGGTGCAAAGCGTCTAACCTTTCAAGGGCGCATTCAGTGCAGTAGGATGAACCGACCGACTGGAGGAATTATGCAAACAGCCAAGTGGGACTTTCAGATCGCGCAGCCCGAGCAGGACGGCGATGAATGGCGCATCGGCTACACGCTGATCTCGCCGATCGCCGGCGTGCCGTCCGAACGCATTGCCATCGACGAGCGGTTTCATTCCGCGCATGGCGCTATTGCCGAGGCGACCCGCCTCGCGCAGATTCATGTTGCCGACTTGAACGGCGAAGCGCCGACGTTCGAACGTCCGAGCGATGCCGAGGTGCCGTTCGACAAGGACCAGCGGTTTTAGGCAAACCCGCGCATACAAGCAAACGCAGCCACGCGATCGTCTCTCGCGTGGCTGCAACTCGCTACGTTTGTGCGTTCTAGGACAGGCCGTTCAGCGGGCCGGCGCCGGTGCGGTGCTGGCTGGTGTAGCCGGATTCGCCGGGGTGGCGGGCACCTGGATCTCTTTCTTGCGCAATACGCCACCGCCCTGCACGCTGCCCTGCACATTCGTGGGCGAGGTCATCTTCGCCACGCAGGTCGCCCGCTGCGATTCGGGCAGGCGGTTGCAGCGCGCCAGCTCGTTCTGCCGCAACTGCTCGGGGCTCTCGGCACTTAGATTCTGACGATCACGCTCTTGCCGCGCCGCGGCCGCTTCGCGGAGGCACGTCTCGAGCGGTTGGCCGGAAGCACCACTCTTGCAGGTCGCGACATCCTGCTGGTGTTGCGCTTGCGAGGTAGCGCTGGTGTCAGCGGCGTAGGCCGCGCCCGTGGCCCACGTCATACCCGCCAGGCAAAGAATCGCGGAAACTCTTTTCAGGGGCACTTGAACAGCATTCATCTTGTGAACAGTATTCATGGTCAGCTCCTCAAAATAGGGACATGCGCCCGGCGACACGCCGAACGGAATCTCCCGGCGATATATCTAACACGCAGGGTTCAGAAGTAGCAGCAAACGAAGTAACGCGATGTGTCAACCGCCGCGTTCGATAGGCGTGTTTCAACGCGCAAGGTAGGCGCGTACGAGTTCCATCAAATACTGGCCTTGCGGCGTCGGCGTGGTGTCACGGCGGCGCACGATATACACATCCCGCGCGATGTCGGGATCCAGCACAGGGATCGACTTCAGGCCATACCCATGCGCTTCGAACAACGCCGGCATGATGGTCACGAAATTGCCCGATTGCACCAGCCCGATCATGGTGGCCAGCTGATCGACTTCGATGGTCCAGGGCAACTCCAGCCCGCGAGCGTTCAGGACACTGTCGATCTGCAAACGGGTGGAACTGACCGGATTCAGCCCCACTACCGGCAGGCCCGGCAGCTTTTTCCAAGACAGCTTGCGGCTGCGTGGCGCCAGGGCAGAACCCTCGGCAAACACCAGGTTGTAGCCATAGGTGGCGACGCGCTCGGCCTCCAGCGTGGGGCCGAATGACACCGGCGTGGTGATGCCGAATTCCACCTCGCGCTCTTCGACCAATCCCGTCGTGACGGTCGCGTTGCCGTCGCGGATGGACAGATACACCTGCGGATGCCGTGCATAGAATTGGGGCAGCACATTCGGCAGCACCGAATAGCCTACCGAAGCCACCGTGCTCACCATCAGCGTGCCTTCGTGCCCCCGCGCGCGGCGAGCGGCCTCGGCCAGGCTGGCATCCATCTGGGTAACGATGGGCAGCACGCGCTCATACAGCGCGCGGCCTGTCGACGTCAGCACCACGCTGCGCGTCGTACGTTCAAACAAGCGTCCGCCGATTTCCGATTCCAGCTTTGCGATACGCCGGCTCAACGCCGACGTCGTGACGCACAGCAGCGCGGCGGCGGACGTGTATTGGCCCATGCGCGCCACGCAGCAGAACGAGCGGATATCTTCCAGATCGTAATTGATTCGCATGGATCAAGAATCGTTGAAATTTTTTCGATAGACGTAACTATACGCGCGGCCTGAACATGCGGGCATCACTTCAACGAGCCATCATGAATCCACAAGGCAAGGGCATTTTTCTGAAATCGATGAACAGCTTCTTCGTGGGCGGCGCGACCGCCGTGCTTGAAGGCCTGCCCGTCGAATATCGCAGCATGGTCCTGAACGGTTCCCCGCGCGAGGTCAACCCAAACGGAGAGCAGGTCTATGGGCAGATGTATGTCCAGGAATACCGCCTGGCACAGCCCCGGCATCCGGATCCGGTGCTGCTTTGGCATGGCGGGGGCATGACCGGCTGCACATGGGAAACGACCCCAGATGGCCGCAACGGCTGGCTGTGGAAATTCCTGGATGCCGGTTACGACGTCCTGGTCAGCGACGCAGTGGAACGCGGCCGTTCGTCGTGGGCACGCTTCCCGCAGGTGTATCGCGAGTCGCCCGTCTTTCGCACCAAGCGCGAGGCCTGGACGACGTTTCGGATCGGACCCGTCTACGACCCGGATCCGCCGCAGCGAAAGGCCTATCCAGGGCAACAGTTTCCCACCGAGGCGTTCGACGCGTTCGCCAATCAATGGGTGCCGCGCTGGCCGGGCCACGAGTCCATGATCCTGGCGGCGTATGAAGCGTTGATCGACCGGGTCGGGCATTGCCATATCGTCGCCCACAGCCAGGGCGCGGGCTTTGCCGCCGAGATTGCGCGCCGCCGTCCTCAAGCAGTGCGCCGGGTGGTGGGCGTGGAGCCTGGCGGTATGCCGCAAGCGGCGCCGATTGAAGCGCTGCCGCCGCATCTTGTTGTGTGGGGCGACTTCATTGAAGCGTCGGGCTCGCACTGGGTCGGCTACCGCCAACAAGCCGAGCGTTATCTGGATTCCATCCGGAGGTGCGCCGACGTGTCGGTGCTGGACCTGCCCGCCAGCGGCGTAGCGGGCAATTCCCACCTGCCGATGATGGACCGCAATAGCGACGAGGTGTTCCAACGCGTCTTGAAGTGGCTGCAAAGCTGAAGCAACACGAACGAAAACAACAGGAGACAACCATGACCATTCGACCTTTTTCCAGCGCCGCGCTGCTGGGAGCCCTTGTGTTGGGAGGAACCAGCGCGGCGCATGCGCAGGCCTACCCCGCCCATCCCATCAAGCTCATCGTGGGCTACGCACCGGCAGGATCGGTGGACACGTTCGCTCGCATCATCGCCCCCGAACTGGGCCGCGAGCTGGGCCAGACCATCGTCATCGAGAACGTCGCGGGAGCCGGCGGCATCATCGGCGTCACGCGCGCGGTCAACGCCAAGCCCGACGGGTACACGGTGCTGATGGGCATCGTGTCCGATGTCGTGATCGCGCCCATTCTGCAATCGTCGGCCAAATACACCTACCGCGACCTGGCCGCCGTCGCGCCGCTGGGCACAAGCGGCGTTGGCGTCGTGGCGAATCCGAATCTGGGCGTGAAATCGTTCGGCGACCTGATTACGCGCGCCAAGGCAAACCCGGGCAAGCTGACGTACGGCGCCACGGGCGTCGGCTCGCTGCCCGCCATCGCCATGGAGAGTTTCAAGCTCACCACGGGTACGGACATCACGTTCATTCCCTACGCCAGCGCGTCGAAAATCGCGACCGATGTCATCGGCGGCAATGTTGATATCGCGGTGTCCGGGCTGCCAGCCCTGCTCGAACTAATTAAAAGCGGCCGTGTGACGGGCGTGGGCGTCATGAGCCGCGAACGCGACATCGGCAACCCGGACTTGGCGTCGGCGGGTGAAACACCGGAACTCAAAGGGATGGACTATTACTTCTGGACCGGAATTTTTGCACCGTCGAATACGCCGGCCCCCATCGTCCAGACGTTGAACGCCGCGTTCAGCCGTGTCATGGCCAAGCCGGAGATCCAGGCACGGTTCAAGGAATTGGGTGTCAAGGTCAGCCCGGCCACCTCGCCATCTGCGTTCGGCCAGTTTGTGGCAAGCAGCGATGCGCAATGGCAAAAGCTGATCGAAGAAGCGAAGATCCCGCGTCAGTAGGAGGAAGGGACGGAGCATGCGATTACACGCCTAAGCTCACACGCTCGAAGCCTGATCGCGAGTCGGGCGGACCAACAAAATGGCCCCAACCTCGGTGAGTTTGGGGCCATCTTTATGGTGGTCCCAATTTTCTTGGACCACCTGTCGTCTTTGCTTGCACTGCGGAAATCCGGAGACCCGCATGGATATTGGTCGGGGCGGTGGGATTCGAACTCACGACCCTCTGCTCCCAAAGCAGATGCGCTACCAGGCTGCGCTACGCCCCGAAGGGTGGAGACTATACCAGAAACTGGTGTCTGGCGTCCGCTGCGCCCGACCCTGCGGTCAGCCGAAGCGGCCCGTAATGTAGTCCTCGGTTTCCTTACGCGAAGGCTTCACGAAGATCTGGTCGGTCTGACCGAATTCCATCAGCTCACCCAGATACATATACGCCGTGTAATCCGAGCAACGCGCAGCCTGCTGCATGTTGTGCGTCACGATCACGACGGTGTAGTCGTTCTTCAGTTCAGCGATCAGTTCTTCGATCTTGGCGGTGGAGATCGGATCCAGCGCCGAGCACGGCTCATCCAGCAGCAGCACTTCGGGCTTGATCGCCACGCCGCGCGCGATGCACAGACGCTGTTGCTGGCCGCCGGACAGGCTGTTGCCGCTCTGGTGCAGCTTGTCCTTCACTTCGTTCCACAATGCAGCCTTGCTCAGCGCCCATTCCACGCGCTCGTCCATCTCGCCTTTCGACAGGCGCTCGAACAGACGCACGCCGAAAGCGATATTGTCGTAGATGCTCATGGGAAACGGCGTGGGCTTCTGGAAGACCATGCCGATCTTGGCGCGGATCAGCGAGATGTCGGTCTTGGCCGTGAGCAGATTGTCGCCGTCCAGCAGAATTTCGCCCTCGGCGCGCTGGCCGGGGTACAGCTCGAACATCCGGTTGAATGTGCGCAGCAGCGTCGATTTGCCGCAGCCCGACGGACCGATGAAGGCGGTGACCTTCTTCTCCTGGATCGACATGTTCACGTTACGAATCGCGTGGAACTTGCCGTAATAGAAGTTCAGGTTCTTGACCTCGAGCTTGTTCTTGACTGCGGTAGCGGTGTTTTCCATTGGGTTTCCCTTGGATGTCGGCGCGGCCAGCGCGCCGGCAAAGCGATCTTTATTTGCGGAACAGGTTGCGGGCGATGATGTTGATGCCCAACACCAGCAGCGTGATCAGCGTGGCGCCGGCCCAGGCCAGGTTGTTCCAGTCCTTGAAGGGGCTGGCGGCGTATTGGTAGATGACGACCGGCAGGTTGGCCATCGGGCCGTTCATGTTCAGCGACATGAACTGATTCGACAGCGCGGTGAACAGCAGCGGCGCGGTTTCGCCGGAGATGCGGGCGATGGCAAGCAGCACGCCGGTGATGATGCCGGACTTGGCGGCGCGATAGCAGACCAGCGTGATCATGCGCCACTTCGGGCAGCCCAGCGCGGCGGTCGCCTCGCGCAGGCTGTTGGGCACCAGCAGCAGCATGTTGTCGGTGGTGCGGACCACGACCGGGATCACCAGGATGGACAGCGCAATGGCGCCGGCCCAACCCGAGTAATGCCCGACCTGCGCCACATACACGGCATAGATGAACAGGCCGATGATGATGGACGGCGCCGACAGCAGCACGTCGTTCAGGAAGCGCGTGGCCGGGGCCAGCCACCCGCGCTGGCCGTATTCAGCCAGATAGGTGCCGGCCAGGATGCCGACCGGCGTGCCGATCAGCGTGCCGACGCCCGCCATCATCACACTGCCGAGAATGGCGTTGAGCAAGCCCCCTGCCTGGCCCGGCGGCGGCGTGATTTCGGTGAAGAGCGTGTACGACAGCGCGGGCGCACCCTTCATCAGCAACGTGAGAATGATCCAGAACAGCCAGAACAGGCCGAAGACCAGCGTCGTCATCGACACGGCGAGCATGATGCGATTGACCACGCGGCGCCGGCGGTAGATGCCGTTCTGCATGTTGAGTACGGATTCAGCCATGATTTTTTCCTTGTGCTCCGGGCGTCAGGTCTTCTTGCCTTCGCCGGCGGACAGGCGGACCAGCAGCGTCTTGGCCAGGGCCAGCACGATGGTCGTGATGAGGAACAGGATCAGGCCCAGTTCCAGCAACGCCGCCTTCTGGATGCCGCCCGCCTCGTTGAATTCGTTGGCGAGCGCCGAGGCGATGGAGTTGCCGGGCGAGAACAGGGAACCGGACCACTTGAAGGCGTTGCCGATGACGAAGGTCACGGCCATGGTCTCGCCCAGGGCACGGCCCAGGCCGAGCATGATGCCGCCGATGACGCCCGACTTGGTGAAGGGCAGCACCACGCGCCACATCACTTCCCAGGTCGTGCTGCCCAGGCCGTAGGCCGATTCCTTGAGCATCGCGGGGACCAGTTCGAACACGTCGCGCATCACCGCGGCGATGAACGGGATGATCATGATCGAGAGGATCAGGCCGGCGGTGAAGATGCCGATACCGAACGGTGGGCCCGCAAACAGACCGCCGATGATGGGAAGATTGCCCAACGTCGCGATCAGGAACGGCTGCACGTACTGCTGGAACACGGGCACGAAGACGAACAGGCCCCACATGCCGTAAATGATGGACGGGATGGCCGCCAGCATTTCGATGGCGGTGCCCAGCGGGCGGCGCAGCCAGGTCGGGGAGAGTTCGGTCAGGAAGATGGCGATGCCGAAGGACACCGGCACGGCGATGATCAGTGCGATCGCGGACGTCAGCAACGTGCCGATGATCGGCACGACGGCGCCGTAATTGGAGTTGACCGGGTCCCAGTCATTGAGCCACAGGAACGACAGGCCATATTTGGCCAGCGATTCGCGGCTGCCGTAGATGAGGGAGATGAGAATCGCCGCCAGAAGAATGAACACCAGGAAGGCGAACAGGCGGGTCAGATTCTTGAACAGCGCATCCATCAGCGCGTTTTTTGTTTGCTTCATAGGCGAAGGCGTGCCGGTAGTCACGGAATCCGCCACGCTGGGCGGAAGCGGCACACTATTATCCATTACCGCGCTCATGGATGGACTTTCCTTAGGAAACCTGGGGGAACAGCAGAGAGGTCGATTTACAAGCGGCGGCCCCGCCCGCCATCAGGCGTCGGGGCCGCTCGGTACTGATTTACTTCCAGACAGCCTGGCCGTCAGCGGACTTCACTTCGCCCCAGGCGGCGCGGATTTCCTTGGTCACGGCTTCCGGCAGCGGCACGTAGTCCATGGCTTCAGCCGACTTGGCGCCGTTCTTGAAGGCCCAGTCGAAGAAGTCCAGCACAGCCTTGCCCTGAACCGGCTTGTCTTGCGACTTGTGGATCAGGATGAAGGTGGCGGCGGTGACGGGCCACGAATCGGCGCCCGGCTCGTCGGTCAGGACCACGCCCATGCCCGGCGCGCTCTTCCAGTCGGCGTTGGCGGCCGCGGCAGCGAAAGCCTTTTGCTCGGGCTGGACGAACTTGCCGTCCTTGTTCTGCAGTTGCGTCCAGGCCAGCTTGTTCTGCTTGGCGTAGGCGTATTCGACGTAGCCGATCGAGTTCTTCAGCTGGCCGACGTAGGCGGCGACGCCTTCGTTGCCCTTGCCGCCCTGACCGGTGGGCCACTTGACGGCCTTGCCTTCACCGACTTGCGACTTCCACTCCGGCGACACCTTGGACAGGTAGTTCGTCCAGCCGAAGGTGGTGCCCGAGCCGTCCGAACGGTGCACGACGATGATGTCGGCCGAGGGCAGCTTGACGTCGGGGTTCAGCGCCTTCAGCGCAGCGTCGTCCCACTTCTTGATCTTGCCCAGGAAGATGTCGGCCAGGACCTTGCCCGACAGCTTCAGCTTGCCCGGCTCGACGCCGTCGACGTTCACGACGGCGACAGTGCCGCCGATCACGGCGGGGAATTGCAGCAGGCCGTGCTTTTCCAGGTCGGCAGCCTTCATCGGGTCATCCGAGGCGCCGAAGTCGACCGTCTTTGCAATGATCTGCTGTTGACCGCCGCCCGAACCGATGGACTGGTAGTTGACCGCGTTGTTGGTCGCAGCCTTGTAGTCGGACGCCCACTTGGCGTAGATCGGGTACGGGAACGATGCGCCGGCGCCGGTGACGTTGGCGGCCTGGACGGCAAAAACGGCGGCGCTCAGCGCGACGCCCACGGAAACTTGCTTGAAGACACGTTTGAACATCTGGGTTCCTTCTGTGCTCGTTAAAGGAGTCTTGGCAGGCTTTTTAGCTGCCTGTCTTTCAGCGACCCTCGCATCTTAGGTACCCAACGTGACAAGACCATGACAGTCATGATCCCCCCCCGACGCGCTTCGCGCCTCCCCCCAGGGGGCGCCGGTGGCGGACCGGCGAAGCCGGATCCGCGCGGCCGCGCTCGGGAGGCCGAAGCTCGAAGAAAAGCCCATTCCCGCTGAGGGAATGGGCTCGTCGCGCCGGTGACACCGGCCAGGCGTAAAGTGGCGTTTGCCCCCCCTTACTCATTTGGGGACAGAACACTAACCTGCTACACGCCCAGCTTCTGCATCAGGAACTGGTGCAGGTTGTAGGGCTCGCGGCGGCTCTTGACGCGCGCGTAGTCGCCGCTGGGTTGCTGCTGCCAGGCCAACTGGTTGTCGCGCAGTGCGTACGTGAAGGCCTCGTCGATAACGCGTTTCTTGAGCGTCTTGTCGTAGATCGGGAAGGCGATCTCGACGCGGCGGAAGAAGTTGCGGTCCATCCAGTCGGCGGACGACAGGTACACCGTCTCTTCGCCGTCGGCGTAGAAATAGAAGACGCGGGAATGCTCCAGGAAGCGGCCCACGATGGAGCGCACACGGATGTTTTCTGACAGCCCCGGCACCCCGGCGCGCAAGGCGCAGACGCCCCGCACGATCAGGTCGATCTTCACGCCCGCCTGGCTGGCCTTGTACAGCTCGGCGATGATCTGCTCTTCCAGAAGCGAATTCATCTTGGCCATGATGCGCGACCGTTTGCCCGCCTTGGCGGCGCGCGCCTCGGCGCGGATCAGCGACACCATGCCTTCGTGCAGGGTGAACGGCGACTGCATCAGCGATTTGAGCGCGCGGCGCGCACCCAGGCCGGTCAACTGCGCGAACACCTTGTCCATGTCCTCGCACAGCTTCGGGTCCGCCGTCAGCAGCCCGAAATCGGTGTACAGACGCGCGGTGCGCGGGTGGTAATTGCCGGTGCCCAAGTGGGCATAGCGGCGCAGACGACCCTTTTCCCGGCGCAGCACCACCGCCATCTTGGCGTGCGTCTTGTGCGCAACCACGCCGTAGACGACGTGCGCCCCCACCTCTTCCAGCTTGGAGGCCCAGTTGATGTTGGTCTGCTCGTCAAAGCGCGCCATCAGCTCCACCACCACCGTCACTTCCTTGCCGGCGCGCGCGGCCGCCAGCAGGATCTTCATCAGCTCGGAGTCCTCGCCGGTGCGGTAGATGGTCTGCTTGATGGCCATCACGTCCGGATCCAGCGCGGCGGCGGTCAGGAAGTCGATGACGGGCTGGAACGACTGATAGGGATGGTGCAGCAGGCGGTCGCACTCGGCCACTGCCTCAAAGAGTTCCGCGGGCTTGTCGCCGACGCGGTCAAACGGCGCGGGCACGGGCGCGCGGTAGTCGGGAAACAGCAGGTCCGGGCGCGCCGCGGAATTGCACAGCTGCATGAGCCGCGACAGGTTCACCGGGCCGGGCACGCGATAGGTGTCGTCGGCCTTGAGCGAAAACTCGCGCTGCAGGAAGGTTTCCAGTTCGACGGGCGTCAGCTTGTCGATCTCAAGGCGGACGGCCGCGCCGAAGTTGCGCTGCGACAGCTCGCCCTGCAGCGCATGGCGCAGGTTGGTGACTTCTTCCTCGTCCACGAAGAGGTCGCTGTTGCGCGTGACGCGCCACTGGTAGCAACCCAGCATCTCCAGGCCCGGGAACAGCTCGCCCACGAACGCGCGCAGGAGGGAAGTCAGGAGGATGTAGCCCTCGGGTTGGCCCGAGAGCTCCTGCGGCATCTTGATCAGGCGCGGCAGCGCGCGGGGCGCCTGGACGATGGCGATGGACGCCTGACGGCCGAACGCGTCAGCGCCGGCCAGCGACACGATGAAATTCAGGCTCTTGTTGTAGACGCGCGGAAACGGGTGCGCCGGGTCCAGCCCGATGGGGGTCAACAGCGGCATCACGTCACGGTGGAACACGTCGCGCGCCCATTCCTGCTGCTCCGGATTCCATTCGGAAGCGTGATGCAGCGCGATGCCCTCCTTGTGCATGGCGGGCAGGATCTGATCGTTGAGCAGGTTGTACTGGCGGTTCACCAGTTCGTGCACCGCCTGCTGGACGCATTCGAATGCCTCGTCGGGCGTCATGCCGTCCGGGCCGACCAGATTGGGCGACTGGCGCTGCTGCTCTTTCAGGCTGGAGATCCGGATCTCGAAAAACTCGTCCAGGTTGGAACTGACGATGCACACGTAGCGCAGCCTTTCCAGCAGCGGCGTCTTGGGGTTTTCCGCCATCGCCAGCACGCGTTCGTTGAACTTGAGCAGCGACAATTCGCGATTCATGAGCAGAGGCTCGCCTGGCGGACGTGTGGGCATACCGGATTCCATACGAAAAGAGAGCGTGAAGTTTTACTGCAAACAGGTGACGGTTCTATGACAGCGCCCAATCGCTAAGGGTACGTCAAATGCGGGACATATGGCGCACCGGACAATGGCTTCCAAGCCTCTGTTCCGTAAGCAAAAACCCGTATCCGGCGGCGTTGTCACATGGGGTCCTTATAATCGGTCCACCTCACAGCCAATATTACGAGCCGCATGGATCAACTTCTGGCCGCGGTGGACCTCGGGTCCAACAGCTTTCGCCTCTCCATCGGACGCATCGTTCAGCAGGACGGTACGCCCCAGATCTACCAGATCGACCGCCTCAAGGAAACCGTCCGGCTCGCCGCCGGTTTGGACGCCGAAAAACGGCTTGGCGACGCCGCCATCGACCGCGCCATTGCCGTCCTGGAACGCTTCGGCGAACGCCTGCGCAGTTTCCACCCCAACCGGGTCCGTGCGGTTGCCACCAACACGTTCCGCGTCGCCCGCAATACCAAAGATTTCCTGCCCCGGGCCGAAGCCGCATTGGGCTTTCCCATTGAAGTCATTGCCGGCCGCGAAGAGGCCCGCCTGATCTTCACGGGCGTGGCCCACACCCTGCCCCCCTCGCCCAACAAGCGCCTGGTCATCGACATCGGCGGCGGTTCCACCGAAGTCATCATCGGCAAGGGCCACGAACCGGGCCTGATGTCCTCGCTGTACATGGGCTGCGTCAGCTACAGCCGCCAGTTCTTCTCGGACGGCGTGGTGGATGCGCACCAGATGAAGCAGGCCGAGCTGGCCGCGCGCCGCGAAATCGAAGTCATCGCCAAGCAATACCGCAAGATGGGCTGGAAGGAAGCCTATGGCTCCTCCGGCACCGCCAAGGCGCTCTTTGCGATCCTGACCGAAGGCGGCTATTCCGACCGCGGCATCACGCGCTCGGGCCTGACCAAGCTGAAGGACCGTCTCATCCGCTCGGGCCGCGTCATTCCGTCCGAGCTTCCCGGCATCAAGATCGAACGCGCCGACGTGCTGCCCGGCGGGCTGGCCATCATGAGCGCGCTGTTCGACGAGCTGGGCATCGATGTCATGCACACCGGCGACGGCGCACTGCGCCTGGGCGTGTTGTACGACCTGCTGGGCCGTGACGACGAGCACGACAAGCGCGACGAATCGGTACGCCAGTTCGTCAAGCGCTATCACGTGGACGTAAACCAGGCGCGCCGCGTTCGCCACGCCGCCCTCAGCCTGTTCGACGCCATGTTCCCCGAAGGCCAGGAGCGCGCCGAGCTGCGTCCCGCACTGGGCTGGGCGGCCGATCTGCACGAAGTGGGTCTGTCGATTGCCCACAACGCGTATCACAAGCACACCGCCTACGTGCTGGAAAACGCCGACATGCCGGGCTTTTCACGCGCCGACCAGCAACTGCTGGCCTTGCTGGCGCTGGGACACCAGGGCAAGCTGGCCAAGGTGGAACCGCTGGTGCGCACGCGCCCGCAATGGAAGGCCATCCTGGCGCTGCGTCTGGCGGTGTTGCTGTTCCGCCGCCGCGGCGAGATCGAACCCCTGCCCCTCACCGCGTCGGTCCGCGACAATTCCATCGTGGTGCGCGTCAACCGAGAATGGCTGGCCGAACACCCGCTCAGCGACTTCACGCTGCGCGCGGAAGAAGCCGAGTGGAACAAGGTCGGGTTTTCGTTCGAACTGCTGGAGTTCTGAAAATCAAGAACGGGGCGGCGCGGCCGCCCCGGCTGATCAGAATGGCGAGAGATCGGTTTCCCGATCCAGCCGCCTGAGTTCCATGCGCAGCGGCCGGGTGGCCCGCCGGATCAGTCTGATTGTCATTCGGCGGAACAGGCGGCGCATGATGGATGGGGTCTAGCGCTGGGTGGCGATGATGGCCGGCTGGTCCAGGCCGAAGTGGCGACGGTAGCGCTCGTCCATGCGCTCCATCTTCAAGAGCACCGGGAAGTCGGCGGCGTTGAAATCCGGATCCCATGCCGGTTCGCCGCATACCTTGGCGCCCAGCTTCAGATAGCCCTTGATCAGCGGCGGCACGCGCGCCGGCAAGGTGCTGTTGAGCTTTTCGACCGGGTAGCGGTGCAGCGGCGTGACGCGCGGCTCGTTGCCCTGGGGCATCTGCTTGGCCACCGTACGCCACACTTCCGCTGCGGTGACGCCGTCATCGCGCAGGCTGACGCTGGCGCAACCGAGCACGTATTCGTAACCGCCGCGGCGCAGGTATTCCGCCAGGCCGGACCACAGCAGCATGATGACCGCGCCGCCACGGTAATCGGCGTGGGTGCAGGAGCGGCCGACTTCAACGACTTCGTCGCGGATGGCGCCAAGGCCCGACAGGTCGAATTCCGACTGCGAGTAATAGCCGCCGGCTTCGCGCGCTTTTTCGGGGGTCAGGATCCGATACGTGCCAACGACTCGGTCGGTGTCGAGTTCGCGGACCATCAGGTGTTCACAGAACGGATCGAAGCGGTCTTGCTCGATGCCATCTTGCGCATCGGGGAAGACGACACCCATGTCTTCGGTGAAGACCTCATAGCGCAGGCGTTGGATCTGCTCTATTTCTTCGGCGGTACGCGCCAGGCCGACAGCCAGGACCTTCGGGGCGGAGCCCGTCCAGGGTTCTGCGGTACTGCGGCTCGGATTGATGCGTGCTAATTCCAGCATTGCGCGAAGCTCCTAGAGAGTCCAGCCAGTGTGGACGCCCTGTATGTCAATGACTTGACCAATATGTTACGTGACTATGACGCTTAAACCGGCATCGAAAACGCAAACAAACAAAAGGCCACGCGACGATTTCGACGCGTGGCCCACATATTAAATCGAAACTCAGGGTTTACCCCAGGCTTGCCGCAAGCTTCTCTGCAGAATTGGTCGCCAGCGCCTCATCTTCGGCCTCAACCATCAGGCGCAGCTTGGGTTCCGTCCCCGAAGCGCGGATCAGGATGCGACCCCGGCCATCCAGCTCTGCCTCGACGGCCTGGCGCGCGGCGGTCAGACCGGCATGCGTCTTCCAGTCCAGGCCCGGCGTCAGCGGCACGTTGATCATCTTTTGCGGATACATGCGCAGGTCGCTAACCCAGTCGCCAAGCGTGGTGGAATTGCGACGCAGCGCGGTCAAGACCTGCAGCGCGGCAACGATGCCGTCGCCGGTGGAGTGGCAATCCAGGCACAGCAGGTGGCCGGAGCTTTCGCCGCCGTACAGCCAGCCGCGCGATTGCATCTGTTCCAGCACGTAGCGGTCGCCCACGTTGGCGCGGTCAAAGCCCACGCCCAGGCGCTTCATTTCGCGCTCGAAGCCAAAGTTGGTCATCAGCGTGCCGACCACGCCCTCGACCTTGCCGCGCTGCATGCGCTCGCGCACGATGGCGTACATGAGTTCGTCGCCGTTGTAGATGCGGCCCTCGCCGTCCACCATCTGAAGGCGGTCGGCATCGCCGTCCAGCGCAATGCCAAGCTGGGCGCCGCGCGCCTTGACTTCCTTGGCCAGCAGCTCGGGATGCAGCGCGCCCACGCCCTTGTTGATGTTGAAGCCGTCGGGGTGCACGCCGATGGCGTGGACTTCGGCGCCCAGCTCACGGAAGACGTGCGGCGCGATGTTGTAGGCGGCGCCGTGTGCGGCGTCCACCACGATCGTCATGCCGTTCAAGTCCAGGTCGTTGGGGAACGTGCTCTTGCAGAACTCGATGTAGCGGCCCTGAGCGTCGCCCATGCGGCGCGCGCGCCCCAGCGCTTCCGAACTGACGCAACCCAGGGGCTCGTCCAGCGCGGCCTCGATGTCGGCTTCGATTTCGTCGGGCAGCTTCATGCCCTGCGCCGAGAAGAACTTGATGCCGTTGTCCTGGTAGGGATTGTGCGAGGCGCTGATGACGATGCCGGCGACCAGGCGCAGCGCGCGGGTCAGGTAGGCGACCGCGGGCGTGGGGATCGGGCCGGCCAGCAGCACGTCGATACCGGCAGCGGACAGCCCCGCTTCCAGCGCGGACTCCAGCATGTAGCCGGAAATCCGGGTGTCCTTGCCGATGACGACCTGCGGGCGGCTTGCGCCGCGCACGGCGTGCTCGCGGGCCAGCACGCGGCCAGCGGCGTAACCCAGGCGCAAGGCGAATTCGGCATTGATCACCGGACCGCCGACTTCACCGCGTACGCCATCGGTACCGAAATATTTGCGTCGAATCATGAACTGATTGCTCCTTGTTCAGCCGCCTGCCATACCTTAAGCGCATCCACCGTGGCCGCAACATCGTGCACGCGCACGATGGAGGCGCCACGCGCGACGCAGGCAAGCGCGGCGGCAATGCTGCCGGGCAGCCGGTCGCCAACCGGCCGGCCGGTGGCCTGGCCGATCATGTTTTTGCGCGACAGGCCGATCAGCAATGGATAACCGGTACTGCGCAGGCTGGACAGCCGGCGCAGCAGTTGAAAGTTCTGGTCGGCCGTCTTGCCAAACCCGAAACCCGGGTCCAGCACGATGCGGCGAGGATCGATCCAGGCCGCGCGCAGCTTTTGCGCGCGAGCCCCCAGAAACAGGCCGATTTCACCGATCAGGTCGGTGTACTCGGGCGGCGCTGCCTGCATGGTGCGAGGCTCGCCTTTCATGTGCATGACGCACAGGCCACAGCGCGATTGCGAGACGGCTTCGATCGCGCCTGGCTGCCTGAAACCGTAGATGTCGTTGATCATGTCCGCGCCGGCGTCCAGCGTGGCGCGCATGACTTCCGGCTTGAACGTGTCGATGGAGAGCGGCACGCCGCAGTCGCGCAGCGCCTCGACCACCGGGAGCAGCCGGTTCAGCTCGTCGGCCACGGAAACGGGGTCGGCCCCCGGGCGCGTGGATTCGCCGCCCAGGTCCAGAATCTGGGCGCCTTCCTCGATCAACTGGCGCGCATGCGCCACGGCGGAATCGGTATCGTCGTGTTGGCCGCCATCGGAAAACGAGTCCGGTGTGACATTGACGATGCCCATGACAAGCGGGCGCTCGAGATCAAACTCGAAGCGCCCGCAAAGGAAGTTATTTGCCATAAACCAGAACGAAGAACCTCAGACCGCAGCTGCCGTGCTACCGCCTGCAGCCAGGCCGGTCGGCGGCGTATCGGACGTGTCCGACGGGCCTTGCGGCGTCTTCGGGGGACGCGGGGGGCGGCCCTCCATGATGTCGTTGATCTGGTCGGCGTCGATGGTTTCCCATTCGAGCAGCGCGGACGTCATGACTTCGACCTTATCGCGGTTGTCTTCCAGGATCTTGCGCGCAACGCCGTACTGCTCGTCGATGATGCGGCGGATCTCGGTGTCCACCTTCTGCATGGTGGCTTCGGACATGTGCGTGGTCTTGGTGACGCTGCGGCCCAGGAAGACTTCGCCTTCGTTCTCGGCGTAGACCATGGGACCCAGTTCGTCGGTCATGCCGTAGCGCGTGACGATGTCGCGGGCGATGGCGGTGGCGCGTTCGAAGTCGTTCGAGGCGCCCGTCGTCATCTGGTCCATGAAGATTTCTTCGGCGATACGGCCGCCAAACAGCACGGCGATGGTGGACAGCAGACGGCCCTTGTCCATGCTGTAGCGGTCGGTTTCCGGCAACTGCATCGTCACGCCCAGCGCACGGCCGCGCGGGATGATGGTGACCTTGTGGACCGGGTCGGTCTTGGGCAGCATGCGCGCGACGATCGCGTGGCCGGATTCGTGGTACGCGGTGTTCTTGCGTTCCTCTTCGGGCATCACGATGGAGCGGCGCTCGGCGCCCATGATGATCTTGTCCTTGGCCTTTTCAAAGTCGGACATATCGACCGTGCGGCCATTCCGGCGGGCGGCGAACAGTGCGGCTTCGTTGACCAGGTTGGCCAGGTCGGCGCCGGAGAAGCCCGGGCAACCGCGCGCCAGGATGGTCGCGTCGACGTTGGGCGACAGCGGAACCTTGCGCATGTGAACCTTCAGGATCTGCTCGCGGCCACGGATATCGGGCAGCGGCACCACGACCTGGCGATCGAAACGGCCCGGACGCAGCAGCGCCGGATCCAGCACGTCGGGACGGTTGGTTGCGGCGATCACGATGACGCCCTGGCCGGATTCGAAGCCGTCCATTTCAACCAGCATCTGGTTCAGGGTCTGTTCGCGCTCGTCGTTGCCGCCGCCCAGGCCGGCGCCGCGCTGGCGGCCGACCGCATCGATTTCGTCGATGAAGATGATGCAGGGAGCGTGCTTCTTGGCGTTTTCGAACATGTCGCGGACACGGGCCGCGCCCACACCGACGAACATTTCAACGAAGTCCGAACCGGAAATGCTGAAGAACGGGACCTTGGCTTCGCCGGCGATGGCCTTGGCCAGCAGCGTCTTGCCGGTACCGGGCGAACCCACCATCAGCACGCCGCGCGGGATACGGCCGCCCAGCTTCTGGAACTTGCTGGGGTCACGCAGGAAGTCGACCAGTTCCTGCACGTCTTCTTTGGCTTCGTCGCAACCGGCGACGTCAGCGAAGGTGATCTGGTTGGTGTTCTCGTCGAGCATCCGGGCGCGCGATTTGCCGAAGCTGAATGCGCCGCCCTTGCCACCGCCTTGCATCTGTCGCATGAAGAACACCCATACGCCGATCAGAAGCAGCATCGGGAACCACGAGACGAAGATGCTCATCAGGAGCGACTGCTCTTCGCGCGGCTTGCCCGAAACCTGCACGCCGTACTTCAGCAGATCGGAGACCATCCAGAGATCGCCGGGGGAAGTCAGCGTATAGGCGCGGCCCGCGTCCGGGGTGACGTAGAGCACGTCGCCTTGAACGTCGACCTTGCGGATACGTCCCGCCTTGGCGTCGTCCATGAACTGCGTGTAAGTCACACCGTCCTGGGTCTGAGCGCGTCCGTCGAACTGTTTGAAGACGGTGAACAGCACCAGGGCTATCACCATCCAGACAGCGACTTTGGAAAATGAATTGTTCAAGGTCGATCTCCTGCTTTCGATTCCGACCGGCGACTGCGCACCCGCGTATGGCACAGTCACAAGTATGTCAATAGCCCATTCTAACCTGTAGGACGGAGTTGCGTCCTGGCAGCCGTGGGGCCCATTTAATTACATTTGATTCTTGAGTTTTCTGGTCGTTGTCTCGGCGGGACGGGGGTTTTCTTGGCCGGGACGGTTTGCCCCGGATGATTACGGAAGGGTTACTTCAGATCGCGCGCCACCAGAAAGGTTTCTGAGGACTTGTCCCGAGAGGCCTTCGGTTTGCGTTCGACCACCCGGCGGAAGCGCTTTTTGAAGGATTCCACGATCTGCGAGAAGCCCGTGCCGTGGAAAGCCTTGACGATCAGCGCCCCGTTGGGCTTGAGGTGGGCGCAGGAAAATTCCATCGCCAATTCGCAAACATGCTGGATGCGCGCGGAGTCGGCAATACCCACCCCGGACAAGTTGGGGGCCATGTCTGAAATAACAAGGTCCACCGCACGCGATCCGACCATGTCTTCCAATTGTTTCAAGACTTCGTCTTCGCGGAAGTCGCCCTGGATGAATTCCACGCCCGCCACGGGCTCCATGGGCAGGATGTCCAGCGCGATGATGCGCCCGTCCACGACGCCGCCCGGCCCGGCGAGCCGCTCGCGCGCCACCTGTGACCAGCTGCCCGGCGCGGAGCCCAGATCGATGACCAGGTCGCCCCGGCGCATCAGCTTTTCGGTGTCGAGGATCTCGATCAGCTTGAAAGCGGCGCGGGCGCGATAGCCCTTCTGTTGCGCCAGCTTCACATAGGGATCGTTGATGTGCTGGTGAATCCAGTCTTTAGAGAATTTATTCTTGGCCATTACCGTACAATTCCACGCATGCCTATATTAGAACTTACCTCTCGTGAGCGCAGCGACCTGCGGTCCGCCGCTCACCCTCTGCGCCCCGTCGTCCTGATTGGCGACAACGGTTTGACCGACGCCGTGCTGAAGGAAATCGATCGGGCGCTGACTTCGCATGGCCTCATCAAGGTTCGCGCGGGCGGCGACGACCGTGAAGCCCGGGACGCCATGCTCGCCACGATCTGCGAGACGCTATCCTGCGCGCCCGTGCATCACTTGGGCAAGACCCTGATCCTGTTCCGCCCGCTGCCCGGCAACATCAAGCCCGCCGCGCTGGCCGCCCAGGAACCCGAAGCGCCTGCCAAACGCCGCGACTCGGAACCTTACACGCCCAAGAAGCTGGCCGCCGAAGGCAGGACCCTTGCCAAGCGCCCGCGCCGCAGCGAATCCGAAGAGCCCGCACCCGCCAAGAAGCGTTACATCCCCCAGGACGAACTCAACAAGAACGGCAAGCCCATGCGGCCTTCCAACAAGCGCGCCACAGCTGGCGGCCACGGCATTCCGCGCCGCGCCGGCAGCGCGCTGAGCCTGCGCGCCGGAGCCCGCAGCGGCACCAGCCGCAAGACCGCAAAAAGGTAAGTCCAGGCACAAAAACGGGCGCTTTACGCGCCCGGTCCACCATAGCGATCCGCAATGTACCGCGGAATTCAGACGAACGTAGCGTCCGGGCCAGGGTGGTTTGACATTTTTACTGCTTGTGGCGCTAGCGTCAGATGTAACGCACGCCCAGGACTTCGTATTCGCGAACGCCAGCCGGGGCAACGACCTCGACCACATCGCCTTCACTCTTGCCGATCAGCGCGCGAGCCACGGGGCTGGACACGGAAATCAGGTTGGACTTGATATCGGCTTCAACGTCGCCGACGATCTGATACGTAACGCGATCGCCCGAATCCAGGTCTTCGATGTCGACGGTAGCGCCAAACACGGCGCGGCCTTCGGCCTCGAGCGAGGTCGGGTCGATGAGGTGGGCATTGGAAAGCGTGCCTTCAAGCTCGGCAATCCGGCCCTCGATGAAACCTTGGCGCTCGCGAGCGGCATCGTACTCGGCGTTTTCCGACAGATCACCCTGTGCGCGCGCCTCGGCGATTGCGTTGATCACGGCAGGACGTTCGACGGTTTTCAGCCGTTGGAGCTCTTCTTGCAAGCGCTCGGCCCCGCGCACGGTCAAAGGAATGGCAGACATGTCGTTTCCCAAACAAAAAGTAGAAAAACGCCCCGAAGGAGCGTTCTCGGTGAAGGCCGCAGGACCGGCGCGCTTGCCTTTTGTTTGCCATTTGATGCTTGGAAAAATCTGGCGAGCGGCGCGGGCGACCAAAACAAAACCCCGGCTCGGGTCGGAACCGGGGCAATCAAAGTCATATTGTGGTCAATCTCGGCGGGAATTGCAAGCCGCCGGAGGAAAACGGCCTTTTCGGCGCATTTCGGCGCTGTAACCCGCTAAAACCGGCGATTTCGCACCGAAAAGGCTTTGCGGCCTTGCCGGGCCCGATGGACTCCCGCGCGAACCGAGGGTTTTCCGGGAGCCTCCCGAGCCAAGATACTACTGGACGATAGGCTTTGCGCCACGATGCGGGACGCCTCGGCGTCCCGCATGTCGCCGTTACTTCGTGCGCCGCAAGAGCGCGTACAGGATGATCGCGCCGAACGTGGCGGTACCGATGCCGCCCAGCGTGAAGTTGCCCAGCTTGATGGTGAAGTCGCCCGCGCCCAGCACCAGCGTGACCGCAGCCACGATGAGGTTGCGGTTGTCGGTGAAATCGACCTGGTTGACGACCCAGATACGGGCGCCGGCAATGGCGATCAGGCCGAAGACAACCACCGACATGCCGCCCAGCACAGGTCCCGGGATCGTCTGGATGAGCGCGCCGAACTTGGGCGAGAAGCCCAGGACGATCGCGATCAGGGCAGCGATCACGAACACGAGCGTGGAATAGATGCGGGTGACCGCCATCACGCCGATGTTTTCGGCGTAGGTCGTGACGCCCGTGCCGCCGACGGCGCCCGACACCATGGTGGCCACGCCGTCGCCGACGAAGGCCCGGCCGAGGTAGCGGTCCAGGTCGCGGCCCGTCATGGCGCTGACGGCCTTCACGTGCCCCAGGTTTTCGGCCACCAGGATGATGGCGACCGGCACGATGAGGCCCATGGCCTCGGCCTTGAAGACGGGCGCCGCGAAGTGCGGCAGGCCGAACCAGGCGGCGGCCGACACGGCGGTGAAGTCGATGGGCTTGCCCAGGCCCAGACCGTTGGCCAGCACGGCGTACACCACGCACGCGAGGATCAGGCCGACCAGGATCAGCAGGCGCTGCACCATGCCGCGCGTGTAGACGGCGATGCCGCCCACGCAGACGATCGTGACGATGGCCATGGCGCTATCGAAGCCCGACGCCCCCATCGCGCCCTTGGCGGCGATGGGCGCGAGATTCAGGCCGATCACGGCCACCACCGCGCCTGTGACGACGGGCGGCATGAGGGTATCGATCCAGTCGGCGCCGCCGCCTGCCCGGGCATTGACGATCCAGACGATGACGCCGATCAGCGTGTAAGCCAGACCGCAGGCAATGATGGCGCCCAGCGCGACGCCGATGTTGGCGTTGGCCCCGCCGCCGGCATAGCCGGTCACCGCGATGACGCCGCCGATGAACGCGAAGCTGGAACCCAGGTAGCTGGGCACCCGGCCGCCCACGAACAGAAAGAAGATCAGCGTGCCGATGCCCGACATCAGGATGGCGACGTTGGGATCGAACCCCATGAGCAACGGCGCCAGGACGGTCGAGCCGAACATCGCGACGACGTGCTGTGCGCCCATGGCGACGTTCTTGGGCCAGGACAGCCGTTCGTCGGGCGCGATGATGACGCCGGGCTCGGCGTCGTCCGCCAGGCGCCAGCGCGGAAAGTAGGAGTTGGACATGGATTCCCCGGGGTGGTACGAGAGGGTTTCAAACTGCGAGCGGGCGCCAGTGTAAAGGGGGCCATCAAGCGGGGGCAACGTTTAAGTTTTGCCGGCCGATTGCCGTATTAGTGGAAACCCCGAAATCCCAGGCAAAGGAATAGTCATGGCGATCAATAGCATCAGCGGCACCTCCCGGATCAGCAGCCTTGCAGATCTTTGGGCCGAGAAGATCCAGGCCAACAAGGAAGCGAAGAACGCTTCGGGGCAGGATGCGGTGTCGGTGACCGCGGAAGGCAAGATCCGCGTCAACAATCCGGGCGCCACCAAGGTCGGCAACGCGCAGGCCACCGAAGAAACCGACAACGACGACGAATACACCCGCCAGATCAAGGAGTTGCAAAAGCAGCTCAAGCGCATCATGGATCAGATCGCCAAAGTGAAGGCGAGCGGCATGTCGGCCGAAATGAAGGCGCAGCAGATCATGGCGCTCAATGCCCAGGCTGTGCAGATCCAAGGCCAGATTTCCCAACTCCTGGCAAAACAGGCGCAGGCTGCCAAACAGGCCGGCGTGTCGGCCCAGGCCTGATTCGGCGCAAGCGATGTGGCGCCGTCGCTGATGGCGCGCATCAAAATTTCTGATTGGACGCTCATCGGGCGTGCCAGTACTGTCTCCAGACAAATCTAAAACCACGGAGACAAACCATGCACGCAATGCGCACAGCCCTTGCCGGGGCGCTGCTGGCCGTTTGCGCGGCGCCGGCCCTGGCCGGCACCGTCACGGTGATCACGTCGTTCCCCAAGGACCTGACCCAGGCCTACAAGACCGCTTTCGAGAAAGCCAATCCCGGCATCACGCTGGAAATCCTGAACAAGAACACGGTGTCGGGGATCGCCTTCGTGCGGGAGACGCCAGCGGGTCAGCGCCCCGAGGTCTTCTGGGCCAGCGCGCCCGATGCGTTCGAGGTGTTGGGACGCGACAAGCTGCTGGCCAAGTCGGCCGACATCGCGAACAAGGATGTGCCGGACAAGATCGGCAGCTATCCCATCAATGATCCGGGCGGCATGTATCTGGGCCAGGCGCTGGCGGGCTACGGCATTATCTACAACACCCGGTACATCGCGGCGCACAAGATTCCCGCGCCTGTCGAGTGGAAGGATCTGCTGTCGCCCAAGTGGTTCGGCCACGTGGGCATCACGTCGCCCTCGCGTTCGGGCACGATGCACCTGACCGTGGAAACCATCCTGCAAGGCGAAGGCTGGGATGACGGCTGGAACACGCTTTTGCGCATGTCGGGCAACAGCAGCGCCGTCACCGAGCGCTCGTTCGGCGTACCCGACGGCGTGAACAACGGCCAGTTCGGCGCCGGACCGGTCATCGACTTCTTCGGGCTGTCGAGCAAGTACTCCAAGTTCCCCGTTGAGTTCGTCTATCCGTCCGAGACCGCCATCGTCCCGGCGAACATCGCGCTGATCGAGGGCGCCAAGAACACCGAGGAAGGCAAGAAATTCATCGCCTTCACGCTGAGCCAGGCGGGCCAGGAGCTGCTGCTGGAGCCGAAGATCTCGCGGTTGCCGGTGCTGCCCTACTCCGCACTGGCCGGCAAGATTCCGCCCGGCTATCCCGACCCGGCGGAAATCGCCAAGCGCAGCAAGGTTCATTTCGACGCGGACCTGTCGCAGTCGCGCTACTACGTCGTGCAATCGCTGTACGACCAGACCGTCACGTTCCGGCTGAAGGAATTGCAAGCGGCCACCAAGGCGATCTACGACGCCGAGGCCAAGCTGGGCGACAAGGCCAAGAGCGGCAAGGCAGCCGAATTGCTGGGAGAGGCACGCAAGCTGGCCTGGGCGCCGCTGATCGACAGCAAGAAGGCGGCCGACCCGGCGTTCCTGGCGATCTTCGCCGGCAACAAGAAGGACGCGGCCGTCAACCAGCAGATCACGCAGCTTGAAGGCGAGTGGAATGGCCGCGCGCGCGCCAACTACGAAGAAGCCGTCAAGCTGGCACGGCAGGCCGCCGCGCTCTGATCGTCTGAATGCGCTGAACACGGCAGGCGGACTTAGCCCCGTCCGCCGTGGATCGCGCCTGTCTTCTGGCAACGATTTTCGGGACTCTCGATGAATCATTCGAGCCATTCGCGCCTGCCCGCCGGCCCCGTCCTGGCGGCGCTGCTGGTGTTCGGCTTTCTGCTGCTTTTCCTGGCCGTCCCGGTGGGTACGGTCTTTCACAGCGCCTTCGTCAATGCCGACGGCAGCTTCACCACCGGTCACTTCGGCGCCTTCTTCAACCAGCCGTTGATGCGGGAAGCGTTCTTCAACAGCCTGTACGTGGCGGGCTGGTCGGCGCTGATCGCTTCCCTGATCGCGGTGCCGCTGGCGTACTTCACGGTGCGCTTCGATTTTCGCGGCGCCCTGCTGATCCAGACGTTGGGCGTGCTGCCGCTCATCATGCCGCCCTTCGTGGGCGCGGTGGCCATGCAGCTGATCTTTGGCCGTTCGGGCAGCGTGAACCTGCTGCTCAATGACTGGTTCGGCTTCACGATTCCGTTCATGGAAGGGCTGAATGGCGTCATTTTCGTGGAAGCCATCCACTATTTCCCGTTCATCCTGATGAACCTCGTGGTGGCGCTGCGCAACATCGACGGGGCCATGGAAGAAGCGGCCTTCAACCTGGGTTCGCGCGGGTTCCGGCTGTTCCGGCGCGTGATCTTTCCGCTCGCCCTGCCCGGCTATGTGGCGGGCGCGTCGCTGGTGTTCGTGAAGGTGTTCGACGACCTGGGGACTCCCCTGGTGCTGGGCACGACCAACATGCTGGCGCCGCAAGCGTACCTGCGCATCACGCAGGTGGGGCTGGAGGATCCGCTGGGCTATGTGATCAGCGTGATCATGGTGGGATTTTCGATACTGGCGCTGTGGCTGTCGGCGCGCGTGCTGAAGGGACGCGACTACTCCACGCTGCAAAAGGGCGGCAATTCCATCCAGAAGCGCAAGCTGGGTCCGATGGAAAGCGTACTGGCGTATGGCTGGATCATCCTGGTGCTGCTGCTGGTGCTGTCCCCGCACATCGGCGTGCTGCTGCTGTCGCTGGCCAGCGTCTGGAGCTATGCGCCGCTGCCGGACGGGTACACGCTGGCCCACTACTCAGCCGTGTTCTCGGAATCGCAGGGCATGATCGCCAACACGCTGCTGTATTGCGGCCTTGCCGCGGGCATCGACGTGGTCCTGGGCACCGCGATCGCCTACCTGATGCTGCGCACCCGGCTGCCGGCGCGCCAATGGCTGGATTTTCTGGCTTCGGCGGCATTGGCGATTCCGGGCATCGTGCTGGCCATCGGCTTTCTGCGCACCTTCCGCGGCATCGAGCTGCCTGGCACGGGCACGATGCTGACGTCGTCGTGGATCATCATCATGCTCGCGTATTCCGTGCGGCGTCTGCCGTACGCGCTGCGTTCGTGCGTAGCGGCGTTGCAGCAGATCCACGTGTCGCTGGAAGAGGCGGCCCAGTCGCTGGGCGCCACGCGCATGAGCACGATCCGACGCGTCGTGGTGCCGCTGATGGCGGGCGGCATGCTGGCCGGGTTCGTGACCAGCTTTGTGACGGCCGCCGTGGAACTGTCGGCCACCATCATGCTGGTGACCAAGGACAGCCAGGCGCCCATGAGCTACGGCATCTATCTGTACATGCAGAGCGCGGCGGGCCGCGGACCGGGCGCCGCGCTTGGCGTCCTGGCAGTGGTCGCCGTGGGTATCGGCACTTACGTATCGCACCTGCTGGTGGACCGCGCATCGAAGCGCCAGCAACCGGCGCGCAATGAAGGGGAATCCGCATGAAGAAAGTCAGCGTCGAATGCCGCAACATCCAGCTCTCGTACGGCAAGACCGAAGTGCTGAAGGACGTCAGCATCAGCATCGAGCCGGGCGAGTTCTTCGCGCTGCTCGGGCCGTCGGGCTCGGGCAAGTCCACCCTGCTGCGGTTGATCGCGGGTTTCAACCGCCACAGCGCAGGCCAGTTGCTGGTGGACGGCAAGGACATCAGCGGGACCCCCCCCTGGCATCGGAACATCGGCATGGTGTTCCAGAACTATGCGCTGTGGCCGCACATGACGGTGTGGGACAACGTGGCGTTCGGCCTGGTCGAGCGCAAGCTGCCGCGCGCCGAGATCCGCACCAAGGTGGAAGCCGCGCTCGATCTGGTGGGGCTGTCGCAATATGCCAAGCGGCGTCCCAACCAGCTTTCGGGCGGACAGCAGCAGCGCGTGGCGTTGGCGCGCACCATCGTGATCGAACCGCAGGTGCTGCTGCTGGACGAGCCGCTGTCCAACCTGGACAAGAAGCTGCGCGTGCAGATGCGCCAAGACCTTCTGAGCCTGCAGCGCCGACTGGGCATCACGACGATCTTCGTCACGCACGACCAGGAAGAAGCGATGACCACCGCTGACCGGATGGCGGTGCTGGATCACGGCGTGGTGCAGCAGATCGGCGCGCCAAGCACGCTGTTCGACTACCCCGTCAACCGCTTCGTGGCGAATTTTGTGGGCACGATGAATGTGCTGGAAGGCAATGTGCGCGAGCGCACCAGCAGCAGCGTGACGCTGGCGGTGGACGGCGTGGGCGACCTGCACCTGCCACTGACGGGCGAGGCGCCCGCAGCGACGCGGCTGGCAGCGAGCTTTCGGCCCCACACGGTGCAGATCGAGATGGCGGATGGCCTGGGCGATGCGCGTTATGTCTGGCTGCCGGGCATCGTGGAAAGCAGCGAGTTTCTGGGCGAATTCACGCGGTATCAGGTGCAGGTTGGCGAGCAGCGGCTGACGGCCGACCAGGCGCATCTGGCCGGCCTGTCGCCCTTTCCGGCGGGCGCGCCGGTGTCGGTGGGACTGGAGCCGACACAGGTGCGGCTGCTGGCCGCCTGACCTACACTCGCGGCCATGGAAATCTACCAGATCCGCGCCTTCGTCACGGTTGCCCGATTGGGCAACCTGACGAAGGCGGCCGAGGCGCTGTCGCTGACACAGCCCGCCGTGACCGCGCAAATCAAGGCGCTGGAGCAGAGCCTGGGCGTCGCGCTGTTCGACCGCAGCGGCGGCCGGCTTGCCTTGGCCAAGGCGGGCGAAGTGCTGCTGCCGACGGCGGAATCGCTGCTGGTGCTGGGCGCGCAATTCAAGTCCGAAGCCCAGCAGTTGCAGGGCAATCTGCATGGCGTTGTCGAGCTGGGTGTTCCCAGCGAAAAGCCCGATTTCCTGCGCTTGGGGGAGCTGGCCTCGGCCGTCACGCAACGGCTGCCGCTGGTTGAACTGAAGACCCAGACCCAGCCCGCTGCGGCACTGGCCGAACAGGTCAGCACCGGCCGCCTGCCCGCCGCGCTGACCATCGCGGCCAACGCGCCGCGCGGCGTGTTGTGGCAGCCGCTGCGCAGCGTGCGGTATCGGATTGCGATGCCCGCTGAGCACGCTGCGGTGCTCAAACGCGGCGGCTGGCGCGAGGTGGCGCAACTGCCGTGGCTGGACGGTCCGTCCGGCAGCCACACGCATCTGTTGCTGCGCGATATGTTCGAGCGCCACGGGCTATCGCCGCGCATCGTCATGCAGAACGACGATCAGGCCAACATGGACGCGCTGGTGCGGGCCGGCGCGGGCTGCGCGCTGCTGCGCGAGGAAACCGCGCTGGCGGGTGCCGCGTCCAGCGACTTCATCGTGTGGGGCCAGGCGCGCGTCGACGCGGTGCTGGGCTTCATGCTGCCTTACGAACGCGCTAGCGAGCCCGCGCTGGTCGCGTTAAGCTCGATCATTCAAGCCATCTGGAAGCCGCGCGCGCCCATCGCGCCGGTCCAGGCATAAGGCTCAATCCCCGCAACAAGACTGCAATGACTGAAATCTGGTTCATCCGCCACGGCGAAACCGACTGGAATCGCCAACGGCGCCTGCAAGGCTGGCAAGACATCCCCCTGAACGAATTCGGCGTCAACCAGGCCAGCCTGCTGGCCGCGCGCCTGCACGAAGAGGCCAAGCACACGCCAATCCACGCGATCTACAGCAGCGACCTGCAACGCGCGCATGCGACGGCCGTGCCTGTGTCGGAGCAGCTTGGCCTGCGTGTACGCGTGGAACCCGGCATCCGCGAGCGGGGCTTTGGGGTGCTGGAAGGCCTGGACCATGAGCGCATCGACGTCCTGGCGCCGGAAGCCGCGGCGGCATGGAAGAGCCGCGATCCGCTGCGCCCGCTGGACGGCGGCGAATCGCTCGGGCAGTTTCAATCGCGCGTCATCAGCACCGTGGACGATATCGCCAGCCGCCATGAGGGCGAGCGCATCCTGATGTTCACCCATGGCGGCGTGCTGGACATCATTTGGCGCCATGCATCGGGCGTGCCGCTGAATGCGCCGCGCGACGCGGCCCTGCTCAATGTCAGCATCAACCGCGTCGGCGTTGACGGCCGTAAATGGGAAGTGCTGGATTGGGGTGATGTGACGCACATCGCCGCCGAAGTGGGCGACGACGTGGTGCCTTGAGGGACATGCCTGCCCCCGTCCGGCGGGCGCCGGACGGCTGGCCTCACACCGTTTTGCGCGGCTTGCGCGGGGCGTTTCGGGCCAGCCTGTCGTAGACGGCATTGGGCAGCAACCGCATCAGCTTGGCCACCACTCCCATTTGCCACGGAATCACCGTGTAGCTCGTTCCCCGGCTGATTGCCGCGTGCGCGCGGGTGGCGAAGGCGTCGGCTTCCATCAGGAAGGGCATCGAGTACGGGTTATGCGCCGTCATGGCCGTCTTGATATAGCCGGGCGCGATCGTCACGACGCTGATCCCCTGCGCGGCCAGTTCCAGCCGTAGGCTTTCGCAATAGGTCACCACCGCCGATTTGGACGCGCTGTAAGCGCCGGCACCGGGCAGGCCGCGTATGCCCGCCACGCTGGCGATCCCGACCATGCGCCCTGCCCCCGCCGCACGCATCGGCGCGATGAAGGGTTCGAACGTGGACACGGTGGCCAGCAGGTTGGTGTCGACGATGGCCTTGAAGACGTCGAAATCCTCGCCGTGGTCGGTCAGCGTGCCGGCGCTGATGCCGGCGCTGGCGATGACCACATCCACCCTGCCCTCGCAGAACGCGATGAAGTCCTGCGCCGCGGCGTGCAGCGCCGTGCGGTCGCGCACGTCCACGGCATAGCAGCGATGCTCACCCGGCAGGCTGGCGGCCAGTTCGCGCAGCGCTTCCTCGCGGCGGCCCAGCAAGCCCAGCGTGGCGCCCTTGGCTGCGTACTGCTGCGCCAGGGCGCGCCCCAGGCCGCTGCTGGCGCCCGTGATGAAGACTTTGTCCATGTCCTGACCTGCCTGTTGTCGCGTTGCAAAAAATTAGGGCACGCTTTCGCGTGCCCTAATTGTGATCTGCCGGCTTACTTCTGCAGGGAAGCGTGAAGCTCTTGCAGCGGGTAGACCTGCAGGCCGAGGCCCTGGCGCAGATACTGCATGCCTTCGACCGCGGCGCGGGCGCCGGCGATGGTCGTGAAGAAGGTCACGCGGGCGGCCAGCGCCTGGGTGCGGATGGTGCGCGAGTCGGCGATGGCGTTGCGGCGCTCTTCGACGGTGTTGATGACCAGCGAGATTTCGCCGTTCTTGACCATGTCGACGATGTGCGGGCGGCCTTCGTTGACCTTGTTGACCACCTGCACCGGGATGCCGGCCGCTTCGATCTCGGCGGCCGTGCCGCGCGTGGCGACCAGCTTGAAGCCCAGGGTGTGCAGGCCGCGAGCCACTTCAACGGCGCGGGCCTTGTCCTGGTTCTTGACGCTGATGAACACCGTGCCGGACTCCGGCAGGCGCACGCTGGCGGCAAGCTGCGACTTCACGAAGGCTTCGCCGAAGCTCATGCCCACGCCCATCACTTCGCCGGTCGACTTCATTTCCGGACCGAGGATGGTGTCCACGCCCGGGAACTTCACGAACGGGAACACGGCTTCCTTGACCGAGAAATAAGGCGGCACGACTTCCTTCGTGATGCCTTGCGCGGCGAGGGTCTGGCCGGCCATGGCGCGCGCGGCGATCTTGGCAAGCTGCAAACCGGTGGCCTTGGAGACGTAAGGCACCGTGCGCGAGGCGCGCGGGTTCACTTCCAGCACGTAGACGTCACCGCCCTGGATGGCGAACTGCACGTTCATCAGGCCGCTGACGTTCAGGGCCTTGGCCATCATCGTGGTCTGGCGCTTGATCTCGGCGATGACTTCCGCCGACAGCGAGTACGGCGGCAGGCTGCACGCCGAGTCGCCCGAGTGCACGCCGGCCTGCTCGATGTGTTCCATGACGCCGCCGATGAAGACGGTTTCGCCGTCGGCCAGGCAGTCCACGTCGACTTCGGTGGCGTTGTTCAGGAAGCGGTCGAGCAGCACGGGCGAGTCATTGCTGACCTTCACGGCTTCGCGCATGTAGCGCTCGAGGTCCTGCTGCTCGTGCACGATTTCCATCGCGCGGCCGCCCAGCACGTAGCTGGGACGCACGACCAGCGGATAACCGATTTCGGTGGCGTGGGCCAGGGCCTCGCCTTCGGTGCGCGCGGTGCGGTTGGGCGGCTGACGCAGGCCGAGCTTGTTGAGCAGCTTCTGGAAGCGCTCGCGGTCTTCGGCGACGTCGATGGATTCGGGGCTGGTGCCGATGATGGGCACGCCGTTGGCTTCCAGGGCGCGCGCCAGCTTCAGCGGGGTCTGGCCGCCGTACTGGACGATCATGCCGACCGGGTTTTCCTTGTGGACGATTTCCAGCACGTCTTCGAGCGTCAGCGGCTCGAAGTACAGACGGTCGGAGGTGTCGTAGTCGGTGGACACGGTTTCCGGGTTGCAGTTGACCATGATGGTCTCGTACCCGTCGTCGCGCAGCGCCAGCGCGGCATGCACGCAGCAGTAGTCGAATTCAATGCCCTGGCCGATCCGGTTCGGGCCGCCGCCCAGCACCACGATCTTCTTGCGATCGGTGGGGGCGGATTCGCACTCTTCCTCGTACGTGGAGTACATGTAGGCGGTGCGGGTGGCGAATTCGGCGGCGCAGGTGTCGACGCGCTTGTAGACCGGACGCACGTTGAGCTGGTGGCGCAGCTTGCGCACTTCGGATTCCGAGGAATCCAGCAGGAACGCGAGGCGGCGGTCGGAGAAACCGCGGCGCTTCAGTTCGAACAGCGTGGCGTAGTCCAGGTCGGCCAGCGTCTTTTGCTCGAGCGCCAGCTCGATGTCGACGATTTCCTTGATCTGCGAAAGGAACCACGGGTCGATGTGCGTGATGTTGTGCACTTCGTCCAGCGTGAAGCCTTGCGCGAAGGCGTCGCCCACGTACCAGATGCGTTCCGGACCGGGCTCGCCCAGTTCGACCTGCAGCTTTTCGCGGTCGGTGGTCTTCTGGTTCAGGCCGTCGACGCCCACTTCCAGGCCACGCAGCGCCTTCTGGAACGATTCCTGGAAGGTGCGGCCGATGGCCATGACTTCACCCACGGACTTCATCTGGGTGGTCAGGCGCGCGTCGGCGGTGGGGAATTTTTCAAATGCGAAACGCGGCACCTTGGTGACCACGTAGTCGATCGTGGGTTCGAACGAAGCCGGCGTGGCGCCGCCGGTGATCTCGTTGCGCAGCTCGTCGAGCGTGTAGCCGACGGCCAGGCGCGCGGCGACCTTGGCGATGGGGAAACCGGTGGCCTTGGAGGCCAGCGCCGACGAACGCGACACGCGCGGGTTCATCTCGATGACGATCATGCGGCCGTTCTTGGGATTGACGGCGAACTGCACGTTCGAGCCGCCCGTATCCACGCCGATCTCGCGCAATACCGCGATCGATGCGTTACGCATGATCTGGTATTCCTTGTCGGTCAGCGTCTGGGCCGGCGCGACGGTGATGGAGTCGCCCGTGTGGACGCCCATCGGATCCAGGTTTTCGATGGAGCAGACGATGATGCAGTTGTCCGCCTTGTCGCGGACCACTTCCATCTCGAATTCCTTCCAGCCGAGCAGCGACTCTTCGATCAGGAGTTCGCTGGTGGGCGAGGCTTCCAGGCCGCGGCGGCAGATGGTTTCGAATTCTTCGGCGTTGTAGGCAATGCCGCCGCCCGAACCGCCCATCGTGAAGCTGGGGCGGATAACGGCGGGGAAACCGGAGGTGCCGACTTCGGCCGCGATGCGGCGCTGCACTTCCCAGGCTTCGTCCATGCTGTGGGCGACGCCCGACTTGGCCGATTCCAGGCCGATGTCGGTCATGGCCTGCTTGAACTTCTGGCGGTCTTCGGCCTTTTCGATGGCGTGTTCGTTGGCGCCGATGAGTTCCACGTTGTGCTTCTTGAGCACGCCATGGTGGGCCAGGTCCAGCGCGCAATTCAGCGCGGTCTGGCCGCCCATCGTGGGCAGCAGCGCATCGGGCTTTTCACGCTCGATGATTTTTTCGACGGCTTGCCAGGTGATGGGCTCGATGTAGGTGACGTCGGCCGTTTCCGGGTCCGTCATGATCGTGGCCGGGTTGCTGTTCACCAGGATGGTGCGGTAGCCCTCGGCCTTGAGCGCCTTGCAAGCTTGCGCGCCGGAGTAGTCGAATTCGCAGGCCTGCCCGATGATGATGGGGCCGGCGCCGATGATGAGAATGCTTTTTAGGTCTGTACGCTTGGGCATGATGCAGTCTTTACTTTTGGCCGGACATCAGGCTGATGAACTTGTCGAACAGCTCGAGGATGTCGTGCGGACCCGGGCTGGCTTCGGGGTGACCCTGGAAGCAGAAGGCCGGGCGGTCGGTGAGCTCGAAGCCTTGCAGCGTGCCGTCGAACAGCGAGACGTGCGTCACGCGCGCGTTGGCGGGCAGGCTGGCTGCGTCGACACCGAAACCGTGGTTCTGGCTGGTGATGAACACGCGCTTGGACGCGAGGTCCTGCACCGGATGGTTGGCGCCGTGATGGCCGGTTTTCATCTTGACGGTCTTGCCGCCCACCGCCAGGCCCATGATCTGGTGACCCAGGCAGATGCCGAACACAGGCAGCTTCTTGTCCAGGAAGGCGCGGGTGGCGTCGATGGCGTAGTCGCAGGGCTCGGGGTCGCCGGGGCCGTTGGACAGGAACACACCGTCGGGATTGAGCTTGAAGACGTCTTCGGCGGTGGTCTGGGCCGGCACCAGCGTGATGCGGCAGCCACGGTCGGCCAGGAGACGCAGGATGTTGCTCTTTACGCCGTAGTCGTAGGCGACCACGTGGAACTTGGACTGGTCGGGCGACGTGAACCCGCCTTCGAGCTGCCAGGTGCCTTCGGTCCAGCCGGTGCTTTCCTTGATGGACACGACCTTGGCCAGATCCTGGCCGGCCATGCCGGGAAAGCCGCGGGCGAGTTCAACGGCGCGCTCGGCGTCGGAACCCACGAGGATGCAAGCGCCCTGGGCGCCCTTTTCGCGCAGGATGCGCGTGAGCTTGCGGGTGTCGATGCCGGAAATGGCAACGATGCCCTGCTCGGTCAGGTAGTCGGGCAAAGATTGCGTGGAACGGAAGTTCGACACGCGGGCGGGGCAGTCGCGTACCACCAGGCCGGCGGCATAGACGCGATTGGATTCCACGTCTTCGGCGTTGACGCCGGTGTTGCCGATGTGCGGATAGGTCAGCGTGACGATCTGACCGCTATAGCTGGGATCGGTGAGAATTTCCTGGTACCCGGTCATCGCGGTGTTGAACACCACTTCGGCAACGGTATGGCCAGGCGCACCGATCGACACGCCTCGAAAAATGGTACCGTCCGCCAGAGCCAGAATTGCAGGAGGGAAGCGGTTGATCCCCTCGGGAAAGAGTTGCGGCAGCACAGTAAACCCCGGTTTTAGAATCGATAATCAAACCTTCGGATTATACCTCGAGCGGCCGTTTTTCCCGGAGAACCGCGCCAAATAAGGCCGAAACCGGGTTTTTCGGCCGTTTTGCCGCGCCGTTGCGCGGCCTGCAATCAGCGCCCCTCGCCCTTGCGGCGGACTGCGGGCCGGCAGCGTCGGTGATACGCTAGCAGCACCTTCAACCCTAGCCAGCTGCGAGTCGTATAAGTCCATGCCCAGCCAACTTGACGCCCTGCGTGACCACACCACCGTTGTTGCCGACACCGGCGATTTCGAAGCCATGAAGGCGTTGCGTCCCACGGACGCGACCACCAACCCGTCCCTGATTCTGAAGGCCGTCCAGCAGGACGCCTACCGCCCGCTGCTGGAAAAGACCGCGCGCGAGCACCGCGGCGCCTCCACCGCCGAACTCATGGATCGCCTGCTGGTCGCCTTCGGCCGCGCGATTCTGGACATCGTGCCGGGCCGCGTGTCCACCGAAGTGGACGCCCGCCTGTCCTTTGACACCCGCGCCACCATCGAACGCGCCCGCGGCCTGATCGCCCTGTACGAAGCCGCCGGCATCCCGCGCGAACGCGTGCTGATCAAGATTGCTTCCACCTGGGAAGGCATCCAGGCCGCCCGGGTTTTGCAGTCTGAGGGCGTCCGCTGCAACCTGACCCTGCTCTTCTCGCTGCCCCAGGCGGTCGCCTGCGCCGATGCGCACGTGCAGCTCATTTCGCCTTTCGTCGGCCGCATCTACGACTGGCACAAGAAATCGGCCGGGGCGAACTGGGTCGAAGACGACAACACGGGCGCGCGCGACCCGGGGGTTCAGTCCGTCACCAATATCTACCGCTACTACAAGCACTTTGAAATCCCGACCGAGATCATGGGCGCGAGCTTCCGCAACGTGGGTCAGATCCTTGCGTTGTCCGGCTGCGACCTGCTGACGATCAGTCCGGACCTGCTGAACAAGCTGGCCGCCACTGAAGGCGACGCGCCCGCCCAGCTTCGCGCTGACGACGCGCGCGGCGACATTGCGCGCATCGGCGCGGACGAAGTGACGTTCCGCACGCTGCTCAATGACGATGCGATGGCCAGCGAAAAGCTGTCCGAGGGGATCCGCCTGTTCGTGGCCGACGCCATCAAGCTGGATGCCCTGATCGACGCGCAGCGAGGCTGAGTCAGTGCGGCGCGCGGTTGCTGTCCGCGCGCCCTTGCCTAGCGGTGATCGTGAGAGTGCACCTGCAGCGCTTCCAGGAACCGCGATACCATGTTGTACGCGGCGACTGTCGCCGTCAGCTCTACCACCAGCTTTTCCGACCCCATGGCCGCCCGGACGGCGTCGAACACCGCCTCGGGAACCTGCACGTGACGCGTCATGGCGTCCGTGTAGGCCAGCACCGCCCGTTCGCGTTCGCTGAACAGACCCGAGGTTTCCCACGCATCCAGCGCGTCCAGCTGCGCCTGGGATACGCCTTCCTTCAACGCGATCGGCGCATGCTGGTCGGCCTCGTAGGGCGCACCGTTGATGGCCGCCACCCGCATGATGACGAGCTCGCGCAGATCGCCCGGCAACGTGCTGAGTTGCCGGATCGACGTCAGGTAATTCAGCCAGCCGCCGGCCACCGCGGGACTATGCAGCAGCATCTGATACAGATGCAACACACTGCCCCGCTGCGCGACAATGCTTTCCACCAGGGGCCGTGCTTCGGGATGAGTCAAATCAGCGTAGGGCAAACGGGCCATGCAAACTCCGGAAGGTAGGGGGCAGCAAATGCACACATTCTCACAATATCTTTGACATAATGGCAACACACTTGCGCGTCCACGGTATCTCACTCGCATGAATGCGCCCACCGAATCCTACCCCCAACTCACTCTCGCCAATTGCGACAGCGAACCGATACACATACCGGGCGCCATCCAGCCGCTGGGGGCCCTGCTCGCGTTCGATCCCGACGGCACGCTGCGTTACGCCAGCGAGAATGCCGCCCAGTTGCTCGACACCTGCCTGACGCTGGACCAGCCTTGCGCGCCTGAGGCGTTGCCGCCGGGCCTTGCGTACTGCCTGTCCACATGGCTCGGCAACCCCGACCCCATTTTCGATCCGCTGACCATCACGCTGGATCGCGCCACCTATGACGTGATCGGCCATCGCAATGTCGATGGACTGACGATTGTCGAACTCGAGCGCCGGGCCGACGGCGTCGGCATTGCCGCGCCCGAGCGCATCTACCGCAGCATCGAGCGCGTGCGCCGGCAGCGTGACATTCCCGCGCTCCTGGACAGCATGGTGCGCGAAGTGCAGCGCGCCACGGGCTTTGACCGGGTGATGGCGTATCGCTTCCATCCCGACGACAGCGGCGAGATCGTGGCTGAACAGCGACGCGCCGACCTGGACGACTGGGTGGGCCGCCGCTATCCCGCCGGCGACATTCCGGCGCAGGCGCGCCGGCTCTATACGGTAAACACCCTGCGCCTGATCGCCGATGCGACCTACCACCCGGTGCGCGTGCTGAGCGCCCCTTCGCCGGATCCCCGCCCGCTGGACTTGAGCTTCTCGGTCTTGCGCAGCGTGTCGCCCGTCCACCTGGAATACATGGCGAACATGGGGGTACGGGCGTCTATGAGCCTGTCGCTGGTGATCGGCGGCCGCCTGTGGGGCATGATCGCCTGCCACCATCACACGCCGCGGGCCGTGCCCTACCCCGCCCGCCTGGCGTGCGAGGCGATGGCGCAGGTCGTTGCGGCCACGGTGTCCGGCATCGAAGCCAATGAGCGGGCCGAGCAATCCCGCCAGAACGCCGCGCTGGTCAGCAAGCTTGTCGAGCGCGTGTCGGCCTCTGAAAACGTGCATCAGGCGCTGTCGCAGGGCGGTGAGACGCCGGCGTCGCTGGTCCCGAACGATGCCGCGCTGTGCCTCTGGAGCAACAGCGTCACGGTGTTTGGCGGCATTGCGCCGCGCGGCGAACTGGCGGGCATCCTGAACGCGCTGGACCAGAGCGGACAGCGCGTGGTGCACACCACCAACATCGCGCGCGATTACCCCGAATTGCAGACCGAAATCGTCCCGTACGCGGGCCTGCTCGCGTGCAAGTTCGACCCCATGAACAATGGCTGGCTGGTCTGGTTGCGCAAGGAGCAGATCGAGACCCTCGTGTGGGGCGGCAAGCCGGAAAAGCAGTACGCGGTCGGCAGTCTCGGCCCGCGGCTGACCCCGCGCGGCTCGTTCGAAGCCTGGCGCGAGGTCGTACGCGGGGTCTGTCTACCCTGGCTGCCTGGGGAGCTTGAGGCCGTGGACAACCTGCGTGACGAGCTCTCGCACATTTCGACCAGCCGCGCCGCCGACGTCGACCGCGCCCGCACCGCACTGCTGGCCATGCTGGGCCACGACCTGCGCGACCCGCTGCAATCCATCTCCATGGCCGCGACCCTGCTGTCGCGCACCGACACCGGCGCGCGCATGGGCGAGCGCATCCGCTATTCCAGCGGCCGGATGCAGCGCCTGATATCGCAGGTGCTGGACCTGTCGCGCCTGCAAGGCGGCCTGGGGCTGGGCATTGAAAAGCGGCTGTGCGACCTGTCGGCACTGGTGAACGGCCTGATCGAGGAAAAGCGCCAGGCCTACCCCGGCCTGCGCATCGAACCCGACGTGCCGGATGGCCTGACGCTCATGGCCGATACCGACCGTATCGCGCAGGTGGTGACCAATCTGATGGGCAACGCGCGTCAGCACGGCGCGCCCCGTCAGCCCATCATGGTGACCGCCGCAAAAACTGATGACGGCATTACGCTCAGCGTCATCAACCATGGCGGCCCGATCGCCGAAGACGTGCTCGCGCACCTGTTCTCGCCCTTCAAGCCGGAATCGGTGGGCCAGTCGCGCAACCGCACCGGCCTGGGGCTGGGCCTGTACATTGCCGAGCAGGTCGTGCGCGACCACGGCGGCGACATTGCCGTCCAATGCCGCGACGGGCTCGTCATCTTCACGGTCACGCTGCCCCGCGCCATGCCTGAAGCAACCCCCTCTTGAACCTGGGAGACATAACTTGAACGAAGTGCGCGCCATGCGGGTCCTGCTGGTGGACGACAACGAAATGGGATCGGAACTGCTGGCCGAGTTCCTGGCGCTTTCAAACCTGGAGACGCGGTGCGCCGCCACCGGGGCCGAAGCCCTGGAGCTGGTCAACACGTTCGCGCCGGATGCCGTGCTGCTGGACATCCTGCTGCCCGACATGGACGGCTACGAGCTGGCCAAGCGCCTGCGCGAACGCGCCAACCCGCCGCGCATCTATGCGCTGAGCGGCCTTGCGCGGCACGAACGACGCGATGCCATCAACGGCATCTTCACTGGATGGATCGAAAAGCCGGCGGACCCCGACGCGCTCCTGGCCATTCTGCACGAGGCCAACTGACGGTTCTTTCATGATGCAATCCGACACCCTTGGCCTGCTGGCCGCAAAGGGCGTGCAGCTCAAGGTGCTCAGCCAGATCTTCCCCGTGCTGCGCCATGAAGTGCTGGGCCCGCTGTCCAGCGCCTCGCTCGCGGCCGCCATGCTGCGCCAGGCGCCTGAAGGCACCACCGGCGAAGCCGTCCAGCAGCGCTGCGAGCGGCTTGCCGGCGATCTTTCCGACATGCTCGACGAAAGCGTGGGCGTGGTGCGCGAGCTGGATGGTTGGCTGAGCGATGGCGGCGCCATGACGTCCAGCGGCGACCTGCTGCATGACTGCCGCAAGCTGATGTTCTCGCACCTGCTGCTGGCGAGCCACGGCATCCGCTGGCCCGAGCAGGTGGCGCACGCGGACGTGCCGTTGTTCAGCACACGATATCTGGTCCTGGCATGGCTGTTGTGCCTGTTGCCGCTGGTGCCCGCGGATGCGCAGCTCGAAGTGGACGCGTCCGAGCCCGGCGTGTGGCGTGCCCGCGTGCCCGAAGGCGCACCGGCCTCGGACAAGCCGCCGGCTTTTGATCCGCAGGAAATCGAGCTGCTTGCGTCCGCTTCGGGCTGGCGGCTGGAGCGTCAGGATCGCTGCTGGTCGCTGCATCTGCCGGCGTAACCCGCCGCCGTAATATCACCGGCTTGATGTCGCCGGTTTAACCGTCCCAGCAACCTTTCCGCCACGAACCCCATGATTTCTCCCGTCCACCAAGTGCTGCGCGATGGCACCCGCGAACGTCACGAAGCGCTGGACCACGGTCTGGCGCTGGCCGAAGACCATGTCGACCGCGGCCACTATCTGGCCTATCTGCGCGCGCTGCTGGGATGGCTGGAACCGTTGGAGCAACAGCTCTGGGAACTGGACTGGCCGGCGTCGCTGCGCGCCCCTGAGCGGGCCGGCAAGACCGCCTGGCTGCATGAAGACCTGAAGGCGGCGGGCGACCCCGCGGCCGTCGTGCATTGCGCACAGCCGCCGCAGGTGGCGGCGCCCGACGCCTACGCATTGGGCGTCGCGTACGTTGTCGAAGGGTCGCAGTTGGGCGGCCGGTTCCTGGCCAAGCGTCTGCAGGCGGTGGCGCCCGACTTGCCCCAGCGCTACTTGCGCGGGTATGGCGAGCAGGTGGGACCGCTGTGGAAGGAATTTCTGCTGTACCTGGACAGCGAGGCCGGCGCGGCGGGCCGCGAGGAACAGGCGCTGCAAGGCGCCCGCGACGCCTTCGACAGCCTGACCGCCTGGCTGCGCAGCCAGGGCGCGCTGCGGGCCTGAGCCCGGCAGCGCGACCCAAGGCGGATTACAGCTTTTCGGTTTCGCCCGACTTGGGCTGCCACTTCATCAAGCGCTTCTCGCCAACCCCGACGATGGTGTCCAGGATCAGCGCAAAGGCGGTCAGCACGATGATGCCGGCAAACACGGTGTTCACGTCGAACGTCCCTTCGGCCTGCAGGATCAGATAGCCCACGCCGCTTGCCGACCCCAGGTATTCGCCGACGACCGCGCCCACGAACGCCAGACCCACCGACGTGTGCAGGCTGGAAAACACCCAGCTCGTAGCCGACGGCAGGTACACGTGACGCAGCAGCTGGCGCTTGCGTGCGCCCAGCATGCGGGCGTTGTCCAGCAAGGTGGGGCTGACTTCCCGCACGCCTTGATAGACGTTGAAGAACACGATGAAGAACACCAGCGTCACGGCCAGCGCCACCTTGGACCAGATGCCCAGGCCGAACCACATGCCGAAGATGGGCGCCAGGATGACGCGCGGCATCGAGTTGGCTGCCTTGATGTAGGGATCCAGGATTGCGCTGGCGCGCGGCGACAGCCCGAGCCACAAGCCGAAAGCCAGGCCCGCGATCGTGCCGATGAAGAACGCCAGCACGGTCTCGGTCAGCGTCACGGCCAAGTGGTTGTAGATGTCGGCGTTGGTGACGAACCACGCCCAGATGCGCCCCCACACCTTCAGCGGTTCGCCGAAGAAAAAGGCGACCTTCGGATCGCGCGACGCAAAATGCCAGACGGCCAGGATGATGACGAGCAGCAGCAATTGCCAGACGCGCAGGCTGCCGGAACCGGATTTGTTCAGTTTGGGCATGGCTCAGGCTCGCTTCTGTTGGGCATAGCCCTTGAGCACTTCCTCGCGCAGCACGCCCCAGATGGCGGCATGCAGCTCGACGAAACGCGGGTCGATGCGCACTTCGGCCACGTCACGCGGACGCGGCAGATCGATGGCAAATTCTCCGATGGGATGGGTGCCCGGACCGGCGGACAGCACGATCACGCGGTCGCTCATGGCGATGGCTTCGTCCAGGTCATGGGTGATGAACAGCACCGCCTTGCGCTTGGCCATCCACAGGTCCAGGACCTCGTTCTCCATGAGCTGGCGCGTCTGGATGTCCAACGCCGAGAACGGTTCGTCCATGAGGATGATGTCGGGGTCGCGGATCAGCGTCTGCGCCAGCATGGCGCGTTTGCGCATGCCGCCCGACATCTGATGCGGATAACGGCCCTCGAAACCGCCCAGGCCGACGCGGCGCATCCATTCACGTCCGCGGTCCAGCGCCTCGGCGCGGGGCACGTTGGCGAACTCCAGGCCGGCGATGACGTTGTCCAGCGCGCTGCGCCAGGGGAGAAGCGCCTCGCCCTGGAACATGTAGCCCGCACGTTCGTTGATGCCAACCAGCGGCTGGCCAAAGACCTTCACCTGCCCCGACGACGGCGCCAACAGGCCGGCGCTGACGTTGAGCAACGTGGACTTGCCGCAACCGGTCGGGCCCACCACGGACACGAACTCGCCCGGCGCGATGGCCAGGGTAGTGTCGCTGACCGCGGTGTAGCGCTGCGACCGGTCGTCACGCGAGACAAAGGTGCAACTTATGTTTTCCAGCGACAGCGCGGCTTCAGCCATTGGCATACTTCTCGTTGGCGCGGCGCGCGAAATCGTTGGTCCACACCTTCGACGGATCGACCTTCGAGCCGTTGAAGTCAGCCTGGTAGGCGGCCAGCGCCTTGAGCGCGGTGGCCGCGCCGTCTTCCGGGATCATGCCGTCCGGCGACAGGCCTTCCATGCTCTTGCCGAGCGCGGCCTTGTAGATGGCCGGATCGCCCAGCAGGTAGGTTTCGGGCACGACCTTGGCGATTTCCTCGGGGCCGGCCTTCTGAATCCACTTGTCGGCGCGCACGATGGCGTTGGTCAGCGCCTGGACGGTGTTGGGATTGGCGTCGATGAACGTCTGCGGCGCATACAGGCAGCCGGCGGGCATGTTGCCGCCGAAGATTTCCTGCGTGTCCTTGAGCGTGCGCGTGTCGACGATGATCTGGATGTCGCCGGGCATTTCCAGCATCGAGACCACCGGGTCCGTGTTGGAGATGGCGTCGATCTGGCCGCTGCGCACGGCAGTCACCGCGCCCGCGCCAGCGCCCACGCCGATGAAGGACACGTCGGAGGCCTTCAGGCCGTGCTTGGCAAGGAAGAAGCTGACCACCATGTTGGTGGACGAGCCCGGCGCGGTCACGCCGATCTTCTTGCCTTTCAGGTCAGCCGCGCCCTTGTAGCCCGGGATGTTTTTCTTGGAGACGCCCACGCCGATCATCGGCGCGCGGCCTTGCAGCACGAAGGCGCGATAGGCCTGACCCTTGGAGTGCATGGACAGCGTGTGCTCGAAGGCGCCCGAGACCACGTCGGCGCTGCCGCCCACCACGGCCTGCAAGGCCTTGGAGCCGCCGGCAAAGTCCGCGATGCTGACGTCCAGCCCTTCGTCCTTGAAGTAACCGCGCACCTCGGCGATCGTCAGCGGGAGGTAATAGATCAGCGGCTTGCCGCCGACTGCGATCTGGACCTTGGTCTTTTCAAGCTTCTGCGCGCGCACGATGGCAGGGGCCATGCTCATGACGCCGGCAGCGCCGGCGATCTTGAGCAGTTCACGGCGGGTGACTGTCATTGCTTTGTCTCCTGGTTGTCCGATATTCCGATAGCGCCGGTCTTCGCCAGCTTGTCGATAGCCGCTGAATCATACCCCAGCGATTTCAGGACTTCCTCGGTATGTTCCCCTAATTTCGGGCCCACCCAGCGCGTCTGGCCAGGTGTTTCGGACAGCTTGGGAACCACGCCCGGCAGCTTGACGGGACTGCCGTCCGCCAGGCGATGCTGTTCGATCATGCGGCGCGCAAGGAACTGCGGATCGCTGAACATGTCGGCCACGCTGTAGATCTTGCCGACCGGCACGTCGGCGCGCTTCAGGGCTTCGAGCGCCGCTTCGATACCGCGTCCGTCGCACCATTGCTGGATGGCGCCGTCGATCTCTTGAACGCGCCGCGCGCGGCCGTCGTTGCGCACCAGATCCGGATCCTCGGCCAAATCGTCGCGGCCGATGGCCCGCATCAGACGATGAAAAATCGCGTCGCCGTTGCCGGCGATGACGATATTCTGGCCGTCGCGCGTGGTGTAGGTGTTCGAAGGCACGATGCCCGGCAGCGCGCCGCCGGTGCGCTCGCGCACCACACCGGCCACGTCGTACTCGGGGACCAGGCTCTCCATCATGTTGAAGACGGCTTCGTACAGCGCCACGTCAACCATCTGACCCTGCCCTGCCTGGCATTCGTCGCCCGTCTTGCCGTTCCAGCGGCCGCCGGTGGCGTCGCGATGGCGCAGCGCCATCATCGCGCCGATCACGCCGTGCAGCGCCGCGATGGAGTCACCGATGGAGATGCCGACCCGCAGCGGCGGGCGGTCGGGGTGGCCCGACACGTAACGCAGGCCGCCCATGGATTCACCGATGGCGCCAAAGCCGGGCTGATCCTTCATGGGGCCCGTCTGGCCGTAGCCGGACAGGCGGACCATGATGAGCGCGGGATTGATGGCGCGCAGCTGCTCAAAGCCGAGCCCCCACTTTTCCAGGACGCCGGGGCGGTAGTTCTCGACCACCACATCGGCGTCCAGCGCCAGCTTGCGGGCGATCTCTTGCGCACGCGGGTCCTTCAAATTGAGCGCGATGGATTGCTTGTTGCGGGCCTGCACCGTCCACCACAGGGAATTGCCCTCGTGCAGATGGCGCCAACTGCGGATGGGATCGCCGCCGCCCGTGCCGTCCGGCCCGTGCGGGGTCTCCACCTTGATGACGTCGGCGCCGAATTCGCCGAAGATGCGCGCGGCGAATGGGCCGGCGATAAGCGTGCCGAGTTCCAGGACTTTCAGTCCGGTCAGCGCTGACATGGATTGTCTTCCTCACATTGATTGCCCGGCCGATACGTTGCCGGCGGGCGTTCTGGTACCGCGAGCGTCAGGTGGTCTTGCGCTCCATCAGCGCCCAGGCGATGGTGCCGGCGTCGACGTATTCGAGCTCGCTGCCGGCGGGCACGCCACGCGCCAGGCGCGTGACCCGCAGGCCGCGCTCGCCCAGGGCCTCGCCCAGGAAATGCGCGGTGGTCTCGCCTTCGGCCGTGAAGTTGGTGGCCAGGATGACTTCCTGCACCACCCCATCCGTCGCGCGCTTGATCACGCGCTCGAAATCCAGTTCACGCGGGCCGATGCCTTCCAGCGGCGCGACCCGGCCCATGAGCACGTAATACAGGCCACGGTAACCGTGGCTGGACTCGATCATGTTCTGGTCGGCCGGCGTTTCGACGATGCACAGCAGCGAGGGATCGCGCTTGACATTGGAGCAGGTGGCGCAGACCTCGTCTTCGGAGAAACTGTTGCAGCGCGCGCAGTGCTTCAGATCCCGCACCGCGCCGGCAAGCGCCCGCCCCAGCAGATCCGCACCCTGCGGATCATGCTGCAACAGGTGATACGCCATGCGTCGGGCCGATCGCACGCCCACGCCGGGCAGGCGCCGCAGCGCTTCGATCAGCGAGACCAGCGGCTCGGGTTCGGGCAGTAAGGGATCCATTGCAACCTACGGCAGCGGCAATCAGAACGGCAGCTTCATGCCCGGGGGCAGCGGCATGCCGGCGGTGACGGACGCCATCTTTTCCTGGGACGTGGCTTCAGCCTTGCGCAGCGCGTCGTTGAACGCGGCGGCGACCAGGTCTTCCAGCATGTCCTTGTCGTCGGCGAGCAGCGACGGGTCGATCTCGACGCGCTTGACGTCGTGGCGGCAGGTCATGGTGACCTTCACCAGGCCGCCGCCCGAGGCGCCTTCGACCTGGATGTCGGCCAGCGCGTCCTGCGCCTTCTTCATGTTTTCCTGCATCTGCTGCGCTTGGCGCATCAGGCCGGCGAGTTGTCCTTTCATCATGATGGGAGCTTCCTTGAACGAGGGGAATGAGGTTGGCCGCCGCGTCAGGCGGCGGCCGCTGAATCAACGTGGCGGATCGAGCCAGCAACGACGTGGCCGCCGAAATCCGACAGCAGCGCTTGCACGAAGGGATCGTCGGCGACGGCGTTTTCGGCCGCGAGCTGGCGCGCCGCGCTCTCGGCCTGGGCCACGGCATACGCCGTGGCGTCGCCGGTGACGCCAACCTGCACGTCCAGCCGGATGCCCTGCCCGAAATGTTCGCACAGGACGGTCTGCAGGCGCACGCGGCTTTCGCTTTCGGCCAGGGTCTTGACGGCCACGCGCAGGATGATGGCATCGCCCTGCACGCCGGCCCATTCGCTCTGGCGAGCCAGTTCCGATGCCAGGCCCGTCACGGGCAGGCGCGCGGCCAGCTCGGGCCAGGACGCCGAGTCCATGTCCGTCAGGCGAGGCGCACGCGACTGGCGCTTGCGCGCGGGCGCGGGGGCATCGCGGCGGGCGGCCGGCGGTGCTGGCGCCGGGGTGGGCGACGTGGCCAGCGTTTCGAAGTCGTCGTCCGGGTCGGACGTGAAGCCGCTGTCGGGCATGAACCCGCCTTCGGCTTCAAAAGGAATTTCTTCGTCGACCCAGGACGGCGGGCCGTCGGTGTCGCCCATTGCCGGGGCGGACGCGGATGCCGGAGCGATCGCCGCGGCGGCCGGTGTCACGGCCAGGGCAGCGGAGCCTTGCGGTTTGGCGGTCGGGGCGTGAGGCGCTGCGGCGTCGGGCGGCGAGGAGTCGGCGATCGGGGTGTCGGCGGTCGATGCGTCAGGCGTCGATGCGTCAGCGGCCGTTACGGCGCGCGCTGCCGCGTTGCTCGTCGGTGCATTGGACGTCGCTGCGCCCGCGTCTGCATTCGTGGCGTCCGGCGGCAGGTCTTCCCAAGGGGGGACACTGCTGCTGTCTGCGGATTGCGGGACGGGCGCGGCAGGCGATTGCGGCAATGCGACGGCGGCGGGCTGCGCGGGCGCGGCAGCGACAGTGGCGGGAGATTCCGACGTCGCGTCAACGGACGCGGACGCTGATGCGGACGCGGACTCTGATGCGGATGCCGGCGCCTCGTTGCGCGACGCATTGTCGTCGGCGGCGTTGCTCACCGAGGCATTGACGGTCTCGGCATGGTTGACCGCTGCGCCGGACACTGACGGAGCGACCGCGCTGGCGTCGGGTGCAGACACGGCAGGCTGACCCGCGCCCGAAGGCGCTGCGGCGGCGATGACAGCAGCGCCAACCGCAGCGGCGGCTGGCGCGGCGATGGCTGCCGCGGGTTCCGCGGTCTGACGCGCAGGCGCGGCGGGCGCTTCCAGCGCGGTCTGCGGGCCGGCGTCGCCATTGAGCGCCAGCATGCGCAGGCACGCCATGATGAAGCCCGCGTATTCGTCGGGCGCCAGCGTCAGTTCGCCGCGGCTATGGACGGCGACGGAGTAGAACAGTTGCACGGCATCCGGATGCAGCGCCTGTGCAAGCCGGGCGATGTCGCCGGCCAGCGGATCTTCGGCGGCGGTCACGCCGGTCACGCGCTGCTCGATCGCCACGCGCGAGAGCAGCACGGCCAGGTCGGCCAGCGCACCGGCATACGACAGTCCGCGAATCGCAAGCTCGTCGGCCACGGCCAGCACGCCCTTGGCATCGCCCGAAGACAGGGCATCCAGCAGGCGCACGAGATGGCGTTGGTCGATGGTGCCGAGCATGCCGCGCACGGCATCTTCGGTAAGGTTGCCCGCGCTGTAGGCGATGGCCTGGTCGGTGAGCGACAGGGCGTCGCGCATCGAGCCCGACGCCGCCTGCCCGATCAGCCGCAGGGCCGGGATTTCAAAGCCGACGTCTTCCTCGCCGAGCACGGCCTGCAGATGGCCAACGATAGAGTCGGCCGGCATCTGCTTCAAATTGAATTGCAGGCAGCGCGACAAAACCGTCACCGGGATCTTTTGCGGATCGGTGGTGGCCAGGATGAATTTGACGTGCGGCGGCGGCTCTTCCAGCGTCTTGAGCATGGCGTTGAACGCGTGCCCGGTCAGCATGTGGACTTCGTCGATCATGTAGACCTTGAAGCGTCCCGCGCCCGGCGCATAGACCGCCTGCTCCAGAAGCTGCGTCATTTCCTCGACGCCGCGGTTGGAGGCGGCGTCCAGCTCAAGGTAGTCGACAAAGCGGCCCGCATCGATCTCGGTGCAGGCGCGGCAGACGCCACAGGGCTTGGAGGTGATGCCGGTTTCGCAGTTGAGCGATTTGGCCAGGATGCGCGAGAGCGTGGTCTTGCCGACGCCCCGGGTGCCGGTGAACAGCCAGGCGTGATGCAGGCGTTGCGTGTCGAGCGCATGCGTGAGCGCGCGCACCACGTGATCCTGTCCCACCAGGGTATCGAACGATCGCGGCCGCCACTTGCGGGCCAATACCAGATAAGTCATGGCTGGATTGTAGAGCCTGATTGTTGAACCCGTTGATCGAGCGGGCTGGAATGCAAAGGGGACGGGCTTATTCCCGTGGAACGAATCCTTGGAAAATAACCCCGTCCCCTGTGAAAGCGAAGTAGCAAACGCTACAGCTTTGAAGAATCCGGTTGGCGAGCCTTACTCCGGCACTGACCCTAAACGACTATGGCTGCTTCGTTCCCGACCTGACCAGGTTCACCGTCGAACCATGCGAAGGGGCCCGCCAGCCGAGATTCTAGCAGAGCTGCGCTTCGCGCGCTCGCTAGCCTCTCGGCTGGCGGGCCCCGGGGGGCAATATGTGGGCCCCCTCCCCGGCCCTCCCCCCGAGGGGGAGGGGGTTGGGGTCTTGCTTCGCTTGCCCCCCTTCGGCTCGCTTCGCTTTGCCTTGCCTTGGGAGCTGCGCTTTTTTGGATTGGGGGGCGTTGCTTTGCTTGCCCCTTTGGCTTGCTTCGCTTTGCGGGCGTTTGCTCAATTTGGCTTGCCTTGCTTTGCTTTGCCTTGCTTTGCCTCGCTTTGCCTTGCTTGGATTTTCGCTTCGCTATTCCATCAAATCTATCCACGCCTTTGCGCGGGGGAAGTACAGGGCGGCTCGGGCGCTGCGGCCGTCTAGGGCTGTGACTTGGGTGCAGTAGCGCTGCAACTGTTCACCGTGGCGTTGGCGCATTCGGGTGGCGAAAGCGGGTGCGGACTCGCCGGGGTGAGGTCTGCCCGTCTTGTAATCGACGATCAGCCAGCCGTCTTCGGTGCTTAGGGCCAGGTCGATGACCGACACTTTGCCTGCCGCGTCGATGAGGGGCCACTCTCGACGGGCGCCTGACTGGGATAAGAGCCATAGGCCGCGTTCGTCTGCCAGGGTGGCTTGCAGGGTTTCCAGGACGGCTTCGGCGGCTGCGTCGGCTTGGCTGGCGGGGATGCCTGCTCGAGTCAACTGACGGCGCATGGCAGGTAGGCGGGGGGTTAGCGCTTCGGGGGGCCACGCTTGTATGCCGTCCTGGCCGATGCGGGCCAGCCATGCGTGGGCCAAGGTGCCGATGGCGGCGTCGTAGCCGGCTTCCAGTTGCCACGCGGGATGTTCGGCTGCTTCGCCCCATGCGCCTCGGGTGGCCGTGGCGAAGCCTGCGCTCATGGTGATGTTCGATTGGCGTTGCAGCTGCGCGAGGCCCGCGCTGTCGATGCGGCGCAGGGGTTCGCCTTGCCATTCGGGGGCGTCGCCCTCCTCTTGGATCGGCTCGCCGTTGAGCGATGGCGGGACGGGTGGGGTCAGGCAGGGCCACAGGCGGCCTAGCAGGCTGGCTGCGGGTGGGGTCTTGGTCTGGCCGGTGGCTTCGTCGATCGATACGTGACCCACCAGGTGCAGGCGCTTGCGGGCTCTTGTGGCGGCGACGTAGAGGAGGCGGTCGATTTCGTAGGAGGCGCGGCGGGCTTCGCGGGCGCCCAGGTAGCGGGAGACGGGGTCTGCCTCGGTTTCGGCGCGGGGCTTGACCGGGCCGAAGAGGACGCGGCCGCCGCTTTGTTCGAAGCGCACCAAAGGCGCCTGGTCGCCGCGCGGCGCGCGGTGCAGGCCGTACAGGATCACGGTTTCGAACTGCAGGCCCTTGGACTTGTGCATGGTCATGATTTCGACCGCGCCTTCGTCTTCGTCGGCGGCGTCGGGGGCCGCGAAGAGGCGGGAGATGCCGGCGTCCAGTGCAGCCACGTCAATGCTGCCGTGGGGGGCAAGGCGTTCGACCAGTTGGAACAGGCTTTCTGCGTCGTTGGCGACGGACAGGCCGGCGTACAGGCCTGGTCCGCCCAGCCGGCGCCATAGCGATTCCACCCATGCTGCGAACGGCATTGCGCCGGAGGCGTTGCGCTTGTCCAGCAGCACGGATGCGACCTGGCGCAGGCGTGCGAACTCGTCGGCGCTGAGCACGCTTTGCGCGGACGGCGCTTCGGGTTCGGGTGCCGGCGCATCGAAGAGCGACGCTTGCGGGTCTGCCGACGCAGCGGCCGTTGCCGTCGCGGCAGGTTGCGGCGCAATGCGCAAGGCGCGTTCCAGCAGTACAGGTATCGGCGTGATGTGGTCGTCGCCAAACAGGCGCTGCAGCGACGTAAGCGTCAGGCCGCAATAGGGCGCGCGCAGCACGGACAGCCAGGCGAGGCGGTCGGCGGGATGCGACAGCGCGCGCACGAGCTGGACCAGGTCGGCCACGACGGGGCGCAGCGCCAGCGGCACGAGGTCGACCGCGCGGGAACGGATGCCTTCCTGCGCCAGCCGGCGCGTGAGATTGCCGAGGTGGCTGCGGGCGCGCACCAGGATGGCGACGGGGTGCTTGGCGCCCTTGTGGTCGGTGAGGGCCTGGCGCACCAGTCCCACCGCGATGTCTTCGGCCTGCTCTTCGGCGGGCGGCGCGCCCTCGCGTGACCAGGCCGGATGAAAGCGCACGGCGGGGTCGGGCAAGGCCGGATGAAAGGCCGTGGACGGGCTGTAGGCGATGGCGCCTGCGGCGGCGTCGCTGCGGCGGGGCAGCAGGTCGACGAACGACTGGTTCACCCAGTCCACGATGCCGGCTTGCGACCGGAAGTTGTCCGTGAGGTTCAGGAAGTCTGGTTTGACCTCTCCCACGCCGACGTCGGCCACTTCCAGGAACAGGCCGACCTCCGCCTTGCGGAAGCGGTAGATCGACTGCATGGGGTCGCCCACCAGGAACAGGCTGCGGCCGTCGCCGGACTGCCAGCCTGCCGTGAGCGTGCGCAGCAGGTCGAGTTGCGTCTGGCTGGTGTCCTGGAATTCGTCGATGAGCAGATGGCGGATCGAGGCGTCCAGCTTGAGCAGCAGTTCGCCGGGATCGTCGGCGCTGCCCAATGCGGCGGCAGCGCGCTGGGCGATTTCGATGAAGTCCACCTCGCCCTTGTCGGCGAAGCGCAGGCGCAACTGCGCGACGGCGAGCGCGAGCGTCATGAGCTGCGCGCCCAGCACTTCCCATTGCGCATCGGTGAAATGCGGCGCGGGGATATCGCGGACGGCGTGCAGGCGGCGCACCCACGCGCCTTGCGCGTCGGCGCCTTCAAGCCAGGCGACGAAAGGTTCCTTGTGCGCGCATTTGGCCGGGAACCCCAGATTCTTGTTGACCGTCTTGCGCAAGGAGCCGGTGCCGGTCAGAAGCAAATGCGCGACGGCGCGCCAGGCGTCCAGCAGTTCCGCATCGGGCTGCAGTTCGTCAGTCCAATCCAGCAATGCGGCCAGCTTGTTTTCGTCTTCGCCGTCCTGCAGGTTGGCCGCGGCAAGCCGCGCGGGGCCGCTGAGCGAATCGCACCAGCCGTAGGGCATGGCGGCGCACAGGGCATCGAGGTCTTCGCCGATGGCTTCGGCCAACGTGGCCTCCATGGCCTCGCGGTCGGAGCCGTGGCGCAAGAGCGGCAGCCATTGATCGCGCTGGCCCAGCATGTCGGCGATGGCGTCCTTGGCGGCCTGCACGTCGACGTCCAGGTGGCGCAGCAGGATGCGCACGGCCTCGTAGTCGTCGGCGAGATCCAGCGTGGCCCGCGCCGCAGCCTCGTAGTGCGAGCGCGCGTCGTCCGTGATGTCCGGCATGCCCCCCAGCTCGGACAGCCACGGCATGCTGCGCACCAGCCCCGCGCAGAACGAGTCGATGGTGCGGATGGCAAGACGCGCGGGATGCTCGAGCAGATGCCAGCCTTGTTCGGCATTGCGCTCGAGCGCCGCGCGAGCGAGGTCCCAACTGCGGCGTTCGTGGGCGGCTGCGGGCGGCGCCTCCAGGCCACGGCGCAGCTTGCTCAGCACGCGGGCATGCATCTCGGAGGCGGCCTTGCGCGTGAACGTGATGGCGACGATTTCTTCGGGCCGGTTCACCGTAGCCAGCAGGGCCAGGATGCGGTCGGTCAGGAGTTCGGTCTTGCCCGACCCCGCAGGCGCCTGGACCAGAAAGGAGCGCGCGGGATCGAGCGCTGCGGCGCGCGCGGCGTGGTCATGCGGAAGGCGATCTTGTTCGGCCATGGTCATGCGTCCTCGTCGTCCAGATGCAAGCGCAGGAACGGCAAGGCATCGCAGTATTTCAGATCGTCGCGCCGGTACGCGACGTTGGCCGCATAGCCGGCGACGTATTCGTCGGCCAGCGACTCGATAGCCACGCGCCAGCGTTGGCGGATGTCGGGCCAGGACAGGCCCTCGAAGAATTTGCTTTCGCTGGCCAGCGTGACGCCCGGCATGCCCAGGTCTTCGTCGGCCAAGCCTTGTGCGGCGACCTGCCGCGCGTGGATCTGCGCGAGCACCAGGCCCGCCGCTTCACCGCCGGCGGCGTCGGCCAGCACGGACGCGTAGAACGGCAACTGCACGTTCACGGGACGGCTGCGCGACCAGTCGGGCTCGGGCTTGGCCGCGGCCACGCCGGTCTTGTAGTCGACGATGACGTTGCGGCCATCGGGCAGGCTGTCGATGCGGTCCAGCCGCAGCTTCAGGTTGAGCGCACCACGCTGCCACTGATGGTTCTTTTCGACCTGTGCGACCGCGAACGGCATGCGCTGCGCTTCGAGGTCGAGCCACGACGCCAGCACGGCCTGGGCACGCTGGCATTCCAGCGCCCGCAGGGCCGGTGCGTATTCCTTGAGTTCTTCGTCAGCGGCCTGCGCCACGGCCTGCTCCAGCAGCGCCGGCAGGCGGCCTGCCGCAAGCTGTTCGTGCAGCGCATCCTGGTCGGGCATCATGCCCCACACGATTTCGAGCGCCTTGTGCAGGAACTGGCCGCGCACGTTCACGGTGGCGGCGTCGGCATACGGCGCGAGCTCGCGCCCGCCGAGGCGATGGCGCACGAAGGCCCACAGCGGATTGCGCGCCTGCGTGTCCAGCACATCCAGCCCGCCCCCGCCACGATTGCCGGCGGCCAGCGGCGGCCCTTGCGAATCGTCCAGCGATTCCTGCGGCAAGGCGGCCTGCGATTCGGCCAGGACCGGCGCCCAATCGGTGAGGGGAAGCGCGGCGATCAGCGGCGACGGGCGCAATTCGCGCTCGCCATCCATGTGCGCGTGACTGACGATGATGCCGGGCGCACAGCGGCAGAGCGCGGCGTACATGCCTTCCGCCCATTCGCGTTCGCGCTCGGGCGTGGCGCGTGGCGCCCTGGCCTGACGCAATACGGCCAGGGGCAGCAGCGGGTTTGGCTTCGGCGATGCCGGCAATACGTCGTCCGTCAGGCCCAAGAGCCAGACACCATCCCAGTAGCCGCCTTCGGCTTCCAGCAAACCCAATACGTCCAACCGCGCGAGCGGGTCGCGCTGCGGCTGGAACGAGGATGAACACGCCACGCTTTCCAGCAGGTTCACCGCCGCCAAGCCGCCCAGTCGGCCCGCGGCCGGCGCCAGCGCCGAAAAGCTGCCGAGCGCATCGCCAAGCGCACCCATGACCTGATAACCGACGCTGTCCAGCGGCGCTTCGCCGGGGAAGCCCAGGGCCGTCAATGCGGCCTTCATGCGCAGCATCCAGACATCGCACGTAGCCTTGTTGCCGCCTTGCGTCCAGATCTCTGTGGCGTGGTTCCAGGCCTGCGCCAACAACGGAATGTCCGCGAGCAGCTTGCGCCATTCCGGCAAGGCTACGTGCAGCTTGCCCTGGCGTCGCCAGCGCGCGTCAATGGCCGCAAGACGCGCGCGGTCGCGCACGTCGCCGGCGCAATGCCCTGCAAGCAGCGCGGCGCCCAGCACGTCGACGCCGCATCCCTTGCCGGGCGCGCATTCGGCCAACGCCCGCAGCCACGCCAACGCCGCGCGCGCCATGGGCCATTCGTCGAGCGGACGGCCCACCGCCACGTTGAACGCAAACGCCGGCGCGCCGTCTCGCCCGGCCAGCGCCTGGCTGAGCACGCGGCGTGCAAATGGGGATTCGGCTTCAAGTTGCGGCGAGACGATGGCATAACGGCCGGCGGGGTTGGCCTTCAATTGGCTGGCCGCCCAGGCCGCGGCGGCGCGCCATTCAGCGCCTTGGTCTGCGGCTTCGAAGCGATGCGCCACCGCTTGCACGCGCTGCGTGTCGCGCCATTGCGCAACATCCGTGCCCTGCGCCTCGAACGCCAGCAGCAGGCGCTGAAAGCGCGGTGAGATGTCCGTGAATCCGGCAAGCACCAGTTGCCGCGGCGTGGCGAGGCGGCCGGCTTCAAGCGCGCGCAGCACGCGCGCATAGCCCTGGTTCGCGTCTTCGGCGTCAATGCCGGCGAGGGTCTGGCGATAGCGTTCGCGCCATCGCGCAAAGCCGCGGTATTCGTCGGTATCCGCGCCGGAAGGCACCTGCAACGCCCATTCGTCCATGAGCAGGTCGGCATCCATCGACAGCCGGGCAGCCTGGCTGGCGTCCAGCAGGACGCGTTCGGCTTCTTCGATGCGGATGGCTTCGGTCCAGACGAGCTGTGTGGCGAAACTGTCGAGCCGGTAGGCAGGCACGTCTTCGTCGGATTCGAACGCGAGCTCGTTGGCGGATTCCGCAAGCCAGGCGGACAGCGGCAGGATGCGAGGCAATTCGCTGACCTGACGTTCCTGGCGCAGCAATCCGGCGAGCTCGAGCGTAAGGCGGCGCGACAGGCGATTGTTCACCGTCAGCACAAGCGTGTCCGCCGCAGGCAGACCAGCGATGTCTGGCAACGAGAGATCGGAGTAGGTGGGCGCTGCGTCCTGCATGGTCATCCAAGGGCGCGCGCGGCAGGCGCCACGCGAAGAAAAAGAGATGAAAAAGGCGGAGAAAAATCTCCGCCGTAGGATACCGCGAGCCGGCCGGCAAAATGCGCCGGTTGCGGTAAGCCGAGCCCTGTCAAAACCCGCAGAGTGCGGCCAGGTTTTCCCAGTGAATCTGCATCTCTGGCGTGGTGTACCCCCAGAATGCAAGCCCCAACACGGCAACCAACGCCAGCACGCCCACGGCGCGCCAGCCTTTGCGGCGCGGGGCTTCGGGGTTCGGGCTGGCGTTCATGGCGCGGTTCCGGGAGGTCGTGATCACGCCGTTGCGGGCTGAGCCGGCGTCACCGGCTGTTCACGCACGGGCAGGCACAGCAGCGCGGCGATGACCGCCAGTGCAACGCCCAGCCACCAGACCAGGTCATAGCTGCCGGTCTTGGCGTAGGCGTAGCCGCCCAGCCACACGCCGATGAAGCTGCCCAACTGATGGCCGAGGAACACGATGCCCGAGAGCGTGGCCGCATAGCGCAGGCCATAGATCTGACCGATGAGCCCCTGCGTCAACGGCACGGTGCCCAGCCAGAACAAACCCATCCATGCGGCAAATACGTACAACACCCATGGCGTCAGCGGCACCGAAAGCAGCAACAGGATGCCGAAGGCCCGCATGAAGTACACCACCGCCAGCAGCCGCTTCTTGCTGTACTTGCCGCCGAGTTTGCCGGCGTAGAACGACCCCAGGACGTTGAAGAGGCCGATGAGCGCGATTGCGGTGGCGCCCTGCCCGGCCGTCAGCCCGCCGTCGGTCACATACGCAGGCAAATGCAAGGTAATGAACGCAGTGTGGAAGCCGCAGACGAAGTAGCTCCAGAACAGGAAGTGGAACGACGGATGCCGCACGGCCTGCTTGATGGCGGTGGCCAGCGATTGCTGGGGACCCGTGTGCGCTTGCGGCCGGCCACGCAGGAAATACGCAAGCGGTGCGGCGCATGCCACGAAGAGCGACAGCACCCACAGCGCGCCGGTCCAGTCCAGACCGCTGATGAGCAGTTGCCCGGTAGGCACCACGGCAAATTGCCCCAGCGAGCCGCCCGCGCTGGCAATGCCCATCGACGTGCTGCGATAGGCGGGCGGCACGGAGCGCGCGACGACGGGCAGGATGACGGGGAAGGTGGTGCCCGCCTGGCCCAGCCCGACCAGCACGCCGGCCGTCAGATAAAGCGTGGCCTCGTCGGTGGCAAAGCGCGTGCCGATGAGGCCCAGCATGTACAGCAGCGCGCCCAGGGCAATCGTGCGGCCCGAACCGTATCGGTCGGCCAGCATGCCCATGAAGATACAGGCCACGCCCCACACCAGGTTCTGCAGGGCGAAGGCCATGGAGAACACTTCGCGGCTCCAGCCGTGCGCCAGGCCCATCGGTTGCATGAAAAGGCCGAAGGTGGCGCGCACCCCCATGGCAAGCAGCACGACCAGGGTGCCCAAGGCAATGGTGCGTGCGGAAATCGTATCGGTTTGGCTAGACATGAAACCCGTGTCTGGTTGTTTTTGGGTTTGCGCCCCCTCCTCGGGGCGGCCCCGCGCGGCGGCGGGACTCAAACATCATATACAAGTCGGCAGGCGGGTCCGTGAATACCCGCGTTGGCACGACAAGCTTCGCGGACGAGGCGTTTGCGAGGCGCCAGTCAAAGCCCAATGATTTGGGCGTTGCCCCGCCTGCTGATAGACTTGCGTCCTGCTTCGAGGCCCGCGTCCGCAGTGCTAAACTTCGGCTCGCAAGTTCCGCAGCAATTTCAAGGCCTTAGTGCAGTAGCGCGCCCATGCTGGCGCCCGTTTGCCGCCCTCAGTGCTGCAAGCGCCTCGCGCACCCGCCCCGCTCGCCGTAGTTAAATGGATATAACCGGCCCCTCCTAAGGGTCAATTGGTGGTTCGATTCCACCCGGCGAGGCCACTCAAGCCTCGGCCTTGCGCGCCGTTCCTCCTCAAAAAAGTCCACCCATTCAGCCAGATGAGGGTTAATCCGGGCTACGCTCTTGCGCGCTGCGCGGTTAGCTTTGCGACTTCTGACATGTGACCAATTGCTGCTGCGTCAATATGTCACTGATATTTTTTTTCGGTAAACGTCGCAAATCGCCTTGCGTGGCACTTGAAATTGCTGTTTAAATTCGACGCGTAAGCCCATAATTCATCTGGACTTTTCCTGATCCGACGAAACGCCGGCTTAAGAAATATTTGTTCACAGACCGACAAGCCTGCTCAACCATGGCCTTTTCCTGGAAACGTGCAATTGCGAAAGCCCTAGCGCCTGCCGCGCTGGCGGTGTGCGCGCTCCTGCCCCCTGCGGCACAAGCAGCCAAAAATTCCGATCCTTGCAAGACAAACGCCAAATCGGCGGCCTGCAAGGCGCAACAAGCAAAGAAGGCCCCCGCGCCCAAGGCGGGCTCGGGCAAGAGCGCCGCTGCCAAGCAGGCAGCGCCGTCCGCCAAGAAGTCGCCTCCCAAATCCTCTTCGGCCAAGAAGGCCCCGCCCAAGAGCGGCAAGCAGGTTGCCGCGAAAGGCACGCCGTCCAAGAAGGCGGGCGCGTCGGGTAAGAGCGGCAAGGGTGGCAAGGCGGACAAGGCCGCTCGCGGCCGGCGCGTTGCCGCAGCCGGCGCTGCCAGCGCCGCGATGCCGCCGCCCGCCGCCTCGGCCCGCGCCGAAGCGGCCGCGCTGCGCTCCAGCACCGCCTATGTGCAAGACCTGGAAACTTCCACGGTCATCTTCGCCAAGAACGAAAACGTCGTGCGCCCCATTGCTTCGATCTCGAAGCTGATGACCGCCGTCGTCGTGGTGGACGCCAACCTGCCGATGGACGAGATGCTGGAGATCACCGACGAGGACGTCGACGAGCTCAAGCACACCACGTCGCGGCTGCGCGTGGGCACCAAGCTGTCGCGCGGCGACATGCTGCACCTGGCGCTGATGTCTTCCGAAAACCGCGCCGCGAACGCGCTGGGCCGCCACTACCCGGGCGGCCTGCGGGCCTTCGTGGCCGCCATGAATGCCAAGGCGCAATCGCTGGGCATGACCAGCACGCGGTTCATCGAACCCACTGGCCTGTCCAGCAACAACGTGTCGTCGCCGCATGATCTGGCGCGCCTGTTGCGCGCGGCGTCGCAGCGTCCGCTGATCCACCGCTACTCCACCGACACGGAGTACGAGGTCGAGATCAACAACCGCACGCAGACCTTCCGCAACACCAACCTGCTGGTGCGCAAGCCCGACTGGGACATCAAGGTGTCCAAGACCGGCTACATCAACGAAGCGGGCGAATGCCTGGTGATGCTGGCGCGTATCAACGGCCGCGATCTGGCGATCGTGCTGCTGGATTCGCAGGGCAAACTCTCGCGTATCGGCGATGCCGTGCGCATCCGCCGCATCGTGCAGAGCGAAGTGGCGATGGCGTCGATAGGCGCCGGGGGCTGATGGCCGGCTGACCGCTGCGTGTAGCAAAAATGAAGGGCCCGATTGCATCGGGCCCTTTCCTCATTTGGCGCGCACTTGCGCACTGCACTTCGCGGGCTTTCCATCAGAGCCGGCTTTCGCGCCCTGCTTCCCCAGGCTGGCATACAGCGCCAGCACCAGCAGCGCTGCGGCAGCCAACCCTCCCGCCGCAAACAGATTGCTGGTCAAGCCGAAGCCATCGACGATCTGGCCGCCTGCCCATGATCCGAGTGAAATGCCGATATTGAACACGGCCACATACAGCGCGGTGGCGACTTCCACATGCCCCGGCGCGGCCTTCATCATCCAGGTCATGAGGCCGACAGACACGCCGCCATAGGCCAGGCCCCATGCCACGAGCGCCACACCACCGCCGATAGGAAAACCGCCCACGGCCAGGAACAGGGCCGGTGTCAGCAGCAATCCCAGCGCAATTGCCGTCAAGGTCGGCACGGTGCGCTGCGCCGCGGCGATGCCAGCGAGGAAGTTGCCGACGATGCCCGCGAGTCCATAGGCAAACAGCAACGCGCCGATCCATTGCGCGTCGAACCCCGACACCGACAGCAACAGCGGACGCACGAAGGTGAAGGCCGTGAAGTGCCCGGTCACCAGCAACAACGTCAGCAGCAGCCCCGCCCGCAATCCGCGATTGGCCAGTTGCGCGCCGAACTGGCGCGCGGAGGCCGAACTGGCCACGGGCAACGCCGGCATGACAGCAAGATGAAGCGCCAGCACCAGCGCGCTGAAGACGGCCATGCTTGCGAAGGCCCAGCGCCACCCGGCGAGTTCTCCAATCAGCGAGCCGAGCGGCACGCCCATCACGGATGCGGCGGCGACGCCGCCAAAGATGATGGATGTCGCCAAGCCGACAGCGCCGTGCGGCACAAGCCGTGCAGCCAGGCCGCCGGCGATGGCCCATATGCCATCCATGCAGAATCCGACGAGGACGCGCGCCGCGAGTAGCCAACCCATGCCGGGCGCGAATGCCGAACCCACGTTGGCGATCACCAGCAGACCCAGCAGGCCGCTCAGGATCTTGCGCCGATCCATGCCGCCCGATGCGATCACCACCAACGGCGCGAACAGCGCAGCCAGCAACGCGGGCAGCGAGATCGTCAGCCCGGCGGATCCCGTGGAGACGCGCATCGTGTCGGCAATGGGCGTCAGCAGACCTACCGGCAGCATTTCAGTGGTCACGACGGAGAAAGTGGCAAGACTGGCCGCCCCGACGGCCAGCCATAATGACCGGGCCGCCATCACGCGGCCCGCCATGCCGGCGAGCCATGGGCGCTCAGGCGCCGATGCCCCCACATCGCCACCAACAGCACTACCCCGCCTGCGCCGACCGCGACGGCGAAGCCCGCCCGTGCCCCACCGCCATCCACCACGTGGCCGGATAACGCAGCGCCCAGCGCAACGCCGACATTCAATCCGGCCAGCAGCCAAGTCATGCCTTCGGTCAGGCGTTGCTCGGGCACCAGGCGCTCGACCAGCGACATGGCGACGATCATGGTCGGCGCGAAGAACACTCCAGCAACCAGCACGGCGCCAGCCAGCGCGGCGATGCTGCCGACGAGCAGGAATGGCAAGGTGGTGGCTGCGATTGCCAGACCGCACAGCAGCAAGAGGCGATGCTGTGGCGTCTTTACCTTGAGCGCGCCGTACAACAGTCCGGCCGCGCAGGAACCCACGGCATAAGCCGACAGCACCAGACTGGCCGCGGCCGGCTGGCCCATCTGTTCGGCGAAGGCCACGCTCACGATGTCCACCGTGCCCACGATGATGCCCATCGCCACCATCAGCAGCGCCAGCACACAAACGTGCGCCGATCGGATCACCGATCCGGCGTCCGTGGTGGCGGCGTCTTGCGCCTGGACGGGCGGTTCGGTGTCCCGCTGCACGACCAGCGCGAACACACCAACCATCAGCAACAGTGCCGCGACCAGCGGACCGGCCTGGGGATACACCGCGACCGACAGTCCGACCGACAATGGCGGCCCGGCGATGAACGTGACTTCGTCGAGCACCGTTTCCAGGGAGTAAGCCGTCTGCAAACGCGGCTGGCCCCGGTATAGCACGGCCCAGCGCGCCCGCACCATTGCGGACATGCTTGGCATGAAACCCGCCAGCAAGGCGCCGGCAAACAGCGTCCAGTTGGCCGCCTGCCACCACGAACCGCCAAGCAGGATCAAAAATCCGATGACGCTAACGGCCGTGGCGACGGGTAGCACGCGCATTTGCCCATGCCGGTCCACCAGTCGGGAAATCTGCGGCGACAGCAGCGCATAGGTCAGCACAAAGGTGGCGGAAACAGCTCCCGCCAAGGCATAGCCGCCACGCAGTTGCGACAGCATGGTGATGATGCCGATGCCGGTCATCGGCAGCGGGATCCGCGCCACGAGGCCCGCCAAGGCAAAGCCCCGCGTGCCGCGAGCGGCGAAAAGGTCGCCATAAGGGTTGGTCATTCATCTCTCCAGCAGGTATCGGCTTGCCGCTGCACGGCCGGCCGGCGACAATACAAACAGTCCGTATGAATAAGATCGTATATTCATACGGACTGTTTGTAAATAATCATACGCGTCGTATGTAAGGAGAGAGGAATGGTTCGCCGCACGCGCGCCGAGATGGAAGAAACCCGCGCCACGCTGCTCGCAACGGCCAGACAGTGCTTTGCGGCGCACGGCTATGCCGCCACTTCGATGGACGACCTCACTGCGCAGGCGGGACTGACCCGTGGCGCGCTATACCACCACTTCGGCGACAAGAAGGGATTGCTGTCGGCGGTCGTGGCGCAGATCGACGCCGAGATGGATGCGCGCCTTCAGACGATCTCGGACCGCTCCGACGACGCATGGGAAGGCTTTCGAAAACGCTGCCATGCCTACCTGGAAATGGCGCTGGAGCCCGAGATCCAGCGCATCGTGCTGCGCGACGCCACGGCGGTGCTGGGTGGCGCATCCCCGGAATCACAACGCCATTGCGTGGCGTCTATGCAGCGCCTGATCGACAACCTCATCCAGCAGGGGATTGTGGCCGACGCGGATGCGCAGGCGCTCGCTTCGCTGATTTACGGCAGTCTGGCCGAAGCCGCGTTCTGGATTGCCGACGGCGAAGATGGCAGTGCGCGGCTGGCGCGGGGCAGCGCGGCATTGGAGCTATTGCTGCGGGGACTGTTGGCGACACGGTAGGCAGCACGAATGCGCGGGACCTGTTGCTGCCGCGGGCGGGCATGGAGCGACGCCTGCTCGCCAAGTCAGCGCGCGCTATGTCGTCATGCCGCGCGGCGCTTCGCGGGAACGGGTTGGGCATCGCACAGCGACGGCGGCAGCCCTTCCAGGACGGCTTGGGCATTGAGCGATTGGATCGGCACGCGGGCATCCCGGGGAATGCGGCCTTCGGCCTGCAGCAACTGATACCGCAGGCAGCATACGCGCAGGAACGAGGTGAAGTTGGCGGCCTCGCCGCGGTACTCGACCAGTTCGTCGTACAGGCGTTCGATCAGTTGCGTGACCCGCATGCCGTCGCGGCCGGCGATTTCTTCCAGCACCTGCCAAAACAGGTGCTCGAGCCGAAGGCTGGTCGCCACTCCGTGCAGGCGCAACGATCGGGTTTCGCAGGCGTAGGAGTGCTCGGTGGCGCGGATGAAGATTTCACACATGGACGGCTCCTGGGCATCGGCGACACGCTGCCGGGAACGGCGCGCCTGCGAACGACTGTACGACGATTGCCGCGCCGGCCGCAATACGGCCCCCGACTCGGTGACGAGTTGTACCTTCCCGCGCTGATTGATGTACATCATGGTTTTAGCCGCCCAAGCGGCCGAGCATAGTCAAACTGATCAGACTTCGGAGGTAGTGATGAACAAGACCATGAAGGCAGCAGTCGCACGCGCGTTTGGCCAACCGCTGGTAATCGAGGAAGTCGCCGTGCCGCGCCCGGGTCCGGGCGAACTCCTGGTAAAGATCGAAGCCTGCGGTGTCTGTCACACGGACCTGCACGCCGTCGAAGGCGACTGGCCCGTCAAACCCAATCCCCCTTTCATTCCCGGCCACGAGGGCGTCGGCTACGTCGTCGCCGCGGGCGCCGGTGTCACGCACGTCAAGGAAGGCGACCGCGTCGGGATCCCGTGGCTGTATTCCGCCTGCGGCCATTGCGAGCACTGCCTGGGCGGCTGGGAAACCCTGTGCGAATCGCAGCAGAACACGGGCTACTCCGTCAACGGCGGTTTCGCCGAGTACGCGCTGGCGGCAGCCGATTACGTGGGCCTGCTGCCCAAGAGCGTCGGCTTCGTCGATGTGGCCCCGGTGCTGTGTGCCGGCGTCACCGTGTACAAGGGCCTGAAAATGACGGACACCCGGCCTGGCAACTGGGTGGTCGTTTCGGGGATTGGCGGCTTGGGCCACATGGCGGTGCAGTACGCCAAGGCAATGGGCCTGAACGTGGCGGCGGTGGACATCGACGACGCCAAGTTGGACTTCGCGCGCCGCCTGGGTGCGGAAGTCACCGTCAATGCGCTGACCACGGATCCGGCTGCTTACCTGAAGCGGGAGATCGGCGGTGCGCATGGCGCGCTGATCACCGCGGTGTCGCCCAAGGCGTTCGAGCAGGCGCTGGGCATGGTGCGCCGGGGCGGCACGATTTCGCTGAACGGGTTGCCGCCGGGGGATTTCCCGCTGTCGATCTTCGACATGGTGCTTAACGGCGTCACCGTGCGCGGCTCCATCGTGGGATCGCGGCTGGATCTGCAGGAGTCGCTGCAGTTTGCCGAAGAGGGCAAGGTCCACGCCACCGTCGCCACCGAAAGCCTGGACAACATCAACAGCGTGTTCGACCGCATGAAGCAGGGCCAGATCGAAGGCCGCATCGTGCTCGACTTCGCCTGATACCTGCGCGCGCCCCAAAAGCGTCCGCTGCGGCATGTGCCGCAGCGGGCGCTTTTTCGTGGCGGCGGCTCGGTACAATCCGGCCTACCCTGATCCCAGAGAGGCCGCATGTCCCCTCCTCCCACTGAGCGTCGCAGCAAGCCTGCCACCAGCCGCGCGCCTCGGCGCGGGTCTGGCCGGGTGACCATTGCGGACGTCGCGCGCGTGGCGGGCATGTCGATGCACACGGTGTCGCGGGTGCTGAACGCCCCCGAGAACGTACCTGAACGCACCGTCAAGCTCATCCACGACGCCATCGCCCAGACCGGGTACGTTCAGGACCTGGTTGCCGGCGGCCTGGCCAGCGGCCGCAGCCGTCTGGTGGCGGTGACGGTGCCCACGCTGGGCAGCCCTGTGTTTCTGGAGGCGCTGCAGACGCTCAGCCTGCACCTCAGCCGCCACGGCTATCAGATGATGCTGACCGAAAGCGGATACGACCCCGAACTGGAAGTGTCCGCCCTGCAAGCGATCCTGGGCCGGCGGCCCGACGGCGTGGTCATGATGCGCACGGTGCTGACCCCGACCGGCAGGACGCAGTTGCGCGCGGCGCGCATTCCCGTCGTGGAAGCCTGGGATTGGAACGACGATCCGGTCGACATGCTGATCGGCTTTTCGCACGAGGCTGCGGGCGCATGCGTGGCGCAGTTTCTATCTGAAACCGGAAGGCGGCGGCCCGTGGCCGTCATCGGGAATGACCCGCGTGCGGGACGCCGGTTGCAGGGTTTCACGGCGGCGGCGCGCGAGTTGCGTTTGATCGACGCGGACGCAGACACGCCGCATGTGCTGATCCCCGCCCCCGCCACGATGGGCGCGGGCCGCAGCGGGCTGGCCGAACTGCTGGCTCGCGAGCCCGATGCCGATGCCGTGGTGTGCAGCACCGACATGATTGCCATGGGCGTATTGCTGGAAGCCGCAGCGCTGGGCAGGCAGGTGCCCGGTGACCTGGCCGTCGTGGGATTCGGCGATCAGGCTTATGCGGCGGCCACCACCCCGCCGCTGACGACCGTGCGCATCGACGGCTCGCTGATCGGCGAGCAGGCCGCGCGCGCCATCATCGACCGCCTGGAGGGTCAAGCCAATGCGGGGTTGCGGGTCGATGTGGGATTCACGTTGATGCGGCGTCAGAGCGCCTGACGCTTTCCCTGTCCTGCCCAGGCTGAACCGCGCCTAGTTCTGAGCGGAAACATCGCATTTCCTGGGGAATCTCCCTATCAAAAATATTAGCGCTAATAAAATATTAGCGCTAATATTTTCCGATATTCATACCAAGATCAGGAGACAACATGCTTGACCAAGCCCGTGGCGTTTACATCGTTGCGCAGACGCCCTTCCAGGAGAACGGCGCCATCGACCTGGAGAGCGTCGACTCGCTGACCGACTTCTATTTTTCACACGGCGCCAATGGCCTGACCGTGCTGGGCGTTGCCGGCGAGGCCAACAAGCTCACGCCGGCGGAATCGCTGGCGGTGGCGTCGCGGTTCATCGCGCGCGCCAGGAACAAGCCGGTCGTGGTGGGCGTCAGCAACAGCAGCGTGGCCCAGATGGCCGAGCTGACCGGTCAGGTGATGGACGCGGGCGCCGCGGGCGTCATGATCGCGCCGCCAGGCGGGTTGCGCACCGAGCAGGAAGTGTTGTCCTACTTCGAGGCCGTGTTCGACCGGATCGGCAATGTGCCGACGGTGCTGCAGGACTTTCCGTTTTCGACAGGCACCTGGATGTCGGTGCCGGTGATTGGCCAGTTGATCGAGCGTCACCCGCAAATCCAGGCGGTCAAGGAAGAGGACCTGCCCAGCATCACCAAGATCACCAAGCTGCGCGCCCTGCCCGGCCGCCGCGTCGCCATCCTGACCGGCAACAACGCGATGTTCCTGCCGCTGGAAATGGGCCGCGGCATCGATGGGCCGATGGCCGGGTTCTCGCATCCCGAGATGCTGTCGCAGGTCTATGCGCTGTACACGGCGGGCCGTGTCGACGAAGCCCACGCGGTGTTCGACCGCTACCTGCCGTTGCTGAGCTACGAGAACCAGAGCCAGTGGGGCGTCGCCGTCCGCAAGGAGATCATGAAGCGCCGCGGCGCGATCAAGCATGCGGGCATGCGCCGGCCGGGTCCGAAGCTGGACGCGACTGACCACGCCGAGATCGATCTGCTGCTTGAACGCCTGAAGCGCACGCTCGCCGAAGCGGGTTGACCGAATTTCCCGAGCGCCGTGTTCCCGCGGCGTTTCGGGATGCACTGCAGTACCGAACATCAAAAACCATAAGCAAGGAGACAACATGTTCAAGAGCACCAAGCAGAGCATTGCCTACGCGTGCGCGGGTCTGGTCGCGCTGGCGGCGTCGGCGGGCGCGAGCGCGGCGGATAACTGGCCGACCAAACCCATCCGCATGGTCATCCCGTTTTCTGCGGGCGGAAACACCGACGTGGTGGCCCGGCTGATTGCGCCGCACATCGAGAAAGCGGTGGGTCAGCCCGTCGTGGTGGAAAACCGTCCGGGCGCGGCGGGCAACATTGCCGCGGACTTCGTAGCGCGCGCCGATGCCGACGGCTACACGCTGTTGATGGGCACGGTGGGCACGCAGGCCATCAACTACGCCATCTACAAGGACATCCGGTTCAAACCGGCGGATTTTGCGCCGGTCACGCTGGTGGCGTCCGTGCCGAACGTGCTGGCCGTGACGGCCAGCCTGCCCGTGAAGTCGGTGCAGGAACTGATCGAGTACGGCAAGAAGAATCCGGGCAAGCTGAGCTTTGCGTCCAGCGGCGCGGGCAGCTCGATCCATCTGTCGGGCGAAATGTTCAAGAGCCGCACGGGTGTCGACATGGTGCACGTGCCGTACAAGGGCAGCGCCGCGGCCGTGACGGATCTGGTCGGCGGACAGGTGCACCTGATGTTCGACAACCTGCCGACCTCGCTGCCTTTCATCAAGAACGGCACGCTGCGCGCGTTGGCCGTGACCAGCGCGGAACGCAGCACCAATCTGCCCGACGTACCCACCATGGCCGAGGCCGGCGTGCCCAATTTCGAGGCGGGCTCGTGGTTTGGCGTGCTGGCCCCGGCAGGCACGCCGGCGCCCATCGTGAACCGCATCGATCAGGCCATCGAGAAGGCCATGGCCGACCCCGATATGCAGAAGCGCGTGATCGAGCTGGGCGCGGTGCCTACCGTCAAGGGTCCGGCGGAATTCAACGCCTTCATCGGCACCGAGATCGAGAAATGGAAAGCCGTGGTGCAAGCCGCCGGCGCTTCCGCCAACTGACGCGACAAACGAGCCGGCCATGCCTGACGAAGACATCAAAGCCTCTTTACGCGCCGCATTTCAGGGGCGCGTGCTGGACGACGCCGACGCCCTGGCGCCGCACCTGACCGACTACCGCAAGCGGTGGACGGGCCGCACCCTGGCGCTGGCGCAGCCCGACAGCACCGAGGACGTGGCCAAGCTGGTGAATTGGTGCCGGGAGCGCCGCGTCGCCATCTATCCGCAAGGGGGCAACACAGGCCTGGTCGGCGGCAGCGTGCCGGACGGCGGCGGTCACAGCATCGTGCTGTCGCTGGCCCGCATGAACGCCATCCTGGACGTGGACCGCTACAACAACACGTTGACCGCGCAGGCGGGCGCCGTGCTGGCCAACGTGCAGGAGGCTGCTGCTCAGGCGGACCGGCTGTTTCCGTTGAGCCTGGGCGCGGAAGGAAGCTGCACGCTGGGCGGCAACCTGGCCACCAACGCCGGCGGGATTCAGGTGCTGCGCTATGGCAATGCGCGGGACCTGTGCCTGGGCCTGGAAGTGGTGACGCCCGACGGGCAAATCTGGAACGGACTGCGCGGGCTTCGCAAGGACAACACCGGGTACGACCTGAAGCAGCTTTTCATCGGCGCGGAGGGCACACTGGGCATCATCACGGCCGCCACCGTCAAGCTGTATCCGCGCCCCGCCGCGCAGATGACGGCCTTTGCCGCCGTGCCGGACCCGCAGAGCGCGGTGCAACTGCTGTCGCTGGCCCAGTCGTATCTGTCGGCCAGCCTGACGGCCTTTGAACTGATCAGCGGTCCGGCCGTAGAGCTGGTGCTGCAACACACGCCCGGCGCGCGCAGCCCCGTGCCTGCCAAGGCGCCGTATTACGTGTTGCTGGAATCCAGCGACGCCGAGAGCGCAGCCCATGCCACGGAGCGGTTCGAAGCGCTGATGGAAGCGGCCTTCGAGGCGGGCATCGTCACGGATGCGGCCATTGCGTCGACCCTGGCGCAGTCGGCCTCGTTCTGGCAGATCCGGCATCACCTGCCCGAAGCGCAATCCATCGACGGCGAGAACATCAAGCACGACATTTCGCTGCCGATCTCGCGCATCGGGGAATTCATCGACGCCGCGCAGACGGCGGTGCATCGCGTGTTGCCCAATGCCCGCATCTTCGTGTTCGGCCATGTGGGCGACGGCAACTTGCACTACAACGTGTCGACGCCGCCCGGCGCGGATGCGTCGGCTTACCAGGCCATGCGCAATTCGGAGAAGGCGGTTTCGGGCGCGGTGTACGACGTGGTGGCGCGCATGAACGGGTCGATCTCCGCCGAGCATGGCGTGGGACAGCTGCGGGTGGGTTCGATCGGCCGGTACAAGCCGGCCAACGAGATGGCGATGATGGCAAGCATCAAGCGCCTGTTCGATCCGCTGGGGTTGTTCAACCCGGGGCGGGTGATCGCCGCGGACTGACGTCGACGGTCACCGAAGCGCGCCCCTGTGGTGTCGCCTTCGCCTTGGCCTAGACCGATGCCGGGTCCACTTTATTCACGTCGATGTCATAACGGCTGATGACCTCACCGATCTTCTGGCGCGGGACGACGCCCTCGTCAGCCAGCGCCTTGACGGCTGCCAGCACGATGAAATGACGATCCACCTCGAAGAAGGTGCGCAGTGATTCGCGGGTGTCCGAGCGGCCGAACCCGTCCGTGCCAAGGGTGACGAACCGGCGGTCAGTGACGAAGGGACGGATCTGGTCGCCGATGATCTACAGACCTTCCATGCCGAAAGTGCGCGATTCGTCCGGCACGATAGGAATCACCAGCTTGCCCAGGTTGGGGTCCTTGAGCAGCGTGGTCAGGATGCGCACGAAAGACATGGTGGTCGAAACCCCGCGCTCGCCACTGTCTTTCAATTGCGTGGCGAAGGCGCTGAGCGGCGGCACCGCCAGCGGCGCAACCTTGCCGGAGCGCGACGGAACATAGCCGCCCAGCGCGGCCCGGCGTTGTGCAAAGTAGCGGGCTTCTTCGCTGTCGGGCGCGGGTTTCAGGTAGGGCATGGCTTCGAGCTCGTCATCGGGCACCGGCAGCGAAAAGCGATCACGGAACGCACGCACGGCGTCTGCGCTCATCTTCTTCAACTGGTGGTTGATGTTCTGGCCTTCGCCAGCCTCGCCCATGCCGAATCCCTTGACGGTCTTGACCAGGACGACCGTGGGCCGGCCTTCCGTGCTGACGGCTTGCGCGTAGGCGGCATGCACCTTCTCCGGGTCATGGCCGCCGCGTGTCAGCGCGCAGATCTCGTCGTCCGACAAGTGCGCCACCAACGCCAGCAGCTCGGGATACTTGCCGAAGAAGTGTTCGCGCACATAGGCGCCGCTTTGCGACTTGAAGGTTTGATATTCGCCGTCCACGCATTCCATCATGCGTTGGCGCAGCAGCCCGCTCGTGTCGCGCTTGAGCAGATCGTCCCAACCGCTGCCCCACAGCACCTTGATGACGTTCCATCCTGCGGCCCTGAAGGTGCCTTCGAGTTCCTGCACGATCTTGCTGTTGCCCCGCACCGGGCCGTCCAGACGTTGCAGATTGCAGTTGACGACGAAGATCAGGTTGTCGAGGCGTTCGCGCCCTGCGACCGAGATAGCGGCCAGCGATTCCGGCTGGTCCATCTCGCCGTCGCCCAGGAAAGCCCACACCTTGCGGCCCTGATGCTCCAGCAATCCGCGGTACTCGAGATAGCGCATGAACCGCGCCTGATAGGCGGCGGTCAGCGGACCCAGGCCCATCGACACGGTGGGGAACTGCCAGAAGTCGGGCATCAGGCGCGGGTGGGGGTAAGACGACAGGCCAACGCGTCCCGCCTCGCGGCGGAAGTTGTCCAGCTGCGCTTCGGTGATGCGCCCCTCCAGATAGGCGCGTCCGTAAATGCCCGGTGCGGAATGGCCCTGGATGTAGACCATGTCGCCGCCGAATGTCTCGGTACGTCCCCGGAAGAAGTGGTTGAAACCCACGTCATAGAGCACGGCGGCGGACTGGTAGGTGGCAATGTGTCCGCCGACGTTGGACTGCTTGCCGGCGCGCAACACCATGACCATCGCATTCCAGCGGATGTAGGCATTCAGGCGCTGTTCGATGCCGATGTCGCCCGGGTAGGCGGGCTGCGGGTCTTTGCCGATGGTGTTGACGTACGCGCTGGTGACGCGGCCATGCATATCACCGTGCCGGCTGGCGTCGAAGTCGGTAAGCCGGTCGATCAGGTAGTGAGCGCGCGAACGGCCTTCGACCGTCGTGACAGCCTCCAGCGCTTCCAGCCACTCTCGAGTTTCCAGCGGGTCGACGTCGACCAGGGCGAGGGGGTGATTCATGGCGGTCCTCCAGGAAAAATGACGGGTTGAAGCGGGGCTGCGGCCGACCAGCCAGACGGGCGTGGCGCAGTCACCAACGTTCAATCCATGAATTGCAAATGCAATCGTATGGGCCGCAATTCTAGTTCAGCTAGAATTGCAAATGCAACTAAAACTCGAAAGGAGCCTGCCATGGTGAAAGACGCAGCGGATCTTTGGTTCTCGTTTGTGCGCGCCCATCGTTTGATGATCCGCGAGGTCGAAAGCCGCCTGGCAGCGGCCAAGCTGCCCGTCTATGCCTGGTACGACGTTCTTTGGGGACTGGAAAGCGGACCAGGCGGCACACGGCGGATGCACGAACTGGCCGACGCGCTGGCGATCGAACGATACAACCTCACTCGGCTGGTCGACCGCCTGGAGCAAGAGGGGCTGGTTCAGCGCGCACGCTCGGCCGAAGATGGCCGCGCCGCGTTCGCCACCATCACAAAGGAAGGCCGCGCGCTGCGCAAGAAGATGTGGAAGGTCTACGAAGGAACCGTTGCCGAAGTGTTTCTGAGCCAGTTCAGTGCCGAAGAGCAAAGCAAGTTTGCCGCGGCGCTGGACCAGGCCGCTGCCGTTGCCCGCGCGCAAGGCAACTGAAGCTGGCAGGCAATTTGTTCAAGACATGCAGACGCCGCCCGCCGGCTTGGCGGCGTGAACGCGGGCGAGCGAAGACGCTGCGATCGCATGGCTGACCTCTGTTGATGGACCTCTTGCACGACGCGGCATCGTGTCATACGATTGCATTTGCAACGATTGCAATTGCAATGCTATTCATCGACAAGGATAGACATGACACAGGCCGATCTCGCGTTCTACACCGCAGACACCCCCAACGGGCAGAAGGTCAGCATCTTTCTCAAAGAAGCCGGACTGACCTATGAGCAGTTCGATCTTGATCTTGAAAAGGGCGACCAGCATCAACCGGAGTTCCTCAAGATCAACCCGAACGGCAAGATTCCCGCCATCGTTGATCGAAAAGCCGGCCTGGCCGTCTTCGAGTCGGGTGCCATCCTTTCCTATCTGTCGTCGCAAACGGGGTGTCTGCAGCCCGAGACGCAGGCCGAAAGCGTTGCTGTGCAGCAGTGGCTGCATTTCCAGATTGGCGGCATAGGCCCGATGCTGGGGCAGCTATGGTGGTTTCTGCATGCCTCGACAACGGGCAATGCCGAGGCGATACAGCGATACCGGAAGCAATCGCTTCGGCTTTATCAGGTCGTGGATACCCGCCTGAGCGAATCCGCCTTCATCGCGTCGGAAAACTACAGCATCGCCGATATCGCCGCATTCACCTGGCTGAGAACCTGGGACGAGTTGGACCTGGACATCAGGTCCTATCCACACGTTCAGCGCTGGCTGGATGTGATCGCTGCGCGGCCTGCGGTACAGGCGGGGCTTCTGGCGAACAAGCCGGCTTCCCGTGCTGCCCCCAACCGGTCTGCTTCCACCAAGGGCTGAGCCATGGCGTGGACTTATCTGTTCCTTGCCGCAGCCTTGGAGATAGTGATGGGTCTTTCGCTCAAACTGAATGCGGGTTGGACCAAGCCTGGGCCAAGCATCATCGCCGTGATGGCGGGGTTGGGCAGCATCTACCTGCTGGCGCTGGCCTTGCGCGCATTGCCCATGGGGATGGCTTATGCCATCTGGACCGGCATTGGAACGATCGGGCTGGTGCTTGTCGGCGTGCTGGTGTTTCAGGATGAGATGAACTGGACCCGCGCCTGCTTCCTTGGCCTGGCGTTCATCGGAATCGTTGGACTGCGCCTCTCGGAGGCGGCGGCGTAAGGAACATGATCGTCGACAACTGAGCGCGGCGCCCGCACGCCGCGCTCAGTGCGTGATCCCGGTCAGTGCGTGATCTTGGTGCCCAGCACCGCCAGGAACTGCGCCATCCAGGCCGGATGCGCGGGCCAGGCGGGCGCCGATACCAGGTTGCCATCCGTGTAGGCCTGGTCGACGGCGATCTCGGCGTAGGTGCCGCCCGCCAGCCGGACCTCGGGTGCGCAGGCGGGGTACGCCGAGCAGGTCCTGCCCTTCAGCACGTCGGCCGCAGCGAGGATCTGCGCGCCGTGGCATACGGCGGCGATGGGCTTGTTGGCCTTGTCGAAATGCCGCACGATCTCCAGCACCTTTTCATTCAGGCGAAGGTACTCGGGCGCGCGCCCGCCGGGGATCACCAGGCCGTCGTAGGACGAGGGTTCGACGCGATCGAAGTCGTAGTTCAGCGTGAAGTTGTGGCCGCGCTTTTCGGTGTAGGTCTGCGCGCCTTCGAAATCATGGATCGACGTGGCCACCGTGTCGCCCGCCTTCTTGTCCGGGCAGACCGCATGCACCGTGTGGCCGACGGTCAGCAGCGTCTGGAACGGCACCATGGTCTCGTAGTCTTCGGCGTAGTCGCCGACCAGCATCAACAGTCGTTTGCTCATGATTGTCTCCGTGGGATGAGGGTGGCGTCCGGTTGCTTGCCCGCGGATCGGGCTCCGGTTCTTGGTGTTCTAGTCCCATTGTGCCCGCCGCGCCAGCGGGCCAGGTGGTAGCGGGATACCACCGGGCTCCCTCTCTACTCCAGCGCCACCGTCACCGGCTTCGCGCCCAGCAGGTCCACCAGCACCTTCGGATCGATGCCCACCAGATAGCCGCGCCGCCCGCCGTTGATGTAGACCACGGGATACTCCAGCACGTCGGCTTCCACCCACACCGGCATCTTCTTGCGCGTGCCGAACGGCGACGTGCCGCCCACCTGATAGCCGGAATGGCGCTGCGCAACCTCGGGCTTGCAGGGCTCGACCTTTTTCAGGCCCGCCTGGCGCGCCAGGTTCTTGGTGGAGACTTCGCGGTCGCCGTGCATGACCACGATCAGCGGCTTGGCCGATTCGTCCTCCATCACCAGCGTCTTCACGACGGCGTGCGGGTCCAGACCGAGCTGGCGCGCGGCTTCGCCGGCGCCGCCGTGATCGACGTAGTCATACGTGTGTTCGGAATAGGCCACCTTGTGCTGCTTGAGGAATTGGGTGGCGGGCGTTTCGGAGACGTGGCGGGCTTTGCTCATTTTTGTGCCGGTGGGTAGGGAGATGGCGGCGGTCAGCCGCGTGGATGATGGGCCGCGTGCAGCGCCTTCAGGCGTTCTCGCGCCACATGGGTGTAGATCTGCGTGGTGGAAATGTCCGCGTGGCCCAGCAGCATCTGCACGACGCGCAGGTCGGCGCCATGGTTCAGCAGATGCGTGGCGAAGGCGTGGCGCAGCACATGGGGCGACAAGGGCGCATTGACGCCGGCGAGCACAGCGTACTTCTTGACGAGTTGCCAGAACGCCTGCCGCGACATCGCCTCGGCGCGGCTGGTGATGAAGAGCGCATCGCTGACGCGGCCTGCGGCCAAATCGGGGCGTGCCGTGGCCAGGTACTGCGAAATCCAGTGCGCGGCTTCGGCGCCCAGCGGCACGAGGCGGTCCTTGCCGCCCTTGCCCAGGACCACGCGCACCACGCCTTCGTTCAGGCTGACGTCCAAAGCTCGCACGCCGACCAGCTCGGACACACGCAGGCCCGTGGCGTACAGGGTCTCGAGCATGGCGCGGTCGCGCAGACCGCGCGGCTGGCTGACGTCGGGCGCGCGCAGCAGCGCGTCCACCTGTTGCTCGGACAGCGTCTTGGGCATGCGCGGCGGCTGCTTGGCGGCGACCAGCGTCAGGCAGGGATCGCGCTCGGCGCGGTGTTCGCGCAGCGCCCAGGCGTAGAAGCGGCGCAGCGCGGCCAGCCGGCGGTTGGCGGTGGTGGCGCGGGTTTCTTCGTGACGGAAGGCAAACCAGGCCTCGATATCGGCCTTCTGCGCATCGCGGATCGGCTTGGCCGGGCCGGCGGGCAGGATCTGGGCACGCGCCGGCTCGCCGTGCCGGTCGGCCAGTTCCCTGGCGTAGGCGTCGGGGTCTTCAAGCCAGCGGGCGAAACCGGTCAGGTCGCGCCGGTAGGCGGCCAGGGTGTTGGCGGACAGGCCGTCTTCGAGCCACACGGCGTCGATGAAGGCGTCGATATCGGCCTGGGAGGCAAGCGGCTGGCGGGCGGTAGACATGGCGGGATTCTACGGCGCGGCGCGGCCGGGCAGGCGCTCGCCCACGCCTGCGGCGGCGGACTTGAGCCAGGCCTCGAATACCTTCAGCGCATCGGACCGTTCGCTGCGTTGCGGATAGCCGAAGTAATACCCCTGGCTGACCGCCAGCGACTGCGGCACCGGCATGGCAAGCGCGCCCTGGTCCAGCGCGGGCTGCGCCAGAAAGCGCGGCATCAGCCCGACGCCAAGCCCGGCCTGCACCGCCGCCATCACCATGGTGAAGAGCTCGTAGCGCGGGCCGCCAGCCGCCTGCGGTCCATACAGATATCCATTGGCCGTGTACCACTGGCGCCAGGCGTCGGGCCGCGAGGCCAGATGCAGATGCGTCATCCCGGTCAGCGCGCCGCCGCCCTGCTCCGCCACGCGCGCCGCCAATTCGGGCGCGCAGACCGGCACCAGTTCGCGTTCCGGAAACAGCAGCCCACCCTGCGTGCCGGGCCAGAGTCCGTCCCCGTGATACAGCGCGCCGTCGAACGGCTGGTCCTTGAATTGAAACGGCAGGGTGCGCACGGACAAGCTGACGGTGATGTCACCGTGCTCGCGCTGGAAGTCGGCCAGACGCGGGATCAGCCAGGTGGTGGCCAGCGTGGGCACGACGGCGATGTGGATGCTGCGCCCCATGCCGGTCCGGCTGACGAGACCAAAGGTGTCTTTCTCGATCTGATCAAGATGGTGACGGATCCGGCCGGCGTATTCGGCGCCGTGATCGGTCAGCACGATGCGGCGGCGCACCCGCGTGAACAGTTGCACGCCCAGCCGCGCTTCCAGGCTGGCCACCTGACGGTAGACGGCGCTGTGCGTCAGCGACAGTTCTTCGGCGGCACGCGAAAAGCTGCCCAGCCGGGCCGAGGCCTCGAACGCCTGCAGGGCCGTTAGATTGGGGATGCCGTTTCTCATGGAAATACCGCCGGAAGTCCGGCCCGCCGCCGTGCGCCCGCATGCTGCGGCGCACCAGCCGCCACGTGCCGGGGGATCAACAGAATGTGCAATTTTATCAATTGCGTTGTGCGCCCAGGGAACATATGCTCGGGAGTTCTACCCTAGGCTAACCACGACACCACCATGCCCCAGCAAGATTCCCGCCTTGGCGGTCACATTCTGGTCGACCAACTGGTCGCCCACGGCGTCAAACATGTCTTTTGTGTCCCTGGCGAAAGCTATCTGGCGGTGCTGGACGGCCTGCACGATGCCGACATCAAGGTCACGGTGTGCCGTCAGGAAGGCGGCGCGGCCATGATGGCCGACGCGCACGGCAAACTGACCGGCGAGCCCGGCATCTGCATGGTGACGCGCGGTCCGGGCGCCTCCAATGCGCTGGCCGGCGTGCACATTTCCAAGCAGGACTCGTCGCCGATGATCCTGTTCGTGGGCCAGATCGAGCGCGGCATGCGCGAGCGCGAAGCCTTCCAGGAAATGGACTACCGCGCCGTGTTCGGCACGCAGGCCAAGTGGGTAACCGAGATCGATCAGGTCGAACGCATTCCCGAACTGATCTCGCGCGCCTTCCACATCGCCACGTCCGGCCGCCCCGGCCCCGTGGTGATCGCGCTGCCGGAAGACATGCTGGTCGAGGCCGCCAAGGTGGCCGACGCGCCGCGCTACGAAGTGATTGAATCCGCCCCCACCGCCGGCCAGCTGGCCGACCTGGAAAAACTGCTGGCCGATGCGAAGAACCCGGTCGCCATTCTGGGCGGCACGCGCTGGGACGCGCGCGCCGTGCAGGAATTTGCCGACTTCGCACAACGCCATGCGCTGCCGACCGCCGTGTCGTTCCGCCGCCAGATGCTGTTCCCGGCCGATCATCCGTGCTTCATCGGCGACGTGGGCCTGGGCATCAATCCCGCCCTGCTCAAGCGCGTGGCCGACGCCGACCTGATCCTGCTGGTGGGCGGCCGCATGTCGGAAAACCCCAGCCAGGCGTACACGCTGCTGGATATTCCGGTGCCCAAGCAAAAGCTGGTGCACGTGCATCCCGATGCCGCCGAGCTGGGCCGGGTGTACCGCCCTACCCTTGCCATCAACACGTCGCCGTCCGCCTTTGCCGCCTCGCTGGCGGACCTGAAGGCGCCGGCCACTCCGGTCTGGGCCGACGGCACCAAGGCCATGCGCGAGTCGTACCTGAAGTGGAGCGATCCCGAAACCGTCACCACGCCCGGCGCGCTGCAACTGGGCCAAGTAATGGCGTACCTGGAAAAGACGTTGCCGGCCGACGCCATCATGACCAACGGCGCGGGCAACTACGCCACCTGGCTGCATCGCTTCCACCGCTTCACGCGCTTTGGCACTCAACTGGCCCCCACGTCCGGATCCATGGGCTACGGCCTGCCGGCGGCCGTTGGCGCCAAGCGCGTCTGGCCCGACAAGACCGTGGTGTGCTTTGCGGGCGACGGCTGCTTCCTGATGCACGGCCAGGAATTCGCGACGGCGGTGCAGTATGACCTGCCCATCGTCGTGATCCTGGTGGACAACGGCATGTACGGCACGATCCGCATGCACCAGGAAAAGCACTATCCGGGCCGCATTTCCGCGACCGAGCTCAAGAACCCCGATTTCGCCGACTACGCGCGCGCCTTTGGCGGCCACGGCGAACGCGTGGAAACCACCGAACAGTTCGGTCCGGCCTTTGAACGGGCATTGGCCAGCGGCAAGCCCGCGATCCTGCACTGCTTCATCGACCCGGAAACCATCAGCCCGTCCACGACCCTCGAGAAAATCCGCGAGGCGGCGCTGAAGGCCCAACACTGAACCCTGCACGGGCGGAATAGCCGGCAACCCCACCGGCGGCGCGCCGTGGCGCACCGCCGTGCAAACCCCAACTTGCCGCCCGAATTATTTTAAGTTTAAACTTTCCAGATTCCGATCACGGAAATCCATAGCGGAGACCCAGCATGTCCTCGAACCCCTCATTCCACTGGCAAGATCCTCTGTTGCTGGACCAGCAACTGACCGACGAAGAGCGTATGGTGCGCGATGCCGCCTACGCCTACTCGCAGGACAAGCTGGCTCCCCGCGTGCTCAACGCCTTCCGCAACGAGAAGACCGATCCCGAGATCTTCTCCGAAATGGGCGAACTGGGCCTCTTGGGCGCCACGATCCCCGTCGAATATGGCGGCGCCGGCCTGAATTACGTCAGCTACGGCCTGATCGCCCGTGAAGTCGAACGCGTCGACTCCGGCTACCGCTCGATGATGAGCGTGCAGTCCTCGCTGGTGATGGTGCCGATCAACGAATTCGGCTCCGAAGAACAAAAGAAGAAGTACCTGCCCAAGCTGGCGCGCGGTGAATGGATCGGCTGCTTCGGCCTGACCGAACCCAACCACGGCTCCGACCCCAACGGCATGGAAACCCGCGCCGTCAAAACGGCCGACGGCTACAAGGTCAGCGGCAACAAGATGTGGATCACCAACTCGCCCATCGCGGACGTGTTCGTGGTCTGGGCCAAGTGCGTCGGCGGCGACTTCGACGGCAAGATCCGCGGCTTCATCCTTGAAAAGGGCATGAAGGGCCTGTCGGCCCCCGCCATCCACGGCAAGGTCGGCCTGCGCGCGTCGATCACCGGCGAAATCGTCATGGACGAAGTGGAAGTGTCCGCCGACCAGATGATGCCCGGCGTGTCCGGCCTGAAGGGTCCGTTCACCTGCCTGAACTCCGCCCGCTACGGCATCGCCTGGGGCGCTGTCGGCGCCGCCGAGGCCTGCTGGCACACCGCCCGCCAGTACACCCTGGACCGCAAGCAGTTCGGCCGCCCCCTGGCCGCCAACCAGCTCATCCAGAAGAAGCTGGCTGACATGCAAACCGAAATCACGCTCGCCCTGCAAGGCTGCCTGCGTCTGGGCCGCATGAAGGACGAAGGCACCGCCGCCGTCGAAATCACCTCGATCATGAAGCGCAACTCGTGCGGCAAGGCGCTGGACATCGCCCGCCTGGCGCGCGACATGCTCGGCGGCAACGGCATCTCCGACGAGTTCGGCGTCGCCCGCCACCTGGTGAACCTGGAAGTGGTCAACACCTACGAAGGCACCCACGACGTGCACGCCCTGATCCTGGGCCGTGCGCAGACGGGCATCCAGGCGTTTTATTGATCGCCTGCCTCATGTAGCGAAGGAAGCCGCCTGCGTAGGCGGCTTTTTTATGTCCGAATGCAATAAGCCATACGCCCGATCCCGCCTCGCCTGCGCATTGCCGTAAGCCCGACTAGGCGTATGCCTGTATACCTCTTACGCTTCACGGGTCCCTTTCCGAGGAGTCGCGCATGCAAGGCATCACCCCCCTGCGCCTGGCGGCAGTCATCGCCATGGCTTTCGTTGCCCACGGCGCTCAGGCCGCCACGACGCTCACCATGACCACCGAGTACCCGGCCACCTCCATGCCGGGCCAAGGCGTGTCCACGTTTGCCGAGCTGGTGCGCGCCAAGTCGGCGGGCAACGTCATCATCGACACGAGTTTCGACGCGGCCAAGGGCATCAAGTCCGGCGACATGATCGACGCGGTTCAAACGCGCAAGGTCGATGCGGGCGACGCCTTCGCCGGCGCGTTGGCCACGAAGTATCCGCTGTTCGGCGTGTCGTCCCTGCCCTTCCTGGCGGACTCGCTGTCCAAGGCGCGCAACCTCAACAAGGCCGCCCGTCCGGCGTACGAGAAGCTGCTGGCTGCGCATGGCCAGAAGCTGCTCTACACCACGCCGTGGCCGGCGTCGGGCATCTGGTCCAAGCAGAAGGTGGACAGCGTGGCGGCGCTGAAGCGCCTGACCATCCGCACCTATGACGCCACGTCGCAGGACGTCATGCAGCGTGCCGGCGCGCGCGCGGAGAACATCTCGTTTGCGGACGCCATGCCGCGCATCGCGTCGGGCGAGGTCAATGCGGTGCTGTCCTCCGGCGACGGTGGCGCGGGCCGCAAGTTGTGGGAGTATCTGCCCCACTTCGCGGAGATCAACTACGCCATGCCGATCTCGGTGGCGACGATGAATCTGAAGGCGTACGAAGCGCTGGATGCGCGGTCGCGCAAGGCCATTGACCAGGCGGCCGCGCAGACCGAGACCGAGCAGTGGAAACGCATCGAAGGCCGGCTGCAGCAGAACTACGCGAACATGCGCAAGAATGGCGTGGCCATCAACACTGCCGTGCCGCCCGCGGTGCGCAAGGCGTTGCAGGACGCATCCAAGGAATCGATCAACGCCTGGAAAGCGGCGGCCGGCCCGGAAGGGGCCGCCATTCTCAAGCAGGCGGGCAAACGGTAGACGAAAGCCGCGCCTAGTTGTTGCCGGACAGGTCGAACAGGCTGGTCGCGTCCATTTCCAGCACGCTTTCGTCGTGCTGGTTCACGACCGTCCACGCCCAGTTGATGATGCCCAGGTCCGGGCGCGAGGACGAGTGGCGCGCGCCTTGCACGCGCGCGTGCAGGTGCAGGGTGTCGCCAGGGCGGACTGGCGTGCGCCAGCGGACTTCGCCCAGGCCGGGCGAACCGAATGATTCGGAATCGTGCAGGGCGGCGTCGACCGCCATGCGCATGGCCAGCGCGCAGGTGTGCCAGCCGCTGGCGATGAGGCCGCCCCACCGGCCTTCTGCGGCGCGCTGCGGATCGGTGTGAAACCACTGGGGATCGAATTGGCGGGCAAACGCCAGGATCTCCGCTTCCGTCACGGTGACCGGCCCGCCTTTGATCACCATGCCGTCCTTGAATTCCGCGAACTTCATGTTGTTTTTCCCCGTGCAAACGAAACCGGCGCGCCCAGGCGCGCCGATCGTCACGCAACTGTTGTTGTGGTCAGTAAGTCTCGAAGTGCAGCCGGCCTTCACGGCGCAGCGCTTCATGCAGGATAGACCAATCCTCGCCCGACTGCACCACCACTTCGCGCAACGCGTCCAGCACGCCGACCTCCATGCCCTTCAGGCCGCAGACGTAGATGCAGGTGTTTCGGTCCGCCAGCAAACCACGGACCTGCGCGGCGCGCTCGCGGATCAGATCCTGCACGTAGCGCTTGGGCTGGCCGGGTTCGCGCGAGAGCGCCAGGTTGATGTCGATGAAATCACGCGGCAGCTTCATCAACGGCCCGAAGTACGGCAGCTCGCGTTCGGTGCGCGCGCCGAAGAAAAGCATGAGCTTGCCGATGTCTGCCGTGCCGATCAGGCGGCGGCTGCGCTCCGTCATGGCGCGCATCGGCGCAGAACCTGTGCCCGTGCAGATCATGATGAGGTTGGCCTTCGGATGATTCGGCATCAGGAAGGTGTGGCCGAACGGGCCAATCACCTGCACCGTGTCGTTCTTCGCCAGGTCGCACAGATAGTTTGAGCAGACGCCGTGCGCGGCCTCTCCACCGTGATCCTGCGTGACGCGCTTTACCGTCAGCGACAGGTTGTTGTAGCCCGCTCGTTCGCCATCGCGCGGGCTGGCCAGCGAATACTGGCGCGCGTGATGCGGCCGGCCCATCGCGTCCACGCCCGGCGGCAGGATGCCGATCGACTGCCCTTCCAGCACCGGAAACGGCTGCTCGCCAAAGTCCAGCACGATGTGGTGGATGTCGCTTTCCGTGTCGGCGCCGGTGACGCGGTAATTGCCCACCACCGTCGCGGTGATGGGAGTCTTGTGCGTGTAGAGATTCACATAGGGGTGCGCGGCAGACCACGGGGGGACGGCCGCGCCGGGCGTCACAAGCGTCGCCGGCGGCGCTGCCGGTTCAGCCTGCAGATCCGCGGCGGTCTGCTGCGCGGCATCGTCCGCACCAGCAGCATCCAGCGGCAACGACTTTTCCTGCGGCAGCTCTTCCCAGCCTAACTGGTCCTGCACGGAATAGGCCTCGGCGCGCACCACCAGCCGCCAGTTGTCGATGGAACCCGTCGGGCACGGCGGCACGCAGGCCATGCAGCCGTTGCAGATCTCCGGATCCACCACGTAGTTGTTCGAATCGTGCGTGATCGCATCGACCGGACAGGTCTCTTCGCAGGTATTGCAGCGGATGCAGATCTCGGGATCGATCAGATGCTGCTTCAGGACTTCCACCGGTAATGGGGCGTTCATCGCCGTCCTCCCAAACGCGCGGGCACGGGGCCCGCGCGGCCATCAGTTGAAACGCACGTACTCGAAATTCACCGGCTGGCGGTTGACGCCCATGACGGGCGGCGCGATCCAGTTGGCGAATTTGCCCGGTTCCGTGACCCGGCCCATCAGCGACGCGACGAACGCGCGATCTTCCGGCGTGGGCAGCCACTTGTGCTGGTTGGCCTGCCATTGCGATTCGGACACGATCTCGCCTTCGGGCGACATGCGGATGCCGGCCAGCGTGCCGATCTGGCGGTTGAACGCCTTGTGCGGCACCTGCAGGCGAAAGGCCAGGCCGCTCTTTTCGATGACCTTGTTCCAGCGGCCGATGCCGGCCACCGAGTCGCGGATGAAGTCATCGCGCAGCACTTCGTTCAGCGCGTTCAGCATCGGCACCTCGATCTCCGTCAGCTTGCCGTTGCTGACGTTCAGCACGCGGTACGTGTCGTTCTTGAGCTGATGGTCGTCGTTGCGCTTGGTCTCTTCGTAGCGGCCCTTCAGGCCCGATCCGTAGAAGATGGCGGCGTTGGACGACTGGTCCGCGCCGAAGAGGTCAATGGTGACGCTGTAGTGGAAGTTCAGGTAGCGCTGGATGGTGGGCAGGTCAATCACGCCGGCCGCACGCACGGCTTGCGGATCGTCGGTCTTCAGTTCCTTCATCACTTCGCAGGTGCGCTGGATGACGCGCGAGATGCCGGACTCGCCGACGAACATGTGGTGCGCTTCCTCGGTCAGCATGAACTTGGTCGTGCGGGCCAGCGGATCGAAGCTGGATTCGGCCAGCGCGCACAACTGGAACTTGCCGTCGCGGTCGGTGAAGTACGTGAACATGTAGAACGCCAGCCAGTCGGGCGTCTTCTCGTTGAAGGCGCCCAGGATGCGCGGGTTGTCGGAATCGCCCGAGCTGCGCTGCAGCAGCGCATCGGCTTCCTCGCGTCCGTCGCGTCCAAAGTAACGGTGCAGCAGGTAAACCATCGCCCATAGATGCCGCCCTTCTTCGACGTTGATCTGGAACAGGTTGCGCAGGTCGTACTGCGACGGCGCGGTCAGGCCCAGATGGCGCTGCTGCTCGATCGACGCCGGTTCCGTGTCGCCCTGCGTGACGATGATGCGGCGCAGGTTGGCGCGGTGTTCGCCCGGCACGTCCTGCCACACGTCGCGGCCGATGTTCTCGCCGAAGTGGATCTTGCGCTGGCCGTCCTGCGGCGCCAGGAAGATGCCCCAGCGGTAATCCGGCATGCGCACATGGTTGAAGTGCGCCCAGCCGTCGGGCTCGACGCTGACCGCCGTGCGCAGATAGACGTCGAAACCATGCGAGCCATCAGGCCCCATGTCCTGCCACCATTGCAGGTAATTGGGCTGCCAGTGCTCCAGCGCACGCTGCAACGTACGGTCGCCGGACAGGTTGACGTTGTTGGGAATCTTGTCGGTGTAGTTGATGCCGGACATGTCTCTCTCCTGATTCTTGGAATGGGGCGCCAGCCGCGCGGCGCTTGGGTCTCAGGACCACCGGGCCGGCGCGCATGACGCCTGGCCGCCCGTTGGCCGAACGCTTGCCGCCTAGACGCGGTTCCAGTCGAATGCCGCCTGCTCGCCCTTGCCGTACAGCTTGAGCGCACCCTTGTCGCCCGCCGCATTGGGGCGGTTGAAGATCCAGTTCTGCCAGGCGGTCAGCCGGCCGAAGATGCGGGTTTCCATGGTTTCCTGCCCGCCGAAGCGCAAGTTGGCTTCCAGGCCGGTCAACGCATCGGGCGACAGCGCGCGGCGCTCTTCCAGCGCCAGCCGCACTTCGTCGTCCCAGTCGATGCTGTCGGGCGCGTAGGTGATGAGGCCCAGTTCCAGCGCGGCGGATGCCGGCAGGCTGCGGCCGGCCTGCGCGCGCACCGCTTCCAGCGGCTGCGCCTCGCCGTAAAAGCGCCGTTGCAGGCGGCTCTGGCCGTTCACCATGGGGTACGCGCCAAAATTGCGCTCGCCCACCACGATCTGCGGCGGCGGGGCGTCGATGGCTTCGTCGTCCTCAACGTCCAGCATGTAGCTGCGGTCCGCAGCCAGCGCCAGTTCCAGCAGCGTGCCCGCAAAGCACGAGCCCGGTTCGATCAGCGCGAACAGGCTGCGCGACGTCACGTCCAGCCGCGCCAGCGTGCGGCGCAGCATGCCGGCGGTCTCGCGCACGAACCAGTGGCCGGCGTGCCGTTCCAGCGCCGCGTCGGCCGCAAGCACCGCCTCGGCGTCGCCCTCCGTCTTCAGGATCCAGGTGCCGATGTCCAGCTCGTTGGTGCGCATCGACAGGATGGCGTCATCCAGTTCGCGCGCCATCTGCAGCGGCCACCAGGCGGCGCCCGCGGCAACGATGTCTTGCAGTTCCGTTTCGACGCGGCCTTGCGGCGCGCGAACCGTCCACGTCGCCTGACGCTTTTCGCGATCGAGCTGCACGTCGACGTAGCGATAGGACAGGCTGGTCTCGGTCTCGGTGCGTTGCAGCGGCGTCAGCGACACGCCTTGCTCGCCCGCCGGGCGGTGGCTGTCCTGCGCCAGCGCCAGGGCGCGGGCACGGACTTCTTCCTCGAAGCGGGCTGGCTTGACCACGTCGTCCACCAGCCGCCAGTCCTTGGCGCGTTGCCCGCGCACGCCCTCGACCAGCGTGCAGAAGATGTCGGCATGATCGTGCCGCACGCGGCGCTTGTCGGTGACGCGGGTCAGGCCGCCCGTGCCGGGCAGCACGCCCAGCAGCGGCACTTCGGGCAGGGCCACGGAAGACGATCGGTCGTCGATCAGCAGGATTTCGTCGCAGGCCAGCGCCAGTTCGTACCCGCCGCCCGCGCACGCGCCGTTCAGCGCGGCGATGAACTTCAAGCCGCCGTGGCGGCTGGAGTCTTCAATACCGTTACGGGTTTCGTTGGTGAACTTGCAGAAGTTCACCTTCCAGGCGTGGGTGGACAAGCCCAGCATGAAGATGTTGGCGCCGGAACAGAAGATCCGGTCCTTCATGCTGGTGACGACCACGCTGCGCACTTCGGGGTGTTCGAAACGAATGCGCTGCAGGGCGTCATGCAGTTCGATGTCGACGCCCAGGTCGTACGAATTGAGCTTGAGCTTGTAGCCGGGGCGCAGGCCGCCGTCTTCGGCGACATCCATGGCCAATGTCGCGACCGCACCGTCGAAGGCCAGGCGCCAATGCCGGTACTGGGCGGGATCGGTTCGAAAGTCGACCCGGCTGATGGGGCTGCTCATAGTGTGTCTCCTCATACGCCCTGTGCTCGGACAGGAAAAATACTGCACCACATGAATTATTATGCAGATTAGTGCAGGCGATTTGGAGCGTCAAGCGGAATATGCAGAAAAGTGCAGGTCCCGAAGGACTGGAGGCGGAAAGCAAAAGGCCGCCCCCCAAGGGGCGGCCTTATCGCACATCAACCGGGCGAGCGGCGCAGCGCTACAGCGGCAGCCCGCAAGCCTTGCGCACCTGCGTGCGCAGACCCGCGAAGCTTTCGGGCACTTCCAGATTGCTGGTCACCCACGTCAGGTCCGCCTTGGCATAAAACGCTTCGCGCCCGGCCAGGATGCGCTTCAAGTCAGCCATCGCTTCGTTGTTGCCCGACATCGGGCGGAAGTCGCCCTGCGCCATGACGCGGCTCATGTGCTCTTCGGGCGTGGCGCGCAGCCAGACCGTATAGCAGTGGGTCAGCAGCAGGTTCAAGGTTGCGGGTTCGGACACCAGACCGCCAGGCGTCGCCAGCACCATTTCCGGGTAGATCTGCACGGCCTCTTCCAGCGCGCGCCGTTCGTAGCGGCGATAGGCATTGGGACCGTAAAGGTTGTGGATCTCCAGGATGCCGCAGCCGGCCACCCGCTCGATCTCGCGGTTCAGTTCCACGAAGGGGTAGCCAAGATCGTCGGCCAGCATCTGGCCCAGCGTCGACTTGCCCGCACCGCGCAGGCCGATGAGCGCCACGCGCTGCGTACGGTTTGGGCGCTGCGCCCCCGCGCCCACACCAAACAACTGCGTCAGCGCCTCGCGCGCACGCTGCAGATCGGATTCGGTGCGCCCGCTGAGCAATTCCCGGATCAGCAACCAGTCGGGCGATTCCGTGGTCACGTCGCCGACCAGTTCGGCCAGCGCGCAATTGAAGGCGCGCGCAATCTGCAGCAGCACCAGGATCGACGCGTTGCCGACGCCGTGCTCCAGATTGGCCAGGTGGCGTTCGGACACGCCGGTCGCCTGGGACAGCCCCTTGCGCGTCATCCCGCGAATGGCGCGCAGGCGGCGCACGCGCTCGCCCAGGGCGATCAGAAAGGGCTCGCGCCGGGGTTCGATGGGCGCCGTGTCTAGCGCTTGATTCATGGTTCGACTGACTCCGCAAAAACCCTGATTACCGCTCTTTTATGCACTATAGTGCTTGACCCACATCAACGGAAGCACTATTTTTCCATCCAACGAGTCCACAGCCGATCCGGTGCAAAAAAACAGCAGTCCAACAGGACTGCCGAGCGCCGACAGTGTAAAGGAGCCGCCTGGTGAGTACGCCTGACCAATTCCATGCCCTGATGCGCGACGTGACGCGTCTGACGGCCGGCCAACCGCTGGATGCAGCGCTGCAGGCCCGGCTCAATGACGCGGCCGGTCCGGACAGCGCGCTGTTCCAGGACATCTTTGCCACCTGTAGGCAGGGCGTGGCCGACGGCTGGATGTGCAACCGCGAAGGCGGCGGCATCAAGTACGGCCGGGTCATCAAGCCCGCCGATGACCTGGGCGGCTGCTCGGTGGACGTCGTCGACATGAACGATCTTGCCGGCCCGCACCACGCGCATCCCAATGGCGAGATCGACATGATCATGCCGCTGACCGAAGACGCCCGCTTTGATGGCCACGGCGCCGGCTGGCTGGTCTACGGCCCGGGGTCGGCGCACCGCCCCACCGTGACGCAGGGCCGCGCCCTGGTGCTGTATCTGCTGCCCGGCGGGGCCATCGAATTCACGCGCCCCGGCTGACAGCCGGTCCGGACACCCGCCCTGCCGCCAACAACAACCACAGGCACGGCGTCCGCCCACCAGGACATCAGGAGACAACCGTGAACACCTGCCCCGCCGAACTGAATTTCGCCAGCCACCTTGCCGCGCTGAACGCGCCGCGCGCCAACAAGCTGGCCTACATCGACGACACCCGCCAGCTCACGTACGGAGAACTGGCCGAGCGCGTGGCCCGCATGGCCGGAGCACTGCGCAATCTGGGCCTGCGCCGCGAGGAACGCATCCTGCTGCTGATGCAGGACACGGCCGACTGGCCGGTGGTGTTTCTGGGCGCGCTGCACGCCGGCGTGGTGCCGGTGGCCGTGAACACGCTGCTCACCGCTGACGACTACGCCTACATCATTGCGCACAGCCGCGTTCGGGCCGTGTTCGTGTCGGGCGCATTGCTGCCGGTTCTGCAATCGGCGCTGGCCCAGGCCCCGGCGGATATCGAACACCTGGTCGTTTCGCAGCCGGGCGCAAACCTGCCGGACGGCGCCCACGAATTCGAATCCCTGCTGGCGGCCGCCCCGCTTGCGCCCGCCGCGCGGACGCTGTCCGACGAGATTGCGTTCTGGCTGTACTCGTCCGGGTCCACGGGCAAGCCCAAGGGCGTGGTGCACACGCACGGCAATCTCTGGCACACGGCCGAACTCTATGCCAAACCCGTGCTCGGCATCCGCGAAGACGACGTGGTGTTCTCGGCTGCGAAGCTGTTCTTTGCGTACGGCCTGGGCAATGGCCTGACGTTTCCGCTGTCGGTGGGCGCCACCGTCGTGCTGATGGCCGAGCGCCCCACGCCGCAGGCCGTGTTCCAGCGTCTGGTCCGGCATCGTCCCACGGTTTTTTATGGCGTGCCGACGCTGTACGCCAGCATGCTGGCCTCGCCCGACCTGCCCGCCCGCGAGCAGGTGGCCATGCGCGTCTGCACATCCGCGGGCGAAGCCCTGCCGCGCGACATCGGCGAGCGCTTCACGCGCCATTTCGGCTGTGAAATCCTGGACGGCATCGGTTCGACCGAGATGCTGCACATCTTCATTTCGAACCGCGCGGGCCAGTTGCGCTACGGCACCACGGGCAAGCCCGTGCCCGGCTACGAGGTGCAATTGCGCGACGACAATGGCGCGCCGGTCGCGCCGGGCGCCATCGGCGATCTCTACATCAAGGGCCCGAGCGCCGCGCTGATGTACTGGAACAACCGCGACAAGACGCGCCAGTGCTTTCTGGGCGACTGGCTGAAAAGCGGCGACAAGTACGTGTGCGATCCCGACGGCTACTACACCTATGCCGGCCGCAGCGACGACATGATCAAGGTCAGCGGCCAGTACGTGTCGCCGGTGGAGGTCGAGAACATCCTGATCCAGCACGAGGCGGTGCTGGAAGCCGCAGTGATCGGCGTGCCGGATCACGACGGCCTGGTCAAGACGAAGGCCTATGTGGTGCTGCGCGCCGGCTTCGAACCCGACGCGCAGACGGGCGCCGCCTTGCAGCACTATGTGAAGCAACATCTGGCGCCGTTCAAGTACCCGCGCCAGATCGATTTCCTGGAAGAACTGCCCAAGACCGCCACCGGCAAGATCCAGCGGTTCCGCCTGCGCGCGCTGGAAGAGGCCGCGCTATGACCACCGCCACCGGGGCTGCCCCGGTCTTTGCCACCCTCCACGCGCGCGGCCGCGACATGCGGCTGGAATGCGCGTGGATCGCGCCGGAACGCGTTCATACGCCACTCATCGTGTTCCTGCACGAGGGGCTGGGATCGGTGTCGATGTGGAAAGACTTTCCGCAACGCGTCTGCGAGGCGGCCGGCTGCCGCGGCCTGGTGTATTCGCGCTACGGCTATGGCCAGTCCACCGCGCGCCCGCTGCGCGAAGCCTGGCCTGTGGACTTCATGCATCGCGAGGCGCACGAGGTGCTGCCCGCCCTGCTTGAAGTTTTGGGCGTGAACGCGCACCACGACAAGCCCGTGTTGTTCGGCCATAGCGACGGCGGCTCGATCGCATTGCTGTATGCCGCGCGGTATCCGGATAAGGTCGCCGGCGTGGTCGCGGCCGCGCCCCACATCTTCGTCGAGGACATCTCGGTGGCCAGCATCGCGCAGGCCCGGCGGGCCTATCTGGAATCGGACCTGCGTGCGCGGCTGGGGCGTCATCACCAGGATGTCGACTCGGCATTCTGGGGCTGGAACGACATCTGGCTGAAGCCCGAATTCCGCGCGTGGAACATCGAAGACGAATTGAACCGTATCACCTGTCCCGTGCTGGCCATCCAGGGCATGAACGACGAATACGGCACGCTGGAGCAGGTGCGCGGCATCCGCCGGCGCGCGCCGCAGACCGAATTGCTGGAGATACCGGCGTGCGGGCACTCGCCGCACCGGGATCAACCCGCCACCGTTGTCCAGGCCGTCGCACGCTTTGTGGGCGCGCTGGAAAAACCCGGTTGACCCAGGCCGCGCGATCGGCCCGGCGTTAGCCCATAACAAGCACGGAGACAAACCATGAACCACGTCCTGACCCGGGCTGCGCTGGCCGCCGCCCTGACGATCGCCGCAAGCGGCGCGCATGCCGACGATAAGCTCAAGGTCGGCTTCATGCTGCCCTACAGCGGCACCTTCGCCGCGCTGGGCAACGCCATCGAGAACGGCTTCAAGCTCTACGTCGCCGAGCAGGGCGGCAAGCTGGGCGGGCGCGAGATCGAATACTTCAAGGTGGACGACGAATCCAATCCGGCCAAGGCTGCGGAGAACGCCAACCGCCTCATCAAGCGCGACCAGGTGGACGTACTGATCGGCACGGTGCATTCGGGCGTGGCGATGGCGCTGGCCAAGGCGGCCAAGGACGCCGACACCACACTCATCGTGACCAACGCCGGGGCGAATGCGATCACCGGCCCGCTGTGCGGCCCCGGCATCTTCCGCACCTCGTTCACCAACTGGCAACCGGCCTATGCGATGGGACCGGTGGCCTATGCCAAGGGCCACAAGACGGCCGTGACCATCACGTGGAAATACGCGGCGGGCGACGAGGCCATCGGCGGCTTCAAGGAAGGCTTCGAGAAGGCCGGCGGCAAGGTCGTGCGCGAACTGAGCCTGCCGTTTCCCAACGTGGAATTCCAGTCCCTCCTGACGGAGATTGCCGCGCTGAAGCCGGACATGGTCTTCACCTTCTTTGCGGGCGGCGGCGCGGTGAAGTTCGTGCAGGACTATCACGCCGCCGGCCTGGACAAGACGATTCCGCTGTACGGCTCGGGCTTCCTGACGGACGGCACGCTGCAGGCGCAGGGCGCGTCCGCGCAGGGGCTGCTGACCACCCTGCACTACGCCGACGGGCTGAACACGCCGCGCGACAACGCGTTCCGCGCCGACTATTCCAAGGCGTACAAGATGCAGCCGGACGTCTATGCGGTGCAGGGCTATGACGCCGCGCAGCTCATGCAGTCGGGTCTCACGGCCGTGAAGGGCGATTTCTCGAAGAAGGAAGCCTTCCGCAGCGCCATGCGCACGGCAACCGTGGACAGCCCGCGCGGCTCGTTCACGCTGTCCAAGGCGGGCAACCCGGTGCAGGACATCTACCTGCGCCGCGTCGATGGCCTGGAGAACAAGGTCGTCGAAGTCGCGGTTCAGAAGCTGGCCGACCCCGCGCGCGGCTGCAAGCTGTAACGCCACGCACCGCGTCCGCCACAGGGAGGCCCCATGGACATCAGCATCCTGCTCATTCAGAGCCTGAACGCATTCCAGTACGGCTTGCTGCTGTTCCTGGTGGCCAGCGGACTCACGCTGATCTTCGGGATCATGGGCATCATCAACCTGGCCCACGGCAGTTTCTACATGATCGGCGCGTACATGGCGTTTGCGCTGGGTCCGGTGGTCGACCGCTGGCTGGGTGGCGGGTTTCTCGCGACGCTGGCCGTCTGCGTGCTGGCCGCTGGCGTGCTGGGCTACGTGCTGGAGGCCGCGTTCTTCAGCTACCTGTACAAGCGCAACCACTTGCAGCAGGTGCTGATGACCTACGGCCTGATCCTGGTGTTCGAGGAGCTGCGCAGCATTCTTGTGGGCAACGACGTGCACGGCGTGCCGTTGCCGTCGTGGCTGCAGGGCAGCATTGCGCTGGGTGACGTGATGACCTATCCCGTCTACCGGCTGTTCATCTCGGGGGTGGGCATTGCGGTGGCGCTGCTGCTGTACTGGGTCATCTCGCGTACGCGGCTGGGCATGATGCTGCGCGCCGGCGCCAGCAACCGCGAGATGATCAGCTCGCTGGGCATCGACATCAACAAGCTCTACCGCGTGGTGTTCGCGGCCGGCGTGGCGTTGGCGGCGCTGGCCGGCAGCATCGCGGCGCCCGTCTCGTCGGTGTATCCCGGCATGGGCAACGGCGTGCTCATCATCTGCTTCGTGGTGGTGGTGATCGGCGGCATCGGGTCGATCCGCGGCGCCTTCCTGGCCGCGATGCTGGTTGGCTTTGCCGAGACCTTCGGCCAGGTGCTGTTCCCTTCCGCGGCGGGCGTGCTGGTCTATCTGCTGATGGCCTTCATTCTGCTATGCAAGCCCGAAGGGCTGTTCAAACAGGGCTAGGTCCTGTCGACGTCAAAAGGACCCTCTCGCATGCGCACGCCTCTGCTCAACCGACTTCTACCCTTCGCCGCGCTGCTGGCGCTGGCCGCCTTTTCGTTCAGCGGCAGTGATTACTACACCGGCCTTGCGGTGAAGATCATGATCTACGCGATCTTCGCGCTGAGCCTGCAACTGCTGGTCGGCGGCGCCGGGCTGGTCAGCCTGGGCCACGCCGCGTTCTTCGGCATCGGCGCGTACGTGGCGGCGCTGCTGTCGCCGGAGTCGGAAGCGGCCGGGCTGTGGTGGCTGCTGCCAGCCGCCCTGCTCGCAGCCGCCGCCTATGCGCTGGTCACCGGCGCGCTCGCGCTGCGCACGCGCGGCGTGTACTTCATCATGGTCACGCTGGCCTTCTCGCAGATGGCCTACTACGTCTTTCACGACACCAAGATCGGCGGCGGCAGCGACGGCATCTATCTGTACTTCCGGCCCGAACTCTCGGTGGGCGGCTGGATGCCGTTCGATTTAAGCAATGGCAGCACGTTCTACTTCTTCGTCCTGGCGTGCCTGGCGCTGGCGTGGGGGTTTCTGGCGCTGTTGCGGCGCTCGCCCTTCGGCGCGGCGCTGGCCGGCATTCGCATCAACGAACAGCGCATGCGCGCGGCGGGCTATTCGACCTATCCGTACAAGCTGGCCGCGTACGTCATCGGCGCCACGCTCGCAGCGCTGGCGGGCTTTCTGTTTGCGTTGAAGGACGGCTTCGTCACGCCCGAACTGCTGGCGTGGGAACAGTCCGGCTTGGTGCTGCTGATGGTCATCCTGGGCGGCATGGGCAGTCTGGGCGGCGCGGTGCTGGGCACGGTGACGATGGTGCTGCTGCAGGAACTGTTCCAGTCGCAGGAGTTGTTTGGCGACTACGCGCGCCACTGGCATCTGCCGCTGGGCATCGCGATCATTGCGCTGGTGGCGTTGCTGCCGAACGGGTTGGCAGGATTGCCGGCGCAATGGCGCGAGCGCCGGCAGGCGCGCTTGGCGGATGCTGGAAAGGGCGCAGGCAAGGGCACCCGAATCGACTCCCGAAGCGACACCCGAAGCGACCCCAGCCGAGACGCCATCACGCCGTCACGCGCGCCCTCCAAAACGCCCGCACCCCGCCTGCCGATTCAGGGAGAACGCCATGTCTGATGTCCTGCTTGCCGCCACCGCGGTCACGCGCCGCTTCGGCGGTCTCACGGCGGTCAACGGCGTGTCGCTGCAATTGCAGCGCGGTCAGGTGCACGCCGTCATCGGCACCAACGGGGCGGGCAAGTCCACGCTCATCAACATCCTGTCGGGCGAACTGGCGGCCAGCAGCGGGCAGGTCACGCTGGCGGGCCGCGACATCACCGCCTGGCCGCAGCCCGAGCGTGCACGCGCCGGGCTGGGCCGCAGCTACCAGCGATCCACGATCTTTCCCGAACTGAGCGTGTTCGAGAACTGCAGGCTTGCGGCGCAGGCCAGCCGGCAGCGCTTCTGGCACTGGTGGCGCGACGCCGCGAGCTGCCGCCGCAGCGCCGACCTGGCCGGCGAGGCGCTGGACCGCACGGGCCTGACGGGCGACGCGATGCAACCCGCCGGTCTGCTGGCCCACGGCCGCAAGCGCCAGCTGGAGATCGCGATGTGCCTGGCGGGCGAACCGCAGGTGCTGCTGCTGGACGAACCGCTGGCGGGCATGGGCCCCGAGGAAACCGACCGCATCCTCGACCTGCTGCAAACGCTGAAGGCCGGCCACGCGATCCTGCTGGTCGAACACGACATGGACGCGGTGTTCCGCATCGCCGAAACCATCACCGTCATGGTCAACGGCAGTGCGATCGCGAGCGGCGCGCCGGCTCAGATCCGCGCCAATCCCGAGGTGCGCACCGCCTACCTGGGCGAAGACGGACAAGGAGCGCATTGATGCACACGCTGATCGAAGCCGGCGGCCTGCACGTGTACTACGGCGCCAGCCATGTGCTGCGGGGCGTGGACATGCACATCGCACCGGGCGAATCCGTGGGTCTGGTGGGTCGCAATGGCATGGGCAAGACCACGCTCATCCGCAGCCTGATGGGCCACGTGAAAAGCGCGCAGGGCAACGTGCGGGTGCGGGGCAGCGACTGCACGCATGCGCAGCCGCACGCGATTGCGCGTATGGGTGTGGCCTACGTGCCCGAGGGGCGCGGCATCTTTCCCAACCTGAACGTGCGCGAGAACCTGCAGGTCGCCGCAAGGCCGGGCAAGCGCGCCGGCCAGGACTGGACGTATGCGCGCGTGCTGGACACGTTTCCGCGCCTGCGCGAGCGCCTGGGCCACGGCGGTCAGCAGTTGTCGGGCGGCGAGCAGCAGATGCTGGCCATCGGCCGGGCGTTGATGACCAATCCCGACCTCTTGATCCTGGACGAGGCCACCGAAGGCCTTGCGCCGCTGATCGTGGCAGAGATCTGGCGCATCATCCGCGACATCCGCGCGACCGGCATGTCCACGCTGATCGTGGACCGCAACTACCGCGCGGTGCTGGAACACACCGATCGGTGTCTGGTCATGGAGAAGGGATTGATCGTGCAGGATGGCGATAGCGCGTCGCTGGCCCGGCAGCCGGAGCAGTTGACGCGCTATCTGGGGGTGTAGCAGCGGGGCGCGTGCGAAGACTGTTCGCCAAGCGCCCGCGCCAATGCGGCAATCGTCAGATCACCGCTTCGATCAGGAAGGGGCCGCGGCGCTTCAAGCCTTCGGCAAGCGCGCGCGCAAAGCCTTCGACCGTATCCACGCTGACGGCTTCGACGCCCATGCCGCGCGCCAGATGCGTCCATTCCAGATGCGGATCCTGCAGGTCCAGCATGCGGCGCGCGTTGCGGCCCGGTTCCTGCACGCCCACGTTCTTCATCTCGCCGTGCAGCGTGGCGTAGGAACGGTTGGCCAGGATGATGGTCAGGCAATCCAGATTCTCGCGCGCCTGCGTCCACAAGGCCTGCAAGGTGTACATGCCGCTGCCGTCCGCCTGCAGGGTCACAACCTTGCGATCGGGGCACGCCACTGCCGCGCCCGTCGCCATCGGCAGGCCGATGCCGATGGCGCCGCCGGTCAGCATCAGCCAGTCGTGCGGCGCGCTGTTGACGCTGTAGAGCGGAAATTCGCGGCCCTGCGTGATGGACTCGTCGCAGACGATGGCCTGTTCGGGCAGGTGGTGCGCGACCAGGATGTTGACCGCGGCGCCGGTCAGCTTGCCGGACGCAGGCACTTCGTAGCTGGGCGCGGGCGCCACCAGCCGCGGCGCGTCGGCGGCGATGCCCAGTTCGTCGGCCAGCCATTCCAGCGCGTGCGGCAGGTCCTGGTCGGCGGTGGCCAGCACGAGCTGGTTGCTGTCCTGCGGGGCCAGCAGGCTGGGCTTGCCGGGGTAGGCAAAAAAACCGACCGGCGACTTTGCACCCGCCAGCACCAGATGCTTCACATCCTTCAGCTTGGCCACGGCCAGGTCGATCGGATACGGCAGACGGTCCACCGGGGTGCGCGCACCGCCACGCTCGATACGGCGGTTCGACGTCTCCGACACCAGGCGCACGCCCGTGGCCCGCGCGATGCGGCCGGCGGCATTCAGGGCGCGCTCGCGCAGCGCGGCGCCGCCCAGCATCAGCACGGTGACTTCCCCCGAACGGATGGCGGCAGCGGCGGCGCGCACGGCCTCAGCCGTGGTCTGCGCCAGCGGCTCGTCCTTGGCCACGATGGGCGCGGGCGCGTTGTCGGGCAGTTCGGTCCAGGCCGTGTCGGCCGGCAGGATCAGGGTAGCGATGTTGCCCGGCGAACGGCGCGCCACGGCCACGGCCTCGGCGGCATCCGCGGACAGGGCCGACGCCGTCATCGTGCGCTTGACCCAGTGCGACATCGGCCGCGCCACGCCTTCCACGTCGCTGGTCAGCGGCGCGTCGTACTGGACGTGATAGGTGGCGTGGTCGCCCACGATGTTGACCATCGGGGTGCGGGCGCGCTTGGCGTTGTGCAGGTTCGACAGACCGTTGCCCAGGCCCGGGCCCAGGTGCAGCAGCGTGGCTGCCGGCTTATCGGCCATGCGCGCATAGCCGTCGGCCGCGCCCGTCACCACGCCTTCGAACAGGCCCAGCACGCAGCGCATCTTGGGCTTGCGATCCAGGGCCGCCACAAAGTGCATCTCGGATGTGCCCGGATTTGCAAAGCAAACGTCCACATCATTGGCAAGCAAGGTGTCGCAGAGGCTGTCGGCGCCGTTCATCGTTGTTTCCCTGGTAGTTATCAATGGCAGGCGGGTGGCAAGGCCACCCGCGCAACGGACATCATAGGGAGCCTGGCGGATTCGCGATAGTGCCATTTCCGCTTGCGCGCATGGAACCATTCCCGGCAGGGTTCCGCCTGGCGGAACAAACCCGGGCGGCGTCCGGGGAGCGGACGGCCGCGCCAGGTTCGGGTGCCGTCAGAACGTGGCGCGCAGCGCGAGGCGGAAGGTGCGCGGCTGGCCGAAGTAGTTCCAGTAGTTGGTGTTGCCCACGGACTGGTAATAATTCCGGTCGAACAGGTTGTCCACGTTGAACTGCACCGCCAGGTTCTTGTTGACGTCGTAGACCGCATGCAGGCCGACCAGCGTGTACGCGCCCTGCGAGATCTTGTACTCGTCTTCGTCCGGGCCGCTGGCGTTGAAGATGCCGCTCTGCGCGTACACCGAGCCGCCCACGCGCAGCTTGTTCCACTGGTCCGGCAGACGGTAGTCGGTGGACACCTTCAGCAGGTGGCGGGGGTAGGTGCTGGCAAACACCTGGCCGGACTGCGGCCCCTGCGCGTACTTCGATTGCGTGTAGGTGTAGCCCAGGCTGACGTTCCAGGCTGGCGTGATGGCGCCGTTGACCTCGAAGTCCACCCCGCGGTTGCGCACCTTCTCGGCAGCGCGGTAGCAGGAGAAGATGCCCGGCGGGCACAGGTCGCTGTCCTGGATCAGGTCGGCCCGGCCCTTCTGGTCCGTCTGGAACAGCGCCAGCGCGGCGTTCACCCGGCGGTCCATGAACTCGCCCTTCAACCCGATTTCGTAGTTCTGCCCCGTCATCGGCGGCAGCACGCCGCCATCGACGCCGATGTTTTCCTGCGGCTTGAAGATTTCGGTATAGCTGGCGTAGGCCGACAGGTTTTCGTTCAGGTCCTGCACCACGCCCGCATACGGCGTGACCTTGCCGCGCTGCTCGTACCGGCTTTCGGTGCGCACGGTGGTCTGCGCAAAGCGGTCGAATTCGAACCAGCTCATGCGCGCGCCCAGGATGAAAGTCGTGCTGTCGGTCAGGCTGAAGCGGCCCGCGGTGTAGATGCCCTGCTGCTTCTGCGTGATGTTGTACTGCCACATATGCGCGTCCAGCCCGGTCGGCGCGGGCGGATTGAAGGCGCCCAGGTCATTCATGTCGACCAGATAGCGATAGCCGGCGTCGCGCCCGCCGTGATAGCTGAAATCGTCCTTGCGGGTGGTGGCGCCCACCACCAGCTCATGCTGGCGGCCCAGCAGCTGGAACGGGCCGGACGCGTACGCGTCCACGCCCCACTGCGTGTCGTCGTACTGGAACAGGCGCGGATTCAGCGTGAAGATATCGCCCGTCGTGCGCTGCGTGTAGTTGCCCAGGAAGTCCGACTTGGCGGACAGCCAGTTGCCGGCTACGGTCAGCTTCCAGCCATTGCCGAATTCGTGCTTGATGTCGGCGAACAGATTGGTGTTGCGCTTGTTCAGGTAATTCCAGTCGCCGACCAGGGCGGTCTTGCGCGACATCGGGTAGAACGAGCCATCCTCCCGTGTCGGCAGTCCGGACCAGTCGTAGCCCTGATTGCGGTCCTTCTGGTAGGTCAGGCCCGCCGTCACCGTGGTGGCGGGCGTGATGTCGGCCTCCAGGATGCCGTAGAAGAGCGAGTTCTCCTTGCCCGCCCGTTGCTGGAAGTCGCCCGCGTTGGTGTAGGCCACCACCGCACGGCCGCGCAGCGTCTTGGCCTCGTTCAAGGGCGAGGACACGTCCAGCATGGTGCGATAGTCGTCCCACGACCCCGCCGACAGCGTCATGACGCCCGTGGTCTCGTAGCCGGGCCGCTTGCGCACCAGATTGATGGCGGCAGCCGGATTGCCCGCCCCTTCCAACAGGCCCGTGGCGCCGCGCACGACCTCCACACGGTCATAGATCTCGGTGGTGGGTTTGTTGATGGCGTCAAACGAATACGCGTTGCTGATGTTGGCCGGCACGCCGTCGATCTGCAGGTTGTCGATTAACTGGCCGCGCGCCTGGTACACCGAGCGTTCGGAGCCGTTCTGCACCACCGAAATGCCGGTGGTTGCCTGCAGCACGTCGTCCAGGTTCTGCATGGACTGATCGTCCATGCGCTGGCGCGTCACCACCGTGACGGACTGCGGCGTTTCGCGCGGCGACAGGTTCAGGCGCGTGGCGCTGTTGGTGACCTGCACCACGTACGTGCCGCTGGTGTCCACCGGCGGCAGCATGCCGGATACGGTTACCGGCGCCAGCGTCGTGGTCTGCGCGGCCGGCGCGCGCCGCAAGGTCAGCGTGCCGTCGGCGGCCCGGGTGGATTCCAGGCCGCTGCCGGCCAGTGCGACGCGCAGCGCCGCATCCATCGTATAGACGCCCTGCACGGCCGGGGCATTCAGGCCGCGCACGAGCTGCGGATCGTAGGACACCACGGTCCGGGTCAACCGCGCGATTTCGGTCAGCGTGGCGTCCAGGCTGCCGGCGGGCAGGTCGAACGCGATGGGCGCCCGCGGCTGGGCGTGGGCCGGCTGGCCCAGGCTGGATGCCGCCAGGACCACGGCAAGGCTAAGGACGTGGGGAACAGGCAAAACGCGCATGAGGGTCTCCGATACGTTGCGCACAGTGATATGTGGGTATGTGCCGCGAGATCGGAAAAGTGACAGTCCTCGTGCAAAAAAAATGAAAAAGGCCGTTCAGGCGGCGCGGACGTCGATCACGGTCAGCCAGCGCGTGTAGCGGCTGATGGTGATCGGCAACGTATGCTCCAACGCGCTCAGCGCGCGGTCGGTGTCGTCCAGCGGATAGAGGCCGGACACGGCCAGGCGGGCGGCCTGCGGGCTGACGCGCAGCACGCCCGTGCGGTAGCTGGCCAGCGCCGCGGCAATTTCGCCCAGCGGCTGGTCGCGCGCCTTCAGCCACCCCTCGCGCCACGCGGCGGCGTCGTCCATCGGTTGCGGACGGTCCGCCCAGCCCTCGCCGAAGCGCGCGCCCTGCCCCATCGCCAGCGTCAGGGGCGCAGACTCGCGCGGCAGGACCTCGATGCTGTTCTGCAAGGCCACGGCCAGGCTGGCCTCTTGTTCCAGCCGCACCATGCAGCCCGCGCCCGCGCTGCGGACCTGCCCGTGCGCCGTATGCACCGCGAACATCGACGAAAGACCGGTGCGCGGTTGCACCACCAGCGCCCCCTCCAGCAGCCGCACGTTGCACGCGTCCGCCGTGAAATCCAGATCCACGCGGCTGCGCGCGTCCAGGGTCAGCAGGCTGCCGTCCGGCAGCGTGAAGGTCCGGCGTTCACCCGTGGCCGTACCCAGATCGGCCATCAGATTGCCCAACGGCGTGATGCGGTTGGCCACCGAGCCGCCGGCCGCTGCGGCGCCGGCCAAGGCGGCCGCGTTGAGCAGCACGCGGCGACGCGCCGGGCGCACCAGCGTGCGCCGCAACGCGTGATGCTCGTTCTTCATGACCGTTTCCAGCCGCCCCACCGACTGGCTCAGGCCCTGCTGCAGCCGCGCCCAGGCATGTTCATGGACCGGGTCGGCCGCGCGCCAGGCGGCACAGGCGGCGTGATCGGCGTCGGTCGCCTCGCCCGAGGTCAGCTTGACCCAGAAGCCGATCGCGCGGTCCCCGGCCTCGGCCGCGCTTTGCTCGCGGCTCATGGCGCGTCCGCCAGCGCGTAGCAGCGCTGCAGCGCCTGCGCGATGTACTGGCGCACCATGCTGACCGACACGCCCAGCGCGGCGGCGATTTCCTTGTGCGTCAGGCCGTCGAGCTGGCTGTACAGGAATGCCGCGCGCGCCTTCGCCGACAGGCCATCGAGCATCTGGTCCACCTGCTGCAGCGTCTGCAGGATGGCAAGCTGTTCCTGCGGCGACGGCGCAAACTGCTCGCCCTGATGGAACAGGCTTTCCAGCCACGCGGCTTCCAGCTCGCGGCGGCGCCACAGTTTCCAGACCAGACGTTTCGCGATGGTGATGATGAGGGCGCGCGGCTCGCGCACGGAGGCGAGCCGCGGCGTCTGGATGAGCTGCACGAACGTGTCGCCCGCGACGTCTTCGGCGTCTTCGAGGTTGCGCAGCCGGGTGTAAAGGCGGCCCAGCAGCCATGGCCTGTCTTCGGTGTAGATCCGGGCCAGCAGAGGATGGTCCGAGGTAAGCGTGGAAGGCGGAAGCATGGCGCGGCGGGCGGTTATCTGCAAATGGGAATCGCTCGCATTCTATCGCAGACGTGCCAGGGCGTCCCGTTTCCGAGGCGCCCTCTGTTCACGTTCGGGCCGCGCCCGGAAACGGCAAGGCCTCCCGAAGGAGGCCTTGCGCGATCACATCGGACGGGTTTGTCCTTCCGCTATGGGTGATTACCCATCAACGGATCGGCCACGGATACATCGCGCCGCCCTGGTTCCACAGCGCGTTGGTGCCGCGTTGCAGGCCCAGCTTGCTGTCCTTGCCCACATTGCGCTCGAACACCTCGCTGTAGTTGCCTACCGCCTTGATGGCGTTGTAGGCCCACTTCTCATCCAGGCCCATATTCTTGCCGGCGCCCGGCGTCACGCCCAGGATGCGCAGCACGTTGGGGTTCTTGCTCTTGAGCATTTCGTCGACGTTCTTCTGCGTGATGCCGTATTCCTCGGCTTCCAGCAGCGCAAACAGCGTCCAGCGCACGATGCCCAGCCAGTTCTCGTCGCCCTGGCGCACCATGGGACCCAGCGGCTCCTTGGAGAAACGCTCCGGCAGGATCTCGTAGTCGTTCGGGTTGGCGACCTGCGTGGCGCGCACGGCGGCCAGCTGCGAGGCGTCGTCGGTAAAGGCGTCGCAGCGGCCGGATTCAAAGGCGCGCACGACTTCGGTCACCTTGTCGATCACGACCGGCTTGAACTCGATGTTGTTGGCGCGGAACCAGTCGGCCAGGTTCAGTTCGGTGGTGGTGCCCGGCTGCACGCAGACCGTGGCGCCGTTCAGTTCCTTGGCGCTCTTGACGCCCAGCTTCTTGCTCACCAGGATGCCCTGGCCGTCATAGAAACTGGCGGCTACCGCGGACAGGCCCAGCGACGTGTCGCGCGTCTGGGTCAGCGTCACGGTGCGCAGCAGCACGTCGACCTCGCCCGATTGCAGCGCGGTGAAGCGTTGCTGAGTGGACAGCGCGGTGCCCTTGAATTTCGAGGCATCGCCGAACACCGCCGCCGCCACCGCGCGGCAGATGTCCACGTCCATGCCTTCCCATTCGCCCTTGCTGTTCGTCGCGGAGAATCCGGAGACTCCGTCCGTCAGGCCGCATTGCACGAATCCCTTCTTTTTCACCGCGTCCAGCGTGGGACCGGCCATCGCCGCCTGGGACGCGCAGGCCAGGGCAATCGCGCCGGCCGCAACCATCAATTTCCGCTTCATGTTCTGCTTCTCCTGAGATAGATGACCGCCCTGGGCTTGTAGCCGGGGACAGTTGAAACCAGGTCCTGCCTTACCGGACCGGCCGCCAGATTAAGGCATGTCCACAGCGTGAACAACGCGCCGATCCCTAGTGAAAACCCGTAAAAATGGCGCACCAGTGAACGCGAACCCCTTGTCCGGTGATCGAACTTTTTTGGCGGAGACATGCGCCGTCGTGCCGATTTCCCCGTGCCATACTTTTTTTGCGTCTTTGTCCGATAGCCGGCAAAGCCGCAGACCCTTAAAAGCCGTCGCGTCACATAAAAACCCGGACGCGCAGCGGCAAATCGGCCGATTCATGGAGGAGACAAGTCCATGGCACATGCATGCAAGTCGCAGCCTCATCACCCGGCGGCCACTGCCCGCCGCCGCGTTATTAGAAACGTGCTGTTCGCCGCGCTGGCGGCGGCCGGCGTGGCCACCGGCCCCGCCCACGCGGCCGATAACTGGCCCAGCAAGCCGATCAAGATCATCGTGCCGTACACGCCGGGCGGATCCACCGACATCGTGACGCGCATCGTGATGGAAAAGCTGGGACCGCGGCTGAACCAGACCATCGTTGTCGAGAATCGCCCCGGCGCAAACAGCAGCCTGGGGTCGGCGCTAGCCGCCAAGGCGGAACCCGACGGCTATACGTTCCTGTCGATGCTGCCGGCCTACATCATCAACTTCCATCTCTACAAGCTGGGTTACACGCCCGCGGACCTGACGCCCGTTGTGCAGATGGCGGACCTGCCGCTGTTCCTGTTCGTGGCAAACGAGCTTCCCGTCAAGACCGTGGCGGAGCTGGTCGCGTATGCCCGCAAGAATCCGGACAAGCTCACCTACGCGTCCAGCGGCAACGGCTCCAGCGCGCACCTGACCGGCGCCGACTTTGCGCTGCAGAACAAGATCACGATGACGCACGTGGCGTACAAGGGCAGCGCGCCGATCCTGACCGACATCCTGGGCAACCGCGTGAGCATGGTGTTCGATCCCGTGCTGGTGCCGATGCAATACGTGAAGCAGAACCGCCTGAAGGCGCTGGCGTTCACGGGCAAGGAACGCTGGCCCACGGAACCGGACATTCCCACCATGGAAGAAGCCGGCATGCCGGGCTTTGTCACCGGCTCGTGGGCCGGCCTGATGGCGCCGGCCAACACGCCCAAGCCGATCATCGAACGCATGGCCCGCGAGATCAGCGAGATCGTCAAGGAGCCGGACGTGCGCCAGAAGTTCGTGGATGCGGGCTTTCTGCCGGTGGGCGGCACGCCGGCGGAGTTTGCCGATTTGATGAAGAAGGACTCGGCACGGTACGCCGAGATCATCAAGCAGGCCAACATCACCGTGAACTGAGCGGGGCCGGGCGCCGCGGCGTCCGCCTCATCGGAGCCCTCCCATGATCGACAAATTCATCGACACGCCGGAAGCCGCCGTTGCGGATGTGCATGACGGCGCCATCGTGCTCATCAGCGGGTTCGGCGGCGCCGGCATGCCCACCGAACTGATCCACGCCCTCATCGACCAGGGCGCGCGCGAACTCACCGTGGTCAGCAACAACGCCGGCAATCGCGAGACGGGCCTGGCCGCGCTGGTCAAGGCCGGACGCGTGCGCAAGGTGATCTGCTCGTTTCCGAAGGCCTCACACTCCTGGGTCTTCGACGAGCTCTACCGGCAAGGCCGCATCGAGCTCGAATGCGTGCCGCAAGGCACGATCGCCGAACGCTTGCGCGCGGCCGGCGCGGGACTGGGCGGCTTCTTCACGCCCACCGCCTACGGCACCGAGCTTGCGCGCGGCAAGGAGACCCGCATCATCAACGGCCGCGGCCACGTGTTCGAGGAGCCGCTGCATGGCGACTTTGCGCTGGTCAAGGCCGACCGCGGCGACCGCTGGGGCAACCTGACCTACAACATGAGCGCGCGCAACTTCGGCCCCATCATGTGCATGGCCGCCAAGACGACCATCGTGCAGGTGCGCGCCAAGGCTGAATTGGGCGAACTGCCGCCCGAGGCCGTGGTGACGCCGGGCATCTTCGTCAAGCGCGTGACCGAAGTGCCCAACGCCGCCTTTTCCAGTTGACGCCATTCCGCTTGAAGGAGTCCGCATGTTTCATCCCCTGACCCGCGAAGCCATGGCGCGCCGCCTGGCCCTGGACATTCCCGACGGCAGCTACGTGAACCTGGGCATCGGCATGCCGGTGCTGGTGGCCGCCCATCTACCCGAGGGCCGAGAGATCGTGCTGCACAGCGAGAACGGCATCCTCGGCATGGGCCCGCCCCCGGCCGAGGCCGACATCAACCTGGACCTCATCAACGCCGGCAAGCAACCGGTGACCCTGCTGACCGGCGGCTCGTATTTCCATCACGCGGACTCGTTCGCAATGATGCGCGGCGGCCATCTGGACATTTGCGTGATGGGGGGCATGCAGGTTGCGGCCAACGGCGATCTGGCGAACTGGTCGCTGAACAAGCCCGGCGAAGCGCCGGCCGTCGGCGGCGCGATGGATCTGGCCGTGGGCGCGCGCAGCGTGTTCATCATGATGGAGCACAACAGCAAGAACGGTGATCCCAAGATCGTCGAACGCTGCACCTATCCGCTGACCGGCGCGGGCGTGGTGGACCGCATCTACACCGACCTCGCGGTCATCGACGTCACGCCGGACGGCCTGGTGGTCCGGGATATGATCGACGGCATGACGCTGACCGAACTGCAGACGCGCACCGGCGCGCCCCTGCGCGCAGCCTGATGCTGCCCAACCTGCCCGCTCCCGGCTATGCCGCGCCGCCCACGGCCGAAGACCATCCGGACCAGTTGCGCGGCGATCCGGACTATATGCTGACGCTGGCGCGCGGCCTGCACGTCATCCGCGCCTTCGGCACGCGCCGCCATCCGCAGACCGCGGCCGAACTGAGCCGGCGCGCCGGCCTGCCGCGCGCCGTCGTGCAACGCTGCCTGCACACGCTGATCCTCTTGGGCATGGCCGAGCAGCACGGCAGGCTTTACGTGCTGACGCCACGCATCCTGGGGCTGGGCTACGCGTACTTTTCATCTACGCCGTTCGTTTCGCTGGCGCAGCCGGTGCTGGAAGAATTGAGCGCGACCGTGAACGAGACCTGCGCGCTCGCCATCATGGAAGGCCACGAAATGCTTTACCTCGCGCGGTCCGAGGTGAACCGCCTGCTGGCCACGTCGATGGGGTTGGGAAGCCGCCTGCCCGCGTATTGCACGTCCATCGGGCGCGTGCTGCTGGCGGAACTGCCGGAGCCTGCGCTGGCGCGGTATTTCGCGGCGACCGACCTGCAGCCCTATACCGAGTTCACGCTGACCACCGAGGCAAAGCTGCGCGCGGAACTGGCGCGCATCCGCGAGCAGGGCTATGCGGTCGTCGACCAGGAACTGGAATTGAACGTGCGCGCGATCTCGGTGGCCGTGCGATCGGCCAGCGGCAAGGCCTGCGGGGCGGTGAACGTCAGCGTGAAGGCGGCGCGCGTGCCGCTCAGCCGCCTGCAAGACGACTTCCTGCCGCCCTTGCGGCAGGCCGTGGAACGGATCGGGGAATTCCTGGCCGCGTGAGCGGCCAGCAGGTTACAGGCCGGTGGTGTCCAGCGTGAAGGCCGCGGCGGCGCGGCCGATGCGGTCGTTGACCGCGTGCCAGTCATCGGTGGCGGGCGGCGCCTGCACGATGATGCGCGCATAGCCCTGACCATCCAGATCGCGCAGCAGGCCGTACAGCGCCTGCGCATAGCGCGCCGGGTCCGCGGATACCGGTTGCCACTGCACGCGGGGATCGGCTGCGGCGGGTTGCGGGCCGTAGGCCACCAGCACCACGCGGCCTTCGGGCAGATTGCGTCCGGCCAGCACATCGTTCATGCGGGCCTCATTGGCCAGTTCCAGCGGCGTGCGCGGCGCGTAATGCGCCTTCAACGTGCCGGACGCGCGCGGCGCCGCGGCGTCCGGCGCAAAGACCTGCACACCCAGCACGGCCTCGATCTGCGCGGCGCTGATGTGGCCGGGCCGCAGCAGCACGGGCCCCGCGCCGCGATCCAGGCGCGACAGGTCGAGAATGGTGGATTCGATGCCAACGTCCGACGCGCCGCCTTCCAGCACGGGCATGCCGGCCGCGACTTCGTCGGGGAACTCGTTGCGGACGTGCTCGGCGCGGGTGGGCGACACCTGGCCGAACTTGTTGGCCGATGGCGCCGCCACCCCGCCCTGCCCGTTCGGCTTACCGGCCGAAAACGCCGCCAGCAGCGCCTGCGCCACCGGATGCGACGGACAACGGATGCCGATGCTGTCCTGCCCGCCGCTCACCGTGTCGACGATGTGCGGCGCGCGCTTCAGGATCAAGGTCAGCGGACCCGGCCAGAACGCGTCGATCAGCAGTTGCGCCTCGGGCGGCACGTGCGCCGCCCAATACGCCACGTCGCCGTGCGGCGCGATATGCACGATGACGGGATGGTTCGACGGCCGGCCCTTGGCCGCGTAGATCTTGGCGACGGCCTGCGGGTTTTCAGCGTCCGCGCCCAGGCCGTAGACGGTCTCGGTCGGAAAGGCGGCCAGTTGGCCGTCCAGCATGCGCTGGGCGGCGTGGGCGATTTCCGCGGCGCTGGCGGAGACGGACGGAGATGAGGACATCGGTTTGCCGCTTACTCGGGCGCCTGCATGCCCAGCGCGGCGGCCACGCGGGCGGCGTCGTCGCGGGCCTGCTGCAAGGTGGCCGCCACGATCGTGATGTGGCCCATCTTGCGGCCACGGCGCGCCTCGCGCTTGCCGTACAGGTGCAGCTTGGCCGAGGGCACGGCCAACGCGGCCGCCCAATCGGGCTCGCGTTGGGCGTCACCCGTGGCGTCGGCGTACCAGATGTCGCCCAGGATGTTCAGCATGACGGCGGGCGCCAGCAGGTCGGTGCCGCCCAGCGGCAGGCCGGCCATGGCGCGCGCCTGCTGCTCGAACTGGCTGGTGACGCAGGCGTCGATCGTGTAGTGGCCGCTGTTGTGCGGACGCGGCGCGATCTCGTTGACGATCAGACTGCCGTCCTGGAGCACGAAGAATTCCACGCACAGCACGCCGTGATAGCCCAGCCCCTGCGCGATGGCCTGCGCGGCTTCGGTGGCGCGGGCCTGGCGTTCGGCGTGGGCCGCGTCCTGCTGCACGGGCGCCGCGGTGGACACGGCGAGGATGCCGTCGACATGCACGTTGCGCGCCACGGGAAACACCACGCTGGCACCATCAAAGCCGCGCGCCAGCACGACCGAGATTTCGTAGTCCAGCGGCATCAGCGCTTCCAGCACGCAAGCGACACCGCCGAATTCGGCGAAGGCGGCGACGGCTTCTTCGCGGGTGTTGATGCGGGCCTGGCCCTTGCCGTCGTATCCCAGGCGCGCCACCTTGAGGATGCCGGGGAACAGCGCGTCCGATGCGGCGATCAGATCGGCTTCGCTGCGGATCGCGGCGTGCGGCGCGACCGGGATGCCTTGCGCGGCAATGAAGGTCTTTTCAGCGATGCGGTCCTGCACGATGGCCACGGCGTCACCAGCCGGGCTGACGCGGCACTGGGTCGCCAACGCGCGCAGGCTGTCGGCGGGCACGTTCTCGAATTCGGTGGTGACGGCCTGGCACGTCTGCGCCAGGCGGGCCAGACCGGCCTCGTCGTCATAGGCGGCCTGGATGTGCAGGTCGGCCACCATGCCGGCCGGACATTCGGCGGCCGGGTCCAGCACCGCGACCTTGTAGCCCAGGCTTTGCGCCGCGTGACAGAACATGCGGCCCAGTTGGCCGCCGCCCAGCATGCCCAGCCAGCCGCCGGGCGCGATCAGGAAAGGAGTCGATTGAGTCATTCGCATCAGGCCTCGGGCGGAACCTTCATGTCGCGCGCGACCTGCGTCTGGCGGGCGCGGAACGCCACCAGCTTTGCGTGCAGGCCGGCATCGGTGCCCGCCAGCGTGGCGATCACGTGCAGCGCGGCGTTGGCGGCGCCGGCTTCGCCGATGGCAAAGGTGGCCACCGGCACGCCCTTGGGCATCTGCACGATGGACAGCAGCGAGTCTTCGCCGCGCAGGTATTTGGAGGGGACCGGCACGCCGAACACCGGCACTTCGGTCAGGGCAGCCATCATGCCCGGCAGGTGCGCCGCGCCGCCGGCGCCGGCGATGATGCCGCGCAAGCCGCGCTGGTGCGCCGCGGCGCCGTACTCGGCCATGTCCTGCGGCATGCGGTGCGCGGAGATGACGCGCGCCTCGTAGGCCACGCCGAAATCCTCCAGCATCGTCACCGCGTGCTTCATGACCTCCCAATCGCTGGAAGATCCCATAATCACGCCCACCACGGGGGAGGCTTGCGCCGCTGCGGAAGTCTGGTCTGTCATAACCGGTGTCTAGTAGTTGAGACACGGCGCACGCGCCGCGAAATGTCGGGGGACCGCGGGACCGGCCCGCGAAACCCGCTATTTTACCCGGCGCTGAAGACTGCTACGGCAACGTGGCGCTTTTCAGCCAAAGGTAGCTGACCGGATCGTCCGGGCACGGCCCGAAACCGCACTGCAGCGTGGTGCTGCCGGCATTGGCCAGGGCGACGACGAAAAACAGGGCCATGACCACCATGCCCAGCATCGAGACGGGCTTTTTGAGCATGCTGTCGCCCCACTTGCGGTCCACGCACAGCATGACGACGCAGAACACGATGATCGCCGTGAAGGCGACGAACGCCCAGGTATAGAAGTGCACGCCCAGAAAGGGCGTGCCGTAGCCCGCGTCGCCGGGGGCAATGTGCAGCAGCACCTGGCGTCCCGCGGCCAGCATCCCGGCCAGCGCGCCGGCAACGCTCATTGCATAGTGCATCGGCGACGGGCCCAGCCGCAGGTTCAAGAGGAAACCCACACCCGCAAGGATCAGCGCCACGCGCTGCAGCAGGCATAACGGGCACGGCAATTCGTCGTAGGCGAATTGCCAGGCGAAGGCCATGCAGAGGATGCCGGTGACCCCGAGCAGCGCCAGGGCATTGAGGATGCGCGAGCCGCGCGCCGGATTGCTGGAGAAGATCATTGCCGCCGCTTCACAGGGACAACGCCAGCGGGCTGGTCATATGGTATTTGCACCAGGCGGCAAAGATGGCCAGGGTCAGCAGCCAGAAGGTCACGCACGGACGGCGCCGGCCCACGAGTCCAAACCACACTGCCAGCGTCCCAGTCACAAAGGGCAGCATCATCACCATGCGGCGCTCCTTATCTCGGAAATCCCGTATCAAGCAGCGGACGAGTATAGCGTAACAATCCGAAATAATTTCGCGCTGAAAATGCGGGTTTGCCCGTGGGGTGCGTCAGCCTGCGGCGCCACGTCGAGACCCGCCGGCGAAAAAAAACCGCTCGGACGACGAGCGGCTTTTTTGGTGTGGACACGATCAGGCGATCAGGCGGTCCAGGGCTTCGCGGTACTTCGCGGCCGTCTTTTCCAGCACTTCCTGCGGCAGGCGCGGCGCGGGCGGGGTCTTGTCCCACGTTTGCGTCTCGAGCCAGTCGCGCACGAACTGCTTGTCGAACGACGGGGGGCTGATGCCGACGCGGTAACCGTCGGCGGGCCAGAAGCGCGACGAATCGGGCGTCAGCACTTCGTCCATCAGGTGCAGCGTGCCGTTGTCGTCCAGGCCGAACTCGAACTTGGTGTCGGCGATGATGATGCCCTTGGTGGCGGCAAAGGCGGCGGCTTCGGCGTACAGCTTGAGCGTCACGTCGCGGATGCGCTCGGCCATTTCCTGGCCGACTTCCTTGACCACGTGCGCGAAGTCCACGTTCTCGTCGTGCATGCCGAACTCGGCCTTGGCGGCGGGCGTGAAGATGGGCTCGGGCAGCTTGCTGGCCTGTTGCAGGCCGGCCGGCAGCTTGATGCCGCACACCGCGCCGGTGGCCTGGTAGTCCTTCCAGCCCGACCCGATCAGGTAGCCGCGGGCAACCGCTTCCACCAGGATGGGCTTCAGACGCTTGACCACCACGGCGCGGCCGCGCACCTGATCCACTTCGTCGGGCGCCACCACGTCTTCGGGCTTCACGCCGGTCGAGTGGTTGGGCAGGATGTGCGACAGCTTCTGCAACCAGAATTCGGTCAGTTCGGTCAGCACCTGTCCCTTGCCGGGAATGGGGTCGTCAAGGATAACGTCAAATGCGGAGATGCGATCCGACGCGACGATCAGCAACTTGTCGTCGCCGACCGCGTACATATCGCGCACCTTGCCGCGTCCCAGCAGCGGCAGGGACTTGATGCTGGATTCATGCAAAGCAGAAGTCACGGGAATGGCCTATGGCAAAAATGAACATTCCCGCCGCGGGCAGGCGCCAGGGCGGGAAGGGAAACGAAATCGGGCACCAGGCGGAGGCGGCGCCGGACGGCAGCTTCCGCAAAGCGCATAGATTACTGCAAATAAGTTCGTCTTGCCGCCGCTCCGGGCGCGGGGTAGGCTTTCTTTCCCATCCATGATTCGCGCCGGCCGCCTCGAGCGTCACGGCGCAACACCGCCCGGAGACAAAGCCGTATGCAGGATGCTTCCCCCAAACGCATGCCCCACGCCGACGCGCAGGTCCACATGACAGGCGGCTGCCAGTGCGGCGCCATCCGCTACGCACTCACCGACGAGCCCATCACCGCCGCCACCTGTCACTGCCGCGACTGCCAGTACTCCAGCGGCGGCGCGCCGGCCCACGCCCTGATCTTTCCCGCGGGCGCCGTCACGCTGCTGCGCGGACAACCCAAGGAACACCGCTACCAGGGCGACTCCGGCCACACCGTCATGCGCAGCTTCTGTGCGGCGTGTGGCACGCCGCTGTTCGGCAATTCGGAAGGCATGGGCTACGAAGTCGTGCGCGCAGGGTCGCTGGATGACCCCGAAGCGTTTCATTCCAAGGCAAACCTGTGGACGGACTCGGCGCCGTCGTGGCATCACGTGGACCGGACGGTGCCGAGCTTCGGGAAGAATTCGCCGGCGTAGGACGCGCGTCCGTCATGGCCGCAAAAACAAAAAGAGCTGGCCCGCGAGGACCAGCTCTTTTTCTGCCTGCGCCGCCTTCACAAGAAGGCGGCATGGGCGAGGACCTTATTGCACCACTTGCGACAGCTTGCCCGAGGCGTACTGCGCGGCGATTTCGGTCAGCGGCTGCGGCTTGATCTTGCTGGCGTTGCCGGCGGTGCCGAATTCCGTGTAGCGAGCGACACAGATCGCCTTGGCGGCGGCGCGGGCGGGCTTGAGGTATTCGCGCGGGTCGAATTTCTCGGGGTTCTCGGCGAAGAAGCGGCGGATCGCGCCGGTCATGGCCAGACGGATATCGGTGTCGATATTGATCTTGCGCACGCCGTACTTGATGGCTTCCTGGATTTCCTCGACGGGCACGCCGTAGGTTTCCTTCATGTTGCCGCCGAATTCACGGATCTCGGCCAGCAGTTCCTGCGGCACGCTGGAGCTGCCGTGCATCACCAGGTGGGTGTTGGGCAGGCGGGCGTGGATTTCCTTGATGCGGGAGATCGACAGGATGTCGCCGGTGGGCTTGCGCGTGAACTTGTAGGCGCCGTGGCTGGTGCCGATGGCGATCGCCAGGGCGTCCAGTTGCGTGCGGCGCACGAAGTCGGCGGCTTGTTCCGGGTCGGTCAGCAGCTGATCCATGGTCAGCTTGCCGTCGGCGCCGTGGCCGTCTTCCTTGTCGCCTTCCATGGTTTCCAGGGAACCCAGGCAGCCGAGTTCGCCTTCGACGGTCACGCCCAGCTTGTGTGCGATGTCCACGACCTTCTTGGTGACTTCGACGTTGTAGTCGTAGTCGGCGATGGTCTTGCCGTCTTCTTTCAGCGAGCCGTCCATCATGACGCTGGAGAAGCCCAGGTCGATGGCGCCCTGGCAGATCTTGGGCGATTGGCCGTGATCCTGGTGCATGACCACGGGGATGTGCGGGTAGGACTCAACGGCGGCCTGGATCAGATACTTCAGGAAGCCTTCGCCCGCGTATTTGCGCGCGCCGGCCGAGGCCTGCATGATCACCGGGCTGTCGGTCTCCGCCGCGGCTTCCATGATGGCCTGGACCTGTTCCAGGTTGTTGACGTTGAAAGCCGGAATGCCGTAGCCGTGCTCGGCGGCGTGGTCGAGCAACTGGCGCATGGAGACTAGGGCCATGAGTGGTCCTCCTTAGGTACTGTCTATTGAGAGATGGTTGAAGCCTTGCTGAATGGCGTGATTTTACGGGGGAATCGAAGAAAGGTCTTGCAACGGCCGGTATCCTATCCATTCAGGTGAAACCGGACGCCCTAGCCCGGCTGATATCCGCCTTGCGGCCCAGCCCATGCGGCCCACGGCCGCGGCGCCCTTGCCCTGCTTTCCCCCGCTTGTGGCCTAGGGCCTGCCCGCGTGCGGCACATCCACCCGGGTCATCAGGATGCGGGCCTGCGGCTTGGCGCGCCGGTTGGCTTCCACGAAATCCGGCGCGGCCGCCATGAAAAGCGTTTTGCCGTCCGGTCCGCCCAGCGCGGCCGCGAAGATGCCGAATTCGCCGGTGTCGATCTGCTCGAGAATCCGTCCGCCACGTTCAACGCGCACGATGCGCTTGCCGATGGCGTCGCCCACCCACAACGCGCCCTCTTCGTCCAGCGCGCCGCCGTCCGGCGCAATCTTGGACGCCGCGATCACGGCGGTCAGGTCGTCGGTTTCAGGCAGCTCGCCGAAATTGGCCCAGTCGCGGCGCGGCCCCAGCACGCCGTTGGGCTCGATGTCGAACTCGGAAATGCGGTTGGCGAAGGTCTCGTTGACGATCAGGGTCTTGCCGTCGGGCGTGATGAACGAGCCGTTGGGAAAGCACAGGCCGTCCGCCACCACCTGCGCCACACCGTCCGGATCCACGCGCACCAGAGTCGTCGTGCGCACGGGTTCGCCCGCCATGATGTCGAATCCGAAATTGCCCACGTAGGCGCGGCCTTGCGCGTCCACCACCATGTCATTGATATGGCCGCCGGTCAGCGCGGACAGGTCGGCATGCACCGACAACGTGCCGTCCGCCTCGCGCCGCAGCACCTTGCGGTCTTTCATGGACGAGATCAGCAGGCGGCCGTCGGGCAGCCAACCCAGTCCCGACGGTTGCTGCGGGACCAGACAGACGCGGTCCACCGCCCCCTGGAGCGTCACGGTGATGACCTGCCCCGTGTAGAAGTCCGAGGCCCACAGGCGGTTTTCGTGCCAGCGCAGCCCTTCCAGATAGGTGTAGCCGGAAGCCAGTACGGACAATTCGCGATTCGGCATTGCTTTGTCTCCTTTGTCGCCCCGCGCGGGGCTGGTTCCCAGGTGGCGCCCGGCCTTCCTGACGAGGCCGGAAGGGGCATTCTGGCACGGCTGATCCGTCCCCGAACTGACAACTGGCTGTCAGGTTCACGGCGTTAACATCGCGCCCCAAGGGTTAACCCGAGCAGCACCTGGACCCTGGCATGTCCGTCACCGGACCGTCTGCCCCGCCTCATGCCGGCGGGCCTGGCCCTCTGGGCCAAGCGGCGGCTCCCCGTTATCCCGTTTTCAAATGAACACTAAGAAGCTGACGCGTTATATCGGCATCGCCATGGTGCTGGGCATCGTGGTGGGCTATGTCTGCAACAAGTTCGCGCAGACCCCGGAAGAGGCGAAGCAGATCGCCTCGTACTTCAGCCTGATCACCGACATCTTCCTGCGCATGATCAAGATGATCATCGCTCCGCTCGTGTTCGCCACCCTGGTGACCGGCCTGGCCAGCATGAGCGACGCCAGCGCGGTGGGCCGCATCGGCATGCGCGCCATGATCTGGTTCATCGCCGCCTCGGCGATTTCTCTGCTGCTGGGCCTGGCGCTGGTCAACATCTTCCAGCCCGGCGCGCACATGAACCTGGCGATTCCGGACGCGGGCGTGACTTCGGGCCTGAAGACGGGCGATTTCACGCTGAAGGCGTTCATCGCGCACGTGTTCCCCAAGAGCATTGCAGAAGCGATGGCCAACAACGAGATCCTGCAGATCCTGGTGTTCTCGCTGTTCTTCGGCGCGGCGCTGTCGTTCATCCGTGGCAAGGGCCACAACACGATCTACAACATGATCGATGAACTGGCCAAGATCATGTTCCGCGTGACCGACTATGTGATGCGCTTTGCGCCGCTGGGCGTGTTTGCCGCCATGGCCGCCGCCATCACGACCGAAGGCCTGGGCGTGCTGGTCAGTTACGGCAAGCTGATCGGCGAGTTCTACCTGGGTCTGGCGCTGCTGTGGGCCATTCTGTTCGGCGTCGGCTACCTGTTCCTGGGCAAGTCCACGTTCCGCCTGGGCGGCCTCATCAAGGAACCGACCTTGCTGGCGTTCTCGACCGCGAGCAGCGAATCGGCCTATCCGAAGACGATCGAGGCGCTGTCGCGGTTTGGCGTGTCCAAGCGCATCTCGGGCTTCGTGCTGCCGCTGGGCTATTCGTTCAACCTGGACGGCTCGATGATGTATCAGTCGTTCGCGGTGCTGTTCATCGCGCAGGCCTACAACATCGACATGAGCTTCACGCAGCAACTGACCCTGCTGCTGGTGCTGATGGTGACCAGCAAGGGCATGGCTGGCGTGGCGCGCGCCTCGCTGGTCGTGGTGGCCGCGACGCTGCCGATGTTCCATCTGCCGGAAGCCGGCCTGCTGCTCATCATGGGCATCGACCAGTTCTTCGACATGGGCCGCACCGCCACGAACGTGGTCGGCAATAGCCTGGCCACGGCCGTGATCGCCAAGCTGGAAGGCAAGGAAGAAGGCAGCGAAGAAGGCAACGATGATGCCGCGTCCGCGCAGGCTTCGAACGAGGCGCCGCCCAGCCGGCCCGCCAGCCAGAACGCATAAGTGAAACGGGCCGCTAAGGCCCGTTTTACATGGGAGGCGCCCGCTTGACCGGCGCGGGCGGCCGGGCGCAACATAAAGGCCCATTTCGACCACGTACCGGCGCGGCGCGCATGGGCGCCGCGTCTGGCCCGCACACCATGAATCTTCTGTCTACCCGGGCGGCCGCGGCCGCCGCGCTTGCCGCCGGCCTTTTTGCGGCGGTACCCGCCGCGCATGGCTGGACCCGCATTTCGTGCGACCTTGCCGGCACCGTCGCCACGTTTCCCACCACCTTCCGCCAATTCCGCACCGACGGCACGGAACTGACACAGGTGCTGTTCAAGCTGAAGGTGAAGGCTGCCGACATACCGGACGGCGAGCGAGCCGACACCGACTGCGCCGAATTCGTGAACAAGGACGTCGACGTGGTGCTGGAGAACGTGGCCGCGCGCAACATTATGCGCGGCAAGGCCTTGAAGGTGCGCTACAAGTACGACGAATCGCTGGGGCAGACGCTGGCGACCAAATACGAACTGGCGCGCTGAGCCTGCCCCCGGTGTCCTGACCGCGGTATCAGTCGCGCGGTATCAGTCATTAACCGAGCAGGACACGGGCGCGCCGTCTTCGAATTCCACGTCGTAGGTGTGCACAGGATCCCAGGGCAGCGTGAACCACAGCTCGTAGCCATCGCCGTCTTCGTCGAACAGCCACAGCGCGCGCAGCACGGCTTTTTCGGCCATGGCTTCGGCGGTTTCTTCGGCCAGGAGCTGGTCGTCTTCGATGCCCAGTTTTTTGTAGTGCTCGTACGAATAGTTGTCGAGGAGGAACTCGGCCGCGGCAAGAATCTGTTCGTCCAGGTTGTCAATGATGGCCTTGACCACCTTGGAGGCGCCGGCAAGGGGCTCTTCGCCGTCGGTCTGGATCATGACGTGAATGGGGGGCCGACCCTCTCCGGCGGGGACGTTTTCCGCCGCCCACAGATCGGGTTCTTCGAGGTCCTGGGTGAAATTGAATCGTGCCATCGGGGGCTCCGTAAATTGAAACGGCAAGCCGGAAAAGGCAGCGGCTTGCCCTAGGCCGTGAGACCTTTCAGCCATTTAACCAGATGCCGGCTCCTGCGTCTGTGGCGGGAAGCGACGTTTTTGCGCCTAGGACATGCGCACGTCTTGCCAGACCGGCGCGGGGCAAGGCGCGGACCGCCCCTCGCGTTATCTGCCCTCGACTCCCGCCTGCGCAGGCGCCGCCGCATTCGCGCACAGGTCCAGCAGAATGTCGGAAAACTGCGATTCCGCCGTCAGCGCCTGTTCCCGCTTGCGCCGGATCAGGTTGATAGGCGGCAGCTCCCAGCCGAAATCCCACGGCACCATGCCCAGCCTGCCGCGCTGGCACAGTTCGCGCGCGATGTCCTCGGGCACCACCGAGATCGACGATTCGTTCAGCGACAGGATGCCCTCGATCACGTCCGTGGAGTAGGCCTCCAGCACCGGCGACGGCGGCTGCAGCCCGGCGCGGATGAAATGCTCCACGATCAATTGCCGCGTCGGCGTGTTGGCCGCCGGCAGCACCCAGTCCAGGGCGGCGACGGCAGCCCAGTCCGGCTTGCGCCGCGCCAGCCGCTGGGCCAGCCTGCCATGCGCTATAAGACGGGGCCGCTGGCGATACAGCACGCGATGCATCAGGTCTTCGTGCATCACCGTGGACGTGGCGCGGCTGACGATGCAGTCCAGTTCGTGCTGGCGCAGCATCGGCACCAGGTGATCCGTCGTGGCGCGGTGCAGGCTCAGCGTCACGCCGTGGCGCTGATGCAGGCGGCTGATGGCGGCGGTCAGCAAGGCGCTGGACACGTACGGCACCACCCCCACGTGCAGATGCGCCGACCGTCCGGCATGCAGCGCCTCGACCTCCCGCTCCCACAGATCCAGGTCACTGAGCATGTGCCGCGCGCGCACCAGCGCCAGATTGCCCAGGGCGGTCGGCTGCAACCCGCTGCCCGTACGCAGGAACAGCGGCGCGCCAAAAATGTCCTCCATTTCGGCCAGCGCCTTGGTGACCGCAGGTTGGCTGATGCCGGTCTGCGCGGCGACCCGCGTCAGCGATTTATGGCGGTCGATGTTGACCAGCAGCGTCAGATGACGGTGCTTGAGTCGGTTGGCAAGACGGACGGCATCCGGGCTCATGGCAGTTTTCTCTATAACCACTTGGTTATGCAATTATGCCCACAAAGATAAAACCAGTTATTTCAGGACCCTATACTGCTTGCATCCTTTTCTGCCTTGCGGACCCGCCCGATGAATCCCTCCTTCACCACCCGACCTGAAATACGCGGCACGTTCGGCGTGGTGTCGTCCACGCACTGGCTGGCGTCGCAAGTGGCCATGAGCGTGCTGGAACGGGGCGGCAATGCCTACGACGCCGCCGTGGCAGGCGGTTTCGTCCTGCAGATCGTCGAGCCGCACCTGAACGGGCCGGGCGGCGAAGTCCCCATCCTGTTCTGGAGCGAGCGCGAGCAACGCATGCGCGCGCTGTGCGGACAGGGCCCGGCGCCCGCGCTGGCGACGCCGGCGTACTTTCGCAAGATGGGGCTGGACCTGGTGCCGGGAATCGGCCTGCTGCCCGCGACGGTGCCCGGCGCGTTCGGCGCCTGGCTGACCCTGCTGCGCGACTACGGCACGTGGGAGCTGGCCGACGTGCTGCAACCGGCCATCGGCTATGCGCGCGACGGTTTTCCGCTGGTGCCGCGGATCTCGCAGGCGATTCTGGCGGTGCAGGCGCTGTTCCGCGACGAATGGAAGAGCTCGGGCGACGTCTGGCTGCCGGGCGGCCGGGTGCCCGCCCCCGACGCGCTGTTCCGCACGCCCGCCATCGCAACCACCTACACCCGCATCCTGGATGAAGCGCACGCCGCCAGCACCGACCGGCGCGGCCGCATCGACGCCGCGCTGGACCTCTGGTATCGCGGTTTCGTGGCCGACGCCATCGACAGCTTCTATACGAACGAGGCCGTGCTCGACACCACGGGGCAGCGCAACCCCGGGCTGCTGCGCAAATCGGACCTGGCCGGCTGGCGCGCCACGTACGACGAACCGCTGACCACGCAATATGGCCGCTACACGGTGGCCAAATGCGGTGTGTGGTCGCAAGGGCCGGTGCACCTGCAACAGCTTGCGCTGCTGCGCCATCTGGACGTCGACAAACTGGACCCGCTGTCGCCGCAGTTCGTGCACCGCGTCGCCGAGGCCGCCAAGCTGGCATTCGCCGACCGCACCGCCTGGTATGGCGATCCCGATCACGTCCAGGTGCCGCTCGCGGCCCTGCTCAGCGACGACTATGCGCGAGCGCGCGCCGCCGGCATCGGCGAACGCGCCTCGGCCACGCTGCAGCCCGGCAGTCCCGGCGGACTTGCGCCGCGCCTGCCCGACCTGGATGCCGCGATCCGCACGCTGGCCGCGTCGGACACGCGCTACGGCGTGGGCGAACCGACCTTTGCCGCGTTGCCGCCCGTCTCGGAGTGGGCGACGCGCGAGCTGTTCGTGGGCGACACCTGCCAGATCGACGTCATCGACCGCGACGGCAACATGGTGGCCGCCACACCATCGGGCGGCTGGCTGTCGTCCAGCCCCGTCGTGCCCGAGCTGGGCTTTTCGCTGACGACCCGTCTGCAGATGACCTGGCTGGACGACGGCGTGCCGGGCCAGTTGCAGCCGGGCAAGCGTCCCTGCACCACCCTGTCGCCCGGCCTGGCGCTGCGCGACGGGCTGCCGTACATGGCATTCGGCACGCCCGGCGGCGACCAGCAGGACCAATGGACCGTCGCATTCTTTCTGCGCCATGCCATGGGCATGAACCTGCAAGCAGCCATCGACGCGCCGTCCTGGCACATTGATCACTTTCCCGGCTCGTTCTGGCCGCGTTCGCAGACGCTGAACCGGCTGACGGTGGAATCGCGCATGCCCGCCGCCACGCTGGACGCGCTGCGCGCCGCCGGCCACGACGTCAAGGTCGGGCCGGACTGGTCCGAAGGCCGCATCAGCGCCTGCACGCGCGAGCCGGCCGCGGGCGGACAGATGCTGCTGCGCGCGGCGGCCAATCCCCGCGGAATGCAGGGATACGCCGTCGGCCGCTGAATCGATTTTCATACGACCGGCTCTCAGAAGCCGGACACAACGCAAGGGGTAAACACCATGACACTGCACTTCAAACGACTGCTGCGCACGTTCGCGCTGGGCCTGGCGATGGCCGCGCCCGCCCTATCGCACGCCGCCTGGCCCGAAAAGCCCATCACGCTGGTCGTGCCGTGGGCCGCCGGCGGCTCCACCGACATCCTGGCGCGCGTGCTGTCCGAAGGCTTGACGCAATCGCTGGGCCAGCCGGTCATTGTCGAGAACCGCTCGGGCGCATCGGGCAATATCGGCACCGCCTTCGTCGCGCGCGCCAAGCCGGACGGCTACACGCTGCTGGTGGGCTCGATGAGCACGCACACGATGAACCAGGCGCTCTATTCCAACATGCCGTTCGACGGCGTGAAGGACTTCACGCCCATCGCCGAGCTGGCCCTTGTGACCAACACGATGGTGGTGCATCCATCGGTGCCGGCATCCAACCTGAAGGAATTCATCGCGTACGCGAAGGCCAATCCCGACACCGTAGCGTATGCCTCGGCGGGCCAGGGCTCGACCAACCACCTGAGCGCGGTGCTCTTCGAAAAGGCCGCCGGCGTGAAGATGATGCACATCCCCTATCGCGGCGGTGCGCCTGCGGTTCTGGATACGGTGGCGGGCCGCACGCAGGTGCTGTTCAGCGCCGGCACGCAGACGCTGCCGCACGTGCAGTCGGGCAAGCTCAAGCTGCTGGCCGTCACCGAGGAACAACGCTCGCCGCTGCTGCCCGACGTGCCCACCGTGGCCGAAACGCTGCCGGGGTATGAGCTGGCGGTCTGGTACGGCGCGTTCGGTCCGGCCGGCATGCCGCCGGAACTGGCTGCCAGGCTGAACCGCGAGATCAACGTGATCCTCAAGCGGCCCGACGTCATCAAGAAAATGGGCGACATGGGCGTGCTGCTGACCGAAACCACGCCCGAGCAGTTCGGCCAGATCCTGGCGCGCGATGCCGACAAGTACGGCAAGCTGATCAAAGAACTGGGAATCACGGCGGAATGACGGACGCATCTCCCAGCCCGGCGCTGGCCGGCGTGCAGGCCATCGCCCGCGCCTACGCGGACGGCCAGCCGGCCGCCGCCTTTCAGGCAATCGACGACTATGCGCGCCTGCACCTGGCGCACGCGTTGTGCACCGTGAATCGCTACGATGCCGACGCCATGCGCGTGGTGCGCCTGTACAGTTCGAACCCGCAGGCTTACCCGCCGGGCGGCAGCAAGGACAAGACCGGCACGGCATGGGGCCGGCACGTGTTGCTGGAACAGCGGGTGTTCGTGGGCGAGGGAGAGGCGGCCATCCGCGAATTCTTCAACGACCACGATGCGATCCGCAGCCTGGGACTGCAATCGGTCATCAACGTGCCGGTCGCGTATGACGGCGTGTGCCTGGGTACGGTCAACTTCCTGATGCCACGCCCGGCGGTGTCGGACGACGACATTCACGCGGCGCGCGTGGCGGGTCTGCTGGCGCTGCCGGCGTTCCAGGCGCTGCAACGGGCGGCGTGAAGGAGGAGGCGCAGATGCCGTGAACGTTACGGTATCTGCCGCCGACGCCCGCCGTCGGAAACTTCCGCCGTCGGCAACTCCCGCCGCGGGAATGCCCGCCACGGCAATCGCACGCCACGGCAATCGCACGCCGCGGGAAAGGCCCGCCCCGGGAAAGGCCCGCCCCGGCAACGATCTGAAAGACATCTGTCACAAATGCCGAAGTCGCGGGACGGCGCCGCAGGTATATTGGACCTATTTCCCCCATTGCCTGGCGCTCATCATGATCAAAGGTTCCTGCCTCTGCGGCCGCGTTGCCTACGAGATCAACGGTCCGCTCACCGATGCCCTCAACTGCCATTGCGTGATGTGCCGCAAGACGCACGGCGCGGCCTTCCGCAGCCGAGCGACGGTCCAGTCGAAGGATTTCGCCTGGACGCAGGGCGAGGACCACGTGACCTGGTACGCGTCGTCGCCCGGCAATTACCGGGGATTCTGCGAGGCTTGCGGCACGCCGCTGCTCAGCCGCTTTGACCAGACGCCCGACGTCTACGGCCTGCCGCTCGGCGCGCTGGACGACGATCCGGGCGTCAAGCCCGAGGCGCATTACCACGTCGCCAGCAAGGCGCCGTGGTACGACATCACGGACGCGCTGCCCCAGCACCCCGGCGCCATGGACGAAGCCCCGGAGCACGAGCCGCAGGTATCGCCGCTGACCTTTTCGCACGGAAGATGAACCCACGTCCGGCTCCGGACTTCACAGGAGACTGATATGAGCGACTACGGCGTCGTACTGGACCCGACCACCTTGCAATTCACGCGCAGGCTGCCTGCGAGCGTGCAGGAGGTGTGGGCCTGGCTGACGGAATCCGACAAGCGCGGCCAGTGGCTGGCATTCGGCGACATGGACCTGATGGAGGGCGGCGGCGTCACCCTGCGGTTCCTGCATGCCGACCTGTCCTCCGTGCGCGAACCGACGCCCGAGGCCTACAAGCCCTACGAGGAAGGCCTGACCACGCAGGGCCTGATCACCCGGTGTGAACCGCCGCACGTGCTCAGTTACACCTGGGGCGGCTCGGCGGGCGCCCCGTCGGAAGTTACCTTCGAGGTGTCCCCTGAAGACGACGGCGCGCGGCTGGTGCTCACGCATCGCAAGCTCGCCACGCGCGATGACATGGTGGACGTGGCGGGCGGTTGGCACACCCACTTGAACGTGCTGGCGGCCCGTCTGGCCGGACGCGATCCGGGCCCCTTCTGGTCGGCCAACGCAGCCTGGGAAGCGGAATACCAGCGCCGCATCCCGCGCCGATAGAGTCGTTCAAGCGCAACTATCGCGGCCGAATCCGGGATAAAAGCTGGCTAAACCGCCGGCTTTGCAGTAACATAAACCCGTGATTTTTCCGCAAAAACCGGACTTCGGTCATCCTGCGTGCCAACCTGTAGCGCCCAAGAAAGGGCGCTACTGAATGAACGTCAGCGACGCGAACGAGATCCGGTTTTTTATTGGGGCCGCCCCAGTTGGGTGCACCCCGTCATTGCCCAGAACGCCGCTGCAGTCCCCGTGGCGCCCGGCGTTGCCGCAGACTCGGCAACCCCGCTTCATCCGGCAAGGTGCCCGCAGCACCCCCGCCGCGACCACCGCGCGCATCGCGCGCAATTACCTCAGGGCGCGAGTATCCGCCATTTCAGACATCCGCCCGGATGCCGTGGCCCATACCCACGCTTGCCCGAACGTTTTTTTGCGTTCAAACCGCTGGACCGGTTTATCCGAGTCCGACGCGCTTGCCGCCTTGCGCGGCGCGACATGCCGCAGGCATGCCTGCGCGTTTTGATCAAGGAGTAGAAGATGGCTAAAGAAGAACTCATCGAATTGGATGGCATCGTTGACGAAGTGCTGCCCGATAGCCGCTACCGCGTCAAACTGGACAACGGCATCGAAGTCGGCGCCTACGCGTCGGGCCGTATCCGCAAGCACCGCATCCGCATCCTCGCGGGCGATCGCGTCACCCTGGAAATGTCACCGTACGACCTGACCAAGGGCCGTATCAATTTCCGCCACAAGGACGAGCGCGCCCCCACGATGCAGCGTCCCCAGCACCACCGCCGCTAAGCCGGCCGCCCGGGCCGGCTTCTTGCCGGCGCCCGGCCCCCTCTTTTCGCGGATCCTTAAGCAGGATTCGCGCACTGCCGTAATGCGTGGATCGCCTGTTCATGAAAGAATGGCGCTCCTCGCCTGGCGCAACGCCAGGCCGGATACGCACGAAGCACGATGGACCTGAAAGAAGAATTGCAAGCCGCCGCAGACCAGCTTGCCCTCTCGCGAAGACGTTTCGCAAAGGGCGAGGAAGGGCTGCGCCTGCTGCGCCAGTCGCGCGAGGCGTTCATCAACAGCCTGCGCAATACCGGCCTGACCTACGCCGAAGCCAAGACCAAGTACGACAACTGCCTGGATGACCAGGAAGCCGGTCAGCGCAACGTGCAACAGCAGATGGAATACGCCGAGCGCATGCACCAGTATGTGCTCAAGCGCATCGCGCTCGAGGCCGAGAAGGCCTGAGCTTCGCCGCTCCGTCAGCGCGGCACTCGTCAGAACTTGAACGCGTCAAACCTTGAACGCGTCAAAGCCCATACGCGTCAGGGCTTGAACGCCCCGATGAAGATCGCCGGATCGATGCGCGCATCGTTCAGGCTGACGTTCCAGTGCAGGTGCGGCCCCGTCGCCCGCCCGGTCGCCCCCACCTTGCCCACCACGCCGCCGCGCGGCACCTCGTCGCCGACCTTCACGGAGATGGCCGACATGTGGCAGAACATGCTGACAAAACCCTGGCCATGGTCCAGGAACACCGTCTTGCCATTGAAGAAATAATCCCCCACCAGCACCACCACCCCGGCCGCCGGCGCCTTGATGGGCGTACCGGCCGGCACGGCGAAATCCAGGCCCGAATGCGGATTGCGTTCCTGGCCGTTGAAGAAGCGGCGCAGGCCAAAGGGGCTGGACAGGCGACCGCCGTCGACCGGACGATCCAGGATCAGGTTGCTGGGCGTGACGCCCGCGCGAAAGCCGCGGTAGGCCTCGACCTGTTCGGCCAGTTCCCGCTCAATGCGCTTGAGGTCGTCCGGATTCGGATCCACCTGACGCCGGTTCTTGAGCGTGATGTGCTGCGCCACGTAATCCTTGGCGCCGACCGTGAACGCCACCTGACGCGTGCCGCCGCCGTCCTTGACCTGCACCTGTTCCTGGCCAGGCTTGACGGTAAGCGGAATGCCGACCACGGCGATCCACTGCTTGCCCGCTTCCCGCACCACCAGCACGGGCCGGTCCAGGTAGGTGACCTGGGGCGCGGCCGCGCCGTCGCCCAGGCTCAGCACGGCCACGCCGCCCGGCACGCGGGCGTCGAGCTTGCGGGTGATGTAACTGGCCTGCTGCGCCCGCGCGGGCCAGGCCAGGCACAGGGCAGCGGCGGCCAGCCCGGCGCGCAGGACGTCGCGGCGGTCAACTATGACGTTTACAGGCACAGGTTGGCCGGTTCAATGATGGTCTGGTCGCGGCGGGCAATGCGCGTCGACAGCCTCGCCTCGGTCTTGCCCTTCCAGTGCGTCGTCGTCAGGACGGCCTCGACGCCCAGGCTGCCGTGCAGAACGAGCTCGTACCCGTTGCGCACCGGCTTCTGTTCGAAGTTCACGTCCAGTCCCTTCCAGGCGTCCGCCACGCATTGCGTGTAGTCCTGGGCGGTGCGCTGCGTGGATCCGTAGAACACGGGATCGCGGTCGCGGACGTCTTTGACATTGGCGCAGGCCGTCAGGGCAGCCAGGGCGGTAAGGGACAGGATGGTACGAACCTTCATGACGATGAAAACTCTCGGTCAGCAGGGGTTGATCGGGGCGGCCAACTATACCGCACGGTCTTGGCGGGGCGAGGCCCCGCCATGGTGTGCCGCGACGGCCAGCCACCGCGCAAGGCAATGCAGCGTTGTCGCCCGCGCTACGCTTGCGCGGGCCGCCGGGCGGACTTGGGGCGGAAGGCCGCGATGACCTCGGGGCGCGTTTCGGCGTACGGCCCGCCGATGAGGTCGATGCAATACGGAATGGCAGCGAAGATGCCGGGCACCAGCACGGCGCCGTCGTCGCCCTTGAGTCCTTCCAGTGTCTCGCGGATGGACTTGGGCTGGCCCGGCAGGTTCACGATCAGGGCAGCATGGCCGTCCGTTTCGCGGATGACTGCCACCTGCCGCGACAGGATGGCCGTGGGCACGAAACGCAGGCTGATCTGGCGCATCTGCTCGCCAAAGCCCGGCATTTCCTTGGTGCCGACCGCCAGCGTGGCCTCGGGCGTGACGTCGCGCCGGGCGGGGCCGGTGCCGCCGGTCGTCAGGACGAGGTCGCAGCCGCAGCCGTCGACCAGTTCGATCAGGGTCTCGGAGATGCGGGCGGGCTCGTCGGGAATCAGCCGCTCAACCGCCTGCCACGGCGACACCAGCGCGCCGCCCAGCCATTCGCGCAGCGCGGGCAGCCCCTGATCCTGATAGGCGCCAGTGGAGGCGCGGTCGGAAACGGACACCAGCCCTACGATGAGTTCGTCGGGGTGGCTGCGGGCGATACGGGCAAGGTCGGTCATGGCGAAAGGGGATATCCGGCGGTGAAGCGCCGCGACGGCGGCGGCAGGCGGTGCGGCGGGCCAGGGGTCCCGGACGGCCGCGCGACATCGATGCTATCGCATTCTGTTGGGCGGCATTCTGCTGGGCGGCATGCGGCGGGCGCGGGCGGGGTCTGAGCGGAGTGCGACCGGGGGGCCGGAGTGGCCGGAGTGGCCGGAGTGGCCGGAGTGGCCGGGGTGGCTGGAGTGGGCCGGGGCGGCCGGGGCCAAGTGTCGCAAAAAGGGGAATCGGCGCGCCGCCCAGGGTTTCCCGCGCTTGTTTGCGTCATGGCCGCTGGATAACATCCGCTAACAATACCGCCCCTTTGTCCCGGCGCGACGCATTTTCGGGTTTCCCATGTTCAAACGCACCCTTCGGCAGCACGCGCTTGCCGCGGCGCTGGCCCTGTCCGCCGCGGCCGTGGCCGGCTGGGCGGCCCTGCACACGCTGGCCCTGAAGACCGAACCGGTGCCCGCGGCCGCACCCGGCATCTACATCCCAAACCTGGGCAATACGCTGGACGAACAGACACGCAATCTGTCGCGGCTCAGCCAGGCGCTGCGCACGGGCGATCGCCTGGTGATCCTGGGATCGTCGGAGCTCACCAGCAACGACCTGCGCTTCGTGCCCTACCGCTTCCTGGCCGACGAGCTGCAGATGCCCGTCCTGGCGTACGGCCATTCCGGGTTCCAGTCGCTGGGCATGCAGTTCGTGCTGGCGGCGCTGGCCGATGATCTGTCGCCGGCCTCGCGCGTGGTCGTGATGCTGTCGCCGGGCTGGTTCGACGGAGAGGGCGGATTGGGGCCCGACGAGTTCAAGGAGCACGCCAACCCGCTGCTGCCCCGGCTGCTGCGCCAACCCGATGGCAGGTCGGAAGTCCTGCGGTGGCTGGACGCCAAGGGCGACGCGGGCGTGTACTGGTCGATGGCGGCCGAGCAGGCATACGTGTTCCGTCAACGGCTGGCCAGCCTGTGGGCGCCGGCTTACGCCGCCCCCATTCCCGAACGGGAACGCGAAGGCCCCGCGGCGGCGGCGCGCGTGGTGGACTGGGACGCCCTGGCCGGTCAGGCGCAGGCCGCCGAGCAGGCGCTCATGACGGACAACCGCTACGCCGTGCGTGACGAATTCTTCAACAAGTACCTGCGCAGCATCCCCGAGGGCGGCAAGACCGCCTACCAGCCCCAGCCCCTGACCGGCCGCGACGAATTGCGCGAACTCGACGCCCTGATGGCGCTGCTGCACCAGCATCACGTCAATGCGCTGTTCGTCATGCAGCCGCTGCACCCGATGGTCTTCAACGACCTGGCCCGGTTCGACCCGATACAGCGGCAGGTCGCCGGCCTGTGCCAGCGTTATGCGATGACCTGCATGGACATGTACGACGCGCCCTTCGAGGTCGGCACGCTGCGCGACGTGCAGCATCTGGGCGAGCTGGGCTGGCTGCGCGTCAACCAGAAGATCGCCGAGGTATTCCGCCCATGAAAAGAACGCTGTGGCTCTGCATGCTGTACCTGGGAATCCTGGCCGTGATGGTCATCCAGGCGGATACGTCCGCCAATCTGGGCAAGCCCATGGAGATCGAATTCCAGTATTCGAAGTTCTAAGATTTGGGGGCCGCTTCATTCAGGGACAGGTCATAAATCTGCAATAATCGGGGCATTCTCGCCGGAACCTCGCCCCCTCCCCCATGTTCGACCTCTTCCACGGCCTAGACCTTTGGGTTGGCCTCAGTCTTGTGCTGGCCCTGACATTCGTCCTGGCCTTCGAATTCATCAACGGCTTTCACGACACGGCAAACGCCGTGGCAACGGTCATTTACACCAAGGCCATGCCGCCGCATCTGGCGGTCGTCCTGTCCGGCATCTTCAACTTCCTGGGCGTCTTGCTGGGCGGCGTGGGCGTCGCCTATGCCATCGTCCATCTGCTGCCCGTCGAACTGCTGATCAACGTGGACACCGGCCGCGGCTTGGCAATGGTCTTCGCCATGCTGGCGGCGGCCATCGCCTGGAACCTGGGCACCTGGTACTTCGGCATTCCGGCGTCCAGCTCGCACACGCTCATCGGCTCGATCCTGGGCGTGGGCCTGGCCAATGCGCTCATCACCGACCTGCCGCTGGGCGAAGGCGTGAACTGGGGCAAGGCCATCGACATCGGCCTGTCGCTCGTGGCCTCGCCCATCGCCGGGTTCGCGGTGGCAGGCCTGCTGCTGCTGGCGCTCAAGCGCTGGCTGCCGCTGTCCAAGATGCACAAGACCCCCGAACAGCGCCGCGCCATCGACAACAAGAAGCACCCGCCGTTCTGGAACCGCCTGGTGCTGGTGTTGTCGGCCATGGGCGTGAGCTTCGTGCACGGCTCGAACGACGGCCAGAAGGGCATCGGCCTCATCATGCTCGTGCTGATCGGCATCGTGCCAGCCAACTTCGTGCTGGACACCCACAGCACCACCTACCAGATCGAACGCACCCGCGACGCCGCCAACCACCTGATGGTGTTCTACCAGCGCAACGAGGCGCTGCTGGGCGATTTCCTGGCGCTGCGCCGCGTCGACATCCAGGAAGACCTGCCCGCCAATTTCCGTTGCGACCCCGCCCTGACCGTGCCGACCATCATGGCGCTGCAAAAGGACCTGCACGGGGTTTCCAACTACGCCGACCTGTCCGCGCAAAAGCGCATCGACGTGCGCCGCTACCTGCTGTGCCTGGACGACACCGCCAAGAAGGTGGCGCGCCTGGAAGGCCTGCCCGCCCGCGAGGCCGCCGACCTGCAACGCTTGCGCGCGGACCTGACCGCCACCACCGAATACGCGCCCTTCTGGGTGATCGTGGCCGTGGCGCTGGCGCTGGGCGCCGGCACCATGGTCGGCTGGCGCCGCGTGGTTCTGACCGTCGGCGAAAAAATCGGCAAGCAGGGCATGACCTACGCGCAGGGCATGTCGGCGCAGCTGACCGCCGTGGGCGCCATCGGTCTTGCCAACGTCTTCAGCCTGCCGGTGTCCACCACCCACGTGCTGTCCTCGGGCGTGGCGGGCACCATGATCGCCAACAAGACGGGACTGCAGGGCAACACGGTGCGCAACATCCTGCTGGCCTGGGTGCTGACGCTGCCCGCCTCGATGTTGCTGGCCGCTGGCCTGTTCTGGATCGGCGTACAGATAGCGGGCTGATCGCAGCCTGACCGATTCGGCCGTGCAGGCAATCTGCACGGCCGCTGCAACACTCTGGGTAGCGCGCCGGCCTATGCGCCCGCGCCCGGCGCCGTCTACGATGGCGCCATGACACCCGCATCCCCTACCCTGCATTACATCTTCGATCCGCTTTGCGGCTGGTGCTACGGCGCCGCGCCGCTGGTGGAGGCCGCCCGCGCCGTTCCGGGCCTGAACATCGAGCCGCATGGCGGCGGCATGATGACCGGCAGCAACCGCCAGCCGGTCACCGACGCCCTGCGCCGCTACGTCATGCCGCACGACGAGCGCATCGCGGGCCTCACCGGCCAGCCGTTCGGCGCCAATTACTTCGACGGCCTGCTGCGCGACAGGGGCGCCGTGTTCGATTCCGAACCGCCCACCACCGCCATCCTGGCCGCGCAAACGCTGGCGGGCCGCGGCCTGGACCTGCTGCACCGGCTGCAGCGTGCGCATTACGTGGAAGGCCGGCGCATCGCCGATCCCGCCGTGCTGCGGGCGCTGGCTGTGGAGATCGGCCTGGACGCCGAGGCCTTCGACGCTGCCTACGAACAGGCACAGGGCGCCGAGACTGCCGCCCACATTGCCGCCAGCCGCCGGCTGCTGGCGCAAGTCGGGGGCACGGGCTTTCCGACGCTGGCGCTGGAGCGCAACGGCGCTTTCACGCTGCTGGAACCCAGCCGGTACCTCGGCCGTCCCGAGCAATGGCGCGACCACCTGACGGCGCGCATCCAGGGCGGCGCCTGACGCCCCGGATCAGGACTCTTCGATATCGCCGTCGCGCTGCAAAGCGCGGTGCATCGCCGGACGCTCACCCAGGCGTTCGGCGTACGCATTGAACACGGGCGTTTCGGGCACGATCTTCATCCGCATCATGTACTGCAGCGAGCCGCCCAGCACGATGTCCACAGCGGAGAACCTGTCGCCCAGGAAAAACGGCCGCGCCTGCAGCACCCGCGTCAGCACCTCTTCGACCTCGTCGGCCGACCCCCATCCCAGCGCGGCCTGATGCGGCGTCTTGAACGCCCGCTCGACCATCGCAGGCTCGAACACGCCCGTGGAATACGCCAGCCACGTCAGATAGGGACCGCGCTGCGGGTCGCCCACGACCGGTCCCAGCCCCGCCTGCGGAAACAGGTCGGTCAGGTACACCGCGATGGCGGGCGTTTCAAACACGGGCACGCCGTCATGCACCAGCGCCGGCACCTTGCGGTGCGGATGGATGTCGATGTAATCGGCAGGCATGTGCCCCGTGCTGTCGTGGCCGCGGATCGACACCATCTCGGTGTCGTAGGGCACGCCCAGTTCCTCGAGCAGCCACAGTATCCGGAACGACCGCGAACGCGGTGCGTGGTAGAGCGTAAGCATGGTCGGTCTCCTTGGGGGATCGGACCATTTTGCCCTGCGGGCCGCTACGCCGCCAAGGCCAGCAATATCCCGTATCCGCCCATGCCGAGCAGCACGGCCACGCCCGTGTTGCTGACCAGGCGCGCCGCCACGCCCGTGACGACAAGCCCGCCCACGTACGGCGCCATGTGAGCGGCCTCGTCGGCCGCGCCCAGCAGATCCGGCACGATGACGGCGGCGGCGATGCCCGCCAGCAGCGACGGCCCCAGCGCCGACACCGCCGAGCCCTCGCGGGACAGGTGCCGCAGCAGCCGGCTGCGCTCAGACAGCATGAAGGGCAGCGCGCGCGTGAGATACGTGATGACCGCCATCGCGATGACGGCGCCCCAGAATTCCAATCCGCTGGCGTTCATGCGGGCCTCACGAATCGATAGGCGGCGCAGCCGATGACGGCGCCTGCCAGGATGGCGAGGCTGGTGTATCCCAGCGCAGCCACCAGTCCGGCGCCGATGACGGCGGTCAGGATGGGCAGTCCCATGCCGCGCCGGGCGCTCTGGCACACCAGCGCCATGAACAGCGCGGGCAGCGCAAAGCGCATGACTTGCGACAGCATCGGATAGTGCCGCTCGAGGCCGTCGCCGGCGTACACGCCCACGGCGGTGCCGGCGATCCACGTCAGCCAGGCGCCCAAGCCCAACGCGACCATCCAGCCCTGGCGCCGGGCGGGTTCCACGCCCTGCAACCGGTTGAAGGCGGTGGCGAAGACTTCATCGGTCAAAAGAAAAGCAACCTTCAGGCGATCGCGCAGCGCCGCCGGCAAAAAGCGCGACAGCAGCGGGCCATAGAGCAGGTGCCGCGCATTGAGCAGCGAGCACAGCGCCACCACCCACAGCCACGGCGTGCCGGCCTTGATGGAGGCCAGCAGCAGGAACTGGCTGGCGCCCGCGTACACCAGCACGGAAATCAGGATGACCTGCAACGGCGTCAGGCCAGCCGCGATACCGGCGATGCCGAACGTCACGGCAACCGGAAAGTAGCCGATCATGACCGGCAGGCAGGATTTCAGGCCATCGATATGCGCGCCGCCGGACGGGGCGCGCGCGGCGGCGGGGGGAGTCTCCAAGGCGCTCATCGCTTTGACTTGTTGCGGCGGGCGCCCATTTTACTCAGTGGTGTGGGCGGCTTGGATTGGGGCGGCTTGGATTGGGGCGGCTTGGATTGGGTCGACCCGGCTTGGCGCGGTTCAGCGCGAATCGCCGCCGGCTCAGCCCAGCGGAACGCGGCCCGATCAGACGCCCCGCGCCGTCAAGGCGTCGCGCCCAGCGCCCGCAACTGCGACTTCAGACGGCGCACCTCCTGGCTCAGGTCCAGGATGAGCGCGACGGCGTCCAGGCCGGCGCCAAAGTCATGCTCGAGCCGACGCGCGTGCAAGGCGCGTTGCAGGTCCACGCTGTAGAAGCGCCATTCCGCCGGGCCGCTGCCGCTGGCATTGACGATGCCGACTTCGACCAGCCGGGCCACCCATTCCACTTCCGCGCCGCAGGCGCGCGCCAGGTCGTCTGCGTTGAGCGGCTGCGACTTGCCGACGACGGTGGCGCTGGTGATCACTATCTTCTTCATGCTCAGACCCCGAGATTGCGGCGCGGGTTGAAGGGCAGATCCTGCTGCAGCTTGCGGTAAGCGGCCTTGGCGGCTTCGCTGTCCGCCGGCGGCAGCACCAGATCCAGGACCAGGTACAGGTCACCCGGCGGATCGCCGGGGATGCCGCGCCCGCGCAGCCGCAGCTTGCGGCCGTTGCTGGACCCGGGCGGCACGGACACTTCGACCGTGCCGCCGGGCGTGGGCGCCTTGACGCTGGCGCCCAGCGCGGCTTCCCACGGGGCAACCGGCAAGGTCATGTAGAGATCTCGCCCTTCGGCGCGGTAGCGCGGATGCGGCTTGAAGCGCACTTCCAGATACAGATCGCCGCTCTCGCCGCCCCCATAGCCGGGCATGCCCTGTCCGGCCAGCCGGATGTACTGGCCTTCGCGCACGCCGGCCGGGATCTTGACGCTGAGGGTGCGGCTCTGCATGTGCGGCCGGCCCTGGTCGTCCATCTGCATGGACCGCAGGCTGATGTCGCGCGTCGCGCCCTTGATGGCGTCTTCCAGGTCGACTTCGATGGCGGCGTGATGATCTTCGCCGCGCGTGCGGAATTCCTGCTGGCGACCGCCGTGCCTGGCGCCTCGGCCACCAAAGAGTGACGAAAAGAACTCGCTGAATTGGGCTTCGTCGCCGGCCGCGGCGCCGCGGTGGAATTCGAAGCCTTCGTCCCATCCGGGCGGCGGTTGGAAGCCGCCTTCGGGCGAGACGCCCGCGGCCAGATTGTCATAGGCCTGGCGCTTTTCGGCGTCACGCAGCACGTCGTAGGCTTCGTTGACGTCGCGCATGCGGGTTTCGGCGTCGCTTTCCTTGCTGACGTCTGGGTGATATTTGCGGGCGAGCTTGCGGTATGCCTTGCGGATATCGTCGTCGGATGCGCCCTGCTCCACCCCGAGAATGCTGTAGTAGTCCTTGAACTCCATGTTCCAGCTCACGTAGAGGGTTGAGGCCGCGTCCGGCACAGCCGGATCCGGCCTTGAATAGCCAGAAGATAGGGGTTATGGACCGATTTTTCAATGTGCGGCCGCGCGCCAGGGGCCGGCCGGGGAAAGCCGGTAGCCCGATTGGCGTAGTATGTGTTTTTTCGCCCGGCATTCTGGGGCGGACCCACCTTGCAGGATCCACGATGAAGATGAGCAACATCCCCTTCGGCACCACCGACTGGTCCGAAGTGGAACGCACCGAACACGCCGGCGAAACCGGCACGGCGTACTGGCGTACCCGCCAATTCGGCGACCTGCGCGTGCGCATGGTGGAATACACGGCCGGTTACCTGGCTGACCACTGGTGCACCAAGGGCCACATCCTGTTCTGCCTGGAAGGCGAACTGCACACCGAACTGGAAGACGGCCGCCAGTTCGTGCTGACCCCCGGCATGAGCTATCAGGTGGCCGATCAGGCCGAACCGCACCGCTCGTCCACGCAGACCGGCGCCAAGCTATTTATTGTGGACTGACCTTTGCAGGCTGACCTTTGCGGACTGACGCGCCCGCGCGACACGTCCGCATTGCACTTGCGTTACGCTTTGCAAACCAGCCGCCCCGCGCGGCCTGACCATACGTTACTTCGCCTGACCGGAGACAAGCTTTGGGCGCCCCGATTACGCTATACGTCGATTCCCTGTTTCTCAGCCCGTACGCCATGTCGGTCTATGTGGCGCTGACCGAAAAGCAACTGCCATTCGAAGTGCGTCCCATCGACCTGGGTGCCGGCGAACAGCGCATGCAGCCGTTCCAGTGCCGCGCGCTCACTTCGCGGGTGCCGGCGCTGACCCACGCGGACTTCAACCTGACCGAATCCAGCGTCATCGCCGAATACCTGGAAGAAGCCTTTCCCCCGCCCGAACACACCGCCCTGTTTCCGTCCGCCCTGCAGGAACGCGCCCGCGCGCGCCAGTTGCAGGCCTGGCTGCGCAGCGACCTGGGCGCCCTGCGCCAGGAACGTCCCACGGAAACCGTGTTCTACGGCGAAGCCGGCCCGCCGCTGTCCGACGACGCCCATGCAGCCGCCGCCAAGCTGATCCGCGTGGCCAGCTATCTGGTCGGCGTCGGCCAGACGACCCTGTTCGACAAATGGTGCATCGCCGACATCGATCTGGCGGTCATGCTTAAGCGCCTGTCGAACGACGACCTGCCCGACACGCTGCGCGCCTACGCCGACGCCCAATGGCAACGGCCCGCCGTCCAGAAATGGCTGGAACACAACGCCGCCGCGCGGTGACCTGACCCTCATCCAAGGCGCCGCGATGCAGCTGCTGGATCACGTCTCCATCACCGTCGCCCGCCTGGACGCCGCCCGCCCGTTCTACGACGCCATCATGCGGGCGCTGGGCGCGGACAAGGTCTACGACCGTCCCGACGCGCTGGGATACGGCGAGCGCTGCGGTCCCGGCGACAGCGGCCATACCTATCTGTCGGTGTTCGCCACCCCCGACGCTTCTCCCGATCCCGCATCCGCCGCCCGGCGCCACTGGTGCTTCAAGGCGCCCACCCGGGCGGCCGTCGACGCTTTCCATGCCGCCGGCCTGGCGCACGGCGGCCGAGACGACGGCGCACCCGGCGTGCGCGCGCATTACCATCCCCTGTATTACGCTGCCTTTCTGCTGGACCCGGACGGCAACCGCGTCGAAGCGGTCTGCCATCAGTCCGATTGAGCTGGGCTGATCGGCCATTTGACGCCCCCCAAATCGTTCTGATGTTGCACCGCACCATCCGTTGCGGTGTAATGGGGAGGTCAATTTCGCCGGTTCCACTGGGGACCGGCTCGGCGGCCATCTGTCGCCGGCAGCTCATTACAGGAGATCGCCATGGCCGCATCCGGCACCGATCACACGCTCGCCCCGTCCCTCAACCCCTGGACGGCCGCCTACGAATACGCCGTGGACGCCTGGCAGCGCGGCGTGCTTTACGCAGACGTGATGCGCCAGCGCGGCAACCAGTATCACGAACACATGGCCAAGCGCGCGCCGAACGTGCTGAGCATGGAATTCGAGCTGGTGCTGGATGGCCGCGAGCTGCCCCGTCCCGTCAATTACGGTCTCTTGCGGATCAAGCCGCCGGCCGGCGTGGAAACGGACCCGATCAAGCGCCCCTTTCTGGTGGTGGATCCGCGCGCGGGCCACGGGCCGGGCATTGGCGGCTTCAAGCCGGAAAGCGAAATCGGCGTGGCCGTGCGCGCGGGGCATCCCTGCTACTTTGCGACGTTCCTGCCGCAGCCCATGCCCACCCAGACCGTCGAAGACGTGATGATGGCCGAGGCGCGCTTCCTGGAAGAAATCATTGCGCTGCACCCGGATGCCGAGGGCAAGCCCGTCGTCGTGGCCAATTGCCAGGCGGGCTGGCAGATCATGATGACCGCGGCGGTGCGTCCTGAACTGTTCGGGCCGATCATCGTCGCGGGCGCACCGCTCTCGTACTGGGCGGGCTGGCGCGGCATGAATCCCATGCGCTACGCGGGCGGCCTGCTGGGCGGAAGCTGGCTCACGGCCATGACCAGCGACCTGGGCAACGGCAAGTTCGACGGCGCCTGGCTGGTGCAGAACTTCGAAAACCTCAATCCGGCCAACACCCTGTGGTCCAAGCAGTACAACCTGTATTCCAAGGTCGACACCGAAGCCGACCGTTACCTCAGCTTTGAAAAGTGGTGGGGCGGCCACGTTTTCCTGAATGGCCCCGAAATCCAGTACATCGTCGACAACCTGTTCGTCGGCAACCGCCTGGCGACCGCCGGGCTGGTGACCTCCGACGGCATCCGCATCGACCTGCGCAACATCCGCTCGCCCATCGTGGTGTTCTGCTCCAAGGGCGACAACATCACCCCGCCGCCGCAGGCGCTGGGGTGGATTCCCGAGCTCTACCAGAACGAAGCCGAAGTCCTGGCCCACGGCCAGACCATCGTCTACGCCATCCACGAAAGCATCGGCCACCTGGGCATCTTCGTGTCCGGCAGCGTGGCGCGCAAGGAACACCAGGAATTCACCTCGAACATCGACATGATCGATGTGCTGCCGCCGGGCATCTACCAGGCCGAAATCGCCGACAAGACGCCCGACACGCCCAACGCCGATCTGGCTTTCGGCAACTACGTGCTGTCCTTCGAACAGCGCAAGCTGGACGACGTGCGCGCCATCGTCGACCGCAAGGAAGAAGACGACCAGCGCTTTGCCGCGGTGGCCCGCATCTCGGACATCAACCTGGGCATGTACCGCAGCTTCGTGCAGCCCTGGCTGCGCGCCATGGTCACGCCGCAATCGGCCGAGTGGATGCAGCGCATGCACCCGCTGCGCCTGCCCTACGAACTGATTTCCGACCGCAACCCGGTCATCGCGCCCATCGCCAAGGTGGCCGAACAGGTGCGCGAGAACCGGCAGCAGGCCGCGCCCACCAATCCGTTCGTGGTGGCGCAGGAAATGTTCTCGAACTGGATCGAGACCAGCCTGAACATCTGGCAGGAACTGCGCGATTCCGCCGACGAGCGCACCTTCATGAGCGTGTATGGATCGCCGGTCGTGCAGGATCTGGCTGGCCTGGGCGCCAAGTCCGGCCCGCCGCGCCGGCACCCGGGCGTCTCGCCGGAGCATCGCCGCTTCATGGAAGACCGCGCCGCGGAACTGCGCTCGATGCTGCAGGAAGGCGGTCTGCGCGTGGCCGCGATCCGGATGCTGTTGTATGTGTCCGGCGCCGAGGGCGGCCTGGACGAGCGCAGCTTCGCGCTCATCCGCAAGATGCGCGCCGAAGCCGACAACGCGCTGACGCTGGAGGCCTTCAAGGACGTGATCCGCGAACAGGCCCTGATGATGACGCTGGATTCGGACGCCGCCATTCAAGCGATGCCGCGTCTTCTGGAAGACTCATCGGCCGCGGAGATCCGCGCCAGCCTGGTCGCGATGAAGGGCGTCCTGGAAGCCGCCGAGCCGCTGAGCGACGCCGCGCGCGAAAGTCTGAACGAAATGGAACGCATCTTCGAAGCGGCCGAACGCCGCGCGCAGCGGCGCGGACAGGGTCAGGCGCCTGCCGCGTCGCGCGGCGCCGCCGACACGAAGTCCCCCTATCCGGTCCAGGATCTGGTCGACCTGGCAGCCGAGGTGCCCGCCAAGACCGCCCGGCCGCATCCTGATGCGGCGGGTAAGGCCGTGATTGAGGCGGAGCCGCCCAAGAAGGCCGCGCCGTCCGCATCGAAGAAGGTTGCATCGAAGGCTGCGTCCAACGGCACGTCCAACGGCGCGTCCAAAACGGCATCGAAGTCCCCGGCAAAGCCGGCAGCTAAAGCATCCAAGACTGCAGCCAAGACTGCGACCACTACTGCGGCCAATGGCGCCGCCAAGACTGCGTCCAAGTCCGCATCGAAGTCCGCAGCCAAGTCCGCGTCCAAGTCTGGCGCGGACGCTACCCCGGCCAAGGCGCCCGCCAAGCGCGCGGCCGCCGCCCGTCAACCTGCCAAGGCCTGAGACCCATGAGCCTCCCGACGTCCACGCACTACGACAAACTCATCGCGCGCGCGCAAACGCTGGAGGCGGCGCCCTGCTCGATCGCCCATCCCTGCGATGAACCGTCGCTGTCGGCCGCGCTGGAAGCGCGCGATCTGGGCCTGCTGCGGCCCATCCTGGTCGGTCCCGAAGGCAAGATCCGCGACACGGCCGAGCAGTTCAAGCTGAACCTGGGCGACGCCCGCATCGTCGATGCGCCGCACAGCCACGCCGCCGCGGAGTCCGCCGTGGCGCTGGTGCGCAGCGGCGAGGCCTCCCTGCTGATGAAAGGCAGCCTGCACACCGACGAGCTGATGCACGAGGTCGTGGCGCGCACGACGGGCCTGCGCAGCGGCCGGCGCATCAGCCATGTGTTCATCATGGAAGTGCCGACCTACGCCGAGCCGCTGTTCATCACCGACGCGGCCATCAACATCTTTCCGGATCTGGAAACCAAGGCCGACATCATCCGCAACGTGATCGACCTGCATCTGGGATTGGGTCTGGGCGAACCGCGCGTGGCGATCCTGTCGGCGGTCGAACAGGTCACCCCCAGCATCCCCAGCACCATCGAGGCGGCCGCCCTGTGCAAGATGGCCGACCGCGGCCAGATCGCGGGCGGCGTGCTGGACGGCCCGCTGGCGCTGGACAACGCGATCAGCCCCGACGCCGCGCGCATCAAGGGCATCCGCTCGCCGGTGGCCGGCGTGGCCCAGGTGCTGGTGGTGCCCGATCTGGAAGCCGGCAACATGCTGGCCAAGAACTTGACCTTCCTCGCCAACGCCGAGGCGGCCGGCATCGTGCTGGGCGCACGCGTGCCGATCATCCTGACGAGCCGCGCAGACAGCCCGCGTTCGCGCCTGGCGTCGTGCGCGGTGGCGGCGATCTACGCCAATCACCTTGCCCAGCAGCAGGCCAGACCGCTGGCCTGAACATCCCCAGCCCCGGCCTGCCCCCGCGGGCCGCCGAGCGACTTGTCTCAACGTGGAAGCACACCGCCATGAGCGACACCATCCTCGTCATCAACGCCGGCAGTTCCAGCATCAAGTTCTACCTGTACGACATCGACGACAAGCATGAACTGGCGCCCCGGCTGGGCGGCCAGCTTGAAGGCATCGGCACCACGCATCCGCGCCTGCGCGTGCGCGACGCGGTGGGCGAGACGCTGGTCGAACGCGACATCGCGCCCAGCCACGCCCCCGACGTGCCCAACGCGCAGGAAGTCGTCGGCACGTGGCTGAGCGGCCACCTGGGCGGCGCGCCGCTCGCAGTGGGGCATCGCGTGGTCCATGGCGGGCCGGATCTGTCCGAACCGGTGCTGATCGACGACGACATCCTGGCCCGGCTTGAAACCTTCACGCCGCTCGCGCCGCTGCACCAGCCCAACAACCTGGCGCCGATCCGCGTCATTCGCGAGCGACGGCCGTGGATTCCGCAGGTCGCCTGCTTCGACACGGCGTTCCACCGCAGCCATTCCGACGTGGCCGACCGCTATGCGCTGCCCGAGCGCCTGTATCTGGAAGGCGTGCGCCGCTACGGCTTTCATGGGCTGTCCTACGAATACATCGCACAACGCCTGAAGCAGACGCTGCCCGACATCGCGATGGGCAAGATCGTCGTCGCCCACCTTGGCTCTGGCGTATCGGCCTGCGTCATGCACCAGGGCAAGAGCGTGGACAGCACGATGGGGTTTACGGCGCTGGAAGGCCTGCCGATGGGTACGCGCCCCGGCCGCCTGGACCCCGGCGTGGTGCTGTGGATGATGGAACAGGGCATGAGCCACGACGATATCGAGCACATGCTGTATCACGACTGCGGCATGAAGGGCCTGTCGGGCATCAGCAACGACATGCGCGAATTGCTGGCCAGCAATGCACCGTCGGCCAAGCTGGCGCTGAAGTATTTCGCGTGGCGCGTGGCCGAAGGCATGATCGGCCTGGGCTGCGCGACGAACGGCATCGACGGCATCGTCTTCACGGCCGGCGTCGGCGAAAACTCGGCCGAGATCCGTCAGGCGATCAGCGAGCATTGGGGCTGGCTGGGCATCAAGCTGGACCCCGAGCGCAACGCCCGGCACGGGCCGCGCATCTCGGCCGACGACAGCCGCATCGGCGTCTACGTCGTGCGCACGAACGAAGAGCTGGTCATCGCGCAGCACACGCTCGCGCTCGTGAGGCAGCGATGAGCGCGCATCTGCCGCTGGCCGGCAAGCGCGGGCTGGTGACCGGCATCGCCAACGCCGACTCCATCGCGTGGGGGTGCGCCAAGGCGTTTCGTGCCATGGGGGCCGAACTGGCGGTCACCTACTTGAACGACAAGGCCCTGCCGCACGTGGCACCGTTGGCGCAGCAGGTTCAAGCACCCTTGCTGATGCCCATGAACCTGCTGAACGACGGCGAGCTGGAAGCCGTCTTCAGCCGCATCACGGACGAATGGGGCGCGCTGGATTTCGTGCTGCATTCGGTCGCGTTCGCGCCGCGCGACGATCTGCACGGGCGCGTCACGGATTGCTCGCGCGCGGGCTTTCTTCAGGCGATGGACGTGTCGTGCTGGTCCTTCATCCGTATGGCCAAGTTGGCCGAGCCGCTGATGCGCAATGGCGGCGCCCTCTTCTGCATGAGTTACTACGGCTCGCAGATGGTCGTCGAGCACTACAACATGATGGGACCGGTGAAAGCCGCCCTGGAATCCGCCACGCGTTACCTGGCGGCCGAGCTGGGTCCGCAAGGCATCCGCGTGCATGCGATCTCGCCGGGTCCGCTGAAGACGCGCGCCGCGTCCGGCATCGCGGAGTTCGACACGATGCTGGACCGCGCGCAGGCCAAGGCGCCCGCGCGTAGTCTAGTGTCGATTGACGACGTGGGCGAAGCGACTGCCTGGCTGGCCTCGGATGCGGCGCGATTGATGACGGGGCAGACGCTGTACATCGACGGCGGATATCACATCATCGATTGACGCGGCGTGTCAGACACTCGCGGGGTGTCAGACACCCCGGTCATGTGAAGGTCAGGCCAGCGTCGCCGGCCCGCCCTGGCGCCAGCGCTCGATGGCGTCGACCGCCTGTTCCGGGCTGCCGAAGATTCTGTCCGGCCCGATCTTCTTGACCAGCCCCGAACGCTGCAGCGCCTCGCGGAACTTGCCGTGGCCGCCGGCCACCAGCAGCGTGACGCCGCGCTCGTCCAGATTGCGCTTCAGTTCATACAGCGCCTCGACCGCGTCCGCGTCGGCCTGCGTCATGGCCTCGGCATCCAGCACGAACCAGCGCACGTCGCCCGCCTGCTCGATGATCTCTCGGGCGCGGCGGCGGAAAGCGTCCGCGTTGAAGAACCAGACCGAGGATTCGAACAGCCAGATCACGGCGCCGGGGACGGGCTTGGCTTGCGGATTCAGGTGCAGCTTGCCCAGCACGGTTTCACCGGGCAGCCGGCCCAGCAATGCATCCCGCGGATTGCCGGACACGTACATGGCGTAGAGCAGCGTCGCGCCCACCGAGACGGCCACGCCTTGCAACACGCCGAATCCCACGACGCCCACGGCGGCCAACACGCCGAATGCAAGCTCGATCCGCGAAATGCGCGCCAGCCGTTTGAAGGCCTGCCAATCGAACAGGCTGGCCGCAGCCAGCAGCAGGATGGCGGACAGCGCAAACTGCGGCAGCCAGTACAGCGGCGCGCTCAACAGACCCACCACGACGGCCAGCGCAGCCGCCGCGCTGATGCTGACCAGCGGCGACGAGCCACCGGCCACCAGCCCGACCGCCGTGCGCGAGTCCGCGCCCGTCACGACATAGCCCTGGAACAGCCCGGCCGCCACGTTGGCCGCGCCGAAGCCCACGAGTTCGCGATTGGGATCCACGTGCTCGCCCGTGCGCGCCGCAAAGCTGCGGGCGGTCACGATGCCACTGGAAAAACTGACGACCAGGACGCCCGCGGCGCCCAGCAAGATGCCGTCCACGCCTTCCAGGCTGACCGGCAGATTGAAGGACGGCAGTCCGGCCGGCACGTCGCCCACCACCGCGATGCCCAGCGCCGGAAAATTGAACAGCCAGGACAGTACGCAGGTCGCCACCACCAGCAGGATGGGACCGGGCCACGACGGCCGCACGCGCTTGACGACGACCAGGAAGATGCAAGAGGCCAGGCCGAGGAACAGCGTCGGCAGCCGGATCTCGGACAGGCGGTGCGACAGTTCCATGAACGGATGAATGAGGCCGCTGTTGCGCAGTCCCACGCCGGTCAGGCCGCTGAGCTGCGACATCGCCAGTGTGATCGCGACGCCTGCCATATACCCGATGAGCACGGGCCGCGACAGTAGATTGGCCAGCACGCCCAACCGCAGGACGCGCGCGATGAGGCAGCCCACGCCCACGGTCAGCGCAATGCTGGTGGCGCCGAGCAGACGCGCTTCCGGCGTGGTCAGCGCCATGCCGGTCAGCGTGGCGGCAATCAGGGTGCAGGTGGCGGTGTCGGGACCCACGATGAGGGTGCGCGACGAACCGAAGAACGCATACGCCAGCATGCCGGCAATGGCCGCCCACAAGCCGGCGACGGGCGGCACGCCCATCATGGCGGAATAAGCCAGACCGACCGGCAGGGCCACGGCGGCGACGCTCAGCCCTGCGGTCACGTCACGCCGCGCCGATTCGCGGGTAATGCCCTGGAAGTTGGCCAGGCCAGGAATAAAGCGGAGATTCATGGTGCAGCGAGACGGATCACAAGTGAATTCCCGCCAGCAGCGGGATGACCGCCCAAGCCTACACCAACCCCAAGCCGCGCGGCGCGCGGCGAATCAAGGCGGCGGCTTTGGGTGCCGCACGCTTGGTGCGGGCGGGCGTCTGACGCCCGCCGCACGCCGCCCCTTCGCAAGGGGCGTACACAGCCGGACTTAACCCGCCGCGCGGGCTTCCAGCACGGCCACGGCCGGCAGGGTCTTACCTTCCAGGAATTCCAGGAACGCGCCGCCGCCCGTCGAGATGTAGCCGACCTGCTCGCCGATCTTGTACTTGGCGATGGCGGCCAGCGTGTCGCCGCCGCCGGCGATCGAGAAGCCTTCGGAGTCGGCGATGGCGCGCGCCACCACTTCGGTGCCGTTGGCGAATTGATCGAATTCGAACACGCCCACCGGGCCGTTCCAGACGATCGTGCCCGCCTGCTTCAGGATGCCGGCCAGTTGCTCGGCGGTCTTGGGGCCGATGTCCAGGATCATGTCGTCGTCGGCCACGTCGGTGGCCGCCTTGACGGTGGCTTCGGCGTCGGCGCCGAACGACTTGGCGCACACCACGTCAACGGGAATCGGCACGGCCGCGCCGCGCTTTTTCATGATGTCGATCACGGCACGGGCCTGATCCACCTGGTCGGGTTCCGCCAGCGACTTGCCGATGGACAGGCCGGCGGCCAGCATGAACGTGTTGGCGATGCCGCCGCCCACCACCAGCTGGTCGACCTTGTCGGCCAGCGATTGCAGGATGGACAGCTTGGTCGACACCTTGGAGCCGCCCACGATGGCGACCAGCGGGCGCTTGGGTTCGTGCAGCGCACGGCCCAGGGCGTCGAGTTCGGCTTCCAGCAGCGGGCCGGCGCAGGCCACAGACGCGAAGCGGGCGATGCCGTGGGTGGTGGCTTCGGCGCGGTGGGCGGTGCCGAAGGCGTCGTTGACGTAGACGTCGCAAAGTGCAGCCATCTTCTTGGCCAGCGCCTCGTCGTCCTTCTTTTCGCCGACATTGACGCGGCAGTTTTCCAGCAGCACGACCTGGCCGTGATCGACCTTCACGCCGTCAACCCAGTCGCGCACCAGCTGCACGGGCATGCCCAGCAGCTCGGACAGGCGCTGGCCGACCTTGGCGAGCGAATCGGCGTCGGTCAGGACGCCCTCTTTCGGACGGCCCAGGTGCGACGTGACCATCACGGCGGCGCCGGCGTCCAGCGCCAGGCGGATGCCGGGCACCGAGGCGCGGATACGGGTGTCTTCGCTGATGCGGCCGGCGTCATCAAACGGAACATTGAGGTCGGCGCGGATGAACACACGCTTGCCGGACAGGGCGCCGGCCTTGGCCAGCGCGGACAAAGTTTTGACCTTGGACATATTTGGATTCCTTCGGTAGGCGAACAAAGGGGACGAACCCATTTTCCGCAATGGCGGAAAACAAATCCGTCCCCTTATGGACTGGCGGTGTGCTTACTTGGCCGACATCAGCGCGACGGTGGTGTCGAGCATGCGGTTCGAGAAGCCCCACTCGTTGTCGTACCAGGACGAGACCTTGACCAGACGGCCCGAGACCTTGGTCAGCGACGCGTCAACGGTGCTGGAGGCCGGGTTGTGGTTGTAGTCGACCGAGACCAGGGGTTCGGTGTTGTAGTCCAGGATGCCCTTCAGTTCGCCTTCCGAGGCGGCCTTCAGGATGCTGTTCACTTCTTCCGCGGTCGTGTCGCGGCTGGCCACGAACGACAGGTCGACCAGCGACACGTTGATGGTCGGGACGCGGATGGCGTAGCCGTCCAGCTTGCCGTTCAGTTCCGGCAGGACCAGGCCCACGGCGGCGGCAGCGCCGGTCTTGGTGGGGATCATGCTCATCGTGGCCGAACGGGCGCGGCGCAGGTCTTCGTGGTAGACGTCGGTCAGGACCTGGTCGTTGGTGTAGGCGTGAACGGTGGTCATCAGGCCGTTTTCCAGACCCAGCTTGTCGTTCAGCGGCTTGACCAGCGGGGCCAGGCAGTTGGTGGTGCACGAGGCGTTGGAGATGACGGTGTCCGTCGACTTCAGCACGCCATGGTTGACGCCGTAGACGATGGTGGCGTCGACATCCTTGCCGCCGGGGGCCGAGATGATGACTTTCTTGGCGCCGCCCTTGATGTGCGCGCCGGCCTTTTCCTTGGTGGTGAAAAAGCCCGTGCATTCCAGCACGACGTCGACCTTCAGGTCGCCCCACGGCAGTTCGGCCGGGTTGCGGTTGGCCAGCACGCGGATCTTGTCGCCGTTGACGACCATGAACTCGCCGTCGACTTCGACGGTGCCCGGGAACTTGCCGTGGGCGGTGTCGTAGCGCGTCAGGTGCGCGTTCGTCTTGGGATCGCCCAGATCGTTGATGGCGACGATTTCGATATCGTGCTTCTTGCCACCTTCGTAGTGGGCACGCAGGATGTTGCGGCCGATGCGACCGTAACCGTTGATGGCGACGCGAATGGTCATGACTAAGCTCCTTTTTTATAAAACTTGCTTGACGGTCTCGGCCACCTTGTCGGCGGTCAGCCCGAAGAACTTGAACAGTGCGCCGGCCGGTGCGGACTCGCCGTAGCGGTCGATGCCGACCACGGCGCCTTCCAGGCCCACGTACTTGTGCCAGAAAGCGGTGACGCCGGCTTCGACAGCCACGCGCGGCAGGCCCTTGGGCAGCACGGATTGCTTCCAGGCGGCGTCCTGCTTGTCGAAGACGTCGGTGCTGGGCATGGACACCACGCGCACGGCGATGCCTTCCTTGGCCAGTTGCGCCTGGGCGTCCAGGGCGATGGCGACTTCGGAGCCGGTGGCGATGATGACGGCGCGGGCGCCCTCGGCATCGCGCAGCACATAGCCGCCGCGGGCGATGGCGTCCACCGTGGCCGCGTCGCGCGGCACGAACGGCAGGTTCTGGCGCGACAGCAACAGGGCCGTCGGGCCGCCGTCATGCACGTCCATGCCGATGCTGGCCGGGCGCGTCACGGCGGCGTTCCAGGCCACGGCGGTTTCGGCCGTATCGCAAGGACGCCACAGCGACAGGTTGGGGATGAGGCGCAGGCTGGCCGCGTGTTCGATCGACTGGTGGGTCGGGCCGTCTTCGCCCAGGCCGATGGAGTCGTGCGTGAACACGTGGACGACGCGCTGCTTCATCAGCGCGGCCATGCGGATGGCGTTGCGCGAGTAGTCGGAGAACGTCAGGAACGTGCCGCCGAACGGCAGGTAGCCGCCGTGCAGCGCGATGCCGTTCATGATGGCGGCCATGCCGAATTCGCGCACGCCGTAGTTGATGTGGCGGCCGAGCTGGATGCCCTTGTCGCCGGCGCGGACGGCGGCAACGCCCTTCCAGTCGGTGAAGTTGGAGCCGGTCAGGTCGGCCGAGCCGCCCAGCATTTCCGGCAGCAGCGGCGCCAGCGCGGCGATCGCGAATTGCGAGGCCTTGCGGGTGGCGACGGTTTCGCCCTTTTCGAGCGTGGCGGACAGGAAGGCCTTGAACTGGTCGGCGTAGCCGGCGGGCATCTCGCCCTTCATGCGGCGCGTGAATTCAGCGGCCTCGGCGGGGAATTCGGCGGCGTAGGCGTCGAAGCGCTTCTGCCATTCGGCCTGGGCTTCGGCGCCCTGCTTGCGGCCGTCCCAGCCGTCGTACACGTCTTGCGGAATTTGGAAGGGTTCCGACGACCAGCCCAGCGCGGTGCGCGTGGCGGCGATTTCGTCCTTGCCCAGCGGCGCGCCGTGCACGTTGTGCGTGCCGGCCATGTTGGGCGAACCCTTGCCGATCACGGTGCGGCAGACGATCAGCGTGGGCTTGTCCGACTGCGAACGCGCGGCCTTGATGGCGGCGTCGACAGCGGCGACGTCATGGCCGTCCACGCCGCGGACGACGTTCCAGCCGTAGCCTTCGAAGCGCTTGGCGGTGTCGTCGGCGAACCAGTGTTCCACATGGCCGTCGATGGAAATGCCGTTGTCGTCGTACAGCACGACCAGCTTGCCAAGCTTGAGCGTGCCGGCCAGCGAGCACACTTCATGCGAGATGCCTTCCATCAGGCAGCCGTCGCCGGTGAACGCGTAGGTGTGGTGATCGACGAGCGTGTGGCCCGGCTTGTTGAATTCGGCGGCGAGCAGCGCTTCGGCCAGCGCCATGCCCACGGCATTGCCCAGGCCCTGGCCCAGCGGGCCGGTGGTCGTTTCCACGCCCGGGGTGATGCCCACTTCGGGGTGGCCCGGCGTCTTGGAATGCAGCTGGCGGAAATTCTTGATCTCTTCGATCGACAGGTCGTAGCCCGTCAGGTGCAGCAGGGCGTAGATCAGCATCGAACCGTGGCCGTTGGACAGCACGAAGCGGTCGCGGTTGGCCCAGGCGGGATCTTTGGGATTGTGGCGCAGGTTGCCGGCCCACAAGGCTTGGGCGATTTCCGCCATGCCCATGGGAGCACCCGGATGCCCGGAGTTCGCTTGTTGCACGGCATCCATCGCGAGGGCGCGGATGGCATCCGCCAAGGCAAGTTTAGGGGCGGTCGGATTGCTCATTCGGAAGGCTCTTTGAAACCGGCGCGCCTACAGAGGAAATAGGGCCGGTTGAGTAGGTTGCGAAGCAGGAGATTTTAGCATCAGGGGATTTCCCGGAGGCCATCGGCCGGATGCCCTATGTAATCGCGGGTTTCGGGCGAATTGCGCGGGCAATGTAAGCTACGCGAACTTGTCACCTCCCCCACTCTCCGAATTCCGCAATACGTCATGCCCGCCCCCCGTTTCTACTGCGACGCCCCGCTGACCGCCGGCGCCCGCATCGCCCTGCCGGAAGCCCTTGCCCATCACGCCCTGCGCGTGCTGCGCCTGCGGGCCGGCGAAGCCGTCACGCTGTTCAACGGTCAGGGCGGCGAGTATCCCGCGGTGCTGGAAGTCGAGGGCAAGGCCGGCTTCGCCCAGCTGGGTGACTTCAATCCGCGCGAAGCTGAACTCGGCGGGCGCATCATCCTGGCCCAGGGCCTGCCGTCGGGCGACAAGATGGATTGGGTGGTGGAGAAAGCCGTGGAACTGGGGGCGGCCCGGGTCAGCCCCATCGCCGCGCAGCGCAGCGTATTGCAGCTGTCGGGCGCCCGGCTGGAAAAGCGCGTCGCCCACTGGCAGCGCATCGCGCAATCAGCCGCGGAGCAATGCGGCCGCAACCGGTTGATGACCGTCGACGCGCCGCTGACGCTGGAAGACTGGCTGGCCCAGCCTGCCGACGGCCTGCGCGTGCTCTGCCACCCCGAGGCCGAGCAAGACCTGGCCGGCATGCTGCAAGGCGCATCGGATCAGGCGGGCATCACCCTGCTGGTCGGGCCGGAAGGCGGCTGGTCGGACAAGGAATTGGAAACGGCCCGCAAGGCGGGTGTGCAGGCCGTGCGCTTCGGCCCCCGGGTGCTTCGCACCGAGACGGCCGGGCTGGCGCTGCTGTCGGCGATCAGCGCCCTGCGCGGGTGGTAGGTCAGTCGTTCTCGCCGTAAGGGGCAGCGGCCACGCCGGGCTCGGGTTCGGGATGCGCGCCGGCGTGTTCGATCACATAGGCAAACACGCGGCCGTTTTCGTGCGCGAAATCCGCGGCATCGGAGCACACGGTTTCGATGCGGCCGGCGTCCTCTTCAAGTGCCGGATCGCCGGAATGCAGGCGGTAAAGCCACAGCACCACGCCGGATTTGTGATCCAGCACCGTGTCGCACAGGCAGTCGTACAGGGCGTCGAGATTGCCGCCGAAGTATTCAGGAAAATCCACCGCCTTGACGATGGCGCGCAATACGGCCGAGCGGCTGCGGCACGGGTCGCAATTGGCAACAAACAAGGACAGGCCAAGTTCGTGCGCGGCGTCCACCACGGCCTTCTTGTCGAGCCCGTCGTGAGCCAGCGCACCGCCGCGCATCAGCTGCCGCTGCAAAGTAGATTGGCCATTGCGCGTCATGCCTGTGCCTCCCTGAAAAAGGCGATCACTTCATCGTTACGTCGCATCGTATCGGCATAACCCAGTTCTATCAATCGCTTGGTGTAGCCGGCTTCGAACAGGAGGTAGGACATCAGCGCCCCGCCCCCCGGACGGTTTGGATCGGACGATACACCGAGTACGCGGAAAAGCGCACGCGCTTGTGCGGGCATATCGTGCAAATGTTCAAGCGCCATCAAATCCAGCGACTGGCTGGGAGTGATCGTCAACACCTCGATGCGACGCACGGTGGGCGGCGCGCCGTTCGGACCGGCGTGGTCCATCAGGTAATTAATGCGCTCCAGACGCTCGACATCCGCCGACAACCCATCCAGGAAGATGCTGGACAGCGCATGACCACCGACCTGCGCCAGCGACGGATACGGCGGCGAATCCTCGCGATTCTCAGGGTGGGTGTCGTCGCGGTAGCCCGTGCCGATCACCATGAGGCGGTGCGCGCCAAGGTGGATCGCCGGGCTGATAGGCGCAAGCTGGCGCATCGAACCGTCGCCGCACCATTCGCCCTTGCCGTGCACCTGCACCTGGCGCGCCGGAAAGACAAAAGGAATGGCCGACGAGGCCATCAGGTGTTCGATGCCGATGGGCGTGGGGATGGCCAGCCGCAGGTAGCGGTGCCAGGGTTCGATCGGGGTGTGCGCCTGGTAGAACGTCAGGTGCTCGCCGCTGGTGTAGCCCGACGCGGTGATGGCCAGCGCGGACAGCGAACCGCTCTCCAGGTTGGAACGCAGATTGCTGAAGTCCAGCACGCGTTCCAGCAGTCCCTGCATCGGCGTGTTGTCCAGCAGCGAGTGCGGACGCTTGCGCGTCAAACCGGAATACATCCACCCCAGCGACAGAAGGCCCAGCCACCGCACGCCGGTGCGGATCAGGCCGGGCGCGTCGGCCCGGTAGATCATGTCGGTGTTCAGCGACGACCACAGGCGGCGGATGCGCCGTACGCCCAGATGGGGCCGGTCGGCGCGGCAGGCCAGCGCGGCGGCGTTGATGGCGCCGGCGGACGTGCCGCAGATGATGTCGAAGGGGTTCTGGAATCGGGAATGCCAGTCCGGGTCCAGCAGCTCCATGATGGCGCTGAGCACCCCGACCTGATAGGCGGCGCGCGCGCCGCCGCCCGTCAGGACCAGGCCGGTGGGCGTGCGCGGGCACGCCCTGCCGGCCGGTTTGACTTCAACGTGGCGTATTGACATCGACCACCGTCATCGCGGTCATGTTGACGATGCGGCGCACGGTGGAGCTGGAGGTCAGGATGTGCACGGGGGCATTGGCGCCCAGCAGGAACGGACCCACCGCGACGTTGCCGCCCGCCGCCGTCTTGAGGAGGTTGTAGGCGATGTTGCCCGAGTCGACGTTCGGGCACACCAGCAGATTGGCTTCGCCCTTGAGCGTGGACGACGGCAGGATGCGCATGCGCAGGGCCTCGTCCAGCGCGCAGTCGCCGTGCATTTCGCCGTCGATCTCCAGTTCCGGATCCATCTGCCGCACCAGTTCCAGCGCGCGGCGCATCTTGGCACCCGACGCCGAGCTGCCCGAACCGAAATTGCTGCGCGACAGCAGCGCGGCCTTGGGCGCCAGATACATGCGGCGCATCTCGCGCGCGGCGGCCACGGTGAACTCCGCAATCTGCTCGGCCGTGGGCTCGTCATTCACGTGCGTGTCCACCAGGACCACCGTGCGCTCGTTGAGCAGCAGGATGTTCATGGCGGCATACACGTTGTGGCCCGGGCGGCGGCCGATCACTTCATCCACGAAACGCAGGTGATCGTGATACGCGCCGACGGAGCCGCAGACCATGCCGTCGGCATCGCCCAGGTGCACCATCATCGCGCCGATCAGCGTCATACGGCGGCGCATTTCCACGCGCGCCATTTCCTTGGTGATGCCGCGGCGGCACATGCGTTCCCAGTAGGTCGTCCAGTACTGGTGGAAACGCTCGTCGTATTCGGGGTTAGTGACTTCGACGTCCTCGCCCAGGCGCAGACGCAGGCCCAGCTTTTCGATACGGGTCAGCAGCACCGACGGGCGGCCGACCAGGATCGGGCGGGCCAGGCCTTCGTCCACCACCACTTGCACGGCACGCAGCACGCGCTCATCTTCGCCTTCCGCGAACACGATGCGCGCCGGGCCGCCTTCGCGCACGATGCGCTTGGCCGCCGAGAACAGCGGCTTCATGAACGCGCCCGAGTGGTACACGAATTGCTGCAGCTGTTCTTCGTAGGCTTCCAGATCGGCCAGCGGACGCGTGGCGACGCCGCCTTCCATAGCAGCCTTGGCCACGGCCGGCGCGATGCGCACGATGAGGCGCGGATCGAAAGGCTTGGGGATCAGGTATTCGGGACCAAACGAGATGTCGAACGTGCCGTAGGCGGCCGCCACGACTTCGTTCTGTTCTTCCTCGGCCAATTCGGCAATGGCGTACACCGCCGCCTTTTCCATTTCGCGCGTGATGGTCGTGGCGCCCACGTCCAGCGCGCCGCGGAAGATGTACGGGAAGCAGAGTACGTTGTTGACCTGGTTCGGGTAATCCGAACGGCCCGTGGCCATCACCACGTCGTCGCGCACGCCGTGCGCCACTTCCGGAAGGATTTCCGGCGTGGGGTTGGCCAGCGCCAGGATCAGCGGACGCGAACCCATGGCGGCGACCATTTCGGGCTTCAGCACGCCGCCGGCCGACAGGCCCAGGAACACGTCGGCGTCCTGGATCACCTCGGCCAGCTTGCGGGCATCGGTCTTTTGCGCAAAGCGCGCCTTGTCCGGATCCATCAGCGTGGTGCGGCCCTCAAAAACCACGCCCTCGATGTCGGTGACCCAGATGTTTTCCAGCGGCAGGCCCAGGTCCACCATCAGGTCCAGGCACGCCAGCGCCGCAGCGCCCGCGCCGGACGTAACCACCTTGACCTGCTTGATGTCCTTGCCCACGACCTTCAGGCCATTGATGAAGGCCGCCGACACACAGATCGCCGTGCCGTGCTGGTCGTCGTGGAAGACGGGAATCTTCATGCGTTCGCGCAGCTTGCGCTCGACGGTGAAGCACTCCGGCGCCTTGATGTCTTCAAGGTTGATGCCGCCGAAGGTGGCTTCCAGGCCGGCGATGATCTCGACCAGCTTGTCCGGGTCGGTTTCGTTGATTTCGATGTCAAAGACATCCAGGCCGGCGAACTTTTTGAAGAGCACCGCCTTGCCTTCCATGACCGGCTTGGAGGCCAGCGCGCCGATGTTGCCCAGGCCCAGCACCGCGGTGCCGTTGGTGATGACGCCCACCAGATTGCCGCGGGCCGTGTAGCGGAACACGTTGGCCGGATCCGCCACGATTTCCTCACAGGCCGCCGCCACGCCGGGCGAATACGCCAGCGCCAGATCGCGCTGGTTCGTCAGCTGCTTGGTCGGCGTGACCGAGATTTTGCCGGGGCGCCCGTGCTCGTGATATTCAAGGGCGGCTTTGCGAAGGTTGGCATCCATAGGGCGGCTACTGGCTAGAGTGTGTGACACGAAAGAGGGAGGAATTCTATTCCCATGACGGGCCGTGCGATACGCGGGCCCTGCTCTTTCTTGAGGTCGAGCGCCGGAATCTTACAGCAAGCTGAACGTTTGTCAGACTTCGGGCCACAGGAGTTCCGGGAAGCAGCCGTCGGGGTCGAACTGGGTTTTGACGCGGCCGTCCAGGCGGACGGTTGCCAATCCCGGGGCAGCCGGTTCAGGCCGGGACGCGGTCGCGGCGCCGATCCGGACATCGTCGCCGGGCGGCACGTCAACCAGCACCGCGCCCTGCAGCCAAGCCAGCGTGCCGCCGTGTCCCAGCAGCAATTGCGCCAGGTTGACGGTGGCCGGCGTGACGGGCTTGAGCGCGTCCAGCCGGTAGCGGCCCAGCCAGTGATAGCCGTCGTTGGTCGCGAACGCATCACCGCCGGACGCAAGCTGGAACAGCGCGGGCACCAGGCGCTGCACGGTCGCCGACCGCAGCGGCTGCACATCGGTTTCGCCGAACGCGCCCAGCGTTTCCTCGATGCCATCGGCCAGCAGGACGTCCGCCGCCACGAGGCCCGAGGCCGCGCAATGGCCCGCAGGCCAGGACGCCGGCGCCGCCACCCACTGGGCCAGCGTCATGTCGCCCGGCAACCCGTTGAACTGCCGTAGGCCGGTGCTGGCCAACGCCGCCACGGTCACGCCGGGCTGCGCGTGCCACCGTGGTGCATCCCCATCCAACCGGGTCAATGCGGTCAGCAAGACGGGATCCACCCGCAGGCGCGGTCGGGCCGAGGGCGCGAAGGGTCCCGCCGCCCCTTCCAATTCCAGCGTCACGTGGTACTCGGCGCAGAGCTTGCGCGCCTGGACGACGTCGGCCCCGGACGCCGGCGTGAGCATGGCGCAGGTGCCGTCCGCCCCACCCTCGCCCAGGTCGCGGACCTTGCCGCGGCACACCAGCGCGAGGCGTTGCACGAAGGCCGCCCACGGCGTCTGGACGGGTCGCCGGCCCATGAGAAAGGCGCGCCGGGATGGCTGCATGACTACAATTCCTTTTTTGCTAGATGACGCTTTCGAGATTCCGATGCCCCGCCTTGCTACCCGCACCCACGATTTCCTGACGTTTCAGGTGATGGAACTGTTCAAGCAGGCGCAGGCGCTGCAGGCGGCCGGAAGGGACATTATCAGCCTGGGCATCGGCGAACCGGACTTTACCGCGCCACCCCAGGTGGTGGAAGCGCTGGACCGCGCTGCGCGCGCCGGCCTCAGCGGCTACAGCCCGGGCGCGGGCATCGCCCCGCTGCGCGAGGCCATCGCGCAGTTCTACCGCGACCAGTTCGGCGCCGCCATCGACCCGCGGCGCGTCATTGTGACCGCGGGCGCCTCGGGCGCCCTGACGCTGGCCTGCGCGGCGCTGGTGAATACCGGCGGCGAGGTGCTGATGCCCGATCCGTCGTATCCGGCGAACAGCAATTTCGTGTTGGCCGCGGGCGGCGTGCCGCGCCTGATTCCCAGCACGGCGGCAAAACGCTTCCAGCTGTCCGCCGACGACGTCGCGCGTCACTGGACGCCCGCCACGCAGGGCGTGATGGTGGCCTCGCCCAGCAATCCCACCGGCACGTCGATCGCCCACGGCGAGCTGGCCGAGCTGCTGGCGCAGGTGCGCGCCCGCGACGGCTTTGCCATCGTCGACGAAATCTATCTGGGGCTGTCCTATGACGGCCAGCCGCGCTCGGCGCTGACGCTGGACGACGACGTCATCGTCATCAACAGCTTCTCCAAGTACTTCCACATGACGGGCTGGCGCCTGGGCTGGATGATCGTGCCCGACGACATGGTCGCGCCGGTGGAAAAGATTGCCTCCAGCCTGGCGATCTGCGCGCCCACGTTGGCCCAGCACGCCGCGCTGGCCTGCTTCACCCCCGCCGCGCTGAAGACCTTCGAACACCGCCGCGAAGCCTTCAAGCAGCGCCGCGATTACCTGCTGCCGGAATTCGAGCGCCTGGGCATCGACGTGCCGGTCAAGCCGGACGGCGCCTTCTATGTTTATGCCGACATCAGCAGCCTGGGCATGGACAGCGCCGCGTTCTCGCAGCGCCTGTTGCTGGAAGCCGGCGTGGCCGCCGTGCCGGGCCTGGACTTCGGACCGGCACACGCGGCGCACACCATGCGGTTTTCGTACGCCACCGGCCTGGACCGCCTGGAAGAAGCGGTCGCGCGGATGGGCGTGCTGCTGCAGCGCTGACCCTGCTGTGCCGTCCCCATGAAAAAGGCGCGTCCTTGCGGGACGCGCCTTTTTTTCAGAACGGACAGCGAGGATCAGTCGCGCGCCAGTGCGATGCCCGACGCCAGCGCCAAGCGCCGGCGTTCCGCCTGCACCTTGGCGCCGTAGCCGTTGTCGTCCGGGCCCGTGGCCCCCACGTAACACGCCAGCCCGCCGTCGATCGAACCGCGGCGGTTGATGCAGTCGCGCAGGATCGTGGCGCCGACGCCGATGTTGGCGGCCGGGTCCAGCGGATTCTTGCCGACCGCGTCAAACTTGTCCTGGTGCACGCTGGTCATGACCTGCATCAGGCCCTGTGCGCCCACATGGCTTTCGGCCAGCGGGTTGTAACGCGATTCGATGGCGATCACGGCCAGGACCAGCAAGGGGTCCAACTGCTTTTCGCGGCTGACCTTGTACACGGTGTTCAGCAGCGGACCGGTCGCGTCATACGCAACCTTGTACTTGCGCGAGATATAGTTGCGCAGTGCTTCGGCCTGCGGTCCCGTGGCCGCCGACGCGGTCTTTTTGGGCGCGGGCGGCGCGACACGAGCCGGCCCCAGCATGCCGGTGGCGTTGCTGGCGGGTGCGGTGGGTACGGCCATGGCAATTGCCGACGAGGTGTCGGCACCCAGTTCGGAGCCGGCTTCGGACTCGGAGCTGGCCTGCATGGATGAAGGCGCGAGGGCGGTCAACAAGGCTTTGTGCACTTGCAATGCCTGGTCGCGCAAACCAGGCAGGGCGAATCCCATGCTTACCGTCACAATGACCGCGATGCCCAGGTAGACAGAGCAAATGCGCAGGGATTCGGCAAGATATTGGTGCACTCCTTGGGCCATGTTCCTGAACAGGCTGGCCACTGACGCATCGGGCATAAAACCTCCTGCGTAAAAAAGAGGGAGTCAATGTTAACCTCTCTTTGAATCCGAAATGTAACCAAATCGCTGGGATCTGTAGTGAAATACCGCGACCTTAGAGACTTCATCGCCCAACTTGAACGAATGGGCGAACTCAAACGCATTGCTGCGCCGGTGTCGACGCAGCTTGAAATGACGGAGATTTCCGACCGCGTGCTGCGGGCCGAAGGCCCCGCCCTGCTGTTCGAAAACGCCCGCCACAACGGCCAGCCCGCGCAGATGCCGGTGCTGGCCAATCTGTTCGGCACGCCTGCCCGCGTGGCGCGCGGCATGGGCGCCGACAACGTCAGCGCGCTGCGCGACATCGGCGAACTGCTGGCCTCGCTGCGCGAGCCCGAGGCGCCCAAGGGCCTGCGCGATGCGCTGGCCAAGGTGTCGATGCTGAAATCGGCGCTGTGGGACATGAGTCCCAAAAACGTCAAAAGCCCCGCCTGCCAGGAAATCGTCTGGGAAGGCAAGGACGTGGACCTGAACCGGCTGCCCATCCAGACCTGCTGGCCGGGCGACGTGGCGCCGCTGCTGACGTGGGGCCTGGTCATTACCCGCGGTCCCAACGCCAAGCGCCAGAACCTGGGCATCTACCGCCAGCAGTTGCTGGGCCCGAACAAGCTCATCATGCGATGGCTGTCGCACCGCGGCGGCGCGCTGGATTTCCGCGACCACGCGATCGCCAACCCCGGCACGCCCTTCCCGATTGCGGTGGCGCTGGGCGCCGACCCGGCCACCACGCTGGGCGCCGTGACGCCGGTGCCGGACAGCCTGTCCGAATACCAGTTCGCGGGGCTGCTGCGCGGCTCGCGCACCGAAGTCGCGCAGGCGCTGGGCAGCAACCTGTCCGTGCCCGCGTGGGCCGAAATCGTGCTGGAAGGCCATCTGCTGCCGTCCTCGGACCCGCGTGCCATCAAGCCCGTGGTGCCCGAAGGCGTCAATCCGCCGCCCGACACCGGCTACGAAATGGCGCTGGAAGGTCCGTACGGCGACCACACCGGCTACTACAACGAGCAGGACTGGTTCCCGGTCTTCACCGTCGAGCGCATCACGATGCGCCGCAACCCCATCTATCACTCCACCTACACCGGCAAGCCGCCCGACGAGCCCGCCGTGCTGGGCGTGGCGCTGAACGAAGTCTTCGTGCCGCTGCTGCGCCGCCAGCTTCCGGAAATCGTGGATTTCTACCTGCCGCCCGAAGGCTGCAGCTACCGGCTGGCCGTGGTGTCGATCCGCAAGCAGTACGCGGGCCACGCCAAGCGCGTCATGTTCGGGCTGTGGAGCATCCTGCGCCAGTTCATGTACACCAAGTTCATCGTGGTCGTGGACGAGGACATCAATCCGCGCGACTGGAAGGAAGTGGTCTGGGCGATGACCACCCGCATGGATCCGGTGCGCGACACGTTGCTGGTGGAGAACACGCCGATCGACTATCTGGACTTCGCGTCGCCGGTGTCCGGCCTGGGCGGCAAGATGGGCCTGGACGCCACCAACAAGTGGCCGGGCGAGACGAATCGTGAATGGGGCACCCCCATCACGATGGACGCGGATGTCAAGAAGCGCGTGGACGATATGTGGGGGCAGTTGGGACTGTAGACGCGCCACTGCCTGCGCGTAAAAAAACCCCGCCGCCTGGCCGGGCCCGCATTGCTGGACGAAAGTCTGGCGGTGCGGGGCCGGTTGAGCGGCGGGGTTTTTATCTGGCGGTTGGCGTCAGTCGCGTTCCCGGTCGTCGTCCTGGCGCGCACCGCGCCAGGCCTTCAAGAGCTGCCAGCCCACGAAGGCGCCGCCGGCCAGCTTCAACAGCTTGCCGCGCTTGCCGCCACGCATGAACATGGCGGACAGCGACGAACTGATGATGGGATAACGCCGCGCCATCGTGATGGCCTGCAACGCCCAGCGGGACGCGCCGCCAGATGCCAGGCCCGGCAGCATGCCGCGGATGAGCGCGCTGGGCTCGAGCCTGCGCCCGGCCGACACGATGTTCTGTGCCAGCGACTCGCGCTCGATGGCGGCGCGGGCGCGCAGCAATTCGATGCGCACGGCGCGGTCGACGGTCGGAGATCTTTTCGACATGGCTTAGAACTCCTCGCGCCGGCGCACCGGCGTCTCGTCGTCGGCATGCATGTCGCGCACCCGGTCCAGCAGTTCCGCATCCCGGCCCAGCTCTTCGAGCGTGGCCGAAAACGGCGTCTGTCCATACACGAGTCCGTGGCGCACCACCAGCAACAGCACCACGCCGGCCACCCCATAGAACGCCGCCAGCAGCCCGAGGGCCAGATAGCGGTCTTCCGTGGGCCAGAACGCCACGGCGATGGTGATGGTGGCCACCAGCACCGCCAGCGTCAGAAATAGCAGGGCCGCAAACGCGAGGCCCAGCAGCTTGAGCAGGCGCGCCTTTTCGTCCGCGGCTTCCAGAGCCAGCAGCTCCAGCCGCGTGCGCATCAGCCCGACCAGGCTGGAGGCAACACCGAAAACAGTTTTTCTTAGACCCATGGCTGAATGAACGCCGGGCGGCAGGCAACGGCATGAAGCCGTGCCTGCCGCCCGGACGTCCTGCCCTGTCAGCGGCGGCTGATCAGCAAGCCGAGCAGCAGGCCGGTCACGCCTGCGACCCCGATGGCTTGCCAGGGATTGTCGTGCACGTAGTCATCCGTCGCACGGGCAGCCTTGCGGCCACGTTCGAGGACGGCGTCTTGCGCTTCGTACAGGGCCTCGCGCGTGCGCCGCAGCGAGGTCATGGCGCGGTCGCGCAGTTCGTTGGCCTTGTCGCCGGTGCTGCTGGCGGCTTCGCGCAGCAGGCTTTCGGCGTCGTTCAGGCTGGTCTTGACACTGTCCATGAGTTTTTCTTTTGCGACGTCTTCGGATTTTCTCGTTGCCATTTTCTGAGCTCCTGTTGTGTGTCCATGACGGAAACGATGATACCAGCGGCCATGCGGGCGGAAACGCCCGCTTGCTACCGGGTGCTACTTGATCTGCGTAATCTCAACGGCGGATTTCACGCCGCCCTGATCGATGTCCTGCTTCATCACCAGATTCACGGCCGGGCAATACCAATCGGTGACCGTCGTGTTCATGCCGGGAATGGGAATGGTCAGCCCCTGAAACGTGGCCATCGTGGGATCTGAATTGCGCGTGTAGGTGATCGGGTGGCACGACTGCTTGCCCAGCGCGGTGTCCATCGAGGTCTTCTGACCGACCGATTTTTCACCGATGCGCACCGTGGTGCTGGGCTGACCGCCCACCGGCGCTTCCTTGCCGATCTTCAGGCGGAACGATGAGCCGGGCAGCTTCTGGCCCGCCGCCAGCTTGCCGTCGTAGGCAAAGAGACCCAGCATGCGCAGGTCGAACTGGCCTTCGGAAGGCTTGGGCGCTTCGCCGGCGCTGGCGTAGCGCAGGAAGGTGGCTTGGCCACCCTTGACGGTCATCAGGTAGTCGAGTTTGGACTTGCCGGGCGGCAGGCCCGCGTAGCTGAATCGGGCAACGCCCTGCACGCGCGCGCGGCAGTTGTCGCCATTGCTTTTTGTAACTTCGGCGAAGGTCAGATCCGCGCCCAGCGCCAGATTGCCCGAGCCGGTCAGTTGGACGGCGCCGCCGTCGTGCATGAACTTCGCGTCACACACGCCGGCCTGCGCCGTAGCGGCCGCGCCCAACGCGCCGGCCGCAAAAACCAGGGATGCCATTTTTCGCATCGTCGTCACAAGCCACTCCAGAAATCCGAAAGCGCCGTCCCGCCTTGGGGACAGCTGGCTTGATACTACACCGGTTGCCGTGCCCGGCGTATGTCCGAACGTGTCGTCACGCCAGCACCGGCGCCGCGGGGGCGCGCGCCATCAGCGCCTGGATCTCCGGCACGCACGAACCGCAGCCGGTGCCGCAACCCAGCGTGTCCTTCAGCCCCGCCAGATCGCAGCCGCCTTCGATGCCTTTCAGGATGGCCGCTTCGCTGACGCCATTGCAGACGCAGAGGGTGCGCGAACGCACCGCGCCGGCAACGCGTCCCATCAGCAGCGCCGCGATGCTGGCGGGCGCCTCGCCCCCCGCAGCCCACGCCAGCAGCGGCTCCTGCGCGCGCAGGTCGCCCGTCAGCAGGAAGGCATGCAGCGTGCCTTGGCCGGCGCTGACCCGGCGCAAATAGCCGCGCGCCGGATCGTCATACGCCACATCGGGACGCCGCAGGTCCAGCGTGTCTGCCAACTCGTGCAGCACGTCGGCTTCCGGCGCGACGCGGCTGGCGAGCCGCAACCGGACGCCGCCCGCGCCCACCGGCAGGACGACGGCATAGTCGAAGCGGCGCAGCCAGGGCGCCAGCCGGGTCCGCAGCGCCGCCACATCGCCCTGCCGCCACGCCGCCGCCTGCCACGCAAGGCCCGCCGGCTCGGCGCGCACGGCGCTGAATTTGAGCTCGGGCTGGCGCGATATCGGATCGGCTGCCGGATTGGTCAGCGTGTTCACGCCCAAGCCGGCCATGAACGCGCTACCCCAGTGCATCGGCACGAAGGCCTGGCCGGGAAGCAGCGACGCGTCCGCCTGCACCGGCAGCACCAGCGCGCCGCGCCGCGACTGCAGCCGGGCCAGTGACCCGGGCGCCAGATCCAGGCGGCGCATGTCGTCCGGATGCAGCGATACCCATGGCTCCTCGACATGCTGCGTCAGCACGCGAGCCAGCGAGGTGCGCGCCATCGTGTGCCAGTGATCGCGCAACCGGCCCGTCGTCAGTTGCAGCGGAAAGTCGCCGGAAACGGTTTCGGCGGTCGGCCGCCATGCGACGTCGCAGAACCGGGCGCGGCCGCTGGTGGTGGGAAACACGCCGTCGGCGTACAGGCGCGCGGTGCCCTGCCCCGCCCGGTACGGCCATTGCTGCGGTCCGTGCTGCGCCAGCACGGCGTAATCCACCGTGCTGTAGTCCAGGTCCCGGCCGGCGGTCATGCGGGCGTGCTCGGCAAAGACCTCGCTTTCGTCGCGATAGGCGAACAGCGCCGCCTTGGCCGGCGCGATGCGTGCCGCGAGCCGCTGCGCAACTGCCTGTGCCAATCGCCAGTCGGGCTGCGCGTCGCCGGGCGGCGCGATGGCGGCGCGGACCCGGCTGATGCGCCGCTCGGAGTTGGTCACCGTGCCGGATTTCTCGGGCCAGGTCGCCGCCGGCAGCACCAGGTCGGCATGGGCCAGCGTCTCGGTGCCGGCGAATGCCTCCTGCACGATAACGAACTCCGCGCGGGCCAACGCGGCCCGCACGCGCGCCTGATCCGGCAGCGACTGCGCGGGATTGGTGGCCGCGATCCACAACACCTTGATGCGCCCGTCCAGCACCGCGTCGAACATGTCGAGCGCCGTGGCGCCTGGCGCGTCGGGCAGGCGCTTCACCCCCCACAGCCGCGCGACCTCGGCGCGGTCCGTGGCCGACGCGGGATCGCGATGGCCCGGCAGCAGGGTCGCCATGCCGCCCGCTTCGCGCCCGCCCATGGCGTTGGGCTGGCCCGTCAGCGAAAACGGCCCCGCGCCGGGACGCCCGATCTGGCCGCTGGCCAGATGTAGGTGAATCAGCGCCGCATTCTTGTCAGTGCCCGCCACCGACTGGTTCAAGCCCATCGTGTACAGCGACAGCGCCGCCGGCGCCTGGCCGAACCAGCGCGCCGCCTGGACGATGTCCTGCGCCGGCACGCCGCAGAGGCGCTGCGCCGCCTCGGGTGTCACCGTTTGCACGCGCGCCCGTAGCGTCTCGAAGCCCTCGGTATGGCGCGCGATGTAGTCCTCGTCGACCAGCCCCTCGCGCAGCATCACATGCAGCATGGCGTTGAACAGCGCCACGTCGGACCCTGGCGCGATCGGCAGATGCAGGTCGGCAAACGCGGCCGTGTCGGTGCGCCGCGGGTCGACCACGATCACCTTCATGTGCGGCCGGCTGGCCCGCGTGGCTTCCAGCCGCCGAAACAGCACGGGGTGCGCGTAGGCCATGTTGGACCCGGCGATCAGCACGGTGTCGGCCAGTTCCAGGTCTTCGTAGCAGGCGGGCGGCGCGTCCGCGCCCAGCGTGCGCTTGTAGCCCGACACCGCGCTTGACATGCACAGGCGCGAATTGGTGTCGATGTTGTTCGTGCCCGCCAGCGCGCGCGCCAGCTTGTTGAAGACGGCATAGTCTTCGGTCAGCAACTGTCCGGACAGATAAAAGCCCACCGCATCCGGGCCGTGCCGGGTAATCGCGTCGGCCAGCCGGTCCGCGGCGATGTCCAGCGCCTGCGCCAGCGCGACATCCTCAAGGGGCTGATCGCGCGCCGAACGCCATTGCGCCGACAACACGCGCGCGTCATCGCGCCGCACGGTGTCGGCAAGCGCCAGACCTTTGCTGCACAAGCGGCCGCGATTGGCCGGATGCGACTCGTCGCCGCGCACCCCAACGACCGCACCATCGCGCACCTGCACGCGCACCCCGCAGCCGGTGCCGCAATAACAGCAGACCGACGCCACGTCTCGCACCGCTTCGTTGACGATTTCAATCCGTCGCGCCATCGGCATGTCCATGTCCTACTCCGCCCCCGCTTCGCCCAGCATGAGCCGGTCGCGCAGCGCGCCGATGCCGACGCCTTCGCGGATCAGCCGCATGTACCAGGCGCTGTCCGCCGTGTCGCCGTACAGGCAGGCGCCGACCAGGCGGTCGTCGCGAATAACCAGTTTCTTGTAGACGCCGCCCGGCATGTCGGCCAGCGTGATCGTCTCGGTCTGCGCGCCGCCCGCGAAGTTGCCCGCGGAGAAAAGGTCGATGCCGGTCACCTTGAGTTTCGTCGACGTGACGCTGCCCTCGTAACGGCCGATGCCGTGCAGCGCAAGATGATTGGCCGCGACCTTGGCCTGCTCGAACAGCGGCGCGACCAGCCCGTAGGCCGTGCCACGGTGGCTGACGCATTCCCCCACCGCATAGATGCGCGGGTCGAACGTCTGCAAGGTGTCGCTTACCACCACCCCCCGATCCACATGCAATCCGCAGCGTTGGGCCAGTTCGGTGTTGGGCCGCACCCCGGCGGCCATCACCACCAGATCGGCGGGGACTTCCGTGCCGTCGGCAAAGCGCACCGCGCGCACGCGCCCGTCCGTGCCGCGCAGGATCGACTCGGTCTGGTGCTGGAGCAAAAACGTCAGCCCCCGCGCTTCCAGGTTTTCGCGCAGCAGCGCGGCCGCCTCGCCGTCCAGTTGGCGGTCCAGCAGCGCCGCGCCCAGGTGCACCACCGACACGGTCATGCCGCGCGCCGCCAGGCCGTTGGCGGCCTCCAGGCCCAGCAATCCGCCGCCGATCACCACCGCGTGGCGGTAGCGCGTGGCGGCGTCGATCATGTGATTGACGTCGCCGATGTCGCGAAATGCCACCACGCCGTCCAGATCATGACCCGGCACCGGCAGGATGAAAGGCGTGGACCCGGTTGCCAGCAGCAGCCTGTCGTAAGGCGTACGAGAACCGTCGTCGGCCTGCACCACGCGCCGCGCGCGATCGATATCCGTCACCGTGCGGCCGCGCAGCAGCCGGATGCCGTGGCGTGCATACCAGTCCTCGTCGTTCAGCACGATGTCCTGCAGCGTGCGCTCGCCGGTCAGCACGGGCGACAGCAGGATGCGGTTGTAGTTGGTGTGAGGCTCGGCGCCGAACACCGTGATGTCGTAGAGGTCCGGCGCGAGCTTGAGCAGCTCCTCCACGGTGCGAATGCCGGCCATCCCGTTGCCGACCACGACCAGCTTCTGCCTGGCTTGCATGACAGACCTCCTACGCGGCGGCGCGTGCCGCCGCCGCTGCTTCTTCCAACGGCGCGGGCACAACCGACAGGACCGCATTCGACGGCGCCGCGGCCTGCGAACGTTCGGGATTACCGTGCCGGCGATGCAGAAAGTCCACCACGCCCGCGCGGCACGCGAGATACGTCGGATCGTTGGCCAGCCGCACGCGGTCGCGCGGGCGGGACAGCGGCACCGGCAGGATCTCCCCGATGGTCGCGGCCGGCCCGTTGGTCAGCATCACGATGCGGTCCGACAGCAGCACCGCTTCGTCCACGTCGTGGGTGACCATGATCGTGGTCGTGCGCGTCTTGGCCACGATCTTGAGCAACTCGTCCTGCAGATGCGCGCGGGTCAGCGCGTCCAGTGCGCCAAACGGTTCGTCCATCAGCAGCACGCCCGGCTCGATCGCCAGCGCGCGCGCGATGCCCACACGCTGCTTCATGCCCCCGGAGATCTCGCGCGGCAGCTTGTTCTGCGCGGGCAGCAAGCCCACCAGATCCAGCGCGGCGCGCGTGCGCTCGGCCAGCTGGGCGCGCTTTTCCGTGGCGCCGAACACCCGCTCGACCGCCAGGTGCACGTTCTGGAAACACGTCAGCCACGGCAGCAACGAATGGTTCTGGAACACCACCGCGCGGTCGGGCCCCGGGCCGGTGATCTCGCGTTCGGCGCACAGCAGCACGCCGCTGGTCGGCCGGGTCAGCCCGGCGATCAGGTTGAGCAAGGTGGACTTGCCGCAGCCGGAGTGGCCGATCAACGTGATGAACTCGCCCTGCTCGACCGTCAGGTCGATATCGCGCAGCGCCACGAAGGCGCCCTTGCGGGTGTCGAAGGTCTGACCCACGCGTTCGATGCGTACGAATTTCTTCATGGCGCTATTCCTCGGTATAGGTGAAACGGCGGGCCAGCGCGACCAGCAGGGTTTCCAGCAGCAGCCCCACGATGCCGATCACGAAAATGGCGATGACGATGTGCTCGACCTTCAGGTTGTTCCATTCGTCCCACAGCCAGAATCCGATGCCCGTGCCGCCCGTCAGCATCTCGGCGGCCACGATCACCAGCCACGCGGTGCCGATCGACAACCGCACGCCCGTCAGCATGTAGGGCAGCACGGCAGGCAGCAGCACCTTGGTCGTCACCTTCCATTCGGACAGGTTCAACACGCGCGCCACGTTCAGGTAGTCCTGCGGCACACGCGACACGCCCACGGCGGTGTTGATGATCATCGGCCAGATCGAACAGATGAAAATCGCCCAGATCGCGGCGGGGTTGGCCGCCTTGAACAGCAGCAACCCCAGCGGCAGCCACGCCAGCGGCGACACCGGCCGCAACAGGCTGACGATCGGCGAGAACATGGCGCGCACGGCGGCGTAACGGCCGATCGCAAAGCCCACGGGGATGCCGACCAGCGCCGCCAAGCCAAAGCCGATCGCCACGCGTTCCAGCGAAGCCAGCAGGTTCCAGCCGATGCCCTTGTCGTTGGGGCCGTTGTCGTAGAACGGGTCCGAGAAAAGCTCGACGGCCGCATGCCACGTGACGCCCGGCGTCGGGATCTCCGGTATGCGCATCGCCACCACCTGCCAGACCAGCACGAAGAGCGCAAAGCCGGCGACCGGCCCCACGACCGCCTTCAGCGCGGATTCCAGGCGTTCCCGCCACAACGTGGCGAATGCGTCGCCGCGGGTTGTCATCGTTACGGTAGACATTGCGAGTCCCCTTTGGTGGTGGCCATCAGACCTTGACCTTGAAACCGTCGGCATACGCCGCCGGATTGCTGCCGTCCCAGACCACACCGTCGATCAGCTTGGACGTACGCGTTTCGCTGGCGGGCAGCGCAACGCCCGCGGCCTGCGCGGCCTGCTTGTAGACGTCGACGCGATTGATCTGGGTGGCGATCGCCTGGTAATCGGGATGCTCTTTCAGCAGGCCCCAGCGCTTGTGCTGCGTCAGGAACCACATGCCGTCGCTCAGGTACGGAAAATTGGCGGCGCCGTCCGCATAGAAGCGCATGGCGTGCGCGTCCGACCACTTCTTGCCCAAGCCATCGTCGTACTGCCCCAGCATGCGGTCCACGATGACGCCCGCATCGGTGTTGACGTAGGACTTGGCGGCGATGGTCTCGGCCGTCTTGCGGCGGTTCTCAGGCGACGCGTCGATCCACTTGCCGGCTTCCAGGATCGCGGCGGTGACCGCGCGCGCGGTATTGGGATTGCGGTTCACGAAGTCGGCGCTGGCGCCCAGGACCTTTTCGGGGTGGTCGGTCCAGATGCCCTGCGACGTCACCGTGGTGAAGCCGATCTTGTCCATGATGGCGCGCGCCCCCCAGGGCTCGCCCACGCAGTAGCCGTCCATGTTGCCTACGCGCATGTTCGCCACCATCTGGGGCGGCGGCACGGTGATCACCTTGGCGTCCTTCATGGGGTTGATGCCATGCGCGGCCAGCCAGTAATACAGCCACATCGCGTGCGTGCCCGTCGGGAAGGTCTGCGCGAAGGTGTATTCGCGCTTGTCGGCCGCCATCAGCTTGGCCAGCGATTCGCCGTCGCGCGCGCCCGCTTCCAGCAGCTTGTTCGATAGCGTGATCGCCTGACCGTTCTGGTTCAGGCTCATCAGCACGGCCATGTCCTTCTTCGGCCCGCCGATGCCCATGTGCACGCCGTAGACCAGGCCGTACAGCACGTGCGCCATGTCCAATTCGCCGTTCATGAGCTTGTCGCGCACGGCGGCCCAAGATGCTTCCTTCGACGGCGTGATCTTGACCCCGTACTTCTTGTCGATGCCCAGCACCGACGCCATCACCACCGAGGCGCAGTCGGTCAGCGGAATGAAGCCGATCTTGACCTCGGTCTTTTCCGGGGCGTCTGTCCCGGCGGCCCATGCGCCGGCGCGCACCAGCGGATCGACCAGCGAAAGCAGGCCGGCGCCGGCTACCGCGCGCGCCGTGCCGCCCAGCCATTTGCGGCGGCTGGCGTTGGCGGTCGCGTCGGCGGGCGCGGTGACGGTCGAGGGACTGCGGGTCATGGGCGTCATGGAGGGTTCCTTGCGGGGTGACGGAAAAAATGGCGGCAAAAAAAAACGTCCCGCGCGCCACGGATCTGGATCCGATGGCACAGCGGAACGTCGTTGTCCCTGGCCGCGTGTCGCGGCGTGTTGCGTCGGGCGACCGCCGTTGGCCGCCCCGTTTTCACTTAAGCAATCGCTGTGCCAGTTTTTCGCGGAAAGATGCCAACCGCCCTGCAGGCCGCGCGGGCGCTGGCGCTGCGGCGATTCCGCGGCGTCAGCGCCGTGCTGCCGCGAATCAGGGGCGGAGCCATATTGGTGCGCAGTGCGATGCCGCAGCGCACCATCGCTGTGCGGCGCGCGCCCCGCCACCGTGCTCAGGCACCCGCCGCCGCGTGCGGCAACCATGGCATGGAACTTGCATCAGCAAGCAGACAGGGGGTGTTTCATGCTGAAGGTCATGCTGCTCAACGATGGCGAAGGACGCGCGGCGTCGCTGCGGCAAACGCTTGCCGCGGCGGGCGTGCACGTCGTCGCCGAGGTGGCCCCGGGCGCGGACCTGGCCGCCAGCATCGCGCAGTCCGCCGCCGACGTCGTACTGATCGACAGCGATGCCCCCGGCCGCGACACGCTGGAGAACATCTGCGTCGCCAGTTCGTACAGCGACCGGCCAGTCGTGATGTTCACCGACAACGACAACCGCGAGACCATCCGGACGGCGCTACGGGCGGGCGTGGCCGCCTATGTGGTCGGCGATGTGCCGGCCGCGCGCATCGAACCGCTGCTGACCGTGGCGATCGAGCGCTTTGCCGTGGAGAAGACCCGCCGCGAGGAATTGCGCGAGGCCCAGCTCCGCCTGGCGGACCGGCAGTGGGTGGAGAAGGCCAAGGGTATCCTGATGAAGACGCGCGCCGTTTCCGAGGAGGACGCGCATCGGCTGCTGCGCGAACGCGCCATGCAAAGCCAGAAACGGCTGGGCGAAGTCGCCCGCGAAGTCGTCGAAATGAGCCAATGGCTGGGCAGCGCCTGACACGCTGCCAAATAAGTTATGGCTATATGAAATAAAGAAATCAAAAGTTGTGGGGATGAGAACCCGTCCCTATCATCGACCCACATTGAGCCGGGTACGCCCGAGGCTGGCATTCATGAAGCTTTTCCCGATTTTTGCCGATCTGACAGACCGGCTGGTACTCGTTGTTGGCGGGGGCGCCATCGCCGAACGCAAGACGCTCGCGCTGCTGGAGGCCTGTGCTAATGTGGTCGTGGGCGCGCCCGAACTGACGCCGGCCCTGGCGGCCCTTGCGGCCGAGGGCCGTATCCGCCATCTGCCGGGGCCGTTCGACCCCGCCTGGCTGCAGGACGTGTGGCTGGTCGTGGCCGCCACCGACGATCGCGCGGTCAACGCCGCGGTCTCAGAGGCTGCGAAAGCGCGCCGCATATTCACCAACGTCGTGGACGACCCCGAACTGTCCTCCTTCCAGGTGCCGTCCATCGTCGACCGGTCGCCGGTCATCGTCGCCATTTCGTCGTCGGGCGTGGCCCCCGTGCTGGCCCGCCGCATCCGCGAGCGCATCGAATCGCTGTTCGATCACACGCTGGGCCAGCTTGCCGGCCTGGCGGCCACCTACCGCAAACGCATCCGCGCCAGCCATCCTGACCTGGGCGCGCGCCGCCGCTTCTACGACTGGTTGCTGGATGGCCCGGTCGCGGGATTCCTGCGCCAGCAACAACCGGCGCAGGCCGAGGCCGCGCTGGCCGATGCGCTGGCCTCGCCCATCGCGCCCGCCGAGGGCAGCGTGGTGCTGGTGGGCGCTGGCCCCGGCGACCCCGGTCTTCTGACGCTCAAGGCCCTGCGCGCCCTGAACGAGGCCGACGTCATCCTCTACGACCGCCTGGTCAGCGACGAGGTCATGTCGCTTGCCCGGCGCGACGCCGAACGCGTGTCGGTGGGCAAGCTGCCCGGCGAAAACCATCACGCGACGCAGGCGCGCATCCATGCGCTGCTGGTCGAACACGCGCACGCCGGCCGCCGCGTGGTGCGGCTAAAGGGTGGCGATGCATTCATTTTTGGCCGCGGCGGCGAGGAACTGGAATTTCTGCGCGCGCATGGCGTGCGCTACGAAGTCGTGCCGGGCATCACGGCGGCGCTGGCCTGTGCCGCCTATGCCGGCATTCCGCTGACGCACCGTGAGCACGCGCAATCCGTGCGCCTGATCACCGCGCATTGCCGCGAAGATGAAGACAACCTGGATTGGCCCGCGCTGGCACGCGAAAAACAGACGTTGGCGTTCTATATGGGTGTGGGCCAGCTTGAATTGCTGACCCAGCGCCTCTTGCGCCATGGCCGTTCGCCCGAGACGCCGTTTGCGCTCATCGAAAACGGCAGCCGGCCCGAACAGCGTGTGGTGTCGGGTCCGCTGGCGCAACTGCCGGAACTGGCACGGGAACATGCCGTCCGGTCCCCCGCCCTGCTGATCGTGGGCGAGGTCGCCGGCTTGGCGCCGCAGTTGCATTGGTTCGGCCAGCACCTGGGACAGCCGGCGGTTACGGCGTGAAAACCTGACCTGCTGACCGCGCGCGGTCCTGGGCCGCTGTGCGGTCGAGTTCCGGCCGATCCCGGGAAGCGAACCGGCCGCAACGCGTCTTCAGCCCTTTTGCTTTCAGCCCTTTTGCTGCGTGCCGAAGATGCGGTCGCCCGCGTCGCCCAGGCCCGGCATGATGTAGCCGTGCTCGTTCAGGCCGTCGTCGATGGACGCGGTGTAGATGTGCACGTCCGGGTGCTTGGCCAGCACGGCGTCAATGCCCACCGGCGCGGCCACCAGCACCAGCGCGCGGATTTCCTTGCAGCCGGCGCGCTTGAGCAGGTCGATGGCGGCGACCATCGAGCCGCCCGTCGCCAGCATGGGGTCAACGATCAGCGCCAGGCGCTGGTCCAGTTCGCCGACGAGGCGTTCCAGATACGTGTGGGCTTCCAGCGTCTCTTCGTTGCGGGCCACGCCCACGACGCTGACCTTGGCGCCCGGAATCAGGCTCAGCACGCCGTCCAGCATGCCGATGCCGGCGCGCAGGATCGGCACGACGGTGACTTTCTTGCCGGCGATCTTCTCGACCTCGACCTGGCCACACCATCCCTCGACCGTGGCGGGTGCCAGCGGCAGGTCCTTGGACGCTTCATAGGTCAGCAGCGCGCCCACTTCCTGCGACAGTTCACGGAAGCTCTTGGTACTGAGGTCGGCGCGCCGCATGATCCCGAGCTTGTGGCGGATCAGCGGATGGCGGATTTCGTGCACGGGCATGTGCGTAACTCTCCAGAGTATTTGTTGGTCAGAATTCTTTTGGCCTCAGGCGGACCGGGCACGGCGCGGCGCGTTTGCGCCAGCCGTTGGCGGGCCATACGGGAGGATCGTAAACGTTTTAAGCCCGCCCCGCCGCCGGGCCGCCCCAAGGCGGGGCAGCCCCCTCGGGGGGCAGCTAGCGCACAACGTGCGCGCGGCGTGGGGGCCTACATTCATTGTTCGGCGAGCCAGGAGATCAAGGCGTCGTCGAAGGCTCGGACCGCGCCAGCCTGTTCGTGGTTGACGATGCTGACGACGACATAGCGCTTGCCGCTCGCCCCCAGCACGTAGCCGGCGATCGAACGCACGTCGCGCAGCGAGCCGGTCTTTAGATGCGCCATGCCGAGCGTGCCGTTGCCCTTCAGGCGGCGGCGCACCGTTCCGTCCACGCCGGCGATGGCGAAGGACGAAATGTATTCCGGCATCACCGGCGAATTCCAGGCCACCGTCAGCATCGACGCCAGGCTGTCCGCCGACACACGGGCCTCGCGCGACAGGCCGGCGCCGTTGTCGATGACCAGCTCCGGCATGTCCAGCCCCTGCTTGGCCAGGAGTTGCTTGGCAACCTCTTCGCTGCTGCTCACGGTGGCCGGGCGGCGGCCGCGCTCGGCGCCCAGCGTCAGCAGCAAGGTGCGCGCCATGACGTTGTTGCTGCGCTTGTTGATCTGGCGGATGGCCTCGGCCAGCGTGGGCGAATCATGCGAGGCCAGCACCACGGCGTCCGCCGGCACCATGCCCGACCGGACCTGGCCCTTGAACGTGCCGCCCAGCTCCTTCCAGAGCATGCGGAAGACCTCGGTGGCGTACTCGGGCTGGGACAGCGCCAGGCGATACAGGCTGAACTCCCCGCACGAACCCGCCACCTTGCCGTTGACGCGGATGGTCACGCCCTGCTGGGTAATGACGGGATCGGTCGTGACCACCGGCGGACCCGGGCAGCGGACGTCGCTCCACTCCACCTGGCCTTCGATCTTCAGGCCGGGGAGCGGCGGGTCGATCAGCGGCACCCACTTATTGGCGACCGGGTCCGGCGTGAACAGGAGCCGCAGCGCGCCAAAGCCCACCATCAGCGCGTCAGGACTGGCGTTGTAGGCCCGGTCGGGCGCGCCATCGAACGCGCCGGGGTCGATCGACACCTGGCCGAAGATGCTGCGGTCGATCACCAGGTCGTTGATCTGCTTGACGCCGCGCAGCCGCAGCTCGCGCAGCAGTGTCCACAGATCCTGCATGAGGAATTGCGGATCGCCCCCGGCGCGCAGGTACAGCGGACCGGTCAGCACGCCCTTGGCGTCGGGGCGCGAGCCGGGCGCCGTCATGAATTCGGTGCGCCAGACGTAATTGGGCCCCAGTTCGGACAGCGCCGCCCAGGTCGTGACCAGTTTCATCACGGACGCGGGATTGCGGCCCTCCTTGGCGTTCAGCGCCACCAGCCGCGGGCCGCCCACCTCCTGCACCACCAGCGACAGCGAACTGTCTGGCAGCTTGCTGGCTTTCCAGGCCTTCACCACGTCGGGCGGCAACCCGGGAACCTGCGCAAAGGCAGCGCACGCGGCCAAGGCCAGGACACCGCCGGCCAGCCACTGCTTCAGTCCGCCCACCCGCCTGATCACTTGTCCCGTCATGCCTCGCCCACCTGGTTGCTCGTCCAGCAAAATCGAGAGCATACAAAACCTGGAACGGTTACGGGCGGCGCGGGACGGCCCCCGGGGCCTTTTGGCGGCGTATTTATCTGCGCGGGACGCCGATCCGCCCCTATTAACCGTCCCCTTTACAATATGCGGTTGCCCCAAGCCCGCCCAACCGGCATGGCTCGACATTTGCAGGGCCGATCCCATTGCTCCAGATACCCGCGTGACCCAGTCCTTCACCGTTTCCGATTTCGACTACGAACTGCCGCCCGAGCTCATTGCGCAGACGCCGGCCGCCGAGCGCACGGGCAGCCGCCTGCTGCACCTGGACGCCGCCAGCCAGCTGCATGACCGCCAGTTCGCCGACCTGACCTCCCTCGTGCGGCCCAACGATCTGCTGGTGTTCAACGACACCCGCGTCATCAAGGCGCGTCTGCCGGGCCACAAGATCACCGGCGGCAAGATCGAGGTGCTGGTCGAACGCATTACCGAACCCGACCGCGTCCTGGCGCACGTGCGTGCCAGCAAGTCGCCCGGCGCGGGCATGGTGCTGCGCCTGGCCGACGCATTCGAGGCCACGGTGCTGGGCCGCGAAGGCGAACTCTTCGACATCCGCTTCCCCGGCCCCGTGCTCGACCTGCTGGACGCCCACGGCGCGACGCCGCTGCCGCCGTACATCACGCACGCCGCGGACGCGGGCGACGACGACCGCTACCAGACCGTCTACGCGCGCGAACCCGGCGCCGTCGCCGCCCCCACGGCCGGCCTGCATTTCGACCAGCCCACGCTGGAGCGCCTGGAGGGCCTGGGCGTGGCCCGCGCCTTCGTCACCCTGCACGTGGGCGCCGGCACCTTCCAGCCCGTGCGCGTGGACAACCTGGCCGACCACATCATGCACGCCGAATGGTTCACCGTTCCCCAGGCCACCGTGGACGCGATCGCCGCGGCCCGGGCCAAGGGCGGACGCGTGATCGCTGTCGGCACCACCAGCGTGCGCGCGCTGGAATCGGCCGCCGCGCAGACCGAGGGCCGCACCGCCCCCGGCGTCCCGCTGGCCCCCGCCCAGGGCGACACGCGCCTGTTCATCACCCCCGGTTATGAGTACCGGGTGGTGGACGCGCTGGTCACCAACTTCCATCTGCCCCAGTCGACCCTGCTGATGCTGGTGTCGGCGCTGGCCGGCGTCGAGCCCATCCGCCGCGCCTACGCCCACGCCGTCGCCGCGCGCTACCGCTTCTTCAGCTACGGCGACGCCATGTTCATCGAAACCCCTGCCTCATGACCGGACTCAACTTCGAACTGCTCGCCACCGACGGCGGCGCCCGCCGCGGCCGCATCACGCTGAACCACGGCGTGGTCGAGACCCCCATCTTCATGCCGGTGGGCACCTACGGCAGCGTCAAGGCGATGATGCCGCACGAGCTCAAGGAAGTCGGCTCGCAGATCGTGCTGGGCAACACCTTCCACCTGTGGCTGCGCCCCGGCACCGAAATCATGGAAAAGCATGGCGGCCTGCACGGCTTCATGCAGTGGGACAAGCCCATCCTGACCGACTCCGGCGGCTTCCAGGTGTTCAGCCTGCAGGGCATGCGCAAGATCACCGAGGAAGGCGTGAAATTCGCCTCGCCCATCGACGGCGCGCGCCTGTTCCTCACGCCCGAGGAATCGATGCGCATCCAGCGCTCGCTCAATTCCGACATCGTCATGGTGTTCGACGAGTGCACGCCCTATGAAATCGACGGCCGCCCCGCCACGGTGGAAGAAGCCGCGCGCTCCATGCGCATGTCGCTGCGCTGGGCGCGCCGCTCCCGCGACGAATTCGATCGCCTGGGCAACCCCAACGCACTTTTTGGCATCGTGCAGGGCGGCATGTACGAGTCGCTGCGCGACGAGTCCCTGGCCGGACTGCAGGACATCGGCTTTCATGGCTACGCGATCGGCGGGCTGTCGGTGGGCGAGCCCAAGGAAGACATGATGCGCATCCTGGCGCACGTGACGCCCAAGCTGCCCGTCCAGGCTCCGCGCTACCTGATGGGCGTGGGCACCCCCGAAGACCTGGTCGAGGGCGTGAGGCGCGGCGTCGACATGTTCGACTGCGTCATGCCCACCCGCAACGCCCGCAACGGCTGGCTGTTCACGCGCTTTGGCGACGTGAAGATCCGCAACGCCAAGTACCGCGACGACACCCGCCCGCTGGACCCGAGCTGCAGCTGCCACACCTGCGGCAATTTCTCGCGCGCTTACCTGCACCACCTGCAGCGCGCCAACGAAATCACCGGCGCGCGCCTGAACACGCTTCACAACCTGCACTTCTATCTGACTATCATGCAAGAAATGCGCGAGGCCATTGCGGAAGGCCGCTTTGACGCCTGGCGCGCCCAGTTCGCCGCGGACCGCGCCCGCGGCATCGAGTAGCCGGTTAAAAAAGCCCCGCCAGGGGCTTTTACCGGCAGGTTTCGCCCCCATTTGTCCGGGCAGGCCGCCGTGGCAAGCGGAAGCCGCCTTGACGCCCGGGATGACATCCTGGTTAAAGGCGGGCGATAACCTCTATACAATAGTCGGCTTGCCCTATCCATGGCTCGCGCGGGGATGGGCGCATTAAAAACATAGCGATAAACCCAAACAGACTCAAACGCAGGAGAATTCAATGTCCGTTATCGATACCGCCAGCCTCGTCGTGGCCCAGGCCGCCGCCCCCGAAGGCAATGCGCTGATGGGCATGCTGCCCATCATCCTGATGTTCGTGATCCTCTATTTCCTGATGATCCGTCCGCAGATGAAGCGCCAGAAGGAACACCGCAACCTGATCGCGGCCCTGGCCAAGGGTGACGAAGTCGTCACCGCCGGCGGCCTGCTCGGCAAGGTCACCAAGGTCAACGACAGCTACGTCACCGTCGAAGTCTCCGAACTGGCCGACAAGCCCGTCGAAGTCATCATGCAGAAGTCGTCGGTCTCGACCGTTCTGCCCAAGGGAACCATCAAGGCCCTGTAAGCGTCCCAGAAGAGCCCCAACGGGGCTCTTGTCCTTGAAGGCGCCTACCGCCGCCCGCCGCGCTCACCCGCTCGGGCGGCCCTTTCATCTCTTTAAATGAAGTAGCCGGCAATGAACCGCTATCCCCTCTGGAAGTACATTACGGTCCTGGTCGCGGTCCTCATTGGCCTGCTGTACACGCTTCCCAATTTCTACGGCGAATCCCCCGCCGTACAGGTGTCCAGCGCCAAAGCCACGGTCAAGGTCGACACCGCCGTGCTGGCCCGCGTGGAACAGATCCTGGCCGACGCCAAGATCCCCAACGAAGGCGCCTATTTCGAATTGAACGGCACGCTCGGCACCGTGCGCGCCCGCTTCCCGTCGACCGACGTGCAGCTGCAGGCCCGCGACCTGATCGAAAAATCGCTCAATACCGTTCCCGGCGACCCGCAATACACCGTGGCGCTGAACCTGCTGCCGGCCTCGCCGCCCTGGATGCGCGCGCTGGGCTGGTTCGCGCCCAAGCCCATGTACCTGGGTCTGGACCTGCGCGGCGGCGTGCACTTCCTGCTGCAGGTCGACATGCAGGGCGCCCTGACCGCCCGCTACGACTCGTTGTCCGCCGACGTGCGCTCGGTGCTGCGCGACCAGAAGATTCCTGTGGCCGGCGTTGAACGCTCCGGCCAGAGCATCGCCGCCACCTTCGCCAACACCGACGACCGCGACCGCGCCATCTCGACGCTGCGCTCGCGCCTGCCGGACCTGGAGTTCACCGAACGCGAAGAAGGCGGCAAGCAATTGCTGCTGGCCTCCCTGAACCCGGCCGCCGTCACCCGCGTGCAGGATTCCGCGCTCAAGCAGAACATCAACACGCTGCACAACCGCATCAACGAACTGGGCGTGGCCGAACCGGTCATCCAGCAACAGGGTTCGGACCGCATCGTGGTGCAACTGCCTGGCGTGCAGGACGTGGCCAAGGCCAAGGAACTGCTGGGCCGCACCGCCACCCTCGAAATCCGTATGGTCGACGACTCCCCCGCCGCGCAGGCCGCGCTGCTGGGCGGCAGCGTCCCGTTCGGTCTCGAGCGCTACAACGACCGCGACGGCCGTCCCATCCTGGTCCGCCGCCAGGTCATCCTGACCGGCGAAAACCTGCAGGACGCCCAGCCCGGCCGCGATTCGCAGACCCAGCAGGCCGCCGTCCACCTGACGCTGGATTCCAAGGGCGCCCGCATCTTCCGCGACGTCACCCGCGACAACATCAACAAGCGCATGGCCATCCTGCTGTTCGAAAACGGCAAGGGCGAAGTGGTCACCGCGCCTGTCATCCGCGGCGAAATCGCGGGCGGCCAGGTGCAGATCTCGGGCAGCATGACCTCCGAGGAAGCCGCCGACACCGCCCTGCTGCTGCGCGCCGGCGCGCTGGCCGCGCCGATGTCCATCATCGAGGAACGCACCATCGGCCCGAGCCTGGGCGCCGACAACATCTCGAAGGGCTTCTACTCGACGCTGTACGGGTTCCTGGCCATCGCCGCGTTCATCATCATCTACTACCACCTGTTCGGCGTGTTCTCCACGATCGGCCTGACCTTCAACGTGCTGCTGCTGCTGGCCTTGCTGTCCATGCTGCAGGCAACGCTGACGCTGCCCGGTATCGCGGCTATCGCACTGACGCTGGGCATGGCCATTGACTCGAACGTGCTGATCAACGAGCGCATACGGGAAGAGCTGCGCGCGGGGGCCACACCCCAGCAGGCCATCCATCACGGCTTCGAACGCGCGTGGGGCACCATTCTTGACTCGAACCTCACCACGCTGATCGTGGGCCTGGCGCTGCTGGCGTTCGGTTCGGGCCCGATCCGGGGCTTCGCGGTGGTTCACTGCCTGGGCATCCTGACCTCGATGTTCTCGTCTGTCGTGGGCGTGCGCGCGCTGGCCAACCTGTACTACGGCCGCAAGAAGAAGCTCACCTCGATCTCCATCGGCGAAGTCTGGAAGCCGAAGGCAAACTGAAAATAGGGCGGACGGCCCGGGCCGTCCGCCACAGAAAAGAACCGAAGGCGAAAAATGGAATTTTTCCGGATTCACCGCACCATCCCGTTCATGCGCCATGCGCTGGTGCTGAACATCATCAGTCTCGTCACCTTCCTGCTGGCGGTCTTCTTCATAGTCACGCGCGGCTTTCACCTGTCGATCGAGTTCACCGGCGGCACAGTCATGGAAGTCAACTACGCCCAGACGGCGCAGCTTGAAAACGTGCGCGGCGTGGTGTCCAAACTGGGCTACACCGACTTCCAGGTCCAGAACTTCGGCACCTCGCACGACGTCATGATCCGCCTGCCCCTGCAGGAAGGCCAGACGTCCGCCACGCAGAGCGAAACCGTCATGGCCGCACTGAAGGCCGCCGACTCGGGCGTCGAACTGCGTCGCGTCGAGTTCGTGGGCCCGCAGGTCGGGCAAGAACTGCTGCACAACGGCCTGATGGCCCTGCTGGTCGTCGTGATCGGCATCATGATCTATCTCGGCTTCCGCTTCGAATGGAAGTTCGCGGTCGCCGGCGTCATCGCCAACCTGCACGACGTGGTCATCATCCTGGGCTTCTTTGCGTTCTTCCAGTGGGAGTTCTCGCTGGCGGTGCTGGCCGGCGTGCTGGCCGTGCTGGGTTACTCCGTGAACGAATCCGTGGTCATCATGGACCGGATCCGTGAAAACTTCCGCAAGTACCGCAAGGCGGACGTGCACGAAGTCATCAACAGCGCCATCACCCAGACCATCTCGCGGACCATCATCACCCACGGTTCGACCCAGATGATGGTGCTGGCCATGCTGTTCTTCGGCGGCCCCACCCTGCACTACTTCGCCATGGCCCTGACCATCGGCATCTGGTTCGGCATCTACTCGTCGGTGTTCGTCGCCGCCGCGCTGGCCATGTGGATGGGCGTCAAGCGCGAAGACCTGGTCAAGCCGGTCAAGAAGGAAGGCGAGGAAGGCGAAGTCGCCTGATTGCCGGCCTGCTGACATGCAAAACCCGTCGCTTGCGACGGGTTTTTCTTTTGACGTTCGGGCAGTGCCTCTGAGCGGATCCCTTGAAAGTATTCGGGCACGGCAATCCACGGATTCGTTACCATGCCCCTCATGAAACTCTCCATCGACCACATCGTCATCGCCGCCGCGGACCTCGCCAGCGGCACCGAATATGTTGCCGGCCTGCTCGGCATCGCGCCGCAGGGCGGCGGGGCGCATCCGCGCATGGGCACCCATAACCGGGTGCTGGGCATGGCGGACGGCGTGTACCTGGAAGTCATTGCCATCGATCCCGACGCGCCGGCGCCTGATCGCCCCCGCTGGTTTGGGCTGGACCAGGGCGACGTGCGCGCACGCATCGAACAAGGGCCATTCCTGGCCCATTGGGCCGCGCGCGTGGAGGCGCCGCTGGACCTGACGCGCATGCAGGCCGAACACCCCGACCGGCTGCCGCCCGCCATCGCCATGACACGCGGCGACCTGCGCTGGCGCCTGACCGTGCCGGATGACGGCAGCCTGCCGGCGTGGCGCGAAGCCGGTTACCAGGCCGGCGAAGGCCTGCTTCCGACGCTGATCCAATGGGACGTGGAAAACACGCCGGGTGCGACGCTGCCGCGCCAGCCGCTGCGGCTGCTGCGTCTGACCGGCTGCCACCCCCGCGCCTCGCTGCTGCGCCAGGGGCTCGCCTGGATGGGTGCGGATAGCCTGATCGACGTCGAGCAGGCCGATGGCCCGCCCCGCCTGCGCGCGCAGATCGAAACGCCGTCCGGAATCAAGCTGCTGACGTGACGCCTGCGGTGTAGCCGTGACCTGACGCGCGTTGGGTGCATCCGAAGCCGGACGCCTTGGTTGCATCCATAGCCTGCCGCCATGGAGTATCCGTCCCTGCACGCCATGCCTCGCGACGACGCCATTCAGGGGACAAAAAAAACCGCGGGGTGATCTGCCTCCCGCGGTCTTCTCTGGCGTCCAGGTGCTGGCTTAGCCCTTCTTCCACCAGCGCCACGGCGCGCGCAGCGGCCATTGATACTTGCTGCACAGCACGCGGGGGGCCAGATAGTGCCCGACCAGCACGGCGATGCCGGCAGCCGTCATCACGTCCGACAGGTAGTGATCCAGGTTCACCAGCCGGCTGATCGCCACCAGCGCCGCCAGCAGCAGGAACACCCAGCGCCAACGCGGCGCCAGAATGCCCAACACCACCGCCACGGAGAAGGCCGCGTAGGTGTGGCTGGACGGAAAGGAATTGAACAGCTGAGCGCGAGAAAACGATTCGCCCAGCCCGTAGATGCCTTGCTCGAAGAACAACTCGGGCCGCGCCCGGGCCACGGTGCGTTTGAGCACCAGCACCACCAGCCCGCCGACCGCCATGGTCGACAGCATCAGCAAGCTGCCGCGCGCCATGGCGGCATAGCTGACACGCAGCGGATTGCGCCATCCGCGCGCCAGGCCCACCAGGCCGGCCACGTAGAACGCCAGCGCCATGACGATGTAATGGCCGCTTTCGCCCAGCTCGCCCACCCACTCAAAGGATTGGTCGACGCCTTCCGACACCGATTTCTGGATCCAGATGGCCAGCGGCAGGTCGACCCACAGCGCGCACGCCGCGGCGGCTAGCGCCAGCGCGCCCGCCAGCAGCGCCCACACGGACGCGGGGTACGGATTACGGTATTCGTCCTGGACTGCGGAACCGGTCCCGCCAGCGAGGGACGGAGCGGCTGCCGGAGGCGTAAGGCGATTGGAATTCATCGGTGCCGCTCGGGAGAAAAAAGGGATTTTACCGGCGCCTGCGGGCGCGCGGACCGCTATCGTAACGGCCAACGCGCGCGCGTCCAAGAAACAATTCTTGGGCAAGGGTTAAAATCCGCCCTTTCCCCCTTTCCAGCCCCCGGGATCTACACCCGTCACGGCGACCATCATGCAAGAAACCTCTCTCAAGCGCGCGGGCAATCCCCGCGACGGCGTCTCCGCCGCCCTGCCTTCGGCCACTCCCGGCGCCGGCTCCCCCCGCAAGCTGTACATCCGCACCTTCGGCTGCCAGATGAACGAGTACGACTCGGACAAGATGGCCGACGTGCTGCGCGAGGACCAGGGCGGGCTCGAACTGACCGACAACCCGGAAGAGGCGGACGTCATCCTGTTCAACACCTGTTCCGTGCGCGAAAAGGCGCAGGAAAAGGTGTTTTCGGATCTGGGCCGCGTGCAGCACCTGAAGAAGACCAATCCGAACCTCGTCATCGGCGTGGGCGGCTGTGTCGCCAGCCAGGAAGGCGAGGCCATCGTCAAACGCGCGCCGTATGTCGACGTGGTGTTCGGACCGCAGACCCTGCACCGCCTGCCGGACCTCATCAAGCGCCGCCGCGACGAAGGCCGTTCGCAGGTCGACATCAGCTTTCCCGAGATCGAAAAGTTCGACAACATGCCGCCGCCGCGCGTCGAAGGGGCCACGGCATTTGTCTCGATCATGGAAGGCTGTAGCAAATACTGCAGCTTCTGCGTCGTGCCCTATACACGCGGCGAAGAGGTCTCGCGCCCATTCGATGACGTCCTGATCGAAGTGGCCGACCTGGCGGACCAGGGCGTCAAGGAAGTGACGCTGCTGGGCCAGAACGTGAACGCCTACCGCGGCCGCATGACGGACTCCGACGAGATCGCCGACTTTGCGATGCTGCTGGAATACGTGCATGAAATCCCCGGCATCGAGCGCATCCGCTACACGACCTCGCACCCCAAGGAAATGACCCAGCGCATGGTGGACGCCTACGCCCGCCTGCCCAAGCTGGTGTCGTTCCTGCACCTGCCCGTGCAAGCCGGCAGCGACCGCGTGCTGGCCGGCATGAAGCGCGGCTACACCACCCTGGAATTCAAGTCGGTCGTGCGCCGCCTGCGCGCCGCCCGCCCGAATCTGACGCTGTCCTCGGACTTCATCGTGGGCTTTCCCGGCGAGACCGAGGAAGACTTCGAAAAGACGCTCAAGCTGATCGAGGACGTCGGCTTCGACACCTCGTTCTCGTTCGTGTACTCGCGCCGCCCGGGCACGCCCGCCGCGGACCTCACCGACGACACCCCGCAGGACGTGAAGCTGCGCCGTCTGCAGCGCCTGCAGGCGCTCATCAACGACCAGGCGGCAACGATTGCCCGCAACATGGTGGGCACGCGTCAGCGCCTGCTGGTCGAAGGCCCCTCGCGCCGCGACCCGAACGAACTCATGGGCCGCACCGAGAACAACCGCATCGTCAATTTCCCCGCGCCCGCGCGGCTCATCGGACAAATGGTCGACGTCGTCATCACCGAGGCGCACACGAATTCGCTGCGTGCCCGCGTGGCCGACGTTGACCGCACTTCGCAAGAGGCTGAATGACCACACCCCGCCCCCGCGCGCGTCGCAGCATGCCCGTCATCGTCAACCTGGACGGCGACAACACCCACCTGGCCAATCTCTGCGGCCCCCTGGACGAAAACCTGCGGCAACTGGCCGACGGCATGACCGTCAAGCTGTCGCGCCGCGGCAGCCGCGTCACCATCGAAGGCGAGCGGGCCGAACTGGCGGGCCGCATCCTGCGCCGCTTCCACGAACAGGCCGTGCACCGCGCCCTGTCCATCGATGACATCCAGCTTGGATTGGTCGAGATCGGGGTGGGCCGCCAGGAAGACAAGCTCAAGGAAGAGCAGGCCCGGGAACTGGACGCCCTGCCCGCCCTGGACGATGAAAGCGACGGCATCGCGCTGCGCACCAAGCGTAGCGACCTGCGCCCGCGCACGCCGCGCCAGCGCGACTACCTGAACAACATCCTCAAGCACGACATCACGTTCGGCGTCGGCCCTGCCGGCACGGGCAAGACCTGGCTGGCCGTGGCCTGCGCCATCGACGCCATGGAACGCGACACGGTGCAGCGCCTGGTGCTGACCCGCCCCGCCGTCGAAGCCGGCGAACGCCTGGGCTTTCTGCCCGGCGACCTGGCGCAAAAGGTCGACCCGTACCTGCGCCCGCTGTATGACGCGCTGTACGACCTGATGGGCTTCGAAAAGGTCCAGCGCCTGTTCGAGAAGCAGACCATCGAGATCGCCCCGCTGGCCTACATGCGCGGCCGCACGCTGAACCACGCCTTTGTCATCCTCGACGAGGCGCAGAACACGACGCCCGAGCAGATGAAGATGTTCCTGACGCGGATCGGCTTCGGCAGCAAGGCGGTCATCACCGGCGACCCGTCGCAGGTCGACCTGCCGCGCGGCCAGGAAAGCGGGCTGGCGCATGCGGTCAAGGTGCTGCATGACGTCCAGGGCATCGCCACCACCAAGTTCACCAGCCGCGATGTCGTGCGCCACCCCCTGGTCGCCCGCATTGTCGACGCTTACGACCGCGCCGCCGAAGATGAAGCCTGAGCTGTCCCTGTCCGTGCAGTACGGCGTCGAAGAGGCCCGCCTGCCCCGCTGGCGCCTGCGCCGCTGGGCAGAGCGCGCGCTGGGCGCCGCCTTTGAAGACGGTCTGGTCGAGTTTTCGGCCGCTGAACTGAGCCTGCGGCTGGTCGGCGCGGCCGAGGGCCGCCGCCTGAACCGCGACTTCCGCGGCCGCGACTACGCCACCAACGTGCTGACCTTCGAGTACGGCGTGGATCCCGTGGGCGTGGCGCGCGGCGACATCGTCATGTGCGTGCCCGTGCTGGTGCGCGAGGCCCGCGAGCAGCGCAAGACGCTGCTGGACCACGCCGCGCACCTCACCATCCACGGCGTGCTGCATTCGCTGGGCTACGACCACATCAAGGCGCGCGAAGCCAAGCGCATGGAAGCCCTGGAAACCGCGACGCTTGCGCAGATGGGCATTGCCGATCCGTACGTGGCCGACTGACCGCCGCCGCCCGCGTGCCGGTAGCCTCGGGACAACCCTGAGAAAATGCCGGCAAATGGCGTGCAGCAAGGCGCAGATCGCGTCCATTGCAGCCATTTTCCGGGCCGGCGTTACAAACGATGGGCCAGTATCGGTTATGCTGGCTCCTCCCTAACTTGTCCTCCCGGACGATGTCTGACCCTTACCCTGCTCCCGAAGCGACGCCTGCTCGCTCTACCAAGCCCGCCACCAAATCCCTCCTAGACCGCCTGCTTTCCCTTGTGCGCAAAGAGCCCGAGGACCGCGAAGGCATCAAGGCCGTCCTCGAAGCCGCGCACGAACGCCAGTTGCTCGACGCGGAGTCGTACAAGATGATCAAGGGCGCGCTCGCCGTGTCCGAAGGCACTGTCGGCGACATCATGGTCCCGCGCTCGCGCATGGATCTGCTCGATGTCACGCAGCCCATCCCGTACCTGGTGGCTTCGGTGATCGAAACCGCGCATTCGCGGTTCCCCGTCTACGAGGGTGATCGCGACAACATTATCGGCATCCTGCTGGCCAAGGATCTGCTGCGCTGCATGCTCGAGCCCAACATCGAAATGCGCACGCTGGTCCGCCCCGCCGTCTTCATTCCCGAATCCAAACGCTTGAACGTGCTGCTGCACGAGTTCCGCGCCAGCCGCAACCACCAGGCCATCGTCATTGACGAGCATGGCGGCATTTCGGGCCTGGTGACGATGGAAGACGTGCTGGAACAGATCGTCGGCGACATCGAAGACGAGTTCGACGAAACCGAAGAAGATTCCATCTTCCCCGAAGGCGAGAACCAGTGGCGCGTGCTCGCGGCCACCGACATCTCGCACTTCAACGAAGTGTTCGGCTGCCAACTGCCCGACGACGAGTACGACAGCGTGGGCGGCTGGATGGGCGGCCAATTGGGCCGTATTCCGCGCCGCGGCGACCACGCTGATTTCGACGGCCTGCGCCTTGAAGTGGCGCGCGGCGACGCCCGCCGGGCCATCTGGCTGCGCGTCAAGCGCCTGGCCACACCCCAGTCCGAAGCACCCGCCACCGACGCATGACCAGCACCCCGCGCGGCCGACTCTTGCGTGGCGCCGCCGGCCTCGTGCTGGCGGGCGCCGTCCACGCCCTGACCTTTGCCCCCGGCCCGCTGCCCGGATGGGCGCTGGCGTTCACCCAGATCGCCGCGCTGGCCGTGCTGGCGCGCGTCACCCTGTATGCGCCGTCGGCGCGTCAGGCGTGGCTACGCGGCTGGCTCTTCAACTTTGCCAGCTACGCGCTCGGGTTGTACTGGATCTTCATCAGCCTGCACCGCTACGGCGATCTTGCCGCACCGCTGGCTGTCGCGGCCGTGCTGGCGTTGTCGGCATTCCTGGCCCTGTTTCCCGCGACCGCCAATGCGCTGGCGCGCCGCTACGCGCCGCTGTCCGCCGATTCCCCCCCGTCCCGCATCCTGGCCGCCACGCTGGCCTGGGCTGCGATGTGGGGCGCCTTCGAATGGCTGCGTTCGGTGCTGCTCACGGGCTTTCCGTGGCTGAACATCGGCTATGCGCAGGTCGACAGCCCCATTGCAGGCTGGGCGCCGCTGCTCGGCGTGCACGGCATGGCATTCCTGGCCGCATTCGTCGCGGCGGCGGCGGCAAGCCTGTGGCAGCCTTCGCGCGCGGCGGGCATGGGTCCGCGCCACGCGCTGGCCGCTGGCGTCGCGGTGGCGCTTGCTGCGGCGGGCTGGCCACTGTCCCGCATCGACTGGTCGGCGCCGGTTGGCGACCCGCTCAACGTGCGGCTCGTGCAGGGCAACATCGGGCAATCCCAGAAATTCGATCCTGCGCTCCTCGAGCAAAGCCTGCGGCGCCATCTGGAGCTGACGGCCCTGCCCGCGGCGCCCGGCGTGCCCGCGCCGCAATTGGTGATCCTGCCGGAAACCGTGGTGCCCATCTTCCAGGACCAGCTCGATCCGCGCGTCTGGGAAGTCTGGCGCGACCTGGCCGGCCAACGCAACACCGTCATCGCGATGGGCGTGCCGCTGCATGACCGCGTCAACGGCCGCGAGCGCTATACCAACAGTGTCATCGGTTTTGACGGCGCCACGTTCGTTGAACAGCTGGTGCGCGGCAACACCGCCATGCGCTACGACAAGCGCCACCTGGTGCCGTGGGGCGAATACGTGCCGCCCGGCTTTCACTGGTTTGTCGAAATGCTGAACATCCCGCTGGGCGACTTCGATCGCGGCGGCGAACGCCAGACCCCGTTTGCCGTCGGCGGCCAGCACATCGCGTTCAACATCTGCTACGAAGACCTCTTCGGTCCCGACCTGCTGCCCGCCTTGCAGCCCGGCCCCGACGGCGAGCCCGGCGCGACCATCCTGGTCAACGTCAGCAACCTGGGCTGGTTCGGCGATAGCTGGGCGCTGCGGCAGCATCTGCAGATCGGCCGGCTGCGCACCATCGAGACCGCGCGCCCGATGCTGACCGCCACCAACACCGGCATCACCGCCGCCATCGACGCAAAGGGCCAGGTTGCCGCCCAACTCGCACCGCTGCAGGCGGGTGTGCTGCCGGTATCGGTGCAGGGCATGACGGGGCTCACGCCCTACGCGCGTTTTGGGGACAAGACCGCGCTGGCGCTGATCGGTCTGGCGCTGATCGCGGCCGTGGGCAGCGCCCGCCGCCCGCGCCGCGGCTGAATCCACGGTCCGGCTGATTCCACGCAGCACCGACGTCCCCGCGCGGCTGATTTCCCGGCGCGGCTGACTTCCTTCAGGCAAACAGGTTCGCGGGCAGCGAGCCTGTTTCGTCGGGCGGGCGCAGCGGGCCGTTCCCCGCTCCCGTGACTTCAATCGCGTCTGCAATCGCCTGCATGTCGTCGGCATCCAGCTCCAGCTCGGCCGCGCCGATCAGTCCGTCCACCTGCGATGCGCTGCGCGCCCCCAAAATGGCGCCCGTCACACCCGGCCACGCCAGCGTCCATGCCGCTGCGGCGGCGGCCACGGTGGCGCCGTGCCGCTCCGCAATAGGCTTGAAGGCATCGGCCAGCGCCAGGTTGCGCTCCAACTCGGGCGACCGGAAATCCGCGTGCCGCGCCCGCCAATCGTCCGGCGGCAACGCCCTTGCACGCTCGGCGCTGAACTTGCCGGTCAGCAAGCCCGAATTCATGGGGCTGTAGACGATCACGCCCGTGCCATTAGCCGCACACCAGGGAATGAGGTCGATAGCCGCGGCGCGCTGGATCGCCGAGAACGGCGGCTGCAGGGTGTCTACATGCCCCAGGTGTTCCGCCGCCTGCAACTGGGCAAGATTGTGGTTCGACAATCCCACCGCGCGGACTTTCCCGGCCTGCTTCAGATCCAGCAATTCCTGCCAGTACGCCTCCAGCGGCGTGCCGTCTCCCGCAGGCCAGTGCATCTGATAGAGGTCGATCCGCTCGACGCCTAACCGCCGCAACGCCCCTTCAAGCTCTCGGCGAATGCTGGACGGCGCGCCGGTGCGCCGCGGCATCGCCTGTGGCTGCTCGGGCGACCAGGTCAGGCCGCATTTGGTGAACACGTACGGACGCTCGCTGGCGGGCATCTGGCCCAACGCCTGCCGCACGATGTCCTCGGAATGGCCCAGGCCGTAAACCGCGGCGGTGTCGATCCAGTTGATGCCGCGGTCGATCGCGTGCCGGATCGCCTTGATGGATTCGGTGTCGTCCTGCGGCCCCCAGCCCACCGCCCACCCGTTGCCGCCCATGGCCCAAGCGCCCAGGCCGATGCGCGTGATGTTCATGTCCGTGCGCCCCAGAGCGACAGTGGGAAAGCCTGTGCTGCTCATGGATAAGTGCTCATGTGTCGATTTCCTTGCCGATCCGCGTCAACTTTCCGCGCTGCCCTCGCGTGGAAAATTCCACACGCCGAAAAAATTTTTTCCATCCACGATAGCACCTGCACAAGTCTTTGATTTCATTGATTTCCGCATCAATCGCAGGCTCGCTCGGCAACCAATGCAGCGCTAAATCCGCCCTCAAAATGCCCATCCAACCCTCTTTTTTCGCAACTTTTTTGCTTTTTGCCATGAAGCGACTTGCACGCCCAATTTAGTTCGTGCATAATCTCGTTTCTTCGCCAACGGCACTAAACAAAACCGGCAACGAAACAGCAAAAAACGCGCTCTAACCGGCGCGTTTCAAGCAAAAACGTTGAAGGAATTGATTAGAGAAACGGGGGTATAGCTCAGCTGGGAGAGCGCTTGCATGGCATGCAAGAGGTCAGCGGTTCGATCCCGCTTACCTCCACCAGTCCAAAGCGAAGAGCAGTACAGCAAGTCCAAGTCCCCTTCGTCTAGAGGCCTAGGACATCACCCTTTCACGGTGAGTACAGGGGTTCGAATCCCCTAGGGGACGCCAGTCTACTGGCATGCAGTATTAGTGATGCAGTTGAAGTGATTATGTAGTTGAGTTAAGCCGCTGCGGAGCGGTAGTTCAGTTGGTTAGAATACCGGCCTGTCACGCCGGGGGTCGCGGGTTCGAGCCCCGTCCGCTCCGCCAAAAGCTCTCTCGCTCAGAGTCTTTCAAGAGCTCCGTTTTCGGGGCTTTTTTGTTTTATAAGTGTGAGACCTTGTTGTTTGAAGTTTGGAACAGCAGGACGCCCTGGGGGTATAGCTCAGCTGGGAGAGCGCTTGCATGGCATGCAAGAGGTCAGCGGTTCGATCCCGCTTACCTCCACCAGTGCAGTTCAGTAGTAACGCAGTACAGTAGTAGACTTGTTGGTTCCAGGTCCCCTTCGTCTAGAGGCCTAGGACATCACCCTTTCACGGTGAGTACAGGGGTTCGAATCCCCTAGGGGACGCCAGCTTCATCTGGCATGCAGTACAAGCTGTCTTGACACCACAGCCGCAGTAAAGAAGTTCGCAGTACAGAAGTTGAAGTCATCAGTAAGCCGCTGCGGAGCGGTAGTTCAGTTGGTTAGAATACCGGCCTGTCACGCCGGGGGTCGCGGGTTCGAGCCCCGTCCGCTCCGCCAAGCACTTTGCGCTTACCGAACGCTGCTCGCAGCACGCATTTGAAGTACACGCATCTCAAGCTCCGGATTCCGGAGCTTTTTGCTTTTGTGCTTTTGATTTCTGCGATTTTGGTTTTGCTTTCGCATATGCTTTTGCATGGGCTGTCCGGCGCCGCCATTCGCGCGGTGCAATCCCCTCTCGTTGTACCCCTTCCGCGAGACTCCTCCCTTTTGACCTCTGGACAGCACCGGCGCGCGGCTTCATGCTTGCGCGTACACGCCATGCGAAGAAAAAAGAGGCCTACGTGACCCCCAACGACGCCGCACCCCAAGCACATCGCCAACACCTGCAGAGCATCATCGCGGGCCTCAACGAGGGCATCATCCTGCTTGAGGCCGATGGCTCGATAGCCTGGGCCAACGCCAGCGCACTTGCGCTGCACGGCGCCGAATCAATGGAAGACCTGGGCGGCACGCCCGCGGGCTTTCGCAAGCGATATACGCTCACCTATCGCAACCATCATCGCGTGCCGGCGCGACAGTATCCCTTGGACCGGCTGGCGGCGGGCGAAGAATTCGAAGACCTGCTGCTCGATCTGACCCGTAAAGACGACGACGAATTCACGCGCAACCTGCTTGCGCGCGGCCTCAATCTGGACGATGGCGGCCCCATGCCCTATCGCGTCCTGATCCTGCACGACCAGACCGCGCAGATCAACGCCGAGGAACGCTTTGAACGCGCCTTCTCGGCCAATCCGGCTCCCGCCTTGATCTGCCGGCTGTCGGACCTGCGCTACGTCAAGGTGAACCAGGGGTTCCTGGAAATGACCGGCTACTCGCGCGACGCGGTGCTGGGCAAGTCGGCTTATGAAATCGATGTGCTGGACGGGAGCGACGACAAAGAAACGGCTGTGGCTCGGCTCAATGAAGGCGAGACCATTCCGCAGCGCGAGGGCGTGCTGAAGCTGCCCGATGGCACCTCCAAGTTCGTGGTGGTGGCAGGCCAGCCCATCGACATGCACGACGAGCCCTGCATGCTTTTCACGTTCATCGACCTGGAGGGCCGCAAGCGCACCGAAGAGGCCCTGCGCGAAAGCGAAGAGCGCTTCTCCAAAGCCTTCCAGCTTGCCCCTGTGCCGATGGCCGTCTGCGACGGCGTCAACTTGAACGTGCTGAACCTCAATGATGCCTTTGCCGCCGCCACGGGTCTGACGTTGGACGACAAGGCAGAGCAGGACCTCGTCGAACTGGGATTGCGGCCGTACGAAGGCATGCTGGCCGCCCTGAAGCGCGGCGAAAGCGTGCGCAACCGCGAAGCCGTGATGATTGCGCGCGACGGCGGCGAGCTCGACTGCCTGGTGTCCGCCGAGCCCGTCATGATCGGCGGGCTGCGCCGCGTCCTGATCGTGATGCAGGACATCACCGAGCGCAAGCGCTCCGAGACCGAACTGCTGACGGCCATCGAGGCGGTCATGCAGGACACCTCGTGGTTCAGCCGCGGCATCATCGAAAAGCTGGCGCAACTGCGCCAGCCCGCCCCCGCGACGCGCGACGTGGCGGAACTGGCGCAGCTTACGTCGCGCGAGCGCGAGGTGCTGGGCCTGCTCTGCCAGGGTCACGATGACGACGGCATTGCCAAGGCGCTCAAGCTGTCGCGCAACACCGTGCGCAATCACGTGGCCACGATCTACAGCAAGATCGGCGTGCACCGACGCAGCGCCGCCATCGTCTGGGCTCGTGACCGCGGCATCACCGGTCACGAAAGCGCGCGCAACCGGGACAAGCAGGGCAAGTCCTGAACGGCTTGCTACGTTTTTACAATTTGAATCAAAATATCCTGCATCTTCGCTTCGCCGAAGATGCCGCCGCGTTAGGACGACTGGCCGCTCAAAAGCGGCCATTTTCTTTGAATCGGTTTCCAACCGTGCGCTAAATCCGCCGATATCGAACGCATTGCGCAAATAGGCCGCCCCTTCTTACGATCCGCCGATCCAGCCCAGGCCACCAGGCCACCGGCGAGATCCGCGGCACGAACGAAGGAGCCACCGACCATGCAGACTGCGTACATTCCCGTCCCGACATCGCCCAAGCGCCTGCCGGCCTCGGCCTGGAGCGCCGACGCCATCATGGCGCTCTACGAGCTGCCGTTCATGGACTTGATGCACCGGGCGCAGCAGACGCATCGCGCCCATTTCGATCCGAACGTGATCCAGTTGTCGAGCCTGCTGTCGATCAAGACTGGCGGCTGTCCCGAAGACTGCGCGTACTGTCCGCAGTCCTCGCACTACGACACCGGCGTGGACGCCGACAAGCTGATGCCGCTGGAAGACGTGGTCGCCGCGGCCCGCGCGGCGCAGGCCGGCGGCGCACAGCGCTTCTGCATGGGCGCCGCGTGGCGCAGTCCCAAGCCGCATCACCTGGACGCCGTGGCCGAGATGGTCAGCGCGGTCAAGGCGCTGGGCCTGGAGACCTGCGTGACGCTGGGCATGTTGCGGGACGGCCAGGCCGAGCAATTGAAGAACGCGGGCCTGGACTACTACAACCACAACCTGGATACCTCGCCGGAGTTCTACGGCAAGATCATCTCCACGCGCACGTACCAGGACCGCCTGGACACGCTGGACCGCGTGCGCGACGCCGGCATCAGCGTGTGCTGCGGCGGCATCGTGGGCATGGGCGAATCGCGCCGCGAACGCGCCGGCCTGATCGCCCAGCTCGCCAGCATGGAGCCTTATCCCGAGTCCGTGCCGATCAACAACCTGGTGCAGGTGGAAGGCACGCCGTTGTCCGATGTCGAAGCCCTCGATCCCTTCGAGTTCGTGCGCACTATCGCCGTGGCGCGCATTGCAATGCCGCGCGCCGCCGTTCGGCTGTCGGCCGGGCGCGAGACGATGGACGATGCGATGCAGGCGCTGTGCTTCCTGGCGGGCGCAAATTCCATGTTCTACGGCGACGCGCTGCTGACGACCGCCAATCCTCAGATGGCGGCCGACCAGCGCCTGCTCGACCGATTGGGCATGCGGGTCGATGCCGCCGCGCACGACCGCCATCAGGAGGCGGCATGCCGTTGACGCCAGGTCTTCTTTATCTGACGGCCAGCGTGGCCTGCAGCGTCACGGTCGCCGTGATGCTCAAGTTGGCGCGGCGTTGGCAGATCGACGTGCGCCAGGCGATCGCGATGAACTACGCCGTGGCCGCCCTGCTCTGCTGGCTGGTGCTGCGCCCCGATCCGGCGCGCCTGCTGGCGCCGCAAACGCCCTGGCTGGTGCTGGCCGCGCTGGGCGTGCTGCTGCCGAGCGTCTTTTTGGCGATGGCGGCCGCGTTGCGGCATGCCGGCATCGTACGCAGCGATGCCGCGCAGCGCCTGTCGCTGTTCATTCCGCTGCTGGCCGCGTTCGCCCTGTTCGGCGAACCGGTCACGGGGCGCAAATTGGCGGCCATCGCGCTAGCCTTCGCCGCCCTCTTCTGCCTGCTGCGCCAACCGCCGCGCATTCGCTTATCCGAAGCCACGGCGGCCGAGGACCGGCGCGCGATGTGGCTCTGGCCGCTGGTGGTCTGGGCGGGCTATGGCGTGATCGACATCCTGTTCAAGCAGGTTGCCCGCACGGGGACTGCATTTGCGGGCAGCCTGTTGCTGACGTTCCTGATGGCGGGCGCGCTGATGCTTGCGTATCTATTGCGGCGCCGCGTGCGCTGGCAGGCGCGGCATCTGGCCGCGGGCGTGGCGCTGGGGCTGGCCAACTTCGGCAATATCCTGACCTACGTGCGCGCGCACCAGTCGCTGCCCGAGCACCCCGCGCTGGTGTTCGCGTCGATGAATATGGGAGTGATCACGCTGGGCACCCTGGTGGGCGCCCTGGCGTTCCGTGAACCGCTCACGCGTGTGAACGTGCTGGGCATTGCGCTGGCGTTGTCCGCCATTTTGCTGATGACGCCCTGGTAGGGGCGCTTCAGGTGCCGGTGCGGCGCTGGCGTTCGGGGTGCGCGTCTGATGCGGCGTCCGATGTGGAGTCCAATGTGGCGCCCGATGCTGCGGTTGATGCTGCGGTCGATGCAGCGTCCAATGCGGCAGTCGATGCGGAGCCCGATACACGGTCTGGTGTCGGGTCCGACATCGAATCCAGCATCGCGTCGAATCCGCCTCCCGCTCCCGCAGCCGTATCCGCCGACGCGTCCATTCCGCCCTGCCCCGCCGCCGAATCCACCGATGCGGCCTCGGCCACCGGCTCCGGCGGCGCCGGCGCTGCGGACGGATCCGGCTGCACCATTTCCATGGCGATGTCGTTCTCGGGATCCACCCGCGGATCCAGCACCGCCGCCGCGGGCGAACTTTGCAGCGTGTCCGGCATCGGTACGAAATGCGTCGGCGCCTCGTCGACCTGGTGCGCGCCGGTGACGCGCGTGGGCCGCACCTGCCAGACCAGGATCACGGCGCACGCCGAGATGAACACGTAATACATGGCGGGTCCGCCCAGCGACATCATGAAGCCCGCGATCATCGGCCCCACACAGGCGCCCAGGCCATAGGTCATCAGCAACACCGCCGACAGGCTGACTCGTCTTTCCGATTCGACGTGGTCATTCGCAAAGGCCGCGCCCAACGGGTACAGCGTGAACTGCAGGATGCCGAAGACGCAGGACATGGCGACCAGCGCCCAGAACGGCAACGCGATCCAGCCCCACATGACGGCAGGCAGCAGGACCAGCAACAACGCGTTGAAGCGGATGAGGCCGGCGCGGTTGATGCGGTCGGACAGCCATCCCATCGGCCACTGCGACAACAGACCCGCCGTCACGGCGGCCGCGACGAAGATGGCGGCCTGCGATGTGGACAGGCCATTCTTGGCGCCATACACCGCGGCCAGGCCGTAGAACGCGCCGGACAGATTGCCCGCCACGAAGAGCACGGTCATGGACAGCGGCACGCGCCGCATGAAGAACTTCACGTCCAGCGGCGCGGGCAGCGGCGTGGGCGGGTGGGACCGGGCTGTGACGGCAAGCGGCACGAGGCACAGCACGAGGCACATGGCGACCAGGGTAAGCGGGCGCAGGTCCAGCGTGGCGTAGGCGGTGAGCGCCAGTTGGCCCAGCACGGTGCCCAGGCCGGAGACGACCATGTAGACAGAGAAAACGCGGCCGCGCTGGTGGTTTTCGGTCTGTTCGTTGAGCCAGCTTTCGATGACCATGAACTCGGTCACCATGACGATGCCGGAGACGATGCGGAACACCAGCCACAGGGGCATGGATTCGACCAGCGTCTGCGCCAGGATCATGCTGGTGGCAATGGCCGCGCAGGCGACGAACGCGCGGATGTGGCCGACGCGGATGATGAGCTTGTGCCCAAGCCGCGCGCCGCACACGAGCCCGAGGTAGTAGCCGGCGATCAAGGTGCCGATCCACACTTCGCTGACGGACTGGGCGGTCAGCCGCAGGCCCATGTAGGTGTTGAAGAGACCCGTGCCGATGAGCATCAGCAAGGTCGCAAAATAAAGCGACGAAAACGATGAGATCGTGGAGAGCATGGCGTCGACAACCGCTGCTGGCTTTCAGCGCCGCGGGCCGCCGGGGCGGCCCGCAACACTGGCGGTAAAACAGGAACCTGCGGAGATCAGGCTTGCGAGAGCATGGTGGCCGCGTCGCTGACTTCAAACTTGCCAGGCGCTTCCACGTTCAGTTGCTTCACAACGCCGTCGACGATCAGGGCGGAGTAGCGCTGCGAGCGCACGCCCATGCCGCGCTGGACGAGGTCCAGTTCCAGGCCGAGTTCCTTGGTCCACAGCGCGGAGCCGTCGGCCAGCATGCGGACTTTGCCGTCGGTCTTCTGTTCGCGTCCCCAGGCGCCCATGACGAAGGCGTCGTTGACGGACACGCACCAGATTTCGTCGATGCCCTTGGCCTTGAGGGCAGCGGCCTGTTCGACGTAGCCGGGCAGATGCTTGGCCGAGCAGGTGGGCGTGAAGGCGCCCGGCACGGCAAACAGCGCAATGGTCTTGCCGCGAGTCAGGTCGGCGACCTGGAACGCGTTGGGACCGAGCGAGCAGCCGGCGGTTTCGGTTTCGATGAATTCGGTCAACGTGCCATCGGGCACGCGGTCGCCGACTTTGATCGTCATGTAGATCTCCAGAATGAAAGGGGGCAATGCATTGAGGCAGGACTGCCTCACAGCCCCCATCATAGTTCGAGCGCGCCCGGCTTGCTGCCTTTGGCGGAAGGCGAAAAGAAGATGAACAGTTCGAAACGACTCCACACGGCGAGTACACGGCGAGGAAACGCGCGATTGCCATAATGCCGTGGTAGACAACGCCCGCCGCAGCCGCGAGAGGCTGACCGCTGCGGAGGGCTTCACCGGGAGACTTTCGATGCGCAAATTCCTTACCGGGCTGGCATTGACGCTAGCCGCTGCTGCCCCGGCGTGGGCGGCTCCCGATGCGGCTGAGCAGGCCCAATACGACTCTTTCGTTATCGCCGCTGGCGCGTCCAATGGCGCGGCGCGTGCTTGCGGGGCTTCAGAGCCTGACCTGGCGCAGCATCAGGAGACGGCTCGGAAGAATCTCACACGCTATGCCGAGGAATATGGATTCCCGACGGGCGGCTTCGATGCTGCGTTTGCAAAGGGGCAGGCCGATGGGACGACGATGATGGAGGAGATGAAGCGGTCTGGGGTGGATGGGTGCCGGGGGGTGCTGGGCGGGTTTCAGAGCGAGCGGGTGATGAAGTATGAGGACATGAAACGGGCGCTGGCTGAGGTTAGTGATGGGCTGCCGGGGGAGAAGGCTCGGTAGGCAGCGGAGACGGTGTCCAGAACGAGACTGGGCAAGCCTTAGTCTCCCCGTCCGTCCCAAACGTTATCGCATGCCTCGATCAGCCCCTGCGGCCACTCTTATTCCCGTCCATCCCATTCGCCATCGCAGGCGTCGATGAGTTTTTGCGGCCACTGCCGGCGTGGCAACATGCGGTCGAGCCACATGTATGAAATGTCACCCAACATAAGCATCGGCGCCACCGGCAACGCGATGAAGATGAAGAACGGAACTGCGAACAGCAACCAAGCCGCATGCTTGACCTTTAGCACCTTCAACGGACTGAAATGACGCACTGCCTCACTGGAGTGGGAAATGGAATACGGGGTTCGCGCGCTGCTTAAAGGCAATGCGGAAGGCCCCTCCCGCATGAAAAGGCGGATGAACTCCCAAATCTGCGCCGCCCCATAGATGCCGCGGTTGATGATTGCTTGAGCGTCGTCCTGTGTGCCGGTTATGCCGACGCGGAGTTTTTGATTGATACGCTGGCTATGTTGTATCGAATAAGGCAAGGCTAGCGTCAACACCCCTTCGTTGATTGGAGCCCCTCCCGCCGCAAAGGTAGTCACGTCCTTGATGTAAGCCTCCAGCCCCTCCCAATGCTGACTGACCCACGTCCCCTGAACGAAGCAACTGACCTTGCGGGTTCGGCGATTGAAGATGATTGGAAGCTGCGTCCGCCAAGGTATGTACAACCAGATGCACGCAAATGCGAATGCGACAGGCGCTCCAATAAACACATCCCAGTTTTCCATAAAGAAGGCCGACACGCCGCCGCCATACCCCTCGTACTGGCGCTGGTGAACATAGGCGACATAAGTTCCGACTGAAAACAGAACAAATAAAAAAAGAACCGCCACCGTCGCCCACCAACTGATTCCGTACCGCCCTCCGAACATGCTGCCAAACGCTGTACGCATGAACAGGCAGTTCTCGGAGATCCTCATCACGTTGTTGTCTGCCGCAGCGGAAACCGCCAACGGCGGATCAGATGGACGCAAGGCGTCAACACGCGTGAAGAAAACGCTGCGCTCTTCTTTTGGAACTGTATGCCGATTCATACTTAGGCGGCCATAAAGGAGGCTGCATTATTTTCTCGAGACGGCTGCATTTTTCATCAGTCTCCCCGCCCGTCCCAAACGTTATCGCATGCCTCGATTAACCCCTGCGGCCACTTACGGCGTGGTAGAACGCGGTCGAGTGCGTAGTAGAGCAAGTCTCCGATGATCGCAACGGGCGCCAGCGGCAATGCGACGAAGAGAAAAAAGGGAACGGCAATCGGATACCACCAGATCTTCACGCGCAGCATC